>NZ_CP108687.1:2117500-7095000 GCF_045162765.1 Streptomyces sp. NBC_01013
GGAGCCGATGAGCGGGATGTCCGGCTTCAGGCGCAGCAGATACGGGACACCACCGATGTGGTCCTCGTGTCCGTGCGTGAGGACGATGCCCTCGACGTCGTCGAGGCGGTCCCGGATGGTTGTGAAGTCCGGAAGGATCAGGTCGATGCCCGGCTGTTCCTCTTCGGGGAAGAGGACACCGCAGTCGACGATGAGCAGGCGACCGCCGTACTCGAACACCGTCATGTTGCGGCCGATTTCGCCGAGGCCGCCCAGGGGGGTGACCCGCAGGCCGCCCTTCGGGAGCTTCGGCGGGGTGCCGAGTTCAGGATGCGGATGACTCAAAAGACTCTCCTTACCACGCGCGCCACGTACCGCTTGGGCACGTGGCGCGCATGTCATTCGTGCACTTGCTGTTGTCTTTGGTGTTGCTGGGTTGCGAACGTTCTCGCGTATTCAGTTGTGAAGTCTGTGGTTACAGCTGTACCCCACCGGCGGCGAGATCGATCTTGAGCTGTGCCGTTTCCTGTGCGCTGAGTTCCACCATGGGGAGGCGCAGCGGGCCCGCCGGGAGGCCCTGGAGGGTCAGTGCGGCCTTGGTGGTGATCACACCCTGCGTACGGAACATCCCTGTGAAGACCGGCAGCAGCTTCTGGTGGATCTCCGTGGCCTTCTGCACGTCTCCGCCGAGGTGGGCCTCGATGAGGGCCCGCAGGTCCGGGGTGACGACATGGCCGACGACCGAGACGAAGCCGACCGCACCGACCGAAAGGAGCGGCAGATTCAGCATGTCGTCGCCGGAGTACCAGGCCAGACCGGACTGCGCGATGGCCCAGCTGGCCCTGCCGAGGTCACCCTTGGCGTCCTTGTTGGCCACGATGCGCGGGTGCTCGGACAGCCGGACCAGGGTCTCTGTGTCGATCGGCACACCGCTGCGGCCGGGAATGTCGTAGAGCATCACCGGCAGACCGGTGGAGTCCGCGATCGCCGTGAAGTGACGCAGGAGGCCTTCCTGCGGCGGCTTGTTGTAGTACGGGGTGACCGCGAGGAGGCCGTGGGCGCCGGTGCGCTCGGCCGTACGGGCAAGCTCGACGCTGTGGCGGGTGTCATTGGTGCCGATGCCGGCGACGACGTGCGCCCGGTCGCCGACCGCCTCCAGGACAGCCCTTACGAGCTGGTCTTTCTCCGCGTCGCTGGTGGTCGGGGACTCGCCGGTGGTGCCGTTGATGATCAGGCCGTCATTGCCTGCGTCCACCAGGTGGGTGGCGAGCCGCTGGGCGCCGTCGAGGTCGAGTGCACCGTCCGCCGTGAAGGGCGTGACCATAGCGGTGAGGACCCGCCCGAAGGGGGTCTGCGGAGTGGAGATCGGAGCCATGGGTACCACGCTACTCGTTGCTCGGCGCCCGGTGTCCCCTCGGGGGGACAAGCAAGAGGAGCCCGGCACTGCCTGCTCGGGGGTTCAAGCAGTGCCGGGTCCGTTTGATCAGCCTAGATGAACTTCACGAAACGCCGCAATACGGACACCGCTTACGGGGCAACGCGTCCATTCTTGTTGAAGGCTGCATGGGTGAGCGGCATGAGCCGCGCCCAGTGGGCCTCCATCTGCTCGCCGACCATCTCGATCTCCCGCTGCGGGAACGACGGAACCTTCGCGAGCTCGTGCTGGGTGCGCAGTCCCAGGAAGTGCATCAGCGAGCGGGCGTTGCACGTGGCGTACATCGAGGAGAACAGGCCGACCGGGAGGACGGCGCGGGCGACCTCGCGGGCCACGCCGGCCGCCAGCATCTCCTGGTAGGCGTCGTATGCCCGGCGGTAGGAGTCCTCCATGGCACGGCCGGTGAGCTCCGCCTGCGCCTCCGTGCCCTCGACGAACTCGTACTTGCCGGGCCGGCCCTGCTGGACGAGCTTGCGGGTCTCACCGGGGACGTAGAAGACCGGCTCCAGCTCCCGGTAGCGGCCCGATTCCTCGTTGTACGACCAACCGACGCGGTGCCGCATGAACTCGCGGAACACGAAGATCGGGGCGCTGATGAAGAAGGTCATCGAGTTGTGCTCGAACGGGCTTCCGTGCCGGTCACGCATCAGATAATTGATGAGCCCCTTGGAGCGCTCAGGATCCTTGGTGACCTCTTCGAGGGACTGTTCACCGACCGTCGATACACGGGCGGCGAACAGCACGTCGGAGTCGCCGGCGGCATGTTTCACCAGGTCAACGGTGACATCGCTGCGGAAGCTGGGCTTTGCGGGCTCGGGGGTCTCGGTCACCGGCGGGGTCCTTCCAATGGCGTCGCTCGGGCGGCGCCCACTCTACGGGCCGCCACTGACAGAGCGGCCCGCACCGCCCTTCCGGGGATTTCTTCGACTGATCCGGCGATTCGGGGCACCGATCGGGCCCGCCGTGCGTCTGACTCATTAGCACCACCCGAAACAGAGTTCAAGGAGAGTTACCTCATGTTCCGCCGGCGTGAATCCGTCCCGTTCTCGTTCGTAGCCGAGGCCGACCGGTTCCGCAGTAATGTCACGCCGCCCCCGCGGGAGCGCGCTTCCCTCTCCGAGAAGGCGGGCCGCGCCCTGACCGGCATGGCCGTGGTCGCCGGACTGGCCGGATCGCTGCTGCTCGGCCTGCCCGCCCTGGGGCCCGAGCAGTCACCGCTGCACGACCAGCAGACCGAGGCCGCACAGGCTCGGTGACCCGACCGGACCCCCTGGGGTGGCCCGGCCGGTAGCCTCCTCGGTAGCCTCACCGGGCACAGCAATCGAGCGTGCTTGTGAGTGAGGATCAGTCGTGCCCCTGCCCTTTCTGACGGCCGACCGCGCATTTGACGCGAGCGCTGAGGACGTCGCGCTGCCGTTCGACGACCACGACAGCTGGCGGCGTCCCTACCGCCCCGGGCCCTGGCGTGTCGCGGCCGCGGCCGGTTTGCTGCTGCTTGCCTCGTTCATCTTGTTCGCCGGGATGATCACGGCGTTCGCCGGAGCGATCCCCGGGGCCGGGGCATGTCTGGCCCTTGCCCTCGCGGTGATCATCTGCGCCCTGCGGATGCTGCGGATCGGAGCCTGGGTGAGCCGGCACGGTGTGCGTCGGGTGGGCTTCTTCCGTACGACGACTGTGCCGTGGAACCGCGCCGCCGCGGTGCGTACGGTGCAGCAGCCGGTGAAGTGGCTCGGCTTCCCGCGCACGGTACAGGGCCAGGCCCTGATCGTGGTGCGCAAAGGCGGGGACGCGGTGCCGCCACTGCTCACGGACTCCAACGCTGACTTCCTGGCGCGCGGTGAGGCGTTCGACAGGGCCGCCGACACGATCGAGGCGTGGGGGGACGAGTACCGGCAGCCCTGAGGTCGCATCCGCCCCTGCATCAGCACGACAGGACCGTCCGGCACTCGGGAGAGTGCCGGACGGTCCTGTCGTGCTGGAGGGCCCTCAGCTGCCGGACGGGGCCGGTGTGCGGCTGTGGTGGAGGGCGATGGCGCGCTGCATGGCCTTACGGGCCCGGGGTGTGTCCCGGGCGTCCTGGTAGGCGACGGCGAGGCGGAACCAGCAGCGCCAGTCGTCCGGCGTGTCCTCCGTCTCCTCCCGGCGGCGGGCGAACACCGCGTCGGCGGAGTCCCGGTCGATGCGCCCACTCGGGGTACGGACCAGTTCGTCGACGGGCAGGCCGCCCTCGGCGTCGAGTTCGGCGGCCAGGGCGTTGGCCCTGCGGACGAACTGGGTGTTCTTCCAGAGGAACCAGATGCCGATCGCAGGAAGGATCAGCACGGCGACGCCGAAGGTCACCGTGAGCAGCGTGCCGTGCTTGATGAGCAGGACACCTCGGCTGCCGACCAGGACGAAGTAGAAGACCAGGACGGCAGCGGTGACGACGTAAGTGATCTTTGCGCGCATGGCGGTGGGCTCAGTCAGTTCAGGTCGAGGAAGTTTTCCAGGCCGAACGTGAGGCCGGGAGTGGTCACCACGCGGCGGGCGCCGAGCAGGATGCCCGGCATGAAGCTGCTGTGGTGCAGGGAATCGTGCCGGATGGTGAGGGTCTCGCCCTCTCCCCCGAGCAGCACCTCCTGGTGGGCCAGGAGGCCGCGGAGCCGGACCGAGTGGACGGGGATGCCGTCCACATCGGCCCCGCGCGCGCCGTCCAGTGCCGTCGCGGTCGCATCGGGCTGGGGCGCGCAGCCCGCCTCGCGGCGGGCCTCGGCGATCAGCTGAGCGGTGCGGGCGGCGGTGCCGGAGGGGGCATCGGCCTTGTTGGGGTGGTGGAGCTCGATGACCTCGACCGACTCGAAGTACCGTGCGGCCTGCTGCGCGAACTTCATGGTGAGGACCGCACCGATGGAGAAGTTCGGCGCGATGAGCACACCGGTCCCCTGCGAGCCGGCGAGCCAGGTGTTGAGCTGCGCGAGCCGTTCGTCGGTCCAGCCGGTGGTACCGACCACGGCGTGGATGCCGTGCCGGACGCAGAAGTCGAGGTTGTCCATCACCGACGTGGGAGTGGTGAGCTCGACGGCGACCTGGGCCCCGGAGTCCGTGAGGGTCTCCAGCTTGTCGCCCCGGCCGAGCGCGGCCACCAGCTCCATGTCGTCGGCGGCCTCGACCGCTCGTACCGCCTCGGAGCCGATACGGCCCCCGGCGCCGAGAACGGCTACGCGCAGCTTGCTCATTGCTCTGCTTCCTTACACGAGGATTTAGGAGACCGCTTCGTCGAGGCGGTCGGCCTGCTTGTCCTTGAGCGGGCCGATGACGGAGAGCGAGGGGCGATGTCCGAGGACCTCTCCCGCCACCGCCCGGACATCGTCCGGCGTCACCTGCGCGATGCGGGACAGCATGTCGTCGACCGACATCTGCTCGCCCCAGCACAGTTCGCTCTTGCCGATCCGGTTCATCAGGGCGCCGGTGTCCTCAAGGCCGAGGACCGTGGAGCCGGAGAGCTGGCCGATCGCGCGGCTGATCTCCTCGTCGCCGAGTCCGTCCGACGCGACGCGGTCGAGCTCGTCGCGGCAGATCTTGAGGACGTCGTGGACCTGGCTGGGCCGGCAGCCCGCGTACACGCCGAAGAGCCCGCAGTCGGCGAAGCCCGAGGTGTACGAGTAGACGCTGTAGGCGAGGCCGCGCTTCTCCCGCACCTCCTGGAAGAGGCGGGAGCTCATGCCGCCGCCGAGGGCGGTGTTGAGTACGCCGAGCGCCCAGCGGCGCTCGTCGGTGCGGGCCAGTCCCGGCATGCCGAGGACCACGTGGGCCTGTTCGGTCTTGCGGTTCTGCAGCTCGACCCGGCCCGCGGTGCGCAGCGTCCGGGAACCCTCGCGCGGCGCCGTCGGAACGGCGTCGGTGCGCGAGAGTGCTCCGGCGCGCTCGAAGGCCTTGCGGACCTGGCGTACGACCGTGGCGTGGTCGACGTTGCCTGCTGCGGCGACGACCAGGTGCGTGGGGTCGTAGTGCTTCTTGTAGAAGCGGGCGATCTGGCCGCGGTTCAGGGCGTTGATCGTGTCGACCGTGCCGAGGACGGGGCGGCCCAGCGGGGTGTCGCCGAGCATGGTGTGCGCGAACAGGTCGTGCACGCAGTCGCCCGGGTCGTCCTCCGTCATCGCGATCTCTTCGAGGATGACGCCGCGTTCCGCGTCGACGTCCTCGGAGGCGATCAGGGAGCCGGTCAGCATGTCGCAGACGATGTCGATGGCCAGCGGCAGGTCCGTGTCGAGGACCCGCGCGTAGTAGCAGGTGTACTCCTTCGCCGTGAAGGCGTTCATCTCGCCGCCGACCGCGTCGATCGCGGACGAGATGTCGAGGGCGCTGCGCTTGGCGGTGCCCTTGAAGAGGAGGTGTTCGAGGTAGTGGGTCGCGCCGTTCAGTGTCGGGGTCTCGTCGCGGGATCCGACGTTGGCCCAGATGCCGAAGGTGGCGGAGCGTACGGAGGGCAGCGTCTCGGTGACGACGCGCAGGCCGCCGGGGAGGACGGTGCGGCGGACCGTGCCGATGCCGTTGGTGCCCTTGAGAAGCGTTTGGGTACGGGCGACGGCCCGCCCCTCCGAGGAGGGGCGGGCCGTCGTCGCGGAACTACGGGACGTCACTTGTCGGTGTCGTCCTTCTTCTCGTCCTCTTCACCCTCGACAACGGGGATGAGGGAGAGCTTGCCGCGGGAGTCGATCTCCGCGATCTCGACCTGGACCTTGGCGCCGACGCCGAGCACGTCCTCGACGTTCTCCACGCGCTTGCCACCGGCGAGCTTGCGGATCTGCGAGATGTGCAGCAGGCCGTCCTTGCCGGGCATCAGGGAGACGAAGGCACCGAAGGTGGTGGTCTTGACGACCGTACCCAGGTAGCGCTCGCCGACCTCCGGCATGGTCGGGTTGGCGATCGCGTTGATCGTGGCGCGCGCGGCCTCGGCCTGCGAGCCCTGCTGGGCACCGATGTAGATGGTGCCGTCGTCCTCGATCGTGATGTCGGCGCCGGTGTCCTCCTGGATCTGGTTGATCATCTTGCCCTTGGGGCCGATGACCTCACCGATCTTGTCCACCGGGATCTTGACGGTGATGATCCGCGGGGCGTTCGGGGACATCTCGTCCGGGACGTCGATGGCCTCGTTCATCACGTCGAGGATGTGGAGGCGCGCGTCGCGGGCCTGCTTCAGCGCGGCGGCCAGGACCGAGGCGGGGATGCCGTCGAGCTTGGTGTCGAGCTGGAGCGCGGTGACGAACTGCTTCGTACCGGCGACCTTGAAGTCCATGTCACCGAACGCGTCCTCGGCACCGAGGATGTCGGTGAGGGCGACGTAGTGCGTCTTGCCGTCGATCTCCTGCGAGATCAGGCCCATGGCGATGCCGGCGACGGCGGCCTTGAGGGGCACACCGGCGTTCAGCAGGGACATGGTGGAGGCGCAGACCGAGCCCATGGACGTCGAGCCGTTGGAGCCCAGCGCCTCGGAGACCTGGCGGATCGCGTAGGGGAACTCCTCGCGCGACGGCAGCACCGGCACGATGGCGCGCTCGGCGAGCGCACCGTGGCCGATCTCACGGCGCTTGGGCGAGCCCACGCGGCCGGTCTCACCGACGGAGTACGGCGGGAAGTTGTAGTTGTGCATGTAGCGCTTGCGGGTCACCGGGGAAAGGGTGTCCAGCTGCTGCTCCATCCGGAGCATGTTGAGGGTGGTGACGCCCAGGATCTGGGTCTCGCCACGCTCGAACAGCGCCGAGCCGTGCACGCGCGGGATGGCCTCGACCTCGGCGGCGAGCGTACGGATGTCCGTGACGCCGCGGCCGTCGATGCGGACCTTGTCCTTGATGACGCGCTCGCGGACCAGCTTCTTGGTCAGCGCGCGGTAGGCACCGGAGATCTCCTTCTCGCGGCCCTCGAAGGCCGGGAGGAGCTTCTCGCCCGCGATTTCCTTGATGCGGTCGAGCTCCGCCTCGCGCTCCTGCTTGCCGGCGATGGTCAGCGCCTTGGAGAGCTCGGTGCTGACGGCCTTGGTGAGCGCCTCCAGGACGTCGTCCTGGTAGTCGAGGAAGACCGGGAACTCACCGGTGGGCTTGGCGGCCTTGGCGGCGAGGTCGGACTGGGCCTTGCAGAGCGCCTTGATGAAGGGCTTCGCGGCTTCCAGACCGGCGGCGACGACCTCTTCGGTCGGGGCTTCGGCGCCGTCCTTGACGAGCTGGATGGTCTTCTCGGTGGCCTCGGCCTCGACCATCATGATCGCGACGTCGCCGTCCTCGAGGACGCGACCGGCGACGACCATGTCGAAGACGGCGTCCTCGAGCTCGGTGTGCGTCGGGAAGGCGACCCACTGGCCCTTGATCAGGGCGACGCGGGTGGCGCCGATCGGGCCGGAGAAGGGCAGGCCCGCCAGGATCGTGGACGCGGAGGCGGCGTTGATCGCGACCACGTCGTACAGGTGGTCGGGGTTGAGCGCCATGATCGTCTCGACGATCTGGATCTCGTTGCGCAGGCCCTTCTTGAAGGAGGGGCGCAGCGGGCGGTCGATCAGGCGGCAGGTGAGGATCGCGTCCTCGGAGGGGCGGCCCTCCCGGCGGAAGAAGGAGCCGGGGATCTTGCCTGCGGCGTACTGCCGCTCCTCGACGTCCACCGTGAGGGGGAAGAAGTCGAGCTGGTCCTTGGGCCGCTTGGAAGCGGTGGTGGCCGACAGCACCATGGTGTCGTCGTCCAGGTACGCGACGGCGGAGCCGGCGGCCTGCTTGGCCAGGCGGCCCGTCTCGAAGCGGATGGTGCGGGTGCCGAAGGTTCCGTTGTCGATAACGGCCTCGGCGTAGTGGGTCTCGTTCTCCACTAGTGATTTCTCCATACTCGTCGTCTTTCGTCCTGGCGCCCGTGTGGCGCAGGACGGTACGGAGAGGCGCACCGTGTGTGCGGGGCCGGTCTTCGATCGAAGCTCCCGGGCGTTGTCCCGGGGGCCACTACCGAGGACCGGCGGCGGCCGTGGCGCGCCTCTCCTCGTCTGTTGTTGTACGTCCAGGTTACTGAGGTTGCCCCCGGTACCGCACGTACGGCAAAGGGAGCGGCCCCCTAGAAGTGGGAACCGCTCCCTCTCACAGCGTCCTTACTTGGCGCCGCCGGCCGCGCCACGGCGGATGCCGAGGCGGTCGACGAGCGCACGGAAGCGCTGGATGTCCTTCTTGGCCAGGTACTGCAGGAGGCGGCGACGCTGGCCGACCAGGATCAGCAGACCACGACGGGAGTGGTGGTCGTGCTTGTGCGTCTTGAGGTGCTCCGTCAGGTCCGAGATGCGGCGCGAAAGCATGGCGACCTGAACCTCGGGGGAACCGGTGTCGCCCTCCTTCTGCGCGAACTCGGTCATGATCTGCTTCTTCGTAGCGGCGTCGAGCGGCACGCGGTACTCCTCTTGGTGTTCGATGCGCCCACGAGTGCCCCTGGTCTTGATCTCAGGGGAGCTTGAGTGACTCGGGAGCGAAGGTCCGATGAGCGCAGCTCCCAGAATCAACCGGGAACGCGTACACAAACGGCCACAGCCAGACTACCAGCCGTCCGGAGCGGCCCCGACGGGCCTCAGCCGGTGAGGGCCCTGGCGCGCGCGAAGACGTCGAGGACCGCCAGGCAGAGCGGGACCAGGGAGAGCAGGAGCAGTCCCTCCGCCAGGTCCAGGATCCGGCCCCAGAGGGGGGCGAGCCCCTTGCCGGGAACGGTGAGTCCGGCCGCGGCCAGGAGGGAGGCACCGGCGGCGACGGCCGCGGAGAGCCAGACCGTACGGACGTCGGTGGAGCCGCGGTCTCCGTCCCCCGCGAGCACCGCCACCACGTCGGCGGGCGGGTTCAGGGCGAGTCCGAGGATCAGCAGGGCGAGGGCGCCGAGGCCCGCCACGAGCACGCAGACGACCTGAGAGGTGTAGCGGAAGAGGCGGGCGCGCAGCAGCATGGCCAGTCCGGCGGTCAGGGCGAGGAGCTGTCCCCAGGCGTCGCCCGAGAAGCCGAGCACCGCGGCGGACGCGACGACGAGGGCCGCGCATCCGCCGACGAGGCCGAGCAGGAGTTCGTGGCCGCGCCGCGCGCGGTCCGCGGCGTGCCGGGCGTCGATGGGGGCGTCCCGGCGGCCGGCGTCCGGTTCGGCGAAGGGGTCGTCGTAGCCCGTGGGTGCGGGGTCCTGGGGGGTGTGTCCGATGGGGAGGCGGGCGAAGCGGGCCGAGAGACCGGGCAGGAAGGCGACGAGCCCGATGGCGGCCGGGGCGCAGACGGCGGCTGCCTCGGCGGCCGAGGACTCGGTGAGGACTGCGGCGAAGGCCGCCAGGGTGCCCGCCGCGGCGAGGAGGGCCGATGCGACGAAGGGGGCGTCGCCGCTCGGGGCGGCCGCGACCAGGACGACCGAGGCGGCCAGCAGGGCGACACAGCCGAGCAGGAGCTGGAGCGGGCCGGGTCCCTGGCCGGCGTCCGGGCCGAGGATGCCGGTGCCCGCGATGAGGACGAGGGGCAGGGCGCCGAGGCCGAGCGCGACGGCCGGGCCCCGGTCCCCGTAGACCCGGGCGCGCACCCCGGCGAACGCGATGAGCAGCACTGCGGCGGCGCCCGCGATGACACCGGGCGGGCCGTGCATGTCGTGGCGGAGCGGGTCGGCGAACCAGAGGACGCAGCCCATCAGGGTGTACAGCAG
This sequence comes from Streptomyces sp. NBC_01013, assembly GCF_045162765.1. NCBI lineage: Bacteria > Bacillati > Actinomycetota > Actinomycetes > Kitasatosporales > Streptomycetaceae > Streptomyces > Streptomyces sp. NBC_01013. Next base: position 2,127,576 of record NZ_CP108687.1, read on the forward strand.
TGCCGCCCCAGCCGGACCGGCGCCGCGCAGCAGGTCGTCGCTCCACAGGTGGCGGTCGCGGCTGACGGCCGAGGCGACGGCGTCCGAGACGTCGTCGAACACGGCGGGTGGCAGTGATTCGGCGAAGGGGCGCAGGCTGAGGATCTCGCCGTCGAGCACCTGCTGGGCGGCGAGGGTGCGGTCGACGTCGAGGACGGTGCCGTCGCCTCGTACGAGGTGGTGTCCGGTAGGAGTGGCGACGGCCTGGGTCCGGCCGGTGAGGCGGAGGATCTGCGGGCAGACGTCGGCGACGGCGAGATCCGCGGGCAGCGCGACATCGATCCGGCTGTCCGGCGCCACGACAGTGACGCGGCAGAAACCGGTCGCGGCGGTGGTACTCACGTGTCTGGTCCCCCTGTTCCGCAATTGCGCATGATGAGCGCGCAACCCTACCGGAACGGATGAATCCCGGAATCTACCCAAGAGTCCGGCACATAGGATCGCGGTCGCGCGGAGGTCCAGTCCGTGGGCGGAGGCGGCCACGGGGGCGCCGGTGCGGCACCGCCCGGCCTCCGGTCCGTCCGTTCCGAGGGATTGATGCACCGGTGAGCCAGATCGTCGTGAAGCGACCGCCGCGGGCCCTGCCGCCTGAACTCCCCACGGTCCCGCTGGCGTTGAAGGCACCGCCTCCACTGCCACGCGGGCGGCGCGAGGGTGTGCTGATGCAGGTCCTGCCGATGCTCGGCATGGGTTCGTCGGTGGTCTTCTTCTTCTCGCCACAGGCACCGCCGTTCATGCGGATCATGGGTGTGCTGATGCTGGTGTCGACGCTCGCGATGGCGGTCGCCCAGCTGGTCCGTCACCGGCGCGGTGCGCAGGGGCAGTTGGCGGACACCCGGCGCGACTACCTCGCGTACCTGGCGCATACCCGGCGTGCGGTGCGCCGGACGGCGCGCGCCCAGCGTGATGCGCAGTGGTATCTGCACCCCGGCCCCGATCAGCTGTGGTCGGTGGTGGCCGAGGGTGTCCGGGTCTGGGAACGGCGGTCGGGCGACCAGGACTTCGGGCAGGTACGGATCGGACTCGGGGCTCAGGCACTGTCGACGCCCCTGTCGGCGCCGGAGACCGATCCGGCGGAGGAGACGGAGCCGGTGTGCGCGGCGGCGCTGCGGCGGTTCCTGGCCGCACACGGCGCGTTGCAAGGACTGCCGGTGACGTTCCCGGTGCGCGCGTTCCCCCGGGTGACGGTGTGCGGTCTGCCGGAGACGGCGCAGGCGGTGGCGCGGGCGATGGTGGCCCAGTTGGTGACGCTGCACTCGCCCGATGACCTGGTGGTCGCCGTCGTGGCGGGTCCGGATGCGGTGGCCCGCTGGGACTGGACGAAGTGGCTGCCGCACACGCAGGTACCGGGCCAGGAGGACGGGGCCGGTTCCAGGCGGTTGTTCGCGGTGGACCAGGCGGACCTGGAGCCCTTACTGGCCGGCCTGCTGGAGGGGCGGCCGCGGTTCGGCCGGGAGAGCGGGCCGCTGCTGGACCAGCCGCACATCGTGGTGGTGCTCGACGGCGGACGGGCGGCACCCGACGCGCTGTTGGCGACGCCCGAGGGACTGCAGGGCGTGACCGTCGTCGAGGTGGTGCGGGGTGAGCCCGCCACCCCCCGCGGCGGCCTCACCGTGATGGTGCGGCCGGGACTGCTGCGGATGGAGTCGGGTGCGGACACGGCGTACGAGGGCGTGCCGGACGGCATCTCGACGGCCGCGGCCGAGGCGTTGGCCCGGCAGCTGGCGCCGCTGCGGACGGGCGGCGGCAAGGACGGCGAACCGCTGCTGTCCGATCTGGACTTCACCGAACTGCTGAACCTCGGCGACGCGGACGCCGTCGATGTGGCGCGCACCTGGCGGCCGCGGCCGGTCTCCGAACGGCTGCGGGTGCCGATCGGGGTCGGCGATGACGGGCTGCCGGTGATGCTGGACCTCAAGGAGGCGGCGCAGGACGGCATGGGGCCGCACGGGCTGTGCATCGGCGCGACGGGGTCCGGCAAGTCGGAGCTGCTGCGGACGCTGGTGCTGGGGCTCGCGGTCACCCACCCTTCCGAGACCCTGAACTTCGTGCTCGCGGACTTCAAGGGCGGGGCGACGTTCAGCGGTATGTCGCAGCTGCCGCACGTGGCCGCGGTCATCACCAACCTGGCCGACGACCTGGCCCTCGTCGACCGGATGGGCGACGCGGTCCGCGGGGAGCTCCAGCGCCGGCAGGAGCTGCTGCGTTCGGCGGGCACCTATGCGAACGTCCACGACTACGAGAGGGCCCGGGCGGCCGGTGCGGCGTTGGAGCCGCTGGCCTCGCTGGTGCTGGTGATCGACGAGTTCTCCGAACTGCTCACCGCCAAGCCGGACTTCATCGACATGTTCATCCAGATCGGTCGCATCGGCCGGTCCCTGGGCGTGCACCTGCTGCTGGCCTCGCAGCGGCTGGAGGAGGGCCGCCTGCGCGGTCTGGACACGTACCTCTCGTACCGGATCGGGCTGCGGACCTTCTCGGCCGCCGAATCGCGGACGGCGCTGGGGGTACCGGACGCCTACCACCTGCCGGCGGTGCCGGGCTCGGGCTACCTCAGGGCCGGGACGGAGGAGATGACGCGGTTCAAGGCCGCCTATGTCTCGGGGGCGTACCGCACGGCCGCACCCGCCCCCGAGGCGGGGCAGGTGCCGGTCGCGCGGCGGGCCGCCCTGTTCCGTGCGATGCCGGTGCCGGTGCCTTCGGCGGAGTCGGAGGACGCCGCTAGGGTCCCGTCGGCCGGGCCGGTGCGGGAGGACGCGCTCGCGGACAGCGTGCTCGACGTGGTCGTGCGGCGGCTGGAGGGTCAGGGGGTTCCGGCCCACCAGGTGTGGCTGCCGCCGCTGGACCGGGCTCCGGCCCTGGACCAGCTGCTGCCGGGGCTCGCGGCGGCCGAGGGACGTGGGTTCACCGCCACGGAGTACACCCGGCCCGGCGGACTGACGGTCCCCCTCGGCCTGGTCGACAAGCCGTTCGAGCAGCGGCGCGAGGTGCTGTACCGCGACTTCTCCGGGGCGGCGGGGCATCTGATGGTGGTCGGCGGGCCGCAGTCGGGCAAATCGACGCTGCTGCGGACGTTGATCGCGTCGTTCGCGCTCACGCACACTCCGCAGGAGGCGCAGTTCTACGGACTCGACTTCGGCGGTGGCGGGCTCGCCCCGCTGGCGGAGCTGCCGCATGTGGGGCAGATCGCCTCACGGCTGGATCCGGAGCGGGTGCGGCGCACGGTCGCGGAGGTGGCGGGGGTACTGGCCCGGCGTGAGGAGTTCTTCCGCGCCGGGGGCATCGACTCCGTCGCCACCTACCGGCGGATGCGGGCTCTCGGTGAACTGCCCGGCGAGGCGTGGGGGGACGTGTTCCTGGTCATCGACGGCTGGGGCGGGTTCCGGACCGAGTACGAGTCGCTGGAGCCGGTCGTCACGGACCTCGCCGCGCGCGGCCTCGGCTACGGGGTCCACGTGGTGCTCTCGGCGGCGCGGTACATGGAGGTGCGAGCCGCGCTCAAGGACCAGATCCTCGGGCGGCTCGAACTGCGGCTCGGTGACGTCATGGACTCCGAGTTCGACCGGAAGGTCGCCGCCCGGGTGCCTCCCGGAGTGCCCGGCCGCGGCCAGGTGGCGGAGAGGCTGCACTTCATGGCCGCGCTGCCGCGCATCGACTCGGTCACCGAGGCGACGGACCTGGCGGACGCGACCGCCGCGCTCGTCGGCACGGTGCGGGCGAACTGGGCGGGCGCGCCGGCACCCCGCGTACGGCTGCTGCCGCTCAGGCTGCCCGCGGAGCGGTTGCCGAAGGGGTCCGAGTTCCCTGACCGCGGCATCGCGATCGGGATCGCGGAGAGGGACCTGGAGCCGGTGTTCGTCGACTTCGACGCCGATCCGTTCTTCCTGGTCTTCGGCGAGAGCGAGTCGGGCAAGAGCAGTCTGCTGCGCCTGATCGCGAAGCGGATCGCGGAGCGGTACACCCCCGACGAAGCGAAACTCGTCGTCGGGGACTACCGGCGCGGGCTGCTGGGTGCGCTGCCGGAAAGTCATCTGCTGGAGTACGCGCCGACAGCGGATGCGCTGGGGACACACATGGAGGCGCTGGCCGGTGTGTTCGCCCGGCGCCGCCCCCCGGCGGACGTCACCCCGCGGCAACTGCGGGACCGCAGCTGGTGGACCGGACCGCAGATCTTCATCGTCGTCGATGACTACGACCTGGTGGCGACGGGCGCCGGGGGTCCGCTGGCCCCGCTGGCGGAGCATCTGCCGTTCGCCCGGGACACGGGGGTGCGCTTCGTCATCGCGCGCGGTTCGGCGGGCGCCTCGCGTGCGATGTACGAGACGTTCATGCAGCGGATCAAGGAGCTGGGGGCCCAGGGGGTGGTGCTGTCCGGCGATCCGGTCGAGGGCGACCTCATCGGGGCGGTGCGCGGGCACCCGATGCCGCCGGGGCGCGGGTACTTCGCCACCCGGCGACGAGGCAACCCGCTGGTGCAGACCGGATGGCTGGCGGAGCGGCCCTGAGGCGGGCAGCGGGGTGCGGGCCGGCGTCATGGAGCACAGATGGGCGCCGTTCGCCGGGGAACCGCGGACACGGCCTGAGGCCGCGGCGCTGCCTGTACGGTGCCGTGCAGAGCCACGTACGGAGAGGAGCCCTGGACCATGGGCACGCAGGCGGAGAAGGACGAGCTGTACGCACTCGACATCTCGGGGGTGGAATGGCTGAGCGCGCCCGGGACCGAGGAAGCGGAGGAGCGCGTCGAGATCGCGCATCTGCCCGGCGGTGCCGTGGCGATGAGGTCCTCACTCGATCCGGACACGGTGCTGCGGTACACGGAGGCCGAATGGCGTGCGTTCGTACTGGGTGCCCGGGACGGGGAGTTCGACCTGACGTAGGGACGGGGCGCCACGCGGGTGGGGCACGTTCACCGGAACGTGCCCCACCCGTTTTTCGGGCACGCACGATCAGGTGAACGTGCCCCGCCCGCCGCCCGGGCACGCACCATCCGGTGAACGTGCCCCCTCCCCGCCGGGCGCGGCTCCTGCCGCGCGTGTTCAGTACGCCTCGGTGAACAGGCGTGAGGACTTGAGGTCGGTGGCGCGGTAGTTGTCCTTGCCGGACTCGATGATCCTCGCGACGTGCTCCAGGCGGCCCTTCATGTCGTCGGCCTTGCCGCGGTACTTGTTCTGGAGCATCACGTACGCGGTGTGGGCCTCGCCGTCCCAGGTGTCGGTGACCACCTTGAGCGCGCCGTCCATCTCCTCCAGGTCGCGGCAGATGTTCTGCGACACCACGCGGATGCGGTTCGCCATCTCCTGGACGCTTTCGTACCTGACCTTGGTGTGCGGGTCGTGCCCCATCCGGTTTCTCCTCTGGCTCGGCTGCGGGGGAAGGCGAAGGGCGGTTCAGAGGCCGTTGAGCCCCGAGGCGCTGCCCGCCGAGGCAGGTGTCCGGACCGCGTTGAAGGCCGCGCGGACCTCCTCGTCGTTGGCGTTGCTGAGGTTTCGTGTGCTGCCCACCGCGTGGAGCAGCACGTTGAGCAGCCGGCGGATCACGTCGTGGTCCTCGTTGATCACGAGCTGTGCGGACGTGAACCCCGAGGCACCGACGCCGGTCCACCCCGCCCCGGCCGTCGCGAGGATGTCGGCGAGCTCCCTGGACTGCGCCGAGACCGCCTCGGCGGTTTTGACGATCTTGTTCCTGGCCTGGATGACCGGCTCGTCGGCAAGTCCGAAACCGCCCGCGGGGTTGGTCATGCGGAGGTCCTCTCTCCGTTCGCTTGGGGATGGGGGGCCAGGGGTAGTCGCATCAGCTCCGGCGCACCCTTCTGCCGGTTCCTGATCCCCGTCACCTCTGAAGTCCGCTTTCACCCTAGCCACTTCGCCCCCTCGTCCCGAGACGCCCCGACGGCGGGAGCGGCTTCGGTACGGGTCACCCGCGGCGCGGGGAGCGGCGCCTGCGGACGTCGCGCGCCACGGTCGCGACGCCGGCCACCGCGGCGACCAGAACGGCCGCCGCGGCCAGTGCGTAGGCCGCGTACCGCTTGCTGCGCTGCTTCGCGGTCTCCGACATCGCCAGGGGCGCGGGCTCGGGGGCCTGCACCCCGGCATGCGGCGCGTCCGGGTGGGGGGCGTCCTGCGGAGCATCGTCGCCGGACAGCGCGCGGACCGGGTCGACTACACCCCATCCGATGAAGTCGTCACGGCCGTTGACGGAGCGTTCCGCCGTCTGTTCGATACGGGCGATGATCTGCTCGCCCGTCCAGTGCGGGTACTTGGCCCGCATGAGCGCGACGACCCCGGTGACGTACGGCGCGGCGAAACTGGTGCCGCTGTCGGTGCACTGGCCGTTGCCCGGGACGGTGGAGACGATGTCGACCCCGGGTGCGGCGACCCCCACGAACTCCCCCGCCTGCGAGAAGGGTGCGCGTTCGTTGTTGCGGTCGGACGCGGCGACGGCGAGTACGCCGTCGAAGGCGGCGGGGTAGGTGCTTCTGCGTCTGCCGTCCATGCCGTCGTTGCCCGCGGCGGCGACCACCACGACGTCCTCGGCGATCGCCCGCGCCACCGCACGGCCCAGCAACGAGTCCTCGGTCAGCGGCCTCGTGGTGTCCTGGGAGATGTTGATGACGCGGGCGCCCTCGGCGATCGCGTGGTCGATCCCGGCGGCCATCGTGCTGTCCGAGCCGTTGTGCCGCCCGTCGTTCTGGCGGATCGGGATGACGGTGGCCTCGGGGGCCAGGCCGACGAAACCGGTGCCGGTGCGGGGCCGGGCGGCGATGATGCCGGCGACCTTGGTGCCGTGACCGGCTTCGTCCACGGTCCCGTCGCTCCCCCCGCCCGTGTAGTCGATGCCCGTCAGGGCGTCCACGGCTCCCCCGAGCTGAGGATTGGTGACGTCCACCCCGGTGTCGATGACGGCGACGCGGACCCCCTTGCCCCGTGTGTCCTGCCACAGTTCGTCGAGAAGCACGCGCTGAAGCGGCCACGGACGCCCCTCGAACTGCTTCGCCATCGGGAAGTCGCACTCGCCGCCGCCGTCCGCGTGCCAACCGCCCAGGTCCGGGACGGTGTACGCGGCCTGCGGTCCCGCGAGGGCGCCCAGCGCGACGGCGGCCGCCAGCAAGGCCCTTTTCCGGTACGGCATCGCGCTCTCTCCCCCACTGGTGTCCACTGGTGCTCCGCCGCCCTGCCCGGGCCCTCAGGAACCTTGCGGCCGGCGGGCGCTGTTGGTGTCGAGCCGGGGGCCCTTGGCGAGGAACTCCGACCAGGCGATCGGGACGAGGGCGGGCGTCACCTTCTCGTATCCGAGCCTGATCTGTGCCCTGCTGGGCTCGGGCCGCCCGTCGGGACCGTCCTCCGCACCGCCGGTGCCGATGTCGGACCGTTCGGCGTCGCTGTCGCCGTTCGCCTGAACCGCGTACCTCAGTCCGGTGTCGGTCACCAGGAAGAGTGAACCGTCCGGGCTGGTCTGCCCCTCCCGGACCTGGGTGTAGAGCAGCCCGCTGCCCGGGGTGACGTAGGTACTCGTGCCATCGGCACCGACGGAGGCGGGGTACGCGGCGCCGGCCCACGTGCTCAGCGTCGTACGACCCGTCCCGTCAGTGCGGCGCAGCACGTTGCAGACGGTGTCGCGACCGGCGGCGCCCGCCTCGGGGGCGTTGACACGGACGGCTCGGTGCGCGGGCCAGTGGGCCCCCTGGCCCGCGAACGGCTCGGATCCGGGGACGAAGTCCTGCAGGCCGGCCGGGCGCGCCTCGCCGGCCAGGTCGAGGGGCGCGGTCTGCGGGGAGTTGATCAGCAGCCAGGCGGTGAACTCGGAGACCGGCCTGACCTCGCCGTCGAGCACCACGTAATAGGCGATGCCCTCCCCGTTCCTGGTGCGCAGCACCGTGCCCACGCGGTTCTCCCGCGCGGACAGGTGGCCCTCGATGTGAGCCGGGGCGCCCACCTCGCCGGGGATCCGCGGGAAGGCGATCGGTCTGCCGTCGTGCAGCGTGGCCAGCCAGTCGTCGGTGACGGGCTGCGGCTGCGCGCTGCCGACCAGGGCGCCGGTGAGATGGCCGAGATCGGCCGCGGTCTCGTCGATGCGGTACTTGGTGCCGCGGGCGTCGACGAGGTAGCGGCTGCGGTCCTGCCCCCTGACGTAGAGGACCTGCCCACCGACGAGCCTGCCGGCGCCCTCGGTCAGCGCGTGGTCGCGCTCGGCGAGGACGAAGGCGGCCTTCTGCACGGTGTTGCCCCTGCCGCCCGGCTGCACACAGAGGGCCCATCGCTTGGCGGTGCCCGCGTCCTTCGCCTCGGGCAGCCGGTCGGGGGCGTACGGGATGCCGAGGACGGGTCCGCGCGGGGGCTTGCCCGCGTCGAGGATGCCGTCCGCGACCTGGACGACTCGGTAGTTCTGCGGGGTCAGCAGCAGCCGGGCCGAGGCGAGGTTCAGCACGGGGTGCAGCAGTGTCCTGCTGTGCGCGCCCTTGCCGGTGGTGAGCACCACGTAGCGGGTGGTCGACGTCTTGCCGACGATCACCCTGGTGCCGGGGGTGTCCCAGTCCTTGGGGGCGGCCGGCCTGAACATGCCGTAGGCGCCGAACCCCGCGAGGATCAGGGCGCCTGCGACAAGGCCCGGCAGGACGGCGCGCAGGGGACGCGGGGCGCCCTCGTCGGAACCGGTGGGCGAGGGCTGGAGGAACGCCGCCACCATGCGCCGCTTCTCGAAGGTGTACGCGTTGAGGTCGTCGCGCCGCGATGCCATGAGTCCGTCTCCCGTGTCCGACCGCGCGGCATCAGGAGCGACCGCGGCCGGTGTCCCGTACCGGACCCCCGATGCCGGACCGACTCCCCACTATGCCTGTCGATTCAGGGGTGTTGTGGGCCGGGTAGGGTGATTTACCCCGTCGGAGACCTCGACGGGGCAGGCCTGGCACGGGTCGGGCCGAGGGGCGCCGGGCCGGATGAACGGGAGGGTGCCGCGATGACGGCTTCCGCGACGCGGACGGTTCCGGCCCCGGACACCCGGCCTCCCCGATCCCCCCGCGCCGGAGCGCCCGAGGGCTCGTTACGCGGCGGCGGGGCAGGCATCGTGTGGGGCGGGCGAACCGGTGCGTTCGGGCCGTTGCGGCTGCACCAGCTCGTCCTGTTCGAGATCGCGGGGGCGCTGCTGCTGTGCGCCTGGGTCGTGGATCCGCTGCTGCCGGCCGTGGCGTCCGTGCCGGCCGCGCTGCTGGTGGCGTTCGCCGTCGTGCGCCGGCGGCGCCGCTCCCTCCCGGCGCTGTTGCACGCGGTACTCGCGCTGCGCGCTCGTCACCGCCGGGCCGCGTCGGCGGGACCGGTTACGGGAGCCGAACCGGGCCTCGCACCCGTGGTCGAGTGCGAACCGGCCCTGCGTACGTACTCGTTCGGGGGCCGCGACCGGCGTCCGGTGGGCATGATCGGCGACGGCACGTATCTCACGGCCGTCCTCCGGATCGACGCGGCCGGCACGGCGCTGCGGCCGGAGCGGTCCGCGCGTCCGCTCCCCCTGGCGCTCGTACGGGACGCCCTCGACGTCGACGGCATCCGGCTGGAGTCGGCTCAGATCGTGCAGCACACCCAGCCCGCGCCCGCACCGCATCTCCCGGTGGATTCGCTCCCGGCCCGCAACTACGCGCCCCTGCAGGGCCGGACGGGTTCCCCGGCGGTGCGGATCACCTGGGTCGCGCTGAGACTGGCCCCGGAACTCTGCCAGGAGGCCGTACGGGCGCGGGGCGGCGGCCTCACCGGTACGCAGAAGTGCCTGGTGCGCGCGGCCGACCAGCTGGCCGGCAGGCTTGCCGGTGCGGGGCTGTCCGCGACGGTGCTCACGGAGCAGGAACTCACCGCGGCGATCGCCACGTCCGCCTGTGCGAACCCGTCGGTCCCGGCCCGGGCGGGCCAGGACGGTGCGCCTGTACGCCGCACCCGGGAGACCTCGCGCACCTGGCAGTGCGACGACCGGATGCACACCACGTACTGGGTGCGCCGTTGGCCGGACCTGGGCGGGGGTGGCGCCGCGATGCCGCAGCTCGTCGCACTGCTCACCTCGGTACCGGCGCTGGCCACGACGTTCAGTCTGACGCTGGGGCGCGGTGACCGGCAGGAGACCACTCTCACCGGCCATGTCCGCGTCACCGGCCGCAACGATCAGGAACTCCGTTCCGCCCGGCACGAGTTGGAGCGCACGGCCGGTGGTGTGAAGACCTCGCTGGTGCGGCTCGACCGCGAACAGCTGCCCGGCGTGCTGGCCACCCTGCCCCTCGGAGGTACCCGCTGATGTCCGCACCCGTACGGGGCCGTGGGCGGCTCGGGTTCGGAGTGACCGGCCCGCGCCGCCCCCGGCACACGGTCCGGCCCGGTCAGTTGGAGTCGCTGGCCCTGCCGGTCGGCGACGACGGCGTGGTGATGGGCGTGGACGCCGAGGGGGCCCCGGCCGTGCTCGGCATCAACCGGCCCACTCCCTACGACGTCACCCTGATCGGGGGGCTGTGGACGGCGCAGGTGCTCGCTCTGCGGGCAGCGGCGACCGGCGCCCGGATCGTGGTCGAGACAGGGCGGCCCACGGTGTGGGCAGGGCTGGTGAGGGCCGCGGGCGGGGAGGGCTGCGGGATCGCGCTGCACGAGGTGGGGCGGGTGCCTCCGCAGGGCCCGTCGGCCGGATCGCCGGTCGTGGTGGTGCGGGACTGCGGCATGAGGCCACCGCGCGGGCGGGTCGCCTCCGGCCCGTGGCAGTCGGTGGTGACGCTCCTGCCGTATCTGAGTCCCGTCGCGTCGGGGCTGATGGAGAAGTCGTCCCTGGTCGGCATTCAACGGGTATCTCCCGACGAAGCAGAACAGGTCGGGCATCTCATGCGCCTGGGGCCCGGGGAGACGCGGTCCCTGACCACCCTGACGGACGGAGTCACCCTCTGGTGCACCCGCCGGGACCGCCGGTTCGTGATGATCCATCCGACCGATGCGGAATCGGGACTACTGGGCAGCGCCCGCCGAGTGGACTGAGGGCCCGCCCCGACGTGTGCGAATTGTTCAGATTCCCCTATGCAGATGTGCGTATTTGACCGCTTTACGCCCCACTCTCTGCCTTACTCAGTCCACTTGGGGGCAGTACATGACGTACGGGACGGCGGTCGCGGTGCCGTACGGCCTGCCGTGGCGAGCCCGATGGCGATTAGGGTGGGTCCGGGCGCGGCAGAAGAACCTGCGGGCAGGCAATGCGCGTCCCGGGGGGAGAGCCGGGCGGTTCGCACCAGGTCCTGTCCGGAGTTCCCCGTCGTCCGCGCGAAGCGCGGGCGCAGCGGCGGTCGGTGCGTGCGATCGGCGTGCGGTGCCGGACAGGTGGCTGAGCCGCCTTCCCGGGACACCGTGCGGCAGGCACGCGTACCGGTCGTCGGGGCGCGGACGGGGAGCTCCGGACAGGGCCTGGGGGAACGGTCGCCCCCACCCACCACGGCACAAGGGTGCTCGACCACACCAGGAGGCAAAGTGAACGGCGATCGGGACGAGATGCGCGGGGGCTGGAACACGCCCGTCGACGAGTCGTCCGACGCGGAGCCCGCCGAGATGACGGGTGAGTTCACCATCGACTACACCCCGCCCGCCTGGTACACGCAGAACGCGCCGGGCGACTCGTCGGGCGGGGCCGGAACACACCTGGCACCACCCCCGCCGCCCACCGGCGCCCCGGTGTCCGTGCCCGGGCTGCCCGCGGGGAGCGGTTTCGACCCCGACTGGACTCCTGCACCACCGGCACCGGCCCACGGCGCCGCCGGCCAACCTGCGCAGGGCGCGGCCGCTGCGAGCGATGCGCCCGACCCCTTCGGGGGCGGCGACGTGGAGAGCGGCGCGACCATGCGCTTCTCGTCCGCCGCGCTGAAGCGGGAGATCGCCGAACGCGAGGCCGCCGCGGGGACCGCCGCCGAGACGGGGGCCAACGGCCCCGCGACCGGTGCCGGGCCCGCCGGTGCCGACCCGACGGCCGGAGAAGCGGCGACGGATGCCCGCGCCGATGCCGGCTCCGGCCCGGACTCCGGGCGGGACCGCGCCACGCAGGACGGGGGGACCGGCGAAGATCCGGACGCCTCCCCGTCCGCTTCCCCGTCCTCCGCACTCCTCGCGTCGTCCGCGACCTCGTCCTCCGCATCGCTCCCCGCGCCCTCCGGCACCGCACCGGCCGACGCGCCTGCGGCTCCCGCCGGCACCGCACCGTCCGGCGGGTCGCTGTCCGACGGGCTGTCGTCGCCCGCCGCGGAGGAGGGGTCCCACGAGGCCGACAGCGACGAGCCTTCCGCCGTTCCGCCGGTGGACGGCGCCTCGGCCGACGCCACGAGTCCGGCCGACGCCACGAGTGATGACGACTCCGGCCACGCCCTCCGCTCCGACGAGCCCGCCGACGCCGCCGCCGCGAGCGCCGCGCCTTCGGACACCGCCCCCGCGGCGGCCCTCCCCCAGGCGCCCGACGTCGACGTGCCGTCCGGCAGCGTCCCTCAGGACGCGGCACCCGCCCCGTGGACCCCGGCGCCGCCAACGAACGGGCTGCCGCCCCTGCCGCCCTCCTTCCAGCCCGCGGCCCCCCAGCCGGCCGCACCTCAGCCGGCGTCTCACTGGCCCCCGCAGGCCCCGGCCGACGCGGGCCCGGGCGGCTACGGGTTCCCGCAGGCTCCGGCGGCCCAGGCCCCGCAGAACCCGCAGGCTCCCGCGTTCCCCCAGCAGGCCCACCCGGCCGCCCCGGCACCGCAGGGAGGGTACGGCTTCCCGCAGCAGCCGCACGCCCAGCAGGCCCTGCCAGAGGCGGCACTTCCGGCCCAGCTCCCGCCGCCGCCCGCACCTCAGGCACCTCAGTCACCTCAGGCGCACCAGTGGCCCGGTCAGCAGCAGGGTGCGGCACTGCCTCCGCTTGCGCCTCAGGCACCTCAGCTGCCTCAGGCTCCGCAGCAGCCGCAACCGCAGCCCCTGCCACAGCAGGGCGGATACGGATTCCCCCAGGGGGCCCAGCCGCCCGCCCAGGCCACCCCTCATCTGCCCGCGCAGGTCTCGCCGCAGCAGCCCCAGCCGTACGCGCAACAGCCGTATCCCCAGCAACTCCCGCAGCAGGGGCCCCCGCAGGGGCCGCCCGCCGACCCCAGGGCCGGGAGTGCCTGGCCCACTCCGGTCACCCATGACCAGCGCGAGCGTTCCGTGCCGGGCGCACCGCTCGGCTACACGGCCGCCGTGGAGCTCTCCTCCGACCGGCTCGTCCGGGGCAAGCAGAAGGCGAAGAGCAGCCGCACCCCGTCCGGCGCGTCCCGCTTCAAGCTGGGCGGCAAGAAGGAGGAGATCGAGCGGCAGCGCAAGCTGGACCTGATCCGCACCCCGGTGCTCTCCTGCTACCGCATCGCGGTGATCAGCCTCAAGGGCGGCGTGGGCAAGACCACGACCACCACCGCCCTCGGCGCGACCCTGGCCACCGAGCGGCAGGACAAGATCCTCGCCATCGACGCCAACCCCGACGCCGGCACGCTGGGCCGCCGGGTCCGCCGCGAGACCGGGGCGACCATCCGCGACCTGGTCCACGCGATCCCGCACCTCAACTCGTACATGGACATCCGCCGGTTCACCTCACAGGCGCCCTCCGGCCTGGAGATCATCGCCAACGACGTCGACCCGGCGGTCTCGACCACGTTCAACGACGAGGACTACCGGCGTGCGATCGAGGTGCTGGGGAAGCAGTACCCGATCATCCTCACGGACTCGGGCACCGGGCTGCTCTACAGCGCGATGCGCGGTGTACTGGACCTCGCCGACCAGCTGATCATCATCTCGACGCCCTCGGTCGACGGCGCGTCAAGCGCCTCCACCACGCTGGACTGGCTTTCGGCACACGGGTACGCGGAGCTGGTCCAGCGGTCCCTCACCGTCATCTCCGGAGTCCGCGAGACCGGAAAGATGATCAAGGTCGACGACATCGTCCAGCACTTCGAGACGCGCTGCCGCGGGGTGGTCGTCGTACCGTTCGACGAACACCTGTCGGCCGGCGCCGAGGTGGACCTCGACATGATGCGCCCGAAGACCCGGGAGGCGTACTTCCACCTCTCCGCCCTCGTCGCCGAGGACTTCGCGCGCGCCCAGCAGCAGCAGGGGCTGTGGACGTCGAGCGGCACCAACCCGCCGCCGCAGTACGCCCCTCCGATGCCGGGACAGCAGATGCAGGGCCAGCCGGTCCCCGGCCAGCAGCCCTACCCGCCGCAACAGCCCGGGCAGCCCTACCCGCCACAACAGCCCGGGCAGCCGTACCCGCCGCAGCAGCCCTACGGCGGGCAGCCGCAACAACACCAGCCCTACCCCCCGCAGCCGGCACCCGGAGCCGGACAGAACTGGCAGCAGTCACCGCCCCCGCAGGCGCAGTCGGCGGACGGCCGGACCGGCCCTCCGCAGCCCCAGCCACACGGCGGACAGCCAGGTCATCCTGGGCAGCCCGCCCACCCCGAACTCCAGGGCCCCGTCCCGCCCGCAGGGTGGCAGCAGCAGCCCCCGCAGCCGCCGCCAGCGCCTCAGCAGTAAGGCGTCAGAGGTCTGAACCAATGAGGGTCCGCATCGCTCCCGCGATGCGGACCCTCATTGCATTCCCGCAGACCACACGCCGTTTCGATGACCGTTGACGCGGCTCGACCACCGCTGATAAACCTTCGCTTCACCAGCTGGCGAACCACAGATCAACCCGCCTTCTCCGTGCGAGTCATGACGCGAGGTCCCTGACCATGGTCGAAAGAGTTCCACCGCCCGCAGCCGAGCCGCGCTCACGCCTGCGCATCCTCCTGGCCTCCGGCGCCGCCGCCCTTGCTCTCGCAGCCGGGTCCGTCGTGCCGGGCATGCCCTTCGGGGCCGGGCCCCAGCAGGCGCAGGCCGCCGACAGCGGCAACAAGACGCTGACCGTCGCGGTCGCGCAGAGCGTCGACTCCCTGAGCCCGTTCCTCGCCCAGAAGTTGCTGAGCACCAGCGTCTCCCGGCTGATGTACGACTTCCTGACGAACTACGACCCGAAGGACAATCACGCCGTCCCGGGACTCGCCACCAAGTGGGAGCCGTCGGCCGACAAGCTGACGTGGACGTACACCATTCGGTCCAATTCCAAGTGGTCTGACGGTCAGCAGGCCACCGCCGAGGACGCGGCCTGGACGTTCAACAAGATCATGACCGACGAGGGCGCCGCCCAGGCGAACGGAAGCTTCGTCACCAACTTCAAGAAGGTGACTGCTCCCAGCCCGACGAAGTTGGTCATCGAGCTCAAGGAACCGCAGGCCACGATGGCCGCGCTCGATGTCCCGATCGTCCCCAAGCACGTCTGGGAGAAGGTCCAGGACTTCTCGAAGTTCAACAACGACACGGACTTCCCCGTAGTGGGCAACGGGCCCTTCGTCCTGAGCGACTACAAGGTCGACCAGTACGTGAAGCTCAAGGCCAACAAGGACTTCTGGCGCGGCAAGCCCAAGTTCGACGAGCTGGTCTTCAAGACGTACAAGGACCAGGACGCCGCGGTCGCCGCGCTCCGCAAGGGCGAGGTCTCCTTCGTCGCCGGCTCGCCCGCGCTGACGCCCGCCCAGGCCGCGTCACTCAAGGGTGACGAGAACATCAAGGTCAACGAGGGTCCGGGCCGCCGCTTCTTCGCACTGGCCACCAACCCCGGTGCGCAGACCAAGGACGGCAAGAAGTTCGGCAACGGCAACAAGGCGCTGCTCGACCAGAAGGTCCGTCAGGCGCTCTTCCTGTCGATCGACCGCAAGACGATCATCGACAAGGTCTTCCAGGGCCACGCCGTCGAGGGCCAGGGGTACATCCCGCCGCGCTTCTCGGAGTACAGCTGGCAGCCGTCGGCGAGCCAGAGCCTCGCCTACGACCCCGCCAAGGCGGGACAGCTCCTGGACCAGGCGGGCTACGAGCTCAAGGGCGGCAAGCGCGTCGGCAAGGACGGCAAGGCGCTCGACCTGCGCATCCTGTGTCACGCCACGGACCCGAACGACAAGGCGATCGGCAAGTACCTCAAGGAGTGGTGGGGCAAGCTCGGCGTCGGTCTCAAGGTCGACTGCCTCGACGACGTCTCCGTGCCCTGGTACGCCGGTGAGTACGACCTCGCCTTCGACGGCTGGTCCGTCAACCCGGACCCGGACTTCGTCCTCGGCATCCACACCTGCGCGGCCCTGCCGACCAAGGCCAAGGCGAGTGCCGCCACGGACAACTTCATCTGCGACAAGACGTACGACGGGCTGTACAAGAAGCAGCTCGCCGAATACGACCCCGCCAAGCGGGCTGACCTCGTCGGGCAGATGCAGTCGTGGCTGTACGACTCCGGATACATGAGCGTCATCGCCTACCCGAACGCTGTCGAGGCCTACCGCACCGACCAGATCAAGTCGATCACGACCATGCCCGAGGCGGCCGGCAACATCTACGGCCAGGACGGGTACTGGAGCTGGTGGTCGGCCGTTCCGGCCGGCGGCGGTGACAGTGACAGCGACTCCGGTTCCAGTTCCACGGGCATCGTCATCGGCATCGTCGTGGCCGTGGTGGTCCTCGCCGGTGGCGGGTTCCTCCTCTCCCGGCGCCGCCGTACCAGCGCGGACGAGCGCGAGTAGTCCCGCGGACCGCGGGTAGTTCCCGCGGACGGGATGAGAGCGAACGGCGACGGGGTCCGGGCAGCCGGACCCCGTCGGCCGATCCCTCTAAGTGCAGCACGAGTAACGAGAGTTCCCATGACAGCTGACAGCACTCCGGCGCTCGTGAAGCAGGCGGACGCGGACACGGACGGTCCGGCTCCCGCCGCACCTCCGGCCGCCCGCGGCCCACGGGCGCGCAACACCCAGGCCTATCTGAAGTACGTGGCCGCGAAGATCGTCGGCGCGGCCGTCTCGCTGTTCGCCGTACTGGTCACGAGCTTCTTCCTCTTCCGGCTCATCCCCAGCGACCCGGTGAAGCAGATGACCGGCGGGCGACGCGTGTCGGCCGAGCAGCTCGACTCGCTGCGTCACCAGTTCGGCCTCGACCAGCCGATGTGGCAGCAGTTCACCAGCTACGTGGGTGACGCGCTCACCGGCGACTTCGGCACCTCCTTCCAGTACCACGCCCCGGTCATGGACAAGATCACCGAGGCGCTCCCGGCGACGCTGCTGCTCACCGGCACGGCGTACGTCCTCTACAGCGCGCTGGGCATCTGGCTCGGCACCCGTACCGCATGGCGCAACGGGTCGAAGAGCGACCGGTTCAACACCGCGCTCGCGCTCACGCTCTACTCCGTGCCCTCGTTCTGGCTCGGCCTGCTCCTGATCATCGTCTTCTCGGTGGGCGTCGGACCGATCCCGGGCATGTTCCCCACCGGCGGCCTGGAGTCGGGCAACGAGTCGGGCTTCGCCTACGTGCTCGATGTCGCGCACCACATGGTGCTCCCCGTGATCACCCTGGTCGCGGTCGGCTACGCACAGACGCTCCTCGTGATGCGCTCCTCGCTCCTGGACGAGATGGGCAGCGACTACCTGACGACGGCACGCGCGAAGGGGCTGCGCGACGACACGGTCCGCCGCCGGCACGCCGTCCCCAACGCGATGCTCCCGACCTTCACGCTGATGTTCGTCAACCTGGGCCATGTGGTCGCAGGACAGATCCTGGTGGAGACCGTGTTCTCCTGGCCGGGTCTCGGCGGGCTCTTCTACCAAGGGCTGAGCGTCCCCGACCTTCCGCTCGTCCAGGGGCTGTTCTTCGTCTTCGCCACCGCGGTGATCCTGGCGAACACCCTGGCCGATCTGCTGTATCCGCTGCTCGATCCCCGGGTGGGCCGATGACGACCGAATCCATGCCCGCCTCCACGCCGGGAGCCGAAGCCCCCGCACCCGAGGAGTCCGGGCCCGAGGCGGCCAAGAGCCCGGGCGCGCTGGCCCGGGCCCGCAAGCGGCGTTCCCTGGCCCGGTTCTGGCGGGAGTACCGCAGCCACCGGGGTGGCCTGTGGGGGCTCGGCGGGCTCGTGCTGATCGCGCTGATCGCGGTGTGCGCGCCCGTACTGACCGGCTCGGACGCACAGAGCGTCACCGAGGCTCCGGGTGGCGCACTGGAGTCGCCGAGCGCCGAGTTCCCGCTCGGCACCGACCAGTTCGGCCGCAGCGTCCTCGCCCTGCTGATCTGGGGGGCGCGCGTCTCGCTGACCGTGGGGCTGCTCGCGGCCTTCCTCTGCGTGGCCATCGGTACGGTGGTCGGGATCGTGGCGGGGCACTTCCGCGGCTGGTACTCGACGGTTCTGATGCGGGTCACCGACTGGTTCCTGGTGATGCCGACCCTGGTCCTGGCGATCGCGCTCGCCACCGTGATGGACCGCTCCCTGTGGACGGTCATCATCGCGATCGGCGTCACGACCTGGCCGACGACGGCGCGGCTGGTGCGGGCGCAGACCCTGGCCGTGGAGTCCCGCCCGTACATCGAGCGCGCCCGCGCGCTGGGCGGCGGGCACGGACACATCATGGTCCGGCACGTCCTGCCGAACGTGATGCCGCTGGTCCTCGCCCAGACCACGCTGGTGATCTCCAGCGCGATCCTCACGGAGGCCACCCTGGCCTTCCTCGGTCTCGGTGACCCGACCATCACCTCCTGGGGCGGCATGCTCCAGGACGCACGCGAAGCCGGCGCGGTGAGCGCGGGCGACTGGTGGTACCTGGCTCCGCCCGGCATCGCCATCGCGCTGGTGGCCCTGGCGTTCACGCTGTGCGGCCGCGCCATCGAGACCGTCCTCAATCCCAAGCTGGGGGTGGCCCGTTGAGCACGACGAGCATCCGCAAGACGCCTCTTCTCGAGGTACGCGATCTGACGGTGACGTACGCCGGAGGGGTCCAGGCGGTCCGCGGGGTGAACCTGGAGGTCGACGCGGGCAGGAAGCTCGGCATCGCCGGGGAGTCGGGGTGCGGGAAGTCGACGCTGGCGCTCGCGCTGCTGCGGCTGCTGCCTGCGGGCACGAAGGTCACCGGCGAGATCCTGCTGAACGGCGAGGACGTTCTCGCCATGAAGTGGGGTCAGGTCAGGGCCGTGCGCTGGGCGGGCGCCTCGATCGTCTTCCAGGGTGCGATGCACTCGCTGAACGCGGTGCACCGCATCGGCGACCAGATCGCCGAGCCGATCGTGCTGCACAAGAAGACGACGCAGGCCGCAGCCCGTAAGCGGGCGGGTGAACTGCTGGAGCAGGTGGGTCTGCCCGCCGCCCGGGGGGACGCCTATCCGCACGAGCTCTCGGGCGGACAACGGCAGCGCGTGATGATCGCGATGGCGCTCGCCTGCGACCCGGGTCTGATCATCGCCGACGAGCCGACAACAGCCCTCGACGTGATGATCCAGGCCCAGATCCTGCGGTTGATCGAACAGCTGGTCTCCGAGCAGGACCTCGGACTGATCATGATCAGCCATGACCTGGCGGTGCTCTCGGACACCTGCGACCGGCTCGCGGTGATGTACGCGGGACGGGTCGTGGAGCAGGGTCCGGCGTCGGAGGTCTACGAGCGGGCGCACCACCCGTACAGCAAGGCCCTGTCGGGCGCCTTCCCGCGGATCGGGGACCCGGCGTCCCGGTTCGCGCCCCGGGGGCTGCCGGGCGACCCGCCCGACCCGTCGGCGCTGCCGGCCGGCTGCACGTTCCATCCGCGCTGCGCGGTGGCCCTGGACTCCTGCACCACGCAGGACCCGGCGCTGCGGGCGGCGGGGCCGGGACGGGAGGCCGCCTGCGTGCTGGTGGGGCCGGAGGGGGCCCCGGCACAGCAGGGCGCCGAGGAAGCAAGGAGCACATCATGACCACCACCACGGACCTGCTCAGTGCGCGGGATCTCCGCATCTCGTTCCCCGGCAGGCACGGCGCCGAGCCGGCCCGTGCCGTGGACGGGGTCGACCTGGACATCAGGCCGGGCGAGATCGTCGCACTGGTCGGCGAGTCGGGGTGCGGCAAGACGACCCTGGCCCGTTCCCTGCTGGGCCTGATCACTCCGACGGGCGGGCAGGTCACCTTCGGCGGGAAGCCGCTCGACTACGGGAGCCGTGCGCTGAAGGCGTACCGCAAGCGGGTCCAGCTGGTGCTCCAGGACCCCAGCGGTTCGCTGAACCCGCGGCACACGGTGTACGACGCGGTGGCCGAGGGTCTGCGGATCCACCGGTACCCGGGCGACGAGCGCAAGGCCGTGGCCGATGCGCTGTCGCGGGCGGGGCTGCGGCCTCCGGAGCGGTTCTTCCTCCGCTACCCGCACGAGTTGTCGGGCGGTCAGCGGCAGCGGGTCGTGATCGCGGGCGCTCTGGTCCTGGAGCCGGAACTCATCGTCGCCGACGAGCCGGTGGCCTCCCTGGACGCCTCGGTGCGCGGTGAGATCCTGGCGCTGCTGCTGCGGCTCCGGGACGAACTGGGCCTGTCCGCACTGGTGGTCACGCACGACCTCGGCCTCGCGTGGAACATCGCGGACCGGGTGGCGGTGATGTATCTCGGCCGGATCGTGGAGACGGGGGACGTGGAGCAGATCCTCACGGCTCCGCAGCATCCGTATACCCAGGCACTGCTGTCGGTGCTGCCGGAGGCCGAGGGCGAACCGGTGGTGCTGACCGGTGAGCCGCCGGACCCGTCCAAGGTCCCGTCCGGCTGTCGCTTCCATCTGCGCTGCCAGGTCCTGGCCTCGGGTGAGGCGGAGCGGGCCGGTGTCGCCGATGCCTGCCGCACGAAGGACCTGCCGGTTCTCGCGGGTGGCGGGGAGACCCAGGTGGCGTGCCACTGGGCGGCCGCGACCGCAGCGGCGGTGGCGCCCGCGTAGGGGGTGCCGCGGTGGCGGCGGGCCCCTGGTTCCGGGGGCCTGTCCGTCACCGCTGTCCGTGGTGATGGATCGCGCCGGACAGTTCACCGAGCGGCTGTCCCGTGCCGCCCCAGCGCTGCTGGATGATCTCCGCGGCGATCGAGACGGCCGTCTCCTCCGGTGTCCGGGCACCGAGGTCGAGCCCGACCGGTGAGGAGAGCCGCGCCAGGTCGGCCTCGCTCACGCCCTCGTCCCGCAGCCGGGCCAGCCGGTCGTGGTGGGTGCGGCGGCTGCCCATCACCCCGATGTAGGCCGCCGGGGTACGCAGTGCGGCGACCAGCAGGGGCACATCGAACTTGGGGTCGTGCGTGAGTACGCACAGGACGGTGCGCGCGTCGACGTCCGTCTCCGACAGATAGGTGTGCGGCCAGGCGCGGACGACCTCGTCGGCGGTGGGGAAGCGCTCGCGGGTCGCGAAGGCCGGGCGGGCGTCGCACACGGTGACCCGGTAGCCGAGGAAGGACCCGATGCGGGCGGTCGCCGCCGCGTGGTCGATGGCGCCGAAGACGATCATGCGGGGCGGTGGCGCGTACGTCTGGATGAAGACGGAGACGTCCTGCATCCGGCGCTCGCCACGGATTCCGTACCACTGCCGGCCCGTCGCGCCCTGGGCGAGCAAGCCCCGGGCGTCGTCGGTGACAGCCGCGTCGAGCCCTTCGTTGCCCAGCGATCCCTCCGCGCCGTCCACCCGAACCACTCGTCGCGCGCCCGCGCGGGCGGCGTCGGGGAGGACAGTGGCCACCGCGACGGGTTCACCGCGTGCGACGGTTTCGCCCACGTCCCTGAGCCAGGTTCTGTCGGCCGCCGCGGCGAAGGGGGCGACGAGGACGTCGATGGTGCCGCCGCAGGTCAGGCCCACGCCGAAGGCCTCGTCGTCGCTGATCCCGTACGACCGCAGCTGTGGGGCGCCGGTGGCGAGCACCTCGCCGGCCACTTCGTACACCGCGCCCTCGACGCAGCCCCCGGAGACGCTGCCCGCCACCGTGCCGTCGGCGGTCACGGCCATCATGGCCCCGGGCGCCCGGGGAGCGCTGCCGCGCACGGAGACGACGGTCGCCAGCGCGAAGGGTGTCCCCGCCTCGTGCCAGGCGCGGAGCTCCGACAGCAGTTCACGCACGGTACGAACCTCCTCCGGGCCGGTACACCGGCCCCGACGCACCCCCGGGGTGAAGTCTGAGCACTCAGATAGCGAGTGCTACGAATTATGCACCTGATCCTGTCGTGTGGACGCCGTCAGGGCGGCACGGTCCGGCGGAGTCTGTTCCGCCGTCTCCAGTGAGCGTTCGAGCTTGCCGAGCAGCTGGCTCAGCCGGCGCCGTTCGGCGTCGGAGAGTTCGGCGAGCATCCGTTCCTCGTTGGCGAAGTGCGCGACGGCGACGACGTCGGCGACCTCGACTCCCCGCTCGGTCAGGCACGCGTACACGACCCTGCGGTCCTTCGCATCACGCTCCCGGGTCACCAGACCGGCCTTCTCCAGGCGGTCAAGCCGCAGCGTGATGCCGCCCGTGGTGACCAGCGCGATGTCCGCCAGCTGACCGGCCGTCTGTCGATACGGGGGCCCTGACCTGCGCAGAGCTGCCAACACATCGAATGAGGCCATGTTCAGGTCGAAGCATTCGAAGAGTTCGGACAGCAGCCCCTGGTACCGCAGGAAGCTGCGGTGGAGCCGGCCGAGCACCTCCATCGGCGAGGCGTCCAGGGTGGGGAGTTCGCGCTTCCACTGTTCCAGGACGAGGTCGACCGCGTCGGGGCGGCCGGATGCTCTACGAGTCATGTGCGATGGGAGGACGGTGCGTGCCGCGCCCCCCGTGCCTCCTTCCGGGCCCACCGCGCACGGTGCGGCGGTGAAGTCTTCACGATACAACCGGCGTCCGCCTCCGGATCCTCGCCGGGAACAATCCACGTAACATTTAAGTGCTTAGTCATTGACCGCTAAGGCACTTCTTCCTAGGGTCACCGCAACTCCTGTTCGCGGAAGGATCCACATGTCAATCGTGGCCAACGGCCCCGCCGTGAGCTCCGTCTCGGCCAGACTCGAACGCCTGCCGAGCTCTCGCTGGCACATCAAGGTCCGCACACTGATCGGTACCGTCACGTTCTTCGAGGCGTTCGACCAGTTGCTGACCGCCTCCGCGCTGCCCGTCCTGACCGAGCAGTGGAAGCTGAGCACCGGCCAGGGCACGATGATCGTCACCAGCGGCTCCGTCGGCATGCTGCTCGGCGCACTCGTCGCCGGCTGGCTCGGCGACCGGATCGGCCGGGTGAACACCGTCGCCCTGGGTGTCGCCGTGACCGCGCTGGCGAGCCTCGCCGTCGCGTTCTCCCCCGGCTTCACTCTGTTCACCCTGTTCCGGTTCGTCCAGGGCCTCGGCATCGGCGGTGTCGTGCCGGTCGCCGCCACGTACATCAACGAGATCGCCCGGGCCGAGCACCGCGGCCGGTTCGTACTGCTCTACGAACTCATCTTCCCGGCCGGCCTCGCGACGGCCACACTCGTCGCGAGCTGGGTGGTGCCGAGCTTCGGCTGGCGGGTGATGTTCGTGATCGGCGCCCTGCCCGTCCTCCTCGTCGTCGTCCTGCGACGCCAGGTGCCCGAGTCACCCCGCTGGCTGCTCTCCCGGGGCCGGGTCACCGAGGCCGAACAGGTCATCGCCCGGATCGAGAAGGACGTGGCGAAGTCGACCGGCGCCCCGCTCCCCGAACCCGGCCCGGCGACGGCCGTCGAGACCTCCCGGGGCGGGCTGCGGGACCTCTTCACGGGCCGCTACCTGCGGCGCACGGTCGTGGTGTCGGCGCTGTGGTTCGTGGCGTACTACGTCAACCACGGCATCGCGACCTGGCTGCCGTCGCTCTACACCAAGGAGTTCGGCCTCGATCTGCGTACCGCGCTCAACTACGCACTGCTGAGCAATGTGACCGGTCTGATCGGGTGTCTGCTGGTCGCGCTCGTCATCGACAAGGTGGGACGGCGGGTGTCCCTGACCGTCGGTCTCGGCGGGGCGGCCGTCGCCCTGCTCTCGCTGGCCGTCTCCGGTGCCACGTCCGGTGGCCAGGTCGCGGCGTGGGCCTCGGTCTCCACGCTCTTCGTCTTCGCCACCAACGTGAGCCTCTACCTCTACACACCTGAGCTCTACCCGACCCGGAGCCGGGCGCGCGGGGCGGCGTTCGGCGGCGTGTGGAACCGGCTCGGGGTCATCCTCGGACCGATCGTGGTCGGCGCGATCATCAGCTCGGGCGCCGGACTGACCATGGTCTTCACCCAGCTGGGCTGCGTCGCGGTGGTGGGCGCGGTGATCGCACTGTTCGCCGTGGAGACCAAGGGGAAGACCCTGGAGGAACTCAACAGCTGAGCAGCACCCGCACTCCAACGGCTCCGGCCGGGACCGCGTGACCGCGGGTCCCGGCCGGAGCCGTTGGGGCGAGGTGAGGTGCGCGAGCCGTCAGACCCGGTCGTACGCGGAGATCAGCTCGCTGCACCGCTTCACATCCGCGGCCATCGCCACGAGCAGATCGTCGATGGAGTCGAACTTCAGCATGCCGCGCACGTACGCGAGGAAATCCACGGCGACGTGCAGGCCGTACAGGTCGAGGCCGACGCGGTCGATCGCATACGCCTCCACCGTCCGCTCCGTGCCGTCGAACTGCGGGTTGGTGCCGACCGAGATCGCGGCAGGCATCGCCTCGCCGTTCACGTGCAGCCAGCCCGCGTACACGCCGTCGGCGGGGATCGCGGTGTGCGGCAGGGTCTCCACGTTCGCGGTGGGGAAGCCGAGTTCGCGGCCGCGCTGCGCGCCGCGGACGACGATGCCCTCGACGCGGTGCGGACGGCCGAGGATCTCCGCGGCACCGGCCACGTCCCCCTCGCCGACCAGGCGCCGGGTGAGGGTCGAGGAGAACGGCTCGCCACCGCCCGCCTCACCGCGCACCCGGAGATCGATGACCTCGACGCGGTAGTCGTAGGTGTCGCCGAGCTCGGTGAGCAACTGCACGTTTCCGGCGGCCTTGTGACCGAACCGGAAGTTGGGGCCCTCGATGACGAGCTGTGCGTGCAGCTTGTCGACGAGCACCTTCACGATGAAGTCGGCCGGAGCGAGCCTCGAGAACTCGGTGGTGAACGGCAGGATCAGCACCGCGTCCACGCCGAGTTCGGCCATGAGCTCGGCACGACGGTGGTGCGGGGCGAGCAGCGGTGGATGGCTGCCGGGCCGGACGACCTCGCTGGGGTGCGGGTCGAACGTCACGACGACCGACGGCACCCCCAGCTCGCGCGCCCGCTCGACGGCCCTGCCGATGATCAGCTGGTGTCCGCGGTGCACCCCGTCATAGGAGCCGATGGTGACGACGCTGCGTCCCCAGTCCTGGGGGATGTCCTCCAAGCCACGCCAGCGCTGCACTCTGACCGCTCCTCGCCCGAACCTGTGTACGTGGGTCTGTCTCTTACGCAGGTCTAAGACTGCCATGCTCACGCCCTGCGGCCTGCATCGGCATGGTCATCGGGGCTCCGAGCGCCTCCACGGTCCGCCGCGCGCTGGGGCCGATGACCGCCGCCCACTCCTGCGGGGCCTCGGCCAGCCACCCGATGACCAGGGCGCCGAACCCGGGCACCTCACGGGCCTGTGCGACCAGCCGGCGATCGAACAGAGCGGCCCCTTCGGGGGTACGGACCAGCAGCATCCCGATGCGGTGCACCAGGGCCCGGGTGCGGGCCGGCGACCGTCCCGCACAGCCGGTCGCGGCGGCCCGCAGCAGTGCTTCCAGCACGACGGGGTCCCGGTGGCCGCCGCCCTGCTCGAAGTCCAGCAGCACCTCCAGCAGGGTGTCCCGCAGTTGCTGGGACGCGGGGCTGCCGGGCGAGGCCAGTACCCCGGCGAGCGCCCCCCGCACCGGTGCGGGCGCCGGGCGGTCCCGCAGCAGTCCGGTCAGCAGCGGCAGCAGCAGGGCCCGGGCGGCGGGCCCGTGCTCCAGCCTGCGGTCGAAGTACGCGGCGGCGTGCGAGGTGTCACCGGGGTGACTGTCGACATAGGCGCGTACGAGGCCGGCGGTGTGCAGGGCCAGCGCGGGAGCATCGATTCCGGCGAGCGCGCGAAGCACCTCACCCGCGTCGTCGCCGGGCCGCCCGAGCCGCTCGCGGTACGCGGCCAGCACCGGCTCCGGATGGGTGGGCAGCGCGACGGCGAGGGCGGCGGCGGACACCTTCGGCCCGGTGGCGTTCGCGGTGAAGGCTCGGAGGGCCTGCGGCAGACAGCGGTCCCGGGTCTGCGGATCGGCCACGAGCAGGGCGAGCACGGTCCCGTGCAGATCGGCGTCGGCGGGGCGGGCCAGCAGGGCGAGGGCGGCACGGCGCAGCAGAACACGGTCCGCTTCGCGGGTCAGCTGTGGGGCGACGAGCGCTCCGTACGAGGCCGCCGCGATCCGGCGGGCCCGGCGGTCGTCGTCGCGTGACCACCGCTCGACGGCCCGGCAGAGCGCCGCCGGTTCGTCCTCGGCCAGCGCGGCGAGCAACTCGTCGGCGCGCGGGTGGCCGCACGAGACGAGCGCATCGGTCAGATCGTCCACGGCGAGGTCGCGGCGGGCGTGGAGGAGGGCCTGCGCGGCCGCCGCGACGGTGGGCCGCGGGACGACACCCTCCTCGGCCGCGAGCGGGCGCTCGTCGGTGAACCAGGCGCACAGGAGCGGCTGGAGCGCCCGTGGATGGGCGGCGAGGCGGCGGGCCACGGCGTCCAGGAACCGCCCACCACCCTCGTTCTCGCCGCGGGGTGGCCCGTCGGCGGGGACGAGCCGCCGGAACAGATCCATCCGGTCCGACTCGGGCAGCCGCAGCCGCCGCCAGAACCACGGCCCGAACTCGGCGTACGCGCCCCGCGCCCCGGTACCGCCGGCATCGGCCGAGCTGCGGACGATGCGTCCGGCGAGCAGCCGGAGCACTCCGAGGTGCGGCCGGGCGTCGGGGACCTTCAGCAGCGTCTCGGACAGCAGATGAACGCTCCACCAGCGCGCGTCGGGGAACGCCGCGCCGCTGCCGCCCTCGCCTCCCCGGGCGCCCCCGGAGGCGTGAGCAACGTCCCCCGCCGACAGCCGGTCCAGCGCCTCGATCAGGTCGGCCAGCCGGTGGGCCAGCGCGGCCGGGCCCTGGCGGCGGCCCAGGAGGAGGAGTGCCTGGATCACCGGGCCGATCCGGTGGCGCGGCACGGGAAGGCTGTGCGGCTGCTGCCGCGCGGGCGCCTCCGAAGCCGCCGGCCCGCCCGCTCGGCGGGGATGTGGCACCCGGGCCCGGCCGTCCGCCGCCGAACCGGCCGCGGCGTCCGCGTGCCACCGGTGCACCAGCGCCCGCAGTGCCGCGTCCAGGTCGAGATGGGCCCCCTGGATCCAGTCCCCCAGCTCCTCGTGCGCGAACCGGTACCCGGCTCCCGCCGGGACCAGCAGGCCCTCGGTCAGTACCGCCGACGCCCAGCCGGTGCGCCACGGGAAGACCTCCTCGAACGCGGCCCGGTCCAGCTCGCCCTGCCCGGGTCCCAGGCAGCGCCGGGCCGCCTCGTGGACCTGGCCCGCCACCCGGGCCGCCAGCCGCCGCACCGCCGTGCCGTGCGGCGCGGGCCGCCACTGGGCGGCGATCCGGACCGCGATGCGCAGGCACATGAGGTCCAGGTGGGCGCCGAAGACCTCTTCGGTGTCGGGTCGGCCCTCCGTGCCCGTGGGCAGGGCCTCGCGTACTTCCGCGAGCAGCCGCAGCGTGAGCGGGTGCCGATCGTGGCCGACGGCGAGCGCGTCGGGCGGGAGGGAGTACCGCTCGCGGGCCCGTTCGGCCTGGCTCACGGTCAGGTCGCCGATGCGGAGGGCTGACGGGAGCCGCCTGGCGGGGCGGGCCGGTCGGTGCAGCGTGCCGGGCGGGCAGAGGGCGCCGGCGGTCTCCCAGTGCTCGGGCCGGCAGGCGACGACCAGTCGGGCATCGTGCTCCCGCAGCCAGTTGACCGTCGCCGCGGTCCACCCGGCCGGCCGGTGCGCCAGGACGGGCGGCATCTCCTCGGGGCCGTCCAGCAGGACGAGCAGCGGGCTGCCGGCGTCCGCGGCCAGCTGGGCGACCCGCTCCGGGGTGGCGGACGCCATGTCCCCCACGGCTCCGGCGGCCGTGACGATGCGCCCGGCCTGCCGGAGCGTGCGGGCGATCGCGTCGGCGATGGAGGTGTCGTCGGCCAGCAGATCGGCGCCGCGCAGCCACAGGGTGAGCGCGGGCACCGGACCGCGGGCCCGCCGGGCGGCGAGCGCGGCCAGCTCGGTGGTGCGTCCGGTGCCCGGCGCTCCGACCAGGCCCAGGACCACCGCAGGTGCTCTTTCGCCCTGGTCGCCGCCGGCCGCCGCGAAGGCGTGGAACTCCGCGAGGGCGTCGGGCCGTTCCACCGGGTCGGGCCAGGCGCTCGGGCCGCCCGCCGATCCGACCGACATGGCGGTGAGCTGGAGCGCCCCCGCCGCGTTCAGGTCGACTCCGAATCCGGGGACCCCGGTCGCGTTGCGCCGCAGGAGCTCGCCCAGCCGGCCGTCCCGGCCCGGGCCCGTCAGGGGCACCGCGCATCCGGCGGCGGCGTGCCCGGTGCGCAGGGCGGTGCCCAGGACGGCGAGGACGGCCCCGGTCTCCGGGTCCAGGACGGGCCCGCCCACGGCCGCGCCGCCGAGCCGGATCGCGTCGCTGCCATCCGTACCGAGGGCCAGTTCCAGCGCACCGATCGTGTGGGTGCGGCCGCCGGCGGTGTACGCCACCGAGGTTGCGCCGAGGACGCGCGCCTCGCGCCAGCCGTGCGCGGCGATCGTCACATACGTACCGGCGTCGATCCGCTCCCGCGGGGCGATCGGAAGGGGCGGCACACCGAGCGTGTCCGGCCCGCCGGTGGGCAGGAGCGCGAGGTCCAGTTCCGGCAGGGCGGTGATGTCAGGGGCCTCGACGCGGCAGCTTCGGCCGTCCGAACCGTGCAACAGGAGGTACGAGAGGCCGTCGACCGCTTCGTGACTGGTCACGACCGTGCCCCGGTCGTCCGCGACGAAGCCCGTCCCCCGCGGCCGGCCCGCCGGATCGCACAGTCGTACCAGCCTCGCCCGGTCCCCGCATCCCATGATCCGACGTTAGGACGGCGGTGATCGGCGCGCGTAGCGATCGGGGTAAAAGCGCCCTGTTTGCACCCCCGATTCACTCCGAGCGCCTGCCCGTTGGGGTGAATCGGTGGCGTTCGCCGGACAGACTCCAGTGGGGGGTCGTGGAGCGGGCAGCGGGGGTGGTTTGCCGATCAGGGCCGGTACGGCCGTTCGGCGAACCACCCCCGGGGCCCTGCCCGCTCCACGACGAGGGCCTGGACGGGCCCCGGGTGTCAGGCGAAGACGGCGAGGCTCCTGGCCTTGCCCTTCTGCTCCTCGACGAGAACCAGGAACTGCCCGTCGGGCCCGAAGACCGCGACCGGACCCGGCGGGTACGCGGGCATGTCGAGCCGCACGCCGTTGAGCAGCAGCTTGGCCCGCTTCTCGTCGACGTCCCAGCGGGGGAACGCCGAGTCGGCGGCCTCGGCCACCGGCATCACGACGAGCTCTTCCTGGTGCTGGTCGAGGGTCCGTGCCCCGTCGAGACCGTACGGACCGACGCGGGTGCGGCGCAGGGCGGTCAGATGCCCGCCCACTCCGAGCCCGGCGCCGAGGTCGCGGGCGATGGCCCGGATGTACGTACCCGAGGAGCAGACCACCGAGACGACGAGGTCGACCACCGGGGTGCCGTCCTCCGCGACGGCCTCGCGGACGTCGTAGACGTTGAAGGACGAGATGGTCACCGGACGGGCCGGGATCTCGAACTCCTCGCCACCGCGCACCCGCGCGTAGGACCGCTTGCCGTCGATCTTGATGGCGCTGACCTTGGACGGCACCTGCATGATCGCGCCGGTCAGAGCGGCGACCCCCGCGTCGATGCCCGCGCGTGACACGCCGGAGGCGTCCGTGGACGAGGTGATCTCGCCCTCCGCGTCGTCCGTGACGGTGTCCTGGCCGAGCCGGATCGTACCGAGGTACTCCTTCTCGGTCAGCGCGAGGTGGCCGAGGAGCTTGGTGGCCTTCTCGACGCCGAGTACGAGCACGCCGGTCGCCATCGGGTCCAGCGTGCCGGCGTGGCCCACGCGACGGGTCCGGGCGATACCGCGCATCTTGGCGACGACGTCGTGCGAAGTGAAGCCGGACGGCTTGTCGACGATGACAAGGCCGCTCTCCCGTCGCCCGCCGCCACCCTTGCCCGAGGTCGCTGCGCTCCCGCTCCCTTCCTGGGGCGTTTTGTTCTGCGTCATGCGGAAGGTGAGTCCTCGTCCTCGTCCTCGTCCTCCGGCTTGCGGTACGGGTCCGCGTCGCCCGCGTACGTGGCGCCCGAGGACGCCTCGCGCACCTTGGCGTCCGAGGCCCGTGCCCGGTCGAGGAGGTCCTCGATCGCCTTGGCGTTCTCGGGCAGCGCGTCCGCCACGAACGAGAGGGTGGGGGTGAACTTCGTCCCCGCCGCGGAGCCGACCGCGGAGCGCAGGATGCCCTTGGCGCTCTCCAGGCCCGCCGCCGCGCTCGCCCGCTCCTCGTCGTCGCCGTAGACCGTGTAGAAGACCGTGGCCTCCCGCAGGTCGCCGGTGACGCGGGTGTCCGTGATGGTCACGTGCGTACCCAGGCGCGGGTCCTTGATCCCACGCTGCAGTTTCTCGGCGACCACCTCCTGGATGAGGTCCGCCAGCTTCTTAGCCCGCGCGTTGTCGGCCACTGGTCCGTCTCCTTCTCGCTTTGCACCGACCGGGAATCGGGGGCGGCGTCGCGGGGGCGGGTGCGTGCGGCTGCGGCGTTGTCGTCAATCCCCATGGCTCCGCCATGGCTCAATCCTCCGCCTCGCAGCCGCACGCACCCGGCGCCGCTCCTTCACCCACCCCCCGATTCCCGGTCGGTCCTATTCATCGTCTTCGTCGCTGTGCAGCCGCCGCCGTACGGACAGCAGCTCCACTTCCGGCCGGCCTGCGACCAATCGCTCGCACCGGTCGAGTACGTCTGTGAGGTGTCCGGTGTCCCCGGAGACCACGGCGAGGCCGATCTCGGCCCTGCGATGGAGGTCCTGACCGCCCGTCTCCGCCACGCTCACCGCGTACTTGCGCTGGAGCTCGGCAACGATCGGACGGACTATGGAGCGCTTCTCCTTCAGCGACCGTACGTCGCCGAGAAGCAGATCGAAGGACAGTGTCCCCACATACATGTATGTCCGGATGTCCCGCCGGTTCGGGTTCGCGCCCCGCCGGTGATTGGCAGGGACACAAGAACCGTACACGGAACGGCCGGGGCCGATCGACGGAAATACGTCCCGTCGACCGGCCCCGACTGTTGAGGTACGGGTCAGCCTCGCGGCTTCTCGCGCATCTCGTACGTCGCGATGACGTCGTCGATCTTGATGTCGTTGAAGTTTCCGAGGTTGATACCGCCCTCGAAGCCTTCGCGGATCTCGGTGACGTCGTCCTTGAAGCGGCGCAGACCGGAGATGTTGAGGTTCTCCGCGATGACCTTGCCATCGCGCAGCAGGCGCGCCTTGGTGTTGCGCTTGACCTCGCCGGACCGGACCAGCACACCGGCGATGTTGCCCAGCTTGGACGAGCGGAAGATCTCGCGGATCTCCGCCGTACCGAGCTCGACCTCTTCGTACTCCGGCTTGAGCATGCCCTTGAGGGCCGCTTCGATCTCTTCGATCGCCTGGTAGATGACCGAGTAGTACCGGACGTCCACACCTTCGCGGTCGGCCATCTGCGCGGCACGCCCTGCGGCGCGCACGTTGAAGCCGATCACGATGGCGTCGGAGCCGGTCGCCAGGTCGATGTCCGACTCGGTGACCGCACCCACACCGCGGTGCAGGACCCGGATGTCGACCTCTTCACCGACGTCGAGCTGGAGCAGCGAGGACTCGAGAGCCTCCACCGAACCGGACGCGTCGCCCTTGATGATGAGGTTGAGCTCCTGGACCAGACCGGCCTTGAGCGCCTCGTCCAGGTTCTCCAGGGAGAACCGGACACCCTTGCGGGCGAAGTTGGCGTTGCGCTCACGCGCAGCACGCTTCTCGGCGATCTGACGGGCCGTACGGTCCTCGTCGACGACCAGGAAGTTGTCGCCGGCACCCGGGACGTTGGTGAGACCCAGCACGAGGACGGGGGTCGAGGGACCCGCTTCCTCGACGTTCTCGCCCTTGTCGTCGAGCATCGCGCGGACTCGGCCGTACGCGTCGCCGACCACCATGGTGTCGCCGACCCGCAGCGTGCCTCGCTGGACCAGGACGGTCGCAACGGCACCGCGGCCGCGGTCGAGGTGGGACTCGATCGCAATACCCTGCGCGTCCTGCTCCGGGTTGGCCCGCAGGTCGAGCGACGCATCGGCGGTGAGGACGACGGCCTCCAGAAGAGCCTCGATGTTGAGGCCCTGCTTGGCGGAGATGTCGACGAACATCGTGTCGCCGCCGTACTCCTCGGCCACCAGACCGAACTCGGTGAGCTGACCGCGCACCTTGGTCGGGTCCGCACCCTCGACGTCGATCTTGTTGACCGCGACCACGATCGGCACGTCGGCCGCCTTGGCGTGGTTCAGCGCCTCGATCGTCTGGGGCATCACACCGTCGTTCGCCGCCACCACGAGGATCGCGATGTCGGTGGACTTCGCACCACGTGCACGCATGGCGGTGAACGCCTCGTGACCCGGGGTGTCGATGAAGGTGATCCTGCGGTCCTCGCCGTTGACCTCGGCGCCGACCTGGTACGCACCGATGTGCTGCGTGATGCCGCCGGCCTCGCCCGCGATGACGTTCGTCTTGCGGATCGCGTCCAGCAGTCGGGTCTTACCGTGGTCGACGTGACCCATGACGGTCACGACCGGCGGACGGGAGACCAGGGCCTCTTCGCCGCCCTCGTCCTCGCCGAACTCGATGTCGAAGGACTCGAGCAGCTCGCGGTCCTCCTCCTCCGGGCTGACGATCTCCAGGACGAAGTTCATCTCGTCCGCGAGGAGCTTCAGCGTCTCGTCGGAGACGGACTGCGTGGCAGTGACCATCTCGCCGAGGTTCATCATCACGCCGACGAGCGACGCCGGGTTGGCGTTGATCTTCTCGGCGAAATCGGTGAGGGAGGCACCGCGCGACAGCCGGACAGCCTGTCCGTTGCCGCGAGGCAGCATGACGCCGCCCACCGACGGGGCCTGCATGGCCTCGTACTCCTGGCGCCTCTGCCGCTTCGACTTGCGACCACGACGCGCGGGACCACCGGGGCGGCCGAAGGCGCCCTGTGTGCCACCACGGCCACCGGGACCGCCGGGACGGCCACCGAATCCGGGACGACCGCCGAAGCCGCCGCCACCACCGGGACGGCCTGCGCCGCCACCGCCACCGCCGCCACCGGGACGACCGGCGAAACCGCCGCCGCCGCCACCGGGACCGGCCGGACGGCCTGCGAAGCCACCGCCCGCGGGACGGCCTGCGCCGCCACCGCCGCCGGGACGACCGCCGCCACCGGGACCACGGCCACCGCCGGGGCCACCACCGGGACGCGGGCCGGCAGCGGGACGCTGCGGCATCATGCCCGGGTTCGGACGGTTACCGCCGGCGCCGGGGGCGCCGCCGGGACGAGGGGACTGCGGGCGCGGCATGCCGCCCGGAGACGGACGTGCACCGCCCTGACCCTGCGGGCGCGGGGCGCCGCCGGGGCCGCCCTGCGGACGCGGGGCGCCGGGGCGCTCCTGACCGCCACCGGGACGCGGGGCGCCACCGGGACGGGGCGACTGCGGACGGGCCATGCCCGTCGAGCCACCGGAGGTGAAGGGGTTGTTGCCCGGACGGGGACCGGCCGGACGGGCGCCGCCGGGGCGCGGGGCGCCCTGGCCCGCGGGGCGTGCGGGGCGCTCGGCGCCACGCTCTCCACCACGGCCGCCGTCACGCTGACCACCGTCGCGGCCGCCGTCGCGCTGACCGCCGGCCGGAGCCGGACGGGCGGGGCGGGGACCCGGGGTGGCACCCGCGGGACGCGGGGCCTGCTGCTGCTGCGGCGCTGCCGGCTGGGCCGGAGCCGGAGCCGAGAACTCGGCTGCGGGCACCGGGGTGACCGGGGCGGCCTTCGGCGCGGGCTTGGGGCCCGGACGCGGACCCGCGGACGGCGCGGAAGGTGCAGCGGGGGCGCTGCTCGGGGCCTCGGCGGCGGCCGGCTTGGGGGCCGGGGCGCCGGGCTTCGGAGCAGCGGGACGTGCCGCAGCGGCCGGGGAGGGCGCTGCGGGCTTCACGGGGGCGGCCTTACGGGGCGCGCCAGGCTTTGCAGCGGACTTGCCGGCGTTGCCGCCGGGCCCCTGCAGTGCGTCAGTCAACTTGCGTACAACCGGCGCCTCGATCGTCGAGGACGCCGAACGTACGAACTCACCGAGTTCCTGGAGCTTGGCCATGACGACCTTGCTCTCAACTCCGAACTCCTTGGCGAGTTCGTATACCCGGACCTTAGCCACTTCGCTCCTTTTAGGTCCGGGTTACCGCCGGACCGTCGCTACTTCATGGGCGTACTCATCGCGTACTCATCGAGTGCTCATCGCAATCTCGACCTACTTCCAACTCGCGAGGTACCTGACCGCACGGGGACCCGTGCCGTTCAATTTCTTACGGTGTCACCCGCTCGACGAACCGCTGCACCGCAGCGGGGTCGAACGGCCCCTTGGCCTTGAAGGCCCGGGGAAAGGCCCGGCGGCGAACCGCCAGGTCCAGACAGACGGAGGCGGGGTGTACATACGCACCCCGGCCGGGCAGCGTACCGCGAGGATCAGGGACGCATGCGTCCCCGTCCACCACGATGCGCAGCAGCTCGCTCTTGGCCGCTCGCTCCCGGCATCCCACACAGGTTCGCTCGGGGCAAGCGCGGGCGTGCGTCCGGCCAGACACGTTTAAGTCTACCTCCCCGTACCGACCTCACCCCTTTGGGGCAAAAATCGAACGGATGTTGTCGTGATCTCAGCGGCGTGCCGACGAGATCTATTCCATGTCACCCCGGCGGCCCCGACCCGGACCGGAGTCCGTGGGGGCCTTCGGGACCGTCGTCGGTCAGCGCCGCTCGGAGCGCTCCCGGGCCCGCTCGGCCCGCTCACGGTCCGCGACGTCGCGCTCGGCGTCGGTCTCGGTGTCCGGGCGGATGTCGATGCGCCAGCCCGTCAGGCGGGCGGCGAGACGGGCGTTCTGCCCCTCCTTGCCGATCGCCAGCGACAGCTGGTAGTCCGGCACGGTGACCCGGGCGGAGCGCGCACCGAGGTCAACGACCTCGACCTCGCTCACCCTTGCGGGCGACAGCGCGTTGGCGACCATCTCGGCCGGGTCGTCCGACCAGTCCACGATGTCGATCTTCTCGCCGTGGAGCTCCGCCATGACATTGCGCACACGACCGCCCATCGGGCCGATGCAGGCGCCCTTGGCGTTGAGGCCCGAGCGGGTGGAGCGCACGGCGATCTTGGAGCGGTGTCCGGCCTCGCGGGCGATAGCGCAGATCTCGACGGAACCGTCCGCGATCTCCGGGACCTCCAGCGCGAAGAGCTTCTTCACGAGGTTGGGGTGGGTCCGCGACAGCGTCACGGACGGGCCGCGGACACCCTTGGCGACGCGCACGACGTAGGTGCGCAGCCGCAGGCCGTGGGTGTACTCCTCGCCCGGCACCTGCTCCTGCACCGGCAGGATGGCTTCCAGCTTGCCGATGTCGACGAGGACGTTCTTCGGGTCCTTGCCCTGCTGGACGACGCCGGTCACGACATCGCCCTCGTGGCCCGCGTACTCGCCGAACGTCCGGTCGTCCTCCGCGTCGCGCAGACGCTGCAGGATGACCTGCTTGGCGGTGGTCGCGGCGATCCGGCCGAAGCCCGACGGGGTGTCGTCGAACTCCTTGGGCTCCTGCCCCTCTTCGAGGTCGGCCGGGTCCTCCTTGGCCCACACGGTCACGTGGCCGCGCTCGTCCAGCTCCACGCGCGCCTTGCGGTGGCTGCCGTCCGTACGGTGGTACGCGATGAGGAGGGCCGACTCGATCGCCTCGACGAGCACGTCGAACGGGATCTCCTTGTCCTGCGCCAAGCCCTTCAGCAGCTTCACATCGATGTCCACGGCTACGCCTCCTCTTCCTTCGTGTCCTTGCGGTTGAATTCCAGCTCCACGCGCGCCTTCGCGATCTCGTCGAAGGCGATCCGGCGGGACGTGGGCTTGCGGCCCTTGACGCCCGGCACCTCGAGATCGAGGCCCTCTTCGTCGACCGCGAGGATGCGGGCCACCAGCTCGCCGCCCTCGTTGAGCGTCAGCCGGGCCAGGCGGCCCGCGGCACGTACGTAGTGGCGGTGCTCCGTCAGCGGGCGGTCGGCGCCGGGAGAGCTGACCTCCAGGACGTACTCGTCCTCGCCCATGGCGTCGGTCTCGTCGAGCTTGGCGGAGATCGCGCGGCTCAGATCCGCACAGGCGTCGAGCTCCACGCCCTCCTCGGAGTCCACGACGATCCGCAGCACCCGGCGGCGGCCGGCCCGGGACACTTCGATCTCTTCCAGATCCAGCTGCTCGGCGCTGACGAGCGGTTCGACCAGCCCGCGCAGCCTATCGCTCTGGGTGGTGCTCATCCGGGTGACTCCTCGGCCGCGTGTGCTGTTGTGGGGATCGTCGCGTGTCTGGTCAAAGGGTATCCGGTCCGAGGGGGTGTTGCTGTCCGTCGCCCCCCGGGGCGCGGGTACGCTCGCCAACGGTGATCACTTCCGGACAGATCCAGTCAAGACAGGTCCAGGCCCGAAGGAGAGCAAGTGCGGCGCACGGGGACGACGCGCAGGGG
Organism: Streptomyces sp. NBC_01013; assembly: GCF_045162765.1. Lineage (NCBI taxonomy): Bacteria > Bacillati > Actinomycetota > Actinomycetes > Kitasatosporales > Streptomycetaceae > Streptomyces > Streptomyces sp. NBC_01013. The sequence continues at coordinate 2,164,269 of NZ_CP108687.1, forward strand.
CGCGCTGACCGCTACGGGAGCGATCGCCATGGGGGCGGTGCTGGCCGGCTGCGGCAGCGACAGCGATGAGGGGAGCACCGGCCGCCAGGGCTCCGCACGGGCCGCGGCCGGCCGTTCGTCGACCGGGCGGGCGGAGGCGTCGCTCCGGGCGCAGGCCCGCAGCGTGAGCAGCTCGCTGTTCGCCCAGTACGAGACCGTGGTCCGCGCCCATCCGGCGACCGCGGCCGGGCTCACCCCGCTGCGGGACGCCGTCCGCGCCCACATCGCGGCCCTGGGCCCCGGCGACGCGCTCGGCCTCGTGCGGACGCGGCCGGGTACCGGTGACGCCAGGGCGGCGGTCAGGGAACTGGCCGCCGCGGAACGCCGCGCCGCGGTCTCGCACACCCAGGCGCTGATGAAGGCTCCGCCGGAGCTCGCCCGACTGCTCGCCTCGGTCGCGGCGGCTGCCTCGGCCCACGCCTATCTGCTGACCGAGCTGGCCAAGGAGACGAAGGCATGAGTGACGACGGGACGCTGACGGCCGCCCAGGCGGCCCTGGCCGCCGAACACGCCACCGTGTACGGGTACGGGGTGGCGGGCGCCCGGGTCGCCGCGGACCGTCGTGCCGAGGCCACCGCCGCGCATCACGCCCACCGGGCCCGGCGCGACGCACTGGTGCGGACGGTGCGCGACCTCGGCGGCGACCCGGTGGTGGCGGGCGCCGCGTACGCTCTGCCGTTCGCGGTGCCGGACGCGGCCTCGGCCGTACGGCTCGCCGCGGTGCTGGAGGACCGCGTCGCGGATGTCTACTCCGACCTCGTGAGGGCCTCCGAGGGCCCGTTGCGGCGGTCGGCGGCGGACGCCCTGCGCGAGGCAGCGGTGCGCGCGGTCCGCTGGCGCGGCAGCGGCGTACCCTTTCCCGGGCTCGCCGAGCGGGCCGCGGACGGGTCCCGGACGGACGGGACCGGTGCGGGCGAGAAGGCGACGGAGACCGGCGCGCAAGCGGGGTCCGACGGCCGGCCGCAGAGCCGGGCCGGCACGGCGCACTGAGGCATGCTCTGAAAGGGAACACGGCACGTATGGGTTTTGAACCGCCGCAGCGTCTGGTGCGAGCGCTCGGCGAGTCGTACGGGGATACGGCCGCCGGGGACTGGCTCGCGCGGCTTCCGGGACTGACCGAGCAGGCACTGGCAGCGACCGGGCCGGGGACGACCGTGGAACGGGTCGCCGCCCCGGGCGGGCGCAGCAGCCTGGTCCTGCTGGTACGGGATGCCGAGGGCGCCCCGGCCGCGCTGAAGCTCGCGCCCGCCGGGGCGGAGCCGGAGCTCGAAAGGGCTGCGCTCGCACACTGGAACGGCTGGGGCGCCGTGAAACTGATCCCGTCCCCCGACGAGGCCGTGGCCGCGGATGCCGCGGGCGGCGTCCTGCTGCTGGAGCGGTTGCACCCCGAGGTCTCGCTGCGTTCGCTCCCGGAGGCGAAGGCGCTGCTGGAGGCGGCCGGGACGGTCCGGCGGCTCTGGGTCGACCCGCCCACGGGGCACGCCTTCGAGACGGTCGCCGAGCGGACCGGGCTTCGCACCGATGCGATGCTGGCCTCCGCCGCGTCCGATCCCGCCCTGGAGCCCTTGGTCTCGGCGGCCCTGGCGGCGCGCGCGGAACTGGTCGCCCACTCCCCCGAGGTCCTGCTGCTGCACGGCAACTTCCGTCAGAGCAAGGTGCTTTCGGGCGAGCGCGCGCCCTGGCTGACGGTCGGTCCCGAGCCGGTGGTCGGTGAGCGGGCCTACGATCTGGCGCGGCTGGTGCGGGACCGGGTCGAGGACCTGATCGCCTCGCCCGGCGGCGCGACGACCGCCCGGCGCAGAGTCAAGAAGCTCGCGGAGGCGCTGGATGTGGACCGTGACCGGCTGCACGGCTGGACACTGTTCCGTGCGGTGGAGTCGGGTACCCGGGCGCTGGCGGCCGGGCGCCGCCAGGAAGGCGAAGTGACGCTGGAGTTCGCGGGCTGGCTGTAGGGCCTGTTCCCACGGACCCGCATGCCGAAGGGCCCCGCACGGACGTCGTGCGGGGCCCTTCGGCATGCGGGTCGGGTGTCAGCCCTGTTCGGTGAGACGGGCAATGGCCTCGTCGACCGTGAGCTCCTCGCGCTCGCCCGTGCGGCGGTCCTTCAGCTCCAGGACGCCCTCGGCCGAGCGGCGGCCCGCGACCAGGATCTTCGGGACACCGATGAGCTCGGAGTCGGTGAACTTGACGCCGGGCGAGATGCCCGGGCGGTCGTCGACCAGGACGCGCAGGCCGGCCGCGTTCAGCTTCTCGGAGACGTCGAGGGCGAGCTCCGTCTGGAGCGCCTTGCCCGCGGCGACGACGTGCACATCGGCCGGGGCGATCTCGCGGGGCCAGCACAGGCCCTTGTCGTCGGCGGTCTGCTCGGCGAGGGCGGCCACCGCGCGGGAGACGCCGATGCCGTACGAGCCCATCGTGACGCGGACGGGCTTGCCCTGCTGGCCGAGCACGTCGAGGGAGAAGATGTCGGCGTACTTGCGGCCGAGCTGGAAGATGTGGCCGATCTCGATGGCACGGTCGACCTGGAGCCCGGCGCCACAGTTGGGGCAGGGGTCGCCCGCCTCGACGACGACCACGTCGAGGTAGTCGTCGACCTCGAAGTCACGGCCCGCGACGACGTTCTTCGCGTGCTTGCCCTCGGCGTTGGCACCCGTGATCCAGGCGGTCCCGGCGGCGACGCGCGGGTCGGCGATGTAGCGGACCTTCTCCAGTCCCTGGGGACCGACGTAGCCGCGCACCAGATCGGGGCGGCCCACGAAGTCCTCGGCGGTGACGAGCTCGACGACGGCGGGGGCGAGGTGTTCGCCGAGCTTGCCGAGGTCGACCTCACGGTCGCCGGGCACCCCCACGGCCACGATCTCGCCGTCGACCTTGACCAGGAGGTTCTTCAGGGTGGCGGAGGCCGGGACGCCGAGGTGGGCGGCGAGGGTCTCGATGGTCGGGGTGTCGGGGGTGTCCAGCTCCTCGACCGCGCCGGTCGCCGAGCCGTCGACCGGGGTGGCCTTGTAGGTCACGGCCTCGGTGTTGGCGGCGTAGTCGCAGTTGGGGCAGTCGACGAAGGTGTCCTCACCGGCCGGGGCGGGCGCGAGGAACTCCTCGGACGCCGAGCCACCCATGGCACCGGAGACAGCCGACACGATGCGGTGATCGAGGCCGAGCCGCTCGAAGATCCGGATGTAGGCGGCGCGGTGCAGCTGGTACGCCTCGGCGAGACCCTCGTCGGTGGTGTCGAAGGAGTACGAGTCCTTCATCTGGAACTCGCGGCCGCGCAGCACGCCGGCGCGGGGGCGGGCCTCGTCGCGGTACTTGGTCTGGATCTGGTAGAGGATCACGGGCAGGTCCTTGTAGGACGAGCACATGTCCTTGACGACCTGGGTGAAGATCTCCTCGTGGGTGGGGCCGAGGAGGTAGTCGGCGCCCTTGCGGTCCTTGAGCCGGAACAGCAGGTCGCCGTACTCGTCGTACCGGCCGCTCGCCTCGTACGCCTCCTTGGGGAGCAGCGCGGGGAGCAGCACCTCCTGGCCGCCGATGGCGTCCATCTCCTCGCGGACGACGCGGGTGATGTTCTCCAGGACCTTCTTGCCGAGCGGCAGCCAGGACCAGATGCCGGCCGCGGTGCGGCGTACGTAACCGGCGCGGACGAGGAGCTTGTGGTTGAGCGTCTCCGCGTCCGCCGGGTCGTCGCGCAGTGTCTTGATCATCAATCGGGACATGCGCTGGACCTGGGCCATGATGAACTCCTGCTCGCAAGGGTGATGTGCAGGAGGTTAGCCGGGCGGCACGGGCGGGCGGAAATCGATTGGCTCAGGGGTGGCTGCGGCGGAGCAGCGGAAGCGGCGCTCCCATGACCGCGTACGGCATGGGAGCGCTGGAGAAATGCACCTGCCGGGCCAGGTCCCGATAGCCGAGTGAGCGGTACAGACCGCGCGCCGGGCTCTCCGTGTCGATGGCGGAGAGGATGGAGCGGGGCTGGTCGACGGCGTCCGTGACGGTGGTGATGAGGGTGCGGCCGACACCGCGGTTCTGGAACTCCGGGTGGACGTGGAGCTCGGTGATCACGAAGGAGTCGTCGAGCCAGCCGGCCGAGCCGGTCGCCCGCAGGTAGGGCTCGACGACGGTGGACCACCAGTGGCCGCGTTCGTTGGGCATGCCGTAGACGAAGCCGACGAGGGCGCCGTCCGGGGTCATGGCGCCGAGCGCGCGGGCGCAGGGGTGATCGAGATGTCTGAGGACGATGTGGCGGCGCACTTCGATCTCTTCGGGGCCGAGTCCGAAGGCGACGGCCTGCACGGCGAGCGCCTCGTCCACGCGCGCGGCAAGATCGATCGGTCCGATCCGGACGCTGGGAGTGTGGGGGCCGCCCCCGGAAGCTGCTGCCATGAACCGACCCTACTGTCCGAGGCGAGGTGCCGGGTACAGACCGGTGCGGACCGGCAACGGGATCAGAACAGGACGCTCATGAACGCGCCGGTCTCCCGGAAGCCGATGCGGCGGTACGCCTTGCGCGCGGGGGTGTTGTAGTCGTTCACGTACAGGCTGACGATCGGTGCGACGTCGGCCAGCGCGAATCGGAGCACGGCTGCCATGCCGGTCTCGGAGTGGCCGCGGCCACGGTGCTCGGGGGCGACCCAGACTCCCTGGATCTGGCAGGCCTGCGCGGTGGTGGCGCCGATCTCCGCCTTGAAGACGACCTTGCCGTCCTCGATCCGGGCGAAGGAGCGGCCGGCGCCGACGAGCTCGGCGACCCGGGCCTGGTAGAGGAGTCCGCCGTCTCCCGCGAGCGGGGAGATGCCCACCTCTTCGGTGAACATGGCGACGCAGGCCGGCATGAGCACCTCCATCTCGTCCTTGCGGACGCGGCGGACCAGCGGGTCGGGGGCCACGTCGGCGGACGGGCTCTCGGTGACCATCAGCGGCTGGTTGGCGCGCACCTCGCGGGCGGGTCCCCAGCCCGGTTCGAGGAGCCGCCACAGCTGCGCGGTGGGCCCGGCGGGTCCCACGATCGACGAGCAGCGGCGGCCGGCCCTGCGGGCGCGGTCGGCGAAGGCACGCACGGCCTCGGGGGTGGCGCAGATGGGGACGAGGTTGGCCCCGGAGTAGCAGAGCGAGCGCAGGTGGCCGTCGGCGTACCAGCCCCACATCTCGCCGCCGAGGCGCCAGGGGTCGAGGCCTGCGATGCGGACCCGGGAGGTCACGAAGGCATTGGCGACGGGTTCGCTCTCCAGCACCGCGAGGGCGGCGCCGAGGTCGCTGGGTTCGAGGACCCGGGTGGTGGTCTGCGTCAACACGAGGGGGCCTCACCATACGGTCTGCTGATTTCCGCACTGTACCCAAAGAGGCTGGGGCACGCCGCCCGTGGCCGGGAACCGTCTCTGCGCAAGGCGGTGGACTCGCTCACGCGCAGCGCCCCGCGCAGAGAGTCTCTGCGGCGGGGCGCTGTCGTGGATGGCATGGGTCAGCCAGGGGATGTCGTGGTCAGCTGATGGAGACCTCGGGCTCGCCGGAGGCGATGCCGTCCTTCTCCATCTGCTCGGCGATCTTGAGGGCTTCCTCGATGAGGGTCTCGACGATCTTCGACTCGGGCACCGTCTTGATGATCTCGCCCTTGACGAAGATCTGGCCCTTGCCATTGCCCGAGGCCACGCCCAGGTCCGCCTCGCGCGCCTCGCCGGGACCGTTGACGACACAGCCCATCACGGCGACGCGCAGCGGCACCTCCATGCCTTCGAGGCCCGCGCTCACCTGGTCGGCCAGCTTGTACACGTCCACCTGCGCACGGCCGCACGAGGGGCAGGACACGATCTCCAGCCGCCGCTGCTTGAGGTTCAGCGACTCCAGGATCTGGAGCCCGACCTTGACCTCCTCGGCGGGCGGCGCCGACAGCGAGACGCGGATCGTGTCACCGATGCCCTCGCTCAGCAGGGCGCCGAAGGCGACGGCCGACTTGATCGTGCCCTGGAACGCCGGTCCGGCCTCGGTCACGCCGAGGTGCAGCGGGTAGTCGCACTGAGCGGCGAGCTGCCGGTAGGCGTTGACCATCACGACCGGGTCGTTGTGCTTGACCGAGATCTTGATGTCCCGGAAGCCGTGCTCCTCGAAGAGGGACGCCTCCCAGAGCGCCGACTCCACGAGTGCCTCGGGCGTCGCCTTGCCGTACTTCTTCAGCAGTCGCGCGTCCAGCGAGCCCGCGTTCACGCCGATCCGGATCGGCGTGCCGGCGTCGTTCGCCGCGCGCGCGATCTCCTTGACCTTGTCGTCGAACTGCTTGATGTTCCCGGGGTTCACCCGCACCGCCGCGCAGCCCGCTTCGATCGCGGCGAACACGTACTTCGGCTGGAAGTGGATGTCAGCGATCACCGGGATCTGCGACTTGGAGGCGATCGTCGCGAGCGCGTCCGCGTCGTCCTGGGTCGGGCACGCCACGCGCACGATCTGACAGCCGGAGGCCGTCAGTTCCGCGATCTGCTGCAGCGTCGCACCGATGTCCGACGTACGTGTCGTCGTCATCGACTGCACCGAAACCGGCGCGTCCCCACCGACCGCCACCGACCCGACCTGGATCTGGCGGCTGATCCTCCGGTCGGCGAGCTTGGTCGGAACGGCGGGCATTCCGAGAGAAATCGCAGTCATGCGCTGAGCATCCCCAAGGTGTGGATCGAGGTCCCGAAGTCGGCGGGCTCCGGCCTTCGAGGTTACGGCACCGAGCACGGCGTGCAGCACACCGCGTCCGGGAGCCCCGGCAAAACATGGGCCCCCGGACGCACCGTGCGTATCTGCCGTCACTCGCGGTACATGCGCCCGTGGGGCGCCCGGTCAGGAGATCTTGACGGGGTTGACGACGTCGGCGACCAGGACGAGCAGGGTGAAGCAGATGAACACGCCGGCCACCACGTAGGCGAGCGGCATCAGCTTGGCGACGTCGAACGGGCCGGGGTCGGGGCGCTTGAAGATCCGCGCCGCGTTCCGGCGCAGCGCCTCCCAGAGCGCCCCCGCGATGTGGCCGCCGTCGAGCGGCAGCAGCGGCAGCATGTTGAAGAGGAACAGCGAGAGGTTGAAGCCGGCCAGCAGGAACAGCATCATCGCGACCTGGTTCTGCGCCGGCACGTCCAGCGTCATCACCTCGCCGCCGATCCTGGCCGCGCCGACGACCCCCACCGGGGAGTCCGCCGCGCGCTCGCCGTCCCCGAAGGCCGCGTCCCACAGGGCCGGGATCTTGGACGGCAGAGCGATGATCGAATCGACACCGTTCTCGATCATGTCGCCCATGCGGACGACGGAGTCACCGAAGGAGAGCGGGATGATCTCGGTCTGCGCCGCGAAGCCGAGGTAGCCGGCGGAGACGAACTCCCCCGGAATCACCTCGCCGTCGGAGTCCTTCTTCGCCACGGCGTTCGGCTTGAGCACGGCGTGGAGGGTCTTCTCCTGTCCGTCGCGCTGGACCGTGATGGTCGCGGGGCCGATCGTGTCGCGGATCTTGTCGGAGAGTACGGACCACTCGTCGACCTTCTGGCCGTTGAAGGCGACGATCTTGTCGCCGACCTTCAGTCCCGCTGCCCGGGCGGGCGAGACCGGGTCGGACTTCTTGCAGGACTCCCGCTTCTCGCTCTGGGAGATCACGCACTTCTGGACGCCGGCGACGTCGGTCGTCTGCGTCTGGAATCCGAAGGTCATGGCGACGCCCAGGAAGATGGCCACGGCCAGGACGAGGTTCATGAAGGGGCCGGCGAACATGACGATGACGCGCTTCCACGGCTTGCGCGTGTAGAAGAGGCGCTTCTCGTCGCCCGGTTCGAGGTCCTCGAAGGCGGCGGATCTGGCGTCCTCGATCATGCCGCGCCACGGCGACGTGGAGCGGGCCTCCAGCCGCCCGTCCGGTCCGGGCGGGAACATGCCGATCATGCGGATGTAGCCACCGGCCGGAATGGCCTTGATCCCGTACTCCGTGTCGCCCTTCTTCCGCGACCAGATGGTCGGGCCGAAGCCGACCATGTACTGCGGGACGCGGATACCGAAGAGCTTCGCGGTCGACAGGTGGCCCAGCTCGTGCCAGGCGATGGAGAACAGCAGACCGAAGGCGAAGACCGCGATGCCGAGAATCGTCAGCAGGATCGTCGTCATGCTCATGCGCGTGCCTCCGCGGTGGCCTTGGCCGAGAGTTCCCGGGCCCGGGTCCGTGCCCAGGCCTCCGCTTCAAGGACGTCCGCGACCGTCAGCGAAGTTCCCGCCGACGGCGTTCCGTGTTCGGAAACCACCGCGGTGACGGTGTCCATGATGCCGTTGAAAGCCAGGCGTCCCGCCAGGAACGCGTCCACGCACTCCTCGTTCGCCGCGTTGAACACGGCCGGCGCGGTGCCGCCCAGCGTGCCCACGTGCCTCGCGAGTCCGACGGAAGGGAAGGCCTCGGTGTCGAGCGGGAAGAACTCCCAGGACGAGGCCTTCGTCCAGTCGAAGGCGGGGGCGGCGTCGGGTACGCGCTGCGGCCAGCCGAGGCCGATGGCGATCGGTCCGCGCATGTCGGGTGGAGTGGCCTGGGCGAGGGTGGAGCCGTCGGTGAACTCCACCATGGAGTGCACATAGGACTGGGGGTGGACGACGACCTCGATCCGGTCGAAGGGGATGTCGTAGAGGAGGTGCGCCTCGATGACCTCAAGACCCTTGTTGACCAGGGTGGCCGAATTGACCGTGATGACCGGTCCCATGGCCCAGGTCGGGTGGTTGAGGGCCTGCTCCCGTGTGACGTCCGCGAGCTCGCTCCTGGTACGTCCCCGGAACGGGCCGCCGGAGGCGGTGACGACGAGCCTGCGCACATCGGCGCGCTCGCCGGCCGCGAGCGCCTGAAAGAGCGCGGCGTGCTCGGAGTCGACCGGGATGATCTGGCCGGGGGCGGCGAGCGCCTTGACCAGAGGGCCTCCGACGATCAGCGACTCCTTGTTGGCGAGCGCCAGCGTACGGCCCGCCTTCAGGGCCGCCAGGGTGGGTGCGAGGCCGATCGAGCCGGTGATGCCGTTCAGCACGGTGTGGCAGTCGCTGCCGGCCAGCTGGGCGGCGGCATCGGGGCCGGCCAGGATCTCGGGGGGCTGCTCCCCCGGTCCGTACTCGTTGCGCAGCGCCTCGCGCAGGGCCGGCACCGCCTCGGGAGACGCGACGGCGACCGTGCGCACCCTCAGTTGGCGCGCCTGCTCGGCCAGGAGGGCGACCCGGCCGCCCGCCGCGGAGAGCGCGGTCACGCGGAAGCGGTCGGGGTTGCGCAGCACCAGGTCGATGGCCTGGGTGCCGATGGACCCGGTGGAGCCGAGGATGACGAGATCCCTGCGGCCTTCCACGGCGTCGAAGACGAGATGCGGGTCGGCGAGGGGGGCGGGGCTGTCGCTCATGGCCCCCATTGTGGCCGCATCGGCTGTGCGTGTGGACAGCGCGCCCCTCGCGCCACGTCGTGGCCGCTCGCTCATCGGGCGCTCAGCCCTTCGCCGCGCGGAACTTGGCCCACTGGGCGGCCATGATCTCGGCCGGCACCCCGCCGATGTCCTTGGTGGAGGTGATCTCCGCCCGGAAGGCGAGGGTCACGGTGCCGGAGCGGACGACGGTGAGGTATTCGTACAGCTTCTCCTGCCCCTTCACGTCGAGGATGGTGAAGCGGTACGCCTTCGCTCCGTCCGCCTCTGCCGCGAAGGCGGGGGCCTTGGCGGGCTCGACCTTCAGGTACTTCGCGGCGGCGACGGCCCGCTGCTCGGTGAAGCCGCCTGCGCAGTCCCGTCCCGCTTTGTCGAGGGTCTTCATGACGGTGGCCGCGCCGCCGTTCGCGTAGCTGCGCAGGGTGACGTCGACGGTGAGCCCGAGCAGTTCGTCCGGGATGTCGACCTTGCGCTGGGTCTGGGCGGCCGGGTCCGGGTCGCTGACTTCGCCGGCGAGGCTGACGAGCGGCTGACAGCCGGCCGGGGTGGCGGTGTACGCGTCACCGAGCGGGCCGTCGAGGACGTACGCGGACGCCGTGTACGTGCCGACCCTCTCGCCGTCGGTGAAGGACGCGGCCTTCAGCCGTGCTTCGTCGGGCGCCGCGGGTGCGGAGGGCTTGACGGAGGCCTTGCCGTCCTTGTTCGCACCGGCGGAGCCGGCCGCACCGTCCTCACCGCCGCCACAGGCGGACGTCCCCAGCGCCATCGCGGCCGCGATGGCGACAACCGCCGGGCGGCGCCTTCGGATCCGCTGCTTCCTCGCCCCGTACATGCCTGTCCCCACTCCCGATCCGCCGTCGTCCGGCGGAGCCTATCGCCCCGTGCCGGTCGGGACCTGCCGCTCCAGCAGCTCCGCGAACCCGGCGAAGGCCTCATGGAAGCGGGGGAAGGTCTTGCGTACGCAGCCGGGGTCGTCGTACGTGATGCCGGGCGTCCGCAGACCGGTGACGGCGAAGGACATGACGATGCGGTGGTCGCCATGGGTCGTGATCTCCGTGGGGCGCGGGGCTCCCGGCTGGATCTCGATCCAGTCCGGACCCGTCGCGACCGTGATGCCCATCTGCCGGAGGTTCTGGGCGCACGCCTCCAGCCGGTCGCACTCCTTGACCCGCGTGTTGCCGACGTCCTCGATGCGCACCGGCCCCGAGGCGAAGGGGGCGATCCCCGCGAGCGTCGGCATGGTGTCGGAGATGTCACGCATGTTGACGGTGACGCCGCGGAGCTCACCGGTGGAGCGGACCGTCGTGGCGTCTTCCGTCATGTGCACCTCCGCGCCCATGCGGCGCAGCACGTCGACGAACCCGAGATCCCCCTGGAGTGCGCCCTTTCCGAGGCCGGGGACGGTGACCTCGCGGCCGGTGAGGGCCGCTGCCGCGAAGAAGTAGCTCGCAGTGGAGGCGTCGGGCTCGATGGCGTACGTGGTGGCCCGGTAGCCGCCGGGCGGCACCGTGAAGACCGCGTTGCCGGGGCCGCCGCGGGTGACCTCGGCGCCGAAGCTCCGCATCATCGCGAGAGTGATCTCGATGTAGGGCGCCGACACCAGATCGGTGACGGTGATCGAGAGCCCCTCCGCGGTCAGCGGTCCGAGCATCAGCAGGGCGGTGAGGTACTGGCTGGACTGCCCGGCGTCCAGGGTCAGTTCGCCGCCCTTGATGCCGGCGGCCTCGATGCGCAGCGGGTGGTGCCCCTCGGCGGCCTCGTGGCGCAGGCCGACGCCGAGCGTGCGCAGCGCCTCGGTGAGGGGAGCGAGAGGGCGGCGGCGCATCTGGGCGGAGGCGTCGAAGCGGTAGCTGCCGCGGGCACCGGCCGCCGCGAGGACCGGCAGGAACCGGGCGGTGGTGGCACCGTCCCGGCAGTAGACGTCGGCGTCGGTGGCGGCGGGCCCGGCCGGGCGGCCCGTGATGTGCCACGCCTCCGCCTTCCGCGCCACCTCGTAGCCGAGTGCGGTGAGCCCTTCGGCGAAGCCCTCGGTGTCGTCCGAGATCAGGGGTCGTACGAGAGTGCTGGTGCCGTCCGCGGCGGCGGCCAGGAAGAGGGCGCGCGCGGTGACGGACTTGGAACCGGGGACATGGATGACGGTCACGGGCGCCCATCCTGCCGTGCCGGGCGCACGGCGGCGGGGCACGTCCAGCGCGTGGACGTGCCCCGCCGTTCCGACGTCACGGCTCAGCGAATCGGCCGGTGCACGTTCTCCCGGGCCGACGGGCCCGGGGTGGCGTCGGCGATCCACGGGCCTTCACCGCTCGGGTCGACGACGCCCTCCTCCAGCCAGGTGTACGTGCCCGCGAGGACTCCGTCGACCACCTTCCGGTCGAGGTCGTCGGTGTTGGACCAGAGCCGGGTGAAGAGCTCCTCGATCCGGATGCGGGACTGGCGGCAGAAGGTGTCGGCGAGCTGGTACGCCTCGCGGCCGTGGTCGCCCTCGGCGCGCAGGTGTTCGGCCCGGACGCAGGCGGCGCTCATCGCGAAGAGTTCCGCGCCGATGTCGACGATCCTGCCGAGGAAGCCCTGCTTGGTCTCCATCCGGCCCTGCCAGCGCGACATGGCGTAGAAGGTGGAGCGGGCCAGTTTGCGGGAGGCTCGTTCGACGTAGCGCAGGTGGCCGGACAGGTCGGCGTGACCGGTCGGGTGGAAGTCCCCGTAGGTGCGCGGGAGCTGTCCCGGTCCGGCGACGAGTTTCGGCAGCCACTTCGCATAGAAGCCGGCCGCGTTCGCACCGGCCCGCGCCTTCGCGGAGAGCGGTTTGTCGGGGTCGATGATGTCGCCCGCGACCTTGAGGTGGGCGTCGACCGCCTCGCGGGCGATCAGCAGGTGCATGATCTCGGTCGAGCCCTCGAAGATGCGGTTGATCCGCATGTCCCGGAGCATCTGCTCGGCGGGAACAGCCCGTTCACCGCGGGCAGCGAGGGAATCCGCGGTCTCGAAGCCCCGCCCGCCGCGGATCTGGACCAGCTCGTCAGCCATGAGGCAGCCCATCTCGGAGCCGTACAGCTTGGCGAGCGCCGCCTCGATCCGGATGTCGTTGCGGTCCTCGTCCGCCATCTGCGAGGAGAGGTCGACCACCGCTTCGAGTGCGAAGGTGGTCGCCGCGATGAAGGAGATCTTGGCGCCGACCGCCTCGTGCCGGGCGACTGGCCGGCCCCACTGCTCACGGACAGCGGACCATTCGCGGGCGATCTTGAGACACCACTTCCCGGAGCCGACGCACATGGCGGGCAGGGAGAGACGGCCGGTGTTGAGGGTGGTCAGGGCGATCTTGAGCCCTGCCCCCTCGGGGCCGATGCGGTTGGCCGCGGGAACCCGCACTCCGTGGAAGCGGGTCACGCCGTTCTCCAGGCCGCGCAGGCCCATGAAGGCGTTGCGGTGCTCCACGGTGATGCCGGGGGCGTCGGCCTCGACCACGAAGGCCGTGATGCCGCCCTTGTGCCCCTCCGACTTCGGCACGCGCGCCATGACGACCAGCAGGTCCGCGACGACCCCGTTGGTGGTCCACAGCTTCACCCCGTCGAGGACGTAGTCGTCCCCGTCCCGTACGGCCGAGGTGGCCAGCCGCGCCGGGTCGGAGCCCACGTCCGGCTCGGTGAGGAGGAACGCCGAGATGTCGGTCCGGGCCAGCCTGGGCAGGAAGGTGTCCTTCTGCTCCTGGCTGCCGAAGATCTTCAGGGGCTGCGGGACCCCGATGGACTGGTGCGCGGAGAGCAGGGCACCGATCGCGGGGCTGGCGGAGCCGACCAGGGCCAGGGCCTTGTTGTAGTAGACCTGGGTCAGCCCCAGGCCGCCGTACTTCACATCGATCTTCATGCCCAGCGCGCCGAGTTCCTTGAGGCCGTTGACCACCTCGTCGGGGATCCTCGCCTCACGCTCGATCAGGGCCCCGTCGATCCGGGTCTCACAGAAGTCGCGCAGCCGGGCGAGGAACTCCTCACCGCGCCGGACGTCCTCGGCCGCGGGCAGCGGATGCGGGTGGATCAAGTCGAGCCGGAAGCGGCCCAGGAAGAGTTCCTTGGCGAAACTGGGTTTGCGCCAGTCCTGCTCGCGCGCCTCCTCGGCCACCTGTCGTGCTTCGCGTTCGGTGACCTTGGGCGGGGGCGGTTGCGCGGACGGACGTTGTGCGGATGGTGCGGACATGAGGAGCTCACCTCGCCGCTTCGTCGGGTGGGTGGTCCCGACAGGTCCGAGGGCGGTCGGGGACCGTCCGCCCTTGCGTGCCTATCGGTTCTACTCGTCCGTATGTACCCGATTCCTGCCACCGTCACCAGCGTTCGGGCGCCGATCGGGTCGGCCGCCACTCCACTGCCCCCTGCGGCGTGCGGCATGCCGGAACTACGGGAAGCCACGGGGCCGGGGCTGTGACACCTGAGTACCCCCGGTCGACCGGCCGGGCGGCGCGGACCGGCGCCGCACGCCGCGCCCTGCCCTCGTCCGGACAGGAGCCTTCGGCCACCCGCGGCCCGCCCGTCGCAGGATGGCGGGACGGCTCGCCCGCGCGGGGTGACCGCGTGCGAACGGCCCGAACCCCCGCACAGTGGGTTCGGGCCGTCCGCCGCCGGCCGCATCGCTGTGCGGGCGGCAGGGGCTTACAGGGCGAGGCCCGTGAGGACCAGGACGCGCTCGTAGGTGTAGTCGTCCATCGCGTAACGGACGCCCTCACGGCCGACGCCGGACTGCTTGGCTCCGCCGTACGGCATCTGGTCGGCGCGGTACGAGGGAACGTCGCCGATGATCACGCCGCCGACCTCCAGTGCGCGGTGGGCGCGGAAGGCGGTCTGCAGGTCGTGGGTGAACACGCCTGCCTGGAGGCCGTACTGCGAGGAGTTCACGGAGGCGAAGGCCTCGGCCTCGCCGTTCACCTTCTGCACCGAGAGGACCGGTCCGAAGACCTCCTCGTGGGCGAGGGTGACCCCGTCGGGGAGTTCGGCAAGGACGGTCGGCGCGTACGTCGCCCCGTCGCGCTTGCCGCCCGCGAGAAGCTGGGCGCCGGCCTGTACGGCCTCGTCGACCCAGGACTCGACGCGCTTGGCGGCGTTCTCGTCGACCAGCGGGCCGACGTCGGTGGTGGCGTCGGACGGGTCGCCGGTCACCTGGGCCTCGACGGCCGCGACGATCTTCGGCAGCAGCCGGTCGTAGACGGCGGCGTCAGCGATGACGCGCTGCACCGAGATGCAGGACTGGCCGCCCTGGTAGTTGGAGAAGGTCGCGATGCGGGTCGCCGCCCAGTCGAGGTCCGCCTCGGAGGCGTAGTCGCCGAGGACGACCGCGGCGCCGTTGCCGCCCAGTTCCAGGGTGCAGTGCTTGCGCGGCACCGAGTCCATGATCGCGTAGCCGACCGGGGCGGACCCGGTGAACGAGATCACGGGCAGCCGCTCGTCCTGGACGAGGGCGGGCATGCGGTCGTTGGGGACCGTCAGCACGGACCAGGAACCGGCGGGCAGATCCGTCTCGGCCAGCAGCTCGCCCAGGATCAGCGACGAGATCGGGGTGGCCGGGGCGGGCTTCAGGATGATCGGGGCGCCGACGGCGATGGCCGGGGCGACCTTGTGGGCGCTCAGGTTCAGCGGGAAGTTGAACGGGGCGATGCCGAGTACCGTGCCGCGCGGGAAGCGGCGGGTCAGGCCGAGACGGCCGGTGCCGCCCGCGTCGGTGTCCAGGCGCTGGGCGTCACCGCTGTTGAAGCGGCGGGCCTCCTCGGAGGCGAAGCGGAACACGGAGACGGCCCGGCCGACCTCACCGCGCGCCCACTTGACCGGCTTGCCGTTCTCGGCGGAGATCACCTGGGCGATCTCCTCGGTGCGCTCCGTCAGGCGCCGGGCCACGTGGTCGAGCGCGGCGGCGCGGACGTGGGCCGGGGTCGCGGCGAACTCGTCGCGCACGGCGTGTGCGGCGGCGACGGCCTCTTCCACCTGGGCCTCGGTGGGCACGCTGACGGTACCGACGAGACGCCCGTCCCAGGAGTTGGTGACGTCGAAGCTTTCCTCGCCGGTGGCCTCTCGGCCGGCCAGCCAGAAGGCGTGGGTGGAGGTCATGGAGGTTCCGGCCCTTCGATGTCGTGGGGTGTTCCGTCCCCACCGTAGGGCCGCACCGTCCGCCGGGCGTTTGTCCGGCATGGAGCACACGCGGGGCGTGGTGCGCCGGTTTGTCGGACGAGTGGCACGGGCCGTGCGGGTGCTACGGCGCCGTCGGGGGGCTGGCGACCTTGAGTGCGAGCCACAGCTCCATCCGGACGTCCGCGTCGTCCAGTGAACGGCCGAGGATCTCCTCCACTCGGCGCATGCGGTAGCGCAGGGTGTGCCGGTGCACACCCAGGTCCGCCGCCGCCGCGTCCCACTGGCCGTGGTGGGAAAGCCACGCCCGCAAGGAGGCCACGAGGTCGCCGCGGCCCTTGGAGTCGTGCTCGTACAGGGCACGGAGCATGCCGTCGGCGAAGGCCCTGACCGCGTCGTCGGCGAGCAGCGGCAGTACGGATCCGGCCGCCAGTTCCTCGTGCTCGACCAGGGTCCTGCCCCGGCGGCGGGCGACCGAGAGGGCCTGTTCGGCCTGTTTGTAAGCGGCCGAGACGGCGATCGGCCCCGCGGGGGCGGAGAGGCCGACGACCACTTCGCCGCCCTCCGCGGACGGTTCGCGTGGGGGCGCGCTCTCCTGGGCCTCGGCATAGGCGGCGCAGGCGGCGACCGCGGCCCCGCCATCGGCCGCCAGCACGACGAGGCGTTCGCCCTCGGGCACCAGCAGCAGCGCTTCCCCCGAGCGGGCGGCTGCGGTCTCCATGGCCTCGGTCAACTGCGCCGTGGTCGAGGGTTCGACGGCCTCCGCGATGAGCAGCCGGAAGGGTGCGTCGAGCAGTCCGCCGTACA
Source organism: Streptomyces sp. NBC_01013 (assembly GCF_045162765.1). NCBI lineage: Bacteria > Bacillati > Actinomycetota > Actinomycetes > Kitasatosporales > Streptomycetaceae > Streptomyces > Streptomyces sp. NBC_01013. Next base: position 2,180,608 of record NZ_CP108687.1, read on the forward strand.
GATCCCCGGCGACGCCGCGCGCGTGGTCGGGCTGGCCGGCCAGGAGCATGCGCAGCACCGCGGCGCCGAGCCGCTGTTCGGCGCCCTGGAGGGAGCGGGAGCGGGCCGTGGTGAGGGTGAGCAGGGCGACCGCCGAGTGCACCGCGTAGCGCTCAGCGGTACCGAGCGCCGCCCCGGTGCCCACGGCCAGTGCGCCGCGGACGCGCCGGCCGGTGCCCAGGGACTGCAGCTCGACGCGGTCGTCGGTGTCGCCGACGACGACGCTGGCCGGCGCCGGGCGTTCCCGCAGGCGTTCCACGTCGGGGGTGAGCCGGGCGGCCCGGCGCGACGCCCACTCGGGGGCGGCGGCCACCACCGCGCCGGAAGCGTCGTAGAGCGCGGCCCAGCCGTCGACGTGCGCGGCGAGACGGGTGAGGAGTTCGGCGGGGCCGTCCCCCGCGAGGGCTGCCCTGGTGAGTTCCCGCTGCGCCTCGAAGCCCGCGGTGACGGCCCGGTACTGATCGGCGGCGATCTCCGAGGAGACGGCCTTGGCGATGGCGAGGAACGGGGTGCGGCGCGGCACTTCGAGCAGGGGGAGCCCCGCTTCTTCGGCGGCGTCGACCAGGGGTTGCGGTACGTCGTCGTAGGTGACCCCGACGGCGAAGCCCAGCCCGACGACTCCGGCCCCGGCGAGCCGTCGCACGTACCGCCGCATGATCTCCGGGTTCTCCGCGTCGAGGTTGGTCGCGGTGACCAGGAGCAGCTCACCGCCCTCCATGTAGGGGACGGGGTCGGCCAGCTCACTGGCGTGCGCCCAGCGCACGGGTGTGTCGAGCCGGTCCGCCCCCGCACGCACCGTGAGTTTGAGCGCCGAGTGCTGGACGAGCGAGGCGAGCGTGGGGGGCATGGGACCGGGGACCTTTGGATCGGGGGCCTTGACGGAGGACTCGATTTCGCCGTCCCGTATGAACGGCTCCGGGCGATTCTGCCAGGGTGGCAGAGTCCTCGTCACCGTCGCGCGGCCCCCGGGGCCTCCTCAGCTGCCCAGCCGCACCAGGAGCGGGGGCGCATGGTCGCCGTCGACCGTGGTGAGGGAGAGCACCGCGTGGCCGACGGGCAGCTCGTACGCGAGCCCGGAGGCGGACCACCGTTCCCGTTCGACCTGGCGCACGGTGACCGCGTCCGTGGTGACGGCCTTGCCGGTGGCGAGCTTCCGCAGGGCGTGCAGGGCGCGGGTGAGCGGCTGGTCGGCGAAGACACCGTGCTGAGCGACCTCGCGGACCTCCACCCATTCCTTGCCCCAGGCCTCGGCGAAGCGTTTGCCGTCCCAGGTGGTGACCCCGGGGAAGGCCATGGCACAGCCGACCGCGCCGAGCAGCGCCGTGTGGAGTTCCTCGGGCACGTCGTCCAGGGTTCGCAGTGCGAGGACCGCCCCGGCGTTGACCGAGCGCAGCCGGCGGACGCCCCGGACGGTTTCGGCGGTGACGGTGTGGGTGGCGTCGTCCAGGACGAGGCAGAGGAAGAGCGCACGGTCGGCGCGCGCGGCCGCGACGGCGTTGAACTGGGCGAGGACGAGTCGGGTCAGCACCCTGGACGCCTCGGCATGGGCCCGCTCCGGCAGATCGATGCGCACCCGCAGCGGGTGCTGCTCCAGGGAGCGCAGCGAGAACGGGCGGGCCTCGCTCCCGGTGGCGAAGAACCCGGCGAAGGCCGGCCGGTCGAGCACGGCGATCCGGTCGGCGAGGACGGCGGCGGGGTCACCGGCGCCCCCCGCCTGACGCTGCCGGGCGTCCAGTTCGCGCAGCATCGCGTGGTGACCGGCCGCCTCCAGGGCCTGGCGGAGGGCGCCCAGCGCGGCCGCGGAGCCTTCGAGGAGTTCGCGGAGCTCGGGTACGGGGGGGAAGGTGCCGTGGACGGCGCGGTACGGGCCGAGCAGCTGGCCGAGCGCGGTCGCCGCGCGCCGCGTGTCCAGGGCGGGAAGGTCTCCGGCGAGGCCCTCGGCGAGGGCGGCCGCCGCCTCGTCGGGGTCGGTCGTGCCGCCGTACAGGTCGAAGTCGTACACGGACGCGGGGTCACCGATCCTGACGACGACGTCGTACGCCCCGTCCGGCCCGAGCCGGTCGCCGGCCCCGCCGACGGCGAGCACCGCCGCCTGGCCGGTGAGCGCCCGCAGTGCGAGGGCTTCGACGACGGGCCGCACCACCCGTTCCGTCTTGCCCGATCCGGGCGGTCCGACGAGGAGCAGAGAGGTGCCCAGTGACGCGGGTTCCAGGGCCATCCCCGAGCCGCGCCGGGGGTAGGGGTTGCGCGGGTCGTCGGCGCAGGCGCCGATCCGGACCTGGCCGGTGAGCGGGTCGTGTACGGCGGTGCGCCGGGGCAGGTCCCGGCGGCCGGAGGGGTGGAGGAAGGCCTCGGCGCCCTTGCGCAGCACGGTGTCGGTGAAGGAGGCGCGCAGGTCGGGCCGGGTCCGGGCGGCACCCCAGGCGTGGCGCAGCCGTACGCAGTCGATGTCGTTCAGCCGGTCGGTGTGCACGGCCGCGGTGAGCGCCTCCGCGGCGTCCGCGGCTCCGGCGGCCCGCAGCTCGGGCCAGTGGGCGAGGTCGGTTCCTGCCTGTGCGGGGGCGGTCCGGGGCTGTTGCGGACCGGGTTCGCCGTGTCCCCGAAGGGGCCGGAGCGCCGCTCCCCACTGGCCGGTTCGGGCGAAGGGCCACACGATCGCGGTGCCGATCAGGGCGTACAGCACGACCGAGACGAACAGCGCCACGTACTGGTTGCCACCGCCCTGCATCCAGCTGGTCGGAACGGCGGGCAGGATGATGTCGGCGAGCGGTACCCGCCGGGTCCACACGAGCCATACGACGAGTACGGCGCCGGAGGCCGAGAGCACCAGTCTGGCCCGGTCCAGCCGGGGGCCGGCGAAGTAGCGGAAGACATGGGCCCAGCCGCCGATCCGGGCGGCCCAGAAGCCCAGGCCGAGGACCAGGACCTGGTAGTAGAGCGTGGTGGAGTTGACCACCAGCGCCGGCGCGTCCTCCCTGAGGCCGCCGAAGGACCACCACTCGGGGCCCGTGATGATCTCGATCGGCTTCGACACGTAGGGGACGGCGCGCTCGGTGAGCAGCAGCCACAACAGGAGCCACAGCCCCATCGTCGCCAACGGGCCCACCAGGGAGGGGCGCGGCGGGCGCTCGGCGGGCCGCGGCGCGTGGCCGTACCGCCACACACCCGGCTCGGCCCCGGGGCGCGGCGCGTTCAGCCATTCGGCCGTGTCCGACCGCACCCCGCCCGGCCGGGGCTGCGCGGGGGCGGTCGCGGGCGGCCGCGGGACGGAGGGGGGCGCGCTGGGCGGGGGCACCGTCGGGGGGAACGCGGGCGGGGCAACGGGGGGCGGCCCGGGTGGGGTCGCGGGCGGCGGGCCGGCCGGGTGCGGCACAGAGCTCCCGGGCCGGCCGTCGGGCGGCTGCGCACCCCGCATGCTCCGGGCGCCGTGCGTGCCTTCGTTGTCCATGAACCGTTGCCCCCTGACCAGCCAGGTCCGACCGCTGCACCGGCCAATCTAGTGCGCGCACACGGTGAGTTCAGCAAGGCGCCCGGATAGTGACGGGCCGGGGGCCGGTCGCCCGCCGCACCCCCTCCGTACCGCCTTCTGTCCGTCGCGGACAAGGACACGCGCGCCATCACTCCCGATCGGAGCATGCCGGACCCCCACCCTCGCCCCTAGCCTGCAGAAAGAGAAGCGTCCGAAACACCCCCCAGGAGCCCCGCATGACCGCAATTCCGCAGGAGCGCCGCGTCGTCACTGCCATCCCCGGCCCGAAGTCCGTGGAGCTGCAGGCCCGCCGGCTCGCGGCGGTCGCCGCTGGTGTGGGCTCCACCCTGCCGGTGTTCACCGCCCGCGCGGGCGGGGGGATCATCGAGGACGTGGACGGGAACCGTCTGATCGACTTCGGTTCCGGCATCGCCGTGACGTCCGTCGGCGCCTCCGCCGAGGCCGTCGTGCGCCGCGCCTCCGCCCAGCTCGCCGACTTCACCCACACCTGTTTCATGGTGACGCCGTACGAGGGGTACGTCGAGGTCTGTGAGCAGCTCGCCGAGCTCACCCCGGGGGACCACGCGAAGAAGTCCGCGCTGTTCAACTCCGGCGCCGAGGCCGTCGAGAACGCGGTGAAGATCGCCCGCGCCTACACCAAGCGCACCGCCGTCGTCGTCTTCGACCACGGCTACCACGGCCGTACCAACCTCACGATGGCGCTGACGGCGAAGAACATGCCGTACAAGCAGGGCTTCGGCCCGTTCGCGCCCGAGGTCTACCGGGTGCCGGTGGCGTACGGCTACCGCTGGCCGACCGGTGCCGAGAACGCCGGCGCGGAGGCGTCCGCCCAGGCCATCGACGAGATCACCAAGCAGATCGGCGCGGACAACGTCGCCGCGATCATCATCGAGCCGGTCCTCGGCGAGGGCGGCTTCATCGAACCGGCGAAGGGCTTCCTCCCGGCGATCGCGCAGTTCGCCAAGGACAACGGCATCGTCTTCGTCGCCGACGAGATCCAGTCCGGCTTCTGCCGCACCGGCCAGTGGTTCGCCTGCGAGGACGAGGGCATCGTTCCCGACCTGATCACGACCGCCAAGGGCATCGCGGGCGGCCTTCCCCTCTCCGCCGTGACCGGCCGCGCCGAGATCATGGATGCGGCGCACTCCGGCGGCCTCGGCGGCACGTACGGCGGAAACCCGGTCGCCTGCGCGGGGGCGCTCGGTGCCATCGAGACGATGCGCGAGCTGGACCTGAACGGGAAGGCGAAGCGCATCGAGGAGGTCATGAAGGCGCGGCTCGCCGAGATGCAGGCGAAGCTGCCCAACGGCGGCCTCATCGGTGACATCCGCGGCCGCGGCGCGATGATCGCGATCGAGCTGGTGAAGGCGGGCACGAAGGACCCGAACCCGGAAGTCGCCGCCCAGCTCGCGAAGGCCTGCCACGCCGAGGGCGTCCTCGTCCTCACCTGCGGCACCTACGGAAACGTCCTGCGCTTCCTGCCGCCGCTGGTAATCGGCGAGGACCTGCTCAACGAAGGTCTCGACGTCATCGAGCAGGCATTCGCCGGGGTCTGATCCGTTCGACCCCGGGCGGCAGCGCACTGCCGATTCCTCCAGGGATGCCCGGTGCCTGCGTGAGGGCCTGTGAAGAAGGTGTGCGGGGGCGATGGCGGGATACCGTTCCCGCTGTCGGTCCCCCCATCGCCTGACGTACGGTTTCCGCAGATGAGAGAAACACCCCGCCCGCAGGGGACTGCGGGCGATACCGGGTCGGAGCTTCCCCAGCGCCGTCCTGGTTGTGCCTTCGCGCACGCCACTGGGGCCCCCGGCCCCGGAACTCCTCACCGATCGGGTGGCCGCCCGTCCCACACCCCCCGGGACGCGCGGCGAACCGGTCCCACCGTCCGGCCCGGAACAACCCCCCCTGTTCCGGGCCGGACGGCCCTTTTCTTCTCCGTGGTGTCGGCCCTGGTGGCCCTGCTCGCGCTCACCACCTGGCAGATCGCGGCCGCCGGCCCGCTGCGCCGCCTGGACGAGCGCACCGCACGGGCCCTCGTCGGGCGCGGCCCGGAAGGGCTCACCGAATTCCTCGCCGACCTCGGCAACATGCAGGTCGCCCTCCCGGTCCTCGGCTGCGCGATCCTCTGGACCCTGCTGCGGGGGGAGCGCAGGGCACCCCTCGCCGCCGCCCTGACCATGGCCGCGGTGCCGCTGCTCGTCGTACCGCTCAAGGACGTCATCGCCCGCCCGGGGCCACTGACCCATGCCACCGGCTACTACCCGTCGGGCCACGCCGCGACCGCCGCGGTCGCGTACGGCGCCGCGGCGATCCTGCTCGCCCCGTATGCCGGGCGGGCATGGATGATGCCCGTCGCCGCCGTCCTGCTGACGGTGGCGACGGGCATCGGTCTGGTGCTCCGCGGCTACCACTGGCCGCTCGACGTGGCCGGCAGCTGGTGGCTGTGCGGAGTGCTGCTGGTGGCCCTCGGAGTACTCAGCCGCCGAAGTAGGCGTCGAAGTTCTTCGAGAACTCCCAGTTGTTGAAGCGGTCCCAGTTGACGGACCACGTCATCAGCCCGCGCAGCCCCGACCACGTCCCGTGGGTGGCGTACGAGCCGCAGTCGGTCTTCTTCGTCAGGCAGTTCAGCGCCTTGGTGACCTCGGCCGGTGAGGTGTGTCCGTTGCCGGCCTGGGTGGAGGCCGGCAGGCCGATCGCGATCTGGTCGGGACGGAGCCCGGGGAAGACCTTGGTCTGGTCGCCCGCCACCGGGAAGCCGGTCAGCATCATGTCGGTCATCGCGATGTGGAAGTCGGCACCGCCCATGGAGTGGTACTGGTTGTCCAGGCCCATGATCGAGCCCGAGTTGTAGTCCTGGACGTGCAGCAGTGTGAGGTCGTCGCGCAGGGCGTGGATCACCGGCAGGTAGGCGCCCGCGCGCGGGTCCTGTCCGCCCCACGGCCCGGAGCCGTAGTACTGGTAGCCGAGCTGCACGAAGAAGGTCTCGGGTGCCATCGTGAGGACGAACTTCTCGCCGTACTTGGCCTTGAGGGTCTTCACCGCGGAGATCAGGTTGACGATGACCGGCGTGGTGGGGCTGCGGAAGTCCGTGTCCCCGGTGTTCAACGAGAGGGAATGACCCTCGAAGTCGATGTCCAGGCCGTCCAGCCCGTACTCGTCGATGATCTTGCTGACCGAGGAGACGAAGGTGTCACGGGCGGCGGTGGTGGCGAGCTGCACCTGGCCGTTCTGGCCGCCGATGGAGATCAGCACCTTCTTCCCCGCGGCTTGCTTGGCCTTGATGGCGGCCTTGAACTCTGCCACGGACTCGACGTTGGGGCATTCGGTGACGGGGCACAGCGAGAAGCGGATGTCGCCCGAGGTGACGGAGGTCGGCTCGCCGAAGGCCAGGTCGATGACGTCCCAGGAGTCGGGCACGTCCGCCATCCGGGTGTAGCCGGAGCCGTTGGCGAAGCTGGAGTGCAGATAGCCGACGAGGGCGTGGGCCGGCAGGTCCGAGCTGCTGCCGCCCCCGCCGCCGCCGGCTGCGGTGGTGGCGGAGACGGCGGCGGACTTCGCGGACTCACCGGCCTCGTTGGTGGCGGTGACCTGGAAGCTGTACGCGGTCGAGGCGGTCAGCCCCGTCACGGTCGCGGAGGTGCCGGTGGCGGAGAGCACCTTCGTACCGCCCCGGTAGACGTTGTACCCCGTGGCGCCCGTGGCGGCGGTCCAGGACAGCGGGACCGCGGACGAGGTCGGCGTGCCGGCCCTGAGGCCCGCGGGGACCGCCGGGAGTACGACCGCGGCGCCGCCGGGTCCGACGAGGCTGAGGTCGTCGGCGTAGTAGGCGGGGGTGCCGTACCAGCCGTGCGTGTACACGGTGACCGAGGTGGTCGCCGCGCCCGTCCTGAAGGTGGTGGAGAGCTGCTTCCACTCCCCGGCGGACTGCGTCCACGTCGACACGTCGGTGGTGCCGGTGCCGGCCGCACCCAGGTAGACGTAGCTGCCCTGCACCCAGGCGCTCAGCGTGTACGTGGAGTCCGGCTTGACCGTCACGGTCTGGGAGCACTTGGCGTTGTCGCTGCCGGCCGGGGTCGCCTTCAGCGCGGAGGTGCCGCCGTGTACGGGCGTGCTGACGGCGGCTCCGCTGCCACCCGTACAGTCCCAGCCGCTCAGGCCGGCCTCGAAGTTGCCGTTGCGCGCCAGATCGGCGTCGGCCGCGGCAGCGCTCGGTGCCGTGGCGGCCAGGCCGCCGGCAGCCAGCAGGGCGGCCGAGAAGGCGGCCAGAAGTCCGGTCATGCGGGCGGGGGGTCCCGTGCGTTCCACAACGGCCTCCGTGCAGGGGGGAATTGAGTGTGGCGCACAACCTGGTCCAGACCAATCGACTTGTCAAGACCTCTGGCATCCGCCACCTCTTCCCCGCCGCCGCCCTGCCCCCTACTCCCGGCTTCCCGCCGCGGCCTCGTGCATCGCCAGCTCCAGCAGCGTGGCATCGGTGAGCGTGCCGGATCCGTCCGGGGGAATCAGCCAGCGCACCCCTGCGACGACGGCCCGCCCCGGGTGCGGGACGACGATCCAGGTGCCCCGGCCCGCGCCGCGCACCCCCGTGCCCAGCCAGCGGGCGGCCGTGCCCGGCGGCACGAAGAAGCCCATGCGGGCGTCGCCGAAGTCGGAGAGCACCGGTCCCGGCCGGTCGACGAGCCGGGTGACCACGTCCAGCGTCGGATAACCCAGCACCCCCGGGAGGATCAGCACGTCCCAGCGCCGGCCTGCGGGCAGGAGCGCGATCCGCCGCGGATCGCGCTCCCATTCCCGCCGGCAGGCACCGGGATCCGGTGCCACTGACGCAAGCCACTCGACTGCTGCCTCGACGCCCGTGTCCGTCATGGCCGGCCTCCGTTCCGTTTCGCACCGGCACGAGTTGCCGGTGCATTCACACGGGGAGAGAGCGGACGGGCCGATCCCTTACGCGAGTTCGGCTACCCATCGGTAGTGAGCTGGGTCACGGGGGCGGCGAGATGACTCAGCTGTCGAACCCGAGCCCCACACGGTCCATCGTCCGCAGCCACAGATTGCGGCGGCCTCCGTTGTCGTCCGCCCTGGCCAGCGACCGCTTCGTCAGCTCGATCCCGGCCCACGCGAGGGGCTCCGGCGGGAACGGCATCGGCTTGGTCCGCACCATCTCCAGGGCCGTCCGCTCGGTGGGTCCGCCCGCGAGGAGGTCGAGCATGACATCAGCGCCGAACCGGGTGGCCCCGACGCCGAGTCCGGTGAATCCGGCAGCGTAGGCGACCCGGCCCTGATGGGCCGTGCCGAAGAATGCGGAAAAGCGGGAACAGGTGTCGATCGCACCGCCCCAGGCATGGCTGAACCGCACACCAGCCAATTGCGGAAAACACTCGAAGAACTGCCCGGCGAGTTTCAGGAACGTCTCGGGCCGCTGGTCGAGATCGGCGCTCAGCCTGCCGCCGTACGGATAGATCGCGTCATAGCCGCCCCACAGGATCCGGTTGTCCGCGGAAAGCCGGAAGTAGTGGAACTGATTGGCGCTGTCCCCCAGCCCCTGCCTGTTCTTCCAGCCGATGGCGGTGAGCTGGTCCTCGGTCAGCGGCTCGGTCATCAACGCGTAGTCGTAGACCGGGACGGTGTACGGGCGCACCCGCTTCACGAGCGAGGGGAAGATGTTCGTCCCCAGGGCGACGCGGCGGGCGAGCACCTTGCCGTAGGGCGTGCGGACCGCCATTCCGGTTCCGGTTCGGGCCAGTTCCAGCCCGCGGGTGTGCTCGTAGATGCGCACACCCAGGTCGAGGCAGGCCCGCTTCAGGCCCCAGACCAGCTTGGCCGGATGCAGCATCGCGACACCCCGCCGGTCCCACAGGCCGCCCAGGAAAGTCGGTGAGTCGACTTCTGCGCGCAGGGCGTCCCGGTCGAGGAACTCCACCCCGCCGAAGCCGTTCCGTTCGGCTTCTTGGTGCCATTCCCGCAGCTCATCGAGCTGGTGGGGCTGGGTGGCGACATCGATCTCGCCGGTGCGCTCGAACTCGCAGTCGAGGGAGTAGCGGGCCACGGCCGCCTCGATGGCGTCGAGGTTGCGCGCGCCCAACTCCTCCAGCGTCCTGATCTCGTCGGCCCAGCGCTCCAGTCCGTTGGGCAGACCATGAGTGAGGGAGGCGGCGCAGAAACCACCGTTGCGGCCCGAGGCGGCCCAGCCCGTCTCGTGCCCCTCGATCAGTACGACATCGCGTTCCGGTTCGCGTTCCTTGGCGAGGAGCGCGGTCCACAGTCCGCTGTAGCCGCCGCCGATGACGAGCAGATCGCAGTGCTCGTCGCCGGTGAGGGCGGGGAGTGCCTCCGGCCTGCCGGGGTCGTCCAGCCAGAACGACACCGGCTTCGCGTCGGAGAGTGATCGTGCAGCAGTACGCATGGCAGCTGGGGCCATGGTTTCCAACTCCTTCAGGCATTCAGGGTCGTGCGTTTTTGCGCCGGTTGGCGATCAGCTGCCCGGCGAGAACCACCAGTACCGCGATGACGAACATCGCCGTGCCGATGACGTTGATCTGTACGGGCGTACCGCGCTGCGCCGAGCCCCAGACAAACATGGGGAAGGTGACGGTGGAACCCGCATTGAAATTGGTGATGATGAAATCGTCGAAGGAGAGCGCGAAGGCGAGCAGCGCTCCCGCGGCGATTCCGGGGGCGGCGATCGGCAGGGTCACCCGCAGGAAGGTCTGTACCGGTCCTGCGTACAGGTCTCGGGCCGCCTCCTCCAGCCTCGGGTCCATCGACATGACGCGAGCCTTGACGGCCGTCACGACGAAGCTGAGGCAGAACATGATGTGCGCGATGAGGATCGTCCAGAAGCCGAGCTGCGCGCCCATGTTGAGGAACAGCGTGAGCAGCGACGCGGCCATGACGACCTCGGGCATCGCCATGGGCAGGAAGATCAGCGAGTTGATCGCACCGCGCGCCCGGAACCGGTAGCGGACCAGGGCGAACGCGATCATCGTGCCGAGCACGGTCGCGCCGACCGTGGCCCAGACGGCGATCTGGAGGGAGAGCGAGAGGGAACCGCACATGTCGGCGACGCCGCAGGGGTCCTTCCAGGCGTCCGCCGAGAAGCGCTGCCAGGAGTAGTTGAAGCGCCCGTTGGGCTTGTTGAACGAGAACACCATCACGACGATGTTCGGCAGGATCATGTAGCCGAGGGTCAGCAGACCCGCGATCACGATCAGATGGCGTCGCAGCAGGCGAAGCAGGGGCATCAGACCAGGTCCTCCGTCCCGGAGCGGCGAATGTAGAAGGTGACCGCGATCAGGACGACCGCCATGAGGATGAAGGAGAGCGCGGCCGCCGTCGGATAGTCGAGGACCCGCAGGAACTGGCTCTGGATGACGCTGCCGACCATCTTGGTGTCGGTGGAGCCCAGCAGTTCCGCGTTCACGTAGTCACCGCTGGCCGGGATGAAGGTCAGCAGCGTCCCGGAGACGACACCCGGCATGGAGAGCGGGAACGTCACCTTGCGGAAGGTGGTGGCGGGGGTGGCGTACAGATCCCCGGCGGCTTCGTGCAGCCGGCCGTCGATCCGCTCCAGTGAGGTGTAGAGCGGCAGGATCATGAACGGCAGGAAGTTGTACGTGAGACCGCAGACCACCGCCATCGGCGTGGCCAGCACGCGGTTGTTCTCGGTCCAGCCGAGCCAGCTGGTGACGTCCAGGACGTGCAGCGTGTTCAGTACGTCGACGACCGCGCCGCCGTCCGCGAGGATCGTCTTCCAGGCGAGCGTACGGATCAGGAAGCTGGTGAAGAAGGGTGCGATGACCAGCACCAGCACCAGGTTGCGCCAGCGGCCGGCCTTGAACGCGATGAGGTAGGCGAGCGGGTAGCCGAGGAGCAGACACAGGATCGTGGCAGTGCCCGCGTAGAGCAGCGACCGGATGAACTGCGGGTAGTAGTCCGTCAGCGCGTCCCAGTAGGTCTGGAAGTGCCAGGTGACCTCGAATCCCTTCTCCAGGGATCCCGTCTGCACGGAGGTCGAGGCCTGGTAGACCAGCGGCAGCGCGAAGAAGACGACGAGCCACAGGATGCCGGGGAGCAGCAGCCAGTACGGGACGAGGCGCCTGCGGGTGGACGGTTTGCGCACTTCCGGCTCGGTGGCGGGGGCCGGTGGCGCCTCCTTGGTGAGGCTCACGCCGCGTCCTCCACCGTCTCCACACCGGCGTCGATGTCCTGGGCGGCGTCCAGGCCGAAGGTGTGCGCCGGGTTCCAGTGCAGGACGACCTCGGAACCGGCGGTGAGCCGGGTGTCACGCTCGATGTTCTGCTCGTAGACCTGGAGCGACTTGCCGGCCGGACTCTCCACCACGTACTGCGTGGAGACGCCGATGAAGCTGGAGTCGACGATGCGGCCGGTGACCCGGTTCCGGCCCTGCGCTATCGCGTCCGCGTCGTCGCGGTGCGCGAGGGATATCTTCTCCGGGCGGATACCGAGGAGCAGCCTGCCGCCGTTCACGGTCGGTGCCGGACACCGGTCGGCGGGCAGCCGCAGCTTGCCGCCGCCGGCCGACACGACGAGGTCCGTGCCGGTGGAGACGACTTCGCCCTCGATGAGGTTCGAGGTGCCGAGGAAGTTGGCGACGAACGTGGTCCGCGGGTTCTCGTACAGATCGGCCGGGTCCCCCAGCTGTTCCACCCGGCCGGCGTTCATCACCGCGACGGTGTCGGCCATGGTCATGGCCTCCTCCTGGTCGTGGGTGACGTGGATGAACGTGATGCCGACCTCGGTCTGGATGCGCTTGAGTTCGAGCTGCATCTGGCGGCGCAGCTTGAGGTCGAGGGCGCCGAGCGGTTCGTCGAGGAGCAGCACCTGGGGGTGGTTGATCAGGGCGCGGGCGACGGCGACGCGCTGTTGCTGGCCACCGGAGAGCTGATGGGGCTTGCGCTTCGCGAAGTCTCCGAGCTGGACGAGCTCGAGCATGTCGTCGACCTGCTTCTTGACCGACTTGATGCCGCGTCGGCGCAGACCGAAGGCGACGTTCTCCGTGATGTCGAGGTGCGGGAAGAGCGCATAGCTCTGGAAGACCGTGTTGACGGGCCGCTTGTACGGGGGGAGGCCGGTGATGTCGCGGCCACCGAGCGAGATGGTGCCGGTGGTGGCGTCCTCCAGGCCCGCGATCATCCGCAGGGTGGTGGTCTTGCCGCAGCCGGACGCGCCGAGCAGCGCGAAGAAGGAACCCTGCGGGACGGTGAGATCGAGCGGTCGGACGGCGGCGAAGGAGCCGTACGTCTTGCTGATCCCGGTGAGGCGGACGTCGCCGCCTGTCTGCTGCTGTGTCATGGATCGCAGTCCCAGTGGTGTCAGAGGGAGATCAGGGGAGGGAGGGCGTGGCGGTCAGGCGCCGATGAGCTTGGCGAACTTCTCCTCGTACGCCGTCTCTTCCTCGGCGGTCAGGGAGCGGAAGGCGTGCGACTTCGCGGCCATCGCCCTGTCCGGAAGGATCAGCGTGTTGTCGGCCATCGCCTTGTCGATCCGGGCGAGTTCGTCACGGACCCCGTCGACCGGGCAGACGTAGTTGATGTACGCGGCGAGCTGGGCGGCGACCGGGGGCTCGTAGTAGTAGTCCATGAGCTTCTCGGCGTTGGTCTTGTGCCGCGCCCTGGCGGGAATCAGCATGTTGTCGCTGGAGGTGATGTATCCGGCGGCCGGGATGGCGAACTTGATGTCCGGGTTTCCGGCCTGGAGCTGGATGATGTCGCCGGCCCAGGCGACGCAGGCGGCGATGTCGCCCTTGTCGAGGTCGGCGGTGTAGTCGTTGCCGGTGAAGCGGCGTATCTGGTTCTTGTCGACGCCCTTCTGTATCCGGCCTATCGCGGCGTCGTAGTCCGCGTCGGTGAACTTGCCCGGGTCCTTGCCCATGTCGAGCAGGGTCATGCCGACGGAGTCGCGCATCTCGGAGAGGAAGCCGACCCGGCCCTTGAGCGTGGGGTCGTCGAGCAGCTGCGTGACGGAGTCGACCTTGCGGCCGCCTGTCGCCTTGGAGTTGTACGCGATGACGGTCGGGATGCCGGTCCATGGGTAGGAGTAGGCGCGGCCCGGGTCCCAGTCCGGGGTGCGGAACTGGGGCGAGAGGTTGGCGAAGGCGTGCGGCAGGTTCGCCGGGTCGAGCCTCTGGGCCCAGCCGAGCCGGATGATGCGGGCGGCCAGCCAGTCGGTGACGATGATCAGGTCGCGGCCGGTGTCCTGGCCGGCCGCGAGCTGCGGCTTGATCTTCCCGAAGAACTCGACGTTGTCGTTGATGTCCTCGGTGTACTTGACCTTGATCCCGGTGCGCTCGGTGAACGCTTCCAGGGTGGGCCGGTGCTTCTCGTCCTCGCTGACGTCCATGTACTCGGTCCAGTTGGAGAAGTTGACCTGCTTCTCCTTGGCCGAGTGGTCGTCCGAGGCCGCCGCCGCGTCGCCCTCCCGTTTGGCGGGCGGGATGCCGCACGCGCTCAGGGTCCCCAGACCGCCGATCGCGAGCGCGCCCATGCCTGAGGCGCGCAGCAGCGATCGGCGGGTGAGGGCTCCCCTGCCGTTGGTCAGACTCCGGCGCATCGCGGCCAGCTGGGCCGCCGAGAGGCGCTCGGGCTCGTACTGCTCCATACGCGTTGCCCTTTCGGGTGGGTGTGCGGCCGGAACGGCCGGGTTATCGGTCCCCGAAGATCGTGCGGTGCCAGTCCTTCCGGGCGACCGCGGTGTTGTCGTACATCACGTGCTTGACCTGCGTGTACTCCTCGAAGGAGTACGACGACATGTCCTTGCCGAAGCCGCTGGCCTTGTATCCGCCGTGCGGCATCTCGCTGATGATCGGGATGTGGTCGTTGATCCACACACAGCCCGCCTTGATCTCGCGGGTGGCGCGGTTGGCGCGGTACAGGTCGCGGCTCCAGGCGGAGGCGGCCAGTCCGTAGGGGGTGTCGTTGGCCAGCGCGATGCCCTCGTCGTCGGTGTCGAAGGGCAGCACGACGAGGACCGGGCCGAAGATCTCGGACTGGACGATCTCGCTGTCCTGTGCGGCCCCGGCGACCAGGGTCGGCCGGTAGTAGGCGCCGTCGGCCAGTTCGCCGCCGGGAGCCTCACCACCGGTGACGACCGTGGCGTAGGCGCGGGCGCGCTCGACGAAGCTGGCGACCCGGTCGCGCTGGGCGTGGCTGATCAGCGGGCCGAGGTCGGTCTTCGGGTCGAACGGGTCGCCGACCCGGACGGTCTCCATCAGCGCGGCGACGCCCTGGACGAAGGCGTCGTAGAGCGGGCGCTGGACATAGGCGCGGGTGGCCGCCGTGCAGTCCTGGCCGGTGTTGATGAGGGATCCGGCGACGGCTCCGTTGACCGCGGCCTCCAGGTCGGCGTCGTCGAAGACCACGAAGGGGGCCTTGCCGCCGAGTTCGAGGTGGAGGCGCTTGACGGTGGAGGTGGCGATCTCCGCGACGCGCTTGCCGACCGCGGTGGAGCCGGTGAACGAAGTCATCACGACGTCGGGGTGACCGACGAGGTGTTCGCCCGCGTCCTTTCCGGTGCCGGTGACGATGTTGATCACACCGTCCGGGATGCCCGCCCGGGTGGCCGCCTGCGCGAACATCAGCGAGGTGAGCGGGGTGATCTCGGCGGGCTTGAGCACGATGGTGTTACCGGCGGCGACCGCCGGGAGGATCTTCCAGGCGGCCATCTGGAGCGGGTAGTTCCAGGGGGCGATGGAGCCGATGACCCCGATCGCCTCGCGCCGTACGTACGAGGTGTGGTCGCCGTCGTACTCGGCGGCGGACTTTCCCTCCAGGTGGCGGGCGGCGCCGGCGAAGAAGGAGGTGTTGTCGACCGTCCCGGGGACGTCGAACCCGGTGGAGAGCTTCACCGGCTTGCCGCACTGGAGGGACTCCGCGTACGCGAAGTCGTCCGCCTGCTCGGCGAGGACGGCGGCGAAGCGGTGCATGGCCTCGGACCGCTCGGCCGGGGTGGCTCCGGACCAGCCGGGGAACGCCTCGCGCGCGGCGGCGACGGCCGCGTCCACGTCGGCGGTCCCGGCCAGCTCGTAGGTGTAGACGGTGTCGCCGGTGGCCGGATCCACGACGTCGTGGCTGCGTCCCGATGTGCCGGGCCGCAGTCTTCCGCCGATGTACTGCGCGCCTGCCGCGAAGCGGTCCTGTACCTCGAAACTGTTGCCCATCACGCTCTCCTCCGCCGCTGCCCCGCAGTCCGGGGGCGGCGTAGCTTCTGCTCGATTTGAGTGCCGATCCTGACAGAGGAGACCGAGCCCAACAAGTGATTCCGTTGTTGCCTTTTGGTTACGCGACGGAATCTGTCGACCATGTGTCGCGTCGGTGCGGAATTCCCCGTACGGAGTGTCAGTGGCGGATGACAGACTCGCGTGTCATGGAACACATCGGAGATGTCCGGGATGTCGGTGGGCTCATGGCGCTGGCCGGCGGGGGCGACCGGGGCGGCAGGGCGAAGTACCTGCTGTTCTGGGGGCACCGTCCGCGCCCGGACGGCCGGATCGGTGCGAGCTGCCTCAGTCAGTGGTGGCCGTCGCCGTTCACGGTCGACGGGGTGACGTACGCGTCGGCCGAGCACTGGATGATGGCCGGCAAGGCGAGGCTGTTCGGGGACGCGGAGGCCGCGGAGCGGGCGGTGGCGGCGCAGAGTCCCGCCGAGGCGAAGAAGGTGGGCCGCCTGGTCCGCGATTTCGACGACAGCGTCTGGGAGCGCGAGCGGTACGGGCTGGTGGTGACGGGCAGCGTCCACAAGTTCGGCCAGAGCCCGGAGCTGGGCGGGTTCCTGCTGGGCACGGGCGACCGGGTGCTGGTGGAGGCGAGCCCTCTGGACCGGATCTGGGGCATCGGGCTCGCGGCGGACGATCCGCGTGCGGAGGATCCGGCGGCGTGGCGGGGCCTGAATCTGCTGGGGTTCGCGCTGATGGAGGCGCGGGCCGCGCTCCGGGACGGGACGGGCGGCGCTCCGGGACGGGGCGGCGCGGACGGCATATGAAACGGCCCGCGGGGCGGTGGAAGGTTTCCACCGCCCCGCGGGCCGTCTGCGCAGACACCGGGCAGCAGGCCCGTCCGTGCCACCCGGCGCCCGGGCCCCGTCCGGTGGTCAGCACCGGTCGGCGTCCTGCGCCGGAGGGCTTGCGGCCTCCGCTTCCCTACTGGTGCGCCGCGTCGAGGACGAGCGACGTCCCCTCGTAGATCGAACCGCTGTCGGAGTCGAGGTCGTCGTTGGTGACGGCCCAGATGAAGAACCCTAGGAACGCCGCACTGACGACGATGCCGATCGAGCCGAGGATGATCCCCGCCAGGGCCACGCCGCCGTTGTTGGCCTCACCCTTGGTGACCCGGCCCCGGCCTATCAGACCGAAGATCAGCGCGAGGACACCGAGGATGATGCCGAGGCCGTACATGCAGAAACCGGCCACGGAGATGATGCCGAGCACCAGGGAGGCGATGCCCATCCCGTTCGCGGGGCCGGGCCCGCCCCACGCGTTCTGGCCGTACCCGGGATACCCCGGGTAGTCGCCGTACTGCGGAACCGGCGGCGCCGGGTATCCGTACTGCGGCTGCGGTGGGGCGGGGTAGCCGTACTGCCCCACGGGCGGCGGGGTCGGCTGCCCCGGTCCGTTCGGTCCGACCGGCGGTGGCGGCACCGATCCAGGGTCCTGCCAGGCGCCGGGGCCGGCCGGCTGTCCCTGGTCAGGTGGGCCGAAGCCGGCTGCGGGTATCGGCCCCGTCCCGGCGTTCGGCATCGAGGTGACGGTCTGCTGGTCGTGCACGGCCGGCGGGCGGGGCTCCCCGGTGGCGCCGTCCGACGGCAGGCGGGGGTCCCCGGTGTTCTTCTCCAACGGCACCCTGTTCTCCGGTGGAGCCCACGGATCGCGCGGCGCGGACCCCTCCGCGGGGCGTTCTGAGCTGTCTGACATGGGCCTCCCCCATCGTGATGCCCGTCATGCTACGGGCCGTTGCCGTCCTACGATGACCCCCGTCCCCTGCCCGGTCCCCACGACGTACCGGGCACCGCGCCACCACCGCCCCCGGAGGATCCGATGACCGATCTGCACCCCTTCATCGCGGGGCTGCCCAAGGCCGAGCTCCACGTCCACCATGTCGGCTCGGCCTCGCCCCGCATCGTCGCCGAACTGGCGGCTCACCACCCCGACTCCAAGGTCCCCACCGCCCCCGAGGCACTGGCCGACTACTTCTCCTTCACCGACTTCGGCCACTTCATCGATGTGTACCTCTCGGTCGTGGACCTGATCCGCACCCCGGAGGACGTCCGGCTGCTGACGTTCGAGGTCGCCCGCGACATGGCGCGGCAGAACATCCGTTACGCGGAGCTGACCGTCACCCCCTTCTCCTCCACCCGCCGCGGCATCCCGGAGCAGGCCTTCATGGAAGCCATCGAGGACGCCCGCAAGGCCGCCGAGTCCGAGCTCGGGGTCGTGTTGCGCTGGTGCTTCGACATTCCGGGCGAGGCCGGGCTGGAGGCCGCGGAGGAGACCACCCGCCTCGCCGTGGACCTGCGGCCGGAAGGGCTCGTCTCGTTCGGTCTCGGTGGCCCGGAGATCGGAGTGGACCGCCCCCAGTTCAAGCCCTACTTCGACCGGGCGATCGCCGAGGGCCTGCACTCCGTGCCGCACGCCGGGGAGACCACAGGACCGCAGACCGTCTGGGACGCGCTGACCTCGTTGCGCGCCGAGCGCATCGGCCACGGCACCAGTTCCGTGCGCGACCCGAAGCTGCTGGCCCATCTCGCCGAGCACCGCATCGCGCTGGAGGTGTGCCCCACCTCCAACATCGCGACCCGCGCGGTCGCGGACATAGAGCAGCACCCGGTCAGGGAGATGGTGGAGGCCGGGGTGCTGGTCACCATCAACAGCGACGACCCGCCCATGTTCGGTACCGACCTCAACAGCGAGTACGGGGTGGCAGCCCGCCTCCTGGGGCTCGACGAGCGGGGTCTCGCCGCGCTCGCGAAGAACGCCGTCGAGGCGTCCTTCCTCGACGCGGCCGGCAAGCGCACGCTGTCCGCCGAGATCGACACGTACACGACGGACTGGCTGGAGCGCACCGGCCGATGAGCCCCCGGCGGTGACAATGTCCCCATGGCCACCCCTGTCACCCCTGTCGCCCCCGTCACCGCCGTAGCGCACCGCGGTGATCCGTACCGCGTCCGCGAGAACACCCTCGCCTCAATCCGCTCCGCCCTCGACCGGGGGGCGGATGCGGTCGAGATCGACGTCCGGGTGACCCGCGACGGTGTGCCGGTCCTGCTGCACGACGCCACGCTGGAGCGGCTGTGGGGTCATGACGTGCGGCTGGACCGGCTCACCCATCAGGAGCTGACCGAGCTGACGGCGGGTGCGGTGCCGACCCTGCGCGAGGCCCTGCTCGTCGCCGGGGCACACCGTCTCATGCTCGACCTGCCCGGCTCCACCGACACATCCGTACGAACGACCGTCGGCGTGGTCCGTGAGTGCGGGGCCGGTGAGCGCGCCTACTACTGCGCGGGGCCCGAGGCGATGCTGCGGGTGCGGGCCGCCGACCCGGCCGCCGAGATCGCGATGACGTGGACGACGCTCGCGCCGCCCCGGGCGGCACTGCTGGAGGCGGTGCGGCCGCGCTGGCTGAACTACCGGTTCGGTCTGGTGAGCCGGGAGCTGACGGACCGCAACCACCGGGACGGGCTGCTGGTGTCGGCGTGGACGGCGGACACCGGCCGCACCATGCGCAGGCTGATCCGGCAGGGCGTGGACTCCATCACCACCAACCGGATCGACGTCCTGCACAAGGTGATCCTCAACTCCGCTATGGGCCAGGGATCTTGACCGGTCCGGCATCATGTACGGGACCTCATCGTCCTGATGCCAGGCCGGCGCCAAGGAGTCAGCAGTGACCGCCCCCCGCAGCAATTCGCTTTCCGCCCGCGTCCGTTCCGACGTCGCCCACAACGCCCGGGTCTGGAACTACTGGCTCGGCGGCCAGGACCACTTCCCGGTGGACCGGGCGGTCGGTGACCAGGTCACCGGCATGTATCCGAGAATCGGCGAAGTGGCGCGGGCGGACCGGGCGTTCCTCGGGCGGGCGGTGCGGTATCTGGCCGGCGACGCGGGCATCGGCCAGTTCCTGGACATCGGCACCGGCCTGCCGACGGCGGACAACACCCATGAGGTGGCCCAGCACACCGCGCCCGACGCCCGTGTCGTGTACGTCGACAACGACCCGATCGTCCTGGCCCACGCCCGCTCGTTGCTCACCAGTTCGCCGGAGGGCGCGACCGAGTACATCGACGCGGACGCCCGTCACCCGGACCGGATCCTGCGGGCGGCGCAGCCCACGCTCGACCTGGAGCGCCCGGTCGCGGTCATGCTGCTGGGCATGCTGAACTTCGTCCTGGACACGGACGAGGCGCTGCGGATCGTCGGGCAGCTGATGGCCGCGGTGCCGTCCGGCAGCTATCTGGTGCTCACCCACCCCACGCTGGAGCTGGGCGGTGAGGGCAACGAGGCCGCGATGCGGTTCTGGAACGAGAACGCCACTCCCCCGATCACCGCCCGTGGCCGTTTCGAGTTCGCCGCGTTCCTGGACGGGCTGGACATCCTCGATCCGGGCATCGTCTCGTGCGCGCGCTGGCGTCCCGGGCCCGGCCCGGCCGGGGCCGAGGTCGCCCAGTTCGGTGCGGTGGCACGGAAGCCGTGAGGGCGCCGAGGCGGTCTGCGTCGGGCGGGTGACTCAGGCCGCCCCAGCGGCGTCCTGGGCAGGCACCGGCTCCGGCGTCCGTTCCATCGCCGCCAGTCGCTTGATCTTGCGGTGCCCGTTCACAAGCCGACGATGGAGTTCCACTTCTTGGCGAACTCGGTGCGCTCCTCCGAGGTGATGTCGCGGGCGATCGCCAGGCGTTCGCGCATGGCGTCGTCGGGGAAGATCAGCGGGTCCTCGGCCAGCGCGGCGGTCTCCTCGTCCTTGGAGGAGGCCAGGACGTCCCTGGCGGCGGGGACGGGGCAGACGTAGTTGACCCAGGTGGCGAGCTCGGCGGCGACCTCGGGCTCGTAGTAGTAGTCGACGAGCTCCTCTGCATTGCGCTTGTGGCGGGCGAGGTTGGGGATCATGAGTGACTCCGCCCAGAGCTCGGCCCCTTCCTCGGGTACCACGAACTCGATGTCGGGGTTGTCCGCCTGGAGCTGGATGACGTCGCCGGAGTACGCCTGACAGGCGAGCACGTCTCCGGTGGAGAGGTCCTTGATGTAGTCGTTGCCGGTGAAGCGGCGGATGTGCCTGCTCCTCACCAGCTTCTCCACCTGGTCGCAGATGTCGTGGAAGTCGTCCCGCTTCCAGCGGGTGATGTCGACGCCATTGCCCTGCATCAGCAGGGCGAACGACTCGTCGAGCCCGGACAGCAGGGTCACCTTGCCACGCAGGTCAGCCGCCCACAGGTCGCTGGTGTGCTTGATCTCCCGGCCGAGCCTCTTCTTGTTGTAAGCGATGCCGGTGATGCCGGACTGCCAGGGCACGCTGTGCGTCCGCCCCTCGTCGAAGGCGGGCGAGCGCAGTTGCGGGTCGAGATACCTGGCCACGTTGGGCTGCTTCGCCCGGTCCATCTCCTGGACCCAGCCGAGCCGGACGAAGCGCGCGGCCATCCAGTCGCTGATGACGATCAGGTCGCGGCCGGTCTGCTGGTGGTTCATCAGGGCGGGGCTGATCTTGCCGAAGAACTCGTCGTTGTCGTTGATCTCCTCCGTGTACGTGACGGAGATCCCGGTCCGCTTGCCGAACGCGTCGAGGGTGGGCCGCCTCGACTCGTTCGCGTCGTCCGTGTCGATGTAGAGCGGCCAGTTGGCGAAGTGCAGTGTGTGATCGCCGGCGGAGTCATCGCGTCCGGCACGGTCGCCCGGCTCCACATAGGCGGCGGGGACTCCGCAGCCGGCCAGCGCGACGCCGGCCGCTCCCGCCCCGAAGGCGCTGAGCAGGGACCGGCGGGACATGGGGTGGTTCGGGATCGCTCGCACCCGCGAAGGATGCCGGGCGGCCGGTGCGGCGGGCAATGGACCAACCGTCCAGCGGTGCCGTCCCCTTGCGCACACCCTGTCGAGGAGGGACGCCGGGGGCAGGGCGCCGGCTCCGGGCGGGCGGGCCGGCCGGGGACACGCGGACACGAGACAGGGGGCGGCCGTGCCGGCATTCGACATGGGTACGGCCCCGGGCACTCGCACAGTGCGCCCGGGGCCGTACCCATGTCGAATGCCGCGGCGGTCAGCCGTCGAGCGACGTCATGACGTGCTTGATGCGGGTGTAGTCCTCGAAGCCGTAGGCGGAGAGGTCCTTGCCGTAGCCGGACTTCTTGAACCCGCCGTGCGGCATCTCGGCGACGAGCGGGATGTGGGTGTTGATCCACACGCAACCGAAGTCGAGGTTCTTGGACATGCGCATGGCGCGGGCATGGTCCTTGGTCCAGACGGAGGAGGCCAGCGCGTACTCCACGCCGTTCGCCCACTCCAGGGCCTGGGCCTCGTCCGTGAACGACTGAACGGTGATGACCGGCCCGAAGACCTCGTTCTGGATGATCTCGTCGTCCTGCTTGAGCCCGGAGACGACGGTCGGGGCGTAGAAGTAGCCCTTGTCGCCCACCCGGTGGCCGCCCGCCTCGACCTTGGCGTGAGCGGGGAGCCGCTCGACGAAGCCGCTGACCTGGGCGAGCTGGTTCGCGTTGTTGAGCGGACCGTAGAGCACGTCCTCGTCGTCCGGCTGCCCCGTCTTCGTGTCGGCGGCGGCCTTCGCGAGCGCGGTGACGAACTCGTCGTGGATCGACTCGTGGACGAGCACGCGGGTCGCGGCCGTACAGTCCTGACCGGCGTTGAAGTAGCCCGCGACCGAGATGTCCTCCACGGCCTTGGCGATGTCGGTGTCCCCGAAGACGACGACGGGAGCCTTGCCGCCGAGCTCCAGGTGGACCCGCTTGACGTCCTTGGCAGCGGACTCGGCGACCTGCATGCCGGCCCGGACCGAACCCGTGATGGAGGCCATGGCCGGGGTCCGGTGCTCCACCATCGCGCGGCCGGTGTCGCGGTCGCCGCAGATGACGTTGAAGACGCCCTTCGGCAGGATCTGCCCGATGATCTCGGCGATCAGCACGGTGGACGCCGGGGTGGTGTCGGACGGCTTGATGACGACGGTGTTGCCCGCGGCGAGCGCCGGGGCGAACTTCCACACGGCCATCATCATCGGGTAGTTCCACGGCGCGACCTGGGCGCAGACACCGACCGGCTCGCGGCGGACGATGGAGGTGAGGCCCTCCATGTACTCGCCTGCCGAGCGGCCCTCCAGCAGCCGGGCGGCGCCCGCGAAGAAGCGGATCTGGTCCACCATCGGCGGGATCTCTTCGGTGCGGGTCAGCCCGATCGGCTTGCCGGTGTTCTCGGACTCGGCCGCGATGAGGTCCTCGGCACGCTCCTCGAAGGCGTCCGCGATCTTCAGCAGGGCGCGCTGGCGCTCGGCCGGCGTCGCGTCGCGCCAGGCCGGGAAGGCAGCGGCCGCGGCGTCCATCGCGGCATCGACGTCGGCCTCGCCGGACAGCGGGGAGGTCGCGTAGACCTCCTCCGTCACCGGGTTGACCACATCGATGGTCCGCCCGTCGGCGGCGTCCCGGAACTCTCCATTGATGTAGTTGCGCAGACGGCGCACCTCGGTGGTCACAACCACCCCTCCTGTCGACACGTCCAATGGGTGAGACGTCCAGCCTAGCCGCATGGGTAACGGTTTCGACATACCCAACCGCCGCCAACTTCGGATTCAGTGAGATCCAAGCCTCGCAACAACGAATTTCATCGATCTGGGGTTGCGAGACAGACGAGTCCCGGTGCAGAGTGGCCCCGTGGCCAGTCGCAGCGCAGACTCCAGGACCGGGAACGGATCGTCCCCAGCGGTCGATGCCGTCTCCCTCGCAATCATCGAGCAGCTCCAGGAGGACGGGCGTCGCCCGTACGCCGCGATCGGCAAGGCCGTGGGCCTCTCCGAGGCGGCCGTGCGCCAGCGCGTCCAGAAGCTGCTCGACCAGGGCGTGATGCAGATCGTCGCCGTCACCGACCCGCTCACCGTGGGTTTCCGGCGGCAGGCGATGGTCGGGATCAACGTCGAGGGTGACCTCGACCCCGTCGCGGAGGCCCTGTCGGCCATGACCGAATGCGAGTACGTGGTGATGACCGCGGGCTCCTTCGACCTGATGGTGGAGATCGTCTGCGAGGACGACGACCACCTGCTGGAGACGATCAACAAACGCATCCGGGCCATTCCCGGCGTGCGCTCCACCGAGAGCTTCGTCTACCTCAAGCTCAAGAAGCAGACCTATATGTGGGGAACCCGATAGCCGTGAGCAAGGACCTCAGCCGGACCGCGTACGACCACCTGTGGATGCACTTCACCCGCATGTCGGACTACGAGAACGCAAGCGTTCCCACCATCGTGCGTGGCGAGGGCACCTACATCTACGACGACCAGGGCAAGCGCTACCTCGACGGCCTGTCCGGCCTGTTCGTCGTCAACGCCGGCCACGGCCGTCACGAGCTCGCCGAGGCCGCGTACAAGCAGGCCCAGGAGCTGGCCTTCTTCCCGGTGTGGTCCTACGCCCACCCGAAGGCCGTCGAGCTGGCCGAGCGCCTCGCCGACTACGCCCCGGGCGACCTGAACAAGGTCTTCTTCACCACCGGTGGCGGCGAGGCCGTCGAGACCGCCTGGAAGCTGGCCAAGCAGTACTTCAAGCTCAAGGGCAAGCCGACCAAGTACAAGGTCATCTCGCGTGCGGTCGCCTACCACGGCACCCCGCAGGGCGCCCTGTCCATCACCGGTCTGCCGGCCCTCAAGGCCCCCTTCGAGCCGCTGGTCCCCGGCGCGCACAAGGTGCCGAACACCAACATCTACCGCGCCCCGCTCTTCGGTGACGACCCGGAGGCGTTCGGCCGCTGGGCCGCCGACCAGATCGAGCAGGAGATCCTCTTCGAGGGCCCGGACACCGTCGCGGCCGTCTTCCTGGAGCCCGTGCAGAACGCGGGCGGCTGCTTCCCGCCCCCGCCCGGCTACTTCCAGCGTGTCCGCGAGATCTGCGACCAGTACGACGTGCTGCTCGTCTCCGACGAGGTCATCTGCGCCTTCGGCCGGCTCGGCACGATGTTCGCCTGCGACAAGTTCGGCTACGTGCCGGACATGATCACCTGCGCCAAGGGCATGACCTCGGGCTACTCGCCGATCGGCGCCTGCATCATCTCGGACAAGCTCGCCGAGCCGTTCTACGAGGGCGACAACACCTTCCTGCACGGATACACCTTCGGCGGTCACCCGGTCTCCGCCGCGGTCGGCCTCGCCAACCTCGACATCTTCGAGCGCGAGGGCCTCAACCAGCACGTCCTCGACAACGAGAACGCGTTCTTCACCACGCTCCAGAAGCTGCACGACCTGCCGATCGTCGGCGACGTCCGCGGCAACGGCTTCTTCTACGGCATCGAGCTGGTGAAGGACAAGGTCACCAAGGAGACGTTCACGGACGAGGAGACCGAGCGCGTCCTGTACGGCTTCCTCTCCAAGGCGCTGTACGACAACGGCCTGTACTGCCGGGCCGACGACCGTGGCGACCCGGTCGTCCAGCTCGCGCCGCCGCTGATCTCCGACCAGTCCACGTTCGACGAGATCGAAGGCATCCTGCGGTCCGTCCTGACGGAGGCCTGGACGAAGCTCTGACCCCGGGCCCCCACGCCTTCCGAGAGGCCGGGCCTGCCGCGGGCCGGGCGTTCCGCGCCTCCCGCGCGGCCGGCCTTCCGCAGGCCGAGCCCTCGGTGAGGCCGAACGGCCCAACGGCAGCCGTCGGCTTGACCGCCGCTTGACCGTCCCGCGACGGCGCTCCAGCGGTCATTTCATACGGCCCACGCGGCCCGGATGCGCCCATTCGAGTGGGAAGAAGCGCACCCGGGCCGCGTGCTGTGCGCACACCGCGATCCGAATCCCTACGGTGCCGAGTGACCGATCGGCCCCGCCTTCGTTCCCCCGTACGGGGGAACGGGATATCTGATCTGAACCGAGGTGTACGCCATGGTGGCCCCGCCGGACAACGACGTGATCTGGGCGCGTTCCCTGCAGCACTCCCACAACGGCTCACCCGCGCTCGGCGGAGTCTCCCTGGGGATCCGCGACGGCGAGATCCTCGCGGTGACCGGCCCGCGCGGCAGCGGCAAGACGACGCTGCTGCACTGCCTCTCCGGCCAGCTGGTGCCCCAGCAGGGCGAGGTGTGGTTCAACAGCGTCCCCGTCCACACCATGGGCCCGCGGCTGCGTGAGCGGCTGCGCCGCGACAAGTTCGGCTGGATCGCCCCCGAACCCCAGCTCGTCCCGGAGCTCAGCACCTGGGAGAACACCGCCCTGCCGCTGCTGCTGCGCGGCTCCTCGCACCGGGAGGCCAAGAAGGCCGCCATGGAGTGGCTGGAGCGCCTCGACATCGGCATGTGCGCGCGGAAGCGGCCGCACACCCTCCAGCAGAGCCAGCGGCAGCGGATCTCGGTGGCCCGCGCGCTGGCCGCCGCACCCGCGGTGATCTTCGCCGACGAGCCGACCGCGACGCTGCACCGCACCGACCGCGCCCACGTGCTGCGCACCCTGACGAGCGCGGCCCGGTCGCACGGCATCACGGTGGTGCTCGCCACCCACGACGCGGAGATCGCCGCTCTCGCCGACCGCATGGTGCCGCTGCTGGACGGACGCCGGGTCGCGACGGTCGCCCTGCCCGCCGTGACCGATGCGGAGGGCCGCGCGGCGTGCTCGCTCTCCGTCTAGCCCGCGGTTCCCATCCACTGGTCCTGATGCGGCGGCTGCTCGTCGCGGCCGCCTCCGCCGGGGTCGGCTTCCTCCTGCTCTGCACGCTCGGTTACGCCTCCGGGCACCCGGGGCACTCCGCCGGTTCCGTGTTGCGGCTGCTGTGGTGCTTCGTACCGCTGGCCGCCACCGTGCAGTTCGCGGTCGCGGTGGCACGTACGGACCCGAGCACCCGCCCGCGCGCCGGACTGTCCGCCGTCGGCCTCGGACCGGTGCGGCTCAGCGTGCTCGCCGCGGTCTCCACCGCGGTCTCGTGCACCCTCGGCTCGATGGTCGCGCTGCTCTTCTTCCTCCACCTGCGCGGCGATCTGTCCGGGCTGCCGTTCGACGGCGCCGCGGCCGGTCTTCTCGGCGCCGAGGCACCGCTGCCACTGGCCGCCGCCCTCGTCCTGCTGACCCTGGTTCCGGCGGCCGCCGCGACGGCGAGCGCGCTCACGCTGCGCACCAGGCCGGTGCGGGCCACGGCCACGCCGGAGGCCGCCGAGGACCTGGTGCCCGATGAGCAGATCCCCGCCCCGGCGGCGCCACCCGCAGGCCTGCCGTGGGGCGTGGCCCTGACCGCCGCCGGACTCGCCGTCGAGGCGTACGCGAACCGCGGTTCGCCCGGCAGCCCCTTCCCGCTCCCCGGCAAGCTCGACGCCACACCGGCCTGGGTGCTCGTCGGATGGACCCTGACGGCGATCGGCCTGGCGACGGCCGGACCGGGGCTGACCTACCTGTGCGGACGGCTGCTCCAGGCGGCACGTCCGGGAGCCGTGCGCCTGCTGGCGGGC
The DNA here is from genome assembly GCF_045162765.1 of Streptomyces sp. NBC_01013. Taxonomy (NCBI): domain Bacteria; kingdom Bacillati; phylum Actinomycetota; class Actinomycetes; order Kitasatosporales; family Streptomycetaceae; genus Streptomyces; species Streptomyces sp. NBC_01013. The sequence goes on from NZ_CP108687.1 coordinate 2,207,760, forward strand.
CGCGTGCTGATGGACGAGGCACAGCGGATCGGCCGTCCGCTGGGGATCGTGTGCGCGGTCGTCTCCGCGATCGTCGCCGTGTTCGCTCTGTACGGGACGGGCCCGCGCCCCTTCGGTCCGCTCACCGCACTCGGCGCCCTGCTCGTCATCGGCTGTACCACCGCGACACTGCTGACGTCGGCCCTGGAGGCGAAGCAGGCCCGCGCCGAGACCGCACGGGCGCTCCTTCGGCTCGGCGCCCCGGCCTCCGCGCTGCGCGCGGCGACGGCCCTGCGCGCTGCCGCCCTGCTGCTCGTCTTCGCCCCGCTGACCTGGGCGATCGCCGAGTTGGCCGCGCTGCCTCTGACGCCCTGAACAGGCCCCGGCCGGGGCCTGGGTCCCGGCCGGGGCATAGCACGAGGGCCCGGGTCCGTAGCATGACGGCGTGGAGATATCGAAGGACAGCGCGTCGGCACCCGACAACGAGATCGAGTCGCTCACCGAATTCGACGCGGCGGTCGCCGCCGGTTCGCTGAAGGGCCGGCGCATCCAGTCCGTCGACCTGACGGACCGCAGCGCGGCACTGGTGGCCACGGACACGTCCGGGGCCGTCTTCCTCGGCTGCCGGATGGAGCCGGCGGCGGCCGAGAAGGTGCGGGCCGACGGCGCGTTCGTCTTCCCTCCGGTGCCCGGTATCCCCTTCGATCCGTACCGCGGTGTCCTCTATTCCCCCGACGCCCTCTACGACGGGCTGGCGCAGGGCGGTTACGAGTCGACGCCCGACGCCCGCGCCTACCGCTGGTTCTGCCGCACCCGGTCGGACGGCGACGTGTTCGCCTCGATGCTGCGCGCGCTCCACGACGACGCGGTCTCCGACGCGCTGGACGAACTCCTCGTCGGGGAGCGGGTGATCGGCGTGATGGGCGGCCACGCGACTCCCCGGGGGAGCGCCCCGTACGCGGCGGCGGCCCGGCTCGGCAGGACGCTGGCCCGCAGCGGCCTGACGGTGGCCACCGGTGGCGGCCCAGGCGCCATGGAGGCGGCGAACCTCGGCGCCCACGCAGCCCCGCATCCCGACGCGATGCTGGACGAGGCCTGCGAACTCCTCGGCGCGACGCCCTCGTTCACGCCGTCGGTCACCGACTGGGCGCTGGCCGCGTTCGCCGTAAGGAAACGCTGGCCGGACGGCGGCAGGTCCGTATCGATCCCCACCTGGTTCTACGGCCACGAGCCGCCGAACCCTTTCGCCGACCACATCGCCAAGTACTTCGCCAACGCCCTGCGCGAGGACGGGCTGCTGGCCCGCTCGACCGCGGGCGTGATCTTCCTGCCGGGCGCGGCCGGCACCGTCCAGGAGATATTCGACAGCACCACCCCGAACTACTACGGCTCACGCGGTGAACCGTCCCCGATGGTGCTGGTGGGCCGTGATCACTGGACGCGGGAGCTCCCGGCCTGGCCGCTGCTCCGGGCCCTCGCGGCGGGCAGGCCGATGGAGTCCCGCATCGCGCTGGTCGACACGGTGGAGGAAGCGCCCGAAGCGCTCGCGCGGCTGTCGGCGAAGTAGCCCCGGTACTGAGGCGACCGCACCGTCCCGGGGGGCTCAGCTCCCGTCCGGCTCACCAGCGCCGCGCACACGGCCAGGCCCCCTCAACCTGCCTGTCGCGAAGGCCGAGCCGCGGGAGCGGGCAAAGGCCGTGACCCTCCCGCACGAACCGGGACCGCGCGTGGCCGTGACCGGTGCGGGCGCGTTACCCCGTAGGCCTCTGGCGGCCGGCCGCGCGTCCGGTCACGGGGCGACGGGCAGCACGACGCTCTCCGCCGCGGCGAAGGTGACGCCGACCTGTGCCCCCTCGTCCGGAGTGCTGTTCAGCGGGCACTCCGCCTCCAGGGCCGGACCGCGGTCCGGGCGCAGCTGCACAGCGACGTGGTTGCCGCGGAAGGTGCGCGCGCCCACGGTGCAGCGCAGACCGTCCTGCGGGCCGCCGATCATGACCCCGGCCGGACGCACCAGCAGATCGCAGGCCCCCTGCGGGGAGCCGGCCGGCACCGGCACCTCGCCCCAGTCGGTGTCGGCGGTCTCACCGGTGACCATCGCGTCCACCACGTTGTCGAAACCGAGGAAGCGGGCGACGAAGGCGGAAGCGGGACGCTGCCAGACCTCCAGGGGCGTGCCCACCTGCGCGATGTGTCCGTCACGCATCACGACGACCCGGTCGGCGAGTGCGAAGGCCTCGCCCTGGTCGTGGGTGACGGCGAGCACCGTCGTACCCAGCCGGCCGAAGAGCGTGCGCAGTTCGACGACGAGGCGTTCGCGCAGGCTGCGGTCCAGCTGGCCGAGCGGTTCGTCCAGCATCAGCAGTTTGGGCCGGGGGGCGAGGGCGCGCGCGAGGGCGACGCGCTGCTGTTCGCCGCCCGAGAGCGCGGCGACGGCCCGTCGTTCGGCACCGGGAAGCCCCACCAGGTCGAGCAGTTCGCCGACCCGACGGTCCTGCTCGCTCCTGTCCACACCGCGCATCCGCAGCCCGAAGGCGACGTTCTCGCCGACGTCCCGATGCGGGAAGAGCTGGTGGTCCTGGAACATCAGGCCGAGCCCGCGCCGATGGACCGGCACCCCGTCCTGGTCCGCGCCGTCGAGCAACACCCGCCCGCCGTCGGCCTGCTGGAGTCCGGCGACGACGCGCAGCAGGGTGGACTTCCCACTGCCGCTCGGTCCCAGGACACAGACGATCTCGTGCTCGGCGACCTCCAGGTCCACCGCGTCGAGCGCCGCCCGCTCACCGAAGCGCACGGTGGCCGATTCCAGCGTCAGCATCTCTAGAACTCCCCGGATCGGTCCGTACGGATACGTTCGAGCAGCAGCAGTGACACCGCGCACACGAGCATCAGAATGGTGCTGAGGGCCATCGCCTGGCCGTAGTTGAGCTCCCCGGACCGGCCGAGCAGCCGGGCGACGGCCACCGGGAGCGTGGGACTGTCGGGCCGCGCGATGAACACGGTGGCCCCGAACTCGCCGAGTGACACAGCGAAAGCGAATCCGGCGGCGACCAGCAGTGCCCGGCGCACGAGCGGCAGATCCACCTCACGCCAGGCCCGCCACGGGGAGGCGCCGAGCACCGCGGCGGCTTCGCGCAGCCGCCCGTCGACCGCTCTGAGGACCGGCAGCATGGTGCGGACGACGAAGGGCACTCCGACGAGCGCCTGGGCGAGCGGCACCAGGATCCAGGAGGTACGCAGATCCAGCGGTGGCTCGTCGAGGGTGATCAGGAAGCCGAAGCCGACGGTGACGGCGGAGACGCCGAGTGGCAGCATCAGCAACGCGTCGAATCCCCGGACGAGCCGCCCCGCCTTCCTGGTCAGGGCCGCGGCCGCCAGTCCTCCGACGAACAGGGCGATGAGGGTGGCGACCAGGGCGTAGCGCAGGGAGTTCCCGATCGCCTCGATCGGTGCGACCAGGAACGTTCCGCTGTTCGCCTCCGCCGAGGCCAGCGCACGGTAGTAGGCGAACCCGTGGCCGCCGGACACATCGAGCGACCGCTCCACCAGGACACCGAGCGGCAGCAGAATCAGCACCAGCACGGTCAGCAGCACGCCTCCGAGCAGCGCCCACTGGCCCGCTCCGCGCGGCCTGCGGGACGTCTGAGCCGGATCGACGAGCTTCAGCGCGGTCTCCCTGCGCCGCACGGTCCACGCGTGCACGGCCAGCACGGCGCCGACCGCGACGAACTGCACCAGGGTCAGCACGGCAGCCGTGGGCAGGTCGAGCAACTGCGCGGTCTGCCGGTAGATCTCCACCTCCAGCGTGGAGAAGCCCGGTCCGCCGAGGATCTGCACGACACCGAAGGAGGTGAAGGTGAACAGGAAGACCATCAGCGCCGCGGCAGCCACGGCGGGGCCGAGCGCGGGGAGGGTGACACGGCGCCAAGCGGCGAAACGCCCCGCGCCGAGGACCCGCGCGGCCTCCTCCTGCCGGGGGTCGAGCTGCGCCCAGAGTCCACCGACGGTGCGCACGACGACGGCGTAGTTGAAGAAGACGTGGGCCAGCAGGATCGCCCACACCGTGGTGTCGAGCCGCACACCCCAGAGCCCGTCGAGGAAGCCGCCGCGGCCGAGCAGCGCGAGGAACGCCGTGCCGACGACAACGGTCGGGAGGACGAACGGCACGGTGACGACCGCCCGCAGCACCTGCTTGCCGGGGAAGTCGAACCGCGCGAAGACGTACGCGCCCGGCAGCGCGACCAGCAGGGTCAACGCGGTCGAGGCGAGGGCCTGCCAGAGCGTGAACCAGAGGACGTTCTGGATGTCCGGCCGGCCCAGCACCTCGCCGAACCGGCCGAACTGCCATACGCCTTCGGCCTTGAGCCCGCGCCCCACGATCGCGGCGACGGGATAGGCGAAGAACAACGCGAAGAACGCCACGGGCACGGCCATCAGACCGAGCCGCACCGCGCCCCCGCGCAGGGACCGGACGCGCGCGGCCTTCCCGCGCGCGCCCGGTCCGCGTGCGGGAGTCTTCGCTACTTCACTACGAGCGAGGACCATGACTGGACCCACTGCTCACGGTTCTTGGCGATCTCGTCGGGGGCGACGGTCGTCGGCTTGTCGACCGTGGCACCGAACTTCGTGAAGAGGTCCGGCACCTTCGCGCCCTTGGTGACCGGGCTGACGAACATGTTGAGCGGCATGTCCTCCTGGAACTGCTTGCCGATCAGGAAGTCCAGGAGCGCCTTGCCACCCGCCGCGTTCTTCGCCCCGTCGAGCAGGCCGGCGAACTCGATCTGGCGGAAGCACGTCCCGGTGGCGACGCCGGTGGGGGCGGTCTTCGGCTGCGGGTCCGCGTACAGCACCTCGACGGGCGGGCTGGAGGCGTAACTGACGACGAGCGGCCGGTCCGCCTTGGCCTTCTTGCCGCCCGCGGAACCGGAGAACTCCTCGTTGTACGCCTGCTCCCAACCGTCGACGACCTTGACGCCGTTGTTCTTCAGCTTCTTCCAGTAGTCCTGGTAGCCGTCCGCGCCGTAGGTGGCAACGCTGCCGAGGAGGAACCCGAGGCCGGGCGAGGAGGTCGCGGCGTTCTCGGTGACGAGGAGGTTCTTGTACGCGGGCTTCGCCAGGTCCTCGAAGGACTGCGGCGGAGCGAGCTTCTTGTCGGCGAAGTACTTCTTGTCGTAGTTGACGCAGATGTCGCCGGTGTCGACCGGGGTGACCCTGTGCTTGTCGTCCAGCTGGACGTCGGCCGCGACCCGGTCGAGGCCCTTGGCCTCGTACGGCGTGAACAGCCCGTTGTCGAGGGCGCGCGAGAGCAGGGTGTTGTCCACGCCGAAGAACACGTCGCCGCGCGGCGAGCCCTTGGTCAGGATCTCCTGGTTGAGTGCCGCGCCCGCGTCACCGCTCTTCAGCACCTTGACGGTGTAACCGGTCTGCCGGGTGAACTCCTTCAGCACGCCCTTGGAGGCGTTGAAGGAGTCGTGGCTGACGAGGGTGACGGTCTTGGAGCCCGTGCCCCGGGTTCCACCGGAACCCGATGCCGAGTCGTCGGAGCTGCCGCATCCGGTGAGCGCGGTCGCGCCGATTGCGGCGGCGACGGCCGTCACCGCGATCTTCCTGGTGGTGCTCATGTGATTCCTCCTGGGTATGACCAGGAAGAGACGCGGCCCTGCCCGCACCGGCGGAAACCGGAAGCGGGCAGGGCGCAACAGCTTGAGTAAGGTCCGAACTTCCTACCCGGAATGACCCGGGCGAGGTTCAGAGGGTCTGCGGCCAACCTGTTCTCGGTGCCGCACTCTCAGCGCTGTGGCGCTCCCCTGTCGGAATATGAAGTTGCTTTCGAGCCCAGGCTACACGGCCGATTTCGGCCTCAGCGCTCGGATGCCGCCAGCTGTCCGCAGGCCCCGTCGATCTCCTGGCCACGAGTGTCCCGCACGGTCACCGGCACCCCGTGGGCGGCGATCGCCTCGACGAACGCCTTCTCGTCCTCGGGTCGAGAAGCGGTCCACTTCGATCCGGGCGTCGGGTTGAGCGGGATCAGGTTGACGTGAACCCGCTTGCCCTTGAGCAGCCGGCCGAGCCGGTCGCCCCGCCACGCCTGGTCGTTGATGTCGCGGATCAGCGCGTACTCGATGGAGATGCGGCGGCCGGACTTCTCCGCGTACTCCCAAGCGGCGTCCAGGACCTCGCGCACCTTCCACCGGGTGTTCACGGGCACGAGCGTGTCACGCAGCTCGTCGTCGGGGGCATGCAGCGAGACGGCGAGACGGCACTTGAAGCCCTCGTCGGCGAATCGCAGCATCGCGGGGACGAGGCCGACGGTGGAGACGGTGATCCCGCGCTGCGAGAGGCCGAGCCCGTCGGGCTCCGGATCGGTCAGCCGACGGATCGCGCCGACCACGCGGTTGTAGTTGGCGAGCGGTTCGCCCATACCCATGAAGACGATGTTGGAGAGCCGGGCCGGTCCGCCCGGGACCTCGCCGTCGCGCAGCGCCCGCATACCGTCGACGATCTGGTGGACGATCTCGGCGGTGGAGAGGTTGCGGTCGAGCCCGGCCTGCCCGGTGGCGCAGAACGGGCAGTTCATGCCGCAGCCGGCCTGCGAGGAGATGCACATCGTGACGCGCTCGGGATAACGCATCAGCACCGACTCGACCAGCGTCCCGTCGTGCAGCTTCCACAGCGTCTTACGGGTGGTGTCGTCGTCGCAGCTGATGTGCCGGATCACGGACATCAGATCGGGGAACAACGCCTCGGCCAGCTTGTCGCGCGATCCGGCGGGGATGTTGGTCCACTCCGACGGGTCGTGCGCATACCGCGCGAAGTAGTGCTGCGAGAGCTGCTGCGCGCGGAAAGGCTTCTCGCCGGTCGCGGCGACTGCTTCCTTGCGCTCGGCGGGCGTGAGGTCGGCGAGGTGGCGCGGGGGCTTCTTGGCTCCGCGGGGCGCGACGAAAGTGAGTTCTCCGGGCTTAGGCATGGTTCCTCCAGTGTCGCAGACACGCCGAGGTGCCGGTGCTCGTCAGCGGTGAGGTCCGTCATCGGGCCGCCGCCGACGGCCCCGCGACGGCCCCGCGACGGCCCGGCCGCACGCAGGACAGTGACCGATCGCACCCCGGGCGGCCGGCCCTCACGGGCCGTACGCGCACAGGTGAGCCCGTTCGTGGCTCCCGGTGAAGGCGGCACGCGAGCGGCGACGCGGCCGGCCACGGTGCCGATGGATCGGGCCGGGCGGGGTATCCGGGACCCGAGAGGGACATTCCGCCACATTCTTGGGAGGTACGTGTCGTGCGCACCGTGAAGCACTGGTTCCATCACAGCCTGGCCGGGCAGGCACTCGTGGTCTTCTTGCTGGGCTTGGGCTTCAGCGCCCTGTTCCGCCGGAATGACCATCCGGGCTTATGGGTGGCCCAGAGCCTGCTCTACACCGCTGTGATCATCGGGGTCCTCGCTGCTCAGCGCCGCAGAACCGCCCGCGCCACCGGTGCCGACCCCCGCGCGGTCGTCAGCCTCAACCGCAGGATCCGGCATCGTGCGGTGCCGCGGGATCCCGAGGAGCGGGCGATGATGCGGCGGCTGGTGGACGATCAGCTGGGGAAGATGGAGCGGGGTGGCCGGTGGCTGCCGTACTGGCTGGGCTTCATGGGTCTGAGCGCGGTCGGCATGCTCGTCCTCGGCGCGAGCACCGGCTCGCTGGTGTTTCCGCTGGTCTTCACCGTCGGCGTGGCCGCGTTCTGCCTCTGGATCCTATGGATGCGCCGCCGGGCCATGGAACTCCATCACCACATGCGTTCCGCCCTCCACAACCAGGGCTGACGGGTGCTGGCGTCACGGGCGGCCCGCCCTCCCCCGCACATGAGTGAGGGCCCGCCGTCCAGTGGACGGCGGGCCCTCACCCGGAAAAAACGCCTGCAGCCGGTCAGCCGGAGCCGACGAAGATCACCAGCAGCAGCCAGACCACCGGCGCGGTCGGCAGCAAGGAGTCCAGCCGGTCCATGATCCCCCCGTGGCCGGGGAGGAGCGTGCCCATGTCCTTGATCCCGAGATCGCGCTTGATCATGGACTCGCCCAGGTCACCGAGAGTGGCGCTGGCGGCGACCGCGAGCCCGAGCAGCAGGCCCTGCCACCAGGAACCGTCGTCGATCAGGAACTGCATGCACAGCGCACCGGCCACCATCGCGAAGGCCACGGCTCCGAACAGGCCCTCACGTGTCTTGCCGGGGCTGATGCGGGGCGCGAGCTTGTGCTTGCCGAACCGCCAGCCGACGGCGTACGCACCCGTGTCGCTGACCACGGTCAGCAGCAGGAAGGTCAGGACCCGCTGCGCGCCGTCGTCGGCGGTCAGGAGCATGGCGACGAAGGTTGCCAGGAACGGCACGTAGAACGCGGCGAAGATTCCGGCCGTGACGTCCCGGAGGTAGTCCTCCGGCGGCTCGGTCATCCGCCAGACGAGCACGGCCAGGGCGGTCAGCGCCATGGCGATCCAGGCACCCTCGGCGCCGCGGGCGTAGCCGGCCACGACCATGGCCGCGCCGCCGATCGCGAGCGGGACGAGAGGCGCCTTGATGCCCTTGCGCTCCTCCAGCCGGGAGGTGAGCTCCCAAAGACCCACCACGACGGCGACCACGATCACACCGACGAAGACGGCCTTGACGATGAAGAGCGAGGCGACCACGACGGCACCCAGCCCGACACCGACCCCTATGGCGGCTCCCAGATCACGGCCCGCACGCTTCTTCTGCGGGGGTGGCGGCGCGGTCGACATGGGCTCCTGCGGCTTCTCGTCACGGAACAGGGGGCCGCCGCTCAGGCGTCCGGCCCCCTGGTCCCGGTCATCACGGTCGTCAGCGTCTCTACCTGCGTCGGGAACGTCCGGCACGATGGGCATGGGCCGAGTCTGCTGGGCGTCATGCACATCGTAGGCAGGACCCGCCGTAGCGGCCCGCATCTCGGGCGCAGCCCGATGGCCTGCGCCCTGCGGGGCGCCCCAGGAAGAGTCGTTCATCAGACTTCGAGCAGCTCGGCTTCCTTGTGCTTCAGCAGCTCGTCCACCTGCGCGACGTACTTCGCGGTGGTGTCGTCGAGCTCCTTCTCGGCGCGGCGCACCTCGTCCTCGCCGGACTCCTTGTCCTTGACCAGCTTGTCGAGCGTCTCCTTGGCCTTGCGGCGGACGGCCCGGATCGAGATCTTGGAGTCCTCGGCCTTGGTCTTCGCGACCTTGATGTAGTCGCGGCGACGCTCTTCGGTGAGGTCGGGGAAGGTGACCCGAATGATATTGCCGTCGTTGCTCGGGTTGACGCCGAGGTCCGAGTCGCGGATGGCCTGCTCGATGTTGCGCAGCGCGGTCTTGTCGAACGGCGTTACGACAGCCATACGGGGCTCGGGCACCGAGAACGAGGCCAGCTGGTTGATCGGGGTCAGCGCGCCGTAGTAGTCGGCGACGATCTTGTTGAACATCGCCGGGTGCGCACGGCCGGTGCGGATCGCGGCGAAGTCCTCTTTCGCGACGACGACGGCCTTCTCCATCTTCTCCTCGGCCTCGAGGAGGGTTTCTTCGATCACCACGTGCTCCTGCGTGTCTTGAGTGGGCCCGGCGTGCCAGAGCCCGGCGGGTCCTGCGTCGCGTCCTCACCTGCACGGTGTCCGACCGGCAGGCCGTTGTCCATCTTTCGGGGCCGTCCCGTGGGCCCCCGGGGCCTCACCGGGTCACCCCGGAAGTCCCCGGTTGTCAGGCCCGGGTGCCCTGGTCACTCACGAGCGTGCCGATCTTCTCACTCTTGACCGCGCGGGCGATATTGCCCGCGGTGGTCAGCTCGAAGACGAGGATCGGCAGCTGGTTGTCACGGCAGAGCGTGATGGCGGTGGCGTCGGCGACCTTGAGATCGCGGGCGAGCACCTCGCTGTACTCCAGCGCGTCGAACTTCACCGCGCCGGGGTTGGTCTTCGGGTCGGAGTCGTAGACCCCGTCCACGCCGTTCTTCCCCATCAGCAGCGCCTCGGCGTCGATCTCCAGGGCGCGCTGTGCCGCGGTGGTGTCGGTGGAGAAGTACGGCATGCCCATGCCGGCGCCGAAAATGACGACGCGCCCCTTCTCCAGGTGCCGTACGGCGCGCAGCGGAATATACGGCTCCGCGACCTGGCCCATGGTGATGGCCGTCTGGACGCGGGAGTCGATGCCCTCCTTCTCCAGGAAGTCCTGGAGAGCGAGGCAGTTCATGACGGTGCCGAGCATGCCCATGTAGTCGGACCGGGCCCGGTCCATGCCGCGCTGCTGGAGCTCGGCACCGCGGAAGAAGTTGCCGCCGCCGATGACGATCGCGATTTCCGCCCCGTCGCGGACGACTGCCGCGATCTCACGGGCGATGGCGTGCACGACGTCGGGGTCGACACCGAGACCCCCGCCGCCGGCGAACGCTTCTCCGGACAGCTTCAGCATGAAGCGTCCGCGCACCTTGCCGTCGTCGCGCTTGTGGTCACCTGTTGCGGCGTCCGCGCCCTTGTTCATGGAGATTCTCCTCGTGCACATACGAAGAAGGCCATTGCCGGTGGGTCTGATGTCCCTCAGCGGCAATGGCCTCCTCGTCAGATCTGCGGTCGTACGGCGGTGTGCGGCCGTCGACTGCACCAGACCCTATCGGGGTCCACCGTTTTTCGCGGACGGACTCAGATGCCGACCTTGATGCGCGTGAAGCGCTTCAGGGCGACACCGGCCTCGTCCAGGACCTTCTGGACGGACTTCTTGTTGTCCAGCGCGTACGGCTGGCCGAGGAGGGTGGCCTCCTTGAAGAAGCCGTTGACGCGACCCTCGACGATCTTCGGGAGCGCGGCCTCGGGCTTGCCCTCGGCGCGCGTGGTCTCCTCGGCGACGCGGCGCTCGGCCTCGACGACCTCGGCCGGGACGTCCTCGCGGGACAGGTACTTCGGCGCGAAGGCGGCGATGTGCTGGGCGATGCCCTTCGCCAGGTCGGCGTCGGCCTTGTCCAGCTCGACCATGACACCGATCTGCGGCGGCAGGTCGGGCATGGTGCGGTGCATGTACACGGAGACGAAGGCGCCGTCGAACTGCGCGAAGCGGTCCAGGACGATCTTCTCGCCGAGGTTGGCGTTGGCCTCGTCCACGTACGCCTGAACGGTCTTGCCGGGCTCGATCTCGGACGCGAGAAGCGCCTCGATGTCGGCCGGGGAGGTCGCGGCGACGTGAGCGGCGAGCGTGTTGGCGACGGCCTGGAACTTGTCACCCTTGGCGACGAAGTCGGTCTCGCACTTCAGCTCGAGCAGGACACCGGACGTCTTGTCCTCGGAGAGGACGGAGACGACCGCGCCGTTCTCGGCAGAACGGCCCTCGCGCTTGGCGACGCCCTTCTGTCCCTTGATACGGAGCGCCTCGACGGCCCCGTCGACGTTGCCGTCGGCCTCGTCGAGCGCCTTCTTGCAGTCCATCATGCCGGCGCCGGTGAGCTCACGGAGCTTCTTGACGTCAGCGGCGGTGTAGTTCGCCATGAGTCTGTATTTCTCTCTCGAAGTCTGAAAGATCTACGGGTCAACGGCGGGGGCGGTGCCTGTGGCACCGACCCCCGCCGTCTTCAGCCGTGACGGGTGTCAGGCCTGCTCGGCGTCCGCGGCCGGAGCCTCGGCAGCGGGGGCCTCAGCCGCGGGGGCCTCGGCAGCAGCCTCGGCAGGGGCCTCAGCTGCCTCCGCGTCCGCGACCTTCTCGGTCTCGGCGGAGGTCTGGACCTCGGCGTCGGCCTTCTTGTCGCCCTCGAGCAGGTCACGCTCCCACTCGGCGAGCGGCTCGCCGGCAGCCTTCTCGCCCGGCTTCGAGTCGCCGGTCGCAGCGCCGGAGCGGGCGATGAGGCCCTCGGCGACGGCGTCGGCGATCACGCGGGTGAGCAGGGTGACGGAGCGGATCGCGTCGTCGTTGCCCGGAATCTTGTAGTCGACCTCGTCGGGGTCGCAGTTGGTGTCCAGGATCGCGACGACCGGGATGTGGAGCTTGCGCGCCTCACCGACGGCGATGTGCTCCTTCTTGGTGTCGACGATCCAGACGGCGCTCGGCACCTTCTGCATCTCGCGGATACCACCGAGGGTCTTCTCCAGCTTGGCCTTCTCGCGGGAGAGGACCAGGAGCTCCTTCTTGGTGAGGCCGGAAGCGGCCACGTCCTCGAAGTCGATGAGCTCGAGCTCCTTCAGACGCTGAAGGCGCTTGTAGACGGTGGAGAAGTTGGTGAGCATGCCACCGAGCCAACGCTGGTTGACGTACGGCATGCCGACGCGCGTCGCCTGCTCGGCGATGGCCTCCTGGGCCTGCTTCTTCGTACCCACGAACATGATGGAGCCGCCGTGGGCGACGGTCTCCTTGACGAACTCGTAGGCGCGGTCGATGTACGACAGCGACTGGAGCAGGTCGATGATGTAGATGCCGTTGCGCTCGGTGAAGATGAAGCGCTTCATCTTCGGGTTCCAGCGACGGGTCTGGTGACCGAAGTGGACGCCGCTTTCCAGCAGCTCCCGCATCGTGACGACGGCCATGGCCGTACTCCTTGAGGTACTCGGTTATCGCGACCGCAGGATTGCTGTCGCGCCTGACGCCCCGACGCGCCGTGCCACGAAGGACCGAGGAGCGCGGCCACCTCCGCAGAGAAGGAGGTGGCGGGGCGTGCGAAGTCGACCCGGTGACCCGGATCGCCAGAAGAAGTGTACGGGACCCGCCGGGTGCCGGGTGACGGCGCTGTCCACAACCGGCCGGTAGTCCACAGATCGGGTCCATGATCCCCGCGGATCCGCCGGGCGGGGGACGGTGGCGCCATGCGATTCACATCGGAAGGTGGTTGTCATCGGATCCGGCCCGGTCGCCGCCCTGCCGCGCGCCGCGGTGTTCCGGCAGGCGCGAGCGCGTGGGCGTCCGGCCGGGCGGCGGTGGCCGCTTCGGGGCTGCTGCTGGTGGCGCTGCTCATGCCGGCGTACGGCGGGCTGTACGCCCTGGCGGCGGAAGGGCCCCCGCCGCGCTCGGCGGGGGCGGGTAGTGGGGCGGGGGCTGCGGGTGAGGCAGGGGAGGCGGGCATCGACCCACCCGGCGAGGCGGATGGCCGGGTGCCCGCCCCGGCGGGCCCGATCGGTGAAGGCGTCTGGCCGCTGGAGGGGCGGCCCACGGTCCTACGGGGGTGGGAGCCGCCCGCCACCGAGTACGGCCGCGGACACCGCGGGGTGGATCTGGGGGCGGCGCCGGGCGCACGGGTGCTGGCAGCGGCGGCGGGCCGCGTGTCCTTCGCAGGCGGCGTGGCGGGACGCGGAGTGGTCGTGATCGAACTTGCGGGGACGGGCGATCCGCCACTGCGGACCACCTACGAGCCGGTACGCCCGCTGGTCGGCAAGGGGGACCAGGTCACGGCGGGCCAGGTGGTGGCGGTCATGTCGGCCGGGCCGTCCCACTGCGCCCCGGGCTGCCTCCACTGGGGCTTGCGGCGCGGGGACGCCTATCTGGACCCGCTGTCTCTGCTGCCGCCGTCACTGCTGCGGCACGGACCCTCGCGGTTGCTGCCTGTGTCGGGGGTGCCCCTCCCTGACCCTCCTCAGATGCTGAGCGAGCCTCAGTGACTGGGCACGTCTCCATTCCGGGTCGTGTCCAGGCCTCGTGCGGGGCATGCCCCGGGTGCGCGGCGTCTCCCAGGTGCGGGCGCCGGCATCTCCAGGCGCGGGTGCGGGGCACGTCTCAGGCGCGGGGCCTCTCCCGGGCGCGGGGCTTGACTCAGGTGCTGCTTCTGGGAGCGAGCATCCGGACCGGAGAGTCCGGCGAGGGCGTCACCCCCGGTCGCCGCCGATGCCCCGGACACCGTCCAGGATCATGGTGACGGCGGTGTCGGCGATCACGCCGGGCTCCTCCGCCACGCTCAGCTCGATACGACGGACCGCAGCATCCACGGAGCCCTGGAGCAGCATGGCCGCAAGCCGCGGCTGCTCATGTCCGAGATCACCGAGGGCCTCCACGATCATGGTGATCAGACCGCCGTGCGCTGCCCGGATCTTCTCGCGCGCACCCGCGTCCAGCTCGCTCGCGGAGATCGCCACGACGGCCCGGTGGCGGCGGTCCCCGACGAGATCGAGCTGCCGCCGCACATACGCCTCGATCTTCTCCTCGGGCGTGCCCGCCCGCTCCATCGCGCTCTCGACCTCGGCCGCCCAGACGGGGAAGTCGACGGCGCAGAGCTCCTCGACGACAGCGGCACGGGAGCGGAAGTACTCGTAGACGGAGGACCTGGCGAGGCCCGTGCGCTCGGCGAGGGCGGGAAAGGTCAACGCCTCCGTGCCTCCCTCGGACAGCAGGGAGCGCGCTGCGTCCAGGAGGGCGCCGCGCTGCATGGTCCGGTGCTCGGCCACGGAGGCCGCTCGAATCCTGGGCACAGCACCACTCTACGGCGGCCGGTGTCCACGAGGGGGGCGGGCGGCCCCACTCGTTGGCCGAAGCAGTGCCGGCGAAAGGCTGCCCGGGATCTGCCGGAGGCCTGCCCGGAGTCGTTCCGGGCCTGCGGGCGGCCCGTCCGGGGCCGGCTCAGCGTCCGGCGTCGGCCAGCTTCGCGCGCAGTTGCAGCACCGACTTGGTGTGGATCTGGCTGACCCGGCTCTCGGTGACCCCCAGGACGTTGCCGATCTCGGCGAGGGTGAGGCCCTCGTAGTAGTACAGCGTGACGACCGTCTTCTCGCGGTCCGGGAGAGTGTTGATCGCGCGGGCGAGGAGTCTTCTGAGCTCATGGTCCTCGGCCACTTCCACCGGGTTGTCGGCGGCGGTGTCCTCCAGCGTGTCCATCAGGCTCAGCCGGTCGCCGCCCTCACCGCCCACGTGGAGCAGTTCCTCCAGAGCAACGACGTTGGCCAGCGACAACTGGCTGAAAACCGCGTGCAGTTCCTCCAGTTGGATGCCCATCTCGGCGGCGACCTCCGTCTCCGAGGGCGTTCGTCGCAGTTGCGCCTCCAGGGTGGCGTAGGCGCGTTCCACCGCCCGCGCCTTCTGGCGCACGGAGCGCGGGATCCAGTCCAGCGCCCGCAGTTCGTCGATCATCGCCCCCCGGATGCGGGTGATCGCGTAGGTCTCGAACTTGATCGCGCGCTCGATGTCGAACTTCTCGATCGCGTCGATCAGCCCGAAGACCCCGGAGGAGACGAAGTCCGCCTGCTCGACGTTGGAGGGCAGGCCCACGCTCACCCGGCCGGCGACGTACTTCACCAGCGGCGAGTAGTGCAGGATCAGCTGTTCCCGCAGCCGCCCGTCGCCCGTGGTCTTGTACGAACGCCACAACTCGTCGAGCGAAGAGGGGGCGGGCGGGCGCACAGTGCCACGCGCAGCCGCTGGTACTGCGGCGCGGTCAGACCCGGAGGTGTGCTGGGGCATGTGGTGCCTTGAGCCGTTCTGCCGTGAAGTGCTGGGGGACTTGTGTCTGGGCCGGAATCCTGGTGAGCGTAGCGTGACTGATACGTCGCGTTCCGCGCAGGATATGGGATCGGTGCGGTGCGCTTCCCGGCGAACGGACATGGAACCCGGCGCGGCTTCGGACACGACCGCGCACCTGGGCGAGGACATGACGAGCGTCCGGGGCCGCCGTCTCATGCGCCGGCCCCGGAGGCGTCACTGAAGGATCCACCGAGGTCATCGGCATCACCTTTTCACCCGAATGCCCCAGGTCAAGAACCGCCTCGCCGCGCGTCGTCATTGCATGTCGGCCGCTTCGTCAACCTCCATCCCTCGCCTTCGCGTTCGACGAACCCCAGTGAGTGCAGTTCGTACAGCTTGCCGAGGGCTTCATCCGCACTCGTCGCCGCGGCGCGCGCCACCTCCCGTCCGTTGACGAAACCATGGGCCGGCAGGGCGTCAAGCACCCTTGCGCAGGCGGGATCCAGCTGATCGCGCGGCAGCACCGGGCCGCGCCGCGACGGCGCCAGATCCCCGATGTCCCCGACCAGTTCGGCGACCTCCGCGGCGTCCGTGACCAGCACACCCTCGCCCCGCAGGAGTTCGTGGACACCTGCCGACAGACCGCTGGTGGCGGGACCCGGCACGCCCATGACGAAGCGGCCGAGCCGCTGCGCGTTGCGCGCCGTGACGAGTGAACCGCTGCGGTATTCGGCCTCGACGACGACCGTTCCTCGCGTCAACGCGGCGATCACCCTGTTCCGGAGGATGAATCTGGTGCGCGTGGGGTGCTCCCCCGGCGGCAGTTCGCCGATGACGAGCCCCTGTTCGACCATGCGCCCGATCAGTTCGGCATGACCTCGGGGGTAGGCGACGTCCACCCCGCAGGCCAGTACCGCCATCGTCGCGCCACCTGCGGCCAGGGCGCCCCGGTGGGCAGCCCCGTCGACCCCGAAGGCCGCGCCCGAGACGACCACCCACCCCCGCTCGGCCAGCCCGGCGCCGAGTGTCGTCGCCATATGGGCCCCGTACGGTGTGCAGGCGCGGGCTCCGACCACGGCGACCGAGCGCAGCGCCCAGAGCCGCAGGTCGGACCGCCCCCGCACCCAGAGCCCCGTGGGGCCGGCGTCCCCCAGGTCGTCGAGCTGAGTCGGCCACTCCCGGTCGCCGGGGCAGATGAAGCGCCCGCCGGCCGCTACGACCGCAGCCAGGTCCCGCTCGGGCTCGACGGTCTGCGCGCGCAAGCGGTAGCCGGCCAGCCGCCTCGCGGTCATCCCGCCCAACTGCTCGGCCGAACCGTCCCGGGAGGTGATCCGCCGCATCAGCTCCGCGCCCCCGCACTCCCGAAGCCAGCGCCCGCCGCGCTCGTCCCCCGGCTCCATCACCCGAGTCAGTGCCGCCCGCGCCAGCCGCTCCCGGTCGCTCACCCCGCCAGGGGGCCCCGACCCGCCGGGAGAGCCCGGCCCGCCAGGGGGCCCCGACCCGCCGGAACAGCGGGACCAGCCGGGCCCCGGGCGCTCTCCGGCCGCCTGCCCCGGAGGCTCGCACGCCCACTCCGCTCCTTCGGCGGCTTCCGAGCAGCCCCCGGCCGGCCCGGTCACGACGCCCCCGCGGCCATCGCGGCCCCGCGCGGAATCCCGGTGCGCAGTTCGAGGGCCACCCCGATGTCCGAGGCGTCCGGGCGGTCGGCTCCGCGCAGATCCGCGACGGTCCAGGCCACCCGCAGCACCCGGTCCAGACCGCGCGCGGTGAGCATGCCCCGCTCCATGTCCCGCTCGGCCGCCATCAGCGCACCGGGGGCCGCGGCCAGCCTGGTGCGCAGGGCATGCCCCGGCACCTCACTGTTCGTGGTCCACGGTGTGTCCGCCAGCCGCTCCGCGGCCCGCGCCCGGGCCCTGAGCACCCGTGCGGCGACCGTTTCGGTCGACTCGCCCCGGCCTCCCCGGCCCATCAGGTCCTCGCGCCTGACCGGGTCCACGGTCACCCGCAGGTCCACCCGGTCGAGCAGCGGACCCGAGAGCCTTGCCTGGTACCGGCGGATCGCCGAGGGCGGGCAGTCACACCCCGCCCCGCTCAGGGTGTGCCGCCCGCACGGGCAGGGGTTGGCGGCGAGCATCATCAGGAACCGGGCCGGGAGCCGGACCACCCCGGCGCTGCGGGCCACGACGACGTGCCCCGACTCCAGGGGCTGCCGCAGCGCGTCCAGCGCCCGTACCGAGAACTCCGGCGCCTCGTCCAGAAAGAGGATCCCGCGATGCGCCAGGGAGACCGCACCGGGCCGCGGCAGCCCGTTGCCCCCGCCGACGAGCGACTGCATGGTCGCCGAGTGATGCGGTGCGCAGTAAGGCGGGCGGGAGACCAGTGGTTCGCCCGGTGGCAGGATGCCCGCCACCGAGTGCACAGCGGTCACCTCAAGGGCTTCCTGCCTGGTCAGTGGCGGCAGGATGGCGGGCAGCCGTTCGGCCAGCATGGTCTTGCCCGCACCCGGGGGCCCGGACAGCAGGAGGTGGTGGCCGCCCGCGGCGGCGACCTCCAGGGCCATCCGCGGCCTCTCCTGACCCGCCACGTCCGCCAGGTCCGGCCGGTTGCCCTCGCCCGGCGCGGGCCCCCTGGCGATCCCGGTGCCCATTCCGGCGCCGGGCACCATCAGCCCGGCCAGCATGGTGTCGGGACGCCCCTGATCATGGGCAGCCGCCTCGTCCGGCACCGGCTCGTCGCAGAGCACGGCGAGCAGCTGGCGCAGGCTCCGCACCCCCAGCACCGAGACCCCGGGAACCAGAGCCGCCTCACCTGCGGTCTGCTCGGGAACGACCACCTGCCGGTATCCGGCCTCCGCCGCGGCCAGGACGGCGGGCAGCACCCCGCGCACCGGCCGCACCCTGCCGTCCAGCCCCAGCTCCCCGATCATCACCACGTCGGCGATCGACGCGGGATCGATCCGCTCGGCAGCGCCGAGCACGGCACAGGCGACGGCCAGGTCGAAGCCGGAACCGCCCTTGGGCACCGAGGCGGGTGACAGCCCTACCGTGAGCTTCTTCTGCGGCCACTCCGCGCCGGAGTTGACCACCGCCGCCCTGACCCGGTCCCGGCTCTCCACCAGGCTCTTGTCCGGCAGACCCACGAGGGTGAAGGCCGCGACCCCGGCCTCCAGATCGGCCTGGACCTCCACCACCACGCCCTCGACACCGACCAGTGCCACCGAGCAGGCTCGCGCGAATCCCATCAGGCCACCCCCCGCGCGTGCTCGGCCAGGGGCGCACCGCGCCTGGGCAGCACCACGCCGACCAGGTCGATCCGCACACCGCCGGGCGGCGGACCGCCGTGCCGGGCCAGCCAGAGCTCGGCCAGCCGACGCAGACGATCCGCCTTGGCCGGGGTGACCCCGGCCATCGGATGCTCGAAAGCCCCCTCCCTGCGGGTCTTCACCTCGCAGATGACGAGAGCGTCACCGTCCTTCGCGACGATGTCGATCTCGCCGGCGCGACAGCGCCAGTTGCGCTCCAGTACGGTCATGCCGGCATCGGTCAGCAACCGTGCCGCCAGATCCTCGCCGTACCGCCCGAGTGCCCCCCGTGCGTTCATATCGGCACCACCTCCGGCACCGACTGTGACGCGTCCGCCCCCAACTAGTGGATCTTGGTGGACAACTCACCGGTTGTGGACAACTCAGCCACCCGGAAGCTCCAGATCGCTCTTGTTGAGCTCCTCGATGTTGACGTCCTTGAACGTCAGCACCCGTACCTGCTTGACGAACCGTGCGGGCCGGTACATGTCCCAGACCCAGGCATCCGCCATGGACACCTCGAAAAACACCTCGCCCTGGACCGAGTGCACCTGCATCTCGTAGTCGTTGGTGAGGTAGAAGCGCCGTTCGGTCTCGATCACATATTTGAACAGACCGACGACATCGCGGTACTCCCGGTAGAGCTTCAGCTCCATCTCGGTCTCGTACTTCTCGAGGTCCTCGGCGCTCATTGGCATGTTCCCCTTCAGCCGTGCGTTCCCCCATTGTGCGCCAGGGCCCGGTTCCCCGGTCGCTCAGGCGATTTCGGGGGCCAGAACCAGCGGCGTACGCGGAGGACCCTCGTCGAGCAGCATGTGCAGCAGCCCGGCGAGTCTGGTCGGGTACACCGTCTCACGCGTCGCCGACAGTTCGGCGGAGGTCCACCACCTCAGACCCGCGACACTGCGGCGTTCCAACCCGGTCTGCCCGCTGGTGTCCGTCGTGGTCTGTGTCGTGCGGGCCAGGAAGTACCACTCGTCCTGCTCCCAGCGCCGCCCGTCGAACGGGAAGGAGCACATCCGCTGCCAGAGCAGCGGGCCCAGCTCGACGTCGGTGATCCCGGTTTCCTCGGCGAGCTCCCGCAGGGCGGCCTGCTCCCGGGTCTCGTCACCTTCGAGACCACCGCCGGGGGTGAACCACCAGGTGCTTGCCGGGTCTTCCGGTTCGAACCCGTGCATCAGCAGAATGCGGTCGTCCGGATCGAGGAGGACCAGACGGGAGACCTTGCGCGTCTCAGCGGGCACCGGCGGTCACTGTCCCCTGCCTGTTCCGCTTCGGCCGGGAGGCCCGAGCCGCGACCGGCCCGTACACGGCACCGCCCAGGATGAGCACCACGCCCGCGGCCATGGCTACGAGCTGAAGTTCCAGCGGCCCCTGCGACGACACCCCGCCGGGCAGCGCGGCAAAGGCCTGCGGTCGCCCGATCATGCCGCCCAGCGGCCACGCCACGGCGTCCACCCGGGCCTGTACGGCGCTGCGCGGCACCGAGCCCTGGCCGCCCTCCTCCAAGTGGACACGGGAGTCCAGCGAGGACCTGCGGTCGTCGCCCAGGAGGAAGAGCTTGCCCTTGGGCACCTCGGCCGTGAACTCGTTCGCCGAGGCCGGGTCGTCGGCCTGCAGATACGATTCCGCGATGGGTATGCCGTTGACCGTGAGCCGGCCGCCCTTCTCGCAGCAGGCGATCTTGTCGCCGCCGATCCCGACGACGCGCTTCACCATCGGCATGTCACCCCATGCGTGATCCGTGAACACCACCACATCGCCACGCCGCACCTCGCTGCCGTCCACCCGCTGCGCGAGAACGCGGTCACCCGCGTTCACCGTCGGGGTCATCGACTCGGTCGGCACCGTGTAGGGCCGGTACACCACGGCCGCCCAGGCGAAGCCGCCGAGGAAGAGCACACAGCCGACGGCCACGGCCAGCCCCGACAGTTTGCTGCCAAGGCGGCCGCGGCCGTCACCCGTACGTCCTGTTGCACTCATCGCAGCGTCCCCCATCGGAGATCGACAATCGCTGATCCGAGTCGGCACCCTACCGGGCGGTACGCCCGCTGGTCAGCCTCCGGCGTCGCCACAGCACGAGAGGCAGCGCGCCCGCGGCACCGAACACCCCCGGAGCCAGGCCCCCCGCCGCGTCGATCCCCGACTGGTCGAAGGTGTCCGGGACCGGCAGCGTCGCCCAGCGGTTGATCGGCCACGCCACCACCACGGCCCGCCCCACCACGTCCTTGACGGGCACGAAGCCCTTGGTCGATTCCTCGGTGTGGAAGCGCGAGTCCCAGGAATCCTGCCGGTGATCGCCCATCACCCAGATTTTACCGTCGGGAACTTTGAGCGGTCCGAAGGGCTTGTCGTCACAGGCCGAGTCACCCGGGTAGATGTACGGCTCGTCGAGCGCCTTCCCGTTGACCTTGACCGGGCCGCCCTTCGCGCACTCCACGGTGTCGCCGCCGACGGCGATCGTCCGCTTGATCAGGTCCTTCTCCTTGGACGACGGCATCAGGCCGATGAAGCTGAGGACGTC
The DNA here is from genome assembly GCF_045162765.1 of Streptomyces sp. NBC_01013. Classification (NCBI taxonomy): domain Bacteria; kingdom Bacillati; phylum Actinomycetota; class Actinomycetes; order Kitasatosporales; family Streptomycetaceae; genus Streptomyces; species Streptomyces sp. NBC_01013. Next base: position 2,228,931 of record NZ_CP108687.1, read on the forward strand.
CTGCACCGCGTTCGACTCGGGTGTCGGCTCCCCGGCCAGCCAGTTGTCCGGATCGTGGAACACCACCACCTCACCGCGCTCGGGCTCCGAGCCGAACCACGGCGTCAGTTTGTCCACCAGCACGCGATCGCCCCGCTGAAGCGTGTCCTGCATCGAATCCGAAGGGATCGAGAACGCCTGCACCAGGAATGTCTTGATCAGCAACGCAAGGACGAGCGCGATGCCGACAAGGAGGGGGAGCTCCTTCCAGAAGGGGCGCTGCTTCCGCGCGTTCCTGCCCTCCCCGTCCGCAGGCCGGGACTCTCCGGGCCCGTCCGGGTCCGCTGCCCCGTCCAACGCCTCCGCCTGAGTCTCCCCGGGCGCGTCCGAGACCGCCGTCCCACCCGAGGCACCCGGAACCGCCGTCCCACCCGAGGCACCCGAGGCACCCGAGGCACCCGAGGCACCCGAGGCACCCGAGGCACCCGAGGCACCCGAGGCACCCGCCTGAGTCTCCCCCTGCGCGTCCGAGCCCGACGTGTCTTCCAGCGGAGTGGAAACAGGATCGGCAGGGTGGTCGGGCCGCATCGAGGGCCCCCCATGTCCGGGTCGTGCACCGGCAGCCATGTCACTCACGTTCCAGTCCTCACTCTGCGGCCCACACCTGCTCCGGGGTCCGTGCGTTCGAGCCCAATGCCTCGAACAACGAACGGGAGTTCCTCGGGGACCGCGCCCCCAACCGCCCGTGTCGTCAGCGGGCCATCGGGTCCACCACCGAAAACCGCCCTCCGAGGGCTCGACGTGCTCACCGAGCACCCGGAGGGCGGTTCATCCGTGCCAGCCGGCGCCCGTGTCACGGGCGCCGGCGTTCTTCCTCACACACGGTACGGCCTCGGCCGTACGGTCCGCCTTAAGGCGATGGGGCCCAGACCGGTCTCAGGTCGTGGCACACACCCAGCTGGAGCCGAATCCGCCGATCTCACCGGTGTCCGGGTGACCGAGACCCGCCTTGATGCAGATCTTCACACCCTCGGTGAAATTGTGGCTGTCTTCCTTCTTGGTGGTGCCGTTACCGCCGCTGTTCCACACCATGAAGTCGTAGCCCTCGCCCGTCTTGATGGGCGCCACGTCGACCTTGAGCGCGGCGGAGAAGCCGTCCGCGCACGTGTCCTTGAGGTACAGCGTGTCCCCATTGCTGATGAACCAGCCGTCGGACGTGTGGGTACAGGAACCGTATCCGTAGGAGTGCCCCGAGTCAGCGGTGGCCGGAGAGCTCGCCACGCCCACTCCCACGACGGCCGCGGCCAGCGCACCCATGATCTTCATCCGAGAAGTACGAGTCATTTCTTCCCCCTGTGCAGTGATTCCAATAGGTTGACAAGATCGTATGAAGAACGCCCGTCGAGCGCCTCTCATTTACTCGATCTTGCCGATCCCTGATCACAACAGCAGCGCGGAACTCCGCCGAATCGGCACGACTCAGGAAATCATGAAGAAACGTCACGCATTACTGCGGGCCGAGGCCGGTGCGGCCCGCCTGCGTCGCCAGAACACGAGCGGCACCGCTCCGGCGATGCCGATCGCACCGGGCGCCACGGCCATCGCGGCGTTCAGCCCCGGCTGGTCGAAGGTCTTCGGGATCGGCAGGGTCGCCCAGCGGTTGATGGGCCACGCCACCACGATGGCCCGCCCGACGACCTCGTCGTTGGAGACCGTGCCGCCGCCCGGGAGTTGCGGGTGGTAGCGGGAGTCGCGGGAGTCCTGGCGATGGTCGCCCATCACCCAGATCCGGCCCTTGGGCACCTTGATCGGACCGAACGGCTTGTCGTTGCAGGGCGTGTTGCCCGGGAAGATGAACGACTTCTCGTCCAGGGCCTTGCCGTTGACCACGACCGGGCCGTTCTCCTTGCACTCCACAGTGTCGCCGCCGACCGCGATGACCCGCTTGATCAGGTCCTTCTCCTCGGCGGACGGCATCAGTCCGATGAAGCTGAGGAACTTTTGCACCACATTCGGATGGACCTCCGGGGTGTCGTCCAGCCAACCGCCCGGGTCGTGGAAGACGACCACTTCACCGCGCTCGGGCTCCGAGCCGAACCACGGCGTCAGCTTGTCGACCAGCACCCGGTCACCCCGCTGGAGCGTGTCCTGCATCGAATCCGAGGGAATCGAGAACGCCTGCACCAGGAATGTCTTGATCAGCAACGCGAGAATGAGCGCGATACCGATGAGCAGGGGCAGCTCCTTCCAGAAGGAGCGAGGCTTCCCCTGTGCCGTGCTGCCGCCGCTCGGGGAGGCGCCGTCACTCTCCGTCGAGTCCGCCGTCGTCCCAGCCGGCTCGGCATTCCCCGGAATATCCGGCCGGTCCTCGGGTTCGTCGTGTCCGGATCGTGCGCCGACCGCCAAATCCCCCACATCCACTCCTTATTCGTGCCACCGCCTGCGCCCTAGCCGGTGCAGGCCCACCACTCCCATAACGAGCGGGAGTTCCGCAGGAGTCGGGAGCCGGGTCATTCCGTTGGGATCCGGGGCCACACTATTCGACGGCGCGGGGGCAGCCGCCGACCCGGCGCGCGCATCCGGGACCGAGGAGAACGTCGAACGTTCCTCCAGCTGATGCCAGTGGCCGATGGGCCAGGCGATCACCACGGCCCGTCCCACTACCGCATCCTCGGACACCGTGCCGTTCCCCGTCTTGTCCAGGTGGAAGCGCGAATCAGCCGAATTGGAGCGATGGTCCCCCATCACGAAGATTCTTCCGGCTGGAACCTTTACCTCGAATTTGATCGTGGAGGGCGAATCCCCGGGAAAGACGTAGGGCTCGTCGACCGCCACCCCATTGACGATGAGCCTGCCGTCCTTTTCGCAGCACCTCACCGTGTCACCGCCGACGGCGACCACCCGCTTGATCAGATCCTGCTCGTCGTCCGAGGGCAGCAGCCCGATGAAGGTCAGCACCTCCTTCACCTGCTTGATGACGACGGGAGACTCCTTGGACTCGCCCACAGGGTTGGGCGGCGGCCAGTCCGAGGGGTTCTTGAACACGACGACGTCGCCGCGCTGCGGCTTGGACCCGAACCAGGGCGTCAGCTTGTCCACGAGCACCCGGTCACCGATCCGGATGGTCTGCTCCATCGATCCGGACGGGATCACGAAGGCCTGCACCAGAAAGGTCTTGAGGACCAGGGCGATCAGCAAGGCCACGGTGATGAGGAGGGGTATCTCCTTGACTGCCGACCGGCGCCGCTTCCGTTTCACCTTGCGGGCCAGCTTGCGCCGCTCCGCCCGGGTGGGCAGCGAGCGCGCGGCCGTCGACCGGGTGCCGGTGGGCAGCGGAATCTCCGGATCCGCGGCGTCGTGCCTCCGTCCGCGGTTACCCATGCGCCGAACCGGGGGTCCGTATTCCGTCGAAGGCCGCAGTGCCGGGAACGGACCCCAGCCGGCTCAGCGGCCAGCCGAGCCAGTCGGCCCTGCCGATCACCTTGTCGACGGGCACCATGCCACCACCCGGTTCTCCCAGGTGGTCGCGGGAGTCGCGGGAATTGCTCCGGTGGTCGCCCATCATCCACAGCGTGCCGCCGGGCACGACGATGTCGAAGGGCACCCGGGACGGCACGTCCCCTGCGAAGAGGTAGTCCTCGTTCACGGGCCGCCCGTTCACCTCGACCCTTCCGCGCTTGTCGCAGCAGACCACCCGGTCACCCCCCACACCCACCACTCGCTTCACGAAATCGGTCTCGGCGGGCTCAGCGAGCCCCAGGGAAGCCGCCGCGCCGTGCAGCAGCCCCGTCACAGGGTTCTCCGGCGACGTCTCCTGGACGAAGGAGCCGGTGCCGTCAAAGACCACCACGTCGCCGCGCTGTGGTACGGAGCCGAAACGGTACGCCATCTTGTTGACGAGCACCCGGTCCCCCACCTGCAGGGTGGACTCCATGGAGCCGCTGGGAATCAGGAAGGGCTGCACCACGAAGTTGCTGAAGAGCAGCACGCCGACCGCGCAGACGGCGCCCAGCGCCAGGGTGCGCCGCCATGACATCGAGGCGGCGAACCGGCTCGGGATACGCGAGAAGCGCGACCCCTCCTCCGAACCCTCAGGGAGTTCGGAGGAGCGGTCGCGCTCCTGGGGCTTTGCTTCCGTGTCCATCGGGGCCAGAGCTTATCCGGCCGTCCTGTGGACCAGGGAGTCAGCTCAGCGGTCGCGCTTCTCCTTGATCTTCGCGGCCTTGCCGCGCAGCTCACGGAGGAAGTACAGCTTGGCGCGACGGACGTCACCGCGGGTGATCAGCTCGATCTTCTCGAAGATCGGGCTGTGCACCGGGAAGGTGCGCTCGACGCCGACCTGGAAGGAGACCTTGCGGACCGTGAAGGTCTCGCTGATGCCCGCGCCCTGGCGGCGGATGACAATGCCCTTGAACTGCTGGATACGGGAGCGGTTGCCCTCGATCACTCGGACGTGGACGTTGACGGTGTCGCCGGGGCGGAACGCCGGGACGTCGGTACGCAGCGAAGCGGCGTTGACGTCATCGAGCAGGGAAGCCATGGTGTCTGCTTTCTTCGCCGATGCCACAGGTCATCGACGGGAGAGTGTGATGAGTTCGGGGTGCTGATCGCGTCGGACGAACGTCTTTCCCCCTGTGGCAGGGGCGCACGCGGACGTACAGCAGCGGCCTATTCTTCCACGGCTCGGGGCCTGCGCCAAAATCGGCCGCCGGGCTCCGGTGACCAGCCGAGGATGGAGAGCATCTCGCGGTCCTTCTTGTCGAAGGCGCTCGCCTCGCAACGCTCGATCAGATCCGGCCGGTTGAGCGCGGTACGACGGAAGGCCTCGTCCCGGCGCCAGCGCGCGATCCGGCCGTGGTGACCGCTGAGCAGCACATCGGGGATGCCCCGGCCACGCCACTCGGGCGGCTTGGTGTAGACGGGGCCCTCCAGCAGGTCGGCCATCGCGCCGGGTGCGAAGGAGTCGTCCCGGTGGGACTCGGCGTTGCCGAGCACCCCGGGCAGCAGCCGGGCCACCGCTTCCGTGATCACCAGCACGGCGGCCTCGCCGCCGGCGAGCACGTAGTCGCCGATGGACACCTCGATGACCGGCATCCTGGTGGCGTACTCCTCCGTCACCCGCCGGTCGATGCCCTCGTAGCGGGCCGGGGTGAAGATCAGCCAGGGCCGCTCCGACAGCTCGACGGCCAACTCCTGGGTGAAAGGCCGGCCGCTCGGCGTGGGCACCACGAGCACCGGGGAGTGCGCGCCCGACTCGTATCCGTCCGCCAGGGTCTCGTCCAGTGCGTCGCCCCACGGCTCGGTCTTCATGACCATGCCGGGGCCGCCGCCGTAAGGAGTGTCGTCGACCGTGTTGTGACGGTCGTACGTCCACTCCCGCAGATCGTGCACGTGGACGCCGAGGCGCCCGCGGGCACGGGCCTTGCCGACGAGCGAGACGTTCAGCGGTTCCAGGTACTCGGGGAAGATCGTGACGACGTCGAGGCGCATCAGACGTCTTTCCCGGGCTCGTCGGCACCCTCCGCGAAGGGTGCGTCCCCCGGCTCGGCCGCCGCTTCCTCGTCGCGCGTGGACACGACGATCGCCTGGCTCTCGTCGATCAGACCGGGCGGCGGCGTGATCACCGCGCGCTGCTCCTCCAGGTCGATCTCGGTGACGATCTCCTCGACGAACGGGATCATCACCTCGGTGCCGTCGGGACGCTCCACGATGAAGAGGTCCTGGGACGGCAGGTGCGTGATCTCGGTGATCCGGCCGATCTCGGTACCGTCGGCGAGGACCACGTCCAGGTCCATCAGCTGATGGTCGTAGAACTCCTCGGGATCCTCCGGAAGCTCCGCCGGGTCGACTTCGGCGATCAGCAGCGTGTTGCGCAGCGCCTCGGCGGCCGTACGGTCCCGTACGCCCTCGAAACGCAGCAGCAGCCGCCCGCTGTGCACCCGGCCGGTCTCGATGGTCAGCGGCCCCGTGGAGGCCGGCTCGGTGGCCAGTACGGCGCCGGGTCCGAGCCGGAGCTCCGGCTCGTCCGTGCGCACCTCGACGGTGACCTCGCCCTTGATGCCGTGGGCGCGACCGATCCGCGCGACTACCAACTGCACCTTGTGTCTCTCCTGTCGTACGACGACGGGCCGGGGTGGGCGCATGGCCCTCCCCGGCCCGTCGCCGGTGTTCAACTATTTCAGTGAACCTGGTCCACATCGACGAGGTCGACGCGAATACCACGGCCACCGATGGCGCCCACGACGGTACGCAGCGCGCGTGCGGTGCGGCCGTTGCGGCCGATCACCTTTCCGAGGTCATCGGGATGAACCCGAACCTCGAGCACACGTCCACGGCGCAGATCACGCGAGGCGACCTGCACGTCGTCGGGGTTGTCGACGATGCCTTTCACGAGGTGCTCGAGAGCCTCCTCGAGCATGCTCAGGCCTCGGTCGACTCGGCGGGCGCGGCAGCGTCAGCAGCCTCGTCCGCCTTCTTGTCGGCCTTCTTCGCCTTCTGCGTGATGGCCTCGCCCTTGGACTCCTCGCCGGCGTCCTTGGTGAGGGCCTCGAACAGGGCGCGCTTGTCAGCCTTGGGCTCCGGCTGCAGCAGCGGCGCGGGGGCCGGGAGGCCCTTGTGCGCCTGCCAGTCACCGGTGAGCTTCAGGATGGCGAGAACCGGCTCGGTCGGCTGGGCGCCGACGGACAGCCAGTACTGCGCACGCTCTGCGTTGACCTCGATGCGCGAGGGGTTCTGCACCGGGTGGTACAGGCCGATCTCCTCGATGGCCCGGCCGTCACGGCGGGTACGGGAGTCGGCGACGACGATGCGGTAGTGAGGCGAACGGATCTTGCCCAGACGCTTCAGCTTGATCTTGACTGCCACGGAAGTGGTGTCTCCTGGTCTATGACGTGGTTGGGCACAACAAGATGCCACGTGGGGTTGCGGTACTCGGAGTGCCCGATGGACGCGTCAGCCGGAGGAGAGAGGGGTCCTATGCGACTGTCGAGTACAGCTAGCCATTGTGCCACACCACATCGCCTCACCCCACCGCGGCCGCTGCTTCCGGGATCCGGAACGGCTTTCCGCAACCGCCGCAGACGATAGGGGCCTGTGCGAGGACCGACGGGACGACGCGCACGTTGCGGCCGCAGTCACAGACGGCCTTGACCCGCACCCCTCCTCCGGAGGAGCCGTGCCGGGCCGCGGGGCCCCGGAAGGAGCGCTTGGTGTCGGCGGCGGTGGCGACGGTGTGCGCCTTGAGGGCGCGCTGCAGTCGTTCCATCGTCGGCCGGTAGCGGCGCTTGGCCTCGGGGTTGAGCGTGACCAGCGAGAAGCCACTGCTGGGATGGGGCTCCTCGGCGTGATCGAGGCCCAACTCCTCGGCGATCGCGAGGAATCGGCGGTTGTGGTATCGGCCGGCGCGCGAGGTGTCGCGGACACCTCGGGCGGCGGCAATGCCATGGACTGCCTCATGGAGCAGTCGCTCGAAGGAGAGTTCGGCGCCACAGGCGGACGACGACTCTCCGATCAGGGACTCGGGTGCGGCTAGATCGGGCAGCTCGGGGTGGTACCGCTGAATGTCGGCCCACGCCTGTGCCAGCTCTGCGGCAAGTACAGGTGGTGTCGTGCTCACGTCGTGACAACGAGCGCGAGTGCCCCGGTGTTCCGATTCCGGGCCATCCCAAATATTTTGCACGTACCAGTCAGTTGCCGTTCATGCGTCCTGACGAGGGCGGGTGCGCTGATCTGCGGAGAAGCCTCACAGCTCGCACCAAGGTGGTACGTAGCGTCGCGTACGCCCGGGCGCGTAGACGGCGCGTACGCCCGCCCGCATGACAGTGCGGGCGCCGGGCGCGGACACCGACCGTATCCGGCTCACCGGCCGCCCCCGCGGCCTGTCCCGAGCAGCCGCGAAGGCAGCGCGCGGGCCGTCCCGGAGCGCTCGACGTGCCCACCCCCGCGTGCCGGGTGAGACTGGGACCGCGATGCGGGAACGCACAACCCCCGGCACCCCCGTCCTGCGGGTGGCCCGGTCCCGGAGGCATCGCCGGCCGCCGCCGCGGGCATCCATGGCCCGTAGCCCCTGGACGCGGCAGCGGATGCGCAGTTCTCTGGCATACGGGGGCGGCAGGGCCACGGGGAGATCGTCCATTCAGACTCGACAGATCGGTATGACCGGCATCTCGGCGGATTGGGGCGCATTCCATGACACCAACGCTCGTCCGGCACCACACGCAGGCGGAGCCGTCCGCGTCCGTGGACACCGGTTCCCGCGCCCGTGACTGGGCCGAGATCCAGGAGCGCATGCTCGCGCCGCTCTACGAGGCGGTGTACACGCGACTCGAGGTCGGACCCACCACGCGGATGCTCTCTCTCGGCTGCGGCTCCGGGCTCGCCCTGCTGATCGCGGCCCGTCGCGGGGCACACGTCACCGGCGTCGACCCCGATCTCGAACGTCTCGCACTCGCCCGGATGCGGCTGTTGCCCGGAGCGGAGGACGAGGGCCGGCCAGGAGCCGCCGAGCCGCGGCTCCTGGAATCCCTTCCGGCCACGACAGCCGGCCAGGAGCCCTACAGCCTGATCACCGCGTTCACCCCGATCGGCTGCTCCCCCGGAGACGGGGAGGCGCTGGTGAGGACGCTCGGTGCCGCGGTGCCGTCGGCCGGCCGGCGCAGCACGGTGGTGCTGACCGGCTGGGGGCCGCCCGAGCGGTGCGCCACCGAGGCCGTGTTGCGGGTGGCGACCCGGCTCGCGGGGGGTCCGGGCTCGGCGAAGGCCACGAGCGGGCGCGGAGCACGACGCGACGACCTCGAGAACGTGGCCTCCCGGTCGGGGCTGAAGCCGGACGGCTCGGGCCGGGTGGCGTGCCCGTTCGGCTACGCGGACGTCGACAGCGCGGTACGGGGCCTGCTGTCGACGCGGCTCTTCGACGCCGCGGTGGAGGCGACGGACCGGTCCCAGGTGGAGAAGGAGGTCGCGGAGGCGCTGCATCCGCATCTGCGCCGGGACGGCACCGTCTGGATGCCCAACGTGTTCCGTTACCTCGTCTGCACCACGTAGAACCTACGGGTGCCGGACCAGGTGGGGCCGGCACCCGAAGCGGCTACTTCGCCGTCCGGGTGACCCCGGCCGCCCGGTAGGCGTCCGCTTCGTCCAGCGTCTCGTTCGCCAACAGCGCCGCCGCCAGGGCGTCCAGCCGGTCGCAGTTCTCGCGCAGCAGCCGGCAGGCGCTCTCGTAGCACTCGTCGACGATGCGGCGCATCTCACCGTCCACCGCGTCCAGTGTCGCGGGCGCCGCCGACAGGCCGTACGCCTGCTGGGCATCGCCCGGGACCGCCGTCAGCCGGCCCACCTTGTGGCTCATGCCCCAGCGGCCCACCATGCCCCTCGCGAGGCTGGTGACCTGCTCCAGATCGCTCTCCGCGCCGGTGGTGATGACACCGAACACCACCTGCTCGGCCGCCATGCCGCCGAGCGCCCCGATGATCCGGCCGCGCAGGTACTCCTCGGTATAGGCGTACTTGTCGGCGTCCGGCGTGGAGAGCGTGACGCCCAGCGCACGCCCGCGCGGCACGATGGTGACCTTGCGGACCGGGTCCGAGCCCGGCTGGAGCATCCCCAGCAGCGCGTGCCCGCTCTCGTGGTATGCCGTCCGGCGGCGCTCCTCGTCCGACATGACGAGCGAGCGCTCCGCCCCGAGCTGGACCTTCTCCAGCGCGTCCGAGAAATCGGCGCCGTTCACCTCCGGCTGCCCCCGCTTCACGGCGAGGAGCGCGGCCTCGTTGGCGAGGTTGGCGAGATCCGCGCCGGTCATTCCCGGGGTCGTACGGGCCACCTGCTCCAGGTCCACGTCCGGAGCCATCGGGATCTGCCGGGTGTGGATCTGCAGGATCGCCTCCCGGCCGTTCTTGTCCGGCGGGCTGACCTGGACGACCCGGTCGAAGCGGCCTGGCCGGGTGAGCGCCGGGTCGAGGACGTCGGCCCGGTTGGTCGCCGCGAGCACCACCACGCCCTCCGAGCCGGAGAAGCCGTCCATCTCGGTGAGGATCTGATTGAGCGTCTGCTCGCGCTCGTCGTGCCCACCCATGCCCGAGCCGCCTCCGCGGACCCGTCCGATGGTGTCGATCTCGTCGATGAACACGATGGCGGGGGCGACCTTGCGCGCCTCGGCGAACAGCTCCCGGACCCGGCCGGCACCGACCCCGACGATCATCTCGATGAACTCGGAGGCCGAGGCCGAGAAGAACGGCACCCCCGCCTCCCCCGCGACCGCCCTCGCCAGCAGCGTCTTGCCGGTGCCGGGAGGCCCGGCGAGCAGCACGCCCCCGGGCATCCGGGCACCCATCTTCCGGTAGGCGTCCGGGTTCTTCAGGAAGTCGACGACATCGTTGAGTTCGCCCGCGACCTCGTCGATGCCCGCCACGTCCTTGAAGGTCGTACGCCGGCCACCCTCCAGCTCGACCGGCTTGGGCGGGGCCTTGCGGCCGAAGCCGCCCATTCCGCCGCCCATCCCTCCGCGCGACATCCGTCGGGCGAGGAACACCCACAGCAGCACGAGCAGCAGCATCGGTGCCAGCGAGATCAGCAGGTTGGCGAGGAAGCTGCGTTCCTTGACGACCGGTTCGGCGGTGACCGTGACGTCGTCCTTGAGGAGTTCCGCCCAGAGGTTGTCATCGGCGAAAGCGGGCCGCTGCGTGACGAACTTCGTGTACGTGTCGTCACTGCCGGGGACCTTCGCCTCCTTTTTCAGCTGCCCCTGGATGGCATCACCCTTGGAGTAGATCTTGGAGACGTTGCCCGAGGTGACCTGCTTGCTGAATTCCGTGTACGCGATGGTCGGCTCGTTCCTGCCGTTGAAGAACGACAGGACCAGATTGGCGATCAGATAGACGGCCAGCGCGGTCAGCAGGAGTCCGCCCCATCCCCCCGGCATCTTCCGGCCGGGGGGCGGGGGCTTCGGCGCGCCCTCGGAACGCCAGGGCTGGTCGGTGCGGTCGCGGGGAGGTACGGGGTTGGTCACGCGGTCTCCTCTGCCGACAGCCGTTGAGCCGACATTAAGGGAGAAATGTGAGCGAAGCCCTCCGAGTGACGGCCGGCCGGACCTGTCCGTTCCCTGATCCTCCGGAGGGGCCCCGGGAGCCCGGACGGAGCCGCCGCCCCGCCTGCACGCCCGAGGGGCGCCCGCCGGGTGGCGGGCGCCCCTCGGGGACACGATCGGTGGACTGCTCAGCCCATGAACTTCTTGAACTCGTCGGGCAGCTCGAAGTTCTTGTCGTCCTGACCGGCCGGCAGACCGAGCGCGCCACCCTGAGCCGCGGCCTCGCGGCGGGCGGCCTCGGCCTGCTCCTCGGCCTTGCGCTTCATGGGGTTGCCGCTCTTGCGCTTGCCCTTGGCCTGCTTGACCTGCTTCTTCTGCCGACCGGGGCCGCCGCCCATGCCCGGCATCCCGGGCATCCCCGGCATGCCGCCGCCCTGCGCCATCTTCGACATCATCTTGCGGGCCTCGAAGAACCGCTCGACCAGGTTCTTCACGGCGCTGACCTCGACACCGGAACCCTTGGCGATACGGGCCCGCCGGGAGCCGTTGATGATCGTCGGCTCGGCGCGCTCCTTCGGGGTCATCGACTTGATGATCGCGGCGGTGCGGTCGACGTCGCGCTCGTCGATGTTGTTGATCTGGTCCTTGATCTGCCCCATGCCGGGCAGCATCCCGAGCAGCTTGGAGATGGAGCCCATCTTCCGGACCTGCTCCATCTGGGCCAGGAAGTCGTCGAGCGTGAAGTCCTTGCCGCCCTTGCTCGACGCCAGCTTGGAGGCCATTTGAGCGGCCTCTTCCTGACTGAACGTCTTCTCCGCCTGCTCGATCAGGGTGAGCAGGTCACCCATGTCGAGGATGCGGGAGGCCATGCGGTCGGGGTGGAAGGCGTCGAAGTCCTCGAGCTTCTCACCGTTCGACGCGAACATGATCTGCTTGCCCGTGACGTGGGCGATCGACAGGGCGGCACCACCGCGGGCGTCACCGTCGAGCTTGGAGAGCACCACGCCGTCGAAGCCGACGCCGTCGCGGAAGGCCTCCGCGGTGTTGACCGCGTCCTGGCCGATCATCGCGTCGACGACGAAGAGGATCTCGTCCGGGTTGACGGCGTCGCGGATGTCCGCGGCCTGCTGCATCAGCTCCTGGTCGATACCGAGCCGTCCGGCGGTGTCGACGACGACGATGTCGTACTGCTTGGAGCGGGCGAACTCGATCGAGTCCTTGGCGACCTTGACCGGGTCACCGACGCCGTTGCCCGGCTCCGGTGCGTACACGGCGACACCGGCGCGGTCGGCGACGACGCTCAGCTGGTTCACGGCGTTGGGGCGCTGAAGGTCACAGGCGACGAGCAGCGGGGAGTGGCCCTGACCCTTCAGCCAGACGCCCAGCTTTCCGGCGAGGGTGGTCTTACCCGCACCCTGGAGACCGGCGAGCATGATCACGGTGGGCGGGTTCTTGGCGAACCGCAGCCGCCGCGTCTCGCCGCCGAGGATGGAGACGAGCTCCTCGTTGACGATCTTGATCATCTGCTGCGCGGGGTTCAGCGCCTGGGAGACCTCGACGCCGCGCGCACGCTCCTTGACCTTGGCGATGAAGGACCGGACGACGGGGAGCGCGACATCCGCTTCCAGCAGGGCGATACGGATCTCGCGAGCCGTGGCGTCGATGTCCGCCTCGGACAAGCGGCCCTTGCCCCTGAGGTTCTTGAAAGTCGCGGCAAGGCGGTCGGAGAGAGTATCGAACACGGCGCTCGTCGGTCCTCAGGGTCGGGGGCGGGGTCGGGTAGTCGTCCCCCAGGGTATCCGGACGCCGGGGAACGCAAAGCCCTCGCCCGGTTTACGTGGAGGACGAGGGCCTTTTCGCGCGGTATCCCGGCTCAGCCGAGCGCCTTCTCGATCTCCCGGGCCAGTTCCGCGGCCCGCTCCGCAGGCAGCGGCTCACCCTCCGCATCCGTGACGTAGACCGTGTCCACCGCATTCGCTCCCAGCGTCGACACGTGCGCGCTGCGTACCCGTACGGCGCTCTGCTCCAGCGCCCGGCCGATCCGGTGCAGCAGACCCGGGGCGTCCTGGGCGCGTACCTCGATCACCGTGGCCAGCTGCGAGCCCGCTGCCGCGACCGTCACCCTCGGCGGCGGGGCCTTCACCCCGCGGCGGCGAGGGTAGGCCGCTTCCCGTTCGGCGAGACGGGCGCGGATGTCCAGGGAGCCGTCCAGGGCGCGGACGAGATCGGCACGCAGCCGGGATGCCTGGGGCAGGGAGCCGTACTCGGCCGCGACCCGCCAGCTGAGCAGCAGCAGGTCCGCGGTCTCACCCAGTTCGGTGGGGAGCTCCACCGCCCGCAGATCGGCGGCGCGGACGGTAAGGCGGTGCAGGGCGAGGACCCCGGCGGCGGCGGGGAGGACCCCGGGGCGGTCGGGGAGGGCGATGAGGAGCTCGACGCCGACGGGTTCGGGGCCGCCGTCCTCGTGCGGGGCCTCGGGCTGGGTGTGCAGGGCGAGGACCGGTTCGCCGGTGCGCAGGGCCTCGATGGCCAGGCGCTCCTGTTCGGCGCTGGGCGCCTCGGGCGCCGGCGCCTCCGGCTCCTCGCCGGCGAGGACGGCGGCGACGCGCTTGACCAGGTCACCGACCAGGGAGGCGCGCCAGGTGGACCATGCGGCGGGCCCGGTGGCGAGCGCGTCGGCCTCGGTGAGCGCGTGCAGGAGCTCCAGGGTGGCGGTGCTCCCCACGGCGGTGGCCACGGAGCGGACGGTGGCCGGGTCGTCGAGGTCGCGGCGGGTGGCGGTCTCGATGAGCAGCAGGTGGTGGCGTACGAGGGTGGCGATGACGCCCACGTCGTGCTGGTCGAAGCCGATCCGGGCGGCCATGTCACGGGCGATGACCTCACCGGCGACGGAGTGGTCGCCGGGCCAGCCCTTGCCGATGTCGTGCAACAGGGCTGCGACCAGCAGGAGGTCGGGGCGCCCGACGCGGCGGGTGAGGGAGGAGGCGCGGACGGCCGCCTCGACGAGGTGACGGTCTACGGTCCAGGTGTGGACGGGGTTGCGCTGGGGCCGGCAGTGGACCCGTTCCCAGTCGGGCAGAAGGCGGGTGATGAGTCCCTCGGCCTCCAGTGCCTCCCAGACGGGGACGGTGGCCTCGCCCGCGCCGAGGAGCGTGACGAGTTCCTCCCGGGCCTCGGCGGGCCAGGGCACCGGCAGCGGCTTGGCGGCGCCGGCGAGGTGGCGTACGACGTGCCGGGAGAGCGGGAGTTCGGACTGGGCCGCCGCGGCGGCGGCGCGCAGGACGAGGACCGGGTCGCGTTCGGGCCGGGCGGTCCGGGCGAGGACGACCTCGCCCTCGGCCTCGACGACGCCGTCGGCGAGCGGGGTGCGGTCGGCGGCCGGAGCCCTGCCGCCTCCCAGCATGGCGCGCAGCCGGGGGCGGACCGAGCGGGCCCGCAGCACCCGGTTGACCTCGCGCCAGGTCACGTCGGTGGCGTACGAGACGGTGCGGGCTGCCTCGTACACCTGGCGGAGCAGGGCGTCGGCGTCGAGGAGGCCGAGGGCGGCGGCGACCTGGTCCTGTTCCTGCAGGGCGAGGCGGTCGGTGGCGCGGCCGGTGGTGAGGTGGAGGGCGTCGCGGGCGTCGAGGAGGACGCGGCGGGCCTCGGCTAGGCCCTCGCGGGGGGCGTCGGCGACCCAGGAGGCGGCGACGGCGCGCAGGGCGGTGGCATCACGCAGTCCGCCCCGGGCCTCCTTGAGGTCGGGTTCCAGGAGGAACTGGAGCTCGCCCTGGCGCTCGGCCCGCTCACGGCAGAGCTCGTCGAGCGCGGGCAGTCGTTTGGGGGCCTGGTTCCGCCAGTCGGCGAGGATCGCGGTGCGCAGGGAGGCGACCAGGCCGAGGTCCCCGGCGACGGGCCGGGCGTCGAGCAGGCCGAGCTGGACCTTGAGGTCCTCGCCTGCCGTCCTACGGACTTCGGCGGGAGTGCGCACCGAGTGGTCCAGGGCGAGGCCCAGGTCCCAGACGGGGTACCAGACCCGGTCGGCGAGGGCCGCCACGGCTCCGGCGTCGGCGCTGCCGTCGTGCAGGAGCAGCAGGTCGAGGTCGCTGCGCGGGGAGAGCTCGCCACGGCCGTAGCCGCCGACTGCGACGAGGGCCGCGCCCCGGACGCCGGCGTGTTCGGCCGCGGCGGCGAAGAGGGCGCTCAGCCACTCGTCGGTGAGCGTGGCGAGGGCCGCACGGCGCGGCGGCCCGGACTGCGCCTTCTCCTGGAGAAGGCGCAGCCGGGCCGCCGCGTAGCCGCTGGGTCCCGAGTCCTCGGATTCGGTGGTCACTTCGGTGCTCGTCACCCAGCTGCCTTTCCGTGTGCGGAACAGTCGGTCAGAGTGCGTCCGGGCCGCGTTCACCGGTGCGTACCCGGATCGCGGTCTCGACGGGGACGCTCCAGACCTTGCCGTCACCGATCTTGCCGGTCCGGGCGGCCTTCACGACGACGTCGATGAGCTGTTCGGAGTCCTCGTCCTCGACGAGGACCTCGATGCGGATCTTGGGGACGAGGTCGACGGTGTACTCGGCACCCCGGTAGACCTCGGTGTGGCCGCGCTGGCGCCCGTAGCCGCTGGCTTCCGTGACGGTGAGGCCCTGGACGCCGAAGGCCTGGAGGGCCTCCTTGATCTCGTCAAGCCGGTGGGGCTTCACGACTGCGGTGATGAGCTTCATGCGTCCACCTTCTTGGTCGTCGGGGCTGCCGTGGTGCCGGGCGCGGGGGGCGTGGAGCGCGAGGACGAACCGCCGCCCGCACCGCTGAAGTCGTAGGCCGTCTCGGCGTGTTCGACCTGGTCGATGCCGGAGACCTCGTCGTCCTCCTCGACCCGCATCCCGATCGTCCTGTCGAGCAGGAAGGCGAGGATCGCGGAGACGATCAGAGAGTACGCGAGGACCGCGAAGACACCGACGGCCTGCTTGCCGAGCTGGTCGAGGCCGCCGCCGTAGAAGAGGCCCTTGGCGTCGGACTGGACTCCGCCGGTGGCGAAGAAGCCGATGAGGAGGGATCCGGCCACACCGCCGACGAGGTGGACGCCGACGACGTCCAGCGAGTCGTCGTAGCCGAACTTGTACTTGAGGCCGACTGCCATGGCACACAGCACACCGGCGATGGCACCGACGGCGATGGCGCCGAGCGGGCTGACCGCGCCGCCCGCCGGGGTGATGGCGACGAGGCCGGCGACGGCGCCGGAGGCGGCGCCGAGGGTGGTGAAGGAGCCGTGGCGGAGCTTCTCGTAGCCGAGCCAGGCGAGCATCGCGGCGGCAGTGGCGACCTGCGTGTTGACGAACATGACCGCGCCCACGCCGTCGTCGTTGCCGAGCCACGAGCCGGCGTTGAAGCCGAACCAGCCGAACCACAGGAGACCGGCACCGAGCATGACGAGCGGCAGGCTGTGCGGCCGCATCGGGTCCTTCTTGAAGCCGACGCGCTTGCCGATGACCAGGATCACGCCGAGGGCCGCGGCACCGGCGTTGATGTGGACGGCGGTACCGCCGGCGAAGTCGATGACGCCGAGCTCGAAGAGCCAGCCGCCCGCGCCCCAGACCCAGTGCGCGACCGGGAAGTAGACGACGGTGACCCAGAGGGTGATGAAGAGCGCCCACGAGGTGAACTTGACCCGGTCGGCGAGCGCACCGCTTATCAGGGCCGGGGTGATGATGGCGAACATCAGCTGGAAGACGGCGAAGACGTAGACCGGGATGGTGTAGCCGTCCCAGAGCTCGGTGATGCCGATCCCGCTGAGGCCGACGTAGTCCGAGCTCCAGCCGATGATCGAGCCGGAGTCGGTGCCGAAGGCAAGGCTGAATCCGTAGAGCACCCACAGGATCGTGACGATCCCGAGGCTGATGAAGCTCATCATCAGCATGTTGAGGGTGCTCTTGACGCGGACCATGCCTCCGTAGAAGAAGGCCAGGGCCGGGGTCATGAGCATCACCAGGGCCGAGCAGATGAGCATGAACCCGGTGTTGGCGGCAGACAGCGTCGGGGCGTCTGCTGCAAGCGTCGTGATGCCTGGGGGCATCGGCGTCTCCTCGTCGTCGGTGCGGCCGCGTGCGGGCGATGGGGGCACAACCACGTGCGGGACCACTGGGGAAAAGGTGCGGGCCGGTTATGCGCCATGAGATTCGCTCAGCGCGGTTTCCGCCGATGCCGCACGATGTTTCGCCGCAGTGACTAAGAGGACCGCCGTGTTACGTCCCCATGAACCGCCCGTGCCGTACCCACGCTCGGGCCCACTCTGCCGCTGGAGCCGCATACGGTGCGGTTACGACGCTCCGGCGGGGGAACGACCACACGAACCGGCCACGACAACCACCCACTGACCAGGCAATCGGGGGAGCCGAAGTCGGTCCGTGCGGGGTGGCCGTCGTGGCCGGGGCAGAGATACTGCTCAGACCGCTTCGGCGGTCTCGGGCAGCTGTTCGGTGAGGAGATCGGTGAGCCGGGCGACCTCGGGAATGTCCCCGAAGTCCCTGGCAGCGGTGTCGACGGTCTTGCGCAGCCGGGTGTTGACGCGCTCCGAGCGGACCTTCTTGGCGACGCGCAGCGCCTTCTCGGCCAGCACCGTCGACTGCTCGGGTTCGTGCTTGAGGAGGTGAACGGTGGCGAGACCGACCAGATTGAGCGCGTACGACCGCTGGTGCTCGTCGTCCTCACCGAAGAGCTCGACCGCCCTGCGCATGACGGGCTCGGCGAGTGAGGCGTACGTGGGGCTGCGGCCCGCCACATAGGCCAGGTCACGGTAGGAGTGGGAGTTCTCGCCGTTGAGCTCGGCCTCGGAGAAGAAGCGGATCCAGTCGGGCTCGGGCTCACCATCCATCCCCGCGTCGAGGAAGGTGTCCTCGGCCATCCGGACGGCCCGCTTGCACTTGCTGGGCTGGCCCATGTTGGCGTAGGCGCGGGCCTCCATCGCATACAGCATGGCCTGGGTCCGGGCGGTGGCGCAGTCACGGCTGCCGTACTGCGCGAGGTGGATGAGCTCCAGGGCGTCGTCGGGGCGGCCGAGGTGGATCATCTGGCGGCTCATGCTGGACAGGACGTACGAGCCCAGCGGCTTGTCACCGGCCTCCTTGGAGGCGTGCAGGGCGAGTACGAAGTACTTCTGGGCGGTGGGCTGGAGGCCCACGTCGTAACTCATCCAGCCCGCCAGCTCGGCCAGTTCGGCGGCGCAGCGGAAGAGGCGCTTGGCTGTGGCGGCCGGCTGCGGCTCCTGGAGCAGGTCGGTGACCTCGTGGAGCTGGCCGACGACGGCCTTGCGGCGCAGTCCGCCGCCGCACTGGGCGTCCCACTGGCGGAACATCGCGGTGGTGGACTCCAGCAGGTCGAGCTCGGGTCCGGAGAGGCGGGAGGGGCGGCGGGCGGTGGCCGCCGACTCCGGCTCGACGGAGCCCCCGGAGGCGACGGGAACCAGCCAGCGCTGCATGGGCTCGATGAGCGCGGGTCCGGCGGCGAGCGCGAGTGAACTTCCGAGGAATCCGCGGCGGGCGAGCATCAGGTCGCTGCGGGAGAACTCGCTGAGCAGGGCGACGGTCTGGGGTCCGGCCCAAGGCAGGTCGACGCCGGCCACGGAGGGGGCCTGGTGGGCGGCGCGCAGCCCCAGATCCTCAACGGCGACGACGGAGCCGAAGCGCTCGGAGAACAGCTCGGACAGGATGCGCGGGATCGGTTCACGCGGCTGCTCACCGTCCAGCCAGCGCCGCACCCGTGAGGTGTCGGTGCTGATGTGGTGGGCACCCATCTGTCGCGCTCTGCGGTTCACCTGTCGGGCCAGCTCGCCCTTCGACCAGCCGCTGCGCACGAACCATGATCCCAATTGCCCGTTGGGGCGCTTACCGGCATTCGAATCGCCTGCGCCGCTGCCACTCACTGGAACGCCCCCATCCGCCGAATACTGTCGCGCGAACCTCTATCAGAATGCCGCGAACCGATGCCGCCCGTATGCAGGTTGCCCGCCATCGAACAGAGAATCGAGTTGCCTCCGGCATACCCACGAGCGCACATACTTCCACGGTTCGTGTACCGACGGTAATCCTACGATCACCCGCTCGGCGAGGTCGTTTACAGAAACGCCACCATTCGCCACCCCTTCGAATGAACGCCATCGCAGCCAGGCGCGATTCACTTGACAGACAGCGATCAGCGATGGGCGCAGAGATGCATTCGGGGGCGCGTGTCGGGCCTCGCACCCCCTGGGTGCGCCCTACGCCTCACGCGGGTCGTCAGGAACGACGGAGTATCACGACGACGCTCCGGTTCGTAACCACCGGCGAGCTGGACCCGTTGGAGGGGGCATGGGCTTCACGATCGGCGGCATCCGTGACATGCGATCCGGCGCACGGCGCCGCGGCCGTGCGGCCGAGAGCACCGCGGTGGCCGAGTACACGGGACTGTGGGGCTGGGCGGTCGCGCCCGGTGCTCGCGCCTCGGACGGCACCTGCTCGTGCGGGGACTCGGGTTGCCCCTCCCCCGGCGCCCACCCGCTCGACTTCGCCCAGGAGGTCCCCGCCGGGGCGACGCTCGACACGGCGGCACGGGCGTGGGCCGAGGTGCCCGGTGCCGCGATGCTGCTGCCGGTGGGCCGCACCTTCGACGTGCTCGATGTCGCCGAGCGGGCCGGGCGCCGGGCGCTCGTGCGGATGGAACGGATGGGGCTGCCGCTGGGCCCGGTGGCGGTGACCCCGGCCGGCCGGGCACAGTTCTTCGTCGCGCCCGGGGCGGCCGCCGGACTCCCCCGGCTGCTGTACCGGATGGGCTGGGACGACGCGGGACTGGACCTGCGGGCGTTCGGCGCCGGCTCCCACATCACCGCGCCGCCGTCGGACCAGGGCGGGCTCGGCCCGGTCCGCTGGCTGCGCCCGCCGGTCCTGGACACCGCGGCGGCGCCCCCGGAGGCCCGGCTGCTGCTGGGCACGCTGGCGTACATCTGCCACCGGCTGTCTCCCTGCGGCCGAGTGCCCGCTCACAGCGCCCGTACGACGATGAGCCCGGTCGCGCAGGGTGCGCGGCCGGGCTCATCGTCGTCGTAGCCGTGCGGGAGTTCAGTCCCCGATCAGGGCGTCCACGAACGCCTCCGGCTCGAACGGAGCCAGATCGTCCGGCCCCTCGCCGAGCCCGACCAGCTTCACCGGTACGCCCAGCTCGCGCTGGACGGCGATGACGATGCCGCCCTTGGCGGTGCCGTCGAGCTTGGTGAGGACGATGCCGGTGATGTCGACGACCTCGGCGAACACCCGCGCCTGCACGAGCCCGTTCTGGCCGGTGGTGGCGTCGAGGACGAGCAGGATCTCGTCCAGCGGTCCGTGCTTCTCGACGACCCGCTTGACCTTCCCGAGCTCGTCCATCAGCCCGGTCTTGGTGTGCAACCGGCCTGCCGTGTCGATGAGGACGACGTCGGCACCCTCGGCGATGCCTTCCTTCACGGCGTCGAAGGCGATCGACGCCGGGTCGCCGCCCTCGGGCCCGCGCACGGTACGGGCACCGACGCGCTCACCCCAGGTCTGGAGCTGATCGGCGGCGGCGGCACGGAAGGTGTCGGCCGCACCGAGCACCACGCTGCGGCCGTCGGCCACCAGCACCCGGGCGAGCTTGCCGGTGGTGGTGGTCTTGCCGGTGCCGTTGACACCGACGACCATCACGACGCCGGGGGTCTCCGCGCCGCCGTCCGACTTCACCGCACGGTCGAAATCGGTACCGAGGAGGGTGAGGAGCTCCTCACGCAGCAGCTTGCGCAGCTCCTCGGGGGTACGGGTACCGAGGACGCGGACGCGCTCCCGGAGCCGTTCGACCAGTTCCTGGGTGGGGGCGACGCCGACGTCGGCGGTGAGGAGGGTGTCCTCGATCTCCTCCCAGGTGTCCTCGTCGAGGTTGTCCCGGGAAAGGAGCGTGAGCAGCCCCTTGCCCAGGGAGTTCTGCGAGCGGGCGAGCCGTGCCCGCAGTCGTACGAGACGGCCGGCGGTGGGCTCGGGGACGTCCAGCGCGGGGGCCGCGGGCGTCTCCGGTTCGACGGATTCCGGGGCCTCCCCGGGCGGGGGGCCGACCTCCTCGGCGGTGCGGCGCGACGCGTCGCGCGGCGACTCGGCCTCCTCGCCGACATGGGGCTCGGCGGGAGGAGTGAGGGTCGGCGTGCTCGACGGTGCCGGGGGCAGCTGCTTCTTCTTGCGGCTGCTGACCACGAGCCCGCTGATCACGCCGACCGCGACCAGGGCGATGACTACAGCAAGGATGACGAATTCCATAACCCACCCAGTATCGGTCACGTGCGGCGGCGCGCGAGGGATGCGCGGGTCCCACGGGGGGCCGAGTGCGTACACCGGCCCACAGGACGTGAGGTGTCCCCACCCGGCCGGGCGTGACCTCTGCCCCGGCGCCGGCCGCGGCCCGGCCCGGGCGAGGATGCCGGTCGGATGACGGCACCCCCTGAATCGCCCGGGCGTTACGTACCGTATGTCAGTAAAGGTACGCTCCTGTTCGTGGAGACCCGTGGGCTGGACCCCGTCCCCGAACGCGAGCGCACCGGCCGGGTCCGGGCCCTCTTCCCCACGTGGGCGGCCGCCAACATGACCGTGCTGCTGCTCACCATCGGGGCGGGGCTCGTCGTCTTCGGCGGCCTGAGCTTCTGGCAGGTGCTGGTCGTCGCGGTCACCGCTCCGGCCGTCTCCTTCGGCATGGTCGGCCTGATCTCGGTCGCGGGGCGCGACGGTGGCGCCCCCGGCATGGCGCTCTCGCGCGCCGTCTTCGGCCAGCGGGGCAACCTGGCGCCCGGCGCGCTGATCTGGGTGGCCCGCTGGGGATGGGAGACGGTGAACGCGGTCACCGGGGCGTACGCCCTGCTGGCGGTGCTCGACGTGCTCTTCGACGTCCCGAGCACCACGACATTGATCATGGTGACGCTGCTCGCGTTCGTCGCGAGCAGCTTCCTGCTGTCGGGGCTGGGCGTGCGGGCGCTGCGGCTGTGCTGCACCTGGTCCGCGTACCTCTTCGGCGGGTTCAGTGTCCTGGTCCTGGCGCATCTGGTCGGGGCGACGGCCTGGCCGGCGGTACTGGACCGGCCGGCCGGCCCCACGTCGGCGATGATCGCGGGGATCGGCACCCTGGCGGCCGGCGGCATCAGCTGGGCGCCCACCGGGCCGGACTTCACCCGCTATCTGCCGCACACCGCGCCGGGGCGGGTGATGGTGGCGGCGACCGTCGGCGGGGCGGGCATCGTGTTCCTGCCGCTGGTCCTGACGGGTGCGGTGATGGCGGTCGGCACGCCGGGGCTGGCCGTCACGCATGATCCGGTCTCGTTCATCGGAGTGCTGTTGCCCGACTGGATCGCGGTTCCGTACCTGGTCGTCGCGGTGCTCGGAATGGTGCTGATCAACGCCATGTCGATGTACTCGGCCGGGTTCACCGCACAGACCCTGGGATTCGCGGTGCCGCGTGCCTGGGCAGTCGGCGTGAATGCGGCGATCAGCCTGTTCCTGGGGGCGCTGCTGATGCTCGTGGCGAGCAGTTTCGTCGATTCGTTCGTCTCCTTTCTGAACCTGCTCGCGGTGACGTTCTCGGCCTGGATCGGCGTCTTCGGCGTGGATCTGCTGCGCGGGCGCACATACGACCCGGCGGCACTGATGAACACCACCCCGACCAGCGCCTACTGGTACTCGGGCGGTGTCGCGTGGAACGCGGTGGCCGCTTGGGCGGCCGGCCTGGTGGTGGGGTTGCTGTTCACCGGCGTGGAGTGGTTCACCGGCCCGCTCGCGACGACCTGGCCGGGCCGCAACGGGCTCGGCTGGGCGGTCACGATCGTCGTCTCGGGAGGTCTGTACGCGGCGCTGCCGCGGCCCGGGGCGCGGCAGCGGGCCGAACCCCTACACTTCTGACGCTGCGTCAGCTAAGGTCCGGCCTCGCCCAGCCCGTCCAGACAGGACCCAGGGGGACAGCGTCATGGCCTTCACAGTCGTCCGGTTCAACCTCGTCGACCCGCAGGCCACGCCCGGGTCCCTCTCGGCCCGCTACCGCGCGGCGCTGGACATGGCCGCGTATGCCGACGAGAGCGGCGTGGACACGGTGCAGACCGAGGAGCACCACGGGGCCGCCAACTCCTGGCTGCCCTCCCCGTTCGTCTTCGCCGGGGCCGTCTTCGGGGCAACCCGTCGGATCGCGGTCACGGTCTCCGCGGTCATCGGGCCGCTGCACGACCCGCTGCGGCTGGCCGAGGACATCGCGGTGCTCGATCTGCTGGGCGCGGGCCGGCTGGTCACGGTGGCCGGTATCGGCTACCGGCCCGAGGAGTACGAGCGGGCGGGCGTCGAGTGGGGCAGGCGCGGCCGGCTCCAGGACGAGCTGCTGGAGACGCTGTTGCGGGCGTGGACCGGGGAGCCGTTCGAGTTCCGCGGCCGTACCGTCACCGTCACCCCGCGGCCGTACACCCGCCCTCATCCGTTGCTGCTGGTGGGCGGGAGTTCGAGGGCGGCAGCGCGGCGGGCGGCCCGGCTGGGGCTGCCGCTGTTCCCGAGCGCGCACCTGCCGGAGCTGGAGGCGTACTACCACGAGCAGCGCGCGGAGCACGGCACGGAGGGCTTCTGCATGATGCCCGCGGCCAAGACGCCGTTGCTGCACGTGTCGGAGGATCCGGACCGGACATGGGCGCAGTACGGGGAGCACTTCCTGCACGAGGCCCGTACGTACGCCTCCTGGCAGTCCAAGGACATCCGCTCGGCCGTCCGCTCCGCGGCGACGACGGTGGCGGAGCTGCGGGACGAGGGCGTCTACCGGATCGTCACACCGGAGGCCTGCGCTGCTCTCTCCGGGGAGCTGGACAGCCTGGTGCTGCACCCGCTGTGCGGCGGCATGCCGGTCGAGGAGGGGTGGCGCAGCCTGCGGTTGTTCTGCGGGGCGATCGGGGAGTGAGACGCGCGTACGGCCCCGGCTCGCGGGCGCGGGCCGGGGCCGTACGGATATCGAGGAGGGGGAGCGGGCCAGAGCCGGCCGTCACCTGGGGGGCGGCGGCGCGGGGCCGGTCGTGCGCTCCCCCGGGCTCCGGGCGGTCCGGCTGGTCTAACCCATCTCCTCCAGCGCCTTGCCCTTGGTCTCCTTGACGAACTTGATGACGAAGGGGATCGAGAGCGTGGCGAAGCAGGCGTAGATGATGTACGTGCCCGAGAGGTTCCAGTCGGCCAGGCTCGGGAAGCTCGCGGTGATCGCCCAGTTGGCGATCCACTGCGCGGAGGCGGCGACACCGAGTGCGGCGGCGCGGATCCGGTTCGGGAACATCTCGCCGAGGAAGACCCAGACCACCACGCCCCACGAGAGGGCGAAGAAGAGCACGAAGACGTGGGCGGCGACGAGAGCGACGACGCCCTGGGTGGTGGGGAGTTTGCCGTCGACCAGGTCGGCGGAGAACGCCCACGCCTCGAAGGCGAGGGCGACGGCCATACCGCAGGAGCCGACGAGAGCCAGCGGGCGACGGCCCACCCGGTCCACCAGGATCATCGCGATCACCGTACCGATGATGTTGATGATCGAGGTCGTGAAGGAGTAGAAGAACGAGTCGGTCGGGTCGATGCCGACGGACTGCCACAGCGTCGCCGAGTAGTAGAACGCCACGTTGATGCCGACGAGCTGCTGGAACACCGACAGGCCGATACCGACCCAGACGATGGGCAGGAAGCCGAAGCGGCTGCCGAGCAGGTCCCTGAAGCTCGACTTGTGCTCGCGGTGCATCGCGGTCTCGATCTCGGTGACCCGGGCGTCGAGGTCGATGTTCTTGCCCTCGACCTCTTCGAGGATCTGCCGGGCCCGCTCCTTCTTGCCGACGGAGATCAGGAAGCGCGGCGACTCGGGGATCGCGAACGAGAGGAGCCCGTAGAGCACCGCGGGCACGACCATCACGCCGAGCATCCACTGCCAGGCTTCCAGTCCGCCGATCTTGCCGCGCTGGTCACCGTCGGCGATCTGCAGGATGCCGTAGTTGACCAGCTGGGAGATGGCGATGCCGATGACGATCGCCGCCTGCTGGAAGGAGCCGAGGCGCCCGCGATAGGCGGGCGGGGAGACCTCGGCGATGTACGCCGGGCCGATCACCGACGCCATGCCGATGGCGAAGCCGCCGATGATGCGCCACATCGCCAGGTCCCAGAGGGCGAAGGGAAGCGCGGAGCCCACGGCGCTGATGGTGAAGAGCACCGAGGCGATCTGCATGCATCGGATACGCCCGATGCGGTCGGCGATCCGGCCCGCAGTGGCGGCGCCGATCGCGCAGCCGATCAGCGCGATGGCGATGACCTGGGCGAGCGTGCCGGAACCGATGTCGTACCGGCTGCGGATCGCTTCGACCGCTCCGTTGATCACGGAACTGTCGTAGCCGAAGAGGAAGCCACCCATAGCGGCCGCAGCGGTGATGAAGATGACATGGCCGATGTGGTCCGGGTGAGCCGTTCGGGCTCCGGACGCTGGTCCCTGCGGTGTGCTGGTCACATGAACTCCTGGGGCCTGGCCGCAACGTCAGGCGTGGGGGGTGAGCTCTCCCAGTGGCGCACAACTTCTTCCTTGCCACCACTTGAAGACAAAAACGACGTTGCAGAGACTATGCGTTCAACTTTTGAAGTTGGTATCGGGGTCAGGGCCCACGTGTACCCAGGAGTGTTCACATCAGCTTGTTGGAGTCTTGAAGATTGGGTAAAGGCTCAGCGCAGCCGTTGGCTGATCACCTTGGAGACGCCGTCGCCCTGCATGGAGACGCCGTAGAGCGCGTCGGCGACCTCCATCGTCCGCTTCTGGTGGGTGATCACGATGAGCTGGGAGCTCTCCTGGAGCTCCTCCATGATCCGGATCAGCCGCTGCAGATTGGTGTCGTCGAGCGCCGCCTCGACCTCGTCCATCACATAGAACGGGCTCGGCCTGGCCTTGAAGATCGAGACCAGCAACGCCACCGCTGTCAGCGACCGTTCCCCGCCCGACAGCAGGGACAGGCGCTTGACCTTCTTGCCAGGCGGCCTGGCCTCGACGTCCACACCGGTCGCGAGCATGTTGTCCGGATCGGTGAGAACGAGCCGCCCCTCACCGCCCGGGAAGAGGCGTGAGAACACCCCCTCGAACTCCCTGGCCGTGTCCCGGTACGCCTCGGTGAAGACCTGCTCGACCCGCTCGTCGACCTCCTTGATGACCTGCATCAGATCGGCCCGGGTCTTCTTCAGGTCCTCCAGCTGCTCGGAGAGGAACTTGTGCCGCTCCTCCAGCGCCGAGAACTCCTCAAGGGCGAGCGGATTCACCTTCCCGAGTTGCTGATACGCCCGTTCGGCCGACTTCAGCCGCTTCTCCTGCTCGGCCCGTACGAACGGCTTCGGCTGGTTACGCGGGTGCTCCGGATCCTCCGGCAGCTCCTCCCCCTCCGCCGCGGGCGACGGCGGCACGAGCTGGTCGGGGCCGTACTCCGCCGCCAGACCGGCCGGCTCCACACCGAGCTCCTCCAGGGCCTTCGCCTCCAGCTGCTCTATCCGCAGCCGCTTCTCGGCCCCGAGCACCTCTCCCCGGTGGACCGAGTCCGTCAGCTTGTCGAGCTCCCCCTTGAGCTCA
Organism: Streptomyces sp. NBC_01013; assembly: GCF_045162765.1. NCBI lineage: Bacteria > Bacillati > Actinomycetota > Actinomycetes > Kitasatosporales > Streptomycetaceae > Streptomyces > Streptomyces sp. NBC_01013. The sequence goes on from NZ_CP108687.1 coordinate 2,255,509, forward strand.
CGACCCCGATGGCGTTCGGCCGCCAGCTCACGCTCGCGCTCGGCCTTCGACGCCTCGGCGGCGGCCCGCTCCTCCTGGGCCCGCACCACGGACACCTCGACGTGGGCGAGCAGCTGACGGGCGCCGGCCGCGACGGCCGAGGCCACGGCGGCCTCGTGACGCAGCCGGGCACGGCGCTGCTCGGCGCGGGCGCGGGCCTCCCGTTCGGCGCGGGCCCCCCGGTCGAGCGAGTCGGCGCGACCGGCGAGGGCCTTGACCCTTTCCTCGTGCGTACGGACCTGGAGGCGGGCTTCCATCTCGGTCTGGCGGGCGTTGGCACCGTCGGCGGCCAGCCGGTCGCGCACGGCGGCGTCCGGCTCCTCGTCCGCACCGTCCTGCGCCGCCTCCTCGGCCACCAGCAGCCGTTCGGCCAGCTCCTCGGCCTCCTGGGTCGCCCTCTCCAGGGCCTCCTGGGCGCGGGCGGCGGAAGCGGCCATCCGTTCGGCCTCACCCGCGGCGCCACGGGCCTGCCCGGCGAGCCGGCCGAGTTGCTGGGCCACCCCGGACTTCTCCCGCTCGGCGGCCCGACGGCGCTCCCCCAACTCCTCGACGAGCGCCGCGCAGTCGCTGCGCCGCTGGGCCGCGACACGCTGCGTCCCGGCCAGCTCCGCGCACCGCACGTCGAGTTCGGCCAGCTCCGCCGCCGCTTCGTCCACGGACGCCTGGACCTCAAGGAGGCTGGGTGCCCCCGCCGATCCACCGTGCGCGAAGTGCGTCGAGAGCACGTCCCCCTCGCCGGTCACCGCCGTCAGCTCAGGGCGGGCGGCGACCAGGTCCTCGGCGTCCTCCAGCGTTCCGACGACCACCATGTCCCGGACGAGCCTGCGGACCGCGGCCATGAGTTCGACGGGGCCGCTGACGAGATCGGCGACGGCTGGGACACCCCGGCCGTCGGCGCGGACCAGGGCGGTCAGCTGTCCGGCCGCCTCGGCTTCGGTCTCCGTCTCGCTCCCGGCCGGAGCCGGTCCGCCGGGAGTGTAGGGCTCGGTGGTCCCCGGTCCCCGGGCCGCGGAGCCGGGCTCCGCACCCTGCCCGGGGACGTGGGCGACACCGGCCGGCGACGCGGGACGCGCCTCCGCACCCTGACCGGGTACGTGCCCCGCGGCACCGGATCCGCCGGGGGCGCCGCCGAGCAGCAGGGACGCGCGTCCCGCGTCCTGCTTGCGCAGCAGCCGGATCGCCTCCGCCGCCGTGGCCGGGTCCGTCACCGCCACCGCGTCGGCGGCCGCACCCAGGGCCGCCGCCACCGCGATCTCGTGTCCCGGGGCCACGGTGAGCAGTTCCGCGGCCGGGCCGAGCAGACCCGTCAGCCGGTCCCGGGCGCCCAGCAGCACACCGGTGCCGTCCTTCCGGCGCAGTCCGAGGGCCAGCGCGTCATGACGGGCCGTGACCGCCGCGCGCTCGCGTTCGGCGGTGGTGAGATCCTCCCGCGCTGCGGCGAGCGCCCCCTCCGCCTCCTTCAGTTCGCGCCGGGCGGCGTCATGCCGCTCTCCGAGTTCCGTGTCCCCCGCGTCCAGGCCGTCGACCTCGGCCTTCAGCTGCTCGTACTCCTCCTGGGCCCGGACCGCCCGCTCCTGCGCCTCGTCGCGCGAGGCGGCCAGCCGGTCGATCTCCGACTGCGCCGAACCGGCGCGGCTGCGGGCCGCGTTGACCTGGCCGTTCAGCCGGGCAAGTCCTTCGCGGCGGTCCGCGAGCGCACGGGCCGCGTCCTTGAGCCTGCGTTCCTCGGCGGCCAGTTCCCGTTCCAGTTCGGCCCGGTGGGACGCGGTGTCCTCCAGCGCGTGCTCCGCGGCCTCCAGCGCGGCGGTCAGCTCCGCCTCCTGCTCACGGATCCGGGCCGCCTCACGCTCCATGTCCTCGGGGTCGCGCCCTCGTCGCTCCTCCTCGGGCGGCGCGGTGGCGCTCTTCACCCGGGCGTCGGCGAGCGAGATGGTGCCGCGTACCCGTTCGGCCAGCTGGGACAGTTCGTACCAGGTCTGCTGGGCCCGCTGGAGGCGTGGCGTCAGTCGCCTTACCTCACCCTCCAGTTCGGCCTCGCGGGCGAGGGCCGCCTTCAGCTCCGCCTCGGCCGCCTCGCGGCGCTCCTTCAGCGCCGCCTCGTCGGCGATCTCGCTGCGCAGCGCGGTGTGCAGCCGCACCAGGTCGTCGGCGAGGAGGCGCAGCCGGGCGTCGCGCAGATCGGCCTGGATGACGGCGGCCCGGCGGGCCACCGCCGCCTGGCGCCCGAGCGGTTTCAGCTGCCGCCGCAGTTCGTCGGTGAGGTCCTGCACACGGGCCAGGTTCGCGCCCATCGCGTCCAGCTTCCGCAGCGCCTTCTCCTTGCGCTTGCGGTGCTTGAGAACGCCGGCGGCCTCCTCGATGAACGCGCGGCGCCCCATCGGGTCGGCGTGGAGCACGGAGTCCAGCTGGCCCTGGCCGACGATGACATGCATCTCCCGGCCGATTCCGGAGTCCGAGAGGAGTTCCTGGATGTCCAGCAGCCGGCAGGTGTCGCCATTGATCTGGTATTCGCTGCCGCCGTTGCGGAACATGATCCGAGTGATCGTCACTTCGGCGTACTCGATGGGCAGCGCACCGTCGGAATTGTCGATGGTCAGCGACACTTCCGCCCGGCCGAGCGGCGGCCGCCCGGTGGTGCCGGCGAAGATCACGTCTTCCATCTTGCCGCCGCGCAGTGATTTGGCGCCCTGCTCCCCCATGACCCAGGAGAGCGCGTCCACCACATTGGACTTGCCCGACCCATTGGGACCGACCACACAGGTGATCCCGGGTTCGAACCGCAGAGTGGTGGCGGAGGCGAACGATTTGAAACCACGCAGGGTCAGGGCCTTGAGGTGCACGCCGCCGGACTCTACCTTTCACTCTCGGTTTCGCTGATGAAGGTGCAGGGCACATCAGACGGTAAGGGAAGGGGTGTACGTCCGGGGCGGGACGGGGCAGGCCGGAGGGGAAAAGAAAGAAGGGACGCCGAAGCGTCCCCTGTAAATCTTGTTGCAGCGCTGCCCGATCCAGTGCAGTGCCGCCCGAATCGATTGCAGTGTTTCGTCGACGGATCCGCCGCCCCCATGAAGGCGCGCGTGCCCGGATCAGTGACTAGGCACATGAAGAAGCAGACCAAGAGCAATTGATCTTCAATGATCCGGTGACGATCCGGCGATGATGCCGTGCGGCTGACGCGTGCAGCCCGACCGGCCCCTGAGGGCCATCGGTCAGGTCAGCGCCGGCTCCGCCTGAGGTACGTCGATGTCGATGCTGTCGAGCAGCGACTCTTGGTGCTGGGCGGCGGCGTTGAGCGCGTCGTTCTCGTCCTGGATCCGTACGAGCTCGGATTCAAGATCCTGGACGCGCTGCTGAAGCCGTCGCATCTCGGCGAGGAGTCGCGGATCGGAACCGCCGACGTAACCGAGAAGCGCCTTTGCCATGATGGATGGTCCTCCACACTGAGTGACCGACCGATGCGGTGTGGGTCGTGAGGGAATCGCACCCGCGGTGCTCGGCAGTGCTCTGTGCTCACTGCTGTTCTGCTGCCAAACAGCTCTGCCGAACAGCTAAGGTGCGCGGGGATTTCAGCGTCTCACCAAAAAGTTTGACGGTCAACACGATCACACCCTGTAGAGGCGGGCGTCCCGGGGGCGCGCGGCTTGACGATCATGCGGCGCGACTCTCCAGCGGGGCCCTCAGGGAGCGGAGATCATCCTTACCGCCGCAGCCTGGCACGGCTACCGAATCTTGGCAACCATCGGGTCATTCCGCAGGTCATTTCATGTGTACGCATGACTGCGCGCGACGTGGTCACCCCTCGCCGCGCATCGAACACAGCCCGAACACGGACCTCGCTCCTCCCCTGTCCGAGGACCGCTTCAGCGGATCGCGAATCCCTCGTATCCACCCCGCGGCGTGTCCCAGATCTCAGTCACTCCGTCAACGCGGCCGGGTGTGTCGTCCGAGCGCAGCCAATCCAGCAGACGGTGGCAATTCTCACGCTGCCCTTCTGCCACAACCTGCACTCTGCCGTCCTCGGTATTGCGGGCGAATCCTGTGAGGCCGCCGATCTCCAAAGCGTTTGCCCTGGTGAACCAGCGGAACCCTACTTGCTGTACTCGGCCGCGTACCCAAGCGGTGAGTCGCACATCTTCGTTCATGCCCGAACGCTAACCGGCCAATTGCTCTCGGAGCACTTCTCGCCGAATCGCCATGGCGTACAGTCCCCTCGCAATAGCTTCACTCGATCGGGTGAGTAAAGGGGCGCCGACAACGGCGTCCGGATCGTCAGAAGGGCACAGCAGATGGGACGCCACCGACGCTCAGCCGCAGCTCCCGCCGCTGAACAGCACGCGGAGGGAACCGCAGGCCGGAGCCGGAGTACGAGCCGCAGGAAGCGGTCCGGCATTCCGGTCCGGACGGGACTGCTCGGCGTCTCCGCCGCCCTTGCCGTCGGTGCCGTCGCGGTCGCCTCCGGCCTGGTGCCCGGAGGCGACACCTACAACGTGGGGGGCGGCCCGGCCGCCGACCATGTGCGCTCCGACGGAGCCCCCGACCTGCTGACGCAGGGCGGCGCCACGACCGCTCCGGCCGATCGTTCCGCGACGGCCGCGGCCAGCCGCGGGACCGAACGCGCCAAGGCCCCCACGAAGTCGGCGTCCCCCTCGGCCGGAACGCCGTCCGCGTCGCCCTCGACGACGTCCGAGCCGACGAAGACGACGGTGACGGCAGAGGCGAAGCAGGCGAAGGAAACGGCCGCGAAGGAACAGACGAAGCGCACCGCTTCCCCGAAGGCCCCCGCTGCCGGAAGCACGAGGAGCTCGGCGCCGGCCCCCGCTTCGAGCCCTGCCTCCCCCAAGCCCTCCGCCTCCACGCCGGCCCCTCGCACGACCACCGCGCCGGCCGCCGCCACCTCGGCCCAGGCCGCCGTGCTCGCTCTGGTCAACCAGGAGCGCGCCAAGGTCGGCTGCAGCGCCGTGACCGCGAGTTCCTCACTGGCCTCGCTCGCCCAGAACTTCAGCGACGACATGGCGGCCCGCGGATTCTTCGACCACACCGACCCGGATGGGAAGTCCCCCTGGGACCGCGCCTCCGCGGCCGGTGTCTCGGGTCTCGGCGGGGAGAACATCGCCCGCGGACAGGCCGACGCCGAGGCCGTGATGGAGGCCTGGATGAACAGCGAAGGCCACCGCGCAAACATTCTCAATTGCGACTACAAGACGCTCGGCGTGGGCGTCCACTTCGGTTCCGGCGGTCCCTGGTGGACGCAGGACTTCGGCTTCTGAGGCGGACGGCGCCCTCCTGAGCCCCGCCCGTCCCCTCTCGCCTCCGCAGCACCAACCGCTTCGACCTCGTACGCCCCACACCGCTCACCCACGGAATGCGCAACCCCGTGGAAAGCGCTGTGCGGGCGTACGCTGGTTTTCATGGATGAGAACGGCAGCAGCGCACCGGGGGATCACTACCCGGCTGACGGCGCCCTCCCCTTCGACGTGTTCTCCAGACAGTGCCCCTCGCGCGGCACCCTGGAGCACGTCACCGGCCGATGGGGCAGTCTGACGCTCGGCGCTCTGCGCGAGGGCAGCCTCAGGTTCAACGCGTTGCGGCGCCGGGTCGACGGGGTGAGTGAGAAGATGCTCTCCCAGACACTGCACGCGCTGGAGCGCGACGGACTGGTGCACCGCGAGGCCCAGCCGACCAATCCCCCCCGCGTCGACTACGAGCTCACACCCCTGGGGCGTCAGGTCGCCGACCAGTTGCTCGCCCTCATCCAGCTGGTCGAGGGCCGGATGTCGGAGGTCCTGCTGGCACGCGGGCAGTACGACGAGGCCCACGCAGACCCGTCCTGAAGGTCCTATGCGCGCGGCGGGCGCTGACAGCGGGGGCAGAAGTAGCTCGACCGGTTCATCCAGGCACGGCGTCGCATCGGCGTACCGCAGCGGTGACAGGGCTCGTCCTCGCGCCCGTAGGCGTCGAGCGAGCGGTCGAAGTAGCCGGACTCGCCGTTCACGTTCACGTAGAGGCTGTCGAAGCTCGTGCCGCCCTGCGCGAGGGCCGCGTTCATCACGTCGCGGACGTGGCCGAGCAGCTCGGCCGACCTGGGGCGGGTCAGGCTCGCGGTCGGCCGGTCGTAGTGCAGCCTGGCGCGCCAGAGCGCCTCGTCCGCGTAGATGTTGCCGACGCCGCTGATCAGCGACTGGTCGAGCAGGGCACGCTTGACCGTGGTGCGGCGCAACCGCAGCGCGGTGTGGAACGCCGCGTCGTCGAAGGCCGGGTCCAGCGGATCGCGGGCGATGTGCGCGATGGTGTCGGGCAGCCCCTCGGGAGTGTTCTCGTGGAGGGAGAGCCCGCCGAAGGTGCGCTGGTCGACGAAGCGCAGCTCGGTGCCGACGGCGTCGTCGAAGCGGATCCTGATCCTCAGATGCTTCTCGTCGAGTGCCCCCTCGGGCTGCACGAGGAGCTGACCGCTCATGCCCAGGTGGCCGAGGAGGGAGGTGGCAGCATCGTCGAGCGGCACCCACAGGTACTTGCCGCGGCGCATCGCCACCCCGAACCGGACGCCGCGTAGCCGGGCAGCGAAGTCCGTGCCGCCCGCGAGGTGCCGGCGGACCGCACGCGGGTGCAGGACCTCGACCTCGCCGACCGTTCGCCCCGCGACCCAGCGCTCAAGACCGCGCCGGACGACTTCGACCTCGGGCAGCTCGGGCACGGTGTCGCTCCTGAAGATGGTCCGAAGGGTCCGAGGGACGGTTCGGAAAGGGTCGGGACAGAGAGAACCCCCCGGTGCGCTGGGCACCGAGGGGCTCTCGGGGTCAGGCAGGAGCAACGTCCGTGGACGCCGGGTCGGCAGGGGTGTCGGCGGCCCCTCCGTCGGCAGCGGACTTGTCCGCTGCCTCCCGTGCTTCCGCGGCGGCGCTGATCTCACGCCAGGCGGACTCGGCCGCCTGCTGCTCCGCTTCCTTCTTGCTACGGCCGGTGCCGGTGCCGTACGAGACACCACCGACGCGAGCAGCAGCAGTAAAGGTCTTCTCGTGGTCCGGGCCGGTCTCCGTGACGAGGTACTCGGGAACTCCGAGGCTCTCGCTCGCGGTGAGCTCCTGGAGACTGGTCTTCCAGTCCAGGCCGGCACCGAGGTTCGAGGACCTGTCGATCAACGGGTCGAAGAGCCGGTGAACCAGCTCCGAGGCCGCGTCGAGGCCCTGATCGAGATAGACCGCGCCGATCACCGCTTCAAGGGTGTCGGCGAGGATGGACGCCTTGTCCCGGCCACCCGTGCCCTCTTCACCGCGGCCGAGCCGGATGAAGGAGCCGAGTTCGAGGCCGCGGCCCACTTCCGCAAGCGCACGCGAGTTGACCACCGCGGCCCGCAATTTGGCCAGCTGGCCTTCAGGCAGGTCGGGGTGAGTGCGGTACAGCGTGTCCGTGACCACCAGTCCGAGCACCGAATCCCCGAGGAATTCGAGCCGCTCGTTGGTGGGCAGACCGCCGTTCTCGTACGCGTACGAACGATGGGTCAGCGCACGCACCAGAAGGGCGGACTCGAGGTGATACCCGAGCCGCCCTTCCAGAAGCGTGTGGGACGAGGCTGTGTTGACGTTGTCTGCCTGCTTCTTGGCGTGGGACAACTCAGACATCGGGCCTCTCACCAGCCGCTCAGACCTCGAGGACCTGGCGCTTGTTGTACGTGCCGCAGCTGGGGCACGCGATGTGCTGCAGCTTCGGCTCCTGGCAACGCTCGCACGAAACCAGGGTGGGGACCGCAGCCTTCCACTGCGACCGGCGGTGGCGCGTGTTGCTGCGCGACATCTTCCGCTTCGGAACAGCCACGGCTACTTCTCCTGCTTCTCGTCGACGCCGGGGTCGGCGCCGCCCATGTTGTCCTTCTCGCCGTCCTGAACGGTATCGGCGAGTCCTTGCAGTGCCGCCCAACGAATGTCGACGGCTTCGTGATGATGGCCCGGATTCTCGTCCAGCCTGATTCCGCACTCGGAACACAGACCGGCACAGGTCTCCTTGCACACAGGCTGCATCGGCAGTGCGAGCACCACCGCATCACGCAGCACCGACTCGAGGTCGAACAAGCCGTCCTCGAGGAAGTACCTGTCCTCGTCGTCCTCGGCGTCGTCGACCGGGTCCGCGGTCTTGCTGCGGTTCCGGTCATCGGCGTCAGGGTACGAGAACATTTCCTGGAAGTCCGCCTTGACCTCAAGGCTCAGCGGCTCCAGACACCTTACGCACTCCCCCTCGGCGGATGCACGGGCGGTGCCGGTGACCAGCACACCTTCCATGACCGATTCGAGGCGGACGTCCAACTGCACGGGTGCGCCCTCCGGCACACCGATGACCCCGTCGATACCGAAGTCCTTGGGGGCGTCCGCAGTGCGGGTCAGCCGCTTGAGGGCACCGGGACGCCGGCCCAGCTCGTGCGTATCGAACACGAGAGGGTTTCGGTGGTCGAGGTGGCCGTTCAGGGCTTCTCCTGCTTTCAGAATCGTGCGCATCACGCATGGTGGGGGTGGGCCGACCGGTTCGGAGTCGAAGCGGGCAGCCGGGATCGCAGACATACGCGCGACCGAACAACCAGGATACTGGACACACCGCCCAGCTCCCAATCCGGCCCTGGTCCCGGACGGTGACCGGCTCCCGGAAGCGCTCAGCGCTCCTGTTCGTACCGGCGGAGCTGTTCCAGGTCGATCATGCTGGTGTCGAAGAGGCTGGTCTCGTCCAGGGCGCCCTCGCCGTGCTGCAGGGGCTGCTGCCGGCCCTGCGCCGGCTGCTGCCAGGCGTCGTAGCCCTGCGCCGGGACCTGGACGGGGTCGTAGCCCTGCGCCTGGTTCGGATCGTAGCCCTGCTGCTGGTAGCCCGCGTAGGGGTCGGGCTGCTGCTGGTAAGCGGCGTACGGATCGGGCTGCTGCGACTGGTCCTGGTAGGCACCCTGCTGCGCCTGCTCCTGGTATCCGTACGTCTGCGCGTACTGCGGCTCGGGTTGCGCCGGGTACTGCGGCTCGCCGTGCTGCTGGGGAACCTGGAGCGGTTCCGGGGTGGCGATCTCGGCCAGACCCGCCCAGTGGTCCTCGTCGCTGGTGTGGCCCTGGGCGCCCGCGGCGTCCTGCGCGGCCATGTGTGCGCCGAGGTCGTCGGTGGCGACGCGGCCGTGCAGCTTCTGCCGGCCGCGGCCGACGGCCTCCAGGGTCTTGGCGAGCACGGCCTCGAAGGCGCCGAGCTTGGTGTCCACGTACTCGTCGGCACGGCGCTGGAGCGTGGCCGGGTCGGCGCTGCGCTCGGGCGCCTCGGCGAAGTCCGGGTCCTCGTAGCCCTGCTCGTCGAAGCCCTGGCCGCGACCGAGGAGCTTCTCGCGCCCCCGGTCGACCGAGCCGATCGTCTTGGTGAGGACGACCTCGAAGTTGGCGAGCTTGCTGTCGACGTACTCGTCCGCCTCGGCGCGGATCTCGTCGGCGTCCTTGCGGGCCTCGCCGAGGATCCGGTCGGCCTCCGCCTGGGACTGCCGGGCGATCTCCGTGCCGGAGATGAGCGACCCCCGCTCGGCGTGGGCGCTCTCGATGATCCGGCCGGCCTCCTGGCGGGCCTGCTCGACGAGCTGCTCGTGGCCGCCGATGACCTCGGCGGCCTGCGCGAGCGAGCCGGGCAGGGCCTCGCGCACCTCTTCGAGCATCGAGAGCAGTTCGGCGCGGTTGACCACGCAGGATGCCGACATGGGCATGGACCGGGCGTTCCCGACCGCTTCGACGATCTCGTCGAGCTTCTTCTGCACGTCCACCGTGTGCTCGCCACTCTCTACTGCCGATTGGAGACGGACGGGACGACTGTACGGCCAGTCGGCACCCGCCCGACACCTACAAGGCCTTCGGGAGGCCCTGGTGACGGGCCGTCAGAGCCTCACTGCTGCGCGAGGCGCTCGGTCAGTGCCTCGTGGACCAGGGGCGGCAGCAGGTGAGAGACGTCTCCGCCCCAGGTCGCGACCTCCTTGACCAGCGAGGACGACAGGAAGCTGTAGGTCGGGTTGGTCGGCACGAAGAGCGTTTCGACGCCCGAGAGCCCGTTGTTCATCTGGGCCATCTGGAGCTCGTAGTCGAAGTCGCTGACGGCCCGCAGACCCTTCACGATCGCCGGGATGTCGCGCTGCTTGCAGAAGTCGACCAGCAGTCCGTGGAAGGCCTCGACCTGGACGTTGCCGAAGTCCGAGGTGACCTGGCGGATCATCTCGATCCGTTCGTCGACCGTGAACAGGCCCTTCTTGGACTGGTTGATCATCACCGCGACATGTACGACGTCGTACAGCTTCGAGGCGCGGCCGATGATGTCGAGATGTCCGTTGGTGATGGGGTCGAACGACCCCGGGCAGACGGCGCGGCGCAACTTGATTCCCTCGCTCTCCGGTCCGGTCATCGTGCGTCTTCGCACGTAGCGGCGGCGCGACCGTACCAAAGCGTTCCCTCGCCGTAGCGACGGGCCCGCAATGGCTCGAATCCCTTGGGCCAGCTGAATTCTCCGCCTCTGGTGCTGCGTTCCACCGTGACGAGCGCATCGGCTGTGAGCCACCCCTGGGCACGGAGTGTGAGCAGGATCTCGCCAAGATCGTCGTCGGTGACGGCGTACGGAGGGTCGAGGAAGACCACGTCGAACGGGTCCTCGGGCGCCGGTCCTGTCACGATCTGTTCGGCTTTGCCGGCCCGGACCTCGGCGCCGGGCAGGCCCAGGGTGCGGACGTTGTCGCGGACTGCGCGGACGGCCTTGGCGTCGGCCTCGACGAACAGGGCGTGGGCCGCCCCGCGGGAGAGCGCTTCGAGGCCGACGGCTCCCGAGCCCGCGTAGAGGTCGGCGATCCGGATGCCGTCGAGGGTACCGAGGAGTGCCTGCCAGGTGGAGAACAGGCCCTCCCGTGCGCGGTCGGAGGTGGGACGGGTGCCGGTGCCGGGCGGGACGGCCAGGCGGCGTCCGCCGGCCACGCCTGCGATCACGCGGGTCATGAGTGTCGGTCCTCGGGTCGGGGCGGCGCGCAGGGTGCTGCGGGCGCCGTGCCACCACGATATGGCGTCGGGTCGGTCGGGGCTCCCCCGGCCGCCCCCCGCTCCCTGCCCGCGGCCTTGGGCGTCACCCCTTGTCGAGGTACTCCTCGCGGTCCTTGTCGAGCAGGGCGTCCAGAGCGATGCGCAGCTCGGGCAGGTGCTCCAGGTCCGGGTCGGCGGCCACGACCGTGACGGCCTCCTGGCGGGCGGCGGCGATGACCTCCTCGTCGTCGATGACGCTGAGGACCCGGAGCGAGGAGCGGACGCCCGACTGGGCCTGTCCCAGGACGTCGCCCTCGCGCCGCTGTTCGAGGTCGATCCGGGAGAGTTCGAAGCCGTCGAGGGTGGCGGCCACGGCGGAGAGCCGGGCGCGGGCGGGGCTCGCCTCGTGGGCCTCGCTGACCAGCAGGCAGAGGCCTGGAGCCGATCCGCGGCCCACCCGGCCGCGCAGCTGGTGGAGCTGGGAGACGCCGAACCGGTCGGCGTCCATGATCACCATCGCGGTGGCGTTGGGGACGTTGACGCCGACCTCGATGACGGTGGTGGCGACCAGGACGTCGACCTGGCCCGCGGCGAAGCGGCGCATCACGTCGTCCTTGTCGTCGGGGTGCATCCTGCCGTGCAGCACTTCGATGCGCAGACCGCTCAGGGCGCCCTTGGCGAGCTGCTCCGCGATCTCCAGGACGGCGAGCGGAGGGCGCTTGTCCCCCTCCTCCTTCTCCGCGTCGGTCTTCTTCCCCTTCTTCTTGGCGGCGTCGTCCTCGTCGTCGCCGATGCGGGGGCAGACCACGTATGCCTGGTGGCCGTTCTCCACCTCCTCGCGGACCCGTTCCCAGGCGCGGCTGAGGAAGTGGGGCTTGTCCTTGGCGGGCACGACATGGCTGGCGATCGGCGAGCGTCCGGCGGGCAGCTGGTCCAGGACGGAGGTCTCCAGGTCACCGAAGACGGTCATGGCGACCGTACGGGGAATGGGGGTGGCCGTCATGACGAGCAGATGCGGCGGCTGCTTCCCCTTGGAGCGCAGGGCGTCACGCTGTTCCACCCCGAAACGGTGCTGCTCGTCGACGACGACCAGCCCCAGGTCGTGGAACTGCACCTTGTCCTCGATCAGCGCATGCGTCCCGATGACGATCCCGGCCTCACCGGTGACCAGGTCGAGGAGGGCCTGACGGCGGGCCGCCATACCCATGGAGCCGGTGAGCAGCACCACCTTCGTACCGTGGTCGGACCCTCCGAGCATGCCGCCCTCGGCGAGCTCCCCCATCATCTCGGTGATGGACCGGTGGTGCTGCTGGGCGAGGACCTCGGTGGGCGCGAGCATGGCTGCCTGTCCGCCGGCGTCGACGGTGCCGAGCATGGCGCGCAGCGCGACCATCGTCTTTCCCGATCCGACCTCGCCCTGCAGCAGCCGGTGCATGGGGTGTTCGGTCGCCAGGTCGTCGAAGATCTCCTTGGAGACCTTGACCTGGCCGTCGGTGAGGGTGAACGGCAGCTTGGCGTCGAAGGCGTCGAGGAGTCCGCCGGGGACCGGCTTGCGGGCAACGGCGGGCAGCTGGGTGTCCGCGTATCGGCGGCGGGCCAGCGCGACCTGGAGGACGAAGGCCTCGTCCCATTTCAGCCGGTCCTTCGCCGCTGCGACATCGGCCTTGGTCTGCGGCCGGTGGATCTTCAGGAGTGCCTCGGGCAGCGCGGTGAAGCCGCGGCCCTCGCGCAGCGCGGGCGGCAGCGGGTCCACGGCTTCCTGGGCGCTGGGCAGCACGGCGTCGACCGCCTTGGCGATGCGCCAGGAGTCGAGCTGTTTGCAGGCCGGGTAGATCGGCAGCAGCCGGCCGGCGAAGGCGTCCACGGCCTCGCTCGCCCCGGCCTCGTCAACGGCCTCCGCGTCGAGCAGCTGGTACGTGGGGTGGGCCAGCTGCATCTTGCGGTTGAAGACGGAGACCTTTCCGGCGAACATCGCGCGCCGGCCCGGCAGCAGCTCCTTGTGCGGCTTGTGGACGCCATGGCCGAAGAAGACCAGCTGGAGCCGGCCGTGGCCGTCGGTGAGGGTCACTTCGAGGCGCTTGCCCCGGCCGCCGTTGAACGTCATCACGCGGGCGTCGTCGACCTGGGCGACGACCGTCACGTGCTCGTCGAGCGGGAGGTCGGTCAGCGCCGTGAGCCGGCCGCGCTCCTCGTACCGCCGCGGGTAGTGATGCAGGAGATCACCGACCGTGTGCAGGTCGAGGTGCTCGGCCATCACCTTCGCGGTGGCGCCACCGAGCAGCTTCTTGAGGGGTTCGTCGAACGCAGACACGCGATCCATTGCACACCACGCCACTGACAGTTGTCCGCCGGGCGCCACCGCGCGCCCGAAACTCCTGTTCAGAATCGTGCCCGCAACCCTAGGATCGGCTCCCACGCTTCTCGTTCGCGATCACCTCACAAGGGATCGCCCGACCCGCGCTGTCGCAAGTCCCCCCACCGGCGCTGCGACGATGACATCTGAGACCTCAGCGAATTCCGCGTCCACCGAGTCCGCCGCCGCCCAGGAGCCGCACACCTTCCAGGTGGATCTGCGCGGACTGGTCGACCTCCTCTCCCATCACCTGTACTCCTCTCCCCGCGTCTATCTGCGCGAGCTGCTGCAGAACGCCGTGGACGCCATCACGGCCCGGCGGGCCGAGCAGCCGGACGCGCCCGCTCTGGTGCGCCTGTACGCCGAGGGCGGCCGGCTGCGCGTCGAGGACAGCGGCATCGGCCTGACCGAGACCGATGTGCACAGCCTGCTCGCCACGATCGGCCGCAGCTCCAAGCGGGACGGTGCGGAGGGTCTCGCATCGGCACGGGCGGATTTCCTCGGTCAGTTCGGCATCGGCCTGCTGGCGTGCTTCGTCGTCGCGGCCGAGATCCGGGTGGTGAGCCGCTCCGCGCGGACACCCGGAGCGCCGCCGGTGGAGTGGTGTGCCCGGGACGACGGTTCGTACACCGTCCGTACGCTCCCCGACAGTGCGCGCCCGGAGCCCGGCACCACCGTGCACCTGACGGCCCGCCCCGGCAGCGCCCCGTGGCTGTCCGAGGAGCGGGTGCTCGCGCTGGCCCGGGATTTCGGCTCGTTGCTGCCCTACGACGTGCGGGTCGGCGAGACGGCCGTCACCGATCTGCCGGCGCCGTGGGACCGCCCGTACGCGAGTCCGGCGGGGCGGCGGGTGGCGCTGGCGCGGCACTGCCACGCACAGTTCGGCTTCACACCGCTCGACACGATCGACCTCGATCTGCCGCTCGCCGGTATCCGCGGGGTGGCCCATGTCCTGCCGTCCGCCGTCAGTCCGGCGCAGCGCGCGGGCCACCGGGTCCATCTGAAGGGCATGCTGCTGACGGACCGGGCGGACGCGCTGCTGCCCGAGTGGGCGTTCTTCGTGCGGTGCGTCATCGACACGGACAGTCTGCGGCCCACCGCCTCGCGGGAGGCGCTGTACGCGGACGAGACCCTTGCCGCGGTCCGGGACGCGCTGGGCGAGCGGATCAGGGACTGGCTCACCGGACTGGCGGCGGGCGATCCGGAGCGGCTGGCGGAGTTCCTGTCGGTGCACCACCTGGGGGTGAAGTCGCTCGCCCGGCACGACAGCGCCATGCTGCGCACGATGTTGCCGTGGCTGCCGTTCGAGACGACGGACGGACGCCTGTCGCTGGAGGAGTTCGCCCGGCGTCATCCCGTCGTGCACTTCACCCGGACCGTGGAGGAGTTCCGGCAGGTCGCGCCGATCGCCTCCGCGCAGGGCATCGGTGTGGTCAACGGCGGCTACACGTACGACACCGAGCTGGTCGAGCGGCTGCCCGCGGCCCGGCCGGGGGCGGTGGTCGCGGAGTTGGACGCCGATACGGTGACGGCGCATCTGGACTCCGTGGATCCGCAGGAGGAGCTGGCGCTCGGCGCGTTCCTCACGGCGGCGCGCGCCCGGCTGGATCCGCTGGGCTGCGATGTGGCGTTGCGCGCCTTCCATCCGCTGACGGTGCCGGCGCTGCACCTGGACGACCGCTCGGCCCGCCATGAGCAGGCGCGCGCCGAGGCCGAGGGGCAGGCGGACGATCTGTGGGCGGGCATTCTGGGCTCGCTGCGCGGCAGTGCGCCGCGGGCCCGGCTGGTGCTGAACCATCTCAATCCGTTGATCCGCCGCATCAGTTCGCTGGACAGCCCGGAGCTCGCGGCGAACGCGACGGAAGCGCTGTACGGGCAGGCGCTGCTGATGGCGCAGCGGCCGCTGCGGCCGGCCGACTCGGCGCTGCTGAACCGGGCGTTCCTCGGCCTGCTGGAGTGGGCCACGCATCCCGCCGCCCCGGGGGACTCCCCCGTGAATCCTCAGGAGGACGGCCGATGAGCGCCGATGCCGCGACGGTCCGCCAGGCGCTGCGGGACAACCAGGAGGAGCCGGAGGGCCCCGCGCGCAACGCCCGTGCGGAGCGGCTGCTGGCCGAGGCGGAGCAGAACGGGGACGCGGCGCTGCTGGTCGAGGCGCTCGTCCATCAGCTGCAGGTCTACAACTACAGCTCCGAGAAGGACAAGATGTTCGTCCCGTTCGCGCGGCTGCTGCGGATGTGGGACGAACGGCCGGGCGACTTCGACCCGTTCATGACCCACCATCTCTTCTGGATGTTCAAGTGGGTCTCCAGCTCCATGGTCGACCAGCCACACATCCCGCTCGCCTCCATCGAGAAGTGGCAGGACGAGATGGAGCGCCGCTACCGGCTGGCCGGGCACTCCGAGCGGGCCGTGCGCCAGGGCGAGCTGGAGATCGCCCGGCATCTGGGCGATCTGGAGCGGGCCGGACAGGCGTACACGGCCTGGCAGGCCGCAGACCGGGACCGGATGGCCAACTGCCACGCCTGCGAACTGCACGAGCAGGGGAGCTGGCAGGCGCTGCGGGGGCAGGACGAGGAGGCGCTGGCCGCCTGGACGCCGGTGCTGGAGGGTGAGCACGTCTGCGCGCACGAGCCGCATGCGGTGCTGGCCGCCTCCCTTCTCCCGCTGCTGCGGACGGGGCGTGCGGAACAGGCCCGCGCGCACCATCTGCGCGGGTACCGGATGGTGCGGCCGATGGAGAGCATGCGGTACTCGGTCGCGCTGCACGTCGAGTTCTGCGCACTGACCGGCAACGAGCCGCGCGCGCTGGAGATCCTGGCGGACCGGCCCGCGTACTTCACCGACAGCGGGAACCCCGGCAGCCTGATGGACTTCCTGGCCGTCACGGCCCTGCTGATGGAGCGGCTGACCGAACTGGGGCACGGGGCGCAGTCGGTACCGGGCCCGGCCGGCAGGGACTGGACCGCCGCCTCGCTGGCCGCCGGGGCCAGGGCACAGGCGCTCGCCCTCGCGGCCCGTTTCGACGCGCGCAACGGCAACGGCTACGTGGGCGAGCAGGTGCGCGAGCGTCTGGCGCGCCGGCCGCTGCTGGACCGGCTGCCGCTCGGGGTACGGGCCGTGCGGCTCACGGCACCGTCCGCTCCGCCGGCTTCCGTGGTGGCGCCCGCCGCGGTGGAACCCGCACGCGACCTGGCAGGGCTGCTGGCCGAGGCGCAGCGGCTCTCGGACGCCCGGCATCCGGACGCCGTGGCTGCCTGGCTGGCGGTCGGGGAGCGGGCCGGGCAGCCCGGGGAGGCCGGCGCACTGACCGTCCACGACCGGGCGAGCGTGGAGGACCATCGCGCGATGAACCCCTCGCTGCCGCCCGCCGAAGGGGTGGAGGCCTTCCGGGAGGCGGCCCGGCTGTACGAGGAGGCGGGCGACCGCGGCGAGGCCGTCGCGGCACGGGCCAGGGGTGCCGTCCTCCACTCGATGCAGGACGGCGGCACGGACGAGGCGGTGGCGGAGATCGAGCCGCTCGTGGCCATGGCCCTCGCCCTGCACGCGGAGGGCGGGGCCACCGGGCGGCAGGCGAGCGGTGTGCTGGTCTGCCGGGCCCGCATCCTCCGGCAGCGGCTGTTCCATGCCTCGGGCGAGGCGGCCCCGGACGCGGCGGTCGCCCTGGAGCGGGCGGCCCGCGAGGTGCTCGCGTTCGCCGGATCCCTTCCGCACGACCGGGTGGCCGAGGCGCTGGGATTCCTCGCGGACATCGCGGCCGGTCGCGGCGACGGGCGGGCGGCGGCGGAGCTGTACGCACGGGCGGCCGCCGAGAGTCATGCGGCGGAACTGCCCTGGGACGCCGCCGAGTACGAGGCCCGGACCGCACGGCTCGCCGCGCACCTCGACGACCACGAGACGGCGGAACGGGCGGCGCGGGCGGCGCTGGAGCACGGCGGGAGGTGGCTCACGGCCCCCGGGCGGGCCCGGCTGCACCTCCAACTGGCCGACGTGCTCGGCGCCACGGGACAGTTCGCCGAGGCGACGGAGCACGCCCTCGACGCGGCGCACTGGGCGGACGAGGCGGGCGAGAGCGAGTCGCTCGGGGTCCATGCCCGGCACCAGCTCGGCGGCTGGCTGCTCCGGCTGGGGCGCGCGGCGGAGGCCTCGGCCGTGTTGGAGGCCGTGCTGCCCGACGTCTCGGCCGAGGACCACGGGGACGGCATGGTCGTCCAGACGTTGTGGTGGCTGGGTGACGGGCTGTCCACGCTCGGCGAGCCGCGGGCGGCGGCCGAGCACTGGCTGCGCGCGGCGGACATCGCGCGCGGCTGGCCGGAACAGGACGACCACGCGATGCTCGCCCAGCTCGCCGGGCAGGCGCTGTACCGGGCCGATCTGAACTCCGAGGCTGAGCGTGCGTACGAGCGGGCCGGGGAGCTGTGGCGGGCGCTGGGCGACATCCCCGCTCTGGTACGGACGTTGCGGGTCCGGGCCTGGATCGCGGTGCGGGACGGGCAGCCAGGACTCGGCAGGGCACGCGCGTTCATGGCCGGGGCGGAACGGGAGTGCGAGAGGGCTCAGCTGCCGCTGGACCTCGCGGACACCTACCGCCAGACCGCCGAACTGCTCGCCCACGCGTGCGAGGGCGAGCCGGGCGAGGCCACGGACGATCCGGCGCGGCTGGCGTACGAGGAGGCGCTCGGGTACGTCGACCGTGCGTCGGCGGCCTTCCACGAGGCCGGCCCCGACCACCTCGACCAGTGCACGGCCGGCATGCTGATGGCCGCCTGGCTGGAGGCGGACCTGGGACGCGCGGACGCAGCGCTGAGGCGGGCTGCGGAGGTCCTCGCGGCGTACGAGGGGGTGCCTGCGGGCGCGGACGGGACGGTGGACGCGCGACGGTCGGAGGTGGAGTCGGTACGGGGATATGTGGCGGGGGCGTAGCGGCGGGGGCGTCCGGCCACAGGCGCCTCCTCCCCGGTCGCCGGACAGGACGAAGCCCGTCCGGCGCTCCAGGACACCCGGCGCCCGTGCGCTGCGTCGGTGCTATTCCACGCCGATCAGCAGCGGAGCGCACTGGTGGCCGCCGCGGTAGACCACCGTGTCCACCGCCAGGTAGCCCTCGCGGACGTGTTCCTCCAGCTCGTCGGCCAGGGCATCGGGAACGTCCTCACCGAGGACCAGGGTGACGAGCTCGCCGCCCGCCGCCAGCATCCGGTCCAGCACCTTGCGGGCCGTGTCGGGGACGTCCTCGCCGATGACCGCCACATCGCCGTCGATGAGACCCAGGATGTCGCCGGTCTGGCAGATGCCCGCCATGGTCCAGGACTGCCGTTCGGCGACGGCCAGTTCGGCGTAGCGGGTGGCGCCCGCCGCCGCGGTCATCGCGACGACGTCCTCGTCGAAGCTGCGGTCCGGTTCGTGGACGGCCAGGGCCGCTATGCCCTGGACCGCGGCCCGGGTGGGGACGAGGGCGACCCGGATGCCCTCGGTCCGGGCCTGCTCGGCGGCGGCCGCGGCGGTGTGGCGCAGGTCCCCGTCATTGGGCAGGAGCACCACCTCGCGGGCGTGCGCGCGCCGGATGGCGTCGACGAGTTCGCCGCTGGCCGGGGGCTCCCCCGGCCGCGCGAGCACCGTCGTCGCACCGGCCTGCGCACACAGGCCGCGCAGGCCGTCGCCCGGGACGACCACGACGACGGCACGCTGGACGGGTTCGGGGCGGGCGTGCGCCCGGTCCGCGGCGAAGTGGGTGATCCGGATGCGGTACGGCCGCCCGGCCTCGACCCCGGCCTCCACCGCCGCTCCGGCGTCGTCGACGTGCACGTGGACGTTCCACAGCCCGTCGCCGCCGACCACCACCAGGGAGTCGCCCAGCCCGTCGAGCCGGGCCCTCAGCCGCTCCACGGCCTCGTCACGGGCCTCCAGCAGGTAGATGACCTCGAAGGCCGGACCGTCCTGCGGGTCGTCGAGCGCGGGGCAGTCCGTGGCGGCCTCCGCGGCGGGAGCGACAGGCACGACGAGCGCGGAGGGCGCCCGTTCCGGGCCGCGGCCCGAGACCGCCTCGACCAGGGCGCCGAGCACCGCCAACAGGCCTCGCCCGCCGGCGTCGACGACCCCGGCCCGCCCGAGGACGGCGAGCTGTCCGGGGGTCGCTTCCAGGGCAGTGCGCGCCCCTTCGTACGCCGCCCGCACCACCGCGGGCGCTCCGGCGCCGTCCGGTACCCGCCCCGCGGCCGCGGCCGCCTCGTCGGCCACGGTGAGGACCGTGCCCTCGACGGGATGGGCGACCGCCTCGCGGGCCGACGCCGCGGCCGTTGCCAGCGCGAGGCGCAGCGAGCCCGGGCCTGTTCCGTCGGCCAGGACCCCGGCCATGCCGCGCAGCAGCTGGGCCAGGATCGTGCCGGAGTTCCCGCGGGCCCCGATCAGGGCCCCGTGCGCCATGGCGCGTATCGCGTCGGCGGTGGAGGGCACCGAGGTACCGGTCTCGTGCGCGGCGAAGACGGCCTCGACGGCCGCCGCCGCGGATTCCACGGTCAGGTAGAGGTTGGTTCCGGTGTCGCCGTCGGCGACGGGATACACGTTGATCGCGTCGATCGCCTCGCGCTCCCGGCCCAGGGCGTCCAGCGCCAGTGAGCACCAGGTACGCACCGCGACGGCGTCCAGGTCGTCGGCGGTCTGCGGCACCTGATGGTCCTCCTCGAAACGCGTACCGGGACGGCGGGCTGCACCGCAGACTAGTCCTTCGCCCGGTAATCCACGGCGGACGAGGCACCGCCCCCGGCCGGCGGCCGGGAGGGGCCCCGGGGCGGGGCGGACGGCTGTGGACCCATGGTAGTTTCGTATCTCCGACGCAGCCGTTGTATGCTGCTTCGGTTGCCCGACGAGAGTCGGGAACATTCCCCCGGTACCGCCACTTCAGTCAATGAATCCGGCGTGCCGGAATTCACTGTAAGTGCATCTGAAGTTTTGGAGTGACCCGTGGCTGCCAACTGCGACGTTTGCGGCAAGGGGCCGAGCTTCGGCAACAGCATTTCGCACTCGCACCGCCGTACGTCCCGTCGCTGGAATCCCAACATCCAGCGCGTGCGTGCCGTGGTCGGGCGGACGCCGAAGCGGCTCAACGTCTGCACCTCGTGCATCAAGGCCGGCAAGGTCGCGCGCTGACGTTCCCGTCGTAGCGCAGCCCTACCGGTTGCCCAAAAAGCCGGTCCATCTCGGTGGACCGGCTTTTTGCTGTGCGCTTCCGGGAGGGAAGGGGCGGGTCAGCGGGGGTCCCGCAGCCGCCATCCGTGGTCGACCGGGCCGATCCCCGCGCCCAGCGGGAATCCCGACATGATCGCGCCGGTGACATAGGTCTTCGCGGCCCGTACCGCCGTGGGCACGTCCTGGCCCATGGCCAGTCCGCAGGCGATGGCGGAGGCGAGAGTGCAGCCCGTGCCGTGGGTGTGGCGGTTGTCGTGACGGGGCGCGCGCAGCCAGTGCTCCTCGGTGCCGTCCGTGAGCAGGTCGACGGGTTCGCCCGGCAGGTGTCCGCCCTTGACGACGACCCAGCGGGGGCCGAATTCGAGCAGCGCGGCCCCGGCCTGCCGCATTCCGGCCTCGTCGATGACGGTGATGCCGGTGAGCTGTGCCACTTCGTCGAGGTTCGGGGTCGCCACGGTCGCGACGGGCAGCAGTTCGGTACGGACCGAGTCGAGTGCCTCGGCGGCCAGGAGCGGGTCCCCGTGCTTGGAGACGCCGACCGGGTCGACGACGACAGGGGCGTCGGTCCCGGCGAGAAGCTCGGCGACGGTCTCGACGAGCAGCGCGGACGACAGCATGCCGGTCTTGACCGCGCTCACGCCGATGTCGTCCACCACGCTGCGGTACTGGGCGCGTACGGCTTCCGCGGGCAGTTCCCAGGCCCCCTGCACGCCCAGTGAGTTCTGTGCGGTGACGGCGGTCAGCACGCTCATGCCGTGCGCACCGAGCGCCAGCATCGTCTTCAGGTCGGCCTGGATGCCCGCACCGCCGCCGGAATCGGATCCGGCGACGGTGAGCACTCGGGGCGGCACGACGGAGGGTTCGGAAGGTATCGGCATACGCCGCAATCTACTGGGCGTCCTCGATGTCGCCGAAGTGGTCCCATCCGCTCTTGCTGGTCCAGGGCGCCCCGTCGACCGTCACCTGGGGCAGCGCCGAGGGGTTCAGGACCTCACCGATCACCTTCCAGCGGGCCGGCAGTTTCACGTCGGGCGGGAACGTCGCGACGATCGCGTGGTCCTCGCCGCCGGTGAGCACCCACTGGAGCGGGTCCACGCCCACGGCCTGCCCGATGTCGGACATCTGGGAGGGGATGTCGATGAGCCCGGAACGCAGGTCGATGCGGACCTTGCTGGCCTCGGCGATGTGACCGAGGTCGGCGACGAGCCCGTCGCTGACGTCGGTCATCGCCGTGGCGCCGAGCCCGGCCGCCGCGGGGCCCGCGTGGTACGGCGGTTCGGGGCGGCGGTGGGCCTCCACGAAGGCACGGGGCGAGCGGAAGCCGCGCGAGAGCACGGCGTACCCGGCGGCGGACCAGCCGAGCCAGCCCGTGACGGCGACGACGTCGCCGGGCTGGGCGCCCGCCCTGGTGACGGGCTCGTGGTTGCGCAGATCGCCGAGCGCGGTGATCGCGACGGTGATGGTGTCGCCGCGCACCACATCGCCGCCGACCACGGCCGCCCCCGCGACCTGGCACTCGTCGCGGATGCCGTCCATCAGCTCCCCGGCCCAGGTGACCGGGAGTTCGGCGGGGACGACGAGGCCGAGGAGCAGCGCGGTGGGCACGGCGCCCATCGCCGCGATGTCGGCGAGGTTCTGCGCGGCGGCCTTGCGGCCGACGTCGTACGCCGTCGACCAGTCACGCCGGAAGTGCCTTCCCTCCAGCAGGATGTCCGTGCTGGCCACGACCCTGCGGTCGGGGGCGGTGACGACCGCGGCGTCGTCGCCGGGCCCCAGCCGTACCGCCGGAGTGGTGGTGAGCCGGGACGTCAGCTCCCTGATGAGCCCGAACTCCCCCAACTCGCCCACGGTTCCCTTCACCGAGTGTCACCTCTCATCTATGGGGCCGGACGGGCGTCCGGCCTGCTTCAGCGGCCGGACGCCCGAACCGGCCGTGGAGCGTGTCCGCCGGCGGGGGCGGTCCGTCCTGCTGGTCACGGGCATGCCTGTCCCCCGTCCGCCCCGCTGAGCTTGCGGTCGCGGGCCGTCACTGCTGTCGGTACTGTCAAGAGATACGTCAACTTGTGTGTTCTGTACGCCACGCTGTGGGCGTCATCCGGCCCGCAGGTCTCCCCGCAGTCCGCGGCAACGCGATACCGTGGCGTCCCTTTCCCCCACATGATCCTCGTGGCCGCCCTGGAGGTTCCGTGGTACAGGCGTACATCCTTATCCAGACCGAGGTGGGCAAGGCGTCGACCGTCGCCGAGACCATCGCCAAGATTCCGGGAGTGATCCAGGCAGAGGACGTCACCGGCCCCTACGACGTGATCGTGCGGGCTCAGGCCGATACGGTCGATGAACTCGGACGCATGGTGGTCGCCAAGGTCCAGCAGGTGGACGGCATCACCCGAACCCTGACCTGTCCGGTCGTTCACCTGTAGCCCCCGTCTACGCTGGGCCGGTGACATCTTCCTGCCGCCGGCTCCCCCACGTGCTCCTCGGTCCGTCCGCCGCCCTGGTCCTCATGGCTGCGGCGGGCTGCACTTCCACGGGCCCGTCGGCATCGGTCACGGTGCCCGCCCCGTCCTCGGAAGCCGCAGCCTACTGCCGTGCGCTGCACAAGGAGCTGCCGAGTTCCGTCGCCGGTCTGGAGCGCAGTGATCCCGCGCCCCGTTCGGATCTGACCGCCGGGTGGGGGGACGGGGCGATCGTACTGCGCTGCGGTGTCCCGCGCCCCGCGAAGATGGACGACGCCCAGGCGAAGGCCGCCGAGGCCGACGGCGTCAACTGGATGCTGGAGCAACGGGAGGACGACGGGCCGCGGTTCACGACCACCCTGCGCAAGGCCTACGTCGAGGTCACGCTCTCGGCGGCGTACGCACATGACGCGACCCCGCTGGCTGCCTTCGCGTCGGCGGTCAAGAAGACGGTCCCCAGCAGCCTGTAAGGGCTGTCCCGCAATTCCTGGCGGGACAGCCCTCAGGGAGTGCGCCCCGGTCACAGCGCACTCCACGTGCCGGGCCGAAGCCTCTCAGCGCAGGCCGGTCGGCCGGTCCAGCGCCGCCTGGATGAGCCGGTCCACCAGCTGCGGGTAGCTGACGCCGCTCTCCTGCCACATGCGCGGGTACATCGAGATCGGGGTGAAGCCCGGCAGGGTGTTGATCTCGTTGATGACGAAGCCGCCGTCCTCGGTGAGGAAGAAGTCGGCCCGCACCAGCCCCTCGCAGGAGGCGGCCTCGAAGGCCTCGACCGCGAGCCGCTGGACCTCGGCGGTCTCCTCGTCGGTGAGCGGGGCGGGCACGATCCCGGACGCCGCGTCGATGTACTTGGCCTCGAAGTCGTAGAAGTCGTGCGAGGTGACCGGCGGGATCTCGGCGGGGACGCTGGCGCGCGGGCCGTCCTCGAACTCCAGCACCCCGCACTCGATCTCGCGGCCCCGCAGCAGCGACTCCACCAGGAACTTGGGGTCGTGGCGGCGGGCCTCCTCGATCGCATCGTCCAGGCCTGAGGGGCCCTCGACCTTCGTGATGCCGATGGACGAACCGGCCCGGGCGGGCTTGATGAAGAGCGGCCATCCGTGCTCGTCGGCGAACTCCGTGATGCGCTTGCGGGCGCCCTGGGGGTCGTTGTCCCACTCACGGGGGCGCACGACCACGTACGGGCCGACGGGGAGCCCGAAGGAGGTGAAGACGCGCTTCATGTACTCCTTGTCCTGGCCGACCGCCGACGCGAGGACACCGGCGCCGACATAGGGCACGCCCGAGAGCTCCAGCAGGCCCTGGAGCGTGCCGTCCTCACCGTAGGGGCCGTGCAGGACGGGGAAGACGACGTCGACCTCGCCGAGCGCCTTGGGGACCGATCCGGGCTCGCTGTAGACCACTTCGCGGCTGCCGGGGTCGACGGAGAGAACCACGCCGCCCTCGCCGGACTCGGCCAGTTGTGCCACGTCGGGCATCTTCCGGTCCGTGATGGCCATGCGGTCGGGCTCGTCGGCGGTGAGCGCCCAGCGGCCGTCCGTCGTGATGCCGATCGGCAGGACGTCGTACTTCGTCCGGTCGATCGCGTTCAGGACCGCACCGGCCGTGACCACCGAAATGCCGTGTTCGGAGCTGCGGCCGCCGAACACGACGGCCACACGCGGCTTGCGGAGCTGCTGCTCCGTGCTCTGGGGGAGGTTCTCGCTGCTCATATCGCGTTGAGCGTACCTGCTGGTACGGGTCGCGTCAGCGCGGCCGGGGCCGCTCGGGGCCGAACGGGGTCAGTGCCGTTCGGCCTTGGCGCTGCGCGACATCAGTTCCTTGAGCGCGACCATCGGGGGCTTGCCCTCGTGGACGATGCCGACCACCGTCTCGGTGAGGGGCATCTCGACGCCGTGGCTCCGGGCCAGGTCAAGCACCGATTCGCACGACTTGACGCCCTCGGCGGTCTGCTTGGTGACCGCGATGGTCTCCTGGAGCGTCATGCCGCGGCCGAGGTTGGTGCCGAAGGTGTGGTTGCGCGAGAGCGGCGACGAGCAGGTCGCCACCAGGTCGCCGAGCCCCGCCAGTCCGGAGAAGGTCAGCGGGTCGGCGCCCATGGCCACCCCCAGCCGGATGGTCTCGGCGAGACCGCGCGTGATGAGCGAGCCCTTGGTGTTGTCGCCGAGCCCCATGCCGTCGGCGATGCCGACGGCGAGCCCGATGACGTTCTTGACGGCGCCCCCGAGTTCGCAGCCGACGACGTCGGTGCTGGTGTACGGGCGGAAGTACGGGGTGTGGCAGGCGGCCTGGAGGCGGCGTGCGACGGACTCGTCCCGGCAGGCGACGACCGCTGCCGCGGGGCGGCGTTCGGCGATCTCCTTGGCGAGGTTGGGTCCGGTGACGACGGCGATACGGTCGGCGGAGACCTTCGTGACGTCCTCGATGACCTCGCTCATCCGCTTCGCGGTGCCGAGTTCGACGCCCTTCATCAGCGAGACCAGGACCGTCTGCGGCTCCAGGTGCGGTGCCCAGTCGGCGAGGTTGGCGCGCAGCGTCTGGGACGGCACGACGAGCACGGCGAAGTCGGCGCCGCGCAGCGCCTCGGCGGCGTCCGTGGTGGCCCGGACCGATGCGGGGAGTTCGATGCCCGGCAGGTAGTCGGGGTTGGTACGGGTCGTGTTGACGGCCTCGGCGACCTCGGCCCGACGCCCCCAGAGGGTGACCTCGCAGCCGGCGTCCGCGAGGACCATGGCGAAGGCCGTACCCCACGAGCCGGTTCCGAAGACGGCTGCCTTGACGGGGTGGGTCACTTGGGTGCCTCTCCTTCGGCCTTGCGCCGTTGTTCCGCACGGGCCTTGCGGTGGTCGTAGAGCTCGGCGGGGGCCTGCTGGCCACGTACGTCCGCCAACTGCTGGGTGACCGCGAACATGATGGCCTCGGTCGCCTGGCGCAGCACGTCGGGCGTGGGCTCCCGGTCGTAGAACCGGGACAGGTCGACGGGCGGACCTGCCTGGACCTGCAGGGTCTTGCGGGGGAAGAGCCGCAGCTTCTTCTCCGTGGCGTAGGGCGGCATCGCCAGGTTGGCGCCCCACTGAGCGACGGGGATGACGGGTGCGCGGGTCATCAACGCGACGCGGGCAGCACCGGTCTTGCCGGCCATCGGCCACATCTCGGGGTCCCGGGTGAGGGTGCCCTCGGGGTAGAAGGCGACGCACTCGCCGCGCTCGATGGCGTCGACGGCGGCCCGGAAGGCGTCCAGCGCGTTCGTGGTCTCGCGGTACACGGGGATCTGGCCGGTGCCGCGCAGCATCATTCCGACGAAGGGGGTCTTGAAGAGGCCCGCCTTGGCGAGGAGCCGCGGCACCCGTCCGGTGTTGTACTGGAAATGCCCGTACGAAAGCGGGTCCAGGTACGAGTTGTGATTGACCGCGGTGATGAATCCGCCATCGGCCGGAATGTGTTCCATTCCCCGCCAGTCGCGCTTGAACAGAATCACCAGCGGCGGTTTCGCGATGACCGCTGCCAGGCGGTACCAGAAGCCGATTCTGCGGCGGGACACTCGGACACCTTCCTTTAGGACCTGACTGTGGAGCTGACTACTGGCTGACTACCGACGGTCAAGTCTCGCCCCAGGCCCCTGCTCTGTCGAGAACACCGTACGCCTCGCCTTCGGGACCGACCCTCCGGGTTGTCGCACCGGCAGGCGAGAATAGGCGGCCATGCGCACCGAGGGGGAGACCGCCACGAACACCGACCCGACCGGCCCCTGGTCACTGGTCGTCCCGTTGAAGCCGCTGGCCCTGGCCAAGAGCAGGCTGACACCTGCTTCCGGCGCCCTGCTGCGGCCGCGGCTCGCTCTGGCCTTCGCCCGGGACACGGTGTCCGCGGCACTGGCCTGCCCCGGGGTCGTGGATGTGGTGGTCGTCACGGACGACACGGCGGCCGGGGCCGCACTGGCGGCGCTCGGGGCCCGGATCGTGGCCGACACCCCGGCCGCCGGACTCAACGCCGCCCTCGCGCACGGTGAGCGTGCCGTGCGGTCGCTCCGGCCCCGCGCGGCCCTCGCCGCACTGAACGCCGATCTGCCCGCGTTGCGCCCGGCGGAATTGTCCCGCGTACTCGAATTTTCCGCCGCTTTTCCCCGCGCCTTTGTCACCGACGCCGCAGGAATCGGAACGACTTTTCTCTCCGCTGGGCCGGGAGTGGAATTGCGCCCCGCTTTCGGTGGTCCGTCCAGGGCCCGGCATCTCGCGTCGGGGGCCGCGGAGATCACCCTGTCCGGTATCGATTCGGTGCGCCAGGACGTGGACACGGGCGACGATCTGCGGGCGGCGCTGGGCCTGGGCGTCGGCCCGTACACAGCGGGGCGCTGGGCCGCGGGGGTCCGGGCAGCGGACCGATAGGCTGCCGCCCATGCAGGCGACCTCGTACACGTACGACCCCGAGACCCGCACCGGCAGCGTGCTGCTCGACGACGGCACCCCGGTGGACTTCGACGCCCCGGCCTTCGACGCGGGCGGCCTGCGGCTGCTGCGTCCGGGGCAACGGGTGCGCATCGAGGGCCGGGGCGAAGGAGCCGGGCTGCGGATCACCCTGGTGACGCTGCAGACGTTCTGAACCCGGGCCCGGGCGGCCCGGAACAGCCCGCGGGCCGGGCTCCCCGAGGGGAGCCCGGCCCGGCGCGTGTGAGGAGCCCTGTGGTGCCGGTCCTCACTTCTTGCGTGCAGTGGCCTTCTTGGCCGTGGTCTTGCGCGCGGTGGTCTTCTTCGCGGGCGCCTTCTTCGCCGTGGTCTTCTTGGCGGGCGCGGTCTTGCCGGCGACTGCCTTCTTGGCGGTCGTCGCCGTCTTCTTCGCCGCCGCCGGGGTCGCCTTCTTCGCGGCCGCCGTGGTCTTCTTCGCCGCCGCGGACGTCTTCTTCGCGGTGGTCTTCTTGGCGGTGGCAGCAGTCGTCTTCGCCGCTGCCGCGGTCTTCTTGGCGGTGGCCTTCTTCGCCACGGCCTTCTTGGCGGTCGCCTTCTTCGCGGCGGCCTTGGCCGTCGTACGGGTGGAAGAACCGCCCGAGAGGCTGCCCTTGGGGGCCTTCTTCACGGCCACGTCGTTCTTGGGGAGCTTCTTCGAGCCGCTCACCAGGTCCTTGAAGCCCTGTCCCGCACGGAAGCGGGGCACCGAGGTCTTCTTGACCCGTACGCGCTCACCCGTCTGCGGGTTGCGGGCGTAGCGGGCGGGGCGGTCGACCTTCTCGAACGAGCCGAAGCCGGTGACCGAAACCCGGTCACCTGCGACAACCGCACGAACGATCGCGTCGAGCACCGCATCGACGGCGTCCGCGGCCTGCTGACGGCCGCCGACCTTGTCGGCAATCGCTTCTACGAGCTGCGCCTTGTTCACGTCTTCCCCTTCGGAGACATTGCCCGAACGAAACTGTTCAGGCTTTTTCGCACGTTAGGCAGATATATACCGCAAATCAAACACGAAACGGGCTAATCACCCTAGTGCCGCAACGAAGTCGACCGCTGCGCAGTTCCGCAGAGTCAGTCACCTTCGGGGAATCGGCCCTCATCGAGGTCCTTCATCAACCGGTCCAGACGCCTTGCCGCATCCGGGAGATCGTGCTTTGCCGCGGCCGTGACGACCAACAGCTTCCGGTTCAGCGCCATCCGTACGCCCTCCGGGACTTGCAGTGCACGCACTCGCGAGTGCGCTTCCTTCAATTGGTCGGCGACTTGGCCGTAAAGCTTGAGTTGGCTGTCGCGTTCCATGCACCGATTGTGCCATCTGGGGCGAGTTGTCGCCCGACGGGGGCTCAACAAGCGACTGCGCCCCCTACCAGAAGGCAGGGGGCGCAGTACTGGAAACGCGCTGCTCAGGCGTTAATTGTACGGGGCTTGTGGGCCGGCCTGGCCGCCTCGTAGGCCGCGATGTCCGCTTCGTTCTGAAGGGTGAGGCTGATGTCGTCCAGGCCGTTCAGCAGCCGCCAGCGGGCGTTCTCGTCGAGCTCGAAGTCGGCGGTGATGCCTTCCGCGAGGACCTGTCGCTTCTCCAGGTCGACGGTGATCTCGGCCGTCGGGTCGGCCTCGGTCAGCTCCCACAGGGCGTCCACGACCTGCTGGTCCAGGACCACGGTCAACAGCCCGTTCTTCAGCGAGTTGCCGCGGAAGATGTCGGCGAACCGGGAGGAGATGACGGTCTTGAAGCCGTAGTTCTGGAGCGCCCAGACGGCGTGTTCGCGGGACGAGCCGGTGCCGAAGTCGGGGCCGGCCACCAGGACCGAGGCACCCTTGCGCTCCGGGCGGTTGAGGACGAAGTTCTCGTCCTTGCGCCAGGCCTCGAAGAGCCCGTCCTCGAAGCCGTCCCGGGTGACCTTCTTCAGCCAGTGGGCGGGGATGATCTGGTCGGTGTCGACGTTGCTGCGGCGCAGCGGGACGGCCCGGCCGGTGTGTGCGGTGAAAGCTTCCATGATTCTCAGACTCCGGCGGGCGTGCGGACGTCGGACAGGTCGGCCGGCGAGGCCAGATGGCCCAGCACGGCGGTCGCGGCGGCGACCTGCGGGGAGACCAGGTGCGTACGGCCGCCCTTGCCCTGCCGGCCCTCGAAGTTACGGTTCGAGGTCGAGGCGGAGCGCTCGCCGGGGGCGAGCTGGTCGGGGTTCATGCCGAGGCACATCGAGCAACCCGCGTGCCGCCATTCGGCGCCGGCGGCGGTGAAGACCTTGTCCAGGCCCTCCTCCACGGCCTGCAGGGCGACCCGGACGGAGCCCGGGACGACCAGCATCCGTACGCCGTCGGCGACTTTGCGGCCGTCCAGGATCGCGGCGGCGTTGCGCAGGTCCTCGATCCGGCCGTTGGTGCAGGAACCTACGAAGACGGTGTCGACGTTGATCTCGCGCAGCGGCTGGCCGGCGGTCAACCCCATGTACTCCAGGGCCTTTTCGGCGGCGTTGCGCTCCGAGGCGTCCTCGTACGAAGCAGGGTCGGGGACGTTGGCCGACAGCGGAGCGCCCTGGCCGGGGTTGGTGCCCCATGTGACGAACGGCGCCAGTTCGGCGGCCTCGATGACCACCTCGGCGTCGAAGACCGCGTCGTCGTCCGTGCGCAGCGTCTTCCAGTACGCGACGGCCGCGTCCCAGTCCTCGCCCTGCGGGGCGTGGTCCCGGCCCTGCAGGTAGTCGAAGGTGGTGCGGTCGGGGGCGATCATGCCCGCCCGCGCACCGGCCTCGATCGACATGTTGCAGATGGTCATCCGGGCCTCCATCGAGAGCTTCTCGATGGCGGAACCGCGGTATTCGAGGATGTAGCCCTGGCCGCCGCCGGTGCCGATCCGCGCGATGATCGCGAGGATCAGGTCCTTGGCGGTGACGCTGTCGGGCAGTTCGCCGTCGATGGTGATGGCCATCGTCTTCGGGCGGGCCAGCGGCAGGGTCTGCGTGGCCAGCACGTGCTCGACCTGGCTGGTGCCGATACCGAACGCCAGCGCGCCGAACGCACCGTGCGTGGAGGTGTGGGAATCACCACAGACGACCGTGGTGCCGGGCTGGGTCAGACCCAGCTGCGGGCCGACCACGTGCACGACGCCCTGCTCGACGTCGCCCAGCGGGTGCAGCCGGACGCCGAACTCCGCGCAGTTCTTGCGCAGGGTCTCCAGCTGTGCGCGGGAGACCGGGTCGGCGATCGGCTTGTCGATGTCGAGGGTCGGGGTGTTGTGGTCCTCGGTGGCGATGGTGAGGTCGAGGCGCCGCACCGGGCGTCCGGCCTGCCGCAGACCGTCGAAGGCCTGCGGGCTGGTCACCTCGTGCAGCAGGTGCAGATCGATGTAGAGGAGGTCGGGCTCACCTTCGGCGCGCCGGACGACATGGTCGTCCCAAACCTTCTCCGCGAGTGTCCTACCCATCGCTTTCCCTCCGGCCGGCGTCGTCGCCGGCCCAACTAGAGATTCGGTGCGCCCCCGTCCGGACCCCCGTGCGGGGCGGTGGCTACGGGCCGTTGTGGGGCCGCCCGTACAGGTTCGCAACTTCCCTGGAAAATTGAACTTGCGTTTCACAGAGTGAGACGCGAGTATCGTCGTATGGACAACTCTAGCGGCGTCGGCGTTCTCGACAAGGCAGCTCTGGTATTGAGCGCCCTGGAGTCCGGGCCGGCCACCCTCGCCGGGCTGGTCGCGGCGACCGGGCTCGCACGACCCACGGCTCATCGACTGGCCGTGGCACTGGAACACCACCGCATGGTGGCAAGGGACATGCAGGGCCGGTTCATTCTCGGCCCCCGGCTGTCGGAGCTCGCCGCCGCGGCGGGCGAGGACCGCCTGCTCGCCACGGCGGGACCGGTGCTCACCCACCTCCGCGACATCACGGGCGAGAGCGCTCAGCTCTATCGCCGGCAGGGCGACATGCGCATCTGCGTGGCGGCGGCGGAGCGGCTGTCGGGTCTGCGGGACACCGTGCCGGTCGGCTCCACACTCACCATGAAGGCGGGGTCCTCGGCCCAGATCCTGATGGCCTGGGAGGAGCCGGAGCGCCTGCACCGCGGCCTCCAGGGTGCCCGCTTCACGGCAACGGCGCTCTCCGGCGTACGGCGCCGGGGCTGGGCCCAGTCGATCGGTGAGCGCGAACCGGGCGTGGCCTCGGTCTCCGCGCCGGTGCGCGGGCCCTCGAACCGGGTCGTCGCGGCGGTCTCGGTCTCCGGACCGATCGAGCGGCTGACCCGCCACCCGGGCCGGATGCACGCCCAGGCCGTCATCGACTCGGCCGCCCGGCTGAGCGAGGCGCTGCGCCGCACGGGCTGAGTCCGCGCCCTTCCCCCTCATCAGAGGCCGCCCCAGTGTCGTGGCGGCCCCCTTCCAGCTCAGCTTCGGCTCGATGCCTCACTTCGCCGACGAGCGGTGTGCGAAACGATCCGCCCCACGGCGGCCCCGCTCCTCGACCGGCAGCGACCCGGTCGCCGCGGCCAGTCCGTACGCCGGCATATCCGCGTAGATCGACTCGTAACCGCCCTCGGGCACCACATAGGTCTCGTGCCACAGCCCCACGTGCTGCCGGGACTTCTTCTCCTTGCGGTTGATCATCGCCCACGCCTTGCGGTGCAGCATGTCCGGCGCCACGGCGTACTCGTACAGCTTCTCCTTCGACTCCCAGTACTGGACGACGTAGTACGTCCTCGGCGAGCCGGTCAACAGGTGGTATCCGAGCAGCCCCCTGCTCTTCTCCCGGCTCAACTCCCGCAGCAGGCGCGGCATCGCGAGGAGGACGGGGAGCCAGTGGTGCACTCCCCGGAAGTGGTTGATGCGCATGCCGATCAGCAGGACCACCACATCCCCCTCGGCTGCGGCGGTCATCCGTCCCGGAATCGGTTTCGCGAACATGCGGGCCCCCTGGCTTCGTTGGAGAGTCGAACTATCCAATGGTTGGATCGTGGCACCGCCTCAGGGGTGGCGCAAGGGAGGGGACGAAGTGCGACTCTCGGAATTGAGTGAGCAGAGCGGCGTCAGCACGGCGACGATCAAGTACTACCTGCGCGAGGGCCTGTTGCCGCCGGGGCATCGGGTGAGTGCGACGCAGGCCGAGTACGACGACAGCCATGTGCGCCGGCTTCGGCTGATCCGGGCCCTCCTCCAAGTGGGCCGCCTCCCCGTGGCCACGGCGCGCGAGGTGCTGAACCACGCCGACGACGCGTCCCTGAGCCGGACGATCCGGCTGGGGGCTGCCCTCTGGTCGTTGCCGCACGGCCCCGACCCGGACGAGGAGGCGCCCGAGACGGCGATCGCCACGGCGGAGGTCGAGCGGCTCCTGGATCGCCTGGGATGGTCGACCGCGCAGGAAATCGGCGCCTTGTCCCCCTCCCACCGCTCACTGGTGGCATCCCTGGCCACCCTGATCCGTCTCGGCTACCCATGCAGGGGCGACTATCTGGCGGACCACGCACGCCTCATGCACGAGGCGGCGGTCAGGGACCTGGACATGATGGAGACGTATCCGACACAGTCCGAGCAGGTGGAGATGGCTGTCGCCTCCGCGGTGCTGTACGAACCGCTGATGGCGGCGCTGCGCCGCCTGGCCCAGGAGGAGGAGTCGGCCCGCCGGTACGGACTGTGAGCGCGGCACCGGCTCCGGGAGGCGTCCGGGCCGAACGGCCCCCGTACACAAGCGAAAGGCCCCTCACCGGAGTGAAGGGCCTTCGCCTGCTGCTCTGTTGTACCCCCGACCGGATTTGAACCGGCGCTACTGCCGTGAGAGGGCAGCGTGCTAGGCCGCTACACAACGGGGGCTTGGATACTGCGACTTGCTTGTCTTGCGCTGGGCTACCAGGACTCGAACCTAGAATGACGGTACCAGAAACCGTAGTGTTGCCAATTACACCATAGCCCATGGTGTTACAAGTACCCCCGACCGGATTCGAACCGGCGCTACTGCCGTGAGAGGGCAGCGTGCTAGGCCGCTACACAACGGGGGCCCTAGCGATCCTGCATCG
Organism: Streptomyces sp. NBC_01013; assembly: GCF_045162765.1. NCBI lineage: Bacteria > Bacillati > Actinomycetota > Actinomycetes > Kitasatosporales > Streptomycetaceae > Streptomyces > Streptomyces sp. NBC_01013. The sequence continues at coordinate 2,288,972 of NZ_CP108687.1, forward strand.
AAAACGTGGGTGCGACCCAGGTGTTCTCGCGGGAAGGATCTGTACCCCCGACCGGATTCGAACCGGCGCTACTGCCGTGAGAGGGCAGCGTGCTAGGCCGCTACACAACGGGGGCTTGTCCTACGACTTACTCTTCTTGCGGTCTTGCGCTGGGCTACCAGGACTCGAACCTAGAATGACGGTACCAGAAACCGTAGTGTTGCCAATTACACCATAGCCCACTGAAACGCAACCCCTGAAAGGTCTTGTCTCTGTCTGCGCTTCCCGTCCGGATCTTTCGTCCCGCTCGGGCGGCGCAGGAAGAACATTACCCGAAGGTGTCCGGCGCTCCAAAACGGGTATGGGCGGCAAGCAGGCCGGGGAGCTGGTCGAGGGCCGTGATCCGGACGAGTTCCGGCCGTCCGCCCCTCCCCTGCCGGTCCAGCCAGATCCCCGTGAGCCCGGCGGCCACCGCGCCGCCGGCGTCGATGTCGGGCTCGTCCCCCACATAGGCGACCTCCGCCGGCGCCAGGGAAAGCGCCTCGCAGGCGGCGAGGAACGCCCCGGGGGCGGGTTTGGAGATGCCCAGTTCCGCCGCGCACAGGACGGACTCGAAGCGGTCGCGCACACCGAGCACGGTCAGCTTGTGGTGCTGCTGTTCCAGGGCGGAGTTCGACAGCACGGCGTGCCGGTACGCCCCCGCCAGGGCGTCCAGTGCGGGCACGGTGTCCGGGAAGAGGGCCCAGGCAGCCTCGTAGTGGGCGATATGGCGCTCGAACCACGCGTCGGCCGCGGTGTCGTCCAGTGGGCGCGCCAGAAAGTCCCTGGCCCGGTCGCGGCGCTGCCCCTGCCAGTCGGTCTCCCCGTCGGCGAACCGCTGCCAGTGATGCCGGGTGAGCCGCTGCCAGGCGTCCCCGGCCTCATCGGCCGTGGCGTACCCCTCGGGAAGCCCCTCGGCCGCGAGGTGCCGGGCCATGCCGGTGGCGGCGGCCGTCGTGTAGTCGAAGAGTGTGTCGTCCACGTCCCAGAGGACAGCTCTGATCGGCATGGAACCGACTCTACGCGTGCTCCTGCGCACCCCGTGGCGCAGACGGACGGGGCCCGGCAGCCGCTGTGCGCGGTAGCCGGGCCCCGTCCGTGTGTGTCGCTGCGTGGCGTCGTTACGCGGCCAGCTTCGCCAGCGCCGCGTCGATCCGGGCGATGGTGCGCTCGCGGCCCAGGATCTCCAGGGACTCGAAGAGCGGCAGGCCGATCGTGCGGCCGGTGACGGCGACGCGGACCGGGGCCTGCGCCTTGCCGAGCTTCAGGCCGTGCTCCTCGCCGGCGGCGAGGACGGCGGCCTTCAGCGCCTCCGCGTTCCACTCGGCGGCGATCAGCTTGGCGCGGGCCGTGACGAGCAGGGCGTCGGAGCCCTCCTTCATCGCCTTGGTCCAGGACGCCTCGTCGGTCGCCGGCTCGTCGAGGAAGAGGAAGTCGACGTTGGCCGTGATCTCGGAGAGGACAGTGACCCGGGTCTGGGCGTGCGGGGCGATCGCCGCGAACACGTCCGCGTCGAAGGCCTCCGGGGCCCAGGGGGCGAACGGGGCCGTCAGCCAGGGTCCACAGGCCTCGGTGAAGGTCTTCACGTCGAGCCGGCGGATGTGCTCGGCGTTGACGTGCTCGCACTTCTTGAGGTCGAAACGGGCCGGGTTGGCGTTGACGTCCTTGATGTCGAACGCGGCGACCATCTCGTCGATGTCGAAGATGTCCCGGTCCTCGGCGATGGACCAGCCGAGCAGCGAGAGGTAGTTGAGCAGCCCCTCGCGCAGGAAGCCGCGCTCGCGGTAGAGGTTGAGCGAGGCCTGCGGGTCACGCTTGGAGAGCTTCTTGTTGCCCTCCCCCATGACGTACGGCAGGTGGCCGAACTCAGGGGTCTGCTTGGCGATGCCCAGCTCGGTGAGCGCCGCGTACAGCGCGATCTGGCGCGGGGTGGAGGAGAGCAGGTCCTCGCCGCGCAGGACGTGGGTGATCTCCATCAGCGCGTCGTCGACCGGGTTGACCAGCGTGTAGAGCGGGGCTCCGTTGGCGCGGACGATGCCGTAGTCCGGCACGTTCTCCGGCTGGACGGTGATGTCGCCGCGGACCAGGTCGGTGAAGGTGAGGGCCTCGTCGGGCATCCGGAAGCGGACGATGGACGCGCGCCCCTCGGCCTCGTACGCGGCCTTCTGCTCCGCGCTGAGGTCGCGGCAGTGGCCGTCGTAGCCGGACGGCTTGCCGGCGGCGCGGGCGGCGTCGCGGCGGGTGTCGAGCTCCTCGGTCGTGCAGTAGCAGTGGTACGCGTGACCGGCGGCGAGGAGCTTCTCGGCGACGTCCTTGTAGATGTCCATGCGCTGCGACTGACGGTACGGGGCGTGCGGACCGCCGATCTCGGGGCCCTCGTCCCAGTCGAGGCCGAGCCAGCGCATCGCCTCGAGGAGCTGCTCGTACGACTCCTCGGAGTCGCGGGCGGCGTCGGTGTCCTCGATGCGGAAGACCAGGGTGCCCTGGTGGTGCCGGGCGAAGGCCCAGTTGAAGAGAGCCGTCCGGACCAGGCCCACGTGGGGGTTGCCGGTCGGGGAGGGACAGAAACGTACGCGGACAGGTGCGTTAACCACGCTTGATCACCTTGTTGGTGAGAGTGCCGATGCCTTCGATGGTGACGGCGACCTCGTCGCCGACGTGGAGGGGTCCGACCCCTGCGGGAGTTCCGGTGAGGATCACATCGCCCGGGAGCAGCGTCATGGCCTCCGTGATGTGGACGACCAGGTCCTCGATGGAGCGGATCATCTCGCTCGTCCGGCCGAGTTGGCGTTGCTCACCGTTGACGGTGGCCTGGATGGCGAGGTCGCTGGGGTCGAGGTCGGTCTCCACCCAGGGGCCGAGCGGGCACGAGGTGTCGAAGCCCTTGGCCCTGGCCCACTGCTTCTCGCGCTTCTGGGCGTCGCGCGCGGTGACGTCGTTGGCGCAGGTGTAGCCGAAGATGACGTCCTTGACCCGCTCCCGCGGCACCTCGCGGCACATGCGGCCGATGACCACGGCCAGCTCGGCCTCGTGGTGCAGCTCGTTGGAGAAGGAGGGGTACTCGATCGCGTCGCCGGAACCGATCACCGAGGTGGTGGGCTTGAAGAAGGCGACGGGGACGTCGGGGACCTCGTTGCCGAGTTCCGCGGCGTGCTCCGCGTAGTTGCGGCCGATGGCCACGACCTTGTTGGGGAGCACGGGCGGCAGCAGCCGGACCTTGCTCAGCGGGACCTTGGTCCCGGAGAGCTCGAAGTCGGCGTACGGGATGCCCTTGATGATGTCGAGGACGAGACCATCGGGCCCGTCGCCCTCGACCGCGCCGAAGGCGACATTGCCGTCGATGGAGAACCTGGCGATGCGCACGGGTTGCTGTCGCCCCTCACTTGCTGGGTGGCTGAAGACTGACGCTCCAGGCTAACGCGGGCGAGGGGCCAAGCCGTGCGGGATTACTCCGCGGCGGCCGTGGTGGCGGCGGGAGCGGTCATCAGGATCGTGCGGCGCGGGTTGGCCGTCTGCGTCGGCAGGTCGACTGCGTGCTCCGGCTGCTGCGGCGTCTGCAGCACTTCGGCGTCCTTGAGGTGCGCCAGCGTGGTGCGCCGGGGGTTGGCAATGTTGCGGAACATCATCGTCGTCTTCATCTGCCGTACGGATCCTGTCGGTAGGGGTGCCACCCGCGGGGGCGCCGGTTGTCGGTTCTGCCATCCCTGTAAAGCGTCAGGCTAAACATCCGATTCCCGCCGGAGGTCCGGAAGAGACGGCGATCATCCTGTGAGTTTGCTCACGAACCGGCCGACAATCCCGCCAATTCGGGCGGCGTACGTGCATGGATCAAAGGGACATTGCGTCACTGAATGATCCATTCCGCTCCTGATCATGTCGACTGGGACAACCGCCACCCCGACCTGCTTCACCCGCAATGGTCCGTTATGTCAGCGAACGGGCTCCACGGCTTGTTACCCCGCCATCACAACGTGTCACCCAGGTCACAGCCCGGTACCTGGCCCTTGTTGGAGATCCGCCACTGTGCTGGAATTCCACGCACCGCCGCGGTTTTCAAACCGGCGCGCAGGGGCGCTACACAGCGCCGAGTGGCGGCGGGAAGGGGAAGAGCGCCGGTCACTCACGACCACCATGGGGCGGTACAACGCCCCACGACGCCGACACCGTTCCTTCCGTTCATGACGGGAGAACGCCTGGTCCAGAGGTTGCGACGCTAGTGCAGGGACGTTTCAAGAGGGATGGCAGCGCTGCGGCGGAACAGGAGCCGCGCGGCGGGACCGACCGCGGTTCCTCGCCCCAGCACGCCCAGAACCCCGGACCGGCCGCGGCCGGCGACAACAGCGAGCGCGTCCAGCGCTCGGGCGCCAAGGCGGGCGGTGGGACCGATCCGGTCTCCTCGCTCAAGCCGCGGGGCCCGGTCAGCACGGGATCGCGAGTAGCTCTTCGCAACTGGCGCATCAGCACGCGTCTGGTCTCCCTGCTCGCCCTCCCCGTGGTCGCCGCGACCACGCTGGGTGGTCTCCGTATCAACGACTCCATGAACGACATCCAGCAGCTGGAGCACATGCAGCTGCTGACGAAGATGACGAAGCAGGCGACCTCGCTGGCCCAGGCGCTCCAGGAGGAGCGCGACCGGTCGGCCGGCCCCCTGTCCAACGGAGTGCCCGCGACCGACTTCAAGGTCACCGAGCCGCGGAAGAAGACCGACCGCGCGAAGAAGGCCTTCCTCACCGCGACGGGCGACCTCGGTGACACCACCGGCGACGAGGCCCTGGAGAGCATCCACTCCAGCGTCCAGCAGATCGCCTCGCAGCTCGGCTCCATCCGCGACATCCGCAAGCAGGCGTACGCCAAGGACAGTCCGAGTCTCCAGACGGTCGACGCGTACAGCCAGCTGATCACCTCGCTGCTGAGCCTTTCCCAGGACATGGCGCAGGCGACCAGCAGCCCGGAGATGATCAAGCGGACCCGCGCCCTGGCGGCCTTCTCCTCCGCCAAGGAGTACGCGTCGGTCCAGCGCGCGATCATCGCCGCCGCGCTGCCCGGCGGCAACGACAAGCAGCCGCACCTCGACCGCAACGACCAGCAGTTCGGTCTGGCCGCCCAGCGCAAGGAGGACGCGGCCCGCCGCTCCTTCGAGGCGATCTACACGACCACGGGCAAGAGCGCCGACGAGCTGACCTCCACGCTCGACGAGGGCCAGCCCGAGATCAAGGCCGCCGACACCTACGCCAAGAAGGTGCTCGACAACGCCAACGGCATGAGCACGCCCGGCGCGCGGCGTTCGTACATGGACTGGTACGACCAGGACTCCACCAAGATCCAGGCCATGAAGCAGATCGAGGAGACGCTCCTCAGCGACATGGAGGGCAAGGCGCGCGAACTGCGCGACGAGTCCCAGCGCGAAGCGATCATCTCCGGTGCGCTCATCCTGCTCGTGCTCGGTGTCTCGCTGGTCGGCGCCTTCGTCGTCGCCCGGTCCATGATCCGCTCGCTGCGCCGGCTGCAGGACACCGCCACGCGCGTCGCCCAGGACCGGCTGCCCGAGCTCGTCAAGCAGCTCTCGGAGACCGACCCGCAGGACGTCGACACCTCGGTCGAGTCGGTCGGTGTGCACTCCCGCGACGAGATCGGCAAGGTGGCCGCGGCCTTCGACGACGTGCACCGCGAGGCCGTCCGCCTCGCCGCCGAGCAGGCCCTCCTCCGGGGCAACGTCAACGCGATGTTCACCAACCTCTCGCGTCGTTCGCAGGGCCTCATCCAGCGTCAGCTCTCGCTCATCTCCGAGCTGGAGTCGCGCGAGGCCGACCCGGACCAGCTGTCCTCGCTCTTCAAGCTCGACCACCTCGCGACCCGTATGCGCCGTAACGGTGAGAACCTCCTCGTCCTCGCGGGCGAGGAGCCGGGCCGCCGCTGGACCCGCCCCGTGCCGCTGGTCGACGTGCTCCGTGCCGCCGCCTCCGAGGTGGAGCAGTACGAGCGCATCGAACTGGCCGCGGTGCCCGCCACCGAGGTCGCCGGCCGGGTCGTCAACGACCTCGTGCACCTCCTCGCCGAGCTGCTGGAGAACGCCACGTCGTTCTCCTCGCCGCAGACGAAGGTCCGGGTCACCGGTCACGCGCTGCCCGACGGCCGGGTGCTCGTCGAGATCCACGACACGGGCATCGGCCTCTCCCCCGAGGACCTCGCCGCGATCAACGAGCGGCTCGCCTCGCCTCCCACCGTGGACGTCTCGGTCTCGCGCCGCATGGGTCTGTTCGTGGTCGGCCGGCTGTCGCTGCGACACGGCATCCGTATCCAGCTGCGCCCCTCCGACTCGGGTGGTACGACCGCGCTGGTCATGCTCCCGGTCGATGTCGCGCACGGCGGCAAGCAGCCGGTTCCGAAGCAGGCCCCGGGCCAGCAGTCCGCCCCCGGTGGGCTCCTCGCCGGCGGCAACCCGCCCCGTACCGGTCTCGAAAGCGCTCCGTCGGCTCCCGGCGGCCGGCTTCCCGCCGGTCCCGGTGCCCAGCGCGGCCAGGTCGGCGCGGGCTCCGGCCCGCGGGCGGCCCTTCCGGCCCGCGACGGCGGTGCGAACCGCCCCCAGAACCAGCAGGGACAGCCGGGGCACCCCGGTCAGCCCGGCAACCAGCAGAACTCCGGTTTCCAGAGCGCCGGGTTCGGCGGCAACGGTCCGCAGGGCCGGCAGCCGGACGCCTCGCGCCAGGAGCCGCCGCGGCAGGGCGGCGGGCTCTCCGGCGCCTTCGGCGGCGGTGCCCGCCTCGGCGCCCGCGGCCAGGGCGACGGCGCCGGTCGTACGGACTCGGGCCAGCCCAGTCTGTTCGACCAGAAGCGTCCGGAGCAGAGCGGTCCCGGCCGGCAGGCCCCGCAGCCTCAGCAGGCCCGGCAGAACCCGGCCGGTCAGGGCGGCGGCTTCCAGCAGCCCGGCGGCCCCGGCCAGAACGACCGTCAGCTGCCCCCCGTCGGGGGTCCGCGTGCGGAGCTGCCGGGTGGAAACCCTCAGCCGCAGCGTCCGCAGACCACCAGCTGGGGCAGCAACCAGGAGCCGTCCGCACCGCGGCGCTCCCCGCTCGACGCGCCCCGCGGTCACGAGGAGCCCGAGTCCACCGGCCAGTTCCGGCCGCTGAACCCGCCGCCGCTCAGCCCGCGTCCGCCGGTGGACAACCAGCAGGGTCCCGCCGCCACCGCCGAGTTCGCCCGTCCTGACTTCTCGGCACCGGCCCCGCAGCAGCGGCCCGCCGCGCCGCAGATGCCGGACCCGGCGAGCACCGCGCAGTTCGCCCGCCCGGACTTCGGCCAGCCGCCGCAGAACCAGGGCCCGCCCGCTCCGCGCCAGCGTGACCTCGGCAACGGGGACTTCGGTGCTCCGCGGCCGCCGGCTCCGGCTCCGGCTCCGGCTCCGGCCGGGGAGTACCGGCCGGCCCTGCCGCAGCAGCCCGAGGCACTGCCGCCGGCCGGTCCCGGTGACGGCCGTACGCCGCTGTACGACACGCTGGAGACGAACTGGTTCCACGGTCCGCAGCAGGGTGGCCCGCAGCCGCCCGCCGCGCCGCAGACGCCGGGCTTCCCCCAGCAGCCCGCCGAGGAGCGTCCGGCTCCTGCCGCACCGCGCCGCGGTGCGGGCGACGCCAACGGCGCCACAAGCTCCTGGCGCGCCTCGCCGAACGACGAACTCGTCCGGCAGGCGGAGCGGGTGAAGAAGCCCGCGGCAGGCGGAATTACTACGTCCGGTCTGCCTCGCCGGGTCCCGCGTGCCAATCTGGTGCCGGGTACCGCCCAGCAGCAGAACCATCAGTCCGGTCCCCAGGTGTCGCGTGCGCCCGATGATGTGCGCGGGCGGCTTACCAATCTCCGCCGGGGCATCCAGCAGGGACGTCAGGCCAACAACGGCCCGTCGACCGGCAGTTTTCCACTCGGCCCCACTCACCAGCAGGAGCGTTAGTTGAGCCCGATGAGTCAGGCCGCGCAGAATCTGAACTGGTTGATCACCAACTTCGTGGACAACACCCCAGGGGTGTCGCACACGGTGGTGGTCTCCGCAGACGGCCTGCTGCTGGCGATGTCCGAAGGTTTCCCGCGCGACCGCGCCGACCAGCTGGCGGCTGTCGCCTCCGGTCTGACCTCGCTGACCGCGGGTGCCTCCCGGATCTTCGAGGGCGGCGCAGTCAGCCAGACCGTGGTGGAGATGGAGCGCGGATTCCTCTTCCTCATGTCCATCTCGGACGGCTCCTCACTGGCCGTGCTCGCCCATCCGGACGCCGACATCGGTCTGGTCGGCTACGAAATGGCTCTGCTGGTGGACCGGGCGGGAACGGTCCTGACCCCGGACCTCCGTGCCGAGCTCCAGGGCAGCCTGCTCCACTAGGCAGCCGTGAACCGGTGACACAGACGATTACCCCAGGTACCGCACTCATCTCTCGCCCGTCCGGCCGCTTACAGCCCCCCACCGGCCCCTTCAGACGGCAAGCCGACACCCTGCTGTCACGCCCGGAGGATTCATGACCCCGCCACCCGCCTCACCCGATCCGTACGGCGCGTTGAACCACGCGTCGTACGAAGGTGAAGGCGACCAGCCGCTGGTCCGTCCGTACGCCATGACCGGCGGACGGACCCGACCGCGCTACCAGCTAGCGATAGAGGCGCTGGTCAGCACCACGGCCGACCCCGCGCACCTGGGGACACTGCTCCCCGAGCACCAGCGGATCTGCCACCTGTGCCGCGAGGTCAAGTCGGTGGCCGAGGTGTCGGCCCTGCTGTCGATGCCGCTCGGTGTGGCCCGGATCCTCGTGGCGGACCTGGCGGAAGCCGGCATGGTGGCCATCCACCAGCCGGGCAACGGAGAGGCCGGCGGCGCGCCGGATGTGACACTGCTCGAAAGGGTGCTCAGTGGACTTCGCAAGCTCTAGTGGCGGTGCAGCCCGGGCCACCACCTCGGCGAAGATCGTGGTGGCGGGCGGATTCGGCGTGGGTAAGACCACGTTTGTCGGTGCCGTTTCGGAGATCAATCCGCTGCGTACCGAAGCCGTGATGACGTCCGCCTCCGCGGGCATCGACGACCTGACGCACACCGGCGGCAAGACCACCACCACGGTGGCCATGGACTTCGGCCGTATCACCCTGGACCAGGACCTGATCCTGTACCTCTTCGGTACGCCCGGACAGGACCGCTTCTGGTTCATGTGGGACGACCTCGTACGCGGCGCCATCGGCGCCGTCGTCCTCGTCGACACCCGCCGCCTCGCCGACTGCTTCCCCGCCGTCGACTACTTCGAGAACAGCGGCCTCCCCTTCGTCATCGCCCTCAACGGCTTCGACGGACACCAGCCCTACACCCCCGACGAAGTCCGCGAAGCCCTCCAGATCGGACCCGACACCCCGATCATCACCACGGACGCGCGTCACCGCGGTGACGCCAAGAGCGGTCTGATCACGCTGGTGGAGCACGCTTTGATGGCGCGGCTCAAGTAGGCACAAGTCGGTATTGCCGTACGTCAATTACGGTAGTCACGCGGGGGTGGGCTGTGTCCTTTGACACGATCCACCCCTGTGTTCATAACGTTTCGAAAGAGAATTACGCCACAGCCGATACCCGATGCACACGATCGGTATCACTGTGCTCACATGAGCCCCGCCTTTTGGCGGGGCTCGTTCTTTATGCCCGTTTTATCTGAGGTCCAGGCCACTCGGAATCGCACATTCCGACTGTTTGGAACGCGACCGGTAGCCGTGCTGCAATTCGACGAACTCCCGAGTAGTACGGCCCTGAACAAACACGGCACAACGTAGGTGCCGACGCCGAGAGGTTGTTGGTCGAGTGAGGCGTAACAACGAGGGCGCTGCGGCGCAGGCGGAGCGGGGCAACTTCACCCCGCCGTCGCGTACCGCGACGCCGTCCGCCGAGGTGTCCGAAGGGATACCCGCAGGTGGCAGCACCAGCCGGCTGTCCCCGCGCAACTGGCGCGTGCCCACCCGGCTGAACGCGATCCTCCTGATCCCGGTACTGGTCGGCCTGATCATGGGCGGCTTCCAGGTGAAGGGTTCGGTCGACACCTGGCAGGAGGCCCAGGACGCCGAGAAGACCGCGCTGATCGTGCGCGCGGCCGCCGAGTACGGGCAGGCGCTGCTCAATGAGCGTGACCTCACCGCTCAGCCACTGCTGTCCAACAAGCGCGACTCCGAGATCGTCACCCAGGCCCAGGCCACCACCGACGCCGCCGCGGAGAAGTTCGACACGGCCGTGAAGGACAAGCCGGGCAAGCAGGGCCTGGAACGGCGCCTGAAGCTGTTCAAGCTGGAGGAGCCAAAGCTCCCGGCGCTGCGCAAGGCCGCCTACACCGCTGCCCTGGACCCGGTGAAGACCGAAGAGGGATACACCCAGGTCCAGCACTCCCTCATGGAGTTCTGCAACGAGCTCGGCCTCGGCACCGGAAACATCACCAGCTACGGCCGCACCGTCTACGCGATCGAGCTGGCCAAGGCTGCAGAATCGCTTCAGCGCTCCATCGGAATGCACCTCCTGGTGCGGCCCAGCCAGGAGAGCGGCAAGTTCAACGACCAGGTCAAGGCCTTCGGCTCGTACAACTACCTGGAGCAGATCGCCCTCGGTGAATTCGTCTCCGGTGGTACGGAGGCCGACGCCGCCCGTCTGAAGACCGTCATGGCCGGCAAGGCCGCCGAGGGGGCCGCCAAGCTCAAGTCCGCGAAGGAACAGGCCGACGCGGCGGGCGTGCCGTTCGTGGCGCCGCCCACCATCGACGGTTCGGTCTACGACGGCATGGCCCAGGAGATCGGCCAGGGCAAGGACCCCAAGCAGCTCAAGGCGAAGGGGATCACCCCCGAGACCTGGATGGCCGCCGCCACGGCGAAGTTCGACGGCTACACCACGGTCGAGGACGAGCTCGTCGACAAGGCGGTGACCGAGGCCGCGGAGATCTCCTCCGACGCGCAGACCGACGCCATCGTCAACGCCGCGATCGTGATCATCGCCCTGCTGGCCGCGTTCATCCTGGCCGGGCTCGTGGCCCGCCAGATGAGCCGCTCGATGCGCCAACTGCGTACGGCTGCCTTCAGCATCGCCGAGCAGCGCCTTCCCTCGCTGGTCGACCAGCTGTCGCGGACCGATCCGGGCCGGGTGGACACCCGTGTCCAGCCGATCCCGATCAACAGCCAGGACGAGATCGGCGAGGTCGCCCGCGCCTTCGACCAGGTGCACCGCGAGGCGGTCCGGCTGGCGGCCGAGCAGGCCATGCTGCGGGGCAACGTCAACGCGATCTTCACCAACCTCTCGCGCCGTAACCAGTCCCTGATCGAGGGCCAGCTGACCCTCATCACCGACCTGGAGAACAACGAGGCCGACCCTGACCAGCTGGAGAACCTCTTCCGGCTGGACCACCTGGCGACCCGCATGCGCCGCAACGGCGAGAACCTCCTCGTCCTCGCCGGCGAGGAGCCCGGCCGCCGCTGGAACCAGCCGGTCCCCCTGGTGGACGTCCTGCGGGCCGCCTCGTCCGAGGTGGAGTCCTACGAGCGCATCGAGCTCTCCGGCGTGCCGGAGACCGAGATCCACGGCCAGTCCGTCACCGACCTCGTGCACCTGCTGGCCGAGCTGCTGGAGAACGCCACCACCTTCTCCTCGCCGCAGACCAAGGTGCGGGTCACCGCGACCAGGCTGCCCGACAGCCGCGTGATGATCGAGATCCACGACAAGGGAATCGGCCTCACCGCCGAGGACTTCGCCGACATCAACCACAAGCTGGCCAACCCGCCGACGGTGGACGCGGCCGTCTCCCAGCGCATGGGGCTCTTCGTGGTCGGCCGGCTCTCCGACCGGCACGGCATCCGGGTCCAGCTGCGCCCCTCGGGCGAGCAGGCCGGTACCACGTCGCTGGTCATGCTGCCGGACGCGATCACCCACGGCGGCGGCGGCGACGGCGCCCCCGTGCAGGACGACTTCACGGTCTCCTCGATCATTCCGCAGCAGCAGGCCTTCGACGCCCCGCCGCAGCAGCCCCAGCTGCGCACGGCGGCGGAGCTCGGCTTCGACGACTCGCGCTACGAGGAGCCCTCCGCGGACTCCCCGCAGCTCGACCCCGTGGGCCGGTCGCTGATGCGGGAGGAGCGCCGCGCGGCGCTGGAGGCGCAGACCGGCAACGAGCGCCCGCCGTTCCCGCAGCAGCAGGAGCCGCAGCAGCAGTACGCCGAGGCCCCGTACGCGCAGGCGCCCTACACCCCGGACCAGTACGCCCAGGAGCCGCAGCCGGAGGGCCGGCAGGAGCAGCAGTACGAGCAGCCCTCGTACGAAGGCACCTACGACCCGTACCGGGGCGACACCGGCTACACCGAGCAGCCCGGTTACAGCGGTCAGGGCGGTTACCAGGAGGGTGCGTACGCGGCTCCCCCGGCGCCTCAGCCCGCCTACGACGAGCAGTACGCGGCGCAGCCCCAGCAAGAGGAGTGGGCTGATCAGGGCACGTACCCGGGCGCATACGAACCGGTCGCGCAGGACGGGGCCGAATCTGTCGCGAGCGCTCCCGCCCCGTCGCAGGAGCGCGTAGGCTTCGACCATTCGGGACCCGTCCCGAACTCCGGCCACGATGTGACCGATGCCGGTCTGCCGCGCCGCGGCGGCCAGCAGCACTGGCAGCCCACCGGCCGTGGCAGCGAGCAGCCCGTCACCGCGCAGCAGCCGCAGCAGGAGGAACCGCCTCAGCAGCAGTCGTCGCCTGCGCAGACTGACGAAGCCGGTTCCGAGGACTGGCGCTCGGCGAACGACGAGCGCTGGGAGCGGGCCGAGAAGCTCCGGGAGCCGAAGGCGGGCGGGGTCACCCCGTCCGGTCTTCCCCGGCGCGTGCCCAAGGCCAACCTGGTCGAGGGTACGGCCGAACAGACCCAGCAGGGCGGCCCCCAGGTCTCCCGCGCCCCGGAGGACGTGCGTGGCAGGTTGAGCAACCTGCGGCGTGGCGTGCTGCGGGGACGGAACGCGGGTTCGGACAGCAGTAATACCTACAACCAGGAGCGTTAGTGTGAGCCCGATGAGCCAGGCGGCGCAGAATCTGAACTGGTTGATCACCAACTTCGTGGACAACACCCCAGGGGTGTCGCACACGGTGGTGGTCTCCGCCGACGGACTCCTGCTGGCCATGTCCGAAGGATTTCCGCGCGACCGTGCGGACCAGCTGGCGGCTGTCGCCTCCGGTCTGACGTCACTGACCGCGGGTGCCTCCCGGATCTTCGAAGGCGGCGCGGTCAATCAGACGGTTGTGGAGATGGAGCGAGGATTCCTCTTCATCATGTCCGTTTCCGATGGATCTTCGTTGGCCGTACTTGCACACCCGGACGCCGATATCGGTCTGGTTGGGTACGAAATGGCCCTTCTGGTCGATCGCGCCGGCAGCGTCCTCACCCCGGACCTCCGTGCAGAGCTTCAGGGAAGTCTTCTTAACTAGTAGACACACAGTGCGTTTTGCGTCACCGCGCCATAGGGTGCGGTGGCGCGGACCCACTGGGATCGGGACCGGCAGGCGGAGGAGGAATCGTGGGTACACCCCCAGGCGGGCACCAGTTCAACGGTGGCCGGCACACGCCGGGTGAGCACGGGGACAATGGTTTCGACCTCCCCTCCACACCCGGCAGACAGGGCGCGCAGCAGCCTTATCAGCCGTACCGGCAGCAGCCGCAGCAGCAGCAGCAGCCTCAGTACGGGCAGAATTCGGACTGGCCGCAGCAGCCGCAGCAGCCCCATCGGCCGCAGCGTCCGCACCGGTACGACTCCCCGCAGCAGCCCCGCATTCAGCCGGTGCAGCCGCGGCGGGCCCCGGAGCCGGCCGCACCCGCGGCGCACAATCCGCTGGTTCGTCCGTACGCCATGACCGGTGGACGGACCCGACCGCGCTACCAACTCGCCATTGAGGCGTTGGTCAGTACGACGGCCGATCCGTCCCGGTTGCAAGGGCAGTTGCCCGAGCACCAGCGGATCTGCCGGCTGTGCATCGAGATCAAGTCGGTGGCCGAGATCTCGGCCTTGCTCTCGATCCCGCTCGGCGTTGCCCGGATCCTCGTAGCCGACCTGGCTGAGGCCGGACTCGTCGCTATCCACCAGCCCGGCGGCGACGAGTCCGCCGGCGGCCAGCCAGATGTGACACTGCTCGAAAGGGTGCTCAGTGGACTTCGCAAGCTCTAGCGGCGGAGCGGCCCGCTCCACTACCTCGGCGAAGATCGTGGTGGCAGGGGGCTTCGGCGTGGGTAAGACCACGTTTGTCGGTGCCGTTTCGGAGATCAATCCGCTGCGTACCGAAGCCGTGATGACGTCCGCCTCCGCGGGCATCGACGACCTGACGCACACCGGGGACAAGACCACCACCACGGTGGCCATGGACTTCGGCCGTATCACCCTGGACCAGGACCTGATCCTGTACCTCTTCGGTACGCCCGGACAGGACCGCTTCTGGTTCATGTGGGACGACCTCGTACGCGGCGCCATCGGCGCCGTCGTCCTCGTCGACACCCGCCGCCTCGCCGACTGCTTCCCCGCCGTCGATTACTTCGAGAACAGCGGCCTCCCCTTCGTCATCGCCCTCAACGGCTTCGACGGACACCAGCCCTACACCCCCGACGAAGTCCGCGAAGCCCTCCAGATCGGACCCGACACCCCGATCCTGACGACGGACGCCCGGCACCGGGCGGATGCGAAGAGTGCGCTGATCACATTGGTGGAGCACGCTCTGATGGCCCGCCTGCGGTAGGCCCTTCCCGGCCCGGATGTACGAAAGGCCCCGCACTCCGTGAGGAGTGCGGGGCCCTTCGGCGTTGTGCGCCCGGCCTCGGGCCGGACCTGCCCTGTGGTCAGCCCTGCCAGCTGTGGGGGGCCCGGAAGCCGGGGGTGCGCTCCAGGCGGCGCCAGCCCGCGGTGTCGCGGCCGCGGCGGACCGGGGCGTCGGCGGGCTGTGCGGCGGCACGGGCGAGCAGGACCGCGGTGATGGCGGCCAGCTCCTCGGGGTCGGCCAGACCCTTCTCGACGCGCAGCACGGACTCGGTGGCAGTGCTCATGAATGTCTCCGTCTTCTCGGCAGGTCTTCGCGGGTCCTTGCAGGGTTACTGCGGGGCCGCGGACTACTGCGGGGGGTTGCCGTGCTTGCGGGACGGCAGGTCGGCATGCTTGGAGCGGAGCATCGCCAGTGAGGCGATCAGGACCTCGCGGGTCTCGGCAGGGTCGATGACGTCGTCGACCAGGCCGCGCTCGGCGGCGTAGTACGGGTGCATCAGTTCGGCCTTGTACTCCTTGACCATGCGGGTCCGCATGGCTTCCGGGTCCTCGGCGTCGGCGATCTGCCGACGGAAGATGACGTTGGCGGCACCTTCGGCGCCCATCACCGCGATCTCGTTGGTCGGCCAGGCGTAGGTGAGGTCCGCACCGATGGACTGGCTGTCCATCACGATGTACGCACCGCCGTAGGCCTTGCGCAGGATCAGCGAGATCCTCGGCACCGTCGCGTTGCAGTAGGCGTAGAGCAGCTTCGCGCCGTGCCGGATGATTCCACCGTGCTCCTGATCGACGCCGGGCAGGAAGCCGGGTACGTCCAGAAGAGTGACGATGGGAATGTTGAACGCATCACACATCTGGACGAACCGGGCGGCCTTCTCGCTCGCCTCGATGTCCAGGACACCGGCCAGGGCCTGCGGCTGGTTGGCGACGATGCCGACGACCTGGCCGTCCAGGCGGGCCAGCGCGCAGATGATGTTGCGGGCCCAGCGCTCGTGGATTTCGAGGTAGTCGCCGTCGTCGACGAGCTCCTCGATGACCTTGTGCATGTCGTACGGGCGGTTGCCGTCGGCCGGGACCAGGTCCAGCAGGACGTCGCCGCGCCGGTCGGCCGGGTCGTCGCTCGCCGCGGTGGGCGGGTTCTCCCGGTTGTTCGAGGGCAGCATCCCGATCAGGTAGCGGACCTCGGCGATGCAGGTCTCCTCGTCGTCGTACGCGAAGTGCGCGACGCCCGAGGTCTCGGCGTGCACGTCTGCGCCGCCGAGGCCGTTCTGCGTGATCTCCTCGCCGGTGACCGCCTTGACGACGTCCGGTCCGGTGATGAACATCTGCGAGGTCTCGCGGACCATGAAGACGAAGTCGGTCAGGGCCGGGCTGTAGGCCGCGCCGCCCGCGCACGGGCCGAGCATCACGCTGATCTGCGGGATGACACCGGAGGCCCGGGTGTTGCGCTGGAAGATGCCGCCGTAACCGGCGAGGGCCGAGACGCCCTCCTGGATACGGGCGCCGGCGCCGTCGTTGAGCGAGACCAGCGGGGCACCGGCCGAGATGGCCATGTCCATGATCTTGTGGATCTTCGTGGCGTGGGCCTCGCCCAGCGCGCCGCCGAAGATCCGGAAGTCGTGTGCGTAGACGAAGACCGTCCGGCCGTCGACCGTGCCCCAGCCGGTGATGACGCCGTCGGTGTACGGCTTCTTCTCCTCCAGGCCGAAGCCGGTGGCCCGGTGCCGGCGCAGCTGCTCGACCTCCTTGAACGAACCCGGGTCCACGAGCAGCTCGATGCGCTCACGCGCGGTCAGCTTGCCCTTGGCGTGCTGGGCCTCGGTCGCCCGGTCACTGGGTCCGCGCCGGGCCTGCTCGCGCAACGCCAGCAGTTCCGCCACACGGCCACGGGTATCGCTCGGCTCACCCTGGGTTTCGTCCACAACGGTCATGTATCGACCCTACGAACCCGACCTAGAAATCCTGCCGTCGACTCCGCACAGTCTCCTGGCCGGTTTCCTGGTGGAGCCTGACAGAAGGACGGCGCCATGCAGGCGAAGTGCTAGCTGGGACCCGCCCCCATTTGTTGGGGTCCCACAAGGGCTCACGGTGGCTCGCTGCACACCCCGGTCAGCCGGGGGAGCTTGCGGGAGGCGTCTTCGGGCTGTGCGGCCTGGACGCTCTGGATGCCCTCCAGGAGGCCCTTGACCGGCCGGTCGGGGTGCGCCATCGTCAGGAGCACCGCTTCGTAGAACGCGTCTCGCACCGAGGCCGGCATGACATCGGACGCGTCCAGGCACAGCGGCACCTTCCGGTCGGTGAAACGGCTGCTGACCGCCTTCTCCACCGCGCTCTTCCTGGCCGGGACGGCGGAGTTCGCCGAGAACACCCCGGCCTTGCGCCCCCAGTCCTCCTGGGCCTCCCGGGAGGCGAGCCGCCGGACGAGGTCGCGGGCCCGGCCGCTCTCGCCGAAGAGGGCGGCGAAATCGGCCGAGACCTCGTAGGCCTTCACCGTATATCCGCCCGGCAGCAACGGCGCCGAGTCCGTGAAGGCGGCCTGGCCCCTCCGGCCCCCGTAGAAGGAACGGGCGAAGGATCCCTGGTGCTCCAGCTTGCAGCCGTCATCGAAGAGCAGCCCGTTCTTGCCGCCCCGGTGGTCGGCCATCAGCCCTTTGCGGGCGGCTTTCGGGTCCTGCGCCAGCAGCCCGGCCCAAGCGGTCCACGCCTCGACGACGCCTTCGTCGGTCCATTCGGTGCGGCCGGTCGCCCAGTCCCCGTAGTACGACGGGCCCTGACTCTGCAGGATCAGGTCCTCGATCCAGTCGCTGCCAGGCCAGCCGGACGAGCCGTCGTCGCCCATGCCGATGCACCACGAGTGCAGCAACGCCGGGCGACGGCTCGGAGCCGCGCCCTTGCGGTACCAGACGATCGACTTGAGGTCGGCCTTGAGCGGCACCCACAGGCCGTCCGGTATGCCATCCGCCTGGGGCTGCCAGGGCTTCCCGTACTCCTCGGGCTCGTACAGGTCGTTCAGGGAATGCAGCCGCCCCTCATGGGCGTACTCGACGAGTTCGCCGATGCCGGGAAGGATCGCGACGTCGGGCGGGTTGCCCGCCTGGACCTCGGCGAGCAGCACCTCGCGGGTGGCGGCGGTGCCCTGGTAGGTGTACGGAATCCCGAAGCCGTCCAGCACCTCCTTGAACTGCCGTTCCTGGGCGTCGGTCCACGGGCCGAGGATGGTCACCTTCGGTTCCTCGTCGCTGCCGCCGGGGGCCGAGAGCCCGCAGCCCGCGGCGGTCAGGAACAGGGCCAGGACGAGGAGGAGGGCGCGGGTACGCACGGTCATCCCGCCCTCCAGTAGTCGCTGTTGAGCCGTCGGCAGATGCCGACGGCCGGCAGCAGCACGATCAGCACGCAACAGCCCAGCGCTCCGTAGTAGTTCAGGCTCTGCCAGCTCTGGGCGGCCAGCTCGCCGCGCAGGTCCGTGGATTGCTTGATCACGCACTGCTGGGCCCTGGCCAGGTATTCGGGGTAGGCCGTCCAGCTCCGAGCCTCTTCGTCGCGCAGGTCCATGGACTGGTTCACCGCGCACTCGTGTTCCTCCGGGGGCAGGCGTACGGGATGGTTGGCCAGTTGCTCGATCGCCACCAGCTGGGTGTGTGCGTTGTCCAGCCGTTGCTGGGTGGCGGCGGTCGCCCACAGCGGGGCCACCGCGAGGGCGACGGCCGCCACCAGCGACATCAGCAGCCAGGGGTCGTGGCTGCGCCCGCAGCGGGTGCGCAGCACCCACAGGGCGGAGAGCGCGGTCAGCACCAGGACCAGCAGGCCCAGTTCGGCGACCGCCCAGCCGGTCTGCTGGAGGGTGCCCAGCGAGCTGATCCGGTCCACGCGCCGCATCTGGTGCTCCTGGAGGACGTCCAGGCGCGGTACGACGCCGGTGCCGGGCCGGGTGAGGAGCTTCTCGGCCTCCAGGAACTTCTCCTGCTGCATCAGCTCGTCCTCGGGCCGCACGTACTTGACGGCGGCGGACGTGAGGGAGCTGCTGTACGAGGTCCGCACGCCGTTGACCGTATCCAGGACGCCCTGGCCGTGTTCCCCGTCGAGCTGCACGTCGTAGAGCCGTGAGAGGCCCTGGCCGGCGGCGGACAGCTGGTTCTCGTACCGCGCACCGGCGCCGACCACTGTGTCGATCTCCTCGTCCACCGATCGTCGCGCCTCCTGGTGGGCGCGCAGCCAGGCCAGTTGGGTGGCCGCCACGCCCTGGACGGCGGGTGCGCCCCGGGTGCGCATCTCACCCGCGGAGTTCTGCACCTCCCGGTAGGAGACGAGCAGGGCCGTCACCGAGACGAGCGCGGTCACCACCATGACGGCCAGGTGCAGTTCGAGCAGTTGCCTGGTGCGGGAGCCGCTCAGCCGACGGGTCCGGAAGGCGCGCGTCCATCGGGTCATCCAGGACATCACAGACTCCTTCCGCAGGCGACGCAGTACCGGGCGTGGGGCCCTGCGAGGTGACGGCAGTCCGCGTGGGGGCAGGTCACCGGCTTCCCGGCGGGATGATCGGGCAGGTCGAGCAGGTGGCCCGAAGCGATACGCAGACGGCCGCGGCGCACGGTCCCCTGATCGACGGTCGGGCCGACCCGGACCAGTCCCCGGGGACCGTCGACGATGTCGGCCACCTTGCGGACGTCCTCCAGGACCCAGGCGGCGTCCATCTCCGTCGCCAGCCTGACCGCGAGGCCGAGCTGCAGCTCGGCCTCACCCCGGCTCATCGGGTCGAGGGCGGCGTAACCGCGGTTGTCGAGGGCGGCGTAACCACGGTTGAGGGCGTTGCGCATCTGGGTGGCGACGTTCATCGCCTGGAGGGTGCCGCCCCCGCCGCCCGTCGCTCCCGCACCCACGGCGACGCCGGGCGGGAGCCAGCGCACCAGGAGCCCGGCGACGGCGTCACCGACCCGGACGGTGGCCAGCTGCAGCAGGACCCCCAGCGGGTCGGTGCTCGCGTCCACGTGAAGCGTGAGGCGGTAGTCACGGGTGCCCGGCTCCCATTGGTGGGTGGGGAAGTCGAACCGGCGTGGGTCCTGCGGGCGGAGCACCGGTTCGAGCTCCTGCTGCCGTGGGGCCGTCTCGCTCAGCGTCACCCCCCGGACCGCCGGCCGTACGTGCACGGAGATGGGCAGCTCCGGGCTGCGGACCCGGCGGATCCGTCGCACGGCGTCGGCGACCGCGGGAGCGAAGTGGTCCGGCACATGGACGGCGGTGCCGTGCAGCCGCTCGACGACCGCCAGCAGCGGCGCGGGATCCCAGTCGCTGCCGACGGCGAGCACATCGGCGGTGAACCTGCCTTCGCAGAGCGCCAGTTCGCGTTGCAGGCGGCCGTCGTCCACGTCGCAGTCGTCCGTGTCGTCCTGGCTGCTCCCGTCGGTGATCAGCAGCAGGTGCCGTACCGGCAGCGGCCGCTCGGCGAACAGCCCGCGGGCAGTAGCGAGCCAGACCGGGTATCCGGTGGCCGGCCTGTCGCGGGCGACCGGGTCGATCCGGCCCACGCTGAACGCGGCGCGGCGCTTCTCCGCGGTGTCGGCCAGCGCCCACCGGCCACGCAGCGGGTAGCAACCGGTCGGCGCCCCCTTCGCGTCGGCGCCCCCGAGGACGCTGAAGGACAGGCCGTCGGGCAGCGCGCGCAGGGCAGCGGCCAGGGCGGCGGCCGCGGCGTCCCGGCGCTCCGCGGTGACGTCCAGCGCGATGACGACGCCGAGTTCGAGCGCGGGGGCCTCGTCGCACGGCCCCACCCCGACCGCCTCGACCCGCAGATGGGCATCGATCCGTGCGTCATGGTGCGGCTGCTGATCGCGCCGGACGTCGATGGACACGTTCAGGCCGACCGGAAGCCGGAGGGCGGGCGACGGTTCGGGAGCGCTCAAGGGGCTGCCTCCAGCTGTCGGCGTCACGGCGTCGGGCGAGGATCGTCGAAGAACCGGGACTGCGGGCGGACCGCGTGGGAGAGGTCGATCAGCCGCTCGTACTCGGCCGGTCGTTGCCGCTGCCGGGCCAGCCAGCGGTAGCACTGCTCCAGTTCGAGACGCACCGCTCGCTCACCGGGCACGGGAGGCGACGGCAGGCCGGTCTGCTGCCACCCTCCACGCGGAGGCGGCCCGCCGCGCGTAGCCCGCACGGCGTCGAGCTTCCACTCGTACAGCTCGGTCCGCAGCAGCCAGGCCGCCTCGTCGCCCGCGACCACCGGGGCCGGTGCGCCCGGCTCCGGCACGAGGGCGCTGAGGCAGGCGTCGATCTCCGCCTCCCCCGGCAACGGCCGCTCCCCCGTCGCGAGCCTGGCCGCCCTGATGCGCAGGGCCGCGATCCGGGCGACGGTGTGGTCCCGCGACTCGTCGGGCACCAGGTCCAGGACCTCCGTGGCCGCGGCCCGGTCGCCGCGCGCCAGGGCGAGTCTGGCCAGCCCCAGGGCCGCGCCGACGTGCGAGGGGTTCCGGGCGTGCACGGCCCGGAAGAGTTCGTACGCCGAGGGGCCCGCCGCGGCCGGCCGGCCGTCGCCGAGCTGTTCCGCGCAGTACGCCAGCGCCAGCTTGGCCGCGTACTCACCCGGCAGTGCCCGGTGCACGGCGGAGAAGTGCTCCAGGGCCGCTTCCAGCATGGGTTGCCGGTCCTCCAGCACATCGGCGCTGCGCAGCGCGACGAGACCCCAGTGCCAGCTGAGTCTCCACTGCCGGATGGGCCCCGGACCCGGGATCGCGGCGGCTGCCTGGACCTGCTCCCGGGCCGCGGAGAGTGCCTCGTCGCCGTCCTGGCCCAGCAGCAGCCGGGCGTTGTGCAGGCAGATCTCCACCGAGCGCTCCCCGTGCGCCGGCTGGGTCAGCGGCTGCGCCGGGTCGTAGCTGCTGACCCCGAACCGGGCGGCCTGCGGGTCCCGCGGGTAGGGCCGGGGCACCGGCAGCCTGCGGGCGATCTCGGTGGGGGTGGGCAGCCCGGAGTCGAGCACGGGCGCCAGGGGCGTGTCCCGGCGGCCGTACAGCGGGCGGCGCAACCAGTGCGCGTAGTCCGGCACCGAGCCCAGACGCGCGCCCAGCAGTTCGGTGGACGGGGTGAAGTAGGCGGAGGGTTCGGGCTGGTCGCGCTTGCCGCGCAGGGCCCGGATCTCGCGCAGCGCCCCGCGCAGCTGGCCCGCCATGTCCTGTGCGGAACCGAACCGGCGCTCCGGGTCGTGCGCCGTGGCCCGCTCCACGACCAGCCGGAACGAGCTGATGCCGAGCCCCGGTACGTCGTCGCCGACGGCCCAGCCGGCCAGCTCGGCCAGGGTGACCCCGACCGTGTGCACGTCGTGGGCGACGGTGAGCGGGCCCGTGCCGTCCATCTCGGGTGCGGCGAACCACGGGGTGATGACGGGCGGCGGATCGGTGGCCCCCGCCTTGCGGACCCCGCCGAGGTCGATGACCTTGATGCCGTCGAGGTGGTGGATGACGTTGGACGGCTTCATGTCGCCGTACAGGAAGCCCATGCCGTGCAGATGGGCGAGGGCCTCCAGGATCTGGCAGCCGTAGGTGATGACGTGCTCGATGTCGAGGACGAAGGCGCCCTGACGGGTCGACTCGACAACGGCCGACAGGGTCCGGTCGCCGACGTCCTCCATCACGATGTAGCCGCCGGACACGGTGCCGTCCGCGTTGCGGGTGCTGACGAAGTCGCGGATCTGGACGATGCGTTCGTGCCGGATGGCCACCAGGCTGCGGCGCTCCTCACCCGCCTGGGCGGCGCCGCGCTCCGCGTACCGGTTGAGGAGGCCCTTGACCGCGACGAAGTCCTCCAGGTGGGTGTCCTCCGCCAGGTAGACCCAGCCCTGGCCGCCGTGGGCGATGGGACCACGGATGCGGTACTGGTCCTGGAGCGGCGGCCCGTCCTTCGTCAGCTCGGGACGGTAGGAGTACGGGGCGCCGCACTGAGGGCAGTACCCCTCGTCCGGCGGCGGGGCCGCCGTGTGCGGCGGGACGAACGGGGTGCGGCACGCCTCGGCCGAGCACGTCATCACGATGCGCACCGGCTGCTCGGCGGCGGCAAGGCGCTCGGCCGGGCTGCCCGGGTCCAGCAGCGGCAGTTCGAGCAGTCCGGCGGGGCCGTGCCGCTCGGGGGCGGTGGGCAGTGGCGGCAGTCCGGGCGCGCTCTCCTCGCGGCCACAGGTGTCGCAGTAGCCCGTGGGCTGGACGGCCCCGTCGCAGGGGGCGCCGGTGAACCGGCGGTGGGGGCACGGAATCCTCATGGGCGCCCTGCCGGGTCCGGGCCGCCGCGCTGCCCGGGCAGACCGGCCGGCCCGGTGCCCTGCCGTTCCAGGTCGGTGCGTAACTCACGTAACAACTGTCTCAGCGCGGTGAGTTGCTGCTGCGGATCCGTCAGCGCCCGCAGAGTTCGCAGCTGGCGGTGGCGGGTGGCCGCGTCGATGGCCGGCCGCGGCACCAGCGAGGCCGATTCCACCATGTACCGCAGCCCCGCCCACTCCTGCTCCAGGTGCTCGACCCGGCGCACCAGCACTCCGGCCAGCTCGTCGAGCGCGGGCACCAGCAGATGCCGCGCCACCTCGGTGAGCCCCGCGCCTTCACTGTTGCGGAAGATGACCAACAGCCGGAAGCCGAGGGTCCGTACACGGGTCAGCAACGGCACCAGCCCGGCCGGGTCCGCGTCCTCGTCGAGGCCGATCACGGCCAGCACCGGCCCCGAGCGGGCCGGCCGGCCGGAACCCGGACGGTCCGGGGCGGTGCCGCCCTCCAGGAGCCAGTCACGGTAGGCGTTCAACTGGTGCCGCGGCGGATGCAGCCGGGCGACCAGGGTCTCCACGAGCTCCTCGGGCCGGGTGCGGCCGCCCTGGTAGACGAGATGGGCCCGGTGCAGCTGGTGCTGAAGCGTGCGGTCGCGGCCGCCACCGTGCCGGACCACCCCGAATCGAACCGCGGGCTGGTCACCGCCCGCGAACCAGTCACGCAGCCGCTGGGACAGCCCGCTGTCCCAGCCGTCGGGTCCGCTCAGTTCGGCGACCAGCGGCACGAGTTCGGCGATGCGGTCGACCGGGATCATGTACGAGAACGCCAGGTCGTTCTCGGTGGGCAGCTCCAGCTCCAGATCGCCCCGCCAGCTCACCACGAGGCCGACGACCCGCTCGACGCCGTGCCCGTCGCCCCGCGTCTGCACGGCGGCGCCGCTGAAGCCGGGGCGCACCACCTCGGCGGTGGTCCCGGCGTCGAGCTGCACCCACGCGCCGTGCAGACCGCTGATCCGGCCGGTCAGCCACATGCCGCCGTCGAAGGCATGGGAATAGCCGCCGATCCACACCTCCCGGCCGCGCTCCATCTCCCGCCCCAGCGGAGCCGGCGCCGCCTGCGGGCGGGGGCTGTCCAGGGCGAGCACGGCGATGTCCTCACGGGCGGGCCCGTCCAGACCGGGCAGCCAGCCGCCCGGCGCGACCCGGGCGGTGACCGGCGGAATTCCCGGGTTCTCGGCGAACTCCACCCACATCCGGGCGTCCGGCTCGCCGACCACATGCGCGCAGGTCAGCATCCGGTCCCGGGTGAGCAGCACCCCGGCCCCGCGCACGGGGCCGTCCGCCCCTCCGTGGCGTAACCGCAGCCTCCAGTCCGCTCTCAACTCCCCCATGGCAGTTGAGCGTACGCGCGTAGCGGCCCTCCTTCCCAGACCTCCGGCAGACACATTCCGCCGGACATGTCCCGCAGGCTTACCGGAGGTCACACCTGAGCGTCGCCCCCGCCGTCCCCGGGTCCACGCCCAGCACGAGCCGCCGGCCGGTGGCACGGACCTCGATGCCCGGGTCCGCCGAGAGGACCTCGCGCACCGGCCGGTCCCAGACCACTTCGAACGGTGCGCCGGTCCGGTCGGGTCCGCTGACCCGGACGGCCGTCGTCTTCCGGCCCTCCCGTACGAGCACACTGGCCGGCCCGGTCGAGGACAGCCTGCCCGCCGCGCCCGGCTGCCAGAAGTTGGCGGCGGTCAGCCCGAGCGAGCGCACGGCGACGGCCTGGGCGACGGCGCTGTTGGCGAGCACCGTCAGCCAGTGCCCGTCGGCCGCGCGGGCGGCGACGGTGCGCCGGGAGGCGCCGGGCATCAGGAGGTAGAGGTACGTGGCGTCGGCCGGGTCGGTTCCGTGGTCCAGCCAGAGGGTCTGCCAGTGGCGGGTCTGCTGCTCGGTGGAGCTGGTGGTGTTGATGTCGGACCAGGCGCCGGTCCTGGCCTCGCGCAGGGTGCGCAGGGCGGCGCCCCCGGGCAGCACCCAGCCGCCGTGTCCCTCCAGATGGGCCCAGCGGGGGCGTTCGCGGTCGTCGAGAGTGAGGGCCTGCCGCCCCTCGGGGCCCAGGTTGCGGTTGTCGACGACCGTTTCCACGGGTACCCCGTCGGTGGCGGTGATGCCCGAGCCGAGGCAGATGACGGCATCGGCCACGCAGAACCAGGACTTGCGGGCCTCCAGAGTGGAGCCGAGGCCCTTCACATGCTGTCCGACCGCGGCGAACTCACCGTCGTGCGCCCCGCCGACCCACCGCACGGCAGGGCGTGGTGCACCCCATTCGCCGCCGGCCCGGTCGGCGAGCCGCTTGGTGGAGACGGTGGTGCCGGGCAGCCGGTACCAGTCGACGGTGGGCCAGAACCAGTCCGTGTACTGGTCACCGCCGCCCGGGCCCTGCCACCAGTAGAGCATTCCGGCCCCGGTGTGCCAGCCGCGCGGATTCTCGCCGTTGCCGCACTCGTACGCGCTGATGCGCTCCGACGCCATGGAGAGGTTCGCGACCCAGCCGGGGCGGCGGTGCACGGCTCGGTCCATCGCGGCGAACAGGGTGTGGCCGACGGGTTCGGGCGCTGCGGGGACGGGGGCGGTCGCCGCCGCGTGCAGCCGGGACAGGTCGGCGACCCCGAACTGCGGGGCGGCGAGGATCGGGCTGACGGTGTCCCGTTCGATCCAGCCCTTGACCATGCCGTTCCACCGGTCGCGTTCGGCGGCGGAGGCGCCGCCCGCGAGCAGCGCGACGGCGGCGATCAGCCCCTGGCCGTGGAAGTGGTCGCTGCGCATGATCCGGCGCTCGTCGCTCTTGAGGAGGCCCCGGCTGATGGCACGGCCGTTGACGCTGTCCATCATCAGGCCGTCGTGGATGAGCGGGGCGTAGGCGTGCTCGACGCTGTCGAGGATGATCTGCCGCTTGGGGTCGGTGACCGCCCAGGTGGATCCGGCCAGGAGGGCGAAGAGCCGGCCGAGGCCGTCGAGCATGACCTGCCCGTACGTACCCGAGTAGGCGACCCAGGAGTGCTGGATGAACGATCCGTCGGCGTAGAGGCCGTCGCCCCCGGTCACGTACGGGAAGACGGGCGAGAGGGCGTCGCGCGCGAGTGCGGTCCTGGCCGCGTCCCGGCCGAGGATGCCGCGCAGGGCGACGGACCGGCACAGATCGACTCGGTTGGCACCGGTCGAGGTGCCGCTGTAGTCCGTGAGCATGGTGTCGGGGATGAAGTGGTCCACGGCGGCACAGGCGGCAGCGACGCGCTCCTCGCCGAGGTGGGGGCGCAGGACGGCGACGATGTCCATGAGCAGGCGCGGGCTGCCGATCTGCCACTCCCACCAGTTCCCGTACCGGGGCGTGGCGGGGCTGTAGACCGTCGCCGAGAGGTGGTCCAGGCCGCGGACGACGTCGGCGAGGAGGCCCGCGTCGCCGGTGTGGCCGGTGCCCTGTTGGGCGTAGGCCTGGGTCATCGTCCAGAGCCTGTTGTAGCTCCAGGTGATGCCGGACGGCGGGTCGAAGGTGTGCCCGGCCCAGAGCGAGTCGGCGGCCGGGGTCATCGTCGCGCGGAATTCCGCGGCGAGCTCACCGGTCTCGGCCAGCTTGGCGGCGTACGGCTCGGCGGTGGGGTCGTAGCCGGTTCCCAGCGAGAGGTCGATCCAGCGCAGCCGAAGCGTCTCGAACTCGTCCTGCGTCGCCGCGCGGGCCGCCGGGGCGAACGTCAGGCCCAGTGCGGTGGCGCTGCCGGTGGCGAGAAAGGCGCGGCGGGACCAGGCGGGCAGGAGTGACACGGGAGTACCTCCGGTGGGCAAGTGGCATAGAGGGGACTGCGATTGGGGGGCGGCGTTGGTTTAGCACGCGTCCAGGAGTGCGGGAAGGGGGCGGGGCCGGCAGCGGCCCCGCCCCCTTGCTTCGGGGAGCCGTTCAGCTTCCGCAGTGGAAGCCGGCGCTGCCCCAGTCGGCGTGGTCGTTGCCGTTGCCGTCGCCGCCGTCACCGGCGATCAGCTCGACGTACTTCGCGCCGGTGACGTCCGCCGTCAGCGACCAGGCGGTGTCGGCGGCCCTGAGGACCGGCGACTTCGCCTTCTCCGTTCCGTCGGCCTTCACGGAGAACTGCACGCTGCCCGCGCTCTTCTGCACGTCGTCCACCCCCACCTCGGCGGTGAAGGAGGTGCACTTCCCGCCCAGGTAGTAGCGGATGCTCGCCGGAGCATGGCTGCCGAGGCCCTTGGCGTACACCGTGCCGCCGATGGTCAGCGCGGTGCCGTCGCCGGTGCCGGTCTCGCCGTTGGAGAGGTCGCGCTCGATCGGCCCCCAGCCGTTCGAGGTGGCGGTCCAGTCCAGGTCACTGGCCCAGCTGTCCGTGGTGGGCGGCGGGGGCAGGGTCCGCACGGACGTCTGCGCGCCGAGCGTCCGGCGCGCACCGCCGACCGTGTACGACGCCTCGGAACTCAGGGCGTACGTCTGGTACTTGGCGTCCACCGGCGGGGTGACCTGCCAGCTCGCTGTGACCTTCGCACCGGCCGCGACCGAGTCGAAGGTGACGGCTCCCGCGGGCTCGGCCTTCCAGCCCTCGGGGAGGGTGAGGTCCACCGCGACGCCGGTCGCCGCGGTGGCCTCGTAGTTGGTGAAGCTCGCCTTGACGGTGTTGGCCGTGCCCGGCTCCAGGGTCTCGGCGGCCGGGTCCAGGGTGAGCGTGCCGCAGGCGGCCTGCTCACCGGCGGGGGCCGCACCCAGGTCGGTCACGGTGAAGCCGTCGAGGACGAAGTCGGCGCCGTCGGGGGCGTCGCCACGCTTGCGCAGCCCGGTCCAGGTGTCGCCGCAGCCCGCCGTGACGGTCTCGGCGAAGTGCCCTGTGGTGTGCTGGCCGCCGATCGCGGTGGCCCGGGTCTCGACCGAGTCGGGTACGCCGTCCGCGGTGATCCGGTCGTATCCGTCGACCCATTCGTAGGCCCCGGCGTGGCTGGACTGGTAGTCGTACTCGACCCTGTAGCGGTGGCCGCCGGTCATCGGGACGGTCCAGGGGGCGGTCCGGTAGACGAGTCCGGTGTTCTCCTCGTGGGCCTTGAGGGATTCCTTGCCGCCGAGCACGTCGTCGATGAGCTTCCCGTTCCAGCCGGCCTGGGTGTAGGGGGCGTGCAGCTGGGAGATGCTGGTGCGGGGGTCCGTGGAACCGCCCGCGTCACCCTTGAGGAAGGGGCCCCAGCCCTGGTCGACGTCCTCGAAGTCCTCGTGGACGACCGTGTTCCTCTGCGGGGCGGGGGCGCCGGCCACGACGCGGACGTCGTCGGCGCGGACGGTCGCCGCGCTGCCGGCGGCGGCCTCGATGCGCAAGGTGGTGCGCCCGTTCGCCGGCGCGGTGAAGTTCACCTTCGCGCGCTGGAAGTACGTGCCGTGCCAGTCGGACGCGGCGACGTGGTCCTGCGCGGTGGAGCGGTCCACGGCGACGGCCTTCCCGCCGGCCGACAGCGTGGTGTGCCGGGTCTTCCCGGGCTGGACCTCGATGAGGGCGGACGCGGTGTAGCGTGCGCCGGGCTTCAGTCCGGCGATGCGCTGCGACAGCGCGGCAGCGGAGGTGCCGGACAGCTTCGCGCTGTTACGGCCCTGGTCGTCGGTGTCGCGGGCGGCGGTGCCGGTCTTCGACCAGGCGGCCAGCCTGCTGTCGTTGAAGCCGGGGTCGCCGACGAGGGTGCCCTCGCCCCACTGGGGATCGGCGGCCTTCGGCGCCTTGGCCGGGTAGAGGACGTACGGCTGCCCGGCCTCCGCCTTCAGTGTGATCTTCCCGTCGACGGGACGGACGCTCCCGGTCTTCACCCGGCCGTTGTCGGTGAGCCGGTAGACCGTGTAAGTGCCGGTGGAGGGCACCGCCCAGGTGCTCGTACCGCCGGACTCGCTGTAGTGGTACAGCTTCTTGCCGCCGTCCCACGGGAGCAGGTAGTCGGTGCCGCTGAGCACCTTGCGGCCGTGGTCGTAGAAGGTCCGCTTCCCGTCCTCGACCGTTCCGCTCACCCCGCCGGTGAACGTGATGTCATGGCCGTTCCAGCGGGTGATCTTCTGCTGCTGGAGGTACTTGGCGGGCAGGTTGCGCTGCCAGATGTTGTCGTAGAAGGCGTTCCAGTCGGTCTCGCCCGTCCAGCCCTCGAACTCGTCGATGGCACTCTGGCCGAGCACCGGGTCGTTGTTCCAGACGTCCTTCTCGTCGTTGCGGATGAAGCGGATGATCTGCGAGTTGAGGCCCTTGTTGGTCGCGCCGCCGTAGTCGAGGTCGTTGGCCCAGTGGGACCAGAGCGAGCCCCGCTCGAACTTGTCGGCCCATTCGCTGGAGACGTTCCAGCCCTGCGTCTGGAGGGACTGGAGGGTCTTGTCGGCGATCCAGCCGTGCGTGTAGTAGACATCGATGTACAGCATGCTGAGGTTGCGGTCGGTCTCGTCCCGCAGCTGCTGGAAGCGCTTGGCCAGGTCACCGCTGTTGATGTCGCGGCGCTGGTCGATGTAGTAGCTCTGGTTGAGCCAGTTCCAGCCGGGCTTCGACTTGTCGACGAGGTTCTCGTCGAAGGCCTTCGCCTCGGGGTAGGCCTCGGTGGCGTTGACGTGGACGCCGAAGGTGGCGCCCCACTTCCTGCCGTCCTTCAGGAGCTCGTTGAGGTCCTTCAGCCCGCCGGCGCGCTTGTTGTAGTTGCCGCCGTAGTCGGGGTGGGCGGAGTCGTGGCCCTCGGAGGCGTACCCCTTGAGCAGCGCGAGCTGACCGAGGCCGTCCGTGGACAGGGAGATCCGCTTGACGTCGTCGAGCGTGCGCAGGAAGGGGTGGGTGGCCTGGCTGGCGAAGTTGAACGGGATGTGGGTGATGACCCGGTCCGCGGTGTCCTTGCCGCCCGGCGCGACCACGCCGATGGAGCGGAAGGCGACGGCCCCGTCCTGCCAGTCGACGGTCCTGTCGCCGTTGGCGTCGGGCGTGACGACGACCTTCGCCCAGGGCAGGTTCTCCCCGCTCTCCGGCTCCGGTGCGCCGGCGCCGCGGTAGGTCCACTGGCCGGACCGGACACCGACCCGGGTGGTGCCGTCGTCGGCCTTGCGGGCCTGGTGCCAGAAGCGGGCGTCGTCGCCACCGGTGGCGCCGGAGGGCTTGTCGTACGAGGAGTTGGACTCGACGGCGGCGGCGAGCGATCCCGTACTGACGATCGCGTACGTGGCACCGAGCGGTGCGGCGTCGGCCTTGGTCTCCCCGGTGACCTTCGCGAAGACGTCGGCGGTCTTCGTCGAGTCGGGGTCGAGCTTGGTGAAGGCGGTGGCGGCCCCGGTGTCGGTGCTCGCGACGGAGACGAGGTCGTGGCCGGGGATGTCGATCGTGCCGACCCGGAACGCCTCGGTGTCGCGGACGGCGGTCACCTTGAAGGTGGTGGCGCGCCCGGAGACGGAGAGCGAGGCGTCGATCTCGACGCCGGGCAGACCTGCCATGACGAGCGTGTAGCGGGCGGCGGACGCGGTGATCTCCGGGGCGCCCTTGAGCTGCACCGGGTAGGCGGTGCCGTTGAGGGTGACGGAGGTGACCGGCCGGGTGCTGCCGGACAGCTGAGCCCCGGTGGCGCGGTCGGTGTACGTGAGGACGCGCGGGAAGTCGTCGGCGACGGCGACGGCGAGCTGCGCCGATCCGATGACGGGGGCGTCCGCGGGAACGGCGGATTCGGCCGCGAGGGTGGCGGGGGCGGCGGCTGAGGCGGGGAGGGCGGTCCCCACCAGAGCCAGGACGGCTGCTGAGGCGGCGGCTGCGGCGCCCACCGAAGTAAATCTTGGCGACATGTGCTCTGCGTAGTCGCCGTGTCGTGACACCGTCAACGACGGACGGCCCCGAGGGCCTCTCCAGTCCAACAACCCTGCCGCGTAAGTCCAAGTGCGGGTGCGCGAGTCATCACGGCCGCCATGTTCAGTTCCTGATCACCGGCTTTGACCTTGATCGTTGACCGGCCGCCAAATGACGTTCACCTGCGTCGAGTTGTGAAGACTTCTTTCTTTTGAGAGCGCTCTCAGTCACAAGTCTTGACGACTGTTCCGGCCGTGGCGAGAGTGGTGCGCACCGCGGACGCCTCCGTTCCATCTCCCCGCCCGACCACCCCGTCCGCGACCCCCCACACACCCGGAGTCGCCTCATGATTTCGCGCAGGATGTTCCTCACCGGCGGCGTCGCCGCCTCCGCGACCGCACTCACCTATCCCCTCTGGGGAAGCGCCCTGAGTCCGAACGCTTCGGCGTCCGCCGCGACCTGCGAACTGGCCCTGGAGAACCGCTCCCTGCCCGGCCGGGTCAACGCCTATGTCACCGGCCACGAGCAGGGCACGGACCGATGGATACTGCTGCGGCGCGACGGCAGCGTCTACCGCCCCGACTCCCCCGGCGCGCCGCAGACCCCCCTCCCGGTCGACTGCGCCATCCCGCTCAACGCGGCGGGTGGCAGCCCCGTCGTCCTGACCCTTCCCCAGATGTACGGCGCCCGGGTCTACTTCGTCCGCGACGACACCCTGGACTTCTACCTCAACCCGGGCCCGGCCCTGGTCGAACCGGCCTTCGCCACGTCCACGGACGCGAACTACGGGCGCACCTGGTCGTTCTGCGAGTTCACCTTCAACCCGCAGCAGCTGTACGCGAACATCAGCTACGTCGACCTCGTGACGGCACTGCCCATCGGCCTGAAGCTGGAGGGCGACACCACCCACACGGTGGCCCCGCTCCCCGACGGCGCCGTGCAGAGGATCGCCGACGGTCTCACCGCCCAGGCCGCCGCCGACGGGCAGCCGTGGGACAAGCTGGTCACGCGCGGCTCGGACGGCAGCGTGCTGCGGGTCATCTCGCCGCAGAACCTGATGGCCCCGTTCTTCGACCGGCCGGACCAGATGCCGTTCCGCGACCTGTTCACCGCACAGATCGACCAGGTCTGGGAGAAGTACCGCTCGACCGACCTGCGGATCGACCTCCAGGGCGGACGCGGCGTCTTCACCGGGCGGGTCAGCGGCGACACCCTGACCTTCAACGGCGGGCACACCTTCACCAAGCCCGTCTCCAAGGACATCTTCACCTGCAACCACGGGCCGTTCACCAACAACCCGGCGGACTCCGACGACAAGAAGGCCCTGCTGGCACGTCTCGCGGCCGGTTTCAACCGCTCGATCATGCTCAGCCACCCCGACCAGCCCAACGGCACCACGGTGGCCGACTACTACCAGGGCGCGGTGACCAACCACTGGTCGCGGATCGTCCACGCCAACAGCCCGATCGGCTACGCCTTCCCCTACGACGACGTACGCCCCGACGGGCAGCCCGACGTCTCGGGGGCCGCGAACGACGGCAACCCCCGCCGCTTCACGGTGACCGTGGGGTCCTGACCCCGTTCGGGACATGGGTGTTCCCCCGTCCGCCGGTGGATTCCAGGACGGGGGCACACCCGTGCCGGGGCCCGAACGGCCCCGGCACGGGTCTCCCGGAACGGGAGCGGGGGTCCGGCGCCGCTCCCGTGCGCGGGGCAGAGTCAGACCGGGGAGCCCACCGCGAGTTCCCGTCGCGCCCGTGCCGCGGCGCCGACCGGTACGGCGTCGGCGCCCAGGCCGGCCCTGACCAGCCGGACGGGGTGGCCGCTCACCGGAGGCTCGGCGGCCAGCGACGCGAGGATGATCGGGCTCAGCAGCGGCCAGGCGCGGCTGACCCCGCCGCCCACGACCACCGTCGTGATGTCGACGACGCCCGCCGTCATCACGATCGCCCGCGCGATGCCCGCGCCGGCTGCCCGGTAGACCGCGAGGGCGTCCTCGTCACCGCGTTCCGCCGCCGCCGCGGCCTCGCGGGCGGTCAGCCGCCGGCCGGTGCGCTCCGCGTAGCGGGCACCGATGGAGCGGCCGGAGGCCAGGGTCTCCAGATGCCCCCGTCCGCCGCACGAGCAGAGCAGGTCGCCGAAGCCGGGGATGTGCCCGATCTCGCCGGCCGCGCCGTGCGGGCCGGTGAACAGCGTGCCACCGCTCCACAGCGCGCCACCGACCCCGGTGCCGAGGGTGATCCCGAGTACGTCCGGCTCATCCCGGACTGCGCCGCCCGACGTCTCCCCGTACAGGAAGGCGTTGACGTCGTTGTCCAGGAAGGCCGGGACACCCAGCGCGTCCTCGACGGCGTCCGTCACCCCGAAACCGGCCCAGCCGGTGAAGGAGTCGCTGGCCACCAGGATGTGGCCGGTGGCGGAGTCCACGACGCCGGCGGCGCCGACCCCGCATCCGGTGAGCCGGCCGGGGGTGCGCTCCAGCAGCGGGGCCAGTGCCTCCAGGGCCGCGCGGATCATCTCCCGGCCGCCGTGGGCCGCCGGGGTCACCGTCTCGGCCCGGTCCAGGACGGTCAGGTCGTCGTCGCACAGGACCACCTGCGTGGTGGTGCCGCCGATGTCCACACCGGCGAAGAGCCTGCGGTCGTACGGGTTCATGCCTGGACCTCCGTCCGGCCGGCCGTGAGGGCGGCCAGGCGCTCGGCCCTGCGGCCGCGCTGGATCACCGGGTCGGGCACCGGTACGGCGGCCAGCAGACCGCGCGTGTAGTCGGTCTCCGGGTGCAGGAGGGTGGCCCCGGTGGGGCCCTGCTCCTGGATCCGGCCGCCCCGCAGCACCACGACCCGCTGGGCGAAGTGCTGGACGACGGCCAGGTCGTGGGAGACGAAGAGACAGGCGAAGCCCAGTTCGTCCTGGAGCTCCGAGATCACTTCGAGCACCGCCTGCTGCACGCTGACGTCCAGCGCACTGGTGGGTTCGTCGGCGACCAGCAGCCGGGGCTCCAGGACCAGTGCCCTGGCCAGGCTGACCCGCTGACGCTGACCGCCGGACAGCTCCCGGGGTGCCCGGTCGGCGAGTTCGCGCGGCAGCCGGACACGGTCGAGGATGGCGGCCACCTTGCTCCGGCGGTCCTTGGCGGAGAGCCCTCGGTGATGGACCCTGAGCGGCTCGGCGACGCACTCGCCGACCGTCATCCGGGCGTCCAGCGACGCGACCGGGTCCTGGAGGACCACGCCGATGCCGGCCCGCAGCGCCCGGCGGGCCCGGGACCCGGCACGCCCCAGGTCGGTGCCGAACAGCGACACCGTGCCGGAACTCGGCGCGATCAGACCGAGCGCGACCCGGGAGGCGGTGGACTTGCCGGAACCCGACTCGCCCACCAGCCCCAGGGTCTGACCGGCGTGCACGGCGAGGGAGACTCCGTCCAGGGCCCGCACGGCGTTCCTGCCGCGGCCGAAGACCACGGAGACGTCGCGCAGTTCGGCCACCGGCTCGGTGTCCGGGTCCACGGCGGAGGCGGCCGGGGCCGCCTGGCCCGCCTCGGCCACCGACAGCCGGGGCACGGCGGCCAGCAGGCGGCGGGTGTAGTCGTGGGACGGGCGCAGGAGCACGTCCTCGACCGGTCCGGTCTCCACGATCTCGCCGCGGTACATCACGGCGACCCGGTCGGCGAAGTCGGCGACGACGCCCATGTTGTGGGTGACCAGCAGGACGCCGGTGCCGGTCTCGGAGGCGAGCCGGCGCAGCAGGTCGAGGATCTCGGCCTGCACCGTGACGTCCAGCGCGGTGGTCGGCTCGTCCGCGATCAGCAGGGCGGGGTTGTTGGCGATGGCCATGGCGATGACCACGCGCTGGCGCTGCCCGCCGGAGAGCTGGAAGGGGTAGGCGGCGGCCCGCTTCTCCGGTTCGGGTATGCCGACCTTGCGCAGGAGTCCGACCGCCTCGGCGGCGGCGTCCTTGGCGGATATCTCGCGGTGGTTGCGGATCACCTCGGAGATCTGCCTGCCGACCCGGGTCAGCGGATCCAGCGCCGTGGCCGGCTCCTGGAACACCATGGAGGCGGTCCGGCCGCGGAGCGACGCGAGGTCGCTCTCACGGGCGCCGACCACCTGGGTGCCCGCGATGACGGCGCTTCCGGTGGCACGGGCGTTGCCGGTCAGCAGGCCCATGGCGGCCAGCGCGATGGTGGACTTGCCGGAGCCCGACTCGCCGACGAGGGCGAGCGTCTCTCCGGGTTCGACGTGCAGGGAGACACCCCGTACGGCGGGCACCTCACCGGTCTCGGTGGTGAAGACGACACCGAGGTCGTCGAGTTCGAGAATCGGCCCGGCCTGCGCTGCGGCGGGGCTCGTGGTGACGGTCATCCGCGTCCCCTCACGTCGAATGCGTCGCGGAGCCCGTCCCCGATCGCGTTGAACGCCCACACCACCAGGATGATGGCCAGGCCGGGCGGAATGATGAGCCACCAGTAGCCGGAGTAGGCCGCGGTGAGACCGGCCGACAGCATGCCGCCCCAGTCGGTGGCGGGCGGCTGCACGCCGAGGCCCAGGTAGGAGACGTAGGCGACGAGCAGGATGGCGTCGGCGATCTGGAAGGTGGCCGCGACGATGATGGTCGAGACCGAGTTCGGCAGGATGTGCCGGACGATGGCCCGGCCGTGCGTCCCGCCGATCGCCCGGAGCGTCAGCACGTAGTCGCGGTTCTTCAGGCTCAGCGTCTCCGCCCTGATCAGCCTCGACGGCACCAGCCAGGAGACGAAGCCCAGGATGACGATCAGTCCGGTCAGGTCCGGAGTGGTGATGGCGGAGACCACGAGCAGGATGAAGAGCGCGGGGATGGCGATCCCCGCGTCCACGACCCGCATCATGACCGCGTCGACCCAGCCGCCCGCGTAGCCCGCGACGGCTCCCCACAGGGTGCCGATGACGGTGGCCAGGACACCCGCGGCGAGGCCGACGATCAGCGACACCTTGCCGCCGTACATGAGCCGGCCCAGTACGTCGTGGCCGACCGCGTCGGTGCCCAGCCAGTGCGAGCCGCTGGGTGAGAGGTTGACCTGCTGGAGCATCGTGTGGGTCTGGTCGGTGGAGTACACCAGCGGGCCGACGAAGCAGAACAGGAAGAAGACGACCACGAAGCCGAGCCCGACCACGGCGAGCCTGTTGCGGCGAAAGCGCCGGACGGCGAGACGGGAGCCGGACGCCGTGGTGGCGACGGCCGTGCCGGGCACCTGGCCCGGCTGGATGACGGCACTCATGCCCGGCCTGCCTTCACTCGGGGGTCGATGACCCGCTGGACGATGTCGGCGAGGAGGGTGCCGGTCACCGTGGCCACCGCGATGACGAGCACGCAGCCCAGGAGCACCGGGTAGTCGGAGGACTGTGCGGCGGTCCAGAAGAGCAGGCCCATACCGGGGTAGTTGAAGAGCTGCTCGACCACCAGCGCACCGCCGAACAGCACCGGCACGTAGTAGCCGAGCATGGCGACCACCGGCGTCAGCGAGTTGCGGAACACATGCCGCCACAGGATGGCCCGGGAGCGGGAACCGCCGGCCCGCGCCGTCCTGACGTAGTCCTCGGAGAGGTTCTCCAGGGTGGCCGCCCGCATGTAGCGGCTGAACACCGCGATCATCGAGGCGGCGCCCGCGACCACAGGCAGCACCAGCGCCTGCGGTTCGGAGAACACCTGGGCGAGCGTGTCACCCTGCGGTGCCTGGGAGGGGAACCACGGCAGCGCCTGGCTGAAGACGAGTACCAGGATCAGCCCGAGGAAGTACACGGGCGTGGAGTAGGCGATGAAGCTCAGCGTGGTGATGACGTAGTCCGCCGGCTTGTTGCGCCGCATGGCCTGCCACATGCCCAGCGGGATCGCCAGCAGCAGGCCGACTACCGCCGACAGGATGGTGAGGAGCAGTGTCTTGGGCAGGCGTTCGGTGATGAGCTGGGACACGGGCTCGTTGAGGGTGTACGAGGTCCCGAGGTCACCGTGCACCAGCTGGTTCAGGTAGTAGAGGTACTGCACGGGCAACGGCTTGTCGAGGCCCTGTTCGTGGTTGAAGGACGCGATCTGCTGTGCGGTGGCCTGCGGGCCGAGGATCCCGCGTGCGGGACCCCCGGGCAGGGCGTGCAGCAGACCGAATACCACGATCGTCACGATGACGATCACCACGACGGCCTGGAGGACCCGCCTGATGAGGTACGAGGAAGTGCTCATGTGTTTTCCGGTCGCTTCGGCTCAGTGATGCGCGTGGTCGGCGACCGGGCTCACTTGTTGGTCCACTTCCACATGGCGGGGTGGAAGTTGGCGAGCGAGTCCTGGGCGAAGCCGCCGAGGCCGCTCTTGACCACGGAGATCTGGTAGTCGGGTTCCGGCAGCCAGACCACCGGGAGGTCCTTGGCCAGCGCGGCGCTGTACTTCTGCATGGCCGCGTCGGAGGAGTCGGTGGTGGTTGCGCTGATCAGCTCGTCCACGGCGGGGTTGGAGTAGCTGCCGAAGTTGGAGCCGCCGCCGGTGGCGAAGAGCGAGTCACCGCTCGGGTAGGCGGGGAAGTACCAGCTGCCCGCGCTGCCGAAGAAGGACAGCTGCCACTTGCAGCCGGAATCACCGGCGGAGCACTGACCGGCCTGCGAGAGAACCGAGTTGACCGGCGCGGTCTTGATGGAGAAGCCGATACCGGACTTGGCGAAGGACGACTGGAGCGCGCTCATCAGGTTGTCGGTCACGGTCGAGCCGGACTGCGACAGCACCTGCATCTGGAACTTCGTGCCCTTGTCCACGCCGGCGCCGCACTGGTCGTCGCCGCTGCCCGGGGCGGTGCAGACCATCGTGCCGCCCTGCTCGGTCCAGCCGTGGCCGGTGAGCAGCTTCTTCGCCTTGGCGGTGGAGAAGGGGTACGGGTTGTTCTTCTGCTCCGCGGAGACGAAGGAGGAGGTCTGGCCCTGCGGGACGGGCCCGTAGGTGGAGACGGCGGTGCCGTTGAAGATCACCTTGGAGAGGGTCGCCTGGTCCACCGACATCTGGATCGCCTGGCGGGCGTAGAGCTGCTTGAAGACGGGGCCCATGGTGGGGTTGTTGAAGTTGTAGGGCATGTAGGTGATCGCCCAGCCGGCCCACGGCTTGAGCGTGTAGCCCTTGGCGGTGAAGGACGACTCCTGGCTGAGGTTCGTGGCGTTGATGTAGCCGTAGTCGACCGTGCCGGCCCGGAGGGCGTTCTCCTCGGCGTCGGTGGTGGTGAACGGGAGCAGGTTCACCGTCTTGATGTTGGCCTTGCCGCCGCCGTCGTACTTGGCGTTGGCCAGCAGCTGCACCTTGCCGGCCGTGGAGAACGACTTGATGGTGTACGGACCGCTGACCGTCTTCCACAGCGGGTCGGTGGCGTAACCGGAGATCTTCTTGGCGGCCGTGTTGAGGTACGCCCAGACCTTCTTGGCGCCCGCGGGGGTGAGGTCGAGGTCCGACACCTTGCCGGCGTCGCTGGTCTTGTCCCAGACGTGCTGCGGCATCGGGCGGATCATGCTCAGCTCGTTGGCGAGCATCCACTGCGTGTTGTAAGCCTTGTCGAACGTGATGGTGAAGTGCGTGTCGTCCACGATCTTCAGCGCGGTCCAGTTGTCCGGCGCCTTGCCCGGGCTGTAGCTGGCCCAGTCCTCCTTGTTCGCCTTGACCAGGTTGAACCAGAACTGCACGTCGCGGGAAGTGATCTTCTCGCCGTCGCTCCAGTGCCGGTCGCCGAGGGTGATCGTGACGCTCTTGCTGTCCTTGGCGAAGTCGGCCCCGGTGGCCAGCGAGTTGTCCTTGTTCCAGCCGACCTTGCCGGTGGAGCCGTCGTACGCGATCAGCGGCTCCCAGAGGGACTGGGATATCGAGGAGTTGTTGGTGTTCAGGTGGGCCGCGGTGCCGACCGGGAGGATCCAGTTCGGCGTGAAGTTGGCCGGCAGCGCGTAGTTGATGCTGTCCGACGAGCCGGAGCCCGACGACGACGCACCTCCGCCGGAACAGCCGGACAGCAGAACGGCCGCAGTGGTGGCGACGCCCGCGGCGAGGGCCCAGCGGCGGCTGTTCGCCGTACGGGTAAGGATCATGACTCTCCTCGGATTGAAAGGGCCCGCAGCCGCTCGGGGGGTCGGCGCTGCGTTCACGACAGCTAACGCCGCAGTCGTCGAAGAAACAAACAAGAATGAATAACAAGTAAGTTACTGCAAATTCGTCGAAAGTCCCCTTGCCCTATTCCTCCCCTCCATTTGAGATAGTTAGGGCTGATTTGGGTGATTTCACGGGTGACGGACTTCCTTCATGACACTGTTCCCCTGCGCGAAGTGCGGGCGTATCGTCCTCGCCACAGACCCCGTTGCGGAAGTAACTTTGTACATGACTGGAATAAGTGCGTGGGACCGCAAGGCCACGAAGGGGACCCCGTCCCTCGCCGTGCGCGTCCTGGAACTCATCGCATCAGGGCAGGCGACGTCACGTGCCGAACTCGCCGAGCGCCTCGGGGCCGCCGCCTCCACCATCTCCCTCGCCGTGGGGCACTTGGTGGAACGCGGCCTGGTCGCCGAGGAGGGCACCCACTCCTCGACCGGTGGGCGCCCCCGCAAAGCACTGAGGCTCGGCAGCCGTGACGAGTTCTCCGTCGCCGCCGATCTCGGGGGCCGGCACGCCCGGATCGGCGTGGTGCTTCCGGGCGGTGGCCTGACCGACGTCTCGACCGTCCCCTTCCTGATCGCCGACGGGCCCGAAGCGGCCCTGCCCCGGCTGGCCGAGGCCCTGGAGGCGCTGGCCGAGCAGCGCGGACCTGCTCGCCTGCGCGGGGTCGGGCTCTCGCTGCCCGGCCCCGTGGACATCGAGTCGGGGTCGGTCGTCCGGCCGTCGCGGATGCCCGGCTGGAACCGCTTCCCGGTCACCGCCTGGCTGGAGGAACGTTTCGGCGTCCCGGCTGCCGTGGACAACGACGCCAACTGCATGGCGGTCGGCGAACACACCGTACGGAACGACGGGCACGCCCAGACGATCATGGTGAAGATCGGATCCGCGATCGGCGCGGGCGTGATCGCCGAGGGGCGCCTCTACCGCGGCGCGACCGGCGCCGCCGGGGACATCACCCACATCCGGATCGACGCCGGTGCCGGAATCCCCTGTTCCTGCGGCAACACCGGCTGTCTGGAGACCGTGGCGTCCGGTGCCGCACTGGTCCGCATCCTGCGCGAG
Source organism: Streptomyces sp. NBC_01013 (assembly GCF_045162765.1). Lineage (NCBI taxonomy): Bacteria > Bacillati > Actinomycetota > Actinomycetes > Kitasatosporales > Streptomycetaceae > Streptomyces > Streptomyces sp. NBC_01013. The sequence goes on from NZ_CP108687.1 coordinate 2,329,002, forward strand.
CGGGGGGCCGATGTGAACAGCACCGAGGACGTGGCCCGACTGGCCCTCGACGGCGATCCACTCGCCACCCGCACGGTCCGCAGGGCCGGGGACTACCTGGGCCAGGTGCTGGCCGCCAACGTCAACTTCTTCAACCCGGACGCCGTCTACCTCGGCGGCATCCTCTCCACTCTGGAACCGTTCGTCGCGGCTGTGCGCAGCCGGCTCTACGAGAGCTGCCATCCGCTCGTCACCGAGCACCTCACCATCGAGCGGACCAGGCTCGGCGCGGATGCCGGACTGGTCGGCGCCGGGCAGTTCGCCCTGCAGCGCGCCCTGGCCCACGCCCTGCACGAGGTGGGCGGAGCCGACCGGTTCGCCGCCCTCACCCCCCGTCACCTCTGACGCCCGACCCCTACGAGGAGCCATGTCGCAATCCCGCACCGCAGCATCCCGTCCGGTCATCGCCATCGCCGGGCTCGGCATCGAGTCCTCCACCTTCTCCCCCGCCCGGACGGGGGCCGCCGCCTTCCACCCCTCACGCGGCGCCGAGGTGCTGGACCGCTACCCCTTCCTGGCCCCCGGTGAGGAACTGCGCGAGGCGGCCGACTGGCACGGCGCCCTGGTCGGCAAGTCGCTGCCGGGCGGCACCGTCACCGCCGCCGCCTGGACCGAGCTGACCGATGAGCTGATCGAACGGCTCGCCGCACTGCCCCGCCCGGACGGCCTCTGGTACGACATCCACGGCGCGATGACCGTGGAGGGCGTCGAGGACGCCGAGGCGGTCCTGCTGGAACGCATCCGCGCCACCGTCGGCCCCGACGTCGTCATCTCCACCTCGATGGACCTGCACGGCAACGTCTCCCGCGAACTCGTCCACGGCAGCGACCTGATCACCTGTTACCGGATGGCCCCGCACGAGGACCACATGGAGACCAAGGAGCGGGCCGTCCGCAACCTGGTGGAGCTGCTGACCTCCGGGGCGCCCCGGCCGGTCAAGGCGTGGGTGCCGGTACCGGTGCTGCTGGCCGGCGAGCAGACCTCCACCCGGATCGAGCCGGCCAGGAGCGTGTACGCGGCGGTGGACGACGTCGAGGCCGTGGAGGGCGTGACCGACGCCGCCATCTGGGTCGGCTACGCCTGGGCCGACGAACCTCGCAACCGCGCGGCGGTGGTCGTCACCGGCACCGACCGGGCCGCCGTTTCGGCCGGTGCGGAGCGTCTTGCCGAGGGCTTCTGGAAGGCCCGCGACGACTTCGCCTTCGTCGCCCCGACCGGCACCTTCGACGGCATCCTGGACGAGGCCCTGGGCTCCGAGCAGCGCCCGTACTTCATCAGCGACACGGGGGACAACCCGACCGCGGGAGGTTCCGGTGACATGACCTGGGGCCTGACCCGGCTGCTGGCCCGCCCGGAGTTCCAGGAGCATGACGGCCCGACCGTCATCTACGCCTCGGTGCCGGGACCGGCAGCCGTCGCCACGGCCGTCGCCGCCGGGGTCGGAGCCACCGTCACGGTCACCGCCGGGGCGGAGGTGGACGACCGGCACGCGGGACCGGTCACCCTGACCGGCACGGTGCACTCCGTCCGGCACGGTGACCGCGACGCCCGGACCGAGGTCGTGATCCGGGTGGGCAGTGTGTACGCGATCCTCACCGAGCTCCGCAAGCCGTACCACCACGAACACGACTTCACCGACCTCGGCCTCGACCCGCGGGGCGCCGACATCGTGATCGTGAAGATCGGCTATCTGGAGCCCGAACTCTTCGACATGTCGGCCGGCTGGAAGATGGCGCTCACCCCCGGCGGTGTGGACCAGGACCTGATACGCCTGGGCCACCACCGCATCCGCCGCCCGATGTTCCCGTTCGATCGCGAGATGGCCGACCCGGACCTGTCGGCCCGCATCATCCCCGCCTCCGACCAGCCGCTGACCGGGGACGACGAGTGACCGCGCGTCCCGCCCTGGAGATCGCCGTCACTTCACCGGCCGGCGCCCGTGCGGCCAGGGAGAACGGCGCCGACCGGGTCGAGCTCTGCTCCGCGCTGGAGCTGGGCGGCCTGACCCCGTCGGCCGCGCTGGTCGAGGCGGTCGCGGCGGAGGGGCTGCCGGTGCAGGTGCTGGTCAGGTGCCGGCCCGGCGACTTCGTCCATGACGCGCAGGAGATCGCGCTCATGGCCGCCGAGGTGCGGTCCGTCATCGCCTCCGGCGCCGCCGGAGTGGTGATCGGCGCCCTCACAGCCGACGGCGCCCTGGACACGGCGGCAGTCGCCCGGCTCGCCGAGGAGGCCCGCGCCGCGGGCCGGCCGGTGGACGTCACCCTGCACCGCGCCATCGACCAGTCGGCCGACCCGGTGGCCACCGCCGCGCTGCTGGCCCCCCTCGGCCTGACTCGGGTCCTCACCTCGGGCGGCGCTCCGGCCGCGGCCGACGGGCTGGCAGTGATCGCCGCGATGGTCTCCGCGGCCCCTGGGGTGCAGGTCATGGCAGGCGGCGGTGTGCGCCCTGCCGACATACCGGCCTTGACCTCAGCAGGTGTGGCCTCCGTCCACCTCTCCGCCAAGTCCCGCGCGCCGCGCCGGCTCGGCAGCACGTGGATACCGCTCGGCTCGGGCGGAGCCTCGGCCGAGCAGGACACCCACTTCGTCACCGACCCCGAGGTCGTCGCCCAGGCACGACGGGCTCTGGACACGGCGGGCTGACCACCGCCCCCTGCATGACGGTGCCCCCGCCCGGGACCGAAGTCCCGGGCGGGGGCACCGTCATGCAGGGGGCGCGAAAGCAGTCAGCAGCCGCCGCAGTTGTAGTACGTCACGTCCCAGTGGTTGCCCTCGTCCGCGTAGACATTGCCGGAGCCGGACTTGTACTGGGGCGCACCGTCGCCGCGCAGACCGATGTAACTGAACACGCCGTGCACGTAGTTGGTGAGACAGGTGGTCTTGGCGAAGTCGAGCTTGTAGCCGTTCCAGTGCGAGTAGGTGCCACTGGCGTGCCCGGTCTCGGTGCCGCCGGTGATGTTGAGCGCGCAGCCCGTGGCGCTCTTGAGCGTCTGGGCGCCCTGGGCGGTCGGCAGGTTGAGCTGGTCGAACGAGGTGCAGGTGGAGACGTTGCGGTTCGAGCAGCCGCCGGAGGACGACCAGGTGATGCCGGACGAGCTGAATCTGGCGGTCGCCTGGCTGTGGGTGAGCTTGGTGACGGCGTAGGCGTCAGTCGTCCCGGCGACGACACCGATTCCGGGGGCGAAGAGGACTCCGAGCACGAGGGCGAGGGCGGTCAGGACGGGGCGCAGCGTCATTCGGGACACCATGAGGTACTCCTCCTGTGCATGACAAGGTGGGCAGTGTGATAGTGCCCGAGTTCTACGCGCGTCCGCCAGAGGGCCCGCGGTGACGGTCGCGTGAACACACACCCCTCCCCCACCTCTCTCCGTAACAGAACCGGCCCAGATGTTGAACTTTGAACAAGATAGGTCTACAGTCAATCTCGTTGAAGGTTAAACAACACATCGAGCCCCGCTCGATCACGTCCCCGAGGAGGAGCCATGGCTCTGTTCAACCGCAAGAACAACGACGCCCCCGCCACCACCGTCGCCGTCGACCCCGCTCTGGCCGCCCTCACCGGTGACTACACGATCGACCCGGCCCACAGCAGCATCGGCTTCACCGTCCGTCACGCGATGGTCACCAATGTGCGGGGCTCCTTCGGCGAGCACGAGGGCAGCCTGAAGCTGGACGGCAGCAACCCGGCCAACTCCGCCGCCTCGATCGACGTCAAGATCGCCAGCGTGGACACCGGCATCGCCGACCGTGACGGCCACCTGGTCAGCGGCGACTTCTTCGACGCCGAGAAGTTCCCCCTCATGACGTTCCGCTCAACGGCTGCGGAGCAGCTCGGCGGCGACACGTACCGCGTCACCGGTGACCTCACGATCAAGGACGTCACCCGCCCGCTCGCCATCGACCTGGAGTTCAACGGCTCGGCGACGGACGTGTACGGCAACGAGCGCGTCGGCTTCGAGGGCAGCGCGGACATCCTGCGCTCCGACTGGGGCCTGACGTGGAACGCGGCGCTGGAGACCGGCGGCGTGATGGTCAGCGACAAGGTCAAGCTGAACTTCGACATCTCCGCGATCAAGGCCGCCGCACCGCAGGCCTGATCCTCCGGGGGCGATCCCCGAACCGAGCGCGCCCGCCTTCCGCCCCTTCCGGGGAGGACGGCGGGCGCTCGCGTTGCGTCCTGCGACCCTGCGTGGGACGAGCCGGCGGGGGAAGCGGAGCGGACGTCCGAGCCACCGTCCTGGCCGGGCGCCGCCCACCGGACATCAGAGCGGCTCGTGGTTGGCCCAGACGACCTTGTACGGGTACCGGGCCTGCCAGCGCCGGATGAGTTCCTCCCCTCCGGGGGCCATGAGCGAGGCGTTGAGCGCCTCGGGGCCGCTGACGCCGAACTGCACGATCGCGGTGGCGGCGAACACGGGGCTGTGGTCGTCGGCAGGCACGCGGATGTGGCGCTTCGCCGAGAACGTCCGGACCTGCCCGGAGCCGCGCATGAGCTGTTCGATGTCTGCGAGGAACTGATCCAGCTCCGACTCCGGAACCGGAGTGTCGAACGAGACGATCATCGTGTGGTGAATCATGGGTCAAGCGAACCCCGAAGTGCCGCATGAAGTCCAAGACCGATCGAGCCTGGATCGATAACCTGTGGGCATGAACGATCTGGAGACGCGTGAGATCGAGTACTTCGTCGCTGTCGCCGAGGAGCTCCATTTCGGCCGGGCCGCCGCACGCCTGTCCATCGCCCAGCCCGCTCTGTCGAAGGCGGTCCAGCGGATCGAATCCCGGCTCGGCGTCCAGTTGCTCGTGCGCTCCAGCCGTCACGTCTCGCTGTCCCCGGCCGGGGAGGCGCTGCTGCACCACGGCCGCCACGCGCTCAACGCGGTGAGCGCGGCCGCCGAGGCCGCGCGCCGGGCCGGAGCTCCCGAGGCGCATCTGCGGCTGGTGATCAAGCCCGGCGGCGATGCCAACCTGCTGTCCGGAATCCTCGCCGCATACGCCCGTCAGCCCGATGCCCGCCGGGTCGACGTCCTGTTCGGCGGCGCCACCGACCGGGCCGACCACGTGCGCGACGGCAGGGCAGACCTGGCGCTGCTGTACGCACCGTTCGACGACCTCACGGGGCTGGACCACCGGACGCTGCTCGTCGAAGGACGCGTCGCGATCCTGCCGCGTGGACATCGGCTGGCCGCACGGAAGGAACTGCGGATGGCCGATCTGGAGGGTGAGACGCTGCCGCGCTGGAAGGGTGTGCCCGATGGCGGGAGCGGGCCGGAGATCGCGGACGTGGCGCAGATGACCCAGCTGATCGTCCTCGGCCGGACGATCGCGGTCCTGCCCCGCTCGTCGGTCGAGCCCGCCCATCCGGGACTGGTCCACAGACCGGTGACCGACGCGCCGCCCAGCCGGATGGTCATCGCCTGGTCGCAGCTCGATCACCGGCCGCTGGTCGCCTCGTTCGTCGAAGCGGCGGTGTCCGCTAGCCGGGCGACGCCGAGCCCGGCGCCGCCCGGGGAGTGAGCCCCTCGGATGAGGACGCCGGGTGCGGCGCGGGCGCCCGCGACGGCCGACTGGGCGCCGCGGTCGCGGTTACGGCTCCCTCGCTCGCGAAGTCCGTGGCGCCGGGTCAGCCCATGCTCTTGGCCCCGTCGATCGACTCCCGGATGATGTCGGCGTGGCCGGAGTGCTGAGCGGTCTCGGTCATGATGTGCATCAGCACCCGGCGCGCCGACCACCGCGCGTCGCCCTCGTACCACGGCGCCTTGGGCAGTGGCTGGGTGGCGCCCAGGTCGGGCAGGGTTGCCACCAACTCATCGGTCCGGCGGGCTACTTCGGCGTATTCGGCCAGCACACCGGCCAGCGTCTCGCCGGGCTGCATCCGGAATTCAGCGGCCCGCTCCGCCCAGTCGGCCTCGGTCATCGCGGTGAAGTCCCCCATGACCGAAGGACCTTCCACGATGAAGCTCGCCCAGTTCCGTTCGGCCGTGGTGACGTGCTTGATGAGGCCGCCCAGACAGAGTTCGCTCGCCGTGGTGCGCAGCCCCGCCTGTTCGTCGGTGAGGTCTCGGGTGGTGAAGCGGAGGAAGTGCCGGTGCTTGGCCAGCGCGTCCAGCAGATCGGCGCGCTCGCCGGTGACGGCCGGGACGGTGGTCGAGTCGCTGTGGGCCATCTCGCTTACGGTCATGATCTCTGCCTTCGGTCGTTCCTGTTCCGCCGGTCGGAGAACACGCTAGGAGGCATATAGGTCAGGCCCTGACCTGAACTCCCCGGACCTCGGAGCCGACCGGCCGTGCGGGCCGTCCGCGTCGACGCCGCCGCGCGGCTCCGGCATCGCGCCCACCGCGTTCCCCTCCCGCAGAGATTTGCCCGGGCGGAGGGACTGCCGGTGCACGACCACGGCTACCGCCGCGCACGGGCAACGGCCCCGAGGGCCTTCCTCGCCCGGGCGCGGCGGCGTTCATCCCCGCTTCAACGGCGGCGCACCTTGAGCGCGTTGTCGGTACGGGTGGTGGGGTTCCCGTCCGGGTCGTTCTGGATGCGCTCGTGCTCCGCGCTGAGCAGCACCTCCCACTCCCCCTCGGGGAGTTGGAGCGAGGCGAGCACCGCGTCCGTGGTGGGAAGCTCCATATCCGCGTGGTCGTGCTCCCAGGCCGGGAAGCCGGCGTGACCGACGATCAGAAGCACCCCGCCGGGGCCGACCGCCGCCGCGGCACGGCGCAGGATCCGCTCGCGCGGCAGGTCGCCCATGGAGTGGAGGAACTGGGCGGAGACCAGGTCGTACTCCCCCTCGGGGAACGAGACCCCGAGATCGTGGAACTGCCAGTCGATCCGGTCGGCGACGCCGGCATCGGCCGCGTGCTCGGCGGCCCGGCCCAGGGCGACGCGCGAGATGTCGGTGGCGGTGACCTGCCAGCCCCGGCGGGCGAGCCAGACCGCGTCGGCCCCCTCACCGCACCCGAGGTCCAGGGCGCGCCCGGGCACCAGGCCTTCCACCTCACGGACCAGCATCGTGTTGGGGTTCCCGCTCCAGATCCGGTGGCTCTCGCGGTAACGCTCGTCCCAGAGTTCCGCGTCGGAGGCGGTGCTGTCGGTGGTCATCGTGTCTCCTGCAGTCCGTGCCGGCGGTTTCCGAGGGTCTTCTCGCAGACCTGGCGTTCGGCCTCGGCCGAGAAGGGTGCGCGGCGGGCCTCCACCGCGCGGCGGGTGTCCTCGGCGACGAGGTCCGCGTTGATGGCAGCCCCCGCCTTCAGCCCCGCGGCGGCGGAACCGATGACCTGCTCCATCAGACTGGCGACGTTACCGGCCACCCACACGCCGGGCACCTCCGTCGCCCCCGTCGGGTCGCCCGCGATGTACGTGCCGAGGGTGAGGCCGCCCATCTCCAGCGGGGTGCCGTACAGGCCGAGCCCGTCGAGTACCCCGGAGCGCGCGGTGAACCGCGGCTGGACCACGACGGCCTCGCGCGGAACGACCCGGCCACCGGCAAGACGTACCCCGGTGAGACGGTCGCCGCTCACCTCCAGACCGGTCACCTCCCCGTCCACCACGGCGATGCCGCGCGCGGCCAGCTGCTCGTACTCCTCGTCGCCGGGCTCGGCTCCGGTGTGGAGGAACAGGGTGACGTCGGCGCTCCACTGCCGCCAGAGCAGCGCCTGGTGGACGGCCATGGGCGTCAGCGCCACGATGCCGATCGCCGCGTCCCGGACCTCCCAGCCGTGGCAGTACGGGCAGTGCAGCACGTCCTGCCCCCAGCGCTCGGCCAGGCCGGGGATCGGCGGCAGTTCGTCGACGAGCCCAGTGGTGACGAGGAGGCGCCGCGCCGTGACAGCGGTCCCGTCCCCCTGTACGACCCGGAACCCGGCCCCGCCCGGCAGCTTCTCGGCCGAGGTGACCACGCCCTCGACGATCTCGGCCCCGTACTGGGCCGCCTCCTTGCGCCCGACGGCCGCCAGCTCCGAGGGCGGGGTGCCCTCGCGGCCGAGGTAGTTGTGCACGTGGGACGCGGGTGCGTTGCGCGGGCTGCCCGCGTCGATCACCCGCACGGAACGCCGGGCCCGGGACAGCGCCAGCGCCCCGGCCAGCCCGGCGGCCCCGCCGCCGATGACCACCACGTCGTACGTCTGTGTCATGTCGCTCATGCGAAACACCTCCATCTGAAGGAGATGGTGCGCACCGGGCGCCGCTTCGGCAAAGATCCTTGCCGAAGCGGCAAACCCGCAACGGACGGCGCGCGCCGGACCAGGATTCCCACGCCCCACGCGTCGGCAAGCGGAGACATGACCCGCACAGGCCTCGGTTGGTTCGAGCGCAGGCGCGGCGGCGGCCAGGAGGGGCGGATCAGCCGAGCGGGTCCGTCGTGTCGCGCAGGACGGCCAGGGCCGGGGCGTACATGCGGGCCTTGATGGTGCCGAGGGTGTCACCCGCCTTGTTCACCTGCGCCGCGGCGAGCTCGATGGCGGCCGCGCGGACAGCGTCCTCGGCGACTGCCTGGTCGACGATGCCCGCGGCTTCCGCGGCGCTGCCGCCGTAGCGGTGGGCGGTGAGCATGGCCCGGTGTGCGGCCTGGGGCGCCAGACGGGCCTGGATGAGGGCGGCCATGCCCGGGGTGAACGGGATGTTGATGTCGGCCTCGGGCAGGCACCAGTAGCCGCGGTCGGCGCGCATCACCCGGAAGTCGTGGGCCAGGGAGAACATCGCACCGGCCGCGAACGTGTGCCCCTGCAGGGCGGCGACGGTGACGAGGGGCAGCGACAGGGTCCGGGCCAGGAGCTCATGGACGGATACGACGTAGTCCCGGTGCTGGTCGGCGTGGGCGAACAGCCAGTCCAGGTCGAGGCCGTTGGAGTAGAACTTCCCCGTCGCCGCCGTCACCAGCGCCCGGGGGCCTCCGGCCTTCTCCACCTCGTCCAGCGCCGCGTCGACGGAGGCGAGCCAGTCCGGGTGGAACCGGTTCTCACCGTCCCCGAGGTCGAGAACGAAGACGTTGTCCTGGCGGTCGAGCGTGGGCATCGGGACTCCCTCGGTGCGGGCCGGCCGGCGGGACGGACGGGCAGGTCACGGCCGAACGGGCCGGGACCTGCCGGAGCATCCCGGCGCGCCCAGGCATGCGGCAAACGAATTACCTGTCAGTAACTTATGGGCTGTGGCGTGACTGTGCAAGGGGCCGGCACCCCGGTCCATGAGCCTGCGGAAACATCGCGGCACGGCCGCGGACGCCGTCCGGGCCACGGCCTTGGGCCCGTGTCGCCGAGAGAGGGATGCGGCCGGGTCGAGGGGCCGCTCCCTCTTGGGCTGATCGTGGAACGGGTAGGACGAGACCGAGCCGTCCAACAGCTCCCCCGCCCTGCCCCGCTGGTCCCTGACCGCGAACCGGCACCCCGGCTGCTCCCGCTTCGCGGGCTCGACGCAGCGCGGCGACAGGCCGATACCGAACCCGTCGAGACCGCCCGCCGCCGACAGCGCCGTCACATGGCCACAGGGCCCGCAGCCGGCGTCGTAACGCGCGACCGCCCCCGCCGGCCCGGCCCGCGGACGCGTCCAGGGCCTCGCGGCCGAAGGGTTCGCCGTCCAACTCGCGCAGCAGGAGCCGGAGACAGCCGTCGGGCGCGCGCCCCGGGTACGGACGACGTCGGCGGCGCTGCCGGGGGCGGACGGGGGCAGCGGGGCATCCCTCACCGCCACCCAGCGAGCCCTGACGCCCCGCCCGCGGCCGCCCGCTACAGCCCGGCGCGAAGGGCGTTGACGCGCGCGGCGGCGGCGTCGAAAGCCGTACCGTCGAGGCCCCCGGAGGCCAGGGCATTGCTCAGGGCGGTCACCGCCTCGTCGCCCTGGGAGACGCTGCGCGACGAGCAGAGCACCAGGTCCATGCCCGCCGCGGCCGCCTTGACGGCGCGCTGCGACGTGGTGCCGAAGGACTGGAGGGCGCCGGCTTCCAGAGCGTCGGTGATCGTGACTCCGGTGTAGCCGAGCCGGTTGCGCAGTTCGCCGACGACCGTCGGGGACAGACCGGCGGGGCGGCTGGAGTCCAGGGCCGTGTAGACGGCCCAGGACAGCATGACGAGCTTGGTGCCGGCGGCGATGGCGTCCCGGTACGGTGCCTCGTCCACGCTGCGCAGGGTGGCCGCGGACGTGGTGATGGTGACGGGGCGGACGTCCGTGTTCTGGCTCGCGGACGCGGGGCCGAGACCCGGGAAGTGCTTGGCGGTGGCGGCGACACCGACGCCCTGCTGAGCGGTGATGAACGTCGAGCCGCAACCGGCCACGGCGGCGGCGGACTTGCTGTACGACCGCTCGTACTGGTCGGTGAAGTCGCCGTTCTGGCGGTAGACGTCGAGGACCGGCGCGAGGTTGACGTTCATGCCGATCCCCGCGAGGTTCATCCCCGCGCCGCTGCCGGTGAAGTCGGCCCACTGGTGCGGGTCGGCGGAGGCACCGACGTCCTTGGCCGACATGACGGGCTCCCCGGGCAGACGTCGGATCATGCCGCCTTCCTGATCGGTCATCAGGAGCAGCGGGGTCTTCACGGGGGACGAGGCGTGCGCCGCGTTCATCGACTGGATGACGCTCTCGATCTGGGTCAGGTTCTGGATGTTCTCCCCGAAGAAGATCACACCGGCCGTGCGGCCTTCCTTGATGGCGTTCATCAGGGAGGCGGGGGGTGTGAGGCCGGGGTAGGAGTGGATGACGCACTGCCCGGCGCGCTGCTGGGGGGACAGGGCGGCGACGCGGGGACTCGAACCCTCGGGCATCCGCACGGCCGCTTCCGAAGCGGTTGCCGGCCCCAGCCCCGCGGCCAGGGCCGCGGTTCCGGCGATCAGCGCGGCGCGCCTGCTGAGGGGTGGTGTCGAGCGCATGACGTACTCCTTCGCGAACTGCGGACTGCCGTGGAACCGGGCAGCACCACGGGAGGGAACGCGAGGGCCGGAGCGGCCGGGGACGAACGCTCCGGCCCTCGCCCCCTCACGGGGAAGCCACGCCCGGGAGGGGGCGACGCGTAGCGGCATCCACCGTCACGGGGTGTTGTTGGCCAGGGCCAGCAGTCGTGAGCGGTCACCGCTGAAGCGGTCGCGGTCGACGTTGCCCGAGACACCGCTCACCGAGCCGGTGGAGGTGTACTGCCAGACCGTCCAGTACGGGAAGCCCGACGGAATGCTGGGGCTGGTGGCGGAGGTCCAGTGCGCGACCCACAGCGGGCTGAGGGCGGACATGCCGCTCCAGCCGCCGGTGCAGGAGTTCCACCAGCTCGGGCTGGTGTAGATCACGACGTCCCGGCCCGTGCGGGCCTTGTACGTGTTGTAGAAGTCGAGGACCCACTGGCGCATGGCGGCCTGGGAATAGCCGTAGCAGGTTCCCTCGATGTCCAGCACGCCGGGGAGCGTCAGGTTGTCGCGGGACCAGGCGCCACCGTTGCTCGCGAAGAAGTCCGCCTGGGCGGCGCCGCCGGAGACGTCCGGCCGCGCGTAGTGGTACGCGCCCCGGATCACGCCCGCGTTGTAGGCGTTCAGGTAGTTGGCGCTGAACGTCGGGTCCTTGTACGTCAGGCCCTCGGTCGCCTTCATCCAGGCGAACTCGATGCCCGCGCCCCGGACCGAGCTCCAGTTGATTCCCCCCTGCCAGCTGGACACGTCGATGCCCACGGGGTTCGCCTTGAGCTCGGCGTCCGCTCCGGCATCGAGATGCAGCTGCCGGGTGTCCGGCTTGAAGTCCTTGCCGTCCTGGACGTAGCCGACGCCCATGTATCCCTTGCCGTAGGGCACGTGGTGGTCCGGCACGGGGGCCGCCGACGCGGTGCCGGACATCAGACCGAGCAGCAGCGCGGCGCTCGTACCGATGACACCGGCCACGGTGAGTCTCTTCTGGGCGGGCTTGAGGGAAATACTCCGGGGGAACATGGCGGCCTCCTGCTTGTGGGGGGAGTGCGTTCTCCTGCTTGGCGGGGGGGCCGTTCCTGGGACCGGCCCCCTCCGCCCGCGCGCTTTCCTCCAAGGTCTACGCGCGTCCAGTTGTCGCGAACACGTCATAGTGAGCCACAGGAGCGCGCGCTCGGTAAATAGTCTTCACGCTTCATTAGTGGTCCAGACCAATCTCCGTCCCGGTGAGCTGTACAAACAAGCGGCACGTGACAGAAGTTTTCCGAACTGACGGCCAGTACTGCGCACTCGATCGGGTGGACGTTTCGGGTCAGAGACGTGGTTCGAGGGATAAATGATCCTTCCGGGCGCGATCATTCGGCGGTGATCTCTACCCATCGGACGGCAAGCCGTCCCAAGTCCCCGCTCGTGGCCGGATTCGGCGGCGCGCTCGCCCTGCTGACGCTGCTCCCGGCTGTCCCGGCTGCAGCCGCCCCCGTGAACGACGTGTCACCCCGCGCCGTGACCCCGGCCGAGCGCAGGACCGCCGCGTACCTCGACTCCCTGCAGGGCAGGCCCACCGCGCTGAAGGCCTTCTTCAAGGACCTGCCCAAGGGGGGCGACCTCCACAACCACCTGTCGGGCGCGGCCACCACCGAGTACCTGATCAAGCTCGCGATCGACAGGGGCCTGTGCATCGACGCGACGATGACGGCCGTGGCGCCGCCCTGCGGCCCGGGCACGAGGCCCGCCGCAGACGCGCGGACGGACACCGCGTTCCGGCAGCAGATCATCCGGGCCTGGTCCATGCAGGACTTCCCCGCCGATCAGTCCGGGCACGACCACTTCTTCGACACGTTCGGCAAGTTCGGTCTGGCGACGTGGGACCGGGGCAAGCTGCTTGCCAATGTGGCCAACACCGTGGTGGAGCAGAACCAGTTCTATCTGGAGACCATGGTCACTCCCGCGTCGGACAGCGCCAAGAAGCTTGCCGACGCGGTGGGTTACGACGCCGACCTGGCCGCCTTCCACCGCAAGCTCAAGGCCGGCGGTCAGCTCGACCGGGTCGTGAGCGAGGCGGTCCAGGAGGCGGACGACGCCAACGCGCAGTTCCGGGCGACCGCGCACTGCGACACCGCCCGGCCCGACCCGGGCTGCAGGCTCCCCGTCCGCTGGATCTCCCAGGTCTCCCGGGGCAGTTCACCGGCACGGGTGTTCACGCAGATGGCGGTCGGCATGCGGCTGGCCGAGCGCGATCCGAGGTTCGTCGCCGTCAACCTCGTACAGCCGGAGGACTGGGACAGCTCGCTGAGCAACTACGGCCTCCAGATGCGGATGCTGAAGTACCTGCGGGGCCAGTACCCGGGCGCCCACCTCACCCTGCACGCCGGTGAGCTGGCTCCCGGCCTGGTCAAGCCCGAGGACCTGACCTTCCACATCAACGAGGCCGTGCGCGTCGCCGGGGCCGAACGCATCGGACACGGCGTCGACCTCGTCCACGAGGACGACTGGCGGCAGCTCGCCCGGACCATGGCACGGCGCCAGGTCGCGGTCGAGGTTCCGTTCTCCAGCAACAAGCAGATCCTCGGCATCGCGGGCGCCGATCATCCGTTCAACGCCTACCGCCGCTACGGCGTCCCGGTGGTCCTGTCCACCGACGACCCGGGCGTCTCGCGGATCGACATCAGCCACGAGTACCAGTACGCCGCCAGGACCTACGACCTCGACTACACCACTCTGAAGGACCTCGCCCGCGCCTCGCTGGAGTACGCCTTCCGCGACGGCCGCAGCCTGTGGGCCGCCGGCTCCGCCCCGTCCGGCTACCGCCCGGTCCCCGCCTGCGCCGGCAGCCGGCCCGGCGGCGGCCGGCCGGAGCCTCGCTGCGCCCGCTACCTCGCCGACAACCCGAAGGCCGCGACCCAGTGGCGTCAGGAGACCGCCTTCGCCGCGTTCGAGCGCGCGCACACGGGCCGTCGCTGACCCGGGGGCCTGCGCCGCAGGGGTACGGGGCCGCGGCCACGTACCCCTGCGGACCAGGGTGTGTTTCGAAAGTCCCGCCTGCTCGGCGCTACTTTCGAAACAGGCCCTACCCCTTCGCCACCGTCCGGTACGTGCACACCTGCACGCCCGCGTCACTCGTGGCGTGCGAGACCAGTTCCAGCGTGCGCAGCCCGCCGTCCTGTGGAAAGATCGACTTTCCGCCGCCGAGCAGCACCGGCATGATCACGAGGCGGAGTTCGTCGACGAGACCCTCGGTCAGCAGGCTGCGTACGAGGGTGGGGCTGCCCATCACCAGCAGGTCGCCGCCGTCCTTCTCGCGCAGTTCCTGGATACGCCCGGTGAACTCCTCGCCGGGAACGCGTTCGGTGTTGCTCCATGTGAGGTCGGCGTCGCCCAGGGTGCCTGTCACGACGTACTTCGCGATCGCGTTCATCCGGTCGGCGAACGGGTCGCCGGCCCGCTCGGGCCACGCCGCGGCCATCGTCTGCCAGGTGCGGCGGCCGAACAGCAGCGCTTCGGCCCCCTTCATCGCGTCGTTGAAGGAGCCGCCCACGACCTCCGGGTCGAAGAACGGGTGCGACCAGCCGCCGTGGGCGAAGCCGCCGTCCGTGTCCTCCTCGGCCCCGCCCGGCGCCTGTACGACGCCGTCCAGGCTGATGAACTCGCTGATGACGATGCGCATGTGACTGTCTCCTCGTGGATCACGGTTCGGGGGTACGGGAATGGAGACTGCCACGCCGCCCGGAAGTCATCGCGCACCGTCGAGGTGAGCACGCGGCGTCGCGCGGGATGGTCCGGACCGGGCGCAGGACCGGCCGGTCACCTCACCGGTCCCGGCCGGCGCCGGCAACAGGGGTGGGACCGGCAGCAGTTGCCGTCCGTTCCTTGCCGGTCGGACGCTTTGATCCGGACGGGCGGCCCATGGGACCTTCATACCGACGGACCACCCGATTCCGGAGGCACATCCATGAGAACGACCCGCGCCGCCCTGCTGACAGCCGCCACCGCTCTGATGCCCGCGCTCCTCTTCACCACGCCGGCTTTCGCCACCGACGCGTCTGCTCGGGCCACATCGGTTACGTCCACCACCCCCGTCACACCCACGCCGGCCACCGCCTGCCCGGCCCTCCCGTCCGGCACCGGCACCGGCACTCCGGTCGACGAGATGACGGAGGGCGAACTCCGCGCCGCGATCCAGGGCATCCTCGCGGACGAGAACGCCGGCAAGGGCGTCACGCGCGAGGCCGAAGAAGCCCTGGGCGGCACGGTGGACGACCTGCGCGCCTTCCTGAAGACGGGCTGTCGCACGGCCCAGGCCGAGGACGACACCGTCACGGCCCTCCGCGTCCTCGACGCGGCCACGCGCAACGGCGACAAGAGGGTGATCCGCGAGGTCAACGACCTCCTCGACACCCGCACCCCCGAAACCCTGCGCGCCTACCTGGAGACGGGGTACGCCCGCGCCCAGGCCGAGGACGACGCCGTCGCCGTCTCCCGCATCCTGTTCGTCGCCACGCAGAGCGGCGACAAGAGGGTGATCCGGGAGGCCAACGACGCACTCGACGCCTACACCCCCGAAGCCCTGAGCTCCTTCCGGTGGACCGGATACCGGCTCGCCCAGGCCGAGGACGACTCCGTCTACATCGTCCGCATGCTCGCGAACCCGGACATCAGCGACGCCATGTACGACGCGATCCAGGTGGTCCTGGACGACGGCAGCCCCGAGGCGCTGCGGCACTTCCGGACGGTCGGCCAGTACGAGATCGACGGCTGATCAGCCGGTCCCCGCGCGGGGGGCGGTCCGCCGAGGCTGACGCCGCAGGGCTGCCCCTGCCCCACCCGGCCCGGCCCGGCCCGGCCCGGCCTTGCGAGGCTTCCCCTCTGGTCGGGCCGCCTGCTCAGAAGCCCCCGCCCCCGAAGTCACCGCCCCCGCCGAATCCGCCCCCGTCACCGAACCCGCCGCCGCCGTCGCCGAACCCGCCCCCGCCGAAACCGGACGAGTCGAAGTCGGAGCCGGAGAAGTCACCGCCGGAGAAGTCGCCGCCGCCGAAGTCGCCGCCGCCGTACTCCGACGCGTACGCCGGGGTGGAGAGCATCGAGCCGAGCATGGTGCCGACCAGCAGGCCCGGGAGCAGGCCGCCGCCGAAGTAGCCACCCGCCCAGGGGCCGTAGGCCGGGCCGGCCTCCCAGTAGGGGCGCCTGCTGCCGTCGCCCACGTCCACGGTGCGGCTCATGGGGTCCTCGCCGCTCCGCAGCCGCACCTCGTCCGCGCCGCAGACCGGGACCTCGCGGGCGGAACCGCCCGAGGGGGTCCAGCGGACGTCGGCCACCGAGGGACCGTGGCGCGGGTCGAAGAAACACGGAGGCCGACGGGCGGGGAGCTCGACGCCGGTACGGCGGGCGTCGAGGACGGCGAGCGAGAAGCGTCCGTCCTCCAGGGACTGGGTCACCCCGCGCACGTCCGAGGGGCGCCGGGCGTGGGCCATCCGGGATTTGGCGGTCTCGTAGGCGTCGAGGGCCCGTTCGTAGTCGGCGCGCATCGTGTCGTCGGCGCCCGGTTCCGCGGGGTGGAAGTCGAGCCGGTCCAGGGCCTCCCCGTACGCCGTGATGTCCTCGTCCACGACGACCCGGAGCTTGTCCAGGGCGGCCTGCTCCTCGGCCTCCTTGCGCTTGCGGTTGCGGCGCACGATCGTGTAAGCCCCCGCGCCCCCGATGACCACCACCGCGCCCACCGCGATCAGGCCGGCTGCGGACGAACCGCTGCCGGACGACGAGCCGCCGCCCCAGGAACCGGGGGCGTGGCCCCGGGCCTGTTCGACGGCCCGGTCGACGAACGCGTTCAGCTGGGTCGCGGCGGACGTGTCCGCGCCGGGGGTCTTCACGGCCGCGGTGAGGTTCTGGACCGCCTGCCGCGACATCACCTGCGGGTCGGCGCCTGCGTTGAAGCCGTCGCCCAGGCGGATCGCGTAGACGCCGGTGATCCCGGTGTCGGTGCGCACGGTGCGCAGCACGCTGTTCTCGGGGAAGGCGGAACTCCGCGGAAGCACGGCCACGAAGACCGGCTTGTCGGCGTCCTTGATCTTCTTCGTCAGGGCGTCGGCCTGGCTCCGGGAGAGCTGGCCGGCCGCCGCCGGATCGACGTACACCGGGCCCTTGCGCAGAGCCTGGGCGACGTCGTCGACGGTGGAGGCCCCGGTCGCGGCCGGAGCGGCTGGGGCCAGGAGCAGGGCGGCCGCCGACAGCACGAGGAACAGTCCCGCCAGGAGAGCCGGGACCAGGAAAGCCGGGAACGCTCTGTTCCGCATACTTCGAAACTAACCCAGACGGGTGAGAAATGCGTCGCGGGCGGGTGGGCGGCATCTGCACCGTCCACCCGCCCGCGCCCGCACGTCAGGCGGCCCGGTAGGCCGCCCTCAGCTTCGCCACCGCACCGGTCAGGTCACCGGTCAGCAGCAGGTGGTCGGCGTCGGCGAAGGGCTTGGACACCGCTTCCGTCAGCTTCCCGCCGATCTTCTGCTGGACCAGCAGCCGGGCCTGGCCGACGATGGTCCGGCCCACGTCCGTCCGGCCGAGGCCGGTCCGCTCCGCGACCTGGGCGGCCAGCGCGAGGGCGCCGAGCGTGAGCTCGCCGCCGGCCGGGGGCTTCTTCAGCGTGGTGAGGCCCCAGCCGTACGGGAACTGCGGGTCGTACGCCGCGTCACCCACGTTGATCGGGAGCTGCGACTCGGACTTCGGCCAGGTCACCGGCAGCTGACCGGTGAAGGCCCGCTTGCCGAAGAGCACGTCGGCCACGCCGTCGCCCTCGGTGCCCGGCAGCCACGAGGCCACCAGGGCGTCGACGTCGCCGAGCCGGTCGCCGATGAACTGCGGGCGGCCGGAGACGATCAGGACGGCGCACTTCATCGCGGCGCAGACCTTGTCGACCGCGGCCTTGTCGGCGGCGGACAGTTCCAGGTCGTGGCCGTTGCCGACGTCGCCGATCCCTTCCGCGTACGGGGTCTCGCCGACGACCACGACACCGACGTCGTAGCCGTCCGTGGCGGCCGACGCGTCCTTGGAGTACGTGACCGAGGCGGCGTCCTTCTTCATGGCCGACAGGATCGTGGTGCCCGGGGTGATGGGGCCGGACGAGCCCTGCCAGCTGACGGTCCAGCCGCCGGCCTGGTTGCCGATGTCGTCGGCGTTGGAGCCGGCGACGTACACCTTCTGCGAGGACTTCAGCGGCAGCACGCCGCCGTCGTTCTTCAGCAGCACCTGGGACTTGGCTGCGGCCTCGCGGGCCACGGCGCGGTGCTCGGCCGAGCCGACCTTGTCCAGGTTGGACGTGTCGGCGTACGGCTTCTCGAACAGGCCCAGCTTGAACTTCTGCGTCAGGATGCGGGAGACCGCGTCATCGATCCGGGCCTGGGTGATGCGGCCCGCGGTGACCTCTGCCTGGAGCGTCTTCGTGAAGTCCTTGTACGCCGTCGGCACCATGATCATGTCGAGTCCGGCGTTGACGGAGGTGCGGACGTCGCTCGCGTAGTCGCCGGGGATCTGGTCGATCGCCTGCCAGTCGCTGATGACGAAGCCCTCGAAGCCCATCCGGTCCTTCAGCACACCGTTGATCATCTCGGCGTTGGCGTGCATCTTCACCGGGCCCTCGTCGTCGCCGAGGATGTCGAGCGAGGAGTACGACGGCATGACCGTGCCGACACCCCGCTTGACGGCGTCGGCGAACGGGGCGAGGTGGACCGCTTCGAGCTCCTGCCGGGTGACCTTGGTGACGCCCTGGTCGATGGGGTAGGAGCCGGTGGTCGAGGAGCCGTACTCCGTGCCGCCGTCGCCGACGTAGTGCTTGGCGGTGGCCAGCACCTTGTCGTTGCGGTCGAGGTCCTTGCCGGACGCGGCGCCCTGCATGCCCTGGATCACCGTCTCCAGGGACTCCACGAGTGCCGGGTCCTCGCCGTACGCCTCGTAGGCGCGGCCCCAGCGGTCGTCGCGCGAGACGCAGAGACAGGGGGCGAAGTCCCACGGGATGCCGGTGGCGCGCACCTCGTTCGCGGTGACCGCGCCGGTCTTCTCGACCGTCTTCGGATCGCGGGTCGCTCCGAGTCCGACGTTGTGGGGCATGATCGTCGAGCCGATCACGTTGTTGTGGCCGTGCACCGCGTCCACACCGTAGATCAGCGGGATCTGGAAGCGGGTCGCCTGGGCGCGCAGCTGGTAGGCGTCGACCATCTTGGCCCAGGCCGCGGCCGTGTTGGGTGTCGGCACCGAGCCGCCGCCGGAGAGCAGCGAGCCGAGGTCGTACGTCGCGATGTCACCCTGCGAGGAGAGAGCGTTGCGCTCCGCCTGCGTCATCTGGCCGGCCTTCTCGGCGGGCGACATCCGGGCGAGCAGGTCGGCGACGCGCTGCTTCACCGGCAGCTTCGGGTTCTGGTACGGCAGCCCGTGGGCGTCGATGACGACCTGCGGGTTCTCCTTCGGCGGCCTGGCGCCGGTGACGGTCAGTTCGAGCGGGACCGTCTTCGCGGACGCGGCGCCCGCGACCTTCTTCGTGGTGACGGAGACCCGGTGGGTGGTACCGGAGGCCGTGCCCGCGGGGAAGGTGTACGTGCCGCTGACCGGTGCGTAGTCGGTACCGGAGTCTCCGCTGCCGCCCTTGGTCTCGTACGCGACGGTGACGGGCTCGTCCAGCGGGAGCGATCCGGTGCCGGTGGTGGAGACGGCGAGGTCGATGTCGGCGGTCTCGCCCTGCTTGACGGGGTGCACGGCCGCGTCGGTGACGACGCTCGCCTTCAGCGCGGCGTCGGCCTTGCCGTACAGCTCCACGCCGTCCATGGCGAACGCGCCGGGGGCTCCGGGCGGCAGGGTGAGGGCGTAGCCCCACATCTCGTTCAGGCCGAGCACCTGGTCGATGCCGCCGACGGGCTGGTAGTCGCCGCGGTAGGTGAAGTCCGCGAACGGGATCTCGACCTGGTGCCAGCCCTCCCAGTCGTCGGTGAAGGAAGTGGTCCAGAGCTCGGAGGCCTCGCCGTTGGCGCCGCCGTCCTTGATCTCGAAGCTGATCTTCTTGCCCGAACCGGGCGGCAGGGGTGCGGTGTTCTGGCCGTACCACCAGAAGCGGATGCCCTTGTGGGCGGACCAGTCGTGGGCGGGCTGGTCGGCGGCGTAGTCGTGGCTGAGCCCGCCGTAGCCGCTGATGTCGTAGGTGCCTTCGAGGACCTTGGAGCCCTCGGGGGCGTCCGCGCGCTCCTTCAGGGCGAGGGTGGGCGGGTCGTCGGCGTCGCCGCCCCAGGTGAAGATGCCCTCGGCGGGCTGGTTGGCGAAGGGCACCTCGCCCTCGAACCGGTCGACGGCGAGGGGCGCCGGTTCGTCGGCCGCGGACGCGCTGGGGACGGCCCCGGCGAGCAGACCGGCCAGGACCGTGGCGGCGGCCAGTGCGGCCGTCGCGGGTCTCGCCCGGTGACGGGTGCGTGGTGGCATGTGCGGCTCCTTCGTACGGTGACCGCGCGCGGACAGCGGGTGCGGTGCTGTGCCGCGCGGGGTGCGGGTGGGACCGGGGGGTGACGTTTCTGCGGGGGCCGGTGCGGGAGCTTCGGTCCGGGGCGGGGGCGCTACTTCTTCTGTTCGACCCGCACCCAGTCGATCTCCGCCTTGACACCGCCCTGCGCGATGCGGTCGACGCTGGACTGCGGCAGACCCCAGTAGGGCTGGGTGACCTTGTTCCATCCGGCGGGATACGCGCCGCCGAGGGCCAGGTTGAGGATCACGTACTGGTCGTGGTCGTAGACCCACTGGCCACGGGTGGACTCCAGCTTCTGGCGGGACGTCGTCTGGACGACCCGGTCGTCGACGGTGAACGTCATGGCCTCGGGCGTCCACTCGACGCCGTAGGTGTGCCACTCGTCGGCGCGGCCGCCGTTCGGATAGGTCTGCTGCTTGCCGATGTTGCCGTCGGCCGAGTAGCCGGGGCCGTGCAGCGCGGAGCTGGTCCAGTCGCCGTAGCCGATGTTCTCCATGATGTCCGTCTCGCCCGATCCGGGCCAGGAGACGGACGGGTCGTCGACGTTGCTGCCGAGCATCCAGAAGGCGGGCCAGAAGCCGTCGCCGACCGGCAGCTTCATACGGGCGCTGACCTTGCCGTAGGTGAAGTCGAACGTGGTGTTGGTGTCGACCCGGCCGGAGGTGAAGTCGAAGGTGCCGTTGGGTGTGGGGGTGCACGCCTTGCAGTACTTCGACTCCAGGACGAGGGCGCCGTTCTCGGTGCGGATGTTGTCCGTCGAGTCGACGTAGGCCTGCGACTCCCCGTTGACGGGGCCCATCTCCGTACCGGTGCGCACCACCCGCCACTTGGAGCGGTCCAGGCCCGAGCCGGTGAAGTCGTCGAAGAAGGTGGTGACGTAGGAACCGCCGGGGTCCTTGGGCAGGGCCGGGTAGGTGGCGTTCGCACTGCCTCCGGTGCCCCAGACCTGCAGCTCGTAGAGGGAGTAGCCGAACTGGGCGGTGGCGGGCGCGGGGTTGTAGAAGGAGCGGCGTTCGACGCCGAGCATCCGGACGTAGCGGCCGGTCGCCGGGGTGGGCAGGGTGAGGGTGTCGTGGCGCCCGGCGGCCTCCCCCGGCGCCTTCACATCGGCGCGGCGGGCCGCGACCTCGGCGGCGGAGGGCCGGTACACCGTGCGCCAGGTGCGGTTGTCGTCGGAGACCTGGATCCGGTAGTCGACGGCGTACGCCGCCTCCCAGTAGAGGTCGAGCGTGTCGATCGTGGAGGTGGCTCCGAGGTCGACACCGACCCAGCGGTCCGCGTTCCAGTCACTGGACCAGCGCGACCGGTCGCCCTTGAGATCGGCCGGCCATCCGCCGTCGGTGACGAACGCCGGTGAGTTGCCCGCGTGCTGGTAGAGGTTGCCGTACGCGGGGTGGTTCAGGGCGAGGTTGGCGCGGGTCGTGGATGCGGGGGCCTGCTCCCCTCCGTACACCTTGAAGGAGTAGAGGGAGTAACCCCAGGCGGTGGCGCGCTGTATGCCGCGCATCCGGACGTAGCGGCCGGTGACCTCCTGCGGGTAGGTGTGCGCGGTGACGCTGCCACCGGTGCCGTCGTCCTCGGTGTAGAAGGTGGTCCAGTCGGTGCCGTTCCTGGACACCTCCAGGACGTACTTCTTGCCGTAGGCGGCCTCCCAGTCCAGGGTGACCTGGCTGATCCGGATGACGGAGCCGAGGTCGACGCGGATCCAGGCGCCGTCGGCGAAGTCGCTGGACCAGCGGGTGGCACCGTCGCCGTCGGCGGCGGCTCCCGGTCCGGTGGAACCGTTCTCGCTGCCGGACGCGGTGACCGCGCCGGGGTCTGCGGCGTGAGCGGCGGCTGCCCGGTCGGTGTCCCACGCCGCGACCTGCGCCGCCGGCCGGGGGGCCGGGCCGGCGAAGGCCATGGGGGCGGCGAGGGCGATCAGAGCGGCGGTGGTGGCTGCCAGAGTTGTACGAGAGGGCACGGTGGGGCTCCCGTTCGTATCCAGGGGGCTGCGCGACCACGCGCGCGGGCGCGGCCGGGCACGCCCTATGCGTCGCGGGTGAGGCGGATGGTGTCGCGGTACCACTTGGCGCTGTCCTTGAGCGTCCGCTCCTGCGTGTCGTAGTCGACGCGGACGATGCCGAACCGCTTGTCGTAGCCGTAGGACCACTCGAAGTTGTCCATCAGCGACCAGGCGAAGTACCCCCGGACGTCGGCCCCTTGTGCGCGGGCGGCGGCGACGGCGGCGATGTGGTCGGCGAGATACGTGGTGCGGTCGGCGTCGTGGATCTCGCCGTCCGCTGAGACGATGTCGTCGAAGGCGGCGCCGTTCTCGGTGATGACCGTCGGCAGACCGTAGTCGTTCTCCAGCCGGACGAGCAGGTCGGTGAGAGCGGTGGGGGTGATCTCCCAGTCCATGGCGGTGCGCGGCAGGTCGCGTTCGACGACGCGGGTGACGGGCAGCCCGTCGGTGTCCGTCGTCGCACCGTCCTCGGTGACACCGGAGAAGAGCGAGCCTCGGTAGAAGTTGACGCCGAGGACGTCCAGCGGGGTGGAGATGGCCGCCAGGTCGCCGTCCCGGACGGGGAGTTCGATGCCCTGCGCGGCGAGGTCGGTGACGATGTCCTCGGGGTAGGCGCCCTTGACGACGGGGTCCAGGTAGAGGCGGGCGCCGAGTCCGTCGGCGCGGCGGCAGGCCTCGGCGTCCTCGTGACTCCCGGTCTCGGGGGTGGCGGTGCCGAGGTTGAGGGTGATGCCGAGTTCGAGCGCGTTGCCGCGTGTGGCGGACTGCTCCCGCATGTACTGCGAGGCGAGGCCGTGGCCCAGGAGAAGGTGGTGGACGGCGTGGATCGCCTCGCCGAAGTTCTTCCGGCCGGGGGCCTGATTGCCGTACGCGTATCCGAGCATGGCCGAGCACCACGGCTCGTTCAGTGTGGTCCAGTGCTTCACCCGGTCGCCCAGGGCGTCGTAGGCGAGGGCGGCGTACTCGGCGAACCGGTAGGCGGTGTCGCGGGCAGGCCAGCCGCCCGCGTCCTCCAGCTCCTGCGGGAGGTCCCAGTGGTAGAGCGTGATCCACGGGGTGATGCCCTTGGCCTCCAGCTCGTCGACCAGGCGCTTGTAGAAGTCCAGGCCCTTGGCGTTGGCGGGGCCCCGGCCGCCGGGCTGGATGCGGGGCCAGGCCAGCGAGAAGCGGTACGTGTCGACGCCCAGGCCGGCGATCAGCCGTACGTCCTCGGGCATCCGGTGGTAGTGGTCGCAGGCCACATCGCCGTTCTCGCCGCGGACGACCATGCCCGGCACCCGGCAGTACGTGTCCCAGATCGACGGCGTTCTGCCGTCCTCGGCCGCCGCTCCCTCGATCTGGTAGGCGGCTGTGGCGACGCCCCACCGGAAGTCGGCCGGCAGACCGGGTACGGCCTGGGCGGCGAGTTCGCGCGCGTAGGCCTGGGGGGTGACGAGGTTCATGGTTCTCCTGTGGTGTGCGGGTGCGTACGGCTCTACGAGCGGGCGGCGGCCGGGGCCGGGGCTTCCTTGTGGAGCCAGCAGGCCACCGAGCGGGAGCCGTCACCCCCGTCCGGCGCGGCGAGCACCGGGACGCGGCTGTCGCAGTCCTCGACCTTCTTGGCGCAGCGGGGGTGGAAGGCGCAGCCGGCCGGCATCGCCGACAGGTGCGGGGGCGAGCCCGGGATGCCGCTGAGTTCGCGGCGGGGGCCGTGCAGCGCGGGGAAGGAGTGCAGCAGCCCGTCGCTGTACGGGTGGTGGGGGTCGCGGTAGATGTCGGCCGCGCCGGCCTCCTCGACGATCCGGCCGCCGTACATGATCGCGATGCGGTCGGAGAACTCGATGAGGAGGGAGATGTCGTGCGTGATGAAGACGACGGAGAACCCGAGTTCCTCGCGGAGCTTGACGAGCTGGCGCAGGATCTGGCGCTGCATGACGACGTCGAGCGCCGTCGTGGGCTCGTCCATGATGACGATCTCGGGCTCCAGGGCGAGGGCCATCGCGATCATCACGCGCTGGCGCATGCCGCCGGAGAGCTGGTGCGGGTAGGCGCCCAGCCGGTCGGCGGAGATGCCGACCAGGTTGAGCAGTTCCTTGGCCCGCGCGGTCCGGTCTGCCTTGCGCATCTCCGGGCGGTGGGCCTGGAGGACGTCGGTGAGCTGGCTGTGAACCGTGTGCACCGGGTTGAGCGAGTTCATCGCGCCCTGGAAGACGATCGACAGTTCCTGCCAGCGGAAGGCGCGCAGTTCGGGCGCCGACAGGGTCAGCAGGTCGAGCGCATCGCCGTCGCGCTGGTGGTAGTGCACCTCGCCGCCGGTGATCACGCCGGGCGGCGAGAGCAGCCGGGTGACGGCGTACGCCAGGGTGGACTTGCCGGAGCCCGACTCGCCCGCGAGGCCGAGGACTTCACCGCGGTGCAGGGTGAGGTCGATGTCGCGAAGCGCGTGTACGGCGTCCGCGCCGGTCCCGTAGTCCACGTTGAGGCCGCTGATGGTGAGGACGGGCTCGTTCATGAGCGGGACTCCTTGTCGTGCGTGCGGTGGCGCCGGCCGCGCGCGGACGGGACCGCGGCGGTACGGGCCACGGGCGTGAAGCCGACGCGCATGCGGACCTTCCGGGAGCCGCCGGTCTCGGTGCGCAGGCGCGGGTTGACGAATTCGTCGATGCCGAAGTTGATGAGGGCGAGCGACATGCCGAGCAGGGCGATGCAGAGCCCGGCCGGGACGAACCACCACCACGCACCCTGGGCGAGGGCCTGGTTGGACTGCGCCCAGAACAGGACGGTCCCCCAGTTCCAGTTGGAGATGTCGGCGACACCGATGAAGGCGAGGGTGATCTCGGAGAGGATCGCGAAGATGACCGTGCCGACGAACCCGGAGGCGATCACGGCCGTCAGGTTGGGGAGCACCTCGAAGAAGATGATCCGCCACGTCGACTCGCCGGTGGCGCGGGCCGCCTCGACGTAGTCCCGGCGGCGCAGCGACAGTGTCTGGGCACGCAGCACCCGGGCGCCCCAGGCCCAGGAGGTCAGGGCGATGACGAAGGCGATCAGCAGGTCGCCGGTGTCGGAGACGAAGCTCGCGATGATGATGATCAGCGGCAGTCCGGGGATGACCAGGAAGACGTTGGACAGCAGCGAGAGCACCTCGTCGGCGGTGCCGCCGAGGAATCCTGCGCTGACGCCGATCAGTACGGACAGGATCGTGGCGATGATCCCGGCGATGAATCCGACGACGAGGACGCCGCGGGTGCCGACGAGGATCTGCGAGAGGACGTCCTGGCCGGTCTGGGTGGTGCCGAACCAGTGGGACCCGGAGGGCGGCTGGAGCAGGGCGTTGCTCATCGTGTCGGGATCGTACGGAGCGATCCACGGGCCGATGACGGCGATCAGCACGAAGAAGAGCAGGATGCAGAGTCCGACGACGGTCTTGCGGCCGCGCAGGAAGCGGAACTTGCGCTTGCTCGCTGCGGGGGTCTCGGTCGCGTCGAGTACGGCGACCTCGGTGGCGGTGACGGCCATGAGCTAGTGCCTCTCGTTCGGAGCAGGCCGGACAGGGAGCGAGGTCTGGTGCGTGCAGCGGCAAGGCGGAGGAACGAGCCGACGCGAAGGGGGTCCCCCCCTGCCTCTCAGGGCCGTGGGGGAGGTGGCGGCCGACGACGACGCCGCACTGGCGCGTGCCGGACCCCGCGAGCCCGGCATGCTCTGGACGAGAGGCACTAGGCCTCCCTTCGGGTACGGGGGTCGAGGAGCATGTAGAGCACGTCGGCGAGGAGGTTCGCCGCGAGGACGGAGAGCGTGATGATCAGGAAGACGCCCTGCATGAGGGGGTAGTCCTTGGCTCCCACGCCCTGGAAGAGCTGGTAGCCGATGCCCGGGTAGGAGAAGACCATCTCCACCAGGAGCGTGCCGCCGACGATGAAGCCGAGCGAGAGGGCGAAGCCGGAGATATTGGGGAGGATCGCGTTGCGGGCCGCGTACCCGAACATGACCCGGCGCTCGGAGAGTCCCTTGGCCTGGGCGACCATGACGTAGTCCTCGGAGGAGACCGTCACCATCATGTTGCGCATGCCGAGGATCCAGCCGGCCACCGCGCTGAGCACGATCGTGAGGCCGGGCAGCGCCCCGTGGTAGATCGCGCTGGAGATGAACGGCCAGTCGAAGGCGGGCACGAGCGAGTTGTCGTAGCCCCCGGCGGCCGGGAAGAGCGGCCACTTCACGGCGAAGAGCGAGATGGCGATGAGGCCGAGCCAGAAGTACGGGATCGCGGAGATGAACGTGGTGACGGGCAGCAGGCTGTCCATCCACGAACCTCGCCGCCAGCCGGTGAAGACGCCGATGCCGGTGCCGAGCACGAAACTGATCAGCGTGGTGATGCCGACGAGCGCGAGCGTCCACGGCAGCGACTGGGCGATGACCTCACTCACCGGGGTGGGGAAGAAGGTGAAGGAGAGCCCGAGGTCGCCGTGGAACAGGTGCGACCAGTAGTCGGTGTACTGCTGCCAGATTGACTGCTTCTTGTCGAGGCCGAACAGGGCCTTGAGCGAGGCGATGGCGCTGGTGTCCAGCTGGCCCTGGAAGCGGGCTATGAGTGCCTGCACCGGGTCGCCGGGCATCATGCGCGGGATGAGGAAGTTGATGGTGATGGCGGCCCAGGCGGTGACCAAGTAGAAGGCGAGCCGTTGGAGCAGGTACTTCACTTCGCAGCCTCCTTCTCGTGGTCGTCGGTGGGTGCCGCGCCGGCGGAGCCGTCGTACAGCCAGCAGGCGGCCCACTGGCCGTCGGCAAGGTCGAAGCGGGGCGGCAGTTCGGTGCGGCAGCGCTCCATCGCCTTGGGGCAGCGGGGGTGGAAGCGGCAGCCGGCCGGCGGGTCGATGAGCGAGGGGGGCTCACCGCTGCCGGTCTCCTCCTGCTCCTCCTCGTCGACGACCCGGTCCGGGTCGGGCGCCGAGGCGATCAGCAGCTGGGTGTAGGGGTGGGCAGGGTGCTGGGTGACGGTCTCGCTGTCACCGCCCTCGACGATCCGGCCCGCGTACATCACGAGCGTGGTGTCCGCGAAGTAGCGGGCGGACGCGATGTCGTGGGTGATGTAGAGGATCGCGAGGTGCATGCGGTCCTTGAGGTCCTTGAGCAGGTTGAGCACCCCGAGCCGGATGGAGACGTCCAGCATCGAGACGGGCTCGTCGGCGAGGAGGACCTGGGGGTCGGCGCCGAGCGCGCGGGCGATGGCCACGCGCTGGCGCTGACCTCCCGACAGCTCGTGCGGGAACTTGTCCAGATACTGATGAGGAGGAGTCAGCTGGACACGGTTCAGCAGAGCCGTCAGGTTCTGTTCCAGTTCCGCCTCGCCGCTGCCCGCCCTGCCGTGGATCTTCAGGGCGCGGGTGAGGTGGTAGCGCACGGTGTGCACGGGGTTCAGCGAGGCGAACGGGTCCTGGAAGATGAGCTGGACCTGGCGTACGTAACTGCGGAAGGACCGGCCACGTCCGGCCTTCACCTCCTGACCGTCCAGGTGGATCTCGCCCTCGGTGAGCGGATACAGCTGGGCGAGCAGTCTGGCGACGGTGGACTTCCCGGAGCCCGACTCCCCCACCAGCGCCGTGACGGTGCCGCGCCGCAGCCGCAGCGAGACGTCGTCGACGGCGTGGACGCTGCGGCGCTTGCCTGCGAGGAGATCGCGGCCGGTGCGCCGTACGGCGAAGTGTTTGGTGACTCCGCGTGCTTCGAGCACGACGTGGTTCTTTTCGAGCTGTTCAGACATGGCCGGTACCTGGATCCCTGGGGGGCCGTCGGGCAGATGGGGGGTGGGAGAAGGGCGGGGCTGGGTGGCGCGGCTGCGAGGCGGAGGAGGGCGGCGTGGCGGGCCACGGTGACGGACGACTGTGCGTCAGACGTGCGTGACCGGACCCGCTGCACCGCCCCCCATGGGCCCGACGGCCCTACTTCGACGGCTTGAGCTTCAGCACGATCTCCAGCGCCGAGCGCTGGGTGTGCTGCGGGTCGGCGTACGGGTCGGCCTCGGTGGGCCAGCCCACCCAGTTCTTGGTGGAGTACTCGGCCCCGATGGGGGCGGCGGCCGTCGGGATCACCGGCGCCTGCTCGACCATGATCTTCTGCAGGGTGTTCATCGCAGCGGTACGGGCGGTGTCCGTCGTGGCACCGGCGAAGTCCTTCAGCGCCTCGGTCGCCTCGGTGCTCTTGAAGCGGCCGAAGTTGCCCTGCTGGGAGGGCTTGCCGATGGGCTGGAGCAGCGCGCCGTCCATGATGTTCTGGTACATGTCGTACGGGGTGGCGCCGCTGTTGGTCCAGTGCAGGGTGGCGTCGAAGTTGCCGTTGGCCACGTCCGCGCCCCAGGCCTCGGCGGTCTGCGTCTTGACCTTGGCCTCGATGCCGATCTTCTTGATGTTGTCCTTGATGATCGCCAGACCGGTGATGTAGTCGTTCCAGCCGGCCGGGTCGGTGAAGGTCAGCTTCACCGGCTTGCCGCTCGGGTCCTTGAGCACACCGCCGCTGAGCGTGAAGCCGGCCTTCTCCAGGACCTTCTTGGCGCCCTCGACGTCCGGCTTGGTGGTGGCGTTCTGGTACTCGGAGGCGATGAAGGACTTGCCGGCGGGCAGCGGGATGCCGGTCGGGTTGGTGATCTCCGGGTAGAGGGTCGCCTCGGCCTGGGTGTAGATCGCGTTGCGGTCGACGACCATCGCCATGGCCTTGCGCAGCGCCGGGTTGTCGAACGGCTTGCGGGCGGTGTTGAACCACAGGCCGTGGATGCCGAGCCCGGAGGGGAACCACAGCTTGTGGTTCTTCGGGTCCTTGGAGATGAACAGCTGCTTGTAGTTCGGCATGAAGACGAACGACCACTCCAGCTTGCCGCTGGCCAGCGCGGTGGTGGCGGCGCTGTTGTCGTTGTAGGTGCTGTAGCGCAGCTCCTTGACCTTCGTCGTGCCCTTCCAGTAGGTGGGCGTGGCGGTCAGCGTGGTGGTCTGCGGGGTGAACGTCTTCAG
The DNA here is from genome assembly GCF_045162765.1 of Streptomyces sp. NBC_01013. Taxonomy (NCBI): domain Bacteria; kingdom Bacillati; phylum Actinomycetota; class Actinomycetes; order Kitasatosporales; family Streptomycetaceae; genus Streptomyces; species Streptomyces sp. NBC_01013. Next base: position 2,358,375 of record NZ_CP108687.1, read on the forward strand.
CTTGTACGGGCCCGAGCCGACCGGCGTGCGGTTGGGCCAGGTCTCCGGGCTCTTGACGCCTTCCCAGATGTGCTTCGGCACGATGTACTGCTGGATGATCTTGTTCTGGTTGACGTACTGCGAGTCGTCGAAGGTCAGGACGACCTTCTTGCCCTGCACCTTGACCCCGCCCCACGCGATGCCGTCGGCGTTGAGGGCCGGGTGCTTCTTCAGCAGGTTGAAGGTGAACGCGACGTCGTCGGCGGTCAGCGGCTTGCCGTCGGCCCACTTGGCCCGGGGGTCGAGGGTGAAGGTGACCTTGGTGAAGTTGAGGTCCCACGTCCAGTCCGTCGCCAGCCACGGGTCGGCCTTCGCCGACGGCCGGATCTGGCTCGTCATCGCCAGCGGCTCGTAGATCATCCAGCGGTAGCCGAGGGTGGCGCCCGCCGAGGTGTTCAGGAACGGGTTGCTGTTGTTCGTCTGCGGCCCGTCGGGCTTGCCGATGTTCAGCACGCCCGAGGCGGCCGAGCCGCCGCCCTTGTTGTGGTTCGAGTTGGCGGACGAACAGCCGGCGGCGAGCGCGACCACCGCGGTGGCGAGCGCGGCCGCTCTGAGCGTGTGACGGCGTGCGGACATAACGACTCCAGGAGGGACTGGCGGGTCTGGGAGATCCGGAAACGGGCAGCGCTCGGCGCGCCGGGTACGGGCGGTGCGGGTACGTACGGGCGGTACGGGTGGTGCGGGTGCGTGCGGGCCGGGGGCCGCAGCGCTAGGGCGCCGAGTGGCGCACGACCAGTTCGGTGGGCAGCACGAGCGGTGCGTCGGGTACGGGTGTGCCGCCGAGGTGGGAGAGGAGCATCCGTGCGGCCGTCTCACCCATCTGCCGGGTGGGCTGACGCACGGTGGTCAGGGGCGGTTCGGTGTGCTCGGCCATCGGGATGTCGTCGAAACCGACCACCGCGATGTCGCCGGGCACGGTCCGTCCCGCGGCGCGCAGCGCCCGCAGCACTCCTGCTGCGGTGATGTCGTTGTGAGCGAAGACCGAGTCGAACTCTGCGCCGGAGGCGAGGAGTTCCTCCACGGCCAGCCGGCCGCAGCGCTCGGTGAAGTCTCCGCGGACGACGAGATCGGTCGGCAGGACGGAGACGAATCCCTCCAGCCGGTCGCGTACGCAGCCGAAGTCCTGGGGCCCCGTGATGACCATGGGCCTGGTGCGGCCGGCATCCCGCAGATGGCGGGCGGCCGACGCGCCTCCTTCGTGGTTGGTGGTCACGACGGAGGGGAACTCGGGGTGGTGGCCGCGATCGTCGATCAGCACGATCGGCAGGCCGTCGCGGTGCAGTGCGGTGAGGTGGTCGAGGGTGTTCTCGGGTTCGACCACGACCAGTCCGTCGAAGGCCCGCGCCGACACCTGGCTGGTGAAGCGCTCCACGGACTCCGCCCCGCGGTTGCAGGTGAAGAGCAGCAGCCCGTAGTCGGCGGCCTCGACCGTGTCGACGACGCCCTGGAGCAGCTCGCCCATCCACGGCCAGGTCAGCGAGGGCACCAGCATGCCGACCGTGCGGCTGCTGCCGCGGGCCAGACCGACGGCGCCCGAGCTGGGTACGTAGCCGAGCTGTGCGATCACTTCACGAACACGGGCGGCCGTCGAACCGTCCACTTCGCCCTTGGTGTTGATGACCCTGGAGACGGTCGTCTTGCTGACGCCGGCCTCGCGGGCGACATCAGCGATGGTGACACGCATCGGGGGCCTCCAGGACACAACAGGACAGAGCGAACGAGCGGCTGTGGAACCGGTACCGCAACCGGTTCCGGAACCGGTACCGGCGTTGGTGGCGTGAGTTAACCCCGCCGGAACATGACCGTCAATACTTCACACCGAGATTGGTCCGTACCCATCCTCCGAAGCGGCTCGGAACGCGCTTGCGTTCAAGTCCTGAACGCACAACCTCTTGACGTGGGCACGTAAGAGCAGTTCACTCCCGTGTCGTCCGACGGCACGTCCCCCACGCTCCCGCCGAGGAAGGCATCAGCCATGATCCGTTCAGGAAGGGCGGCCAGGGCGCTGCTCGCCGCAGTGCTCACGACCGCCGGCCTCACCGGGCTCTCGTCCGGTACGGCGCAGGCCGCGGGCGAGACGGTGAACATCGCCCTGACCACCACCGACGACTCCGGCGGCCGTCACGTCACCCGGGGCCTGGAGGTGCAGAACCCGGTCTCGTTCGGGGCCGGGAACGGGGGCGGCGGCACGAACATCACCGTCGACGAGAACACCCGCTACCAGACGTTCACCGGTGGCGGAGCCTCGTTCACCGACACTGCGGCGTATCTGATGAAGAGCAGCGGGGCGCTGAGCCAGGCGACCCGCGATGCCACGATGAAGAAGCTGTTCTCGCCCACGGAGGGCATCGGGCTGTCGTTCGTGCGCAACCCGATGGGCGGTTCGGACCTGGCGCGGTACGGCTACACGTACGACGACCTGCCCGCCGGGCAGACCGACCCGTCCCTTTCGCACTTCTCGATCGCACACGATCTGGAGGACGTACTGCCGCTGACGAAACAGGCCAAGCAGCTCAACCCGGCGCTGACCACGGTGGCGTCCCCGTGGACCGCTCCGGCCTGGATGAAGGACAGCGGACAGCTCAACGGCGGCTGGCTCAAGGCGGAGAACTACGGCGCCTACGCCGACTACTTCGTGAAGTACCTCCAGGCCTACCGGGATCAGGGGGTTCCGGTCGACTACGTCACCGCGCAGAACGAGCCGACGTGCTGCGGCGGCTATCCCTCGATGAGCTGGAACGGCTCCGGGCTGGCCTACTTCACCAAGAGCGAGCTGCTGCCGAAGCTGGCATCGGCGGGGCTCGCCACCAAGGTGCTCGCGCATGACTGGAACTGGGACACCTACGACGCGTACGCCGCGGCCACCGTGGACGACGCGGCGGTGCGCAACCACCCCAACTTCGGCGGAGTGGCGTGGCACGGGTACGGCGGTGACATCGCCAAGCAGACGACGGTGCACAACCAGTACCCGTCGATGGACGCGTTCCAGACCGAGCACTCGGGCGGCACCTGGATCGCCGACCAGCAGCGCGAAGACATGATGAACATCATCGATTACACCCGCAACTGGGCGAAGTCGGTGACCAAGTGGTCCCTGGCGGTGGACCAGAACCGCGGCCCGCACAACGGTGGCTGCGGTACCTGCGACGGGCTGATCACCGTGCACAACGGGGACGGCAGGAGCGGACAGGTCGACTACACCATCGAGTACTACACGATGGGCCACCTGACGAAGTACGTCCGCCCGGGAGCCTCCCGGATCTCCTCCACGGCCAGTTCCGCCGTGCCCAACGTCGCCTGGCGCAACCCGGACGGCTCGAAGGCGCTGATCGCGTACAACGGGGGCGGCTCCGCCCAGCAGGTGACGGTCAACTGGGGCGGTCAGAAGTTCACCTACTCGCTGCCCGCCCGCACGTCGGCGACGTTCACCTGGTCGGGGACGCAGTCGGGTGCGGATGCCTCGTCGGGCGCCCTGTCCGGCCCCGGTGGCAAGTGCCTCGACGCCACGGGCAACACCGGCGCCGACGGCACGCCCGTCCAGCTCTGGGACTGCACGGGCGGCGCCAACCAGCGGTGGACGGTGCAGGCCGACGGCTCCATCCGTACGCTCGGCGCCTGCCTGGACGTGGCGTCGGGCTCGACGGCGAACGGCGCGAAGGTACAGCTGTACACCTGCAACGGCACCTCTGCGCAGCGCTGGACGTACAACGCCGCCACGGGTGACGTCGTCAACACGGCGGCGGACAAGTGCCTGGACGTGACCGACCAGTCGACGGCCAACGGGGCCCGCACCCAGATCTGGACGTGCACGGGGGCGGCCAACCAGAAGTGGCACCTGCAGTAGGGGTCGCACACGCCTGGACCGCGGGCCGGAGAGCCGGTCCGCGGTCCAGGCGCGTCCGCGCTACTCGGTCGGCTCGACCCCGGCGCGCAGCAGCCCGAAGGTGTACGCGTCCTCCAGGGCCTGCCAGGACGCGGCGATGACGTTCTCGGCGACCCCCACGGTCGCCCAGTCGCCCCGGCCGTCGCCCGTGGTGATCAGGACGCGGGTGGTGGACTCGGTGCCGGTGCGGCCCTCCAGGATGCGGACCTTGTAGTCCACCAGCTCCAGCTTGGCGAGCTGCGGGTAGATCCGCTCCAGCGCGACGCGAAGCGCCCGGTCGAGCGCGTTGACCGGGCCGTTGCCCTCGGCGGTGGCGACGATGCGCTCGCCCTTGGCCCAGAGCTTCACCGTCGCCTCGTTGGCGTGGGTGCCGTCGGGGCGGTCCTCGACGATGGCCCGCCAGGACTCCACGCGGAAGTAGCGGCGGGGCCGGCCCTCCGCCTCGGCGCGCAGCAGCAGTTCGAAGGAGGCGTCGGCCGCCTCGTAGGTGTAGCCCTGGAGCTCGCGCTCCTTGACCCGCTCGACGACACGGCCGATGAGCTCGCGGTCGCCGCCGAGATCGATGCCGAGCTCCACGCTCTTGAGCTCGATGGAGGCGCGGCCCGCCATGTCGGAGACGAGCATCCGCATGGTGTTGCCGACCAGCGCGGGGTCGATGTGCTGGTACAGGTCCGGGTCGACCTTGATCGCGGAGGCGTGCAGGCCGGCCTTGTGCGCGAAGGCCGAGACGCCGACGTAGGGCTGGTGCGTGGAGGGCGTGAGGTTGACGACCTCGGCGATGGCGTGCGAGACGCGGGTCATGTCGGCGAGCGCGCCCTCGGGCAGGACGGTCTTGCCGTACTTGAGCTCCAGGGCGGCGACGACGGGGAAGAGGTTGGCGTTGCCGACCCTCTCGCCGTAGCCGTTGGCGGTGCACTGGACGTGTGTGGCGCCCGCGTCGACGGCGGCCAGGGTGTTGGCGACGGCGCAGCCGGTGTCGTCCTGGGCGTGGATGCCGATGCGGGCGCCGGTGTCGGCCAGGACGGTGGCGACGACGGCCTGGACCTGGGCCGGGAGCATCCCGCCGTTGGTGTCGCAGAGGATGACGACGTCGGCGCCGGCCTCGGACGCGGCCCGGACCACGGCCTTGGCGTACTCGGCGTTGGCGCGGTAACCGTCGAAGAAGTGCTCGCAGTCGACGAAGACCCTGCGGCCCTGGGCGACGAGGTGGGAGACGGTGTCGCGCACCATCTCCAGGTTCTCCTCCAGCGTGGTGCGCAGGGCGAGCTCGACATGGCGGTCGTGCGACTTGGCGACCAGCGTGATCACCGGGGCGCCCGACTCCAGCAGCGCCTTGACCTGCGGGTCCTCGGCCGCCTTGCCACCGGCCCTGCGGGTCGCGCCGAAGGCGACCAGCTCGGCGTTCCTGAACTCGATCTCCTGGCGCGCGCGGGCGAAGAACTCGGTGTCGCGGGGGTTGGCGCCCGGCCACCCGCCCTCGATGAAACCGACGCCGAAATCGTCCAGGTGCCGGGCGATGGTCAGCTTGTCCGCGACCGTCAGGTTGATGCCTTCACGCTGGGCACCGTCGCGCAGCGTGGTGTCGAAGACATGGAAACTGTCGTCGGTGGGCTTGGCCTTGGTGGTCATGCTGGTCTGACTCCTGTCGGATGAGTGGATCCGGACGATCTGACTCCACTTGCCCCCATCATCCCGCGCGCCTCGTCCCGGCCGGTGGTGAGGGCCGGAAAACAAAAAACCCCTCGCGGGTGCGAGAGGTCTGCGCGCGGGTCTGGGGCACGGTGGCCGTGCCGTACATGGTGGTACGGGACGATCACTGCGGACCGGCGCGCCTGTTGCCAATAATCATGACGAACGAGGACACGGAAGCAGTCTGGCACACGACCGCTTCCGTGCCCCGCCCCGTCTCAGGATGCGGGCGTGACGCTCGTCGCCCCTGCCGGCGACGTCTTCTCCCCTGCCCGCACGGCGGCGACCCGGTTCAGATCGATGTCGCGGGTCTCGCGCATCGTCAGGTAGACGACCAGCGAGACCGCGGCGCATCCCGCCACGTACCAGTAGAAGCCGGATTCGGCACCGGCGTTCTTGAACCACAGCGCCACGTACTCGGCGGTGCCGCCGAACAGGGCGTTGGCGACGGCGTACGAGAGACCGACGCCCAGGGCGCGGATACCGGTCGGGAAGAGCTCGGCCTTCACGCAGGCGTTGATGGAGGTGTAGCCGGTGATCACGAGCAGCGCGAGGAGCGCGAGGCCGAGCGCGGGCCAGAAGGTGTCCGCGTGCCTGAGCATCGTCATGATCGGCACGGTCAGGAAGGTCGACCCGACCGCGAAGGTGATCAGCAGCGGGCGCCGGCCGATCCGGTCGGACAGCATTCCGGCCAGGGGCTGGATGCACATGAAGACGAACAGCGCGCAGAAGCTGACGAGCGAGGCGGTGGACTTCTCCATGCCGGCGCTCTTGGAGAGGAACTTCGTGAGGTAGGTCGTGTACGTGTAGTAGGCGACGGTGCCGCCCATGGTCAGCGCCATCACGAGGAACGCCTCGCGCCGGTGCTGCCACAGCACCTTCAGCGTGCCGCGGTCCTGCTGCTCGGCGGCGCCGGAGTCGGCGTACACCTCGGTCTCCAGCATGGAGCGGCGCAGGTAGAAGACGATGCCGGCACCGAGCGCGCCGACGACGAACGGGATGCGCCAGCCCCAGCTGTGCAGCGCCGCCTCGGACATGTTGCGCTGCAGGAGGATCTGGAGGCCGAGGCCGACGAGCTGCCCGGCGGTCATGGAGACGTACTGGAAGCTGGAGGCGAAGCCGCGCTTCTCGGGCGCGGAGGCCTCCGTGAGGTAGGTGGCGCTGGCCGCGTACTCACCGCCGACGGACAGCCCCTGGAGCAGCCGGGCCACCATCAGCACGGCGACACCGCCGTACCCGGCGACGTCGTAGGTCGGGGCGATCGCGATGAGGACCGCGGAGGCGGACATGAGGGTGACGGTCAGGGTGAGCGCGGCCTTGCGGCCCTTGCGGTCCCCGATCCGGCCGAGCAGCCAGCCGCCGACCGGCCGCATGAAGAACCCGACGGCGAAGATGCCCATCGTGTTCATGAGGTTGGCGGTCTCGTTGCCTTCGGGGAAGAACGAGTCCGCGAAGTACACCGCGAAGGTCGCGTACACGAACCAGTCGAACCACTCGACCATGTTGCCGGCGGAGCCGACCCAGATTTTCTTCCACTGCTCTCGTCCCATGGTTGGCCACCGTGCCGGAACGGCCGGGATCGCAACAAGGGTGCAGGGCGCAACGATCGCGCGTACTTACGTGCGTTTCGTTCACGGTCGGGTGACGTCAGTGGATGACGGACAGCGTTTCGTCGATGAACTCCGCCACTCTTTCCAGGACTTGGTCCCGCGACGTGCCGGGGAGGCCGACCGCCACATGGACGCTGAAGCCGTCCAGCAGGGCGCGCAGCCGGGTCGCGTAACGCTCGGCGTCGACCCGGCGGAACTCGCCGCGCGAGCCGCCTTCGGCGAGCAACGCCACCAGGTCGCGGTGCCAGGCCCCTTCGATCGCGGACTGCCGGGCACGGGCCTCGTCGTCGGCGTCGCGCGAGCGGTTCCAGACCTCCAGCCAGAGCGTCCAGTGCGGGTCGCGGTGGCCGTCGGGGAGGTAGAGGGCGATGTAGGCGCCGAGCCGTTCGCGGACCGTGCCCGGCCGGGACAGCAGGCGGCGCCGCTCGGCCCCGAGCCGGTTCTCGCTCCACTCCAGCGTCTGGAGCAGCAGCTCGTCCTTGGTGCGGAAGTAGTAGAGGAGGTGGCCGCTGCTCATGCCGACCTCGCGGCCGAGCCCGGCCATCGTGAGGCCGTCGAGGCCGCGTTCGGCGACGGTGGCCATGACGGCGGCGAGCACGGCCTCGCGGGGCGGTGCGGTGTTGCGGCTGCGCGGGGTGGAGGGCACGGTTCAGACCTTGGGCTGTTGCTGGGTGATGCAGTGGATGCCGCCGCCCCCCGCGAAGATCGCGCGGGCGTCGACGAGTGTCACCGTACGGGTGGGGAAGAGGCGGCGGAAAATCCCGGCGGCGAGTTCGTCGCGCGGGTCGCCGAAGGCGCACAGGACGACGCCGCCGTTGCAGAGGTAGTGGTTGATGTAGGAGTAGTCGACCCACTCCCCGCCGGCCCGCAGCACGGTGGGCGCCAGGACCTCCACGACCTCCAGCGGCCGTCCCCTCGCGTCGGTGGCGGCGCGCAGGACGCGGACGGTCTCCCGGGTGATCTCGTGGTCGGGGTGGGCCGGGTCCGGCTGGACGTGGGCGACGACGGTGCCGGGGCGTGCGAAGGCGGCGACGATGTCGACATGCCCGAGCGTGCCGTACGTTCCGTAGTCTCCGGACAGGCCACGGGGCAGCCAGATGGCCTTGCGGGTGCCGAGGCGCGCGTGGACCTCGGTCTCGACCTGCTCACGGGTCCAGGTGGGGTTGCGTTCCTCGCCGAGCTGGACGGTCTCCGTGAGCAGCACGGTGCCTTCGCCGTCGACGTGGATCGCGCCGCCCTCGTTGACGAGCGGCGAGCCGTGCACGGGGACTCGGGCGAGCTCGGCGACGGAGCGGGCGATGTGCCGGTCGTTCTGCCAGCGGGCCCAGCCCTGGGCACCCCAGCCGTTGAACGTCCAGTCGACGGCGGCCAGTTCCTCGCCGTCGGTGACGAAGGTGGGGCCGATGTCGCGCATCCACGCGTCGTCGAGCGGGCGCACCGCCAGCTCGATCTGCGGGCCGAGCAGGGCGCGGGCGCTGTCCTCCTGGCCGGGGCCGACGACCACCGTGACGGGTTCGAAGCGGCGGACGGCGTGGGCGACGGCGGCCCAGGCGCGGCGGGCCTCGTCGAGTCCGGCCGCGGTGTCGAAGGTGGGATTGGGGCCCGGCCAGGCCATCCAGGTGCGTTCGTGCGGGGCCCATTCGGGCGGCATACGAAAGGTCACTGCGAGTCCTTGGATGCTCTCAGAGGAAGTAGAGCCGGTTGAGGGAGACCGATTCGGCGGGTTCGGAACTGAGCGGGTCGCCGTCCAGGGTGACGAGGCCGCTGCGCGCGTCCACGTCGACGGTTCCGGTACGGGAGTTGAGGTGCAGGTCGGCGGGGCCGATGGAGCGGGTGCCGCGGACCCCGACCCGTCGTCTGCGGGTGGGCATGGCGTCCGCCCCCAGCTGGGTGGCTGCCTGCGAGACGAAGGCGACCGAGAGATCGGCTGCGGTGGCCCCGTACGCACCGAACTGCGGACCGAGGACGAGGGGTTCGCAGGTGTCGGTGGCGGCGTTGGGGTCGCCCGTGACGCCGTAGGCGGGGAAGCCCGACTTCAGGACCAGTTGCGGCTTCGCACCGAAGAACTCGGGGCGCCACAGCACGATGTCGGCGAGCTTCCCGGTCTCGATGGAGCCGATCTCGTGTGCGAGGCCGTGGGCGATGGCCGGATTGATGGTGAGCTTGGCGATGTAGCGGAGCACCCGCGCGTTGTCGTCGCCCGGGCCGTCGCCCTCCATCGGGCCGAGTTCTGCCTTCATCTTCCCGGCCATGGCGAAGGTGCGGCGGACGGTCTCTCCGGCCCGCCCCATGCCCTGCGCGTCGGAGGAGGTGATGCCGATGGCCCCCAGGTCGTGCAACACGTCCTCGGCTCCCATGGTCCCCGCTCTGATCCGGTCGCGGGCCATGGCGGCATCGCCCGGCAGGTCCGTCTTCAGGTCGTGTACGGAGACGATCATCCCGTAGTGCTCGGCGACCGCGTCCCGGCCGAAGGGGAGGGTCGGGTTGGTGGAGGAGCCGATGACGTTCGGCACGCCGGCCATCTTCAGGACGTTGGGGACGTGCCCGCCGCCGCAGCCCTCGATGTGGAAGGCGTGGATGGTCCGGCCCTCCAGGACGCGCAGGGTGTCCTCGACCGACAGGCACTCGTTCAGCCCGTCGCTGTGCAGGGCCACCTGGACGTCGTACTCCTCGGCGACGCGCAGCGCGGTGTCCAGGGCGCGGGTGTGGGCGCCCATGTCCTCGTGGACCTTGAAGCCGCAGGCCCCGCCCTCGGCCAGCGCCTCCACGAGCGGCGCCTCGTGGGAGGAGGAACCGCGGCCCAGGAAGCCGATGTTGACCGGCCAGGCGTCGAAGGCGTTGAAGGCGTGGCGCAGGGCCCAGGGCGAGTTGACGCCGACGCCCCAGACCGGGCCGAACTCCTGACCGATGATCGTGGTGACGCCGGAGGCGAGCGAAGCCTCCATGATCCGCGGCGAGAGCAGGTGGACATGCGTGTCGACGGCTCCGGCAGTCGCCACGAGGCCCTCGCCGGACACGATCGAGGTCCCCGTGCCGACGACGACGTCCACCCCGTCGAGGGTGTCCGGGTTCCCTGCCCGGCCGACCGCGGAGATCCGGCCCTCGCGAATGCCGATGGACACCTTCCGGACGCCCTGCACCGCGTCGATGACCAGCACGTTGCTGATCACCACGTCGCAGGTCTCCCGGACGGCTGCGGCCTTGAGATGGAGGCCGTCCCGGGCGGTCTTGCCGAACCCGGCAAGGAACTCGTCGCCCGGCTTCTGGGCGTCGGACTCGACCCTGACGGTCAGCCCGGAGTCGCCGAGCCTGACCCGGTCACCGGCGCGCGGGCCGTGCACGGAGGCGTACTCGTGGGGATCGATGCTCATCGCGCGGCCCCCAGGTAGCCGCAGGCGGCTGCCCGCCGCAGCGCCTCCTCGCGGGCGCCGGGCGCGTCGAGGGGCCCGTCGACCAGTCCGGCGAACCCGATCGCGACGCGGTCGCCGCCGATGGGCACCAGGCCCACCTCGACGCTCTCCCCCGGTCCGAAGCGGACGGAGGATCCCGCGGGCACGGACAGCCGCATCCCGTACGCCGCCGCCCGGTCGAAGTCGAGCCGCGGATTGGCTTCGAAGAAGTGGAAATGCGAGGTCACGGAGACCGGCACGGTCGCCGTGTTGCGGACGCCCAGCCGTACCGCGGGCTCGGGCTCCGGAGTGGCGGGCCCGGGCACGACCGCGCCGGGCGCCTCGTCGCCGAGTCCGGCACCCAGCGGCCGGGAGACCACGGCGAGCCGCGATCCGTCGTCGAAGACCGCCTCCACATGGACCTCGGTGACGACATCGGCGACCCCCGGCAGCACGTCGTCCGGGCCCAGGACCCGGCGCGCGGCCTCGATGGCCTCGGCGAGCCGGCGCCCGTCCCGGGCAGCCTCGCAGACGGTGTCCGCGATCAGGGCGGTGGCCTCGGGCACGTTCAGCCTCAGACCACGGGCCCGGCGGGCGCGGGCCAGCTCGGCCGCGCCGAAGAGCAGCAGCCGGTCCCGCTCGGTCGGGGTCAGTCGCACGTCCTCACACCTCCTGGTTAGAGCAGCACTCTAACCAGGAGACAAGGCAGAAGGGAATATCAGGAGACAGCATTTGAGCATCACTCCAAGACGTGCGCGCAAAAAGGGGCCGCGTCCGGCGGACGCGGCCCCTTTTGTGCGTACGGGAGATACCCGACTGCGGGACGACTATCCGAGCGAGTGCATCCAGCCGTGGGTGTCCTCGGCGGTGCCGCGCTGGATGTCCAGCAGGCGCTCGCGCAGCCGGAGGGTGACCGGGCCCGGCGTGCCGTCGCCCTGGGTCCACTCGCCGCCCGCGCTCTTCACGGTGCCGACCGGGGTGATGACGGCGGCGGTGCCGCAGGCGAAGACCTCGGTCAGGGTGCCGTTCGCCGTGTCGTCACGCCACTGGTCGATGGAGACGCGGCTCTCCTCGGGCTCGTAGCCGAGGTCCGCGGCGAGCCTGAGCAGCGAGTCGCGGGTGATGCCCGCGAGCAGGGAGCCGGTCAGGGCCGGGGTCACGATCTTGTTCCCGTACACGAAGTACAGGTTCATCCCGCCGAGTTCCTCGACCCACTTGTGCTCGACGGCGTCGAGGTAGGCGACCTGGTCGCAGCCCTTGGCCGCGGCCTCCGCCTGGGCCAGGAGGGACGCGGCGTAGTTGCCGCCGGTCTTGGCGTCGCCCATGCCTCCGGGGACGGCGCGGACGCGGTCCTCGGAGAGCCAGATGGAGACGGGCTTCACACCGCCGGGGAAGTACGCGCCGGCCGGCGAGGCGATGACCAGGAAGAGGTACTCGTTGGCCGGCCGGACACCGAGCCCGACCTCGGTCGCGATCATGAACGGGCGCAGGTACAGCGACTCCTCGCCGCCGTGGGCCGGGACCCAGGCCGCGTCCTGCTGGACGAGCGCGTCACAGGCCGCGACGAACGTCTCGACGGGGAGCTCCGGCATGGCGAGGCGGCGGGCGGACGACTGGAAGCGCGCGGCGTTGGCCTCGGGGCGGAAGGTGGCGACCGTGCCGTCGGGCTGGCGGTAGGCCTTGAGACCCTCGAAGATCTCCTGGCCGTAGTGCAGCGTCATGTTGGCGGGGTCGATCGACAGCGGCGCGTACGGGACGAGCTGGGCGTCGTGCCAGCCGCGGCCCTCGGTCCACTTGATCGTCACCATGTGATCGGTGAAGTGGCGGCCGAAGCCGGGCTTGACCAGGATCGCCTCGCGCTCCGCGTCGGACAGCGGGTTCGAGGAGGGCTTGAGCTCGATCGTGGGCGTCGTCATGAGTACGTGTCCTTCACCGGTTTTGTGTGTGTAGGACCACGCCCACGCCAGCTCCTGTCGGACAGGTGCTAGGACGTCCGAGCTTCGCGGCAAGCCACGGTCCCGTTCGATTATCTCTCGTGGGGTGCCGTGCACGAAATGACGTGAATGCGGTCCAGGGTTCGATGGTGACACCCGGGGCCGCACAGGAGAAGCCGCCGGGTGCGTGTGCGACCCGGCGGCTTCTGAGCAAGTCGTCGGATCAGCCCGCTACGCGTACCGCGAGCGCGTCACCGATCTCGTCGGTGCTGCGGGCACCGTCGCGCTCCGCGAGGTCGGCGGAGACGGCGTCCTCGATGCGCGCGGCCTCGGCCTCGTAGCCGAGGTGTCGCAGCAGGAGGGCGACGGAGAGGACCGTGGCGGTCGGGTCGGCCTTGCCCTGGCCCGCGATGTCGGGGGCAGTGCCGTGGACCGGCTCGAACATCGACGGGAAGGCACCCGTCGGGTTGATGTTGCCGGACGCGGCCAGGCCGATGCCGCCGGAGATGGCCGCGGCGAGGTCGGTCAGGATGTCACCGAAGAGGTTGTCGGTGACGATGACGTCGAAGCGCTCCGGCTGGGTGACGAAGAAGATCGTCGCCGCGTCGACGTGCAGATAGTCGGTGGTGACCTGCGGGTACTCGGCCGCGACCTTGTCGAAGGTGTTCTTCCACAGGTGGCCCGCGTAGACGAGGACGTTGTTCTTGTGGACCAGCGTCAGCTTCTTGCGCGGGCGGGCGGCGGCCCGCTCGAAGGCGTCCCGGACGACGCGCTCCACGCCGAAGGCCGTGTTGAGGCTGACCTCGGTGGCGACCTCGTGCTCCGTGCCGGTACGCAGCGAACCGCCGTTGCCGGTGTACGGGCCCTCGGTGCCCTCACGGACGACGACGAAGTCGATCTCGGGGCTGCCGGCCAGCGGGGTCGCCGTGTTCGGGAACAGCTTCGACGGCCGCAGGTTGATGAAGTGGTCGAAGGCGAAGCGCAGCTTCAGCAGCAGCCCGCGCTCCAGAACGCCCGAGGGCACGGACGGGTCGCCGATCGCGCCGAGCAGGATGGCGTCATGGCCCTTGAGGGCCTCCAGCTCCGCGTCCGGGAGGGTTTCACCGGTGCGGTGCCAGCGCTGGGCGCCAAGGTCGTACTCCTTGGTCTCCAGCTTCACATCCTGCGGGAGAACAGCGTTGAGGACCTTGAGGCCCTGAGCCACGACCTCCTGGCCGATACCGTCACCGGGGATCACTGCGAGATTGATGCTGCGAGACATGTCCGGCACCTTACTGGGCGTCCCACCCCATGACACATGGCGTCCACCATGCGGACATATGGGCAGCTGTACGTGTACCGTTCATCTATCCGAGGGGGTGCCGTCAGGGAGCCCGTGGATGTTGTCGCCCATGGACATCCCCCGTTTCGGTATCTCCGAGAAGCTCGCCGACCGCATGAGCATGGCCGAGCAGCACGACTACCTCCGTACCCGGCTGACGCGACGCGGTGTGCTGCGCACGGGTGCGGCGACCGCGGCCGTGGCCGGACTCGGCACCTCGCTCGCCTCCTCCCCCGCGTACGCGGCTCACTCGGCGCTCACCTCGCACAGCTCCACGCGGGTGGACGGTTCGCTGGTCGCTCCCTTCGGCCGGCACCTGGCCTACGGCGCCGACCCTCAGACGCAGATGACGGTCTCCTGGCAGGTGCCGTTCGCGGTGCGCCGCCCGTACATCCGGATCGGCCTGAAGCCGTGGGCGCTGAGCCGGAAGATCGACGCCGAGGTGCGCCACCTGACGACGCCGCTGCTGAACGACGGCAGGATCGCGGCCGCCGAGCAGTACTACGTGCACGCGGCCCTGGAGCGGCTGAAGCCCGGCACGACGTACTACTACGGCGTGGGCCACGACGGCTTCGACCCTGCCGACACCCGCAACCTGGGCACGCTCGGCACCTTCACCACCGCGCCCTCGCGCGCCGCCTCGTTCACCTTCACCGCCTTCGGCGACCAGGGCGTCAGCTACCACGCACTCGGCAACGACCAGCTGATCCTGGGCCAGAACCCCGCCTTCCACCTGCACGCGGGGGACATCTGCTACGCCGACCCGTCGGGCTCCGGACAGAGCAGCGACACCTATGACGCGCGCACCTGGGACCAGTTCCTGGCCCAGACGGAGACGGTCTCCAAGACCGTGCCGTGGATGGTGACGACCGGCAACCACGACATGGAGGCCTGGTACTCGCCGGACGGCTACGGCGGCCAGAACGCCCGCTGGACCCTGCCGGACAACGGCCCGGACCCGGTGAACCAGCCCGGGGCGTACTCCTTCGTGCACGGCAACGTGGGTGTGATCGCGCTCGACGCCAACGACGTGTCCTACGAGATCCCCGCCAACTTCGGCATCAGCGAAGGCCGGCAGACCCGCTGGCTGGACCGGCGCCTGGGCGAGCTGCGGGCGCGCCACGACATCGACTTCCTGGTGGTCTTCTTCCACCACTGCGCCTTCTCCACGACCAATGCCCACGCCTCGGACGGCGGGGTGCGCGACGCCTGGGTGCCGCTCTTCGAGAAGCACCAGGTGGACCTGGTCATCAACGGGCACAACCACGTCTACGAGCGCACCGACGCGATCCTCAAGAACGCGGTCCGGCGCACGGTGCCGATCGGCGAGCGCACCGACCCGACGCGGGACGGCATCGTCTACGTCACAGCAGGCGGCGCAGGAAAGGCCCTGTACAACTTCCCGGTGCCCGACAGCTACGAAGGGCATGTCGCGGACCGGGAGAGCGTGGAGACGTACCACGTGGTCAAGGGTGGCGGTAAGGCCGTCGAGACCGTGGAGTGGTCGCGGGTGCGCTACACCGGGTTCTCGTTCCTCGCGGTGGAGGTGGAGCCCGGACGGAACGCGCGGATGAAGGTCACCGCGCTCGCCGAGTCCGGTGAGCGCATCGACCACTTCGAGATCAGCCGAGGCTGAGCCCGGAGCCACGGCCCACGGCTGAGTGCCGGTGCGGCTCAGTGACCGGTGGAGCCGCCGTTGTCCCTGCGGTCGAGGGCGCGCTGCAGGGCGGCGGCGGCATTCTGCCGCTCCGACTCGGTCGGGCGGTGGGTGTGGCGGACGCGGCGGACAGTGGTCTGGGCCATGGTGGATCGACTCCTTGAGATCGCGAGGATTTCGAGATCGAAAAACGTGAACGTGATGTCGAGATCAGGGATTTCGAGGTGCCGGAAGGGGCGGGGAGCAGACGCCGCAGGGGTTGCCTGCTTCGGGGCGCGCGCTCACGACCGCCAGTCGCTTGATCTAGCGAGACGTTCGGCTCTTACAAAGCTAAGGCAGCCAGGCCGGTCTGTCTCCACAATTACTCGGACTTCCTACTATCTGAGACGGAGGTTTACGCGCGCTCACCTCCCACTCACTCTCAGCTGCCTGATGAGCGCCCGGCCGGCGAGAGATCGCACCGGCTCAGGGGTGTGACACGGCCCACCGGCCACATCGGCCGCTCCGGTGCGAGAACGGTGCTCGCGACCGTGTCCGGTGCTCCTTCCAGGGACGGCTCCGGCATGCTCGCCCCCTGATTCGCGCGAGGAATCGCCACCTGATTCGCGCGGGGATTCGCGCGGGCGCGTAGGCGAGACGTCCTCCCCGTGCCCCCGGGGTACTCAGCAGTCGTTTGAGTACCTGACCCGTGTCGAGGAATGGTGCGGAGCAAGAGAGTTGACCCCATGAACGGCCTCTACGCTCTCAAGCCCTGGTACGCGGACCGGCTCGCCGGTGTCCGCGCCGCACTGGTCCGCCGTGAGGTGTCGCCAGACACCCTCACCGCCGCCGGCGTGGTCTCGGCGGCCGGTGCCGCTGCCGCGCTGGCCTGGCTGCCCACCGGGCTCGCCGCGCTTCCGGTCGCCGTGCTGCTCGCGGCCCGGCTCGCCTTCGCCAACCTGGACGGGGCCCTGGCCCGCGACACGGGCCGCACGACCCGGCGCGGTGCGGTGCTGAACGAGCTCGGGGACCGGGTCGCGGACCTGGTCGTCCTGGCCGGCTTCCTGGCACTCGCCCCGCTGTGGCTGGTGGCGGTGGCCGCGCTCGCGGCGACGCTGCCGTCCTGGGTCTCTCTGGCCGGCGCCGCGGCAGGTGCTTCCCGGCGCAACGGAGGACCGGTCGGCAAGACCGAGCGCTGCCTGCTGGTGGTGGTCGCGGCGGCGAGCGGCTGGGTCGTACCGGTACTGATCGTGATCGCCGCCGGTTCGCTGCTCACGGCGGTGCTCCGGCTGGCCGGCCTGTGGAAGGAGCTGGCATGAGCGCCGTACTGATCGCCGAGGAGGCGGCCGCTCGGGCGGTGCCGCTGGTCGCGGGTGTGCTGGGGGCGGGCGGGGTGGCGGTCGCGGTCCTGCCGTCGAAGGTACGGATGCGGGCCGAGCTGCGCAGGCGGTGGCGGACCTGGGCGCTGGTCGCACCGGTCTTCCTGGGGGCGTACTTCCTGGGCGGCGGCGGTACGTACGCCCTGGCCGCGGGGCTCGGAGTGATCGCGGCGAGCGAGTTCGTCCGGATGGCGGGGCTGCGGCGTGGCGACCATGCGGTGCTGGCGGCGGCCGCGCTCGCCCTCCCGGCGCTGGCCTGGCTGGCACCGCACCTTTTGGACCTGCGGGTGGCGGCGCTGCTGCTGATCGCCGCCGCGCTCCCGTCCGTGCTCGCGGGGGACGACCGGACCGGTTTCACCCGGACCGCCCGGACGGCGTTCGGGCTGCTGTGGATTCCCGTCGCGCTGACGGGCCTGGTGACGCTCGGCGAGACCGCTGTGGCTGTGGGCCTGGCGGTGGCGCTCGGCGATGTCGGCGCCTGGTGCGGCGGTACGGCCCTGGGCCGGCGCGGCCCGCTCGCACGGCCGCTGTCGCCGCTCTCCCCCAACAAGACCTGGGCGGGCGTGCTCGGCGCGGCCGTCGCCACGGCCGTACTCCTGCTCGTACTCGGCGAGTTCAGTCTCCCGCTCTGGGCCGCGGTGACGGGCGGCTGTGTGCTCGGCGACCTGATCGAGTCCATGGTCAAGCGCGAGTCCGGAGTCAAGGACGCGGGCAGCTGGCTGCCCGGCTTCGGTGGCCTGCTCGACCGGATCGACTCCCTGCTGGTGGCCCTTCTCCTGGCGACGGTGATGACGTGATGAGTACGCTCCTGAACCTCCCCGCCCGAGCCGTGCTCCCGCGCCGCTCCCGCGTCGGTGCCGCGCTCCGGCGCGGACTGTGGTGGGGCGTGCTCAGCATCACCGGCGGGGTCGAGCGGCGGGGCCGGCTGCCGCGCGGCGGCTGTGTGGTGGTCGCCAACCACTCCTCGCACGCGGACACCGCCGCGCTCCTCGCGGCACTCGACGCCCGGCACAGCCCGGCGATCGGGGCGGCGGCCGACTACTGGTTCGCCTCCCCGTGGCGGCGGCGGATCTGCCGCAGGCTGGCGGCCGGCTTCCCGGTGCGGCGCGGCGGCGGCGGGATGGAGGACCTGCTCACGATGGCCGGTGAGCTGCGGGCGGGCCGGGCGGTCGTGCTGTTCCCCGAGGGCACCCGGGCGCAGGACGGTGCGCTGGGCTCCTTCCACCGGGGCGCGCTGGTCCTGGCGGAGGAGGCGGGGGTGCCGGTGGTGCCGGTGGGGATCGCCGGTACGGACCGGCTGCTGCCCAAGCACGGGCGCCTGCGCTCGGCGCTGGTCCGGGTGACGATCGGTGAACCGCTGCCGTCGGCCGTGACCCCGGAGCAGGCCCGCGACGCGGTGGTGGCGCTGCACACGCGTACGGTCGCCGAGCCGCTGAGGGACTCCGCGACGCGGCGGCGGGTGGCGGCGGTCGTCGCCTCGCGCTGGGGTGTGCCGCTGGCGTTCTGCTGGGCGTTCGCGGAGGCGCTGAGCTGGCCGCTGATGCCGGAGCTGCTGCTGGGCGCGGTGTGTGTGGCGGTGCCGCGCGCGGCCCTGAAGATGTCCCTGGGCGCGCTGGCCGGCAGCCTGGCCGGCGGTCTGCTGGCCCTGCACCTGGCGTCGGCCGGCGTGCACCTGCCCGCCCCGCTGACGACGGACCGGATGCGGGCGGAGGTCCGGCACGAACTGGCCCTGGAGGGCGCGTCCGCGGTGCGCCACCAGCCGTGGAACGGCATCCCGTTCAAGGTGTACGGCGCCGAGGCGGGCCGCGCGGAGGTACCTGTGCCCGACTGGCTCACCGCGTCGGCGGCGGCCCGTGGCTCACGCACGCTGACGGTGGGCCTCGCCTTCGCCGGTTTCGGTCTCCTGATGCGCCGCCACCGCCGCCACTACGGTCGCTACCTTGCGTTGCTGGGCGGCGGGTTCGCGGCGGGGCTGGCGTTGATCGTGCACGGCTGGGCCTGACCGCGACACCCGTTCGGCCCCGCCGGCTGACAGCCCGGCAGGACATCGGTCGGTGGGAGAGCCACGACCACCGGAACCCGCTACGCGTATCCATGTCAGTGGTCGCCCCTACTGTTCGGAAGCAGAGGCTGGGACGACAGCCCGGGGGAAGGACAACGATGAGTTTCAGCATGCAGGCGCGGGCCGTCCCGGCCCCTGGGCTGCCGCGGGACTTCGTGGGGGTGTCGGCCGTCTTCGCCGATACGGACGACGAGCTCGACCGCCTCGCGACGGATCTGCACATATCCAAGGACTTCCCCACGGTGCACGAGCTCTGCCTCCTCGCACCGCCGGACCACGGCAGCCGCGAACTCCCGGTCTTCGGCGGGACCGTTCATGAGGATCCGGCCGGAACCGAGGCGCCGTCAGTCACACTGACGGCCGCACAGGTGCGCGAGGTGGTGGAGTTCCTCCGCAGCCACCCGTTCGACGGACTGTGGGACGCCGCCGCCGGCGGCTTCACCGCGCACTGGGGCATGCCGGAACCAGAGGTCCGCGCCGTCCTCGCCGCCCACTTCCGCCGGGTGGTCGACTTCTACGAACGCACGGCAGACGCGGGCGACGCGGTGGTCAAGCGGTTCCTGTACTGACCGCACCCGCCCGAAAACGGAAACCGCCCCCCGGCCGGCAGGGGAACCGGTCGGGAGGCGGAGTTCGTGGCGGGGTGCCGGAGGGCGGCGCCCCGGGGGTGTCAGCCCTGGTGGGGGTAGGTGTACTCGGTCGGCGGGACCAGCGTCTCCTTGATGGCCCGGGTCAGGGTCCAGCGCTGGAGGTTCTGCGGGGCGCCCGCCTTGTCGTTCGTACCCGAGGCACGGCCGCCACCGAAGGGCTGCTGGCCGACGACGGCACCGGTCGACTTGTCGTTGATGTAGAAGTTGCCCGCGGCGTACCGCAGCTTCTCCATCGTGTACGCGGCCGCGGCGCGGTCGTTCGCGATGACGGAGCCGGTCAGGGCGTAGTCGGAGACCGACTCCATCTGCGCCAGCATCTCGTCGAACTTCTCGTCCTCGTAGACGTGGATCGCGAGGATCGGGCCGAAGTACTCGGTCGTGAAGACCTCGTTCTCGGGGTCGCTGCACTCGATGACGGTCGGGCGGACGAAGTAGCCCACCGAGTCGTCGTACGTGCCGCCGGCGATGATCGTGCACGCCGGGTCGGCCGCGGCACGGTCGATGGCGGCCTTGTTCTTCGCGAAGGCGCGGTCGTCGATGACGGCACCCATGAAGTGCGACAGGTCGGTGACGTCGCCCATGGTGATCGAGTCGACCTCGGCCGCGAACTTCTCCTTGAAACCGGAGTTCCAGATGGAGGCCGGGACGTAGGCACGCGAGGACGCCGAGCACTTCTGGCCCTGGAACTCGAAGGAGCCACGGGTCAGCGCGGTCTTCAGGATCGCGTGGTCGGCCGACGGGTGGGCGACGACGAAGTCCTTGCCGCCGGTCTCGCCGACGAGCCGCGGGTAGGTGCGGTAGTTGGCGATGTTGTTGCCGACCGTCTTCCACAGGTGCTGGAAGGTGGGGGTCGAGCCGGTGAAGTGGATGCCGGCCAGGTCGCGGTGGTTCAGGGCCGCCTCGGAGACGGCGATGCCGTCGCCCGTCACCAGGTTGATGACGCCCTTGGGCAGGCCGGCCTCCTCCAGGAGCTGCATCAGCAGCACGGCGGCGTGGGTCTGCGTGGGGGACGGCTTCCAGACCACCACGTTGCCCATGAGGGCGGGGGCGGTGGGCAGGTTGCCCGCGATCGCCGTGAAGTTGAACGGCGTGATCGCGTAGACGAAGCCCTCCAGCGGGCGGTGGTCCATGCGGTTCCACACACCCGGGGAGTTGGCCGGGGGCTGCTCGGCCAGGATCTGGCGCGCGTAGTGCACGTTGAAGCGCCAGAAGTCGACGAGCTCGCAGGGGGTGTCGATCTCGGCCTGCTGGGCGGTCTTGCCCTGGCCGAGCATCGTGGAGGCGGCCAGCGTCTCGCGCCAGGGGCCGGAGAGCAGCTCGGCGGCGCGCAGGATGATGGCGGCGCGGTCGTCGAAGGCCATCGCGCGCCAGGCCGGGGCGGCGGCGAGGGCGGCGTCGATCGCGTCCTGCGCGTCCTGCTCGGTGGCGCCGGCGAAGGTACCGATGACGGCCTTGTGGTTGTGCGGCTGGACGACGTCGAAGCGCTCGCCGCCACCCATCCGCTTCTCCCCGCCGATGGTCATCGGCAGGTCGATCGGGTTCTGGCTGAGCTCCTTGAGCTTCGCCTCCAGGCGGGCGCGCTCCGGGGAGCCCGGGGCGTAGGAGTGGACCGGCTCGTTGACCGGCGCGGGGACCTGGGTGACAGCGTCCATGGTTTCCGTTGCTCCTTCAGTTGAGGGGTGGAGGGGGCTCAGCCCTTGGTGAGGATGGAGCGGCCGAAGAACAGCAGGTTGGCCGGCTTCTCCGCGAGGCGGCGCATGAAGTAGCCGTACCAGTCGGTGCCGTACGCGGTGTAGACACGCATGCGGTGGCCCTCTGCTGCCAGCCGGATGTGCTCGTCGGTGCGGATGCCGTACAGCATCTGGAACTCGTACTCGTCGAGCTTGCGGCCGGCCTTGCGGCCCAGTTCCTGGGCGATGGCGATCAGGCGCGGGTCGTGGGACCCGATCATCGGGTACCCATCACCCTCCATCAGCGTCTTGAGGATGCGCACGTACGCCTTGTCGATCTCGGCCTTGTCCTGGTACGCGACGGAGGCGGGCTCCTTGTAGGCCCCCTTCACGATGCGCACGCGGCTGCCGGCCGCGGCCAGGCGGCGGGCGTCGTCCTCGGTGCGGAAGAGGTAGGCCTGGATGACACATCCGGTCTGCGGGTGGTCCTTCCGCAGCTCCTCGTGGATGGCGAACATCGAGTCGAGGGTGGTGTGGTCCTCGGCGTCCAGGGTGACCGTGGTGCCGATCGCGGCGGCGGCCTCGACCACCGGGCGTACGTTGGCGAAGGCGAGCTCGTGGCCGTTCTCCAGCGCTTGGCCGAACATGGAGAGCTTGACGGACATCTCCGCCTTCGTGCCCAGGCCGAGCTCCTTGAGGCGGCCGACGAGCTCCAGGTAGGCGTCGCGCGCGGCGGCGGCCTGCTCAGGGGTGGTGATGTCCTCGCCGACCACGTCGAGGGTGACTTCGAGGCCCTTGTCGGCGGCGTCCTCGATGATCGGGACGACCTGCTCGACCGTCTCACCGGCGATGAACCGGTCGACGACCTGCTTCGTGCCCGGGGCTGCCGAGATGAAACGGCGCATCTTGTCGCTGCGTGACGCGGCGAGAATCACGGGACCCAGCACGGGGCACCTCCACGGAAAGTACGAACGAAGGCCGAACCACCACAAGTGCCCGATAGGGAACAGAAGCGGTACAGCACGGAGAACCACCGTGAAATCTAAGGATCCCCCCGATCCTGTGCCATCGACAGCTGTCACGCATCCGTGCCCTGGATCTCAGACATATGTCTGAAGGGGTGCGAGAATGGCCGGGTGAAGGGCGATTACCAGGAGCTGGTCGACGAGATCTCCGCGCTGCTCGGCGTCCCCGCGACGCTGGAGAACCGGGACTTCGGTCTGGTCGCCTTCGGGGCGCACGACAGCGACGACGACTCGGCGATGGACCCGGTCCGCACCCGTTCGATCCTGACCCGCCGCTCGACCCCGGCCGTCCGCGCATGGTTCGAGAACTTCGGCATCACCCGCGCGACCGGCCCGGTCCGTATTCCGGCGGCCCCCGAGGCCGGTGTCCACCGCGGCCGGATCTGTCTTCCCGTACGCCATCGGGGTGTCGTACTCGGTTACGTATGGCTGCTGGACGCCGACCCGGGGCCGACCGATCCGCAGCTGGACGCGGCGATGGACGTCGCGGCCCGGATCGGGGCACTGCTCTCCGAGGAGGCGCGGGCAGGCACGGATCTGTCCCGGGAGTTCGGCGCGGTCCTCACGGCGGGGCAGGGCTGGCAGCGCGACATGGCGGTGGCCGCGCTCAGCGAGGCGCTCGGCGCCGACGCGGAGGGTCTGCACACCGTGGTGTGCGTGACCCCGTGGCCCGACGACCCGCCGTCCGTGCGTACGGTCCCGTCGGCGGCGGCCCTGTCCGGGCTCCCTTCTCCGGGCGGTGCGGGCCCGGCGCTGGCCGCACTGGTCCGGCTCCGGTCGCACGAGGTCCTGGACCCGGCGCTCACCGCCGCCGGCCGGCTGCGCACCACCGCGGGACCGGCGGCCACCGCGGGGATCGCGGTCCCCCGCCGCGGCCTGGCGGAACTGGCCGACGCCTGGCACGAGGCGTCCGCCGCGGCACGGGCGGCCGCGGCGGAGACACGGTTCGGCCAGGTCACCGAGTGGTCGGCCATCGGCCCGTACCGCCTGCTGACCGCGCTCACTCCCGGCGCACCGCCCGACCACTCGGTCCGGCCACTGCTCACCCCGGCGCACCGGGACCTCGTCCGCACCGCCGAGGTGTTCCTGGACTGCGCGGGCCAGGCGTCCCGGACGGCGGCGGAGCTGGGCATCCACCGCCAGACGCTGTACTACCGCCTCTCCCGGGTCCAGCAGCTCACCGGACTGGACCTGAACGACGGCGAGGACCGGCTGCTGCTGCACATGGCACTGAAGGCGTCCCGGCTCTGAGCACCTCCAGGATCCACCGCGCAAGAACCGGGATGCTTCCGGAATGCCGGAGCCGAAGGCCGGGCACGAACGACCGGGCACGAACGGCCGGCCGCGACTGAGGGGCCGGCCCCGGGCGAACGGGGGGTCAGGCCGCCCGCTCGTCCGTGCCGGGCACCTTGGCGGTGGCCAGGGCGATGCGGTTCCAGGTGTTGATGGCGAAGATCAGGGCCAGCAGGCCGGCGAGTTCGGCCTCCTCGAACACCGTTGCCGCGCGGGCGTAGACGTCGTCCGGTACTCCGCCGTGGGAAACCAGGGTGACGGCCTCCGTGAGCGCCAGCGCGGCCTGCTCCTCACCGGTGAAGAAGTGCGCGGCCTCCCGCCAGACCGCCACCATGTGCAGCCGCTCCTCGCTCTCCCCGGCCTTGCGGGCGTCGGTGGTGTGCATGTGCAGGCAGTACGCGCAGCCGTTGAGCTGCGAGGAGCGGATCTGCACCAGTTCCACCAGTGCGGGATCCAGGCCCTGACGGGCGGCTGCGTCAAAGCCGATGAGGGCCTTGAACGCCTTCGGGGCGGCCTTGGCGAAGTTGATCCGAGGGGCGTGGAGTGCTGCTTCGTGGTTCGTCATGTCCTCTACGTTAGGAGCCGGAAAGACCTGGCATAGGGTGCATTTTCATGTCAGATTCATGGGTCAATTCCGCGGAGCGGATCGGCAGTGACCTGCTCCTCGACCTGGCGGGCCCGGGCAGCCGGCGGGCCGTCCTCATCCGTGCGCTGCGCGACGCCGTGCGGGACGGCAGGCTGGCCCCCGGCACCCGGCTGCCGCCCTATCGGTCGCTTGCCGCCGATCTCGGCCTGGCCCGCAACACCGTCGCCGACGCCTACGCCGAGCTGGTCGCGGAGGGCTGGTTCACCGCCCGGCAGGGCTCCGGGACCCAGGTCGCCCGACGCACCGCACCCGTGGCCCCCGCCCGTGTACCGAAGACGCCGCCGCACAGGCCGGCCGGCCCCGCCCACGACCTGCGCCAGGGCAAGCCGACCCCCGGTTCCTTCCCGCGCACCGCCTGGCTCGGCGCCGCCCGGCGCGCCCTGCACGCGGCGTCCGACGAGGCCTTCGGGCCCGGCGACCCCCAGGGAAGGATCGAGCTCCGGCGGGCCCTGACGGACTACCTGGCGCGCTCACGCGGCGTGCGTACCACCCCCGAACGGATCGTGATCTGTTCCGGGTTCGCCCATGGGCTGCGGCTGCTGTTCGGGGGCGGCGTGCTGCGCGGCCCGCTGGCCGTGGAGTCGTACGGGCTCGGTTTCCACCGGTCGGTCCTGGAGGCCGCCTCGGTGCGCACGGTCCCGCTGACGCTCGACGAGCACGGCGCGCGCGTCGACGAGCTGACCGGACTGCCGGGTGTGCGGGGCGTCCTGCTCACCCCGGCCCACCAGTTCCCCACCGGTGGGCCACTGCATCCGGAGCGGCGCTCGGCCGTCGTCGACTGGGCCCGCGGCCGGGGCGGACTGGTCCTGGAGGACGACTACGACGGTGAGTTCCGGTACGACCGGGAGCCGGTGGGTGCCGTGCAGGGGCTGGACCCGGAGCGGGTCGTCTATGCGGGCTCGGTCAGCAAGAGCCTCTCACCGGCGGTCCGGCTGGGCTGGATGGCGCTCCCGCACCACCTCGTCGAGCCCGTACTGGCCGCGAAGGGCGAGCGTGAGGCCTGGGCGAGCGTGCCGGATCAGCTGACCCTCGCCGAGCTCATCGATTCGGGGCACTACGACCGCCATGTCCGCCGGATGCGCCAGCGCTACCGCGGCCGTCGTGACCAGCTCGTCGCGGCCCTCGCCGCCCACGCCCCGCACATCACGCCCACCGGCATCGCCGCCGGACTGCACGCCGTCCTGCGACTGCCGCCCGGCACCGAGCAGTCCACGGTCAAGGCTGCCGTCTGGCAGGGACTCGGTCTCGACGGACTCGGCGCCTTCCGCCATCCGGCCGCGACGACGCCGGTCCCGGACGGCCTGGTCGTGGGGTACGCCTCCCCGCCGGACCACGCGTTCACCGCGGCGCTGGAGGCGCTCTGCCGGGCGCTGCCGCCGGCGTGACCCCGGGCGGGTCGGCGGGTCGGCGGGTCGGCGGGTCGGCGGGTCGGCAGGTCGGCAGGTCGGCAGGTCGGCAGGTCGGCAGGTCGGCAGGTCAGGGTGCTGGCGGGTCGACGGGTCGACGGACCGGCCGGCCGGACAGGGCCTACATCCAGGACGGCGGGGCGGGCGCGACGATCGGCCGGTCGCTGACGACGGCGGCCATGACGAGGGGGGCGTCGCCGTCGCTCCGGCCGACGCTCACTCCCACCCAGCGCCCCTGCGCGGACACCGGCCCCCATACCGCGAGGTCGCCGTAACAGTCCTCATCGAGCAGCGCCTCGAAGAGCGGCGGCACCGCTTCCACCTCCTGCCGCAAAGGAGACGACGTATCGCTGGCGTTCTCCTGCCGGAGGAGCAGGACGTGGACGGCCACCTGATGGTGGGCGCCCCAGCGGCCCTCCAGTTCCTTGACGAGTGAGGCCAGCTGCGCCTCGGCCGCCTCCTCCGCGTGGTCCCACCCGGCGCCGTCCGCCTCGTCGAGGCGTTCGCTCTCCCAGAGCGGGGCGATCCGGAAACCCTCGCCCGCGGTCACCGTCCACTCCCCCGTGCCCCGCTCGCCCTCGGCCACCGTCGGCCCGGCGGCCGGCAGCGGTGCGGCCAGCAGCGCCTCGATGTCGGCGACGGCCCGAGCGAGGTGGAACGTCTCTCCGGCCCGGGCGCTCACAGCGCGGCCCGGCCCGTCAAACGCGGGCCGGGGCACCCGCCCGGCTCCTGAAGCCGCACCATGCCGCGTGTCAACGTCCGCCTCCGTCAACGCAGTTGCAGATCACACTCGCCGAGCACCTCAAGGGCTGTCCCGTCATCCCTGGCGGGTGCACGGCGACAGCTACGGTACCTCGCGGCGGTGCCGGAACACCCGAGCACATCCAGCACGGGGGTGTTGCCCCTCAGCCCTGCGGTGCACCGCATCTGACGCCGCGCACCGATCCGCCAGGGATGACGGGGCAGTCCTGAACGCGAAGGGCCTCAACGCGACGGGCCTCAAGGCGACGGGTTGCGGCCCTCCAGGACCGCCTTCAGCCCGTCCGTCAGATCCTGGGCCGAGGGCGCCGAGTCGCGGTCCATCATCCACTGGACCATGACCCCTGCGAGCAGCGCCTGGCAGAACAGGCCGGCTACCCGCGCCTTCTCGGGATCGGCCTCCGGGTCGATGCCCAGCATGTTCTCCGCCAGCCCGTTCCGGCCCTCGCGCTGCGGGCCGGCCAGGGCCTTCTGCAGTTCGGGGTCGGTGTCGATCCTGGAGATGACCTCCATCTGGAGCTGCCAGACCGAGCGGGTCTGCTCGTAGCTGCCGATCACCCGCTCCCAGGTCTCGCGGAACTGGTCGAGCGGCACCCGGGACTCGTCCTCGCCGTCGGCGTCCCCCTCGGGTTCATTGGTCAGCACGTCGCCCCACTCCTCCGTCACCTTGATGAAGGCGAGGTTGAGCAGGGCCTCCTTGGAGCCGTAGTGGTAGCCGATGGACGCCAGGTTCGTACCGGAGGCGGCAACGATGTCGCGTGCCGTCGTCCGGGCGTACCCCTTCTCCAGCAGGCAGCGCTTGGCGCCTTCGAGCAGATCCTCACGATGTCCCATGACAGCAGCGTACCCGGCACGCAGACGTTCGTGTAAGACACACGTCTAGATGCCGGGCACGGAGGCTGCGGGACGGACTCAGTCGGTCAGGTTCACCGAACGGGCCGAGGCCGCACCGATCTCGGCGGCGATCTCGGCAAGCACCGACGCCGGGACGTCGTCGTCGACCGTGAGGACGACCAGCGCCTCGCCGCCCACGTCGGCCCGGGAGACCTGCATGCCCGCGATGTTCAGACCGGCCTCACCCAGGATCTTGCCGACCGCGCCGACGACGCCGGGGCGGTCGTCGTAACGCAGGACCACCATGTGGTCGGCGAGCGCCAGGTCCACATCGTGCTCGCCGATGGCGACGATCTTCTGGAGGTGCTTGGGGCCGGCCAGCGTGCCGGAGACCGCGACCTCCTCACCGCCGGACAGCGTGCCGCGGACGGTGACCACGTTGCGGTGGTCGGGCGACTCGGAGCTGGTGGTGAGGCGGACCTCGACACCGCGCTCCTGCGCGAACAGCGGGGCGTTCACATACGACACGGTCTCGTCGACGACGTCCTCGAAGACGCCCTTGAGGGCGGAGAGTTCGAGCACCTTCACGTCGTGCTGGGTGATCTCGCCGTACACCTCGACGTCGAGACGGGCCGCGACCTCGCCCGCGAGTGCGGTGAAGATCCGGCCGAGCTTCTCGGCGAGCGGCAGTCCGGGACGGACGTCCTCGGCGATGACGCCGCCCTGGACGTTGACCGCGTCCGGCACGAGCTCGCCGGCCAGTGCGAGGCGCACCGACTTGGCGACCGCGATGCCCGCCTTCTCCTGGGCCTCGTCGGTGGAGGCGCCCAGGTGCGGGGTGCAGACGACCTGGTCGAACTGGAACAGCGGGGAGTCCGTGCAGGGCTCCTTCGTGTACACGTCCAGGCCGGCGCCCGCGACGCGGCCCTCCTTGAGGGCGGAGGCCAGCGCCTCCTCGTCGACGATGCCACCGCGCGCGGCGTTGACGATGCGCACCGAGGGCTTCACCTTGTGCAGCGCCTCGTCGCCGATCAGGCCGAGCGTCTCCGGGGTCTTGGGGAGGTGCACGGTGATGAAGTCGGAGACCTCCAGCAGCTCGTCCAGCGAGAGGAGCTTGACGCCCATCTGCGCGGCACGCGCCGGCTGGACGTAGGGGTCGTACGCGACGATCTTCATGCCGAAGGCCGACATGCGCTGGGCGACCAGGACGCCGATGCGGCCGAGGCCGACGACACCGAGGGTCTTCTCGCTCAGCTCGACGCCGGTGTACTTGGAGCGCTTCCACTCGCCGTTCTTGAGGGCGGTGTTGGCCTGGGGGATGTTGCGCGCCGTGGCGACGAGCAGGCCGCAGGCGAGCTCGGCGGCGGTGACGATGTTGGAGGTCGGTGCGTTCACGACCATGACGCCGGCCTTGGTGGCCGAGGAGACATCGACGTTGTCCAGACCGACGCCCGCGCGGGCGACGACCCTCAGCTTCTTCGCGGCGGCGATGGCCTCGGCGTCGACCTTGGTGGCGGAGCGCACCAGGATGGCGTCGACATCGGCGATCGCGGGGAGGAGCTCGGCGCGGTCGGCGCCGTTGCAGTGCCGGATCTCGAAGTCCGGTCCCAGGGCGTCCACCGTGGCGGGCGACAGCTCTTCAGCGATGAGTACGACAGGTTTCGAGCTCACGTGAGTCCTCACAGATCCAGTGCGGACGGCCGTCCCGACGGCCGCAGGCGGTGGAGGGGCTTGCCGCGTGGAAGACGCACGACACTGTGGGCCTGACGCGTGTATGTGTGGAGAAGTGTAGTCATGCGCGAGGACGCATTCTGCGCCCCGTTGGAAGGATCACCCACATGAGGCTGGACGACTTGTACACACGTACGACGCCGCCTCTTCCAGCGGGTGAAGCAGGGCAGATGCCCGGGGGGCGGGTCCAGGACCCGCCCCCCGGGCATCGGTGTTACGCGTCCTCGTCGTTGACCCAGCTCATGAGCTTGCGCAGCTCACGGCCGGTGGTCTCCAGCAGGTGGTCGCTGTCGGCCTTCTTGTACTCGTTGTACTTGGGCAGACCGTTGTGGTATTCGGCCATCCAGGCGTTGGCGAAGGTGCCGTCCTGGATCTCGGTGAGGACCTTCTTCATCTCGGCCTTGGTGGCGTCCGTGATGATCCGCGGGCCGGTGACGTAGTCGCCCCACTCGGCGGTCTCCGAGATCGACCAGCGCATCTTCTCCAGGCCGCCCTCGTACATGAGGTCGACGATGAGCTTCAGCTCGTGCAGGCACTCGAAGTACGCGATCTCCGGCTGGTAACCGGCCTCGGTCAGGGTCTCGAAACCGGCCTTGACCAGGGCGGCGGTGCCACCGCAGAGGACGGCCTGCTCACCGAACAGGTCGGTCTCGGTCTCCTCGGTGAAGGTCGTCTTGATGACGCCGGCGCGGGTGCCGCCGATGCCCTTGGCGTACGAGAGCGCGAGCTCCAGGCCCTTGCCCGAGGCGTCCTGCTCGACGGCCACGATGCACGGAACGCCGCGGCCCTCCTCGTACTGGCGGCGGACCAGGTGGCCCGGGCCCTTGGGGGCGACCATGCAGACGTCGACGCCGGCCGGCGGCTTGATGAAGCCGAAGCGGATGTTCAGGCCGTGGCCGAAGAACAGCGCGTCGCCGTCCTTGAGGTTGTCCTTGACGGACTCCTCGTAGACCTGGGCCTGGATCGGGTCCGGAACCAGGATCATGATCACGTCGGCTTCGGCGGCGGCCTCGGCCGGGGTCACCACGCGCAGACCCTGCTCCTCGGCCTTGGCCTTGGACTTGGAGCCCTCGTGCAGACCCACACGGACGTCGACACCCGAGTCGCGCAGCGACAGCGCGTGGGCGTGGCCCTGGCTGCCGTAGCCGAGAACCGCGACCTTGCGGCCCTGGATGATGGACAGGTCGGCATCGTCGTCGTAGAACATCTCGGCCACTGGGTCTTCTCCTTGGTGTGCAGGTGTTGCGTCCCACCGTACGGCGGGGTGCGTCAGTTACGTTTTCGGGTCTCGCCATGCGAGCGGCGCGGCGGGCCCGGAATGATTTATGCCGTGCGGTCGAGGGCGCGCAGCGACCGGTCGGTGATCGAGCGCGCTCCGCGTCCTATGGCGATGGTTCCGGACTGGACGAGCTCCTTGATGCCGTACTGCTCCAGCATCTTGAGCATCGCCTCCAGCTTGTCGGCGCCGCCGGTCGCCTCGATCGTGACGGCCTCCGGGGAGACGTCCACGGTCTTTGCCCGGAACAGCTGGACGATCTCGACGATCTGGGAGCGGGTCTCGCTGTCGGCGCGGACCTTCACCAGGACGAGCTCACGCTGGATCGCAGCGGACGGCTCGAGTTCGACGATCTTCAGGACGTTGACCAGCTTGTTGAGCTGCTTGGTGACCTGCTCCAGGGGCAGGTCCTCGACATTCACGACGATGGTGATGCGGGAGATGTCGGGGTGTTCGGTGGTACCGACCGCGAGCGAGTCGATGTTGAAGCCGCGGCGGGAGAACAGGGCGGTGATCCGGGCGAGGACACCGGGCTTGTTCTCGACCAGGACGGAGAGCGTGTGCTTGGTGGACATGGAAGTCGGTCTCTCTCTGTCTCTCAGTCGTCTTCGTTGTCGCCGAAGTCGGGGCGGACACCGCGGGCTGCCATGACCTCGTCGTTGGAGGTGCCGGCGGCGACCATCGGCCACACCATGGCGTCCTCGTGGACGATGAAGTCGATGACGACCGGGCGGTCGTTGATCGCGTTCGCCTCGGCGATGACCTTGTCCAGGTCGGCCGGGTCCTCGCAGCGGATCGCGTGGCAGCCCATGGCTTCCGACAGCTTGACGAAGTCCGGCACCCGGGTGCCCTTGGCCGCGTTGCCGTCCGTGTCGGCGCCGGAGTGCAGCACGGTGTTGGAGTAACGCTGGTTGTAGAACAGGGTCTGCCACTGGCGGACCATCCCGAGGGCACCGTTGTTGATGATGGCGACCTTGATCGGGATGTTGTTGAGCGCGCAGGTGGTGAGCTCCTGATTGGTCATCTGGAAGCAGCCGTCGCCGTCGATCGCCCAGACCGTGCGGTCCGGCATGCCGGCCTTGGCGCCCATCGCGGCCGGGACCGCGTAGCCCATCGTGCCCGCGCCGCCGGAGTTCAGCCAGGTGGCGGGCTGCTCGTACTGGATGAAGTGGGAGGCCCACATCTGGTGCTGGCCGACACCCGCGGCGAAGATCGTGTCCGGCGGGGCGAGTTCACCGACGCGCTGGATGACCTGTTGCGGCGAGAGGCTGCCGTCCTCCGGCAGGTCGTAGCCGACCGGGTAGGTGTCGCGCCACCGGTTGAGGTCCTTCCACCAGGCGGCGTAGTCGCCGGTGTGGCCCTCGGTGTGCTCGACCTGGACCGCCTGCACGAGATCGGCGATGACCTCGCGGGCGTCCCCGACGATCGGGACGTCCGCGGCACGGTTCTTGCCGATCTCCGCCGGGTCGATGTCGGCGTGGACGATCTTGGCGTACGGGGCGAAGCTGTCCAGCTTGCCGGTGACCCGGTCGTCGAACCGGGCGCCGAGGGCGACGATCAGGTCGGCCTTCTGCAGCGCGGTGACGGCGGTGACCGCACCGTGCATTCCGGGCATTCCCACGTGCAGCGGGTGGCTGTCGGGGAAGGAGCCGAGCGCCATCAGTGTGGTGGTGACGGGCGCCCCGGTGAGCTCGGCCAGCACCTTGAGTTCGGTGGTGGCCCCGGCCTTCATGACGCCGCCGCCCACGTACAGCACCGGGCGCTTGGCCTGGGTGATGAGCTTGGCGGCCTCACGGATCTGCTTGGCGTGCGGCTTGGTCACCGGGCGGTAGCCCGGCAGGTCCATCACCGGCGGCCAGCTGAAGGTGGTCTTCGCCTGGAGCGCGTCCTTGGCGATGTCGACCAGGACGGGTCCCGGACGGCCGGAGGCGGCGATGTGGAAGGCCTCGGCGATCGTGTGCGGGATGTCCTCGGCCTTGGTGACGAGGAAGTTGTGCTTGGTGACCGGCATCGTGATGCCGCAGATGTCGGCTTCCTGGAACGCGTCGGTGCCGATGGCGGCGGACGCCACCTGCCCGGTGATCGCGACGATCGGCACCGAGTCCAGGTACGCGTCGGCGATCGGGGTGACCAGGTTGGTGGCGCCGGGGCCGGAGGTGGCCATGCAGACGCCGACCTTGCCGGTGGCCTGCGCGTAGCCGGTGGCGGCGTGGCCGGCGCCCTGCTCGTGGCGGACCAGGACGTGGCGGACCCGCTTCGAGTCCATCATCGGGTCGTACGCCGGAAGGATGGCGCCGCCGGGAATGCCGAATACCGTGTCGGCCCCCACCTCCTCGAGGGAGCGGATGAGGGACTGCGCACCCGTGACGTGCTCAACGGTGGCGGACGACGATCCGCCGTTACGGGCCCGCGGCTGGGGATGGTGGGCCCCGGTGGCCTGCTCGGTCATCGGCATTCTCTTCTCGAAGCTGAGGGTTTTTGCGAGTGTTTTGCGATGGTTTGACTGGTGCCGGTGCAACAAAAAACCCCTCGTGCCGTGAGGCAAGCGAGGGGAGCGCGTCGGTGCGGTCTACAGAGTTTCATCGAGGAACCCTGCTTCAGCCGACGCGCTTTCCAAGTACGAGAATTCGGGTGCGCATGGCATTGACCCTCTCTCCGACGCACTCGACGTGTCAAGTGGGTGGGACGGCCGTCTCACCATGTGAGCCGGTGAGCAGGGGAATCGAGCCGCCCGCGAGGACCGGCTGGACGGCCGGACTGCCGGGTACGGGGAACGCGCCGCGCACCAGGGCGCGGCGCAGCCGGTACTCGTCCAGCGCTCCGGAGAAGGCCATGCCCTGGCCGTGTGTACAGCCCATGGCGCGCAGCGCGAGGACCTGTTCGGGGACGTCGACACCATCCGCCACGGACTGCATGCCGAGGTCGCAGGCGATCCGCAGCAGCCCGCTGGTGATCTTGTGCAGCCGGGCGGACTCGACGACGCCCTCGACCAGACCGCGGTCCAGTTTCAGCACGTCGATGGGGAGTCGGCGCAGGGCGTTGATCGCGGCATAGCCGCTGCCGAAGCCGTCCAGTGCGATCCGTACACCGAGGCGGCGCAGGGCGACCAGCCGCTGTTCCAGCTCGTCGAACGAGACCCGGGGGTCACTGTCGGCGACTTCGATCATCAGGGCCCCGGACGGCAGCCCGTATCGCGTGAGGAGTGCCTCGACCGAACCGAACGGCAGCCCCTTGTCGAGCAGCCTGCGGGCGGACAGCCGGACAGCGACGGAGACGTGGTGACCGGCCCTGGCCCGGTCGGCGGCCTGCTCGACGGCCTCTTCGAGGAGCCAGCGGCCCAGCTCCGCCGTGCGGTCGCTGTCCTCGGCCACGCGCAGGAACTCGGCGGGCGTGAAGAGGATGCCCTGGGCGGAGCGCCAGCGGGCCTGTGCGGCGACGGCGGCGACGGTGCCGCTGGCCAGATGGATCACGGGCTGGTGCAGTAGCGCGAACTCGCCGTCGCGCAGGGCGGTGCGCAGCCGGGCCGCCAGCTCGGAGCGGCGCACCACCTCTGCCTGCATCTGCGGGGCGTACAGCTCTACACGGTCCTTGCCGCCGCCCTTGGCGCGGTACATGGCCAGGTCGGCGTTGCGCATGAGGTCGTTGGGGGTGATGCCGGGCTCGGCGAAGGCGACCCCGATGGAGGCGGTGACCCGGACTTCGCCGTCGCCGATGCGGTACGGCTGGGAGAGCGTGAGGCGCAGCCGGTCGGCGATCTCGTGGACCTGGTACTCGCGGGAGGCCTGGTCGCGTCCGCCGTCGCCGACGATGAGCGCGGCGAACTCGTCCCCGCCGAGCCGGGCCGCGGTGTCCCCCGCCCGGACCGACTCCTGGAGCCGGCGGGCGGCCTGGACCAGGAGCTCGTCGCCGGCCTGGTGGCCGAGCCGGTCGTTGGCCGCCTTGAAGCCGTCCAGGTCGATGAAGAGCACGGCGGTCCCCGCGTCGCCCGCGCGGCGGCCGCCGAGGGCCCGGCGGACCCGGTCCGTGAAGAGTGCCCGGTTGGGCAGGTCGGTGAGCGGGTCGTGCTCCGCGTTGTGCTGCAACTGGGCCTGCAGACGCACCCGTTCGGTCACGTCACGACTGTTGAGGATCAGGCCGCCCTGGTGACGGTTCACGGTGGACTCGACGTTCAGCCATTCGCCCGTACCGGACCGGAAGCGGCACTCGATGCGGGTGGTGGGCTCCTCGCCGGGCGGGGCCGCGAGGAACCGCCGCACCTCGTGGACCACCCGGCCGAGGTCCTCGGGATGGATGATCGAGGAGAGCTCGGCACCGATGAGGTCGTCCGCCTCGCGTCCGTAGACACCGGCGGCGGCGGGGCTGACGTAGCGGAGTATGCCGGTCGGGGCGGCGATCATGATGACGTCGCTGGAGCCCTGCACCAGGGAGCGGAAGTGGTTCTCCTTCTGGGCCAGTTCCTGGGTGAGGGCGATGTTGTCGACGAGCATGATGCCCTGCCGGACAACCAGCGCGAGCACCACCGTGCACCCAGTGAAGACCACGACGCGGTCCACCCGGCGGCCCTCGATGACGTTGTAGAGGATGCCGAGGGTGCAGACCGCCGCGGCGAGGTACGGGGTCAGTGCGGCCAGCGAGCCCGAGATGGGGCGGCTGGCGGTGCGGGGTGCGAGGCGCTGCGGGCCGGTGTCGTCCTCGTCCCGGGCGACGCCCCAGGGGGCGTACGCGAGGAGGAGCGATCCGGCGAACCAGCCGGCGTCGAGCAACTGGCCGGACTGATAGGTCTGGCGCAGCAGCGGCGAGGTGAAGAGCGCGTCGCACAGCACGGTCAGGGCCAGGGCGGCGATGGCGGTGTTCACCGCGGCACGGTTCACGCTGGAGCGCCGGAAGTGCAGTGCGAGCACCATGGAGACCAGCACGATGTCGAGCAGTGGATAGGCCAGCGAGAGCGCCGCGCGGGCCACGCTGGCGCCCTCGACGTCCGCCACGTGGGCGGTGTGGGCGAGCGCGAGGCTCCAGGAGAGCGTGAGGAGCGATCCGCCGATCAGCCAGGAGTCGAGGACCAGGCAGAGCCAGCCGGCCCGCGTGACCGGACGCTTGGCGAGGACGAGCAGTCCGACGATGGCCGGCGGCGCGAAGCAGAGGAAGAAGAGGTCGGCCGGGGAGGGGCTGGGCACCTCGACCCGTCGCACGAACTCGTACCAGCCCCATACCGCGTTGCCCGCCGCCGCCATCAGGGAGGAGAGCGAGAACAGCAGCCAGGCGGGCCGGAACCTGTTGTCCGCGGAGCGCGCGTACAGGAAGCAGGAGACGGCGGCGATCAGGGCGGCCGCGCTCAGGCCGAAGTCCCCCATGAACAGCGCGAGTCGCTCCGAGCCCCAGCCCGCGGCCGCGCCGACGGCGTATCCCGTGCAGACGAGGCCGAGGATGAAGCGGGGGACCATCGCGGGCGCCCGGTCCACGGCCTCCCGACGGGCGGGGAATGCCCCGCGGGCGCTCGCCGGGGCGCTCACCGAGGTGCCCCCGACGTCGCCGGACGGCTGCGACGCCTGCGCACCGGTCGCGCCGCCGGCAGCCGTCGGCCGCCCTGCCGTGTCGGATCGTTCGCCCATCGGCCGTACATCGCCCGTCGCCCCCTCGCGTGTGGCTTCCTCCCCGGCACCGCCCCTTCCACGGCGCAGGCCCCCTTTCGGGACGATACACCAGACTCGTCACGCAGGGCCATAGTCCCTCTACTCTCCGTGACGACCTGCCGAGTTGTCGACACGGAGCGGTACGGAACGTGCCCGTAGCGTGTTCACCCTGTGGTGCGTACGAGGTTGCGCACCGGCTCCCCCGCGGCGAAGCGGCTGAGCTGTCCGGCCAGCAGGCGCTTGGCCCGCGGCAGGAACGCCGAGGTGCTGCCGCCGACATGCGGAGTGATGAGGACGTTCGGAGCATGCCAGAGGGGATGGCCGGAAGGGAGCGGTTCCGGGTCGGTCACGTCAAGGGCGGCGCGCAGTCGGCCGGACTCGAGCTCGGTCAACAGGGCCTTGGTGTCGACGACTCCGCCGCGTGCCACGTTCACCAGCAGTGCCCCGTCCGGCATCGCCGCGAGGAAGTCCGCGCCGACCAGCCCCTGTGTGGAGGGGTTCAGCGGAGTGGACAGAATGACGATCTCGGCCTCGGGCAGCAGGGCGGGCAGGTCGTCGAGTGTGTGTACGGGCCCGCGTGCGGTTGTCCGGGCGGAGCGCGCGACGCGCGCCACCCGCGCGCACTCGAAGGGCGCGAGCCGGTCCTCGATGGCGGAGCCGATCGATCCGTAACCGACGATCAGCACGGACTTGTCGGCGAGCGCCGGGTAGAAGCCGGACCGCCACTCCTCCTTGTCCTGGCCGTGCACGAAACCGGGGAACCCGCGCAGCGAGGCGAGGATCAGCGCGAGGGTGAGCTCCGCCGTGGAGGCCTCGTGGACGCCCTTGGCGTTGCACAGCCGTACGCCCGAGGGCAACAGCCCGAGGCCCGGCTCCACATGGTCGATGCCCGCGGAGAGCGTCTGCACGACCTGGACCCCGCTCATGCCCCCGAGCGGACGGACCGCGACCGCGGGCCCCTTCATGTAGGGCACGACGTAGAAGGCGCAGTGTGCGGGGTCGGCGGGGAAGTCCTGCCCGCCGTCCCAGAATCGGTAGTTGAGACCCTCGGGAAGCCCCTCGATCTCAGTGGCCTCGAAGGGCAGCCATACGTCAGGGACATCGGTGGAATGCGTGGTGGAAGTCATGGTCAGGAGGCTATGCGAAGCCTGGCGGGGCGCAGAGGTTAGCTTTGGGGGTGCGGTGCGAGGGAGGGTTCGGGGAGTTGGAGCGCAGAAGTCTCGGTGCGGCGGCGCTCGCCGTGGGTGCGGTCGGCCTCGGCTGCATGCCGATGAGCTGGGCGTACAGCGCCTCGCGGCAGCGTGGTGACGAGGCGTTGCGCGCGGTGCACGCGGCCCTCGACGCGGGTGTCGACCTGCTCGACACCGCCGACATGTACGGGCCGTTCACCAATGAGCATCTGGTGGGGCGGGCGTTGAAGGGGCGTCGTGAGCAGGCGTTCCTCTCCACCAAGTGCGGGCTGCTGGTGGGCGATCAACACATCGTGGCCAACGGCCGCCCCGGTTATGTGCGGCGGGCCTGCGATGCCTCGCTGCGGCGGTTGCAGACGGATGTGATCGATCTGTACCAGCTCCACCGGGCCGACCCCGAGGTGCCCGTCGAAGAGACCTGGGGCGCGATGGCGGAGCTGGTGAGCGCGGGCAAGGTGCGGGCGCTCGGGCTGTGTGCGGTCGGTGCCAGGGCCGCCCGCAGGCGGGGCGCGCGGACGCACGACGAAACGATCCGGCAGCTGGAGCGGGTCCAGCAGGTCTTTCCGGTGAGCGCGGTGCAGGCGGAACTCTCCGTATGGTCCCCGCAGGCGCTGGAGGCGCTGGTGCCGTGGTGTGCGGCGCGCGGGGTCGGAGTGCTGGCCGCGATGCCCCTGGGCAGCGGCTATCTGACGGGGACGCTCACTCCGGGGCAGGGCTTCGAGCCGGAGGATCTGCGGGCCAGGCATCCGCGGTTCACCGCCGAGATGATGGCCGCGAACCAGCCGGTGGTGGTGGGACTGCGGCGGGTCGCGGAGCGGTACGGGGCGACACCGGCACAGGTCGCGCTGGCCTGGGTGCTGCGACAGGGGCCCCAGGTGGTTCCGGTGCCGGGGACCAAGCAGGCACGGTGGGCCGTCGAGAACGCGGGAGCGGCCGGGCTGACGCTCACGGCCCAGGACCTCGACGAGATCGACCGGCTTCCGGCCCCGCGGGTGTCGTGGGACTGAGTGCCGCGAACCGAACGCCCGTGCACCGGAACCGGCGTGTGAAGTTTGATCGCCGAGCGAGAAAGTCCGGGAGCTTCGGGAACCCTGGACGCGGCCGCGGTGTAAGAACAGGGGACAGGTGGTCGTCGAAGGGGTCGGTGCTGTGCGCGGTGCGAGGTTCGGATCTGTGCGGGAGCCGGTGGGGCGTTTCACGACGCCCCACGGGAGCGGTCGTGGCGCGCGGCAGGCCGCGGTGGCCGTGCTGGCGGCCGGCGCCCTGATCCTCACCGCGGGGTGCTCCTCGCAGGAGGGCGTCGAGAGCACCGCGGGCCAGGGGGCTAGCTCACCGGCCGGCTCACCCCCGTCCCCGTCGGGCCGGGCGGCCTCGCCGTCCACGTCGCCGTCGGCCTCGCGCCCCGCCGCCGGTCTGCCGCCCGCGAAGGGCTCGGTGAAGGTGGTGTCGACCCTCACGGAGGGCCTGGACTCGCCCTGGGGCCTCGCGGAGCTGCCTGACGGCGATCTGCTGGTGTCCTCGCGTGACAAGGGGACGATCACCCGGATCGACGCGAAGAACGGGAAGAAGACGCTGCTGGGCACCGTGCCGGGGGTGGCGCCGGCGGGCGAGGGCGGGCTGCTGGGCATCGCCGTCTCCCCCGATTACGGCACGGACCACCTGGTGTACGCGTACTTCACCACCGCTTCGGACAACCGCATCGCCCGCATGCTCTACGACGAGAACGGGACGAACCCCGGCCAGCTGCTGGGCGCCCCGGACACGATCCTGCGGGGCATCCCCAAGGGCTCCATCCACAACGGCGGCCGGATCGCCTTCGGCCCCGACCGCATGCTGTACGCGGGCACGGGCGAGACGGGGGACGACGGCCTCGCACAGGACAAGAAGTCGCTGGCCGGCAAGATCCTGCGGATGACCCCGGACGGTGAGCCGCTGCACGGCAACCCGGAGGCCGACTCCGTGGTGTATTCGTACGGTCACCGCAATGTGCAGGGTCTGGCCTGGGACGGGCACAAGCAGCTGTGGGCGGCCGAGTTCGGCCAGGACACATGGGACGAGCTGAACCGGATCGTGCCGGGCGGGAACTACGGCTGGCCGGAGGTCGAGGGCAAGGCGGGCGAGGCCGGTTTCATCGACCCCGTGGCACAGTGGAAGACGTCGGAGGCGTCCCCGAGCGGTATCGCCTTCGTCAAGGGTTCGATCTGGATGGCAGGACTGCGGGGCGAGCGGCTCTGGCGGATTCCGCTGTCCGGTACGGCGGACAAGGAACCTCTGGCGGCCCCCCAGTCGTTCCTGGAAGGGAAGTACGGCCGTCTGCGCACCGTGCTCGCGGCAGGCGGCAACAAGCTCTGGCTCGTGACGAGCGAGACGGACACCCGCGGCACCCCGAAGGCGGGTGACGACAGGATCCTGGTGGTCGAGGTGCGCTAGGGCCCGTCTCGAAAGTCCCGTCCGGCCCGCGACGCCTGGCACGGCGCCTCGCCGTGTTGTCGGCATCGTCCACATACGCCCCGTACGAGGACGACCCTCCGCCTTGCGAGGCACCGCACCGGACGCCGCGGGCCCCGCTCTCCGGGCGGACGACGCTACTTTCGAAACAGGCCCTCCAGCAGGCGAAAGGGTGCGCGGCCAGTGTTCAACTTCTTCGAGGAACTCTTCGCACCCGGTCGCAAGCACGCCGCCGAGGAGCAGAAGCGGCTGGAGCTGACCCGGGTGGACCTCGGCGTCGGCGACCCCGCACGCGGCCCCATCGACCTGACCTCGGGGAAGGTCGTGATCCGTCGCCGTGACGAGGACGGGGACCCCGGGGAGACGGACGGGGACCGCGGCGACACGGACGCCGGTGACACCACCGGCGGCGAGGGCGGCGGATCCGCCGGCGATGGGATGGGTGCGGGCGGCGGGGGCGACGGCGGCTGACCCCGGCCGGGGCGGCAGTGTGACCGCGGTTCTACGAGTCCTTCGGCATCGGGTACAGCCGCAGCCGGTGGGCGAGCGCGGCTGCTTCTCCGCGGCCGGTGACGCCGAGCTTGGCCAGGATGTTCGACACGTGCACGCTCGCGGTCTTGGGTGAGATGTAGAGCTCCTCGGCGATCCTGCGGTTGGTGTGGCCGGCGGCCACGAGCCGGTGCACGTCCTGCTCGCGCGGGGTCAGCCCGAAGGACTCCACCGCGGCGGCCGCCGCCGCCCGTAGCTGTTCCTCGGAGTGGTCCGGCCCCGCGGGGCCGTCGCCGTGGTCCGGGACGGTCAGGACCACGGGGATCGCGTCGGAGCCCCGCGTCGAGCCGTGAGCGGCTTCGGGATCGGTGAGGGTGATACGGGCGCGGCCCGCCAGCAGCTCGATGGTCCCGGCCAGCGGGCGCGCCCCCAGACGCCGGGCGGTGCCATGCGCGTCGCGCAGCAGCGCGGTGGCCGCGGCCCGGTCGCCGGAGGCGATGAGCAGGGCCTCCGCCCAGCGATGGCGGATCTGCGCCAGTTCGTAGGGACGCTGCAGCGGCGCGAAGACCTGGGCGGCGCCGGCCCAGTGGCCCGGGGTGTCGAGGCCTTCGGCCCGGGCCAGTTCGGCATCGATCAGCACTTGGTAGGCAGCCCATACGGGGACCAGCGCCGGCAGCCGCTTGAGGTGACTGCGCACGAGTTCGAGGATGGCCGGCCTGCCCGGTTCGGTGGCGGGCAGCCCCCGGGCGTCGGCCTCCGCCGCCGCGACGATGTGCAGCATCGGGAAGGCGTACCGCTGGGTTCCGGTCGGGAAGCCCTCCGCCGCCTGGGCCTCGAAGGCGGCCCGTGCCTCGGGCAGGTTCCCCTGCTGGACGGCGATGGTGATGGTGTGGCGGACGATGTTGATGAAGTGCTGCGGCTGCGGATCGCTGGATCCGAAGCTCCTCCTGGTCAGCGCGAGTTGCCGTTCGGCTTCGGCAAGGTCGCCGCGTGCCAGTGCCACTTCCGTGCGGCGTGCGGCGACCAGTCCCTGGGACTTGCGGGAGAGCGCCTTGCGGGAAGCGGCCTCGGTCGTGGCGAGGGCCTCGTCCCAGCGGCCGAGGGAGAACAACGACATCGCCTGGTTGGTGCGGGCCCAGGCCTCCATGTCCGCGACACCGTGGCTGTGGCAGACCTCGATGCTGTGGTCGGCGGCGGCCACCGCGTCCAGGGAGCGGCCCATCCCTTCGAGGATGGACGGCAAGTTGATGCCGGCGCGGCCCATGATGCCGACGAGCCCGAGCTCGTCGGCCCGGTCACGGACGGCGTACATCTCGGCGATGCCCTCGTCAACGGCTCCGGCATCGGCGGTCAGCCAGCCGCGGGTGAGCCGGGCGTGCAGCTCGATGTACTCGTCGCCGACCAACCGCGCGTACTCCACGGCCCGTTCGGCGGCGGCCAGGGTCTCGGCGCCGGGCCGGTGCAGGGCGCCCCAGCCGGCCACGCTCGTCAGGACGTCCGCGTGCACGGCGGACGGGGGCAGGCCCCGGACCAGCTCCTCGGCCGTGGCCAGTTCCTCCCAGCCGTCGCCCCGGGCGAGGTCCTGGACCAGTCGGGAGCGCTGCACCCAGAACCAGGCGGCGCGCAGGGCGTCGTCCTCGCCCTCCAGGATGCGCAGGGCCTTCTTGCAGAAGGTGAGGGCCCGTTCGCGCTCGCCGCCGAAGCGCGCCGCGACGGTGGCTTCGGCCATCAGGTCCAGATGGCTCAGCGGGTGCGAGCCGTCGCG
The DNA here is from genome assembly GCF_045162765.1 of Streptomyces sp. NBC_01013. Lineage (NCBI taxonomy): Bacteria > Bacillati > Actinomycetota > Actinomycetes > Kitasatosporales > Streptomycetaceae > Streptomyces > Streptomyces sp. NBC_01013. The sequence continues at coordinate 2,400,129 of NZ_CP108687.1, forward strand.
GCCGCAGGCCGGGTACACCTCGGCGTAGTCGATGGGGCGAAGCGTGCCGCGTATCGCTTGGGGCGTGTCGTCCCACAGCTCCAGCGCGCGCTCCAGCAGACGTAGTTGCTCGGCGTACGCGTTGCGGTGGCGTGCTTCGACCGAGGCTTTCAGCACGGCGGGCAGGGCCTTGGAGGGGTCGTGCGCCCCGTACCAGTAGCTGGCCAGGCGCGTGGCGCGTTCCCCGTCGCGGACGAGGGTGGGTTCGGCCTCCAGCGCCTGGGCGTAGCGGCGGTTGAGCCGGGAGCGCTCGCCCGGGAGCAGGTCGTCGCTGACGGCTTCGCGGACCAGGGAGTGCCGGAAGCGGTAGCCGTTGCCCTCCGGGGTGGTGAGCAGCAGATTGGCGCCGACGGCTCCCCGCAGGGCCTCGATGAGCTCGTCCTCGGCGAGGCCGGCGACGGCGGCGAGCAGTTCGTACTCGACCGCGGAGCCGCCTTCGGCGATGATGCGGGCGACCTTCTGGGCGTCGTCGGAGAGCGCCTCGACGCGAACGAGGAGGAGATCGCGCAGGGAGCCGGGCAGCCCGGCGCCGTCACCGCACTCCAGACTGCAGGCGAGCTCCTCGACGAAGAAGGCGTTGCCGTCGGAGCGCTCGAATATCTCGTCCACCAGGGCGGGTTCGGGGGTACCTGCGAGGATGCCTGTGAGCTGGCGGCGGACCTCGGCCCGGTTGAACCGGGCGAGCTCGATGCGGCGCACGGTACGCAGCCGGTCCAGTTCGGCCAGCAGGGGGCGCAGCGGGTGGCGGCGGTGGATGTCGTCGGCCCGGTAGGTGCCGACGACGACGAGGCGGCCGCTGCGCAGCGTGCGGAAGAGGTAGGCGAGCAGGTGCCTGGTGGAGGAGTCGGCCCAGTGCAAATCCTCCAGGACGAGCACGACGGTGCGGTCCGCGGAGATGCGTTCCAGCAGCCTGGCGGTGAGTTCGAAGAGGCGCGCGGTGCCGTGTTCGTCGGCCGCGTCCCGGCCGGCCTCGCCGAGTTCCGGAAGGAGTCGGGCCAGTTCGCCCTCCTGGCCCGCGCAGGCCGCGGCCATCTCCTCCGGCAGGGTGCGGCGCAGGGCGCGCAGGGCGGTGGAGAACGGGGCGTAGGGCAGGCCGTCCGCCCCGATCTCCACGCAGCCGCCGACGGCGACGACGGCCTCGCGGCGGACCGCCACCGCGAGGAACTCCTCGACCAGGCGGGTCTTGCCGACCCCGGCCTCGCCGCCGACGAGCAGCGCCTGCGGCTCGCCGCCACCGCCGGCCGGGCCGGCGCCGGCGGCGGTGGCGCGGGCGAGTGCGTCGGTGAGCGCGGTGAGTTCACCTGTGCGGCCGACGAATACGGGACTGACTGACCTGGTCTCCACGTCGCCGAGCATCGCACACGGCATCGACACCGCAGGCTGCGGAAGCCGGACAGCCACCGTCGTCGGTCCCTTATGCGGCGTGTGCGAACCGTGCCCGTTCCCTGTCCGCACTCACCGTCCTCTCGCGCTCCTGGCGTGCGAACCTGCGGGCCTCCCGGCGGGCACGGCGGGCCTCCCGCAGGAGGCGTTCGTCGGCCGCACGGCGGACGAGTTCGGCGGCCATGATCTTGTGGAGTTCCAGCTCGTACATGTGATTCCCCCTGAGGACGGGCCCGTTGGGCCTCGGTGGTGGCAGTGCTTCTGCCGTGCCACCACTCTCGTCCCCCAGGGGGTGCCGCCGCATCGGGCGAGTGCCGCATCTGTGACGGCCGGGGGCCTTAGGGAAGGACTTACGCCGCCGCACGGGCCCGGCCGGCGGGCCCGCGCACGCCTTAGACCGCAGGGCGAGACGACGTACAGAAGGGCCGTGAGCTCCGCAGCCGGCCCGGCCCTGCTCTAACCAGCCGTCGCGGGCGCCGTCGGCAGGGCGACGATGAGGTCGAAGTACATGCACACGGCGATCAGCACGCCCAGGACGCCCAGGGCGATTCCCCCCTTGGCGACCGCTCGGATCCAGCCCGGCTGCGGGTGCGCGGACGGGGCACCGAACGCCGGACGGACCAGGACGTAGAGGCCGACGAGCAGTGCGAGCAGGCCGAAGAGGCCGTTGACCAGTGCGGTGGCGTGCCAGGCGTCGCCGTAGATCTCGGAGATCTGCTGTGCGGCGGACCCGCCGGACGAGGTCTTCATCTGCCCGATCAACGTCTCGCGCTCGGCGGCGACCCGGCCGCTCCAGGCTCCGGTGAGCGACACGATGCCGAGCCCGACGGAGACGACGGCCGCCGCGGCGGTGGCGAGGCCGGAGGACTCCTTCCCGTTCTCCTCCTCGTCCTCGTCCTCGTCCTTGGAGAACTCCGCATCAGGGCCGAGGTCCTGTGCCGGATCCGGTTCCGCGTCGGCGGGCACCTCACGGTCCTGGAATGTTCCGGCCCCCCGGCCCGCCTCGTCGATGTGCTGTTCCGCGGCTTCCTTCGCAGCGGTGTCGGTGAGCGTCTTCTTCGTCCTGTCTCCGTCGCCCTCGCCCTCGGCGACGGGAGCTGCTGGAGTGGTGGGAGTCGTGGGGTTCATGCACCGCACGCTAGGTGCCGCAGATGAGAGCCCTCTTAACGCACCCGTCCCGGTTGCGCGATGCGGTCCTCCTGATCGCCGTCCGAGGCGTTCTCACATCCGACGCGGCCGGCGCCACCTCCGGAACCGCCGGCGGCCTCGTAGAGGTTTCCGCACCACCACCCGGGCTCTGACCTGCTGGATCGCCCCTGAGTCGTCGGTTGACCGGCGGCCGGGACGCAGGCGATGGTGACGCGCTGCCGATGACGTATCGGCCTGTTCACCAGGGGTGGGGACACATGCACGACAGCACAGCGGCCGATCCGGTGCGTCCCGTGGCGGGCGAGCCGGAAACAGCGACAGCACACGCCGAGGCGGCTCTGCTCGCCGGACGGCTCGCCGATGCCAGGGTCGGTGCGGAGGAGGCTCTGGAGCGGTTCGGTCCGAGCGCTGCCCTCTACGCCGTGCTGGCCCGTGCCCATGCCGCCGAGGAAGAGGACGATCACGACGACCGGGCCGATACGGTCTACCGGCGCGGTCTGGCCGCCTTCCCCGACGATCTCGGTCTGCTCGCCGGTTACGCCGAACTGTGCCTGCGCAGCGATCCCTTCGACCGCCCTGCCCGTCACGGCCGCGGCCCCGGTCTGGTGGCACGGCTGTGGGAGGTGGCTCCCGGCTCGCCCCATGAGCGCCTGGGACGCCGACCCGGGCCGGCTCGGCGGCCGTCTGAGGTGCGTCACCTTCGCTGCTCTGCCCGGCGACAGCACTGCCTGCTCATGGGCCGACAAGGGCAGCATCGCCACCGTCGTCCTCTACGAAACGGGCCTGGACCGCGCATCGGCGGCCTCCTCCGTACGTTCACTGCGCGAGGCGATCCTGCACCGGACCGGCTGACCGTCCCGAGCTCCGACCGGGCCTCCCGGCCCGGATCAGTGCACGCGCTGAGCGGCCGCCGCGGCCTCGTCGCTCTCGTTCCCGCCCCCGTACGCCGCCGGGATCTTCGGCCGTGGCGCCCCGCAGTCGGGCGGTTCGATGCTGATACGAGGCAAGCGCCGGTCGAGCCACCCGGGCAGCCACCAGTTGGCGCCGCCCAGCAGGTGCATCAGGGCGGGGACCAGCAGGGTGCGCAGGACGAAGGCGTCCAGGGCCACGGCCGCGGCCAGGGCGATGCCGAACATCGCGATGACCCGGTCGCCGCTCAGCACGAAGGCGAGGAAGACCGAAATCATGATCACGGCAGCCGAGTTGATCACCCGGCTGGTCTCGGCGAGACCGACCCTGACCGCCCGACGGTTGTCGCCCGTCTCCAGCCACTCCTCGTACATCCGGCCGACCAGGAACACCTGGTAGTCCATCGAGAGGCCGAAGAGCACGGACACCATGATCACCGGAAGGAAGGGCTCGATGGGCCCCGCGCTGCCCAGCCCGAGCAGTTCGCTCCCCCAGCCCCACTGGAAGACCGCGACGACGACACCGAACGAGGAGGCCACCGCCGCCACGTTCATCACCGCCGCCTTCAGCGGGATGCCGACCGACCTGAAGGCCACCAGCAGGAGCAGACAGCCGAGTCCCACGACGACGCCGATGAAGAGCGGAAGCTTGCCGATGATGATCTGGGCGAAGTCGTCGTAGCTCGCCGTCACACCGCCCACATGGGCCTGGAGTGAGGTGTTCTCGGACGCCTTGGGCAGGACGTCCGTGCGCAGCCGGTCGACGAGCTCACTCGTCTGCCGGGACTGCGGGGCGGAGTCCGGGACGACCGTGACGTACGCGGTGTCGGCGCTGGAGTTGTACGTCACCGGGTAGGCCCACGCGACCCCTTCGGTCGCACGCAGCGTCGCCGGCAGGGTGTCCATGGCGAGCCGGTCGTCGGCGCCGTCCAGGTGCGCGGCGACGGTCAGAGGACCGTTGACACCAGGACCGAATCCTTGCCCCAGCAGGTCGTACGCCTGCCGGGTCGTCGAGGACCGCGCGTTGTTGCCCTGGTCGGAGCTGCCCAGGTGGAGCGAGAAGGTGGGGAGCGCGAGGAGCAGCATCACGGCGGCGGCGAGGCCGCCGAGCAGCTTGGGATGCCGCTCCACGAAGGCGGACCAGCGGGCCGCGAAGCCCGTGGCCGGCTCCGGCTGCGGGCCGCGCTCGGCCAGCCGTCTGCGCTCGCGCCGGTTCAGCGCCCGCATGCCGATGAAGGACAGCAGGGCGGGCAGCAGCGTCACGGACGCCGCGACGGTCAGGACGACGGTGAGGGAGGCGGCGATGGCGACGCCGTTGAGGAAGCTCAGCCGCAGGATCAGCATGCCGAGGAGCGCGATGCAGACGGTGGCCCCGGCGAAGACGACGGCCCGGCCGGTCGTCGCGACGGCGTGCTGCGCCGCCTCGGGTACGGTCATGCCGCGCCGCAGCCCTCTGCGGTGCCGGGTGACGATGAAGAGCGCGTAGTCGATCCCTACGCCGAGACCAATCAGCATGCCCAGCATGGGGGCGAAGTCGGCGACGGTCATCAGGTGGCCGAGCAGCACGATGCCGGCGTACGCCGTGCCGACCGAGACGAGAGCGGTGGCGATGGGCAGCAGGCTGGCGGCGAGTGAGCCGAAGGCGAGGAAGAGCACGACGGCGGCGACGACCACCCCGACGGCCTCGCTGAGGTGCGCGGCCGGCGCTTCGGTGAGGGCTATCGCGGAGCCGCCCAGCTCGACCTGGAGGTGATCGCCCGCGGCGGCCTTCGCGGTGTCGACGACCGCCTTGGCCTGGCCGACCGGCACGTCGTCCGCCTGCCGGTCGAAGGTGACGGTGGCGTAGGCGGTGTGTCCGTCCGGGCTGATCTGCCCGGAACCGGGGTCCGCGTACGGCCCGCTGACGGCCCCCACACCCGGCAGCCGCTCGACGGCGTGCAGGGTGGCGGTCATCTTCTGCGTGACGTCGGCGGCCCGCACGGTGGAGTCGTCGGTGTGCCAGACGATCGTGTCGGTGTCGCCGCCGAGATCCGTGAAGCCGTTCTTCAGCAGCTCGGCCGCCCGCCCGGACTCGGTGCCGGGAGCCTCGTAGTCGTTGGAGTAGGCGGAACCCGCGAATCCCGCCGCGGCCGCTGTTCCGCCGAGAGTGAGCAGCCAGATGAGGACGGCGAGGAGGCGGTGCGTGACACACCAGCGGGCGATGGCAGCCAAGGGACGTACTCCCTGCGGGTTCGTGGTCTCCCCGGAGGTTCGGGCAGAACCGTCCGCGTGAGAACGCATGACCTTGAGAACCGTCACTCTGACAGCCAACTGTGATCATTTGCCCGTTTCGTGGCCTTACTCACATGGGTTGGATCCACACATGAGCGACATAAGCACCGCCGTACGGCGGGGCGCGCGAGCGGCGCGGCAGCGGTCGCGGCACCCGTCGACGCGCTCACACCGGCTGGAAGCAGCCGTGCGCCCGGAACCCGAATGCGGGAAGGGGCGGTACACACGGTGGAGAACCGGATGCACCGCCCCTTCGCGGTCGTGCGGGAGACTCAGCCCTCGACGCCCAGCTTCTCCAGGATCAGCTCACGAACCCGGGCGGCGTCCGCCTGGCCACGGGTGGCCTTCATGACGGCGCCGACGAGCGCACCGGCGGCAGCGACCTTGCCGCCGCGGATCTTGTCCGCGATGGCGGCGTTGCCCGCGATCGCCTCGTCCACGGCTGTGGACAGCGCGCCCTCGTCGGAGACGACCTTCAGGCCGCGCTTCTCGACGACGGTGTCCGGGTCGCCCTCGCCCGCGAGGACGCCCTCCAGGACCTGACGGGCCAGCTTGTCGTTGAGATCGCCGGAGGTGACTAGCTCAGCGACCCTGGCGACCTGCGCGGGGGTGACACCCAGCTCGTCGAGACCGCGGCCGGTCTCGTTGGCGTTACGGGCGAGCTCGCCCATCCACCACTTGCGGGCCTGGTCCGACGGGGCGCCCGCCTCGGTCGTGGCGACGATCAGGTCGACCGCGCCCGCGTTGAGGATGGACTGCATGTCGTGCTCGGAGACACCCCACTCCTCCTTGAGCCGTGCGCGGCGCAGCCGCGGCAGCTCGGGCAGCCCCTTGCGGAGCTCCTCGACCCACTCCCGGGCCGGAGCGACCGGCACCAGGTCGGGCTCGGGGAAGTAGCGGTAGTCCTCGGCGTTGTCCTTGATGCGGCCGGCCGTGGTGGAGCCGTCCTCCTCATGGAAGTGCCGGGTCTCCTGCACGATCGTGCCGCCCGAGTTCAGCACCGCGGCGTGACGCTGGATCTCGAAGCGGGCGGCCCGCTCGACGGAACGCAGCGAGTTCACGTTCTTCGTCTCCGAGCGGGTACCGAACGCCTCTCGGCCGTGGGGGCGCAGCGACAGGTTCACGTCGCAGCGCATCTGCCCCATCTCCATGCGGGCCTCCGAGACGCCCAGCGCCTTGATGAGCTCGCGGAGCTCGGCGACGTACGCCTTGGCGACCTCGGGGGCGCGTGCGCCCGCTCCCTCGATCGGCTTGGTGACGATCTCAATGAGCGGGATGCCCGCGCGGTTGTAGTCGAGCAGGGAGTGGGACGCGCCGTGGATGCGGCCGGTGGCACCGCCGACGTGCGTCGACTTGCCGGTGTCCTCCTCCATGTGGGCGCGCTCGATCTGCACCCGGAAGATCTCCCCGTCCTCCAGCTGGACGTCCAGATAGCCGTCGAAGGCGATCGGCTCGTCGTACTGGGAGGTCTGGAAGTTCTTCGGCATGTCCGGATAGAAGTAGTTCTTCCGGGCGAAACGGCACCACTCGGCGATCTCGCAGTTCAGCGCGAGTCCGATCTTGATGGCGGACTCGACGCCGATCTCGTTCACGACCGGCAGTGCGCCGGGCAGGCCGAGGCAGACCGGGCAGGTCTGCGAGTTGGCGTCCTGCTTGAGCTCGGTGGAGCAGCCGCAGAACATCTTGGTCTTGGTGCCGAGCTCGACATGGACTTCGAGGCCCATGACGGGGTCGTACGTCGCGAGGGCGTCCTCGTACGACTCCAGGTCAATGACAGTCACTGAAACTTTCCCTCTCAGCCCAGCAGGACGTCGTCGTCGCCGAGACGCTTGAGCTCGCGGTAAAGGATGGCGAGTCCGGTCACGATCGCGGCGGCGGATACGGCGGCGTCGATCAGACGCAGCGTGTCGTTGTCCTGGCGGGCCATCTTCACCTGCTTGAACACGCTCAGCGCGCCGAAGGCGGTGGTGCCCATGGACACGTACGCGCCGGTCTTGGACTTCTTGAAGTTCTTGGCCTTCTTAGCCATTGCGCTCATAGCGACGGAGCCTCCTCAAGCAGCGGGTGCCCCCACCTTTCCACGAAGGCGGCCTCGACGGCGGCTCCGACCTTGTACAGCCGGTCGTCCTTCATGGCGGGGGCGATGATCTGCAGCCCGACCGGCAGGCCGTCCTCCGGCGCCAGGCCGCAGGGCAGCGACATGGCGGCGTTGCCGGCCAGGTTGGTCGGAATGGTGCACAGGTCCGCGAGGTACATCGCCATCGGGTCGTCGGCACGCTCGCCGATCGGGAAGGCGGTGGTGGGCGTCGTCGGCGAGACGATGACGTCCACCTGCTCGAACGCCTTCTCGAAGTCCCGCGTGATCAGCGTGCGGACCTTCTGCGCGGAGCCGTAGTACGCGTCGTAGTAGCCGGAGCTCAGCGCGTACGTACCGAGGATGATGCGGCGCTTGACCTCGTCACCGAAGCCGGCCTCGCGGGTGAGCGCGGTGACGTCCTCCGCGGACTTCGTGCCGTCGTCGCCGACCCGCAGGCCGTAACGCATGGCGTCGAAGCGGGCGAGGTTCGAGGAGCACTCGGACGGCGCGATGAGGTAGTACGCCGAGAGGCCGAGGTCGAAGGACGGGCAGTCGAGCTCGACGACGGTGGCGCCGAGCGACTTCAGCAGCTCGACCGACTCGTTGAAGCGCTGGACCACACCGGCCTGGTAGCCCTCGCCCGAGAACTGCTTCACGACACCGACGCGCATGCCCTCTACGGAGCCGTTGCGCGCGGCCTCGACGACCGGCGGGACCGGGGCGTCGATCGAGGTCGAGTCGAGCGGGTCGTGTCCGGCGATGGCCTCGTGCAGCAGGGCCGCGTCCAGGACCGTGCGGGCGCAGGGCCCGCCCTGGTCGAGGGAGGACGAGAAGGCCACCATGCCGTAGCGGGAGACGCCGCCGTAGGTGGGCTTGACGCCGACGGTGCCGGTGACGGCGGCGGGCTGGCGGATGGAGCCGCCGGTGTCCGTGCCGATGGCGAGCGGGGCCTCGAACGACGCGAGGGCCGCCGACGAGCCGCCGCCGGAGCCGCCCGGGATGCGGGTGAGGTCCCACGGGTTGCCGGTCGGGCCGTAGGCGCTGTTCTCGGTGGAGGACCCCATGGCGAACTCGTCCATGTTGGTCTTGCCGAGGATGACGACGTCGGCGGCCTTCAGGCGCTTGGTGACGGTCGCGTCGTACGGCGGGACCCAGCCCTCGAGGATCTTCGAACCGACGGTGGTCGGCATGTCCTCGGTGGTGAAGATGTCCTTCAGCGCGAGCGGGACGCCGGCCAGCGGGCCGAGCTTCTCGCCGGCCGCCTTCTTGGCGTCGACCGCGCGGGCCTGTGCGAGCGCGCCCTCACGGTCGATGTGCAGGAAGGCGTGGACCTTCTCGTCGACGGCCTCGATCCGGGCCAGGTGGGCCTCGGTGACCTCGACGGCCGTGAGCTCGCCCGCAGCGATCTTCGCGGCGATCTCGGCAGCGGTGAGCTTGATGATGGTGCTGATGTCCGTCATGACTTTTAGTCCTCCCCCAGGATCTGCGGCACCTTGAAACGCTGCTGCTCCTGGGCCGGGGCGCCGGAGAGCGCCTGCGCGGGGGTGAGCGACGGACGGACCTCGTCCGCCCGCATGACGTTGGTCAGCGGCAGCGGGTGGGAGGTCGGCGGTACGTCTTGGTCGGCGACCTCGGAGACGCGGGCGACCGCGCCGATGATGTCGTCGAGCTGACCGGCGAAGTGATCGAGCTCTTCGCCCTTCAGCTCCAGACGCGCCAGCCGGGCGAGGTGGGCGACCTCCTCGCGCGTGATGCCAGGCATGCAGCGATCCTCAGGGGTTGGTGTGTGGTTTTGGCCGGGGCCGGCGGCAGGTGGAAATGTGCCACCGACCCCCAATCCTATGGGGTCGCCCGCACCGGCCACGGCCACCTGTGGGACACCGGGCCGCCTCCCGCAGACGAAGCGGTGACCGGGCACCGCCGAGGCCCGTTCGGCGGTGGAGGACGAAGCGGCCCCGGGGCGCCTCCGGTCACCTCACCGCAGCCCGCCCGCGATGCCTCGATGCCCGCCCTACGTCGTCGCCGGCCGTGAGTCGACCGTCCGCCCGGAAGGCCGCTGCTCCAGCTCGCCCTTTGCCGCGGCGGCCACACTCGCCGCTGCAGCGGCCGCCGCGGCAGCCGCAGCCAGCTCCGCGGGCCGCCGCCATCCGTGCTCGCCGCGCGCCCGCAGCCACGCGGTCGTCTCCTGGGGCGGCATCGCGGCCGCCACCAGCCATCCCTGCACGGCATCGCAGCGCAGGTCCCGCAACCGCTCCCACGTCTCGTCGTCCTCGACACCCTCGGCGACCACCAGCAGACCGAGCGAGTGCGCCAGGTCGATCGTGCAGCGGACGATCTCCGCGTCCTCGTGGTCGATGGCGAGCCGGGCCACGAACGACCGGTCGATCTTGAGCTCGCTCACCGGAAGCCGGCGCAGGTGGACGAGCGAGGAGTACCCCGTACCGAAGTCGTCCAGGGACATCTTCACGCCGTGGCCGGTCAGTCCGGCCAGCGTGTCCGCGGCCCGCTGCGGGTCCTCCAGCAGCACGTGCTCCGTTATCTCCAGCTGCAGGGCGCCGGCCGGGACACCGTGCCGGGCCAGCCGGGCCGCGACGCCGCCCGCGAAGCCCGGGGTGTGCACATCGCGCGGGGACACGTTGACCGCGACCGGGACGAAGAGACCCTGCGCCCGCCACCGGGCGACCTGGGCCAGGGCCGTTTCCAGGACGTACTCCGTCAGGTGCGGCATCAGCCCGGACGACTCGGCGATGGCGATGAACTCGTCCGGAGGGACCCTGCCCCGCTCCGGGTGCACCCAGCGCACCAAGGCCTCCAGGCCGGCCACCTGGCCGTCGAAGCGGACCTTCGGCTGGTAGTGGAGTTCCACTTCGCCCGCGTCCAGTGCGCGCCGCAGATCACCGAGGAGGCCGAGCCGGTCCGGGGTGTTGCTGTCGCGCTTCGACTCGTACACCTCCACGCCCGTCCGGTCACGCTTGGCCTGGTACATCGCCACGTCCGCGCGCCGCAGCAGCCCCTCCGCGTCCAGCGCGTGGTCGGGGTGGACGGCGACACCCGCGCTGGCCTCCAGCACCAGGGTGAGTCCGTCGAGGTCCAGCGGGGAGGAGAGCTCGGCCACCAGATGGCGGGCCACCCGCTGGGTGCTGGTGGTGGAGTCCGCGGTCGGCAGCAGGACGGCGAACTCGTCGCCGCCGAGTCTGGCCGCCTCCGCGCCCCGCGGCAGGGCGAGCCGCAGCCGGTCCGCTATCTGCAGCAGCAGCCGGTCCCCGGCGAGATGGCCGAGTGTGTCGTTGACCGCCCGGAAGCGGTCGAGGTCGATGAGGACGAGGCCGACACGGCTGCCGAGGTTCTCGGCCTCCTCCAGCGCCGTCCAGGTGCGCTCCAGCAGCCACTGCCGGTTCGGCAGTCCGGTCAGCGGGTCCCTCAGCTGCTCCTCCGCCCTCGCGCGGGCGATCCAGAGCGTGGAGTCCAGCGCGATCAGCGGGACCGCGAAGAGGGGCAGCAGGACGGGCATCGCCGTCGCGACGACGCAGATCAACGGTGCGATGCCGAGGAGCGCGACGGCGACAAGACCTTGCCGCAGCAACGCGGTGCGGGCGACCGTGGGCAGCCCGCCGCCCTGGGGGGACCGGGCGTACCACAGCAGGACCCGGGTGACGAGCAGATAGGTGGAGGCCGCGAGCAGGACTTCCGGGACGGCGTCGATACCCCAGTCGAGTGGCTGCCAGGGCGATTCGACGGACTGCACCTCACCGAACGCCGCGAGGACGAGTGCCGCCGCGCCCACGCCCAGGATGTCCACCGCCCCGTGCAGCAACCCCTGCCACCAGCGGTGCCGGCGGGCCACGCCGACGAGGACGACCACGACCAGGCTGACCAGGCCCGCGGGCACCCAGCCGTAGAGAAGGAGCACGGCGAGCGTGAGGGCGGCGCCCGAACCGGTGCCACCCCACCACCGGTCGCGGCCGAGCGCGACCAGATGCCCGACGACGATCCCCGTGAGGACGGCGAGCGACCAGCCGGCGCGCCCGTCCGGGAAGAGGGCGTGGCCGCTGCTCACGGTCCGGTAGAAGCCGGTCGCGAGCTGGACCGTGGCGAGGCCCACGACGACGGCACCCACTTTGGGCGTGAGGCCGGTGAAACCCTGCAGCCGCGACACCGGTGCGGCGTTCTCGGTCGGTTCCATTCCGTCCCTCTCACAGCCGGCGATGCCGATGTCACCCGATGGTTCCGTTCCGCGCCCTCACGCCCCGTCCCACGCGATGACCGGGTACCGCAGGCGCGTCTCCCAACAGTAGGCCGCCGAGGGGGTCCACGGGCAGCGGTCTACAGCTCTTGCCCGAATGCGAACCGACCATCCGTCAGCATCTGCTATGCGCCGATCGGGTGAATCCGACGGTGCGTCACACCACTCTCACGCTCCGGCACCGCTTCGCTCGCCCCCCTGCTGCTCCTCGATCGGAACGGCGGCCTCGCGCGCCGCGTCGGGCCCCTGTTCGAGCAGCACCGCGAAGCCGTCCTCGTCGAGCACGGGCACTTTCAGCTGCATCGCCTTGTCGTACTTCGACCCGGGGTTGTCGCCGACGACGACGAAGGAGGTCTTCTTCGAGACGGAACCGGTGACCTTCGCTCCGCGGCTCTGAAGGGCCTCTTTCGCGCCGTCCCTGGTGTGCGTGGCGAGGGTTCCGGTGACGACGACCGTGAGTCCTTCGAGCGGCCTGGGCCCCTCCTCCTCGCCGGCCCCCTCGTCCTCCATCCGGACCCCGGCCTCCCGCCACTTGCGCAGGATCTCGCGGTGCCACTCCTCGGCGAACCACTGCTTGACCGAGGCGGCGATGATCGGCCCGACCCCGTCGGCGTCGGACAGCTCCTGCTCGGTGGCCTCCTCGATCCGGTCCATGGACCGGAACTGACGGGCCAGCTCCTGAGCGGCGACCGGCCCCACGTGCCGGATGGAGAGCCCGGTGAGGATGCGGGCCAGCGGGGCCTCCTTCGCCGCGGCGATGGCATCCAGCATGGCGCTGGCGTTCTTCTTCGGCTCGCCCTGCTGGTTGGCGAAGACCAGGGCGGTCTTCTCCTCGCCGGTCTTCGGGTCCCGCTTGGGCAGGCCGCTGTCCGGGTCGCGGACATAGGCGCGGATGGGCAGCAGTTGCCCGACGGTCAGTCCGAAGAGGTCGCCCTCGTCCCGCAGCGGTGGATCGGCGGGCTCCAGCGGCCTGGTCAGCGCCGCGGCGGCGACAAAGCCGAAGTGGTCGATGTCCAGGCACTTGCGGCCCGCCAGGTAGGCGACCCGCTCCCGCAGCTGCGCCGGGCACGAGCGGGCGTTGGGGCACCGGACGTCTACGTCCGCCTCCTTCATGGGCTTCAGCTCCGTCCCGCACTCGGGGCAGTGCGTGGGCATGACGAACGCCCGCTCGGTGCCGTCCCGCAGGTCCACGACCGGACCGAGGATCTCCGGGATCACGTCGCCGGCCTTGCGGAGCACGACGGTGTCGCCGATCAGGACGCCCTTGGCCCGGACCACGTTCTGGTTGTGCAGCGTCGCGAACTCCACCTCGGAGCCCGCCACCTCGACCGGTTCGACCTGTGCGTACGGGGTGACGCGGCCGGTACGCCCGACGCCGACGCGGATGTTGACCAGCTTGGTGTTGACCTCCTCGGGCGCGTACTTCCAGGCGATCGCCCAGCGCGGTGCGCGGGAGGTGGAGCCGAGCCGGCCCTGGAGGGGGATCTCGTCGAGTTTGACGACGACCCCGTCGATCTCGTGCTCCACGGAGTGCCGGTGCTCACCGAAGTGGGCGATGAACTCGCGCACCCCCGCGAGTGAGTCCACCACCTTGTTGTACTTGGCGGTGGGCAGGCCCCACTCGTGGAGCAGCTCGTAGGCGTGCGAGAGACGGTCGATGTCGAAGCCCTCCCGGGCGCCGATGCCGTGGACCACCATGTGCAGCGGCCGGGTGGCGGTGACCTTGGGGTCCTTCTGGCGCAGGGAACCGGCCGCCGCGTTGCGCGGGTTGGCGAAGGGTTTGTCGTCGGCCTCCACCAGCCGGGCGTTCAGCTCCTCGAACCCCTCCATCGGGAAGAAGACCTCGCCGCGGATCTCGACGAGCTCCGGGATCCGGTCGCCCTTCAGCCGGTGCGGGATCTCCGCGATCGTACGGACGTTGGGCGTGATGTCCTCGCCGGTGCGGCCGTCGCCCCGGGTCGCGGCCCGGGTCAGCAGTCCGTGCTCGTAGGTGAGGTTGACCGCGAGGCCGTCGATCTTGAGCTCGCACAGGAAGTGGTAGCCGGTGGCGCCCACGTCCCGGGCGATCCGCTCGCCCCAGGCGGTCAGCTCCTCGTCGTCGAAGGCGTTGTCCAGGGACAGCATCCGCTCGCGGTGCGCGACGGAGGTGAATTCCGTCCGGTACGGGCCGGCGACCTTCTGGGTCGGCGAGTCGGGTGTGCGCAGTTGCGGGCGCTCGTCCTCCAGTGCCTCCAGCTCACGCATCAGCCGGTCGAACTCGGCGTCGCTGACGACCGGCTGGTCGTTCACGTAATAGCGGAAGCGGTGCTCCTCGACCTGCTCGGACAGGAGCGCGTGCCGCTCGCGCGCCTCCGCCGGCACGGCCGTCTCCTGTTCGCCTGGCAGTGACGTCTGCTGTTCGCCGGCCATCGTCCCGTCCTCCCGTTGCCCAGTACCCCGTTACTCAGGGTTGTCTGCGAGCGATTTCGCGGCCCGGGCGCAGTGGGCGAGCGCGGCACGGGCGTACGCGGGCGAGGCACCCGCGAGACCGCACGAGGGAGTGATCGCCACAGACTCGGTCAGAGTCCCCGGATTCAGCCCCAGCCTGCGCCACAGCGTCCTGACACCCATGACGCTACCGCCCGGGTCCGACAATCCGCCCGAGGCCGGGTCGGTGCCCGGCACGACCCCGAGGAACAGCTGGGTGCCACCCTCGACCGCTTCCCCGATCGCCTCCTCCTCACGCTCGGTGAGCAGGGAGAAGTCGAAGGAGATCCCGTCGGCCCCGGCCCGGCGGAGCAGGGCGAAGGGCACGTCGGGGGCGCAGGTGTGCACGACCGTGGCGGCCTCACCGGCCGCGCCCAGCGCGTCGCGCAGGGTGTCCTCCACGATCTGGCGGTCCACGGCCCGATAGGTGCGGTAGCCGCTCGCCGTCCTGATCCGCCCGAGCAGGACCCCGGTCAGCGACGGCTCGTCTAGCTGGAGGATCACGCGCGCACCGGGCATCCGGCGCCGCACCTCGGCGAGGTGGTTGCGCAGCCCCTCCGCGAGCGAGCCCGCCAGGTCGCGGCAGGCGCCCGGGTCGCCGAGGACGGCTTCGCCGCTCCGGCGTTCCAGCGCGGCGGCCAGCGTCCACGGCCCGACGGCCTGCACCTTGAGAGGGCCCTCGTACCCCTGGGTGAACTCCTCCAGCGCGTCGAGGTCCTCGCCGAGCCAGGACCGGGCCCGGCGGGTGTCGCGCCCCGGCCGGTCACTGATGCGCCAGCCGCTCGGCTCGACGTGTCCGTACATCTCGACGAGCAGCCCGATGGTCCGCCCGATCATGTCCGCGCCGGGGCCGCGCGCGGGCAGTTCCGCCAGATACGGCACGCCCTGGCCGTCGCCGAAGGAGCCGGTGACGGTCTTCGCCGCCTCCCGTGCGTCCCCTCCGGGCATCGAACCGATTCCGGTGGCCGGGCACCCGCTGAACTTGCTCTTCTCGCTCACGCGGGAAGCCTACGGCCGTTCCCGGTCCGGCCCGTCGGCGGCCGGGCGCCTCGGCAGAGGGCCGATGCCCGCCCTGACCGTCGGCGGCCGGGGCGCACCACCCCGCCGCCCGTCCGTCAGCGGCCGGGACGCACACCGCACCGCCCGGCCCGCCCGTCCGTCAGCGGCCGGGACGCACCGTGAGGTCGTTGACCTCGGCGTCGCGGGGCAGGTCGAGCGCCATCAGGATCGTGGTGGCGACCGACTCGGGGTCGATCCAGCGCGAGGCGTCGTACTCCTTGCCCTCCTGCTGGTGGACCTTGGCCTGCATGGGGCTGGCGGTGCGGCCCGGGTAGACGGACGTCACGCGGACCCCGTTCCCGTGCTCCTCGTGGCGCAGCGAGTCGGCCAGCGCCTTCAGGCCGTGCTTGCTCGCCGCGTACGCGCCCCACTCGGCGTGAGCGGCGAGCCCGGCGCCGGAGTTGACGAAGAGGACGTGGCCCTCGGCGACCCGCAGCTGCGGCAGGAGGAGGCGGGTCAGCTCGGCCGGGGCGATCAGATTGGCGTTGAGCTGGAAGTGCCATGCCTTGGGGGTGAGCTCGCCTACCCGGCCGAGCTCGACGACGCCCGCGATGTGCAGCAGTGAGTCGAGCCGCTCCGGCATCGACTGCTGGCCGAAGGCCCAGGAGAGCCGGTCCGGGTTGGACAGGTCGCCGACGATCGTGCGGGCGCCGGGGTGGAGCGCGGCCAGTTCCCTGGCGCGTCCCGCGTCGCGGGCCAGGAGGACGAGCTCGTCCCCGCGCTCCGTGAGACGGCGGGCGACGGCTGCGCCGATGCCGGACCCGGCACCGGTGATGAGGTGAGTGGACATGCCACCATCGTCGCACCCGTCGCGTCAGCGACGACGCATCACTGCAGGCCGGCCCACTCCTCCAGGTAGGCCAGAGCGCCGACCCCGTCCTTGGCGAAGAACACCAGGTCGGTCAGCGGCAGCGGCAGGAAACCCTCGTCCTCCATGCGCTGGAACTGCTGGCGCAGACCGTCGTAGAACCCCGCGGTGTTGAGCAGCACGACCGGCTTGGTGGTCTTGCCGTGCTTCTTCAGCTCCAGGATCTCGGTGGCCTCGTCGAGCGTGCCGGTGCCGCCCACCATGATCACGACGGCGTCGGACTTCTCCAGGAGGAGCGCCTTGCGCTCGGCGAGGTCCCGCGCGATCACCATCTCGTCCGCATTCGTCCGCGCCTTCGCGGCCAGGAAGTCCACGGACACCCCGACCAGCCTCCCGCCGGCCTCCTGCACGCCGTCCGCCACGACCTTCATCAGCCCGCTCTCGGAACCGCCCCAGACCAGGGTGTGCCCACCGCGGCCGATCAGCTCGGCGAACTCACGGGCAGGCACGGTGTAGCGGTCGTCGAGTTCGGCGGCTGAGAGGAAAACGCAGATGTTCATGCCTGCCACGTTAGAGCCCGGTACCGACAGTGCCGCGTCCGGGGAAGAATCCCGCGGCCCGGGGGGCTGAACACCACATGACTTCCACCCGAGGACACCGCATCACCGTCGAGCCCGGCACCGAGCACGTGCGTGTGGTCCGCGACGGAGTACTGCTCGCCGAGAGCCGGCGCCCGCTCGTCCTGCGCGAGACGGGCTGTCCGGTCCGCTACTACCTGCCGCCCGAGGACGTCCGTACAGGACTGCTGACGGCGTCGGACACCCGCACCCACTGCCCGTTCAAGGGGGACGCCTCCTACTGGTCGCGGCCGGAGGCGGCCGACCTCGTCTGGGCGTACCCGGAGCCGAAGGACGAAGTGGCCGCGATCAAGGACCACTTCTGCTTCTACGACACCGAGATCCTGCCCGGCTGACAGCCGGCGCCCCGTCAGCCCCCCTTCCAGGGAAGAGCCGTGGAGAAATTCCGAGAATTCCTCGCCGAGAGCGATGAGTTTCCCGGGAGCCCGCAGTCCACCCCCACATGGACAAGACTCTCTCCCGCGACGGCACCCTGATCGCCTACCGGCGCCGGGGCGAAGGACCACCGTTGATCCTGGTGGGCGGTGCGCTGTGCACAGCGGAGACCGAGGCCCCGCTGGCCCGCCTCCTCGCGCCGCGCTTCGAGGTGGTCACGTACGACCGGCGGGGCCGGGGCGCCAGCGGGGACGGGTCGCCGTATGCGGTGGAGCGCGAGATCGAGGATCTGGCGGCGGTCGCGGGGGCGGTGGGCGGCAGGCCCTCGGTGTTCGGTGTCGGGGCCGGCGGTGCGCTGGCCCTGGAGGCCCGGGCAGCAGGGCTCCCGGCCACCCGGCTCGCGGTGTACGAGCCGCCGTACACCCCGGGGGCCGCCGGTCTGCTGTTCAAGGCCGGCTGCACGGCCCGCCTGCACCGACTGCTGTCCGCCGGGGACCGGGGCGGGGCGGTGGAGCTGTTCCTGTCCACGACGGGGGTCGCGGCCGAGATGATCGCCAGGATGCGGAGGGCGCCGCTGTGGCGGACCCTGGAGTCCATGGCACACACCCTCGCGTACGACGACGCGGTGCTGGGCGACGGCGCGGTACCGGCCGAGCGGTTCGCCTCGGTGACCTCGCGGACCCTGGTGGTCTGCGGCGGCTTCAGCCCGGCCACCGCGAGGAGCTCGACCCGCCTGCTGGCGGACGCGCTCCCCCGGGGCCGTCACCGCACCCTGACGGGGCAGACGCGGGAGCTGGCGCCACAGGTGATCGCTCCGGTGCTGGCGGAGTTCTTCACCCGTGACGTGTACGTACGACAGGCATCCTGAACCCGGGGCGTGCGGCATGCCGGATGCCTGAGGAACACACGGGCGGGCCGGGGGGCCAGAAGCACCCCGCGCGGCCACGCCCGTACAGGGGTCGGGCGTTGCCGCGCGGGGGCCGGTCGCGGGCCGCAGCGGGCGCGCGGAGGGGCAGAGTCGGTGGACGAGGGCCACGTCCACCGACGTCATGATCGGAGGCGTGCTGCCGGAGCCGTCGGTCCACGAGATCGCCGAGGTCGCCGAGCGCTGCGGGGCCGGCGTGCGGCCTGGTTCCGGAAACGTACGGGCGGCCGTCGGCGGACCGCCCCGGGCAGCGGCCCCGTCTCCCCGCACGACCGCCGTCACCGCCTTCGCGACCGCCGGGCTGACCCGCGCCTTCGCGAAGTCGCCGTCCGGTGCGGTCGGGACGCCGCAGGACCGGCCTGAAGCCGGGTGGCCGGGCAGGCGTCGCACCGCCGCGGCCACCGGCCCTGCCTGCTGGGTCAGTTGGCGGGTGCCGCGGTCGTCGTCTCCCGCCGCACCGTCGTGGCGATCGTCGCCGACCCGACCACGCGCGTGCCGTCGTACAGCACGACCGCCTGGCCGGGGGCCACGCCCCGCACCGGCTCGGTGAAGGTGACGTGGAGCGTGCCGTCGAGCAGCTCGGCGCTCACCTCGGTCTCGCCGCCGTGGGCGCGGAGCTGGGCGGTGTACGTGCCCGGGCCCGACGGCGGCGTGCCGCACCAGCGGGGCTTGATCGCGGTCAGGGCGGTCACGTCGAGGGCCTCGACGGGGCCGACCGTCACCGTGTTGTTCACCGGCGAGATGTCCAGGACGTAGCGCGGCTTTCCGTCGGCGGCCGGGTGGCCGATGCGCAGGCCCTTGCGCTGGCCGATGGTGAAGCCGAAGGCGCCCTCGTGGGTGCCGAGCTTCGTACCGGACTCGTCGAGGATGTCGCCCTCCGCCCTGCCGCCGAGGCGGTCCGCCAGAAAGCCCTGGGTGTCGCCGTCGGCGATGAAGCAGATGTCGTGGCTGTCGGGCTTCTTGGCCACCGCGAGACCCCGGCGCTCGGCCTCGGCTCGGATCTCGTCCTTGGTGGTGAGGGTGTCGCCGAGCGGGAACATCGCGTGGGCGAGCTGGCGCTCGTCCAGGACGCCCAGGACGTAGCTCTGGTCCTTGGCCATGTCGGAGGCGCGGTGCAGCTCACGGCTGCCGTCCGCGGCGAGGACCACGGTGGCGTAGTGGCCGGTGCAGACCGCGTCGAAGCCGAGTGCCAGGGCCTTGTCGAGCAGGGCCGCGAACTTGATCTTCTCGTTGCAGCGCAGGCACGGATTGGGGGTGCGCCCCGCCTCGTACTCCGCGACGAAGTCCTCCACGACGTCCTCACGGAAGCGTTCCGCGAGGTCCCAGACGTAGAAGGGGATGCCGATGACGTCCGCGGCACGGCGGGCGTCACGGGAGTCCTCGATGGTGCAACAGCCCCGGGCCCCGGTCCTGAAGGACTGCGGGTTGGCCGACAGGGCGAGGTGCACACCGGTCACGTCGTGGCCCGCCTCGGCGGCGCGGGCCGCCGCGACGGCGGAGTCGACACCGCCCGACATGGCGGCGAGGACACGGAGGGGGCGCTGGGAAGTCTGAGTCATAGCTCCACCAGGGTACGGGTCGCCGGGAACCGAACGCTCGCGGATAAGCGTTGTCGGTCACATGGGGACCAAGGGGACGGCGGGCGCCAAGGGCCCCGCAGGATCGGGCACCGGCAGCGGCATCAGCCGGCGCGCGGTGCTGATCGGCGGTGCCGTCACGGCGGCCGGTACGGCGGCGCTGGCGCGGGACCGGCTGAAGCGGGCCTGGTGGCGGCTGCCCGGGGTGGAGAAACCGCGCAAGCCGGGTGAGGTGGATTACGCGCGGGCCTCGTGGACGGCGGCCTCCGAGTCGAACTGGCGGCGGGCGGACCGCCCCGACGACTACGGCATCGACCGGGTGGTCATCCACATCACACAGGGGAGCTTCGCCAGCGCGGTCCGGGTCTTCCGGGACCCGGGGCACGGGGCCGCCGCTCATTACGTGGTGCGCAAGGACGGCCATGTGACGCAGATGATCCGCGAGCTGGACGTGGCGTTCCACGCCGGCAACCGCTCCTACAACGAACGCAGCGTGGGCATCGAGCACGAAGGGTTCGTGGACCGCCCGCAGGGCTTCACGGCGGCGATGTACGGGGCGTCCGCCCGGCTGACCGCGGCGATATGCGCGCGGTACGACATACCGGTGGACCGCGAGCACATCATCGGGCACGTGGAGGTGCCGGGGGCCGACCACACGGACCCGGGGAAACACTGGGACTGGGACCGCTACATGAAGCTGGTACGCGCGGCGAAGGCCTGAGGGCGCCGAGGCGCGAAATCAGCTGAGCCCCGCCGTCCGAGCCCGCTCCACAGCCGGGGCGATCGCCCGCGCCACGTCCTCGACGTCCTGCTTGGTGGAGG
The DNA here is from genome assembly GCF_045162765.1 of Streptomyces sp. NBC_01013. Classification (NCBI taxonomy): domain Bacteria; kingdom Bacillati; phylum Actinomycetota; class Actinomycetes; order Kitasatosporales; family Streptomycetaceae; genus Streptomyces; species Streptomyces sp. NBC_01013. The sequence continues at coordinate 2,420,869 of NZ_CP108687.1, forward strand.
TGTGGCCGAGGGAGAAGCGCAGGGTGCCGCGGGCCAGGTCCGGATCGGTGCCGGTGGCCAGCAGGACGTGGCTGGGCTGGGCGATCCCGGCAGTGCAGGCCGATCCGGTGGAGCATTCGATGCCCTGGGCGTCCAGCAGCAGCAGGAGCGAGTCGCCCTCGCAGCCGGGGAAGGTGAAGTGCGCGTTGGCCGGCAGGCGCCCGCCGGGTGCCGGGTCACCGCCGAGGATCGCATCGGGGACCTGCGCCAGAACAGCCGCGACCAGCTCGTCACGGAGACCGCCGATCTCCCGGGCGAAGTCCTCACGCCCGTCGGCGGCGATCCTGCCCGCGACGGCGAACGCGGCGACGCCGGGCACGTCCAGGGTGCCGGAGCGCACATGGCGTTCCTGCCCGCCACCGTGCAGCACGGGTACGGGGGTGTACTCGCGGCCGAGCAGCAGCGCGCCGACACCGAACGGACCGCCGATCTTGTGCGCGCTCACGGTCATCGCCGCCAGCCCCGACCGGGCGAAGTCGACTTCGAGCTGCCCGAAGGCCTGCACCGCGTCCGCATGCATGGGGACGTCGAACTCGCGGGCCACGTCGGCCAGTTCGCGTACCGGCATGATCGTGCCGATCTCGTTGTTCGCCCACATCACGGTGATCATCGCGACGTCGTCGGGGTTGCGGTCCAAGGCCTCGCGCAGTGCTCCGGGGTGGACACGGCCGTACGCGTCGACGGGGAGGTACTCGACGGTCGCGCCCTCGTGCTCGGCGAGCCAGTCGACGGCGTCCAGCACCGCGTGGTGCTCGACGGGGCTGGCCAGGACCCGGGTGCGGCGGGGGTCCGCGTCGCGGCGGGCCCAGTACAGGCCCTTCACCGCGAGGTTGTCCGATTCGGTGCCGCCGGAGGTGAGGACCACCTCGCTGGGGCGGGCACCGAGGGCATCGGCGAGGTTCTCTCTGGACTCCTCGACGGTACGGCGGGCCCGGCGCCCGGCGGCGTGGAGTGAGGACGCGTTGCCGGTGGCGGCGAGCTGCGCGGTCATCGCCGCGATCGCCTCCGGCAGCATCGGCGTGGTCGCGGCGTGGTCGAGGTAAGCCATGGTGGGCTCGATTCTACGAGCCTGCGGCGGGGCGTATGGCGGGCGCATGGGGTCCCGGTGCCCGCGCACCGCGGAAGGTACGGTCCGGGCCGCCCCGCTCCGGAGCCCGATCCGGTGGGGGGTGAGTCGGTTTCCGCGCTCCGTCAGCCGCCGAAATTCCAGGCGACGACGCCGTCTCCGGTGACGAGGAAAGTGAGAACGACCAGGTCGGCGACACCGAGCGCGAGCCCGAGCAGGGCGCGGCCGCGACGAGCGGTGGAGCGGGCCAGCGCGATGACCGCCATGACGATGGCCGCAGGGCCGAGCAGCAGATTCATCACCAGGAGGCCGACGAGGCCGAGGACGAAGGACGCGACGGCGAGACCGTCCGCGTCCCGGGTGGAGCGCCGGGGCGGGGCCGACGGGGTGGAACCGTGAACGGCGGGGGCCTGCGCGGCACCGGAGCCGGCCTCCTCCGCCCGTTCGGTCGCGGCGGCGGCTTCGGAGCGGCGGGTGAACGCGGTGAGGGTCATCGTGCGGACTCCTTCGGATCTGGCTGGTCTGGTCGGTCTGGACGAGAGGGACGGCCTGGCAGGCCCGGGTGGCCCGGCCGGTCTGAGTGGCCTGGTTGCTCTGGTTGAGCCGGACACGCCGAAGCGGACGGCTGGACGGTACGGAAGCCGGTCACCGAGAGCGGCGGCGTGCGCCCACCCGCTCGCGTACGGCGAAGACCAGCAGCCAGCAGCCGATGAGCGCCCCGAGCGTGAGGGACAACGGAAGGGGGATCTGGACCACTGCTCCCAGCACGATCCCCAGCAGGAGCAGGGCGGCGACGAGGACGATCATGGTCAGCCTTTCCACGGTTGGGAGTACGACTGTTCACTGACTTGTCAGTCTAGACCCCTGCCCCCCTTCCCCGACCCGGAGAACAGTTGTTTACTGAATGGCATGAGTCACATCGCCGGTATCCGCCAGACCCAGAAGCTGAAGACGCGCCAGGCCCTGCTGGATGCCGCCCTCGGGCTGCTGGAGCACCAGAGCCTGAGCAGCCTGGGTCTGCGCGAGGTGACGCGTGCCGTGGGTGTCACGCCCACGGCCTTCTACCGGCACTTCGACGACATCCCCGCACTGGGGGTGGCCCTCGTCGAGCAGACGCTGGGCAGCCTGCACGGGATGATCGGCGCGATCCTCGCCGAGACCGGCGACAGCGAGGTCCGGCTGGACCGCAGTGTCGCGCTGATAGCGCGTCACGTCCGGGAGCAGCCCGCCCACTTCCGCTTCATCGCCCGCGAGCAGCACGGTGGGGTCGGCCCGGTCCGCGAGGCCATCGCCGCCCAGCTTCAGCGGTTCGCATCGGAGGTGGCGGCGGCGCTCGCGGTCGAGCCCGAGTCGCAGGGGTGGAACGAGGAGGATCTGCTCATGCTCGGCGGCCTCTACGTCGACCACATGGTGATCACCGCATCCGCCATGCTGGACGCCGACCCGGCCGCCGACGCACAGGTGGCCCGCGTCGCCCGCCGCCGCCTGCGCCTTGTCACCCTCGGCCGTCTGCACTGGCTGGACACCCCCGCACCGGACGCCGGGGCCTGAAACGGCCGGGTGGAGCCGGGACCGCGCAGGGACACGAGGATCGAAGGGGCCGCCCCCGCGGGACAGCCCTGAGGTGCGGGACAGCCCTTAGGCTGCCGTGCATGAACGACGACGCATGGGCCCTGGATCGTACGTTCCGCAGTTCCGCCGGCGAGGTCCGCTGGACCGCCCTGGGCCGATCCGGGACGCCCCCCGTCGTGCTGGTGCACGGCACGCCCTTCTCCTCGTACGTCTGGCGCGGCGTGGCCCGGGCGCTGGCCCAGGACCACCAGGTGTTCGTCTGGGACCTGCCCGGGTACGGCGTCTCCGCGCAGTTCGAGGGCCAGGACGTCTCGCTCGGCTCCCAGGCGCGGGTCCTCACCGAGCTCCTCGCCCACTGGGAGCTGCCGGAACCGGCCCTGGTGGCGCATGACTTCGGCGGCTGCGTCGCCCTGCGCGCCCATCTGCTGCACGGCGCCGCCTACCGTCGCCTCGCCCTGGTCGACCCGGTGGCACTGGCACCCTGGGGCTCGCCCACGTACCGGCTGCTCGGCGCGCACCCGGAGGTCTTCGGGCAGTTGCCGCCTCCGTTGCACGGGGCGCTGGTGCGGGAGTACGTGACCTCCGCCAGTGCCCCCGGGCTGGACCCGGCGGTCCTGGACCGGCTCGTCGCGCCCTGGTGCACCGAGGCGGGCAGGCCTGCCTTCTACCGGCAGATCAGCCAGAACGACCAGCGGTTCACCGACGAGATCCAGCACCGGTACGGGGAGCTCGCCCTGCCGGTGCTGATCTGCTGGGGCGCCGAGGACACCTGGATCCCGGTCGCCCGGGGCCGCGAACTGGCCGCTCTCGTCCCCGGCTGCGAGCTGCGGATCATCGAAGGGGCCGGGCATCTCGTGCAGGAGGACGCCCCGGCGGAGCTGACCGCCGCGCTCACCCGCTTCCTGCGGACACCCCCGGCCCCGGCTGCTCGTACAGGGCCATGACCGCGGCCGCGTGCGCGGTGACCGCGGCGCGGGCCTCCGGCGGGGCCAGCACCTCGACGTTCGGGCCGAAGGAAAGCAGAGAGCGCGCCCACTCCACCGATTCCACGGCGAGTTCGGCCCGCACCCATTCGCCCCCGCCCTCGGGGCTCGGCTCCCCCCTGACCACACCCGCGTTCAGCCGCAGGAACAGGTCGAGGCGGGACACGTGCACCCGCACCCGCAGAGCCACCTCCCCCTGCCGTTCCTCGACCTGCCGCCGCAGCAGCTCCCAGACCCGCGCCAGTTCCACGCCGGGCCTGCGCACGACCGGCTCCTCTGTGGCAGTGACCCCCCGCACCCGGTCGGCGCGGAAGAGCCGGGGCTCCCCGTCACGGTCGGCGACCAGGTACCAGATGCCCGCCTTCACCACGAGGCCGTACGGATCGACGGTGTACGTCCGCGCGATACGCGTACCGCTGTGCCGGTAGCGCAGTTGCAGCCGTCGGTCGGCGAACACGGCGTCGTGCAGATCGGCGATGTCCACGGTGGCGCGCGGCCCGCTGCGCCAGCGCACCGGGTCCACGAGGATCCGGCGGCTGGTGAGCTCGGCGGCGGGCCGGTGCGGGGCGGGGAGCGCGGCCATCACCTTGCGCAGGGCGGAGCCGATCGCCTCGTCGAGGCCCAGCGCGGCGTGGACGCCGTCCGAGGCGAGGACGAACAGGGCGCGCGACTCGTCGGCGGTCAGCCCGGTCACATCGGTGCGGTACCCCGGCAGCAGGGTGATGCCACCGTGGCGGCCGCGTTCGGCGTAGACCGGGACGCCGGACGCGGAGAGCGCCTCGACGTCCCGGTAGATGGTGCGCACGGAGACGTCGAGGCGCTCGGCCAGCTCGGTCGCGGGCACCAGCCCACGGGTCCGGAGCAGCAGCAGGATGGAGAGCAGCCGGTCGGATTTCACGCGTCCAGCATCCCCCGGGCCGGGCCTGCGGGAGGCGTCAGCTGCGCGGTGCGCGGGCCAGCTGGCGGGACTGGGCGACCAGCCGGTCCGCGCTGTCCCAGACGTCCGCGTCCTCCTCCAGGAAGCCGCCTGCCAGGTTGCGGGTGGTGATGGAGACCCGCAGGGGGCCCGGGGCGGGGCGGCAGCGGATGTGGGTGGTGAGCTCGATGGTCGGGGTCCAGCCCTTGAGCCCGAGCTCGAAGGAGGTCGGCGGCAGGGCGTCGACGGTGAGGAGCAGGGACAGGGGGTCGGCGTCGCGGCCGTCCGCGAGGCCGAACCAGCCGCGCATCTCGCCCTTGCCGGAGGGCTGCCCGATGGCCCAGCCGATGGTCGCCGGGTCGAGCTTGATGTCGAGGCGCTCGGTGATGGCGGAGCTGCCGGGGATCGGGGCGGGGCCGTCGCCCGGGCCCAGGCAGTGTTCACGGGGCGGGATGGCCGGCGGCTTGGCCGTCGTACGGATGTCGTCGGTCAGGGCGTCCAGGTCGCCGTAGGTGGCGATGACCCGGATGCGCTCGACCTCGGTGCCGTCCTCGGCGTACTGGAAGAGTGAGGCCTGGCCGGTGGAGAGGGTGCGCCCGGTGCGGACGGTCTGGGTGCGGATCACCGCCGGGCCGGGGACGGAGGCGGTGAGGTAGTGCGCGGAGACGGAGAAGGGGTCCGTGTGGGGCAGGGCCTCACCGAGTGCCCGGCCGAGCATGGCCAGCAGATAGCCGCCGTTGACGGCGTGGATGATCGTCCAGCCCGCGGAGAGCTCGGCGTCATAGACGCCTTCCTCGCGGAGGGTGACGGCGGTGTCCCGGTCGAACTCGCTGTCCCCGATGGTCGCCTGTGCGGTCGGAGCCGCCTGCTCTGCTGCCTGTGCCATGGCATGCACCGTACACCGATTGCATTACTGGGCGGTAGCTTTTTCGGGTCGGTGAGATGTCGGAACGGGCTCAGCCCTCCTCCGGTGTCGCCGAGCGCCGGTTGTAGGCGCGCGGGGCCCGCCAGTGGTAGCGCAGCGCCAGCAGCCGCAGCGCGAACGCGGTGAGCACCGCGCAGCCGCTGGTGAGGGCGTTGAGGGCGTCGAAGCGGATGCAGAGCACGATCATGGTCGCCCCGACGATGGCGGGCACCGCGTACAGGTCGCGGTCCCAGCGCAGCAGCGACGGGACCTCGTTGGCCAGCACGTCGCGCAGCACACCGCCGCCGACCGCGGTGGTCAGGCCGAGCGCCGCCGACGCGGTGAGACCGAGGCCGTAGTCGTACGCCTTCACCGTCCCCGTGACGCAGAAGAGCCCCAGGCCGGCCGCGTCGAAGACGTTGACGCCGAGCTGGATCCGCTCGACCTGCGGATGCAGGAAGAAGACCAGGCCTGCCGCGAGCAGCGGAGTGGTGAAGTACCCGAGGTCCGTGAAGGCGGCGGGCGGCACCGCGCCGATGATCACGTCACGGAACAGCCCCCCGCCCAGCGCGGTCACCTCGGCGAGCACCGCGATGCCGAAGACATCGAAGTTCTTGCGTACGGCGAGCAGAGCGCCCGAGATCGCGAAGACGAAGATCCCGACGATGTCGAGCGCATGCTGGACGGAGGGCGTGAACAGTTCGTTGAGCACCGGGCAATTGTGCCGGTCCTACTCCTTGGGGTTGTCCTCGGAGGCTCCCGAAGGGGTCGCGGCGTCGGACTCCGCGTCGGACTGCGCCTGCGCGACCGGCTCCGCCTCCACCTCCGGCCCGGTCTCCACGTCCGGCTCCGCCTTCGCGACCGAGACCAGCTCGACCGCTTCCCGGGCCCCGGCCAGTACCTGCTCGCCCGGCGCCTGGTCCTCGGCGTTCTCCGGGTGGTGGCAGGCGACCTGGTGGCCGGTCTTCAGCGCGATGAGCGGCGGCTCCTGCGTCTTGCAGATCTCCGTCGCCTTCCAGCACCGGGTGTGGAAGCGGCAGCCACTGGGGGGCGAGATCGGCGAGGGCACATCACCCTTGAGCAGGATGCGCTCGCTCTTCACCCCGCGCCGCCGCGGGTCCGGCACCGGCACCGCGGACATCAGGGCCTTGGTGTACGGGTGCATCGGCGCCGAGTAAAGCGACTTACGGTCGGCGAGCTCGACGATCTTGCCCAGGTACATCACCGCGATGCGGTCCGACACATGGCGGATGACCGAGAGGTCGTGCGCGATGATCACGTACGTGAGCCCGAGCTCGTCCTGGAGGTCGTCCAGCAGGTTGACCACCTGCGCCTGGATCGACACGTCCAACGCCGAGACCGGCTCGTCGGCGACGACCAGCTTGGGGCGCAGGGCAAGCGCGCGGGCGATGCCGATGCGCTGGCGCTGACCGCCGGAGAACTCGTGCGGGTAGCGGTTGTAGTGCTCGGGGCTGAGCCCGACCAGCGACAGCAGCTCCTGGACGTGGCTCTTGAGCCCGCCCTCGGGCTCGACGCCCTGGAGCTTGAACGGCGCGCTCACGATCGTGCCGATCGTGTGCCGCGGGTTCAGCGAGGAGTACGGGTCCTGGAAGATCATCTGGACGTCACGGCGCATCGGCCGCATCTTCCCCATGGACAGGTGCGTGATGTCCCTGCCCTCGAACTCGACCTTGCCGCCCGTCGGCTCGATCAGCCGGGTGATGAGCCGGCCCATCGTCGACTTGCCGCAGCCGGACTCGCCGACGACCCCCAGGGTCTCCCCCGGGTACACCTCGAAGTCGATGCCGTCGACGGCCTTGACCGCGGCGGTCTGCCGCCCGAAGAGACCCTTGCGGATCGGGAAGTGCTTGACCAGGCCCTCGACCCTGAGCAGCGGCTCACGCGAGGAGGTCGCCTGCTCCGGGATCTTCGCGTCCTTCTCCAGCACCGGGGGATCCTTCTTCTCGCTCACAGCTTCGGCGCAATCTCTTCGGTCCAGATCCGGGTCCGCTCCTCCGGTGCCATGTGGCAGGCGGAGAAGTGGCCGTCACCGACCAGTTCCAGCTCGGGGCGCGTCGTGCGGGTGACGTTGTCCTTGGGGACGTCCGCGTACGGGCAGCGCGGGTTGAAGGCACAGCCGCTCGGGACGTTGATCAGCGACGGCGGCTGGCCCTTGACGGGGATGAGCCGCTCGGTCTGCTCACGGTCGATGCGCGGCATCGAGGTGAGCAGGCCCCAGGTGTACGGGTGCTGGGCCTCGTAGAAGACCTTCTCCGCCGGGCCGCGCTCGATGCACCGGCCGCCGTACATCACCAGGAGTTCGTCGGCCATCTCAGCGACGACCCCGAGGTCGTGGGTGATCATGATGACGGCAGAGCCGAACTCCTTCTGCAGATCCCGGATCAGGTCCAGGATCTGCGCCTGGACCGTGACGTCCAGGGCGGTGGTCGGCTCGTCCGCGATGAGCAGTTCCGGGTTGTTGACCAGGGCCATCGCGATCATGGCGCGCTGGCGCATGCCGCCGGAGAACTCGTGCGGATGGGCGTCGACCCGCTTGTGCGGCTCGGGGATGCCGACCCGGTCGAGCATCTCGATGGCACGGGTGCGGGCGATCTTCTTGCTGACCTTGTTGTGGACCCGGTAGGCCTCCACGATCTGCGCGCCGACCGTGAAGTACGGGTGCATCGCGGAGAGCGGGTCCTGGAAGATCATCGCCATCTTGCGGCCGCGCAGCTCGCGCACCCGGGCGTCGGACGCGCCGATCAGCTCCTCGCCGTCCAGCCAGACCTCGCCGGAGATGCGGGCGTTGGGGGCCGTGCGGTGGAGGCCGAGCACGCCGAGCGAGGTGACGGACTTGCCGGAGCCGGACTCACCCACGATGCCGAGGGTCTGTCCGGGCTTCACGTCGAAGCTGACGCCGTCGACCGACTTGACCAGCCCGTCGTCGGTCTGGAAGTGGATGCGCAGGTCCCGTACGGAGAGGAAGGCGTCATCGCCGCCGGCCCGCGCGGCGGTGGCGGGTCCGCCCGCCACCGCGGTCTGTGCCTTGGAAACCTCGGTCACGAAAGCCTCACCCTGGGGTCGATGGCGGCGTACACCAGATCCACCAGCAGATTGCATATGACGATGAAGAAGGCGGCGACGAGCGTCACGCCCATGACGATCGGCAGGTCGTTCTCCTGCACGCTCTTGATCGCGTACTGGCCGAGTCCGGGGAAGGAGAACACCGTCTCGGTGATGACGGCACCGCCGACCAGGAGACCGAAGTCCATGCCGAAGATGGTGACGATCGGGGTGAGCGCGGCCCGCAGACCGTGCTTGCCGATGACGCGGCTCTCCTTGAGGCCCTTGGCGCGGGCCGTACGGATGTAGTCCTCGCCCATCGTCTCCAGCATCCCGGCTCTGGTGATGCGGGCGTAGAGCGCGGAGTAGAGGAAGGCAAGCGAGCACCACGGGATCAGCATGTTCCACGCCCAGTCCAGCGGACTGTCCGTGAACGGGACGTAGTTGACGCCTTCCCAGACCGGCCATTGCACGGTCAGCACACCCAGCGCGAGCATGCCGGTGAAGAAGATCGGCAGGGAGACACCGGCGAGCGCGACGCCCATGAAGAAGCGGTCGAGGATCGAGCCCCGCTTTAGGGCGGAGACGACACCGATCGCCACACCACTGATCAGCCAGATCACGGCGGCACCGATGGCCAGCGAGAACGTGACCGGGATGCGCGCGGTCAGCTCGGGCCACACCTCGACGTGACGCTTGAAGGAGTAGCCGAAGCACGGCACACCACAGTGCGTGGCTTCGGGCCCGAACTGGAAGTCGGCGCCGACGAAGAGCTGCTTGAGGAAGTGCCAGTACTGGATGTACAGCGGCTGGTCGAGGCCGAGGTTCTGCTTGACCGCCAGGATGGACTGCGGATTGGCGTCCTTGCCCACGTACTGGGCCGCCAATTGGTCCATCGTCTGCCCGGCCAGTCGGGGGACGAGGAAGAAGATCGCGAAGGTGACTGCGCTGACGATCAACAGCAGCAGTACCGCGCCGAAGACGCGTCGGATGATGTACGCAGCCACAGCTATCCGGCGCCGGTATCTGCTCGCCGGGGGTTACCCGTGCGTTCGGACACCGTGCCTTCACCTGCCTTTCGGGACAATTCTGGGGGTCCGGAGGCCGCCTCCCGGGCCGCGTGCGCGGCCCGGGAGGCGGGGCCGTTCCTACTTGGCGGAACCCATCAGCACGTAGTCGTACATGCCGAGGTAGGCCTGGGTGACCGTGACGTTCGTCGCGGACTCCGGGCGGAGCAGCAGGTTCTTGCGGTAGATCAGCGGCACAGCGGTGGCGCCTTCGGCGACAGCCCTGTCGACGTTGGCCCACGCCTTGGCACGGGCGGCGTCGTCCGTGTTGGCGATGCCCTCGTTGAGCAGCTTGTTGATCTTCGGGTCGTTCAGTTCCTGGACGTTGTTACCACCGGACGGCTTGATGGCCGAGCCGTTGATGATCTGGTCGAGGAAGCCGAAGCCCGTCGGCCAGTCCGCACCCCAGGCGCTCATGATCATGCCGAGCTTGTTCGCGTGCACGTAGCTCGGGTTGCCCGCGAAGTTCTGGAAGTACTTGCCCGCCGGGAAGGTCTTGATCTCGGCGTTGACGCCGATCTTCTTGAGCGAGGCCTGCACCGCGGTGACCATGGCCATCTCGGCGGGGCGGTCGGAACGGGCCGAGATCTTGGTGTCGAAGCCCTTCGGCTTGCCACACTGCTTCAGCTCGTCCTTGGCCTTCGCCTCGTCGCCCTTGTGGCCGGCGGACTCGTACAGGTCGAACTTCTCGTAACCGTTGACCGTGGGCGGCAGCAGGGTCGTCGCGACGTCACCCTTGGGGTCGCCACCCTGGGCGGCCTGGATCGACGCCTTGTCGATGCCCCACTGCACGGCCTTGCGGCAGTGGATGTTGTCGAACGGCGCGACGTTGACGTTCAGACCGATGTACGAGGTGGCACCCGCGTACGAGTTGTCGGTCTGCTTCTTCAGCGCGGCCTTGGTGAGGACCTTCGGCTGGGTCGCCGGGGCGACGCCGGTGCCGGCACCGTCGACGGTGATGTTGTCGGAGAGCAGGTTGTTGTCGACCGTCTCCTGCTTGACCTTGAAGCGGACCGTCACCTTGTCCGGCAGCGCCGGGCGGATCGGGTCGGTCTTCGGGTCCCAGTTCGTGTTGCGCACGAGGGTCGCGCCGCGGCCCTCGTCGTACGACTCGAACTTGTACGGGCCCGAGGACACGATGTGCTTCACATAGTCGGCACCCTTGTCCTTCGCCGCCGGCACGGGGGCCGTTTGCGAGAACGTCGCCAGGTAGTCGAAGTCCGCGAAGGCGTCCTTCAGCTTGAAGACGATCGTGAGGTCGTCCGGCGTCTCGATGGAGGCGATGCCGTTCGGGTTCTTGTCCTTGTACGGACCCTTGTACTTGTCGCCACCGATGAGGTGGGCCTTGAAGTACGTCGGGCCGTTGGACAGGGCCTCCGGCGAGAAGTTGGAGCGCTCGACGGCGTACTTGACGTCCTTCGAGGTGATCGGGGTCCCGTCCTCGTACTTGAGACCCTTCTTCAGCGTGTACGTCCAGGTCTTCGCGTCCGGGCTCGCCTTGCCGAGGCCTTCGGCGAGGTCCGGGACGACCTCGAGACCGTCCTTGCCGGCGGCCGGCTTGAAGGACGTCAGGGTGCGGCCGTACAGGCGGGCGAAGTTCTGCACCCAGCCGTAGTACGTGTTGCCGGGGTCGAGCGAGTCGGGCTCGTCGGACATCTCCAGCTTGAGAGTCCCGCCCTTCTTGTCCGTCTTGTTGACGATCGAGGTCAGCGCGGCGTCAGTGGCACCCGAACCGCCGCTGCTGCCCTTGCCGCCGCCGTTGTCGTCCTTGGAGCCGTTGCACGCGGAAGCTCCGAGCATCAGGACCACAGCTGTGGCGACCACCGCTGTCGTTTTACTGGTCTTCACCTGAGGAAATCCCCCTCAATCGATGGTTGCCGTGGCTTGTCGCACGACGTTGTGACGAGCACCCGGGCACTACTTACTACGAGGATCGAGAGCATCACGCAGCCCGTCTCCCAGCAGGTTGAACGCCAGCACCGTGACGAAGATGGCCACGCCCGGCACGATCATGTACATCGGGTCGTTCTCGTAGAAGTCGATCGCGTTGGTGAGCATCCCGCCCCAAGAGGACTGGGGCGGCGCGATACCCACGCCGAGATAGCTGAGGCCCGCCTCGAAGAGGATGTTCGAGGGGATGAGCAGCGTGGAGTAGACGAGAACGGGCGCCACCAGGTTCGGCAGCAGCTCCCGGAAGAGGATGAAGGGTCCGCGGGCGCCCAACGACCTTGCGGCCTCGACGAATTCGCGATTGCGCAGGCTCATGGTCTGGGCCCGGACGATGCGGCCCATGTACGGCCAGCTGAAGAAGCCGATCACGAAGATCAGTACCGCGATCCTCAGCGGCAGCCCCTCCAGGCCGAACGCGCCGTCCTGCAGCGCCGCGGAGATGGAGATCGCGAAGAGCAGCAGCGGGAACGCCAGGAAGGTGTCCATCATGCGACTGATGACGGTGTCCACCCAGCCGCCGTAGAAGCCCGACACCACGCCGAAGAAGACGCCGATCACCACGGAGAGCAGAGTGGCTCCGACCGCGACGACCAGGGACACCCAGGAGCCCTCGATGATCCGGGACATGATGTCGCGGCCGTACTGCGGCTCGACACCGAGCGGGTGGCTCCAGCTGATACCGCCCCAGTCGCCCTTGGGGGCGAGCAGCGCGGGGTCGATGAGGTCCTGATGGAACTCGTTGGGGTCCAGGCCGAAGACGGCCTGGATCGGCTTGGAGAGCACGGCGAGCAGGATCAGCAGGATGACAACGATGCCGCCGGCCACTGCCACCTTGTCGCGCTTGAAGCGCGACCAGGCGATCTGTCCGAGCGAACGGCCTTCGATCTGGCTCTGTTTGACTCCCGTGAGTACTGCCTCCGGCTGCGCCTCGGCAGCCGAACCGGTGGTCTCGATCGGTGCGGTCACAGTGCCTCTGACCCCTCCCGCCGGCGGTGGCCGGCCCCTACTCGCCGCGGTAACGGCCTGGCGCGTGTCAGCCGCGGTGCTTGCTGCGGCTGATGTCTTCGGTGTGATGAATGCGTCGGTGAAATGACCGCCGGTGCAACCTTGTACAAAGGGCGGACGATCCCCACTAGCCGGGAGTCTTCAACGCGGTTGCGATCACCCGCCAGACCTGACGGGGAATGTTTGCTCAAACGTGATGCGGTCAGTGGGCTTCCGTTATCCGGACAGCTTGATCGAGTGAGCGGACCACTCCCCCACTAATCCACCAGAACGGACATGACGCCCAACAAGCGTTATTGGGTGGCTATTTGGGTGACGGCGGCGGAGGTCTTGTCCATCGGGGAGCCGTTTGTCCGGTCCCGGTGCCGGGCCGGGGTGAGCCTGGCTCTTGCGTCCGGATCGGGCCGGATCAGGGAGCGGGGTCCGGTGCGTGCGGCTGCACGGCGGAGGACCCTGAGCCACTGCGGAGCATGGGTGACCGACGACAACGCCGCAGCTGTGCGTGCCGGGGCCCGCGAGCCCGGCGTGGTCCGGACGAGAGGGCCGAGCCCGGCGTGGTCCGGACGAGAGGACCTAGTAGGCGCGCGGGGCAGGGCCGGGGGACTGAGGGTAGCCGTAACCGGGAGCGGCGACGGCACCCCGGCCGGCCGGAGCGTGCGGTTCGCGGTCGTAGAACGGACGGGAGTTGGCGCGCAGCCACATGGCGACCGGGTCGTGCTCGTCGGCCATCGCGACGGTGGAGACCGGGAGCCCCTCGGGGACGGCGCCGATGGACTGCTGCATCATCGCCCGCACGGCGTCGACGGAGGGCCCGCTCGTGTCGTACAGGTCGAGGCCGATGGCGAGGTACGGGACGCCGAGCGCCGGCTGCACCCAGGCGCGGCGCAGCGAGCGGATCGCGGGGGTGTGATGGGCGTTCTGCGTGAGCTGGGCGTAGAACTGCGGGATCTCCACGGCGGGGTCGCTGATGCGCAGCGGACCGGCGGGCATCCGGTCGAGGCCCGTGGCGATCCGGCGCAGGTCCAGCCAGGGGATGCCCACGCCGCCGCCCGGCGCGTGCGGGTTCAGCCAGATGCCCCAGCGGTCGGGGAACAGGGTGCGGGCAATGTCACGGCCGGCCACGACCTCGTGGTCCCGGTTCCAGCCGCTGGCGGAGAGCTCCTGGGCGGAGGTGACGCAGGGGGCGTATCCGAGGCCCTCGACCTCCATGTTGCCGTACTGGGCGTCGGGTGAGCCGGCCCGGCCGTGCCAGAGCAGCATCCAGATCCGGTCGGCCGCCAGGGCCTGGAGGAGTGCCTCGTAAGCGTCGTAGCGCCCGGGGGTCACCTGGCGCAGCAGGTGCTCGACCCTTCCCCGAGCTCCCGGCTCCGCCCGAGCAGGGGAGACCCCATCGGCCGCCCCCATGCCTGACGCACTCACCCTGGGTCCCGCCCCTCTTCGATCCAACGTGTCGGCCTGCCGCTCCCGGGGCTCTCGGGGACGGCGCGGTGCCGAGCACCAGCCATCAAACCAGCTTATGCGGCGGCCCTGACACCGACTTGACTCCTCGGGCCGCAGCCGTCCTCCCGCGGCGCCCGCGTCGTACCGCTACTCGGCCGCGCGCTGATAGAAGGGCCGCACCCGGGCCCGCATCCAGTCGGCGACGGGGTCCTGGGCCACGTCGAGCAGCACCAGATTGACCGGCCACGGCACTTCGACGCGCCCCAGCGCCCGCCCCAGAGCATCCATGGGGGCGTTGCGCCCGGCTCCGTCCCAGGTGGAGAACTCGATGCCGACGAACAGGACGGGGTCGCCGCCCTCGATGCTGGCCAGGGCGCGGCGGGCGCTGAGCACGACGCCGCTCTCCTCGAACTCCCCGGCGGCCGCGGAGAGGAAGTCGACGGGCTCCTGCTGCCAGTCCGGCTCGTACAGGCGGACGCGGCCCCCGCTGGCCGGTCCGTCCAGCGCGGTGCGACCTGTCCTGCAGAGCTCGGCGACGGCGGGCGGCGGCAGCGGCATGCCGACCGCGCCGCCCGGGTTCACCGCGATGCCGAGCTGCGGGGGCAGGCCCCGGGCGAACTCGCGGGCAGGTGCCACGGTGAAGGACATGTGGGCGCCGACGCAGCTGAGGAACTGCTGTTCGGAGCTGAACGCCGGGACGTAGGGCGCTCCCTCGATGTCCAGCGTGGGCAGATCGAGGTCGGTGGATTCCGGCGAGCCGCCGTTGGGGAGGGGCACCCAGAGGTGGCTGCGGCCCAGCACCTCCACCAGCCGGCCGCCCGCCTCGGGGCTGCCCAGCGAGGCACTCAGTACTTCTTCGAGCTCGTTGGCCGGCCATCCGCCCTGCGGATGGGTCCGGGCCGGTGCCGGAATGTCCACTGTCTCCCTCTCTCACCCCATGTCGTGCAGCAAGAGGTTAACGCCGCACCCGACGGTTGCCCGCCGGCCGCACACGGACTGTCCAGCCATCGGACAGCCCTGTCTCAGACCTCACTCTGTGCGTCTGCGAATGTGATCCGCGTCAACAGCCCCGCCGCCTGCCTGTCCAGCAGCACCGCCGAGGCGCATCCCGGCGGCAGCAGGCCCGACTCGGTGTCCCGGAGCAGCCGCCCCACGGCCCTGCGGTGGCGGGCGAACGCGTACCCGGAGACTCCGCGGCCGCGCTCACGCTGCCCCTGCCTCGCCGTCTGCGGGGTGACGTCGAGCAGCACGAGGTGCAGGGCGCGGCCGCGGCGCCGGGCGCCGCGAGCCAGCCGGCCGCGCACCCATCCCTGGGTACCGCAGTCGTGGACGACGACGGAGGCGGCGGAGCGCAGCACCCGCCACAGTCCCCAGTAATGGGCGACGCGGACGAGCGGGCGGTAGACGGCGTAGGGGAGTAACCGGGGCAGCCGGGCCTCCCAGCGGTCCCTGGTGTCCTGGGAGTCGATGGCGTGCACGGAGACGGTCCGGCCGATGAGGGTCGATTTGCCGCTGCCGGGCAGTCCGGAGACCACCACGACGTCGCCCGCCGCGAAGTGCAGGCTGCGGGGGCTGCGCCCGCCCCGCCCCCGCAGGTCCCGCACCACGGGTGCGTGCGGGCCCACCACCGTCTCCCTGGCCGGCACACCCGGCTGTGCGGGCAGTGCGCCGTGCGCGACCCCCGCGGTCGTCGCGTACCGCTGCAACGTCATCGCCCTCCCCCTGTCGGCTGACCCACACCTGCCCAAGAAGTGTAAAGAAAAGGTAATGCGGCACAAGCGTCCGACCCGCCGGAACCCGTGGGAGACCGGCATCGGTACCCGCCCCCCACTCTCCCGCAATGCGTGCGATGATGACCCCGTCAACTGCATAAAGGCCGCTCGAATCCGCGCGGGAGAGTCCCGGCCACCGTGCCGGGCGCCGAAGGAGCAAGTTCCTCCCTTGAATCTCTCAGGCCCCGTACCGCGTGGATGAGGCAGATCTGAAAAGCGAGCCGCTCCGCGGCTCCACCCAAGGTGCAAGCCGAACGAACCCCCCGGTGGGGTCTCTCGGCGAACCTCTCAGGTTCCGATGACAGATGGGGAGGGATCGTCCTCGTCGTCATGCCCTGGGAGCCTTATCCATGAGCACCGCACCCCGCCTCACAGCCCTCGATGCCCTGCACCGTTCGCTGGGCGCGACCATGACCGACTTCGCGGGCTGGGACATGCCGCTGCGGTACGCCAGCGAGCGCGACGAGCACAACGCCGTGCGCACGAAGGCCGGCCTGTTCGACCTCTCGCACATGGGCGAGATCACCGTCACCGGCCCCGAGGCCGTGGCGCTGCTGAACTTCGCGCTCGTCGGCAACATCGGCACCGTCTCCGTGGGCCGCGCCCGCTACACGATGATCTGCGCGGAGGACGGCGGCATCCTGGACGACCTGATCGTCTACCGCCTGGGTGAGACCGAGTACATGGTCGTGGCCAACGCCGGCAACGCCCAGATCGTGCTGGACGCGCTGACCGCCCGCGCCGAGGGCTTCGACGCCGAGGTGCGCGACGACCGTGACGCGTACGCGCTGCTCGCCGTCCAGGGCCCGGAGTCCCCCGCCATCCTGGCCGCCGTCACCGACGCCGACCTGGACGGCCTGAAGTACTACGCAGGCCTGCCCGGCACGGTCGCCGGGGTCCCGGCACTGATCGCCCGTACCGGTTACACGGGAGAGGACGGCTTCGAGCTTTTCGTCGCCCCCGAGCACGCCGAGCAGTTGTGGAAGGCCCTCACCGAGGCGGGCGCCTCCCGTGGACTGATCCCGTGCGGGCTCTCCTGCCGCGACACGCTGCGGCTGGAGGCGGGCATGCCGCTGTACGGGCATGAGCTGACCACGGCGCTGACGCCGTTCGACGCCGGTCTGGGCCGGGTCGTGAAGTTCGAGAAGGAGGGCGACTTCGTCGGCCGCAAGGCCCTGGAGGCCGCGGCCGAGCGGGCCGAGACCGCCCCGCCCCGCAAGCTCGTCGGCCTGGTGGCCGAGGGCCGTCGGGTGCCGCGCGCCGGATTCGCCGTCGTCGCCGACGGCCAGGTCATCGGCGAGGTCACCTCGGGCGCACCGTCGCCCACGCTCGGCAAGCCGATCGCCATGGCCTACGTCGACGCCGCGCACGCCACGCCCGGCACCGCGGGCGTCGCCGTGGACATCCGGGGCAGCCACGAGCCGTACGAGGTCGTGGCGCTGCCGTTCTACAAGCGCCAGAAGTAGAAGCGCAGGGCGCCACGGCCGCTGCGTACGTGACGCAGTCCCGTCTCACACCGTAAGACCATCGTTCATCAGCACTCCCCCGCGTACAGGAGAATTCAGGTCATGAGCAACCCCCAGCAGCTGCGGTACAGCAAGGAGCACGAGTGGCTGTCGGCCGTCGAGGACGGCGTGGCCACGATCGGCATCACGGAGTACGCGGCCAACGCGCTCGGTGACGTCGTCTACGCCCAGCTCCCCGAGGTCGGCGACACGGTGACCGCGGGCGAGACCTGCGGCGAGCTGGAGTCGACCAAGTCGGTCAGCGACCTGTACTCGCCGGTGACCGGCGAGGTCACCGCCGCGAACCAGGACGTCGTGGACGACCCGTCGCTGGTGAACTCCGCTCCGTTCGAAGGCGGCTGGCTGTTCAAGGTACGCGTCGCGGAGGAGCCGGACGACCTGCTCTCCGCCGACGAGTACACCGAGTTCTCCGGCAACTGAGACCCCAAGGGACCACCTGATGTCGCTTCTCAACTCCTCCCTCCACGAGCTGGACCCGGACGTCGCCGCCGCTGTCGACGCCGAGCTCCACCGTCAGCAGTCCACCCTCGAGATGATCGCCTCGGAGAACTTCGCTCCCGTCGCGGTCATGGAGGCCCAGGGCTCCGTCCTGACCAACAAGTACGCCGAGGGCTACCCCGGCCGCCGCTACTACGGCGGCTGCGAGCACGTCGACGTGGTCGAGCAGATCGCGATCGACCGCATCAAGGCGCTCTTCGGCGCCGAGGCCGCGAATGTGCAGCCGCACTCCGGCGCGCAGGCCAACGCCGCCGCGATGTTCGCGCTGCTGAAGCCGGGCGACACGATCATGGGCCTGAACCTGGCGCACGGTGGTCACCTGACCCACGGCATGAAGATCAACTTCTCCGGCAAGCTCTACAACGTGGTCCCGTACCACGTCGACGAGACCGGCGTCGTGGACATGGCCGAGGTCGAGCGCCTGGCCAAGGAGTCCAAGCCGAAGCTCATCGTGGCCGGCTGGTCCGCCTACCCCCGCCAGCTG
Organism: Streptomyces sp. NBC_01013; assembly: GCF_045162765.1. NCBI lineage: Bacteria > Bacillati > Actinomycetota > Actinomycetes > Kitasatosporales > Streptomycetaceae > Streptomyces > Streptomyces sp. NBC_01013. Next base: position 2,439,154 of record NZ_CP108687.1, read on the forward strand.
GACTTCGCCGCCTTCCGCCGCATCGCGGACGAGGTCGGCGCGTACCTGATGGTCGACATGGCGCACTTCGCCGGTCTGGTCGCCGCGGGCCTGCACCCCAACCCGGTGCCGCACGCCCACGTCGTCACCACCACCACGCACAAGACCCTCGGCGGTCCGCGCGGCGGCGTGATCCTCTCCACCCAGGAGCTCGCCAAGAAGATCAACTCGGCGGTCTTCCCGGGTCAGCAGGGCGGTCCGCTGGAGCACGTGATCGCGGCCAAGGCGGTCTCGTTCAAGGTCGCCGCGACCGAGGAGTTCAAGGAGCGCCAGCAGCGCACCCTGGACGGCGCCCGCATCCTCGCCGAGCGCCTGGTGCAGCCGGACGTCACCGAGGTCGGCGTCTCCGTGCTGTCCGGCGGCACGGACGTGCACCTGGTCCTCGTCGACCTGCGCAACTCCGAGCTGGACGGCCAGCAGGCCGAGGACCGGCTCCACGAGCTGGGCATCACGGTCAACCGCAACGCCATCCCCAACGACCCGCGGCCGCCCATGGTCACCTCGGGTCTGCGGATCGGTACGCCGGCCCTGGCCACGCGCGGTTTCCAGGCGGCGGACTTCACCGAGGTCGCGGAGATCATCGCGTCCGCCCTCAAGCCGTCCTACGACGCGGACGACCTGAAGGCCCGGGTCGTCGCGCTCGCCGAGAAGTTCCCGCTGTACCCCGGTGTGAAGTAGCCGAACCGGCGCATTTGCACGTAGGGGTGGGGCACCGCGCACACTGAACAGTGAGCGCGGTGCCCCACCTCTTGTCCCCGCTCTTCGGGCCCACCCCGCCCGTACCGCACCACCCGGCAGACAACGGCGTCTACCAACCCTTAGGAGTCACCCCGTGGCCATCTCGGTCTTCGACCTGTTCTCGATCGGCATCGGCCCGTCCAGCTCCCATACGGTCGGCCCCATGCGTGCGGCCCGTATGTTCGCGCGCCGGCTGAAGAACGAGGGCCTGCTGGCCCACACCACCTCGATACGCGCCGAGCTCTACGGCTCGCTCGGGGCCACCGGCCACGGCCATGGCACCCCCAAGGCCGTCCTGCTCGGCCTGGAGGGCGAGTCCCCCCGTACCGTCGACGTCGAAACGGCGGACGACCGGGTCGACGCCATCCGCACCACCGGCCGGATCAACCTCCTCGGCATGCACGAGATCGCCTTCGACGCCGACGAGCAGCTGATCCTGCACCGCCGCAAGGCGCTGCCGTACCACGCCAACGGCATGACGGTCTTCGCGTACGACCACGAGGGCGCACTGCTCCTGGAGAAGACGTACTACTCGGTCGGCGGCGGCTTCGTCGTCGACGAGGACGCGGTGGGCGAGGACCGGATCGTCCTGGACGACACCGTCCTCAAGCACCCCTTCCGCACCGGCGACGAGCTGCTGCGCCTCGCCCGGGACACCGGCCTGTCGATCTCCTCCCTGATGCTGGAGAACGAGCGCGCCTGGCGCACCGAGGACGAGATCCGCTCCGGCCTGCTGGACATCTGGCGCGCCATGCAGGCGTGCGTCTCCCGGGGCATGTCCCGCGAGGGCATCCTGCCCGGCGGCCTCAAGGTCCGCCGCCGCGCGGCCAACACCGCCCGCCAGTTGCGCGCCGAGGGCGACCCGCAGACCCACGCGATGGAGTGGATCACCCTCTACGCGATGGCGGTCAACGAGGAGAACGCCGCGGGCGGCCGCGTCGTCACCGCCCCGACCAACGGCGCGGCCGGCATCATCCCGGCGGTGCTGCACTACTACATGAACTTCGCGGCCGGCGGCGCGACCGAGGCGGAGAAGGACGACAGCATCGTCCGTTTCCTCCTGGCGGCCGGCGCCATCGGCATGCTGTTCAAGGAGAACGCCTCGATCTCCGGCGCCGAGGTCGGCTGCCAGGGCGAGGTCGGCTCCGCCTGCTCCATGGCCGCGGGCGCCCTCGCCGAGGTCCTGGGCGGCACCCCCGAGCAGGTCGAGAACGCCGCCGAGATCGGCATGGAGCACAACCTCGGCCTGACCTGCGACCCGGTCGGCGGTCTCGTCCAGATCCCGTGCATCGAGCGCAACGGCATGGCGGCGGTGAAGGCCGTCACCGCGGCCAAGATGGCGCTGCGCGGCGACGGCAGCCACAAGGTCTCCCTCGACAAGGTCATCAAGACCATGAAGGAGACGGGCGCCGACATGAGCGTCAAGTACAAGGAGACCGCACGGGGCGGGCTCGCGGTGAACATCATCGAGTGCTGAGGGAGCCGCCCTCGACTGCTGACCCGGCGGGCCAGCCCCGTAGCAAGGGTCGAAACATTTCGAATGATTGACCGCAACTATCGGAAGGACTAGCCTGCCGCGTGGTCCGGCGGGCGCATGGATGGGGATGCCGTCCGCGTACGTGGACGCTTTGCGTTTCATCCCGATTCCCACCGCACAGAGGGAACACATCCATGAACCGAAGATCGTCACTGATCAGCCTGATCACCGCGGGAGCGTTCCTCGCCTCGGTCGCCGCCGTCTCGCCGGCGCTCGGGGCCGACGACAGGGCGGGTGCGGACCACGCGCCCGGGCCCAAGGAGCGGAACGCGCACTGGGTCGCCGCGTGGACCTCGATGCCGCAGCTGACGGAGCCCTCCAACATGCCGCCGGCGCCGTTCACCGGGGACGACTCCGTCCTGACGGACACGACCCTGCGGCAGACCGTCCACGTCTCGGTGGGCGGTGACCACATCCGGCTGCGGTTCTCCAACGCCTTCGGCGGCGCGGCGCTGCCCCTCACGAAGGTGTCCGTGGCACTGCCGCTCGACGGCCGCGCCGGTACGGGCGCCATCCGGGAGGGAACCACACGGCGGGTGACCTTCGGGGGCAGCGCATCGGTCACCGTCCCGGCCGGCGCGCAGGCCGTGTCCGATCCGCTGGACTTCCCCCTCGCACCCGGTTCCAACCTCACGGCGACGGTCTACCTGGCCGACGGGCAGGCATCCACCTCCATCACGTCGCACCCCGGTTCACGTACGACCTCGTACCTCCGGTCCGGGGACCATCTCCAGGATGCCGATCTCCCCGGGGCGGCCACCGCCGATCACTGGTACTTCCTCAGCGGAGTCGAGGCCTGGTCCCGGAGCACCACCTCGGCGACGGCGGTGCTCGGTGACTCACTGACCGACGGACGGGGGTCCACCACCAACGGGAACGACCGCTGGCCGGACGTGCTCCAGCAGCGGCTGGCAGCCGGCCTAGGCACGGCGGGGACCTCGGTCGTCAATCAGGCGGCAGGCGGGAACCGACTGCTCAACGACGGCCTCGGCCCGAACGGGCTGGCGCGGCTGGATCGCGACGTGCTGTCCCAGAGCGGTGTCGACCGTCTGATCGTCTTCGAGGGCATCAACGACATCGGGACGGCCCCCGCCACACCCGCGGCCCAGAAGCAGACGGCGCAGGACGTCATCGGGGCGTACGACCAGATCATCACCCGGGCCCACGCTCTGGGGATCCGGGTGTACGGAGCGACGCTGACCCCCTTCGGCGGCAACACCGGATACGACGACCCGGACGGTTTCCGCGAGGGGGCGCGGCAGACGGTCAACACCTGGATCCGTACCAGCGGCCGCTTCGACGGGGTGATCGACTTCGACCGCACCGCGCGCGATCCACAGAATCCCCGTGCTCTCCGCGCCTCGGTGGACGTCGGCGACCACCTCCATCTCAACCCCGCGGGCTACCGCGACCTGGCCGACGCCGTCCCCGCCCGCCTGTTCCGGCAGTCTCCGCTGCCCGCCGGCTTCGGCTACAACTGACCGCAGGGCAAGGGCGGCCCGCGCACCCGCACCCGGGGCGCGGGCCGCCCTTTTGCCGATACGGCAACAGAACTCGCGGGCACTTCGGCGGGCATCGCATGATCTTGGCCCCAGCCGGACGCCGATACGGACCGGCGCAGGCCGCCAGCCCTGGAGGAAGCATGCCGCAGCAGCCCTACCCGGTCCCGGACCTCACTCACCGCCTGGTGCCCTCGCCGGCCGGCCGGATCCACCTGGTCGAGCAGGGAAGCGGACCTCTGGTGCTGCTGGTGCACGGCTTCCCCGAGTCCTGGTACTCCTGGCGCCGTCAGCTGCCGGCACTGGCTGCCGCCGGCTACCGGGCGGTCGCCGTGGACGTGCGGGGGTACGGTCGCTCCTCCCGGCCCGGGGACGTGGCCGCGTACCGGATGCTCGAACTGGTCGAGGACAACGTGGCCGTGGTGCAGGCGCTCGGCGAGCGGAGCGCGGTGGTGGTCGGCCACGACTGGGGAGCCACGATCGCGGCGAACTCCGCCCTGGTCAGGCCGGACGTCTTCCGGGCGGTCGGACTGCTCAGCGTGCCGTACTCCCCGCGCGGCGGTCCGCGGCCCAGCGAGGTCTTCGCGGGGATGGGCGGGGACGAGGAGTTCTACGTCTCCCGTTTCCAGGAGCCCGGCCGGGTGGAGGCGGAGATCGAGCCGGATGTCCGCGGTTGGCTCGCCGGCTTCTACGCCGCCTTCTCCGCCGACACCATGCCCGCGCCCGATGCCCCGGACCCGCACTTCGCCGGCCGCGGCACGACGCTGCGCGAGCGGTTCCCCGCCGGCCGTCCCGGCTGGCTCAGTGGCGATGAACTTGACTTCTACGCAGGGGAGTTCGAGCGGACGGGACTGACCGGCGCGCTCAACCGCTACCGGAACATGGACCGGGACTGGGAGGATCTCGCCGCTTTCGACGGCGCGCCCGTCACACAGCCGTCGATCTTCCTGGGCGGCTCACTGGACGCGTCCACCACCTGGCTGGCCGACGCGCTCGCGGCGTATCCGACCACGCTGCCGGCCCTGGCCGCCTCACACATCCTGGACGGCTGCGGCCACTGGATCCAGCAGGAGCGAGCAGATGAGGTCAACCGGATCCTGACGGACTGGCTCGCTTCCCTGCCACGCTGAACCGGCCCCGCCCAGAGGCGAACCGGTCAGACTCGCCTCCGATGCCACCCGCCCCGGACGGCCCAGGAGGCACCAACTGCCCATAACAGCGCAGGCGTTCATGGCGAACACACATTTTCGGTCACCAGCGACTTCCCTCCCCCGCATACTGGGAGTTCACTGGTCGTGACGAGTGGTGACGCAATCGCCGTGCACGTCAGGCGGTCCGCTGCCCCGGGCCCGCCGGGCCCGGATCGCCGGCCCGGCCCTGCGGAGGAAAGAGGACAGCGATGACAGCCGCCACTCCCGTGACGCTTCCTCGGCGGGATCCGGCCGTCCGGACGCGTGGTCACGTTCGAAGAGCTCCACGGGTCGCCCGCTGCGACCGTCCGCCCCGCCGGCCCTGATCCGCTCCTGCGGCGGTCGCCGTCGCAGCCGGTTCATGGCCGTACGGCCCCTCCTGACGCCGGTGCGGACAGCTGTCCCCGATGACGCGGCTTCGTCGAAGCGCCGGTGGACAACGTCGCGTTCACCACCTGCCGCCCCGGCCCCGTGCGTGCGCGTTCCTTCCGCGCGTCCCCCTTCCCTGTTCATATCGTCTCGACGAGGTGCACATGAGCAAGTTGGCGCTGCCAGAGTTCCACATGCCGTTCGAGAGCGCGGGATGCCATCCGGGAGTCGAGCAGACCGGACGAGCCGCCTGGGAATGGGCGGCGGCCAGTGATCTCGTCCTGTCACCGGTGGCCCGCAAGAAGATGATCCGGACCCGGCCCGAACTCTGGATATCCCTGATATTCCCCGAGGCATCACAGGAACACCTCGACCTCTTCTGCCAGTGGCTCTTCTGGGCCTTCCTCGTCGACGACGAGTTCGACGACGGCCCGGCAGGCCGCGACCCACAGCTGTGCGAGAGCGCGATCTCCCATCTCGTGGACGTGCTCGACGGCTCACGTGCGCCGGCCGGTCCCATGGAACACGCCCTGGACGAACTGCTGGTCCGCACCTGTACCGGCCGGTCGGCGCAATGGGTCCGGCAGTTCCGCCGCGACACGGCCGCCTGGCTGTGGACGTACTACGCGGAGGCAGTCGACCGGGCCGCCGGGCACGTGCCGAGCACGGCCGACTTCGTGAAGCACCGCCGTGATTCGGTGGCCATGCAGCCGTTCCTCGACCTGCACGAGATCACGGCGGGAATCGACCTGCCGGAATCGGCCCGCAGCCTTCCCGCCTATATCGCCCTGCGCAATGCGGTGGCCGACCATTCGGGGCTCTGCAACGACATCTGCTCATTCGAGAAGGAAGCCGTCCTTGGGTACGAGCACAACACCGTCCGGCTCATCCAGCGGGATCGCGGCGGCACACTCCAGGAAGCCGTCGACGAGGCGGGAATCCTGCTGGCTCGCATTGCCGACCGGGTGCAGCGAGCCGAGAAGGAACTGGTCGAGGAAATAGAGGCGGCGGGAATCGGGGGCCTCCCGCGAGCCGCCCTGGAGCGCTGCGTCCGGGACTACCGAGGGCTGGTCCGCGGCGACTTCGACTACCACGCACGAGCGGAGCGCTACACCCGTCCGGACCTCATGGAGATCGACGAACAGGACTCCATGTCCCGCAACTTCGCGGCCTGACAGGACGTACGGCGCGGAAGCACCCCTCCACGACAGCGAGTTTCGGACAATCGTCATCGCCGGGGTGCGAGGCTTCCCGGTCGCTTCGCGGCGGCCGGAAAGCTGTGTCGCCGAAACGGCCCCCTGCGATCACCGATCCCTCGGGGCTCCGGCGCGGCGACGGTCGTCGGGTGCCGGCTGCCGGTCAGGTGCGGATCGACCAACCCGGTTAGCACCGCGGCACCGCGGCACCAGCACGGGTCCGGCCGATGGCGTGTGCCCGCAGGCCGGGGTGAGGACGCCATCAACGGGTGCCGAAGCGATACGCCGCGCGTCACGCATTCACCGCCACCCCCTGAGTGACAACCACACAAATCGCCCTCGTGTGTCCACGGTGGACAGGGGACGTTCACTCGGAAGAGGGCATTGGGGAAAGCGCGAACGTTTCTGCGTCGCCACCTGGTGGACCCTCGGGTTAGGTTCACCGACTGTCACCTCACCGACCGTCCCCACCGGCTGCATGCGGGCCCCGAGAACGTCCGGCGGGCCCTGCACTGCGAGGAGAGGCATCAATGACCCAGACGTCGGCCCCCACGGAATCCTTCGTGCAGGCCCCGCTGCCCGAGCCGTGCGGCCGGGTGTACCGCAGGGGCGGGCGCACGGTGGTGGCGCTGCGCGACGAGATCGACCTCGCGACCGCCGCCCTCATCGCACCGGCGCTGGACGGGGCGACGGCGGACGGCTCACCCCAGCTGGTGGTCGACCTGACGGAGGTGAGCTTCCTTGACTGCTCGGGACTGACGCTGCTGTGCCGCGCCCGGCGGCGTGTGCTGGACCGCGACGGGCGGTTCTGGCTCGTCTGCGGCTGCCCACGGATCCTGCGTCTGCTGCGGGCCGGCCGGCTGCACGATCTGTTCTGTCCGGTGGCCACCCCGGACGAAGCCTTCCGGGCGCCGGAGCCCGCCGGACCGGCAGCTTCCTGAGCAGCCCCGCAGGCGCGCCACGCGGCCCCCGGCCCACCGGCCGGGGGTCCTGCGGACGTCAGTTCTGCGCGGCCCAGAACTCCTCGAACGTGAGGAGCCCGTCCCCGTTCGCGTCGTGGGAGTTGATCACGGCCTGGGCGACCGTCTCGGTGACGTAGGGGTCACCCAGCTGAGCCATGACGCTCTTGTACTCGACAGCCGAAATCAGCCCGTCGCCGTTCAGGTCGTACCGCTCGAATGCCTTGCGCGCCGACTCGATGTCCGCCACTTTTCCGCCCCTTCGTATGACTGTCTGACGGAGGTCAGATTAACGGGCGCGACGGGTGGCCCTCGCGGCGGCCGGTCGTCGATCATGGGTGTCCCGTCCATCGCCCGGCGGCCGGCGGCCCTAAGGGCTGTCCCGCAGTTCCTGGTGGATCAGCGCGCGGCGTCAGATGCGGTGCATCGCAAGGCGGAGAGGCGCCCGCATACTGCATGTACTCGGGCGTTTCGACAACGCGGCGAGGTGCCGTAGCTGTCGTCGTGCGCCCGCCAGGAATTGCGGGACAGCCCTTAGCGGGGAGTCTCACGGCCGCCTCCGCGCTGCCGGGCGCGCCGGAACTGGCCCTGCGGGAGATCCACGATCCGGAGCACCCCCGGGTGACGCGGGCGCGGAAGTTCCGTGACGAGGTCCGGGTCTGGGGGGCCGGGCCGAGGGCGGTGTACTGATCCTCGGCCGCGGTGTGGCGGGCGCTGGGAGACCGCGATCGAGGTGGCCGGGGCGGCGCGCGGACAGCGGCTGGGCGAGCGGCTCGCGCGGGCGGCCCGGCATCTGGTGCCGGACGGCGTGGTGTGGGCCCAGCAGTCGCCCGGGAACGCCCGCAGTGTGCGGACGTTCCAGGTGGCGGGTTACCGGCCGGTGGGCTCGGAGGCCCTGCTGGTCGCCGGGTGAGTCACCGGCCGGTGCCGGGAGACGGGGTCAGCGGAAGACTCCGGTGTGGCCGAGCGAGTAGCGGCCCGGCTGGGGGTAGACGGCGAGGCCGTGCGGTCCGCTGCCGACCGGGATGCGGGCCAGTTGCTTGCCGGTGGCGGTGTCGATCGCGTACACCTCGGCGTTGTAACGCCCGGACAGCCACAGGACCTTGCCGTCCGCCGATACCCCGCCCATGTCCGGGCTGCCGCCGTTCGGGAGGTGCCACTTCTTCGCCAGCTTCTTCTGTGCGAAGTCGAACACGGAAACCGAGCCCTCACCGCGGTTGGAGATGTACATCTCCTTGGCGTCTCGGCTGACGTAGAGCCCATGGGTGCCCTTGCCCGTGGGCAGCAGTTCCGGAGTGGTGAACTTCTCCCCGTCCAGTACCCACATGCCGTTGGCCACCATGTCCGCGATGTAGAAGGTGCTGCCGTCGGGTGACAGCTTCACGTCCTGCGGCATGGCGCCCTGGAGCGGCAGCTTCTGCTGACCGACGACCTTCATCTTCGCCGTGTCGACCTTGAGGAGTTCGCCGGAGAACTCGCAGGAGACGATGAAGTACCGGCCGTCGGCGGAGAAGTCGGCGTGGTTGACGCCCGCGCAGCTCACCGGGACGGTCTTGGCCGTCTTCATGGTGTGCGCGTCGCGGAAGACCAGTTCGCGGTCCATCGACGCCATCACGATGGCGTACTTGCCGTTCGGGGTGAAGTAGAGGTTGTACGGGTCGGAGACATCGACCGTCTTCCCCGCCTTCCCGGTCGCCGGGTCGATGACGGTCAGGGTGTCACCGACGTCGTTGTTGACCCAGAGCGTCTTCAGGTCCCAGGACGGGACGACGTGCTGCGGCTGACGGCCGACCGGAATCGTCTCGATGACCTTGTACGTGGCGGGGTCGATCACCGAGACGGTGTCGGAGTTGGTGTTGGGCACGTACACCCGGGACGGGAAGCCCTTGACGGCCGGCGACAGCTTTCCCGGGGCGTCGGCCGCGTACACGTTCCTGGCGTCGAGCACCGGTGGCATCCCGGGCAGTCCCGGCGGCGCGGGCGGGGTCCTGTGCTTGGGCCGGGCGGGCGGAGCGGCGGCCTCGGTGGGGGCGTCGGAGGAACTCTTGTCCGCGGGGCCGGTGCCGCAGCCGGTGAGAACGGCGAGGAGCAGTCCCCCGAGCAGGGCCGCGGTGCGTGAGGTGGAGGGAGACATCAGGTCAGCAGCTCCGTGGTCGTCACCGCACGCAGTTGGCGGCGGTCGAGTTCGGTGAGGAGGAGGGGCAGTGCGGCGACCGTGTCCGCATAGCCGAAGTGCATGCTCACCACCGATCCGTTGCGGATCTCCCCGGCCACCTTGCGCGTGACGGCCGCGGCACCGGGCGAGGTGAAGTCGAGGGAGTCCACGTCGTACGAGAGGACGTGCGGGTATCCGGCCCGGGCGGCGAGCCGCTGGACGAGCGGGGTGGCGTACTGGGTGCGCGAGGGCCGGAACCAGGTACCGATGGAGCCGGTGAGCCGGCGCAGCCGCTGGGCGCAGTCGGTGATCTCGGCGTATGCCCGGGTCTCGTCCATCGAGGAGATGTCGACGTGGTGCTGGGTGTGGTTGCCGAGGTCGTGGCCGCCGTCGAGGATTCGGCGGGCCATCTCGGGGTGCTCGTCCAGCCAGCTGCCCACGGCGAGGACGGTGACCCTCGCCCCGGCGCGCTCGGCCGCACCCAGGACGGTCCGGGCGACGGCGGGATCGCCCTGGCCGTGGAAGGTGAGGGCGACCCGTGCCCGGTCGCGGGGGCCGTGGTCGATCTGGGCGGGCTGCCCGGGGATGCGGTGCGGGGCGGGCGCGGGGGCGTGCGCCCCGGAGGTGGCGGCCTGCCTCTTCGGCGCCGGGTGAGTGAGCGGCTCCGCCGGTGCACCGGCGGCTTCCGGGTCCGCGCAGCCGGTGGCGAGGGCGGCCGTGAGGGCGGCCCCGGCTCCTGCGCGCAGGGCGCTGCGGCGGTGCACCGGTCTGTCGGAGGCGTTCATGCGCAGAACATTAAGGGCGTGATGTCAGGAAAATAACAATTGACCCCATGGTGGCCCCGAAGGTCACACGGATGCGCACACCCACCCCTCGGGCGATCAATGAATCACCCCGGGAAAACCCCATGCACTCACTGTTTTCCAGGCGAGTGACCCAACACACCTGTGATTCATTGTGAGAATGTCCATGTATGTCTAATTATGCACAGAAGGCGGCTTTGGCGATGGACTCGTCCGTCTGCCATAGTCGAGGACACGACCCCCATCGACCCGGGCCAGGTCGTCATAAGCGGCCGTGAACACACCCCCCATTTCACGGCCCCCACACAGAAGCCCCCGAAGCGCCGCACCACGGCCGAACCGGGGGCTTCTGTGCATCCGCCGTCGACGGCCGCCCGGGTCAGCGGTCGGAGGTGCGCATCTCGAACCAGGTGGTCTTGCCGCGCGGCAGCAGGTCCACACCCCACCGGTCGGAGAGCTTGTCGACCAGGAAGAGCCCGCGCCCACTGATGTCCATCTCCTGGACGGGCATGAGGCACGGCAGCCCGCGCGAGGGGTCGCGCACCTCGATCCTGATCCAGCCGCGGCGCCGCACCATCCGCAGCCCGAAGACCCTGGCACCCGTGTGCCGCACGGCGTTCCCGACGAGTTCGGACACCAGCAGAACGGCGTGCTCGGCGGTCTGCGGGGAAAGCGACCACTGGCGCAGCACCACACAGGAGGTGATCCTGCGGGCGGTGGCAGCGGACTCCGGGCGAGAAGGCAGCCGGACTTCGTCCTCCGTCGGATTTCCGAACAACTCCAGCGCCTTGAACGCCTGTTCGTCCTCGACGGCCGGCATCCTCCGTGCCGCTGTCGCGCCGCTGCGCTGTTGCGGCTGCTCCACACCCTCCAGGCCCGCCATGGACACCATCATGGCTGCACAGCGGGCGTTCCGTAGCCGTTCCGCGGGAATCCCCAACCCGGAACAAGGCATTCCGCACCGGGCTAAAGGCATATGCCGGTGGCAGAATGCGGCTTCACACACCCGCGCTGACCTGCGCGGATGTCACACCTGAACGGGTTCGACGGGGCGAACGGAAGGCTGAGCCTTAAGGTTGTCTTAAGGCTCAGCTAATCCGCCCACACGGATGAACGCACGCCCGGGCGTTCCCAACTGGCGTTCGGTCAGAGGAACTTGGCCTTGCCCGGGCCCTCCTCCACAAAGCTGCGCATTCCGCGCTCCCGGTCCTCGGTGGCGAAGAGACCGGCGAACCAGGTCCGTTCGATCGTGAGGCCCGTATCGATGTCCGTCTCCAGGCCGGCGTCGACGGCCTCCTTGGCGGCGCGCAGCGCGAGTGCCGGGCCCTTCGCCAGCTTGGCGGCCCAGGCGTGCGCCTGCTCGTACACCTCGGCGGCGGGCACCACACGGTCCACCAGTCCCATGGTCAGGGCCTCGTCGGCCCGCACATGACGGCCGGTGAAGATCAGGTCCTTGGCCTTGGCCGGACCCACCAGCCGGGCGAGGCGCTGAGTGCCGCCCGCTCCCGGGATGAGTCCGAGCATGATCTCCGGCTGCCCCAGCTTGGCGTTGTCCCCGGCGATCCGGAAGTCCGCGCAGAGGGCCAGTTCGCAGCCTCCGCCGAGCGCGTAGCCGGTGACGGCGGCGACGACCGGCTTCGGGATCCTGGCCACCGCGGTGAAGGAGTCCTGAAGCGCCTTGGACCGGACGACCATCGCCGGATGGTCCATCGCCTGCATCTCCTTGATGTCCGCGCCCGCCGCGAACACCTTCTCCCCGCCGTAGATCACCACGGCACGCACGTCGTCGCGCCGGGACGCCTCTTCGGCAAGCTCACGCAGCCGGTCCTGGGTGGCGACGTCCAGGGCGTTCATCGGCGGACGGTCCAGCCGGATCGTGCCGACACCGCCGCTTACTTCAAGGGTTACGGTCATGAGAGGCAGGTTAACCGGCGCTAACGCCGGGCCGGACAGGGCCGGGTCCGGTGCCGTTCGTCACAGCCGGAAGGCCCGCGCGGCCCGGGTCCCTCGTCCCGGGCCGCGGCGTGCGGCAGCGCTCCCCGGCTCAGCCCTCGACCCAGCCGTGGTTCCTGGCGAACTGCAGCATCGCCTGGCGTACCTGAAGAATGTGCTCCGCCGTGAGTCCGGGAGCCGATTCCAGCAGTACTTCCGTGACGTCCCGCACGTACTCCTGCGAGTTGAGGACGTCGCACAACACGTCGTCCCCGTCCAGGGGCTGCCTGGTCGGTGACTCGGAGCGCCCCGGGAAGACCGGCGCCGTGGCCGCCGCCCCGTTTCCGCTGCCCGCGGCGAGTTGCACCGAGGACGCCTTCAGGCCCCGGTCGCCCTGCTCGATCTCGAACTCGACCAACAGGCCGGGCCGGAGAGATGTCTCGGGAATGCGAAGGTCGTTCACGTGCAGGAAGACGTCCTCGCCACCGTGGTCGGGAGCGATGAACCCGTAACCCTTCATGCTGTCGAAACGCACCACACGACCGATGACCATGGGAACCACCCTCTCAGCGAATCCCGGACCCGTGTCCGGGACCATCCCTGCCGCGACCGGCCGTCCGGACCTCGTACACCCACTCCGGACGCGCCTTGCGACTACCTGACCGCTACCGTCCCGGACGTCATTGCACCGCACGTGACACCCGGGCCTCTATGGCCGGCAACGGCACACCATCTTGTCAGTCCTCCGCGCCACCTACGGCCGGTGGGGCGCGGCGGAGGAGTCCCGCTGTCCCAGCGGCGGGTCCACCTCGTCGAGGAACGTCCGCATGACCTGACGGAAATGTTCCGGTTCCTCGAGGTGGGGCAGGTGGCTGGACTCCTCGAAGATTTCCCAGCGTGCTCCTGGAATGAGGTCCTGGAACGGTTGCACCGTGGCGGGGGTGGCCTCGTCGTGACGCCCGGAGATCAGCAGGGTGGGCACGTCGACATCGGGACAGAGGTCGATGACCGACCAGTCACGCAGCGTGCCGTTCACATGGAACTCGCTGGGGCCGTTCATCGCGTAGTAGACGGTGGGGTCGTTGTACACCTCGTAGAACGAGGCCAGGTAGTCACGGGGCCAGGGCGCGAGACGGCAGACGTGACGCTCGTAGAAGGTGCGCATGGCCGCGTGGTATTCGTCCGTCTCGGTGGTTCCGGCCGCCTCGTGCCGGAGCAGCGTGTCGTTGACACCGGGCGGGAGCTGGTCCCGGAGGACCTTGGCCTCCTGGAGCCAGAGCGGATAGGAGGCCGGCGAGTTGGCGATGACCAGGCCGCGCAGGCCGGCCGGACGTGCCGCGGCGTGGTGGGTGATGAGCATGCCGCCCCAGGACTGGCCGAACAGTACGTAGTTGTCGGCGATCCCGAGACCCGTGAGCAGGTTGTCGAGTTCGGCGGCGAACAGGTCCACCGTCCAGAAGTCTGCTCCCCGGTCGGGCAGATGGCTCGATCCGCCGTTCCCGATCTGGTCGTAGTGCACGACGGACCAGCCGTCTTCGGCCAGGTCGGAGAGGTTCTGCAGGTAGTCGTGGGTGGATCCCGGACCCCCGTGCACGACCACGAGCGTGGGCCGGTCTGAGCGGAGGTCGCCCGTCACCCGGTACCACGTCTCGTGCTCGCCGAACGGCAGGGTCCCCTTCGCGCTGGGTGCCACGGTCACGTCACTTCGCCTCGCTTCGTTTCGTTTCGCTTCGATTCGATTCGCACGCTGCTTGCGGGTGGAGCCGGTGGGTCACTCGGCCACTCCGGTGCCGGCCGCCGTCGCGTTCGAGGCCAGCCACTCGTCGATGACGTGCGCGGTCTCCTCGGCGCGGTCCTCGACGAGCGTGAAGTGGTTGGCGCGCACGGTCCGCAGGGTATGGGCGGCCTCCCAGGGCTCGGCACGGCCACTGGCCAGGTCGGGGGACGTGTCGTCCCCGTCCGGTACGAAGGACTGGGTGCACTGGACGAAGAGCACCGGGGCCTCGACCGGGGTGAGCGGGAGCTGCGGCACCAGTTCGACCCAGCGGCCCATCGCGGACAGCCGGCTGCTGTCGAACCGGCCGAACACCGCTTCCTTGTCGAACATGCCGAGTGCGAGGCCGTCGAGGGGGACGCCGTCGCTCCCGCCGTCGTGGACCTTGAACGTGTCCAGCAGGATGACGCCCGCCGGGCGCACCCCGTATGCCCGTTCCAGGTGTCCGGCGGTGGCGTAGGCGAGGGTGCCGCCGGAGGAGTAGCCGAGCAGAACGAAGGGCTTGCCCTCCGCCGCGTCCAGCACGCTCCGGGCGAGTGCCTGGACGGCTGCATCGGATGACGTGGGAAGGCTCTCGCCCGCAAGGAATCCGGGGACGGGCAGGGCGGATATCTTGTGCCTGCCTCCGAAGTGGGACACCAGACGCGCGTGCTGGTGGACACCGCCGGTGGCCATGGGGGTGCTGAGACAGATGAGGTGCGGCCCCTCGGAGGCGTCCGCGAGACGCACCGCGGCGGGCAGTCGGTCGATCTCGTCCAGGGAGCCGAAGCCGGGCCGGACGTCTGCGGCCGCCTGAAGGAGCGCGAATCCCTTGTCCGCGCGGCCGGAGACGACGGCGGAATAAAACAGGTCGCGGAGCGTCTCGGGCGGCCTGCCGACCGAAGGGGCCTCGGCCTCACCGGCGGCCGTCTTCTCCGCCCCGTCGGTCCCCCTGGACGCTCCCGCTTCGTCGGCCGCGAGGGGCCCTGCCGCCAGGAGCTCCGTCCGCAGCAGCCGGGCGAGCTCCGCCGGGCTCTTGCTGTCGAAGACCACCATCGGGGAGAGCCGAAGCCCGGTGTCCTTCATCAGGGCGTTACGGAGTTCCATGGCGCTGAGCGAGTCGAAACCCGCCTCCAGGAAGTCCCGCTCCGCGTCGAGGGCGTCCGCGCTGCTGTGGCCGAGGAGCGCGGCCGCCCGCTCCATGACGAGCGTCCTGAGGAGGGCCTCCTGCCCGGCCTGATCGGTCTGCGCGAATCGCTGTCGCAGAGACGTCGCATCCGCCCTGGTCACGGCAGTGCGCCGTCTGGTGGTGGGGATGAGGTCGCGGAGGAGTGCGGGGATGGTGTCGGTACGGGTGCGCAGCGCGGTGACGTCGATGGGCAACGGGACCAGCGCAGCCCGGCCCGAGGCCAGACCGGCGTCGAACAACGCCAGACCGTGTTCCGGCTCCAGCGCCGGCAAGCCCTGACGCCTCATCCGTTCCAGATCCGCCTCACCCAACCACTCACCCATCCCCGCACCCGCCCACAGCCCGTACGCGAGTGAAGTGGCCGGCAGGCCCTCCGCCCGACGCCGCACCGCCAACGCATCCAGGAACACGTTCGCCGCCGCGTAGTTCGCCTGACCCGCCGCCAGCACCGAACCACCCGCCGACGAGAACATCACGAAGAACGCCAGCTCACACCCACGCGTCAGCTCATGCAGATACCAGGCACCATCAGCCTTCGCACCCAGCACCCGATCCAACCGCGCCACATCCATCGACCCCACAAGGCCGTTGTCACCCGCACCCGCCGCATGCACCACACCAACCAGATCCGCACCCACACCCCCCACCAGACCAGCCACCGCAGCCCGGTCCGACATGTCACACGCCACCACCGACACCTCGGCACCCAAACCCCCCAACTCCGCCAGCAGCTCATCGACCCCCGGAGCCTCCGCACCACGACGCCCCGCCAGCACCAGACGCCGCACCCCACACGCCTCCACCAAATGCCGCGCCACCAAACCACCCAGACCACCCGTACCACCCGTCACCAACACAACCCCGTCACCCACACCGTCCAGGGCCTCCTGCACCACGTCACCGGCCGGCACCTCGACCAGGCGCGGAACCAGCACCTCACCCCCACGCACCGCAACCTCGGGCTCACCCGAACCCAGCACCACACCGGCAACATCCTCGAACGAACCACCCACAGGGTCCACATCCACCAACACGAACCGACCCGGATTCTCCGCCTGCGCAGCCCGCACCAACCCCCACACCGGCGCCAGACACACATCCACACCAACATCCCCACCCAGCGACACCGCACCACGCGTCACCACCACCAAAGGACCACCCGCACCCTCATCACCGACCAACCAGCGCTGAACCGCCCCCAGCGTCTCGCCCAACACCGACCGCACACCCACCACCGGATCCACACCCACCACCGGCACCGGAACCTCGAACACCACCGCTTCCGACGCACCCTCCGCCGCCCCGGCCCCCACCAACGGCCGCCACACCACCTCATGCAACCCACCACCCACACCCGCCCCGGCCAACTGCTCCACCGACACCGGACGGAGTGTCAGTCCATCGACCGACAGGACCGGTGCTCCAGCGGTGTCAGCCATCGCCAGGGACACGGTGTCGTCACTGGACCCCGTGAGGCGTACGCGCAGCGCGGTCGGACCTGAGGCGAACAGACGGACGCCCTCCCAGAAGAAGGGGAGCGCGGGGCGGTCGTCCTCCTCCGGGCCGGATGCGGAGTCGGCCGCTCGGAGCCCGAGGGCGTGCATGGTGGAGTCGAGGAGCGCGGGGTGCAGCCCGAACCGCTTGGCGTCCGCGTGTCCGGAGTCGTCGAGTTCCACCTCGGCGAAGATGTCCTCCCCGGAGATCCAGGCCGCCTTGAGCCCCTGGAACACCGGACCGTAGCCGTAGCCACGCTCGGCCAGGAGGTCGTACATGTCGGCCACCTCGACCCTGGCCGCACCGGGCGGGGGCCATGCGGTGAGGTCGAACGCCGGCACCGACTCCCCCGCACCACCACCCACCACACCCTCCGCATGCAACACCCACTCCGCACCCGCACTCTCCCGACGCGAATGCACCCGCACCGAACGACACCCCACCTCGTCCGGACCACCCACCACCACCTGCAACGCCACCCCACCACGCTCCGGAACAACCAACGGAGCCCGCAACGTCAACTCCTCCACCACCCCACAACCCACCTCATCAGCAGCCCGCACCACCAACTCCACAAACGCCGCCCCCGGCAACAACAACGAACCCAACACCACGTGATCCGCCAACCACCCCATCCCCTCCACCGACAACCGACCCGTCAACACCACACCACCCGAATCCGGCAACGCCACCGCCGCACCCAACACCGGATGATCAACCACCACCTGCCCCAAACCACCCGCATCCCCACCACCCACACACTCCAACCAAAACCGCTCACGCTGGAACGCATAGGTCGGCAGATCAACACGACGAGCACCCGAACCCTCGAAGAACCGAGACCAGTCCACCGGGACACCCCCCACATGCAGTTGACCCAGCGCCGCCACAGCCGCGGCCACCTCGGGCCGCCCCTTGCGCACCACCGGAACGAAGAGAGCTGATTCCGAGCGTGCGGACTGCTGTGCCATTCCGCTCAGGACGCCGTCGGGGCCCAGCTCGACGTAGGACGTGACGCCCTGGTCATCCAGGAAGCGGACCGCGTCCGCGAACCGCACCGCTTCCCGCACATGCCGCACCCAGTACGACGGCGTCGCGACCTCCTGCGACACCTCGCCCGTCACGTTCGAGACCACGGGAATCGACGGGTTGCCGAACGACAGCCCGGCCACCACCGCACCGAACTCGGCCAGCATCGGTTCCATCAACGGCGAGTGGAAGGCGTGAGACACCCGCAGCACGCTCGTCCTGCGGTCCTGGGCCTCGAACGTCGCGGTCAGCTCGCGAACCGCCACCTCCACACCTGAGACGACCACCGACCGAGGACCGTTCACGGCAGCCACCGCGACCCCGTCGTTCAGCAACGGAAGCACCTCCTCCTCCGTCGCCTCGATCGCCACCATCGAGCCGCCGGCAGGCAGCGCCTGCATCAACCGACCCCGTGCGACCACGAGTTCAGCGGCGTCGGTCAACGACAGCACACCCGACACATGCGCGGCCGCGATCTCACCGACCGAGTGCCCGACCAGGAAGTCCGGGCGCACACCCCAGGACTCCACCAGCCGGAACAACGCCGTCTCGACCGCGAACAACCCGGCCTGGGCGAACTTCGTCCCGTTCAGCAGGTCGGCGTCCTCACCCCACACCACCTCACGCAACGAACGCCCCAACCGGGCATCCAACTCCACCAGCACCGCATCGAACGCCGCCGCGAACACCGGGAACGCCGCATACAACTCCCGGCCCATCCCCAACCGCTGCGCACCCTGACCCGTGAACAAGAAGGCCGTGGCACCTGCCGGCCGCGCGATCCCGCGCACCACCGAAGACGACAGCTCACCCTGGGCCAGTGCGGTCAGACCACGCACCAGCTCCTCGCGGCCCGACGCCGCGACCACCGCACGATGCTCCAGCACCGCACGCGACACCACCGACGAGAAACCCACATCCAGCAGGGAGGACGAAGCCCCGATCTGCTCCAGCAGCTTCCCGGCCTGCGCCGACAGCCCCGCCTCGCTCCGCGCGGACAGCACCACCGGCACGACCGGAAGCTCAACCGCACCAACCGCCTCCGGCTCCTCCACCACCGGAGCCTGCTCCACGATCACATGCGCGTTCGTCCCACTCAGACCGAACGACGACACACCCACACGCCTCGGACGGTCCCGCTCCGGCCACGCACGCGACTCCGTCAACAGCTCCACCGCACCCGCAGCCCAGTCCACCTGCGGCGTCGGCACATCCACATGCAACGTCTTCGGCAGCACACCATGCCGAATCGCCTGCACCGCCTTGATCACACCACCCACACCCGCAGCCGCCTGCGCATGCCCCAGATTCGACTTCAGCGAACCCAGCCACAGCGGATCACCCTCCGGACGCCCCTGCCCGTACGTCGCCAGCAACGCCTGCGCCTCGATCGGATCACCCAACCGCGTCCCCGTCCCATGCGCCTCCACCAGATCGACATCGGAGTACGACAGTCCGGCGTTCTCCAGGGCCGCGCGGATCACCCGCTGCTGCGAGGGACCGTTCGGAGCCGTCATGCCATTGCTCGCCCCGTCCTGGTTGACGGCGGTCCCGCGCACCACAGCCAGGACCTCGTGCCCGAGCCGCCGGGCGTCAGACAGCCGCTCGACCAGCAGGACACCGACGCCCTCGGACCATGCGGCGCCGTCCGCGGCACCCGCGAACGACTTGCACCGGCCGTCCTTCGCCAACCCGCGCTGACGGCTGAACTCCACGAACATGTCCGGGGTGGACATCACGGCCACGCCGCCGGCCAGCGCCATCGAGCACTCGCCCGAACGCAGCGCCTGGGCCGCCAGGTGCAACGCCACCAGCGACGACGAGCACGCCGTATCGACCGTCAGGGATGGACCCTCAAGGCCCAGGGTGTAGGAGATCCGTCCGGAGACCAGGCTGCCGCCCGTGGTCGCGGCGGCCTCCGTTCCCTGGCCGTAGTCGTGGTACATCAGACCGGCGAAGACTCCCGTCCTGGTCCCCTTCAGGGAGCGGGGATCGATCGCCGCACGTTCGAGGACTTCCCATGACGCCTCCAGCAGCAGCCGCTGCTGCGGGTCCATGATCAGGGCCTCGTTCGGGCTGATACCGAAGAACGCCGGGTCGAAATCACCGGCCTCGTAGAGGAAACCGCCCTCGTTGGCGTAGGTCTTACCCGGCACGCCCGGCTCGGGGTCGTACACGCCCTCGATGTCCCAGCCCCGGTCGCGAGGGAAGCCCGACACGGCGTCGCGGCCGTCGGCGACCAGATCCCACAGGTCGTCGGGCGAGGTCACTCCGCCGGGGTAGCGGCACGCCATGCCCACGATGACGATCGGCTCGTCGTCCAGGTCGCGTCCCGCAGGTCCGCTGCTCGACTGCTCGACCTCCCGCGCTCCGCTTCCGTCGAGCTCACCGTCGATGTACCCCGCCACGGCCCGCGAGGTCGGGTAGTCGAATACCAGCGTCGCGGGGAGCCGGAGCGCGGTCGTCAGGTTCAGTTCGTTACGGAGTTCCACCGCGCTGAGCGAGTCGAAGCCGAGCTCCTGGAAGGGCCGGTCCGCCTCGATGGCCTGGGCCGACGCATGGCCCAGCACCTTGGCCACTCGGCCACGGACCATCTCCAGCAGCTTGCGGGCCCGCTCGTCGTCCGCGAGTCCCGCCAGGCTGCGCAGCAGCTCCTGCCCGTCTCCGGCCCCGGCGACCGCGCGGGCCGCGGGGCGTCTGGTGGTGGGGATGAGGTCGCGGAGGAGTGCGGGGATGGTGTCGGTACGGGTGCGCAGCGCGGTGACGTCGATGGGCAACGGGACCAGCGCAGCCCGGCCCGAGGCCAGACCCGCGTCGAACAACGCCAGACCGTGTTCCGGCTCCAGCGCCGGCAAGCCCTGACGCCTCATCCGTTCCAGATCCGCCTCACCCAACCACTCACCCATCCCCGCACCCGCCCACAGCCCGTACGCGAGGGAAGTGGCCGGCAGGCCCTCCGCCCGACGCCGCACCGCCAACGCATCCAGGAACACGTTCGCCGCCGCGTAGTTCGCCTGACCCGCCGCCAGCACCGAACCACCCGCCGACGAGAACATCACGAAGAACGCCAGCTCACACCCACGCGTCAGCTCATGCAGATACCAGGCACCATCAGCCTTCGCACCCAGCACCCGATCCAGCCGCGCCACATCCATCGACCCCACAAGGCCGTTGTCACCCGCACCCGCCGCATGCACCACACCAACCAGATCCGCACCCACACCCCCCACCAGACCAGCCACCGCAGCCCGGTCCGACATGTCACACGCCACCACCGACACCTCGGCACCCAAACCCCCCAACTCCGCCACCAGCTCCTCGACCCCCGGAGCCTCCGCACCACGACGCCCCGCCAACACCAGACGCCGCACCCCACACGCCTCCACCAGATGCCGGGCAACCAACCCACCCAGACCACCCGTACCACCCGTCACCAACACGACCCCGTCACCCACACCGTCCAGGGCCTCCTGCGCCATGTCACCGGCCGGCACCTCGACCAGGCGCGGAACCAGCACCTCACCCCCACGCACCGCAACCTCAGGCTCACCCGAACCCAGCACCACACCCGCAACATCCTCGAACGAACCACCCACAGGGTCCACATCCACCAACACGAACCGACCCGGATTCTCCGCCTGCGCAGCCCGCACCAACCCCCACACCGGCGCCAGACACACATCCACACCCACATCCCCACCCAGCGACACCGCACCACGCGTCACCACCACCAAAGGACCACCCGCACCCTCATCACCGACCAACCAGCGCTGAACCACCCCCAGCGTCTCGCCCAACACCGACCGCACACCCACCACCGGATCCACACCCACCACCGGCACCGGCACCTCGAACACCACCGCTTCCGACGCACCCTCCGCCGCCCCGGCCCCCACCAACGGCCGCCACACCACCTCATGCAACGCACCACCCACACCCGACCCGGCCAACTGCTCCACCGACACCGGCCGGGACACCAACGCACCGACGGTGAGCACGGGCCGGCCCGCCCCGTCGGCCACCAGGACCGACACGCTGTCCTGCCCGGCCGGCGCGATCCGTACGCGGAGAGCCGACGCCCCCGCCGCGTGAAGAGCCACGTTGGTCCAGGCGAAGGGCAGCACGGTCGACTCGTCGGTCCGCGAACCGTCATCGATGAGCGCCACGTGCATGGCGGCGTCGAGCAGAGCAGGGTGCAGGCCGAAACGCTGGGCGTCGTCGTGCGCCGAGTCGGGCAGAGCGACCTCCGCGTACAGCTCCTCCCCGGAAGTCCAGGCGGCCTTGAGCCCCTGGAACACCGGACCGTAGCCGTAGCCGCGCTCCGAAAGGAGGGCGTAGGCTCCCTCGACGCTGACCGCCGTAGCACCCTTCGGCGGCCACGCGGTCAGATCTGAACCAGGGGTCTGCGCACCCAGGGCGAGGATGCCTTCCGCGTGACGCGTCCACGGCCCGCGGTCTGCGCCATCGGCCCGTGAGTACATGTGGACCGAACGCCGCCCCGTCGGATCGGCTGCGCCGACCGCCACCTGAATCGCGACCCCGCCCTGTTCGGGGACCACGAGTGGCGCCTGCAACGTCAGCTCTTCCAGGAGGTCGCATCCGACCTCGTCGCCTGCTCTGACGGCCAGTTCGACGAAGGCCGTGCCGGGGAGAAGGACACTGCCCAGCACGCCGTGATCGGCTATCCAGGTCTGGGTAGCCTGCGAAAGCCGTCCGGTGAGCACCAGCTCATCGGCGTCCGCCAGAGCGACGCTCGCACCGAGGAGCGGGTGATCCGTGGTGCCCAGGCCGAACGATCCTGCGTCGTTTCCGCCGAGTTCCGCTTCCATCCAGTACCGCTCGCGCTGGAAGGCGTACGTCGGCAGATCGACGCGACGAGCACCCGAACCCTCGAAGAACCGCGACCAGTCCACCGGGACACCCGCCACGTGCAGGTGACCCAGCGCCGCCACAGCCGCGGCCACCTCGGGACGGCCCTTACGCACCACCGGAACGAAGACGGCCGCCGATTCGGCGTCCACCGACTGCTGCGCCATCCCGCTCAGCACACCATCCGGACCCACCTCCACAAACGACGTCACACCCCGCGACACCACGAACGACACCGCATCCGCGAACCGCACCGCCTCACGCACATGCCGCACCCAGTACTCCGCCGAACCCCAACCCTCCGACAGATCACCCGACACACCCGACACCACCGGAACCGACGGAACACCGAACGACAACCCGGCCACCACCGCACCGAACTCCGCCAGCATCGGCTCCATCAACGGCGAGTGGAACGCATGCGACACCCGCAACACACTCGTCCTGCGGTCCTGCGCCTCGAACGTCGCGACCAGTTCACGAACCGCCACCTCCGCACCCGAGACGACCACGGAACGCGGACCGTTGACCGCCGCGATCCCCACCACGTCATTCAGCAGGGGAAGCACCTCAGCCTCCGACGCCTCGATCGCCACCATCGAGCCGCCGGCAGGAAGCGCCTGCATCAACCGGCCCCGCGCCACCACCAGTTCAGCCGCATCCGCCAACGACAACGCACCCGACACATGCGCAGCCGCGATCTCACCGACCGAATGGCCGACCAGGAAGTCCGGGCGCACACCCCACGACTCCACCAGCCGGAACAACGCCGTCTCCACCGCGAACAACCCGGCCTGGGCGAACTTCGTCCCGTTCAGCAGGTCGGCGTCCTCACCCCACACCACCTCACGCAACGAACGCCCCAACCGGGCATCCAGCTCGGTGAGCACCGCATCGAACGCCGCCGCGAACACCGGGAACGCCGCATACAACTCCCGGCCCATACCGAGCCGCTGCGCACCCTGACCCGTGAACAGGAACGCGACCTTGCCCGCCGGCCGCACCGATCCCCGCACCACCGAGGCCCCGACACCACCGTCCGCCAGTGCGGTCAGACCCCGCACCAGCTCCTCACGGCCCGACGCCGCGACCACCGCACGATGCTCCAGCACCGCACGCGACACCACCGACGAGAAACCCACATCCAGCAGGGAGGACGAAGCCCCGATCTGCCCCAGCAGCTTCCCGGCCTGCGCCGACAGCCCCGCCTCGCTCCGCGCGGACAGCACCACCGGCACGACCGGAAGCTCAACCGCACCAACCGCCTCCGGCTCCTCCACCACCGGAGCCTGCTCCACGATCACATGCGCGTTCGTCCCACTCAGACCGAACGACGACACACCCACACGCCTCGGACGATCCCGCACAGGCCACGCACGCGACTCCGTCAACAGCTCCACCGCACCCGCAGCCCAGTCCACCTGCGGCGTCGGCACATCCACATGCAACGTCTTCGGCAGCACACCATGCCGAATCGCCTGCACCGCCTTGATCACACCACCCACACCCGCAGCCGCCTGCGCATGCCCCAGATTCGACTTCAGCGAACCCAGCCACAACGGATCACCCTCCGGACGCCCCTGCCCATACGTCGCCAGCAACGCCTGCGCCTCGATCGGATCACCCAACCGCGTCCCCGTCCCATGCGCCTCCACCAGATCGACCTGATCCGACGAAATCTGCGCATCGGCCAAAGCCGCACGAATCACCCGCTGCTGCGACGGACCATTCGGAGCCGTCAGCCCATTGCTCGCCCCGTCCTGGTTCACCGCACTGCCCCGCAACACGGCCAGGACCGGGTGTCCGTTGCTGCGAGCGTCGGAGAGCTTCTCCAGGAGCAGGACGCCGGCCCCCTCCGACCAGCTGGTGCCGTCGGTGGAACCCGCGAACGACTTGCAACGACCGTCCCTGGACAGTCCGCCCTGTCGGCTGAACTCGACGAAGACCTCAGGCGTCGACATCACCGCCACGCCGCCCGCCAGCGCCATCGAGCACTCGCCCGAACGCAGCGCCTGGGCCGCCAGGTGCAACGCCACCAGCGACGACGAGCACGCCGTGTCCAGCGTCATCGAGGGCCCCTCGAAGCCGAAGACGTACGAGACACGGCCCGACGCGATGGAACCGGTAGCGCTGTTGTGGATGTAGTCGTGGTACATCATTCCGGCGAAGACGCCGGTTTTGCTGCCCTTCAAGGTGGCGGGGTCGATTCCGGCCCGCTCGAACACCTCCCACGAGCATTCCAGCAGGAGCCGCTGCTGCGGGTCCATGATCAGGGCCTCGTTCGGGCTGATGCCGAACGGAACCGGGTCGAACGTGTCCGCGGAGTGAAGGAATCCGCCCTTGTTGACGTAGCTGGTGTTCTGTCGCTCGCCGTCCGGATCGTAGAGATCACCGAGGTTCCAGCCGCGGTTCTCCGGGAACTCGGATATGGCGTCCACACCATCGTTCACCAGCTGCCACAGAGCCTCGGGAGATTCGACACCCCCCGGAAAACGGCAGCTCATCGCGACGATGGCGATGGGCTCGCGGGCCGCTGACGACAGCTTCCTGTTGTGGGCCCGCAGACGGTCGTTCTCCTTGAGCGACGCCCGGAGCGCGGCGACCAGTTTCTCGTCAGAATTACTCATCGGGGCACTCACATTCCCTGCGTCGCGTCGTCAAGGCCGGAACCGTCGAGCGCCATGCTGATCAGGCTCTCGGCATCCATCGAGTCGATGGAGTCGGGCGAAAGCTCATCCGTGCCCGCTGCCGGATTCACCGGCTCGTCGTGAGCACCGGCGAGTTCGAAGAGGACTTCCATCAGTCCTGCGTCCCTGAGCCGGCTCAGGGGAATTCCCTGCAGAATGCGTCGGACTCGCTCTTCCCCGACGACCTCGTCGTCCGTGGGGGCGTCGGGACGCAGTTCCCCCGCGAGGTACTGGGCGAGCGCGCGCGAGTTCGGATAGTCGAAGACCAGCGTCGCCGGGGGGCGCAGTCCTGTGGCCTGGGCCAGCCCGTTACGGAATTCCACCGCGGCCAGCGAGTCGAACCCGAGCTCCTTGAACGCCCGGTCCGGCTCGATGGCCGAGGGCCCCGCATACCCGAGGATCGCGGCCGCATGGGCCCGTACGAGGTCGAGCACCTGCTCCGCTCGCTCGTCGTCGGTCAGGGAGTTCATGCGCCGGCGGAACGTAGCGGCACCGGACGTCGACGTGTCGGTGGCTCGGGGGCCACTGGGCCGTACCAGTCCGCGGAACAGGTCGGGCAGGTCGTCGGGCTCCGGGGCCCCTGGTCCGGTGAGGTCGACTCGCATGGTGACGAGTGCGGCACCACCGGAAGTCTCGGCCGCGTCGAAGAGAGCGGTTCCCTCCTCGCCCGACAGGGGTTCGATGCCGGTCCGGCGCATCCGCTGGGCGTCGGCGCTCTGCAGGCTGTCCGCCATGCCGCCATCCGCCCAGGGACCCCAGGCAAGGGACTGAGCGGGGAGCCCTTCGGCCCTGCGGTGCGTGGCCAGGGCGTCCAGGAACGCGTTCGCCGCGGCGTAATTGCCCTGCCCCGGATTGCCGAGAACACCGGCGGCCGAGGAGAAGAGGACGAAGGCGGCGAGGTCCATGTCACGCGTCAGTTCGTGCAGGTTCAGCGCCGCGTCCACCTTCGGCCGCAACACCGCCCCCACCCGATCCGGCGTCAACGAACCGATCACCCCGTCATCCAGCACCCCCGCCAGATGCACCACACCCACCAACGGGCGATCCACCGGAACCGCCCCCAACACCCGCTCCAGAGAAACCCGGTCGGCAGCATCACACGCCTCCACCACCACCTCCGCACCCCAGGCCTCAAGCTCCTCCACCAACTCCGCCACACCCTCGGCCCCAGCACCACGACGACTCGTCAACACCAACCGCCGCACCCCACGCTCCACCACCAGATGACGCGCGAACACCCGGCCCAACGTCCCCGTGCCACCCGTCAACAACACCGTCCCGGCCGAGCCGAACTCCGCCCTTCCGGTGTCTTCTGCGGACGGCAGGGCACGTGCCAGCCGACCCACGTGCGCACGGCTCCCCCGCACGACCACCTGGGACTCGCCCAGGGCCACGACCTGTGCGGCCCCGGTCAGGCCACCCACGTCATCCAGCTCACCGTCCAGCAGGACCAGTCGCCCCGGGTTCTCCGACTGCGCCGACCGCACCAACCCCCAGACGGCCGCCCCCGCCACGTCCGTCAGGCCCTCGCCCGGCAGCGCCACGGCACCCACCGTCCGCACGACCAGACGCGCATCCCCGAACCGCTCATCGCTCAGCCACTCCTGCACCACCGCCAAGGCCTCGCACACCGCATCCCGCACACCAGCAGGTGAACCAACCCCCGCCCCACCGCCACGCACCGAATCAAACACCACCACGTCCGGCACCACGTCCCGGTCCGATCCCACGAGATCGGCCCAGCACCCCACGGAAAGACCGTCGACGGCAGCCGCACCGGGCAGCGTCACCTCGGGCCACTCCACCCCGAACAGCGCCCCCGACACACCCGACTCCACCACCGCACGCCGCTGCCCGTCCACCGAACGCAACGCCAGCGAACCCACCGACGCCACCACACCACCACCGACATCGGCCAACACCACCGACACCCGGCCCTCACCCACCACCGACACCCGGACCCGCACCACCGACGCACCCACCACACCCAACGACACACCCGACCACGCAAACGGCAACGCGGCCCCCTCACCCACCGCACCCGACAACGCCACCCCATGCAACGCGGCATCGAACAGCGCCGGATGGAGTGCGTAGGTTCCCGGCTCGGTGCCTTCGGGGAGACCCACCTCGGCGAAGACGTGCTCGTCGGTCCGCCAGGCGCCGCTCAGCCCCCGGAAGGCCGGCCCGTACCGCAGGCCCGCTTCCGCCATGCCGTCGTAGAAACCGTCCAGGTCCACGGGCTCGGCGCCGGCCGGCGGCCACTGCGCCGCACTCCACGCCATGTCCTCGGCGCCGGGGGCATCAACCACGGCGGTGACCGAACCGGTGGCGTGCCGTACCCACGGCAGGTTCGTCTCCTCGCCTCGCGAGTGAACGGTGACCGCTCGCCGACCGGAATCGTCCGGAGAAGCGACGACGACCTGGAGGGCGACGCCCCCGTGGTCCGGGAGAACCAGCGGTGTTTCGAGCGTCAGCTCCTCCAGAGTGGTGCAGCCGACCTCGTGGGCTGCCCTCAGCGCCAGTTCCACGAAACCCGTGCCGGGAAAGAGTGTGGCGTCACCGACGGCGTGATCCGCGAGCCAGAGGTGTGAACTGGTCGACAGGCGACCGGTCAGCACCACACTGTCCGAGTCGGGCGAGGACACCACCGCGCTCAGCAGGGGGTGGTCGGCAGACTCCTGTCCGATGGATTCGAGGTCCGCGCCGCGCTGCTCGCCGACGATCCAGTAGTTCTGGTGCTGGAAGGCGTAGGTCGGCAGGTCGACGCGACGAGCACCCGAACCCTCGAAGAACCGGGACCAGTCCACCGGAGCCCCGGCCACGTGCAGGTGACCCAGCGCCGTGACCGCCGCGCCCACCTCGGGACGGCCCTTGCGCACCACCGGAACGAAGACGGCCGCCGATTCGGCGTCCACCGACTGCTGCGCCATCCCGCTCAGCACACCATCCGGACCCACCTCCACAAACGACGTCACACCCCGCGACACCACGAACGACACCGCATCCGCGAACCGCACCGCCTCACGCACATGCCGCACCCAGTACTCCGCCGAACCCCAACCCTCCAACAGATCACCCGACACACCCGACACCACCGGAACCGACGGAACACCGAACGACAACCCGGCCACCACCGCACCGAACTCCGCCAGCATCGGCTCCATCAACGGCGAGTGGAACGCATGCGACACCCGCAACACACTCGTACGACGCCCCTGACCGGCGAACTTCTCCACCACATCAGCAACCGCCGCCTCCCCACCCGAAACAACCACCGACCGCGGACCGTTGACCGCCGCGATCCCCACCACGTCATTCAGCAGGGGAAGCACCTCAGCCTCCGACGCCTCGATCGCCACCATCGAGCCGCCCACCGGCAACGCCTGCATCAACCGGCCTCGCGCCACCACCAGTTCAGCCGCATCCGCCAACGACAACGCACCCGACACATGCGCAGCCGCAATCTCACCGACCGAATGGCCGACCAGGAAGTCCGGGCGCACACCCCACGACTCCACCAGCCGGAACAACGCCGTCTCCACCGCGAACAACCCGGCCTGGGCGAACTTCGTCCCGTTCAGCAGGTCGGCGTCCTCACCCCACACCACCTCACGCAACGAACGCCCCAACCGGGCATCCAACTCCACCAGCACCGCATCGAACGCCGCCGCGAACACCGGGAACGCCGCATACAACTCCCGGCCCATCCCCAACCGCTGCGCACCCTGACCCGTGAACAAGAAGGCCGTGGCACCCGCCGGCCGCGCGATCCCGCGCACCACCGAAGACGACAGCTCACCCTGGGCCAGTGCGGTCAGACCACGCACCAGCTCCTCACGGCCCGACGCCGCGACCACCGCACGATGCTCCAGCACCGCACGCGACACCACCGACGAGAAACCCACATCCAGCAGGGAGGACGAAGCCCCGATCTGCTCCAGCAGCTTCCCGGCCTGCGCCGACAGCCCCGCCTCGCTCCGCGCGGACAGCACCACCGGCACGACCGGAAGCTCAACCGCACCAACCGCCTCCGGCTCCTCCACCACCGGAGCCTGCTCCACGATCACATGCGCGTTCGTCCCACTCAGACCGAACGACGACACACCCACACGCCTCGGACGGTCCCGCACAGGCCACGCACGCGACTCCGTCAACAGCTCGACCGCACCCGCAGCCCAGTCCACCTGCGGCGTCGGCACATCCACATGCAACGTCTTCGGCAGCACACCATGCCGAATCGCCTGCACCGCCTTGATCACACCACCCACACCCGCAGCCGCCTGCGCATGCCCCAGATTCGACTTCAGCGAACCCAGCCACAGCGGATCACCCTCCGGACGCCCCTGCCCGTACGTCGCCAGCAACGCCTGCGCCTCGATCGGATCACCCAACCGCGTCCCCGTCCCATGCGCCTCCACCAGATCGACCTGATCCGACGAAATCTGCGCATCGGCCAAAGCCGCACGGATCACCCGCTGCTGCGACGGACCATTCGGAGCCGTCAGCCCATTGCTCGCCCCGTCCTGGTTGACGGCGGTCCCGCGCACCACAGCCAGGACCTCGTGCCCGAGCCGCCGGGCGTCCGACAGCCGCTCGACCAGCAGGACACCGACGCCCTCGGACCACGCGGCACCATCCGCGGCACCCGCGAACGACTTGCACCGGCCGTCCTTCGCCAACCCGCGCTGACGGCTGAACTCCACGAAGACCTCGGGCTCCGACATGACGGCCACGCCGCCCGCCAGCGCGAGGGAGCACTCTCCGGAGCGCAGCGCCTGGATCGCGAGGTGGAGGGCCACCAGCGACGACGAGCATGCGGTGTCCACCGTCATCGACGGGCCCTCCAGGCCCAGTACGTAGGAGATCCGGCCGGAGGCGATACCGCCCGTGCTCGCGTTGTGGGCGTAGTCGTGGTACATCATTCCGGCGAAGACGCCGGTCCGGCTCTCCTTGAGGGAGAGCGGGTCGATGCCGGCCCGTTCGAAGGCCTCCCAGGAGGTCTCCAGCAGCAGCCGCTGCTGCGGGTCCATGATCAGGGCCTCGTTCGGGCTGATGCCGAAGAACGCCGGGTCGAAGCCGGGGGCGTCGTCGAGGAACCCGCCGCGAGCGACGTAGCTGGTGTCCGGCCGTACGCCTTCGGGGTCGTAGATCTTCCGCAGGTCCCAGCCGCGGTCGGTCGGGAAGTCGGAGATGAGGTCGGCGCCCTCGGTCACGGCCTGCCAGAGGGCTTCGGGTGAACCGACGTTGCCCGGGTAGCGGCATGCCATGCCCACGATCGCGATCGGGTCGTCGGCGTGCGCGGCAGGGTTGGTGCGCGTCACGGCGGGGACGGCCGTCGTGGGGGCGTCGGCCCCGGACACCTCGCCCAGCAGGTGGCGGGCCAGGGCCACGGGGGTGGGGTAGTCGAAGACGACCGTGGCGGGGAGACGGAGCGCGGTGGCTTCGGCCAGTGCGTTACGGAATTCCACCGCCCGCAGGGAGTCGAAGCCGAGGTCCTTGAACGCCTTCTCCGGCTCGATGGCCCGGAGGGAGCTGTAGCCGAGGACGGAGGCGACCTGTTCGAGGACGACCTCCAGCATGGCGGCCTCGCGTTCGGGCTCGGTGAGGCGCGCGAGCCGCTGCTGCAGCCCGTTCGCCTCGACGTGGCCCGTGGCCCTGCGCCGGGTGACGACCGGGACCAGGGTGCGGAAGAGTTCGCGGCTGCTGTCGCCCTGGGCCCGTACGGCGGCAAGGTCGAGTTGCACCGGAACGACCACCGGCCGGTCCATCCGCAGCGCGGCGTCGAAGAGGGCCACGCCTCCTTCCGAGGAGATCGGGAAGACGCCGCCGAAGGACGAGATACGGGAGCGTTCGGCACCGGACAGCTTGCCGGTCATCCCGCTGGCCTCGTCCCAGAAGCCCCAGGCGAGGGAGTGGGCGGGAAGTCCTTCGGCCCTGCGGTGCGTGGCCAGGGCGTCCAGGAACGCGTTCGCCGCGGCGTAATTGCCCTGCCCGGCGTTGCCGAAGGTGCCGGCCACCGAGGAGAAGAGGACGAAGGCGGCGAGGTCCATGTCACGCGTCAGTTCGTGCAGGTTCAGCGCCGCGTCCACCTTCGGCCGCAACACCGCCCCCACCCGATCCGGCGTCAACGAACCGATCACCCCGTCATCCAGCACCCCCGCCAGATGCACCACACCCACCAACGGGCGATCCACCGGAACCGCCCCCAACACCCGCTCCAGAGAAACCCGGTCGGCAGCATCACACGCCTCCACCACCACCTCCGCACCCCAGGCCTCAAGCTCCTCCACCAACTCCGCCGCACCCTCGGCCCCAGCACCACGACGACTCGTCAACACCAGCCGCCGCACCCCACGCTCCGCCACCAGATGACGCGCGAACACCCGGCCCAACGTCCCCGTGCCACCCGTCAACAACACCGTCCCGGCCGAGCCGAACTCCACGCCCTGGCCCTCTTCGGCCGGCTGCGCCGCGCGCATCAGCCGGCCCACGTGGGCACGGCCCTCGCGCATCACCACCTGCGATTCGCCGAGGTACGCCACCTGCGCGGCTTCGTCGGCCGTGGCACCCGAGGCGCTGTCCAGCAACACCAGACGTCCCGGGTTCTCCGACTGCGCCGACCGCACCAACCCCCAGACGGCCGCCCCCGCCACGTCCGTCAGGCCCTCGCCCGGCAGCGCCACGGCACCCACCGTCCGCACGACCAGACGCGCATCCCCGAACCGCTCATCGCTCAGCCACTCCTGCACCACCGCCAAGGCCTCGCACACCGCATCCCGCACACCAGCAGGTGAACCAACCCCCGCCCCACCGTCACGCACCGAATCAAACACCACCACGTCCGGCACCACGTCCCGGTCCGATCCCACGAGATCGGCCCAGCACCCCACGGAAAGACCGTCGACGGCAGCCGCACCGGGCAGCGTCACCTCGGGCCACTCCACCCCGAACAGCGCCCCCGACACACCCGACTCCACCACCGCACGCCGCTGCCCGTCCACCGAACGCAACGCCAGCGAACCCACCGACGCCACCACACCACCACCGACATCGGCCAACACCACCGACACCCGGCCCTCACCCACCACCGACACCCGGACCCGCACCACCGACGCACCCACCACACCCAACGACACACCCGACCACGCAAACGGCAACGCGGCCCCCTCACCCACCGCACCCGACAACGCCACCCCATGCAACGCGGCATCGAACAGCGCCGGATGGAGATGGAAGTCGGCCGCGGGGGTGCCGGTGGGCAGGGCGACCTCGGCGTAGACGTCGCCGTCGGCGCGCCAGGCCGCGTTCAGGCCGCGGAAGACGGGACCGTAACGCAGCCCCTCCTGCGCCATGCCGTCGTAGAAACCGTCCAGGTCCACGGGCTCGGCGCCGGCCGGCGGCCACTGCGCCGCACTCCACGCCGCGTCCTCGGCGCCGGGCATCCGGGCCGCGGTTGCGGGGGCGAGGACGCCGGTCGCGTGCCGCGTCCACGGCTGGTCGCCTTCCTCCGCGCGGGCGTGCACGGTCACCGGACGCCGGCCGTCGGAGCCGGCGGTGCCGACCGTTACGCGTACCGCCGCACCACCCCGCTCGGGCACGATGAGCGGTGCCTCCAGGGTCAGTTCGTCGATGACGGGGCAGCCGACCTGGTCGCCGGCGTACATGACGAGTTCCACGTGTCCGGTGCCGGGGAAGAACGCGGAGTCGCCCACGCGGTGGTCGCCGAGCCACGGCTGGTTGCCGAGGGACAGGCGGCCCGTCAGGCTGAGCGCGTCCGTGTCCGGAGCCGATATCCGCGCGCCGAGCAGCGGGTGGCCTGCCGGTTCGAGGCCGGCGGTCAGCACGTCGCCGGTGCCGGTGGGCGCCGTGACCCAGTAGCGCTCGCGCTGGAAGGCGTACGTCGGCAGCTCCACGTGGGCTGCGGGCGCGGCGTCGTCGTGGAAGAGGCTCCAGTCGACCGGGGCACCGTGTACGTACGCCTCGGCCAGGGACAGGGCGAACCGGGCCGGATCGCCACTGTGACGGCGCAGCGATCCGACAGCGGTGGCGGCGGACGACGTCGCGGCGACCGTCTCGCCGATGGCGATGAAGAGGCCCGGGTGGGGACTGGCCTCCACGAAGAGGGTGAACCCGTCGTCGAGCATGGCCCGGGTGGTGTCCTCGAAGCGCACGGTGCGGCGCAGGTTCTCGTACCAGTAGCCGGCGTCGAGAGCGGTGGTGTCGAGCGGACCGCCGGTCACCGTCGAGTAGAAGGTCGTGGTGGACGGGCGAGGTGTCACCTCGGCGATCTCGGCCAGGAGGCGCTCGCGTATCTCCTCGACGAACACCGAGTGCGAGGCGTAGTCCACCGGTATCCGGCGGGCCTGCACGCCCTGGGCATCCAGGTGGGTGTACAGCTCGTCGAGGGCTTCCGTCTCGCCGCAGACGACGGTGGAGGCGGGGCTGTTGACCACGGCGATCTGGAGCCGGTCGCCCCAGCCGCGCATCACCGACTCGGCCTCCGCGGAGGGCAGCGCGACCGACATCATGCCGCCGCGTCCGGCGAGGTCCTGGCGGATGATCCTGCTGCGGAGCGCGACGACGCGGGCGCCGTCCTCCAGTGAGAGGGCTCCGGCCACGCAGGCGGCCGCGATCTCTCCCTGGGAGTGACCGACGACGGCGGCGGGCTCCACACCGCAGGCGCGCCAGAGGGCCGCGAGGGAGACCATGACGGCCCACAGGACGGGCTGGACGACGTCCACCTCGTCGAAGGTGGGCGCTCCGGGGCGCTGGTGGACGACGTCGAGGAGGTCCCAGTCGGTGAAGGGGGCCAGCGCGTCGGCACACTCGCGCATCCGGTCGGCGAACACCGGTGAGGACGCGAGCAGTTCGACGGCCATGCCGACCCACTGGGAGCCCTGGCCGGGGAAGACGAAGGCGACCTGGGCGGGGCCGGTGGCGGTGCCCCGGATCACGTGCGGTGCCTTGGCGCCCTCCGCGAGCGCGTCCAGGCCGGCGAGCAGAGGGGTGGGCTCGCTGCCGTCCGCGTCCGGAGGGGTACCGGTGTCGAGGACGACGGCGCGGTGCTCGAACGCGGTGCGGGTGGCGACCAGGGCGCGACCGATGTCCTGGGGGCGAGCGGTGGCGCCGGCCCCGTCCCGCACGAAGGCGGCCAGCTGCCCCGCCTGGGCGCGCAGACCGGCGGCGCTGCGTCCGGAGACGAGGAAGGGGGCGATCGACGAGGTGAAGGGAGCGGGCCGGAGCTCCGCGGCCGGCTCGCTCGCACCGGGGGTGGCAGCGGGTTCCGTCGTGGGTTCCGGCGCCGGTGCCTCCTGGAGGATCACGTGCGCGTTGGTACCGCTGAGCCCGAACGCCGAGATGCCGGCGGTACGCGGGTGGCCGTGCTGCGCCCAGGGTTCGGCCTCGGTGAGCAGACTGACGTTGCCGGAGGTCCAGTCGACGTGGGTGGAGGGCTGCTCGACGTGCAGGGTTTTGGGCAGCAGGCCCTTGCGCAGGGCCATCACCATCTTGATGACGCCGCCCACGCCCGCCGCCGCCTGGGCGTGGCCGATGTTGGCCTTGAGGGAGCCCAGCCGCAGGGGTTGTTCGGCGGTGCGGTCCTGGCCGTACGTGGCGAGCAGGGCCTGCGCCTCGATGGGGTCGCCGAGTGTGGTGCCGGTGCCGTGGGCCTCGACGACGTCGACGTGGGCGCCGGGTACGCGCGCGTTGGCGAGGGCCTGGCGGATGACGCGCTGCTGGGACGGACCGCTGGGGGCGGTGAGTCCGTTGGAGGCACCGTCGGAGTTGATGGCCGATCCGCGGATGACGGCGAGGACGGGGTGCCCGTTGCGGCGGGCGTCGGAGAGGCGCTCCAGCAGGACGATGCCCGCGCCCTCCGACCAGCCGGTGCCGTCGGCGCTGTCGGAGAACGCCTTGCACCGTCCGTCGGGCGCGAGGCCGCGCTGCTTGCTGAAGGCGACGAAGGGGGCGGCCGTCGACATGACCATGACGCCGCCGGCGAGGGCGAGGGCGCACTCGTCCTGGCGCAGGGCCTGTGCGGCGAGGTGGAGGGCGACGAGCGACGACGAGCAGGCGGTGTCGACGGTGAAGGAGGGGCCTTCGAGGCCGAGGGTGTAGGAGATCCGGCCGGAGATCACGGAGGCGGCCCGCGCGGTGGCCATGTAGGCCTCGACGGCCTCCGGCACGCCCTCCGGGAAGTCACCGTAGTCCTGGATTCCGGATCCCATGTAGACACCGACGCGGCCGCCGCGCAGGGTCTCCGGGTCGATCCCGGCCCGTTCGAAGGTCTCCCAGGCGACTTCGAGGGTCAGGCGCTGCTGCGGGTCGGTGGCCTCCGCCTCCATGGGGCTGATACCGAAGAACCCGGCGTCGAAGTCGCCCGCGCCCTGCAGGAATCCGCCCTGGTGGACGTAGCTGGTGCCCGGCTGCGAGGCGTCCTCGCCCATGAGCTGGTCGAGGTCCCAGCCCCGGTCGTCCGGCATGCCCGATACGGCGTCACGGCCCTCGGCGACCAGGTGCCACAGTTCCTCGGGGGTGGTCACCCCGCCGGGGTAGCGGCAGCCCATGGCCACGATGGCGATGGGTTCCTGCGCGGCGGCCTCGGCGTCCTGAAGGCGGCGCCGGGTGCGGTGCAGGTCGGCGGTCACCTTTTTGAGGTAGTCGAGGATCTTCTCGTCGTTGGCCATATCGGTCTCACCGAGTCCTTTGGGTCAGATGCCGGCAGCGTGCCCTTGTCAGGCGAGGCCGAGTTCCTGGTCGATGAACGCGAGGACGTCGTCGGCGGAGGCCTCGTCGAGCGAGTCCCGCACGGCGGCCACCCCCGTTTCGCCGCTCTGGAGGGTGGTCAGGGTGTCGAGGAGGGTCTGCAGCCGTGAGGTGATGCGGCTGCTGCGGATCTCCTCGATGTCCAGCGCCCCGATCAGTTCCTCGAACCGGTCGACCTCCGCGAGGATCGGCGTCGCCGTGTCGTCGCTGTCGGGGAAGAGCCGGGTGTGCAGGTGGTCCGCGAGCGCGGTGGGCGTGGCGTAGTCGAAGACCAGCGTCGCGGGCAGCTGGGTGCCGGTGGCGGCGGTCAGGGCCTGGCGCAGTTCCACGGCGGCGACGGAGTCGAAGCCGAGGTCCTCGAAAGCGCGTTGCGGGTCGAGTTGTGAGGGTGCGTCGTAGCCGAGCAGGGTGGCGACGCGGGTGCGTACGAGGTCGAGCAGCGCCCGCCCTCTCTCGGCGACGGAGAGCCCGGCGAGCCGTGCCATCAGGGCGTCCGCGCCGGAGGCGGCGGCGTCCGGCGTGGCGGAGAGGATCTCCGTCACGTCGTCGAGTGCGTCGAGCAGCGGGCGGGGACGGGCGAGCGTGTACGTGGGGGCGAAGCGGGCCCAGTCGAACTCCGCGACGACGAGATGGCTCTCGTCGTGCTCCAGGGCCTGCTTCAGGGCGCCGATGGCGAGGTGCGGGTCCATGGCGGGTGCGCCGATGCGCTCCATCACGGCGCTGAGTTCGTCGTCGACCATGCCGCCCTGCCAGGAGCTCCAGGCCACGGACGTGGCGGTGAGTCCGCGGGCGCGGCGGCGGTGCGCGAGGGCGTCGAGGTGGGCGTTGGCGGCGGCGTAGGCGGCCTGTCCTGCACTGCCCCAGACGGCGGCGCCGGAGGAGAAGAGCACGAAGGCGTCGAGGGGGCGGTCGCCGAGGAGGTCGTCGAGGTGCTGGGCGCCGGTGACCTTCGCGTGGCCGACGGCCGCGAACTCGTCGTCGGTCAGTTCGGTGAGGGGTGCCATGCGCTGCATGGCACCGGCGGCGTGCACGACGGTGGTCAGGGGCAGTTCCTCGGGTACGGCGTCGAGGACCCGGGCCAGTGCGGCGCGGTCGGTGACGTCGCACGCGGCGAGGGTCACCCTCGTCCCGGCTGCCTCCAGTTCGGCCGCCAGTTCGCGGGCGCCGGCGGCCGCGTCGCCGTGCCGGCTGAGGAGCAGCAGGTGCGGGACACCGTCGGCGGCGAGCATGCGGGCGACGTGGGCGCCGAGGCCGCCGGTGCCGCCGGTGATCAGTGCGGTGCCGTGCGACGGGCGGGCCCGGACCGGGGTGCGGTCGCCCAAGGGGGCGCGGACCAGGCGGCGGGCGAGGATGCCGTCGGCGCGCAGGGCCACCGCGTCCTCACCGGTGGCGCCCGAGAGCACGTCGCAGAGGCGGTGCAGGTCACCGGAGCCTGGTTCGGCCGGGAGGTCGACGGTGCCGCCCCAGGTGTCGGGGTGGTCGAGGGCGAGGCCGCCACCGAGGCCCCAGAGCTGGCTCTGTGCCGGGGCGGTCAGCTCGGCGGAGCGCGAGGTGGCGACGGCTGACTGCGTGGCGCACCAGAGCCGCGGGGCGTCCGGGGTGTCGGCGAGGGCCTGCACGAGGGTGACGGTGGTGGTGAGGCCACGGGTGAGATGGGGGTGTGCGGGTTCGGGGCGGTCGTCGAGGGCGAGCAGCGACAGGACGCCCGCGGCGGGCTGTGCGGAGAGCCGGGCGGCGAGGTCGGCGCGGCTCTGTCCGGGGACGGCTTCGATGACGTGGGGCGAGGCGCCGCGTTCGATGAGTGCGGCCAGGATCGCGGTGACCGTGGGGGTGTCGGCCTGTCCTTCGGCGACGGCGACGAGCCAGGGGGCGTCGAGCGCCGGGGCCGGGGCGGCCGCCGTGGTGACGGGCTGCCAGACGACGCGGTAGCGGAGGTTGTCGAGAGCGGCCCTCTCCTGGTGGAGACGGCGCCAGCGTGCCATCGCGGGCAGTACCTCGCCGAGTGCGGTCTCCGTGACCGAGAGCCGGTCGGCGAGTGCGGAGACGTCCTGCTGGTCGACGGCCTCCCAGAACGCGGCCCCTGCCGGGTCGGCGGCACTGTCCGTGGTGCCCTGGGTCTCGGGGCGCTCCAGCCAGTGGCTGCGGCGCTGGAAGGGGTAGGTGGGGAGAGGGACGTGATGGGCGCCCCGGCCCTCGAAGAGGCCGTTCCAGTCGACGGCGCCGCCGTGCGTGTGCGCCTGGGCCACGGCGGTGATCAGGGTGCGTTCCTCGTCGCGGGCGCGGCGCAGGACGGGGACGCACAGGGTCTCGTCGGCGGGCGTCAGACAGTCCGCCGCCATGGGGGTGAGTGCCGCGTCCGGGCCGATCTCGATGAGGACGCGGACCCCTTCGCCGTGCAGGGTGCGTACGC
This sequence comes from Streptomyces sp. NBC_01013, assembly GCF_045162765.1. NCBI lineage: Bacteria > Bacillati > Actinomycetota > Actinomycetes > Kitasatosporales > Streptomycetaceae > Streptomyces > Streptomyces sp. NBC_01013. The sequence goes on from NZ_CP108687.1 coordinate 2,477,769, forward strand.
CGTCGCGGAAGCGGACGGCTTCCCGGACGTGGCGGACCCAGTAGTCGGCCGAGGTCAGTTCGTCGGGTCCGGCGAGCCGGCCCGTCACGTTGGAGACGACGGGCAGCATGGGCGCGTGATACGTCATCCGGGCGGCGACTTCCCGGAAGGCGTCGAGCATCGGCTCCATGAGCGGTGAGTGGAAGGCGTGCGACACGCTCAGCCGCTTCGTGCGGCGCCCCAGCGCGGCGAAGTGCTCCGCGACCGCGACCGTCTCCTTCTCCGGCCCCGACACCACCACGGCCGAGGGGCCGTTCACCGCCGCCAGTGCCACCCCCTCACCGAGCAACGGCGCCACCTCGTCCTCCGACGCGGCCACCGCCACCATCACCCCGCCTGCCGGGAGCGCCTGCATCAACCGGCCCCGCGCCACGACCAGTTCCGCGGCGTCCGTCAGCGACAGCACGCCCGACACGTGCGCGGCCGTGATCTCGCCGACCGAGTGGCCGACCAGGAAGTCCGGGCGCACGCCCCACGACTCCATCAGGCGGAACAGCGCCGTCTCGACCGCGAACAGACCGGCCTGGGCGAACATCGTCCCGTTCAGCAGGTCGGCGTCCTCACCCCACACCACCTCACGCAACGAACGCCCCAACCGGGCATCCAACTCCACCAGCACCGCATCGAACGCCGCCGCGAACACCGGGAACGTCCCGTACAGCTCACGGCCCATCCCCAACCGCTGCGCACCCTGACCCGTGAACAGGAACGCGGTCAGCCCCTCCTCGGAGGAACCCGCCGAGGTCACGACATCCGTGCTCTCCCGGCCCGCCACCAGATCGGACAACGCCCGTACCACCGCCTCACGATCCGCGGCCAGCACCACCGCACGGTGATCCAGCACCGCACGCGTCGTCGCCAGCGAATAGCCCAGATCCGGCAGGGACTCGTCCGGGTGCGCCTCGACGTGCGCGAGGAGGCGGCCCGCCTGTGCGGTGAGGGCGTCGGGGGTCTTGGCGGAGAGCGGCAGCGGGATCAGTGAGGACGTCACCGTGGGCGGGGCTTCCGGTTCGCCCTCCTCGGTCTCCGGTGCCTCCTCGAGGATGACGTGGGCGTTGGTTCCGCTGAGGCCGAAGGCGGAGACGGCGGCGCGGCGGGGGCGTCCGCGGTCGGGCCAGGCGATGGCGTCGGTGAGCAGGGAGATGTTGCCCGTGCTCCAGTCGACGTTCGGCGTCGGACCGTCCACGTGCAGGGTCCGGGGCAGGACGCCGTGGCGCATGGCCTGCACCATCTTGATGATTCCGCCGACACCCGCGGCGGCCTGGGCGTGCCCGATGTTCGACTTGACCGAGCCGAGCCACAGCGGCTGGTCGGCGGGGCGGCCCTGGCCGTACGTGGCGAGCAGGGCCTGCGCCTCGATCGGGTCGCCGAGCGTGGTGCCGGTCCCGTGCGCCTCGACCGCGTCGACCTGGTCGGCGGTGAGCTGGGCGGCTGCGAGGGCCTGGTGGATGAGCCGTTGCTGGGCGGGGCCGTTGGGGGCGGTCAGGCCGTTGCTGGCCCCGTCGGAGTTGACGGCGCTGCCCCGGACGACGGCGAGCACACGGTGGCCGTTGCGCCGGGCTTCGCTGAGCCGTTCGACCACGAGCATGCCGACGCCTTCGCCCCAGCCGGTGCCGTCGGCCGCCGCGGCGAAGGATTTGCAGCGGCCGTCGGGGGCGAGGCCGCGTTCCTGGCTGAACCCGACGAAGGAGGTGGGTGTGGCCATCACGGTGACACCGCCGACCAGGGCCAGATCGCACTCGCCCGTACGCAGCGACTTGACCGCCCAGTCGAGGGCGACGAGGGAGGAGGAACAGGCGGTGTCGACGGTGACGGCCGGGCCCTGGAGCCCGAGGGTGTAGGAGACACGACCGGAGGCGACGCTGGCCAGGCCGCCGGTGCCACCGTCGGTGGCGTAGTCGTGGTAGACGACGCCGGCGAACACGCCGGTGAGGGAGCCCTTGAGGGAGAGCGGGTCCACCCCGGCGTGCTCCAGCGCCTCCCACGACGTCTCCAGCAGCAGCCGCTGCTGGGGATCGGTCTCGCGGGCGTCCTTGGGGCTCATCCTGAAGAAGTCGGCGTCGAACCGGTCGGCCTCGTGAAGGAATCCCCCCTCGCGGGCGTATGTGTGTCCGGGCGTGGCGGGTTCGGGGTCGTACAGCCCGTCCACGTCCCAGCCGCGGTTGACCGGAAAGGTCGTGATGCCGTCCCGGCCCTCGGCCACGAGGTCCCACAGCTGGTCGGGGGAGGTCACGCCGCCGGGATAGCGGCAGCTCATGCCGATGATCGCCATCGGCTCGTGTTCCCTGGCCTCGGCTTCCCGCAGACGGCGCTTGACCTGCCGCAGGTCGGCCGTGGCCCGCTGGAGGTAGTCGCGAAGCTTGTCCTGGGTTGCCATCTGTACCTCAACCAATCTCGGTGCGGGTGTCGGCCGTGCCGGCGGAACCGGTGCCGTGACCGGCGGTGGTGTGCGCGACGGGGCGGAGCGTGTCAGTGGTGGGCGCGGTGCCGGGGCGGGGCGCCGACGGGTCCGACGGTCCTGTCGGGCGCGGCTCCGGTCGGTCCGACGGGCCTGGGGATGGGGGCACTAGAGGAGTCCGATCTCCTGGTCCAGCACGTCGAACAGCTCGTCGTCGGTGACCGAGTCGAGTGCGTCGTCCTCGTCCCCGGGGCTGCCGGCGCCGATGCCGTGGGTGTCGTGCCAGCGACGCAGCAGTGCTTCCAGCCGGGAGGTGATGCGCGGGCGGTCCCCGGCGTCGGCCCGTAGGGCGGTGAGGCTCGCGTCGAGCTGGTCGAGCATCCCCAGCAGGGTCTCGGATTCATCCGGTTCGTCGGACCCGTCCCCGATCAGTCCGGCGAGGTGGGCCGCGACGGCGCGGGAGTCCGGGTGGTCGAAGACGAGGCTGGCGGGAAGGCTGAGACCGGTCGCGCTGCCGAGCCGGCGGCGCAGTTCGACGGCTGCCAGTGAGTCGAAACCGAGGTCCTGGAAGGCCCGGTCGGCGCCGACTGCCTCGGGCGTGGGGTGACCGAGCAGGGTGGCCACGTGCGAGCGGACCAGCTCCAGCAGGATGCGGCCCCGTTCGTCCTCGCTCCGTCCGGCGAGGCGTCGGTGCAGGTCGGCTGCGGCGGACAGGCCGGTGCCCGGACGGGTCCCGAGGCGGCCGTGGGTGCGGACCAGTGTGCCGAGTACGGGTGGCAGGTGGCCGTCAAGGGAGCGCAGGGCGCCCTGGTCGGGGTGGAGGGCGAGCAGGCAGGAGTGGGCCCGGGTGCGCAGCGCGTCGTCGATCAGTGCCGTGGTGCGCTCGGTGGTCAGCGGCAGGAGCCCGGTGCCCGCTTCGCGTGGGCCGTGCTCGTCCGCGGGATCGGTGGTGGCGTCCCCCGGGGTGAGTGCGAGGGCCGTGGCGGGGAGGCCGAGGGTGTGCCGGTGCCGGGCGAGGGCGTCCAGGAAGGTGTGGGCGGCAGCGTTGTGGGCCGCCCCGGCTCCATGGACGAGGCCGTGGGTCGAGGTGAGCAGGACGAAGGCCGACAGGCCGAGTCCGGCGGTGAGTTCGTGCAGGTTCCAGGCGGTGTCTGCGTGGTGGCGCAGTACCTCGTCCAGCAGGTGCGGGGTACGTTCGCCGATCGGTGCGTTCTCCCCGGCGGGGCCCGTGTGGACGACGGCGGTGAGCGGCCGGTCGTCGGGGAGGCCGGCCAGCAGGGCGGCGAGGGCGTCGCGGTCGGCGGGGTCGCAGTCGCTGACGACCAGTTCGGCGCCGGTGCCTGCGGTGAGCGCCTCGGTCGCTGCGGGTGCGGCCCCGCCGACCGCGACGACGAGGACGCGGTCCGCGCCGTGTGCGGTGACGAGGTGGCGGACCGACGCGGTGCCCGCTGCGGAGAGTCCGCCGGTGACGAGCACCGTGCCCCCGGACGGGGACAGCGCCGCGTCGGCGCCCACTTCCGCCGGGACCAGTTTCGGGACGAGTACGGTGCCGCCGCGTACGGCGAGTTCGTCGGCGCCGGTGGCGAGCGCGTCCGGCAGCGCGGCCGCCGAGGCCTCGAGCCCGTCCAGGTCGGCGAGGACGAACCGTCCGGGGTGTTCGCTCTGTGCCGCCCGGACGAGGCCCCATACGGCCGCGTGCCGGACGTCGGGCGCCTCCTCCCCCGCCGCGACGGCGTGCCGGGTGACGACGACCAGCCTGGCCGTTCCCCCGTCCGCCGCGTGGCGGAGGAATTCCTCCAGGTGCGCCAGCACTTCGGCGGTGTGGGTCCGCACGGCGTCCGGTACGGCGCCGGCCGGGGCCGGCAGGGGCAGCAGGACGAAGTCCGGTACGTCCTCGTCAAGAGCGTCGCGCGGGTCGAAGGCCGGGAAGGGGAGGCCGGTACGCGGGTCGTCGAGGGGTCCGGCGGCGGCGAGCACGGCGGTCCTGGATCCGAGGTCGGCGATGTCGACGGGCGCGGGTGCCCACTCCAGCCGGTACAGCGCGCCCGAGGGGGCGCCCGTGCTCAGTTCGGCGGGGGTGACGGGCTTCCACGCGACGTCCTCGGCCGTCAGTACGGGCCGTCCCTGGCCGTCCGCGATGTCGAACGACGCGCGGTCGGGGCCGGTCGGCCTGACCCGTATCCGCAGTTCGGTGGCGCCGGCGCGGTGCACCTGCACGCCGGTCCAGGACGCGGGGCTCAGGGGCGCGTCGCCGTCCGGCACCTCGCCGGCGGGCAGGGCTCCGAAGCGGGCCAGCTGGACGGCGCCGTCGAGCAGGGCCGGGTGCAGCGCACACTGCTCGCGGGCCGAGTTCTCGTCGAGTACGGCCTCGGCGAAGAGTTCGTCCCCGCGCCGCCATGCGGCGTCGAGGGTACGGAAGGCCGGGCCGTGTCCGTGGCCGAGGGCGAACAGACGGTCGTACAGGCTGCCCGGGTCCACCGGGGCGGCGCCGGGCGGCGGCCAGGCCGCCGCTTCCCCGGCCGGCTCCACGGCGGCGGGCGGGGCGAGGATGCCCCGGGCGTGCCGGACCCAGGCCGCGTCGTCGTCTCCCGACGGCGCACCCTTGGTCCTGGAGTGGATGTCGACCGTGCGACGGCCGTCCTCCGCGGGCGCTCCGACGGTGACGCGCAGCTCGGCGCCGGGGCCGGCCGCGAGCGGCAGCTGCGCCGTCACGCTCAGCTCGTCCAGGCGGGGGCAGCCCGCCTCCGTCCCGGCGCTCAGGGCCAGGTCGGCGAAAGCGGCTGCGGGCAGGACGGGGGTCCCGAGCAGGTCGTGGTCGTCGAGCCAGGGCACTTCGGAACGGTTCAGCCGGCCGGTCAGGAGGGCGCCGCCGCCCGGGAGCGTCACGAGCGCGCCGAGCAGCGGGTGTTCCGTCGCGCCGAGTCCGGCGGCGGCGAGGTCGGCCCCGCTCCGTTCGGGCAGCGCCCAGAACGGCTCACGGCGGAACGCGTACGTCGGCAGGTCGATGCGGTGCGCTCCGCTCCCGGCGAAGAACTCGGCCCAGTCGACCGGAACATGGCGCACGTGGGCGAGCGAGAGGGCGCCCACGATGTCCGCTGCCTCGTCGCGGTCGCGGCGGGAGAGCGGCAGGAACGCGGCGGTGCTCGTGTCGGGCAGGCAGGCGGGGCCGAGGGCGGAGAGTGCCGCGTCCGGGCCGAGCTCCAGGTACGTGGTGACACCCGCCTCGTCCAGGGTGCGCACGGCGTCGGCGAACCGTACGGCTTCCCGTACGTGCCTGACCCAGTGCTCGGGATCGGCGAGCTCGGCGGCCGTCACCGCGCGTCCGGTCAGGGTGGAGACGAGCGGAACGGACGGCTCGGCCACCGTCATCCCGGCGGCGGCGCGCGCGAAGTCGGCCAGCATGGGTTCCATCAGCGGCGAGTGGAAGGCGTGCGACACCCGCAGCGGTTTGGCCGAGCGGCCCAGCGCCGCGAAGTGGTCCGTCACGGCCCGTACGGCGGCGGCCGTGCCCGACACGACGACGGATTCGGGGCCGTTGACGGCGGCGACGGCGACATCGCCGTTGAGCAGCGGTGCCACCTCTTCCTCGCTCGCCCGCAGCGCTGCCATGGCCCCGCCCTCCGGCAGCGCCTGCATCAGCAGGCCGCGCGCGGCGACCAGGCGTGCGGCGTCCGGGAGCGACAGGGCCCCGGAGACATGGGCGGCGACCAGTTCACCGATGGAGTGGCCGGCCAGGAAGTCGGGGCGCACGCCCCAGGACTCCAGCAGCCGGAACTGGGCCACCTCGAAGGCGAACAGTGCGGCCTGCGTGTACCCGGTGCGGTTCAGGGCGGCTTCGTCCTCGCGCACGACGGCGGCGAGCGGCCGGTCGAGGTGGAGGTCGAGCGCGGCGACGGCATCGTCGAAGGCCTGCGCGAAGACCGGGTGGGTGCGGCGGAGTCGCTCGCCCATGCCGAGGCGTTGGGCGCCCTGGCCGGAGAAGAGGAACGCGGTCGGTCCGCCGCCGGTGCGTCCGGTGTCCTGCGCGGTCACGAGCGCGGCGGGGGATCCGCCCTCCGCGAGCACGGCCAGGTCGCGCAGGGCCTGCGCGCGGTCGGTGACCAGGAGCGCGGCGCGCTGTTCCAGGGGGGTGCGGGTGGTCGCCAGGGAGTGGGCGACGTCGAGTGCGGACGCGCCGGGCCGGGCCTCCAGGTGGGCCAGCAGCCGTCCGGCCTGACGGGCCAGCCCCTCGGGGTCGCGTGACGACAGGAGCCACGGCACGGGGGCGGTGTACTCGGAGGCGGCGGCCTCGGGTGTGGTCTCGCCCCCGGTCTCCGCCGCGGCACGGCGATCGGCCACCGGCGCCTCGATGATCACGTGGGCGTTGGTGCCGCTGATACCGAACGAGGAGATCCCGGCGCGGCGCGGACGGTCCGCTTCCGGCCACGGCCGCGACATCGTCAGAAGGGCGACGTCACCCGTCTCCCAGTCGACCTGGGGCGAGGGCTCGTCGAGGTGGAGGGAGGCCGGCAGGACGCCGTGCCGCATCGCTTCGACCATCTTGATCACTCCGGCGATGCCGGCGGCGGCCTGGGCGTGCCCGATGTTCGACTTGATCGAGCCGAGGTAGAGCGGCCTGCCCTCGACGCGGTCCTGACCGTAGGTGGCGAGCAGGGCCTGCGCCTCGATGGGGTCGCCGAGCGTGGTCCCGGTGCCATGGGCCTCGACGGCGTCCACGTCGGCTGCGCCGAGTCCCGCGTTCGCGAGGGCCTGCCGGATGACGCGCTGCTGGGACGGCCCGTTGGGGGCCATGAGCCCGTTACTGGCACCGTCCTGGTTGACGGCGCTGCCGCGCAGGACGGCCAGGACCGGATGACCGTTCCGGCGGGCGTCGGAGAGCCGCTCGATCACGAGCACGCCCGCGCCCTCGGACCACGCGGCGCCGTCGGCGGCCGAGGAGAACGAGCGGCACCGGCCGTCGCGGGACAGCCCGCGCTGCCGGGCGAACTCGATGAACGTCTCAGGGGTCGACATGACGGTCACTCCGCCGACCAGGGCCAGCCCGCACTCACCCGACCGCACGGCCTGGGCGGCCAGGTGCAGCGCGACCAGGGACGACGAGCACGCGGTGTCGACGGCCAACGAGGGCCCTTCGAGACCGAAGGTGTACGAGACGCGGCCGGGGCCCAGCGATCCGGCAGCGCTGTTGCCCGCATAGTCGTGGTACATCGTGCCGGTGAAGACGCCGGTCGAGGTGCCCCTGAGGGAGAGCGGATCGATCGTCGCCCGCTCCATCGCCTCCCACGCCACCTCCAGCATCAGCCGGTGCTGCGGGTCGCTGGTCAGTGCGTCGTTCGGGCTGATCCCGAAGAAGCCGGGGTCGAAGTCGGCGGCGTCGTGCAGGAATCCGCCGTGGCGCACGTAGCAGGTGCCGGGCCGCGTGGACTCCGGGTCGTAGAGCCGCTCCAGGTCCCAGCCCCGGTTGGCCGGGAACTCGGTGATGGCGTCGACACCGTCGTCGACGAGCCGCCACAGGTCTTCGGGCGAGCGCACCCCGCCCGGGTAGCGGCAGGCCATGGAGACGATGACCACGGGGTCGTCGTCGGCGGACGGCGCGGCGACCGTGGCGGCGGCGGCGGTGCTGTCGCCCGCGAGCAGGGTGTCCAGATGTCCGGCGACGGCGCGGGCGTTGGGGTGGTCGAAGACGAGGGTGGCGGGCAGCCTCAGCCCGGTCGCGGAGGCGAGCTGGTTGCGCAGCTCCATCGCGGTCAGGGAGTCGAACCCGATCTCGGTGAAGGCCCGGTCGGGCTCCACGTCGGCCGCCGACCCGTGGCCGAGTACGGAGGCCACCTGGGCCCGTACGAGGTCGAGCAGCGCGCGCATGCGCTCCTTGGGCGCCAGAGCGGCCAGGCCGGACCGGGGCTGCCGGGCGGGCGCGGCGGAAGTGGCACGCGCCTTGCGGTGCACCAGGCCGGACAGGATCGGCGACGGTGGCTCCGCCGCCCGCAGCGTCCTGAGGTCGAGGCGGACCGGGAGGACCAGCGCGTCGTCCGACTGCCCGGCCTCGTCCAGCAGGGCCAGGGCGTGGGCGGGCACGAGGGGTTCCACACCGGAGCGGCTCATGCGTCGCAGATCGGTGCCGTCCAGCCCGCTCGCCATGCCGTCGCCGTCGGCCCACAGCCCCCATGCGAGCGACTGCCCCGGCCGGCCGAGCCCCTTCCGCAGGACGGCGAGGGCGTCCAGGAAGGCGTTGCCGGCCGCGTAGTTGGCCTGCCCCGGATTGCCGAGGACGCCCGCGACGGACGAGAAGAGAACGAAAGCGGACAGGTCCAGATCGGCCGTCAGCTCGTGCAGGTTCCACGCCGCGTCGATCTTCGGCCGCAGTACGCGGGCCAGTTGGCCGGCGGTGAGCGAGCCGAGGGTGGCATCCTCCAGCACCCCCGCGCAGTGGACGACCGCTGTCGGCGGGTGCGCGGTCAGCAGGGCGCGGACGGCCTCCCGGTCGGCGAGGTCGCACGCCGCGACGGTGACCTCGGCTCCCAGGCCCACCAGTTCGGCACGCAGTTCGTCGGCCCCCGGTGCGTCGGACCCGCGGCGGCCCGTGAGCACCAGCCGCCGGACACCGTGCTCGGTGACGAGGTGACGGGCGACGAGGGCGCCGAGCGTGCCCGTACCTCCGGTGACCAGCACGGTGGCGTCGCCGCCACCGAACGGGGAGCGTTCCGTCGTGTCCCGTACCGGCGGGACACGGACCAGCCGGGGCACCCACACACCGCTTTCACGGACCGCCGATTCGGGCTCGCCGGAGGCGACCAGTGCGGCGACGTCCAAGGGGACGACGGTGTGGGTGTCCGTGTCGCCTGCGATGTCGGTGAGCAGGATGCGCCCGGGATTCTCGGTCTGAGCCGACCGCACCAGACCGGCGACGGCCGCAGCCGCCGGATGCGCGAGCGTCTCGTCCGGCAGGGCGACCGCGCCCCGGGTGACCACGAGCAGCCTGCTGCCGGCGAACCGCTCGTCCGTCAGCCACTCCTGTACGACACCGAGGGCGCCGGCGGTCAGCTCGTGGGCCCCGGTCACCATGTCACCGACGGGCGGCGGGCATTCCCAGACCAGGACGGCCGTGTCGGGCACGGGTCCGCAGTTGCGGTCGTCCCACCGCACGGTGACGGCCTCGGGGGCGGCGGTCGGCGTGAGCAGCGTCCATCGCACGCCGTACAGGGCACCGCGCTGCGCCGTCCCCGCGGTGGCCGCGACGGACACCGGCCGGGTGACGAGGGCGCCCACGGAGAACACGGGGCGTCCTTCGGTGTCCGCGCCGTCCACGGTGACGCTCTCGGCACCCGCTGGTGCGATCCTCACCCGGAGCCGGGCTGCGCCCGTGGCGTGGAGACGGACGCGCTTCCACGCGAAGGGAAGCTGCGCAGTGCCCTCGGTGCCGGACATCGCGTCGGACTCGTCGAGGAGCGAGGCGTGCAGTGCGGCATCGAGCAGGGCGGGGTGCAGGCCGTAGTGCTCGGCGTCCGGGGCCGCCCCCTCGGGCAGGGCCACCTCCGCGAAGATCTCGCCGTCGCGCCGCCAGACCGCGTCAAGCCCCTGGAACGCCGGTCCGTAGCCGTACCCCTGCTCGGCCAACCTGTCGTACACGTCGCCCAGTTCCACGGGCAAGGCGCCCACCGGCGGCCAGACGGCGGCGTCGAAGACCGGTGCCGACGCGTCCGGGAGCAGCACACCGTCGGCGTGCAGGGTCCACGGTGCGTCGCCCGCGCCGCCGTCCTCGTCCCGCGCGTGCACGGTGACGCTCCTGGCGCCTGTGCCGTCGTCGGCCCCCACCAGGACCCTGACCTGGACACCGCCGCGGGGCGGCAGCACCAGGGGGGCCTGAAGGGTCAGCTCGTCGAGCACGTCGCATCCGACCTGCGCGCCGGCGCAGAGCGCCAGCTCCACCAGCCCCGTCCCGGGGAACAGGACGGACGCGCCCATCCGGTGGTCGGCAAGCCACGGCTGACTGTCGAGCGACAGCCGGCCCGTGAGCACGGGCCCGTCCGTTCCGGGAAGGGTGACGGCGGCTCCGAGCAGGGGGTGACCGGGCCGGTCCAGCCCCAGCGAGCTCGCGTCGAGTCCGCCGAGTTCCGCTTCCATCCAGTACCGCTCGCGCTGGAAGGCGTACGTCGGCAGATCGACGCGACGAGCACCCGAACCCTCGAAGAACCGCGACCAGTCCACCGGGACACCCGCCACATGCAGGTGACCCAGCGCCGCCACAGCCGCGCCCACCTCGGGACGGCCCTTACGCACCACCGGAACGAAGACGGCCGCCGATTCGGCGTCCACCGACTGCTGCGCCATCCCGCTCAGCACACCATCCGGACCCACCTCCACAAACGACGTCACACCCCGCGACACCACGAACGACACCGCATCCGCGAACCGCACCGCCTCACGCACATGCCGCACCCAGTACTCCGCCGAACCCCAACCCTCCAACAGATCACCCGACACACCCGACACCACCGGAACCGACGGAACACCGAACAACAACCCGGCCACCACCGCACCGAACTCCGCCAGCATCGGCTCCATCAACGGCGAGTGGAACGCATGCGACACCCGCAACACACTCGTCCTGCGGTCCTGCGCCTCGAACGTCGCAACCAGTTCACGAACCGCCACCTCCGCACCCGAGACGACCACGGAACGCGGACCGTTGACCGCCGCGATCCCCACCACGTCATTCAGCAGGGGAAGCACCTCAGCCTCCGACGCCTCGATCGCCACCATCGAGCCGCCGGCAGGAAGCGCCTGCATCAACCGGCCCCGCGCCACCACCAGTTCAGCCGCATCCGCCAACGACAACGCACCCGACACATGCGCAGCCGCGATCTCACCGACCGAATGGCCGACCAGGAAGTCCGGGCGCACACCCCACGACTCCACCAGCCGGAACAACGCCGTCTCCACCGCGAACAACCCGGCCTGGGCGAACTTCGTCCCGTTCAGCAGGTCGGCGTCCTCACCCCACACCACCTCACGCAACGAACGCCCCAACCGGGCATCCAACTCCACCAGCACCGCATCGAACGCCGCCGCGAACACCGGGAACGCCGCATACAACTCCCGGCCCATCCCCAACCGCTGCGCACCCTGACCCGTGAACAGGAACGCGACCTTGCCCGCCGGCCGCACCGATCCCCGCACCACCGAGGCCCCGACACCACCGTCCGCCAGTGCGGTCAGACCCCGCACCAGCTCCTCACGGCCCGACGCCGCGACCACCGCACGATGCTCCAGCACCGCACGCGACACCACCGACGAGAAACCCACATCCAGCAGTGAGGACGAAGCCCCGATCTGCCCCAGCAGCTTCCCGGCCTGCGCCGACAGCCCCGCCTCACTCCGCGCGGACAGCACCACCGGCACGACCGGAAGCTCAACCGCACCAACCACCTCCGGCTCCTCCACCACCGGAGCCTGCTCCACGATCACATGCGCGTTCGTCCCACTCAGACCGAACGACGACACACCCACACGCCTCGGACGATCCCGCACAGGCCACGCACGCGACTCCGTCAACAGCTCCACCGCACCCGCAGCCCAGTCCACCTGCGGCGTCGGCACATCCACATGCAACGTCTTCGGCAGCACACCATGCCGAATCGCCTGCACCGCCTTGATCACACCACCCACACCCGCAGCCGCCTGGGTGTGGCCCAGGTTCGACTTCAGCGAGCCGAGCCACAGCGGGTCGTTGTCGGCCCGCCCCTGCCCGTACGTCGCCAGCAACGCCTGCGCCTCGATCGGGTCGCCCAACCGGGTCCCCGTCCCGTGCGCCTCCACCAGGTCCACGTCCGTGGCGGTCAGCCCTGCGCCCTCCAGCGCCGCACGGATCACCCGCTGCTGCGACGGGCCGTTGGGAGCCGTCATGCTGCTGGAAGCGCCGTCCTGGTTGATCGCGCTGCCCCGGACGACGGCAAGCACCGGGTGTCCGTTCCGCTGGGCGTCCGAGAGCCGTTCCAGCATGAGGACGCCGACGCCCTCCGAGCAGCCGGTGCCGTCGGCGTCGGCCGCGAAGGACTTGCAGCGGCCGTCCGCCGCCATGCCGCGCTGGTGGCTGAAGTAGAGGAACATGTCCGGTGTCGTCATCACCGTCACGCCACCGACCAGCGCCATCGAGCACTCGTCGGACCGCAGCGCCTGGGCTCCGAGGTGCAGGGCGACGAGCGACGACGAGCACGCCGTGTCCACCGTGACCGACGGGCCTTCGAGGCCAAGTGTGTAGGAGACACGTCCGGAGACGAGGCTGCCACCGGTCGTGGCGGCGGCCTCGGTGCCCAGGGCGTAGTCGTGGTACATCAGGCCGGCGAAGACGCCGGTCCGGCTGCCCTTCAGGGAGAGGGGATCGATCCCCGCACTCTCCACCGCCTCCCAGGACGCCTCCAGCAACAACCGCTGCTGCGGATCCATCCCCAACGCCTCACGCGGCGAGATCCCGAACACCCCGGCATCGAAATCAGCCGCGTCATACAGGAAACCACCCTCACGCGTCACCGTACGATTCGGCTTCCCCGGCTCCGGATCGTAAAGCCCCTCCACATCCCAACCACGGTCCACCGGAAACTCCGACACACCGTCCCGGCCCTCCACCACCAGATCCCACAACTCATCCGGAGAACCCACCCCACCCGGATAACGACACGCCATCCCCACGATCGCGATCGGCTCGCCGCTGGACTTGCGTTCAGCGGCTGCGAGCCTTTTACGCATGTCGCGCAAGTCGGCTGTCGCCCGGCGCAGATACTCGAGAAGTTTTTCCTCGTTACTCACCGAGCATGCCCTCCTGTGTCATGACGTTCAGCGGACCGCGGACCCGAGCGAATGGCGGAATGAAGAGAATGAAGAGTGGGGCCACTCGGAAAATTACGGTGCCGACGGACCTGTTGCCCACCCCTTAGTCGTGCCCGGGGTCCCCACAATCGGGCCCCTGCCCCGACCCCGGTAACCCCAGAGCCGGGTGGAGCCACCGGGTCGTCCCGGTGGGCGGCGCACCGTTGACCGGGGTGCCGGCCGACCGCCCCCACCTGCGCGGGAGGGCGCGGCCACGCGCGGCGTGCGCCGCGCCGGCAGCGGATGGCGGCTTCGGTGCGGCGCCTTCATAGGGGCAGGTAGGGGTACTGGTCCGGGCCCGCCGGGACTAGCGTCGGGGCCCGGTACCCCATTCCTGCCGGGCATGCGGGCGGTCGGTTGTCTCCCGTCTCCGTTCCGGCCCGTCCATTCGTTTCCGCACTGCCACCCGTCGGCGGTCTCCTCGGCACTTCCGTCGCAGTCCGCGGGAAGTTCCGTGCCGAGGCACCGGTGCGGTCCGGCGATCCCGGAACGACCATCCACCCCTTCGCACCTGAACCGGAGTCATCATGTGGGATGAGCAGTTCGACATTCTCCTTCGGAAGCAGCTGTCCTTCCTTCCCCCGGACGAGCCGATCACCGGGGACATGAAAATGCGCGAATTCGGTCTTGATTCGCTGGGCATGATCGAGCTGCTCGCGGGCCTCGAATCGGCGTACGACGTGCACTTCCGCGACGAGGCACTCTCCCTGGAGATATTCGAGTCCCCGGACGTTCTCTGGAACTCGCTGCAACGTCTGCGCTGAGGGCTGCGACCATGCATAGCGTCCCCGCTTTGCGTCTGCAGGAGGGCGACCGGGCCCGGCTGGAGGCGCTGACCCGCATGTCGACCGCGCCGGCCGGGCTCGTGCGGCGAGCTCGGATCGTGCTGCTCGCGGCAGGGGGCGCCTCGAACACGGAGGTGGCCACTCTGCTGCGCGTGTCCCGTCCGACCGTCCTCAAGTGGCGTGCGCGGTACGAGGAATCGGGCATCGCAGCGCTGGGTGATCTGCCCCGCCCGGGCCGCCCGACGACGGTGGACGAGGTGGCGGTCCTCGTCGCCACGCTCTGCGACCGCGGTACGCCGCCGGCCCGACTGCGGGCGCCGTACTGGTCGTCGCGGCTGCTTGCCGGCGAGTTGGGAATCGCCCACTCCACGGTTTCGCGGGTGTGGCGCAAGTGGGGGGTGCGCCCGCATCACCCGGAGACCTTCCAGCTGCCCGCCGTACCGCCCCTGCCGCCCGGCGCACACCGCGGTGTCGTCGGCGTCTGTCGCGCCTCGCCGTGGAACGCCGTGGTCCTGAGGGCGGACGACCGGACGGGGCACCGGCCCGAGGAACGGCTTCGCCCCCTGCTGCTCGACCGGGCCGGCTCGGGGGCCGACAGGGAATCGGCCCCGGCCACCTTCCTCAAGCTCCTGGACGCGGTCGCCCGGGCCCACCCCTACCCGAGGCTGCACGTGCTCCTGGACGGCAACGGAGCAGTGCGTTCCCGGGAGGTACGCGAGTGGCTCGCGAGGAACCCCCGGGTCTCCCTGCACCACGCGCCGGCCAGCCGCTCCTGGGACGACCTCACCGAGTTCCTCCTGCGGGTCGCGGCCCCGATGCCGCGTCCCGGTGCGACCGAGTCCGCCCCGGCGTCAGGCCGGTCGCCGCACGCCCCCGCCGAGATCCGCCGCGGAACCCCGTACGAGCCGCTCGGCGGTCCGGTGTCCGGCGGAGGTCTCGCGGGCATCGAGCACCGCTCCACCCCATCCATCCAACGCCATCCGGGGAACACTCATGGACCAGACGTCGGCCCACGCCCTCTATGACCGTTTCCTGCGCGGACTCGCGCTGTCCCCACGGGGGGTGGCCATCCGTGTGGGCGAGGACTCGCTGACGTACCGGGAGCTGTACGACCGGGCGCTGACCTGGGCGGGGTCGCTGCTGGCCGCGCTCCCCGAGCGGCCGGCCGCTGTGGGAGTGCTCGCGGGCAAGGGCCTCGATGCGTACACGGGCATCCTGGCCTGCCTGTTCACCGGGGTGCCGATGGTTCCCCTGCAGCCTTCCTTCCCGGTGCTCCGCACCCTCCAGATGCTCGAAGCGGCGGGGGTGGAGGCGCTGATCGTGGACGGCGAGGCGACGACGGCGCTGGAGAAGCTGCGAGCGGAGGGCGTCGCGCTTCCCGCCCTGCTGGAAGGGGCCACGGACCATGCCGACGGGGTGATCGCACCCGATCCGGCGGCACGCCTGGCGCGCCCCCACGCGGTCGCACCCGACGACATCGCCTATGTGCTCTTCACCTCCGGCTCCACGGGCCGGCCCAAGGGCGTGCCGGTCACGCACGCCAACGGCGCCCACTACTTCGGCCTGCTCGACGAGCGGTACGACTTCGGGCCGCACGACGTGTTCTCCCAGAACTTCGACCTGAACTTCGACTGCGCGATGTTCGACCTGTTCTGTGCCTGGGGTGCCGGCGGCACGCTGGTGGCCGTTCCGGCGGGCGCCTACCGGGACCTCCCCGCCTTCGTCGCCCAACAGGGCATCACGGTCTGGTTCTCCACCCCCAGCGTGATCAGCCTGATCCGTCGCACCGACCAGCTCGCGGACGGCGCCCTGGCCACGCTGCGCTGGAGCTTCTTCGCAGGTGAGGCGGTGACCTGTCAGGACGTGACGGACTGGCAGCGTGCGGCGACGGGGTCGGTCATCGAGAACCTCTACGGCCCCACCGAGCTGACGATCACCATCTCCCGGCACCGCTGGTCGCCCGAGACGTCGCCGGGGATCGCGGTCGCGGGTGTCGTTCCGATCGGGCCGGTACACGCGGGGCACGAGTGGATGCTGCTCGGCGCGGGCGGCGAACCGGACCCGGTGGAGGGCGAGTTGTGTGTCGCTGGTCCGCAACTCACCGCCGGATATCTGGATCCGGCCGATGACGCGGGCCGGTTCCTCGACCGGGACGGAGTCCGCTACTACCGGACGGGCGACCGGATCCGGCTGGGCGACGACGGGCAGTTGCTCTACCTCGGCCGCCTGGACCAGCAGGTCCAGGTCCGCGGCGTACGGATCGAACTGGCCGAGATCGACGAGGCCCTGCGCCGGTGCCCGGGGGTGGAGGACGCCGTCGCCGTACCGGTGCCGTCCGAGCAGGGCATCACGCTGGCCGCCTTCCACACCGGAGAGCCCGTGCCGCCCGTCACCCTGGCCCGCGAGCTGAGCCGCACGCTTCCACGGGCCGTACTCCCCCAGCACTTCTTCCACATCACGGATTTCCCGCTCAACCCCAATCGGAAGATCGACCGCCGGGCACTGCTGCACCGCGCGCTGGAACAGCTCGGCCGAACGCCCTGAGGCCTTGGCG
Organism: Streptomyces sp. NBC_01013; assembly: GCF_045162765.1. Classification (NCBI taxonomy): domain Bacteria; kingdom Bacillati; phylum Actinomycetota; class Actinomycetes; order Kitasatosporales; family Streptomycetaceae; genus Streptomyces; species Streptomyces sp. NBC_01013. The sequence goes on from NZ_CP108687.1 coordinate 2,494,408, forward strand.
CAGCAGGGCTCCGGCGCCCAGCTGCGCCACGGATGAGTACGCGACACGCCGACGCGTACCTGATACGCTCAGCGTGTTACGTACTCAGGGTCATGACGGTAGGAAGGCATGGACGTTTGCCATGACAGAAATCAAGCCCCAGGCGGGGCTCAAGGAATGGCTCGGCCTCGTGGTGATCGTCCTGGTCACCCTGCTGATCGCCATTGACATCTCCGTACTGGGCTTCGCGATCACGCCCATCAGCGAGTCACTGAAGCCCAGCGCCACCCAGCTGCTGTGGATCATGGACATCTACAGCTTCGTGCTGGCCGGTGCGCTGATCACGATGGGCTGGGTCGGTGACCGATTCGGGCGGCGGAAGCTCCTGATCATCGGCGCCCTGGTCTTCGGTGTCGCGTCCGCGCTCGCCGCGACGGCGGACACCCCCGAGATGCTCATCGGCTCGCGCGCCCTGCTGGGACTCGGCGCCGCGACGCTGACGCCGACCTCCCTGGCCCTGATCCGCAACATGTTCCATGACTCCAAACAGCGCAAGTCGGCCATCGCCGCCTGGAGCGGCACCCTCGCCACCGGGGCGGCCCTGGGCCCGGTCGTGGGCGGCCTGCTGCTGAACAACTTCTGGTGGGGCTCGGTCTTCATGATCAACACCCCCGTGATGGTGCTGGTGCTGATCCTGGCCCCGATCCTGCTGCCGGAGCGGCGCGACCCCTCGCGCGGCAAGCTGGACGTGCTCGGCGCGTTCCTGTCGATCGCGGGCATCATGCCCTTCATCTACGGCCTCAAGGAGCTGGCCGTCGACGGCTGGTCCCGCGAGTCCGCGATCTGGGCCGGTGTCGGCGCCGTCCTGCTCATCGCCTTCGTGCAGCGCCAGCGCATGACAGCCCACCCGCTCATCGACATCTCACTGTTCCGCTACGGCGGCTTCACCGGAGCGATCCTGACCAACCTGATGGTGATGTTCTCGTTCATGGGCGTCAGCATCCTCACCAACCAGTACCTCCAGATGGTGCTGGGCATGACGCCCTTCCGGGCGGCCCTGTGGTCCATGGCGGTGATGCCGGCGATCGGAATCGCGGTCGGCCTCGTCTCGGCCCTGTCCCGCAAGGTCAAGCCGGTCTATCTGGTCGCCAGCGGGATGCTGGTGATGGCCATCGGGTTCGGGGTGCTCAGCCGCCTCACGGTGGACTCGAACGTCGCCGTCCTGCTGGTGGGCGTGGGACTGATGGCGGCCGGCATGACGGCCTCGAAGACGCTCACGGCGGAGATCGTGGTCACCTCCGCACCGAAGGAGCACGCCGGTTCGTCCACGGCCACCTCGGAGACGTTCACCGAGTTCGGCAGCGCCTTCGGCTTCGCGGTGATCGGCAGCATCGGCTCCGCCATCTACCGGCACGACATGAACGCGGTGGACCCGGCCGGTCTCGGCGGTGAGGCGCTGGAAGCGGTGCGCAACACCATCGGCGGTGCCGCCACCGTCGCCGCCCAGCAGCCGGCCGCGATCGGTGCCGAGCTCCTCGCCACCAGCCGCGAGGCCTTCACCCACGGCCTCCAGGTGGCAGCGCTCTCCGGGGCCGCCGCCATGGTCGTGATGGCCGCGATCGTCGCCGTGCTGCTGCGCAGGGTACCGATCGAGACGGGCGAGCCGATCGACCCGTACGACATCGACGCACCCGCGACGGTGCCCTCCCCCAAGCGCATGCAGCCCACCGCGGGCTGAGGCGCCGGACGCGAAGGAAGGGGGCTGGTTCCCCACCCTGCCGGGTGGGGAACCAGCCCCCTTCCGCATGCGCTCCGCACTGCTGGACTGCCGTATGCGCCCGCCTGCCCCAAGGCTCCGGCATGCCCCACGTGACCTCCGGCCGGGCTTTCGCGGTCCCGGCCGGCGGCCCCGTCAGGTGAGCGGCTTCTCGCCGTTGCGGATACGGACCAGCACATCGATACCGTCCAGGACCCGCTGGAGCCCGAAGGTGAAGTCGTCCTCGGGCTCGTCGAACGCCCCCGCCTCCAACAGCTCGGCGAGAGCGGGGAACGACGCGGAGTCGGCGTACTTGGCCAGCGCGCGGCCGTAGTTGGCCATCAGGTCCGCCTCGCTGATGTCCTGGGTGACGACACCGAGCGACATCTGCACGTTGTTGCGCACGTACCCGATCATCAGCATCATCACGGAGAGCTTCTCGTCCGGCCTCAGTGCGGTGCCGCCCAGGGTGCGCAGGCCGCACTCCAGCCAACTGAGCTGGCCCGGCTCCAGAGGCGGTCCGCTGACCGAGATCTGAAGCATCCACGGGTGCCGGTGGAAGACCTCCTGGAAGGCGCGGGCCCACTGCTCCAGCCCGCCCCGCCAGTCCCCGTCGGCCGTGTCGATACGGGGCGGGGTGCCGTAGGCCATGTCGAGCATCAGCTGGCGCAGCTCGTCCTTGCTCGACACGTGGCGGTACAGCGACATGGTGCCGAAGTCGAGGCTCTTGGCGACACGGGACATGGACAGCCCGGCAAGACCGTCGGCGTCCGCCGACTCGATGGCGGCCGTCACGATGCGCTCGACACTCAGACCGGTACGCGCGGTGCGCTGTTCGCGGTTCCGCAGTTCCCAGAGCACCGCGATGCTGTTCGGCAGGCCGATGCCTCCCGAGCTCTTTCCTTCACCAGTAGTCATCTCGTGCCTGCCTTCATCGGAAGCCTTCCCATGCGTATCACGCACGCATAGAGCATCGTATACGCCTCGGGTCCGCCGTACGCGGAGCCGGTGTGAGACCGGGGGTGGGGAGACGGTACGACACCGCAGCCGGTGGCGTACCGGGCGGTTCCCGCCCGGCTCCCGATGGGGACGTCAGACAGCCGCCGCGGTGGCGGCCAGCTCCGCCGACGGCCGGCCGAGCAGCATCCGGCACTGCCGCAGGCCGCGCGCGCTGTTCCAGCCCAGCCCGCCGACGAGGATCCCGTCGCGGTGGTACGCGGCCACGAACTCCCGGTCGGCGGCGGACCCGCTGATGATCTCCGTCCGTGCGTCCGGAGGGCACCAGCCGATGGTCTGGATCTTCGCCCCGAACTGATGGGTCCAGCCGAAGGGCACAGGGGTGTAAGGCCGCGCGCCCTCGTCGCCGGCCAGCAGGTTGGCGACGACCGCCATGGCCTGCTGGGCGGCGTTCGTCCGCTGTTCGAGCCTGACCCGGGCCCCGGCCACCATCGGGTGGGGCCAGTTGGCGACGTCCCCCGCCGCCCACACCCCGGGGGCGGCCCGGCAGTAGGTGTCGCACAGGACCCCGTCCCCCAGGGGCAGTCCGGAATCGGCGAGCCAGTCCACGGCGGGGACCGAGCCGATCGCGACGACGACCAGATCGGCGTCGACGACGGTGCCGTCCGACAGCAGGACCCCGCGGACGCCTGCGCCGTCCCGAGCCATGCCCACCACATCGGCGCCGAGAACCAGCCGCACACCGTGGTCGCGGTGCAGCCCGGCCACGAGCCCGCCGATCTCGACACCCACCTGGCGCGCGAGCGGCTGGTCGTTCGTGTCGATCAGCGTCACGTCGAGCCCGGCACCGCGCGCCGTGGCGGCGATCTCCGCCCCGAGGAACCCGGCACCGATCACCGCCACCTTGGGGCCTGCCAGGAGCGCCTCGCGCAGACGGACCGCGTCATCAAGTGACCGCAGGACATGGACGCCCCGCAGTCCGTCCCCGCACGGCAGCCTGCGCGGCCGGAGTCCGGTCGCGATGATCGCCGCGTCGTAGGGCAGTTTCTCGCCGGTGGAGAGGGTGACGGTACGGGCGGCCTGGTCCAGGCCGGTGGCCCGGCAGCCGAGGCGCAGATCGACTTCGACGGCCGCCAGCACGTCCTCCTTGCGCAACCAGGTGCTCCGGGGCTCCCAGCCCTCGCCCAGCAACTCCTTGGACAGCGGCGGTCGGTCGTACGGCGGATGACGCTCGTCACCGACGAGAGTCAGCCCGCCTTCGTAGCCCTTGGCCCGCAGCGTCTCCACCGCGGTCAGTCCTGCGGCCGCCGCACCCACGACGACTATCCGGTTCAGCACTCTCGCTCCTCGTCTCCGGTCGGTACTCACGTGAACGCCTGGTGCCACTCCCGGCAGGCCCTGCCGGGAGGGCCCTACGCTTCGCCGTCGAGAATGTCGAACAGCTCGTCCGCGGTGGCCGCGCTGAGGTCATCCGCGGGGGCGTCCTCGCCGAAGAGGGTCCGGCGCAGGTGCGTGGCAAGCTCGGCGGCCGAGGGGTAGTCGAAGATCAGCGTCGGCGCCAGCCGGCAACCGGTCACCTCGTTCAGACGGTTCCTGAGCTCCAGAGCAGTCAGCGAGTCGAAGCCGACATCCAGGAATCCGCGTTCGGCCGGGACCGCCTCGGCACCCGAGTGCCCCAGAACTGCGGCGGCGTGACCGCGCACCAGGTCCAGCAGGGCCCGTTCGCGGTCCTCGGTGCTCAACCCGGTGAGACGGGCCACCAGCGCGGCGGGATCGGCACTCTTCGTGCGGCTCCGGACCACGGGGCCGGTCTCAGTGAGCACCATGTCCCGCAGAAGGGAGTGCAGCGCGCCGGGCTTCGCCTTCAGGGTCGGCACGTCGACGACGAGCGGCACCAACGCCGCCCTTCCGGAGCGCAGACCGGCGTCGAAGAGCCGGAGCGCGTCGGCCGGGGGGAGAGCGGGCAGGCCGCGTGCCGCCATGAGACGGGCGTCGTCGTCGATGGCCTCGGTCAGGCCCGTGGCGACGTCCCACAGCCCGTACGCGAGTGAAGTGGCCGGCAGGCCCTCCGCCCGACGCCGCACCGCCAACGCATCCAGGAACACGTTCGCCGCCGCGTAGTTCGCCTGACCCGCCGCCAGCACCGAACCACCCGCCGACGAGAACATCACGAAGAACGCCAGCTCACACCCATGCGTCAGCTCATGCAGATACCAGGCACCATCAGCCTTCGCACCCAGCACCCGATCCAACCGCGCCACATCCATCGACCCCACAAGGCCGTTGTCACCCGCACCCGCCGCATGCACCACACCAACCAGATCCGCACCCACACCCCCCACCAGACCAGCCACCGCAGCCCGGTCCGACATGTCACACGCCACCACCGACACCTCGGCACCCAAACCCCCCAACTCCGCCAGCAGCTCATCGACCCCCGGAGCCTCCGCACCACGACGCCCCGCCAGCACCAGACGCCGCACCCCACACGCCTCCACCAAATGCCGCGCCACCAAACCACCCAGACCACCCGTACCACCCGTCACCAACACAACCCCGTCACCCACACCGTCCAGGGCCTCCTGCACCACGTCACCAGCCGGCACCTCGACCAGGCGCGGAACCAGCACCTCACCCCCACGCACCGCAACCTCGGGCTCACCCGAACCCAGCACCACACCCGCAACATCCTCGAACGAACCACCCACAGGGTCCACATCCACCAACACGAACCGACCCGGATTCTCCGCCTGCGCAGCCCGCACCAACCCCCACACCGGCGCCAGACACACATCCACCCCAACATCCCCACCCAGCGACACCGCACCACGCGTCACCACCACCAAAGGACCACCCGCACCCTCATCACCGACCAACCAGCGCTGAACCGCCCCCAGCGTCTCGCCCAACACCGACCGCACACCCACCACCGGATCCACACCCACCACCGGCACCGGAACCTCGAACACCACCGCTTCCGACGCACCCTCCGCCGCCCCGGCCCCCACCAACGGCCGCCACACCACCTCATGCAACCCACCACCCACACCCGCCCCGGCCAACTGCTCCACCGACACCGGACGGAACATCAGTCCGCCGATCGTGGCCACAGGGGCGCCGTCCTGATCCGCCAGGCTCAGCGTGAGACTGCTGACTCCCTGGGGCGACAGGCGCACCCGCAGCGAGCGGGCGCCGGCGGCATGCAGGGACACGTTCGACCAGGTGAAGGGAAGCTCGGTCGGCTCGTCACCCGTGACGTCCTCACCGACTCCCAGTGCGTGCATGGTCGCGTCGAGCAGGGCGGGGTGAAGACCAAAGCGTTCGGCGTCCCCGTGCGCCTGCTCGGGCAGCTCGACCTCGGCGAAGACGTCGTCCCCGCGTCGCCACGCGGCCTTGAGCCCCCGGAAGACGGGGCCGTAGACGTAACCCTGCTTGTGGAGCAGCTCGTAGGCATCGTCCGTCCGTACGGCGACTGCGCCGGGCGGGGGCCATGCGGTGAGGTCGAACGCCGGCACCGACTCCCCCGCACCACCACCCACCACACCCTCCGCATGCAACACCCACTCCGCACCCGCACTCTCCCGACGCGAATGCACCCGCACCGAACGACACCCCACCTCGTCCGGACCACCCACCACCACCTGCAACGCCACCCCACCACGCTCCGGAACAACCAACGGAGCCCGCAACGTCAACTCCTCCACCACCCCACAACCCACCTCATCAGCAGCCCGCACCACCAACTCCACAAACGCCGCCCCCGGCAACAACAACGAACCCAACACCACGTGATCCGCCAACCACCCCATCCCCTCCACCGACAACCGACCCGTCAACACCACACCACCCGAATCCGGCAACGCCACCGCCGCACCCAACACCGGATGATCAACCACCACCTGCCCCAAACCACCCGCATCCCCACCACCCACACACTCCAACCAAAACCGCTCACGCTGGAACGCATAGGTCGGCAGATCAACACGACGAGCACCCGAACCCTCGAAGAACCGAGACCAGTCCACCGGGACACCCGCCACATGCAGTTGACCCAGCGCCGCCACAGCCGCGGCCACCTCGGGCCGCCCCTTGCGCACCACCGGGACGAAGACGGCCGCCGATTCGGCGTCCACCGACTGCTGCGCCATCCCGCTCAGCACACCATCCGGACCCACCTCCACAAACGACGTCACACCCCGCGACACCACGAACGACACCGCATCCGCGAACCGCACCGCCTCACGCACATGCCGCACCCAGTACTCCGCCGAACCCCAACCCTCCGACAGATCCCCAGACACACCCGACACCACCGGAACCGACGGAACACCGAACAACAACCCGGCCACCACCGCACCGAACTCCGCCAACATCGGCTCCATCAAAGGCGAGTGGAACGCATGCGACACCCGCAACACACTCGTCCTGCGGTCCTGCGCCTCGAACGTCGCGACCAGTTCACGAACCGCCGCCTCCGCACCCGAGACGACCACGGAACGCGGACCGTTGACCGCCGCGATCCCCACCACGTCATTCAGCAGGGGAAGCACTTCTGCCTCCGTCGCCTCGATCGCCACCATCGAGCCGCCGGCAGGAAGCGCCTGCATCAACCGGCCCCGCGCCACCACCAGTTCAGCCGCATCCGCCAACGACAACGCACCCGACACATGCGCAGCCGCGATCTCACCGACCGAATGCCCGACCAGGAAGTCCGGGCGCACACCCCACGACTCCACCAGCCGGAACAACGCCGTCTCCACCGCGAACAACCCGGCCTGGGCGAACTTCGTCCCGTTCAGCAGGTCGGCGTCCTCACCCCACACCACCTCACGCAACGAACGCCCCAACCGGGCATCCAACTCCACCAGCACCGCATCGAACGCCGCCGCGAACACCGGGAACGCCGCATACAACTCCCGGCCCATACCGAGCCGCTGCGCACCCTGACCCGTGAACAAGAAGGCCGTGGCACCTGCCGGCCGCGCGATCCCGCGCACCACCGAAGACGACAGCTCGCCCTCGACCAGAGCCGTCAGACCACGCACCAGCTCCTCACGGCCCGAGGCCGCGACCACCGCACGATGCTCCAGCACCGCACGCGACACCACCGACGAGAAACCCACATCCAACAACGACGGAGAGGAGTCCTCTCCCATCCGGTCCAGCAACCGCGACGCCTGTCCCGACAGCCCCGCCTCGCTCCGCGCGGACAGCACCACGGGCACGACCGGCAGCTCAACCGCACCAACCGCCTCCGGCTCCTCCACCACCGGTGCCTGCTCCACGATCACATGCGCGTTCGTCCCACTCAGACCGAACGACGACACACCCACACGCCTCGGACGATCCCGCACAGGCCACGCACGCGACTCCGTCAACAGCTCCACCGCACCGGCGTCCCAGTCCACGTGCGGCGAACGCGTCTGCGAGTGAAGGGACTTCGGCAGCACGCCGTGCCGGATCGCCTGCACCGCCTTGATCACCCCACCCACACCGGCGGCCGCCTGGGTGTGGCCCAGGTTCGACTTCAGCGAGCCGAGCCACAGCGGATCGCCCTCCGGACGCCCCTGCCCATACGTCGCCAGCAACGCCTGCGCCTCGATCGGATCACCCAGCCGGGTCCCCGTCCCGTGCGCCTCCACCAGGTCCACGTCCGTGGTCGTGATTCCGGCGTTCTCCAGGGCCGCGCGGATCACCCGCTGCTGCGAGGGACCGTTGGGCGTGGTCATCCCGCTCGACGCGCCGTCCTGGTTGATGGCGCTGCCCCGGATCACCGCAAGGATCGGGTGACCGTTCCGCCGGGCGTCCGAGAGCCGTTCGACCATGAGGACGCCGACGCCCTCCGAGCAGCCGGTGCCGTCGGCGTCGGCCGCGAAGGACTTGCAGCGGCCGTCCGCCGCCATGCCGCGCTGGTGGCTGAAGTAGAGGAACATGTCCGGTGTCGTCATCACCGTCACGCCGCCCACCAGCGCCATGGAGCAGTCGCCCCGGCGCAGCGCCTGGCCTGCCCAGTGGAGGGCCACGAGGGAGGAGGAGCAGGCGGTGTCGACGGTGACCGCGGGGCCTTCGAGACCCAGGGTGAAGGCCACTCGGCCGGTGACCAGGCTGCCGTCGCTCGTGCCCGGCCCGTAGTCGTGGTACATGACACCGGCGAAGACGCCGGTCCGGCTGCCCTTCAGGGAGAGGGGATCGATCCCCGCACTCTCCACCGCCTCCCAGGACGCCTCCAGCAACAACCGCTGCTGCGGATCCATCCCCAACGCCTCACGCGGCGAGATCCCGAACACCCCGGCATCGAAATCAGCCGCGTCATACAGGAAACCACCCTCACGCGTCACCGTACGATTCGGCTTCCCCGGCTCCGGATCGTAAAGCCCCTCCACATCCCAACCACGGTCCACCGGAAACTCCGACACACCGTCCCGGCCCTCCACCACCAGATCCCACAACTCATCCGGAGACCCCACCCCACCCGGATAACGACACGCCATCCCCACGATCGCGATCGGCTCGGTGGCGTCGCCGGTGAGGCGGTCGTTGGCCGACCGCAGGCGTTCGTTCTCGACCATGGTCGAGCGGAGGGCCGCGACCAGCTGCTCTACAGATGCTTCCATGATGTTCTCAGCCCTCGCTCGGGTTCCGGGTCGGGTCGGCGGACGCGAGCGCTGCGCGCACCAGGTCGTCGACGTCCATGGTCCTGATCGCTTCGCCGGCCTGTGCGGCCTCGTCCTGCGGGGTGCGTGTGCCGGATGCGGTGGTGGGTGCGGGTGCCGCGGGTCGGGCGGCGAGGTTCAGCAGTGCGTCCAGGAGGCCGGACTCCCGGAGGGCCTCGACCGGGATGCTCGCGAGGGTCTGCCGGATGGAGGCGTCGGTCTCCGCTGCCCCCGGCCCGCTCTGGGGCGGGGCAGTGTCGGCGGGCGCGTCCGGTGTGTTCTCGTCGAGCCCCGGCGGGAGTTCGTCGAGGAGGAAGTCGGCCAGCACCGACGGGCTGGGGTAGTCGAACATGAGGGTGGCCGGGAGTCGGAGGCCGGTGGCCTTCTGCAGCCGGTTGCGGAGATCGATGGCGGCGAGCGAGTCGAGGCCGAGCTCGGTGAAGCCCTTGGAGACGTCGATGGTGGCGGGAACGCTGTGGCTGACCCCGGCGACCTGTTCGCGCACGACGTCCAGGACGGTGCGCCTGCGTTCGGCCGCCTTCATGCCGGACAGCCGCTGTTCCAGGGTCGCTTCGGTGGTGGGGGCGGTCACCGCGGTGACCGCGGGCGCCCGCACCTCCTTGCGGGCGGCGGGCCGTTCCGGCGCACCCAGCACGTCCTTCAGCAGGTACGGCGGTTCAGCTGTGGCGCGGCCATCGCGTTCCACCCGGATCGGTACGAGCACCGGCCGGTCGATTTCCAGGGCCTCGTCGAGAAGGGCGAGGCCCTCGGCGGTCGGCAGGGCCGGCATGCCCATGGTGCGCATGCGCCGCAGGTCGGCGTGGGTGACGCCGCCTCCGAGGCCGGTCTTGGTCTCCCAGAGCCCGAACGCCAGGGACGTACCGGGAAGTCCGGCCGCGCGGCGGTGGGCGGAGAGGGCGTCCAGGAATCGGTTGGCGGCGGCGTAGTTGCCCTGACCGATGCCGACGACCAGGCCGGCACACGAGGAGAAGAGGATGAACGCCTTCAGGTCCATGCCGCGTGTCGCCTCGTGCAGGTTCCAGGCCGCGTCCACCTTGGGACGCATCACCGTGTCGACCTGCTCGGGGGTGAGGGCGGCGAGCAAGGCGTTGTCCATGACCGCGGCCGCGTGGACCACCGCTGTCAGCGGGTGTGCGGCCGGTATCGCGGTCAGCAGTTCGTCGACGGCCGCGCGGTCGGACGTGTCGCAGGCCGCGAGGGTGACATGAGCGCCGAGTCCGTGCAGTGCGTCGCGGAGTTCGGTGGCGCCGGGTGCGTCCTGGCCGCGTCGTCCGACGAGCAGGAGATGGCGTACGCCGTGCCGTTCCACCAGGTGGCGGGCGACGACTGCGCCGAGGCCGCTGGTCCCTCCGGTGATCAGTACGGTTCCCTCGGCATCCCAGGGCAGGGGCACCGTGGGCGCGGTCGCCGGCACCCGGGCCAGGCGGGGCACCCGTACCTCGGCGCCGCGCAGGATCGCCTCGGGTTCGCCGGAGGCGGCCACTGCGGGCAGCGACTCGCGGGCCGTGGCACTGCCGTCGGAGTCGACGAGGACGAACCGGCCGGGGTACTCCTCCTGGGCGGCGCGCAGCAGCCCCCACACCGGTGCCTGCGTCAGGTCCACCGCGGGGTCACCCTCCCCGGAGGGGAGGGCGTCGCGGGTGACCACCATGAGGCGGGACCCGGCGTAACGCTCGTCCGCCAGCCAGGACTGGAGCGTGGCGAGGACCTGTCCGGTCACGGAGCGGACGGCCGCCGGGACGTCGTCGTGGTCCGTGGCGGCCGGGACGGGCAGGACGACGACGTCGGGGACCGGGGCGCCGCCGGTCAGCGCGGCGCCGAGGGCGGCGAGGTCGCGGTAGGCGGTGCCGGGTCCGGCGGCGGGGGTGCCGCCGGGATCGGCGCCGAGCACGGCCCAGCGATCCGTGGCCGCTGCGACGGCCGCCCCGAGGGGCAGTTGCTGGGTGACCAGGTGGAACACGGCCTCGTGTTCACCGCCGCCACCCGCAGCGGCGGCCGCGTTGACCTTGGCCGCGGTGACGGGGCGGACCACCAGGGAGTCGATCGTGGCGACCGGGGTGCCGGCGGGGTCGGTGAGTTCGAGGCGTACCGCGTCCGACCCCTGTGACCGGTGGGATTCGACGGCGGTGATGCGCACCCGCAGCCGCGAGGAGCCCGCGGCGTGCAGGGTGACGCCGGACCAGGCGAACGGCAGCTGGGTACCTCCGACGTCCTGGGGGCGGCGCCCGTCCATGAAGTCGGTGGCGCTCAGCGCCGCGTCGAGGATCGAGGGGTGGAGACGGAAGTCCTTGCCGACGTCCAGGGAGTCCTCCGGCAGGGAGACCTCCGCGAACGTCTCCCTGCCTCGGGACCAGATGCCGCGCAGACCCCGGAACATGGGTCCGTAGCCGTAGCCCTGGCCGGTGAGGTAGTCGTACACACCGGAGATGTCGACCTCGGTCGCGCCGGTGGGCGGCCAGTCGGCCGGGGCGGGGGCGAAGATGCCGGCGGGCGGCGCCTGTCCGCTTCCCGGGGCGAGTACGCCGCTGGCGTGCTTGCTCCAGGGGGCCCCGGCCGGGGCGTCGTCGGCGCGGGAGTAGACGGCGAGTGAGCAGCGCCCGCCCGCGTCGGGTGCGTCGACGACGACCTGGACGGCGAGTCCGCCGTGGGGCGGAAGCGGCATCAGGGCCTCGATGGTGAGTTCCTCCACCACCTCGCAGCCGACTTCCTCACCGGCCCGGATGGCCAGTTCGATGTAGCCGGTGCCGGGCAGCAGCACCGTCCCGAGGACGTCGTGGTCGGCGAGCCAGGGGTGGGTGCGGACGGAGAGGCGCCCGGTGAGCACCACGCCGCCGGCCTCCGGGGAGGCGACCACGGCGCTGAGCAGCGGGTGCGCGGCGGCGGTCTGGCCGAGGCCGGTCACATCGCCGCCGACGGGGTCGGGGGCGTCGAGCCAGTACGAGGTCCGGTCGAAGGCGTACGTGGGCAGTTCGACCGTGCGCCCGCCGCGGCCGTCGAGGACGCCGGCCCAGCTGATGCCGGGTCCGGCGACGTGCAGCCGGGCAAGTGCTGCGAGCAGGGTGGCGACCTCGGGCCGGCCCTTGCGCAGGACGGGCACGCTGAGGGTGTCCGGCGAGTGGTGTGCGGTGGCCTCGGCGAGTGCGGTGAGCACCGCGTCGGGTCCGAGTTCCAAGAAGCGGGTGACGCCCTGGTCCGTGAGGTGGGCGATGCCGTCGGCGAAACGGACGGCATCGCGTACATGGCGTACCCAGTACTCGGGTGAGGTCAGTTGCCCGGCGGTCGCTTCGGTCCCGGTCACATGGGACACGACGCGCATCGAGGGAGCGGTGTACGAGAGCGTCTCGGCGACCTTCCGGAAGGCGTCGAGCATGGGTTCCATGAGCGGTGAGTGGAAGGCGTGCGAGACGCTCAGCCGCTTCGTGCGGCGCCCCAGCGCGGCGAAGTGCTCCGCGACCGCGAGCGTCTCCTGCTCCGACCCCGACACCACCACGGCCGACGGACCGTTCACCGCCGCCAGCCCCACCTCGCCGCTCAGCAGCGGAAGCACCTCGTCCTCCGACGCGGCCACCGCCACCATCACCCCGCCTGCGGGCAGCGCCTGCATCAACCGGCCGCGTGCCACGACGAGTTCAGCCGCATCCGGCAGGGAGAGCACGCCCGCGACGTGCGCGGCCGTGATCTCGCCGATCGAGTGCCCCGCCACCACGTCGGCCCGTGCACCCCAGGACTCCACCAGCCGGAACAGCGCCGTCTCGACCGCGAACAATCCCGCCTGGGCGAACATCGTCCCGTTCAGCAGACCGGCGTCCTCGCCCCACACCACCTCACGCAGGGAACGCCCCAGCCGGGCATCCAGCTCGGCGACCACCGCGTCGAACGCCTCCGCGAACACCGGGAACGCCTCGTACAGCTCCCGACCCATACCGAGCCGCTGCGCACCCTGACCGGTGAAGAGGAACGCCGTCAGACCTTCCGCGGAGGAACCCGCCGAGGTGATGACGTCCGAGCAGTCCCGGCCCGCCACGAGATCGGAGAGCGCGCGCGCCGCCGCCTCACGATCCGCGGCCAGCACCACCGCGCGGTGATCCAGCACCGCACGCGTCGTCGCCAGCGAGTGGCCGATATCCACCAGTGACTCGTCCGGACGGGCCTCCACATGGGCAAGGAGGCGGCCCGCCTGCGCCCTGAGCGCCGTGGCACTGCGCGCGGACAGCGGCAGCGGTACGACGGTCAGCGGTTCGCCGGGGACGCCGTCCGGGTCGTCCTGCGCGGTGGGCGCGGTGTCGTCCAGGGGGGCTTCCTCGATGATGACGTGGGCGTTGGTACCGCTGAGTCCGAAGGAGGAGACACCTGCCCGTCGGGGACGGTCGTGCGCCGCCCAGGTGACCGGCTCGGTCAGCAGTCGTACGCCGCCGGCCTCCCAGTCCACCTGCGGTGACGGCTCGTCGACGTGCAGGGTCCGGGGCAGCAGGCCGTGGCGCAGGGCCATCACCATCTTGATGACTCCACTGACACCGGCGGCCGCCTGGGCGTGCCCGATGTTGGACTTGACCGAGCCGAGCCACAGCGGGCGGTCGGCGGGCCGGTCCTGGCCGTACGTGGCGAGCAGGGCCTGCGCCTCGATGGGGTCGCCCAGCCGGGTGCCGGTGCCGTGCCCCTCCACCGCGTCCACCTCGGCGGGGGTGAGTCCCGCGGCCGACAGGGCCTTGCGGATGACGCGTTGCTGGGAGGGTCCGTTGGGGGCGGTCAGGCCGTTGGAGGCGCCGTCCTGGTTGATGGCGCTGCCGCGGACCACCGCGAGGACGGGGTGGCCGTTACGACGGGCGTCGGAAAGGCGTTCCACCAGCAGGAGGCCGACCCCCTCGGCCCAGCTCGTGCCGTCGGCGGCACCCGCGAAGGCCTTGGAGCGTCCGTCGGCCGCGAGTCCGCGCTGCCGGCTGAAGTCGACGAAGATCTCCGGGGTCGGCATGACGGTGACACCGCCGGCCAGGGCGAGGTCGATCTCGCCCGTACGCAGCGCCTGGCAGGCCATGTGGAGGCTGACCAGGGACGAGGAGCAGGCGGTGTCGACCGTGACGGCGGGCCCTTCGAGTCCCAGCGCGTAGGCGACGCGGCCGGAGGCGATGCTGCCCGCGCTGCCGTTGCCGAGGTATCCGGCCAGGTCGTCGGGGACGTCGGTGACCCGGCTGCCGTACTCGTGGTACATCACCCCGGCGTACACACCGGTCTGACTGCCGCGAAGGGTCTCCGGGTCGATTCCGGCGCGCTCGAACGTCTCCCACGCGGACTGGAGAAGGAGCCGTTGCTGCGGGTCCATCGCGAGGGCCTCGCGCGGCATGATGCCGAAGAACTCCGGGTCGAACTCGGCCGCGTCGTAGAGGAATCCGCCTTCGCGCACGTAGGTGCGGCCGGGGAGGCCCGGTTCGGGGTCGTACAGGGCGTCGGCGTCCCAGCCGCGGTCCGCCGGGAAGTCACCGATGGCGTCGATGCCCTCCGCGACGAGGTCCCAGAGGTCCTCGGGCGAGCGGACCCCTCCGGGGAAGCGGCAACTGATGGCCACCACCGCGATCGGGTCGTCGTCGAGGGCTGCGAGCGGGGTGGCGGCGGGGGCTGCGGTGGTGGCCGATCCGGTGAGCATGGTGTCCAGATATCCGGCCACCGCACGGGAGTTGGGGTAGTCGAAGACCAGGGTCGCGGGCAGCCGCAGCCCTGTGGAGCCGACCAGCAGGTTGCGCAGTTCCACGGCGGCGAGGGAGTCGAACCCCTGGTCGCGGAAGGCCGTGTCGGGTCCGACCGCCTCGGGGGTCGGCTGTCCGAGGACGGAGGCGACCTGGGTGCGGACCGTGTCCAGCAGGACGCGGGCCCGTTCGTCGGGCGTCGCACCGGCCAGGCGGCGTTCCAGGGCGGAGCCGGTGGCGGCCGCCCGGACGGTGCGGCGGGCGGGGGTGCGGACCCGGCCCCGCAGCAGTGCGGGCACCTCGTCGGTGCGGGCGGCGAGCGCGGCCGCGTCGATGGCGAGGGGAACGACGACGGCGTCCTCCGCCGCGAGGGCGGCGTCGAAGAGCTCCAGCCCGCGGTCGGCGGGGAGGGCGGGCAGGCCCAGCCGCCGCATGCGGTCCAGGTCGGCTTCGGTGAGGTCGCCACCGAGTCCGGTGCTGACCTCCCACATGCCGAACGCGACGGACGTCGCGGGCAGTCCGGCCGCCGCGCGGTGGGTGGCCAGGGCGTCCAGGAAGACGTTGGCCGCCGCGTAGTCGGCCTGCCCGGCGGCGAGGACGAGCCCGCCCGCCGAGGAGAACATGACGAACGCGGTGAGATCGATGTCCCTGGTCAGTTCGTGCAGGTGCCAGGCGCCCTCGGCCTTGGGCCGGAGGACGGCATCGAACCGTTCGGGCGTGAGGCTCCCGACCAGGCCGCCGTCGGCGACCGCCGCGGCGTGCACGACGGCGCGCAGCGGGCGGTCGGCGTCGATCCCGGCGAGCAGGGCGGCCAGACCGTCGCGGTCGGCCACGTCGCACGCCGCTATCTCCACCTGGGCGCCGAGGCCCGTCAGTTCCGCGGCGAGTTCCTCCGCGCCGGGTGTGCCCAGGCCTCGGCGGCCGGCCAGGAGAAGGTTGCGTACGCCGTGCTCGGTGACGAGGTGACGTGCGACGAGCGCGCCGAGGCCGCTGGTGCCTCCGGTGATCAGCACCGTGCCCGCGGTGTCCCACGGGGCGGGCCGTGCGGGCTCGGGTGCGGTGGCGCGACCCAGTCGCGGTACCCACGAATCGCCGCCGCGCAGGGCGGATTCGGGTTCGCCGGACGCGACGGCCGCCGAGAGGGCTGCCTCGGTCGCCCCGGACTCGTCCTCGATGTCGAGGAGGTGGAAGCGGCCCGGGTTCTCCGCCTGCGCGGCGCGCACCAGACCCCAGACGGGGGCCTGGGCGGGGTCCACGTCCTCGCCTGGTCGCACCGGCACGGCGCGCCGGGTGACCACCACGAGGGGGGCGGTGCCCGCCTCATGGTCGGCGAGCCGGTCGCGTATCTCGCCGAGCACGTGGTGGGTGAGGGCGCGCACGGCGCCCGGGACGTCCTGGCCGTCGGGAGACGCCGGGCAGTGCAGGACGGCGAACGCGGGGGTGGCGTCGGCCGTCGCGGCGACCGGCTCCGTCCGCTGCCAGACGATCCGGTGGAGGTCGGCGGAGGCCGCACCCGAGGCTGCCGCGATCTGTTCCGGCGAGACCGGGCGGGAGACGAGCGATTCCACGGTGGCCACCGGTGCGCCGCTCTCGTCGGCGACCATGATGGCGGACACCTCGTCGCCGCGTATCCGCTGGATGTGGACGCGCAGTGAGGGGGTCCCGGCGGCGTGCAGGGTGACGCCGTTCCAGGAGAAGGGCAGCAGAGTGGCCGCGTCGGTGGCCGGGTCCGTCAGGAGATCGGCGTGCATGGCCGCGTCGAGGAGCGCGGGGTGCAGCCCGAAGGCCGCCGCCTCGCTGCGGGCGGGGCCGTCGAGCGCCACCTCGGCGAAGACGTCCTCGCCGCGCCGCCAGGCCGCACGCAGGCCCTGGAAGGCGGGGCCGTATGCGTAGCCGCGCTCGCGCAGCCGCTCGTAGGCGGAGTCGACGTCGACCGGGGTGGCTCCGGCCGGGGGCCACTGGGTGAGGTCGAAGGCGGGTTCGGATGCGTCGCGGACGAGGGTGCCGTGGGCATGCCTGGTCCACGGAGCGTCGGGGTCCGCGGAGCCGCGCGAGTGGATGCTGACCGTGCACGCCCCGGAGGGGTCCGGCGCACCGACGACGACACGAAGGGCGACCCCTCCCCGGGCCGGGAGCGTGAGCGGCGCTTCCAGAAGCAGCTCCTCGATGCGGCCGCAGCCGACGTGGTCGCCCGCCCGGATCGCCAGCTCGACGAATCCGGTGCCCGGCAGCAGCACACTGCCCAGCACGCCGTGGTCCGCGAGCCATGGCTGGGTGCCCGTGGCGAGCCGCCCCGTGAGGACGACCCCGCCGTCGTCCGGCGTCGCCACCGCGGCGCTCAGCAGGGGGTGGGTGACCGCTTCCAGACCGACCGCGTCCAGGTCTCCCGGGGCGGTGGCCAGGTCGAGCCAGTAGCGCTGGTGCTGGAAGGCGTAGGTGGGAAGGTCCGGGCCCTGTCCGATGCCGTGGAGGCCGAAGAAGGCGTCCCACGCGACGGTGACACCACGCGTGTGCGCACGGCCGACGGCTGCCAGGAGTTCGCGGACCTCGGGCCGGTTCCGTCGCAGCGACGGGACGAACGCCGTGCCCTCCGCATCCTGGACGCAGTCCTGGCCCATCCCGCTGAGCACGGCGTCCGGGCCGAGCTCGATGTACGTGGTGACGCCGCGGTCCTCCAGGAAGCTGACCGTGTCGGCGAACCGCACCGCTTCCCGGACGTGCCGCACCCAGTACTCCGGCGAGCCCCAGCCCTGCGACAGATCCCCGGACAGACCCGACACGACAGGGATCGACGGAGCGCCGAACTCCAGCCCGGCCGCCACCGCCCCGAACTCCGCCAGCATCGGCTCCATCAACGGCGAGTGGAAGGCGTGCGACACCCGCAGCGCCCTCGTCCTGCGGCCCTGTGCCCCGAACGTCGCAACGAGCTCACGAACCGCTGCCTCCGTCCCCGAGACGACGACGGACCGCGGACCGTTGACCGCGGCGATGCCCACCTCGCCGTTCAGCAGCGGAAGCACTTCGGCCTCCGTCGCCTCCACGGCCGTCATCGCACCGCCGGCGGGGAGCGCCTGCATCAACCGACCACGCTGCACGACGAGTTCAGCCGCATCCGACAGGGACAGGGCACCCGACACGTGCGCGGCCGTGATCTCGCCGACCGAGTGGCCGACCAGGAAGTCCGGGCGCACACCCCAGGACTCCACCAGCCGGAACAGCGCCGTCTCGACCGCGAACAGACTGGCCTGGGCGAACATCGTCCCGTTCAGCAGACCGGCGTCCTCACCCCACACCACCTCACGCAACGAACGCCCCAACCGGGCATCCAACTCCACCAGCACCGCATCGAACGCCGCCGCGAACACCGGGAACGCCGCATACAACTCCCGGCCCATCCCCAACCGCTGCGCACCCTGCCCCGTGAACAGGAAAGCGACCTTGCCCTCGCTGACCACGTCCCGCACCGGCCCGCCACCGGAGGCCAGCGCCTCCAGTACTGCGGCGAGTTCCGTACGGTCGGCTCCCGCCGCGACGGCGCGGTGGTCCAGAGCGGCGCGAGTCGTCGCGAGGGCGTGACCTGTCGCGGCGAGCGCGTCGTCGGGGACGGTGGCGAGGTGACTGAGCAGACGCGCCGCCTGGGCGCTCAGGGCGTCCGGGGTCCTTGCCGAAAGCGGCCAGGCGACCGGGCCGGGCGTGGCCTCGGCCGGCTCGGGCGCCTCCTGCGGCGCGGTGACGGGCGCCTCCTCGATGATCACGTGGGCGTTGGTGCCGCTGATGCCGAACGACGACACGCCGGCGCGACGAGGGCGGCCGTGCGCGGGCCAGGCGGTGGGGCCCGTCAGCAGTGCCACGGCGCCGGAGTCCCAGTCCACCTGAGGTGACGGCTCGTCGGCGTGCAGGGTCGCGGGCAGGGTGCCGTGGCGCATCGCCTGCACCATCTTGATGATGCCCGCCACACCGGCCGCCGCCTGGGTGTGCCCCATGTTGGACTTGATGGAGCCGAGCAGCAGCGGGCTGTCAGGGGCGGGGCGCTCCTGGCCGTACGTCTCCAGCAGTGCCTGCGCCTCGATCGGGTCGCCCAGGACGGTCCCGGTGCCATGCCCCTCGACGGCGTCGACATCGGCCGGGGTGAGGCCGGCGACGCTCAGCGCCCGCCGGATGACGCGCTGTTGGGCCGGGCCATTGGGTGCCGTGAGGCCGTTGGAGGCGCCGTCGGAGTTGACCGCGGAGCCCCGGACGATGCCGAGCACGCGGTGGCCGTTGCGTTCGGCGTCGGAGAGCCGCTCCAGCAGGAGCATGCCGACGCCCTCGCCCCAGCCGGTGCCGTCGGCACCGCTGCCGAACGACTTGCACCGCCCGTCGGTGGCCAGGCCGCGCTGCCTGCTCATGTCGACGAAGGTGTCCGGGGTGGACATGACGGTGACGCCACCCGCGAGGGCGAGGGCGCAGTCGCCCCGGCGCAGGGCCTGGGCGGCCCAGTGCAGGGCGACGAGGGAGGAGGAGCAGGCGGTGTCGACGGTGACGGCGGGGCCTTCGACGCCCAGGGTGTAGGCGACCCGCCCCGACACCACACTGGCGAGGCTGCCGTTGCCGTGGTAGCCGGCCACGTGCTCGGGCAGCGGGCCGAGCCGCAGCCCCCAGTCGTGGTACATCACGCCGGCGAACACGCCGGTGTCGCTGCCGCGCAGGGCGTGCGGGTCGATGCCCGCGCGTTCGACGGTCTCCCAGGCGATCTCCAGCAGCAGCCGCTGCTGGGGGTCCATGGCCTGGGCCTCACGGGGGCTGATGCCGAAGAACTCGGCGTCGAAGTCGGCCGCCCCGTAGAGGAATCCGCCCTGGTCGGTGAGGCTCTTGCCCGGCTTGCCGGGCTCGGTGTCATGGATGTCGGTGGCCCAGCCGCGATCGGTGGGGAACGCCGAGACGACGTCGCGCCCCTCCTCGACGAGCTGCCACAGCTCCTCGGGCGAGGTCACCCCGCCGGGGTAGCGGCAGGCCATGGAGACGATGGCGATGGGGTCGTCGTCGGACGCGGTGGGGGCGGCCGGAGCGCGCCGCCCGCCCTGCTGCTCCGCGTCGCCGCCGAGCCGGGAGGCCAGGTGGTCGGCGAGGGCTCCGGGCGAGGGATAGTCGAAGACGAGCGTGGCCGTCAGCGGCAGGCCGGTGGCGGTGCTGAGCCGGTTGCGGAGTTCGACGGCCGCGAGGGAGTCGAAGCCCATCTCGTTGAACGCCCTGGTGCTGACCACGCGTTCGGGTCCCTCGTGTCCGAGGACCGCGGCCACCTGGGTACGGACCAGGTCGAGCAGGGCCTCGCCGCGCTCCGAGCGGGTCAGGCCGCCCAGGCTGCGCGCGAGGGACTGCTCGACGCTGACCCCGCCGCCGCCGACGGCGCGGCGCGGCGGACGGACCAGGGCCCTCAGGAGAGCCGGTACGTCGTCGGCGCGGGCGTTGAGCGTGCGCAGGTTCAGCCGTACGGGCACGACGGCCGGGTGGTCGCCGGTGGTGATCGCGCGGTCCAGGAGGGCGAGGTTCTCCGCGACGGACAGGGGCTGGAGGCCGAGGCGTTCGATGCGCCGCAGCGCGGCCTCGTCGAGGCTGCCGCCCATGCCGCCGGTGCCGGTCCACAGCCCCCAGGCGAGCGAGGTCGCGGGGAGGTCCAGGGCGGCACGATGGGTGGCCAGTGCGTCGAGGAAGACGTTGGCCGCGGCGTAGTTCCCCTGTCCCGCACCGTCCAGGAGGGTGGCGGTCGAGGAGAACAGGACGAACGCCGACAGGTCGCTGTCGCGGGTGAGTTCGTGCAGGTTCCAGGCCCCGTCGGCCTTGGGCCGCAGCACGGTGTCGAGGCGGGCGTCGTCGAGGGAGTCGACCAGTGCGTCGTCGAGCACCCCCGCCGCGTGCACCACGGCGCTCAGCGGCAGCCGCTCCGGTACTGCGGCCAGCACCCCGGCGAGCGCGTCGCGGTCGGCGGCGTCGCAGGCGGCGATCACGACCTCGGCACCGAGCTCGGTCAGCTCGGCGCGCAGCTCCTCGGCGCCGGGGGTGTCCGCTCCCCGGCGGCCGGTGAGCAGCAGTCCGCGTACACCGTGTGCGGTGACCAGGTGCCGGGCGACCGTGGCGCCGACACCGCCGGTGCCACCGGTGATCAGGACGGTTCCGTCGGTGCGCCAGGGAGTGGCGGCGGTGTCCGGCGCCTGAGTGGTGCGGGTCAGCCGGGGGACGTACAGCCGGCCGTCGCGCACGGCGATCTCGGGTTCGTCCGAGTCGGCGGTGAGGCGCAGCAGTTCGTCCGTGTCGAGGGAACCGTCGGTGTCGAGCAGGAGGAAGCGGCCGGGGTGTTCGGCCTGTGCCGAGCGCACCAGGCCCCAGACGGGTGCCTGGGTGAGTGCGGCCTGCTCACCGGGGGCGGCTGCGACCGCGCCCCGGGTGAGCACGGTCAGGCGCGCGGTGGCGGACTTGTCGTCGGTGAGCCAGTCGCGGACGGCCGACAGCGTGGCGCCGAGGACGGTGCGGACGTCGGCGGCGACGTCGGGGCCGGTCGGTGCGGGGCAGACGTGGACGACCGCGTCGGGGTTCGACGGGGCGGTGGCCGGGGTCGGCAGCGGGCTCCACCGGACGTGGTGGAGCGCGTCGGGGTGGGCGGTCGCGGCCAGTCCGCCGGCCGCGAGGGGCCGGACGAGGAAGGAGTCGACGGAGGCCACCGGGGCTCCGGTGGCATCAGCCAGTTCGAGGGCCACCTCGTCGGTACCGGTGGCGGTGACGCGTACCCGCAGCGTGGTCGCGCCCGCTGCGTGCAGGGTGACGCCGGTCCAGGCGAAGGGCAGCAGGATGCGGCCCTGCGGGCCGTCCGTGGCGGCCGCTGTGGCGAAGTCGGTGGCATGCAGGACGGCGTCGAGCAGGGCGGGGTGGAGCCCGTAGGCGGAGGCCGGGTCCCCGGCCGTCTCGGGCAGCCGCACCTCGGCGTACACCTCGCCCTCCCCGGCCTTCCAGACCGCTCGCAGTCCGTGGAAGGCGGGGCCGTATCCGTATCCCTGCGTGGCCAGGTCGTCGTAGAGGCCGGTGATGTCGAGGGGCTCGGCGCCGGGGGGCGGCCAGGTGCCTGCCGCGAAGTCCGTGGCCGGGCCGGCGAGGTCCCGGGGGGCGAGGCGGCCGGTGGCGTGACGGGTCCACGGGGCGTCCGCGGGGGCGTCCTCGTCGCGTGAGTAGAAGGCGACGGCGCGACGGCCATCGGCGCCGGGGGCGTCGACGACGATCTGGAGGGCGACGCCGCCCGTGGTCGGCAGGGTCAGCGGGGCCGCCATGACCAGCTCGTCGAGGCGTTCGCAGCCGGTCTGTTCGCCGGCCCGGACCGCGAGGTCGACGAACGCGGTGCCGGGCAGCAGGACATGGCCGTCGATCACGTGGTCGGCGAGCCAGGGGTGCGAGCGCAGCGAGACCCGTCCGGTGAGGACGGCGCCTCCGGTGTCCGCGAGGCCCACCACCGCGCCGAGCAGCGGGTGGTCGGCGGCCATCTGGCCGAGCGCCGTCGCGTCCCGGGCGGCGTCGGGGGCGCTGAGCCAGAACCGCTCGCGCTGGAAGGCGTAGGTGGGCAGCTCGACGCGGTGGGCGCCGGCGCCGGCGAAGAAGGCGTGCCAGTCGACGCGGGTGCCGCGTGTGTGGGCGACGGCCAGGGCGCTGAGCAGCTGGTGTGCCTCGTCGTGCCCGCGCCTCAGGAGCGGGGTGAACACGGCGGACGGGTCGGTGCTCGCACGGCCCATGGCGCAGAGAACCGGGTCGGGTCCGAGTTCGAGGAAGGTGGCGACGCCCCGGTCGGCGAGGGAGGCGACGGCGTCGTGGAAGCGTACGGGCGCGCAGATGTGCCGTACCCAGTACTCGGGGTCGGTGAGTTCCTCGGCGGTGGCGAGCCCGCCGGTGAGGGCGGAGACGACGGGGAGCTTCGGCGCGGAGTAGGTGAGGATCCGGGCGATCTGCCGGAACTCGTCGAGCATGGGTGCCATCAGCGGCGAGTGGAACGCGTGACTGACCCGGAGCCGCTTGGTGCGGTGGCCGTCGGCCTCCAGCCGGGCGGCGAGGGCGGTGACGGTGTCCTCGTCCCCGGACAGGACGACCGAGCGGGGGCCGTTGACCGCGGCGATGCTGACCGTGTCGCGGCAGTGCGCGAGGAGCGGCTCCACCGTCGCCTCGTCGGCCTCCACGGCGATCATGGCGCCGCCCTCGGGCAGGGCCTGCATCAGCCGGCCGCGCGCGGCGACGAGGGTGGCGGCGTCGTCGAGCGAGAGCACGCCGGCGACGTGCGCGGCGGTCAGCTCGCCGATGGAGTGTCCGGCCACGTAGTCGGGGTGGACGCCCCAGGACTCCAGGAGCCTGAACAGCGCGACCTCGACGGCGAAGAGGGCCGCCTGCGCGTACATGGTGCGGTCGAGCAGGGCCGCTTCGGGGGTGTCCTCATCGGCGAACAGGACGTCCCACAGGGAGCGGTCGAGCTGGAGGTCGAGATAGCCGATGGCGTTGTCGAGGGCCTTGGCGTAGACCGGGTAGGCGTCGTACAGCCGGCGTCCCATGGCGAGGCGCTGGCTGCCCTGGCCGGTGAAGAGGAAGGCGGTGCCACCGCCGGTGACCGACGTGAAGATGCCGGGGGCGTCGCGGCCGTCGGCCACGGCCCGCAGCCCGTCGAGGAGGCCCGCGCGGTCGTCGGCGAGCACCACGGCGCGGTGCGGCAGCGCGGATCGGGTCGTCGCCAGGGAGTGGGCGAGGTCGAGCGGCCGGGCGCCGGGGGTCTTCTCGACGTGTGCCAGCAGGCGTCGGGCCTGGTCGCGCAGGGCGGCGTCGCTCCTGGCCGAGAGCGTCGCCGGAAGGGCCCGCCCGTCCTCGGCCGGGGTGCCGTCACCCTCGGCGGCGGCGCTCTGCGTGCTCTCGGCCGGGGGTTCCTCGACGACGATGTGGGCGTTGGTGCCGCTGACGCCGAAGGAGGAGACGGCTGCCCGGCGGGGGCGCTCGCCCGGAGCCCACGGCACGGGTTCGGTCAGCAGCCGGACGTCGCCCGCCGACCAGTCGACGTTGGGCGAGGGGGCGTCCACGTGCAGCGTCGCGGGCAGCAGGCCGTGGCGCATCGCCATGATCATCTTGATCAGGCCGGCCGAGCCCGCCGCCGCCTGGGTGTGCCCGATGTTGGACTTCACGGAACCGAGCCAGACCGGTCCCCCGGTGCGCTCCTGCCCGTAGGTGGCGATCAGCGCCTGCGCCTCGATCGGGTCGCCGAGCGTGGTGCCGGTGCCGTGCGCCTCGACCGCGTCGACGTCGCCGACGGTGAGTCCGGCGTCCGCGAGCGCCTGGCGGATGACCTGGCGCTGGGCGCGGCCGCTCGGCGCGGTCAGGCCGTTGGACGCGCCGTCCTGGTTGATCGCCGTGCCGCGCAGGACGGCGAGGACCGGGTGGTTGTTGGCCCGTGCGTCGGAGAGGCGTTCCAGGACGAACACACCGGCGCCCTCGGCGAACGCGGTGCCGTCCGCCGCCGCGGCGAACGCCTTGACCGTGCCGTCGGGCGCGAGACCGCGCTGCCGGCTGAACGCGGTGAACACCCCGGGGCTGCCCATGACGGCGACACCGCCGGCCAGCGCGAGGGTGCACTCACCGCGCCGCAGTGACTGGACGGCGAGGTGGAGGCCGACGAGCGAACCCGAACAGGCGGTGTCGACGGTCAGCGCGGGGCCTTCGAGGCCGAGCGTGTAGGCGACCCGGCCGGAGACGACGCTGGGTGCGTTGCCGCTGAGCAGGTATCCGTCCAGGCCGTCGGGCGCCTCGTGCAGGCGCATCGCGTACTCCTGCGGCTCGGCGGCCACGAACACGCCGGTCCGGGTGGAGCGCAGGGTCTGCGCGTCGATCCCGGCCCGCTCCACCGCCTCCCACACCGTTTCCAGCACGAGGCGCTGCTGGGGGTCCATCGCGAGCGCTTCACGGGGGCTGATGGAGAAGAAGTCCGCGTCGAACTCGGCCGCACCGGACAGGAATCCGCCGTGGCGGGCGTAGGTGGTGCCGGGGGTCGTGGGGTCGTCGTCGAAGAGCCGGTCGAGGTCCCAGCCCCGGTCGGCGGGGAAGTCGTCACGGATGTGGGTCCCCTCGGCGACGAGCTGCCACAGGTCCTCGGGGGACGACACCTCACCGGGGTAGCGGCAGCCGATGCCGACGACGGCGATCGGGTCGTCGGTGGCGATGCCCGGCGCGAAGACCGGATCGGGCAGGTCCGGCAGGCCCAGGGCCTCGGTGCGCAGGTGTGCGGCGAGGGCGGCCGGTGAGGGGTGGTCGAAGGCGACGGTAGGGGGCAGCGGGAGGCCGGTGGCTGCCATCAGCCGGGCGTGCAGGGCCACCAGCGCCACGGAGTCGAGCCCCAGCTCGCGGAAGGCGCGCGCCGGGTCCACGCTCTGCGTGGTGTCCGGCCGGGTCTGCCGCAGTACCGCCGTGGTGCTCGCCCGCACCAGGTCCAGAAGCACCCGGGTCTGTTCCGAGGTGGGGAGGGATTCCAGCTCACGCACGAGTGCGGCCTGCTGCACCGTGCCCCCGTCCGGCACACCGTCGGTGCCAGAGACGAAGTTTTCCGACTCAGTCATCTGCACTCCACACAATTGTCGCCCGTCACCGGACGGAATTCACCAAGGAACCGCACCACTGCGGGTCACGCTATGAAGGCGAAAGGCCGCGCACAGCCCCTACGGCCCCCCTAAGTCTTAGGAACTCTCCTGCGATTCGCCGCCGGAGAGGGACCGGTTTCCGGCGGGTACGATGCCGGCGCCGCCATGGTCGCGGGCGCCACCGGATTCCATCGCCGTCCGGTCGAACGCCCTTTGTACGTAGGACAGATCGGCGAGCAGCCCCGCCGAGGTGACGTCCCGGGCACGGGGCGGGCCGACGAGTCCGCCCAGCGGCAGCCGCCCGATACCGGCCCACCGCAGCCGGCCGTCGCCGTCTATGTAGCTGCGGGCCCGGCCGTGATTGTCGGGGTGGAGGCAGTAGGGGATGTCCAGAGCCCCCTGCCTGAAGGCGAGTTCGAAGGCGTGCCCAATGTCGGAGGACAGCTCGAGTACACCCTCGATCAGGGCTCTGGCCTCCAGGTATGTCTGCGAGTCGGCGTCGGCGGGGGCCGGCTCGCCGAGCCGCGCCGTCCTCGCGGTCCTGGCCGCCGACTCCAGTGCGGCTACGTTCTCCGCGACGGTCGGGATCCGACGGGATTCCGCCACCGTCTTCACGATGAGCCTCTCCGAACCGGAGTCGACCGCCAGGCGCGTCGCCTGGTCGAGCAGCAGATAGGCGCCTTCGTCCGTGGTCGGGTAGACGCCCATGTAGGCGTAGATGACCACGTGCCAGTTGGCCGTCGGAAGCAATTCCTCGCAGAGCCGCCGCAGCGCCGCGACCGCTTCCCGGTCCTGCTCCGGGTGGGTCTGCTGGGCATAACTGAGTGACACGCTGCGTATTCCGTGCTGGCAGAAGAAAAGGGCTTCGAGCACACTGATCGCCACCAGTTGGCTCGGTGGACACAATTGCCCGAGCATGCAGCCGCCGAACGTCTCCAGATGCGGTTCCATTCCCGATTCCCGCAGCTGTGCGAAATCCTCGGTGCAGCGGACCCAGTTCCGTACGGACTCGTCCAGCGGGGTGCGTCCGTAGGGGAGGCAGTAGGAGACGGGGCCGCCCTCGGTGGCGTTGATCAGCGTCCTGCGCAGCGCGGCGAAGATGTCCCCGGGGACGGCCGATCCGTGCCGGACCTGGACCGGGAACGCCTCGTCCCTGATCCCCGCGAGAACCTGCCCGGTCACGGCCGGGTCGTAGCTGACGATGGGGTAGCCGTTGAGCCCGGCCCCGGCGCGCAAGGCGCTCTCCACCGAGGCGAGTTCGCCGACCCTCGTATAGCTGTCGAGAGTGACGGTGCCGACCGTCGCGGCGTCGGCGGCGCGGGTGGCGGCCAGCCCGGCGCGCATGGTGGCGGGGTCGCTGAACCCCATGCGGGGCTGCACCACCAGATCACCGGCACGGCTTCTCGCTCGGACGAAGGCTCCGAAGTCAACCGGGCGCGCCCCCTCGGCCGTCCGCCGGAGCGGGTGCGCGCCCGGTCTCACGCGTCAACCTCGGTGCGCTCCAGGGAGCGGGGGGCGGTGGAGAGGGTGCCGACGAACCGGCTGAACTCACGTGCGGCGGTGGAGGCGTCGTCGAAGACGGCATCGAACCCGGCGGAGATCAGCTCACCGATCGCCGCGTCGCTCTGATGCCCGGCGACGCCGAGCTTCCCGCCGATGACCACCGGAGTCGAGGCCAGCTCACCGCAGGCGCGCAGCGCTTCGATGACGCGCAGCCCGTCCTGGTGCCCGTGCCCGTTGACACTGCTGATCACCACGAGGTCGGGGGCCGTCTCGCGGCAGGCTTCCACGAGGATCCGGTCCGGTACGCAGGGGCCCAGGTTGATCACCTCGTAGCCCAGCTCCTCGATGAGGAGCTGGAGGAAGACGAGGTTCCAGGTGTGCGAGTCGGAGGCCACGGTCGTGACGACGACCGTGCCGCGCCGGGCGCCCGCCGGGCTCACGGTGCCCGTGGCGCCGCGCATGAGGCCGGTGCTCATACGTTTTCTCCCTCAGCGGTGTTCGTGGACGGATCACCCAGGGGCGCGTAGGAACGGCTGTGCTCGATCCGGGAGACGGACAGCACCCTGTCCCCCCGCACGATCACCTCGGTGGGGGCCGGACGGCCGAGGAACATCAGCAGGCTGGCGGTCGGCCCGTAAGCCCCTGCGTTGGGGATCGTCACGAGGTCACCGGGCGCGAGCGCGGGCAGGTCGATCTCCCGGCCGAGGATGTCGCCGGGAGTGCACAACGGGCCGACCAGGCTGGCCGATTCGACGCACTCCCCCGATTCGGTCCCGACGGCGACGGGCAGGAGCCGGCCGAGTCCCGACATACCGCCGAAGGTGTTGATGCCCGCGTCGAGGATCACGAACTTGCGGCCACGGCTGACCTTGACGTTGCTGACCGAGGCGACGAGCGTGCCGCTCGCCCCGACGAGGTAGCGGCCCGACTCGCAGGCGAGCTCGGGGCCCTCGGTGCGCCACTGCGGGAAGTGGGTGTCCAGTGCGGCCGCGAGTTCACCGCGCAGCTTGGGGTACGTGCCGCGGCTGCCGGGCACGGCGTACGGCACGGTGAAGCCGCCGCCGATGTCGAGGAAGCGCAGGGGAAGGTCCAGTTCGCGCTGGAGGCGGGCGGCCAGCTCGATGGTGTGCTGGAACTCGCCGACGAGGCTCTCCTCGTCCTTGGCGTTGCTCAGTGGGAAGAAGTGCATCCCGGTGATGCGGACGCCCGCGATCGTCCGCAGTTCGGGGACGACGTCGGTCAGGGTCTCGCTGTCGAAGCCGAACTGCGAGGGGGTGCCGGTCATCCGGATGCTGCTGGTGGCACTGGCCGACGCGCTGTTGACGCGCAGCAGGCAGTCGGCGGTCACACCGTTCGCCAGGGCGGCATCGGCCACATGGCGGACGTCGGAGACCGAGTCGGTGGAGAAGACGCGGACACCCAGGCGGATCGCCTCGTCCAGCTCGCCCGGGGTCTTGCCGGGGCCGGTGTAGAGGCAGTCCTCGCCGCGGAAGCCGGCGGCGAGGGCGGCCTCCAGCTCGCCGGTGGAGCTGATCTCGGGCCGGCAGTGGCGGCCTTCGCCCTCACGCAGGGCCCGGACCAGTCCCGGGTGGGGGTTGGCCTTGAGGGCGTAGAAGAGGGTGAACTCCTCGGGCAGGGCGTCGAACAGCTGCTGCCGTGCCGCGTCGAGCTCGTCGAGGTCGTACACGTACAGCGGTGTGCCGAAGCGTTCGGCCAGTGCCTGGTAGCGGCTCATCGCCCTTCCCCGTCGATCATCTCGGTCAGTACCTGCCGGGCGTTCTTCCCGTGCAGGCTCAGCGGTAGTTCGTCCAGGACCCGGCACAGGGCGGGTACCTTGGCCGACTCCAGGCGCTCGGCCAGTTCCTTCAGGACGGTGTGGGGGGCCAGTTCCGTCTCGGCGAAGATCACCAGGTCGCGGGTGTCGGTGGGGGGCAGCGCCGTGGCGGTGCGCACCCCGGGGATGTCCATGGCGGCGGCTTCGATCTCCACCGTGCTCATCCGGATGCCCTTGCGCTTGAACATGTCGTCGCGACGGCCCTCGAAGTAGAGGTAGCCGTCCTCGTCGAGCCGTCCGTAGTCGCCGGTGTGGAGCCGCAGTGCCCCGGTGTCGGGGTCGCGGCGGAAGGTGCGCGCCGAGAGTTCGGGGCGGCGCCAGTAGCCGGGCATGACGTGCGGTCCCACGGCGACGATCTCGCCTGTCTCGCCGGTCGGGAGGGACCGGCCCTCCGCGTCGAGGATGAGGACGGTGGTACCGGGCAGGGGCAGACCCACCGACTGAGGGCGCTCGTACTCCTGGTCCGGCGGCATGATGGTGACGCGCTTGCATTCGGTCTGGCCGAACTGGCGGACCACCTGGACACCGGGGAACGCCTCGCGCAGGGCGGCGACCGCGTGGTCGGGCAGCGCGGCACCGGTGTTGGTGAACATCCGTACCGGGGGCGGGTTCTGGGTGTCACGCCGGGCGAGGGTGCCGATCATCGTGGCCAGCGACGGCACGATGGGGACCACGGTGGCCCCGGTCTCACGCATCCGCCGCAGCAGTACGAGGTCGGACTCGCCGCCGTCCAGGACCAGTTGGGAGCGCCCCAGGCAGGCGAGCAGCACCTTGTAGAGGCCGTAGTCCCAGGAGATCGGGAAGCGGCAGAAGACGACGTCGTCCGGCCGGTACGCCAGCACTTCCTGGATGGCGCGTGAGGCGAAGGTGACCTGGGCGTGGGGGCACACGACCGCTTTGGGCGCGGCGGTGCTGCCGGAGGTGTAGACGAGGAACGCGGTGTCGTCGGCGCTGATGTCGAGGGGCGGGGGCGCCGGGCGCCCGGCGGCCTCCTCGACGTGGGGCCAGATCGTCCGGAGGTCGTGCACGGGGAGTGCTGTGGCACGTCCGAGGATCTCGGTGCTGGCCCCGTCGCCGATGACCAGGGAGGGTTCGGCATCCTCGATGACGGACCGGAGGTGGTACTCCTTCATCGCGGGGTTGAGCGGCACCAGGATCACACCGAGGCGCGACGCCCCGTAGACCATGGCCACCAGCTCGCGCCGGCTGGGGAGCTGCACGACCAGCCGGTCACCGCGGGCCGCACCCTGTTCACCGAGCCATGCGGCGAAACCGTGGCTGAGTTCGGCCATCCGCCGGTATGTCACCTCGCCGGCGGAGTCGTGCAGGCACTGTCCGTCCGGGGTGTCCGCGGTCGCGTCGTCGAGCAGGGAATGGACCGTCCCGCCGCTCCCGTGCGCCGTCGGCGCGTAAGTGGTGTTCGGATTCTCCACGGTTCCAACGTCGCTTTCGGGTGTGGGTGGGCGGGCGCCGGCGCCGTCACGCGACGGGGAGCCGGACGCTTCGGAAATGTGCGGAGGCCCCGGAGCGGCCGGGGCACGGGCCCGGAGGGGAGTGGGTCCGTGCCCCGGCTTCCGGGGGGGGTGGTCGATGCCCGAGAGCGTTCGCCCGCCAGGAAATGCGGGACAGCTCTCAGTCGGCGACGCTCAGCGCCCCGACCGGGCAGACGTTGACGGACTCCAGGACTTCGTCGCGCAGCGTCTCGTCAGGCGTCTGGATCAGCAGCACCACCTTGCCGTCGTCCTCGTTCTGGTCGAAGACGGCGGGCGAGGTGATCACGCAGGACCCCGCCGCGACACAACGCTCTTTGTCGACGATCACACGCATGGAATTCTCCTTTACCAGGTCACCGGCAGCTCGTGGACGCCGTCGATGAGGGCGTTGGCCTTGAAGGGCAGTTCGTCCAGGGCCGCGTCGAGACGCAGTCCGGGGATGCGCCGCAGCAGGGTCGTGAAGACGACCTCCAGCTGCATGCGGACGAGCATCTGGCCCGCGCACTGGTGGCGGCCGAAGCCGAACGCCACGTTGTGGCGCGCCTCGCGGCGGGTCAGGTCCAGGGTGTTGGGGTCCTTGAAGACCGCCGGGTCGTGGTTGGAGGCGGAGAGCGAGCAGATGACGCCCTCGCCCTTGCGGATCAGCTGCCCGCCGATCTCGGCGTCCTCCAGCGCGACGCGGACGGTGCCGTGGTCGGAGATGCTGGAGTAGCGGGAGAGCTCGTCGACGGCCTGTCCCGAGAGCTCGGGGTGCTCGCGGAGCCAGTCGGCCTGCTCGGGGTGCTGGAGGAGGACGAGGGTACCCATGGTGATGCCGTTGACGGTGCTCTCGTGGCCGGCGGCGATCATCGCCCGGACCAGGGCGCTGATGTCGGACGGCTCCAGTTCCTTCTTCTGGTCGTTGCGCTGGAGCAGGCTGCTGATCAGGTCGTCGCCGGGGTTCTTCTGCCGCTCGGCGATCAGCTCGTAGAGCAGCACCTCGACCTCGGCGTTGGCCGAGGCGTGCTCCTCGGCGCTGCCCTGGGTGACGAGGAGGGTGACCCAGCGGTGGAACAGGTCACGCGACTCGTGCGGAACGCCGGTGAGCTCGCACATACCGATGGAGGGGACGGGCATGGACAGCATGGAGACCAGGTCCACCGGGCCGCCCTGGGCCAGCATCGCGTCGATGCACTCGTCGACGATCTCCTGGGTACGCGGCCGCATCGCCTCGACGCGCTTCACGCTGAGCTCCGGCATCAGCATCATGCGGTGAGCGGTGTGCTCCGGCGGGTCCATGTGCAGCAGGGCGGGCTTGACCTTGCCGAGCAGTTCCATGGGGAAGTGGAACTGGAGCGGATAGCCGGGGTCGGCCATGTTGGAGCTGAACCGCGGGTCGACCAGCATCTGCCGGACGTCCTCGTACCGGGTGAGGAGCCAGGCCTCGCGGCCGTTGAACTTGAGCTTGACCCGGGAGACCGGCTCGGTCTCCCGCAGCTCCGCGTACTGCGGGGCGGGGTCGAGGGGGCAGCCGGTGCGCTCCAGGGGGAACGGGCGGGGCTGGGCGTGCGGGCATGCGTCGACGAGATCGGACATGGTTCCTTCTCCAGAGGTCTCTGCGCTCGGTGGGTTACGGCCTCTCCCGCGACGGGGAGTCACTCCCTGTCGCGGGAGAGGCCGTGAGGGGTCGCGCTGTCAGCCGCGGGCCTTCTCGATGGAGGCGCGCACGGCCGCGGCGGTGCGGGCGATGTTCTCGCTGAGCGGCAGGGCGCGCAGATCGGCGGAGAGGACCTCCACCGACGGGGTGAGGTCGACGCCCTTGGCGTCCAGCGTGTGCAGCAGCGCAGTGATGTCGAAGTCGCCCTCGCCGGGCAGCAGACGCCCGCTGAGGACCTCGTTCATGACGTCGGGGGACGGGGTGCGCGGGGCGTCCGCGAACTCGACGGCCGCGATCTGCGCACCCGTGAGCTGGTCGACAGCGCCGAGGCCCGTCGGGTCGCGGAAGAGGTGCCACATGTCGATGAGCAGACCGGCGTTCGGGCGGTCAGCGGCCACGATGATGTCGGAGGCGACCTGGTAGGTGAAGCCGGGCATCACGGCCATGGCTTCGAGGGAGATGTTCAGTCCGCGCGCGGCGGCACGGTCGCACATCGCGCCGAAGCGCTCGGTGAGGACCTCCGTGGGAGGCATCTCCACGCCGGGCGGGTAGACGGCACACGACTTGACGGCGGGAATGCCGGCCAGCACGGCCAGCTCGAAGAGGCGGGTCTCCGACTCCAGGGCAGGGCCGCTCTCCTCCGGACCGGCGTTCCAGCCGAAGTGGACCTCCAGCTCGTGCAGCCGGACCCCGTACTCGGAGAGCAGGCCGCGCAGCTTGTCCGCCGAGTGGTCGGCCAGGAAGGACTCCAGCTCCTCGACGGCCATGCCCATCGAGACACAGTTGTTCTCGGCCAGCGCCGCCAGCCGCTCCTCCAGCGTGTACCGCACCGGCTCCTGCCAGACCGACCCGGTCAGCTGCAGATAGGCGAATCCCAGGTCGGTCCTGGTCAGAAGGGTCATGGTGTACCTCTCGCTCGAAAGTCCGCGGCCGGTCCTGGTGCCGGTGGCAGGACGCGGCGCCGGCCTGGGCGCGTCCGTGGAAACTGCTCGGGTCCGGGGCAACCGGGCCGCGCTCAGGCGGCGAGGCTCCGGGGGACGGGCCGCAGCGCCGTCCGCGGGTCGACGGCCACCACGTCGAAGTTCCTGGTGGTGACGGGGACCCGGCCGAAGAGGCTGTCCGGACCCGCGACGTACAGCTTGCCGACGCCGTGCCGGCGCAGGGATTCGACGACGGCAGGCCATCGAACCGGGCGGACGAAGCCGTCCAGCAGCATGGTGCGGACCTGGTCGCCGGTGGTCAGCAGGGTGCCGTCCTGGTCGGCGACGACCGGGATCCGGGGGTCGTGGAAGGTCAGCGGGGCGAAGAGTTCCTCCTCGGCCCGCTGACGCAGGGGGGCGAAGACGCTCGCGTGCATGGGCGGGCGCATCGTGTACAGGGGCAGACCCCCGACCGAACGCAGCCGCTTGCCGAGCCACTCCAGCACGGTCGCGCGCAGCGACACCATGTAGAAGTCCTCGTCGACGTGGCAGGAGATCTCGTACCACTCGCCGCGCTCGTCGAGTTCGGCGAGCACCCGGTCCAGTTCGGGGCGCGGGACGCGGGTGAAGGAATGGGTGACGACGTCGTGGTGGTTCTCGGCGAACCAGGACTCCAGGAGCCTGGCCCAGCCGGCGGTCAGGCGGACGGCGTCGGCGAAGTCCAGGACGCCGGTGTGGGCCGCCGCGGTCTTTCCGCCGAAGCTGGGTCCGACGCAGAGCGCGGGTTCCGGGTCGAACCGGTCCTGCGCCCAGGTGGCGAGGGCGAGGCAGTTGACGAGGAACGCGACCTGCGCGTACTCGCTGTAGTCGCCGTCGGTCTCGCGGTAGCGGTCGACGAGCGAGTAGCCGAGTGCGTGGTCGGCCTCGGCGACGAGCCGGCGGGCCACCGGGTTGACCAGCATGAACTTGGCCGAGTCCTGGAAGCGCGTGGGGCTCATGCCGGGGAAGACCAGCGCACCTCCGGTACGGAAGTCGTCTCTCATGGGTGTCCTGCCCTTCAGCACGTCGTCCCGGCGCGCTCAGCCCGTCGGGCGCTTCGTTTCCGAACCGGTCGGGCTCCAGGCTGAGGTCTGCCCGCCGCCGCCAAAACCCCTAAGGTTCGCGGGTCCCAATTCCGTTGACGCCCCTCGGCCGTGAAGGCGCGGCGGCCCACCGTACGGACGGCGTAAAGGGACTTCGCTTCCACCCGCCGATGCCCCGTAGAGCCCCTAAGGGTCCCGTGTCCGCGCCGGCCGGGCCGGTGATCGGGCCGGGGCCCGTCCGCAGGTGGTGCGGGGGTTCGGGCTGTCCCGCCAGGGATGACGGGTCGGCCCTTTAGGGGGGTGCCGGACAACTTAGGGGAGGGCACGAGGACCGCGCCGGGTCTTCAATGAGGGACGGTTATCCGGATTCCGGCGCCGGTGCAGCAAGCCACCGCGCACCGTCGAGCCAAGGATGGGTGGGACCATGACAGCGATTCAGGACGCCCCGTCGAACAGTGGTGGCGGCAGCTCTGCGCCGCCCGGGCCTGATCTGCGCTCGCTGGTGGCCCAGGTGGCGGAGCTGAAGAGCGCGGCGCGCGAGGGGATGGGCCCGCGGTCCACCGAACAACAGCACGCCCGGGGCAAGTTGACTGCTCCGGAGCGACTGGAGCTGCTCTTCGACGCGGGTACGTTCCAGGAGGTCGAGTCGCTGCGGCGGCACCGGTCCACCGGCTTCGGCCTGGAGGACCGGCGCCCGAGCGGGGACGGGGTGATCACCGGATGGGGCCAGGTGCACGGTCGCACGGTGTTCGCGTACGCGCACGACTTCCGGGTCTTCGGCGGCTCGCTGGGCGAGGCGCATGCGCAGAAGATCCACAAGGTGATGGATCTGGCGATCTCGTCCGGCGCCCCGCTGGTGGGGCTGAGCGACGGGGCCGGGGCCCGGATCCAGGAGGGTGTGACGGCGCTCGCCGGGTA
Source organism: Streptomyces sp. NBC_01013 (assembly GCF_045162765.1). NCBI lineage: Bacteria > Bacillati > Actinomycetota > Actinomycetes > Kitasatosporales > Streptomycetaceae > Streptomyces > Streptomyces sp. NBC_01013. Next base: position 2,529,457 of record NZ_CP108687.1, read on the forward strand.
CGGCGGGATCTTCCGCCGCAACGTGCGGGCGTCCGGTGTGATCCCGCAGATCAGTGTGATCCTCGGACCGTGTGCGGGCGGTGCCACCTACTCGCCGGCACTGACCGACTTCGTCTTCATGGTGCGGGACATCTCGCAGATGTACATCACCGGGCCGGACGTGGTCCAGGCCGTCACCAACGAGCGCGTGACGCACGAAGAGCTCGGTGGCGCGGAGGTCCACGGGACGGTCTCCGGCGCGGCCGGTTTCGTGTACGACAACGAGGCGGAGTGTCTGGAGGAGGTCAGGCACCTGCTCTCGCTGCTGCCTGCGAACAACCGCGAACTACCACCCGAGGAACCGACCGACGACCCTGCGGACCGGCGGTGCGAGAGTCTGCTGAGCCTGGTGCCGCACCACGCCAACCAGTCGTACGACATGCGCGCGGTGATCCGGGAGATCGTCGACGACGAGGACTTCTTCGAGGTCCACGCGCAATGGGCCACCAACATCATCTGCGCGCTGGCCCGGCTGGACGGTCACACGGTCGGCATCGTGGCGAACCAGCCCGCCTCCCAGGCCGGAGTGCTGGACATCCACGCCTCGGAGAAGGCGGCGCGGTTCGTCCAGACGTGCGACGCGTTCAGCATCCCCCTGGTCACGCTGGTCGACGTACCGGGCTTCCTGCCCGGCACCGACCAGGAGCACCAGGGCATCATCCGGCACGGCGCCAAGCTGCTCTATGCCTACTGCGACGCGACCGTTCCCCGCGTCCAGGTCATCCTGCGCAAGGCGTACGGCGGTGCGTACATCGTGATGGACTCGCGTTCCATCGGGGCCGACCTGTCCTTCGCCTGGCCGACCAACGAGATCGCGGTAATGGGCGCCGAGGGCGCGGCGAACATCGTCTTCCGCCGCGAGATCGCCGCCGCACCCGATCCCGCTGCTGCCCGTGAACAGCGGATCAAGGAGTACCAGCAGGAGCTGATGCATCCGTACTACGCGGCCGAGCGCGGTCTCGTCGACGACGTGATCGACCCGGCCGAGACCCGCTCGGTCCTGGTGCGTTCCCTCGCGATGCTGCGGACCAAGGACGCACAGGTCCCGGCCCGCAAGCACGGCAACCCCCCGACCTGAGTCCCGAGGAGTGACGAGCCCATGACCTCTGCCCCCTACGCCCCGGCCACCGCATCCGCCGGTCCGGACCGCACCGGTCCGGCGCTGCGTTTCCTCGGCGGCGTGCCGTCCGCCGAGGAGATCGCCGCCGTGACCGCCGCCCTGCTGAGCCTGCGCCACGCCCCGGCGGCCGGCTCGGACGCACGTCCCTGCTCCGCCCCCCGGTGGAGCGCACCCCTTCACTACCGCCCTCCCGGCAGCTGGGCGGCCCGGTGAGGCACCCCGGCAGCGGCGCGGACGAGCCCGGCGCCGTACCGGACCTGGACCGACAGCGACAGCGACAGCGACAGCGACAGCGACAGAAGGATGTAGAGCACTGATGACGGACGACTCACGGGAGACCGGGCCCTGGATCCGGCGTTTCCACCCGGCGCCCGATGCCCCCGCCCGCCTGGTCTGCTTCCCGCACGCGGGCGGATCGGCCACCTACTACTTCCCGGTGTCACGGGCGCTGTCCCCCGCGATCGACGTTTTCGCGATCCAGTACCCGGGCCGCCAGGACCGCAGGAACGAACCCCGCGTGGAGGACATCGAGGATTTGGCCGACCTCGTCGTCGAGGAGCTGCGCCCCTGGGGGGACGTCCCCCTGACCCTGTTCGGCCACAGCATGGGGGCCACGCTCGCTTTCGAGGTGGCCCGGAGGCTGGAGGCTGCGGGAACACCGCCGGCCACGCTCTTCGTCTCCGGCCGGCGGGCACCCTCCCGGGTGCGCGAGGAGACCGTGCACCTGGCGGACGACGACCGCCTCATCGCCGACATCACCCAGCTCAGCGGGACGGATTCCGCGGTGCTGGCCGATCCGGAGATCCTGCGCATGATCCTCCCGGCGGTCCGCAGCGACTACAAGGCCGCGGAGACGTACCGCTACCGGCCGGGACCGCTGCTCGGTATGGACATCGTGGCGCTCGCCGGGGACAACGACCAGCAGGTGACCGTCGACGAGGCGGCATCGTGGGGCGAACACACCACGGCGTCGTTCGAGCTGAAGGTGTTCCCCGGTGGCCACTTCTTCCTCGACTCCCACGTGACCACGATCCTCGGCCTGATCCGCGCCCGCATGAGCGCACTGACCGTGAAGTCGTGAGCGGCCGGCAGCGCCGGGCCGGCCGGCCCGCGCGCACGGCCGCACACAGGTGAGTCCCGAGCGGGGCGCCGGGACCGGCGCCCCGCTCATGAAGCACGCCTGCCCTGGAGTCAACTCCGGGGCAGGCGTGCTTCATGAGCCCGTCCATGCACGCGCCAATGCATTCCGGACAGAGTTGAACTTCTCTCACCAGAATCTAGACGACCGTACTAGACTAACGTCTATCGCGGCATCGGGCAGCCTGCCCTCATGAGCCGATGTGCGAGGCAATGACCCGGCCGGCACCCGTAGACGGACCGGCCTGAAAGACATCGCACCCCCCACCCCGCGTACACGGTCACGCCTCCTCCTCATGGTTGGCCGTCACCAACCGGCTATCGACAACGGAGGCCAGAGTGCCGGTACGACCAGAGCACGGCGTCACCTCACGCGTCACCGAGGACGGATACCTCGAATTCCTCACCGCGCCGGACGGCACCAGCTACCGGTGCAGCCCCGTCGCCGCCGCCATGTGGATCGCTTTGCGCCAGCACAACGGCCAACTCGCCCCGGCGGCCGAGATGCTGGCCGAGCTGTGGTGTACGGACCCCGAGAACACCCGTACCGATATGGACATCTGGGTGAGCGAGCTCCGGGACGCCGGCCTGGTCCGCGACGAGCCCTGAGCGGGCCGCGGCGCGACACCCGCCCGCTCCCGGGTACCCGGCCGGCCCGCCCCCTTCAGGCGGCCGGGCCCGAACCGACGGCGGCACCCTGGTGCAGCACCAGAATGGCCCGCATCGCCTCGGCCAGATCGCGCCCGGAGGGCGCGGTCTCCGGCGAGAACAGCCACAGCGACATCACCCCGTTGAGCAACGCGGCGTAGAACTGGCCGAGGGTGACCGCCATCTGTTCGTCGACCTCGCTCTCGTTCACGCCGTGGAAGAGCGCCACCAGCGCCGACCAGCCGAACGGCTGCGCCCTGGCGAGCCCCTGGCGCATCTGCGGCAGGTTCTCCGCGTGCACGGCGACCTCCACACTCAGCGCCCAGAGGGGTTTGCGCTCCGGAAAGATCTCGACGATACGGTTCCAGACCATCTCGAAGCGCTCGATCGTCGACTCCGCAGATTCGAGGTCGGCCCCGATCGCGGTGTCCGGCCCGAACTCGTCCGCCCACTCCTGCATCGCCTGGACGTAGGCCTGCACCAACAGGGCGTCCTTGGAACCGTAGTGGTAACCGATGGACGCCAGAGCGGTTCCGGACGCCGCCACGATGTCCCGCGCGCTCGTACGGGCGAACCCCTTCTCCAGCAGACAGCGCTTCGCGCCTTCCAGGAGATCTTCACGGTGACCCACAGCACCACCCTTGACTCGAAGCTGTCGGGGCATCTTAGACCGACCGAACTTCCGTGGAACTGCGAAGCGTTGCCCCGACCGCGGAGGCAACAGCGCCGCGCCGGGCGTGCAACTTGTGGCCACTAGAGGATACGCCGAGCGTGCGCCACACTCAGAGGCGTGTGGCGTACGCACACGCGTTCCATATACGCCACACGTGTTCCATCAGGGCATTTCCCAATGCCGGGACAAGTCAATCTTTAGCGTGGGCCTCGGGGGACAGAGTGGAATTTGCTGAAAGAGAGCCAGAAGTCCAGATACTGCGCACCGCGCTCGGCGAGTGCCGGAGCGGTGCGACCCGCATCGTCCTCATCGAGGGCGCTGCGGGATGCGGCAAGAGTGAGCTCATCGACACTCTCACCGAATGGACCGGAACGGGCGAGGACCTGATCCTGCGGGCGTTCGGCTCGCCGACCGAACGGGAACTGCCGCTCGGCCTGATGCGACAGCTGACCGGAGACGCTCCGGCGGGGGCGCTCCCCGAGGTCTCCACCGCGGCGGACGGCCAGCCGCAGGTCAGCGCGATGCGGGAGTTCCAGGCGGCGCTGGAGCGGCTGAGCGCCGCCATGCCCGTCGTCATCTCCATCGACGACGTGCACCACGCGGACAGCGCGTCCCTGCGCTACCTCCAGCACATCGTCCGGCACTGTCGCTCCACCAGGATGCTCCTCGTGCTCACGACGCCCCTGCACCAGGACGGCCAGGACGCCTCCTTCGGTACGGAGTTGCTGCGCAGCCGCAACGTGCGGCGCATCCGGCTACGGCGACTGAGCCCCGAGGGATGCCGACGCGTCGCGGCCGGCTCCCACGGCCCCACTCCTCGCGAGGCGCTCTCGGGCGAACTGCACGCGATCAGCGGGGGCAACCCGTTGCTGCTGCGCGCCCTCCTGGAGGAGTACCGCTCGGCGCCGACCGGCACCGACACCTTCCGGCCCGAGCAGGGCGGGCTGTTCGGGCAGGCCGTCCTGACCTGCCTGCGGCACAACGGCCCGCACATGCTGGACCTCGGGGCGGCACTCGCCGTGCTGGGCGACGCGTACACGCCGGAGCGCGCCGGCAGGCTCCTGGGCGTGCCGGCGTTCGCCGCGGCGCAGTCGGTCGCCTCGCTCTCCGCCTCCGGGATCCTCAACGGTCACCGCTTCCCGCACCCGCACACCGAACGGGCGGTCCTGGACCAGGTGCCGGCGGACGTGCTGGCCGGTCTGCACCTGCGCACCGCCGAACTCCTGCACCTGGAGAACGAATCCGTCACCCGGGTCGCCAGACATCTGCTCGCCGCCGGGCACATGGGCGGATCGCTCGACGCCGCTCCCTGGGCCGTGGACGTACTGCGGGAGGCCGCCGAGGACCTGCTGACGCGCAGCGACCCCGCCCGGGCCACGGAAGCACTCGAACTCGCCCACGAACTGAGCCATGACGAGCAGCAGCGGGCCGACATCAAGACCCGGCTCGCGGCCGTCACCTGGCGGGTCAATCCGGGACGGGCGGAGAAGCACCTGTCCGTCCCGCTCGCGGTGCTGCGCTCCGGCCGGCTGGCCGTCGAGCGCCTGGCACCGCTGGCCGGCCTCCTCACCTCCCAGGGCCGGATCGCCGAGGCCGCCGAAGTGATGTCCATGATCCTCCGGGAGACCATGGCGAGCGGCGCCGGCAGTCACGAGGGCCCCGGCCACGGAGCCCGCCCGGACGAGGCTCCGGGCGCGCCCGGCATCCGGATCGAGAATCCGCGGGGACCCGGCGAGGGAAGACCCTCGCCCGGCACCGAGAGCAGCGCGGAGGCCACCGTCGCCGAACGCTTCCTGCGCACGACCGTCCTCACCGACGAGACGCTGGAACCGGTCATGCGCGCCCTCCGGTCCCTCTCCTACTTCGGCCACCCCGAACGGGCGGCCGCCTGCTGCCGGGAGCTGATCGCCGAAGCCGAGCGGCAGAACGCTCCCGCCTGGCAGGCCCTGTTCTCCTCGGCGCTCGCGGCGGTGCTTCTGCGGCTGAGCGATCTGCACGCCGCCGAGGAGTACGCGCGCCGGGCACTGGACTGCCTGCCCGAGCAGAGCAGCAGCGCGTTCATCGGGAGCCCGACAGCCACCCTGATCCGGGCGCGCACCCTCATGGGCGACCACGCGGCGGTGGCCCGCCAGCTCCACCAGCCCGTCTCGGACACCCTGTTCAAGAGCACCCACGGCCTGGCCTACCTGCGCGCCCGGGGGCTGTACCTCCTGGCGACACATCAACTCCAGGCCGCGCTGGGCGACTTCCTGGAAGCGGGCCGGCTCGCCAAGAGCTGGGGCGTGGACCGCCCGGCCATGCTGCCGTGGCGCACGGACGCGGCCGACGTGCTGTTCCGGCTCGGTGAGACGCAGCGGGCCAAGGCGCTCGTGGAGCAGCAGTTCGCCGACCCGGACGCGCGCAGACCGTGGGTACGCGGCATCAGCTTGCGTCTACGCGCGGTGACCTCGGACCCGCGCCAGCAACTCGCCCTGCTCAATCAGTCGGTCGACGAGCTGAGCCGCTCCGGCGACCGGGTGGAGCTGGCCCGTTCGCTCGCCGCCCTGGGCCGTTCCCTGCGGGCCGTCTCCGAGCCCGCCCGTGCGGACGCGGTGCTCCGCAGGGCCTGGAACCTGGCCCGGGAGTGCGGCGCCGAGTCGCTGTGCGAGGAGATCTCCCCGGAGCTCGGTCCGGAGGACCGGATGCACCGGCCCAGCGTCCCGGAGGAATGCCGCTCGGATCTCGACACCAAGCTGAGCGACTCCGAGCGCCGGGTTGCCACCCTCGCGGCGAGCGGTTACACCAACCGTGAGGTCTCGCTGAAGCTGCACATCACCGTCAGCACGGTCGAGCAGCACCTCACGCGCGTCTACCGCAAACTCAACATCACGCGTCGGCAGGACCTTCCGGTGGACCTCCACCTCACGGTCGCCACGGCCGAAGCGGTCTGACGAGCCAGGTGCATCCCGAGAGAAGGACTGACCCCGTGACCCACGGAAAGCTGCTCGCGGTCAGTGACCTGCACATCGCGCATCCGGAGAACCGGCGCATCACGGAGTCGCTCCGGCCGGAGTCCGACGAGGACTGGCTGCTCGTCGCCGGGGACGTCGGCGAGAAGTTCGAGGACATCGCCTGGGCGATGAAGCTCCTCTCGGAGCGCTTCTCCCAGGTCGTCTGGGCCCCCGGCAACCACGAGCTGTGGACCCATCCCGCCGATCCTGTCGCTCTGCGTGGCGTGGCCCGCTATGAGGCCCTGGTCGAACTGTGCCGGGGCCTCGGCGTGTTGACCCCTGAGGATCCGTACGCGGTCTGGCGCGGCGGGGAGGCGCCGGTCACCGTCGCCCCCCTGTTCGTCCTGTACGACTACTCCTTCCGCGCACCGGGGACCCACACCAAGGAGGAGTCCCTTCGCGTGGCGCACGAATCGGGGGTGGTGTGCACCGACGAGTACCTGCTCCACCCCGACCCGTACCCCTCGCGGGACGCCTGGTGCCGGGCCAGGGCCGCCCTCACCGAGGAACGGCTCACGGCCGTCGACCCCCGGTACGGCACGGTCCTGGTCGGCCACTATCCGCTGGTGCGGGACCCCACCCGGATCCTCACCCACCCCGAGTTCGCCCAGTGGTGCGGAACGGAGCTGACCGCCGACTGGCACCGGCGCTTCCGGGCGGTGGCCGCCGTCTACGGCCACCTCCACATCCCCCGGGTCACCTGGCACGACGGTGTGCGCTTCGAGGAGGTGTCGATCGGATACCCGCGGGAGTGGCGTGCCCGCCCGCCCCGCCCGCCGCTGCGGCAGATCCTGCCCCGCCACGAACCGGAGCCCCCCGCGTGATCGACATCCTGCTGCCCCCCGAGGTGGCCGCCGTGAGTGTGCTGGGCGATCTGTCACCCACGGATGGCCACGGACTCTTTCCGGCGGAGGCGGAAGCGATCGCCCGCTCGGTGGAGGGCCGCCGCGCCGAGTTCACCACGGTCCGGATGTGCGCACGGCGCGCCATGGACAAGCTCGGTCTGCCGCCGGCCCCACTGGTGCCGGGGAAGCGGGGCGCGATCGACTGGCCGGACGGCGTGACCGGCAGCATGACCCACTGCCTCGGTTTCCGCGCGGCGGCGGTCGCCCGGACCGGGGTCGCCGTGTCACTGGGCATCGACGCGGAGCGGAATCTGCCCCTGCCCGACGGCATCCTCGACGTCGTCTCCCTGCCGCGCGAGAGGGCCGCCCTCACTGCACTCGCCCGGCGCCGCCCGGATGTCCACTGGGACCGGCTGCTGTTCAGCGCCAAGGAATCGGTGTTCAAGACCTGGTATCCGCTGACCCGGCGCGAGCTCGACTTCACCGAGGCGGAGCTCGACTTCGACCCGGAAGCGGGCACGTTCTCGGCACGGCTGCTGGTGCCCGGGCCCGAGGTGGCGGGGCAGCGTCACGGCACGTTCTCGGGGCGCTGGACCGTCAGCCGCGGCTTCGCCCTGACCGCGATCGCGCTGCCGGGGTGAAGTGAACGACCGGCCCGCCGCCGGTCCGACCCCCGCCCGTCCGCCCCGGCCGGTCCGATCCCGGCCGGGGCGGACCGCCGAAATCCTCGGGAAACCCCTTCCCTTCATGCGGCATGCCCAAACGGTGGCACAATCCGAACGCAAGTAAAGGGACAGTAAACGAAGTGCATTAATTGAGTAAATACTGTTGGGTGGACAACCCCCTCGGTTACGCTCGTGATCGACCAAGCCTGCTCGGCTTTTTCCTGCAGGAAATTCCGGGCCAGGCGTTTCCCCCCTGACTCAGCACCACCGAAGCGACCCCCTCGAACCCCCCTTGTGTTAATTTTCTCCAACCTTTCCGACGCCCGCCGTATCCCCTCTCTCCACTGCATGGCCGTACCCTCGGATCACTCGTGAGCGAATTCACGCTCCATTTCTCTTCACGACATCCAGATACCCTAGAGTTGACGCCCAATTACCTGCGGGCAAAAGGGGGAGCAGCGAATGCCGGCAGCCAGAGGGTCCCGCTCGGTCGGGGAATGCACGCCACTGGACCACAGCGCTTCGACGCAGGGATTCAGCGGGGAGGCGGCCCGGCTCGAGCACGAGGCCGTCGCCGAGAGTCTGAGCCTGAGTCCTGAGCAGTCGATCGGCGCGGAACGGGTGCTGCGCCTCCTGGGGCTGATCCGGTCAGGTGCGTCCGACGGCGAACTCATCGCGTCGGTGGACGCCGAGGAGACCGGGGCACAGCTGGCCCGGGCGCTCGGAGCGCGGCTGCGCGACCGTCGTAAGGACCGCTCCCCGGACCACGAGGAGAACCGGCCGGACGCGGCGGGCCCGCCCTCCTCGGCCCCTCCACCTGCGGACGACCACTCCGGCATCACGGCCTTGCACGCGCTGATCAGCGAGATGAGCGCCCGCTGCCAGGAGGAGATCCTCCTCGTCCTGCCGAGTGGCGCCCGCCCCTGCCAGTCCTTCCCGGCCGCCCGGACCATTGCGCTGGATCTGCTCGACCGCGGGGTGCGGGCCCGGCTGATCTACCAGCACGCCATACGCGGCGACCTGGTGACCCGAGCCCTGGTGCGGGAGTTGACGCAGCGCGGCGCCGAGGTCAGGACCAGCGCCGAGCTGATCGATCCGCTCGTCGCCTTCGACCGTGAGGTCCTCGTCCTGCTCCACTCCCCCGGCCACTCCCGGGGAGCCGGCGTGACGACGGCGGCCGCCGTGCGGGATCCGGCGATGGTGGCGTTCGCCTGCGCCGCATTCGAGAATCTGTGGAACTCCGCAAGCCCACTCATTCCCGATGCGAAGGAAACTCCGCACACCATCGATACCCTGAAGAAGTCGATAGTGCGCCTTATGGCGATGGGACACAAGGACGAAATGGTGGCTCGACGGCTCGGTATATCGGTCCGTACCTGCCGTCGCCACATTGCTGAAATCATGGATGACCAGGGAGCCATCAGCCGCTTCCAGGCCGGCGTTCACCTGACCCGGGCGGGCCTGGTCGACGATCCCTTTCCACCGCCCCAGACTTCCGTAACGTGCAGAGAACCCGATCCCCCCGGATAACTCCGTAAACGCGGACGGCGACCCGTTTTCTGCATACCCGCCCGGAACATCACCCACGTGACGAACCGGACCGTCGCACACGTATCGAATACGGGCCGAAATACCGCTGCGCACCGCTCATCGGCCGCCGCTCCCCATGGTGACGTCGGCTCCCGGGACCACTCCGAGGTCCCGGGAGCCGACGCCGGGCAGGGCCGCACGGACGCCGACGGGCCCGGTGACCAACGGAACGTGTCCGTCGGCACCGGGCCCGTGGGAGTCGGTGCGGTGGGTCCTACTTGGTCCACTCCGACCAGCTCATGTTCCAGCCGTTGAGGCCGTTGTCCGGCTGGATCGTGCTGTCGTGGGAGTTCTTGACGATCACGACGTCGCCGATCAGCGAGCTGTTGAAGAACCAGGCCGCCGGGGTGCTCGGGTCACCGGCACCGCGCGCGTCCTGCAGTCCGACGCAGCCGTGACTGGTGTTCGTGGTGCCGAAGATGCCCGAGCCGCCCCAGTAGTTGCCGTGGATGAAGGTGCCCGACGTGGACAGGCGCATCGCGTGCGGCACGTCCTTGATGTCGTACTCACCGCCGAAGCCGACGGTGTCTCCGTTCATCCGGGTCACCCGGAGCTTCTCGCTGATGACCATCTGGCCGTTGTACGTGGTGGTGGCCGGGGCGCCCGCCGAGATCGGAACGTCCTTGATCTGCTTGCCGTCGCGGACGACCTTCATCCGGTGCGAGTCCGCGTCGACGGTGCTGACCTGCCGGCGTCCGACGGTGAAGGACACGGTCTTGGCCTGCTTGCCGTAGACCCCCGGGCGTCCCTCGACGCCGTCGAGGTTGAGCTTCACGGTCACCTTGGTGCCCGCGGCCCAGTAGTCCTCGGGGCGGAAGTCCAGACGGTCGTTGCCGAACCAGTGGCCCTCGATCTCGACGGCGGGATCGGCCGTCACCTCGATGGCCTTCTCGACGGACTCCGGGTCGGTGATGCCCCGGGTGAAGTGGATCGAGACCGGCATGCCGACACCGACCGTGGACCCGTCCTCCGGGGTGTACTGCCCGATGAAGGTGTTCTGCGGGACCAGCGTGGTGAAGGTGGTGTCCTTCGCCGACTCACGGCCCTTCGTGTCCTTGGCGACCGCGTGGACCTTGTACTTGGTCGCCGAGGCGAGGTGCCGGTCAGGCTCCCAGCTCGTGCCGTCGGCCGCGATCTTCCCCGCGACCTCCGCCCCCTTGCTGTCGGAGACCTTGACCGAGGCGAGCTTTCCCTGCTCGGCCGAGATCTTCAGTGCCCCGTTCGTGGCGACGGAGTCGGCCCCGTCCTTCGGCACGATGTTCACGACGGCCTGCGAGGCGCTGGTGTCCGCGGCACCCGCCCCGCCGGTCTTGCCGCCCTTGCCCCCGTCGTCGGTGTCTCCCCCGCCGCATGCCGTCACCAGCAGCAGCAACGCACCCAGCACCAGAGCCAGCAGCCCGGTGGCCCCACGCCCCCGCCTCCTGCTGTCCGCCCCGGCCGATGTCCCCGATATCGGCTGCCCGTTCAAAGTGGTCGTCTCCCCTCACACGGCCTGGCCCCGCCAAGGCCCCGGGAGCCCGAAGACTCCCACCCCCGCGCGCTGCACATGCGCGCTCAGCGAAAGATAATCACACCGCCTGCGGGTAGATCGCCCCACGATTGTCACCGTTCAGTCCCAACTCGTACCAGGAGTTCGCCAAGGTCGCGGGCGGTGCGGTCGCCCTCGACCGGGCATGCGGACGGCGCGGCCCCAGGGAGTGCCGCGCCGTCAATGAGGGACCGGGCTACGCCCCGGGGGTCAGCGGAGCGCGGAACCCGCCTTCCACTGCTTCCAGTCCAAGTTCCAGCCGCCCAGGCCGTTGTCCGGAGCGACCTTCTTGTCCTTGGAGTTGACGACCTCGACGACATCCCCGATCAGCGTCCGGTCGAAGAACCAGCCGGCCGGGGTGGAGCCGCTGCCGCCCTGTACGTCACGCAGCCCGATGCACCCGTGGCTGACGTTGGTCGAGCCGAAGATGTCCTCGTCGGACCAGTAGTTGCCGTGCAGGAAGGTGCCGGACTCGGTGAGCCGGATGGCGTGCGGGACGTCCTTGATGTCGTACTCACCGCCGAAGCCGACGGTCCGCCCGTCCATCCGCGTCACTTCGTGCATCTCGCTGACGACCATCCTGCCGTTGTACGTGGTCGTCGTCGGGGAGCCCGCGGTGATCGGGACGGTGGAGACGAGCTGCCCGTCGCGGCGCACCTCCATCGTGTGCGCGGCCGAGTCCACCCGGGACACCTGCTCCCGGCCGATGGTGAACCGGACGGTCTTGCGCTGGCTGCCGTACACCCCCGGCGCCCCCTCCACATCGCGCAGCCCCACCTCGACGGTCACTTCGGTGCCCGGCTGCCAGTAGGCGGCGGGGCGGAAGTCCAGGCGTTTGTCGCCGAACCAGTGCCCCGCGATCCCGACCGCCGGGTCGGCGGTCACCCGGATGGCCCGCTGCACGGCCGCGCGGCGGGTCACCGGACGGTTGAACTGGAAGGAGACGATCATGCCGGTGCCGACCGTCGACCGGTTCTCCGGTTTGAAGTACCCGATGAAGCGGTGTTCGGGGACCGCCGTCGTAAAGGTGGTGTGGCGGGCCGACCGGTGCCCCGCACCGTCCACGGCCACCGCGTCGACGCTGTACTTGGCGGCGAGCCCGAGCCGGGCGGCCACCCCCTGCGGGGACCAGGAGCGCCCGTCCTCGGCGATCAGGCCCCGCACCTTCTGCTCCTGGGCGTCCTCGATCCGGGTCACCTCGACGCTCTCCAGCCGCCCGTCGGGGACCTTCACCTCGACCCGGCTGTCCGGCGCGACGTCCTCGGCCCCGTCCCGCGGGGTGATCCGGATGGCTTCCTGCGGCGAGCGGGGTTTCCCGCCGATGATCGAATCCGTACCCGAGCAGCCGGTCAGAACCGCCAGTACGGCCAGTACGGCGAGCAGTCCCGACCGGGCCGTCACGGTCGCCGGGCTCGCCCCTGCCTTCTTCGCTACGTGGTTCACGTCCCCCCAACGACGCGGGCGGTCCGGGGGAAACGTGAGTGCGGGCCCCGTCGTGGGCAGAACAGAGGGGACGACCCCACTCGGGGAGCCGCGGCCGGGACGCCGCGCACTCCCTCACGGTGCCGGTCCCCACGAGCCGCGGGAGGCGAGCAGGTGTCGAGCGCAGCCGAGCAGGAGGCAGTGCCGAGGACGGGTACCGGCCCGCCCGGGCCGGCGGTGGAGCGGGCGCCCGCGACCGGATCCGGGCGGGCCGTCGAGCCCGCCCTGTCGCCGCCCGCCGTGTGGCCCGGGGCGCCGACGCCCCTGGGAGCCCGCTTCAGAGTGGGCCCCGACGGGGTCGCGGGGACCAACTTCGCCCTCTGGGCCGGCGGGGCGGAGGCCGTCGAGCTCTGCCTCTTCGACGAGGACGGCACCGAGAGCCGCCTCCCCCTGACCGAGCTGACCCACGAGATCTGGCACGGCTTCGTGCCCGGCGTGCGGCCCGGCCACCGCTACGGCTACCGGGTCCACGGCCGCTGGGACCCGTGGACGGGCGCCCGGTGGAACGCGGCGAAACTACTGCTCGATCCGTACGCCCGGGCGGTGGACGGCGATTTCACCCTTCCGGCGGAGGTGTACGGCCATGTGAGGGACTGGCCCGAGCAGCAGGTAGCGGACACCGTGCGCGACGAACGGGACTCCGCTCCGCACGTCCCCAAGGGGGTGGTGGTCCACGATGACGACGACTGGGCCGAGGACCGGCGGCCCAAGACGCCGTGGGCCGACTCCGTCATCTACGAGCTGCACGTCCGCGGCTTCACCGCGCGCCACCCCGGCATCCCCGAGGAGCTGCGGGGCACCTACGCCGGTCTCGCGCACCCGGCGGCCATCGGTCATCTGCGGCGCCTGGGGGTGACGGCTGTGGAGCTGCTGCCGGTGCACCAGTTCGCCCACGAGGACCATCTCCTGCGGCGCGGGCTGCGCAACTACTGGGGCTACAACTCGATCGGCTACTTCGCCCCGCACGCCGGATACTCCGCGAGCGGCACGGCGGGAGAGCAGGTCGGCGAGTTCAAGCGGATGGTCCGCGCCCTGCACGACGCCGGGATCGAGGTGATCCTCGACGTCGTCTACAACCACACGGCCGAGGCGGGCGAACTGGGCCCGATGCTGTCGCTGCGCGGCATCGACAACCGCGGCTACTACCGGCTCCAGTCCGACGCGCGCAGATACGCGGACTACACGGGGTGCGGCAACACCCTGCACGTCGTACAGCCGAACGTGCTGCGGCTGATCACCGACTCACTGCGGTACTGGGTGACGGAGATGGGCGTCGACGGTTTCCGCTTCGACCTGGCGGCGGCACTGGCCCGCTCGATGCACGACGTCGACATGCTGTCGCCGTTCCTCGCGGTGATCGCCCAGGACCCGGTGCTGCGCCGGGTGAAACTGATCGCCGAGCCGTGGGACGTCGGCAACGGCGGCTACCAGGTGGGAGCCTTCCCACCGCTGTGGACCGAGTGGAACGACCGGTACCGGGACGCCGTGCGCGATTTCTGGCGTGGCGCCCTCCCCGACGTACGCGATCTCGGATACCGGCTGACGGGGTCGAGCGACCTGTACGCGTGGGGCGGCCGGCGGCCGTACGCCTCGGTCAACTTCGTCACCGCGCACGACGGTTTCACCCTGCGCGACCTGGTGAGCTACGAGCACAAGCACAACGAGGCCAACGGCGAGGGCAACCGGGACGGAACATCGGACAACCGCTCCTGGAACTGCGGGGCCGAGGGGGAGACCGACGACGACGACGTCAACGCGCTGCGCCGCCGCCAGTTGCGCAACCTCCTCACCACGCTGCTGCTGTCGACCGGGGTGCCGATGCTCGTCGCGGGCGACGAGATGGGCCGCACCCAGGGCGGCAACAACAACGCCTACTGCCAGGACAACGAGATCGGCTGGGTGGACTGGTCGCTGCTGGAGCAGCCGCAGTGGCGGGAACTGACCGAGCTGACGGCCCGGGTGCTCGCGCTGCGCCACACCCATCCGGTGCTGCGCCGCCGGGCGTTCTTCGCCGGCCGGGCCCAGGCCCCGGACGGGCTCCGGGACCTGGCGTGGTTCACCCGGCAGGGGGCGGAGATGACGGAGGAGGACTGGTACGCACCGGCCGCCACGGTCGGGCTCTACCTTTCCGGCCGTGACATCCCCGGCCGTGACGCCCGGGGCGAACAGGTCACGGACGACAGCTTCCTGGCGGTCCTGCACGCCGGGCACCGGCCCGCCGACTTCCTGCTGCCGGGGCCACCGTGGGCGGACGCGTACGAGCTGGTCCTGGACACCTCGCGGGAGGACCAGTCCGCCGCGCCCGGCACGGTCCACCGGGGCGGTACGGTCTTCACGGTGCCGGCGAGGGCGGTGCTGCTGCTACGGGTGAGGTCGTAACGGGGAGGTCAGCCGAGGATGCCGCGCTCGTAGGCGACCGCGACGGCCTCGGCGCGGTCCTTGGCGCCCAGTTTGGCGAAGACATGGGTGAGATGGGTCTTCACGGTCGCCTCGCTGATGAACAGCTCCGCGGCGATCTCGCGGTTCGACGTCCCCCGGGCGACGAGTCCGACGACCTCGCGCTCGCGCGCGGACAGCGCCTCGTGGCCGGGCGCGACGGGGGTGCGCACCCGTGAGATCAGCCGGGAGGCGACGGCGGGCGAGAGGACCGTGCGGCCGTCGGCGGCGGCGCGGACGGCGGTGAACAGCTCGTCGCGCGGCGCGTCCTTGAGCAGATAGCCGGTGGCGCCCGCCTCGATGGCGGGCAGGGTGTCGGAGTCGGTGTCGTACGTGGTGAGGACCAGGACCTTGGAACGTACGCCGCGTCTGGTCAGTTCGGTGATCGCCGCGACTCCGCCGCCGCCCGGCATCCGCAGGTCCATGAGGACGACGTCGGGGTCGAGCCGGACGGCCATGCCGACGCCCTCGACTCCGTCGGCCGCTTCACCGAGCACCCGGAAATCCGTCGACGACTCGAACATGCCGCGCAGCCCGTCCCGTACGACGGGGTGGTCGTCGACGACGATCAGCGTGATGACGCGTGCGGATTCCCGGTCCATGGCGCTCCACCGTACTGTGCCGGCGCGGGCGGTGCCTCAGTCGTGCCTGACCATCGGCACGCGGGCGCAGACTGCGGTGCCGAGGCCCGGGCCGGTCTCCACCTCGACCGTGCCCGCGATGCGTTCGGCCCGGGCCCGCATGCCGCCGAGCCCGAATCCGCCGGCGCCGCGGTACGACGGCAGCGCGGCCGGGTCGAAGCCGCGGCCGTCGTCACGTACGTCCAGCGATATCTCGTCGCCCATGTACGACAGGGTGATGCCGGCCCGGGACGCCCCGGCGTGGCGCGCCGCGTTGGCGAGGGCCTCCTCTGCGATGCGCAGCAGCGTGGCTCCGACCTCGTCGTGCAGGGGCTCGGCGGTGCCGGTGACGGTGAACTCCGCCCGCACGCCGCTTTGTTCGGCCCATCTCGTGACCGTCTTGTGCAGGGCGCCGGGCAGGTCGTCGTGCTCCAGTGCGGACGGAACGAGATCGTGCACCGAGCGGCGCGCCTCGCCGAGGCTGTGCCGGGCGAGGGCTGCGGCCCGGGCGAGGTGCTCGCCGGCGAGCACGGGATCGCTCTCCCTCGTGGAGGTCACGACCTGGAGCTGGGCGATGATGCCGGTGAGTCCCTGGGCGATGGTGTCGTGGATCTCGGCGGCCAGCCGGCGCCGCTCGTCGGCCACCCCCGCCTCGCGTGCCTGCACGAGGAGTTGGGCGTGCAGGCCGGCGTTCTCCGCGAGGGCCTGTTCGAGGCGGGCGTTGGCCGATTCGAGTGCGGTGATGGTCTCGGTCCGGGTACGCGCCTGCTCCGCCTCCCGGTTGCCGATCTGGGCGAAGACCATGGTGAGACTCACGTGCACGGCCAGCACGATGGCGAAGACGACCCAGTTCATGAGGGTGGTCGGCGGCAGGCCGCTGCCGGACTGCGACCCCGCCATGATGAGGGCGGTGGCCAGCAGCCCGGCCCGCATGCCCCGTGGCGGAAGCACCCGCCCGGCGTCGAAGTAGCCGAGCACCGCGTAGATCGAGAAGAACGGGTTGCACCAGGTCAGCCCGAAGGCCAGCAGGGTGCGGGCGGCGAAGTAGCCCACCGCGACCCGCGCTCGCCGGTCCGCCGGGGTGCGGCTCCACCAGAGCTGCAGGAGGAAGGCGGCGGGGAGCAGCGCCGCGGCGGCGTACACATCCGCGCGGGACATGATGAGCCCGCTGGTCACGGCCGAGACCACGGTGGCCAGACCGAGCAGTCCGTACGGTCCGTGCCGGAAGAACCGCTCCCACCACTGCTCGGCCGTCGCCACACCGCTCATGGCCGCCGTCTCCCCCGGGTTCATGGGGGAAGTCTCCCCCGTACCGGCTACTCCCACCGGAAGGTACGGATCGCGGCGGCCGCGGCCAGTACCGTCCACAGCGCCACCACCCCGAGATGGACCCAGCTCGGCCAGGCCCCGGTGGCCGCGCGGTCCAGCGCCTGGGAGGCCGCGCCGAACGGCGTGACCTGGACGATGCGGCGCAGGGTGTCGGGCATGGTCTGCACCGGCACCCAGACACCTGCCGTGAACATCGTCACGAAGAAGACGACCGAGCCGAGGGCGGCCGCGATCTTGGTGGTGCGCGAGAGTGCGCAGACCAGCGCCCCCAGCCCCAGCACGCAGGTGACGGCCAGCAGCAGCGAGAGCAGATAGCCGAACGGCTGCCCGGGCAGCCGCACTCCGAAGGCGATCCGGCCGACGGCCATCACGAGGAGGGTGGAGCCGAGTGCGGCGGCCCCGTGCAGGGTGATCTGCGCGCCGAGCAGGGCGGCGGGACGTACGGGGGTGGTGGACATCCGGCGCAGGATGCCCCGTTCGCGGTAGCCGGTGAGGACGGGCGGCATCGCCTGGAGGCCGGCCATGATCATGGCGAGCAGTACGGACACGGGTACGTACAGGTCGATGACGCGACGGCCGCCGAGCGCGTCGTCGTGCTCCCGGAAGGACGGGATCAGGCCGAGGACCGTCATGAGGAGCGTGGGGAAGGCGAGGATCCAGAACAGGCTGCCGGGTTCGCGGAGAAAGAGCCGGGCCTCGGACCTCAGGACCGCGAGCGAGGCGCGCGAGGAGGCGGTGCGGGGCGCGGGGACGGGGTTCGCCGTGGTCATCTCAGGCTGCCTGTCCTGTCAGGCCGCGCTCGTCCGCGGCGCCGGGGTGCTCGGTCAGGTCGAGGAAGGCGTCGTCGAGTGTGGCTTCGCAGACGCGGAGCTGGTGCGCGGTGACGCGGAGCCGGGCCAGGAGCGAGATGACGGCGTTGACGGTCTCGTCGGTGCCGTTGATGACGATCCGTCCGTTCCGGTTCTCGTACGAGGCGGTGCCGGGCAGCCCGGCCAGTTCACCGTCGGGGAGCGGCTCGGACGGGGTGAAGGAGATGGCGGTGGAGCTGCCTGCCCGGGCGATCAGCCCGGACGGGGTGTCGAGGGCGGCGAGCCTGCCCCTGTCGATCACGGCGACGCGGTCGCAGAGGCGTTGGGCCTCCTCCATGAAGTGGGTGACCAGCAGGACCGTGACCCCGCCTGCGCGTATCTCTTCGATCAGTTGCCAGGTGTCGCGCCGCGCGCGTGGGTCCAGTCCGGTGGTCAGCTCGTCGAGGACCACGACCCGGGGGCTGCCGACGAGCGCCAGCGCGATGGACAGGCGTTGCTTCTGACCGCCGGAGAGCCTGGCGAACCGGGTGGTGAGCCGGGTGTGCAGCCCGAGGCGTTCGGCGAGGGGACGCCAGTCGGCCGGGTGCGGGTAGAAGGCGCTGTACAGCTCCAGCGCCTCGCCCACGGTGATCTTCGGCTGCAGTTCGCTCTCCTGGAGCTGCGCGCCGAGCAGGAGCGTCACACGGCCGTGGTCGGCGACGGGGTCGAGCCCGGCGACCCGGACCGTGCCGGCGTCGGGGACGCGGAGGCCCTCGACGCATTCGACGGTGGTGGTCTTGCCCGCACCGTTGGGGCCGAGAATCCCGAAGATCTCCCCCTCGTCCACGGAGAAGCTCACCCCGTCGACCACGGGGCGGCCCGCGTAGGTCTTGCGCACCCCGTTCACTTCGATGATTGCCATGCCTGTGAGCATCGCGGTGGCAGGGCTTCTCGCGGCATCCGTCAACGCGCTCGAACCGGCATCCGCCGATCGGTTGATGCCGGGGTACGACCCCGCCCGGCCCGGCCTCCCCGAGCAAGGAAAACCGGATGAGCGATGTCAGTGGTGAAACGTAGGCTCGCCCCTGATGCCCAAAGAACATGCAGAGCCCAAGGACCGGTCCGCCGCGCAGACCCTGCTGCGTCTGTGGCCGTATGTGAAGCCGGTACGGAACCGTCTGGCCGGTGCCGCACTGATCGCGATCGTCGCCTCGTGTCTCGGGCTGGTGATCCCCCTCGTACTGAAGTGGATCGTCGACGGACCGGTGGCCCACCAGGACCCGGGCGGGGTCTGGCTCGGGGCGCTGTTCCTGCTGCTGCTGGGCATCGCGGAGGCGGTGCTGTTCGGCGTACGGCGATGGCTGGTGGCGCGGCCGCTGGCCGGTGTCGAGGCGTCGATGCGGGCCGACCTCTACCGGCATCTGCAGCGTCTTCCGGTGGCCTTCCACGACCGGTGGTCCTCGGGTCAGCTGCTTTCGCGCGGCACCACGGACCTGATGCTGCTGCGGATGTTCCTGGCCTTCCCCCTGACCTTCCTGCTCGTCAACGCCACCACCATCCTGGTCGGATTCGTGATCCTGCTGCTCCAGGAGTGGACGCTCGGCCTGGTGCTGCTCGCCCCTGTCGTGCCCCTGGTGATCATCTGCTCGGTCTTCGAGACGAAGTACTCGGTGGTGGCGCGCACGGCCCAGGACCAGGTGGGGGATCTGACGACGGTGGTCGAGGAGAGCGTGCTCGGCATCCGCATCATCAAGGGTTTCGGGCGGCACCGCAGTCAGGCCGACGCCTTCCGGGCGCTCTCCCAGCGGCTGCGCACCACGGAGCTCGGCAAGGCGCGGCTGCTCGCGGGCATCTGGGCACTCATCACGACGATTCCCGAACTCGCGATCGGGGCGGCGCTGGTGCTCGGCACGATCGAGGTCGCGGACGGGGGCCTCTCGGCGGGCACCCTGGTCGCGTTCCTCTCCACGGCTCTGGCGCTGCGGTGGCCGGTCGAGTCGATCGGTTTCCTGGTGGCGATGAGCCAGGAGTCGGCGACGGCGACGGAGCGGTTCTTCGAGGTGATGGACGTGGCGGAGGAGCAGGAGACCGCCGCGCCCGGGAGCGCCGCCCCTGACACGCCCGCCGAGGCCGGCGGGATGGTGTTCGAGGGCGTGGGGTTCAGGTACCCGGACGCGGAGGAGGATTCCGTGCCCGTCCTGGAGCGGATCGATCTGCGGATCCGGCCCGGCGAGACGATGGCCCTGGTGGGCGCCACGGGTTCCGGCAAGACGACGCTCACCGCGCTCGTCCCCCGGCTGCATGACGCCACGTCGGGCCGGATCACGCTGGACGGCGAGGACATCACGGCCATGCCGCGTGAGCGGCTGCGGGAGCTGGTGTCGGTGGCGTTCGAGGAGCCGACGCTGTTCTCGGCGAGCGTCGGGGAAAACGTGCTGATGGGCGCGGGCGGCGCGGGCGGAGAGGAGTTGCTGCGGGCCCTGTCGGTCGCCCAGGCCGACTTCGTCCACGATCTGCCGCACGGCATCGACACCCAGGTCGGCGAGCAGGGTCTCAGTCTCTCCGGCGGCCAGCGCCAGCGTCTCGCACTGGCCAGGGCCGTCGTCGGCCGGCCGCGCTTCCTGGTGCTCGACGACCCGCTCTCCGCCCTGGACGTGCACACGGAGACGCTGGTCGAGGCTGCGCTGCGGCGCGTGCTGGAGGAGACGACGGCGATCGTGGTCGCGCACCGCCCCTCCACCGTGATGCTCGCCGACCGGGTGGCCCTGCTGTCGGAGGGCCGGATCAGCGCGGTCGGTACGCACCAGGAACTGCTGCGCAGCAACGCCGAGTACGCCTGGCTGATGTCCGGGGCCGGCGTATCGGGCGGCGGGGAACCCGCTGACGTGCCCCCGCCGGCCATGACGGCCGATGACCTTACGGGCGTGCACGCCCCTGCCGAGGAGAGCAGCACCCGATGACGAGCACCACGACCGGGCGTCCCACCGAGCCGGGCGACAGCGACAGGGCCGGGGACGGCCGTCCCGGGGCCCCGGAACCAGCGAACAGCGGGCCGCCCGAGCGCGCCGGGGACCCCTTCGACCGCGACGACCTGCCCACCCCGCGCGGCGCCACGCGAGCGCTGCTCGTCTCGCTGCTGCGGCCGCTGCGGGGCCGGGTCGTGGTCGCCGCGCTGTTCCTGCTGATCCAGCAGGTGGCGGTCCAGGCCGGGCCGTTGCTCGTGGCGTACGCCATCGACAGCGGGGTGCCCGCGTTCCGGGACGAGGACTACGGGCCGCTGATCGCGGTGGCGCTCGGCTACGCGCTCTGCTCGGCCGGCGCGGGCGCCATGCAGTACGCCTTCATCCGGGCCTCGGCGCGGGTCAACCAGGACGTGCTGCTCGATCTGCGCGGCCGGATCTTCCGCCATGCGCAGGCGCTGAGCGTGGACTTCCACGAGCGGTACACCTCGGGGCGGCTGATCTCCCGTTCCACCACTGACGTGGAGTCGCTGCGGGAACTGCTCAGCGAGGGCCTGCAGGAGCTGATCGGTGTCGTCCTCTCCTTCGTCTCCATCTCCCTGATGCTGCTCTGGCTGGACTTCGGCACGGGCGCCGTCGCCGTGCTGTCCTTCGTGCCGCTGTACCTGCTGGTGCGGCTCTACCAGCAGCGGGCCGCGGTGATCTTCGCGTCACGGTCGACGGCCATCGCCGCGGTCATCGTGAAGTTCGCCGAGACGATGAACGGGATCCGTCCCGTCCAGGCCTTCCGCCGCGAGCCCGTCAACGACGGGGTCTTCCGTGAGCTCAACCACGAGCACCGGCGCACGAACGGCGACGCGATGCTGGAGAACGCGCGTTACGTTGTCGGGTCCCGGCTGGTGGCCAACACCGCCGTGGCCGGAATCGTGCTGTGGGGTGCCTACCGCGTGGCTTCCGGAAGCCTGGCGCTGGGCGTGCTGGCCGCGGTGGTCCTGTATCTGCGACGGCTCTACGACCCGATCGACCGGCTCAGCATGTTCCTCAACTCCTATCAGTCGGCCGCGGCGTCGCTGGAGAAGATCGCGGGCCTGCTGGCCCAGACGCCGACGGTCCCCGAGGCTCCGGAGCCTCGGAAGCTGCCGGCTGCGGAGGACGAACACCCGGGCCGTGAGGTGGTCTTCGAATCGGTGCGTTTTGCCTACCGCACCGGCGGCGAGGTGCTGCCGCGTTTCGATCTGACCGTTCCGGCGGGTCAGACGGTGGCCGTGGTCGGTTCGACGGGGGCGGGCAAGTCGACGCTGGCCAAGCTGCTGGCCCGCTTCTACGACCCGACCGAGGGCCGGGTCCTGCTGGACGGCGTCGACCTGCGCGACCTCGCCGTTCCCGAGCTCCGGCGCGGGGTCGTCATGGTGACGCAGGAGGCCTTCCTGTTCTCCGGCACGGTCGCGGAGAACATCGCGATCGGCAGCCCGGACGCGACCCGCGAGGAGATCGAGCAGGCCGCCAAGGCGATCGGCGCCCATGACTTCATCGCCGGTCTGCCCGACGGGTACGACACGGACGTACGCAAGCGGGGCGGGCGGATCTCCGCCGGTCAGCGCCAGTTGGTCGCGTTCGCCCGGGCCTTGCTCGCCAATCCCGCGGTCCTGATCCTCGACGAGGCGACGAGCTCTCTGGACATCCCGGGCGAGCGGGCGGTGCAGCGGGCGATGGACACCGTGCTGCACGGCCGCACCGCGGTGGTCATCGCTCACCGGCTGTCGACGGTGGAGATCGCGGACCGGGTCCTGGTGATGGAGCACGGCCGCATCGTGGAGGACGGAGCCCCGGACGAGCTCATCGGTGGCACGGGCCGGTTCGCCGGCCTGCACCGCGCCTGGCGGGAGAGCCTGGTCTGAGGGGCCGCCGGCGCCCGGCCGCGGCCTCCGGCCGGGCGCCTTCGCGATGACCCGCACGGCCGCCGACGGGGCGTGCGAGGGCGCGGAACGCGCCACAGTGCGAATCCGTCTCGACAGGTGGGACCTTCCCACTTCCCCCTCGTCCGTTCGAACACGCCGCCTCCGGGCTCAACCTCAACGCCCTCTGCGCTTTCGGGCTTCCGGGACTCCCGGTGACATCTCGGTGATGATCGGCGAAACGTCCGCTTAACGAACATGACCATTCCGGCAACGGACGAATTCCGGCCAACTTGTTGACGCGGTCCTGACAGCCGCCTCCTTCAGCTGACACTCTTCACCCCGTTCTGCGCACTGCTTGCTCTGCCCGGACGGCTCACCCAGCCGCCGGTACCCCCCTCGCAGAAGGAGTCCGCGTGAGATCCACGCTCAGCCGTCGTACCACCGCGACCGGCGCTCTGATAGCCGCAGCAGCCCTCCTCGCCGTAGGAGTCCAGACCGGAACAGCCACCGCCACACCGGGCGGTGCCGCACAGGCCGCCCCCTCGGCCTCGCAGGCCGATCCCGGCGCGCTGCCCAAGCAGCTCTCGCCCTCGCAGCGGGCCGAACTGATCCGCGAGGCCACCGCGAGCAGGGCGGCCACAGCCAAGGACCTCGGTCTCGGCTCGCAGGAGAAGCTCGTCGTCAAGGACGTCATCCAGGACAACGACGGCACCACGCACACGCGTTACGAGCGCACCTTCGACGGACTCCCCGTGCTCGGCGGCGACCTGGTCGTCCAGGAGTCGAAGGCCGGCGCGACCAAGAGCGTCACCAAGGCGTCCAAGGCCACCTCGGCTCAGCTCAAGGCCGTCGACATGACCGCGGACGTGGCCCCGGCGGCTGCCGAGAAGCAGGCCGTCGGCCTGGCCAAGGCGGACGGCTCCTCGAAGACCGCGGCCGACACCGCACCCCGCAAGGTCGTCTGGATGGCCTCGGGCACGCCGCAGCTCGCCTACGAGACCGTGGTCGGCGGACTGCAGGACGACGGCACCCCGAACGCCCTCCACGTCATCACCGATGCCACCTCCGGCGCGAAGCTCTACGAGTGGCAGGCCATCGAGAACGGCGTCGGCAACACGGAGTACAGCGGCCAGGTCACGCTGGGCACCTCGGGGTCGTACAACCTGACCGACACCACCCGCGGCAACCACAAGACGTACAACCTGAACCACGGTACGTCCGGCACGGGCACCCTCTTCTCCGGCTCCGACGACGTCTGGGGCAACGGCCTCGCCTCGAACGCGGAGACCGCGGCGGCGGACGCCCACTACGGTGCGGCCGAGACCTGGGACTACTACAAGAACGTCCACGGCCGGACCGGCATCAAGGGCGACGGCGTCGGCGCGTACTCCCGCGTCCACTACGGCAACAACTACGTCAACGCCTTCTGGGACGACAGCTGCTTCTGCATGACGTACGGCGACGGCAGCGGCAACGCCTCACCGCTGACCGCACTGGACGTGGCCGCGCACGAGATGACGCACGGCGTCACCTCGAACACCGCGGACCTGAACTACAGCGGTGAGTCCGGTGGCCTCAACGAGGCGACCAGTGACATCTTCGCCAGCGCCGTCGAGTTC
Source organism: Streptomyces sp. NBC_01013 (assembly GCF_045162765.1). Classification (NCBI taxonomy): domain Bacteria; kingdom Bacillati; phylum Actinomycetota; class Actinomycetes; order Kitasatosporales; family Streptomycetaceae; genus Streptomyces; species Streptomyces sp. NBC_01013. The sequence continues at coordinate 2,553,824 of NZ_CP108687.1, forward strand.
TACGCCAACAACGCCACCGACAAGGGCGACTACCTCATCGGCGAGAAGATCGACATCAACGGCGACGGCACCCCGCTGCGCTACCAGGACAAGCCGAGCAAGGACGGCGCGTCCAAGGACGCCTGGTACTCCGGCATCGGAAACGTCGACGTGCACTACTCGTCGGGCCCGGCCAACCACTTCTTCTACCTCCTCTCGGAGGGAAGCGGCGCCAAGACCATCAACGGCGTCTCCTACGACTCCCCGACCTCCGACGGCCTGCCGGTGACCGGCATCGGCCGCGACAAGGCCGCGCTGATCTGGTTCAAGGCGCTCACCACCAAGTTCACCTCCACGACCAACTACGCGGCCGCCCGTACGGGCACGCTCGCCGCGGCCGGTGAGCTGTACGGCACGACCAGCGCCGAGTACGCCGCCGTCGCCAACGCCTGGGCCGGCATCAACGTCGGTACCCGTCCCGGTGGCGGCACCGACCCCGGCGGCAAGGTCTTCCAGAACACCACCGTCGTCTCCATCCCGGACGCCGGCTCGGCCGTCACCAGCTCGGTCAGCGTCACCGGCGTCACCGGCAACGCGCCCAGCACCCTCAAGGTCGGGGTGGACATCACCCACACCTGGCGTGGTGACCTGGTCATCGACCTCGTCGCGCCGGACGGAACGGCCTACCGCCTGAAGAACTCCTCGTCGAGCGACTCCGCGGACAACGTCCAGACGACGTACACCGTCAACGCCTCCTCCGAGGTGGCGAACGGCACCTGGAAGCTGAAGGTCCAGGACGTCTACTCGGGCGACACCGGCAAGATCAACAGCGTCAAGCTGACCTTCTGAACCGGAAGCACCGCATGACCCGCACCACCTGCACCTGACGCACAGCCGCCCGGAAGGAGATCCCTCCTCCGGGCGGCTGTGCGCTGTCAGTTCGGGTTGTCCGCGTGGGTCAGGGTCTCCCAGGCGACGAACAGGTTGTTGGACCCGGCGGGGCGCTGCTGCTCGGTGAGGGCCTGGGTGTTGGTCATCGCGATGCCCATCCGGTTGTGCAGCGCGTTGAAGCCGACCTCCGTGACCGGCCCGAGCTTGTCCTTGAGCGATCCGCCGCACAGCGACGACGGCACGGCCGTGCCCAGCTGGTACTTGGCGTGCAGACCGAGGGCATGGCGCAGGCGGTCGGCGATCTCCGGGTAGAGGTCCTGCCCCTGGATCCGGCTCGTCTCGGCGATGTGCGAGATGGCGGAGAGCCCGTAACCGGTATGGGTCAGGTCGCGGCAGGTCTCCTGCGAGAGACCGTCCATGAAGGTCGACTGCCCCTGCCAGTAGTTGATGATCTTGTCGCGGGTGTCCAGACCGCTACCCGGCGCGACCTTCGGCAGGGAACCGTCCGCGGTCACGTAGATGTACGCGGGGACACGTCCACGGAATTTCGTCACGGCCTTGTCGTACGAGGTGCGGTCCTCCAGGAAGACCGAGATGCCGATCGCGGCCTCGGTCATGCTGAGTTCCCAGTTGCCGTTGCTGTTAGAGCCGTTGATGACCTTCGGCAGGTAGACGTCGCGCAGCATGGTGGCGAACCGGCCCGCGTTCGGCCAGCTGCCGTAGGTGTACTTGATGATCTCGGCGGCCCGCGGCCAGGAGGAGCCGGCCCAGCCGGTCTGGAGGGGGGCGTTGCTGTTGGTGTGGTCCTGGATCACGGCCGACCAGGCGTCCATGATCTCGACGGCTTTGGCGGCGTAGCGGCCGTCCTGGGTGATGTACCAGGCCAGCGAGAGCGTGTAGGCGGCTATCGCGTCCTCACGCTCGTCGGTACAGCCGTAGTTGGGGTTGGAGTACGAGCCGCACTCCACGACGGCGCGGGGTTTGGCCGTCCGGCTCAGCGAGGCGTACGCGCTCGCCATCATCCGGTCGTACGCGCCCTTCCAGGGCTGCGCCCCGGCCTGCACCTTGGCGCGCACGAAGTCGAGCTGGGGGCGGCTCACGAGGACGCCGGGGTGGGTGAAGGCCGCGGGGGCAGCGGCCGGCACGGCCCGGCCGGCCGCGGCCGGGGCCATGGAGATGCCGGTGATCAGTGCCGCGAGGGCGGTGGCGAGGCCGAAGCCGCGCCCGATGGTTCCGGTGCGCATGTGGGGGTGCCTTCCGGTGCGGAGGAGGCCCACAACTCGACTTCCTGCACACCGAGTTCACATCCATGAACGTCGGGTCGAGTTGTGAACGCTGCAGTGAGTGAGGAACCTAAAGGCATCGCATGGACACGTCAAGGTGTGCGTTCAGAAGACGAAGGACCCGCACCTGGGCAGCCGAAGGGCCCGGCACCCCGGGACGGTTTCCCGGGTGCCGGGCCCTCGGTGGCACGGACCGTCAGCGCATCAGCACGCCCGCGCCCTCACCCGTCGCCTCCGTCGGCTGTGCCACCAGGCCGAGTTCGGCGCCGGTGGCCATCAACCGGTGGGCCGGAAGCACCCGCACGGTGTAGCCGTAGGGCCCGGTCCGGTCGAGGGCGAGCGGACCGTCGTAAAGCCAGCGGCCCTCCAGGTCCTGGCCGCCCGCCGGCTTCAGCGGAAAGACCTGGGCGTCCGAGATCGCGTCCGCGGAGTCGACACGGCCGGCCACCGCCTGCACCTCGACGTCGTCCGGCCCCAGCGCCCCGAGGGTGATCCGGACCCGCAGCGCCAGGGTGGAGCCCAGTTCGGCCGAGCCGCCGGCCTCGGTGGGCGTCACGGCCTCGACGTGGTCGACGGCCACCCGTGGCCAGGCCGCCCGGACCCTGGCCTTCCAGCCGGCCAGCTCCCGTGCCGCGGCGGGGTCCATGGATCGCCGGGCCTGGGCTGCGGGGGCGTACAGCCGCTCCACGTACTCACGGACCATCCGGTCGGCGAGCACCTTGGGGCCCAGTGTGCCCAGAGTGCTGCGGACCATCTCGATCCAGCGCCCGGGGAGCCCCTCGTCGCTCCGGTCGTAGAAGCGGGGCGCGATCCGGTCCTCGATCAGCTCGTAGAGGGCGCCCGCCTCCAGATCGTCGCGCCGGTCCTCGTCCAGCGCGGAGCCGTCGGCGGTGGGAATGGCCCAGCCGAAGTCCGGCTCGAACCACTCGTCCCACCAGCCGTCGAGAACGGACAGGTTGAGACAGCCGTTGAGCGCCGCCTTCATCCCGCTCGTACCGCACGCCTCCAGCGGGCGCAGCGGGTTGTTCAGCCAGACGTCGCAGCCCGGGTAGAGCTTCTGGGCCATCGCCATCCCGTAGTCGGGCAGGAAGACGATGCGGTGGCGCACCCTGGCGTCGTCGGCGAACCGGACCAGCTCCTGGACCAGGCGTTTCCCGCTGTCGTCGGCGGGGTGCGCCTTGCCCGCCACGACGATCTGGACCGGGCGCTCGGGATGCAGGAGCAGCCCCCGCAGCCGGTCCCGGTCGCGCAGCATCAGCGTGAGGCGTTTGTACGAGGGCACCCTGCGGGCGAAGCCGATCGTCAGCACGCCGGGGTCCAGCACGCCGTCGATCCAGCCGAGTTCGGCGGGGTCCGCACCCCGGGTGCGCCAGGAGTCGTGCAACCGCCGGCGCACCTCGGTGACCAGTTGTTCGCGCAGGGTGCGGCGCAGGTCCCAGAGCTGCCGGTCGGGGATCTGCGCGACGGAGTCCCATCGGCCCGGGGTCCCACCGGAGCCGGTGCGCAGCCGGTAGACCTCGGGCGCGACCCAGGTGGGTGCGTGGACCCCGTTGGTCACGGAGGTGATCGGCACCTCGGGCGGGTCGAAGCCCGGCCAGAGACCGGCGAACATCTCCCGGCTGACGGCGCCGTGCAGGGTGGAGACGCCGTTGGCCCGCTGGGCCAGCCGCAGCCCCATGACCGCCATGTTGAAGACGCCCGGATCGCCGCCGGCGTACGTCTCCGTGCCCAGGTGCAGGATGCGGTCGGCCGGTACGCCGGGCAGTTCGCCGTCGTCGCCGAAGTGGCGCGCGACCAGCTCGCGGTCGAACCGGTCGATGCCGGCCGGAACCGGTGTGTGGGTCGTGAAGACGGTGCCGGCACGGACGGACTCGACCGCGGAGTCGAAGTCGAGGCCCGTTCCGGAGAGCTCGCGGATGCGTTCGAGCCCGAGGAAGCCGGCGTGGCCCTCGTTGGTGTGGAAGACCTCGGGGTCCGGATGACCGGTGAGCCGGCAGTAGGTCCGCACCGCACGCACGCCGCCGATGCCCAGCAGTATCTCCTGGAGCAGCCGGTGTTCGCTGCCGCCGCCGTAGAGCCGGTCGGTGACCTCGCGTTCGACGGGGGCGTTGTCCTCGACGTCGGAGTCGAGCATCAGCAGCGGCACCCGGCCCACCTGGGCCTGCCAGATCTGGGCGTGCAGCGAGCGGCCGCCGGGGAGGGCCAGGACGACCTGGCTGGGCGTCCCGTCGGCCTCGCGCACCAGCGTGAGGGGGAGTTCGTTCGGGTCGAGGACGGGATAGCGCTCCTGTTGCCAGCCGTCGCGCGAGAGGCTCTGGCGGAAGTAGCCGTGGCGGTAGAGCAGACCGACGCCGACGAGGGGCACGCCCAGGTCACTGGCGGCCTTCAGATGGTCTCCGGCGAGGATGCCGAGTCCGCCGGAGTACTGCGGGAGGGCCGCCGTCACTCCGAACTCGGGCGAGAAGTAGGCGATGGCGGCGGGGAGCCCGTCGGCCCGGGCGCGTTGCTCCTGATACCACCTCGGGCCCTCCAGGTACTCCCGGAGGTCGGCGGACACCTCGGTCAGCCGGTGCAGGAACTGCTCCTCCCTGGCCAGCTCGGCCAGGCGTCCGGCGGACACGCTGCCGAGCAGGCGTACGGGGTCGCACTCCGCCGTCCGGCCGGCCACCGGGTCGACGGCCTGGAAGAGCTCTCGGGTCTCGGTGTGCCAGGACCAGCGCAGGTTGCGCGCGAGGTCGCTGAGCGGTTGAAGGGAGTCGGGGAGGACGGGACGCACGGTGAATCGACGAATGGCCTTCACGTATTCCACCTTTACAGGGGACGTACGAATCCGAGGGGACGCACCGCTGTGTGCGCCGCTCCGTCACCCTTGACGTTAGCGGTGCGCGGCATCCCGCAGCCACGGCGCGCGACCGGGTCGAGGTGTGCGACCCCGGGTGGTCCGGCCGCCCCGTCGTCGGCATCCCGCACGTCCGTCCCGCACCACGCGCAGATCCTGACACATCCGTCACAGGCGTTATGGCCGATTCCCTCACCTCGTGCGGCCTTGTGGGCCTTCGCGCCACAGGGAAAGCTGCCCTGTGGCGCCCGTACCGCCCCGCGTACGTCGGTTCCGCGCAATCCCGCGTGCGCGCGGCGGAGCCCGGCGCATTCGGACCGTCACGGATACGCCCGAGTAGTTAACACACCGCCGGATTGGCCTACCGAGATCCGTGGGAAGGCTTCTCCGGGGTACCCGGAACGCATGCATTCGGATGAGCGCCGAAGGCAACCCGTAACCGGCCCGTGCACGATTCATCCCCTGTCCACCGGCGACCCCCACGTGGTTCGTATGCAATCGGTACGGACGCCGTACGCATTCGGTCCACACCGTCCACCGCACCACACACCTCATCCATTCGAGTGCCATTCGAGTGAACGCGGACAGGAGCGGCCATGCCCACACCCCATCAGTCATCGACAGAGCAGCTAGAAAGGACCGAACCCCACCATCGCGGCGCGCGCATTCAGCCCTCCGCGCCCCCTTCGCGCCCTGTCGAGTCCGAGCTCCAGTCCCCAGGTGATTTCATGATCGGTCGCATTCCCGTCCTCGACGTCCGTCCCCTCGTCGACTGCGGAAGAAGGCCCGCCAAGGCCGTCGTCGGTGAAACCTTCCAGGTCACCGCGACCGTCTTCCGCGAGGGCCATGACGCGGTCGCGGCCGACGTCGTGCTGCGGGATCCGAGCGGACGCCCCGGCCCCTGGACGCCGATGCGCGAGCTCGCTCCGGGCACCGACCGCTGGGGCGCCGAGGTGACTCCGGACGCGGAGGGCCGGTGGACGTACACGGTCGAGGCCTGGAGCGACGCGGTCGCCACCTGGCGGCACGCGGCGAAGATCAAGATTCCGGCGGGCATCGACACCGCGCTCGTCCTGGCAGAGGGCGCCGAGCTGTACGAGCGGGCGGCCGAGGGCGTACCGAAGCGCGACGGGCGCGAGGCGGTGCTGGCCGCGGTCGACGCCCTGCGCGACACGTCCCGGCCGGCCGCCGCCAGGCTGGCCGCGGCACTCACCCCCGAGGCGCACGACGCTCTGGCCCGTCACCCCCTGCGCGAGCTGGTCACCGCCTCGCGCCCGCACCCGCTCGTCGTCGAGCGCCGACGCGCGCTGTTCGGCTCCTGGTACGAGCTCTTCCCCCGCTCCGAGGGGGCCAGGGTCGAACCGGCCAAGGCGCCCCGCAAGGGCCGTACGGCCAAGACCGCCGCGGCCCCGAGGCCGCCCCGGATCATCAGCGGCACGTTCCGCACGGCGGCCGAACGGCTGCCCGCGGTCGCAGCCATGGGGTTCGACGTCGTCTACCTCCCGCCCATTCACCCCATCGGCACCACCCATCGCAAGGGCCCCAACAACTCCCTCTCCCCCGCCGCGCACGACGTGGGCGTGCCGTGGGCGATCGGCTCCGCCGAGGGTGGCCATGACGCGGTGCACCCGGATCTCGGCACCCTGGAGGACTTCGACCACTTCGTCGAGACGGCCCGGACCCTGCGCATGGAGATCGCCCTGGACTTCGCGCTCCAGTGCTCGCCCGACCATCCGTGGGTGGAGAAGCACCCCGAGTGGTTCCACCACCGGGCGGACGGCAGCATCGCCTATGCGGAGAATCCTCCGAAGAAGTACCAGGACATCTATCCGATCGCGTTCGACAAGGATCTCCGTGGCCTCGTCACGGAGACCGTGCGCATCCTGCGTTTCTGGATGGATCACGGAGTGCGGATCTTCCGGGTCGACAATCCGCACACCAAGCCGGTGATCTTCTGGGAGAAGGTGATCGCCGAGATCAATCGCACCGATCCCGACGTGATCTTCCTGGCCGAGGCATTCACCCGCCCCGCGATGATGCACACGCTCGCCACCGTCGGATTCCAGCAGTCGTACACCTACTTCACGTGGCGCAACACCCGGCAGGAAATCACGGAGTACGTGACCGAGCTGTCCGGCGAATCAGCCTCCGTCATGAGGCCCAATTTCTTCGTGAACACCCCCGATATCCTTCCCGGTTATCTCCAGGAGGGCGGCAGGCCGGCCTTCGAGGCGCGGGCGGTGCTCGCGGCGACCCTCTCCCCGTCCTGGGGGGTGTACGCGGGGTACGAACTGTGCGAGAACACCCCGGTCCGCAACGGCAGTGAGGAGTACCTCGACTCGGAGAAGTACGAGATCCGGCCCAGGGACTGGGAAGCCGCCGAGCGCGAGGGCCGGTCACTGGCTCCGCTCATCACCACACTGAACCGGATCAGGCGCCGCCATCCGGCGCTGCAGCAGCTGCGTGACGTGCACTTCCACTCGTCCGACAACGACGCCCTGATCGTGTACAGCAAGCGCTCCGGTTCGAACATCGTTCTGACGGTCGTCAACCTCGACCCGCACCACACCCAGGAGGCGACCGTCTCGTTGGACATGCCGCAACTCGGCCTCGACCGGCACGAGAGCGTGCCGGTGCGCGACGAGCTCACCGGCCATTCCTATCACTGGGGCAGGACCTTCTATGTGCGTCTGGAACCGGGCGTGACGCCCGCGCACATCGCGGTCCTGCGACCGTCCCCGCCGACCGGAGGGTCACCCACACCATGATCGTCAACGAGCCCGTCCACGACACCTTCGAGGACACCCCGGCCAAGGACCGCGATCCCGACTGGTTCAAGCGTGCCGTCTTCTACGAGGTCCTTGTCCGGTCCTTCCAGGACTCCAACGGCGACGGCATCGGAGACCTGAAGGGGATCACAGCCAAGCTGGACTACCTGCAGTGGCTGGGCGTCGACTGCCTCTGGCTGCCGCCGTTCTTCAAGTCGCCGCTGCGCGACGGTGGTTACGACGTCTCCGACTACACCGCCGTGCTGCCGGAGTTCGGGGACCTCGCCGACTTCGTCGAGTTCGTCGACGCCGCGCACCAGCGCGGCATGCGCGTGATCATCGACTTCGTCATGAACCACACCAGCGACCAGCACGACTGGTTCCAGCAGTCCCGCACCGACCCCGACGGTCCGTACGGCGACTACTACGTCTGGGCCGACGACGACAAGCAGTTCCAGGACGCCCGGATCATCTTCGTCGACACGGAGACGTCCAACTGGACCTTCGACCCGGTGCGCAAGCAGTACTACTGGCACCGGTTCTTCTCGCACCAGCCCGACCTGAACTACGAGAACCCGGCGGTGCAGGAGGAAATCATCTCCGCGCTCCGCTTCTGGCTGGACCTCGGCATCGACGGCTTCCGCGTCGACGCCGTGCCCTACCTCTACCAGCGCGAGGGCACCAACTGCGAGAACCTCCCGGAGACCCACGGCTTCCTCAAGCGGGTCCGCAAGGAGATCGACGCCAACTACCCCGACACCGTGCTGCTCGCCGAGGCCAACCAGTGGCCCGAGGACGTCGTCGACTACTTCGGCGACTACCAGGCCGGCGGCGACGAGTGCCACATGGCGTTCCACTTCCCGGTGATGCCCCGGATCTTCATGGCCGTCCGGCGCGAGAGCCGCTACCCGGTCTCGGAAATCCTGGCCAAGACACCGGCGATCCCCAAGAACTGCCAGTGGGGCATCTTCCTGCGCAACCACGACGAGCTGACGCTCGAAATGGTCACGGACGAAGAACGCGACTACATGTACGCGGAGTACGCCAAGGATCCCCGGATGCGGGCCAACATCGGCATCCGCCGCCGGCTGGCGCCCCTCCTGGACAACGACCGCAACCAGATCGAGCTGTTCACCGCTCTGCTGCTGTCCCTGCCCGGCTCCCCGATCCTCTACTACGGGGACGAGATCGGGATGGGCGACAACATCTGGCTGGGCGACCGGGATGCCGTACGCACCCCCATGCAGTGGACGCCCGACCGCAACGCGGGCTTCTCCTCCAGCGATCCGGGGCGGCTGTACCTCCCCACGATCATGGATCCGGTCTACGGCTACCAGGTCACCAACGTCGAGGCGTCGATGGCCTCGCCCTCCTCGCTCCTGCACTGGACGCGACGGATGATCGAAATCCGCAAGCAGAACCCGGCCTTCGGCCTCGGCTCGTACAACGAACTGCCGTCCTCCAACCCCGCCGTGCTCGCCTTCACCCGTGAGCACGGGGACGACCTCGTGCTGTGCGTGCACAACTTCTCGCGGTTCGCTCAGCCGACGGAGCTCGATCTGAGGTCCTTCAACGGGCGTCATCCGGTGGAGCTGATCGGTGGGGTGCGCTTCCCCGCCGTCGGTCAGTGGCCCTACCTGCTGACTCTCGCGGGACACGGCTTCTACTGGTTCCGGCTGCGAAAGGACGCACCCCCGAGCTGAGACCGGGTGGCCCGTGCGGGGCGGTTTCCGCCGCCCCGCACGGGGCACTCTTCCTCCCATATCGAGCACTTCCAGAACCTTCCTGGACGCTCCTGGCGTTTCGATCACCCCGAGTCGAGTCCGTACGGACCATCCTGACCCGACACGTCCCGCACAGCCGGACAGCCAAAGCCGCAATCCGGGACACTCTTCGCATCCTGTGGTGTGCCCGGGGAAAGGACGCGATGCCATGTCGGAGGCTGCATCCGCTCAGGTCACCCTGGCGAACAGCACAGCCCTGCTCCCGTCTCTCGGACCGCTGCTGCATGAATGGCTGCCCCGGCAGCGGTGGTTCGCGGGCAAGGGGCGGCCCATCACCGCCTTCTCGCTCGTCTCGGCGACCGAGATACTGCCGGTCGACCCAGCGACCGCCGATGCGGGCCCGGGGCTCCTGCACCTTCTGGTGAGAGCCCACCAGCCCACCATGCCGGCCCAGCCGCCCCCGGACTGCTACCAGTTGCTCCTCGGGGTGCGGCCCACGCTGCCCCCGCTCCTGGCTCCCGCGCTCATCGGCCACGTGACGGACGGACCGCTGGCCGGCCGCACCGTCTACGACGGGCTGCACGACCCGCGCGTCGCCTCGCTGCTGCTGGAGCGGCTGCGCACACCCGGCGGTCTCGGTGCCCTGCGCTTCGGCCGGGGGGCGGAACCGATCCCCGCCGGGCTGACTCCCCGGGTGCTGGACACCGAGCAGTCCAACTCCTCGCTCGTGTACGGCAACTCCTACATCCTGAAGATCTTCCGCCGGGTCTTCCCGGGCACCAATCCGGATCTGGAACTGCCGCTCGCGCTCTCCCGCGAGGGGTGCGGACGCGTCCCCGCGCCGGTCGCGTGGTTCGAGGCGGCCGCGGAGGAACACCTGACGCTCGGTGTGCTCCAGCCGTTCCTGCGGGGCGCCCAGGACGGCTGGCAGCTGGCGCTGCGCGCACTGGCGGCGGGGCACGACTTCACGCGGGAGGCCCACGCCCTGGGCCGGGCCACCGCCGAGGTGCACACCGCGCTCGCCGCCGCGCTGCCCACCCCGCCCCTGCGTCGCTCCCAGACCGACGAGCTGGCCGCCGCCATGGTGCAGCGGCTGGAGGCGGCCGCCCACGCGGTGCCCGCGCTGGTGCCCTACGTCCCCGGACTGCGCGCCGCCTTCGACGCCGTGGCGGCCCTCGGCCACCGGGGTCATGCCTGGGCCGCGCAGCGGGTGCACGGCGATCTCCACCTCGGCCAGACTCTGCGCGGCACCGACGGTTTCTGGTCACTGATCGACTTCGAGGGCGAACCGGCCCGCCCCCTTCCGGAGCGCCGCAGCCCGCAGCCACCGGTCCGCGACGTCGCCGGCATGCTCCGCTCCTTCGACTACGCGGCCCGCTCACACCGGCCCTGGAACGCCGCATGGGCCGCGCGCTGCCGGACCGCCTACTGCGACGGCTACGCCCGGGCGGCCGGCGTCGACCCCCGCGACGAGCCGGAGCTGCTGCGCGCCCACGAGACCGACAAGGCGGTCTACGAGGTGCTGTACGAGGCCCGGCACCGGCCCGACTGGCTGCCGGTCCCGATGGCCGCGATCCACCGCCTGGCGGCCGACGCCGACTGAAGCGGCACGCTCACCGGGCCCGCCGGGTCCCCTTTCCGCCCGCCCCATCCCACTCACACCCTTCGAGGAGGCTGTCCCTGTGACCGCCCGCAAGCCGTCCCGCAACGCGCCCGATCCCTCCCAGCCCCCCATCGAGGCCACCCTCTCCGCGGCCCCCGCCGAGCTCGCGGACGCCGCCGGCCCGGCCACCGGGACCCTCGCACCGGTGGAGACGAGCGCACCGCCCGCCGAGCCCAAGGCCGCACCGGCCAAGCGGGCGAAGCGGGCCGCCCCGCCGCGCCCCCGCCGCGCGGGCGGGCAGGGGGTCCGCCCGGCCGGGGCCCTCGATGACGGGGACCGGGCGCGGCTCCTGTCAGGTGAGCACCACGCCCCGCACGACCTGCTCGGCGCGCACCAGAACCGCGGGGGGATCACCTTCCGGGTGCTGCGCCCCTTCGCCCGCTCGGTCACCGTGCTCGCCAAGGGGCTGCGGGCCCAGCTGATCGACGACGGCGACGGGTTCTTCTCCGGGCTCCTGCCGATGCCCGCGGTCCCCGACTACCGGCTCCTGGTGGCCTACGACGACAACGAGATCGAGATCCACGATCCGTACCGCTTCCTGCCGGCGCTCGGCGATCTCGATCTGCATCTGATCGGCGAGGGCCGGCACGAGGAGCTGTGGACGGCGCTCGGAGCCCGGACGATGGAACACCAGGGCGTCACCGGCACCCGGTTCACGGTGTGGGCGCCCAACGCCCGCGGGGTACGGGTCAGCGGGGACTTCAACTACTGGGACGGCACCGGGTTCCCGATGCGCTCGCTCGGCTCCAGCGGGGTGTGGGAGCTGTTCCTGCCGGCGATCGGCGAGGGCGCGCTGTACAAGTTCGACATCTGCCGCCCGGACGGCTCGCACACGCTGCGCGCCGATCCGATGGCCCGCCATGCCGAGGTCCCGCCGTCCAACGCCTCGGTCGTGACGGCCTCGCACCACGTCTGGCAGGACCAGGAGTGGATGGCCCACCGCGGGGACGTGCCCGTGCACGAGGCGCCGCTCTCGGTCTACGAGGTGCACCTGCCGTCCTGGCGCCCCGGTCTCACCTATCGCCAGCTGGCGGAGCAACTCCCCGCATACGTACGTGATCTGGGTTTCACGCACGTGGAGCTGATGCCGGTCTCCGAGCACCCCTTCGGCGGCTCGTGGGGCTATCAGGTCACCGGCTTCTACGCCCCGACGTCCCGGATGGGCTCACCCGACGAGTTCCGCTTCCTCATCGACGCACTGCACGGGGCGGGGATCGGCGTCATCGTGGACTGGGTGCCCGCGCACTTCCCGCGCGACGAATGGGCGCTCGCCGAGTTCGACGGCCGCCCGCTCTACGAGCACTCCGACCCGCAGCGGGCCGCGCACCCGGACTGGGGCACCCTCGAATTCGACTACGGCCGCACCGAGGTGCGCAACTTCCTCGTGTCCAACGCCACTTACTGGTGCGAGGAGTTCCACATCGACGGACTGCGGGTCGACGCGGTCGCCTCGATGCTCTATCTCGACTACTCGCGCGAGGACGGCGAGTGGTCCGCGAACGAACACGGCGGCCGGGAGAACCTGGACGCCGTGGCCTTCCTCCAGGAGATGAACGCCACCGTCTACCGGCGCAACCCCGGCGTCGTGACGATCGCCGAGGAGTCCACCGCCTGGGACGGCGTCACCCGCGCCACCCATCACGTCGGCCCGGGAGGGTTCGGCGGTCTCGGCTTCGGGCTGAAGTGGAACATGGGCTGGATGCACGACTCGCTCGAGTACGTGTCGAAGGAGCCGGTGCACCGCAAGTACCACCACAACGAGATGACCTTCTCGATGGTGTACGCGTACAGCGAGAACTACGTCCTGCCGATCTCGCACGACGAGGTCGTGCACGGCAAGCGGTCGCTGGTCAGCAAGATGCCCGGCGACTGGTGGCAGCAGCGCGCCAACCATCGCGCCTATCTCGGCTTCATGTGGTCCCACCCCGGCAAACAACTCCTCTTCATGGGGCAGGAGTTCGCCCAGGGAGCGGAGTGGTCCGAGGGGCACGGCCCGGACTGGTGGCTGCTCGACCCGTCGTACGCGGCGGAGAGCGACCACCGCGGCGTACGGACCCTGGTCAGCGATCTGAACAAGGTCTACGGGGCGACGCCCGCTCTCTGGCAGCGTGACACCGTCCCCGAGGGCTTCAGCTGGATCGAAGGGGGCGCCGCGGAGGACAACGCCTTCGCGTTCGTACGGTACGACGCGGACGGATCGCCGCTGATCGCCGTCTGCCACTTCTCCCCGGTGGTGCGGCACGACTACCGCATCGGTGTGCCGGACGGAGCTCAGGCGTGGGTGGAGGTCCTGAACACGGACGCGCTGCAGTACGGCGGCAGCGACGTGCGCAACGAGGAGCCGCTGAAGCCCGAGGCGGTGGCCGCGCACGGCAGGGACACCAGCATCACGCTGACGCTCCCGCCGCTGGCGACGGTGTGGCTGCGGCCGGCCTGAGCGGGCGGCGTCGGACCGGGCCGGCGGGGCGGAACGCGCCCCCGCCGGCCGCGCCGCGGTGAAACGGCTTTGCGCTCCGTGAGACCGGCGTGGATGCTGGTTCGACGGAGGTGGGGAAGATGACCGACGTCGTGCTGAGGCTGTCGGCCCGCGATCTGGTGCACGCGGACCTGGCCTCGTGCGGATGGTCCGGGTCCGCCCAGCATCTGGCCAACGTGGCGCGGCAGTTGGAGCGCGTCCGGGCCGGCGAGGTCGACTACCTCGCGGTCTGCCCGCCGACCGGCATCCCCGTGGCGAAGGGCGGCGTCGACTACCGGGCCAAGGAGGGCGCCGGCACCCTGTGGCAGCTGGCGGTCCACCCCGCGTTGCAGTCGTGCGGAATCGGCACGTTCCTCGTCCGAGCCGCGGAACGGCGGATCTTGAACCGCGGGCTGCGCCACGCCGAACTGGCCGTGGAGGAGAGCAACCCGCGGGCACGTGCGCTGTACGAACGACTGGGTTACACCGCGTACGAGCAGCAGCCGGACTCGTGGGACGAGCAGGGCCCCGACGGGTCGTCGCGCCGGTACGAGACGGTGTGCACGCTGATGCGGAAGGAGCTCTCCTAAGGGCCGCCCCTCCCGCCGGCGCGGTGTGCGGCCGCCTCAGACCGCCGCCGGGAGCACGTCCTCCAGTTCCTGGAGCAGTCGGCGCTTGGGGCGGGCGCCCACCATCGACTTCACCGGTTCGCCGTCCTGGAAGACCATCAGGGTCGGCATCGACAGCACCGCGTAGCGGGCGGTGATCTCCGGGTTGTGGTCCACGTCGATCTGCACCACCTTGAGCCGGCCGGTCTCCTCCTGGGCGATCGCACTGAGCACCGGTGCCAGCTGGCGGCAGGGGCCGCACCAGTCGGCGGTGAATTCGACCAGGACCGGCAGACCGGCTGCCAGGACCTCCGCGTCGAACGTCGTGTCGGTGATCTCGGCGACACCTTCTGCGTGGATCATCTCTCGTCCTCCCAGTTCCGGCCGACCGGCAATCGAGGGGCGGTCGGCCCCAGTTCACATCGTGGTTCGGGGCCGCCCGGCAGCTCGGCGGACGCCTCGAGTTCGGCGCGGGCCAGCTGGGCGCCCACTTCCGTGCGGACCGACTGCAGCTGGCCGATGAGCGCGTCCAGCTCGCCGAGCTTGCGCCGGTAGACGGCCAGCGAGGCCGGGCAGGAGTCGCCCGCCGGATGGCCGGCGCGCAGGCACTCGACGAAGGGGCGGGTCTCCTCCAGGTCGAATCCGAAGTCCTGAAGGGTCCGGATCTGCTGGATCAGCCGCAGGTCGCCCTCGTCGTAGGTGCGGTAGCCGTTCTCCGCGCGGCGTGCCGGCAACAGGCCCCGTGACTCGTAGTACCGCAGCGTCCGTGTCGTCGTCCCGGCGCGTTCGGCCAGTTCCCCGATTCGCATGTCCCCGACGGTAATCCTTGACGTCGGCGTCAAGGCAAGGGCGTCGGGAACCTTCGGGAAGTAGAGCGGCCGAAGCCATTGACGACCGGTCCGGGTGCAACTAAATAACCTGAGAGCGCTCTCATCGACAACCTTCCCGGCACCGCCCCCCACCGGAGGTTCCTTTGCGTACGAGCCGCATCACCCCCCACAGACGCACCACCGTCCTCCCCGCCCTCATGGCCTTCGCCCTGGCCCTGGCCGGGGCGCTGACCGTCGTCGGCTCCGGGCCCGCCCGCGGCGACGTACCGGTCACGCCCGGCTGGAACCTGCAGTGGAGCGATGACTTCAACGGCGCGAACCGCAATCTGCCGTCCTCCGCGAACTGGCAGATCGACACGGGTCACGGCTACTCCGGCGGCCCGGGCAACTGGGGCACCGGAGAGATCCAGAACTACACCGCCAGTCCCGACAACGTCAGCCTCGACGGCAGCGGCAACCTCCGCATCACCCCGCTCCGCGACAGCGCGGGCAACTGGACCTCGGGCCGCATCGAGACCAAGCGGTCCGACTTCAAGGCCCCGGCCGGCGGCACCCTGCGCATCGAGGGCCGCGTACAGATGCCGAACGTCACCGGCAACGCGGCCCTCGGCTACTGGCCGGCCTTCTGGGCGCTCGGCTCCCCCTACCGGGGCAACTACTGGAACTGGCCGGGCATCGGAGAGTTCGACATCATGGAGAACGTCAACGGGATCAACTCCGTCTGGGGCGTCCTGCACTGCGGGGTCAACCCCGGCGGCCCCTGCAACGAGACCACCGGCCTCGGCAACAGCCGCACCTGCCCGGGGGCGAGCTGCCAGTCCGCGTTCCACACCTACGGCTTCGAGTGGGACCGCGCCGTCACCCCGAACGCCCTGCGCTGGTACGTCGACGGCCAGCTGTTCCACAGCGTTACCCAGAACCAGCTGGACGCCGCGACGTGGGCGAACATGACGGACCACGCCGGGTACTTCCTCCTGCTGAACCTCGCGATCGGCGGCGCGTTCCCCAACGCGCTCGGAGGCTCCACCCCGACCGCCGAGACCGTCCCGGGCCGGCCCATGCTGGTCGACTACGTCGGCGTCTGGACCAAGGGCGGCGGCGGAACGACCGAGCCGCCCACCGACCCGCCCACGGACCCGCCGTCCGGCTCCTCGACGCTCGCCCTGCGCAGCGGCGGGGGCCTCGGGGCCACCCAGTCCGCCGCCTCGTCGGTGACGGTCGCCTCGGCCGGGGGCGGCAACTACGACGGCGCCCCGCACAGTCCGCAGGCCTTCACGGCCACCGGCATCACCCGGGCGTACGACGGCGGCTCGACCCAGTTCGACGTCTTCGCCGACTCGGGCACCACCGTCGCCAACGGCCAGCAGGTGCGGGTGAGTTACGACCGGACGGGCGACGGGACCTGGGACCGCACGGAGACGTACCAGTACTTCGCGACCGACCCGGTCAACGGGTACGAGCACTACACGCAGGCCAAGGGGCTCAAGTCATCCACCGGGAGCCACGGCAACCTGGTCAACGGCACGGTGAAGGTCGAGATCTGGAATGCCATCGGCAACGGCGCGAGCACGGTGGGCGTCGGCAACCAGTCCGTCCTGCACATCCCCTACGGCTGAGGCGCACAAGCCGCCGGACGTGGACGGCCCCGCACACACGGATGCGGCCGGTACGGGAGCCCCTCCCGTACCGGCCGCATCGCCGTGCCGTGTCAGACCTTCGCGAGCGAGGGCTGCTCCTCGCCGCCGTCCCTGGCCTCGGGGACGTGCGGTTCGGCGGGGCCCTCGTCCGTGATCATGCTCTCGTCGAACGGGAGCGATCCGGACAGGACCTGGCCCACCCGCTCCTTGTCGATCTCCTTGGTCCAGGTGCCGACGAGAACCGTGGCCACCGCGTTGCCCGCGAAGTTCGTGAGGGCGCGGGCCTCGCTCATGAAGCGGTCGATGCCGACGATCAGGCCGACACCGTCCACCAGCTCGGGGCGGTGCGACTGGAGACCGCCCGCGAGGGTGGCCAGTCCGGCGCCGGTGACGCCCGCCGCGCCCTTGGACGCGATCACCATGAAGACCAGCAGCGAGATCTGCTCGCCAATGCTCAGCGGGTCACCCGTCGCGTTGGCGATGAAGAGCGAGGCCATCGTGAGGTAGATCGCGGTGCCGTCGAGGTTGAAGGAGTAGCCGGTCGGCACGGTGATGCCGACGACGGGCTTGCTGACGCCCATGTGCTCCATCTTCGCGATCAGCCGCGGCAGGGCCGACTCGGAGGAGGAGGTGGAGAGGATGAGCAGGAACTCCCGGCCCAGGTACTTCAGCAGGGAGAAGATGTTGACCCCGGCCACCAGGCGCAGGATCGTGCCCAGGATCACGAACACGAAGAGCGCGCAGGTGATGTAGAAGCCGATCATGATGACCGCGAGGGATTTCAGCGCGTCCACGCCGGTCTCGCCGACCACCGCCGCCATCGCGCCGAACGCGCCGACCGGGGCCATCCACATGATCATGGCGAGGACGCGGAAGACGAGACGCTGGATGTGGCCGATGCCGCGCAGGACCGGCTCGCCGGCCGAGCCGAGCGCCTGGAGTGCGAAGCCCGCGAGCAGCGCGATCAGCAGGGTCTGCAGGACCTCGCCCTCGGTGAAGGCCGACACCATGGTCGTGGGGATAATGCCGAGCAGGAAGTCCGCAGTCGACTCGCTGGCACCCGAGGCCTGCTTCTCACCGGCGGCGCGGACCGCCTCGGTGAGGTGGAGGCTGGAGCCGGGCTCCAGGATGTTGCCGACGACCAGGCCGATGGCCAGGGCCACGGTCGACATCACCAGGAAGTAGCCGAGGGCCAGGCCGCCGACGGCGCCGACCTTGGCGGCCTTGCGTACGGAACCGACCCCCAGCACGATCGTGCAGAAGATGATCGGCGAGATCATCATCTTGATGAGATTGACGAAGCCGGTCCCGATCGGCTTGAGCTCGACAGCGGCGTCCGGCGCGACGAGGCCGACCAGGATGCCGAGCCCCACCGCCGCGATCACGGCGAGATACAGATATTTCGTACGGTCCCGCTTGGCGGCGGCCACTCCCACGGGGGTCTCCTCGGCTCGTTCTTGTCCCTCCCCCGTCCCTGGGGGCCCCGGTGACTATCCCGTCCCCTGTGACGCCGGTCACCCTTACGTGCATTTCGTTCATATGTTTTCGGCCAAGGCCTGTCCGGCGGGTCAAGGACCCCGCCCGCGACCTGCCGGACAGGCCCCAGGGCAGACTGGAGCCATGTCCCTCCGCCTCCCCCGCACCCGCCCGCGCAGCCTCGCGGGTCAGCTCTTCGCCATGCAGGTGGTGCTGGTCGCGGCCGTGGTGGCGGGGTGCGCCTTCTTCGCGTACGTCTCCGGCAGCAGTCAGGCCAAGGAGACCGCGACCCGGCAGGTACGGACGGCCGCGCTGGCGATCGCCGGCTCGCCGTCGGTACGGGAGGCGATCCGCACCCCGGACCCGTCGGCCGTGCTCCAGCCGTACGCGGAGCAGGTCCGCAAGGACACCGGGATCGCCTTCGTCACCATCATGGATCCGCACCGGGTCCGCTGGACGCACCCGAACGCCGAGCGGATCGGCGAGGTCTTCCTCGGGCACACCGCCCGCGCCCTGCGCGGCGAGACCTTCTCGGAGACGTACACCGGCACGCTCGGCCCCTCGATACGGGTCGTCACGCCGGTCCGGGACGGCGGCAGGATCGTCGGCCTCGTCAGTGCGGGCATCACGGTCGAGCGGGTGTCCTCGCAGGTACGGGCCCAGCTGGGCGCGCTGGGGCTCGCGGCGGGCGCGGCGCTCGCACTCGGCGGCCTCGGCACGTACGTGATCAACGCGCGGCTGCGGCGGCACACCCACGGGATGAACGCCGCCGAGCTGAGCCGGCTGCACGACTACCACGAGGCCACCCTGCACGCGGTGCGCGAGGGCCTGCTGATGCTCGACGGGCAGCGCAGGATCGCGCTGATCAACGACGCCGGCCGCGAGCTCCTGGGACTGGCGCCAGGAACGGTCGGACGCCGGGTCGCGGAACTCGATCTGCCCGCACCGCTGACCGGGGCCCTGCTCGCCTCCGAGGAGCGGGTCGACGAGGTGCACCTGACGGCGGACCGGGTGATCGTGGTGAACACCCGCCCGGTGGTGGGCGGGGAGCGGCGCGGCACCGTCATCACCCTGCGCGACCACACGGAACTTCAGGCGCTGTCCGGCGAGCTGGACTCCGAGCGGGGGTTCACCCAGGCCCTGCGCTCGCAGGCGCACGAGGCGGCGAACCGGCTGCACACGGTGGTCTCGCTGATCGAGCTGGGCCGGGAGCAGGAGGCGGTCGGCTTCGCCACGGCCGAACTGGAGCTGGCCCAGACCCTCACCGACCGGGTCGTCGGGGCGGTCGCCGAACCGGTGCTGGCGGCGCTGCTGCTCGGCAAGGCCGCGCAGGCGAACGAGCGCGGGGTGGAGCTGGTGCTGGCGGACGACAGCCTGATCGACGACGGCGCCCTGCCCGCGACCCTGCCGCACCGCGACCTGGTGACCATCCTCGGCAATCTGATCGACAACGCGGTGGACGCGGCGTCGGAGGCGGTCGCCCCCGGCGCGGCCGGCGGCGTCCCGGTCCAGCGCACGGGCCCGCACCCGGCCCGGGCCCGGGTCACGGTCACCGCACTCGCCGGGGAGGGGGAGCTCCTGCTGCGCGTCGCCGACAACGGTGCGGGCGTCGGACCTGCCGACGCCGCCGAGGTGTTCCGCAGCGGCTGGTCGACGCACGGAGCGGGCCGCGGGCTGGGCCTGGCGCTCGTCCGGCAGGCCGCACATCGCAACGGCGGGGCCGTGGTGCTGGAGCAGGGACCGGACGGCGGCGCGGAGTTCACGGTACGACTGCCGCTGCCGCGGGACAGCGGCGCACGGAAGGAGACGACGCTGTGACCCCCGGCCCTGTGACCCCCGAGATCCAGGTGCTGGTCGTCGAGGACGACCCCGTCGCCGCCGACGCCCATCAGCTGTACGTGGACCGCGTCCCGGGATTCGCCGTGGCGGCGGTCGCGCACACCCGGGCCGAGGCCGTGCGGGCGCTGGACCGGGTCCGGGTCGACCTCCTGCTCCTCGACCTGTACCTGCCCGACGGGCATGGTCTGCAACTCCTGCGTTCGCTGCGCGCGGCCGGACACGGGGCCGACGTGATCGCGGTGACCTCGGCCCGCGATCTGGCCGTGGTCCGCGAGGGGGTCTCGCTCGGCGTCGTCCAGTACGTGCTGAAGCCCTTCACGTTCGCCACCCTGCGCGACCGGCTCGTCCGCTACGCCGAGTTCCGTTCCACGGCCGGCGAGGCGAGCGGCCAGGACGAGGTGGACCGCGCGCTGGCCACCCTGCGCACCCCCCAGCCCACTCGACTGCCCAAGGGCCTCAGCAGCCCCACCCTGGAGGCGGTGACCCGCGTGCTGCGGGCGGCCCCGGACGGCGTGACGGCGGCGGCGACCGGCCTGGAGCTGGGCATCTCCCGCATCACGGCGCGCCGCTATCTGGAACACCTGGTGACGGTGGGCCGCGCCGTCCGCAGTCCGCAGTACGGACAGATCGGGCGCCCGGAGCTGCACTACCGGTGGCTGGCGGAGGCGCGGTGAACGGGGCCGCGGCGCCCCCGGGAGGGGCCGCCGGGTCGCCTGGACGTTCCTACGAGCCGTGGTCCGGTGTGAACACACCGTAGTCAGACCGCCTCTGACCTCCTACGGTGGGGCCGTGCATCCCACCCCGCCTTTCAACGCCCCCGCCGCGCGCAGACTGCGCGAGGCCCTGGGGATGGCCCCCGGCCATGTCGCCTACGGTCTCGGCGCCCAGTACGGGCTGCGGATCACCGCCGAGACGGTGGCGGCCTGGGAGCGCGGGCTCGCCCACCCGACGGAGTATGAACTCACGGCGCTGGCGGGCGTGTTGTGGTGCGCCCCGGGCGAACTCCTCACCGCGGCCCGCACCCTGCGCGAGCACCGGGTGGCCCGGGAGCTGACCCCGGAGGAGCTGGCGGGACAGCTCGGGATGTCGGCGTCCGCGTATCTGCGGATGGAGGAGACGGGCCGGTGGCGGGGCAACGAGCGCCAGTCCTCCGCACTCAGCGAGGCGCTGGCGCTCGGGGCGGCCGCGTTCGTGACGGTGTCCGGACGGGACGAGGACCTGGCGGAGCTGCTGCGCAGCGCGGTGACGACCCGCTGGCAGGCGTACGTCCGTCCGTTGGCGAAGCTGGCACCGCTGGACCGCCCGCTGATCCAGGGCGCGCTGGAGCGGCTGCACTCCGACTACCAGGCGCTGATGGTCTCCACGCTCAGCTGGAACAGCACGGGCACGGACCGGGAGGGCTCCAACGGGGACGCCGGCCGGGCGTTCCTCGCGGGGATCGTGGACCGGTTCTGGGAGACGGCGGAGGCCTGAGGCCGACCGGACCCGTCAGACGCGGCTCCAGCCTGGCCCCACTGCCCCGGGGCGCGAGCGCGACCGGTGCCGGAGGACCGCGAAGCAAGGACGAGCCGGCCGTGGAACAGCGAGCGGCCCCGGCCCTCCACGTGGGACTGCCGGGGCCGTTGGCCTGCCCACCGCGCCGGTACCGGGTCAGAAGACCGATTCGGCCTCGTGCATCCGGTCCAGGGGCACCGTCTTGAGCTGGGTGACCGCGTGGGCCAGGGGCACCATCTCGATGTCGTTGCCGCGCAGGGCCGTCATCCGCCCGAAGTCGCCCCGGTGCGCCGCTTCCACCGCGTGCCAGCCGAAGCGGGTGGCGAGGACCCGGTCGTAAGCGGTCGGCGTGCCGCCGCGCTGGACGTGGCCGAGGATGACCGGGCGGGCCTCCTTGCCCAGCCGGGTCTCCAGCTCGACCGCGAGGCGGTTGCCGATGCCCTGGAAGCGCTCGTGGCCGAACTGGTCGATCGCGCCCTTGGCGTACGGCATGGAGCCCTCGGCCGGGTGCGCGCCCTCGGCGACGCAGATGACCGCGAACTTCTTGCCGCGCGCGAAGCGCTCCTCGACCATCTTGACCAGGTCCTCGACCTGGAACCTCCGCTCGGGCAGACAGATGCCGTGCGCACCGCCGGCCATGCCGGACTCCAGCGCGATCCAGCCCGCGTGGCGGCCCATCACCTCGACGACCATGACGCGCTGGTGGGACTCGGCGGTGGTCTTCAGCCGGTCTATGGCCTCGGTGGCGACGCCCACCGCGGTGTCGAAGCCGAAGGTGCGGTCGGTGGCCGAGATGTCGTTGTCGATGGTCTTCGGGACACCGACGACGGGCATTCCGGCGTCGGACAGCATCCGGGCGGCCGTGAGGGTGCCCTCGCCGCCGATCGGGATCAGCGCGTCCATGCCGTAACGGCGGCTCAGTTCGGCGCAGTTCTCCGCGGCTTCGCGCAGCCGGTCGCGCTCCAGGCGGGCGGAGCCGAGGATGGTGCCGCCGCGGGCGAGGATGCCGCTGACCGCGTTGAGGTCGAGGGGGCGGAAGTGCCCGTCGAGGAGGCCCTTGAAGCCGTCCTCGAACCCGATGACCTCGTCGCCGTGCCCCACTACGGCACGGTGCACGACTGAGCGGATCACTGCGTTCAGGCCTGGGCAGTCGCCGCCTGCGGTGAGAACTCCGATGCGCATCCTGCTGTATCTCCTGTCCGCAGGGCAGGCCCTGGGGACCGTCCTGCTGCCGTGCGGGCCGGGGTAACGGCGTCATCCCCCGTACCGTGAGTCACGACGATTGTCCCACGTCAGGTCCGTACCTCGCGCTTTCGGCTGCTCCACGGGCGGCCGGAGGGGCTGCGGCGGCGGGCCCGACGGCTGCGACCAGGGGCTTTCGTCCGGCGGGCGACCTCTCGGTCCCCGCAGGTATCGTCAAACAGGCGATACCCCTCGAACCGGACACCATGCCGGACAAGAGAT
Source organism: Streptomyces sp. NBC_01013 (assembly GCF_045162765.1). Classification (NCBI taxonomy): domain Bacteria; kingdom Bacillati; phylum Actinomycetota; class Actinomycetes; order Kitasatosporales; family Streptomycetaceae; genus Streptomyces; species Streptomyces sp. NBC_01013. Next base: position 2,576,774 of record NZ_CP108687.1, read on the forward strand.
GACGGGAGAGCACGCGTGACGCGCAGCGTGTACGTGACCGGGATCGACCGGGGAGACGGCCGCCAGGTCGTCGATCTGGGAGTCATGGAGCTCCTGACGCGCCAGGTGGACCGGGTCGGGGTCTTCCGGCCCCTGGTCCACGACGACCCCGACCGGCTCTTCGAACTGCTGCGGGCCCGCTACCGGCTCTCCCAGGACCCGGGGACCGTCTACGGCCTCGACTATCACCAGGCCTCCGCGATCCAGGCGGAGCAGGGCACGGACGAACTGGTCTCCCGGCTCGTCGAGCGCTTCCACCGGGTGGCCGCCGCGTACGAGGTGGTCCTGGTCCTCGGCACCGACTTCCACGCCACACAGCTCCCCGACGAGCTGGCCCTGAACGCCCGCCTCGCCAACGAGTTCGGCGCCTCGGTGATCGCGGTGGTCGGCGGCCAGGAGCAGGACGCGGAGTCGGTGCGGGCCGAGACGCGCAACGCGTACCGCGCGTACGCGGGTCTCGGCTGCGACGTCCTCGCGATGATCGTGAACCGGGTGGCGTCCGCGGACCGCGACGGCATCGCCGAGCGGCTCTCGTCCACACTGCCGGTCCCCTGCTCGGTGCTGCCCGACGATCCGGCCCTCTCGGCGCCGACGGTCGCGCAGATCACCGCGGCACTGGACGGCACCGTGCTGCTCGGCGACGACGCGGGGCTGGCCCGGGACGCGCTGGACTTCGTGTTCGGCGGCGCGATGCTGCCGAACCTGCTGAAGGCGCTGACGCCGGGCTGCATGGTGGTGACGCCCGGGGACCGTTCGGACCTGGTGGTCGGCTCGCTCGCCGCGCACAGCGCCGGGACGCCGCCCATCGCGGGCGTGCTGCTGACGCTGAACGAGCGGCCGGGCGAGGAGATACTCAAGCTGGCCGCGCGCCTCGCGCCCGGCACCCCGGTCGTCTCGGTGGCCGGCGGCTCCTTCCCCACAGCCGCGGAGCTCTTCTCCCTGGAGGGCAAGCTGAACGCGGCGACGCCGCGCAAGGCCGAGACGGCCCTGGGACTCTTCGAGCGGCATGTCGACACGGCCGCGCTCCTCGACCGGATCTCGGTCGCCCGCAGCAGCCGGGTCACGCCGATGATGTTCGAGCACGAACTGCTGGAGCAGGCCCGCGCGGACCGGCGCCGGGTGGTGCTGCCGGAGGGCACCGAGGAACGGGTGCTGCGCGCCGCCGACGTACTGATGCGGCGCGACGTCTGCGACCTCACCCTGCTGGGCGATCCCGACGTGATCCGCAAGAAGGCCGCCGACCTCGGCATCGACCTGGCAAGCACCCAGCTGATCGACCCGCAGACCTCCGAGCTGCGCCAGACCTTCGCGGAGCGGTACGCGCAGCTGCGCGCGCACCGCGGGGTGACGGTCGAGCTCGCGCACGACGTCGTCTCGGACGTGAACTACTTCGGCACCCTGATGGTCCAGGAGGGGCTCGCGGACGGCATGGTCTCCGGGGCCGTGCACTCCACGGCGGCGACCATCCGCCCGGCCTTCGAGATCATCAAGACCCGCGCGGACGCCTCGATCGTCTCGTCGGTCTTCTTCATGTGCCTCGCCGACAAGGTGCTGGTGTACGGCGACTGCGCGGTCAACCCGGACCCGAACGCGGAACAGCTCGCGGACATCGCCGTGCAGTCCGCGGTCACCGCCGCCCGCTTCGGCGTGGAACCCCGTATCGCTATGCTCTCCTACTCGACCGGGACCTCGGGGTCGGGCGCCGACGTCGACAAGGTCCGCGAGGCGACGGAGAAGGTGCGGGCGAGCCACCCGGACCTGATGATCGAGGGCCCGATCCAGTACGACGCCGCGGTGGAGCCGAGCGTCGCCGCGACGAAGCTGCCCGGGTCCGAGGTGGCGGGCCAGGCAACGGTCCTGATCTTCCCGGACCTCAACACCGGCAACAACACCTACAAGGCGGTGCAGCGCTCGGCGGGCGCCGTGGCCGTCGGCCCGGTCCTCCAGGGGCTGCGCAAGCCCGTCAACGACCTGTCCCGGGGCGCACTCGTCCAGGACATCGTCAATACCGTGGCCATTACGGCGATCCAGGCACAGGGCGAGGAGTGACCCGCGACATGACCACCACCGAAGGTGCCGCAGCGAGCAGGGGGGCGAGCCGGGTACTCGTCCTCAACTCCGGCTCCTCCTCCTTGAAGTACCAGCTCCTCGACATGCGGGACCGCACCCGGCTCGCGTCCGGCCTGGTGGAGCGGATCGGCGAGGAGACATCCCGGCTCGTCCACACACCACAGGCCGGCGGCGGTGGCGAGAGCCGGGAGCGCAACGGCCGGATCCCCGACCACGACGCGGCGCTCAGGGCGGCCGCCGAGGAGCTCGCGGCCGACGGCCTCGGACTGGACTCCCCCGAACTCGCCGCGATAGGTCACCGGGTGGTGCACGGCGGGCTGCGGTTCACCGAGCCGACCGTGATCACCGACGAGGTACTGAAGGAGATCGAGCGCCTGGTGCCGGTGGCGCCGCTGCACAACCCGGCGAACATCACCGGCATCCGCACCGCCCAGGCGCTGCGTCCCGACCTGCCGCAGGTGGCGGTGTTCGACACCGCGTTCCACACGACGATGCCGGAGTACGCGGCGCGGTACGCCATCGACGTGGAGACGGCCGACGCCCACCGGATCCGCCGTTACGGATTCCACGGCACCTCGCACGCCTACGTCTCCCGCAGGACGGCCGAGCTGCTGGACAAGGCCCCCGAGGACGTCAACGTCATCGTGCTGCACCTGGGCAACGGCGCCTCGGCCTCGGCGGTGGCGGGTGGCCGGTGCGTGGAGACCTCGATGGGACTGACCCCCTTGGAGGGTCTGGTCATGGGTACGCGTTCCGGAGACATCGATCCGGCGGTCACCTTCCACCTCAAGCGGGTGGCGGGCATGTCGGCGGACGAGATCGACGTACTGCTGAACAAGAAGAGCGGACTGGTCGGCCTGTGCGGCGACAACGACATGCGGGAGATCCGGCGCCGGATCGACGAGGGCGACGAGCGGGCCGCCCTCGCCTTCGACATCTACGTCCACCGGCTGAAGAAGTACATCGGCGCCTATTCGGCCGTCCTCGGGCGGGTGGACGCGGTCGTGTTCACGGCCGGGGTCGGGGAGAACTCGGCGCCGGTGCGGGAGGCTGCCATCGCGGGTCTGGAGGAGCTCGGCCTGGCGGTGGACGCGGATCTCAACGCCGTACGGTCCGGCGAACCCCGGCTGATCTCGCCGAATTACGCCCGGGTCGCGGTCGCCGTGGTGCCGACGGACGAGGAGCTGGAGATCGCCGGCCAGACCTTCGCACTGGTCGACAACTGAGCACCCCCGCGCCCCTTTGTATCTTCCACCAGACGGAATATTCCGCAGCGAAACAAACCGATAGGATCCGCCTCATGCGCCGTTCCAAAATCGTCTGCACCCTCGGCCCCGCCGTCGACTCCCATGAGCAGCTCGTCGCTCTGATCGAGGCCGGCATGAGCGTGGCCCGATTCAACTTCAGTCACGGTTCCCACGCGGAGCACCAGGGTCGTTACGACCGGGTCCGCAAGGCCGCCGCCGAGACCGGCCGGGCGGTCGGCGTACTCGCCGACCTCCAGGGGCCGAAGATCCGCCTGGCGAAGTTCGCCGAGGGCCCGGTGGAACTGGTCCGCGGGGACGAGTTCGTCATCACCGCCGAGGACGTCCCCGGGGACAAGTCGATCTGCGGCACGACCTACAAGGGTCTGCCCGGCGACGTCACCAAGGGCGATCCGATCCTGATCAACGACGGCAACGTGGAGCTGAAGGTCGTCTCCGTGGACGGCCCCCGTGTCCACACCATCGTCATCGAGGGCGGGGTGATCTCCGACCACAAGGGGATCAACCTGCCGGGTGCGGCGGTCAACGTCCCGGCCCTGTCCGAGAAGGACATCGACGACCTGCGCTTCGCCCTGAAGATGGGCTGCGACCTGGTCGCGCTCTCCTTCGTGCGCGACGCGAGCGACGTCAAGGACGTCCACAAGATCATGGACGAGGAGGGCCGCCGGGTCCCCGTCATCGCCAAGGTCGAGAAGCCGCAGGCCGTCGAGAACATGGAGGGCGTCGTCGCGGCGTTCGACGGTGTGATGGTCGCCCGTGGCGACCTCGCCGTCGAATACCCGCTGGAGAAGGTCCCGATGGTGCAGAAGCGCCTGGTGGAGCTCTGCCGGCGCAACGCCAAGCCGGTGATCGTGGCGACCCAGATGATGGAGTCGATGATCACCAACTCCCGTCCGACCCGCGCCGAGGCGTCCGACGTCGCCAACGCGATCCTGGACGGCGCGGACGCGGTCATGCTCTCCGCCGAGTCCTCGGTGGGCGCCTACCCGATCGAGACGGTCAAGACGATGTCGAAGATCGTCGTCGCCGCCGAGGAGGAGCTGCTCTCCAAGGGCCTCCAGCCGCTGGTGCCGGGCAAGAAGCCCCGCACCCAGGGCGGTTCCGTGGCCCGCGCGGCCTGCGAGATCGCGGACTTCCTGAACGGTGAGGCGCTGGTCGCCTTCACCAAGTCCGGCGACACCGCCCGCCGCCTCTCCCGCTACCGCGCGTCCCAGCCCATCCTGGCCTTCACCACGGACGAGTCGACCCGCAACCAGCTGGCACTCAGCTGGGGTGTCGAGGCCTATGTGGTCCCGCACGTGGACAACACGGACGCGATGGTGGAGCTGGTCGACGGCGAGCTGCTGAAGCTGAACCGCTACAGCAACGGCGACACGATGGTCATCACGGCCGGCTCGCCTCCCGGCATCCCCGGCACGACCAACATGGTGCGCGTGCACCAGGTGGGCGGCCAGAGCCGCGACTGACGGCGTCCGCCGCAGACATGACTGTGGGCCGCACCCCGGAGGGTGCGGCCCACAGCCGTTGTGCGGCTCCCGGACGGGTCGGTCGGTCAGCTGTCCTGGCTGAAGTAGTTCTGCAGGCCCGGCACCGTCAGCGTCCCGCCGAACTGGCCCGCCTGCTTCAGCTTCACATTGGTGAAGAAGGCGAAGGGCACGTTCAGCGGCGGCGGGGTCTCCGGGCTGAAGGTGATCGGGATGAGGCCGAAGAGGTTCCCCTTCAGCTCATCCGTGTACATCGTCACCTCGCCGTCGCGGATGGTGGACGTGGAGCCCTTCCGCGCCTTCACATGGCCCGTCACGCCCGGCACCGGGCCGACGGTCAGCTGGTGGAGGTCCTTGATGTCGATGGAGGAGGCGGTGAACTTCAGCACCTTCTTCGTGCTGCCGTCGCCCTTCTCCACCTCGACGATGCCCTTGTAGTCGAGCCCCCTCAGGGTGAGCAGCGAACTCTCCAGGACCCACGGCTCGTTCGGCAGGCGCGGGATGCCCTGCTCCAGCTTGGCCGCGGCCAGGGCCTCCGGGTCGGCGGTCGGGCACGGGAAGGGCTGCTTGGCGCCGTCCGGGATGTCCTCGTCCGCCTTCGGGTCGAGTCCCTTGACGTCCTCGTCGAGCTCCTCGACCGGCTTGCCGGCCTTGTCCGCAGCGTCACGGATGGCGTCGGTGGTCTTGTCGACCGTGTCCTTCGCCGCGTCCGTGGCCTTCTCGACGACCTTCTCGACCGGCTTGTCGGCGGCCTTGTCCGCGGTCTCCGCCGTGGCGGAGTCCGAGGGCTCCGGAGTCGCCGTGGTGGCGTCGGGGGCCGGGCTCGCCGTCTTCTCGTCCGGTCCGTCGAAGAGGTCCTTGAGCGCGTCGCCGACTCCCAGCGGGTCGAGCGGGTTCGTCGACTCCGTGGGGGTGGGGCTCGGGCTCGCCGTGGCAGCCGGGGCGTCGGCGCTCTTCTGGGCCGCGGCACCGGCCGCGTCGCCCGTGGCGTCGGCCGTCGGCTCTGCCTTCGCCTCGTCCGTGGCGCTCGCCGACGGGGTGGCCGTGGGCTCCGGAGTCGCCTCTTCGCTCGTGTCCGGCGCGGGCTTGCTGCTCTCGGTGGCCGACGGGGAGGGCGTCGTCGATGCCGAGGGCGACGGATCCGCCGACTCGCTCGGCTCGTCGGAGCGGGTCACGCAGGGGCCGGGCGCGAACGGGATGTCACCGGCGTCGTCGGCCATCGCGAGCTTGGGGGTGAGCCCCATCCCGACGAAGACGGCCGTCGGCATCGCGGCGAGCGCGAACGCCTTCTTGCCGGCGGGCATGTGCAGCTTCGTCAGGAGCGACTTCCTGGGGGCGGCGTGGCGCGGCCCTCTTCGCTCCTCGAGCCCGCCCTCGCCCAGGGCGTTCACCTGCCTGTCGTCACCCCGCACGATGCCTCCCGCCGTCGACCTCAACTGTCGTGTCGTAATTCGCCGACTGCTGCTGCTCGGGGTAACCCATCCCGTGGAGCGCGCCCTCGGAGTGGGCCGGGGCCTGGGGGTCCTTCGCGAAGGAGAGGGCGCCCGGCGCTTCCGCGCCGAGGAGTTCCGGCTCCTCCTCCTCGCCGAGAAGGCCCTGGGCCGGTACGGCTGCTTCCTGCGCCTTCGGGTCGCCCGGGACCCAGGACACGGAGAGCGCGCCACCGATCAGGGCGAGCAGGAAGCCGATGACGAAGCCGCCGATGTTGGCGACGGGTATGGAGATCAGCGCCAGCAGGATCGCAGCGACTCCGGCGAAGACCCTGACGATGCTGTGGAACCACATCGTCAGGCCCAGCGTGACCAGCAGGACTCCGATGATGAGCGACCCGGCGCCCGCGGTGGTGGACATGGCCAGCGTCATGTTGCCGAGGTGCATGTTCGCGTACGGGAAGTACGCGATGGGTACGCCGCCCAGCATGGTGAAGACGCCCGCCCAGAACGGCCGGTTACCCCGCCAGGTGCGGAAGGTCCGCCGGAAGTCGCTGAGGTAGTGCTCGTTCTGCCCTTGGGATTCGGGGCTCATGGAAAACAGCTCCCTGGAACCGGTACTGCTGTGAGAAAGAGAAGGGTGGGTGGCCGGGGGGCCGCCGTGAGGCGTACCCCGGCCACCCGGGCGAGTGCTTAGTAGCACTCCTTGACGCCCTTGTGCAGCTTCAGCGACAGGCCGGGAAGCTTGAACGTTCCTGCCGTGGTGGCCCACGCCTGCTGGTGAACACCCTTCAGCTTGGCCTTCTCGGCCCGCTGCGAGAACCCGTAGGGGTTGGCCTGGGTGCCAGGCTGGATGCCTATGCTCCCGGGCTTGTCCGTCTTCAACGAACCGGCGGCCACACCGATGTCGATGTTCTTGAACTCGGCGTCCGCGTCGAGCTGCGAGACGTCGAGGTACAGGTCCTTGGCGTAGACCGGGTCGTCACCCTTCTTCGGGTCACCCGCGTTGAGCTGCAGCGTGATGCTGCCGAGCCCGAACGGCAGGTCGGGCGTGACGACCGACTGGCACATGTTGGTGATGGTGGCCTCGCTGAACCCGGACACTGCGACGGGAGCCGCCTGGTCCTTGCCCTTGAGGTCCTTACCCGTCGCCACACTGCCGTACTGGACGAAGTTCTCGCCGTTCAGCTCATCCGCGCTGACCTTGAACTCCTGGCCGGACACGCTGAACGACGCGGCGAGCGCGCCCTGTGCCAGACCCACACCGACTGCGGCGGTGGCTATGACGCTCGGCACCATGACGACAGCGAAACGCTTCCATCTCGTGCCACCGCGAACCTGGGAACTCATACTTTTCCTCCTTCTCGGACGTACATCTCCGGTCTGGCATCCTGCCCGACCTGGGATGGGAGAAGTGCTACGTCCTCGGAAAGGAGAGCGCCTGCAAACGGGGGCTTGAACCGCGCCCGAATCACCGGCGATCACCCCCGAGCGACAACCACTGGCCACGCGTTCGCGCAACCTGTTTCGGACAGGCCCTGCCGGTCAGCAGGAACCCCCCTGTCCGGAGTCGGCGCCACTGCCGCCGACCCGCTCGGTGGGGACCCAACAGAGCCGCCGCACCGACTGGCAGCCGGACTGGCGTTATTGGACCGAGCGTGGCCGATCGTGGTCCATTCGCGGCCGTGACACAAGGGGGTTCGTTACTCGCTAGTAACGGCCCGATAACCGACCCACGACGGGGTGGCATCACGCGGCCACACAGGGTTGCCTCGACCCGGCAGACGAAAGCCACCATTCAGGAGTGAAGCCGGACAGAACCCGATGATCGATTTACTGCGAGTAACAGGCCGCGCTTTTATCAAGATTTGGTAAAGCCGAGGGTTCTCTTAGCGCCAGAACGCGAAAACGGCCGTGACCCCCACCCGGGGGCCACGGCCGTGTTGTCAGATCAGAACAAGACGCGCGCCAGTGCGGTGCGCGCGGCACCGACGCGCGGGTCGTCGGGGCCGATCACCTCGAAGAGCTCCAGCAGACGCACTCGCACCCGGTCCCGGTCGTCGCCGAAATTGCGGCGGACCGTCTCGACGAGACGCCCGAACGCGTCCTCGACGTGACCGCCGACCAGATCGAGGTCGGCCGCGGCGATCTGCGCGTCCACGTCCCCCGGATTCGCGGCGGCGTCGGTGCGGACCTGCTGCGGGTCCATCTTCTGGACCCGGCCCAGGAGTTCGGCCTGCGCGAGGCCGAGCTTGGCCTCGCTGTTGGCCGGGTCGTCGGAGAGCACGTTCTTGTACGCCTGGACGGCGCCGGCGAAGTCATTGGCGTCCAGCGCCTGCGCGGCCGCCTCCAGGAGTGCGTCGTACGGCCCCGCGGGCGCCTCGGGGGCCTGGGCGGCCGCATCCGCGTCCGCCGCACCCTGGTCGACCGCGATGCCGGTGAGTCCGAACCGCTCCTCGCCGACCTGGATCAGCTGGTCCAGCGTCTCCCGGATCTGCGACTCGGGGGCCGCACCCTGGAAGAGGGGCAGCGCCTGTCCGGCCACGACGGCGAAGACGGCCGGGATGCCCTGGATCCCGAACTGCTGCATCAGCATCTGGTTGGCGTCGACATCGACCTTGGCCAGCAGGAAGCGGCCGTTGTACTCGAGGGCCAGGCGCTCCAGGAGCGGACCCAGTTGCTTGCACGGCTCGCACCACTCGGCCCAGAAGTCGATGACGACCGGGACTTCGGCGGAGCGCTGGAGGACGTCGCTCTCGAAGCCCGCCTCATCGACATCGATCACGAGGGAGGACGGGGGCACGGCTGCGGGGCCACCCTGCCGGGCGGACTCGGCGCGGGCCTGCTCCGCCTTCACCTTGGCCTCACCGGCCGCCTTCACCGCGGCGAGGTCGACGACGCCGCTCATGGACATGTTCCTAGGCTGCATACGTACATCCTCCCCCCTCGGCACGCTGTTCCGGAAAGCGATACGGGAACCGCATCCGCCCGCCGCCCCCGCCGGTGTGCGAGGTGCACGGACAGACACGGCCCGAGGGCCCCTGAAAGGCCCGGTTCGGCGCCCGGTCCCCACCCGGCGCCTTGTGGCTGTCGCTCGTTCGTGGCGCAACGACGGCTGGCCATCGTTCTTACGCTACGACCCGTAGCGTAACTGGCCACCACCCTCGATGCACAAGTGTGTTCGGTGATCTGTCTCACGGCGAACGAGGTCGGCCGAAACTAGCTACCGGCGGGTATGGTCGCGGGATGCTGAGCCACAGCCACCCCAAACCCTCACGAACGGGACGTCCACGCAGTGTCGCCGCCGACGAGGCGATCCTCGAAGCCACCAGAGCCTCGCTGGTCGACCTCGGCTGGTCGAAGCTGACGATGGGTGATGTGGCGACGCGCGCCGGGGTCGCCAAGACGACGCTCTACCGGCGGTGGGCGGGCAAGAACGAACTGGTCGTGGACGCCGTGGCGGTGCTCTTCGACGAGCTGGAACTGCCGGACCTGGGCAGCCTGTCCGCCGATGTCCAGGCGGTGGTGCTGCAGTTCGCCGCCCTGCTGGCGCGGCCGGAGACCCAGACGGCGCTGATGGCGGTGGTCGCGGAGTCGACGCGCGACGAGGCCTTGCGGGCCCGGATCCGCGACTCGATCGTGGACCGGCAGAAGCGCCTCGTCCTCCAGGGCCGGCGACGGGCGCAGGAGCGCGGGGAGTTGCCCGTCGAGGCGGACGAGGCCACGGCGGCACTGACCGCCGACCTGATCTTCGACGTGATCGCCGGTGCGGTCGTGCACCGGGCGCTGGTGAGCGCCGAGCCCGTCGATGCCGACTGGGCCCGGCGCTTCACCCTGCTGCTGCTCACGGGCCTGGGCGCTGCCGCCGCGGGATAGCGGGCACCAGGGGCTCGGGAGGGCGTCAGAAGCCGGGCGGCTCCGTGTAGGTGCCCCACTCCTCGCGCAGCACCCCGCAGATCTCGCCGAGGGTCGCCTCCGCGCGTACGGCGTCGAGCATCGGCGCGATCATGTTGGAGCCGTCGCGGGCGGCGGCCAGCATCGCGTCCAGCGTGGCGGTCACCCGGGCGTCGTCGCGGCCCTCCTTGCGGCCGGCGAGCTCACGGACCTGCTCGCGCTCGACCTCGTGGCTGACCCGCAGGATCTCCAGGTCGCCGGTGACCGAGCCGTGGGCGACGTTGACGCCGACGACCCGCTTGTCACCCTTCTCCAGTGACTGCTGGTACTGGAAGGCCGATTCGGCGATCTCGCCGGTGAACCAGCCGTCCTCGATACCGCGCAGGATGCCGGAGGTCATCGGTCCCACGGGGTGCTGCCCGTCCGGGTGGGCGCGGGTGCCGCGTTCCTTGATCTGGTCGAAGATCTTCTCGGCCTCCGCCTCGATCCGGTCGGTGAGCTGCTCCACGTACCAGGAACCGCCCAGCGGGTCGGCCACGTTGGCGACGCCGGTCTCCTCCATCAGCACCTGCTGGGTGCGCAGCGCGATCTCGGCCGCCTGCGCGGAGGGGAGCGCGAGGGTCTCGTCGAGGGCGTTGGTGTGCAGGGAGTTGGTGCCGCCGAGGACCGCGGAGAGCGCCTCGACCGCGGTCCGCACGACGTTGTTGTACGGCTGCTGAGCGGTGAGCGAGACGCCGGCGGTCTGGGTGTGGAAGCGGAGCCACTGCGCCTTGTCGGTCTTGGCGCCGTACGTCTCCTTCATCCAGCGGGCCCAGATCCGGCGGGCCGCGCGGAACTTGGCGATCTCCTCGAAGAAGTCGAGGTGCGCGTCGAAGAAGAAGGAGAGGCCGGGGGCGAAGGTGTCGACGTCCAGGCCGCGGGACAGGCCCAGCTCCACGTAACCGAAGCCGTCGGCGAGGGTGTACGCGAGCTCCTGCGCGGCCGTGGCCCCGGCCTCGCGGATGTGGTAGCCGGAGACGGAGAGCGGCTTGTAGGCGGGGATGTCGCGGGCGCAGTGCTCCATCAGGTCGCCGATGAGGCGCAGGTGGGGCTCGGGCTGGAAGAGCCACTCCTTCTGCGCGATGTACTCCTTGAAGATGTCCGTCTGCAGCGTGCCGTTGAGCACGGACGGGTCGACGCCCTGGCGCTCGGCGGCGACCAGGTACATGCAGAAGACGGGCACGGCCGGGCCGCTGATCGTCATCGACGTCGTGACGTCGCCGAGCGGGATGTCCTTGAAGAGGACCTCCATGTCCGCGGCGGAGTCGATGGCCACACCGCAGTGCCCGACCTCACCCAGCGCGCGGGGGTCGTCCGAGTCGCGGCCCATGAGCGTCGGCATGTCGAAGGCCACGCTCAGCCCGCCGCCGCCCGCGGCCAGGATCATCTTGTAGCGCTCGTTGGTCTGCTCGGCGTTGCCGAAGCCGGCGAACTGGCGGATGGTCCAGGTGCGGCCGCGGTAGCCGGTCGCGTGCAGGCCCCGGGTGAAGGGGTACTCGCCGGGCCAGCCGATCCGCTCGAAGCCCTCGTACGCATCCCCGGGCCGGGGGCCGTACACGGGCTCGACCGGGTCCCCGGAGAGCGTGGTGAAGTCCGCGTCACGCTTGCGGGCCTTGTCGTAACGGGCCTGCCAGCGGCGGCGGCCCTCCTCGATCGCGTCAGCGTCCATACCCATCAATTTACTAGGACGTCCTAGTAAATGTCGATGACAAACCGCCCGGCGCTTCGCGCGGGGCGGTCGGGGTCAGGCGTTCGCAGGTGCCGGGGCCGCGTCCGCGATCAGCGGCTCGACCTCGCGGACGACCTTGCGCTCCACGAAGAACGCGGCCGTCGGAATGGTGCCGGAGAGCAGCACCCAGGCCAGCTTGCCCATCGGCCACTTCGCCTTGGAGCCGAGGTCGAAGGCGAAGATCAGGTAGATGATGTACAGCACGCCGTGGATCTGGGAGACGACGAGGGTCAGCCCCTCACCCTTGTCGAAGCCGTACTTGAAGATCATGCACGCGCAGAGGATCAGCAACATGACGGCGGTGACGTAAGCCATCACCCGATAGCGGGTCAGCACACTGCGTTTCATGCCATCGAGCGTAACCGGACGTCCGGGGCGATCTTGCAGCGGGCCCGGGGCGGAACGGCCCCTCTCAGATCTCCTCGAAATCCTGGGCCGCGATCCGCAGCGGCCGCAGCAACGCGAAGATCTCGCCGCATTCCTCGGCGTCGTACACCCCGAGGCCGAACTCCATCGCGACCAGGTCGCGGGTGGCGGACTCGACGACCTCGCGGCCCTTGTCGGTGATGGAGGCGAGCGTTCCGCGGCCGTCGTTCGGGTTGGGGCGTTTGCCGACCAGGCCGGAGCGCACCAGCCGGTCCACGGTGTTCGTGACCGAGGTGGGGTGGACCATCAGCCGCTCGCCGATCTTGGACATCGGCAGCTCGCCGGCCTTGGAGAAGGTGAGCAGCACCAGCGCCTCGTACCGCGCGAAGGTCAGTCCGTACGGTTTGACCACCGCGTCGACCTCGGCGAGCAGGATCTGCTGCGCACGCATGATCGAGGTGATCGCCCCCATGGAGGGCACCGGACCCCAGCGCTGCTGCCAGAGCTCGTCGGCGCGGGCGATGGGGTCGAAGGGGAGACTGAGCGGCTTCGGCACGGCATCGACCTTACCTACTGGTCACATGCCGGTCGTCCCCGTCTCGAACTTCGGTCCGAATGCGGTGAGCGGGTGCGGTTCTGCGGACCTCGGCGACGAGCAGCAGCAGGCACAGGGTGCCCAGCACCCCGGATCCGGCGACCACCCGGTGTACGGGGAAGAACTCGGCGGCCAGGCCGGCCAGAGCCATACCGACGCCCTGGAGCGTCATCAGTCCGGCCGTCAGCAAGGTCATCGCCCGGCCGCGCAGCTCGACGGGGACGGCCTCGACGAACCACCGGTCGAGGCCGATGACGTACGCCGATCCCGCACCGGCCAGCACCAGCGCGACCGCTGCCAGGGCCACACCGGGACGGAGCCCGTACAACAAGAGGGGCAGCAGCCCGGCCGCGGCGAGCGGCAGCACGACCAGCGAACGGGCCCGGGGGCTGAGCCCGGCGCCTGCGTACAGCTCCGCGGCGATGCAGCCGACCGGCATCGCACACATCAGCAGCCCGAGCGCGGCGCTGCCCGCCCCGATCTCGTCGGCGTACGGGGCGGCCAGGGCCTCCGGCGCGACGGCGAACATCGGGGGCATCCAGAAGAGCAGCATCAGCCCCCGGATCCTGCGATGGCCGAGCACCTGCCGGGCCCCGGAGAGCGACTCCTTCAACAGCGTGCGGCCCGGCCCGTCGCCGGTGCGCGCGGGCCGGTCGCGGGTGCCGAGGCGGAGCACGGCCGCCGAGGAGAGGAAGGTGGCGACCGTGATCGTGATCGCGCCGCGCGGAGAGACAACGGCGAGCAGCAGCCCGCCCGCGCCGAAGCCGGCGAGCAGAGCGCTCTGCGAGACGATGCGTAGCAACGAACGCCCGAGGACGAACAGGTCCCCCTCACCGAGGATGTCGGTGAGCGCGGCCATCCTGGTCCCGGTGAAGACGGGCGAGACGGCGGCGACGAGGCAGCGCAGCACGAGGAGTCCGGCGACCGGAGTGCCCGGCAGCACCATCACCGCCACGCAGCCGGCGCAGATCAGGTCGCATGTGACCAGCACCCGGCGGGCGGGGTAGCGGTCGGCGATCCCGGCGAGGAGCGTGCCGCCCACGAGGTAGGGGAGCATGCCGAGCGCGAAGGTCAGCGCGCTGAGCAGGGGGGAGGCGGTGAGGTCGTACACGAGGACGGTGAGGGCGAGTTCGCTGACGACGACGCCGAGCAGCGAGAGCAGATGCGCGGCGAAGACAGCGCGGAACTCGCGTAGGGCGAAGACGGCCCGGTAGCCGCGCGGGGCGGCCGGTGCGCGCTCCGCCGGGCCCCGGAGTGCGAGCGGTTCGCTCGGGTCCGGGGGACCGTCGCGCTCCGGGGCCGTAGCCGGGAGAGGAGCCGGTCCGGCGGGGGCGGGGTGCGCGGCACTCGGGGCGGGCGGCGCGGTCCGGGGCGGTCCCGGCCGGTCGCGGGGTGTGTCCGTCGCGTCGCGGGGGCCGCCGGCGCTGGGATCGGTCTCTCTCGGCATGGGCGCAGCGTGCGGGAGAGCCGGCCGTTTCCGTAGACTTTCGGCCCCAGCCGAATCTTCCGGAGCCCGAGCATGCCCGTCCAGATGCATTTCGACGAGAGCGACCTGCTGCGCTGCCGGTTCGCGATCTCGCCGCTCTGGGAGACCCAGGCCGCCGTGCGGGTGCTCGGGCGGCCCGAACGGCAGGGGTACCACCTGCCCTGGCTGCGCAGGATCCGGGGCGAGGCCGTCGGGCTCGACCTGGAGCCGTTGTGGCTGCTGATGAGGGAGGGCGGTCACAGTCCGGACTTCTTCTGCCCGCCGCCGATCGGCCCCCTCGCCTCGTTCGAGGAGGAGATCGCGCGGGTGCGAGCCGTCGATCCCCACCTGGCGGGCCAGGACATGGCCTGGTCGCTGGCGGGCCGGCCTGAGCTGCTGCACTCCCCCGCCGGGCAGGCGCTGCTGGCCGATCCCACGCGGGCCGTGCAGCAGCTGGCCGACCTTCTGGAAGGGGCCTGGCGGGTCCTGATCGAACCGCACTGGCCCCGGCTCCGCGCCCTGCTGGAGGCCGATGTCGCCTACCACTCGCGAAGACTGGCCGCGGTGGGCTTCGAACGGCTGCTGGGCGAGCTGAGCCCGCAGCTGAGGTGGGCGGACTCCACGCTCACCATCACCCGCACACGGGCCCGTCACTCCCGGGTGCTCGGTGGGCAGGGCCTCGTCCTGATGCCGTCCGTCTTCGCCTGGCCGGACGCGGTCGGCGGCATCGAGGACCCCTGGCAGCCCGCGGTCATCTACCCGGCCCGCGGCATCGGCGGACTGTGGACGGAGCCGGGCAGCACCACCCCGGACGTGCTGGCGCGGCTGCTCGGCCGGGTCCGGGCCGACATCCTGTGCGCGCTCGACGAGCCCGCCGGCACCAGCGCACTCGCCCACCGCCTGGGCCGCGCCCCGTCGTCCGTGTCCGAGCACCTGTCGGTGCTGCGGGCCGCCGGGCTGCTGACGTCACGCCGGTACGGCCACCAGGTGCTGTACGAACGGACGCCGCTCGGCATCGCCCTGGCCGTGCCGCAGTGAGCGGAGCCCCCGGCCGGGTGTGCGGCTGGGGGCTCCGGGGGACGTACGGCGGCACTCGGCGTCAGTCCGCCAGGTAGCGCTCCACCGTCTCGACCTTCGAGGTCAGACCGTCCGTGACGCCCGGGCGGATGTCGGCCTTGAGTACGAGGGAGACCCGTCCGGCGCGCGCCTCGACGGCCGCGACGGCGCGCTTGACGACGTCCATGACCTCGTCCCACTCACCTTCGATGGAGGTGAACATGGCGTCCGTGCGGTTGGGCAGACCGGACTCGCGGACGACCCGGACGGCATCGGCGACATACTCGCCGACGTCCTCGCCGACACCCAGCGGACTGACGGAGAAGGCGACGATCATGCGCTGACCGTGCCTTCCCGGCGGGCCCGGGCGGCGATGACGCCGTCGGCCTCGTAGCGCTTCAGCACCTTGTCGCCGTACAGGCCGCCGAAGGGCAGCACACAGAGCAGGAAGAAGAACGCGACGCGCTTGAGCGGCCACTTGGTCTTCCCCCAGACGTCCAGCAGCAGCACCACGTAGATCACGAAGAGCACGCCGTGCAGCATGCCGAGCGGCATCATCAGGAAGTCGATGTCGGAGACCCGGCTGAGGACCGAACCGAAGAGGATCAGCGCGGGGAAGGACAGTGCCTCGGGAATCGAGATGAGGCGCAGCCGGTGCAGGGCGGTAGCGGTCTTGATGTCCACGGGGGCACCTTCGGTGGGAGGACGGTGACAGCTTGTGAACGCAGGCACAAGCGGTCCCCATTGTGGCATCGCCGCTCGCACCGCCCGGCGGCGGGGGCGGTCCCGCACCGCCCGCTCCGTAAGGCATACGTCCCGATTGCGTCCGCATCCCGTACCGGATGCGTATCAGGGCCGGTCCAGGGGGCTGGATCGCGTCACAGGCCCTGTTCCGGCGGAGGTCCCTGCCGTTACCTTCGCCGGGTGGCGATGTTCCGACTCCAAGGCAGCAAGACGCTCGCCGTCGACCTGACCGGCGACGCAGTCAAGGCGAAGAACGGCTCGATGGTCGCGTACGACGGCCGGATGACGTTCAAGAAGATGACCGGCGGAGGTGAAGGTCTGCGCGGCATGGTGACGCGCCGGCTGACCGGTGAACAGATGACCGTGATGGAGGTGACCGGGCAGGGCACCTGCTACTTCGCCGACCGCGCGAGCGAGATCAATCTGGTCTCGCTGCGCGGCGAGAAGCTGTACGTCGAGGCGAGCAATCTGCTCTGCACCGACGCCGGGCTGCGCACCGGCACCACCTTTACCGGGCTCCGCGGCGGCGCGACGGGCAACGGCCTGTTCACCACCACGATCGAGGGAACCGGCCAGGCGGCGATCATGTCGGACGGCTCGGCGGTGGTCCTGCGGGTGTCCGCCCAGTACCCGCTCTCCGTCGACCCGGGCGCCTACATCGCCCACCAGGGCAACCTCCAGCAGCACTTCCAGTCCGGGGTGAACTTCCGGACGCTGATGGGCGAGGGGTCCGGCGAGTCCTTCCAGATCCGGTTCGAGGGTGAGGGGCTGGTCTACGTACAGCCCAGCGAGCGGAACACGATCGGGGGCGATGTCTGATGCCGTTCCGCGAGATCAACTCGAAGATGGTCGAGGCGACGGTGATCCCCGGCCAGAAGATGTTCAGCCAGCGCGGCGCGATGCTGGCCTACCGGGGCGAGGTGTCGTTCACGCCGAACATCCAGGGCGGCCAGGGCGGGGTGATGTCGATGATCGGCCGCCGGATGGCGAACGAGGCGACTCCGCTGATGACGGTCGAGGGGAGCGGCACCGTGATGTTCGGCCACGGCGGCCACCACATCCAGGTGATCAACCTGGCCGGGGACACCCTCTACGTGGAGGCCGACCGGCTGCTCGCCTTCGACGGAACGCTCCAGCAGGGCACGATGTTCATGGGCTCGCAGGGCGGCGTGATGGGCATGGTGCGCGGCCAGGTGACCGGGCAGGGCCTGTTCACCACCACGCTCAAGGGCCATGGCGCCGTGGCGGTGATGGCGCACGGCGGGGTGATCGAGCTGCCGATCGCACCGGGCCGCGACGTGCACGTGGATCCGCAGGCGTACGTCGCGCACCACGGCGACGTACGCAACAAGCTCTCCACCGCGCTCGGCTGGCGCGACATGGTGGGGCGGGGCTCCGGCGAGGCGTTCCAGCTGGAGCTCAGTGGCAGTGGTGCGGTGTACGTCCAGGCGTCGGAGGAGAAGCTGTGAGTGGGCCCGTGGTCTTCGACCCGATGACGCTGCCGTCGGACGACAACGTCAACGCGTACACCTTCTGCGTGGAGCTCAAGGGGAGCCAGTGGTTCCTGCAGAAGGGCAAGATGATCGCCTACTACGGGCGGATGGAGTTCAACGGCATCGGTCACGGCCGCTTCGAGCGGCTGATCCGTACGAGCTTCCACTCGCCGTTGCACGCGAGCGACTGGGTGGTGGCCGAGGGCACCGGCAAGATGCTGCTCGCGGACCGGGCCTTCGATGTGAACTCGTACGACCTGGACAACGGGAATCTGACGATCCGGTCCGGCAACCTGCTCGCCTACCAGCCGACGCTGGCGTTGAAGCAGTCGATCGTGCCGGGGTTCCTGACACTGATCGGTACGGGGAAGTTCGTCGCCGCGTCCAACGGCCCGGTGGTCTTCATGGAGCCGCCGTTGCGGGTCGACCCGCAGGCGCTGGTGGGCTGGGCGGACTGCCCCTCCCCGTGCCATCACTACGACCACGGCTACATGACGGGCCTGATGGGCGGGCTGCGGGCGTTCACCGGGATCGGGGGCGCCTCGGGCGAGGAGCACCAGTTCGAGTTCGTGGGTGCCGGTACGGTGCTGCTCCAGTCCACCGAGGTACTGATGGCCGAGCAGCCGACGGGCGCCGTACCGCAGCAGGCGGGGGTCCCGGGCGGGGGCGGGGGTCAACCTGGGTCCGCACCCCGCATGCCAGGTCAGCTCGGGGACCTCCAGCGTCGCTTCGGTTTGTGAGCGGTAGTCTGCGGAGTGTGACGTCGAACGTCTGCGCCTAGCGTCCCTTCCGGCGAGCCCCGGCCCGTCGCGGCGCGGTCCGCGCGCGCGTGCCGGGTGTCACACTCCTTCACTTCGTCCGGCTTTCAACTTCTTAGGTAGAATCCATATATGGAGACCGAGACGGCCACCCGCTGGCTGAGCGACACGGAGCAGTGCGCCTGGCGCACCCACCTGGACGTCGGCAGGCTGCTGACGCACCAACTGGAGAAGGACCTCCAACCGTTCGGCCTGACCATGAACGACTACGAGATCCTCGTCAATCTCTCGGAGTCGGACGACCAGCGCATGCGGATGAGCGACCTCGCCGGCGCCACGCTGCAGTCCAAGAGCAGACTCTCCCACCAGATCACCCGCATGGAGAGCGCGGGTCTGGTCCGCCGGGAGAACTGCGAGTCCGACCGCCGGGGGCTGTACGCCGTGCTCACCGAGGCCGGCGCCGAGACGATGCGCAAGGTCGCGCCGCACCACGTGGCATCGGTCCGCAAGCACTTCATGGATCTGCTGACGCCGGAGGCCCTGGAGCAGCTGCACGCGGCCCTCACCCCGGTCGCCGACCACCTGCGCGGGCGACGCGGCAAGCACTGATCCGGCGGCGTCCTCAGCGGGGTGTCCGGCAGCCGTCGTGCGAGCCGGGTGCCCCGCTCCCCCACGCCCCTCATCCGCCCTGCCGCCCCCGCGCCGCACGTGCGGGCGACGACGACGCCCGTGCCCGCCCCGCTTTCATCGCGGTGCGGGCATCGTCGAGGCGGACGAAGCGCGGGGACCGGCGCCGGTCGGCCTACCCGGTGAGGCCCGGGAGGTCGGTCAGGCCTCCCCGGTGAGCCCTGCCACCAGTTCGTCGGCCGCCGCGTACGGATCGAGGCGGCCGGCCACGATGCGTTCGGCGAGGGCGTCCAGGCGGCGGTCGCCGTGCAGGTCGCCGATGCGTTCGCGGAGGCGGGTGACGGCGATCGTCTCGACCTCGCGGGCCGCACGGGCCGCGCGCCGCTCGGCAAGGACGCCGTGCTCCTCCATCCACGCCCGGTGCTTCTCCAGGGCCTCGACGACCTCGTCGATGCCCTCCCCCCGGGCGGCGACGGTCTTCACGATCGGCGGCCGCCAGGCGCCGGGACCGCGGGACTCCCCGAGGCCGAGCATGTGGTTGAGCTCGCGGGCGGTGGCGTCGGCGCCGTCCCGGTCGGCCTTGTTCACCACGTACACGTCGCCGATCTCCAGGATTCCGGCCTTCGCCGCCTGGATGCCGTCGCCCATGCCCGGGGCGAGGAGGACGACGGAGGTGTCGGCCTGGGAGGCGATCTCCACCTCCGACTGACCGACGCCGACCGTCTCCACCAGGATGACGTCGAAGCCCGCCGCGTCCAGCACCCGGATCGCCTGCGGTGCCGACCAGGCGAGACCGCCCAGATGGCCGCGGGTGGCCATCGAACGGATGTAGACGCCCGGGTCCGAGGCATGGTCCGACATCCGGACCCGGTCCCCGAGGAGCGCACCGCCGGAGAACGGCGACGACGGGTCGACGGCGAGCACCGCGACCCGCCTGCCCTGCCGCCGGTACGCCGTGACCAGAGCCGACGTCGATGTCGACTTGCCGACACCGGGTGACCCGGTCAGACCGACGACACAGGCGTTGCCCGCCAGGGGCGCCAGCGCAGCCATCACCTCGCGCAGCTGCGGCGACGCCCCCTCCACCAGGGAGATGAGCCGGGCCACGGCCCGTGGCCTGCCCTCGCGGGCCTGCTCCACCAGGGTGGGGACGTCCACCATCACCGCTCCGTTCACTCGCTCACTCGCTGCCGGGTTCTCCGTGTACTACCGCGTACTACTTTCCCGGAACGCGGAGGATCAGGGCGTCGCCCTGGCCGCCGCCGCCGCACAGCGCCGCCGCACCGGTGCCGCCGCCGCGCCGCTTGAGCTCCAGAGCCAGGTGCAGCACCACGCGGGCGCCGGACATCCCGATGGGGTGGCCGAGCGCGATGGCGCCGCCGTTGACGTTGACCTTGTCCGAGGTGACACCGAGGTCCTTCATGGACTGGACGGCGACGGCCGCGAAGGCCTCGTTGATCTCGATCAGGTCGAGGTCCTCGACGCCGATGCCCTCCTTCTTGAGGGCGTGGCGGATGGCGTTGGACGGCTGCGACTGCAGCGAGTTGTCCGGACCGGCCACGTTGCCGTGGGCGCCGATCTCGGCGATCCAGTCCAGGCCCAGCGCCTCGGCCTTGGCCTTGCTCATGACGACGACGGCGGCCGCACCGTCGGAGATCTGCGAGGAGGTGCCGGCCGTGATCGTGCCGTCCTTGGCGAAGGCGGGGCGCAGCTTGCCGAGGGACTCGACGGTCGTCTCGGCGCGGATGCCCTCGTCCTTGGAGAAGAGGATCGGGTCGCCCTTGCGCTGCGGGATCTCGACCGGGGTGATCTCGGCCTCGAACAGGCCGTTCTTCTGCGCCGCGGCGGCGCGCTGGTGGGACAGGGCACCGATCTCGTCCTGGGCCGCACGCGCCAGGCCGAGACGGGCGTTGTGCTTCTCGGTGGACTCACCCATCGGGATGTTCTCGTAGGCGTCGGTCAGACCGTCGTACGCCATCGAGTCGAGCATCTCGATCGCACCGTACTTGTGGCCCTCGCGGGACTTCGGGAGCAGGTGAGGGGCGTTCGTCATGGACTCCTGGCCGCCGGCCACGACCACGTCGAACTCGCCGGCGCGGATCAGCTGGTCGGCCAGGGCGATGGCGTCGAGCCCGGAGAGGCACACCTTGTTGACGGTGAGCGCCGGTACGTTCATCGGGATGCCGGCCTTGACCGCTGCCTGGCGTGCCGGGATCTGCCCTGCCCCGGCCTGCAGCACCTGGCCCATGATCACGTACTCGACCTGGTCGCCGCCGATGCCGGCCCGGTCCAGCGCCGCCTTGATGGCGAAGCCGCCGAGGTCGGCTCCGGAGAAGCTCTTCAGGGAGCCGAGGAGGCGACCCATGGGCGTACGGGCGCCCGCGACGATCACTGAGGTGGTTCCGGTCGTTCCTGACATGAGGCGCAGCCCCTTGGGATCGATTGTGAACGAGGGTTTACATGAATGTACTGAGCAGTACCGCGCCCGTCATCCGGCAACGGGTGTGATCGCGCGCACGTTGCGTAACCATCCGCCGAGCGCTGCACTGGTTCCATGCTGACGCGAATCGACCACATCGGGATCGCCTGTTTCGACCTCGACAAGACCGTCGAGTTCTACCGCTCGACCTACGGGTTCGAGGTGTTCCACTCGGAGATCAACGAGGAGCAGGGCGTGAGGGAGGCCATGCTCAAGATCAACGAGACGTCCGACGGCGGCGCCTCGTACCTCCAGCTGCTGGAACCGACCCGCGAGGACTCCGCCGTGGGTAAATGGCTGGCCAAGAACGGCGAGGGCGTGCACCACATCGCCTTCGGTACGGCGGACGTGGACGCGGACGCCGCGGACATCCGGGAAAAGGGTGTCCGGGTGCTGTACGAGGAGCCCAGGACGGGTTCTATGGGCTCCAGGATCACCTTCCTCCACCCCAAGGACTGCCACGGTGTGCTGACCGAGCTGGTCACCTCCCGGGCCGAGCACTGACGCGAGGGCCCCTTACCCGCTCCCGCCGTACCGGCTCGGGCGTCGGTGCGGTCGGTCCCGAGGTTGTCGGGGTGCCCTCACAGCGGAGCTGTGCGGGCATTCCGGCAACGTCGCGAGCGGCCGTGCCGGGCGCCCCGCGCCCAGCGGGAGGCGGACAACCGCTTCTCAGGGATACCCGGCCCGGTAGAGTGGGCGGTTCCGGGCCGGGGCCGGGTCGGGGCCGCGCCGCGTCCTCAGCCGTTGATCTGTCACCATTCCCCCGGGGGGACCGTTCGCCCGCGAGCGGTACTCGTATGGAGTTCGCGATCAGGGTTGGGGTCTCCCCTGCTCGAACGAAGTTGAGAGCTCGGGGAAGGATGGGACCGCGCAGTGCGGGGCTACGAACGCCAGGAGAGCCACCGAGCTGAAGACGACCATCTCTCGCGGTTCGAAGCCGAGATGGACCGGCTGAAGACCGACCGGGAGAAGGCCGTCCAGCACGCCGAGGACCTCGGTTACCAGGTCGAGGTCTTGCGTGCCAAGCTGCACGAGGCCCGGCGCAGTCTGGCGACCCGTCCCGCCTACGACAGCGCGGACATCGGTTACCAGGCGGAGCAGCTGCTCCGTAATGCCCAGATCCAGGCCGAGCAGCTGCGCACCGACGCCGAGCGCGAGCTCCGCGACGCCCGTGCGCAGACGCAGCGGATCCTTCAGGAGCACGCCGAGCATCAGGCGCGGCTCCAGGCCGAACTGCACAACGAGGCCGTGCAGCGCCGCCAGCAGCTCGACCAGGAGCTGGCGGAGCGCCGGCAGACCGTCGAGTCCCACGTCAACGAGAACGTGGCCTGGGCCGAGCAGTTGCGCGCCCGGACCGAGTCCCAGGCCCGCCGTCTCCTTGAGGAGTCGCGGGCCGAGGCCGAGCAGGCCCTGAGCGCCGCCCGTGCCGAGACCGCCCGGCTGGCCGACGAGACGCGCCGACGTCTGGGCTCCGAGGCCGAGGCCGCCCGCTCCGAGGCCGAGTCGATCCTGCTGCGCGCACGCAAGGACGCCGAGCGGCTGCTCAACGCCGCGTCCAGCCAGGCGCAGGAGGCCACCACCCACGCCGAGCAGCTGCGGACGTCGACGACGGCCGAGACCGAGCAGACGCGGCAGCAGACCACGGAGCTGAACCGGGCCGCCGAGCAGCGCATGCAGGAGGCCGAGACGCAGCTTCGCGAGGCGCGGGTCGAGGCCGAGAAGGTGCTGTCCGAGGCGAAGGAGGCCGCGGTCAAGCGGCTGGCCGGCGCCGAGTCGCAGAACGAGCAGCGCACCCGCACCGCCAAGTCGGAGATCGCCCGGCTGGTCGGCGAGGCCACCAAGGACGCCGAGTCCCTCAAGGCGGAGGCCGAACAGGCGCTCGCCGATGCCCGTGCCGAGGCGGACCGGCTCCGTTCCGAGGCGGCCGACAGCGCGCGCACCGCCGCGGCGGAGGACGCCGCGGCCCAGCTCGCCAAGGCTGCCCGGGCCGCCGAGGAGGTGCTGACCAAGGCGTCCGACGACGCGAAGTCGACCACCCGGGCGGCGAGCGAGGAGGCCGACCGGATCCGCCGCGAGGCGGAGGCCGAGGCGGACCGGCTGCGCGGCGAGGCCGCCGAGCAGGCCGACCAGCTCAAGGGCGCGGCCAAGGACGACACCAAGGAGTACCGGGCCAAGACGGTCGAGCTCCAGGAAGAGGCGCGCCGGCTGCGCGGCGAGGCCGAGCAGCTGCGTTCCGAAGCGGTCGCCGAGGGCGAGCGGATCCGCGGCGAGGCCCGTCGCGAGGCCCTCCAGCAGATCGAGGAGGGCGCGAAGACCGCCGAGGAGCTTCTGGCCAAGGCGAAGGCGGACGCGGAGGAGCTGCGGGGCGCCGCGAGCGCCGAGAGCGAGCGGGTCCGTACCGAGGCCACCGAGCGGGCGGCAGCGCTGCGCAAGCAGGCGGAGGAGGCCCTGGAGCGGGCCCGTGCCGAGGCCGAACAGCTGCGCACCGAGTCCGAGGAGCAGGCCGAGTCGGTCACGGCCGCGGCCGAGCGGGCGGCGGCCGAGCTGCGCGAGGAGACCGAGCGGGCGATCGCGGTCCGGCAGACGGAGGCGGCCGAGGAGCTGACCCGGCTGCACACCGAGGCCGAGAGCCGGGTCGCCACCGCCGAGCAGACACTGGGCGAGGCACGGTCCGACGCGGAGCGCATCCGGCGCGAGACGAACGAGGAGTCGGAGCGGCTGCGCACGGAGGCCGCCGAGCGGCTGCGCACGCTCCAGGAGCAGTCCGAGGCCGAGGCCCAGCGGCTGCGCGACGAGGCCGCCGCCGATGCCTCGCAGTCCCGTGCGGAGGGCGAGGCCGTCGCCGTACGGCTGCGCAGCGAGGCGGCCGTCGAGGCCGAGCGGCTGAAGACCGAGGCGCAGGAGAGTGCCGACCGGGTCCGGTCGGAGGCGGCGGCCGCCGCCGAACGCGTGGGCACGGAGGCCGCCGAGGCGCTCGCCGCAGCCCAGGAGGAGGCGAACCGGCGCCGCCGCGAGGCCGAGGAGACCCTCGACGCGGCACGCACCGAGGCCAACCAGGAGCGCGAGCGGGCCCGCGAGCAGAGCGAGGAGCTCCTGGCGTCCGCCCGCAAGCGGGTGGAGGAGGCGCAGGCCGAGGCCCAGCGTCTGGTCGAGGAGGCGGACGCGCGGGCGACCGAGATGGTCACCGCGGCCGAGCAGACCGCACAGCAGGTACGGGATTCGGTCAACGGCCTCCAGGAGCAGGCCGAGGCGGAGATCGCCGGGCTGCGCTCCACCGCCGAGCACGTCGCGGAGCGGACGAAGTCCGAGGCGCAGGACGAGGCGGACCGGGTCCGCTCCGACGCCTACGCGGAGCGGGAACGGGCCGGCGAGGACGCGGCCCGGGTCCGCCGGGTGGCACAGGAGGAGACCGACGCCGCGAAGGCGATGGCCGAGCGGACCGTCTCCGAGGCGATCACGGAGTCGGAGCGGCTGCGCGCTGACACCGCGGAGTACAGCCAGCGGATGCGTACCGAGGCGTCCGACGCCCTGGCGTCCGCCGAGCAGGACGCGGCGCGCAGCCGGGCCGAGGCCCGTGAGGACGCCAACCGGATGCGGTCCCAGGCGGCGGAGCAGGCCGACAGCCTGATGTCCGAGGCCACGGCCGAGGCGGAGCGGATCCGCAACGAGGCGACGCAGCAGGCGGCCCGGCTCGGTGACGAGGCGGCGGGCGAGGCGGAGCGGCTGCGGGCCGAGGCGGCGGCGACCGTCGGTTCGGCGCAGGAGCACGCGGCCCGTACCCGCGAGGAGTCGGAGCGGCTGCGCGGCGAGGCCGAGGCAGCGGCCGAACAGATGCGCGCCGAGGCCCGCCAGGAGGCGGACCGGCTGCTGGACGAGGCACGCGAGTCCGCCTCGAAGCGCCGTGCCGACGCCGCCGAGCAGGCCGACCAGCTCATCAACAAGGCCCAGGAGGAGGCGCTTCGCGCCGCCACCGAGGCCGAGGAGCAGGCTGACACGATGGTCGGGGCGGCCCGCAAGGAGGCCGTGCGGATCACCTCCGAGGCGACCGTCGAGGGCAACACCCTGGTGGAGCGGGCCCGTACGGACGCGGACGAGCTGCTGGTCGGCGCCCGCCGGGACGCCACCCAGATCCGGGAGCGCGCCGAGGAGCTCAGGACGCGCCTGGAGAGCGAGATCCAGGAGCTGCACGACCGGGCCCGCCGGGAGACGTCCGAGCAGATGAAGACGGCCGGCGAGCGCGTCGACAATCTGATGAAGGCGGCGACCGAGCAGCGCGAGGAAGCCGCGGCGAAGGCCAAGGAACTCCTGTCCGACGCCAACTCGGAGGCGAGCAAGGTCCGGATCGCCGCCGTGAAGCGGGCCGAGTCGCTGCTCAAGGAGGCCGAGCAGAAGAAGGCCAGCCTGGTGCGCGAGGCCGAGAAGCTGCGGGCCGACGCCGAGGCCGAGGCCAAGCGGACGGTGGACGAGGGACGGCGCGAGCTCGATGTCCTGGTGCGCCGGCGTGCGGACATCAACACGGAGATCTCCCGTGTCCAGGACGTCCTGGAGGCGTTGGAGTCTTTCGAGACCCCGGGGGCGGGCGGTAAGGGCGCGGGCGCCGGTCCGCCCGGCAGCGTCAAGGCCACGGCAGCAGCGGGCACTCGTGCGGGTGGCAAGCAGTCGGATGGGTAGCCATCCGGCGCTCTGCCGTGGTTCGGCAAGGACGTTCAGCCCTCCGAGTGGCAAGGGTTACGGGGGTTAGCCACTCAAAAGGGGTGTCATTCTCCAGATCAAACGGGCATCTGCTCGATGACACGCCGTTCTGGCCCCTAGGATTCCCTCTATCACCTCACCGGTCTCACTTCGACAGGAACCCCATGAGTGACCCTTCCTCCCCATTCGGCTTCGAGCTCGTGCGGCGTGGTTACGACCGCGGTCAGGTGGATGACCGCATTACCAAGCTCGTCGCCGACCGTGATAGTGCTCTCGCCCGCATCACGTCTCTGGAAAAGCGCATCGAGGAGCTCCACCTCGAAACGCAGAACGCCCAGGCTCAGGTGAACGACGCGGAACCGTCGTACGCGGGTCTCGGCGCGCGCGTGGAGAAGATTCTCCGCCTTGCGGAGGAGGAGGCCAAGGACCTGCGTGAGGAGGCCCGTCGCGCCGCCGAGCAGCACCGCGAGCTCGCCGAGTCCGCCGCCCAGCAGGTGCGCAACGACGCCGAGACCTTCGCTGCCGAGCGCAAGGCCAAGGCCGAGGACGACGGCGTCCGCATCGTCGAGAAGGCCCAGGGTGAGGCCACCACGCTGCGCTCGGACGCGCAGAAGGACGCGGCCCAGAAGCGCGAGGAGGCCGACGCCCTCTTCGAGGAGACCCGCGCCAAGGCCGCCCAGGCCGCCGCGGACTTCGAGACCAACCTGGCCAAGCGCCGCGACCAGTCGGAGCGCGACCTCGCGTCCCGTCAGGCCAAGGCCGAGAAGCGTCTGGCCGAGATCGAGCACCGCGCCGAGCAGCTCCGTCTGGAGGCCGAGAAGCTCCGCACGGACGCCGAGCGCCGCGCCCGCCAGACGGTGGAGACCGCTCAGCGCCAGGCCGAGGACATCGTGGCCGACGCCAACGCGAAGGCCGACCGGATCCGCAGCGAGTCGGAGCGCGAGCTGGCGGCGCTCACCAACCGCCGCGACTCGATCAACGCGCAGCTGACCAACGTCCGCGAGATGCTGGCGACGCTGACGGGTGCCGCGGTGGCCGCCGCCGGTTCCCCCGCCGACGAGGAGCCCGCCTCCCGCGGCGTCCCGGCGCAGCAGACCCGCTGATCACCCGGCCGGTCCAACCCTTGCGCGCCCGGTTCCGCCCTTGTGGTGGCGCCGGGCGCGCGGCCGTTCTAGCGTGATCGCATGATCGAGCTCGATGGCCTCACCAAGCGCTTCGGCAACAAGGTTGCCGTTGACCAGTTGTCGTGCCGGATCAGACCGGGGATGGTGACGGGTTTTCTGGGACCCAACGGGGCGGGCAAGTCCACCACGATGCGGATGATGCTCGATCTCGACAACCCCACCAGCGGATCGGTGCGCATCGACGGCAAGCACTACCGCGAGCTGTCTGAGCCACTGAAGTACATCGGCGCGCTGCTGGACGCCAAGTCGATGCACGGCGGCCGCAGCGCCTACAACAACCTGCTCTGTCTCGCCCAGAGCAACCGGATCCCGGAGAGCCGGGTGGCGGAGGTTCTCGACACCGTCGGCCTGACCGCGGTGGCGAAGAAGAAGTCCAAGGGTTTCTCCCTCGGTATGGGTCAGCGGCTGGGAATCGCGTCGGCACTGCTCGGTGATCCCGAGATCCTGATGTTCGACGAACCCGTCAATGGTCTGGACCCCGAGGGAATTCACTGGATCCGCAATCTGATGAAGGCGCTCGCCGCGGAAGGCCGGACGATCTTCGTCTCGTCTCATCTGATGAGTGAAATGGCGCTGACCGCGGACCATTTGATCGTGATCGGGCAGGGCCGGCTGCTCGCCGACACCTCGATGGCCGACTTCATCCATCAGAACTCCCGCAGTTACGTACGGCTGCGCTCCCCGCAGCAGGAGCGGCTGCGGGACATCCTGCACGCGGAGGGAATCGTCGCGGTGGAGTCGGGCAACGGCACGCTGGAGATCGACGGCGCGACCACCGAGGCGCTGGGCGAGCTCGCCGCCCGGCACACGATCGTGCTGCACGAGCTGAGTTCCCAGCGGGCCTCTCTCGAGGAGGCGTTCATGCAGATGACGGCGGACTCGGTGGAGTACCACGCGCACTCCGAGCAGGGGGCCGCGGTACCGCCGGTGGGGCCTCACTGGGGTGACCAGTGGGACCGGCCGCCCCGTGACGCCCCGGGGGCTCCCGGCGGTTCCGGCACCGGAACGGGGGTGTGACGACGATGGCATCGGTACCCGCGGTCCTGACCTCCGAGTGGACCAAGATCCGTACGGTCTCCTCGACGACGTGGACGCTGATCTGCGCCTTCGCCGTCACCGTCGCGATGGGCGCCGCGCTCTGTGCGGTGATGAACTCCCAGTTCGACGACCTCTCCGATGCGGAGAGGGCCACCTTCGACCCCACGTTCATCAGCTTCTCCGGGATGATTCTCGGTCAGCTGGCGATGGTGGTCTTCGGTGTCCTGGTGGTCGGTACGGAGTACAGCTCCGGCATGATCCGCACCTCCCTGGCGGCGGTGCCCCAGCGCGCCACCTTCCTCTTCAGCAAGATGCTGGTCGCCGGAGTGCTGGCCCTGGCGGTCGGGCTGGTCACCAGCTTCGTGGCCTTCTTCCTCGGCCAGGCCCTGCTCGGTGACCACAGCATCGGCATCGGCGCGGACAACGTGCTGCGGGCGGTCTTCGGCGCCGGTCTCTACATGGGGCTGATCGCGGTCTTCTCCATGGGGGTGGCGGCGATGCTGCGCAGCTCCATGCTGTCGCTCGGCATCCTGATGCCGTTCTTCTTCCTGGTCTCCCAGATCCTGTCGGCCGTGCCGGGGGCGAAGAACGTCGCCCGGTACTTCCCCGACCAGGCCGGTTCCAAGATCATGCAGGTGGTGCCCGACGCGATGGACAGCGATCCGGGCCCGTACGGGCCGTGGACCGGGCTGCTGATCATGGTGGCGTGGGTGGCGGCCGCGGTGCTCGGCGGTTTCCTCGTCCTGAAGAAGCGCGACGCCTGACCGGTGTGCGGGCCTCACCGGGAAGCGCGACGCCTGACCCGGTGCGGGCCCGACCCGGGTACGGCACGCCCGACGGGGCCATGGTCCACCGCCCACCGGCCACCGCCCACGGCACCGTGAGCGAGACGTGACCGGACTCGCCCGGTTACGACTTGGCCGGAACCGTCAAGGGCTGGATATCCTCCTAACTCTTACGGGGGGCGTGCGGCCGATGGCCTGTGCCCCGACGACAGATAAGTCGATGGGGCTGGAGCATGATCGAGGCAGTCGGCCTGACGAAGCGCTACGGCGCGAAGACGGCCGTGTACAACCTTTCCTTCCAGGTGCGGCCCGGCGCCGTCACCGGATTCCTCGGTCCCAACGGGTCGGGCAAATCGACCACGATGCGGATGATTCTCGGCCTGGACCGGCCGACGGCGGGCCGGGTGACCATCGGCGGCCACGAGTTCCGCAATCTGCCGAACGCGCCGCGTCAGGTCGGCGCCCTGCTCGACGCCAAGGCCGTGCACGGCGGGCGCAGCGCACGCAACCATCTGCTCTCGCTCGCTCAGCTCGCCGGTATCCCGGCCGCCCGGGTCGACGAGGTTCTGGGCGTCGTCGGCCTCCAGCAGGTCGCGTCGAAGCGGTCCAAGGGCTTCTCGCTGGGCATGGGACAGCGCCTGGGCATCGCGGCCGCGCTGCTGGGCGACCCGCAGGTGCTGCTCTTCGACGAGCCGGTCAACGGTCTCGACCCGGAGGGCATCCTCTGGGTCCGTAACCTGATGAAGATGCTGGCGTCCGAGGGTCGTACGGTCTTCGTCTCCAGCCACCTGATGAGCGAGATGGCTCTCACCGCCGACCACCTCATCGTGATCGGCCGCGGTCAACTGATGGCCGACATGAGCATCACGGACTTCATCTCGGCCAACTCGGCCGATTTCGCCCGGGTGCGGGTCCCGGACGACGGGCCCGAGCAGCGCGAGAAGCTCACCGCCACCCTCACCGAGGCGGGCGGCCAGGTCATGTCGGAGCCGGACGGAGCCCTGCGGATCACGGGCTTGCGACTGCCCCGCATCAGCGATCTGGCCCATGAGGCCGACGTCCGGCTGTGGGAGCTCTCGCCGCACCAGGCCTCGCTGGAGGAGGCGTACATGCGCATGACGCAGGGCGCCGTGGACTACCGCTCGACGGCCGACCAGGTCGCCCATCTGCAGGCGCCGCCGCCCGGCGGATACGGACCGCAGCAGGGATACGCCCCGCCCCAGCCGCACGTTCCCGAGGTGCCGCAGCAGGGCTGGTACGCCCCGCCGCCGCCCGGACAGAACCCGTACGCGGCCGCTCCGGCACCCGCTGTCCCGGCAGTGGCCCCGGCCGCTCCCGCGGCTCCCGCCGCCGCCCCCGCTCCGGCAGCGCCTGCCGGGCCCCCCGCCGCCCCGACCAAGAGCGACACCAGCGAGGACTCCCGATGACAACGCCGTCCACGCCGCCGACGCCGCAGGCGCCGTACCAGCAGCAGGCGTACCAGCAGCCCCCCTCCGCCCAGCAGTACGGGCAGGGCATGCAGGCCGGCTACTACACCTCGCCGATCCCGGTGCGTCCCGCCACCCTCAGCGACGCGATCGCCTCCGAGTGGACCAAGATCCGTTCCGTGCGCTCCACGATGTGGACGCTCGGCGTCATGATCGTGCTGCTGCTCGCCATCGGGGTGCTCTCGGCGGTGGTGGTCAACACCTCCGACGCCGACCTCGGCAGCACCCCGGTGCTCAGCCTCGGCTTCTTCGGGGTGCTCCTGGGATCGATCTGCGTGATCACGCTCGGCGTGATGACCATCGCGTCCGAGTACGGGACCGGCATGATCCGTACGACGCTGACGGCGTGCCCGAGCCGGGCCCGGGTGCTGAGCGCCAAGGCCATCGTCTTCTTCCTGCTCACGTTCGTCCTGACGACCGTCATGACCACGATCGTCGCCCTGCTCCAGACATCCATCCTGGACGCCCAGGCGCCCACAGGTGACGAGTGGCTGCGCGGTACGGTCGGCGTGGGTCTCTACATGGCGTCGCTGGGGCTGCTCTCGCTGGGTGTCGGCGCGCTGATCCGCCACTCGGCCGGCGCCATCACCATCATGATCGGCCTCGTTCTGCTGCCGCTCGTGCTGGCCATCTTCATGTTCACCGAGTCCCTGAAGTCGCTCCAGGAGTGGCTCCTGGAGTACTCCATCCCCAACCAGCTCAGCATCTTCTACAACAACTCGGTGACGTCGTCCGGCGGGCCCTCCGGCTGGGACCCGCTCTGGATCATGCTCGGCGTGACCGCCGTTGCCCTGGGCGGCGCCTACCTGACGATGAACAACCGCGACGTCTGACGACCGCCCCCGCCGTTCAGTAGCGAGGGGCGTTCCTGGACCGCTGCACCCGTGTGGTGCGGCGGTCCTTCGCGTTCCAGCACGCCTTGTGCCAGTGCCTGCGGTCGTCGATCCCGCCGTACTCGGACCAGGCGACCAGGTGCGGGATGCCCGAGGGGATCTCCTGGTCGCAGCCGGGGCACCGGTAGCGCTTGCCCATCGCGCTCGCGCCGCTCACCGGACGGACCGACCACTCCTCGCCCTGCCACTCCTCCGAGCGCCCTCCGCCGCCGTACCGGTCCCCCGCCGCGCTCGCGCTGTCGGTGGAGCTCTCGCCGCCTCGGGGGCGGTTGCGGCGCGGGGACACGTGACACCTCACGGGGCAGGCTGGCAGTTCCCGTCCAGCGTAGGGCCATTCGGCGGGGGCAGGCGTACCGCACCGCCCTCGACGGGACGGGTTACCGGAAAATCGCAACAACTTCCCGTCGGACCGTGCCTTTGGCACGTGTCAGACGTTGTTGCCAGTAGGGGAGAGCCGCGGCGGCCGCAAGGAGGTATGAAGCGATGCGTGTGGGAACGTTCGTACTGGCAGCCCAGTTTCCGGGGCAGGGACCGGGTGAAGCGCTGCATCGCGCGATCCGGTCCGCCGAGGTCGCGGAGGAGTCCGGCCTCGACTCGGTCTGGCTGGCCGAACATCATTTCGTACCGTACGGAGTCTGCCCGTCCGCCGTGACGCTGGCCGCGCTGCTGCTCGGCCGCACGCGCAGGATCCGCGTCGGCACGGCGGTGAGCGTGCTGCCGACCCAGCACCCGGTCGCACTCGGCGAGCAGGCCGCGCTGTTGCACCTCACCAGCGGAGGCAGGTTCACCCTCGGGGTGGGCCGGGGCGGTCCCTGGATCGATCTGGAGGTGTTCGGCGGCGGCCTGGAGGCGTACGAGCACGGCTTCCCCGAGTCCCTGGGGCTGCTGCTCGACTGGCTGCGCGAGGCGCGGGTCGCGGGCCGCGGGGAGCGCTACGGCTTCCGCGAGGTGGCGGTGGTCCCCCGGGCCGACGAGCTGCTCGACGAGGAGAGCGGCGAGAGCCCCGGGGGTCTGGAGGTGATCGTCGCGTGCACCTCGCCGAAGAGCGTGAAACTCGCCGCTGAGAACGGCTTGCCGATGCTGCTCGGGATGCACTGCGGGGACGAGGAGAAGGCCGAGATGGTCGCCCTCTGGCGCTCCTGCGCACTCGCTGCCGGCCGTTCGCCGGAGAGCGTACGGGAGGCGGGGCACGTATCCGCGGGCGTGGCCCAGATCGCGGACCGTGCCGACGACGCCCGGGAGACGCTCGTGAAGGCGATGCCCGGATGGCTGCGGCAGGGTCTCGACGCCCATGTCACGGTCGACGGCCGGCACCGGGTGATGCGCGACCCGGTCGGCTACACGGAGCTGCTCTGCGGGCTTCATCCGGTGGGCCCGCCCCGGCTCGCGGCCGACCGCCTCGCGGCCACGGCGGAGCGCACCGGCATCACCCGCTTCGCACTCCTGGTGGAGGGTTCCGGAGATCTGGTGGCCACGGAGGAGAACGTAGCGCGGCTGGGCACCGAGGTACTGCCACTCCTCGAATGACCCACACGCATGGGTTGCACGGTGTACGTACGGGAGCTGCCGCCCCGGACCAGTTGCACCTCCCGCGGCCCAGGGCGGCAGCAGAAGCGTTCAGCAGTCCCGAAGTTCGGGCGACTGGTTGAGCAACTGGCCCCTCACCGAGGTGAATCGGGCCAGTCGGTCGTCGACCGAGGCGTCCAGCGGGAACACCGCGACGCGGTGGCAGTTCTGGAATGCCAGGCGCACCCCGAAGTGCCGCTGCAGCGCGCCGCGTATCGCATCACTCGCGAGCGCACGCAGCAGCTGACCACGTGCCTGCTCATTGGGCGGCGGCGTCTGGTTGTCGGCGAACTGCCCGCCGTCGACCTTCAGCTGAGCCACCAACGAGCTGATCATCTCCCATGCGTAGGGCAGGGAGGTCCGGACGCAGTCGACGAAGTCGGCTTCGTCGACCTCGCCTCGCTCGGCCTGTTCCAACAGCGCCGGTGAGACGTCGAGCGACATGGGTTCTCCTCTCGCGACCCCGGCAGAGGGCCGGGGCCTTACGGGCAGGGAAGGGGGCCGGCGACGCAGCGTGCACGTACGGCGACCTCCTGCATCCACGGTAAGGGCGCAGTCCGGGCCGCACCAGGAGATTGGGAACACAACCGGCCAATAACGAAGGGGTTCAAAGAGGGGCAAGCCAGAAAGCGTCACTCTGCGGCGGGAGTGGAGTGACGGGTGGGTGAATCGCGTCGAGCACCTGTCGTCGAGTAGCGTTGCCGACCATGCGTCTCGTCATCGCCCGCTGCTCCGTGGACTACGCGGGCCGGCTCACGGCCCACCTGCCCTCCGCTCCCCGTCTGATCCTGGTGAAGGCGGACGGGAGCGTGTCGATCCATGCCGACGACAGGGCGTACAAACCGCTCAACTGGATGTCGCCGCCCTGCACCCTGAAGGAGGGCGCCGACGACACCGCGGGCGTCTGGACCGTGGTGAACAAGGCGGGCGAAAAACTGATCATCACGATGGAGGAAATCCTCCACGACTCGTCCCACGAGCTGGGTGTCGACCCCGGCCTGATCAAGGACGGCGTCGAGGCTCACCTCCAGGAACTGCTTGCCGACCGCATCGAGACGCTCGGCGAGGGCTACACCCTCATCCGCCGCGAGTACTTCACCGCGATCGGCCCCGTCGACATCCTGTGCCGTGACGCGGACGGGCAGACCGTGGCGGTCGAGCTCAAGCGGCGCGGCGACATCGACGGCGTGGAGCAGCTGACCCGCTATCTGGAGCTGCTCAACCGCGATCCCCACCTGGCGCCGGTGAAGGGCATCTTCGCCGCCCAGGAGATCAAGCCCCAGGCCCGCGTCCTGGCGACGGACCGCGGCATCGGGTGCGTGGTCCTCGACTACGACGCGATGCGCGGCATCGAGGACGACAAGCTCAGGCTCTTCTGACCCGTCGCCCGCCGCCCCGGCCTTCGCACCGCCCCCACGCCCGCCGGGCCCTTCGGGCCCACGCGGCGTTCGAGGGCGGAAACCTCTGGGGGGAAGCCGGACACCTCGCCGGACGAGCACCGGGCCCGTCCGGCCCTTCCAGCCCGTCCGGCCGAGGACGCGGCACCACCGGGACGCCCCGGCTCAGAACACCGAAGGACTCTCACTCGGCCCCGAGGGGCCGCTCGCCGAGTCCGACGAACCGGGCACGGTCGGCTCCGTCGTCTCCGACTCCGTGGGCGTCGGCTCCCCCGTGGGGGACGACGACTCAGTGGCCTCCGGAGGAGTGGACGTAGAACCCGTGGGCGAAGTCGTCGTCTTCGTCGGCCTCGGCCCCCCTGTCGTACGCGTGGGCGAGGGCTTGTCCGGCGTCGAGTCGCCCGTCGACGACGGGGAGGACTCCGAGGCCGTAGCGCCGGGGGACGACATCTCGCTCCCTCCCGCCGGCACGGACTCGCTCCCCGCAGGGCCCGGGGTGGCGGACGACGACGCGGAGCCCGATGTCCTGGCGGACGGGGTCGTGCCGTCCGTGGGCTCCTCGGCCGGCAGCTCCTCCTCCGTGTCGCCGCCCTCGGTCACCGACTGCTCGGTCGAGGCTCCGGGGTCACCCTCCGGGTCACTGTTCGAGGTGAGCCCGAGGGTCACCACCGTGCCGAGCACTCCGGCCAGCAGGACGCCCGCTCCGGCAGCGACGAGATTGCGCCGGGCCCCGCCGAGAATCGCGAAGCGTCCGCCGCTCCCCTGCCCGTCGGTGGTCGGCGGCGCGCTGTGCCGGGAGACGACGACGGTCTCGTCCGGGCGCGTCCGCGGCATCGAGACGGGTATCACGGCCGGCAGCCCACGGGGCGGCGACGCGTCGAAGCGGTTGGCCGGTATCTCCTCGGTCGCCGGGACACCGCCCGCGGCCGTTCCACCGGCACGGTCCTCGACCAGGGCGAGCGCCCGCCGCCCGGCCACCGCACCGGACTTGTCGGCGAGCGCACCGCGCATGCTGATGGACGTCTCCAGCTCGGCCCTGGCCCGGTCCAGGTTGCCGGTGCAGAGGGCGAGTACGCCCAACTCGTGGTGGAAGTAAGCCTCTTCGGCGACCTCGCCGGCGATCCGGCCCGCCTCCTGGCCGATCCGCAGGGCCCTCTCCCAGGCGCTCCAGTGCAGCCCGGCTGCCAAGGCGGGCGAGGCGCTGCGGGCCAGCAGTACGGCGACGCTGGTCTGCCCGGCCCCGTCCCCCGGCACCAGCTGGGCCATCGCCGCGACGATCGCGTCGGCCTCCGCCACCACTCGCGCGGGGGTGACGGAGGGGTGACCGGCCCACCATGCGTAGTGCTGGGCCACCGTCCGGGCCCGGTCGGTGACGCCGTCCCCGTATCCGGCGGCCTCCAACTGGGCGAGGACTCCGGCCGCCAGCCGGTAGCGGGAACCGGCCGGGGACAGCAGTCCGCAGCCGGCCAGCTCACTGAGGGCCGCGTCCGCGTGGGTGTCCCCCACGAGCGCCGGCAGGTGTGCCTGGTGCGGCACCTCGCCGCCGAGCGCCACCGCGAAGCGCAGGGTGTCGCGCGCGGCCGCGCTCAGCCGGGAGCCGAGCAGGGCGGCGGGTGCGGCGCCCTCACCCAGGCTGGGCAGCGCCACCTCGGCGGCCTCCGCCTCGACGGCCGCCCCGGGCGCGGGCGGCTCCTCGACGGGCCGGTTCTCCAGGTAGCCGTATTCGTCGTACGCGGTCGGGTCGGTGCTCAACAGGTCGCGCTGGCGCAGCAGCGCGCCCGCCTGGACGAAGCGCAGCGGGAGGCCCTCGGACTCGAACCAGAGGTCGCCCGCCCAGTTGGCCTCCTCCTCGGTGAGCTTCCGCTCGACCACCCGCTCCATCAGGTCCACCGACGTGGCGCGGTCGAGGCCGGCGAGGAAGACCTCTTCGATGTGGGAGTCGGAGCCGGGCGCGGCCACATCGGGGGTCGCCGCCATCAGGAAGGCGCACTCGGGCGTCGCGTCGAGCAGTTCGTCCAGCGCGGCGCCCCCGAACTCCAGGTCGTCGAGGATGACGACTGCGCCGGTCGACCGCAGCTTCTCCCGCAGCAGCCCCGGGGCCGGGCGGTGCAGCGGCGCGTCGTGGACGGCCTCGAAGAGTCCGTGGAGGAGGTCGGCGACCGTGCGCTTGTGGCCGTTGAGCCGGACGACTCCGTCGGGGGCGAGTTCCGCACAGTCGGCGGCTACGGCGTTCAGCAGGGCAGTTCGGCCGGAACCGGCCGGTCCGGTGAGCCGTACGGAGCGGCCGCGGGTCAGCAGACGCATCAGCCGTTCGCGTTCGTCCTCGCGCTGCAGCAGGGGAAGCCGGAGGACGGGCGGGCCGGGCGGTACGGGCGGCGCTGCGGCCCGCTCACGGTCGGCTCGCTCGGCGGGGGTGCGCCGGACGGGTTCGGCGGGCTGCTCCCCGGGCGGGCACGGCTCGACCTCACTGCCGTCGACGGGGTTGACGGTGAGCAGGAGATCGCCGGCCACGAGGGGGACGATGCGCACCTGTTGCGGTGTTTGCTGACCGAAATCAGGAGTCAGCGGATCACGGGAAGGACGGCGCCTGCCGGCTTCCTCGGCGAAGCCGTTGCCGTCGTGACCGAACTCTTCCGGCCCCCGGTGTATCGGGTCCATCGCCAAAGCTCCCAAGACGCGTCGAGCACGGTTGTCCCTCCCGGCCTCGCACGTCCAGCTGTCGCTTCCGGCCCGGTGCCCGCCAGGTGGGTCCGTCAATCGGCAGACGGCCGAACCCTAAACCTTCGCACAGTATCTACGAACATCCGGGGTGCCGCGCCGCCCCACAGATCACGGTCTCGTGAGGATTGTGTGGCTTCGGCCGTGACCTCACGACGCCGCCTCCGTGCGCCGGCCGGCCCTGGGCCGTGCACCCGGAAGGGCCTTCACCGCCGGGCGCTCTCAGACGCGCGGCAGCGATTCTGCGGCGATTCCACCCTCGATGGCCAGGATGCGGTGCAGCCTGGTGGCCACCAGCAGGCGTTGCATCTGCGGCGGTACACCGCGGAGCACCAGCCGGCGCCCGGCGCGCCCGGCCCGCCGGTGCGCTCCCATGATGACGCCCAGCCCGGTCGCGTCCCACGAATCCAGCTCGGTCAGGTCGAGCACCAGATCGCCGACTCCGTCGTCGAGGGCCGAGTGCAGGACCGTACGGGCGTCCGCCGCGCTTCGGACGTCGAGGCGGCCCCCGACGACCAGCTCGGCGTGGTCGCCCCTGATGTGCATATGCGCTCCCCTGCAATGCTCCGTGGCATGGTCGGTCTGTCTGAAACTGTCCCTGCCCCAACTGACTGCGGCAACGACAGGGAGGTTGCCGTCTGTAAGCGAACCGATACCGAATTCACTCCGTGGAGTGACTGAGGCCCGCCGTGGATCCCCTGCGGATCCACCGGCTCCGAAAGACGGCCCCCGGAATCCCGGGCCTGATTGACGGCAGATCAGGCAACCGGGGACCGAAAACGATCAGTAGGTGTAAAAGCCCTGCCCGCTCTTGCGCCCGATGTCACCCGCATCGACCATCCGGCGCATCAGCTCCGGGGCGGCGAACTTCTCGTCCTGGGACTCGGTGTAGATGTTGCCGGTGGCGTGCAGCAGGATGTCGACGCCGGTGAGGTCCGCGGTGGCGAGGGGCCCCATCGCGTGGCCGAAACCGAGCTTGCAGGCGATGTCGATGTCCTCGGCCGAGGCGACGCCCGACTCGTACAGCTTGGCGGCCTCGACGACGAGCGCCGAGATCAGCCGGGTGGTGACGAAGCCGGCCACGTCGCGGTTGACCACGATGCAGGTCTTGCCGACCGACTCCGCGAACTCCCGTGCGGCGGCGAGTGCTTCGTCGCTGGTCTTGTAGCCGCGTACGAGTTCGCAGAGCTGCATCATCGGAACGGGCGAGAAGAAGTGCACACCGACGACGCGCTCCGGGCGCTCCGTCACGGCCGCGATCTTGGTGATCGGGATGGCGGAGGTGTTGGAGGCGAGCACGGCGTCGTCCCGGACGATCTTGTCGAGGGCCCGGAAGATCTCGTGCTTCACCTCCAGCTTCTCGAAGACGGCCTCGACCACGATGTCCGCGTCGGCGACCGCGTCGAGGTCGGTGGTCGTGGTGATACGGGCGAGCGCGGCCTCGGCGTCGGCCTCCGCGAGCTTGCCCTTGGAGACGAACCTGTCGTAGGAGGCCTTGATGCCGTCACGGCCACGGGTCAGGGCCGCGTCGGTCACATCACGCAGCACGACGTCCCAGCCCGCCTGGGCGGAAACCTGCGCGATACCGGACCCCATGAGTCCGGCGCCGATGACGGCGAGCTTCCTGGCCACGTTGGCACCCCTATGCATTCTCGACGGTTCTTGTTCCTTGCTCTCCGGCGGAGGTTAGTACCCGTGAGGGGCGCTGGGGCAGCGAAGAGATGCGCGTCACGTCTCAAATGACGGACATCACACCGGGACACGTCATTCGGCGGTGCGCCGGGCGTAGTTGAGCACCCTTTCACCCAGCAGGTCCTCGATGTCGTCGAGCAGGCCGAGGGCGTCCCGGGACACCTCGGCGGCCTTGCGGCCCGCCATCATCTCGCCACCGATGTACGCCATGAGCGTCCCGTGCACCCAGGAGAGCTGGCCGGCCACCAGGACCGCGGTCCGGTCCCCCGGCTCGGGCCGGCACTCCTCCCGGAGGGTCGTCTCCAGGTGCTGGAGGGCCTCCTGTTGCACGTGCCAGAGGCGGGCCTTGAGGCTGTCCGCACCCTCGATGACCCGCATGAACCGCTCGTAGCCCTCCATCAGACCGACGGTGGGTGACACGCCCTCGACCTGGATGCGCAGTTCACGCAGGACGGCGTCGGCTGCGGACTCCCCTTCGGCGCGGCCCCGGACGTACCGCGAGAGGCGGTCGACGATGCCGCTGCTGCGGTCGAGGAAGAGGTCCTCCTTGGCCGGGAAGTAGTTGTAGACCGTATTGACCGAGACGTCGGCCGCCCGTGCGATCTCGGCGATGGTGACCGCGTCGAAGCCCCGCTCCAGGAAGAGGCCGGTGGCCACGTCCGAGAGGTGCTGCCTGGTCTGGCGCTTCTTGCGCTCCCTGAGTCCCTCAGCCATGCCCCCATCGTAGGGCGCTCTGGGGTTCATCAATATTTGGTGTCATTGCAATTTTTCAGTGACTCTGTTTTTGTGGTCACTATGCCAATCATCAGCACGGCCGGGCTCGCCCGGACCTTCGACACCAAGGCCGGCCCGGTGGAGGCCGTCCGCTCGATCGATCTGACCGTGGCGGCCGGCGAGGTCGTCGGCCTCCTCGGCCCCAACGGGGCGGGCAAGACCACCACCCTGCGCATGCTCACGACCCTGCTCGCCCCCACCGCCGGCGCGGCCACCGTCGCGGGCTGCGACCTGATCGCGGACCCGGCGGGCGTCCGGAAGAAGTGCGGGTACGTCGCCCAGTCCGGCGGTGTGGACCCCCACATCACCGTGCGGGAGGAGCTCGTCACCCAGGGGCGGATGTACCGGCTCGGCAGGGCCGAGGCGGTCGCCCGGGCCGGAGAGCTGGCCGGGGACCTGGGTCTGTCCGACCTGCTCGACCGGAAGACGGGCACGCTCTCCGGGGGACAGCGACGGCGGCTCGACATCGCGATGGGGCTCACCCACCGCCCGCCCCTGCTCTTCCTCGACGAGCCGACCACGGGGCTCGACCCCGGCAGCCGCAACAATCTGTGGGACCTGGTGCGCGGGCTGCGCGACACGTACGGCACGACCGTCGTGCTCACCACCCACTACCTCGACGAGGCCGACGCACTGGCCGACCGGCTGGTCGTGGTCGACGGCGGCCTGGTCGTGGCCGAGGGCACCCCGGCCGCACTGAAGACCCATTACGCGGGCTCGCCCGCCGCCTCGCTCCAGGACGCCTTCCTGGCGATCACCGGCCGCGCCCCCGCCCCCGCCGATGCCACTCCCGTCGCCGTCTAGGAAACGAGTCCCGTGCTTCTCCACGACACCGCGCTCATCTTCGGGCGGTACGTCCGACAGACCCTGCGCTCAAAGTTCCAGATCCTCTTCGGCGTCCTCATGCCGCTGCTGTACCTGCTCTTCTTCGGCCCGCTGCTCACCGGGCTGCCGCTCGGCCCGTCCGGTGATTCCTGGCAGATCCTGGTCCCCGGACTGCTGCTCCAGCTCGGCCTGTTCGGCGCCTCGTTCGCCGGGTTCGCCCTCATCATCGACAAGTCGACCGGCGTCGTGGACCGGATGCGGGTGACGCCGGTCAGCCGGCCCGCGCTGCTGCTGGGACGGGTGCTGCGGGACACGCTGCTGTTCATGTTCCAGGCGGTGCTGCTGGTCCTCGCCGCCCTGGTCATGGGGTTGCGCGCCCCGCTGCCCGGAGTCCTGATCGGCTTCGCCTTCGTGGGTCTGCTGACGGTCTCGCTGGCCTCACTGTCGTACGCCCTGGCCATGAAGGTCAGCACGCCGCAGGGGTTCGGCCCCCTGATCAACTCGGTCACCATGCCGGCGATGCTGCTCTCGGGTCTGATGCTGCCGATGACCCTGGGCCCGGGGTGGCTGGACGTGCTGTCGCACCTCACGCCGTTCCGCTACCTCGTCGACGCGGTCCGGGACGCGTACGTGGGCTCGTACGCCACCGCGCACATGCTGTACGGCGTTCTGGTCGCCCTCGGATTCGCGGCGCTCGCCGTGACGGTGGGCACACGCGTCGTCCGCAGGGCCGGCGCCTGACCGGGGGCTGTCCCGCGATTCCTGGCGGAGCAGCGCGCGGCGTCGGACGCGGTGGATCGCAGGGCGCGGGGACCGTCCGCCCGCCGGATGCATCGGGCGTTGCGGCGACGCGGCGAGGTGCCGTGGCCGGCGTCTTGCGCCCGCCGGGGATCACGGGGCAGCCCTTAGGCTGACCCCATGGTCAACCTGACGCGTATCTACACCCGCACCGGCGACACGGGCACCACCGCCCTCGGCGACATGAGCCGGACCGCCAAGACCGATCTGCGGATCTCCGCGTACGCCGACGCCAACGAGGCCAACGCGGTCATCGGCACGGCGATCGCGCTCGGGCAGTTGAGCGAGGACGTCGTCACGGTCCTCGTCCGCGTGCAGAACGATCTGTTCGATGTGGGCGCGGACCTGTCGACGCCGGTCGTCGAGTCGCCGAAGTACCCGCCGCTGCGGGTCGAGCAGTCCTACGTCGACAAGCTGGAGGCGGACTGCGACCACTTCCTGGAGCAGACGGAGAAGCTGCGCAGCTTCATCCTGCCCGGCGGCACCCCGGGTGCCGCGCTGCTGCATCAGGCGTGCACGGTGGTCCGGCGCGCCGAGCGGTCCACCTGGGCGGCGCTGGAGGTGCACGGAGAGGCGATGAACGCGTTGACGGCGACGTACCTCAACCGGCTCTCGGACCTCCTGTTCATTCTCGCCCGGGTGGCGAACAAGGAGGTCGGCGACGTGCTGTGGGTGCCGGGCGGCGAGCGGTAGCACCGAGCCCGGCCGGCACCTTTCGCGCCCGTCCGGCCGTTGGGGTCACCACCTCACCCGGGCGGGCCCTGCACATGCTTCGCGCCCTTGTCGGGCTCCCGCTTCGGGAACAGCGTGTAGCTTCCCGCAATCACCAGGTTGATCCCGATCAGGAACAGCATCGTCTCCTGCCACGCCCGCAGCGACGCCGTGTCCCCGTCGCCCCCCACGTACCAGACCGCTGCCTGCAGCAGAGCCAGCGCCGTCACCGAGGCCACTGTCCAGCGGCCGGCCACCCGCCACTCGTGCG
This sequence comes from Streptomyces sp. NBC_01013, assembly GCF_045162765.1. Lineage (NCBI taxonomy): Bacteria > Bacillati > Actinomycetota > Actinomycetes > Kitasatosporales > Streptomycetaceae > Streptomyces > Streptomyces sp. NBC_01013. The sequence goes on from NZ_CP108687.1 coordinate 2,619,138, forward strand.
CGGCCCGTGTCATGCCGTACTTGGGCGGCTTGACCGGTGGCGGGCCTCCGGCGAAGCGGTGCGCGACCCGGGCGTCGATCCACTTGATGGTGGAGTGACCGAGGCCCAGCGTGAAGCCGATGTAGACGGCTGCCAGACCGTGCTTCCAGTCCGGATCGGCGCCGTTCTTCAGGTCGACGGCCGTCACCACCAGCAGGACGACCTCCAGCAGCGGCTCGCACAGCAGCACGGCGGCGCCCAGCCTCGGCATCTTCGCCGCGTAGCGCAGCGCGAGCCCGGCTGCGAGCAGCACCCAGAAGCCGATCTCGCAGAGCGCGATCAGTGTGACGATCACGTCGGTCTCCTTCCCCTCCCTCCCAGCCTCGCGGCACCGCCGCCCCGGATCATCGCCCCCGGTGACGAAAGAGCACTGCATCCTTCGATGTAGTGGCGGCTCGCTCCCGGTGCTGAGGTGCGCCGCGGGCCGGACGTGTTGGATGGGAGGGTGTTCTCTCCGGCCCGCCTCCGACGCCCGGTGCTCCCCCGGCGCCCGGCCCTTCGCCGCCGCTTGGCCCCACCCCACCGAAGCGACGTCCTCATCGCCGTCGTCGGACTGCTCGGCGGTGCGGTCCTGTCACTGCTCGGTCTGCACATGCAGAACGGCCGCCTGCTCGACGCACCCTGGCCGGCGCTCATCCCGCTCACCGTGATGTCGGGAGTGGAACTGCTGCGCAGAAGCGCACCGCAGACCGCTCTGGTCATCGGTACGTCGGCCCTGGTGGCGGACCAGTTCACCCGCGGGAACCTGGCGACCGTGCTGATGTTCACCGACATCATGTACGCGGCCGTGCTGTACGGGACCCCGGCCGCCGCCCGCCGGATCCCGGTGACCACCTTCCTGATCACGGTCGCCACCACGATCGGCTTCCTGGCCTGGTTCCGCGATGCCGAGGCACTGCTCATCGGCATCGTCACCGGTCTGGTCGCGTTCGTGCCCGCGCTCACCGGCGTCAGTGTGCGCAACCACCGCGACGCGGCCGAGACCGCCCGGCTGCGCGCCGATCAGACCGCCCTGCTGGCCGAGATGGACCGCACGCAGGCCGTGACCGCCGAACGCGCCCGGATGGCGCGCGAACTGCACGACATGGTCGCCAACCACCTCTCCGCCATCGCCATCCACTCCACCGCCGCGCTCTCCATCGACGATCCGGCGACCTCCCGCGACGCCCTCGGAGTCATCCGTGAGAACAGCGTCGACGGTCTGGCCGAAATGCGCCGTCTGATCGGGCTGTTGCGCACCGGTGGCGCGGACCTGGAGCCGAGCAGCTCGCCGACCCTCGGCTCGTTGGACGCCCTCATCGAGCAGCACCGCACGAACGCCGCCTCCAGCGGGCTGACCTGCACCCTCGACGACGCCCGCAGAGACGTCGGCCGGCTGCCCGCCCCGGTCGAACTGGCCGCGTACCGCATCGTCCAGGAGTCCCTGACGAACGCGCTCAAGCACGCCGCTCCGGGTCCGGTCACCGTACGGCTCGGGCAGAGCGGCGAGCACCTGACGGTGGATGTGACCAGCGTCCTCGGAGACCGGCCGGGGCCGCGCGCCCCTGGGTCGGGTGCCGGTCTGGTCGGGATGCGGGAGCGGGTGGCACTGCTCGACGGGGAGTTCGAGGCGGGGCCGGTGTCCACCGGGCACGGGTCGATCTGGCAGGTACGGGCACAACTGCCCGTGGGGGAAGGGAACGTGAAGAGATGAACATCCGGGTTCTGGTCGCCGAGGACCAGGCGGCGGTACGGGCGGGGCTGGTCCTCATCCTGGGCAGCGCACCCGACATCGAGGTCGTCGCAGAGGCCGGGGACGGCGAGGAGGCCGTCCGCCTGACCCGCGAACTGCGCCCGGATCTGGTGCTGATGGACATCCAGATGCCCCGGCTGGACGGAGTGTCCGCGACGAAGCAGGTGGTCGCGGAGCAGTTGGCGGACGTGCTGGTGCTGACTACGTTCGACCTCGACGCGTACGTGTTCGGCGCGCTGCGGGCCGGAGCGTCGGGCTTCCTGCTGAAGGACACCGAGGCGCGCGGGCTGCTCGACGCGGTCCGCACCGTGGCGCGCGGCGAGGGGTTGATCGCCCCCTCGGTGACGCGCCGGCTGATCGCGGAGTTCGCGGGGACGACGCCGCCGCAGGCGCCGGAAGGTCCCGACCGGGCGGTCCTGGACGCGCTCACCCGGCGCGAGCGGGAGGTGCTCGGCTGTCTCGGGGAGGGGATGTCGAACGCGGAGATCGCGGTGCGGCTGACGATGGCCGAGGCGACGGTGAAGACGCACGTCAGCCGGTTGCTGGGGAAGCTGGAGCTGCGCAGCCGGGTCCAGGCGGCTGTCCTGGCCCAGGAGTTGGGCCTCTGAGGTTTATCCGCACCCGGCCCCGAACTTTGGTCTGGACCTCTTGACGATTGGTCCAGACCTTCCTAATCTCACCGAACACACTGCGGTGAGCCCGCCATGACAAGGCGGGCTCAGGGCGGCGCAGGGTTTGCAGTCTCCGAACCACCCCCGTTCGGCCGGACCCCACCCGAGGAGCACCGTTGAGCACTGAGACCCCCCGCCGGACCCGATTCAGATTCGGGGCCGGAAAAGCCACCAGATCCAGAGCAGTCGCGGGCCTCACCGCGCTGCTGCTTCCGCTCGCCGCGCTGGTCGGCATGGCCTCCCCCGCCGAGGCCGCCACGTCGGCGACGGCCACGTACGTCAAGAAGTCCGACTGGGGCACCGGCTTCGAGGGACAGTGGACGGTGAAGAACACCGGCACCACTGCCCTCTCCTCCTGGACCATCGAGTGGGACTTCCCCTCCGGCACCGCGGTCGGCTCCGCCTGGGACGCCACCGTCACCAGTTCCGGAACCCACTGGACCGCCAAGAACCTCGGCTGGAACGGCTCGGTCGCACCGGGCGCCAGCGTCTCGTTCGGCTTCAACGGCACCGGCTCGGGCGCCCCCGCCGGCTGCAAGCTGAACGGCGCCTCGTGTGACGGCGGCAGCGTCCCCGGCGACAACGCCCCCTCGGCACCTGGCACCCCCACCGCGAGTGCCATCACCGACACCTCGGCGAAGATCAGCTGGAGCGCCGCCACCGACGACCACGGCATCAAGAACTACGACGTCCTGCGGGACGGCGCGGTCGTCGCCACGGTCACCGGCACCACGTACACGAACAGCGGCCTCACCGCGGGTACCGACTACTCGTACTCCGTGAAGGCCCGGGACACCGCCGACCAGACCGGCCCGGCCAGCGGCGCGGTCAAGGTGCACACCACCGGCGGCGGGGGCACCGACCCCGGCACGGGCACCGGCGACAAGGTCAACCTCGGCTACTTCGCCGAGTGGGGCGTCTACGGCCGGAACTACCACGTCAAGAACCTGGACACCTCCGGCTCGGCCGCCAAGATCACGCACATCAACTACGCCTTCGGCAACGTCCAGGGCGGCAAGTGCACCATCGGTGACTCCTACGCCGACTACGACAAGGCGTACACCGCCGACCAGTCCGTCGACGGCGTCGCCGACACCTGGGACCAGCCCCTGCGCGGCAGCTTCAACCAGTTGCGCAAGCTCAAGGCGAAGTACCCGCACATCAAGGTGCTGTGGTCGTTCGGCGGCTGGACCTGGTCCGGCGGCTTCGGCCAGGCCGCGCAGAACCCGGCCGCGTTCGCCCAGTCCTGCTACGACCTGGTCGAGGACCCCCGCTGGGCCGATGTCTTCGACGGCATCGACATCGACTGGGAGTACCCCAACGCCTGCGGTCTGACCTGCGACACCAGCGGCCCGGCATCCCTCAAGGCCCTCACCTCCGCGCTGCGTACCAAGTTCGGCAGCAGCAACCTGGTGACCGCCGCGATCACGGCTGACGGCTCCGCGGGCGGAAAGATCGACCTGGCCGACTACGCGGGCGCCGCCCAGTCGCTGAACTGGTACAACGTGATGACGTACGACTTCTTCGGCGCCTGGGACGCAAAGGGCCCGACGGCCCCGCACTCCCCGCTCACGTCGTACAGCGGCATCCCGAAGGCCGGCTTCACCGCCGCCGAAGCCATCGCCAAGCTGAAGGCGCAGGGCGTGCCCGCCTCGAAGCTGCTGCTCGGCATCGGCTTCTACGGCCGCGGCTGGACCGGCGTCACCCAGGACGCACCCGGCGGCACCGCGACCGGCGCGGCCCCCGGTACGTACGAGGCGGGGATCGAGGACTACAAGGTCCTCAAGAACAGCTGCCCCGCGACCGGCACCATCGCCGGAACGGCGTACGCGCACTGCGGCACCAACTGGTGGAGCTACGACACCCCCGCCACCATCGGCACCAAGATGGCCTGGGCGAAGAACCAGGGCCTGGGAGGCGCGTTCTTCTGGGAGTTCAGCGGGGACACCAGCAACGGTGAGCTCGTGAGCGCCATGAACAGCGGTCTCAAGTAGTCCCCAGCGCACAGCTCGTCGCGTAGCCCCCGAAATACGCCGGGGAGACAGGTCCGTCCCCTGTCTCCCCGGTTTGCGTATGCCGTGCTCGTGGCCTCAGGCCACGTTCACCCTCTGGCCGGGCGGCGCCGCCTCCAGCCAGGCAAGGAATCCGGTGAGGGCGTCCTCGCTCATCGCCAGCTCCAGGCGGGTCTCCCGGTGGAGACAGCCGAGCACGACGGCGTCGGAGAGCAGCGCGAGCTCCTCCTCGCCCTCGGGCAGCCGGCGGGCGACCACCTCGATCGAGGAGCGCTCCAGCACCCGGCGCGGGCGCGGGGAGTAGCTGAAGACCCGGAACCAGTCGACCTTGTCGCCGTGGTAGCGGGCGACCCCGTACACCCAGCCCTTGCCCGAGAGATCGGGCTCCTCGGGCACGTTCCATCGCAGGCTGCAGTCGAAGGTCCCGCCGGAGCGCTGAATCAGCCGCCGGCGCAGACCGAAGACGAAGAGACCCATCAGGACCAGTGCGACGACGAGTCCGCCCACCCACAGCGCGAGGACCATCTCCACCGACCTCCTCGCGTCATCGAGTAAACGGATACCGCCCGAACTTCACCTGCACCTGCATCGCCTCAGCCGCGACACGGTCTGGAGGGGTCTCCAGCTCGGGCCGCGGCTGAGGGTAAAGCCGTTTCGCGGGGTGACTAGTGCACCGCCACCGCACGCAGTCGCACATCGGCGCGGCGCTCGGCGGCGCTGTCCGTGTCCGACTTCGCACGCTCGAACGCACGCTCCGCGCGCTCGACATCGATCTCGTCCGCCAGTTCGGCAATCTCCGCCAGCAGCGAGAGCTTGTCGTCGGCGAAGGAGATGAAACCGCCGTGCACCGCGGCGACGACAGTGCCGCCGTCGCTCGTACGGATCGTCACCGGGCCCGATTCCAGCACACCCAGGAGCGGCTGGTGACCGGGCATGACGCCGATGTCGCCGGACGTGGTACGTGCGACAACGAGGGTGGCCTCGCCGGACCAGACACTGCGGTCCGCGGCGACCAGCTCGACATGCAGCTCAGCAGCCAAGGGTGGCTCCTCGGGTCACCACCCGGCGGTCGTGCCGGGTGTTGGGTCAATTCTACGGGGCGTGGTGAGGGGGGCGGGACACACCCACCCCCCTCGGTGAGCCGGAGGCTCAGGAGACGCCGAGCTCCTTGGCGTTGGCCTTGAGGTCCTCGATGCCACCGCACATGAAGAACGCCTGCTCCGGGAAGTGGTCGTACTCACCGTCGCAGATCGAGTTGAACGCGGCGATCGACTCGTCGAGCGGCACGTCCGAACCGTCCAGGCCGGTGAACTGCTTGGCGGCGTGGGTGTTCTGCGACAGGAAGCGCTCGACGCGACGGGCACGGTGGACAACGAGCTTGTCCTCCTCGCCCAGCTCGTCGATACCGAGGATCGCGATGATGTCCTGGAGGTCCTTGTACTTCTGCAGGATCCCCTTGACACGGCTGGCCGTCTCGTAGTGCTCCTGCGTGATGTAGCGCGGGTCCAGGATGCGGGACGTCGAGTCCAGCGGGTCGATCGCCGGGTAGATGCCCTTCTCCGAGATCGGCCGGGAGAGCACCGTCGTCGCGTCGAGGTGCGCGAAGGTGGTCGCCGGAGCCGGGTCGGTCAGGTCGTCCGCCGGCACGTAGATCGCCTGCATCGAGGTGATCGAGTGACCACGCGTCGAGGTGATGCGCTCCTGGAGCACACCCATCTCGTCGGCCAGGGTCGGCTGGTAACCCACCGCGGACGGCATACGGCCGAGCAGCGTGGAGACCTCGGAACCGGCCTGCGTGAAGCGGAAGATGTTGTCGATGAAGAGCAGCACGTCCTGCTTCTGCACATCGCGGAAGTACTCCGCCATGGTCAGGGCGGACAGGGCCACGCGAAGACGCGTGCCCGGCGGCTCGTCCATCTGGCCGAAGACCAGCGCGGTCTTCTCCAGGACGCCCGACTCGGTCATCTCGTCGATGAGGTCGTTGCCCTCACGGGTGCGCTCGCCGACACCGGCGAACACCGACACACCGTCGTGCAGCTTCGCCACACGCATGATCATTTCCTGGATGAGCACCGTCTTGCCGACGCCCGCACCACCGAACAGACCGATCTTGCCGCCCTTGACGTACGGGGTCAGCAGGTCGACACACTTCAGGCCGGTCTCGAACATCTCGGTCTTGGACTCGAGCTGGTCGAAGGCAGGGGCCTTGCGGTGGATCGGCCAGCGCTCGGTGATCTGCGCCTCGGCCTCCGGCTCGTTCAGGATCTGACCGAGGGTGTTGAACACCTTGCCCTTGGTGATGTCACCGACCGGGACGGTGATGCCCGCACCCGTGTCGGTCACCGGGGCCTGGCGGACCAGACCGTCGGTGGGCTGCATCGAGATCGCGCGGACCACGCCGTCACCCAGGTGCTGGGCGACTTCGAGGGTCAGCGTCTTACGAGCGCCGGCCTCGGCCGGGTCGTCGACCTCGACGTGCAGGGCGTTGTAGATCTCCGGCATCGCGTCGACGGGGAACTCCACGTCGACGACCGGGCCGATGACCCGGGCGACGCGGCCCGTGGCAGCGGCCGTCTCAACTGTCGTCGTCATTACTTGTCACTCCCCGCGGACGCGTCGGCCAGCGCACCTGCACCGCCGACGATCTCGCTGATTTCCTGGGTGATTTCGGCCTGGCGGGCCGCGTTGGCAAGCCGGGAGAGGCTCTTGATCAGATCCCCGGCATTGTCGGTCGCCGACTTCATCGCGCGGCGGCGGGCGGCGTGCTCGGAAGCGGCAGCCTGCAGCAGTGCGTTGTAGATGCGGCTCTCGACGTAGCGCGGCAGAAGGGCGTCCAGGACGTCCTCCGCCGACGGCTCGAAGTCGAACAGGGGAAGGATCTCGTCCTTCTCCGTGCTCTCCTTCGCGACCTCGTCGATCGAGAGCGGCAGCATCCGGCCGTCGACCGCGTTCTGCGTCATCATCGACACGAACTCGGTGAAGACGATGTGCAGCTCGTCGACGCCACCCTCGGCCGTGTCCTTGGTGATGGACTCGATCAGGGGCGCGGCGATCTTCTTGGCGTCCGCGTACTCCGGGCTGTCGGTGAAGCCGGTCCACGACTCCACGACCTTGCGCTCGCGGAACCCGTAGTAGGCGACACCCTTGCGGCCGACGATGTAGGTGTCGACCTCCTTGCCCTCGGCCGCCAGCCGCTCCCGCAGCCGCTCCGCGGCCTTGATGGCGTTGGAGGAGTAGCCGCCGGCCAGACCACGGTCGCTCGTGAGGAGCAGGACCGCGGCCCGGACCGGGGACTCGGCCTCGGTGGTGAGCGGGTGCTTGGTGTTGGAGCCGGTCGCCACCGCGGTCACCGCGCGGGTGAGCTCGGTCGCGTACGGCATCGACGCCGTCACCTTGCGCTGCGCCTTGACGATGCGCGAGGCGGCGATCATCTCCATCGCCTTGGTGATCTTCTTGGTCGCGGTGACGGCTTGGATGCGGCGCTTGTAAACGCGAAGCTGAGCGCCCATCGATCAGCCCTCGCCCAGGAGCTTGCCGTCCGAGGTCTCGAACTGCTGCTTGAAGGCGGCGATCGCGTCGGCGATCGACTGCAGCGTGTCGTCGGACATCTTGCCGCCCTCGGCGATGCTGGTCAGGAGGTCCTTGCGCTCGCGGCGCAGGTACTCCAGCAGCTCGCTCTCGAAGCGGCGGATGTCCTCGACCGGGACGTCGTCCATCTTGCCCGTGGTACCGGCCCAGACGGAGACGACCTGCTCCTCCATCGGGAACGGGGCGTACTGCGGCTGCTTCAGCAGCTCGACCATGCGCTTACCGCGCTCCAGCGACGCCTTGGAGGCCGCGTCCAGGTCGGAACCGAAGGCGGCGAACGCCTCCAGCTCACGGAACTGGGCGAGGTCCACGCGCAGACGTCCGGAGACCTGCTTCATGGCCTTGTGCTGGGCGGAGCCACCGACTCGGGAGACCGAGATACCGACGTTGAGCGCCGGACGCTGACCCGCGTTGAACAGGTCGGACTCCAGGAAGCACTGGCCGTCGGTGATGGAGATGACGTTGGTCGGAATGAACGCCGACACGTCGTTCGCCTTGGTCTCGACGATCGGGAGGCCCGTCATCGAACCCGCGCCCATGTCGTCGGAGAGCTTGGCGCAGCGCTCCAGCAGACGCGAGTGCAGGTAGAAGACGTCGCCCGGGTAGGCCTCACGGCCCGGCGGACGGCGCAGCAGAAGCGACACGGCGCGGTAGGCGTCGGCCTGCTTCGAGAGGTCGTCGAAGATGATCAGGACGTGCTTGCCGTCGTACATCCAGTGCTGGCCGATGGCCGAGCCGGTGTACGGCGCCAGGTACTTGAAGCCGGCCGGGTCGGACGCCGGGGCGGCGACGATGGTCGTGTACTCCAGCGCGCCGGCCTCTTCCAGGGCACCTCGCACGGAGGCGATGGTGGAGCCCTTCTGACCGATGGCGACGTAGATGCAGCGCACCTGCTTGTTCACGTCGCCCGAGCGCCAGTTGTCGCGCTGGTTGATGATCGTGTCGACGGCCAGCGCGGTCTTACCCGTCTGACGGTCGCCGATGATCAGCTGACGCTGGCCGCGGCCGATCGGCACCATGGCGTCGACAGCCTTGTAGCCGGTCTGCATCGGCTCGTGCACCGACTTGCGGACCATGACGCCAGGGGCCTGCAGTTCGAGGGCGCGACGACCTTCGGTCGCGATCTCGCCGAGGCCGTCGATCGGGTTGCCGAGCGGGTCGACGACGCGGCCGAGGTAACCCTCGCCGACGCCGACGGAGAGCACCTCACCGGTGCGCTGCACCGGCTGGCCCTCCTCGATCCCGCTGAACTCGCCGAGGACGATCGCACCGATCTCGCGCTCTTCGAGGTTGAGGGCGAGACCGAGGGTTCCGTCCTCGAACTTCAGCAGTTCGTTCGCCATGGCGGAGGGCAGGCCCTCCACCTTCGCGATGCCGTCGCCGGCAACGCTGACCGTTCCGACCTCCTCGCGCGAGGCCGCGTCCGGCTGGTACGACTGGACAAAGTTATCCAGTGCGTCCCGGATCTCCTCCGGCCGGATCGTGAGCTCCGCCATCTGGGTTCCCTGCTCTCCTTGTTGGGCCCGAAGTTTCTTAAGGGGGTCTGGGGGCCGACCCCCAGGAATCTTCTGCAATTTCTGCACGGCCCAACCGGGCCGCTGGTCTTGCTCTGTTCTGTTTGGTACGTCGCGCTGCGTCAGCCGGCCATGCGACGGGTCGCCTCGTCGAGGCGCTCCGCGATGCTGCCGTTGATGACCTCGTCGCCGACCCGCACCACGATCCCGCCGAGGACCTCGGGGTCCACGTCCAGGCTCAGGTGCATCTGCCGGCCGTAGATCTTCGCCAGGGCGGCGCCGAGACGCTGCTTCTGCCGGTCACTGAGCGGCACGGCCGAGGTGACGACCGCGACCACACGGTCCCGGCGCTCCGCGGCGAGCTTGGAGAGGGACTCGAGTCCCGCTTCCAGGCTACGTCCCCGGGGCTGGGTGACGAGCCGCACGACGAGGCGCTCCGTGGTGGGCCGCGTCTTGCCGCCGAGCAGGCTGCGCAGCAGCTCGCCCTTGGCGGCGGGGGTCGCGGTCCGGCTGGTCAGCGCGGAGCGCAGCCCGGTGTCCGAGGCCACGATCCGGCCGAACCGGAAGAGCTCGTCCTCGACGTCGTCGAGGTCACCGCTTCGCTGGGCGGCGGTGAGGTCGGCGGTGTTCGCCAGCTCCTCGGTCGAGTCGACCAGGTCGCGCGACTGCGACCAGCGCGAGCGGACCATGCCGGAGACCAGGTCGAGGGCTTCGCCGCCCACCTGGCCGCCCAGCAGCCGTCCGGCCAGCTCGGCCCGCGCCTCGCCGGCCTGCGCCGGGTCGGTCAGGACCCGGCGCAGCGACACCTCGCGGTGCAGCAGCGATGTGACGCCGGCCAGGTCCTCGGCGAGCTTCGCCGCGTCGACCGACGTGTTGTCGGTCAGTGCGTCGAGGCGCTCGCGTGCGGCAGCCAGTGCCTCGCGGCTCGCGCTGTTCATCGGACTGCCTCGGCCTTCGCCTCGAGCTCGTCGAGGAACCGGTCGACGGTGCCGCTCTGCCGGGCGTGGTCCTCGAGGGACTCGCCGACGAGCTTGCCGGCCAGGGCGGTGGCGAGCTTGCCCACGTCCTGACGCAGTGCCGAAGCCGCGGCCTTGCGGTCGGCCTCGATCTGGGCGTGGCCGGCAGCGACGATCTCCTCGCGCTGCCGCTGGCCTTCCGCCCTCATTTCCTGCAGGATCACGGCGCCCTGCTCCTGCGCCTCCTGGCGCAGACGAGCGGCTTCGTGGCGGGCCTCGGCGAGCTGAGCCTTGTACTGCTCAAGAACGCTCTGGGCCTCGGTCTGGGCCGCATCGGCCTTTTCGATGCCGCCTTCGATGGCCTCGCGGCGCTCTACCAGAACCTTGTTGATGTTCGGGAGGAGCTTCTTGGCGAGGAAGCCGAAGACGATGACGAAAGCGATGAGGCCAATGACGAGCTCAGGGATCGGCGGGATGAGCGGGTTTTCCGCTTCCTCCGCCGCGAGCTGAACCAGGGGGTTCACGTCAGTGCCTTCCGTCGAATGGGCTGTTCGCGACCGGTCAGGAGGTCGGGTAGACGAACGGCATGACCAGACCGATCAGGGCGAGCGCCTCACAGAAGGCGAAGCCGAGAATCTGGTTGGCGCGGATGAGACCGGCAGCCTCGGGCTGACGGGCGAGCGCCTGGGTGCCGTTACCGAAGATGATGCCGATGCCGACGCCGGGGCCGATCGCGGCGAGGCCGTAACCGATCGAGCCGAGGTTGCCCTTGATTTCGACGCCGGCGGCGAGGGTCTGGAGAGCGGACATGCCGGTTCTTCCTTCTCTTTCAATGTCCGGTGGGGGTTGGCCACCGGGTGCTTCAGGAGGTGGGTGCTCAGTGGCCCTTGGCGAGAGCGCCCTGGACGTAGCTGCAGGCCAGCAGCACGAACACATAGGCCTGGACAGCCTGGATGAAGAGCTCGAAGGCGGTCATCACGATGACCATCACGAACGACACGCCTGCGTAGGCGAAGCCGATGCCGTTGAGCAGGTACCAGCTGGCGATCGTGAAGAGCAGCAGGAGCGTGTGTCCCGCGAACATGTTCGCGAACAGTCGGACCGCGTGCGTGAACGGCCGGACCAGCAGGTTCGAGAAGAACTCGATGGTCATCGAGAGCGGCAGGACCCCGCCGAGGCTCTTGTCGTAGCCCGTGAAGTTCTTGAACGCTCCGACGAAACCGTGCTTCTTGAAGGTCAGGACGACCCACAGGATGTAGACGATCCCGGCGAGAGCCGCCGGATACGAAATGATCGCCGTCACGGGGAACTGGGCAACCGGAATGATGGACCAGAGGTTCATCATCCAGATGACGAAGAACAGGGAGACCATCAGCGGGACGTACTTCTCGCCGTCCTTCTTGCCGATCGTCTCGTAGACGATGCCGCGGCGGACGAAGTCGTATCCCGCCTCGGCCACCATCTGAAGCTTGCCGGGCACCAACTTCGGCTTACGGAAGGCGGCCCAGAAGAAGCCAACGATGATGACCGAGCCGAGCAGGGCCAGCAGCATCGTCTTGTTGAAGTACAAGTTGCTGTCCGCATCGCCCCAGAGGGGCTCGAACAGGAACGAGTGCAGGCCGGGTGCCGGGAAACCACAACCGTCGAAGATGTGGCAATCGGTCTCGAAGGCGAGCACCTGTGTCGGGTCAGCACTCACCGCGGGCTCCTTCAGCGTGGCGCATAGGTACGGCAACCTCGTTGTGTCGGCGCGGCGCGCAGCCGCGGTTCGGCACTGGACTGGTGTTTCGGATGTGTGAGCGGCAGTCAGGCATGTCAGCCTCGCGATCGAGCAGGCGTCAGCTCACATGCCCGCGCCCGCAGTGCCGCAGTTGGAACCGGACGATAGCAGGGTCGCGAACCTGCACTTATTCCGCCCCTACCCTTCACGCTGCGGACCCCGGCTTCTTGGGCTTTTCGTCCTTGTCGGACTCGGGTTCCACGTAAAGGATCTTGGCCTTCATGTGCGCACGCGCCTGTGCGCCGATCCACACGAGAGTCGTCACGACCAGAGTGATCGCGAAGGCCTTCGGGTTGAACAGCGAGGTGTTCTTGAATACGGCGACGAAGATGAACAGCAGCAGGAGTTGCGCCGTGTACAGCGCGAGCCCCATCGCCTGGAAAAGGTGAGGCATGGACCGGGCGGTCCGTTGCAGGACCACCAGTCCGATCCCCATGAAGAGGACGACCACGATCGTCGCAACGATCGCGCCCAGGGCTCCCTTGCCGCCGGCAACGCCAGCACTGATCGCGGCGGCGACTGCGCCGGCGACAGCGGTGGGTACGGCGGTCTGGAGGAGAGTCCGGACGTCGTTGGACGGCATGGCGGCAGCTCCGCTTGCTGGGGGTGGGCAGTGTGTCGTCATGGACGAGCGTAGGCCCGGTCCGAGTCGATGCCTCGGGCCAATGGACCGTGCTACTCAGGTCCTTCGGCTCTGTCACCGGGCTTCGTGAACGGTATCACAAACTATTTGATGAGGTCTTTACCTAGAAAGTGTGCTTGCTATCACACGTGAGAGCTAACCGGCGCGTGTGAGCAAGACAACTCAACGACTTGTCTGGTATTGCCCCTTGATGCCCGAATCATCGACGCGTTGAATCAGCCTTGCGCCGGTCCGAGAAGCGCGAACGGGGGCCGATCGCGGTCGCTCCGTTGACGCCGGACACCCCGGCGGCGATCGGGGGCCGCGGTCCGGGCTCGTGCCCGTCCTGCCCCATCTGATCATCCAGGGGCCCCTGTTGGCTCTCCAGCGCCTGCGACGGCTCCGCCCCGGTCTCCGTCCCCCGGCGCCGTCGACGGCGATAGCGAGGCGGTACGACGCGTTCCGCCCAGCGCGGGGCGCGCGGGGTGAAGCGGGGCATCAGCAGCAGGATCAGGCCGAGCGCGCTCAGTCCCACGATCAGCAGCACGATCCACATCGAGGTCGAGTGCACCGAGTAGCCGACCGCGCCGAAGGCGATCAGGGCCGACCAGAAGTACATGATCAGCACCGACCGGCTGTGCGAATGGCCGATCTCCAGCAAACGGTGGTGCAGATGGCCGCGGTCCGCGGCGAACGGTGACTGGCCGTTCCACGTACGCCGCACGATCGCCAGCACCAGGTCGGCCGCCGGGATGGCGATGATCGTCAGCGGCAGGAGCAGCGGGATGAAGACCGGCAGCATCGCGTGGGTGGCCTGCCGTTCGCTTCCCGCGAAGAGCTTCATCGCGTCCGGGTCGACCTGTCCCGTGACGGAGATCGCGCCGGCCGCGAGGACCAGGCCGATCAGCATCGACCCCGAGTCCCCCATGAAGATCCGCGCGGGATGCATGTTGTGCGGCAGGAAACCCAGGCACATGCCCATCAGGATCGCGGTGAAGAGCGTCGCGGGGGCGGCCGCCTCGATCCCGTACCCGTACCAGAGCCGGTAGGTGTAGAGGAAGAGTGCGGCCGCGGCGATGCACACCATCCCGGCCGCCAGGCCGTCCAGGCCGTCGACGAAGTTCACCGCGTTGATGGTGATGACGACGAGCGCGACCGTCAGCAGCGTGCCCTGCCACTGGGTGAGGGGGACCGTGCCGACACCCGGGATCGGCAGCCACAGGATGGTGAGGCCCTGGAGCACCATGACGGCCGCGGCGATCATCTGACCGCCGAGCTTGATCAGGGCGTCGATCTCGAACTTGTCGTCCAGGACCCCGATCAGCCAGATCAGGGCCGCTCCCGAGAGCAGCGCCCGCGGTTCGTTGGAGAGCTCGAAGACCCCGTCGAGGTTGGAGAGGTGATCGGCGACGATCAACCCGGCGCACAGCCCGCCGAACATGGCGATGCCACCGAGCCTCGGTGTCGGTTCGCGGTGGACGTCACGCGCACGGATCGCGGGCATCGCCCCGACCGCGATGGCGAACTTACGCACCGGGCCGGTGAGCAGATACGTCACCGCGGCCGTGACACAGAGCGTCAGCAAGTAATCACGCACGGGCTGCCCCATAAATGTCGCCGGCCATCTCAGCCCACACCTTAACTAGGCCGGGCTCATGGTTGAGGACACAGAGGCCCCCGCGATGGTTGCACAGGCAGTCACTTTTGCCGACATACGTGTCATTTCACCCCGGAGTACGGGGGATGCGCCGCCGCCATTTCCCGCACCTCCGCAAGGGGGTCGCCCTCCTCGCGCACCGCGGACCCCATCAGCACCGCGAGACGGGCCATGTCGGAGTCGTCCATGCCCTGGGTCGTGACGGCCGCGGTTCCGAGCCTGATGCCCCGGGCGTCGCCGTACGGAAGCGCGCAGGTGTCCAGCACCACGCCGGCGGCGGCCAGCCTGGCACGGGCGGTGGGGCCGTCGACGCCGAGGGGGCCCGGGTCGGCGACGATCAGGTGGGTGTCGGTGCCGCCGGTGGTGACGTCGAAGCCCTCGGCCTCGAGGCCGGCCGCCAGCACCCGGGCGTGGTTGACCACCTGGTGGGCGTACGCGGCGAAGGCGGGCGCTGCGGCCTCCCCGAACGCGACGGCCTTCGCGGCCACCGTGTGCATCTGGGCGCCGCCCTGCGTGAAGGGGAACACCGCCCGGTCGATCCGCTCCGCCAGCTCCGAGCCGCACAGGATCATGCCCCCGCGCGGGCCCCGCAGCACCTTGTGCGTGGTGGCGCAGACCACGTCCGCGTACGGCACCGGGTTCGGCGCCGCTCCCCCGGCGATCAGGCCCATCGGGTGCGCGGAGTCGGCGATGAGGTAGGCGCCCACCTCGTCGCAGATCTCCCGGAACAGCTCGTGGTCCGGATGGCGGGGGTAGGAGATCGATCCGCTGACGATGGCCTTCGGCCGGTGCGTGCGGGCCAGGGTGCGGACCTGGTCGTAGTCGATCAGACCGCTCTCGGAGTCCACCCCGTAACCGATGAACTCGAACCAGCGGCCGGAGAAGTTGGCGGGTGAGCCGTGCGTGAGATGGCCGCCGTACGGAAGTCCCATCGCGAGCACCGTGTCCCCGGGCCGCAGCAGCGCCGCGTACGCCGCGAGCACGGCCGAGGATCCGGAGTGGGGCTGCACGTTGGCGTGCTCGGCCCCGAAGAGCGAGGTGGCGCGGCGGACAGCGATGCGCTCGGCCGCGTCCGCCTGCTCGCAGCCGCCGTGGTGGCGGGCGCCGGGATATCCCTCGGCGTACTTGTTGGCGAGCGGGGAGCCGAGGGCGGCCAGGACCGCGGGCGAGGTGAAGTTCTCCGCCGCGGTCAGCTGGAGGGTCTCGGACTGCCGGCGGAGCTCCCCCACCAGCACATCGGCGATCTCCGGGTCCTCGCGGAGCAGGGCGCCGAAGTCCTGCGGCAGGGCGGCGACGGCGGAGGGTGCGGCAGCGGTGGTGACCGACATCGGGGACTCCGGGCCTGGGGAGGGGGGACGCCCGGGGAGGGGTGGCGTCAGCTCCAATGTAGGCCTGTGGCGGAGCCGCTGCCTGCTGTCGTGGGCCGTGGCGCACCCGCCCGGCCCACAGGGAGTCCCGGCTCCGCCGTACGGCCGTCAGTGCGGCGAGGACGGCCTCCCGGGGTGACCTCAGCGAGCCGCCGATACGCCCGTCAGCGCGGTGACGACCGGGTCCAGGGCCTGGTTGATCTCGTCGCCGATGGACCGGAAGAACGTGATGGGGGCGCCGTACGGGTCGTAGACCTCGTCGGCCTCGGCGGTCGGGGCGAGCAGCCAGCCGCGCAGCGCGGCCGCCGCGCGGACCAGGGCGCGGGCGCGCTCGACCACGCCCTCGTCACTCGCGTCCGGCAGTGTGGCGGGGTCTATCGCCCGCACCAGCCGGGTGAATTCCTTGAGCGTGAAGGTCCGCAGTCCGGCCGAGTGACCCATCGAGATCACCTGGGCCCGGTGGTCGCGGGTGGCGGTGAGCACGAGGTCGGCGCGGATCACGTGCTCGTCGAGCAGTTCGCGGCCGACGAAGCCGGTGGCGTCCGCGCCGAAGTCGGCGAGGACCACCTCCGCGTTGGCCTCCATCGGGGCTCCCTCGTGCCCCCAGGTGCCCGCGCTCTCCACGATCAGCCCGCCCAGGAGCGGGTCGCCCAGACGGTCCACGAGGGCATGCCGCGTCAGCCGCTCGGTGATCGGTGAGCGGCAGACGTTGCCGGTGCTGACGTGGAGGATGCGGAAGGTGTCGGTCTGCCCCGCTATGCCACGCCCCTCAGGGGCGGTCAATTGGCCACCTCGAGGTCGGGTACCACCTTGCGCAGCTCCTCCGCGGAGAGCGCACCGGCGCGCAGCAGGACCGGCACCTTGCCGGTGACGTCGACGATCGAGGACGGCACGATGCCCGGGGTCGGACCGCCGTCCAGGTACACGGACACGGAGTCGCCGAGCATCTCCTGGGCGGCGTCGCAGTCCTCGGGCGAGGGGTGACCGGTGAGGTTGGCGCTGGAGACGGCCATCGGGCCGACCTCCGTGAGGAGCTCGATGGCGACCGGGTGCAGCGGCATCCGGATGGCGACCGTGCCGCGGGTGTCACCGAGGTCCCACTGGAGCGACGGCTGGTGCTTGGCGACCAGCGTCAGCGCGCCCGGCCAGAACGCGTCGACGAGCTCCCACGCCTGCTCCGAGAAGTCGGTGACCAGGCCGTGCAGGGTGTTCGGCGAACCGATGAGGACGGGGGTCGGCATGTTGCGGCCACGGCCCTTGGCGGCCAGCAGGTCGACGACGCCCTCGGAACTGAAGGCGTCCGCACCGATCCCGTACACGGTGTCGGTGGGCAGCACGACCAGTTCGCCGCGGCGGACGGCGGACGCGGCCTCGCGCAGACCCGTCGTGCGATCCGTGGCGTCGTTGCAGTCGTATCGCCGTGCCATCAGCCGGCCTCCTCAAGCATGTACGGGTAGGGCTGGAACGGGTCGTGCCTGTGGTTGCCGCCGGTCACGGCATGGCCTTGCGGGCCGTGGCGAACCGGGGACGCCTGTTCAGGTCGGGGTGGTCGGCCGCGTCGGCCCAGCCCCGCTCCTCGGTGAAGATCCACGGCACCTGGCCGCCCTGGGTGTCGGCGTGCTCGATGACGACGAGGCCGCCGGGACGCAGCAGACGGTGGGCGGTGCGCTCGATGCCGCGGATGGTGTCGAGGCCGTCCTCGCCCGAGAAGAGAGCCATCTCGGGGTCGTGGTCACGGGCCTCGGGGGCCACGTACTCCCATTCGGTGAGCGGGATGTACGGCGGGTTGGAGATGACCAGGTCGACCTGGCCGTCGAGCTCGGGAAGGGCCGTCAGGGCGTCTCCGCGGTGCACGGTGACCCTGGACTCCTCGGCGTTCTTCCTGGTCCATTTGAGGGCGTCCTCGGACAGCTCCACGGCGTGCACGCGCGAGCGCGGCACCTCCTGGGCCATGGCGAGGGCGATGGCGCCCGATCCGGTGCACAGGTCGACGATCAGCGGCTCGACGACGTCCATCGCACGGACGGCGTCTATCGCCCAGCCGACGACCGACTCGGTCTCCGGCCTGGGCACGAAGACGCCGGGGCCCACCTGGAGCTCCAGGTAGCGGAAGAAGGCACGGCCGGTGATGTGCTGGAGCGGTTCGCGGGCCTCGCGCCGGGCGATGGTCTCCCAGTAGCGGGCGTCGAAGTCGGCGTCCGGCACGTTGTGCAGCTCGCCCCGCTTGACGCCGTGCACGAACGCGGCGAGTTCCTCCGCGTCGAATCGCGGTGAAGGGACACCGGCGTCGGCCAGCCGCTGGGTGGCCTGGGCCACCTCGGCGAGCAGCAGGTTCATCGCGGTTCTCCGTACGGGTTACGAGCGGGGCGGGGCGGTGGGATCAGGGCCTACGCGGCGGCGAGCTTGGCTGCGGAGTCGGCGTCGACACAGGCCTGGATCACAGCGTCCAGGTCCCCGTCGAGCACCTGGTCCAAGTTGTACGCCTTGAAGCCGACGCGGTGGTCCGAGATCCGGTTTTCCGGGAAGTTGTACGTACGGATCTTCTCGGACCGGTCGACCGTCCGCACCTGGCTGCGCCGGACGTCCGACGCTTCCTGCTCTGCGGCTTCCTGGGCGGCGGCGAGAAGCCGTGAGCGCAGGATACGCATGGCCTGCTCCTTGTTCTGGAGCTGGCTCTTCTCGTTCTGGCAGGAGGCGACGACACCGGTGGGCAGGTGCGTGATGCGGACCGCGGAGTCCGTGGTGTTGACGGACTGGCCGCCGGGGCCGGAGGAGCGGTACACGTCGATCCGCAGGTCGTTGGCGTGGATCTCGACGTCGACCTCCTCGGCCTCGGGCGTGACGAGCACACCGGCGGCGGAGGTGTGGATGCGGCCCTGGGACTCGGTGGAGGGCACGCGCTGCACGCGGTGCACGCCGCCCTCGTACTTCATGCGTGCCCAGACGCCCTGGCCGGGTTCGGTGGCCCCGTTGCCGCCCTTGGTCTTCACGGCGACCTGGACGTCCTTGTAGCCGCCGAGCTCGGACTCGGTGGAGTCGATGATCTCGGTCTTCCAGCCGACGCGCTCGGCGTAACGCAGGTACATGCGCAGCAGGTCGCCGGCGAACAGGGCGGACTCGTCGCCGCCCGCGCCCGCCTTGATCTCCAGGAGCACGTCCTTGTCGTCGCTGGGGTCACGGGGCACGAGCAGGAGGCGGAGCTTCTCGGTGAGCTCCTCGCGCTCCTTCTCCAGATCCTTGACCTCGGCGGCGAAGTCGGGGTCGGTGGCGGCGAACTCGCGGGCGGTCTCGATGTCGTCGCCGGTCTGCTTCCAGGAGCGGTACGTGGCGACGATCGGAGTCAGCTCGGCGTAGCGCTTGTTGAGCTTGCGCGCGTTGGCCTGGTCGGCGTGGACCGACGGGTCTGCGAGCTTCTTCTCGAGATCGGACTGTTCGCCGATCAGTTCCTCGACCGCCTCGAACATCTTCGGGCTCCTGGTTTCTTCGATCGTCGTGCCGGCCGGCCGGCGGGTGCCTGCCGGGCGGGATACGGGGATGCCGTCGTCCCGGCCGGAAAAAAACGCCGGTCCCGGCGCCCCCGGGAAGAGGGCGCCAAGGACCGGCGCAGTGGCTCGCTACTTGCTGGCGGAGCCGGCGGCCTTGCCGAAGCGGGCCTCGAAGCGGGCCACGCGGCCACCGGTGTCGAGGATCTTCTGCTTGCCCGTGTAGAACGGGTGGCACTCGGAGCAGACGTCGGCACGGATGGCGCCGCTGTCCAGGGTCGACCGGGTGGTGAACGACGCGCCACAGGTGCAGCTGACCTGCGTCTCGACGTACTGGGGGTGAATGTCGCGCTTCAAGGGTGTCTCCTAGGTTCGGGAGGGCGCCGGGTCGTACGCACGGATTGCGCGTCCGTGAACCGGGGCCGACGTACCAGTCTGCCAGGACTGGCCGTATCTCCCAAAACGGGGGTTGGCCGCCCGCTATTCCCGGGGCGCTCGCTCCAGGGCCATCCGGCCCGTGATCACTGAACGATCCGCCCCGCGTCGCCCTTGTCCCCCGCCGACTTCTCGGTGGCGGATGCGGGGATCGGCCGGTCGTCGCGGAGCGCGGTCCACACCTGCCGTCCCGCTTCCTCCAGCGGGACCACGCGGTTCGGGTCGGCCGGGTCGTACTGGACGGGCAGGGTCACCATGTGGACTTCGTTCGAGCCGAGCCCCTTGAGGCCGCTCGCGAAGCCCGCGAGCTTCTTGACCGAGCCCAGGTCGGAGTCGGTGGTGATGGCCTTGGTCGCGGTGTCCGCGATGCCGTACAGCTTGGTGCCGTTGAGGATGCCCACGCTCTTGGCCTGTTCCATCAGCGCCTTGATGAAGGCCTGCTGAAGCTGGATGCGGCCGAGGTCGCTGCCGTCGCCGACGCTCTTGCGGGTACGGACGAGACCGAGCGACTCCTCACCGTTCAGGGTGTGGGTTCCGGGTTCGAGGTTCAGATGACTCTTGGAGTCGTGGATCGCCTGCCCGGTGGTGATCTCGACTCCGCCGAGCTTGTCGACCAGCTTCTTGAAACCGGTGAAGTCGACCTCGATGTAGTGGTCCATGCGGATACCGGACATCGACTCGACGGTCTTGACCGCGCAGGCCGGTCCGCCGACCTCGTACGCCGTGTTGAACATCGCGCGCTGCTGCCCCGCGACGGGCTGTCCGCTCTCGTCGCCCGTGCACTCGGGCCGGGTGACGAGGGTGTCGCGCGGGATGGAGACGACACTGGCCGTCTTGTGGCCCTTGTTGACGTGTACGACCATCGCGGTGTCCGAACGGGCGCCGCCCTGGTCCTCGCCGTACTGCGAGTTCGCACCGGAGCGGGAGTCGGAACCGAGCACGAGGATGTCCTCGGAGCCGTTGTCGACGTTGTCGGGACGGTCCTTGCCGAGGGCGTTGTTGATGTCGACGGCCTTGAGATTGCCGTTGAGGTGGAAGTACGCGTAGCCGAGCCCGGATCCGCCGAGGACGACGATGCCGGCCAGACCCCACACGGCCATGACGGTGGCCCTGCGGCGGCGGGACGGCTTCCTCCGGCGTTTGCCGGTGGCCCGTATTCGGTTGCTGCTCCCGCTCTGCTCGCTCATCCGTCTCCTCGTTCCTCGGCTGCTCCCGGCTACCCCCTGCAATGGTGTGCGGGCCCTGTATGCCGCTTTGTCGTCGTTGGTGTCGCTCGTGGTGTTGCTCTTGGTTACGACGCGGCGGCGACAAGAAGGGTTGCACAGGGCCCTGTGGCCTCCGGGTAAGGCCGGGGCCGCTCCGAGGAACGTGGGAACAGCCGGCGGCCCGGCGCTCACCTGCGGTTTCTTGCCCGGTACAGGCAGCGGTTCGGCGCTGTGCGGCGGAGCCGCCGTGTGGCGAAGGTCTCGGGCCGGAAACGGCACAGGGCCGCCCCGGCACCGAAGTGCGGGGGGCGGCCCTGTGCAGTGCCGGCGGGCGCGAACTAGTCGTTGTTGCCCGGTGCCGGCGTCGTCTTCTGGATCTGGAGCAGGAACTCCGCGTTGGACTGGGTCTTCTTCATCCGGTCCAGGAGGAGCTCGATCGCCTGCTGCTGGTCCAGCGCGTGGAGCACCCGGCGCAGCTTCCAGGTAATCGCCAACTCGTCGCTGCCGAGCAGGATTTCTTCCTTACGGGTGCTGGACGCGTCGACGTCCACCGCCGGGAAGATGCGCTTGTCGGAGAGCTTGCGGTCGAGCTTGAGCTCCATGTTGCCGGTGCCCTTGAACTCCTCGAAGATCACCTCGTCCATGCGCGAGCCGGTCTCGACGAGCGCGGTGGCCAGGATGGTCAGCGAACCGCCGTCCTCGATGTTGCGCGCCGCACCGAAGAATCGCTTCGGCGGGTACAGCGCGGTCGAGTCGACACCACCGGACAGGATGCGTCCGGAGGCCGGGGCGGCGAGGTTGTACGCGCGTCCCAGACGGGTGATCGAGTCCAGCAGGACGACGACGTCGTGACCCAGCTCGACGAGACGCTTGGCGCGCTCGATGGCCAGCTCGGCGACGGTGGTGTGGTCCTCGGCGGGACGGTCGAAGGTCGAGGAGATGACCTCGCCCTTCACCGACCGCTGCATGTCGGTGACCTCTTCCGGACGCTCGTCGACCAGGACGACCATCAGGTGGCACTCGGGGCTGTTGACCGTGATCGCGTTGGCGATCGCCTGGAGGATCATGGTCTTACCGGTCTTCGGCGGGGCCACGATCAGGCCTCGCTGGCCCTTGCCGATGGGGGCGACCAGGTCGATGATCCGCGTCGTCAGGACGTTGGAGTCGGTCTCCAGGCGGAGCCGGTCCTGCGGGTAGAGCGGCGTCAGCTTCTGGAACTCGGGGCGGCCACGGCCGGTCTCCGGCGCCATGCCGTTGACCGAGTCGAGGCGGACCAGCGCGTTGAACTTCTCGCGGCGCTCGCCGTCCTTGGGCTGGCGCACGGCACCGGTGACGTGGTCACCCTTGCGCAGGCCGTTCTTGCGGACCTGGGCGAGCGAGACGTACACGTCGTTCGGGCCCGGCAGGTAACCGGAGGTCCGGATGAACGCGTAGTTGTCGAGGATGTCCAGGATGCCCGCGACCGGGATCAGGACGTCGTCGTCGGTGACCGGCGGCGCGTCGCTCGCGAAGTCGTCGCGGCCGCGACGGCCCCGGCGGTCGCGGTAGCGGCCCCGGCGGCCACGACGGCCGCCCTCGTCGTCGAAGCCGTCGTCCTGCGGTCCGCCGCCGCCCTGCTGGCCCTGGCCCTGGCCGCCCTGGCCCTGGCCGCCTTGACCGCCACCCTGGCGCCGGCTCTGACCACTCTGGCCGCCACCCTGGCCGCCGCCCTGGTCGTCGCCCTTGCCGCGACGGTCGCGCTGACGCTCACGGCGCTCGCCGCGTTCGCCCCGCTCACCGCGCTGGCCGCGGTCCTGGCGGTCGCCACGACGGCCCTCGGCGTTGTCCGCCGCGGCTTCGGCCTTGGACTCGGAGCGGTCCTCGGCGGGTGCCTCGTGCTTCGGCTCGTCCTGCGTGCGGTCCTTGGCCTGAGCCTTGGTGTCCGTCTTGGTGTCCGGGCTGCCCGCCTGCGCCGTCGCACGGCGCCGACGACGCTCGCCCGTGGGCTGGTCGTCGCTGGCCGGCTGGCCGGGGATGTCGATCTGCTGCTGGGCCGCGGCCTTCTCGGCGGGTGCGGCGGCCGGGGTCTCGTCCCCGGCGCCGGTGCGCGCCTTGGAGGTGGCCCGGCGCTTCGGCTTGGTCTCCGCCTCTTCGGCGGGGGCCGCGGCGGCCTTGGCCTTGGGCGCGGAGGAGCCGCCGGCCTGGGTCTCCTTGATGACCTCGATCAGCTGGCTCTTGCGCATCCGCGCAGTGCCCTTGATACCGAGGCCGGACGCGACCTGCTGCAGCTCGGCCAGGACCATGCCGTCAAGGCCGGTGCCGGAGCGGCGGCGCCGTGCGGTGGTGCCAGTGGCAGCACCTTCGGCGGGCGCGGCGCTGTCGACGCTCTTGTCGGCAGTCACGCCCATCAGATCGGTGGTGTCGCTCACGAAGGGTCCTTCCCTGGAGCGGACGTCGGCCTTCTGGCTCGGCGACCGGTTGTGCTGTCCGACTGCGGTCTTCGGTGCGGACCGTGCCGGGGCGGTGGTCCGCCGGATAGGTACGGCGGAGAGGTGAACGTGTGCATGGGCCCGGCGCGAGCATCCCCCTGCTCGGCCCACTCCTGGACAAGCGAGGGGTGTCGTGCCGGTTCCGGAGCGTGCTCGAAACTGCTCAGGCAGGCTGCTCAGGCAGTTGGGGAGGCTCCCGGAAGAAATGGTGGTCCCGGAAAGGGACACGAAGCAACGCGCCACATAGACGTCGATTGCAGACTTGAGGTTAACACTACCGGCACCAACAAACATTCCCCCTCTCACTCACCGGCAATCACTTCTCGGCTACGGGGCGAGCGGCAGCACGCTCGCACCCTGGGCGTCGAGAGCGAGCCGGTTGGCCGCCCATCCCTCGCCCGCCAGCCGTGCGACCTTGTCGGCCGCACCGTCCTCGGCCAGCGCGAGCACCGTCGGGCCGGCGCCGGAGATGACCGCGGGAACGCCGTCGGCGCGCAGCCGGTTCACGAGTTCCACGCTCTGCGGCATCGCCGGTGCGCGGTACTCCTGGTGGAGCCGGTCCTCGGTGGCCGTGAGCAGCAGCTCGGGGCGCTTGGTCAGGGCCTCGACGAGGAGCGCGGCGCGGCCGGCGTTGAAGGCGGCGTCGACGTGCGGGACGGTCCGCGGCAGCAGTCCGCGGGCGGTCTCGGTGAGCACCGGCTTGCCGGGAACGAAAACCACCGGAACGATGGAATCCGCGGGATCCATCCTGATGGCGCGGGCGGATCCGCCGTCCATCCAGGCGAGCGTGAATCCGCCAAGCAGGCAGGCCGCGACGTTGTCCGGGTGGCCCTCGATCTCGGTGGCGAGCTCCAGCAGGGCTGCGTCGTCGAGCCGGGCGTCACCGCCGGTCGTGACGGCGCGGGCTGCGACGATGCCGGCGCAGATGGCGGCGGAGGAGGAGCCGAGGCCGCGGCCGTGCGGGATGCGGTTGGCGCACACGATCTCCAGGCCGCGGGGCTGTCCGCCGAGCAGGTCGAAGGCCGTGCGCAGCGATCGTACGAGCAGGTGCTTCTCGTCGCGGGGCAGCGTGTCCGCGCCCTCGCCGGCGATGTCGATGTGCAGTCCGGAGTCGGCGACCCGGACGACTACGTCGTCGTACAGGCCCAGCGACAGGCCGAAGGCGTCGAAACCCGGGCCCAGGTTGGCGCTGGTTGCGGGGACGCGCACCCGGACGGCGGCGGCTCGGAAGGCGGGACCGGCCATCGCTCTGACGACTCTCCTTGTGAGGCGGCGGGGAATTCGAGGAGCTGCGGGATACTTCGGGGCTCTTCGCGGCTCTTCGGGTTCTGCTCTGTGCGGCTCTTCGGGTTCTGCTCGGGGATTTCGCGGTCTGCGGTTCTACGGGGCTCTTCGCGGCCAGTGCGGCGGCAGGTGGGGCCTGCCCCCGGGAACAGCCGACGGCCGCAACGGCCCGAGCACCCCGGCATACGCGGCGGGGCGGTTTGGGTTGGGTACAGCTTATCGAAGGAAGGTTCTGTCGCGACATAGGGCGCACAGGAGGCGCACGATGCGTGTCGCACGCCTCGGATGCGCTCTCCACCCCGAAAAGAGGCGTTCGAGCCGTCTCGCTGACGAACCGTCGCCCCGGCCGTCCCCGGGGCCCGTACGGGCCCCGGGGCGGGAAGCGGTGACGTGACCGCCGTGCGGCGGGTGTTACACGAGGCCCAGCTTCTCGGCGGCGGTGACCGCGTCGACCGGGACGGTGACCGGCTGGGGTGCGCCGGCGACGGCCCAGTCCGGGTCCTTGAGTCCGTTGCCGGTGACCGTGCAGACGATCTTCTGGCCGGGGTCGACCTTGCCCTCTTCGGCGGCCTTGAGCAGACCGGCGACCGAGGCGGCCGACGCGGGCTCCACGAAGACGCCCTCCTGGGAGGCCAACAGCCGGTACGCCGCGAGGATCTGACGGTCCGTGACCTCGTCGATGAAGCCGCCCGACTCGTCCCGTGCGGCGAGCGCGTACTGCCAGGAGGCCGGGTTGCCGATCCGGATCGCGGTGGCGATGGTCGACGGGTCCTTGACGATCTCGCCGCGCACGATGGGCGCGGAACCGGAGGCCTGGAAGCCCCACATCCGCGGCTTGTGCGTGGACAGACCGTCCCCGGCGTACTCCGTGTACCCCTTCCAGTACGCGGTGATGTTGCCCGCGTTGCCGACCGGGAGGACGTGGATGTCCGGGGCGTCGCCGAGCGCGTCGACGATCTCGAAGGCTGCGGTCTTCTGGCCCTCGATGCGGACCGGGTTGACCGAATTGACCAGCGCCACGGGGTAGTTGTCCGAGAGCGAGCGGGCCAGCGTCAGGCAGTCGTCGAAGTTGCCGTCGACCTGGAGGATCTTGGCGCCGTGGACGAGCGCCTGGCCCATCTTGCCGAGCGCGATCTTTCCCTGCGGCACGAGGACGGCGCAGACCATTCCGGCCCGCACCGCGTACGCGGCAGCGGACGCGGAGGTGTTGCCGGTGGAGGCGCAGATGACGGCCTGCGCACCCTCCTCCTTGGCCCGGGTGATGGCCATGGTCATGCCGCGGTCCTTGAAGGACCCGGTGGGGTTGGCGCCCTCGACCTTGAGGTGCACCTCGCAGCCCGTGCGCTCGGAGAGGACCTGAGCGGGAACGAGCGGCGTGCCGCCCTCACGGAGCGTGACGACGGACGTCGTGCTCGTGACCGGGAGACGGTCCCGGTACTCCTCGATGATGCCGCGCCACTGGTGGGTGCCCTTGGTGGTCATGGGTCCTTACTCCCCTTCAACACGCATGATGCTGGCGACACCGCGCACGGTGTCGAGCTTGCGCAGCGCCTCGACGGTCCCGGAGAGGGCGGCGTCGGGCGCGCGGTGGGTGACGACGACGAGCGAAGCCTCGCCGCCGTCCTGTTCGATGCCGGCGTCGTCGCCGCTGCTCGAATTCCGGCTCTGCTGGCGGACCGTATCGATCGATACGCCCTGTTCGGCGAAGACCGTCGCGACCTGGGCGAGTACGCCAGGCTTGTCGGCCACGTCGAGACTGATGTGGTAGCGCGTGACGACGTCGCCCATGGGGCTCACCGGCAGACGCGTGTACGCGGACTCTCCGGGGCCGGGGGCCTCGTTGAGTTTGTTGCGGCAGACCGCGACGAGGTCGCCGAGGACCGCGGAGGCGGTCGGTGCGCCACCGGCACCGGGGCCGTAGAACATCAGCTGTCCGGCCGCCTCGGCCTCGACGAACACCGCGTTGTACGCCTCGCGGACGGAGGCCAGCGGATGGCTGAGCGGGATCATCGCGGGGTGCACCCGGGCCGTGACCGACTGCCCGTCGGCGGCGCGCTCGCAGATCGCGAGGAGCTTGACGGTGCAGCCCATGCGACGGGCCGAGGCGATGTCGGCGGCCGTGACCTCGGTGATGCCCTCACGGTGCACGTCACCGATCTTCACCCGGGTGTGGAAGGCGATTCCGGCGAGGATCGCGGCCTTGGCCGCGGCGTCGAAGCCCTCGACGTCGGCGGTCGGGTCGGCCTCGGCGTACCCGAGGGCGGTGGCCTCGTCGAGTGCCTCGGAGTAGCCCGCGCCGCTCGTGTCCATCTTGTCGAGGATGAAGTTCGTGGTGCCGTTGACGATGCCCAGGACCCGGTTGACCTTGTCACCGGCGAGGGACTCGCGCAGCGGCCGTACGAGCGGGATGGCGCCGGCCACGGCGGCCTCGTAGTAGAGGTCCCGGCCGTGCTGCTCGGCGGCGGCGTGCAGAGCGGCGCCGTCCTCGGCGAGCAGCGCCTTGTTGGCGGAGACGACGCTCGCGCCGTGCTCGAAGGCGGTGGTGATGAGGGTCCGGGCGGGCTCGATGCCCCCGATGACCTCGATGACGACGTCGATGTCGCCCCGTTTGACCAGGGCGGTCGCGTCGGTGGTGATCAGCGCGGGGTCGATGCCGGCGCGGACCTTGGAGGGCCGGCGCACGGCGACACCGGCGAGCTCCACCGGTGCGCCGATGCGCGCGGCGAGGTCGTCGGCGTGCGTCGTCATGATGCGGGCCACCTCTGAGCCGACGACTCCACAGCCCAGCAGCGCCACCTTCAGCGGACGCGTACGCATCATCCGACCTCGTTTCCTTTACATCTGATGTGTGAACCAGTCTCACTCACCGGACGGGGGTTTCCGCCACCCGTCCGGATCCTGAGATGTTTACCGGGGTCCCGGGGTGTCCCCCAGGAAATAAGGCATCAGCCGACGTCGAGACGCAGAAGATCTTCCTCCGTCTCGCGCCGGACGATGACCCGCGCCTGTCCGTCGCGCACGGCGACGACGGGCGGACGCAGGGCGTGGTTGTAGTTGCTGGCCATGGAGCGGCAGTACGCACCGGTGGCGGGCACCGCGATCAGGTCACCGGGGGCCAGGTCGGACGGCAGGAACGCGTCCTTGACCACGATGTCGCCGCTCTCGCAGTGCTTGCCGACGACGCGGACGAGCATCGGCTCGGCGTCCGAGGTGCGCGAGACGAGGGCGACGCTGTACTCGGCGTCGTACAGCGCGGTGCGGATGTTGTCCGACATGCCGCCGTCGACGCTGACGTACGTACGCAGCCCCTCCAGGGGCTTGATGGTGCCGACCTCGTACAGAGTGAAGGCCGTGGGCCCCACGATGGCCCGGCCGGGCTCGACGGAGATGCGGGGGGTGGAGAGACCGGCGGCCTCGCACTCCCGGGTCACGATGTCGCCGAGCGCCTTGGCGATCTCGTGCGGTTCACGAGGGTCGTCCTCGGAGGTGTACGCGATGCCGAGGCCACCACCGAGGTCGATCTCGGGCAGTTCCACGCCGTGCTCGTCGCGCACCTCGGCCAGCAGCTGCACCACGCGCCGGGCGGAGACCTCGAAGCCGGCCATGTCGAAGATCTGCGAGCCGATGTGGGAGTGGATGCCGATGAGTTCGAGACCGTCGAGGGTGAGCGCCCGCCGGACGGCCTCGGCGGCCTGCCCGTCGGCCAGCGCGATGCCGAACTTCTGGTCCTCGTGCGCGGTGGCGATGAACTCGTGGGTGTGTGCCTCGACGCCCACGGTCACCCGGATCTGCACGGGCTGGCGCCGGCCGAGCCGCTGCGCGATGTGGGCGACCCGGACGATCTCCTGGAAGGAGTCGAGCACGATCCGGCCGACGCCGGCGGAGACGGCCCGCTCGATCTCGTCGACGGTCTTGTTGTTGCCGTGGAAGGCGATGCGCTCGGCGGGCATCCCGGCGTCCAGTGCGCAGGTCAGCTCGCCGCCGGAGCAGACGTCGAGGTTGAGTCCCTCCTCCCGGAGCCAGCGCACGACGGCACGGGAGAGGAACGCCTTGCCTGCGTAGAAGACGTCGGCGCCCGGTCCGAACGCGTCGGACCAGGCGCGGCAGCGGGCCCGGAAGTCGGACTCGTCGAGGAAGTAGGCCGGGGTGCCGAACTCCTCGGCCAGCCGGGCGACTTCGATCCCGCCGACGGTGAGAGCACCGTGTTCGTCGCGGGTGACCGTACGGGCCCAGACCTTCTCGTCGAGGACGTTGAGGTCCTCGGCGGGGGCGGTGTAGTGGCCCTCCGACATGACGTCGGCGTGACGGGGCCCGGCGGGGTGTGCGGATCGGCTCATCGTGTTGCTCTGCTCTCTCGGGTCTCTCAGAGGTGTAGGGGCGCGCTGATACCGAGCAGGGACAGGCCACCGGCGAGCACCGTCCCGGCGGCCTCGGCAAGGGCGAGCCGGCAACGGTGGGCGGCCGAGGGTTTCTCGTCCCCGACAGGAAGCGGTGAGGCGGCGTCGTGGAAGTCGAGGAAGGCGTGCGCGAGCGCTTCGAGGTGCCGGGCGAGCCGGTCAGGCGCGCGGTGGTGCGCTGCGGCGGCGAGCACGGCGGGGTGGTCGGCAAGGAGTGCGAGGAGCGCGAGCGCCTCGGCGCCGGGCACGTCCTCGGTCCCGGCGGTGTCCTGGCCTGGGGTGACCGCGAAACCGAGGAGCGCCGCACCGCGGGTCAGCGCGTGGACGCGGGAGTGCGCGTAGCGGACCAGGAACAGGGCGTTGCCCTCGCCCTGGACGAGGAGGTCGTCCCCGAGGGGGGCGTGGTCGTGGCCCGCGGGCCGCAACAGCCCCCAGCGGGCCGCGTCGGACCCGAGCCGGCTGTACAGCTCCCCGGCGGTGGCGCCGGCGGGGACGGGCCGTATCTCCGTGGAGGGCGCGAGGGACGGTCCCTCGGCGCCGGCGGTGATCCCCAGCAGCGCCCACTCCGGGTCGGGCGCCCCGTCGCAGCCGACGCCTACGATCCCGCCCTGCGCCCGCACGAGCGCGCCGACCGCGTGCGCGGTGACGGCGGCCCGGATCTCGCGGGCGTGGTGGAACCGCAGCAGCTCCCCGGCGAACGCGTCGCCGTGCCCGTACCGCAGCCCCTGTTCGCGGACCTCGCGCACCAGGGCGCGATGTCCTGCCCCGTCGGCGGAGGCGTCGAGCGTGAAGTTCAGAAACCCGGGTCCGGTGATCTCGACCCGCCCGATGCCGGGTGCACCTGCCACCCGCTCCCGCAGGATCTCGGCCACGTGCCGCGGGGGCAGGGCCGCGGGTCCGGCCAGCTGCAGGGCGACGGCGCTGGCGTAGTCGCCGCAGCCCCCGGGCCGTGTCCTCTCCACTCGCACGCGCGCGGGCACGGGCGCGCGCAGGACGTGCTCATCCACTGCGCGCCGCACAGCGTGCAGCACGGTCGCGGAGAGATCGGCGGGGGTCACGGGACAAGCGTAGGGGAGGAAGGGGGGCCTTTCGCGAACGCGTTTCGCCATCCGGTCAGCCGGCGGCGCTCTCCGCCCGCCCCGCACTCTTTCTCCCGTCGAACACCGACGGCCGCCCGCGCTCCATCAACTGCCGCACGAGCCGCACCAACTCGCTCGGCTCGAAGGGCTTCGCCAGGAACGCGTCGACGCCTGCCGCGACCCCGTTGTCCACCTCGTACGGCGTACAGGAACTGACGATCGCCAGGGGCAGGTGTCCGGTCCGCGGGTCGGAGCGCAGTCGGGTGGCCGTCTGCAGACCGTCCAGCCGGGGCATGACCACATCGAGGGTGATCACGTCGGGCCTGACCTGATGCACCAGATCCAGACACTCGACACCGTCGGCCGCGGTCACGACCTCGAAGCCCTCCAGCTCGAGATTGACCCTGATCAACTGCCGGATGACCTTGTTGTCGTCGACAACAAGCACGCGGCCGCATGCCCCTGACACCCTTCGAGAGTAGGCGGGGCGGAGTGGCTGCGTCCGGGTTTTGCCCACTTCCGCCCCCGGACGGGTGGCGCGGGTGTGGCTGGATGTGTGTGCGAGCAGCCGGGGCGGGGCTGCCGCCACCCCGGCGACCACGCGGAAATACCTGTTCACGGGCACCGGGTGGAAGCTGGTAGTGTTTCACCCGTCGCAGAGCAACACAGCGATACGCCCCCGTAGCTCAGGGGATAGAGCATCGGCCTCCGGAGCCGGGTGCGCAGGTTCGAATCCTGCCGGGGGCACTTCGCAGGAAGTGCCGAAAAGACCTTCTGACCAGTGGAAACACTGAGCAGAGGGTCTTTTTCATATCCGCTTGAGGAACCGCGGCAGGGGCCGTCACCCTGACGTGCCGGACAGGCGCGAACCACCCCGGGCGGCACGCTCGTCCTCGACAGCGAAGGTCCTGCCACCGGCACTGCACGACCCCACGGCCGCGCCCCGGCTCACCCTCGCCCGCACCGGCGACCTGCGCGTGACCGACGTCCGTCGCCCACCGTCGGAAGCGACCCACCGGGTCGCGCCCCGGGCCCGGCAGGTGCGGCACCGGGGTGCCCCCGGCGCCGCGCCCGCATCCCACCGCTCAGGCCACCGGCAGCCCCGGCGCCGGATATCCGTCCATCAGCTCCTTCACCTCGGCGCGGACCGCCGTGACGGTGGACTCGTCGCCGGTGCGGGCCGCGGTGACCACGCGGTCGATCCAGCCAGCGACCGTGGCCATCTCCGAGGCGGGGATGCCCCGTGAGGTCAGGGCCGGGGTGCCGATCCTGACGCCGGAGGGGTCGAAGGGCTTGCGGGTGTCGTAGGGGACGGCGTTGTAGTTGACGACGATGCCGGCGCGGTCCAGGGCCTTGGCCGCCGTCTTGCCGGGGACGTCCTTGCCCGTGAGGTCGATCAGGAGCAGGTGGTTGTCCGTGCCGCCGGAGACGAGGTCGAAGCCGCGCGCCGCCAGTTCCTCGCCGAGGGAGCGGGCGTTGGCCACCACGTCATGGGCGTAGGTGCGGAAGTCCGGCGTGGCGGCTTCGCGCAGGGCGACGCCGATGGCCGCGGTGGTCTGGTTGTGCGGGCCGCCCTGGAGGCCGGGGAAGACGGCTCGGTCCAGGGCGCGGGCGTGTTCGGCGCGGCT
Source organism: Streptomyces sp. NBC_01013 (assembly GCF_045162765.1). Classification (NCBI taxonomy): domain Bacteria; kingdom Bacillati; phylum Actinomycetota; class Actinomycetes; order Kitasatosporales; family Streptomycetaceae; genus Streptomyces; species Streptomyces sp. NBC_01013. Next base: position 2,651,054 of record NZ_CP108687.1, read on the forward strand.
CAGCAGCATCGCGCCGCGCGGGCCGCGCAGGGTCTTGTGGGTGGTGGTGGAGACGACGTCCACGTGCGGGGCGGGCGAGGGGTGGGCGCCGCCCGCGATCAGGCCCGCGATGTGGGCGATGTCCGCGACCAGGACCGCGCCGACCTCGTGGGCGATCGATGCGAAGCCGGCGAAATCGATCTCACGCGGGACGGCCGTGCCGCCGCAGAAGATCACCTTGGGGCGCTCGGCGAGTGCCAGGTCGCGCACCTCGTCCAGGTCGACGCGGCCGGTGTCGCGCCGGACGCCGTACTGGACGCCGTTGAACCAGGTGCCGGTGGCGGAGACGCCCCAGCCGTGGGTGAGGTGGCCGCCCATGGGGAGCGACATACCGAGCACGGTGTCGCCGGGCTTGAGGAAGGCCAGGTAGACGGCGAGGTTGGCCGGTGAGCCGGAGTAGGGCTGCACATTGGCGTGGTCCATGTCGAAGAGCGCCTTGGCCCGTTCGACGGTGAGTGTCTCGACCTGGTCGATGATCTGCTGGCCCTCGTAGTACCGCTTGCCGGGGTAGCCCTCGGAGTACTTGTTCTGGAGCACGGTGCCGGACGCTTCGAGCACGGCCGCGGAGACGTAGTTCTCGCTGGGGATCAGGCGCAGGGTGTCGGCCTGGAGTTGTTCCTCGGCGGCCACCAGCGCGGCGAGTTCCGGATCGGCTGCCGCCAGGGCGGGGTGGCGGGGGTGCGAGGGTACGGATGCGGATGCGGTCACTGTCACGGGATCCTCCCGGGTCGGCCGCGTGCTGCGGCGTGGACCCGGATGCCCAGGCGGACGGCTCTCCGGAGATGACGCCCCGGGTGGGACCGGGGTGTGCTGCTCCCTCGTGGTCGATTCCACTGAACACCCCAGCAGGGTGCGCGCCAGTCGCAGCGATTCGCACCTTACCGGGCGGCAAGGTTTCGCGTCCTCCTCGTGCCGGATTCCGGGGAAGGGGCGTCATCGGCTGCCGGGCAGGTTCAGTCCGCCGGCCGGCCCGCACGGTCGGTGAGCCAGGTGGGAGCGATGACCTCGGCGTTCCCGTCCAGAGCGGTGGCCGCACGCATCAGTGCGGTTGCCGCGGCCGGCGGATCGGCGGGGAGCGCTCGGGCCGCCACGGCCAGGGAGAGGGCTGCCGTCTCCTCGGAGGCCCCGGCGATCCGGAGTGCCGTCGAGGCGCGGTCCGCCGTGGCAGCGGACTCCTGAAGCCTGCCGTCGCACCAGTACGCCCAGGCCAGATTGAGCAGGCAGACGCCCTCGGCTCGTGGGTTCTGCATCTGTGACGCCTCGTGGCATGCCTCTTCGAGTACGGGGACGGCTCGTGACACCTCGTCGAGGGCCAGGTGGGCGATGCCCTGCGCGTTCAGCGCGTAGGCGATCGCCTCCGGGGTTCCCGAGGCGCGGTAGGCCCGTACCGTCTCGGCACCCGAAGCGACGGTCTCCCGCCAGCGGCCCAGTACGAGCAGGGCGATGGTTCGCGCGTTGCCCGCCCGGGCAGCCGTGAGCGGGTCACCGCTCCGATTCGCAAGTGCGGCCAGCCGGTCGGCGACGTCCAGAGCACGCTCGCCCTCGCGGAGGTAGCTCTGGGTGAGGCTGAGGGAGAGCAGTGCATGCACTTCCCGCTCGAAGTCCCCGAGTTCACCCGCCAGTTCTGCTGCTCGGGCGAGCAGTCCGACGGTGGCCTGCGGGTTCCCGAGCTGTCGGTGCGCGTCCCCGAGGCCGAACAACGCGCTCTGCAGCGCGGCCCGGGGGTGAGCGTCATCCGCTGCGTGGCCATGCGCGCCATGTGCGCGGAAGCCTGTGCGTCGAGCACCCAGAAGCGCGCCTTGATCGCGGGGTCCATGCTCCGCTCGACCCCCACCGTGAGTTCGAGCTCCAGCTTCTCGGCCCGGAACCTGAGGCCGCTTCCCTCACCGTCCGCCATGGCCCGGCTCAGTTCTGTCCGTAACTGGGAGATCGGGTCCGCCAGTTCCACCGCACCGTCCGCCGGGGTCCCCCGTCCCGTCCATCACCGACCGGTCGCACGCTCCGCGAGCATACCCATCCGTGGTCAACTGCGTTTGTCCGTAACCGCCTTCCCGCCGGTCGGCGCCTTCCGAGGGGAAATGGGCCTCACCTCTTCAGGATCGGTCCTTCGGCGCGTACCGCAGGAGTACGACGTCGTCGATCGGTCGTGTCTCCAGGAGCCGCATCCGGGCCCTGGGGCCGGCGGGATACGGTGCGGGCCGCAGAAAGGCCGGGGCCGCGGCTTCTCCCACCAGCAGCGGTGCGACGACGAGGTGGAGTTCGTCGGCCAGGTCCTGCGCCAGGAGTTGCGTGTGAACCGTCCCGCCCCCCTCCACGAGGAGTCGTTCCACCCCCCGGCGGCCGAGTTCGTCGAGAAGGAGGGACCAGTCGATGGTGGGACCGGTGGTGACGATATCGGCGTGGTCGCCGAGGGTACGACGGGCGTGGTCCTGTGCGTCGTCGACGGTGAAGACGAGCCTCTCCCCTCCGCAGTGCCAGAAGGCGAGCCCCGGGTCCAGGTCGGCCGACCCGCTGACCGTGACTTTCACCGGATGCTCGGGCCTGCCGGAGGCGACGCGCAGAGCTCGCCTCTCCCTGTCGGCAACAAGCAGACGCGGGTTGTCCCTTCGCAGGGTGTTGGCGCCCACGAGAACGGCGTCCGCCGCGGCACGTTCGCCGTCGACACGGTCGAGATCCCCCCGGCCGGAGAGCACGAGCCGTTCGCTCGATGTGTCGTCCAGGCGGCCGTCCACGGAGACCGCCGCCGACAGCACTACGTACGGGTGCGCAGCCATGGCCCGGGTGGTCAGAGCGCCCGGTGGTAGTCGGCCCACGCGATGTGTGATTCATGAAGACGCACCGTGAGCCCGGTCAGCTCACGTGCAGCAGGGCCGAGAGCGCCTTCGTGTACGCGGACGGCCAGGCGGTCGGCGATGACCTTGGCCAGAAACTCCGTGGTGGTGTTGGTGCCGGAGAATTCGGGTTCGTCGTCGAGGTTCCGGTAGGAGAGCGCCTTGACGATGATGCCGACTTCCCTGGCCGCCAGGTTCATGTCGACGACGACGTTGTCGCCGTCCAGTCCGGGGCGGTGGAAGGTCGCATCGACCAGGTACGTCGCGCCGTGCAGGCGCTGCGCGGGACCGAAGGTCTCTCCGCGGAAACTGTGGGCGATCATGAGGTGATCGCGGACGGTGACGGTGAACATGAGCTCTCCGGATGGTCATGGTCGGCTGGGGTGGCAGTGCTCCACCGGACAGGCCGACGCGAAGGGCAACGGTTTGCCGGGAGGGTCATCAGCGGCGGCCGTAGAGGATGCGGTGGCAGAGTCCGGGGCGCCGACCTGCGACGATATCGGCCATGACGTCCGGGAGTTCATCGAAGTGGGACTCGTCGGTGATAAGCGCGTCGAAGGCGGCATCCTTCAGGAGACCAAGTGCCAGTTCGAGCCGGCCTGCGGTCGTCCGCCGTCCGCGCACTCCGGGCGCGAGGGCACCGACCTGGCTGCTCCGCAGCGTCAGGCGCCCGGAATGGAAGTGCTCCCCCAAGGGCAGGGTCACCGGCCGGTCCCCGTACCAGCTCAGGTCGACAACTGAGCCTTCGGGGGCGAGCAGTTCGAGTGAACGCCGCAGTCCGGACCCGGTCGCACTGGTGTGGAAGACAAGATCACAGTCTCCCGCCGCTTGTGCGGGAGAGGCGAAACCGACACCGAGCACGGCGGCTATGGCCGCGCGGTCAGGGGCGATGTCCACGAGCTGCACGGCGACCCCGGGGAACTTCGCCAGGAGGGCGGCCACACAGCAGCCGACCGTACCTGCCCCCACCACGGCGATACGGTCACCGATCCGCGGCGGCGCGTCCCACAGTGCGTTGAGCGCCGTTTCTACCGTTCCTGCCAGCACGGCGCGCTCCGGGGGCACTTCGTCGGGGACAGGCGTGAGCGACGCGGACCGGGCCCGGAAATGGGTCTGGTGCGGATACAGACTGAATACGGTCCGGCCCACCAGCTCTGCCGGACCGGCCTCCACCTTCCCGACATTGAGATACCCGTACTTGACGGGGCCGGGAAAGTCGCCCTCCTGAAAGGGTGCCCGCATCTTCTGGTACTGGCTTACGGGGACCCGGCCCTGGAACACGAGCGATTCCGTGCCCCGGCTGACCGCTGAGTACAAGGTCCGAACCAGACACTCATCACTGGCTGGCGGGCTGGCGGACAGGCGGGCGGGCGTGAGTATTTCACCCTTGCCCGGGGACATGACCCAGAAGGAGCGTACGAGGCTCGCCACGGTAATCCTCTGCTACGGGGACCCGGCCGCGGACTCCTCCGACACCGCCCGGCTCGGGCAACACCCCGGACCAAGCTGGTCATCGCGCGGAGACAGCGCCAACCCCTGTTATTCCAGGGGGCGTACGTGATCCTAGACGATCAGACTTTCGACACCCGTGATCAGCATGACCAGCCATGCAGGGAGGAAACGAACAAGGCGTCAAGCGCTCGGCAATTCGGCGTCAACCAGTCGGCAACCGGCCCCCTTGGCCGTTTCTTGGCCAATACATGCCCCCTACATGAGGCGTTCCTCGCCAGAGTGGCGCATTACATGTGCACATCATCCGGCGCATGCTCCACACGCGAGATCCACATCGCAGGGGGTTCTACCTTGAGAAACAGCCGCGCCCGACGACGCGCCGCGCTGAGCATGGCAGCGACACTGCCGCTGCTCGCCGGTGCGCTCGCCCTCGGGATACCCCACGCCAGCGCGGATACCGCACCGGGCGGCAGGGACGCGCTGCAGGGCACCAAGCCGGCCTGGGCCACCGCCACGGCCGACCGGGGGGCCACGGCCGACAGCGCGAAGGTCGCCGTGCGGGTCCATCTCGCCGGACGGGACGCGAAGGGGCTGGCCGCCTACGCGGCCGCCGTGTCCGACCCGAGTTCGCCGTCGTACGGGACGTACCTGAGCGCCGCGCAGGCGCAGGCGCGGTTCGGGGCGACCCAGGACCAGATCGGCCGGGTCAGCCGGTGGCTGGAATCCAGTGGGCTGACCGTCACCGGCGCCAACCAGCACTACGTCTCGGCCACCGGTGAAGTGGCGCGGACCGAGAAGGCGTTCGGTACCCAGCTGCGCAACTACAGCAAGGGCAGCCGTACATACCGGGCTCCGTCCACCACCGCCTCCGTGCCCGCCGCGCTGAGCGATGTCGTACTCGCCGTCTCGGGCCTGGACAACGCACCGCACAGGTCGAGTCATGACGAGGTGCTGCCGCCGCCGGACGCGGTGTTCCGCAACTCGGGGCCGTTCTCCTCGTACTTCGGGTCGAAGACCGCCTCCACCCTGCCCAGTGCGTACGGTGCCAAGGTGCCGTACGCCGTCAAGGGGTACACGGGCAAGCAGCTGCGCGCCGCCTACGGTGCCGGAAGCTACACCGGCAAGGGCGTGACGGTCGCGATCACCGACGCGTACGCCTCCCCCACCATCGCGGAGGACGCCGCCGAGTACGCGAAGCGCAACGGCGACGCACCCTACGGGCACGGGCAGTTCAGCCAGGTCCTGCCGGCCGACTACACGAAGACCGAGGAGTGCGGGGCCTCCGGCTGGTACGGCGAGGAGACCCTCGACGTCGAGGCCGTGCACGCCGTCGCGCCCGACGCGCACATCGTGTACGTGGGCGGCGCGTCCTGTTACGACAATGACCTGCTGGACTCGCTGAACAAGGTCGTGGACCACCGGCTCGCGGACATCGTCTCCAACTCGTGGGGCGACATCGAGGCCAACCAGACTCCCGACCTGGCGCTCGCCTACGACCAGGTGTTCAAGATGGGTGCGGTCGAGGGAATCGGCTTCTACTTCTCCTCCGGCGACGACGGCGACAACGTCGCGTCCACCGGCACCAAGCAGATCGACGTCCCGTCCAACTCCGCCTGGGTCACCTCCGTCGGCGGCACGTCACTGGCCGTCGGCAAGCACGACACGTACCAGTGGGAGACCGGCTGGGGCACCCTGAACGCCCCGCTGGCGGCGGACGGCAAGAGCTGGACGGGCTTCCCCGGCCCGTACACCTCGGGCGCGGGCGGCGGCACGAGCTCCACCGTGAAGCAGCCGTCCTACCAGCGCGGCATCGTGCCGGACTCGCTGGCCAGGGCGAACGGGAAGACCCGGATGCGTACGGCCCCGGACATCGCGGCCGTCGCCGACCCGAACACCGGTTTCCTGGTGGGCCAGACGCAGACGCTGCCCGACGGATCGCTGGGCTACGACGAGTACCGCATCGGCGGTACGTCACTGGCAGCGCCGGTCATCGCCGGTGTCCAGGCCCTGGCGCAGCAAGCACAGCGCGGGCGCCCGATCGGTTTCGCCAATCCTGCGATATACGCCCGCTACCACTCGAAGGCGTACCACGACGTGACGGACCACCCGCTGGGTGCCGACCGTGATCTCGCGGTCGCCCGGGTCGACTTCACCAACGGCTACGACGCGGCGGGCGGTCTGCGGACCTCCGTGCGCAGCCTGGGCAAGGACGCCTCGCTGTCGGCGGTGCGGGGATACGACGACGTGACGGGGGTCGGCACGCCGGCCTCCGGCTATGTGAGCTCGTACCGCAGGCGCTGAGTCTGCGGATCGGCACGGCACGGCAGGCACAGCACAGCACAGCACAGCACGGCCCAACGGCCGCCACGGGAGTCGGTCCCGTGGCGGCCGTTCGGTCGTTCCCGGCACAGAGGCTCGTTCGCGCGTGTCCCCCGTCCACGAGGGGCCGCACTCCTCGTCGCGGCGTCCGACGCCGACGCCGGACTCCCCGGACGGAAAGGAGTGGCGGATGCACTCCTCGCAGGACGACGATCACCCGGTCATCACCAACGGGGGGACAGCTATGGGCGACATCGCCGCGCGGGAGCTCATCTCCCTCGCCGATGACGAGGGGAACAGCGTCACCGTGAACGTTCTGGGGCTCGATCCCGGATGGTCCGCCGGGCTGGAGGCCGAAATCGTCGTCCGGACACCGTTCGTGTCCGGCCGTACCTACCTGGTGCTGTCGACCTCGAAGCTCGGAGGCTGGGCAGCCGCCCTGGACCGGCTCGAAGCCGGCGAGGACGTCATCTGGATGGAGTGGGACAGAGGGCCGTCCGTCTCCGTTCAGCTCAGCGGCGAGCGTGACTGCCCGGAGGTGGTCGTGGAGGACGAGTCACTGTCCATGGTCACCGTGCGGGTGCCGCTCGTACCGCCCGACGACTGGATCGCCGACCACCGGCGTCGGCTGCACCGGGTGAGGGACCACTGGGTTCCTTTGCTGTCGGAGTGAGGAGGCGAGGCGCCCTCCGGCTCGGCCTCCGTTTCCCTTCTGGCCCCCTGCTCCGGCGCCTGTTCCTGCCCCAGCTCCGTCTCCGTCTCCCGGCCGGGCGGGCGCAGGTCTGACCGGTGCCGCCGTCCGGCGCGGGAGCCGGCCGTCGCCGAGTGTCGCTGTGCCGGGCCTCGGCTTAGCCTGAGGACCCGAGGGAAGGAGCACGGCATGCGAGCGACCTGGAAGGGGGCCATATCGTTCGGGCTGGTAACGATTCCGGTCCAGCTCTTCACGGCCACGGAGGAGCACGACATCCCGCTTCGCCAGGTGCACGAGAAGGACGGCGCCAGGGTGCGGCAGCGGCGCGTCTGCGAAGCCGAGGACGCCGAGATCCCCTATCAGGAGATCACCAAGGGGTACGAGGCCCCGGACGGCAGCATGATCATGCTGTCCGACGAAGATCTCGCCGATCTCCCCCTTCCCAGTAAGAAGCTCATCGACGTGCTGGCCTTCGTCGACGCCGAGACCATCGACCCGATGATGTTCTCCAAGGCGTACTACGTCGGCATCTCCGACCGCGCGGCCGACAAGCCCTACGCCCTGCTCAAAGAGGCCCTCACCGAATCCGGGCAGATCGCCGTCACGAAGATCGCCATCCGGTCGAGGGAGTCACTCGCCGTCCTGCGCGTGCACGAGGACACCCTGGTCCTCCAGACCTGCCTGTGGCCGGACGAGGTCCGGCCCGCCGCCGGGGTCGCTCCCGAGGGGGACGTGAAGATCAGGCCCCAGGAACTGAAGATGGCCCGGTCCCTCATGGACATGCTGTCCCAGGACTTCGATCTCTCCTCGCTCCACGACGAGTACCAGGAAGCACTGCAACGGGTGATCGAGGCCAAGCTGCAGGGCGTGGAACCGCCGCACGGGGAAGAGGCCGCCCCCTCGGACGGCAAGGTCATCGACCTCATCGCGGCCCTGGAGAAGAGCGTCCGCGCGGCCAAGGAGTCACGCGGCGAGGACACCGGCGAGGAGACAGACGCCGAGGTCAGGGCACTGCCCACCCGAAAGGCCGCCAAGAAGGCAGCGCCGGCCGGAAAGACGGCGGCGAAGAAGACCACCGCCGCACCGAGGAAGTCCGGCGCGAAGAAGTCCGCCTCCGCCCGGAAGAGCACGGCCAAGAGCACCGCGAAGAAGTCCACGGCGAAGAAGTCGACCTCGAAGCGGGCGTCTGCCTGAGACCCCGGACCGCGGCCCCGCACCACGCCTGCCACATATCCGTACAGACCGGGAATTCATGTGATTCTTGGCGCATGACGCCGATCACAGTGGTGGAGGGGCGGCAGGTGTCGCTCAGCAATCTGGACAAGGTGCTGTATCCGGCCACCGGCACCACCAAGGGCGAGGTGCTGCACTACTACGCGGCCACGGCTGCCGAGGTGCTGCTGGCGCATCTGCGGGACCGTCCGCTGTCCTTCCTGCGTTATCCGGACGGGCCGGACGGGCAGCTGTTCTTCACCAAGAGCCCGCCTCCCGGCATGCCGTCCTGGGTCCACACCTCTCCGGTGCCGCACCACGAGAAGGAGGAGGCGAGGCAGGTCGTCGTCCAGGACCTCGCCTCGCTGATGTGGGCCGCCAATCTGGTGGTGGAGTTCCACACCCCGCAGTGGCGGGCCGATACGCCGGGACTGGCCGACCGGATGGTGTTCGACCTGGACCCGGGCGCGCCCGCGACCGTCGTGGAGTGCTGCACGGTCGCGCTCTGGCTGCGGGAGCGACTGGCCGCGGACGGGCTGGAGGCGTACGGGAAGACGTCCGGGTCCAAGGGGCTGCATCTGCTCGTACCGGTCGAGCCCACCGCCTCCGCGCGCGTGTCGGCGTACGCGAAGGCGCTCGCCGTCCAGGCGGAGAAGGAGCTTCCGGATCTGGTGGTGCACCGGATGAGACGGGCGCTGCGGCCGGGCAAGGTGTTCGTCGACTTCAGCCAGAACGCGGCCGCGAAGACGACCGCCACGCCTTACACCCTGCGCGCGCGGGCCGAACCGACCGTCTCCGCGCCGGTCACCTGGGCGGAGATCGAGGAGTGCCGCAGGCCCGGGGAGCTCGTCTTCCTGGCCGGTGACATGGCGGAACGGCTGGCGCGCCACGGCGATCTGCTCGCACCGCTCACCGAGCCGGACCACGGGCGGCCGATTCCGGACACTGCGTAGGGATCCATGGCCGGGACATACCGCATCGCCACAGGTGTTGTCATGTTCAAGGGCAAAACGTGGGATGGGGCGGGTGGATTGTCGGAGCGGTGGTGCACACTCTGCGCAGACACTGCTTCGTGGGAAACCGTGGGGAGGCGATGGCGTGTTCGCGGGGATCGACGAGGTCGACTGGGCCTCGATGGAGCATGCCTACGGGCCTGCCGACGACGTGCCGGCTCTGCTGCGGGGCCTGGCGTCCGCCGATCCGTCGGAGCGCGAGGCCGCGCTGGACGGCATGTACGGGGCGGTCCACCACCAGGGTGATGTCTACGCGTGCACGCTCGCCTGCATCCCCTTCCTCTTCGAGCTGGTGGTCGATCCGGCGGTTCCGGACCGCGGGGGCATCGTCGAGCTGCTGACCAGCATCGGCGGCATCGACCTCGACGAGGACGACATCGATGAGGACGAGGCCGAGGGGGCGGCGAACTACGCGATGGCGGCGGCGGCCGTCAGCGCGGGCGCCGGTGTCTTCTTCGCGCTGATGGCCGACGAGGACCCGGGAGTGCGGGTCTCCGCGCCGCTGGCGCTGGCCACCCTGCACGGCAGTCCCGCCCGGGTCCTGAGCCTGCTGCGCGAGCGGCTGCCGGTCGAAAGGGACGACGAGGTGCGGCTCGCCCTGGTCGAGGCCGCGGGGCGGGTCGCGCTGCGCCACGGTCCGCTGGCCGGCCGGATCGCCGACTGGCTGAGCCGGCTGGCCGCCGAGGCGAATCCGCCGGGGCTGCGGCTCGCTGCCCTGGCCCAGCTGGCGCGGTGCGCCCCCGAGGCGTTGCCGGGCGATGTAGTGCGGGTGGTGGCGGGTCTGCTGCGGCAGCTGCGCTCGGCCCCCGAGACGGTGGAGGCCGCGGAGACGGGGCCTCTCGGCCTCGGAGCACACGGCGACCCCGATCCCGCCGCCGCCGAGGCCGCGCCGGTGACCCTGCTGGGGCAGCTGCGGGCGCTGTCGGCCGAGGACAGGGCCGGGCGTACGGCGCCCTGGACGGCCGATCTGCTGCGCACGCTGCACGTCGGTCTTGACGACCGGGTCGCCGACCGGACAGCGCTGCTGACCGATCAGCTGTGCAGCCCCGACCCGGGGCAGCGCATCGACGCCGTCCGGATGAGCAGCGGACTGATCCGGGCCTGGCGGGGTTCCTACGGCGAGCTCGTCAGGCTCGTGGGCGACCAGCTCGTCTCGAACGAGCCGAAGCTGGCCGAGGCCGCCTCGCACGTGCTGGAGGAGCTCTTCGGTCTGGCCGCACCCGCCGCGGACGCGCTGGCGGCCCGGGTCGCGGCCGATCCGGGTGCCTGGGTGAAGGAGTGGGCGAGCGGGCCGCCGGGGCTCGGCAGCGCGGTGAAGGCACTGGCCCGGCTGGGGGACGCCCGCGCGGTGCCCGCGCTGGCTGCGGCGCTGGAGCGGCCCGAGGTGCCGCACGACGTGGGGTTCGCCATCGGGTTCCTGGGGCCTGCCGCCGCGCCGTTGGCCGGTCTGCTGCGCCGCCGGCTGAGCGAGGTCGGGCTGGACGAGGAGGCGTACGACCGGGCGAGTCCGCTGCTCGCCGGGCTGACCGCGCTCCGAGCGGGCGAAGCGGCGCCGGAGGTGCTGCGGATTCTGCGCGGGGCGCCGGAGTACCGGGGTGAGTGGTTGCGTACGGCGGCGCTGCGGGCGCTCGGCTCGTTCGGGCCCGCGGCGCACTGCGCGGTCCCGGAGCTGCGGGCGCTGATCCGCCGCCCCGGGACGGCGGGGGCCACGGAGGCGGCCGAGGCGCTCTGGTCAGTCGACGGGGACGCCGGGGCGGTGCTGCCGGTCCTGATCGAAGGGCTCCAGGCGGAGCACGCGCGTGAGCGGAGGGCGGCTGCGAGCGCGCTGGGCCGGCTCGGCCCCCTCGCGGCGGTGGCGGCGCCACGGCTGCGGGCGCTGCTGCTGCACGAGGAGCTGTGGCTGCGGGTGGACGCGGCGATCGCCCTGTGGGAGGTTTCGGGACGGGCCGAGGAATCTGTTCCGGTACTCCTCGCGGCCTGGGAGAAGAACCGTCATGTCAGGGTTCGGGTGGCCGAATGCCTGGCGCGGACGGGGGCTGCTGGTGCAGGGTCGGACGCGGCGCACGTGCTGCACGCCGAGCTCGCCTCCGTACGCCGTCACAACGCGATGGACGGCGGATACGGCAGCCACGACACATACGAGGACGAAAAGCTGCTGGCGCTCTGCCGCCGGGCGCTCCTGGGGAATACGGGGAAGGGACCCACGACATGATCATTTTCGGTACGCGAGGCTATCTCTACCAACTGGCGGTCCTCACGCTGGTCTGCGGCTGGTGCGGGAATCCGTCCGCGCACACCCTGCGCAAGCGGGTGACGAAGTTCACGCTGTTCTTCGTTCCGCTGTTCCCCTTCTCGACGAAGTACGCCACCCAGTGCACCTTCTGCGGCGGTGAGCAGAAGATCCCCAAGGAGCAGGCCGACCAGCTGCTGGCCCAGCACGTGGCCTCGCAGGACGGGAACCCCTTCGGCCAGTCCCCGCAGCAGCCGGGCTACGCTCCGGGCGCGCAGGGCCAGGGGCAGGGGCAGAACCCGTACCAGAACTGAAGTACCGGACCGGAGCGCCGGGGCCGGAGTAACAGAACCGGAACCGGAGCGCCGGAACCGATGCATCAGTACTAAATACATATAAGAGACTTCCTTCCGAATAGGGTCTACGGAGCCGGGGCCGTGCGCGCGCAGGCACGGTCCGGGCCGGCCGTCGGAATGGGAGGAAGACATGCGTCCGCAGCACCGGACGGGGCGCCGCTCGGCCGTCGCCGTCGCGGCCCTCACGGGCGCCGTACTGCTGGTCGGCTGCGGCACCGGCGGCGAGTTGCAGAGCGCCGGACGGGCACCGGCCGCCATCGGCCCCGCCCGCCTCTGGCCGCAGCTGCCGCCCGCCTCTGCCGCCCCGTACGACTACGGCGAGGGCGAGACCGCCCATATCCCCGGGATCACCGTCCCGGGCAGCGATGTGCGCCGACTGGACCCGGTGGCGGTGGTGCAGGCGGGGCTGAACGCCCGCCCGGACCGGTCCAGCGGCTCGGACGCGCTCCCGGCCGAGACCGTACGGCGGATCAACGCCTGCCGGACCACACCCGCCACCTGCCCGGTGCTGAAGCCGTACTACCGCGACCTGACGGGCGACGGCCGGGACGAGATGGTCCTCGGTATCCAACTGGTCGACCGTCAGCTCTCCGTACGCGTCTACATGCCGGAGCCGGGCGGGCTCACCCGGATCATGTCGACCTCCGACGCCGTGATCAGCGTGGAACTGGCGGGACGGGACCTGATCATGCGGGCCCCGTCGGCCATCACCGGGTACGAGTACCGGACGGCCTGGTCCTGGGACGACCAGCAGCGCGCCATGCTGCCCACGCAGGACGAGATCCTGCGGATGACCCCGCGGGCCGATCCGGGCCGGCGCCGCACCCCGAGCGCCCGGCCCTCCGCGCTGCCGTCCGCCGACGCGACCCTGACGCCCGGGACCGCCGCGCCCACCGAAGCTCCTTCGGCAGCCGTGACAGCGGAGCGCCGGTGAGAGGGCGGCGGCTCGGCGCGACCCGGGCCCGCCGTCCCCGGCGGGGGCTGCGGCTGCCCACCTGGACCGCGACGCTCACCTGGAAGTCCGCGGTGTTCATCACCGTCATGTGCTGCGTCCTGGCCGCCCTGCTGGGCGTGCTCGTGCACACCGCGGTCACCCGGCAGACGGTCGGCCACGCCCGGGAGAAGGCGCTGGCCCGGCTGGAGGACGCCACCGCCGCCTACGAGGCGGGCGAGGCGCTGCCGCCGCGTTCCGGGCTCGATCCGCCGGAACTGCCGGCTTCGTTGCGCGCCCTGGCGGTGGCCGGGAAGCGGGGCACGATGGTCGCCGACCACCGCGGCCGCCCCACCATGTGGGCCGCCGCCCCGGCCGACGGGCGGGCCCTGGCGACCCGGATCGACTACAGCCAGAGCGCCCGCACGATCAACGGTCTGGACGGGGCCATCGTCGGCTCCTCGCTGCTGGCGATCGGCGCCACGCTGCTCGTCGGAGCGTTCTCCGTCACCCGGGTCACCCGACGGCTGCACCAGACCGCGCAGGTGGCCCGCCGGATCGGCGCGGGCGATCTGGACGCCCGCGTCGACGACCCCCGCACGGCCGATCCCTCGCGCCGGCAGGACGAGGTCGCGATCGTCGCCGGAGCACTGGACACCATGGCCTCGGCGCTCCAGCGCAAACTCGTGGCCGAGCAGCGCTTCACCGCCGATGTGGCGCACGAGCTGCGCACCCCACTGACCGGCCTGTCGGCCGCCGCCGAACTGCTGCCGCCGGGCCGCCCGTCGGAGTTGGTGCAGGACCGGGTCCGGGCGATGCGCGCGCTGACCGAGGACCTGCTGGAGATCTCCCGGCTCGACGCCCGAACCGAACAGGTCGATCTGGACGTGCACGAACTGGCGCCGCTCGCCGAGCGGGTCGCGCGTGCCACGGGTCCCGGCACCGAGGTCCGTCTCGACCCGGACAGACCGCGGGTACGGGTCGAGACGGACAAGCGGCGACTGGAGCGGGTGCTCGGCAATCTGATCGGCAACGCGCACCGGCACGGCCGCCCGCCGGTGGTGCTGGCCGTCGACGGGCCGGTGGTGACCGTGCGCGATCACGGCGCGGGCTTCCCGGACTATCTGATCGCGGGCGGTCCGCAGCGTTTCCGCACGGAGGGCGGCGCCAAGGGGCATGGCCTCGGGCTGACCATCGCCGCCGGCCAGGCGGAGGTGATCGGCGCCGCGCTGGCCTTCGAGAACGCGCCGGAGGGCGGGGCGGTGGCCAGGCTGACGCTGCCGGAGTACGTGCGCCTGGACCACGACGACGAGGAGGAGCCGCACTCCCCCACGGTCGGCTGACGGCCGGACGGCACCGGACACACCTGGACCCCACGAACCCCCACAGCAGGACATAAGGGAAATAACACCCACCTCTTGCTACGTTGCGTGGCATGACCGCAACGACGGCGGACGCACCCCCGCCCGAGCTGCGCCTGCCCAAACGGCGCGGCGTAGAGCTCTCGCTCCTGATCGGGGCCGTCCTCATCTCCGTCTACGGCTACGCCGCCGTCGGTCTGGCCCACGACGACGCGGTCCCGCCCGACGTCGCGGGGTACGGCGGCGGGCTCGGGCTGCTCGCTCTCCTCGCCCACCTCGCCGTCCGTTTCCGCGCCCCGTACGCCGATCCGCTGCTGCTGCCCATCGCCGTCCTGCTCAACGGCGTGGGCCTCGTGCTGATCTACAGGCTCGACCTGGAGACACCCAGGGACCAGGCGGCGCCCACCCAGCTGGTCTGGTCGACACTGGGCATCGCGTTCTTCATCGCCGTGGTGGTGTTCCTGCGCGACCACCGGGTCCTCCAGCGCTACGCGTACCTCTCCGTCGCCGCCGCCCTCGTCCTGATGATCGTGCCGATCTTCTTCCCCGCGGTGAACGGGGCCAAGATCTGGATCAGGATCGGCGGATTCTCCTTCCAGCCGGGCGAGTTCGCCAAGATCCTGCTCGCCGTCTTCTTCGCCGCCTACCTCGCGGCGAACCACAACGCCCTCGCGTACACCGGCCGCAGGATCTGGAAGCTCCAGCTGCCCACCGGCAGGGTCCTCGGCCCGATCGTGGCGATCTGGCTGATCAGTGTCGGCGTCCTGGTCCTGGAGCGCGACCTGGGAACCTCGCTGCTGTTCTTCGGCCTGTTCGTGATCCTGCTGTACGTGGCGACGGGACGGACCGGCTGGATCGCCGTCGGGCTGCTGCTGGCCGCCGTCGGCGCGTTCGTGGTCGGCTCCTTCGAACCGCATGTGCACAGCCGGGTGCAGGACTGGCTCGACCCGTTCGCCTCCATCGACGCCGGCCGGGGCCCCGGGCAGCTCGCCCAGTCGCTGTTCGCCTTCGCCGCCGGCGGCATGCTGGGCGCCGGGCTGGGGCTCGGCCACTCCATCCTCATCGGCTTCGCCGCCAAGTCCGACTTCATCCTCGCGACGGCCGGCGAGGAGCTCGGCCTGACCGGGCTGACCGCGCTCTTCATGCTGTACGCGCTGCTGGTGGCGCGCGGCTACCGGGCCGGGCTCGCCCTTCGCGACGCGTTCGGGCGGCTGCTCGCGATCGGCCTCGCCTCGATCCTGGCGCTCCAGGTGTTCGTGATCGCGGGCGGGGTCATGGGGCTGATCCCGCTGACCGGGATGGCGATGCCGTTCCTCGCACAGGGAGGCTCGTCGGTGGTCACCAACTGGATCATCGTGGCGCTGCTGATCCGGGTCAGCGACGTGGCCCGCAGGCCCCACCCCGAGCAGGTGGAGACCGGAGTCGTCGCACCGGTCCCGGAGAGCGAGCTGTGAGCGTGCACCCGTCGACCGCCCGGGGGGCCCCATCATGATCCGCTACATCCGCCACGCCGCCGCGTTCTGTCTGCTGCTGCTCGTGGCACTCCTGGTGAACGCCGCCCGGGTCCAGGTGTTCGACGCCGACGAGCTCGACGACAACCCGGCCAACCGCCGTTCCACGATCGCCCGTTACGACGAGCCGCGCGGCAACATCCTGGTCGGCGGCCGGTCCGTCACCGGCTCGAAGGACACCGGCGAGCAGCTCGCCTACGAGCGCACCTACCGCAACGGCCCGCTGTACGCCCCGGTGACGGGGTACGCCTCGCAGACGTACGGGACCACCCTGATCGAGAACGCCGAGGACGCGATCCTCTCCGGCACCGATCCCATGCTTGCCCCGCTGCCCTTCTGGAACGAGATCACCCGCGCCCGGCAGCCGGGCGGCGATGTCGCCACCACGATCAAGGAGTCCGTGCAGCGCGCCGCCTACGAGGGGCTGGGCGGCCGCCGGGGCGCGGTGGCGGCCGTCGAGCCGACGACCGGAAAGATCCTGGCCCTGGTCTCGACCCCGTCCTACGACCCCGGGCGGCTCTCCGGCACCGGTTCGTCCGTCACCGACGCCTGGCGCGAGCTCAACTCGTCCACGAGCCAGCCGATGCTGAACCGGGCGATCCGGCAGACGTATCCGCCCGGCTCCACGTTCAAGATCGTGACGGCCGCGGCGGCGCTCGACGCCGAGGTCGTCACCGATCCGGACGCCGAGACCGACACCCCCTCCCCCTACGTCCTGCCGGGCACCTCGACCACGCTCCCCAACGAGGCCCGCGGCTGCGAGAAGGCGTCGCTGGCCGAGGCGATCCGGGTCTCCTGCAACACCGTGATGGCACACCTCGGGGTGGAGGTCGGGCTGGACGGCATGGTGGAGGCCGTCGGCCGGTTCGGCTTCAACGACACCGGGCTGAAGATCCCGTCCGGGGTGGCGAAGAGCAACTTCGACACCGAGATGAGCGACGACCAGCTGGCGTTGTCGTCGATCGGCCAGTTCGACACGACGGCGACCCCGCTCCAGATGGCGATGGTGGCCTCGGCCGTGGCCAACGGCGGCGACCTCATGTATCCGCACCTGGTGGACCGTACGACCACGCACAGCGGCTCCACCGTCCACACGACGGGGTCCCGCTCGTACCACCGGGCGATGAATCCGATGACGGCCATGCGGTTGCGGCAGATGATGATCGACGTGGTGCAGGACGGCACCGGCACCAACGCGGCCATCGACGGGGCGACGGTCGGCGGCAAGACCGGGACGGCCCAGCACGGCATCGACAACTCGGGTACGCCGTATGCCTGGTTCATCTCCTGGGCGCAGGCGGAGAACACCGGGCGGCCGGCGGTCGCCGTCGCCGTGGTGGTGGAGGACGCCGCCGCCGACCGGGCCGACATCAGCGGCGGGGGCAGCGCGGCACCGATCGCCCGTTCCGTGATGGAGGAGGCGCTGCAGGACTGAGCCGGTGGGAGGGGTCGCGGGGAGACCTCCCTGGAAGACTGAGCCGGTGACGGACTTCAGGGATGCCCCGGATCGCAAGGATCTTCCGGATCTCAGGGATGCCCCGGATCGCGGGGATGTCGCCGGGACGCTGGCCGCGATCGCGCGGGAGGACCCGCGCCTGTGCGCGTTCCTCGACGTGTGGCGCGAGGAAGCGCTCGCCCGGCTGCCGGCGGCAGGCCGACTCCCCCTCGCCGGGCTGCCGTTCGCGGTGAAGGGCCCCACCGGGATCCGTTCGTACGCCGCGCGGCGGCTGATCGCTGCCGGTGGCGTCCCGGTCGGCTCGACCTCCGTGCCGGGTCCCGGCACGCACTGGAAGACCTGGGGCCTGGGCACCCACGGCCGCACCGTCAACCCGTGGCGGCCGGACCGGACGCCGGGCGGCTCGTCGGCGGGCTCGGCGGTGGCGGTCGCGGCCGGCCTGGTGGCCCTGGCGACGGGCAGCGACGGGGCGGGGTCGGTGCGCATCCCGGCGGCCTGGTGCGGGGTGTTCGGGCTGAAGACGACCAACGGGCTGCTGCCCTCCCCCGACCGTTCCGGGCTCGCCTCCGCGGGGGTCCTGACCCGGACGGCCGCCCAGGCGCAGACCTATCTGCGCTGCGTCATGGACGGCTACGGACCGGCCACGGCCGAACTGCCCCTGACCGCCGCGTACAGCCCGGACCTGGGGTTCGCGGACGTCGACCCGGAGGTGGCGGCGGTGGTGCGGGGCGCGGTGGGGCGGCTGGTCGCGGCGGGTGTGGTGCGGCTCGTGGACGGCGGCTGCGCGCTGCTGGACCCGGGGGCGGCCTGGCAGGCCGTCCGGGCCGGAGACGTGCCGCCGCACCTCGGGGAGCTCCGGCGCGAGAACGACCACAGACTGGACACCTTCTTCGCGGGCACGCCGCTGCTCCTCACGCCCGTCACCCCCAACCGCCCGCACGGCCACGACGGTCCGGGCGAACTCTTCTCCACCTCACTGACCTGGGCGTTCAACCTGAGCGGGCATCCAGCCGCGAGTGTGCCCGCCGGATTCACCCCGGACGGCTGCCCGGTCGGGCTCCAGCTCGTGGCGCGGCGCGGCGCGGACGCCCAACTGCTCGCCACGGCCTGCGCGGTGGAGAAGGCTCTGGGTTCCGTGCGGCCGTGACGAGCGGAGCCCCGGAGTCCGCGGCGGGTCAGCCGGCTTCGGTCGCGGCTATCGGCTTGCGCGACTCGGCCCTGACCTTGGCGGTTTCCAGGGCGGCCTTTTCGAGGTCGACCTTCTCCGGGGCCTGCAGCGCGGTCTCGGCGGTGACGACGGCGACGAAGGAGGCGGTGTTGGCGTCACCCCAGGCGCACATCGGGAGGGTGCTGCTGACGGCGCCCTCCTTCGACCGCACGACCTGGCAGGACACCGTGATTCCGTATCCCTCGGGTGTGAACTCCCTGGCGGGTACGGCGATGGTCATGCCCTCGTTCTGCGTCGCCCCCTCCAGGATCTTGTCCCGGGTGAGCGCGGGCCCCTTGATGCGGCCCCACATGCCGGAGATGACGAGGGTGCCGCCGCTCTTCGAGGTGTACTGGGTGACGACGGCCTTCGCGTCGCGGATGCTCGGGTCGTAGGTCTGCTCGACCTCCTTCCCGTCGGTCGACGAGGTGTCCTTGAGCAGGGTGTACTCGCCGTCCAGCAGCTTCTCCGGCACGGTCAGCCGGTATTCCGCCTTCGGGAAGCCCCCGAGCGGCGAGAGCCCTCCGCCGTCCGCCTCGTCCACCAGCCGCGAGACACCGAACGCGATGCCGCCGGCCACCACCAGGGCGCCGACGACGATGCCGACGATCAGCCCGGTCCGGTTCCTCCTCGGCGGCGGCATCCCCGGAAACCCGGGCGCACCGGGCCCCGGACCGCCCCACGGCTGGGGCGCCTGCGGATACCCGTAGGGCGGCTGCTGCCCCGCCACCGGCTGCTGGGCGTACGGGTTCTGCTGGGGCTGCGGCGGGCCGTACGGGCCCTGCTGCGCTCCGTACGGGCCCTGCGGGGGCTGGGGCGGGGGCGTGGTCATGGCGCCCAAGTTACGTCATGGGGGAACATCGTTTCGATCCCCCGCACTTGCCGGCCCCGCATCAGTTCAGGGGTTCGCGGCGTCGCAGCCACTCGGCCGGCACCCGTTCGACGCCGGTGGCGGCGCCGACGATCCCACCGGTGATGGCGCACGTGGTGTCGACGTCCCCGAGTCCCTCGGCGGTGGCCCAGAGCGCCGCCTCCAGGTCGGCGGGGTGCCGGGCCGCGGTCCACAGGGCGAAGGGAACGGTGTCGTCGGAGCGGATGCGCTGCCCGTTGCCGAGCAGGTCGGCGGCCTTCCACGGCTCGGTGCCGAACGGTACGTCCACGGCCCGGAGCAGGCCGTCCCGCACCGCCCCCGCGGGCGTCAGCCCGGCGACCCGGGACAGCGTGAACTCGCCCCGTACCGCCAGCGCCGCCGCCACCGCGACGGCCACCGCCCCCGCGATCCCCTGCGGGTGGGCGTGGGTGACCTCCGCCTGGAGCGCGGCCTGTGCGGCCACGAAGCCGATGTCCCGGTGGAATCGCGCGCCGAGCGGGGCGACGCGCATCGCGGCGCCGTTGCCGAGGCTGCCGCCCTCGAAGAGCTCGGGGGCCAGCACCCGCCAGTCGGCCGGCGACGTCAGCAGTTCGGGCAGCAGGATGTGCATGCCGTGGCCGTACCCGCGCGCCGGATCCGCCTCGAAGGCGAGCGCGAAGTACAGCGCGAGCCGGTCCTGTTCGACGTGCCCGTGGTCGTCGAGCACCCGGTGCAGCGCACGGGCCAGGGCGGTGTCGTCGGTCCAGTGCCAGACGGGCTCCTGCGGGGTGCGGCGCGTCCTGATCTCTTCGTACGCCTGCCGGGGCTGCCGGAACAGGGGGAACCACCGCTCGCCGAAGGCGTCCCCGAGGGCGAGGCCTTCGAGGCTGCGACGGGCGGCGGCGAGGTCCGGGGCTGCGGCGGTGGAGGACATGGCCCCATCCTCCCGCCGCGCGCCCCGGGCCGTACACGGGATTTCGGCCCCGACGGACCGGTGGGGGCGGATGGGACCATTGGATCGTGAACGATCAACGTGGCCTCACCGTCGTACGGCCTGCGGCGCACACCCTCTCCACCGTGGGCGGTCTGTCCGCCCTGCTCGCCGGCTATCACCAGCAGACCGAGGCGGAGAAGGGCCGGCCCGTCACGGGGCCCGCCGGGCTGCCCGACCGGTACCGGGCGGAGGTCGAGGATCCGGACAGCGCGTTCGCGGACGCCGTCGTGCTCGTCGCGCAGGACGGCGGCACCGCCGCGGGCTGCGTCGTGGTCACCGCCCCCGTGGCCGGGCACGTGGAGATCAAGCGGCTGTGGACGGATCCCGGTCTCCGCGGCAGGGGCGTCGCCTCCGCCCTGCTCGACGCCGCGCTCGCGCACGCCGCGCGGAGCGGGGTGCACACCGTGCGGCTGTCGGTGTGGCAGTGGCGCACCGGAGCCCTCTCGCTCTACGAACGGTTCGGCTTCGCCGTCACCGCGCCGTGGGACGAGCGTGCGGGACTGATCTGCATGGAGCGGGCGGTGGAGGTCCCGAACCCCTGTACAGAGCAGGCCGGTTCGTAGATCGTTGCTGCCGTGACAGAGACGAACGGCACGAGAAACTGGCCGGGCAGCATCAGCGCGCTCACCCTGTTCACCGAGGAACTGGCGGAGACCAAACGGTTCTACCGGGAGGTCTTCGGACTGCCGGTGACGTACGAGGACGACAACTCGGCCGTGTTCACCTTCGGCAACACCGTGGTCAACCTGCTGCGGGCCACCGCCGCACACGGCCTGATCGAACCGGCGGACGTCGCCGGCCCGGCGACCGGTGCCCGGATGCAGCTCACGCTCCCCGTCGACGACGTGGACGCGATGTGCGCGGTGCTGGCCGATCGCGGTGTGACCCTGCTCAACGGGCCGGTGGACCGGCCCTGGGGCATCCGTACCGCCAGCTTCCGCGACCCGGGCGGCCACATCCGGGAGATCGCACGATGACCGCGGACGAAGCCGGGCGGGGGCCCGCGGCCATGGCTCCCGGCGCCGAGATCCGCGCCCTGTTGTCGTCCCTGGAGGGTCAGCGCCGCCATGTCCTCGGCATCCTCGAAGGGCTCGACGCCGAGGCGTTGCGGATGCCCGTGCTGCCGTCGGGGTGGACGTGTCTGGGGCTCGTCCAGCATCTGGCTCTCGATGTCGAACGGTTCTGGTTCCGTGCGGTGTTCACGGGTGACGCGGCCGTGATCGCGGCCCTGGACGGGGCCGGTGACGCCTGGCAGGTGGCCCCCGGCTCCACCGCCGCCGAGGTGCTCGACCGGTACCGCGCGGAGACGGGCCTCGCGGACGCCGTCATCACCGCGGCCGCGGCGGACGCCCCCTTGGCATGGTGGCCCCGGGCGCAGTTCGGCGAGCCGCACCTGCACACGCTGCGGGACGTCCTGCTGCACGTCATCACCGAGACCGCGTGCCACGCCGGTCATCTCGACGCGGCACGCGAACTCCTCGACGGCCGGCGGTGGCTGGTCCTGACCTGAGGGCGCGCAGCGAAGCAACTCGTCGTCGAACGCCGTGCATGAGCTGCGGCGTCGAGCGCGGGAGCGCGCGCCTTGTCGTTCTGCGAGCCCTCAGTGCCTGTGTCCGCAGCGCCCCGGCTCAGGCCGAGGACCGCGCCGCGCCGCCCTCCGCTATCGCCTCCGCGACCTCCGCCACCCGGGCCTGCTCCTCCGCCGCGAAGCGCTCCCGGTCCAGCTGCTCGGCTATCTCCTCGTCCTGGGCCATCAGCAGGTCCAGGTTCGAGTCGCCGAGCTCGAAGACGCCCATGTCGACGTACGCCTTCTGAAGGCGTTCGCCCCACAGTCCGATGTCCTTGACGCACGGGACGATGCGGCTGAACAGCAGCTTGCGGAAGAGCTGGAGGAACTCCGAGTGCTCGGAGAGGTCCTTCGCCTCCTGTTTGCCGATGCCGAAGTTCTCCAGCACCTCGACCCCGCTGAGCCGGTCGCGCATCAGGTAGCAGCCCTCGATGACGAACTCCTCGCGTTCGCGCAGTTCGGCGTCACTCAGCTCCTTGTAGTAGTCCCGCAGCGCCATCCGGCCGAAGGCGACGTGGCGGGCCTCGTCCTGCATGACGTACGCGAGGATCTGCTTGGGCAGCGGCTGCGTCGTGGTGTCACGGATCATTCCGAACGCGGCCAGGGCCAGCCCCTCGATGAGGACCTGCATGCCGAGGTAGGGCATGTCCCAGCGCGAGTCGCGCAGGGTGTCGCCGAGCAGGCCCTGGAGGTTGTCGTTGATCGGGTACAGCATCCCGACCTTCTCGTGCAGGAACCGGCCGTAGATCTCCGCGTGCCGGGCCTCGTCCATGGTCTGGGTCGCGGAGTAGAACTTGGCGTCCAGGTCGGGGACGGACTCCACGATCCGGGCGGCGCAGACCATGGCGCCCTGCTCGCCGTGGAGGAACTGGCTGAACTGCCAGGAGGTGTAGTGCTTGCGCAGCTCGCCCCGGTCCTTCTCGGTCATCTTCGCCCAGTGCGGGGTGCCGTACAGGGTGAGGGCCTCGTCGGGAGTGCCGAGCGGGTCGGCGGGGTCGACCTCGATGCTCCAGTCGATGCGCTTGTTGCCGTCCCACTGCTTGTCCTTGCCCTTCTGGTAGAGGGCGAGGAGTCGCTCGCGGCCGTCGTCGTAGTCCCAGCTGAACCGGGCGGCGCCCGAGGCGGGCACCGCCCACAGCGGCTGCTCGGGGGCGGTGGTGTAGAGGTCGTGTGTCGACACGGACGGCTCCTTCGCCTCTCAGGGCTTCGGTAAGTCACCTGACGTCTGGCTCAGTTGGCAGGTTCACACGTTGGTAGACGCCGGGTCAACAAGTCGTGCGCAAGGGATTGACGGCCTTGCTGACAGGTAGTCTCATAGTCGGTGACCGTCGGTAACCCATGGGAGAGGTGCGTCCAGCCATGACGACCGTGACCGAACGCGATGTGCAGTCGCTCCGCGACGCACTCGGCCCGCTCCGCGACCGCGAGCAGATCGCCGAACGGCTCCTGGAGGCCTCCGCCAAGCACTCCTTCGACCCGGACAAGGAGCTCGACTGGGACGCGGCGGCCGAGGACGGCAAGTGGTTCTGGCCGCCCGAGCTGATCTCCCTCTACGACACCCCGATGTGGAAGAGGATGTCGCTGGAGCAGCAGCAGGACCTGGCCCGGCACGAGGCCGCCTCGCTCGCCTCGCTCGGGATCTGGTTCGAGATCATCCTCATGCAGCTGCTGGTCCGCCACATCTACGACAAGCCCGTGGTCAGCAACCACGTCCGCTACGCGCTCACCGAGATAGCCGACGAGTGCCGGCACTCGATGATGTTCGGCCGGATGATCACCTGGGGCGGGGCACCCTGCTACCCCGTGCCCCGCAGGTACCACAACCTCGCCCGGGTCCTGAAGACCGTCTCCACCACCCCCGGTTCGTTCGCCGCGACGCTGCTCGGCGAGGAGATCCTCGACTGGATGCAGCGTCTGACCTTCCCCGACGAGCGCGTCCAGACCCTGGTGCGCGGAGTGACCCGCATCCATGTCGTCGAGGAGGCACGGCACGTCCGGTACGCCCGCGAGGAGCTGCGCCGCCAGATGGTGACCGCCCCGCGCTGGGAGCGCGAGCTCACGCGGGTGAGCTGCGGGGAGGCGGCCCGCGTGTTCTCCGTCTGCTTCGTCAACCCCCAGGTGTACGAGAACGTGGGCCTGGACCGGCACGAGGCCGTGGCCCAGGTGAAGGCCAGCGGTCACCGGGCGGAGGTCATGCAGTCGGGTGCCAGGCGGCTGACGGACTTCTTCGACGACATCGGGGTCCTCAACGGAGTAGGGCGCAGGCTGTGGAAGAACTCCGGCCTGCTCGCCTGACCGGGCGCGATCCGCATGCCGGGCCCCCGCGAGCCCGGCACGAACCGGACGAGAGGCCCTACGGGCTGTCCAGCAATTCCTGGTGGATCAGCGCGCGGCGTCGGCTGCGGTGCACCGCAAGGCGGAGAGGCGCCCGCATACTGGATGTATGCGGGCGTTTCGACAACGCGGCGAGGCGCCGTAACTGTCGTCGTGCGCCCACCGGGAATTGCGGGACAGCCCGTAGGCTGCCTGTATGACCCCTGCCGCAGCCGCGCCGCCCAGCCGTGCGTACCGAAGGCTCAGCGTCGAGGAGCGCCGTACCCAGCTCCTCGGTGCGGCGCTCACCCTCTTCGCGCACCGGGCCCCCGACGAGGTCTCGCTCGACGAGGTCGCGACGGTGGCCGGGGTGTCGCGCCCGCTGGTCTACCGCTACTTCCCGGGCGGGCGTCAGCAGTTGTACGAGGCGGCACTCAGGTCCGCCGCGGAGCAGCTCAAACTGTGCTTCGCCGAACCGGCCGTGGGACCGCCCACGGAACGGGTGACGCGCGTCCTCGACCGCTACCTCGCCTTCGTCGACGAGCACGACGCCGGCTTCAGCGCCCTGCTGCGTGGCGGCAGCGTCGCCGAGACGTCCCGTACGAGCACGATCGTCGACGAGGTACGCCGGGCGGCGGCCGAGCAGATCCTCCTCCACCTGGGCCGGGGCGAGGGCAGCGAACCCGCACCGCGGCTGCGGATGATGGTGCGCACCTGGATCGCCGCGGTCGAGGCGGCGTCCCTGATCTGGCTGGACGAGGGCAAGGAGCCGGCCGCGTCCGAGCTGCGCGACTGGCTCGTCGACCAGTTCATCGGACTCCTCGCCGTCACCGCGTCCACGGACCCCGAGACGGCGTCGGCGGTGGCCGAGCTGCTGCCCCTGGAGACCGTGTCGGGCCCGGCCGGCCGGCTGGCGGACCGTCTGGCGCCACTGATCGGGGCGGCGGCGCATCTGCTGCCGCCGGACTGATCGGTCAGACTGGAGCGGTGAGAAGCGAGAACGTCCCCTTCACCGGCGGCCCGCTGGACGGGCGGGCCCTGCCCGTCCTCGTCGGCGCGACCGGCCACCCACCGAAGTGGTACGAGGTCCCGGTCCCGGCCGCCGACGACGGGCCGGCCACCGTGCACGCGTACCGGAGGGTCCCGGCCGGATACACCAGGCGACTGGGGATCCAGCGGGGCTGGATGTACGAGTACGCCCCCGAGGGCCGTGAACGCCACCGCCCCAAGTGGCCCTGGTCGAAGCCGGGGTGACCCACCCCCGCCGACGGCGTCCCCCGGGAGCGGACCCTCTAAGATCGACGGTCTGGTCCGAAGGACGGCAACAAGGGGGTGCGCCATGGAGGCGCTGCGTCAGGACGATCCACGCCGCTTCGGCCCGTACACCGTGCTGGCACGGTTCCGTGAGACGGCCGCCGCGGTCCAGTACCTCGCGCACGGCTCGGCTCCGGACGACCTCGTCGTGATCACCGCGGCCCGGCCGGAACTGGCCGCGCTGCCCGCGTTCCGGCGTCGCTTCCACGCGGAGGCCCGCACCGCCGACCGGCTGGCCGGCGGGTGGGTGCAGGCGCGGCTGGGCACCCCCGACGGCGGGCCCGAGGACGACGACCTGCTGTGGACGGCCTCGGCGTACGTGCCCGCACTGACCCTCGCCGAGGCGGTCGATCTCGCGGGACCGCTCCCCGAGCGTGCCGTGCGGATACTGGGCGCGGGCATCGCCGAAACGCTCTCCCGGGTGCACGCGACGGGAGCCGTGCTGCAGGGTCTCGCCCCCCGGACCGTGCTGCTGGCCGAGGACGGGCCACGACTCACCGCGTTCGGGCCGCTGGGCGCGGCGGCCGACGCCGAGGCCCGGTCGGGCGGCCAGCTCTCCGTGCGGCTCGGCTACCTGACTCCGGAGCAGGTCGCCGGCCAGGAGGCCGGGCCCGCCTCCGACCTCTTCGTGCTGGGCCTGCTGCTCGCGTACGCGGCGACGGGCAGCACCCCTCTGGCGGACGGCCCGGCCGCCGAGGCCGCCGACCGGATCGCGCACAGCGACCCCCGGCTCGACGCGGTGCCGGACGAACTGCGTGAGCTGATCGCCCGCTGCCTGGCGAAGGACCCGGCCGACCGCCCCAGCGCCGGCGCGGTGGCGGCGGAGCTGGCACTGGAGGGCGCGGCAGGACTGGCCAAGGGCGGCTGGCTGCCGGAGGCGCTGGCCGCCGCCGTGGCCGAACAGGACGCCCGAGTACGGAATCCGCAGCCGCCCGTCGCCGACGCGGTGGTGGACACCCCGGAGATCAGGGATGCCACGCCGCCCCCCGCCGCGCAGATTCCCGGCCCCCCGCCCCACCGCGACACCCGGACCGCACAGCTGGGGATCATCGACCACCAGGCCCTCCGGCCCGACCGGGTGACCACGCAGCTCTCCCTGCCGCCCGGGCTGCCCGGGCAACCGGCCGCCCTCCCCGCCGCACCTCTGGCACCCCACCCCCAGGCGCTGCCCGCCCCGGGGCCTGTGGCACCCCTGCCGTCCGCCGCGCTCCCGGCCGCTGTGAAGTCCCCCGCCACCGACCGCCGGACCCTGCTCATCGGGGCCGCCGCCGGGGCCGCCGGCCTCCTGGTCGGCGGTGGCGGGGTGCTCGCGCTCGGCTCCGGTGACGACGCCGAGGCCACGGCCGACGCCAAGCCCGCACCGAGTCCCAGCCGCCCGGTCGTCGCAGGGCTGCCTCCGCAGCCACGCTGGATCTACACCAACCCGGCGGCCGAGCCGTCACCCCTCACCGCCGCCCTCTGGAACGAACGATTGCTGGTACTGACCGGCGAGACCCACGCCTCCGCCGTCGATCTGCGCACCGGGCACCGGATCTGGGAGAGCCCGGACGCCGCCAAGGGCCAGGCAGCGCTGCCGGCCGGCAAGGAGTTCGTGTTCGTCGCCGGCCCGTCCGAGTTCCTGTGGCTGGCCGCGAAGGACGGCCGGGTGGCCCACCGGGTGGCGTACGCCGACGGGTTCGAGGACGCGCCGAACCTTTCGGTGCGCACCCTCGTCGGATCGTCCGGCCCGAACCTCTGGTTCACCGGCTCGCACCAGGTCACCGTGAAGGCCCCCAAGCCCAAGAAGGGCAAGAAGCCCGGCAAGGACAAGCAGGTCGTCACGTCCTATCTGTTCGGTTACGACATCGAGCAGCGCAAGGAGCTGTGGCGGACACCCGTGCCCACCGGCCGGGGCCCGATCGCGCCCGTGTACCGGCTGATCGCGATCCGTCCGGACGCCGTCGTCGTGCGGCAGGACCGGCTGTCGCTCACCCCGGCCGAGGTGAAGGCGGCCAAGGGCAAGGCCTTCTTCCGCAGCTTCGACCGGCAGACCGGAAAGCTCCAGTGGACCAAGGCCTTCGGCACGGTCGCTCCCGACGCGGCGGCCATGGGTGACGCGGACGGCGTGCTGTACGCGGCAGTCGGCGACGACCTCCGCGCCTTCGAGACGCCCGGTGGCCGGCCGAAGTGGACGCTGAACGGCACGCCCGCCTCCGTCTTCGGGACCTCGGTCGCGGCCGGCGCGCTGCTGCACACCACCAACCGCAACCAGGAGGTGGGGGTGGTCGACCGGAAGACCGGGCGGCTGCGCTGGCGGCGCTCCACGGAGGCGGTGGTCACCGGATCGGCTCCCGCGGTCACGGTCAGCGGCTCGGGCGGCACGTTGCTGGCGGCGGGCGCCGGGCAGGTCACCGCGTTCGCGGCGGCCGACGGACGGCGGCTCTGGAAGTTCCAGGACATCGGGGCCCAGGACCCCGAGGGGGCGAAGGTCACCGCTTCCTATCAGGTGCTGGCCTTCGGGAAGACCGCGCTCGTCCGGCGCGACCGCGTCGTCTACGCGTTCCCGGTGGCCTGACCGGACGCGGACCCGGCCCACCGCCTTCCGGGGGAATCGGGCCAGCGCCGCGCCGGAGGTCCTTGCATCACCTGACGGCGAGTGAGCGTATGGAGGAATTGCGCTCACTCATGGGGTAGTCGCACGATTCACCCCGTTTTCCGGAGGTGGTGTCGTGTCGCGCAAAGTCCTGCGCTCCCTCGGCACGGCGGCTCTGGCCGCCGTCGCGGTGACCTCACCGGCCGCGGCCGCAGCACCCTCGCCCGCCCCCTCTCCGCGCACCGAAGGCCCCGCCGTCCCGGCCGCCGTCCCTGAAGCGGCGGCGGGCAGCGTCGCCGGACTCCTGAACGAACTCCAGCGGCTGTACCAGCGGACCGAGGAGGCCACCGAGACCTACAACGGGACGGCGGCCGAACTGAAGAAGCGGACCGCGGAGGCGAAGAAGCTCGACTCCGCACTCGTCACCGCCCGGCTCTCGCTGTCCCGGAGCCGCGACGCCGCCGGGCGCCTGGCCCGTGAGCAGTACCAGGGCCGTTCCGACCTCTCCGCGTATCTGCGGCTGTTGCTGATGCGCGATCCCGAGTACGCCCTGGACCAGGGGCAGGTCGTCCAGCGGCTGGCCGCCGGGCGGGTGGCGACCATGAAGCGGCTGGGCGGCGCCGAGAGGCGCGCCGCGGAGCTGGCCAAGCAGTCCCGCAAGGTCCTGGACAGGCAACAGGTCCTGGCCGCACGGCAGAAGAAGGACCGAGACACCGTCCAGGCGCGGCTCAAGCAGGTCGAGGGACTGCTCGCCACGCTCTCCCCGGAACAGCTCGCCGAGGTCTCCCGCCTCGAACAGGACGGTACGGACAAGGCGCAGGACGCACTGGTCGCCTCGGGTGCGCTGTCCTCGGCCCGGCCTGCGACAGCGGAGGGCAGTGAAGCGGTCCGGTACGCGATCGAGCAGATCGGCAAGCCGTACGTGTGGGGCGCGGAGGGGCCGGGCTCGTTCGACTGCTCCGGACTCACCTCGCAGGCCTGGGCGAGCGCCGGCCGCACCATTCCCCGCACCTCGCAGGAGCAGTGGCGGCAGCTGCGGAAGGTGCCGGTGAAGGCCCTGCGGCCGGGCGATCTGGTGGTCTACTTCCCGAAGGCGACGCACGTGGCGCTGTACATCGGCAACGGCCTGGTGGTGCAGGCGCCGCGGCCGGGCTCACGGGTCAAGGTCTCCCCCGTCGCGTCGAATCCGCTGCTGGGCGCCGTGCGGCCGGATCCGGAGGGCGCTCCGTTGACCACGTACGGGCCGCCGGAGCTCCCGGAGGGGGCCTCCGAGGGGTCCGACGAGGGATACGGCGAGGACGCGGCGCCCGGGGAGTAGCGCTCGTACCGAACGCAACCGCCGGGCCTGGCCCGCCGGACATGCCGACGGCGCCCGGCCCGGCCGGTGCGTTCAAGGGGTGCCGGGCTCTCAGGCGGCCGGACCCGCGACGGAGGCCAGGTAGGCGTTCGTCTTCTCCGGCTCGAAGAAGAAGTTGTCGAAGTCCGCCGGGTCGTTGAACCCGTTGGCGAAGCGGTCGGCGACCGGCTGGAGCTGACCGGCGGCGCCGATCAGGTTCAGCACGTGCTCCGGCGGGACGCCGAGCATCGCGTTCGTCCACTTCGTGACGTGCTGGGCGGTCTCCCAGTAGCGGTCGAACGTGGCCTGCATCCAGTCCGCGTCGAACGCGCGGTCGCCGTGCTCGATGATCGAGTCCAGATAGGCGTTGGCACACTTGGAGGCCGAGTTGGAGCCCTGTCCGGTGATCGGGTCGTTGGCGACGACGACATCCGCCACACCGAGCACCAGGCCGCCGCCGGGGAGCCGGCCGATCGGCTTGCGGACGGTCGGGGCATAACGGCCCGCCAGGGTGCCGTTGGCATCGGTCAGTTCGACCTTGGTGGCGCGTGCGTACTCCCACGGGGTGAACTTCTCCATGAGCTCCAGCGTCTTGGCGAGGTGCTCCGAGGGGTCCTTGATGCCCTGGAAGGCGTCGAGCGGCCCGCCCGGGATGCCCTCCCAGAACAGGATGTCGGCACGGCCCGACGTGGTCAGGGTCGGCATCACGAAGAGCTCACCGACGCCGGGGACCAGGTTGCAGCGGACCGCGTCGAACTCCGGGTGCTCGGGTCGCGGGCCCATGCCGTGGACGTACGCGACGGCCAGGGCACGCTGTGGGGCGTCGAACGGCGAACGGGACGCGTCGCGGCCGAACATGGAGACCAGCTCGCCCTTGCCGGCGGAGACCATCACCAGGTCGTAGGTACGGGAGAAGTAGTCCAGGTCGGACACGGCCGCGCCGTGAATGACGAGCTGCCCGCCGCGCTGGGCGAAGGTGTCCATCCAGCCGGCCATCTTCACGCGCTGGTCCACGGACTGGGCGAAGCCGTCCAGCTTGCCGACCCAGTCGATGGCGCGCGAGGAGTCCGGGGCCGCGACGGAGACGCCGAGGCCCTCGATGCGCGGGGCCTGGGACTCCCAGAAGTTGAGCTGGTAGTCCCGCTCGTGCTGGAGCGCGGTGTGGAACATGCACTGCGTCGACATGACCCGGCCGGAGCGGATCTCGTCGGCCGTGCGGTTGGACATGAGGGTGACTTCGTAACCTCGGGACTGCAGTCCGAGGGCGAGCTGGAGCCCGGACTGGCCGGCTCCGACTATGAGTATCTTCCGCATCGCGGTTCTCCGTTGTGTGTAGCTATGCCGGGGTGACGTCGAGGGCATGGCCCACGAGGGCCAGGAGCGACTCGACGACGGTGATCCTGTTACGCGCGTCCATGATCACAACAGGCACGTGCGGAGGGACGGTCAGGGCCTCCCGGACATCCTCGGCCTCGAATCCGGGTGTGCCCTCGAAGTGGTTGACGGCCACGATGTAGGGCAGTCCGCAGCTCTCGAAGTAGTCGAGGGCGGGGAAGCAGTCGGCGAGCCGGCGGGTGTCGGCCATCACGACCGCACCGATCGCACCGCGCACGAGGTCGTCCCACATGAACCAGAAGCGCTGCTGGCCCGGTGTGCCGAAGACGTACAGCACGAGGTCGTCGTCGAGCGTCAGCCGGCCGAAGTCCATGGCGACGGTCGTGGTGACCTTGTCGGGCGTCGCGCTGAGGTCGTCGGTCTCCTCACTGGCCTGGGTCATCATCGCTTCGGTCTTCAGCGGGGTGATCTCGGAGACCGAGCCCACGAAGGTGGTCTTGCCCACGCCGAAGCCGCCCGCGACCACTATCTTCGTGGCGATCGGGGCCCTGGTCCGGTCGAGCTGCCAGGCCTGCAACGATTCCTCGGCCTGGTCCTTCGGCCCCGGCTGGCGCGGGGCGAACAGCGGCGACTCAGAGACGACGGAGTCCATTGAGCACCCTTTCGAGCAGTGCGCGGTCGGGCTGGCCGGTGCCGTGACCGGTTCCGTACACGCGGATCTTTCCCTGGTCGGCCAAGTCGCTGAGCAGCACCCTGACCACGCCGAGCGGCATCTTCAGCAGCGCCGAGATCTCCGCGACGGTACGCATCCGCCGGCAGATCTCGACGATGGCCTGGAGCTCCGGCATGACGCGCGAGGCCAGGTTGCCGTTCGTCAGTTCGCGGCGCTCGTCGGGGGCGTCGAGCGCGGCGACGAACGTCTCGACGAGCAGGACGTGACCGAAGCGGGTACGGCCGCCGGTGAGCGAGTACGGGCGCACCCGCGCGGGGCGCTTGTCGGCCCCGCGCACGGGGAGCCTTCGGGCGGGTTCAGCAGCAGCGTGGGTCACTGGGCGCTCTCCATCGATTTGCGCAGCTCACTGCGGAGTTCGGGGGTGAGTACGTGTCCGGCACGGCCGACGAAGAGCGCCATGTGGTAGGCGATGACGCTCATGTCGCAGTCGGGTGTGGCGTGCACACCGAGCAGCGACCCGTCGCTGATCGACATGACGAAGACGCTGCCTTCGTCCATGGCCACCATGGTCTGCTTGACGCCACCGCCGTCCATCAGCTTCGCGGCGCCGATGGTGAGGCTGCCGATGCCGGAGACGATCGTCGCCAGATCGGCGCTGGAGCCCCGGGGGCCGTCCTGCCTGCCTGTGCCCCGGGCGACCTGATGGCCGGGGTCGGAGGAGAGCAGCATGAGTCCGTCGGACGAGACGACGGTGACCGAGTGGACCCCTGGCACCTCCTCCACCAGATTGCTCAGCAACCAGTGAAGATTCCGGGCTTCGGTGCTCAGCCCGAATGTGCTGGGCGCAGTCAACTGCGTGCCTCCTCGACTGTGTCCCCCGTGTCTCCGGGTCGGCCATCGGTACGGCCTGCCGGCTCGGTGTGCTGGGTACGTGTGGCGCCGGTGGCCGGCGCGGTGGCCTCGGCGATCTCCGCCTCGACGTCCCTGCGGCCGTTCTTCGCACCCTGGTGGAAGCCGCCGAGCCGACGGCGCAGGGCGTCCTTGTCCACGCTGCCCGTGCGCTCGGGTGCGGGGGCCGACGCCGGCCTGACGACCTTGGGGGTGCGCTTGGGCAGCCCCTTGTCGGTGATCCGCGGGGCCTGCTGCTCCGGCTCGGGCTCCGGGCGGCGCGGCCCGGGCAGGGCGTCGGCCACGGGTGGCGTGACGGGCGCGGGGGCGGGCGTGAGCGGCGCCGGCTGGCCGCCCTCGTCGGCGGTGCGCTCGTGGCGGTCGGGACCGATGGCGTACGGACCGGCGGCGGCCGAGGGCTCGGGGCCGTCACCGAAGGCGGGGGCGTGCGTGAACTCGGGTACGTCATCGAATTCGGGCACCCGCGGGAGCCGTACCTGCATCGTGGTCTCGGCCTCGGTCTCCGCGGGCCCCACGGGCTCGGGGTCCGGGGAGACCACGGAGGGCTGCGCCGCCTGGGGGCCCCCCGGCTCGGGCGCGACCGGAGGGGCGTGGTCGGGGACGGCCCGGATGAGGTCCTCGGCCGGGGCGCCGGGCTCCGGGGCGGGCGCGGGGACGGCGGTGGTGCCGGTCTCGGCGATCGTCTGTTCGGCGGCTGCGATCAGCGGGTCGCCGGGCAGGGCGAGGGTGCGGCCCGGCAGTGCGTTGGAGTTGGCCTCGGCCACCGAACCGGGGAGGTTCAGCGCGGGCGCGTCGCCGGGAGCGCTGACCGGCGGCGGGGTCGCGGCCGGGGGTGCCTTCGGGAGCAGCGCCTGGGGCAGCACGACGACCGCGGTCACCCCGCTGCCCTTCTGCTCGCGCAGCTGGACCCGCACGCCGTGGCGTGCGGCCAGCAGCGAGGTCACCTGGAGGCCGAGACCGGCCCCGTCGGCGCTCTGCTCCCCCGCCTCGAAGAGCGCCGGGTCGCCGAGACGGGTGTTGAGCTCGCCCATCCGTACGGACGACATGCCGATGCCCTCGTCCTGCACGGAGAGCATCACCTCACCGGTCTCCAGCAGCCAGCCGGAGAGCTGGACGTGGGAGTCGGGAGGGGAGAAGGAGGTGGCGTTCTCCAGGAGTTCGGCGACGAGGTGGCTGAGGTCGTCGGCGGCGAATCCGGCGATCTGGGCGTGCGGCGGCAGGGACTGGATGGTGACCCGCTCGTACCGCTCGATCTCGCTGACCGCGGCGCGCAGCACGTCGACCAGCGGGATCGGTCCGGAGTGGCTGTGTCCGTGCTCGGCGCCCGCGAGGACCAGCATGTTCTCGCTGTGGCGGCGCATGACGGTGGCCATGTGGTCCAGCTTGAACAGCGTGCCGAGCCGCTCCGGGTCCTGCTCGCGCTCCTCGAGGGACTCGATGACACCGAGCTGGCGTTCGACGAGGCCGAGGGTGCGCAGGGACAGGTTGACGAAGGTGTGGTGGACGGTGTTCTTCAGCTTCTCCAGCTGCGCCGCCAGGTCCGCTGTGTGGACCTGGAGTTCGGCGCGCTGCAGGGTGAGGGCTTCGCGGCCGGCGATCAGTTCGCCGCGCTCGCCCTCCAGCTTCTCGAACCGTCCGTTGAACTCGTGGAGCAGTCCGTGCAGCCGGCCGTGCAGTGCGTTGATGGACCGGACGACCTGGGCGAACTCGTCGTTGCGGCCGGTGTAGCGGACAGGTTCGGCCGTCTCGGGCTCCGCGGCGAGGCGGCCCGCGCCGATCCGCAGGACGGCGAGCGGCTGGGTCAGGGTGCGGGCCACGGCGGTGGAGACGCCGACGGCGATGAGCAGGCAGCCGCCGAGCAGCGCGATCCGCAGTTCGAGCGCGGTGACCTCGTCGTCGCGCAGCTGCCCCAGCCGCTGCACCTGGGCGGTGCCGAGGGCGGACTCGACGCCCCGCATCCGGTCGATCCGGGCGGAGAGCGCGGCCTGGAGCTTCTTCCCGCTGACCTTCTGGTCGGCCGAGGAGAGCTCGGGGCGGTCGGTGAGCGCGGCGAGGTACTTCTCGGCGCTGTTGACCTCGGGGCCGGTGACGGTGGTGGCCAGCTTGTCGCGGGCGGTGGCACCGGCGGCCTGGTCGAAGTCGGCGAGGGCGGAGAGCTCGCCGACCCGGGACTGCTGGGCGGCGCCGCTCAGCGCGTCCCGGGTGCGGTCCTCCTCGGTCTCGCCCTCGTCCTGCGTCTGGACGGGCAGGCCGGTGAACGGGTCGATCTGCGGGGCGGCCGGCTCCTCGCGCGGGACGGCGAGGGCGGCGAGCAGCAGCCCGCGGGTGGCGGAGGCCTGTTCGGTGGCCCGGCCGAGCGCGAGAGGGGCGCGGACCGCCTCCGCGGCGCGCGGCGGGGTGCTGTCCGCGAGTTCGTCGGAGAGGTCATGAAGCTTGGAGATGACCTCGGTGTACGCCCGGTGGGCCTCCAGCGCCGTGCCCTTGCCGCTGATGGCGTCGCGGCGCAGCGAGGGGATGGTGGAGAGGTCGCGGCGCAGGACGGCGGAGGCCGCGTCCCGGATCTCGTTCACCTGTTGGTCGACACGGGCGCTGCGGCTTCCCGCGGCACCGGTCGCCCCGGGCTTGCCCTCCCGGCCTGCGGCGATGAAGGCGGTGACCTCGTCGCGCTCGTCGGCGAGGGAGTGCGCGAGCGCGATGGCCTGCTGGTTCAGCTCTGCGAGGGTGACCAGCCGCTGCGACTCGGTCAGGTCGGACGAGGCGCTCAGGACCGCCGGCGCCCCCGCGGCCACGACGGTGATCCCGACGACCGCGACGCCTGCGACGAGCCGGCTGCGGACGCGCACGGTGCGCCCGCTCTCAGCCGGCGCCGAAGACGCCACCTCGGAACCGCTGTGCTTGCTGCCCTTGCTCCGAGGCCGCTTCTTCTGCACCGGTGCTCGCAATCTCGACTCGTCCGCCCTTGAAGCAGAGGTGACGCTCGGTCACGTGAACGAGCGCCCCGACCCCTGGTACGGCTTCCGACCATTCCAGTGCTTTTGAGAGGGGGGCGCGCATCAACCGCTCCGCCACTCGAACGAGTGAACCGCACTCTGGAGTTGGCGAACAAGTCTCCCCCCGGGCCCCCGACAGCACACCTGGACGCCCGGCTGGATCTTCGGCGCAGGCTTTGGCAGGATGCCCGCCCGCACACCTCCCGGAGTGATTCGTTCCGCCTCAAGGGGCCGCCTGACCTGCTGGTACGGGCCAATCCCCGGCCCGTGCAGGCTCCGTGAAGGCATCGTGCAGACTTGCCGTATGCGCATCGAACTCGCCACCGCCGCCGGACTCGCCGGGCGCCCGAACGAGGACTGGGCGGCCACTGTCCTGCCCGCCTCCGGCCAGGGTGGGGGGCTCGTCCTGCTCGACGGGGTGACCCCGCCCCGGGGTGACGACGGTTGTGCGCATTCGGTCCCGTGGTTCACGGCGCGGTTGGGTGGCGCCCTGGTCGAACTGTCGGGTTCGCGGCGGGATATGACCCTGCGCGAGATCCTCGCGGAGTCCATCCGGCGCACCGCCGACAGCCACCGATCCCGATGTGACCTTTCTCACGCGCGCACGCCGCAGGCGACTGTCGTCATGGCGCGTTGGGACGAGGCGGAGGTCGAGTACCTCGTCCTGTCCGACTCGGTACTGCTGTTCGAGTCACCGGGCGGCGTTGTCCGCGCCCTGGTGGACGACAGGCTCGACCGGCTGCCACCGGGCTCGCTCGCCTCCGAGGCGATCACCGACACGCAGGTACGGAACAAGGAGGGCGGCTTCTTCACCGCCGCCGCCGACCCGGCCGTGGCGGCCCGGGCTGTCACCGGGCGGGTCCCTCGCGCCGAGGTGCGGGCGGTCGCCGCACTGACCGACGGGGCGAGCCGCTGGACGGAGATGTTCGGCGAGGGTGACTGGAGGGCCTGCCTCGGGGTGCTTCACCAGGAGGGCCCCCAGGGGCTGATCGACCGGGTCCGGGCCCTGGAGGACGCGGACACGGACCGCGTGTACCTGCGGCGCGGCAAGCACCACGACGACGCGACGGCGCTCTACGCGCAGTTGTGAACCGCCCGGCGGCCGGCGCCCCGCCTCACCCCTCGGCGCGGGCGTTCAGCTGGTGCAGCAGCCGGGCGAGCTCCGCCACCTCGGCACGGTCCCAGTCCGCGAGCTTGCGCACGTAGCGGTCCCGGCGGGCGTCCCGGACGCTGCGGAAGCGGGCGAGGCCCTCGTCCGTGAGGTGGACGAGGAAGGCCCGCCCGTCCGCGGGGTCGGGTTCGCGCGCCACCAGTCCGAGGACCTCCAGGGCGCGTAGTTGACGGCTCATGGTGGCCTTGCCGACACCGAAGTACGAGGCGAGGTCGGTGGCCCGCTGACGGCCGGCCGACTCCAGGCGTACGAAGAGACCGTAGGCCGCCGCCTCCAGCTCGGGGTGCACCTCGCGCGCCATTTCGCCGGAGTTGGCCCGGGCGCGGCGCAGGAAGACGGCCAACTCCAGCTCCAGAGCGAGGAACTCGTGGTCCACACCATTTCCTCCGGTTGCGCCGGGTTCACTCCCGCTTTCGCTCCCGTGCACGTCAACACCCCTCATGCGCTTTCCCGCCACTGAAAGTTTCTTTCACCGCCGCTCATCGCCGCAGCTCCGCCAGTATTTCGCAGGAGTAGACCAACGGCACCGCCCAGGCCCTCTTCCGCCACCCGGGTCTACGTGCGTAGCGTCATGCATGGCATGTCCACACCATGACATGCCGCCAGGGGTGCGCCTGCCGCGCCCCGGGTCAGCAGGTCCCCCCACCGAGGCCTCGGAGGCACGCACATGCCCGTGCACAGATCCGGCTCCAAGACAGTCCGTCGCTCGCGCTTCGCCGCGGCGGGAACTCTGCTCGCAGCTCTCTCCCTCCTCGTCGCGCTGCCCGGCGCCGCCGGCGCGGCCACCACCGCCGGCGACCCCACCAAACCGGCCCGGGGCACGGCCACGATGGGCATGGGCGTCATCGCCCATGACGGCCAGGGCGGCCTGCCCACCACCCGCGCGGTCCAGACCGAAGGCGTGGACGTGAGCGGCCACCAGAACGCCGTGGCCTGGTCGACGCTCTGGAACAGCGGCGTCAAGTGGGCCTACGTCAAGGCCTCGGAAGGCACGTACTACACCAACGAGGACTTCGCCCAGCAGTACAACGGCTCGTACAACGTCGGGATGATCCGCGGTTCGTACCACTTCGCGACCCCGGACACGACGAGCGGCGCCACCCAGGCCAATTACTTCGTCGACCACGGCGGCGGCTGGTCCAGGGACGGCAAGACGCTGCCCGGCGTGCTCGACATCGAGTGGAACCCGTACGGCGCCCAGTGCTACGGGAAGACCGCGGCCGGGATGGTCTCCTGGATCCGTGACTTCGTGAACACCTACAAGGCGCGCACCGGGCGCGACGCGGTCATCTACACCGCGACCAGCTGGTGGCAGTCCTGCACGGGCGACAACGCGAGCTTCGGCGCCACCAACCCGCTCTGGGTGGCCCGCTACAACACCACGGTCGGCACGCTCCCGGCCGGCTGGGGCTACTACACGATCTGGCAGTACACCTCGTCCGGCCCGACAGTGGGTGACCACAACCACTTCAACGGCGCCCTCGACCGCGTACAGGCGATGGCGAACGGCTGACCTGCCGCCGCCCCTTCCCCCCCAGAGCCCGGTGACGCACCCCGTCGCCGGGCTCTGCCCTGTTCAGCGGCTCCGACCAGGTACGGAGACGCTCACCCACCCTCACGTCACCCCTATACACCGCGTGTATACGTCCTGTGTATAGTCCTTGCAGTCCGCACGTAAGCGCGGCGTGAACAACGAGGGAGTGACCTGCCTTGCCCAGTAGGACGAAGTCGATCGGTACGGGGTTGGCCGTCGCTCTAGTGACGGCGCTCACGCTGACGCTGAGCGGCTGCTCGATGGAGACCACGGCGCCCGGATCCGCCCGCGGCGACGCGGGCTCGGACGCCAAGGGGTCGTTCGGCCCGGTGGACTGCCGCAAGGCGAAGTGCATAGCCCTCACCTTCGACGCGGGGCCGGCCGAGGACACCCCCCATCTGCTGGACATCCTCAAGAAGGAGAAGGTCCACGCGACCTTCTTCCTGCTGGGGAAGAACCACGTGAAGAAGCACCCCGAGACCGTGCGCCGGATCGAGGCCGAAGGCCACGAGGTGGCCAACCACACCTGGTCGCACGAGATCCTGACGGACAAGAAGCCCGCCGAGATACGCGCCGAGCTGGAGAAGACGCAGGACGCGATCGCGGCGATCACCGGCAAGAAGCCGCGGCTGATGCGTCCGCCGCAGGGCCGCACCGACGACACGGTCTCCGAGATCAGCAAGGACCTCGGGCTCTCGCAGATCCTGTGGAGCGCCACCGCCAAGGACTACTCGACGACCGACTCGGCGCTGATCAAGAAGCGGATACTCGACCAGGCGAGCAAGGACGGCATCATCCTGCTGCACGACATCTACAAGGGCTCGGTGCCCGCGGTGCCCGGCATCATCGAGGAGCTGAAGAGGCGGGGCTACACCTTCGTCACCGTCCCGCAGCTGATGGCGCCGGCCGAGCCGGTCCCGGGGACCATCTACCGCCCCTGACCGGACCCATCGCCCACGCGGAACGGCCCGCCTCCCCGCGGGGGGTGACGGGCCGTCCGTACCGGTCGTGTCCGTAGTGCCACGTCCGTCACGCCGTGACAGCTACGCCGCGGCCGGGATCCTCCGCTCCGCCTGGGCCGTGGCCGGGGCCAGGGCGATCTCCAGGACCTGGCGGACGTCGGTGACCGGGTGCACGTCCAGGGTGTCCAGCACCTCGGCCGGGACGTCGTCCAGGTCGGCCTCGTTCCGCTTCGGGATCACCACCGTGGTGATCCCCGCCCGGTGCGCGGCGAGCAGCTTCTGCTTCAGGCCGCCGATCGGCAGGACCCGCCCGGTCAGCGACACCTCACCGGTCATCGCCACGTCCGTGCGGACCAGCCGTCCGGAGAGCAGCGAGGCCAGCGCCGTCGTCATCGTGATGCCCGCGCTCGGGCCGTCCTTCGGCACGGCGCCGGCCGGGAAGTGGATGTGCGCACCGCGGTCCTTCAGGTCCGCGACCGGCAGTTCCAGCTCCGCACCGTGCGAGCGCAGGAAGCTCAGCGCGATCTGCGCGGACTCCTTCATCACGTCGCCGAGCTGACCGGTCAGGGTCAGTCCGGACGCCCCGGTCTCCGGGTCGGCGAGCGACGCCTCCACGAAGAGCACGTCACCGCCCGCCCCGGTCACCGCTAGCCCGGTGGCCACGCCCGGCACCGCGGTGCGGCGCTCGGCCGGGTCCTGGGCGGACTCGGGGACGTGGTGCGGCCGGCCGATGAGTCCACGCAGATCTTCGTCGGTCACCGTGAAGGGCAGCTCACGGTCACCCAGTTCGTGCTGGGCCGCGACCTTGCGGAGCAGCCGCGCGACGGCCCGCTCCAGATTCCGGACCCCCGCCTCCCGCGTGTACTCACCGGCCAGCTTGCGCAGCGCCGACTCGTCGAGGGTGACCTCGGCCTTCTCCAGACCGGCCCGCTCCAGCTGGCGCGGGAGCAGGTGGTCGCGGGCGATGACGACCTTCTCGTCCTCGGTGTAGCCGTCGAGCCTGACCAGTTCCATCCGGTCGAGCAGCGCCTCCGGGATGGATTCCAGGACGTTGGCGGTAGCGAGGAAGACGACGTCGCTGAGGTCGAGTTCGACCTCCAGGTAGTGGTCGCGGAAGGTGTGGTTCTGCGCCGGGTCGAGCACTTCGAGGAGCGCCGCGGCGGGGTCGCCCCGGAAGTCGGAGCCGACCTTGTCGATCTCGTCGAGCAGGACGACCGGGTTCATGGAACCGGCCTCCTTGATGGCACGGACGATACGGCCGGGGAGCGCGCCCACGTACGTACGCCGGTGGCCGCGGATCTCCGCCTCGTCCCGGACGCCGCCGAGTGCGACACGGACGAACTTGCGGCCCATGGCGTGCGCGACGGACTCGCCGAGCGACGTCTTGCCGACTCCGGGCGGCCCGACCAGGGCCAG
Organism: Streptomyces sp. NBC_01013; assembly: GCF_045162765.1. Classification (NCBI taxonomy): domain Bacteria; kingdom Bacillati; phylum Actinomycetota; class Actinomycetes; order Kitasatosporales; family Streptomycetaceae; genus Streptomyces; species Streptomyces sp. NBC_01013. The sequence goes on from NZ_CP108687.1 coordinate 2,691,599, forward strand.
CACGGCACCGCCGCGCCGGCCTCCGACGACGCCCAGCCCGCGGTCGGCGCGGCGCTTGCGCACCGCGAGGTACTCGGTGATGCGCTCCTTCACGTCCTGCAGTCCCGCGTGTTCGGCGTCGAGGATCTCCTGGGCGCCCTTGATGTCATACGCGTCCTCGGTCCGCTCGGTCCACGGCAGTTCGAGGACGGTGTCCAGCCAGGTCCTGATCCAGGAGCCCTCGGGGCTCTGGTCGGAGGAGCGCTCCAGCTTGTCGACCTCCTTGAGCGCGGCCTCGCGGACGTGCCCGGGAAGATCGGCGGCCTCGACGCGTGCCCGGTAGTCGTCGGACTCGTCCTCCGGGTCACCGTTGAGTTCGGAGAGCTCCTTGCGCACGGCGTCGAGCTGGCGCCGCAGCAGGAATTCGCGCTGCTGCTTGTCGACACCCTCCTGGACGTCCTTGGCGATGGACTCGGCGACGTCCTGCTCGGCGAGGTGTTCGCCCAGCCACTGGATGGCGAGCTTCAGCCGGGCGACCGCGTCGGCGGTCTCCAGCAGCTGCACCTTCTGAGCGGTGGTGAGGAACGGTGAGTACCCGGAGTTGTCGGCGAGGGCGGAAACGTCCTCGATCTGCTGGACCCGGTCCACGACCTGCCAGGCGCCGCGCTTCTTCAGCCAGCTGGTCGCGAGGGCCTTGTACTCCTTGACCAGCTCGGCGACGGCCCCGGGGAGGGGTTCGGGGACGGGGACGTCGACCCGGGTTCCCTCCACCCACAGCGCGGCGCCCGGGCCACTGGTCCCGGCCCCGATCCGCACACGGCCACGCCCGCGGATGAGTGCGCCGGGGTCACCGTCCGAAAGCCTTCCGACCTGCTCGACGGTCCCGATGACACCGATCCCGGTGTAGGTCCCCTCGATGCGCGGAACGAGCAGCACCTCGGGCTTGCCGCCACCCTCTCGGGCGGCTGCCTGCGCGGCTTCCACCGCGGCACGTACATCACTGTCGGACAGGTCCAGAGGCACCACCATTCCGGGCAGCACGACCTCGTCGTCGAGCGGCAGCACAGGCAGGGTGAGCGGTGTGACCGCATTGGACTCAGTAGCCATGATCTCCCCTTCGGCAGTCAAGTTGAGCTATGCAGACTCAATGCTCCTGAGCCGCCCAATGTTCCCGGGGCGGTGTTCGCTGTGAGCGATCACGTACGACTCGTACGTTGCGAGGTGTGCAACGCCTGACGGGTGCCGTCGTAGTCCCACGCGCCCCGCTGACCGCCCACGCGCCCTGACCCGGACACCGGCGCAGAGCGGGTCGTGGGTCCGGTGACGGTCGGCGTGTGCGCGCCGGCTGCCCGGCTCGATGGTCCGTACGTCGCGCTCGTCGCACCCTCCGCGCGGCGGCTGCGGGCCAGGATCGAGGCCGCCTGGGAGGCCGCCCTGCCCTCGTGACACGCGCGAGGAGCCGTTCCTCCGGGGCGGGCAGGCGCCGGTCGGGCTGTGCCGGATCGTCGGACGCCCGGGGGCGCTTCCCTCTTCCTGAGCAGCAGGATCGCGTCGTCCTGGATGACGCGCTTCGGCTTGCCTGTCGGAGCGGTCCTGGATTCCCCGCTCCCCCGGCCCGCGTCCGGCCGACGTCCGTCCAGGACTCCGGGGCCCGGCCCACGGGGGCGAAATCCCGTGGAGTGCGGGGGACCGACCGATCAGGATGGGCCGCATGACCCATGCCCTCCTCCCTGTGCAGGCCCTGCTCGTCGTGGACGTCCAGGAGGCGGGGGTGAGCGGGGAGCGTGCCGTGCCCGGTGCCGCCGGTCTGCTGGAGCGGACGATGTCCCTGATCGCCCGCGCACGCCGGAGCGGTGCGCTGGTCGTGCACCTCCAGAACGACGGCGCACCAGGCGCCGGTGACGAGCCGCACACCCCCGGATGGGCGCTCCACCTGCCGGTCGAACCGGGCCCCGCGGAGCACGTGATCCGCAAGACCAGGGACGACGGCTTCGCGGGCACGTCCCTGGGGGACCTGCTGACCGGAGCCGGCGTCGAGGCGGTCGCCGTCTGCGGCATGATGTCGGAGATGTGCGTCCAGGCGACGGCCCGCACGGCCCTGGCCCGGGGCCACCGGGTCGTCCTCCCCCACGACGCGCACGCGACACAGGACGTGCCGGCAGCTCCCGGGATCTGCGAGGCGGTCCCGGCCGCCGTGGTCTCCCGGGTCGCCGCCTGGGCCCTCAGCGCAGACGCCGAGGTCACGGCACCGGCCGCCGCCGTGACGTTCACCGCGCCGCGGGTGCGCTGAAGCCTCCACATGACCGGCGGAGGCCGGAAAAGCGTTTGCGCCGGCTCGTACGCTCACTGCTGTGACCGAATCCTCCGGAACCGACCTCGCCACCCTGCTCGCCGCCTACGACGGGAACATGCGCGGCGCAGCCCCGAATCCGCCCGCGGGCGTCCACTACGAGCGGGACGGCGAGCTGCTGCGCGTCGTGGGCCAGTTCCGCGGCTTCGTCACCACTCCCCCGGACGTCGGGGTGCGCGGCACCGAGCTGGACCAGCTGATCGCCCGGCAGTGCGCGTACTTCGCCGCACGCGGCGAGGCCGTGGAGTGGAAGACCCGCGGCCACGACCGGCCGGCCGACCTCCCCGACCGGCTGCTCGCGGCGGGCTTCGTCCCCGAGGAGCGGGAGACGGTGCTCATCGGTCGCGCGGACGAGCTGGCCGCTGACCCGGTACTGCCGGACGGGGTGACGCTGCGGCAGGTCACCGCCGACGCCGACCTGCGGCGTATCGCCGCCATGGAGTCGGAGGTCTGGGGCCAGGACTTGAGCCGGCTGGGCGAGGACCTGATCGGCCGGGTCGCCACGGCCCCGGACGAGATCGCCGTGTTCGTCGCCGAGGCCGGGGACGAGGTCGTCTCCGCGGCCTGGCTGGTCTCCCGTACGGGGACGAGCTTCGCCGGACTGTGGGGCGGTTCGACCCTGGCGCCGTGGCGGGGCCGCGGGATCTACCGCGCCCTGGTCGCCGTACGCGCGAAGCTGGCCGCCGCCCGCGGGGCCCGCCATCTCCAGGTCGACGCCTCCGACGACAGCGCGCCGATCCTGCGCCGGCTGGGCTTCCACGCCGTGACCACCACCACGCCGTACATCTGGACCCCGGCCGGGGGCTGACCGTCGGGGACGGACCTGCGTGTCACGGGGACCCGGCCGCAGGGCAGAGGGCCGGCGTGAACGACGACCGAAGGCTCGGCCCGGACGGCACGATCGCCCGGGGAGGGTTCGCTGAGCCGCGTGCAGGCGGGGTCCGCAGCGCGGGCCGCCGAGACCACCGCGGACGTCGAACTCCGCGCCCTGAGCCGGGTGGTCGCGCCGTCGGACCGTGTGCACCGGCTTCGCCCCGGTCATGCCGCGGGGGCGCCCGGACCCATGATCCGGCCGAATCGCGGCCGGGCTCGGCGCCCGCTGCCACCCGATCGGACCGCGCAGATGCGGCCTGCCCCCGCTCGGGCATGGCCGGCACCGCCGGTACGACCGTCCTGGCCCTGCCCGTCGACGGCCTCGCTCGGGGCCGTCGGCCGAACACATCGCGGTGCACGGCCGGCCGGCACCACGCCCCTGACAGCATCCGTCTGCGCCGCGCGTGAACCGGCCGGCGTCCGGCCGTCGATAGAGGAGGTGTGAGCCACTTGCGCCCCTCGGGGGAGGACCGGAACGACGAGACGCTGTTGCGTGCCGTCGCACAGGGGGACACGACCGCGCTGGCCGCGCTCTACGACCGGCACTCCGGCTGGCTGCTGGCTCGGCTGAACCGGCGGTGCGCGGACACCGAGACCGTACGAGAGGTACTGCAGGACACCTTCGTCACGGCCTGGCGTTCCGCCGGTTCGCACCGGGGCGCCGAAGCCGGCGGCTGGCTCTGGGTGATCGCCGCCCGCCGGCTGGTCGACGCGCAGCGCGTCCGGGCCAGGACGGAGCGCGTGGCACAGGCCGAACACGTGGACGGTGCCGAGTGGGGGGCCGCCGTGCCCTCCGCCGAGGACCGGGTCCTGGCCGGTCTGGAGTACGGGGATGTGGGGGCCGCGCTCGACCGGATCTCGCCGGAGCTCCGGGAGGTGCTGCGGGCGACGGTCATCGACGGGCTGACGACCCGGGAAGCCGCCCGGCTGCTCGGCATACCGGAGGGCACGGTCAAGACCAGGGCCTCGCGGGCCCGGCGCGAGCTGCGGTCCGCACTGGACCGGCTGGTTGTGGAGAACGGTCCGCTGGGAGGCACCGCATGACGGCCTGGCACGTGGGAGACGAACTGGCGGCGCGGTACGCGGCGGGGACCGCCGCCGAGACCGACGCCTGGTCACTGGAGAAGCACGTCGAGTCCTGTGCGCACTGTGCGGACCGGGTGTCGGCGGCGGTACGTGGCCGGGGGGCCGCGGCACCGCTGCTGGCCGACGTCCGCACCTCGGTGCTCGCGGTCGCGGAGGCGAGCGCCGTACCGGCGCGCCGGACGGCTCCCGGGGCCGCCCACCGGCTCGGGCGGGCGGTGTGGGCGGCCGGACCCGCTCTCCGTGGCGCGTGGGTGGGGGCCCTGCTGCTGGTGGCGCTCGGTGCCGTCGCCCTGGCCTACGTGGGCGGGCTCGGCAGCGCGGCGCGCCCCCTGCTCCTCGTTGTCGCGCCCGTCCTGCCGCTCGCCGGGGTCGGCCTCTCCTACGGGCGCCGCACCGACCCCCTGCACGAGATCATCGCCGCCAGTCCGGGCGGCGGCCTACGGCTGCTGCTGATCAGAACGGCCGCGGTGCTCTCGGTGACCGTCCCGGTGCTCGCCCTCGCCTGGGCGGTGCTGCCCGCGTCGGCCGGCGGACCGGGGGTCCTGGCCTGGCTCCTGCCGGGGCTCGCCATGACGCTGGGGGCGCTGGCGCTCGGCTCGTACGTCGGCTGCCTCACCGGTGCCTCGTCCGTCGCCGCGTGCTGGGCCGCCGCCGTCACCGTACCGGCCCTCGGAACGCTGCCGACGGGGCTCGACGAGTCGCCGGCGGAGGCCGCCGGCTATTTCGCGGGTGCGGCCGCCCAGGGCGCCTGGGCGGCCGCGGCCGTGCTCTGCGCCGGGCTGCTGGCCCTGCGCCGCAGATCCTTCGACCATCTGGAGAAGTCATGAGCGTGACCGCGTGAACAGCACCGTCCGCGTCGAGGGGCTGACGGTCCGACATCGCCGCAGGACTGCCCTGGACGGCGTCGATCTGGAGTTCACACCCGGCGTGCACGGCCTTCTCGGACCGAACGGGGCGGGCAAGACGTCGCTGATCAGAGTGGTGTCGACGGCTGCCGCGCCGACGTCCGGCCGGATCGAGCTGCTGGGTGCCGAGGTGGGTGCGTCCGCGGATCACCGCAGCCGCGCGGAGGTCCGCCGCAGGCTGGGATATCTGCCGCAGGAGTTCGGCTTCTACCCGGGCTTCACCGTCCGCGAGTTCGTCGCCTACGTGGCGTGGCTCAAGGAGATGGACGGCGCCCTGATCGCCGGCGCCGTGGAGCGGGCGGTGGACCGGGTGGGCCTGACGGACCGGCTGGACGCCCGGATGAAGACCCTGTCGGGCGGCATGGTCCGGCGCGTGGGCATCGCACAGGCGATCGTCAACGAACCGGATCTGCTGCTGCTCGACGAGCCGACCGCGGGCCTGGACCCGGAGCAGCGGGTGGAGTTCCGGGCACTGATGCGCGAGCTCGGGGAGCAGTCCACGGTGATCCTCTCCACGCACCTGGTCGAGGACGTGGCCACGGCCTGCGCGGATGTGACCCTCGTCGAGGCGGGACGCATCGCGTACCGGGGGTCGACGGCCGCACTGGCTGCCCTCGGCAGCGAGGACGACGGCGCGGACCGGATCGACGGCAGCCCGATCGAGCGCGGATACGCCGCTGCCCTGAGGGCCCACCGCGCGACGGCGGGCGCCCGATGACCACCGACCACGCCCCCGTCACCCGGCCGCAGGACGCCTCCGGGCCCGCCCGCTCCCCCGCCGCCGGCCGCCGCCCGACGCTCCTCGCGCTGCGCACCGAACTGCGCCGCGGGATCGCGCCGTGGACCGGTGCCTGCACGGCGGTCATGCTCGCCGTCACCATGGCGGCCAAGGCCGACACCTGGCAGGGGAGCTGGGGGGAGACCCAGGGACTGCTGCATACCGGCGCGGCCCTGCTCGCCGGTCCGCTGGTGGCGGCCGCCGCCTGCTGGCAGGGCGCCCGCGAGCACCGGCGCTCCACCACCGAACTCTGGAGTTCCACCCCGCGCGCCCGGTCGGCCCGGGCCATGGTGGCTGCCCTGCCGCTCGCCCTGTGGGCGGTGGCCGGCTATCTCGCCGCGCTGGCCGCCGCGCTGCTCGCCACCTGGCCGTATGCCGGGGGCGGCAGCCCGTTCCCGTCCTTCGCCGTGGTGGACAGCGCCTTCCTGGTGTCCGTATGCCTGGTGGGGTTCGTCGTCGGTCAGCGGTCCCGGTGGCGGCTGACCGCGCCGGTCCTGGCCGTGCTGCTGTACGTCGTTCTCGGTGCGCTGCCCTACTCCGAAGGCCCGGGGCAGTATCTCGATCCGGCGATGCAGTACGAGCTCGACGGGGCGCTGCCCGTGTGGTGGTTCGCCCCCGCGATGGTGGCGTGGACCGGCGGACTCGCCCTGGCCGCACTGATCATCCACGCCGCCCGGCGCAGGCTCCTCGCTGTCGTACCGCTCGCCCTGGCCGCCGCCGTCGCGCCGCTCATCCTGCACACGGGCGGGGACCTGCTGCGGGACGATCCGGCTGCCGGCCGGCTCGTCTGCACGGACGGCAGCCCGCAGGTCTGCCTGAACGCACTCGACGCATCGCTGCTGCCGCAGGCGTCCCGGGCGCTCTCCGGACTGATCGCGCGGCTGGACGGTGTGCCGGGAGCACCGATCCGCTACGTGGACCACAACGTCCGGGAGGGCTCCGGTGAAGCTCAGCTGTCGACGCTCACCCGCGGCTGGGACCTCGTACGCGACCGGCTGAGCCGGCCGGACGACTACGCCTGGCAGACGGCCGCGAGCATGATCTCCCGGGACTGCCCGGCCGACGGCGATGCCCCGGCCGGCTCCGACCGGATCATGAACACCGACCTAGCCGTCACGAACTGGCTCGCCGGCCTCCGGGCCGCACAGCTGCCGGGCGCGGAGAGCGACCCGCTGTTCCGCAGGATCGAGGCGATGCCCGCCCCCGAGCGCCGGGCCTGGCTCGGCCGCTATCTGGCCACGAGCACGAGCTGCGACCCCTCGGAGGTGCCGGCCCTGTGAACCGCGCCGCCACTGCCACCGCGAAGCACTCCGCTCCCGGGCCCCGCCTGCCCGGCCTCTATCTCCGCTCCCGCGCCCTCCCTCGTACCGCCGCCGCGCTGGCCTGCATCGTGCTCCTCGCAGCGTGGTCGGCCGGGCGGCTGGAGGACCACTTCGACCACAGCGCCCGCGTCCCGGTCCTGGTGCTGGCGCCGCTGCTGGTCTCCTCGGCCATCGGCACCAGCCTGTACGCCGCCGCCGACGAGCTCGACCGCACCGCCGTGCACCGCTGGTGGCCGCGGCGGCTGCTGCACCTGCTCGCGCTCGCCGTCCCGGCCGCGGCGGCTCTCGCGCTGGCCGTCCCCGGGCATCCCGAGTCGTTCGGCGCACCGGGCATGGTCCGCAATGTTCTCGGTGCGACCGGAGTGGCGGCCGCTTCCGCCGCCCTGATCGGTGCCCGGCTGAGCTGGCTGCCCATGACGGTCTACAGCAGCGCGGTCTACCTGGCGGCCCCGCGCACTCCGGGCGGAGCGGCCTCCGTATGGGCCTGGCCGATGCAGCCCGGTCCGCAGCCCGCGGCATGGCTGGTGGCCTCGGTGGCGTGTGCGGCGGGGGCCGCGCTGTTCGCCGTACGCGGTCCGCGCCGCGAACGCGGCTGACCTGACGACCCGGCCGGACCGCCGCGGCCGGACTCGTTCGGGTAATCCGCTGGTCCGGCCGCCGCCCGGCGGACAGGATGACGGGAACACCGAACGCCACCACCGGAGATCAGCCCCATGTCCCAGACCTTCGGCCCCGACGCCCTCGCCCCCGTCACCCTGGACCGCCGCGAGGGACCGTACGGGGAGGTCGTCCTGCGGCGGCGGGGCGACGACTTCGAGATCATCGCCAACGGGTGTTTCCTGATGGACACCTCGGACGGGCGCTCCGAGCGGCTGCTGATCGACGCCGCGCTCGACGCGCTGCCCCCCGGCCGGCCGGCCCCGGCGGTGCTCATCGGCGGACTCGGCGTCGGGTTCTCCCTCGCCCGGGCCGCCGCCGAGCCGAGGTGGGGGCGGATCGCGGTGGCCGAGCGGGAGCTCGCCATCGTCGACTGGCACCTGCGCGGGCCGCTGGCCGGGATCTCGGGGGCGGCGCTCGCCGATCCGCGGACCTCCGTGCTCACGACGGACCTCGTCGCGTACCTGCGGACGACTACGGACCGTTACGACGCCCTGTGTCTGGACATCGACAACGGGCCGGACTGGACCGTCACCGAGGAGAACGGGAATCTGTACTCCCCGGCCGGCCTCGCCGACTGCCACGCGAGGCTCACGCCGGGCGGCGTTCTCGCGGTGTGGTCCGCACAACCTTCCGCGGAGTTCGAACAGGCCCTTCGGAATGCCGGATTCCATGGGGTAAGGACGGAAGAAGTAGGCGTTGCCCGAGGTGTGCCCGACGTGGTCCATCTCGCAATTCGAGCAGGCCGATAAGCCCCCGCCGGGTATGCGGGCCCCCCGGACGCCCGGGGGCCAAGTGCCACAAGCGCGACACTCCGCCTCCGTTGTGCCCCCGGCCCGCCCCCGCGGCCTTGCACCCTGCGTAGCCGGGAGCCCTCCGGTGCCTTTACGCTGCTGACCGATAGCGGGATCACCCACGAAAATCACGAGCGAAGACCGTACGTCCGGGGGAATGGCCTCCGTGAGAACGGGCAGGGGCGGGGCGATGGAACAGACACACACCACCCACACAGGTGTCGCGGCCACCCCGGGCGCGCAGCGCCGCGTGCTGGTGGTCGAGGACGACGCCACGATCGTCGATGCCATTTCCGCCCGGCTGCGGGCCGAGGGCTTCCTGGTGCAGACCGCACTCGACGGCCCGGCGGCCGTGGACGCGGCCGAGGCCTGGCAGCCGGATCTGATGGTGCTCGACATCATGCTTCCCGGTTTCGACGGCCTGGAGGTCTGCCGGCGCGTGCAGGCCCAGCGCCCGGTGCCGGTGCTGATGCTGACGGCCCGCGACGACGAGACCGACATGCTCGTCGGCCTCGGCGTCGGCGCCGACGACTACATGACCAAGCCGTTCTCCATGCGCGAGCTGGCGGCCCGGGTCCACGTCCTGCTGCGCCGGGTGGAGCGGGCCGCGCTGGCCGCCGTGACGCCCCGCAGCGGAATCCTGCGTCTCGGTGAGCTGGAGATCGACCACGCACAGCGCCGGGTGCGGGTCCGCGCCGATGACGTGCACCTGACGCCGACCGAGTTCGACCTTCTGGTCTGCCTGGCCAACACCCCGCGCGCGGTGCTCTCCCGGGAACAGCTGCTGGCGGAGGTGTGGGACTGGGCCGACGCCTCGGGCACCCGTACCGTCGACAGTCACATCAAGGCCCTGCGCCGGAAGATCGGCGCGGAGCGGATCCGTACGGTGCACGGTGTCGGCTACGCGTTGGAGACTCCCGCGCCATGACCGCGCCCGGACCGGGGCTGCGGCCGTTCTCCATCAAGGCCAAGCTGGGCACGCTGGTCGTGGTCTCGGTGTTCATCACGACCGGGCTGATCATGGTGGCCGTGCGCACGCGCACCGAGCTGCGGTTCATCACGGTGTTCTCGGTGATCGCGACCCTGCTGATCACCCAGTTCGTGGCGCACGGCCTGACCGCGCCGCTGGACGAGATGAGAGCCGTGGCCCGGTCGATCTCGCACGGCGACTACACCAGACGGGTGAGCGGGGCGGACCGGCGGGACGAGCTCGGCGACCTCGCGCAGACGATCAACCTGATGGCGGACGACCTCGCCGCCGTGGACCGGCACCGCAAGGAGCTGGTGGCGAATGTCTCACATGAGCTGCGCACGCCCATCGCGGCGCTGAGAGCCGTGCTGGAGAACGTCGTGGACGGGGTGTCCTCGGCGGATCCTGAGACCATGCGCACGGCGCTGAAACAGACGGAGCGGCTCGGCCGGCTGGTGGAGACGCTGCTGGACCTGTCCCGGCTGGACAACGGCGTGGTCACGCTGAAGGCCGGCCGCTTCGAGGTGTGGCCCTATCTGTCGGGGGTGCTCAAGGAGGCGAACCTCGCCGCCGCGCACCGCAGGCTGTCCTCGGGCTCCGGCAACCACTCCCGCAAGGACGTCCATCTGCACCTGGACGTGTCACCGCCCGAGCTGACCGCGCACGCGGACGCGGAGCGGCTGCACCAGGTGGTGGCCAATCTGATCGACAACGCGGTGAAGCACAGCCCGCCGCACGGCCGGGTCACGGTGCTCGCCCGGCGCGGTCCGCAGCCCGAGTCGCTGCACCTGGAGGTCCTGGACGAGGGCCCCGGCATCCCGGAGTCCGAACGGCACCGGGTCTTCGAGCGTTTCAACCGGGGTGAGATGCCCTCCCCGCACGGTCCCGGCAGTGACGGCGGTACGGGACTGGGCCTGGCGATCGCCCGCTGGGCGGTGGATCTGCACGGCGGCCGGATCGGTGTGGCCGAATCGGCTCGCGGTTGCCGCATACGCGTCACTCTTCCGGGCATCCAACAGTCACGAGGTTGACATAGGGTTCGAACCGGAAGGGCACGTTCTACGTGTTCTGTTCAAGGGGTACGGTCCAAGGGGCCGTAACTACGGTCTCGCGTACCCGGAGTGAAGCGGAACCAAGCTTGTTTCCCGCCATTTCCTGCCCCGAAACCCGACTTTCGATGTGACTTGCACGACGAAGACCGGCCCGGCCTGCATGGAACGGCCGGGGAGGCGTAGCCTTGATTTCCGCTGTCCATCACCTTGTGAAGCGGAAGAGGGCGGTTGCCGCCGTGTCGTCTCAGTCCCCCAGTAACTCGAGCATCTCGACCGACCAAGCCAGCCCGGGTACGAGCCCGGCTGCCGCTTTTGGCCCCAATGAGTGGCTCGTCGACGAGATCTACCAGCAGTACCTCCAGGATCCCAGCTCGGTCGATCGCGCCTGGTGGGACTTCTTCGCCGACTACAAGCCGGGCACGTCCGGCACGGCGGACAAGCCCGTTCCCGGCGCCGCAGCAGCGGGGGCTGCGGTGCCCGCGGCCCCGGCCGCCACCACGCCGGCGCCTTCCGCACCCGCGGCCAAGGCTCCGGTCGCCCCGGCACCCGCTCCGACCGCGCCCGCACCTGCCGCCCCGGCGGCTCCGGTGAAGGCCGCTCCGGTGAAGGCCGCCCCTGCGAAGACCGCTCCGGCTCCGGCCGCGAAGGCTGCCGCCGCCCCGGCCACCGAGGCCCCGGCCGGTCCGGAGTACGTGACGCTGCGCGGCCCGTCCGCCGCCGTCGCCAAGAACATGAACGCCTCGCTGGAACTGCCGACGGCTACGTCCGTCCGCGCCGTCCCGGTGAAGCTGCTGTTCGACAACCGCATCGTCATCAACAACCACCTCAAGCGCGCCCGCGGCGGGAAGATCTCCTTCACGCACCTCATCGGGTACGCCATGGTGCAGGCCCTCAAGGCCATGCCGGCGATGAACTACTCCTTCGCCCAGAAGGACGGCAAGCCGACCCTGGTGAAGCCGGAGCACGTCAACCTCGGCCTCGCCATCGACCTGGTGAAGCCGAACGGTGACCGCCAGCTCGTCGTCGCGGCCATCAAGAAGGCCGAGACGCTCAACTTCTTCGAGTTCTGGCAGGCCTACGAGGACATCGTCCGCCGGGCCCGCAACGGCAAGCTCGGCATGGACGACTTCACCGGCGTCACCGCCTCGCTGACCAACCCCGGCGGCATCGGCACCGTCCACTCGGTGCCCCGCCTGATGCCCGGACAGGGCCTCATCATGGGCGTCGGCGCGATGGACTACCCGGCGGAGTTCCAGGGCACGTCGCAGGACACCCTGAACAAGCTCGGCATCTCCAAGGTCATGACGCTGACCTCGACGTACGACCACCGGGTCATCCAGGGCGCCGCCTCCGGCGAGTTCCTGCGGATCCTCGCCCAGCTGCTGCTCGGCGAGAACGAGTTCTACGACGAGATCTTCAAGGCGCTGCGCATCCCCTACGAGCCGGTCCGCTGGCTCAAGGACATCGACGCCTCGCACGACGACGACGTCACCAAGGCCGCGCGGGTCTTCGAGCTGATCCACTCCTACCGGGTCCGCGGCCACGTCATGGCCGACACCGACCCGCTGGAGTACCACCAGCGCAAGCACCCCGACCTGGACATCACCGAGCACGGCCTCACCCTGTGGGACCTGGAGCGGGACTTCGCGGTCGGCGGTTTCGCCGGCAAGACGATGATGAAGCTCCGCGACATCCTCGGTGTGCTGCGTGAGTCCTACTGCCGCACCACCGGCATCGAGTTCATGCACATCCAGGACCCGAAGCAGCGCAAGTGGCTCCAGGACCGGGTGGAGCGTCCGCGCCCCAAGCCCGAGCGCGAGGAGCAGCTGCGCATCCTGCGCCGGCTGAACGCCGCCGAGGCGTTCGAGACGTTCCTGCAGACGAAGTACGTCGGCCAGAAGCGGTTCTCGCTCGAGGGCGGCGAGTCCGTCATCCCGCTGCTCGACGCGGTCATCGACTCCGCCGCCGAGGCCCGCCTGGACGAGGTCGTCATCGGCATGGCCCACCGTGGCCGGCTGAACGTGCTGGCGAACATCGTCGGCAAGTCGTACGCGCAGATCTTCCGGGAGTTCGAGGGCAACCTCGACCCGAAGTCGATGCACGGCTCCGGCGACGTCAAGTACCACCTGGGCGCCGAAGGCACCTTCACCGGTCTGGACGGCGAGCAGATCAAGGTCTCACTGGCCGCCAACCCCTCGCACCTGGAGGCGGTCGACCCGGTCCTGGAGGGCATCGCCCGCGCCAAGCAGGACATCATCAACAAGGGCGGCACGGACTTCACCGTCCTGCCCGTCGCGCTCCACGGCGACGCGGCCTTCGCGGGCCAGGGCGTCGTCGCCGAGACGCTCAACATGTCGCAGCTGCGCGGCTACCGCACCGGCGGCACCGTGCACGTGGTGATCAACAACCAGGTCGGCTTCACCGCCGCCCCGGAGTCCTCGCGCTCCTCGATGTACGCCACCGACGTGGCGCGCATGATCGAGGCGCCGATCATCCACGTCAACGGTGACGACCCCGAGGCCGTCGTCCGTGTCGCGCGGCTCGCGTTCGAGTTCCGTCAGGCGTTCAACAAGGACGTCGTGATCGACCTCATCTGCTACCGCCGCCGCGGTCACAACGAGGGCGACAACCCTCAGTTCACCAACCCGCAGATGTACACCCTGATCGACAAGAAGCGCTCGGTGCGCAAGCTGTACACCGAGTCCCTCATCGGTCGCGGCGACATCACGCTGGAAGAGGCGGAGCAGGCGCTCCAGGACTTCCAGGGCCAGTTGGAGAAGGTGTTCGCGGAGGTCCGCGAGGCCACCTCGCACCCGGCGCAGCCGCATGTGTCCGACCCCCAGGCCGAGTTCCCGGTGGCCGTGACCACCGCGATCTCCCAGGAGGTCGTGAAGCGGATCGCCGAGTCGCAGGTCAACATCCCGGATCACATCACCGTCCACCCGCGCCTGATGCCGCAGATGCAGCGCCGTGCGGCCTCCGTGGAGGACGGCACGATCGACTGGGGCATGGGCGAGACCCTGGCCATCGGTTCGCTGCTGATGGAGGGCACCCCGGTCCGGCTCGCCGGCCAGGACACCCGCCGCGGCACGTTCGGCCAGCGCCACGCGGTGCTCGTCGACCAGGTGACCGGCGAGGACTACACCCCGCTGCTCTACCTCACCGACGAGCAGGCCCGTTACAACGTCTACGACTCGCTGCTCAGCGAGTACGCGGCGATGGGCTTCGAGTACGGCTACTCGCTGGCACGCCCGGAGTCGCTGGTCGTCTGGGAGGCCCAGTTCGGTGACTTCGTCAACGGCGCGCAGACCGTCGTGGACGAGTTCATCTCCTCGGCCGAGCAGAAGTGGGGCCAGACCTCCGGCGTCACCCTGCTGCTGCCGCACGGTTACGAGGGCCAGGGCCCGGACCACTCGTCCGCCCGCCCGGAGCGCTTCCTCCAGATGTGCGCGCAGGACAACATGACGGTCGCGATGCCGACCCTGCCGTCGAACTACTTCCACCTTCTGCGGTGGCAGGTGCACAACCCGCACCACAAGCCGCTGATCGTCTTCACCCCGAAGTCGATGCTCCGCCTCAAGGCGGCCGCGTCGAAGGCGGAGGAGTTCACCACCGGCGGCTTCCGCCCGGTGATCGGCGACGACTCGGTCGACCCGAGCGCGGTCCGCAAGGTCGTCTTCTGCTCCGGCAAGGTCTACTACGACCTGGACGCCGAGCGTCAGAAGCGCGGTGACACGGAGACCGCGATCATCCGTCTGGAGCGCCTGTACCCGCTGCCGGGTGCGGAGCTCCAGGCAGAGATCGCCAAGTACCCGAACGCGGCGAAGTACCTGTGGGCCCAGGAGGAACCGGCCAACCAGGGTGCCTGGCCGTTCATCGCCCTGAACCTGATCGACCACCTGGACCTGGCCGTCGGCGCCGACGTCCCGCACGGTGAGCGCCTGCGCCGCATCTCGCGGCCGCGCGGCTCGTCCCCGGCGGTCGGCTCGGCCAAGCGGCACCAGGCCGAGCAGGCACAGCTGGTCGCGGAGGTCTTCGAGGCCTGACCGGTCGCCGTACGCACGGAAGGGGCCCGGCCCGCGATTCGCTCGCGGGCCGGGCCCCTTCCGTTTCGGCGTGGCGTACCCGGGCTGTCCCTCAGATGACCAGTGGCTCGAAGTCCCAGTACGGGCGGTTGCGGGAACGGGCCGAGACCGTGTGGACGTGCTGGGCGCCGAGCGTCGAGACCAGGTCTTCGAGTGCCTCGCCCTCGGTCTTCTCGGCCCTCCGCCGTTCCCGCAGGCCGCGCAGGTCGGCGGCGTGGGCGATCCGGGCGGAGAGCGTCAGGGGATGGGTGCGGCCGAGGATCTCGATGGCCCGGGTGACGACCGAGTCCGTCAGCGCGGCGGCGGACTCCGTGTCCCCCACCAGGTTGCGCAGCGCCGAGGCGTTGATCGCACAGCCCAGGGTCCAGGGATGGTTCTCGCCCACGGCCCGTGTCATGGCGGCCAGCGACTCCTCCACGAGCGCGTAGGCGTGCTCCCGCTCCCCCACGTTGCGCAGGATCAGAGCGTGGTTGCCCCGGGTCCCCGCAGCGAAGGGGTGTTCCTCGCCGAGCATGTCGACGTAGGCGGCGACGGCCTTCTCGCTTATGGCCCTGGCCTGGTCGATGCTGGCGTGCTCCCGGGCGAAGCAGCTCTGGCCCGCCGCGAACATCATGGTCAGCGGAGCGCCCTCGCCGAGAACCCGTTCGGACCGTTCCAGGACCCGGGTGAACAGGGTGGCGGCCTTGCTCCGCTCCCCCGAACGGTAGTGGCACAGCGCGAGGTTGAACTCGGCCCGCAGGGTCTGCGGGTTGTCGGGCCCCATGACCTTCCGGTGCACCGGGACGCTCTGGTTCTGGAGCGACATCGCCTCGTCGTAGCGGCCGAGCAACCGCAAGTCGGTGGAGTAGTGGATCTCGGAGTCCAGCCGCCAGGAGTGGTTCACCGGCAGGAGCGTCCGCCGGGACTCCAGCGTCTGTCCGTCGAGCTCCCGGGCCTCCGGGTACCGGCCCAGCAGCCGCAGGGTGACGGCCAGGTTGTTCTGCGCGGCAAGGGTGCGCGCGTCCTGGTCTCCCAGCAGCTCACGGTAGCCCGCGAGCACCCAGCCCGACATCTCCCATGCCTCGTCGTAGCGGCCGAGGCCCCGCAGGTCGGCGGCGAGACCGGCGGCGGCGCGCAGGTGCTCCAGGTCCTGAGCGCCGCGCTCCGTGCGCAGGTGCTCCACGGCTACGCGCTCGATGGCCTCCGTACCGGCGTAGTCACCGACGGCCCTCAGCAGGTTGGCGTAGTGATAGCTGACGTCCCAGATCCGGGGGTGGTTCTCGCCGAGGAGTTCCTGCCATGCCTTCATGGCGCGTTCGCCCAGTTTGATGCCGGCCCGGTACTCCCCGGAGACGTACATGTAGCGCAGGCAGTTGAGCACCAGGTTCTGCACCGTCGGGTCGGTGCTCCTGAGCACGTCCGCCCACTTCAGGTGCGGGGTGAGCTCGGCGTACGTGGGCCATTGACCGGGTTCGTTGGGCCGGCCCGGGTCCGCGGCCGCGAGCGCCCGGCGGACGACGTCGATGAACTCCTGACGGTCCCGTTCGGTCATGTCATGGCCGACGATCTGGTGGACCATGCGGTGCATGTACAGCGATTCGCCGGACGACGCCACGTCGTCGGCCGACTCGTGGGACTCCAGCCGGACGACGGAGTACTGGCGGAGCTGGCCGATCGCCTTGTTCCAGAGCAGCGGATCGTTCATCAGCCCGGACACCTGCTCCGGCAGCTCTCCGAAGGGCATGTCCTTCAGCAGCCTGACGGGGATGGAGCCGGGTGCGAAGAAGCTGCACAGCCGCAGCAGGTCCACGGACTCGGGGACCGTGTCCTTGAGCTTGTTCAGCAGTATCGACCACGCGGTCTGGAAGGCGAGCGGGAAGTCCGCGGAGACCTTGACGACGTCCTGGTCGATCCCGCCTTCGAGGAGCTCGATGTACTCCCCGACCGACATGTCGGAGTCGTTCAGCCAGCCGGCGGTCTGGTCCAGAAGCAGCGGAAGGTCTTCGAGCGCGTCGGCCAGCTGGTCGGCCTCGGCGAGGGTCAGACGGGCGGCACGGCGGCGGATGAAGGCCACCGACTCCTCACGGGTGTAGACGGGCACCTCCACCAGATGGCTGTTGTGCTCGCTCCACTCCGGGTTGCGGGAGGTGATGAGGACATGTCCGGGGCCGGTCGGCACCAGATCCCAGATCTGGTCCGGATCGTCCGCCCCGTCCAGGATCAGCAGCCAGTGGGCGTGCGGGTCGCCGCGGCGCAGCGAGTCACGCACTGCACGCAGCCGCTCGCCGTACTCCGGGCCGGTGGACAGGTCCAGTTCCGGGGCGAGTTCGGCGAGCTTCTGACGGTAGAGCGCACGACGGTCGGCGGGCACCCACCACACCACGTCGTACTCGGAACCGAAGCGGTAGACGTACTCGGCGGCCAACTGGGTCTTGCCGACACCGGACATGCCGTGCAACGTCACGACCCCGGCGCCCCGGCCGGAGTCCTGGAGGGCGCTGTACGCCTGGCTGAGCAGTTCCTCACGCCCGGTGAACCGGATGTTGCGCCGCGGCACCCCTCCCCACACCTGCGGGGTGTCGGCCGGATAGCGCGGGCCGGACCGGGCCTCGGTCGTCTCGGGCAGCTTGCCCGTGGGCAGTCCCAGCCTGACGAGGAGCCGCCGCTCCGCCTCGTCGGCACCGACGTTGGTCAGGTCGGCCGCGCCGAAGACGGACGTGGCGCCGGGCAACGCGGACGTGGTGACGGAGACCGCGGCGAACCGCTCGGGGTCCGGGGCCACCTCCGCGCGCAGTGCCCTGTTCCACTCGTCGTGGCTGCGGGGACCGAGCTGGAAGTACCAGTCGCTGAGGATCACCAGGACGAGGCCGTGCGAGAGCGTCAGATCCCGCAGGGATTCCTCCAGCGGGATCTCCACCGGCGGATCCCACCGCTGCTGGTAGACCGTCACACCGCGGCGCTCCAGGCGGTCCGTGATCCACGCCGCCCAGGCGCGGTTGTAACCGGCGAAACTGATGGTGACGGTTCTCGCCCCGGTTGCTCCAACTTGCCTAGCCGTTCCGGGCATTCAACCGACTCCCTGCCTCGATACCAGCATTGTCAACATACACCGGAGCAAGGTCGCTCCGGCCGGAATCACGGTGGCCGCTCACTGCCGTCGCGAGCCGTTCCTCTGCTGCCATATCACCTTCACGGTGCTCACATACGCCTGCGCGCGGGCGAGATGCCCCGGGGGAGGCGGACAATCGTCCATACGGTGGTAGAGCGTGATCATCTCGTTGACCAGCAACCGGCCTTCGCGCGTCAGCCCCGCCGAACCGGCCAGTACGGGCAGCACCGCACCGACCTGTTCCCGGCAGCGGGCGTGCTCGGCCCAGGCCATGTCGCGCGGAGTCACGCGCTGCGCGCCGAGCGCGTACCGCTGCCAGTAGTCGGCCAGGGCGAGGTGCGAGTAGGCGCCCTGCAGGAGGCCGTCGAAGGGCCGGGGGTCGGAGCGCCAGGGCGCGAAGTGCCGTGGCACCGGGTCCTCGTGGTGAAGCGTCACGAGTTCGCCGAGTGCGGCCAGCTTGGTGTGCTGGAGTTCGTGGACGAGCGTCGAGGCGAAGTACACGGGTGTGGCCGGCCGGCTGCTGAGAACCGCACCGAACGCCTCTCGCCTGGTTCCGCTGCAGTGCGCCGCACCACCGGCGTCGGCCCCGGAGCCGGGCGGGTGGCCGAGCGGCACCACACAGCGCAGCAGCACGGCCGCCTCGATGAGCCGGTGCTCGCCGCCGGCGCGGAGCAAGGGCTCCATCTGGGACCAGCATGCGGCCCAGGCCTTGCGTTCGTGGTCATCCATGCGGACGGCCATGCTCAGCCCGTGGCGCGGGAGTCCGCCCCCTCCGGTGCGGTAGGGGTCGAGGTCGTCCAGCGGTACCGGGCCGGTTCCGGGAAGCAGGGCGGGAAGGGGGAGCACCGGCAGCCAGCGAGGGTCGGCCGAGGTCACGGTGCCGTCCGGCTGGGTCCGGGCCACCAGGGACGGTCCGCCGGCCGGCCGGATCGCCATCTCCCCGGCGATGTGCACGAGTTCGACCGGTCCGGAGTCCACGCGGACCGCCCCCAGTGTGGGCAGGGAGACGAAGCCGCCGCGGGGGGCGAGCCGCGCGGTGCAGCGCACCCCCGCCCGGATCGCGGCCGCTGCGGCGAGCGCGGTCAGGTGGGTCAGGTCGGCCGGAAGCCCGGGCCCGGCGGCCGTCACCGAGGTGAGGCCGCCCAGCAGGCTCTGCACCCAGGGGCCCGCCATCGGGTGGAACAGCACGGTGCGTACCGCGGCCCGGTCGGCGCGTTCGGCCGCTTCGAGCAGCGACCAGTCCGCGTACAGCCGGTCGAGCACAGGGGGCGGGCAGACGGTCGTGGGGGCGGCGGCCGCCGCGTCGAGAACCGCCCTGAGGAGGACGAGGCGGCGGGTGTCCTGATCGCGTACGAGCAGGCCGAGGGAGTCGGTACCGCCCTCGGTGCGGCCGAGTTCGCGCAGGGCGCGGTCGGGGATGGCGGGGTTCATGGGGGGTCTCCTGCGGTTGCTTCGGCGAGCCGGGCCGCCACGTGGCGGACCAGCCGTTCGAGGTCGGCGCAGTAGACGGAGGGGTTGGTGAAGCCGCTCTCTGCGCGGTAGCGGTGGGCGTAGTGCCCGCCGCCGCAGACGTGCAGCAGCGGGCAGGCGCGGCAGGCGTCGGCAAGCGCCCCGGCTCCTGCCTGGCGGGCGGCGACACCGGGGTGCTGCAGGGCGTCGTCGAAGGTGTGGCGGAAGATGTCGAGTCCGGTGGCCGCCGCCCCGTCGTAGGCGGACTTGAGGGAGTCGACCTGCTCGATCGATCCGTCGGTCTCGACCACGACCGCGTCGAGGGGATCGAGTCCGAGCAACTCCGTGGCGCCGGGCAGGCCGAGGAGCAGGGCGATGCACTCCTCGAACAGCCGGATCCGGGTTTCCCGTCCGGCGGCCGGCCACCACCGGTCGAAGACCGTGCACAGCCAGTCGCCGTACGGCGTGGAGCGGCCCGACCCCGGGCCCGCCTGCGTGTCCGTCAGGTCCGGGAGACCGGGCGGTGGGCTGGTCCAGTTGCCGTGGGGCAGCAGCAGGTCCAGGGCCGGCGGACGCAGGGTGAGCAGTGACTCGTACATCTCCAGGGGGTCGGTGCGCGGGTCGACGACCGTGAGAATGCCCGCGTACGCGTCGGGGTGGTGGTCGGCGAGGAGCCGGGCGCCGCGTGAGGCGGCGGGCCATGAGGGGCGGCCGGCGTGGTCGACGCGCTGGGTGTTGTGGGCGGCGAGGCCGCCGTCCAGGCTGATGCCGATCCGTATGCCGTGACGGGCGAGCTCGGTGACGCCGGCGTCGGTGAGCAGGGTGGCGTTGGTCTGCACGGTGGTGTGGACGGTGCAGCCGGCGGGGGCCTCCTCCCGGACCCGGTCGGCGAGTGCGCCCAGCCGGTCCGGCCCGGCGAGGAGGGGTTCGCCGCCATGGAGTACGAGAGCGACGTGCCGGAGCCGGTGGGCGGCCGCGTGCTCGGCGATGCGCTCCGCGGCGCGCGCCAGGACGGCCGGCGCCGCGGCCGCCGGTCTGCTGCGCCAGGTCCGGTCGGGGCCCTCGTACAGGTAGCAGTACCGGCAGGCCAGGTTGCAGCGGCCGTGCACCTTCACGATGAACTGCCCGAAGGGTACGGGCGACGATGTGCCGGCGTCGCGGTCCGCAACCTCGTCCGCCTCTGGCCGCGGCACCCCCTGCGCGTCGTACTGCTCCCCTCGCGGCGTCGCCCGACGAGACACTCCGGCACCCCCGTGCTGTACGTCTGCCGGAACGCCTCCCGGCCCCGTGCCGGGGCGAGTGGGCCCGGGCGCACGGCGAGGGAGGGTCCGCCCCGGTCGATGATGTCCTGACCGATCGCGCCCCTGAGCGGAACCGGGCGAGCGGTGCCGGGACCCGTCGCGGCGTCGCGGGCACCGCTTCAGAAGGCGCTCTGGAACCCCCAGAGCATCTCTCGGGGCTGTTCGGCCCGGCCGCGCAGATCCGTGACCACCTCGGCCAGCACCGGGTGGTCCAGGGTCCGCAGGGTTTCCAGATCGAGTCCCAGCAGGTCCGGCAGTGCGCCCGTGGCAGCTTGCGGGCCACCTTCGGCGCCACCGGGCACATCGGGCACACCGAACCGGTCGTCACGTGTCGCCTCGTTCATCACGCCTCCCCGTACTGCAGCACCGGGCCCGCGGTGCCGCGCTCGCCGTTGAGCGCACGCCGCCGGACCCATGTCCCTGACCTGCCTCGTCCTGCCGCCTGCGGTCCCGCAGACCTTCGCCCCCGGGCCGTCTCCGGTCAGGCCCATCGGTACGCCCGGCTGCCGAGTGCTGCTCGTCGAGCGCTCAGCGCTCCAGCTCCGCCAGCCGCGCGGCGGTCGACTCGCCCGCCGCACCACCGCCGTCCGGCAGTTTGCGCCACTCCTGGAGGGCGGCCCGGTACGCCGCGCGCGCGGCCCGGGGACGCCCGGCCTCCTCATACGTCATACCCCGCCAGTGGTTGGCTGTAGCACCCAACTCCACTGCGACCTGATGTTGTTGTGGAGTATTCAGCTCCGCTTCTGCCTCCCCGGCCGCCTCGGCGGCCGAGCGGAAGTCCTCCGCAGCCTCGTCGCGCCGGGCCGGTCTGTCCAGGACCTCGGCAGCCTCCAGGTGTGCCCTGCCCAGCTCCAGCCAGCAGCGCGCCGCGGTCAGTGGGTCCGCCGCCTCCTGCGCCGCCAGCCCGAAGAGGTACTCGGCTTCGCGCAGGTCGACCCGGTCGGCGGTGGCACGGTGTCTGAGCATCAGGGCCCTGCCGAGCATCAGCAGCCGCTCGGACTGGTGCGCGGCAGCCTCCGGCGTCTCGGTCCGGCAGTCCCGCAGCACCCGCACCGCCGCACCGATGTGCGCGCCGCCGTCGGGCAGTTCGGCGCGGCGGAGCAGTGTGGCACCCCATTCGGCGAGCACGTCGGTGTGCGCGCGGGAGTCGCGGGGGATGCCCCGTGCCGCCCGGGCGAACCACTCGCCTGCGGCGACGAGTTCGTCCGGATCGCCGGTGTGCTCGTAGCGTGCCACCCGGACCCGCCCGGCCCGGGTCTGCAGCTGGGCACGCTGCCGCTGCTCCCGCACGGTCTCCAGCGCCTGGCCGGTCAGAGCCGCGGCCTCGTCCGGTTCCGCGCCCGAGGCCAGCAGCGCGTCCACGAGGTCCAGCACGATGCGGACCTCGGTCCCCATGGTGTGCCGGCCGCCCTGGGCGAAGGCCGTGCGCAGCGAGCGGGCCGCCTGCGCCGCGTACGCCCTGGACTGTTCGTCGTCCTCGGTGGCACCGGCCAGCTTCAAAAGGGTGCGGCCGTGCTGGAGCGGCAGGGTGGCCGGCCGGTTCTCCTGATCCGGCCAGGCGTCCGCGAAGGCCTCCAGCATGCCGCAGGCACTCTGCAGCAGCGCGCTGTCGCCGTCGAGCCGCCACTGCGCCTCCAGCGCCCGCACCCGCTCCAGGGTCAGCTGCAGCGCCTCGGCGGGTTCCAGGCCGGGTGCCGCGCAGGCCGCGGTGTACTCACGGTCGGCGCGACGGAGCAGTTCCAGGGCGCCACGCCGGTCGCCGTGCCGCCTGCGGTCGTCGGCGTCCGCGTGCAGCACCTTGGCGAGTACGGCCCGCTCGCGTACCCCACCGGGATACGCGGAGGCCTGCTCGGCAGCATGCTTGGCCTCGCGAAGCAGCTCGGCGCCGCCCTGCACCTCCCACAGCCGCAGCACGCAACGTGCGTACTGCGTCCAGAGTTCGGGGTCGACGGCCGGATGCGGACTGTTCTCGGCGGCTCCCCGCAGCAGCTGGACGGCGTCGATCAGGCGCTGCACCATCTTGTCCGCCTCGAACTGCCGCACGAGCGCGCGGGCCCGCTCCACCGTCGGGCGGGAGTCGGGTGCCGAAGGTCCCGCGGGTGCCTCTTCGGACACAGGGGGCAAAGGCATGAATCGCTCCAGTACGCGGGCTGCGACTTCGGCGAAGGCGTGGGGGGCGCGCCCCGCGGACCCCCCGTTGTCCTCGCCGTCCTCGGATTCCTCGGCGGACTCGCTCCCTGCCTCGGAACGCGCCATGCCGTAACCGGCCGGGTACGCGGATCCCCCCGAGGCGCCGTCGCCGAGCTGGGCGAAGGCGAGGGCCGGGAAGTTGGGCCCGCCCTTGCCGAACCGCTGCTCTATGTACTGCGAGCAGTGCTTGAGCACGAGCAGGGCCTCGTCCCTGCTCAGGGGGCCGAGCAGCGCCTCCTGGACACCGGGCTCGAAGGCGTACCAGTGTCCGCGGCCCGCGCCGCTCTCGACGCGTGAGAGCAGCCCGCTCAGGAGCACCTCGGCGAGTTCGGAGGGACCCGAATGCGGCAGCATCGTGCGCTGCACGAGCTGCATCACCGGCAGGTAGAGCGGGGCCGCGGCGAGGTAGACGGCCAGCTGCCCGGCGGCCGGGGAGGCCACCGACCGGAACCGGCTGACCAGTTGCAGCGAGGAGAGCGTGCTCCCGGAGCGCTGGGCGGCGGCCGCGGCCTGGTCGCCCCGGACCCATCCGACCGCTCCGGAGATCTGTGCCGCACCGGTGCCGGAGAGCAGCCTGGCCCAGGCCGCCAGCGCGTCCGGCACCGGCGGGAGGACCGGGACCGCCAGAGCGCCGAGACGCACTGCGGGGCCCGTTCCGCCCTCCTCGGTGACCTTCAGCAGGGTGGCCCCGGCGAGACCGTCCCCCCGTGACAGCGAACCGAAGGTGACGGGCAGCCTGGTGCGGTTCCACATGCGCTGCGGCAGCGGCTGCAGCACGGCAACCGGGGCCTGCCGGGCCAGCTGGTGCAGCAGCCGGTGGGCCCGCCCACTGTGCCAGAGCGGGCCGGCGCAGTCGCTGATCACCACGGTGACCCGGCGTCCGGTCGGGTCGCTGAGCCGGTCAGCGGAGTGCAGCGGGGCCGCGGCCGGGTCGGAACTGCGGCTGACCGTGCAGCCACCGTCCGGTCCCTGGTGCAGATAGCGCACCTGAACGTCCCTGAAGGCCCCCAGCTGGCCGAAGATCTGCTGGAGCTCGCCGAACATCCGGTCCCACACCAGCATCGAGGAGGACGCGTCCATGACGCACTGCAGGATGGCGTCGGCCCGCCGGACCCCGCGGAAGACCGGCATGATCATGCCGCCCGCCCGGGCGCTGCGCTCCGCGGTCGCCGTCTCGTCAAGGACGCGGCGCAGCGGGGTGGAGGCCGGGTGGTAGCGCTGTAACGGACGCAGCGCGCGGGCGAGTTCGAGCGGGGCCGGAAGGACGGGGGCGGCCGGGACCCCGAGGGTGACCGCCGTGGCACGGGCCCCGGCCCCGGATCTCCGTCCGGCCGGGGCCGCGCTCTCGTCCCGCCCGCCGTCCCGCGCGGTACGGGGGACGGGGTACAGGGAGATCTGCCGGTCACCCGCCGGTTCCGGCACCTCGGGCGTCCGGGCGTCCTCGCGGGACTCCGGGGCGCGGCCGTCGGGTGCTGCCGCCGGATCCGAGGAGCCCGGGGCTGCGGCGCCCGGGGGCGTCGAGGCCCGCGAGGACTCCGGTCCGGCGTCGGCCGGGGCCCCCTCCGGTGCGCCGGCGGTGCGGGTCCACCGGGCCAGCCAGAGCGCGTCGCGGAGCTGCTCGACGTCGGGATCGATCCCGGCCTCGCGCAGCCTGGCTATCAGTGTCGGCAGTAACCCACCGTCGTGCGCCTGCGTGGCGTCGGAGGCCATCGGGGCACCACGTGGCCCGGCCCTCGCGGGCTCCTCTGGCGGCCCGCCCGCTCCGGGCGCCCCCGGCGTCCCGTCCACCCCCGGCATCAGACCCTCACCTCGGCCGGTCGAGTCGCTGGATGAGCAGTTCGGCCAGCCGGTCCCGGCCGGCCGGGGCTGCCGCGTGGGTGAGGTAGATGGCGTTCAACAGCTGGTCGGTGGCCAGGAGTTCACTGCGCGAGCGATCCAGGAAGTAGGCGATGAGGTCTTCGCTGGAGCGTGCGGCCTCCTCGCCGAGATGGGCCTTCACGAACGCGGCCAGCCGCTGGTGGTCGGGGCGGTCGAGTTCCAGATGGATGCAGCGACGCATCAAGGGGGCGGGGAAGTCCCGTTCACCGTTGCTGGTGAGCACCACGAAGGGGAAGGCCCGGCACTGCACCCGGCCGCCCTTGATCCGCACCTTGTTGCCGTCGTGGTCCAGCACGTCCGCCTCGCCGTCGGGCAGCCGGTCGACGATCCGTTCCAGTTCGGGGATCGCGAACTCCCCTTCCTCCAGCACGTTGAGGAGATCGTTGGGCAGATCGATGTCACTCTTGTCGAGCTCGTCGATGAGCAGCACCCGCGGCCGGTCCGAGGGCAGCAGGGCGGTGCCCAGCGGGCCGAGCCGGATGTAGCTCCCCACGTTCTGCGCGGCCTCGGCGCCCGCATCCGCGGAGGCTGACGCGTGCGAGGCGATCTGCACGTCCTGCAGCCGGGCGATCGCGTCGTAGTGATAGAGCCCGTCCAGCAGGGTGGAGCGGCTGACGATGGGCCAGCGCAGCACCTTGCCGAGCTCTAGCTCACGGGCGACGGAGTGGGCCAGGGTGCTCTTTCCGGCACCGGGGTCCCCGGTGACCAGCAGCGGACGCCGCAGATACAGCGCGGCGTTGATCATTTCGAGCTCCTCGGCGCCCGGCCGGTGCTCCTCGGCGATGCGGCCGGGGATGCCGAGCCGGCGGTCGGCCGAATCGTCCCCGCCCACCGGGGCGGTACGGTCTCCCGCGAAGTCCCGCCAGGGCGGGGGTGGAGGCAACTGCGGTACGCCGTCGTGGGGTTCGCCGATCCCTCGGTAGATGAGCCACTCGCTGGGTTCACTCATAGCGTTCCTCGTCGTCATTCATTCGCCAGGGAGCGGCCGTCGAACGTGCATCACCGTATCGACCCGGCGCACCCCTCGAAAGGGGCGGACGGGAACGGCCCTTCGGGTCACGACCGACGCGTCCCGTCATGGCGCTTCCAGGAATTCGGAACGAGGCAAGGGCCGGTGCGGATCGTCGTAGTAGAGGGCCATTCCGTCGGACCAGTAGGTCTCCGGGCGAGACGTACTCACCCCGCGCCTCAGCTCGTGGATCCAGCGCGGCAGCCGGTCCCGGACCCGGACGTCCGAGACGCCCTCGGCCACACGGCGGTGGAAGTCCCTGCAGACGGTGTCGTCCTCCGTCGGCCTGCGCTGGAGCAGCGCCACCCCGAAGCCGGCGTCGAGCACCCGCCCCACCCCGGCCGTGACCCCGGGATCCGGCCGGTTTCCGTAGCGGCAGAGGACCGGCACCGTTTCGCGTGCGCGGCTGCCCAGCTTGGCCGCCTCCGGCACGCGAACCCGTAACTCGTTCTCACAGTCGATGACTTCGGCCCGAAGCCCGGTGTCCAGAGTCGTGTCCCAGCGCGTCAGCCGCTCGTCGGTGGGACCGTGTTCCGAACTGCGCAGGACCACGGGGCGTACGGCACCGAGCGGACGGCCGTCGGAAGGGAGTTCCCAGCGGTCGACCTCCAGACCGAACAGTGTGGGGGCGACCACGACCTGGAGCATGGCGGGGCTGCCCGGCTCGTCGCACTCCCGGAAGGCCTCGGTCAGTGCCGCGGCGAGCTGGTCGGGCACGGACCCGAGCGGGCCCCCCTGACCATCCCTGATCCGCGACATCTCTCCGCCGTGCCGGGCGACGGCGACCCGCCAGTCGTACTGCCCGGGGGCCCAGCCCTGGCGTTCCACCTCCAGGACGACACAGTCGCGTTCCCCGGACGCGCGTGGCTCGCTCAGCGGCGGACGAGCCCGCTGCCGGCTCTGCTGCTCCAGGTACAGGTGGACATCGGCCCACTCCACGTCGAACTGGCGGCGGAGGTCCCGGGGCAGTTCGGCCTTGGCCACCTGCTGCACCCACTCCCACAGCGACTCGGCGTTCGCGGCGGAGAGCACGCCGCCGGGCCGGTCGGCCGCGAGGACACCCATGCAGTAGCGCAGGACCAGCTCGAACTGGGCCGCCCGCTCACGGGCGCGGGTGTCGTACAGCGCCCCCAGCCCGTCGCGCCAGCCGCGCGGTGCCGGGCGGTGCTCCCGGGAGTGGACGCCGGGCAGGCCGTCCAGGAGGACGAGCAGACTTCGGGTGCTGACCGGGGGCGGGAGCTCGGCGAGCCGCCCCAGCAGGTCCACGCGCTGCTTGGGACCGAGGATCCCGCCGGGCGGCGCCGGCAGCTCGCTCTGCACGTCGGCCCAGGTCCGCTCGGTGCCGGCCGAGCTGTTGTGCCGGTCCGCGTGGTAGCGGTCGTGAGCGTGGAAGACGGACTGGTACATGTCGTCGGCTTCGGTCCCGACCGGTCCGGAGGGCACCTTGAGGGTGCGCAACCGCTCCGTCCCCACGGCCGTCCCGCCCTGGTGGTTGTCGAGCCGCGACTTGATCACCCCGACCACCTCCCCCCGGACGAGATCCACCACGGGGCCGCCGGACATGCCCGGCTCCAGCCAGTCCCCGTCGAGCCGGACGACCTGTTCGGCGTCGTCCGACGCACCGTAGGCGCCCTTCACCACGCAGACGCCACTGCGCTTGAGCAGCCCACCGCCCTGCGAGGGCGCCCAGCCCACGCAGTGGATCTCGCGGCTGCGCAACATGGCCTCCGAGCGCTCGGAGACGTACACACAGGTGTGCTCGACGGGGCGCTGGAGCTTGATGAGCGCGAGGTCGGGGGCGGGCCAGCCGGGGGCGCCGGGCGGCCGCGCGCCGGGCATCGCGGCGACGACTTCGCCCGGCACCTCGCTCAGTTCCGTGCTGTAGCGGTCCCCCTTGAACCACACGTCCACCATGCCCCCCTCCCCCCTCATTGCCACGTGCGCGCACGTGAGGATCCAGCTGGGGGCGATGAAGAAGCCGCTTCCCAGGAAGTCCCCGCCCGGCCCGCCGGGTCCGTCATGGACATACCCGGCCCCCGGACGATGGATGCGCACAGTGGCGTCACGCACGAGGTCCATGAGTGCGGCCTGCGGTCGGCCCAGACCCCCGTCTGCGCCCCCGGCACCCTCCGTGGTCACGCTCCGCCGCCGTCGGTGTCATCCGCTCCGTCGGGGTGCGCCGGGGCGCCGGGAGATGCCCCGGCGGACGTCACGGGGGGCGCGGGCGCCGGTGTGGCCGGCGGCACCCGCGGGGGCGCGAACGGAACCGTCGGCACGGGAGCGGGAGGGCCGGGGGGCACGGGCGCCCGAGCCCGCACGGGCGTGGGTGCGGGCTCCGGCGCGGGCGGGTCGACCGGTGGTCCGCCGCCGTTCCAGGTGAGCGTGACCTTGATGGCCCCCTTGGCCTCGCCGTCCGCGAGAAGTCCGACGACCTTGCCGGACTTGGCGGTGAGCTCGATACCGAACTCGACACTGACCTCGTCCGGCCGCACCGCACGCAGCGGCACGGCGAGCGAGCGCGCGACACTGGTCACCACGGAGTGCAGGCTCTCGACCCGCGCCTGCACCCGGTCGGCGATGTCGCCGTACCCGGTGTCCGTGAACGTCAGACCACCGGGCTCCGGGCGGTCCAGCTCCTCCGCTCCGGAGATGCGTGCCCAGACCGGCGTACCGTCCGGCATCTCGATGCGCGTAATACGGGCCCCACTGTCACCCACGACACCCCCCGTTCCCCAACTCCCCGCAGGTTAACGGCCGTAGGTCGCCTATGCGAGGCTCATGGACCATGACGCGAGGGGGCGGCCGATCGGTTCGGGTGTGTCCGCGCGGCCTGCCCGGGCCGGCTCCCGCGTCCCTTCCGGGCTGTCACCAGGCAAGAGAGGGTCCGACGCGATTGCCGGTCGGTCTAAACTTGCCGCCATGTACTTCACCGACCGCGGTATCGAGGAACTGGAGAAGCGGCGAGGCGAGGAAGAGGTCACTTTCGAGTGGCTCGCCGAGCAGCTGCGTACGTTCGTCGATCTGAACCCCGACTTCGAGGTGCCGGTCGAGCGCCTCGCCACATGGCTGGCACGGCTGGACGACGACGAGGACGACGGGGCCTGATCGGTCCGGGATGTTCAGGGCCGGTCCGGCTTCTCGCCCGGCCCCTCCTCCCTGATCCGGTCGTACGCGAGGCCGAGCGCGCCGTGCACCATCAGCAGCGCGCCGGCGACGGCCCATCCGCCGCTGCGACGGCCCACTCCCCAGAGAACCAGCGGAAGCCCCACCACCAACTGGGCGCCCGCCAGGGCGCGCGCCCGGGGACCGCGCATCCAAGGCCCCAGGCGACCGCCCTCGACCGCTTCGAGCTCGACCATGACCGCGTCGCGCCAGCCGGCCCACGCGATCCGCTCCGCCTCCGGCCCCACCTCGCCCCACGCGGCCAGGCGGGCGGAGGGTCCGCCGGGGTCCAGGCCCGGCGGGAGCTCCAGCCCGATGCGGGTGAGCACGGCGAGCAGTCCGCGGAGCCGGGCCCGGGCGTCCGCCTCCGGATCGGTACGGGTCAGGGCTTCGAGGGCCTGGACGTCCAGCACGGGATCGAGGGCGAGCCGCTCGGCGAACGTCCGCATCGCCTCGTCCTCGCCGGCCGGTGTCCCGTCCGCGAGCCAGACGTAGGCGACGGGTCGGCGGAATCCCGCGGCCAGCGTGTATCCGGCCCGGTCGCCGTCCCACCACAGCGCCAGGACCGGCCAGGTGGAGCCGACGGCGAGCGCGGTGGCCCAGCCGCCGAGCACCCGGTCGACCGGCTCGGCGGCCTCCCCGGCCGGCGACCGTCCGTCGCGCCCGCCCTGGCCGCCCTCCCCCTCGGTCCCGTCCTGCCAGGGCGTTCCCTCCGGTACGAGGACGCTCCAGCCCGCTCCGGCCGGCGCGAGCAGCATCGGTTCCCGCAGCAGATGGGCGACCGGTCGCACGGAGTCCGGTTCGGCCCGGCACAGCAGCAGCGCTCCCACCGGTGATGTCGCGTCCATGTCCCACACCGTAGGTCACCTTGCACCTTTTTGATGCGATTTGCACAGGAATCCATGCCACCCACACCCCCTCAACCCGCCTTGACTTCCGAGATCCGCGATATATCGTGTTGTGCAGAGACGCGATATGTTGCGTCATCCGCGCTCCCCAGGAGGTCAGATCCATGCCTGTGTCGACGTGGGCCATCACCGAGCCTCGCAAGCTCACCTTCGACGAGCCCGTGACCGCGCTCAGCGTGCGCGTCGTCAACGGAACGGTCAACGTCGTCGGCACCGACGAACCGACCGCCAGGCTGGAGGTCTCCGACATCGAGGGACCGCCACTGATCGTCACGCAGCAGGACGGAGTCCTCACCGTGTCGTACGAGGACCTCGCCTGGCAGGGCATGCTCAAGTGGTTCGACCGCAAGGGCTGGCACCGCCGCGCCGTGGTCTCCCTCGCGGTCCCGGCCGGCTCGACCGTGGAGGTCGGCGTGGTCGGCGCCGGGGCCTTCGTCTCCGGGGTCCGCGGACGTACGGACGTTCGTGGCGTCACCGGCGACACCACACTCGTCGGACTCGCAGGGCCGGTCGGCGCGGAGACCGTGTCCGGCAACGTGGAGGCCCAGGCCGTCACCGGCGAACTGCGCTTCCACTCGGTCTCCGGCGACCTGACGGTCGTCGAGGGCGCCGGGGCCTTCGTGAAGGCGGAATCGGTCAGCGGCAACATGGTGCTCGACCTGGACCCGACCGGGAAGCCCACCGATGTCCGGCTCGCCACGGTCTCCGGCGAGCTCGCCATCCGCCTGCCGCACCCGGCCGACGCCAAGGTCGAGGCGAACACGGCGAGCGGTTCCGTCTCCAACGGCTTCGAGGACCTCCGGGTCAGCGGCCAGTGGGGCGCGAAGAAGATCACCGGCACCCTGGGCTCCGGAACCGGGACACTGAGGGCGACGACGGTCTCGGGATCGATCGCCCTGCTGCGCCGCCCACCGGCCGAGGGCGATCCGCACGACGCCGGTCCGACCGGAAAGGTTCTCTGACATGCCCCCCGTATTCGCCCACGGCCGCCTGCGCCTCTACCTGCTGAAGCTGCTCGACGAAGCCCCTCGCCACGGTTACGAAGTGATCAGACTTCTCGAGGAACGCTTCCAGGGCCTGTACGCCCCTTCGGCGGGCACCGTCTACCCGCGCCTGGCCAAACTGGAGGCCGAAGGCCTGGTCACGCATGCCACCGAGGGCGGCCGCAAGGTCTACTCGATCACCGACGCCGGCCGCGCCGAACTGGCCGGCCGCACCGGCGAGCTCGCCGATCTGGAGCTGGAGATCCGGGAGTCCGTCTCCGAGCTGGCCGCCGAGATGCGCGACGACGTCCGGGGTGCGGCGGGCAAGCTGCGCAGCGAGATGCGCGCCGCGGCCGACGAGTCGCGCCACACGGGCTCTGCGGGGCCGGGCGGCAAGGCGGGCAAGGCGACCTCCTTCGGCGGCTTCGGCGATCTCGGTGACCTGGGCGGCTTCGGTGACCTCGGCGACAAGGAGGCCTGGCGCACCGCGAAGGAGGAGCTGCGCAAGGCGAAGCAGGAGTGGAAGGAGCAGGCCCGCCGGGCGAAGGACGAGTCCCGGCGCGCCCGCGAGGAGGCCCAGCAGGCCCGCCGCCAGGCCAAGGAGGCCCAGGACAGGGCGCGCGAGCAGATGCAGAACGCCGCCCGCCAGGTGCAGGACCACTTCGCCCGGGGCGACTGGCCCGCGGGCGTTCGGGAGGGGCTGGCCGAGATCACCGGCCAACTGGGCGGCTTCGCCCGTACGGGCAACTGGTCGTACGTGAAGCCGGACTCCCCCGACGCCGACCCGGACTGGGGCAAGGACGCGGGCGGCACCGGCGACCCGGCCCGCGACCTGGACCGTCTGCTCGACCGGTTCCGCGACGACATCCGTGACGCCGCCAGGGACCGGGGGGTGACGGAGGACCAGCTCACGGAGGCCCGCCGCCACCTCTCGACGGCGGCCGCCCACATCGGCGCGCTGCTGCGGAAGGACTCCGAAGGCACCGCGGAGTAGGCGAGGAGACGGCGCGGCCGGGCAGGACGGGAACGGCAGGGCGGCCCGGGGAGCGGGAACACTCCCCGGGCCGCCCTGCGTTCAGCCCGTCCTGCGTTCAGCCCGCCCTGCGGTCCCGGCCGGCGCCGCCGTCCCCGTACAGCGCGCGGTTGACCGTCTCGTACGTCGCGCCGTGATCGGCGAGCACGTCGGCGACGACCCCGGGGGACGCGGTGAGGGCCAGGAGGAGGTGTTCCTCGCCGATGAACCGGTCACCGCGGCCGAGCGCGATCCGCAGCGACTTCTCCAGGATCTTCTTGGCCTCCTTGGTGAACGCACGGTTGCCCGACCACCGGCGCCGGTCCTTGCGGTCGCCCGTCAGGGCCCCCTCGCCGTGCGCCTCCTCGATGCGGGAGACGATCGCGGTGAGATCGATGCCGATGCCCGCGAGAGCCTCGGCATCGGCCTTGGTCATGCCGCCGCGCCTGCGCGCGTCGGTGAGCGCGGCCTCCACCGAGGCCCTGCGGTCCGTCAGTCCCAGTGCGGCGACGGCGAACGACGCCCGACCCCCGTCCTGGTCCAGCAGCGACAGCAGCAGATGTTCTTCGGTGATCGAGCCGGCTTCGGCCCGTTCGGCGTGGGTCACGGCCCCGGTCACGGTGGCGCGGGCACCCTTGGTGAATCGCTCGAACATCAATGCCTCCCGTACTTCTTGTGCACGGCCTGCCGGCTGACGCCCAGTTCGGCGGCGATCTCCTGCCACGACCAGCCCTGGACACGGGCGCTTCTGACTTGTACGGCTTCGAGCTGCTCCAGCAGCCGCCGCAGCGCTGCCACCGACCGCAGCCCCACCCGGGGGTCGCGGTCGCCTGCGCGCTCGGCGAGATCCGTTGCTTCGGTCATGGTGTCAACTTACGTTGACACCATGACGCATGTCAACCCTAGTTGACAGTCAGCACGATCTTCCCGAACTGGTCACCCGAGGCGAGGCGCTCGAATCCCTCGCGGGCACGGTCCAGCGGCAGCACCTCGTCGATGACGGGGCGCACCCCGGTGGTCGCGCAGAACGCCAGCAGGTCCTCCAGCTCGTCCTTGGACCCCATGGTCGAACCGACGACCTTCAGCTCCAGGAAGAAGATGCGGGTGAGCTCGGCGTGCGAGGGACGGTCGCCGCTGGTGGCCCCGGAGATGACCAGCGTGCCGCCGGGGCGCAGGGACTTGACGGAGTGGGACCAGGTGGCGGCACCTACCGTCTCGATGACGGCGTCGACCCGGTGCGGCAGCCGTTCGCCCGGCTCGTACGCCTCGATCGCACCGAGTTCGACGGCCCGCTTGCGCCTGGCCTCGTCGCGGCTGGTGGCGTAGATCCGCAGCCCGGCGGCCCGGCCGAGGACGATCGCGGCGGTCGCGACACCGCCACCGGCCCCCTGGACCAGAACGGAGTCACCGGGCCGCACCCCGGCGTTGGTGAAGAGCATGCGGTACGCGGTGAGCCAGGCGGTGGGCAGACAGGCGGCCTGTTCGAAGGTGAGTTCCTTCGGCTTGGGCAGCACGTTCCAGCTGGGGACGGTCACCTGCTCGGCGAAGGTGCCCTGGTAGCGCTCGGTGAGGATGGAGCGGGGCTCGTCGGGGCCGACCCCATGCCCGGTCTGGCCGATGACGGAGTGCAGGACGACCTCGTTGCCGTCCTGGTCGGTGCCCGCGGCGTCGCAGCCGAGGATCATCGGCAGCTTGTCCTCGGCGAGGCCGACGCCGCGCAGGGACCAGAGGTCGTGGTGATTGAGGGAGGCGGCCCGGACGTTGACGGTGGTCCACCCTTGACGCGCCTGGGGAGCCGGGCGTTCGCCCAGCTCAAGGCCGTTGAGGGGGTGGTCGCGGTCGAGGCGGGATGCGTAGGCGGCGAACATGGGCCCGACGATAGGCGGGGCCGTGGCCGGGCGTAACCGGCTGCGGGTGTGACACGCACCGCGCGTGACGGGGCAGGGGCCGGCCCCCCGGCGCTCCCGGGTCCCCCCGGGCCCGGCCCCTGGAGGTCCCCCCAGAGGCCGGGCCGCCGGAGGTCCGCCCCCACCACATCCCGGGAGAACGAGAAGCGGGGGCCCGGGGCGGCGCTCCCGGGGAAGCGCCGCGCCCGAACCCCCGCGTCAGGACTTCAGCGCCGGGCCACGCCCTCCGCCCGCGCGGCCGCGGCCACCGCGGCCGTCACCGCCGGGGCGACCCGCTCGTCGAACGGTGACGGGATGACGTAGTCGGCGGCCAGCTCGTCGCCGACCACGTCCGCCAGCGCGTTCGCCGCGGCGATCTTCATGCCCTCGGTGATCCGCGAGGCCCGCACCTGGAGCGCACCCGCGAAGATGCCGGGGAACGCCAGCACGTTGTTGATCTGGTTCGGGTAGTCCGACCGTCCGGTCGCCACGACTGCCGCGTACTTGTGCGCGATGTCGGGGTGCACCTCGGGATTCGGGTTCGCCATGGCGAAGACGAAGGCACCGGGCGCCATCGAAGCGACGGCCGGCTCGGGGACCGTACCGCCCGAGACGCCGATGAAGATGTCCGCACCGGCGAGTGCGTCCGCGAGGGACCCCGAGATCCCGGCCTTGTTGGTGAGCTCGGCCAGCTCCCGCTTGACGTCGGTCAGGTCCTCGCGGTCCCGGCTGACGATGCCCTTGCGGTCGGCGACGGCGACATCGCCGAGCCCCGCCTCCAGCAGGAACTTGGCGATCGCCACGCCGGCCGCACCCGCGCCCGAGATGACACCGCGCAGCTCACCCAGACCGCGCCCGGACAGCTTCGCGGCGTTGCGCAGGGCCGCGAGGGTGACCACGGCGGTGCCGTGCTGGTCGTCGTGGAAGACGGGGATGTCGAGCCGCTCCTGGAGCTTGCGCTCGATCTCGAAGCAGCGCGGTGCCGAAATGTCCTCCAGGTTCACGCCACCGAAGGACGGAGCGAGCCGCACGACGGTCTCCACGATCTCGTCCGCGTCGGTGGTCGCGAGCGCGATCGGGACCGCGTCCACGCCGCCGAACTGCTTGAACAGGATCGCCTTGCCCTCCATCACGGGGAGGGAGGCCTCGGGGCCGATGTCGCCGAGACCGAGCACGGCGGTGCCGTCCGTCACGACGGCGACCACCTGCGACTTCCAGGTGTAGTCGTGGACGAGTTCGGGATTCTCCGCGATCGCGCTGCACACCTTCGCCACACCGGGTGTGTAGGCGAGGGACAGGTCGTCCTTGTCCCGGATCGGGACAGTGGCCTGCACGGCCATCTTCCCGCCCCGGTGGAGCGCGAAGGCCGGATCGAACGGCTCGTCGGTCGCGCTGCCGGTCGTGCTGTCCGTGTTGCTGTCGCTGCGAGGATTGACGATCTCCGCTGCCATGGTGTTGACCCCTTAAGTCTTCATCGTTTGAGGGTGGCCACTCCTGGTTGAGGAGGGGTGGGTGGGCACCGCGTACGTTCCCTGCGCTGGACGATTGGTCCGTCCCGGCAGGGGGGAATACCTACGCGCGGGCGCGCCGCACACGCGCCCTGAGCCCCGGATGAGGGGTGTAAACGTCCTTCTTACCGGACAGGCAGCACCGCAGACGAGTCGGTATCCCCACGGTGACGCGTCTCATAGTGGGACATACACACAAGTCGGCCAGGCGACATGAAACCCGCCCAGAGCAGGTCCTGGGCGGTGGATCTTCCGGCAGGAAGAAGCAATTCCAGTGAAAGGTCCGGCCTTGATGTGCCGGCCCGCTGGGTTCGGGGGTGTCCCGTTACCCGATTTTGACATGCGGTGCCCCCTGAATGGGCTAGTCCGAATGGCAAGATGCCGTAACCACACAAGGCGGCGACACCCGACGCCGTGTGTCATACCGCCTCGCAACACCACCTTCACCGCCGGAGGAACCCCTCATGACCGCACGTACCACCCGTCGTACGACCGCGAAGTCCCGGATTGCCGCGGTCGGCGCCATCGCGGTCGCCGGCACCATGCTGCTGACCGCCTGTGGCGACCAGACGAAGAACAACACCAGCGACTCGGCCTCGGCGAAGACCGGCGACGGCTCGTCCGCCTCCTCGCCCGCCGACCTGCTCCCCGCGGACATCAAGTCCAAGGGCGTCATCAAGGTCGGTTCGGACATCGCGTACCCGCCGGTCGAGTTCAAGGACGGCTCCGGCAAGACGGTCGGCATCGACCCCGACATCGCCGCCGCGCTCGGCAAGGAGCTGGGGGTGGAGTTCCAGTTCGAGAACGGCACCTTCGACACCCTGGTCACGGGTCTGCGTGCCAAGCGCTACGACCTGGCGATGTCGGCGATGACCGACACCAAGGAGCGTCAGGAGGGCATCGACCCCGAGACGCAGAAGAAGGTCGGCGAGGGGGTCGACTTCATCGACTACTTCACCGCCGGTGTCTCGATCTACACCAAGAAGGGCGACGACCAGGGGATCAAGACCTGGGCCGACCTGTGCGGCAAGAAGATCGCCGTCCAGCGCAACACCGTCTCGAACGACCTGGCCAAGGCCGAGTCCAAGAAGTGCACCGGCGGTAAGAAGATCGCCATCGAGGCGTTCGACAACGACCTCGAGGCCCAGACCCGGCTGCGCTCCGGCGGCGCCGACGCCGGTTCGTCCGACTTCCCGGTGGCCGCGTACGCGGTGAAGACCTCGGGCGGCGGCAAGGACTTCCAGATCGTCGGCGACCAGGTCGAGGCCGCCCCGTACGGCATCGCCGTGGCCAAGGGCAACGACAAGCTCACCGCGGCCATCAAGGCGGCCATGGACGCCATCATCAAGAGCGGCGAGTACGAGAAGATCATCGCCAAGTGGGGCGTGGAGGCCGGCGCGGTCACCGAGGCCAAGCTGAACGGCGGATCCTGACCGGGTCCGGCGCTGAAAGGCATCAGCTGTGACTGACATCGAAAAGACGGGCCCGGCCGAGCAGCCACCCGCACCCCCCGCCCCGGCGGCCGGACCGGAAGCCATCAAGGCCATTCCGGTCCGGCACTACGGCCGGTACGTCTCGGCGGTCATCGCCATCGCCGCACTCGTCGCGATCGTCTACGCCTTCAGCCAGGGCAAGATCAACTGGGGTGCGGTCCCGGACTACTTCTTCGACGACCGCATCCTCAAGGGGGTCGGCCAGACACTGCTGCTGACCTCCCTTTCGATGGTGATCGGCGTGGTCGGCGGCATCCTGCTGGCCGTCATGCGCCTGTCGAAGAACCCGGTGACCTCCTCGATCGCGTGGTCGTACATCTGGTTCTTCCGCGGCACGCCGGTCCTGGTCCAGTTGTTCGTCTGGTTCAACCTGGGTCTGGTCTTCGAGTACATCAACCTCGGGCCGATCTACAAGGACTACTGGTCGAGCTTCATGACGCCGCTGCTGACGGCGCTGCTCGGCCTCGGCCTCAACGAGGCCGCGTACATGGCGGAGATCTGCCGGGCCGGTCTGCTCTCGGTCGACGAGGGCCAGACGGAGGCGTCCCACGCGCTGGGCATGAGCCACGGCAAGACGCTGCGGCGTGTCGTGCTCCCGCAGGCCATGCGGGTGATCGTGCCGCCGACGGGCAACGAAGTCATCAACATGCTCAAGACCACGTCGCTGGTGGCGGCCGTGCAGTTCTACGAGCTCTTCAAATACGCCCAGGACATCGGGCAGGGCTCCGGAGCCCCGGTGGAGATGTACTTCCTCGCCGCTGCCTGGTACCTGATCATGACCTCGGTCCTGAGCGTCGGCCAGTACTACCTGGAGCGGTACTACGCCCGCGGCTCCAGCCGCAGTCTGCCGCCCACCCCGATGCAGAAGATCAAGGCCAACCTGCTGTCGCTGGGCCGCCCGAAGGGAGGCATGGCATGACCGCCATGGTGAAGGCCGAGGGCGTTCACAAGTCCTTCGGCACCGCGCACATCCTCAAGGGAATCGACCTGGAGGTCGCCCCGCGAGAGGTCTTCTGTCTGATCGGCCCGTCGGGCTCGGGCAAGTCGACCTTCCTGCGGTGCATCAACCACCTGGAGCAGATCAGCGCCGGACGACTGTACGTAGACGGCGAACTGGTGGGCTACCGCCAGAAGGGCGACAGGCTCTACGAGCTCAAGGACAGCGAAGTCGCCCTGAAGCGCCGGGACATCGGCATGGTCTTCCAGCGCTTCAACCTGTTCCCCCACATGACGGCGATCGAGAACGTCATGGAGGCCCCCGTCCAGGTCAGGGGCGAGTCCAAGGCCGTGGCCAGGGCGCGCGCGGAACGGCTCCTGGACCGCGTCGGCCTGTCCGACAAGGCGAAGAACTATCCCTCGCAGCTCTCCGGCGGACAGCAGCAGCGGGTGGCCATCGCCCGGGCGCTGGCCATGGAGCCGAAGCTGATGCTCTTCGACGAGCCCACTTCGGCGCTCGACCCGGAGCTGGTGGGCGATGTGCTCGACGTCATGCGCGGCCTCGCCGAGGACGGCATGACGATGATCGTCGTCACCCACGAAATGGGCTTCGCCCGTGAGGTCGGCGACGCGCTGGTCTTCATGGACGACGGTGTGGTGGTCGAGTCGGGCCACCCGCGCGACGTCCTGACCAACCCGCAGCACGACCGGACGAAGTCGTTCCTCTCCAAGGTCCTGTAGCCGCACGAACGCGTGAGGGCGGTACGGACCGACAGGGTCCGTACCGCCCTCACGCGCGTACGCACTACTTCGCCGGCAGCAGCTCCGGGCTGAGCACCAGTGTCCGCAGCTGCGCCCGCGTCAGCGGCGCGGTCCTGAGCAGCGGCCCCAGCGCGGAGTCCGCCTCGAAGCCGGTGCTGTCCCGTACGGCCAGCTGCCCGCCGTCCTTGAGCGTGAGCCGGGCCACCAACTCCGGGCCCCACTGCGGGGTGCCGTCCCCGTAGTCCATCGAGTCGCTCCAGGTGGTCAGCACCCTCCCGTCCGGCAGCTCCTCGCGGACGCAGTCGGTGCGGTGCGGCTCCCCCACCATCACCTTGCACAGGTTCGCTTCCTGGGGACCTCCCCCGAACTTCTTCCGCATCATCTTCGCGTCCATGACTCCGACGACGAGATAGCCGACGCCCCCGTCCCTGCGGACCGCGTACTGCCCGTCGAGCGGCCCGACCGGATGCTCCTCGGCCTGCTCCGGCGTCGCGTGCTTGATGACGACGGCCAGCGACACCTGCTCGACCGAGCCGACGCCGTCGGGCAGCAGCTCGGTCAGTTCCCTGGCCCGCTCGCTGTTGCCGGTGGCCTCGGCCGGGGCCGCGACCGAGGACGTCCGCGGCGCCTGCTCCTGTCCTGCCGGGAGTCCGGGCACGACGAACGCACCCGCCGCCACCGCGCACACCGCCGCGGCCGACACCGCGACCCGGCGGCGCCTGCGCACGCGGGCCGCCCTCGCATAGATCACCTCGGTGCTGATGACCGGCTGCCCGGCGTCCTCGGCGGCCCGCCCCAGCAGTTCACGCACGTCGTTCATACCAATTCCTCCGCCATCTCGGCGCGCAGCGCCGCCAACCCCCGAGCCGCGTGGCTCTTGACCGTGTTCGCCCGCATCCCGAGCAGTGCGGCCGTGGCCTCGACGCTCAGGTCCTCCCAGTAGCGCAGCACCAGTACGGCCCGCTGCCTGGGCGCGAGCCGGGCGAGCGCCGCCCGTACCGCGAGGCCGGTGTCCGTGTCGGGCGCGTGGACCGCTCGCTCGGGCAGTTCGCCGTACGCCTGCTCGCGCCGCCAGAACCGGCGGCGGGCCGCGATGAAGGTGTTGACCAGGGTCTTGCGCGCGTACGCCTCGATGTTGTCGAGGCGCCCGTGCCGCCGTCCGCCGAGCACCACCTTGACCAGCGTCGCCTGGACCAGGTCCTCGGCCTCGTGCCGGTCGCCGCAGAGCAGATACGCGCTGCGGAACAGTGCGGTGCGTCTGCTCTCGACGAAGGCGTGCAGCGCGTCGTCGTCCTCGCTCCGCATCGTCAGCGTCCTCCCCCGGCCCGCGGGCGCGGACCGTCTCACCCTTCCAGTGCGGTGGGACGCGGAACGGGTTGCAGCGGTGGGCCGGAAATGTTGGCGGGGCGGTACGGACCGTCGTCCGCACCGCCCCGCCCCGCATGGTGCCCCTACTTCACCGCGAGCACCAGACTGTCCGAGGGGGAGGACCAGACGGCCCGCGCCTCGGCGAACCCCGCAGCACGCAGGGTGGCCGCATGCCAGGCCGCGGACGGCATGTCGCCGTCGGCGTGCTCGCCGTAGATCGCGAACCGCTCGGCGGTCGGCCCGGCGAGCACCGGGTCCTCGGCGGCCAGCGCCCACCACTGTGCCCAGTCAAGGACCCCGGCGGCCTTGGCCCGGTCCATGCCGGCGTGCCGGTGGGCGCGTTCGGCGGCGTTGATCCGGGGGGTCTCCGTCTCGATCATGCGGTCGGCGTTCATGAACACGCCGCCGTCCCGCACGAGTCCGCCGATCTGCCCGTAGAGGGCGGTGAGCGGCTCACTGTGCAGCCAGTGCAGAGCGGTGGCGGTGAGTACGGCGTCGTACGAGCCGTGGGGCAGCCGCTCCGTCCACCGCGGGTCCTTGAGGTCGGCGGTCACGAAGGTGACGCGCGCGTCGCCGGCGAAGGAACCGCGGGCGATGGCCAGCAGCGCGGGGTCGAGGTCGACACCCGTACTCGTGGCCTTCGGGAACCGCCGCAACAGCCTGTCCGTAATACTTCCCGTACCGCACGCGAGGTCGAGCACCCGCGGTTCCGGCCCCGTGAAGGCCTCGACCATGTCGAGCATGACCCGGAAGCGTTCCTCGCGGTCGGGCATGTACCACTCCTGCTGCCGGTCCCAGCTGCTCTGCCAGGCCTGCCAGTCGGCACCCGCCACTGTCTCTGTCACCCGAAACCCTCCCGTGTAATACCCTGGACCCGTATCAGCCCATTACATCATCGCCGTATCGACCCTAGACCGACGCCGTAAGGACTACAAGTGGAACTGGCCTATTACTCGGACTACGCCGTGCGCCTGGTCAACACCGAGGAGCCGGCCCGTAACAAGGACGCCCTCACCTCGGTCGACGCGGTGCGCGAGCTCTTCGGCGCCAACGGACAGGCGGCACGGCGGGCGACCGATGCGGACGTGACCCGCTTCCGGTCCGTAAGGGCCCGGCTGCGCGCGGTCTTCGAAGCGGCCGACGGCGGCGACGAGACGCTCGCGGTCGACCTGCTCAACTCGCTGCTGCTGGAATTCCCCGTCAGCCCGCAGATCTCCGGCCACGACATCCGGGACGCGGACGGCAAGCCGGACTGGCACATGCATCTGGCCGACCATCCGTCCAACGCCACCGCGGGCTACGCCGCGATCGCGGCGATGGGCCTCGCCTTCCACCTCACCTCGTACGGCGTGGACCGGCTTGGCCTGTGCGAGGCGGCGCCGTGCCGCAACGCCTACCTCGACACCTCGACCAACCGCTCCCGCCGCTACTGCTCGGACCGTTGTGCCACCCGCGCCAACGTGGCCGCCTACCGGGCCCGCAAGCGCCTGGAGACGGATCGGGCGGCGGAGACCGGCCGCAGCGCGGAGACGGCCCAGCCCGCGACACCGCGCACCGATCGCTGATCCTTCGTCAGCGGGCGGTAGCGGGCCCGGACCCTGGCCAGTACGAGCTCCTCGGGCACGGTCCCGTAATCCGTGCTGTCCCCGCCCGCGAAGCTGTTGTCACCCAGCACCCACCAGCCACCGGTGCGCCGCTCCACGGCCCGCTTGACCACCAGCAGGTCCTGCTGGAACGGATGCCGGAGTATCACCACGTCACCGGGGCGCACCTGCGCCCCGTACTGCACGAGCAGCCAGTCCCCGTGGTGGAGCGTGGGCACCATCGAAGGTCCCGTCACCTCCACCACCTGGAACGGCACTCTCGCCGCCAGCCCTCTTCGGGGCTGTTCATCGGTCAGCTCCGGCACCTCCGGCACTTCCCGCATCTCTCCGGCACCTCCCCGGTCCGTCCAGTACGCCGTCCCCCACAGGGTTCCGTACATTCGGCCACTGGTCCCATCCTCACCCCGGACTTTTGGCCTAAGCCCACGGGGGCACCCGCTAAATCACGCTTCTCACGGAGTAATGTCCCACCTGAGAAGACGATCACGAGGAAGGACAGCCCCATGCTTTCCCGCCTGTTTGCCCCCAAGGTGAAGGTCAGCGCCCACTGCGACCTCCCCTGCGGCGTGTACGACCCGGCCCAGGCCCGCATCGAGGCGGAGTCCGTCAAGGCCGTCCAGGAGAAGTACCAGGCCAACGAGGACCCGCACTTCCGGGCCCGCGCGGTGGTCATCAAGGAGCAGCGCGCCGAGCTCGCAAAGCACCACGTCTCGGTGCTCTGGAGCGACTACTTCAAGCCCCCGCACTTCGAGA
Source organism: Streptomyces sp. NBC_01013 (assembly GCF_045162765.1). Classification (NCBI taxonomy): domain Bacteria; kingdom Bacillati; phylum Actinomycetota; class Actinomycetes; order Kitasatosporales; family Streptomycetaceae; genus Streptomyces; species Streptomyces sp. NBC_01013. Next base: position 2,733,740 of record NZ_CP108687.1, read on the forward strand.
AGTACCCGGAGCTGCACCAGCTGGTCAACGACGCCCTCAAGGCGCTGTCGGCCGCGAAGGGCTCCACGGACCCGGCCACGGGCCAGAAGGCGCTCGACCTGATCGCCCAGATCGACAAGATCTTCTGGGAGACCAAGAAGGCTTGACCGGCCCGCCGTTCGGCCTCCGGCCGGGCAGCAGGTCAGAGCAGGAACGGGAGAGGCCCGACCGCTTCGAGCGGCCGGGCCTCTCCCTCGTTCGTGGATCGTCCGGGAGCCGTCCGGAGGACGAGGCCGGGCGGAGCGCCGCTCCCGCCGGTCCGGGCCGCGTCCCCACAGCCGCGGATCTCGCCCGCCGAGCCCGCGAGGCCCCCGCCCCACATGCCCGACAACCGGCCCGACGAGGGGACCTGCGTGGCTCAGCAGACCGGCAGCCGCCCCCCAGCCCTCAAGCCGGCACTCGACTCGATGACGCTGCTGGTCGCGGCCGTCGTCGTCCACGACAGGGCCACCAACCGCGTCGTGCTCCTCCAGCGCAGCGAGAACGCGAAGTTCGCCCAGGGAATGTGGGACCTGCCCGTCGGCAAGAGCGAACCGGGCGAGCCCATCACTGGGACGGCAGTCCGCGAGCTGTACGAGGAGACCGGCCTCACGGTGAAGCCCGACTCCCTCAAGGTCGCGCACATCATTCACGGAGCCTGGGGCGTCGAGTCCCCCAATGGCTTCCTCACGGTCGTCTTCGCCACCCACGAATGGACCGGCGAACCCGAGAACCGCGAACCCCGCAAGCACTCCCAGGTCCGCTGGGTCGACGTCGACGCCCTCCCTGAGAACTTCGTGGACACCACCGCAAGCGTCCTCCGCAGGTGCCTCACGGGAGGACCGGAGGTCTCCCTGAGCGGCTGGAGCCAGGGGCTGTCCTGCAATTCCTGACCCTCGTCTCAAGCCTTGAGCAACCAGCTCCAGCCGAGCCCCGTGAGAAGGGCGGACGTCATCGGGTTCGACGGGCGGATGTCCTGTGAAGCGTGCGGGTGGCGAGGGAGAGCACGCCGAGATCGGTGGGTCCCCCGGCATGAGACTTCGATGCGTCGGCTGGAGCATCCGTCCGAGCTCTCCAGGATCGGCCAAGAGATCAACGCCGAGGAGACCGGACGTCGGGTGAAGGTCAGCTTCGTCTCTCCACCAGGGCCTGCGAGATCCCATCCTTGCGATCCCTTCTACTCACCGAGGAACGCGGACAGGTGGCCACCGGGACCCCTGGCTCCACCGCGTGGAAGCCCAGTTCACCGCGATGCGCTACCTCACCCTTGATGGCACCGGCCACGCCGGCCACGAGGAGCAGGGCAGCATGATCCGCCGCTACCTCCTCCGGCGAAAAACGCCACGCCGACGCCCGGCACCTACGCTCCATCGTCCGAAGGCCCAAAGCCGCCTGACGGCACAGCAGCAGCTACCCCTTGGACGGGGTACGGACAGCTGCCGTTACGGCACGTTCCACCCGAGCACGACTGGCAGCTTGTGCTCATGACCCAGAGTGTTGATCGTCCCCGGATGCGGGTGCCCGAACTGCCGCGCAGCCGACGCGTCGAGCCCGAGCCAGCGCGCGGTGAGTATGCGTGACAGGTGGCCGTGCGCGACGACGGCCACGTCGCCCTCGTCCAGCAGCGGCCTGACCCGGCCGAGGAAGGCGTCGACCCGCACCGTCACGTGCCCGATGTCCTCGCCGGCGTCGACGCCGTCGCGCCACAGCTCCCAGCCGGGCTTGAGTTCCTGGATTTGCTCGGCGGTCAGCCCTTCGTAGCGGCCGTAGTCCCACTCGACCAGGCCGATGTCGGGCTCCGCACCGCTCAGCCCCGCCAGTTCGGCGGTCCGCAGCGCGCGGATCAGCGGGCTGCTGTAGACGGCGGCGAACTCCCGTTCGGCCAGCCGAGGTGCGAGCGCACGTGCCGCCTCCTCCCCCGCCTCGGTCAGCGGCAGGTCGGTGCGGCCCGCATGCTGGCCGGTCCGGCTCCATGCGGTCTCGCCGTGCCTGATCAACACCAACTCGCCCATGGCTGAGGACCGTATCTCATCGAACACGGGGCGAACGTTGCCTGCTACGGCAATAAAGGCTCTCCTGTTACGTGGATCACGCATTCCCCGTCTGGCCGGTGGAACGATCAAGAGTGATCCCCTGAGCCAAGGGCCCAACCCGGCGCAACAGCCGCAAAGGACGCCGTATGTCGAAGCCGTCGAAGACTCGCTCCCGATCCGCCGTTACCTGCTCTGCGGTCGCTGCATCCGTTTTCATCATGGCCCTCCCTCTACGGCGATCACCCCTTTAGGTGCAAGAATCTCCTTGCGTCGCACGCAGAGCCTGGAGCAGGCCGTGGTTCCCGGTTCATGCTCGGAGCCAGATCACGAGGGCCGCGAGGGTGACGGTGCCGAGGTAGATGGAGGCGTGTTTCTCCTGGCGACTGTCGAGTCCGCCGTCCGTGTAGCCGCCATCGACAAGTGGCTGTGACCAGCACATTCGATACACCTGGTCCTCCGGACCGAGGTGGCCGTCAATGACGCGGGGCCGATGCGGCCCCGCGTCTGCGGTAGGTGGTCTGCGTACGGTGCGCGCTCCGCACCGTCACCCCCGCGCGCCGCTCCTCTCTCGCCGCGGCGCGAGGGAGGCTCCGGCGAGCAGGGCTCCCGCCAGGACGAGGGTGGAGTTGACCAGGATCGCGACCGAGACCCCGGAGAGGACGCCCTCGGGCCCCGTGTCGCCGAGTGCGGACATCCGGGCCGTGGCGATGGCGCTCATGACCGGGATGCCCATGGTGATGCCGACCTGCTGGGTCATCGTGGCGAGGCCCGTGGCCAGGCCCTGTTCGTCGTCGGGAAGGCCCGAGGTCGCGGTGACCATGAAGCCGACGATCATCAGCATGTTGCCGATGCCACCGATGAACGTCGCAGCCAGCAGGAGCCAGATCCATGCCCCGGAGGTGCCGAGCGCCACCAGGGAGAGCGTGGCCGCCGCCTGGATGATGCCGCCGGTCACGATGGTCGTCCGGTTGCCGAAGCGGCCGACGGCCCGACCGCCGAGCGTGCCGCCGATCACCGTGCCGACGCCGAGGACACCGAAGGCGAGGCCCGTGGCGAGCGGGGAGTAGCCGAGGACCTCCTGGAGGTACAGCGTCAACAGGAAGACCAGCGACGTCTCGGTGACGAAGGCGATCAGACCGGTGGCGTTGCCCCAGATGACGCTGCGGCGCTTGAGGATGCGTACGGGGACGAGCGGCGCTGCCGCCCTCTTCTCGACGAACCAGAACGCGATGAGCAGCGCGGCGCCGGCGAGCAGCGCGGTCAGAGTGGTGGGCGCGGTCCAGCCGGTCGTGCCGGCCTGGGTCAGACCGTAGACGAGGAGCAGCAGTCCGCCGGTGACGGTCGCGGCACCCGGGATGTCGAGCCGCGGGCGGCCGGCCGGGCGCGAGTCGGTGATGACGGACGGGGCGAGTGCGACGACGAGCGCGGCGACGGGGACGTTGACGAAGAAGGCCCAGCGCCAGGAGAGCAGGTCGGTGAGGAGCCCGCCGAGGATCGCCCCCGCCGTGAAGCCCGCGGACATGAGGGCGCCGTTGAGGCCGAGGGCGCGTTCGCGGAGCGGGCCCTCCTTGAACGCGGTGGTCAGCAGGGCGAGTCCGGCCGGGGTGACGGCCGCGGTGGCGAGACCTTGGAGGACCCGGGCGGTGAGCAGGATCTCGGGGGAGGTCGCCAGCCCGCCGAGCGCCGAGGAGAGGCCGAGGACGACCATGCCGCCCACGAAGAGGCGCTTACGGCCCACGAGGTCGGCGATGCGGCCGAACAGGAGGGTGAATCCGGCGGCCGCCAGGGCGAAGGAGGTGGCGATCCACTGCAGGTTCGGGAGGGAGAAGCCGAGTCCTTCGCCGACGACGGGCAGTGCGACGTTCAGGATCGAGAAGTCCACGGCGATCATGAACTGGGCGCCGAGGAGGAGGGTGAGGACGAGCTTCTGCCGTCCGGTCATACGGAGAGCCGTGGGCGGATCCGCGGCGGGGGCGGTCGTGCGGTGCAGCGGGGTCTGGCTGGGTGCGGACATGGTCGTCCTTCCTCGGACGGAAGTTTTAACGGGTCTGTGGTTCCGTTAAGATGGAGTGACCGTAGCAGAGGAACACCCATTAATGGAACTGGAGACCCGTTATGACGTCGGAGAGCTCGGACAATGTGGAACCCGGTACGGTCCGGCCCGGCGGGCGCACGGCCCGGGTCCGTGAGTCCGTCCTGCGCGCGGCAGGTGACGCACTGGCCGAGCACGGCTTCGACCGGCTCGACCTCGCCGATGTCGCGCGCCGGGCGGAGGTCGGCAAGACGACCGTCTACCGGCGCTGGTCCACCCCCACCGGCCTGATCGCCGACCTGCTCGACGACATGGCCGAGCAGTCGTCTCCGCGGGCCCGGACCGGCTCACTGGCCGAGGACCTCAGGGCCAACGCACGGCTCGTGCTCTCGACGCTCACCGATCCGCGCCAGGGCGCACTGTTCCGCTCCGTGATCGCCGCGGCGACCTGCGACGCGCGCACGGCCCAGGCGCTGCACCGGTTCTACGCGGTCCGCATCGAGGAGTGGTCCGGCTGCGTCGCCGAGGCCGTCGAACGGGGCGAGCTCCCCGCGGGCACCGACCCGGACGAGGTGATCCGCGCCGTCTCGGCCCCTCTCTACTACCGCCTGCTGGCCAGCGGCGACCCGCTCGACGAGGCGGCCGCGGACCGCGCCGCCGATGCCGCGGTCGTGGCGGCGAAGGCGGGGACGTACGTGAGCTGAGCTCAGACCGCCCGCAGCCGGGCCGCCCAGGGATGGCCGGCGCCCTCCGCCAGGGTGATCGTCTCCGTCAGCCAGGCGCGTTGGTCACCGTCGAGAACGGGCAGCAGGGCCTCGAAGTCCTGCTCGTCCTTGGACCGCCGGGACCTGGCCTTGTAAAGGAGCTGGACCTCGGGCGCGAGGTAGGGCACGCCGTCCCCGGTGACCCTGCCGAGCCGCTCCAGCGGGAGGCGGATCCTCGGGTCGCGGCGGAACACCCAGTCGCCGTCCTCCGTGTCATCGAGCATGAACTGCGCGCGCCACGGCTCGCCCGGGCCCGGCCGGCACCAGATGTCGTGGACCTGCGGCGGCAGGATCTCGCCCGGGAGCCAGGGGCGCAGGGTGCCGGGCGGATCGGCGGCCCACCACTGCCCGTCCGGCAGGACCCGCTGGACGGCGAGCTGGTCGCCGCGCAGCAGGAGTACGTCGATGTCACCGTGGTCCCGGTAGGCACGGCCCACGGCCAGTTCGACCGCGTACCCGCCGGCGATCCACCACGGCGTGCGCAGCGGGGCGAGCAGGCGCACGGCGTCGGTGAGGGACATCGGATCCCAAGGGCCCCAGGGGGTTTCCGTACGCATCGGGGTCCCGTCGGTTCGTCGGGGGTCGGGGTCGGGGTCGGGGTCGGGGTCGGGGCATCGAGGCGGCGGGTGGGCCGGACGGGTCGACGGAGCGGGCCGCGCACCGCCCGGTCGCGGCCCGCCGGGCCGCCGTTCAGCCGCCGGACAGGAGGTGACGGTAGCTGTCCGGGTGCTCGCGGAGGTACGTGGCCAGGTTCATGGGCTGCCTGCCCGTGAGGGTGGCCACGGCGTCCGAGACCGTGGCCATCTCCCCGGCCGCGATGGCCTCGTACGACGTCACCCAGCCGGCCACCTCCCAGTCCTGCGCGCCGTAACCCGACCGCGAGGCGTAGGCCTCCTCCCGGGTCTCCGGCACATAGGTGACGGCCCGCCCGGTGACCCGGCTCAGCTCCTCGGCGGCCTCGGCGAGGGTGAACGCCTCGGGTCCGGTGAGGTCGTACGTCTCCCCGTCGTGTGTCGGACCCGTGGGGTCGGCGTCGGACAGCAGGACGGCGGTCGCCGCGTCGGCGATGTCCTCGTGGGCCACCGCCGCGACCCTGCCGTCGCCTGCCGGTCCGCGCAGGACGCCGTCGGTGCCGGTCATCGCCGGGAGACCGCCCAGGTACCAGCTGTCGCGCAGGAAGGTGTGCCGGACACCGGAGACCCGGATGTGGGCCTCGGTGTCCCAGTGGTCCCGGGCGAAGGTGAACGTCGCGTCGGGCGCGGCGCCGACGAAGGAGACGTACACGATCCGTTCGACACCGGCCGCGACCGCCGCGTCCACGGCCGTCAGGTGCTCGTGCACGCGGTGCGGGCTCTCGTGCGCCGAGACGAGGAACAGCGTGTGCGCCCCGGCCAGCGCGCGGCGCATGGCCTCACCGTCCCCGTACGGGGCAGCCGGTGCGGCATCGGCGCCCGGCAGTTCGGGCAGGCGGGACGGGTCCCGGCCGAGGAGCCTGACGGGGACGCCCGCCCGGGTCAGCCGCTTCGCGACGCGGCCGCCGAGCGCGCCGCTCGCTCCGGTGACGGCGGTGAGGGGGCCGTTCGTGACGCCTTCGGGGTCCTGTGCGGGGTCTGTGGGGTTCATGCGGGGTCGCCTTCCTTGTTCGGCCAGGGGCGCACCCCCACGACCGCCTCGACCGGAACCGGTCCGTAGATGTGCGGGAACTCCTCGCCACCGGGCCGCAGCGACTCGTAGCGCACGGGCGCGGGGAGCCGGTCGGTGTCGATGACGAGCACCACCAGGTCCTCGTCACCGGCCCCGGTCCGGCTCCCGGTGCCGTACAGCAGCTCGGCCATACCGGCGAGCTGGTGCGGCAGCGAGCAGTGGATGAAGCCTTCTTCGTGCAGGGTGCGGCCGCGGGTGGACATCTCGTACGTCCCGATCCCGCGGGCCGCCTCCCACAACGGGCGTTCGGTCAGGTGCAGCAGTTCGGCCATGGGCCAAAACTAAGGGGTGTCCCGCAATTCCTGACGGGCGCACGACGACAGCCACGGCGCCCCGCTGCGTTGTCGAAACGCCCGAATACATCCATTATGCGGGCACCTCTCCGCCTTGCGATGCACCGCCTCTGACGCCGCGCGCTGATCCACCAGGAATTGCGGGACAGCCCTTAGCCGCGCCGACGCGTCCTGCGGGCCATGAGCGTGGCCGCCGTTCCAGCGACCAGCAGGCCTGCCGCGATCCCGCCGATCACCCATTCGCCGCCGCGCGAGCCCGTGTCCGGGAGCTGTCCCCCGGGGTGGGGCGGCCCGGGCGGCCAGCTGTGCGTCGGAGTGGGGAGCGGAGCCGGCGTCGACTCGGAGGGGAACGGCGAGGGCGTCGGGGACTCGTCCGAGGGGGACGGCGAAGGGGACGGCGACTCGTCGTCCGTCGGGGAGGGGGACGGGGACGGCGACTCGTCCGTCGGAGAGGGGGACGGGGACGGTTCCCCGCCGCACCCCGGGAGATCGCCGTCGAACGGATAGGCGTGCAACTCCTGGCCGCCCGACTCGCCCTCCGAGGTGTGGGTGAGCGAACCGGCCGTGTAGAAGCGGCCGTTGGTCCCGCTCATCGCGAGAGTCGCCGCACTGGACTGCCGGCCGATCAGCACGCTGCCCTGGAACTGGCCGGTGCCCTTCAGTCCGATGGTGGTCGCGTCCGGGAAGTTCCACATCAGGTGCTCACGGAGTCCGGACCGGGGCAACGAGCCCATGTACGTACTGATGTTGCGGGTGTTGCCGTAGACATTGACCAGCACGGTCGCGCCGTCCGGAACGCCGCTGAAGACGATGCCCTGCCGGCCGCCGGTGGCCGTGGCCAGATCGGCGTCCACCGCGAAGACCTGAAGGGCGGAGGTGCCGTCGCCGGTGAAGACGGTCTCGGCGCCACTGTTCCGCGCCGTCCCGGTCACCGGGCGGCGGTGCTCCTCGTTGTCGTCGTAGGCGTAGCAGTGGCTGGCCGCCGTCAGCCGGTCACGGAGCGCGGTGTACGGGTCGGTGGCGTCGGCGTCATGGACCGGCCCGGGGATCACCGTGCCGCTGAGATTCCCGGCGTAGCGGACTACACCGTGGTGGGGTCCCTCCTCTGCGAGGAGCCGCTTTCCACTCTGGACGGTGAGATCGCCGCCCACCGTCAGGTAGTCGGAGTCGTTGGGCGGCGGCACCCGCGATCCCCCGCCGGCGACGCCGACGTTGTAGATCTGCGAGGCGCCTTCCCGCTTCCTCATGTCGAACTGCCCGAGGGCGACGATCTTGCCTTCGGCTTCCGCGGCGGCCTCCCTGACCAGGTAGTCGCCGCCGACGAAGATGTTGATGTTGCTGTCGTGGTGGACGACGGGGCCGCTGTTCGAATCCGGCCATGTGGCGGGACAGTCACTTCCGAGACACGGGCCGAGACCGCCGGGCAGCGGGTCGGCGGCGGCGGTGGGTGCGAAGGCTCCCACCATGGCTGCCGCTGCCGCCACCGTCACCGCCACGCGGTGCTTTGTGCCGCTTCTGCGCTCTTTGGTTCCCATACAGCGCAATATGCAGCTTTATGTACTATCCGTCGGGCATGCCACGCCGGACGACCGGCATCCGTCCGCCGACTGCCGTCGGCACGACGGCAGTCCTGCGGGGCCGCCGCGTCAGCCCGCCAACAGCTTCTCCTCGGCCGCCGGATCGAGCCCCACCGGCGGCCGGTCGGGGCGCTGCGGCGCCGTACCGCCGAGCTCGCACAGCCAGGCCCAGGTGTCGGCGACCGTCTCCTCGGCCGGCCGGCAGCGCAGCCCCGTCGCGTACGCCTTGTCGACATTGCTCCCGTGGGTGGAGTCGCACAGCTCCCCCGGCGGCAGCCAGAGCGGCAGGCCCGTCCAGGGCTCGACGCCGGCCGCAAGGATCCGGTCGGCGTCGATCCAGCGCAGCTCGGCATCGGAACCGGTGGCGCGCGCACAGGCGTTCAGCAGCTCACCCATCGTGGTGTGACCAGGGCGGCTGACCAGGTTGTACGGGCCGTGCAGTCCCTTCCCCGCGGCATCCAGCAGCCATTCGGCCAGGTCGCGGACGTCGATGTACTGCAGGCCCTGGTCCGGTGTGCCCGGCGCCAGCACGGGGCCGCCGCGGGCGATCCGGGTCAGCCACCACGGCAGCCTGCCGACGTTCTCCCAGGGGCCGATGATCAGGCCCGCGCGGACCAGGAGCGCCCGGTCTCCGAAGGCGTCCAGCGCGGCCAGTTCACCGCCGCGCTTGGCCAGGGCGTACGAGACGTCACCACCGGCGTCCGGCGAGGCGCCCTCCACCAGCGGACCGTCCTCGGGCAGACCCGCCGGTGCCGGGTAGTCGTACACCGAGCGGCTGGATACGTACGTGTATCGCGCGGCGCGGCCGGAGAGCAGCCGGGCGGCATCCCGCACGGCCGAGGGTGCGCCGCTCCAGGTGTCGACGACCAGGTCCCAGGTGTGGGTCCCGTCGCCCGGCTCCGCGACCCCGGCGAGCGCGTCGAGGCCACCCTCCACGGTGCGGTCGCCGAGCAGTTCGGCCACTCCGGGCGGGGGCGCGTGCCGGCCGCGATGGAACACCGTGATCTCCCAGCCGCGCGCGAGCGCGGCCTCCGTGACGGCCCTGCCGACGAATTCCGTACCACCCAGGATCAGAAGCCTCATGCCCCGACTCTGCCCGCTCGCGCCCCGGACCGGCACGGTCCTCGCTCTCGGCTGAATCACCCCGAGCCGCGCGGTGTACCGGAAGGGACCCCTCCGCCACCGGGGGCGACCGGGCTCAGGACAGGGCCAGCGGGCTGCGGTGGCGCAGCAGCCACTGGTGGTAGCCGGCCGCCCGCTGCGCCGCCTCACGGTAGGCGGCCTCCAGCTCTCCGTACACCACCGTCGTGTCGGCGCCCGGCCGGGAGACCAGGAGCAGCCGGACGGCGAGCGGGTCGTCGCGCAGAGGGCGGATGGCCATGTCGTCGCGCGGGCCCGAGGTGGGCTGGCACGGGGCCACCGCCTCGCCGAGCACCACGAGCGACGCGGCGGTGAGGTAGTCGCCGTGCAGCACGGTCGGTGCGACGCCTGCGGCGCCGAACACCCGGCGCAGGCCGTCCCATTCGCCGTCCACCGTGGGGTCGACCATCCACCGGTCGGCGGCCAGGTCGGCCAGGTCGACGACGGGCAGCGCGGCCGCCGGGTGGTCGCGGGCCATGGAGATGAACTGCGGTTCGCGGTCCAGCAGGACGCGCTGTTCCAGGCCGTCGGGGACGGACAGCGGGCAGCCTTCCACCTCGTGCACGAAGGCTACGTCGAGCCGGCCCGCCCCGACCGCGCGCAGCAGTGCGCGGGCCGATACGTCGACCCGCAGCGAGATGTCCGTGCCCGGCAGCCGGAGCCGCAGTCTGCGCAGCCAGCCACCGATGACCCGGCTGGCAGTGCAGCCGATCCTCAGCCGCGGTCCGCCGGCCCCGGCGGCGTCCGCCTCCGCCTTCGCCTCGGCGACCAGTGCGCTCATCCCGTCGAGGAGGGGGCGTGCCCGGCCGATGACCGCGCGGCCGAGCAGAGTGGGGCGGCAGCCGGTGCGTTCACGGCTGAACAGTTCGGCGCCCAGCGTGTTCTCGATGCGGCGCAGTTGCGTGGTGAGCGAGGGCTGACTGACGCCCAGTCTGCGGGCCGCCCGGTGCAGGCTGCCGGTGTCGGCGATGGCGCACAGCGCCCTGAGGTGCCTCACCTCAAGCTCCATGCTGCCGAGGGTAGGGCGGCGGCGGCGTACCGCACCAGATGCCGGAACCCCATCAAATGACGTTGATTCAACCGTTGTTGGGGTGATCGACATCGGGTGTGCGACTGCGGGGCACCGGCGGGTGATAGGGCGGCGTTATCGCCGGTTGGCATCATCCGCGCGGGGCCGTCGGTCCCCGACACTCGCTGCGTACCGCCCCCGTTCGCGTCCGCTGACCGGACGGGCCCCCCTGGCAGGTAACCGGCAGGAGAACCCCCCATGAGACACCCCAGGACCGTCATGTCGGCCGTGATCGGCCTCGGCTTCGGCCTCGCCGCCGCGCTGGGCACCGCCCCGGCGATCGCCTCGGCGCACGCCGCTCCCCCGGCGTCCGCCTCCGCCGTCCACGCGGCGTACACCCCCCACTCCGGATCACACGAGAGCGCCGCCGCCAACAAGGCGTTCTTCGAGGCGGTGGCGAAGTCGGTGGCCGAGAAGCGGGCCGCACACCCGGGCGTCCAGGCCGTCACCATCGTCTACAGCACCGCCAACGCGCCGAGCTTCCGTTCGGAGATATCCAACAGCGCGCAGATCTGGAACAGCTCGGTGTCCAACGTCCGGCTGCAGGAGGGCTCCAACGCCGACTTCTCGTACTACGAGGGCAACGACCCCAGCGGCTCCTACGCCAGCACGGACGGGCACGGCAACGGCTACATCTTCCTCGACTACGCACAGAACCAGCAGTACGACTCCACCCGCGTCACGACCCACGAGACCGGGCACGTCCTCGGCCTGCCGGACCACTACTCGGGACCGTGCAGCGAGCTGATGTCGGGCGGGGGCCCCGGCCCGTCGTGCACCAATCCGTATCCGGACTCCAACGAGCGCAGTGAGGTGAACTACCTCTGGCAGAACGGCTTCGCGGCCGCGCTCGCCCGCAGCGGTTCCTGATCCCGCCGCGAAGGGCCACCTCGCAGGACGGGGTGGCCCTTCGTCGGCAGCGGATGCGCTGGGGCTTTCACAGGGCAGCGAGTTCGCTACGGACCAGGGCCACCAGTTCGTCCTCCGTCATCCCGAGCTCTCGCGCCTCGCCGACCATCTCGCGCACCCGCTCCAGCAGCCTGGCGCGGTGCGGGGAGGCTCCGTCGGCGACGACCGCGCCTCGGCCGCGGCGCAGTTCGATCAGCCCCTCCTCGCGCAGGCGCTGGTAGCCGCGCAGGGCGGTGTGCACATTCACGCCGAGGGACTCGGCGAGCGCCCGTGCGGCCGGCAGCCGTTCGCCGGGCACCACCGCCCCGTCGGCGACGGCGCGGCGCACGCAGGCCGCGATCTGATCGCCGAGGGGCACGGTCGAGGTGGGGTCGACCCGGAAGAGCATGATCAGTTCTCCGTTCGGCGTTGGTCTATCAGCGTATTGAGGAGCGCGGCCGCGGTCGCCGAGTCGTCGACCGTCACCGCGAAGTCCCGTCCGTCGGCCAGCCGGGCCACGAGCCCCTCACCGGAGCGGATCATGACACCCGTGCGTCCCGGCCGGATGCGGTATCCCCAGCCCCCGTACTCGGTGAACGGACTGATGTCACGGCTGGCCGCCGCCTCGATCCGGTCGAGCGGCACCCGGACGCGCGGCCACGGCAGCATCCCGGAGACCATGATCCCGCGCCGGTCCACGGTCACGTTCGGGCGGGCGAAACTCAGCAGGAGCAGCCCGACCACAAGAGCCGGCACCCCGGCGATCCACCCCGTGGTGCACCACAGGGCGACCCCTCCCGCGCAGACCAGGAGCGCCACCGGCGGGAGCCCGCGGTTCCCGGTGCTGCGCGCCCACCCCGCGACCTCCCCGGCAGCCAGCGCGATCCGTTCCGCGTCCCCCGCCGGACCGTCCGCCGCCGGCCGCTCCGGTACGGGAAGGAGCGCGGCGAGCAGCAGCCCCAGCCCGAAGGCGAGCCCGGCGACCCCCGCCGCGGCGGCGAGGTGCCACATCGGGAACGAGACGTCCTGGGCACGGCCTTGCGCGTCCTGGGCGGCGTCCACGTTGACAAGCAGCACCACCGCCATCAGGTAGCCCAGGAATCCGGCGAGGGCGTATCCACCGGCGAGCATCCGGTTGAGTGCCGGGCCATGGGCCTTCGCGGCGGCGGTCGTCAGGGTCCACAACACCCCGATGCCGACGAGCAGCACCGTGGTGACGACGACGTACGAGGTCCGGCCCGCGTAGTCGTTCGCCCGGCCGTTGCCGACGAAATGGCTGGCCAGTTGGGCGGGCAGCCGGTCACGACGCATGGCGAAGAGGATCAGGTCGACGGCGAGGGCAAGCAGGAACGGCAGAGCGGCGAGAGCTGCGCGGCCGATGTTCTTCCGGTTCATCAAAACCTCCATTGTTCGCATGCTAGTAGAACAACGGAGGTGTGGCAACGCGCTACCTCGGCGACGCGGAAACGCGGCAACTCGGCGGTGCGCGACCGCGGCAGTGCAGAGACTCGGCGGCGCGGCAGGGGGCAGTGCGGCAGTGCGGCAGTGCGGCAGTGCGGCAGTGCGGCAGTGCGGCAGTGCGGCAGTGCGGCAGTGCGGCAGTGCGGCCGCAAACGACGAACCGGCCCGACGGTGTCGAGCCGTCAGGCCGGTTGAGGGAGTGTCACGTGGGGTGGGCCGCGGTGTTCGCCCGCCGGTGCGGTCAGGCCGTCTCGAGCGGGAACGCGCCGCGGTGCCCGGTGCCCGCGCCCGCCTCCGGGCGGGGTTCGAACTCACGGCAGCTCCAGATCTCCTGGACGAATCCGCTGCGCCGGTCCCACAGGTCCAGCACGTCGTCCTCGCCCGCCGCCCCGCGGTACGCGTCCTTGGCGCCCCGGAAGCATGCGAGGCCGCCGGAGAGCCCCCGCCCGGGCGCCGGGAAGTAGTCCGAGAAGGCGCACGCGATGCACGTCTGGAGACGGATCCCGGGTGGAAGGGACCGCTGGATGGTGGCGAGTGCCGCCCCGAAGTCGCTTTCGGCCCGATGGGACCGGAAGGCCGCGCCGCCGTACCGCAGCTCAAGGTAGAGATACGGGTCGGGCCTGCGCAGCGACAACAGGCAGCTCAGCGTGGCCTGGTGGACCGCGCCGTCCACGGTGACGGGAAACGGCAGGTCCCATTCCAGGACACAGTCGTTGAGCGCCCCGTCGGCCAGGGCGAACATCCCGCTCTCCGGCGGCACGCCCGCCACCGGGCGCAGTCCGCCGAAGCTCTCGCCCTCGAAATCCACGCCCCTGATGCGAAGGCGGAGTTGCTGTCCGTCGGTGGTGAGGATGACGGCATCGGAGCCCTGTCGGTCCCGGTACCACCCTGCCCACGACTCATCTGTCATGGGCACGGACTGTAGCCCGTGGCTCGGACACCCTCCGTGCCGCCCTCCACTTCGCCGCCCGACCCTGTGACCTCGGCCGATCCGTGTTACGCCGCCACCTCTCCCCGGCCCGTCCCGAACCGTGTTCCACTTCCGGTGGTGCGAAGCCTCTGATACCTACCTTCACCACACCCGGCATTCGGCACGCGGGGCGTCCTCCGTCCGGCGGTCGGTGTGCCCGGCGGTCGGTGCGCGCGATGCCCTCCGTTCACCGCGCCCGGCGGACTGCATGCAGTACCTCCTGCATGCAGCACCCCCCTGCATGCAGTGCCTCCCTGCATGCAGTGCCTCCCTGCATGCAGCGCTCCTGCGTTCAGTGCGTCCGGCGGGTGACGAACTCCGCCAGGGCCAGGAGATCGCCCGCCGCCGACAGATCGGGCACGGCCCGCGACAAGTGGTGCACCGCACGCGCCATCCGGTCCGCGGCGCAGACCTGCGCCCAGTCACGGCCACCCGCCCGGTCCACGGCCTCGGATGCCCGGCTCACCTCACCGGGCGTGTTCATGGGGCCCCGGTAGAGCGACGCGAGCTCCGCCGCCGCCGGGGTGCCCGAGGTCAGCGCGGCGACCACGGGCAGCGACTTCTTGTGGGCGGCGAGGTCGGCGCCGACCGGCTTCCCGGTCTGGGCGGGGTCTCCCCAGATGCCGATCAGGTCATCGATGAGCTGGAAGGCGAGCCCGGCCTCCCGGCCGAAGCCGTCCATCGCTCCGACAGCACGCTCCTCCACGCCCGCGTAGAGAGCACCCAGCGCGCAGGCACAGCCGAGCAACGCTCCCGTCTTCGCCGTGGCCATGGCTAGGCACTCGTCCAAAGTGACGTCGTCCGGCCCGCGTTCCTCGAAGGCGCAGTCCGCCTGCTGGCCCGCGCACAGCTCGATGACACAGGTGGAGAGCCGGGCCGAGGCGCGGCCCGAGACCGCGCGCGCGTCCTCGGCGAGGAGCCGCTGGGCGAGGGCGAGCATGGCGTCGCCCGCGATGACGGCGTCCGGGATGCCGAAGACCGTCCAGGCGGTGGCCCGGTGACGGCGGGTGCGGTCCTCGTCGATGACGTCGTCGTGCAGGAGGGTGAAGTTGTGGGCCAGTTCCACGGCGACGGCCGCCCGCACGGCGTGCCTCGGGTCACCACCGAGCGCACGGGTGGCGGCGAGAACGAGCGCGGGTCTGATCGCCTTGCCGGCGCCGCCCGCGGCGGGGCTGCCGTCGGCGTGCTCCCAGCCGAAGTGGTACATCGCGACGCGCCGGATCGATCCCGGCAGTGAGGCGACCGCGGCCCGCAGATGCGGGTCGACGAGGGTCCGGGTGTACTCCAGGAGCGCCGCGGCCTCGTTGCCCTCGGTGGCGGCGGTGTCGGTACGGGTCATGGTCAATCGGTCACCCCGGTCGTTGCCGTGCCCGGCCCCCGATGGCTGTCGCCCCGGGGGCCGGGCACGTGGGTGGTTGCTGTGGGCACACATGGTGCGGTGGGCGGGGTCCCGGACCCGGCGGACCCGGGACCCCGTGAACTCACCGCCAGCGGCTGACCTCGACGTTCTCCAGGACGCCGAGGGCGTCCGGGACCAGTACGGCCGCGGAGTAGTAGGCCGTCACGAGGTAGGAGATGATCGCCTGCTCGTCGATCCCCATGAAGCGAACCGACAGGCTGGGCTCGATCTCGTCCGGGATACCCGTCTGCTGGAGGCCGATGACGCCCTGCTCGGCCTCACCGGTCCTCATGCAGATGATCGACGTGGTGCGGGCGTCCGTGACCGGGATCTTGTTGGACGGGAAGATCGGGACCCCGCGCCAGGCCGGCACGTGGTGTCCGCCGATGTCCACGCTCTCCGGCACCAGACCGCGCTTGTTGCACTCGCGGCCGAAGGCGGCGATGGCCCGGGGGTGAGCGAGAAAGAGCTTCGATCCCCGACGGCGCGACAGCAGTTCGTCCATGTCGTCGGGGCCGGGCGCTCCGTCGTGCGGCTGGAGCCGCTGTCCGTAGTCGCAGTTGTTGAGCAGTCCGAACTCCCGGTTGTTGATGAGCTCGTGCTCCTGGCGCTCACGCAGCGCCTCGACCGTGAGCCGCAACTGCTGCTCGGTCTGGTTCATCGGCTGGTTGTAGAGGTCCGCGACCCGGCTGTGGACCTTCAGAACGGTCTGGGCCACGCTCAGTTCGTACTCACGGGGAGCGGACTCGTAGTCCACGAACGTGTGCGGGACGACGGCTTCGCCACTGTGCCCGGCGGACAGGTCGATCTCCGCCTCGCCGTACTTGTTGGTCCGCTGCTGCGGGATGGCGAGCAGCCCGGCGAGATGGGTGCGCAGCGACTCGGCCCGCTCGGCGAGGTTGAGCACATCGGCCCGCCTCAGCGTCAGAACGGTGCATGCCGTGACGGCGCGCGCCGTGTACTCCCAGAGGGCGTCACCCTCGATCAGGGAGTGGTCGCCGAAGTAGGCCCCGTCCGCATGGACCCCGAGCACCGTCTCGTCCCCGTAGGGCCCGGTGCCGACCTTCTCGACCTTTCCGTGAGCCAGCAGGAAGACCCGGTCCGCCGCCTCGCCCGCCGTGGCCAGGAGCTGTCCGGCGGGAATGTCGCGCTGCTCGCACCGCCTGGCGAGTTCGGCCAGCACTTCCTCGTCCCCGAAGTCCCTGAGGGCCGGGAGTTCGCCGAGCTCGGCGGGGATGACCGAGACGCGGTCCCCGGTCTGTACGAAAGTCACCCGGCCGTCGCCGACCGAATAGCTCAGCCGGCGGTTAACCCGGTAGGTGCCGCCCTGCACCTGCACCCACGGCAGCATCTTCAGCAGCCACCGCGAGGTGATCTCCTGCATCTGCGGAGCGGACTTGGTGGTCGTCGCGAGGTTCCGCGCGGCTGCCGTGCCAAGACTCTGCTGCGGCGGCTGCGCGTTCTGAACCTCTTCGCCAACGGACATCTGTCGTCCTCTCGATTCATCGGGCTGACCTGCGAGAAGAACCTTTCAGCATGAGGACTCGGCACGCCATTACACAAAAGAGTGTGACTAATCGGGCTTTGGGCTGGGCACGACGCTGCGCGATACCCGTCGACCCCGGGTAATTTGCATACGTAATGCACATTCACCTACCGTGACCGGCATGCGGCTGACGAAGTTCACCGACGTGGCGCTGCGCGTGCTGATGCGTCTCGCCGTCGTGGAGAACGAGGACCCGCCGACCACCCGGGAGGTGGCGGCCACGATGCAGGTGCCGTACTCCCACGCCGCGAAGGTCGTGGCCCGCCTCCAGCACCTCGGCCTGATCGAGGCGCGGCGGGGCCGCGGCGGCGGGCTCGCCCTCACCGCCGCCGGCCGGACCGCCTCCATCGGCGGGCTCGTCCGCGAACTGGAGGGCGCAGGCGACGTCGTCGAATGCGAGGGCGCCACCCCCTGCCCGCTGCGGTCGGGCTGCCGGCTGCGCAACGCCCTGCGGGCGGCCTCGGAGGCCTTCTACGCCTCGCTCGACCCGCTCACGGTCGCCGAACTGGTCTCCTCCCCGACCGGCCCCCTGCTGATCGGCATCAGCAGCAGACCGCCGACGGACGACTGAACGACCCCCCGCCGCACCGGGCCATCGGCCCGGTTTCTACACTGGGCTTAAATACGCATCTGAGATGCCAATTCTTATCCGAGGAGTTAACGATGCTCTCCGAGCCGTCGACCGCCACCGTCCGTGCCACGCTTCCCGCCGTCGGCGCGGCCATCGGAGACATCGCCGATCTCTTCTACCGCAAGCTGTTCGACGCCCACCCCGAGCTGCTGCGCGACCTGTTCAACCGCGGCAACCAGGCATCCGGCGCCCAGCGCCAGGCCCTCGCCGGCTCCATCGCCGCCTTCGCCACCCAGCTGGTCGAGCACCCCGGCACCCGCCCCGACGTGATGCTCGACCGCATCGCCCACAAGCACGCCTCGCTCGGTGTCACGGCCGCCCAGTACGAAGTCGTGCACACGCACCTGTTCGCGGCCATCGTCGAGGTGCTCGGCGATGCGGTGACCCCCGAGGTCGCGGCCGCATGGGACGAGGTCTACTGGCTCATGGCGAACGCCCTGATCGCCATCGAGGAGCGGCTGTACGCACAGCAGGGCGTCGTCGCCGGCGACGTCTGGCTCGACTGGGAGGTGGTCTCCCGCACCGAGGAGACCCCGGACGTCGCCACGTTCCAGCTCCGTCCGGCCGACGGGCGGCGCGCCCCCGCCTTCCGCCCCGGCCAGTACGTATCCGTGCAGGTCGAACTCGCCGACGGTGCCCACCAGATACGCCAGTACAGCCTTTCCTCCGCCCCGGGTTCGGCACTCCGCTCCATCACCGTCAAGCGGGTGCACGGCGCCGGCGCCCCCGACGGCGAGGTCTCGCGGCACCTGCACGCAGAGGTCGGGCCCGGTGACCGGCTCCGGGTCTCGGCCCCGTACGGCGACCTCGTACTGAAGTCCACCGACGCCCCGCTCCTGCTCGCCTCCGCGGGCATCGGCTGCACCCCGATGCTCTCGATGCTGGAGCACCTCGCGGACTCCGGCCACCGCGCGCCGGTGACCGTGGTGCACGGCGACCGCTCCCCCGCCGACCACGCGCTGCGGGCCGACCACGCCCTGTTCGCCGCCAAACTGCCGGACGCCGCCGCGCACTTCTGGTACGAGAACCCCGAGCCGGGCCACCCTTCGGACCGCACCGGCCTGGTGGACCTGACCGGTGTGGTGATCCCGTCCGGCACCCACGCCTACCTCTGCGGCCCGCTGCCCTTCATGCGGGCCGTGCGCACCCAGCTGCTCGCCAAGGGTGTCCCGGCGGCCGACATCCACTACGAGGTGTTCGGCCCCGACCTGTGGCTCGCCCAGGGCTGAACACCGGAGGGTGCTCGTGGAATTGACCGGATCGGCTCGCACACCGTCCGAACAGGGCTGCGGAAACTCGCCGTGACTGGTCCGGGGGCCCGTCCGTCGGGTAGAAGCGCTGTACGGACGCACTCCCCCCACGCACGAAGGAGTCGGTCATGTCCTCACCCATGTCCGCGAGCACCTTTCTCGACGCCCTCAAGGACGAAGGGCTCACCGTCGTCCAGGTCGGCGGCTGGCGCACACACAACCGCAACCACAAGGGCCCCTGGGGCCCGGTCAACGGCGTGATGATCCATCACACGGTCACCAGGGGCACCGCGGCGACCGTCCGGATCTGCCGCGACGGCTACGCCTCACTGCCGGGGCCGCTGTGCCACGGTGTCATCGCCAAGGACGGCCGGGTCCACCTGGTCGGCTACGGGCGGGCCAACCACGCCGGGCTCGGTGACGACGACGTGCTGCGCGCCGTGGTCGCCGAGAAGGGTCTGCCGTCGGACAACGAGACCAACACGGACGGCAACCGGCACTTCTACGGCTTCGAGTGCGAGAACCTCGGCGACGGCAAGGACCCCTGGCCCGACGTCCAGCTCGAAGCCATCGAGAAGGCCGCGGCCGCGATCTGCCGCCATCACCACTGGACCTCCCGGTCGGTCATCGGGCACCGGGAGTGGCAGCCCGGCAAGGTCGACCCCCGCGGCTTCTCGATGACCTCCATGCGGGCACGGATCCACGACCGCCTGAAGTAGCCCGCGGCCCGCTCGGGCCGGGGCGCGGCCACAATGGAGGCATGCCCACCACTCCGTCCGACGCGCTCGGCCTCTCCCGGCTGCAGCCGGTGCTCCCGTCGCCCCTGCAGCCGGCCGAGGACGAGCGTTTCACGCGTCACGGCGTGACGCTGCTCCTCAAGCGCGACGACCTGATCCACGCGGACCTGCCGGGCAACAAGTGGCGCAAACTCGCCCCGAACCTCCGCGCCGCGGCCGGCCGGCCCGTGCTGACCTTCGGCGGGGCGTACTCCAACCACCTGCGGGCCACGGCCGCCGCGGGCCGACTGCTGGGATTCCGCACCATCGGAGTCGTGCGCGGCGACGAGCTCGCGCACCGCCCGCTCAACCCCTCGCTCGCCCGGTGCGCGGCCGACGGCATGCAGTTGCACTTCGTGGACCGCCGGACGTACCGCGACAAGACCGATCCGCAGGTGCTGGCAGGCCTGCTGAGCGCCCACGGGGAGTGCGAGGTCATCCCGGAGGGCGGCAGCAACGCCCTGGCCGCACAGGGCTGCACAGAGCTCGGCCGCGAGCTGCGCGGAGCGGCCGGCGTGGCGGCGGTGGCCTGCGGTACCGGCGGCACCCTCGCGGGCCTCGCCGCGGGCCTGGCACCGCAGCAGCGCGCGCTCGGCATCCCGGTCCTGCGCGGTGGCTTCCTGGGGGACGCGGTACGCGACCTCCAGCGCGAGGCGTTCGGCGGACCTGCCGGAGCCTGGTCCCTGGACGAGCGGTTCCACTTCGGCGGGTACGCCCGCACCACGCCCGCACTGCACGCGTTCGCCGACGACTTCGAGGACCGCCACGGGCTGCCGGTGGAGCGGCTCTATGTGGCCAAACTCCTCTACGCGCTGACCGTGCTGGCAGGGGAGGGACTGTTCCCCGCCGGAACCGCCGTAGCGGCCGTCATCACGGGGCGCCCGGACGCCCCCGGGGGAAATCAGTCGTCCGACTCCTCCCGGTAGGCCGCGGCCTCCTCCAGGTCGAGGCGCCGGAGCAGGGTCCGCATCATCTCGTCGTCGATGCTGCGCTCGTCCCGGAGCCGTACGAAGACCTCGCGCTCGGCCTCGATCATCTCGCCGGCCAGGCGCCGGTAGGTGTCGTCGGCCGACTCCCCCGTCACCGGGTTCGCCGCCCCGAGGCGTTCCCAGACGGCGTTGCGGCGGCGCTCCAGGACGGTGCGCAAGCGGTCGGTGAGCGGCTGGGGCAGGCAGTTGCGCTGATCGGCGAGCAACTCCTCCAGGCGCGCCTCGGCGGCCGTGGAGGCCGTGCTCTGGGCCTGCGCCTCGGCGAGCGTCTCGGCCTGCCGGTCGCGGCCCGGGAGCTTCAGGACCTTCACCATGACCGGCAGTGTGAGCCCCTGGACGAGCAGCGTGCCGATGACCGTGGTGAAGGTCAGGAACAGCACCAGGTTGCGTGCAGGGAACGCCTCGCCGTCACTCGCGACCAGCGGGATGGAGAAGGCGATGGCGAGCGAGACGACTCCGCGCATCCCGGCCCAGCCCACGATCAGCGGCGAGGTCCAGTTGGTCTCGGGTTCCCGCTCCCGGATGCGTTTCGACAGCAGGCGCGGCACATAGGTCGCCGGATAGACCCAGATGAACCGGACCACGACGACCGCCAGGAACACCGCCACCGCGTACCAGAGGGCGTCGGCGACGGCGTACCTGCCGAGCCCCTTCAGCACGAACGGCAACTGGAGGCCGATCAGGGCGAAGACGGCGGACTCCAGGATGAAGGCGACCATCTTCCAGACGGCGGCCTCCTGGAGCCGGGTGGCGAAGTCGACCTGCCAGGAGCGGTGGCCCAGGTAGAGCGCGACGACGACCACGGCGAGCACTCCGGAGGCGTGCACGCGCTCCGCGGCGGCGTACGCCACGAACGGGATCAGGAGCGACAGGGTGTTCTGGAGCAGGGGCTCCTTGAGGTGCGTGCGGAGCCAGTGCAGCGGGACCATGAGCACCAGACCGACGCCGACACCGCCGACCGACGCCAGCAGGAACTCGCCGATCCCGCCGGCCCAGCTCATGCCCTCGCCCACGGCCGCGGCGAGCGCCACCTTGTAGGCCGTGATCGCGGTGGCGTCGTTCACCAGCGACTCACCCTGCAGGATCGTCGTGACCCGGGTGGGCAGGCCGACCCGGCGGGCGATGGCCGCGGCGGTGACGGCGTCCGGCGGAGCGATCACGGCGCCCAGGACCAGCGCCGCCGTGAGCGGGAGGTCGGGCACCAGCCGGTACGCCAGCCAGCCCACCGCCACGGTGGCGAACAGGACATAGCCGACGGAGAGCAGGGCGACGGGACGGATATTGGCCCGCAGGTCCAGATAGGAACTGTCCACGGCCGCCGTGTAGAGAAGCGGCGGCAGCAGGAGCGGCAGCACGATGTGCGCGTCGAGCGTGTACGTCGGCACCCCCGGCACGTACGAGCCGATCAGCCCGAGGGCCACCAGCAGCAGGGGTGCCGGCACCGGTGTCCGGCGGGCCAGGCCGGCTGTCGCCGCACTCGCCGCCACCAGCGCCACCAGTGGCAATGCGTCCATCTCAAGGTCCTCGCATCCGTCGTAACCTGGCCATCATGAGTGAGTGCCCGCATGTACCGGACCTGCCGCGCCCCGAGCCCGCAGCTCTCGCCGAGACCTGTCTCGAATGCCGCGCAGCAGGCACCCACCCCGTGCAACTGCGACTCTGCCTGATGTGCGGACATGTCGGCTGCTGCGATTCGTCACCCCGGCAACACGCCACGGGGCACTTCAAGGAGACCGGCCATCCGGTGATGCGGAGCTTCGAGCCCGGCGAGAGCTGGCGCTGGTGCTTCGAGGACGGTTCGATCGTGTGACGTCTGGGTACGTCAAACCGGCGCCTGTTGTTCGTAATTGATCGCCGCAGACCCCTAGCCACTGTGCGTACTCGTGGGCTTACCATGAGTGACAGTCATGGGATGGGGTCTCGGCGACACGGCATCATGGATCGCGATAGCGTCGCCGGACCAAGAACCGAAGACGTACCGCATGGCTCCGGGCGACCCTTCCCGGATCCTCGAAGAGTTTGTGCCACCTTGGAGGTGAGGGTGTCCCAGATCGCAGGCGAGCCCGGGAATCAGGACTTCGTAGAGGTCCGGCTGCCCGCTGCGGGTGCCTACCTGTCGGTGCTGCGTACGGCCACGGCCGGCCTCGCAGCGCGTTTGGACTTCACTCTCGACGAGATCGAGGATCTTCGCATCGCGGTCGACGAGGCGTGCGCGATCCTGCTCCAGCAGGCCGTGCCCGGTTCCGTCCTCAGCTGCGTGTTCCGGCTCGTCGACGATTCTCTCGAGGTGACGGTTTCCGCCCCGACGACGGACGGCCGGGCCCCGGAGCGCGACACGTTCGCCTGGACGGTGCTCTCCGCACTGGCCGGAAAGGTCGACTCCACGGTCGCCGATGACCGTACGGTCAGCATCAGCCTGTACAAACAGCGCGGCGCGGGACCCGGGCCGGCGTGAGCAACGGGAACGGGGACGGTCCTGTGCGGGACGAGACGATCCGACCAGGGGTGGTGCGCGCAGCAGGCATCCCGGAACAGCAGGCCCTGCCTCATCCGGTGGACGGGGCGGACCTGCCCCGTGCGGTGGACGGGGCGGAGAGGCCCGCCGGCAGTACGGTCGCGGTGGAGCAGTCGCAGGCGGAGCGGGCAGGCCAGATGAGCGAGCACGGGCACCACGATCCACACGACCGCAGCGGGGCGCGGGCGTTGTTCATCGAGCTGGGCAAGCTCCCGGACGGGTCACCCGAGAAGGCGGAGCTGCGCAACCGGCTGGTGCGGATGCACCTGCCGCTGGTGGAGCACCTGGCGCGGCGCTTCCGCAACCGCGGCGAGCCGCTGGACGACCTGACCCAGGTCGCCACGATCGGTCTGATCAAGTCGGTGGACCGGTTCGACCCGGAGCGCGGCGTCGAGTTCTCGACGTACGCGACACCCACGGTCGTCGGCGAGATCAAGCGCCACTTCCGCGACAAGGGGTGGGCGGTCCGGGTGCCTCGCCGGCTCCAGGAGCTTCGGCTCTCGCTGACCACGGCGACGGCGGAGCTCTCCCAGCAGCACGGCCGCTCGCCCACGGTGCACGAGCTGGCGGAGCGGCTCGGCATCTCCGAGGAAGAGGTCCTGGAGGGCCTGGAATCGGCCAATGCGTACAGCACGCTCTCGCTGGACGTGCCGGACACGGACGACGAGTCCCCCGCGGTCGCGGACACGCTCGGCTCCGAGGACGAGGCGCTGGAGGGTGTCGAGTACCGGGAGTCACTCAAACCGCTGCTGGAGGACCTGCCCCCGCGAGAGAAGCGGATTCTTCTGCTCCGCTTCTTCGGCAACATGACCCAGTCACAGATCGCGCAGGAGGTCGGCATCTCACAGATGCACGTCTCCCGGCTGCTGGCCCGCACCCTGGCCCAGCTGCGCGAGCGGCTGCTCGTCGAGGAGTAGGCGGACCGGAGGCGGGCGGGCGGCGCTCGCCCCGGGCCGGCCGGGCGGCTGCCCTGCCACCGCCCCGACGTCTCAGGCGTCGGTGCTGTCCGCGTCGGGGGCCGTGCCCGGTCGGCGGATGCCGAGCGCCTCGATGGTCGCCGGCCGGACCAGCTGGAACAGCGCGGTCAGCGCAGCGGCCGCGAGCACGATCCCGGCCGGGATCAGCACACCGTGCGACCGCAGCAGAGTCCAGGCCACCGGCAGCGCGATGATCTGTGTGATGAGCGCGGGTCCGCGGCTCCAGCTCCGTCGCCGGAGCAGTCCGCGGGCGGCGAAGAGCGGGATCAGTCCCAGCGCGACCACCGTCAGCCCACCCATTTCGGCCTGCTGCGGACTGTCGGGACGACCGAGCAGTCCCATGACCAGCATGTAGACGCCACCGATGACGAGGGCCGCACCTTCGAGGGCGCTGAGCCCGGCCACGAGCGTGATCCTGGCCGGCTTCGACGGTCCGGCCGAGGGCATCGACGAGGGCACGTTCTGCTGAGTACTCACCCATGCAGGTTGGCATCCCGGACCCCCGAAAGCGAAGGCGGGGTCGGAACACCACCGGATCGCCGGTGGACGTCGCGCGCAGGCCCGCGCACCGCGCCCACCCCGTCACTCAGCGTGAAGGCATCCGGGCAGGACTTCAGGCCGATACCTCGCGGTAGGTAGTCTGGCAGTCATGCGCGCACTTCTTGTGGTCAATCCAGCTGCCACCACCACCAGCGCGCGGACCCGTGACGTGCTGATTCATGCGCTGGCCAGCGAGATGAAGCTGGAGGCCGTGTCCACGGAGTACCGCGGGCACGCCCGCGACCTGGGGCGACGGGCCGCCGACAGTGACGACATCGATCTCGTGGTCGCGCTCGGCGGTGACGGCACGGTCAACGAGGTCGTGAACGGCCTGCTCCACAACGGGCCCGACATCGACAGCCTGCCGAAACTCGCCGTGGTCCCCGGCGGCTCCACCAACGTCTTCGCGCGCGCCCTCGGCCTCCCGAACGACGCGGTGGAGGCGACCGGCGCCATTCTGGACGCACTGGCCAACCGCACGGAGCGCACCGTGGGCCTGGGCCTGGCAGCGGGCACCCCCGGCACGGAGGACGAATCGGTCCCGGAACGCTGGTTCACCTTCTGCGCCGGCCTCGGGTTCGATGCCGGAGTGATCGGTCGCGTCGAACAACAGCGCGAGCGCGGCAAGCGTTCGACCCATGCGCTGTACGTGCGCCAGGTGATGCGCCAGTTCCTCGAGGAGCCGCATCGGCGGCAGGGAATGATCACGCTGGAGGTGCCGGGCCAGGACCCGGTGACCGACCTCGCGCTCTCCATAATCTGCAACACGGCACCCTGGACCTACCTGGGGAACCGGCCGATGTACGCCTCCCCGAAGGCATCGTTCGACACCGCCCTGGACATCCTCGGCCTGCAACGACTGTCCACCGCGGCGGTCACCCGGTACGCCACGCAGCTGCTCACCTCGAGTCCGGAAAAGGGCCCGCGCGGCAAGCACGCGGTTTCACTGCATGACCTCACGGACTTCACCTTGCATTCAAAGGCTCCACTGCCCTTCCAGATGGACGGTGACCACCTGGGGCTGCGGACGAGTGTGACGTTCACAGGCGTACGCCGTGCACTGCGTGTGATTGTGTGAGTGGAAGGGACCAAAGTCCTTTAACTCGAACGTTTGGACTGGCTTCCACCCTCTAGAAGTACGGCTGTGACCTAGCCGACACCGAGGAATCAAAAAAAACTTTCCAGAAGGGGTTGTATCCGCCGCCGAGGTTTGCGAATCTCTACATGGCGATCGGGACGGCCCGCAACAACGGCCTCCACTGAAAGCCAGAACCCCTCCTCACTGCACAGGACCACAACCAGTTCATCTGGGCGTCGGCCCGACACTTGCGGGGGGATTCGTGAAAGCGTTCACATTCACAAGCCACAGTACGTATACCAAGGAGAGGTAGCAGCCATGGACTGGCGTCACAACGCCGTTTGTCGTGAGGAAGACCCGGAGCTGTTCTTCCCCATCGGCAACACCGGTCCTGCGCTGCTGCAGATCGAGGAAGCCAAGGCCGTCTGCCGTCGCTGCCCCGTCATGGAGCAGTGCCTGCAGTGGGCGCTCGAGTCCGGCCAGGACTCGGGTGTCTGGGGTGGCCTCAGCGAGGACGAGCGCCGCGCAATGAAGCGCCGCGCCGCTCGCAACCGGGCGCGCAACGCAAGCGCCTGACCGACGCCACCGCTACGAACCTCAGCCAGGCGGCGCATACGGAGTGTATGCATCACCCCGCCCCCCGAGTCGCAGCGCGCAGTACCCCCGAAGCGCATGCTTGACCAGAAAGCCCGGACCGTTCACCAACGGTCCGGGCTTTTTGCTGTGCACCGCCGGAGTCCGCGCGGGCCCGGAATCCGCCCGGCCCGGAAACCGGCGGGCGCCTACTTGTCGGCGCGGACCGGAATGTCGAGGACGACCTGGGTGCCGCGTTCAGGTGCCGGCACCATGCCGAACGAGCCGCCCAGCTCGCCCTCCACGAGCGTGCGCACGATCTGGAGTCCCAGGTTTCCGGCCCGCTGCGGGTCGAACCCCTCGGGCAGACCGCAGCCGTCGTCCTGAACGGTGATCAGCAGCCGCCCCTCGGTGGGCGAACCGCCGCGCACCGCGGAGACCTCGACCGTGCCGGACTCGGCCACGCCGAACGCGTGCTCCAGGGCGTTCTGCAGCACCTCGGTGAGGACCATCGCCAGCGGTGTGGCCACTTCGGCGTCGAGGACGCCGAAGCGTCCTGTGCGGCGGCAGGTGACCTTGCCCGGTGAGATCTCGGCGACCATGGCGATGACCCGGTCGGCGATCTCGTCGAACTCCACCCGCTCGTCCAGATTCTGGGACAGCGTCTCATGGACGATGGCGATCGAACCGACGCGCCGCACCGCCTCGTTGAGCGCCTCGCGGCCCTGCGGGGAGTCCATCCGGCGAGCCTGCAGGCGCAACAGGGCGGCAACCGTCTGGAGGTTGTTCTTCACCCGGTGGTGGATCTCCCGGATGGTGGCGTCCTTGGTGATCAACTCGCGCTCACGTCGGCGCAGTTCGGTGACGTCGCGCAGCAGGACCAGGGAGCCGATGCGAACCCCCTTGGGCTTGAGCGGGATCGCCCGGAGCTGGATCACGCCGCCCGCGCACTCGACCTCGAACTCCCGGGGCGCGTAACCGCTGGCCAGTTTGACCAGCGCTTCGTCCACCGGGCCCCGGGAGGGCGCGAGTTCGGCGGTGATCCCGCCGAGATGCTGGCCGACCAGGTCGGAAGCGAGGCCGAGGCGGTGGTAGGCGGAGAGGCCGTTGGGGCTGGCGTACTGGACGACGCCGTCGGCATCCAGCCGGACGAGCCCGTCGCCGACCCGCGGCGAGGCGTCCATGTCGACCTGCTGACCGGGAAAGGGGAAGGACCCGGCCGCGATCATCTGCGCCAGATCGGAGGCCGACTGGAGGTAGGTGAGCTCCAGCCGGGACGGGGTGCGCACCGTGAGCAGGTTCGTATTGCGTGCGATGACGCCCAGGACCCGCCCTTCCCGGCGTACGGGGATCGACTCGACCCGTACGGGGACCTCTTCACGCCACTCCGGGTCGCCCTCGCGCACGATCCGGCCCTCGTCCAGAGCCGCGTCCAGGAGCGGACGGCGGCCACGCGGCACCAGGTGGCCGACCATGTCGTCCTGGTAGGAAGTGGGGCCGGTGTTGGGCCGCATCTGGGCGACGGACACGTAGCGGGTGCCGTCACGCGTCGGGACCCAGAGGACGAGGTCGGCGAAGGACAGGTCGGAGAGCAGTTGCCACTCCGAGACCAGCAGATGGAGCCACTCGAGGTCGGTGTCACTCAGGGCGGTGTGCTGGCGGACGAGGTCGTTCATGGAGGGCACATGTGGGAGCGTACCCGTGGATGTGCACAGGTTCCGAACCGGACGGCCGGCCCGTACGTGCAAGGGGGAGGGCCGGAAATCGTCGCGCCCCGCAGATGGACACCGCGAGTGGTCTAGTCCAGAATGCTGAAGACAGAGCCTCCGCTCTCCCCGCACAGGAGAGCGGATAGAGGTACCCGCGCTCTCTGCCCTGACTGCGCCGGTATCTCCCCCCGGCCGGGGGCACCGCACACCGCCGGCCGGCCAGACCGCCCGTTACGGGCGGTCCTGCTCCGGGCTGCGGTGCTGGTCGGGCTGAGGGTCCCGGCCCGGCGCCGCGGCCCGCGGGTGTTTTGCGGGGCGGTTCGCGCGGCTTCAGCAGGTGTCCTCCCCAGGCCGGCCCGCCCGGCCCTCAGCGGGTCTCGGTGACCTTCGCGAGCGCGCGCGGCGCGTCCGGGTCCTGGCCACGCGCGATCGTCACCTCGTAGGCCAGCATCTGCAAGGGCAGGATCTCCAGGATCGGCTGAACCTCCTCGGCGACCCCCGCCGTCGGCAGTACGAAGCCCGCCGAAGCGGCTTCCACCTGGGCCTTCGGACCGACCACGAAGAGGTCCGCCCCGCGGCCGCGCAGCCGGTCGAGCACGGGCTGCAGTGCCTCGCCGCCGCGGCCGTCGGTGACCACGGCGATCACCGGGGAGATGTTGTCCACCATGGCCAGCGGGCCGTGCAGCAGGTCGGCGCCGGAGTAGGACAGAGCGGGGATGTAGCTCGTCTCCATCAGCTTCAGGGCCGCCTCCTTGGCTGTCGGATAGCCGTAACCGCGCGAGGTGATGACCATCCGCTCGGCGAAGCGGTAGCGCGACGCCAGGGCCCTGACCTCGTCCTTGCGGGCCAGGATCGCCTCGGCGAGCTCCGGCAGGATCGCCGCCGCGGCCCCGTCACCGCCGCGCAGCCCCTCGACGAAGAGGTACAGGGACAGCAGCGAGGCGGTGTACGTCTTGGTGGCCGGCAGAGCCTTCTCCGGCCCCGCCAGGATGTCGATGTGGTATTCGGAGACGGCGGCGAGCGGTGAGTCCGGGCTGTT
This sequence comes from Streptomyces sp. NBC_01013, assembly GCF_045162765.1. Classification (NCBI taxonomy): domain Bacteria; kingdom Bacillati; phylum Actinomycetota; class Actinomycetes; order Kitasatosporales; family Streptomycetaceae; genus Streptomyces; species Streptomyces sp. NBC_01013. The sequence continues at coordinate 2,762,711 of NZ_CP108687.1, forward strand.
GGTCACCGCCAGCGTGACGGCACCGGCCTCCCGGGCAGCCTTCGTCGACGCCACCAGATCGGGCGAGCCGCCGGACTGGCTCACGGTGATGACCAGGACGTCCCTGAGATCCGGCTTCGCACCGTAGGCGGTGGTCGTGGACATCGAGGCCAGGCCGCAGGGCAGACCGAGCGTGATCTCCAGCAGGTACTTCGCGTAGAGCGCGGCGTTGTCCGACGTGCCGCGGGCCGTGAGCAGCACGAAGCGTGGGTTCCGGGCCGCGATCTCGACGGCCACCGCCCGGATGGCCGGGGCTCCGCGGTCGAGGATGCGCCGGAGCATCGCGGGCTGCTCGGCCATCTCGCCGGACATGATCCGGCCGGGCTGCTCGCCCTCGTCGGCCGGGTACGTGGCGGACATGTCTGGTGCCTCCCGGAGGGTGTCGCGATGCGTCGGTCAAGTCGAACACGGGGCACCAAGGACCCGCCAGCGGACGGCCCCGGCGCGGGGGCGCCAGGGAGCCCCCGAAAAGGTCTCCCCGAGGACGCCCGGAGCCGTGTCCGTGGGCGCGAGGTCTGCTAGATTATGGCTAGATTGGTCTATACCACATGTCTTCACTCTAGATCGGCAGGCCCCGCGTGGAAGTTGTCATCGTCCCGGACGCCAAGGCAGGCGGCGAACTCATCGCGGGGGCCATCGGCGCCCTGCTGAGCCGTAAGCCCGACGCACTTCTCGGCGTTGCCACCGGATCGACCCCGCTGCCCATCTACCGGGCGCTGGCCGAGAAGGTCCGCTCGGGCGCGGTGGACGCGTCGCGCGCCCGCATCTGCCAGCTCGACGAGTACGTGGGGCTGCCGACGGGCCATCCGGAGTCGTACCGCTCCGTGGTGCTGCGCGAGGTCGTCGAGCCGCTCGGACTCTCCGAGGCGTCGTTCATGGGCCCTGACGGCTCCGCCGACGACGTCCAGGCCGCCTGCGAGGCGTACGACAAGGCGCTCGCCGAGGCCGGCGGAGTGGACCTCCAGCTGCTCGGGATCGGCACGGACGGGCACATCGGCTTCAACGAGCCGTGCTCCTCGCTCGCCTCCCGTACCCGGATCAAGACGCTGACCGAGCAGACCCGGGTCGACAACGCGCGCTTCTTCGACGACGACATCGAGCAGGTGCCGCACCACGTCATCACGCAGGGCATCGGCACGATCCTGGAGTCGCGTCACCCGATCCTGCTCGCGACGGGCGAGGGCAAGGCCGACGCCGTGGCGCAGACGGTCGAGGGCCCGATCGCCGCGATCGTGCCCGCCTCGGCGCTGCAGCTGCACCCGCACGCCACGATCGTGGTCGACGAGGCGGCGGCGTCCAAGCTGAAGCTGGCGGACTACTTCCGCGCCACGTATGCGGCGAAGCCGCTGTGGCAGGGTATTTAGTCCTTGCGGTACGCGTGAGGGCCGGGGCACCTGTGGTGTCCCGGCCCTCATGCGTGCGGGGCGCCTCGCCGGCCGCGCTGTCCTCAATCGCCGGACGGGCTTGATCGTGCCCAGGCACGGGCTTGATCGTGCCCGGGTGGGCTGCATGGGGTCAGCCCCCGGTGATGACCTCCGCCGCGGCCAGACCGCACACCCTGGCCGCACCGTGGGTGGCGATGTACAGGGCACCCCTGGGCTCGGCCTGGGGGACGCCCATCTCGACCACGATCGTGTCCGGACGCGCCGCGAGCACCGCGTCGAGGGCCTCGGTCATCCACGGGTGGCGGTGCGCGTCGCGGACGACGGCGACGATGCGCCGCTCCCCCGCGGCCCGCAGCACACCGGCCGCGGGTGCCTCGGTCAGGCCGCTGTACGTGTCGGTCCCGGTACCCGGAACCAGCCGGGCCAGTTCGGCGGCGACACCCCACGGGGTCTCGTCGCCGACCGCGATGTTCGCGACCGGGGTGAACGCGGCCACGTACGCCGGTTCGGTGAGCGGCTCGGCCGTGCCCGTCACCCTGACCGCGCGGCGGGCGGCGATCAGACCGATGTCCGATCCGATGTCCGTGCTGTTTCCGGTGCCGGGCGCGGTCCCCTCCTGCACTGCCGCGCCCGGCTCCGAGACAGCCCCCCTCGCCCCTTGCGTCCAGGACGCGAGGGCCCGGACCCGGGCCGCGGCATCGGCCAGCCGCTCCTCGGGCAGTTCACCGGCACGCACCGCCGCGACCAGCGCGTCGCGCAGCCGCAGGACCGTGCTGTCGTCGTCGAGGCCGCCGCCGACGCACAGCGCGTCGGCACCCGCCGCGATCGCGAGGACCGAGCCGCGCTCGATCCCGTACGTGGAGGCGATGGCCTGCATCTCCACGGCGTCGGTGACGATCAGGCCGTCGTAGCCCAGCTCCTCGCGCAGCAGACCGGTCAGGATCTGCGGGCTCAGGGTCGCCGGGCGGTGCGGGTCGAGCGCGGGCAGCAGGATGTGCGCGCTCATCACCGACTTGGAGCCCGCTGCGATGGCCGCCCGGAAGGGCACCAGCTCACGGGCGTGCAGGGTCTCCAGGTCCACGTCGATGCGGGGCAGCGCGTGGTGCGAGTCGACCGCGGTGTCGCCGTGTCCCGGGAAGTGCTTGGTGCAGGCGGCGACGCCGGCGGCCTGGAGGCCCTCGACGTACGCGGCGGTGTGGCGGGCGACCAGGTGGGGGTCGGCGCCGAAGGACCGCACCCCGATGACCGGGTTGCCGGGGTTGGAGTTGACGTCCGCGGAGGGCGCCCAGTTGAGGTTGACGCCGCAGTCGGCGAGCCGGCGGCCCAGTTCCTGGGCGACGGCGCGGGTCAGCGCCACGTCGTCGACGGAACCGAGCGCCAGGTTGCCGGGGAAGGACGAGCCGTGACGCACCTCCAGCCGGGTGACGTCGCCGCCCTCCTCGTCGATCGCGACGAGCACGTCGTCGCGTTCGGCGCGGAGCTGTGCGGTGAGCGCGGCGAGTTGCTCGGGCGTCTCGATGTTGCGGCCGAAGAGACCGACGGAGGAGAGCCCTTCGCCGACACGGCGCAGCAGCCAGTCCGGTGCGGTGGTGCCGGTGAAGCCCGGCTGCAGGACGGCGAGGGCGTCGCGGGTGACGGTGTCCGTGGTGGAAGTCAGGGTGGTCATGGGAGGCGTTATCCCTTCACTGCGCCGTCGGTAAGACCGCTGACGGCCTTGCGCTGCAAGTAGATGAAGAGGATCAGGATCGGGATCGCGAAGAGTGAGGAGGCAGCCATGGTCGCTCCCCAGTCGTCACCGAACGCGGTCTGGAACTGCGAGAGCCAGAGCGGCAGGGTCTGGGACTCGATGTCCTTGTTGAGGATGAGGACGAGCGGGAACTCGTTCCAGGCGGTGATGAAACCGAAGAGCGAGGTCGCCATCAGACCGGGGCCGAGCAGGGGCAGGATCACCTTCCTGAACGCCTGCGGGCGGGTGCAGCCGTCGACCATGGCGGACTCCTCCAGTTCCTTGGGCACGGCGGCGACGTAGCCGCGCAGCGTCAGAATGGTGAAGGGCAGGACCATCATCATGTAGAAGGCCGTCAGCGGGACCAGGCTGTTCAGCATGTCCGCGTCGCGGACCAGCATGTAGATCGCGATGACCATGACTTCCCAGGGCGCCATCTGCGCGATCATGAACGTCAGCAGGATGCCGCGGCGGCCCTTGAAGCGCATGCGCGCCATCGCGAAGGACGCCAGCAGCGCGATCACCAGCGAGGCGACCACGGACACGATCGTCACCGTGAACGAGTTGGCGACCAGGGTCCAGAAGTGGTCGGCCGCCATGGCCTTCTTGAAGTGCTCGAAGGTGATGTCGGTGGGGAACCACACGGGGGTGTCGGTGACGATGTCGCCGGTCGGCTTGAAGGCCGTGCTGAACATCCAGTAGACGGGGAAAGCGAAGCCTATGAAGAGGACGACTGCCGTCAGGTTGGGCCAGATCCGGCCGAACAGTGAGCGCTTCACAGCTCGTCCTCCTCTTGCTTGAGTACGGTGCGCAGGTAGTAGGCGGTCATCGCCAGCAGGACGATGATCGTCAGGAACGAGATGGCCGCACCCATGCCGAAGTGCTGGTTGCCGACGCCTTCGACGAACGCGTAGACGGGCAGGGTCTCGGTGAGCCGGTCCGGGCCGCCGCCGTTGATCGCGAAGAGCTGGGCGAAGGACTTGAAGACCCAGATGATTTCGAGGAACGTCGTGGCCAGCAGGAACGGCTTGAGGAACGGGAGCGTCACCAAGGTGAAGCTCTTCCAGGAGTTGGCGCCGTCCAGCGAGGCGGCCTCGTACAGCTCCTTGGGGATCGTCGTCGACGCGGCGTACAGGTTGATCGCCACGAAGGGGATGGACTGCCAGACGATCACCAGGGTGACCAGTGAGAAGGTGGACAGCTGACTGCTCGTCCAGTTGAAGTCGGCCATCGAGTGCCAGCCGAGGCTGTCGAGGACGTAGTTGACGACACCGAACCGCTGAGCGAACAGCCACTGGTAGACCGTGGTCGCCGCGATCATCGGCATGGCCCAGGCGAGCACCAGGCCCAGCATGAGCACCAGTCGCATCTTCTTGCCGAGCCGTGCGAGCAGGAGGCCGACCAGCATCCCGAGCACCATGATCAGGACGACGTTGGCGGCGGTGAAGAGGACCGACCGCTCAACAACCCTCCAGAAGTCCGAGCTGCCGAGAACTTCCTTGTAGTTGTCGATGCCGTTCCACTCGGTCAGGTGGAGGATCAGCTGGCGCGGGTTGAGGTTCTGGAACGACAGCATGCCGTTCTTGACCAGCGGGTAGCCCAGGAGCACCGCTGTGACGAGCAGTGCGGGCACGAGGAGGAGGTAGGGGGCGGAGCCGCCGGTCCGCTCCTTGCGCGATGCGGCGGGGCCGCCGGAAGGGGCGTCATCCTTGCGGACGCCGGCTGCCGGGACCGAGTCCACTTTTTCGGTCTGCACTGACATGCTCGCCATCTCTGTCTTGGGCCGTACGGTCGAGTCACGCGAGTGCGCCGGGGGGCGGTCGTTGCCCGCCCCCCGGCGCGTGCAATCAGCTCTTCTGCGAGAGACGCTTGTTGATCTCCGACTCGACCGCCTTGGCGGCGTCGGCCGGCGACTTGCCGTTCAGAACCGCGGTCATGTAGCTCTTGATCGGGTTCGGCGCGTTCTCGACTGCGGCCCACTCGGGGATGAGCGGGGTGGTGCCACCGGCGACGGCAGCCGGGGCGGCGGCCTCGGCGGCGCCGTTTCCGGTCAGGTTGGAGTTGAGCGACTCCTTGTTCGGGATGACGCCGTTCTCCTTGGCCAGCTGGCCCTCGAACTGGTCGGACAGGGAGAGCTTCAGGAACTCCTTGGCGAGGTCCTGCTTCTTGCTGCCCGCGGCGACCGCGAAGTTCGAGCCACCGAGGAAGACGCCCTCGGGCTTGCCGGCGGTCTCACCCGGGATGGTGAAGTAGCCGATGTCGCTCTCGATCTTCTTGTTGGCCGCGATGGCCGTGCCGGCCTCCCAGCCCATGCCGATGAAGGCACCGACGTTGCCCTTGGCGAAGACCTCGGCCTGCTGCGGGGTGGCCTCGTCCTTGTCCTTGGGAGCCTTGGAGTAGCCCTGGTACTTCTTGTAGAGCTCCATGGCGGCGGTGACCTTGGGGTCGGAGAGGTTGGAGACGTACTTGTCCCCTTCCTTCTTCACGAGGTCCGCGCCCTGGCCGATGGTCAGGCCGTCGAAGAAGTACCAGTTCTGGCCGGGCAGGTAGATCGGCTCCGCCTTGCCCTTCTTCTTGATGGCGTCCAGGTCCTTGAAGAACTCGTCCCGCGTCTTCGGGGTGTCCTTGATGCCGGCGTCGGCCCAGACCTTCTTGTTGTAAATGACGACGCGGTTGGCGAAGTACCACGGGGCGGCGTACTGCTTGCCGTCGAAGACCGAGGACTCGTTGAGGGCCTCGACCCAGTCGCCGCCGATCTCCTTCTTGAGGTCGCTCAGGTCGGAGAGGCCGCCCGTGGCCGCGTAGGCCGGGGTCTGGGTGTTGCCGACCTCGATGACGTCCGGCGGGGTCGACTCCGAGAGAGCCGTCGTGATCTTCTGCTGAATGCCGTCCCACTTCTGGGTCTCGAACTTCAGCTTGGCGCCGGTCTTCTTCTCGAAGGCGGCAGTCAGGTCCTTGGTCCAGCCGGGAGGCGTCGAGCCGTCCATGGCCCAGACAGTCAGCGTCTGGCCCTTGTAACTGTCGGGGCCGGTCTTCTTGCTGCTGCTGTCGGTCTTGTCGTCCGAGCCACAGGCAGTGGCACCGGCCAGCAGAGCCACGACGCCAATGGCCGCGATGAGTCCGCGCTTCACGAACACCCTCCTCAGGGATGCAAGAGAATTCCCCCCACCACCCGAGAACGCCCTCCGTCGCACAATTGAATGCGACGGGTACTGCCCGTGGGGCTGGGACCTGGTCTTTAATGGTTTAGACCAGTACCGGGAGCTTGGCCTAGACCTTTAGGGGTGTCAAGGGTGTATAAGAAGTGCACTCGCGTCCGTTACAGGACCGACACCTGAGGGAGGGCGACGAGCCGTGACCGGACCGTGCCACCATGTGAGCCGCGACAGACGGAGGAGCCGGTGACGGCAGCAACGCAGCAGTCGGGAAGGCGGGCCATGGGCGCCGACGGGGGCAGTACGGAGAACGAGACGGGCGCGGGCGTGGGCACGCGCACCGCACGCGTCCCGAAGTACTACCGGCTGAAGCGACATCTCCTCGACATGACGGACACGATGCCGCCGGGCACCCCCGTGCCCCCGGAGCGGACCCTGGCCGCGGAGTTCGACACCTCGCGCACCACCGTGCGCCAGGCACTCCAGGAACTGGTCGTCGAGGGCCGGTTGGAGCGCATCCAGGGGAAGGGCACCTTCGTCGCCAAGCCGAAGGTCTCGCAGGCCCTGCAGCTCACCTCGTACACCGAGGACATGCGCGCCCAGGGCCTGGAACCGACGTCCCAGCTCCTGGACATCGGTTATGTCACCGCCGACGACACGCTCGCCGGACTGCTCGACATCACCGCGGGCGGGCGCGTGCTGCGGATCGAGCGGCTGCGCCTGGCGAGCGGTGAGCCGATGGCGATCGAGACCACTCACCTCTCGGCCAAACGCTTTCCCGCGCTGCGGCGTTCACTGGTGAAGTACACGTCCCTCTACACCGCCCTGGCCGAGGTGTACGACGTGCGGCTGGCCGAGGCCGAGGAGACCATCGAGACCTCCCTGGCCACCCCGCGCGAGGCCGGCCTGCTCGGTACGGACGTCGGACTGCCGATGCTCATGCTGTCCCGGCACTCGCTGGACGGCCAGGGCGAACCCGTCGAGTGGGTCCGCTCGGTCTACCGGGGCGACCGCTACAAGTTCGTGGCGCGCCTGAAGCGTCCGCTGGACTGACACCGGCTCCGGAACCGTTGAGCAGCCCCCGTGGAAGCGTTCCCACGGGGGCTGCTCACTGCCCTGCGCACCTTCACCCCCACTTGGCCTGGACCAATACCCCGACGTTTGGCGTCATTTCGACCGGACGTCCGACGCCACAGGACCGTTGCCGGACCGCAATGCGGACAGGGGGTGACGGTGGCCGGGACCCTCGCCTAGATTTCGTGCGCATTACACCAGGTGATCAGCGAGGGGACGGAGTCGCCGCCATGCCGGAAGAACCAGAAGGAAAACCACCCACCGTCACACCCATGAGGGTGGTCATCGCCCTCTGCCTCATCGCGCCGTTCGTGGCGATGCTCTGGGTGAGCTCGTACGCCAAGGTCGATCCGGCCTTCATCGGCATCCCGTTCTTCTACTGGTACCAGATGCTCTGGGTGCTGATCTCCACGGCGCTCACCATGATCGCGTACAAGCTGTGGCAGCGTGACCAGCGCGCCCGCAAGGGGGGTGCGTCGGCATGAAGGACGGCGTGAACGGCGTCGCGCTCGGCGTCTTCATCTTCTTCTTCCTGGCCGTCACGGTCGTCGGCTTCATGGCCGCCCGGTGGCGCAAGGCCGAGAACGAGGCCAGCCTCGACGAATGGGGTCTGGGCGGACGGTCGTTCGGCACCTGGGTCACCTGGTTCCTGCTCGGCGGCGACCTCTACACCGCGTACACCTTCGTCGCCGTACCGGCAGCGATCTACGCGGCGGGCGCGGCCGGCTTCTTCGCGGTGCCCTACACCATCCTGGTGTACCCGCTGATCTTCACCTTCCTGCCGCGCCTGTGGTCGGTGTCCCACAAGCACGGCTACGTCACCACCTCGGACTTCGTCCGCGGACGCTTCGGCTCCAAGGGGCTCTCGCTGGCGGTCGCCGTCACCGGCATCCTCGCCACGATGCCGTACATCGCGCTCCAGCTCGTCGGCATCCAGGCGGTCCTGGACGTGATGGGCGTCGGCGGCGGCGAGAACACCCACTGGTTCGTCAAGGACCTGCCGCTGCTGATCGCGTTCGCGGTGCTCGCCGCGTACACGTACTCCTCCGGGCTGCGCGCACCCGCGCTGATCGCCTTCGTCAAGGACGGCCTGATCTACCTGGTCATCGCCGTGGCGATCATCTACATCCCGATCAAGCTCGGCGGCTTCGACGACATCTTCGCCGCCGCACAGGAGAAGTTCGCAGGCCCGCCGGGCGGCAAGCCGACCGGTGCGCTCGCACCCGCCGCGGCAGGGCAGTGGGGTTACGCCACCCTGGCGCTGGGTTCGGCCCTGGCACTCTTCATGTATCCGCACTCGATCACGGCGACGCTCTCCAGCCGCAGCCGTGAGGTGATCCGCCGCAACACGACGATCCTGCCGCTGTACTCGCTGATGCTGGGCCTGCTCGCGCTGCTCGGCTTCATGGCGATCGCCGCCGGGGTCAAGGTGGACAACGGCCAGCTGGCCATCCCACAGCTGTTCGAGAACATGTTCCCCGACTGGTTCGCGGGCGTCGCGTTCGCCGCCATCGGCATCGGCGCACTGGTGCCCGCCGCGATCATGTCGATCGCCGCGGCGAACCTGTTCACCCGCAACATCTACAAGGACTTCCTGAAGCCCGACGCGACACCCGCGCAGGAGACCAGGGTCTCCAAGCTGGTCTCGCTGCTGGTGAAGGTCGGCGCGCTCGCCTTCGTCCTCACCATGGACAAGACGGTCGCGATCAACTTCCAGCTGCTCGGCGGAATCTGGATCCTCCAGACGATGCCGGCCCTGGTCGGCGGGCTGTTCACCCGGTGGTTCCACCGCTGGGCGCTGCTCGCGGGCTGGGCGGTCGGCATGATCTACGGGACGGCCGCAGCGTACGGCGTCGCCAGCCCGACCCAGGCGCACTTCGGCGGGTCCTCCAAGGAGATCCCGGGCCTCGGCGAGATCGGCTACATCGGCCTCACGGCGTTCGTGCTGAACCTCGTGGTCACGGTCGTGCTCACCTTCGTCCTGAACGCCGTGAAGGCGCCCACGGGGATCGACGAGACCTCCCCGTCCGATTACACCGCGGACGCGGGCGACCCCGGCGTGAAGACGGAGCTCCCGCCGGCCACCGCCGGTGCGCCGGGCGGTCACTGACCGGCGACATGTGCGCGGCGGGCCGCCGCACCCCTCTCCGGAGGGGGCGGCGGCCCGTCGCGCGTCCGCGGAAAATCTCTGCGGCCACAGCCCGCCCGTGCGGCAGACTTCCGCCCATGGACATATCGATCCGGCCGGTCGCCCCCGCCGAACACGTACTCCTCGGCGAGATCACGGCCGAGGCCTATCTCGGCGACGGGCTCCTGGACTACGGCGCCGACGACCCGTACCTGGTGCAGCTGCGCGACGTCCCCCGCCGGGCCGCCGAGGCGGAGGTGCTGGTGGCCGCCGACGCCCGGGGCCACGTCCTGGGCGGGGTCACCTACGCCCCGCCGGGCAACCCGTGGGCCGACATCGCCGCGGCGGACGAAGCCGAGTTCCGGATGCTGGCGGTCTCCCGCGAGGCTCGTGGCGCCGGCGCGGGCGAGGCACTCGTACGGGCCTGTATCGACCGCGCGCGGGGCACCACGGGGGTCACGGGGCTCGTCCTGTCGACGCAGCCGGCGATGCTCGGGGCCCACCGGATCTACGGGCGCCTGGGCTTCGTACGGACCCCCGAGAGGGACTGGAACCCCATCGCCGACCTCAAGCTGCTGACGTACCGTCTGGAGCTCGGCCCTCTGCCGTAAGGCGTGCTAAGACCACGTACGACACAACATGTGGGGGCTGCCGCATACGGCAGCCCCCACATGTATGCTCATGCTCGCTGTCGCCGCAGGGAAATCCGGTGCGAATCCGGAACTGTCCCGCAACGGTGTGTTCGGTGTGCTTTTGCGCACCCCAGTCCGAGCTCCTGCCGGCAGCGCATCCGGCTCGACCGATCCGGATGCCCAGACGTCCGGGCCTCGTGGATGGGCCGGTGGACGCCGCACGGAGCGCTGCCCTGCCGGGTCCCGCTCCGCCCGGCTGCCCCCGCTCCCCGATGGCCCCGATCCGAGCGAGGGAGAGCACCGCGTGACCATCGCGCCAGCCGATCCGGTTTCAGCGGCAGAGTCCGAAGCAGCCGAGGCCCAAGCGGTCCTGTCCGGCGGACCCGCGAAGGACGGACCGGGGACCGCACTGCTGCGGACCCTGACCGACCTCACCGCCGATCTGCCCGACACCGACCCCGGACGCGTCGCCGCCGCCGCTCTGCGCGGCCGCAACGCCCGGTCGGACGAGGCCGAGCTGCGCTCGCTGGCCACCGAGGCCGCCGCGGGTCTGATCTCCGAGGACCCCGCCTACTCCCGGCTCGCCGCCCGCCTCCTCACCCGCACCATCGCGGACGAGGCGGCCGGGCAGGGCGCGACGTCGTTCTCCGCCTCGGTCGCCGTCGGCCACCGCGAGGGCCTGATCGCGGACCGCACCGCCGAGTTCGTGACGCTCCACGCCGCCGCCCTGGACGCGCTGGTCGGGCAGTCGCTCTCCGACGGCGCCGACGACCGCTTCGGCTATTTCGGCCTGCGCACCCTGCACAGCCGTTACCTGCTGCGTCACCCGCTCACCCGTCAGGTCATCGAGACGCCGCAGCACTTCATGCTGCGCGTCGCCTCCGGTCTCGCCGAGGACACCTCCGAGCGCGCCCTGGACGAGGTCGCCGCGCTGTACGGGCTGATGAGCCGGCTGGACTACCTGCCCTCCTCCCCCACGCTCTTCAACTCCGGCACCCGGCACCCGCAGATGTCCTCCTGCTACCTGCTGGACTCCCCGCTGGACGAGCTGGACTCGATCTACGACCGCTACCACCAGGTGGCACGCCTCTCCAAGCACGCGGGCGGCATCGGCCTCTCGTACTCCCGCATCCGCGCCCGCGGTTCGCTGATCCGTGGCACCAACGGGCACTCCAACGGCATCGTGCCGTTCCTGAAGACGCTCGACGCCTCCGTCGCCGCGGTCAACCAGGGCGGCCGGCGCAAGGGCGCAGCCGCCGTCTACCTGGAGACGTGGCACGCGGACATCGAGGAGTTCCTGGAGCTGCGCGACAACACGGGCGAGGACCAGCGGCGCACGCACAACCTCAACCTGGCGCACTGGATCCCCGACGAGTTCATGCGCCGGGTGGACGCGGACGGCACCTGGTCGCTGTTCTCCCCTGCCGACGTGCCCGAACTGGTCGACCTGTGGGGCGACGAGTTCGATGCCGCCTACCGGTCCGCCGAGGCCAAGGGCCTGGCGCGCAAGACCATGCCCGCCCGTGAGCTGTACGGCCGGATGATGCGGACCCTCGCCCAGACCGGCCAGGGCTGGATGACGTTCAAGGACGCTTCCAACCGGACCGCGAACCAGACCGCCGAGCCGGGCCGCGTCGTGCACTCGTCCAACCTGTGCACCGAGATCCTGGAGGTCACCGACGACGGCGAGACGGCCGTCTGCAACCTCGGCTCGGTCAACCTCGGCGCGTTCGTCACCGACGGCACGATCGACTGGGAGCGCCTGGACGCCACCGTCCGTACCGCCGTGACCTTCCTCGACCGGGTCGTGGACATCAACTTCTACCCGACCGAGCAGGCCGGCCGGTCCAACGCCCGCTGGCGGCCCGTGGGCCTGGGCGCCATGGGGCTCCAGGACGTCTTCTTCCAGCTGCGGCTCCCGTTCGACTCCCCCGAGGCCCGCGCCCTGTCGACGAAGATCTCCGAGCGCATCATGCTCGCGGCGTACGAGGCGTCCTGCGACCTCGCCGAGCGCTCGGGCCCGCTCCCCGCGTGGTCCGAGACGCGCGCCGCCCGCGGTGTGCTGCACCCCGACCACTACGACACCGAGCTGAACTGGCCGGAGCGCTGGGACACCCTGCGCGCCCGGGTCGCGAAGACCGGCATGCGCAACTCGCTGCTCCTGGCCATCGCGCCGACGGCGACGATCGCCTCGATCGCGGGCGTGTACGAGTGCATCGAGCCCCAGGTCTCCAACCTCTTCAAGCGCGAGACGCTCAGTGGTGAGTTCCTCCAGGTCAACGCCTATCTCGTGGACGAGCTGAAGAAGCTCGGCGTGTGGGACGCGCGGACCCGTGAGGCGCTGCGCGAGGCGAGCGGCTCGGTGCAGGGCTTCGCGTGGATCCCGGAGGAGGTGCGGGCCCTGTACCGCACGGCGTGGGAGATCCCGCAGCGCGGCCTGATCGACATGGCGGCGGCCCGTACGCCGTTCCTCGACCAGAGCCAGTCGCTGAACCTGTTCCTGGAGACGCCGACGATCGGCAAGCTCTCCTCCATGTACGCGTACGCCTGGAAGCAGGGGCTGAAGACGACGTACTACCTGCGCTCACGCCCGGCGACCCGGATCGCCCGTGCGGCGTCCGCCGCACCGATCCCCGAGCAGGCACCCGCGCCCGACGCGGACGCGATCGCCTGTTCCCTGGAGAATCCCGAATCCTGCGAGGCCTGCCAGTAATGAGCACCGACGACCACAAGAACCTGCTGGACCCGGGCTTCGAACTGACCCTGCGGCCGATGCGCTACCCGGACTTCTACGAGCGCTACCGGGACGCGATCAAGAACACCTGGCACGTGGAGGAGGTCGACCTCCACTCCGACGTGGCGGACCTCGCCAAGATGTCGCCCGCCGAGCAGCACCTGATCGGCCGGCTGGTGGCGTTCTTCGCGACCGGTGACTCGATCGTCTCCAACAACCTCGTGCTGACGCTGTACAAGCACATCAACTCCCCCGAGGCCCGGCTGTACCTGTCGCGGCAGCTCTTCGAGGAGGCCGTGCACGTCCAGTTCTATCTGACGCTGCTGGACACCTATCTCCCCGATCCGGACGACCGGGCGGCCGCCTTCGACGCGGTGGAGGAGATCCCGTCGATCCGCGAGAAGGCACAGTTCTGCTTCCGGTGGATGGACTCGGTCGAGAAGATCGACCGGCTGGAGACGAAGGGCGACCGCCGCCGTTTCCTGCTGAACCTGATCTGCTTCGCGGCGTGCATCGAGGGGCTGTTCTTCTACGGCGCCTTCGCGTACGTGTACTGGTTCCGCTCGCGCGGGCTGCTGCACGGTCTCGCCACGGGCACCAACTGGGTGTTCCGTGACGAGACGATGCACATGAACTTCGCGTTCGAGGTGGTCGACACCGTCCGCAAGGAGGAGCCCGACCTCTTCGACGACGAGCTCCAGCAGCAGGTCACCGACATGCTGAGGGAGGCCGTCGAGGCGGAGCTGCAGTTCGGCCGTGACCTGTGCGGCGACGGCCTGCCCGGGATGAACACCGAGTCGATGCGCCAGTACCTGGAGTGCGTCGCCGACCAGCGACTCACCCGGCTGGGCTTCCCCGCGGTGTACGGATCGGAGAATCCGTTCTCGTTCATGGAGCTCCAGGGAGTCCAGGAACTGACGAACTTCTTCGAGCGGCGCCCCTCCGCGTACCAGGTGGCCGTCGAGGGAACGGTCGGCTTCGACGACGACTTCTGACCCGTTCAGATCCTCGCCCAGCTCCTGACGTACGGACGCCGTGCGGCCTTCACCGGCCGCGCGGCGTCCCGCGTTTGCGGGGGCTCGGCACTCCGGACCCGTTCCGCCTCCCGCAGCTGGCGGTCGATGCGGCGTTCGCGGGCGATGCCGACCAGCGTCGGCAGCAGGAAGAGTGCGAAAACAACCGTTGTGCCCAGGTAGTTCAGGAATGTGTTCATGCCTCTACTGTCGTCGGTTCCGGCCGATCGTGGCAGTGGCAGGACTGTCATGGAGCATCGAATTACTGCCACACTGGGGGCATGCTGAAAAATGTCGCCGCCCTGCTGCTCGACGAAGTGAATCCCTTCGAACTCGGCGTCCTGTGCGAGGTGTTCGGACTCGACCGCAGCGACGAGGGACTGCCGGTGCACGATTTCGCCGTGGTCTCCGCCGAGGGCCAGGTCCTGCGCACCCACGCCGGATTCACCATCACCACCCCCCACGGCCTCGACCGCCTGGAGGAGGCCGACCTCATCGCGGTCCCGGCCGGCACCCACTTCGTCGACCGGGAGTACCCCGAGGCGGTGCTGGAGGCGCTGCGCCGGGCCGTGGAGCGCGGGGCCAGGGTGCTGAGCGTCTGCTCGGGGGCGTACGTGCTCGGCGCGGCCGGCCTGCTGGACGGCCGGCGCTGCACGACTCACTGGCGCCACGCCGCCGAGCTGGCCCGCCGCTTCCCGCGGGCCGTCGTGGAGCCGGACGTGCTGTACGTGGACGAGGGCCCGGTCATCACGTCGGCGGGCACGGCCGCGGGGATCGACGCCTGCCTGCACCTGGTCCGCCAGGAGTACGGAACCGCCGCCGCCAACAGCATCGCCCGGCGCATGGTGGTGCCGCCGCACCGCGACGGCGGGCAGGCGCAGTACATCCAGCGTCCACTGCCGCGCACCCCCTGCGACACGGTCGGCGACACACTGGCCTGGATGGACCGACACCTCGACCGGGAGATGACCGTCGAGCAGCTCGCCGCCCAGGCGCACATGTCCCCGCGCACCTTCGCCCGCCGCTTCCAGCAGGAGACGGGCACCACGCCGTACCGCTGGCTGCTGCGGCAGCGAGTGCTGCTGGCCCAGCACCTGCTGGAGACATCGGATGAAACGATGGATACGATCGCCGGACAGACCGGCTTCGGCAACGCCGCCGCGCTCCGCCATCAGTTCGTACGCTCGCTGGGGACCACGCCGAACGCGTACCGCCGGACCTTCCGCGGTCCGACCGACTTGACCGAAGTTGCCTGATCATTGACAGATCTGACGTCGGACCATTCGTCCAATCGATTCCTGCACCTGTCCATGGACCGGACCCCTGTCGGCGCGCCAGGGTCGGGCGCATGGACATCCGGATGGCTAAACGAAGGACCGTCGGGGCCGTGGTGGCCGCGCTCACCGCCACTCTGCTGCCCCTGCAGAGCGCCTCGGCCGTGGACGGGGCGGCAGCTCCCGCACCGCCGCCCGAGGTGCTGCCCTCGCTACGGCAGTGGCAGCCCGGCGAGGGGGAGTTCACCCTCTCCGACCGGGCCAGGATCGTGCTGGACGGGGTGCGGGAACAGCGCACGGCGGCCGACGCGGCGCGGTTCGCGGGTGAGCTGGCCGGCGAGGCCCCGGTGTCGCGGGGCAAGGCCCGCTCCGGTGACATCGTGCTGCGCCAGGACCCGTCCCTGAAGGGCTCGCTGGGCACGGAGGGCTACCGCCTCGACGTCGGTGACCGGGTCACGGTCACGGCCGCGACATCGGCGGGGGTGTTCTACGGTTCGCGCACCGTGCTGCAGCTGCTGAACGACGACGGCCGGGCCGCGCGTGGTTCAGCGACCGATGTGCCCGCCTACCGCGAGCGCGGGGTCGGGGTGTGCGCCTGTTACATCAACGTCTCGCTGCCCTGGTTCGAGCGGCTGATGAAGGACATGGCCTCGCAGAAGCTCAACCAGCTCTGGATCGAGGCGAAGGTCAGGAGCGACGTCGATCCCGAGTCGGCCTTCTGGGGCTACTACACGAAGCCGCAGGTGCGCGCCCTGGTCGCGATGGCGAAGAAGTACCACGTCGACCTGGTGCCGGAGATCAACTCCCCGGGCCACATGGACACCTACCTGGAGAACCACCCGGAGCTCCAGCTCAAGGACAAGGACGGCGTCGCCTCACCGCCCCGGCTGGACATCTCCCGGCCCGAGGCGCTGGCGTACTACACCTCGATGGTCGACGAGGCACTGGAGGTGTGGGACACCCGCACCTGGCACATGGGCGCCGACGAGTACATGATCGGCTCCTCGTACCCGAACTATCCGCAGCTGCAGTCGGCCGCGACCGCGAAGTTCGGAGCATCGGCCACCCCCGACGACCTCTTCGCCGACTTCATCAACCAGGTCAACGCCCATGTGAAGGCCGATGGCCGGTCGCTGCGGATCTGGAACGACGGCCTGGTGGGCCGTAACAGCGTCGTCCCCCTCGACCGTGACATCACCGTCGAGCACTGGCTGGGCGGCGGCGCCATCCAGCAGCCTTCCGCCCTGCTGGCCGAGGGCCGACCGGTGATGAACTCCGCGTACGCGCTCTACCTCGTGCGCGGCGGGTACACGATGCAGACCCAGAAGCTGTACGAGAGCGACTGGACGCCCCTGCGCTTCGAGGGCCAGACCCTGCCGGCCACGGCGGCGAACCTGACCGGCGCGAAGATCAGCCTGTGGCCGGACAGTGCGGCGGCCGAGACCGAGAACGAGGTCGAGGCGAAGGTGTTCATGCCGCTGCGCTTCATCGCACAGGCCACCTGGGGAGGCCCGAAGCCCAGCGGGACGTACGCCGGTTTCGAGGCCCTGGCCCGCAGGATCGGACACGCCCCCGGGTGGGACAACACCGACCGCACCCCTCTGGCCGACGGTACGTACCGGCTGACCGCGGGCGCGAAGGCGCTCACGCCCGGCACGGACGCCGGGGTATCGCTGACCAAGGGCGCTGAGGCGGCCTGGACGCTGACGGCGACCGGCGACGGCTACTACACCGTGCAGGCCGCGGACAGCGGCCTGTGCCTGGACGCGGTGCGCGGGAAGAAGTACCTGGGCGCCCCGCTGGAGGTGGGGGCCGAGCTGTCGCTCGCGAGCTGCTCGGCGGGCGTGCGTACGCAGCGCTGGCAGCTGGACGCCGGAGCCGGTGCGCTGGTCCTGCGCAACGCCGTCTCGCAGCTCCGGCTGACGGAGCGGTCCGCGGACGGCGCCGCGGTGCAGACGACCGGCGGAACGCGCCTGACGGCGGAGGCCGCCTGACCGCTCGGGTACGGATGTGGGGCCCGCCGGTGCCGGCGGGCCCCACACGCGTGTCAGATGCCGCAGTTGGGCGCCGACCAGAAGTGGCTCGGCCCCTGGTTCACGTGGACGTGGTCGTTGTGGTCCGGGTAGCCCGGGCCGAGGATCCCGTTGAACCCGTGGTTACGGGCCTGCTGGGCCAGGGTGCAGAAGGCGATCCCTCCGAGGTCGGCCGCGTCACCGTACAGATGACGGCTGTTCGACGCGCCCCCGGCCGCGCTGTTGCAGGAGGTGGAACGGAATCCGCTGTTGACGGTGATGGGGCGGTCACCGAGCGCGTGGCGCAGCGCCTCCAGCTTCCACATGGTGCTCAGCGCGTTCGCCTTGGCCGTCCCCGCCGCGACGGCACCGCCTGCCCAGGTGCTGTTGCAGCGGTTGAGTTCGGCGTACGTGAAGTGGATGGGCGTGCAGTCGCTGTCCTGGAGGGCGTAGAGCTTGGACTGGGTGGCGGGGCCGGCGATGCCGTCGGCGGCCAGTCCGTAGGCGGCCTGGAAGCGCTTGACGGCGGCGGTGGTGGCGGGTCCGTAGGAACCGTCGACGGCGAGCACGGAGTTGTATCCGGGGTATCCGGCCACGCGGATCTGGAGCTGGACGACATCGTTGCCGGTGGCGCCCGGGGACAGGGTGCGGGTCCAGGTGTAGCAGCCGTCGGCCTGCGCGGTTCCGGCGGTCACCACCGCACCACCCAACGCAAATGCCATGGTCATGACAAGGCCGAGCAGAAGTCGTGCGGAACGTCTGAGCATGGGGGGCTCCCTAGCGCGGTGAAGGTGTGGAGTGTGAGCCTGACGGACGAGTCGACGCGCGTCAACTATCCACGGAAGAACGAGAGTTGACGGTACGAAAACGCAACAGGGGCCCCGCTCCGGCGTCCCGGAACAGGGCCCCTCGCAGAACGCGGGCGCGGCCCGGTCAGTCGTTCGGGACGACCTCGTAGCGCGGGGTGTTCTCCGCCATCTGACGCAGCGCGTCCTTGCGGTCGCGCTTGGAGAGGCGGTCGATGTACAGGTAGCCGTACAGGTGGTCCGTCTCGTGCTGGAGGCAGCGGGCGAAGTAGCCGTTGCCCCGGACCTTGACCGGATTGCCCTGGGCGTCCTGGCCCCGCACCACCGCGTAGTCCGGGCGGGCCAGCGAGGCGTAGGCCGTCGGGACCGAGAGGCAGCCCTCGTTGGAGTCGTCCAGGACGCGCTCCTCGGGCGCCAGCTCGTCGAGCACCGGGTTGCAGATGGCGCCCGTGTGCCGGACCCCGTCGTCGTCCGGGCAGTCGTAGACGAAGACCTTGAGGTCGACCCCGATCTGGTTGGCGGCCAGGCCCACGCCCTCCGCCGTCCGCTGGCTGGCGAACATGTCGTCGATCAGCTGGGCCAGGTCGTCGTCGAACGCGGTGACGTCCTTGCACTCCTTGTGCAGGACCGGGTTGCCCACGACCGTGATCGGGCGCGAGGTGCCGCGCTCGCGGTGTGCCGCCTCACGCGCCTCACAGTCCTCGGTGTCGACGAGGAAACCTTCCTCGTCGACGCTGATCT
This sequence comes from Streptomyces sp. NBC_01013, assembly GCF_045162765.1. Lineage (NCBI taxonomy): Bacteria > Bacillati > Actinomycetota > Actinomycetes > Kitasatosporales > Streptomycetaceae > Streptomyces > Streptomyces sp. NBC_01013. The sequence continues at coordinate 2,781,430 of NZ_CP108687.1, forward strand.
GCTCGTCCGTCTCCTGCTGCGCCATGTCCGCCGTACGCCTTCCTCACAACCTGAACCCCGGGATCCGCGGCTCGCGAGAACCCGGGCACCCGAGCACCGGAATCGGTGCGCGTACAGCCTACGGGCACCCGTCAGCAGAGTTCCTCGAGACGTCAGCAGACTTCTTCGAGATCCCGCCACTCGCGACTGTCCGGACTGTCCGCCACCCAGCCGTCGAGCAGCCCCCGCACCAGCCCGGCGGGGGCGGCGAGACCGCACTCTCGCTCCGGCACCCACAGCTCGCCGGCAGTGCGGTGGCCCAGCGGACCGGGATGGCCCGGCTCGCTGTGGTCGTGCGGGTCCAGGTGCTCCCCGTCGCCCTCGTCGCTCTCCATCCGGCTCTCCGAACAGGCCCGGCACAGCAGCCGGACGGACGAGGACCAGTCCTCGGCGGCGAAGCCCGCGTCGGACGCCAGCTGCTCCAGCGCGTTCCGGTCCGCCTCGGTGGCCGCTTCCAGGAGCACCACCCAGGTGGGCACGGGAGACGGCGCCCACAGCTCGATCTCGTCGAACACGGGGTACGACGGCCCGGCCGCGGTGATCCGCTCACCGTGCGGCACCCCGTCGTGCAGGACGACCTCGCCCCAGCGCCGCCCGGACGACGGCAGCGGGATCGACAGCACTTCGATGCGTGCCGGATCCAGCCTGCGGCCCCAGACGACCTCCGCCTCGCCCTCCGGCGACAGCCGCACGGCCGCGCTGCCCAGCTCCATGCCGACCGGCTCGCTGTTGGACGCCGGTGTCTGCTGCCCGCCGCCGGGCACCCTCAGTCCGTACGCCTGCCAGGCACGCCGGGCCAGCGGCCAGTCCTGGAGCGCGGTGGCGGCGATCCCGACGTTCCACCAGTCGGGGGCGCCGGACTCCTTGTCGAGGAGCGCGACGGCCCGCAGGCCCGCGGCTCTCGCCTGTTCCCAGTCGTGCCGGAACTTGTGCAGCAGCGCCAGGTTGAACCACGACTCGGAGAGCCAGGGCTCCAGGTCCGCCGCACGCGTCAGCAGTGCGCCCGCGTCCTCGTACCGGCCGTCGCCGATCAGCGTGAACGCGCGGTCCGTGGCCTGCCGCCAAGAGGCGGAGGGCCGATGCCGTACCTTCCCGAAGATCCTCACGATTCCCGCCTGTCCCGACTGGGCACCCTCGTTTTTCCGCTCTCTTCGCATCCAACCATGCCCGGCCGGACGCCCGCTCATTACCCATGGGTTACCCAGGCGGGACGGGGGTCAGACCGCCCCGGGCCAGAACCCTGGCAAGCGATTCCACGACCAGGGGCTGGTAGTCGCGGCCGGTCCCGAGCCTCAGCTGTTCCAGAGCGCCGAGCGGCCCGCTGAGACCTTCCCCGCACAGGTCGTCGTATGCGTTGACCGCCCGGACGATCCTGGCGGACAGCGGCTGCTCGCGGTAGGGGTCCGCCTGCTGCTCCACGACGACGGCGACCTCCTTGTCCACCCCGGTCTGGCGGGCCACCGCGCCGCCCAGGAGCGCGATCCGGCGCTGCTCGGCGGCCGGCAGACGGGCGGTCGCCCCGTCCGGCACCGGGTCGACGAGCGAGAGCTGGCCGATGTCGTGCATCAGCGCCGCGCACTCCAGGACGGTGAGCTCGGGCCCGGAGAGTCCCATCTCGCGCCCGACGGCCGTGCAGAGCGCCGCCACCCTGCGGGCGTGACCGTGCGGGGTGTACCCGGCGATCTCGGTCGACCGGGCAAGCGAGGCGATGGTCTGCCGGTACGTCGTGCGCACGGCGGCGAACCTGCGGAAGGACACCTGGGTGAGCAGCAGCGGTACGCACAGGACCGGCAGCGCCCACAGCCCCGCGACGGCGACCCCGAGCGCCATCACGGCACCGGTCGCGCAGACCGCCGATCCGATGCCCCCCAGCGCCCGCAGTTCGTCGCGGAGCAGTGGCCCGTACGGGACAGGCGTGAGGCCGGCCGCACGGAGGCTGCGGGGCAGCGTGCGGGCGCGCAGCAGCAGGGCGCCCAGCACGGCGTCGCACAGCGCGGTGAGCCCGAGCAGCACGAGCAGGAAGGCCGCGTAGTACGGGCCGTCCCCGAACCAGCTCTCGGACCGGCCGGAGTTGTACAGCGGCTGGAAACAGACGGCCGCGAAGGCCACCGTCAGGATCCGGCGGGCCACCTGGTCGGGGGCCGGCCCGCTGCCGCGCGCGAAGTGGGGCACGGAGGCCACGAGCTGCGCCGCGACGAGCACGGCGATCACCTGGAGCACCCCGTGGCCGGTGGGCTCCCCGCCGCTGCGCCCGAGCAGGGCGTACGCGAGCGCCCCGGCCGCACCGAGCGGCGCGGGTTCCCGCTCCCCCGGCTGGGCGCCCCAGCGGGCCAGCTCACCGATGGTGATGAGCACCCCGAAGGCGAGGGCGTGGCCCGGTTCGTGGAGGCCGCCCCAGAGGGTGTGCGCGAGCCCCGTGGCGGCGAGCACGAGGGCGGCGCCGCGAACGGCCAGGACGACGGGCGGCAGCCGTACCCACCGCGGGCTCACCGGGTCCGGTCCGGATCGGGCCCGGACGACGACGGCAAGGGCGGCACGTCGGAATCGAGCCCCTCCGCCGATTGCGGCCGCAGCGGCTCCCGGCCGGCCCGAGCATCCTCTGCGTGCCCCGCACCCCCTCTCCGGGGCGGCGGCACATCGTCCGCCGTCACGGCTCCCGACCACCCGTGCCGTTCCAGGCCCCGCGCCAGCGCCCGCACCATCTGCGGGTCGAACTGGGTGCCGGCACACCGCTTGAGCTCCTCCACGGCGACCGGCACCGGGCGTCCCGGCCGGTAGGAGCGGGTCGAGGTCATCGCGTCGAACGCGTCGGCGACCGCGACCACGCGGGCGAACTCGGGGATCCGGCGGCCGGTCAGGCCGTACGGGTACCCACTGCCGTCGAGCCGCTCGTGGTGGTGCAGGATCGCGGCCCGGGCCTCGCCGAGGAAGCCGATGCCGCGGACGATCTCGTGCCCGTACTCCGGGTGCAACTCGATCACCCGGCGTTCCTCCGGCGTCAGCGGCCCGTCCTTGCGCAGCACCCTCGTCGGCACCCCGAGCTTCCCGACGTCATGCAGGATCCCGGCGAACCGGAGCACCTCGATGCGCTCCTGCGCCATGCCCAGCTCCTGCGCGATGAGCACGGACGCGTGACCCACGCGTTCGCTGTGCCCCCGGGTGTAGGTGTCCTTGATGTCGACGGCCTGCACCAAGGCCCTGATCGTGGCGCGGTGCGCGGCATGCTCGCGGTGGTACTGGGCGAAGACCCAGCAGGAGATGTACATCGGCAGCAGGACGAAGAGCGCGGCCAGCGCCCCGTACGAGCTGTTCCACAGGATCGCCATCATCAGCCCGGCCAGGCCGTGCACCAGGTGCGGTCCGAGCGAGCGGGGCAGCAGCCCCCTCCAGGCGCGGCGCAGGGGCAGTTGTTCGGCCGCGGCAAGGATGGACCCGTCGAGGGCGGTCAGCACGAGACTGAAGACCGACGCCGCGGCGCAGGCCGGCAGGAGCGCGTACGGGAGGTCGGGGAGCCGGTCGTGTCCGGGGCTGCCGAGCGCGGCGGGACCGTCGAGCAGCGTGTGCACCGACGAGGCCGCCCAGACCGTGACGGGAAGCTGTCCGGCACGCCAGATCCGGCGGGCGACGGCGGGCGGCTTCTCCACCCGGCCGGCGAGCGAGCCCGGGATCGCGACAAGCGCCGCGGCCGGTGGCGGCAGCAGGAAGGCCGCGGCGAGCAGCAGGGGGAAGAACGATCCGGCACCGATCGGCACGGAGCTGCCGAAGAAGGGGCAGCGGCCGGGCAGTTCACAGACGAGGTAGAGCCCTGCGAGCAGTCCGAGGGTGGACCACGGAGTGCCCGCGCCGGGACGCAGCGCGGGCAGGACACACAGGGCGGCGCCGAGCGCGACGGCCAGAATGTACGCCCGGGCCGCGCCCCGTGTGGCTCTCACCCGTCCGCCCGCCCCCAAGCATCACCAATGGAGGCGTCAGGCTAGCGAGTTGGGCGTCCCGGCACAGGGCCGACGACCGCGATTAGCACGTTCGGGTGATGCGTCATTCGTTGGCGGCGGCCGGCAGCTCGGTGTCGGAGACCGTTACGTCCTGTTCCGGCACCGCCTGCCCGGACCGGATCAGGTCGATCCGGCCCATCACCTTCGAGCGCAGGTCGGACGGCACGTCGTCCTGACCGCAGCACCGCTTGACCAGCTTCTTCACGGCCTGCTCCAGGCCGTACTTCTCCAGGCAGGGGGAGCACTCGCCGAAGTGCACCTCGAACTTGGTGCAGTCGCTGTCGGGCATCTCCCGGTCGAGGAACTCGTAGAGGTGATCGAGGACCTCAGCGCACTCCGTCTCGTGCGGCTCTCCGCAGCTCATGAGCCCGAGCCTTTCCGATCGTCCGACTCACCGGCGCCCGCCGGGACGAGCCCGCGGTCACGGGCGTAGTCCTCCAGCATGCCGCGCAGTTGACGGCGGCCCCGGTGCAGTCGGGACATCACCGTACCGATGGGAGTCCCCATGATGTCCGCGATCTCCTTGTAGGCAAAGCCCTCGACATCTGCAAGATAAACCGCGATGCGGAACTCTTCGGGGATCGCCTGCAGCGCAGACTTCACATCGGAGTCGGGCAGGTGGTCGAGGGCCTGGGACTCGGCAGAGCGCAGACCGGTCGACATGTGCGACTCGGCGCGGGCCAGCTGCCAGTCCTCGATCTCCTCGGCCGCGCTGCGCTGGGGTTCGCGCTGCTTCTTGCGGTACGAGTTGATGAAGGTGTTGGTGAGGATGCGGTACATCCACGCCTTGAGGTTGGTGCCCTCACGGAACTGGTGGAAGGAGCCGTACGCCTTGGCATACGTCTCCTGGACCAGGTCCTCGGCATCTGCGGGGTTGCGCGTCATGCGCAGCGCGGCCGAGTACATCTGGTCGAGGAAACCGAGGGCATCGCGCTCGAAGCGCGCGTTGCGCTCGGCCGTCGACTCCTGCGGGCGGCCGTCGTCGGTCCCTGTGTCGGTCCCAGTGACCGGACCCACCTCCTCCAACGCTGTGGCGGAACCGAAACCGGACCCGCTCGAATCGGAGAATAGTCGACCTTGGTCCGGCGCGGGCTGTCGATCCGATCCGCTCAGTGCCCGCTCGGTAGTGGTCTTGGCCGCATGCAGCACCGTCCACTCCAGGTCAGCGGCGTTCGAGCGACGCGGGCAGATGGTCGAACCCATGCGACGGACTCCCTCTCCACATACGACGTTGGTGTACCGACGTCCCGAACAACATCGGCCCCCCGCCAGGCATTCCCGGGTCCGGGACCAGTACTGCGTCACACGATTCCGGCCAGCCAGCCGGTCACGGATGTGGTGAGGATCTCCATCGCCTGATCCTCGGTCAGCCCGGATCGCTTGGGCACGGCGAAGCCATGATCCCCGTGCGGCACCTCGGCCATCCGGTACTCCCCCGGCGGGAATTCGGCGGGCCTGCCGAACGGGTCGTTGCCGCCCTGGACGACGAGCGTGGGGAGCCCGGAGGCCAGGAGTTCGTCCGCGCGGGACTTCTCCGGACGGCCCGGGGGGTGCAGCGGGAAGCTGAGGGCGAGGACCGCACGGGCCCCCAGCCCGGCCGCCGTGCGGCAGGCCACCCTCGCTCCGGCGCTCCGCCCGCCGGCGACGACCGGGAGTCCCGGTGCCGCCAGTGCCGGCCACAGTCCGCGCCAGCCGGTGTCCAGGGTCTTCGGGGCGGGGGCGAGCTTCTTTCCGGCGACCCGCCAGGGCTGCTCCACCAGGGCGACGCTCACCCCGTGTGCGGGCAGCACGGCAGCCAGGGCCCGCAGGTCACGGGCCTCGATGCCGCCGCCCGCGCCGTGTCCGAGCGCGAGCAGGAGGCGAGGTTCCGCGGCGGGCACCCAGGTGATCCGTGCCGTGCCGGTGTCGGTGTCGACCGTTTCTGAGCGGGGGTCTGCCCCAGTGGCTTTCACGCCCTCATCCAACCAACCCGTAGCGGGCCGTCCGGGGTCCGGCGCGTCCCTGGGAAGTCTCAGAAGAGGGTGCTCACCTCGGGAGCGGCCAGCTCGTCGAGCAGCTCGGGACCGTTGTTGCGGACGTTGCTGACGGCAGTGGCCACCGGGTAGGCCCGCATCAGCCCGCCGGGCGGGGGCGTCAGCAGTCCGCGCAGCTCCTCGACGTCGGTACGGGACGGGTCCAGCCAGTCGTCCCAGCGGTCCGGGGTCAGCATCAGCGGCATCCGGGGGTGGATGTCGGCGAGCGCGGCCGGCCCCTCGGCGGGAGCGACGGCGAGCGGGCTCGTCTCCGCCTCGGTCGTGATCACCGAGCAGGTCACCCACCAGGCCCGGGGGTGGTCGTCCGGCAGGGTCCGGTCGCGCCAGAACTCGTACAGCCCCGCCATGGCGAAGACGGATCCGTCGGCGGGGGTCACGAAGTACGGCTGTTTGCGGGGGCGCTTCTTGCGGCCCTTCTCCTCCAGCTGCCGCTCCTCGGTCCCGGTCACCCACTCGTAATAGCCGTCGGCCGGCAGGATGCAGCGCCGGGAGACGAAGGGGCGGCGGAAGGACGGCTTCTCGTGGATCGTCTCGGCGCGGGCGTTGATCATCCGGGCTCCGCCGTCCGGAGTCTTGGCCCAGGAGGGGACGAGCCCCCATTTCAGGGCGCGCAGCTGGCGAACCGGACGCTGGTCGTCGGCGTCCTTCACAGGACGTTCCAGTACGGCGTAGACCTCCTTGGTCGGCGCCACGTTGTAATCGGGTTCCAGCGTCTCGGCCGGTTCCCACTTCTCCACCTGGAAGAGTCCGGTCAGATCCTCGGGCCGCCGACTCGCTGCATACCGTCCGCACATAGATGCCAGACTGCCACGACCGTCGCCCGGAACGGACGCCAATACCGCTAGGAGCCGCCCACACCATGGACAGCACCGATCTCGGCAATCTGTGGGACCGCGTCTTCGGCACCCAGCCCGCCCCCGAGCAGTGGCTGGTGGTGGTGACCGCCACGGCCGCGCTGATCGCCGTCGTGCCGAACTTCATATGGCGGCTGTCACGCAACGCGATCACCATCGCCCACGAGGGCGGCCACGGACTGATCGCCCTGCTGACCGGACGGCAGCTGTCGGGCATCCGGCTGCACTCGGACACCAGCGGGCTGACGGTGAGCCGGGGCAAGCCGACCGGCATCGGCATGGTCCTGACGGCGGCGGCGGGCTACACCGCTCCGTCGCTGCTGGGCCTGGGTGGTGCCTGGCTGCTGGTGAACGGCCGGATCACGCTGCTGCTGTGGGTGGCCACAGCGCTGCTTGCGGTGATGCTGGTGATGATCCGCAACGTGTACGGGGCGCTGACCGTCATCCTCACCGGTTCGCTCTTCCTGCTGATGTCGTGGCTGGCCTCACCCGCCTGGCAGTCGCTGTTCGCCTACAGCGCGGTCTGGTTCCTGCTCCTGGGCGGTGTGCGTCCGGCGTTCGAGCTGCAGTCCAAGCGGCGGCACGGCGGGGCGCCGGACTCGGACGCGGACCAGCTGGCCCGGCTGACGGACGTACCGGCCGCGTTGTGGCTGTTCCTGTTCCACGCGGTGTCGCTCTGCTCGCTGATCGGCGGCGGGCGCTGGCTGCTGGGCCTGTGAGCAGCCTCCCCTATCACTACCGCGTTACGTCCCCATTTTATACCGTTTGGTCAGAATCCAGGTGGCTGGGGAGCCACTAAAGTGAGCCCATGACCGAAAGTTCCGTGCACCCCGCCCTCTGGCCCGCCCCTCACGCGAGCGGAGCCGTCGACGCGACCGTCGTCGTGCCCGGATCGAAGTCGGTCACCAACCGCGCACTGGTGCTGGCCGCGCTGTCCTCGGAGCCCGGCTGGCTTCGTCGCCCGTTGCGCTCCCGCGACACCCTGCTGATGGCGGACGCGCTGCGCGCGATGGGCGTCGGCATCGAGGAGACGGTGTCCTCCAGCTCGTCCGTCGCGGGCGGCCCGGACGGTTCGGGGGAGGCCTGGCGGGTGATCCCGGCCGGCCTGCACGGCCCGGTCACCGTGGACGTGGGCAACGCCGGTACGGTCATGCGCTTCCTGCCCCCGGTGGCGACCCTGGCCAACGGGCCGGTCCACTTCGACGGCGACCCCCGTTCCTACGAGCGCCCGCTGACCGGCGTGATCGACGCCCTGCGGGCGCTCGGCGCCCGGATCGACGACGACGGCCGCGGCTCCCTGCCGATGACCGTGCACGGCGGCGGGGCCCTGGACGGCGGCCCGGTGGCGATCGACGCCTCCTCGTCCTCCCAGTTCGTCTCGGCGCTGCTGCTGTCGGCGCCGCGTTTCAACCAGGGCGTGGAGGTACGTCACACCGGCGACCGGCTCCCCTCGATGCCGCACATCCGGATGACCGTCGACATGCTGCGGGCCGTCGGCGCCCAGGTGGACGAGCCGGAGACGGGTGGCGAGCCGAACGTCTGGCGGGTCTCCCCCTCCGCCCTGCTCGGCCGGGACCTGACGGTGGAGCCCGACCTGTCCAACGCCCAGCCGTTCCTGGCCGCGGCGCTGGTCACCGGCGGCCGGGTCACCATCCCGGACTGGCCGCTGCGCACCACGCAGCCCGGTGACGCGCTGCGCGAGATCTTCACCGCGATGGGCGGCAGCTGCGAGCTGACCGAGCGCGGGCTCACCTTCACCGGCTCCGGCCGGATCCACGGCATCGACGTCGACCTCGGCGAGGTCGGCGAGCTGACCCCTGGCATCGCGGCCGTCGCGGCCCTGGCCGACTCCCCCTCCACCCTGAGCGGCGTCGCCCATCTGCGGTTGCACGAGACGGACCGGCTGGCCGCGCTGACCAAGGAGATCAACGAGCTGGGCGGCGACGTCACGGAGACCGCCGACGGCCTCCGCATCCGGCCGAGGCCGCTGCACGGCGGTACCTTCCATACGTACGACGACCACCGGATGGCAACCGCGGGGTCGATCATCGGCCTTGCCGTCCCCGGAGTGGAGATCGAGAACGTGGCGACGACCGCCAAGACCCTGCCCGACTTCCCGCAGATGTGGACCGGAATGCTCGGGGCCTGAGACATGCGCCGCTACGGCAAGAACCCTGACGAGGACGACATCCGGGTCCGCCCCAATCGCAAGGGCAACCGGCCTCGTACGCACATCCGGCCCAAGCACGAGGACGCCGAGGACGGCATGGTCCTCACCGTGGACCGCGGTCGCCTCACCTGCCTCGTCGAGGGCCGCACGGTCATCGCGATGAAGGCACGTGAGCTGGGCCGCAAGGCCGCGGTGGTGGGCGACACCGTCTCCATCGTCGGTGATCTGTCCGGCGACAAGGACACCCTCGCCCGCATCGTCCGGATCGGTGAGCGCCGCTCGGTGCTGCGCCGGACCGCGGACGACGACGACCCGTTCGAGCGGGTGGTCGTGGCCAACGCCGACCAGCTCGCGATCGTCACCGCCCTGGCCGATCCGGAACCCCGCCCGCGCATGATCGACCGCTGTCTGGTCGCCGCGTACGACGGCGGGCTCTCCCCACTCCTGGTGCTGACCAAGTCCGATCTGGCCTCCCCGGACAAGCTGCTGGAGGCGTACACCCCGCTGGGGGTCCCGTTCATCGTCACCAACCGCGAGGAGCTGGAGAACGGCGACGCGGCGGAGCGGGTCCGTGAGCAGCTGAACGACCGGGTGACCGCCTTCGTGGGGCACTCCGGTGTCGGAAAGACCACCCTGGTCAACGCGCTCGTCCCCAAGGACAGGCGGCGTACCACCGGGATCGTCAACGCGGTCACCGGCCGCGGCCGGCACACCACCACCTCGGCGCTGGCGCTCCCGCTGCCGGACTACCGGGGCTGGGTGATCGACACCCCAGGCGTGCGTTCCTTCGGCCTGAACCACATCGACCCGTCCCGGGTCATCAACGCCTTCCCCGACCTACAGCCCGGCACGGCGGAGTGTCCGCGCGGCTGCACCCATGACAGCCAGCAACCGGAATGTGCGCTGGACGCCTGGGTGGAGGCAGGGCACGCAGATCCGGCACGGCTCGATTCGCTGCGCCGGCTGCTGTCCACCCGGGAGCGGCGCGAGGGCGACTGACCGCTGTCCGCCGGGGAGAACGCGGGAGCGACCGGGCCGGGCACGTTTGCGATCACTCGTCACCGGTAAGTGCATAATCACGCTCAGCGCCACAAGGCGGTCACCGATGCGGGAGGGGCACTGACGATGGCGTGGCTGCTGGTCGTGGTGGCGGGGCTTCTGGAGACCGGTTTCGCCGTCTGCCTCAAGCTCTCGCACGGTTTCACCCGGCTCTGGCCGACCATCGCCTTCTGCATCTTCGCCCTCGGCAGTTTCGGTCTGCTGACCCTGTCACTGAAGAAGCTCGACGTCGGCCCCGCCTACGCGGTGTGGACGGGCATCGGCGCGGCGGGCACCGCGATCTACGGCATGGTCTTCCTGGACGACGTGGTGTCCACGCTCAAGCTCGTCTCGATCTCGCTGGTCATTCTCGGCGTGATCGGGCTCCAGCTGTCCGGCTCGTCCCACTGACGCCCAGCCCCGCCGGGCGTCCGCCCCACCGTGCTCAGGCGGCCACGTCCGGCAGCCGGTCCACGATGTCCCGCACCAACTCCGCCCCGTCCCCCGCCACGCCCGCGGGGGGCGGCACCAGCGCGTAGGACAGGGCGAGCCGCAGAGCGAGTTCGCACGCCATGCCCAGGGCCGCCGGGTCGTGCGGCGGACGCCCTTCGTCCAGTGCGGCCACTGCCCGGTCCCGGACCTGGCCGAGGAGTTCGGCGGGGGTCGGCGGGCCGGCATCGGCCCGGCGCTGGGCCGGTACGGCGGAGGCGGAGCGTCGCGCCGGCCCGGGGCGGGGCGACCACTCGCCCCAGCAGCCCGTGAGCAACCCCCTGACCAGGGCGCTCGCCCGGGTGGCGCGGACCGTCCAAGCAGCGGTGGCGGCCAGCCTGTCGCCCGTACCGCCGGCGGAGCCCAGGGCCCGTTCGACACCGGCCAGGTAGGTGTCGGCGGCGCGCCGGACCAGGGCGCGGGCCAGTCCGTCCTTGCTGCCGAACTCGTTGTAGAGCGTCTGGCGGGACACCCCGGCAGTCGCGGCCACGTCGACCATCCGCACGGCGTGCCAGGGCCGGGCGGCCAGCGCCGCGTGGGCTGCGTCCAGCAGTGTTTCCCGGGCTGTCGGCATCGTCGCCTCCCCCACCGAGGGCTCTGCGTTTCAGAGTTGAGGCGCTCCCCCGCACTGTCAAGGGTCCTCGCGGGCTCCGGGGCCCTGTGGCTCCGTTCCCCGGCGGTGGATACTGTGACGGCATGCCCGATTACCACGATGATCTGCGCCTCGCCCACGTGCTGGCGGACGCCGCCGACGCGACGACGATGGACCGGTTCAAGGCTCTGGACCTCAAGGTCGAGACCAAACCGGACATGACGCCGGTGAGCGAGGCCGACAAGGCCGCCGAGGAGCTGATCCGCGGCCACCTCCATCGGGCACGGCCGCGCGACGCGATCCTGGGCGAGGAGTACGGGATCGAGGGGACGGGTCCGCGCCGCTGGGTGATCGACCCGATCGACGGCACCAAGAACTACGTCCGCGGCGTGCCGGTCTGGGCGACGCTGATCTCGCTGATGGAGGCCGGCGAGGACGGCTTCCAGCCGGTGGTCGGCGTGGTGTCCGCGCCCGCGCTGCAGCGGCGCTGGTGGGCGGCGAAGGGCGCGGGCGCGTTCTCCGGCCGCAGCCTGACCTCCGCGACCCGGCTGGGCGTCTCGAAGGTGGAGCGCATCGCCGACGCGTCGTTCGCGTACTCCTCGTTGACCGGGTGGGAGGAGCAGGGCCGGCTGGACGGCTTCATGGACCTGACCCGGGCCTGCTGGCGCACCCGTGGGTACGGGGATTTCTGGCCGTACATGATGGTCGCCGAGGGTTCGGTCGACATCTGCGCCGAGCCGGAGCTCTCACTCTGGGACATGGCGGCGAACGCGATCATCGTCCAGGAGGCGGGGGGCCGCTTCACCAGCCTGGACGGGGTCAGCGGGCCGGGCGGCGGAAATGCCGCGGCCTCGAACGGAACCCTCCACCACGAACTGCTGGGCTACCTGAACCAGCGCTACTGACCGTGCCGCACCGGGCTTCACGGCCCTGATCAGGCGCATGGGACCGACGAGGGGCGTGCCGCACCACCGCACGCCCCTCGAACGATCTTCGCTCCCCCTTGTTGCCGTCCCCCATCGGTGCAACTCTGAGAGTCCCCCCACTTGTGAACTTGTGAATCGGCTCACAGAGTCGCTTCGCGAAGGAGGTGGCTCCTTTCATGCTCGTCCGAGACGCCATGAGCACGATGGTCCTCACCATCGGCCCGACCCACACCCTCCGCCAGGCCGCCCGGCTGATGTCGGCGCGCCGGATCGGAGCAGCCGTCGTCCACGACCCGGACACCTGCGGGCTCGGCATCATCACCGAGCGCGACATCCTCAACGCGGTCGGATCGGGGCAGGACCCCGACGTGGAGACCGCCTCCACCCACACGACCACCGACGTGGTCTTTGCCGCACCCACCTGGACCCTGGAGGAGGCCGCCGAGGCCATGACACACGGCGGCTTCCGGCATCTGATCGTGCTGGACGACGACGGGCCGGTCGGAATCGTCTCGGTGCGCGACATCATCCGCTGCTGGACACCGGTCAGGCACCACCCGGTGGAACTGGTCGGCTGACAGACCCGCGTGCCACCGGGCGGCCCCGCGCACGGGGAGCCGGACGGACGACCGGCCGGCCCCCACGCACACGGGAACCGGCCGGGCTTCGATCGGTCGGTCCTACGCGCGCCGCTCCTGGACCGCTGCGTCCAGGCGCTTGCCGAAGTCCCCGTCGGCCTGGCGGAAGTTGTTGACGGCGCGCTCGATGATGTCCTCGCGCGACACCTTCGCGAGGAACCCGGCCAGGTTGTCGATCAGCCGGCTCTTCTCGTCCTCCGAGTAGAGCCGGTAGAGGTTCCCCGCCTGCACGAAGTCGTTGTCCTCGGCGTGGCTCGGCGCCTCGTGGGTTCCGGTGCCGCCCGTGACCTGGGTGGGCCCCCACAGGGGGCGGTCGGTCTGGACCGGTCCGCCGAAGCTGTTGGGCTCGTAGTTCTTCGCACCCTTGTGACGGCCGTCGTAGAGGTAACCGTCACGGCTGTTGGTGCGTGCCTCGGTGGCGTGCGGGCGGTTGACCGGCAGGTGGTCGGCGTTGATGCCGACGCGGTAGCGGTGCGCATCGCCGTACGCGAAGAGCCGGCCCTGGAGCATCTTGTCCGGGGACGGGCCGATGCCGGGTACGAAGTGCGCGGGGCTGAAGATCGACTGCTCGGTCTCGGCGAAGACGTTCTCCGGGTTCCGGTTGAGCTCCAGCTTGCCGATCTCGATCGGCGGGTAGTCCGCGTGGGGCCACACCTTGGTGAGGTCGAACGGGTTGAAGCGGTAGGTCGCCGCCTCGGCCGCCGGCATGATCTGGACCTGCACGGTCCAGGACGGGAAGTCGCCGCGCTCGATGGCCTCGCGCAGATCGCGCTGGTGGCTGTCCGGGTCCTCACCGGCGAGCTTGTTCGCCTCGTCCTGCGTGAGGTTCTTGATGCCCTGGTCGGTCTTGAAGTGGTACTTGACCCAGAAGACCTCGCCGGCCTCGTTGTTCCACTGGTAGGTGTGCGAACCGAACCCGTTCATGTGGCGCAGCGTGGCCGGGATCCCCCGGTCACCGAAGAGCCAGGTCACCTGGTGGGTCGACTCGGGCGACAGACCCCAGAAGTCCCAGACGTTGTCCGCCTCCTGCGAGCCGGTGTACGGGTCGCGCTTCTGGGTGTGGATGAAGTCGGGGAACTTGATGGCGTCCTTGATGAAGAACACCGGGGTGTTGTTGCCCACGAGGTCGTAGTTGCCGTCCTCGGTGTAGAACTTCAGCGCGAAGCCGCGCGGATCCCGCACCGCGTCGGCCGAACCGAGGTTGCCGGCGACCGTGGAGAAGCGCAGGAAGGTCTCGGTCTGCTTGCCGACCTCGGAGAGGAACGTGGCGCGCGTCCACTGCGAGACGTCACGGGTCAGCGTGAACGTGCCGTACGCCCCGGCGCCGCGGGCGTGCACGACGCGCTCCGGAATGCGCTCCCGGTTGAAGTGCGCGAGCTTTTCCAGCAGTGACTGGTCCTGCACCAGGACCGGACCGCCGACGCCCGCGGTCTGGCTGTTCTGGTTGTCGGCGACCGGTGCGCCGGCCTCCGTGGTGAGCGGTCCCTGTGTCACGTGCGCCTCCTGCGTCATTCCTGCACATTCGTCATGCCGTCGTGCCGTCATGGCGAGCGCAGTCTGTCCCTGGCCTGTCTCAGAGTTAATCCTACATTGGACTAAGTCCAAGTCAAGGTGGCATCCAAAGCCACACCCATTCAGGACCTGGCGCCCGCCACTGTTAGGCTTGCGCCATGAGTGACCTGCTGGAACGACTTCGCGGACGCGGCTGGCGCATGACTGCACAGCGGCGCGTCGTGGCCGAGGTTCTCGACGGGGAGCACGTACACCTGACGGCCGACGAGGTCCACGCCCGGGCCGTCGCCAAGCTGCCCGAGATCTCCCGCGCCACCGTCTACAACACGCTCGGCGAGATGGTGTCCCTGGGCGAGGTGATCGAGGTCTCCACCGACCGCCGCGCCAAGCGTTACGACCCGAACGCGCACCGCCCCCACCACCACCTGGTCTGCGCGAAGTGCGGCGCCATCCGCGACGTGCATCCGGCGGGCGACCCGCTGGCAAGCCTCCCGGACGGCGAGCGCTTCGGCTTCACGATCTCCGGCGTCGAGATGACGTACCGCGGCATCTGCCCCAACTGCACCGCGGCCGCCTGACCCAAGCCGCTCCCCCACCCCCACCGGACGTTCCGGTGGGGGCGCTTCACGTGGGCACGGGCACTCCTGCGGCGCACCCTCTTCCGCACACTGTCCGCGCACCCCCTTCCCGAATCTGACGGGTCGTCATATCGTCGTCGGCGATCACAGCCGCCCCCGCGACGGCTGTACACCTCGACACGTACGAGGAGAGACCCGTGGGAGACCCGCACCCGAACCCACCCCGGACGACCGCGCCACCCCTCACCGCACCCGGACTCCGCGCCCACGCCCTGTCCCGTTCCTTCGGGCGGGGCCCCAGGGCCCTGGCCGCCCTCGGCCCCGTCGATCTCGACATCGCGCCGGGCGAGTTCACCTGTGTCGTCGGACCGTCCGGCTGCGGCAAGTCCACCTTGCTCCGGATCGCGGCCGGCCTCCTGCGCCCCAGCTCCGGCGAGCTGTCCATCCGCACGGCATCGCCCCGGCCGGCCGCGATGATCTTCCAGGACTACGGGATCCACGACTGGAAGACCGTCCTGGCCAACGTCCGCTTCGGCCTCGACATCCAGCGCGTACCCCGCCGGGAGGCCGATGCCCGGGCGCGCGACTGGCTGGCCCGGCTGGGGCTCGCCGAGTTCGCCGCCGCCTATCCTGCCGAGCTCTCCGGCGGGATGCGCCAGCGGGTGGCCATCGCCCGCGCGCTCGCCGTCGAGCCCGAGATCCTGCTGATGGACGAGCCGTTCGCGGCGCTCGACGCACAGCTGCGCACGATCCTGCAGGACGAACTGCTCGCCCTCACCCAGACCACCCGCACCACCACCCTGTTCATCACCCACAGCCTGGAAGAGGCGATCGTGCTCGGGGACCGGGTCCTCGTGATGTGCGCCCGACCGGGCCGGATCATCGCCGAACGCCGCCCGCCGTTCGCCCGCCCGCGCACCGGGGACATCCGCTCGACAGCCGAGTTCACTGCGCTGAAGAGCGAGTTGTGGGAACTGCTGCGCGGCGAGGTCGGCAGGGAGGTGACGCCGGTATGAGCACGAGCATGAAGCCCACAACCGCCCAGGAGCACGTCCTGGTCCGCAGGCCGGGGCCGCAGGAACTCCATCCCGCACGCACCCACCGCAGGCGCCGCACCCTGGAGACCGCTCTCGCCGTCGCCGTACCGCTGCTCCTGGTCCTGCTCTGGCAGCTGGCCGCAGCACGGTCCTGGATCGACGACCGTGTCTACCCCGCGCCCTCCACCATCCTCGCCGACGGGTGGGACCGCGCGGCCGACGGCGACCTGTGGCCGGATGTGTGGGCCACGCTCAAGCGGGTCCTCGGGGGCTACGCCATCGGCACGGTCGCGGGCTACGCCCTCGGCCTGCTGATGGGTTCGCTCGCGCTCGTCCGGGCCGCGCTGGAACCGTTGCTCGACGCCCTCTACGTCGTACCGAAACTGGCGCTGCTGCCGGTCTTCCTCAACATGTTCGGCCTCGGCGAAGGGCCGCAGATCGCGCTGGTCGCCGCCACCGTCTTCTTCTTCGTCTGGATCTCTACGATGGCGGCGGTGCTCGCCGTTCCGTCCGGTCACCGGGACGCGGGGCAGGTGTTCGGCGCCTCGCCGTGGCAGATGTTCCGGCACATCCTGCTGCCCGCCTCGCTCCCCGCCGTCCTGGTGGGTGCGCGGATCGCGGCGGGGGTGGCCGTGCTGGTCATCGTCGCCTCGGAGCAGATCGCGGCGGCCGACGGCCTGGGACACCTGATCTTCGACTCCCGCGCCCTGTTCCGGAACGACGTGATGTTCGTCGGCATCGTGTGCGTCGCGGTGCTCGGCGTCGTCTTCTCGGAAGCGGTGCGGATCGCGGGCCGGCTGCTCACCCCGTGGGCGCCGCGCGACCGCGGCCGCAGTCAGTCGTGAACGGCTCCTTCCGCTCCCCTTACGGAGGCACTGTGCGTACACGTACCCCTTTCACCTGCACCGTTGCGCTCGTGGCGGTGTCCCTGCTCGGCGCAGCGGGCTGCGCCGGGAACGACTCGTCGGACGATGCCGACGCCGACGCCGCACCGCGCACGGTCAAGGCCGTGACCGGCTGCGGCGCTCGCAGTTGGACGGACCCCTCCGACCTCGCACCGGAGCGCGAGCCCGCCCGCTGCGACAGGGGCGCACCGGCCCCACAGCCGCTCGCGAAGAAGCGGAAGATCACCGTCGCCACCGGCACCCTGAGTGCGGAGTACGTTGCTCCGCTCCAGGTCGCGGTCGCCAAGGGCGAGTTCACGAAGGAGGGCCTCGACGTCTCCCTGAAGGTGCTGCCCACCCCCGACGCCCTGCCCCTGCTCGCCAAGGGGGATGTGGACGCGCAGTGGGCGGCGCCCGAAGCAGCGGTGATGAACGGCATCAAAGGCGGCTTCGTCATCAAGTGGGTGGCGGGCAACTTCTCCCCCGACCCGGCCTCGAAGAGTGGCCTGTGGGTACGCCTCAAGGACGGCGAGCGTGCCGATCACGTGGACATGGCGGGACGGAAGCTCGGCACGATGATCGGCAAGGGCTCGGTGATCGCGTACCCGATGGACACCTCGCTGAAGAAGCACGGCGGCGGTCTCGACAAGATCAGTTTCCAGCAACTCGGCTCCGCCGACGTGCTCACCGCCCTGCAGAACGGCGGCGTCGACTCCGCCTGGCTGCTCGATCCGATCTGGCGGAAGGTGGACGACGACAAGCGGTACGCCTTCCTGGGCGGTCAGCCCGTCGGCGAGCCGCTGGGCGGACTCCTCTTCGGCCCGACGCTGCTGAACAAGGACCCGGACGCGGGAGTCGCCTTCCTCCGGGCGTACATCCGGACGGTGAACACGTACTTCGCCGGCGACTACAAATCAGACCCCGCCTTCGTCGCCGAGCTGGCCGAGCTGATGAAGACCGACGAGGCCACTCTGCGCTCGACACCGTCGATGCGGATGGACTGGGAGATCCGGAAGGGGACCACGGACCGGCTGCAGAAGGCGTACGCCGACTCCGGCGTCTCGACGGGCTCGCCGGTGCCGGAGGACAAAGCCGTGGACCGCGCGATGTACGGGGAGGCGGTGGGCCACAGGCCCTGAGCCGGGCAGCGGGGGCAAAGGGCCATGCACAGAGGGCCGGATCCCCGAAAGGATCCGGCCCTCTGTCTTCAGTAGCGGGGACAGGATTTGAACCTGCGACCTCTGGGTTATGAGCCCAGCGAGCTACCGAGCTGCTCCACCCCGCGTCGTTGTGATCCCCACAGTACGTCACGCCCTGGACCAGCGCAAATCCCTTTTCCCGGCCGCGGGGGCAGGGCCGAAGGTGTTGCCGCACCCCCCGCGGATGCCAGGGTGGTGACCCTGCCGCACCCCCCGCGGAAGCAGACTTGGCGGCGTCCGTTCCGGCCCTCGCCGTGGCAGACGTAGCGCGGCGTCCGTTCCGGCCCTCGCCGGGCTGGAGCGCCCCTGGTCGATAGGGGCCAGCCCCCGACCGGTTCGGAGCAACCGACGGGGTCGGCCGGGCGACGGGGACGGCCGCTATGCGGTCAGTTCCTGATGCAGGGCCTCGCGCAGCCGCCCTGCACGCTCCGAGACCTCCGCGGGCCCCAGCTCGACCGCCCGCGCACACCACCGCTGCCCCTCGGCGAGTTCACCGCGGCGCGCGGCCAGCAGGGCGAGGCGCAGCGCGGCCCGCCCGTGTCCGTCGTTGGCGGCACGGCTCCACCACAGCGCGGCCTCCCGCTCACTGCCCTCACGGGCAAGCAGCAGCCCGAGGTTGAAGGCCCCGTTACGGCTGCCCGCCTCGGCCGCCTCCCGGTACCAGCGACCGGCGCTCTCCACGTCCCCCCGGGCGGCGGCGAGCATGCCGACGCGCACCTGGGCTCGGCGGTGTCTCTGCTCGGCAGCGCGCTCGTACCACTCTTCGCACTCGGTCTTGTCCGGCATGGGCTCGCCCAGCGCCGGCGGTCCGGGCGGCGGCTGCCGCGCGTCCAGCAGCCCCGCCAGCCGGAACGCCGCTTCCGCGCTGCCGCCGCCCGCCGCACACCGCAGATGGCGCTCGGCCTCGCGCTCCTGGCCGTGGTGCAACAGCGCCATGCCCACCTGGAGGGCCGCCTCGGTGTGACCCGCCGCCGCGGCGCGCTCGTACCAGAGCAGAGCCGTACGGTCCTCGTCCCGCCCGGCGTGCAGGATGCCGAGATTGAAGGCGGCGTCGACGCTGCCGGCCTCCGCCGCCTTGGAGAACCAGGGCTCCGCCCCGGTCGCGTCGCCCGCCTGGAGCAGGAGGACGGCCAGCGCGTTGGCGGCCTCGCGGTGGCCCGCGTAGGCCGCGCGCCGGTACCACTGCTCGGCCTGCGGTGTGCGGTCCTGGGCGGCGCAGAGCAGCCCGAGGTTGTACGCGCCGTTGACGTCACCCGCGTCCATCGCGGCGCGGTACCAGCGCTCGGCGGTCTGCTGCTCACCCCGGGCCGCGTGCAGCGCACCCAGCGCGTTGGCGGCGTTGCCGTCGCCCTCCTGGGCGGCGCGCAGCCACCACACGGCGGCGCTCTCCCGGTCGCCCGCGTCGCGCAGCAGGAAGCCGAGCGCGCAGGCGGCGCGCGCCTCACCGGCCTTGGCGGAGATGAGGTACCAGCGGCCGGCCTCCTTGAGCTCGCCGCGCTGTTCGAGGATGGCGCCGAGGTGCAGAGCGGCACGCCGGTGTCCGCGGGCCGCGGACTGCCGGTACCACTGCTCGGCCTCGCCCATGCGTCCCGCGTCAGGGCCCGCTACCGGGCCGTCGCCCTTGCGCACGGCGGCCCCGCGCCCCGGGGCGCACGCCTGGGACTCCGGTCCGGTACGGGGGCCCAGACCGGGACGGCCGAAGGCGTCATGTGCGTCCGTCGCGTTGCGCTCCAGCATGCGGGCCAGCCGGTACGCCGCCTCACGGTGCCCCTGCTCGGCCGCGGCGCGCAGCCAGCGTTCTGCGCCCACGTCGCTGCGGTGTTCCAGCAGGTCTGCCAGGGCGTACGCCCCCAGCGCGTGGCCCTGCTCGGCGGACTGGCGCAGCCAGTACTCGGCCCCGGGCTCGTCACCGCGCTCGCGGTAGTGGCGCCCGAGGGCGTGTGCGGCCGCGGCGGAACCGGCGACCGCCGCGATCCGCCACCAGCCGGCCGCCTCGTCCGCATACCCGCGCTGGTGCAGCAGGACGCCCAGGTTGTTGGCCGCTGCGCGGTCCCCGTCGGCGGTCGCCCCGCGCAGATAGGCCTCGGCCCCGTTCAGGTCGCCTCGGCGCAGCAGCAGCGCGCCGAGAACACTCATGGCCTCGGTGTCGCCTGCATCGGCGGCCCTGCGGTGCCGCGCCTCGTTCTCGGCGTTGTCCGCGCTCGCCGCGGTCTCCGCACTCTCGGCGTTCTCCACGCCGTCGGCGGTCTCTACGGTCTCTGCACTCTCGACGGTCGCGGCACACTCCGCAGTCTCGGCGGTCTCGATGTGGTCGTTGTACTGCGCGGCGGCAGCAGCAAATGCCACATCCGCCACTTTTTCCGCCGGATGGACGCGCTGCTGCACAAACCGCCCTGTCTCCAACAGAGTTGCCCTGTCCCCCATAAATACCATCGTCGCACCACCCGCAACCCGCGTACACCTGGTATAGCGCGACCAGAAGAGGTCACTACAGCGTTTTGTCGACATGCCCACAGAGAGACAAGTCAAACACGCTCGTGCCCAACTCGTGCCCTATGAACCGCACTTCACGCAGAATGCACAAGAAAGTCACCGCGACATGACGAAGGCCCGGATCCCCTGGAGGATCCGGGCCTTCGTCTTTCAGTAGCGGGGACAGGATTTGAACCTGCGACCTCTGGGTTATGAGCCCAGCGAGCTACCGAGCTGCTCCACCCCGCGTCGTTGTGTTCAAACCGTACCACGACACGCAGGTGGAGCTTTACCGAGTTGAACCGGCCGGCACATGGGGGGCGGCATCGCGGAGCCCATGTGCCGGTCCGTCCTACTCAGCCACCGCTGTCGGCACTCGCCGACGCCGCCGGCTTCTTCGATTCGTCCGTCGCGCTCGGACTGCCGGACTTGGGCTGGGCGGCGGCTGCCCGCTCCAGCGCGTCCTGCAGGTCCTTCTGGGCCTGGCCGTAGGCGGTCCAGTCCTGTTCCTTCAGGGCCGTCTCACCTGCCGTGTAGGCCTTCTGCGCATCGGCGATCGCCTTCTTCAGCGCGGCGTCACCGGTGGCCGGCGGCTCCGTCGTGTCGCCCGGTGGTCGCGTCGTGTCGGCCGGCGGCTCGGTCGTATCGGAGCCGTCCACCCCGAAGACCGCGTTGAGCGCCTCACCGAGACTGTTCTCGAAGACGATCTTCGATCCGTACGAGGCGGCCACCTTGCGCAGCAGCGGATAGTTCTGCGTGCCACCGCGCGTGTACACCGGCTCGATGTAGAGGAAGCCCCCTTCGAGCGGCACCGTGAGCAGGTTGCCGTACTCGATGTCGGAGTCGGTGCCCTTGAGGTTCCTCACGAACTCGGCGACATCGTCGTTGCCGTTGAGCTCACTCTGCACCTGGCCGGGACCCTTCACCGTGGTGGTGACTCTCAGCAGTCTTATCGTGCCGTAGTCCTTGCTGGCCGCATCGGCGTCCACCGCCATGAACGCCCCGAGGTCGGGTCGCCCCTTCGGGGTGAACGTCGTCGTCAGCGAGAACTTCTGAGCCGTCTGGTCCGGCATCTTTATGCTCAGGTAGTACGGCGGAACGGCACCGGACTCCTTGTTGGTCGGATCATCCGGGACCTGCCACGCGTCACTGCCGCTGTAGAACTGCGCGGGACTCGTGACGTGGTAGCGGGTGAGCAGTTCGCGCTGAACCTTGAACAGGTCCTGCGGGTACCGCAGGTGGTCCATGAGGTCCTGCGGGATGTCCGCCTTGGACTTCACGGTCCCCGGGAATGCCTTGCGCCAGGTCTTGAGGACCGGGTCCTCGGTGTCCCACTCGTACAGCGTGACCTTGCCGTCGTACGCGTCGACGGTGGCCTTCACCGAGTTGCGGATGTAGTTGACCTGGTTCTGCTGGGCGACGACCGCGCGCTGGTTGGTGGTCAGCGAGTCGGCCGTGGTGTCACCGAGCGTCGTGCGCGAGGCGTACGGATAGCCGTTGGTCGTGGTGTACGCGTCGACGACCCACTGGATGCGGTGGTTGACCACCGCCGGGTAGGCGTCGCCGTCGATGGTCAGCCACGGGGCGACCGCCTCGACGCGCTCCTTGGGTGTGCGGTTGTAGAGAATCCGCGAACCGTCGCCGATGGCTCCCGAGTACAGGATCTGCGGCTCGCTGAACGCCACCGCGTAGGCGGCGCGGTTGAAGGCGCTGGAGAGGCTGACCCCGCTCTTGCCCTGGTAACTGGTGGTCTTCTCGCCGTCCTCCTCGTAGTCGAGCTCCTTCTGGGGCCCGCCGACGATGGAGTACTGCTCGGTCTTCTCGCCGTAGTAGATCTCCTGCTTGTACTCGCCCAGCTCGCCGGTGGTCGGCAGGCCGGACTCGGTGAAGTCGGGAGATCCCTTCGGGTTCTTGCCGGTGGTGGTGCCCCGGGCGGCGATCGCGCCGTAGCCGTGGGTGTAGGTGAAGTGGTCGTTGATCCAGTTGCGCTTGGGGATGCCCTGGAGGTTGAGCTCGCGCAGACCGATGACCGTGTCCTGCTCCTTGCCGGCCGCGTCCTTGTAGCGGTCGACGTCCAGCGTCTTGGGGAACTGGTAGTAGTTCCTCTTCTGCTGGAGCTGCTGGAAGGCCGGGGAGACGACGTTGGGGTCCATCACCCGGTAACTGGCCGCGGCGTCCGCGCTCGCCCGGAGCTTCGCCTCGTCGTCCGTGATGGACTTGCCCGCGTAATCGGTGACCTTCGCGTCATCGATGTCGTAGGCGTCCCGCGTGGCCTTGATGTTCTTCTGGATGAACGGGGCTTCCTTGGCCTGCTCGTTCGGCTGGACCTGGAACTTCTGCACGATCGCCGGGTAGAGCCCGCCGATCAGGATCGCGGAAAGGACCATCAGCCCGAACCCGATCACCGGGAGCTGCCAGGTACGGCGCCAGAGCGTCGCGAAGAACAGCACGGCACAGATCGCGGCGATGCAGAACAGGATGGTCTTCGCCGGCAGGTAGGCGTTGGCGTCGACGTACCGCAGGCCCGTCCAGTTGTCCGTGGCCTTGAAGTCACTGGACTTCACGGCCAGACCGTAGCGGTCGAGCCAGTAGGCCACCGCCTTCAGCGCGACGAAGATGCCGAGCAGCACCGAGAGATGACCGGTGGCCGCACCCGTCGCCCGCGCGCCGGGGCTGGTGATGCGCAGGCCGCCGTACAGGTAGTGGGTCAGCGCGGCAGCGATCAGCGAGAGCACCGTCGCCGCGAAGCCGAAGCCGAGCAGGAAGCGGTACCACGGCAGGTCGAAGGCGTAGAAGGACACATCCAGGTGGAACTGGGGGTCCTTCTGCCCGAACGACACCCCGTTCACATACATCAGCCAGGTGCGCCACTGGCCGGAGGCGGACGCACCGGCGATCAGACCGACGAGCGCGGTGATCGCGAGCAGCACCCACTTCTTGTACGGGGCGAGACTCATCCGGTAGCGGTCCAGGCTCTGCTGCTCCAGCGACATCGCGCTCAGCGGTGGCCGGAGCCGGTGCGCGAGCCAGATGTTCACACCGATGGCGACGGCCATCAGCAGTCCGAAGACGAGGAACAGTCCGATCTTGGTCCACAGGGTGGTGGTGAAGACGGATGAATACGCGACCGACCTGTACCAGAGCCAGTCCGTCCAGAACCCGGCGAACATGACGAACGCCATGGCGAGGATCGCCAGGACGCCCAGTGTCATGAGCAGGGTTCGGGCGCGCCGGGACGGGCGGCCGACTCTGATCCGTGGCCCGGTCGGGCCTCCGCCGCGGTCCGGCATCTGGAAAGCCAACGTGCGCACCTCGAAGTTCGCGGTCGTGTGGAGCGGGCCCAGCGATCGTAGAGCCCACCTATGCAACTTACTGAGGCTTTACCTAGTTCCCGTTCCCGGGGCGGAAGGAGGCAGGATGTTGTCCATGCCCAACGTTTCCCCCTCAGGTCCTCCGATGGCCGCGAGCCCGCTCACCGTCGCCGTGCTCGAAATCGACACATATGTCTCCGGCCTCGGCTGGGATCAGCCCGCCCGGCTCTTCGCCCTGGTCGACACCGCACGGCTGCGGGTGCAGGAGCCCGGACTCGCCGCTCAGCTCGGCCTCGACGGCGACGGCTCGAAGGCCGCCGCACTCACCCCTATCGAGCAGGAGGAGCTTCCCGCAGGTACCGCACTGGACGAGTTCCTCGCCACGATCGCCTGGCCCGACGCGGTCGTCGGGTGCGCGATGACGGTGGAGCGGCTGATGCTGCCGCCGTCCGCGGAGGCCTCCGTACCGGACGGTCTCAATGACGCCCAGCTGACCAAGTGGGTCGCCGGGCACCCCGACCGGCAGGAGGTGCGGATGACCGTGGCGGTCCTGCGGGACGGCGCCCGCGAGTCGGCCGTACGTCTGCGGGAGAAGGACTCGCCCAACGAGGTCCTGACCGGCGCCGGCCTGGTGCCGGGGCTGGCCGAGGCGCTGGCCGCGACCTTCGAGTCCTGACCCCGCCGTCCCGCACCGGGGCCGCGGTCAGCCCGTCGAGCAGCTCGGCAGGCCGGCCGCGTTCCCGGTGCGGATCTTCTCCAGCGACTTCTTGGCGTCGTCGATGGTCTTGACCCTCACCAGGGTGAGTCCGTCGGGGGTGTCGGAGGCGGCCGCCTCGCAGTTCGTGTCGGGGGTCAGGAAGTAGCGTGCGCCGGCGTTGCGCGCACCGACCAGCTTCATGTTGATCCCCCCGATCGGTCCGACCTTGCCCTTGTCGTCGATCGTCCCGGTGCCGGCGATGAACTTGCCGCCCGTCAACTGGCCCGGGGTCAGCTTGTCGACGATGCCGAGGGAGAACATCAGACCGGCGCTCGGACCGCCCACGTCGGCGAGCTTGATGTCGATGTCGAACGGGAAGGTGTGGTCCGTCCCCGCCTGGATGCCGACGATCGCCCTCTTCTCCTTCGGGGCCTTCTCGGTGGTGATGGTGATCTGCTCGGTGCCCTTGGGTTCCTTGCCGGCCTTCTCGGCCGCGGCCGCTGTCTTGGCCGGGATGATCGTGAAGGTGACGTCCTCGCCGGGCTTGTGCCGGGTGACGAGCTTCGCCACGTCCTCGGGCTGCTTGACCACGGTGCCGTCGACGGCCTTGATCACGTCGCCCGCGTGCAGCTTGCCCTGTGAGGGACTGTCCTTGAGGACCGTGGAGACGACGACCCGCGACGACACCGGGATCCCCAGCTCGGTGAGGGCCGCGACCTTGGCGCTCTCCTGGGACTGGCTGAACTCCTCGGCGTTCTCCTGCGTCGACTGCTCCTCGGTCTTTCCGTCCGGGTAGAGCGTGTCGTGCGGAACGACCACGCTGTCGTGGCCCAGCCATCCGTAGACGGCCTCGACGAGGTTCATGTGGTAGTCGGCGCCGGTGACCCTGACCGTCGTCATGTTGAGGTTGCCGGAGGTCTCGTACGTCTTGTGCCCGGTGATCTGCAGGACGGGCTCGCCATCGACCTTGCCGAGTGTGTTCACGGTCGGCCCGGGGGACATCTCCGAGTACCGCACTGGAATCAGCACGCCTGCGCAGAGCAGCGCGATCAGGATCAGGGTGGAGGCGAGCATCGTCGCGGTGCGGCGTGGCATGGAACGACAGTACGGGAAGGGCCTGTCAGTGCACCGCCGGGGCCGGTCCGTACGGGGGCCGCGGCCGGGCGCGGCACGGGCGCCGGGCGGCAGAGGTGAGGGCGACGGACAGCCGATTGGCGACTGCGTACGGCCGGTGTGGCGTCAGACGTTCGATATCTGCTCGACCGGTTCGGAAGCGGAGTGCGAACGCTCCATCGCTTCACGGAACCGGGCGTAGCCGGCGAGTTCGGTGACATCACCGGTGGTGCGATTGCGAGCGGCCCAGCTCCCCCATATCGCAGCACCGAGCGCAGCGAAAAGCGGAATCAACAACCAGGCGAGTGCTGCCATGACGACCTCCCTGCCCCATGAGCGACCGCAACTGAATGATCAGCAGATTAACCATCTGCAGAACCAACGCTCAGGGCAGGGGTGTGGTTACGCAAATCGGGGGGACTGCCCGCCTGTACGGTTTGCGCTCAGCAAGCGCCGACCCACTCCTCCGTGCCGTCGGAGAAGCGCTGGTGCTTCCAGATCGGCACCTCGTGCTTGAGGTCGTCGATGAGCTTGCGGCAGGCCTCGAAGGCCTCTGCGCGGTGCGGGCAGGAGACCGCCACGACCACCGCGAGATCGCCCACCTCCAGTTCACCCACCCGGTGGATGGCGGCCAGGGCCCGGACAGGGAACCCGGCGACGATCTTCTCCGCCACCCGGCGCATCTCGTCCTGTGCCGAGGGGTGGCACGAATAGCCCAGCGCCCCGACGTCCTGCCCGCTGTCGTGGTTGCGCACGGTGCCGACGAACAGCGCGGTGCCTCCGGCCGCGTCGTCGCCGACCGCGCGGAAGACCTCGTCCACGGACAGCGGCGTGTCACGGATCTCCAGCAGCCGGATGGGGTCCTGCGCCGCCTGCTCGCCGGGGTGGTCATAGGTAGGTGCCATGGCAACCATCGTGCCGTACCGCTGCGGCATCGCGGAATACGGGTTTCACCCCGCGGGCCGCCGGCCGGCTTGGAGCCTCCTACAGCCGCCGGCCCCGGGCCCACCGCCTCGGCGGCGGGGGCGGGCCGGACGAGACCGTCGGCGCGGCGGCCTCAGAAGCGGCGGCGGGCCTTGCGGGCACGGCGCACCAGCGCCGCGGTGCCGAGCAGCGCCACGGTCGCTCCGGCGGCTCCGGCCGCTGTCGCGTCCTTGCGGCCGAGCCGGCGCCCGGCGACGGTGTGGCGTCCCTCGACCTCTTCGAGGAGCGCCGCGAGCACCTCCTCGTTGGTCCAGCTCGGACGCCAGCCCACGTCGTGGAGCCGGCTCACGCTCACCACCCAGGGATGCATCGTGTACGCCAGGTCTCCGGCCGGGGACGGCGTCAGGCCGATCCGGTGCAGTCGGGCGGCCGCACCGAGCGCGACGGCCGAGGGCAGTTCCATCCGGCGGACGCCGCTGAGCTCCTCGACCTCGGCCTGTTCGAGCCAGCCGTCGCAGCCGACCGCGAACTCGCCGTCGATCTTCTCCAGCGCGGCGTACTCCAGCGCCGTGACCAGGTCGTCGACGTGGCAGAACTGCCAGGTGGGGCGGGATCCGGCGACGACCAGGAGGCGCGGCGACTCGAAGTAGCGGGTCAGCGCCGTATCCGTGCCACCGACGAGCACGGTGGGGCGGACCACGGTGACGTGCAGTCCGGGGTGGGCGCGGGGCGCGCGTCGGCCGAGCCGTTCGATCTCCAGGAGGTCGCCGACACCGGTCGCCTCGGCCGTGGCGCGCAGCTCCGCGTCCTCGGCGAGCGGGACGTCGTTGTCCGGCAGAGCGCCGTAGACCATCGCCGAGGTGCACAGCACGACGCGGTGCACACCGACGGCCGCGGCCGCGGTCAGCACGGTCTGGGTCCCGCGCACGTTGTAGGCGGTGCGGGCGGCGGGATCGGTCTCCAGATCGAGATCGAGTGCCAGGTGCACCACCACATCGGCACCGCGCAGTTTTTCCGCGATCGCGGGATCGCGCACATCGAGGATGTGCCACGTAGCCTCGGAGACCTCTCCGCGGCGCTCGTCGATGGCGATGACCTGCTTGATCTCTTCGGATGCCGCCAGGCGTGCGGCGAGCAGCTCACCGACACCCGTCGCGGCTCCGGTGACGGCCACGACGGGGCCGCGGCTTCTGGAGCGGCTGCGGACGGACTTGTTCTCGGGCGAAGGGTCGGCCAGGTTTCGCGCTGCGCGAACCTGAGGATCTGGGGAACTCACCGGGCGTCTCCAGCGGTTGTCTTCAGTACGTACCCGAATGACGCGTACGTACCAGGTGGCGTCCATCCTGCCGCAGGCCGGGAGCAGGCGGAGCACTGAGGCCCCGAGCGGACTTGGTGTCTACGCTGGATGGTGATGTCGGGCAGTCGCCGTCGGTTCGAGCCGGCGGCCCTACGAGCCGAGGAAACCCGTGAGTGACACCCCATTCGGATTCGGCCTTCCGCCGGAGGAGCCGGACGACGGCGACAAGGGCAAGAAGAACGACCCCACCGGAGGTGGGCAGGGTTCGGGCGGTCCGGCGAACCCGTTCGGCTTCGGCCCCGGCGCGGGTGGTGACAACCCCTTCGCCGCCATGTTCGGCTCGATGAACCCGAACGACCTGGGCGCCGCCTTCCAGCAGCTCGGCCAGATGCTGAGCTACGAGGGCGGTCCCGTGAACTGGGACATGGCCAAGCAGATCGCCCGCCAGACGGTCTCGCAGGGCACGCCGGACGGCACCAAGGACGCGAGCGTCGGCCCGTCCGAGCGTGCCGCGGTCGACGAGGCACTGCGGCTGGCGGACCACTGGCTGGACGGCGTGACGTCGCTGCCCTCCGGTTCCGTCTCGACCGTGGCGTGGAGCCGGGCCGAGTGGGTCGAGGCGTCGCTGCCCGCCTGGCAGAAGCTGGTGGACCCGGTGGCCGAGCGTGTCGGCCTCGCCATGGGTGATGTGCTGCCCGAGGAGATGCAGGCGATGGCGGGCCCGCTGATCGGCATGATGCGGTCGATGGGCGGCGCGATGTTCGGTCAGCAGATCGGACAGGCCGTCGGCGTGCTCGCCGGCGAGGTGGTCGGTTCGACGGACATCGGGCTGCCGCTCGGACCGGCCGGCAAGGCCGCACTGCTTCCGCTGAACGTCGAGCGGTTCGGCAAGGACCTGAGCGTTCCGCAGGACGAGGTGCGGCTGTACCTGGCGCTGCGCGAGTCCGCTCACCAGCGGCTCTTCGCCCATGTGCCGTGGCTGCGCTCGCATCTGTTCGGTGCGGTCGAGGGCTACGCGCGTGGCATCAAGGTCGACACCAGCAAGCTGGAGGACGTGGTCGGCCAGTTCGACCCGTCGCAGCCGGAGCAGTTGCAGGACGCCCTTCAGCAGGGCATGTTCCAGCCGGAGGACACCCCGGAGCAGAAGGCCTCCCTGGCCCGCCTGGAAACGGCTCTCGCGCTCGTCGAGGGCTGGGTGGACGCCGTGGTCCACGAGGCAGCGAAGCCGCGGCTGACCTCCGCCGACGCACTGCGCGAGACCATGCGCCGGCGCCGCGCGTCGGGTGGGCCCGCCGAGCAGACCTTCGCCACGCTCATCGGTCTCCAGCTGCGTCCGCGGCGGCTGCGTGACGCCTCGCGACTGTGGGCCTCGCTCACCGACGCGCGGGGTCTCGACGGGCGCGACGCACTGTGGGAGCACCCCGACATGCTGCCCACCGCCCAGGACCTGGACGATCCGGACGGTTTCGTCCATCACGAGCAGCTGGACTTCTCCGAACTGGACAAGATGCTCGGCGAGGCGGCGAACGAGCCGCAGAAGCCCGCCCCCGGCGCCAAGGGTTCCGCGGGGTCCGACGACGCCACCGGCAACGGCAGCAACGAGGACACGGACGACGGGGCCGAGGGCGGCACCGGCAAGGACGACACCGACAAGTGAGCCTGCACGACGACGCCGTTCTCGTACTGAACAACTACCGGAACGGGGCGCACGGCACGGACCGGCCCGACGACGCGCAGGAGGAGCTGCGCAGCGCCTATCTGAACCATCTGGCACTGCATCCCGACGGAATGTGGAAGGCCTGCGGGGCCGGGCACCTGACGGCCAGCGCCCTGGTCGTCGACCCGGAGCGCGGAAAGGTGCTGCTCACGCTGCACCGGAAACTGCGGATGTGGCTGCAGATGGGTGGCCACTGCGAACCCGGGGACGCCACCCTGGCCGCCGCCGCGCTGCGCGAGGCGACGGAGGAGTCAGGTATCGCCGGCCTGGTTCTGCTGGCGGGCGGCCCGGTGGTCCTGGACCGTCATCCGATCCCCGCACCGTGCCACTGGCACCTGGACGTCCAGTACGCGGCGCTGGCACCGTCGGGCGTGGCGGAGCGGATCAGCGAGGAGTCGCTCGACCTGCGCTGGTTCGCCTACGACGAGGTCGCCGGGGTCGCCGACTCCTCGGTGGTCCGCCTGATGGAACGTACACGCGCAGCCCTGGACGCCGGCCGGTAACCGGAAGCTGACGGTACGGACAAGGGGCGGCCTCCTGGGAGGCCGCCCCTTGTCCATGTCACCCCGCCCGCCTCACCCCTGGCACAGGGGGCCGGGCCGCACAGCTCAGTTCCACGCGTTGTTCTGGTTCTGGGCGTGGGAGCCCTGCTGGCCCACGCCGAACTGGGCGGCCAGGCCCTGGCCGATCTGGGCGCCCTGCGGCGGCAGCACCTCGCTCGGCTGCACCAGGGCGAAGCCCTGGCCGAGGAAGCTGAGCTCCCAGCCCTCGCCCGTGTTGCCACGTCGGCGGAAGACGCCCGAGGAGTGCGTCTGGGCCTGCATCTGCACGCGCAGGGAGCTGGACCAGGCCACGATCGCGTCGGCGTCCGCGTTGACGTACTTGTCGGGCGTGACCTGCATCATCAGCGGCTGGCCGGAGGTCATCAGCGCGACCTTGCCGGTGCCGGAGATGTTGAGCTGGTACTTGCCGGTGCCCGAGATGCCGTACTGGCTGTCCACCGCGATGACCTCGGTGTGCAGGGACGAGTCGAGCGCCAGGACATAGGAGCTGTCCACCGTCAGACCATCGCGGTCGACGTCCACCACGTGCACGTACTGCGCGAGGTTGGCCAGGAAGACGGTGCCCTGCCCGGAGCAGCGCATCAGGTCGAGGCCCTCACCCGTGGTGGCACGCGCGCGGCGCTGTCCGTGCGACTGGTACTCGCCGTCGAACTCCATCAGGCCCTGGTACGCGACCATGGCGCCCTTGCGGGCGAGGACGTCGTCGTGGCCGGTCAGCGAAACCCGCAGCAGCTGCGGGTTCTGAACCGTGTACCGCTCCTGGGACTGCTGTTCCGTGTAACTGAAAAGCGGACTCTGCATGGTGTGTTCTCCCTCCCCGTCAGTTCCGGACGCGCAAGCGGTCGGTACTGTCCTCGCTCGGCTGGACGACGACGATCCCCTGGCCGGAGAAGGCCATCTGGAAGGCCTCGCCGCTGCCCCGCCCGATGAGCGAGGAGGCCTTGAAGCTGCGCTTGCCCTTCACCTTGAGGTTCGGGGACCACGCCACGAGGGCGTCCGGGTCGACGTACGTCTCGTCCTCGCCCCGTCCGCAGTCGACGACGATCGGCGTGCCGCGTGAGGTGATCGCGACCCAGCCGGTGCCGGAGATGCAGACGTTCCACAGGCCCTGGCCGGCGAACTTGGCCAGCCCCTTGACCCTTTCGACGCCCCAGGTGAGATGGCCGTCGAAGGCGAGGACGTTGGTGCCGTTGACCGAGAGGGAGTCGTTGTTGAGATTGATGACGACCACATCGGCGCCGTAGTCGGCGAGGTAGAGCAGTCCGTCGCCCGCGCACTTCATCAGGGGCGCGCCCTCGCCGGTGATCCACTGCGAGGCGATCTGACGGACGGCCGGCGGGTTGGGCTCGTACTGGATGAAGCCCTCGTACGCCACCATCGAGCCGGTGCGTGCGTAGAGGTCCTGGCCGGTCGCCATGGCGACCTTCAGCATCGAATGGCCGTGGTTCTCCATCCGGGCCGTGACGGGGGTCGGGGCGTAGCCCGCGAGTTGCTGATTCATGACGGGCTCCCTCAGACCTCGTAGGGCTGGACGACGATGAAGTTGCCGGGGGCGCCCCGGAACTGGAGGTTCACGGTCTCTCCGCTGTGGCCCGGGTAGGCGTTGCGGCGCAGCCGGACCTGGCTGGAGATGATCACCTGGGACGCCGACGACCATGCCACGACGGCGTTGCAGTCGGCGAACGTGGTCGGGGTGACCGGCAGGACGACGGGAACACCGTGGGTCTTGACGACGATGGTGCCGGTGCCCTGGAACTGCATGGTGAACAGGGCGCCGCCGGGGATGCCGTGACCCTCGATCCTGCGGACCTCGTACTGCAGCGACTCGTCGAAGGCGAGGACGCTCTCCGCCGAGACACAGATGCCGTCGCCCTGGAGCTCGATGGCGTGCAGATGGGAGCCGTCCTCGGCGAGGAAGACCTGGCCGCGGCCGGTACAGCGCATCAGCTGCATTTCCTGACCGGTGGCATTGCCGACCATCCGGCCCGCGAAACCGGCACCCTTGTAACTGAAGTCGACCTTGCCCTGGTACATCACCATGCTGCCCTGCCGGGCCAGCACTCCGGCTCCGCCCATGGTGAGGTCGACGCGCATGAGCTGCTGGTTCTGCGGGGTCCAGCGCTGCCCGGTGGCCGTCTCCTTGTACGGCTGGAGCGCTGCCAGCAGGCCGGCACCCGCCTGCGGGACTCCTTGGGGCATGCCCTGCGGAACTCCCGGTGGCTGCTGTCCGTACGGAGCGGGAGCAGGCTGCCCGAACGGAGCGGGGGCAGGCTGGCCGAAGGCGCCGGGCGCCTGGGCCGGGACCTGTCCGAACTGCGGCTGCTGACCCGGCTGACCGTAGGGAGCGGGCGGGGGCGGGGGCGGCATGCTGCCGCCCTGGGGGGCCAGCGGCGCCGCAATCGTCGGCGCGGCGTGCATCTGCTGCTGCGGCGCGGGAGCCTGAGCCGCCGGCGCACCGAAGGACGGCGCGGGCTGCGGCGCCTGCGGGGCGGCGGGGGCGCCGAAGGACGGCGCGGGGGCCGACGCCTGTGCGGGCGGGGCGAACGAAGGGGCCGCGGCCTGCGGCTGGGCAGGGGCGGGGGCCTCCTCGGCGACCTCTCCGCCGAAGTTCTTCAGCAGCGCGTCGAGCCCGCCGTCGAAGCCCTGACCCACAGCGGCGAACCGCCATACGTCCTTGAGGTAGAAGTCACCGAGCATCACCGCACGCTCGGTGGTGAACTCCGAGCCCGTGAAGGCGTACCTGACGACTTCCTCGCCGCCCGCGACGATCCGGATGTACCCGGGACCGACCTGGGACATCTGTCCGGCACCATCCAGCGTCGCGGTGAAGGACAGCTTGTGGATGTTCGCCGGAATGCGGTCCAGAGTGACGCGGAACGACTCCGTGTCGCCGGCCTGCGCACCGAGGAGCTGAATGGACTCCTCAGGCGATTTCGGCTGATTGAAGAAGATGAAATAACGGTCGTCCGAGAGCTGCTCATTGGCATCGAGGCCGAAGCAGCTGATGTCAAAGGTCAGTCCCGGGCCGGCGATCTGCACACCTACGTACAGGTCCGTCCCCGGCGTGAGATCGCTGATCTTGGCCTTGTGGCCGCGCTGGAATTCCCTGGCCATGCGTAACGACCGTCCCCCATCCGGAAGGTGAATGCGTCGCGTCAGGCTAACCGCAAACTCCGGCATTGGGCCAAGCCGGTACAGACCCGGTACAAAATCGCGAACGTCACTCGCCGCGCGCGGCAGGCAGGTGCGGCAGCCGGTCGGCCGCCACTACCCCTTCGAGATAACCCCGCGCCCGCTCGGTTCGGGGGTAGGCGTCGAGGAGCCGCCAGAACCGCGGCCCGTGCCCGGGCACCAGGAGGTGGGCCAACTCATGGACGAGCACGTAGTCGACGACGTACTCCGGCATGCCCTGCAGCCGGTGCGACAACCGGATGCTGCCCTCGGCCGGGGTGCACGACCCCCACCGGGTGTTCTGATTGGTCACCCACCTCACCGAGACGGGCCGGGCCCGGCCCTCGAAATACTGGGCGGACAGCCGCTCCGCCCGCTCGGCGAGCTCGCTGTCGCCGAGGATCCGCTTGTTCTCCTGAGCGGCGAGCTTGTCGAGCATCACGCTCACCCACCGCTGCTCCTCGGCCTCGGACATCCGGGCAGGGATCAGCACGATCGTGCGGTCGCCCTCGCGGTACGCGGAGACCGTTCTGCTGCGGCGGGCGCTCCTGCGAACCTCGACCGCACTCGTCGCCGAGGCACGGGGTGGATGGTCGGCCGCACTGCGCCGGTGGGTTCCGGCGCCGCGCGCGGAAGTCTCCCCGGCGAAGCCGGGTGACGGGTCGGCGGGCACGCCACGACGTTACCCGCTGCCAGTGGGGGAAGTCCCGCCTCCGGGGCGGTTACACATGATCCACCCCATGGCTTGCACCATTTGAACGACTAATACCCCTCACCTGTGGATAACTCTTCGCACGGTTCTGCGGCGCACCTCATTCTGGCAATGGATCTCACGCAGCCACACAGACCGGGGGAAGCCGTGCATCCGATGTTGAAGCCCGCACTGCGCCGCGCATGGCGCGGCAGCGGCACCGTGCAATTCGGTGTGACACCCGCACATGCGGTCAAGGTCGGCCCGATGGATATCGCCACGGGCTGTTTCCTGGAACTGCTCGACGGAACGCGCGGGATGCCCCTGCTGCGCGAGGAAGCCAGGGGACTGGACCTGAATGATCATCAAGTGGACGCGCTGGTCGCTCGGTTGATGGACGCCGGACTCGTCGACGACGTGCGGGCGGGCGGTCCGGAGGCCGATGCGTTGAGGAACCGGGCAGACGCGCTGGAGCGTCACCGACCCGACCTGGCGTCACTCTCCGTCGTTCATCCCGAGCCGGGAGGAGGGATGCGACGGCTGGCCGCCCGTCGCTCCATGCGGGTCCAGGTGCGCGGAGCGGGCAGGGTCGGGGCGGCGATCGCGGCGGTGCTCTCCGGAGCCGGAGTGGGCCGGGTCGAAGTCCTGGACGGCGGATGCGCCGCACCGAGCGACGTGTCACCCGGGGGCCTTCCGGCCTCGGCGGTCGGCGAGCGCCGGGATTCGGCGGCGCGGCAGCTGGTCCGCCGCTCCGCCCCCGCCCCTGCGCCTCGGGCCGTGCAGCCCGCATCCGGATGTGCGAGCGGTGAGCCCGGGTTGTCCCTCATCGTCGTCGCCCCTCGCGACGGCCTGTCCGTCTACGTTCCGGACCCGCGCACCGCCGAGCCGTGGATCGCCTCGGGCACACCCCACCTCTATGCCGGGGTCATCGAGGCCACCGGGTTCGTCGGACCACTGGTGCTGCCGGGGGGCACGGCCTGCGCGGGCTGCCTCGATCTGAACCGGCGGGACCGGGACCCACAGTGGCCGCGGATGCTCGCTCAGTGGCAGTCCGGGAGGCGCACCGCCGTGCAGGCATGCGACCTGGGACTCGCGACAGCGGTGGCGGGACTTGCGGCTTCCCATGCGCTGGCCTTCCTCGACGGCGAGCTGCCGGCCAGCACGGGGGCGCGATGGGAGGCAGCGCTGCCGCTGTTGGACTGGCGGTCCGAGCAGATCAGGGCGCACATCGACTGTTCCTGTGGAGCGGGTGGGCACACTGAGGGGGTGCGCACCTCCGGGGCCGGCACGGCGCACGACACAATGGCCGGGTAACCGCCGCACGCAGCGCGGCAGTCTGGGATTTGGAGGGGCATATGTCTGATCTTCCCCGGAAGGCGGTCACCCGAACCGCCAAGCTGGCCGCGCTGCCTTTGGGGTTCGCCGGTCGCGCCACGTGGGGGCTGGGAAAGCGCATCGGCGGGAAATCCGCGGAACTCGTCGCCCGGGAGGTCCAGCAGCGCACCGCCGATCAGCTGTTCAAGGTGCTGGGCGAGCTGAAGGGCGGGGCCATGAAGCTCGGACAGGCCCTGTCCGTCTTCGAGTCCGCACTGCCGGAAGAGGTCGCGGGTCCCTACCGCGCGGCCCTGACGAAACTTCAGGAGGCCGCCCCTCCCCTGCCCAGCGCCACGGTGCACGCAGTGCTGGCCGAACGGCTCGGCGAGGACTGGCGGGAGCTGTTCCTCGAATTCCAGGACAAACCGTCCGCCGCCGCCTCGATCGGACAGGTGCACCGGGCGGTGTGGCACGACGGCCGCGATGTCGCCGTGAAGGTGCAATACCCAGGCGCCGGTGAGGCGCTGCTCTCGGATCTCACACAGCTCAGCCGGTTCGCACGGCTGCTAGGCCCGCTGATCCCCGGCATGGACATCAAGCCGCTCATCACGGAGCTGCGCGACCGGGTGTCGGAGGAGCTGGACTACGAACAAGAGGCTCAGTCGCAGCGGGAACACGCCGAGGAGTTCGCGGACGATCCCGATGTAGTGGTGCCCGGAGTGGTCCACCAGTCCGATCAGGTGCTGGTCACCGAGTGGATCGACGGGGTGCCGCTGGCCGACGTGATCGCCGACGGGACTCCTGAGCAGCGGGACCGGGCCGGTCAGCTGCTGGCCCGGTTCCTGTTCTCCGGCCCCGCACGCACGGGCCTGCTGCATGCGGACCCCCACCCGGGCAATTTCCGGCTGCTGCCCGCGGACCCGTCGTTCGCGACGGGTGACGCACCTGATCAGACGGACGGCGAAGTCGATCAGGACGGCGCCGTGGAGACCGGCGCGGCACAGTGGCGCCTGGGGGTGCTCGACTTCGGCACGGTGGACCGGCTGCCGGGAGGTCTGCCGCAGACCATCGGAGACTCCTTGCGGCTGACCCTGCAGGGAGATGCGGACTCCGTGTACGAGCTCCTGCGAGAGGAGGGGTTCGTCAAAGACTCGATCGATCTCGAGCCGGACGCGGTCCTCGACTACCTCCTCCCGATCATCGAACCGGCCGAGGTGGACGAGTTCACCTTCAGCCGGACCTGGATGCGCAATCAGGCCGCCCGCATAGCGGACCCGCGTTCTCCCGCCCATCAGCTGGGCAAGCAGCTGAATCTGCCGCCCGCCTACCTGCTGATACACCGGGTGACGCTGAGCACGATCGGGGTGCTGTGCCAGCTCGGCGCCACGGTGCGGCTGCGCGAGGAACTGGAGTCCTGGCTTCCGGGATTCCTGCCCCAGGACGAGGAAGGGTGCATCGCGGAGAAGCGAACGGGCGGAGATGCTCAGGCCGAGGAGGATCGGGCGGGCAAGGAGGATCGGGCGGCCGAGGAAGCTTCGGTCGAGACCGAGACGCCGGAGGAGCCCACGGCGGAGGAGCCCACGGCGGGGGCCGTCGGCGCGGAGGTCAAGTAGCCGGCCCCGCCCAGACGGTTACGGAACGGCCGGGTGGTTTCGGACCGGTCGGCGCGTACGTAATGGTCGGGCGGTTGCCGACCGGCCGGGTGGTCACGTGCCCCGGCCGGGTGGTCACGTGCCCCGGCCGGGCGCGGCAGGGGGTGGCCCTGCCCGTCACCACCACGCGGAATCGAGGCGGCCCTCAATGGCCCTGATGTGGGTGCGGGCACAGTCGTCGCAGAAGTAGCGGCGACTGCCGTTCTCCACGGAACAGAGCCAGGTCGGCGGTGCGTTCTCGCTCCCGGCGCGGGTACCGCACAGTGCGCATACGACGTCCTTGGTGCCGCCCGCTCCGGGGCGAGGGGTCTGTTCGTCCACGTCGTGACGATAACTCCGTCGGCGCTTTCCGGCACGGCGCGGCACCGCAGCACCGGAGCCCGTCACACGGCCCGCCCACCGCTCGACCACGGGCCGGAACGCAGACAGGAAAGCGGACAGGAACACAGGCAGGAACGCACACCCATAGAGAACGAGAGCCCGGACACGACCGCGGGGCCGGTCCGAGTGGACCGGCCCCGCGGTAGGGGTCCTGCTGTGGGTACTGGGGTGGGTCCTTCCTACCGGGGAGCAGAGAGCGGCTGCCCCGCGGCGGATGGTGCCGGCGTGCGGTCCTGCTGGGTTCAGTGCATGACCGCCATGGCCAGCGCACGGCGGGCGCGCATCGAGGCGCGCTCGGCGCGGCGCTGCATCCGCCGCGCGTTGATCAGGCGCACGGCCTGACGTTCCGCGTCGGCTTCCCGCAGGCGGTCGTGCATATGCGCACGAGCCAGGGCTTCTGGGATGAGTTGCATCTCACGGGTCCTGTTCTGACGCGAGTCGTTCGCGCCGATGATGGTGACGTTCGGTGTCGCGGAGCCGACGGGCTCCCTCGTGGGGATGGTCATTGGTGCCTGGTTTCGGGGATCGTGGGTCAGGGGACGGTCGATGGTTCCGATGCGGTTCATGGGCTTGGGGGCCATGGCCCCCAGGTCGGCGGTCACGCCGCGACCGGGTTCTTGCGCGGACGGCCACGCGGCCGCTTGCGAGCGACGACGACACCCTGGATGAAGAGCTCGCCACCCCAGACACCCCACGGCTCGCGGCGCTCCTTGGCGCCGGCGAGGCAGGCCTCGACGAGCGGGCAGGTGCGGCAGAGGGACTTGGCGTACTCGACGTCGGCAGGCGACTCGGCGAAGAAGACCTCGGGGTCATAGGCGCGGCAGGGAACGGGCACGCCGAGGTTCTCGATGGCGTCGTCGAGCGCGGTGAGCGCAGTGAGGGGGATCAAGGTGGAGTCCTCCGTGAGGCCGGGCGGGGAGATCGTTTCGGAAGGCGGTACTGACGGGGCGTGCGCTTCGAGTTGCACGGTGGTGGTGTCCTCGTCTGGTCGTTTCCGGCCTGTTGGCCGGGGGGCGGCTGGTACCAGGTCTTGCTTGTCCCGAGGCTCCTTCGCGCTGTCTCGTCCGTT
Organism: Streptomyces sp. NBC_01013; assembly: GCF_045162765.1. Taxonomy (NCBI): domain Bacteria; kingdom Bacillati; phylum Actinomycetota; class Actinomycetes; order Kitasatosporales; family Streptomycetaceae; genus Streptomyces; species Streptomyces sp. NBC_01013. Next base: position 2,819,783 of record NZ_CP108687.1, read on the forward strand.
TGGACAAAACAAAAGGGCCGCGGATCCCGAGTGGGGTTCCGCGGCCCTGAAGGCGCCGGCCTGATCGTCGATCAGGCTGGATCACTCCAGGGTTCAGGCCCACGGAAGGCCCACATCGTGTGGTGGTGCGTCGTCTGCTTCTCGGCTCCGGCTTCCGCTCCCGCACCGACGGCCGCAAAGGCATAGGCCTGGGCCTGTCCCTTCGCTACTGCTGCTGCCGGTGCCTGGGTCGGTCGCTCATTGCGCTCCCGCACGGGAAGGCTTGCCAGGGACAGCGGGCTGACGGCGGAGATGCCGGACATACCGGTGCCACGAAGCGAAGAAGCCGAAGAGCGGGTGAGGCCGAGCGAGCAGGCGGAGACGACCGAGAGATCGGTCATTTTGTTGGTCTTGATGATGCTGATCACTTCAATCGCCTCCTCTCGGCGTCTCTGGGGACCGGGCGGGCCGGTCCTACGTATTCGGATAAGTACAGCACAGGGTCAGAGCTTCAGAGAAGTCGCTGTTCCCGTGGTTAAGAACCTATGGTGATGACTGGGGCGGGCGCAAACTATTTTTGCGACGAGTTTTTCTCACATCTCCTCGTCGGCTCCCGGAGCCCCCTCGGCCCCGTCCCCACCTGCGCAGATGTCCAGCACGGCAGCGCCGAACCGGCCCAACTTCCGCGCGCCGACCCCTGCGATCCCGGCCAGCTCGCCCTCGGTGCCGGGCACCGCCTCGGCGATGGCCATCAGCGTCTTGTCGGTGAACACGCAGTAGGCGGGCTGCCCGATCTCCTGCGCCCGCGCCGAGCGCCAGTCACGCAGCCGCCCGTACAGCGCCTCGTCCATGTCCGACGGGCAGTCGTCGCAGCGCATCAGCTTCATCTCGCCGGCGTCGGTCAGGGTCTTGCCGCAGACCCGGCACAGGGCGGGCCCGCGCCGCTTGCGCCGGGCCGCGGCCGGACGCTCGATCCCGCCGCTGCCGCCTGCGGTAGCCCGCCCGCCGGGCGCCGCCGAGCCTGGGCGCATCCCGTTCAGGAACCGGCTCGGGCGACGGCCCGCCCGGCCACCGGGTGAGCGCGCCAGCGACCACGACAAAAAGAGATGGAAGCGGGCCCGAGTGACACCGACGTAGAGCAGTCGGCGCTCCTCCTCGATCTGCTCGTCCGTCTTGGCGTAGGTGATCGGCATCATGCCCTCGGTCAGCCCGACCAGGAACACGGCGTCCCACTCCAGGCCCTTCGCGGAGTGGAGCGAGGCCAGGGTGACGCCCTGGACCGTGGGGGCGTGCTGTGCCGCCGCCCGCTCGTCCAGCTCGGCGACCAGGTCGGAGAGGGTCGCACCCGGCCTGGCCCGCTCGAAGTCCTCGGCCAGCCTGACGATGGCGGCCAGGGACTCCCACCGGTCGCGCACCGCGCCTGATCCGGCGGGCGGCTCGGTGCTCCAGCCCTTGGTGGAGAGCACCGCCCGCACTTCGGAGGGCAGCCCCTCCGCATCGTCCAGGAGGGAGTCGTTGCCGCCCGCGCGGGCCGCCCCGCGCAGGGCGACGCCCGCCTCCCGCACCTCCGGACGATCGAAGAACCGCTCGGCGCCCCTGAGCTGGTACGGCACCCCCGCGTCGGCGAGGGCCTGCTCGTAGACCTCTGACTGGGAGTTGACCCGGTAGAGCACGGCGATCTCACCCGCCGGGACGCCGGCGGTGATCAGATCCCGGATACGCCGGGCGGTGCCCTCCGCCTCGGCGGGCTCGTCCGCGTACTCCAGGTAGGCGGGCTCGGGGCCGGACTCGCGCTGCGAGACCAGTTCGAGCCGGTGCTCGGCCGCCCGGCCCCGGGCCTGGGAGAGCAGACCGTTGGCCAGATGAACGACCTGGGGCGTGGAGCGGTAGTCCCGGACGAGCTTGACCACGGTGGCCCGGGGGTGGCGGGTGCGGAAGTTGAGCAGGTGATCGGGGGTGGCTCCGGTGAAGGAGTAGATCGTCTGACTGGCGTCGCCGACGACGCAGAGGTTGTCGCGGTCGCCGAGCCAGAGGTCGAGGAGCCGCTGCTGGAGCGGGCTGACGTCCTGGTACTCGTCGACCACGAAGTGCTGGTACTGACGGCGGACGTGGTCGGCGATGTCGTGGCGGTCCTGCAGAATGCCGACCGTGAGGAGCAGAACGTCCTCGAAGTCGATCACCGTGCGGTCGCGCTTCAGCTGCTCGTACATCGCGTAGACCTGGGAGATCTCGGCGGGATCGCGCGGGGCGTCCCGCTGGGACTTGGCCACCACCGCCGGATAGTCGGCGGGCACGGTCTGGGTGACCTTGGCCCACTCGATCTCGCTCGTGACGTCACGCAGCTCGTTGCGGTCGAGCCGGATGCGGCAGCGGGCCGCCGCCTCGGCGACCAGCTGGACCTTGCGCTCCACCAGGCGCGGCAGATCACCACCGACTGCTTTCGGCCAGAAGTACTGGAGCTGACGCAGCGCCGCGGAGTGGAAGGTCCGCGCCTGCACCCCGCCCGCGCCGAGCTGACGCAGGCGCCCCCGCATCTCGCCGGCGGCGCGGTTGGTGAACGTGACGGCGAGCACGCTCGACGGCTGGAGTATCCCCGCACGCACCCCGTACGCGATGCGGTGCGTGATGGCCCGCGTCTTGCCCGTACCGGCTCCTGCCAGCACGCATACCGGGCCCTGCAGGGCCTCGGCGACCTCGCGCTGCTCGGGGTCGAGCCCGTCGAGGACGGCGTCGGCGGAGTCGGGGACCTGGGGGAAGAGGGTGGAATGCGTAGCTGATGTCACCCCGCCATGCTGCCAGGTCGGGAGGGGCGGCCGCGGAAGTTGTCCACAGGGGGGCGCATCTGTCGTACTAATACGGAGGTGATGCGGGGGGCAATCACCGTCGGCCCATACGGGCGCGGCCACGGACGGCAGGGGAACCGCCGCGGTCGGCACAGGCATGGTCCGGCCAATACAGGCGTGGGCACGGGAATGGCGGCCAGGTGGCGTACGTTCCCCTTCCGTGCGGCAACGCACGCCCCGGCTTCTCCGTGAGACCTCGGTGTGACGGAGGAGTGTGACGGAAGAGACCGCGACGGGACGTGACGGGACTGCCGTGACCGATGAGACAGAGGAGCGCGAAGACATGCCGGGCACTGTGACGATGTACAGCACCACGTGGTGCGGCTACTGCCGTCGGCTCAAGGGCCAGATGGACCGCGAGGGCATCGCGTACACCGAGATCAACATCGAGCAGGACCCGGAGTCGGCGGCCTTCGTCGAGAAGGCGAATGGCGGGAACCAGACGGTCCCGACCGTGCTCTTCCCGGACGGCTCGACGCTGACGAACCCCTCGCTGGCCCAGGTGAAGCAGAAGGTCGGCGCCTGACCGCCCACGGCCGCTCGGCTGCGACCGCCCGCCGTCTTCCGTCTCTGCCGACGGGAAGCGGCGGGCGGTTTGGTGTACGGACCTGTCGGCAGCGAGGCCGGCAGGGGGTCGGCCCGGCCGGCCCCGGAGGCCCGGCCGGATCAGTCCGTCAGCCGGCCCGGACCGGCTTCGGCAGGGGCTTGCCGTACCAGATCTCGATCAGGCGGGCCGCGATCGAGATGCCGAACGGCGGCAGGATCTCGCCCGATTCGAAGGCGGCCGTCAGGGCCTCGCGGGAGAACCAGCGGGCCTCCTCGATCTCCTCGCCGTCGACGTTGATCTCGTACGTCGTGGCCCGTGCCATGAAGCCGAGCATCAGGCTGGAGGGGAAGGGCCAGGGCTGGCTGGCGACGTACTCGACCTCGCCGACCGTGATGCCCGCTTCCTCGAACACCTCGCGTGCCACGGACTGCTCGATCGACTCGCCCGGCTCGACGAAACCGGCCAGCGTGGAGAAGCGGCCCTCGGGCCAGTGGACCTGGCGGCCCAGCAGGGCGCGGTCCTGGTCGTCGGTGACGAGCATGATGACCGCCGGGTCGGTGCGCGGGTAGTGCTCGGCGCCGCAGGCCTGGCAGCGACGGATGTGACCGGCCGCCGCGATGACCGTGCGTTCGCCGCAGCGCGAGCAGAAGCGGTGCAGCCGCTGCCAGTTCTCCAGGGCCACCGCGTGCACCATCAGGCCGGCGTCGCGGGCGCCGAGGAGCAGGCCCGCCTCGCGCAGGCCCGCCGGGCGGGCGGACTGGTCCATGCGGCCCGGCAGCGAGTCCTTCTGGAGGGCGAAGTAGCTGACGCCGTCCTCGTCGGTCCCGAGGAAGTAGCGGTGGGTCTCGGTGACGGGCGCCTCGAAGGCGGGGGTCATCACGAGTTCGGTGCCGTCGGCGGTGTCGTCGATCAGCACCTGCCCCCCGGAGACGACGAAGACCCGGGTCGTCGGGTGGCTCCACGCGGCGGCCAGCCAGGCCTCGTCGAGGCGGTGGTGCGCCGCGCGGTCGATGCCGCTCGGCGCGGTCAGACCGATGGGACGGTCCGTGGTGGCGTTGTCGAAGGTGCTCACAGGTGCTTCCTACTCCCCCGGGATGGATCGGGTGTTCAGAGGATTCAGCGGAGTGCGGCTGCCAGTTCGCCCCAGAGGTGGGCGGTGGTCTCCACACCCTTGAGCAGCAGGTCGAGTTCGACCTTCTCGTTGGGGGCGTGCCAGCCGTCGGACGGTACGGAGATACCCAGGAAGAGGACGGGGGCGCCGAGCACGTCCTGCAGGTCGGCGGCGGGTCCCGAGCCCCCTTCGCGGGTGAAGAGGATCTTCTGGCCGAAGGCTCGCCCCATGGCGCGGGCCACGGCCTGCAGGGCGGGGTGGTCCAGGGGGGTGAGGCAGGGGCGGGTGGCCGGGAGGAAGGTGATCCGGTGGCGGATGCCGGCCGGGATACGGTCCTCGGCCCAGGCCTGGACGGCCTTTTGGATGTGATCCGGGTCCTGGCCGGCGACCAGGCGGAAACTGATCTTGACCAGGGCGGAGGACGGGATGATGGTCTTGCTGCCGGCGCCCTGGTAGCCGCCGCCGATGCCGTTGACCTCGGCGGTGGGGCGGGCCCAGACCCGCTCCAGCGTGGAGTAGCCGGCCTCGCCGGACGCTGCCCCGGACCTGGCGGTGCGCAGCCAGGTGGCCTCGTCGAAGGGCAGCTCGGCGAAGAGGGCGCGTTCGGTGTCCGTGAGATCGGCCACGCCGTCGTAGAAGCCCGGGACGGCGATCCGGCCGTCGGTGTCGTGGAGCGCGGCGACGAGGCGGGCGATCTCCGTCGCGGGGTTGGGAACGGCGCCGCCGAACGATCCGGAGTGGATGTCCTGCTCCGGTCCGCGCAGTTCGATCTCGCACTCGGCGAGGCCGCGCATGCCGGTGCAGACGGTCGGGGTCGTCTCGTCCCACATGCCGGTGTCGGAGACGATCACGGCGTCCGCGGTGAGACGGTCGGCCCGCTGCTCGGCCAAGGCGCGGAAGTGCGGGGAGCCGGACTCCTCCTCGCCCTCGACGAGGAGCTTGAGGTGGACGGCGGGGGTGGAGCGGCCGGTGGTGGCGAGGTGGGCCCGGACGCCGAGGGTGTGGAAGAACACCTGCCCCTTGTCGTCGGCCGCGCCGCGCCCGTACATCCGGCCGTCGCGGATCACCGGTTCGAAGGGGTCGGTGTTCCAGCCGTCCTCGCGGGCGGCGGGCTGCACGTCGTGGTGCCCGTACACGAGGACCGTGGGGGCGTCCGGGTCGTCGGAGGGCCACTCGGCGAAGACGGCGGGCGCGCCGGCCGTCTCCCAGATCTCGGTGACCGGGAAGCCGGTCTCCTTCAGTTTGGCGGACAGCCAGGCGGCGCTGCGCCGTACGTCCCCGTCGTGTTCCGGCTGTGCGGATACGGACGGGATGCGCAGCCACTCGGCGAGGTCGTCGAGGAAGGCGGCGCGGTGCTGCTCGGTGTACGTACGGACGGCGTTGTCCGGGGTGTCGCTCATGACCTTCAGCTTATCCGCCCGTGGGAGGTGGCTCGTCCAGGAGGATGCGCTCCAGCTCGGGACGGCCCGGGAGGCGCGTGGGGCGGACGCTCTCGCCGCTGCGCACGAAGAGGAAGGTGGCCGTGACGTCGGTGAGCGGCAACCCGTGCAGTTCGGCCCAGGCCAGCCGGTAGACGGCGAGCTGGAGTGGGTCGGCGGTGTTGGTGCGGCTGGTCTTCCAGTCGACGATCTCGTAGGTGTTCCCCGTGCGGTACACCGCGTCGATACGGCCCCGGATCACCCGGCCGGCCAGGGTGATCTGGAACGGCGTCTCGACGCGGTAGGGGGTGCGGCGGGCGTACGGGGTGCGCTCGAAGGCCTCCTTCAGCTCGGCGAGATCGCGCTCGTCGGCGATGTCGGCGTCGCTCTCGTCGCCTCCGGGCAGCTCGTCGGGGCCGAGCATGGGCAGCGGCAGCTCCTCGAAGCGCGACTCGACCCAGGCGTGGAAGCGGGTGCCCCGGCGGGCGGCGGGCTGCGGGGGGCGGGGCATGGGGCGGGCCAGCTCCTGGGCGAAGCCGTCGGGGTCGTCGGCGAGGCGCAGCAGCTGGGTGGCGGAGAGCGAGGCGGGTACGAGGACGTCGCGCACGGTGGCGCGCGCCCGGCGCAGTTCCCCGGCGAGGGCGTCGAGGTCGCGGTCCCAGGAGGCGAGGGTGCGGGATTCCTCGGGGGTGAGGCGTGGGGGGAGATGCTCGGGGGCGCGGGCGGCGGGGACGTGCGGGGCGGCTGGGGCCGGGTCCTCGTCGGGGAACGGGACGTCGTCCAGGAAGGGGTCGTCCTCGGGGAACGGCGCGTCGTCGGGGAACAGCTCCTCGTCCAGGAAGACCGCGTCGGCGTGGGGCTCGTCCGAGGGGGGCGGCGGTGCCGTGGCCAGTGCCTCCAGGTGGGCCAGCACCGTGTCCGCGGCGGCCCTGCGTAGGGCCAGCGCGGCGGTGTCCAGCGGCAGCGGCCAGGCGTGGTCGGCCGTGGCTTCGCCGAGGGCGGGGTTCTCCTCGTCCTCGGCCGGCTCGTCCGCCCACTCCTCGATCTCGCCGTACCCGGCCGCGCAGTGCTCGTACAGCGTGTGCAGGAACGCCGACGGGCCGCGCGGCTTCTTCTGGCTCGGCCCCCACCAGTGGCCGGAGCCGAGCAGCAGGGTGCGGGGCCGGGTGAAGGTGACATAGCCGAGGCGGAGCTCCTCGGTGTGCTGGTGCTCCTTCATCTCCGCCTTGAAGTCCTTGAGCCCCTTGGCGTCGAAGGAGTGCAGGACGGGCAGCGTGGCCGTGTCGCCGCGCAGGGCATGCGGGAGGACCTGGGGCTGGGAGGTCCAGGCGTCGCGTGACTGGCCGCTGGGGAACTGGCCGGTGACCAGGCCGGGCACGGCGACGACGTCCCATTCGAGGCCCTTGGACTTGTGGGCGGTGAGGACTTTGACGGTGTTCTCGCCGCCGGGCAGCGCGTTGTCCAGGCCCTTCTCGTACTGCGCGGCGGTGCGCAGGAAGCCGAGGAAGGCGAGCAGCGTGGTCTCCCCGTCGACGGTGGCGAACCGGGCGGCGACGTCGAGGAAGTTGGCGAGGGTCTCGCGGCGGCGGGCCGCCAGGGTCTGGGGCGAGGCGGAGAGCTCGACCTCCAGGCCGGTGGTGGCGAGGACCCGGTGCAGAACGTCCATCAGCGGGTCGGAGAGCGAGCGGCGCAGGTCGCGCAGCTCGGTGGCGAGGCGGGCGAAGCGGATGCGGGCCTCGGCTGAGAACGGAAGACGGTCGTCCTGTTCGCCCCCGGAGTCGAGGAAGGTGTCCAGGGCGTCCGCGAGGGAGATCACTTCGGCCGGGTCGATGCCCTCGACGGCCTCGGCAAGGCGGCGGTCGGGGTCGAAGCCGTCGTCCCCGTGGGTCGCACGGTGGACGAGGAGGCGGGCGCGGCGGCCGAGCAGGGCCAGGTCGCGGGGGCCGATCCGCCAGCGAGGGCCGGTGAGCAGCCGGACGAGGGAGGCGTTGGCCCCCGGGTCCTGGAGGACCTCGCAGACGGCCACGAGGTCGGCGACCTCGGGGAGGTGGAGCAGCCCGGAGAGGCCGACCACCTCGACCGGGATGTCCCGGGCGACGAGCGCGGCGTGGATGTCGGGGAAGTCGCCGGCGGTGCGGCACAGGACGGCGATCTCGCCGGGGGCCTTGCCCGTGCGCACGAGGTGGGCGATCGAGTCGGCGAGCCAGTCGATCTCCTCGGCGTGGGTGCGCAGCAGGGCGCAGCGGACCAGGCCGTCGCGCTCGGCGCCCGGGGCGGGGCGCAGGGCCTCGACGCCCGCGTGCATGGCGCGCAGCGGGGCGGCGAGCCCGTTGGCGAGGTGGAGGAGGCGGCCGCCGCTGCGACGGTTCTCGCTGAGCGAGTAGCGGGCGGCCGGGGTGCCGTCGGCGTGCGGGAAGTGGCTCGGGAAGTCGTCGAGGTTGGCGACGGAGGCGCCGCGCCAGCCGTAGATGGCCTGGCAGGGGTCACCGACGGCGGTGACGGCGTGCCCGGAGGCGGTGCCGTCGGGGCCGCTGCCGAAGAGGGCGGAGAGCAGGAGGCGCTGGGCGACGGAGGTGTCCTGGTACTCGTCGAGCAGGACGACCCGGTACTCCTCGCGCAGGATCGCGCCGACCTCGGGGCGGGTGAGGGCGAGCTGGGCGGAGAGGGCGATCTGGTCGCCGAAGTCGAGGAGGTCGCGGCTGCGCTTCGCCTCCCGGTAGCGCCGGGTCAGCGAGAGCAGCTCGCGGCGGGCCTCGGCGGCTTCGGGGATCTTGCGCAGTTCCGCGTTGCTGAGCTTGGCGGTCTCCAGGGTGCGGAGCAGTTCGCTGTCGTACTCCGTGAGCTGTTCGGGCCGTACGAGGTGTTCGGCGAGCTCGGCGTCGAGGGCCAGCAGGTCGCTGACCAGGGTGGGGAAGGACCTGGTCAGGGCCGGGTAGGGACCGGGAGCCTCGCGCAGCACGCGGGCGGCGAGCTGGTAGCGGGTGGCGTCGGCGAGGAGCCGGGTGGTGGGTTCGAGTCCGATGCGCAGCCCGTGTTCGGTGAGGAGCCGGCCGGCGAAGGCGTGGTACGTGGAGATGCCGGGTTCGCCCGGGGGGTTGTCCGGGTCGATGACGTCCGGGTCGGTGACCCCGGCAGCGATCAGGGCCTTGCGGACTCGCTCGGCGAGCTCGCCGGCCGCCTTGTTGGTGAAGGTGAGTCCCAGGACCTGTTCAGGAGCGACCTGACCGGTCCCGACCAGCCACACGACGCGGGCCGCCATCACCGTGGTCTTTCCCGACCCGGCTCCGGCGACGATCACCTGCGGGGCGGGCGGCGCGATGATGCACGCCGTCTGCTCCGGGGTGAAGGGGATCCCGAGAAGCTCCTTGAGCTGCTCGGGATCGGTGATACGTGAGGCCACTCCACAGAGGCTAACCGGAGGGACCGACAACCCACGAAGCCCGGCGCGATCCGCACGAGAGTCCCGGAACGGCAAGGGAGCGGCTCGCGGAGGCCCGGTCCGAGCCAACGAAAGGCTCTAGGTTGAAGGCGAGCACCACCGATCGCTGTTGATCACCAATGAGCGGCTCTGAACGCATCAACCTCCTTATAAGGGACGGCCTCATGAGCTCCGACACACCCGCCCCCGACTCCACGGCCGCCCTGGACGCCACCGAGGAGCTCAGGAAGCGCATCGACACGACGAAGGCACACCCGGCGCGGGTGTACGACGTCTTCCTCGGCGGCAAAGACAACTACCCTGCCGACCGCGAGGCCGCGGCCATGGCGCTGGCCGCCAATCCGCGCGGGTACCTCACGGTGCGGCACAACCGGGACTTCGTGCGGCGGGCGGTCACGCTCGCCGCGAAGGAAGGCATCCGGCAGTTCCTGGATGTCGGGACCGGGCTGCCGACGCAGCAGAACGTGCACGAGACAGTCCAGGCGATCGCCCCGGACGCGCGCGTGGTGTACGTCGACAACGACCCGGTCGTCCTCGTCCACGCGCAAGCACTGCTCACGAGCGGACCCGAGGGTCGCACCGACTACATCGAGGCGGACCTGCGCGACCCCGCCAAGATCCTCGAAGCGGCCCGCCGCACCCTCGACCTCGACCGGCCCGTGGCCCTGGTCCTCGCCGCCGTCCTCCACTTCATCGAGGACGAGGAGGCCTACCCCATCGTGAGGCAGCTCCTCGACGCGCTGGCGCCCGGCAGCTACCTCGTGCTGAGCAACGTCAGCTCGGACCTCAACACCGAGCAGGTGGGCCAGGTGACGAAGGCGTTCAAGGAGCGCGGCTTCGCGATGGTCCGCCGCTCGCACGCGCAGGTCGGGCGATTCGTGACGGACAACGGTCTGGAGATGCTCGACCCCGGCACCGTGGCGGTGCACCGCTGGCGGCCCGAGCAGGTCGTCGACCTGCCCGAGTCCCGGAATCCGGATGCCGAGTTCGTGGCGGGGCTGGACGAGCTGGACCGGACGCGCTACCGGGGGATCAACGACGTCACCGACGCCGACGTCAGTGTGTACGGGGTGATGGCCCGCAAGCCCTGACAGCCCCGGCGGGCCGGTCCCGGCTCACTCCAGGACGTGCCGCCCCTCGGGCTGCGCGCTGCACGAGGCCTTGAAGGTGCAGTGGGTGCAGTGCTGGCCGGTCGAGGGGGTGAACCGTTCGTCCAGGACCTTGCCGGCCGCGGTCGCCAGCAGGTCGGAGACCCACTCGGTCTCCGGCGGCTGCTGGGACTGCACTTTGGGGACGGCGTCGCCGCCCTCCTTCTTGGGGGCGGGCTGGCGCAGCTGGACGAGTTCGGCGCCCCCGGACTCGGGGCGCGTGCCGTCGAAGACCTCGTCGACCGCGCCTTCCCGGACCGCGAGCTGGTAGACGGCGAGCTGGGGGTGGCGGGCGACCTCGTCCTTCGTCGGGGACTGCTTGCCGGTCTTGAAGTCGACGACGTAGGCCCGGCCGTCGGCGTCGCGTTCGACGCGGTCCATGGAGCCGCGGATGCGCACTTCGTACTCGCCCGCCTCCAGCGTCACGTCGAAGTCGTGCTCGCTGGCGGCCGGCGTGCGGCCGGTGCGGTCCATGACGTGCCAGCGCAGGAACCGTTCGAGGGCGATGCGGGCCTGCTGCTTCTCCTGCTGCGACTTCCAGGGCGCGTCGAAGGCCAGCCCGTCCCAGACCGAGTCGAGCCGCTCCATCAGGACGGCCAGATCGGCGGGCGTCCGGCCGGAGGCCACCTCGTCGGCGAGGACGTGGACGACGTTGCCGAAGCCCTGGGCCGCGGTCGCCGGGGCGTCGGCCTTCACCTCGCGGCCGAGGAACCACTGGAGCGCGCAGGTGTTCGCGAGCTGGTCGAGCGCGCTGCCGGACAGGGCGACGGGCTGGTCCCGGTCGCGCAGCGGGACGGCCGAGCGGGTCGGTTCGTACAGGCCCCACCACCGGTAGGGGTGGGCCGACGGCACGAGCGGCTGTCCCTCGTCGTCGCTGAGGGACGCGAGGCGGGCGAGGCGATGGGCGGCCTCCTGGCGCAGCGCGTCCGAGGCGTCGGGGTCGACGGTGGTGGCGCGCAGTTCGGCGACGAGGGCGGCGACGGCGAGGGGACGGCGCGGGCGGCCGGTGATGTCGCGGGGTTCGACGCCGAGTTCGGTGAGGAAGCGGGACGGCTGGTCGCCGTCGTCGGCGGGGGCCTTGACCGCGGTGACGATCAGGCGCTCGCGGGCGCGGGTCGCCGCCACGTAGAAGAGCCGGCGCTCCTCGGCGAGGAGGGCGCCGGGCGTGAGCGGTTCGGCGAGGCCGTCGCGCCCGATCCGGTCCGCTTCGAGCAGTGAGCCGCGTCGGCGCAGGTCGGGCCAGAGGCCCTCCTGCACTCCGGCGACGACGACCAGGCGCCACTCCAGGCCCTTGGAACGGTGGGCGGTCATCAGCCGTACGGCCTCGGGCCGCACGGAGCGCCGGGAGAGCGTGTCGGCGGCGATGTCCTGGGCGTCGACCTCCTCCAGGAAGTTCAGCGCGCCGCGGCCGCCGGTGCGCTCCTCCGCACGGGCCGCGGTGTCGAAGAGGGCGCAGACCGCGTCGAGGTCGCGGTCGGCGTTGCGCCCGCCCGCGCCCCCGCGCAAAGCGGCGCGCTCCAGCCTCGCGGGCCAGGGGGTGCCGGACCACAGCGCCCACAGCGCCTCCTCGGCGGTGCCGCCGGCTTCGAGGAGCTCACGCGCCGTGCGCAGCAGCGCGCCGAGGCGCTGGGCGCCGCGGGCGTACGCCGGGTCGTGCGCCACCAGCCGCTCCGGTTCGGCGAGCGCACGGGCGAGCAGTTCGCCGGACGGCGCGGGCACCCGGTTACCGGCGGCGCGCTCCTCGTCGCGCAGGGCCCGGCCGAGCCGGCGCAGGTCGGCCGTGTCCATGGACCCGAGGGGGGAGGTCAGGAGGGTGAGCGCTGTCTCGGTGTCGAGCCAGGGGGCCGGTCCCGCGTCCGCAGCCACATCCGTATCCGCGTCCGCCGCCGCGTCCGCCTTCACATCCGCGGCCACGTCCGCATCCGCATCCGCCCCCCGGCGGAGCGCCGCAGCGGCCACCGTGCGCAGGGCCGTGAGCAGCGGGGCCACCGCCGGTTCGTGGCGCAGGGGCAGGTCGTCGCCGTCGACCTCCAGCGGCACGCCCGCCGAGGTCAGGGCCCTGCGCACGGAGGGGATGGTGCGCCCGCCGGCCCGGACCAGGACCGCCATCTCGTGCCACGGCACCCCGTCCTCCAGATGGGCCCGGCGCAGCAGGTCGGCGATGTTGTCGAGCTCGGTGGACGCGGTCGGGTAGGTGTACGTCTCGACACTCCCGCCCTCGCGGACCGCGCCGAGCTCCCGGTGGGCGCGCACCTTCGCCGACGGCAGCCGGGTGAGCGGCATCCGGCGGGTGAGGAGCCGGGTCGCGGCGAGCAGCTGGTCGCCGGAGCGACGGGAGGTGGTGAGGACGCCGACCGGGGCCGGGTCGCCGTCCGCGCGCCGGAACAGCTCAGGGAAGTCGAGGATGCCGTTCACATCGGCGCCGCGGAAGGCGTAGATCGACTGGTCCGGGTCGCCGAACGCGATCAGGTTCCGGCCTCCGCCGCCGCCCGGGGTGCTCCCCCCGTTCCCGGCCAGCGCGTGCAGCAGCCGCACCTGAGCCGGGTCGGTGTCCTGGTACTCGTCGACGAACACGGTGTCGTAACTACCTGCCAGCGGGCCCGCCACCTCGGGGCGCTCCGCGAGCAGCACGGCTCGGTGGACCAGTTCCGCGTAGTCCAGCACCCCCTGGGCGTCGAGGACGTCGAGATACTCGGCGAGGAACGCCGCGGCCGCGCCCCAGTCGGGCCGGCCGGTGCGCCGGGCGAAGTCGGCCAGGGCGTCCGGACCGAGGCCCAGCTCACGGCTGCGGGCAAGCACGGCGCGCACCTCGTCGGCGAAGCCGCGCGTGGTCAGGCAGGCCCGCAGCTCGTCGGGCCAGCGGATGTGGGCATGGCCCTCCTTCTCCAGGTCGAGCTGGCCGGCCAGCAGATCGCGGACCGTGACGTCCTGTTCCGGCCCGGACAGCAGCCGCAGCGGGTCCGCGAAGAGATCGGCGTCCTGATGGGCGCGCACCAGGGCGTAACAGAAGGAGTGGAACGTGGTGGCCTGTGGTCCGCGGACGGCTCCGAGCCGGGCGGCCATCCGGTCGCGCAGCTCGACGGCGGCCTTGCGGCTGAAGGTGAGGATCAGCATGCGGGCCGGGTCGGCGCCGCGGGCGACACGGGCGGCGACCGCTTCGACGAGCGTGGTGGTCTTTCCCGTCCCGGGTCCCGCGAGCACGAGCAGCGGTCCGCCGGCGTGGTCAACCACCGCCCGCTGCGCCGCGTCCAGGAGAGGGGGATCAACGGAGCCCGGCAGGGTACGCACCAGCCGGTACGCGCCCGCGGTCCGACGCCGTGCCTGCCGGTGCGGACTGTTCCGGGTGGTGGAGGAGGAGCTCACGTTGGGATCGCCGGTCCTGGTGGGTGTGCTGGGGGTGCTGCGGGAGAGGGCGCGGCGCGTGCCGCGAACTGACGACGCTACTCCGGCGGGACCCCCGATCGGGGCGGGACGGGTGCGGGGATCGTCACGTTCCGCCGGGCGGAAGGGGCGGGCGAGGCCCCCGCACCACGCTTCCTGTACGTCGCACGGGCCCGGCTCCGCCCGATGTGCCGCCGGATGGCCGAAGCTGTCAGGTGTGAGCTCCCCCGCCGTCGTCCCCCTCAGGGCCCGGACCGCCGTCCGCCACGCCGTCCCACCGCGCACGCCGCATGTCCAGGCGCGGTACATGGCCCTCCGCGGACCGCGATGCCTCGCGCAGCGGGGTGTTCTCCTCGCGGTAGTGATCCAGCGCACGCAGCTCGTGACCGGGCAGCAGCGCACCGTCCGCGCGCACCACACGCCACCAGGGGACCGCTCCCCCGTACAGCGCCATGGCCCGGCCGACCTGGCGCGGCCCGCCGTCCCCCAGCCACTCCGCGATGTCGCCGTAGGTCATGACGCGGCCGGGCGGGATCAGTTCGGCGACATCGAGCACGCGCTCCGCGTACTCCGGCAACGCGTCGCTCGTCGGGTGTTCGCTCATCCGGTCCATCCTGCCGTACGCCACCGACAGTCCGGCCCGCTCCGTGTCCGGGCGGACACGGGGTGTGCACGGAAGGCGAGGGGGGCGTATCTTGCGCATCGCGCGCCCTCGCATCGCACCCTGATGCCCCCCTTCGCCCGTCGGCCGTGCCACCATCATGCGGGCGGTGACCGGTGATACGAGAAGACGAAGACCAATCAGAGGCGACGAAGGAGCAGGGCGTGCAGCCACCGAAGGCGGCCGACGCCTCTGATGCCGAGCCGCGTCCCGGGGAGAGCGGCCAGGAGCCGGGCTCGGACCCGCGGACGCCCTCGGACCACCCGACCGGCTCGACCCTCTCGACCTCCGAACCGGCACTCTCCGACCGCGTCTCGGGGGACGAGCCCCTGCTCCCCGCCCGGGTGCACCGCCCCTCCGATCTCCTGCGGCTCCTCGTCGGGGTGCTGGCGGTCGTCGTGCTGTTCGCCGTCGCCGCATTCGCCCACGGCACGACGGCCGGCCTCGAACAGGACATCAACAAGGGCACCGGCCAGGCGCCCGATCTGCTCATCAAGCTCGCCGGTCTCGTCTCCAGCATCGCCGTGCTGCTCGTCCCGGTGGCCTTCGCCATCGAGCGGCTGATCAAACGCGACGGGCTGCGGATCGCCGACGGTGTCCTGGCCGCCGTGCTCGCGCACGGGGTGACGCTTGCCACGGATCTCTGGGTGTCCAATTCCGCCTCCGGCACCATTCAGGACGCCCTGACCCAGCCGCAGCCCGGTGACGCGCTCACCGACCCCGTGCACGGCTATCTCGCCCCCGTGATCGCCTATATGACGGCCGTCGGCATGGCGAGACGGCCGCGCTGGCGGGTCGTGCTGTGGGTGGTGCTGCTGCTCGACGCCTTCACCATGCTGGTGGGCGGGTACACGACCCCGCTCTCGATCATCCTCACGGTGCTGATCGGCTGGACGGTCGCGTACGGGACTCTGTACGCGGTCGGCTCGCCGAACGTCCGGCCGACCGGGCAGCACCTGATGGCCGGTCTGCGCCACGTCGGCTTCCGGCCCGTCACCGCCATGCGGGCCGAGGACACGCCCGACTCGGGTGACCAGAGCGACCGCGGACGCCGCTACGTGGTCTCCCTGGAGGACGGCCCACCCCTCGATGTGACGGTCGTGGACCGCGAACAGCAGGCGCAGGGCTTCTTCTACCGGGTCTGGCGCAGGCTCACGCTGCGCGGCATCACCCAGCGGCGCTCCATCCAGTCGCTGCGCCAGGCGCTGGAGCAGGAGGCACTGCTCGCGTACGCGGCGATCGCCGCCGGCGCCAACGCGCCCAAGCTGATCGCCACGTCCGAACTCGGCCCCGACGCCGTGATGCTCGTGTACGAGCACATCGGCGGGCACTCGCTGGACGCGCTGGAGGACTCCGAGATCACCGACGACCTGGTGCGGGGCGCCTGGCGTCAGGTCCAGGCACTGCAGTCGCGGCGGATCGCGCACCGCAGGCTGACCGGTGACGCCATCCTGGTGGACGGTTCCGGCAAGGTGTTCGTCACGGATCTGCGCGGCGGTGAGATCGCGGCCGGCGACCTGGTCCTGCGGATGGACGTAGCTCAACTGCTCACGACCACGGGTCTGCGGGTGGGTGCCGAGCGGGCGGTCGCCTCCGCGCTGGCGGTGCTCGGCCCGGATGCCGTCGCGGACTGTCTGCCGCTGCTCCAGCCGATCGCGCTCAGCCGCTCCACCCGCGCCCACCTGCGCCGGCTCGCCCGGGAGCGGTCTCAGCGCGAGCGCGAGGCCGTGCTGGACGCGTCGGACGCGGCGAAGCGAGCCCGCTCGGAGGCTGCCGACGACGCCGGCCGCAAGTCCGGCCGTAAGTCGCAGCGCATCGAGAAGCAGGCCGAGAAGCGTGCCATGGACGATGCGCTGGACGGGGCCCGCGAGGTGGATCTGCTCTCCCGGATCCGCCAGGAGGTGCTGCTGATCAGGCCGCAGGCCCCGGTCGAGCCGGTCCGTCTGGAGCGCATCAAGCCGCGCACTCTGTTCAGCTTCATCGCCGGTGCCATCGCCGCGTACTTCCTGATCTCGCAGGTCACCGAGGCCGACTTCGGTGCGGTGGTCGAGCAGGCGGAGTGGGGCTGGGTGGCGGCCGCGCTCGGTTTCTCGGCACTCAGCTACATCGCTGCCGCGATGAGCCTGCTGGGCTTCGTGCCCGAACGGGTGTCGTTCGGCAAGACGGTGCTGGCGCAGGTCGCCGGCTCGTTCGTGAAGATCGTGGCCCCGGCGGCGGTGGGCGGCGTCGCACTGAACACCCGTTTCCTGCAGCGGTCCGGCGTGCGCCCGGGGCTCTCGGTCGCGAGTGTCGGCGCCTCGCAGCTGTTCGGGCTGGGGTGCCACATCCTGCTGCTCGCCGCGTTCGGCTATCTGACCGGTACGGAGAAGACGCCCTCCTCACTCACCCCGTCCAGGACCGTGATCGCGGGGCTGCTGACGGTCGCTGTGCTGGTGCTGGTCGTGACGGCGATCCCGTTCCTGCGGAAGTTCGTCGTGACCCGGGTGCGATCGCTGTTCGCCGGGGTCGTACCGCGCATGCTCGACGTGGTGCAGCGGCCGCAGAAGCTGCTCACCGGCATCGGCGGGATGTTGCTGCTGACCGGCCTGTTCGTGATGTGCCTGGACGCATCGGTCCGGGCGTTCAGCGGCCCGGACACACCGCACCTCAGTTACGCGAGCATCGCGGTGGTCTTCCTCGCCGGCAACGCGCTCGGGTCGGCGGCGCCGACGCCGGGCGGCATGGGCGCGGTCGAGGGCGCGCTGACCCTCGGTCTCATCGCGGTCGGTCTGCCGAAGGAGGTCGCGGCACCTGCGGTGCTGCTGTTCCGGTTGATGACACTGTGGCTGCCGGTGCTTCCCGGCTGGCTCGCCTTCAACCATCTGACGCGCAAGGGCGAGCTCTGACGGCCTCACCCGCGAGTGGACACCACTGACCGTCGCGGGTGAGATCGTGAGAGCCGCCCGCGAAGTCCCGTCCGGCGCGTCGTCCACCCGCTTGGACCGGCGCCCCGTGCACCCCCGGGGGCGCCGCCGCACGATGGAGCGATGAGGACCTCCCCTGCCCTGCGCGCCGCGGCCCTCGCCGCCACCGTGACCGTGCTGCTTCCGCTCACCGGCTGTTCGCACGGGGGCGACGAGGAGAGCTCGCCGCAGGCGGCCGTGGCCGCCGCGGCCACCACCCCCGCCGGCCTCACCTCCCAGCAGCTGAAGTGGACGCCGTGCCCGGCCCCCTCCCAGGCGCAGGGCGGCGGAGCCTCCCCGTCCCCGCTGCCCGGCGGGGCCGTCTGGGAGTGTTCGTTCATGAATGTCCCGCTCGACTACGCGGACCCGGAGGGCGACACCATCGAGCTGGCGCTCGTCCGCGCGAAGGCGAAGGACGAGAAGCGGCGGATCGGTTCGCTCATCTTCAACTTCGGCGGGCCCGGCGCCTCCGGCGTCGCGACCCTGCCCGCGTTCGGCACGGAGTACGACAAGCTCCGCACCCGGTACGACCTGGTGAGCTTCGACCCGCGCGGAGTCGGCCGCAGCGCGGGCGTGGAGTGCGAGGACGACGCACAGCTGGACGCCCGGTACGAGAGCGACGGGACGCCCGACGACGCGGCGGAGGAGAAGGCGTTCACCGAGGACACCAAGACGTACGCGGCGGCCTGCGAGAAGAACTCGGGCAAGGAGCTCCCCTTCGTGGGGACGACGAACGCCGCCCGCGACATGGACCTGATGCGCCAGGTCCTCGGCGACGACAAGCTTTACTACTTCGGCATCTCGTACGGAACCGAACTGGGCGGCGTCTACGCGCACTTGTTCCCCCGGAGCGTCGGCAGGTCGGTCCTCGACGCGGTGGTGGACCCGACCGAGGACGCCGAGCAGTCCTCCCTCGGCCAGGCCGAGGGCTTTCAGCTCGCGCTGGACAACTTCGCCAAGGACTGCGTGGAGCGGGGCGACGCCTGCAAGCTGCCCGGTTCCACCGCGGACGAGGTCGAGCAGGGGGTGTCCGGCCTCCTCGACCGGCTGGAGAAGAAGCCCATCGCGGGCATCGGCTCCCGGAAGCTGACCCAGACGCAGGCCACCACCGGCATCGCGGCGGCGCTCTACTCCAAGGAGACCTGGCCCCTGCTGGAACAGGGCGTGGACGAGGCCGACGGCGGCAACGGCGCACTGCTCCTGGCCCTCGCCGACTCCCTCAACGGGCGCTCCGAGGACGGCCACTACGACAACTCCGCCGCGGCCAACACCGCCATCAACTGCGCAGACTCCAAGGAGCGGTTCACCCTCGACCGGACCAAGGAGAAGCTCCCCACGTTCCGTGAGGCCTCACCGGTCTTCGGCGACTACCTCGGCTGGGGCCTGATGGCCTGCACCGGCTGGCCCGTGAGGGGCGCCTGGAACACCCCGGACGTCAGCGCCGAGGGCGCGGCCCCCGTCCTGGTCATCGGCAACACGGGTGACCCGGCGACCCCGTACGCGGGCGCGAAGGCGATGGCGCAGGCGCTGGGCGAGAAAGTCGGCGTGGAGATGACCTACAAGGGCGAGGGCCACGGCGCGTACAACAGCGGCAACGCCTGTGTGCAGAAGGCGGTGGGCGGCTATCTGCTGGACGGCAAGGTGCCGGCCGCGGGGACGGTCTGCGGCTAGGCCCTGCCGGCGGATCAGGGCCGGACAGGCCCTGGGCGCCGCCCGTACCCGCCTACCATGGGCGAACTGCCGGACGGGCAGGCACAACGGGGAGGGACGTACACGTGGACGCTTACGTACGGGCCGGAGCGCTGGCCGCCGCCGGCCTACTGCTGACGGGGGTGCTCGCGGGCTGCGGGGGCGGCTCCGACGACAAGCCGGGCGAGCGGGCGGACGGCACCACGGCCCCGGCCGGCTCACCGTCCGCGGCCCCGTCGGCCGAGCCGAGCGCGAAGCCCCTGCCCACCTCCCTCACCTCGCAGCGCCTGGACTGGAACAGCTGCAAGGCTCCCGAGGGCGGCAGCGCACCGGGCTCGGCCTGGCGGTGTACGACGGTCAAGGTTCCGCTGGACTACGCGAAGCCGGACGGCGAGACGATCGGGATCGCGCTGATCCGCAAGGAGAGCCGGGAGAAGAAGCGGCGGCTCGGCTCGATGCTCTTCAACTTCGGCGGACCGGGTGGCTCGGGGGTGTCCATACTGCCGCGCGCCGCGGGATCGTACGGGAAGCTCAACACCCGTTACGACCTGGTGGGTTTCGATCCACGCGGGGTCGCACGGAGTGCCGGGGTGCGGTGCCGCACCGACCAGGAGCAGGACAGCTCCAACCGGACGGTCGACATGACGCCGGACACGCCGTCGGAGGAGGCCGCGTTCATGAAGGACGGCGCCGGTTTCGGCGCCGGCTGCGAGCGCCGCTCCGGCAAGGTCCTGCCGTTCGTCGGCACGACGAACGCGGCTCGCGACATGGACCTGATCCGCGAAGTGCTCGGCGACAAGAAGCTGACGTACTTCGGTATGTCGTACGGCACCGAGCTGGGCGGCACCTACGCGCACCTCTTCCCGAAGCACGTCGGGCGGACCGTCTTCGACGCCGTCGTCGACCCGACCGCGGACACCACCGGCCACGCCCGCAACCAGACGACCGGCTTCCAGCGGGCACTGGAGAACTACCTCAAGGACCGCGGCCAGGACCCGAAGGCGGGTACGCGGCGCATCGTGGCCCTGCTGAAGCGGATCGACGCCGACCCGCTGCCGACCGGTACGCGACGCGAGCTCAACGAGTCGCTGGCGATCACCGGCATCGTGCTGCCCCTCTACTCCAAGGACAGCTGGCCGACGCTCACCCAGGCCCTGGACGAGGCGGAGAGCGGCACCGGCTCCATGCTGCTGCAGCTCGCCGACTCGTACAACGGCCGTGACGAGAACGGCCATTACGACACCCAGAACCACTCGCAGCGGGCCATCTCCTGTGCGGACACCACGGCCAGGTCCACGGCGGCCGAGGCGAAGGCGCTGCTGCCCGAGTTCAAGAAGCTGTCGCCGGTCTTCGGACCCTTCCTGGCCTGGGACACCGCGGGCTGGTGCTCCGACTGGCCGGTGGCGGGCGAGCACGACACCCCGGAGGCGAGCGCTCCGGGCGCCGGCCCGATCCTGGTCGTGGGCACGACGGGCGACCCGGCGACACCGTACGAGGGCGCACGGAAGATGGCGGACGAGCTGGGCAAGGGCGTCGGCGTGCTGCTCACCAACAAGGGTGAGGGGCACGGCGCCTATGGCGTGAGCAGCTGCGTCACGACGACGGTGGACGCGTACTTCCTGGACGGGAAGGTCCCCGCGGACGGCAAGTCCTGCTCGTAGCAGAGGCACGCACACGCCGAAGGGGCCGGCCCGCATGATGCGGACCGGCCCCTTCGATGCGTACAGACTTCGGACCGAACGGTCTCAGTACACCGGCTTCTCGGGCTCGATCTGGTTGACCCAGCCGACGACGCCGCCGCCGAGGTGCACCGAGTCGGCGAAGCCCGCCGACTTGAGGACCGCGAGGACCTCGGCACTGCGGACACCGGTCTTGCAGTGGAGAACGATGCGCTTGTCCTGCGGGAGGTCCTGGAGGGCGTTGCCCATCAGGAACTCGTTCTTCGGGATCAGCTTCGCACCCGGGATCGAGACGATCTCGTACTCGTTCGGCTCACGGACGTCGATGATCTCGATCTTCTCTTCCGCGTCGATCCACTCCTTGAGCTGCTTGGGAGTGATCGTGGAGCCGAGCGCCGCCTCCTGGGCCTCCTCGGACACGACGCCGCAGAAGGCCTCGTAGTCGATGAGCTCGGTGACGGTCGGGTTCTCGCCGCAGACCGCGCAGTCGGGGTCCTTGCGGACCTTGACCTGGCGGTACTGCATCTCCAGCGCGTCGTAGATCATCAGACGGCCGACGAGCGGGTCGCCGATGCCGGCGAGCAGCTTGATGGCCTCGTTGACCTGGATGGAGCCGATGGACGCGCAGAGCACGCCCAGGACACCGCCCTCGGCGCAGGAGGGAACCATGCCGGGGGGCGGCGGCTCCGGGTAGAGGCAGCGGTAGCAGGGACCGTGCTCGGACCAGAAGACGGACGCCTGACCGTCGAACCGGTAGATCGAGCCCCAGACGTACGGCTTGTTCAGCAGGACCGCGGCGTCGTTGACGAGATAGCGGGTGGCGAAGTTGTCCGTGCCGTCCACGATCAGGTCGTACTGGGCAAAGATGTCCATCACGTTGTCGGCTTCGAGCCGCTCCTCGTGAAGGATCACGTTGACCAGGGGGTTGATCCCCTGCACGGTCTCCTTGGCCGACTGGGCCTTGGACTTGCCGATGTCGGCCTGGCTGTGGATGACCTGGCGCTGCAGGTTCGACTCGTCGACCTCGTCGAACTCCACGATGCCGAGCGTGCCGACACCGGCCGCGGCCATGTACATGAGAGCCGGTGAGCCGAGGCCCCCGGCGCCCACACAGAGCACCTTCGCGTTCTTCAGCCGCTTCTGTCCGTCCATCCCGACATCCGGGATGATCAGGTGGCGGGAGTACCTGCGGACCTCGTCGACGGTGAGCTCAGCAGCTGGCTCGACCAGGGGTGGCAGCGACACAGGAACCTCAACAATGCAGGTGGTCGGTTTCTACGTACTTCGGCTACGTACGGTTGTTCTTGCCGTAACACTGCCACGCCCCTCCTCATTCCGAGATAGCAGGTCCGATCCGCGAGACGATTTCGTCCCAGTACCTGGGCAGTGTCGCAAATGGATCGCTTTGCCCCCGCAGGTTTCCGGGACCGGCCTTCCCGGTGCGGTCGGTGAAGAAGATCGTCCCGGCGCCCTGCCAGCGGGCGATCCGCATGGCCTCCTCCAGGTGGGTGCGCGGGACACCGTGGACGAAGTGGGCGAATCGGTCGGGCGGATAGGCGGCGGTCCACTCCGCCACCTGCGACCAGCGGTAGTCGGTCCACGAGCCGCGGAAGGTGACCAGCTGGTCGGCGGTCTCCGCGTAGCCGGGATACGGATGGGTGTCGTGGCCGAGCACGAGGTGCCCCCCGTGCTGCGCACTGTCGCTGTCCGCCAGGAGCGCGGACAGGGTGCTGGTGAGACGACGGACGGCCGGGAGGTCCGGGCGCCCGGCCGGGCAGCGATCGAGGTGGAAGCCGTCGACGCGGTACCAGTCCAGATAGGACCGCGCGTCGTCGACCAGCTCGCCGAAGGACCGGCTGCCGTGGGCCAGGTCGAGCCTGCCGAGCAGCCGGCCGGCCGAGGCCCGCACGGAGTCGAGCGGGTCCTCACCGTGCACGGCCCGGTCGCGGGCGTTGCGGAGCCGGCCCGCGGCCTCCAGGCAGTGCGGGTCGGGGCGGCTGCCTGGGCCGTTGTCGATGTCGAGGACGGCCCAGTGCAGCGGGGTGCCGGGGCGGGTGAGTTCGGCCCACTCGACCGGTGCGAGCAGCGGGTGCGCGTACCCCGGGACGCCGAAGCCGAGTTGTGCGGCGCCGCTGGTCCGGCGGGCCGTGCCGGTGCCGGTCAGATACGGCACGCCGCCTCCATCCAGATGTCGGCGAGGGACTCCTCCAGATTGATCCGGGGGCGCCAGCCGAGCCGGTCCCTGGCGGTGCGCACGTCGGCCTGCTGCCAGGCGCCGCAGCCGTCCGGGTAAGGGGACGGGGTGACCGCGAGGTGTTCCATGACCGATTCGGCGGAGGTGCGCGGGGCGCCGATGGGCAGGCGGCCGGGGGGCGTGTCCAGCTCGTGGAGTGCGCCCGCGTATCCGGCGACCTTGGCGAGGACGGCGGCGGCGTCGCGCAGGCGCACGGCTCGTCCGGTGCCGATGTTGACGACGCCCTGCGCGGCGGAGAGCGAGGCGGCGTGCACGGCACGCGCGACGTCGCGCACGTCCACGAAGTCGCGCTGCACACCGAGGCCGCTGAGCTTCAGTTCGCCGTCGCCCGCCTGCATGGCGCGGCGCATGGCCTCGGCGAGCCGGCCGAGCGGGGAGCCCGCCGGGGTACCGGGACCGACCGGCGAGAAGACCCGCAGCACGACCGCGTCGAGGCCGGAGCCGAGGACGAGTTCGGTGGCGGCCAGCTTGCTGACGCCGTACGGCCCGCCGGGGCGCGGAATGGCGTCCTCGGCCGTGGACGAGCCGGGCTGCGAGGGCCCGTACTCCGAGGAGCAGCCGACCTGGACGAGGCGGGCGGTGCAGCCGCTGCGCCGCATCGCCTCGCACACCGTGGCGACGGCGACGGTGTTGTGACGGGTCAGGTCGCGGGCCCCGCCCCGGGTGGCGCCCGCGCAGTTGACGACGACTCCGGGGTGGACGGCGTCGAGGAAGCGGGTGAGCGCTCCCGGGCTGCCGCCGGCGAGGTCGAACCGTACGTCGGCGTCGTCGCCGCGGCCGAGCGCCGTGAGGTGGACGGCGGGGTCGGCGAGCAGCCGGTCGGCCACGAACCGGCCGAGAAATCCGTTGGCTCCGAGCAGCAGCACCCTCATCGTGCGCCCCCTGGGTGCCGACGGCGCGCTGCCGGTGCGGGGGATCGGTGGGTCATGTCCGGTGTCTCCTTGGGGCAGGTGTGTGCGGTACGGGAGAATCCGCGGCGTCGGCTCCGCGGGGTTCTGGCGTGGTCAGGCGGTGTGGGCGGAGGCTCGGGAAAGAGCGACGGTGGCGGTGGTCAGCAGGCCGAGCGCGGCCACGCCGCAGGCGACGGCGGGTACGGCCCCGGTGCCGCCCGCCGCGACGAGCGCGTCGACGGGGCGGGCGAGGGCGTCGAGGCCCGGCAGCCGGCCGGCCAGGATCAGGGCAGGGGCGGCAACCTCGACGGCGCAGGCGGCGGCGAGGCCGGTGGCGGCCGGTTCGGGGAAGCCGTGGACGGTGAGGAGCCGGGCCAGCAGAAGGAGCACGCCCAGCGCCGCCGCCCCGACCGGGGCGCCGCCCGTCCCGATCCCGAGGCGGGCCAGGTACAGCAGCCCGCTGAGGACGCAGAGGAAGAAGGCGACAGCGGCGAACAGCAGGGGGCGCACGCCCGCGGCGAACTCCTCCAGCGCACGGCTGCCGTTGAGCTTGCGGTGTGCGTGTACGGAGAAGAGGTGGGCGCACCACGCCGCGGGAGCGACCGCGACGGCAAGGCCGAGCAGCGGCGCGGGCGTGATGTCCCAGGGGCCTTCGGGACCGCCGCTGAGGACCTGGTGGAGCAGGGCGTCGCCGTACAGGACGTAGCCGAGCAGCCAGCAGCCGAACAGGCCGGCGGCGCCCGACGAGCGGCCTTCGGCGCCGAGAGGGCCGGTGCGCAGGGCGAGCGCGAGCCCGATGAGCGCGAGGAGGCCGCCACCGATGCCGAGGGCGAGGCGCGGCTCGGCTCCGAGCACCCCCTCGGTGAGCCGCAGCGCGACGAGGGTCGCGAGGCAGGCGGCGCCCGGCAGCAAGGCCCTGAGTGACCATGCGGCGCGCGTCTCGACGTCGTGCGCCGGGGCGAGGGACGCCCCGAGGGGCTCCCCCGCGACGGCGGGCACCCGCGCGAACAGCTCTTCGGCGAGCGAGAAGACGTCGCGGTGCCGGTAGCGGGCGGCGGTGCGGTCGGTGACCCCGTGCGCTTCCAGCCCGGCGGCGATCTCCAGCGGGTCGACGGCACGTTCACAGAGCTCGCGGTGTCGGTGCATGAGCGATTTCACGGGGTCGGCGGGCCCGCGCCGCCCGGTGGTGAGCTTGCGCGCCGGAGCGGGGTGCGCGATTTCGGGAGCCCTGGGGGCGAGGTGCGGTGCGGGGTCGTCGGGGAGCGTCGCGGCCTCGGCGGGTGCCGGGCGCGGCGCCGGGTGCTCGGGGGGTGACGGCTCCGAAGCGGTGGGGGACGTGGCGTCATCGGCGTCGAGAGCCGTGGCTTCATCGGCGCCGGGGCCTGTCGGGTCATCGGCTTCCGCGGGAGCGGGGAGCGGCTCCGGCGAGGGGGCGGGCGCGGCGTCGGGCGCCGGGTGCGGGGCGTCCTCCTGGGCCGGCGGCGCGCTCGCCGCGCCGTCAGCCGCGGCGCCCTTCGACCCCTTCGTCGACCCGTCCGCCGGCACACCCGCCGCCTCGCCCGTCGCCTCGTCAGCCGGTGCAGCCGCCGCCTCGTCCGGTGGTGCGGCGGACAGCGTCCACGCCGGTTCGGAGACGTCCGCAAGCAGGGTCCCGGAGGCCGACGCCCATGAGCGGTGGTCCCCGTTGCTGCTGGTCATCGGTGTGCCGAGTGCCTCGGGCACTTCGGTCGGGCGGCCCATCGTCGTTCCTCCGTGCTCGTCGGCCAGGGCAGCGACCACCCCGGATGCACCGGTCGGTCCCGGTCGCTCCGTGCGGCCCGGCCCGGCCGTCTCCTGGTCACACATCGCCGTCCCCCACGCCGCACGCTCCCGCGCCGACTCCCTGCACGGCCCAGCCGGGCGTGCGCCCGGCGTGCGCCGGCCCCGGGCCGAGGTCGTCCCCCCGCTCCGGCCACAAGCCGAGGACATGGGCCTCCGGCGGGGTGGCGAAGGGGCGCGGCCCGCCGTCGGCGGCCGGCTCCGCCCCCCTGCGCACCGGTGCCTGCGAGATCAGCTCCAGGTAAATGCCGCGAAATGCCGCGAGGTTCTGTTCGACGGTGAAGAGTTCGAGTGCGCGGGCGCGCGCCGCCGCCCCCAGGCGTGCACGGCGCTCCGGGTCGCGCAGCAGCGCCAGACACGCGTCCGCCAGCGCCCGCGGATTGCGCGGGGGCACCACGAGTCCCGTACCGCCGATGACCTCGACGACGGCCCCGACGTCCGTGGAGACCGTCGCCCGGCCGCAGAACATCGCCTCGACCAGACTGATCGGAAAGCCCTCGACCACGCTGGAGAGCACCACGACCCCGCCCGCCCCGTACGCCTGGACGAGATCGGGGACCTCCGCCCCGCCGATGTCCTCGAAGGAGACCGGGCTGTCGCCGACCGCGTGCGCGTCCACGGCCTCGTCGGGGAACAACTGGTCGGCGAGCGCCCGGCAGTGGGCGAGATAGGAGGCGCCCTCCGGCCCCTGGGCCGGAGCACCGATGATCCGCAGCCGGGCGTCGGGCTCGGCCCTGCGCACCTCGGCGAAGGCGTGCAACAGAGCGATCAGGTCCTTGGCCGGTTCGATCCTGCCGACCCAGACCAGCGTGTCGGGGCCTCCGTCGTCGTCGCTCTCGCCGAGTGCGGCGAAGCGGCCGGATTCCATGCCCGGGTAGACCGTCCGCACTTTGGCGGGCTCCGCGCCGCAGCGCTCCTGCCAGCGGCGGGCGTGGGTATTGCCGGGGGTGATGAGTGCGGCCTGTCGGTACACCTCGGTGGCGAGCCGCCCGTGGAAGTTGGCGAGCAGCGCGCGCACCGGCGCACTCACCGGCGCACCGGTGTCGGCGAGGTAGTGCGCGCGCAGCTGCACGGCGTGCTCGGTCACGAGCAGCGGCACCCCGAAGAAGCGTTTGGCCAGCAGCCCGGGCAGCGCGGCGGCGCCGCCCGACGCGGCATGGCAGAGGTCGACGGCACCGAGGCTCTCCTCGTCGTACCAGTCGAGGGAGAGCGGGCGCAGCACCCGGTCGAGCTCCGCGGCGAAGGCGAGGAGATCGGGGACGGTGGCGGACTGGACGGTGCGTCCTGTGCCGTGGGCGCGGCAGGCGGCCTCAAGAACGCGTACGGCGGTCTCGGAGCGGAGGGCGGCGGGCAGTCCGCCGTGCTCGCAGGCCAGTTCGGCCAGTCCGTAGAGGCCTTCGGTGAACTGCGCGTCCTCGAAGCCTGCGGGTGCACGCCCCGCGTCGCTTCCCTCGCCACGACCGGCGGTCGAACCGGCGTCACCCCGCTCGTCGTCGGACGCGCCCGCCACGCACACCGAGGTGGCGAGCGCCGTGAAGTGGGTGACGAAGCGGCGTCGTTCGCGCCGCCCGTACGTCCGCGCGCCCCCGCCGGTCAGCAGTCGCGGGAGCAGTCCTCTGGGGGAGTGGAGGCCGAGGGCGTCCTCGTCGGCGGTCCACAGGGGTGCCGTCCGCACCCGGCTGACCTGGGCCGGGAGCTGGACCCAGCCCTGCGCCTCCTGCTCGGCGCTGCGGCTGAGCGCGAAGAGATCGAACTCATGCTGCGCGAGGCCGCGCACCAGACGGTCGCACCAGAGTCTTGACTCACCGGACGCATACGGATAACCACCGTCGGTGAGCAGTCCGATCCGCACGAGTACACCCCTGATCTCCCTTGAGAGCGGCCGCCGTTGGATTGGCGACTCGCAGCGGGACGACCGTAAGCGGATACGCCGGTGGTGCGACGGACGGTTGTCCGTCGCACCACCGAAAGGGGTGAACCGTCGTAACTTTCCCGCCCCGGTAGCGTTCTGTCGCGCTATAGAAGCAGTGGGTCACACAGGGTCAGGCTGCGGCCAGCTCCTTGCGGGCCGCGCGGCGCACCGCCGCGAGTGCCGGATCGAGGGCGGGGACGGCCGCCAGCAGCTGCCTGGTGTACGGGTCGCGGGGATGCGCGTACACCTCCTCCACCGGTCCCTCCTCGACGATCCGGCCCCGTCGCATGACGGCGACCCGGTCGCTCACCTGGCGTACGACAGCGAGGTCGTGGGCGATGAAGACCAGGGCGAGTCCCAGCTCCTGCTGGAGCTCGGCCAGCAGGGCGGTCACCTGGGCCTGGGTCGTCACGTCGAGGGCGGAGACGGCCTCGTCGCAGACGATGAGCTCGGGTTCCGCCGCCAGAGCGCGTGCGATCCCGACGCGCTGACGCTGACCGCCGCTGAACTCGTGCGGATAGCGGTCGTACTGCTCGGGGTCGAGTCCGACCCGCTCCAGCAGATCGCGTACGCGCGCCCTGATCAGGCCCTCGTCGCGCTGCCCCTGCGCCCGCAGCGGGTCGGCGACCGCCTCGCCGACGGAGCGGCGCGGGTTGAGCGAGGAGACCGGGTCCTGGAAGACCATCTGGACCCGGGCCGCCCGGCTGATCCGGCCGGACGTGGGCTCCAGCAGACCGACGAGCATCCGCCCGAGGGTGGTCTTGCCGCTGCCGCTCTCGCCGACGATGCCGAGCGTCTCACCGCGGCGGACCGCGAGGGAGACCCCGTCGACGGCGGCCAGGGCGGACTTCCCCCGGCCGAACACCTGCCGCACGTCCTCGGTCTCGATCAGGACCTCGTCCTCGGCGGCGGTCCGCTCCGGAGCCGACGGCGCAGCCTGGGGCGCGATCCGCGGCACGGCCGCCAGCAGCGCCTTCGTGTACGGCTCGCGGGGGGCGCCGAGCACCTCGGCCACCGGCCCGCGCTCCACCGCGAGGCCGGACCGCATGACGAGCACCTCGTCCACCGACTCCGCCGCCACGCCCACATCATGGGTGACCAGCAGCAGTCCCATGCCCGTCTCGCGGCGCAGATCGTGCAGCAGGTCCAGGATCTGGGCCTGGACGGTGACGTCGAGCGCGGTCGTCGGCTCGTCGGCGATCAGCAGCCGGGGCTCGCAGGCCAGTGCCATCGCGATCAGCGCCCGCTGGCGCATCCCCCCGGAGAACTCGTGCGGCCTGGACCGGGAGCGGCGTACCGCGTCCGGGATCCCGACCCGGTCCAGCACCTCCACCGCCCTGGCCCGCGCCGCTCGCCGGGTGACACGGTGATGGACGCGGTACACCTGGGCGATCTGGTCGCCGACGGCGTAGTACGGGTCCAGCGAGGAGAGCGGGTCCTGGAAGACCATCGCGGCCTTCGCCCCGCGCAGCCCGCGCAGTTCGGTGTCACCGGCGGCCTGGACATCCACGTCCGCGACCCGGATCGAGCCGCCGACCTTCGCACCGGTCCCCCGGTGCAGGCCGAGCAGGGCGTACGCCGAGGCGCTCTTTCCGGAGCCGGACTCGCCCACGACTCCGAGCGCGCCACCCTCCTCCAGCGAGAACGACAGCCCGCGCACCGCGTGCACGTCGCCGAAGGAGATCGAGAGATCGGTGACCTCGACGAGACTCATGACAGCACCACCCGTCGGTCGGCCATCGCCTGGAGGACGTCCGCGACGGCATTGGCAAGGACGACGAAGAAGCCGGTGACGAGCACCAGACCGACGACGACCGGGAGGTCCACCTGCTTGACGGCCTCGACGAGTTCGCGGCCGACACCGGGGATCCCGAAGAGGGACTCGGTGAGCACAGCGCCGCCGAACATCGAGCCGATGTCGAGTGCGCCGAGCGCGATCACGGGGGCGAGCGCGCCCCGCAGCGCATGCCGTCCGACGATCACGCGCTCGCTGACCCCGTACGCCCTGAAGGTGCGCACATGGTCCTCGGCCAGCGTCTCCAGCATCGAGGCCCGGGTCATCCGGGCGTACGGGGCGGCGGAGACGAGCGCGAGCGAGATCCAGGGCAGCAGCAGGTTCCACGCCCACTGCTCCGGGTCCTCGGTGAGGGGGACGTAGTCGGGGAACGGCAGGATCTGGAGCGCCGTGACGCAGATGATGATCAGCAGCAGGCCGATCACGAAGACGGGCGTGGCCATGCCGGCCAGGGTGATCCCGGTGAGGATGCGCTCGGTGGCACGGCCGCGCCGCCACACCGAGAGCAGTCCGGTGCCGACACCGAGCAGCATCCACAGCACGAACGCGCCGGCGGCGAGCGAGGCGGTGGCGGGCAGTTTGGCGAGGATCAGCTGGGTGACCTGCTGGCCGCTCTGGTACGAGAGTCCCAGGCACGGGGCCTGGCAGTGCACGACGGCGGTGCCGGTGGAGTAGTCGCGGCCGGCGACCAGGGCCTGGAGGAAGTGGGCGTACTGCACGTACACCGGGTCACCGAGGTGCAGTTGTTCGCTGACCTGGGCGACCTGCGCGGGCGAGCAGCGCGGTCCGCAGGCGATCTGCGCGACGTTGCCCGGGGCGACGTAGAAGGCTGCGTAGACGACGACGCTGAGGGCGAGGAGGACGAGGAGCGCCCCGCCGAGGCGGCGCAGCAGGAACCAGCTCATGCTCCCGCCTCCTTCCTGGCGCCGGTGCCGATCCTCAGCCGGGAGGCGGCGCGCGGGTCGAGTGCGGTGCGCACGCCCTCGCCGAGGACGGTGAGCGCCAGCACGGTGACGAAAAGCAGCCCGGCCGGAATCAGCAGATAGGTGGGCGCGGCCTGGTACCAGGTGTCGGCGTCGCTGAGCATCTGTCCCCAGGACGGCGTGGGCGGCTTGATGCCGACCCCGAGGAAGGACAGGGCTGCCTCGACGACGATGTTGGCGGGGAAGAGCAGGACGGCGTAGGTGATGACGGGTGCGGCCAGCGAGGGCAGCAGTTCGCGCCGGGCGATCTGCCAGGACCCCCAGCCGCTGAGCCGGGCGGCCGCGACGTGGTCGCGCGACTTCAGGGAGAGGGTCTGGGCGCGCACGATCTTCGAGATGCCGGACCAGCCGACCAGGCCGACGATCACGGCGATCAGCACCGGCCGGGGGAAGCCGGCCGGAACGACGGCGAGCGCGCCGAGCGCGATCACCATGACCGGGAGGGCGACCACGACATCGGTGACGCGGCTGAGCGCCTGGTCGACGAAGCGGTTGCCGAGGCCGGCCGAGAGGCCGATGAAGACACCGACGGCCACCTGGAGCAGGGTCGCGCCGAGTGCGACGCCGAGCGAGACCCGGGCGCCGTAGGCGACACGGGCGAACAGGTCGCGGCCGGTGAGCGGTTCGACGCCGAGCCAGTGCCCGGCGCTGATGCCACCGAAGGAGCCGAGCGGGACCCCGCCGGTGGCGGAGTCGACGAGATCGGGGTGGTACGTGGTGGGGTTCTGGCCCTCCAGGCCCGTGAGAAGGGGCGCGGCGATCGCGAGGAGGACCAGCAGGACGACGACGGCCGCCGCCACGAGGGCGGCGCGGCGGGCGCGCAGCCGCCGCCAGAACGGATGGGCCCCGGGGGCGGGGGCCGCGACGGCCCCCGCCTCCTTGACCAGCAGTGCTTCGGCCATGGTTACTTGACCGCGACCTGCGAGATGTCGAGCACGCCGGTCCAGTCGCTGATCACGACGTTCTTGACGGACTCGCCGTACAGGCGCTTGTAGACGGGGTGGAACAGCGGCACGGTCAGTGCCTGCTCACCGACCTTCTTGTCGAGCGCGCCCCAGCGCGCGGCCGCGGCGCTCAGGTCGGTCAGCTTGTTGATCCCGTCGATCTCCTTGTTGACCGAGGGGTCGTTGAGCTGGGCGGAGTTGAAGTTGTATCCGGCCTTGACGATCTGACGTCCGTCGAAGATCGGCGCGAAGAAGGGGCCGCCGGACGGCCAGTCGGCACCCCAGCCGCCGAGGAAGAGGCCCGGCTCGCTCTTCACGTTGTAGACCGTGTCCGAGTAGGCGTTGGACTCCAGACCCTGGAGCTTGACGGTGATGCCGGCCTTCTTCAGCGCCTCCTGGAGCGCCGTGGCGATCTCCGGGCTGGTCTCGAAGTTCTTCTCGTTGTTGTGCGTGAGGGTGACCGTCAGCCCGTCGGGGTAGCCGGCCTCCTTCAGCAGTTCCTTCGCCTTGGCCGCGTTGCCGGTCTTGCCGGCCGGGAAGGCGTCGTACGGCGTGTAGCCGAAGGAGGCCTGGTCGGGCAGGAAGGTGGTGGCGGGCTCGGCGAGCGAGGAGCCGCCGGCGGCGTTGACCACCGAGGTGCGGTCGACAGCGTACGAGATGGCCTGGCGCACCTTCGGGTTGTCGAACGGCTTCACCTTCGGGTTGAAGGCGATGTAGTTCGTGTAGCCGAAGTGGCCGGTGCCGACGCGCGCGGCGAGCTTCTTGTCACCGCTGACCTTGGCGAGTTCGGCCGGGCCGAGGTTGGTGTCGGTGGTGACGGCCGCGGCGTCGCCGCCCTGGGAAGCGGACAGCCGCTGGTTGATGACGGCGGAGTCGAGTCCGGACCGGACGTCGATCCGGTCGGGGTAGGCCTTGCGCTCCTGGTCGGTGGCGGCCGACCAGTGCGTGTTGCGCTCCAGGATCAGCCGTTCGCCGTCACCCTCGTTCTTGACGACCTTGTACGGGCCCGAGGAGAGCGGGTGCTCCTCGTACTTCGTGCCGGTGTCCTTGGCCTTCGGTACCGGGGTGGTCTGCGTCTGGGTGGCCAGGTAGGGGAACTCGCCCTCGGGCTTGTTGAGGTGGAAGACGATGGTCTTCGCGTCGGGCGTCTCGATCGAGGCGAGGCCCTTCTTGTCCTTGTACGGGCCCTGGTAGTCGGCCCCGCCGATGAGCCAGTCGCGCAGATAGGGTGCGCCGCCGGAGAGTTCGGCCGCGAAGGAGCGCTCGATGCCGTACTTGATGTCGGCGCTCGTGATGGCGGTGCCGTCCTCGTAGGTGAGGCCGTCCTTGAGGGTGTACGTCCAGACGGTGGCGTTCTTGCTGGGCGTGCCCAGGTCGGTCGCCAGGTCGGGGACCACCTTCGAGCCCGCCGCGCCGTCCTCCCGGTTGCGGGTGGTGAGCGTACGGAAGACGAGGGAGGGGACGTTGCCGCCGCCGGACGTGTAGAGCCGCGCGGGGTCGAAGTCCTCCTGCGGCTTGCTGTTGAGGACGGTGAGCGTGCCGCCCTTCTTGGGGGCGCCCGCCGCGCCGGAGGCGTCGTCGCTGCCCTTGCTGCTGCCCTCGGGCCCGCAGGCCGCGGCCCCCGCGGCCACGGCGAGTACTGCGGCGGCCGCTGCTACGCGGCGCGATATGACGGACGGATGACGCATCGGAAGGTGACCTCTCGGAGTACTGCCGGAATGAGGGAAACAGGAAGTGATTCCGTGCAGGCGGCGACGAGAGTCATGTGCACACAACCGGTCAGGACTGGTGAAGGACCGGAACACTGGAACTGCCGCGCCTGCGGACGGAGTACGCCCGGGCGCGGCAGTCGGGGAAGGGCGGTCCGGGCCATCAGGGCTCGGGCAGGGGGCCGACGTGCGCGCGGGCTGGCGTCAGCAACAGTCGATGTCGGCGACGCTGTGCCCGGTCACGCCGATGAGCGCCAGCTCGATGGCGGCGCGATCGGTGGTGACGGGGCTGCGTGACATGCCGAGAAATATGCGTGACGGTCCGCCCGGTGTCAACGCGATATGAGACGGTCATCTCACCATGCGGACAGCGACTTCGGTTGGGCGTTCCCGGGGCCGGCCCCGGGGGGGTCCGGCGCGGCGGCCGGCCGGCCGCCCCCCGGACCCGGCATCGGGCTCAACCCTTGGGATACACCCAGGCGTTGGGGCGGCACTTGATGCCGTCGATGTCGAGCGACTTGGTCTGCTGCTGCATCACCGGAGCGAGGGCGCCCTTCGTGCCGCAGCTCACATGGTTGTGCCCCAGCCGGTGGCCGACCTCGTGGTTGATCAGCATCTCCCGGTAGGCGAACAGCTTGTCCGGCCCGAAGGTCGACGAGCCCTGGGCCCAGCGGTAGGCGTTGATCATCACGCGCTCGGTGGCCGCGGAGTCGCAGGAGACGTTGTCCTCGGTCGTGTCCAGACCCGACTTCTCGCACCAGTCCCCCGTGGTCCCCGGGCTGGCCAGCGTGATCACGAAATCCGGCTTGCCGGTGGAAATCCGTTCGAAGGTCATATCGCCGTTGTGCGCCCAACTCCGGTCATCATTGAGGGTCTTCTGGACCGCCTGGGCGAAGAGCGCGGAGTCGAGTCCGAGCCCGTGCTCGACATCGATCCGATAGCGCCAGATGCGCCCCTTGCCCGGAGCCTTCGCCGCACCGGCGACCGTCTCGAACTTCCCCGGGCCGGCCAGCTTCGGTGCCAGCGGGTAGGCCTTGGCCATTTTCTGCTCGTACGAAAGGGGCTTGGTCACCGCCGCCTCGGGGCTCGGCGACGTCCGGACGTCCGAACGGGAGGCGTCGCCCTCGGCGTCCCGGTCCATGCCCGCGGCCTGCGCGGCGCCGGACCGGCTGCCGCTGTCCTGGGCGACCTGGCCCGCCACGATCACGGCGAGCACGGTCGTCACCGCGGCCGCGGCGATCCCGGTGAAGGTGCGCCCCCTGCCGCCCTTGGCTCCCCTGGCGTCCCTGTCGCCCTCGCCGGAAGCCGCCGGCCCCGCGCCGGCCTCCGGCGGGCGCTCGTCCCACTCGGTGACCGAACGGTACGGATCAGCCGGCCCGGAAGGTGCCGGGGCCGCCCCGCCGGGCGGGGCGGGCGGGCTGTCGAAAGCCTCGACGAACTCCCGCCGCGGCCCCGGCACCAGTGGCCGGGCGGCTGTGGACTGCGGAATCCGCGAGGCCTGCGGGCTACGCGGGTTCCGCTCCCCTTGCGGACCTCGCGGATTCGGCGCCCCCTGCGAATTCTGTGGGCTCCCCGCCCCGTGCGGCCGACCGGGCGTCGGGGCCTGATTGCTGACGCGGCCCGGTGCCGTGCCGTGCGGCGGGGCCGGCCTCTCGCCGTACCGCCCGACGGGCCCGGTGCCCCAGCCGCCGCCGGGTTCACGCTGCTCGGGGTGCCCGCCGCGCACCTGGGGTGTGCCCGAGAACGGGGTGTGGCCGTCGGTGTCGGGAGACGCGTCGCCCGGCCGTCTGCGCCGGCCGCTGCCCGCGTCGGGCCGGGTGCCCTCGCGCCCCGCTTCCGCGTTCGCCTCGGAGGGCCCGGTCCCGGGCACGCTGGGCGCAGGGCCCTTTCGGCTGTGTCGTCCCACGCCCTGGATCAGCTCCCGCCACATTCGTCGAGCAGGTCCCGGAACGCCTGGGCGACCGCCTCCGGGTACTCCATCATCGCCACGTGCCCGGCGTCGGGCAGTGTCAGCAGTCGCGCATCGCGGAAGGCCGCGGACGCCCTGCGTGCCATCCGGTACGAGACGAGCCGGTCCCGTCCGCCGTACACGAGCTGGGTCGGTGCGAGCACCCGCTCGGCCTGACGCCACAGCCCGTGCTGCCCGCCCAGTGTGTACGCGTCGACGATGCCACGTGCCGAGCGCGCCATCGCGTCCCAGAAGTACGGCAGCGCCAGCCGCCGCTCCATTTCGGCCACCGCGTCACGGAGGCCATCGGCGGAGACACGTGCCGGATCGCCGTAACAGAGTCCCATGACTCCACGGGTGCGTTCTTCCGCGCTCCAGTCCCGGGTCATCCGGGCGAACAGGGACACGACTCCCGGAACGGCGAGCAGTGCGGTCGGCGCGGCCGACAGCTGCACCCGGATCTCGGGGAGCGCGGGCGAGATCAGGGTGAGGGTGCGCACCAGGTCGGGGCGGACCGCCGCGACGCGGGTCGCCACCGCGCCGCCCAGCGAGTTGCCGAACAGGTGGACGGGGCCGCGCTCCCCCGCGTCGAGAAGGCGGATCACCGCGCGGGCGTGGCCGGTGACCGAGTAGTTGCCGTCGTCCGGCGGCGGGGAGTCCCCGAAACCGGGCAGGTCGACCGCCTCGCTGTCCAGCACGTCCTGGAGCAGCGGCATCAGCGCCGTCCAGTTCTGCGAGGAGCCGCCGAGGCCGTGCACGAAGAGCGCGGGCGGCAGCCCGGTCCGCTCCGGCGGCCTCGAACGGACGGTCAGCGTCAGCCCGGGCAGCGTGACGGAGCGAAGCCTCTCCCCCTCCGCGACCCTGACGGTGCTCACCGTGGGGGACACCGCTGCGGCGGCGGCACGGACTCCCGGCAGCTCGGTCGAAGACATGCGGCAATGTTACGAGACGATCACACCGTGGTTCATGTGTTCGCCATCACAGACCGCATGGCGGCCTCATGGGCTGATGGGCTCTCCCGCAGTCCCGGCGGGCGCCCGACGCCGGCTACGGCACCATCCGACGCCGCGCGCCCATCCACCAGGAATTGCGGGACAGCCCTCAGCTCCTAGGCTCGGAGCAAGGAAGGGAGTCGCCATGACGGTAGACCCCAGTGACCCGGAGACCTTCGAGGGCGTCCAGCCGGACGAGCCCGACCAGGAGGCACCCGACGCGGACACCGCCGAGCAGCGGGCCGATCTGCGCCCGCGGGACGACGAACCGACGCCGGACGTGGACCGGGACCGCGTGAACGAGGCGGATGCGGCGGAGCAGGCCCGCGTCGTTCCGCAGGATGAGGACGATTACCGCTGATACGCCCCGCTATGCGGCAGGGGGTACGGAAACTGTGGCTACCGCAGTCGTCCGGTCCGTGAAATTCTGCGTCCGCGCCGCGCATACCTGGGTTACCCAAAAGTACGATGTCGGTATGGCGCAGCGTGCACGGAACTGCTGGGTCCGATCACAATTTTGGGAGGCGGCGTGACAGCCATCGAGCAGACCGAGGCGGCGCGCCCGCGGGGCACTCGTTTGCCCCGCCGCGCCCGACGCAATCAGCTCCTGGGTGCTGCGCAGGAGGTCTTCGTCGCGCAGGGGTACCACTCGGCGGCGATGGACGACATCGCGGAGCGTGCCGGAGTCAGCAAGCCGGTGCTCTACCAGCACTTCCCGGGCAAGCTGGAGCTTTACCTGGCCCTCCTCGACCAGCACTGCGAGTCGCTGCTCCTGGCCGTGCGCACGGCGCTGGCGTCGACCACCGACAACAAGCTGCGCGTGGCCGCGACGATGGACGCCTACTTCGCGTACGTGGAGGACGAGGGCGGCGCCTTCCGGCTGGTCTTCGAGTCGGACCTGACCAACGAGCCCGCCGTGCGCGAGCGGGTCGACCGGGTCTCCCTCCAGTGCGCCGAGGCGATCTCCGACGTGATCGCGGGTGACACGGGGCTGTCCAAGGACGAGTCCATGCTGCTCGCGGTCGGGCTGGGCGGCGTGTCCCAGGTGGTCGCCCGTTACTGGCTCTCCAGCCGCTCCGCCATCCCGCGCGACACGGCGGTCCAGCTCCTCACCTCGCTGGCCTGGCGGGGTATCGCGGGCTTCCCGCTGCACGGCCTCGATCAGCACTGACCGGGGCGGCCGGCGCCGGTGTTCGCTGCGGGCGTTGCCCGCCGGGCCCTGGCAGGTCCCCTCAGCGGGCTAATGTGTGCTGCGTACGGCGCGGTTCACCGCGCAGGGACTGACCGTCGGAGGGACATAGCCGTGGAGGTCAAGATCGGGGTGCAGCACACGCCCCGGGAGATCGTTCTGGAGAGCGGGCTTTCCGCCGAAGAGGTCGAGAGCGCGGTTTCCGAGGCTCTCGCCGGCAAGGCGCAGCTGCTCAGCCTCACGGACGAGAAGGGCCGCAAGGTCCTGGTGCCGGCCGACCGGATCGCCTACGTGGAGATCGGTGAGCCCAGCACGCGACGGGTGGGGTTCGGCGCGCTGTAGCCGCATACCGGAAAGACCGTGGAAGCGGCCCGGCGGGGGTTCCCCGCCGGGCCGCTTTCCGTTGTGCCACAGGTGCGAGCGGCGGGGTGCGCTCGGCCGCCGATCCTGTGCGACGGCTGAGCGAAGCCTGTCCGCGGGAGGGTTGCCCTCCGCTGCCCGGGGGTAGTACCGCCTACGACCGATTTGCCCGCCCCCGCACCTGCGAGGTGATCACCTGTGATCTTGGAAACCCTGGGCTCCGTCGTGCTCGGACTCGCCCTCTCCTCGGTGGCCCTGCGCGCCCTGTCGCCCCGGCTCCCGTCCCGTCGCGCCGTGCTCGGCACCGGTGCGCTGGGGGCCCTGTTCGGCGCCTGGCTCACGCACTCGGTGCTGGGCCCGGGCCACGCGGCGGCCACGCTGGTGGGCTCGGTGCTGATCTCCGCGGTGACGCTGTCCCTGTTGCTGCGGCCGCGCAGCCGCCGGTTCGGCCGGTCGGCGGCAGCCTGACGCGGCAGCGGTCCGGAGAGTCCTGGGGCCTTCCGTCCGGATCAGGCCCGGCCCCGCGCCCCCGGCACGATCCGGGCGGGACAGCCCTCAGGCCGCCAGCCCCAGCGCGGCCATCCGCTTGGTGTGCGCCTCGGTGATCCGGGAGAACATCCGGCCGACCTCGGCCAGGTCGAATCCGTCGGCCACTCCGCCCACCAGCATGGTGGACAGCGCGTCGCGATCGGCCACCACCCGCTGTGCCTGCGAGAGCGCCTCGCCCATCAGCCGGCGTGCCCACAGCGCGAGCCGGCCCCCGAGCCGCGGGTCGGCCTCGATCGCGGCGCGCACCTTCTCGACGGCGAAGTTGCCGTGGCCCGTGTCGTCGAGCACGGCGAGGACCAGGGAACGGGTGTCCGAGTCGAGCCGTGCCGCGACCTCGCGGTAGAAGTCGCTGGCGATCGAGTCGCCGACGTAGGCCTTCACGAGACCTTCCAGCCAGTCCGACGGCGCGGTCATGCGGTGGAAGTCGTCGAGGGCCTTGGCGAACGGTTCCATGGCGCCGGTCGGCTCCACCTCGATCGCGGTCAGCCGGTCCGTCAGCCGCTCGAAGTGATGGAATTCCGCGGAGGCCATCTTCGCCAGCTCCGCCTTGTCGGCGAGGGTCGGCGCGAGTTTCGCGTCCTCGGCAAGGCGCTCGAAGGCCGCCAGCTCCCCGTAGGCGAGTGCCCCCAGCAGGTCGACCACGGCGGCCCGGTACTGCGGCTCCACGGACGCGGTGGCCCAGTCCTGGTCGGCGATTTTGGTGGATGCGGGGGTTTGCGTGGCGTTGTCAGGCGTCTCCATGGAGCGCAGAATAGCCCGCCCGCCGGGGGGCCGAGGGGTCCGGCCGCCGACTGACGTCACACCGTTCCGATGAATTCGCCCAACACAGATGCGCAAATCCGGGGTACAGTGGTATTGCGCTTACTGAGCATTGCAACTGCTCGTTGCGCGAAATTGAATGAGGATGCCCGGTCGGAGGCCCGATCGGCTCCGAACCGACAGCCCTCCACGCGGTGTGTACGACACGTGCAATCGCAGATGAGGGGCCCCCTCAGCGGCACGAGCGCTCGAGCGACGGCAGTGGTCCCGCGCCACCCGGCCCATCCACGGCCGGATGACCAACCCCGGCACGGTACGACCCCCATCGTTCGCCTCGGACCGCGTTTCACAGAAGAGGCAGCACCCTGACTACGTTCCGAGACCTCGGGATCCTTTCCGAGACGGCCGAAGCCCTTGAGGCAGTCGGCATCACGTCCCCCTTCCCCATCCAGGAGATGACGCTCCCCGTAGCGCTCTCCGGCTCCGATGTCATCGGACAGGCCAAGACGGGCACCGGCAAGACGCTCGGTTTCGGTCTGCCGCTGCTGGAGCGCGTCACCGTCCTCGCGGACGTCGAGGCGGGCCGGGCCCAGCCCGAGAAGTTGACCGACGCCCCGCAGGCGCTGATCGTCGTCCCCACC
Organism: Streptomyces sp. NBC_01013; assembly: GCF_045162765.1. Classification (NCBI taxonomy): domain Bacteria; kingdom Bacillati; phylum Actinomycetota; class Actinomycetes; order Kitasatosporales; family Streptomycetaceae; genus Streptomyces; species Streptomyces sp. NBC_01013. The sequence goes on from NZ_CP108687.1 coordinate 2,859,363, forward strand.
CGCGAGCTCTGCCAGCAGGTCACCAACGACCTGCAGACCGCCGGCAAGGTGCGTAACGTCCGCGTTCTCGCGATCTACGGCGGCCGGGCGTACGAACCCCAGGTCGAGGCCCTCAAGAAGGGCGTCGACGTGATCGTCGGCACCCCGGGCCGGCTGCTCGACCTGGCGGGCCAGCGCAAGCTCGACCTGTCGCGGGTCCGCGCCCTCGTCCTCGACGAGGCCGACGAGATGCTCGACCTCGGCTTCCTGCCCGACGTCGAGCGCATCATCACGATGCTGCCGGCGAAGCGCCAGACGATGCTGTTCTCGGCGACCATGCCGGGCGCTGTCATCAGCCTCGCGCGCCGCTACATGTCGCAGCCGACGCACATCAACGCCACGTCGCCCGACGACGAGGGCACGACCGTCAAGAACACCGCGCAGTACGTCTACCGCGCGCACAACATGGACAAGCCCGAGATGGTCTCGCGCATCCTGCAGGCCAACGGCCGCGGGCTCGCGATGATCTTCTGCCGCACCAAGCGCACCGCGGCCGACATCGCCGAACAGCTGGAGAAGCGCGGTTTCGCCTCCGGCGCGGTCCACGGCGACCTCGGCCAGGGCGCCCGTGAGCAGGCGCTGCGCGCCTTCCGCAACGGCAAGGTCGACGTGCTGGTCTGCACCGACGTCGCGGCCCGCGGTATCGATGTCGAGGGTGTCACCCACGTCATCAACTACCAGTCCCCCGAGGACGAGAAGACCTATCTGCACCGGATCGGCCGTACCGGCCGTGCGGGTGCCAAGGGCATCGCGATCACGCTGGTCGACTGGGACGACATCCCGCGCTGGCAGCTGATCAACAAGGCCCTGGACCTGAAGTTCCCGGACCCGCCGGAGACGTACTCCACGTCCCCGCACCTGTACGCGGAGCTGGACATCCCGGCCGGCACCAAGGGTGTCCTGCCGCGCACCGAGCGGACCCGCGCGGGTCTGCGGGCCGAGGAGATCGAGGACCTCGGCGAGACGGGCGGCCGCGGTCGCAAGTCCGCCGCCGCGGCGGCTCCCGCGGTCCGCGAGGAGCGTCCTGCGCGCACGCCGCGTCAGCGTCGTCGCACCCGGGGCGGTTCGGCTGCGGAGGAGGGCGCCGTGACGGTGCCCGCACCCGCCACGGAGGTCGTCGAGGCTCCCGAGGCCACGGACGGCCCGTCCGAGCCTCGCACCCCGCGCCGTCGCCGTCGCAGCCGCGTCGGTGCCGCGGACGTCGCCGCCGAGGCAGCGGTGGCCGTGGCGGAGGCTCCGGCCGTGGTCATCGACACCGAGCCCGCGGCCGAGCCGAAGAAGCGGACGAGGACCAAGGCCGCCAAGGCCGAGGTCGTGGTCGACGCCGAGCCCGGGACGGAGTCGGTGACCGAGACGAAGCCGCGCCGCCGCCGCGCACGGGCCGCCAAGCCGGTGACGGAGGAGGTCGACTTCCAGACCTCTCCCGTGGCCGAGCCCGCGGTCGAGGCGACCACGGTCACCAAGCCGCGCCGCCGCGCCCGAGTGATCAAGCCCGCCGAGGACGAGGTCGACTTCCAGATCGCGCCGATGGCCGAGCCCGAGCCGGACTCCCGGGCGCGCCGTCGCCCCCGTGCGGCCGCGAAGCCGAAGACCGAGGCCGTGGCCCAGACGCCGGCCGCCGAGGGCGAGGCCAAGCCGCGCCGCCGCCGGGCCCCGCGCGCCGCTGCCGCGAAGTCCGAGGGCTGAGCGCACCACGTGTGACGACTGCCGGACGGGCCCGAGGGATACCTCGGGCCCGTCCGGCGTTCCACGGCGTGACGGCCTCGCCCTGCGGAGCGGGGTCGTAACCTCGTGCCATGAGCAGGCCACCCACCTTCACCCCGCCCCCCTGTGCCCGCCCCCGCGCGCTGCACACCGAGCGCGGGGACTTCGCCGTGCTGGACGCGGTGCCGCGTACGCGAACGCGCGGAACTGTCCTCCTGCTGCCCGGGTACACCGGCAGCAAGGAGGACTTCATCGCGCTGCTGCAGCCGCTCGCCGACGCCGGCTACCGCGCCGTCACCGTCGATGGGCGCGGGCAGTACGAGACCGACGGGACGGATCGTCAGGAGAGCTACGGCCAGGGCGAGTTGGCCCGTGACGTGCTCGCGCAGGGGGCCGCTCTGGGTCTCGGCGACGGCGCGCTCGACCTGCTCGGCCACTCACTCGGCGGGCAGATCGCACGCGCGGCCGTGCTCCTGGACCCGGCACCGTTCCGTTCGCTGACCCTGATGTCCTCCGGGCCCGCCGAGGTCGTCGAGGCCCAACAGGTCAAGCTGAAGATGCTCGGCGACGCGCTCGCCACGATGAGCATGGACGACGTCTGGTCCACCATGCGGACCCTCGACCCGCCGGCCGAGGCGGAGACGGACGGCGAGGATCTGCGGCGGCGCTGGCTGCGCCATCACCCCGCGCAGCTGATCGCCACCGGTCGGCAACTGGCCACCGAACCGGACCGGGTGGCCGAGCTCGCCGCCACGGGGCTGCCCCTCCATGTGATCTCCGGCGAACGCGACGACGTCTGGCCGGTCCCGCTGCTCGACACGATGGCGGAACGCCTCGGCGCGCGCCGGACCCGGATCGAGGGTGCCGAGCACTCCCCCAACACGGACCGGCCGGGGCCGACGGCCGACGCGCTCGTCGCCTTCTGGGGCAGCGTGTAACAGGCTGTACGAAGGCGGGTGGCACTCCGGGTCGGCAGACCTCAGTACTGCGCCTGGAGGTGCTGCCAGAAGCCGTCACGCAGCGCCCGGCGCAGATGGGCGTGGCCGCGCAGCGAGTGCTGGAGCAGTCGCTCCGCCTCGACCAGCAGGTCCTGGTCGACGGAGCCCGGCAGATACGGGTGCCCGGGCAGCAGGTCTGCCAGGGACTCGCGTCCGCGGGCGGAGAGCCAGGTGGCGGCGATCTGCGCACCTACGAAGCGGACGTCCTCGCGCGAGGGCGCCGGGGCGTCCTCCTCGTAGGTGGTGACGGGGCGTCTGGTCACGTACGGGCGGCAGAAGTCGAGGTCGAAGGTGCGCTGGCTGTCGACCTCCCAGAGCAGCGGTTCGGCCTGGTTGCGCCCTTCGGCGGCCTCGATGCCCCACAGGTGGACCCGGGCCCCGTAGCCCTGCGCGGCCTCGACGGCCGACACCAGGTCCTCGTCGCCGCCGACCAGCGCGGCGTCGCTGATGGCTCGGTGGCGGGCGAGGGATTCGAGGTCGGTGCGGATGAGCGAGTCGACGCCCTTCTGCTGGTTGTTGGCGTTGAGGTTGCCCAGCCTGACCTTGACGTCGGGGAGTTCGGCGATGGACTGCTGCTCCACCGTGTGGATCCGGCGCCTGGCCCCGTCGTACCAGTACACGCGCAGCAGTCTGCTGTCGGCGAAGATGGTGCGGGCCTTGTCGATGAAGGCCTCGATCAGCCCTTCGGAGTCGAGGTCGAAGGAGCGCCGGTCCTCGGTACCGGTGACGAGCAGCCCGGCCGCGGCGTACACATAGCCCGCGTCCACGAAGATCGCGTGGGTCGACGGGGTCTTCGACACCTCGGCGAGTACGCGCTGGAGCAGTTCGTTCGTGCGGTCCAGACGATCGGTGATCTCTGCCTCGTTCATGCGGGCCTCGTCGCGGACGCCGTCGTCCGCGCACGTTCGGTTACCTGCTGGTACTTAGACATCCAAAAAATTTCCTTAGCGTAGGGAATGATTGCAGGAGGCAAGCCGTTGTACACCCCGTGGGGCGCAAGACAGAGATGCCTGCGCTCCTCATCCTTGCGGACGGGCCACCCGTCCTCCCAGTAGTTCTCCAGCAGGAGGATCAGACGAAGGGAAGCCATATGCGCTTCGAGATCATGCGACTCGACGATGTCGACGGTACCGCCGTGGACAGCACCGTCGTGGACGCCGCCTCCGTCAACCGGATCGTGCAGCAGGCCGCAGCTGTCGGCCAGCGCATCTATATCCGCCCGGCCGACTCCTCGGCTTCGTAACACCTTGCCGACGTAACACGACGCCGACGTAAAAAGACGAAGCGCCCCCGCACGGATGGTCCGTGCGGGGGCGCTGTGGTGTCCGGGTGCCGGTCAGGCGTTCTGGATGACCTGGGTGACGCCGTTGATGATCTGCTGGACGGCGATGGCGGACAGCATCATGCCCGCGAGCCTGGTGACCAGCACGACGCCGCCGTCCTTGATGACCCGGATGATCAGGAGCGAGTAGCGCATGGTCAGCCACAGCACGATGTGCATGGCGATGATGGCCGTCCAGACGGAGATCTGACTGCCGACGCTGTCGGCGTGCTGCACCGCGAGGATCACCGAGACGATCGCTCCGGGGCCGGCGAGCAGAGGCATGCCGAGGGGGACGAGAGCCACGTTGACGTCCTTGGTCTGCGTCGGCTCGTCGGTCTTGCCGGTCAGCAGATCGAGCGCGATCAGGAGCAGGAGCAGCCCGCCCGCGATCATCAGCGCGGGGACGGAGACATGCAGGTAATCCAGGATCTGCTGGCCGAGCAGCCCGAAGACGGCGATCACACCGAAGGCTACGGAGACCGCCTGCAGCGCCATTTTGCGCTGCATCCTGGCGGGTCGGCCTGCGGTGAGGGCGAGGAAGATCGGGGTGATTCCGGGCGGATCCATAATCACAAAAAGGGTGAGAAAAAGGGATCCGAAGACAGCGACGTCGAACACAGTGAGCCTTGCGAGGAGAGAGCGGAAATGCGACGGGGGGGAGCACACCACGCGGTCCCGCCGGACGGGCGGCCGTCGCACGGGGCGGCAGCAGCGCCGGCGGACCGGTGCGCGAGGTGGGGACGAGCGGAGTCACGCGGGCGCGCGGAGGCGGCAGGAGCGTGAGGGGTGACGTGTGGTCCGTTACGGAGCGGCGGGTCCGCCGGCCCCCGGCACCGGGAAGGCTCCCGTGGCGCGCCGGGTGATCTCGCCGTAGATCTCCGGGTCGGTGGTGTGGGCGCCGAGCGCCACGGTCTTGCGGCTGCCGTGATAGTCGCTGGAGCCGGTCGTGAGCAGGCCGAGCTCGGCGGCGAGTCCGCGCAGCCGGGCCCGGGTCGGCTCGTCGTGGTCCATGTGGTCGACCTCGATGCCGTCGAGCCCCGCGGCTGCGAGCTTCGCGATCGACGACTCGGGGACGACCTCGCCGCGCTTGACGGCGGCCGGGTGGGCGAAGACGGTGACGCCGCCGGCGGCCTTGACCAGGCGGATCGCGTCGAAGGGGTCGAGCTCGTGCTTCTCGGCGTACGCGCGTCCGCCGTCGGCGAGCCACTGGGGCGTGAAGGCGTCGGAGACGGTCTCGACGACCCCGAGCTCGACAAGGGCGGTGGCGATGTGCGGCCGTCCGACCGAACCGTCCCCGGCGATGCGTGCGACCTGTTCCCACTCGACCGGGACGCCCAGTCCCTGGAGCTTGCGCACCATGGTCTGCGCGCGCGGCACCCGGTCGTCGCGCACCAGCTCGCGCTCGCGCGCCAGCTCGGGCTCGTCGGGATCGAAGAGGTACGCCAGCATGTGCAGGCCCACGCCGTCGATGCGGCAGGAGAGCTCGGCGCCGGTGACCAGGGTGAGGCCCTCGGGAAGCGCGGCCTTCGCCGCGGCGTGACCGCGGACGGTGTCGTGGTCGGTGAGCGCGACGACGTCGAGTCCGGCGGCGGCCGCGTTGCGCACCAGCTCGGCGGGGGTGTCCGTGCCGTCCGACGCGGTGGAGTGGGTGTGCAGGTCGATGCGCACGACACGTACTCCTGTGCTCGCAGCCGGGTGGGGGACGCTCAAGGATAACCGGCGGGCGGACCCCCTCCGGCCCGCTCAGGGTCCCGTCAGCAGCCGGGGCGTGAGGGCCCCGCAGGGCACCAGGTCGACCTCTCCCCCGGCGTCCCGCAGATCGGTCAGCACCAGTTCGTCGTACATCAGGAGGCCCGACTGCTCGGGCCAGACGATCGCCCAGAGCCAGAGCCCGCACGCCTCTCCGGCGAAGACGGCCCGGTCGGCGGGGGCGTCCCTCACGTGCCAGAGCGGGGTCGGGCGGCCGGCGGCGAGCACCTTGACGTCGGGCGGCCCGTCGACCCGCAGCAGTGGGCCCGGGTCCGGTCCGTCGATCCCGGCGTACCGCGCCCCGAGCCCGACGCCCAGTTCCTCGGCGACGAGCAGCAGCTCGCCGACCCCGCCCAGCGGTCCCGGTCCGGAACACGCGACGGCGGTGGCCCGGCCGCCGCTGCGGTCGTCCCCCGCGGCCGCGACACCGGTGAACAGCCAGCCGACCGGCAGCGGCCAGGGCATCCACACGGGCACCTGAGCGCGGTGCACCACCACTCCGAGCGCCTCGACGCTGGGCGGGATGACCGGCTGCATCGGGTGCACGCTGCCGTGCATGTCGCACTGCCAGGTGTCGTCGAAGAAACCGGGCGCCTTGACCCGGCCTCCGCACTTCGGGCAACTGGGTTCGCCCCTCATAGCGACCAACGGTCCTCCCCGGTCGTCGCCGCGTCAAGGACGATCACCCTTCCGCAGCGCGCCTCCGACCAGCACATTTAGATGTAGCTTGCATTCATTAGGCGCTCTAACTTATTCTGTGTACAACACACCGATCTAGTGGAGAGCGAGAAGTCCCATGCAGGGAGAGGATCCGTTCGAACAGGGAACGGCGAGCATCCTGCGCCAGCCGAAGGCCGTCTGGGCCACAGCGGGCGCTTCCGTCGTCGCGTTCATGGGAATCGGGCTGGTGGACCCGATCCTCCCGTCCATCGCGAAGGGGCTGGAGGCGACTCCGAGCCAGGTGTCCCTGCTGTTCACCTCGTACTTCCTCATCACGGCCGTCGCGATGCTCGTCACCGGCTTCGTCTCCAGCCGCATCGGTGGCCGCAGGACGCTGCTGGCCGGCCTCGCCCTCGTGGTGGTCTTCGCCGCGCTCTCCGGCACCTCGTCCTCCGTCGCGGAGCTCGTCGGCTTCCGCGCGGGCTGGGGCCTGGGCAACGCGCTCTTCGTCTCGACGGCACTCGCCGTGATCGTGGGCGCCGCCGCAGGCGGCAGCTCGGCGGCGATCCTGCTGTACGAATCGGCGCTCGGCCTCGGAATGGCCTGCGGACCCCTGCTCGGAGCGCTGCTCGGTGACGCCAGCTGGCGCTACCCGTTCTTCGGCACGGCCGCACTGATGGCGATCGGCTTCGTCTGCATCACCGCCTTCCTCAGGGAACAGCCCGGGCCGGCCCGGAAGACGTCCCTGCTCGACCCCCTCAAGGCGCTCGGCCACCGCGGCCTCGCCTCCGTCGCCACCTCGGCCTTCTTCTACAACTACGCGTTCTTCACGATCCTGGCGTTCACGCCGTTCGTGCTGAACATGACCCCGTACAAGTCCGGCGCGGTCTTCTTCGCCTGGGGTCTGCTGCTGGCGGTCTTCTCGGTGCTCGTCGCACCGCGCCTGCAGAAGCGCTTCGGCTCGCTCAAGGTGGTCGGCGCCTCGCTGGTGCTGCTCGCCGCGGACCTGGTGATCCTGGGGTACGGCAACCACACGACGGCGATCGTCTGCACCATCGTCTCCGGCGCCTTCATCGGCATGAACAACACCGTCTACACCGAGCTGGCGCTCGGCGTCTCGGACGCGCCGCGCCCGGTGGCCAGCGCGGGCTACAACTTCGTCCGCTGGTTCGCGGCCGCGGCCGCGCCCTACCTGGCCCCGAAGATCGAGGAGTGGAGCAACATCCACATCCCGTTCGTGGTCGCCGCCGTCGCCGCGGTGCTGGGTGCGCTCGTCGTCTGGGTCCGGCGCTCGGCGCTGACGCACGAGGCCGAGGAGCTGGAGCCGAAGCACGCCACCGAGGACGGGGTCACCGTCTTCGCCGGCTGACCGCCCGTACGACCCCGCCCACGGCTCCTGGCCGCGCGGCGGGGCTTTCGCGTCCGTGCCTCCCGGAGGCATCAGTCCAGGGCGACCGAGGTCCGCAGCGGATCGCGCAGATCCGTACCCTGCGAGAGCCACCGTTCCTGGAGTTCCTGCGCCCCTCTGACCCGTTTCCAGGCCGCCTCGTTGTGCGTCATCGGCAGCAACGGCAGGAACCTCACCGGCTCCATCGGCTCCTCCAGCTCCAGGTCTTCGACCAGCCCCCCGGGCTCGGCGACCAGCACGGAACTGAACGGCGCCCCGGGCCACAGCGGTTCACCGACCTCCAGGGAGGCACCCGGCGCCACGATCACCCCCTCCACCTGCGGCGAGGCCGCCAGTACGGCGAGCCTGCGCAGCACCTGGTCGGTTTCGGCGAGACCGACCCGTACGGAGAGGACCAGCTCGGCGCGCGGCCCCTTGACCGGGTCGGCGAGCGTGGCCGTCGGGTCGGCCATCGGCTGGGCGGACATGCCGAGGGTGGCGTACCTCACCACGTCGCCGTCGATGAACCGGAGCACCTCGATCCGGTCCGTCCCGAGAAACGTCACTGCTGCGCGTGCGTCCGGTTCACCCAGGGCCGTCCGCAGACGTGCCTCGACCAGAGCAAGAATTTCTGCCATGCCGCGAGCATAGGACGCGTATGGAACGGGCAAAGTAAGGGATTGGCCCTGTACCGGCTGCTAGCCTGGGGTGCCGGTCGGGACAGCACGCAGAAGCGTCGCTCTCAAGTCCCGACGAAACGTCATCCCCCACGGGGGACCGACCGGAGGAGGTGGGGCTGCGGTGGATCCAAGTCGACCGTGCAGTACCAACCGCTCTTCCGCTCGACACCTTTCTTCTGTGATCTGACGCCTTCTCGGTCAAGGCGCATGGCATTTCGCACGACGGAAGAGCACTCCTTTTTTGCCTGTCTGTAGCGAACGCCGTCGTCGTGCCTCCGCGGTGCCGCCCGCTTTGCGGACGTGAGCCCACGTCCCCATTCCGGGCTGTTCCACGCCTGCACCGGCGGCCCTCCGTGAAGGAGCCAGCCATGTCGATGATCCGTGACCTGCGCGCCGTCGTGCGCCCGTCCCTGCGCAAGACCAACACCCTGCACAGCGGGTACGACACCACGCGCGACCCGTCCGCCTCCAGCGCCGTCGTCGACTGCGCGGTCTACCGCGACGGCCGCCGTATCGCCGAGGTGGAGGGCACCTGCCGTACACCGCACGAGGCGATGCTGCGCGTACGGGAGAAGGGCGGCTTCGCCTGGATCGGCCTCCACGAGCCGACCGAGGAGGAGTTCGCCGGCATCGCCCGGGAGTTCGGGCTGCACCCGCTCGCGGTGGAGGACGCCGTCCACGCCCACCAGCGGCCGAAGCTCGAGCGGTACGACGACACGCTGTTCACCGTCTTCAAGACGATCCACTACGTCGAGCACGCCGAACTGACCGCGACGAGCGAGGTCGTCGAGACCGGCGAGGTGATGTGCTTCACCGGCCGGGACTTCGTCATCACCGTGCGGCACGGCGGCCACGGCTCGCTGCGGGCGCTGCGCCACCGGCTGCAGGACGACCCCGAGCTGCTGGCCAAGGGCCCGTCCGCGGTCCTGCACTCCATCGCCGACCACGTCGTCGACGGGTACATCGCGGTGGCGGAAGCGGTACAGGACGACATCGACGAGGTGGAGATCGAGGTCTTCTCCACTCCGGACAAGGGCAGCCCACGCGGTTCGGACGCCGGCCGGATCTATCAGCTCAAGCGCGAAGTACTGGAGTTCAAGCGGGCCGTGTCGCCTCTGCTGCGCCCGATGCAGCTGCTCAGCGAACGGCCGATGCGGCTGATCGACCCGGACATCCAGAAGTACTTCCGGGACGTCGCCGACCACCTGGTCCGGGTGCAGGAGGAGGTCATCGGCTTCGACGAACTGCTGAACTCGATCCTCCAGGCCAACCTGGCGCAGGCCACCGTCGCGCAGAACGAGGACATGCGCAAGATCACGTCCTGGGCGGCCATCATCGCCGTACCGACGATGATCTGCGGCGTCTACGGCATGAACTTCAAGCACATGCCGGAGCTCCGGTGGACGTACGGCTACCCGATGGTGCTGGGCTTCATCGGCGTGGTCTGTTTCTCCATCCACCGCATGCTCAAGCGCAACGGCTGGCTCTGAGACCGCTGGAGCGGGGCCCGTCTAAGCTCTCCTCCATGACTGCTGCTGACGCGCTGCTCGGACCCGCCCTCGTCGAGGAGGCCACCAAGAAGTCGGGCCTCATCTGGGTGCGCGGCACCGGTCCCGCGCAGGCGCTGTGGCACGTGTGGCACGAGGGGGCGGCGCACCTCGTCGGGGACGGCCCCGGCGAGCAGCCGCTCCCGGCCGGTCTCACGGACGGCGCCACCGCGGAGGTGACCGTCCGCAGCAAGGACAAGGGCGGCCGTCTCGTCGCCTGGTCGGCGTCGGTGGCGCAGCTCGCCCCGCACTCCGAGGAGTGGGAGGCCGCGGTCGCCGAGCTGAAGGGCAAGCGTCTCAACGCACCGGACGCCGAGCAGATGCCCGAGCGGTGGGCCCGCGAGTGCCGGATCGTCACACTGACGCCGCTCGACTCCCGTACGGAACTGCCTGACACCTCGGGGGCGGCGGCTCCGCTGCCCACCACCGCGACCACCCGGCTGCCCGTGCCGGCCGGGCTGCCGCGACTGCTGAAGCGGTCCCTGCGCAGGTCGTAGCTACGAGGAGGACGACTTCGGCAGCTGCTGCCCGTAGTCGACCGTCTCGTCCTCGGCCGGGGCCGCCAGCGTGAAGTCCCTGCCCCAGTCGGCCAGCCTGACGACGCCGCCGCCACCACCACGGGCGAAGCTCAGCGGGTACGGAGTGCCCTCCAGGGACACGTCCAGGGCGCCGCCCTCGCCCGTGCCGCCCAGGATCCGGATGGTGCGCACATCGCCGACCTTGCCGCGCTCCCCCGTGCCGATCTCGCCGTGCAGCGTGAGCAGACCGTCGAGCAGCAGCTTCTTGTCGGTGAAGCCGCGCAGCTGCTTGTACGTGGGGTCGTCCTCGGGGACCTTCACGTACTTGTCGTCCAGCTTGTCGGCGGCGGCGCCACCCGCGTCGCTCGCCGTCCCGGCGCTCGTCTTCGTGTCGTCGTGGCTCCAGAAGCCGGCATCGGCCTTGAGGTAGAGCTCGTCGCCGATCCGCAGCAGCTCGAAGGTGCTGTTCTTCGAGGTGACGGAACCCGCGCCGCCCTTGTCCTTGAGCTTCATGTCGATCTTGTACGTGCCGCCCTTGCTCACCAGCGTGCCGGCCAGCCGGACGGCGTCGGCCGAGTCCGCCGCCGCTTGGGCCTTCTTCTCGATCTCCGGCCCGGTCAGCTTGCCGATGCCGTTGGTTCCCTTGTCCGGATCCTCACCCGCGCACGCGGTCAGGGCCGCGGTCAGCCCGGCACAGAGCACGACGGCGAGGGTGGCGGTCCGGCGGCGGGCCCGGACGGACGGGACGAAAGAGGTCACAGGCGCACTGCCTCTCATCTGCATGGCGGGGGTGGCAGACGGCAGCGTACCCGTGTGGCCTACGTCTTCCGGCAGAGAGCCGTACGGACGGTTCGCCGGGGCACCACGGAGCGGTACCGGCTAGCCTGATCACGTCATAAACGTGCAGTAACTGTCGGAACAGACCGCTCGGCGGCGAACGAGGAGGCGCACGCATGGCCCCAGGCACGCCCCGCGTCTTCGTCTCGCACCTGTCCGGCGTACCGGTCTTCGATCCCAACGGCGACCAGGTGGGGCGGGTCCGCGACCTCGTCGCGATGCTCCGGGTCGGCGGCCGGCCGCCCCGCCTGCTCGGCATCGTCGTCGAGGTGGTGAGCCGGCGCCGGATCTTCCTTCCGATGACCCGGGTGACGGGCATCGAGTCGGGGCAGGTCATCACCACCGGCGTGGTCAACATGCGGCGCTTCGAACAGCGGCCCACCGAACGTCTGGTGCTCGGCGAGTTCCTCGACCGGCGGGTGAGTCTGGTGGAGACCGGCGAGGAGGTCACGATCCTGGACGTGGCCATCCAGCAGCTGCCGGCCCGCCGCGACTGGGAGATCGACAAGTACTTCGTCCGCAAGGGCAGGGGCGGGGCGCTGCGCCGCAAGGGCGAGACCCTGACCGTCGAGTGGTCGGCCGTCAGCGGCTTCTCCCTGGAGGAGCACGGGCAGGGCGCGGAGTCGCTGGTCGCCACGTTCGAGAAGCTGCGCCCCACCGATGTCGCCAACGCCCTGCACCACCTGTCCCCGAAGCGGCGGGCGGAGGTCGCCGCCGCCCTGGACGACGACCGGCTCGCCGACGTCCTGGAGGAGCTCCCCGAGGACGATCAGGTGGAGATCATCGGCAAGCTCCAGGAGGAGCGTGCGGCGGACGTCCTGGAGGCCATGGACCCCGACGACGCGGCCGACCTGCTCTCCGAGCTGCCCGAGGAGGACAAGGAACGGCTGCTGACGCTGATGCGTCCCGACGACGCGGCCGATGTGCGACGCCTCATGTCGTACGAGGAGCGGACCGCGGGCGGTCTGATGACGACCGAGCCGATCATCCTGCGCCCGGACGCGACGGTGGCCGACGCACTCGCCCGGGTACGCCAGTCGGACCTCTCCCCGGCGCTCGCCGCACAGGTGTACGTGTGCCGGTCGCCCGACGAGACGCCCACGGGCAAGTACCTGGGCACGGTGCACTTCCAACGGCTGCTGCGGGACCCGCCGTTCACCCTGGTCAGCTCGCTCGTCGACAGCGACCTGGTGGCGCTGGCCCCGGACACCCCGCTGTCGGTGGTGACCAGTTATCTGGCGGCGTACAACCTGGTCTCGGTGCCCGTGGTGGACGAGCTCGGCTCGCTGCTCGGCGCGGTGACGGTCGATGACGTCCTGGACCACCTGCTGCCCGACGACTGGCGCGAGACGGACTTCCTCGGCCGCGAGGGGGTGCTCCGTGGCCGGTGAGGACCGCTCCAGGGCATCGAACGGCTCCACGGCGCTGACCCGCACCCCCAGGTACCGACTCGACCAGCCCAAGGCCCCGCGCCGGCGGCTGCTGCCGGAGTACGACCCCGAGGCGTTCGGCCGGTTCTCGGAGCGGATCGCCCGCTTCCTGGGCACCGGGCGGTTCATCGTCTGGATGACGCTGATCATCATCCTGTGGGTGGTGTGGAACATCTTCGCGCCCGAGCCGCTGCGGTTCGACGAGTACCCGTTCATCTTCCTGACCCTGATGCTCTCGCTCCAGGCCTCGTACGCGGCCCCGCTGATCCTGCTCGCACAGAACCGGCAGGACGACCGTGACCGGGTCACGCACGAACAGGACCGCAAGCAGAACGAGCGCTCCATCGCCGACACCGAGTACCTGACCAGGGAGATCGCCGCGCTGCGGATGGGCCTCGGAGAGGTCGCCACACGCGACTGGATCCGCTCCGAACTGGAGGACCTGGTGAAGGACCTGGACGAGCGGCGGGCACTGCAGTCCGCCGAGAGTGACGAAGACCGCTGACGGAGCTACCCACGCGTAGCGACGGGCGCCGTAACATCGTCGGTATGGCTACGGAAGACGCGGTGCTTGAGGCACTGGCGACAGTGAACGACCCGGAGATCCACCGCCCGATCACCGAGCTCGGCATGGTGAAATCGGTCGATATCGATCCTGATGGTGTGGTCGCTGTCACGGTGTACCTCACCGTCTCCGGCTGCCCGATGCGCGAGACGATCACCAAGAACGTGACGGACGCGGTGGCCCGCGTCGAGGGTGTGTCCCGGGTCGAGGTCACGCTCGACGTCATGAGCGACGAGCAGCGCAAGGAGCTTGCGACCTCGCTGCGCGGCGGCACGGCGGAGCGCGAGGTGCCCTTCGCCAAGCCCGGCTCGCTGACCCGGGTCTACGCGGTGGCCTCCGGCAAGGGCGGCGTCGGCAAGTCCTCGGTGACGGTGAACCTCGCGGCGGCCATGGCGGCCGACGGGCTCAAGGTCGGTGTGGTGGACGCTGACATCTACGGGCACAGCGTGCCCCGGATGCTCGGTGCGGACGGCAAGCCGACCCAGGTCGAGAACATGATCATGCCGCCGTCCTCGCACGGTGTGAAGGTCATCTCGATCGGCATGTTCACCCCGGGCAACGCCCCGGTCGTGTGGCGCGGCCCGATGCTGCACCGCGCGCTCCAGCAGTTCCTCGCCGACGTGTACTGGGGCGACCTGGACGTCCTGCTGCTCGACCTGCCGCCGGGCACGGGTGACATCGCGATCTCCGTGGCCCAGTTGGTGCCGAACGCGGAGATCCTCGTCGTCACGACCCCTCAGCAGGCCGCGGCCGAGGTGGCCGAGCGGGCCGGCTCGATCGCCGTGCAGACCCATCAGAAGATCGTCGGCGTCGTCGAGAACATGTCGGGCATGCCGTGCCCGCACTGCGACGAGATGGTCGACGTGTTCGGCTCGGGCGGCGGCGCGCGGGTGGCCGAGGGCCTGACGAAGACGGTCGGCGCCGAGGTGCCGGTGCTCGGCTCCATCCCGATCGACGTACGGCTGCGCGAGGGCGGGGACGAGGGCAAGCCCGTCGTCCTGTCCGACCCCGACTCCCCGGCCGGCAAGGCCCTGCGTTCCATCGCCGACAAGCTCGGCGGTCGTCAGCGCGGCCTGTCCGGCATGTCCCTGGGCATCACCCCGCGCAACAAGTTCTGAGCGCGGTCACGACGCACCAGGTGCCGGGACCCTTCGGTCCCGGCACCTGGTGCGCCGCTCATGAGCCAGTCGGTGGCTACGCGTACGAGGCGATGTCCGCGACGACCGAGAACCCCAGCCCGTACGCGCTCATCCCCCGCCCGTACGCCCCGATGTGGACGCCCTGCGCCGACCCCGCCAGCACCCAGCCGAATTCGGACTCGCGGTAGTGGAAGGGCACCGGCACACCGTCGACCGGCAGCGACAGCGCCGACCAGGCGGGGCCGTCCAGGTCGTCGGCGAGCTCGAACGCCGTCTCCGTCTGCTGGTCCAGCCAGTCGTCGCGCAGGGTGTGGTCCATCTGCGGGGGCCAGGTGTAGGCGAGCAGGCCGGAGCCCGCCAGCCAGGCCGCGGAGGAGACCGTCGTCGCCTCCAGGACCCCCGTGCCGTCCCCGCTGCGCCGCACCGGACTGCTGGCCACGGTCACGACGACCGCGAAGCGCTGCTTGTCCGCGCCGGCGTCGCCCCGTACCGAAGGCTCGTCACCGTGACCGGTGGAGCCGTGCTGCACCGTGCCGTCCGCCGCGGTACCCACCTGCATCAGCCAGCGGGGCCCGGTGAAGGCCTCGTCCAGTCCGTACCAGGGGAACGACGCCTGCAGATAGCCGTCGACCGTGAGCCGGGCCGCCGGCACCCCTTCTGCCGCGGCTGTGTCCGGCGCACCGTCCGCGCCCAGCCGACTCGTTGTCGTCATCTGACCGGCCGCCTCCTCGATCCGTAGGGTCCGGAGCGGCCCGCCCCCCGCGGGCGTACTCACAACCGGACAGATGGAGAATAGCCATACCGTCCGGACGAGTCGGGATTGACGGGTGTCAGGTGGCGTCTGCGTCGAACGGCGGGTGGTCGGTCTTCGTGGGCTGCTCACGCTTCTTGAGCAGGTCCGGAGCGCCCGCCGAGCCGTTCGCCGCGGTGATCGCGGAAGCGCCCGACACGCCGCTCTTCGCCTCCACGGCAGAGGTCTCGCGCCCGTTCACCGCGTCGGTGACCTCGGCGACCTCCTTGCGCAGGTCGAAGCTTTCGCGGATCTCCTTCAGCCCCAGGTCGTCGTTGCCGTCCATGAGCTGCTTACGGACGAACGTCTTGGGGTTGAGGTCCTCGAACTCGAAGTCCTTGAACTCCGGTCCGAGCTCTGTACGGATGTCTTCCTTGGCGCTCTCCGAGAACTCCCGGATCTTGCGGATGAAGCGCGACGCGTCCTGGATGACCTTGGGAAGCTTGTCCGGGCCGAAGACGAGCACGCCGATGATGGCGAGCGCCACCAGCTCGAGTGGTCCTATGTCATTGAACACCTTGCGGCTCCTCGTGTTCTCCGCGACCAGGTCGGATGAGGTCCGGACTCGGCCCACGGTACCCGCCCGAACTGTCCGGGCGGTAGCTCCTCATGGCTGTCACGTGCCGGTTGCCGAACCGAGCGTCAAAGTCATGGACAGCTCTTTACCACCGCGGGTCAGAGTGAGCTTCAACCGGTCGCCCGGCCGGTGCGAGCGGATCTTCACTATCAGCTCCTCGCCGCTGTGCACCCGCCTGCCGTCCACTTCGGTGATGACGTCGCCGGGCCGGATGCCCGCCTGGGCCCCGGGACCGCCCGCGGTGACGGACGACTTGCCGTCGGCCCCCTTGGGCCCGACCTTGGCGCCGTCCCCCGTGTACTTCATGTCGAGACTCACACCGATCACCGGGTGGGTGGCCTTCCCGGTGTTGATGAGTTCCTCGGCGACGCGCTTGCCCTGGTTGATCGGGATGGCGAAGCCGAGACCGATGGAACCGGCCTGGCCCCCTTCCGTGGTCGAACCGCTGTCCGCGGCGCGGATGGCGCTGTTGATTCCGATCACGTGCGCGTCGGTGTCCACCAACGGGCCGCCGGAGTTGCCCGGGTTGATCGGGGCGTCCGTCTGGAGAGCGTCGACGTAACTGATGTCGCTGCCGTCGCCCTTCTCACCGCCCGCGGTGATCGGCCGGTCCTTGGCGCTGATGATGCCGGAGGTGACGGTGTTGGACAGGTCGAAGGGCGCGCCGATGGCCACCACCGGGTCCCCGACCTGAACGTTGTCGGAGTTGCCCAGGGGCAGGGGCTTCAGCCCCGAGACGCCGCGCACCTTGACCACGGCGAGGTCGTATCCGCTGTCCTTGCCGATGATCTCGGCGCTCGCCGTCTCGCCGCCGCTGAACGTCACGGTGATCTCGCCCGATGAGCCTGCCGGGGCGACCACGTGGTTGTTGGTCAGGATGTGGCCCTGGTCGTCGAGGACGAAGCCGGTGCCGGTGCCCGATTCGGTGGTGCCGCTGACATGCAGGGTGACCACGCTGGGCAGGGCGCTTGCCGCGATGCCCGCGACGCTGTCGGGAGCGCGTCCGCCGCCGTTCCTCTCGTCCTGGGGCAGTTCGACCGAAGTGAGGCCGCCGTTGCGCTCTATGTAGGCGCCGATGCCGCCACCGATACCGCCCGCCACCAAGGCGAGGAGCAGTGCGCCGATGAGCACGGGGCCGCGCCCGTTCTTCCGGCGGCCGTCGGGGCCCAGCGGGGGGCCGGGCTGGGTGATGAGCGGCTGCCGGGGCGCGCCCCAGGGGTCGTACTGGAGCCACTGCGGCGACGGGGGCTGGGGCGGGACGGCCTGAGGGTGGGGGGCGGCCGGGCCCTGTCCCTGGGGCTGCGGGTGCGACGGCATCGGGGGCGGGGTGTGGAAGGCGGGCGCGGGGGCGGCCGGGGACGGCATGCCGGAGCCGTTGGTCCCCGCGTAGGCCGGGGGGACGGGGGTGCCGTGCGCCGGGGTCGGGCGCTGCACGGGCGGCGCGGGCGCCCAGGGGCCGGGACCGCCGTAGGGCGGGGTGCTGTACTGGTCGGGCTCATGCAGCGGCTTGGCGGCCTGCGGCGCCGGCGCGGCAGCCTCGGGTGCCGGAGTTTCGGGTACCGAGGCCTCCAGTGGCACGTACGCGGCTGACGCGGACTCGGGTGGGGCAGCCTCGTGCGGGGCGTCCTGAGGTGTCCGGCTCGCGGCCGGCCCCTCGGCCGGGGGAATCGCGTCCTCGACGGGTGACGGCTCCTGAGGCGCTGTGCGCGTGCTGCGTCCCGGCGTGGGCCGGCTCCACCACTTCGCCTTCGGCTCGGTGGTCTTCCCGTCGTCCATGCTCTCCCCGCAACTGCCGCAACCGGCCTCTGCACACCCCGACAGGGGCGTCCCTCCGAAAATCCTGCCGGAATTCAACCAGGTTTACGGATGCCCTGCGCAGCCCCGTACACAGACCTTCATCAGCGGCGGGGCGAGAGCGGCAGGCCGTGATCGGCGGGGGCCGATGCCCCGGCGGCCGATGTGGGGGTCCAGGACGGCTCGGCGGAGGGCGCGGCCGGTTCGGCCGGGGTGCGTCCGCTGCCGAGGGCACGGGCGAAGAGCGGGTTGCTCGCGTCGGGACGTATCAGCGACGGCGCGGACACGGTCGACTGAACGGGAAGGGCGAACGGGTTCCCGTGGAGCCCCCCGGTGCCGAGCACAGGGGGTGTCGAGGGGAACGCCAACGGTGCGGCGTTCACCACGAGTGAGAACGGGCGGTCGGTGCCGGCCGCGGCGAGCGTGCCGTGGTTACCGCCTCCGCGGCGGCTGACGGCGCCGCTCTCCGCGCGGGCGGCGGCGTCGAGCGGGGCCACGGTGTTGCCCGGCCCCTCGGCCCGCGTGGCGGTCTCGGTGACGGGGTCCGTCGGCAGGGCGCCGCCGAGCGCGATGGCGGCCAGCGAGACGGCACTGGCGGCGGCGAAGGCGAACCGGCGCCCCCGCCACGGCGAGCGGTCGCCCTCACGGCCGACCTCGTGGATCCGGAAGACGGAACCGGCCGGACCGGCGGGCAGGACCGCGGTCGAACCGTGCAGGGTCGGAAGGTAGCCGAAGGAGGCCGGCGGCGATCCGTCCGCCGGTGATTCCGCGCGGCTGCCCGGGGGCCGCATCACCGGAAGCACACCATCGGCAAAGCGGCCCGGGTCACCCCAGGGTCTTCCCCGACCGTCGTCGTCACCCCCGGGTCCACCGGGTAGGCCCTGGAGCCGGGCAAGGAACCCCTCGGAGGGCGAGGGTGGGGCCGACTGCGCGAAGACACTCTTCAGGCGCCGCTGTGCGGCGGCCTCGGCCTTGCACTTGGCGCAGGTCGCGAGGTGGGCGAGCACCCGGTCGCGGGCATCATGCTTCAGCTCGCCGTCGACAAGCGCGGCGAGGCGGTCCCCCAGGTGCTGTTCCGCGGAGGTCGGACCCGTGCCACTCACGCCGTCCCGCCCTCCCCCGATACGAGGGCTCCCGCGAGCGAGCGCTGCTCGGCCCGGGCTTCGGGCGAGCGGTGCTGCAGTGCCTTGCGCAGGTGCGAGCGCCCGCGGTGGATACGGCTGCGCACGGTGCCGAGCTTCACGCCGAGTGTCGCGGCGATCTCCTCGTACGAAAGTCCCTCGATGTCGCACAGGACGACCGCGGCCCTGAACTCGGGCGCGAGGGTGTCCAGCGCCTGCTGGACGTCCGCGTCGAAGTGGGTGTCGTTGAAGACCTGCTGCGGCGACGGCTCACGGCTCGGAAGCCGCTCGGCGGCGTCGTCCCCGAGGGAGTCGAAGCGGATGCGCTGCTTGCGCCGGACCATGTCCAGGAACAGATTGGTCGTGATGCGGTGCAGCCAGCCCTCGAAGGTGCCGGGTGTGTACGTCGAAAGCGAACGGAACACCCGGACGAAGACCTCTTGCGTGAGGTCCTCGGCGTCGTGCTGGTTACCCGTCAGTCGGTAGGCAAGGCGGTAGACACGACCGCTGTGCGTGCTGACGATCTCTTCCCAAGAGGGCGGCGTCCACGCCTGGGAGTCCGCATCCGAGGCGAAGGTCGCGGTCGGTGCGGAGTCGTTGGAAGAACGGTCAGCAATGTTGGTCACGGATTTCGGCTCACCCGCCGACCTGAGAAAGCGCCACAGCACTCCTCCCCGATCCACAGGCGCAGCCGCACCTCCCCTGTCGGCTCTGGTGGTGTCCAGTGGAGCCCCTACCATAGCCACCTCGCCCGTTAGCTCCGGATAAGCCTTTTTCCTGCTGGGGCCGGGGGTCTCCCCGGGAACCGCCTGCCACGTCGGCCAGGTGCCCGGTCTGTGGGCCCGATCCGCGTGCTTTCCCCTGTCCTTGCCTAACGCCCGGTCCCATCTGCGGGTTCCCGAGCACAGCGGATACAGTCACCGTTGCGCCAACTACGGGGACAGGAGAGGGTCATCACCGCCAACCGGCAGACGAGCTGGGCGTTCTCCGACGCCTTTGTCGCCGAGGACGAAGCAATGCGCTGGGCCCGGGACCGGGCACGGGACGCAGGGCTCCGCTCGGTGTCGCCAGGCACCGGCTCCGCGCTGCGCCTGCTTGCTGCCACGACGGACGCCAAGGCGGTGGCCGAGATCGGCACCGGGACGGGCGTGTCCGGCCTCTACCTGCTGCAGGGCATGCGGCCCGACGGGGTGCTGACCACGGTCGACCCGGAACCCGAGCGCCAGCAGTTCGCCCGTGAGGCGTTCCGCGCGGCGGGCTTCGCCGCCAATCGGGCCCGCTTCATCCCCGGCCGCGCCCTCGACGTACTCCCCCGGCTGGCGGACGGCGGATACGACCTCGTGTTCTGCGACGGCGACCGGCTGGAGAGCCTGGACTGTCTCGCTGAATCGTTGCGCCTGCTGCGACCCGGGGGCCTGGTCTGCTTCGAGGGCGTCTTCGCGGACGGCCGTACGGTCGACTCGGCCGCCCAGCCCGCCGAGGTGCTGCGCCTGCGCGAGCTGCTGCGTGCCGTCCGCGAGAGCCAGGAGCTGATGGCGACTCTGCTGCCGGTGGGCGACGGCCTCCTCTGCGCCGTACGACGGGGCTGACCCGGCGGGAACCGCGCGCTCACGGCCCGTCACCTCGCACGGGACGCGTCCCGACGCGGTCGCCTCCACGCATACACCACTGCCCCGGCACGAGAACCGTGCCGGGGCAGTGGTGGAGTATGGGCGCCTCTGCTAGCCGACGACCTTCTTGAGGGCATCGCCGAGTGCATCGGCCTCGTCCGGAGTCAGCTCCACGACAAGCCGACCGCCGCCTTCGAGCGGAACGCGCATGACGATGCCCCGCCCCTCCTTTGTCACCTCGAGCGGGCCGTCGCCCGTCCGCGGCTTCATGGCCGCCATGCTCGTTCCCCTTCCTGAAACCAGCTCATCGCAACCGGCGGCCCCATGACAGGCGCTGCCTCACCGGCATCGAACACATTGCTTCCAGGCCATTATCCCGCATCACAGACCCCGATGACCAACATCGCTCTGCATCGCTTGCGCAACGCGCTCGCTCAAAACCACCCAATTCGGCGATCCGACTGCGATACTCCGTCCCCATCCGCCCCCCATCGGAGCGGAATTGTTAGACGCAGGTCACATGTTCGCTCCCACCGATGTCCGCCATGCTTGCGTGGACAAGCATTGTGAACAAGGCGCAAAGGGGACCGCACATGGCCGATCACGACGACACCGTGCTCTACGAGGTGAGCGACGGGCTCGCGACGATCACGATCAACCGCCCCGACGCGATGAACGCGATGAACACCGCGGCCAAGGTGGCGCTGCGTGACGCCCTCCAGTCGGCCGGCGCCGACACCGCCGTGCGGGCGGTTCTGCTCACCGCGGCCGGCGGGCGTGCCTTCTGCGTCGGCCAGGATCTCAAGGAGCACCTCTCCAAGCTGTCCGAGGTCCGTGCGTCGGGCGGCGGTAACGCGCTCAGCACGGTGCAGGAGCACTACAACCCCATCGTGCGGGCGCTCACGCAGATGCCGAAGCCGGTCGTCGCCGGAGTCAACGGCGCCGCGGCCGGTGCGGGCTTCGGCTTCGCCCTCGCCTGCGACTACCGGGTCGCCGCCGACACCGCCTCGTTCAACACCTCGTTCGCCGGCGTCGCTCTCACGGCGGACTCGGGCGTCTCCTGGACGCTGCCCCGGCTGATCGGCCACAGCCGCGCCGCCGATCTGCTGCTCTTCCCGCGCTCCCTCTCCGCCAAGGACGCCCACGACCTGGGCATCGTGAACAGGCTGGTGCCCGCCGCCGATCTCGTCGCCGAGGCCACCGCGGTGGCCCGCGCCCTGGCGGACGGCCCGACGGTGGCGTACGCCGCGCTCAAGGAGTCGCTCTCCTACGGCGCCGGTCACACCCTGGCCGAGGCCCTGGAGAAGGAGGACGAACTCCAGACGAGGGCGGGCGCGTCGCAGGACCACGGGATCGCGGTGCAGGCGTTCCTCGACAAGGAGAAGCCGAAGTACCTCGGGCGGTAGCTCGGCTCCCGGCTACGCGGCGGTGCCGCCGCCCCGGGCCACGCAGTCGGCGAGGTGATCGTCGACCAGGCCGCACGCCTGCATCAGGGCGTAGGCCGTGGTCGGACCGATGAACCGCAGGCCGCGCTTCTTGAGATCCTTGGACAGGGCCGTCGACTCCGCGGTGACGGCCGGCACGTCCCCGAGGATGCGCGGGGCGGGGCGGCTCGCCGGATCGGGGGCGTACGACCAGATCAGTTCGTCCAGCTCGCCGTCCTGCCAGCCGGCCAGCTCCCGGGCGTTGGCGAGGGTGGCGTCGATCTTCGCGCGGTTGCGGATGATGCCCGCGTCGGCGAGGAGCCGCTCGCGGTCCGTGTCGGTGAACGCCGCCACCTCCGGGATGCTGAACCCGGCGAACGCGCTCCGGAAGCCCTCCCTGCGGCGCAGGATCGTCAGCCAGGACAGACCGGACTGGAACGCCTCCAGGCACAGCCGCTCGAAGAGGGCGTCGTCGCCGCGGACCGGGCGGCCCCATTCGGTGTCGTGGTAGATGAGGTAGTCCTCGGTGGACAGGCCCCACGGGCAACGCAGTCCGCCGTCCGCCGCCGCCACGGCGCCGCCGCTCAACGCCCGGCCTCCTCGTCGGGGTGCGGAGCCTCAGCCGGCGGCCGTGGCGCCTCCCAGGGCGCTTGTGGACGGTCCTCGGGGTGCTTCAGAAGATCCGGACGACCGGCTCTCGTGGCCTGGGCACCGGCGAGCGCCGACTCCAGCTCCGCGATGCGGGCGTCCCGCTCGGCGAGCTCGGCCCCGAGACGGCCCAGCGCGTCGTCCACATCGGCCATCCGGTAGCCGCGCACGGCGACGGGCAGCCTGAGCGCCTCCACGTCCGCCCGGCCGACCGGGCGCGTCGCGGGCAGCGGATCCGTCAGCTGCTCGGGCGCCACGTCCTGCAGGATGGCACTCTTCCCTCCGCCGACCACCGCGAGGGTGACCGCGGCAACCACCACCACCATCGCGAGCAGCAAGAACCAGAACACGCGTATCTCCCCGGGAGCTGAATTCGTCCGGGTCCGATCGTGCCACGAGGGACCGACAGTTAGGGTCGCAGTCGGTCCTGGCGGGAGATCCGCCGGGGGATTCACAGGGAGAGACACGGGATGCGAAGCGGTGCGCTCAGGCTGGGGCGGCGCGAATTCGGAGCGCACGAGCCGGTGATCATGGCGATCGTGAACCGCACCCCGGACTCCTTCTACGACCAGGGCGCCACCTTCCAGGACGAGCCCGCCCTCTCCCGGGTCGAGCAGGCGGTGGCCGACGGCGCCGCGATCATCGACATCGGCGGAGTGAAGGCGGGCCCGGGCGAGGAGGTCACCGCCGAGGAGGAGGCCCGTCGCACCGTCGGGTTCGTCGCCGAGGTGCGCCGCCGCCATCCGGACGTGGTGATCAGCGTGGACACCTGGCGTCACGACGTCGGGGAGGCCGTGTGCGAAGCCGGGGCCGACCTGCTGAACGACGCGTGGGGCGGCGTCGACCCCAAGCTGGCCGAGGTCGCCGCCCGGTACGGGGCAGGGCTGGTCTGCACGCACGCGGGTGGCGCCGAGCCTCGTACCCGGCCGCACCGGGCCGGGTACGAGGACGTGATGGCCGACATCCTGCGAGTGACCGTGGGCCTGGCCGAACGGGCCGTGGAACTGGGGGTCCGGCCGGACGGGATCATGATCGACCCCGGCCACGACTTCGGGAAGAACACCCGGCACTCGCTGGAGGCCACCCGCCGGCTCGGCGAGATGGCGGAGACGGGCTGGCCGGTCCTCGTCTCGCTGTCCAACAAGGACTTCGTCGGCGAGACACTCGACCGGCCCGTGAAGGAGAGGCTGCTCGGCACGCTGGCGACGACCGCGGTGTCCGCGTGGCTGGGGGCGCGGGTGTACCGGGTCCACGAGGTGGCGGAGACGCGGGACGTCCTTGACATGGTGGCGTCCATCGCCGGGCACCGGGCGCCCGCGGTGGCCCGGCGAGGTCTGGCCTGAGGGCTGGAGCGGGCAGGTGGAGCGGCGACCGCGGCGGACCGGTCGCCCACGGGCTGCCCCACCTCCCGGAGCCGGGGGTTCCGCCCGCGGACCCGCGCTCCTCGCACGCCGGGGCTGAATGAGGCCGCAGGGCCGGCGGACCGGCCGGCCGGGCTGATCTACCGCCCGACCTCCTTCGTCACCAGGTCCACCGCCTCGTCCACGTCGTCGGTGACGTGGAACAGCAGCAGGTCCTTCGACGACGCCTTGCCCTGCGCCACCACCGTGTCGCGCAGCCAGTCCACCAGGCCGCCC
The DNA here is from genome assembly GCF_045162765.1 of Streptomyces sp. NBC_01013. Taxonomy (NCBI): domain Bacteria; kingdom Bacillati; phylum Actinomycetota; class Actinomycetes; order Kitasatosporales; family Streptomycetaceae; genus Streptomyces; species Streptomyces sp. NBC_01013. The sequence goes on from NZ_CP108687.1 coordinate 2,883,541, forward strand.
CAGTACTCCGTCCCGAACAGCACGATCGGGAAGCTGGTGACCTTGCCCGTCTGGACCAGGGTCAGCGCCTCGAAGAGCTCGTCCAGGGTGCCGAGGCCGCCGGGCAGGACGACGAACCCCTGGGCGTACTTCACGAACATGGTCTTGCGGACGAAGAAGTACCGGAAGTTCACGCCGATGTCGACGTGCGGGTTGAGGCCCGACTCGAAGGGCAGCTCGATGCCGAGGCCGACCGAGACGCCCTTCGCCTCCCGGGCACCCTTGTTCGCCGCCTCCATCGCCCCGGGGCCGCCCCCGGTGATCACCGCGAAGCCCGCCTCGACGAGCGCCCGGCCGATGCGTACACCCGCTTCGTACTCCGGCGTACCGGCCGGTGTGCGGGCGGACCCGAAGACGCTGATGGCGCTCGGCAGTTCGGCGAGTGCGCCGAAACCCTCGACGAACTCCGACTGGATGCGCATGACCCGCCAAGGATCGGTGTGCACCCACTCGGAGTCGCCCTCGGAGTCCAGCAACCGCTGGTCGGTCGTGCCGGGCTGCACCTGGTCCCTGCGGCGCAGCACCGGGCCGAGTCGCTGTTCCTCGGGCTTGACCGCTCCCTCGGGGATCTCCGCGCCCTCGGGGATCCTTGCGTCCTCCGGGTTGCCCATGTCCTGCTCCCTACGCCGACGTCGGAGCCGCCCTGCGGCGCTCCGTCTCGGGCCAGCGTAGATCCCCGCGGGTTACGGACGGGGGAACGGCTGAGGTCAGGTCGTGAGCCAGGAGCGCAGCCGGTCCTCGCAGTGGGTGATCAGCTCGGTCCGTACGTGCTCGTTGCGCTTGTGCGCGAGGATCGGGTCGCCCGGGCCGTAGTTCACCGCGGGAACGCCGAGGGAGCCGAAGCGCGCCACGTCCGTCCAGCCGAACTTGGGCCGTGCGGTGCCTCCGACTGCGTCCATGAACGCCTTGGCCGCCGGGTGGGAGAGGCCGGGCATGGCCGCGCCGGAGTGGTCGTCGACGATGAACTCGGCGACGCCGCAGCCGTCGAAGACCTCGCGGACGTGGGCCAGGGCCTCGTCGGGGCCGAGGTCCGGGGCGTAGCGGTAGTTGACGACGACCGTGCACGCGTCCGGGATGACGTTGTTGGCGACGCCGCCCTCGATCCGTACGGCGTTGAGCCCCTCGTGGTACTCCAGCCCGTCGATCACCGGCTTGCGCGGCTCGTAGGCGGCGAGCCTTGCGAGGACCGGTGCGGCGGCGTGGATGGCGTTGGAGCCCATCCAGCTGCGGGCGGAGTGCGCCCGCTCGCCCTCCATGCGGAGGAAGACGCGCAGCGTGCCCTGGCAGCCGCCCTCGACCTCGCCGTTGGACCCCTCCAGGAGGACGGCGAAGTCGGCCGTCAGCCAGTCGGGATGGGCGGCGGCGATGTGTCCGAGGCCGTTGAGGTCGGCGGCGACCTCTTCGTTGTCGTAGAAGACGAAGGTGAGGTCGCGGTTGGGTTCGGGCACGGTCGCGGCGATCCTCAGCTGCACGGCGACGCCGGACTTCATGTCGGAGCTCCCGCAGCCCCACAGCAGGCCGTCCGCGTCGAGCCTGGAGGGCACGTTGTCGGCGACCGGCACGGTGTCGATGTGACCGGCCAGTACGACGCGCTCGCCGCGGCCCAGATTCGTCCTGGCCACGACGTTGTTGCCGTGCCGGTCGACGGTCAGGTGCGGAAGGGTCCGCAGCGCCGACTCGATGGCGTCGGCAAGGTCCTTCTCCTCCCCGCTGACCGAGGGGAAGTCGACGAGCCACGCGGTGAGCGCTGGTCCGTCCAGTGTGAGGTCAAGCGTGCTTTCGGCCATGGCTACGACCCTAGTGCCTCGCGTACGGTGGCCCCGTGCCCCGGACCGTTGCTCCTGCCCGCAGACACACCGCCCGCAGCCGCCGTCTGCGCATCACGGCGGCCTTCGGCGTGCTCGTGGCGGTGGCCGGGTACCTGACCGTGCAGTACGTGACGGGCGGCATGAGCTCCGACCAGTGCACCGTGCGGTCGGCCGACGGTTCGGCGGGCGAGGGACGCACCTATCGGCTGAGCGCGGAGCAGGCGGCGAACGCCGCGACGATCTCCGCGGTCGGCACCACGCGCGGCATGCCGGAGCGCGCGGTGACGATCGCGCTGGCGACGGCGCTGCAGGAGTCCGGGCTGCGCAACATCGAGCACGGTGACCGGGACTCGCTCGGCCTGTTCCAGCAGCGTCCCTCGCAGGGCTGGGGCACCGAGAAGCAGATCCTGGACCCGGTCTACTCGGCCGGGAAGTTCTACCAGCACCTGGCCGAGGTGCCCGGCTACTCGCGGCTGCCGCTCACCGTGGCCGCGCAGCGGGTCCAGCGCAGCGGCTTCCCGCAGGCGTACGCGAAGCACGAGCCGGATGCCTCCCTGCTGGCCGCCGCGCTGACCGGCCGGGCGCCGGCGGCGCTGAACTGCGAGCCGCCGCGGAGCACGGCCGGGACGGGTGGGGCGGCTGAGGTCCGGGCCGCGCTGGTGCGCTCCTTCGGCAAGGACGTACTGCCGTCCGGCAAGCCGGCGGACGGGGCGGGAACCGGGACGCCGGCCGCCGGTGCGGCCGCGGGAACGCTCTCGGTGCCCGTGGCCGGCAGGGCCGACAAGAGCGACGCCCCGCGGCGTGGATGGGAGCTCGCGCACTGGGCGGTCGCCCAGTCCGAGGCGCTCGGCATCGACGAGGTCGCGTACGCCGGCAAGAAGTGGGACTCCGGGTCGGGCTGGCGGACGGAACGTAAGGAATCGGGCACCGGCACAGTCCGCCTACGTCTCGTGCAGTAGTGCGAATCATCACCCGCCCAGGGGGGATCACACCTCAGCTGTCCGGGCTCCGCGAGGGCTCCCCCACGCCTTCCTCCACACCCGCCCATCCCCTTGCGGTCAAAGGGAAGTGACGGTTCAGCAGGGGGGCGCGCGATGCAGTGCCTGCCCGGGTTCCTCCGTTGCGGATTATGTGACGCATTACCCGATCTTTACGTCGTTCCACCGCAACCTCTCCCTCCCCCACGGCGGTTGTCATGGCGTCCGACCCACGGACACCAGGAATTCCCCCCGTCGAAGGAGCATCATGTCCCTCCCCCTGACCCGTCGGATCGCCCGCACCGCGCTGCTGATCGCGGCGGGTGCGGCCCCCGTGGTCGGTGCGGCCGGTGCCGCAGGTGCCGCGGAGCTCCCGCAGGCCCCGGAGCTCGGCGGCCTCACCACCGTCGAGGGCGCCGGACTCGGCCAGGCCGTCGATGCGGCCCAGCCCGCCACCGACACCGCAGGCAAGGCCGGCGGCAAGGTCGTCGGGACCACCCTGCCGGTGGCGGCCAAGACCCTCGGTGAGACGGGCGCCAAGGCGGCACCCGCGGCGAAGGGCGTCAGCAAGACCGCCAAGGGCGGCGCGAGCGACACCCTCGGCGACGCGACCGGTGCCGTCACCAAGGGCGGTCTGCCCACCGACAGCCTCGGTGGCCTGCCCACCCAGGGCCTGCCGATCGGCTGATCCGCACCACACCCCTGCGGACGCGCGAGGGCCTCGGGAGTGCGCACTCCCGAGGCCCTCGCGCGTCCGTACCGCTCCGAGCTCAGCCCAGTCGCTTGACGGCGGCCGCCACGCGTTCGTCGGTCGCCGTGAACGCGACGCGTACGAAGTGGTCGCCCGCCGGCCCGTAGAAGTCCCCGGGCGCCACCAGGATGCCCAGCTCCGCCAGGTACCCCACCGTGTCCCAGCAGGGCTCGTCGCGGGTCGCCCACAAGTAGAGACTCGCCTCGCTGTGCTCGATCCGGAAGCCGTGGGCCTCCAGGGCCGTACGCAGGGCCGCGCGCCTGTCCGCGTACCGGGTGCGCTGCTCCGCCACGTGGTGGTCGTCGCCGAGTGCCGCGACGGTCGCCGCCTGGACGGGGGCGGGCGTCATCATCCCGCCGTGCTTGCGGATCAGCAGCAGCTCGCTCAGCACGGCCGCGTCGCCCGCGATGAAGGCCGCGCGGTAGCCGGCGAGGTTGGAGCGCTTGGAGAGCGAGTGGACGGCGACGATTCCCTCGTACGTACCGCCGCAGACGTCCGGGTGGAGCACGGAGACCGGTTCGGCCTCCCAGCCCAGCTCCAGGTAGCACTCGTCGCTGAAGACCAGCACGTCGTGCTCGCGCGCCCAGGCGACGGTCCGGGTCAGCTCGTCCTTGGCCAGGACCCGGCCGGTCGGGTTGGACGGCGAGTTGAGCCAGAGCAGCTTCAGCCCGGCCGGGTCGAGGTCGGTCGGGTCGTCGTACGCGACGGGTTCGGCGCCGCAGAGCCGGGCGCCGACCTCGTACGTCGGGTAGGCGAGCCGCGGATAGGCGACCCTGTCGCCGGCGCCGAGGCCGAGCTGGGTCGGCAGCCAGGCCACCAGTTCCTTGGAGCCGACCACGGGCAGGACGTTCTCGTGCGTCACCGAGACCGCGCCCAGGCGGCGCTCCACCCAGCCGGTGAGGGCGTCCCGCAGTGCGGCCGTCCCCCACACCGTCGGATAGCCGGGGCTGTCCGCCGCGGCGACGAGCGCCTGCTGGATCAGCTCGGGCACCGGGTCGACGGGCGTGCCGACGGACAGGTCCACGATGCCGTCCGGGTGGCTCTCGGCCGTCGACTTGTAGGGCGCGAGCCTGTCCCAGGGAAAGACCGGGAGGCGGGAGGAGACTGCGGACACGGATCTCTGCTTTCTCGTACGGGGTTCACGCGGGCGGCCCGGAGTGGCTGCGGGAAACACCTCGGTCCCGCACGGTGACGAGCCGTACGGGACCGGGGCGACGCACGTGCCGGGGCGCTGCTACTGGTTCTGCGGCGGCAGCGCGGCGATGAACGCGTGGTCGCGCTCGATCAGACCCAGCTTGGAGGCACCACCCGGCGACCCGAGGTCGTCGAAGAACTCGACGTTCGCCTTGTAGTAGTCCTTCCACTCCTCCGGGGTGTCGTCCTCGTAGAAGATCGCCTCGACCGGACAGACCGGCTCGCAGGCTCCACAGTCGACGCACTCGTCCGGGTGGATGTACAAGGACCGCTGGCCCTCATAGATACAGTCGACGGGGCACTCTTCGATGCAGGCCTTGTCCTTTACGTCGACACAAGGCTGCGCGATGACGTAGGTCACGCTGTCGTTCCTCCTCGGTAGGGCGTTGGCTCTCGCGCGGGAGCGCGGCGTCGTCGATGCCCGCCCCTAGTATCTCCGTTCCTGGGCACGATCCGAACAGGAGGGGCGGACAGAGCTGTGGAATTCACCATGGGCGGACGGCTGGAGGTCCGAATTGCACCGGCTGACGTGGGCAAACGGGTATCAGTCCGGCGGCTGACCGAGGACGGCCCCCACGGTCCGAAATTCACCGACACGGTCGGAGTTCTCACATCCTGGAACGAGGGTGTGCTGTCGGTCACACCCAAGAGCGGCGAGTCCGTCCGGATCACCGAATCGGCCCTGGTGGCGGGCAAGGTCGTGCCGCCCGCGCCGGCCCGTCGGCGCGGCCCCGCGGCCTCCCTCGCGGAACTCGCCCCGGTCTGCGCGCGCGCCTGGCAGCCCGTGGAGAGCGAACCGCTGGGCGACTGGCTGCTGCGCGCCTCCGGCGGTTTCACCCGGCGGGCCAACTCCGTGCTTCCGCTCGGTGATCCGGGCGTGCCGCTCGACGCGGCGCTCGGACGGGTCAGCCAGTGGTACGCCGAGCGCGGTCTCCCCGCGTACATCCAGACCGCGACCGGCGCCGAGGGCGCCCAGGAGGAACTGTGCGCGGCGCTGGAGGGGCAGGGGTGGCGGCGGGAGGTGACCGCCGAGGTGCGGACCGCCGCGTTGGCCCCCATCGGTGATCTGGCGGCGGAGGTGTCGCGGGTGCGGCTGAGCCGCAGGGTGGACGACGCGTGGCTCGCCCGCTACCAGCGCTTCGAGGCACCGGGCCCGCACGTGACGTCCGTGCTGAACAGCGGCCCCTCGGTGTGGTTCGCGACCGTGCCGGGCACGGCGGGGGACGGGGCGCCCGCCGCGATCGGGCGGTGTGTCGTGGACGGTCGCTGGGCCGGCTTCATGGCCGTCGAGGTGGCACCGGAGCACCGGAGGCAGGGGCTCGCCACCACGGTGATGACCGCGCTGGCCCGGCAGGCGATGGACGAGGGCGCGTCGGCCGCCTGGCTCCAGGTGGAGGCGGACAACGACGGCGCCCGTGCGCTGTACGACGGGATGGGCTTCGCGACGCACCACCTCTACCACCACTTCCGGGCTGCGTAGCGCGATGACCCCCGAGAGGAGCGACAGGGACGAGCTGCGCCGCCGGTTCGCCGAGGAGACGCGTTCGGAACGGCCGGACCTGGCACTGCTCTGCCTGCTGCTGGCCGCGGAGGCCGACCCCGCGCTGTCCGGAGACGGCGTGGACGCCGCCCAGATCGAGCTGGACCGGCTGGCGGGCCTGCTGCCGTACGGGCTGCGCGGCGGCCGTGCCTGGGCGTCGGCGCTGGCCGAACTGCTCGGTGAGCGGTGCGGATTCGAGGGCTCTTCGGCGGACTACCAGCGGCTGGAGTCGTCCCTGCTGCACGAGGTGCTGCGGCGGCGGCGCGGACTGCCGATCCTGCTGTCGGTGGTCTGGATCGAGGTGGCGCGGCGTGCGGGCGCTCCGGTGTACGGGGTGGCGCTGCCGGGCCACTTCGTGGTCGGTTTCGGGGATCCGGCGGAGCACGTGCTGGCCGATCCGTTCGCCGGTGGACGGCCGTTGACGGACGAGGACGCCGAGCTGCTCGTGGCGGGTGCGACCGGGGCGCCGTTGGAGGCGTCGATGCTGATGCCGGCGCAGCCACTGGAGATCGTGCTGCGGATCCTGAACAACATCCGGGCATGGGCGGCGGCCCGCCCGGAGCGCACGGATGTGGCGCTGTGGGCGGTGGAGCTGTCCCTGCTCCTGCCGTCGCACCCGGCCCGGCTGCGCTACGAGCATGCCCAGCTGCTGGTCCGGAGCGGGGAGTTCCTGCGCGGGGCGGCGGAGATGGAGGAGTACGCGCAGGTGGTCGAGGAGGTGGATCCTGCTGCGGCGGAGGCGGTGCGCGGGAGTGCGCGGGCGGCCCGGGCGATGCTGAACTGACGGCCTCGCTCACTCCGGGCCGCCGCCCGCCCGCCTCACCGTGTGCGACAGGTACTCCTTCCGGTCGAGCGGGTTGCGGTCCGTGCGGGAGCGGCGAGGGGCGGTGCCGGTGACGGGGCGGTGGGTGTCGAAGGCGGTCTCCAGCAGCCCTTCCCCCCGGGTCAGACCCGGGAGCCGCTGCTGGAGCTCATGCACCCGGGCCGCCGGGATCTCGCCCTTCAGTACGCAGCGGGTGCCGTCGACGGACGGAGAGCCTGGGACGGCCCGCAGACGGGCGAGAACCGGCAGGAGCGGCCCGAGCGCGTCGGCGGGGAGCTCCGCCCGGAAGCGGTGCATCGGCTCGTACACCACGGTGCCTGCCTGACGGAGTGCGGCCATCAGGACCAGCGGGGTCAGGTGGCGGAAGTCCCCGGCCGTGCTCGACATGGACTTGTCGAAGACACCGTGCGAGTGGCTCTGCCGGGGCCAGTACCCGGAGTGCGTCATCGTGACGGTGCAGTCGGTGACGCGCCAGCCGTACAGGCCCTGTGCGAGCGTTTCGAAGACGGTCTCCTCGACGGCTCTCATCAGGGAGTACGGCATCGAGCCGAGCTCCACCTCCAGCCCGTAGGAGACACCGCTTCCGGGCGGGGCCGGATCGACGCGAAGTCCGACTGTGGCGAGAAAGGGGTTGTCGTCCTTGTCGATGATCTCGAAAGCGGCTCCGGTTCCGGACGGTTTTTCCAGGCAGATGGTCGTGGTCCCGCGGAAGGCGACGTCGATTCCGAATTCGTCCGCGAGCGTCGCCTGGATGACTTCTTTCTGCACTTCGCCGTAGAGCGACAGGGAGACTTCCTTACGGATGTCGTCCTGCCGCAGGTTGATCAACGGATCCTGCTCGGCGAGCTGCGCGAGCGCGAAATGCAGTGCGCCCCGGGAGGCAGGCGGTGCGGGTACCACCACGGATTCCAGCGTCGGCGGGGCGAAATGGTGCCTGGTGGCCGCCGCCCGAGTGTCTCCGACCGCGTCGCCGATGCGGATGTCCCCGAGCCCCTGGAGCTTGGCGATCCGCCCCGGCCCCGCCGACGCGGCCTCGGCGTCCGCACCGTCGGAGAAGACCCGGATGCCCGTCACCTTGCCCTCGGACACGGCGCCGGGGCCCTGCCCGAACGTCAACCGGTCGCGGAGACGTACGGTCCCGGAGAACATCCGGACCCAGGCCAGCTTCTCGCCGGCCCGGCCGCGTTCGACCTTGAAGACGGTCCCGGAGACCGGCCCGTCCGCGTCGCCCCCGGCCGCGGGCAGCAACTCCTTGATCCCGTCGGTCAGCGCGGTGACGCCGGCGCCGGTGACGGCCGAGCCGAAGAACACCGGGTGGACCCGCGCCCGCCGGGTCTGGGCCCTCAGCTCCCCGCGGAGCCGGGCGGGCGAGAGCCTCCCGCCGCCCTCGACGTACGCGGTCAGCAGGGCGTCGTCGTGCCGGGTGAGCAGCTCAGTGAGCGGGCCCGCGAGCCGGGGGTCGCCGTCGGTGTACGCCACGCTGCGGGCCTCGCGGGTGCCGAGGCCGGTGACGGCGGGTCCCATCACGACCGCGTGCGGCGTGAGCTTCTCCTCGATGTCGCGCAGCACCTGCGCGTACCGGGCTCCGGCCCGGTCCGTCTTGTTCACGAAGACGAGCGCGGGGATGCGCAGGCGCTGGAGCGTGCGCATCAGTACGCGGGTCTGCGCCTGTACACCCTCCACGGCGGAGATGACCAGCACCGCGCCGTCGAGCACGCTCAGGACCCGTTCCACCTCGGCGATGAAGTCCGGGTGGCCGGGGGTGTCGATCAGATTGACGGTGACGTCGTCGAGGCGGAACGAGACGACAGCGGACTTGATCGTGATGCCGCGCTGCCGTTCGAGCGCGAGGGAATCGGTCTGCGTATTCCCGTCGTCGACGCGGCCGATCTCGTCGATGATTCCGGCGGTGTGGAGCAGCCGCTCGGTCAGGCTCGTCTTACCGGCGTCGACATGCGCCAGAATTCCAAGATTCAGCGTGTGCACAGAACTCCATGTTCTCAGCGGTGGGGTGAATTCCCGTCGAGACGAACATGTGAGATCGGCGCATCGATTTCTCCTGGTCCTGTCGGCTGATGCCGCGAGTACAACAGCGGGCCGGCCGGCCGTGCAACTCATTTACCCGTGCCGTGATCGCCGGTGCGGTGAGGCGCCGTCAGCGAACGGGGGATGCCGCGCTGAAACCTCCCCTCGGCGCGCCGTGCCGTCCAACGGGTGATTATCCGCCGTCCGCCACTCGATGAGCCCTATGCCGTAGCTCCAATGCGGGGCTCCCGGATGGCGCGTTCCGGGCTCCGGGCTGACGGTGAATCACGTAGCCACTGCGCCACTCCGAGTCGACATCCCGTCACTCATCGCAGTCGCGACGAAAGGAAAGTGTTCAGATGCGCTCTGCCCGCACCCTGTTCGCTACGGCCGCCGCCACGGCGGTCCTCACGATCACCGCTCCCTCCGCCTACGCCATGACGGCCGGCGACTGGGAGCACGACAGCGGTTCTTCCTCGAGCAGCGAGGACGGCGGCTGGAAGAAGGACAAGCCGAACGGCGGCGTTCACACCGGCGGCGGCGCCCTGGCCAAGACGGTCGCCGGCGACGAGCACGGCAAGTCGGACGACGAGGGCTGGAAGAAGGACAAGCCCCACGGCGGCGTCCACACCGGCGGCGGCGCACTCTCGATGACGGTTGCCAAGGAGTGGCAGCCCGGCAACGACGAGGACAGCGGCTCGTCCGACTGGAAGAAGGAGAAGCCCAGCGGCGGCGTCCACACCGGCGGCGGCGCCATGTCGATGACGGTCGCCAAGGAATGGCAGCCCGGCAACGACGAGGACAGCGGCTCGTCCGACTGGAAGAAGGAGAAGCCCAGCGGCGGCATGCATGCCGGTGGCGGCGCCATGTCGATGACGGTCGCCAAGGAATGGCAGCCGGGCAGCGACGAGGCCGACAAGACGGACAAGACGTCGAAGGGCGAGAAGACCGAGAAGGGTGAGAAGACCGAGAAGAGCGACGAGGGCTGGAAGAAGGACAAGCCCAGCGGCGGCATGCACACCGGTGGTGGCGCGATGGCCATGACCGGCGGCGGTCTGGCGGCCGGTTCGCTGCTGCTCCTCGGCGGTGTCGGTGTCGGCGCGTACAAGGTGCGCCGCCGTCAGGCGACGGGTGGCGCGATGGCCTGACCCGGCCGCATCGCGAGCCGCTCACTTCGTTGTCGCGGCCGCCGTCCCTCCGGACGGCGGCCGCGGCGCCGTCGTTTCCCCGGATTCATGGCCAGGGCGCCGCCCCGGCCCCGCCCCGCGCCCCTCACACCGCAACGCCCCGCACGGACGAAAGGCACGTTCCCATGGCCGCCCCGCAGTCGCCCGGTTCCCCCTCCTCCCGGACTGCCACCCCCACCGTCGGCCTCGGCCGCGCCCTGCTCTGGCCCGCCGCAGTGGCCGGGCTCGGCATGCTCCTCATCTACAACTCCATCGGCCCCTCGGCCGACGACAAACCACCCGCCCCGCCCGCCGCCGCGGCGCCCGCCACTCCGGCCCCCGCGGCCACCGGCTCCTCACCGGCGGCCGGCGTCCCGCGCCAGGCCTCCCCCTCTCCCTCCCCCACGGCCGCGCCGGCCCTGTCCCGTTCCGTACCGACGCGGCTCAAGATCCCCGCTCTCGCCGTGGACGCCCCCTTCACCCCGCTCGCGATCGGCGCCTCCGGCCGCCTCGACGCCCCTCCCCCGAACGACAAGAACCTGGTCGGCTGGTTCAAGGACGGTGTGACGCCCGGCGAGCGCGGCGCGTCGATCGTGGCGGGCCACGTCGACACGAAGACCGGCCCGGCCGTCTTCCTCCAACTGCGTTTCCTGCAGCCCGGATCGGGGGTCGACATCACGCGTGCGGACGGCACGGTGGCCACGTTCAAGGTCGACACCGTCGAGACGTTCAGCAAGGCGAAGTTCCCCGACAAGCGGGTCTACGCCGACACGCCGGACGCCCAGCTGCGCCTGATCACGTGCGGCGGCAACTACGACAGGAAGGCCAAGGACTACGAGGACAACGTGGTCGTGTTCGCGCACCTCGACTCGGTCAAGAAGGGATGAGTCGCCGTGCTCCCCCGGCGCAAAACGCCGTGCGACGGGCAGAGGGCCACTGCTAGCGTCCCCGGTATGAAGCGCGCTGCGATGACGACGACGCCGGAGAGTGTCCCGGCGCGCTGACTGCTGAGAAGTCCAGAGCCCCGGGGCGAGTGCCCCGGGGCTTCTGCTTGCGGTCACTCGCCCTTCGTACGCGAGGAGACCGCCATGCACGACCACCGCAGACTCGGCCGCGAGCTGGAGCTGTTCGACACCGACCCGCTGATCGGCGCGGGACTTCCGTACTGGCTGCCGGACGGCGCGGCGCTGCGGCACACCCTGGAGGAGTACATCCGTGGCGCAGAGCGGCTGGCGGGCTACCGGCACGTGTACTCGCCGGTGCTCGGCAAGCGGGAGCTGTACGAGATCTCGGGGCACTGGTCGCACTACAGCGACGACATGTTCCCGCCGATGGACCTCGGCGGCGAACAGATCGTGCTTCGACCGAGCCTGTGCCCGCACCATGCCGTCATCTACCGCTCCCGCTCGCACAGCTACCGCGAGCTTCCGCTGCGGATGGCCGAGCTGGGCGGCATGTACCGCTCCGAGCTGTCAGGAGTGCTCGGCGGGCTGACCCGGGTACGGGCCATCCAGCTGAACGACGCCCACATCTTCTGCACCCTGGACCAGGTCGCCGGGGAGGCGCGCGCCGCGCTGGACATGATCCGCCGGGCGTACGAGGCACTCGGCATCCGTCCGGCCCGCTTCCGGCTCTCGCTTCCGGGGCCGGGTGGGAAGTACGTCGCCGCTCCCGCGATGTGGCAGCGCTCCACCGCCCTGCTGACCGAGGTCCTCGACGCGTCCGGGCTGCCGTACGAGGCGGCCGAGGGCGAGGCGGCGTTCTACGGCCCGAAGATCGACGTCCAGGTCGCCGATACTGCGGGCCGCGAGGCGACCCTGTCGACCGTCCAGGTCGACTTCCACCAGCCGGAACAGTTCGACCTGCACTACGTCGGCGCGGACGGGGCGAAACACCGGCCGGTCATGGTGCACCGCAGCATCATCGGCAGCGTGGAGCGGGCCGTCGCCCACCTCATCGAGCAGCACGGCGGAGCGTTCCCCGCCTGGCTGTCCCCGGTCCAGTTGATGATCCTGCCGGTCTCGGACGCCGAGCTGCCGAACGCCGAGGCGCTGGCCCGCCGTTGCCTCGCACTCGGGCTCCGCGCGGAGGTCGGCGGCCGGGAACGCGGCAGCCTGGGGGCCAGGATCCGGGAGGCCCGGCTGGTGCCGTACCAGGTGGTCATCGGCGCCGCGGAGGCGGCCGACGACCTGGTGGCGCTGCGCCTGCGGGACGGCCGCCGCCTCGACCCGCTGGCGGCCTCGCAGGCCCTGGAACGGATCAGTGCGCTGATCGCGGCGCACAGCACCGAGCTGTGGGACTAAGGGCTGTCCGTCCGGATCATGCCGGGCTCGCAGGTCCGGCATGATCGGGACGAAGGCCCTCGGACGTAGGTCTTCTTCGGGGCCGCCACCGCAGCGGCCCGCACCATCCGGCTCGGCACATGATCGGCCGGACACGTCCTGACCGATCCCGCGGTGCTCGAAGCGGCCCTGGACGCCGGGCTCCTGCGCGAGGCGCCGCGGGTGCCCCGGCAGCGGACCGGAGAGTTCAACAGCGCTGGGGCGATGCTCAGTTCGAGCGCCGCAGGGCGGGCAGGCCGGCGCACAGGGCGTCCGGGAAGGCGGGCTCGACGCGGTGCACGTCGACGCAGCCGGCCTTCGTGCCGCGGGCCAGGGGCACCCAGCCCGCCTCCTCGGCCCGGAAGAACCACCGGCCGCCGACGCTCACCCCACAGCCCGGCCCCTCGCCCTCGGCGCAGGCCGGGCCCATGCGCGAGGACACGTCGAACACCAGCCACTTCCCGTCGCAGTGCTCCTCGCCGCGGGAGGTGTGGTTCGGCACGTCGAGCGCCGCCACCGCCTGGTCGTAGGACGCGGGGGTGCAGCCGGTGGGTGCGGGGTGGCAGCCGCGGTCGCCGCACAGACGCAGGTCGGGCAGGTCGGCGTCGTCCGTGGTGAACGCCGTGTCGTTGTCCACGGCCAGTTCGCGGTGGCCGAGCGGGGACGGCAGCCGCACCTTCGCCGTGCCGGTGGCCGTCTCCGAGCAGTCGGCGTGCGGGTCGCCGGTCAGGGAGGAGAAGGTGACCTGCACCCACACGGTGCGCTCCGAGGTGGAGGTCACGACCGCCTTCAGCTCGCGTGCGCAGGTCTTGCCCTTGCCGGGCACCTCCACGTCGACACTGAGTGCGCGCCCGCCGTCGGAGAGCCGGGCGGCGGTCACGCGGAACGGCGCGAACGTCTGCCAGTGCGGCGCTTCCGTCGTCGGCGCACCGGCATCGACCCGCTGGGTACCGCACGCGCCGAGCAGCAGCACGGCGACGGCGCTCAGCAGGACGACGGCCAGCGATCTCCTGGACTGCATGTGTTCCTGACCCCCCATGAAAACGGTCGACCCGGGCGACTATAGAACGCCGCTCACACGTCAGACCCGGCGCAACCGCACGGTGGCGAGCGGCGGCAGGGTCAGGCGCGGACATGCCGGACGGCCGTGGGCCGGCGCTTCGCCCGAGGCACGGACGAGCGGAGCCCCGGAACACGACACCCCCCTTGGCCGCCCGGACCAGCTCCTCGGAGCTGGTCCCAACTCTCGCGGGGTAAGCCCTGGGGGCGCCCTATGCCGTGATGGGCTCCGTCTGGGCGTCGCGGTCGGTGCCGAGCGCCCCGGCCAGCGTGGACGCGGCGATCAGCAGGGCGAGAACCACGGTCATCGTGAGCCGGAGCCCGACGTGGTCGGCGAGGAAGCCCAGCGCGGGTGGGCCGACGAGGAAGGCAACATAGCCGGCTGTGGACACCGCGCCGACCCGTGCTGCCGCGTTGTGCGGGTGGTCACCGGCCGCGGAGACGGTGACCGGGAACCCGAGCGAGGCACCCAGCCCCCACAGCACCGTTGCGGCACCCGCCATCGCCGGGCTCGGCGAAACGATCACCACCGCCAGGCCCAGCGCGGCGACGACCGCGCTGATCCGGACGACCTGGACGGGGCCGAAGCGCTGCAGCAGGGGGCCACCGGCGAAGCGGCCGAGCGTCATCGAGGAGGCGAAGACCAGGAAGGTCAGCGAGCCCGCGGTGGCGCTCACCTCGTAGCCGTCCACCATGAGCAGCGGCAGCCAGTCGTTCGCGGCGCCCTCCGCGAAGGCCATGGCCAGCACGATCACCCCGATGAGAATCAACCGCCGGTCCCGCCACACCTCCAACTGGCCCCGCCACCCGCCCGGACCGGAGGTGCCGGCCGCCTCCTTGCCCGTGCCGTGCGGGAGCGCACGGACGGCCAGGACCGCGGCGGCGGCGACGAGTACCGCGACGGCCGCAAGATGCAGGCCGACGGGGAACGCCGCAGCGGTCAGCCCCATGCCGAGCAGCGCCCCGACCACGGTGCCCAGGCTGAAACAGCCGTGCAGCACCGGCAGCACGGGCCGGCCGATGACCTGCTCCACGTCCGCGCCCTCGATGTTGAACGCGACCTCGGCCAGTCCCATCCCGCCGCCGAACAGGGCCAGTCCGCAGAAGACGCCGCCCGCCAGGGCCAGGCCCGTGCCCGCGGCGACGACCAGCAGTCCGGCGACGACCAGCGCCGCACCGGTGGTGATGGCGGCCCGGGCCCCGTAACGGCGTACGAGTGGGCCGGAGGCGGTCACACCGGCCATCGAACCGGTGGACAGCCCGAACAGCACCAGCCCCATCGCACCGGTGGACACATCGAGTCCGTCCCTGACGGCCGGGGTGCGCGCCACCCAGGAGGCCATACCGGTTCCGGCGGCGAGCATGAAGAGGAACAGGGCGGCACGCCGACGACGTGTTGCGGCATCCATGAGGGGCCTCGGCAGTCCGGGAGGGAATTCAACAGGAGCGTACGATCGTACGCCCTTGAAGTGTACGCTCGTACTCATGACGGACCACTTCGCGGGAGACCCGCGTACGAACCATGAGCGGATGCTCGCCGGGGACCTCTACATCGCCGATGACCCCTCGATCGTGGAGGCCCAGCGGCGCGCCGTGCGGCTGGCCGCCCGGTATCTCGCGGCCTACACCGAGGACCCCGACGCCGCACAGCCCGTCGTCGCCGAGCTCCTGGGTGGTGTCGGCGCAGGTGCCCACATCCGGCCGCCGCTGTACGTGGACTACGGCACGTACATCACGGTCGGCGAGGACACCTTCATCAACTACAACCTCACCGCTCTGGACGTGGCCCCGATCACCATCGGTCGCGACTGCCAGATCGGACCCAACGTGCAACTGCTCACCCCCACCCATCCGGTGGAGCCGGAGCCGCGCCGGAACAAGCTGGAGGCCGCGAGGCCGATCACGATCGGCGACAATGTCTGGCTGGGCGGCGGCGCGATCGTGCTGGCAGGGGTGACGATCGGGGACAACAGCGTCATCGGCGCGGGAGCCGTCGTGACCAAGGACGTCCCCGCCAACGTGGTCGCGGTCGGCAACCCGGCCCGGGTGATCCGCTCGATCTAGAAATTCTCGGCAGAAGGAAACACGTGGCGACCGGACAGAACGACCCCGAGCGGCGGGAGCGCATCATCGCCGCCGCGCTCGACCTGATCGCCGAGGAAGGGGTCGCCGGGACCTCGCACCGCAAGGTCGCCGCCCGTGCCGGTGTGCCGCTCGGCTCGATGACGTATCACTTCGGTGGCATGGACGAGCTGCTGCGGGAGGCGTTCGTCCGCTTCTCCAGCAGCATCGTCGCCGTCTTCGAGGAACGACTCGGCGCCGCCACCACGCCCGACGAGGCCCGGGAGGCGGTCGCCGACCTGGTCCACCACCTGTCCGGCGGCAACCAGCGCGAGCTCGTCCTCACCCACGAGCTGTACACACTCGCCGCCCGCAAGCCCGCCTACCGCGAGCTGACCCGGGAGTGGATGCGCCGCAGCCGCGTCGCGCTGGAGTGGCACTTCGACGCGGCGACGGCACGTCAGCTCGACGCGTTGATCGAGGGCCTGTCCATCCACCGCGCCCTGGAGACGGCGCCCCACGACCGGGCCCTGACCGTCGAGGCGATCGCCCGCATCACCCGGGCCCCCGGCACCCGTCCCTGACCTGCGCCCCCAAGACCCCTGGCCGGCACCCCACCTGACCAAGGTGCCGGCCAGGTCATTCCTTCGATGCCGCCCGGTCGGCGCCCCTGGCGAGCACGCACGCCTGAGGCCACTTCTCTCCCTCGCCGATCAGCTGCGCGGTGACGGTGAACCCGGCCTGTTCCAGCTGGGCACCGACCCGTGCGGGGTCGAGCAGATGGATGGAGTAGGCCACGCCGTTGTCGCGCTTCTGCCCCGTGTACGCCTCGCCGTCCCCGGCGTGGAACCCCAGCAGGAGCCGGCCCCCGGGGGTCAGGACACGCCGGAACTCGGCGAACAGCCGAGGCAGCAGATCCGGCGGGGTGTGGAGGATCGACCACCACGCGACGATGCCGCCGAGGCCGCCGTCCGGGTAGCCGAGGGCGTCCATCGACCCCACCTCGAACCGCAGACCCGGATGGCCGCGACGGGCGATGTCCACCATGCGGGACGACAGGTCCACGCCGGACACGGAGAGGCCGAGCCCGGCCAGATGGGCGGCCACATGCCCCGGGCCGCACCCGAGATCGGCCACGGGCAGCCCGCCGTCGGTCCGCACCTCCTCGGCGAACGCACCGAGCATCGCGCGCCCCAGCACGTCCTGCGCGAAGGGGAGTTTCACCCGTTCCGCATAGTCCTCGGCCACGGTGTCGTAGTAGGCGCGGGTCGCGGGCAGGGTGGGCATGTCGGTCACACCGCCCGACCCTAAGGGCCCCGGCGGCTCGTGCGCCACCGCATCACCCTCTGAACCCAAGCGCACCCCGAACTGAGCGCAGACCGGCTCAATTGCCGTGCCACTGCTGTTAATTGTTGCGAACAGGGAGATCGGTTGAGGCTCCTGCGGCACACCTCTTGACGACTTCCGGGTAACGACGGAACCATCAACTCCCGTCAGAGAGCGCTCTCAACAGCTTCCCCACAAGCTCGTCGTGTCATCTCGTTACCACGACTCTGGAGACGTACCCCATGCATGTTCCCCCCACGGAACCTCCCACGGCTCCCCCCACGGGAACCCCCCTCGCCGCCCGTCGCAGGCGCCGGCCCCGCACGTTCGGGTTCGCCGCTCTCGCCGTTTCGCTGCTCATGGCCGTCCCCACGGCGCAGACCGCCTTCGGCGAGGATGCGCAGGCCATCGAGGGCGGCGGCGACCTCGGACCCAACGTGATGGTGTTCGACCCGTCGACGCCTGACATCCAGGCGAAGGTCGACGAGGTCTTCAAGCAGCAGGAGTCGGCCCAGTTCGGGACCGGCCGCTACGCGCTGATGTTCAAGCCGGGCACGTACAACAACATCAACGCGCAGATCGGCTTCTACACCCAGATAGCCGGTCTCGGGCTCAAGCCGGACGACACCACGTTCAACGGCGACGTGACCGTCGACGCGGGCTGGTTCAACGGGAACGCCACCCAGAACTTCTGGCGCTCCGCCGAGAACCTCGCCCTCAACCCGGTGAACGGCACCGACCGCTGGGCCGTCTCACAGGCAGCACCCTTCCGCCGGATGCACGTCAAGGGCGGCCTCAACCTCGCACCGAACGGCTACGGCTGGGCAAGCGGCGGGTACATCGCCGACAGCAAGATCGACGGCCAGGTCGGCCCCTACTCACAACAACAGTGGTACACCCGCGACAGCTCCATCGGCAGCTGGGGCAACGGCGTCTGGAACATGACGTTCTCCGGCGTCGAGAACGCACCCGCCCAGAGCTTCCCCAACCCCCCGTACACCACCCTGGACACCACCCCCGTCTCCCGCGAAAAGCCCTTCCTCTACCTCGACGGCAACGACTACAAGGTCTTCGTCCCCGCCAAGCGCACCAACGCCCGCGGCGTCTCATGGAACGGCACCCCGCAGGGCGAGTCCATCCCGCTGAGCCAGTTCTACGTGGTGAAGCCCGGCGCCACCGCCGCAACCATCAACGCCGCCGTCCAGCAAGGCCTGCACCTGCTGTTCACCCCCGGCGTCTACCACGTCGACCAGACCATCAACATCGACCGCGCCAACACGGTCGCACTCGGCCTGGGACTCGCCACGATCATCCCCGACAACGGCGTCACCGCCCTCAGGGTCGGCGACGTGGACGGCGTCAAACTCGCCGGACTCCTCGTCGACGCCGGCCCGCAGAACTCACAGGTACTGGTCCAGATCGGCCCCGACGGCGCCTCGGCCGACCACACCGCGAACCCGACGACCGTCCAGGACGTGTTCATCCGGGTCGGCGGCGCGGGAGCCGGCAAGGCCACCACCGGCATGGTCATCAACAACAACGACACGATCGTCGACCACACCTGGCTGTGGCGCGCCGACCACGGCGACGGAGTCGGCTGGGAAACCAACCGGGCCGACTACGGCCTCCAGGTCAACGGCGACGACGTCCTGGCAACCGGCCTGTTCGTCGAACACTTCAACAAGTACGACGTCCACTGGTCCGGGGAGAACGGCAAAACGATCTTCTTCCAGAACGAGAAGGCGTACGACGCCCCCAACCAGGCCGCCATCCAGAACGGCAGCACCAAGGGATACGCCGCCTACAAGGTCGACGACACCGTCACCACCCACGAGGGCTGGGGCCTGGGCAGCTACTGCTACTTCAACGTCGACCCCACCATCCGCCAGGACCACGGCTTCCAGGCACCGGTCAAACCCGGCGTCAAATTCCACGACCTGCTCGTCGTCTCCCTCGGCGGCCAGGGCCAGTACGAACACGTCATCAACAACACCGGATCACCCACGGCGGGGACGGACACCGTTCCGTCGCAGGTGGTGTCCTTCCCGTAGCGGGGCTCCCCTTCCCGAGCGGTGCGCCCCGTCACTCCATGGCGGGGCGCACCGCTGTCCGGCCTCGCCGCCCGCCGTCAGCGGCTCACCGGCCGTCACCCGTCACCAGGCCCCGCCGCTTGGCTCCCCGCCGTCGATCGGGACCAGACGCCTGCCACGCCCAGCCGCATGCCGGGCCCGGGCACACACCTCAGACGCCGCCGCCCGTCGTCACGGCCTTGAGCTCGTCGAGGGACTCCTGGATGAACGCGCCCATGGTCCGCTCGTCGGCACCGGCGATCCAGCGCTCGAAGGCGACCTTGAACACGGCGACCCCCGCCTCGCCCGCCAAACTCGCGGCCGGTTCCGCGACACCGCGCTCGCGAAGGGAGTCGGCGAGCGCCGCGGACAGGGAGGCGAGCTTGATCAGCTCGCGTTCCCTCAGTTCCGCGTTGGCCGAGATGACTTTCTGGCGCCGCCTGGACTGCTCGCGACGCTCGTCGAACACCGCCGCGGCGGCGTGGAGGGCCACGGCCACCGCGTCGATCGGCGACGCCGCCGCGGGCGCTTCGGTGAGGGTGTTCACGAGGAGCTCCTGGAGCAGGAGCGAGCCCCCGAACAGGACTTCACGCTTGTCGGCGTAGTGCCGGAAGAACGTCCGCTCGGTGAGGCCTGCTCGTGCGGCGATCTCGGTCACGGTCGTCTGTTCGTAACCGCGCTCGCCGTAGAGCTCCATTGCCGCCTGCTCCAGCCGGCCGCGCGCGTTCGGCTCCCATCGACTCATGCCGCAGATTCTATGTGATGACAGTGACAGACATCAGGCGTAGGGTGATGTCAGTCGCTGACATTGACTGTCGGCCGCTGACACTCGCTGCCGGACTGCGTCCGGGTGCGGCGGGTGCCCGGACGGCCGGCCCACCTTGGAGGATTCCCATGCGTGTATTCATGACCGGCGCGTCGGGCTGGATCGGTTCCGCCGTCGTTCCCGAGCTCATCGGCGCGGGGCACCAGGTCGTCGGACTCGCCCGCTCCCACACCTCGGCCGAGGCCCTTGCCGCCGCGGGTGCCGAGGTGCGGCTGGGGGAGCTCGACGACCTCGACACCCTGCGCGCTGCGGCTGCCGACGCGGACGGCGTGATCCACCTCGCGTTCAAGCACGACATCGCCTTCTCGGGGGGCTTCCAGGACGCCGCCGTCGCGGACCGCCGGGCCGTCGAGACCTTCGGCGAGGCGCTCGCGGGTTCCGGCAAGGCGCTCGTCATCGCCTCGGGGACGCTCGGGCTCGCCCCGGGCCGTGTCGCCACCGAGGAGGACGGTCAGAGCCCGGACTGGCCGACGCCGTTCGAAGCCGCGCGAGCCCGGCTTGCCACAGCCCTGCTGACCGTCGGCCTCGCCTCGCGCGACGTCCGCTCGTCCGTCGTGCGCTTTCCCCCGACGGTGCACGGCCAGGGGGATCACGGCTTCATCGCGGCCCTGGTCGGCATCGCCCGCGACAAGGGCGTCTCGGGCTACATCGGTGACGGTTCGAACCGCTGGCCGGCCGTGCACCGCGCGGACGCCGCCCACCTCGTCCGCCTCGCGCTGGAGTCCGCCCCCGCGGGGTCGACGCTGCACGCGGTCGGCGAGGAGGGCGTCCCGATCCGTGACGTCGCCGAAGCCATCGGGCGCCGGCTCGGCCTCCCCGTCGCCTCCGTCTCCCCCGAGGACACGGACGCGCACTTCGGCTGGCTGGGAGGCGTCGTGGGCGTGGACGGGCCGACGTCCAGCACGCAGACCCGCACAGCATTCGGATGGCAGCCGATGCACCCGGGCCTGATCGAGGACCTCGACAAGGGGCACTACTTCGACGCACCGTCCGCGTGACTGTCTGAGCACCGGAGCGCCCGACCGCCCGGGCCGCAAGGGGGAAGCGCCTTCGGACCCGGAGGCGCTTCCCGGGCTGCGGAGATCAGCCGTGCAGTGCCAGCGCACCCTTCGCCGGGACGGTCGCCGTGACCGTCCCGTCGTCGCCGACCTGCACCGTGTTGCCGTCGCAGGCGTCCGGGGAGGCCTGTGCCACGTTGCAGTAGGTGCCGGCAGCCAGCGACGTGGTGAACGTCTGCCGGAGCTCGCCGTCGCCGTTGTTGAGGGCCACGAAGCCCTTGTCGCCGCGGCCGAAGGCGATCGCCGTGGAGCCGTTGTCCCACCAGTCGGTGAGCTCCGCGCCCTCGGTGGCGTTGTGGAAGCCGACCATGCCGGTGATCGCCGTCTGCGCGTGCGTACAGGTCCAGGCGCCGCTGCCGCACGCGGCCGAGCCACCGTTCGGCGGGCCCGCGTCCTTGTCCGACCACTCGTAGCCGGAGAAGACGTTCGGGGAGCCGTAGGGCGACGCGAGCATGAAGACGTTGGCCAGGGTGTAGGCCGCGCCGTCCTTGTACGTCAGCGTGGAGCCGTTGCGCTCGGTGTCCCAGTTGTCGACGAACGTACGGGCGTTGCCGCCTGCCAGTTTGCCGTCGGCGATGTTCTTGAGACCGGTGATCCCGCCGCCCTGGAAGGCGCTCTTGAGGTGGCCGCAGTACCGGAACTCGTCGACGTCGCCCACGCCGGTGTACTCGTCGGGCTGGACGGCTTCGCCGCCCCCGTAGATGACCTCGGTGACCCAGAAACCCGGGTCGGCCATCTTGCCCTTGATCGCGGCGATGTCGTCGGCGGCCATGTGTTTGGCGGCGTCGATGCGGAAGCCGTCCACGCCCAGGCTGCGCAGATCGGAGAGGTAGGCGGCGATCGTCGTACGGACGGCGTCACTGCCGGTGTCGAGGTCGGCCAGGCCGACCAGTTCGCAGGTCTGGACGTTGTCGCGGTCACCGTAGTTGCTGATGTCCTTGCGACAGCCGTGGAAGTCCTGGTCCTGGAAGTAGCCCGGGTAGTCGTACTTCGTGTACGCCGTGCCGCCGGTCCCCGTACCGGAGCCGGACGACATGTGGTTGATGACGGCGTCGGCGACGACCTTCACCCCGGCGGAGTGGCAGCTCGCCACCATCGAGGCGAAGGCGTCGCGGTCACCGAGACGTCCGGCGATCCTGTAGCTGACAGGCTGATAGGAGGTCCACCACTGATCGCCCTGGATGTGCTCGGAGGCGGGCGAGACCTCGACGTAGCCGTAGCCGGCCGGGCCCAGCGAGTCCGTACAGGCCTGGGCCACCGCGTCGTACTTCCACTCGAACAGGGTCGCGGTGACGGTCTTCTCACCCGGCGGGGTCGCCTGGGAGGCCCAGGGGGCGAGAACGGTGATGCCGGCGGCGGCGAGCAGGCCGGCCAGTGTCGCGCGAGCGGCGCGGGAACTCAATTGCGGCTCCTTCGTTCGCGGGTACGGATGTGGGGTCCGTGCCCGGCGTGGGTGGCCACGCGCCTGGCCACCGTGGGGGACTTCGGAGCCTGCCGCCACGCCGGTGAACACGTCAAGAGGTGTCGCAAGAATTTCCAGCAGGTTTCTGAAATGTGTTGCGGGGTAGCCGAGTTGGGGAATGCCTCACTGGTCCCGGCGGTGCACGGCGACCACCGCGACCGCCCCGGCCAGCAGGGCCCAGGCAGCGTAGACCGTCCAGGCTCCGGCGACCGTCCACGGGTAGAGGACGGATGCGTGGAGATCCGAGACCGAAAGCCGCTCCCACGCACTGAACGGAAGCGTGTGCTGGAGCACCGCCGTGAGATGGCGCCGGTCGCTGAGGACCATCGGGAGCAGGAGCAGCACCACCACGCATCCGATGGTGGAGCCTCCGGTGTGGCGTATCACCGCGCCTGTCGCCAGGCCCGCGAGCGCAGCCACCGGCGCGAGCAGTGCGGAGGCCACGACGAGGCGCACGGCGCCGGGGTGGGAGAGGGAAACCGATGCGTCCCGGCCGGCGAGGATGGCCTGCGTCGAGGCGAAGGAGGCCAGGGCGACGAGTGCCCCGAACACGGTGGTGACGGCTGTGAGGACGAGCGCCTTGGCGGCCATCACCGAGCGGCGGGCCGGAACGGCGGTGAACGTGGTGCGGATCAGGCCGGTGCCGTATTCGCCGGTGATCGATACGGCACCGATGGCGGCAACGGCCAGCACCAGCACCATGGCGGCGTTCCCCGTGAAGGCGTCCATGAGCGGCGAGCCGTTGGCGATGAAGGACTCGCGGCCGCGGTCGTCGTACTGGTACCAGTACTTGTAGTGATCGTAGGCCGTGCCGGCGTTGAAGGCGATGACGGCCAGCGCGGTGATCGCGTACATCCAGGAAGTGGAGCGGAGCGACCACGTCTTGAGCCATTCGGCCACCAGCAGGTCACCGAAGCGGGCGCGGGGCTCACCGCCGGTCGTACGGGCGGATGCAGCGGTCGTGGCTTGTGCCGTGGTCATCGGGGATCTCCTGCGAGGTATTCGACGCTGTCGGCGGTGAGCTCCATGAACGCCTCCTCCAACGAGGCGCCGATCGTCGTGAGTTCGAGGAGCGGGACGCGGTGGTGCAGGGCCAGCTCTCCGATGCGGGCGGCGGTGAGCCCGGTGACCGTGAGCCGTTCGCCGTCCGGGAGCACCTCGGCGCCCTCGGCCCTGAGCAGCGGGGCCAGGGCAGCGGGGTCGGGAGCGCCCACGGTCACGCTGAGGCGGGTGCTCCGGGCGGCGAACGCGGTCAGGCTCTCGGCCGCGATGAGTTCGCCGCGGCCGATGACGACGAGCCGGTCGGCGGTGTGCTCCATCTCCGTCATCAGGTGACTGGAGACGAACACGGTGCGTCCCTCGGCGGCGAGCCTGCGGAACAGCCCGCGCACCCACAGCACGCCCTCCGGATCAAGGCCGTTGAGCGGTTCGTCGAAGAGCAGCACGGGCGGGTCGCCGAGCAGCGCGGTGGCTATGCCGAGGCGCTGGCGCATCCCGAGCGAGAAGCCGCCGATGCGCCGACGGGCCGCCCCTGCGAGGCCCACGTCCTGGAGCAGTTCGTCGACCCGGGAGCGCGGGATGCTGTTGCTGCGGGCCAGCGTCGCGAGGTGGGCGCGGGCGGTACGGCCGCCGTGTACGTCACCCGCGTCCAGGAGGGCTCCGACGTGCCGCAGTCCGCGTGGGTGGTCGCGGAACGGCCGGCCCTGCACGGTGGCCGTCCCGGCGGTCGGCTCGACCAGACCCAGCAGCATGCGCAGGGTAGTGGTCTTGCCGGCCCCGTTGGGTCCGAGGAAGCCGGTGACCTCGCCCGGCCGTACGGTGAAGGTGAGGTCGTTGACGGCGGTGGCGCCGCCGTACCGCTTGGTCAATCCGTTGACTTCGATCACGCCGTCAACTTTCCCGTCCGTACCCACGGTTCGTCGTCGGACCGGCGGTGACACCTGTCCCGGCCCGGTGTCGACCCCGGTTGTACGACCGTGGTCCGATGCCGGTCCGGGAGGCGCTGGCTACGATCGGCGCATGTCCCAGTCACCCTCTCTGCCTCGTCTCAAGCGCGTGCCGCCTGGTTGGTGGGTAGGCATGGGCTGGTACGCGGGCATGCTGCTCACCCTCCTCGTGCGGGTGCGCCTGCCCGGCGAGTACGAGCCGTCCGTCCGGGCCGGGGTGCTGCTCTACCGGTGGGACGGTCTGCTGATGCAGCTGCTCGCCATGGCATTGGCGGCTGCCGGCTGCTTCATGCTGGAGCAGCGTCCGCTGAAGGCCCTGGCACTGGTGCTGGGCGCCGCCACGGTCGCCACGTTCTCGCTGAGCGTGGGAGAGATACCGCTCGCCCAGTTCCTGGCCGCCGATGTGGCGCTGTACTTCATAGCTGCCACCCGGTCGCGCCGGACCGCTCTCGTCGCCCTCCTGATGGCGCTCGGCACCCTCACCGGGTTCCTGGCCGTCCGGCTGCTCGCCGGGTGGGACGTCGGCACGTCGGCTGAGCTGGTGGTCGCGCTGACCGCGGTCGTCGCCTGGCTGGTGGGCGGCTCGGCGTACGAGACCCGCCGGCACGGCGAGCGTCTCGCCGCACGGGCCGCCGAACAGGCCCTGGTCGAGGAGCGGTTGCGGATCGCCCGCGAGATGCACGACACGGTCGCGCACAGCCTCGGCATCATCGCCCTCCAGGCGGGTGCGGCGGCCAGGGTCGTACACACCCGGCCGGACGCCGCGCGCGAGGCGATGAGTGCCGTCGAGACCGCGGGCCGGGAGACGCTGTCGGGGCTGCGCAGGATGCTGGTCGCGCTGCGCCAGGCGGATCCGGCTCATGAGGGCGTGGAACGGGAGGCGACGGCGCGGCGTCCGCCGGAGGGCCTCGCCGATGTGGAGCGGCTGGCGCGGGCCACAAGCGCCGCCGGGGTCCGGGTCGACGTGGACCTGCGGGGCGAGCCCCGGCCGCTGCCGCCGGAGATCGACCTGTCGGCGTTCCGGATCATCCAGGAGTCGGTGACCAATGTGGTCCGTCACGCAGCCACCGGTTCCTGCCGGGTGTCGATCGTGTACGGCTCCGAGGCACTCGCCATCGAGGTCGCCGACCGCGGCCGGGGCGCGGGCCTCGCCTCCCGGCCGGGGTTCGGTCTGGTCGGCATGCGGGAGCGGGTCGCCCTGCTGCACGGTGAGTTCACCGCCGCCCCTCACCCGGAGGGTGGCTTCCGGGTGACGGCCCGGCTGCCGGTGCCTGCCACAGCGTTGAGGGGCGACGAGGCATGAGCGACGAGATCTCCCGGCCCTCCGGGCCGGTCCGCGTCGTGCTCGCCGACGACCAGCCGCTGGTGCGCACCGCGCTGCGCATGGTCATGGCCGAGACCACCGACCTCGACGTCGTCGGAGAGGCGGGCACGGGCGAGGAGGCGGTCAGGCTGACCGCCGAACTGGCCCCCGATGTAGTCGTGATGGACATCCGGATGCCGGGCCTCAACGGCATCGAGGCCACCGAACGGATCGCCGCCAGCCCCGCCACCGCCCATGTGGTGGTCCTGACGACGTTCGACGACGACGAGTACGTGTACGGCGCCCTGCGGGCCGGTGCGGCCGGCTTCCTGGTCAAGGACATGGCGCTGGACGACATCCTGACGGCGGTGCGGGTGGTGGCGGCCGGTGACGCACTGATCGCACCGGGCGTCACACGGCGGCTGATCAAGGAGTTCGCGGGCCGCCCGGCCTCGTCGCCCCCGCACCGCCCGCTCACGGCGATCACCGACCGGGAGCGCGAGGTGCTCGTTCTGGTCGGCCGCGGGCTGTCCAACGCGGAGATCGCGGAGCGGCTGTTCATCAGCGTCGCCACGGCCAAGACGTATCTGACCCGGCTGCTCGCCAAGCTCGACGCCCGGGACCGGGTGCAGCTCGTCATCATCGCGTACGAGGCGGGTCTGGTGTCTGCCCCCCGGTGAGAGGAAGACCCGGCCAACCATCCGGTGTGAGGCAGAGCGGGGGGCAACCGTCCGGTGCGAGGCAGAGCGGGGGCAACCGTCCGGTGAGGAGGACTAGAGCCAGCCCTTCTCCCGTGCCATCCGGACCGCCTCCGCACGGTTGCGGGCCGCCATTTTCTGGATGGCCATGGAGAGGTAGTTGCGGACCGTGCCCTGGGACAGATGCAGCGCCGCGGCGATCTCCGCGTTGGTCGAGCCGTCGGCGGCGGTGCGCAGCACATCGCGTTCGCGTTCGGTCAGCGGGCTGGCCCCGTCGGCGAGGGCGGCTGCCGCGAGGGTGGGGTCGATGACGCGCTCCCCGGCGAGCACCTTGCGTACGGCTTCGGCGAGTTGCGATGCCGGGGCGTCCTTCACCAGGAAGGCGTCCGCGCCCGACTCCATCGCACGGCGCAGATACCCGGGGCGGCCGAAGGTGGTGACGACGACGACCTTGATGTCCGGGAGGGCGGCGTGCAGTTCCGCCGTCGCCTCGATGCCCGTCATGCCGGGCATCTCGATGTCGAGGAGGGCCACGTCGATGTCGTGCTCCCTGGCTGCGGCCAGGACCTCGTCACCGCGGGCGACCTGGGCGACGACCTCGATGTCGGGTTCCAGGCCGAGGAGCGCCGCAAGGGCCTCGCGCACCATGGACTGGTCCTCGGCGAGGAGGAGTCTGATCATGCTCATCCCCGGGATCCTAGGCCGGATCCGAGCGGAACGCTGAGGAGCATGGTGAAGCCTTTGCCGGAACGGGAGTCGGTGGCCCGGGTGATGAGCGTCCCGTCCACGGAGGCGAGCCGCTCGGCGATGCCGGTGAGGCCGTTGCCCCGCTTCGTTCCGGCGGCGCCGCGGCCGTCGTCGGCGACGGTGAGTTCGAGGACGCGTCCGTCGAGTGTCTGGCGCGGGGCGAGGGTGACCGTGCAGCGGCCCGCACCGCTGTGACGTACGACGTTGGTGACGGCTTCACGCAGCGCCCAGGCGAGCACCTCCTCCGCCTTGTCCGGGAGATGCGCGGGGGCCTCGGCCGGGATTTCGGCGGTTACCCCGGCGGCGGCGAGGGCGGTCCTGGCCCCGGCCAGTTCGCCGGGCAGGGTCGGCCGGCGGTAGCCGCTCACGGCGCTGCGTACGTCCACGAGGGCCTGGCGGCTGACCTGTTCGATGTCGGCGACCTGCGCGGCCGCCTGTTCCGGGTGGGCGGGGAGCATCCGTCCGGCCAGTTCGCTCTTGAGGGTGATCAGGGAGAGGGAGTGGCCGAGCAGGTCGTGCAGATCGCGGGCCAGGCGCAACCGTTCCTCATTGGCGGCGAGCTGGGCGACGGTGGCGCGGGCCTCACGGAGCTGGATCGTGGTGCGGATCATCTGCCGTACGCCGGACATCGCGAAGCCGCCCAGGAGTGCGGGGAAGACCAGGGCCGTGATGATCTCGCGGGGATGGTCGCCGGTCAGGCCGATGGCCACCAGTACGGCGGTGACGGCGGGGATCAGCCAACGAGCGGTGCGCATGGGCAGGGTGGCGCCGACGGACACCGACACGTAGACGAACAGGACGAGCCAGGAGGTGCCGAACGTGAGGGAGAGCAGGACGGCGAGGGCGCCGAGGAAGACGAGGGCGGCGCGGACCCGGAAGGGGTCCAGCGCCTTCGAGGTGTGGCGGAAGACCAGGACGAGATAGCTGACGACGAAGACCAGCAGGCCGAGGATGCCCAGCGCGGTCGCCCACGGGGTGTGGTTGCCGTCCGCGAGGTCCTTGACCGGCGCGCTCATGAACGCGAGCCAGATGCCGATCCACAGCAGCTTGGTCCCGGTCTCCTTCCTGCTCGTGGGCGGGCGCCCGATGCCCACGGGCATCTCGTCCTCGTTCATGCCTTCAGGGTGTCCTTCCGGTAGAGCCAGGCAGCGCCGCCCGCGAAGATCAGGAAGTAGACGCAGAGGATGGCGACGTCCTTGGCGTGCGGCGCACCGCCCAACTCGACGGCCTGGCCGAGTGCAGCGTACGCGTGGGTGGGGAGCCACTCGGAGATGTTCTGCATCCACTGGGGGAAGGTCGCGCTCGGCATCCACAGACCGCCGAGGATCGAGAGGCCGAAGTAGATGATCATGGTGATCGGGCGGACCGCGTCGCCGCTGGCGAGGTAGCCGATGGCGACCCCGAGTGCCGCGAAGACCAGCGAACCGGCCCAGATGACACCGGCGAGGGCGAACCACTGCCACAGGTCGAACCGCACCTGCTTGACGGCGACCGCGACGAGGAAGACGACCACGATGCAGGGCAGGGTGACCATGGCGGCACTGGCGATCTTCGCCAGGACGTAGCCGCGGCTCGGCAGCGCGGTCAGTCGCAGCTGGCGGACCCAGCCCTTCTCGCGCTCCTTGGCGATGCGCTCGCTGTTGCCCATCAGCACCGCGGTCAACGCGCCGAAGGAGGCCATGGAGACCATGAAGAAGGACTGCAGGGTGAGGTCGGTGCCCGGCACCTTGTCGGTGGTGTTCTGGGTGCCGGAGATCAACAGGTAGATGACCGACGGGTAGATGATCGAGAAGAACATGAACTTCTTGTTCCGCAGGGTGCGGGTCACTTCGAGCTTGATGAGGGTGTTCATCGGGTCCTGGCCTCCTCGGCCTCGGTGATGGCGACGAAGGCCTGCTCCAGGCCGAGTCCCGCGACTTCGAGTTCGCGCGGGTAGAGGCCGAGGCCGTAGACGGCGTGCACGGTCGCGTCGGCGTTGTGCGACTGGATACGGACGCGGCGGCCGGTGACGTCGAGCGTGGAGAGGAACGGCAGGGCGCCGAGCGCCACTTCGTCGATGGCGCCCTCCAGTTCGAAGGAGATCCGGCGGGCCCCGGCCTTCGCCTTGATCTCGGCGGCGGTGCCGTCGGCGAGGATCCGGCCCTTGTGCAGGACGAGGACGCGGTCGGCGATCGCGTCGGCCTCTTCGAGGTAGTGGGTGGCGAACAGGACCGTACGGCCCTGGTCCGCCTGCTCACGCATCGTGGCCCAGAAGGCCTGGCGGGCCGTGACGTCCATGCCGGTGGTCGGTTCGTCGAGCACGATGAGGTCGTTTGCACCGGCCGTGGCGAGCGCGAACCGGACGCGCTGTTCCTGGCCCCCGGAGAGCTTGTTGACCATGCGGTCGGCGATCGGTGCGATGCCTGCTCGGCCCAGCACCTCGTTGACCGGGTAGGGCCTGGGGTGCAGATCGCAGACGAGCCCGACCAGTTCGCCGACGGTGACGTCCTCCATCAGCCCGCCGGACTGCAGCATGGCGCCGACGCGTCCGGCCGCGATGGCCGCCTGCGGGGTCGTACCGAAGAGGCGGACCGTGCCGGAGTCGGCGGTGCGCAGGCCCAGGAGGAGGTCCAGGGTGGAGGACTTGCCGGCGCCGTTGGGGCCGAGGAGCGCCACGGTCTCGCCGGGGTGCAGGTCGAGGGTGAGCCCGTCGACGGCGCGTACGTCTCCGTAGGTCTTGCTGACCTGGTCGAAGCTGACCACGGCGGTCTTCGCCACGGTGTCTTCGGGGGCTGTCGTTGTCATGCGTCCACCCTGGCTCAGCCGGGGGTGCGCCCGGCAGGGTCACGGGTCGTGGATCCGGGATGACAGATGTCATGGCCTACGGGTGACGCAACGCCGGGCGGATGCCGCACCGCCCCCGGCCGGGAGTCCGGTCGGGGGCGGTGGAGTGCGGTGCGGGCCGGGTCAGCCGTTGCCGCCGAGGTCGATCGTGACGGTCCGCTCGGCTTCCGTCTTGCCGAGCAGTGCGCCGCGCATGGCGAACGCCACGTCATCGGGACCGACCTGGTGCTTCGTACCGTCCCCCTTGGTGATCATGATGCCGTCGAAGACGCTCCCGCAGAGCTCTTCGATGGCCTTCTTGTCGTAGTGGTCGACGAGCTTGCCGTCGACCGGCACCATCGAGAGGATTTTCGGCAGGGACTTGGCCGGGCCGAACGGGATCTGCTTCGGACCGGCCTTGATGAGGATCAGGCCGGACATCGCGGGCTTGGCGAACTCCTTCATCGCCCGGTCCAGTTCGGCCTGGCTGATGGTGGGCTCACGGGTGGTGACGGGCAGCGGGACGGTGTTCGCCTTCCCCGTCTCGACCTGGGCACGGTACGCGTCACGCACCGAGCCCATCGACTGGTTGACGTCGAGCGCCTTGCCCGGCTTG
Source organism: Streptomyces sp. NBC_01013 (assembly GCF_045162765.1). NCBI lineage: Bacteria > Bacillati > Actinomycetota > Actinomycetes > Kitasatosporales > Streptomycetaceae > Streptomyces > Streptomyces sp. NBC_01013. The sequence continues at coordinate 2,914,158 of NZ_CP108687.1, forward strand.
CCCGGGACGGCGACGGCCTTGCCAGGTACGAACTTGATCGTGCCGTCGGTGGCCGAGCCTGAGGCACCGGCCAGGTCCTTCAGCGCGACCCCGAGCTTCTCCTCGTCGACCGGGATCACCGGGTCGACGGTGCGCTCGCTGCCGAAGAGGGAGCCGATGACGGACACCGGGTTGTAGTCGCTGCCCGCTGCGGCACGCACGGTCGCCTGGCTGTCCAGGGCCAGTCCGGCCTTGTCGGGGGCGAGCTGCGTCTTCCTGCCGTCCACGGTCAACTGGAGCGGGGTCCTGGACCGCTCACCGAGCGCGGCGTCCAGCTTCTCGATGGCGTCGTCCCTGGTCCCGCCGCCGATGTCGACGCCCAGGACAGTGGTGCCCTTGGGTACGTCCGAGTGGTTCATCAGCAGACCGGCGCCGTAGGCGACCCCGAGCACGCAGACGGCGGCCACGCAGAGCATGACCATCTTGGAGCGGCCCTTCTTCGCCGGAGCGCTCGGCGCCGCGGGCGCGGGACGGGCAGCGGGCTCGGGCTCCCGGTCGGCGAAGCCGCCCGGGCCGGCCGGTCCGGTGCCCATCGGGCCGTCCTGCGTCCGCAGGGCGGAGCCGGGAGCGTCGGGGAACGGCGAGGGCGCCCCCGTGCGCCGGTCCGAGGGAACGACGGGGATGCCGCTGTTCAGCGTGTCGCCCGAGACGTTGCCCCCGGGCCCGGCGGGGCCCGGTCCGAACTGCGGGGTGAGCACGGCGGTGTCGTCCGACATCCGCGGCGGTCCTCCGCCTGGCGTGCCGGGCCCCTGAGCGCCGCCGGGTCCCACCGGCCCGCCCGGGCCCGGGCCGAAGGCCGCCCGGGCGTCGAGGTCCGGCGTGAGGGCCGAGGTGCCGCCGGCCGGTCCCGTGGTGGGGCCGGACGGTCCAGGCGTACGGACACCGAGGTTCGGCGTGGAGCGGGACCCTCCGGCACCGCCGCCGCCGAAGGCGTCGGGACCGGGCGCACCCGGGTCACCGGCGCGCTGCGGTCCGTCGGAGAAGTAGGGCAGATCGGTGCGGGGGCCACCCGCGGGCGGGGAGGACGGGCCGTCAGGACGGCCGCCCGGTCCACCGGCGGCGAAGCCGGAACCACCCGAACCACCGGTACCGCCCGCACCGCCTGAACCACCAGCGCTGCCGGGACCACCCGCACCGCCGGGACCACCGGCCTGGAAGCCGGCCCCGTCGGTGCCGTCGCCCGACGGGGTGCCCGAGGCGGCGTTCGCCGGGGCGCCCGGCGGGTTCTTGCGCGGCGCGAACCAGTCGCTGCCGCTCTTCTCCCTGGCCGGCTTCTCGGCAGCGGGCTCCGCCACGACCGCGGTCTCCCGGGGCTCGGGCCCCGGCGCGGCCGGTGCCGTCTGCGCGCCGCTGGACGCGGAGGCGCCCGGACGCGGGGTGGAGCCGGTGCGCTCGCTGCCGGAGCCGTCGACGTCACTCATCGGCGTACGCATGACAACCGGAGGGATGGGGCGCGAGCCCGGAATGTTGATCCGGATACGCGTCGTCAGCGTCGTCTCCGTCCTCGGCTCGTCGGGCTGAGGCGGATCCGCAGACTCCGGGGACTCCTCCGGGGCGTCCTGCGAAGGGTGCAGCGACGGATACTGGCGGGATCCGTACGGCGGGGTACCCGAAGGGTACGCGGCTCCTCCACGACCCTGGGGCCCGGAGGACGAACTGTCAGTTTCACGACTCAAAGCAAGTTCTCCCGATTGGCTCCGCCGCCCGTACTACCCCCGTGCCGCAGGCCAGGGGACGGCTCGACACGCGAACCACTTTACTGGCCGCGGCCGACAGACACCCCGCGACCGGGGGAAACGGCTGCGCACCCCCCGGACGGACAAGGGGCATTACGGGATCGGACGTGGCACATTACTTGCCAGGTCGGCCGCTGTCGGCGCCCGGTTGGGGCGACCGCGACATGGTGGCACAGATCACAGCGATGGCCAGGCCGCCCAGCATGAAGAGGGCGAGGCCCAGTTCGTCCCCGAAGACGTAGTCGCCTTCCGGTCGACCGCCCAGCAGAAGAATGACCGAAATCAGCCACCCCGCGGCGGGTGCCACAGCCCCCGGCTGGGTGCCCATGAGGCAGCGGCCGCCGTAGAAGAGGCCCGCCGATGCGAGCAGGGCCAGCAGCAACCCGCCGGGGAACCAGGCGGATTGGACCAGCGTTCCCGCGACACCGACGAGCGCGCCGAGGACCGCCAGGCCCAGCAGTGCGGCAATCCGGCGAGGGTTGAGCGGTGCGGCCAGACCGGTGGCCGGAATATCCCTCGGAGGGGCATTGGTCCGCGTGGCCCGCTGCCTGCTGCTGCTCACTGGTCCACCTCCGGGACGCCCGCGAAGAGATCATGTTCCCGGGTGCCGCCGGCGCCGCCCGGGACACCGTTCACCAACTCGTAGTACTCGGTGGTGAGGACGGGCTGGCCCAGGTCGTTGGACAGGGCGAAGAAGGGGCCGTCGAGAACGATCTGCGTGGCGTGCGCCCGCATCGCCGCGGCCTTCGCCTCGCCGTGTCCGGTGCCGTCGATCTCCGTGGTGATCAGGGGATCGTCCACCACGCCCGGTACGTCGTCGATCGCCGCGATGCCCGGGAACGCGTCCGGAGCGGTGGCCCGCAGCCGGGCGAAGCCCTCCTCGACGACCGAGCGCGGCACCCGGTTCCAGTAGGTCTTGGCGATGGTGTGCGGGGGGCCTGAGCCGGGGCGGTACGCCGGGTCGGCGGCCAGTTCGGCGGCGCGCGTCGCGACCCGGTGCGCCTGGATGTGGTCAGGGTGCCCGTAGCCCCCTTCGGGGTCGTACGTCACCAGGACCTGGGGGCGCACCTCGCGGATGACCTCCACGAGGTGCCCGGCGGCCTCGTCGATGTCGGCGGACCAGAAGGCGCCGGGGCGGTGGTTCTGCTCGGCTCCCATCATTCCGGAGTCGCGGTACCGGCCGGCACCGCCCAGGAAGCGGTGGTCGGTGACCCCCAGCGCCTTCATCGCCGTGGCGAGTTCGCCCCGGCGCCAAGGGCCCAGGGAGTCGTCCCGGTCCGCGGCAAGATGGGCGAGCGCGGGCGGGATGATCTCGCCCTCCTCGCCGAGCGTGCAGGTCACCAGCGTGACCAGGGCGCCGTCGGCCGCGTACCTGGCCATGGTGGCGCCATTGTTGATCGACTCGTCGTCGGGGTGCGCATGCACCAGGAGCAGACGCCGGGCGGGAAGGTCCGTCATGGGGACCACCCTACGAGCCGCGGACCCCCCGGGCCGAAGGCGGCCACACCGTCGAGCCGACAGCCCCCCGGGCCGAAGGCGGCCACACCGTCGAGGCCGAAGGGCCACGCACGACCACGGGTGTCAGAACTTGATGCCCCCGATCATGCCGGCCACGTTCGTGGTCAGCTCGGAGATGGTGGGCGCGATGGACGAGCTGGCGAGATAGAAACCGAGCAGCGCGCAGACGACCGCGTGTCCCCCCTTCAGTCCGGATTTCCGGATCAGCAGGAAGACGATGATCGCCAGCAGCACCACCGCCGAAATCGAGAGCGCCACGACGGTTCACCTCCATCTGTACGGTCGGGACGGGCAGCACGCATGGAGCCAGCAGGTTCTTACCCACCGAGCGCTACGGATCATAACTATCCGTGGCAACGCATTGATCGGGGCACAGCAGCACGAGGGGCGCACGGGCAGCGGGCGGGCCGATAGGTTCGGCGCATGACTTCGCCAGAGATCACCTTCCCGTTGCAGTTGGCCCGGAGCATGCGGTTCACCCTCGGTGCACCGCGCGCGTTCACGGTTTCACCCGACGGTGAACGGGTGGTCTTCCTCCGCTCGGGGTCGGGCACCGACCGCTCGGGGCAGCTCTGGGTGCTGGACCTGAACGACGGTGCGGCCCCGCGGGAGCGCGTCGTGGCCGATCCGGCGGCCCTGCTGGGCGGTTCGGAGGAGCGGCTCTCGGCTCACGAGCGGGCCCGGCGCGAGCGCAGCCGCGAGGGGTCGTCGGGGATCGTCGGCTACGCGGTGGACGCGGCTGCCGAGTTGGCGGCTTTCGCACTCTCGGGGAAGGTGTACGTCGCCGGGTTGCGGGACGGGACGGCGCGCGCGCTGCCCGTGCCGGGCCCGGTGATCGATCCGCGCCCCTCCCCCGACGGGCGACACATCGCATATGTGTCCAAGGGTGCGCTGCGCGTCGTGGGCGTCGGCGGCGAGGAGGACAGGGCGCTCGCGGAGCCGGAGGACGCGCAGGTCTCGTACGGCCTCGCCGAGTTCATCGCGGCCGAGGAGATGGCGCGCTCGCGCGGCTTCTGGTGGTCGCCCGACTCGGACCGGCTGCTGGTGGCCCGGGTCGACGAAAGCCCGGTGCGGCGGTGGTGGATCGCCGATCCCGCCCACCCGGACCGCAAGCCCGCCGAGATCGCGTACCCGGCGGCGGGTACGCCCAACGCCGAGGTGCGGCTCTTCGTGGTGGGGCTGGCCGGGGAACGTACCGAAGTGGTCTGGGACCGGGCCCGGTTCCCGTATCTGGGGCGGGTGCACTGGTCGTCGGACGGAGCGCCGCTGCTGCTGGTACAGGCCCGTGACCAGCAGACTCAGCTCTACCTGGGGGTGGACCCGGAGACCGGGGCGACCCGGACGGTGCACGCGGACGAGGACCCGGTGTGGCTGGAGTTGTTCCCCGGCGTGCCCGCGTGGGCGCCGGACGGCCGGCTCGTGCGGATCGCGGACGAGGGCGGGGCGCGGGTCCTCGCGGTCGGCGACCGGCTCCTGACCGGGGCCCAGTTGCACATCCAGGAGGTGCTGGACATCGGGGGGTCCGACATCCTGGTGACGGCATCGGCGGGCGAGCGGGCGGCCGAGGCGGAGATCGGCGAGAGCCATGTGTACCGGGTCAACGAGCTGGGTGTCGAGCGGGTCTCGGAGGGCGCGGGCGTGCACGCGGCGGTCCGGTCCGGCGGGGTGACCGTCATGATCTCCACCGCGCTCGACGTGCCCGGATCGACGGCGCGGGTGCTCCGGAACGGGAAGCGGATCGCCACCGTCACCAGTCACGCGGAGCAGCCGGTCCTGTCCACCCGGCCGCAACTCACCGAAGGGGGCGCACGGCGGATTCCGTGCGCCGTGATGCTCCCCACCGATTACAAGGAATCGGATGGTCCGCTTCCGGTTCTAATGGATCCGTACGGCGGACCGCACGGCCGCCGGGTCCTCGCCGCGCACAATCCCTACCTCACCTCGCAGTGGTTCGCGGACCAGGGCTTCGCCGTGATCGTCGCGGACGGCCGCGGCACTCCGGGTCGCTCACCCGGCTGGGAGAAGGCCGTCAAGCACGACCTCACCCTCACCCTCGACGATCAGGTCGAGGCGCTGCACGCCCTCGCCGAGCGGTTCCCGCTGGACCTCGGCCGGGTGGCGATCCGGGGCTGGTCCTACGGAGGCTTCCTGGCCGCGATGGCGGCGCTGCGGCGGCCCGACGTCTTCCACGCGGCGATCGTCGGCGCCCCGGTGACCGACCAGCGTCTCTACGACACCCACTACACGGAGCGCTACCTCGGTGATCCGGCGAAGCGGCCGGAGGTGTACGCGTACAACTCCCTGCTCACCGACGAAGGACTCTCGCACGCCGCCGACCAGGTGCGCCCGATGATGATCATTCATGGTCTGGCGGATGACAACGTGGTCGTCGCGCACACCCTGCGGCTGTCCTCGGCGCTGCTCGCGGCGGGCCGCTCGCACGAGGTGCTGCCGCTGAGCGGGGCTACGCACATGACGCCGCAGGACAAGGCGGGCGAGAATCTGCTGCTGCTCCAGGTGGACTTCCTGAAGCGGTCATTGGGGATGTGAGTCCCGGTTACCAGCCCGGCGGCGGCTGCGACGGCGGCGGAGGCGGCCCGAAGCCGCCGCCCTGCGGGTAGCCGTAACCGGGTGCGGGCGGCTGCTGCTGCCCCGGGTAGGGGGCGGTGTCGTAGCCGGAGGGCCCGAATCCCGGCGGACCGTACCCGGGCCCCTGCCCCGGCCCGTACGGGGCGGGGACGTCGGCAAGGCCCCTGGGCGCCAACGCCATCAGCACCACCAGCGCGGCGAACGCCTCGAAGATCCAGCTCAGGAGCGTGAGCTGGGTCTCCGTCGGCAGCGACCCGAAGCCGTCGAGCAGGTCGTAGTGCACGATCCGGGCCACGCCCAGCACCCCGCCGGGAAGCAGCAGCGCGGCGGCCACCAGGCCGAACGGCCGTGCGTGCACCGCGTGGAAGAGGGCGCTGACCCCCGCGAACAGGCAGAGCAGCGCCAGCGCCACGGTGCCCCAGCCGGGCGGTGGGTCGATCACGCCGTACGGGACCGGGTCCCCGTTCACGTACCACTCCGGATAGAGCTCCGGATACCGCACCATCTGCCGGATCTCCCAGGCGATCAGCACCGCCCCTGCCGCGCCCAGCATCAGGAACGCGGTGACGGAGGCGCCGGGGCCGGGCCGGGTCGGCAGCCGTTCGTAGGAGTCGGCCGGTGGGCGGCGGCCGGCCCCGGCGGTGATGAGGAGGGCGACGGCCGCGGCGAGAGCGACGAAGGCGCAGATCAGCGCACGCGACCGCAGGTCGTCGGAGAACACCGATTCCATCCGGCGTCTGCCGATCCCCCAGAGCCCCGGCAGGCGTACGGCGAGGGTGATCACTCCGGTGGCGACGAGAGCGGTGGAGGCGACGGAGGAGCGCAGCGCGGCGACGGAGGCGACCACGTACACCACGAGCAGGACGACATCCATCGCCGAGGTCGCGGGAAACGCGTGCGGGAGTGCCTCGCGGTACCCGGCCCAGTACCGCCACAGCTGACCGAACCCCGCCGCCCTGACGTCCCGTACGAGCCAACTCGCGACGATCACGGCCAGCACCGCGCAGAGAGCGGCGCCGGTCACTCTTGCTCCACGGGTGAGTATCACCTCAGCGATACTCCACCGCGCCCGGCCTCCCGACAAGAGGGCCGTCAGCGCTGTCCCGTCGGGCGACCGGCCGGGAGGACGTGAGTCCTTCCGGCCGGTCCACGGCACCCGCACGGCCGTACGCGGTCCATGCTGACGGATCCGTATATCGGACATGAGACGCCCGAGTTGCTCCGGCGTTAACGGACCGGCGGCTCAGCTCACGCGACTGCTGCCGGAGGGCGGCTCGTCGTCCCCGCCCGCACTCTCCGAGGAGGGCGGTCCCTCGCCCCCATCTCCGCTCTCCGAAGACGGCGGTCCCTCGCCCCCACCCACACCCTCCGAAGACGGCGGCTCCTGCGACGGCTTCCCGGCCTCCCGGTCCGCCTTCTCCACCTCCGGTCCGGTCACCGCGGCGCCCTCGCCCGGCTCTTCCCCCTCCCCCACCTGCTCCAGCGTCCCCTCCGGGGGCACCACCCGCTTCTCCTCCGCGAAGTGACAGGCCGAATCGTGCTTGGCCGGGGTGTCCGTCAGGCGGAAGGCTGCCGGGACCGCCAGCAACGGGACCTCCAGCTCGCACCGCTCCTGCGCCTTCCAGCAGCGGGTGCGGAAGCGACAGCCGGAGGGCGGCTTGGCAGGGGAGGGCACGTCGCCGTGCAGGATGATCCGCTCGCGGTACTCCCGCGCCATCGGGTCCGGCACCGGGACGGCGGAGAGCAGCGCCTGGGTGTACGGGTGCGTGGGGTGGTCGTAGATCTCCTCGTCCGTGCCGATCTCGACGAACCGGCCGAGGTACATGACGCCGACCCGGTCGGAGATGTGCCGGACGATGGAGAGGTCGTGGGCGATGAACACGTAACTGAGGGCGAACTCCGCCTGGAGCCGGTCCAGCAGGTTGACGACCTGGGCCTGGACGGACACGTCGAGGGCGGAGACGGGTTCGTCGGCGACGATGATCTCGGGGTTGAGCGCGAGGCCGCGGGCGATGCCGATGCGCTGGCGCTGACCGCCGGAGAACTGGTGCGGATACCGGTTGATGTACTCCGGGTTGAGACCCACGACGTCGAGCAGGTCCTGGACCTTGCGCCGCCGCTCGCCCTTCGGGGCCACCTCCGGGTGGATGTCGTAGGGCTCACCGATGATGTCGCCGACCGTCATACGCGGGTTCAGCGACGTGTACGGGTCCTGGAACACCATCTGGATGTTGCGGCGCACCGCCTTCAGCGCACGGCCGGAGAGCTTGGTGACGTCCTCGCCCTTGTAACGGATCGCGCCGGCCGTCGGTTGTTCCAGGTGCACCAGCATCCGGGCGACGGTCGACTTCCCGCAGCCGGACTCCCCTACGATGCCGAGGGTCTCGCCCGCCGCCAGGTCGAAGGAGACCCCGTCGACCGCCTTGACGGCGCCGATCTGTTTCTTGATCAGGATGCCCTGGGTCAGGGGGTAGTGCTTGACGAGGTCGCGGACCTCCAGGATCGGCTCGCCGCCCGCGTACGCGCTCCCCTGGCGCGACTTGGCCAGGAGATCGCGTGCCACCTCGCCTTCTTCGCGCGCTCCCTTGCGCCCCGAGTGATCAGCGTGCATCGAGCGTCTCCTTCCAGAAGTGGCAGGCGCTCTGTCGGTGCTCGGCCACGTCGTACAGCGGCGGCACGTCGGTGCGGCAGACGTCCTGCGCCATCGGGCAGCGCGGGTTGAAGGCGCAGCCGGGCGGGATGTGCAGCAGGTTGGGCGGCAGGCCCTTGATCGCGTACAGCTCCTGGCCCTTCTGGTCCAGGCGCGGGATCGAGCGGAGCAGGCCCTTGGTGTACGGGTGCGCGGGTGCCCGGTAGATCTCGTGGACCGGCGAGGTCTCCACGATGCGGCCCGCGTACATCACGGCGATCTTGTCGGCGACGTCGGCGACCACGCCCAGGTCGTGGGTGATCAGGATCAGGCCCATGTTCAGCTCGCGCTGGAGCTCCGCGAGCAGGTCCATCACCTGGGCCTGGACGGTGACGTCGAGGGCGGTGGTGGGTTCGTCCGCGATGATCAGCGAGGGTTCCAGGGCCAGCGCCATCGCGATCATGATGCGCTGGCGCATCCCGCCGGAGAACTGGTGCGGGTAGTTGCCGACCCGCTCCTTCGCGGCCGGGATGCGGACCCGGTCCATCAGTTCGACGGCCTTGGCCTTCGCGTCCTTGCGGGACAGCCCGCGGTGCACGACGAACATCTCGCCGAGCTGCTCCCCCACGGTCAGCACGGGGTTGAGGGAGGAGAGGGCGTCCTGGAAGATCATGGCCATCTCCTGGCCTCGGATCTTCCGGCGCTCCTCCTTCTTGAGCTTCAGCAGGTCGCGGTCCTTGAAGAGGATCTCGCCGCCGCTGATCTTTCCGGGCGGCATGTCGAGGATGCCCATGATCGCTTGTGCGGTGACCGACTTGCCGGAGCCGGACTCGCCGAGCACGGCGAGCGTCTCGCCTTCGGCCACTGAGTAGTTGACCCCGTTGACGGCCTTGGCGACCCCGTCCCGGGTGTGGAACTCCACGTGCAGATCGCGCACTTCGAGCAACATGGCAGCGGACTCCTCAGCGCAGCTTGGGGTCGAGGGCGTCGCGCACCGCGTCGCCGAGCATGATGAACGCGAGCACGGTGACCGCCAGCGCACCGGCGGGCCAGAGGAGCATGTGCGGGGCGTTGCGGATGTACTGGGACGCGGCGGAGATGTCGATGCCCCAGGAGACGGCCGGTGGTTTCAGGCCGACGCCGAGGAACGACAGGGTCGCCTCCAGGGAGATGTACGTGCCCAGCGCGATGGTCGCGACGACGATGACCGGGGCGACGGCGTTCGGTGCGATGTGGCGCAGCATCATCCGCCCGTTGGAGGCGCCGAGCGCCCGGGCCGCCTGTACGTAGTCGTTGTGCTTGGCGGTGATGACGGAGCCGCGGGCGATGCGGGCGATCTGCGGCCAGCCCAGCAGCACGATGAAGCCGATGACCGGCCAGACGGTGGAGCTGGTCACCACGGAGAGGAAGACCAGGCCGCCGAGGACGACCGGGATCCCGAAGAAAACGTCGGTGAGGCGGGAGAGGATCGCGTCCCACCAGCCGCCGAAGAAGCCGGCCAGACCGCCGAGGACGCTGCCGATCAGGGAGACCCCGATGGTGGAGCAGATGCCGACGGTCACGGAGTTCCGGGCGCCGTACACGACCCGGGTGTAGACGTCGCAGCCCTGGCCGTCGTACCCGAAGGGGTGGCCGGGCTGGGAGCCCTCCTGTGCCTTGTCCAGGTTGCAGTCGAGCGGATCGCCCGAGGCGATGAGCTGCGGCCAGATCGAGATGATCACCAGGAACAGGATGATCAGGGCGGAGATGATGAAGACGGGGTTGCGGCGCAGGTCGCGCCAGGCGTCGGACCACAGGCTCTGCGGTTTGGTGCCGGGCCCCGTCCCCTCGGGCCCGCCAGGGGTCTTTTCGAGGGTGTCGCCCTCGTCGAGTGCGAGGTCCATCGTCCCGCCGGCTCCGGCCGACGAGATCGCCTCGTCCGGTGTCTGCTCAGGCATAGCGGATCCTCGGGTCGAGTACGGCGTACAGCAGGTCGACGATCAGGTTCGCCGCCAGGAAGACGAGGACCAGGACGGTCACGAACCCGACGACGGTCTGCGAGTTCTGGCGCAGGATGCCCTGGTAGAGCTGGTAGCCGACGCCGTGGATGTTGAAGATCCGCTCCGTGACGATCGCCCCGCCCATCAGCGCGCCCACGTCCGTACCGATGAAGGTGACGACGGGGATCAGCGAGTTGCGCAGCAGGTGGCGGACGATCACGCGGCGCCTGGGCAGGCCCTTGGCGGTCGCGGTGCGCACGTAGTCGGCGCGGGCGTTCTCGGCGATCGAGGTACGGGTGAGCCGGGTGACGTAGGCCAGCGAGACGGACGCGACCACGAGGCCGGGGATCAGCAGCTCGTTGAGGGGGGCCTCGCTGGAGACGGAGGGTTTGATGACGCCCCATTCCACGCCCAGCAGGAGCTGGAGGAGCAGACCGGTGACGAAGGTCGGGATCGAGATGACGACCAGGGTCAGGATCAGCACGGAGGTGTCGATGGGGCGGCCGCGGCGCAGTCCGGTGACGACGCCGAGGCTGATGCCGATGACGATCTCGAAGACGATCGCGATGAGGGTGAGGCGGATGGTGATGGGGAAGGCCGTGGCCATCAGCTCGGTCACCTTCTGCCCGTTGAACGCGGTGCCGAAGTCGCCGGTGAAGACGTTGCCCATGTAGGTGAGGTATTGCTGCCAGACGGGCTTGTCGAGGCCGAACTCCGCACGGAGTTGGGCGGCGGTCGCCGGGTCGCACTGGCGGTCGCCGCAGAGACCCGCGATGGGGTCACCCATCACGTTCACCATGAGGAAGATCAACAGCGTGGTGCCGAAGAAGACCGGGATCATCTGCAGCAGCCGCCGGATCACATAACGTCCCATGAAGGGCTCCGGGGGTCTCGGGGTGGCTGAGGTGTCGTCGGGCCGGGGACGGGGAAGCCGGGTGGCCGGTGCGGGAGCGCACCGGCCACCCGGCCTCAGCCCGTCACTTGACCTTGATCTGCTCGTACACCGGGACGCTGAACTGGTTCAGCGAGACGTTGGTGACGTTCTCGGAGTAGCCGGCGCTGCCGTTCTGGTACCAGAGCGGGATGACGGGCATCTGCTGGACCATGACCTTCTCCGCGTCCTGGAAGGTGGAGACGGCCGTGGCCTTGTCCGACTCGGCGTTCGCCTTGTTGACGAGGTCGTCGAACTGCTTGTTGCTCCACTTGCCGTCGTTGGACGAGGCGTTGGTGTAGTAGACGGGCTGCAGGAAGTTCTGGATCAGCGGGTAGTCCATCTGCCAGCCCGCGCGCCAGGCGCCGTGCAGCTTCTGCTGCGAGACCTGGCTGCGGAAGTCGGCGAAGGTGCCGACCGGGGCGCCCACGCACGCCTTGTTGTTGCCCATGACCTTGTTGATGCTGTTGCAGACGGCGTCGACCCACTCCTTGTGGGAGCCGGTGTCCGCGTTGTACGAGATCTTGAGCTGGCCGCCGGGGATGCCGCCGCCGTCCTGGATCATCTTCTTGGCGTCGGCGGCGTTGTACGTGCACTCCTTGCCGCAGAGGCCCTTCTTGAAGCCGCCGTCGGCGCCGAGGACCGGGGAGGTCCAGTCGGAGGCGGGGGTGCGGGTCTGCTGGAAGATCTGGTTGGTGATCTGCTCGCGGTTGATCGCCATGGAGAGGCCCTGGCGGACCTTGATCGCGCCGGCGGTGTTCCACTGCTTGTCGTAGAAGGGGAACGCGAGGGTCTGGATGATGCCGGCCGGGGTGTTGATGTAGCGGTCGCCGAGGTCCGCCTTGACGTTCTTGAGCTGGGACGCGGGCACGTCGTCGACCAGGTCGAGGTTGCCGGCCGTCAGATCGGTGTAGGCGGTGTTGTTGTCGGTGTAGACCTTGAGGTCGATCCCGCCGTTCTGCGCCTTGTCGTCACCGGGGTAGCCGTCCCACTTGCGCAGGTTCATCGACGAGCCCTTGGCGTACTTGTCGATGGTGTACGGGCCGTTGCCGATCGGCTTGGACACCCAGGCGGCGTGGTCGGTGAAGAAGGCCGTGGGCAGCGGCGCGAAGGCGGGGTAGCCGAGGGTGTCGGGCCACAGGGAGAACTTCTGCGTCAGCTTCACCGAGAAGGTCATGTCGTTGACCTGCTTGAGGCCGGAGAGCGTGTTGGCGGTCGCCGAGCCGGACTCGGGGTGGACCTTGTCGTATCCGTCGATGTAGCCGAAGAAGTAGGCGTTCTTCTGGTTGTTCTTCAACAGGGCGCCGTAGTTCCACGCGTCCACGAACGACTTGGCGGTGATCTTCTCGCCGTTGCTGAAGGTCCAGCCGCTCTTCACCGTGATGGTGAAGTTCTGGTTGTCCTTGGACTCGATCTTCTGGGCGAGCATGTTCGTCGCCTCGCCGGTCTTCGGGTCGTACTTCTTCAGCCCCCGGAAGATCATGTCGAGGACCTTGCCGCCCTGCACCTCGTTGGTGTTGGCGGGCTCCAGCGGGTTCTGCGGGTCACCCCAGGAGGAGCTCACGATCCCATCGGCGCCACCGCCACCACCGCCGCTGTCCCCTCCGCCGCAGGCCGTGGCCGCCAGGGCGACGGCCACCGCGCATGCGGCCCACTTGACCTGTGTGGCTCCGCGCATGGAGTGCCTCCTCGTAGTGCTCCGTCTTACGTGAAGTCAAATATCACCGCATACCGACCCTTACGCATATCTACTCCCGCCATTCGGGCAGGGCACGGGTCACTCGGTCGACCTCCGGTACATCCCGCATCGCGGGTTTTTGTCAGGGGCATGGCACTCTGGACGGCCCCCGGACGCCCCCGGCGACCCTTGGCGCGATAACGACAGGACAACGAACCCGCATCGACCTCACACCCATCCATCCGGCTGTACGAATTTCGCGACAGCGCCGCCCGGATATCGGACTCAATGCCGGAATTGAATTGATTTAGAGGGGAATGGATGCCGGAGAAGGTGAACAACGAGTAAATGCATGGCCATGTCAAGGCAATGTCCAGGTCAAGCTTCCAAAGAGCGGCCCAAGTCGGCCCGCCATTCATTGACCCTGCATGAATTGCGTTGAAAAAGTCCGGGTAGCCCGTAGGTGTGCCCTGCGGAGTCCTTCGACCCTCCGGGCCAGGAGCACCATGACGATTCCAACCTCAAACGCAGCAGCCCCTCTTGGGACTGCGGACGTGCAGGCTCCGGCGGTGGCGGATCCTTCCGCACCCAAGGGAGGCGACGGCCGGTCACCGGGGAAGCTGGCCTGGCGCCGCTTCAAGCGTGACCGCACCGGCGTCATTTCGGCCTATGTAGTCATTTTCTTCTTCGTGGTGGCCATCGCCGCACCGCTGATCGCGAAGCTCTACGGGAAGGACCCGTACACGACGTACGGGCAGAACGACACCAGTCTGCTGGACGATTTCGGCTCCCCGGTTCTTCCCAATGGCGGAATCAGTGGTGATTTCTGGTTCGGCATCGAGCCCGGCCTCGGGCGCGACGTCTTCACCTTCCTGCTCTACGGCATCCGCAACTCCCTGCTCATCGCCACGGCCACCACGCTGCTGGTGACCGTGATCGGCATCGCCGTGGGGATCACGGCGGGCTACCTCGGCGGCAAGACGGACTACCTGGTCGGCCGGGTCATCGACATCCTGCTGGCGTTCCCCTCCACGCTGTTCTTCATCGCCTTCTGGCCCGTGATGATCTCGATCCTGGTCGACCCGGAGGAGAACACACCGGTCTGGCTGACCGTCGTCAGCCTGATCTCGGTCATGACCGCCTTCGGATGGGCCTCCATCGCCCGACTCCTTCGGGGAGAGGTCCTCGCCCTGCGCGAGCGCGAGTTCGTCGAGGCCGCCAAGGTCACCGGCGCCTCCCCGGCGCGGATCATCTTCAAGGAACTGCTGCCCAACCTCTGGACGCCGATCCTCATCCAGGCCACGCTCGCGCTGCCCGCGTACGTCACGGCGGAGGCGGGTCTCGCCTTCCTCGGCGTCGGGCTCACGTCACCGACTCCCGACTGGGGCGTGATGATCCAGCGCGGGTCGGACGTCTACCAGAGCGACATCACGTTCATGCTCTTCCCCGGCGCATCGATGGTGATCTTCGTCATCGCCTTCAACCTCCTCGGCGACTCGGTGCGCGACGCACTGGACCCGAAGACCAAGCGCTGAACCCGCCGTAACTCCGGCCGGGCGACGGGGCCCACCGGATCCACCGTTTCTCCACTCGACCAGAGCAGGAAGCCATGTCTCTCTCCCGCAGAAACTTCGTCATCGCCACGTCGGTCGCGGCCGGCGGCTCGATGATGCTCTCCGCCTGCAGCAGCGGCAGCTCGAACACGGACAAGGGCAGCAAGGACAAGGGCCACGGCGGCGCCGACAAGTACACCGGTGCGGTGGTCGTCGGCACCAAGGAGGACTCGACGGGTCCGGCTCCCGAGATCGCGGGCGCGAAGAAGGGCGGGACGATCCGCGGCATATCGCCGGACGACTTCTCCCACCTCGACCCGCAGCGCATCTACTACTCGTGGAACTCGCAGATCGGCAATCTCCTCATCCGTGGCCTGACCGGCTACAAGATCGCCGCGGACGGCTCGATGAAGCTCGTCGGTGACCTCGCCACCGACGCGGGCACCATGAGTGACGCGGGCAAGACCTGGGCGTTCACGCTCAAGGACGGCCTCAAGTGGGAGGACGGCAAGGAGCTCACCGTCGAGGACGTGCGCCACGGCATCGAGCGCGGCTTCGCCAGCTTCACCACCGAGGGCGCGGGCTACGCCCAGCAGGCACTGACCGGCTCGGCCGACTTCCGGTCCAAGTACAAGGGCCCGTTCAGCGGCAAGCACCTCGAGTCCGTCGTGACGGACGCCGCGGCGAAGACCATCACCTTCAAGCTCGTCGAGTCCCGCCCTGACTTCAACTTCACCCTGGCGATGACGTCCTACGGCGCCGTCCCGGTCAAGGGCGACAGCAAGGACAAGTACGACAAGGACCCGGTCTCGGCCGGCCCGTACCGCATCAAGGCGCACTCCATCGACAAGTCGATGACGCTGGTGCGCAACGAGCACTGGGACCCGAACACGGACTCGATCCGCAACGCCTACCCGGACAGCTTCGCCTTCGAGTTCGGGCCGGAGTCGCTCCAGGCCGCCGACCGCATGATCGCCGACTCCGGCGACGACCAGTACGCCTTCATGGCGTACAGCGGCGTCCCGGCCGAGCGGATCCAGAAGGTCCTCACCGACCCCGAGCTGAAGAAGCGCACCTTCAACGGCCTGCTCACCGGCATCTACTACTACGGCATCAACACCAAGCGCATCACCGACCTGAAGGTGCGCCAGGCGCTCATCCACGCGTGGCCGCTGGAGCAGATCCGCAAGATCTACGGTGGTCCGTCGGCCGGTGACTACGCCACGTCCATCCTGAGCCCCGACATCATGGGCTACGCCAAGGACGACGTCTACGGCAAGCTGAAGAAGCCGCAGGGCGACCCGGAGAAGGCGAAGCAGCTGCTGAAGGAAGCGGGCAAGGAGGGCCAGAAGATCGTCTACGCCTTCCCGCAGAGCAACGTCTACGACAAGACCAAGGTCGTCATCGAGAACGCCCTCAAGGCGGCCGGCTTCGACCCGGTCATCAAGCAGCTGGACTCCTCCAGCTACTACGACCAGATCCAGCAGATCGACAACAAGTTCGACGTGATGTGGTTCGGCTGGTCCCCGGACTGGCCGACCGGCTACACGCTGGTGCAGCCGCTGTTCGACGGCGGCACCATCGCCAACGGCGCCAACAACATCTCGCAGCTGAACGTCGACTGGGTCAACGCCGCGATCAAGAAGAACGTCGTCATCGCCGACCCGGCCGAGGCCGGCAAGCAGTGGGCCGCGCTCGACAAGCGGATCATGACGGAGGAGGCGCCGATCATCCCCGAGACGTTCCAGCGCCGCTTCTACCTGCACGGCTCGAAGGTCGGCGGGGCGATGTTCGACCCGCAGTACTCCTCGGCCGTGATCTACAAGCTGTTCGTGAAGGCCTGAGCCGACACTACCGAGGCGGGGCGCCCTTGCGGCGCCCCGCCCGCTCCCCTCCCCCTCGTCGGCGTCTGCCAGGGAAATCCATCGCCATGTTCCGCTTCCTCATCCGCCGGGCAATCGGCGCACTGGTCATCCTGCTGATCATCAGTGCCATCACCTTCGTCCTCTTCTACGTCGCGCCCCGCGACCCCGCTCGTGTGGCCTGCGGCAAGGTGTGCACGCCGGAGACGCTGGCGCTGGTCAAGCGCAACCTCGGCATCGCCGACCCGCTCCCCGTGCAGTACTGGCACTGGCTGCAGGGCGTGTTCGTCGGACGCGACTACACCTCGTTCGGCCACTGCCCCGCGCCGTGTCTGGGCTACTCGTTCCACAACCGCGAGCCGGTCCTCGGCACCATCCTGGACCGCTTCCCGACGACGCTCTCCCTCTCCGTCGGCAGCGCGATCGTCTTCGTGATCTTCGGTGTGGGCACCGGCATGCTGGCGGCGGTGAAGCAGGGCAAGCTGCTGGACAAGGTCGCGTCCTCGGCGTCGCTGATCTTCTCCTCGATGCAGATCTACATCGTCGGCGTGGTCGCCATGTACTACCTGACGGACCAGTGGCACATCCTGAGCCGCCCCAAGGACGTCCCCTTCACCGAGGACCCGGTCGCCTGGTTCAACGGGCTGCTGCTGCCCTGGCTGGTACTGGCGCTGATCTTCACCGCCAACTACACACGTATGGCCCGCTCCCAGCTCGTCGAGACACTGAGCGAGGACTATGTGCGCACCGCCCGCGCCAAGGGCCTGTCCCGGCGCACGGTGTTCTTCCGCTTCGCGTGGCGCGGTGCGATGGGCCCCATCGTCACCATCTTCGGTCTCGACATCGGCGTGCTGCTCGGCGGCGCGATCATCACGGAGAAGGTCTTCGGCCTGCACGGCATCGGCGCCCTCTCGATCAAGGCCGTCAACGACAACGACCTTCCGCTGATCCTCGGTGTCGTCCTGGTCGCAGCGGCGGCGATCGTCGTCTTCAACATCATCGTCGACGCGGTCTACGCCCTCATCGACCCACGCGTCCGCCTCGCCTAGGGAGAGATCCAGTGAGCACCCCCTTCCTCTCCGTACGCGATCTGCGCGTGCACTTCTCCACCGACGACGGCATGGTCAAGGCCGTCGACGGACTGTCCTTCGACGTCGAGCGCGGCAAGACCCTCGGCATCGTCGGCGAGTCCGGCTCCGGCAAGTCCGTGACCAACCTGGCCATTCTCGGCCTGCACCACCCCGAACACACCGAGATCGAGGGGGAGATCCTGCTCGACGGGCAGGACCTCCTCGCCGCATCGGAACGGGAGCTGGAACAACTGCGCGGCAACAAGATGGCCATGGTCTTCCAGGACGCGCTTGCCTCCCTCTCGCCGTACCACACCATCGGCAAGCAGATCGGTGAGACCTACCGCAAGCACACCGGGGCCTCCAAGCGGGAGTCCCGGGCGCGGGCCGTGGAGATGCTGACCAAGGTGGGCATCCCGCAGCCCGATCTGCGGGTGGACGACTATCCGCACCAGTTCTCCGGCGGTATGCGCCAGCGCGCGATGATCGCGATGTCGCTGGTCTGCAACCCCGCGCTGCTGGTGGCGGACGAGCCGACGACCGCGCTGGACGTCACCGTGCAGGCCCAGATCATGGACCTGCTGAAGGACCTTCAGCAGGAGACCGGCACCTCGATCATCTTCATCACCCACGACCTCGGCGTCATCGCCGACATCGCGGACGACGTGCTGGTGATGTACGGCGGGCGCCGTGTGGAGCGCGGCACGAAGAAGGAGGTGCTACGGGCGCCCCAGCACCCGTACACCTGGGGCCTGCTGGGGTCCATGCCCACGCTCGAAGGGCCGGTGGACGTGCCCCTGTCGCCGATCCCCGGGACCCCGCCGAGCCTCCTGAACCCGCCGACCGGCTGCCGGTTCCACCCGCGGTGCTCGTTCACCGAGCAGGTCGGCGGCGACCGCTGCTCGGCCGAGCAGCCTCCGCTGGACCTGGTGTCCGGACGCGGGGCGGCCTGCCACCTGACACCGGAGCAGCGCATCGAGTACTTCTCCGACTTCGCCGGCACCCGGCCCAACTGACGTACAAGAGACGGGACTTCCCCACCATGAGCAGCACCGATCCCCTCCTGGACGTCTCCGGACTCACCAAGCACTTCCCGATCAAGGGCGGCTTCCCGATCCGGCGTACGGTCGGAGCGGTCCAGGCCGTGGACGGACTGGACTTCACCGTCGGAGCGGGCGAGAGCCTCGGTCTCGTCGGTGAGTCCGGCTGTGGCAAATCGACGACGGGCCGGCTGATCACCCGGCTCCTGGAGCCGACCGCCGGCCGGATCTCCTACCGCGGGCAGGACATCAGCCACGCCTCGCGCAAGGAGCTGGCGCCGATCCGTTCCGAGATCCAGATGATCTTCCAGGACCCGTACGCCTCGCTGAACCCGCGGCAGACCGTGGGCAAGATCGTCGCCGCGCCGATGGAGATCAATGGCATCGAGCCCGCGGGCGGCCGCGAGGCGCGCGTGCGGGAACTGCTGGAGACCGTCGGCCTCAACCCGGAGCACTACAACCGCTTCCCGCACGAGTTCTCCGGCGGTCAGCGCCAGCGAATCGGGGTGGCCCGCGCGCTGGCCCTGGAGCCGAAGCTGATCGTGGCCGACGAGCCGGTCTCCGCGCTGGACGTGTCGATCCAGGCCCAGGTGGTGAACCTGCTGCAGAAGCTGCAGCAGGAACTGGGCATCGCGTTCCTGTTCATCGCCCACGACCTGGCGATCGTGCGGCACTTCTCGCAGCGCGTCGCCGTCATGTACCTCGGCCGGATCGTGGAGATCGCCGACCGCGAGGATCTGTACGGCAATCCCCGGCACCCGTACACCAAGGCGCTCCTCTCGGCCGTTCCCGAGGCCACCGCGGACGACGTACCGGCCCGCGAGCGCATCCGGCTGACCGGTGACGTCCCGTCGCCCGTCAACCCGCCGTCGGGCTGCCGCTTCCGTACGCGCTGCTGGAAGGCGACGGACAAGTGCGCGAGCGAGACCCCGCCGCTGGTGCAGGTGGGGGGCAGCCGGGACGGGCACCTGACGGCCTGCCACTACCCGGAGGACTCGCAGTCCCTGTCCAGTGTCCCGCAGGCCCGTAAGGCAGCCGGCATGACGAAGTCCGGCAACGAGACCCCCCAGGACCCCAAGGCCGGAGGCTGACACCCCTCTCCTCGGCCCCGGGGTGGCCCGACAGGACGCGGATCCGACCGGTCCGCGGTCCGAGGGACTCCCCGGCCCAAGGAACCGAGCACGTCGGCCCATTGACCCGAGCCACCTGCGAGCCCGGTTCCCGGGTACACGGGAAAGGCGCCCGGAACCGATCGGTTCCGGGCGCCTCGTGCCTCCGGGCCTCCCCCACGGGGACCTTCCGACCACGGCGGTCCAGCTCTTCGGGGTGTACGCCGTGATGCCCGGCCCCGGACATCCCGGTCACCGCGTCACCACGGCCACGGCTGCCCTGCCGCGCACACGTGGGCCTGCGGGGGCGCCGTCTGCCGGATACGCATCGGACCCCCCGGTGCCCGAAAGGGTTCCGAGGGGTCCGATCATGTCCGCAACGGACGTCGGTGACGCGTCAGGCCGCGTGCACCACGTCCTTCTCCTCCGCGAAGTGGCACGCCGACTCGTGCGCGGCCGGCGTCGTCGAGGTCTTGAAGCGCTCGGGGATCGCCAGCAGCGGCATCTCCTGGGCGCACTTGTCCTCGGCCTTCCAGCAACGGGTGCGGAAGCGGCAACCCGACGGCGGGTTGGCCGGGGACGGGACGTCGCCGGTGAGGATGATCCGCTCGCGGCCCTCACGGGCCTCCGGGTCCGGGACGGGGACCGCCGACAGCAGCGCCTGGGTGTAGGGGTGCGTCGGGTGGTCGTAGATCTGCGTGTCCGTACCGATCTCGGCCATCTTGCCGAGGTACATGACGCCGACCCGGTCCGAGATGTGCCGGACGATCGAGAGGTCGTGCGCGATGAAGAGGTAGGAGAGGTTGAACTCGTCCTGGAGCTTCCCCATCAGGTTGATGACCTGCGCCTGCACCGACACGTCGAGCGCGGACACCGGCTCGTCGCAGATGATGATCTCCGGGTTGAGCGCGAGGCCGCGGGCGATGCCGATGCGCTGGCGCTGACCGCCGGAGAACTGGTGCGGATACCGGTTGATGTACTCCGGGTTGAGACCCACGACGTCCAGGAGCTCCTGCACCTTGCGGCGCCGGTCGCCCTTCGGGGCCACCTCCGGGTGGATGTCGTAGGGCTCACCGATGATGTCGCCGACCGTCATACGCGGGTTCAGCGACGTGTACGGGTCCTGGAACACCATCTGGATGTTGCGGCGCACGGCCTTCAGCGCACGGCCGGACAGCTTGGTGATGTCCTGGCCCTTGTAGAAGACCTCGCCGGCGGTGGCCCGCTCCAGCGTCATCAGGAGCTTGGCGACCGTGGACTTGCCACAGCCGGACTCGCCCACGATGCCGAGCGTCTCGCCCGCGTAGAGGTCGAACGAGACCCCGTCCACGGCCTTGACCGCGCCGACCTGCTTCTTGAACAGGATGCCCTGGGTCAGCGGGAAGTGCTTGACCAGGTTGCGGACCTGGAGGATCGGCTCGCCCTGCGACACGGGTGCGTCGATGGCGGCTACGGACTCCGCCTCGGTTGCCGCGTCGACCGTCTCCACCTCGGAGACGTTCGGGGTGGCGTCCACGGGCTCCTTCTTGATGTCAGCCATGGATCGTCTCCTTCCAGAAGTGGCAGGCGCTGCCGCGTCCGACCAGCTCGGTGCCGTCCTGCTCGGTCACCGGGGCGAGAGCCGGGATGTCCGTACGGCAGATGTCCTGCGCCATCGTGCAGCGCGGGTTGAAGGCACAACCCGACGGCACGTGGAGCAGGTTGGGCGGCAGGCCCTTGATCGCGAAGAGCTCCTGGCCCTTCTGGTCCAGGCGCGGGATCGACTCCAGCAGACCCTTGGTGTACGGGTGCGCCGGGCGCTTGTAGATCTCGTGCACCGGAGCGGTCTCGACGATCCGGCCCGCGTACATCACGGCGATCTTGTCGGCGACGTCCGCGACGACACCGAGGTCGTGCGTGATCAGGATCAGACCCATGTGGTACTCGCGCTGGAGCTCCGCGAGCAGGTCCATGACCTGGGCCTGCACCGTCACGTCGAGCGCGGTGGTCGGCTCGTCCGCGATGATCAGGTCCGGCTCCAGGGCCAGCGCCATGGCGATCATGATGCGCTGGCGCATACCGCCGGAGAACTGGTGCGGGTAGTCCGAGACCCGCGCCGCGGCGGCCGGGATCTTCACCTGGTCCATCAGCTCGATGGCCTTGGCGCGGGCTTCCTTCTTGGACAGGCCCTGGTGGACGCGGAACATCTCGCCGAGCTGGTAGCCGACGGTCAGGACCGGGTTCAGCGAGGACAGCGCGTCCTGGAAGATCATGGCGATCTTCTGGCCGCGGATCTTCCGGCGCTCCTCGTAGGACATCTTGAGCATGTCCTGGCCGCGGAAGAGGATCTCGCCCTGCGGGATCCTGCCCGGCGGCATGTCGAGGATGCCCATGATGGCCTGCGCCGTCACGGACTTGCCGGAGCCGGACTCACCGAGAACGGCGAGGGTCTCGCCGGCGTTCACGCTGTAGTTGACACCGTTGACCGCCTTGGCCACACCGTCGCGGGTGTGGAACTCCACGTGCAGGTCACGGACATCGAGCAGGGGGCCGACATAGTCGTCTCCCGAGCGGGGGGACGGGACTTCGGCGGTCTTGTTGATGGTGGCCACGTTCGCCCTCCTATCGCGACTTCGGATCGAGGGCGTTGCGGACGGCTTCGCCGAGCATGATGAACGCCAGAACGGTGATGCTGAGCATGATCGACGGGTAGATCAGGATGTGCTGCGCGACGCGGATCTGCGCGGCGCCACCGGAGATGTCCATACCCCACGAGATCGTCGGGTCGGCGAGACCCAGACCCAGGTAGGACAGGGTCGCCTCGGCGGAGATGTAGACGCCGAGCGAGATGGTGGCGACCACGATCACCGGCGCCATGGCGTTCGGCAGGATGTGCCGGAAGAGGATCCGGTTGGTTCCCGCGCCCAGCGCCCTGGCGGCCTGCACGTAGTCCGACTGCTTGATCACGATCACCGCACCGCGCATGACACGCGCGATCTGGGTCCAGCCGAGGAACGCCAGGGCGAAGATGACCACCCAGACCGTCCGGTCGGTGAACGCCTGGAGGACGACCATGGCACCCAGCAGGAAGGGGATGCCGAGGAAGACGTTGGTGAAGAAGCCGGAGAGCAGCGCGTCGACCCAGCCGCCGAAGTAACCGGCGAGCATGCCGATCAGTCCGCCGAACAGCGTCACCAGGAGCGTCACGCAGACACCGACGGTGATCGATGCACGGGTGCCGTAGATGACACGCGCGTAGACACTGTGGCCCTGGCCGTCGTAGCCGAGCCAGCCCTCCGAGCCGATCTTGCTCAGCTCCGGCTTGCCCAGGTAGTGGTGCACCAGGTCGGCCGAAGTCGGGGAGGCGTTGGTGAACAGGCCGGGGAAGACCGCCATCACGAGAAGGATGACGATCAGGACCGACGAGACGATGAAGTACCAGTTGGAACGCAGGTCCCGCCAGGCATCGCCCCACAGGCTGCGGGCCTTGTCGGCCTTCACGGTCGCCGCGGGGTCCGCGATGGGCGCCTTGGCGTCCTCGGGTGCGGGTGCGGTCTTGGTCGCGTCAGGCATAACGGATCCTCGGGTCCAGGACCGCGTACAGCAGGTCGACGATGAGGCTCATGCAGAGGTAGACGAGCACCAGGATGGTGACGAGGCCGACGAGCGTCGTGCCCTCGCGCTTGACGATCGACTCGTAGATCGTGCCGCCGACGCCCTTGACGTTGAACAGACCCTCGGTGACGACCGCGCCGCCCATCAGGGCGCCCAGGTCGGTGCCGAGGAAGGTGATGACGGGGATCAGCGAGTTCCGCATCAGGTGCACGCCGACGATGCGTCGCTTGGGCAGGCCCTTGGCGATGGCGGTGCGCATGTAGTCCGAGCGCAGGTTCTCAGCCATCGTCGTACGCGTAAGTCTCGCCACATAGGCAAGGGAGAGCGAGCCCAGCACGATGGCCGGCGCCAGGAGTTCGCCCCACTTGGCTTCGCCGGAGACGTTCGGGTCGATCCAGCCGAGCTGGAAGGCGAACACCGTCTTGACGATGAAGCCGAGGACGAACACCGGGATCGAGATGATCAGCAGGGTGAAGACCAGGACCACGTTGTCGGTGAGTCGGCCGGCGCGCAGACCGGCGATCATCCCGAGACCGATACCGATGACGATCTCGATGACGAAGGCCATGCCGGCCAGCCGGAGGGTGACGGGGAACGCATCGCCGAGGACGTCGGTGACAGGACGTCCGCTGGCTATCTGCTTACCGAAATCACCGTGCAGGACGATGCCTGTCATGTAATTCCAGTACTGCTGCAGGATCGGCTGATCCAGGCCGTACTCATGGCGAAGTCTCGCCAGCGTGGCCGGGTCGGCGCCCTTGTCCCCGAACAGCCCGCGCACGGGGTCGCCGGGCAGCGTATAGACCATCAGGAAGATCAGCAGGGTTGTCCCGAGGAAGACCGGGATCATCTGGAGCAGTCGTCGTGCGACATAGCGCCCCATCATGCCTCCATGTAATAGGCAGGCGGCAGCCGACGGGCCCTCCCCTGCACCGACTCCCCCTGTGGGGTCGTCGGTTGCGTGGAAGGGCCCCCCGGCCACTGCGTGCGGGCAGGCGCGGACCGTCCTTCAGTGCCGGTCCCGCGCCTGCGCGCGGACTACGTAGGTGTGGTTACTTCTTGACTTCGATCTGGGTCAGGATCGGGTCGCCGTCCTGCGCGTAGTCCACGTTCTGGACCTTCTCCGAGTAACCGGCGTTGACCTTGTAGTACCAGAGCGGGATGGAGGGCATGAAGTTCACCAGCTCCTTCTCGATCTTCTGGTACGCCGCAACGGAGTCCTCGAGGGAAGCCGCGGAGTCGGCCTTCTTGATCTCCGCGTCCAGGGCCTTGTTCGAGAAGTCGCCCTGGTTACCAGCGGCGCCGGTCCGGAACAGGTCCGAGATGAAGTTCGCGTTCACCGGGTAGTCGAGCACCCAGCCGGAGCGGTACAGGGACTTGACCTGCTTGTCGTCACGCGCGTTCGTGTCGGCCTGGAAGTCGGCCTTCGAGTCGGTGGCGCACTTGACACCGGTCGACTGCGTGATGCTGTTGCAGACCGCCTCGACCCATTCCTTGTGGCCGCCGTCGGCGTTGAACTGGATCGAGATCTTGTTGCCCGGGACGCCGCCGCCGTCCTTGATGAGCTGCTTGGCCTTCGCCGGGTCGTACTTGGTGACGTCGCCCGCGGCGTCCTTCTGGAAGCCGAGAACACCCTGCGCGACCCAGCCGGTGGCGGGCTCACGCGTGCCCTGGAGCACGGTCTTCGTGATCGTGGCGCGGTCGATACCCATCGACAGGCCCTGGAGGACCTTCGGGTCGATGTCCTTGAACTGCTTGGTGTAGAACGCGACGGCGATCGTCTGGATGGCCGAGTACGGCTTGTCCACCGCGCGGTCACCGAGGTCGGACCGGTAGACCGGGAGGTCCTTCGGGCCGATCTGGCGCAGCACGTCGACGTTGCCGGACTTCAGGTCCTCGTAGGCGGTCTCGAGGGTGGTGTAGTTCTTGAAGACCACACCGCCGTTCTTCGCCTTGTCGGCACCCTTGTAGTCGTCGTTGCGGACGACCTTGATCTGCTTCTTGTGGTCCCAGCTGACGAACTTGTACGCGCCGTTGCCGACCGGCTTCTCGCCGGCGGCCTTCGGGTCCGCGTAGAAGGACTCGGGCAGCGGGGAGAAGACCGTGTAGCCGAGCTTGTACGAGAAGTACGGGAGCGGGGCGTTGAGCTCGATGGTGAACGTGTAGTCGTCCACCTTCTTCAGACCGGACATGGCGTCGGCCTTGGGCTTGGCCTTGGCGTCCTCGGGGTGGACGTCGGCGAAGCCCTTGATGTCGCCGAACCAGGACGCGTTGGTCTGGTTGTTCTTGATGTTGGCGGCCCAGTTCCAGGCCTTGATGTAGGACTCGGCCGTGACGGGCGTGCCGTCGTGGAACTTCCAGTCCTTCTTGAGCTTGACCGTCCAGAGCTTGCTGTCCTTGGTGTCGACAGACTCCGCGTTGATCATCTCAAGCTTGCCGGACGGGTCATAGTCCACCAGCTGCGAGAAGATCGCGTCGGTGACGATGCTGCCGTTCGACTCCATCGTGTTGGCCGGCTGCAGCGGGTTCTGCGGCTCACCGACCTCGACGGAGAAGATGCCGTCAGCATTGACAGCACCCTTGGCGCTGTCCTTGCCCTTGTCGGCGTCACTGTCGCCGCCGCCACAGGCAGTCGCAGCCAGGGCGATGATGGCCGCTCCCGCGACCCACTTGGCGCTCTTGGCACCACGCATGGGTTTCCTCCTCATGAGTCCACTTTTGACTACAAGAAGGGCACTGGGTCGATACACCGACACCCCTGACGGTGATCGTTTCAGTGCCCTTAGTGTGCTCGTGAGTCGGCACTCCCCACAGTGCGTGACCCATTGACCCGAGCTCAATGGAGCCAACTATTAAGTACGACTGGGCTGTAAACCACACTTAAAGGGTCTCGGTTTGACAACATCCAAACCTCGCGCGGACCAAAATCCGGACAAAGTGATCCCAGACAGACACCCCCGAAACGGACTGTTAACACATGTTTCGGAGAGCGACGCCCGATAACCGGACGCTCGCGTCTCACAGTCCGGACAGCGTGGGCGGAAAACCGGTTGCCAAAGGCCAGGGCCCCCACAGTGTCTGTGAGGGCCCTGGCCTTCTGCAATGCCCGGAGCTGACGGATCATCGGCCGAAAAAGGCCTACCCGCCGCCATGCCGGTCGTGCTCCGCGCCAGTGGTGCGCGAAGCGTGACGCCAGTGGTGGGTGGGGCGCGTGACGTCAGCGGTTCCGACGCGCGACGTCAGCGCCTCCCTGCGCGTGGCGTCAGTTGTTCTTGGCGCGCGAGGCGGAGCGGCCACGCTGCTTCTGGTCCAGGACGACCTTGCGGATACGCACGGTCTCCGGGGTCACCTCGATGCACTCGTCGTCGCGGCAGAACTCCAGGGACTGCTCCAGCGACAGCTTGCGGGCGGGCACCACGTTCTCCGTGGTGTCCGCGGAAGCCGCACGCATGTTGGTGAGCTTCTTCTCCTTGGTGATATTCACGTCCATGTCGTCGGCGCGCGAGTTCTCGCCGATGATCATGCCCTCGTAGACCTCGGTGCCGGCCTCGGTGAAGATGACACCGCGCTCCTGGAGGTTGACCATGGCGAACGGCGTCACCGTGCCCGCGCGGTCGGCGACCAGCGAGCCGTTGTGACGGGTCCGCAGCTCACCGAACCACGGCTCGTGGCCCTCGAACAGGGAGTGCGCGATGCCCGTACCGCGGGTCTGGGTCAGGAACTCCGTACGGAAGCCGATGAGGCCGCGGGACGGGACGATCCACTCCATGCGGACCCAGCCCGAACCGTGGTTCGTCATCGTCTCCATGCGGCCCTTACGGGTCGCCATGAGCTGTGTGATGGCGCCGAGGTGCTCCTCCGGCGAGTCGATCGTCATGCGCTCGATCGGCTCGTGGGTCTTGCCGTCGACCTGCTTGGTGACCACCTGCGGCTTGCCGACGGTGAGCTCGAAGCCCTCCCGGCGCATGGTCTCGATGAGGATCGCGAGCGCGAGCTCACCGCGGCCCTGGACCTCCCAGGCGTCGGGGCGCTCGGTGTCCAGGACGCGGAGCGAGACGTTACCGACGAGCTCGCGGTCCAGACGGTCCTTGATCTGACGGGCGGTGACCTTGTGGCCCTTGCCGCCCTTGCCGACGAGCGGCGAGGTGTTCGCACCGATGGTCATCGAGATGGCGGGCTCGTCGACCGTGATCAGCGGCAGCGCGATCGGGTTCTCGGTGTCGGCCAGGGTCTCACCGATCATGATGTCCGGGATACCGGCGATCGCGCAGATGTCGCCCGGACCGGCCTTCTCGGCGGGCTTGCGGGTGAGCGCCTCGGTCATCAGCAGCTCGGTGATGCGGACGTTGGACTGCGTGCCGTCGCGCTTGATCCAGGTGACCGTCTGGCCCTTGCGCAGCTCGCCCTGCTCGACGCGGCACAGCGCGATACGGCCGAGGAAGTTGTCGGCGTCCAGGTTGGTGACGTGCGCCTGGAGCGGGGCGTCCTCGTCGTACTCCGGGGCCGGGACCGCGGAGAGGATCGTGCTGAAGAACGGCTCCAGGCTGTCGCTGTCCGGCGGGACGGTACCGTCCTCCGGCTTGGTCAGCGAGGCGACGCCGTCACGGGCGCAGGCGTAGACGATCGGGAACTCGATCTGGTCCTCGTCGGCGTCCAGGTCCAGGAAGAGGTCGTACGTCTCGTCGATGACCTCGGCGATCCGGGAGTCCGGCCGGTCCGTCTTGTTGATGCAGAGGATGACCGGCAGCTTGGCCGTCAGCGCCTTGCGGAGCACGAACCGGGTCTGCGGCAGCGGGCCTTCGGAGGCGTCGACCAGCAGCACCACCGCGTCCACCATCGACAGGCCTCGCTCGACCTCACCGCCGAAGTCGGCGTGGCCGGGGGTGTCGATGATGTTGATCGTGATGACGTCGCCGCCATCCTTGGGGTGGTACTTCACGGCCGTGTTCTTGGCCAGGATCGTGATGCCCTTCTCACGCTCCAGGTCGTTCGAGTCCATCATGCGTTCGTCGAGGTGCTCGGCGGCGTGCGCGGCGAAGGCGCCGGCCTGCTTGAGCATGGCGTCGACCAGCGTGGTCTTGCCGTGGTCGACGTGGGCGACGATGGCTACGTTACGGATGTCGTGGCGCGTGGGCATGGGTGGCTTGCGCTTCTCTCGGATCGGGGATTCAGGCGTCTTAGTCGGTCTTGAGTCCTCGTACGCCCGCCGGGCGGACGCGCCACGGCTACACCCCATGGTACGGGGCGGGCGCGCCTGCGGCTTCCCGGGCAAGTCTTACCGGCCACAGGACAGGCGCCCGGCCTCGCGCGCGGCGGCCGAGGCGCCCTTGGGCAGGGGCTCGTCGCAGTCGAGGATTCCACCGCCCGACGTGGTCCATGTCGACACGTGCCCGGTGGTCGGTTCCTGGTGCGCACGGCTCCCGCAGGTGTAGCGGAAGTCCGTCTCGACCAGCGTCACGGAACTGAAGTTCACCAGGCGGGCGGCATGGCCGGTGACCTCACCGCCGCCCTCGTCGAGCGGGGCGTAAGTCCCCGGCTCGCCGAGCCCCGCCCCGCCCTCCGGTTCGTCGCCCTTCTCCGCGAAACCGAGGTGCACGCTCAGCGCGAGGAACACGTCCTGCGCGTCCGGCCTCGGGCCGTCGGACCGCAGGGATGCCTGGTCGGTGCGCAGTCGCCGGATGGGCTCGACCATCTTGGTGGCCTCGGCCGTGACGCGCTGTGCGTCGGCCACCCCGTTCAGCACGGACTGCTTCCGCAGGTTGAACCAGGTGTACGTGCCGCCCTCGCACGCCCGCTGCTCGGAGGCGGCGACCCGCTCCGCACCGGCCGTCCCGGCCGTCGGCGAACCGGCCTGCTTCGGCCTCCCGCTCGCGCCCGGGTCGTCCGGCGTCGAGCCGCAGCCACTCGCGCCCGCGAGGATTCCTGCGACGAGCACGGCGACCGTAGAGGTGAGAGTCCGTGTCCGCTTCATGTTTGCGCCCCCGTGATCAATTCGTCCGGCGGAATTCACCGGTGGTCGTGACCAGGGTCACCCGGGCGGACGGCACGGAGGCGGAACTTGAGCAACTTCAGAGGTGGGCCACGGGGCGGCGGCTCCGAGTGGGGCTCGGAGCCGTGCCTCCGTGGCGGGATCTTCGGGGTTGGGGCCCCGGAGATCCGGTGGTGAGCGGCTACCCGGGTCAGCGGGTGCGCACAGCCTTGCCCGCCGGCAGTCCGGCGGGCAAGGGAATTGAGCCAGTTCTGAGCTTTCCGTCCGGCGCTGACCTGCTACTTCTTCCTGTTGGCCGGGGCGCCTGCGGACTGCGGCTTCTTGAAACCGATGTCCTGGTAGTGCGGCACCCCGAAGCCGAAGGCGCCGACGTTCACGAGCTTCTTGTCCGTGGCGACCAGTTGCGGGCGCTGGTAGAGGGGAATCGATCCTGCGGCGGCCCAGATCCGGGCGTCCGCCTGCTTCATCAGCTTCCGGGCCGTCCCTTCGTCGAGCTCCGAGACCGCTTCGTCGAAGAGCTGGTCGATGTGGTCCGTACCGACGCGGGTGTAGTTCTGCTCGACGAGCAGCGAACCGTCGGTGGCGGGCACCGGCTTGGCGAAGATCGGCCGGGCGTCCGTGGCCGGGTAGGCGGTGGCCGGCCAGGAGTACAGCGCCAGGTCGTAGTCGCCGGAGGCGACGTGATCCGTGAAGTAGCTGTCGTCGGACACCTTGGTGATCTCGGTACGGATCCCGATCGTGTCGAGCATCGCCGCGATCTTGTCGCCGACGGTCCGCAGGGACTCGGAACCCGGACCGGACGGGAGGACGAACCGCAGCGTCAGCGGCTTGCCGTCCTTGCCGAGCGGCCCGCGGGCCGAGTCCGGAGCCTTGGCGGGGGCCGCGGTACCGGCCGGGGCGTATGCGCCGGCCGCGCCGCCGGGCTGCCGGTCCTGGGCGGTGATCCGGGCGGGAGCGTCCTCGGAGGTGCCCGTCTCGCCCAGGCGTCCGGCCTGGCGCAGCAGGGCGGCGCTCTGTGCGGCGGCGGCGGGGGCGGGCGCGAGGACGTGGGTGGCCGCGCCCCCGGCCTCACCGGGCTTGTCGTCGTCCCCGACGATGTACAGCCCGTCGTCCTTGGAGGGCTCGCGCCGGGCGGCGTCGTCGGTCTTGCCGTCGTCCTTCGCGCTGTCGGCCCCGCCCTCCTCGTCCTGCTCCTCGGACTCCTTCTTCTTCTCTGCCTTCTCCTCCGTCCTACCCGCGTCCTTCTGCTTCTCGCCCTCGCTGCCCGCCTTGGTGCCGTCCGTCTTCTCGATGGCGCCCTCGCGCGTCCAGCCGGCGTCGGCCAGCAGTGCCTGCGCCTCCTTGGTGTCCTGGCTGCCGAGGGCGTCGCTGCCGTTCTTGTACGCGGGCTGCCCGGCCAGCGCCAGATGGCTGCCGAGGGGCTCGGCGGGCAGGCCGAGGGGCCTCAGTACGGCGTCGGCGAGCTCCTGGCGGTTCAGGGCGCGGGCCACGGCCCGGCGTACGCGGTCGTCGGCCAGCGGTCCGGTCTCGCCGTTCAGCGCGAGCTGGGTGTAGGCGGGCTCCAGTGACTTGCGGACCGCGTAGCCGCGCAGTTCGCTCTGCTCGGCGGCGTACGCGTTCGCGGCCCCGGCCTTCTCGGCCCGGGCCTCCTGCGCCTCCTCGGCCGCCTTCTCGTCGGAGCCGTGCGCCAGCGCCCAGGACCGCAGTGCTTGGGCCGGGGTGACCTCGGAGCCGGGGCCGTGGGCGGGCGGTGCGCCGTTGCTGCCGTTGTCCCGGGCGGCCTGGACGATGCGATGGGCTGCCGCCGCGTCGATGTCGGCCACGTCGATCTTCCCCTCGACCAGTGCCTCCGTGCGGTCCTGGGGCTTGACCGCCCTGAAGACCAGCGAGTCGAGCTTGGCGGGGCTGCCCCACCAGCGCGGGTTGCGGTCCAGCGTGACGGATCCCGCCTCCTTGTCCACCGTGCGCAGCCGGAAGGGTCCCGCGGTCGCCTTGAGCGTGGACCGCGCGCCGTCGTTGAACGCGTCCGGAGACCCGGTCACCTGTTTCGGGTACAACGGAGAGAAGAGTGAGCGCCAGTCCGCGTACGGCTTGGCGAAGGTGACCTTGACCTCCAGGTCGTCGGCGCCGCGCTCGATCTTCTCGATGCGTTCGTACCCGGCGTTGCGGGCCGTCCAGAAGGCGGAGTCCTTGCCGCTCAGGGCGCGCCACTGGGCGACGAAGTCCGGTGCGCCGATCTCCCGGCCGTCGCTCCAGACGGCCTGCTGGTTCAGCCGGTAGAGCACGACCTGCCTGGGCTCGGTGTCGACGACCTTCGCGGATTCCAGGTAGTCCGGATTGAGCTGCGGCCGGCCCTTGGCGTCCAGCGGGAAGAGGGTCGGCAGCAGCGCGCCGGTGATCCGGGTGGTGGCGCTGTCGGCGTCGGCCTGGAAGGCGTTGAGGGTGGCGGGCATCGCGTCGATCGCCCAGTTGACCGTGCCGCCGTCCGCGACCTGGGCGCGGGCCGCCGGCGCGACGTCCTGCGGGACGACGACGGCACGGACGGCCTCTTCGTGGGCGGAGCTGCAGCCGGCCAGCACGGGCAGGGTGAGCACCCCGGTGGTGAGCAGTGCGAGCGAGCGGCGCTTTCGGGATGTCCCGCGCGGGACGCCGACGTGGGACATGGCTGATACCTCCGGGGACGGCCCGGCCCACCCTCGCTCGAATGAACCGGATTGTGCGTATGTGGTGGCATTTGCAGTTGATCACACTGGTTCCGCCCGTCCACTGAAAGCGCCCACGCGCGGGAGACCGCGCAGACACGGCGCAGCCGCCCCGAACCTCACCCGTGCGGCGGAGTGCCGGGAGCGGCCGGAAGCCGACGTTCTCCGGGCTCGTACACCCCCGACCGCAAGACAGAGCGGCCCGCTCTCTTCCCAACGGGGATGTGACGCGCGACACTCGCATGCGCATGGCCACCCGCGACTGCGGAAGTGAGATCAAGTCATGTCACTGCATGATGAATTGACGGCAGTTCAGCACTGTCTCGACGACCTGGTCCGCACCGTCGGACGGCTGGAGCGGAGCCTCGCGCAACTGCGCGCGGCGGACACCGCCCCGGACCCGCTCGACCCGGCCGGCCACGCCGCACCCGTCGACGGCGTCATCACCATCACCGAAGCGCCGTACGACACCACCCTGTGGACGGACTCGGACGACGAGGGTCTGGGCGTCCGCGGCAGGCACGCCCCCTAGGAGAGTTCCTTGGCCACCGGTACGGAAACAGGAACGGATTCAGGCAAGGACCCGGGCAGCGCCCCGGGTACGGGACCCCGCCCGCCGGGCGGTGCGGCCGCCCGGACGACGGGGGTCCACCACCCCACGCGGGCCGCCATCGCCGCCCGCCATCTGCGGACCGACCGCTGGTGGCTGGCGCCCGCGGTGACGGCGGGCGGGCTCCTCGCCTTCATCGTCTACTCGACCTGGCGGGCGTTCTCCAACGCGGACTACTACGCCGCGCCCTATGTCTCGCCGTTCTACTCGCCCTGTCTGGCGGACAACTGCGCCCCCATGCGCAGCGGCCCGAACTGGGAGATCCTCGGCAACTGGTGGGGCCTGTCCCCGGCCCTGCTGATCCTGATCTTCCCGCTCGGCTTCCGGCTGACCTGCTACTACTACCGCAAGGCCTACTACCGGGGCTTCTGGGCCTCTCCCCCTGCCTGCGCGGTCGCCGAGCCGCACCAGGCGTACAGCGGCGAGACCCGCTTCCCGCTGATCATGCAGAACATCCACCGGTACTTCTTCTACGCGGCGGTACCGGTCGCCGGGATCCTCACGTACGACACCGTGCTCACCTTCCGCGACGAGCACTATGCCTGGGGCCACATGGGTCTCGGCTCGCTGATCTTCCTGGTCAACATCGCCCTGATCTGGGCGTACACCCTGTCCTGCCACTCCTGCCGGCACATCATCGGAGGCCGGCTGCGGCACTTCTCCAAGCACCCCGTGCGCTACCGGCTTTGGGGCTGGGTGGGGCGGCTCAACACCCGTCACATGCTGCTCGCCTGGGCCTCGCTGATCAGCGTGGCGGCGTGCGACTTCTACGTGTACCTGGTCGCCTCCGGCGCCTTCGACGATCCGAGGTTTTTCTGAATGACTGAGCTCGAACGTCAGCAGTGGGACGTCGTCGTGGTCGGTGCCGGAGGCGCCGGGCTGCGTGCCGCGATCGAGGCCCGGGAGCGCGGAGCCCGTACGGCCGTCATCTGCAAATCGCTCTTCGGCAAGGCACACACGGTCATGGCGGAGGGCGGGATCGCCGCCTCCATGGGCAATGTGAACTCCGGGGACAACTGGCAGGTGCACTTCCGCGACACCATGCGCGGCGGGAAGTTCCTCAACCAGTGGCGGATGGCGGAGCTGCACGCCAAGGAGGCGCCCGACCGGGTCTGGGAGCTGGAGACCTGGGGCGCGCTCTTCGACCGCACCCCCGAGGGGAAGATCTCCCAGCGCAACTTCGGCGGCCACGAGTATCCGCGCCTGGCCCACGTCGGGGACCGTACCGGCCTCGAACTGATCCGCACCCTCCAACAGAAGATCGTCTCGCTCCAGCAGGAGGACGAGCGCGAGTTCGGTGACCACGAGGCGCGGCTGAAGGTCTTCCAGGAGTGCACGGTCACGCGCGTCCTCAAGGACGGGGAAAGGGTCTCGGGCACCTTCTGCTACGAGCGCGAGACCGGCCGCTTCTTCGTACTGGAGGCGCCCGCGGTCGTCCTCGCCACCGGCGGCATCGGCAAGTCCTTCAAGGTGACGTCGAACTCATGGGAGTACACCGGCGACGGCCACGCGCTGGCCCTGCTCGCGGGTGCGCCCCTGCTGAACATGGAGTTCGTGCAGTTCCACCCCACCGGCATGGTCTGGCCGCCCTCGGTCAAGGGCATCCTCGTCACCGAGTCGGTGCGCGGTGACGGCGGGGTGCTGCGCAACTCCGAGGGCAAGCGGTTCATGTTCGACTACGTCCCCGATGTGTTCAAGGAGAAGTACGCGCAGTCCGAGGAGGAGGGCGACCGCTGGTACGAGGACCCGGACCACAACCGCCGGCCGCCCGAGCTGCTGCCGCGCGACGAGGTCGCCCGGGCGATCAACTCCGAGGTGAAGGCGGGTCGCGGGTCGCCGCACGGCGGAGTGTTCCTGGATGTGTCGACGCGGATGTCCGCGGAGCGGATCCGGCGCCGGCTGCCGTCGATGTACCACCAGTTCAAGGAGCTGGCGGACGTCGACATCACCGCCGAGGCCATGGAGGTCGGCCCGACCTGCCACTACGTGATGGGCGGCATAGCCGTCGACTCGGACACCGCCGCGGCCCTGGACGTACCCGGCCTGTACGCGGCGGGCGAGGTCGCGGGCGGCATGCACGGCTCCAACCGGCTCGGTGGGAACTCCCTCTCCGACCTGCTGGTCTTCGGCCGGCGGGCCGGACTGCACGCCGCCGGGTACGCCGCGTCGGCCGGCGCCCTGCCCGTCGTCGACGAGGCCCAGATCGACGCCGCGGCCGCGGAGGCGCTGCGTCCGTTCAGCGCGGAAGGGCTCGCCGACGGCGCGCCGGCGGAGAATCCGTACACCCTGCACCAGGAACTCCAGCAGACGATGAACGACCTGGTCGGCATCATCCGCCGGGCCCCCGAGATGGAACAGGCCCTGGAGAGGCTTGCCGGGCTGCGCGAGCGGGCCCGGCGCGCGGGGGTCGAGGGGCACCGGCAGTTCAACCCCGGCTGGCACCTCTCCCTGGACCTGCGGAACATGCTGCTGGTCAGTGAGTGCATCGCGCGGGCGGCCCTGGAGCGCACCGAGAGCCGCGGCGGCCACACCCGCGAGGACTGCCCGGGGATGGAACGCTCCTGGCGTCCGGTCAATCTGCTGTGCCGGCCGACGGACGAGCAGGACGCCGCGAGCGGCCGGATCGAGCTCGTACGCAAGGTGACCGAACCCATCCGTCCGGATCTGCTCTCCCTCTTCGAGAAGGAGGAGCTGGTCAAGTACCTCGCCGATGAGGAGCTCTACGAGTGAGCAGCTACGACGCACGGTTCAGGGTGTGGCGCGGGGACATCGAAGGCGGCGGCCTGGAGGACTTCGAGGTCGAGGTCAACGACGGCGAGGTCGTCCTCGACATCATCCACCGCATCCAGGCCACCCAGGCGGGCGATCTGGCGGTGCGGTGGAACTGCAAGGCGGGCAAGTGCGGTTCGTGCAGCGCGGAGATCAACGGAAGGCCGCGGCTGATGTGCATGACGCGCATGTCGGTCTTCGGCCGTGAGGACACGATCACGGTCACCCCGCTGCGGGCCTTCCCCGTGGTGCGCGACCTGGTGACGGACGTGTCGTTCAACTACACCAAGGCACGTGAGATCCCCGCCTTCGTCCCCCCGGAGGGCGTGAAGGCGGGCGAGTACCGGATGCAGCAGGTCGATGTGGACCGCTCGCAGGAGTTCCGCAAGTGCATCGAGTGCTTCCTGTGCCAGGACACCTGCCACGTGGTGCGCGACCACGAGGAGAACAAGGCGGCCTTCGCCGGACCCCGCTTCCTGATGCGGGTGGCCGAGCTGGACATGCACCCCCTGGACGCCGCCGCCGAGTCCGGTCTCGACCGGAAGGCGACGGCGCAGGAGGAGCACGGGCTCGGGCTCTGCAACATCACGAAGTGCTGTACGGAGGTGTGCCCCGAACACATCAAGATCACCGACAACGCCCTGATCCCGCTGAAGGAGCGGGCGGTGGACCGCAAGTACGACCCACTGGTGTGGCTGGGCAACAAGATCCGGCGCCGGGACGCGACCTGAGGCGGGCCGTCAGCCGAGCAGCTTGACGATCGCGTCCGTCGTGTCCGTCTCACCGAGGCGGGGGAAGATCCGCTCGACGCTGTTGTCGTGGGCCTCGGCGCTCATGTCGGTGACCGCGTCCGTGGCGACGGTGACGTGATAGCCGTGCTCGTGGGCCGAGCGGGCGGTGGACTCGACACCGATGCTGGTCGCGATCCCGGCCACCACGACCTGCGTGATGCCGCGGCGGCGCAGCTGGAGGTCGAGGTCGGTGCCGTAGAAGGCGCCCCACTGCTGCTTGGTGACGACGATGTCGCCCTCGTCCGGGCCGAGTTCGGGAACGATCTCGGCCCAGTCGGCGGCCGGCTGCCCCGACCTGGCGGGGCCCTCCGTGCGGCCGGGGGCGCCGCCGGTGACGCGGACCAGGACGACCGGGAGGCCCTTGGCGCGGAAGGCGTCGGCGAGGGTCGCGGCGCGGGCGACGACCTCGGCGGCGGGGTGGGCGGTCGGCAGGCCGACGATGCCCTTCTGGAGGTCGACGACTACCAACGCGGTGTTCGGGTCGAGGGTGGTGGCGCTCATGGCTGGTGCTCCTTGCCTGGGTGGTGCCGGTGGGATCAGGTACGGCCGCGCAGGGCGCGGTCGGTGACGGTGAGGACGATGAGCAGCGCGCCCAGTACGGCGGCCACCCCGGCCATCAGGTGGAGGCCGTGGTCACCGGCCGACGGTCCGTACGCGAGCGCGATGAGACTGGACGCGGTGATGGCCCCGATGTACTGGGCCGTGCGCTGGAGACCCGCGGCGGAGCCGATGGACTCGGGCGGGGCGTAGGCCTGGACGGCTGCCTGGTTGCTCGTGCCGATCAGCCCCTGCGGGATGCCGAAGCAGGCACCGGCCAGCAGCAGGACGGCGACCGGGGTGTCGCCGGTGAGGAGCAGCAGCAGCCCGGACCCGGCGGTGAGCAGCACACAGGCCAGGACGAGCGGACCGCGGATGCCCTTCGTGCGGGCGCCCAGCAGCGAACAGACCAGCGCGGCGACGGACATCGGCAGCATCAGCAGCCCGGTGTGCCCGGACGAGTAGCCCCGGGCCTCCTCCAGCCACTGTGTGTACCCGTACATCACCACGTAGATCAGCAGGTAGCTGATCCCGTGCCGGAGGTACGTCCGCGAGAGCGCGCCGTTCCCCGCCAGCGTCCGCAGGTCGATGAAGGGCTCGGGGCTCTGCAGTTGCCACCGCACCAGCGCGGCGGTCAGCACGGCGAACGGCGCGAGCAGCCACCACATGGGGTGGGCGAGGTCGAGCAGGAAGAAGACGAGCACGGTCAGCGCGGTGGCGAAGAGACCGATGCCGAGCGGGTCCAGACCGAGTCGGGGCGCACTGCCGCCGGCGGCCCGCCCGCGCGCCGGGTCGGCGGGGATCCAGAGCAGCGCGGCCCCGAACGCGATCAGGGCGACGGGTACGTTGACGGCGAAGATGCCGCGCCAGCCGACGACCATGACCAGGAGCCCGCCGAGCGTGGGCCCGACGGCCGCGCTGCCGAGTGCGGCGAAGGAGAGCCGGGCCAGTACCGGGCGCGGGGTGGCCCGGCCGGTCCGGGCCGACTCGTCACGCAGGACGGCCATGGCGGCCGGGTAGGCGGCCGACGTGCCGATGCCGAGCAGGAGCCGGGACGCGATCAGCCACCCGAAGTCCGGTGCCACCGTCCCGACGACGCCGGAGGCGATGACGACGACGAGACCGGCGAGGAAGACGCGGCGGGGGCCGAGGACGTCGGCGAGCTTGCCGAGGACCGGCTGGGCGACGGCGCTCGCGAGGTAGAGGACCGAGATCAGCCAGGCGGTGTCGGCGGCGCCGATGCCGAAGTGGTGCCCGATCGCCACCAGTGCGGTGGAGATCATGGTGGTGTTGAGCGGGTTGAGCAGCGAGCCGAGCAGCAGCGGGGCGGTGAGCCGGGTACTGAACCCGGGGGCGGCCGCCGCCTGCTGCGGTGCCTGCCGGGTCGTCGCCGGGCGGAGCCCGTTGCGAGCGGTCATGAACCGACCAGGCGTTCGATGAGATCGGCGGCCTCGGCGACGGTGCGCCGCTGTGCCCCGTCCAGCTCGGCGGCGATGGCCTCGGCGAGCCAGTCGCGCTTGGCGGCCCTGACCCGGGCGAGGATCGTGCGACCCGGGTCCGTGATCGACATGACCGATTTGCGTCCGTCGACCGGGTCCGGCGCCCGCTCGACGAGCCCCTGCTCCGCCAGGGCGCCCAGGGTCAGCCGCATGGACTGGGGGCGCACGAACTCGGCACGGGCCAGATCGGCCGTGGTGGCCGGGCCCCCTTCCTCCAGCCGGGCCAGCACCGAGCGCTGGGTCGGCGTCAGCAGACTCTCCGAGGACGAGGAGCGCAGCCGGCGCAGCAGCCTGCCGACCACGGAGGCGAGATGGTCCGCCACCTCCTCCGCGGTCGGGTCGGCGGGCGTGGTTCCGGACGGTTGCGTCATGCCTCCACCGTAAAAGATGCACAAGCCATCTTGCAAGGTTGCCTGTCGATCTCGACCGGCCTTGCCCGCACACGGCCCGCGATCTAGGGTGAATGCGCTTTCATAGCGTGTACGTCGATGGTTGTACCGACACGTGTCGGTACGGAAGAAGAAGCGGACGGTCGGTCGAGTGAGCGCCCCAACGGTGTACGACGTCGCGGAGCGGTCGGGCGTCTCCATCGCCACGGTTTCGCGGGTCTACCGCACCCCGGAATCCGTGCGCGCCCAGACCCGCGAGCGGGTTCTGGAGGCGGCCCGGGAGCTCGGTTACGTACCGAGCGGCAACGCGCGCGGGCTGGCGAGCCGCACCACCGGTGTGCTCGGTCTGTGCTTCCCGGACTACGCCGACCCGGACGCCGAGGCCGACGCCGAGGCGGACAGCGACGCCGATGACGCGGTGATGCTCTACTCCGACCAGATCATCCGCGGCATGGAGCGCGCGGCCCGGCGGCACGGGTACGCGCTGCTGATCGCCGCGTCCCTGGAGGGCGGCCCGGAGAGTCTGGTCGCGAAGGTCGCGGGCCGGGTCGACGGTTTCGCCGTCCTGGCGCAGACCGTGCCGACCGAGGACCTCGAAGTGATATCGCGCCGGCTGCCGGTGGTGATGCTCGCCGGACCACGCGAGATCGACCATCTCGACCACATCGTCGTCGCCAACGCCGACGGTGAACGCGAGCTGACCCGCCACCTGATCGAGGACCACGGCCTGCGCCGGCTCGTCTTCGTCGGGGGTGACACCGATTCGCCCGACGCGGAGGCACGGTTCCGCGGCTTCCAGGAGGCGTGCCGGGACGGCGGCCTCCCGGTGCCGGACGAGCCTGCCCTCCGGACGACGATGATGAAGCAGGCCGAGGGCGCACTGGCGGCCGAAGCCCTGCTGGACCGGGGCGGGGAGCGGCCCGAGGCGATGCTGTTCGCCAACGACCAGATGGCGGTGGGCGCCCTGCGCGCCCTGGCCCGGCGCGGTGTGCGGGTACCCCAGGACATGGCGGTGACCGGCTTCGACGGCATTCCGCTCGGCAGGATCGTCCAGCCGTCCCTGACGACGGTGCGCCAGCCGATCCGCCGGCTGGGCGAGCAGGCGGTCGAACTGCTCGTGCAGCGCCTGAACGACACCGGCCGCGAGCCGGTGTCACTCACCCTTCCGGTCTCGGTGATCCGCCGGGCCAGCTGCGGCTGCGGCTGACGTGACGGAGGGGGCAGGCCACGCCCCCTCACCCGCCCCTTTCGGACCCGCGCATCGACACCGCTCCCCGTCCCCGCGGGGGCGGGCCTGCCGGACGGCCTCGGGCCACCTCTGGCGGCTGCCCGGCGGCTGATCCTCCAGGCGGCGCCCAGCTGCTCGCAGTTCGCCCCGCGGGAGCCGGCCGCCCTCGCCGCGATCACCGCCCGCCGCTCGACCTCCGGTTCGACCGCCTTCCTTCCGGGCAGCGAGGACCTCCGGCCACCTGGACCAGGTCGTCGCACCTACCGACGCCCGCTACTCCAGCCACTTCCCGAAGAACGTGCTGCGCGCCGCCACCAGCCCGGCCACGTCCTGCGCCAGCTCCTCGTACTCGAAGTGCCCCGCCGGCAGCACCAGCAGCTCCCGCTCCCCCGCCAGTGCGTTGTGCACGGCGAACTGGCCCGGCGGCGGCACGGACGGGTCGAACAGCGCGGCCGCCACCAGCGTCGGCAGCTCCACGAACCCCGCGGCCGTCGCAGCGTCGAAGTACCGCAGCACGTCCACGACTCCGGGGTGCTCGCGGCGGTGTCCCCGTACCGCCTCCCCGCTCCCCGCGCACGGCAGCGTCAGCCGCAGCGGGTGGTTGCCGAACGTGGGCACCGTCAGCTGCGCCGCCCCGAAGCGGTCGTCCCACGGCAGGGCCAGCGCACCGAGTCCGCCGCCGAAGCTCTCGCCGAGGTAGCCCAGCCTGCCCGGCCCGCCGAGCTCCGGCACCAGCTCCTGAAGCGCGGAGGCCGCGCACCACAGGTCCGCCACGCAGTCTCCGATGACATAGGTGTCACGCGATTCGATTCCGTGCAGCACATGCTCCGCGGAGACGTCGGGGATGCCCGCCACGAGACCGCGCGACCCCATCCCCCGTACGCAGGGCAGGATCGCCGCCGACGAGGGCAGTGGCAGCGGCACGTCGGGCCCCGGTTCCTGACGGCCCCCGTACCCGTGCCCGATGACGAACCCGTGGCGCACCGGCTCCGCGGCCGCGCTCTCCACCGGCAGCGCCAGCCAGCCGCCCAGGCGCACCCCGCCCACCGAGGTGTACGTCACACCGTGGATCCGCACGCCGTCGCGCTCGTCCTCCACCGGCCCCACCTCCGGGTCGGTCGCGACCTTGCGGGCCGCGTCGTACCGGGCCCGCCAGAAGTCCGCGAAGTCGTCGGGGGCGGGCGGCGCCGGCACGGCCGCCAGCTCGTCGAGGGTGCGCCCGTAGGCCGGATCGAAGGGGAAGTCGTGCACGAACGGAGTCATGATCACGACACTATCGCCGCTCGTTTCGCGGTGCGGACCCATTTCGACCCTGGGAATCAATGGTGCGGAATCGGTCACACCCTCACTTTTACTCCACACATCGCGCTTACCGTTCCAAGTTGAACATTCAGATGTCGCCCGCGTTGCACGAGTGTGACCAAGCACCCTCTTGCGGATTTCCGAATCTCTGCCGCAGAGTGATGTATGCGCTTACAGGCAGCGCATACATCCGGATTGCTCAAGGAGGAGCCCTCCATGTCCCGCACCGCCAGAACCGCCTCCACCGGCATCGGTATCGCTGTCGTGCTCTCCCTCGGCCTCACCGCGTGCGGCAGCTCCGGTGGCAAGGACGTCGCCGCGGACAGCAAGCAGACGCTCACCGTCTGGGCCATGGGGGCCGAGGGCGAGAAGCTC
Source organism: Streptomyces sp. NBC_01013 (assembly GCF_045162765.1). Lineage (NCBI taxonomy): Bacteria > Bacillati > Actinomycetota > Actinomycetes > Kitasatosporales > Streptomycetaceae > Streptomyces > Streptomyces sp. NBC_01013. Next base: position 2,955,676 of record NZ_CP108687.1, read on the forward strand.
GCGGACGTGGCCAGGGTGTACGAGAAGGCCAACCCGAACATCACCGTCAAGGTGACCCCGGTCGGCTGGGACGTCGCCCACCAGAAGCTCGTCTCCGCGGCCGCCGCCGGCACCATGCCGGACGTGGCGCAGATGGGCGGCACGTACATGGGCGAGTTCTCCGAGCTCGGTGTCCTGGAGCCCGTCGACACCAAGACCTTCCAGGAGAAGGACTTCTTCCCGGCCGGCTGGCAGCAGGGCGAGGTGGACGGCCAGGCGTACGGCGTGCCGTGGTACGTCGACACCCGCGTCCTCTACTACCGCACCGACCTGGCCGAGAAGGCCGGCATCACCAAGGCTCCGACCGACTGGAAGGAGCTGCGGGACCTCGCCACCGCCTACCAGAAGAAGGCGGACACCAAGTGGGGCCTGTCCATCCAGCCCAGCGGCCTGGACACGGTGCAGAACTTCTACGCCTTCCTGTACTCGGCCGGCGGCGAGATCCTCAACGACAAGGGTGACGTCGTCATCGACAGCCCCGAGGCCGTCAAGGCGCTCAAGGAGTACGGCTCGTACTTCGACAAGGGGCTCTCCAACAAGTCCGTGCAGCCCGGCTACGACGTCGTGAAGGACTTCGGCAACGGCCGCGTCCCGATGTTCTTCGGCGGCCCCTGGCACGTCACCCTCCTGAACGAGGGCCAGCCGCAGCTCAAGGGCAAGTGGGCAGTGGCCAACATCCCCGCCGACAAGGACTCCCTCGCCCAGGCCGGCGGCTCCTCCCTGGTGGTCTCCAAGGACAGCGAGCACAAGGCCGCGGCCACCGCGTTCATCAAGTACCTGACGGACACCAAGGGCCAGGCCGACTGGTACAAGCGCACCAAGGACCTGCCGGCGAACACCAACGCCTGGGCGTCCGGTGACCTCGCCGACGACGCCGACCTGCAGATCTTCAAGAAGCAGATGGACACCGCCAAGCCCACCCCGTCGCTGCCCAACTGGACCGAGATCACCGACAAGGTCGACCAGGCCATCGCGAAGGTGACCCAGGGCAAGGCGTCCGCCGAGGACGCGCTGAAGACCGCGCAGTCCGAGATCGAAGGCCTCGTGAAGTAGCAGCCATGAGCACCACGACCGGAAAGGCCGCGCACGCGGCCAAGGTGCAGGCCGGGCCGGGGGCCACCGCGTCCCCGGCCACCGGGCCGAAGGGTTCCCGAAGTCGCAGGAAGCCCGCGATGGGCGTGCAGAACATGGCCGGCTGGCTGTTCTCCACTCCCTTCCTCGTGCTCTTCCTCGTCTTCATGGCCGTCCCGATCATCGCCACGCTGGTGATGAGCTTCACGGACTTCGGGCTGCGCAACGTGACGCACCCGCTGGACGCGAACTTCATCGGCTTCGAGAACTACACCGCGCTGTTCAGCGACGAGAAGTTCCTCAAGTCGCTGTTCAACACGGCGTACTTCGTGGTCGTCGGCGTCCCGCTGACGATCCTCCTCGGACTGGTCGTCGCCGTCCTGCTGAACAACGGCATCGACCGGGCCCGGACCTTCTTCCGCGTCGGCTTCTACGCCCCGGTCGTCACCACCATCGTCGCGGTCGCCGTCGTCTGGCGCTTCGTCCTCGATCCGAGCGACGGTCTCATCGCCGGTCTCTTCTCCGAGGTGGGCCTCACCGCGCCGGACTTCCTCGGTTCCGAGAAGCTCGCCATGCCGTCGATGATCGCGATGGCGGTCTGGCGCAACCTGGGCACGGTCATGGTGCTCTTCATCGCCGGTCTGCAGGCCATCCCCACCGAGGTGCGGGAGGCGGCGCGGCTGGACGGCGCCAACATCTGGCAGGAGTTCAAGGGCATCACCGTGCCGCTGCTGCGGCCCACGCTGCTCTACGCCACGGTGATCACCACCATCGGCTACCTCAACGTCTTCGAGGAACCGTTCGTGATGACGCAGGGCGGGCCCTCGGACTCGACGCTCACCGTCTCGCTGAACATGTACCGCGAGGGCTTCAACTTCTTCCACATGGGCTATGCGAGCGCCATGGCGTATGTCCTCTTCGTAGTGATCATGGGCATCACGGTGCTGCAGCTCCGACTGCTGAAGGACAACACGAAATGAGCGCCACCAGTGCACCGGGCGCCGTCCACACGGCGCCGCCGAAGAAGCCCGGGGACGCCGAGCAGCCGGGCGGGGAGAAGCGGCCGCGGTCGCTGAAGCGGGTCCTCGTCTACGTCCTGCTCTCGTTCGGCCTGCTGATCATGTCGGCGCCGTTCCTGTGGATGGCCCTGTCCGCGTTCAAGACGTCGAACGAGCTGACCGCGAGTCCGCCCGTCTGGATCCCGACAGAGTGGACCCTGGACAACTTCCGGGACCTGCTCGACAAGCTCGATCTGCCGCTGTACTTCATGAACTCGGTGATCGTCGCGGTGCTGGTCACCGTCTCGAACCTGGTGTTCTGCTCGATGCTCGGGTACGCGCTGGCCAAGCTGAACTTCGCCGGCCGCAACAAGATCTTCGGTCTGGTGCTCGGCGCCCTCATGGTGCCCGGCAACCTGATGCTGCTGCCGCTGTTCGTCCTGATGAGCAAGATGGGTCTGATCGACTCGTACGCCGGACTGGTGCTGCCGTTCGCGGCGGGCGCCTTCGGGGTCTTCCTCATGCGGCAGTTCATGCAGTCGATCCCCGACGAGCTGCTGGAAGCGGCCCGGATGGACGGCGCCGGCGAGTGGTACATCTTCTGGCGGATCGTGATGCCGCTGGTGAAGCCCGCCCTGGCGACGCTGTCGATCTTCACCTTCCTGGGGTCCTGGAACAACTTCGTCTGGCCGCTCATCGCGACCAACGACCCCGACAAGTACACCCTCCCGGTCGCCCTGGCGACGTTCGCCACCGACCCCAACAAGGCGGGCGGCTCCAACGGCATGCTGATGGCCGGGTCCTTCCTGATCGTGCTGCCGGTCCTGGTCGTGTTCATCGCGCTCCAGCGGCACTTCACCCAGGGCATCGCCACGGCGGGCATGAAGTAGCCCGCCCCGGGGCGGCCCCACCGCCCCACCGACACGTACGAGGCCGCGCACCCCGCACCCACCGCGCCGGCCGCACCCCTCACGCACCAGAAAGACAGTTTGCGATGACGCACACCCAGGTCCCGTTCCCCGAAGGCTTCCTGTGGGGCGCCTCCACGGCCGCCCACCAGATCGAGGGCAACAACACCAACAGCGACTGGTGGGTCAAGGAGCACACTGCGGGCACCCACATCCAGGAGCCCAGCCTGGACGCCTGCGACAGCTACCACCGCTGGCGCGAGGACATGGACGTGCTCGCCGGACTGGGCTTCACCGACTACCGGTTCTCCATCGAGTGGGCCCGTATCGAGCCCGCCGAGGGCCGGTTCTCCCGGGCCGAGCTCGCCCACTACCGCCGGATGGTCGAGGGCGCCATCGAGCGCGGGCTGCGCCCCATGGTCACCCTGCACCACTTCACCGTCCCCCAGTGGTTCGAGGCCCGCGGCGGCTTCACCTCCGAGGGCGCGACCGAGCTGTTCGCCCGCTACGTCGCGGCCTGCGCACCGGTCATCGGTGAAGGTGTCAGCCACGTCTGCACCATCAACGAGCCGAACATGATCGCCGTCATGGCGGGCCAGGCCAAGCGCGGCGACACCGGCTTCCCGCCCGCCGGCCTGCCGACCCCGGACGACGAGACCACCGTGGCCGTGATCGCCGCCCACCACGCGGCCGTCAAGGAGGTCAGGGCGATCAACGCCGACATCCAGGTCGGCTGGACCATCGCCAACCAGGTCTACCAGGCCCTCCCCGGCGCCGAAGAGGTCACCGCGGCCTACCGCCACCCCCGCGAGGACGTCTTCATCGAGGCCGCCCGCGGCGACGACTGGATCGGCGTGCAGTCCTACACCCGGACCATGATCGGAACCGACGGCCCGATCCCCACCGCGGACGACGTCGAGCGCACCCTCACGCAGTGGGAGTACTACCCCTCCGCCGTCGGCTACGCGCTGCGCCACACCGCCGACGTCGTGGGCCACGGCATGCCGCTGATCGTCACCGAGAACGGCATCGCCACCGATGTCGACAGCCGTCGCATCGACTACTACACCGGCGCGCTGAACGAGGTCGCCTCCGCGCTGGAGGACGGCCTCAACATCCAGGGCTACCTGGCGTGGAGCGCGCTCGACAACTACGAGTGGGGCTCCTACAAGCCCGCCTTCGGCCTCATCGGCTGGAACCCGGAGACGTTCGAGCGGCTGCCGAAGCCGTCCGCCGTCTGGCTCGGCGAGATGGGCCGGACGCGCGCCCTGCCGCGCGACGCCGGCTGACACCGGCCCCCGACCGGGAGCTCCTGACGGCTCCCGCCCGTACGGGGAGCCGGTGGAACCTGACCTCCGCCGGCTCCCGTACCGCGGTACCGACGCGACGCGGCCGCATCCGAACCCTGCCGGCCCGGCACCGGACGGAGCTCGTCCGTCCCGTCACCCGACTGGACGGCGGGCCGCGGCGCCGCACCCGTCACTCGCCGTACGCCGGAAGACCTCCGTGCGGAGCCGGACCCGGTGACGGACGCACCTGTACGACGTGGAGGGGGGTTCCGCCAGGACGCGTGCTGCGGTCCCCCGCCGGGTCGCGGGCCACCTGCGGCGGACATAGCCTCACGAACGTGACGCCGCCTGTGAGCCGAACCCGGACCCTCATACCGGGCCGGGCCCTGCTCGCCGTGCTGTTGACGGTGTGCTGGCTGGCCCTGTGCCCCGCGCCGGCAGCGCGCGCGGACGGGCCGATCACGCTGTCCCGCGACGGACAGATCACCGACAGGGTGGGCGCGCTCGGGGACCGCAAGGCCCAGGTCGTCACCGCGCTCGACCGGCTCTACGACCAGCGGCGCGTCCAGCTCTTCGTGGCGTACGTCCGTGACTTCTCCGGGCGGTCCGCGCAGGACTGGGCCGACACGACGGCCGACCGCAACGGACTCGGCCGCGACGACGTGCTGCTGGCCGTCGCCACCCACGACCGGCAGTACGCCTACTCCGTCGACCAGGACTCCCGCCTCACCGACGCACAGCTCCAGGACGTGGCGAGCACGGCCATCGAGCCGGCGCTCAGGGAGAACGACTGGGCGGGGGCCGCGATCGGCGCCGCCGACGGGTACTCCGCCGTTCTGACGGGTGCGCCCGTGCCCACCCCCACGATCACCCCGGGCGCCGACGACCCCGGGGCGGGGACGTCCGGCGGGACGAGTACCGGTGACCTGGTGCTGCCGATCGTCCTCGTCGGCGGTGCCGGGGCGGTCGCCGCGTACGCGTTCACCCGGCGCAGGCGGCGCGCCACCACGCGTACGACACCGGGCGCGACGGGCTGGGGGCCGGCCGGGGGCGGGCCGGACGAGCCGCAACAGCCGCCCACCCCGCTCCCCGAACTCGACGCCCGGGCCAAGGAGACGCTCGTCGACACGGACGACGCGGTCCGCACCAGCGACGAGGAACTCGGCTTCGCCACCGCCCAGTTCGGCGAGGAGGCCGCCGCGCCGTTCACCGAGGCGGTCGCCTACGCCAGGGGCGAGCTGACGGCTGCGTTCCGAGTGCGCCAGCAGCTCGACGACGCCTTCCCGGAGGACGACGCCACGCGTCGGCGGATGCTGGACGAGATCATCAGCCGCTGCGCAGACGCCGATGCCCGGCTGGACGCGGTCTCCGAGGACTTCGACCGGCTCAGGGAGCTGGAACGCGACGCCCCGCAGGCGCTCACGGCGGCCGAGGCCGCGTTCCGCTCGCTCGCCGGCCGGGTCTCCGCCGCCCAGGCCACGCTCGCCGCCCTGCGCGGCCGGTACGCGGAGTCGGCGTCGGCCCCGGTCGCGGACGGCATCGAGCAGGCCAAGGACCGCCTCGTCTTCGCGACGTCGTCGCTCAACCAGGCCCGACAGGCCGTGGACGGCGGGGACAACGCGGCGGCGGTGTACGTACGGGCCACCGAGGGTGCGGTCGGCCAGGCGGCCACCCTCGTCGACGCCGTCGACCGGCGCGCCCAGGAGCTGGACCAGGCGGCGGCCAGGCTGCCGGCCGCCCTCACGGAGACGGGGACGGACCTGGCCGACGCGGGCGGGTTGCTGGAGGGCACGGCGCAGGGGGTGTCCACCGCCGACCTCCGTGGCCGGATCGCCCGCGCGCAGTCGGTGGTCCGTGATGTGCGGGAGGAGATGGGGGCGGGGGCGTACGACCCGATCGACGCCCTGCGCAGGGTGGAGGAGGCGGACGCGGTGCTGGACGAGGCGCTGGCCGGTGCGCGCGAGCAGGAGCAGGGCAAGGGGCGGGCCCGCGCCCTGCTCGACCGGACGACGCTCACCGCGCGGTCCTCGGTCGCCGCCGCCGCCGACTACGTCACCACCAACCGGGGTGCGGTCGGCACCCGGGCCCGGACGCGGCTCGCGGAGGCCCAGCGACGGCTGGAGCGGGCCCGTGAGCTCGCAGGGGCGGACGATCCGCAGGCCGCGCTGGCCGAGGCGCAGCGGGCCGACGCCCTGGCCGGTGAGGCGCGGAGCCTTGCCGAACAGGACGTGCGCGCGTACGGGGGTGGCGGTCAGGGCGGCGGAATGCCGGGCGGCGGGGGCGGGGGCATGGGCGGCGCGGTCCTCGGCGGGATCATCCTCGGCGGGCTCCTGGGCGGCGGACGCGGCCGGGGAGGCGGGTTCGCGGGCGGCGGGATCGGAGGCGGGTACGGCGGTGGTGGTGGCTTCGGGGGCGGCGGTCCGGGCAGCTTCGGCGGCGGCGGGACGCGCGGCCGGCGGGGCGGTGGCGGCCGCTTCTGAAAGGCCACCCGTACACATCACCTTGCAGAGCAGAACCGGACACTCAGGAGAGGTGCCATGACCAAGCAGACCATCCTCGGACGCGTCACCCAGCTCGCGAAGGCCAACATCAACGCCCTGCTCGACCAGGCGGAGGACCCGCAGAAGATGCTGGACCAGCTGATCCGCGACTACACGTCCAACATCTCGGAGGCCGAGCAGGCCGTGGCCGCCACCATCGGCAATCTGCGTCTGATGGAGCAGGACCACCGGGAGGACGTGGCGGCGGCCCAGGAGTGGGGCGGCAAGGCGCTCGCGGCCAGCCGCAAGGCCGACGAACTGCGGGCGGGCGGGTCGGGTCCCGAGGCCGACAAGTTCGACAACCTGGCCAAGATCGCGCTCGGCCGCCAGCTCCAGTCGGAGAAGGAGGCGAGGACCGCGGAGCCCACCATCGCCGCCCAGACCGAGGTGGTGGAGAAGCTGAAGTCCGGCCTGGACCAGATGAAGGCGAAGCTGACGGAGCTGAAGTCCAAGCGTGACGAGCTGGTCGCCCGCGCCAAGTCCGCCCAGGCCCAGAACCAGATGATGGACTCCGTGAAGAGCATCGACGTCCTGGACCCGACCAGCGAGATCAGCCGGTTCGAGGACAAGGTGCGGCGCGAGGAGGCGAGGGCACTCGGCAAGCAGGAGCTCGCCGCGTCGTCGCTGGACGCCCAGTTCGAGCAGTTGGACGCGTTGGGCGACAGCGCCGAGGTGGAGGCGCGCCTCGCCGCGCTGAAGACCTCTGCGTGAGAGGGCCCGAAATCAGAACATGCTGAGCAGTTCCTCCACCGTGCGCTCGGCGACCGGTGCGCCGTCGGGCAGCGGGAGTTCGAACCAGACGGTCTTGCCGCGCGGTGTCCTGCGCGATCCCCAGGCCGCACTCAGCAGCCCGACCAGCTGGAGTCCGCGGCCACCCTCGTCCGTGTCGCGGGCACGCCGGCGCCGCGGCTGGACGAGGCCCGCGTCCCACACCTCGCACACGAGGGTGCGATCGCGCAGCAGCCTGAGCCGGATCTCGCCCTCGCCGTACCGCAGGGCGTTGGTGACCAGCTCGCTGACCAGCAGTTCAGTGGTGTCCACCAGGTCGTCGAGGTCCCAGGCGATCAGCCGGCCGCGGGCCAGTTCCCGGGCGCGCCCGACCGAGCGGGGCTCGCGGGGCAGCCGCCAGTCGCCGACGGCGTCGGCCGACAGCCCCTGGATGCGGGCCATCAGCAGAGCGATGTCGTCCTCGCCGTGCCGGGTGTCCAGCGAGCTCAGCACGTGGTCGCAGACGTCTTCGAGGGGCCGGTCCGGTTCGACGAGGGCTCCGCGCAGCGCTTCGAGGCCCTCGTCCAGGGGATGGTCGCGGGACTCGACGAGGCCGTCGGTGTAGAGGGCGAGGAGGGCGCCCTCCTTGAGCTCCACCTCGACCTCCTCGAAGGGCTCGCCGCCGACGCCGAGCGGCATGCCCGGCGGGACGTCGAGGAGCAGCGCGGCTTCGCCCGGCTCGACGACGGCGGGCGGGAGGTGGCCTGCGTTGGCGAAGGTGCAGCGCCGGGTGACGGGGTCGTAGACGGCGTAGATGCAGGTCGCCAGGTAGACCTCGGAGAGGTCCGCCTCGCGCGACTTGTGGGCGGCCCGCGAGGGCCACTGGGCGCCGCCGCCCACATCGGACGAGGTGCCCGCGCCGGGGGTGCCGAGGCCCCGGGCGACCTCGTCGAGCGCGGAGAGCACCTCGGCGGGCTCCAGGTCGAGGAGCGCCAGGGTCCGTACGGCGGTACGCAGTTCGCCCATGGCCACGGCGGCGCGCAGTCCGCGGCCCATGACGTCGCCGACGACGAGGGCGGTGCGGTGGCCGGGGAGCTCGATCACGTCGAACCAGTCGCCGCCCACCTCGGTCGCCGTGTTGCCGGGCAGATAGCGGCAGGCGATGTCGAGGCCGGCCGCCTCGGGGTCGCCGGGGGGCAGGAGGCTGCGCTGGAGTATCAGCGCGCGTTCGTGCTCACGACGGTAGAGGCGGGCGTTGTCGATGCAGACGGCTGCGCGTGCGGCCAGTTCGGTGGCCAGGGCGCGGTCCCGTTCACCGAAGGGCTCGCTGCCCTTCGTACGCGAGAAGCGCACGAGGCCGACCACGGTGTCGTGGGCGACCAGCGGCACGGCGAGTGTGGACTGGACGAAGCCGCGGTCGTCGCCTGGCACGTCCTCCACACGGCCGGTTCGCAGGGCGACGGCGCAGGGCGAACCGAAGGAGTAGCGGTGCACGGCGCCGAGCACGGGCGGGCTGTCGGCGGGCCGGGGTTCGGCGTCGGACGAGGCGTCCGCCGACTCGGGCAGGGCGTCGGACACGGCGCTGGCATAGGCCACGCGGCGCAGTTCCGCGGAACCGCCGACCGCTTCCCGGTGCGGGGAGCCCACGCTGCCCGGCGCCGTCTCCTCCCCGGTGAGCAGGGCCTGGTAGAGGTCGACCGACGCGAGGTCGCAGAAGCCGGGTACGGCGACGTCGAGGAGCTCGCGGGCGGTCGTCTCCAGATCGAGGGAGTTGCCGATGCGGGCGCTCGCCTCGTTGAGCAGGGCGAGGTTGCGCCGGGCGCTGGCGGCCTCGCGGGCGGCGATGTGGCGCCGGGTCACATCGGTGGCCAGTCCGGCGATGCCGATGGGACGGCCCGATCCGCTGTGCACCCGGTAGAGGTTCATCGACCAGTGGCGGCGCTCGGTGTCGCCGGGAGCGGTACCGACGAGCTGAAGGTCGGTGACGGAGTTGCCCGTGGCCAGGACGTGTTCGAGCGTGGCCGTCAGCCTGGCCGCCTCCGTGCCTGTGAGGTAGTCGTCGACCGTGCGGCCGCGGTGGTCGTCCGCCCGGCCGCCGAAGACCGTGGCGAACCGCTCGTTGGAACGCACCACGGTGAGGTCGGTGCCGAACAGTACGAAGCCGAAAGGGGATTGTCCGAAAATCGCCTGTGAGGCGGCGAGGTCCGTCTCGATGAGGCGCAGCGCGCGGACGTCCACGACGATACAGACGGCGGCCCGTTCACCCGTCCGCGTCTCGCTCGGCATCACATAGATCTCGGCGAGCCCGTGCACGGCGTCCTCGCCCGGCATCCGGAAGGGGACGAGGCCGGTCCACTCCTTGCCGTCGAGCACCTCGCCGACCCGCCGGTGGCCGTCCTGGCGCAGTTCGGCGGGTATGAAGGCCTCGACCGGGTCCCTGCCCACGGCCTCGTGAGCGGCAACGCCGAAGAGGCCGGCGGCCCGGCGGCTCCACTGCTCGATCAGGCCATCGGGGCCGATCGAGAAGGAGGCGACCCTGATGTAGTCGTAGATCGAGCCAGGCGGACTGCTCTGCCACACGACGTCGCCCGCTGTCCCAGGTATTTCGCTCACGCGACCGTCCCCTCCAGCTCACACACCGGACCGGTCCTGCCCGCAGTATTCAGCACTACGGCCCCGACCGACACGGCGTTCACGATCACAGCACGGTCTCAGTCCGTTTCGGCCAGATTCTGACCGGCCGATTCCGACCGGCTTTCCGTGATCGCTGTTCGTCCCACCTCACTCCTAACCAGGCAGGGCCAGCTCGAACCACACCGTTTTGCCGCTCTTTCCACGCCGGGTCCCCCAGCGGCGGGCCGAACACGCCACGAGTTGCAGTCCTCGGCCGCCCTCGTCGTCGGGTCCAGCCGTACGTTCGGTAGGTGGATCCGGAAGCGGATCGGAGACTTCCACGAGCAGGCCGGGGTGTGCCGCGGTGCCTTCGCCATCGGGGTGGGGGCGTACCAGCCGCACCCCGATGGGTCCCGCGGTGTACCGCATCGAGTTGGTCACGAGCTCGCTGACCAGCAGAACCGTCACGTCACCGACGGTCGCGTCCAGCCCCCAGGAGCGCAGTGCCTCGTGGACGGCGTGTCGTGCCGTGCGCACGGCACCGGGAACAGCCGGAAAGCTCCACTCGGCGCAGTCGCCTTCGGTATCGATCACGCCGTTCACGTCCCAAGACCAGCAGCGGGAACGCCCTGTTTGCCGGGGCTAAACACCACATACCCGAAATACGTGACGAAATACCGCCGCTGTCGACACGTGGGGCGTACGGGTGTAGGGGCGCGCGCACGAACGGCTGCACGTGTAAGGAAGGGGGCGCACAGGACCGGGGCCGGGCGCTCCACTCAGCGATGTGCGCCGCCGGGCTGCCGGCGTACGGCTTCCGCGACCGCGGGCACGTCCTGTTCCAGCCAGTCCACCGTGCCGCTCTCGCCCGGTCCGAGCCAGCGCAGCTCGTCGTGGTCCTGAAGCGGCGCGGGCACACCGGACACCAGCCGGGCAGTCCACACGTGCAGCACATAGCCGGGCTTGAGCGGCCACGCTCCGGGGATGCGCTCCAGCAGCTCCGCCTCGATGCCCAGCTCCTCGCGGAGCTCGCGGACGAGCGCCTGCTCGCCACTCTCCCCCGGCTCCGTCTTGCCGCCGGGCAGTTCCCATCGGCCGGCCAGCTCCGGCGGAGCACTGCGGCGCGCGGCCAGCAGCCGCCCCCGGTCGAAGACGGCCCCGGCCACCACCACGCGATCTGTCATGGTGCGGAGCGTAATACCCCGTCACGAACGCCTGGAAAGCGCCGCAAGGGGCGCACTACGGGCGGGCGGTCTGCCCTGCGCGCTCCACCCAGTAGAGCTGCTTGTGGCCGCGGTCCTGCAGTTTGTCCGCGGTCCGCTGCGCCTCGTCCTGCGTGGCATACCTGCCCACGCGGTAGCGGTTGCCGTTGTCGTCCTGCCGTATCACCAGCCAAGGGAGCACGGCACCGCTGTCGCTCATCGCGCCCCTACCGAGCATTGCGCCCCTCCCCTGAACGGCGTGCACGTCTCTAAGGATCCCCAGGAAACCGCAGTACGCATATGCCCGAGCCTACGCCTGACCTTTACTCAACGCATGCGTAATTGCACAAAGAGGCACCGATCCGGCCAGGAGTGGACCAACGCACTGGGGGCGCATCCTTTTGGATGCGCCCCCAGTCTCCCGCTTCACCCCCGCAGACCCGAACGGGCCCCAGCGAAAGGGACATGACAAGCCGTCACGCGCGGCGGACGCCCGGCCGAGAGGTCCGGGCGAGCACGGTCACCGGACCGGAAGGTGGTAGGCGATCCGGTAGCGATCGGCCGGCACCACCACGTCAGCGGTCTCGACCGGGCGGCCCGACGCGTAGAACGTCCGCTCAATGACCATCACCACGTGCCCCGGCACCCCGCCGAGCGCCAGGAGCTCCTCCGCCAGCCCCGGGCGCGCGCCGACCTGTTCGGCCACGTTGTCCACGACGACATCGATCGCGGCCATCCGCTCGACCACCCCGCAGCCGCCCAGGGGGCCCTCTTCCGGCAGCATCACCGGGGTGCGCCCCGTGACCGCGAGGGTCTCCCAGGAGGTGGAGAGCATCATCGGCTCGCCGGCGTCCCGGAACACGTAGCGCGTGCGCATGACGCGGTCGCCCGGCTCGATCCCGAGCCGCTCGGCGATCTCCGGGCTCGCGCCCTCCTGTTCACTGCGGGACTCCCAGGTCCCGCGCGCACCCTCCGCCGTCTGCTCCTGCCGGAACGGACTGGCCCCGGCCTCCGACCGGAAGCCGGAACGGGCGATCCGGCGCGGGACCGGGCGCTCCCGCACATAGGTGCCGGAGCCGGAGCGGCCCTCGACCAGCCCCTCGGCCATCAGCACCTTGCGCGCCTCCAGCGCGACGGTGTCCGAGACGCCGTACTCCTCGCGGATACGCGCCTGCGACGGCAGGCGAGTATGCGGCGGCAGCGAACCGTTGACGATCTTCTCTCTCAGATCGCTCGCAACGCGCAGATAGGCGGGCTGCTCACCGAAAGTCACAGGCCACTCCCCAAGAGGTTGACAGACTGCAACAGCGTCGCAACCGTCGGTTCAAGACTGCAAGCGCAGGCCAGAGTTTCACTCGAAGTGATGATTCGTCCCCGGCGTGCGCATATCCCGCCCCGGCCGCCACGGCACCCCCGGCCGTCCCGGTTCGCCGCACCCCTTGACCTCGTTTGGTCCAGACCAATAGCTTCCTCTCCACACGGCACAGCACGCACCCCCCGCACATGCCTTCCCACGGCACGACCACGTACCTCCCGCACATGCCTCCGCGCATGCACACGCACAGGAACGGGCCTCATGCGTCGAAGAACCCTGTCCGGACTGGCCATTGCCGCCTGCGCCTTCTCGCTGGCCGCCACCCTCGCCCCCGCCGCCAACGCCACCGCGGGACACGGCCAGGAGCGCCGCGCGGACCACGGGAAGGACAGCCACCACAGCTCGGCGCCCGCCTACAAGCGCGTCGGCTACTTCACCCAATGGGGCGTCTACGGACGCGACTTCCAGGTCAAGGATCTGGAGACGAGCGGCACGGCGGCCAAGCTCACCCACATCAACTACTCGTTCGGCAACGTCAGCGCCGACGGCAAGTGCTTCACGGGCAACGTGCCCGGCGAGGCCGACGCCTGGGCCGACTACGTCCGCCCGCTGGACGCCGCCGGCTCGGTGGACGGCGTCGCCGACACCGACGACCAGCCCCTCGCCGGCAACTTCAACCAGCTGCGCGAGCTCAAGGCCGAGCACCCCGGCCTCAAGGTGATGATCTCGCTCGGCGGCTGGAGCTGGTCCACGCACTTCTCGGACGCCGCCAGAACGGCCGCCTCCCGCAAGGCGTTCGTCTCCTCCTGCATCGACCTGTACATCAAGGGCAACCTGCCGGTGGACGGGACCCGCGGCGGCGAGGGCGCGGCAGCCGGCCTCTTCGACGGGGTGGACATCGACTGGGAATGGCCGGGATCCGCCGGTGACTCCGACACCGTGTACCGCCCGGAGGACAAGCGGAACTTCACCGCCCTGGTGCACGAGTTCCGTACCCAGCTCGACGCGTACGCGAAGAGCAGCGCGGCTTCGCGCAAGGGTGGCCACCACGGATCGAAGCCCAGGCACTACGACCTCTCGGCGTTCGTGCCCACGTCCCCCGAGAAGATCGACGCCGGCTTCGACGTCCCGCGCATCATGCGGGACTTCGACTTCGTGAACCTCCAGGGCTACGACTTCCACGTATCGGGCGAGCAGACGACCGCGCAGCAGTCCGCGCTCTACGCGAGGGGCGACTTCAGCGTCGACCAGACCGTGCGCGCCTGGCTGCAGCGTGGCGCCCCGGCCCGCAAGCTCGTGATGGGGATGCCGTTCTACGGACAGGGCTGGACCGGTGTGACCGGCGGCGGAGACGGCCTCGGCCAACCCGCCACGGCCCCCGCTCCCGCCACCTGGGCAGCCGGTTACGAGGACTACAAGGCTCTCAAGAAGCTGGCCGAATCCGGTACGTACACGGTCCACCGCAATGTCCGTGACGGCAGCGCCTGGCTGTTCGACGGCACCACCCTGTGGACGTACGACGACCCGCAGGTCCTGCGCACCAAGACCGCGTACATCCGCGACCACCGGCTCGGTGGTGCGATGTTCTGGTCGCTGGACGGTGACACGGAGGACGGTGAGCTGATGACCGCCGTCGACCGCGGACTCTCCCAGCGGTAGGGACCCTCTTCCCGGGGCGGCTGCGACGGCGCAGCCGCCCCGGACCCCGCCCCGCCGTCCGGGCTGGCATGCTGGCCGCCATGGCCACCACGTACCGCTGCCCGCAGGACGGCACCCGTGCCGACGTCACCTCGCTCACCTGGTGCTGTCCGGTCTGCCGCGGCCCGTGGGACCTGGACTTCGAGAGCGCGGGCCCACTGCGGCCCGGCGAGCTGCCCGGCAGGGTCAACTCCCTGTGGCGTTATGAGGAGGTCCTGCCGCTCTCCTCCCCCACGACCACCCTCGGCGAGGGCCGCACCCCGCTCGTTCCGCTCACCGGCACGGTCTCGGCCAAACTCGACTTCCTGATGCCGACGCTCTCCTTCAAGGACCGCGGCGCGGTGATGCTCGCCGAACTGGCCCGCGGCCTCGCCCCCGAGCGCGTCGTCGCGGACAGCAGCGGCAACGCGGGCACGGCCGTCGCGGCGTACTGCGCCCGGGCCGCACTGCCCTGCACGGTGTACGTCCCCGAGGGCACCTCCCCCAAGAAGACCGAGCAGATCCTGGCCCACGGCGCCCGGCTGGAGGTCGTCCCCGGGGACCGGGAGGCGACGGCGCGGGCCGCGCGCTCCGCCGCCGACGCACCCGGCACCTTCTACGCCTCGCACGTCTTCAACCCGTACTTCCTGCACGGCACGAAGACGTACGTGTACGAGCTCTGGGAGGACCTCGGCGGACGCCTCCCCGACGCCATCGCCGTACCGGTCGGCAACGGCACGCTCCTCCTCGGCGCCGCCCTGGCCACCGCGGAGCTCCTCGCCCAGGGGCTGATCGACACCCGCCCCGCGCTGATCGCCGTCCAGGCGGAGGCCGTCTCCCCGCTGGCCGCGGCCTTCCATGCGGGGGCCGCCGACCTCCTCGACGTCCCGGCCGGGACCACCACCTCCGCCACCCTGGCCGAGGGCATCGCCATCCCGCGCCCGCCGCGCGCCCGGGCGATCCTGGCAGCGGTCCGCGAGTCGGGCGGCACCTTCCTCACCGTGACCGAGGACCGGATCCGCACCGCGCAGCGGGACCTGGCCGCCCGCGGTCTCTACGTCGAGACGACGGGCGTGGCCTGCTGGGCGGCGGTGGGCGGCTGGACGGACCGCAGCGTCGTCGTACCGCTGTGCGGCGCCGGCCTCAAGACGGGCCTCGCCGCCTGAGGGGCCGCGGTCCGCGTGTCAGCCGTTCACCCGCGCGCCGTGCCCCACCGCATCGCCCCCGCTTCCCTACGTTCGTACCGTGAGCCTCTCGCGTACCTCTCTCCTCACGTCCCTCCTCGCCTGCGCCCTGATCGCACCCCTGCCGCCCGCCGCGGCCGCTTCCGGCCCGCCGTCGCGCTCCGCTCCCCCTGTGGCCTGCGGCCGGGACACGGACCCCTCCTGGGCCCTGACGTCCACCGCGTACGGCGAGGCCGCCGGCTACGACCCCTACGTCGGCAACGGATACCTCGGGCACCGCGTACCGGCGGCCGGGGCCGGGTACGCCGAACGCGAGGAGAAGACCGGCTGGCCGCTGTACACGCCGCGCTACGACGGGGCGTTCGTCTCCGGGCTGTTCGGGCGCGAGGAGGACCTGGCGGCCGGCCGCGACGTGGTCGCCGCGCTGCCCAGCTGGACGAACCTCGATGTGCGGGTCGGCGGGGAGACATACGGCGCCTCCACCCCGGCCGAGCGGATCTCCCGGTACCGCCGGACGGTGTTCCTGCGCTGCGGACTGGTGCGTACATCGCTGCGCTGGACCATGGCCGACGGCCGCGCGACCGACCTGACGTACGAGGTGCTGGCCGACCGGTCCGACGTGCACACCGGTGCCGTACGGCTGCGGATGACCCCGCACTGGACGGGCACCGCGACGGTCACCGGCCGGCTCGACCCGCGCGGCGCACGCCGGATCGACCTGGCGGACGACGGAACGTTCCGCACCCGCGGGACGGGGACGGCGGGGGCGATCGTGCAGACGGTGCGCCCGGCCGGTGCGAACGGGCACGCGTCCCGGGTGAGTGCCGGGCGAACGTACACGTTCGAGAAGTACGTGGGGATCGACACCGCGCTCACCTCGCGCGCCCCGCGCACCACCGCGCGTGAGACGTCCCGGCGTGCGGCACGGCGCGGCTGGGCCACCGTCCTTGACGAGAACGCCGCCGCCTGGCGCCGCGACTGGTCGGCCGACGTGTCCGTGCCGGGGGACCCGGACCTCCAGAAGTGGCTGCGCTCCGCGCAGTACGGGCTCCTCGCCTCCACCCGCGCCGGGTCCCGCGACAGCGTCGCACCGGCAGGGCTGACCAGCGACAACTACGCGGGCATGGTCTTCTGGGACGCCGAGACGTGGATGTACCCGGGGCTGCTCGCCACCCGGCCCGAGCTGGCCCGCTCCGTGGTCGAGTACCGCTACCGCACCCGCGACGAGGCACGTACGAACGCCGAGAAGCTCGGGTTCAAGGGCCTGTTCTACCCGTGGACCAGCGCGAGCAGGGGCAATCTCTGGTCCGAGTGCCAGAGCTGGAACCCGCCGCACTGCGTGACCCAGAACCACCTCCAGGGCGATGTGTCGCTGGCCGTCTGGCAGTACTACCTGGCCACCGGCGACCGCGACTGGCTGGCCGGCCACGGCTGGCAGATGCTCCAGGGCATCGCCGACTTCTGGGTCTCGCGCGCCACCGCGAACGACGACGGCAGCTACTCGGTCAAGGAGGTGGCGGGCCCGGACGAGTACAGCAACGGCGTCACGGACGGGGTGTTCACCAACGCCGTCGCGGCCACCGCCCTGCGCAACGCCACCCGCGCGGCGCAGCTCCTCGGGCATCCCGCCCCCGCCGAGTGGACCGAGGTCGCGGACGGCCTGCGCATCCCGTACGACGCGGACCGCAAGCTCTATCTCCAGTACGCGGGGTACGACGGCTCGACGATCAAGCAGGCCGACACGGTGCTCCTCATCCATCCCCTGGAATGGCCGATGGAGGCGGGTGCGGCGGCCGCCACGCTCGACTACTACGCGGCGCGCACGGATCCGGACGGCCCGGCGATGACGGACTCGGTGCACGCGATCGACGCGGCATCGATCGGGGAGCCGGGCTGTGCCACGTACACGTATCTGCAGCGTGCCGTGCGCCCCTTCATGCGCGGCCCGTACGCCCTCTTCAGTGAGGCACGGGGCGCGAAGGCGGGCGCGCAGGACCCGCTGTCCGGTTTCCCCGCCGAGGACTTCCTCACGGGCAAGGGCGGCTTCCTCCAGGTGTTCACCCACGGGCTGACGGGTCTGCGCCTGCGGGAGGACGGGGTGCGGCTGGACCCGATGCTGCCGCCGCAGCTGGGCGAGGGCGTGAGTCTGACGGGCCTGCGCTATCAGGGGCGTACGTACGACATCGCGATCGGCCCCCGGACCACCCAGGTCCGCCTCACCTCGGGCGCCCCCTTCACCCTCCACACGCCGTCCGGCCCGCGCTCCCTGTCCACCACCCTCACCCTCCCCACCCGGCGCCCCGACCTGACCCCGACCACGGACGCGGCCCGCTGCCGCCCGGCTACGGCCACGTCCGAGACGCCCGGCCTGTACGCGGCCGCCGCCGTCGACGGCAGTGCGGCGACGGCCTGGGCCCCCGACGGGGCTGCGGGCTCGCTGACGGTGGACCTGGGGCGTACGGCCCCGGTGACGGGCATCACGCCCGAGTGGACGGACGTGGCTCCCGCCTCGTACCGCCTGGAGACCTCGGCCGACGGCAGGAACTGGCTGCCGTACCGGGCCGGGGCGCCGGCCCGCGAGGTCCGGGTGACGGTCCGTTCGGCGGACGCGGACGAGCCGGCGGGGGTGCGGGAGCTGAGGGTCACGCGGCCTCAGGACGCACGCGGCGGACCTCGGCGGCAGTCATTGCGGAGCCCAGGATTGATCCGTTCACGCCAATATTCAGCACCAGTGTCATCTGATAGCTTGAGCCGAAATCGCAGGCTCGAACGGAGGTACGAGGGGCAGGTCCCGCCGCCGACCCGGTGAAGGACACCCCTCAGATCACGATGCTGCAACTGCACAAGCTGGAGCGCTACAAGGACGATCAAGGTAACGAGATTGTCTATGACGGCGAACTCCTCGAAACCAAGATCGATATCCGGTTCAAGGGGTCGAACAACCGACTCGTCATCAGTCCCCAGGCGGACATCAAGGATCTGCTCGTCACCTTCACGGGAGACAACGGCGAGATCGAGATCGAGCAGACCACGAAGAAGCGCGCAGGCCTCCGCTTCGAACTGCGCTGTGGACACGAGTCCCGGATCCGGATCGGCGAGAACGTGGGCTGCGCCGGCCGCACCTTCATCTCCGCCGTCGAGGGCGTGTCGGTGACGATCGGTGCCGACGTGATGTTCGCCAAGAACATCGAGGTACGCGGTGACGACACCCACCCGATCTTCGACGTGCGTACCGAGAAGCGCGTGAACCCGTCCCAGTCGATCGTCGTGGGCGAGCACGTCTGGATCGCGAAGCACGCGGTCGTGATGGGCGGCGTCACCATCGGCAACGGCTCGGTGATCGGCTTCCGCAGCGTCGTCACGAAGTCGATTCCCAACAACTGCACCGCGGTGGGCTCACCGGCGCGCGTGGTACGGCGGAACATCGCCTGGGAGCGCCCCGAGGTCGTTCATCGCCGCCCGAACGAGCAGTTTCCGCGCAAGGGTGAGAAGTCCCCTCAGTACTGGAACGTCACCGATGACGACGCGGTCCCGGAGAAGCCCGTGATCCGGGCGCAGCCGAAGGCTCGGCGGCGGCTGGTCCACTACCTTCCGGCTCCGGTACGGAAGCTGGCCAGGAAGCTGCGCTCCTCCTGAATCGCCCACGTCCGGCGATGCGGTGACAGAACGCCCATTGCCCCGGGTGCGGACCTTCGTCCGCGCCCGGGGCAATGGGCGTTCTGATGATGTTCACGATTGCGCGTCGGCGGCCCGACGCGGGATCGCTAAAGACCCGGGGCGCTCGACTCCAGATGCGTCACCATGCGGTCCAGCCCGGTCGGCAGACCGACCACCGGGTTCCAGCCGAGTGCGGCAAGCCGCGAGCTGTCCAGACCCTGTTTCTTGGTGAGGCTGTACGCGCGCGCGTCGGACTCGTTGGTGAAGCGGAGCTGCTGTCCACGCTCCGGGCGCACCTCGGTGAACAGCTCAGCCAGCCGCCGGATCGAGACGAGCCCTGACGGGTCCGCGACGTTGTAGGCCATCTGCTCGCCGCGGAGCAGCGCGTAGAACAGCCCCGCGATGGCGTCGGCCACATAGGTGTAGGTCCGCACGCCGGAGCCGTCGCTGTTGAGCACGATGTCCTTGCCGGCCACCACGTTCGCCGCGAAGTCGGCCTGCACCCGGCCGTCGTCGAGCGCCATCCCCGGCCCGTAGACGTGCCCGAACCTGACGACACGGCTGGTGATGCCGTACTGCGCCTGATAGGTCGAGCAGATCGTCTCGGCGGCACGCTTTCCCTCGGCGTAGCAGGCCCGGGGGTTGAGGATGTCGAAGCCGCCGTAGCTCTGCTCGTCGATGAGCTCGGTCTCCGGGGGCTGGGCCCCGTAGACCTCTGCCGAGGACATCAGCACGAATCCGCGGGCGGCCTTCTCCACACAGAGGTCGAGCAGGTTGAAGGTGCCCAGCAGGTTCGCCTTGATCGTGCTGACCGGCTGGCTGCCGTGCAGCGCGGGCCGCGCGGCGCTCGCCCCGTGGATCACGTAGTCGACGGGACCCGGCAGTTCGAGCGGAGCCGACACGTCCTGGACCACGAGGTGGAAGTCCGGGCGGTCGAGCACGTCCGCGAGCAGTCGTCTGGCCTTCTCCTCGTTCCGCACCAGACCGTGCACGGTGATACCCGCGCCGTGCCGGTCGTTCAGTGCGAGCAGGGTGTAGACGACGTACGACGGCAGCATGCCGCTCGCGCCGGTGACCAGCACGGTGCGGCCGGAAAGCTCGCTCCACGGCAGGTCACGGTCGAGGATCTCGTCGAGGTCGTGCGCCACGACCGGGCTGGAGACGGTGGTCACTGGAATCACGTACCTACGATCTGCTGGTTCTCAAGGATCTCGAAGAACGTCCGGCAGAGGTAGAAGTCCTCGGCCGTCGTGATCTTGATGTTCGAGCGGGGGCCGACCACTCGGTAGATCTTGCGCCCGTAGCGGTGCATGAGGGAGCACGAGTCGATGGTGTCGTGCTCGTCCTCCGCGACCGCCTGGTTGTACAGCGAGAGGATCTCGCCGAGCCGGAAGCTCTGCGGGGCCTGCGCGGCGTAGATGTGGTCACGCGGGATCACGTCGTCGATGTGCTCGTGCTCACTCGACACCACGGTCTCGTTGAACTTGGTGCAGGTGATGGCCGAGCCGTGCTCACGGACCGTCTCGATGTTGGCGCTGATCAACTTCGCGTCGATCAGGGGCCGCACACCGTCGTGGATCAGCACGACGGTGTCGTCGGGGCAGTCGGCGGAGACCGTCTCGAGCGCCTTGTGCCGCGACTCCTGGCCGGTCTTGCCGCCGTCGATGATCCACTTGACCTTCTGGATCTCGTACCGCTTCAGCAGCTTCTCCATGTACTCGCGGTACTCGGCGAGTATCGCGATGGCGATGCCGTCTATCTCGGGGTGCGCCTCGAAGTGCTCGAGGGTGTGGATGATGATCGGCTTGCCGTTGACCTCCAGGAACTGCTTGGGGAGGGCGCGGGAGTTCATCCTTGAGCCGATACCACCGGCGAAAAGCAACGCAACGTTCATGACTTATTCCTCTGACTGATCACTGAGCGGCTGGTCGCCCACCGTGGTGTCGTCCGGGACGGGTTCGAGCCATCCGGGCCGACCGCCGGTTTCATTGCCACCGTGCTCTCCGACCACCAGCCAGTCGATGACACGGTCCGCCGAGTTGGTGTCGACGTAGTCGAAGTTCTCCCGACGGAACTCCTCGACCTTCGAGAGGTCGAAGTCCTCGTCCTGCAGGGCCTTCAGCAGCTCGTCGAAGGTCACACAGATCTTGCCGGGGGCAACGGTGTCGTAGTCGCGGTGGAATCCGCGGATCACCGAATACGTGTCCTTGTCGTACGCGTAGAACAGGATCGGCTTGTCGAGCAGCGTGTACTCGTAGATGACCGACGAGTAGTCGGTGACGAGCACGTCGGTGACGTGCAGCAGGTCGTTGGTGTCGGGGAAGGACGCGAAGTCCATCAGCCGGTCCGCGTACTCGGCGGGGATCGGCGGGGCCTCCGCGATGAAGTGGTGCATCCGGAAGAGCACGACGTACTTGTCACCGCAGACCTCGTGGAGCTTCCCGAAGTCGATGCGGTCGTAGTCGTAGTGCGCGTCGCCGATGCTCTTCCCGCGGAAGGTCGGCGCGAACAGCACGATCTTCTTGCCCTTGAGCTGCGGGTTCGAGGCGAAGAAGTCGTCGGAGACCTTCTGGGACCGCTCCTTGTCGAGGAACGTGTCGATGCGGGGCAGGCCGGTCGGGACGACCGCCGACTCCTCGATGCCGAACGCCTCGGCGTACACCGGCACAAGGTGCTTGGACCCGGTGATGACGTGGGTGTACTTGCGGTGGGCGTTGGACAGCTTCGGCGAACCGTACTTACCGAACCGGCTGTAGCCGACCGCCTTGAACCCGCTTCCGGCGTGCCAGAGCTGGATGATCTTGGTGTCGGGCGAGATTTTCAGGTTCGCGAGAAGCCCGAAGTAGTCGTCCATCAGCACGGTGTCCGACGTCGCGAGCAGGTAGATGAGCCGCAGCGTGCTCCACTTGTTCGCCGTGGAGGGGACACGGAACGAGTGACGGAAGGTGTACTTCTCGTCGAGGCCCCGCTCGATCATCCGGTCATGGACGCGCGCGAGGTTTCCGCCGAGTCCGGTACGCATCTCGGAGGCGAACAAAATGCGATTGCCGCGCGGCGGATTCAGACGGCGCGCGGCAGCGTAGAACTGGTTGGCGATCTTGCGGCGTCGAGCCCGCGGCATCACCTTCAGTGATATTCGCTTGCGGAGCGGCTTCTTCACCGGGCTCTTGGCCGCGCCCGCGCTGCGGAACAGCTGGTACGTCCGCATAAGGAACTCGGGGCTCTCGTCGTCGTCCGAAATGCCGAACGCGATTACATAGACGGAGCGGTTCCGGTCATAGAGGAAGGTGCGGGAATCGACGTCCAGTCGATCCGCTTCCTTGAGGTCGAAGCCGGCGGCGGGAAGTCGCTCATCACCGATCACCGGGACGATCCGCCACGTGCCGTTGGGCACCTGACGTCGGTTCTCGAAGTTGGTGACGTTGATCTCCAGGCGGTGCTTCCCGGCGTCGATTTGCCGAGAGTTCACCGGGAATTCGCGCCCGTTGTCAACAATCAGGAACCGGAGAGCACTAGCATCCCCAGTGAACTCCGAGACTGCGACATCGAGAGTAAGGTGCACACGCTCCCAGGAAATCGCCGCTATTGAGCAATCCGCCATCGTCGTCCTTCCATTCGTTAACCGTCGCGCCTTCTATGGGGCCTGTGCGACGGCTACGAGCGCGCCAGAGCCAGTGAGGCGGCTAAGGGAGCATAGCCTACCGAGTCACGCCAGCCCCAAGTCCGAGACGAGGCCCCCCTTGTCCGGCGGGAGCACCTGACTCCGCGCGGCAATATCCAAATCACGCGCCGCCGGTCCGGCCGCAGCGATTGACCAGGATAAGCCCCGTTTGCCTGACTGCGGACAACTGCGGACTCCGCTGGACGACACCTCCGCGATTTCACACCGTAGCGATCCGAATACTCTTCGCAGCGGTGTGGTGTTGCCTTTATCTCGTGTCCGGCTATGAAGTACACCGGCACGACGGGCCGGACCGGTTCGCCGATCCGAGCACGCTTCCCGCGGTCGCTTCCCGAGCCAGGAGATGCAGTCCGCCCGGCTGCCCCGGTCCACGAGGACAAGCCTCACGCGCGCCCGCAGCAGGCCCCGCGCCATCCAAGTCGGTCAGCTCGCACTCCTGCCCGCC
Source organism: Streptomyces sp. NBC_01013 (assembly GCF_045162765.1). Taxonomy (NCBI): domain Bacteria; kingdom Bacillati; phylum Actinomycetota; class Actinomycetes; order Kitasatosporales; family Streptomycetaceae; genus Streptomyces; species Streptomyces sp. NBC_01013. The sequence continues at coordinate 2,979,004 of NZ_CP108687.1, forward strand.
GACGCTGCCCGGGTGTTTCCGCACGGCTTGAGTGGTCGCCGTGCGTTCGCGGGCGAACGGCGCCCCCGCCCGGCTCGAACACGCCGTTCGTCCTCGACCGGCCCCGGTCGGCCGGGCTGCCTGCCGAGGACCCCTTCCCCCTGGGCCGGGCGGCCACGGCGCGCCGCCCGGCGTGCGCGCCGGCTGTGGAGGATCCGCGATCGGCATGACGTCACGTCCGCGGGATGGCCAGGTCTTTCAGCCCCTTGACGACAAGGGCGCCCATGTATAGCGGACACGCACGCCCCGGTCACGGAGCCAGGCGGCCTCGCGGTGCCGGAGCTCGCGCGCGGACTCCGGGGCGATGGCGCTGGGCCAGCGGACGAGTACCGCGGTGACGTGACCCGTCTGCACCAGCTGTCTCACCCGCCGCCACCCTCTGCGCTGGGCCGGGTCGGGCTCACCGTACGTATCGGTCACGACCTCGGCGATCGTCAGTCCGCGCTCCTGGGCGAACGCACGGCCTTCCGTCTGCGCGCGCTGCGTGGCTTCCCCGGGCACCCCCCGGGCCCGGTCGGCGCATACGTACAGCACGACGGGAGAGGCGGCCTCATCGCGGGCGGCCATGGACGCCTGCTGCCCATGGGGTGAGGAGAAGGCGGGTGGAGCGGACGTTCCGCCGCGCGGAGGGGACGCGGCCGCGCCGTGCGGTCGCTGCGGCGGGACGGAGGAACCGGCCCGGTGCGCGGACGACCGGTCCTGGCCCCCGCCCTGCCTGTCGCTGCCGGTTCCGACGCCGCGGCCGGCGTCTCCCGGTTCCCACGGCGTCAAGGGTGGGCCGCCAACTCTGCCCAGACGACCTTGCCTTCGCCCCTCGTCGAGCGTGCACAGCCCCAGCTGTCCGCGATCTGCTCGACCAGGAGGAGCCCACGGCCGCTCTCCTCGTCGGGGCCGGCGTGGTGGCCGGGCGGGCGGACCGGGGTGCTGCCCTCGTCATGGAGTTCGATGCGCAGGCGCCTCCCGTCGCCGGTCAGCGTGAGGCCGCACAGGACGTGACCGCTGCCGGTGTGGAGTACGGCGTTCGTGGTCAGCTCGGAGACCAGCAGCACCGCGTCGCAGCAGGTGTCGCCGGGCACCTCCCAAGCACGCAGCCGGTCGCGCACCGTGTCGCGGGCCGATCTCGCGCTGGTACGCAGGGCGGGCAGGCCGAACCAGTACTCCCGGCGCGGCACGGTCCCGGCTAAGGCGGCGGGCGAGGCCGGGGCTGAGTGCGTGGACAGAGTCACGGATGTCGCCTTCCAGCGCCTTTCGGGGGCGGGGCGCGGTGGGGGGATGCGGGACTGCAACTCGAGCGGTGAGGGGCGTACGCCGAGGCAGGCACCCGGGGGCCGGGGGTCGACGACGGCATCGACAACACGCGCCCCCTCCGGCCCGGATCCCGTGTCCTTGCTGTGACTTGACCGCTCACACCACCACTATGCGCGTGATACGGCTCACGCTGCAACCGACTCCCTGATAATTTCAGCAACGCGGGTATCACCCTGGCGTCAACATCAAATGGCTGAAAGGATGGCATTGTTGACGGTCACTCAGGAGGTTGGGCGTGAGCGAAGCCCGTTCCGGCACCAGCGCGCCGACAGTCCTGCGCATGATCCTCGGCCGTCGGCTGCAGGAAATGCGCCTGGGCGCCGGTGCCTCGCTGGAGGACGCGGCGAAAGCACTGCGCGTGACGACCCTGACGATCCGCAGGCTGGAGAAGGCCGAGGTCGCGCTGAAGCCTCTCTACGCGGAGAAGCTCCTGGAGACCTTCGGCGCGGACCGCCAGGAGATCGGCGAGTTCGTCGACCTGGCCGAGCAGGCCAACAAGCCCGGCTGGTGGCACTCCTACCGCGATGCCGTCCCCAGCTGGTTCACCGCCTACGTCAGCCTGGAGACCGGAGCCAAGACCCTCCGCACTTACGAACCCCAGTACGTCACCGGCCTTCTCCAGACCCCCGAGTACGCGCGCGCCGTACTGCGTGGGGGGCTGCCGAACGGCAGCGAGGAGGAGCTCGCACGCCGCGTGGAGCTGCGGCTGCGCCGCCAGAGGCTGCTGGAGCGGGAGGACGCGCCCACGTTGTGGGTGGTCATGGAAGAAGCCGTCCTGCACCGGGTGGTGGGCGGCCCTCGCGTGATGCGAGAGCAGGTCGAGCGGCTCCTGGACGTCGCCGAGCTCGCGCACGTGAGCCTCGACATCGTGCCCTTCACCGCGGGCGCTCATGTCGGAGCGTGTGCCCCGTTCACATACTTCCGGTTCGAGGAACCCGAGCTTCCCGACATCGTCTACAGCGAACTCCTGTCCGCCTCCGTCTACCTGGACCAGCGCGCGGACGTCGTCTCCCATCTGGAGGCGCATACCCGCATGGCGCTGCTGACGTCGTCCGAGGAGAGCAAGGCGCTCTTGAACCGCATGCGCAAGGAGTACTCATGACGATCACCGACGAGGGCGTCTACAACGGCATGCCGGCCAGCAGTCTCGGGGAACAGGGCTGGGAGCGTCCCTGGAGCGGGCCGAACGGCGGTCAGTGCGTCGAGGCGAAACAGCTCGCCGACGGCCGCGTGGCCGTACGGCAGTCCACCGACCCTGCCGGGCCGGCGCTGATCTACACGCCGCAGGAGATCGCCGCGTTCGTCCGCGGGGTCAAAGAGGGCCTCGCCGATCACTTGGCCGCCGGGTGAACCGACGGCCGGCAGAAGGGACGCGGGCACCGGTCCCGTCCCTGGCCTGCGGGCCGACAGACACACTCATGAAGGGGAGCACATGACCGCCAGGCAGGCCGGCCAGGATCTCGACACGAGCAAGGCGCACTCCGCCCGGATGTACGACTACTTCCTCGGCGGCAAGGACCACTTCGAGATAGACAAGAAGGCGGCCCTGGTCGCCGCCCAGGCCCACCCCGGCATCTACGTGACCGCGCGCGAGAACCGGGCGTTCATGCACCGGGCCACCCGCGTCCTGGCGCAGGAGCACGGCATCCGCCAGTGGCTCGACATCGGCACGGGCATCCCGACCGAGCCCAACCTGCACCAGGTGGCCCAGTCCGTCACGCTCGACGCCCGCGTCGTGTACGCGGACAACGACCCGCTCGTCCTCAAGTACGCCGAACGCCTCATGCGCAGCACGACACAGGGCCGCACGGCCTACGTCCAGGCCGACGCCACCGACGCCGATGCGCTGATGAGCGCCGTGGAGGAGTCGGGGGTCCTGGACTTCAACCAGCCCATCGCCCTCTCCCTCAACGCGCTCATGCACTTCATCACCGACCCTCACGACCCGTACGCCATCGTCCGCCGGCTGCTCGACCCGCTTCCGGCGGGCAGCGCCCTCGCCATGACCCACTGCACGCCCGACTTCGACCCCGTCACCTGGAACAAGGTCGCGGAGATCTACACGAAGTCCGGCTCCCCGGTGCAGTTCCGTTCGCACAGCGACGTCCGCCGCTTCTTCGACGGACTCGACCTGGTCGGCCCCGGCATCTGCTGCTGCCACCGCTGGCGGTCCGACGAAGCCGGCACGGACGGCGAGGAGATCACGGACGCGCAGATCAGTCTGCTGGCGGGCGTGGGCATCAAGCGCTGAGTGCGGGCCCGCAAGGTCCGGTGGATCAGCGCGCGGCGTCGGCTGCGGTGCATCGCAGGGCGGAGAGGTGCCGCCATACGGGATACATGCGGGCATTTCGCGCAGGCCGAGCTTCGGAAGATCCCGCGCGAGGTGGCGCTGCGCATCCTGACCAAGCTGACCGAACTGGAAAGCGATCCGCTCGGCTTCAACACCACCGCACTCGTGTCCCAGCCAGATCGCCGGCGCCTACGGGTTGGCGACCACCGCGTCGACTACACGATCGACAACGGGGAACTGGTGGTCCGGGTCGTTCAGGTGGGGCACCGGTCCACCGATTACGACTCCTGACCACCGCTGACCACACGTCAGAATATTCGGCACCCATCCAGTACGGGAACGACGAAGGGGTCGGGCTCGGCAGAGGCCGACCCCTTCTGACGTGTGCGTTTGACTCAACGCCCAACAGGCAGCAATCGCACGGCTACACGTTGAAGCGGAACTCCACCACGTCCCCGTCCTGCATGACGTAGTCCTTGCCCTCCATGCGCGCCTTGCCCTTGGCGCGGGCCTCGGCGACCGAGCCCGTCTCGACGAGGTCGTCGAAGGAGATGATCTCCGCCTTGATGAAGCCCTTCTGGAAGTCGGTGTGGATCACACCGGCCGCCTCGGGGGCCGTGGCGCCCTTCTTGATCGTCCAGGCGCGGGTTTCCTTCGGGCCTGCCGTGAGGTAGGTCTGCAGGCCCAGGGTGTCGAAGCCGACGCGGCCGAGGGTGGCGAGGCCGGGCTCCTCCTGGCCCATCGACTGGAGGAGTTCCAGGGCCTCGTCGTCGTCGAGCTCGATGAGCTCGGACTCGATCTTGGCGTTCAGGAAGATGGCCTCGGCGGGGGCGACCAGGGCGCGCTGCTCGTTCTTGAAGTCCTCGTCGACCAGCTCGTCCTCGTCGACGTTGAAGACGTAGAGGAAGGGCTTGGTGGTCAGGAGGTGCAGCTCGTGGAGCAGGCGGCCCTTCTCGGTGCCGGCCGTGATGCCCGCGTGGAAGAGGGTGTCGCCGGCTTCCAGGATCTTCTGGGCCTCCTCGACCGCGGCCAGGACGGCCACCTTCTCCTTCTGGAGGCGGGCCTCCTTCGTGAGGCGGGGGACGGCCTTCTCGACGGACTGGAGGTCGGCGAGGATCAGCTCGGTGTTGATCGTCTCGATGTCGTCCTTGGGCGAGACCTTGCCGTCCACGTGGACGACGTTCTCGTCCTTGAAGGCACGGATGACCTGGCAGATCGCGTCCGACTCACGGATGTTCGCCAGGAACTTGTTGCCCAGTCCCTCACCCTCGCTCGCGCCGCGCACGATGCCTGCGATGTCGACGAAGTCGACCGTCGCCGGGAGCAGCTTCTGCGAGCCGAAGATCTCGGCGAGCGTGTTCAGCCGCGGGTCGGGGACACCGACGACGCCGACGTTCGGCTCGATCGTGGCGAACGGGTAGTTGGCCGCCAGCACGTCGTTCTTGGTCAGGGCGTTGAAAAGGGTCGACTTGCCGACATTCGGCAGACCGACGATTCCGATCGTGAGCGACACGGTGGCGACTTCCCTAGGGGGTGGACGGGCTCGAATGGACATCGGGCCCGGGTGGGCCGATTCTCCAGTTTACGGGCGGGGGCGAGCGGGCGGTCACGGGTCGGGCGGCAGTGGGGCCGGCTCCGGGGTACGGGGGTGTCCGAGCGGGGGACCGGGACGGAATCGGGGGCGGAATCGGTTCCCGTTGGGCCGTGTGGCATCGAACTCATCGCTAACGTCGGCCAAAGCGCGTGTCCCGCACCCGCTTCCGGCCGCCCGGCGACCTACGTTGTCCCGGTGGAGCAGCACAGGACACGTCCCCCGCAGCGCAGGCAGACCCGGCAGGCCCCGCTGTCCCCGCTCGGGACCAAGGGAGCCGAGGGGGCCGGCGACGAAGGCGCGCCCGTCCATCGGGTGATGAGCACGCCGGCCGGCCGGGGCCGCCCGGTCGCGCCTGCCGTGCTGGCCCTGCGGCGGCTGCCCAATCCCCGGCTGACCGGTATCGGCGCCGGGCTCTTCGCCGCCGCCGTCATGTTCGTCATCGGCTGTGCGGACTGGCTGCTGTTCGACGGCTCGTCCGCCGTCTTCGGTGTGCTGTTCCTGCCGGTCAGCGCGCTGGCCGCGCTCTGGGTGCGACCCGCCGACCTGGTGACCGCGCCGATCAGCGTGCCGATCGCGTTCGCCGTCGGCATCATCCCGATCTCGGGCGGCACGGGCGGCTTCGGCGGACAGACCATGGCCGTCGTCACCGCCCTCGCCGTCCATGCCGGCTGGCTGTACGGCGGCACGCTCGTCGCCGGGCTCATCGCGACCGTACGGAAGGTCCGGTTGATGCGGGCCCGGCAGCGGCGGATGCTGCTGGCCGCGCAGACCGCGCGGCCTGCCGGACAGCCGTCACCGGCGGCCCGGCCCGCAGGACGGACCCCGCGGCGGCCCTCCCGGCGCTGAGACGCCTCGGCTCAGCGGTGTGCCGCTGCCATCGCCGCGCCCACGATTCCGGCGTTGTTCTGCAGTTCCGCAGGCACCATCTCGGCCCGGACGTGTTCGATGAGCGGCAGGAACTTCTCGGCCTTGCGGCTGACTCCGCCGCCGATGATGAACAGCTCGGGCGAGAACAGCATCTCCACATGGGCGAGGTACTTCTGCACCCGGTGCGCCCAGTGGTGCCAGCTGAGGTCCTCGTCCTCCTTGGCCTTCGTGGAGGCGTGCTTCTCCGCGTCGTGGCCGTGCAGCTCCAGATGGCCGAGCTCGGTGTTGGGCACGAGCCGGCCGTCGATGAAGAGGGCGCTGCCGATCCCCGTACCGAGCGTCAGCATGATGACCGTGCCCTTGCGGCCCCGGCCCGCGCCGAAGGTCATCTCGGCGATACCGGCCGCGTCCGCGTCGTTCAGGATCGTGACGGGGAGGCCCAGCCTGTCGCCGAGCAGGGTGCGGGCGTCCAGGTCGATCCAGCCCTTGTCGACATTGGCCGCGGTGCGGGTGAGACCGTCGGTGACGACGCCCGGGAAGGTGATGCCCACCGGCCCCTTCCAGTCGAAGTGGCCGACCACCTCGGCCACGCACCCGGCCACGTCCTCAGGCGTGGCCGGGTGCGGGGTGAGTACTTTGTGGCGCTCCTGCGCCAGGTCCCCGCGATCCAGGTCCACGGGAGCACCCTTGATCCCGGATCCGCCGATGTCCACGCCGAAGATCTCCATGTGATCCACGGTACGGGTACCCGGCCCCGCTCACTTCCCGGAACGGGAAACCGACCGGGGGCCGGGCGACGCCAGGTGCTACTGCGCCGTCAGTGCCGCCGCCTCCGCGCGCAGGTCGCGGCGGAGCTCCTTGGGCAGCGAGAACACGATGGACTCCTCGGCCGCCTTCACGATCTCCACGTCCTCGAAGCCCCGCTCGGACAGCCAGGCCAGGACGCCGTCGACCAGCACCTCGGGCACGGACGCGCCGGAAGTGACCCCGACCGTGGAGACACCCTCCAGCCAGGCCTCGTCGATCTCGTCGGCCGCGTCGACGAGGTGGGAGTCGCCCGCACCCGCGCCGAGCGCGACCTCGACCAGACGGACCGAGTTCGAGGAGTTCTTCGAGCCGACGACGATCACCAGGTCGGCGTCCGCCCCCATCTGCTTCACCGCGATCTGGCGGTTCTGCGTGGCGTAGCAGATGTCGTCGCTGGGCGGCGAGATCAGGAGCGGGAACTTCTCCTTCAGCGCGCCGACGGTCTCCATCGTCTCGTCGACCGAGAGGGTGGTCTGGGAGAGCCATACGACCCTGGAGGGGTCACGCACCTCGACGTTCGCGACGTCCTCGGGGCCATCGACCAGGGTGATGTGGTCGGGGGCCTCGCCGGAGGTGCCGATGACCTCTTCGTGGCCCTCGTGGCCGATCAGGAGGATGTCGAAGTCCTCCTGCGCGAAGCGGACGGCCTCCTTGTGGACCTTGGTGACGAGGGGGCAGGTCGCATCGATCGTGGCGAGCTTCCGCTCGGCCGCCTCCTCGTGCACGGTGGGCGCGACGCCGTGCGCGGAGAACATGACGATCGAGCCCTCGGGGACCTCCGCCGTCTCCTCGACGAAGATGGCGCCCTTCTTCTCCAGCGTCTGTACGACGTACTTGTTGTGGACGATCTCGTGGCGCACGTAGACCGGGGAGCCGTACTGCTCAAGGGCCTTCTCCACGGCGATCACGGCACGGTCCACGCCCGCGCAGTAGCCACGGGGAGCGGCGAGCAGGACGCGGCGGGGTGTCGTAGCAGTCATGCGTCCCATCGTAACGGCGCCGTCGCGACGGCGTGGGAGGCCGTAAGGCCGTACCGAACAGGCGCGGGGGCGGCTGGGTCGGGAGACTGATCATCACGCCACCAATGACGCGACCGACGGAGGACTCATGGCCGGCAGCGGCAGCGATTCCGGCAGCGGCAGGCATGCCGGCAGCACGACTGACCGGGCGGGGCTGCGGCGGACGCTCGGCTTCCGGGATCTGGTGGTCTACGGGCTGCTCTTCATCGCCCCGATGGCCCCTGTCGGCGTCTTCGGCACCCTGGACGCGAAGGCCGACGGTGCCGTGGCGCTGGTGTACATCGCCGCGACCGTCGTGATGGCGTTCACCGCGTTCAGTTACGCCCAGATGGTGCGGGTAGCCCCCCTGGCGGGTTCGGTCTTCGCCTACGCGCGCAAGGGGCTCGGCGAGGGGCCGGGGTTCATCGCCGGGTGGATGGCGATGCTCGACTACCTGCTGATCCCCGCGGTCGCCTATCTCTTCTCCGGGATCGCGATGAACTCGCTGGTGCCGGAGGTGTCGCGCTGGGTGTGGACGGCGCTGGCGGTGGTCCTCACGACGCTGCTCAACCTCTGGGGGGTGCGGGCGGCGGCGCGGGTCGGTTTCGCGGTGCTCGCGATGGAGATCGTGGTGCTGCTGGTCTTCGCGGTGTCCGCGGTGGTGGTGCTCGTGCGGGACGGGGCGCAGCGCGGCTGGCTGACGCCGCTCACCGGGGACTCCGGGTTCTCGGCGACGGCGGTGCTGGGCGCGGTGTCCGTGGCGGTGCTCTCGTATCTGGGCTTCGACGCGATCGCCTCGTTCGCGGAGGAGGTGACGGGCGGTTCGGCGAAGGTGGCGCGGGCGGTGCTGTTCTGCCTGGTGCTGGCGGGGGTGCTGTTCGTGGCGCAGGCGTATCTGGCCGCGTTGCTGGAGCCGATGTCGTCGGCGGATCTGGCCGCCGATCCGGTGGCGCAGGGCTCGGCCTTCTACGACACGGTGGACTCCGCGGTGGGGTCCTGGCTGCACGATCTGGTGGCGGTCAGCAAGGCGATCGGAGCGGCGTTCGCGGCGCTGGCCGGGCAGGCGGCCGCGGGACGGCTGCTGTTCGCGATGGCCCGTGAGCGCCGGCTGCCCACGCTGTTGTCCAAGGTCGATCCGAGCTCGGGGGTGCCGCGGATCGCGATCCTGATCGCGGCGGTCGTGACGCTGGTGGCGGCGGTGTGGGCGGCCCGGCGTGACGACGGTCTGGATCATCTGGTGTCGGTGGTGGACATCGGCGCGCTGACCGCGTTCGTCCTGCTGCACGCGTCGGTGGTCGGCTGGTTCGCGGTGCGGCGGATGGAGGGGCCGCCGAGTTGGTGGCGGCACGTCCTGATCCCGGTGGTGGGTGCCGGGGTGCTGATCGCGGTGATCGTGGAGGCGACGTCGAGCGCTCAGGTGGTGGGGGCGTGCTGGCTGGCGGTGGGGCTGGTGGTGCTCCTGGCACAGCGCGGGCGCCGGGTGGGGTGAGGGGCCGGGGGGCCCGCGCGGGCGGTCCGTCCCGGGGACGGGCCGGTTGTCGGTGCCGGCGGATACGCTCGCCCGCATGGCTCTCCAAACTTCCCCGGAAGCTCCGCTGCCCGTCGGTGACGTGTCACGGCTCATCGGCGGCTGGATCGACCGGCTCGGCGCGGTCTGGGTCGAGGGGCAGATCACACAGCTGTCGCGGCGGCCGGGTGCCGGAGTGGTGTTCCTGACGCTGCGCGATCCGTCGCACGACATCTCGGTGAGCGTGACCTGCTTCCGGCAGGCCTTCGACCGGATCGCGGACGTGGTGACGGAGGGGGCGCGGGTCGTGGTGCTCGCGAAGCCCGAGTGGTACGCGCCCCGTGGCCAGCTCTCGCTGCGGGCCACGGAGATCCGGCCGGTCGGCATCGGTGAGCTGCTGGTCCGGTTGGAGCAGCTCAAGAAGTCCCTGGCCTCGGAGGGCCTCTTCGCTCTCGACCGCAAGAAGCCGCTGCCGTTCCTGCCCCAGCTGATCGGGCTGGTCTGCGGGCGCGCGTCGGCGGCCGAGCGCGATGTGCTGGAGAACGCACGCCGCCGGTGGCCAGCGGTCCGGTTCGAGGTCCGCAACACCGCCGTGCAGGGGGTGCACGCGGTGAATCAGGTGGTCCGCGCGGTCAAGGAGCTCGACGCCGTCGACGAGGTGGACGTGATCGTCGTGGCGCGCGGCGGCGGCAGCGTGGAGGACCTGCTGCCGTTCTCGGACGAGGAGCTGATCCGTACGGTCGCCGCCTGCCGCACCCCGGTCGTCTCGGCGATCGGGCACGAGCCGGACTCCCCCCTGCTCGACCTCGTCGCCGATGTGCGGGCCTCCACACCCACGGACGCGGCGAAGAAGGTCGTACCCGATGTGGGCGAGGAGCTGGACCGGGTGCAGCAGTTGCGGGACCGGGCGCTGCGGACGGTACGGGGGCTGCTCGACCGGGAGGAGCGTGGCCTGGCGCACGCGCTGGGGCGGCCCTCCATGGAGCACCCGCAGCGGATGGTGGACGAGCGCGCCTCGGAGGTCGACGCGCTGATCGGGCGCGGCCGCCGGGTGCTGGGGCACCTGCTGGACCGTGCGGACTCGGAGCTCGCGCACACCCGCGCCCGGGTGCTCGCGCTGTCGCCCGCGGCAACGCTGGAGCGCGGCTACGCAGTGCTCCAGCGGGCCGACGGACACGTGGTCCGCGACCCGGCCGACGCGGGCTCCCCGGGGGAGGCGCTGCGGGCACGCGTCTCGGGGGGCGAGTTCGTGGTGCGGGTCGCCGAGTGAGGCAGCACATCGCGGGGCCGGTGGACGGGCCCCGGAAGACCGGCCGGGGCCGGGAGTGACGGACATGCCGACGCATAGGGTGGATCACATGACGGACGACGGTACGACGACGGCTTCGGCCACGGGCACGCTCGGTTATGAGCAGGCGCGCGACGAGCTGATCGAGGTGGTGCGCCGGCTGGAGGCGGGTGGGACCTCGCTGGAGGACTCCCTTGCGCTGTGGGAGCGTGGCGAGGAGCTGGCGAAGGTGTGCCGGCGCTGGCTGGAGGGAGCGCGCGCCCGTCTCGACGCGGCGCTGGCGGCGCCTGCCTCCCCCGCGCAGGACCCCGGGGACGCGGCTGCCGACGCGGGCTGAGCAGGCCGTACGCACAGACGGTCGGACCAGCACAAGACACCCGCGTTGTGGAGTGAGTCACTCCTTCCCCGTTTTAGTTGAAAGTTAACCTACCTCTCCCGTACGGTGACCGGTGTTGCTTGATCCCCCGTGTTCGTCCGGAAGGTAATACGCAAGATGTCCCTCGTTCTTGACCCCGCCGCCCAGGACCTCCTCTTCCGTGAGGCCCGCACCGCCAACACCTTCACCGACGAGCCGGTGACCGACGAGCAGGTCCAGGCGATCTACGACCTGGTCAAGTACGGCCCGACCGCGTTCAACCAGTCGCCGCTGCGCGTCGTCCTGGTCCGTTCGGACGAGGCTCGCGCCCGCCTGGTCCCGCACATGGCCGAGGGCAACCAGCCCAAGACCTCGACCGCCCCGCTGGTCGCGATCCTGGCCACCGACAACGAGTTCCACGAGGAGCTCCCGGCCCTGCTGCCGCACTTCCCGCAGGCCAAGGACGCGTTCTTCTCCGAGCGCCCGGTCCGCGAGTCCGCCGCCGCGCTGAACGGCGCCCTGCAGGCCGCCTACTTCATCATCGGCGTCCGCGCCGCCGGCCTGGCCGCCGGCCCGATGACCGGCTACGACGCCGCGGGCATCGAGAAGGAGTTCCTCGACGGCGACCACAACGTGCTGATGGTCGTCAACATCGGCAAGCCGGGCGAGGACGCCTGGTTCCCGCGTCTGCCGCGCCTGGCGTTCGACGAGGTCGTCAAGACCGTCTGAGCCCACCGCCCCCAGGGGCGCATGGACATGAGGAAGGCCCCGGAGCGCATGCTCCGGGGCCTTCCTCATGTCCGGCGCGCGAGCGCGTCCGCCGGTCAGGACGTCTTGAGCGACGCCGCCATCTCCGCCAGCCGCTCCGTCGACGCGGACCCGGTGACGACCGTGGTCGCACCCTTGTCCTGGCGTACGAGGGCGTCGTACTTCGGGCCCTCCCAGTGCTGCCAGGTCTGCCCCGCCACCCGCTGCGTACGCCCGGTGTCCTTCGCCTTCTGGCTGACCTCGGTGACGTACTTCTTCGCGGGGGACGTGGACTGCTCCACCGCGACGTACTTGCCGTCGGGGTCCAGGAAGCCCAGGTGCCAGCTGTCGCCCGCCGCGCGGTCGTAACCGACCGAGGTGGGCTTCCAGCCCTGCACCAGTCCGCTCGGGGCGGCCACCGGGTACGGGGCCGCTCGCCGCGCGGTCAGGAGCTCGACCCGGTAGTCGACCGCCTTGACGGGATCGGCCTTGTCGTCGTGCGGGATGAAGATGTAGACGACGCCCGCCATGGCGGCGATCACCGCCAACGACAGGATCATGTCCCGCACTGTCTGCTTGCCTCGCTTGCTTGCCACGCGTCCATCGTCGCATCAGCCCCTGAGGAACCGGATCGCGGGACCGGGTCGAGGGGCGGAGCATGGTCGGAACGAGGGTCCGCTCCGAAGACGGGAGCAGGCACGGCCGCTCATTCGTGACCCGGTCTGCTCATTTTATCGGCCTGACGATAGAGTCACATCACCCTCATCCGGTCGTCGTCGTACAGAAAGGTGCGCTCCGATGTCCGAGCATCATCTGCCGTCCCAGCTGGAGGTCTCCCCGGAGGCCCCCGACCGCAACCTCGCCATGGAGCTCGTCCGGGTCACCGAGGCCGCCGCCATGGCCGCCGGGCGCTGGGTCGGCCGCGGGGACAAGATCGGCGCCGACGGCGCCGCCGTGAAGGCCATGCGCACCCTCGTCTCCACCGTGTCGATGAACGGCGTCGTCGTCATCGGTGAGGGCGAGAAGGACGAAGCGCCCATGCTGTTCAACGGCGAGCGCGTCGGCGACGGGACGGGTCCCGAGGTCGACATCGCCGTCGACCCGATCGACGGCACCACCCTGAACGCCAAGGGCATGCCGAACGCGATCGCCGTGCTGGCCGCGGCGGACCGGGGCGCGATGTTCGACCCGTCGGCCGTCTTCTACATGGACAAGCTGGTCACCGGCCCCGAGGCCGCCGACTTCGTCGACATCAACGCCCCCGTCTCGGTGAACATCCGCCGGGTCGCGAAGGCGAAGAACTCCACGCCCGAGGACGTCACCGTCGTCATCCTCGACCGCCCCCGCCACGAGGGCATCGTCAAGGAGATCCGGGAGACCGGCGCCCGGATCAAGTTCATCTCCGACGGCGACGTCGCCGGCTCGATCATGGCCGCCCGCGAGGGCACCGGCGTCGACCTGCTCATGGGGATCGGCGGCACGCCCGAAGGCATCATCTCGGCCTGCGCCATAAAGTGCCTCGGCGGTGTCATCCAGGGAAAGCTCTGGCCGAAGGACGATGCCGAACGGCAGCGCGCCCTGGACGCCGGGCACGACCTGGACCGGGTCCTGTCCACGGACGACCTGGTCAGCGGCGACAACGTGTTCTTCGTCGCGACCGGCATCACGGACGGCGAGCTGATGCGCGGGGTGCGCTACCGCGCGGAGACGGCGACCACCGAGTCGATCGTCATGCGTTCCAAGTCGGGCACCATCCGCAAGATCGACTCCACCCACCGGCTGTCGAAGCTGCGTGCCTACAGCGCGATCGACTTCGACCGCGCGAAGTGATGTAAGGGCTGTCCCGGGAATTGCGGGACAGCGCTCGGGCACGCCCATGCGAAGAGGCGCCCCCCATGTGCGGTGGGGGCGCCTCTTCGCGCAGTCGGGTACGGTCCCGGGCCGGCGTCAGCCGGCCGCGGCGATGCGGCCGGTCGCGCCGGATGCCTTGAGCTCCGCATCGCGCCGCCTGCGGCGGGCGAGCGCCACCCGGCGCTCGGCAGCCGTGAGGCCGCCCCACACGCCGTACGGCTCCGGTTGCACCAGGGCGTGTTCCCGGCATTCGATCATTACGGGGCAGCGCGCGCAGACCCGCTTCGCGGACTCCTCACGCGACAGTCGGGCAGCAGTCGGCTCCTTCGACGGGGCGAAGAACAGCCCGGCTTCATCCCGGCGGCACACCGCCTCCGAGTGCCAGGGGCCTGCCTGGTCCTCCCGAGCGGGGGTCCGCTGGGGAGGGATGGCGGCGACCTGCAGGGGCTGATGCGGCAGTTGCAGCACGGTCCACTCCTGACGACGACTTCGCGAGCAAGAGGCGATGCAGCACTCCCTACCCGCTGTGCGCACGCCTATGCACTGAGTGGCACTCAGTTCCGGACCACGGAATTGCGGTCGAGCTGATTTCCGCCTGAATCCGCGCGTCCCGCGCCTGATTCCGCGCCCCCGCACGCCATTCCGCCCCCGGACACACCACTGCGCGCCATCGCGCCGTCGCGCCGTCGTCAGTGGCCGAGATGTTTACGCAGCCGGTCCTGCAGATCCGTAATGAACTTGCCGCGCTTGGGCTTGGCCTCGACGCTGCCGAACACCGAATAGCCGTTGACGGCGACCACAGGGGCCTCGGGATCCGCCGATTCCAGGGTGGCGACTTCGAAACTTCCGAATACTCCCGTCCCGCTACCGCGCAGCGAGATGTTCTCGGGGACCCTGATGTCCACGCTCCCGAAGATGGAGGTCGCGTTGATCACGGTGAGCCGCTGGCCGAAAAGCGCCTCGGTCAGATCGATTTCCACGCTGCCGAACAGCGCGAACGCGTTCGTGCGCCCGCCGACCCGCCAGCGTCCCTTGCGACTGGCACTGCTGAAGATCGCCACCAGGTTGTCGGCGGGGCCCGTCGGCACCTCGGGGGTGCGGTCGTACGAGGCGCCTGCGGCCCTGGGGGTACCGCCCGGGGTGGGCAGGTCCCGTACCAGCGGTTCGAGTTCACCCATGGTCTTGGCGCGGTAGACGGCGTCGACCCGCTCGGCATGCTCGTCGGCGGTCAGCCGGCCCTCGGCCATCGCCTCCCGCAGGATGTCCGCGATCCGGTCACGGTCCGCGTCCGAGGCGCGGATGACAACGGGTTCCGCCGGCGCGGTGGGCTGCTGGGGGTGCTTTTCGAGGTCCACCGGCCCAGCGTACCCAAACGCGATAGATCGCGACCAGGGCTCAACGCACCTGTATCGCGACCGCCTCCGGGTCCGGCCGGGTGAGCCCTACCTCACAGGCTCACCGCCCCCGCGGGGTCCTACCCTGGTGGGTGCGCTGCCCAAGGGAGGTCAGCCGCTGTCTGCCGAGTGAGGAATGGCCGTAATGCCAGAGTTTGCGTACTCCGATCTGCTCCCCCTGGGAGAGGACACCACGCCGTACCGCCTGGTCACCGCCGAGGGTGTGTCCACCTTCGAGGCCGACGGACGTACGTTCCTCAAGGTCGAGCCGGAGGCGCTGCGCACCCTGGCCGCCGAGGCGATGCACGACATCTCGCACTATCTGCGGCCCGCGCACCTGGCGCAGCTGCGGCGGATCGTGGACGACCCCGAAGCGTCGTCCAACGACAAGTTCGTCGCGCTCGACCTGCTGAAGAACGCGAACATCGCCGCTGCGGGCGTGCTGCCGATGTGCCAGGACACCGGCACCGCGATCGTCATGGGCAAGCGCGGACAGAACGTGCTGACGGCGGGCGGTGACGAGGAGGCCCTGTCGCACGGCATCTTCGACGCGTACACCAAGCTCAACCTGCGCTACTCGCAGATGGCCCCGCTGAACATGTGGGACGAGAAGAACACCGGCTCGAACCTCCCGGCCCAGATCGAGCTGTACGCGACCGACGGCGGGGCGTACAAGTTCCTCTTCATGGCCAAGGGCGGCGGCTCGGCCAACAAGTCGTTCCTCTTCCAGGAGACCAAGGCGGTCCTCAACGAGACCTCCATGATGAAGTTCCTGGAGGAGAAGATCCGTTCGCTGGGGACCGCGGCCTGCCCGCCGTACCACCTGGCGATCGTCGTCGGCGGCACGTCGGCCGAGTTCGCGCTGAAGACCGCGAAGTACGCCTCCGCGCACTACCTGGACGAGCTGCCCGCCGAGGGCTCCCCGACCGGTCACGGTTTCCGCGACAAGGAGCTGGAGGAGAAGGTCTTCGAGCTGACGCAGAAGATCGGCATCGGGGCGCAGTTCGGCGGCAAGTACTTCTGCCACGACGTGCGTGTGGTCCGGCTGCCCCGGCACGGCGCCTCGCTGCCCGTCGCCATCGCCGTGTCCTGCTCCGCCGACCGCCAGGCGACCGCGAAGATCACCGCCGAGGGCGTCTTCCTGGAGCAGTTGGAGAAGGACCCGGCGCGCTTCCTCCCCGACACGACCGACGAGCACCTGGACGAGTCCGGTGACGTCGTGAAGATCGACCTCAACCGGCCGATGGACGACGTCCTCGCCGAGCTGACGAAGTACCCGGTCAAGACCCGGCTCTCGCTGACCGGACCGCTGGTCGTGGCGCGCGACATCGCGCACGCCAAGATCAAGGAGCGGCTGGACGCGGGCGAGGAGATGCCGCAGTACCTGAAGGACCACCCCGTGTACTACGCGGGACCGGCCAAGACGCCCGAGGGTTATGCCTCCGGTTCCTTCGGCCCGACGACGGCCGGCCGGATGGACAGCTACGTCGCCCAGTTCCAGGCGGCGGGCGGCTCCAAGGTGATGCTGGCGAAGGGGAACCGGTCCAAGCAGGTCACCGACGCGTGCGACGCGCACGGCGGTTTCTACCTCGGTTCGATCGGTGGCCCGGCGGCCCGCCTCGCGCAGGACTGCATCAAGAAGGTCGAGGTCGTCGAGTACGAGGAACTCGGCATGGAGGCCGTCTGGAAGATCGAGGTCGAGGACTTCCCGGCGTTCGTTGTCGTCGACGACAAGGGAAACGACTTCTTCACGGAGCCCGCCCCCGCCCCGACGTTCACCAGCATCCCGGTGCGCGGTCCCGGCCTCGGCTGACCGGCACCCGCACGCACGGGGGGGCGTTCCGGCCGCGGCGGCCGGTGCGCCCCTCAGCCGTCCCGGCTCCGGGGCAGCCGTCCAGGAGCCCCTCGGGCTCAGTCCTCCAGCAGTCCTGACGTCGCGACGAGATAGCCGAGCTGGGCGCGGCTGGTACTGCCCAGCTGCTCGGAGACCTTCCGCATGTGTTCGGCGACGCTGCGGCGGCTCATCCCGATCCGCCGGGCGATCGAGGCGTCCGTCTCCCCGTTGACCACCGCCAGCAGGATGGCGCGTTGCAGGTCGGACGTGATGACGGGGGTGCGCAGGGGCGCCCGCTCCGGCCTGACCGGCACCGCACGGGCCCATGCCTCGTCGAATCCGCGGGCCAGGAAGCGTGCCAGGGAGGGGTGTTGGATGCGCAGGGCCTGGTGCGGCGCATCGGAGAACGGGACGAAGGCGAGGTCCCGGTCGAAGAGGATCACCCGGTCGACGACCTCGGCGAGCGTCCTGACCTCCGCCCCCGCGGCGGTGACCTGCTCGATGTACGAGAGGGTCGCACGGTCGGACCGGACGGTGTGCTGGTAGATCGTCCGCTGCCGGACGCCCCGCCGCAGACTGCGAAGGTCCCGGGTCAGGGCCTCCTGGAGCACACCCGGGGGCCGGCCGCCCCCCGGGTGGGCGGTGCGGACCTCCTCGCGGCAGCCCGCCACCCCGGCGTCCAGCGCACGGCTGATGACGGCCGCGCCGGAGAGCCGGGTGAGTACGGGCTGCTGGGTCCGGTGCACGTCCGCGTACAGCGCCTCGAAGGCGGAGAGCGTGGCGCGGGTGGCACGCAGCGTGCGGCGCCGTTCGAGGATGGCCTCCTGGAGCGGGGCGAGTGCGGCGTACGAAGCCGTCTCGGGCGGTACGGGGATCATGGACTGCGGTGACTCACGGTCCGCGACCATCAGATGGAGGGTCACCAGACAGCCGGTCACCTGGTCCCGCGGAAGGCTCCCCGCCACCAGCGCACGCCGGTAGGTCGCGAGCGCCGCGTCGCACGGGGACTCCGGCGCAGGACGGTCCCGCGAGTCGTCCGCCGACGATTCGCGGCAATCACATGCCGGTGGGCTGGAATGATCGTCCTTCACAAGTATGCAGATTACCTTTGTGCATACGGGATGACAGCGGAGAGTTGACGCACCTCGGCGACCATGGAGAGGTGACGCCCGGCATCGACGACTCCCCCGGCCGGCCCCTCGGTGAATCGGCCGACTCCGCGCGCGGAGAGCGGCGTTATCGATTCCTGGTGACCGGCTACGCCATCTCTTCCTACGGCACGTTCCTGAATATGGTGGCGCTCAACCTGTTCGTCTACGAGACGACGGGCCGGGCTCTCGCCCTGGGCCTGTTCATGGCGGTCCGGCTCGGATCCGGATTCGCCGCCGGGCTCGCCGCGGGCAGTCTCCTCGCCCGCTTCACCGCGAAAAGCGTCATGCTCTGGACGAATATCGCGCAGGCGGCGGTGATGCTGCTGCTGATCTTCGCGCCGCACGGCCTGCGTACGGCCGCGCTCGTCGCCGTGTCCGTGGTGGTCGGCTCCTGCGGGACGCTGTTCATGGTGTCGCTGCGCAGTTCCATTCCCGAGATGGTGGGCGAGGAGCGGCGCTCCTGGGCGAACTCCCTGTCGATCAGCGGGCGTTCGATGGCGATGGTGGCCGGTTTCGCCTCGGCGGGTGTCGTCGTCTCGCTCGTCGGGTACACCGCCGCTTTCGTGGTGGACATGGCCACCTTCGCGGTCTGTGCGGTGACCGTGGCCCTGCTGCCGATCGCCGGCGGTGGAAAGGGCACGCCGGAGGCGGAACCGTCGCAGGCCCCCCGGCCGGCCCGGCGGCGGTTGCCCGTCGCGCTGACCGCCCTGGCCGCCGCGCCCGGTCTCGCGCTGATGGTGGCGCTGCGCGGTGTCGACGCCCTCGGCTCGTCCTCGCACAACGCCGCGCTCCCGGTCTACTCCAGCGCGCTCGACGCCTCGCGTCCTGCCGTCTTCGTCAGCTCCTTCTGGTGCCTGTGGGCGCTCGGCAACATCGTGGCCCAGCAGCTGATCCAGCGGTACACGCGGCGCACCGGCCGGTCCGTGGGCGCGCTGGGCTTCGGGTACGGCACCTGTGTGATGTCGGGGGCGTTCATCCTGGCGTTCGCGGGGTTCCCGCTGGCCGCCACGGCCGTGATCGCCCTGGTGGCCGGGGCCGCCGACGGACTCACGGAGGTCTCGTACACCTCTCATCTGCAGACGCTGCCGACCGGGCTGCGGGCCCATGCCTTCGGTCTGTCCGCGACTGTGGAGAACCTCGGCTTCGGGGCCGGGATGATCCTCGTCGCGGCGGCGCTCGACCGCTTCAGCCCGCTGACCGTCGTCGGCTGGTCCCACGGCGCGGCCCTGCTGGTGGCGGCGGTGTTCCTGCTCCGGGTGACGGGTCTGCGCAGGGCGGCGCCGAGCCGGCCGACGCCGTGACGGGCCGCAGGACCGATCCACCTACGACGGAATTCGGCCAATCTCGCGCAGCGGGCCGTCCGCGCAGCTTGCGGGCGACCGCGCCGATGCGGTGAGTTGTCCGCGTTGCCGGAGAACTGCGCCCCTGACCCCGCACTCCGGCTCACGGTCCCCCATGCCGGAACGCCCCGCGTCCTCACGCCCGAACCACCCTCACCGTCCCACTCCGGAAAGGCGGACACCGCATGACGCCGGTCCCTCACCGCAGCCACACCGACGACCTGCTCTCCTTCATCAGGGCCAGCCCCTCCCCGTACCACGCCGTGGCGAGCGCGGCCCAACGCCTGGAGAAGGCCGGCTTCCGTGAGCTGCGGGGCACCGACGACTGGACGGGCACCACGGGCGGCAGCTTCGTCGTCCGCGGTGGCGCCCTGATCGCCTGGTACGCGCCCGAGGGCACGCCCTGCCACACGCCGTTCCGGATCATCGGCACCCACACCGACTCGCCGAACCTGCGGATCAAACCCACCCCCGACACCGGCTCGGCCGGGTGGCGGCAGATCGCGGTGGAGATCTACGGCGGTGTCCCGCTCAACACCTGGCTCGACCGCGATCTGGGCATCTCCGGCCGTCTGGCCCTGCGCGGTCCGGGCGGCACGACCGAATCACGGCTCGTCCAGATCGACGAACCGCTGCTGCGCGTGCCGCAGCTGGCCATCCACCTGGACCGTTCCGTCAACGACGGCCTCGCTCTGGACCGGCAGCGGCACATCGCCCCGGTCTGGTCGCTCGGTGCGGCCGAGGAGGGGGCGCTGCTGCGCCGGGTCGCCGCGGCGGCCGAGGCCGATCCGGACGAGGTGCTCGGCTGGGACCTGATGCTCCACGACATCCAGCCCCCCGGATACCTGGGCGCGGAGAAGGAGTTCCTGGTCGCGTCCCGGCTGGACAACCTGGTGTCGGTGCACGCGGGTGTCACGGCGCTGGCCGGCGCGGCCGGGGCGGCCGGAGAGCCCGCGTACATCCCCGTCCTGGCCGCCTTCGATCACGAGGAGGTCGGCAGCGGTTCCGACACCGGTGCGCAGAGCCCGTTGCTGGAGCGCGTGCTGAGCCGTTCGGTCACCGCCCGCGGCGGAAGCCCGGAGGACTGGTCGCGGGCACTGGCGGGTGCCTTCTGCGTCTCGGCGGACATGGCGCACGCGGTCCACCCCAACTACGCGGAGCGCCACGACCCCGACCACCGGCCGCTGCCCAACGGTGGCCCCACGGTCAAGGTCAACGCCAATCAGCGCTACGCCACCGACTCGACCGGCATCGCGGTGTTCGCCTCCGCCTGCGAGCGGGCGGGGGCGCCGTGGCAGCCCTTCGTCTCCAACAACGCGATGCCTTGCGGCACCTCCATCGGTCCGCTCACCGCGGCCCGGCTGGGTGTGCAGACCGTGGACGTGGGCGTGCCGGGTCTGTCGATGCACTCGGCGCGCGAGCTGTGCGGGGCGGACGACCCGGGGCATCTGGCTGCGATCCTGGGCGCGTTCGTGACGTCGGACTGAGCGCGGGGCAGGGGGGCGTGACCGGCCGGCCCCGCCCCCCTGCCTGCCGGACCTACGCGAAGCGCTGCTGCGCGCTCGCGTCGCAGGGCTGCAGCCTCAGCGGGTCGTGCGCCCCCGCCAGGGTCGCGCACAGCCCGGTCGAGGCGGCCGGGCGCAGGGTGCCCGACTGCCGGACGAACTGCTGGTTGGCCGCGCCCGAGCAGTTGTAGAGGATGAGGGCGGCGCCCGCCCTGTAGTCCGCACCCGGGACGTCGAGGCAGCGGTCGTGGCTCAGTTCCGTGCGCAGGGTCTTCGTGCCGGAGTCGTACCACCAGCCCTGGTTCCGCCCGCCGTGGCACTCCCAGCCGGTGACGCCGGTGCTGTTGCGGGTGACCGATGCGGGCACGTCCAGGCAGCTGCCCGTGGCCTCCCCGCGCAGGCGCTTGAAGGCGTCGTCCCAGGCGGCCGGCTGCAGGACGGGCTTTCCGGTGCTCGCCGGGTCGGCGCAGCTCGCCTCGCGCAGGCCCGAGTTGTAGATCTGGGTGAGGCAGGAGGCGAAGGCGCCGTGCCCTGCCGCGTTCGGGTGGAAGGACTGCCGGACGGAGTTGGAGTCCGGCGGGAAGTGCGAGAGGTCGATGAACAGGCCGCGGGCCCAGGTGGACTCGCTGCACACCTCGTGGCCGTGGAAGAGCCGGGAGTTGTCCAGGTAGACGGCTCCGGTGTCGGTGGCGACCCTGCGCATGCCGCGCTCGAAGGCGGGCACGGCCGTGTTACGGCCCCAGGCGGCGTCGGAGTCGTATCCGGCGCACCCGCCGGGAAGCTTGCCGGGGAAGTTCGGGTTGTCGTAGAAGTCCGGGCCGATGGGGCTCGGGTAGCCCATGACGACGAGCTTGTAGTCGCCCTCCGCGTAACCGGCGCCGGTCATCACCGTCCGCAGGTCGCGCACGGTCTTCTCGACCTTGGGCACGAGTCCGTCGACGCGGGCCTGCCAGCCGCCCTCGTACTTCGACTGGCAGGCACCCTGGAGGAGGACCCAGCGCTCGACGCAGTCCGTCATGACCGGACCGAACTGGAGGTCGTCGTTGGCACCCGCCACCAGCACGATCATCTTGATGCGGGTGTTGCGCGCCTTGATGGCGAGGCTGTCGCTCTGCACGAGCTCGTCGGCGTACTGCTTCGAGCCGCCGATGACGATGTTTCCGGTGTACGCGCCGGAGCAGGAGACGTTGTACGTGACGTCGGCCGGAATCCCGGTGCGGTGGATGGCGGCGTCGGGCGAGCGGTGGCACCAGTTGTCGGGGCCGTTGGTGCCCGCCTCGTACGTGCCGACGCCCTCGCCCGAGATCTCGCTGTCGCCGAGCGAGATGAGCCCGGTCTTCCGTTCGGCGAGCGGCCGCTCGGCCGGGTTGCCGTACAGCCGGGTGGCCTCGGCGGCGCGCAGGGCCTCCAGTTCGGGCGACAGCGGGGTGGAAGCGGTACTGCTGGTGCCGGGCTGGGCAGCACCTGCCGGACCGGCGGCGACCGTCATTCCGCCCAACGCCGCCGCCATGGCCGCGACGGCTGCGACCGTACATCGGACTCGGTATCCGGTACGTCTCATTGCGCCTCCCGAGATTGTGGTTACCCCCGGTATTTACTGGTGGGTAGACAACTTGGGAATACATGGAACAAGACAAGTGCTCATCTTTTTCAGGAGGTTGAACGAGGATGGACAAGGAACAGAGCGAGGACTACCGCATCGAGCACGACTCGATGGGCGAGGTGCGGGTGCCCGCCGACGCGAAATGGCGGGCCCAGACCCAGCGGGCCGTGGAGAACTTCCCGATCTCCGGACAGCGTCTGGAGCGGGCCCACATCGAGGCCCTGGCCCGCGTCAAGGCCGCGGCGGCGAAGGTGAACGCCGAGCTGAAGGTGCTCGACCCGGAGATCGCCGAGGCGATCCAGGAGGCCGCGGCCGAGGTCGCCGAGGGGCGCTGGGACGACCACTTCCCGATCGACGTCTTCCAGACGGGTTCCGGCACCTCGTCGAACATGAACACCAACGAGGTCCTGGCCACGCTCGCCACCGAGCGGCTCGGCCGCGCGGTCCACCCCAACGACCACGTCAACGCCTCGCAGTCCTCCAACGACGTCTTCCCCTCCTCCATCCACATCGCCGCGACCGGCGCGGTGACGGGCGAGCTCATCCCTGCCCTGGACCATCTGGCGGCGGCGCTGGAGCGCAAGTCCGCCGAGTTCGCGGACGTGGTGAAGTCGGGACGTACGCATCTGATGGACGCCACTCCGGTCACCCTGGGCCAGGAGTTCGGGGGGTACGCCGCGCAGATCCGCTACGGCATCGAGCGGCTGCACGCCTCGCTCCCCCGCCTCGCCGAGCTGCCGCTGGGGGGCACGGCCGTCGGCACCGGCATCAACACCCCGCCCGGCTTCTCCGCCGCCGTCATCGCCGAGGTCGCCCGCGTCACCGGGCTGCCGCTCACCGAGGCCCGGAACCACTTCGAGGCGCAGGGCGCGCGGGACGGCCTCGTCGAGGCCTCCGGCCAGCTCCGCACCATCGCGGTCTCCCTCACCAAGATCTCCAACGATCTGCGCTGGATGGCGTCGGGCCCGCGCACCGGCCTGGCCGAGATCAGCCTCCCCGACCTCCAGCCGGGCTCCTCGATCATGCCGGGCAAGGTGAATCCGGTCATTCCCGAGGCCGTGCTGATGGTCGCCGCCCAGGTGACCGGGAACGACACGACGGTGGCCGTCGCCGGAGCGGCCGGCAACTTCGAGCTGAACGTGATGCTCCCGGTCATCGCGAAGAACCTGCTGGAGTCGGTCCGGCTGCTGGCGGCAGTCT
This sequence comes from Streptomyces sp. NBC_01013, assembly GCF_045162765.1. Classification (NCBI taxonomy): domain Bacteria; kingdom Bacillati; phylum Actinomycetota; class Actinomycetes; order Kitasatosporales; family Streptomycetaceae; genus Streptomyces; species Streptomyces sp. NBC_01013. Next base: position 3,002,682 of record NZ_CP108687.1, read on the forward strand.
CCCGGCTGCTCGCGGACCGCACGGTCGACGGGATCACGGCGAACGTCGAACGGGCCAGGGAGTACGCGGAGTCCTCACCTTCCGTCGTCACGCCCCTGAACAAGTACATCGGCTACGAGGAGGCCGCGAAGGTCGCCAAGAAGTCCCTGGCCGAGCGGCGGACGATCCGCGAGGTGGTGCTGGATTCGGGCTACGTCGAGCGCGGCGACCTCACGGTGGAACAGCTCGACGAGGCGCTGGACGTGTTGCGTATGACCCGTCCGTGACGTGCATCGCTGCGCAGGGGCGGCGCCATAACTAAGATCTCTCCATGACAGGTACCGGAGAGACCGAGCGCTGGGCGCCGGGTGATCAGATCCTGTGGCGTTACCGCGGCAACGGACCGCTGCGGCACCACCCCGGGGCCGGCCGGGCCCCGAATCCCGTGCACATCTGCCGTCCCGTCACCGTCGTCCAGGACACCGACGAGCTGCTCGCCGTCTGGGTGGCCCCCGGCACCGAGTGCGTGAAGCCGGTCCTGACGGACGGCACCGACGTACACGCCGAACCGCTCGCCACCCGGTACACCGCCCCGCGCACCACCGCCCGCTCACCCTGGCTGGGCAACGGGGTCCTGAAGCTGGCCCGGCCCGGCGAACCCTGGTCCGTCTGGCTGTTCTGGGAGCAGGGCTGGCAGTTCCGCAGCTGGTACGTGAACCTGGAGGAACCGCGGACCCGCTGGGCCGGCGGCATCGACTCCGAGGACCACTTCCTCGACATCTCGGTCTTCCCGGACCACAGCTGGCTCTGGCGCGACGAGGACGAGTTCGCCCAGGCCCAGCGGGTCGGGCTGATGACCCCCGCCGCCGCCCGGCGGGTGCGTGCGGCAGGGCAGGCGGCCGTCGGGGTGATCCGGGACTGGGGGGCACCGTTCAGGGACGGCTGGGAGGACTGGCGGCCCGATCCGCGCTGGCGGGTACCCGCGCTTCCGGCCGACTGGGACCGGTTGCCGGATGACTGGGACCGGACCCCCTCCCCCATGCCGTCGTGAGACCCTTGATGCATCCCAGGGTGGCAAACGTAGGATCGCCCCGAGGAGATCAGCTCCGCCCCAACCGACGGGCGTGGCACACGGCCTGACCGCAAGTCATCGAGTCATCGCACACGTTGCACACTTCATGAACCGCATCAGTCGTATGAGTCGTACGAGTCGCCCGAGTGACCTGAAGCGCATGAGCCACGACGAAGGGGTGGAGACGTGCTCGCTGTCCGCCGTCCCGGCGCCGGAAACGTTGTCACGGACACCCGGTGCGGACATCCGGTTTCGGCCCCGCGTTCCGGGGCACCAGATGTCAGCCGTTGTGATTGCTGCTCCTGCCGGGGCACAGTAGCGCTCCCCGAGGTGATTGCCTCATACAACCGGCCCGGACGGACGGAACCCCACGCGTGACGGAGCACCCCACCTCCCACGAAGGCCGGCAGCCTCTCGCCGCCCGGCCGCAGGAACGCACCCGGCCTCGGCAGCGCGACGCCGCGTCGGCGTCCGCCCCCGCCACCGCGGCGATCCCGGCCCCGGCCAAGGGCCCCAACCCGCCCGCGGCGGGACCCGACCCGCAGGCCGCGTCCCGCCGTGAGGGCGACCGGCTGCGTTTCGTGGGGGCCGCGACCCGGCGGATCGCCCGCGGAATAGACCTGGACGAGATCGTGCTGGGTCTGTGCCGGGCCAGTGTGCCGACGTTCTCCGACGCCATACTCGTCTACCTCCGCGACCCGCTGCCGGTCGGCGACGAGCGGCCCGTCAACCCGTTCGTGCTGCGGCTTCGCCGCTCCGACCGGCTGAGACTGAGCGACGAGGGCACCGAGAACCTCTCGGACATCGAGCGGTTGCGGCTCCCCACCGTCGATCCCCAGGCCGATCTCACCCCCGCCTCCGAACTGTGCGAGGTCCTGGCGGGCGGCGCGCTGGCCGAGGTGCTGCGCGGGGTCCGGCCCGTCTTCGGCGACTCCGCCGCGGCCCGGGTCGCCCTGCCCGAACTGCTCGGCGCGGACCGCATCGTGCCGTCCGGGCACCGGGCGATCCTCGCCCCGCTGCGCGGCCGGCGCCGGGTGATCGGCGCGGCGGTGTTCCTGCTCGGCACCGAGCGCCCGCCCTTCGAGGCCAACGACCTGCTGGTCGCGGCCCAGTTGGCGACGCACACCGCGCTGGGCATCGACAAGGCCGTGCTGTACGGCCGCGAGGCGTACATCGCCGACGAGCTCCAGCGCACCATGCTGCCCGACTCGCTCCCCCAGCCCACCGGGGTCCGGCTCGCCTCCCGCTACCTCCCCGCCGCCGAGACCGCCCGGGTCGGCGGCGACTGGTACGACGCGATCCCGCTGCCCGGCAGCCGGGTCGCCCTGGTCGTCGGCGACGTCATGGGCCACTCCATGACCTCCGCGGCGATCATGGGTCAGCTGCGCACCACCGCCCAGACCCTCGCCGGTCTCGACCTCCCTCCGCAGGAGGTCCTGCACCACCTCGACGAGCAGGCCCAGCGGCTGGGCAGCGACCGCATGGCGACCTGCCTCTACGCGGTGTACGACCCCGTCGCACACCGCATCACCATCGCCAACGCCGGCCACCCGCCGCCCGTCCTGCTCCACCTCGGCGGCCGGGCCGAGGTGCTCAAGGTGCCGCCGGGCGCCCCGATCGGCGTCGGCGGAGTGGACTTCGAGGCCGTCGAGCTGGACGCGCCCGCGGGCGCCACGCTGCTCCTCTACACCGACGGACTGGTCGAGTCGCGACTGCGGGACGTCTGGACGGGAATCGAGCAGCTGCGCGAGCGGCTCGCCGTCACGGCCCGGCTGACCGGCCCCGACCACTCGCCGCCGCTGGAGGCCCTCTGCGACGACGTGCTGGACATGCTCGGCCCGGGCGACCGGGACGACGACATCGCACTGCTCGCCGCCCGCTTCGACGGGATCGCGCCGAGCGACGTGGCGTACTGGTTCCTGGAACCGGAGGACTCCGCCCCGAGCCGGGCCCGCAGGCTGGCCCGGCGCGCCCTCAGCCGGTGGGGGCTCGACGACCTCGCGGACTCGGTGGAACTCCTGGTCAGCGAGGTCGTGACCAACGCCGTGCGGTATGCGGAGCGGCCGGTGACCCTGCGGCTGCTGCGGACCGACATCCTGCGCTGCGAGGTCGGCGACGACTCCCCGCAGCTGCCCCGGCAGCGCCGGGCGCGGGACATGGACGAGGGCGGCCGCGGTCTGTTCCTGGTGAACCGGCTGGCCCGGCGGTGGGGCGCGACGCGCCTGTCGACCGGCAAGGTGGTCTGGTTCGAGATGCCCACCGGGGGGCAGTGACCCGGGCCGTACCCACGAGACGTACGCACCGCACCGGGACGAAAGCCGCAGCCGGGCCGACGCACCGGTGCGCGGCCCACCGTCCTCGGCGGCACAGCGGCATGGCGGCACAGCGCGCCGACGCGCCGGCCTGCCGAACATTTCCGGCCATCTACTGGACGGTGCGGACCGTGCCCGGCGCTGGACCGGGGCACCGCCGTAGGGGCGCGACATGGCCAGGACCGTCGGCGGCCGGGTGACACGGAGGCCGCGGCGGCTGAGCAGCGGACCCACGGCGGGGGACATGGAGACGGGCGGTGTGCGAGGGACGTCCCTCGCACACCGCCCGTCTCCGTGAACGGCCGCCGCGTCAGCTGGTCAACGCGTCACGGAGTCCTCGTTCACCGGCCGGTCGTCCCCCGGCTTCGCCGGAATGTCGATCGTCGTCGAGGGACCCGGCTCGGTCGACGGACCGGTCGGCGGTTCACTCGTCGGATCCCCCGTGGGGCTGGCGGGCGGCGAGCTCTCCGGCGACTCGGATTCCGTGGGCGGCTCGGACGTGGGGGCCTTGGTGGACGGCTCGTCGGAGGGCGAGATCTCCGCGGTGGGCGACGTGGTCGCGCTCGGCGAGCTGGTGTCCGGCGGCGGGGTGACCGCGGCGCCCATGTCGGTGTCGAGCACGAACTCGCTCGGTTCGCCCATGGCCTTCGCGGTGAAGTCCGCCCATATCTCGGCCGGGAAGCCGCCACCGTTGACGCGCCCGCCGCCGCCGGCGCCCTTCAGGGTCACCTGCGCACCCTTCTGCACCTTCTTGCCGTCGTCGTCGGTACGCGGGTAGGCGGCCTCGCCGAAGAGGCCCACCGAGGTGACGAGGTCCGGCGTGTAGCCGGTGAACCAGGCCGACTTGTTGTCGTCCGACGTACCGGTCTTGCCCGCGATCTGCTGGTCGGACAGTCCCTCGGCGTTACGCACCGAGCGATGGGCCGTACCGTCGTCGACCACACCGGTCAGCACGGAGGTCACGGAGTCCGCGGCCTGGCGGCTGATCACCTGCTCGCCGAGCGCGTCGGGCAGCTGCACCGCCTCGTCGCCCTGGTGCACGGCCGACTTCACGATCTGCGGGGTGACCTTCTTGCCGTGGTTGTCGAGGGTGGCGTAGATGCCGGCCATCTCCATCGGGCTCGCGCCCATGGAGCCGAGCGTCTGCGCGGGCACGGCCGGGAGGCCCTTCACGTCCATGCCGAGCTTGCCGGCCGTCTGCATCACCTTGTCCATGCCCACGTCCACGCCCATCTGGGCGAAGACGGAGTTGATGGACTTGTTCATCGCGGTCTGGACGGTGACCGAGCCGTAGTTCTGGTCGTCCTCGTTCTCCGGCGCGAAGGCGACGTCGCTGCCCTCGACCGGACGCTTGCTGGTGCCGTCGTAGCGGGTGTTGGCGGTGATCTGCTGGTCGTCCTGCGTCACCGACTCCTGGTCGAGAGCGGCCGCGAGGATGACCGGCTTGAAGGTGGAGGCGGGCTGGTAGTCGGTCCGGAAGGCGTTCGACGTCCAGTGCTCGTTCTGCCCCCGTCCGCCGTACAGGGCGATGACCGCGCCGGTCTTCGGATCCACCGAGACGGCCCCGGCCTGGATGTCCTGGTCGAGCTTGCGCTTCTTCGTGTCCAGGTTGTCGATCAGCTTCGTCTCGACCGACTTCTCCAGCTGCTGCTGCTTCTTCTTGTCGATGTTGACCGTGATCGTCCAGCCACCGAGGTCGAACTGCTGGCTGCTGAGGCCCGTCTCCTCCAGCACCGCCTTGCGGGCCGCTTCGACGATGTACCCCTTCTGTCCCGCGACCCCGTTCAGCGGCTTGGGGTCCTGCGGAATGGGGAACTTCAGGCCCTGGCGCTTGCCGGCGTCCAGCCAGCCCTCCTCGACCATGTTGTTCAGCACGTAGTTCCAGCGCTCCTTGACGAGCGCCTTGCTGTTCGGGCCGGCGACGGCCCAGTCGTACTGGCTGGGCGCCTGGAGCAGGGCGGCGAGGTAGGCCCCCTGGGCGACGTTCAGGTCCTTGGCGTCCTTGCCGTAGTACGCCTGAGCCGCGGCCTGGATGCCGTAGGCCTGCCGGCCGTAGAAGCTGGTGTTGATGTACCCGGCGAGGATCTCCGACTTGCTCCGCTTCTGGTCCACCTTCAGCGAGATGACCAGCTCCTTGAGCTTGCGGGTGACCGTCTGGTCCTGGTCGAGGTAGTAGTTCTTGACGTACTGCTGGGTGATGGTCGAGCCACCCTGCTTGCCTTTGCCGGAAACGGTGTTCAGCAGGCCGCGTGCGGTGCCCTTGAAGTCGACGCCCTGGTCGTCGTAGAAGGACTTGTTCTCGGCGGCGACGAAGGTCATCTGGACCTCCTTGGGCACCTGCGCGAGGTCAACGATCTCCCGGTTGACCTCACCCGTCCTGGCCAGCAGGGTCCCGTCGGAGTACTTGTAGATGTTGCTCTGCAGCTTGGCCTGGGCGTTGCCCTCGGGCACGTCGACGAGCATGTAGAGCACGGCGAAGCCGCCCATGCCCAGCAGGCAGACGGTGAAGGCCGCGCCCAGTATCTTCCGCCAGGTGAAGAGTCCGCGTATGCCGCCGCTCTTCCCGGCCCGCCGCGACCCACTCCGCTGGGCTCGTCGCGCATCCGCTCGACCCATTGCTGTGTTGCTCCCGTTTCTCTGCTCGACCGGATCAGCTCGGACCTGCCAGCTAACACCGTTGGCAAGGACAAAAAGCGAGCGATCCCGCATTTTCCGGACGTGACAATCAGCACCCGTTCCCAAGGGAACCGACTCACGAGGGGTGCGCAGGGTTGCGAAAACCATTAATGTGTAATCACATTGCTAGCGAACAGCTAGCCACGTGAAACGGGGGATTCCATGTCTGAACCGCTCAACCCGCCCGCATCGGCCGGACCGCAGACCGACCTCACGCCGGACGCGCCGCAGATGCCGGAACCGCAGGTCCGCGAGACGAAGGCACACAGCATCGCCGGTGGCCTCGGCCTCCTGCTGACCGTGATCGGGGTGATCGTCGGCATCGGCGGCGCCATCCTCGGCGGGGTCATCGGATCCAACGGGAACAACGGCCTCGGCATCCCGCTGTGCATCCTGGGCGTGCTGCTCACCATCGCCTCGTTCTTCTGCATGGGCGGTGTGAAGATGGTCGCACCGGGCGAGGCGCGGGTGATCCAGCTCTTCGGCCGGTACGTGGGCACGATCCGCTCCGACGGCCTGCGCTGGATCAACCCGCTGACCTCCAGCCGCAAGATCTCCACCCGGGTCCGCAACCACGAGACCGCGGTCCTCAAGGTCAACGACGCCTACGGCAACCCGATCGAGCTCGCCGCGATCGTCGTCTGGAAGGTCGAGGACACCGCGCAGGCCCTCTTCGAGGTCGACGACTTCCTGGAGTTCGTCGCCACCCAGACCGAGTCGGCCGTCCGGCACATCGCGATCGAGTACCCGTACGACGCCCACGACGAGGGCGGCCTCTCCCTGCGGGGCAACGCCGAGGAGATCACCGAGAAGCTGGCCGTGGAGCTCACGGCACGGGTCCAGGCCGCCGGCGTACGGATCATCGAGTCCCGCTTCAGTCACCTCGCGTACGCCCCCGAGATCGCTTCCGCGATGCTCCAGCGCCAGCAGGCGGGAGCCGTGGTCGCGGCCAGGCAGCTGATCGTCGAAGGCGCGGTGGGCATGGTCGAGATGGCCCTGACCCGCATCGCCGAGCAGGACATCGTCGAGCTCGACTCGGACCGCAAGGCCGCCATGGTCAGCAATCTGATGGTGGTGCTGTGCGGCGACCGGGCCGCACAACCGGTCCTCAACACGGGCACGCTCTACCAGTGACGAACGAGACCCCGCGGCGCCGCGCCCCGCAGTCCGGGCCGCAGCAGCGCAAGCAGATGCTGCTGCGGCTGGACCCCGCCGTGCACGACGCCCTGGCACGCTGGGCCTCGGACGAGCTGCGCAGCGCGAACGCGCAGATCGAGTTCCTGCTGCGGCGGGCTCTCGCCGAGGCGGGACGGCTGCCCGGCGGGACGGCGCCGATCGCGCGCCGGGGGCGCCCGCCGAAGGCGCCGGACCCGGAGCGGCCCACCCCCGAGTGACCAGCCGGAGCGGTGCTCCGGTCCGCCACCGTCCACTCGAAGGAGTGGCTCCCGGTCACCGGTATACACACCAGGTATACACACCGTGTACAGTCCCTGGTATGTCTATCGGCCACACCCTGCTCGGGCTCCTGGAGTCCGGTCCCCGCCACGGCTACGACCTCAAGCGGACCTTCGACGAGAAGTTCGGGCACGACCGCCCCCTGCACTACGGGCAGGTCTACTCGACGATGTCCCGCCTTCTCAAGAACGGCCTCGTCGAGGTCGACGGGGTCGAGACCGACGGCGGCCCGGAACGCAAGCGATACGCCATCACCGACGCCGGAATCACCGATGTCGCCACCTGGCTCGCACAGCCCGAGAAGCCGGAGCCGTACCTCCAGTCGACCTTGTACACCAAGGTCGTCCTGGCCATGCTCACCGGCCGCAGCGCCGCCGACGTGCTGGACGCCCAACGCTCCGAGCACCTGCGCATGATGCGCATCCTCACCGACCGCAAGCGTCAGGGCGACCTCGCCGACCAGCTGATCTGCGACCACGCCCTGTTCCACCTCGAAGCCGATCTGCGCTGGCTGGAACTCACCGCCGCTCGACTCGGCCAACTCGCGAAGGTGGTCGCCCCGTGATCCCCGCCGGCTCCCTGCTCTCCGCCCACGATCTGCACAAGACGTACGGGCAGACCGCCGCACTGGACGGCGCCTCGTTCTCCGTCCACCCCGGCGAGGTCGTCGCCGTGATGGGCCCCTCCGGCTCCGGCAAGTCCACCCTGCTGCACTGCCTCGCCGGGATCATCACCCCGGACTCCGGCACCATCACCTACGCCGGACGCGAGCTGTCCACGATGTCCGACGCCGGACGCAGCGCGCTGCGCCGCAGCGACTTCGGCTTCGTGTTCCAGTTCGGCCAGCTCGTCCCCGAGCTGACCTGTGTGGAGAACGTCGCCCTGCCGATGCGGCTGAACGGCACCCGCCGCAGGACCGCCGAGCGCACCGCCCTGGAATGGATGGAGCGCCTGGAGGTCGACGACATCGGTGCCAAGCGCCCCGGCGAGGTCTCCGGCGGCCAGGGCCAGCGCGTCGCCGTGGCCCGGGCACTGGCCGCGTCCCCGAAGGTGATCTTCGCGGACGAGCCGACCGGCGCCCTGGACTCCCTCAACGGTGAGCGGGTCATGCAGCTGCTCACCGATGCGGCCCGTTCCTCCAACGTCGCCGTGGTCCTGGTGACCCACGAGGCCCGCGTCGCCGCCTACTCCGACCGCGACATCACCGTCCGCGACGGCCGGGCCCGCGACCTGGAGCACGCCGTATGACGCTGCTCGACGAGAAGAGGACCCCGGCCGGCCCGGCGCACTCCCCCGAACCGCCGTCGCGCATCGCCTCCTGGCTGCGCGACCTCGGGCTCGGGATCCGCTTCGCCGCCGGCGGCGGCCGCGAGGGCTGGGTACGCACCCTGCTCACCGCGGTCGGCGTGGGGCTCGGTGTGGCGCTGCTGCTCACCGCCTCCTCCGTGCCGCACATGCTCGACGCGCGGTCCGCCCGGGACCAGGCTCGCTCCGAGACCAAGGTCTCGGACTCCCCCGACGCCTCGGCGAAGAAGTCGGACAGCACGGTCCTGCGGACAGAGGCGAGCACCGAGTACCACGACCGCTCCATCACGGGTTTCCTCATGCGCGCCGACGGCCGCCGTCCGGTCGTCCCCCCGGGCCTCACCGCCTTCCCGGCCCCCGGCGAGATGGTGGTGTCCCCCGCGCTCGGAAAACTCCTCGACTCCCCGGCGAACGCGCTGCTCAAGGAGCGGTTGCCCTACAAGGTGACCGGCACGATCGCGGACTCGGGCCTGCGCTCACCGGGCGAGCTGTGGTTCTACGCCGGCAGCGGCACCCTGACCAGCGCGACGGGCGGCCACCGGATCGCCGGGTACGGCAACCCCGGCCCGACCACCCCGATGCCACCGATGCTCATCGTGCTGATCATCATGATCTGCGTGGTGCTGCTGGCACCCGTGGCCATCTTCATCGCCACCGCCGTGCGCTTCGGGGGCGACCGCCGCGACCGCCGGCTCGCCGCGCTGCGCCTGGTCGGTACGGACATCCGGATGACCCGCCGGATCGCGGCCGGTGAGGCCCTCTTCGGCTCGGTGCTGGGCCTCCTCATCGGACTGGCCGTATTCCTGACGGGACGCCAGTTCGTCGACTACGTCGAGATCTGGGACGTCAGCGCCTTCCCCTCCGACCTGGCCCCCGACGCCAGGCTGTGCGCGCTGATCGCCCTCGCAGTCCCGCTCACCGCCGTAGTCGTCACCCTGGCCGCCATGCGCTCGGTGGTCATCGAGCCACTCGGCGTCGTACGCAACAGCCGCGGCCGCAAGCGGCGCCTCTGGTGGCGGCTGTTGCTGCCGGTCGCCGGGCTCGCGGTCTTCGGACTCACCGGCAAGGTCGACGGGTACGCACCCGTCAACCCGTACCCCGTCGCCTCAGGCGCGGTGCTCGTACTGGTCGGGCTGGCGCTGCTCCTGCCCTGGCTCGTCGAGGCCTGCGTCAGGCGACTGCGCGGCGGCCCGGTCCCCTGGCAGCTGGCCACCCGCCGGCTCCAGCTCAGCAGCGGGGCGGCCTCCCGCGCGGTCAGCGGCGTCACCGTGGCCGTGGCCGGTGCGGTGGCGTTGCAGATGCTGTTCGCCGCGATGAACGACGACTTCAACAAGATCACCGGCCAGGACCCGTCCCGCGCCCAGCTCTACGCCGCCTCCGAGATCGTCCGGGGCGATGCAGCCCTGCACTCGATCAAGGAGTTCCGCGCCACCAAGGGCGTCATCCAGGTGATCGGGACCGTCGAGGCATACGCGACCAAGCCGGGGACGTACACGGGTGACGAGATCCAGCCCACCACCTCGTTCACCATCGGGGACTGCGCAACCCTGCGCGAGATCGCCCGGATCACGACCTGCCGGGACGGCGACACCTTCGTCGCCCACCCCAAGGACAAGGGACAGGCCGACTGGGTCGACGAGACCGCACGCAAGGGCAAGGTGCTCGAGTTCGACTCCTACGGCCGGGGCAAGAAGCTGCACTGGACACTGCCGGCCGATTCCCGGACCGTCGCGGCCCGCACCGACCCCTACGGCGAGGAGCGCTCGGGCATCCTGGTGACCCCCGGAGCGATCAACGCGCGGATCCTGCCGGGAGCCCAGACCATCTCGCAGATCCGCTACGACGAAGACGTCCCGGACGCCGCCGAGTACGTACGTAACACGGCGGCACGGCTCGACCCCGGCATGCGCCTGGTCACCATCAACTCGGTCGAGCGCAACCGTCAGTACGCGAGCATCCAGACCGGCCTCCAGGTCGGCGCGACCGCCACCCTGCTGCTGATCGCCGCTTCCATGCTGGTCTCCCAGCTGGAGCAACTGCGTGAGCGCAAGCGGCTGCTGTCGGTCCTGGTCGCCTTCGGTACCCGGCGGGTCACCCTCGGCTGGTCGGTGCTGTGGCAGACCGCGATCCCGGTCGTCATCGGGCTCGCGGTCGCGGTGGCCGGCGGCCTGGCCCTCGGCGCCACCCTGTGCTGGATGATCGGCAAGGAGGTGTCCGGCTGGTTCCTGTTCCTGCCGCTGGTCGGCGCGGGCGCGGCCCTCATCGTGCTGGTCACCCTGCTCTCCCTGCCGCCCCTGTGGCGCATGATGCGCCCCGACGGGCTGCGCAGCGAGTAGCACCCCGGCGGCCGGCCGGACCTGTGCTCAGGTCCGGCCGGCCGTCGCCACGCGCACCGGCAGCGCTCCCATCGCCCCGCGCAACGCCGCCGCGAACTCCTCGAACTCCTCGTGCCGGGCCGCCCCGGTCCGCATCCCCAGCGCCACCCGCCGTGCGGGGGCGGGGTCCGCGAAGTACCCCGTGGCCAGCGCGTCGTTGCGCGCGGTCTCGACCGTCACCGCGGTCCGCGGCAGCAGCGTCACCCCGAGCCCTCCGGCCACCAGCTGCACCAGCGTGGAAAGCCCCGCCGCGGTCGTGGTGACCGGTGCTCCCTCCGTACGCCCCGCCTCACGGCAGATGTCGAGGGCCTGGTCGCGCAGGCAGTGCCCCTCGTCGAGCAGCAGCAACGGCAGCTCCCGCAATGCCTCGCGCGGGATGTCCTGACGCCCGCCGAGCCAATGGTCACGCTCCATGACCAGGACGAAGTCCTCGTCGAAGAGCGGGAGTTCAGTTACCCCGGGCACTCCGAGCGGCACCGCGAGCAGCAGCAGGTCCAACCGCCCCGCGGCCAGCCCCTCCAACAACGAGGATGTCTGCTCCTCGTGCACCTGGAGGTCGAGGTCCGGGTAGCGCTCATGGACCAGCCGCAGCACGGTCGGCAGCAGATACGGGGCAACGGTCGGGATCACGCCGAGCCTCAGCACCCCGGTGAAGGGCGCCCGGACCGCCTCGGCCTCCTCCATCAACTCACCGACGGCGTGCAGCACGACCCGCGCCCGGACCGCCAGCCGTTCCCCGGCGGGCGAGAGCAGCACCTTGCGCGTCGTACGCTCGATGAGCTGGACCCCCAGTGCCTCCTCCAGCGCGGACACGGACCCGGAGAGCGCGGGCTGACTCATCCCGATTGCGGCTGCCGCATCCCGGAAGTGCAGATACTCCGCCACAGCGGCGAAGGCGCGCAGCTGCGCGAGACTGGGCTGTTTGGGCCGGATGCCCTGATTGCTCTGGGACACTGATAGGCACCTCCGATCATTCGCGACCCAGTGTAGCCGCACCTCGGATCAAACGAGGGCGGCCAAAGACGACCGACGCGACGTGAAACCGGAAGCGCTATCCCCCTCATGCAACTTCCGGGGATGGACCTCACAGCGGGCCGCAGGACCCGGCGTCCCGCACCCAGCACTGATCCCTCGCCCCTATCAATCCCTTCGGCGTGACCGATTTCCGTGATCAATGGGGCATGTGGGACTGTGCTTGGGTCCAACCTCGAGCAACACAGGAGTTCCCCGAATCATGCTCACTGTCGGTGACCAGTTTCCCCAGTTCGAACTGACTGCTTGCGTCTCCCTGGAGAAGGGCAAGGAGTTCGAGACCATCACCCACAAGTCGTACGAGGGCTGGAAAGTGATCTTCGCGTGGCCGAAGGACTTCACCTTCGTGTGCCCCACGGAGATCGCCGCGTTCGGCAAGCTGAACGACGAGTTCGCCGACCGTGACGCCCAGATCCTCGGCTTCTCCGGTGACTCCGAGTTCGTGCACCACGCCTGGCGCAAGGACCACCCGGACCTGACCGACCTGCCCTTCCCGATGCTGGCCGACTCGAAGCACGAGCTCATGCGTGACCTCGGCATCGAGGGCGAGGACGGCTTCGCCCAGCGCGCCGTCTTCATCGTCGACCAGAACAACGAGATCCAGTTCACGATGGTGACCGCCGGTTCCGTGGGCCGTAACCCCAAGGAGGTCCTGCGGGTCCTCGACGCCCTGCAGACCGACGAGCTGTGCCCGTGCAACTGGACCAAGGGCGAGAACACCCTGGACCCGGTCGCGCTCCTCTCGGGCGAGTGAGCTGACCGACATGGCACTCGATGAACTGAAGGCCGCCGTTCCGGACTTCGCCAAGGACCTGAAGCTGAACCTCGGCTCGGTCATCGGCAACAGCGAGCTCCCGCAGCAGCAGCTCTGGGGCACCGTTCTCGCCTGCGCGATCGCCTCGCGCTCGGCGAAGGTGCTGCGCGAACTGGAGCCGGAGGCGAAGGCCAACCTCTCCGCGGAGGCGTACACCGCCGCGAAGTCGGCCGCCGCCGTCATGGCGATGAACAACGTGTTCTACCGGACCCGGCACCTGCTGTCGGACCCCGAGTACGGGAACCTCCGGGCCGGCCTGCGGATGAACGTGATCGGCAAGCCGGGCGTGGAGAAGGTCGACTTCGAGCTGTGGTCGCTCGCCGTCTCCGCGATCAACGGCTGCGGCCAGTGCCTGGACTCCCACGAGCAGGTGCTGCGCAAGGCCGGCGTGGACCGTGAGACCATTCAGGAAGCCGTCAAGATCGCCTCGGTGATCCAGGCGGTCGGTGTGACCCTCGAAGCCGAGGCAGTCCTCGCCGAGTAGTACCGCGGTACCCATGTACGAGAAGGGCCCCCAGGACGACCGACCGTCCCGGGGGCCCTTCTTCTTGCGTCCGCCGGGTTTCACCGTGCCCGCTGCGTTCGCCGCGCTCGTTCAGAGTGCCTTCGACGTCTCCGCCACCGGCTCCTCGTCGATGCCGTCGTCGACGTCCTCCGGCGGCGCACCGGGCGCCGGAGCGACTGCCGCGTCCAGCGAGGTCGCGCCGTGCGGCGGCGGCGAGTGGCGACGGGACTCCTCCTGCCCGTACGTCCGCAGATAGCCGACCACCGTATTGGTCACCGCCACCAGCGGTACCGCGACAACGGCGCCCCCGATGCCGGCGATCATGCCGCCTGCGGCGACCGAGAGCACCACGGCCAGCGGATGCACGCGCACCGCGCGGCCCAGGATGAAGGGCTGCAGGATGTGGCCCTCGATCTGCTGCACCGCGAGGACCACGGCCAGCACCATCAGCGCCGTGAACACGCCCTGGGTGACCAGGGCGACGACCACCGCCAGCGCCCCGGAGACCACCGCGCCGACGAGCGGGATGAAGGCGAACAGGAAGATGAAGACGGCCAGCGGAACGGCCATCGGCACGTCGAGGAAGAAGATCCCGAGGCCGATGAAGATGGCGTCGATCAGGGCGACGATCACCGTGCCGCGCACATAGGCGGTCAGTGTCCGCCAGGCCCGGGGGCCGGCACCCGCGACGCCCGGCCGGGCCTGTGCGGGCACGAGCTTCAGCACCCATTGCCAGATGCGCTTGCCGTCGTACAGCAGGAAGAGCGTGGAGAACATCGCCAGCAGCATCCCGGTGAGGAGCTCCACCATCACGGTGACGCCCTGCAGTCCGGCGGAGGTGATCGCCTCCGTGTTGGTGCCGACGGTGTCGCTGAGGTTCTTCGCGACGTCGTTGATCTGTTTGTCGGTCACATGGAACGGGCTGTCCAGCAGCCAGTTCTTCAGGTCGTCGATACCCGTCCGCACCTTGTCGGAGAGGGTGTCGATGTTGTCCATGACCTGCCAGACCACGAACCAGCCGACCAGGCCCATGATGACGAAGCCCAGGATCGCCGTGACCGCGGTGGCCAGTCCGCGCGGCAGCCCGTATCGCCTCAGCCGGGCCACGGTCGGCTGGAGCATCGCGGTGACGAGCAGAGCCGCGACGAAGGCCAGCACCACCAGCTGCACCGCGCTGATGACCCGCATGAGCACCCAGAGGGTTCCGGCGAGCACCAGCAGGCGCCAGCCCGCCTCGGCCGCGACCCGCATCCCCCAGGGGATGGCGGCGACCGGATCGGGGCGTGCGGAGACGGAGGGAGCGTACGAGGGCGGCGGCGGCACGTGGTCGGTCGCGGCCGCGCTCCCGTCGGTCCCGGCCTTGCGGGCGGAAGCGGAGGCGGTCGCATGGGACTCCGCGTGCGCGATATCGTCCTCGGCCGCCGCTTCGGCCCGCCGTTCGTCCAGGCGCTCCCCCAGCTTGGTCAGTTCAGCACCCAGTTGTCCGAGCCACCCCGGCAGTTTTGACATGACAGTTCCTCTACCCCCGTCCGCTCTCCCCACCGCTCCCCCCGGGAACGGCTCCGCCCGACCGTACACGCGCGAAGCCCCTCACCGTAGGACGGCGAGGGGCTTCGTGAGGTTGAGACCTGAACCTCGAAAGGTTCTAGTACCAGTGGTTGGCCTGCCAGAAGGACCAGGCCCCGCACGGGCTGCCGTAACGGCTGTCCATGTAGTTCAGGCCCCACTTGATCTGGGTGGCCGGGTTGGTCTGCCAGTCGGCACCGGCGGAGGCCATCTTCGAGCCGGGCAGCGCCTGGACGAGGCCGTAGGCACCGGAGGACGGGTTGCTGGCCCGGTAGTTCCAGCTCGACTCGTTATTCACGATGTTGCTGAAGCACTGGAACTGCTCGCCAGGGATCATCTGACGGGCCATCGCCTGGACGTCGGCCACGCTGTACGAGCTCTGCGTCGCGAATGCGGAGGCGCTGCGGACCTCGGAGCGGCTGGCGCGCTCGGCGCGCTCCGCCTTCTCCTGGCGCTCCCTCTCCAGCCTGTCCTCGGCTGCCGCCTTCTTGGACTTGGCGTCCTTGGCTGCCTGAACGCGGGCTGATTCCTCGGCGGACTTCTTCGCCGACGCGTCGGCCGCGGACGCCTGGGCGTCGGCCTGCTGCGTCAGCGATGCGGTCTGCACCTGGGCCTGCTGGCCCGCGGGGATGTCTGCGAGCAGCGTGGTGTCGGCTGCGGTCGCCTCGAAGTTGTTGTCGTCGACAGCGGGAGTGCTGCCTGCTGCAACGCCTACGACGGCGCCAACGGTGGTTACCGCTGTGGCTGATGCCACGGCGAACCCCCGGACCGAGATCCGGCTCACACGGTGTCCTTCCAGCATCGCCCGCTTAGGTGACCTCGCGGGCGCAATCGTGCCCCTGACACTGGCCTCCCTACTGCTTGGGTCACGGGAGGCACGGGCCCGGTGGGCGACTCCCCGGAGGGAGCGCCGCGTGGTGCTCGCGGGCGGCATACGGGCGGCGGTTGTTGAGTTGTGTGGTGCGTGGCACCTCTGAAGGTGCCGGTGTGCCGTATGCGGGGCCTGACGGAAGCAAGACTCTGCCGGAACGGGACGCCGGGAAGCAATTCTCCGTTGAGTGTGAAAGCTCACACCTCGTTTGGGCCACATGAATCGCGGAAATGGTGCCGCAACACAATGCCGCCCGGCTAAGCTCCTTGGCTCGCCGGGCGGCATCAACTCTCCCAAGCCGTATCAGATGTGGCCTTCCTCCAGCATTTCGGTCACCAGTGCGGCGATGCGGGAACGCTCCGAACGCGTGAGCGTCACATGCGCGAAGAGCGGGTGTCCCTTCAGCTTCTCGACCACGGCGACCACTCCGTCGTACCGGCCGACCCGGAGGTTGTCCCGCTGGGCCACGTCATGGGTGAGCACCACCCGGGAATTGGCCCCGATCCTGGACAACACGGTCAGCAGGACGTTCCGTTCGAGCGACTGGGCCTCGTCGACGATCACGAAGGCGTCATGCAGGGACCGGCCCCTGATGTGGGTGAGCGGCAGGACTTCCAGCATGCCGCGCCCCAGTACCTCCTCGATCACCTCGCGGCCGGAGACCGCCGAGAGCGTGTCGAAGACGGCCTGCGCCCAGGGGCTCATCTTCTCGGCCTCGCTGCCGGGGAGATAGCCGAGCTCCTGCCCGCCGACCGCGTACAGCGGACGGAAGACCATCACCTTCTTGTGCTGTCCTCGCTCCAGTACCGCTTCGAGGCCTGCGCAGAGGGCCAGCGCCGATTTGCCGGTGCCGGCGCGGCCGCCCAGCGACACGATCCCCACGTCCTGGTCCATGAGCAGGTCCAGGGCGATGCGCTGCTCCGCGCTGCGACCGTGGATGCCGAAGGACTCCCGGTCGCCGCGGACCAGGCGGACCGTGCCGTCGGGCGTCACCCGCCCCAGCGCCTTGCCCCGTTCGGACTGGAGGACCAGACCGGTGTGTACGGGAAGCTCGGCGGCCTCGGGGACGTAGAGCGTCTCCTCGGCGAAGAGCAGGTCCACCTGTTCGGCGGACAGGGACAGCTCGGACATCCCGGTCCAGCCGGAGTCGGTGATGGCGAGCTCGGCCCGGTACTCCTCGGCGAGGAGGCCGACCGACGAGGCCTTGATGCGCAGCGGCAGGTCCTTGGAGACAACGGTGACGTCGTACCCCTCGGCCTGGAGATTGCGTGCGACCGCGAGAATCCGTGAGTCGTTGTCCCCCAACCGGTAGCCGGCGGGAAGGACGCCGGGATCGGAGTGGTTGAGTTCGACGCGCAGCGTCCCGCCCAGATCCCCGAGGGGGATCGGGGCATCCAGCCGGCCGTACCGGACCCGGAAGTCGTCCAGCAGGCGCAGGGCCTGCCGGGCGAAGTACCCGAGCTCGGGATGGTGCCGTTTGGCCTCCAGTTCCGTGACCACGACGATCGGGAGCACGACTTCGTGCTCGTCGAACCGGGCCATGGCGTTCGGATCGGCCAGCAGGACGCTGGTGTCGAGAACATAGGTGCGCCTGTCGGGCATGCGGCGCTTTGTGCTGGTCACCACGGAAGGACGTACCCCCTCGGACGAGGTTGGGGTGCGACGGCGTCGCGGAGCATCCCAAAGGGAGAGGACGGGCCGGGCTCCGGCCACCTTGCGCGGGCCGAGCGCCGGCCCTCCGCGTCGGCCGCACTGTCTGTACGGTCCTTCGTGTGCAAAGGGCCTCCCGGGCGAGCGGACTCCATGCCGCTCACTTGGACTCGACGTCCGCCTGGTTGGCGACCGGACGTCGACCTGTCAGGGGTATGCCCTCGAAAACGCCAAGCCATGCCGTCCGGGGCGGGCGGGGTGAGCGGGCGGCAACGGGGAGCCGTGGCCGTCGTCCGGGCACACCACCCGAGCAGCCCCGTCCTGCGTACGCCGGACGGGGCCGTGGTGCCGGTCGGTTGGGGGTCTGGGGTGTCAGCCGCCGTAGCGACGGTGGCGGGCGGCGTAGTCGCGCAGGGCCCGCAGGAAGTCGACCCGGCGGAACGCCGGCCAGAAGACCTCGCAGAAGTAGTACTCGGAGTGCGCGCTCTGCCAGAGCATGAAGCCCGACAGCCGCTGCTCCCCGCTGGTGCGGATCACGAGGTCGGGGTCGGGCTGTCCACGGGTGTAGAGGTGCTCGGAGATCAGGTCGGTGGAGACGATCTCCGCCAGGTCCTCGAAGGAGGTGCCCTTTTCGGAGTGGTCGAGCAGCAGGGAACGCACCGCGTCCGCGATCTCCTGGCGCCCGCCGTACCCGACGGCGACGTTGACCAGTATTCCGTCGACTCCTACGGTGGCCTGCTCGGCCTCCTTGAGGACCGTCTGGGTGTGCGCGGGCAGCAGGTCGAGGGTGCCGACGTGGTGGACGCGCCAGCGCCCGTCCGCCACCAGGTCGCGCACGGTGTTCTCGATGATGCCGAGGAGGGGGATGAGCTCGGACTCGGGCCGGTCGAAGTTGTCCGTGGAGAGCATCCAGAGCGTGACGACCTCGACGTCCGTCTCGCTGCACCAGCCGAGGAGCTCCTTGATCTTGTCCGCACCGGCCTGGTGCCCCTGCGCGGCGGTGCCGCCGGACGCCTTCGCCCAGCGCCGGTTTCCGTCGAGGATGACACCGATGTGCTTGGGCACCTGGGCGTGATCGAGGCGGGCCTCCACCCGGCGCGCGTAGAGCCCGTACACCAGGTCGCGCAAGTTCACTGAGTCCACCTCTCGGTTCCGTGCGGGCACGCCCGCCCCTTTGCCCGGGGTCCGGGATCGTCCACCTGGGGATCGCCGCACCGGAAGGGGGCGATCGCCCCGCCGTGCCGTGCAGTCCCGAAGCCGCCACATTACTGCGCAGGCGGCGCAGCGGCCCAACCCGGCCTGTCACAAGTCCGCGATATCCGGCCTGTCGCATGTCCGTGATAGGAGAGAAACGTGACTGATTCCTCTTCCTCCTACCGGGCCGACGCCTCGCGCTACGACTCCATGGAGTACCGCCGCACCGGCCGCAGCGGCCTCAAGCTCCCTGCCGTCTCGCTCGGCCTCTGGCACAACTTCGGCGACGACCGGACGCTCGACTCGCAGCGCGCCATCCTGCGCCGCGCCTTCGACCTCGGCGTGACCCACTTCGACCTGGCCAACAACTACGGACCGCCGCCCGGCTCCGCCGAGCTCAACTTCGGGAAGATCTTCGGGCAGGACTTCACCCCGTACCGTGACGAGCTGATCATCTCGACCAAGGCGGGGTACGACATGCACCCCGGCCCGTACGGGGAGTGGGGCTCGCGCAAGTACCTCCTGTCGTCGCTCGACGCCTCGCTGAAGCGGATGGGACTCGACTACGTCGACATCTTCTACTCGCACCGCTTCGACCCGGACACTCCTCTGGAGGAGACGATGGGGGCGCTGGCCTCCGCCGTGCGGCAGGGCAAGGCGTTGTACGTGGGAGTGTCCTCGTACACCTCCGAGCAGACCGCCGAGGCGGCCCGGCTGCTCAGGGAGATGGGTGTGCCGGCACTGATCCACCAGCCGTCCTACTCGATGATCAACCGCTGGACCGAGGACGACGGGCTGCTGGACACCCTGGAGACGGCGGGCATGGGCTGCATCTCCTTCGTGCCGCTCGCCCAGGGTCTGCTGACCGGCAAGTACCTCAAGGGCATCCCGGAGGGTTCGCGCGCCACGCAGGGCAAGTCCCTCGACCCGGACCTGCTCTCGGACGAGGTGGTCCGCCGGCTGAACGGGCTGAACGACATCGCGCGCCGCCGCGGCCAGTCGCTCGCCCAGCTGGCCATCGCCTGGGTGCTGCGCGACAGCCGTATGACGTCGGCTCTGATCGGCGCGTCGAGTGTGGGGCAGCTGGAGGAGAACGTCGCGGCTCTGGCCGGTCCGGCGCTGTCCGCGGAGGAGTTGAAGGAGATCGACACCTTCGCCGTGGACACCGCGGGCACGAATATCTGGGCCGGGCGGGGCTGAGGGAACGTGCCGGGGGGCCACGGCCGCGTCTGCGGTACGGGCCCGGCGGTACCGGGGCACAAAAAACGGGCCGGTCCGTGGGGGGGGGTTACGGACCGGCCCGAGGGGGGGTTTCCACCATAACCCTTCGTAAGTGCTGCTGCGTGCCGCGGCACGAAATAATTACTCTCCGGATGTGCGGGGCATCCCTCCGGGTGCGGAATCCGGGGCTCCGCAGGGCTGTGAGCTGCACGGACGCTCGGCAGCCCTGACCTGGGGCTGAATCCGCCCGCAGGACGTACACAGGATGTGCACATTCCGGTCGTGGCGACCGCGCCCGGCACCGCCCACGGGGGACTCCTTCCTGCTTCACGCAGGGTCATGAGCGGGTGGGCATCAGGACAGAACGTGACCTGATGGGCCGGTAGCTTTCGGTTCATGACGACACCGAGCGCATCTGTGAGCCGGTCCGGAGCGAACACCCGCCGGATGGAACGCCAGGGCCTGACCGCCCCGCTCGCCGCAGCCCCGGCGGCGGTGGTCGAGTCGATGCCGGCCGCACACGCGCAGGTCCCGTCGGCCGCCGAGCTCTCCGTGGGCCTGCGGAGCCGGGACCTGACGCGGGCGGATGTGCGCAAGGCCCTGTGGACGGACCGGACCCTGATCAGGACGTTCGGGCCACGCGGGACCGTCCATCTGGTGGCTGCGGCCGAACTCCCCTTGTGGACCGGCGCACTGTCAGCCCTGCCGGTGGGCCGCAACCCCCACCCGGAGGGGGTGCGGATGACTCCGGAGCAGACCGGGACGGTGCTCGCCGCGATCGCCGACGCCCTGACCGGCGAGGAACTGACCGTCGACGAACTCACAGAGGCGGTCGTCGCGCGCGCCGGGGCCTGGGCGGGTGAGCCGGTGGTGCCCGCCTTCCAGACCCTGTGGCCGCGCTGGCGGCAGGTGACCCACCTGGCGTCCCACCGCGGAGTGCTCTGCTTCGGACCGGACCGCGGCCGCAAGGTCACCTACACCCGCCCGGACGTCACCCCGCTGGACGGACCACCGGCGCTCGCCGCACTCGTCCGCCGCTATCTGCACGCATACGGCCCCGCCACCTCGTCGGACTTCGCCAAATGGCTCGCGGCACCCGCTCGTTGGGCGTCGGAACTGTTCGATGGGGTGGCGGCAGCCGGGGAGATCGAGGGGGTGGTGTACGAGGACGGCAGCCCGGCCTGGGTGGTGGCGGGCGACACCGCCTTCCCCTCAGAACCGGTGCGCGGGGTGCGGCTGCTCCCCTACTTCGACGCGTTCGTCATCGCCTCCCGGCCCCGGGAGTGGCTCTTCCCCGGCGCCGCGTACACCCGGGCGCTGGCGGGTGGCCAGGCGGGCAACTTTCCGGTGCTGCTGGTCGACGGCACCGTGGCAGGGGTGTGGCACCAGCGCCGCTCGGGCCGGCGCATCGCGGTGACGGTGGAGCCGCTCTCCCCGCTGACGGCCGGACAACTCCTGGAGCTGGAGCAGCAGGTGGCGCGGGTGGGCGAGGTGATGGAGGGCCGGGCGGAGCTGACAGTGGGGAAGGTGACGGTCGGCGGGCACGCGTAGGGCGGCGGAGCCATGACGCGCCCGGAGCCTGGGGACGGCTTCGCGGGCGACTTACGAGGGCGGGGTGGCGCGCCCGGGGCTCGGGCGCGGCTTCGCGGGCGACGCAGGAGAGTCCGGGTGGCTCGCCTGCCCTTCCGGGCCGGGCGCACGACGGACCGACGGGGCGCGCCCGGCGTGGCTCGGCCGTGTCACTCTTGCCCCGTGACGATGCCCGTGCCCATCACCCCCGACGCCCCCGGCGTCCTCGGCCGCCCCCTCCTCACACAGGAGTGGCTCGATCTCTGCTTCATCCACTGGGCGGTCGATCCGGGCGCGGTGGCGGGTCTGATGCCCGGAGGGACCGTTCCCGACACGGTCGACGGGGTCACCTACGTCGGGCTGGTGGCCTTTCGGATGCACCGGGTCGGATGGCTCGGGCTGCCGGGCCTGCCCTACCTCGGTTCGTTTCCCGAAACCAACGTCCGCCTGTACTCGGTCGACGCACAGGGGCGTCGCGGGGTCGTCTTCCGCTCGATGGACGCCTCGCGGCTGATCCCCGTGGTCATGGGCCGGACCGGCTTCCAGCTCCCGTACGCATGGTCCCGGATGAGCGTCGAGACCAGCGGCGACCTCGTCACCTACACCAGCTCGCGCCGCGTGCCCGGCCCTCGTGGAGCCCACAGCCGCATCACCGTACGCACCGGCGCCCGCATCCGGACCCCTACGGAGTTGGAGCACTTCCTCACCGCCCGCTGGGGCCTGCACAACCCGTTCCTCGGCGGCACGGCGTACCTGCCCAACGACCACCCCCGCTGGCCGCTGCACCGTGCCGAACTGCTCGTCTGTGACGAGAACCTGGTCGAGACGGCGGGCCTGCCCGCCCCGAGCGCCGCGCCGGTCAGCGTCCTTTACTCCCCAGGCGTGCGGGTCCGTCTGGGCCGCCCCGGTCGCGTCCCCGGTGAAGGGTGAACGGGGCGAGCCCGTGGTACGGCCCGGTCAGGTGGCTGCGGCCGCTCCCCGGTGGCCCCGGGTGAAGCGGATGCCCACGGTGTCGCCGCCGGTCACCACGAAGCGGCCGCCCTCGCAGCGGATGACGGCCTGATCCACCTCGCCCCGCTCGTCCCTGCGCTCCTCGGTGCGCAGCACCGTCCAGCCGCCGTCGGGCGGCTGCGGCAGCCCCGCCATCGCGGCGAACTCCCACTGGACGGCGGGCACGCACCAGTCGGGGAGTCGGGGCCAGGAGCCGGCACCCACATGCAGGCTGCCGTCGGACGCGCAGGTCAGCAGGACGGACTGGCCGTCAGCCAGCAGGAAGGCGACCGCTTCCGGCTCCCCCATCCGCCCCTCGGGCCGGTAGAAGATGCCGAGTACGCCGACGATCCGGGCGCCTCTGAGCCACTCGGCGTTCCCCTGCCGCGGGCCGCGCGCCGCTTCTTCGTCGTTGCCGACCCTCATGGCCTGCTCCTTCCCCGTGCGCTCAGCACCCAGAGTGCCATCCTTCGGGCGCGGGAGGGACGTTCGGCCTCACCCGGGTTTGCGGGCCTCGATCAGAAAGCGGGTCGTGTGGGCGACGAACGGCCCCTCGGTCTCGATCCGGTGGTGCAGCGCGGCCAGTTGGGTGCGGAACGCGTCGACGGTGAAGCCGGGCACCATCCAGATCACCTTGCGCAGGAAGTAGACGACGGCGCCGATGTCGAGGAACTCGGCGCGCAGCCGCTCCATCCTCAGGTCGACGACATCCAGACCGGCCGCCTCGGCCGCCGCACGTGCCTGCTCGGGGTCGCGTCCGGCGCGTACCTCCGGCGGCTGCGGGCCGAGGAAGTACTCGACCAGTTCGAAGACGCTGGCCGGGCCGACCTGCTGTGAGAAGTACGTACCGCCAGGGGCCAGGACCCGGGCGATCTCCTCCCACCACGTGGTCACCGGATGGCGGCTCGTCACCAGGTCGAAGGCGCCGTCGGCGAACGGCAGCGGCGGCTTGTCCTCGTCCGCGACCACCACGGCTCCCAGCGGGTGCAGAAGGGCGGTGGCGCGGGCGACGTTCGGCGGCCAGCCTTCGGTGGCCACGGTCAGCGGCGGCAACTTCGGTGCGGAGGCGAGCACTTCGCCACCCCCCGTCTGGATGTCCAGCGCCGCCCTCGCCCGGCCGAGGCGCTCCCCCATGGCCCGTGCGTACCCCCAGGACGGGCGCTCCTCGGTGGCCCGGCCGTCGAGCCAGGAGAAGTCCCAGCCGGCCACGGAGACGGCGTCGGCCTCGGCGACCAGGGCGTCGAACCGGGCACGTTCAGCTGCCTCGGCCGCTTCTCCTGCCGCTTCTCCTGCCGCCTCTTCTGCCGCTGCCTCTGTTCCTTCGGCGGCCTCTGCGGCTGCTTGCGCGTCATCGGGGGTTGCGGTCATAGGGGAATGGTGGCAGCCGGACGTCTCCGGGCGCGACCGCAATACGGTCCTCCCGGCCCCCGGCCCCGGCATCCGGCTCAGGCGGCCAGTCCGCCGAAGAGGATCCCCAGCAGCGCGCCCGCGATCATGAACGGGCCGAACGGGATACCCGTCTTGCGCCCGGCACGTCGCATGATCACGAGCCCGAGCCCGTACAGGGCACCGAACAGGAACCCCGCGAACCCTCCGGCGAACACGACGGCCCAGCCGTACCAGCCCAGGGCGACCCCGAGGGAGAGGGCGAGCTTCACGTCGCCGAAGCCCATCCCGCTCGGGTTGATGAGGAAGAGGAGGAAGTAGAAGGCACCCAGGGTGGCTCCCCCGAGCAGCGCGGACAGCCAGGCGCCACCGTGCTCCGGCAGCAGAGCGGCGAGCCCCAGAAGTACGGCGGCTGCCGCCGCGGCCGGCAGGGTCAGCTGGTCGGGGAGCCGGTGGACGCGTCGGTCGATGGTCGCGAGGAGCACCCCGACGGGGGTGAGCAGCAGCCAGACGGCGAGCTCGGGCCGCGCCCCGGTGGTTGCGGCGAGGGCGACACAGCCGAGGGCTGTGACGACGGGGGCGAGGAAGGACGGGGCGTAGCGCGGCCCGTCCCGGCGCGGGGCGGGTGGTGCGCCGGGGGCGGCGCCGGGGCCGTCGGCGTCTTCGGCTGCGTCGCCGGGGTTGCCGGTTGCCTCGCCGGGATCATCGCCGGTTGCGTCGCCGTCAGGTTCCTCGGCTGCGCCGTCTGCCGGGTCCGGCCCGGGGCGCCCCGCCGTCGTATCCACGGCGACGGCCGCGCCCACTTCGGCACAGGTCCCGCAGCGCGTGGAGCCGAGCCAGCCGCGGCCCGGCCCCGTGAGGGCGTGGCCGGCGGGGCAGGCATCCCGCCACGTGTCTTCCGGTTCGACGGAGAACCGGTAGGCGGCCCGCGGGACCAGCAGTCCGGTCGCGGCCCCCCAGAGGGCGGCGACCCCAATCAGCATGGCGTACACGGCACCGAGACTAGGCGCCCCGCCGGCGCCGGTCATGGGCCCTGGGGCCCACAGCCTGTCGATACGGACCCACAGGCCGTCACGTGGCGCTACCGTCGTGGCCATGGCTCGATGGCGCAATGGAACAGGAACGCTGACGATCACGGACCGGGGCGGGGAACGGGAGACCGTGGTGCCGCTGCGGATCGCGGCCTCGTACCGTCACCGGTCCCGCGGGCTGCTCGGCCAGGACGGGATCGACGGCGCGCTGTTGATCACGCCGTGCGGGAACGTCCACTCCTTCAGGATGCGGTTCACGATCGATGTGGCCTATCTGGACCGGAAGTTCAACGTCGTGGCCGTGCACTCGATGAAGCCCGGGCGGCTGAGCCTGCCCCGGCTGCGGGCCCGGCACGTGATCGAGTCGGAAGCCGGCGCGATGGCGAAGTGGGGGCTGCGGCCCGGTACTCAGGTACGGATCGCGCAGACCGACTGAGCTCCCGCCCGACTACGGTCGGTCGCGCGCGCGGGCGTCGGGCGTGCGGAGGCCGGGCGGCGCGGACGGCCGGGCTCTCGCCGGGCAGTGCAGGGCCGGGGCCCTCGCCGGGCGGTGCGGGGCCGGCAGACATAATCGGGCGTATGCCCGCCGCCCCCTCCCCCCAGATCACCCCCGCCCCGCCGCCCCCGGAGCGCCGGCCGGTCGGCGGACGGGTTGCCGCCGCCCTCACCGAGGCCGCACCGGCTCTCGGCGCGTACGCCGCGGTGCGGATCGTCGGGCTCCTCGTCCTTTGGGCCGCCGCGTCCGCAGACGGGAAGGATGCGCTGCATCTGCTCTCCGAGCGCTGGGACTCCGTCTGGTACCAGCGGGTCGCGGGAAGCGGCTACGGGTACACGGCCACGCTGCCGGACGGGAGCATCCACTCCGACCTGGCCTTCTTCCCGCTGCTGCCCGCACTGGAGCGCGGCATCGCGGAGGTGACCCCGCTCGGTCTGGCGGGCGCCGGACTGCTGGTGGCCTGGGTTGCCGCGCTCCTCGCCGCCTGGGGGATCTTCGCCGTGGGTGCGCGGCTGTACGGGCGCCGGGCGGGGGTGGTCCTGGTGGCGTTGTGGGGGGTGTACCCGACGGCGTTCGTCCAGTCGATGGCGTACACCGAAACCCTGTTCACCGCACTCGCCGCCTGGTCGCTGTACGCCGCGCTGACCCGGCGATGGATCGTCGCCGGTGGGCTGTGCGTGCTCGCCGGGCTGACCCGGCCCTCCGCCGTCGCGCTGATCGCCGCCCTCGCGGTCACGGCCGCCGTCGTCCTCGTACGTGAGTACCGGAGCGGTGCCACCGACGGCATCGTCCGCCGTCATGGCCGGATGCTGCTCGGGGTGGTCATCGCGCCCATGGGCTGGCTCGCGTACGTGGTGTTCGTCGCGGTGCGCGAGGGCAGCCCGTTCGCCTACTTCGACGTCCAGGCCCAGTGGGGCAACAGCATCGACGGCGGCGCGGCCCTCGCCTCCTTCGTCCTCGGTCTGCCGCTCCCCGGCATGCTCGGGCTGTGCGCGGCACTGGCCGCTCTCGGCTGGCTGGTGTCGTTGTGCGTACGACAGCGACAGCCGCTGCCCGTACTCGTCTACGGCATCGCCGTCGTCGTCGTCTCGTTGATCGGATCCGGGTACTTCGGCTCCCGGCCCCGGCTGATGATGCCCGCCTTCCCGCTTCTGCTGCCGCCCGCCGTCGCCCTGCTGCGGCTGCGCTCCACGGCGCGTACGGTGGCGGTGCTCGCCGTCCTGGCGGTGGCCTCGGCGGTCTACGGGGCGTGGACGCTGCTCGGCTCCGGTCCGCCGTGACTTGGGCCCGTGGGCCCAAGCATCCGCGGTGCTCCGGTTGTTAGCGTGCGGAGTCCGTGCGGGAACGACGTCGGCGGTCACGCTTCGCCGGTGAGGAGCGGTCAGTGTTGAAGGCACGTACGGCGGCCTTGGCGGCCACCACTGCGCTCTGCCTGGCGGCCGTCGCCTGCGGCCCGGAGGGGAAGACGTCCGACCAGGACGGCGGGAAGGCGTCGAGCGCGCCCGCGAAGCCGAGCGGGACGCCCTCCTCGGATCCTGCCGCGAGTGACTCCGCGGCCCCGTCCCCCACGTCGATCCCCACCAGCAGCGGCAAGGTCCTCGACAAGGCCGGGCTGGCCGGAATCGCACTGACCACCGGCGAAGTGGGGAGCTACGAGGTCACGCCCATGCAGGGCGGTGAGGAGACGGGCACGGAGCGCTCGGAGAGCGAGGACTGCCGGCCTCTCGTCGCCGTGATCAACGGCGCGCCCGAGCCGGCCCCGGCCGCCACCGTCTTCCGTACCGTCATGGACAGGTCGCAGGAGGACAAGGACGACCGGACCGTCGTCACCGAGATCCTCACCTCGCATCCCAAGGACGCGGCGCAGCAGGTCATGCGCGGGGTCCGGGACGCGGTCCGGGCCTGCGCCGGCGGCTTCCGTACGTCGGGCGCGGACGGCCCGTCCACCTACACCGAGGTCAAGCAGCTCCCGCTGCCCCCTGCGGGCCAGGAGAGCATCGCCTATCAGGTGACCGGGAGCATCGAGGGGAACAAGGTGCCGCTGCTCTTCCAGCTGGTGCGGACCGGATCGACCGTCGTCACGTTCTACGTGGCCGACTTCCTCACGGCGAAGACCCCTCGGCTTCCGGCCGAACTCGTCGCCGCCCAGGCCGCCAGGCTTCCCTGACGCCCTCGGTCCCGTCGGCCCGGGCCCACCGCCCGCCGGGCGCGTGCGCTCTCGCGGCAACCGCGCTCTCACACGTCACGCAGGACCACGTCCGCGGCCAGGGCCGTTCCCGCCGCGTCGTGCAGCTCCAGCCAGCGCCGCTCGTCCGCCACGTTGCCGGTCCTGATGCCGAACGTCCAGGTCGGATCGAGGAACAGGGTGTGGCCGCCCTCGAAGTCGAGGGCGAGGCACGTGCAGTCGGCCGCACCGGCACCCGGCGCGCGGTAGACGCGCAGCCGGGTACAGCGCAGTGCGTCACGGCCGTCACCGAACAACTGCTCCCCGCAACTGGCGACCATCACCTCTTCCTCGGCGTCCGTGAGCAGGTCGACGTCGCTCCAGTCGATGCCGTCCGCCGCCAGGGTGTCCAGCCGGTCGAACCCGTCCGCGGCCTCGAACCTCAGCAGTCCCTCGTCCAGCCGGAGCCAGACCACCAGGGGCTGCGGACGGAACTCGGGGACGTCCTCGTCCCGGTCCAGGAACCCCGGGAGGAGGACATCGTGGACGGCCCGGTCGCGCAAAGCCTTCTCGGCCGTCTGCCAACCGCTCATGTCCGCTCCCCGCTCATGTCCGCTTCCTGCCCGTGTCGGCGTCCCACTGCTGCCCGGCCGCCGGCCGGCTCCCTGCCGTTTCGGCTACTTCACCGGCACCTTCTTGGTGATCTCGATGGCGGTGTCCATGCCCTCGCCGCTCTTGAGCGCGGTCCAGAAGTCGCCGTTCTCCTTGAGGACGATCGTCACGCCGTTGCCACGATAGATCAGTCCCTCGGGCTCGCCCTTCTTCAACGTGCCCTTGCCGACAAGCTTGAACGTGCCGTCCTTGACGGCCTTCGCGATGTCCTCCCGGAAGCGCGGACCGTCCTCCTTGAGCTTCTTGTACTTGGTGCCCAGCGCGTCCTCGACGAGCTTCTTGTGTCGCAGGAAGTGGTCCTTGAACTTCTTGGGGTCCCCTTCACCCACACCGGGGTTGGTCGCCGCATCGACCTCCTCCGGCGACATGTCGCAGTCGTTGTTGTGGACGAGCGCGGTCGCGGAGCCGATGCCGACGTAGTAGGTGTGGACGCCCTCGACCGTCAGGTCGTACGTCGTCTGCCGCTGGGTGTACCGCGCTACTCCGGTGACGGTCAGGGTGCCGCCGGTCTCGGTGCGCAGCGCGTCGCCGCGGCCGAGGTCGCCCGCGTCCGTCCAGCGCCGTTCGCCCGTCACCCAGAACGGGTGGCTGTCGGTGGCGGTCAGCCGGCCCGGTGCCCCGGCGGTCCGGACGGTCAGCCGGGTGAAGTGCTTGTCGTCGTAGGTGGTGATGGTCCGCTCGACCCGGCGGGCTCCGGTCCTGCCGGTGACCGGATCGGTGGCGGTCACCAGGTCCCCCGGGCGGACCGCCTCGATGGACAGGGTGCGGCCGTCCGCGAGGAGCACCGGGGTGCCGGCCAGGAAGCTGTGCTTCGCCGCGCAGGTGGTCGGCTTCTTCTCGTCGGGTTTGTCGTTCTTCTTGGGCTTCTTGGCGTCGTCGAGCTTCTTGCCCGCGTCCTCCAGAGCCTTCTCGGCGTCCTTGACCTTCTTCCGGCTCTTGATGAGCCCCTTGAGCCCGTCGTAGAGGTCGCCGCCGTGCTTCTTGAGGGCCTGGATGAGTTTGTAGGCCTTCTTCCACTTCCATGGCGCCCCGTACTTCGCGGCGAGCTTCCCGACCGCGCCGCCGATGAGGCTGAGGAGGACGTTGATGAGGGTTTCGGTGCAGGCGCCCATGTCGCCCTTGGTGATGCAGTCCAGGGCGTCGGTGATGCCGAGCTCGTCGGCGAGGATCTTCGCGAGTTCCTTCGCGGCCTCGATCGCCTTGTCGCTGTTGGACTTCTCGTCCTTCTGCGCGTCCTGGAGATCCTTCAGGGCCTGGTCGTACGCGGTCTGCTCGGGTGACTTCGGCGTTCCGTCGGGGTTCTCGTCCGATGCCGGGTCCCCGTCACCCGGACGGTTGGCGCCGTCCTGCGCCTCCGCCCCGTCGCCACCCCCGCAGTTCCCGCCGCCGGTGACCTTGCAGACCTCCACGCCCATCTTCTGGGCGAGATCGGCTCCCACCCCCGTCGCGATCAGGGCGCCGACGATCGCTACGACCACCAGGGTCAGCCCCACGTACTCCAGTGCGCCCTGCCCCCGGTCGCGGCGGCCACGTGCCCCTGGCAACCGCACGCCCGTGCGTGGCACGGCGCGCCGCAACCCGCGGCGTACTCCGCGAAACCGTCGACGCAACTCCCCCATGGATGCCATAGGGCGACCGTAACGACCCGTCCTGCCAGGCGTCTTGGGCCCGCGGGCCCAAATACCGCCCGCCTCCGCGCGCGCCCGGCCCCGGCCGGCAGCCTGGGTCCGGCATTGGGGCTGCGGGCCCGCGTCAGGCGCCTTCTCCAGCCGTACGCTCCACGCCACAGCCGGATTCGGCAGTGCGGGCACAGGCAGCGGGACGAGCACCGGAGAGGGAGAGAACACCGTGAACGGTGGAGACGGCGGGGAGAACGGAAGCAGGGGGCCCCGGCCCTCGGAGCAAGGGCGGGGCCGGGCGGGAATCCGCACGGGCAACCCGACAGAGAACGGGGCGGGAGGAGGTGGCTCGGGCGGGGGCAGGGGCGTGCCGTTCGTACTGGCCCGGTGCTGGGCCGTCGGCGCCGTCGTCCACGTCGTCTCCGGGTACGTGATCTCCCGCGGGCTCGTCGATCTGCTGGCCACCGACGAACGACTGGACGCCTTCGGCTGGCGACTGGGACTGCAGCACGTACCCGCCGTCCTCACCGCCGTACTGACCGTGCTGGCCGCCGCCCGCAGCCTCCCCGAGGAGCGCCGCACGTCCCGGTCCCTGTACCTGGCGGCTTCACTGATCGCCCCCCTGGCCGCCCTCGGGTACGGGTACGCGGTGCAGTGGCCCGTCTCCGGCATCGAGGGGGTCCTGATGCCCGCGGTCACCCTCGCCACCGGAGCGGCGGTGGGCCTGTCCCTTGACCGGCTGATGGAGGACACCGATGCGGAGTCCGCACAGGCCGCCCCGTACTTCTGGCGGGACGGCGGGGCCGGCGCGCCGGCCTACATCGGGGGGATCGGCGTCGCGGTCGGCGTAGTCGCCGCGCTGGCGGGCACCGGGGTCGGCGGCTGACGGCTGTCCCGTGAGGGTTCGCCGGTCCTGTGCCGCCGCGGGGCCGGCCGCACAGCGGGCCTGCACCACCTGGAAGGGCGCGGGCGGTGACGCCTTCCGCGAGTGGGGCGACGGCTTCGCCGAGACCTTCGCCGGGCCCCGCGCCCCTACCGGTTGGGCACGTCACTTCCGTACACGACCCAGGGCGACTGCTCGAACGAGCTCACCCCGGACAACTGCGGCTGGACGGACGCCACTTCCCGCCGCACCGCGAGCGTGTCCGGCCAGTGGTCGAAGTACACCGTCCCCTTCTCTATGAACCCTCTCCAGTCCGTGGCCGCCGACGCGCCCTCCCGGTCGACCACGAAGCCGACACAGAGCACCGACGCCCTGCCGATCGCCTCCCGCACCGCACGGACGACCGTCTCCCGCTCGTCCCCGCTCAGGCAGCCGAGGGCGAACTGCAAGGCCACCGTGCCGTCGTCCGTCCGCCGGACCTGAGCGGGGACCTCCGCGCCGCTGCGCAGCCAGAGGAGGAAGTCGACCTGGTCCAGCCGTTGCAGGCCGGTCAGAAGCACGAGCTGATCCCTGGTCACCCAGGACTGGGTGCCGGTCCACCGAGGCCCTGGCCCGAGCAGCGTGATGCGCCGGGTGGCCGGATGATCGGGCCGCACCCCCGCCGCCTCCAGGTCACCGAGCAACGACTCGGCGTCGGGGCGGCCCCAGCCCAGGTGGTACGAGTAGAAGAATCCGTCACTCATCGAGACGTCACCTCATGAAGAAATTCTGGGCACCCCGCATCACCCCGGCGCACGCCGGATGAGAGATGGCCGCCCTGCTGGTCAGGTAGAGCGCGAAGATCCCTGTGCACGCGAGCGCGCCCGTCGGGCCGCCGGCAGGGCGACGCCGCGTGGGGCTCACGGTTGGTCCCCACGAGCGTAATGAGCAGCGCGGCCCGGTGCGTGGGCCCACGGACCCACCGGCGGACCCCAATGGGCCGCGGGGCGGCGCCCCGACACCAGGACCCGATACGCCCGCCGGGTACGGCCGCGCGACAGCCGGCTAGCTGTCGCTGTCGCTGTCGCTGTCGCTGTTAAACGATGGACAGGGACGCACCCCACCGGCCATCGTGTACGGCGATGACACGCACCGATTCGCCTCCCGCCTGGGACGAGCGCACCCAGCTGACCACGTTCCTCGACTACACCCGCGCCACCGCCGTGGCCAAATGCGAGGGGCTCTCGCAGGAGGACGCGGTCAAGGCCCCGCTCCCGGGTTCTCCCCTGATGACCCTCGCGGGTCTCGTCAACCATCTCCGTTGGGTCGAGTACTTCTGGTTCGAGGTCCAGTTCCTCGGCGGGGAGGACGAGGGCCCGTGGACGGACGAGGACCCCGACCGCGAGATGCGCATCGCCGTCGACATGCCGCTGGCCGACGTCCTGGCGGAGTACGAGGAGCAGTGCGCCCGCTACCGTGAACTCGTCGCGGCCCACGACCTGGACACCCCGGCCAAGAACCCGCGCCGCGACGGCCGGCACCCCGATCTGCGCTGGATCCTGCTGCACCTGATCGAGGAGACGGCCCGGCACAACGGCCACATCGACATCATCCGGGAGACCGTCGACGGCACCACGGGAGACTGACGGCTGTCCCCGGTGGGGCTCAGGGAACGCTGCGCCGCGCCCGGTCCAACTCGACGTTGAACTGGGCGCCGGTCAGCAGCGCCAGGTTGGTGAACCACACCCAGATCAGGAACACCACCAGCCCGGCCAGTGATCCGTACAGCCTGCTGTAGGACCCGACGTACGTGGCGTACAGCGCGAATCCCGCCGAGGCCACCAGCCACAGCAGAGCCGCCAGCACCCCGCCCGGCAGCCCCTGACGCGTGCCGCGCGCGGAAGCCGGGCCGGTCCGGAACAGGACCATGATCAGGCAGGCGACCAGGCAGAGCAGCACGGGCCACTTCAGCACCGCCCACACCGCGTCCCCCAGATGCGCGAGCCCCATCCGGTGCCCGAGCCAGCGGGCCAGCGGGCCCGAGAGCACGAGGGCGAACGCGCTGGTCATCAGGAGCAGCAGCAGCCCGATCGCGGAGACGACGATGATGTGCGCCTTGCGCAGGGCGGGCCGGGTGTCCGGCACTCCGTGCATCGCGTGCAGCGCCCGCCGGAACACGGCCAGATAACTGGACGCGGACCAGACCGCGCTGACGGTACCGGTCGCGGCCAGCAGCCAGACCGCGGTGCGCTGCTGGGTGGCCGCCTCCAGCGGCTGTCGCAGTGCGGCACCGGACTCCGCCGGGGCGAAGGCGGTGAAGTCGGCGATCAGCGCGTGCGTGGCCTGGGGGTTGGCCAGCCCGATGACGGACACCGTCACCAGGAGCGCGGGGAGCAGCGCGAGGATGGCGTAGTACGTGAGGGCGGCCGCCCAGTCCGAAAGGTCGTCGTTCCACAGGGAGACGGGCGTCCGCCGCAGCGCGACGGGCCAGCTCCGCAGCGTCCCGGGGGCGGCGGGCTGCCCGGCTCCGGGACGGTTCCTCCCGGGGCGGTGGTCCGTCCGGGGTATGGCCCCGGCAGCGGTACCGCTGGTCTTGCTGAACACGGTTGCGGCTCCGGGGATGTAGGAGGGTTCGGCCTGGTCGGGTCCCTGCCGGGCGAATGCCGTGGGGACACCGAGCACTACCCATCCTCTTCTGCTCCCGTTCACGCCCGGTACTCCCGGTCCCTCCGGACGGCGCGCGGGTGGCCCCCGCCACGGTGGGCCGGCCGCCTCTCCCGTCACCGGCAGCCCTTCCTGCGCCCAGGCCCCGGGCAGCCGCGAGGCGGTCTCGGAGACGGATCCCTCCTCCACCGTGTACGCGATCAGCGCCTGGCGTATGGACGCGCGGCGTTGTCACACCCTCGCCTTACGCTCGCGTCATGAGCGTCTCCCTCTACTACAACGCGCACCGCGCGACCCCGCTGACCGAGGCCGAGTCCGAGGCCGTCGAG
Organism: Streptomyces sp. NBC_01013; assembly: GCF_045162765.1. Lineage (NCBI taxonomy): Bacteria > Bacillati > Actinomycetota > Actinomycetes > Kitasatosporales > Streptomycetaceae > Streptomyces > Streptomyces sp. NBC_01013. The sequence goes on from NZ_CP108687.1 coordinate 3,036,491, forward strand.
CGCGTCGTCGCCGCGCACATGGCGTCGTTCCCGTACGACGACGAGGAAAGCCTGTACGTGTACGACGGGCGTTCCTCCGAGTCACGGGAGATCGTCGCCGGGTCCACCAAGATGCCGTTCGATCCCGGCCGGCTCATGCCCGTGATCGCCCATGTGCTGGATTCCGTGACGGAGTTGCGCCGTGCCCTGCCGGATGCGGAATGGCGCGTGCACATGGACGATCTCGACATCCCCTGGGACGAGGCCGAGGGATACGCCCTGCCCGGGATGCGCGACCCGGATCTGATCGCGGAGCTCTCGGCGGTCCACGGCGAGGACGGGGTGCCGGGATGAGCGGCGCGAGCACGGGGCCGGCCACGAAGGCCCCGCAGCCCACGCCGGGACAGCAGCGGCTCATCGAGTTCGGTGAGGCGTTGTACCGCCGCATGTCGCCGGACGCCGGGCTCGGCCATGTGCTGCTGCCCGACGACGACGCGGTTGCGGTCGTCCACCAGGTGCGGGGCGGCGGCAGCATCCTGGTGGCGGCCGACCGTTCCGTGCTCTTCTTCGGCTCGGCGCTCGACATCAGCGCCGCTCTGCTCGACTTCCGGGCGGGCGTGCGGACGCCCGTGGAGCGATTCGGGTAGCGGCCGACTGGTGCGCCCGGGCTCCAGACTGCGCGCCGTGCCGAGCACCGGAAACGGCACCCGGCCCGACACCTCGGCTCACTGCGCCGCGGCGGCACCCCCTTCCACGCCGGCCGGCGGCGCGGGCGGCCAGGGGACGTCGGCGAGCAGGGGCACGATGGTCTGCTCCTCGTAGTCCAGATGCGCGTTCAACTCCGCTGACATGGAGTTCAGTTCGGCGCGGAACCGCGGGGCGTCCGCGATACCGATGCCGGCCAGCAGGGCCGCCAGATCGCCCTGGATGCGGGCCACCGTGCGGTGTTCGTCGCGAAGCCGGTCGAAGGTGGCACCCAGGTCAGCGTGGTACCGCGCGATCCCGGGGAACAGGTGCTCGTCCTCGCTGGTGTGGTGGAACTCCAGGGCCTGGCAGAACGCCAGGCACCGCTGCCTGATCTGGAGCCCGAGCCCCGGGGCCGGCGGCTCGCCGGGCCCCTGATGAGCCGCGCGGGCGGCGAAGTGGGCTTCGGTCTCCGCCCGCACCTGACGGAGCTGGCCGCGCAGCCAAGTGTGGACCTCCATCACCTTGTCGGCGAGGGTCCTGACCTCGCGGGGCCGCCCCTCCCACCGGTCGGGGTCGGCGGGCTCCAGCACGACGACCAGCGGGACGCGGACCGCCGGCGGTTGGTGGGCACCGGCTCCGGGGGCGGCCGGCACGGCATGGTCGAGCAGCTCCTCACCGTGCGCGTCCGGGTCGGGGACGGCGAGCGCCTGGTAGCTCTGCGTACCGACCTCCACCGACACCACCGGGTGGGCCAGCAGATCGTGGTACCAGCCGGGGTGGTTCGGCGTACCGGTGCCGGCCCCGACGACAGCGAGGGAACCCTCGCGCCGGACGTAGCCGAGCAGGGTGGTCCGCGGGGTTCCCGACTCCGCGGCGGTGGTGGTCAGCAGGAGCAGGTCGCGGCCTTCGAAGGGGCCGGTGGGCTTCCCCCCGTTGGCTCGGAACTCCTCGATGTGTCGGTCGTGGAAAGACGTGGGCATACGGATCTCTGTCTCCGGAAGAGGTGAGGGTGCGGTGCGGCCGCAGCGACTGCGGCCCATGGCCGGCGAAGACACACACCGCGCACGTCCACCGCGGAACCGGGTGGAACAGTTCGGAGTGACGAACCCGTGGCACGCGCAGAAGCGCGGCAGGTGACGGGGGCGACGTGCGTCTGCGCTACGTCGGATGCTCAGGTGCAGAGCGCGGAGTTCGAACTCACGACGGGCTCCTGACTGGATGATGCTCACCCGACTACCGGCCGGCCCACTGCTCTTTGGCCGGCGTCACGTGGCACCGCCTCTATTTACGGGCACCCGCCCGCCCGCTGTCAACGCCAAACCCCCGGCTCCGGCTACGAAGGGCCGGGCGGCCGAAGTACGCCGGCGGACGGGAGGGGACGAGCGGAACAGCGGATACGCGTGCACAGGACCAGGCTGGGCGGGGCCGAGATCCGGGTGATCCGGCACGCCCCGTTCCTGGCAGAGCTGGCGCTGCACGACGACAACCACTGGATGTCGGTGTACGGGGACCGCGAGGGCGCCGCGCGGTTCCTCGCCCTGTGGTCGCTCGCCGCCCGTTCCGCCCGGTCGCTGGTCCACCACCTGCCGCTCCGGCCCAACGCGGCCCCGGACAAGGTCGCGAGACGGCGTACCGGTGCCGCCGAATCCGGTCCTGATCCACCACACTCTGCAGTTCGCGCCGTCGGCGTGGAAGGGGATACGGCCCCGGCTCGGCGCCGGTTCCCCGCAGGTCGCGGTGACCCCGGACAACGACTTCCCCGACGGGAGCACCATCGACCACCGGCGCCGGCCCTACCCGGAGCACCAGGACCGCCTCGGTTTCCACATCACCGCGCACACCCTGTTCGTCGTGGGCAGCCCCATCGCCTTCCGCGAGCACTGCAGCGCCCTGGGCGGCCTCGTCGACGAGGCCCCTTCGTATCCGCACCGCCATCCGCAAACCGGACACTTCTGGGTCGAGTTCAGCGCCGGCCCGTGGCTGCGGCCGCGGACCCGCGGGAACGTACCGGCCCGCCTGCACATCCAGTACTGCGACGACTGGCGCGCCCGAGAACCGACTCGGCCGATGCCGCGCAGGTGAGAAGGGGCACAGGAAGCGCCTCCCCGCGCCCGTCCGGTGATCACCCGGGCCGAGCCCCCGCGCCCGTCCGGTAATCACGCGGGCCGAAGCCCCCCGCGCCCGGCGGTCGCGGCATACGCCGCCTCCTCGCTCACCGGCCGCTGTCCGCGCTCACCACCCTCCGTGCCCGCTGTCACCGTGCCCCCCACCTCCGTGGTGGCCGGTGCCGCCCGCCCCGCCGTCCGACCAACTGCCAGGGTCCGCGGAGTGACCGAGACCGTGGCCGCCGGTGGTGAAGTCCGCGTACAAATCGCCGAGTTCGCCCTGGAGCAGCCTGGTGAGCGAATCGGCGCCGGCGTCCAGCGCCGCGGCAAGCTCCTCGTCGGTGGCCTGCCCCGCCCTGCTGCCGGCTGAAGCCAGGTGTCCGCCAGCAACGAGAGCGGCCAGCCGGCGGCGGTCGCCGGTGCCCCGGAGCCCCGGGTAGGCGGCCCGGGCAAGGTCCGCCAGCTGAACGAGGACGGCCAGGGTCAGGTCCGCGTCGCCCGGGGCCTCCCCGCCGCCGGCCCGGACCACGCCGTCCAGACGGTCGAGCACCGCCCGGCGGCGCCCCGGGGCGAGGGAGAGGATCTCGTGGCGGGTACGCCCGCCGGGGTCGCGCCGCCGACGGACCCGGACCACCTTCCGGTCCTCCAGCCACGAGAGGTACTCGTTGGTGAGGGAACGCGGGGTCCGCCGCAGCCAGTCCGCTGCATCAGGCGGTGAACCGGCCGCTGCGAGGCTGTGCAGGACGTTGTTGAGGCGGCGGTCCGCGACGCGCCGGGCGTCGATCACCTCGATCCCCCGGGCCCCGACAGCGATGCGGCCCGCGTGGCCGAGATCCGCCAACTCTGCGGCCCGCAAAGCGAACCGGAGCCGCTCGGGGCCTCGTATCCGTATGCGTCGCCGGCCCGTCACTATGGCGATCAGGAGCAGATCATCCCCCGTGGTCATACGTTTCAGAGTAGGGGAGCCCGCCTCCGGAGGGACCTCCTCCGCAGCCCGGTTCAGGATGTGGCGCCCGCGGCCCTCAGCGCGGTGTCCGTGCCGCAGTCCGTGCCGCAGTCCGCCGATCGTACGAGGAGGCGCCGGCAGAGCCCCGGCGCTCACACCCGCGAAAAGCCTCGCGGCCGGTGCCGTATGCGATGTGCATACGGCACCGGCCGCGAGGTCACGACACACAGAGGGAGGGCAGGCCACCAGAAGCTGGCTCAGCTCCCCGAGCCCTCCCCGCGCGCGAAGGAGACCTCCACGCGTCGGTTCTTCTTCCGGCCGTCCTCCGTGCTGTTGTCGGCGATCGGGTACTGCTCGCCGTAACCACGGATCTCGTACGAGATGCCGGTGGCGGCCAAGGCCTTGTCCAGGACGTTGTGCACGGCCTCCGCGCGCTCCTTGGAGAGCACGTCGCCGTGGGCGGAGGAACCCAGGTTGTCGGTGAAACCGAACACCCGGACCTTCTTGGCGTCCTGCTTCTTGATCTCAGCGGCAATCGCGTTGATGCGACCGTTGGCGGCGGAGCTCAGCTTCGCGCTGTCCTTGCCGAAGAGGACCTCGGCCTGGAGCGCGAACTTGATGTCCTGGTTGGTGTCCTCGCGGCGTTCGGTGCCGCCCATGTCCTCGATGACCGACTTGATGTCGAGGACTTTGGGTGGTGCGAGGGTAGCCCCGTCAGGGAGCTTCAGGTCCGTGTCATTCGCGTCCAGCCTCACTGCCGGCTCGGCCGACGCCGAGGGGTACGGGCTGTCTTCGGCAAAGGCGCCCGGAGCCGTCGCGACTCCGAACCCGAACGCCACCACGAGTAGTGCCGTCGTTACCCTCGTCCGGGAAGGCCGGGTGTCAGGGATGCCATTGCTCATCACGAGATCGCAATCGTCGCATTGGCAAAGCCCGGAAACTGAAGGTCGACCTCGTTCGTGGACTGCTCGGGAGCAGGGAACTGCGCGAAGAAGGTGAGACTCTTGCCGGCAGCGATGCTCGGCTCGAAGCCACTGGTCGTCAACGGCCGGTCGTCCGTGTCACGAAGAACGTAATATCGCTTCTTCGCCCGCGAATCCACAAGGGTCATCCCTGCCAGCGACCTGCCTGTGGCTGCGATGTTCTGTTCTTGACCACTCCACTGCACCGGCGTGGTGTACAGGCCGCTTCCAGTGTTCTTGAACTGCCCGGTGACCGTGAGGAATCCACCTGAATCGCGCACAGCCGAATTGATGACCATGTCTACCCCGGAGTCACCCTTGACCGTCACCAGAACCGCATCGGTGTCCGGCACGGTCTCCCCGCCACCACTGCCCTTATCTGACTTGGACGGCGAGGTAGAGGCCTGAGAGGCGACGTCCTTCGGCTTGTTGCCGTCGTCACTGCCGCAGGCGGTCATCGAGAGCGCCAGGGCGGCTGCCAACACAGCAGCGGCTCCAGCACGGCGCATGGTCCTCACGTGCGGATAGCTCATCGGTCCAGTTCCTTTGCGTTTGGTCGTGATCAGTCTTCGGCCAGGCGAACGTCGAAGAGCAGCGTCATATCAGGCATGACAGCCAGACTCTGGGGGCTCACCACCCACACCAGCCCGCTGGCACAGCCGACCGTGCCGATGGAGGGCGACGTGGGGATCGGGTTCGGGACAAACTTGCATCCCCGGTTGTCCAGGACGGCGACAGCCTCTGCCTTCGCCCTTTTCCCCTCAGTACCCGGGACAAGGTTCGAGCTCATTCGCTTTCTCGACTTCAGCTCAACCTCGTAACCCCAGCGCATACCGCCGACAGGCTGGCATCCGACCTCGGTGGCGTCGTTCCTGGCGCCGAACCTGCTCGCCATGGAACAGCCGTCCATCCCGACGTAGGGGGCGTTGAACACTTCGGTGTAGAAGCCCCTGTCCATGACGTGCGCCATCAGGTCCAACTTGAGCAGACGCCGGGAGTCCTTGGCCGCCGCCAAAGCCGTGGCATCGGCCGCAGTCTGTGCCCCGTTGCGCTGCACATCGGCCTCACCAAACGCAAAGAAGACCAACGCAAGGAAGAGCAGGCCCGTCACCGCTGTGATGTACAGCGGCGCGGCCTGCCCTGCCTCGGACTCCATTCGGCGGATCACCCGTTGAGAACCGAGTTGATCTTCGTGGTGAAGGAGTTCGCGATGGTCGCGCCCAGCTTCGTGTTCAGCAGCGCTACGACGATGGCCACCACGAGGATCGTGATGCCGACGTACTCGATCGCACCCTGGCCCTTGTCGCTGCGACGCTTGAGCGCGTCCACGGCGGTGTTCTTCCAGCCGTTGATGTAGGCCTGAGTGGTGGTTGCGGCCTTCAGGGTGATGTTCGACATGGTGTTCCCCTCCGAGTTCGGCCGACCGGGAATCGGCCGACATTGGTACGTAAGACTTCATGTCGTGCGCGCTTCCGGCTTCCTCCTGGCCGGTCTCGCTTTCGACACGAGTAACGTACGTCGGGGCAACACCCGCTCGCATGGGTCTGCGGGCCCAACTCCGGGCCCACCGCACCAGTTGGGCCTCCGGGCCGGTCGTGTGCTCAGCCATGCCTCGTCGACCCCCCGGACGAAATGCGGTGCCACACAGCAATGGCCTCGCCCCGGCTGCCGGCGTTCAACTTGGCGAAGATGCGGTTGATGTGGTTCTTGACGGTCTTCTGACTGATGAAGCAGGTGGCGGCGATCTGCTGATTGGTCATGCCCGACGCGATCAGGTCCATCACTTCCACCTCCCGCTCGCTCAGCTCGGCCTGCATCCCTTGGGCCGCCGCTGCGGGGAGCCCAGAAGATGAATGTCCCACAGATGATTGCGGAAGCGAAGCATTTTGCGGGAATCCATGCGTGTTCAACTCCCGTCTCCCACCCCCGACCTGCTGACTCATGCCCGCACCGGACCCCCACTTCCCACCCGCATCGTGTGCGGGTGCAGACACCTGCCCCTGAGGGACAACGGGTCGGTAGCCCGGTCCGGTGAAGGCCGTACCCAGGCCTTCGGGCAGCGGCCGGCCGTCCTGGCCCTGTCCACCGCCCCCTCCTCGTACCGACTCCCGCAGCGCGCTGCTGGCCGAGTACGTGAAGTGCGCCCGGCCCTCCTTCGTGTCGCGGACGGCGGCCACCAGCTGGTCCGCGGTGAACTCGCCGTGCACCAGGTAGCCCCCGGCGCCCAGACGCAGCGCCTCGTGGACGATCGCGCTCTCCCGGCTGTACGTCATCATCAGCACCGGGGCCAGCCGCACCAGGTGGGGCAGAGCCGAGATGCCGTCGACGCCGGGCATGCGTACGTCCAGCAGCACGACGTCCGGGCGGTGCTGCACCGCCATCTCGTACGCCTGGCGGCCGTCACCCGCCTCCGCGACCACATCGATGTCGTCGCGTCCGTGCAGGAGAACGGTCAGGCCGGCCCGCACGACCGGGTTGTCGTCGGCGACGACCACTCTGAGCGGCCGCGCCGCAGGCATCGCGTCGGGGCTGGGGAAGGCCGGGAATCCACCAGGAGAATCGTTTGTGGGCGCGCCTCCTGTGGGGGGCGAACTGAGCGGGCTCGGATGTGAGGACGTGTGCTGCGAGACATGCGGCTGCTGCGTCCACTGCTCTCCGGAGCTGCGGGAGATCTCGTCCGACATGGTGCGGGCCTCCTCTCAAGGATGGGGGACTGTGGGGGTGATCAGAAGCGGTTGCGCGGACTCAGTTGTCGGGTCGGGCGGGCTGGCCGGGTACCTGGGTCAGCAACGGTGCGTACCCGGGAGCGGTGGGAAGAGCGGGTGGCGCCAGGTTCATCGCGGCAAGCGACAGGTCGAGCCGGACCTCGGTGCCCCGCTCCGCCTGGCCCCTGCCGATACGGATGCGTGCTCCGATGGAGGCTGCGCGCTCGACCATGCCGACGAGGCCGAAGTGTCCGGCCTTGCGCAGATCTGCGAGCGAAGTGCCCCGGGGCAGGCCCTCGCCGTCGTCGTACACGCTGATGCGCACCACGTCGCGGACCAGCCCGGCGGAGACCTCCACATAGTTGGGACGGGCATGGCGCTGGGCGTTCTCCATGGCCTCGGTCGCGATGGTGAGGGCCTGTCGGGCCACGGCGTGCGGGATGGGTGGGACGGGGCCTCCGCCCAGTCGGCGGAACACCGTCTTGACGCCGTGGCGCCGTTCGAAGTCCATCGCCCGCGCACTCAGTTCGTCCACCACGTCGACCCCTCCGTCGAGTCCGGATTCTCTGCGAAGGTCGGAGAGGAGTTCCCGGGACTCGGCCGCGGCCCGGCGTGCCGAGCGTGCGACGAGTTCGGCCTGGTGCTTGACGGTGAGCGGATCCATGCGGTCGGCAGTGCTGGCCAGACCGTCGGCCGCCATGGCCAGGCCGTGCAGGGTCTTGGCCACGGAGTCGTGCATCTCCCTGGCGAGGCGGGCGCGCTCCTCCTCGACGGCGCCACTGACCGCCAGGCGGGCCCGGGTCTCCGTCAGTGCCTGGGAGGCGGCGCCGAATCCCAGGAGGAGACTGCGCAACGTACTGCCGACCGCCCCGGCCATGATGCAGAGCCCCACCACGAGAAGCGCCGAGGCGTCCGCCTCGGCCTCCCGGCTGACACCGTAAGCCGCGGCGAGCAGCAACGCCTGAAGGGCGGCGAAGATCGCTCCGCCCCGCCAGCTGTAGACCAGCCCGGCGAGGAGTGGGGTGCAGACCGTCACGTAGGAGAGCGTCGAGCCGGGACTCGCCGCGAACAGCAGGAGTGCACCGAAGAGCATGTCCGCGGCAAGCAGCGAGGGATGCCTGAGAAGGATCGGCCCGAAGCGCTCCCAGTCGCGCATCAGGACGTAGGACACCATGACGGTGACCAGTACCGCCGCGCCCACCAGCCAGCTGCCGAGCTCGTCGTGCACGCCGTCGAGCGCGAAGGGCGCCGCCAGCAAGGTCATCGCAAGGCGAAATCCGAACAGCTGGCGGCAAAGCGCCTGTAGCGCGTTCAGCTGGATGGGCAGGGAGGGAACACGCCCGGGGGCGCTCTCCGGCGCCTGCACGTCGGGGCCACCTGTAAGGGCACGGCCGGTCGGTCCTGAGCCCATCTGGTCCTCTCACCTCCTCGATGGTGTGGATCGCTCCCTCGCGCCGGCGGGCGTCAGCCGCCGAAAACCTCACCCACATTGACGTTGGCCGCGTAGTAGAAGCCCACGACGATCAGAATCATCGTTCCGGGGAGCATGAAGCTGGTGACGATCAAGGTGGCCTTGGGCACCGCCTTCGAGGCCTTGCGCCGGGCATTCTGGGCATCGGTACGCCGCATGTCGTTGGCGATCTGGATCAAGGTGTCCACGATCGGAGCTCCTAGTTCCTCGCCCTGCTGGAGAGCCGAGACGAACATCGAAACCTGTTCGGACTCGTTCCGCTTGCGGAGCTGGTCGAAAGCGTCGCGTCGGCTGACACCCATGTCCATCTGGCGCAGGGTGATGCGGAGTTCGTCGGCCCACGGTCCCTGGTACTTCTCCGCGACCCGTTCCAGCGCCTGCCGGAAACCGAGCCCGGCCGAGACGACCACCGCGAGAACGTCGAGGAAGTCCGGGAGCGTCCGGTCGATGTCGTCCTTGCGGCGCGCAATGGCGGACCGGATGATCACGTCCGTCCAGAAGAGGCCGTAGACGAACAGGATGATGGCCAGAACGAGCTGGCCGTTCATGAGCATGGCCAGGGCCGCGAGCGTCCCGAGGCCGCCGTAGAAGGCGCGACGGGCCGCGTAACGGTCGACCGTCATACCCCCGGGGTTGCCCGCCATATCCAGCTTGCGCCGGACTTTGTCGACACGCTTGGGACCCATCATGGACAGGACCCGGGGGGCATAGCGCATACCCATGCGGTCGGCCAGCCCGCCGGCTGCGGTGGTGCGGGTGCCGCCGACCTCCAGCGCGAGCTCCATGTCCCCGGGCAGCTTTGCTTCGGCTCGGTACATGCGGATGCCGTGGAAGGCTCCGTAGACGGCGAGTCCGAAGACGGCCGCGATCAGAAGATCCATGATGTCCTCTCCCTGTGGTTCCGGCCCTCAGATGCGGACGCGAGTCATGCGGTTGATGAGGAAGAAGCCGAGTGCGTAGAGGCCCGCGGCAACCAGGACGGCGATCCGCCCGGGCGTGGCAGCGGTCATATCGTCGAGCGCTCCGGCACGCATGCTGTTGATGATGAGCAGGAACCCCATACCGAGGACCGGAACAGCGACCGCGGTCACCTTCACCTGGGACAGCAGCGTGGTGACTTCTCGCCGTGTCTCCTTGCGCTCCTCCAGCGTTCCCGTGAGGTTGCGCAGCGAGGAGACGATCGTGCCGCCCGCCCGGTTGGAGAGGATGAGGGTGGAGACCAGCACGGTCAGTTCTCGCGAAGGAAGCCGCTCGACGAGTTCGTTCATCGCGTCGTCGAGCGAGTGGCCCACGGCCAGCCGGTCGGCCACCCTGCGCAGTTCCTCGTGCGCCGGTTCGTCGAGTTCGTCCACCGCCATGCTGATGGCCGTACGGAGCGCGAGGCCGGCCTGGGTGGCGTTGGCGAGGACACGGGTCAGCTCGGGGAGCTGGTTGATGAACGCCTCGGTCCGTTTGGCGCGCTGATAGTTGAGGAAGGCATTGCCACCCCACAGGCCGATGAGCGCGGCGATGAGTCCGAAGAACGGCGCGAAGACCGAGCCGACCACGAAGTAGAGGCCGAGCAACGTCGCCACGACGTAGACGAAGTACTCACCAGGTGTGAGGTCCAGACCCGTTGCCGCGATCTTGCGTTCGATGCGCTTGCCCAGATTCGTCTTGCGCAGGCGCCGGTCGACGCCCCGGAAACGACGGGTGCGGCCACCGATGGTGAGCTGGCCCGTCTGGGACATCCGGTCGACCAGAATCTGCTGATGTGCTCTGCCCGAGGAGAAGATGTGCACGCCGATGACGGCGAACAGACCGGCGAGGAGTGTCACGCCGATCGTCAGGAGCGGGAGATTATCCATGTCGGACGAGGCCTTCTGGGTGAGCGGCGGGCTGGGGACGTAGCGGCTTACGCGAGCGGCATCAGGCTGCGGATTTGCGCATGCTCAGCTGCTCCTCCGCCTCGGCGACGCCGAAGGCCGCGGGGACGGCCTCACTCGACATGTAGAGACGTTCGGCCACCCGGCGGGGCAGCGGGTAGTACTCGAACTGCCCGTAGATGCGACCGTCCGCGGCCATCGGCTGGGCATGGAAACGGCAGACCGAGACGATGCGGTAGTCCTCACGTCCGTGCGAGTCCACAATCGCGATCTCGGTGATCCGGCGGGAACCGTCGGCGTGACGCGTCAGCTGGACGATCACGTCGATGGCGCTGTTGATCTGGTCGTGGATCGCCACGAACGGGATTTCGACCTCGGACATGGAGCTCAGCGTCTGCAGACGCATCAGCGCGTCCTCGGCGTTGTTGGCGTGGACTGTGGCGAGCGAACCGTCGTGACCGGTGGACATGGCCTGGAGCATGTCGAGCGTCTCGCCGCCTCGGACCTCACCGACGATGATGCGGTCGGGGCGCATACGCAGGGAGTTGCGGACCAGGTCGCGGATGCTGATCTGGCCCTTGCCCTCCACGTTGGAGGGGCGGCTCTCCAACGTGATCACGTGGGACTGCTGGAGCTGGAGTTCGGCGGAGTCCTCGATCGTGACGATGCGCTCGCCGTTCGGGATCAGCCCGGACAGCGCGTTGAGCAGTGTCGTCTTGCCGGTGCCGGTGGCCCCGGAGACGATCACGTTGAACTTGGCCCGGACCAGTCCCGCGAGCAGCATCAGCATGTGCTCGTCGAGCGAGCCGAGCCCGATCATCTCCTGGAGCGTGAACGCCTTGGGGAAGCGGCGGATGGTGAGGATCGGGCCCTTGAGGGAGAGCGGCGGGATGATCACGTTGACACGCTCGCCCGAGGGGAGTCGCGCGTCGACCATCGGATTCGCCTCGTCGACACGGCGGTTGACCGTGGAGACGATGCGTTCGATGGTCTGCATCAGCTGTTCGTTGGACGAGAAACGCATCGGGAGCAGTTCCAGGCGCCCGCGCCGCTCCACATACACCTGTTCGTGTCCGTTGACCATGATTTCGCTGATGGAGGCGTCTTCGAGGAGCGGTTCCAGGATGCCGAGTCCGAGGGACTCGTCGACGACCCGGCGGATGAGCTGCGAGCGCTCCATCTGGGAGAGGACGGGGCCCTCGCGGCTGATGATGTGGCCCAGGACGCGTTCGAGCCGCGCCCGGCGCTCGGCCGCCGCGAGGGCGGACATCTCGGCGAGGTCGATCTCCTCCAGGAGCTTGGCGCGGTAGACCTGGACCAGCCGACTCTCTTCACTCAGCCCGCTCGTCGGCTCGGGACCGGTAATGCGCGCCCGCAGGCTCATGTCCTCAACTCCCTGGTGTGGTGCAGCGGTACTGGATCAGTCGCGCGGCATGGTGGCTTTCTTCGTGACGGATCCGAACGTGAACATCGGCAGGAGAGAGGGGATGCGAACCTTCACCCTCACGGTCACCTCGTTCACCCCGCCGGACGGGATGGCTGTGGCGTCGTCGGCCAGCCAGTCGCTCAGGGAATCGAGGGCCACCGACTGTGCGCGCCCGAACTGGTACTTGTCCGAGCCGACGCGCGCCCCCGCCCGGGCGGCCGTGCCGGCCTGCTGGGCCGCGTACACGGCGATGCCGAGCTGAACCACGGCCAGTGATACGACGAGCAGGAGGGTGAGCACACCCACGTACTCGATGGCGGCCTGGCCCCGCCGGCTGTCCGAGCGAGAGGCTGTTGTGCGTCCGGTGCCGGGCTGCCGCGTCGCTGTGCGCCTCACCATCCCCACCCACCCTTCTCCTTCTTGGCCTTGGCGTCGCCCGTCGCGTGCCACGGCACGTTGAACACCCCCGGGAAGATGAGGGGCACCTTGACCTCCACCTTCGCGGTGACCAGGTCACCGAAGCCGGCGCTGCAGCGCACGACGTCGGTCTCCCAGGCGTCGGGCACGTCCTCGCGTACGGCCTGCTCGCATGCCTGGCGGGAGCTGCCCTCGGCGACCGCGGCCGCCCTGACGCCCTTGTCCGCCGCGTTGCCCGCGAGCACCCACGTGTAACAGACCAGTCCGGCCTGCCACATCACCGCGAGCGTCACCAGGATGAGCGGCAGCGTGCCGACGAACTCGATCGCCGTCTGCCCTCGGTCGCTCCGCATGCGGGGACGCCGCTCAGCTGAGACGGCTGCCTCAGCCCTCGCGCTGCCCGGTTCCGCCGGCGGCCGGCCCGTTCGTAGAAGATTCATAATTCAACGGTCCCCCTCGGTTTCTTCGCTTCACTGGTCGTGTCACTGCGTGCTCGGTCGCTCACTTCGTCGCGTCACTGCGTGCTCGGTCGCTCACTTCGTCGCGTCACTGCGTGCTCGGTCGCTCACTTCGTACGTCCCCGCCGGCCGCCGAACGAACCGCGGTCGCCCTTGAACTTGCCCTGCTTGTCGGCGCCTTCGGCGTTCTTCACCAGACCGAGATCTCCCGCCAGTCCCCACAGGGCCTGCTTGACCGTGGATTTGGCCTCCAGGTCCTGGAGGCGCCCGGCGTCGATCACCGCCTGGAGCTCCTTGAAGTTCGCGGGGACCGTGACCCGTGCCACCTTCGTGGCCGTGATCTTCTCGATCAGGGGTGGCTGGATCTCCGTGTTGCGGGTGTAGCGGTTGACCACGGTGATCGTCTCCTCGGCCTTGCGGACCTGGAGGCGGTCCCAGAGCCGGACCATGCGCTTGGCCGCGCGGACGGTGATCACGTCCGGGGTGGTGACCAGCAGGGTCCGGTCCGCCATCTCGATGGCCGCGGCGTTGGCCGAGTTCATGTGCGTGCCGCAGTCGATGATGACGATCTCGAAGCGGTGGCGCAGGGCGCTGATCGCCTGGCGTACGACCCGGTCGCTGACGTCCTCGCCCCGCTCGCCCTCGCCCGGTGCCAGCAGCAGGGAGATCCCCGTGTCGTGGCTGTACAGGGCGTCCTGGAGGACGCGTGGCGAGATGTCCTGGATGGTGGAGAGGTCCACGATCGACCGGCGGAACTGCACGTCCAGGTAGGACGCCACGTCCCCGGACTGGAGGTCCAGGTCCGCGATGGCGACGGTGTGGCCCGACGCCGCCGCGGCGAGGGCCAGTTGCACGGCGGTGACCGTCGTGCCGACGCCGCCCTTCGCACCGCTGACGGTGACGACCGTGCCGCCGGGGCCGGTGAAGATCTCGGCGCCCGCCCCGAGGTGGCGGCGGACTCCGACGGACCATCCCGCGGCTGCCTGGACGCGCTGGGCCAGTTCCTCGTAGGACAGGGGCAGGCAGACCAGGCCGCGGGCGCCGGAGTCCATGGCTGCCGAGTAGAGCGCGGGGCTCGCGTCGGCGGTGACCATCACGACCCCTACCGCGGGAAAGCGCAGGGCCACCTCCCGGATCAGCTCGAGGGCCGGGACCGGACCGATCCGCTCGTGCACCAGCACGACCTCGGGCAGCTCGTCGAGCGACTCGGCGGCGAGCCGGGCCAGTGTGTCGAGCAGCGTGGTCGAGTCGCCCAGCGGCCCGGCCGGCTCCGCGTCGGGGAGCTGGCTGAGCAGGGTGGTGATGGACCGGGCGGCGTCGGCATCGCCGACAGCCGGGAGGATTCGTGTGCTCATCCGGTCCTCACTTGTTCTTGTCTTCGTCGAGGTTGTAACTGCCCTCGCCTGGACGGAGCGTCGTCGGGCTGTCGTCGGGCAGCAGGGCCAGCCGTACGTGCTCCGCGAACGACTCGGCGTAGGCGACGCGCTGCGAGTCGGTGGTGTCCAGGGCGAAGGTGATCGGCACGGCCTCGGTGGGGCCGCCGCGGTCGTCGCCCTTCGGATCGAGCGAGGTCAGCTGGCCGACGTCGATGACCTTGGCGTTGGGGACGATCACGCGCGAGGTGGGCTTGTCCTTGTCGGTCTGGCCCGCGAACGTCGCGTAGATGTTGACGAGGTTGCCGGGCCGGATCTTGCCCGCGACACCGGTCGCGGCGTCGATCATGATGGCGATCTCCTGCTGGCCGTTCTCCAGCTTGGGCCGCTTGACGAGCATGTCGTCCTGGAGCAGGGAGCCCTTGCGGAGGCTCGTGACGGCGATCTTGCCGTTCAGTACGGAGAGGTCGGTGACCGCGTTCTTGGACAGCCAGCGCTTCGGCATCGAGATCTTCTCGAACTGCCCCGGGTCCAGCGGCCGGTAGGGGGCTATGTCCGCCTTGACTTGATAGGCAGTCACCTCCGGGCCGACCTTCGAGTTCACATCACTGATCACCGAGAGCACGCCGGCGAACGCAGCGAAGGCGCAGAGGACCGAGAGGAGGAGAAGGATGACGCCGCGGCGTTGCCGTGAGTTCATGAGCGGAGCAACCTCGTTGGGAGACGTGGGCCGATGAGCGGGCAGAGGAGCGGAGCGGGGTCGAGCCGTCGCAGGTCTGGCAGGTCTGGCAGGTCTCGCTGTGGCGCCGCCCGTGCGGGACGGGACGGTGTCGTGCGCTGTTCTCCGGGCTGTGGGTGCGGCGGGGGAGCATCGCCGTCGCGATGGCTGACGACCCGTGGTGCGTCGGCGTTCATTGGCTCAGGACACCGGAACCGCGGGTTTGGTTCTCCGGCGGTTTCAGTGGGGACGAGCACAGACCACAGCGGTCACCGATGAGTTCATTACCGCACCAGGTGCAGACCTCCCTGCGAACCGAAGAAACCAGCTGATAAATCAGAGAGATATCGGGCAGGAACGCGGCGAATTCGATCATCTTCGAAGTGCCCCACCAGGAGGGCGAATCAGCAGGCAAAGCGGCTTCGTGCACCGTCTGCACCTGCCAGGCCGGGACGATCGTGTCCGTCACCCAGTCGGACTGCAGCTGCCCCTTCGCCACCAGCAGGTGGGTGGCGAACTCGGGTCCGGTGAGGTCCCCCGAGCCGATCTTGACCAGCTGGGGGTTGGGGTTGGCCATCACGCCGAACTGCGAACCGGGCACCCACGACTTCGCGTGGGACTTCATGCTGACGGGCACCCGGTCGAGCTTGGTGACCGAGTTGAGGAGGGCTCCTGCGTGGATGTAGTGCGAGAGCAGCCTCGCCGCCGAGGCGACGACCCCCGCACTGAAGTCACAGATGGACAACTGCCTCAATTGGCGGACCAGTACGGCGATCCCCAAGGGGGGCAGATCCACTTTGAGCAGCGCAATACGGTCGCTCTCCAGCACCGCGCGGATCGCGTGCAGTCGCCGCTCGTGGGTGGGCTTGATGCTGGCGGGATAGACCGCGATGACGTAACCGTGCTGCTCCAGGAGCACGTGCATGTCACCCACCGCCTGCTCGAGCGACTGCTCGTCGGGCGCGCGCAGGACCACCGCGGTGGGTGTCTGCTGATCGGTCGGGGGCAGCACCAGGTCAGCGCTTGTCACTGCTATTGCTGTCGGCACGCTGTTCCCCGTTCGGCTCCGGCCGCCGCGTACCGCCGGCCGCAATCGCTCCTGCCAGGTGCTCCTGCTCGGGCGCTCCTGCGTCAGCACTTTATCCACGTAATGCGAGGTAGAGAACACCTTCCAGGGCCCAGTAAGGCCGGCTTCGCGGACCCCCCGCGGGACGTTCGCGTGACAAATCCGCCCAAGTGACTAGTTGTTAAAGTCCATACCTTTTAATCGAATACCCTTTCTCTGCCACGGCTATTCGCGATCACCCCCTCTCTTTATGCACGTCAGAGGCGTGGGAGCGCATCCACGCGAAAGCCAGCCGGGTTCCCGATGGGCCCAATGTGAACTCTGGGCCCGGATTGGGGCCCCAGGGCCCACATGATCAGCGCCGTCGGCCCCGGTGGCGGCGACCGGCGCGAGGGCCATACGACGGGCGCCCCCGACTCCCCCTCAGGAGCGAACGAGACACCCCCGTGAGGCGGGCCACCACCCCTTCCGTGGCGGGAAGTTGCGACGGGGTACTGCCAGAGGTCTTGACAACTCGATTGGTCTGGACCAGTTTTAGCGCCCAGCGGTGGCCACCGTTCCTCGATTCGACACTCCGGCATCCCCGTGCCGCATTCCTCGCGTCGCTCTGCCCCACACCCCGGCATCCCCGTGCCGCTCCCCCGCCATCCCCGACTCCCCCACGGAGGCAGCAAGTGGAACGTTCCCCCGCCACCAGCCGCAGAAGGCGTCACAGCCGCCCGCTCCTCGGCTCCGCCATGGCCGTCGTCGCCGCGGGCGCGCTGACCCTCACGGGTCTCGTCAGCAGCGCCCAGGCCGCCGACGTCAACGTCGCCAAGAACGCGGGCTTCGAGTCCGGCCTCGCCAACTGGACCTGTTCCGGTGGCTCCGGCGCCACCGTCTCCTCCCCCGTGCACAGCGGCACCGCGGCCCTCAAGGCGACCCCGGCCGGCCTGGACAACGCCCAGTGCACGCAGACCGTCGCCGTGAAGCCCAACTCGACGTACGCCCTCAGCTCCTGGGTCCAGGGTTCGTACGTCTACCTGGGCGTCAGCGGCACCGGGACCACCGACGTGTCGACCTGGACCCCCGGAGCCAGCGGCTGGACCCAGCTCTCGACGAGCTTCACGACGGGGCCCAGCACCACGTCCGTCACCGTGTACACGCACGGCTGGTACGGGCAGCCCGCCTACCTCGTCGACGACGTATCGGTCAGCGGACCCGACGGCGGCGGTGGCACCGACCCCGCCCCGACGATCCCCGCGGCCCCCGCCGGCCTCACCGTCGGCACGCCCACGTCCTCCTCCCTCGCCCTGTCCTGGAACGCGGTGTCCGGTGCGACCGGCTACACCGTCTACAAGGACGGCGCGAAGGCCACCACGTCCACCGGCACCTCGGCGACGATCACGGGGCTGGCCGCCGACACGGCGTACCAGTTCGCGGTGACCGCCACCAACGCGGCCGGTGAGTCCGTCAAGTCCGCCACCGTCGGCGGCCGCACGGCCACCTCCGGCACCGGCAACCCGAACCCCGGTACCTCCGTGCCCAAGCACGCCGTCACCGGCTACTGGCAGAACTTCAACAACGGCGCGACCGTGCAGAAGCTCAGCGACGTACCGGCGAACTACGACATCATCGCCGTCTCCTTCGCCGACGCGACGACCACGCCCGGAGCCGTCACCTTCAACCTGGACTCGGCGGGCCTCAACGGCTACACCGTCGACCAGTTCAAGGCCGACATCAAGGCCAAGCAGGCGGCCGGCAAGAACGTCATCATCTCCGTCGGCGGTGAGAAGGGCTCCGTCGCGGTCAACAGCGACGCCTCCGCCACCAACTTCGCCAACTCGCTCTACTCCCTCATCCAGGAGTACGGCTTCAACGGCGTGGACATCGACCTGGAGAACGGCCTCAACTCCACGTACATGACGAAGGCCTTGCGCTCGCTGTCGCAGAAGGCGGGCTCCGGCCTCGTCATCACGATGGCCCCGCAGACCATCGACATGCAGTCCACCTCGGGCGAGTACTTCAAGACGGCGCTCGGCATCAAGGACATCCTCACCGTCGTCAACATGCAGTACTACAACAGCGGTTCGATGCTCGGCTGCGACGGCAAGGTCTACTCGCAGGGCTCGGTGGACTTCCTCACCGCGCTGGCCTGCATCCAGCTGGAGGGCGGGCTCGACGCGTCCCAGGTCGGCCTCGGTGTCCCCGCCTCCACCAGTGGTGCGGGCAGCGGTTACGTGGCCCCCTCGGTCGTGAACGCGGCCCTGGACTGCCTCGCCAAGGGCACCGGCTGCGGTTCCTTCAAGCCGTCGAGGACCTACCCCGGCGTGCGCGGCGCGATGACCTGGTCGACCAACTGGGACGCCAAGTCGGGCAACGCCTGGTCGAACGCGGTCGCACCGCACGTCCACGGCCTGCCGTAACCACCACCCGACGGGCGGTCCGCACCGCCGCACCGCATCACTGACCAGCAGCGCCGCCGCTCCCCCGGTGGCGCTGCTGCATGTGCGCGGCCCGGCGGGCGTCCCCGGCCTGTACCGGACCCGCAACAGACTCTGCGGGAGTTGCCGCATTCCATGGCTGTTCGGGCAGCCTCGTGGCACCGTTGCTATGAGGGTGCGAACGGGGGGAGTGACATGGCCGGGGCGCGGGTTCAGGCGCTGGGCGGTGACGATCCGGCGACGCTCGGACCGTACCGGCTGATCGGACGGCTCGCGTCCGGCGGCATGGGGCGGATCTATCTGGCCCGCAGCGGTGAGCGCGGCGGCCGGGGCCTGGTCGCCGTGAAGACACTGCTGGCGGAGGGGCCCGTCAGTGACGTCGACCGGCGGCGCTTCGCACGCGAGGTGTCGCTCGCGCAGCGGGTCGCCAGCGCGTACACGGCGCGGGTGCGGGAGGCCGACCCGGACGCGGAACGGCCGTGGATGGCCATCGACTACATCGCGGCTCCCCCGCTGTCCGAACTCGTCCGCAACTGCGGCGTGCTGCCCGCCTCGGCCGTACGGTGGATCGCCGCCGGGACCGCGGAGGCCCTGGTCACCCTGCACGGCGTGGGCATCGTCCACCGCGATGTGAAGCCGCAGAACGTGCTGCTGCCGCTCGACGGCCCCCGGGTCATCGACTTCGGCATCTCGCACGCCAGCGACCTCACCCTCACCGGGCTCACGCTCGGCACGATCGCCTTCACCTCGCCCGAGCAGGCGCGCGGCGAGGAGTCGACCGCCGCGTCCGACGTCTACTCCTTGGGCGCGACGCTCTTCCTCCTCGCCACCGGACGGCCGCCCTATCGCGCGGACGGTGACACCCTGCGGCTGCTCGCCCGCGTCCAGCGCGGCGAACTCGACCTCGGCGGGCTGCCGAAGGAGCTCGTGGCGACGATCCGGCCCTGCCTGTCCGTCGACCCGGCCCGGCGCCCCGAGCCGGCGGAGCTGCTCGCGCGCTTCCGCCGGGACCAGGCGGGCCTGCCGGCGTCCCAGAGCGGGACCAGGTGGCTGCCGCCCCGGTGGACGGCACTGATCGGTGCTTACGCGACGCAGGGCCTGGAACTCGCGAACGACCGCCCGACGAGCCGGACGAGACCTCCCACGGCGAACCCGGTGGCCCCGACCCTCGTCCAGCGCACGCCGGTGGCGGCGCCCCCGCCTCCGACGCTGGTCTACCCGCCGGAGCGCCGGGCCCGAGCGGCCCGCGACCGCGCACGGCGCGACCGGACGCGGCAGGAACTGGCGGCCCTGTCGGCACTGGCGCAGCGACAGCGCGCGGAGCAGGACGAGCAGGAGCGCACCGAACGGGAGCGCGCCGACGCGGCCCGCCTGGAGGCCGAGCGGCAGGCGGACCGGCGCCAGGAGGCCGAGCGTGCCCGGCGCGAGCGGGAGCGCGCGGCGCAGGAGAGCGAGCGCGCCGAACGGGAGCGGGCACAGAGGCGGGCGGAGCGGGAGCGGGTCCAACGGGAACTGGCCGAGCGGGAGCGCGCTGCGAGGGAAGCGGCCGATCGCGCGTCACGCGAGCAGGCCGAACGCGAGGCGAGGAGGCGCGCCGAACGGGAGCAGGCACGGCGGGCGGCACGTGCCGCGCAGGCGCGTACCTCCTCCCCCAGCACCGCCCCGCCGGCCCCGGGCCCCACGCGTCCCACGCCCCCGCGTACGGGTGCCTCGGGCCTGGGCTGGCTGGTCGCCGTGGCCGCCGTCATCGCCCTGCTGGTCTGGCAGCCGTGGGAGACGGGGGGTAACGAAGCGAGCAGCGGCGGCAGTTCGTCCTCCGACAGCAGTTCCGGCGCCGTGTCGGCGGGCAGCGGACTCGACACGCATACGGACGACTCCGGCACGGGCACCGGCAGCGGCACCGGCTCCTCCGTCGGTGCCGCGGACGACTCCGACGACGAGTCGGTGGACGAGCCGACGCCCACACCTACCCCGACCCCCACCCCGAGCCCCACCCCGGATGCCACCGACCGGGCGTTCGCCGCGGTGCGCGCCGGTGACTGCCTCAACGTGTACAACGACGGGCACAACGACATGAGCGCCGACCGCCCGGTCCGGGTGAGCTGCGGTGCCTCGAACGCGTACATGCACGTCAATCGCGTCAGCACCCTCTCGGGAGGCTCCGGTTCCTGCGACACCGGAGCGGGCTTCACCTGGTGGAGCAGGTCCGGTGACGACGGGGTCGACAGGACGCTCTGTCTCGACCGGGTGTTCCAGGTGGGCCAGTGCTTCCCCGCAGACGTCACGGGGGCCACCAGCGCGGATCTGACGGTGGTCTGGCGCTGCAACGCCTCGACCGTGCCCGTGGCCGGTCAGTCGATCCTGCGGATCACCGGGTTCTACCGGGCTCCCGCGGCGGGCCAGAACTGGACCTGTCCGTCCGGGCATGGTGAGCGGTTCTGGTACTGGCCGGTGAACCAGGGCCGGAGCATCATCTGCGCGTCGGCGGCCTGACACGGCGGCGGGACAGCCCTCAGATCACCAGGCTGAGCAGCGCCGCCACCACGAACCCCGCGACCGACAGGACCGTCTCCAGGACCGTCCAGGACTTCAGGGTGTCGCGCTCCGAGATGCCGAAGTACTTCGACACCATCCAGAAGCCGCCGTCGTTGACGTGCGAGGCGATGATCGAGCCGGCCGAGATCGCCATGATGATCAGGGCCAGGTGGGGCTGCGAGAAGTCCTGGTCCTCGACGAGCGGGACCACGATGCCTGCGGTGGTGACGATGGCGACCGTCGCGGAGCCCTGGGCGATGCGCAGGACCGCGGAGATGAGCCAGGCGAGCAGGATGACGGGCAGGCCGACGTCGTTGAACGTGTCGGCGAGCGCGTCCGCGATGCCGCTGCTCTTGAGTACGGCGCCGAAGATGCCGCCCGCACCGACGACGAGCAGGATGTTGCCGACCGGCTTCAGGGATGAGGTCGACACGGATTCGAGGGACTTGCGGGACCAGCCGCGCCGGATGCCGAGCAGGTAGTACGCGAGCAGCAGCGCGATCGTCAGGGCGACGAACGGGTTGCCGAAGAACTCGATGACGGAGCGGAGCGTCGAGGGGTCGAGCGCGATCGAGGAGAACGTCGCGGCGAGGATCAGTACCAGCGGGGTGCCGATGATCGCGAGGACGGTGGAGAGCGCCACCGGTGCCTCGTGCGGGGTGACCCCGGCGGCCCGCTGCTCGGCGACGACCGCGGCCTTGGCCTCCTCGGCGGCCTCGACCATGTCCTGCGGCACGTCGACGAAGATCCGCTTGCCGATCCAGGCGGCGTAGCCCCAGGCGGCCAGGACGGACGGGATGCCGACGACGGCGCCCATCAGGATGACCCAGCCGAGCGAGACGTGGAAGAGGCCTGCGGCGGCGACCGGGCCGGGGTGCGGCGGGAGGAACGCGTGGGTCATGGACAGGCCCGCGAGGAGCGGCATCGCGTAGAGCAGGATCGACTTGCCGGAGCGCTTGGCGGCGGCGTACACGATCGGTGCGAGGACGAAGATGCCGACGTCGAAGAAGACCGGGATGCCGAAGATCAGACCCGTCAGGCCCATGGCGAGCGGGGCGCGCTTCTCACCGAAGAGGTTCAGCAGGCGGGCGCTCAACACCTCTGCGCCGCCGGAGACTTCGAGGATCGCGCCGAGCATCGTACCGAGGCCGATGATGATCGCGACATGGCCGAGGATGCCGCCCATGCCGGACTCGATGACGGAGACGGCCGCGGACTTCTGCACCGTGCCGAACAGCTCGGTGACGGAGAGTCCCGCGCCCAGGCCGACGGCTATGGAGACGGCGAGCAGCGCGACGAACGGCTGCAGCCTGACCTTGATGATCAGGAAGAGGAGGAGCGCGATGCCGAGGACGGCGACGGTCAGCAGACCGGCCGTCCCGTCTATGAGGAGGAGGAGTCCACCGGTGTGGGGTGGCGTCTCGACCGGCGGGGGGCTTGCGGCGAGCAGCATGGCAACTCCGTTGTTTTCCATGGTATTCGGGCAGGGCGGACCGCGGCACGGCGCCCGCGTGGGGCGGGGCGCCGTGCCGTACGGCGTGGTGGTGCGGTGGAGCGGGTGCGGCAAGGGGATCAGGCTCAGCCCAGCACCGCGAGGGCGTCGATCTCGATGAGCAGGCCCTTGGGCAGGCCGACGTAGACCGTCGTGCGGGCGGCGGGGGCCTCCTTGAGGTTCTGCTCGCCGAAGTAGGTGTTGTAGATCTCGTTCATCTCGGCGAAGTGGTCCACGTCCGTGAGGTAGACGCGCATCATCATCACGTCGTCCCAGC
Organism: Streptomyces sp. NBC_01013; assembly: GCF_045162765.1. NCBI lineage: Bacteria > Bacillati > Actinomycetota > Actinomycetes > Kitasatosporales > Streptomycetaceae > Streptomyces > Streptomyces sp. NBC_01013. Next base: position 3,059,396 of record NZ_CP108687.1, read on the forward strand.
TCGCGCCGCCCTCCTCCAGGATCGCCTTGACGTTGGCGAAGGTCTGGAGGGTCTGCTCACGCAGGGTGGGACCGGCGGGCGTCGGGGCCTGGCCCTCCACCGCGGGCAGGAAGCCGACCTGGCCGGCGACCTGGAGGATGTTCCCCTTCCGCACCCCGTGCGAGAACTTCGCGGGCGGGGTGGTGTGGGTGCTCGGCGTGAGGGGGGTCTTCACGGTCTTGTCGGTCATCGCTGATCAGGCTCTCTTGGGTCGGTTGGTGCCGGAGTACTCCCGGCTGATGGTGTCGGCGGTGCGCCGGACCAGGGGGAGCAGGGTGAGGAGTTCCTCGGCCGTGACGACCACGTTCGGTGCGGAGACCGACATCGCGGCGACGACGCGCCCGTCGGCGCCGCGAATGGGGGCGCCGACGCAGTTGATGGACTCCTCGTGGCCGCCGAGGTCGGTGGCCCATCCCTGTTCGCGCACGGTGGCGAGTTCCTTGAGGAAGGCGCCGGGGCCGGGGGTCGAACGGGACGTGTACATGGGGTAGTCGAGCTTCTCCGCGATGGCGCGCCGCTCGGCTTCGCCGAGGTCGGCGAGCAGGAGTTTGGCCACGGCGGCGACGGTGATCGCGACGGGCTTGCCGATGCGGGAGTACATCCGGACCGGGTAGCGGCTCTCGACCTTGTCGATGTAGAGGACCTCGTTCTCCTCGTACACGGCGAGGTGGACGGTGTGCCCGCAGTTGGCGTTGAGCTCGACGAGGTGCGCGTGGGCGATTTCCCGTACGTCGAGGTTCTCGACGGCCTCCTGGGCCAGCGCGAAGAGTCGTGCGCCGAGGCGGTAGCGCTGGTCCTGCTGGCGGTAGACGAGCCCGTGCTCGTGGAGCGTACGGAGCAGGCGCAGGGCCGTGGACTTGTGGACGCCGAGCCGCTCGGCGACCTGTCCGAGGTCGGCGGGACCCTGGGCGAGCAGCGGCAGGATGCTCAGCGCCCGGTCGACGGTCTGACTCATGTCGTACGTACCTCCGTGTCGTCCCCCGTCCACCCGGGGCCGAGACGCAGTCTCCCCCAGTCGGCGTCGTCGAGGGCGGCGAGGCGGTCGGCCAGGTTCCGGGCGGGCGGGGCGGTCAGGTCGCCGGGCACGGTGAGGACGGCGGCGGCCATCAGGTGTCCGTGCCGGGCGCTGTCGCGGACGGGCAGCCCGCGCAGGGTGGCGGAGAGGAACCCGGCGGCGAATGCGTCACCGGCGCCGACGGGGGCGACCACGTCGACGTGGAGGGCGGGGACGTCGGTGACCGCTTCGGCCGCCACGGCGGTCGCGGAGCCGGGTCCTGGACGGGGCGGGGTGGGGTGGGCGAAGACCGTCGCCCCCTCGGACCCCCGCTTCACGACCACCACCGCGGGCTCCGGCATCGCCTCGCGGATCGCGGCGGCGCCCCGCACCCCCCACGCTTCCTCCGCCTCGTCCTCGCCGACGAAGACGAGGTCGGCGCGGCGGGCCAGGTCCAGCAGGACGCCGGGGGACGCGTCGGCGTCGCGCCACAGCCCGGGCCGGTGGTTGACGTCGAACGAGACGAGCGGGCGGCCGGGACGCGGCGCCGTCAGCTCGTGCAGCAGTGCCAGGCAGTCGGCGGAGAGCGCCGCCGTGATGCCGGACAGGTGCAGGACCCGGCCGGCGAACAGCGCGTCGTACGGGACGTTCGAGGGGGACATCGCGGAGGCGGCCGATCCGGCCCGGTAGTACGCCACCTCGTGGACATCGGTGCCACGGTCCGTCGCGGTGCGGAAGTAGATGCCCGTGGGCCGGGCGGGATCGCGCTGGACCGCGGAGGTGTCGACCCCGTACGCGGAGATCGCGTCGACGAGGTGGTCGCCGAAGCCGTCCGCGCCGACCCGGCTCACCCAGGCGGTGCGGTGGCCGGCCGCGGCGAGGGCGCAGGCCACGTTGGACTCGGCACCGCCGATGCCGCGGCCGAAGGACGGTACGTCGGCGAGGCGCCCGGGCCGCGAGGGCAGGAACGTCACCATGGACTCGCCGAGGCACACGACATCGGCGGCCGTATCGGCATCGGTCCTGGCCGGGGTTCCGGACACGCGGGCTCCTCGGGATCGGGCGGGTGGCGCCGGGTCTCACCATTGACCGGGCGTCGGCTCGGATGTTAGACAGCCCTGAGCGATATACGCAATGGGTGTTGCACATGTTGCAACGCCAGCGCGGTAAGACACCGCCTGACCCCTGAGCGCCCCCATGACTTCGATCGAGGAGACCTCCATGGCCGCCGAACGCCCCGTTGCCGGACTCGCCGACGAGCGGGTCGACCACCGCTTCAAGGCGCTGCCGCCCGACGCGGCCGGCCTGACCGTCGGCGACCTGGCAGCCGAGCGGCGCAACCTCTTCACCGGCGGGTTCACCACGCCGGTCCTCGCCCTGTCGGCCGAGTCCGTCGAGCACAACCTCGTCCTGCTGGAGACGTACGCGCGGCGCCATGGCCTCGCCTTCGCACCGCACGGCAAGACCTCGATGGCGCCGCAGCTGTTCGCCCGCCAGCTGGAGCACGGCGCGTGGGGCATCACGGCGGCGGTGCCCCACCAGGCGCGGGTCTACCGGGAGTTCGGTGTCCAGCGGATCTTCCTCGCCAACGAGCTCGTCGACGCGGTCGCGCTGGCCTGGCTCGCGGGCGAGCTCGACGCCGACCCGGAGTTCCACTTCGTCTGTTACGTCGACTCGGTGCGCGGCGTCGAGCTGATGGACGAGGCCCTGCGCGCGGCGGGCGCCTCGCGCCCGGTGGACGTCGTCGTGGAGCTCGGTGCGGGTGAGGGCGCCCGCACCGGTGCCCGTACCGAGGCCGACTGCGCCGCCGTCGCCGACGCGGTGGCCGCGGCCGGGACGCTGCGCCTGGCGGGTGTGGCCGGTTACGAGGGCGAGGTGCCGGACGCGACGGGCGAACGGGTACGGGACTGGCTGCGCCGGCTCGTCGCACTGGCTGAGGAGTTCGACGCGGCGGGTCGGTTCGCCGCCCTGGACGCCGGTGAACCGATCGTGATCAGCGCGGGTGGCAGCGCGTGGTTCGACGCCGTCGCGGACGTCTTCGCGGAGATCCCCGAACTCTCCTCGCCCGTACTCAAATTGCTCCGCTCCGGGGCGTACGTCTCGCACGACGACGGGCACTACCGCCACCTCACCCCCTTCAACCGGGTCCCCGAGGAGGGCGCGCTGCAGCCCGCTTTCCGGCTCTGGGCCCAGGTCGTGTCGCGTCCGACGGGCGAGCAGGCCTTCCTGAACGCGGGCAAGCGGGACGCCGCCTACGACCTCGACCTGCCCCAGGCGCAGGTCGTGCGGTCCGCGCGCGACGGCTCGGTGCGGGCGGCGACGGGGATCGGGATCACCGGCCTGTCGGACCAGCACGCGTGGGTACGGACGGACGAGGGCGCCGAGCTGGAGGTCGGGGACTGGGTGGGGCTGGGCCTGTCGCACCCCTGCACGAGCTTCGACAAGTGGCAGCTGATCCCGCTGGTGGAGGCGGACGGCACGGTCACGGACTACATCCGCACGTTCTTCTGATCCGCGCCGGCGCTCCGGGGGCCCGTGGCCGGGCCCCCGGCCCCGGCCCCCGAAAGGCACCCCCCATGGACCTGGTCATCCGCGACGCCCGTGTCATCGACGGCACCGCCACCCCCTCCTACCGCGCCGACGTGGCCCTCGTCGACGGCCGCATCGCGGAGATCCACCGCGAGGGCTCCGCCGGCCCCCGCCCCACCGCCGCCCGCACCCTCGACGCCGCCGGCCTCGCCCTCTCCCCCGGCTTCGTCGACATGCACGCCCACAGCGACCTCGCGCTGCTGCGCGACCCCGACCACAGCGCGAAGGCGGCCCAGGGCGTCACCCTCGAAGTGCTCGGCCAGGACGGCCTCTCCTACGCCCCGGCCGACGACCGCACTCTCGCCGAGGTCCGCCGCTCCATCACGGGGTGGAACGGCGACGGGAGCGACATCGACTTCGACTGGCGCACCGTCGGCGAGTACCTCGACCGGCTCGACCGCAACTTCGGCGGCCGGGGCATCGCCGTGAACGCCGCCTATCTGATCCCGCAGGGCACCGTCCGCATGTACACGGTCGGCTGGGACGACCGCCCCGCCACCGATGCCGAACTGACCCGGATGAAGCAACTCGTCGCCCGGTCCATGGCCGAGGGCGCCGTCGGCATGTCCTCCGGACTCACCTACACCCCGGGCATGTACGCGGACGACGCCGAACTCACCGCCCTGTGCCGGGTGGTGGCCGAGCACGGCGGCTACTACTGTCCGCACCACCGCTCGTACGGCGCCGGCGCTCTGGAGGCGTACGAGGAGATGGTGCGGCTCACCCGCTCCGCGGGCTGCGCCCTCCACCTCGCGCACGCCACCATGAACTTCGGTGTGAACGAGGGCCGCGCGCCGGAGCTGCTCGAACTCCTCGACGACGCGCTCGACGCGGGCGCCGACATCTCGCTCGACACCTACCCGTACACCCCCGGCTGCACGACCCTGGTCGCCATGCTGCCCAGCTGGGCGAGCGAGGGCGGGCCGGAGGCGGCCCTGGCGCGGCTGGCCGACGACGCGACGGCGGCGCGGATCCGTCATGACCTGGAGGTCGTGGGGTCGGACGGCTGTCACGGTGTGCCGATCGAGTGGGACACCATCGAGATCTCCGGCGTGAGCGCCCCGGCCCTCACCGCGCACGTCGGCCGTACGGTCGCCGAGTCGGCGCGGCTGCGCGGCGAGGAGCCCTGGGTGACCGCGCGGCGGCTGCTCCTGGACGACCGGCTGGGGACGACGATCCTCCAGCACGTGGGCCACGAGGAGAACGTCCGGCAGATCATGCGGCACCGCGTCCACACGGGCGGCAGCGACGGCATCCTCCAGGGCGACAAGCCGCACCCCCGGGCGTACGGCACGTTCCCGCAGTATCTCGGTCGGTACGCGAGGGACCTGGGCATCCTCTCCCTGGAGGAGTGCGTCGCCCACCTCACCTCGCGCCCGGCGGCCCGTCTGCGACTGCCCGACCGCGGGTACGTGCGCGAGGGCTACCGCGCCGACCTGGTCCTCTTCGACCCGTCGACGGTGGCAGCGGGCTCGACGTTCGACGAGCCGCGCACGCTTCCGACCGGCATCCCGCATGTGCTGATCGACGGCCGTTTCGTCATCGAGGACGGGCAGCGGACGCAGGTGCTGGCCGGCCGGTCGGTGCGGTCCACGGCGTGGCGGTAGCGCCGGGGGCGGCGTGGGCGGACCGTCGTATGCGGCGTTTCTCGCGCTTCTTCACGGGCAACCGGGTGAAATGAATATTTCTGCGACAGCGCGAAGAGGTAATGGAAAGGACATGCACGGAAAGGCGAGACGTGCGGGAAACAGTTCGGCCGTCGAGGCGGGCGGCCGAGCGGGTTTCGTGGCCCGAGGGGTGATCTATTTCCTGGTCGGCATCCTCGCACTGCGCATCGCGTTCAGCGACGGCGGGCAGCAGGCCGACCGGGGCGGCGCGCTCGCGGAGATCGCGCAGAAGCCCTTCGGGTCGGTGCTGTTGTGGGTCCTGGGAATCGCCCTGGCGGGTATGGCCCTGTGGCGGCTGTCCGAGGCGGCGTTCGGGGCCGCGGGCCCGGACGGGCGCAAGGCGACCAAGCGTCTGGCGTCGGCGGGCCGTGCGGTGTTCTACGCCTTCGTGTCGTATTCGGTCCTGCTGTTCGCCGCGGGTGACCGGGGCAGCGGCAGCGGTTCCGGCGACGCCCAGTCGAAGGACATCACGGCGCAGGCGCTCGACATGCCGGGCGGCCGCTGGCTGGTCGGGGCCGTCGGCGCCGTCATCGCCGGTGCGGGCCTCTGGATCGCCGGCCGCGCAGCCCTGCGGAAGTTCCACAAGCACCTGCGTATGGGCGAGATGTCGCCCGCCGTGCGACGCGCGGTGGACGTCACGGGGGTGTTCGGGGGTATCTCCCGCGGAGTCGTCTTCGCGGTGGCGGGCGGTTTCGCCGTGGCCGCGGCGGTCAAGGCCCGCTCGGGCGAGGCCAAGGGGATGGACGACACCCTCAGGTCGTTCAGCACGACACCGGCCGGTCCCTGGCTGCTGGCCCTGATCGCCGTCGGGCTGGCGGCCTTCGGCCTCTTCTCCTGCGCGAACGCCCGGTACCGCAGGATCTGACCGGAGGCAGGGGCGGGACGGTGTCCCGCCCCGCCCCGCCCGACCGTCACGGCTTGGGCAGTGCGCACCCTTCACGGCTGAGGTCGAAGACGTTCCCGGTGCCGATGCACGGCACGATGCCGTAGGTCTCCTGGGCGTAGTTGATGCCCTTGCGGACCGTCACCTGCCCGTTCTGGTCGACCTCGCACGGGTTGTTGTCCGTGCACTTCTGGCCGTCCTCGTTACCGGTGTTGTTGACGGCGACGACCTTGCCGGTGGCGTTGTCGATCACCGGCGAGCCGGACGTCCCGCCGATGGTCTGGCAGGCCGAGGTGTAGCGGACCGAGTCCTTCCAGGTCCACTCGCCCTCCTTGAGGCGGTAGACGAACCCGTCGACGTTGCAGCTGTACGTGCGCTTCCAGTACCCGGACACGACCGTGATCGCGGTGCCCTGCACAGGGTGCGCGGTGTTGAGCTCCAGCGCCTTGATGCCGTACTTGCTCTCGATCTGGGCGTACGTGGAGGTGAGTTGGTACACCGATATGTCGGTGTCCGTCATCGTGCCGTACGCGATCTTGCTCGCCCGCACGGTGCCGACCCCGCTGCCCGAGGCGTTCAGCAGGGTGAAGCTGCGGGTGGACGACCGGTTGAAGACGACCTCGCCCGGACCGGGGAAGCCGGTCTCCATGCAGTGCCCGTTGGAGAGCACCAGCGCGGGGTCGCCCGGCTGGGAGCCGGGCGCACGGACGACCGATCCCGAACAGTTGCTGAGCGCCACGGTCCCGGCGAAGCCAATGGCCTTGGCCCTGACCTTCGGCTGGAGGGCCGTGTGGCCGGATGACGCCGCGTCTGCCGCAGCCGCGGCTGCGGCGGCCTTGATCGTGCTGGGTGCTGTCGCGTCGTGGCTCGTGGCCGCTGCCGCGGGTGCGGTGCCCGCTCCGAGGAGCAGCACCGCGAAGATCGCACCGACGAGAGGCTTTTTCATGTGGGGGTCCCCTCAAGTGACCTGTGCAGAGCGTGAGAAGCCTCTGCGACCGAAGTTCTTCCGGTCTTGACATGCGCATGGTTGCGCATCGAAGGGAGCCGCCACAAGGGACGAATTCAGGTCACCAGTCCCTGGCGGTAGGCGTAGACGACTGCCTGGACGCGGTCACGGAGTCCGAGTTTGGCGAGGATGCGTGACACGAAGGTCTTGACGGTCTCCGGGCTGATCAGAAGGGTGACGGCGATCTCACTGTTGGAGAAGCCGTCCGCGATGAGCCGCAGGACCTCCAGCTCACGCGGGGTCAGCGGGATGTCGGGCGCGGTCTCCCCGGTGGGCCGGATCCGGGCTGCGTACCGGCCCACGAGCCGGCGTGTCACCTCCGGATCCAGCAGGGCGGCTCCCGACTCCACGGTCCGGATCCCGTGCAACAGGTGGGCCGGCGGCGCGTCCTTCAGCAGGAAGCCGCTCGCCCCGGCGCGCAGCGCCTCGTAGACGTACTCGTCGAGGTTGAACGTGGTCACCACGAGCACCTTGGCGGGATGCGGCACCCCGGCACCGGCGAGCAGCCGGGTCGCCTCGATGCCGTCCAGCACCGGCATCCGGATGTCCATCACCACGACGTCCGGGCGCAGTCGCCCGGCCAGCTCGACCGCCGTCCGCCCGTCCCCGCACTCACCCGCCACCTCGAGGTCGGGCTGGGCGTCGATGATGGTGGCCAGACCGGTGCGGACCAGAATCTGGTCGTCGCAGACCAGGACCCGGATCGGCGCGCTCACGCGGAGCTCCCCGTGGGTATGCGGGCCCGTACGACGAAGCCTCCGTCCGTCCGGCGGCCGGCGCTGAACTCGCCGCCCAGGACGTCGACCCGTTCGCGCAGACCCGCGAGCCCCCGCCCGCTCCCGCCCGGGACCTTGGCCCGCGAGCCCGAACCGTCGGTGCTGACCTCCACGGCGATCTCCCTCTCACTGTGCTGCACCTGAACCGAAGTGCGGCTCCCCTGAGCGTATTTGAGCGCGTTCGTCAGCGCTTCCTGCACGACCCGGTAGGCGACGAGGTCGGCGCTGCCGGTCGACTCCGCCGGAGTGCCCTCCTCGGTGAACTCCACAGTCTGCCCGGCTCTGCGGGTCCGCTCCACCAGAGTGAGCAGCTTGCCGACGGTCGGCTCTCTGGCCTCGGCTCCGTGATCGGGGTTGAGGAGGTCGAGCAGGTGCCGCAGGTCGGTGATGGCCCGCCGGCCGGTGTCGGTGACCGTGGTCAGGGTCTGGTCGAGGCGTTCGGGCGCGGCGGTCAGATAGCGGGCCGCCTCGGCCTGCACGACCATCGCCGTGACGTGGTGGGTCACGACATCGTGCAGTTCCCGGGCGATGCGGGTGCGTTCGGCGGCGCGCGTTTCCTCGGCGACGCGGCTGCGGCGCTCGGCCTCCGCCGCGCGGTTGGAGCGCAGCCACGCCCCTGCGCCCCAGGCGAAGGCCAGCACCAGATAGAACGTCACGAAGTCGAAGGGCGGTTCGCCGGTTCCGAACCGGAGGAGCACGAGCGCGAGGGGCACGTACGCCGCGGACAGCAGGAGCACGACGGCCCGCCGGTGCCGTTCCAGGTGGGAGCCCGCGCTCAGCAGCGCGATGGGCAGCGCGGCACCGGCGACCAGGTGGTAGCCGCGGAGTTGGTCCGCGGCGAAGCCGAGCGAGACCAGGGCGACACAGACGACCGGCCACCGTCGGCGCACGGTCAGCGGGAGACATTCGAGGGCGACGACCACGACGGCCGGCGCGTCGAAGGAATGGGCGGGCATCCCCCCGAGCTGCGTCCCGCGGCTGTGGAGCGCCGGAAGGAGCGACGCCACGAGGAGGAACAGCCCGAGCGGAAGGTCGCGCAGGGCGACGTCGAGCCGACGCCACTGCTCGGTAGGGCTCGGAGGACTGGTCACCGGGGAACTGTAGTGGTGACCTCGACAGCCTCGGCGCGCCGGCGGCGGGGGACCACATGGCCGCGCCGGTGGGCCAGCCACATGAACACCACGGTCAGCACCATGCCGAACGCCACCGAGTACACGCTGGCTTCGGGTCCGAAGTCACCGCCGGTGATCAGCTGCGAGCCCGAGGTCGCGGAGTCCAGTATTCCCTGCTGGGTGTCGTTGCCCGACACCTCGGTGCTGAAGATGCCGGATGCGGCGAAGTTCCAGCCGAAGTGCAGACCGATGGGCAGCCACAACGTGCGGGTGGCCGCGTACGCGGCGGCGAGCATGCCACCGGCCTCGATCGCGATGGCGAGGGCACCCCACAGGTTGGCGTCCGGGTTGAACAGGTGCGCAAGACCGAACAGCACGCCCGTCAGCGCCAGCGCGATCCAGGTGCCGCCGCGCTCCTCGATGAGCCGGAACAGCACACCGCGGAACAGCAGTTCCTCCGTGACCGCGGCGGCGGCCATGAAGCCGATCAGCCCCACCGCTCCGGAGACCGATCCCAGGCCGTCGACCTCGTAGTCGCCGAGCAGGGCGATGTTCGCGATGACGACGGCGAACAGGGCGACGCCGATCAGCACCCCGCGGCCCAGGCCCGCCCGCGCGCCTTCCCCGGACAGCTCGGCGACCGGACGGCGCTCGGTCCGTCCCACCACCCACCGGTAGGCCGGCACGGCGAGCACCGCGGTCAGTAGGCCGAGAACCAGCGTGAGCCACGGATGACCGTCCACCACGGCGACGCACTGACCACCGATCATCGCGACCGCGGCGACGACGGCGAGTTGCCAGACCACTCTCATGAGATCTCCTCAGAAGGACCCGCGGACGGTGCGCCGCGGCTTCGCTCCGACGCTACGGATCCGGCGGACCGCAGTCGTCACCGCGCAGAGGACACCTGCTCGTAGCTCGCTCGGGGGACAGCCCGCGGCCCCTGACTCGTGGGGGGAGTCATGGGCCGCAGGCCGTGCGGTCACAGGTCCTTGGGCCGCAGCCCGTCACAGGCCCCTCGGACACGGGGCGTTCGGCCGCAGACCGTCACAGCCACTCGGCCCACGGGCTGTCCGGCCGAGGCTCCGGCCTCACGGGCCCGTCAGGCGTCGGTCCGCTCCACCGGGATCCACAGTTGCGCGTCCGCCCGCGCCCCGTCGGGCGAGAGCCGGGTGCGCAGGATCTCCGGGCCCGGCCGACTCCGGTACGGGTTGGAGGGGAACCACTCGGTGAACACGTCCCGCCACAGGAACTGGAGCGCCTGGGGGAAGGCACCCGAGCTGTCGAAGACGGCCCAGGTGCCGGCCGCCACGGGGAGCGCGTCCATGTCCTCGGGGACGGGCGCCGAGCTCACCACCCCGTGGTAGTAGTCCAGTTCGGTGCCCTCCGCCCGGCCGGCGGCGAGGTCGTCGCTCACCTGGACGATCCCCTCCGGCTCCTGGTCGGACAGGCTCCTGATGCGCTCCACGGTCTCCTTGTCGATGCTCCGGATGAACGTGGCGATGGCCGGGTTCACCCCCTCGTGCACCAGCGGAACGCGCGCCTTCCTCCCCACCACACAGAACTTCTCCTTCTCCACGATCCGGTATCGCATGCTGCTGGTCCCTTCGACGACGAGGCGGAAGGACATCCGGGGCTGGGACCGCAGAGCTGCCCCGGTACGCCTGGCCTCACCCGGCCCGACGCCGTGCATGGCACGGAACGCACGGGCGAACGCCTCGCCCGACGCGTAGCCGTAGCGCACCGCGATATCCAGCAGCGTCCGCTCCCCGGCCAGCACCTCGGCACCCGCGACGGTGAGCCGCCTGCGCCGGATGTACTCCGACAGCGGGATACCGGACAGCGCGGAGAACATCCGCCGCAGGTGGTACTCCGAGGTCATCGCGATCCTGGCCAGCTCGGCGACCTCGATGCGGTCGTCGAGACGCAGCTCGATGTGGTCCATGGCCTCGTTCAGCCGCTCCAGCACCCGGGCCTCCTTCCCTGTACGTCCACCACGCTAGGAAAGGACCACCCTGCCCCACCCGACATCCTGTGCCCGGTCCGGTCGGGTGCGTCAGCGGGGCGGGGCGCCGAAGCCCCGGTCCGGCCGGGTGCGTCAGCGGGACCCCGCCCCCCGGCCGCCCTCCCCCGCCGCCTTGAGTACGTCGTAGCCGATGAAGTCGAACATCCGCTGAGCGGAGGTCAGTTCATCCGGCTCACCCGTGAAGCGGTGGGCGCCGACACCGAAGCCCGCATCCGGGTCGGACAGCCACATCCGCTCGAAGCCGCGCTCCTCGAACCAGTCGCAGACCAGTGGCACCCGGTCGGGTGCGTGGCGGTTGCGCGTCCAGACGACCGTGCCGCCGGTCCGGCACAACCGGGTGCAGACGTCGACGGTGCGCTCGATGTCGGCGTCGACGATATTGCCGAACACACCGCAGACCAGGACGAGATCGGCCGGAGCCAGGTCGAGGTAGTGGTCCGTGAGCGAGGCGTCGCCCGTCACCACATCCACCTGGCCCAGGCCCGCCCTGTGGGCCGACTCCCGAGCGAAGGCGGCGTTCTCGTGGTCCAGCTCCACCAGCCGGGCCCGGACGTCGTCACGCCGGGGATGGTGCGCCAGCACCTCGACGAGGTCGCGGCCCTGACCCGCGCACACGCTGACCACCCGCAGGGGGCCGGGCGGCGCCGCGTCGAGGGCGTCCTGGATCCGGTCCTGGACGGCGCGCAGGCGCCGTGTCAGCCATGAATCAGGAGAGTCGTACGCGTCGTGCCACGCCTGCCAGTCCATGGCCGGGACCCTACGACAGGGGTGGCTGCCCCGTCGTGCGAGTTCCGGCGGGCTTCGATGTCGGACCCGGCTGTCAGACTTCCGGCATGACTGATGCTGCGAAGGGCCCCGCCGGCTATTTCCCGTCGATCGAGCAGAAGTACGGCCGTCCGGTCGCGGAATGGAAGGAGCTCATCCGCGCCTCGCCGCTGACCAAGCACATGGAGATCGTGGGCTGGCTCAAGTCCGAGCATGCGATGGGGCACGGTCACGCCAACGCGCTGGTCGCCCACACCCTCACCGAGGACAGGACCGCGTAGCGGGTCGTACGTACGGCCACCGGGCAGGGCGGCTCCGCGAGGCCGCCCTGCACTCAGCCGGCGTCCGCCACCGTGCCGGCCGCCGCCGCGTCCCGCGACAACTGCACCGCCTGCCGCAGGCTCAGCCCCGGCTCGGCGGTGCGCAGCGCCTTGACCGCCGGCACGGAGTCGAGCGGGCCCGCGTGCCCGGCCGCTCTGATCCGGCACCCCGCCCACCGGCCGCGCAGCTCCGCGTCCGGTACACCGGCCTCGGCGAGGGCCAGTGCGAGAGCGCGCTCCAGACCGGGGCGCTCCTCGTCGCTTGCCTGCTCCAGCGCCTGCCGGAGCGCGGCGGTGACGCCCTCCGCGTCGCGGATCAAGATGACGGCCAGGTCCTTCTTCCCGTTTCCGATCATGCAGACAGCGTCCCCCGCCGGGCGCCCGTCCTCACCCGGGTTGAGGTACTTCAGAGGTTGACGCCCCCGGCGGTGCCCGTCGGCCGGCCGTGATTACTGTCGGGGCATGACTCGCGAAGCCGCTCAGGCCCTCGACCTCGACGCCTATCTCGCCCGGATCGGCTGGAGCGGGGAGCGCCGTGGCACCGCCGCCGTGCTGCGCTCCGTGCACCGTGCGCATGCGCTGGGCATCCCGTTCGAGAACCTGGACCCCGTCCTCGGCACCGTGCCCTCGCTCGCCCTGTCCGACCTGGAGGCGAAGCTCGTCCACGGCGGGCGCGGCGGCTACTGCTACGAGCACAACACCCTGTTCGCCGCCGCGCTGCGGGCGCTCGGCTTCGAGGTCACGCTGCTGGCCGCCCGGGTCCAGCTGGGCGCGGCCCCCGGTGACATCCGGCCCCGTACCCACATGCTGATGCTGGTCCGGGTGGAGGGCGAGCCTGACCCGTATCTCGCTGATGTCGGCTTCGGGGCCGGTGGCTCGCTGCTGGAGCCGATCGCCCTGGCCGCGGGCACGGAGCTGCACGACGCCCCGCGCCGCCACCGGCTCGTCCGTCCGTCGCACGACGGGCCGCTGGAGCTGTGGCAGTTGCAGGCCCGGGCGGGCGACGGGGAGTGGCAGGCGCAGTACGCCTTCACGGTGGAGCCGTTCGAGGCGCCCGACTTCGAGGTCATCAACTGGCACATCGCGACCAACCCGCGCTCACCCTTCGCGCACCGGTTGTACGTCCAGCGCACCACCGAGGGCACCCACCTGTCGCTCACCGGCCGCACGCTCGTGGTGACGGCCGCCGACGGCACCCGGGAGGAGCGGGAGCTGGCGGACAGCGCGGAGACGGCGCGCGTCCTCGCGGACACGTTCGGGATCCGGCTGCCGGAGGGTGCCCGGCTGCCCGAGTGACGGGGGCGGCGTCAGCAGCTCGCGGCGCGCCGTGGCACATGTCACCCGGTCCGGTCCGTCACGTCCCCGTCCCACCCGATTCCAAGCCCCGGCCCGGCCCGCGCCCCGGGTTCCGAGGGTCCGGGGGCGTGGGCGCATGGTGATGGAAGCCGGGGCGGCGGCCGGACGGACCCGGGTGGGTCAATGGGTGCGGAAAGCCCGGGCGACCCGGGAAACACAGTCGTAAGCTCGCAGACATGCAGGTCATCCAGTCCACGAAGCTCGCCAACGTCTGTTACGAAATCCGGGGCCCCGTGCTCGAAGAGGCGATGCGGCTGGAAGCAGCAGGTCATCGCATCCTCAAGCTGAACACCGGCAACCCTGCCGCGTTCGGTTTCGAGTGCCCGCCCGAGATCCTCGAAGACATCCTGCGCAACCTCTCCGGGGCGCACGGGTACGGCGACGCGAAGGGGCTGCTTTCCGCACGCCGCGCGGTGATGCAGCACTACCAGACCAAGGGGATCGACCTCGACGTCGAGGACGTCTACCTGGGCAACGGGGTCTCCGAGCTGATCCAGATGTCGATGCAGGCACTGCTCGACGACGGCGACGAGGTGCTCGTACCGGCACCCGACTATCCGCTGTGGACGGCGTCGGTCTCGCTCGCCGGGGGCACGGCCGTGCACTACCGGTGCGACGAGCAGTCGGACTGGATGCCGGACCTCGCCGACATCGAGCGGAAGATCACCGACCGCACGAAGGCCCTCGTCATCATCAACCCGAACAATCCGACGGGTGCGGTGTACGACGACGAGATGCTGCGCGGGCTGACGGAGATCGCCCGCCGCCACAACCTGGTGGTCTGCTCCGACGAGATCTACGACCGGATCCTGTACGACGGCGCGACGCACACGCCGACCGCGACCATCGCCCCCGATCTGATGGTGCTCACGTTCAACGGGCTCTCGAAGAACTACCGGGTGGCCGGGTACCGCTCGGGCTGGATGGCGGTCTGCGGGCCGAAGGCGCACGCCTCCTCGTACATCGAGGGGCTGACGATCCTGGCCAACATGCGGCTGTGCGCCAACATGCCCTCGCAGCACGCCGTGGCCACCGCGCTCGGCGGCCGCCAGTCGATCAACGACCTGGTACTGCCGGGCGGCCGGATCCTGGAGCAGCGGGACGTGGCGTACGACCTGCTGACGCAGATCCCGGGCGTGACCTGCGTGAAGCCGAAGGGGGCGCTGTATCTGTTCCCCCGGCTCGACCCCAAGGTCTACAAGATCAAGGACGACCGGCAGATGGTCCTCGACCTGTTGCGGGCCGAGAAGATCATGGTGGTGCAGGGGACGGGGTTCAACTGGCCGGATCCCGACCACTTCCGGGTCGTGACCCTGCCGTCGACCAAGGATCTGACCGACGCGATCGGCCGGATCGCCCGCTTCCTGGACGGATACGGACAGGTGTAGGGCGTCACCGCCACCCTCTGTCTCGATGACAGACAACTTTAGACTGAATCCAAGCTAGGATGGTTCCCACAGCATCACCAGGAGGCCATCCATGTACGAACCGATCCGCACCAAATCGGTCCACACACCGGCCGACCACGCAGGCGACTTCCCGCACCGCACCCGCGAGGAGGAGCTGGACATCCAGCTGGCCGGACACCTGGCCGCCCTGCTCGCGGTCACCGACGAGCTGGGCCTCGGCACGGCGGGCGACCGCATCGCCGAGCAGGTCGCCCGGCTGCGCGGCGCACCGCCGGCCCGGCATGCCGGTCTGAGTGACGCACCCGCCACCACCCTCCACCGCCGCGCCCACGCCCTCGCGGGCCGGGCCCTGGTGGTGGCGGCGTCCCGCGCCGACACCGTGGTCGCGATCCTCTCGGCCGAGCGTATGGACGCCCACACCGCGGCGGTCTCGGCCGCCGCGACCGCCGACCCGGCCGCGGCCCCGTCGCGCCTGGTCGGCGCCCTCTGACGGCCTCGGTCCACGGGCCGTCGAGGCTCGTGGACCGGGTGCCACCCCTTCATGGCGTGGCCCACTGCGCCGCCCCGGCCAGGGAGCGTCGTCACGCTGCGGCCGACGCCGCCCCGGGCGCGACGGGCAGCCCCTTCATGGCGTGTTCTTCGCGGACGCCTCCGCCCACTCGGTCGACAGGAACGTCACGTCGGCGACCACGCACCGCGGCCGGCCTCGCACCGGGACCGGTCCGGCGATCTCCCTGCTCACGGTCGCGCCCACCGCCAGGTCCTTGAAGACCACGGTGCGCCTGCCGGCCGGCTCGCTCCTGTCCTCGTCCCCGCCCTTGCCCCGCGGGTCCCGGAACGAGAGGTGCACCGTGTAGGTCCCGGGCCGCTTCGCCCGGCTCGTCACCCGCACCTCGGCCACCGGGCCGCCGGTCACCGCGTCCCGTCGGCACGAGGCGACCGCGACGTCCCAGGACGGGAAGCGCATGTTCTCGTGGTTCTGGCCCGAGACGTAGAAGAAGCCCACCACGAGGGCGACCGGGGACAGCGCCGCCAACGAGGCGATCACCACGATCAGGACCACCCACCAGCGCGGTGCCCGCCTGCCCCGGGGTGGCATCCCGGTGAGCTGATCCGGATAGGGCGGTATGCCGGACAACGTCACGCCCCCAGCCCCCGCGCCCCCCGGCGCGGCCAGGTCCAACATAGGCCGGGGCACACCCCGCCAACAGCTCGGGCCGGTCACGGCCCGGGCACGAACAGCGCAGGCCGGGGCCCGGGCCACCCCGGCAAAAGGGAGCGGCCCCCGCAACCGCTGTCGGTTCCGGGGGCCAGGGGCGTGTTCGTGCACGTCCCTACCGCGGCAGGCGTGTGACCCCACAGGTCAGGGCGGATGTCGGGAGCCGGCGCGCGGAGATCGAAGGGGCGGTCAGCCCAGGCGCTGGACCAGGGCCCTGTATTCGTCCCACAGCTCCTTCGGCGTGTGGTCGCCGAAGGTGTTCAGGTGCTCGGGGACCAGCGCCGCCTCCTCGCGCCAGACCTCCTTGTCCACGTTGAGCAGGAAGTCCAGGTCGGACTCGGCGAGGTCCAGGCCCGCGGTGTCGATCGAGCCCTTGGCCGGCAGGATGCCGATGGGGGTCTCGACGCCCTCGGCCTTGCCCTCCAGGCGCTCCACGATCCACTTCAGGACGCGGCTGTTCTCACCGAAGCCGGGCCAGACGAACTTGCCCGCTTCGTTCTTGCGGAACCAGTTCACGTAGTAGATCTTCGGGAGCTTGGACTGGTCCGGCTTGTCCGCGCCGACCTTGAGCCAGTGGTTCATGTAGTCGCCCATGTTGTAGCCGCAGAACGGCAGCATGGCGAACGGGTCGCGGCGCAGCTCGCCGACCTTGCCCTCGGCGGCGGCGGTCTTCTCGGAGGCGACGTTGGCTCCGAGGAAGACGCCGTGCTGCCAGTTGAAGGACTCGGTGACCAGGGGGACCGCCGAGGCGCGGCGGCCGCCGAAGAGGATGGCCGAGATCGGCACGCCCTTCGGGTCCTCCCACTCGGGGGCGATGATCGGGCACTGGCCGGCCGGGACGGTGAAGCGGGCGTTGGGGTGGGCGGCGGGCGTGCCGGACTCGGGGGTCCAGTCGTTGCCCTTCCAGTCCGTGAGGTGCTTGGGGAGCTCCTCGGTCATGCCCTCCCACCACACGTCACCGTCGTCGGTGAGCGCGACGTTGGTGAAGACGGAGTTGCCCCACATCGTCTTCATGGCGTTGGCGTTGGTGTGCTCGCCGGTGCCGGGCGCGACACCGAAGAATCCGGCCTCGGGGTTGATCGCGTAGAGACGGCCGTCCTCGCCGAACCGCATCCAGGCGATGTCGTCGCCGATGGTCTCGACGGTCCAGCCGGAGATCGTGGGCTCCAGCATGGCGAGGTTGGTCTTGCCGCAGGCGCTCGGGAACGCGGCGGCGACGTACGTGGACTCACCGCGCGGCGGGGTGAGCTTGAGGATCAGCATGTGCTCGGCGAGCCAGCCCTCGTCGCGCGCCATGACGGAGGCGATGCGCAGCGCGTAGCACTTCTTGCCGAGGAGGGCGTTGCCGCCGTAGCCGGAGCCGTAGGACCAGATCTCGCGGTCCTCCGGGAAGTGCGAGATGTACTTGGTCGAGTTGCAGGGCCACGGGACGTCCTCCTGGCCCTCCTCCAGGGGTGCGCCGAGTGTGTGGACGGCCTTGACGAAGAAGCCGTCGGTGCCGAGCTCGTCGAGGACGGCCTGCCCCATGCGCGTCATGGTGCGCATCGAGACGGCGACGTACGCGGAGTCGGTGATCTCGACGCCGATGGCGGAGAGCGGCGAGCCGAGGGGCCCCATGCAGAAGGGCACGACGTAGAGGGTGCGGCCGCGCATGGAGCCGCGGAAGACGCCCTTCTCCCCCACGAAGATCTCCCGCATCTCGGCGGGGTCCTTCCAGTGGTTCGTCGGACCTGCGTCCTCTTCCTTCTCGGAGCAGATGAACGTCCGGGTCTCGACGCGCGCGACATCGCTCGGGTCGGAGGCCGCGTAGTAGGAGTTCGGGCGCTTGATCTCGTCGAGCTTGGTGAACGTCCCCTTGGCGACGAGCTCCCCGCACAGGCGCTCGTACTCGGCCTCGGAGCCGTCGCACCACACCACTCGGTCCGGTTCGGTGAGGGCTGCGATCTCGTCGACCCAGGAGACGAGCTCCTGGTGGTTGGTGGGAACAGTGAGGGGAGCCGCGATGTCGCGCGCCACGATCGCTCCTTGATGAGGGTGTCTGTCTGGTAGGTGCCCCGTGGGGGCTGCGACCCGGATGCTTCTACCCCTTCGAATTCCCTGGCGCTCATCCGGTGCCGACCGCACTCATTTGATCATCCGACCGATCCGCCCATATGTCCAGGGGGCCGCCCACGTGAGCATCGCCACTCATATTCGGTACCTACGGAGGCGTAGGTACGATGCGGTAATGACTGTCGCCTCCGCCGCCGCGCCCGAACCCGCCGGGCTGGAACCAGCCGGGACCGTCGATGTCGAGCTGAAGCCACGCATGCGCGGCTGGCTGCACGCCGGGATGTTCCCGGCGGTCCTGATCGCGGGCATCGTGCTCATCGCGCTGGCCGACAGCACCCGCGGCCGGATCGCCTGCGCGATCTACATCGCGACGGCCTGCCTGCTCTTCGGCGTGAGCGCGGTCTACCACCGCGGTACGTGGGGGCCGCGCGGCGAGGCCGTACTGCGCAGACTCGACCACGCGAACATCTTCCTGATCATCGCAGGCACCTACACCCCGCTGACCCTGCTCCTGCTGCCCGAGTCCACCGGGGCCCCGCTCCTGTGGGCGGTCTGGGCGGCGGCGCTCGCCGGCATCGCCTTCCGGGTCTTCTGGGTCGGCGCCCCTCGCTGGCTCTACACCCCCTGCTACATCGCGATGGGCTGGGCGGCGGTCTTCTTCCTGCCGGACTTCATGCGGACCGGCGGCGTCGCGGTCCTGGTGCTCGTCGTCGTCGGCGGGCTGCTCTACAGCGCCGGCGGCATCATCTACGGCATCAAGCGGCCGAACCCGTCGCCGCGCTACTTCGGCTTCCACGAGGTCTTCCACTCGCTGACCCTGGCCGCCTTCGTCGTCCACTACGTCGGCATCTCACTGGTGGCGTACAACCACAACTGACCCCTGCGACGACCCCCAGGACCAGGGCCGCGGCTTGTGAGCCGCGGCCCTTTTCGTGCCCGGACACCAGGAGGACCCCTCCGCATTGACACTCCCCACCTTTTGAGAGTTACTTCCATTTGACTGCGACTCTCAAAGGAGTGAGCCATGAACCGGCGCTGGTGGGCCCTGGGAGCTCTGGTGGCGAGCATGCTCGTCCTCGGCTTCGACATGACGATCCTCAATGTGGCGCTGCCGACCATGGCGGGCGATCTCGGCGCCACCACCGGTGAGCAGCAATGGATGGCCGACGCCTACGTCGTCGTGTTCGCCGCCCTGATGCTTCCGGCAGGCCTGCTGGGCGACCGGTTCGGCCGCCGCCGGATGCTCATCACCGGCCTCGGCGTCTTCCTCGTCGGCTCGGTCGCCGGAACACTCGCCGACGGCGTGACCGGCGTCGTGGTCGCCCGGTGCGTCATGGGCGTCGGCGGCGCGCTCGTCATGCCGCTCGCCCTCGCCGTCCTGCCGTCGCTCTTCGGCGAACCGAAGGACCGGATCAAGGCCATCGGCATCGTCTCGGCCGCCTCCGCGCTCGGCATGCCGCTCGGCCCGATCCTCGGCGGCCGGCTCCTCGACCACTTCTGGTGGGGCTCGATCTTCCTGGTCAACGTCCCCATGGTCGGCATCGGCATCACCGCCTGCGTGTTCCTGCTCCCCGAGACCCGGGACCCCGCGTCCCCCGAGGTCGACCTCGTCTCCACCGCGCTGACCGCGACCGGCCTCGGCGCCCTGATCTACGCGATCATCGAGGCACCGGGCCGCGGTTGGGACGACCCGCTGGTGCTCGCCGTGACGGCCGCCGGTGCGGCACTGCTCGCCTCGCTCGTCGTACGGGAGCGCCGCGCCGTCCGCCCGATGCTCGACATGTCCTTGCTGCGGCAGCGGTCGTTCCTGCTCAGCGCGCTCGCGGCCACCCTCGTGATGTTCGTGATGGCGGGGCTGATGTTCATCCTGCCCGGCTACCTCCAGGCCGTCCTGGGTCACGACGCCTTCGGTACGGGGCTGCGGATGCTGCCCATGATGGGCGGGCTGATCGTCGCCGCGAAGGCCGGCGGCCCGGTCACCGGGCGGTTCGGAGCCCGCGCCACCATGTCGGCCGGACTCGTGGTGCTCGCCTTCGCCGCGCTGCTCGGCAGCCGCACGACCGTCGACAGCGGCTACGGCTTCACCGCGCTGTGGCTCTCCGTCGCCGGCGTCGGCTTCGGCTTCGCCGTCGTCCCCGCCATGGACGCGGCCCTCGGCGCCCTGCCCGCGGACCGGGCAGGCAGCGGGTCCGGGCTGCTGATGACCGTACGGCAGACGGGCAGCGCCCTCGGGATCGCTCTGCTGGGCAGTCTGCTGGCGGGGGCCTACAGCGGCCGGCTGGACACCACGGGCCTCCCGGCGGCCGCAGCGGACACGGCCGGGGGATCGGTCGTCGCCGCCCACGCCGTCGCCGCACGGCTCGGGGCCCAGCGGCTCGCGGAATCCGCCGACGCGGCGTATGTGCACGGGATGAGCCTGGTGCTGCTCGTCATCACCGTGACGGCCCTGGTCAGTGCCCTGCTGGTCGGGGCGTTCCTGACCTCGGCCGACAGGCGGCCGGTGGAATCCGCGGACGTGGCCGCCGCCCCTGTCGATGCGTGACAATGGCGAGCATGGCCGCCACCTCCCGGACCCCCTCCTTCACCGCACCCGAGGCGCAGCCCCCCATGGGGCTGCGTGAACGCAAGAAGCTCAGGACACGGGTCGCGATCCGGCAGGCGACGTACCGCCTGATCCAGGAGCAGGGCTACGAGGCGACGACCATCGAGCAGATCGCGGAGGCGGCCGAGGTGTCGCCGAGCACGGTGTTCCGGTACTTCGCGACCAAGGAGGACATCGTCCTCACCGACGAGTACGACCCGCTCATGGTGGCCGTGCTCCGGAGCCGTCCCCTGGACGAACCTCCGCTGGAATCGCTGCGATTGACGATGCGCGAGGCACTGATGTCGTTCGCGACCGCGGAGGACGACGAACTGCGCCGGCGCACCCGGCTGATGGTGGAAGTCCCCGCCGTCCGGGCCCGGATGACGGAGACCATGTCGGACACGGCGAAGCTGCTCTCCCAGGTGCTCGCCGACCGCACCGGCCGCAGCGCCGACGACCTGCGGATCCGGGTCTTCATCGCGGCCGTGCTGGGTGCGCTGCGCGAGGTCACGCTGTACTGGGGCGAGCACGGCCAGGAGGGCGACCTCATCACGATGGTCGACGAGGCACTGGACACGCTGGAGGGCGGCCTGCGGCTGTGAGCCGCGCCCCGAAGACCGCCGGTGTCGCTTCGGAGCGGGAGACCTCTCAGGCCCCGGCGCCGCCGAGCGCCCCGGCCAGCACCTCCGGGTCCGTGGTCGGCGCCTCGCAGACGAAGTGCCTGCACACATAGGCGGTGGGCTCGCCGTCCAGCATCGGGCGGTCCGCCAGCAGCGGGAATTCCGAACCCGCCGTCTCCCCCGCCGCGACCACCGCGCCGGGTGTCCGCCCCAGCAGGGCCGTACGGTGCAGCTCGCCGCCCACCGGTCCGGCGACCGCCACCTCGCGCGGACCGTCGAGCAGCGCCTCGGCCACCGCGAGCCCCCAGCCGATGAACCGCGGCGCCCGCGGGCCCAGCGCCTTCACGACGCCCAACGCCCCTTCCGCAGCCGTTCGGTGGGGTTCCGACCCGGTGTAGGCGGCGTACGAGAGCAGCGCCCCGGCTGCCGCGGTCCAGCCCGCCGGGGTGGCGCTGTCGGTGGGGTCCTGCGGTCGGCGGATCAGCTGCTCGGCGTCGTCCGCCGTGTCGTACAACTGCCCGCCGTCGCCGGTGAAGTGCTGGAGCACGATGTCGGTCAGGAAGCCCGCGAACTCCAGCCAGGTCCCCTCACCGGTGACGGCGGCCAGGGCCAGGAAGCCCTCCGCGACATCGCCGTAGTCCTCCAGCACCCCGGCGTGCTCACCGGCGCGGCCGTCCTTCGACGTACGGACGAGCCGGGCGACGGGCCCCATGTGGAGCCGCACCAACAGGTCCGCCGCCTCGGTGGCGCGCTCGATCAGGTCGGGGCGGCCGAAGTAGGCTCCCGTCTCGGCGAGTGCGGCGATCGCCAGGCCGTTCCACGCCGCGACCACCTTGTCGTCCCGCCCCGGCCGCGCGCGCAGCTCACGGGCGGCAAGCAGCCGGGCCCGCACATCGGCGGCGCGGGCCTCCTCCGTGGAACCGCCTCCCGGCAGCTGGAGCACCGAGGAACCCTCCTCGAAGGTGCCCTCGTCGGTCACCGCGAAGAGCTCCGCGGCGAACACGGCGTCCTCCTCGCCCAGCACCTCACGCAGCTGCGCCGGCGTCCAGACGTAGTACGCGCCCTCCACGTGCTTGCCGTTCACGTCCTCGCTGTCGGCGTCCAGCGCGGAGGCGAAGCCGCCCTCGGCAGTGCGCAGTTCGCGGACCATGAAGTCGGCGGTCTCCAGCGCCACCCGGCGGG
The DNA here is from genome assembly GCF_045162765.1 of Streptomyces sp. NBC_01013. Classification (NCBI taxonomy): domain Bacteria; kingdom Bacillati; phylum Actinomycetota; class Actinomycetes; order Kitasatosporales; family Streptomycetaceae; genus Streptomyces; species Streptomyces sp. NBC_01013. Next base: position 3,081,995 of record NZ_CP108687.1, read on the forward strand.
CGAGCTCGGATCCGGTGGAGCGCCACAGGTGGGCGTACACACGGCAGAGCAGGGCGTTGTCGTAGAGCATCTTCTCGAAGTGCGGGACGACCCACTCGCGGTCCACCGCATAGCGGGCGAAGCCGCCGCCGAGCTGGTCGTAGATCCCGCCCCTGGCCATCACCTCACAGGTGTCGGCCGCCATCTGGAGTGCGCCGTCCGCCCCGGTGCGGGCGTGGTGGCGCAACAGGAACTCGATCGCCATCGACGGCGGGAACTTGGGCGCGCCGCCGAAGCCGCCGTGCTTCTGGTCGTACTCGCGGGTCAGTCCGAGCAGCGCCTGGGCGAGCTCCGGCTCGCCGGGCACGCCCCCGCCGCCCTGGGTGAGGGTGCGCTCGGACAGGTCGTGGACGATGCGCGAGGCGACCTCGCCGACCTCGTCCCGGCGGTCGGTCCACGCCCCCGCCACCCCTTCGAGGACCTGGCGGAACGACGGCAGGCCGTGGCGGGACTCGGGCGGGAAGTAGGTGCCGAAGTAGAAGGGCTCCGCGCCGGCGGTGAGGAAGACGGTCATCGGCCAGCCGCCCTGCCCGGTCGCAGCCTGCACGGCCTCCATGTACACGGCGTCCACGTCGGGGCGTTCCTCGCGGTCGACCTTCACGTTCACGAAGTGCTCGTTCATGTACGCCGCGGTGGCCTCGTCCTCGAAGGACTCGTGCGCCATGACGTGGCACCAGTGGCAGGCGGAGTAGCCGACCGACAACAGCACGGGTACGTCGCGCCGTTCCGCTTCCGCGAACGCCTCAGGTCCCCACGGCCACCAGTCGACCGGATTATCAGCGTGCTGAAGCAAATAAGGCGAGGTCACACCAGCCAACCGGTTCATACACCCCAGCCTCTCACAGCGCCAGGCCCGACCGGCGAAACCCTCACGGGCCCGCCTCGCTCGGCCCGGCTCGTGAAGTGGACCAGTACGCCAAGGCCGGCATCCCCTTCTACTGGCGGGTTGAACAGGCCGCCACCGGTGTCCCCATCGCGTACACCTACGTCCTCGACCCCGCCACCGAGGAATACAGGGACGGCGAGATGTCACCGGCACGGTGAAGGCCACAGCGCCCTTTCCATCACGGTCGATCTTGAGGTCCTGTAGGGAATCGGGAAGTCGCCCGCACTAACGCAGCACCGACCGCGGGAACCCCGAATCGGAACAGACGGTGCACGGACGATCTCGCGGATGCAATGGAGGCGGTCTGACACTGATTCCATGAAGCAGAACCGCTCCGGAGTCACCGAGAACGTCTCCGTGTCCATGCCGGCTGTGCGTTGCGGGAGCACGGTCCCGAATGTGTTCGCCGCTCCCGTGCAACCCTCCGGCGGTGTCGGAGGTCTCCTGGACGAACAAACGTTCTTGCGTTGTTCCGATGCTCGCATCGGTCAAGCCACTTCATACAGAGGTTTCCATGGCCCACGCTTCTCCCCGCCGCCGCACCCTCCGCCGGACCGCCACTGCTGTCGGCGCCGTGGCGGTGATCGCGCTGGGTGCCGCGCCCGCGGGTGCCGCAGACCCGGACACCGGCCTCGTGATGGGCAAGATCGGCCCGATCGACGGGGTGAAGCCGGGCAGCGAGGTCGGCCTGCCGGGCTCCTTCACGAACACGGGCACCGAGGCGCTCGACAAGGTCTGGATGATCTGGTCCGCGACCATCGGCCTCGGCTATTCCTCCCCGACGCCCTCCAACTGCTCGACCGAGAACTACGGTGGCGCCGACGAGGCGCCTCAGTCCTACCTCCTGATCTGCGAGTTCGACCAGACGGTGAGCCCCGGTGTCGTCTACGCGCCCGAGGGGCCGAAGCTGCGGATCCAAGACAGCGCCCTGAACGACGAACTGACCGCGAGAGTCAGCAAGAGCCCTATACAGATCCCGGAGGGCTCGCCGACTCAAGGCACCGGGCCCGCGATAAAGCTGGTGGAACGACCTGACGAGACCCCGGCCGCCCCGGGCTCCACCGAGCCCGCCCGGGCCGGGACGAAGGTGACCGCCAAGAGCACGGCCGACTTCCAGGTGACGGGCGCCCAACTGAAGGGCAAGGTCGGCGACACGGTCCCGCTGACGGTGAAGTTCACCAATGCAGGACCGGGCTGGGTGGCAGGGGAGCCCTACGAATCCGTGACCAACGTCCACATCAAGATGCCTGCCGGCACGACGGTCACCGGGACCCACTCCTGCCGGGACCAGGGGCAGGGGGCGTACGTCTGCGGCACCAGCAGCTCGTTCATGCACCCGAATACCGAGCACACCTACAAGTTCAAGCTGAAGATCAACAAGGCCGTGCCCGGGGCCAAGGGCTCGGTGGCGCTCGAAGAGAAGTCCCGGCCCTTCGACCCGATCAAGTCGAACGACTCGGCGGACATCCTGCTCGACGTCGAGGGCGCCGGCGCCACGGGCGGCAGCGGCTCCACGTCCGGCACGGGCGGTTCGGGCACGTCCGGCTCCGACAGCTCCGGCTCCACGTCCGGCTCCGGCGGCTCGGGCACGTCCGCGTCCGGCGGTTCCGGCTCGGCGTCCGGTTCCGGTTCGACGTCCGGCTCCGGGACCTCCACCACGGGCGGCAGCTCCGCCACGGGTACCTCGGGCTCGTCCTCCACGGGCGGTGACCTGGCGGAGACCGGCTCCGGCTCCACCCTGCCCCTCGCAGCCGCGGCCGCCGGCGCCGTGATCCTCGGGGCGGGCGGAGTCCTGGTGGCCCGTCGCCGCGCCGCCCGCCAGCGGTAACGACGTCCGCCCGGACGGGGCGGGTTCGCGCCCGCCCCGTCCAGTCAGGCCGCGCCGGAAGCATCGACTTGTCGAATATCGATATGCTCCCCTAGTGTCCTCCATATCGACCATCGATATGGAGGACACGGGTGAACACGCGACTCACGAAGACTCTGGCCTCGGTCACCTTCGGCCTGGCGGTGCTCTGCGGGCTCGCCTTCCTGGGCACGGCGGCCTCGCACATGCTCGACGACGGCGCGGTCTGCGTGAAGACGGACTTCTGGGCCAACGCCTCTTTCGGGCCGGACGGCCCGCCTGTCGGCAAGGGGGTCGAGGCGTCCAGCAGCACCGCACGCCTCTGCCAGGACAGCCCCTCCGCGGGACAGCGGGCCGCCGACCTCGGGGGCCAGCTGCCCTGGCTCCTGTTCGGCGCCCTCGCACTGCTGCTCTTCTCCCGGCTGCTGACGGGCGTCCTGGAGCAGGGGCCGTTCACGGACACGGTGGCAGACCGGCTCTCGGCTCTCGGCTGGCTCGTAGCCGCGGGCACGCCGCTGGCCGGCCTCGTCGTCGGCTCGTCGCAGTCCTGGCTCGCCGGGAGCATGGGTCCGGTGGTGGGCTCCGGGATCCATCTCACCGGCCCGACGGCACTCACCCTCGCCGGCCTGGGCGCGGTGATCATGGGGCGGATCATGCGCGAGGGTGTGCGCATGCGCGAAGACATCGAAGCGACCATCTGATGCCCGAAGACGAAATCCACGGGATCCGGATCCACCTCGACCGGGTCCTCGCCGAGCGCGGCATGACACTGACCGAACTCTCCTCTCAGGTGGGCATCACCGTCGTCAACCTGTCCGTACTCAAGAACGGACGGGCCAAGGCCGTACGCTTCTCGACCCTGTCGAAGATCTGCGAGGTCCTCCGGTGCCAGCCGGGGGACCTGATCACCTTCGACCCCGCCGGACCTGCCTGACCCGACCCGGCGACGGGCAGAAACCGCACCCCGCCCGCCACGGGGAAGACACCGACGGGCAGGTCAACTGCCGCGGAATCACGCACACTTGTCGTGACGGGCGGCCGCGGGGGTGACGCCACGTCGGCACAGTCCCGCAGACTCCCTGTCGCACACCGGCCCCAAGCAGGAGACTGGTCCTCCATGCGGCCGGATGCCGCACCGGCCCAAGGGGCAGGAACCGAGGGGGACTCATGCGGATGCGGGACAGCCACCGGGCGGAAGCCGAACGGCTGTTGGCACGGGCCGTGGAGGAAGAGGTGCGCCGTTCCGGCGGCCGGACCGACCCCGGCACGCTGATGGCACGCGGCCGCGCCGCGCTCGACTCGCTGGCAGCCGGGGCGGGCGAGGAGTACGTCGCGTACACCCAGGCGCTCGACGCCGCGACGGCCGGGCAGCAACCACTGGCCCAGCGGTTCAGTCGGGCATCGATCGGAACGCCCCTACTGGTCACGGGAGTTGCCGCCATCGCGGCCTTCGGCGCGGACGTGGCGCTCGGCACTGCGAGCGGCCTGGCACTCGGCGCGGGCGCTGTCGTCGCGGTCGCGGGCGCCACCGCCACCGTCGCCAAGGTCACCGCCTCGCACTGGCCGGCGGCGCACCGCCGGGCCGGCGCGCTCGGCCAGCCCGGGGGCACGGAACAGCTGCGCCTTGAGTGGCTCACGGCCCTGGAAGTACGCGGCATACGCCCCTTCGTCGACCAGCAGCGCATGCTGACCGCCTCGTCCCGCACTCCGGCGAAGAAGAAGGCCGCGGCGGACCGGTCCGCACCGCAACTGCGGGGCGGGGACCGCAGTGCAGCAGCCCGCATGCGCTCGATCCTTGAGCAGTCCTTCAGCCATCTGCCCACTGCCGAAGGCGAGTTCGCCGGCCGTCGGGCCGAGCTGGCCAGGATCGCCCAGTGGGTGCACGCGGCCCGCGCCTCGACGGAGACGAAGCCGACGGTCGTCGTGCTGCACGGTCCGCCGGGCGCCGGGCGCACCACACTGGCCGTGCGGGCGGCGCACAGCCTGAAGGACCAGTTCCGGGGCGCCTGCGTGGTGGATCTGCGCGGGGGCGCCGACGACGAGCCGCCGCTGCCGACCCGGGACGCGCTGCTGCACCTGCTGAACCGGCTCGGCGCCCCCCGTGAGCAACTGCTGTTCCGCGACAGCTCCTCCGCCGAGCAGCAGGTGCGCCGGCTCAGCGAGCTGTACCACCAGCATCTGACCGGCACTCCGGTGACGGTCGTCCTCGACGACGCGAGCGATGCCGCACAGGTCCGCACCCTCATTCCGGAGCGTTCGGACAGCCTCGTCCTGGTCACCGCCCGGGAGCCGCTCGACCTCCCGGAGACCCTGCCGGCCTGGGTGCATCAGCTGGAGGTCGGGGCTCTGGACCCGGCGGGCGCCGAGGAGTTGCTGCGAGAGGCGTCCCAGGAGGACGGGCAGGGTCTTTACGACTACCCGTCGAGCGAGGCGATCACCGAGCTCTGCGGAGGCCTGCCGCTCGCCCTGCGGATAGCGGGATCCTCGCTCGGGGAGCGCACCCCGAGCGCGCTGGCCGCCGACCTGGCCGCGTACGGGCCGGTCCCGCCGGTCGAGCGGGCCCTGTGGCTGCGCTACACCGACCAGTCCGAGCAGGCGCGGCGGCTGCTGCGCAGGCTCGCGCTGGCCGGGCGCGCCAGCCTGGGCGCCGCGGCCGCCGCCGCACTGCTGTCGGCCGACGAGCAGGAGGCCGGACGGCTGCTGACCGCCCTGTCCGGAGCCGGTCTGCTGACTCATGTGCGGGGCTCGCGCTACCGGCTGCACGATCTCGTACGGGGCTTCGCCCTGGCGCGGCTGAACGACGAGGAGGAGGCCGCGGACCGCACGGCCGCACAGGAACGGCTCATCGCGAACTACGCCGAGCTGGCCGGATCGGTGATCCGCATGGTCGACGGCAAGATGTCCACCCGGGCCGGGCAGTTCGGGCCGCACGGGTTCGGTTCCCTCGACGCGGCGCTGCGCTGGCTGGACGACGAGTCGAGCTTCATCACCTCCGCGCTGCGGCACAGCGAGGGCGTCGACCAGGGCGCGGTGCTCGACCTCCTGGGCGCGCTGTGCGACTACTGCCTGCTGCGCGGCGACCTCTACCGGCTGGGCGAGATCAGCGAGTTGACGCAGGCGGTGGACCAGGGGCTGCTGGAGCGGTCGGTGCAGTGGCGGACCGGTATCGCGGCCCGCCAGCTCGGCGAACTGGACAAGGCCCGCACCACGCTGTCGTCCGTCGTCGGCCTGTACCGGGAGGCGCAGAACGATTCGGGTACGGCGCTGGCACTGTGCTCGCTCGGCATCACGCTGCACCACCAGGGCAATCTGACGGAGGCGGCGGCGCGGCTGCGCGAGGCGATCGAGCTGCAGTCCTCCGCGGCGCAGGCGGAGGACCGGGCCTGGTCGCTGCATGCGCTGGCCGCGGTGGAGCGCGACCGGGCCCACCTGCCCGAGGCGCTGGAGCTCCTGGACACGGCGCTGGTCCTGCACCGCGAGGGCGAGTCGCTGCACGGGGAGGCGTGGACGCAGTTCCAGCTGGGTCAGGTGCTGCTGCGGATGGGCGATGTGGAGCGGGCCGAGGCGGCGCTGCGCACGGCCCTGGATCTGTACGGGCGGACCCGGGACGAGCGGGGCGAGGCGTGGGCGCTGACCCAGCTGGCCCGGGCCCGGCTGCTGGACGGCGATCCGGTCCCCGCGGTCGAGCAGCTGAACGCCGCCCTGGCCCGCCACCGCGACAGCGAGGACGCGCGGGGCGAGGCATGGACGCTCTACTACCTGGGCCAGGCGCTGGAGGAGACCGGCGAGACCGATCAGGCGGTGCGGCAGCTGGAGCGGGCCCGCACGATGTTCTCGCGAATGCGGGACGTGTACGGGCTGGCGTGCACCCGCCACCACTCGGGGCGCGTCACCCGCGACCAGCGGGCCGCCCAGACGGGCAACCTGCGCAATTCCGGTCTCGCCCGCCAGCTGCTCGTCGACGCCCGGGCCGACTTCCGGCGCATCGGGGTCGCCCACGGGGAGGCCTGGACGGCCCTGGAGCTGGTCCTGATCGACGCGGGCAACCAGCGCGCGCCGCAGGCCCTGGAGCTGTGCGGCGAGGCAGCCGCGCTGTTCGACTCGTACGGCGACGCGCGGGGCGCGGACTGGGCCCGCTTCCTGCGCTGCACGCTGTTGCCGTACGCCTCGCCGGGCGGCATCGAGGTGGGCACGGTGGTGGCCCAGCAGGAGCTGGGCGAACTGATGGAGGCCGGCCATCCGACGCGGGACGCGAAACTGGAGGACTGCGCGGAGGCGTTCCGGGTGGTTCTGAACCGGGGCGTGGACCTGGAGGACGGCTGGCAGGCCTGGCGCCTGGGCCTGACCCCGACCCGCCAGGCCCGGGAGATCATGGGCGTCGCCGTCCCGGGAAGGCCGTAGACACGGGCGTACGGCACCGCGGCGGCACGCGCGGGCCACACGCCGGGCGCTGGACGCGTACCCGGAAGCGTGGGGCCTCGTCGCTGCCATGATGACCGGGGCGGGAGCGGTACCCGCCCAGCCAGAGCCAAGGAGTGAGATGTCCGAGACGGACCCGCTGATCCAGGTCGACGAGCTGCGCGCGCTGCTGGCGGCGGACTCGGCCCCGCCCACGGTGCTCGACGTCCGCTGGGGCCCGCAGGGCCCGCCACCGTCGCAGCGCTACCTGGACGGCCACCTCCCCGGAGCCGTCCGCGCCGATCTGGACGCCGACCTTGCCGCGCCACCCGGCCCCGGCGGGCGGCATCCCCTGCCGGAGGCCGAGGCGTTCCTGGCAGTGACGCGCCGGCTCGGCATCGACCGTGACCGGCCCGTGGTGGTCTACGACCAGCGGGACGCCACCATCTCCGCCCGGCTGTGGTGGATGCTGCGCTACTACGGCCACCCCTCGGTCCGGGTCCTGGACGGTGGCTACGAGGCGTGGGTCCGGGCCGGCGCACCGGTAGAGACCGGGCCCGGCACACCGGCGGCCCCGGGCGCCTTCTCCGGTGCGCCCGGCGGACTGCCGCTGCTGACGGTGGAGGAGGTCCCGGAGGTGGCCGCCCAGGGCTTCCTGCTCGACTCGCGCCTCCCGGAGCGCTTCCGCGGCGAGGTCGAGCCCCTCGACCCCGTCGCCGGTCACATCCCCGGGGCACTCTCCGCACCCACCTTCGACAACAGCGCCCCGGACGGGCGGTTCCGCTCGCCCGAGGAGCTGCGCCGCCGCTTCGCCGGTCTGGGCCTCACCCCCGGCCGGCCACTGGCCGCCTACTGCGGTTCCGGGGTGACCGCCGCACACCAGGTCCTGGCGCTGCGCCTGGCCGGCTTCGACGCGGCGCTGTACGCCGGATCGTGGAGCGAGTGGATCGCGGACCCGGCCCGGCCCGTGGCTGTGGGCGCGTGAGCGCGCGCCGGGCCCGCCCCGCGGCCGTGGGTGCGTGAGCGCGGTACCGCCGACACGGCGCAGGCGGAGCGGACCGGTCGCCCGGCACCGCCCCGCCACTGCCTACTTCCGCTTCGCGGACCCCGCGGGCTCCGCCGCGCCCTTCGCGCCGGCCGACGCCTCCGGTTCGTCCGGGGCCTCCTCGAAGTCGACCTTCCCCATGTGCCGGTTCATCGACTTCATCAGCAGCCACACGCCCACGGCGAGCGCTGCGAAGACGATGAAGCCGAGGACCCCGGGGGTCACCTTGTTCTTGTCGAGTTCCTCGGCGAGCGGGACGAGGTGCGTCAGTGCCTGAGTCGCGTACATATCAGGCATTGTCGCGGATGCCCGCGAAGAGGTCGCTCTCGGGGAGGGAGGTATCGACGAGGGACTTCGCCAGCTCGTACTCCTCGGTCGGCCAGACCTCCCGCTGGATGTCCATCGGGACGCGGAACCAGCCGCCGTCCGGGTCGATCTGCGTCGCGTGCGCGATCAGTGCCTTGTCGCGGATCTCGAAGAAGTCCGCGCACGGAACATGCGTGGTCAGCGTGCGCTCCGCGCGCTCGAACTCCTTCCAGCGCTCCAGCCAGTCCCCGTACGGCGACTCCAGGCCGCGGGCCAGCAGCGCCTCGTGCAGCGCGACCGTGCGCGGCTTGTTGAAGCCCTGGTTGTAGTAGAGCTTCTGCGGCGTCCAGGCGGGTCCGAACTCCGCCTCGGGGAACTTCTCGGTGTCCGCCGCGCCCTCGAAGGCGATCATCGAGATCGTGTGGGTCATGATGTGGTCGGGGTGCGGGTAGCCCCCGTTCTCGTCGTACGTGGTGACGACCTGCGGGCGGAAGGCGCGAATCTTCGCGACGAGGCGGCCCGCCGCCACGGTCTCGTCCTCCAGCGCGAAGCAGCCCTCGGGCAGCGGGGGCAGCGGGTCGCCCTCGGGCAGGCCCGAGTCGACGAAGCCGAGCCACTCCTGCTTGACGCCCAGGATCTCCCGGGCCTCGTCCATCTCCTTCTTGCGCACCTCGTGGATGTGCTCCTCGATGTACGCGTCGCCCTGGAGTTTCGGGTTGAGGATGGAGCCGCGCTCGCCTCCCGTGCAGGTCACGACCAGCACGTCCACCCCCTCGGACACATACTTGGCCATGGTGGCCGCGCCCTTGCTCGACTCGTCGTCGGGGTGGGCGTGTACGGCCATCAGTCGAAGCTGCTCAGTCAAGACTCGATCCTCAGTGATTGGTCGCGAAGTGCAACTTCTATAGTGACCGAACCGGGGGGTGGAAAATTCCTCGATCTCCGGTACGGGAGGAACGATCATGACAGCGGTGCGCGAGGCGCTTCCCGGGAACCGTTACGGCCGGTCGGCGGACCAACGCGCGGACCGCCAGCTCAAGATCATCGGCTCGGTCCTCGGCGTCGCCCTGCTGGCCGTGGTCGGCTGGATCGGTTACGGCTATGTGAGCGGCCAGGCCCTCAGCGCCGAGATGATCAAGTTCAAGGTCGTCTCGGACGGCCGCGTCGAGGTGCACCTGGAGGTCCGCAAGGACCGGGACGCCAAGGGCTACTGCACCCTCCGCTCACAGAGCGAGGACGGCATGGAGGTCGCCCGCAAGGACTTCCGCTTCGACGGCGACACCGACCGGATCGACCAGGTGCTCAGCCTGCGTACGACGTCCAGGGCGACGAGCGTCGAGCTGCTCGGGTGCACGGAGGACGGCGGGGCGTAGCGTTGACCGCCGCACGGGTGTCGTGAGCCACTCCTGATGGCTCTGACCTGCGGTTCAACACTCTCAGCCGTTTACCTCCTCCCCCTTTCCCCGGTGAATTGTTAGGCTCGTGGTTTCGCCCACCCGTAGAAGCGCATGCTTCGGGGTAGGGCGATGCTTTGTATTCCCAGTACCGACGAGGAGCACCCTGTGACCCAGACCAGCGAAAACGTCACCTGGCTCACGCAGGAGGCGTACAACCAGCTCAAGGCCGAGCTGGAGTACCTGTCTGGTCCCGCGCGCACGGAGATCGCCGTCAAGATCGCGGCGGCCCGTGAAGAGGGCGACCTGCGCGAGAACGGCGGATACCACGCCGCCAAGGAGGAGCAGGGCAAGATGGAGCTCCGGGTGCGCCAGCTGACCCAGCTCCTGGAGCACGCGAAGGTCGGCGAGGCGCCGGCCGACGACGGCGTGGTCGAGCCCGGCATGGTCGTGACGATCGCCTTCGACGGCGATGACGACGACACGACGACCTTCCTCCTGGCCTCCCGTGAGTACGCGAGCGCGGACATCGAGACGTACTCCCCGCAGTCCCCGCTCGGCGTGGGCGTGAACGGCAAGAAGATGGGCGAGAGCGCGGACTACGAGCTGCCGAACGGCAAGACCGCCACGGTGAAGATCCTTTCGGCGAAGCCGTACACCGGCTGATCCGACCACTTCATGACGGAGCCCCGGCCGCATGCGGCCGGGGCTCCGTGCTGTGCTCAGACGGCGACCGAGCGGTACTTGCGCACCGCCAGGGTCCGGAAGACCACGATGATCAGTACGGACCAGATCAGCGAGGCCCAGACCGGATGCTGCATCGGCCAGGCGTCCGAGGTCGAGACGCCCGGGTTCCCGAAGAGCACCCGGCAGGCCTGGACGGTCGCGCTGAACGGGTTCCAGTCGGCGATGGGCTGGAGCCAGCCCGCCATCTGGCTGGAGTCCACGAAGGCGTTGGAGATGAACGTCACCGGGAACAGCCAGATCAGCCCGCCCGAGGTGGCCGCCTCCGGGGTGCGGACGGACAGGCCGATCAGCGCGCCGATCCAGGAGAAGGCGTATCCCAGCAGCAGGAGCAGCCCGAACGCGCCCAGCGCCTTGGCGATGCCCTCGTGGATGCGCCAGCCGACGAGCAGGGCGACGATCGTGAGCACCAGCACGGTGAACATGGTCTGGACGAGGTCGGCCAGGGTGCGGCCGGTGAGCACCGCACCGCGCGCCATGGGCAGCGAGCGGAACCGGTCGACGAGACCCTTGTGCATGTCGTCGGCGATCCCCGCACCCGCCCCGGCCGTGGCGAAGGTGACGGTCTGCGCGAAGATCCCGGCCATCAGGAAGTTGCGGTAGACGACGGGATCCGTCGACCCTCCGATGTTCATCGAGCCGCCGAACACGTAGCTGAACAGCACCACGAACATGATCGGCTGAATGAGCCCGAAAAGTACCACTTCGGGAATTCTGGTCATGCGGATGAGGTTGCGGCGCGCGATGACCAGCGAGTCGCGGGCGGACTGGCCGATACCGCCGGCCCCCCGGGGCACGGGGGCTGAGGTCGCCTCGGTCACGGCACTCATGTCCCTGCCTCCGTCCGGACGGCGGGCTGCGGGTCCGTCCCGCTCCCGTTGTTCTCGTCGGTCCTCTCCTGCTCGGCCGCGTGACCGGTGAGGGAGATGAACACGTCGTCGAGGGTGGGGCGGCGCAGCCCGATGTCGTCGATCTCCACGCCTCGGGCGTCGAGGTCGCGGATGACCTCGGCGAGCAGTTTGGCGCCGCCGTCGACCGGAACTGTCAGTTTGCGCATGTGCGGGACGATGGCGACATCGCCCTTGCCCAGGTGGGCGAGGACCTCCCGGGCCGGGTCGATCTGATCGCGCTGCTGGACGACGACCTCGACGCGTTCGCCGCCGGTCCGCGCCTTGAGCTGGTCGGAGGTGCCGCGGGCGATGACGAGACCGTGGTCGATCACGCAGATGTCGTGGGCGAGGCGGTCGGCCTCCTCCAGGTACTGCGTGGTGAGCAGCAGTGTCGTGCCGCCTGCGACGAGCTCCTCGATGACGTCCCAGAGCTGCTGCCGGTTGCGGGGGTCGAGGCCGGTGGTCGGCTCGTCCATGAACATGACCGGCGGCGAGACGACGAGTGCCGCCGCGAGGTCCAGGCGGCGGCGCATGCCCCCGGAGTAGGTCTTGGCGGTGCGGTCGGCCGCGTCGGCGAGGTTGAAGCGCTCCAGGAGTTCCGCCGCCCTGGCCTTCGCGTCGCGGGACGACATCTGGTAGAGCTGGCCGACCATCTGGAGGTTCTCGCGACCGGTCAGGTATTCGTCGACGGCGGCGAACTGGCCGGAGAGCCCGATCGAGCGCCGCACCTCGTTGGGTTTCTTCAGCACGTCGATGCCCGCGACGAAGGCGCTGCCCCTGTCGGGTCTGAGCAGCGTCGTGAGGACGCGTACGGCGGTCGTCTTGCCGGCTCCGTTGGGGCCGAGAAGTCCGAGGACGGTGCCTTGCGGCACGTCGAGGTCGACGCCGCCGAGTGCTCGTACGTCTCCGAAGGTCTTCACCAGACCTTCGGCGTAGATGGCGCCTGGCATATGGGATTCCCCCAGTGCGTTCGGGTGACTTCCTCACAGATCCTAGATTTGCCCGAGTTTCCGCGCCCGGTGAAGACACGACACGAACACCCGTGCGTCACCGGGTCGGGCGCACGCACAGTAACGCGATACATCGCGACCAACAAGGGGTCAGTCCATCACCAGATAGCCCGCCCCGCGCAGCGCCGCGGCGACCTCCTCGCAGTGCTCGGGGCCCTTGGTCTCCAGATGCAGTTCCACCTCGGCCTCCGTGAGGCCGAGCCGGGGGTCGGTCCGCACGTGACTGATGTCCAGGACGTTGGCGTCGGCCACCGTGAGCACGCCCAGCATGGTCGCCAGCGCACCCGGGCGGTCCGTCAGGCGCAGCCGCAGGCTCAGATACCGGCCCGCCGCCGACATGCCGTGGGTGAGGATGCGCTGCATCAGCAGCGGGTCCACGTTGCCGCCGGACAGGAGGGCCACCACCGGCCCGCGGAACGACTTCGGGTCGCTCAGCAGCGCGGCCACCGGGCTCGCCCCGGCCGGCTCCACCACCATCTTCGCCCGCTCCAGACAGAGCAGCAGGGCACTGGACAGCTCGTCCTCGGAGACCGTACGGACCTCGTCGACCAGCTCCCGGACCAGGCCGAACGGTACGTCGCCGGGGCGGCCCACCTTGATGCCGTCCGCCATCGTCTGGAGCGAGCCGATCGACACGGGGCGACCGGCGGCGAGTGACGGCGGGTAGCAGGCGGCGCCGGCCGCCTGCACACCGATGATCCGCACGTCGGGCCGGACCGCCTTCACGGCCACGGCGATCCCCGCCGCGAGGCCGCCGCCGCCGATGCCCACGACGATCGTGCGCACCTCGGGGCACTGGTCCAGGATCTCCAGGCCCACGGTGCCCTGCCCCGCGATGATGTCCGGGTGGTCGAAGGGGTGGATGAAGACCGCGCCGGTCTCGTGCGCGTACTCCTGCGCCGCGGCGAGCGTCTCGTCGACGACGTGGCCGTGCAGCCGCACCTGCGCTCCGTACTCACGGGTCGCGGCGATCTTGGGCAGCGGCGCCCCGACCGGCATGAAGACCGTCGAGCGTACGCCGAGCAGCGCAGACGCGAGCGCGACACCCTGCGCATGGTTTCCGGCACTCGCGGCGACGACGCCGGCGGCCCGTTCGACCGGGGTGAGGCCCGAGATCCGTACGTACGCGCCCCGCAGTTTGAACGACCCGGTCCGCTGCAGGTTCTCGCACTTGAACTGGACGGGCGCGCCCACCAGCGCCGACAGATGGCGGCTGCCCTCCAGCGGAGTGACCTTGGCGACCCCGGAGAGCATCTTCTGCGCTCCCCGGACGTCATCGAGGATCAGCGGAGGAAAACGGCCGGGCGGCGGGAAGTTCATACCGCAAGTCTTGCAGCTGAAAGGGGTCGCGGCCGCCGCCGAGGGTCCCCTCATGCGCCGATGTCCGCAGGTTTGTGCGGCACTGGTACGCGTTGCCCCGGGGCCGCGTACTCTGTCCCCCACCCATCCGACACGCACGAAGAGAGCTCCCGGCCATGCCCCCTCAGGACATGACGACTGCCGCGTCTCCTTCCGGGGGCGCCGCCCCGGAGAACCCGGGTCACGACCACCTTCTCGACGCTCTGCAGCACCAGGTGGCGGTCTTCGCCAGGCGTGCCGAGCAGACCCGCCTCGGCGGTGTCGGCCAGGTGCGCAACTCCATGGACCGGGCCGCGTACTTGCTGCTCAACCGGCTGGACAGGGAAGGCCCCATGGGCGTCAAGGCGCTGGCCGCCGGCATGGGGATCGACTCCTCGACGGTGACCCGGCAGGTCGCACCGCTCGTGGACACCGGTCTGGTCAAGCGCACCTCGCATCCGGAGGACGGCCGCGCGGTCGTGCTCCAGTTGTCCCCGCGCGGGCAGGCGCGGCTGGAGGAGGTCCGGGCCTCGCGGCGCGAGTTGATGTCCCAGGTGACGGACGAGTGGTCCGAGGACGAGCGGGACACGTTCTGCACGCTGCTCACCCGCTTCAACGCGGCCCTGGCGGCGCGGCAGGCGGCGCACCAGCCGCCGTCGGCGGGATAGCGCCGCTTCCTGGGGGTTGACCCGGGGGGTCGCGGAGCGCTCCGATGGACCTCGTGCGAGAGCGCCATGCGGTCCGACTGCGGCGCCGTGCCCAGGAGTTCGAGGCCTTCGTGGCGGGCGCGGCGGGCCGGTTGCTGCACACAGCGACCCTGCTGACGGCCGAACCGGCGGATCCGCCCGGGGCCAACGTGCATGCGCAACGTCTGCTGACGGCCGTGCTGTCCCGGACGTACGCGGACTGGGACGGGCTGCACGGCGAGGATCCGTACGACCGCACCCGGCAGGAGCTGGCCGCGCGGTTCGCCCGGGAGGCGTGGCGCCATCACCGTCCGCGCGGCGGGCTGCTGGACCGCCTCACCCCGCAGGAGCGGCTGGTTCTGGTGCTGCGCCTGTACGAAGGTGTCCCCGAGGAGCAGACGGCGGCGCTGCTCGGGGTGCCGGTGGACCGGGTCCGCGCGGTCTGCAACCGCTCGGTGGCCACGATGCGCGGCACCAGGAGTCCGACCTCGCGCCGGGGGCAGTCCCGTCCGCTGGGGGCCGCGCCGTGAGCGGTACGGGGCGCAAGGAGGACGAGGTCCGGCGGATGCTGGAGACCTCGCATCCGCCGGTGCCCGCGGAGCTGGCGGCGCGGGCGGCGGAGCGCGGTGAACGGCTGCTCCGGCGCCGACGGGCGCTGCGCCGGCTGTGGCTGGTGACGGCGACGGCGGCGGTCGTGGCGTTCACGGTGTGGGCGGTGGTGGTCCAGCCCTGGCAGGTGCCGCCGGCCGAGACGACGCCGCCGCTGGACGGCTGGTAGGGCGTCGGACCCCGGCATCACGGGGCGGCACCCCTACGCTCGTCCAGAACTCGGAGAAAAAAGTTCGGGCGGCGATGTCGAGAACCGGTGACCGGCTCCGTCCCCGGGGTGAACGCGACCACAGCGGGTCGCACGAGCACCAAGGAGAACCATCATGGCCAAGTACCTGCTGCTGAAGCACTACCGCGGCGCCCCGGCCCCGGTCAACGACGTGTGCATGGACCAGTGGACGCCGGAGGAGATCTCGGCCCACATGCAGTACATGAACGACTTCGCGGCCCGGCTGGAGAAGTCGGGCGAGTTCGTCGACGGTCAGGCGCTCGCTCCCGAGGGTGCGTGGGTCCGCTACGACGGTGAGGGGCGCCCCCCGGTCACCGACGGACCGTTCGCGGAGACCAAGGACCTCATCGCCGGCTGGATGATCATCGACGTCGACAGTTACGAGCGTGCCGTCGAGCTGACCGGGGAACTGTCGGCCGCGCCCGGCGCGGGCGGCAGGCCGATCCACGAGTGGCTCGAACTGCGCCCGTTCCTGACCGAGCCGCCCACCATCTCCGAGTGACGTCACCGGTGGACGAGGTCCTGCTCAGGAGCCTCACGCCGGGTGTGCTCACCGTCCTCGTCCGCCGCGGAGCCGACTTCGCGGCGGCCGAGGACGCCGTGCAGGACGCCCTGGTCGAGGCGCTACGGGTCTGGGCGGTGGACCCCCCGCGGGATGCCAGGGGCTGGCTGATCACCGCGGCCTGGCGCAAGTTCCTCGACGCGACACGCGCCGACGCCGCCCGCCGGCGCCGTGAGGACCGGGTCGGGGAGGAGCCGGCGCCCGGGCCGGCGGGCGCGGGGGACGACACGCTCCAGCTCTACTTCCTGTGCGCCCACCCGTCGCTGACCCCTGCGTCGGCGGTCGCGCTCACGCTGCGCGCGGTCGGCGGGCTGACCACGCGACAGATCGCCGAGGCCTACCTGGTGCCCGAGGCGACCATGGCACAGCGCATCAGCCGCGCCAAGCGCACCGTCTCCGGCGTGCGCCTCGACCGTCCCGGCGACGTCGCCACGGTGCTGCGCGTCCTCTATCTCGTCTTCAACGAGGGCTACTCCGGGGACGTCGACCTGGCCGCCGAGGCCATCCGGCTGACCCGGCAGCTCGCGGCCCGTATCGACCACCCCGAGGTGGCCGGGCTGCTCGCCCTGATGCTGCTCCACCACGCGCGGCGTGACGCCCGGACCGCGCCCGACGGCAGCCTGGTACCGCTCGCCGAGCAGGACCGGGGCCGCTGGGACACGGCGTCGATCGCGGAGGGGGTCGGGATCCTCCAGGCGGCCCTCGCCCGCGACCGCCTGGGCGAGTTCCAGGCCCAGGCCGCCATCGCGGCACTCCACGCCGACGCGCCCGCCGCCGGGGAGACCGACTGGGTACAGATCGTGGAGTGGTACGACGAGCTCGCGGGCCTGACCGACAGCCCGGTCGTCCGCCTCAACCGCGCGGTCGCCGTCGGGGAGGCCGACGGGCCGCGCGCCGGCCTGGCGGCGCTCGCGGCAGTGGACGCCTCGCTGCCTCGCCACGCCGCGGTGGCGGCGTACCTCCACGAGCGTGACGGCGACCCGGTGACGGCGGCACGGCTGTACGCCGAAGCGGCCCACAAAGCCCCCAACCTCGCCGAGCGTGACCACCTGACACGCCAGGCCGCCCGGCTCAACGCCCGCCGGGGTCACTGAGGGGTCACGGCAGGTCACGGGCAGATCCTGCCGGGGTCACTGACGGGTCGCGCACCGCTACCCGATTTATCCTGGAATGGCATCGGTCGAGGAGGCTGTGATGACCAGGAAGATCGCCGACTGCCGCAAGTATCCGAGCGTGTCGAACTGCTCGCTGACCATCTCCGGCGAGGAGGAGGAAGTCGTGCGGGCCGCGACCGAGCACGCGGTCTCCGTCCACGAACACACCGACAGCCCCGAGCTGCGCGAGCAGGTCAGGGCCTCGCTGGAGGACGAGAAGGCCTCGGTCTGAGGGCGGGACGTACGACGGCTGAGGGCGGAACGCACGAGGGGCGGGACCGGTTTCCCCGGCCCCGCCCCTGCTGCCGCCCCGTACGGGAATCAGCCGAGTACGGGGATCAGTCGAGTACGGGGATCAGCCGAGCGCCTGCGTCAGGTCGGCCAGCAGGTCGTCGCCGTTCTCGATGCCGACGGAGAGCCGGACCAGATCGGCCGGGACCTCCAGCGGGGATCCGGCGGCGGAGGCGTGCGTCATCCGCCCCGGGTGCTCCAGCAGCGACTCGACGCCGCCGAGGGACTCACCGAGCGTGAACAGCTTCGCGCGGTTGCAGACCTCCACGGCCGCTTCCTCGCCGCCCGCGACGCGGAAGGAGACCATGCCGCCGAACGCCTTCATCTGCTTGGCGGCGATCTCGTGCCCCTGGTGCTCGGGCAGCCCCGGGTAGAGGACCTGGGTGACCTTGGGGTGGCGGGTCAGCAGGTCGGCGACCTTGGTGGCGTTCTCGCTGTGCCGGTCCATCCGGACGGCGAGGGTCTTGATGCCGCGCAGCACCAGCCAGGCGTCGAACGGCCCGGCGACGGCACCCATGGCGTTCTGGTGGTACGCCAACTCCTCCGACAGATCGGGGTCGTTGACGATCAGCGCACCGCCGACGACGTCCGAGTGGCCGCCCATGTACTTGGTGGTGGAGTGGACCACGACGTCGGCGCCCAGGGCGAGGGGCTGCTGGAGGTAGGGGCTGGCGAAGGTGTTGTCGACGACGAGGCGCGCACCCGCCGTGCGGGCCACGTCGGCGACGGCCGCGATGTCGGTGATGCCGAGCAGGGGGTTGGAGGGGGTCTCCACCCAGATCGCCTTGGTGCGCGGGGTGATCGCGGCCCGGACCGCCGCCACGTCCGAGGTGTCGGCGACCGAGAACTCCACGCCCCAGCGCGAGGCGACCTTCGCGAACAGCCGGAACGTGCCGCCGTAGGCGTCGTTCGGGATGACCACGTGGTCGCCGGGGGTCAGCAGCGTGCGGAGCAGGCAGTCCTCGGCGGCGAGGCCCGACGCGAAGGCGAGTCCGCGGCGGCCGCCCTCCAGGGCCGCGAGGTTCTCCTCCAGCGCGGTGCGCGTGGGGTTGGCGCTGCGGCTGTACTCGTAGCCGCCGCGCAGACCGCCCACGCCGTCCTGCTTGTACGTGGACACCTGGTAAATGGGCGGAACAACGGCGCCGGTGAGGGGATCGGCGGTGTTTCCCGCGTGGATCGCGAGAGTCTCGAAGCTGTGCTGGTCGCTCATGGGCCCCGAGCGTAGTTCGTTCCGAGGGCGCTCGACCGGGCACCGTGCCGTCCGGCAACAATGGGGGCATGGAGATTCTGTGGTTCCTGCTCGCGCTGTGCATGCTCGCCGCGGTCGTCGGCCCCTTCGTGCTGAGGCGCCGCGGGGGTATCCGTCAGGTGGCGCCCGGTTCCCCGGACGCGGCCGATCCGGACACCTACGGCTTCGTGCGTCAGGAGGAGCTGGACATCCGGACGCCCGGCCCCGACCAGGATCTCCTCGACGTCCTGGAGGTCGTCCAGCACACCCAGGAGTGGCGGGCCGCTTCCCAGCTGCTGTCGGGGACGCCGAAGGACGGCGAGGTGCGGTGGCAGCGGGTGCAGGCGTTCGCCGGGGCCGCGTCGCTGGAGCTGATGCGGCGGCCCGGCGAGGGCGGGGCGTGGCTGCGCAGGTGGCGGGCCGAGGCACCCAAGGACGCGGGGGGCGCGGCCGTGCACGCGGAGTTCCTGGTCCAGCAGGCCTGGCGCACGTCGACGGCCGGTACGGACGACTTCCGGATCATCCTGGAGGAGGCCCGTACGGTGGTCGGCGAGGCGGCCCTGCTGGCTCCGGGCGACCCCGTCCCGTATCTGACGGAGCTGGCCGTCGCCCGGGGACTGGGCTACTCCCACGAGGAGTTCGACCAGCTCTGGGCGAAGATCATCGACCGGGCGCCGGCCCACATGGGCGCGCACATCGCGGCGCTGCACTTCTGGTGCGAGAAGTGGCACGGATCGCGCGAGGAGGCCGACCGCTTCGCGACGGCGGCCGCCGCCCGCGCCCCGCAGGGCTCCCTGCTGGCGGCGCTGCCGCTGTTCGCGGTGTACGAGCACCTGCCCGAGGTGAATCTGGTGCAGGGCTTCTACCGGAGCCTGGTGGTGACGAAGGCAGTCGAGGGCGCGATGTTCGCGGTGCACGCGGCGCGCGCCGACGACCCGATGCTCGCGCACGTACGCCATCTCCTGGTGCTGTTCCTGGTACGGATGGAGCGCTGGTCCGAGGCGATGAACCAGCTCGTCCACATCGACGGTCACGTGGGCGCGCTGCCGTGGACGGAGAACTCCGACCCGGCCGCCGAGTACACCGTGTACCGGGCCCTGGCGGTGGCCGGCTACGAGGCGAACGGCGGCAACCCGGCCACGCTCCCGCGCTGAGGGCGCGGGACTCCCGCGGCCGACGCTGTGCGACCGTGGGAGCGACGTATTCCCGCTTCCCGCTCCCGCTTCCCGAGACAAGGACCGGTGTTCCCGTGGCACGACTGATACCCCTGATCCTGATCGGCCTCGGCCTCTACTTCTGGTTCAAGGCCCGCAAGCGGGCCGCCGCCTATGTGGAGGCCGCCGAGTCGCAGGACGGCACGCCCCGCGACTGAGCACCGGGGACGGAATCCGTGGCGGCCCGGGTGTGTTGTACGGACAGCACGTCGATCCCTGGAGGAGCC
Source organism: Streptomyces sp. NBC_01013 (assembly GCF_045162765.1). Lineage (NCBI taxonomy): Bacteria > Bacillati > Actinomycetota > Actinomycetes > Kitasatosporales > Streptomycetaceae > Streptomyces > Streptomyces sp. NBC_01013. Next base: position 3,102,091 of record NZ_CP108687.1, read on the forward strand.
CCGCATGTTCCTGAACCGCCGCACCCCGCAGCTCCCCACCCCGGGGGAGGCCCTGCGCGGCCGCGCCACCCCGGAATTCACCGTCCCGTCCCGCCACACGGTGCTGGGCAACGCCCTGCTGGGGCCGTACCCGGAGGGTCTGGAGGTCGCGGACTTCGCGATGGGGTGTTTCTGGGGCGCCGAGCGCACGTTCTGGGAGACGGACGGTGTCTGGACGACACTCGTCGGCTACCAGGGCGGCTACACGGAGAATCCCGCGTACGAGGAGGTCTGCTCGGGCCTGACCGGGCACACGGAGGCGGTCCGTGTCGTGTACGACCCGCGGATCGTCACGTACACCGAGCTGCTGAAGCGCTTCTGGGAGTCCCACGACCCGACCCAGGGCTTCCGCCAGGGCAATGACGTGGGTACGCAGTACCGCTCCGCGGTCTACACCCACTCCCCCGAGCAGGCGGCGGCCGTGGCGGCGTCCCGCGAGGCGTACCAGAAGGTCCTCACGGGCTCCGGCTACGGCGAGATCAGCACCGAGATCCTCCCGGCCGAGGGCCGCACGTTCTGGCCCGCCGAGGCGGCGCACCAGCAGTACCTCGACAAGAACCCGGCGGGTTACTGCGGGATCGGCGGGACGGGCGTCTCGTGCCCGATCGGTGTGGCGCGGGCCGAAGGCTGAGCCGGTTACCCTCGCTCGGGCACGAACCGACGAGGGTGGGGGCACCATGGGCGACGACCGTACGGACAGACCGGCGACCCCTTCGGTGAGCGGCCGGCCCTGGTGGGCCGCCAACGAAGGTCTGGCATTCCTCGTGGAACTGGCGGCGCTGGCCTGTCTGTTCTGGTGGGGGTTCAGCCTCGGCGACGGCCTGGCCGTCCCACTCCTGCTCGGTACGGGGGTACTGGCGATCGCCATCGCCCTGTGGGGGCTGTTCGCCGCCCCGCGCGCCCGGATCCGGCTGCCGCTGGCCGGTGTGCTCGTGATCAAGGCGGTGGTGCTCGGCGGCGGCGCCTTCGCGCTGTACGGGGTGGGGCACCCCGTGGCGGCTGCGGTACTGGCCGTCGTGGTGGTGGTGAACACGGGCCTGGCGCAGACGTTCCGGCGCAGGGCGGAGTGAGGGCGGCACAGCCCTTGAGCACGGGCACGGGCACGGGACGCATCCGCGTCCCGGGCCCGTGCCGGCATGCGGGCGACCGGTCAGATCAGCCCCTGCGCCAGCATCGCGTCCGCCACCAGTTCGAAGCCGGCGATGTTCGCGCCGACCACGTAGTTGCCGGGGCTGCCGTAGCGCTCCGCCGTGGTGTAGCAGGAGTCGTGGATGTGGCGCATGATCTCCGCGAGGCGCTCCTCGGTGTGGGCGAACGTCCAGGAGTCGCGTGAGGCGTTCTGCTGCATCTCCAGGGCGCTGGTCGCCACGCCGCCCGCGTTGGCCGCCTTGCCGGGGGCGAAGGCCACACCGGCGTCCTGGAAGACGCGGACGGCCTCGGGGGTCGTGGGCATGTTGGCGCCCTCGGCGACCGCCTTCACACCGTTGCGTACGAGTGCCAGCGCGTCGGCCTCGTGGAGCTCGTTCTGCGTGGCACACGGCAGTGCCACATCGCAGGGGACGTTCCAGACTCCGGGGCCCGGCACGAACACGGCCTGGTCGCCGCGGCGCTCCGCGTACTCGGCGACGCGCCCACGGCCGGCCTCCTTGATCTCCTTGAGCAGGGCGAGGTCGATGCCCTTCTCGTCCACGACGTAGCCGTCGGAGTCGGAGCAGGTCACCACCGTGGCGCCGAGCTGCTGGGCCTTCTCGATCGCGTAGATCGCGACGTTGCCCGAGCCGGAGACGGCGATGCGCCGGCCGTCGAGGCTGTCGCCCTGGCTGCGGAGCATCTCGGCGGTGAACATCACGCAGCCGTAGCCGGTCGCCTCGGTGCGCACCAGGGCGCCGCCCCAGCCGAGGCCCTTGCCGGTGAGGACTCCGGACTCGTAACGGTTGGTGATCCGCTTGTACTGGCCGAAGAGGTAGCCGATCTCGCGGCCGCCCACGCCGATGTCACCGGCGGGGACGTCGGTGTACTCGCCGAGGTGGCGGTGGAGTTCCGTCATGAACGACTGGCAGAAGCGCATGACCTCGGCGTCCGAGCGGCCCTTCGGGTCGAAGTCGGAGCCTCCCTTGCCGCCGCCGATGGGCATGCCGGTCAGGGCGTTCTTGAAGATCTGCTCGAAGCCGAGGAACTTCACGATGCCGAGATTGACCGAAGGGTGGAAGCGCAGCCCGCCCTTGTACGGACCGAGGGAGCTGGAGAACTCGACGCGGAATCCGCGGTTGACGTGGATGTCCCCCGAATCGTCCGACCACGGCACGCGGAAGATGAGCTGGCGCTCCGGCTCGCATATGCGCTCGATGATCCGGGCGTCCACGAACTCCGGCCGCTGGACCAGCACCGGGCCGAGCGTTTCCAGGACTTCCCGGACGGCCTGGTGGAACTCCTTCTCGCCCTGGTTGCGGCGGAGGATCTCCGCGTACAGCGGCTCGATGACGCGGTGGGTGGCGTGCGGCGTTGCGGAGTCAGCGGTGGCCGGCATCTGATCAAGACCTTCCGTGGGTCGGCTCATGCGCGAAGGCGCCCCCGTCCCGAGGGGCACCAGGTCCCCCTCGCCGTTGAGGGCGTCGCCCGACATCACGCATACCGTGCTCACGAAAGCGACGTACAGGACCGTTGTGGCGTATCGAGTGTCCCAGCGGGACGACGGAATGCTCCACGGGCATCCACATGGTGATCCCTCCGCACCGCGCCCGGGAAGCCCGCAGCCGCCCGGCCGCAGGCCGGTTCCGGGCAGAATTGGCCGGGTTGCGGTGGGGTCGCACATCATCCGAAGTGGTGAACCTCACAGTGGCGCACGACGGGGTGTGAGGTGGCGTGCGGGGGTCTCAGTTCTCGCGCGGGCCGCGCAGCATCCACAGACCCGCCCCCGACGCGAGCAGGACCACGCCCGACACGACGCTCAGGGCGATGTGCAGCCCGTCCTGGCCCACCAGGAAGTTCAGCGAGAGGTTCGCGACGAGGGCGACGAGCAGCACGGTCCAAAGCAGCGGTTTCACAGAATTCCTCCGGGTACGGGGTGGTCGGCGCCGCATTGTCCGGCGGTTCCTTCATGCTTCCAGCGGACGCGCTCCGCCACGAGGGGCCGGCCTCCCCGGCCCGTGGTGTAGCGGGCTACACCACGGGCCGGGGAGGCGCGATCCACGGAGGTTGCCGTCCGGGCCCGCGGTGACGGGCTTTCAGACATGATTCCGTCATGACGACATCACGGGGGAACCGCGGCGGCCGGAATCCTCATCCCCCTTATGAATCAAGGCCGTTGGCGAGAGGCCCGCTGTCCGGTTACGGACAGCGGGGACCCTCGTACGTACCCGGCAGAGCCGCGCCCGGCACACCGCCCCGGGCCGGCGGGACGCGCCGCTACCTCGCGGTGGGGCTCGACTGCTATCTCTGTCTGGTGACCGCGGGGTTAATCGTCCGGCCCTACGCGGACTCGGCGACCGTTCCCCAGGTCGTCGGGCTGCTGATCGGGCCGGTGCTCGTCCTCTCGTTCCTCAATCAGGTGGTGCTCACCGCGGTCGTGGGCGCCGGGGCGGGGAAGCTGATCATGGGGATAAGGGTGGTGAGCCTGCCGGACGTGGGGCGCCCGGGCCCCACGCGACTGGTACGCCGCTGGCTGTACGGGCTGTGCTGGCTGCCGTTGCAGCCCTGGTACGGGATGCGCGCCCGAGCGGCCGGGGCAGGCGCCGGCGTCGCGGGTGTCCCCGGGCCGCGGACGGAGGGCGTCGCCCGCAGCGACCCGGCCGGCCTGCGGCAGGTCCGCCGCAGCGACCTGGCGGCACACCGCAGGGCCGTGGCCGGACGGGCCGGCTGAGCCGGCGGATCCGTCGTGCGGGTCCGCCGGCCCGGAGGGCAGGAGTGCTACCGGGTCAGGCCGCGGCGTTCTCCGTGATGGTGACCTTGCCCTTGCGGATGGTCGCCAGGCGCGGGGCCCTGCGAGCGATCGCGCTGTCGTGGGTGACCATGATGAAGGTGAGCCCGTGCTCCTTCCACATGGTCTCCAGCACCTCCATGATCTCGTCGCGCATGGATTCGTCGAGGTTGCCGGTGGGCTCGTCGGCGAGCAGCACCTTGGGCTGCTTGACCAGAGCTCTGGCTATCGCCACCCGCTGCTGCTGGCCGCCGGACATCTCGCCGGGCAGATGGCCCAGGCGTTCGCCGAGCCCGACCGAGTCGAGCGCCTCCGCGGCCCGTCTGCGCCGTTCGGACGCCTTGCCGCCGAGCGGGACGAGGGCGGTCTCGACGTTCTCCTGGGCGGTGAGCGTCGGGATGAGGTTGAAGCTCTGGAAGACGAAGCCGATGTTCTCGGCGCGCACCTTGGTGAGTCTGGCCTCGCTGAGCTTCGCGAGGTCCACCCCGTCGAGTTCGACGCTGCCGGCCGTGGGGCGGTCGAGGCCGCCGAGCATCTGGAGCAGTGTGGACTTGCCGCCGCCGGTGGGGCCCTGGATGACCAGACGGCCGCCGTCCTCGATGGTCAGGTCGACGCCGGCGAGCGCGTGGACGGTGGACTTGCCGCGCGTGTAGCGCTTGGTGACGCCTTGAAGGGTGTACATGGGTCAACTCCTGCTGGACGGTGTTCGCGGATCCCGGGCGACCGCCCCGCGGATCGCGGATCGCTGGGGACGAGGTAGGGACGCCCGTGCGCCGGGCATCCCGCGACGGGCTACTCGACGCGCCGCAGCGCGTCCGCGGGGCGCAGCCGGGAGGCGCGCCAGCCGCCGAACGCCCCCGCGATCAGCCCGCCCGCCACGGCCAGCCCGACGGCGATCAGGATGATCGAGAGGGAGACGGGTGCGGTCAGCGCGATGTCGAGCGCCTTGGACGCGGTCTGCCTGCCGGGGCCGCCCATCATGCCGCCGCGTCCGCCGCCGCCGCCCGAGGAGCCGAGCTGGGCGGTGAGGGTGGGACTGACGGCGGTGACGGCGTACGCGCCGGCGAGGCCGATCGCGATGCCGAGGACACCGCCCATCAAGCCGTTGACGAGCGCTTCGCCGATGACCTGACGGGTGACCCGGCCGCTCTTCCAGCCGAGCGCCTTGAGTGTGCCGAACTCCCGTACGCGGCGGCTGACCGCGGAGGAGGTGAGGAGCCCCGCCACCAGGAAGGCGGCGATCAGCACGGCGATGGAGAGCCACTTGCCGACGCTGGAGGCGAGGTCGGACGCGGTGGACAGGGAGCCGGAGACGGTGTCCGCCAGGTCGGCCGAGGTGGTGACCGTGGTGCCGGAGATGTTCTTCTGGATTGCGGACTTGACGCTGTCGATCGCTGTCGAGTCCGCCGCCTTGACGTAGACCGTGGTGACCTTGTCCTTCGAGTCGGCGAGGGTCTGCGCCTGCTGGAGCGGGATGTAGAGGTTGGCCGCCGCGTCACCGCTGTCGGCCGTCGAGACGCCGACGATCGTGAACCTGGTGCCGTGGATCGTCACGGTCTTGCCGGTCGAGAGCTTCTTCTCCTTGGCGTACGCGGCGTCGACGACGGCCACCTTGCCCTTGGTCTCGGTGGTCTTGAACGTACGACCGGCAGTGATCTTCGACGAGGTGAGCGGGCCGAGGTCCTGCTTGGTGACGTCGGTTCCGTACACGGTGTACGAGTTGACGTCGAAGGAGGCGCCGCCGCCCTGGACCTCGCCCTGCGGCTGGCCGCTGCCACCGCCGGGGCCGCCGCGGCCGCTCTGGGCCGTGCCGCCCTCCTGCTTGAACTCGCCGCGCTTGAACTGGCCGTCCACCTTCATGACGGTCAGGCTCAGCCCGCCCACGGCGTCGGCGACGCCGGTCTGCCCTCCCACCTTGGCGACGGTGGTGGAAGCGAGTGTCTGGAAGCCCTGGACCATGACGCGGTCCGTGCTCTGCGTCGCGTCGTCGTCGTCCTTGGCGTCGAACTCGAACCTGGGACGTTCCGTGCCGGAGCCCGGAGCTGCGGCGGCCTTGGTGACGGTCATGTCCGTGCCGAGCCCGTACAGCGATTCCAGGACCTTGTCCTGGGCCTTGCTCATGCCGGAGGAGACCGAGCTGACGATGATGACCAGCGCAATGCCGAGGGCGAGCCCCGAGGCGACGACGAGCGCCGCCTTTCTGCGGCGGCGCAGCTCGCGCCGGAGGTAGGTGAAGAACATGGCGCGAGGCTAGGGACCACGTGTGATGGTGGGTTAAGGCCACGATGAGAGCGGGATGAGAACCCGGGAACGCCGAAGGCGGCGGCTCCGGGATCCGTGGGGATCCGGGGCCGCCGCCTGGCGTGCGGGGATGGGCCGGCGGGGTCGGTCGGCTCAGGCCTCGGAGCCTGCCGTCCACTGGGCCCAGCTCAGGTTCCAGCCGTTGAGGCCGTTGTCGGGCTGGATGGTCCGGTCCGGGGAGTTCTTGACGATGACCACGTCACCGATCATGGAGTTGTTGTAGAACCAGGCGGCGGGCTCGTTGGGGTCGCCGGCGCCCTTGGTGTCGGAGAGGCCCACGCATCCGTGGCTGGTGTTGGCGCTGCCGAAGATCGACTTGGCGCCCCAGTAGTTGCCGTGGATGAAGGTGCCCGACGTGGACAGCCGCATGGCGTGCGGCACGTCCTTGATGTCGTACTCGCCCTTGCCGTCGTCGTCGGTGAAGCCGACCGTCGATCCGTCCATCCGGGTCTCCTTGAACTTCTCGGAGATCACCATCTGGCCGTTGTACGTCGGGTTGTCCGACGAACCGGCCGAGATCGGGATGGTCTTGATCGTCTTGCCGTTCTGGGTGACGGTCATCGTGTGCGTCTTGGCGTCCACGGTCGAGACCTGGTTGCGGCCGACCTTGAAGGTGACCGTCTTCTGCTGCACACCGAAGACGCCGTCCGCGCCCTCGACACCGTCGAGCGCCAGCTTCAGCGTGACGGTGGAGCCGCCCGTCCAGTAGTCCTCGGGGCGCAGGTCCAGGCGCTGGGAGTTGAACCAGTGGCCGGCGACCTGCTGGCCGCTGCTGGACGTCACGGTGATGCCGGCCTGGACGGCCTTCTTGTCCGTGATCGGCTTGTTGAAGTTGATCGAGACGGGCATGCCGACGCCGACGGTGGAGCCGTCCTCGGGGGTGAAGTTCCCGATGAAGCTGTTGGCGGGCGACACGGTGGTGAAGGAGGAGTTCTCGTGCGCCTCGCGGCCCTTCGAGTCCTGCGCCGTCGCATTGATCTTGTACGTGGTCGAGCGCTCCAGCTGGGCGTCGGGCTTCCAGCTCGTGCCGTCGGCGGACAGGGTGCCCTTGACGCTCTCGCCGGCCGCCGTGGTCATCGTGACGACCGTCAGCTTGCCCTTGGTGACGCTGACCTTGGCGGCGTTGTTGATGCTTGCGTTGGTCGCGCCGTTCTTCGGCGAGATCGCTATCTGCGCCTCCGAGGCCTCCTGGGCCGCCGCCTTGTCGACCTCGGCCGCCTGTGACTTCGAACTCGCCGGGCCAGGGCTGTCCTTGTCGCCGTCGCTGCAGGCCGAAAGCACCAGCACGCCGCCGAGCAGTGCGGACGCGGCCATGAGGCCCCTGCGCCGTTTGCTGTCCGTCATCACACGCTTCTCCATCGTTGCCGAAATCCCCTGAAACCCCGGGTCAGGCCGTCGACCGACGAAACCCGTCAATGTTCCAAGAACACCCTGAACGGATGCCCCGTTCCATATCTGCCGCAGATGTGGGGAACACCACTCATCGACGCGGTGGTGACAGCCGTGGTTCCCGCTGTTCATCACCTGTGTGTCCACGGGCGCACGACCCGGTTGTACAACACATCCGCGCCCCGGATCCACCGGCCGCTCACACGCACCGGCCCCGGTCCGCCGGAAGCGGGCCGGGGCCGGTGTTCCCACTGGCTACGCCCGCTGCTCGGTGCTGCCGTTCCTGTCGCTCTCCTCCCCATTGTGCGGGACGCCGACGGTGTTCCCGTCCCCGTCGCCGTCTTCCTCGTACACGTCCTCGCCCTCGTACCCGTCCTCGTCCTGGCCGTCATCGAGGTCCCATCCGTCCGGGTCCTCCGGGTCGTAGTCGATGGTCTCGCTGCTCCAGGAGGCCTGGGCCAGCTCGACCCCGGGCACCTCGCCGACCAGGTCGAACGGGTCGATCAGCGAGGCGAGGGCCTCCGCACCGTCTTCCCGCACGGCGGTCTCGGCATGCGTACGTTCCTCGGCGGACTCGCCGCCGGGCTCACCGAACTCGGCCGCGAGGCTTTCCAGCGCCGTTCCGCTCAGGGCGTCGGCGTCCGTGATCTCCACCACCATTTCGACACGAAGGCGAACGAATCGTGATGACTCAGAAGTACTCATGGGGTGGAGCGTAAGGCCGCCCGGTCCGAACTCCCGGCCGCCATGACTTTCCCGGGACCCGCCGCGTTCATTAGCATCGGCGCAACAGGCCTGAGGGGACCCGGCATTCGCCGAAGCCCTCGCCCTTACGGCTGCCCCAAGGGGGATCGATTCCGTGGCCATCACCCGCCGCCCACTCCTGACCGCCACCGCCGCGGGAACACTGCTGTGCGCCCTGTGGTTCGTCCCGTCCGCCAACGCGGGCGACGCGACCGCCGCCCAGGGCTCGGCCGGCCACAGCGCCGCCGAAGGCTCCGGCACGGGCTCCAGTACGCTCGCCGACACCGGGACCGGCGTCGACACGACGCCGTATCTCCTCGGCGGCATGGCGTTCCTGGGCATCGGAGCCGGCTTCATCACGTACTCGGGCCGTCGCGGAGGCTCCCGGCCCGCATGGTGAGCGATACGCGGAAGCGGCCACCGGGCCTGCCCGGTGGCCGCTTCCGTGCGGCGGAGGTCAGGCCAGCGGCCCCGTGACCGGCTCGACCGCCGAGACGAGTCCGCCCGCGCGGACGAAGGCGTCCGCCGCGGCCAGGTCCGGCGACAGGAAGCGGTCCGGGCCGGGGCCCTCGACGCCCGCCGCCCGCAGCGCCTCGATGGCGGCGAGCGAGGCGGGGGCCGGGGTCAGGCCCTCGGCGGCGCGCAGTTCGACGGCGCGGGTCGCCGCGTACAGCTCGACGGCGACGATCCGGGCGAGGTTGTCGACGGCGGTGCGGAGCTTGCGCGCGGCCGACCAGCCCATCGAGACGTGGTCCTCCTGCATCGCGGAGGAGGGGATCGAGTCGGCGGAGGCGGGGACGGCGAGCCGCTTCATCTCGCTGACCAGGGCGGCCTGGGTGTACTGGGCGATCATCAGGCCCGAGTCGACACCGGCGTCGTCGGCGAGGAACGGCGGCAGCCCGTGCGAACGGTTCTTGTCCAGCAGCCGGTCGGTGCGGCGCTCGGTGATCGAGCCGAGGTCCGCCGCGACGATCGCCAGGAAGTCCAGGACGTACGCGACCGGCGCCCCGTGGAAGTTGCCGTTGGACTCGACCCGGCCGTCGGGAAGGACGACCGGGTTGTCGACCGAGGAGGCCAGTTCGCGGTCCGCGACGGTCGCGGCGTACGCGAGGGTGTCGCGGCCCGCGCCGTTGACCTGGGGCGCACAGCGCACGGAGTAGGCGTCCTGGACGCGCGGCGCGTCGTCCTGGTGGTGACCGGTGAGCCCTGAACCGGCGAGGACCCGCAGCATGTTGTCGGCGCTGGCGCCCTGGCCGGGGTGCGGACGGATGGCGTGCAGCTCGGGGGCGAGCACCTTGTCCGTGCCGAGCAGCGCCTCCAGGGAGAGGGCCGCGGTGATGTCGGCCGAGGTGTAGAGGCGGCGCAGGTCGGCGAGGGCCATCACAAGCATGCCGAGCATGCCGTCGGTGCCGTTGAGAAGGGCGAGGCCCTCCTTCTCGCGCAGTTCGACCGGGGTGATGCCGTGGGCGGCGAGGAGCTCACCGGCCGGGCGCACGGTCCCGTCGGGGCCCTCCGCGTCGCCTTCGCCCATCAGCGTCAGGGCGCAGTGCGAGAGCGGTGCCAGGTCGCCGGAGCAGCCGAGGGAACCGTACTCGTGAACGACGGGTGTGATCCCGGCGTTCAGTACGTCCGCCATGGTCTGGGCGACCTGGGGCCGCACGCCCGTGTGACCCGAGGCGACGGTCTTCAGCCGCAGGAACATCAGCGCCCTGACGACCTCGCGCTCGACCCGGGGGCCCATGCCTGCGGCGTGCGAGCGGACGATGTTGCGCTGGAGCTGAGCACGGAGCTCGGGGCTGATGTGGCGGCTGGCCAGGGCGCCGAAGCCGGTGGAGACGCCGTAGACCGGCTCGGGCTTGGCGGCGAGCGCGTCCACGATCTCGCGGGCGGCGGCCAGGGCGCTCACCGCGGCTGCGGAGAGCTCGACACGGGCGTTGCCGCGGGCCACGGCGATGACGTCCTGTGCGGTGGTACCGGACGTCCCCACCACGACTGTATGCATATCCATATTCAGAAGCGTACGGATTGAAACCCTTCGTGTCACTAGTGGTCCTCGGGTTGACCCCTTACCTCGTCCGTCACCTCGGGCACGGCTCCCCGCAGCCGGCGGCGGTCGTGGGCGGACTTGGGCGGGGAGTCGGCCAGCCGGATGACCTCACCGTCACGCCCCGCCACCACCGGCCTCCTGGAACGGGCCGCCTTGGCCCGGTACTGAGCCGCGTCCGCGAGCCGGAAGAGCCGCCGCGCGGAGACCACCACGCCGATCGGATCCCCCGTGGACGCGATCCCGCAGGCGACACCGTTGCCGAACTCCAGCTCGGCCGACCGCTCGCAGAGTTCCGTGGCCACCGCGATCACCTCGTCCGCCCCGGGGCCCAGGGCCAGCAGACAGAACTCGTCCCCGCCGAGCCGGGCAGCCAGCGCACCGGGCAGCATGGCCCCGCACCGGGACAGCACGGAGCCGAAACGTTCCAGCAGCCGGTCGCCGACGGCATGTCCATGCGTATCGTTGACCCACTTGAGACCGTTGAGATCGCAGACGACCAGACTCACCACCGAGCCGTCCTCCCGATGCCGCTCCACCGCCTCGTCCAGCCGCATGTCGACGGCCCTCCGGTTGGCGAGGCCCGTCAGCGGGTCGGTGAAGGCGAGCTTGCGCACCTCCTCCAGGCGCTCCGTCTGGGCGATCCCGGCGGCCACGACGGCGGCCAGCACGGTGGCGAAGTCCGCGTCCCGGCGGCCGAACACCGGCTCGCCCACCGGCCGCGCCACATAGAGCTCACCCCAGGCCCGCCCGTGCAGCACGATCGGCGCGACCACGCAGCAGCCCCGCCCGCGTCGACGCAGGGCCGCCACCCGCTGATGGCAGTAGCCGCGCCCGTAGCCGTGGGCGCCCGCCACATCCGCGCTTCCCGGGTCCGCACCCCCGGGCTCCGGCTCCACCGGGCCGTCGGCGGTCTCCACCCAGGCGTCCGGCTCACCGCCTCCGGCCCACCGCTCGTGGAGGAACTCGGTGATCTCCGGGAACTGGTGCACCGGGTACGTCTCCTCGTCGGGGAACTCCTCCTCCCCCTCCGCCCGCTCCCCCGCGTTGACCAGGACGCGCAGCCGTCCGCGCCCGCGCTCCCAGACCGACAACGCGGCGAAGCTGCCGCCCAGCGCCTCGCACGCCCCCAGCGCGGCCGCTCGCCAGCACCCCCGCGGGGTGTGCGCCGCCGCCATCGCCTGCGCAAGCGAAACCACGGCCCGCAGCCGCGCATCGTCACCACCCATCGCACCAGCTTATGTAGATTTGTGATGTTTTGATCAATTCGCAGCCCTGATCATGCGCGGTGCGTCGCGGGACGAACACGAAGAGTCATGTGCGCGTCACTCCCCGGGCCAGTTCGCCTTCCGCTTCTCGTTGAACGCGGCCACACCCTCCGCACGGTCGCCGGAGAAGGCCACCGACCGCCACGCGGAGTCCTCGACCTCGAGCCCGGCCCGCAGGTCGAGTCCGTGCCCCAGCCGCAGCGCCCGCTTGGCCGCCCTCAGTCCCACCGGGGAGTTCGCCGCGATCCGGCCGGCCAGCGCGAGCGCCTCGGCCCGGTCCTCGCCCTCCGCGACCAACTCGTCGACCAGCCCCAGGTCCAGCGCCTCCGCCGCCGCGACCCGGCGCGCGGTGAAGATCAGCTCGGCGGCGCGCGCCGCACCGATCCGGCGCGGCAGGAGCTGGGTGCCGCCGCCGCCCGGGATGACCCCGACCGACACCTCGGGCAGACCCACCAGGGCGGTCGCGTCGGCGACGATCAGATCGCAGGACAGGGCGAGCTCGAACCCGCCGCCCAGCGCGAAGCCGTGCACCGCGGCGATCGTCGGCATCGGCAGTTCGAGCACTCCGGTGTAGGCGGCGCGTGCGGTGGGCCGCTGGCGCACCAGGTCGGCGTCGGTGAAGGAGTTGCGCTCCTTGAGGTCCGCGCCCACGCAGAAGGCCCGCTCGTGACTGGAGGTGAGGACGGTGACCCGGACGTCCGGGTCAGCGGCGAGCGCGGCACACGCGGCGCCGATCGAGCGGGCCATGTCCGTGGACACCGCGTTCATGGCCTTGGGCCGGTCGAGGACCAACTCGGCAACGTGCTCCAGGCCCTCGTGACCCCGTACGACGACGAACTCCCCGAACCGCTGCTCTGACGTGACGGTCATGACTGCACCCCTGTCGGTTAACGAGCGTTACCGGAGGGATCCTAGGGCGTGCTTCGAAAGTCCCGCCTGCTCGGCGACGCCTGGCACGCACGCCCGCCCTCCCGGCGGACGGCGCTACTTTCGAAACAGGCCCCAGAGCTCTCCCGCAGTGGGCGGTGAGGGGGCTGTCGGCGGCTGGTCAGGAACTGCCGCGACGGGCCAGCAGCCACGGCTCGACGATGCCGAGCCCACGCACCGGGCGCTGCCACATCGGCTGGAGCCCGTAGCGGTACTTGGGCACGGGAGCCGGCTCCCCGCCGTCCGCGCCCTCCTTCGCGGCCCGCTCGGCGGCGGCCGCCGCCTCCGCGGCCTGGGCCTCGGAGACGGGGGCGTCGCCCGTGCGGGTCAGCTCCTCGGCGAACGCCCCGTCCACCAGGACGGCGTCCTTCGGCGCTATCGACGTCAGACGGCTGGCCAGGTTCACCGTGGTGCCGAAGACATCGCCCATCCGGGTGGTGACGGTGCCGAACGCGATGCCGACGCGCAGCGCCGGCATCGTCTCGTCCAGGGTCATCGCCTCGACGAGGCGCAGCGCGATCTCGGACGCGGTCCCCGCGTCGTCGGCGGCGAAGAGGACCTCGTCGCCGAGGGTCTTGATCAGCCGGCCGCCGTGCGCGGCGACGAGGTCGGCGCAGGTGGTCTCGAAGGACTCGACGAGTTCACCGAGCTCCTCCTCCTCCAGGCGGCGGGTCAGCCGGGTGAACCCGACGAGGTCGGCGAAGCCGACGGCCAGGCGCCGGTCGACCATCTCCTCGTCATCCGCGGCCTGCACGACCCGGCCGGTGGCGGCGGCGAGCTGGCGCCGCCACACGTACACCAGGAACTCCTCCAGCTCGGGCAGGAGCAGTTCGATCAGGGGATACGTGACCTCGGTGCGGGTCATTCCGGGCTCGGGCGGCTCGGTGAGGCCCTCCAGGAACGAATCGATCTGCCATTCCGCCAGCCGGGCGGTGGTCTGCCCGGTCGACCGGGCCACCTGGATCGCCATCGGCTCGCTGAGCAGCCCTGCCTCGACCAGACCCGACAGCCGCCGCAGCGCCAGTACGTCGGCCTCGGTCAGCGCCTTGGCCTGCCCGATGTCGGCGAAGCCCATGGCCCGCCAGAACCGGGATGCCAGATCCATGGAGACGCCCGCGGTCCGGGCGGCCTGGAACGGGGTGTAGCGCCGGTCGGCCCCCAGGATCAGCTGTTCCAGCCGGATCGCGAGGGGGTCGTCGGTCGGTTCGGCCGTGTGGTCGACTTCGTGATGCGGTGTCGCGTGGACCGAGGAGTCCGACGGGGGCTCCGCGCCCGCGCCGGAGTTCGTGTCGTCGACGGTCACCAGCCGCCTCCTGCCCGTTCCCTGCGCACTGCCCTGCCGATCTGTCGGTGGATCGCCTCAACGATACGGCAGGTGTGCCCTACCTCACGTCGTCGAGGCGTTACCGGCGGGGTCGGGTCGTGCGCGCCTCTCAGGTCAGTCCACCTCCCGCGCCGCGCAGGTGCACGATGTCGCCCGCCGAGACCGGTTCCCGCAGGCCGTCGTCCGAGGACAGGACCAGCCGGCCGTCCCCGTCGATCGCCACCGCCTCGCCGGTGATCGTGCGGTCACCGGGCAGCTGGGCCCTCACGGTGCGGCCGAGCGTCGCGCAGCCCGCCGCGTACGCCTCCTGGAGCCCGCCGGCGGCCGCGTCGCCGTCGGCCGCCCGCCACTGCCCGTACCACTGCTCCAGCGAGCGCAGTACGCCCCGCAGCAGCGTCTCGCGGTCGGTGGAGACCGCACCGGCCAGGGCGAGCGAGCCGGCGGTGGGGGCGGGCAGCTCGTCGGCCCGGAGGGAGACGTTGAGACCGATGCCGATGACGACGCCGTCGCCGGCCCGCTCGGCGAGGATGCCGCCCGTCTTGCGCTCCTGTCCCCCGACGGTGACCAGCAGGTCGTTGGGCCACTTCAGCGCCGTGTCGACGCCCGCCGACCGTGCCAGTCCGGTCGCCGCCGCGACCCCCGCGAGGAGTGGAAGCCAGCCCCACCGCTGTACCGGCACGGCCCCCGGCGTCAGGTAGACGGAGAAGAACAGTCCCGAGCGGGCCGGAGCGGTCCAGGCGCGGTCCAGCCGGCCGCGGCCGGCGGTCTGCTCCTCGGCGACCAGGACGGCACCCTCGGCCAGGGAGGCGGCACGGCCCGCGAGGTCGGAGTTGGTGGACCCGGTGCTGTCGACGACGTCGAGGGTGGTCCACAGCCCGCCCGGCCGCAGGAGTCCGCGGCGCAGCGCGGGAACGTTCAGGGGCGGCCGGTCCAGGTCCGACCAACGGCTCTGTGGCGCATCCGAAGGTGTCATGCAAGCCACCCTAGGTGTGTCAAACGACGCACTGCCGAACCGTATCCGCGCCGATACGCTACGGATCAGTAGCCGTTCAGCGCTGCGGGCCGTCAGCCGTTCATCCGCTGATCAGCAGCACAGTCGTCCCCGTGACCAGGCAGGGAGCCGCCACCCGATGTCCGAGCCGGAAGAGATCGACATCCACACCACCGCGGGCAAGCTCGCGGACCTGCAGCGCCGTATCGACGAGGCGACCCACGCGGGCTCCGCGCGCGCGGTGGAAAAGCAGCACGCGAAGGGCAAGTTGACCGCGCGCGAGCGCGTCGATCTCCTGCTCGACGAGGGTTCCTTCGTGGAGCTTGACGAGTTCGCCCGGCACCGCTCGACGAACTTCGGCATCGAGAAGAACCGGCCGTACGGGGACGGGGTCGTCACCGGGTACGGCACGGTCGACGGCCGCCCCGTCTGCGTGTACTCGCAGGACTTCACCATCTTCGGCGGCTCGCTCGGCGAGGTCTACGGTGAGAAGATCGTCAAGGTGATGGACTTCGCGCTGAAGACCGGCTGTCCGGTCATCGGCATCAACGACGGCGGCGGTGCCCGCATCCAGGAGGGTGTCGCGGCGCTGGGCCTCTTCGCGGAGATCTTCCGCCGCAATGTGCACGCCTCGGGTGTCGTCCCGCAGATCTCGCTGATCGTCGGCCCGTGCGCGGGTGGCGCGGTGTACTCCCCCGCGATCACCGACTTCACGGTCATGGTCGACCAGACCTCGCACATGTTCATCACCGGACCCGACGTCATCAAGACGGTCACCGGCGAGGACGTGGGCTTCGAGGAGCTCGGCGGCGCCCGTACCCACAACACCACCTCGGGCGTGGCGCACCACATGGCGGGTGACGAGAAGGACGCCATCGAGTACGTCAAGTCGCTGCTGTCGTACCTGCCGTCGAACAACCTCTCCGAGGCACCGGCCTTCCCGGAGGAGGCGGACCTGGCGATCAGCGACGAGGACCGCGAGCTCGACACGCTCATCCCGGACTCGGCGAACCAGCCCTACGACATGCACACCGCGATCGAGCACGTGCTGGACGAGGGCGAGTTCCTGGAGACCCAGGCCCTGTTCGCGCCCAACATCCTCACCGGCTTCGGCCGGGTGGAGGGCTATCCGGTCGGCATCGTCGCCAACCAGCCGATGCAGTTCGCCGGCTGTCTGGACATCAACGCGAGCGAGAAGGCCGCACGGTTCGTCCGCACCTGCGACGCGTTCAACGTGCCGGTGCTGACGTTCGTCGACGTGCCTGGCTTCCTGCCGGGCGTGGACCAGGAGTACGGCGGCATCATCCGTCGCGGCGCCAAGCTGATCTACGCGTACGCGGAGGCGACCGTCCCGCTGATCACGGTGATCACCCGCAAGGCGTTCGGCGGCGCGTACGACGTCATGGGGTCCAAGCACCTGGGCGCCGACATCAACGTCGCCTGGCCGACCGCCCAGATCGCCGTCATGGGCGCGCAGGGCGCCGTCAACATCCTGCACCGCCGCACCATCGCCGCCGCCGAGGACCAGGACGCGACCCGCGCCGAGCTGATGGCGGACTACGAGGACGCGCTCCTCAACCCGTACGTGGCGGCCGAGCGCGGCTACGTCGACGCGGTGATCATGCCGCACGAGACGCGGGCACAGGTGGTGAAGGGGCTGCGGCAGCTGCGGACCAAGCGGGAGTCGCTGCCCCCGAAGAAGCACGGCAACATCCCCCTCTAGAAAGGGTCCTGGCCATGATCAAGGTCGTACGGGGCAACCCGACCCCGGAGGAACTGGCCGCCGCCCTGGCGGTGGTCCAGGCGCGCGCCGCGGCGGCGTCCGCCGTGTCGTCCGGCGCGCCGGAGCTGCCCGCGCAGTGGTCCGACCCGGGCCGGCTGGCCCGGCGCGGCCGCCATCTACCGGGCCCGCGCGCCTGGGCGCGCACGTACTGGCCCGGATAGGCGCGGATTGTCCCCGGAGGCCCGGATCCCTGGTGGGTCCGGGCCTCCGGCGCGTACCGGAAGGATCTGGTCCGTACGCACCAGGGCGGCTGAGTACGAGTACTCAGGCGCGACGGCGGCGCCCGCAGCAGGATCGGATCATGTTGTGGTCCGACCCCGAGAACAAACCGCCGAAAGAGCTGCGCGACGCCCAGGACATGATGCGGCGCGCGGGGCTGGTGCTCGCGCTCGCCATGGTGGTCGCGATGATCGTGCTCGGGACGCGGTGAGAGGGCCTGGGGCCGCCTCGTACGATGGCGCCCATGACTGATCCCGTTCGCCGCCGGCTCGTACTCGCTTCGCAATCACCCGCCCGTCTGGGTCTGCTGCGGCAGGCCGGGTTCGCGCCCGAGGTGATCGTCAGCGGGGTCGACGAGGACGCGCTGAGCGCCCCGACGCCGGCCGAGCTGGCACTCGTCCTGGCCCGGGCCAAGGCCGCGGTCGTGGCGGGGCTGCCGGAGGCCGCGGGGGCGCTCGTCATCGGCTGCGACTCCGTGCTCGAACTGGACGGCGAGGCGCTCGGCAAGCCTGCGGACGCCGAGGAGGCCACCGCGCGCTGGAAGTCCATGCGGGGGCGTGCCGGGGTCCTGCAGACGGGTCACTGCGTGACCGACACCGCGAGCGGGCGCACCGCCGCCGCGACCGCGTCCACGACGGTCCGCTTCGGCGAGCCGTCGGACGCCGAGATCGCCGCCTACGTGGCCTCCGGCGAACCGCTCCACGTCGCGGGCGCCTTCACCCTCGACGGGCGCTCGGCACCGTTCGTGGACTCCATCGACGGCGACCACGGCAATGTCATCGGGCTCTCGCTGCCGTTGCTGCGGCGGCTGCTGGGCGAGCTGGGGATCCAGGTCACCGACCTCTGGGCCTGAGGGACCGGGTCAGACGGGGGCGGGAGCCGCAGGCTGCTCGGGCTCGGCGCCGGTGGCCGGCTCCTCGTCGGCGGGGCCGTACGCCACCAGCGTCAGCACGATCAGACCGAGCACCACCATCATGAACACGAAGGCCGTCCAGCCCACCAGGCCGACCGTCAGCGCGCCCAGCACGCCGTGGACGACGGCGCAGACGATGAGCACGATCCGGGCGATGCGGCCCGGGGCCCGGTCGCGGATGCCTGCCAGCAGGAGCAGCACACCGCACAGCACCAGGAACAGCCCCGAGACGCCGCCGAGCACCCAGGTCCCCGTGGACATGGCGCCGGGGTCGGTGCCCGCCAGGGACATGTCCTGGTTCTTCACGACCGTTCCCAGGACCACGTTGATGATCACGATGCCCACGGCTTCCGCGAACAGCACGAGCGCGGCTATGAAAGCCACCGGCCTGCGCACCACGGCGCTCACCCCCTGTTACCTGCAGTACGTGCGATAGCGCGGACCCTACTAACGGGTAATGCTCCGGACAAGGGGTTGGGCAACTCCTTCGCCGCCGCGGAAGCCCGCGGTCCGCACCCCGGTTGTGCGCGCCCAGGTGCGTCGGGCAAAGAATCTTGCGCCGCTTAGTAGGAAGTCCACAAAGAAACACCGGGCGTCGCTGCCTGTGCCGACAGAGACCTGGACCACACCTCGTGGCTACTGTGCGGTCATGGTTCCCGGCGTACCGTGGTGCCACAAGGGATTTCGCGACTCGAGCAAGCCTCGAATCACACTCCGTGTGGGCAAGCTCACCATTGGGGACGGGTCGTAGGACCGTGTCGGTTGTCCCTAAACTCAGCTTGTTTCAAGGAGGGAGCCATCGTGCGCAAGGTGCTCATCGCCAACCGTGGCGAAATTGCTGTCCGTGTTGCCCGAGCTTGCCGGGATGCGGGAATCGGGAGCGTGGCCGTCTACGCAGACCCGGACCGCGACGCTCTGCATGTGCGTGCGGCCGACGAGGCATTCGCTCTGGGCGGTGACACCCCGGCCGCCAGCTATCTGGACATGGCCAAGGTGCTCCAGGCGGCCAAGGACTCCGGGGCGGACGCGATCCACCCGGGTTACGGCTTCCTCTCGGAGAACGCCGAGTTCGCCCAGGCCGTGCTCGACGCCGGTCTCACGTGGATCGGCCCGCCGCCGCAGGCGATCCGGGACCTCGGCGACAAGGTCGCCGCCCGCCACATCGCCCAGCGCGCCGGCGCCCCGCTCGTCGCGGGCACCCCGGACCCGGTCCAGGGTTCCGCCGAGGTCGTCGCCTTCGCGAAGGAGCACGGGCTGCCCATCGCGATCAAGGCCGCCTTCGGTGGCGGCGGTCGCGGGCTGAAGGTCGCCCGCACGCTGGAGGAGATCCCGGAGCTGTACGACTCCGCGGTCCGTGAGGCCGTCGCCGCGTTCGGACGCGGGGAGTGCTTCGTGGAGCGCTACCTCGACAAGCCGCGGCACGTGGAGACCCAGTGCCTGGCCGACACCCACGGCAACGTGGTCGTCGTCTCCACCCGTGACTGCTCGCTCCAGCGCCGCCACCAGAAGCTGGTCGAGGAGGCGCCCGCCCCGTTCCTGTCCGAGGCGCAGAACGCGGAGCTGTACGCGGCCTCCAAGGCGATCCTGAAGGAAGCCGGCTACGTCGGCGCCGGCACCGTCGAGTTCCTGGTCGGCATGGACGGCACGATCTCCTTCCTGGAGGTCAACACCCGCCTCCAGGTCGAGCACCCGGTCACCGAGGAGGTCACCGGCCTCGACCTCGTACGCGAGATGTTCCGCATCGCCGACGGCGAGAAGCTCGGTTACGACGACCCGGAGATGCGGGGCCACTCCTTCGAGTTCCGGATCAACGGCGAGGACCCGGGCCGCGGCTTCCTGCCCGCCCCCGGCACCGTCACCGTCTTCGCACCTCCGAGCGGCCCCGGTGTCCGCCTCGACGCGGGAGTGGAGTCCGGCTCGGTCATCGGCCCGGCGTGGGACTCCCTGCTCGCCAAGCTGATCGTGACCGGCGCGACGCGTGAGCAGGCGCTCCAGCGCGCGGCCCGTGCGCTGGCGGAGTTCAACGTCGAGGGCATGGCCACCGCCATCCCCTTCCACCGTGCGGTCGTCGCCGACCCGGCGTTCACCTCCGACCCGTTCCGCATCCACACCCGCTGGATCGAGACGGAGTTCGTCAACGCGATCAAGCCGTTCGCCGCTCCCGCCGAGGCGGAGGTGGACGAGGAGTCCGGCCGCGAGACGGTCGTCGTCGAGGTCGGCGGCAAGCGCCTCGAGGTCTCCCTGCCCTCGTCACTGGGCATGAGCCTGGCCCGTACGGGACTCGCGGCGGGCGCCAAGCCCAAGCGCCGCGCGGCGAAGAAGTCCGGCTCGGCGGTCTCCGGCGACACCCTCGCCTCCCCGATGCAGGGCACCATCGTGAAGATCGCGGTGGAAGAGGGCCAGGAGGTCAAGGAGGGCGATCTGATCGTCGTCCTGGAGGCCATGAAGATGGAGCAGCCGCTCAACGCACACCGCGCCGGCACGATCAAGAGCCTGGCCGCCGAAGTCGGCAGCTCGGTCTCCTCCGGTGCCGTCATCTGCGAGATCAAGGACTGATCCTCGCGACACCTGTTCCACCGGCGCCCCGCTCATGTCATAGGACGTGACCGGGGCGCCGGTCATTGCGGGGCGCGCTCCGGGCGTCGCGCATTACGGAGGGCACCTCCGGTTGCGCGATGGCATCCTGGACCCAAGGGGTGGACAGAGGGAGGACTGCGCGATGGCGATGAGTACGGCAGGGACACCGGTCCGCACGCCGGACCGGCCCATGCGCGCCGACGCGCGCCGCAATTACGACCGGCTGCTGACCGAGGCCCGCGACTCCTTCGCCGAGCACGGCACCGACGCCTCCCTGGAGGACGTCGCGCGCCGGGCGGGCGTGGGAATCGGCACGCTGTACCGGCACTTCCCGACCCGGCACGCGCTGATGAGCGCGGTCTTCCAGGAGGCGGTGACCTCCCTGATCGCCCGCTCCCGCGAACTGGCAGAGGCGGAACAGCCGTGCACCGGCCTCGTGGAGTGGCTGGGCGCGCTCATCACTCATGCGGGTGAGTACCGGGGGCTGGCTCAGGCGCTCATGTCGACGTGCCGGGACGAGACCTCGGCCCTGTCACCGTGCAATGTGCCGTTGCGCGAGGCGGGTTCGGTGTTGCTGGGTCGGGCGCAGACGAGCGGAGCGGTCCGGGCCGACGTGTCCATCGACGACCTGATGCAGCTGACGAACGCGATCGCGCTGGCCGCCGAGCAGTCACCGGGCGACCCGGAGCTCGCGCAGCGGTTGCTGACGCTGACGTTGCGGGGGTTGCGGGCGTCGGACTGACGCCCGCCCTCCCTCGGCTTCCGCCCGGGCCCGCACCTCGGCGCCGGCGCCTACCTCCGGCGCAGGTCCGCCACTCTCGCCCGGTCCCCCTGCCCACTCTGCTCCGCCAGTACGGCCGCCCCCCGCAACTGCTGGGCGTGCGTACGGCGCTGCCCCGGCAGGGGCATGTCGCGACGGGCGGTACGGCCCGGCGGCGCGGTGTCGGCGGAGGCGGGCGCACCTCCGGCCCCCGCCACCGCGATCTGCACGCCCTGGTCCGCCAGGGCCTGCAGCTCCGCGGCCGCCCGGTCGTCGTGCGCGGCCGGCTCGTCCGTCACCAGACGGGTGATGAGGTCCGTCGGCACGGTCTGGAACATCGTGTCGGAGCCGAGCTTGGTGTGGTCGGCGAGGACCACCACCTCCCCCGCGGCCTGCACCAGTGCCCGGTCCACGCTCGCGGAGAGCATGTTGGACGTGGAGAGTCCGCGTTCGGCGGTGAGCCCGCTCCCGGACAGGAAGGCGCGCGAGACCCGAAGCCCCTGGAGCGACTGCTCGGCCCCACTGCCCACCAGGGCGTAGTTGGAACCGCGCAGAGTGCCCCCGGTCATCACCACTTCCACCCGGTTGGCATGGGCCAACGCCTGGGCGACCAGCAGCGAGTTGGTGACCACGGTCAGGCCGGGTACCCGCGCGAGCCGGCGGGCCAGCTCCTGCGTGGTCGTACCGGCGCCGACCACGATGGCCTCGCCCTCTTCGACGAGACCGGCGGCCAGATCGGCGATGGCGGTCTTCTCCGCGGTGGCGAGATGGGATTTCTGCGGAAAGCCGGACTCCCGCGTAAAACCGCCCGGCAAGACCGCACCGCCGTGTCGGCGGTCGAGGAGTCCTTCTGCCTCCAGTGCCCGCACGTCCCGCCGTACGGTCACTTCGGAGGTCTGGACGACGCGGGCGAGCTCACGGAGCGATACCGCCCCGTTGGCGCGCACCATTTCGAGGATCAATTGACGACGTTCTGCAGCGAACACAAAACTGACAGTAACGTGACCGCCCGAGCGTTTTCAGCTGTTTGCGCCGAATAACAGAAGTTGTACTTACAAGGGGCCGCCAAGTGGTATAGGCGGCCCCGTTGTTGTTCCGTACTGATCGAACGGCGGTCGGCGAACCGCCCGAGTTGCCGGGGTTACCGGGGAATGCCGGGTTGCCCGGTGCTCCCCGCGACTCCCCCGGCAGCGGTCACCCCTCGCCCGCCTGCTTACGGGTGTGCAACTGGCGGGCCACTTCGGCGATCGATCCCGACAGGGAGGGATACACAGTGAAGGCGTTTGCGATCTGTTCCACGGTCAGATTGTTGTCGACCGCGATCGAGATGGGGTGGATCAGCTCGCTCGCCTTCGGTGCGACGACACAGCCGCCGACCACGATGCCGGTGCCGGGCCGGCAGAAGATCTTGACGAACCCGTCCCGGATGCCCTGCATCTTGGCGCGCGGGTTGCGCAGCAGCGGGAGCTTGACGACCCGGGCGTCGATCTTGCCGCTGTCGACGTCGGCCTGGCTGTAGCCCACCGTGGCGATCTCGGGGTCGGTGAAGACGTTCGAGGAGACCGTCTTCAGATTCAGCGGGGCCACCGCGTCACCGAGGAAGTGGTACATCGCGATGCGGCCCTGCATGGCGGCGACGGAGGCGAGCGCGAAGATCCCGGTGACGTCACCGGCCGCGTAGACACCCGGCGCGCTGGTGCGGGACACCTTGTCGGTCCAGATGTGGCCCGAGTCCTTGAGCCGTACCCCGGCCTCCTCCAAGCCCATGCCGGCGCTGTTCGGGATCGCTCCGACCGCCATCAGGCAGTGCGAGCCGGTGATGACCCGGCCGTCGGCCAGGGTCACCTCGACCCGGTCGCCGACCCGCTTGGCCGACTGGGCGCGGGAGCGCGCCATCACGTTCATGCCGCGGCGCCGGAAGACGTCCTCCAGGACCGCCGCCGCGTCGGGGTCCTCGCCCGGCAGCACCCGGTCCCGGGACGAGACGAGGGTGACGCGGGAGCCGAGGGCCTGGTAGGCACCGGCGAACTCGGCGCCGGTGACACCGGAGCCGACCACGATGAGCTCCTCGGGGAGCTCGTCGAGGTCGTAGACCTGGGTCCAGTTCAGAATCCGCTCGCCGTCGGGGAGCGCGTCCGGGATCTCGCGGGGGTGGCCGCCGGTGGCGATCAGCACGGCGTCCGCGGTGAGCGTCTCCTCCGTGCCGTCCGCCGCGGTGACGACGACCTGGCGCGAGCCGTCGGCGGCCTGGAGGCCCTCCAGACGGCCGCGCCCGCGCATCACCCGTGCGCCGGCGCGGGTGACGGATGCGGTGATGTCGTGCGACTGGGCGAGCGCCAGGCGCTTCACCCGGCGGTTCACCTTGCCCAGGTCGACGCCGACCACACGCGCCGCCTGCTCCATGTGGGGCGTGTCGTCCGCGACGATGATGCCGAGCTCCTCGTACGAGGAGTCGAAGGTGGTCATCACCTCTGCCGTCGCGATCAGGGTCTTCGAGGGCACGCAGTCGGTGAGGACGGACGCGCCGCCGAGGCCGTCACAGTCGACGACGGTCACCTCCGCGCCGAGCTGGGCGCCCACCAATGCCGCCTCGTACCCGCCGGGTCCGCCGCCGATGATCACGATCCGGGTCACGAAAAGTCCGCCTCGCGTTTCTCGTCCCGCGGCCGTCTGCTGTCCCGGCCGGGGGTCCGGGGGGACGCCCCGGGGGAATGCAGTACGTACTTCATTGTCCCGCACGCGCCAAGGTGCTTCGCCCCGGGGCCCTCCATACGTGCGCCGGGGCGCCCCGCACACGGGAAGCGGCCGCTCGGACCGGCCGGCACATCGGGGGCGGCCGGTCCGGATCCGGGCCTTCGTGCGGGGTTGTTCCTCCCAGGAATCGCCGCTCCCGCTGTCACCTCCCGTACCCTCGATCCCATGTCGCTCTACGCCGCGTACGCCGGCAACCTCGACGCGCGGCTGATGACGCGCCGCGCACCGCACTCCCCGCTGCGCGGCACCGGCTGGCTCAACGGCTGGCGGCTGACGTTCGGCGGCGAGCAGATGGGCTGGGAGGGCGCGCTGGCCACGGTGGTCGAGGCGCCGCGCTCCCAGGTGTTCGTGGCGCTGTACGACCTGGCGCCGATGGACGAGGACTCCATGGACCGCTGGGAGGGTGTCGGCCTGGACATCTACCGCCGCATGCGGATCCGGGTGCACACCCTGGACGGCGAGGAACCGGCCTGGATGTACGTCCTGAACGGATACGAGGGCGGCCTGCCGTCCGCCCGCTACCTGGGCGAGGTGGCCGATGCCGCCGACTCCGCGGGCGCGCCTCACGATTATGTGATGGAACTCCGCAAGCGCCCCTGCTGAACGGCGGAAACCTGCCCTGATCTGCCCTTTCCCGGGATCACCGGCAGCCGACTGTGGGAACACACGAACGAACGCGACAAGACTCTGTACGGGAGCATCTACGCGCGTAGGGGTTCAGCGGTTACGCTCATCCGCGTGAACGCATCAGTTATTCCGGACCACATCCAGGGCGACCCGCGCGCGGCCGCCGCCGACGCCGCCGCCCGCCTGCGCGAGCTGACCGGTGCCGAGACCCACGACGTCGCCCTCGTGATGGGCTCCGGCTGGGCGCCCGCCGGCGATGCGCTCGGCACACCGGATGCCGAGTTCCCGGTGACGGACCTGCCCGGATTCCCCGCCCCGGCCGTCGAGGGCCACGGCGGCACGATCCGCTCGTACCGCATCGGCGAGAAGCGCGTCCTGGTCTTCCTGGGCCGCACGCACTTCTACGAGGGCCGCGGCGTCGACGCCGTGGCGCACGGAGTGCGCACCGCCGTCGCCGCGGGCTGCGGGACCATCGTGCTGACGAACGGCTGCGGCGGTCTGCGCGAGGGCATGCGCCCCGGACAGCCGGTCCTGATCAGCGACCACATCAACCTCACGGCGGCGTCGCCGATCATCGGCGCCAACTTCGTCGACCTGACCGACCTGTACTCCCCGCGACTGCGGGCGTTGTGCAAGGAGATCGACGAGACCCTCGAAGAGGGCGTGTACGTGCAGTTCCCCGGCCCGCACTACGAGACCCCGGCCGAGATCAACATGGTCCGCGTGATGGGCGGCGACCTCGTCGGCATGTCCACCGTGCTGGAGGCCATCGCGGCCCGGGAGGCGGGTGCGGAGGTGCTGGGCATCTCCCTGGTGACGAACCTGGCGGCGGGCCTGAGCGGGGAGCCGCTCAACCACGAAGAGGTGCTGCAGGCGGGGCGCGACTCGGCGACCCGGATGGGGTCGCTGCTGGCGAGGGTCCTCGACCGGATCTGACCCGGCACACCCGGCCCCCGCGGCGTTCGCGGCGCGGGGCCGGTCGCGGGTCCCGAGCCCTCGGCCCCGCCGACCTTACGCGGCGCGGGGGGCCCGGGGCGGAGCCCCGCCCCCCGGCCTGTCGGCGTACGCGGCGCGGGGGCCCGGTGGCTGCGCCCCGGTTACGCGAAGGGGCGGGCAGGGGACAAGGTCCCGCAGGCGCACCCCGCCCCCACGCCCACCACCATCACGCACCCCGGAAACCGAAAGGCGGACCACCGTGCAGCAGGAGCAGAACCTCATCGCCCGGGCCAGGACCTGGCTCGCCGAGGACCCCGACCCCGAGACCCGCGACGAGCTCGCGAAGCTCATCGACGCCGAGGACCTCGACGAGCTCGCCACCCGCTTCGCCGGCACGCTCCAGTTCGGCACCGCCGGACTCCGCGGTGAGATCGGCGCCGGGCCCATGCGGATGAACCGCGCCGTCGTCATCCGCGCCGCCGCCGGGCTCGCCGCGTACCTCAAGGCCCAGGGGCAGGACGGCGGCCTCGTCGTCATCGGCTACGACGCCCGCTACAAGTCCACCGACTTCGCCCGGGACACCGCGGCCGTGATGACCGGCGCCGGTCTGCGGGCAGCCGTACTCCCCCGCCCGCTCCCCACCCCCGTACTGGCGTACGCCATAAGGCACCTGGGCGCCGTCGCGGGCGTAGAGGTGACCGCCAGCCACAACCCGCCGCGCGACAACGGCTACAAGGTCTACCTCGGCGACGGCTCGCAGATCGTGCCGCCGGCCGACGGCGAGATCGCCTCCGCCATCGCCGCGGTCGGCCCGCTGGACACGGTGCCCCGCCCCGACAGCGGCTGGGACACGCTCGGTGACGAGGTCCTGGACGCCTATCTGGCGCGTACGGACACCGTTCTGGAGACGGGCTCGCCGCGCACCGCCCGCGTCGTGTACACGGCGATGCACGGCGTCGGCACCTCCGTACTCACCGCCGCCTTCGACCGCGCCGGCTTCCCCGCCCCGGTCCTCGTCGCCGAGCAGGCCGAACCCGACCCCGCGTTCCCCACGGTGGCGTTCCCCAATCCGGAGGAGCCCGGCGCGATGGACCTCGCGTTCGCCACCGCGCGCCGCTCGGACCCCGACATCGTCATCGCCAACGACCCGGACGCGGACCGCTGTGCCGTCGCCGTGCCGGACCCGGCCGCGGACGGTGGCTGGCGGATGCTGCGCGGCGACGAGGTCGGCGCACTGCTCGCCGCTCACCTGGTCCGCCGCGGGGTCACCGGCGTGTTCGCCGAGTCGATCGTGTCGTCGTCCCTCCTCGGCCGGATCGCCGAGAAGGCGGGCCTGGGCTACGAGGAGACGCTGACCGGCTTCAAGTGGATCGCCCGCGTGGCGGGTCTGCGGTACGGCTACGAGGAGGCGCTCGGCTACTGCGTCGACCCGGACGGCGTCCGCGACAAGGACGGCGTCACGGCCGCGCTCCTGGTCGCCGAACTCGCCTCCGTGCTCAAGGAGCAGGGCCGTACGCTGCTCGACCTGCTGGACGACCTCGCGGTCGAGCACGGGCTGCACGCCACGGACCAGCTCTCGGTCCGGGTCGAGGACCTGTCCGTCATCGCCGACGCCATGCGCCGCCTGCGTGAGCAGCCGCCGACGGCACTCGCGGGCCTCGCCGTCGTCTCGGCCGAGGACCTGTCCCGGGGCACGGAGCTGTTGCCGCCCACCGACGGGCTGCGCTACCACCTGGAGGGAGCCCGGGTGATCGTCCGCCCGAGCGGCACCGAGCCGAAGCTCAAGTGCTATCTGGAGGTCGTCGTGCCGGTGGGCTCGGCCGGCGAACTGCCCGCGGCCCGTACGAAGGGCGCCGGGCTGCTGGCCGGCATCAAGCGGGACCTGGCGGCCGCCGCCGGGATCTGACACGCGCCCGGACCGCGGCCGGTACGCCGCGTCGGGTCGTCCGGAGCGCGAAGCGCCGAGCAGTCGTTCACGTGGGCCCGGGCCGGGCACCCTGCGTCGCCGTGCCGGGAGGGACGGGGCCGCCGGGCCCGTGAACAGGCGCGCCGGTCGCTCCTCACGCGGAAGGCACCCGCGGCCGCCCGGTACACATGCGGGCGCCCCCGGCCGGTGCTCCGTGCGGCGGGGGCGCGTCTCGCGTGGCGACCGCTCAGCCGGTCGCGCCCAGCACCACCAGCAGCACCGCACCCGCCGCGGCCGGCGCGATCACCTCGTACGCCCACCGGACCGACTTGACCGTGCCGCCGGCGACGGGCTTGTCGCCCGCGCGTTCGGCCAGTTCCCTCAGGTCCACGACCGCCTGGTCCGCGGCTGCCGTCCGTGCCTTCGTGTCGCGCACGTCGGCGGTGACGGACGTCTTGCCGTAAGGGTCGTCCATCGCGTGCCGGGACTGGTAACGGGCGGCCTTCTTGCGCTGCCGCAGCGACACCGGGACCGCCCAGAGCTGGAACTTCTCGTTGGCGTGCGTGTAGAGCTCGCTCGAATACCCGGCCCGGACGTCCGCCACGTCGGTCCACGGCAGCGTGATCGTCCGGAACGGGTTGCGGATGCGGATGCGCTCCTCGTTGGCGGCCACCACGGGCCGCAGGCTGAAGGCGACCACCAGCGGCACGACCGTCAGCAGTCCGGCCAGCGCCAGCCACGGCACCCGGCCCTCACCCCGGATCGCGGCGTCGCCGCCGATCCAGCAGATGAGCAGGAGCAGCAGGGCGCCCCCGACCAGCCCGGCGGGCGACCGGAACGTCCGGTCGGCGTAGGTGGGCTCGGAGGGCGGCGTGGGGCTCGTCATGAGCCCGATTCTGCCTGACGTGCGCGGCGGACGCGGGGGCGGCTGCCCGGACACGCGTGCGGAGGGCAGCCGGGCCGGTTCCGGACGCACGTTCCCCTCGCACGGGGCGCCGCGCGATGCGCGAGGCGCCGGGCCCCCTGTACAGGCCGCTACGCGCGTAGATATGCTCATGTGGTGACCATGCCCACCACTGCTCCCGCATTCGCCGACGCGACGGCGTCCGACAGTGCGCTGCGCCGCTTCCTGCACGGGCTGCCCGGCGTCGACGCCGTCGGCCTCGAAGCGCGCGCCGCCTCGCTCGGAACCCGTTCGATCAAGACGACGGCCAAGGCGTACGCCATCGACCTCGCCATCTCGATGATCGACCTGACGACGCTGGAAGGCTCGGACACCCCGGGCAAGGTCCGCGCGCTCGCCGCCAAGGCCGTCCATCCCGACCCCACCGACCGCACGACCCCGCGCACCGCGGCGGTCTGTGTCTACCCCGACATGGCGGAGACCGCGGTCGCCGCCCTCGCCGGCTCGGGCGTGAAGGTGGCGTCCGTCGCCACGGCCTTCCCGGCCGGGCGCGCCGCGCTCGACGTGAAGCTCGCGGACGTCCGCGACGCCGTGGCGGCCGGGGCCGACGAGATCGACATGGTGATCGACCGCGGCGCCTTCCTCTCCGGCCGCTACCTGAAGGTGTACGAGGAGATCCTCGCCGTGAAGGCCGAGTGCGGCCGGGCACGGCTGAAGGTGATCTTCGAGACCGGTGAGCTGTCCACGTACGACAACATCCGGCGGGCCTCCTGGCTCGGGATGCTGGCGGGCGCGGACTTCATCAAGACGTCGACCGGCAAGGTCGGGGTCAACGCCACCCCCGCGAACACCCTGCTGATGCTGGAGGCGGTGCGCGACTTCCGTGCGCAGACCGGCGTCCAGATCGGCGTGAAGCCGGCCGGCGGCATCCGCACCTCCAAGGACGCCCTGAAGTTCCTGGTGCTGGTGAACGAGACGGCCGGCGAGGACTGGCTGGACAACCACTGGTTCCGCTTCGGCGCGTCCAGCCTGCTGAACGACCTGCTGATGCAGCGCCAGAAGCTCAGCACCGGCCGTTACTCCGGCCCCGATTACGTGACGGTGGACTGATTCCCATGGCATCTGCATTCGCATACGCACCGGCGCCGGAATCCCGTTCCGTCGTCGACATCGCGCCCTCGTACGGCCTGTTCATCGACGGCGAGTTCACCGAAGCCGCTGACGGCAAGGTCTTCAAGACGGTCAGTCCGTCCTCCGAGGAGGTGCTCTCCGAGATCGCGCAGGCGGGCTCCGCGGACGTGGACCGGGCCGTGAAGGCGGCCCGTCGGGCGTTCGAGAAGTGGTCGGCGCTGCCCGGCTCCGAGCGCGCCAAGTACCTTTTCCGGATCGCCCGGATCATCCAGGAGCGCGCGCGCGAACTGGCCGTCCTGGAGACGCTGGACAACGGCAAGCCGATCAAGGAGACCCGCGACGCGGACCTCCCGCTGGTCGCCGCGCACTTCTTCTACTACGCGGGCTGGGCCGACAAGCTGGACCACGCGGGCTACGGCGCGAACCCGCGTCCGCTCGGCGTGGCCGGCCAGATCATCCCGTGGAACTTCCCGCTCCTGATGCTCGCGTGGAAGATCGCCCCGGCGCTCGCCACCGGCAACACGGTGGTGCTCAAGCCCGCCGAGACGACCCCGCTGTCGGCACTCTTCTTCGCGGACATCTGCCGCCAGGCCGGTCTGCCCAAGGGCGTCGTCAACATCCTCACGGGCTACGGGGACGCGGGCTCGGCCCTCGTCGAGCACCCGGACGTCAACAAGATCGCCTTCACGGGATCGACCGCGGTCGGCAAGGCCATCGCCCGGCAGATCGCGGGCACGGACAAGAAGGCGACGCTGGAGCTGGGCGGCAAGGGCGCCAACATCGTCTTCGACGACGCACCCATCGACCAGGCCGTCGAGGGCATCGTCACCGGCATCTTCTTCAACCAGGGCCAGGTCTGCTGCGCCGGCTCGCGCCTCCTCGTCCAGGAGTCGATCGAGGACGAGCTGCTGGACTCCCTCAAGCGCCGGCTGTCCACGCTGCGCCTGGGCGACCCGCTGGACAAGAACACCGACATCGGTGCGATCAACTCCGAGGAGCAGCTCTCCCGGATCACCGCGCTCGTCGAGACGGGCGAGGCCGAGGGCGCGGACCGCTGGTCGGCACCCTGCGAGCTGCCCTCCGCGGGCTACTGGTTCGCGCCGACGCTGTTCACCGGCGTCACCCAGGCACACACCGTCGCCCGCGACGAGATCTTCGGCCCGGTGCTGTCCGTGCTGACCTTCCGTACGCCCGACGAGGCCGTGGCCAAGGCGAACAACAGCCAGTACGGCCTCTCGGCCGGCATCTGGACGGAGAAGGGCTCCCGCATCCTCGCGGTGGCCAACAAGCTCCGGGCGGGCGTCGTCTGGGCCAACACGTTCAACAAGTTCGACCCGACCTCGCCGTTCGGCGGCTACAAGGAGTCGGGCTTCGGCCGCGAAGGCGGCCGTCACGGTCTGGAGGCCTACCTCGATGTCTGACGGACGACTGAGCGTCTTCAAGACCTACAAGCTGTACGTCGGGGGCAAGTTCCCCCGCTCCGAGAGCGGCCGGGTGTACGAGGTGACGGACTCCAAGGGCAAGTGGCTGGCGAACGCCCCCCAGTCCTCCCGCAAGGACGCCCGGGACGCCGTCGTGGCCGCCCGCAAGGCGTTCGGCGGCTGGTCGGGGGCGACCGCGTACAACCGCGGCCAGATCCTCTACCGCGTCGCGGAGATGCTGGAGGGCCGCCGGGACCAGTTCGTCCGCGAGGTGGCGGAGGCCGAAGGGCTCTCGAAGTCCAAGGCCGCGGCCGTCGTGGACGCGGCGGTCGACCGGTGGGTCTGGTACGCGGGCTGGACGGACAAGATCGCCCAGATCGTGGGCGGCGCGAACCCGGTCGCGGGGCCGTTCTTCAACCTGTCGACCCCCGAGCCGACCGGGGTCGTGACCGTCCTCGCGCCGCAGGACTCCTCGTTCCTGGGCCTGGTTTCGGTGCTCGCACCCGTGATCGCGACCGGTAACACGGCGGTCGTCGTGGCCTCGGAGCGGTCCCCGCTGCCCGCGCTGTCGCTGGGCGAGGTGCTGGCCACCTCGGACCTGCCGGGCGGCGTGGTCAACATCCTGTCGGGGAAGACGGCGGAGATCGCCGCGCCGCTGGCCTCCCACCAGGACGTGAACGGCATCGACCTCACGGGAGCCGGCGCGGATCTGGCGAAGGAGCTGGAGATCGCGGCCGCCGACAACCTGAAGCGCGTAAGCCGCCGGCCCGTCTCCCGCCACCCGGAGGCGGAGGAGCAGAGCGCCGATCGTCCACAGGCTGTGGACGGAGCCGACTGGTCGGCCGATCCGGGCACCCACCGGCTCACGGCGTTCCTGGAGACCAAGACGGTCTGGCACCCGACGGGCGCGCTGGGCGTGTCGGGCTCCTCGTACTGACGCGGATACGACAGCGGCCCTGCACCCCGGGACTCCGGGGCGCAGGGCCGCTGCGCCGTCAGCCGTGCAGCAGGCCCGCGACCTGCCCCAGCACGGGCAGGTCCTTCAGCGCGCCGCCACTGGTCACCGGGTCGGTGACGGCGGCGGTGGAGACCGGCTTGAAGTCGGCGACCTGCGTACCCACCGCGTTGTCCAGCGGGTCCACGCCCGTACCGGCCAGCGGGTCGAGCCGCAGGTGTGTGACGGGCGCGACGCCATTGCCGAGCGAGTGACCGAGCGCCCCGGTGACCGCGCCGCCGGCCGCCTCGCTCGCCTCGCCGAGGCTGGTGTCCGTACCCGACGCCTGCACGAGGGGCAGCGGCGCCGCCTGGGCCGCCGCACCCCCCGCACCGAGCGCGGCACCCACCGCCGTGACGGTCAGACCCGCTCGCAGCAGCGTGCGGCGCCGGGACTTGGAAAGTGCGTGACGTGCCATGAAGTTCCCACCTGATCGGGCCGATTCGAACCATCAATCGAGTAATCGGTTGAGTGCACAGAGTAGTTGAGGTGTGATGCCGGATACCAACAAGACCTCCGGGGATCCCCTGTGCGGGTCAATGCCTCACACTTGTGTTCTGTGAGCTCCCAAGCGATTCCGACCCGCGTCGTCCTGTTGGCGGGCCCCTCCGGCTCCGGCAAGTCCTCCCTGGCCGCCCGTACCGGTCTTCCGGTGCTGCGGCTGGACGACTTCTACAAGGAGGCGGGCGACCCCACCCTGCCGCTCGTCACCGGCAGTACGGACATCGACTGGGACTCCGCGCTGTCCTGGGACGCCGACGCGGCGGTCACCGCGATCACGGAGCTGTGCCGCACCGGGCGCACCGACATACCGGTGTACGACATCGCGACCAGCTCCCGGACGGGCCACGAGGGCTTCCACATCGAGCGCACGCCGCTCTTCGTCGCCGAGGGGATCTTCGCCGCGGACATCGTCGAACGGTGCCAGTCACTGGGCCTCCTGGCGGATGCCCTGTGCCTGCGCGGCCGCCCGTCGACGACGTTCCGCCGCCGACTGCTGCGGGACCTGCGGGAGGGCCGCAAGTCCGTGCCGTTCCTGCTGCGTCGCGGCTGGCGGCTGATGCGGGCCGAACGCCGCATCGTGGCACGCCAGGCGGAACTGGGGGCGCACCCCTGCGGCAAGGACGAGGCACTGGGCCGGCTGGCCGCCGCGGCGGCGGGCCGCTGCCGTACGCCCGCGACGGCGAAGCCGAGTCTGCGGACGGCACACACAAGCCCCTCCGGGGACTGAGGAGCGGGGTCCCGGGGGCGGCGCGCCCGTAAGGCCCGCGCCCCGGAACCCAGAACGCGCCGAAGGGCCGGACAGGACCCCCCGGCCCGTCCGACCCCTCGACTTCCCCGTACACCGCCGTCTTCACCGAAGCAGCGGCCTTGCGCCCCCGTGCACCGCCGCCTCCCCCGAAGCGGCGATCCCGTTCCCCCGTATCCCCGTTCCCCCGTCGCCTCAGGCCACCAGCTCGCCGAAGGACTCCTCCTCGTCACGGCCGAAGCTGAGGACCTCGTCCTCGCGCAGCCGGCGGAGCGACCGCCAGATGCTGGACTTCACCGTGCCGACACTGATGTCGAGGATGGACGCGATCTCCGGGTCCGTACGGCCCTCGTAGTAGCGCAGGACCAGCATCGTGCGCTGCGTCTCGGGCAGTCGCGCCAGCGCCTGCCAGAGCACGGCGCGCAGCTCCGTACCGCGCATCGCGTCCGTGTCCCCCGCCGTCTCCGGCAGCTCCTCGGTCGGGTATTCGTTCAGCTTGCGCCTGCGCCAGGCGCTGATGTGCAGATTGGTCATGGTGCGGCGCAGATAACCGCCGACCGCCGCCTTGTCGCTGATCCGGTCCCATGCCCGGTACGTCGAGAAGAGGGCGCTCTGCAGCAGGTCCTCGGCCTCGAACCGGTCACCGGTCAGGTGATAGGCGGTGGCGTACAGGGAGGCGCGGCGCTCCCGGACGTAGGCCGTGAACGCCACTTCGGCGTCCTCGGACTGCGCCGGGGCCTTCCGCTCCCCCGTGACCTCCCCGTACGTGCTTCCCCCGTTGCCCGCCCCCGTGGCGGCGGGCGCGTCGACCACCGTCATGTATGACGGGTGCTGACGCCCGGCGCCTCGAACGCACCCCCGTCCGTTCACTGCGGCGCCGGACTTCTCGGTGCTCCGCCCGATGTCGTGGAGACGCGTGACAACTGCGCTGGTGGTGATGCTGTGCGTTGCGTTCATCTCGCGCCCCCCGTCGGTGGAGTCCGTCCGTTCCTTGTGTCAACGAGCTTGCCGGGGCGATTTCATGGCCCTGTCCGCCGACTGTCACAGACCTGTCACAGGGCCCGGCGCAGACACGATTCGGGGCTGCCGGGTGCATGAGAGGGGACCAACTGTCGAACTAGGGCACCCCCATGGGTCAGAATGACCAACGTGCCTTTCCTGTTGCTGATCGAGGACGACGACGCCATCCGCACGGCCCTCGAACTCTCGCTGTCTCGCCAGGGCCACCGTGTGGCCACCGCGGCGACGGGAGAGGACGGCCTCAACCTGCTGCGCGAGCAGCGACCCGACCTGGTCGTGCTGGATGTGATGCTGCCCGGGATCGACGGTTTCGAGGTGTGCCGGCGCATCCGGCGCACCGACCAGCTGCCGATCATCCTGCTGACCGCGCGCAGCGACGACATCGACGTCGTGGTCGGTCTGGAGTCCGGTGCCGACGACTACGTGGTGAAGCCCGTGCAGGGCCGGGTGCTCGACGCCCGGATCCGCGCGGTGCTGCGCCGCGGTGAGCGCGAGTCCACCGACTCCGCCACGTTCGGCAGCGTGGTGATCGACCGGTCCGCCATGACCGTGACGAAGAACGGGGAGGACCTGCAGCTCACGCCGACCGAGCTGCGTCTCCTCCTGGAGCTGAGCCGCCGGCCGGGCCAGGCCCTGTCCCGCCAGCAGCTGTTGCGCCTGGTCTGGGAGCACGACTACCTCGGTGACTCCCGGCTGGTGGACGCCTGCGTCCAGCGGCTGCGCGCGAAGGTGGAGGACGTGCCGTCCTCGCCGACCCTGATCCGTACCGTGCGGGGCGTGGGGTACCGGCTGGACTCGCCGCAGTGAGCACAGCTGTACGGCGGAGCCTGCTCGCCGGGCTCCGCTGGACCAGCCTGCGGCTGCGGCTCGTCGTCGTGTTCGCGCTGGTGGCGCTGACCGCCGCGGTGTCGGCGTCCGGGATCGCGTACTGGCTGAACCGCGAGGCGGTGCTGACGCGTACGCAGGACTCCGCGCTCGGGGACTTCCGCCAGGAGATGCAGGGCCGGGCGGCATCCCTGCCACTGCGGCCCACCAAGGAGGACCTGCAGGCCGCCGCCGTACAGATGGCCAGCAGCAGCCCCGGCTACAGCGTGCTGCTGATCGACGAGCGCGATCCCGGCAAGCCGATCGTCGGCAACTCCGACCTGGACACCTTCACCCGCGACAACGTGCCGGTGTCGCTGCAGAAGCAGGTCGACAGGAAGCAGCAGGTCAAGGCGGGCAACAAGTACCAGTACCACTTGTTCTGGCAGCGGACCTCGATCCGCGGTACGCCGTACCTCGTCGCCGGCACGAAGATCATCGGCGGCGGTCCGACCGGCTACATGCTCAAGTCCCTCGACCAGGAACGGCAGGACCTCAACTCCCTCGCCTGGTCACTGGGGATCGCCACCGCGCTGGCCCTGGTCGGATCCGCCCTGCTCGCGCAGGCCGCGGCGACGACGGTGCTGCGTCCCGTGCAGCGGCTCGGCGACGCGGCCCGCAAGCTCGGCGAAGGCAAGCTCGACACCCGGCTCGTGGTGTCCGGCACCGACGAACTCGCCGATCTCTCCAGAACGTTCAACAGAACGGCGAGCTCCCTGGAGAAGAAGGTCGCGGACATGAGCGCGCGGGAGGAGTCCAGCCGCCGCTTCGTCGCCGACATGTCGCACGAACTGCGCACCCCGCTCACCGCGATCACCGCGGTCGCCGAGGTGCTGGAGGACGAGGCGGACAGCCTCGACCCGATGATCGCGCCCGCCGTGCACCTGGTGGTCAGCGAGACCCGACGCCTCAACGACCTGGTGGAGAACCTGATGGAGGTCACCCGCTTCGACGCGGGCACGGCCCGCCTCGTCCTCGACACCGTGGACGTGGCCGACCAGGTGACCGCCTGCATCGACGCCCGCGCCTGGCTGGACGCGGTGGACCTGGACGCCGAGCGCGGCATGATGGTCCGCCTCGATCCGCGCCGGCTCGACGTGATCCTGGCCAATCTGATCGGCAACGCGCTGAAGCACGGCGGTTCGCCGGTACGGGTCGCGGTGCGGACCGAGGGCGACGACCTCGTCATCGAGGTGCGTGACCACGGCCCCGGCATCCCCGAGGACGTACTGCCGCACGTCTTCGACCGCTTCTACAAGGCCAGCGCCTCCCGGCCGCGTTCCGAGGGCAGCGGTCTCGGCCTGTCGATCGCCATGGAGAACGCGCACATCCACGGCGGCGACATCACCGCCGCCAACTCGCCGGACGGCGACGGCGCGATATTCGTCCTGCGCCTGCCGCGCGACGCCGAGGCACTGGACCGGACCGCCGAGGGTCACGACGCGGAGATCCCGGACGAGGAGGACGACGCGACGTGACGCCCAGCGAACGCCGGGGCCGCCGCCCCGCCGCAGCCCTGGCCGGTGCCGCGCTCTGCGCCGTACTGGCGGCGGGCTGCGGGATCAGGACCACCTCGGTCCCCGTCGACGCGGGCCCGGCTCCGTCCCGGGTGCCGTGCGCGATGCCGGCGGAGGACATCGCCACGCAGGCCCAGCAGGGCATCCCCGTGCAGGTCTATCTGGTCTGCGCCTCGGAACTGGTCACCGTGGACCGCGCGGTGCGGGTCCAGGAGACGACGTCGGACCGGCTCCGGATCGCCCGGGCCCTCCTGGACGAACTGCGCCAGGCACCGCCGAGCGCGGAGGAGAGGGCCGGGTTCTCCACCCATGTTCCGGCGCCGCTCCGGATCAGCGGCCCCCGCGCGGGCGATCCGAAGGGCACCCTGCGCCTCAGCGAGCAGCCGGAGGACCTCCCGTCCGAGGCGCTGGCGCAGATCGTCTGTACGTTCACCGAGAGCGAGCCGCTCGTCCCCGACGGCTCGGTGGTGCTCGGCGGCCCGGGTGACTACGCGCCGCGCGGCTACCTGTGCACCACGGAGACCAAGGCCAGCCCCGAGACCGTACCGACGACGGGCGCGGCCCTACTGTCCTGAGCCGGACGGGCGGGCCCGCGGCGCAGGGCGTCGCATGGGGTGAGCCAGGTCTCCCCGGCCCGAGCGGAACCGATCCTGCCGCCGCCCGCGTCTTGGGTCACGTGCGTCAAGGTTCGGGCGGCCAAGCCGTCATCCGCTTCCGCGTGGTCGGAGTGTCACTGCTCCTCGCGCATCTGCTGCTCGTCGGGTGGCTGACTCTGCGACCGCTGGACGTGCCGTGGATGACCGCCGCCAACCTCCAGCCGTTCGCCGGCATCAAGGCCGATCTGTCCCTCGGCCCGGCGGCCGCCGCCCGCGGCATCGGCAAGCAGCTCCTGCTGCTGGCTCCCCTGGGCGTACTGCTTCCGCTGGCCGGAGGCCGCCTCTTCGTCTCCCCGTGGTCCTCGCTGACCCGTACGGTCGCGGCCGGAGCGCTGATCTCGCTGGCCATCGAGCTGGGCCAGACCGGGGTTCCCGGCCAGGTCGTCGACGTCGACTCGCTGATCCTGAACACCATCGGCGTCGCGCTGGCCCACGCCCTGATCGTCCCGGCCTGGCGGGCGCGACTACGCCACCGCGAGCAGCAGCGGGGGGCGCTGCCCCGGATCGGGCGGGAGGCTGGGACGGCTCAGGCGTCTCCCGGGCCTCAGCGGTCTCACGGGCCGCACGGCCCTTACGGATCGGCGGCGCCTCAGGGGTCGACCCCGACGATTTCCAGGGTCGGTATCGCCCCGTAGGGCGACGTTCATCCCCCCTTGCGCGCGCCATCCTGGATACACCGGGAGCGCAACGGACCGCTCCCTCCGCAACGGTTCGCGAAGGAGCCCACCATGGCCGCACTTGCCCGCCCCCGTGACGGACGCATGCTCGGCGGAGTGTGCGCAGCGCTGGCACGGCGCTTCGGCACCTCCGCGAGGACCATGCGCATCATCTTCGTCGTCTCGTGCCTGCTCCCGGGCCCCCAGTTCCTGCTCTACCTGGCGCTGTGGCTGCTGTTCCCCGAGGAGCGGCCGTCGTCCGCCGCGACCGCCTGGTAGTCACCCCGTACACGCGCCTGTGGGCGGGCACCCGGCAACGGGTGCCCGCCCACAGGCAGGTGCGGAGCGGTCGACCGGTCTCAGCGGCCGAGCGGCAGACCGTTGGCCGACAGGCCGCTGGTCGTCAGACCACCGGCGGGCAGGCCACCGAGGAGACCCTTGGCGGGGGCGGCGACGTCACCCAGGACCTTCGTCTGGCTGGTGCCGAGGAGCTCGGTGGCGGTGTCCTGGACCGGGAGGGTCGACGTGGCGTTCGCCAGAGCGCCGGCGACGGGCAGTGCGCTGGTCGCGGTCTCCAGCGGCAGGGCGGAGGCCGATGCGGTACCGGCGGCGGCAGCGGCGAAGGCGGCACCGAGAGCGGCGACGCCGAGAGTCCTGGCAGCAGACTGCTTCATGTGAAATTCATCCTTGGGGAAGGGGATGTGAGCGGCTCTGCAAGGTAGTCAGCCCACTGCCCGTCCCGCAAACATCGAGGAACACGGAAAACGGCCGGGAATCACGTTCCCGGCCGTTCCCAGAAAGCGCTCGATCAGCCGGCGAGCGAGGTAGACACGCTGGTCGCAGCGGTCTGCTCGAAGAGCCATTCGGACTTCAGCTCGGCATATCCGGGCTTGATGACGTCGCTGATCATCGCCAGACGTTCATCGAAAGGAATGAATGCTGATTTCATCGCATTGACGGTGAACCACTGCATGTCGTCGAGTGTGTATCCGAAGGTCTCGGTCAGCTTCTCGAATTCCTGACTCATGCTCGTACCGCTCATCAGCCGGTTGTCCGTGTTCACGGTGGCCCGGAAGTGGAGCCGGCGCAGCAGCCCGATGGGGTGC
Organism: Streptomyces sp. NBC_01013; assembly: GCF_045162765.1. Taxonomy (NCBI): domain Bacteria; kingdom Bacillati; phylum Actinomycetota; class Actinomycetes; order Kitasatosporales; family Streptomycetaceae; genus Streptomyces; species Streptomyces sp. NBC_01013. The sequence goes on from NZ_CP108687.1 coordinate 3,141,027, forward strand.
TCGGCGTACGAGGCCGCGGCACCGGTCTGCAGGTTGGAGGTCGGGCACAGCTCCAGCGGAATGCGCTTGTCCCGTACGTAGGAGGCGAGGCGGCCGAGCTTCACGCTGCCGTCCTCGGCGACCTCGATGTCGTCGATGATCCGGACACCGTGGCCGAGCCGGTCGGCGCCGCACCACTGGATGGCCTGCCAGATCGACGGCAGACCGAAGGCCTCGCCCGCGTGGATGGTGAAGTGGTTGTTCTCGCGCTTGAGGTACTCGAACGCGTCGAGGTGCCGGGTGGGCGGGAAGCCCGCCTCGGCGCCCGCGATGTCGAAGCCCACGACGCCCTGCTCGCGGTAGCGGTTGGCCAGCTCCGCGATCTCCAGCGACCGTGCGGCATGCCGCATCGCGGTGAGCAGCGCACCCACCCTGATCCGGTTGCCGTCCTGACGCGCCCTGCGCTCACCCTCGCGGAAGCCCTCGTTGACGGCCTCGACGACCTCTTCGAGGGTCAGACCGGCTTCCAGGTGTTGCTCGGGGGCGTACCGGATCTCGGCGTAGACGACGCCGTCGGCGGCCAGGTCCTCCGCACACTCGGCGGCGACCCTGACCAAGGCGTCACGGGTCTGCATGACGGCGCAGGTGTGGGCGAACGTCTCCAGATAGCGCTCCAGCGACCCGGAGTCGGCGGCTTCCCGGAACCAGGTGCCGAGCTTGTCGGGATCGCTCTCCGGCAGTCCGTCGTATCCGTTCGCCGCGGCGAGGTCGACGATCGTCCCGGGGCGCAGTCCGCCGTCGAGGTGGTCGTGGAGAAGGACCTTGGGGGCACGCCGGATCTGATCCTGGCCGGGCACATTGAGGGTCGGGCTCATCATCCACGCACTCTAGCGCCTACGCGCGTAGAGCGCCGCTGGGCGCCGCTCGCCGATACGTAACAGAGACCGCGAATACGGGTGGCGTACACCTGCCCTTCTGACACTGTTACGTCATGGCACAGCGCGCACTCCCCCTGCCTGCTGCAAGGCTGGGACGGGCCGTCAGTACGGCCGGAGCATCCACCACGGTCAGCGGCGTCGTGCTGCTGCTCCCGGACGGCGAGCCCTATTCGCACCGCCGCCCCTCCCCCCTCACCTACGCCCTCCAGCTCCCGCTGGCCCGGTCGCTGGCCCGTGCCGGCGGCACCGACGGCCTCGCCGCGCACGTCGTCCACTACCGCTGCCGCGGCTGGAACACCACGGACGCCCACCTGGCGGCGGACGCCGAGTGGGCGGTGGACGAGGCCGTACGCCGCTACGGCGACATCCCGGTCTGCCTGGCCGGCCACGGCATGGGCGGTCGAGCGGCCCTCCGCGCGGGCGGCCATCCGGCAGTCACCTCGGTCCTCGCGCTGGCCCCCTGGCTCCCTGGCGACCCGGACGCCGAACCGGAACCGGTCAAGCACCTGGTCGGCCGTCAGGTCCTGCTGGTCCACGGCACGAACGACGCGCGCTCCGACCCGGAGTTGTCGTTCCGCCTGGCCGAACGTGCCAAGAAGTCCAACCGCGACACCTGCCGCTTCGAGGTCCATTCGGACGGCCACGCCCTGCGCCAGCACCACGCCGAAGTGGCCGCCCTGGCAGCCGACTTCGTACGCGGCTCCCTCTTCGCCCACTCCTACGCCCGCCCGGTCGCCGACGCACTGGCAGCCCCACCGCCACTGGGGCTGCGGATGCCGCTGGCCGCGGGGTTCGGGAAGTCGTTGCGGGGGTGAGGGGCGGGCACGGCCTCCGTGCCGCCGCAACGAGGTCGCCCGTCGGACGCGCGATGCCCTATCCGCGGTCCGCATCCGGTTCGGCAGTACCGCCCGCGCTCGTTTCGGGCTTCGCGTGGAGGATTTCGCGGACCTGCTCCGCGGCGCGAAGAATGCTCTCGCTGATGAAGTCGCTGAAGCGGGCGATGTTCTCGAGGCGGGCGGCGGCGGGGCTGTCGCGGCCGAGGATGCCGACACCCTGCCGTGCGGTCTCGGCGATCCGGGCGGTGCCGTGGGCGCTGGCGATCGTCGACCGGTACCAGACGTCGTCGTCGACGAAGTAGCGCTCGCGGCGGCGTTCGTCGCGTTTCCGCAGGACGAGTCCCTGACCCTCGAGGAACCCGATCGCCTTGGAGACGGATGCCGGGCTGACCTGGAGGCGCCGGACGAGTTCGGACGCGGTGAGGCTGCCCGCGTCGGCGATGAAGAGACAGGTCAGCACCCGAGCCGCCATCTTGGGCAGGCCCTGTTGCATCAGGAGGGTGGTGAAAGCCTCCTCGTACTCGCGCACGGCCTCGTCGTCGCTCCCGCCGGCCGGAACCGGTGCCCCCTGCGCTCGGGGCGGGGCGTTCCTGCGCCGGTGGGCGCGGCGTTCGGTGGCACGGTGGGCCAGTTCGGCACGGTAGGCGGCGGGACCCCCGTTACGCATCACCTCACGCGTGATCGTCGAGGTGGGGCGGTCGAGACGTCGGGCGATCTCCGCGTAGGCGAGGTCGTCGGCCAGGCCCAGTGCGATCTGCTGGCGTTCCTGCTGGGTGAGTCTGCCTCCCGGCATCGCGGTCCCCTTCGTCGTCCGTGATGTCGCCAGCGTAGCGTTCGCCCACACCCCAATGCAACGAACAGTCATCCTGGCATTGCATTAGCTGCGCAACCATTGCAACGAAATCTGCACCACGACCTGCTTCTATGCGATTTGGACGCAATAAGTTCGTTGCCGGATCATCGAACGCAACGTAGCTTTTCCAATGTAAGAAACGAAGAACACACAAGGAGAGCACCATGCAGAAGTTCGACACCCCCGCCACGATCTCCGCCGTCGTGGACATCACCGCAGGGCGCATCCAGGTCATCGGCGCCGACCGGGCTGACACCACCGTCACGGTCCTGCCCGCCGACGCCTCCAAGGGCCGCGACGTGAAGGCGGCGGAGCAGACCACGGTCGAGTTCACCGACGGTGTCCTGCGGGTCAAGGCCCCGGCGGAGAAGAACCAGCTCCTCGGCGCATCCGGTTCCATCGAGGTGACCGTCCAACTGCCCGCCGGATCCCGTATCGATTCGAAAGCGGCCGGCGCCGAGTTCCGCGGCGTCGGACGGCTCGGCGCCGTCACCTGCGAGGGCGCACACGGCGCGGTCAGGATCGACGAGGCCGCGAGCGTGCACGTAACCGCCCACGCCGCCGACGTCACGGTCGGCCGCCTTACCGGCGCCGCGGAGATCAGCACCCAGAAGGGCAGCATCCACATCACCGAGGCCACCTCCGGCACGCTCGTGCTGCGCACCCGGACGGGCGACGTGACGGTCGGCGCCGCCCACGGAGTCTCTGCCGCCCTGGACGCCGGCACCGGCTACGGCCGGGTCCACAACACGCTGAGGAACACCGAAGGCGCCGCGGCCGGCCTGAACATCCAAGCGACCACCGACCACGGCGACATCACCGCCCGCAGCCTGTAAGGAAGCGAGCGCGGCCCATCGGACCCAAGGGGCCGCGGTCCGCACACAGGGCCTTGCGAAGCCGCACGAGACGCACACCCGACGCGACCAGGAGAACCACATGACGAAGCACAGCCCTTCCTCGACCGGTTCGGCGTGGACCGGCATGGTGCCGGTCGAGGACACGGCCCTGGCCGTCACGGACACCGGCGGCTCCGGAATCCCCGTGATCTACCTCAACGGCCAGTTCGCCACCCAGGGTTACTGGCGGCACGTCATAGCGGAACTGGGCACGCGATGGCGGCACATCACCTACGACGAGCGGGCCCGCGGCAAGAAGTCGAAGCGTTCCGCGGACTACTCCTTCGAAGCCGCCGTCCGGGACGTCGACGCCGTCCTCGCGGCCAGGGGCGTCGACCGGGCGCTCGTGGTCGGCTGGTCCTACGGGGCGTTCGTCGCAGCACACTGGGCCGGCCGCAATCCCGACCGCACCCTGGGCGTCGTCATGGTCGAAGGCGCACAGCCGCACGACTGGCTGGACGAGGCCATGGAGCAGCGGATCCGCAAGACCTTTCGCCGGCTGAACCTCTTCATGCCGCTGCTGCGCCCGACCGGCCTGACCCCGCGCATGAACGCCGCCCAGATGGCGGACTGCAACATCGAACTCGGCAAGCTCGCCCGCGAGCGCGAACTGGGCCCCGTACTGGACAGCATCACCGTCCCGGCGCGGTACGTCGTCGCATCGGGCAACTCCCTGGGAAGCAAGGGCGACGAACAGGAGCTCATCCGCGCCAGCCTCGACGGTGTGGTCGCCCGCAACGCACACATCAAGATCAGCGCGAAGGTCGCCAGCAACCACGACTCGATCCTGAAGAAGGACTTCCTGGCGGTCGCCGAGGCCGTACGCGAGGTCGCCACCCTCGACCACGGCCCGCGCTGAAGGGACGGGGACGGTTGCCGAGCCCATCGTGCGGAGGCAGCCGAAGGCGACCTTGCCCGGGGGTGCGGGGATCAGCTGGCACGCTGCTTGCGCCGCTTCGCACCCCAGGGGCCGCCCCCACGCGCGAGGGTCCCACACTCCCGATTTAGGTCCTGGTATGGGCCTTTGGGCACTGTCCGTGGGCCCCGTCGCGCTGGCTACGGTTCACACCCGGCAGCCGCACGGCTCCCGGTGACGCGATCCGAGCGAGCCATGACGAGGTGAGACGTGCACAGCAGCGAACGAACGCGCCGGGACCCGCGCACGAGCGCGGGACAGTCGGCGATCGAGTACGTGGCGATGGTGACGGTGGCGGCCACCGTGGTCGGCGCAATCCTTGCCACGTCCGTCGGGGGTGACATCGCTGACACGGCGCAGCAGCAGGTCTGCCGCGTCCTGGAGTTCGGCGGGGGCGCCTCTTGCCAGAGTGACAACGACGTCAATTATGACAACGATGTCGCAGGCGGCGGGAATCCCCCCGACGCCAAGTCCTTCACACCGGCCGACACCTCCGGCGCCCAGCCGGGTGACACCGGCGGGCTGCCCGGTGACATGCGCGGCGGACCGGTCAACGAGCCCCGAGGCAACACAGAGAACAGGTCCGACGACACCCAAGGCAACGCGCTCCCGAGCCTGTGCTTCGAGCCACGGGAGCGGTCGTCGCACTCCTCGGTCTCCGTACCGGGCAGCGGGACCGTCGGCAAGACTGCCGCCTGGGGCTACTCGTACCTGGTGAACTTCGTCGCGGAGAAGATCAGCAACGAGAAGAACAAGGAGAAGCGGGTCAAGCTGGCGCTCGACGATCTCTCCTACTGCCTCCCCGACTACAACATCGTCATCGCACAGCCTCATGAGGGCGATCTGCAGCAGATGGACGGCGCGGCCATGATCCAGACCGTCGAGATCAGCGGCACGACATACCGCGTCTACGCGTTCAAGAAAGGGAAGTTCACCTGGGCGGACGACGCCGACCTCGGCTGGAAGAACCGTGCGTTCAAGGGTGTTTTCGACGTCAGCGAGGACCGCCGCACCGTCACGTTCGAGGAGCCTCCCCGCCCGAAGCGCAAGAAGGACTGGAAGCCCGGCGACGAGGGCTGCCAGATCGAGGGCCAGGAACCGCCCGACCGGAGCCGGTACTACGACACGTACTCCCCGCTGGACAACGAGGGTTCGACGCAGGCGGTCCGGATGCTCGTGAACGACATGCGCCGCTGCTACCCCGACTACAACGTGGTCGCGATGCACTCGGAGCAGTCCTCGCACTGGGCCGAGAAGCCGGACACGCTCATCGACCACAGCAGGTACCGGCTGAACTCCAACGAGTACCACTCCGACGAATCCGAGGACGAAATCGCCTCGGGCCGGGCGGTGTTCGACGTCTACGTCTTCGACAAGGGCACGTTCAGCAACGACGGCGACGGCGGCTACACCAACTGGGCGTACTACGGCGACGTCACCCGCGACGGCAAGGATGCCACCTTCGAGCAGCCGGAACCCGCCGACCTGGACGCCGACGCCCTAGCCACAGGAACGGAATCGGTCGACTTCGACGACGGGGCACCGAAGTACACGAACACGGACGGCGGGCCCTACCCCGGCACCGACTACAGCGGCAAGGCGCCCGGCGGGGACGCCGAACTGAACCAGTCGCTGGTCGACGAATACAGCCGCAGCTTCCCCGGCACGAACATCATCGCGGTGAAGAACTTCAACGAGATCTCGTTCTCCGCGGTCTCCGGCCTCGAACACCTCGCGGTGGTGGACGGTGTCGACGTGTTCGCCGTCAAGGACGGCACGATCACCAACAACGGCGACGGCGGCTGGAAGAACTGGGGCTTCGCCGGCAACTTCAAGCGTGACAAGGACTCGAAGGAGGTCACGTTCAGCAAGCCGTGAAGGCGTCGCGGACCACCGACGTCAGGGCGGGAAGGCGGATCGCGTACCGGATGCCTACGAATTCCCGGCGCTGGATGCGATCGCCGAGGACCATCTGAATGTGCTGCACCGGACGCTGCGCGAGGATCCGTCCGCGTTCGGTCTGTATGACGTCGCGTGCGCGGCGGGAGAGCGCCTGACAACCGTCATGCACACCAAGTCGGCGCCGCAGAACGACGGCGGTGCCGACGTCGGCCCGGACGCGGCGGACAACGGAATGGACCGCACGGAGTTCGTGTCCCGTTTCACCGCAGCCGTGGGCGGCGAGGGCGGTACGATCTCGGACGCAGCCGTGAGGCGAGCGGCCGCGGCGACTGCGGACCGGTTGGCAAGGCACTGTCCCGAGGTTCTCGCCCCAGGCGGAAGCCAATGGCCCGGCGACCTGCTTTGTCTCCTCTACCAGTGGTTCTTCGCGGACATCGTGGCCGAGTTCCTGCGCGTCGTCATAGCCGAGAAGGTCAAGCTAGTGGTTCCGGTACTGCCCCTGGCCGACCCGGACGACCACATCGCGGACTGGGTCGCCGAGCGGGTGCTGGGCCTGGTGCCCAACCCGTGCGAGGAGGCGGCCGCGCTCCTCGATGCAGCGGCAGAAGCCGAGGAGGATGTGGCCGCCGTGACAAATCCGGCGGCCTTTGCCCTGGCGCAGGTCGCACGTGGTCTGGTCCCGCGCGCCGTCGGAGCGGCACTCGGACTGCTCACCAATACCGGCTCCGGGCCGAACACCCCTCGCAGCGAGGAGACACCAGCCGCATGACCACGAGACCGGTCCTCTATTCCTGGCGCGCCCACCCGGGAGCCCCTGCGCCCGGCCTCCCCTGGCAGCCGTTGAGCGATGATCTTTACTGGGAGTCCTCAAAACGCGCGCCCGACCGCCGCCTGCTCTTCGCGCCCGCCCCGGACTGGGCGGACGATCTCCAGCGGGTTGCTCGTGCCGTCTTTGCCGCAGATCGCTGCACCTCCAGAAATGCAACCTTCGACCGCTGGACCCGCCATATCCGCCTCTCCGTCCCAGTCACCGCTCCCGGCGCCTGGGCCCGTGCCCTTCCGCACCTCACCAAGCTGCTCACGACAGTGACGGGAGACCGCTGGGAAGTGGAGTTCCGCCCCTTCGACGCCGACCGGACCCGGTCCGGACCCCTGACCTTCGACACCGAGGAATACGCCCGTGAAGTGAGCCTCTTCTCCGGTGGTCTGGATTCCCTTGGCTGGGCGGCACAGCGGGCCACCACAATCAGTTCGGGCGCCCTGCTCCTGGTCACCTTCCAGGAGCGGAACTTCGAGGCACTTCAGGACTCCGTGTACGAGGCGGTACTAGGGCAGAGCAAGCGTCCATTGCGCCGCCTCGAACAGAGTCAGACCGTACGCAAGCCCAAAGGGGCCACGTTCGAGCTGGAACGCTCCACGCGCTCACGGGGTCTGCTGTACGCCACCGCAGCCGTACACGCCGCAGCGGCCGAGCGCGTCCCCGTCGTCCACATCCCCGAGAACGGACAGCTCGCTCTGAACCCTCCCCTTTCCGCCGCCCGTGCCGGCTCCTGTTCCACTCGCTCGGTGCACCCCTGGACGCTGTATCACCTCAACCGCGTCGTCGCAGAGATCACGGACACCCCTGATGTGGCGCTACGAGTCGTCAATCCCTTCGCCTCACTCACCAAGGGCGGGGTGTGCGCGATGGCACGGGACGCCGGTCTGCCCCAGGAGGTTCTGGAGGCCACGCTGAGCTGTGGAACTCCCCCGGCCCGCCAGGGAAACCAAGCGCGCCTCGCCCACTGCGGGCTCTGCTTCCCCTGTCTGATTCGCCGCTCCGGTCTGCTGTTCGCCTACGGCGAGGACCGTACGCCCTACGCATCCGATCCTTGGGATCCGCATCTGGACAAGAAGCGCACCCGACGCTGGAGGGCCCTCCAGCACTGGCTGGACACTCCGTGCACGGTGCTCGACCTGCTGGCCGACACTCCGCTGCCGTCCGATGCCCAGCCCGCGGAGCTACTGGCAGTTGTGGAACGGGGACGAGAGGAGCTGCGGGTGCTGGTCGAGTCGGCAGCGAGGTGGCGGCGGGCTGCGTAATACGTTCCGCTCTCGCACAGTGCCTCACAGCACGCCCGGCACCCCGGCCGGCCCTGTCTCCGCCCACACGGTCTTGCCCGGCCCACCCCTGTCGCTCACGCCCCAGCGGCAGGCGACGGCCTCGACGATGAGCAGGCCCCGGCCGCCCTCCGCCACTGCGTCGGGCTGCTCGACGGCGGACGGATCCGGCCGGGCCTCGTGAGTGTCGGAGATCTCGACGCGTACGACGCCGGTCGTGTGCGCGTACGAGAGCCGCAGCTCGAAGTCGCGCCCCGGAACGCGTCCGTGCAGGACCGCGTTCGCCGCGAGCTCCGCGACGAGGAGGGCCACGGTGTCGGAGAGCGGGCTGCCGTACGGGATCCCCCAGACGTCGAGCTTCCATACGGCAAGGCGCCGCGCGAGGGTCGCACCGAGGCGGGTGGCGGAGCACCTCTGGACGAACGGACTTACGGTTACGGGGGGTTGGGATTGCAGTGCTGTCATGCGCCAAGCGTTCCGCCTCGACCCTGGCTTCCAGCAGGAACGACGCCCATACAGATCCGCCTGTATGGGTTGACGCCCTGGACGGGCCGGGTAACTGTCCGTGATCATTGTCGAGTTGATCGATGCACGGAAGACGGGGCGGCGATGACGGCGGACCACGAGAGCACGACGGCGGGCAGCGAACCCGAACTGTCCGACGGCCTGAGGACATTCGGGGCGGTCCTGAAAGCTCTGCGCGAGGCCGCCGGCCTGACCCAGGAGGATCTCGCGCCCCGAGTGCAGTACTCGCCCGCCTACATCGCCAAGATCGAGCAGGGCAAGAGATTCCCGCCCGCGAGCCTCCCGGAGAGGGCGGCGGAAGCTCTCGGGCCAGTCGCGGGCAAGGTCCTGGGAGCTGCCGCACGAAGCCTGCGGAGGAAGGCAGGCCTGGCGAGCTGGTTCCTGCAATGGGCGGGGATCGAGGAGGAGGCGATCACGCTGTACGCGTACGAGTGCCGGGGCATTCCAGGACTGCTGCAGCCGGAGGACTACATCCGGGCAGTGTTCGAGCGCCAGCTTCCGCCACTCACCGGGACGCAGATCCACCGACAGGTAACGGCTCGCCTTGAGCGGCAGCGCCTCCTGACCCAACGCCCCAACACCGCTTTCAGCTTCATCATCGAGCAAGGAATTCTGGAGCGTCAGGTGGGCGGAGGGGACGTCACGGCCGTCGTCATCGACCACCTGCTCAGCATCGGCCGGTACACCAACGTCGAGATCCAGGTCATGCCGTTCAGGCAGGAGGACCACACGGGAATCGACGGGCAGATGTATCTGGCCGAGAGCCCCGGTAATCAGTGGTTCGGCTACACCGAGGGGCACCGCTCAAGCGCCCTGCTCACCGCTCCGAGCGAAGTCAGCATCCTGCTTCAGCGCTATGGCAAGCTGCGTTCCCAGGCCCTGGATTGCCGGGCTACGGTGAACTTGCTGGAACAGATGCGAGGAGCGTTATGAGCACCACAGAGCTGAACTGGTTCAAGAGCAGCTACAGCGGCGGCGATGGCGACAACTGTATCGAGGTCTCCCTGCACCCCGACGCCGTCCACGTACGCGACTCCAAGGACACGGACCGCCGCCCGTTCACCGTCTCCGCCGCCGCCTGGTCGGACTTCACCGCGTACGCGTCCGCCGCCTCCTGACCCGCCCCCTCAGTCCGGCAGCAGATTCCCCCGTCGCGACAGCAGGAACTTCTTGAACGCCGCGACCGGCGGCGTGTCCGGATGGCCGTCCAGCCAGGCCACGCCGATCTCCCGGGCGGCCCGCGGCGCCGTCACCGTCAGCTCCACCACCCCCGGGCGGGCCACCGCCGGAGGCGGCAGCAGCGCCACGCCCAGGCCGGCCGCGACCAAGCCGCGCAATGTCTCCGCCTCCTCGCCCTCGAACGCGACACGGGGGACGAAGCCCGCCTCCGTGCAGAGGTCGTCCGTGATGCGGCGCAGGCCGTAGCCGGGTTCCAGGGTGACGAAGGTTTCGTCGGCGGCCTCCGCCAGGCGGACGCGGCGGCGGGTGGCCAGGCGGTGGTCCTCGGGGACGACCAGGCGCAGCCGCTGTTCGTCCAGACGGCGGGCGACGAGGTCCGGGGCGTCCGGGACCGGTGAGGTGAGGCACAGGTCCAGGCCGCCCGCGCGGAGGCGCTCGATCATGGCTTCGCCGTAGTTCTGGACGAGCTGGAAGCGGACCCGGGGGTGGTCGACGCGGAAGGCGCGGATGAGGGCGGGGACGGTTTCCGAGCCCATCGTGTGCAGGAAGCCGAAGGCGACCTTGCCGGAGGTGGGGTCGGCGTCGGCCCGTACCGAGTCGGCTGCCTTCTCCACCTCCGCGAGTGCCCGTTCCGCGGAACCGAGGAAGGTGCGGCCCGCGGGGGTCAGGGACACCGTGCGGCCCTTGCGGGCGAACAGGGCGACGCCCAGGTCCTGTTCCAGGCGGACCATCGCCCGGGAGAGCGTGGACTGCGGGACGCCCAGCTCGTGCGCGGCGCGGGTGACGTGCTCGTGGCGGGCGACCGCCTCGAAGTACGCGAGGCGTGGCGCGAGTACCGCGCGAATGTCTTCTTCGTAACTGCTTGGTGACAGTCGAGGCTGTGAGCTGTGCTGATGCGCCATGGGATTGATTATCGCGTGTTTGTGCATTGGACGCATGAAAGGTGGCAGGCCTACGTTCGTGGCATGCCTCCTGCCAGTACCGGGGCGTCCACCCTCATCGTGGCCGCCTCGACCCAGTCGTCCCCCGTCGCCGCAACCGTTCCCGCCGTCTCGGAGCGGCTCGAGCCCGGACGCCCCGGCTATCGCCGGATGAGCTTCGCGCTCTTCGCCGCCGGTGTCGCGACGTTCGCACTCCTCTACTCCACCCAGGCCCTGCTGCCGGCCGTCTCCGCGTCCTTCGGCGCCACGGCCGGACAGGCGAGCTGGACGGTGTCCGCCGCGACGGGTGCGCTGGCGCTGTGTGTGCTGCCGATGAGCGCGCTGTCCGAACGGTTCGGCCGGCGGCAGATGATGACCGCCTCGCTGGCCGTGGCCGTGGTGGTGGGCCTGTTCGTACCGTTCGCCCCCTCGCTCGGCTGGCTGATCGCCCTGCGTGCGGTCCAGGGCGCGGCACTCGCCGGTCTGCCCGCCTCCGCGATGGCGTACCTGGCGGAGGAGGTCCGGCCGAAGGCCCTGGTTGCCGCGATCGGGCTGTTCGTGGCCGGTAACAGCATCGGCGGGATGAGCGGCCGTATCCTCACCGGCTGGATCGCCCAGGCATGGGGCTGGCGGGCGGCGCTCGGCGCGGTCGGGCTGCTGGCCGTGGCCTGCGCGATCGTCTTCCACCTCATGATCCCGCGGGCTCGGCACTTCACCCCCGGTTCGCTGAACCCGAGGGCTCTGGCGAAGACCGTCGGCGGACACCTCTCCGACCCGCTGCTGCGTCGGCTGTACGCGATCGGCGCCCTGTTCATGACGGTGTTCGGCGCGGTCTACACGGTGATCGGCTACCGGCTCGTCGAGGCGCCTTTCAACCTCCCGCAGGGTGTCGTCGGCTCGATCTTCCTCGTCTATCTGGTCGGTACGGTCTCCTCCGCCGCCGCGGGCAAGCTCGTCGCCCGGACGGGGCGCCGGGGTGCGCTCTACCTCGCCGTCTCCACCACGGCCGCCGGTCTGCTGCTCTCGCTCGCCGACCAGCTGGCCGCCGTCCTCCTCGGCCTGGTCCTGATCACGGCCGGCTTCTTCGCCGGGCACGCGGTCGCCTCGTCATCGGTGAGCCGGACCGCGACCACGGGCCGTGCCCAGGCGTCGGCGCTCTACCAGTCGGCGTACTACCTGGGCTCCAGCGCGGGCGGCACGCTGGGCGCGGTCGCCTTCCACGCCGGGGGCTGGGCGGGCACGGTCACGCTGGGCCTGGTCGCGGTGCTCGGAGTCGTGTCGATCACGCTCTACGGGTCGCGGGCTGCCCGCGCCGAGCGGCTGCGGCCGAGCGCGGTGATCTCCGTACGGAGCCGACCCGTACAGAACTGAGACATTCGGCGCACAACCATCGACTCCCCGACGCGCGTCTAGCAGGCGGAAGCACCGCACAGCGCGCGAAGGGGAGTTGGGGTTCACATGAGAGTCACGGGGAATATGCGGAGCGTACGGACGCGGCGCGTGCTCGCGCTGACCGTCGCCGGTCTGACGGCGATACCGGCGTTCGTGCTCGGCACCGGCGGCACCGCCCAGGCGGCGTCGTGCACGGCCTCCAAGGGGCCGTACCAGAAGCAGGCCGAGAAGTATCTGCACCTGAAGGTGGACGGCAAGCAGTCGGCCGCCGACTGCAAGGCGATCCGGTCGTTCCAGAGCACGTACGGGGTCACCCCCACCCTTGGTTACGCCGGTCCCATCACCTGGCGCACCATGCAGACGCTCACCGCCCAGAAGGCGGCCGGTAAGACCCCGAACAAGGCGAAGAAGTGCCCCACGAACAAGGGGCGCATCGCGTGCGTGGACCTGACCCGGCAGATCAGCTGGATCCAGGACGGCAGCAAGCTGAAGTTCGGGCCGGTGCCGGTACGGACCGGGCGTAACGGGTACGAGACCCGGACCGGCGCGAAGAAGATCTACTGGAAGCACAAGAACCACGTCTCCACCATCTACAACGTGCCGATGCCGTACTCCCAGTTCTTCGACGGCGGGCAGGCCTTCCACGCGGTGGGCGTGAAGATGTGGAACCCGCCGGGCTCGCACGGCTGCGTCAACATGCGCACCGCCGACGCGAAGTCATACTGGAACCTGTTGAAGAACGGCGACGACGTGTACGTGTACGGGCGCAAGCTCGGAACGTGACCGCTTCTGCTCTTCCCGCCCCCGTTGTCAGTGCCCTGCGGTAGCTTCCGAAGTGCTGAAGTGAGCGGTGTCACAGCGCAACAGGGGTGAAGTGAAGCGATGAGTGATCTGACGGCGACGGCGACCGATATCGACAGCCGTCTTGAGGGACACCGGGTCGAGCTGACCGGTTACTGCTACCGGATGCTCGGCTCGGCCTTCGAGGCGGAGGACGCGGTCCAGGACACCCTGGTGCGCGCGTGGCGCAACATCGACAAGTTCGAGGGACGTTCGTCGCTGCGGTCCTGGCTCTACCGCATCGCGACGAACGTCTGTCTCGACATGCTGAACGCGGGCAACAAGCGGGCCAGGCCGGTCGATCTGTCCGGCCCGACCCCGCTCGCGCAGGCCGCGCTCAATCCCCTCCCGGAGAACACCTGGCTGGAGCCGATGCCGGACGGGCGGATCCTGCCGTCGGTCGAGGACCCGGCGGAGGCCGCGGTGGCGCGCGAGTCGGTACGGCTGGCGTTCGTCGCCGCGCTCCAGCATCTGCCGCCGAAGCAGCGGGCCGTGCTGATCCTGCGCGAGGTCCTCGCGTGGAGGGCGAGCGAGGTCGCCGAGCTGCTCGACACGTCGGTCGCCTCGGTCAACAGCGCACTCCAGAGGGCTCGCGCGACGCTCACCGACCACCAGGGCGATGCCGCCACCGCTGACGCGGCGAATCCGCTGGACGAGGAGCAGGCGAAGCTCCTGGAGCGGTACGTGGCGGCGTTCGAGGGTTACGACATGAAGGCGCTGACCGCCCTGCTCCACGAGGACGCGGTCATGACGATGCCGCCGTTCGACCTCTGGCTCCAGGGGCACGACGACATCACCGGCTTCATGACGTCGATCGGCGCCGCCTGCGAGAACTCCCGGCTGGTCGCCACGTCCGCCAACGGCACTCCGGCGTTCGCGCACTACAAGCCGAACCCGGAGGGACCCGGCTTCGTGCCGTGGGCGGTCCAGGTCATCGACATCCAGGACGGCGCGATCACCGGGATGCACTGCTTCCTGGACACCGCGCGCTGGTTCCCGCTGTTCGGTCTGCCGGATCACCTTGAGGCGGATGCCGTGTGAGACGCGGGGCGGTGCGGGGGCTCGTCGCGGGGTGGGTGGTGCTCGCGGGCGTCGGCTGGGGGGCCACGCAGTGGGTCGGTGAGCCGGTGGCGACCGCGGGGCCGGGCCCCGTCACGCCCCCGGCTTCCGGCGCGGAGCCGGGCCCGCAGCCGGAGTTCGACTGTGCGCAGGCGGTGCGGTCCGCGAAGCGCGCGCAGCACCGGACGCCGGATCCGTCGCCCCCGGGCCTGCCGGCGAAACGTGCGCCCGTGGGGCCCGACGGGCAGGCCCGTCTCACCCAGGTGGTCTGCGACTACGCGGTGATCGCCCGGCCCTGAGGGGTGGTGCACCGGCTGCCCGGACGGCGACGGCCGGCTCAGGCAGGATCCTCCGCAAGCCCGACGACCTCTCCCAACCCCACCAGATCGAGCAGCAGTTGGAGTTCCGGGGGCGTGCCGCGCAGCCGCAGCCGTCTGCCGTCCGCCCTGCGCGCGACCAGCGACAGGCGGGCGATCGCCTCCACCGAGGTCAGATCCGGGTCGACGATGCCGCCGACGTCGCAGTCCACCACCGCGGCGTCCGACGCGGCCAGTACCGCTTCCAGATCGGCGCAGAGGCGGGGCACACCGGCTCGGGTGACGCGCCCGGACACGACGAGAGCGACCGGGGACAAGGAATCCATACCAAGGAGACCGGCGCCGCAACGGAAACTCATCGCGGCGGCGCGGCGCTTCCCGGCCGACGGTGAAGACCCGCTCCAGATCAGGCCCGCCCGGCTCGGGCCTCATCGGCTTCCCGCCGTACCCGGCCGTGTTGCGTCACCGGGTCCAGCACGCGGAAGAGGGCCGGCAGCAGCCCACCGACGCCGTCCCCCTCACGAGGAACCCGCAGGTCACCCGGCATGTTCGCGCGCGCGGCGGCGTCACGGTGGATACCGTGCCGACGGGGCGGGTGGCACACGTCGGCCGGCGCCCTGAGCGCCTGGTCGACCGTGGGACACCTCGGGGAGACCCGTTGGGTGGCCGGAACTCGTCGCCCCGTGCCTCTGTCCTTCGCCAGGACCTCAGGACCCGGCTCAGGTTTCCCGGAGGAGGGGCCCCGGCGTCGTGGGCCACTCCTGGCGCCTTCCCGGCACATTCAGCACGGTCACTTCCTCGCCGACGGACGGGCGACAACCGACAACGACGCGCCAACTCCAGCCACTTATGTGCTCTCCATGAACCCTCTCCCTCAGTTCTGCCCTCTCTCCGGGTGAACTGACCGGCTCCGGTGCACGCCGGAGACGGCTGACCACCGGCCCCCTCGGGGGCCGCCTGATTCTCCAGGGGGAGAGTTGCAGAGACACGTGAGAAGAGCGTGTGTTTCCACCGTCGCCACCGCGGCGGCCGTGGCGCTCGCGGCCGGGTTGACCACCCCGGCCATGGCCCGCGACACCAGCCCGTCGCAGCCGGCCGACAGCCTGTCCGGCACCCGGCATCAACTGACCCTCATCACGGGCGACCGCGTCACGGTGGGCGCCAAGGGGCGGGTCGTGGGCTTCCGCCCCGCGGCGGGGCGCGAACACATACCCGTGCAGCGGCAGATACGCGACGGGCACACCTACCTCGTCCCCGCCGACGCACACCGGCTGGTCGGCTCCGGAAAGCTGGACCTCCGGCTGTTCGACATCACGGAGCTGAGCCGGGCGGAGAACCGCAGGGCCCAGAAGTCGGGCCTGAGGCTGATCGTCTCCTACCGGGGCGGCGCCGCAACGGCCGCGAAGGCCGAGGTCCGCGACGCGGGTGCCACCCGGGTCGGGCCCGTGCTGAAGTCGCTGAACGCACAGTCCGTGGTCACCCCGCGGGAGGACGCAGGGTCCATCTGGCACGCGCTCACCAGCAAGCCGTCGACCGGCGTCCAGCGGACCACGGCCGCCGGTATCGACCGGGTGTGGCTGGACGGCGTGCGCCGGGCGAGCCTCGACAGGAGCGTCCCGCAGATCGGCGCGCCGATCGCCTGGAAGGCGGGCTACACCGGCAAGGGCGTCAAGATCGCCGTCCTGGACACCGGCGCGGACGCCACTCACCCGGACCTCAAGGGTCAGATCCTCACGTCGAAGAACTTCTCCACCGCGCCCGACACGAAGGACCGTTTCGGCCACGGGACCCATGTCTCCTCGATCGCTGCCGGTACCGGCGCGAAGTCGGGCGGGAAGTTCAAGGGCGTGGCCCCGGACGCCAAGCTCCTCGAGGGCAAGGTGCTCGACGACGACGGCTTCGGCGAGGACTCCGGCATCCTGGCCGGCATGGAGTGGGCGGTCGCGCAGGGTGCCGACGTCATCAACCTGAGCCTCGGCGGCACCGACACCCCGGGGATCGACCCGCTGGAAGCGGCGGTCAACAAGCTCTCCGCCGACAGTGGCGTGCTCTTCGCCATCGCGGCGGGCAATGAGGGCGACGCGGCCGGCACGGTCGGCTCCCCCGGCAGCGCGGACTCCGCGCTGACCGTCGGCGCGGTCGACGACGAGGACCTGCTGGCGGACTTCTCCAGCCGGGGCCCCCGGGTCGGCGACAGCGCCATCAAACCCGATGTGACCGCTCCCGGCGTGGACATCACGGCGGCGGCATCTCCCGGCTCCGTCATCGACGAGGAGGTCGGTCAGAACCCGCCCGGGTATCTGACGATCTCCGGTACGTCGATGGCGACCCCGCACGTCGCGGGGGCCGCGGCGCTCCTCAAGCAGCAGCACCCCACGTGGAAGTACACCGAGCTCAAGGGCGCCCTCACGGCCTCCACGAAGCCGGGCCCGTACACCCCCTTCCAGCAGGGCTCGGGCCGCATCGCCGTCGACCGGGCGATCGCCCAGACGGTCGTCGCCGAACCGGTCTCGCTGAGCTTCGGCAGGCAGCAGTGGCCGCACACCGATGACGTGCCGGTCACGAAGAAGGTGTCGTACCGCAACCTCGGCACGACCGACGTCACGCTCGCCCTCGCCGTCCAGAGCACCGGCCCGACGGGCAAGCCCGCCCCGGCCGGCTTCTTCACCCTCGGCACCACCGGCGTGACCGTCCCGGCGGGCGGCACCGCCGAGGTGCCGCTGACCGTGAACACCCGGCTCGGCGGCACTTCCGACGGCGGCTACTCCGCGTACGTCGTCGCGACCGGCGGCGGGCAGACCGTCCGCACCGCGGCCGCGGTCGACCGTGAGCGCGAGTCCTACGACCTCACGCTCAAGACCATCGGGCGTGACGGCAAGCCTGCCCCGTACACCACCGGCGACGTCTACGGCATCAGCGGTGCCGCCGTCGGCGTGTGGGAGTCCCCCGAAGTGGTCGACGGAACGGCGAAGCTCCGCGTCCCCAAGGGCGGGTACGTACTGAACTCGGCGGTGTACATCGACCCGGACGACCTGGACAAGGGCGTCGACTGGCTCGCTCAGCCCTCTCTGAACCTCACCAGGAACACCACGGTGACCTTCGACGCCCGCCGGGCCAAGCCGGTGACCATCACCCTCCCGGCCACCGGCACGAAGCCCGTGCTCGCCTCGCCCGACCTCCAGGTCGAACACGAGGACAACAGCTACGGCTACGGCTGGCTGCTGGACTCGTACAAGCATCTGCGCACCGCGCACATCGGTCCGAAGACGACCGGCGTCAAGCTCTCCCAGCACTGGTACGGCACCTGGACCAAGGGCGCGGCGACCCGGTACGACATCGCGCTCGGCGGCCCGGTGAGCCGGGTGGCGACCGGCTACCACCGCGCGTTCGGCAGCGACCGGCTGGCCAAGGTCACGGTCCGCGCCGGTTCGTCCGTCAAGGGCAAGACCGGCGACTTCTCCGCGTGGGGCGAGCTGCCCGGCTCGTTCGGCGGCTGGTCGGCCGCAACCACCCAGAAGCTTCCGTCGACCACCACCGCCTATGTCTCCACTGCCGACAAGGTGCGGTGGGGCTTCGACTTCGACCAGAACGGTGCACTCGACGAGGACGGATACCCGCGGACGGACGCCTCGTACTCCCTCGGCGCCCCGCAGACCCTCACGGCCGGAAAGGCGTATGCGAAGACCGTGAACACCGCGGTGTTCGGGCCTTATGTCAACGCCGACTTCGGGATCTTCCGGGAGGACAACGTGCTGATGGGGTCGCTGCCCCTGGTCGCCGACGGCCACCGGAACATCGGCGGTTCCGTCTACGGATCGGTGTCGACCGTCCTGTACCGCAACGGCAAGGTGTTCGCCAAGAACGCCGACCCGCTGGCGGGCGAGACGCCCATCACCGTGCCCGCCTCTGCCGCCGACTACCGGCTGACCACGTCGGTTCGGCGCGGCCCTGACATCTCTTCGGTCTCCACCCGGATCGACGCGAGCTGGACCTTCCGCTCCGGCCGGACGACGGGCCTCGCGGCGCTGCCGGTCTCCATGGTCCGCTTCACGCCGGAGGTTGCGCTGGACAGCACGGCCAAGGCCGGGAAGTCCGTGTCCGTGCCGGTGACGGTGCAGGGCGCGGCCGCCGGGAAGAACCTCAAGTCGCTCACGGTGTACGTCAGTTACAACGCCGGGAAGACCTGGAAGAAGACCGCGGTCACCAAGGGCAGGATCTCCGTGAAGAACCCGGCCGCGAAGAAGTCGATCTCCTTCAAGGCCAGGGTCACGGACAAGAAGGGCAACACGTCCTCGGTGGCGATCTACCACGCCTACTTCGGCAAGTAGCAGGCAGCCACCGGCCGGCGGCTCGGAGGAGACCGCCGAAGAGGACAGCCGGAGCAGGCAGCCGGCACCGACCGCATGACAGCGGCCCGCCGGGACGGTTCTCACCGTTCCGGCGGGCCGCTCGCATGGGCGCGTGGTCAGGCGATACGTTCCCGCACCACCGGGGTGGCGGCGAACGGGGTGCCCGACGGGGCGATGTCGTACGCGTCCGGCAGGGCCTTGAGCGCGTACTCGAACTTCTCCGGGGTGTCCGTGTGCAGCGTCAGCAGCGGCATCCCGGCGGTCACCTGGTCGCCCGGCTTGGCGTGCAGTTCGATACCCGCACCGGCCTGGACCGGGTCCTCCTTGCGGGCGCGGCCCGCGCCGAGGCGCCAGGCGGCGACACCGATGTCGTAGGCGTCCAGGCGGGTCAGGACGCCGGAGGACGGGGCCGTGACGACGTGCTGTTCGCGGGCGACCGGAAGCGTGGCGTCCGGGTCACCGCCCTGGGCGGAGATCATCCGGCGCCAGACGTCCATCGCGGAGCCGTCCGCGAGGGCCTTCTCCGGGTCGGCGTCCTTGAGTCCAGCCGCGTCCAGCATCTCGCGGGCGAGGGCCAGGGTGAGGTCGATGACGTCCTTCGGGCCGCCGCCGGCCAGGACGTCCACGGACTCGCGGACCTCCAGGGCGTTGCCCGCGGTGAGGCCGAGGGGGGTGGCCATGTCGGTGAGCAGGGCGACCGTGCGTACGCCGCTGTCGGTGCCCAGCGCGACCATGGTGGAGGCCAGTTCGCGGGCGTCCTCGATGGTCTTCATGAAGGCGCCGGAGCCGACCTTGACGTCCAGGACGAGTGCGCCGGTGCCCTCGGCGATCTTCTTGGACATGATCGAGCTGGCGATGAGCGGAATGGCCTCGACGGTGCCGGTGACGTCGCGGAGCGCGTACAGCTTCTTGTCGGCGGGGGCCAGGCCGTCGCCCGCCGCGCAGATGACGGCGCCGGTGGTGTCGAGGACGTTGAGCATCTCGGCGTTCGAGAGGTGCGCGCGCCAGCCGGGGATGGACTCCAGCTTGTCGAGCGTGCCGCCGGTGTGGCCGAGGCCGCGGCCGCTGAGCTGCGGTACGGCGGCGCCGCAGGCGGCGACCAGCGGGGCGAGCGGCAGGGTGATCTTGTCGCCGACGCCGCCGGTGGAGTGCTTGTCGGTGGTGGGGCGGGAGAGGGCGTCGAAGTTCATCCGCTCGCCGGAGGCGATCATGGCCGCGGTCCAGCGGGCGATCTCCGTGCGGTTCATGCCGTTCAGCAGGATCGCCATGGCCAGTGCGGACATCTGCTCGTCGGCGACCTCGCCGCGGGTGTACGCGTCGATGACCCAGTCGATCTGCTCGGGGGTCAGCTCGCCTCGGTCCCGCTTGGTGCGGATGACGGAGATGGCGTCCATGTCCTGGAGTCCTTCCGGCCGGTACGTACGCATGAGTCCCATTGACTCTACGCGCATAGAGAAGAAATGAGCCGCCGGGTGGGCCCGCCTGCGGGCCCACCCGGCGAGTTGCTAACCGAGGTGCGACGGTCCGAACGCCTGCGGCAGCATCTCGTCCAGCGTGCGGAAGCCGTCCGGCGTCTCCAGGACGAGTTCCGGTCCGCCGAACTCGTACAGCAGCTGCCTGCACCGGCCGCACGGCACCAGGATCTCGCCCGCCCCGTCCACACAGGTGAAGTGGGTCAGGCGGCCGCCGCCGGTGGCGTGCAGCTGGGAGACCAGGCCGCACTCCGCGCACAGCCCGATGCCGTACGAGGCGTTCTCGACGTTGCAGCCGACGATCGTGCGGCCGTCGTCGACGCGCGCGGCGACGCCGACCGGGTAGCCGGAGTAGGGCGCGTACGCCCGGGACATGGCGTCCCGGGCCGCGGCCCGCAGGGCGTCCCAGTCGGCCCCTGCGACGGCGGCGGCGTCCGCGCCGGCGGTGGGCGTCACTTGCCCTGCCCCTTGCGGTAGCGCATGCCGTCCGCCTTCGGCATCCGCAGCCGCTGTGCGGAGAGCGAGAGGACGAGCAGCGTGACGACGTACGGGGTGGCGCTCACGAACTCGGTGGGCACCGTGTCCGTGCCGAGGTACCAGACCAGGACCGCGGCGGCGATGAGCGCGCTGACGACGCCCTGCAGGAAGCTCTTGCGGTAGAGCTTCCAGGCGGCGATGCCGGCCAGCACGACGACGAGCAGCAGGAGCAGCGCGTGGACGGACTCGCCGCCGTTGCGCAGCTGGAGGGCGTCGGCGAAGCCGAACAGGCCGGCGCCCATGGCGAGTCCGCCGGGCCGCCAGTTACCGAAGATCATCGCGGCGAGACCGATGTATCCGCGGCCGCCGGTCTGTCCCTCGTTGTAGATGTGCGAGGTGACCAGGGAGAGGAAGGCGCCGCCGAGTCCGGCCATGCCGCCGGAGACGATCACCGCGATGTACTTGTACGTGTAGACGTTCACGCCGAGCGATTCGGCGGCGACCGGGTTCTCGCCGCAGGAGCGCAGCCGCAGGCCGAAGGCGGTCTTCCACAGGACGAAGAACGTCACGACGAACAGGACGGCGGCCACGATCGTCAGCAGCGACAGGTTGGTCACCAGGCCGCCGATGATGCCGGCGAGGTCGGAGACGAAGAACCAGTGGTGCTTCTCGATGGAGTGCAGCCAGTCGGAGAGGCCCGGGATCGTCACGGAGGTGATCTCGTCGGCGGGCGGGGACTGCTTCGGGGAGCCGCCCTTGGCCGCCGCGTCGCCGGAGTTGAACCACAGCTTGGCGAAGTAGGTGGTGAAGCCGAGCGCCAGGATGTTGATCGCGATGCCGGAGATGATGTGGTCGACGCCGAAGGTGACGGTGGCGACCGCGTGCAGCAGCCCGCCGAGCATGCCGCCGATGACACCGGCGAGGACGCCGAGCCAGGGGTTGGTCTGCCAGCCGGCCCAGGCGCCGAAGAAGGTGCCCAGGATCATCATGCCTTCGAGGCCGATGTTGACCACGCCGGCGCGTTCGGACCAGAGGCCGCCGAGACCGGCCAGGCCGATCGGTACGGCCATCGCGAGGGCGGCGCTGATCTGTCCGGCCGAGGTGACGTCCTGGGCGCCGGTGATGGCGCGCACCGCGGACAGCGCGAGCAGGACGCCCGCGATGATCAGCAGGACAACGGGGAAGGAGAGGCGGGTGCGGCCGCCCTTGCCGCCGGAGACCTTGGGGGCCGCGGGGGGCGGGGTGGAAGTCGCCGTGACGGTCACGCCGACACCTCCTGCTGGTCGGAGTTACGGGCGGCCTGTGCGGCGAGTTCCGCGCCGACCTTGCTCTGCTGGCGCTTGAGTCCGTAGCGGCGGACGACTTCGTAGGCGATGACGACGCACAGGACGATGACGCCCTGGATCACGCCGACGATCTCCTTGTCGTACCCCTCGAACTCCAGCTTTCCGGTGCCGCGTTCCAGGAAGCCCCAGAGCAGTGCGCCGAGCGCGATGCCGACGGGGTGGTTGCGGCCGAGGAGTGCGATGGCAATGCCGGTGAAGCCGATGCCGACCGGGAAGTCGCCGCTGTACTCGTAGCTGTCGTTGAGCAGCGTCGGCATACCGATCAGCCCGGCCATGGCACCCGAGATGAGCATCGAGGTGACGATCATCTTCTTGACGTTCACGCCGCTGGCCTCGGCCGCGGAGCCGGACTGCCCGACGGTGCGCAGGTCGAAGCCGAAGCGGGTGCGCGAGAGCGTGAACCAGTAGGCGATGCCCGCGATGATCGCGATCACGATGAAGCCCCAGACGGGCGTCGGGGTGGTCGGGAACTCGAAGAAGTGCGAGGACTCCGGGAGCGGCTCGGTGGAGATCTTGGTGCCGGCCTCGTCGAGGTGTCCGAGGCGGTGCTGCTGGAGCAGGTAGCCGATGATCGCGGTCGCAATGGCGTTCAGCATGATCGTCGAGACGACCTCGCTGACGCCCCGGGTGACCTTGAGGACACCGGCGATACCGGCCCACATCGCGCCGACGATCATCGCGGTGAGGATGATCAGCGGGATCTGGAGGGCACCGGGCAGGGTCAGCGCGCCGCCGAGGGCGGCGGCGAAGAAGGCGGCGAGGCGGTACTGGCCGTCGACGCCGATGTTGAAGAGGTTCATCCGGAAGCCGACGGCCACCGCAAGACCCGCGAGGTAGTACGTCGTCGCCTTGTTGAGGATGTAGACCTGGCTGTCCGACTTCAGGCCGTAGTCGAACATGATGCCGAAGGCGCTGAAGGGTTCCTTGCCGGTGGCGGCGAGCACGAGTGCCGTCACCAGGAAGGCGACCACGATCGCGAGTACGGGGGCCGCGATCCCCAGGAGCAGCCGCTCCTTGTCGATCTTCTTCATCGGTCCTCTCCCCCGTTCCGGGGGTCGGTGTCGGTGCGGTCGGCGGCCGGGTCGTCCGGCGCGAGTGACTTCCCCGGGGCCGGGGGCTCCGCCGCCGGGGTCTCCTCCGGCGCGTCGAGGTGGCCGCTGGCCGCGCCCGTCATCGCCGAGCCGAGTTCCTCGGGGGTGACGGACGCCGGGTCGGCGTCCGCGACCAGCCGTCCGCGGTACATGACGCGCAGCGTGTCGGAGAGCCCGATCAGCTCGTCGAGGTCGGCGGAGATCAGCAGGACCGCCAGTCCCTCGCGGCGCGCCTCACGGATCTGGTCCCAGATCTGGGCCTGCGCGCCGACGTCCACGCCCCGGGTGGGGTGCGCGGCGATCAGGAGCTTGGGCGAGTGGCTCATCTCGCGGCCGACGATCAGCTTCTGCTGGTTGCCGCCGGAGAGGGACGCCGCCGTGACCTCGATGCCGGGGGTGCGCACGTCGTACTCGCGCACGATCCGCTCGGTGTCGGCGCGGGCGGCCTTGAGGTCGAGGAAGGCGCCCTTGCTGTTGGGGCGCTCGGTGACGTGGCCGAGGATGCGGTTCTCCCAGAGGGGGGCCTCCAGCAGCAGTCCGTGCCGGTGGCGGTCCTCGGGGATGACGGCCATGCCGTTCTCGCGGCGCCTGCGCGTCGGCGTACGGGAGATGTCCGTGCCGTCCAGGGCGAGCGAGCCCGCGTCGAGGGTGCGCATGCCCATGATGGCGTCGACGAGTTCGGACTGGCCGTTGCCCTCGACGCCCGCGATGCCGAGGACCTCGCCCTTGTGGATGGTGAAGGTGATGCCGTCGAGCACGGCGCGCACCACCCCGTCCGGGTCGGTCGCGGTCAGCCGCAGCCCGTCGGCGGTCAGCATCGGTGTGTCGGTGACGGTCGACTCACGGGTCTCCGGCGACGGCAGTTCACTGCCGACCATCAGCTCGGCGAGCTGCTTGGTCGTGGTGTGCTGCGGATCGGCGGTGCCCACGGTCGTCCCGCGCCGGATGACGGTGATCTCGTCGGCCACCGACAGCACCTCGCCCAGCTTGTGCGAGATGAAGATGACCGTCAGGCCCTCGGCCTTGAGCTCGCGCAGGTTGTCGAAGAGCGCATCGACCTCCTGCGGCACGAGGACGGCGGTGGGCTCGTCGAGGATCAGGGTGCGGGCGCCGCGGTAGAGGACCTTGAGGATCTCCACCCGCTGGCGGTCGGCGACCCCCAGGTCCTCGACCATGGCGTCCGGGCGGACGCCGAGGCCGTACGCGTCGGAGATCTCCCGGATCTTCGCGCGGGCCCGGTCGCCGATGCCGTACAGCTTCTCGGAGCCGAGTACGACGTTCTCCAGGACGGTGAGGTAGTCGGCGAGCATGAAGTG
The DNA here is from genome assembly GCF_045162765.1 of Streptomyces sp. NBC_01013. Taxonomy (NCBI): domain Bacteria; kingdom Bacillati; phylum Actinomycetota; class Actinomycetes; order Kitasatosporales; family Streptomycetaceae; genus Streptomyces; species Streptomyces sp. NBC_01013. The sequence continues at coordinate 3,165,730 of NZ_CP108687.1, forward strand.
CTGGTGCACCATGCCGATGCCGCGGTCGATGGCGTCGCCCGGGTTGGAGAACGTGGCGGGCTCGCCGTCCACCGCGATGGTGCCCTCGTCCGGCTTCTGCATGCCGTACAGGATCTTCATCAGAGTGGACTTGCCCGCACCGTTCTCACCGACGAGAGCGTGGACGGTGCCGCGGCGCACGGTGATGTCGATGTCGTGGTTGGCCACGACCCCGGGGAACCGCTTGGTGATGCCGCGGAGCTCCACGGCATGAGGACTGCTGGACGCGTTGATGGCGCACTCTCCTTGGCAGGAGCGGAGGGCGGAGGCGGTGGGACGGAGACGGGATGGCGTGAGCGGGGGGCGGAAAAAGGTACCGCGCCCGAGCGGTGCTACGCGCGTAGCGCCACCGAATCGTTGGCCACCTGATCACAGATGGCGGACCGGGGCCGGTGACCCCCGTGAGGGGGTACGTGAATCGGGGCCCGGTCGGGCGGCCGAAGCCGCTCGTCCGGGCCCCGATCGACGGGACGGATCAGGTCGTGGTCTTGACCGTGATGGTGCCGTCGACGATCTTCTTCTTCGCCTCGTCGAGCTGGGTCTGGATGTCCTTGAGGTGGTCACCCGTGGTGGTCAGGCTGACGCCGCCCTTGGCCAGGGAGTACGTCTGCGTGCCGGTCAGCGGCTTGCCGTCCTTGACGGACTTGACCAGGTCGAAGACGCCGGTGTCGACGTTCTTGACGACCGAGGTCAGGATCGACGCCTTGTACTTGGACAGCGCCGGGTCCAGGGCCTGGTCGGAGTCGACACCGATGGCCCAGGCACCCTTCTGGCCCGCGACGGCCTCGATCGCACCGGCACCCGAGCCGCCCGCGGCGGCGAAGATGACGTCGACGCCCTTGTCGAGCATGCCCTTGGCGGCTTCCTTGCCCTTGTCGGGGCTGCCGAAGCCGGACAGGTCCGAGCCGGTGGACAGGTACTGGATCTGCACCGTGGCCTTGGGCTTCGTGTCCTTGACACCCTGCTGGAAGCCGGCGGCGAACTTCTTGATCAGCGGGAGGTCCACACCACCGATGAAGCCGACCTTGCCGTCCTTCGACTTCAGCGCGGCCGCGACACCGGCGAGGTACGAGCCCTGCTCCTCGGTGAAGACGATCGAGGCGACGTTCTTCGCCTCGGCGACCGAGTCGACCAGGCCGAAGTTGACCTTCGGGTACTTCGGAGCGATCTTGTCGACCGCGTCCTTGTACGCGAAGCCGACGGCGATGACCGGGTTGTAGCCACCCTCGGCCAGCGACTGCAGACGCTGCTCGCGGTCGGCGGGGGTCTCACCGTTCTTGGCGGTGAGCTCCTTCGTCTGGGCGTCGAACTCGGCCTTGGCCTTGTCCAGGCCACGGGCGGCGGAGTCGTTGAACGAGTTGTCGCCACGGCCGCCGACGTCGTAGGCCATGCCGATCTTCATCTGGCCGTCGTCGGAGCTGCTGCTCTCGTCGGACGAGCTGCCGCACGCGGTGGCGGTGAGCGCCAGCGCCGCGGTAACGGCACAAGCTGCGGTGATCTTGGATACCCGGCGCAAGGGAAGGCTCCTTCAAACCTGACCGAAGCGCCTCTTCCGGCGCTGGTTTCGCCGCGATCGTAACGCGCGTAGATGTCAGATAAAGCCCTGTACGGAAGCCGTTATCGGATCGTCGCGAACCTGGGGTGACCTGTCCGGTTACGGATGGTTGCCGTGAAGCAGAGCGGAGGCGGTGAAGAGCTCCACGCCCACGGTGATCGCCTCCTCGTCCGCGTCGAAGTTACCCCGGTGCAGGTCCAGCCCGCGCGTGTCGCCGGGCGTCCGCACTCCGAGGCGCGCCATCGCGCCCGGTACGTGCTCCAGATACCAGGAGAAGTCCTCCCCGCCCAGGCTCTGTTCGGTGTCCTCGATCGCATACGAACCGCGGCGGGCGGTCATCGCACCGGAGAGCAGGTCGATCGCGGCCTGGTCGTTGACCACGGGCGGGACACCCCGGATGTAGTTGATCACCGTCTTGGCCCCGTACATTCCGGCCACCTCGTCGATCGCGGCGTGCACCAGGTCCGGTGCGTCGCGCCACGCCGCCAGATCCAGGCAGCGAACCGTGCCCGACAGTTCGGCGTGTTGCGGGATCACGTTGCACGCGTGCCCGGTCTCCAGGCGCCCCCAGGTCACCGCGAGCCCGGCCCGCGCGTCGACCCGGCGGGCCAGCAGGGCGGGCACCTCGGTGGCCACCTTGGCGGCGGCGGTGACCAGGTCCGTGGTCAGGTGCGGGCGGGCGGTGTGGCCGCCGGGCCCGTCCAGGGACAGCTCCAGCCGGTCGCAGGCGGAGGTGATCGCCCCGACCCGCAGCCCGATCCGGCCGGCGTCGACCTTCGGGTCGCAGTGCACCCCGATGATCCGGCCGACACCCTCCAGCACCCCGCACTCGATCGCATCGGGCGCCCCGCCGGGCAGCACCTCCTCGGCCGGCTGGAAGATCAGCCGCACCGGGTTGGGCAGCAGCCCCTGCCGGTCGAGGTCGGCGAGCACGAGACCGGCGCCGAGGACGGTGGTGGTGTGCACGTCGTGCCCGCAGGCGTGCGCCCGGTCGGGCACGGTGGAGCGGTACGGGACGCCGGCCTTGGTGTCAGGGATCGGCAGCGCGTCGATGTCGGCCCGCAGCGCCAGCATGGGCTGCGTCGCCCCGTCCCGCGTCCCCACGTCACACATCAGCCCCGTCCCGGAGGCGAGCACCCGCGGCTCCAGGCCCGCCTGCTCCAGCCGGGCCCTGATGGCCGCGGTGGTGCGGAACTCCTGGTTGCCGAGCTCGGGGTGCATGTGCAGATCACGGCGGAAGGCGATGAGCTCGGCGCGCAGCGCTTCGGGCAGCGTGCCGGGCAGGGCCTCTGCCGCGAGCGGCCGGGCCTCACCGTCGCGGAGCGTCTCGGGGTGCGTCGAGTGGTTCACTGATGAAGGGTAAGTCCGTTCCCCCTTCAAGTGACCATGAAACAAGAAAAGTTCAGCCACATAGACGAATAAATGACTGGGTCGCGGAGTGTGGGGTGAAGACGCGGTGGGTACACTCGCCGATCGGATACGGGGAGGCGCAACGATGAAGGACGCGTACGGATTCGACCACGCCTCCGACGAGGTGATCGCGGTACGCGCCGAGTTGGCCGATGAAGTCGTCCAGGCGCTTCAGCTCGCGGGACTGCCCACTTTCCGCTCCGACCATGTCTCCGAAGCCCGGCCCGGTGCGGTGGTCCACGTCCATCGCGACGCGGACCTGGCTTCGGCGGCCGTGTCCGTGAGCTGGCGTGGTGACGGCAGGCTGGCCGAGGCCGCAAGGGTGGCGGTCGCTGCTGGAGACCTTCATTCACCGGACGTCCGCCGTCTCGGATCGGTCGGTCTGCACATGCAGGACTCATTGATCAGGATTCTTCTGTCGGCAGGGATCATCGCGAGCCTGAGCAACGACTGCATCGATCCGGGCGACGTCCTGGTGTTCGGGCGGCAGTCCGAACTGCCGCCCGGGCTGAGGCCCACGTACGTGCCGCTGTCGGCCCCGGTGGAGCGGACCGGGCGCGGCTCGCTCCGGGGGCGGATCCACATCACCCATGACTCCGACGAGTGGCCGGAGGACGCGGTCGGCCCCTTCGAGCTCACGCCTCCGTAGTCACCGCCGTCACCCGCCACGGCGCCAGCCTCTGGACGTCGCGGGCCGTCTCCGTGACTCCCGCGAGGAATCCCTGCGCCCTAGGGGACGCCGTTTCCCGGAGCCACTCCGGGGCGATGTCGCAGACCGCGACCTTGACCTCGGTGCCGACCAGGGCCAGCGGGAGGGTGTGGACCACCGTGGAGGGGAAGCTCAGGACCGTGCGGCCGATGGGGCCGCGGCGGGCGATGAGTTCCAGGGGGAGGTCCGGGCGGACGATCTCCAGGCCGGTGGCGGCCTCCAGGGCGTGGAGCTTCTCGGTGGACTCGCGGCGGTGGGCGAAGTAGCGGGTGGCGCCGTGCGTACGGGCGAGGGCCGCGACCGCCTCCAGGTACGGGACGCGGTCGACCACGCCCGTCTCGACCAGCGAGGTGCCGACCAGGTCCGCGCCCTTGGTGAGCAGCGGAGGCCCGAAGCGGGAGCGGGTCCAGGAGAAGGTGTTGGGGATGAGGGTGATGCCGGGCGGCGGGATCACCGGCATCGCGGTGAAGAGCTCGACCTCGCGCGCCGCGGACGGGGTGAAGCGCCGTCGGGCGGTGGCCGAGACCGGGGCCAGTGCCAGGTCCCGGGGGCCGGAGCCGCCACGGCGGTGCCAGCGCACCAGGCGCTCGCCGCGAGTCAGCAGGGCCACGAACTCCATGGTGGCGGTGCCGTCGTCGACCACGGTGAGCCGGCGGGGCCGGACCAGGGAGAGCAAAAGTTGTACGTAGCGGGAGAACGGGTCCCCGATGACGATGTGGTCGGCGTTGCGTACGAGCCGGGTCAGGGCGCGCAGCGACTTCAGGGGGGTGCCCGAGTCGCCGCGCGCCTCCTGCCAGCGCACGGTGATGCCCTCGTCGCGGGCCAGCTCCGCCATCCGGCGCAGCTGACCGCGCGACATCGGGTCGACCGGAGGGAGGACGACGACGGTGACGTCCGCGACGACACGGCCGCCGCCTCCCTCTGTGTAGGCCCACTCCAGGACGTTCAGGAGCTGGACCGGGCTCTCGACGAAGGCGAGGTTCACCGGTCTGCCCGTCAGACCGCGACCGGCTCGGCGGCCTGGGCCGTCTCGCCGCTCTCTGCCACGACGCCCGGGACCCGGCGGAGCTTCTTCATCGGACCGAGCTCCGACTCGTACACCTTCTTGACACCGTCGCCGAGGGACGCCTCGATGGTGCGGATGTCGCGGACCAGGCGGGTCAGCCCCTGCGGCTCGACGGACGCGGCCTGGTCGGAGCCCCACATGGCGCGGTCGAGCGTGATGTGGCGCTCGACGAACGCGGCGCCGAGCGCGACGGCGGCGAGGGTCGTCTGCAGGCCCGTCTCGTGGCCGCTGTAGCCGATCGGGACGTTCGGGTACTCCTGCTGGAGGGTGTGGATGACGCGGAGGTTCAGCTCCTCGGCCTTGGCCGGGTACGTCGAAGTGGCGTGGCAGAGCAGGATGTTGTCCGAGCCGAGGACCTCCACGGCGTGCCGGATCTGGCGCGGGGTCGACATGCCGGTGGAGAGGATCACCGTGCGGCCGGTGGCGCGCAGCGAGCGCAGGAGCTCGTCGTCGGTGAGGGAGGCGGAGGCCACCTTGTGGGCGGGGACGTCGAACTTCTCCAGGAAGGCGACGGCCTCGGTGTCCCACGGGGAGGCGAACCAGTCGATGCCGCGCTCGGCGCAGTGCTCGGAGATCGCCCGGTACTCGGTCTCGCCGAACTCGACGCGGTGGCGGTAGTCGATGTACGTCATCCGGCCCCAGGGGGTGTCGCGCTCGATGTCCCACTGGTCGCGCGGGGTGCAGATCTCCGGGGTGCGCTTCTGGAACTTGACGGCGTCGCAGCCGGCTTCGGCGGCCACGTCGATCAGCTTGATGGCGTTGTCGAGGTCACCGTTGTGGTTGATGCCGATCTCGCCGGTGACGTAGACGGGGTGGCCGGGGCCGGCGGTGCGGGTGCCCAGGGTGCGCAGTCGGGAGGTGCTCATGAGGGTGGTCCTTACTTACTTGGTGGGGGTGGGATCGGTCAGGGTGGGGCCCAGGAGCCAGGCCGCGATCTCGCGGACGGCGCCGAAGCCACCGGGGGTGTTCGTCACGGCGCGCGCGGCGGCGCGTACCGAGTCGTGAGCGCTCGCGACGGCCACGGGCCAGCCGGCGAGTGCGAAGCAGGGGAGGTCGTTGACGTCGTTGCCGACGTACAGGACCCGTTCGGGGGCGATGGACTGTTCGTCGCACCACTGCTTGAGCGCGAGGTCCTTGCGGTCGATGCCGTGGAGGACGGGGACGCGGAGCTTCTGGGCGCGGGCGGCGACGACCGGGTTCTGTTCCGTGGAGAGGATCAGAAGGGGCATGCCTGCCTTGCGCAGTGCGGCGATTCCGAGTCCGTCGCCGCGGTGGACGGCGACCGTCTCGCGGCCGTCGGAGTCGATGAGGACCCGGTCGTCGGTCTGGGTGCCGTCGAAGTCGAGGACGACCGCGTCGATGTCCTCGCGGGTGGGCAGCGGCGCGGGGTCCAGGAGCGGGGCCAGTGCGCGGGCGCGGGCCAGGTCGTGCGGGTCGTCGATCTCCAGGACGCGCGCGGGGTCGGTGCGCACCAGCGCGGTGTGACCGAAGAAGCGGTGGCGGTGGGTGCGGAATCCTGCCGCGTCCATCGCGTAGGCGGCGCCCGTCTCCAGGAGGTCCTCGGGCCGGTCCTGGCGGCGGGGGCGGACGGCCTTGTCATGGTTGACGCCGTAGTTGTGGTCCTCGACCGCGCTGCCGTCGCGCCACAGGAAGCCGTGGAACGGGGCGACGGTGACGGCCGTGTCGGCGCCTTCGCGGGCGACCGCCGCGGCGACGCCGTCGATGTCCTCGCGGGCGATGAAGGGGCTGGTGCACTGGACGAGCAGGACCACGTCCACGGTCCGGCCGTGCTCCGCCTCGTAGGTGTCCAGAGCGTGCAGGACGGCGGCCTCGCTGGTCGCGGTGTCGCCCGCGATGGCTTCGGGGCGCTGGACGCAGTGCAGCCGGCCGGCCTCGCCGAGCGCGGCGCCTGCGGCCCGGGCCGCCTCCGCGACGGCCGGGGCGTCGGTCGTCACGACGACGTCCGTCACCTCGCTCGACGCGAGGCAGGCGCGGACCGCGCGGACGACCAGCGGTACTCCGCCGACCTGGGCGAGGTTCTTGGCGGGTACGCCCTTGGATCCGCCGCGGGCGGGGATCACGGCGAGCACGGTGGGCTGCGTCATCGCTGCTCCATTGGGTGACTTGGGGATGGTTTTCACAGCTCGCCCATCCGTCGGATGACCGGGGCGACCCGCTGCACGCCGTGGCGGTACGCGCCCCGGGCCGCGTCGCGGACGGCCTCGCGCACGGCTCCTCTGACCCGGCCGGTCTCCTTGGGCGCGGCGGCGCCCGGCAGCGGGTGGCCGTCGGGGGCCAGGTGGTGGCGGGCGAGGATTCCGGGGAGGTAGCCGGGGGCGGTGGCGGGTGTGTAGTAGGGCGCCGGGTCGGGCAGCCGGTCCTGCGCCAGCAGGGCGGTGACCCGGGCGCGGGCGGTGTCGTAGGCCGTGTCGTAGGTGCCGTCGGCGGCGACCCCCTGGCCGGCCAGCCACTCGGCGTCGGGCCGCGGGTGGGCGCCGCCGTCGAGGTGGTCCCAGGAGGTGAGCAGGCCGGAGCCGATGAAGTGGTGGTTGCCCAGGGCCTCGCGCACCCCGAGGTCGGTGAGGACCGCGGTGGGGATGCGGCGGTGCAGGGACTCCAGGGCGGCGGTCGAGGAGACGGTGACCAGCAGGTCGGTACGGTCCAGGACCTCGCCCATGTGCCCGTACACCAGGCGGAAGTTGGGCGGGAGCCCGCCGGGCAGCTTCTCGGCGAGGCGCTGGTACGGGAGTTCCTCGATGTGCGTGGTGTGCTCACCGGGCTTGGAGCGCAGCTTGAGGAGCACCTCGCGCCGCGGATGCAGTCTGGCGTGCTCGACGAGCCTGCGCAGCAGGTACGCACGGTCGCCGCGCGAGGCGGGCACGGAGGGCTGGGCGGCGAACACGACGGTGTCGCGGCCCTGTTCGGGGCGGTGCGGAGCGCCGCCGAGGAACGGCAGGGCCGCCTCCGTGACGGCCGAGGCATCGGCGCCCACTCCCTCGTACACCGCGCGGAAACGCTCCGCGTCGTGACGGGAGTTGGCGAGGACGATGTCGGCGCCGTGCCGCAGCAGCAGTCCGTCGGCGAGCTTCTCGTAGACGACGCCGACGTAACCGGTGACGAGGACCGGTCTGATGGGCAGCCGGAGTGCGGCAATGCCGTGCAGCATCGCCTGGACAGCGCCGCCGACGAGGGCGAGGACCACGAGGTCGTAGCCCTCGTCGCGCACGGCGTGCAGGAACTCGACCGCCGTCACCTCACGCACCCGGTCGGTGTCGATGCCGACGTCGCCGACCTCGGCGAGCTGGCGGGGAGTCGGCGTCGCCCGGCCACGCAGCAGCAGTCCGCTGATCTCCGCACGGTCCGTGGGCGCGCCGCCGCCCCCCGTGGTCAGCCGGCGCGCGGTGAGCGCGCCCCACTTCCATCGGGTGTCGGAGTCGGCGAGTACGGCTACGCGGAGCGCGGCGGGCTGCGCGTCCGTGGACTCCAGCCCTGCTGGAGAAGCCGAATTGCTGTTACGAAGGGGCACGTCCAAGACGTTAGGAAGGCCCGGGGGTGGACAGCCCAACGCGAAAGCAACAGAAAGTTAACAGCCCGCCGACGCTTGTCGAACCGGCTGCCCGCTCGTCGAAAAGCCAATGGAAATGCCCCTGCGGGCACACCGGTTAACGATTCCGACGGGTTCCGTTCACCCGGCGTCCGCCCGGCCGACAGGGCGAATGCGCAGCCCGGAACTAGCGTGATGCGGGTGGTTAAGCTCTCCGTCATCGTGCCGTTCTACAACGTGCAGACATACGCGCCCGACACCCTCAGCAGCCTGCTGGCCAACGCCCGCGACGACTTCGAATTCATCCTCGTCGACGATTGCTCGACCGACGGGACGGCCGACATCCTGCACCGCGCCCAGGAGGACATCCCCGGGGTGGTGGTGCGCAGACACGAACAGAACGGCGGTCTGGCCACCGCGCGCAACACCGGGCTGGACGCGGCCCGCGGCGAGTACCTCACCTTCCTGGACGGCGACGACTGGCTGGCGCCCGGCTACTACGCCGAACTCGTAGCCCGCGCCGAGGGCCTGGCCTGCGACTTCGTCCGTACGGACCATGTCCAGGCCCACGCCCGTGCGCGCACCGTGCAGCGCGCGCCGCACGGCCTCAGGGACGTACCGCTGGATCCCCGCGCGGCGATCCTGCCCGCCACCCGGTCCACGATGGTCGACTATCCGTACGCCTGGGCCGGGATCTATCACCGCCGACTGCTGGACCGCGGTCTGCTGCATTTCACGGACGGGCTGCGCACGGCGGAGGACCGGCCGTGGATCTGGCGGCTGCACCGGCAGGCGGAATCCTTCGCGGTGACCGGAATGCTGGGCCTCTTCTACCGGCGCGGGGTTTCCACCTCACTGACCCAGATCGGGGACGTACGCCAACTCGATTTCATCCGGGCGTTCGACCAGGTCGTACGGGAAACGGCCGAGGACCGTGACGCGGACACCCTGCTGCCGAAGGCCGTACGGACCTATTGCGCCGTGATTTCCCACCACATCAGCTCCATCGAAAGGTTCGAACCCTCCGTGGCTCGCACATTGAAGTCGCTCAGTTCGGCCGCCCTGAAGCGTATGCCGCAACAGGTGCTCGACGAGGCGCTGGACTCGATGGACGGACAGCGCGCGACGCTGCTGCGCCGGCTGCGCCGCCGGCCGCACACCGTGAAGGAGGCCGCCGCCGCATGAGCACCACCGTGCGCACCACGCGCATCTTCGTCGCCTCCACCCTCTACGGCGTGGCCACGCTCGCCGCCGCGATGGACGAGGGGCGCTTCGAGCCCGCCGACCGCTCGTTGCTCCTGCTCTGCAACAACGCCTCGATCCCCGAGACGTCCCCGTCCGTCGACGCGATGCCGGGCTTCGAGGCGTTGCGCGGCCGCTTCGACGGTGTGCTGTCGTGGAACGAGGCCATCGCGCCCTTCCACCCCGGCGCCTGGGTGCCGCGGCTGGACGACGTGCCGCTGTGGGAGCGTCATCTGCGGCTCGTATGGGGACTCGGCGACGACCGTGTCGAGCTGGTCGTCGAGTCGATCCAGGTCAGCCCGTCCCTGTCGGTCTGCCAGATCTTCACCGCCGCACCGATCGACGTGTACGCGGACGGCCTGATGAGTTACGGCCCGACCAGGAACAAGCTCGACCCGCTGGTCGGCACCCGGGTGCGCCGCCTCCTGCATCCCGATCTGGTGCCGGGGCTGAAGCCGTTGCTGCTCACGGAGTTCGGCGTCGAGGCTCAGACGCTGAGCACGGACCACCTGCTGAAGGTCTTCGCCGAACTGGCCGACCTGCCCGTCGCGGTCCCGCCCGTGGAGGCTCCCGCACTGCTGCTGGGCCAGTACCTTTCGGCGCTCGGACTGATCGAGGCGGCGCAGGAGGAGGAGCTGCATCTGCGGATGATCCGGGGCGCCGTCGCACTCGGCCACACCCGTCTGGTGTTCAAGCCGCATCCCACCGCGCCCGAACAGTGGGCGCACGCGATGGTGGCCGAGGCGACCGCGCTGGGCGCCGAACTGACCGTGCTGGACAGCCGGTCCGGCGGGACCCGTACGCCGGGCGGGTCCCTGCTCGCGGAGGTGCTGTACCAGCGGATGCGACCGGCGCTGGTCGTCGGCTGCTTCTCCACGGCTCTGCTGACGGCGGCCGTGTTCTACGGGCTGCCGGTCGCCAGGACCGGTACGGAGCTTCTGCTCGACCGGCTGGCCCCGTACGAGAACAGCAACCGGGTGCCGGTGACACTGGTGGACGCACTGCTGCCGGACCTGGGCGACGCGCAGGCCGTACGCGAGTGGTCGCCGCCGTCCGCGGAGCACGTGGTCGAGCGTGTCTCCCCGCTGCTCCACGCCGTGGGCTTCGCGATGCAGCCGCGGATCTACCCGGATCTGCGCCCGGCGGCCGAGCGCTACCTCTCGCGCCACCTGGGCCACGGCACCTGGCGCTACTTCAAGCGTCGCCGCCTGACCACTCTGGCGCTGCCGGGCGCGGTCCCCGCCCAGCTCTCGTTCATCCCGCGCAGCCCGGCCCTGCGCAAAATAGCGCGCCGGGCACGGACGTTGAAGCGGGCCGCACTGGGCTGAGGGCCGGCCGGCGCAGGCGGAGTCCCGTCGTAGCGGCGGACACGCCGGCGGCCGGACCACCGGCACGGGCCATCACCACCTGAGTACCGGGAGCCCACGCACAGGGCCCCGTTCGGTCACTGAACCGGACGGGGCCTTCGCGGACGGGCATGTACGCGGGGAGGGGAGGGGCGGCGTCCCCGCCCCTCCCCCGTGCTGTCAGACGCGCACGCCCCCCTGGATGAACCGCAGGTCCGCCGCGTTCGCCTCGGTGACCTTCCACAGCTCCTGCTGTCGGCCGTGCACATCGGCAACCGCCGCCGCGTGGTCGTCCAGCAAACCGGCCGCGCGTTCCACGAGCCGCGCCCCGAGGTGCCGGTCATGCACGGAGATGCCCCACTCGGGCCGCTGGATGTCGGCCAGGAAGTACGCCATCTTCGGGTGCGAGATCAGACTGATGATCGGCGTGCCGCAGCCGAACGGGATCATTCCCGCGTGCCCGCGCATGCCGATGACCAGCTTGGTCCGGGCGTACGTGTCACGGATCTCGTCGTTCCCGAAGTCGTACATCGGGATCACCGGCAGCGCGATGCCGTGCTCGCGCCGCAGGTCGAAGGCGATCCGCTCGTCGTCCAGCGAGTGGGCGACGCACTTCACCTCGGCATGGGCGCCGAGCCCCTTCACCGCGGTGGCCATCTCGGCGAGGAAGTGCGCGTAGTCATGGCCGAAGCGGAGCCCCGAGCGGTCGTACGCGGCGTTGACGAGGACGGTGTTCTCGCGCTGTGCGGGGTCCCTCCAGCCGTCGACGAGCTGCCGGGTGACCGTGGTCGGGCAGGGCTGGAAGCGGACCTTGTCGTGCAGCGACGGCGGCAGCAGCTCGCGGACCTTCTCGATCGATCCGTGGTTGCGCAGCCCGAAGAAGGAGGCGCGCTCGACCAGTTTGCGCAGCGAGGAGAGGAACCGGTCGCGGCCGTGGCCGTACGCCTGGCCGTCGAAGGCGTTGAAGCCGACCGCGTACACCATGACGGGTACGTCGATCCGCTCCAGCAGGGCGTCCGGGACGTTCCACTGCCAGCCGCTGTTGCCGTTCGCGGCGGTGTCCGGGATGAAGAGGCCGCCGCCCCCGATGACCAGTCCCCGGCGGGCGTTGACCCGCTCCAGGGCGGCTTCGTCGAACAGCCGGTGGGCGTGGACGGAGTGCCAGCGGGCCGGGCCCGTGTCTCGGCCGAAGGCGAGCCGGACGCTCTCCGGGAGCAGCTTGTCCCCGGCGTTGCCCTGCCGGTCCATGTAGAAGGCGACGTGCGCCAGCTGGTCGGCGGCCGGCCCCTCGACGGGCGTCTCGGCATCCCTGGTGCGCTTGTACATCAGCCGGTTCGCCCGGTGGGTCGGGTCGACGCCGAGACCCTGGAGGGCGTACTGCGCGGCGCCGGCGTCGTCGCCGTGGATCCAGGCGATCTGGGCGAGGCGCGAGAAGGCGGTGGCGGCCCGGTTGGGGGCCGCGGTGGCCAGCATGAGCTGGGCGCGGGCCTCCTCGTAGCGCGAGACGCTCATCAGCGCGTTCCCGAGCACCTCGTGCGGCCAGGCCTCGTCGACAGGGATCCGGACCCCGCCGAGCAGGTCGGCCGCCTCCTGGTACTCACCTGCGCCGATGTGTGCGGCGGCGACCTTGCGGGCGCTCTCGGGGTCGGCAGTGCGGCGGACGTGCGGCGTGCCGTAGTGCACCAGCAGGTCGTGGTGCTTGGCGCCGGGCAGCGCCAGGTAGGCGGAGTGGAACGCGGCGTCGGACAGCTCGAACTCACGCCAGCGGGCCTCGGCGAGTCCATAACCGGCCTCGCCGCCCTGCCACGGCTTGTGCCGGCCGGTGAAGTGCAGGATCGCGGTGGTCTCGGGCACCGGGAGGTCGCCGGAGAGCCGCCGCTTGACGAAGTTGTAGCGGGCGTCGAGCTGCACGAAGTCGCCGTCCAGGACGGCGTTCAGGATGCCCTGGTCGTGCTTGTCGAGTTCGTAGGTGCCCTTGCGGCCGACGTCGTCGATCTTCGCGCAGAAGGCATCACTCAGATACTCGCGCTGGATGACCAGCAGCCCGCTGTTGAGCTTGTGCTGCCCGTAGAAGAACTGCGGAACGGCGGCGAGTCCGTCGCGGAGCTTCAGCAGGTCGCCCAGGTCGCCGAGGACGACCATGTCGGTGTCCAGGGTGATCACCGTGTCGTAGTCGCGCACCCGGAAGACGTCGAGGATGAAGTACGCCTTGCGCACCAGGTAGTTGTCCTGGTCGCCCTTGGCGTACGAGTCGTAGTGCGCGGCGTCGACACGGCGGAAGTCGATGCGCGGGTGCAGCGCCCGGATCTTCGCGACCGATGCGGGACGCAGTCCGTCGTGCAGGACGATGAAGTCCTCGCACACTCCGGGGTTGGACAGGGCGAGACTGCGCAGCAGGGCGAGAAAGCCCGGCAGGTAGTTCTCGTCCACGAAGCTCGCGAAGGCGACGCGGCGCTTTCCGGTGAGCGCGTTGGCGGCGTTGTGTGGCGCGAGCGCGGTAGGGGGCGTCGTCATCGCAGGCTGATCCTCGTGTCGGTGACGCTCTGGGCGCGTTCCATGACCCACGCCTTTTCGCTGGTGTACTCGTGGACGGAGGTGATGGGCATCTTCATCGCGGCGGGCATCCGGTAGGCGCCGCTCTCGTAGAAGTCGAAGCCGATCAGGTCGAGTCGAGGGCTGACATCCAGGTAGTCCAGCAGCCACAGCATGTTGAAGCCGGTGGTGGGGATGGACGGCCAGTCGGCCGTGCCGACCCTGCCGATGTTGCGCAGCGGCCAGCGCAGGGACTCGTCGCCGAGGTACTGCTGGGCGCCCGGCACCAGCCGGTTGCGCAGCGAGTACTTCCAGTCGCCGGAGATCCCGCCGAAGACCAGTCTGGTGTGCACCTTCTGGTCCCAGTTGAAGCCGTGCTTGTGGATGGTGGCGTGGATGTCGGTACGGCTGCCGGTCGCCGGCGGGTCCGTCCGGTACGAGTTGAAGCGGACGACGAGGTCGTACGCATCGATCTCGGCGCCCATCGAAGAAGTGCCGACCCGCTGCGAGTTGGCGATCAGACAGATCGACTTGCCCGCGATGCGGTTGCGGAACTCACCGAGCGTCGTCCACTCGACGTCACCGAACGTCGGGTCGTCGACCGGGCCGCGCATCCGGGCCCGGCGCTGACCCGCGTAGAGCTCCAGGAGCTCGGTGAGGAGGGCGGGGTCGCCGTTGCCCGCGCCGGTGCGCAGGGTGCCGCCGCTGCCCGGTGCGCCGCCGGCCTCCAGTGCGAGGCCGACGTACTGGCTGAGGGCTTCCTGGATCTCCGGCACCGGTGCGCCGGCCCGGTCCTGGGCGAGCAGTGCGCCGATCAGCCGGGAGCGTGCCCGGTTCCAGTCCCCGCGCCCGTGCAGGGCCAGGCCCTCGGCCCAGGTGTCGGTGACGGACCCCGCGGCGAAGGCCGCGGCCTCGGGGCAGCTCTGCTCCAGCTTCCTGAGCAGTTCGCTCTGGCGCTCGGCACCGGCCCGCAGCCCGGCCGTCTTCGCCGCGACCCCGAAACCGTCCTCGTCGGTGAGTGCGAGATAGCGCTCGTACGCCTCGACGGCGTCGCTCTCGGCGCCCATCGCCTCCAGGACGCGGCCCCGCAACCGCCAGGCCGCCCGGGATCCCTTGCGCTGGGTCAGCACCGTGTCGGTGATGAGGACGGCGAGCTTGAGCTCGTCCTCGTAACCGCAGTCCAGCGCCTTGGTGCCGACGGCGAGCAGCGGGTCGAGCAACCGGTCGCCGAGGACCAGGGCGGAGCCCGTCCCGCCCTTGCCCGCGCGGCGCAGGAGCGGGAGCGGGGAGGCGGCCTCGGCGGACGGCGTCTGCTCCATGGCGGCGTGGGTGGCCAGGAGATGGCGCAGGGCCTCTGCGAGCGCCGTACGCCGCCGGTCGAGCCCGGCGACCAGCTTCCCGCTGTGCGCGGCGCAGGCACGCAGACACGTCTCCAGATCCGTCGGGCGTACGGCGGCGAGGGAGGGCGTGCCGCCGTCGGGCGGGACGGGTTCCTCCGCGTCACGCTGCCGTGGCCAACGGGTGCGGGCTTTCGTCATGGCGCTCCAAGCGTCTGCTGCCCGTGGGGGGAGGGGGCGTAGGGAGAGGTACGGATGTTCGTCAACCGTTCGTGGTTCCGTCGCACGCTAGGAAACCTGTACGGCCGGAAGATGAACTCGCCCTGTCAGCCCGGAAAACTGCCGCCCTCCGCCCGTGGGCGGCGGCCCCGGTCAGGGGCGCGGGCGCCGAACTCGGGCCCGTGCGCGACCGACCGGCGCAGGGTGCCCGACGGAAGGCGAAGGGCGCTGACGCCCGCGGAGGATGACCGGGCGGAGAGTGCCGCGTGAAGGCTGGTGGTCCATCAGGTGAACCGCCTTTTCACTCGCGGGATTTCACGATGCTCGATGACATATTCGACCCATCATGAGGACTCCGTCGACTCTCCGATCGCCGCGCGGCCGAGGTGCCGCGCTGGCCGCCGTGCTCACCGTCGTGACCGTCTGTGCCGGCGACGCGGTGGCCCGCAGCTACCCCTTCGGCCCGCGCACCCGCAGCGTGAACGACCTGGGTAATCAGTTCGTCCCGTTCCACGCCCGGCTCTGGGACCTGCTGCACGGACAGGCGGACGGCGGGCCGCTGGTCAACTGGCAGTCGGGCTTCGGCACGAGCTTCCTGCCGGACCTCGGTACGTATCTGAGCAGCCCGTTCGCCCTGCTCGTCGGGGTGTTCCCGAGGGACCGGATCGACCTGGCCGTCTACGTGGTCACGCTGGTGAAGACGGGGGCGGCCGCAGCGGCCATGACCTGGCTGCTCACCGCGTTGCGCCGGGGGCGCGGCCGGGAGTGGCCGGCGGCCGTGCTCGGTGCCTCGTACGCCCTGTGCGGCTGGTCGGTCGCCGAAGCCGCGTACAACCCGATGTGGCTGGACGGACTCATCGCCTTCCCGCTGCTGTGCCTGGCCGGCGAGTGGGCACGCACCGCGCGGCGGCCGGTGCTGGGGACGCTCCTGGTGACGCTCGCCTGGGTGTCCAACTTCTACACCGCGTACATGGCCACGCTCGGGGCCGCCCTGGTGCTCGTGGTGCGGCTGCTGCTGGAGGACGGGACGCCGCGTGAGCGGGTGCGGGGCCTGGTACGCGCGGTGCGGACCGTGGTGCTCGGCATCGGACTGGCCGCGCCCGTGCTCGTGCCGGTCTTCCTCGGCACCCGGCACGCCTATCCGGGCTGGACCCGGGAGTTCGCCGCCGCCACCTGGCCGGACGTCGCCGCCCGCCTGCTGCCGGCCACGTACGGGTTCTTCAGCCCCGCGGTCTTCATCGGCACCGCTGCCCTGCTTCCGGCCTGCGCCCTGGCCTTCCACCGTTCCGTGCCGCGCACGGAACGGTGGGTGTGGCCGGGGCTGGTCGCCGTGGTCGCGCTGTCGTTGCAGTGGGGGCCCACACATCTGCTCTGGCACGCCTTCGCGACCCCGAACGGGAGCCCGTTCCGCCAGACGTTCGTCCTCTCCGGCCTCGTGGTGATCGCCGCCTGGACCTCCCTCGCCCATGCCTGGCCGGACCGTCGGGCGCTGCTGTGCGGGGGCGGGGTGCTGGTGCTGGCCGCCGCCGCTGCAGCGCCCAGTGAGCTGGTCACCCGGTGGACCTATCCGTTGTTCGCCGCCGGTCTGGTGGCGGTCCTCTGCGGTCTCGCGCTGGTCCGCAGCGGCAGGTTCGTCGTGCTCGCGGCCGTCCTCCTGGCCGGGGCGCAGGCCGGTCAGGCCGCCGCGACCACCGCGTACGCCGACCGGCAGCGGCTGACCCGGCTCGACGACTACGCCCCTTGGGGGGAGCGGCAGAGCGACCAGGCCGCAGCGGTCGCGGGTGCCGACGGCTGGCCGCGCTATCGCACCGACCCGGGCCTCGAACAGAGCACCGCCAACGATCCGTTGCTGGTCGGCGGGCAGGGCGGGGCCTACTACAGCAGCCATACGCCCGACGTGACGACCCGCACCTTCCTCGCACTGGGCGGCGGCTGGACATCGCGCGGCCGCGCCCTGCAGAGCCTGGACAACCCGGTGACCGACGCGGTGTTCTCGGTCGGCGCCCGGGTCCACGTGCCGCGCGATCCGCACCAGGTCTGGAACCGGCCGGACGACCGCCCGGTGACCGTGACCCGGCAGGACGTCCCGCCGCTGGTGACGGTGCGGCCGGCCGGCTCGGGTGCGTCCGGGTGGGGGCGCTCGCCCTTCCGCAATCAGGAGAAGCTGCTGGGTGCTTCGGTGTACACGCTGCCGACGACCGAGCTGCGGTCCGCGGACGGCGCGGCCGCCACCGACAGGAACACGAGCGCCTACGCAGTGGACCCCGGCACGTACACCCTGCGTGCGGACTGCCCCGCGGGCAGCCGGGTGTTCCTGTGGGCGCCCGACCTGTTCGGCACCGCCCGGCTGGGCGCGACCGGTGAAGCGAATGACGTCCGGGGCGACCTGCCCGCACGCCGTGCCGGGATTCTGCCGCTGGGCGCGGGGGCGGGCCGGCTCGCCGTGACGCTGCGGGCGGAAAGGGCGGGAACCGTCCCGCACGACGCCGTCGGCTGCCTGGATCCGGGCCACCTGGCCTCGGCGGTGGCGGAGCTGAAGCGCACCGGCGCGACGCGGGTCACGGTCTCCGGCAGCGGCGTGCACGCCGAACTCCCTTCAGGGACCGGAGGGGTCGCCGTGCTGGCCGCTCCCCGGATCGCGGGCTGGAACTGCAACGGGCGTCCGGCCGACTCGTATCTCGGTCTCGTCGCCGTCCCGGTCGGCGGCGACCGGACGACGGTGGACTGCGCCTTCCGGCCCCCGGGACTGCGGGCCGGGGCGGTTGCCGGAGTGGCCTCGCTGGTGGCCCTGGTCGCCTTGGCGTCCACCCCGGCGGTCCTGACGCGTGCACGGCGGCGGCGCGCCCGGTCGTAGGAGGCGGTGACGGGCCGACCGGAGGCACCGGACGCGCTCACCCCGCCCCGTAGCGCGCCTCGATGCCGCGCCGATGAGCCGCAGGCCGACGGCTGCATCGGGTGGGCGGGCGAGGACACGGCCGGGCTCGCGGAGTACGTCACGGCGCTGGGCCCCGGCCTCAGGGCCGGCTGAGACCGCCGGCGCCCGGTCAGACGCTGCTGAGCGAGAGCTTCGCCGCGAACCCGAGGAACAGCACGCCCGCCGCCGAAGTGGCCCCCGCCGAGAGCCGCTTGCGGCGCCGGAACGCGGCGGACAGCCGGGTGCCGCCGAAGATCAGCATCGACAGATACAGGAAGCTGGCGATCTGGAGCAGGGTGCCCAGCAGCAGGAAGGAGAGCGCCGGGTAGGCGTACCCCGGGTCGACGAACTGCACGAAGAACGAGATCAGGAAGAGGATCGCCTTCGGGTTGAACAGGCTGACCACCAGCGCCCGCCGGTACGGCCGCTCCATGGCGCCCGGGGTCACGGACCCGTCCGTCGCATCGCCCGTCAGCTCCGCCACCCGGCGGTGCCGCTCGCGCCACATCGACACCGCGGCGCGCAGCATCCCGATCGCCAGCCAGGTCAGATAGCCCGCACCGGCGAACTTCACGACGGCGAAGAGCACGGGCGTCGTCTGCAGCAGCGAGGAGGCCCCGAGCGCGGACAGCGTCATCAGCACGGTGTCCCCGGTCCACACCCCGGCCGCGGCGACATAACCGGTCCGCACTCCGCGCCTGGCCGCGACGGACAGCACGTACAGCGAATTCGGACCCGGCAGCAGAACGATGAGCACGAGGCCGGCGAGATAGGTCGGAAGGTCGGTGACACCCAGCATGGAACGGAGTGTCGCACGGGGGTACGACGCGCCGGAAGCGGGGCTCCGCGGCGATGCCGCCCCGGCCCTCCCCCGCGGCATCCCCTCGGCCGGGCGCCGGCGGTCCGCCCCGCTGCTCCACGGCCGGAGCTCTCAGAAGGCGTCCGCCGGCACGTACGTCCCCCAGACCTCCCGCAGCGCGTTGCAGACCTCGCCCACGGTCGCGCGGGCCCTGAGCGCGTCCTTCATCGGGTAGAGCACGTTGTCCGTGCCCTCGGCCGCCTTGCGCAGGGCCGCCAGTGCCGTGTCCACCGCCCCCTGGTCCCGTTCGGCACGGAGCTTCGCCAACCGGGCGGCCTGCTGGGCCTCGATCGCCGGGTCGACGCGGAGCGGCTCGTACGGCTCCTCCTCGTCGAGCTGGAAGCGGTTGACGCCGACGACGACCCGCTCGGCGCTGTCCGTCTCCAGGGCGATGCGGTAGGCGCTGCGCTCGATCTCGTCCTTCTGGAAGCCGCGCTCGATCGCGTGGACGGCGCCGCCCATGTCCTCGATCCTGAGCATCAGTTCCAGGGCCGCGGACTCGACATCGTCGGTCATCCTCTCCACCACGTAGCTCCCCGCGAACGGGTCGACGGTCGCCGTCACGTCCGTCTCGTACGCGAGGACCTGCTGGGTGCGCAGGGCGAGGCGGGCGGACTTGTCGGTGGGGAGGGCGATCGCCTCGTCGAAGGAGTTGGTGTGCAGCGACTGGGTGCCGCCCAGGACCGCGGCCAGGCCCTGCACCGCGACACGCACCAGGTTCACCTCCGGCTGCTGGGCCGTGAGCTGCACGCCGGCGGTCTGGGTGTGGAAGCGCAGCATCAGCGACTTGGGGTTCTTCGCGCCGAACTCCTCCTTCATCACCTTCGCCCAGATGCGACGGGCGGCGCGGAACTTGGCCACCTCCTCCAGGATCGTCGTACGCGAGACGAAGAAGAACGAGAGCCGCGGGGCGAAGTCGTCGACGTCCATGCCGGCCGCGACGGCGGTACGGACGTACTCGATGCCGTCCGCGAGCGTGAACGCGATCTCCTGCGCGGGCGAGGCCCCGGCCTCCGCCATGTGGTAGCCGGAGATCGAGATGGTGTTCCACTTCGGGATCTCGGCCCGGCAGTACTTGAAGATGTCGGCGATCAGCCGCAGCGAGGGCGCGGGCGGGAAGATGTACGTACCCCGGGCGATGTACTCCTTGAGCACATCGTTCTGGATGGTGCCCGTGAGCTGCCGCGCCGGGACGCCCTGTTCCTCGCCCACCAGCTGGTACATCAGCAGGAGCAGTGCGGCGGGGGCGTTGATCGTCATGGACGTGGAGACCTGGTCCAGCGGGATCCCGTCGAACAGCACGCGCATGTCGTCGACGGAGTCGATCGCCACTCCGACCTTGCCGACCTCGCCGGACGCGATCTCCGCGTCGGAGTCGTGGCCCATCTGGGTGGGCAGGTCGAAGGCGACGGAGAGGCCCGTCGTGCCGTTGGCGATGAGCTGCTGGTAGCGGGCGTTGGACTCGGTGGCCGTCCCGAACCCGGCGTACTGACGCATCGTCCACGGGCGTCCCGTGTACATCGACGGGTACACACCGCGCGTGAAGGGGTAGCTGCCCGGCTCACCCAGCTTCTCGGCGGGGTCCCATCCGTCGAGCGTGTCCGGTCCGTAGACCGGCTCGATGGGCAGTCCCGACTCCGACTCGCGCGTCATCTGCTGTGCCTCCCGCTGAAGCTACTCACTGGTAACCAATGGCTCTCGCGACGGACTGTAGCGGCGGGTGCGCGACCGTTGGAGGGGGCCCGGCTGGGACCTTGCTCACAGCCCTGATGCCTGACATCCTCCGGTCCTCGGTGCCGCTTTCCCCATCATGCGCAGGATTCGGCAACCGGGCAGAGCGGGAATCCGTCCCATGAGACAACGCAGATCCAGGGGGCCGAGATGATACGCAGCAGCAGGGCCGGGAGCGGCCACGCACACAGGGGTGGCCGCGGGGCCGGTGCGGCATCCGCCGTCGCCGTACTGGCGCTGGTCGCCGTGACCGCAGGATGCAAGGCGGAGCCCGCAGGCAGCGCGTCGGCCCCTCCGTCGAAGCCGCGCGCGAGCAGTTCACCCACCGACGACGCCAAGCCCGGCACGGACCCCACGCAATCAGCGAAGCCCTCCGCGAGCGCGAAGCCGAGCACGCCGCCGAAGCCGACACCGACATCCACGCCCACGCCGTCGGCCGATCCGCAGGCCACGGTGCTGATGGCGAGCGGCGCGCAGGGCAAGCGGGTGCGCGAGCTCCAGGCCCGGCTGCGTCAGATCGGCCACTTCGACCGCAGCCCGACGGGCTACTACGGCTCCGTCACGGTCGCCGCCGTGCAGTCGTTCCAGGGCAAGCGCGGGCTGTCCCGCACGGGGAGGACGGACTCGCTCACCTGGCAGAAGCTGCTCGGCATGACGCACGCGCCGACGGCCGCCGAGCTGAACCCGCCGACCACCCGGCCGGCCGCGAAGCCGGACAAGCGCTGCATGACGGGCCGGGTGATCTGCATCAGCAAGAACAGCCGGTCGCTGTCCTGGATGATCGACGGCCACGTCGTCTCGTCGATGGACGTCCGGTTCGGCTCGCAGTACACGCCGACGCGCGAAGGCACCTTCTCCGTCTACTGGAAGTCCCGGCACCACGTGTCGACGATCTACCACACCGCCATGCCGTACGCGATGTTCTTCAGCGGCGGCCAGGCGGTGCACTACTCGTCGGACTTCGCGGCCCGCGGCTACAACGGCGCCTCGCACGGCTGCGTCAACGTCCGGGACGAGGGGAAGATCGCCTCGTTGTTCGACCAGGTCCGCAACGGCGACAAGGTCGTCATCTACTGGTGAGGTCCTGAATGAGGGGCGCGGGCGGGACCGGGGGAACGTGTCCCGCCCGCGCCATTGCGCCGAGCCGTAGGTACGGGGGGAACCCCGGCTCCGGGCGCTGCCGATGACCAGTCGGCTCACTCAGTACTGCGTCCAGGGGCCGAAAAACGTCACACCCTGCGGCGGGCGGCGCGGAGCGGACCGTCAGCGGGCCGCGACGGAGAGGGCTGGCGCCGGGGAGTGCGAAAGGTCGGAGCCTCCGGCAGCGGCCGAGAAGGAGGGGGACGGGGGTGCCGCGGGCGACGGGGAGAACCTGATCGACGGCAGGCTTCCCGAGCCGCCCTGGGACGAGTCGTCGCTGCCGGCCGGGTCGTCGCCGTCCTGACCGTCGCCGTCCTGACTGCTGCCGTTCTGACTACTGCCGCTCTTCCCGTCGCCGCTCTGCCCGTCGCCGCTCTGCCCGTCGCCGCTCTGCCCGTCGGCCTGGTCGAGCAGCCGGTCGCAGAAGCGGTCCAGGTTGCGGGCGCCCTTGGCCAGCGCTTCGAGACGGGTTCTGCGCTCGTCGTCGAGCTTGCCGTCCCGGTAGTCGCGGCAGGCCTTCAGGGACTTGGCGTACCAGGTAGACGTCCTGCCGTCGGCGTCGCCGGCCGTTCCGTCGCCCTCCTGGCCTCCTGGACCCGTCGTCGCGTCGGCACCTCCTGTCGCGTCACCGCCGACGTCGCCGGACCGGTTGTCGCCGGTACCGTCCTCGCCGGCGCCGTCGGGGCCGCCTGCGGTGGGGCGCCCGCCGTCGTCGGGGCGGTCGCTCTCCTGCCCCCCGGTCCGGCCGGGGCCGGGCTCCCCCGGCGTCGCCGTGCCGTGGCCCGGGGACCCGGGCGGCGGTGCGGGCGTCTCCTCGTCGGTGGCGAGACCGGAGCCCAGTTCCTCGGGGGACGCCGCGGCCGACACCGAGGTGGCCGGCGTGGGTGCGTGCCGGCCGAAGGGGCCGGGCAGCATTCCGGTCCCGGCTGCCACGGCCACCCCGCCGATCGCACAGCACGCGAGGGAGGCGACCAGACCGAAGCGGATGGGCCGGCTCCAGCGCATGGGCCGGGGACCGCGGGAACCCGCCGCGCCGGAACCGGCCGAGCGTATGTGTACGGGCGCGAGCATCCCGGACTCGGACTCCGGCTCGGAGAAGCCGTCCGTCCCGGCGGTCCGCGCGGCGCTCACCGAATCCGCGGGCTCCGGCACGGCGGCGGTACGGAGGTCGGGGTTGCGGGCGGCGCGGAAGGCGGCCAGCGCCGCGGCTTCGCCGGGCAGTTCCGCGACGGCGGGGCGGGCCGTGCGGGCGGCGGCGTCCAGAGCGGCCGCGAGCCTCTCGGCGTCGCGCCGGGACCGGCCGTCGGAAGGGTCGACCGGTTCGCGGCGGAGCATCTTCTCCGCCGCTTCCTTGTCAAGCCATTCGTGCTGCTCGTCGGCCATCACATGTCCTTCTGCGTCCACAGACGCGAATGCGTCACACCGGCCGGCGCCACCAGGCCGGTGCGGGAGGGGCGCTGCGCGGGGACGGCGCCGAGTTCCACCGTGCGGCCCGCCGCCTTGCCCTGCGGGGACTGCGCCGGAGCCGCATCGCCGGCCGGCCCCCTGGGCGACCCGACTCCACCGGCCGGACCGTCACCGCGCGGACGCCCCCCTTCCGCGGGGTCTGCCACCGCCAGACCGCCTCCGGCGCCCGTGTGCCCGGCACCGTCCACGCCGTCCGCCCGCAGCAGCTCGGCGAGCCGCTTCAACCCGCGGTGCGCGGCCGTGCGGACCGCGCCCGGCCGCTTGCCGAGCGTCTGCGCCGCGCTCTTGGCGTCGAGCCCGACCACCACGCGCAGCACCACGGCCTCGGCCTGGTCCTGCGGCAGCTGCGCGATGAGCGACATGGTGCGGCCGGTGGCCAGCGCCTCGATCGCCTCGTCGGCCGTGTCGGACCCGGCCGGCTTCTCCGACAGTTCCGTCTCGTCCCCGCCGGTGGCGGGCCGCCTGCCGCGCATCCGCAGATGGTCCAGGGCACGGTTGCGGGCTATCCGCGCAGCCCAGCCCCGAAACCGGTCGGCGTCACCGCTGAACCGGTCGAGATCCCTCGCTATCTGCAGCCACGACTCGGACGCCACGTCCTCGGCGTCCGGCTCCCCCACCAGTGTCCGTATGTAGCCCAGCAGCCGCGGCTGCACAGCGCGGTACACAGTACGGAAGGCGTCCTCGTCCCCGTCCTGCGCCGCGAGCACCGCGGCAGTAAGCCCCGCGTCGTCCCCCAGCACTCCCTCAACCTGCCCTGCTGACCTGAAAAGCAGCTGGTCACCACTGCCGCGCCACCCTGCGCGACTCAGACGCTACGTCCTTCGCGTGCGTCGCGTCCATGACTTGTACAACCCGCAACATTCCCCGGACACCCTGCGGTGTGACAGAAAACGCACTCGCGGCGCTGAGATGAGTACGGGGTCGTCCTGCGGCCCCGCGGAAGACGACCGGGGCCTCTCCTGTGGGGGGTGGCGGCCTCGGTCGTCCTCCATTTCCCCCGCTCCTGCCATGTCACGCCCAGGGCGTGTGGCCTCCGCATGCCCCGCGCGCAGCCGAGGCCGGGCGAGGCACTGAGCGCGCCTGTCAGCCCGCCCACAAGCCCTCCTTGATCATGCTGTGGACCAGGGCTTCGCTCTCGCCTGCTCCAGGCAGAGGCCGTTGCCGTGGCCTCACACGCCGGTGTCCCGGATGCGACGCGCGATGTCGATGTCCGGCTGCAGCGCGCTGAACCGCGGCTCCTCCCGGCTCGCGTCGAGCACGACGACGTGCAGCCGGTCCCCGACCTGGGGCCGGGGGCTGCTCTCGTCCCACCAGGAGGGGTGCTTCACCTGATCGATGAACCCGATCTCGCCGGCGGCATCGACCTTCGAGCCGACCGGAGCGACCGCGATCACGGTCACATCGAGCTCCTGGTGATTACGGAACATTGCTTTGGTCCTCTGGGGAACGGTTAACTCTCTGGCAAGGGTTATCGAGTGGGGTGGATTTCACCACGCAGAGGATATCAGTGCGAGGCGTCGGAAAAGGGGGAGGCGGCCTCTCCCCAAGTGAATACAAATTGGTCTCGTGAAGCCTCATACGTGACGCCAGCACCTGAACTCTCCATATCGAACCGCTCATGGAGCCCACCGTCCATGGCCAACGCCGAAGCCTCGGACCGATAATCACTCAGAGGATAATCGAGTGAAGACACGTGAATGAAAACGCCATCGGGCAGGAGTTCACTCAGGGCTCGGGAATTGACGGAGACCCCGAACGCCAACCAGGCGGCGTCTTTCCAGTGCAGGCCGGATGCGGGTAGGCCGAGCCAGATATTTTTGTGGATCTGCATGCTGTGCGATGGGATCCCGCATTCGATCGCAGCGGATTCTGCCCGCAAGTTCACTGCGAGCCCGCCCGCCGGACCTCGAAAACGGAACTTGAATACTTTGGTCACGATTTCCTTCAGTCGCCGAAATTGAGACGATCGATCTTTTCCCAGCCGGGTCCGAAGCACAGCAGGTCCGCGGCCGCCTCCCGGAGCAGTCGCGGGTCGTCAGGACGCTGCAGGCGAGCCGGACGGTGGGGCGAGATTCCCGGCCGGGTGAGATCCGAATGTGCCTCACGATGTTTCGGGCGTGATGAACTCCAGCACGTTGGTGTCGAAACGGGCCCCCGCACCCCGGGCACTCGTTGACGTACGTGTGAGCGCGTGAACGCTCGACTCCGTTGGAGAACAAGGGAAAGGTAACGTCCCATTCGATCGTCCGGAATTTCGCACCACAGACTGAGTGCGAGAGGCTGCGAGGCTCCCCTGCAACGCCCCGGCGAAGTCCTGTTCGGCCGCTGCCCCGGCGGCCACCCGCCTGTCGAGGGACGCCAGGCCGGTTCCGCCGCTCCAGTGCAGGTAATAGCGATGCAACGGCCGGCCGGGGCGTGGGCGAAACATGATCCGGCGCATTCGGGGGTGGTCCGCGAGCAGGCGGACCTCCTGCTCGTCGAAGCCGGCGATCGGCTCGTCGGCCGTGATCGGTTCTCCTGCGGAGAAGTAATGCGTGTCCCGCTTACGAAAGGCCACTGTCAGCCTGCCCACGGACTCCTCTCGATCATGTGAGGGATCAGGACTTCGCTCGCTCCGGGCAGGGCAGGGCAGTGGTTCACGGCTTCTGCCGGGGCGGCAGGTCGGCGTAGTCCTCGACCAGGTCAGCGATGAGTGCGAGCAGGGCGTCGGCCCGATGGCGGTCCTCGCGCTGGTTGCGCAGGTCGTCGTTGACAGCCCGCAATCGGGCCAGGGCGGCCGGTTCGCGGTCCATCACGTCATCGATCACCGGCTCGGTGATCAGATCCAGGCACTCGGTGAGCAGTCGTCGGGTGGTCGGGAACGGCGGATCGGGGTCAGGTGCGGTGAACGCCTGGGTCAGGTATCGCGCCGGATCCGTCAGGCTCCAGCCCACGACGGTGCCGCGCTGGACGAGGAGGGCCACGTCGGGAGCGATCCCGATGCGGGCCTCCAGCGGCTCGTCAAGGACATCGAGGTCGCGCAGACAGGTCAGTACGGCGTCGCCAGGAGCGCGACACAACACCTCGCACGCTTCCAGGCGGAAGTCCCGGGCCTCGTCCGCGCGGAGCCCGCCCGGACGTACGGCGGGCAGGACGGGAACACGGGCGGAGTCCTCGGCGGACGCGGACGCGCCCGGCACCTGAAATTCGGTACCGGCCAGGTTCCGGCTGTCCCGGTCGAACCGGACGACGTCGGGGGTGTCCCACAGCAATCCCTGGCTGCCGAACGTGGCCTGCAAGAACCTTTCACGTTCCTTGACGTCCGCGTAGTCCGCGATATCCACGGAGTTGCCCGAGAAGCGGGGGGTGATGGGCAGGGGACTGTTCGTCACCGTCGCCTGCCAGCCGTTGTCGAAGGTGAGTCTCATGGTCGGCGTCGCCTCATTTGATCTGTGGTGCGGGGGGCATGAATCCGCCCTTGTTCGGAATCCTGCCCCCCACGATGTCCGCGTGAGTAACCGGTGCCCCCGGGTCCGTGGCCGAACCGCCCAGCGCTGACGCCCCGGATTCTCCCTTCACGCCCGATGGTCCGTACGCCGTGATGGCCTGGCCGGACTGGGATCCGGCCCCCTGGGTCACGACGATGTCCTCGCCCTGCCGGAACACGAGCTTTCCGCCGGACGACTGGTACACCGCGTCCGGCTTCTTCAGGATCTCCAGGATCTTTTCGTCGGTGAAGCCGTGTCTCTCGTCCCCGTGGTACGTGGAGTGCTTGCGGAATCCGCCGGCCTGCGCCCTCTCGATGACCCCGTCCGCAGCCTTGACGGCCTTCTCCTTGGCTTTCGCCCTGGCCTGTTCGGCCTTCTCCTCCTTCGTGTAGTCGGGCATCAGGCCCAGCGGGTCATACCCGTCGTGCGGGTTGTCCACGTACGCGACGGGGTTGGGGGCGGGGGCGAGGCCCAGGGGGTCGGGGGAGGCGTAGCGGCCGGTTTCCGGGTCGTAGTGGCGGAAGACGTTGTAGTGGAGGCCGGTTTCGGGGTCGTAGTACTGGCCGGGGAAGCGGAGGGGGGTGTATGTGCCGCTGTTGCGGGACCAGGCGGTGGTGCCCCAGAGGGTGGCGCGGGAGCGCCAGGCGATGTGGCCGGTCTCGTCGATGAGTTCGGTGGGGGTGCCGATGAGGTCGGTGGCGATGGCGAAGAAGCGGCGGTCGATCTCTTCCTGGCCGTCGTCGGCCGT
Organism: Streptomyces sp. NBC_01013; assembly: GCF_045162765.1. NCBI lineage: Bacteria > Bacillati > Actinomycetota > Actinomycetes > Kitasatosporales > Streptomycetaceae > Streptomyces > Streptomyces sp. NBC_01013. The sequence continues at coordinate 3,193,055 of NZ_CP108687.1, forward strand.
GAGGATGCGCTCGGTCTGGGCCAGGGGCCTGTGGCCGCGGTGGTCCCAGGTGAGGGCGACCGTGTTCGGGGTGTCCGGGTGGTGGGTGGTCTGTTCGCACAGGGTCAGGCCGTCCCAGGTGAACCGGACCTCCTCGACCACCCGCTCGTCGTCGGCCGCCAGGCGCTGCTTCGCGGTGCGGCGGCCGAGCGGGTCGTGGCGGTAGCGCCACCGGGTGCCGTCGGGGGTGGTGACGGAGGTGAGTCGGTTCTCCGTGTCCCACGTGTAGCGCCAGGTGTCGGGCTTGCGGGAGAGGCGGGTCTTCCGGCGCAGGGTGAGCCGGCCGAGGGCGTCGTGCTCGAAGCGGACGTTCCCGGCGCGGGTGATGGTGGTGCCGGTGTAGGCGCGTGGTCCGGTGGCTTCGCTGCCGGGGTGGCCGGACGGCCAGGACGCCGAGGTCTGGTTGCCGGCGTCGTCGTAGGCGTAGCGCTCCGTCCAGTCCTTGGCGTGGACGGCGGTGACGCGGCCCGCCGGGTCGAGGTCGAAGGTGCGGGTGCCCGCATGCCGATCGGCGACGGACGTCAGGTTGCCATCGGCGCGGTAGGAGTAGGCGCGGCTGTTGACCGGGCGCGCCCCGGCGGTGATGTGCTGGGCGGAGAGCCGTCCGGCCTCGTCCCAGGCCGACGTCATGGTGAGCGCGTCGTCGAAGGTGCGGGTGAGTTCCCGGCCGATGGCGTCGTGGGTGAAGTCGATCCGGTGATCGCCGCTGGTCAGGCGCTCGGGCCTGCCATCGGCACCGTAGGCGTAGGAGGTGACGTGACCGGTGGGTGTGGTGCGCCGGGTGCGGCGGCCCAGTGCGTCGTAGGAGTAGGAGACCGGCCGGCCGTCGACCAGTTCCGTCTTGGTGAGTCCTCGGCGGTCGTACTGGTACCGGAGTTCGCCGCCGGGGCCGATAGCTTCCAGCAGCCGTCCGGCCTGGTCGTAGCCGTAGGTCGTCACCTGGCCGTCGACGTCCTTGCGGACCACCTGGCCGAGTTGGTCGCGTTCGAACGAGATGGTCCCGCCGAGTGCGTCGGTGCGGGCGACGAGCCGGCCCGCGGCGTCCATCCGGTAGGTGAGGGTGCGGCCGTCGAAGTCGGTCTCGGAGACGACGTTGCCGGCTGCGTCGTAGGCGTAACTCCAGGTCAGTCCCTGGGGGTTGGTGACGCGGGTGAGGCGCAGTTCGTTGTCGTGCTCGAACTCGTGGCGGGCGCCGTCGGGTCCGGTGCGGGCGAGGGGCAGGTCGAAGTGGGTGTACTCGGAGCAGGTGACGCCACCGGACGCGTCGGTGTGGGTCAGGCGGTTGCCCTCGCCGTCGTACGTCCATGACTCCGTGGCGCCGTCGGGTCCGGTGCGGCGGGCGAGTTGGCCGTCGGGGTGCCACTCCAGGCGGGTGGTGCCGCCTGCCGGATCGGTGACGCGGACCGGTCTGCCGAGGGCGTCGCGCTCCGTGCGGGTGACGGCGCCGGTCGGGCCGGTCACCTCGACGGGCAGGCCCGCCGCGTCGCACACCACGTGTGTCGTGGTGCCGAGGGCGTCGGTGACCGAGGTGATCCGGCCGGCCCGGTCGTAGGTGTAGCGGGTGGTGGAGCCTGCCTGGTCCGTGAACGCGGTGCGGTTGCCGCGTTCGTCGAATTCGGACAGCACCCGGTTGCCGTCCGGGCCGATGACCTCAACCGGCAGACCGAACGGGCCGCGTACAGTGCGCAGTTCACCGCCGTCGGGTGCGATGGTGGAGACGAGGCGGCCGTCTTCGTCGTAGGCGAAGGCGGTGCGCAGACCCAGCGCATCGGTGCGGGCCAGGAGGTCGCCGTGCGGGTCGTAGGTGAACCGGGTGGTGTGGCCGAGCGGGTCGGTGACGGCCAGCCTGCGGCAGCCGGGGCCGAACAGATGGCGTGTGGTGTGGCCTTCGGCGGTGGTGAGTGTGGTGGTGCGGTGGCCCGTCACGGGGTCGGGTTCGGTGTAGGTCAGGGTGATCTGGACGTGGCCGGCCTGACCGCCTTCGGCTATGACGCGGTCGTGGTCGTCGTAGGCGTAGTCGTAGCGGCTGTTGTTCGAGTCGATCCAGGCGGTGACGCGGCGGCGGTCGTCGTAGACGAAAGCGGTGGTGGCGCCGGACGGCTTGCTGACGGTGGTGAGGTCGCCGTCCTCGTAGCCATAGCTCATCAGGGGCAGGTCCGTGCCGCCGTCGCCCGCACCGGCCAGGGACAGCGCGGTGATCCGGCCGCCGGCGGTCGTCAGATTCACGTGGTGGCCCGCGGAGTGGGCCAGGGCCAGCGGCAGACCGTCCTCGCCGCGGTCGATGCTGATCCGGTGGCCGTTGCGGTCGGTCACCTCCGACAGCCAGGCGGTTCCGTCGCCCCCCGGTTCGCTGCCGGACGGGGCGTCGAAGTCGAGGACCAGGCCGCTGTCGGGGTCGGTGACCGTGTAGTCGCCGTTGCTGTCGCGGGCCAGCAGGGTGCGGGCCCTGCCCGTCTCGGGCGTGGTGGGCGCGCCCGGGGCCGGGTGCGGGTAGCGGATCAGGAGCCCGTCGGCGGTGATGTGGAGGACGCCGATGGCGTCGATCTGCAGACGTTCGTCGACGGTGGACGTCCAGGACGCGCCCAGGAAGCGGCCGGCCGTGCAACCGGACTCGGTGCGGCGGGTGAAGAGCAGCGGCAGGATGCCGGGGAGTGCGAGGTCGGTCTGCGGGAGGTACATCCGTCCGGTGGCGAGGTCCACCGGGTCGGTGTCGTCGGATATTCGCTCGCCGTCGGGCCGGGTGTGGGTGCCTTCCGGGGCGTCGTCGACGAGGCGGCGCAGCCGTGCGGCCTCGGCGGCCTCGTCGGCGACGCGCACGCCCTTCACCGCGGCGCCGCCGCCGCCGGTGGCGATGGTCAGCGCGATGTCGGGGATCAGCCGGCCGAATCCCTCGGCCGGGTCCTTCATGAAGTCCTTGACCATCGCGGTGCCGGTGCCGACCGGGTCGTTGGCGGCGACCACCAGCCCGGCGGCCAGGCTGTTGAGGGACGTGACGTACTCGGCCGGATGCGTGAGGTTGTACGGATCCATGGGGTTGACGCTGCGGACGAAGTTGAGCATGCCCGCCGTGGCCTTGATGATGCCGCCGTCCACATGCATGCCCATGACCTGCAGTTCTTCGGCCCCGTCGCGCAACTGCTCGGTGTACGAGGGCTTCTGCGGTGCCATGTCGCGGGCGGCAGACACCGCTGTGCGCGCGGTCTGCGCCGCCGAGTTCCGCTGCTCGCGGGCCGCGGCCAGGAGGTCCTGCGCATCCTGCATCAGCTTCTTGCCGGGGTCGGTGAACGTCGAGGAGGGGCGGGGAGGCAGCGAGGCGGGGTCACGCTTGTCGGAGGCCTGGGCGTTGTAGCGGTCAACCGCAGTGTTGAAGTCGTCGACCTTCTTGCGGTGGGCGTCCGCAGCGTCCTCGGAGGCCTTGACGCCCTCCTTCCACTTGTCGATCGCCGTCTGCGCCTGCCCCTGCGCCCAGGTGACGGTGTCCGCGAACGCGTCGAGAGCCCCGAGCGCCTTCGCACTCGCATCGGCGGCCGCGTACCACTTCGGCGGCTGGGTGCCCACCGCCGTGCGCAGGGCGTCAGCCGTCGCGCCCTTGAGCTGTCCGGAGTCCAGGCCCTTGAGACCGTCGCCGGTGCCGTCGAAGGCCGACTGGAAGGCGCGGAGTTTGGTGACGGTGGCGTTGAGCTTGCTGGGGCTGCCGTAGATCAGCTTGGTCTTGTCCTCGGTCTGCCCGAGGTCCAGCTCGTCGACTTCCGCGCCCATCCGGTTGGCGACCGAACGGGACTGCTCGCGCACCCAGTCCGCACCGGACTCCCAGCCGACGTCGTCCAGCCGGTCGGCGGTCCAGTCCCCGGCGTCCTCGACCCGGTCACCGGCCCACTCGACACCGTCCTCGATCACGTCCTCGACCGAGTCGGGCGTGATGTCGCTGATGAAGTCGCCGATACCCACGGTCAGTTCTCCCCCGAACTCGCCCTGCTGCTGCGCCCGCCACTGCTACCGCTCTTGCTACTGCTCCTGCTCCTGCTCCTGCTGAGCGCGCTCTTCCGGTGACGGGCCGAAGGTCTCGTCCAGCGCCTGGTCGAACTGGTCGTCGGAGATGCCGAGCGCGTTGTTGAACATGTCGGACTGCCGGCCGCCGTAGCCCTCGGTGAGGACGGTGCGGCCGGTGTCCTTCCAGGTCTGCCCCATGTCCTGGCCGGCCTTCTCGAACGACTCGGGGCTGAAGTCCGGGTTCAGATAGTCCGGCGTGAAGATGTCGCCCCAGTTCTGCTGGGCGATCTCCTCCTCGCTCGCATGCGGGTTCCCGCCGAACAGGGAGTTGGCACCCACCTTGAGCGTGCCCGCGATGTACTGGTCGTGCTCCCACTGGGTGCCCGCCGCCAGACCGAGCCGGTTCGCCAGCCCACTGGCATCCCGCACCAGGGCGCGCACGCCCGGGTGGTCACTCAGGAAGTGAAGGCCGGTCCGCAGAACGGCCGATGGCGGTGTACGAAAGTGCTCCGGGCCTGATCCACGCCATGATCCGGCCCGTGGTGGTGCACGGCACCGGGGCACAGCCCCGCGCCGGAGCCGGACCGAAACCGTGTCAGCCGCGCGCCCGCGCCCGTCGGGAGACCGCGGCCCGCAGCACCCGCCGGCCCTCGGTCGAGACGTCCCTCACCTGACGCAGCCCGCCGCCCGCGGGGGCAGCGTCCCCGGTCTCCGCGAGCAGCTCCAGGATCCGGACCTGCCGGGTGGCCTCCCCGGACAGCAGTGGTCCCGCCCCTTCCGGATCCCCGGCCCGGCAGCGCCCCACCAGCTCCGTGGCGTCGGCGCCCACGGCGTCGTGGCCGCAGTGGATGTCGAGGGCCAGCACCGAGCACGCGTCCGCCCAGGTGCGCAGCTCCTCGCCCGCCCGCTCCGCGGGCGCCTCGGCGAGCAGCGTCCGGATCCGCAGGACGGTCTCCTGCGCCCCCTCCTGCGGGTCGGACAGGCCGTCCAGCGCCGCCCGCGCCTCGGCCAGCCGGTCGGCCCAGTCCCGCGGGTCGGCGCAGCCGGCCCAGAGCGGTCGCAGAGGATCCGGCTCGGCTCCGGCTGCGGGCTGCGGCAGGCACCGGTCGAGGCAGGCGGTCCCGCTCGCGGCGAGCCCGCGGGCGTCAGCGGCGGCGATCAGTTCGAGCAGGCTCATCGGCGTCTCCCGTCGGCCTCCCCGTGCTCGGACACACGGGGACGCAGCGCGTCGTCTTATCGCGTTCAGCGCCGAATGGCCGAAAATCGTCACTCCAGCCGTCTGAATACCGCCGCCCGGTCCTGCCGATGCCCTGACCGCCCCCGCCGGACGTAGGTGCGCCCGGCCCCACCCGGCCCGCTCCGCCGGGACCGGGACGACGGGAGTGGCCCGCTGCGCCGCCCGCTCGCCCTGCATCGCGGCCGCGCACCGCTCGTCGGCAGTGCCGGCCGGGCTCGTGCCGCAGAGTGAGCAGAGCATGGAAGTGGAACCCCCCAGGATTCGGACGCCTACGCAGGGAGCGCGCGTCCCTCCCCGGTCCACGCGGCAAGCGGAACGTAGTGCCCGCTCGCCGCGCTGTCCACGGGTGTCGTGCTCAGCCCTGGTCGATCTCCTTCGCAAGCGCCTGGAACCCGTCCCAGCTCAGCTTCGGTTTGCCCGGATCCCACAGCTTCTGGGACGTCGCCCGCAGCGGCATCCGGATGCCCTCGGCCACCTGTGCCGCGGTCTGGGCGTTCGGGAAGTCCCCCCAGACGGCGAAGCGGCCGCCCAGGATCTGGTCGGAGTAGCGGGCCGGAACGGGGCTCGTGCCGCGCAGCACGAGGGGGGTCCACTGCTCGTAGATGCGCTTGCCCGTGGGATAGACGAAGGCGTTGGGCTGGCCGAGCACGTAATAGAGGAACTCGTCGTTGAGGTTCAGCATCTTGAACCCCTCGCGCAGGTAGTCCTCCGGCGGCCGGGCGCCGTACTCCTTGCCCGTCCAGTACTCGATCTCGATGTCCTTGTCGGCCCGGACGGTGCTGTCGCGGAAGAGCCCGTCGTTCCACGCCTTGGGCGTCATGCCGTGCGGCCGGACCACTGCCGCGCGGTCGTTGAGCCAGCCGGTGGCGAGGTCCTCGATGCCGGCCTGCGCCCCGTACTTCTTCACAGCAGCGCGCTGGAGCTGCGGGTACGAGGCGGCGGGATCACGCACCGTGAGCGCCTGGTACTCGTCGGCACCCAGATGCCAGTAGGCGCCGCCGAACAGCTCGGTGTACTCGCCCAGGAGCTCGTCGAGGAGCTTCGCCGCGCCCGGCTTGGAGATGTCGAGCGATCCCTTCGAGGGCACGCCCGAGACGTTGAGCAGTTGGAGGTCGGGGTGGGCGCGCAGCACAGCGCCGAGATGGCCCGGCGAGTCGATCTCGGGGACGACCTCGATGTGCAGCCGGTTGGCCAGAGCGACGATGCGCCGCACCTCGGCCTTGGTCAGGTGCTCGGGCGACACCACCTCGGGGTGGGTGTCGGACTCGATACGGAAGGCCTGGTCGTCGGAGAAGTGCAGGCCCAGCTGGTTGAGCTTGATGTCGGCCATGCCGCGCAGCCGGTCCTCGATCCAGCCGGCGCTGTAGTGCTTGCGCGCGATGTCGAGGTTGAGCCCGCGCTGCGGGCGGTCGGGGCGGTCGCGCACCTCACCCTCCGGCATGGTGCCGTCGGCACGCACGGACTGCTTGAGGGTGCGGGTGCCGTAGAAGACGCCCGCCTCGCCGGGCCCGCTGATCGTGACACGTCCGTCGTGGGTCCGCAGGGTGTACGACTCCGGTCCGCCCCCGGCCTTCGGGTTCAGGGCCAGTTCCACGTCGCCCGCCCGGGCCGGGGCCTCGCCCCGGTAGCTGATCCTCAGCTCGCCGGCGAGCAGCCGTCCCTCGTCGGCGAGCGCCTTGTCGCCCTTGCCGATCACCACACCGCTGCCCTTCCCGGGCTGCCAGCCGGGGCCGCGGGCGGGGGTGTGTTCCCGTACGGCGGGGATGGTGCGGGGCGTCTTCGAGAGCGGGTAGCTCCGGGTCGGGGAGGGCTCGGGGGACGCGGACGGTGACGACGACGAGCGGGACGTCTCGGAGCCGTTGCGGTGTGCGGTGCCGGAGCCGTCGCAGGCGGCGACGGTGACGGTCGCCGCGGCCACCGCCGTAACGGCCATGAGGGCGCCGCGTGAGGGTGCCATCGGTCAGAAACCTCCGGTTTCAAGGGGAAAAAGAGCAAGGGAAGGAAGGAAAAGGGTGGATAGGGGAGACAGCCGGGCATTCTCCTCGCCCGCTCGCCCCTCAGGCATCCCGAAACTCTCCCGTCCGGGTGAAATTCGCGCATCCGTCGGACGGCCGTTGCCCGGCGTCGCTAGCTTTGAGGCACATTCGTCTCTCCCTTCACCCTGCATCCACCTGGTCCCCCCGGTCCCTCCCCACTCCAGGTTCACAGATGCCGCTGATTCGAGGAGCTCACGCTGTCCAGGTCCAGCGAGTCCCACGCCGGCCTCCCCGGGCAGCCGCCCCCGCCCGTCCGGCGGACCGCCGTCCCCGTACAGAGCTGCGGGCCCGTACCCGGCCCGGCGGGCCTGGCGGGGTTCAACGCGGCGCCCGCGGCCGAGGTCAGGGCCGCCCTGCTGGAGTGCTACGGCAGCCGCCGCTGGGCCGAGCGGCTGGTCGCCACCCGCCCGTACCCGGACCTGGACGCACTGCTCGCCGCCGCCGACGAGGCGGGCTACGACCTCTCCCCCACCGAGCGCGCCGAGGCGCTGGCCGGCGAGGCCTCCCCGAAGCTGCACCCGGACGCACCGCACTCCGCCCACCTCGCGCTGGCCGCCGCGCATGCCGCGTACGAGTGCAGGTTCGGCCACGTCTTCGTGATCTGTCTGGACGGCTTCCGGCCCGCCGAGCACCCCGACCAGGTTCTGGCCGGCATCCGGGCCCGGCTGGCGCACGATCCCGAACAGGAGCGGGTGGTGGCGGCCGACGAGATGCGGCGACTCGCCCGGGGCCGCATCATCGAGCTGGTATCGAGTCAGTAACGGGTTGGCGGCGGGCCCAGGCATGCCGATTCCCCGCCACAGGCGGGCAAACAGCCCCGTCGACGTCTGTCCATAGCCCGTCCGTGCCTGATTCATTGCCACTTTGATCACACCAGAGGCCCCCGCGCGATCGAACCGACAATCCGTCGCTACGATGGCCGGGGCCGGTGGACCGTACCCGGCCGGGTCAGACCGACAGTCAAGCCGGCCGACCCCAATCCCCGCTCCCGGAGGGTTCTTCCGTGCCGGCTGGAACGCTGTACCGCGGCCGGGAAGGCATGTGGTCCTGGGTGGCTCATCGAGTCACCGGTGTCCTCATTTTCTTCTTCCTGTTCGTACATGTCCTGGACACCGCTCTCGTCCGCGTCTCCCCCGAGGCATACGACGACGTCGTGTCCACGTACAAGACGCCGATCGTCGCGCTCCTCGAATACGGCCTGGTGGCCGCGATTCTCTTCCACGCGCTGAACGGTCTGCGCATCGTCGCCGTGGACTTCTGGGCCAAGGGCCCGCGCGTTCAGAAGCAGATGCTCTGGGCCGTGCTGGGTATCTGGATCGTGCTGATGGTCGGGGCCCTGTACCCCGTCCTCGGCCACGCCGTACGCGAAGTATTCGGGAGCTGAGGCCAATGTCCACCGAGACTTCCGCGATCGGCGACGTCGAGGGCGCAGCCCTGTACGACGTCGACAACCCGGCGCCCGTGATCGAGCCGCCGCGCAAGCGGACCGGCAAGACCCCCAAGGGCTCGCGCACCAACTTCGAGATGTACGCCTGGCTCTTCATGCGCCTGTCGGGCATCGTGCTCGTCGTCCTGGTCATCGGCCACCTGCTGATCCAGCTCGTGCTGGACGGCGGTGTCTCCAAGATCGGCTTCGCCTTCGTGGCGGGCCGCTGGGCCTCGCCGTTCTGGCAGGTCTGGGACCTGGCGATGCTGTGGCTCGCCATGCTGCACGGCGCCAACGGCCTCCGTACGGTCATCAACGACTACGCCGAACGGGACAACACCCGCTTCTGGCTGAAGATGCTGCTGTACACCGCCACGGTGTTCACCGTCCTGCTGGGCACGCTGGTGATCTTCACCTTCGACCCGAACATCCGCTAGGCGCCGGGCCCGAAGGACCAGAGGTAAACCATGCAGATCCACAAGTACGACACCGTCATCGTCGGCGCCGGCGGCGCCGGCATGCGCGCGGCCATCGAGTCGACCAAGCGCAGCCGCACCGCCGTGCTGACCAAGCTCTACCCCACCCGCTCCCACACGGGCGCGGCGCAGGGCGGCATGGCCGCCGCGCTCGCCAACGTGGAGGAGGACAACTGGGAGTGGCACACCTTCGACACGATCAAGGGCGGCGACTACCTGGTCGACCAGGACGCCGCCGAGATCCTGGCGAAGGAGGCCATCGACTCCGTTCTCGACCTGGAGAAGATGGGCCTGCCGTTCAACCGCACGCCCGAGGGCAAGATCGACCAGCGCCGCTTCGGTGGCCACAGCCGTAACCACGGCGAGGCCCCGGTCCGCCGGTCCTGCTACGCCTCGGACCGCACCGGGCACATGATCCTCCAGACGCTGTACCAGAACTGCGTCAAGGAGGGTGTGGAGTTCTTCAACGAGTTCTACGTCCTGGACCTGCTGCTCCAGGAGGTCGACGGCGTCAAGAAGTCCGCCGGCGTCGTCGCGTACGAGCTGGCGACCGGTGAGATCCACGTCTTCCAGGCGAAGTCGATCATCTTCGCCTCCGGTGGCACCGGCAAGTTCTTCAAGGTGACGTCGAACGCGCACACCCTGACCGGTGACGGCCAGGCCGCCGCGTACCGCCGCGGTCTGCCGCTGGAGGACATGGAGTTCTTCCAGTTCCACCCGACGGGCATCTGGCGCATGGGCATCCTGCTGACGGAGGGCGCCCGCGGTGAGGGCGGCATCCTCCGCAACAAGGACGGCGAGCGCTTCATGGAGAAGTACGCGCCCGTCATGAAGGACCTCGCGTCCCGTGACGTCGTCTCCCGCTCCATCTACACGGAGATCCGTGAGGGCCGCGGCTGCGGTCCCGAGGGCGACCACGTCTACCTCGACCTGACGCACCTGCCGCCGGAGCAGCTGGACGCCAAGCTCCCGGACATCACGGAGTTCGCGCGTACGTACCTCGGTATCGAGCCCTACACGGACCCGATCCCGATCCAGCCGACCGCGCACTACGCCATGGGCGGCATCCCGACCAACGTCGAGGGTGAGGTGCTGGCCGACAACACCACCGTCGTCCCGGGCCTGTACGCCGCCGGCGAGGTCGCCTGTGTCTCCGTGCACGGCGCCAACCGCCTCGGCACCAACTCACTGCTCGACATCAACGTCTTCGGACGCCGGTCGGGCATCGCCGCCGCCGAGTACTCCGCGAAGAACGACTTCGTCGAGCTTCCCGAGAACCCGGCGCAGATGGTCATCGACCAGGTCGAGCGGCTGCGCAGCTCCACGGGCACCGAGCGCGTCTCGGCGATTCGCCTGGAACTGCAGGAGTGCATGGACGCCAACGTGATGGTGTTCCGCACCGAGCAGACGATCAAGACCGCGGTCGACAAGATCGCCGAGCTCCGCAAGCGCTACCTCAACGTGTCCATCCAGGACAAGGGCAAGCGGTTCAACACGGACCTGCTGGAGGCCATCGAGCTGGGCAACCTGCTCGACCTCGCCGAGGTCATGGCGACTTCGGCGCTGGCGCGCAAGGAGTCACGCGGCGGTCACTACCGCGAGGACTACCCGAACCGCGACGACGTCAACTTCATGCGCCACACCATGGCGTACCGCGAGGTCGCCGACGACGGCACCGAGTCGATCCGGCTGGACTACAAGCCGGTCGTCCAGACCCGCTACCAGCCGATGGAGCGTAAGTACTGATGTCTACCCCCACCTTGGAAAAGGCCGACAAGGCTCCCGAGCCCGAGGCCGGTTTCGCCGACTCGCCGTACATCACGGCCACCTTCCGGATCCGCCGGTTCAACCCGGAGGTCTCCGACGAGGCCCAGTGGCAGGACTTCCAGATCGAGATCGACCCGAAGGAGCGTGTTCTCGACGCCCTTCACAAGATCAAGTGGGAGACCGACGGCACGCTGACGTTCCGCCGCTCGTGCGCGCACGGCATCTGCGGTTCCGACGCGATGCGGATCAACGGCAAGAACCGGTTGGCCTGCAAGACGCTGATCAAGGACCTGAACCCGGAGAAGCCGATCACGGTCGAGGCCATAAAGGGCCTCACGGTCCTCAAGGACCTCGTGGTCGACATGGACCCGTTCTTCCAGGCCTACCGCGACGTCATGCCCTTCCTCATCACCAAGGGGAACGAGCCGACCCGCGAGCGCCTGCAGTCCGCCGAGGACCGCGAGCGCTTCGACGACACCACCAAGTGCATCCTCTGCGCCGCGTGCACGTCCTCGTGCCCGGTGTTCTGGAACGACGGCCAGTACTTCGGCCCGGCGGCGATCGTCAACGCCCACCGCTTCATCTTCGACTCGCGTGACGAGGGCGGCGAGCAGCGCCTGGAGATCCTCAACGACCGTGACGGTGTGTGGCGTTGCCGCACCACCTTCAACTGCACGGACGCGTGCCCGCGTGGCATCGAGGTCACGAAGGCGATCCAGGAGGTCAAGCGCGCGCTGATCACGCGTCGCTTCTGATCCCCGGGATCTCCCGAGCACACCGGAGGCCCCGCCCCTCGCAGGAACACTGCGAGGGGCGGGGCCTCCTGCCGTACGCGGGGTGGCTCAGTCCCAGTCCGCGCCGCCCTTGTGCTCCGCGACCACCATGATGCGTCGCAGCATGTCGTTGAGCAGCACGCGCTCGCCCTTGTCGAGGACGCCCAGCAGGCGCTCCTCCTCGTGGCCGAGGAACTCCATGGCGCCGGTCCAGGTCGCGCGACCCTCGTCGGTCAGCTCCACGTCGACGCGGCGCCGGTCGCTGGTGGAGGGCGTCCGGCGGACGAACCCACGGCGCTCCAGGGCGTCCAGCCGGCCGGTGACCGAGGCGGGCGCGAGGTCGAGGTCGGCGGCGAGCTCGGAGGGGGCCGCCTTCCCGCCGCGACCGGCGAGCTTGTGGAGGGTGTCGAACTCCTGGCGGTCCAGGTCCCGGTCGACCAGGGACTGTTCGCGCACCCGGCGCAGATGGACGGAGAGCTTCTTCATCCGGGTCACCGCGCCCTCGACATCGGGGTCGAGCTCGGGGAGCACCGGCTTCCACCGCTCCACGTGGGCGTCGGTCCAGTCGCGTTGCTGCATGGCCACAGCCTACGCCGAGCCCTTCCTTCGCTTCGGAAGCTTATATTTCGTTGACGAATAGTTCGGTGACGAAATAGATTCCCGCTCATGCCTCACCCCTTACGCACCCGGTCCTTCCGCCTGCTCTTCGTCGGCCGCAGCCTCTCGCTGCTCGGTGACGCCGCGATTCCCGCGGCCCTCACCCTTGCCGTCTACCTCGCCACCGGCTCGACGGGCGCCCTCGCCCTGGTACTTGCCTGCGCGATGGTGCCCAAGCTGCTCCTGCTGCCCCTCGGCGGCGTGGTCGGCGACCGCTTCAACGCCCGCACCGTCGCGCTGACCACCGATCTCGTACGGTGCGTCACCCAGCTGTTCGTCGGCGCGGAACTACTGTCCGGGACCCCCGCGCTCTGGCAGATCGCCGTGGCCGAGGCGCTCGGCGGCGCCGCCGGCGCCTTCTCGATGCCGACCGTCTCGCCACTGATCCGCGGCACCGTGGCCGAGTCAGGACTGCTGCGCGCCAACGCCCTGATGGCGGTGGTCAGCAGTGCGGCCCGGATCGGCGGCCCGGCCGTCGCCGGGGCGCTGGTGTTCACCGCGGGGCCCGGCTGGGCCTTCGTCCTGGACGGCGTGAGCTTCGCGGTGAGCGCCGCGCTGCTCGCCGCGATCGAGGTGCGGCACGTCCCCATCCCGCGACGCTCGCTGATCAGCGACCTCAAGGAGGGGTGGGGCGAGGTCCGGGGCCGCGACTGGTACTGGACGAGCCTGATCGCCCACGCCGCGTGGAACGGTGCGGCCGCCGTCCTGATGACCGTGGGCCCGGCGCTCTTCCTCCGCGACCTGGGCGGCAAGGGCGTCTGGGTCGCCTTCCTCCAGACCGGCGCCGTCGGCCTGCTGGCCGGCTCACTGGTGGCCGGCCGGGCCCGGCCGCGCCGCCCCGTCCTGACCGCCAATCTGGGCGGCGCCCTCTACGCACTGCCGCTCTGCCTGTTGGCCGGGCACGCCCCCGTGGCCGTGGCCGTCGTCGCGTACGGGATCGCCCTGGCCGGCCTCGGCTTCCTCAACCCCGTCTGGGAGACCGCTGTCCAGTCCGCCGTCCCGGCCCACGCGCTCGCCCGGGTGACCTCGTACGACTGGCTGCTCTCGCTCGGCGCGATGCCGCTGGGGTACGCCCTGGCCCCGCTCGCCGCCTCCGCGTGGGGCGCCGAAGTCCCGCTTGCGGCGGCCGGGTTGCTGGTAGGCGCTGCCTGTCTGGCCACCGCGGCCGTGCCGGGCGTACGTCACTTCACGTCCCCTGCCGAGCCCGCCGAGACGGTGACGCGGGCCACCGAGGCCTCGGCTTGAACATGTTCAAAGAGAGGTCTACAGTCCAGGACAACAGCATTTGAACGCGTTCAAGGGAGGGTGGGGCATGGACCTCACTGTTGTCGCGTACGTCATCTACCTGCTCATCAGCGTGGCGCTCACCATCTGGGTCGCCCGCACGCTGAGCCGCAACGGCAGGGTCTTCCTGGCCGATGTGCTGCACGGGAACGAGAAGCTCGCGGACGCGGTCAACCACCTGCTGGTGGTTGGCTTCTACCTGGTCAACCTGGGGTTCGTGACGCTCTACCTGAAGAGCTCCGAGGGCGTCGCCGACGCCCGGGAACTCTTCGAGGCGCTGTCGGTCAAGGTCGGTGTCGTCCTGCTCGTCCTCGGGGTCATGCACCTGGGCAACGTCTACGTACTCAACAAGATCCGCCGTCGCGGCCTGATGGAGCGCGAGCAGACCCCGCCCGTCGCACCGCAGGGCTGGACGGGACCGGGGCAGGGACCGTGGGCGGCTCCCGCCCCCAGGGTGTGAGGGCCCGTCATGACACGCCACACGGGTGGCGGGCGGTGGTCCGTCGAACGGCTCACCGTGCTGTACGACGCACAGTGCTCGCTCTGCGTCCACATGCGCCAGTGGCTGATGAACCAGCGCCAGCTGGTCCCGCTCGACCTCGTACCGGCGGACTCCGTCGAGGCGCACCGGCGCTTCCCCGGCCTCGATCACTCCGCGACGCTGGAGGAGATCACGGTGATCGGTGACCGGGGGCAGATCTACCGCTCCACCTCCGCGTGGATCGTCTGCCTCTGGGCGCTGGCCGAGCACCGGCCGAAGGCCCACTGGCTGAGCACCCCGGCCGGGTGGCCGTTCGCCCGGGCGACCGTCCTCGCCGCCGCCAAGTACCGTTCGCTGACGGCCGAGCCGTGCCGTGCGGACGGGGGCGGCGGCCGGGACGGAGCCTGCCGGGTGCAGGGTCCCGGCCCGGCGACGTAGCCGGTCCGGATACCCTCGGGACCGTGGTGAAGGAAGAGAAGGACGTGAAGGAAGTCAAGGCTCCCAAGAGCGAGCAGACCCGCACACTCATCCTCGAAACCGCGCTCCGGCTCTTCGCGGAACGCGGCTACGACAAGACGACGATGCGGGCCATCGCCCAGGAGGCCGGCGTCTCCGTGGGGAACGCGTACTACTACTTCTCGTCCAAGGAACATCTCGTCCAGGGCTTCTACGACCGGATCGCCGCCGAGCACGAGGTGGCGGTCCAGCCGGTCCTGGCCGGCGACGAGGACCTCACGGTACGCATCCGCGGGGTCCTGCTCAGCTGGCTGGACGTGGCGGAGCCGTACCACCGCTTCGCCGCCCAGTTCTTCAAGAACGCCGCCGACCCCGAAAGCCCGCTCAGCCCGTTCTCCCCCGACTCGGTCTCCGCGCGGGAGGCCGCGATCTCCATCCACGAGCGCTGCCTGGCGGGCTCCGGAACCAAGATCGACCCCGAACTGGCCGAGTTGCTGCCCCAGCTGATGTGGCTGAACCAGATGGGGCTGGTGCTGTACTGGGTGTACGACCGGACGGACGATGCCGAACGCAGCCGCCGCCTGGTCGAGCGCACCGCCCCGATCATCGCGCGGGCCGTCGCCCTCTCCCGGTTCCGGGTGCTGCGGCCGCTCGTGCGCCAGGTCCATGAGGTCCTGGAGGAGTTCCTGCCCGGAGTGGCGGGCCGGGCAGCGGCCAAGTAGCGGGAACGGCCGAGCGGCCGCGCCGGGATCCGATCCCGGGGCGGCCGCTCGATGTCGTGCCGTGATGCCGGATCAGATCCAGCCCAGCTCCCACAGCCGCCAGATGCCGGTGCCGTCGGAGAGGTACTGCGATCCGGCCACATCGGGCTTGGCGACGACGTAGTCCTTCTTCTGCCACAGCGGCACGAGCGGCACGTCCTCGCCGACCAGCTTCTGGATGTCCTTGAAGTCTGCCGAGGTACGGCTGCGGTCGCTGTACTGCAGCGTGGAGCTGATCAGCTGGTCCATCTTCTTGCTGGTGTAGCCGTTGTGGAGGCTGCTGTCGCGGCCGACGAGCGGCTGGCTGAAGGTGTCGGGGTCCGGGTAGTCCGGGAGCCAGCCGACGGTGTACATGTCGTACGCACCGGCGGCGTACTCCTTCTGGAACTTCGTCCACTCCACGGCCTTGACGGTGACCTTGAACAGTCCGTCCGCCTCCAGCTGGCGGCGGATCTCCTTCGTCTCCGGCGTGTATTCGTCGTCATCCCGGTAGGCGAAGGTGACGGGCAGCGGCAGCTTCACGCCGGCGTCCTTCATCAGCTCCCGGGCACGCTTGGGGTCCGGCGCGGGGTACGCGTCGAAGAACGGCGTGCTGTGGCCGATGTAGCCCTGCGGGATCAGCGAATAGAGCGGTTCGACGGTGCTCTTGTAGACGTTGGTCACCAGCGGCGCGCGGTCGATGATCGCCGCGATGGCCTGGCGGACCTTCTTGTCCGCGAGCGGCGATCCCGGGCGCACGTTGAAGACGAGATTGCGGATCTCCGCGCTGTCCGCCTCCGTCACCCGCTGCTCGACGTCGGTCGTGTCCAGCTCGGAGAGCGTGGACGGCGGGAGCTGACGGTGCGTGACGTCCACCTGGCCGGACTTCCAGGCCGCCAGGAGATCGTTCGACTGCTTGTAGTAGCGCACGTTGACCGGCCCGCCGGTCTCCTTCAGGGCGCCCTTGTACCTGCTGTTCGGCACCAGCTCGGCGGAGACGCCCGGCTCGTAGGACTTGAGCACGTAGGGCCCGGAGCCGGTGACGCCGTTGTCGGTCCGCAGCTTGTGCTCCGAGTAGGCGTCCTTCTCGACGATGGAACCCGCACCGGTGGCGAGTTTCTGCGGGAAGGTCGCATCACGCGCGGAGAGGTTGAAGGTGACGGTCAGCCCCTTGGCCACCACGTTCTTCAGGCTGGGGAACAGGACCGAGGGACCGACGTCCGTCTTGATCTCCATCATCCGGTCGAACGAGTACTTGACGTCCTCGGCCGTGACGTCCTTGCCGTCGGAGAACGTCAGGTCGTCACGGAGCTTGCACTGGAACGTCTGCAGCTTCCCGCCGATGAATCCGCAGCTCTCCGCGGCGTCCGGCTCGGGGACGATCGCCCCGGACTTGAACGTCATGAGGGACTGGTAGACGTTGCTGTACATCGCCCACGAGCCCGCGTCGTACGCACCTGCCGGGTCGAGCGAGGTCACCGCGTCCGTCGTGCCGACCGTGACGGGGTCCTTCTTCCCTCCGTCCGAGGGGAGCAACTGCCAGGCGACCACGCCTGCGATGACCAATACCGCGAAAATCGCGAGAATCCGTAGCCGGATCGACCGCATTGCCGTGCTCTCCCTTAACAGCCCCACCTCGGCGTCGCGCTCAGATACGCAGATCACCGCACGTTCGCGCTCAGCCAATCACACGATTTTCACATCTGGAAGAGGAAATCGGAGGCTCATAGCCTTTTGTTCGTTACTTGAAACCTTGGGCCGTTAGGTCGAATACAGAGGGTTTACACCCCGTCACCCGAACGGTCGTTCTGGGCGGTTCGCCGGTGCATTACGCCTGGTGGGACGCGAGCTCGACGACGGTGACGTCCGAGGGAGCGCCCACCCGCACCGGCGGGCCCCAGGCACCCGCGCCGCGCGTGACGTACAACTGCGTGTCCCCGTAGCGCTCAAGGCCCGCGACCGTGGGATTGGACAGTTCCGCAATGAAGTTGCCCGGCCAGAGCTGGCCGCCGTGGGTGTGCCCGGAGAGCTGAAGGTCCACGCCGTGCTCGACGGCCTCGTCGATGACGACGGGCTGGTGCGCCAGGAGCACGGCCGCACGGGTGCGGTCCCTGTCCCCGAGGGCACGCCCGAAATCCGGCCCCCGGCCTTCGCTCCCGCCCGCGATGTCGTTGACTCCGGCGAGATCGAAGCCATCGATCTCGACCCGGGCGTTCTCCAGCGGGTGCAGGCCCAATTCCCTTACGTGGTCGACCCATTCGGCGGCCCCCGAGTAGTACTCGTGGTTGCCCGTGACGAAGAACGCGCCGTGCCGGGAGCGGAGCCGGGCAAGCGGTTCCGCGGCCGGACCGAGATCGGCGACCGATCCGTCGACCAGGTCCCCGACGACCGCGATCAGGTCGGGCTGGGTCCGGTTGACCGTGTCGACGATCCGCTGGGTGTGGGCCCTGCCGAGGATCGGGCCCAGATGGACGTCGCTGACGACGGCGATCCGGAAGCCGTGGGCGGAGCGGGGCAGCCTGGCCAGCGGGACGGTGACGCGCTTGACGCGCGGGCCGCGCAGCACTCCGTAGGCGCCGTAGGCGGTCGTACCGAGCCCGGCGGTCGCGGCGGCGCCGCCGACAGCACGGGCCACGAAGAGGCGGCGCGAGGGGGCAGGGGGTGCGAGGGGCGCGGCGGCCGGCGGGGGCGCGGTCGCGAGGGGCGCGGCGGCAAACGAGGGCGCGGCGGCCGGCGGAGGCGCGGCCCCGGTGCCGGACCCGGGCGGGGCGGTGCCCGTGTCGGCGGGCGCCGTCTCCGCTGCAGGCGCCTTCGTACCCGCCGCGGCCCGTACGCCCGCGGCCCGGCGGGCGAGCAACCGTCGCAGCAGGGGACGTACCGCTTCGCCGGCCAGCAGGGCGAGCGTCAGGTAGAGCAGGGCGGCCAGCCACAGGTAGCCGGGCCAGGCCAGCACCTGTTGGAGCCAGAAGGGTGCACCGGTACGCCCGGAGACCAGGGCGCCGATGCTCAGCAGCGGCAGGACATACGCCGCCGCCGTTCCGGCCCTGCGCGGGAGGCTCCCCGCTGTCGTCGTGTCACCGACGAAGCGGCGCCACACATAGCGGTGCACGACGACCAGCAGCACGAGCACCACGGCCGCGAACAGAGCGAACCCCATGACGGCCACCCGCACTCCCCCACCTCGTTTGTACCGGTACGCCCCATATTCGGTCCTGGCCGGAAGTCGCTGCGCTAAGCGCTTTGACTGCGCAGGGCCCTGACGCCACGGAACCCGATCACGCCCACTGCCGTCCCCAGGAGAAAGGACGTGATGGCGAGCAGCAGATGCACCCAGAAGTAGGCAGTCGGGTCACCCGCGTCGTCGAAGGCGAGGCCGCTGCCGTCCTTCCACAGGTTCTTGACGAAAGTGATCCAGATGAACCAGCTCCACACCCCGAACGCGAGCAGGAACCAGGAGACGGGGCGGCTGAGCTTCATGGAATCAGTATCTCCGGAACCCTCCGACCGCCTCGCCCGGGGTGGGCTGTCCCGGCGGTGCGTCCGGCGGGTCATACCTCCGGTATCCATATTCAGATCAACTGCATGTACGTTTTCGACCGTGTCAGCTCTCAAGAAGACCGCACTGTCGGTCACCTCTGCCGCTTTGCTGTCCGTTCTCCTCGTCGGTCCCGCGTCGGCGGTCGGTCAGGACACCGCGGACGACGAGCCGAAGCCGCCCGCCGGCATGTCGCAGCTCGGTGGCGCGCAGCTCGGCCGGAGCGGGACCCAGGTCAACCTCGGCGCCGGTGCCCCGGTCCTGCCGAAGGATCTGACCGGCCGGTCCTGGATGGTCTCGGACGCGGAGACGGGCGATGTGCTCGCCTCGCACAATCCGCACTGGCGACTGCCGCCGGCCTCCACGCTGAAGATGCTCTTCGCCGACACCCTGATCCAGGCACCGGCGCTCCAGCCGAAGACGCTCTCGTACACGGTGAAGGACGAGGACCTCGCCGATCTCGGAGAGGGCAGCAGCCTGGTCGGCGTCAAGGAGGACCTCAGCTACACGGTGCACGACCTGTGGCTCGGGGTCTTCCTGCGGTCGGGCAACGACGCGGTGCACGTGCTGGCGTCGATGTACGGGGGCGTCCCCAAGACCGTCGCCGACATGCAGGCGCACGCGGAGGAGCTCCAGGCCCTGGACACCACGGTGGTGTCGCCCGACGGGTACGACGCCCCCGACCAGGTCTCCAGCGCGTACGACCTCACGCTGTTCGCCCGCAGCGGGCTGCAGAAGGCGGACTTCCGCGAATACTGCGCCACGGCGACGGCACAGTTCCCCGGCAAGAAGGAGAAGGGCAAGGAGCGCGAGAGCTTCGGCATCCAGAACACCAACCGGCTGCTCACCGGAGCCGACGGCGTCGCCCAGTACAAGGGCATCGCGGGCGTCAAGAACGGCTACACGACGCACGCCGGCAACACCTTCACCGGCGTCGCCGAGCGCAACGGCAAGGTGCTGCTCGTCACCGTCATGAATCCGTCGTCCAACCAGACCCACGCCGTCTACAAGGAGGCGGCGAGCCTGCTGGACTGGGGCTTCGCCGCAAGCGGCAAGGTCACCCCGGTCGGCGAACTCGTCGCACCGAAGTCCGCCGAGACCGGGACCGGGACAGGTACCGGCAAGGGCGCCCAGGCCGACAAGCCGGCCGCGGCCAAGGGTGAGCACGGCCCCGGCGCCGCGAGGGCCGCCGCGGCCACCGACAGCACCAACGGCGTCGGGACCGCCCTCGCCATCGCCGGTGGGGCGCTCGTGCTGCTGGCCGGGGCGGTGTTCCTGGTCAACCGGCGCTGGCCCCTGCCGGACCTGGTGCGCCGCCTCCCCCGCCGCTGAGGGTGCTGCCACCGGTCTGCCCGCCGGGGGCGGGCGCGGAGCCCTGCTCCGCGCCCTCCGCCGGTCCGGCCTCCCCCTTGCTCCGCGTGGCCGTCCAGGCGGCGCAGAACAGCAGGAGCTTCGCGGTGAAGTTGATCCACAGGAGCAGCGCGATCGGCACGCCGAAGGCGCCGTACATGCTCTTCGAGGCGACGCTCTTCATATAGCTGCCGAGCAGCAGCTTGAGCAGTTCGAAGCCGACCGCGCCGATCAGCGCGGCCACCACGAGCCGGCGTCGCGGCGGCTCGACGCCGGGCAGCAGGGTCAGCAGGTAGAGCAGCAGCAGGAAGTCGGCGAGCACGGCCACCAGCAGGGCCGCGATCCGCAGCAGCACGCCGCCCGCGCCGTTCTCCGGGATGTTGAGCAGATCGGCGACGCGGCCGACGGCCACGGAGCCGACCGAGGAGATCGCCATGGTCACCAGGGCGGCGCCGCCCAGCCCGAACAGCACTCCGGCGTCCTTGAGTTTGCGCAGGACGGGGTTGCCCTGGTCCTGGTCGTCCTTCTCCCAGACGGCGCGCAGACAGTCCCGCATGGAGCCGACCCAGCCGATGCCGGTGAAGAGCAGCAGCGCCCCGGCCACCAGCCCGACCGTCCCCGCGTGGGCCACCAGGTTGTCGATGCCGAGCTGGTCGGAGATGCCGGGCACCTGGTCGGCGAGCTTGTCCTCGATCTTGTTCAGTTGCTCGTCCGAGAGCAGCGCCGCGCCGATCGCCGCCGCGACCGCGATCAGCGGGAAGAGAGCCAGAAAGCTGATGAAGGTGATCGCCGCGGCCAGCCTGGCCCAGTGGACCCTGTCCAGCGTTTCGTAGCTGCGCCAGGCGTGTGTCTCCATCAGCCGGGAGATGAGCGGCCCGATGACGGGGAGATTCTTCAGCCAGTCCATGACGTACGACTACCCTCCCGGGCACCGAAAACCGGCGTGCGGTTCGCCGGGGGCGGGATGGCATCCCCGCAATCACCCATTTCGGTGAGTGTTGTAACAAATCCCTCAAAGGTGTTTTCTCGGGCGATACGGTCACCCTCATGTCTGTCGACACCGTGTCCCTGACCGGCTGGGGCCGTACCGCCCCGACGACCGCGCTGCGCTTTCACCCCCGTAGTTACGAGGAAGCCGTCGCCGCGGTGCGCGGCTGCGGCCCGCGCGGCTCGATCGCCCGCGGCCTGGGCCGGGCGCACGGCGACGCGGCGCAGAACGCCGGGGGTTCCGTCCTCGACATGACGGGGCTGGACCGGATCCGCACCATCGATGCCGCGGCCGGCCGCGTGACGTGCGACGCGGGCGTGAGCCTGCACCGGCTGCTGGAGGTTCTGCTGCCGCTCGGCTGGTTCCTGCCGGTGACGCCCGGCAGCCGGTACATCACCGTGGGCGGGGCGATCGCCTCCGACGTCCACGGTCACAACCACCGCACCGCCGGCTCCTTCTCCCGGCATGTCGCGGAGTTCGAACTCCTCACCGCGGACGGCCAGATCCGTACGGTCCACCCCGGCACGCCGCTCTTCGACGCGACCGCGGGCGGCCTGGGCCTGACCGGGGTGATCCTCTCGGCCAGACTGAGGTTCCATCCGGTCGAGACGTCCCTGATGTCGGTCGACACCGAACGGGCTCTCGATCTCGACGACTTGATGACGAGGCTCGCCGCCGGCAGCCGCCGTCACCGTTATGCGTCCGCCTGGGTCGACCTGACCGCCCGCGGCGGGTCGAC
The DNA here is from genome assembly GCF_045162765.1 of Streptomyces sp. NBC_01013. Lineage (NCBI taxonomy): Bacteria > Bacillati > Actinomycetota > Actinomycetes > Kitasatosporales > Streptomycetaceae > Streptomyces > Streptomyces sp. NBC_01013. Next base: position 3,215,029 of record NZ_CP108687.1, read on the forward strand.
GGGGCGCGGCGCGCTGATCCGGGGGGAGCACGCCTCCCTCCAGATGCTCCCGGCGTACGCCCGGCGCACACCCTTGAGCTTCCGCCCCACCCCCCTGCCCCCCGCACACTCCTCCGCGCCGGGCCTCATGCCCGGCGGCCTGCTCGGCCGGGTGTCCGCCGCCGCGTTCAACGAGCTCCGCCATCGCCGCGCGCCGAGGTCCCGCACCGGTGAACTCCAGCGGATCTCCACGTTCTTCCGTCCCCTGGACACCGCGCCGCACACACACCGGATCCGCGGCCGGGGCGGCTTCGTGCACTACGAGTTCACCGTCGGAGACAGGAGGGCGGAGACATTGCGCCGGATCGTCGGGCAGCTCTCGCAGCGCCGCTGTCCGACGTCCCTCGCCGTGCTCAAGCGGTTCGGACCGGGCGATCCCGGCTGGCTGTCGTTCGCGGAACCCGGCTGGAGCCTCGCCCTGGACCTGCCCGCCGCCCTGCCGGGGCTGGGCCGCTTCCTCGACCGCCTGGACGAGGAGGTGGCCGCGGCGGGCGGGCGGGTCTGCCTGACGGCCGACTCCCGGCTGCGCCCCGACACGCTGGCCGCGATGTACCCCCGTCTGGGCGAATTCCGGCAGCTCCGAGCCGAGTTGGACCCGCGGGGGGCGTTCCGCTCGGACCTTTCGCGACGGCTCTCCCTCTGACGACGCCTGCGACCGCCGGCCGGCGGCCGTGCGCGCCCCTCTTCCGCCACCCGTCACCCGCCTTTAAGGAGCGTTCCGTGAAGGATGCCTTCGGTGCCCCGCAGTCCCTGCTCATCCTCGGCGGCACGTCGGAGATCGGGCTCGCCACCGCACGCCGCCTGATCGCCCGCCGCACCCGCACGGTCTGGCTGGCCGGCCGTCCCTCCCCCGCCCTGGACTCGGCCGCGGCCGAGCTGCGGGGCCGGGGTGCCTACGTCCGTACCGTCGACTTCGACGCGCTGGACACCGAGGCCCACGAGACCGGCCTCGGCAAGATCTTCACCGAGGGCGACATCGACATGGTGCTTCTCGCCTTCGGTATCCCCGGGGACCAGGAGCGTGACGAGGAGGAGCCGCTCGCCGCGGTCCGGGTCGCCCAGACGAACTACACGGGGGCGGTGTCGGCCGGCCTGGTGTGCGCCGGCGCACTCCAGGCTCAGGGCCATGGCTCGCTGGTGGTGCTCTCCTCGGTGGCGGGAGAGCGCGCCCGGCGCGCGGACTTCATCTACGGATCGAGCAAGGCGGGCCTGGACGCGTTCGCGCAGGGGCTCGGGGACGCTCTGCACGGGACGGGCGTGCATGTGATGGTCGTACGCCCCGGGCTCGTCCGGCCGGCGACCGTGCCCGCAGGCTCCGGAGCGGCGGCGGCCGATGCTCCGCTCGCGATGGTCCCGTTCACCCGGACCCCGCTCGTGACCACGCCGGACGCGGTCGCGGAAGCGATCGTGACGGGGCTACGGCGGCGTTCGGAGACGGTGTGGGTGCCGGGGGCACTGCGGGCGGTGATGTCGGCGCTGCGGCATGTGCCGCGGCCGCTGTTCCGGCGCCTGCCGGTCTGAGGCGGAGGGGCCGCGAGGGCGGCCGCCCGGCCCCCTCAGGTGAGGCCCGGGGGCGCGCCCCGGGCCTCAGGTGCGGAGCGAGGCTGCGCCCCAGGGTCTCTCAGGTGTGGAAGGAGGGTGCGTCCACGCAGGTGCCGCTCTGCGCGGGCACCGCGGGGCTGCCGCCGCCCGCCCCGAACGGGAACTCGTTGATCTTGCGCCAGACGCTGTCCACGCCCTGCTCGTACAGGGCGAAGGAACCGCAGGTCCAGGACGCCTCGTAGTCGCCGAGCTCGGCGTACGCCCGGTCCATCGCCGCTTCGGAGATGCCGTGCGCCACGGTCACATGGGGGTGATACGGGAACTGGAGCTCGCGCACCAGCGGCCCGGAGGCGTCCCTGACCCGCTTCTGGAGCCAGGAGCACGCCGAGGCACCCTCCACGACCTGGACGAAGACGACCGGCGAGAGCGGGCGGAAGGTCCCCGTGCCGGAGAGCCGCATCGGGAAGGGGCGGCCGCCGGTCGCGATCGCGGCGAGGTGCGCCTCGATCGCGGGCAGGTCGGCCGCCTCCGCCTCGGTCGGCGGCAGGAGGGTGACGTGGGTGGGAATGCCGTGTGCGGCAGGGTCCCCGAAGCTCGCGCGCCGCTCCTGGAGCAGGCTGCCGTAGGGCTCCGGGACCGCGATCGAAACGCCGAGCGTTACGGTCCCCACGTCGTTCTCCTCAATCCTCGATGGTCTGTTTTCAGCCACTGACGGCCGATGCTCTATGCCGCCAGTGTGCCGCCTGTGGAGGCCCCGACGCCAGGGTCCTTGGACCCAGAGACTGTCGGGTGACCTGCGACCGGACGTCCTCTCAGTGCTTGGCGGGCAGAAGGCCCATCCGGTCGTAGGTCAGCGCCAGGGTCTCGGCGGCGACGGAACGGGCCTTCTCCGCTCCCTTGGCCAGGATGGAGTCCAGCGTCTCCGGGTCGTCGAGGTATTCCTGGGCGCGGGTGCGGAACGGGGTGACGAAGTCGACCATGACCTCGGCGAGGTCGGTCTTCAGCGCACCGTAGCCCTTGCCCTCGTACTTCTGCTCCAGGTCGGCGACGGACGTGTCGGTGAGGGTCGAGTAGATGGTCAGCAGATTGCTGACCCCCGGCTTCTCGGCCCGGTCGAAGCGGATCACGGTGTCGGTGTCCGTGACGGCGCTCTTCACCTTCTTGGCGGTCGCCTTCGGCTCGTCGAGGAGGTTGATCAGGCCCTTGGGCGTCGCCGCCGACTTGCTCATCTTCGCCGACGGGTCCTGGAGGTCGTAGATCTTCGCCGTCTCCTTGAGGATGTACGGGTCCGGCACGGTGAAGGTGTCCCCGTAGGTGCCGTTGAACCGCTCGGCGAGATTGCGGGTCAGCTCCAGGTGCTGGCGCTGGTCCTCGCCCACCGGGACCTGGTCGGCCTGGTAGAGCAGGATGTCGGCGACCATCAGCATCGGGTACGTGAAGAGTCCCACCGTGGTGCGGTCGGCGCCCTGCTTGGCGGACTTGTCCTTGAACTGCGTCATCCGCGACGCCTCGCCGAATCCGGCCAGGCAGTTCATGACCCACCCGAGCTGTGCGTGCTCGGGGACGTGGCTCTGGACGAAGAGCGTGCAGCGCTCCGGGTCCACCCCGGCGGCGAGCAGCTGGGCGACGGCGAGCCGGGTGTTGGCACGCAGCTCGGCAGGGTCCTGCGGGACGGTGATCGCGTGCAGGTCGACCACCATGTAGAAGGCGTCGTGGGACTCCTGCAGGGCCACCCACTGGCGGACCGCGCCGAGGTAGTTGCCGAGGTGGAACGAGCCTGCGGTGGGCTGGATTCCGGAAAGCACACGGGGACGTTCAGAGGCCATGGAAGTCATTGTCTCAGGTACGGAACACATCTCGGGCAGCCGGTGGAGGAATCGTTCGAGGACGCCGGAGGGGGCACACGGGCGGAGCCCGGCAGCGGAAAACGCGGGCGCGCCGCGAAGTGAAGGTTTCCTCGTGCGGGATCCGACCGACGATACAAAGTGGGCACACCCTTGGCCCACGCCGCACGACGAACGGAGATCCCGTGTCGACCACGGAAACCGCCATCGCCTCCGCCGAGGCCCACAGCGCGCACAACTACCATCCGCTGCCCGTCGTCGTCGCGACGGCGGACGGCGCCTGGATGACCGATGTCGAGGGCCGGCGCCACCTCGACATGCTCGCCGGCTACTCCGCACTCAACTTCGGCCACGGCAACCGCCGTCTGATCGATGCGGCCAGGGCGCAGCTCGAGCGGGTGACCCTCACGTCGCGGGCCTTCCACCACGACCGGTTCGCCGACTTCTGTACGCAGCTCGCCGAGTTGTGCGGCATGGAGATGGTGCTGCCGATGAACACCGGGGCGGAGGCCGTCGAGACCGCGGTGAAGACCGCCCGCAAGTGGGGCTACCGGGTCAAGGGCGTCCCGGACGGCATGGCGAAGATCATCGTCGCCGCCGACAACTTCCACGGCCGGACGACGACGATCGTCAGCTTCTCCACGGACCACGAGGCGCGCGCGGACTTCGGTCCGTACACGCCGGGGTTCGAGATCGTGCCGTACGGGGACCTGACCGCGCTGCGGGAGGCGATGACCGAGAACACGGTGGCGGTGCTGCTGGAGCCGATCCAGGGCGAGGCCGGGGTGCTCGTCCCGCCGCCCGGCTATCTCCCCGGGGTCCGGGAGCTGACCCGCGAGCGGAACGTGCTGTTCATCGCCGACGAGATCCAGTCGGGCCTCGGCCGGACCGGTAAGACCTTCGCCTGCGAGCACGAGGGTGTCGTGCCGGACATGTACGTGCTCGGCAAGGCGCTGGGCGGGGGCGTGGTGCCGGTCTCGGCGGTGGTGTCGTCCGCGGCGGTGCTGGGGATCTACCGGCCCGGTGAGCACGGCTCGACGTTCGGCGGCAACCCGCTGGCGTGCGCGGTCGCGCTGGAGGTCATCGCGATGTTGCGCACCGGCGAGTACCAGCAGCGTGCCGCGGAGCTGGGCGAGCACCTCCATCAGGAGCTGGGCCTGCTGGTGGGCGGCGGCGCGGTGGAAGCGGTGCGGGGCCGCGGGCTGTGGGCGGGCGTCGACATCGACCCGAGCCACGGCACGGGGCGGGAGATCTCCGAGAAGCTGATGGAGCGGCGGGTGCTGGTGAAGGACACCCACGGCTCCACGATCCGGCTCGCCCCGCCGCTGGTGATCAGCAAGGAGGACCTGGACTGGGGCCTGGAGCAGCTGCGCGAGGTGCTGCGGGGCTGATGCCCGGGCGGCGGGCGGCGGGCCGCGCACGCGGGGTAGGGCTTTCCCGGGCCGGTACCGGGAGCGCTCCGGCCCTGCGTGTCCGCCAGTAGAGTCCCGGTGTGCTTCTGGGGATGATCTGTGCGCTCGGTTCCGCGGTCTGCTTCGGCACGGCCTCCGTCCTTCAGGCCGTCGCCGCGCGTGCGGCCGCGGAGCCGGGTGCGGGTGCGGGGCTGGACCCGGCACTGCTGCTGCGGGCCCTTCGCCAGTGGCGTTACGTGGCCGGGCTCGCGCTGGACGGCCTCGGCTTCGTCTTCCAGATCATCGCCCTGCGCTCCCTGCCGATCTACGCGGTGGGCGCGGCCCTGGCCGCGAGTCTCGCCGTCACCGCGGTCGTCGCCGCCCGGCTGCTCGGGGTGCGGCTGAGCGCCACCGAGTGGACGGCCGTCGCCGTGGTCTGCGCGGGCCTCGGCATGCTGGGGCTCTCCTCCGGCGAGGAGGGGCGGGAGACCGGGTCGGATGCGCTGCGCTGGTCGATGCTCGGTATCGCCGTCGGCATCCTGCTGATCGGCACGGCGGCGGGCCGGCTGCCCGAGCGGGCGCGGGCCCTCGTCCTGGGGCTCGGCGCGGGCTGCGGCTTCGGCGTGGTGGAGGTCGCCGTCCGGCTGATCGACGACGTGTCGCCGTCCGCCCTCGTCGCCGATCCCGCCGTGTACGCGCTGCTGGTGGGCGGCGGTTCGGCGTTCCTGCTGCTCACCTCGGCACTGCAGCGCGGTTCGGTGACGACGGCGACGGCCGGCATGGTGCTGGGCGAGACGATCGGGCCCGCGCTGGTGGGGGTCGTCCGGCTCGGGGACCGTACCCGCGACGGCCTCGGCTGGCTGGCGGTCACCGGCTTCGCGGTGGCCGTGGCGGGAGCGCTGGCCCTGGCCCGGTTCGGGGAGGCGCCGGCGGGCACGCCGGAGCGTGCGGTCCCGGGCGAGGCCGGCTGACGGCCCGTATCCCGCTCACGGCAGGATCCGGCACAGTGCGTCCAGCGCCCCCGCCCAGGCGCTGTCGGTCGGTGTTCCGTACCCGATGACCAGCGCCTCGCGCCGCACCTCGGCGTCCGGGTGCCGGAAGAAGGACAGCCCCTCCACCGCGAGGCCCTGCCAGGCCGCCGCCCGGATGACCTCGCTCTCGGCGCCCTCCGGGAGTTCGAGCACGGCGTGCAGCCCGGCGGCGATGCCGCTGACGCGGATGGAGGGCGCCCGCTCCGCAAGGGCCGCGACCAACTGGTCGCGGCGGTTGCGGTAGCGCAGCCGCATCGCACGCACATGCCGGTCGTACGCGCCGGAGGCGATGAACTCCGCCAGTGTCAGCTGGTCCAGTGCGCTCGACGCCCAGTCGCTCCAGCCCTTGGCCGCGGTCACCTCGTCCACCAGCGACTGCGGCACCACCATCCACCCCAGCCGCAGCCCGGGCGCCAGGGACTTGCTGGCCGTCCCGAGGTACACGACACGTTCGGGGTCCAGGCCCTGGAGTGCGCCGACCGGCTGGCGGTCGTAGCGGAACTCCCCGTCGTAGTCGTCCTCCAGGATCACTCCGCCGGTGCTGCGCGCCCAGTCGACCGCCGCGGCCCGCCGGTCGGGGTGCAGCGGCACCCCGGTCGGGAACTGGTGAGCGGGTGTCAGGAGCACGGCGCCCGCGCCCCGCATCCCGTGCAGTTCGCCGGTCCGGGAGCCGAGTCCGTCGAGCGGCAGACAGGGGATGCGCAGCCCTGCGCCGGTGAGCAGGCTCGTGTGCACGTCCAGTCCGTACGACTCGACGGCCACCTCGCGCACCCGGCGCTCCCGCAGCACCTTCCCCATCATCGTGAGGCCGTGGACGAAGCCGGAGCACACCACGATGCGTTCGGGATCGGCGTACACCCCGCGGGCCCGTGACAGATAGTCGGCGAGCACGGTACGCAGCTCGATCCGGCCGCGCGGGTCGCCGTAGCCGAAGGCGTCGTTGGGTGCGCGGGTGAGGGCGCGGCGGGCCGCCTTCAGCCATTCGGCGCGCGGGAACGTCGCCAGGTCGGGCGAGCCCGGCATCAGGCTGTACGCGGGACGGCTGCGGGGCGGCCGGGTGCGCGGCGTCCTGGTGGTGGACGGGCGCGGCGCGGACCGCTGCGCCACCCGGGTGCCGGAGCCCTGCCGGGCGGTGAGCCAGCCCTCGGCGACCAGCTCCGCGTACGCGTCGGCGACGGTGTTGCGGGCGATGCCGAGGTCGGCGGCGAGCGTCCTGGAGGAGGGCAGCCGGGTCCCGGGGGCCAGCCGGCCGCTCCGGGCCGCCTCCCGCAGGGCGTCCATGAGACCGGCCCGCAGCCCGGTCGCCCCGGTCAGGTCGATGTGCAGGTCGGCGCCGAAAGCGGCCCATGAATCCGTCATGGAAATGGACCATACAGGTGCGCCACTGGCCGCGTAGCGTCTTATCCATGACGACGAACGAGAACAGCCACGCAAGCTCCGAGTACACCGCCGAGCACACCCCGCGCATGCAGTGGACGCAGCACGCCCCCGACGTCTACAAGGCGATGGCCCGCCTGGAGGCCGCGTCCCGCAAGGGGCTCGACCCGGTCGTGGCCGAGCTGGTGAAGATCCGGGCCTCGCAGCTGAACCACTGCGCCTTCTGCCTCGACATGCACACCAAGGACGCTCTCGCCGCGGGTGAGTCCGTCGAGCGCATCGTGCAGCTCAGCGCCTGGGAGGAGTCGCAGCACTTCTACACGCCGAAGGAGGTCGCGGCGATCGAGCTGACCGAGGCGGTCACCGTCCTGACCGACGGCTTCGTGCCCGACGAGGTGTACGCCAAGGCCGCCAAGCACTTCGACGAGTCCGAGCTCGCCCATCTCATCTCCGCGATCATCACGATCAACGCCTGGAACCGGTTCGCCGTATCCACCCGCATGGTCCCGGGCCACTACACCCCCGGCGACCACTGATCCGTGTACTCCCCCCGCACCGCCACCCTCAGGAGCCTTCCGCTATGACCGCCGCCGACCTCCGTGCGCTGCACCACGGCCGTACTCCCGGCGATCCGCTGGTCCTCCCCGGCCCGTGGGACGCCGCGAGCGCCCGCGTCCTCGCCGACGCGGGGTTTCCCGCCCTGGCCACCCCGAGCGCGGGGGTCGCGGCCTCGCTCGGTTACGAGGACGGGGCCACGCCGGCCGCCGAGATGTTCGCGGCGGTGGCGCGGATCGCCCGCGCCGTCTCCGTACCCGTGTCGGCCGACATCGAGGCGGGATACGGGCTGGCACCCCGGGAGCTGGTGGAGCGGCTGCTCACCGCCGGGGCCGTGGGCTGCAATCTGGAGGACACGGTGGACGGGGTCCTCGTGGATGCCCGGTGGCAGGCGGACCGGCTGGCGGAGGTGCGGGCGGCCGCCGGGGATGCGCTGTTCGTCAACGCCCGGGTGGACACGTACGTCACCGGCGTCCCGGACGGCACGGATCAGGAGGCCGAGACGCTGCGCCGCGCGCTGCTGTACGTGGCGGCGGGTGCCGACGGCGTGTACCCGATCATGGCGCCGCCCGAGGCGCTCCCCCGCCTGGCCGCCGCCGTTCCCGTGCCGCTGAACGCCCTTGCCCGGCCGGACGGTCCGGGTCCGCGGCGCCTGGGCGAACTGGGCGCCGCCCGCGTCACGTTCGGCCCCGGTCTCCAGCATCGGGCCACAGCGGCCCTGCGCGAGTTGGCCGACGGGCTGCGCAAGGCCTGAGGCCGGCCGCGCCCGTACGGGAAACGCCACCGCCCCCGGCAGCGACCGGCTGCTGACGGGGGCGGTGGCGTCCGCGTGTCCCCTGTCGGGGACGTACGGATCAGATCAGGCCGAGCTCGCGGACCGCGTCGCGCTCCTCGGTGAGCTCCTTCACCGACGCGTCGATGCGCGCACGGGAGAACTCGTTGATGTCCAGGCCCTGGACGATCTTGTACGTGCCGTTCTCCGTGGTGACGGGGAAGGACGAGATGATGCCCTCGGGGACGCCGTAGGAGCCGTCCGACGGGATGCCCATGGAGGTCCAGTCGCCCGCGGCGGTGCCGTTGACCCAGGTGTGCACGTGGTCGATGGCGGCGTTCGCGGCCGAGGCGGCCGAGGACGCGCCACGGGCCTCGATGATCGCGGCGCCGCGCTTGGCGACGGTCGGGATGAAGGTGTCGGCCAGCCACGCCTCGTCGTTGACGAGCTCGGCGGCGTTCTTCCCGCCGACCTCCGCGTGGAAGATGTCCGGGTACTGGGTGGCCGAGTGGTTGCCCCAGATCGTCAGCTTCTTGATGTCGGAGACGGCGGCACCGGTCTTGGCGGCCAGCTGCGAGATCGCGCGGTTGTGGTCCAGACGGGTCATCGCGGTGAAGCGCTCCGCCGGTACGTCCGGGGCGGCGGCCTGCGCGATGAGCGCGTTGGTGTTGGCCGGGTTGCCGACGACGAGGACCTTGATGTCGTCCGCGGCGTTGTCGTTGATCGCCTTGCCCTGCGGCTTGAAGATGCCGCCGTTGGCGGAGAGCAGGTCGCCGCGCTCCATGCCCTTGGTGCGCGGGCGGGCGCCGACGAGCAGGGCGACGTTGGCACCGGCGAAGCCGACGTTGGCGTCGTCGGTGATCTCGATGTTGCGCAGCAGCGGGAAGGCGCAGTCGTCGAGCTCCATCGCGGTGCCCTCGGCGGCCTTGAGACCCTGCGGGATCTCCAGGAGACGCAGGCTGACCGGCACGTCCGGGCCGAGCAGGTGGCCGGAGGCGATGCGGAAGAGCAGCGCGTAGCCGATCTGGCCGGCTGCGCCGGTCACGGTGACATTCACGGGAGTGCGGGTCATGGCGATCTCCGTTAGACAGCTGGCGGTGGGGGCTCCTGGCCCCTGGTGCTGGACATCCCTGAATCTTGATGTGAAGAGATATCCAGCGGTCAGGCTATCCGACCCGGAACCCCACGGCCGCCCGCCCCCCTGTGGCACCGCACACAACCCGTCACTCCCCGCTCATCCGGCCGCGGCCACCTGCGCGCTCCGTCTGCCCGGCGGTTTCGTCCCCCTGCTTACCGCTGCCGCTGACCACTCGTTGCGCGTGTGTCCCGTTCGCTGCGCCGGGCCGCGCCGCGCCGCGCACGGTATGCCTCGCCCGGGGCCGGGTCGGTCCGAGCGCCGTTGCGCAGCGATCACACCGTGGCGGAATGGTCACTTCCGTGCCACAGGCCGCAGTCACCCCTTGAACCCTTGTTCCCCGTCGACAAGGCTGACGTCAGGACGGGGCAAGGTCGCTCAAGTCGCCGCTTTCCGGGCATTTCTTCCCGGTGGGCCCCGCCGCCGGTGTCCGTCCCTTCTCGGGGGAGGGGACGGACACCGTTCAGACCGAGGGACAGGGGTTCAGGGAGGCGGCGTCGCCGCCCCCGTGCGCCGGGCCGGTCTCAGCGAATCGTGAAGTGGACCGCGTCCTCGAGGATCGGGATGTCCAGCCACGGTTTGGGCTGCGCCATGAGCGCCAGCATCACGATGAGGGCGCCCAGCAGTCCGTACGTCACCAGGTCGGTGAACCGGGAACGCACCGCGAGCATGCCCACCGAGGGGACCAGGAGCCGCAGGACCGCGCCCCCGATGAGCGCGACGCCGATCAGGATCGTGCCGATCCGGAAGGCCTCGTCGAAGGGGTCGGCGGCCACGATCAACAGGCCGGCCCCGGCCGTGCAGAGCACCGCGAGCAGCGGCCACTGACGGGCGGGCGCGGGGGCGTCCCCACCCGCCGCCCGGCCGCCGCCCTCGGGGCGCGCGGTGTCCCGGGTGAACGACGGGAAGCGCCGCGACCGGCGCGCGGCCGGGCTCGCGTCGGGGCCGGGCTCCGCATGACTTCCGGTGCGGCCGTCCGGCTCCTCCTCTGCGGGGGCGTCGGCCGCATCTGCCGCGGGGGCCCCGGCCTCGCCTTCGGCCGCGACCTCAGCCGCGTCCGCGGCCTGCTCGCCGGCCGGGCCGGTCGCCGAGGCGGCCCGGTCGGCCGGGCTCGTACCAGCACCCATGGGGTTCCTTCCGGATCGGATCAGCCGGCTCAGACGGCGTCGGCGGCGTCACGCTCGGCCGCCTCGACCACGTTGACGAGCAGCTGGGCGCGGGTCATCGGACCGACACCGCCCGGGTTCGGGGAGATCCAGGCGGCGACCTCGGCCACACCGGGGTGGACGTCTCCGACGATCTTGCCGTTCTCGTCCCGGCTCACGCCGACGTCGAGCACGGCCGCGCCCGGCTTCACGTCCTCGGGCTTGATGATGTGCGGGACGCCCGCGGCGGCGACGATGATGTCGGCCCGGCGCAGGTGGGAGGAGAGGTCACGGGTACCGGTGTGGCACTGGGTCACCGTGGCGTTCTCGGACTTGCGGGTCAGCAGCAGCGGGATCGACCGGCCGATGGTGACACCGCGCCCGACGACCACCACGTGCGCGCCGTTGATCTCGACCCCGTGATGGCGGAGCAACTGCACGACGCCCTGCGGGGTGCAGGGCAGCGGGCCCTTCTCGTTGAGGACGAGCCGGCCCAGACTCATCGGGTGCAGACCGTCGGCGTCCTTGGCCGGGTCCATGAGCTCCAGGACGCGGTTGGTGTCGATGCCCTTGGGCAGGGGCAGCTGCACGATGTAACCGGTGCAGGCGGGGTCGGCGTTGAGTTCGCGGACGACCTCCTCGATCTCCTCCTGCGTGGCGGTGTCGGGGAGTTCACGCTGGATGGAGCCGATGCCGACCTGGGCGCAGTCCTTGTGCTTGCCGTTCACGTACCACCTGCTGCCCGGGTCGTCCCCGACCAGCAGGGTTCCCAGGCCAGGGGTGACACCCCGGGCCTTGAGGGCCGCCACGCGGACGGTGAGATCGGACTTGATCGCGGCTGCGGTGGCCTTGCCATCGAGAATCTGGGCAGTCATGGGTACATTCTCGCGGATGACCGGGCCTGCGGACGAATTACAGGTGCTGACCGTGGCCACAAGGTTGCGCTTGGACAACTTCTTGGGCAGCGACTGGACAAACTTACGTCCTGCTTATAACGATGAAGGCCGCAGTGCCGCAGAAGTACCCGGGGGGCGGACCGCTGATGTTTTCTTTCCTCCGCGCGGCCGCATTCGTCCCCGTACGTCCGTTGGAGGAACGCCCCAGATGAGCTTCGGCGACCCGAACCCGAACAACCCCTACGGAAAGCAGCCCGGCCAGCCCGGCCAGCCGCCGCAGGGTCAGCCGCCCCAGGGTCAGCCCGGTTACGGCTACCCGCAGCAGGCCCCCCAGGGCATTCCGCCGCAGGGTCAGCCGGGTTACGGCTACCCGCAGCAGCAGCCCGGTGTGCCCCCGCAGGGTCAGCCCGGCTACGGCTACCCGCCCCAGCAGCCGGGCGGCACCCTCCAGGCCAACAACGGGTACATCAACGTCGCGGGCCTCGGAACCGTCGAACTCGCCACGATGGGCCGCCGCCTGGGTGCGCGCGCCCTGGACGCCGTCGCGTACGGCATCCTCTACATGATCTTCTCGTTGATCGGCGTGGCAAGCCTCGTGGGCGCCTCGAAGTCCATCGACGACTGCAGCGGCATGGAGTACGGCACTCCTGCCTACACCCAGTGCGTGAACGACGCGGCCGACGCCAGCGTCGGCATCGTCGCGGGCTTCCTCGGCTTCGTCGCCGTGTTCGCACTGATCGCGCTGCTCTACGAGTGGCTGATGGTCTCCATCTGGGGCGCCACGCTCGGCAAGATGGTCCTCAACGTCAAGGTCGTCAAGGAGAGCACCGGCCAGGCCCCCGGTCTGGGTGCGGGCTTCATCCGCTGGATCATCCCGATGGTCGGCTCGCTCTTCTGCGGTCTCGGCACGCTGCTGGTCTACCTCTCCCCCTTCTTCGACAACTCCGGCAAGCTGCAGGGCTGGCACGACCGCGCCGGCAGCACGCTCGTCATCAAGACGAAGTAAGCAATGCCGAGGGTGTGACCGCACACCCCCACCGCATCGCGAAGGCCGCCAACTCCCCTCTCGTTCGGGGGAATTGGCGGCCTTTCGTCTTGCCGGGTCAAACCCGGTTGCGACTCGTGTCAGTGGAAGAAGTGCCGCGTGCCCGTGAAGTACATCGTCACGCCCGCCTTCTTCGCGGCCTCGACCACCAGCTCGTCGCGGACCGAACCGCCCGGCTGGGCCACGGCCTTGATGCCGGCCGCGGTCAGGATCTCCAGCCCGTCGGGGAAGGGGAAGAAGGCGTCGGAGGCCGCGTACGCCCCTCGTGCCCGCTCCTCGCCCGCACGCTCTACGGCGAGCTTCGCGGAGTCGACGCGGTTGACCTGCCCCATGCCGACGCCGACCGAGGCGCCGTCCTTGGCGAGCAGGATCGCGTTGGACTTGACCGCGCGGCACGCCTTCCACGCGAAGGCGAGCTCACGGAGCTCGTCGGCGGAGAGCGCGTCACCGGTGGCGAGCGTCCAGTTGGCCGGGTCGTCGCCCTCCGCCTGGAGGCGGTCGGTCACCTGCAGCAGCGCGCCGCCGTCGATCGGCTTGACCTCGACCTCGGCGGACGGGGCGTCGGGGCAGCGCAGCACTCGGATGTTCTTCTTGCGGGAGAGCACCTCGACGGCGCCGTCCTCGTACGCCGGGGCCACGATGACCTCGGTGAAGATCTCGGCCACCTGCTCGGCCATCTCGACGGTCACCGGCCGGTTGACGGCGATGACGCCGCCGAAGGCCGACAGCGGGTCGCAGGCGTGCGCGTTGCGGTGCGCCGTCGCGACGTCGTCGGCGATCGCGATGCCGCACGGATTGGCGTGCTTGATGATCGCGACGCACGGCTCGGCGTGGTCGTACGCGGCCCGGCGCGCGGCGTCGGTGTCCGTGTAGTTGTTGTACGACATCTCCTTGCCGTGCAGCTGCTCGGCCTCGGCCAGACCGCCCTCGCCGGAGGTGTAGAGCGCGGCGGGCTGGTGCGGGTTCTCGCCGTAGCGCAGGACGTTCTTGCGCGCGAAGGTCGCACCGGTGAAGTCCGGGAAGCCCGAGTCGTCGGCGGCGGCGTAGTCGGCCGCGAACCAGGAGGCGACGGCCACGTCGTACGCGGCGGTGTGCTGGAACGCCTCGGCGGCGAGCCGCTTGCGGGCGGTGAGGTCGAAGCCGCCCGCCTTGACCGCGGCAAGCACGTCGGCGTACCGCTCGGGGCTGGTGACGACGGCCACCGACGGGTGGTTCTTGGCGGCGGCGCGGACCATCGACGGGCCTCCGATGTCGATCTGCTCCACGCACTCGTCGTCGGAGGCACCGGAGGCGACGGTCGCCTTGAACGGGTAGAGGTTGACGACCACCAGGTCGAACGGCTCCACACCGAGCTCGGCGAGCTGCTCACGGTGGGCGTCCAGGCGCAGGTCGGCCAGGATGCCGGCGTGCACGCGCGGGTGCAGCGTCTTCACGCGGCCGTCGAGGCACTCGGGGAAGCCGGTGAGCTCCTCGACCTTGGTGACCGGCACTCCGGCGGCCGCGATCTTCCCGGCGGTGGAGCCGGTGGAGACCAGCTCGACACCCGCCTCGTGCAGACCGCGCGCGAGGTCTTCGAGCCCCGTCTTGTCGTAGACACTGACCAGGGCGCGGCGGATGGGCTTATTCACCGACATGACCGAGATGAACCTTTCGTCCCTCAATGCGATAGCCGTCACGGGCGAGCCGCCCCACGGCCTCGACGAGCAGCTTGCGCTCGACTTCCTTGATGCGTTCATGGAGGGCTGCTTCACCCTCCGGGGTGTCCTCTTCGGTCACCTCGACCACGCCCTGCGCGATGATCGGACCGGTGTCGACGCCGTCGTCGACGAAGTGGACGGTGCACCCGGTGGCCTTCACGCCGTACGCGAGCGCGTCACGCACACCGTGGGCACCGGGAAAGCTGGGGAGCAGGGCGGGGTGGGTGTTGATGAACCTGCCGCCGAACCCGGCGAGGAACTCCTTGCCCACGATCTTCATGAAGCCCGCCGACACGACGAGGTCCGGGCGGTACTCGGCAGTGGCCGCGGCGAGCGCCGCGTCCCACTCCTCGCGCGTCGCGTGGTCCCTGACCCGGCACACGAAGGTGGGAAGTCCGGCCCGCTCGGCCCGCTCCAGACCGGCGATGCCGTCGCGGTCCGCACCGACTGCGACGATCCGGGCGCCGTACCCCTCGGGGTCGTCACCGATCGCGTCGAGCAGGGCTTGGAGGTTCGTACCGGAGCCGGAGACCAGGACGACCAGGCGGGCCGGTCCGGCGGAGGAGAGCGGGGAGGCCACGGCTGGGCCCTTTCTCGCGTGTGGAGCAGTTCGAAGCGGCCGCACCACCCGCCACGTTGCGGGGCCGGCGGCACGGCGGCCATGCTGTTTGTACGGTCGTACGAAAGAATCGCGCCCCCCGATACGGGGAACTCTACGAACGAGTCGACCGTCAGCAACGATACCGGCACCTCGGGAAGCCCTCGTCTTACGGGGGTGAGGGTCCGGTGACGCCTGCCCGGCAGGGGCGGGCGGGCCCGTCCGGCAGCTGCCGGGCACCCCGCCCGTGCGCCCAGCTTCCGGCCCCTCTTCGCCGGAGGGTAGCGTCAGGGGACAGCGAACCGTCCGCCGGGCGGAAATGACGAGATGGGGAAGACGTTCACCATATGCCGGACCGACGCCGCCGCACCGCCTTCCGCCATCCGCTGCCCGAGCGGTCCTCACTGCTGATGCGGGAGCGCCAGTCCCCCACGCCGGGCTCCTCTTCCTCCTCTTCCACTCCGCCCTCCTCCTCGCCGGCCGGTTCCTCAGGGCCTTCCGGTGCCGGGGACGACAATCCGTTCGCCCCGCCGCCCGAGGACCGCCCCGACCAGCCGTGGCAGCCGCGCCACCCGGTCGACGGCGGTACGAACGGTGAGGGCGACGGCGACTCCGGGGACGCTCCCGAGGGCGGGTCCTCCGACAACCGCCCCGTCTGGGGCAGCCAGTGGAGCAGCCACCAGCCGGGGCGCCAGAACGGCACCTTCGGCGGACGGCCCACCGGGCCCGGCGGGCCGAACGGCCAGGGCGGTCCCGAAAGCCCTCGCGGCGGCCTGCGCTGGGACCCGACCGACCCGGTCCAGCGCCGCGCCCGCTACTCACTGCTCTCCGGCATGTGGGCCTTCTTCTTCGCCCTCTTCGACTTCCCGGAGATCGCGCTGCTCCTGGGTGCGCTCGCCACCTACTGGTCGATCAGTGCGCTCCGGGCCAAGCCGACGGAGCCGACGGCGCCGGGGGAAGCCACCGGTCAGACCGGGGCTACCGGCACCGCGTCCGGTGCACCCTCCGCTCCGGCGCCGGCCACCGGCTCCGCGGCCGCTGCGAACCCGCAGGGAACGAACTACCTCCAGCGCGGCAGCC
Source organism: Streptomyces sp. NBC_01013 (assembly GCF_045162765.1). Lineage (NCBI taxonomy): Bacteria > Bacillati > Actinomycetota > Actinomycetes > Kitasatosporales > Streptomycetaceae > Streptomyces > Streptomyces sp. NBC_01013. The sequence goes on from NZ_CP108687.1 coordinate 3,231,176, forward strand.
GGCAGCAGACGACGGCCGCGGTCAGCGGTCTGGTGACGGCACTGATCGCTCTGTCGATCGTCGCGACGACGTTCACGGTGCAGTTGGTCTACCGCGACTACTACACCTGCGTGAACGACGCCCTCACCAAGACCGGGCAGCTGTCCTGCAACGACCTCCTCCCGAAGCCGCTGGAGCCCTTCTTCGGCGTCAAGAAGTAGCGTCCTGCGGACCGGCCGGGCCCGGGGGCGCGTCCGGTCCGGACGGCGCGGACGGCGCAACCGGTCCGGACGGTGTAGCCGGTCCGGGTGCGGAATCAGCGGGCGGTACGGGGTGCGAGACCGGTGCCGAAGCCGACGGTGCCGAGTCCGTGGCCGGTGCCGACGGTGCTGAGTACGCTGCCGGTGCCGAGTCCGTGGCCGGTGCCGACGGGGTGGCGGCGGCCGGGACCTTCGCGCGCCAGGGGTCGGTCGGCAGGAAGTCGTACGCCTCGAACTCGTCGTCCGCGTCGTTCCGACGCGGGCCCGCCGGGCGGACCACGGGCACGGAGGCCTCGTCCGCGTCGGCTCCCTCCGCCCGGGGGCCGCGCCTCGGCCACCACCGGCGCCGGGCCGTCCCCGTCGCTCCGTCCGCCGCGCCTTTGTCCGACGCGCCTCCCGGCTTCTCCTCCCCGTCCGTACCACTTGTCGCGGCGCTCTCCGCCTCGGCCTCCTGCCGCTCGGCCGGCTTGACCTCACGCAGCCTCCAGGCCCGCAGCAGCAGCGCCACCGGGACGGCGAGCGCCACCGTCCACGCCAGCGCCGCCGCCCCCGTGAGCCACCAGACCGGGCCGAACCGTGCCAGTGCGTGGGCCCCGAGCGGACCTCCGGCCGCCGCCGCCAGCACGGCCGCACCCACCCCGCAGCCGGCCGCCGCCAGGGTGGTGGTGAGTGCCGTCTCCCGCAGGCTCCACGCTCTCTCGCGCTCACCGTGGGCGGGCGCCGCCCTTCGCACGGTGAACCAGGCGACCGTGACCGCGGCCGCGACCGGCACCGCCCCGGCCGCCCAGTTCAGGGGCGTCCCGGCTCCCTGGTCCGGCAGCGCGGCCAGCAGCGGGAAGTCCGGCAGGGAGGGGTGGCCCCCGAAGGCGACCGGGGTGGCCGTGGACGCCGTACCGAGCGCGAAACCGGGGCCCAGCCCGTAGGCGGCACCCCACACCGCCGCGTTCGGCACCAGCGCCAGCGCCAGGAGGAGCACCGCGAACCGCCCGGCCCAGTCGCCGGAGAGGCGCAGGAAGGACTCCTGGACCGGTTGGGCATGGAACACCAGCGCCATCGCGACCACCAGCGCGCCCCCGCCCAGCAGGACCGCCACTCCGGCCGCCGCCGACCGGCCGACCGCCTCCGCGCGCCGCGCGAACCGGGAGCGCGCCATCGCCTCGTGCAACCGCACCGCCGCCCAGGAGGGCGGCGGCCCGAGCGGGCGGCCCGAGGCTGTCCACACCCCGGTGGCCGCCGCGCCCGCCACCACAAGAACCGACGGGAACAGCAGGGACAGCGGCTGCGCGGACAGCGAGGAACCCCGCGCGTAGAGCGCGACAGCCGCACCGACCAGCAGATATCCCCCCGTCACCAAGGCGAACGCGCCACTGGCAGAGGGAGCGCCGTACCCCTGCTCCGGCTCCAGCACATCCCGGGCCGCCCGGTGCACCAGCCGGACCGGCAGGACGGCGAGGAGCAGCGGAACCACACCGACGGGGGCCGGGGCGCCGGTCAGGGTGTCGGTCCTGGTCAGCTCGGCGCCGTGCGCGAGCAGCCAGAGACCCGCCGCCGCGTGGACAGCCTCGCCCGGTCCGCTGTCGGGTGCCGGCGAGCTGATCCAGAGCACCACGACGAGCACGGCGACGGAGCCCAGGCCCAGTCCTGCCGCGAGGGCTCCGCGGAGCAGAGCCCGGGCCTGCACGGCGGACCGTCCATGCTCTGTCGGCAACGACGTGCGGCGCTCGGTCATTTGGGTCACGTCGCCATGCTCCCAACGACACGCGCCTATTCCGTGTAACGGGCGAACGGCCGTTGTGTCGCTCAATATACGTTTATGTACTTTTTCACCCAGTGCAGGTCGGGCGGGGGGCCTTGATGACGCAGAGCGCGAACGGTACGGCCGCTGCCCATCCGCTCCCCACGCCCAAGGAGCGACGCAGACTGCGGGAGGCGAAGTCACTGAGTGAGGAGCAGGTCGCGGCGGCCGTGGGCGTCACCCGGGCCACGGTCCGGGCCTGGGAGACGGGCCGCACCAGCCCACGCGGTCGCAAGCGCGAGGCGTACGCGCGACTGATCGGAACCGGCGGTACGCGGTCCGGTTCACATCCCGTCCCCGTCAAGCCGACCACGCCGAACGGTCGGGCGAGGGCCGCCGCCGCACGGCAGGCCAGGTCGCCGATGGTGGTGCCGCCCGGGTCCGAGACCTCCGGCGCACCCGAAACCGTGAAGGCCGCCCAGCGGTCCGCGACGCCCACCCCCACGAACCGTCCGCCGACCCCCGTCGAAGCCACCGGGAGCGACGTCATGGACCCGACCGAGCCCGGCACCACCGCCACACCCGAGCACGGCACCACCGCCACACCCGAGCCCGGCACCACCGCCGCACCCGAGACGGTGGCCGGCCGGACGGCCGAGAGTCCCGCCCTCGCCGTCGCAGCCGGGAGCGTGCACGCCGAGACCGTTGCGACCGAGCCGGTCGCTGCCGGGAGAGCGGGCGGAGCCGAAGCGGCGCTCGCGGACGAGGGAGCGGACGCAGCCGCAGCGACCGCCGGGACCGAGAGAGCAGACGCAGCGGAAGCGGCCGCCGCGGCCGAGGGCGCCGGGCCCTCCCCCGCCGAGGCGTTCGACGCGCTGTACCGGCACACCGCCCCCGCCCTCTACCGTCAGACCTATCTGCTGACCGGTCGCCGCGCCCTCTCCCGGGAGGCCGTCGGCAAGGCGTTCGAGCAGGCCTGGCAGCGCTGGCCGGAGGTCGCCGTGGACCGCGATCCGGCGGGCTGGGTGCGGGCCGCCGCCTACGAGCACGCGATGTCACCGTGGCACCGACTGCGTCGCGAGCACCGCCATCCCGATCCGCCGCCCGAGGCACCGGGTCCGCGCGCCCTGCTCGACGCGCTGCTGGCTCTGCCGCCCTCGTACCGCCGGACCCTGCTGCTGCACGACGGGGTCGGCCTCGGGCTGCCGGAGACAGCGGCGGAGACGGAGGCCAGTACCGCGGCGGCGGCCGGGCGGCTGGTGAACGCCAGGGCCGCCGTCGCCGAGCAGCTGCCGGAGCTCGCGGAGCCGTCGACACCGGCCGGGCAGTCCGCACTGCTGCACGAACATCTCGGCGCCCTCGCCCTCGCCCAGCCCGCGCCCTCGCTCCCGGTTCCGGACCTGATCCGGACGGGCTGCGAGCGCAAGGCGCAGCTCTGGACCCGGGCCGCCATCGCGTTCACCGTGCTGCTGATCGGGCTGACGCTGATCACCCTGGCGACGGCACCGACCCGGTACGAGACGCCCCAGTCGCCCCCGCAAAGGGTGCAGGGGGTGCCTCCGCTCGGCGGTCCGCAGAAGCTGACGCCGCAGGACAAGGAGCTTCAGAAGAAGCTCGGCAGCGAGCTGGTGCGCGGTCCGGGCCGGCTGGTCCCCCGAGCCGGCTGATCCGGCGCATCTGCGGGAGCTCCGGCCGACCGCCGCACACCCGGCACACAAAGACGCGGGCCCGTCCCCCGATCGGGGGACGGGCCCGCGTCTTGTGCGGTGACGCGTTCCTGCGGTGGTGCTCCGACACGGTGGGGCGTCAGGCGCCGAGGATCTCGCGTGCCAGCTTGGCGGTCTCGGTCGGCGTCTTGCCGACCTTGACGCCGGCGGCCTCGAGGGCCTCCTTCTTCGCCTGCGCGGTGCCGGACGAGCCGGAGACGATGGCACCGGCGTGGCCCATGGTCTTGCCCTCGGGGGCGGTGAAGCCCGCGACGTAACCGACGACCGGCTTGGTGACGTTCTTCGCGATGAAGTCCGCCGCACGCTCCTCGGCGTCGCCGCCGATCTCGCCGATCATGACGATCAGGTCGGTGTCGGGGTCGGCCTCGAACGCTTCGAGGGCGTCGATGTGCGTCGTACCGATGACCGGGTCGCCACCGATGCCGACGGCGGACGAGAAGCCGATGTCACGGAGCTCGTACATCATCTGGTAGGTCAGCGTGCCGGACTTCGACACGAGACCGATGCGGCCGGGCTTGGTGATGTCGCCCGGGATGATGCCGGCGTTGGACTGGCCGGGGGTGATGAGACCCGGGCAGTTCGGGCCGATGATCCGGGTCTTGTTGCCCTTAGCGCCGGCGTACGCCCAGAAGGCGGCCGAGTCGTGAACGGCGATGCCCTCGGTGATCACGACGGCGAGCGGGATCTCGGCGTCGATCGCCTCGATGACGGCGGCCTTGGAGAAGGCCGGCGGCACGAAGAGGACGGACACGTTCGCGCCGGTCTTCTCCATCGCCTCGGCGACGGAGCCGAAGACCGGTACCTCGGTGCCGTCGAAGTCGACGGTCGTGCCGGCCTTGCGCGGGTTCACGCCACCGACGATGTTGGTGCCGTCGGCGAGCATGAGCTTGGTGTGCTTCATACCCGTCGAGCCGGTCATCCCCTGGACGATGACCTTGCTGTCCTTGGTGAGGAAGATAGCCATGGTGGTCTGAGTCCCTCTTCCTTACTTCGCAGCCGCGGCGAGCTCGGCGGCCTTGTCGGCCGCGCCGTCCATGGTGTCCACGCGCTGAACGAGCGGGTGGTTGGCGTCGGAAAGGATCTTGCGACCCAGCTCCGCGTTATTGCCGTCAAGGCGCACGACGAGCGGCTTGGTGACCGCTTCGCCCTTGGACTTGAGCAGCTCGAGCGCCTGGACGATGCCGTTGGCGACCTCGTCGCAGGCGGTGATGCCGCCGAAGACGTTGACGAACACGGACTTGACGTCCGGGTCGCCGAGGATGATCTCCAGGCCGTTCGCCATGACCTCTGCGGAGGCGCCGCCACCGATGTCGAGGAAGTTGGCGGGCTTCACGTTGCCGTGGTTCTCACCGGCGTACGCGACGACGTCCAGGGTCGACATGACCAGACCGGCACCGTTACCGATGATGCCGACCTCGCCGTCGAGCTTGACGTAGTTGAGGTTCTTGGCCTTGGCGGCAGCCTCGAGCGGGTTGGCCGCGGCCTTGTCCTCGAGCGCCTCGTGCCCGGGCTGACGGAAGTCGGCGTTCTCGTCGAGAGACACCTTTCCGTCCAGCGCCAGGATGCGGCCGTCCTTGGTCTTCACCAGCGGGTTGACCTCGACGAGGAGCGCGTCCTCGGCGACGAAGGTGTCCCACAGGGTCACCAGGGCCTCGGCGACACCCTCGGCCACGTCGGCCGGGAACTTCGCCTGGGCCACGATCTCGCGGGCCTTGACGATGTCGACGCCGTCAACGGCGTTGACCGGGACCTTCGCGAGGGCCTCGGGGGTCTTCTCCGCGACCTCCTCGATGTCCATGCCGCCCTGCACCGAGGCCATGGCCAGGAAGGTGCGGTTGGTGCGGTCGAGGAGGTACGAGACGTAGTACTCCGCCTCGATCTCCGGGGACAGCTCGGCGATCATCACCTTGTGGACCGTGTGGCCCTTGATGTCCATGCCGAGGATGTCGGTCGCCCGGGCGACCGCCTCGTCGGGGGTGGCGGCCAGCTTCACGCCACCGGCCTTGCCGCGGCCACCGACCTTCACCTGGGCCTTGACGACCGACTTGCCGCCCAGCCGCTCGGTCGCCTCGCGGGCTGCCTCAGGCGTCTCGATCACTTCACCGGCCAGCACCGGTACACCGTGCTTGGCGAAGAGGTCCCTCGCCTGGTACTCGAACAGGTCCACGCGCGTCCGTCCCTTATCAATGGTCTCGCGGTTGGTTTTCTGCGTGGGCGTGCCGCGAGGGGCAACGTGACTGCTCTGTCACTAGGAAGGCGCACACGGTGACCGAATACGCGGCATGTCCATCTCGCAGGTTATCCCCGAGCCCCGCATGACCCTAAATCGCAGATCACACCTGGGCGGTGATTACGGTCACAGATCGCGCTGGTAGCCGGGTCGCAGTGGACAAAACGGCGCCGGGCAGCGGCCGTGGCGGCTCCCCGCGGACCGGGCGGGCCCCCTGGTGCGGCCCCTTCGGGGCCCGCACCGTGCGGGACACCGTGGACGGCAGCGGATGCCGTGGAGACGAGGGCCACGGGGGCCGCGGTGGGTGCGGTGGATGCGGTGGGTGCGGTGGCACTGGAAGCCGCCGCGGCCCCGTACCGGGGAGGCGGACCGTGGCCGCCGTCGGTGCCCGGGTCGCGCATGTCCCCTGTTACTGATGGGTCTCCTCGTCCGGTATGGGCAGGGGCCGCTTCTCGATCGCGGCCGCCATCACGTCCGGGAAGAGGTCCGGGGTACAGGCGAAGGCCGGAGCACCCAGGGCGGAGAGCGCCGCCGCGTGATCGCGGTCGTAGGAGGGCGCCCCCTCGTCGGAAAGGGCGAGCAGGGTCACGAACTGCACTCCGGACGCCTTCATCGCGGCGACCCGTTTCAGCATTTCGTTGCGGATGCCGCCCTCGTAGAGGTCGCTGATGAGCACGACGACGGTATCGGCGGGGCGGGTGATCCTGGACTGGCAGTAGGCGAGCGCCCGGTTGATGTCCGTGCCGCCGCCGAGCTGGGTGCCGAAGAGCACGTCGACGGGGTCGTCGAGCTGGTCGGTGAGGTCGACCACCGCCGTGTCGAAGACGATCAGCCTGGTCTGCAGCGTGCGCATGGACGCGAGGACGGCGCCGAAGACCGAGGCGTACACGACGGAGGCCGCCATCGAACCCGACTGGTCGATGCAGAGGATGACGTCCTTCTTCACGGACTGCGCGGCCCGCCCGTAGCCGATGAGCCGCTCGGGGACGATCGTGCCGGCCCCGTCCTCGCCGGGGAGGGTGAGGTAGTTCTTCAGGTTGGCCCGGATGGTGCGGTCCCAGTCGATGTCGTGATGGCGGGGCCGGTTGACCTTCGCGGAACGGTCCAGGGCACCGGTGAGCGTGGCCCGGGTCCGGGAGGAGAGTTGCGCCTCCAGCTTCTCGACGACCTTGCGCACGACGGCTCTTGCCGTCTCCTTCGTCGTCTCGGGCATGGCCTTGTTGAGGGAGAGCAGGGTGCCGACGAGATGGACGTCCGCCTCGACGGCCTCCAGCATCTCCGGTTCGAGCAGGAGCGCGGAGAGGCCGATGCGCTCGATGGCGTCACGCTGCATGACCTGGACGACGGACGTGGGGAAGTACGTACGGATGTCACCGAGCCAGCGGGCGACGGACGGGGCGGAGGCCCCGAGGCCGGCCGCTCGGCCATTGCCGCCCCGCCCGCCGGACCGGCCCCCGCTCTCGTAGAGCGCGGTCAGCGCACCGTCCATCGCCGCGTCGCGTCCGGTGAGGGTGCAGCCGGTGCTCTCCGCGCTGTCCGCCCCCAGCACCATGCGCCAACGGCGCAGTCGTTCCCCGTCGTCCTTCTCGCGACCCCTCTCGTGGCCCGCCGCGACCTGCGGCGCTGCCGCTGGTGCGGCTGCCACGTCCCCCACGGTCGACGCTGCCACGTTCACCGCGTCCGTGCCGTTTCCTGTCGTCATCCCGCGGCCCCCAGCCGTTCCTCGTGGTGTTCGGACGTTTCCGGTCTCGTCCCGGCGTCCAGGCCCAGCAGCAGGCGCAGCACCGGCACCACCGCGTCCGCCCGCGCCCCGTCGAGGACGGGTCCGAATCCGGGCGCCGTGGACTCGCGGCCCGCTACCGCTCCCGTGCCCGGGTCCGTGCCCACGGCCGGACCGCGCCGGACGAGTTCACCCAACGTGCGCCGCACGCCCGACTCGTACGCCGAGAAGGTGCGACGCAACAGGGGCAGGACATCGGTGAAGGTGTCCGCCGGGACTCCGGTGAGCCAGGAGTCGACCAGGGCGAGCAGCCGCTCGTCGTGGACCAGGAGCATGCCGCCACCGGCCGCGCCGCCGACGAAGCCCTCGATCCACGCGGCGGCGTCGGCCGGAGGCGTGCCGGGCGACAGGGCAAGCCCCATCAGCCGCGCGGCCTCGTCCTGCGCGAGGTGTCCGTCGTCGAGCAGCAGCCGGGCGGCCCGGCCGCGGATCACGCCCGCGACCGTGTCGCGGACGGCGAGTCGGTGCAGCACCGTTCGCCAGCGCTCACGCAGTCCGTCCGCGTTCGCCGGGACGGCACCGGCGAGCAGCCCGATCGCCGTGTGGACGCCGTCCACCTGGCGGCGCAGCGCGGCGGCCCCGTCCGCGTCGAGACCGGTGCAGGCGGGCGGCAGTCCGACACAGATCCGCTCCGCGAGCCCGGCCGCGACCTCCCCGAGCGCGGCGGTGTCCGTGGCGCGGACGTCCCCGTATCGCAGGGTGCGGGCCAGGGCCGGCAGGGCGTCGGCGAGGTGGCCGACATCGGCGTCGAGGGCCGCCCGGTCGGCGAGGACCCGCATCACGACGGGCAGCGCCTCGGGCAGTCCGGCGAGCAGGCAGCGCTCGGCGAGGGTGGTCACCTCGGCGAGTGCGGTGGCCGCCAGGGCGTCCGACTCGGCGCGGGCGGTGGCGGCGGAGAGCACGGTGGTGCCCCAGACGCCCGCCTCCGCGACGCGTACGTACAGCTCGGGCTCCCAGCGCAGCCGCCAGCTCTCCCTGAAGGTGCCGGTGCTTCCCCGGCCTGCGGCCGGTTCGCCCCAGCCGATGCCGAGGAGGCGCAGCCGGTGCAGGAGCCGGCTGCGGGCCGCGTCGGTGTCCTTGCGCAAGTCCAGGTCCAACTCCCGCTCGGCGGCCTCCGGTTTCAGCCGGAGGGTGCGCTGCTGCCGGTTGAGGTCGCGCTGGAGCGGCACGGCGGGTGCGGTGTCCGGCACTTCGCCGAGGGTCACGCCGACGACCAGCCGGTCCCGGACGAGGGCGAGAGGCACATCTGAGCCCTCACACATCACGGCCCGGACGGCGTCCGTCGTCTCGCTCAGTCCGGCGAGCGGCCGGCCTCGCATGGCGGCGAGGGTGTCGGCGAGCCGGACCGCCTCGATGACGTGGGCCGAGGACACGAACCGGTCCTCGTCGCGCAGGAGTCCGGCGACCTTGGTCATCCACCGTTCGACCGGGCGGTCCGGGGCGGCGAAGAGGTGCTCGTACCAGCCCGGCGAGTCGATCCCCGCCCCGTATCCGCTGTGCCGGGCGAGCCGCTGGTGGGTCCAGGGCACCCAGGTCAGCTCCGCCTTGACCTTGGGGAGGCCCTTGAGGAGTGCCCGGTCGGCGGTCTGCGTCGTCCTCGCCTCCAGTGCGGGAACGTGCCAGGCACCGCAGACCACGGCGAACGCCCCGCCGAACTCCTTGCGTGCGGAGCGGAGCTGGATGCGCATGTACGCCTCCCGGACCGCGTCCCTGGGGTGCCCGCCGTCCCCGTACACCTCGCGCAGGGCGGTCATCGCCTCGCCGAGTGCGGCGAAGGCGGCCAGCGGGTCGGCGGCTGCGGCCCCGGACGACCCCGGGGTGCGGTGTTCGACGACGTCCTCCCACCAGCGCTCGGGGTCGTCGTAGCCCGCCGTCTCGGCCAGCACCCGGATCGGGTCGACGGGAACGGGCCGAGGCTCGTCGTCCGGCTCCGGGCCACCGTCCTGCTCGCCCTCCTCCGTCATGGCCAGGGAGTGTGCCGCGGGCAGATCGATGAACCGGACCGGGACGCCGTGCGCCAGGGCCCAGCGCATCGCGACCCACTCGGGCGAGAACGCGGCGAGCGGCCAGAACGCCGCCCGCCCCGGATCGTCCACCGCGTGGGCGAGCAGGGCGACGGGCGGCCTCATCTGCTCGTCGGCGGCGAGCGGCAGCAGCGCGTCGCCCTCGGGCGGGCCCTCGATGAGCACCGCCTGCGGCCGGGCCCGGTCCAGGGCGGCGAGGACGGCGCGGGCGGAGCCCGGGCCGTGGTGCCGCACCCCGAGCAGCAGCGGTCCCGCCGGGTGCGCGCCGGTCATACCGAGACCTCACGGCAGGCGCGGTAGAAGTCCTTCCAGCCGTCCCGCTCGCGCACCACGGTCTCCAGGTACTCCTGCCAGACCACGCGGTCGGCCGCCGGATCGCGGACGACCGCACCGAGGATGCCGGCGGCGACGTCCCCGGGACGGAGCACGCCGTCACCGAAGTGGGCGGCGAGGGCGAGGCCGTTGGTGACGACGGAGATGGCCTCGGCCGTGGACAGTGTCCCGGAGGGGGACTTGAGCTTGGTGCGGCCGTCGGTGGTGACCCCGTCGCGCAGCTCGCGGAAGACCGTGACGACGCGGCGGATCTCCGCGAGGCCGTCGGGCGCGGGCGGGAGGTCGAGCGAGCGGCCGACCTGGTCGACACGGCGCGAGACGATGTCGACCTCCGCCTCGGGGGTGGCCGGCAGCGGCAGCACCACGGTGTTGAAGCGGCGGCGCAGCGCGCTGGACAGCTCGTTGACGCCGCGGTCGCGGTCGTTGGCGGTGGCGATGACGTTGAAACCGCGGACGGCCTGGACCTCCTGGCCCAGTTCGGGCAGCGGCAGGGTCTTCTCCGACAGGATCGTGATCAGCGAGTCCTGCACATCCGCGGGGATGCGGGTGAGCTCCTCGATCCGGGCGGTCATGCCCTCGGACATGGCGCGCATCAGCGGGCTGGGCACCAGCGCGTCACGACTGGGCCCGTGCGCGAGCAGCTGCGCGTAGTTCCATCCGTATCGCACGGCTTCCTCGGGCGTCCCCGCCGTGCCCTGGACGAGAAGGGTCGAGTCGCCGCTGACGGCGGCCGCGAGGTGCTCGGACACCCAGGTCTTGGCGGTCCCCGGCACGCCGAGGAGCAGCAGCGCCCGGTCGGTGGCGAGTGTGGTGACGGCGACTTCCACGAGGCGGCGCGGGCCGACGTACTTGGGTGTGATCACTGTGCCGTCGGGCAGGGTGCCGCCGAGCAGATACGTGGCGACGGCCCACGGCGACAGCCGCCAACGCGCGGGACGGGGACGGTCGTCGGCTGCGGCGAGCGCTTCGAGCTCGTCGGCGAAGGCGTCCTCGGCATGCGGGCGCAGCGCCTCGGCGCCCATGGTCGAGGTGGTTTCGGACACGGTCATGGATCCCCCTCCAGATCGGTCGACCTGTTGTGGTTCCCACCGTGCACCATGCCACTGACAATCGGCCTTCCCGCAGGTCAGGGCCAGGTTCCGGCGATCTGATCCGCCGGGTGGGACCGCGTTGTCAGTGGGGCGGCCTAACGTCGTTCCCATGCTGCTGACTGACGGGGGAGAACCTTTGGGCGCCGCTGCTCCGGCGGCGCACTGGACGGTGGAGCAGGTCCTGGCCCTGGCTCCTGACGACGCCTCACGCAAGGCGGGGAACAAGCTGGGTTCGGCCGGCCCGTGGTCGGACACCGGAGCGGACGGGTCGGGCGCGGTGTGGGGGCTGTGCCGGGGAAGCGGGAGCAAGCCCTACCGCACGGTGATCGACACCACGGGCCCTGCGTACAAGTGCAGTTGCCCCAGTCGCAAGTTCCCGTGCAAGCACGCGCTGGGTCTGCTGCTGCTCCGCGCGTCCGACGGATCGGCGCTGCCCGTCGGCGATCCGCCCGACTGGGCGGGCGAGTGGCTGGCGGGCCGGCGTGTACGCGCCCAGGTCAAGGAACAGACTCCGGGCGGCGGGCCGGCCGATTCCGAGGCCGCCCGGCGCCGTGCCGAGCGCCGGGCCGAACGGATCGGCGGCGGCGCTCAGGAGCTGGAGCAGCGTCTGACCGACCTGCTGCGGGGCGGCCTGGCCGCGGCCGAGCAGTCGGGGTACGGGCTCTGGGAGGAGACGGCCGCCCGCATGGTCGACGCGCAGGCGCCCGGTCTGGCGGGACGGGTGCGGGAGTTGGGCGCGATCCCGGCCTCCGGTCCGGGCTGGCCGGTACGACTGCTGGAGGAGTGCGCGCTGCTCCATCTGCTGGACACGGCGTGGCTGGGCATCGACCGGCTTCCGCCCCCGCTGGCGGCGACGGTCCGCACCCGCGTGGGCCTGACGGCGGCTGCGGAGGGACCGCCGATCCGTGACCACTGGCTGGTCCTCGCGCAGTACGACACACCTGAGGGCAAGATCGTCACCCGCCGCATCTGGCTGTACGGGAGGGCCTCGGGCCGCACCGCGCTGCTGCTGTCCTTCGGGGCGGCCGGCCGCTCCCCCGGACAGGCCCTGCCGGTGGGTGTCACGCTCGACGCCGAGGTCACACCCTTTCCGGGGGCCGGACAGCTACGGGCCGAGCTGGGACCGCAGTTCGGCCTGCCCGTACCGGCCGGATCGCCACCGCCCGGTGTCCCGGTGGGTGGGGCGATCGCCGCGTACGGCCGGGCGCTGGGCGACGATCCGTGGCTGGAGTCCTGGCCGGTGACGCTGCGCGATGTCATACCCGTGCCGTCCGCGGACGGCTGGCAACTGGCGGACGCGGAGGGTGATGCGGCCCTGCCCGTCGCCGCCGCCGCGCTGTCCCGGCCTGCGCTGTGGAAGCTCGTCGCGCTCTCCGGCGGTGGCCCGGTCACCGTCTTCGGGGAGTGCGGCCACCGCGGCTTCGATCCGCTCGCGGCATGGCGGCCCGCCGACGGGGGCGATGACGCCGCCCCGGCGGATCCGTCGGCGCCCGCCCGGCCGGCCGCCGAGACCGTGCCGCTCATCTGACCCGAGGAGGAGGAGCGATGCCCCGTACCACCGCGTCCACGACGGCGCCTGCGCCCACGACCCCACACACGACCGCACCCCGGTCCGGTTCTTCGACCACCACGTCCCGGTCCTCAACCACCGCGCCCCGCACCGGCTCCCCGGCCACCGAGCCCATCGCAGGGCCCGTGCCCGCCGCAGAGCCGCTGCCCGCCGACGGGCCGGCGGCCCTCCCGTGGGAGGAGCTCGTCACCTCGGCGCTGCTCGGTACCGACCGCCGCCCACCCGGGACGCCCTCCGGCACCGGCTCGTCCGGCACCGGTTCATCCCGCACCGGGCCCGACGGCGCGGCGGCCGTGCTGCTGGACGCGGCGGCGCTGCACACCGTGCGCCGCCGGGCGGGGCTGCTGCCCGCCCCCGCGGCACCCCGGCCCGATCCCGCACCCGCCGACCCGCGGCCGGCGCTTCCGGACGCCGCCCGAAGCCGGCTGGCACAACTGCTCGCTGACCGGGCGGCAGCCGGCGGTTCGGGGGGCAGGCGTGGCACGGCACCCGATCTCATGGAGCTGCTCCCGCAGTGGCTCGCCACCGCCAATCTGCACGGATACCGGGCGCCGGACGCCGCGTTGCCGCCCCTGCTGGACGCCGCCCGGGCGCGGACCGATCTGCGCCCCCAGGCCCTGGCGTTCGCCGGGCCCCGCGGGCTGTGGCTGGCCGGCCTGAACCCCGACTGGAAGTTCGCGCTGCGCGGCGCGTCCGGCAGTGCGCTGCTGCCCGAGGTGACGGACGCGGAGGCGGTGCGCCGGCTCTGGGAGGAGGGCCTGTTCGCCGAACGCGTCGCCCTGCTGTCCGCCGTCCGGGCGCACGACACGGGCGCCGCCCGCGCCCTGCTCGCCACCACCTGGTCCACCGAACGGGCCGAGGACCGCCTGATGTTCATCGACTCGCTGCGTACGGGGCTGTGCGGGGCCGACGAACCGTTCCTGGAGCAGGCGCTGGCCGACCGCAGCCGCAATGTGCGTGCCACGGCCGCCGAACTTCTGTCCGCGCTCCCCGGCTCGGCGCTGGCCCGTCGGATGGCGGCGCGCGCCCTGTCCTGCGTGAGCCCCGGTCTCACCGGCGCCGGACCGTCCGTGGCCGTGGAGGCACCCCATGAATGCGATGCGGCGATGCAGCGCGACGGGGTGGTGGCGCTCCCGCCGTCCGGGCGGGGCGAGCGGTCGTGGTGGCTGGGCCAGCTGGTGGAGTCGTCCCCGCTGTCCGTGTGGCCGGGCCGGTTCGGCGGCCGTGCGGCACAGGAGATCGTCGCGCTGCCCGTGGCCGACGGCTGGGGCGAGGAACTGCACGCGGCCTGGTGCCGGGCGGCCGTGCGCCAGCGGGACCCGGCGTGGGCGCGGGCGCTGCTGGGCGCCCCTTCCACGCCTCCGTCGAACGGCCCCGGCACTGCGTCGCTCGCCGAGCGGTCGAAGCTCCTGGCCGTTCTTCCCGCTGCCGAACGGGCCGACTGGGTGGCCGGGTTCATCGCGGCCCACGGCCTGTCGGAGGCGTTCCAGCTGCTGGGTGTCTGCCCGACGCCGTGGGCGGAGCCGCTGGGGCGGTCCGTCGTGGACGCCCTCGACATCGCCCGGGACGCGGGCAGTTACCCCTGGAGCTTCAGCGGGGTGATGGGCCTCGCCGAGCGCTGCCTGAATCCGGCCGAGGCGGACCGGCTGGAGGTCCTCACCACGACACCCGACGAGCCCGTGGACGCCTCACCGGGTGCGAACGGTTACTGGTCGGAAGCGTTCCAGCGCCTGGTCTCCACGCTGCGGCTGCGCGCGGCGATGGACGGGGAGCTGGTACCGGGCCACTGAGGCAGGGGGCGGCAGCGTGCGGCTCACGGTCCGGGAGACCGGGAGCCGCACACCGTCGCAGCCCGGGCCGCGGCGGTCACGCTCCGACTCAGGCCTGCGCCGGCCGGCGGACGCGGCAGCGGGCAGCGGTGTGCGGCTCACGACCCCGGAGGCCGGGCACCGCACACCGTCGCAGCCCGGGCCGCGGCGGTCACGCTCCGACTCAGGCCTGCGCCGGCTGGCGGACGTTCGCGTTGACCCAGTCCACGATCGCGACCGTCGTCGCGCCCGGCGTGAAGATCTCCGCGACACCCTGCTCCTTCAGCGGTGCGATGTCCGCCTCCGGGATGATGCCGCCGCCGAAGACCTTGATGTCCGCCGCGTCGCGCTCCTTCAGCAGCTCGATCACCTTCGCGAAGAGCGTGTTGTGCGCGCCGGAGAGGATCGAGAGACCGATGGCGTCTGCATCCTCCTGGATCGCGGTGTCCACGATCTGCTCAGGCGTCTGGTGGAGCCCCGTGTAGATGACCTCCATACCCGCGTCGCGCAGCGCCCGCGCGATCACCTTGGCCCCGCGGTCATGGCCGTCGAGGCCCGGCTTGGCCACCACCACACGGATCGGACCGGTCACACCCATCACTGCCTCCACATGCGTCTCCCGTGCCTGAAGGCCAGGGAATGTGAACGAACGTTATCCACAGCATCCCGCAAGCCGCCGTTTCGCGGTGGGCGGGGAGGGGGAAATCACACGTGGGACATGTTCACCGGTCGCCGTTCCCGCAGCACTCGGCATTCCTGCCGTGCGGGACCGGTCGTCAGGGAGCCGCGACGAGGTCGCCGTGCCACCGCGCCGTCAGCCGCACGGCACGGTGGTACGGCTCACCGCCTTCCCGTCCGCCGGTCACCGAAGGTGATCCGGCCGGCACGGCGGGCGGCGAGTCCCGGGACGGCGACCGCCGGTCCGGTCCTCCGGCGTGGCACCCGCGGGAGCATACGGGGCAGCGAGCCGCTCCTCCCCGGGTTCCGGAGCAGGAGGTCGACCATGAAGGCCCCGCAGACCCTGCCCTTCCTTCCCCTACTGCTGCGCCGGCTGTGCACGGTCTCCACCTGGCTGCCGTCCGCCCGGGTGCCGTCCACCCGGCTGTCCGCCGCCCTGCTGAAGGCGACCGCGCTCGAACTGGTGGTGCTGACCGGGCACGCCCTCCTGTATCCCACCGGCATCACCGGTGAACGCCACGCCACAGCCGGACCGCCGACAGGACCAGCGGCCGACACCGCGGGTCGAGCCGTCCCTGCCCCCGCTCCCACGGCCGCCCCCGAAGGGACGACCGCCCTGCCCGGCGGTGGCCCCGAGCGTCCGCCCGTCGTACTCCTGCACGGCTTCATCGACAACCGCTCCGTCTTCGTCCTGCTGCGCCGCTCGCTGGCCCGGCACGGCTGGCACCATCTGGAGTCGCTCAACTACTCCCCACTGACCTGCGACATCCGCACGGCCGCCGAGCTGCTCGGTCGGCACATCGAGGAGATCTGCGCCCGCACCGGCCACCGCGAGGTCGACATCGTCGGGCACAGCCTCGGCGGGCTGATAGCGCGCTACTACGTCCAGCGCCTGGGCGGTGACCGGCGGGTGCGCACCCTTGTCACCCTCGGCACGCCGCACGGCGGCACCGCCGTCGCCCCGCTGGCCGGCGCCCACCCCATCGTGCGCCAGATGCGCAGCGGTTCGGCGCCGATCGAGGAGCTGCGCCTGCCGGCGCCCGGCTGCCGCACCCGGTTCGTCAGCTTCTGGAGCGAGCTGGACCGAGTGATCGTCCCCGTCGAGGCGGCCTGCATCGAGCACCCGGACCTGGACGTGGTGAACGTACGCGTCAGCGGCGTCGGCCATCTCGCCCTGCCCGTGCACCCGGCCGTGGCCACCGGCATCCGCCAGGCGCTCGACGCCCGTGCCCCGGCCCCCGGGTCCGCCGACGCCGCCTCCGTGGCCTGACTGCCGGATTCCGGATGCCGCGTCCCAGCCGCTGCCCCCTTCAACCCTCCCGCAAATAGAACGAACCTCGAACATAGAGCCAAGGGTGTGTGAGCGGCCCACCGATAGGCGGCCGATTGCCCGTTTCCTGTGCGCCCGGGGGCCGTCGAAGATTGTCGGCGTCGCGTACCGCCGGGTACAGTCGCGGCCACTGCTTTCCCCGGAGTCCCCCCACCGGACACCGGACACACCGGTCCTGCTGCCGAGGCGAGAGAGAAGTTGGTGAACGACCAGCACCCCCACGCCGGGTACGCCGGCTACGACAGCCACTCCACAGGCGGCTACGACAGCGACCCGCTCTTCGGCTCCCTCCCCGGCACCTACGACGGTTCGTACGACACCGCGACCGCCTACGCCACCCCGTACGGCAGCGGTCAGGCCGACTACAGCGGCTCGTACGACACCTCCCAGTGGGACACGGGTGCGCACCACACAGCCGCCTACGGCCACTCCGCCGACTACACGGCGCACACCGTGCAGCCCCAGCAGCACCCGTACGACGCGGCGCCGCAGTACGACACCGGCGCGACCTGGATCCCGGCCGACGGCGGCTACGCCCCTCAGATCCCGGCTCAGCACGGCGCTCCGGACTCCTCCGGCCAGTGGGACACCAGCACCTGGCAGCAGAACGACCAGTGGGCCGCCACCGGCACGACGGGCTACGGCACCGGGGCGTACGACGCAGCCGCGTACGACACCGGGTCGTACGACGCCACCGCCTGGAACACCGGCGCCACGCCCGAGCAGGAACGCCAGACCGCGCACACCACGACGTCGCCGCACGAAGCCGAGCAGACGGCCCCCTATCCGTACGTGCCCACCGAGGCGAACGAGCATCAGGCCTCCTACGAGACGCCGAACGAGCACCAGGCCTCCTACGAAACGCCGTACGAACAGCAGGCCGCCTTCGAGACGCCGTACGAGCAGCAGGCCGCCTCCTTCGATCCGTACGAGCCCTACCGGAGCGCCGAGTTCAGCCTCCCGGAGACGGATCTCGACGCGGAGGCCACCGATGGCACCGGGTCCGAGTCGGACGAGCATGCGCGCGAGCACGATTCCGCGGCCGCCCCGGACCTCGCGCCGGCCGCCGGGCACCGCCCCGCAGGCCGTCCCGTCACCCGCGGCGCCGGCGGAAGTCGCAGCCGCAGGCGCTCCCCCGCGAAGCGTTCCGCGCTCCTCACCGTCGCCGTTCCCTCCGCCTGCGTGATGAGCGTGGCGGGTATCGCCGCAGCCTCCGTCGGCGGAATGGGCGGCGAGGAGAAGAAGGACGAGACCACATCGATGGCGGCCGCCGATCCCGGCACGGTCAAGCCCGTCGCGGCCAACAACGAGCTGGACACCCAGCTGGCCAACCTCAGTGCCGACGCGGAGAACTTCGCCGACCGCGCCAGCCGCACCCAGGAGCGCATCGACCTGAAGGAGCGGCAGGCCGCCGAGAAGAAGAAACGTGCGGAGGAGGCCGCCCGCAAGGAGGCCCTGCGCCCCAAGTTCGTCATGCCGGTCGCGGATCACCGGCTCAGCGCGTACTTCGGCCAGGCGGGGGTCAACTGGATGTCCGTGCACACGGGTATCGACTTCCCCGTCGACTACGGCACCCCGGTGATGGCGGCGACGGACGGCACCATTCGCACGCAGTTCAACACCGCCTACGGCAACATGGCCATCGTCACCGCGGCCGACGGCACGGAGACCTGGTACTGCCACCTCAGCAGCACCCGGATCCGCTCGGGTCCGGTCAAGGCCGGTGACGTCATCGCGCACTCCGGCGACTCCGGCAACTCGACCGGCCCGCACCTGCACTTCGAGGTGCGGCCCGGCGGCGGCGCGGCCATCGACCCGCTGCCCTGGCTCCGCAGCCACAACGTCAACCCGAACTGACCGGTCCGGCGACCGCGGCCGCCGGACCGTGTGGTCGAGAAGCGCTAGAGCTTCTCGACCGGTGCGTACCGCAGCAGCAGCTTCTTCGGGCGCTCGTCGCCGAAGTCGACCGTGGCCTTCGCCTGGTCGCCGATGCCCTCGACCGCCGTCACCGTGCCCACGCCGAACTGGTCGTGGGTGACCCTGTCACCGGCCACCAGCGTGATCGTCGGCTTGTCCGAGGTCCGCCGCGTCGCGAAGCCCGAGGGCCCGGAGCGTGAGCGGGACGCGGAGAGCGACGAGGTGATACCCGACGTCGGACCCGCCGGGGCCGCCATCGGGCCCTTGCGCTTCCACTCCAGGTGCTGGTCCGGGATCTCCTCCAGGAACCGCGACGGCGGGTTGTACGAGGGCTGGCCCCAGGCGCTGCGCATCGCCGCCCGGGTGAGGTAGAGCCGCTCCCGGGCGCGCGTGATGCCGACGTAGGCCAGCCGCCGCTCCTCCTCCAGCTCCTTGACCTGGCCGAGTGCCCGCATGTGCGGGAAGACGCCGTCCTCCATGCCGGTCAGGAAGACCACCGGGAATTCGAGGCCCTTGGCGGTGTGCAGCGTCATCAGCGTGACGACACCGGATCCGTCCTCGTCCTCGTCGGGGATCTGGTCGGCGTCGGCGACGAGTGCGACCTTCTCCAGGAACTCGGCGAGCGTGCCCGCACCCTCCTCCTCCGCCCGCTCCTGCTCGAACTCAAGGGCGACGGAGGCGAGTTCCTGAAGGTTCTCGATCCGGGTCTCGTCCTGCGGGTCGGTGGAAGCCTGGAGCTCGGCGAGATAGCCGGTCCGCTCCATGACGGCCTCCACCACGACCGCCGGCCCCGCACCGGACTCCACGACCGTGCGCAGTTCCTCCATCAGCGTGTTGAACCGCTTCACCGCGTTCGACGAGCGGGCCGCCATGCCGTACGCCTCGTCGACCCGGCGCAGCGCCTGCGGGAAGGAGATCTTCTCGCGCATCGACAGGGCGTCGATCATCGCCTCGGCCCGGTCGCCGATGCCCCGCTTGGGCACGTTGAGGATGCGGCGCAGCGGGACGGTGTCCTCGGGGTTGGAGAGGACCCGGAGGTAGGCCAGGACGTCCCTGACCTCCTTGCGCTCGTAGAAGCGCACGCCGCCGACGACCTTGTAGGGGAGACCGACACGGATGAAGATCTCTTCGAAGACACGGGACTGGGCGTTCGTACGGTAGAAGACGGCGACGTCGCCCGCCTTGGCGTCTCCTGCGTCCGTGAGCCGGTCGATCTCGTCCGCGACGAACTGCGCCTCGTCGTGCTCGGTGTCGGCGACGTAGCCCGCGATGCGGGCGCCGGTGCCGGCGTTGGTCCAGAGGTTCTTCGGCCGGCGGCTCTCGTTGCGCTCGATGACCGCGTTGGCCGCGGACAGGATCGTCTGCGTGGAGCGGTAGTTCTGCTCCAGCATGATCGTGGTCGCGTCCGGGTAGTCCTCCTCGAACTGGAGGATGTTGCGGATGGTCGCGCCGCGGAAGGCGTAGATCGACTGGTCCGCGTCACCCACGACGCACAGCTCGGCGGGGGCGTCCTCCGGCCCGGCCGGGCCGACCAGTTCCCGTACGAGGGTGTACTGGGCGTGGTTGGTGTCCTGGTACTCGTCGACGAGGACGTGGCGGAAGCGGCGGCGGTAGTGCTCGGCGACATCGGGGAACGCCTGGAGCAGGTGCACCGTCGTCATGATGATGTCGTCGAAGTCGAGGGCGTTGGCCTCGCGCAGCCGGGACTGGTAGAGCGCGTAGGCCTGGGCGAGCGACTTCTCGAAACCGTCCGCCGCCTGTCCGGCGAAGGTCTCCTCGTCGATCAGCTCGTTCTTCAGGTTCGAGACCTTCGCCGTGAACGACTTCGGCGGAAAGCGCTTCGGGTCGAGATCGAGATCGCGGCACACCAGGGCCATGAGGCGCTTGGAGTCGGCGGCGTCGTAGATCGAGAACGAGGAGGTGAAGCCGAGCCGCTTCGACTCGCGGCGCAGGATCCGCACGCACGCGCTGTGGAAGGTCATGACCCACATGGCGTTGGCCCGCGGTCCGACGAGCTGCTCGACGCGCTCCTTCATCTCGCCGGCGGCCTTGTTGGTGAAGGTGATCGCCAGGATCTGGCCCGGGTGCACCCCGCGCTCGGCCAGCAGGTGGGCGATGCGGTGGGTCAGCACGCGGGTCTTGCCGGAACCGGCGCCGGCGACGATGAGCAGCGGGGACCCGGCGTGCACGACGGCCGCGCGCTGCTCGGTGTTCAGCCCGTCGAGCAGTGCGGCCGTGTCGATGACCGGGCGGTGGGCCCCGTCGCGGTAGTACGCGTCGCGGGGCGGCGGGGGCCCTTCGAAAACGCCCGCGAACAGGCCCTCCGGCACCGCTTCGGGTGCGGAGTCCTCGGGGGGCGGAGGGGGCCCTTCCTCCGTGTGCTGGAGGCCGGCCAGGAAACTGTCGTCAAAGAGGCTGCTCATCGCTGTACGAGTCTAGGCCGCCGCACTGACACTCCGGGGCCGAGTGGTGAAGCACGCACCCGGACGCGGGCACGCAGAGCGAGCGCGTGACCTCGGCGGGTGGACGGACCGCGGGCCCCACCTGCCCCGCGGCATCCCGGTCCGTCGAGGTCACGAAAATGTATCGGGCATATCGAACATCAACCTTCACAGCGGCACCATGAGTTGGCTAGCGTGCTCGTTCGGGCGGCCCGTACCCCCAGAGGCGATCCACGCCGAGCGGGCGTCCACGCCGAATCCGGGCTTCCCGTGCGGGAGTCAGGAACCGGGGACCCACACGCATCACCGGGGTGAATCGGTCCGTATCCCCCATCAGGACCGTAGGGCAGCCTTCCGTTCCGCCCGAACCCGACAGCTAACCCGGTAGGCGGTCCACGGAAGGAGATGCCGACCTTGGCATCGCATCGCAAACCGCGCACCCGCGTGCGCAGTACCGGCCCCGCCGTCGGGCTCACGACGGCCGCGCTGGCGTCGGTGACCCTGCTG
The DNA here is from genome assembly GCF_045162765.1 of Streptomyces sp. NBC_01013. Taxonomy (NCBI): domain Bacteria; kingdom Bacillati; phylum Actinomycetota; class Actinomycetes; order Kitasatosporales; family Streptomycetaceae; genus Streptomyces; species Streptomyces sp. NBC_01013. The sequence goes on from NZ_CP108687.1 coordinate 3,252,586, forward strand.
TCCACGCAGAGCGCACTGGCCGCACCGGCCCCCAAGCCCAGCATCGAGGACGTACAGAAGAAGGTCGACGACCTCTACCGGCAGGCGGGCACCGCGACCCAGCAGTACAACCAGGCCAAGGAGGCGACGACCAAGCAGCGGTCCAAGGTGGACACACTGCTGGACGACGTCGCCCGGCGCACCGAGAAGCTGAACGAGGCCCGCAGGACGCTCGGCACCTATGCCGCCGCCCAGTACCGCGGCGGCACCCTCGCCCCCACCGCGACCTTCTTCCTGGCCGACGACCCGCAGTCGTTCTTCGACCAGACCCACCTCATGGACCGGATGACCGAGCGCCAGACACGGGCCGTGTCGGACTTCCGTACGCAGCAGGCGAAGGCGTCGAAGCAGCGAGCCGAGGCGGTGGCGAGCCTGGAGACGCTCACCGAGTCGCAGACGACGCTGCGCACCAGCAAGCAGAACGTCCAGACGAAGCTGTCCGAGGCCCGCAGCCTGCTGTCGAAGCTGACCGCCGAGGAGAAGGCACGGCTCGCCGAGCTGGAGCGCCAGAAGGAGGCGGAGGCCAAGCGCAAGGCGGCGGAGCTGGCGAAGAAGCAGGCAGCCGCGAAGGCCGAGGCCGACCGCAAGGCCGAGGAGGCCGCCAAGGAGGCCGGCAGCGGTACCGGCACGGGGACGGACACCGGGACCGGCACCGGGACCGGCACCGGCTCGGGTACGGACGCCGACGCCTCGACCAAGGCCGAGAAGGTCATGGCGTTCGCCCGCGCGCAGCTCGGCAAGCCGTACGTCTGGGGGGCGACCGGCCCGTCCTCGTACGACTGCTCGGGGCTCACCCAGGCGGCCTGGAAGGCGGCCGGCGTCGACATCCCGCGGACCACCTGGGACCAGGTGAACGTCGGCACCCGGATCGCCACGGCGGATCTGCAGCCCGGGGACCTGGTGTTCTTCTACGACGACATCAGCCACGTCGGCATCTACAAGGGGGACGGCATGATGATCCACGCGCCGAAGCCGGGGGCGAACGTGCGCGAGGAGTCGATCTACTACATGCCGATCTACGGGAGCGTGCGGCCGGGCTAGGGCGTGTTTCGAAAGTCCCGCCTGCTCGGCGACGCCTGGCACGCACGCTCGCCGCGCTGTCGGGATCACCCCGATACACCCAGGACTCACGGAACATGACGCGAAAACGCCGCTGCCCGGACCCTCGTGGGTCCGGGCAGCGGCGGTGTCGACGGCTCAGGTCCAGAGCGTGGCGATGAAGATGTTGACGATCGTCAGTCCGCCGACCGCCGCGAAGAGGCCCTTGTCGACCCTCTCCTCGTCACGCTTGACGTAGACGAGCGCGAGGATCACGACCAGGATCAGCAGCTTGATGCCGATCTTGACGTTGTTCACGGGGTGGTCGTCCGCCTGGTCGAGCCCGACCAGCGCGACTCCGGTGACCAGCATGGTCAGCGCACCGTGCAGCATGGCCGGGACGAACCGTGCCGTGCCCGCGCCCATCGCCTTCATCTGGGTGAGGAAGCCGCCCAGCAGGGAGGCGATGCCGATGATGTGCAGGGCGACGAAGACATCGATGAGTACACGCATGGCTCCGCAGCCTAGCCCCGGCCATATCAGCACTCCGCAGCCGGGTGAGGCTTAGTGGCCATTTGACTGCGTAATGCACCAATTGCCTGACTCTGATGCAATTTTTCCGATCACTCGGAGACAATGCAACGCCAAAATCACGCAATAGGCGTCATTACAACCCTTTCCCGTGTCCCGGGCCTAGCGTCCCCTCCAGGTGACCGGCACATCGCCGATCCGTACCCGGGCGGCGCCGCCGGTCACCCCGCCGAGGTTCCGGCGGCGGGCCGCTCCCCCTGTTGGTGGCCCGTCGCCGGGCCGGGCGGGCCCGTCGGTAGACCCCGGCGGGTCGTCGAACGGAAGGACGCCCGCCCTCGTGGCAGCGCACCGGAAACCCAAGCAGCGCCTGTACACCGGCACTGCTGCCCGCACCGCGGCGACGCTCGCCTTCGCCGGAGCCGCGACCGCTGCCGCGTTGCCGGGATCCGCGCACGCCGATCCGGCACCGACCCCCGCCCAGGTGAGGGCCGAGGTGGACCGGCTGTACCGGGAGGCGGAGGTCGCCACCGAGCAGTACAACGGCGCCGAGGTGAAGGCCGCCGCCACCGCGAAGTCCGTGGACGCCCTGCGCGACGAGGCCGCCCGCAGGACCGAGCGGCTCAACACCGCGCGCGACACGCTGGGTTCGTACGCCGCCGCGCAGTACCGCTCCGGCGGCCTCGACCCCGCCGTGCAGCTGGCGCTCTCCTCGGACCCCGACCAGTACCTCCAGCGCGCCTCGTACGTGGACCGGGCCGGCGAGCGGCGCGCCACCGAGGTCCGCACCGTGCAGCGCCAGGTCGCGGACGTGGCCCAGGTCCGTGCCGAGGCGGCCGGACAGCTGACCGAGCTCGCGACTCGCCAGGCCGCCCTGAAGAAGCACAAGGCCACGGTCCGCGCCAAACTCGCCGAGGCCCGGCAGCTGCTGGCCCGCCTCTCCCCCGCCGAGCGCGCCTCCTACGACGCCTCCGAGGGCGGCCGCGGCAGCGCCCACGCCGACCGCAGCGCCCCGCGCGGCTCCGCCCAGGCCCCCAACGCCCGCGCCGCCGAAGCGGTCGCCTTCGCCTACACCGCGCTGGGCAAACCGTACGTCTGGGGCGCCACCGGCCCCTCCTCGTTCGACTGCTCCGGTCTGACCCAGGCCGCGTACCGCTCGGCAGGGGTCTCCCTCCCCCGGACCACGTACACGCAGATCAACGCGGGCCGACGCGTATCGCGCTCCGAACTCGCCCCCGGGGACCTGGTGTTCTTCTACTCGGGCATCAGTCACGTCGGTCTCTACATCGGCAACGGCCAGATGATCCACGCCCCGCGGCCGGGAGCCCCGGTCCGGGTCGCACCGATCGACCAGATGCCCTTCGCGGGAGCGACCCGGGTGGCATAAGCTCCCGGCTTCCGAACCCGAACGGCCCGAAGGACACCCGCACATGCCCTTGGACGTCGACGTCCAGACCCATGCCCGTACGCTCACGCTCCGCTCCCCGGACCACGTCCGGGTGGGCCCGTTCGTGATCCGCTACAACCCGGAGTGGTCCCTCAAGTACGCCAACTACGCGATCCCCGACCGGGGTGCCGAGCCCACGCCCGCCGAACTCGACGCGCTGACAGCGGCCTTCCGCGAGCTGGACCGGATGCCGCGCCTGGAGTTCCTGCCCGGCTGGGCGCCCGCGGTCGAACCCGCGCTGCTGGCAGCCGGGTTCACGGTGGAGAACCGTGCCCCGATCCTGGCCTGCGCCCCGGGCGGCGTGCTGTCGCCGAAGCCGGTGGACGGTCTGGTGATGGCCGAGCCCGCCACGGACGCGGAGTTCGACGCCGCGGCCCTCATCCAGCACCTGGGCTACGGCGGGTCGGGCGAACCCGAGGCAGGCACGGTCCAGTGGCTGCGCACCGCTGCGGCGGACGGCGGGGTCGCCGCCCTCGCCACCGTGGACGGCACCCCGGCCGGCGCGGGCGGCTGCTCGGTCCCGGTCGACGGCCTCAGCGAGCTGGCCGGGCTCGCGGTCGCGGCCGGCTTCCGTCGCCGCGGCGTCGGGGCCGCCCTGTCCGTCCATCTGACGGAGACCGCGTTCGCGCGGGGCTGCCGGGTGGTCTGGCTGGAGCCGGGCGACGCCGATGTGGAGCGGATCTACGCGGGCATCGGCTACCGCCGGATCGGCGAGAAGCTGAACATTTCGCTCGATCCGGCCTGATCCCCGGACCCGCCGGTCTCAGACCAGCCGTCGCGCCGTCGCCCACCGCGTCAGCTCGTGCCGGTTGGAGAGCTGGAGCTTGCGCAGCACCGCCGAGACGTGCGACTCGACCGTCTTCACCGAGATGAACAGCTGCTTGGCGATCTCCTTGTACGCGTATCCGCGGGCGATCAGCCGCAGCACCTCGCGCTCGCGCTGGGTCAGCCGGTCGAGGTCCTCGTCGACCGGCGGGGCGTCCGTCGAGGCGAAGGCGTCGAGGACGAAGCCGGCCAGCCGGGGCGAGAACACCGCGTCGCCGTCCTGGACCCGGAACACCGAGTCGACCAGGTCGGCGCCGGTGATGGTCTTGGTGACATAGCCGCGGGCGCCGCCGCGGATGACACCGATGACGTCCTCGGCGGCGTCCGAGACGGACAGCGCCAGGAAGCGCACCGGGTTCTCGACCGCGCCCATGAACGGGGCGCAGCGGCGCAGCACTTCGACGCCGCCGCCACCCGGGAGGTGGACGTCGAGGAGGACGACCTCGGGGCGGGTGGCCGTGATGACGGTGACGGCCTGGTCCACGTCGGCGGCCTCGCCGACGACCTCCACGCCGGTCTCCTCGGTGCGGCCGATCTCGGCCTGTACTCCGGTGCGGAACATCCGGTGGTCGTCGACGAGCACGACTCGTACCCGGCGCTCCGGGCCCTCGTGGCCCCCGGTCGCCTCAGTGGTCCCGTTCATCGCTCGTCCTCTCCATCTCCAGCTCGACTTCCGTGCCCCCGCCGGGCACCGAACGCAGCCGGGCGGTACCGCCGTTGCGCTGCATCCGGCCGATGATTGATTCTCGTACGCCCATTCTGTCCCCCGGTACGGAATCCAGATCGAATCCCGGACCCCGGTCACGCACCGAGACGAAGACCGTGCGGCCCTCCACCTCCGCGAAGACCTGGACGGCGCCGCCCTCGCCACCGTACTTGGCAGCGTTGACCATCGCCTCGCGTGCGGCCTGCATCTGTGCGGTCAGCTTCTCGTCGAGCGGGCAGTCGCCGACGACGACGACCTCCAGCGGGACGCCGTGCTTGTCCTCGACCTCGGCCGCCGCGCGTTTGACGGCCTCGGCGAGGGTCTCGGGCTCGTCGTCCTCGTCCTTGCCGGTGCCCCCGGGGTTGTAGAGCCAGTTGCGCAGTTCGCGTTCCTGGGCGCGGGCCAGCCTGCGCACCTCGCCCGCGTCCTCGGCGTTGCGCTGGATCAGGGTGAGGGTGTGGAGCACCGAGTCGTGGACGTGGGCGGCGACCTCGGCGCGTTCCTGGGCCCTGATGCGCATCAGGCGTTCCTCGGAGAGGTCCTGCGTCATGCGGACGAGCCAGGGGCCGGCCAGCAGCGCGATGCCGGTGAGCACGGCGATGGCCGCCGTGAGGACGTTGCCGAGCTGGGCGGCGGAGCCGCGTACGACCATGAATCCGGCGAGGCCGAGACCGACCAGGGCGACCCCGGCGAGTCCCCGGGCCAGGTGCAGGACCCTGCGGCGGCTGCCGACCTCCATCCAGCGGGCGCGGCGCGCGTTGTCGGCCTGGCGCCACACCAGGACGGAACCGGCACCGATCAGGAGGGTGGGCCAGATGTAGCGGTCGGCCTTGCCGCCCATGTCGACGTTGCCGACGAAGATCAGGGCTCCGATGAGCAGCGCGATGAGCGCGAAGACCTGGCCCTTGTCGGGTTTGCGGAGTCTGCGGGTGCCGTCGGGGGCGGTCTCGAAGACGGAACGCGGACCGTCGACGCCGCCGACCCCGAGCGGGACGACGATCCAGAACACGGCGTACAGGAGCGCGCCGAGCCCGTCCGCGAAGAACAGCCCGAGGAAGACGAAGCGCACCCAGGCGACCGGCAGCCCGAGGTGTCCGGCGAGACCGCGCGCGACACCGCCGAGCAGCCGCCCGTCGGCGCTGCGGTACAGCTTGCGCTGGGGCGGCTCCTCCGGGTCGGGGGCGAGGGAGCTTGCGGCTCGGGGCGTGGCGGCTGGCATGCCCCGATCGTCACACGTCCGTGCGGGTGATGGCATCAGGGTCGGCCCCCACATCAACCCTGAGACCGGGGGGACGCGGGAGCACGCTCTCAGGGTCGGCCGGCTCAATATCAGGGACCGGCCAGGGTCGTGACGGGTGCCGGAAGGGGCCGGCGCCGGTCACCATGGAGCCATGACCGTTCCCCAGGATGCGCCGCCCGGCGTCGTACCGCCCCCAGGGCCCCTACCGCGGCTGCACCGCAGCTCGCGGCAGAAGGTGGTCGCCGGGGTGTGCGGCGGGCTGGGCCGGTACTGCAACGTCGATCCGGTGATCTTCCGGATCGTGCTCGGAGTGCTCTCCGTGACCGGCGGCCTCGGACTGATCTTCTACGGCTTCGCGTGGCTGTTGATCCCGCTGGAGGGCGAGGAGGAGAACGAGGCGCGCCGGCTGTTGTCGGGCCGGGTCGAGGGCTCGTCGCTGATCGCGGTGCTGTGTGCGCTGATCGGCTGCGGTCTGTTCCTGTCCATGCTGGGCAACAGCGGCACGCTGGCGTTCTCCGCGATGCTCTCGCTCGCGGTCATCGGGTTCACGGTCTGGACGCAGCAGCGCAGGACGGCCGAACCGCAGGAGCGGACGCATCCGGCGGCCGACCGGGCGGTGGCTGACGCACCGCCCGAGGTGAAGGCGCCGCCGAAGCCGTCCGGCCCGTCCTGGTGGCGCGACCCGATCATCAAGGACGGGACCACGGGGCCGGTCGGGGCGGGCTATCTGTGGGGGCCGCCCGACACCACGCTCGACGGCCGGGCGCAGGGCGCGCGCGGCGGGACGGCCGAGGCCCCGTTCCTTCCCCCGCAGCGGTCGCGGGAGGTGCGGGGGCCGCGGTCGATCGGCGGTGCCGTTTTCGTCAACGCGATGGTCGCGGGCGGGCTGGGCGCCGGCCTGAGCTGGGACTCCCAGCCGCTCGGTACGAGTCTGCAGATCGGCCTGGCCGCCGCGCTCGCGGTGTTCGGGGCCGGGATGGTGATCAGCGCCTTCGTCGGCCGGACCGGTTTCGGCACGCTCCTCATGGCGATGATCACGGCCGGTCTGCTCGCGGGAGCGTCCGCCCTGCCCAAGGACATCACCACGCACTGGGTGCGCGAGGAGTGGCGGCCCGCGTCGGTCGCCGCTGTGCAGCCGCGCTACCAGGTGGGCTCCGGCCAGGCGAAGCTGGACCTCACCCGGGTCGCCGTGCCCGAGGGTGCCACGGTGCGGACCGAGGTGGAGGTCGGTGCGGGGCGGGTCGTCGTGCACGTGCCGAAGACGGCCACCGTGAAGGTGGACGCGCGGGCCGGTCTCGGTGACATCACCCTGCCGGGCGACCGGCGCCAGGACGACGTGGACATCCGCCCCTCGCAGAACGAGCACCGGACGCTGGCGCCGGCTGCGGGCGGCAAGGCGGCCGGCACGGTCGAGCTCGATCTGGAAGTGGGTCTCGGACAGGTGGAGGTCATCCGTGGCAAGTCGTGAGTTCCGGCCCGGACGGGGCGTCGCGGGTCTGGTGATGCTGACCCTGGCGGGCGGCTACGCGGCCGACGCGGCGGGCCTGTGGGAGGCCCCGTGGATCTTCTTCGTCCCCGTCTTCGTGGGCGGCCTCTGGCTGGCCGCCACGGTGACGTGGGTGGCCTACCGGATCCGTCGCCGCCGCGTTGCGAGGAAGGCGTCCACCGAGAGCGACGCCGCCCCGCCGAGCAGCAGCGGCAGCCAGGCCATGAGGTAGATCAGGTCGTTGCCGAGGTAGTACGGCGATACCTGCCAGCTGACGGTCAGCCACAGGCTGAGCGAGATCAGCGCCCCGCCGAGTGCCGCGATCCGGGTCCACAGGCCGAGGAGCGTGCCGATGCCGACGGCGAGCTCACCGAAGGCGATGGCGTATCCGAAGCCTGACGGGCTCTTCAGGGCGAGGTCGACGAGGGCCGGGATCGCGGCGGAGCCACGGACGGCGGTCATCTGCTCGCCGATGGATCCCGGGCCGGTGGCGTGGAAGAAGGCGCTGTCGGTCAGTTTGTCGAGGGCGGCGTAGATGAAGGTGACGCCGAGGAAGATCCGCAGGGGCAGCATGGAGTGCTCCCGCGCCAGTTCTCCCAGGCCCTTGGCCTCGCCCGGAACGCGCCCGTTCGTGCCGTACCCGTGCATGGTTCTCCCGCCTTCCGCAGCCCACCGCCGGACCGCCGGGTCCGCCAACAGGGCCGTTCGACCCTCGCCGGACCGTTCGATCCGTCACCAGACCATACGTACGCCGCGGGCGCCCGGCTCACCCGGTCTGCGGTCGGGTCCCCGAGTGCCTGTCAGTCCGTCACGTCGATCGCGACGCGGTTCGACTCGGCCCCGGACGCGGTCACCACCTGGACCTCGACCACCCCGGGCTCCACCTCCACCGGCACCGGCACGGTCAGCACGGTGTCGGTCGGGTTCGCGAACCCGCCGGTGACCGGGACCATCGGGACGTGCACGTGGACGGGGCCGATCCGCACGACCATGCGGGCCAGCCGGTCCGGGGCCCCGGCGCCGGGCGGCACGAACCCCGCGCCGCGGATCTCGATGTCGTCGCCGGTACGGATCGGCGCGTCGAGGTCGCCGGCCTCGCGGGCCCGGACCACCGACAGCACCACGGGCCGGCCGCCCTCGGTGTACTTCCCGGCGAAGTAGGCCACCGCCGAGACGGCCACCAGCAGGGCGAGCCCCCACGGCAGGTCGGGCAGCTGCTCGGGCCGGCGGGCCAGGCGGACCGCGGCGAACACCACGGCGACGGTGGACACCAGCACGTACTGCACATCGGTGAACCCGCCGCGCCCCGAGTCGTCGGTCAGCAGGTCGGCCGCGCGCGGCCGGTCCGCCCGCAGCTTCTGCAGCCGCCCGGACAGCACCCGCACACTCACCACCCGCCGCACGACCACCGCGATGGCGCACACCAGCGCCAGCACGGTCACCACACCCGCGCCGCGCGCCAGGTCGAGGCCCTCGATCAGCGCGTCGCGCTGTGCGTGGCCGGAGGCGGCCGCCAGCTGGAGGGCGAGGACGAGGACGGAGAAGACGGCGAGCAGCACCCAGGACGCGGCGACGGCGCGGGAGGTGGAGAGCCGGTTGTCCTCGCCGATCAGCGGGGCGAGGAGGCCGCCGCGTGCCCGGTGCACATGCGCGGCCGCGGTGAGCAGACCGGCGGTGACGAGTCCGGCGACCAGGCCCGCGGTACGGGCATGGGTCCAGCCGGCACCGATGGCGGTGGCGGCCTCGGCGACGGCCAGCACGGCGACCGCGCCCCAGACGATGACCAGGGTGCGCTGCCACACCCGGTACAGCCAGGCGTCACCGGCTTCCCGGCCGCGTTCGGCGACGGCGCGCGCGGACTGGGTCAGCTCGTCCGAGACCCACTGCCGGGTCGCGGAGGCGGACTGGGCGACCCCGGTGGGAAGCCCCTGGCCTGCGGCGAGCTCGTCCCGCTTGACCAGGAAGGCGGCGACTGCGCGCCGGTGCCCCTGGCGTGCCCCGTGCGGGCAGTCGCCGCACGTGCAGCCCCCGCCGTGCGTGCTCTGTCTCGCCTCGTCCAACGCCACGGAGAACGCCGCCCTTTCCCGCCCCGGTACAGCCGCTGGCCGACCCAACTCGACTGTGATTGCTGCGAATTGTGCCGTACGGGGCGGGAGTTTCCCGCATCGGGGCACACCGGGCGGGCGGGATCGTCAGAATGTTCGAGAGATCCGGGTCCACAGCGGCTGGTAGTTGATCCAGGCGACCAGGTCGCTGCCGAGCTGTTCGCGGGTGGCGACCGCGTCCCGGTGCTCGATCAGCACCGGTTTCCCGGCCGCCCGCGCGGCCAGCTGGATCCGGCAGGACCGCTCCAGCGCGAGGAACCACCAGGCTGCCGCGTCCACGGAGTCGCCCACGGTCAGCAGCCCGTGGTTGCGCAGCACGATGGCCTTGCGGGGTCCGAGGGCGGCCGCGATCCGGCGCCCTTCGTCCTCGTCCACGACGACCCCGGTGTAGGCGTCGTACAGCGCGTGGTCCTCGTAGAAGGCGCAGGACTCCTGGGTGATCGGCTCGACGAACTCCCCCAGCGCGGCCAGCGCCCTGCCGTGCACGGAGTGGGTGTGCGCGACGGCGACGACGTCCGGGCGGGCCCGGTGCACCTGCGCGTGGACGGCGAACGCGGCCTGGTTGACGTGCCGGCTTCCCTCGACGACCTGGCCCTCGCCGTTGACGAGGATCAGCTCGTCGGGCCGCAGCCCGTCGAAGGGGGCGCCGAAGGGGTTGACCCAGTAGCAGTCGCTGAACTCCGGGTCACGCGCGGTGATGTGCCCGGAGACGCCGTCCTCGTACCCGTACTCACCGAACAGGCGCAACGCCCCGGCCAGACGCTCCTTGCGGTGGGCACGCTCCTCCTCCACGGAGGTGTGCACGGGCGGCATGGCGAAGTGGAGCTGGTCCACGGGTACGGGTGTGGGCTCGGGCATGGCGACTCCTCGGGTGCTCCCGGGCGTACGGGATCAGGCGTACGGGATCGGAAGTTACCGCCGGTCGCCGCAGGTGACCAGAGGTATCGGCCATCCATTGTCGGGGCGTCGGGGCCCAGGACGCGGCGATGCCGCCGCCCGCGGGAACGGACGGCGGCAGCGTCGGGGGAGCCGGGTGGGGACTACTCCCACTCGATGGTCCCCGGCGGCTTGCTCGTGACGTCGAGCACGACGCGGTTGACGTCGGCGACCTCGTTGGTGATGCGGGTGGAGATCTTGGCGAGGGTCTCGTACGGCAGTCGCGACCAGTCCGCCGTCATGGCGTCCTCGGAGGAGACCGGGCGCAGCACGATCGGGTGACCGTACGTGCGGCCGTCGCCCTGGACGCCGACGCTGCGGACGTCCGCGAGCAGGACCACCGGGCACTGCCAGATGTCCCGGTCCAGACCGGCCGCGGTCAGCTCCTCACGGGCGATGGCGTCGGCCTCGCGCAGCAGGTCGAGCCGGTCCTTGGTGACCTCGCCGACGATGCGGATGCCGAGGCCGGGGCCGGGGAACGGCTGACGCTGGACGATCTCCTCCGGCAGGCCGAGCTCCTGGCCGACCATCCGGACCTCGTCCTTGAACAGCTGGCGCAGCGGCTCGACGAGCTGGAACTCGATGTCGTCGGGGAGCCCGCCCACGTTGTGGTGCGACTTGATGTTGGCGGTGCCGGTGCCACCGCCGGACTCGACGACGTCCGGGTAGAGCGTGCCCTGGACGAGGAAGGCGACCTCGGGGCCGTCCTCCTGGAGGATCTCCAGCTGCGCCTGCTCGAAGACGCGGATGAACTCGCGGCCGATGATCTTCCGCTTCTGCTCCGGGTCGGACACACCGGCCAGCGCGTCGAGGAAGCGCTTCTCCGCGTCGACGACCTTCAGCTTCGCGCCGGTCGCGGCGACGAAGTCCTTCTCGACCTGCTCGGTCTCGCCCTTGCGCATCAGACCGTGGTCGACGTAGACGCAGGTCAGCTGGGAGCCGATGGCCTTCTGCACGAGGGCGGCGGCGACCGCCGAGTCCACCCCGCCGGACAGGCCGCAGATGGCGCGCTTGGTGCCGACCTGCTCGCGGATGAGGGCGATCTGCTCCTCGACCACGTTGGTGGTCGTCCAGTTCGGCTCGATGCCGGCGCCGCGGTAGAGGAAGTGCTCCAGGACCTGCTGGCCGTGCGTGGAGTGCAGGACCTCCGGGTGGTACTGGACGCCGTAGAGCTTCTTCTCGTCGTTCTCGAAGGCGGCGACCGGGACGACGTCCGTGGACGCGGTGACCGTGAAGCCTTCGGGGGCGGCGGAGCAGGCGTCGCCGTGCGACATCCACACCGGCTGCTCGGTCGGCGTGCCCTCGAAGAGGGTGGAGCCGGGCTTGGAGACGGAGAGCGCGGTACGGCCGTACTCGCGGGCACCGTTGTCGTCGACGGTGCCGCCGAGCGTGGTGGCCATCAGCTGGAAGCCGTAGCACATCCCGAAGACGGGGACCCCGGCCTCGAACAGTGCACGGTCGAGCGAGGGCGCGCCCTCGGCGTACACCGAGGAGGGTCCGCCGGACAGGATGATCGCCCGGGGGTTCTTGGCCAGCATCTCGGCCACCGGCATCGTGGACGGCACGATCTCGCTGTAGACCCGGGCCTCACGGACGCGTCGGGCGATGAGCTGGGCGTACTGCGCGCCGAAGTCGACAACGAGGACCACGTCGGTGGTGGTGTCGGGGGCGGCGGGGGGTGCTGCTGGCACGGGGGCGGCCTTCCGGCGGTGGAGAGGGGGTCGGTTCTGCCAATTCTACCGGCGGCCGGAAGCGCCCCTCGTCGCGCCGTGACGCACCGCCCGCACTCACCGCCGTCTCATCATCCGGGCCGGGCGTTGGCCCGGGCCCGCCACCGGGTCCATACTGTCTGGCATGCGTCAGCACACGATCTTCGTCTTTACCTATGGCACCCGGCCCGCCGGCTGCCATGGTCGTGCTGCTTGAGCAACTGACAAGCAACGTTCCAGGCGCCCCGGGCCGACAGGCCCGGGGCGTTCTGGCGTTCCGGGCCTGTCGGTTCAGGGGGGGCCGCACCCCACCGGGAGACCCGCCATGAGCAGCACCGCAACCACCACCACCGCCAGGACCGCCACCGAGGTGACCGGCGCGCACACCGACGAGGCCGCGTCCCTGATCTCCGACGCCCGGGCGCGCATCGACTCCCTCGACGACCGGATCATCGGCCTCGTCCAGGAACGGATGGCCGTCTCCACGGTCATCCAGGAGGCCCGGATCACATCCGGCGGCCGCCGGGTCAACCTCTCCCGCGAGATGGAGATCCTCGGCCAGTACCGGGACGCGCTCGGCCGGCCCGGCACGTCCCTCGCGATGACCCTGCTGGAGCTGTGCCGCGGCCGTGTGTGACGCCTTGCGGGGGACGGCCTCGCCGCGGCAGGGAGTGGATCGGCGAGCAGGGTTCCGTGGCTTCGCACGCACGGCGCAGGAGGGAGGCGACGCGGAGCGCCGTTGACCGGCGACAACGGCGCAAGCGCGGTCGCAGGGCGTCGGGAGCCCCTTCTCCACCGCGGGGGAGGTCGTCAGACGCCCAGGGGTTACCAGGGCTGTACGGGCGTATCCCTGTTCGGGCGGAGTCTCACCCGTACGGCGCGTGACCGGGCCCCGTACGGCTTCGTTGGTCCCGGTGTCCGTGCCAGCCAGGGGCGGCTTTGGAAGGAAACCACGCGTGGCTCCGCCGGGGTGTGTGGCGTACTGCACGTACGCCGTGGGACCGCGCACCGGCGTGCGTGACCGGTCGGCAGGGGACAGCAGCCCGGTCACTCGGAGGGACCGTTCGCCGGTCTCTTCACGAACGGCCGGCTCCGGGGACGCCCGGAGCCGGCCGTTCTTCGATCCGGCCGTTCTCGCTTCTGGTCTCTGTTCCGGCCGTTCCCTGTTCCGGCTGCTCCTGCCTCCAGCCGTTCCTGCTCAGCCGCCCCCTGCCGGCGTTCCGTCCTTCACCGGCGTGCCGTTACTCCCGTGCCGTGCGGCCCGGGGGTGTCAGCGGGTCGCGCGGCGGCGGGACGCCGCGTACAGGGCGCCGCCCGCGACCAGGGCCACGAGAGCCGCGCCGCCGGTCATCAGCGCGGCCGAGCCGGTGGAGGCGAGACCGCGCCCGCCCCCGGTGTCACCGCCGCCGTCGCCGCCGGTGGTGCTGCCGGCCGAGGACGAGCCGGTCGAACCGCTCGGGGCGCCGGCCGCTCCACCGCTGTCCTGGGAGCCGCCGGTGGAAGCGCCCGCAGCGGTCGATCCACCCGAGCCCGAGGTGGCTCCACCGGTGGTGCCGCCGGTGGAGCCCGTGCCCGGGTCCTTGCCGTTCAGCACCAGGGAGGCGGTGTTGTCGGCGGGCTTCGGGTCGAAGTCCAGGCCGGGGGCGCCGAGGTGGATGTTGCGGACCCAGACCTTGCCCGACGCCCCCGGGACCACCTTGTCGATCTTCAGCTCGAAGGGGAGGGCGAAGTCGGTGTCCTCGTTGACGGACATCGGCGTGGAGCAGAAGTAGCGCGGGGCTGCTTTCTGGTTCTCGCGGTACCCGCCGTCCGCGGTCACACCGCGGCAGGAGGCGGGCTTGTCGAGGACCGTGGCACCCTCGGGCACGGTGATGTCCACCGTGGCGACGTCCTCGCCGGAGCGGATGTTCCCGACCCAGGCCGGCCCCCGGTTGCGGAAGCCGACCGTCACCTCGACCGAGTCGCCCGCGGCGCCCTCGGCCCGTGCTCCGTACGCCGCGAAGTCGGCGCTGTTGGCGGTCCGGAAGTCGACTTCCTGCTGGTTGTCGTACGGATCGAGGTCTGCCGTGCGTGCCGCCGGGGCCTTGCGCAGGGTCAGCGCGGCGCCCGTGCCGGAGCTGTACCGCGTACCGCCCCGCTCCGCGGCGAGGGCGGCCGCGCCGCCCTCCGCGATGCGGTAGAGGAAGGTGTCGTACAAGGCGCGCGGGGTGGCCTGGACGGTGAGCGGCTCTGCCAGCGTGTACGTGGCGCCCGGCTCGTAGCTGCCGTCGAAGGTGCACAGGGCGGTGGCCCAGTCGCCGGGGAAGGCGCTGCCCGGCTCGCCCTCGCTGTACTCGCAGTTCCGGTACCGCTCGGTGAATGCCATGCCGCGGCTGTGGCGCAGGGTGAGCAGGACCCCGTCGGCCGCGCGCGTGCCGTTGTTGGTGAAGGTGATGGGCACCGGCTGGCTGTCGCCGGGTTCGAGGTTCGTCCTGAACGGGAGCCGCTTCATCGACAGGTCCGGGCCGCCGATGCCGACGTGGGCGGAGAAGGACCGGAAGGTGGCGCCTTCCGCCTCGGCTGTGACCTCGATGGTCCCGGAGTCGCCGTCCTTGCTGCCCTTCGCCGCGGTGAGCTCCAGCTCGGCGAGGGTGCTCAGGCCGGGGAAGATGCCCCAGTCGTGGCAGGTGGCGGTCGTGCCGGTGGTCTCGCAGTCGCTGCTGCCCTCGTTGCTGAACGACACGTCCGCCACCCCGGCGATCCCGCTGAGGTCGAAGCGGACGGTGTACTCCTCGCCGAAGGTCCCGTTCTCCTCGTCCTCGGACGGGTTGTCGACCGTGAAGTCCAGGGTCGCCTTCTGCGCCGTACCCGTGGCCGGGTAGGGGTGCAGGGCGGTGTCGGCGGGGCCGCCGAGGGTGAACTCGGGGACCGCTGCCTGCGCCGGGGTGTTCAGGACGAGAGCACCGGCGGCCAGCAGGCCGGCAGCGGCGAGACCTCCGGTGACGCGACGGAGCCTTGCTCTCGGGGTCGTGCTTCTCATCTCGGGCCCTTGGGGTCGTCGGGAGCTGTGTGACCGCTGTGACAGCGACACGGGTACGACCACGGGCATGCCGGAATAGTTGCGCGGGTGCGGATCACGGATCGGGTACGCAGCGGAGCGTGACCGACCTCACACCGGAAAGTCGCCGGCCCGGGGGCAACCATCCGGGCGCTCCGCAGGTCATGCATGCGGAACCACCGGTCACATCCGTAACGCGGCTTCACCGGTAGAGCGTGAGGGGCTGCACTCGGAGGGGGGTGCAGCCCCTTGCGCTGTCCCGGCCCCGCCCCCCTGCTCCGTCACTCCGCCTTCGTGGCCTTCCTCGGCGGTATCGCGGGCATCTCCAGGAACGGCAGCCTCAGAGCGCCGAACGCCTCCTTCGGGACGGCAGGCGCCTGGGGCTCCACCGCCGCCAGCCGCTCGTACCCCGCGCCCTGCGCCGGGCGCGGGTCCTGTTCGCCCTTGTTGGGCCAGAAGGACATGGCCCTCTCCGCCTGCGCGGTGATCGTCAGCGACGGGTTGACCCCCAGGTTGGCGGAGACCGCCGAACCGTCGACGACCGATATGCCCGGGTGACCGAACAGCCGGTGGTACGGGTCGATGACCCCCTCCTCGGCACTCGCGCCGATCGGGCAGCCACCGAGGAAGTGCGCGGTGAGCGGGGTGCCCATCAGCTCGCCGATGTTGGAGCCCGGGAAACCGTTGATCTCGTCGGCGAGCAGTGACGCGCTCTGCGTCGCCTCGGCGATCTGCGTCGGGTTGGGCGCGCCGTGGCCCTGGCGGGCGGTGAGCAGCCCCTTCCCGATGCCGCGGGGCTTGCGGTACGCGGTCAGGGAGTTGTCCAGCGACTGCATGACGAGCCCGATGATGGTCCGCTCCGACCAGCGCCGGTTGGAGAGCGACCGCACGGCCAGGGTGGGGTGCTTGGCGATGTTGCCGAGCCAGGCCAGCACCCGGTGGGTGCTGTACGGGACCTGGAGAATGGTCAGGCCGCCCATCGCGTTCGATCCCTTGCCGTAGCGGACCGGTTCGATGTGGGTGTTCTCGTCGGGGTGGATCGACGAGGTTATGGCGACGCCCTTGGTGAAGTCGGCCTTGGTGCCGTGCTTCTTGCGGTAGCGGCGGTCGGAGGTCTGCGCGCCGACGAGGCCCTCGGAGTTGGTCCGGGTCAGCTCGCCCAGGCGGGCCGGGATTCGGGGCAGAAGCCCCTGGTCCTTCATCGTGTGCAGCAGGGTCTGGGTGCCGTACGTCCCCGCCGCCACGACCACCTTGCGTGCGCGCAGCACTGTGGGCTTCGCCTTCCTGCGGCGGTCGGTCGGCACGGTGGAGACGCGGTAGCCGCCCTCCGGGTCGTCCGTGACCGCGACGACGGACGTCATCGGGTGGATGACCGCTCCGGCCTTCTCCGCGAGGTGGAGGTAGTTCTCGTTGAGGGTGTTCTTCGCACCGTGCCGACAGCCGGTCATGCACTCGCCGCACTCGGTGCAGGCCTTGCGGGCGGGGCCCGCGCCGCCGAAGTACGGGTCGGCCACGGTGCCGCCGGGCTTCGCCCTGGCCGTACCGTCGGCGTCCTTGCCGTCGCCGAAGAAGACGCCGACGGGGGCGAGGTGGAAGGTGTCGCCGACACCCATCACCTCGGCCGTCGCCTTCAGGTGGACGTCCGAGGGCGTCATCGTCGGGTTGAGCCGGACCCCGAGCATCCGCTTGGCCTGGTCGTAGTACGGCTTCAGCTCGTCCTGCCAGTCGGTGATGTGCGCCCACTGCTGGTCCTCGAAGAACGGCGCCGGGGGCACGTACAGCGTGTTGGCGTAGTTCAGCGACCCGCCGCCGACACCCGCGCCGGCCAGCACCATCACGCTGCCGAGCAGGTGGACGCGCTGGATACCGAAGAGGCCGAGGGCGGGGGCCCACAGGTAGTTCTTCAGGTCCCAGGAGTTCTTGGGCAGGGTGCCGGGGGTGAAACGGCGGCCCGCTTCCAGGACGCCGACCCGGTACCCCTTCTCGGTCAGCCGCAGCGCCGACACCGCTCCGCCGAAGCCCGAACCGACGACGAGGACGTCGTAGTCGTACGCCGCGTCGTCATCGGTTCCTTCCGGGTCCACGGACTGATTCCGGGCAGGGCTGACCTGGGACATGGCTCTCCTCGGTGCGGTACGAAAAAAGCTGGGCGGGGCGGGATGGGGTCGGGCAGGGCGGTCAGCGCAGGCGGAAGGCCTTCATCGCCTTGAGGCTGCGGCTCATGAACGCCGCGTACCTGGCGTCGTCCATTCCGAAGGCCGGGGCGAGCGGGATCAGCCGCTGCTGGGCGACGGTCTGGGCCTCGGTGTACTTGAGGATGCCCTCGGAGCCGTGGCGGCGGCCGAGACCGGAGTCCTTCATGCCACCCATCGGGGACTGCACGCTGCCGTACGCGGGGGCATACCCCTCGTTGATGTTGACCGTGCCGGTCCGCAGCCGGGCGGCGACCTGGTGGCCGCGCCTGCCGTCCTTGGTCCAGACGCTCGAGTTGAGGCCGTACGGGGTGGCGTTGGCCAGAGCGACGACCTCGTCCTCGTCGCTGAAGCGGTAGACGGAGACGACCGGCCCGAACGTCTCCTCGCCACAGACGGCCATCGGCGCCTCCACGCCGTCGAGGATGGTCGGCTCGTAGAACAGCGGGCCGATGTCGGGGCGGGCCACGCCGCCCGCCACGAGCGTGGCGCCCTTCTCGACGGCCTCCGTGACGTGCCGGCTGACGGTCTCCAGCTGGCGCTCGCCGACGAGCGAGCCCATGTCGGCGCCGTACGCGAGGGAACTGCCGAGCCGCATCGCCTTCGTGCGGGCGGCGAACCGGGCCACGAAGTCGTCGGCGACGGACTCGTGGACGTACAGCCGCTCGATGGAGATGCAGAGCTGGCCGGCCGAGGAGAAGCAGGCGCGGACGGCGCCGGCGGCGGCCTTCTCCACGTCGGCGTCCTTCAGGACCAGCATGGCGTTCTTCCCGCCGAGTTCCAGCGAGACCCCGACGAGCCGGGCCGCGGCGCCCTGGGCCACCTCGCGGCCGGTGCGGGTGGAGCCGGTGAACGAGACGTAGTCGGCGTGCTTGACGATCTCGGGGCCGACGACGGGCCCGTCACCGAGCACCACCTGGAAGACCTCGGCCGGGAGCCCGGCCTCGATGAGCAGGTCACGGGCCCACAGCGCGGTCAGCGCGGTCTCCGTGTCGGGCTTCATCACGACGGCGTTGCCGGAGACGAACGCGGGCAGCGCGTCGCCGACGGACAGTTCGAGCGGGTAGTTCCACGGTGCGATCTGGCCGATGACGCCGCGGGGCTGGCGCAGTTCGGTGACCTTCGTGAGGGTCGGTACGACGCCGGTGTGCCGCTTCGGCTTCAGATAGGAACCGGCCTTGCGGCCGTAGTGCCGGGCGGCGACGGCGACCGCCTGCACCTCCTCGTGGGCGTGCAGCCGGGCCTTGCCGGTCTCCAGCTGGATGAGGTCGAGGACCTCGGACTGGCGGTCGAGTACGAGGTCGTGGAAGCGCAACAGCACGGCGGCCCTGGCCCGGACGGGCATCGCGGCCCAGGCGGGCTGGGCGGCGCGGGCCCGCTCGTAGGCGGTCGCCACGTCCTCGGGGGTGGACTCGGGCAGGTCGGCCAGCTTCTCGCCGGTGAAGGGGGTGTGGTTGGCCGTACGGCCGGAGCCGACGACGCCCCGGGTCAGCTGGGCGATCACCTCGGGCGTCACGACATCGGCGGCCGTGCGCGCGCCCGCGGGCGCGGCGGCCACGGGGTTGGTCCCGACAACCGCGGCGGAGGTGGACGTGGAGGCCTGCGAGTCCGTCATGAGGGCGAGAGTACGTCGAGCCGGATGCTTTGGGTACCCGTGGGTAACAGCTTTTCACACTCCCCACAACAGCCCTCTGCGACCGCTCACCGATCGAGCCAGTGATCACTGGCCGAATAACCCCTGATCAGGGGTATTCTCCGCGGTATCTCCCCCGTGACCATCCGGTCCGTGGGGCGGCTTCGGACCTGTGGCGGTCCGCCGGGTCAGTTGGAGTCGACCGGGGCGCGCCAGCTGCGCAGCATCGTGGCGAACTGGTCCCGGGTGATGTCCCAGTCGTCCTCCGGCCCCGTCATGTACAGCGCGTACTCCGGGCCGCCCTCCTGCGCGTAGTACATCTGGTCGATGGCGTGCCGCGGCCCGGCGGCACCCTTCTCGGTCCAGGTGAACTCCCAGATCGATCCGGGGCAGTCACGGTAGACGTTGGTGTTCAGCTCCAGGCTCCGGTAGTCCGGCAGCCGCTCGCGCAGGCTCGTCTCCAGGTTCTGCATGTGCGTGTACGAGTCCTCGAAGTCGGGCGCCGGGTCGACGCTGACGCGGAAGTAGTGCACACCGTCGTCCGGGGTGTAATCGATGTTGGTGCCCTCCACCCGGCGCTCCCAGCCGATCGGCATGAGGATGCTGAACCCGGCGGGGTCCTGCACGCGCCGCCAGCCGTCCGGTACGTCCGCCTGCACCAGGTCCGCTGCGGACGTCGGCTTGGGGGTGGGCGTCGGAGTGGCGGTGGCCCGTCCCGGCGACCGGGTTCCGTGGGACGCCGTGCCGCCGCTGCCGGTGCCCGGTTCCGTGCGGTTCGCGTACAGCATCGCGGCGATGCCCGCACCGCCGCCCACCAGGGCAGCCAGGGCGATGACCAGGAGCGTGGTCCGCCAGCGGCTTCGCCGCGTGACCGGCGCGGGGCCGGAGGGCGGAACGGGGTAGGGCAGTTGGGCCGTGCCGCCGCCCGGTATCCCGCCGCCGGAGGCGCCGTCGGCGCCCATCGCGTGCAGGACCTCCTCGGGGAGCCGCTGAGTGGGGACGTACGCCTGGGCCGACCGGGGCTCGCGCCCCTCCATGGCCTCCAGCAGCATCCGTTCCGTCTCCGCGGCCGACGGCCGGTCCTCGGGCTCCTTGCGGAGCAGCGCCGTGATGACGGGGGCGAGCGCCCCGGCCCGGTCCGGCCGCGGGGGCTCCTCGGTCACGACGGCCTGCATCGTGGATATCGGGGAGGTGCGACGGAACGGCGAGCGTCCCTCGACCGCCGTGTACAGCGTGGCGCCCAGGGACCACAGATCGGAGGCGGGGCCCGGGTCACCGCCGCGGACCCGCTCGGGCGCCAGGTAGTCGATGGAGCCGACCAGTTCACCGGTCCTGGTGATGGTCGAGTCGCCCTCGATCGCCGCGATCCCGAAGTCGGTCAGCAGCACCCGGCCGTCCCGGGCGAGCAGGACGTTGCCGGGCTTCACGTCGCGGTGCAGCACCCCGGCACCGTGCGCGGCGCGCAGGGCACCCAGCACGTGGAGACCGATCCTGGCGGCCTCGCGCGGCTCGATCTCGCCCGATTCCTTGGCCTGGTCGGCGAGTGACGGGCCGTCGACGTACTGCATGACGATCCACGGCCGGTTGTCGTACTCGATCACGTCATGGACGGTGACCACGCCGGGGTGCGTGATGCGGGCGGCGGCGCGGGCCTCCTTCTGGGTACGCGCGTGCAGCACCACCCGGTCCGCCTCGGCGACGTACAGCCCGGCTGTCAGCTCCTTGACGGCGACGGTGCGGTGCAGCACCTCGTCATGAGCGCGCCAGACCTTGCCCATGCCGCCGCGCCCCAGGACTTCGCCGAGCCGGTACCTCCCGGCCAGTACCAGTCCCGCTTCCGTGCTCTGTGATCGATCCACGTGTCCCCGCCCCGTTCCTTCGGATGACAGGTTACGGAGGGGAAGTACGACCACGGAACCTCGCACCACTCACGAAATCGCACTGTGATGCTTGTCGCTCTGCCGCGGCGGACCCGGTCGCGCGCTGTCGCCACCGTGCGGATTCACTTCGTCACACGGTAGGAGACACTGGCCTGTTGGTAGATCTCGGTCACCTTGTCGCGCTGTGCCTCCGGGCCGATGACCTGGAGGATGTGGTAGCGGCCCTCGACGACCATCACGAGGTTGCGGACGTAGACCTCGCGGCCTTCGGCGTCCTGCCAGGTGAACTGACCCTCCGCCATGGCCTGCCGGCCGACGTCGATCCGGCGCAGTCCGCTCGCCGACGCCCAGCTGGAGTCGCGGAACTGTTTCAACTCCGGCTCCTTGTCCCGCTGGTAGTCGAGCGGGTCCGCGCCGTTGGCCTTCACGGTGTCGCGGCCGGGGACCACCAGAAGGCTGAAGCCGTCGCTTCCGTAACGGATCCGGCGGTTCGCGTCGGCGGGGCTGCGCTGCCAGCCCTTGGGCGCCCCGATCTCGAAACCCTCGGCGTCCTTGCGCAGGGTGTAGCCGGGTGCGAGTGCGACGGCGGAGCGGCTGGTCTGCGGCTGCTGTGCTCCGGAGGAGCGCGTGGGCGACGGCTCCCCGGAGTCCGGGGAGCCTGGGTCGGGCGCTCCCGATGCGGTGCGGGAGGGGCTTGCGCCCGCCCCGGACTCCGAACCGGACTTGGGCATGAACATCACCGCGTAGGCGACCGCCGCGGCCAGGAGCAGCAGGATCAGGACGAGCAGCAGCCGGCCGAGCCGGCGCGGCGTCCGCTCCTCACCCTGCTGCGGGCGGGGCGGCGTACGCAGCGCCTTCGGCCCCTTGGGCTCCCGGAGCGGCTTGGGGTTCCTGGGCTCGCGCACGGGGCGGGGGGCCCGCTCCGCCGGTTCCAGCCGCTCCTTGGTGTGCCGGTGCCGGCCGTGCGCCGCCCCGCCCCGGCGGCCGCGGCGCTTGCGGACGAGTTCACCGCGGCGGCGTACGACGGGGAGCCGGGTGGCATCGGGGGAGGGCAGCGTCACTACGTCGAGACCGGCCTCCGGCTCGGGCGCCGACCGCACGAGGGAGCGCAGCCAGCCGCGCAGCTCCTCGAAGTCCGGCCGCTCGGTGGGGTCCTGACGCAACAGCGATTCGACGACGGGCCGGAGCGGGCCGCACTCCTCGGCGTACGCGGGAGGTTCGCCGCAGACCATCTGGACGAGCTCGGCGGCGTTCTCCTCGGGGTACGGGGCGTGGCCCTGTACGGCGCGGTAGAGCAGGGCACCGAGCGCCCAGAGGTCGGTGGAAGGACCGATGGGCGGGGCCAGCTGCCAGTTCTCATGGACCGGGCCGGCCTGCTCGGGGGCCCAGCGCTCGGTGACCGCGCCGACGACGGCGATCCGGGCCTGCCGGGCCCGCTCGGCGGCGAGTGTGGTCGCGGGGCCGCGGTACGCCGACGCGTCACGGCCTTCGGCGACGATCTCGTCCCAGCGGCCCGGGGAGGCCTCACGGGTGGTGGCCGGCAGCTGCGGGCGGACGGCCGGGGCGGCCCCCTGCCGCCGGGAGTCGGCACGCAGGGCGTCCTCGCTGGAGCCCCCGGCGGGCACCGGACGCCCGCGGCCGGGGCCGTCGTCCCAGGAGCCGGTCAGATGGAGCCGCCGGGGCGGCGGGCCGTCGTCGCCCTCGTCGTCGTACGGATCCTCGTCGTCGTAGAGGTCCTCGTCGTACGGGTTGTCGGCGTCGTACCCGGCCGGGAGACCGGGGCGGCCGGGGGCCGGCTGCGGATGGGCGGGCCGCTGGACCGGAAGCGTGCCGGTGTCCTGCGCCTCGTCGGCCTGCGCCCGGCGCTCCTCCTCGCCGATGCGGGCGGCGGCGCGGGCGCCCGCGCGGTACGCGGCGATGGCGCCCGCCCGTGCGGCCCGCGCCTGCGCACTGCCGGCCTCGGAGGCGGGGACGGGCACGGTGGCGGGCGGTGCGGGCGGCGAGGGCCGGCGCACCGACTCCAGCTCGCCGGCCCCGTAGGGCTGGACCGGGCTGGCCCCGGGCCCCGACTCGATGGCCGCGGGACCCCGGGAGCCGGGGAGCTCGGGCGGGCCGTACGGATCGTCGTGCTCGGGCTCGGGCTCGGCCGCGGCCGGGCCGTACGGATCGTCGTGCCCGGGTCCGGCCGCGGCCGGGCCGTAGGGACGGGCATCCCCGGGCTCCAGCGCGGAGGTGGCGCGCGGATCGGGTCCGGGCGCCTCGACCGCGGGCGGGGTGTAGGGGCCCGTGGGCCCCGACTCGACCGCGGGGCCGCCGTAGCCCTCCTCGCCGTCGCCGTCGTCGGCACGCGGCACCGGCACGTACCCGCAGAGGGCCTCCTCCGCCGCCCCGGCCGCCAGACCGGTCAGCACCACGCGCCCGTCGTCGCAGACGAGCACCGTCCGCACGGTGATGTTGCGGTGGGTCCAGCCGTGGGCGTGCAGCACGCGGAGCGCGGTCAGGACGTCGGAGCCGATCTCCGCGGCCCGGTACGGATTGAGCGGTTGCTCCGCGAGCAGGGCCGCCAGCGGCCGGGCCGCGACCAGTTCGCTCACGATCCAGAGCGAACCGGCCTCGGCGAACACGTCGAAGACCTGGTCCAGGCGCGGGTGGTCGGGCACCTGGGCCGCCGCCTGGGCGGCCTCGATGGCGCGCCGGACCGCCGGATCGGTGGACCGCCGCACCGTGCGCCCGCTCGTCCTCCGCGCCGCCGTCGGCAACCCGTCGGCATCGAGCACCTCGGCGTCCACGACCTCGGGCAACGGCACCTGACGGACCAGGACCTCCTGGCCGCTGTAGGTGTCGAACGCCCGGGTCTCGACCAGTTCGTACTCGTCGGACGGGGGCAGCGGAAGGCGGTAGCGGTCGGCAAGTACCCGACCCGCATAGTCGTCCACGACGCCTCCCCAGAGCGCGCTGTCCCCCGGTCACGTAGACCGCACGAAAACCGTCAATCGCAGTCAGGTACTGCGCAATTGACTTGTGGCTTCGGCTGCGTACGGTCTTCGAGCTCTCACAATACGTGGCAAGCGGCGGCCGCGCGGCAGGGTCGGCGCAACCCGGCCGGCCGGCTTGCCTCAGTCGAGCGGCTTGAACGTGTCGAACGCGGTCTTGCGCAGCGCCCGGCACTCCGCACCGTCCCATTCGCCGGCCGGGCAGCTGATCATGATCGCGTACCCATGACCGGCGTCGACCTTGAATCCCCGGTTGAGCACCCGGACCCGCTGCCCCTGCTGCGTACGCTCGAACTGCCAGTCGGCGACGGTCGGGTAGCCGTTGTACTGGACCTTTTTTATGCCGCGGTGGTGGTAACCGTTGCTGGTGCCGGCGACCGCCGCCCTGGCCGCGTTCCAGGCCGCGGCCGCGTCGCCTCCGGGCGAGTTGGTGTAGTCCACCTGAATCCGGGGGAAGCCGCCGCTGACGTTGTAGATGGCGCCGGAGTTGGCCCCCGCCGTCTTGTCGAAACGGAAGTCCTCGGGCATCGCCATGGAGAAGTGGAACTTCTTGTTCTCCACCCTCTTGTAACCGGCGGGCACGGCGTCGTCCTGCTTGTCGCCCTGCGAGTCGTCCGAGCCCTTGCCCGAGTCGTCGCTCCCGCCCTGGGCGCCGTCCGTCCCCTGCTCGTCCTTGCCCTGCTCGTCCTTGCCCTGCTCCTTGCCGCTGCCCTGCTCCGTGCCGGCGGAGCCGCCGGATCCAGCGGAACCGCTGCCGTCGGCTCCGGCGGCGCCGGCCGAGGCGGACGTGCCGTCCTTGGCCTTGCCCGCGTTGCCGGAACCCTTGTCGTCCCCGCCGAGCGTGAGCGCGAGGACCGTGCCGAGCACGGCGAGCACGATGACGGCCGCGATGACCGCCAGCGTGCGGCGCGGCACCACGTCCGTGAGGGACGCGCGGGGCGGGGGGACCGGCGAGGTGGCCGGACGCGGCGGCGGTACGGCCCCCGAAGGGGAGGCCGCGGCCGTTGTGGGGGCCGTGGCCGGCCGGGCCGGAGCCGATGCCACGGCACCCGCTCCCGCTCCGGCGGCCGCGGCGGGTCCCGCCTTCGCGTTCCGTACGGAGCGCAGCGCCCCGCGCAGCCGGTCGCGGGCGCCCTCGCCCGTCTCACCGGGCTTCTGCGCCGCCTTCGGCGGGGCGTCGGCCACGTTCTTGGGAAGCGCCATCACCTGGGTGGCGTCGGCCGGCGTCGGCACCGGGAGCACCGGCTGCTCCGGAGCGTCGATCACGGCGTTGAGCAGGGCCCGCGCGCCCGCGTCGTCGAGCCGCTGCTCGGGGTCCCGGGCGAGCAGCCCGTAGATGACCTCCTCCAGCGGGCCCGCGTTCTTCGGCGGGTCCAGTGGCTCCGTCATCACGGCCGTCAGGGTCGCGATCGCGGATCCCTTGTCGTACGGCGGGCAGCCCTCCACGCTCGCGTACAGCAGTCCGCCGAGCGACCACAGGTCGGCGGGCGGTCCCGGCTTGTGCCCGCGGGCCCGCTCCGGCGAGATGTACGAGGGCGCACCGACGAGCATGCCGGTGGAGGTGACCGACGGGTCGCCCTCGACCTGGGCGATCCCGAAGTCGGTCAGCACGACCCGGCCGTCCTCGGCGATCAGCACGTTGGACGGCTTCACGTCGCGGTGCAGAATGCCCTCGCGGTGGGCCGAGCGCAGCACGTCGAGGATGGCGAGGCCGACCTCGGCCGCCCGCTTCGGCGTCAGGACGCCGTCCTCGCGCACCGCCTCGGCCAGCGACTTGCCCTCGATGAGTTCCATGACGATCCACGGCCGGTCGTCCTCGTCGACCACGTCGTAGACGGTGACCGCGCCGTTGTTGCGGATCCGGGCGATTGCCTTCGCCTCACGCAGCGTGCGCGTGATGAGCCGGCGCTTCTCGTCGTCGTCGATCGCCGAGGGAAACCGCAGTTCCTTGACCGCGACCGTGCGGCCCAGCGTCTCGTCGACGGCGCGGTGGACCGTGCCCATTCCGCCCCGGCCGAGCACCTCTCCGAGCCGGTACCGCCCCGCGAGAAGACGTCCGTCCTTGTCCCGTTGGGGCTCCCGTGCCTGCTCCGCCTCCGACATGCGTCCCCTCTGCGATCAACCCGCCCTGGCAGAGCGTTCATTGTCCCTCACCCCGGGACCGGTCCTGGTGCCGGGTCCGGGGACCGTCATAAGTGGCCGACGGAAGTGATTCTTTCGGCCCGGCCCGTACGCGCGGCGCTGCCGGGTCACGACCGCGGGCCCCCGCCCCGCTCTGCCTCTGCTGCGCCCAGCGAACCACATCTCGCCCGGGCGTCCCCCCTTGCCTACCACGGCCCGCCGCTCACAGCGGCGCTTCGAACCACCCCATTCCCGGGCCAACCTGACGCACCGCCCCGGGGAGTGTGCCCCCTTCCCGTACCACCGAGGGCTCGAACCCACGCTGTGAACGCCGGAGTTCCCCCGCCTGCCCGTGCCCCCGCCCCGCCCGGGCCACCGCCCCGCCCGGTGGGGGCACGGGCGGTGGGCGGCGGGCCGCCCGCGGAGGGGGTGAGGAGCGACCGGTGGACGGGCGGCGGGCGGGGCCAGGACCGGCAGCCCTCAGATCGGCACGATGTCCGGCGCTCCCAGCCGCGCCGCGTCCGCCGTCAGGTCGTCGGGCTGGCGCTGCGACTCCCGCTCCGCCTCCACCCGCTTCTCGTAGTGCGCGACCTCGCGCTCGATCCGTCCCTCGTCCCAGCCGAGCACCTTCGCCATCAGCTCCGCGCACAGCCGTGCGGAGCGGGTGCCCCGGTCGAAGGTCTCGATGGAGATCCGGGTGCGCCGGGTCAGTACGTCGTCGAGGTGGCGCGCCCCCTCGTGCGAGGCCGCGTACACGATCTCGGCCTTCAGGTAGTCGTCCGCGGACGGCAGCGGTTCGCCCATCGCCGGATCGGCGACGATCAGCTCCAGGATCTCCTCGGTCATCGAGCCGTAACGGTTCAGCAGATGCTCCACCCGGGCGACATGGAGGCCGGTCCGGGCGGCGATCCTGGCCCGGGCGTTCCACAGGGCGCGGTAGCCCTCGGCACCCAGCAGCGGGATGTCCTCCGTGACGCACTCCGCGACCCGCTGGTCGAGGCCGTGCACCGCCTCGTCGACGGCGTCCTTGGCCATCACCCGGTACGTCGTGTACTTCCCGCCCGCGACGACGACGAGGCCCGGCAGCGGATGTGCCACCGTGTGCTCGCGCGACAGCTTGCTGGTCGCATCCGACTCGCCGGCCAGCAGCGGGCGCAGCCCGGCGTAGACGCCCTGGACGTCATCCCTGGTCAGTGGGGTGGCCAGGACCGAGTTGACGTGTTCGAGCAGATAGTCGATGTCCGCGCTGGACGCCGCCGGGTGCGCCTTGTCCAGGTCCCAGTCGGTGTCCGTCGTCCCGACGATCCAGTGCCGCCCCCACGGGATCACGAAGAGTACGGACTTCTCGGTGCGCAGGATCAGGCCCGTGGAGGAGTGGATGCGGTCCTTCGGGACGACCAGATGGATGCCCTTGGACGCGCGCACGTGGAACTGCCCGCGCTCGCCGATCAGCGCCTGGGTGTCATCCGTCCAGACGCCGGTGGCGTTGACCACCTGTTTGGCCCTGACCTCGTACACACCACCCGCCTCGACGTCCTCCACCCGGGCGCCGACGACGCGCTCGCCCTCCCGGAGAAATCCGATCACCCGGGCCTGGTTCGCCACCTGCGCGCCGTACCCCGCGGCGGTACGCACCAGCGTCGCCACGTAGCGGGCGTCGTCCATCTGGGCGTCGTAGTACTGGAGGGCCCCCACCAGGGCGTCCCGCTTCAGTGCCGGTGCGACCCGCAGGGCCTGGCGGCGCGAGAGGTGACGGTGCACGGGCAGTCCGCGGCCGTGTCCGGACGACACGGACATCGCGTCGTACAGCGCGACGCCCGAGCCGGCGTACAGCCGCTCCCAGCCCTTGTGCTGCAACGGGTAGAGGAAGGGCACCGGCTTCACCAGATGCGGAGCGAGGCGCTCCAGAAGCAGCCCGCGCTCCTTCAGTGCCTCGCGGACGAGCGCGAAGTCGAGCATCTCCAGATAGCGCAGCCCGCCGTGGACCAGCTTGCTCGACCTGCTCGACGTGCCCGACGCCCAGTCGCGCGCCTCGACCAGCCCGGTCGAGAGCCCTCTCGTCACCGCGTCCAGCGCCGTCCCGGCGCCGACCACGCCCGCCCCCACGACCAGCACGTCCAGTTCGCGCTCGGCCATCGCGGCGAGCGCCTCGGCGCGCTCCGCGGGTCCCAGTGTCGCTGTCCTCACCGCTGCCTCCCGGTAGATCGGGGTGGTCCGGCACGGGGATGCGGTCCGACCGCGCGGTCGGGCGCCCGTGCCCACCTCTCGATTCTGTCCGCGCTCCGCGACTTCAGCCACCGCCTGTGGACAACACCCCGACGACGGGGACCGCGTAATGCGACATATAGGTCATATTTACGCCTAGTCTGACATTGCGCTGTCCCCAGCAGTTGCGCTTTCACTCCTCATGGTCTTAGGGAAGGACGGCCACCCACGTGCCTGCAGACCTCGCCGTCATCGGACTCGGTCACCTCGGCCTGCCCCTCGCCCAAGCCGCCGTCGCCGCCGGTATCCAGACCATCGGCTACGACACCGACCCCCGGGCCTTCGCGGAGCTCTCCGCCGGCCGCACCCCCGTCGAGGGATCGCTCACCGCGTCCGACATCCGCCGGATGCTGGCCGGCGGATTCCGCCCCACCACCAACCAGGCCGAGCTGGGCCGGGTCCGTACCGCCGTGATCTGCGCGCCCACCCCCCTCGGCCCCGACCGCACCCTCGACCTCACCGGCGTGGGCGACGCGGCCCGCGCCCTGGCGGCCCGGCTGCGCCCCCACACCACGGTGCTCCTGGAATCGGCCGTGCCCCCCGGAACCACGGAGAACTTCCTGCTCCCCCTCCTCGAAGAGGGCTCCGGCCTGCGCGGTGGACGCGACTTCCACCTGGCGCACTCCCCCACCCGGCTCGACCCCGGCAACCGCGCCCACGTCTACGCCAACACCCCCAAGGTCATCGGCGGCCTCACCCCCGCCTGCACCGAATCGGCCGCCGCCTTCTACGGCAGGCTCACCGACAAGGTCGTCCGCGCCCGCGGCCCCCGCGAGGCCGAGATGACGAAGGTCCTGGAGACCAACTTCCGACACGTCAACATCGCGCTCGTCAACGAGATGGCCGTGCTCTGCCACGACCTCGGCGTCGACCTGTGGGACGTCATCCGGTGCGCCGAGACCAAGCCCTTCGGCTTCCAGCCCTTCCGCCCCGGCCCCGGCGTCGGCGGCCACGGCGCCCCGGTCGACCCGGGCTACCTCCCGTACAACAGCCGCACCCCCGGACACCCGCTGCGGATGGTCTCGCTCGCCCAGGAGATCAACGACCGCATGCCGCAGTACGTGATCCAGCGCTGCGCCACCCTCCTCAACGAACACGGGAAATCCGTCCGGGGCGCCCGGATCCTCCTCCTCGGCGTCACCTACAAGCCCGACCTCGCCGACCAGGAGGCCTCCCCCGCCCGCGAGATCGCCACCCGGCTGATGGACATGGGGGCGCAGATCGGCTACCACGATCCGCACGTCCTGGACTGGCGGGTACGTGAACTCCCGGTCCCCCGTGCCGATTCGCTGTACGAGGCCGCCTCCAGCGCCGATCTGACGGTGCTGCTCCAGCACCACCGCACCTACGACCTCCAGGGCCTCGCGGTGAAGGCTCAGCTCCTCCTGGACACCCGTGGCGCGACCCCGGCGGGGGCCGCGCACCGGCTCTGATCGCAGTTCCCCCAAGGATTCCGGTGGGTCGATGTCGGAACCGACTGCTAGCCTGCGGCGTCACTCATCGCACACTCGTGCGCCACAGTCCCAGGGGGAACCCACCATGAGCACGCCCGTACCACCGCCGAACCAGCCGTACGACGCCCAGCCGCAGCAGGGCAACCCGTACGCCGCCCAGCCCGGCCAGCCCCAGCCCGGCCAGCCGCAGCCCGGCGCCCCCACCGGCAACCCGTTCGCGGGCCAGCAGCCCGTCGGCGCCCCGTTCGGCGGCGGTGCACCGTTCGCTCCGGTGGCACCGGCACGCAGCAACGTGGGCCTCGGCATCCTCGTGGCGCTCGTGGCAGCCCTCGTCGCGGCCGGCATCTACGGTGCGATCATCGGCGCCACGAAGCACGAGATCGGCTACGCGGCCGTGGGCGTCGGCGCCATCGTCGGCTTCGCCGCCGGCAAGCTCGGCGGCCGCAACCCCGCCCTGCCGGTCATCAGCGGTGTCTTCGCGCTGCTCGGCGTGTACCTCGGCCAGCTGCTCGGCGAAGCGATCATCATCAGCAAGCAGCTGCCGCTCTCGGTGACGGAGATCTTCTTCGACCACTTCAGCGACCTGAACACGGTGTGGAAGGAAGACTCCGACTTCATCAGCGTCCTCTTCTTCCTCGTCGCCGCCGCGGTGGCGTTCTCCACGACCAAGAAGACGTCCGACTAGCTTGATCTTTAACCTCGGGGCCCGAACGAGTCCTCGTACTTGATCACTCGGACTGGTAACTGCGGTACATGCGGGCGGCCTTCGGCTGAGCATGTGATCCGACCAAGGAACACACAACGCTCAGCACGAAGGCCGTGGGGATGAGTCTGTCGCATCACGTCGTCCGACAGGATCCGATTGCGGGACTGTCACGCTTCCGGGGTGAGTTCTACTCCTGTCTGACCAGGCGTGCGGATGGACTGTTCGAACTCGTGGACGCGGTGTTGTGCGCGGACGGGCCGGTCCGTTCCCTGGTGGAACTGTCATTGGTCGGCGAACACCGGCGGGGACACGGCGGGCTCTACGACGCCCTGGCCGCAGGCCGGGTCGATGTCACCCGGCTGCGACGGGCCCTCGCCACGATGCCGCTGCCGCGCGCGTCGGACGGCCGCCTCGTCCTTGCCGCCGACCTCACCTGCTGGCTGCGGCCCAGCGCCCACACCTCACCGCAGCGAATCCTGTGCCATACCTACGGCCGGGGCAAGGACCAGCACATCCCAGTTCCCGGCTGGCCGTACTCGGTGATCTGCGCGCTTGAGACGGGCCGCAGTTCCTGGACCGCACCACTGGACGCACTACGTCTGGCACCGGGCGACGACGCTGCCACCGTCACCGCCAGGCAGATGCGCGAGCTCATCGAACGGCTCATCACAGCCGGGCAGTGGAAAGACGGCGACCCGGAGATCCTGATCGTGGTGGACGCCGGATACGACGTGCCACGTCTGGCCTTCCTGCTGAAGGACCTGCCGGTGCAGGTGCTGGGCCGGATGCGCTCGGACCGCGTACTTCGACGCGCGGTACCACCCCGTGAGCCCCGTCTCCGAGGGCGGCCGCCCCGTCACGGCGGCGAGTTCGTGTTCGGTGACCCGGCCACCTGGGGCGCCCCCGACGCGCAGACGGTGACTGCGACACGCCTTTACGGCACTGCCGTCGCACGGGCCTGGGACCGGCTCCACCCGAGACTGACCCACCGCTCGGCCTGGACCGCCGAGCTGGGTGCCCTGCCGGTCATCGAGGGCACCGTGATCCGGCTGCGGGTCGAGCACCTGCCCAGCGGCGCGACACCGAAGCCGGTCTGGCTGTGGTGGTCAGGCACCGACGCCACAACGGCCGACGTCGACCTGCTCTGGCAGGCATTCCTGCGACGCTTCGACATCGAACACACCTTCCGGCTCTTCAAACAGACCCTGGGCTGGACCTGCCCGAAGATCCGCAGCCCCGAAGCCGCCGATCGCTGGACCTGGCTGATCGTCGCCGCGTTCACTCAGCTCCGGCTCGCACGCCCACTGGCGGCAGACCTCCGACGGCCGTGGGAGAAGCCGGCCCCGCCCGACAGACTCACCCCCGCCCGAGTCCGCCGCGACTTTCGGCACCTCCGCACGAAGGCCGCCTGCCCAGCCGGAGCACCGAAAACCGCCCGGCCCGGTCCAGGACGCCCACCCGGCCGCAAGAACGACCAGCCCACTGCCCGCTATGACGTGCACACAGTCGGCAAACCAGGTTCCGCCAAGCGACGAACGAAAAAGTCAACGACTCCACGTCCACGCCGCACAGGTTAAAGATCAAGCTAGGGCCTGTTTCGAAAGTAGCGCCGTCCGCCCGGAGGGCGGGGCTCGGCGGCGTCCGGTGCGTGCGATCGCAAGGCGGAGGGTCGCCCCGCTACTGGGTGTGTCGGGGTGATCCCGACAACGCGGCGAGCGTGCGTGCCAGACGCCGCCGACCAGGCGGGACTTTCGAAACACGCCCTGGTCGCGGACCGCAGCAGGACGCACGGGAGGGCCCGGACCGCGATCGCGGTCCGGGCCCTCCCGTCATACTCCGTGCAGTCAGCGGCGGTGCTGCGAGTCCGCCACCGTCACCTCGACGCGCTGGAACTCCTTGAGGTCGCTGTACCCCGTCGTCGCCATCGCCCGGCGCAGGGCGCCGAAGATGTTCATCGAGCCGTCGGGGGTGTGCGAAGGACCGGTGAGGACCTCCTCCGTCGTCCCGACCGAGCCGAGGTCGACCAGCTTGCCGCGCGGCACGTCCTCGTGGACGGCCTCCATGCCCCAGTGGCGGCCGCGGCCCGGCGCGTCCGTCGCGCGGGCGAGCGGGGAGCCCATCATCACGGCGTCGGCGCCGCAGGCGATGGCCTTCGGCAGGTCGCCGGACCAGCCGACGCCGCCGTCGGCGATCACGTGCACGTACCGGCCGCCGGACTCGTCCATGTAGTCACGGCGGGCACCGGCCACATCTGCGACCGCGGTGGCCATCGGGACCTGGATGCCGAAGACGTTGCGCGTGGTGTGCGCGGCGCCGCCGCCGAAACCGACCAGGACACCGGCCGCACCCGTACGCATCAGGTGCAGGGCCGCGGTGTACGTGGCGCAGCCGCCGACGATGACCGGGACGTCCAGCTCGTAGATGAACTGCTTCAGGTTGAGCGGCTCGGCCGCACCCGAGACGTGCTCGGCGGAGACCGTCGTACCGCGGATGACGAAGATGTCCACACCCGCGTCGACGACGGCCTTGGAGAACTGGGCGGTGCGCTGCGGGGAGAGGGCGGCGGCGGTGACGACACCGGCGTCGCGCACCTCCTTGATGCGCTGCCCGATCAGCTCCTCCTGGATGGGGGCGGAGTAGATCTCCTGGAGCCGGCGGGTCGCGGACTCGACGGGCATCTCGGCGATCTCGTCGAGGAGCGGCTGCGGGTCGGCGTGCCGGGTCCACAGGCCTTCCAGGTTGAGCACGCCGAGGCCGCCCAGCTCACCGATGCGGATGGCGTGCTGCGGGGAGACGACGGAGTCCATGGGAGCGGCCAGGAACGGCAGCTCGAAGCGGTAGGCATCGATCTGCCAGGCGATCGAGACCTCCTTCGGGTCACGGGTCCGGCGGCTCGGGACGACGGCGATGTCGTCGAATGCGTATGCCCGGCGGCCGCGCTTGCCGCGCCCGATCTCGATCTCAGTCACGATGGTGTGGCCTTTCCCTCTACGTCTGCGCTGTCCAGTATCCCCGACACGTGCGGGCCCGGCCGTCACATGGGGGGTGGGTGAAGGAGCGGGGCTGGGTGCGTGCAGCCGAAAGGCGGAGGATTGAGGCGACGCGGAGCGTTGTTGATTGACGACAACGCCGCGGATGCGCGTGCCCGGCCCCGCGACGCCGCCCCCCGTGCGACGGCCGGGCCGGGGGCGGTCCCGGGAACTCCGGACCGCCCCTCACCTGCGCTGTTGCGTTACTTCCTGCTGTAGTTCGGTGCTTCGACCGTCATCTGGATGTCGTGCGGGTGGCTCTCCTTGAGACCCGCCGAGGTGATCCGCACGAAGCGGCCCTTGCTCTCCATCTCGTCGACGGACGCCGCGCCCACGTACCCCATCGTCTGGCGGAGGCCGCCGACGAGCTGGTGCAGCACGTTGGCCAGCGGGCCGCGGTAGGGCACCTGGCCCTCGATGCCCTCGGGGACGAGCTTGTCGTCGGAGGACACCTCGGCCTGGAAGTAGCGGTCCTTCGAGTACGAGCGGCCCTGTCCACGGGACTGCATGGCGCCCAGCGAACCCATGCCGCGGTACGACTTGAACTGCTTGCCGTTGATGAAGAGGAGCTCGCCCGGCGACTCCTCGCAACCCGCGAGGAGGGAGCCCAGCATCACGCTGTCGGCACCGGCGGCGAGCGCCTTGCCGATGTCGCCGGAGTACTGGAGGCCGCCGTCACCGATGACCGGGACGCCCGCCGCACGGGCGGCCAGCGCGGCCTCGTAGATCGCGGTGACCTGCGGGACGCCGATGCCGGCGACCACTCGGGTCGTACAGATCGAACCGGGTCCGACGCCCACCTTCACGCCGTCCACGCCGGCGTCGATCAGGGCCTGGGCACCGTCGCGGGTCGCGACGTTGCCGCCGATGACGTCCACGTTCACGGCCGACTTGATCTTCGCCATCCAGTTGAGGGCGTTGCTGTTGTGGCCGTGCGAGGTGTCGACGATCAGGAAGTCCACCCCGGCACCGGCCAGTGCCTGGGCGCGGTCCAGCGCCTCCGGGCTGGCGCCGACGGCCGCGCCGACGAGGAGACGGCCCTCGGCGTCCTTGGCCGCGCCCGGGTACTGCTCGGCCTTCTTGAAGTCCTTGACCGTGATGAGGCCCTTGAGGATGCCCGCCTCGTCGACCAGCGGAAGCTTCTCGATCTTGTGGCGGCGCAGCAGCTCCATGGCGTCCACGCCGGAGATGCCGACCCGGCCGGTGACCAGGGGCATCGGCGTCATGACCTCGCGCACCTGGCGCGTGCGGTCCGACTCGAAGGCCATGTCGCGGTTGGTGACGATGCCGAGCAGCTTGCCCGCCGGGTCGGTGACCGGGACGCCGCTGATGCGGAACTTGGCGCAGAGCGCGTCGGCATCGCCGAGCGTCGCATCCGGACCGACGGTGATCGGGTCGGTCACCATGCCGGACTCGGACCGCTTCACCAGGTCGACCTGGTTGACCTGGTCCTCGACCGAGAGGTTGCGGTGCAGTACGCCGACGCCGCCCTGACGGGCCATGGCGATGGCCATCCGGGCCTCGGTCACCTTGTCCATCGCGGCGGAGAGCAGCGGGATGTTCACGCGTACGTTCCGAGAGATGAGCGTCGAGGTGTCGACCGCGTTGGGCAGCACCTCAGATGCGCCCGGCAGCAGCAGCACGTCGTCGTATGTCAGCCCGAGCGTCGCGAACTTCTCGGGCACTCCGTCGACGTTTGCAGTCATGACACCTTCCCCAAATGGCCTTGATCGGTGCGGATGTCCATGCTAACGGCCTCCGGGGGTGTCTCATTCCACGGTCAAGATCACCGAGAGGTTCTGTAGCTTCCTACGGGGCCCGCAGGCCCCGTCCCCCTGCGCCGCCCGCCGTTCCGCCAGGATGCGCGGCGGGCCGGGCTCACTGCCCCGCGAGGGCCCGCAGCCGGCTGAGCGCACGGTGCTGGGCGACCCGGACGGCACCCGGCGACATGCCGAGCATCTGCCCGGTCTCCTCGGCGGTGAGGCCGACGGCGACCCGCAGGACCAGCAGCTCGCGCTGGTTCTCCGGAAGGTTGGCGAGGAGCTTCTTGGCCCAGGCGGCGTCACTGCTCAGCAGCGCCCGCTCCTCGGGCCCGAGCGAGTCGTCGGGCCGCTCCGGCATCTCGTCGGAGGGCACCGCGGTCGATCCCGGGTGCCGCATCGCGGCTCGCTGGAGGTCGGCCACCTTGTGGCCGGCGATGGCGAAGACGAAGGCTTCGAAGGGTCTGCCGGTGTCCTTGTACCGCGGCAGGGCCATCAGGACCGCGACACAGACCTCCTGCGCCAGGTCCTCCACGAAGTGACGGGCATCACCGGGCAGCCGGTTCAGCCGGGACCTGCAGTAGCGCAGCGCGAGGGGGTGGACGTGGGCCAGCAGATCATGGGTGGCCTGCGCGTCGCCCTCCACGGCACGATGCACCAGGGCACCGATCACCGTCGTTCCGTCCTCGCGCATCGGACCATGGTGCCCCGGCGCCGCGTCATCCGCGGCACCGCGTCCGTAGTTGTGCACTGAAGCGTTATGAGCGGGTGCGCCGGAAGTCATGTCCTGCGCCCTCCCCTTCCGCTCGACCGAATCGTTCCCGAGGAACTCCACGTCTCAAGGATGCGTCATCGGCCGGGAAGCGTCACATGCCGCCGGGGCGGCGGGCTTCACGGGCGGTTCACCAGCGGGTCGCGTCCGCGGACACGACCCGGCCCGGCACCCCTCGCGCGGGTCGCCCCGTCCGCCCGGGAGCGGATGGACGGGGGATGAAACGGCGGGCGGTCACGGCCCGCCCCCGGAGACTGTCGGGTGACCGCGTCCGCTCTCGGATCCGTGGTCACCCGGCGGCCTCAGCGGACCAGGCCCCAACGGAAGCCGAGCGCCACCGCGTGCGCACGGTCCGAGGCGCCGAGCTTCTTGAACAGACGCCTGGCGTGGGTCTTCACCGTGTCCTCGGACAGGAACAGCTCCCGGCCGATCTCCGCGTTGGAGCGGCCGTGGCTCATCCCCTCGAGCACCTGGATCTCACGTGCCGTGAGCGTGGGCGCCGCACCCATCTCGGCCGACCGCAGCCGGCGCGGGGCGAGCCGCCACGTCGGATCGGCCAGGGCCTGGGTGACGGTCGCCCGGAGCTCCGCCCGGGAGGCGTCCTTGTGCAGATACCCACGGGCCCCTGCGGCGACCGCGAGCGCGACCCCGTCCAGGTCCTCGGCGACGGTCAGCATGATGATCCGCGCCCCGGGGTCGGCGGAGAGCAGCCGACGGACGGTCTCCACACCCCCCAGACCGGGCATGCGTACGTCCATGAGAATCAGATCCGAACGGTCGGCACCCCAGCGGCGGAGGACTTCCTCCCCGTTGGCGGCCGTCGTCACACGCTCGACGCCGGGCACGGTCGCGACCGCGCGGCGGAGCGCTTCTCGGGCAAGCGGGGAATCGTCGCAGACGAGAACGGATGTCATGACCGCCCTCCGCAGCTGATGCGCGTCACCTTGTGCCTCCAGGCTGTAACAAGTCGTCACCTGTGCGGTTGACGCTCTCGGACACCTGCCCGATCGCTTTCTCTGCCAACCGCCTCCGCACTCTCAACGATGGTCACTCGAAAGAGTTACGGGTCGGACGACCGAGTTCGGCACTCTACGTGAGGGGTCGAGCACGGAGGAGAGCGCCACGGGATCGTCCAGCCGTCAACCGAACTTTTCCGCGAACTTATGCACCATTTAGCCGGTTTTCTTCCCTTTTGCTGGTGTCTGTGGCTAGATTCGCAATCAGTCATATTTACATCTACTAACACCGTAGATGTACGGTCATGGGCACGGTACGACGGACGACCACGACGTTTCCGACTCAGCATGGTTTCGAGGGGACAAGCAATGGCAGATTTCTCCCGCCTTCCCGGACCCAACGCCGATCTGTGGGACTGGCAGCTGCTGGCGGCCTGCCGAGGGGTCGACAGCTCACTGTTCTTCCATCCCGAGGGGGAGCGCGGAGCCGCCAGGAGCGCCCGCGAAACCTCCGCGAAAGAGGTCTGCATGCGATGCCCGGTGCGCGCCGAGTGCGCAGCCCACGCGCTGGCGGTGCGCGAGCCCTACGGGGTGTGGGGAGGACTGACCGAGGACGAGCGCGAGGAGCTCATGGGCCGGGCCCGCAACCGGCTGATCAGCGCGGCGGCTCCGTCCTCCCCGCCCGGGCACGGCTGACCCGCCGCGCACCCTCACAAGAGAAACGTTTCTCCATTCGCGGCCGAGGCCCGCGGGCCCGCGCCGGACCGCTCAGCGGGCCGCCGCCAGCGACAGCTGGTCCAGGGTGGCCGCCACCGCCGGGACCTGCGCCAGGTCGGGCAGGGTCAGCGCGACGATCTCGCGCTCGATGGCCGGCTCCACCGTGACGGCCCTGGCCCCCCTGGGGCGTACCGACTCGATCGCCAGCGCAGGCAGGACGGCCACCCCGAGACCCGCGCCCACCAGACCGATCACCGCCGGGTAGTCGTCGGTGGCGAAGTCGATCCGCGGGGTGAACCCGGACGCCTCGCAGACCTCCACCAGCTGCCGGCGGCAGCGCGGGCACCCTGCGATCCACGACTCCCCGGCGAGTTCACCGATGCCCACCTCGTCCCGGCCCGCGAGCCCGTGGCCCTCGGGAACGAGACCGATCAGCCGGTCGGTGAGCAGCGGCCGCACCACCAGGTCGTCCCACTCGGCGCCCGGCGTGCCGTACCGGAAGGCCAGCGCGATGTCGCAGTCGCCGTCGCGCAGCATCTCCACCGAGCGCGGCGGCTCGGCCTCGACCAGGGAGACCCGGGTGCCGGGGTGGGCGGCGCGCAGCGCCGCGAGGGCGCCCGGGACCAGGGTGGAACTGCCGCTGGGGAAGGAGACCAGCCGGACCCGGCCGGCCCGCAGCCCGGCGATCGCGGCGACCTCCTCCTCCGCGGCAGTGAGCCCGGCGAGGATGCCCGAGGCGTGGCGAACGAGCGCCTCGCCTGCCTGGGTCAGCCGCATCTCGCGTCCGGTGCGGATGAGCAGCGTGGTGCCCGCCGAGGACTCCAGGGCCTTCATCTGCTGGCTCACGGCGGGCTGGGTACATCCCAGCTCACGGGCGGCGGCGGAGAAGGAGCCGGTACCGGCCACGGCGCGCAGGACTCGGAGATGACGGGCTTCGATCACTCTTCGAATATAAGGGATTCTTGGGTCGCCTGCGAATAATCGTCATGCCACTTTGGGCCGGGGCCGAGTCGCTAGCGTTCGGGCATGACTGCGATGACTGTGCTGACCGTGAACGCGGGGCGTCCCACTGCGGCCTCCCACACCAACGCCCCGGGCGGAATGACCGGAATCGACAAGCACCCCGTGGAGGGCCCCATACGGGTCTGCGACCCCGGTCCCGAGGGTGAGGGCGGCAGCGGTCTGGCCGGGGACGCGGTCTGCGACCTGCGCCACCACGGCGGCTCCCACCAGGCCGTGTACGCCTTCGCCCGCGAGGAGCTCGACGCGTGGGAGCGGGAGCTGGGACGTCCGCTCGCCAATGGCGCGTTCGGGGAGAACCTGACGACGAGCGGGGTGACGGTCAGCGGGGCGCTGATCGGCGAGCGGTGGCGGATCGGGGGCGAACTGCTCCTGGAGGTCACGTCCGGCCGGATCCCGTGCCGTACGTTCGCGGGCCACCTCGGCGAGGCGGGCTGGATCAGGCGGTTCACGCAGGCGGCAGCCCCCGGGGCGTACCTCCGGGTGATCACGCCGGGCAGCATCCGGGCGGGCGACCCGGTCGAGATCGTGCACCGGCCGGAGCACGAGGTGACGGTGGAACTGCAGTTCCGGGCCGTGACGACCCAGCGCGAACTGCTGCCCCTGCTGCTCGCGGCCGGTGACGCGCTGCATCCCGAGGCGTCACGGAGGGCGCGCGCGGCCGTGGCTCCTCAGGGGTGAGCGGGCAGCGGTGGGCGGGTCGTCCGGGGGCGCACGCAGGGCACTAACGTGCCGCGTATGACGACTGCACTGATTACGGGCGCGACGGCGGGCATCGGGGCTGCCTTCGCGCGGCGGCTGGCGGCCGAGGGGCACAACCTCGTGCTGGTGGCCCGCGACACCGACCGGCTGCGGGAACAGGCCACCGAACTGCACGACCGGCACGGCATCGAGGCCGAGGTGCTGACCGCGGACCTGTCCCGGGACGAGGGGATCGCCGCGGTCGAGGGGCGGCTGGCCGACCGCAGGCAGTCGGTCGACCTGCTGGTCAACAACGCGGGATTCGGCAACAAGGGCCACTTCCTCGACGTCCCGATGAGCGACGAACTGGCGATGCTGAAGGTGCACTGCGAGGCGGTCCTGCGGCTGACCTCGGCGGCGGCGGCCGGCATGAAGGAACGGGGCAGGGGCGGCATCGTGAACGTGGCTTCCGTGGCCGCGTTCGTGCCGCGCGGTACGTACGGGGCGTCCAAGGCGTGGGTCGTGCAGTTCACCCAGGGGGCGGCGAAGGACCTGGCAGGTTCGGGGGTGCGGATGATGGCGCTCTGCCCCGGCTTCGTGCGCACGGAGTTCCATCAGCGCGCCGGGATGGGCACCGGGAACATCCCGGGCTGGATGTGGCTGGACGCGGACAAGCTGGTGGCGACGGCACTGACCGACCTGGCGCGCGGCAAGTCGGTCTCGGTGCCGGATCCGCGGTACAAGGCCCTGATGGGGCTGGTGAAGGTGACGCCGCGCGGCCTGCTCGGAGGGGTGACCTCCAAGACAGGCCGCAAGTACGGACCGCAGTGAGCGGTGGGTTACCGCACCCCGCGGCCCGCGTAGGCGCCGATGTTGGGGGCGCCGGGCTTCAGCCGGTTGCCGAAGTAGTCCTTGCCGCCGTTGGCCTCGATGACGGCTCCGGCGGCGA
This sequence comes from Streptomyces sp. NBC_01013, assembly GCF_045162765.1. Taxonomy (NCBI): domain Bacteria; kingdom Bacillati; phylum Actinomycetota; class Actinomycetes; order Kitasatosporales; family Streptomycetaceae; genus Streptomyces; species Streptomyces sp. NBC_01013. The sequence continues at coordinate 3,292,810 of NZ_CP108687.1, forward strand.
GGGCGGGCGAGCCGGCGCCGAGCCGGAAGTCGTCGCGGAGCAGCGGATCGGCCGTGACGCCTCCGGGGTCCGGTCGCGTCATCTCGATGCCGTAGAAGGCGTTGTGGTCGAAGGAGAGCCCGGGGGTGGGGTTCTTGAAGAGGTAGCCGCCCGTGCCCTCACTGACGAAGACGTTGTTGCGGATGGACAGTTCGTGCTGGGTCGTGGCGGGGCTTGCGGCATCGTCCTGGACGAGGAAGCCGGGGATCTGCTCCGTGTTGTGGAAGGTGTTGTTGTAGATCTCCGTACCGAGGATCGGGCCCCAGCAGTTCTGGACGAGGCGGGCGCCGTCGTTGCCGCTGACGTTGTACCGGGCGACCGTGCCGATGGTCTTCGCGCCGCTGTACGGGCAGATCAGCAGGAAGCCGCCCTTGTTGTCGTGGCTGTGGTTGTACTGGAAGACGGTGTTCCGCGAGGCGCCGTCGGCGTCGAAGGACATGCCGTCGTGGGTGTTGCCGCCGCCCGAGACCTCGTTGTACTCGACGGTCGTGTCGTCGGTGTTGAAGGTCCAGATGCCCGCGTTGGCGGAGGGCGAGCGGAGCTGGAAGCCGTCGACCCGGTTGTGGTCGACGCGGGCGCCGCTCGTCGTGTCGAGTTTCATGCCGTCACCGGCGAGGGACTTCAGGGTGTTGTGATGGATGCGGACGCCGGTGCTGGGGGTCCACTCTCCCGGGTAGACGTTCGGGTCCTGCTGCTGTCCGACCAGATCGCGCCTGGAGAAGGTCGACTTGAAGTAGATGCCCTCGCGGTCGACGTCCTCGATGCGGTTGTGACCGATGTCCAGTCCGTCGTACCAGCTGGCCTTCGCCGTGCCCTGGACCGCGATGTGGATGGCGCTGGAGCCCGTCACGGTCTTGTGGTCGCCCCCGCGCACATCGTGGATGTAGAGGCCGCTGATGTCGAAGCCCCGGGCGACGCCGTAGTCGGTGAGGCGCAGGCGGACGCCGTTGCGCTCGCTGCCCGGGTTGTCGGCGTTGGTGATCTCCAGGTCCCTGAGGTGCACGTACTGCGTGTTGGAGAGCAGGACCGTGTCGTGTGCGCCCGCGCCGTCGAGACGGGCCCGGTCCGGGCCGGTGCCGTAGTCGGCGATCGTGAACGGTGCACGGTCCGAGCCGGTGCCCGTGGGGGCGAGGGTGCCGGAGCAGGTGACGCCGCGCTTGAAGAGCAGCCGGTCGCCGGGCCCGTAGGTGTGCGCATTGGCTTCGGTGAGCGTGGTCCAGGGATGCCGACCGCTGCCGGTGGCCCCCTGCGGGTCGGCGCCGCAGTCGACGTGGAAGGTCCGGCCGGCGGGGGCCGCCTGCGCGGAGTCCGGGCCTGCGAGGGTCAGACCGGCCGGGGCGATCAGGGCCGCGAGCGCCACGGCGGTGAGGCGATGTCTCACAATTCCTCCGTACGAACAGTCAGGGTCGGGAAGGGCCGGGAACGGCCGGATCGGCATCGCCGGGAATCCTGGACTCGGAATGATCGAACGTCAATGGATCGCGTTTGAATGATCGAAATTCCCATCGTTCGATCACGTTGGTTTAGGGTCGGACCTCGGCTCCGGCGCCGGCCGGCCAGGAGCCGGGTCACACACTGCGAGGGGACTGCCGCCGTGCGCGAAAGTGCAGCTGAACGTCATGACCGCCTGCTCGGGCTGGTACGCGACCGGGGCTCGGCCCGGGTGTCGGACCTGGCCTCGCAGCTGGGGGTCTCGCCCGTCACGGTGCGCCGGGACGTCGAGGACCTGGCCGGCCGCGGCCTGCTCGACCGGGTCCACGGTTCGGTGTCCTGGCCCCAGGACAGCGCCCCCGCCGCAAGCTCCGCCGGCCCTGGGCACGGCCTGGTCCTCGGCATGCTCGCACCCTCCGCGACCTACTACTTCGCCGAGGTCATCAGGGGCGCCCACGAGGCAGCGGCCCGGGCGGGCGCCCGGCTGATCCTGCGGATCTCCGACTACCGGCCGCAGGAGGACCACGCCCGCACCGAGGGGCTGCTGTCCGCGGGCGCCGAGGGGCTGCTGGTCGCCCCCGGCTGGCAGCATCCGGGCGACCCGTCGGAGTTCGGCGACTGGATCAGCTCACTGCCCGTACCGACCGTCCTGCTGGAACGCAGGCCCACCGCCGGGTCGCCCCTGGACGGCTTGGACCGCGTCTGCTCGGACCATGCGCACGGGGTGCTGCTGGCCGTGCGCCACCTGGTGGCCCTCGGGCACGGCGCGCCCCTGCTGATGGCCCGCGCGGACTCCCCGACCGCCCTGGCGGTGCGATCCGGATATGCGGAGGCGCTGACCGTCCTCGGGCTGCGCGCACCGCAGGAGGTGATCGACTCCGTGCCTGCCGAACTGGCGCCGGAGGCCTTCGAGAAGGCCGTGCAGGTGCTGCGCGAGGCGGTCGGCTCGGGGGTGGCGACCGCGGCGCTGATCCACAACGACGTGGACGCGATCCAGGTGGTGCAGCGTCTCGCGGAGCTGGGCGTGCGGGTGCCGGAGGACCTCGCACTCATCGCGTACGACGACGAGGTGGCGGCGCTCGCGGACACCCCGCTCACCGCCGTGGCCCCGCCCAAGCGCGAGGTGGGCCGCCATGCGACCGAGCTGCTGGTGGAGCGGCTGGGCCAGGGCTCCGACGCCCCCCGGCGGCATCTGACGCTGCTCCCGCAACTGCGGGTCAGGGACTCCTGCGGGGCGCCTCTCCCGTAGGCGTTCCGCCGACTCCGACTCGGCTTGCACACGAAGCTCTTCTGATCTTTTTTCGATCAATCGATCTTTCGCTCTTGACTTCGGTCACGGCTGGTCCAAGGATCACGGCCAACGCCCATGTCGCCGCCTGTTCAGGAGCCTCGCTGTGAGCCGCAGTTCGAGCAGAACGTCCCTCGCCGTAGTCGGCGCCGCCACCGCCCTCGCCGTTCTCACGGCCTGTGGCGGCAGCGGTGACGACTCGTCCACCGCCGGAAGCGACGGCAAGCCCGTCAGCATCACCTTCTGGGGCTGGGCCAAGGGTTCCAAGGAGGTCGTTGACGCGTTCAACGCCTCTCACACGAACATCAAGGTGGTGTACGAGGAGATCCCGTCCGGCAACGCGGGCGGCTACGCCAAGATCTCCAACGCGGTGAAGGCGGGCAACGCCCCCGACCTCGTCTCCATCGAGTACCCGCAGCTCCCGGAGTACGTCAGCCAGGGCGCACTCCAGGACATCGGCCCGTACTTCACCGAGGACATCAGGAAGAAGCTGCTGCCCCAGGCGGTGGAGCTGACCACGCTCGGTGGCAAGAACTGGGCCGTGCCCTTCGACGCCTCACCGCAGTCCTTCTTCTACCGCAAGGACCTCTTCGCGAAGTACCACGTGGAGGTCCCCCAGACCTGGGACGACTTCCGCAAGGCCGCGGAGAAGGTCAAGAGGGCCGACAAGAAGGCCCGGATCGGTACGTTCTTCCCGGACGACCCGACCACGTTCCAGGCGATGGCCTGGCAGGCCGGCGCCCAGTGGTACAAGCCCGAGGACGACACCTGGAAGGTGAACACCACGGACGCGGCCACCGACAAGGTCGCCGACTACTGGCAGGGTCTGCTCGACGACGACCTGATCCGTGCCAACGCCTCGTTCAGCCCCGAGTGGACCAACTCCCTCAAGAACGGCGGCACCGTGGGCTACCTCGGCGCGGCCTGGGGCGCGGGGGTCCTCAAGGGCACCCTGCCCGAGCAGAGCGGCAAGTGGGCCGTCGCCCCGATGCCCAGCTGGGACGGCAAGCCTGCCAGCGGCATGCTCGGCGGCTCCACCTTCGCGGTGACGAAGACCAGCAGGAAGGCGAAGGCGGCTGTCGAGTTCGCCACCTGGATGTCGACCACCGAGGAAGGCATCAAGGCCCGCATCGAGTCCGGCACGTCGAGTGCCTTCCCGGCCGCGGCATCGCTGCGGCCGGTGGCGAAGAAGGCGTTCGACGCGGACTTCTACGGCGGTCAGGACATCTACCAGGTGTTCGAGGACGCCGCGACGTCCATCGGCCCGAACTGGAGCTGGGGCCCCACGACCGGCACCACGAACACCACGATGAAGGACCAGTTCGGCAAGGTCGCGAGCGGTGGTACCACCGTCAAGGACGCGGTGGAGGCCGGGCGCGACGCCACGGTCGCCGAGCTGAAGAAGCGCGGGCTGAAGGTCGAGGACGCAGGCTGATGAAGCGCGCCCGGACCACCAGAGCCGCCGCCATCCTGCTGGGGCCCTTCTTCGTACTGTTCACGCTGGCCATGGTGCTGCCGATCGGCTACGCGGTCTGGCTCAGCCTGTTCACCGAGAAGCAGTCCGGCCTGGGCTTCGGCGGCACCGAGTCCGTGTTCAGCGGGCTCGACAACTACACGGCGGCCCTGGGTGACCGGGCGTTCCGCGAGGGCTTCGGCGTACTCCTCGGATACTGCCTCTTCTACATCCCGCTGCTCCTCGTCGGAGCCCTCGCCCTCGCGCTGCTGCTGGACTCGACGCTGGCCCGTGCCCGCCGGTTCTTCCAGCTCGCGCTGTTCCTGCCGCACGCCGTTCCCGGCATCATCGCCGCGCTGATCTGGGTGTACCTCTACACACCGCAGCTCAGCCCGGTGGTCAGCGCCATGGAGTCCGGCGGCATCGGCTTCGACTTCTTCTCCCCCGACGGAGCCCTGCCCTCGGTCGTCAACATCGCGCTGTGGGAGTGGCTCGGCTACAACATGGTGATCTTCTATGCCGCGTTGCAGGCCATCGACCGCTCCGTACTCGAAGCGGCCACCGTCGACGGGGCCGGCGCCTGGCGGATCGCCATCGGCATCAAGATCCCGCTGATCCGGGCCTCCGTCGTGATGGTCGCGCTGTTCACCGTCATCGGCTCGCTCCAGTTGTTCACCGAGCCCCTGATCCTCAACAAGGGGACCGGCTCCGCCGTCACCTCCACCTGGACTCCGAACATGTACGCGTACACCGCGGCCTTCGAGCGCAACGACTACGGGCTCGCCGCCGCCGCCTCCCTCCTGCTGGCGCTCACGGCCGCGCTGCTGTCCTTCGTCGTCACCCGCTTCACCGGCCGGAAGGGCAAGAAAGCATGAGTTCCCCCGCCTCCCACGGCCGCTGGATGTCGAAGACCGCGGTCAACGGCTTCCTGCTGCTCGCCGTCGTCTACATGCTCTTTCCGCTCGTCTGGCTGGTCACCGCCGCCACGAAGGACACCGGCGGCCTGCTCGCGGGCAACGCGTTCTCCTTCGACGGCTTCAACCTCGGCGAGAACCTCTCGAACCTGGCGGACTACGGCGACGGGATCTACTTCCGCTGGTACCTCAACAGCCTCGGCTACGCGGGCGGCGGGGCGCTCGTGTGCTCGCTGATCTGCGTCGCCGCCGGGTACGCCTTCGACAAGTACGCGTTCCGGGGCAAGGACCAGCTGTTCGGCCTGGTGCTGATGGGCGTGCTCGTCCCCACGACGGCGCTCGCCCTGCCGATGTATCTGCTGGCGTCCGAGGTCGGCCTGGTCAACACGTACTGGTCGGTGCTGATCCCGGTGCTGGTCAATCCGTTCGGCGTGTACCTCGCCCGGGTGTTCAGCTCGGGCTACATACCGAACGAGGCGCTGGAGGCCGCCCGGATCGACGGGGCGGGCGAGCTGCGGGTCTTCTGGTCCGTCGGTCTGCCCATGGTCATGCCGGGGTTCGTGACGGTCTTCCTCTTCCAGTTCACCGCGATCTGGAACAACTTCTTCCTCCCCCTCGTGATGCTCTCGGACCGCAAGCTCTTCCCCTTGAGCCTCGGTCTGTACTCGTGGAACACCAACACCCACGGCGAGCCGAGCTTCTACCCGCTCGTCGTCACCGGCTCCCTTCTGGCCGTCATCCCGCTGATCGTCGCCTTCGTCTCCCTGCAGCGGCACTGGAAGGCGGGACTGACCGCCGGAAGCGTCAAGTGACCGTCCACGCGCGCCCCGAGGAGTCGAGTTCCGCCATGTCGCACGCCACTGACAACCGGCCCCGGGCCCTGCTCGCGATGGGCCCCGGCATCGCCGGACGCCTCCTCGCCGAGCATCACCACACCCGGCTGGCCGCCCTCACCCGTACGGACACCCGGCTCGTCGCCCACGATCTGGCCGACCCCGCGCCCGAGGTGGCGGCCGCGCTCGCCGAGGCCGAGGTGCTCTTCACCTGCTGGGGTGCGACTCCGCTGACCGCACCGGTGCTGGCCGCCGCCCCGCGGTTGCGTGCGGTCGTGCACGCGGCCGGGTCCGTCAAGCACCACATCACCGACGCCTGCTGGGAACGGGGCATCGCCGTCACCTCGGCGGCCGGCGCCAACGCGCTGCCGGTGGCCGAATTCACCCTCGCCGCGATCCTCTTCGCCGGCAAGCGGGTCCTGGGCTCCGCGCAGCGCTACCGCAGCCTGCGCACCGCCCACGACTGGCTCACCGAGCTGGACGGCACCGGCAACTACCGCCGCACGGTGGGCATCGTCGGCGCCTCCCGCATCGGCCGGCGGGTGATCGAGCTGCTGCGCCCCTTCGATCTGGACGTCCTGCTGTACGACCCGTACGCCGGCGAGGACGAGGCGGCCCGGCTCGGTGTACGGCTCACCACGCTCGATGACCTGTGCGCGAGCAGCGCCGTCGTCTCGGTCCACGCCCCGCAGCTTCCCGAGACGCACCATCTCATCGGTGCCGCCCAGTTGGCGGCCATGCCGTCGGGCGCGACGCTGATCAACACGGCGCGCGGATCGCTGGTCGACGAGGGCGCCCTGGTTCCCGAGCTGACGAGCGGGCGACTGCACGCGGTCCTGGACGTGACGGACCCCGACCTGCCCCCGGCGGCCTCGCCGCTCTACGACCTGCCGAACGTGCTGCTGACTCCGCACGTCGCGGGGTCGCTGGGCAACGAGCTGCACCGGATGGCGGACCAGGCCCTGGACGAGCTGGAACGCTTCGCCGCCGGCCTTCCGTTCGCGGACCCGGTGTACGGGGACACGTTGTCGCGCTCGGCGTGACCTTCCCGCACACGCACGAGGCCCGGCACCCCTCACGGGGTACCGGGCCTCACCGCATTGCGCGGGGACTACAGCTGCACGCTAGTGCGAGTGACCGTGGCCGTGACCGGCATCGGCCTCTTCCTCGGCCGGCTTCTCGACGACCAGGGTCTCGGTCGTGAGCAGCAGCGACGCGATGGACGCGGCGTTCTCCAGCGCGGAGCGGGTGACCTTGACCGGGTCGATGACGCCGGCCTTCACCAGGTCGCCGTACTCGCCGGTCGCGGCGTTGAAGCCCTGACCCTTGTCGAGCTCGGAGACCTTCGAGGTGATGACGTAGCCCTCGAGGCCCGCGTTCTCCGCGATCCAGCGGAGCGGCTCGACGGCGGCGCGGCGCACGACCGCGACACCGGTGGCCTCGTCGCCGGTCTTGCCGAGGTTGCCCTCGAGGACCTTGACGGCGTGGACCAGAGCGGAGCCACCACCGGAGACGATGCCCTCCTCGACCGCGGCGCGGGTCGCGGAGATGGCGTCCTCCAGACGGTGCTTCTTCTCCTTGAGCTCCACCTCGGTGGCCGCACCGACGCGGATCACGCAGACACCGCCGGCCAGCTTCGCCAGGCGCTCCTGGAGCTTCTCGCGGTCCCAGTCGGAGTCCGTGGACTCGATCTCGGCCTTGATCTGGTTGACGCGGCCCGCGACCTCGTCGGACTTGCCGCCACCGTCGACGATGGTGGTGTCGTCCTTGGAGACGGTCACGCGGCGGGCGGTGCCCAGAACGTCCAGACCGGCCTGGTCGAGCTTGAGGCCGACCTCCTCGGCGATGACGGTCGCACCGGTGAGGGTGGCGATGTCGCCGAGCATGGCCTTGCGGCGGTCACCGAAGCCCGGGGCCTTCACCGCGACGGCGTTGAAGGTGCCACGGATCTTGTTGACGACCAGGGTCGACAGGGCCTCGCCCTCGACGTCCTCGGCGATGATCAGCAGCGGCTTGGAGGCACCGGCCTGGATGACCTTCTCCAGGAGCGGCAGCAGCTCCTGGATCGAGCCGATCTTGCCCTGGTGGATCAGGATGTACGGGTCGTCGAGGACGGCCTCCATACGCTCCTGGTCGGTCACCATGTACGGGGACAGGTAGCCCTTGTCGAAGGCCATGCCCTCGGTGAAGTCGAGGTCCAGACCGAAGGTGTTGGACTCCTCGACGGTGATGACACCGTCCTTGCCGACCTTGTCCATCGCGTCCGCGATGAGCTCGCCGACCTGGGTGTCCTGCGCGGAGAGCGCGGCCACGGCGGCGATGTCGGACTTGTCCTCGATCGGGCGGGCCGTCGCGAGGAGCTCCTCGGACACGGCCTTGACCGCGGCGTCGATGCCCTTCTTCAGGGCGGCCGGGGACGCGCCCGCGGCCACGTTGCGCAGGCCCTCGCGGACGAGCGCCTGGGCCAGGACGGTGGCGGTGGTCGTGCCGTCACCGGCTACGTCGTTGGTCTTGGTCGCCACCTCCTTCACCAGCTGGGCACCGAGGTTCTCGTACGGGTCGTCCAGCTCGACCTCGCGCGCGATGGTGACACCGTCGTTGGTGATGGTGGGCGCACCGAACTTCTTGTCGATGACGACGTTGCGGCCCTTGGGGCCGATCGTCACCTTGACCGTGTCGGCAAGCTTGTTGACGCCGCGCTCGAGGGCGCGACGGGCGTCCTCGTCGAACTTCAGGATCTTCGCCATGGAGCTGAACTGTCCTCTCAAAAACAAGAACTGCGCCCCTGCCGCCCGGCTAGTTATCTCGCAGGGGGCCAGGGGCGCAGAACAGAAGCAAACGTGGTGTGAATTACTTCTCGATGATCGCGAGCACGTCGCGAGCCGAGAGGACGAGGTACTCCTCGCCGTTGTACTTCACCTCGGTGCCGCCGTACTTGCTGTACAGCACGACATCGCCGGTCTTGACGTCGAGCGGAAGGCGCTCGCCGTTCTCGAAGCGGCCCGGGCCCACGGCCAGGACGACGCCCTCCTGGGGCTTCTCCTTGGCAGTGTCCGGAATGACCAGGCCGGAGGCCGTGGTCTGCTCGGCGTCGAGCGGCTGGACCACAATGCGGTCCTCGAGCGGCTTGATCGCAACCTTGGTGCTGGTCGACACGATCCGGTCTCCCCCTTCGGAGATCTCACGGGGTTATCAGTCTTTGGGTGGCGACCAGGTGGGCCCGTCGTCGCGGGTGCCGGACCTGCCGGTCGCACAGTACTGCTGGCACTCTCCAGTGGGGAGTGCCAGCACTGAGACTATGACCGCGATTAGCACTCGGTCAAGCGGAGTGCCAATTCACGCCCCCCGTGGCGTCCGGGGGGGTGCCTCTCGTACGGCTGTGCCCGTACGGCGTTCCGGTCGCCGTAGGGACAACGCGGGGGGTGTCCGCTCCGTTCCGTCGGGCGGTGGCGTCGTGGGCATGCGACCGGCCGGGCCGGGCTCCCCGTGACCGCTCGTGGGGGGGGCACGGCGACTACCGCCTCGCGCACCCCGCATCCGCGGCCCCTCTGCCGTACCTCCCCGGCCCCGGCCCCTCCGGCCACCAGTGGACCGACGGGGGCACCCGGGAGCCCCCGGCCGCAGCGGGGCGGCCGCAGGCGACGACCACCATCGCCCCCGGCGCCCCGTGGTCCCCGCGCACCGCCGCGGGCCGCGCTTCCCGGGCGCTCGGTGACGGGTGCACCCGCTGCGCCGCCTTCCTGCCCAGCCGCTCGATCGGGTCCACCGACTGCGCGCAGCCCGCGGTGGCGGTCAGGAGCGCACCGGCGGTCAGCAGTCCGGCCAGCAGCCGGTGCGCCCTTCTCATACGTAGTCCTCCAGGCGGGCCACGGCGTATCCCTTGTCCGTGACGACCTTCATGACGGACCGGATCAGGTCGGGCATGCTGCCCTTCCAGTTCTTCTTGCCGCGGAAGTGCGTGAGGATGATGTCGCCGGGGTGCAGGTCCTGGTCCTCCTCCCGCCACTCCATGTGGTCGGGGAACGCCTCCGCCGCCCACAGGGGCACGGCCGTGATGCCGCAGGACTTGGCGATCCGCAGGGTGTCGCCGTTGTAGTTCCCGTACGGCGGCCGGAAGAGCCGGGGGCGCTCGCCGTACTGCTTCTCGAGGATGTCCTGCTGGTCGCAGATCTCGTGCTTCTGCTCGTCGCGGGAGAGCCCGGGCATGTAGCGGTGGTTCAGCGTGTGGTTGCCGAGAACGACACCGCGGACCTGGGCCTCCTTGAAGTACGCGTAGTTGTCGCGCACCAGGTAGTCGCTGAGGAAGGCGCTGTACGGGATGTTCAGCTCCGCCATCATCTTCAGCAGCTCGGGGTCCTTGTCGTCCCCGTCGTCCATCGTCAGGAAGACGATCTTCTCCTTGGTGGGGACGGCGGTGAAAACCGGTGGCAGGGAGGCGTCGCCGCCCTCGACCTCGAAGCCCTCGCGGGTGGTGATGTGCGGTTTCACGGCGGGCGGCACCGGCGGGGTCAGCGGAGTGCTTGCCAGGCCCCACTTCTTGGCGGCGACGGCCCGTGCGAGTTGGGCGCGGTGCACCTTCTCGGCCTGCGCCGCGACGGAACCCGCCGCGCCCGCCGGGGGTCCGCCCGGCTGCCCGGCCTGCGCCGCGGCCGCGCGTCCGGGGTCGGACGGGGCGCGTTCGCCGGGCTCGGCCGCGCAGCCCGAGCCGACCGCGGCGACCAGCAGCGCGGCGAGGACCGCGTAGCCCGGCCGGCCCCGCAGATGGCCCCGCCCGCACTTCCCGCTGCCCCGCCCACCCGACTCCGCACCCGGTCTGCGCCGTTTCATCGTAAATTCTTCCTTTTGTCGTACTGGCTGCATGGCGCCGCATCCTGCCAGCCCGGGGCCGGGTACCCGGGTCGACACAGCGCCCGTCCCGCCCGGGGTCCCCCGGCCGGCGCGCAGCCGACTGGCCCACAATGGGACGGGTGAACGCTCTCTCCCCGGCCGGCCCGTCCGGCGCCCCCGACCCTTCCCCGAGCTCTCGGCTTCACCCGAGCGGGGAGGACCCCATCGGCTCCTTCCTGGCCCTGCGCGGCCCCGAGGGCGCCGAGCTGCTGGCCGGGCTGCGGTCGTACGACCCCGCCACCGAACTGGCCACCGCCACCCGGCTGCGCCGCACCCACCCGGCCGCCCTCGTCTCGGCGGCGCTGGGGCAGGCCCGGCTGCGGCAGCGGGCGGTGGCGAAGTTCGGCGCCGAGGACGCGCACCGGATGTTCTTCACGCCGGACGGGGTCGAGCAGGCGACCCGCACCTCGGTGGCCGGCCACCGCGCCCGGCGGTTCGCGGACACCGGGGTACGCAGCGTCGCCGACCTCTGCTGCGGAATCGGCGGTGACGCGATCGCCCTGGCCCGGGCCGGGATCTCCGTCCTCGCCGTGGACCGCGACCCGCTGACCGCCGAGGTGGCCCGCGCCAACGCCGCCGCGCTCGGTCTCGAGGCACTGATCGAGGTGCGGTGCGCCGACGTCACGGAGATCGACACCTCGCCCTACGACGCGGTGTTCGTCGACCCGGCCCGCCGGGGCGGACGCGGCAGGATCTTCGACCCGGAGGCGTACTCCCCGCCCCTGTCCTGGGCGACCGCGGCCGCGCTGAAGGCGCCCCGGGCCGCGCTGAAGATCGCCCCGGGAGTCCCGCACGAGGCGATCGGGCCACAGGCGGAGGCCGAGTGGATCTCGGACGGCGGCGCGGTGAAGGAGGCGGTGCTCTGGTTCGGCGAGGGCTTCGAGTCGGGCTCCTACCGCGCGACCCTGCTCCCGTCCGGCGCCACCCTGTCCGCTCCGGCAGCGCTGCCCGCCCCGCCGGTCGGCCCGGTGGGGCGCTATCTGTACGAGCCGGACGGCGCGGTGATCCGGGCGCACCTGGTCGCCTCGATCGTGGAGCGGTGCCACGGCCGGCTGTTCGACGAGATGATCGCGTACGTCACGAGTGACGAGCTGTACGACTCCCCGTACACCGCCGGCTACGAGATCACCGATCAGCTGCCCTTCAACATGAAGCGGCTGAAGGCACTGCTGCGAGAGCGGGAGGTCGGCGTCCTCACGGTCAAGAAGCGCGGCTCGGCGGTCGAACCGGAGGAACTGCGAAGGAAGATGAGGCTCCGGGGCCCGAACACGGCCACGGTCTTCCTGACGCGGGTCGCCGACGCGCCGACGATGCTGGTCGGCCGTCCCGTGACCGGCCCGGAGGCCGGCCTCGGGTGACCGCGGCCGGCCTCAGGCGAGGTCGGTCAGGTCCTCGGCGTACACCTGCGAGAGCGGCTGCGGGCCCACGTACTGCTGGCAGTTGCACTGCCCCGACTCGAAGCGCACCGGCTTCTTCTGCTCGTCCCAGGCGGTCGGCACCTCGACCCGCTCGTGGCACATGCCCTGCTTGTCGTGCTTGGCGAGGTGGTGCGTGCAGCCGCAGACCGGTTCCGGCGGCCGGTTCGCGGCCTCGACCGCCAGCCGCTCCTGCTTGCCGGCCTCCAGCAGTTCCAGCTTGCGGGTGTGCCGATTGCGCAGCGCCGTACGGGCGTTGTCGACGACCCAGCCGAAGCCGCCCGTCCAGAAGATGATGAGCACCCACCAGTACCACGCCATGAGAACGTCCTCCCCCTGAGTCGCCCGTGATGTGCGCCAAGAATAGGGCGGGGTCAGCGGTGGGCGCCGCCGCCTGCGGATATCAGCGGCTCGGGGGCGGGCGCGCCGAGGAGCGTCCGCAGGACCCAACGCCGGTGCCAGAAGGCCTTGTTGATCCCGATGAGGCCGATGAGCCAGCCGATGAAGCCGAGCCCCATGACCAGGGCCATCAGACCGTAGGTGTCATCGCCCCGGACGGCCCCCGCCGGCACGGCGAAACAGGCGTACAAACCGCACGCGCAGAGCGCGAAGGAGCCCAGCAGCCAGGCCAGGCTCACACCCGGCAGCCGGTACGCGGCGTCGCTCGCCGGATCGCGGTCCAACGCACCCCACTGGGACAGGAGCCGGCGCAGCTGACGGTCCCTGCGCAGTCCGATGACGACGAGGATGACGGCCGGCACGAGGCAGCAGGCGCCCATGGCCAGCAGGATGACGCCGACGACGGCGCTGAAGATGTCGTACGACTGCTCGAAGGTGATGAACGCGGTGCCGATCAGTGCCCAGCCGAGGGCACCGACCGCTCCCCACATCCACAGCAGTCCGAGGCGGCCGGGGCCTGTGTGCATCTTCACCAGCGCGCCCAGGATGAAGGCCCGGTCGGCGAGCAGCGCCCTCCGATCGGGCCAGGTGCGTATCTCCACGGGCGGCGGGGGCGGCGGCAGCGGCGCCGAGCGAACGAACATGGGCCCGACCCTACCGAGAGCCGGGCTCCGCCCCACGCCCGAGTGAGCACGCGTCAGGCGTTGCGCAGCGCCTCGATGTCGAGGCGCTTCATGCCGAGCATCGCCTTCATGGCGCGGGCCGCCTTGTCGGGGTCCGGGTCGGTCAGGGCCTCACCGAGACCCGGCGGGATGATCTGCCACGAGACGCCGAACCTGTCCTTGAGCCAGCCGCACTGGCTCTCCTGGCCGCCGTCCGCGGTGAGCCTGTCCCACAGCCGGTCCGCCTCCTCCTGCGAGCCGCACTCGACGGAGAGGGAGACGGCCTCGTTGAAGGGGAACTCGGGGCCGCCGTTGAAGGCGATGTACTCGGCGCCCTCCAGCTGGAAGCGGACCGTCATCACCGCGCCCTCCTCGCCCGGTGACGCCGCCGTCCAGCGGGTCACGTCCAGGACGCGCGAGTCTCCGCCGATGACGGAGATGTAGTGGTCCGCCGCCTCCTCGGCCTGGTTGTTGTCGAACCACAGGAACGTGGTGACCTTCTGCATGGTCTTCTCCTCACGCGGTGGTACTGAGTGCCGTGCAAGGTAGACCGGTGACAGGCCCGGAACTCATCGGCCGGCCCGGTCCAGGAGCAGCGCCCGTTCCCGTTCGTTGCGGGTGAGCTCCGCCGCCCGTACGAACTCGGCGCGTGCCTCGTCCGTACGCCCCATCCGCTCCAGCAGATCCCCGCGGACGCTCGGCAGCAAGTGGTAGTCCTTGAGCGCGGGGTCGGCGGCCAGCGCGTCGACCAGGACGAGTCCGGCGGCCGGGCCCTCGGCCATGGAGACGGCGACGGCGCGGTTGAGCTCGACGACCGGCGACGGAGTCAGGGCGGCGAGCCGGTCGTAGATCGTGCGGATGGCGGCCCAGTCGGTGTCCTCGTAGCGTGCCGTCCGGGCGTGGCAGGCGGCGATGGCGGCCTGGAGGGCGTACGGCCCCAGTGCCTGACCCGTCTCCGCGGCCGCATCGCGCGCCCGGAGCAGGGCCGCGAGGCCGCGGCGGATCAGCAGTTGGTCCCAGCGGGCCCGGTTCTGGTCGGCGAGCAGCACCACGGCACCGTCCGGCCCGGTCCTGGCGGCGGTGCGCGAGGCCTGGAGCTCCAGCAGGGCGGCCAGCCCGTGCACCTCGGGTTCGTCCGGCACGAGCCCGGCCAGCACCCGCGCCAGGCGCAGCGCGTCCTCGCAGAGCGCCGGGCGCAGCCAGTCGTCACCAGCGGTCGCGGCGTAGCCCTCGTTGAAGACCAGGTAGATGACTTCGAGCACCGATCCGAGCCGGGCGGCGCGCTCGGGGCCGTACGGCACCTCGAAGGGGACCCCGGCCCGGCCGAGCGCCCGTTTGGCCCGCACGATGCGCTGGGCGACGGCCGGCTCGGTGGTGAGGAAGGCGCGGGCGATCTCCCCGGTGGTGAGACCGCCGAGGAGCCGCAGGGTGAGCGCGATCCGGGCGTCGGTGGAGAGCACCGGATGGCAGGAGGTGAAGATCAGCCGCAGCAGGTCGTCGTCGATCCGGTCGGGATCCGCGTCGCCGGGATCCGGTTCACCCCGGACGCTGTCCGCGTCCCGGCCCATCTCGGCCAGCTTGCGGGCGTACGTCTCGCGGCGGCGTACGAGATCGATGGCGCGGTGCTTGGCCGTGGCCATGAGCCAGGCGCCCGGGTTGTCCGGGACACCCGACTCGGGCCACTGCTCCAGCGCGGCGACCAGGGCGTCCTGCGCGAGCTCCTCGGCGATGCCCACGTCCCGCACGATCCGGGCGACACCGGCGATGATCCGCGCGGACTCGATCCTGAACACCGTCTCCACCGCGCTCACTGCCGTCACGGCCACCCATCAGAGCAGGCCGTGCCGGACCGGGCAAGCGCGACCCGGCCCCTTCTCAGGCCTCGTCGATGGCCCGGATCTCGGAGGTGACGCTCCAGCTCTCCGGGTGGCACTGCAGGAACCGCCTGGTCCACTCCAGGGCCTCCTCCTTGTCCTTGCACTGGAGGATGGCGTACCCGCCGACGACTTCCTTGGTCTCGGTGAAGGGGCCGTCGGTGTGGCTGAGCTTGCCGCCGGACCAGTGGACCCGGGTGGCCTGGGCGGTGGGGGTGAGGCCGGCCGTCTCCAGCATCACGCCCGCCTTGCTGATCTCCTCGAACAGGGCGCCCATGCGCTTCTCGAAGTCGGGGTCGGGCTCGAACCCGGCGGCGGCCTGCTCGTCGATGCGGATGAGGGACATGAAGCGCGGCATGGTGACTCCTCGGTCGGGAGGACGGGGACCTCTTCCCCGCCTCTCACCCCTGCGTCGAACGGGAGACCCCCGGATCGACAGCTCCTCCGGAATTCTTCTGAGAAGTTTCCGGATCGGCCACCGGGGCGTATCCCGGACGCATCACGGGGCGGGGTCCTCCGCCGCCGGCCCGAGGGACTCGAAGCGCCAGCGGTGCACCGGCCGGGTGACGCTCTCCGCGTCCGGTTCCGGCAGCTCGGGGAGGTCGTCGCCGTAGGCGCCCTCCCACCACGTGATGACCAGGACACGGTCCTGCGGGGCGCGCAGCAGCTCGCTTCGCAGCGGGGGGCGCGCCAGCTCACCGGCGCGGGCGCGGGCCCACTCCAGGAGTTCGGCGCCCCGGCCCTCGGTGGCCCGGGCCTCCCACATCAGCGCGACGGTCGTGCCGTTCCCGCTCATGAGTACAGGTTGTCCTTGCTGATCTCGTGCACGTGGTCGTGCGTGTGGGTGTGGTCCGCACCCGGCACATGGGTCTCGGTGACCGGCAGCGAGGAGTCGGCCGAGAGCTCCAGGTCGGAGGCGGGCCGGTTGCGGGCCACCATCTCCGCACCCAGGGCCGCGACCATGGCCCCGTTGTCGGTGCACAGGCCGGGCCGGGGCACGCGCAGCCGGATGCCGGCCCGCTCGCACCGCTCCTGGGCGAGGGCGCGCAGCCGCGAGTTGGCCGCGACGCCGCCGCCGATCATCAGGTGGTCGACGCCCTCGTCCTTGCAGGCACGGACGGCCTTTCGCGTGAGGACGTCCACCACGGCCTCCTGGAAGGACGCCGCCACGTCCCGTACCGGCACCTCCTCGCCCGCGGCGCGCTTCGCCTCGATCCAGCGGGCGACCGAGGTCTTGAGGCCGGAGAAGGAGAAGTCGTACGCGGGGTCGCGCGAGCCGCTCAGGCCGCGCGGGAACGCGATGGCCTTCGGGTCTCCCTCCTTGGCGAGGCGGTCGATGACGGGTCCGCCGGGGAAGCCGAGGTGCAGCACCCGGGCGATCTTGTCGAAGGCCTCGCCCGCCGCGTCGTCGATGGTCGCGCCGAGCGGGCGCACGTCGTTAGTGATGTCGGGTGCGAGCAGCAGCGAGGAGTGCCCGCCGCTGACCAGCAGCGCCATCGTGGGCTCGGGCAGCGGGCCGTGCTCCAGCTGGTCGACGCAGATGTGCGAGGCGAGGTGGTTGACTCCGTACAGCGGCTTGTTCAGGGCGTACGCGTACGCCTTCGCGGCCGAGACGCCGACCAGCAGGGCGCCGGCGAGCCCGGGACCCGCGGTGACGGAGATGCCGTCGAGGTCCCGTCCGCTGACGCCGGCCTCCTTCAGGGCGCGCTCGATCGTGGGGACCATCGCCTCCAGGTGCGCGCGGGAGGCGATCTCGGGGACGACGCCGCCGAAGCGGGCGTGGGTGTCGACGCTGGACGCGACGGCGTCGGCGAGCAGCGTCGTCCCGCGGACGATACCGACACCGGTCTCGTCGCAGGAGGTCTCGATGCCGAGTACGAGCGGTTCGTCAGCCATCAGTCAGTCTCTGTTTCCTGTACGTGCCCTGGTACGTCCTCGTGTACGTCTTCGTGTACGTGGAGGCGCATGACGAGTGCGTCGATGTTGCCCGGCTGGTAGTAGCCGCGGCGGAAGCCGATCGGTTCGAAGCCGAAGCGCTCGTACAGCTTCTGCGCCCGGGTGTTGTCGACCCGGACCTCCAGCAGCACCTCGGCGCACTCGAAGGCCGTGGCGTGCTTCAGCAGGTCGGTCAGCAGCTCGGAGCCGAGTCCGCCGCCCCAGTGGCCGCGTGTGACGCCGATCGTCTGTACGTCGGCGAGGTCACCGGCCGCCGCGAGGCCCGCGTATCCGACGATCCGGCCGGTGACCGGGTCCTCGGCGACCACGTAGCGGCGGGTGGCCCGCGGTCCGCGGGCATGCGCCAGCTCGGACCAGAACATGCCGGCCGACCAGGCGTCGTCCGGGAACAGTTCGTGCTCCAGGTCGAGCACCGGATCGATGTCCCACCAGCGCATCTCGCGCAGCACTGCGGTCGTGGCGGTCACTTGGGGGTGACCACCTTGTAGTTCTTCGGGACCTGCGCGTCGGGCCTGCGCAGGTAGAGCGGCTGCGGCGGCAGCAGCCCGTCCCCCGCGGCGAGGCGCTCGGCGGCGAGGGCGGCCAGCGCTCCGGCCGCGACGTGCTCGGGACCGCGCGCGTCCGGGAACGCGTCGGGGTAGAGCACCGCGCCCGCCCCGACGACGGGGAGACCGGCGAGCTGATCGGCGATGTCGGCGGGCCGGTCCACGGACGGCTCACCGCTGCGGGTGCGGGGGTCCTCGTACCGCGCCCAGTAGACCTCCTTGCGGCGGGCGTCCGTCGCGACGGCGAACGGGCCCTCCACCCCGGTCTGCCCCGCGGCGTACGCGAGGGCGTCCAGGGTGCACAGCCCGTGCACGGGCACGGACAGGGCCGAGCCGAAGGTCGCGGCCGTCACCAGGCCGACCCGCAGTCCGGTGTACGGGCCGGGGCCGACTCCCACGGCCACGTCCGTCACGGCGTCGAGTGTCACGCCGGCCTCGGCGAGGACCCGGTCGACGGCGGGCAGCAGCAGCTCCCCGTGCCTTCGGGCGTCGACCTGCCCGGACTCGGCGACGACGCGGGTCCCGTCGTGGAGGGCGACGGTGACGGCGGGGGTGGCGGTATCCATAGCGAGCAAGAGCACGCAAACAGCCTACGGCTCCGCCGCGGGCGGTACGGCGCCCGTACGGCGTCCCGGGACGAGGGTGCTCCGGTGCTACCGTCACCGGGTGTACGCGGAGTACGTGTAAACGCTTGTACGACATACGACAGCGAAAGAGGCGCACGGTGGCTAGGGGCAGCTCGGGAATCGTGGCCGCGCTCACTGCGGCGGCCGTCGCCGCGGTCGGCTTCCTGGCCTACCAGGCGTCGGCGAGCGTCCCGGACAACCTCGGCGTCACGCCGAAGGCGTCCAGCAGCGCACCGGCCACGGGTGGCCACGCCAAGGCCAAGCCGAAGAAGAACCCCCTCGCGGTGCCCTCCGCGTCCGGCACGGGCATGCGCGTGGTGTACGCGCTGAGTGACCGCCGGGTGTGGCTGGTGAACGCGAAGAACAAGGCGACCCGCACCTTCAAGGTGATGCCGAGCGCGGTGGAGGCCCTGCCGGGCACCTACCGGGTGAGCTCGCGCTCCGGCAACGTCACGGGCTCCGACGGGGTGCCGATCGAACACGTGGTCCGGTTCGCGTCGAACAAGGACGTGGCCATCGGCTTCAGCGCGGCGCAGGACGGCTCGATGGAGAGCCCGGACCCGACGCTGAAGGCGGGCGGCGTACGGATGTCCCGCGAGGACGGCAACGCGGTGTGGACGTTCGCCACGGTGGGTGTGAAGGTCAACGTCGTCCCGTAGCCCCGCCGTACCGGCCCCGGGGGCTCAGGCACGCTTCGGGTTCGCGCCCTCGCGCGGCGCGGGCGCCGCACCGCGCGGGCGTGGGCCGGGCGGGGTGGAGACCGCGTCGGCCGCCGCCCCGGCGGCGAGCAGGTCTCTCATCGACACCGCCCGCGGCGGGGGCTGCATTTCTCGCTCCGATGTCGGCATGAACGCCTCCTGGGGCTCCGGTGGAAGGCACGGTTAGGCAGACCTAACCTGCTCTCGCCCTCCATGTCACCACGCCCGCACCGCCCGGCGCAACAATTTGCCGACACGATGTCGGAAACGGGTCCGGGGTGACCTTCTCTCAGGCCCCGGCCGTGTCCCACGGCGCCCAGGACTCCACCCGCAGCCCCGCCCACCGTGCGCCGTAGCCCACCAGGGTCACCTCGCGCCGTTCGTCGTCCGTGTCACCGACCGCGCGGTCGATCAGCACCTGGAGCCGGTCCTCGGAGAGTTCCTCGACCTTGCCGTCGCCCCACTCGACGACGACCACCGAGTCCGGCAGCGACACGTCGAGGTCCAGGTCCTCCATCTCGTCGAGGCCGCCGCCCAGGCGGTACGCGTCGACGTGGACCAGCGCGGGGCCGGCGCCGAGCGAGGGGTGGACGCGGGCGATCACGAAGGTGGGGGACGTCACGGCGCCGCGCACGCCCAGGCCCTCGCCGAGTCCGCGGGTCAGGGTCGTCTTGCCCGCGCCGAGCTCGCCGCTGAGCATCACCAGGTCTCCGGGGCGCAGCACACCGGAGATCCGGCGGCCGAGGGCCTGCATCTGTTCGGGTGATTCGACGGCCAGCGTCACGGTGACGACGCCCGGCGGGGTGCCTGTGGCGCGCTCGGCCGCCGGGCTGTTCTGCGGTGCTTCCATGCCCGCCAACGTTAGAGGATTCCGGTACGGCTCCGGCCCTCACCCGCGGCCTTCGGCCGGACTCCGGTACGAAGGAGCGCCGACCTCACCCACGGGCCTCGGAGGACTCCGGCACGGCTCCGGCCCGCACCAGCAGGTCCGCCAGCCGGTCCGTCACCGTCTCCGGGTGCTCCAGCATCACCAGGTGTCCGGCGTCCGGGACGATGACCAGCTCCGCGTCGGGCAGCTCGTCCGCGATCGCCTCGCTGTGCGAGCTGGGCGTCACCAGGTCCTTGTCGCCCGCCAGGATCAGCACCGGGACGTCCCGGAACAGCGGCAGCGCGTTGCTCTTGTCATGCTCGGCGAACGCGGGGTAGAACTCCGCGACGACGTCGATCGGCGTGGACTCGATGAGCCGCTCGGCGAACCGCTCGACCGCCGGGTCCACGTCCCGTGAGCCGAACGAGTAGCGCTTGATCAGCCCGGCGAACAGGTCCGCGGTCGCCCGCCTCCCCCGCTCCACCAGCTCCGCCTGCGAACCGAGTGCCTTCAGCACGCCGGGCAGCACCCGCCGCACCGCGTTCACTCCCGCGATCGGCAGTCCGAAGTTGACCTCACCGAGCTTCCCGCTCGACGTGCCCACGAAGGCGACGGCTGCGACGCGGTCACGCATCAGGGCCGGGTACTGGTCGGCGAGCGCCATCATCGTCATGCCGCCCATGGAGTGCCCGACCAGCACCAGGGGCCCTTCGGGGGCGGCAGCGTCGATCACGGCCTTCAGGTCGCGGCCGAGCTGGTCGATGCCGACGTGCACGCCCTGCGCCTGCGCCCGGCCGCGCTCGGAGCGGCCGTGGCTGCGCTGGTCCCAGTGGACGGTGCGCACGAGGCCGCGCAGGGCCGCCCGCTGGAAGTGCCAGGAGTCCTGGCTCAGGCAGTAGCCGTGGCTGAAGACGACCGTCACCGGGGCGGGCTCCTTGCGTCCGAAGAGCCGGCGCCTGCGCGGGCCCGCGGCGGAGACGGGGGGCGTGCTGCCCGCTGCGCCGCCGCTGCCCGGGTCGACCTCGTCGATCTCGTAGTACAGCTCGGTGCCGTCGTCCGCCGCCGCCCGGCCCGGCAGCCCGCGCAGCGAGCCGTACGGTCCGGTGGCGTCCAGCGCCAGCCTGGCCCGCTTGCGCATACCGCGGCCGACCGTCAGCCGCTCGACCGCGACCCCGGCCGCGGCGCCCGCGGCGATGACACCTATGGCGGCCCCGGCGATCCCCGCCCGGCGCCAGCCGGCCGCCGAAGCGGCTGTCGCCATCGCGTCCCCCGCGCTGATCTCGCTCACCGTTCCGCGCTCCTCGTCGGTCGTGTCGTGTCCGTCGGATCGGTCGGGGCCGGCCCGAGCTCCTGCCTTCTCGTCCGGCCGTCCCAGGACATGATCAGATCGTGCCTGGTCAGGGGCGCTTGTTCGGTCAGGACCCGGCCGAGGGGCCCTTGGGCGTTTCGTCGTCCCGGTAGACGCGCGGCACTCTGCCGCTGATGCGGGTGACGATCTCGTACGCGATCGTGCCGGCCGCCTGCGCCCAGTCCTCGGCGCTCGGCTCGCCCCGGTCCCCCGGACCGAACAGCACCGCGTCACTGCCCACCGCAGGCTCGTCCCCGTCGAGGTCGACGACGAACTGGTCCATGGCCACCCGGCCGGCGATCGTCCGCCGGACACCGCCGACCAGGACCGGGCCGCAGCCCGACGCGTGGCGCGGGATGCCGTCCGCGTACCCCACCGGCACGAGGGCGAGCGTGGTCTCCCCGGACGTCGTGTAGTGGTGCCCGTAGCTGATGCCGTGGCCGGCCGGGACGCGCTTGACCAGGGCGACGGACGCGGAGAGCGTCATCACCGGGCGGAGACCGTAGTCGGCCGGGGTGCCGAGCTCGGGGCTGGGCGAGATGCCGTACATGGCGATGCCGGTCCGCACGAGGTCGAAGTGCGAGTCGGGGACCGTCAGCGTCGCCGGGGAGTTCGCGATGTGCCGCACCTCGGGCTCGACACCGGCCTTCTCCGCGTACGCGACCATGTCGCGGAAGGTGTCGAGCTGCGCGGTGATCGAGGGGTGCCCGGGCTCGTCCGCGCAGGCGAAGTGGGACCAGAGGCCGGTGATCCGGACCGTGCCCGCCTGCTCGGCGGTGCGGGCGGCGGCGACCAGTTCGGGCCAGTCGGCGGGCTGGCATCCGTTGCGGCCGAGGCCCGTGTCGGCCTTGAGCTGGATACGGGCGGGCCGGCCCGCCTCCGCGGCCGCCGAGGTGACCTCGTCCAGCGCCCACATGCCGCTCACCGACACGTCGATGTCGGCCTCGATCGCCTCGCGCCAGGGCCCGCCCGGCGTCCACAGCCAGCACATCACCCGGCCGCCCAGACCGGCCGCGCGCAGGGCGAGCGCCTCGTGCGGGGTGGCGGTGCCGAGCCAGGTGGCGCCGGCTTCGAGCGCGGCGCGGGCGCAGCGCTCGGCGCCGTGCCCGTAGGCGTCGGACTTGACCACGGCCATGAGTTGCGCGCCGGCCGCCCGGGCACGCAGAACACGCACGTTGGCGCGGAGTGCGGCGAGGTCGATCTCGGCACGGGCTCTCAAGGACGCTGTCTCGTTCATCGCGCCCAGTGTCTCACTGGCGTACGACGGGGCCCCCGGGCGTCGGCCGGGGCAGGGCGCGGCGCGCCGGTGGACGAGCACCTCAGTGGTGGTGCAACGCGTGTGCCACATGGTCGGCGAGGACCGGGACGTGACTGTGCGGGACGTCCTTGACCGCCGTGACGAGCGTCACCGGCCCGCCCTCGCGGACCAGCGCCGTCAGCTCGTCCACGGCCGCCGTGTGCACGGGGTCGGCCAGCTCGGCACGGTAGCGGTCGACGAACTCGTCGTAGCGGGTTGCGGAGCGGTCCTCGTGGTACCAGGAGCGCAGTTCGTCCGACGGGGTGACGTCCTTGAGCCACCTGTCGATCGCGGCCCGCTCCTTCGAGACGCCGCGCGGCCACAGCCGGTCGACGAGGACACGGGTGCCGTCGCCGTCCTCCTGGGGGTCGTACACCCGCCGTACCCGTACGTCATCGCTGCTGCCCACGACCGACCACTCCCTTGCTGTCGCCCTGTCTGGCCCCAGCGTCACTCAGGCCCGTACGTCCCGCCATGCCGCCCCGATCGCCTCCGCGACGTCCTGCGCGGCGACCGGGGAGCCGTCGGACGCCAGCCGGGCGGCGAGCCCGTGGAGGTGGGCGCCGACGGACGCGGCGTCGCGCGGGGCGAGGCCCGCGGCGAGCAGCGAGCCGGTCAGCCCGGAGAGCACGTCGCCGCTGCCCGCCGTGGCCAGCCAGGAGGTGCCGGTCGGGTTGACCCGCACCGGGGCGTGCGGGGCGTCGGTGGCGACCAGGGTCGTCGACCCCTTGAGCAGGACCGTGGCGCGGAACCGGGAGGCGAGTTCGCGCACGGCGGCCAGCCGTCCGGCCTCCACCTCCTCGCGCGGTACGCCGAGCAGCGCCGCGGCCTCCCCGGCGTGCGGGGTGAGGACGGTGGGCGCGCTGCGCGCCCGTACGACGTCGGCGTCCAGCAGCCGCAGCCCGTCGGCGTCGACGAGTACGGGGACGTCGGTGGCCAGCACGTCGGAGACCGCCTCGACGGCGTCCGTGCCGTCGCCGAGCCCCGGCCCGACCACCCAGGCCTGCACCCGCCCGGCCTTCGACGGCGGCCCCGCGTGGACCAGGGTCTCCGGATGCCGTGCGATCACGGCGTCGCCACCGGGCCCGACGTAGCGCACCGCGCCCGCCCCACCGCGCAGCGCCCCGGAGACGGCGAGTACCGCGGCCCCCGGGTAGCGCGCCGATCCGGCGACGATGCCCACGACACCGCGCCGGTACTTGTCGCTCTCGGCGGCGGGCACGGGCAGCAGCGCGGCGACGTCCGCGTACTGGAGCGCCTCCAGGTCGGGCACCTCCGGAAGTTCGGCGCCGAGCCCGATGTCGACGAGGAGCAGGGCGCCGGCCCGTTCGGCGGCCGGGTCGACGAGCAGCCCCGGTTTGTACGCGCCGAAGGTGACGGTGGCATCGGCGCGCACGGCCGCCCCCCGCACCTCGCCGGTGTCCGCCTCGACTCCGCTCGGCAGATCGACCGCGAGGACGGGCACCCCGTCGGCCGTGTAGTGCTCCACCAGTGCGGCGGCGTCCGGCCGCAGTCCGCCGCGCCCGCCGATGCCGGTGATGCCGTCGACGACGAGGTCGATGCGCCCGCCCCAGTCGCGGTGCGAAGCGGGATCGCCGCCCTCCCTCACCCGTCCGCCCGCGGCCAGCAGGGCCGCCACCCCGCCCTCGTGGGCCCGGCCGGACGAGACGCGCACGGCCACGACACCCGCGCCGCGCCGGGCCAGTCTGGCCCCGGCGTACAGCGCGTCGCCGCCGTTGTCGCCGCTGCCGACGAGGAGGACGACCCGGGAACCGTAGACCCGGCCGCCACGCCGGAGCAGATCGGCGCAGGCGGACGCGAGTCCGGCGGCGGCGCGCTGCATCAGCGCACCCTCCGGGAGCCGTGCCATCAGGGCCTGTTCGGCGGCCCGTACGGTCGAGACGCTGTAAGCGGTACGCATGGCTCCAACGTACGCAGGAATCCGCGCCCGTGCCCCGGCATGATCCGGACGACAGGCGCTCAGGGCTGTCCCGTTCGTTCCTGGCGGGACAGCCCTCAGCCCTCCGCGATCACCACAGCCGAGGCGACCCCCGCGTCATGGCTGAGCGAGACGTGCCACTGCCGCACGCCCAGCTCGGCCGCGCGTGCGGCGACGGTGCCCTGGACCCGTAGCCGGGGCTGCCCGCTCTCCTCGACGTACACCTCGGCGTCAGTCCACAGCAGCCCGGCGGGAGCGCCGAGCGCCTTGGCCAGGGCTTCCTTGGCGGCGAACCGGGCGGCCAGCGAGGCGATCCCGCGCCGCTCACCGCCGGGCAGCAGCAACTCGCTGTCGATGAAGAGGCGTTGCGCCAGGTTCGGCGTACGTTCCAGCGCTGCGCCGAACCGCTCGATCTCCGCCACATCGATCCCGACCCCGATGATCACGTACGCACCCTCACTGTTGGCTGATGGCTCACTCCACGGTGACGGACTTCGCCAGGTTGCGCGGCTGGTCCACCTCGTTGCCGCGGGCCGTCGCCAGCTCGCAGGCGAAGACCTGCAACGGCACGGTGGCGACCAGCGGCTGAAGCAGCGTAGGCGTTGCGGGGATCCGGATGAGGTGGTCCGCGTACGGAACGACCTCCTCGTCGCCCTCCTCCGCGATGACGACGGTGAGCGCCCCGCGGGCCCGGATCTCCTGGATGTTCGACACGATCTTGCCGTGCAGCACCGAACGCCCCGCCGGCGACGGGACCACCACGACGACGGGCAGCCCTTCCTCGATGAGCGCGATGGGCCCGTGCTTGAGCTCCCCGGCGGCGAATCCCTCGGCGTGCATGTACGCGAGTTCCTTGAGCTTCAACGCGCCTTCCAGGGCGACCGGGTAGCCGACGTGCCGGCCGAGGAAGAGCACGGTGTCGTGCGAGGCGAGGGACCGGGCCAGCGCACGGACCGGCTCCATCGTCGACAGGACCCGGTCGACGGACCCGGAGATCTCGGAGAGCTGGCGGATGACCGTACGGATCTCGTCGCCCCACTTGGTCCCGCGGACCTGGCCCAGGTACAGGGCGACGAGGTAGCAGGCGACGAGCTGGGTCAGGAACGCCTTGGTGGAGGCGACGGCGACCTCGGGACCGGCGTGCGTGTAGAGCACGGCGTCGGACTCGCGCGGGATGGTCGAGCCGTTGGTGTTGCAGATGGCGAGGACCTTCGCGCCCTGCTCACGGGCGTGCCGCAGTGCCATCAGGGTGTCCATCGTCTCCCCGGACTGCGAGATGGCAATGACGAGGGTGTGCGGGTCCAGGATCGGGTCGCGGTAGCGGAACTCGCTGGCGAGCTCCGTCTCGCAGGGGATGCGGGTCCAGTGCTCGATGGCGTACTTGGCGATCATCCCGGCGTGGAACGCGGTCCCGCAGGCGACGATCACCACCTTGTCGACCTCGCGCAGCTCACCCCGGCTGATCCGCACCTCGTCGAGGTGGAGGGTGCCCTCCCGGTCGATCCGGCCGAGGAGGGTGTCGGTGACGGCCTTGGGCTGCTCGGCGATCTCCTTGAGCATGAAGGAGGCGTAGCCGCCCTTCTCAGCCGCGGAGGCGTCCCAGTCCACGTGGTAGGCGTGCACTTCGGCCGGCTCCCCGTCGAACCCGGTGACCTCGACTCCCTCCCGCCGCAGCTCGACCACCTGGTCCTGGCCGAGCTCGATCGCGGAGCGGGTGTGGGCGATGAACGCGGCGACGTCGGAGGCGAGGAAGGCCTCCCCCTCCCCCACACCGACGACGAGCGGCGAGTTCCGCCGGGCCCCGACCACCACGTCGGGCGCGTCCGCGAACACGGCGACGAGCGTGAAGGCCCCTTCGAGGCGCCGGCACACCTGCCGCATCGCCTCCCCCGGGTCCGCGCTCTGCGAGAACGCCTCGGCCAGGAGGTGGGCGACGACCTCGGTGTCGGTTTCGGAGACCAGGTCGTGGCCGCGCTTGCCGAGTTCGGCGCGCAGGGCGGCGAAGTTCTCGATGATGCCGTTGTGCACGACGGCGACGCGTCCGGCGTTGTCGAGGTGCGGGTGGGCGTTGGCATCGGTGGGCCCGCCGTGGGTGGCCCACCGGGTGTGCCCGATCCCGGCGTTGCCGGCCGGCAGCGGCCGCTCGACCAGCACCTTCTCCAGGTTGACGAGCTTCCCGGCCTTCTTCGCGGCGGCCAGTCCCCCGTCGGCGAGGACCGCGATCCCGGCGGAGTCGTACCCCCGGTACTCCAGCCGTTTGAGACCGGCGACGACGACGTCCTGCGCCGACTGCCCACCGACGTAACCCACGATTCCGCACATAGTGGTCCTTTCCTGGTCACCAGCCCCTGTTCTTCGCATAGTCGCAGAAGCAACCACTATTTCAAGCCCACGAACCAAGCCGGTCGGGCACTTCGAGTCCGCCGGACTCGTCGCCTGCGCCCAGCAGGCGCCGGGAGCAGGGGTGCCGCTCCGGTCGCGGTGGGCCGCCGCCCTCCGACCGGCGCGGCCGCCGGGGACCGACGGCGTGCTGGGGTCCGGAGGACGACATCGCGGCATGGCGACGAGGAGGACCTGCGGCGCGGGTGGGCGCGGCAGGTCCTCGGGAACTACGGAAGAGGAGCGGCGCTCAGCCGGCCGTCACCGGTCGTTGGCGAGGGCCACGAGTTCGGCGAACAGACCCCCGGCGTGGATCAGGTCGTCGTACGTACCGTCCTCGGTCACCCGGCCCTGCTCCATGACGATGATCCGGTCGGCCAGCCGGGTGTTCTCCAGCTGATGGGTCACGACGATCGTCATGCAGTCGGCGGCCAGCCGCTTGATCTCCAGGAAGATCTGGTGCTCTCCGCGGGCGTCCATCTGCGAGGTCGGCTCGTCCAGGATCAGCAGCGGAGTCCGCCGGTAGAGCGCGCGGCCGCACGCGAGCCGCTGCCACTGCCCGCCGGAGAGTTCCGCCCCACCGAAGAGCTCACGGGCCAGCAGGGTGTCGAGCCGGTTCGGCAGTTCCTCGACGGCCTCACGCATGCCGACGGCGTCGACGGCCTTCCACACCAGCTCGTCGTCCCACGACCTGGGCTGGCCGAGCGTGATGTTCTCGCGGACCCGCAGCGGCCAGGTGGCGAAGTTCTGCGGCACGAGCGCGGTCCGCTTCCACACCGCCTCGGCGTCGGCGTGGGCCAGGTCGACGCCGTCCCAGAGCACGCGGCCCTTGTCGGCGAGGAGGATGCCGGTGATGAGCTTGGTGAGCGTGGACTTGCCCGAGCCGTTCTCTCCGACCACGGCCAGGATCTCGCCCCGGCGCATCGTCAGGGAGACGCCGGCGACAGCGGGCTGCTCCTTGCCGGGGTACTGGTAGACGACATCGTCGAGCCGGATCTCGTCCACCACCTCCGGGATCATCAGCTCGCCGCGCTTCGGCGCGCGCTTCCCGGCCAGGTCCAGGAACGCGCGCATGTCGGCGAGGTAGAGCGAGGTGTGGAACAGTGCGGCGCCCTGGACGACGAGCTGGGCGAGTGCGCCCAGGGTGGTCTGCACGGCGACGACCGCGGTCGCGGCGACCGCGAGGGGGACACGCCCCGTGGCGGCCAGCCAGGCCAGGAGGACCCAGGTGCCCGTCAGGAAGACGCCGCTGACGGCGCTGGTGGACACGTCGATGCGCAGTTGCCGTGGTGCGGCGGTCAGGGTGCGCCGGTCGATGCGCTCGGACATGACCCTGTACCAGTACAGGAGGTACCCGGTCATGCCGTTGGCGCGGACCTCGTCGCCGTACCGGGAGAACGTGGCCCACCAGCGCATCATGCCCCGCACGTTGCGGTCGCCGACGTTGAGGTAGTGCGTCTCGTAGTCCACCCGGGCCCGGAGGATCGCGCCGAGCCCGGCCGGGAGCACCGCGAGCAGAAGCGCGGGGAGCATGGTCCAGTGCAGGACGGTGATGACGCCGCCCGCGGCGACCATGCGGACGCCCGCCGCCATGAACCGCTGCGCGTCGTTGACCAGGGCGGTGGTGCGGGTGACTCCCACTTCGGCGGCTTCCTGCCGGTCCGCGAAGCCGTCCTCGCCGTAAGCCGCCACCTCGACCCGGCACACGGCGGCGACCAGCGCCACGTCGGCCTCGGTCATCAGCAGCGGCGAGACCCGGCGTTCGGCGTACGAGGCCAGCGCCACGCCGATGCGGCCCGCCCCGGCGGCGACGGCCACCACGACGAGCGCGGGCAGAGCGCCGTGCAGGCGTTCGGGGACGGGCCCCGTGGCGAGCAGGTGCGTCATCGCCTTCGCCGTGAAGGCGAGCGTGAGGGCGGCCGCGGTTCCGGTGAGGAGCTGGCAGCACAGGAGGATCAGGACAGCGGTCCGGTCCACGGTCCAGGCGAGTCGGACGGTGTGCCTCAGGACACCGGGAAGGCGCCCGCACATGGTGCGGAAACCTGCTTCTGCCAGCGGGTTCTTGCCGTGCTTGCCCTGGTAGTCGAGGACTGCCGGGGGTGGGGGCGGTGGTGTATCCGAGTGCGCGGTCAAGGCGTCAGTCACAGTCACCTGCGTCCCTCCTGGGACTCGGTGCCGCACCTGGATGGCTCGGCGGTGCACGGCCTAACGACGCCGACACGGAATCGAACGCGCTCGATTCCGGACGCGTGCGACCTCAGCAACGACAAGGGTGCACGGGTGCCGCCCGTGTGCTGGGGCAGGCTCGCCACGGCGGACGGTGGCCGAATCGCCGACGCTTGAAACTCCTGTGACGGGTGGGTTTACCGGCGCCCGTCACGCGCGGAGGGCCTGACGCACGCACTCGCGCGGCAGGCCCTCCGGGCGTGACGGGGCTACGTATCAGCGGTCAGTCTTCCGAGGCGTACGAGACGAAGTCGGCCCAGGCGCCCGGGGCGAAGCCCAGTTCGGGGCCGGGGGTGTTCTTCGAGTCCCGGACGCGGATGGTGGCGGGGGTGGCGGCTACCTCGACGCAGGCCGGGCCGTCGTTGCTGCTGTAGCTGCTCCTGAACCACTCCGGCCCGGAGCCGCCTGCGGGTGCGGTCGTGCGGGTCATCTCTCTCCCAACGCTTTCTCGATGAAGGCCAGAGACTCCCGTGGAGTGAGAGCCTGGGCCCGGATGATTCCGTACCGCATCTCGATGATCCGGACCTTCTTGGCGTCGGAGACAAGGCTGCTGGACAACTGCCCCTCCCAGTGTCCCAACGAGGTGCCGTCGTCGAACTTCAGCAGGTGGAACTGGCCGCCCATCCCAGCATGGTCCTCCCGGTCCATCGGCATCACCTGAATTTCGACGTTCCGCAACTGACCTACCTCCAGTAGGCGTTCAAGCTGACGCCGCATGACCTCCCTGCCCCCGAGAGGACGTCTGATCGTCGCCTCCTCCTGCACGAACGTCAGCATGGTCAGGGGTCGCCGCTCGAAGACCTCCTGGCGTGCCATCCGTGCGGCAACGTAGCGATTGATCTCGTCCGGCACGAACGACGGCCGCCGCATCTCGTACAGAGCCCGCGCGTACTCCTCGGTCTGCAGCAGACCGTTGAGGTTGTGGTTGTCATAAGCGCCGAGCTCCACTGCCTCGGCCTCCAACTTCGCCAGGTCCCGGACCTTCTTCGGGTACCGCGCCTCCGCCACGTCCTGCTTCATCGCGGCGATCTTGCCGCCGGCACCCAGCGCCTCGTCCGTACGGTCCAGGAACTCCGGCTTCGGAATGCGCGTCCCGGCCTCCACCTTGTAGACCAGGTTCTCCCCGTACCCGATCGCCTCACCGAGCTCCGCGGCACGTAACCCCGCCGCTTCCCGCCAGAGCCGGATCTGCCGGCCGACCGCCGCGATCACCGCACCCGCGTCGTCATCGGGCTCGACGCCCCATTCCGGCTCTTCCGTACCGACGTTGACACCCATACGCCACCCGCCTCCACCCGTGACCGGCACCCGACCGCTGTACACGTGGGACAGCCCCGCACCACCACTGGACAGTCACCGTCCGTACACGCGTCACTACTGTTCAGCGTAGCCACGGGCGGCCACGCTGAGTGACGTGAACCGAGAAATCACCCCGCCCCGTACCCGCAACGGCCAGTTCGCCGTGCAACTGTCCGCGACCCGTCGGGGAGCCCGCCTGGCCCGGCTTCTGGCGGCGGAGCAGCTCCGCTCGTGGGGACTTCCGCTGGAGGACGCGAGCCTTGTCGTCGCCGAACTGGCGGCGAACGCCGCGCTGCACGGGTACGTACCGGGGCGGGACTTCCGCGTCCTGCTGACGGTTGACGGGGACACGCTGCGTATCGAGGTCGCGGATGCACGCGGCGATCAACTGCCTCGCGTCCGGACGCGGACGGAGGCGGCCGGGTCCGGGCGCGGGCTGCTGCTCGTCGAGGCGTTGGCCACCCGCTGGGGTGTCGTGCGCGGGCCGTTCCCCCGCAAGACCGTCTGGGCGGAGATCGCACTGGCCGCGTCGGGAAACCACGACCCGGTGGGCCGCGACGCGGCGAAGTGCGACGCGATGAAGTACGACCCCGTGGGCCGCGACGCGGCGGCCCACGACGTAAAAGGCTCTTAAGCCTTTCGGGAAGAAGAAACCAACCAAACCAAACCCACCCGGGTGGGCCTCAGCAGGCCCCCACGCGCATGCGTGCGCGTTCGCGTCCGCCCTCGCGCAGGCCCGTCACTCGCACGGGTGAGGTTCGCCAACTGAGCTGGGTTTCGCCCCGGTTGCCTGGCATATGCTCACGAAACCGAACTTCAGACTGAGACGGCCCCCGCCGGGATTGCCATCCCGCGCGAGGGCCTGACCGCCGAGGAAGAAGAGCCCCTTCCCGATGGATACCCAGCAGGTTATCTCCCCCTCTCGCGCCCGGTCCGGCGGCGTCGTCCACGTGAAGGTGCGCCACAGCAGCCACTTCACGGTCATCGGCAACCACCTGGCCCAGCACGGCGCGCTCTCGCTCCTCGCGATCGGCCTCGCCACGCACATCCAGTCGCTGCCCGCCGGGGCGAAGGTCGGCATCAAGTGCCTGGTCGAGCGCTTCCCGGAGAGCGAGGCCCGCATCGCCGGAGCGCTGCGCGAACTCGAATCGCACGGCTACCTCACGCGCACCCGCGAGCGCCTCCCCAGCGGCCGCGTCGTCACCCGCACGACGTCGTACAACCAGCCGTGTGCCGTGGCCCGGACGGCCCTTCCGGCTACCGGGTCGCGAGCGAAGCGGCCGCCCGCAGCTGCCGGACAGGTGCCGGAAACCGCTCCTCCCACTCCCGAAACAGCAACGCCCGTACCCGGACCCGGACGCGGACCGGCACCGGCACCGGCACCGGCAGGCGCAGCCGCGGCGAAGGCGCCCGCGCCCCGGCCGGTGACGCCGAGTCCTCGGCTGGACCGGACGGCCTCCGTGCTCCTGACCGACCTGGCGCGGGGGGCGGCCGGTTTCGAGCTCTCCGAGGCCGACGTCCGGGCGCTCACCCCCGCCGTCGCCGCCTGGCTCGAACGCGAGGCCACCCCCGCCGCCATCAGACGGGCGCTCACGACGGATCTTCCCGTTCCGCTGAGGTACCCGGTGAAGTTCCTGGAGCACCGGCTCACCGCACAGCTTCCGTCGCCCGTCCCGCCCACCGGACGGTCCCCGCTCCACGACCCGCTGCAGAACTGCGACGGCTGCGACCGCGCCTTCAGAGCGCCCGAGCCCGGCAACTGCGCCGAGTGCCGGTGGGAGCACGCCGGCACCGCATAGGACCCGGCGACAGATCCCGTCCGAACACGGCTTCCGGCGCCTATCGTTGAGCTGCGGAGAGGCCGCAGGAGAGTGAGGTCGCGGTGCAGGACGAGACCGACGGTTCCGAAGAGACCATGCTGAGCCACCACCTGCCCGAGGGGGTCGCCCCCGCTCAGGGATACAGCCATGTGGTCATGGGCGAAGGCAGGCTGGTCGTGATCTCGGGCCAAGTGGCACTGGACGAGAAGGGAAACGTGGTCGGGGAGGGCGATCCTGCTGCCCAGGCCCGTCAGGTCTTCGAGAACCTGGGGCGTTGCCTCGCAGCGGGGGAGGCGACGTTCGCCGACGTCGCCAAGCTCACCTTCTACGTCACCGACATCGGATTCCTGCCCGCCGTCCGGGCCGCGCGGGACGCACATGTCGACGTGAAGCGCCCCCCGGCCAGCACAGCGGTACAGGTGACCGCGCTCGTCCGGCCGGAGTTGCTCATCGAAGTGGAGGCGCTCGCCATCATCCCCTGGTGACCCGTTGAGGTCACCGGGCGCGCGCCCCGCCGGATCACACAGCCGCGTCCGGCGATCGCAGCCAGCCGCCGGACCGGGCCGTCTCCGCGGCCGCACGCAGCAGTTGGGCCACGACGGGGCGTGCGCCGCGGCCCCTCGTCAGCAGGTGCAGTTCGATGGCGGCTCCCCCGGCCAACGGCCTCCACACCAGACCTGCGGGCAGGCTCGACGCGGCTGAGCCGCCGACGACGGAGACGGCGTCGCCGCGCACCACCGGGGTGTGACCGGCGTCGAACGACAGCGGGCGCAGCATCAGCCGCGGGCTGATGCCGATGCGGTCCAGAATGCCGATGATCGCGTCGTAGTGGCCGGGATTGGCCTCGCGCGGATGGATGAGGAGGGTCTCGTCGGCCAGGGCGGCGGGGTCGACGGCGGGGAGTGCGGCGAGGCGGTGGCCGGCGGCCATGAGGACGCCCTGCGGTTCCAGCCGTACGAGCGTGCGCACCAGTTCCGGCGTGGGCGGCGGACAGCGGACCAGTCCCGCGTCGAGCGTGCCCTCGGCGACGCCGGACAGGACCCCGGCGGTGGGCAGGAGATGCGTGGTGGTGGTGAGGCCCGGCAGGCGCTCGGCCAGGGCGGCGAGGAGGGCGGGGGCCGTCTCGTAGCTCGTACCCATGCTGTACCCGAAGGTCAGCGTGCCCTGCTCGCCACCGGCGAAGCCGCGCACATCGCGCCATAGCCGGTCGGCGTCCTCACAGAGGGCGGCGCCCCGCTCCATCAACACCGCGCCGGCTTCGGTGGGTTCGACGGAATGGGTGGTGCGGTCGAGGAGTTGCACGCCCAACTCCTTCTCCAGTTCGCGTATCTGCCGGCTGAGGGCGGGCTGGGCAATGTGGAGCCGCTCGGCGGCACGGGTGAAGTTGCGTTCCTCGGCCACGGCCAGGAAGTAGCGCAGGCGCCGCAGTTCTGACATGCGCAGCAGCATACGAGCGGTGCTGAGCTGGGGCGATGCCGATCGGTTCTGGAGCGATCGAGAACAGGTCTTTCCCTCCGCACGCCTCCTCTTCCTAGCCTTCAGGAGTCAGAGCGGAAACCGCACCTCAGGAAGGGCCACCGACATCATGGACACCACCACCCCTGCTCCCAAGGACATCGTCCTCGACTACATGCACACGCTCGTGGCGGGGGACATGGACCGGTTGCGCGCGTTCTTCGACGCCGACGTGACCTGGACCCTCGCCGGAGACCTGCCGGTGTCGGGTACGTGGACCGGGCCGGACGAGATATTCGACGCGTTCGTGGCCCAGATGGTCGCCCGGCTGGTGCCGGAGTCGATGGAGATCGAGTTCGAGGGCGTGATCGCGGAGGGCGAGCGGGTCCTGGCCGAGTGGAACACGCGGGGACTGACGAAGAAGGGGGCCAGGTACGACCAGCACTGCCTGGCCGTCTTCACGGTACGGGGCGGGCGCATCACCTCCGTCCGCGAGCACTTCGACACACTGCACGCCCACACCGTCGTCTTCGCATGAGCCATGTCGTCTTCGCGTGAGCCATGAGGAGGGAACATCCGATGAGAGCAGTGATCCCCACAACCGCCGGCACGGTCCTCCTGAGCGAAGCCCCGGAGCCCGAGCCCGCCGCCGACGAAGCGCTGGTCGCGGTGGAGGCGTACTCCGTCAACCGGGGTGAGACGTTCCAGCTCGACGGACAGCTTGCACGGCGCTGGGCGGGCTGGCGCCCCGGCAAGGACGTCGCGGGCACGGTCGTGCGTGCGGCGGCCGACGGCACGGGCCCGGCGGCAGGCTCCCGTGTGGTGGCCCACCCGCCCGCATACGGCTGGGCCGAGCGCGTCGCGGTCCCGGTCCACAGCATCGCCGCACTCCCGGACAGCATCGACGCGGTGACGGCGGCGGCGCTCCCCCTGGCGGGCATCACCGCGTTGCGCCTGCTCCGGGCGGCCGGCCCCGTGGCGGGGCGGCGGCTGCTGATCACCGGGGCGAGCGGGGGCGTCGGTCACTACCTCACGGAGCTGGCGGCTTCCTCGGGCGCGGCGGTGACGGCGGTCAGCGCGACGCCGGAGCGGGGCGCCGGCCTGCTGGACCTGGGGGCTTCCGCCGTGGTGACGTCACCGGCCGAGGCGCGGGGCCCGTACGACGTCGTCCTGGAATCGGTGGGCGGAGACTCGCTGCCCGCCGCCCTGGCCCGGCTCGCCCCGGGCGGCTTGCTGGTCTGGTTCGGCCAGGCGAGCCGGACCCCGGTGACGCTGGACTTCTTCGACTTCTTCAAGGGCCCGGCCCAGGCCCGTATCGCGCACTTCGACTACACCCGCGCGGACACGGCGTACGCCGACGATCTCACCACCCTGGTGCGGCTGGTGGCGGGCGGGCGTCTCCACCCGGAGATCGGATCGGTGCGGGACTGGTCGCGGACGGCGGACGTCATCGAGGACATCCGGGGGCGTCGGGTCCGGGGAAACGCGGTGCTGACGGTGGGGTGAGGGCGCGCCGCGGAGTGACAGCGCCGGTCCGCCGCGGCCGGCGGCTCTCCGGACATCCGAGTACGGAGCCGGAGGGAACACACAGCACCGTGTCACAGGGCGTCGGGCTGTCTCGTCCCAAGGGGTGCGACGACCTCGCGGTGAGGTCGCCACCACCGACGAGCACGGAGGAGCACACCATGGACGCGCGACTGAACTACTTCGCCGACCCCACCGCCGCGAAGGCCCTCAAGCACCTCATGTCGGCGGGCAAGGCGCTCAAGGAGTCGCCGTTGCCGGCAGCGACGCAGGAGCTGGTGGCCCTGCGGGTGAGCCAGATCAACGGCTGCGCCCTCTGCATCGACATGCACACCAAGGAGGCCGCGGCGGCCGGGGAGACCGCGGTGCGGCTGCACCTGGTGGCGGCGTGGCGCGAGGCGACGGTCTTCACCGAGGCCGAGCGGGCCGCACTGGAGCTGGCGGAGCAGGGGACCAGGGTCGCGGATGCGGCCGGCGGAGTCGATGACGAGGTCTGGGCGCGGGCCGCGAAGCACTACGAGGAGGAGCAGCTCACCGCCCTGGTGGTCCTGGTCGCCTTCATGAACACGGCGAACCGCCTGAACATCATCGCCCGGCAGCCGGCCGGCGACTACGAGGCCGGACAGTTCCACTGAGGGTCCGCCGACGCCCGGGGCCCCTTTGTGCGCCCCGGGCCACCGGGGGTCTTGCAGGGCCCCGCCGACGAACACAGGATCAGTCCGAACGCGCCCGCGCCGGGAACGGCCGGGTGGGCGACCTCGAGGGAGATGCGGCGTGAGCAAGGTCGGGGAGTTCGAGGAACTGCGACCTCTGCTGTTCTCGATCGCCTACCGGATTCTGGGCAGCGTGAGCGAGGCGGAGGACGCGGTACAGGAGACATGGCTGCGCTACGACGGCTCGGCGACCCTTCCCACCTCGGTCAAGGCGTTTCTGTCCACCACGGTGACGCGCGTCTCGATCGACGTGCTGCGCTCCGCACGGGTGCGGCGGGAGGAGTACGTGGGCCCGTGGTTTCCCGAACCGCTGCTCAGCGATCCGTATCAGGATCCGGCGCGCTCGGCGGAGCTGGCCGACTCGGTCTCGATGGCGGCGTTGCTGCTGCTGGAGCGCCTCAGCCCGCTGGAGCGGTCGGTGTTCGTGCTGCGGGAGGTGTTCGGCTTCGGGTTCGACGACATCGCCTCGGCGGCAGGGCGTTCGGAGGCGGCGTGCCGGCAGCTGCTGGTACGGGCACGGCGGCACATGCGGGCCGGGAGGCCGCGGTTCGATGCGGACCGCCAGGAGCGTGAGGAGCTGGCGAGGCGGTTCTTCGACGCCCTCCGCGAAGGAGACCTCGTGGGCCTGCGGGACCTGCTGGCTGCCGACGTACAGATGGTCGGGGACGGCGGCGGCAAGGCCCCCCAGCTGGCCAGGGCCGTCGTCGGCGCCGAGAACGTGGCCCGGCTGCTGGCATCCGTCTTCCCGCTGCTGGCGCGGATCGACGTGACGTTCGAGGCGCACGAGGTCAACGCTCAGCCCGGCGCCGTCTTCCGCGACCGGGACGGCAAGGTGCTCCACACCCTGGCTCTCGACGTGCTCGACGGGCAGATCCAGGCCATCCGTTCGGTGATCAACCCCGACAAGCTCGGCCATCTCGGCCCGGTTGCCGACGCGTGGGGCATCAACGAAGAGGTGAAGCAGGCCCGCCGGGGACTGAAATGACCTCCCGGAGGCGGTGCGAGCGGGCTCGTGGCTCGTGCCGCGAGCCGCGTCCGGGGCCGGCGGCGCCCGGCCCGTCACGCCGTCGCCTCGCCGTGCGCCGGCACGTATCCAGCACCTTCAACCCACCGACGAGCCCTTCCGTCCCCTCATCGCGCCGTACGGGGTGGGATTCCCCGGGGCCCGGAAGCCCGGAGTCCGCTCACGTTGCATGATCATGCGAGATGATGCATAATCTTCCTATGTCTAAGGTCCTCACCTCCCTGCCCACCGGCGAGCGCGTCGGCATCGCCTTCTCGGGCGGCCTCGACACCTCGGTCGCGGTCGCGTGGATGCGCGACAAGGGCGCAGTGCCGTGCACCTACACCGCCGACATCGGTCAGTACGACGAGCCCGACATCGCCTCCGTGCCCGGCCGCGCCAAGGCCTACGGCGCCGAGCTCGCGCGTCTGGTCGACTGCCGCGCGGCGCTCGTCGAGGAGGGGCTGGCCGCGCTCACCTGCGGGGCGTTCCACATCCGCTCGGGCGGGCGGGCGTACTTCAACACCACGCCGCTCGGCCGCGCCGTCACCGGCACGCTCCTGGTGCGGGCGATGCTTGAGGACGACGTCCAGATCTGGGGCGACGGCTCCACGTACAAGGGCAACGACATCGAGCGGTTCTACCGCTACGGTCTGCTCGCCAACCCGCACCTGCGGATCTACAAGCCCTGGCTGGACGCGGACTTCGTGACCGAGCTCGGCGGCCGCAAGGAGATGTCGGAGTGGCTGGTCGCCCATGACCTGCCCTACCGCGACAGCACGGAGAAGGCGTACTCCACCGACGCCAACATCTGGGGCGCCACCCACGAGGCGAAGACCCTGGAGCACCTGAACACCGGTGTGGAGACCGTCGACCCGATCATGGGCGTGAAGTTCTGGGACCCCTCGGTCGAGATCGAGACCGAGGACGTCACGATCGGCTTCGATCAGGGCCGCCCGGTGACGTTCAACGGTGAGAAGTTCGACTCCTCCGTCGACCTGGTGATGAAGGCGAACACCATCGGTGGCCGTCACGGCATGGGCATGTCGGACCAGATCGAGAACCGGATCATCGAGGCCAAGAGCCGCGGCATCTACGAGGCCCCCGGCATGGCCCTGCTGCACGCCGCGTACGAGCGCCTGGTCAACGCGATCCACAACGAGGACACCCTCGCCCAGTACCACAACGAGGGCCGGCGCCTGGGCCGGCTGATGTACGAGGGCCGCTGGCTGGACCCGCAGGCGCTCATGGTGCGCGAGTCGATTCAGCGCTGGGTCGGCACCGCCGTCACCGGCGAGGTGACACTGCGGCTGCGGCGCGGCGAGGACTACTCGATCCTCGACACCACGGGCCCGGCGTTCAGCTACCACCCGGACAAGCTGTCCATGGAGCGCACCGAGGACTCCGCGTTCGGCCCGGTCGACCGGATCGGCCAGCTCACCATGCGCAACCTCGACATCGCCGACTCCCGCGCCAAGCTGGAGCAGTACGCGGGTCTCGGTCTGATCGGCACCGCCAACCCGGCCATCGGTGCGGCCCAGGCCGCCGCGACCGGCCTGATCGGCTCCCTGCCCGAAGGCGGCGCCCAGGCCATCGCCTCCCGCGGCGAGGTCTCCGAGGCCGACGAGATGCTGGACCGCGCCGCGATGGAGTCCGGCACGGACTAGGACACGCTCGTTCGGATCATGCCGGGCTCGCGAGGTCCGGCCTGATCCGGACGAACGGCCCTGGCCAGTACGACGAAGAGAAGGCCGGTCAAGCGCCATGGGCGCCGGACCGGCCTTCTCCGTCAAGCGGCAGGGCTCAGTGCGAGCGCCGCTTCTCCGGCCCGTGCGTCCCGGCCTTCGGCCGGCGTCGCACCAGGATCAGCGCACCGCCCGCGGCCGCGGCCCCTGCGGCGATGCCGAGGGGGAGGAGCATCGGCGCCCCGGTCTCCGACAATTCGCCGCCGTGGTGGCCGTGGTCGCTGGACGTCGGCGCAGGCCACGAAGCCGTGTGCGTCGGCCCGGGGGTGGGGCTGTGCGTGCGGGTGGGACTGTGGGTGGGCCTGGGGCTGTGCGTGCGGGTGGGACTGTGGGTGGGCCTGGGGCTGTGCGTGCGGGTGGGACTGTGAGTGGGCCTGGGGCTGTGCGTGTGCGTGGGCGTCGGGGTGGGGGTCGACGTCGGGGTGGGGGTCGACGCAGTGACCTGGACGGTCGCTTCGTCGGGCGGAGACTTCACGGCACCGCCATTGCCCGTCGCGACCGCGTGGTTCAGCACGCTCCCCCGCTCCACGTCGTCCTCGTCCACCACGTAGGTGCCCGTGCAGGTGGTGCTGTCGCCCGGCGTCCCCTGCTCGGCCAGCGTGGTGGACTCGCAGGTCACGCCGTCGACGAGGTCGTCGTGGATCCGTAGCCCCTCGACCGGGTTGCCGGTGACGTTGCCGACCACATAGCTGTATTCCACCTCGTCCCCGACCTCGTACGGCCGGGAGTCGTCCACCTGCTTGTCGAGGGTCAGACCGACCTTGCCGCCCAGGGGCAGATGCACACGCGACGGCGGGGAGACGACACTCTCGTCACCGCTCCTGCCGAGCGCCTCCGCGGTGTTGGAGATGTAGCCCCGCCCGGCATCGCGACCGGTGACGGTGTACGACGCCGTGCAGGTCATCGTCGCCCCGACGGCCAAGGTGGTGTGGGGGCAGGTCACCGGTCCGACGGTGGGGTCGTCGACGGTGACGTCGGTGAGCTCGGTGCCCCCCGCGTTCGTCACCACGAACTCGTACGGCACCCGTGTCCCCGGCACGATCACCTCCGGCAGCGGATCCGCGATGCTGACCTGCTTCACGAGGTTGAGCTGCGGCAGGGGCTTCAGCGAGCGCGCCGAGAGCGTGCGGATGAGGTGGACGTCGGTGAAGCCGCCCGTCGACGCGGCGAAGCCGAATTTGTACGTGGCGGGGACCGGCTGGGGTGCGGCCGTCTCCAGGACCTGCTGGGCGCCCTGCCCGTCGTGGAAGTCGACGAGGACCGTCAGCATCGGGTCGGGGGCGGGAGTCACGCGTACCGTCACGGTGCGGCGTGAAGCCTCGAGGATCTGCTGAGCCGCGAGGGGTGTCGTCCCCGCAGGAAGGTCCGCGGCGGTGGTCGGCCCGTGCAGAGTGCCGGGCAGGGTGGACGGCCAGGGCCCCGTCGTCGTCAGGTTGCTGGTGGTGGCGGCCAGGAAGCAGTAGCCCTCGGTGCCGTCCCCGGGCCCCCGCACGGTCACCATGTTGCTCCCCGGTCCCGGCACCCGGAATCCGGTACCGGCGGGAGACCGTTGCGCGCAGCCGTTGCCGCGGTGCTCCCAGTCACCGAAGTAGTTCCCCAGGACGTCCATGCCGACGCCCAGGTAGCCGTGGTCCACGCCCGGCAGGAAATCCCGGCCGGGGTCGTCGTCCGGCAGCTTCTGCGCGTAGCCGAGGCTGCCGCCGAACGCTCCGGGGCCGGACAGCTCGGATGCCCCGTCCACCAGGAAGAACGAGATGCCGTCCGCCGGGTGCGCGACCGGCTGCCCGCCGTACTGCCATTGGTCGAAGGAGACTTCCAGCCCTTCGTTCGCGGGCAGCGCCTTGTTGTGGATCACTGCCGAAGACCGGTCGTTACCGGCGTCCGTCAGCTGGAGGTATCCGTAGGGCGCCCCGTTGCGCGGCGGCACGGGCCCCACCGCCCCGTCGGAGCATCCGCCCAGCGGATGCGCCGTGTTCCCCACGGGCGGCTGCTCGGACGCGGCCCCCGTCAGGCAGGCCGGCCCCACCGCCGTGAAGTCGCTGTCCGCGGTCGCCCCGGTGAAGGACTCGTCCACCAGTACGGGCGACACGGCTGCGGCACTGCTGCCCGTGGCGGGCACGGCGCCGGGGAACAGTGAGACCGCCATGACCGCTGCCGTCAGGGCCATCGCTCCGGTCAGGGCCGGAACGCGGCGCGGGCGACGCGGCACAGAATGAGTTCGTAGCATAAATAGGACATTAGGAATTTATTCGGCTGCGGCGATGTGCCACGCCGCAGCCCCGCTTCCGTCGCCCGTATTCGGCCGAACCCCGCCCCCACGTGACCGAGCCCACCCCCCACTCCGTTCGAACTCCCGTCGAACTCCCGCAACAATGAACCCGTGATCACTTCGCCTGCACGGAGCACGAACCGGCGCGCCGAGGCCGCCGCGACGCCGTACGTCGACCTCTCCCGGGCGGAGTGGAGCGCGCTGCGCGACAGGACTCCGCTGCCGCTGACCGCCGACGAGGTGGAGCGGCTGCGCGGGCTCGGTGACGTCATCGACCTCGACGAGGTGCGCGACGTCTACCTGCCGCTCTCCCGCCTCCTCAACCTGTACGTCCAGGCCACCTCCGGGCTGCGCGGCGCCCTGAACACCTTCCTCGGGGATGCGGGGAACGGCCACGGGGCGCAGCGCGGGACCCCGTTCGTCATAGGGGTCGCGGGCAGTGTCGCGGTGGGCAAGTCCACGAGCGCCCGTATCCTCCAGGCACTGCTGGCCCGCTGGCCGGAGCACCCCCGGGTGGAGCTGGTGACCACGGACGGGTTCCTGCTGCCGATGAAGGAGCTCCACGCGCGCGGCCTGATGTCGCGCAAGGGCTTCCCGGAGTCGTACGACCGGCGCGCCCTGACCCGCTTCGTCGCCGACATCAAGGCGGGCAAGGACGAGGTGACGGCCCCCGTCTACTCGCACCTGATCTACGACATCGTGCCGGGCGAGCGGCTCACCGTACGACGTCCGGACGTCCTCATCGTCGAGGGACTGAACGTGCTGCAGCCCGCACTCCCCGGCAAGGACGGCCGCACCCGGGTCGGGCTCGCGGACTACTTCGACTTCAGTGTGTACGTGGACGCGCGGCCCGAGGACATCGAGACCTGGTACCTCAACCGTTTCCGCAAGCTGCGTGCCACGGCGTTCCAGGACCCGTCCTCGTACTTCCGCAAGTACACGCAGGTCTCCGAGGCGGAGGCGATGGAGTACGCGGCGACGATGTGGCGGACCATCAACAAGCCCAATCTGGTGGAGAACGTGGCGCCGACCCGGGGCCGTGCCACCCTGGTGCTCCGCAAGGGCCCCGACCACAAGGTCCAGCGGCTGTCCCTGCGCAAGCTCTGATCCGCCCGAGCCACCCCGAGGAGCGTTGTGCTGCATCTGCGCCTGCTCGTCCCCGCCGACCGTACGGACGAGGTGACGGGCCTGCTGGAGCGGACCGTCGGCACCACCCATCTCGTGGTGCTGCCGGGGGTGGCACGTGATCCGGTCGGCGACATGGTGCTGTGCGACGTGGCGCGCGAGGCCGGCGACGAGCTGATCGCGGCGCTGCGGCGGCTCGGGGTCGACACGTACGGCGCCATCACCGTCGAGAACATGGATCTCACCCTCTCCGCGCGCGCCGACCGGGCCGAAGAGGACGCACCGGGTGAGGGCGCCGACGCGGTGCTGTGGGAAGAGCTCGTGGAGGCCACGCACGACGACTCCACGTTCAGCGCCACGTACGTGGCGTTCCTCTCCGTCGCGACGATGCTGGCCGCCTGCGGTGTGATGCTCGACAACGCGATCCTGATCGTGGGAGCGATGGCCGTGGGACCGGAGTTCGGGCCGCTGGCCGGCATCTCCACGGCTCTGGTGCAGCGCGCCCCGCGCCTGGTGGGGCGGTCGCTGTGGGCACTGATCGGTGGCTTCGCGGCAGCCATGGCGCTGACGGCCGGCTTCGCCTGGCTCATGGACGCCTTCGGCCTGTTCGACAAGGCGATGGTCGAGGCGGACCGGCCCAACACGGCCTTCGTCTGGCAGCCGGACTGGATGTCGTTCGTGGTGGCGTTCCTCGCGGGGATCGCCGGGACGCTGTCCCTGACCTCGGCGAAGTCCGGCGCCCTGATCGGTGTCGCGATCTCGGTGACGACCGTGCCCGCCGCGGCGAACGCGGCGGTGGCGTTCAGCTACAGCGACTACGCCCAGATGACGGGCTCCATCCAGCAGCTGCTGGCGAACCTCGGCGGCATCGTGCTCGCGGGAACGCTCACCCTGCTGGCGCAGAAGGCCCTGTGGCGCACGACCCGCCACCACCAGCGGGCCCACACGAAGCCGAGCAGGCCGGCGGACGCGTAGAGCGACCGGTGGCCGGAGCCCGTCCACGTACCCGCCAACCAGTGACGGAACGGCCATGTCGACGGATCGGCACCCGGCGCCGGGGCGGGACGACCACGAGCACCGGCCCCAGAACGCGGGAGGACCCGGCCCTGGGGCCGGGTCCTCCCGAAAGTCGCGGACGGGCAGGTCAGCCCAGCGCGGACTTCACCACGTCGGCCAGCCGTCCGGCCACCGCGCGCGCCTGCTCGATGTCGGCCGCCTCGACCATGACCCGTACCAGCGGCTCCGTGCCCGACTGGCGCAGCAGCACGCGGCCGGTGGCGCCGAGTTCGCGCTCGGCCTCGGCGACGGCCGCGGCCAGCTCCGGGGAGGTGCCCACGCGGGACTTGTCGACGTCCGGCACGTTGACGAGGACCTGCGGAAGGCGCTGCATCACACCGGCCAGGTCGGCGAGCGTACGTCCGGTGGCGGCGACCCGGGCCGCCAGCATCAGGCCGGTCAGCGTGCCGTCGCCGGTCGTGGCGTGGTCCAGGACGATGACGTGTCCGGACTGCTCGCCGCCCAGGGCGTAGCCCTCGGCCTTCATCGACTCCAGGACGTAGCGGTCACCGACGGCCGTCTGGACGAGCTGGATGCCCTCGCGCTCCATGGCGATCTTGAAGCCGAGGTTCGACATCACGGTGCCGACCACGGTGTCCTTGCGCAGCTGTCCGGCCTCGCGCATGGCGAGGGCCAGCACGGCCAGGATCTGGTCGCCGTCGATCTCCTCACCGTCTCCGTCCACGGCCAGGCAGCGGTCGGCGTCGCCGTCGTGCGCGATGCCGAGGTCGGCGCCGTGCTCGACGACGGCGGCGCGGAGCAGTGCCAGGTGCGTGGAGCCGCAGCCGTCGTTGATGTTCAGGCCGTCCGGCTCGGCACCGATCGTGACGACCTCGGCCCCGGCGCGCGCGAAGGCCTCGGGCGAGACGTGGGCGGCGGCGCCGTGTGCCTCGTCCAGGACGACCTTCAGGCCGTCGAGCCGGTTGGGCAGGACCCCGATGAGGTGGGCGACGTAACGGTCGAAGCCCTCGACGTAGTCGCTGACCCGTCCGACGCCGGCACCGGTGGGGCGGGCCCACGGCTCGCCGGTGCGGTGCTGCTCGTAGACCGTCTCGATGCGGTCCTCCAGCTCGTCGGCGAGCTTGTGGCCGCCGCGGGCGAAGAACTTGACACCGTTGTCCGGCATGGCGTTGTGGCTGGCGGAGAGCATCACGCCGATGTCGGCGCCCAGGGCACCGGTGAGGTAGGCCACGGCCGGGGTCGGCAGCACGCCGACGCGCAGGACGTCGACGCCCGCGCTGGCG
The DNA here is from genome assembly GCF_045162765.1 of Streptomyces sp. NBC_01013. Lineage (NCBI taxonomy): Bacteria > Bacillati > Actinomycetota > Actinomycetes > Kitasatosporales > Streptomycetaceae > Streptomyces > Streptomyces sp. NBC_01013. The sequence continues at coordinate 3,337,140 of NZ_CP108687.1, forward strand.
AGACCGGCCACCACGGCGGCCTCCAGGAACTCTCCGGAGGCCCGGGGATCGCGGCCGACGACGGCCGTCGGCCGATGACCCTCGAAGGTCCCTGCCTCGGCCAGTACGTGCGCCGCCGCGACCGAGAGACCGAGCGCGAGCTCGGCCGTCAGGTCCGCATTGGCGACGCCGCGCACGCCGTCCGTGCCGAAGAGTCGTCCCACTGGTGTCCTCCGAAGGTGCTCCGAAACGCAAAAATGTCAGACTAAGTCAGCAACAAGCCTATGAACGCCTTATGCCGTTATATGCCCGAGGCTGTCAATAAACGAACGCCCCGGCAGCACGAGGTGTGCCGCCGGGGCGAACGTGTAACGCGGTTGAGCAGGCGGTTTAGCGCTTGCTGTACTGCGGGGCCTTACGGGCCTTCTTGAGACCGGCCTTCTTGCGCTCGACCGCACGGTCGTCACGGCAGAGGAAGCCGGCCTTCTTCAGCGTGGCGCGGTTGTTGTCCACGTCCGCCTCGTTCAGCGAGCGGGCCACACCGAGGCGCAGGGCGCCGGCCTGACCGGAGACGCCGCCACCCGAGATGCGGGCGATGACGTCGTAGCGGCCGTCGAGCTCGAGCACCTTGAAGGGCTCGTTGACTTCCTGCTGGTGCACCTTGTTGGGGAAGTAGTCCTCAAGGGTGCGACCGTTGATCTTCCACTTGCCGGTGCCCGGAACGATCCGGACGCGGGCGATGGCGTTCTTGCGACGGCCCAGGCCGGCCGCCGGCTGCGGGTCGCCGAAGCGGCCCGCGAGCGACTCGGAGGTGTACTCACCCTCGACGGGGACCTCCGACTCGAAGGTGGTCACCTCGGCGAAGGTCTCTTCGCCCTCGTTGACCTCGGTGCCCTCGACGGGCGTCTCTGCAGTGGTCTCGGCCACGATTCTCCTCAGATCTTTCTTTACGTCTTTGGGGGGAGGCCGGAACTACTGCGCGACCTGGGTGATCTCGTACGGGACCGGCTGCTGCGCAGCGTGCGGGTGCTGGTCGCCCGCGTAGACCTTCAGCTTCGAGATCATCTGACGGCCCAGGGTGTTCTTGGGGATCATGCCCTTGATGGCCTTCTCGACGGCCTTCTCGGGGTTCTTCGCGAGCAGCTCGTCGTAACGAACCGAACGAAGACCGCCCGGGAACCCGGAGTGGCGGTACGCCATCTTCTGGGTCTTCTTGTTGCCGGACAGGTGAACCTTGTCCGCGTTGATGATGATGACGAAGTCGCCCATGTCCATGTGGGGGGCGTAAATCGCCTTGTGCTTGCCTCGGAGGAGGTTCGCAGCCGTCGTGGCCAGACGGCCCAGGACGATGTCCTCGGCGTCAATGATGTGCCACTGGCGAGTGACATCGCCGGGCTTGGGGCTGTACGTACGCACTTCGTAGCCTTCGCTTCTTCAGTGGATGGGGTCCAGACACACGGCACCTCTGAAGCGATCATGCAGCTGGGGCTCACAATGCCGGGGACGCTGCCCGTATGCGAGCCACTGGTAACTGCTCCAGGGAACCTACGTAAGGGCCCTTCGCGTGAGAACGACGAAGCCAATACGTATAACAATCCCCGACAGTACCCGCCCCGCCCCGGACGGGTCAAAACGGGGCCCTTGGGCGGGCGGCGGCGGGGTTCTGACCTTGCCCCGGTCCGGGGCGGGGGTTCTGTCCTCAATCGCCGGACGGGCTTGGTGTGGTGCGGGTGCCCCGCAGGGGCGCTTCGGCCCGGTGGTGGGGGTCCGTGGCCCCTCCGGGGCGTCTCCTCGAACGACGAACGTTCCGCGGGTACGCAGCGGACCCGGGTCGATGTTCGTCGTCCTGCGGGGACTCCCCTGCACGGCCCCGGACCGGCCGCCCTGCGTCTGCGGCAGTCGTACGGCCGGTGTGCACACGCGAGTGATGCAGGGTGGGGCCGTGCAGGGCAGTCCCCGCAAGAAATGGCGTACGACCCGGGTCCCCCACGTGACCGGGTGCACACGCCATTTTTGAGGAGTCTGCCCGGAGGGGCACCACCCCCACCCACCCGACGTGGCGCACCCCGCGGGGACCCCGCACTCAAGCCCGTCCGGCGATTGAGGACGGAACCCCGAGCCCCGGACAGCGGCGCACCCCGCGGAGCAACCCGCACCCCGGACCCCGGACAACGGCGCACCCGCAGGGACCCGCACCCCGCGGGGTCCCCCCGCTACCGCGCTCGTTCCACCCGCCGCTCGTCCCACACCGGCTCCGTCGTCTCCCGTACGAAACCGTCCGAGCCGAACACCAGGTACCGGTCGAAGGACTTCGCGAACCACCGGTCGTGCGTGACGGCCATCACCGTCCCGTCGTACACCTCAAGGCCGTCCTGGAGCGCCTCGGCCGACTCCAGGTCCAGGTTGTCGGTCGGCTCGTCCAGCAGCAGCGCGGTCGTGCCGGCCAGCTCCAGGAGCAGGATCTGGAAGCGGGCCTGCTGGCCGCCGGACAGCTTCTCGAACGGCTGGTCGCCCTGCCGCTCCAGCTCGTAGCGGCGCAGGACGGACATGGCGCCGCCCCGGTCCTTGGCCTGCTCCGTCCACAGGATCTCGACGAGCGTCTTGCCCAGCAGCTCCGGATGGGCGTGGGTCTGCGCGAAGTGTCCGGGCACCACCCTCGCCCCGAGCTTCCACTCCCCCGTGTGCGCCACCGGCTCGCCCGCCAGAAGCCGCAGGAAGTGCGACTTGCCCGACCCGTTGGAGCCGAGGACGGCGACCCGTTCCCCGTAGTAGATCTCCAGGTCGAACGGCTTCATCAGACCGGTCAGCTCCAGGTTCGTGCAGGTCACCGCCCGCACCCCGGTCCGACCGCCGCGCAGCCGCATCTTGATGTCCTGCTCGCGCGGCGGCTCCGGGGGCGGTCCGGCGTCCTCGAACTTCTTGAAGCGGGTCTGCATCGCGTGGTAGCGGTTTGCCATGTCCGGGCTGTTCGCCGCCTGCTGCCGCATCCGCAGGACGAGGGCCTTCAGCCGGGCGTGCTCCTCCTCCCAGCGGCGCAGCAGTTCCTCGAAGCGCGCGAACCGCTCCTTGCGGGCCTGGTGGTACGTGGCGAATCCGCCACCGTGCACCCAGACGTCACTGCCCGCCGGGCTGGGCTCCACGCTGACGATCTTCTCCGCGGCCCGGGAGAGCAGCTCCCGGTCGTGGGAGACGAACAGGACCGTCTTACGGGTCTCCCTCAGCTTCTCCTCCAGCCACCGCTTGCCGGGGACATCCAGGTAGTTGTCCGGCTCGTCGAGGAGCAGCACCTCGTCCGGCCCCCGCAGCAGCGCCTCCAGCACCAGCCGCTTCTGCTCACCACCGGACAGTGTGCGCACCTCGCGCCACTGCGCCTTCTCGTACGGGACACCGAGCGCCGCCATGGTGCACATGTCCCAGACCGTCTCGGCCTCGTACCCGCGCACCTCCGCCCAGTCGCTCAGCGCCTGCGCGTACGCCATCTGCGCGGCCTCGTCGTCGGTGGTGAGGATCAGCTCCTCGGCCCGGTCGACGGCGCCGGCGGCTTCGCGGATGCGGGGCTGGGCGACGGACACGAGCAGGTCGCGCACCGTGCGCTCGTCACGCACCGAGCCGACGAACTGCTGCATCACGCCGAGCCCGCCACTCACCGAGACCGAACCGCCGTGCGGCTGGAGCTCCCCGGCGAGCAGCCGCAGCAGCGTGGTCTTGCCGGCACCGTTCGCCCCGACGAGGGCGACCACGGCGCCGTCCGCCACGCGGAACGAAGCATCGCCGAGCAGCACCCGCCCGTCCGGTAGGTAGTACTCGAGATGGCCTGCTTCAAGATGTCCCATGCACAGCATTGTCACGGCCCGCGAAGCCCTGGCCCAACCGGTTTAGGTTCCGTCTAGGATTCGGCGCATGAGCTTTGGGCAAGGGGGGCCCTCCTGGGGGCCAGGGGACACCGGTACTCCGGACTGGGCGGCGCTGGCAGAGGCATCGGCGGCACGCGCCAGGCGCAAGAAGTGGCTGATGATCGGCGGGGGTGCGCTGGCCACCGCGGCGGTCGCGGCGATCGTGGCGACGGCGGTCATCTCGACCAACAAGGACGACCCCGACGGCTCGTCCGGGAAGAACGCGAGCCAGCTGCCCTCGGCGACCGATCTGCCGAGCGAGACGGCACAGCCGGAGCCGTCGTTCTCGTCGGTGGCCCCGCTGCCGCCGCCGGACCCCAAGGACTACATATCCGACGTGAAGAAGGACCGGGCGCCCGTCACCGTCGACGCCTTCTTCCCCGGGAAGAAGCTGACGATGGGCGACCGCGTCTACTTCAAGGGCGCGACGCACCACACCACGAAGTGCGCCACGACCACCCAGGGCGCGCTGGGCGCGATCCTCACGAACAACGGCTGCGACCAGGTCATCCGGGCCACGTACAGCCGTAGCGGTGTGGCCGTGACCATAGGCCTCGCGGTGTTCGAGACGGAGGCCCGGGCGAAGAAGGCGGCCCAGCAGGCCAGCGGCGGCATCGCCTCGCTCAGCGGCTCCGGCGTCCCGACGTTCTGCCGCGCCGGTTCCGTCTGCCGCCGCACGGCCAACTCCTACGGCCGGTATGCCTACTTCGCGATAAGCGGCTTCACCAACGGCAAGAACGTGACGAAGACCGACAAGAACGTGTACGCCGTCGGCGACGACCTGACGGACTTCACCTTCCGCCAGATCCGCCGGCGCGGCGAAGCCCAGGCCTCGGCCGCCGCCACCGCCCCCTGACCCGTCCGCCCCTCCGTTCAGTCACCTCTCCCGGATGCGGAGAACCGCTGCTGTGCGTCTCGTCTTCCTGGTCTCCTTCCTGCGCATCCTGCGCCACCGCGACGCCGTCGGCGCCGACTTGGCGCCCGACGAGGCCGTGGCCCTGGACCCGCCGGACGCACCGCTGCGCGCCGCCCTCACCGCGGCGACGGCCGGCGACCACGCCCCGGCGGCGGAGCTCCTGGCCTCGACGCGGGTGCACGGCCAGTGGGAGCGCAGGGACGCGTACGTGAGCCGGCTCGCCAGGACCGCGCTGCACCACGACGGCTGGCTGGACACCTGGGTGGCGGAGTCCCCCGAGGACCCCGACGCCCTTCTCGTCGTCGCCGACCTCCATCTCCACCAGGCGTGGAAGGTGCGCACGAGCGCCCGCGCCAAGGACGTCGAACGGGACCAGTTCCAGGCCTTCTTCGCCCTCCTGGAGGACGCCGTGCCGGCGATCGGCGCCGCGGCCGAACTCAACCCCGCCGACCCCGTCCCCTGGCGCATCGCGCTGACCCACGCCCGAGGCATGCAGGCCCCGCGCGAGGTCTTCGACGCGTATCTCGCCGAGGCCGAGGCCCGCGACCCGCACCACTTCGGGTGTCACGCGCAGGCGCTGCAGTACCTGTGCGCCAAGTGGTACGGCTCGCACGAGGAGATGTTCCGGTACGCGGAACGGGCGGCCGCCTCCGCCCCGCCGGGCTCCAGGCTGCACGCGTTGCCGCTCCAGGCGGCGCTGGAGTACCGGCTGTCCGAGGCCGACGAGCCCGAGGGCCCCGACCCGTACGGGCCCAAGGTCGACGCGGCCATCACCCGGGCGCTCAGCCTCTCCGACACCTACGACGGGGCGGGCGACCGGGAGGCGGCCGGATTCCGCAACGAACTGGCCCTGCTGCTGATCATGTCGGACCGGCCGGCCGAAGCCCTCGACGTGTTCCGGGCCATCGGAGTCCACGCCACCGAGTACCCGTGGAACCGGCTCGGCGACGCCCGTACCGAGTTCCTCGAAGCCCGGTCCGACGTCCGGCTCGACCTCGCGTCGCAGATCCCGTTCTTCGGCCGCCCGCCGGAGCCGCCCGCGACGGCCCCCGACTGGGCGGCCCTCACCCCGCGCGCGCTCGCGATCGTCCCCGCAGCCCCGGCCGTCGTGGCCCAGGCGGCTCTGATCTGCGGTTTCTCGCTGCGTACCGCCCCAGCGGGCGAGGGCTACAGCTATGTCGAGGTGGTCCCCGAGGCCGCCCGCGGCCGACGCGCGGCGCTGCTCCCCGAGGAGCCTCTGACCGCGGCGGCGGAGACCTTCACGACCGGAGAGAGCTGGCCCGCCCTGATCCTGCACCGCACCCCCGAGCGCTGCACCGTCACCGCTCTCCACCAGGGCCGGCAGATCGCGAAGCACACCTGGGACGCCGAGTCCCCTGCCCCCGACCACGCCGAGGTGCAGGCCGTCGCCGGAGACCTCGCCCGTCTGTACCGGGTGGCGGACCCGCGGCCCCTGGCCCACATCCTGCGCGCCACCGGCGACCCGGTCCGCCATCAGTCCGAGCTGGTGACCGCCCTCGGTCTGCCGCCCGTCCCGCCCGGCTTCGGCGGGGACACCGAGATCCTCGGCGACATCCCCGGAGCCCGGGTGCAGGCCCGCCGCTCCGTCCTGGCGGGGATGCGCGACACGATGACGGCGAGCACGGGCAGCCACCCGCCCGACCCTCACGACGGCACCCCGCGAACGGGCCGCTGGTGGCTGACCCGTGCGGCCGCCCTGGTGGTCGTCGGCGCGGCAGCGGTCTTCGCCTGGTGGAGCCCGCGGATCGGCTGGTTCCGCTCCTCGCTGCTGAGCGGCGCCGCACTGTACCTGGCGGGCACCCTCACGGCCGCGCTGCACCGCCGTCGACGTACGGCCTGACGACGCCCGCCCTGCCGGGCCGTCAGCAGCAACCGGCTCCCGGAAGGGTGCGCACGTTACGCGCCTCCACCGCCCGGGCCGCAAGCAACTCATCGGCTGGGTAAGCGACTTCCTCCAGCGTCAGCCCGTGCGGCCGCACCACGTGCACCCCGGGATCGCGCACCCGGGCGGCGAGGACCTCAGCCGGCCACGGGTACGGGCGGCGCCCGTCGCCCACGAACAGCATCGCCCCCACCAGCGCCCGCACCATGTTGTGGCAGAAGGCATCGGCCTGCACGGTCCCGGTGATGATCCCGGACGCCTCGTCACGGACCCAACTCAGCTTCTGCAGCGTGCGGATGGTCGTCGCGCCCTCCCGCTTCTTGCAGTACGCGGCGAAGTCGTGCTCCCCGGTCATGCGCGCCGCCGCCGCGTTCATCGCGTCGAGGTCCAACTCCCGGTCATGCCACAGCACATGACCGCGCACCAGCGGATCGACCCCGCCCGGCCCGTCCGACACCCGGTACGCGTACCGGCGCCACAGGGCGGAGAAGCGCGCGTTGAACCCGTCCGGCGCCTCCTCGATCCGCCGGATCCGCACGTCGGGCGCCATCCGGCCGGCCATCCGCCGCAGCAGCATCGACGCGTGTTCCGCCCACACCTCGGCGGGCAGGTCCACGTGCGCGACCTGGCCCCGGGCGTGCACACCGGCGTCGGTACGCCCCGCCACGGTCAGGTCGTAGGTGCGCGAGGAGCGGGTCACGGTCCTCAGCGCATCCTCGATCTCACCCTGGACGGTCCGCCGGCCGGTCTGCTTCGCCCAGCCCGAGAAGTCCTTGCCGTCATAGGCCAGGTCCAGCCGCACCCGTACAAAGCCGGGCTCCACCACGTCACTCACACCAGCGGTCCTCTCAAGATCCGTACACAGCGAAACGGGCCCGCACCGCCCCGAAGGGTGATGCGGGCCCGTCCAGAGGTCTCAGAACGCTCAGGCGTCCTTGGACTCCTCGTCGGCCTCGGCCGGCTTGGCGTCCTCGACGGACTCGACCGGGGTCTCGTCCTTCTTGAGGGCGTCTTCCTTGACCGCACGCTTCGTGGCGGCCTCGGCCTCACCGGTCGCGGCCTGCGCCACGGTCAGGGCCTCGACCAGCTCGATGACGGCCATCGGGGCGTTGTCGCCACGACGGTTGCCGATCTTGGTGATGCGGGTGTAACCACCGGGGCGGTTCTCGTACCGCGGGGCGATCTCGGTGAAGAGCGTGTGCACGATGCCCTTGTCCGTGATCGACTGCAGCACCAGGCGACGGTTGTGGATGTCGCCCTTCTTCGCCTTGGTGATGAAACGCTCGGCGACCGGACGCAGGCGGCGGGCCTTGGCCTCGGTCGTGGTGATGCGGCCGTGCTCGAACAGCGACTTCGCAAGGTTGTTGAGAAGAAGCTTCTCGTGCGCAGCGCTGCCGCCCAGACGGGCACCCTTGGCGGGCTGAGGCATGGTTTTCTCCTTGTGTGCTGCACCGGCCGTATCAGGTACCGGTGTCAGTTCCCGTGCGGCGGTCGCCACACGGAAGTGTGCGTGGGCCGTCCGGACCCGACATCAGGCCTCAGCCCGAGATCAAGCCCGTCCGGCCATTGAGGACAAGGTCCTCGTCCGGACCGGGGCACCCGGCGAACCGGGCACCCCCGCCGGAGGCGGATCAGTACTGCTCGGTCTCCACGAAGCCGGCATCCGCGTCGTCGTCCGCGCCGAACGCGTCCGCAGCCGCGGTCGGGTCGAAGCCGGGAGGCGAGTCCTTCAGCGCCAGGCCCATACCGGCCAGCTTCGCCTTGACCTCGTCGATCGACTTCGCACCGAAGTTGCGGATGTCGAGCAGGTCCGCCTCGGAGCGGGCCACGAGCTCGCCGACCGAGTGGATGCCCTCGCGCTTGAGGCAGTTGTACGAGCGGACCGTGAGCTCCAGCTCCTCGATCGGCAGCGCCAGATCGGCAGCGAGTGCGGCGTCCGTCGGCGACGGGCCCATGTCGATGCCCTCGGCGTCGATGTTGAGCTCGCGCGCCAGACCGAACAGCTCGACCAGGGTCTTACCGGCCGACGCCATGGCGTCACGGGGACGCATGGCCTGCTTGGTCTCGACGTCGACGATCAGCTTGTCGAAGTCGGTGCGCTGCTCGACACGGGTCGCCTCGACCTTGTACGTGACCTTGAGCACCGGCGAGTAGATGGAGTCGACCGGAATCCGGCCGATCTCCTGGCCGACCTGCTTGTTCTGGACGGCGGAGACGTAGCCGCGACCGCGCTCGACGGTCAGCTCCATCTCCAGCTTGCCCTTGCCGTTCAGCGTCGCCAGGACGAGGTCCGGGTTGTGGACCTCGACACCGGCCGGCGGGGCGATGTCAGCAGCGGTGACCAGGCCGGGACCCTGCTTGCGCAGGTACATCACGACCGGCTCGTCGTGCTCCGAGGAGACGACCAGCTGCTTGATGTTGAGGATGAGGTCGGTCACGTCCTCCTTGACGCCCGGCACGGTGGTGAACTCGTGCAGGACACCGTCGATACGGATGCTGGTGACAGCGGCACCCGGGATCGAGGAGAGGAGCGTGCGGCGCAGGGAGTTGCCGAGCGTGTAGCCGAAGCCCGGCTCCAGCGGCTCGATGACGAACCGCGAGCGGAACTCGTCAACGACCTCTTCGGTCAGCGACGGACGCTGAGCGATAAGCATGTGTGAATCCTTCAGTCGTGGGCGCCCACTATTTGACACCCGACAGATGAAACAAGGATACGGGCGGCACACCCCCGTAGGGGGCATACCGCCCGTACCCACGCTACTGACGCACGGCCGTCACCGGCCGTGGCGGATCAGACGCGGCGACGCTTCGGCGGACGGCAGCCGTTGTGCGGCGTCGGGGTGACGTCCTGGATCGAACCGACCTCCAGGCCCGTGGCCTGCAGGGAGCGGATCGCGGTCTCGCGGCCGGAGCCCGGACCCTTCACGAAGACGTCAACCTTGCGCATGCCGTGCTCCTGCGCGCGGCGGGCGGCCGACTCGGCGGCCATCTGCGCGGCGAAGGGGGTGGACTTGCGCGAGCCCTTGAAGCCGACGTGGCCGGCGGAGGCCCAGGAGATCACATTGCCCGAGGGGTCCGTGATCGAGACGATGGTGTTGTTGAACGTGCTCTTGATGTGCGCGTGGCCGTGAGCGACGTTCTTCTTTTCCTTGCGACGCACCTTCTTGGCTGCGCCCTGACGACCCTTGGGGGGCATGTCTTGACTCCAGATGGAGAGGGGAGGTGATCGGTCCTACAGCGAAGACCGCTGGATGCTGCGAATGTCCGGCGAACCGGCCGCTCGCAGTGCGTCCGCTGAGGACTACTTCTTGCCCGGCTTCTTCTTACCGGCGATCGCGCGACGCGGGCCCTTGCGGGTACGTGCGTTCGTGCTGGTGCGCTGGCCGTGGACCGGCAGACCGCGACGGTGACGGATGCCCTGGTAGCAGCCGATCTCGATCTTGCGGCGGATGTCGCCCTGGATCTCGCGGCGAAGGTCACCCTCGGTGCGGAGGTTGGCGTCCACGTACTCGCGGATCTTGACCAGGTCCTCTTCGGCCAGGTCACGAACGCGGGTGTTCGGGTTCACGCCTGCGGCGGCGAGGATCTCCTTGGACCGGGTGCGCCCGATGCCGAAGACGTAGGTGAGGGCAACCTCCACGCGCTTTTCGCGCGGGATGTCAACACCTGAAACGCGTGCCATTCAATGGCTCCAGTTGTTATGTCGGGGGTCTTCCGCAGCGCCACTCCCGACCGCCGACCTCTCGCTGGGAGAGGTGGTACGCCCGGGTCCCCGGCCCCCGCCGGAGGTGTCGTCAGCCGTGGCTTGGACGGGCACTGCGTATGTACGTTTACGTGCGTCGCGCGAAGTACTGCGAGATGCGAGGGGGTCGTGCGTCAGCCCTGGCGCTGCTTGTGGCGCAGGTTGTCGCAGATGACCATGACCCGACCGTGACGGCGGATCACCTTGCACTTGTCGCAGATCTTCTTGACGCTCGGCTTGACCTTCATGGGATGTCAGGTTCTCCGGGTCAGTGCCAGCACCCCGCCGAAGCGAGATGTGGGCAAGATCTACTTGTAGCGGTAGACGATCCGGCCACGCGTCAGGTCGTACGGGGAGAGCTCCACCACGACCCGGTCGTCCGGAAGGATACGGATGTAGTGCATCCGCATCTTGCCGGAGATGTGCGCGAGGACCTTGTGACCGTTCTGGAGTTCCACCTTGAACATGGCGTTCGGGAGGGACTCGATCACGGTGCCCTCAATTTCGATGGCACCTTGCTTCTTGGCCACGCTTCGCCTTTCGAATCGGCTACCTTGATCGACTTCCGTCACTCGTATGCGGACACACGGATGCACGAGAGCCGACGAGTCAGTCTACGTCAGCGGACTCCAAAAGACGAATCCGTCAAGTTTGCCCACCGTGGGAGATCCTTAGACCTCACGATGGCCGTCAATCAGCCCAGCGGGTCGGGTGCGGCCTCCACGCCGTACTGCGCCAGCTTCTCGCGGCCGCAGTCCGGAGCGGTGAGGACCAGCGGACCCTCTTCCGTGAGGGCGATGGAGTGCTCCCAGTGGGAGGACCAGGTGCCGTCGGTGGTGATGACGGTCCACTCGTCCTCCAGCACCTCGGTGCGGGCCGTGCCGAGGGAGACCATCGGCTCGATGGCGAGGCAGAGGCCCGGCACCAGCTTGATGCCCTTCCCGCGCTTGCGGGCGACGTAGTTCAGCAGGTGCGGGTCCATGTGCATCTCGGTGCCGATGCCGTGCCCGCCGTAGTCCTCGATGATGCCGTACTTGCCCGTCGCGGGACGGGGCTGGCGGCGGATGTAGGACTCGATCGCCTTCGAGATGTCGACGAGGCGGTTGTTCACCTTCATCGCGGCGATGCCGGCCCACATCGACTCCTCGGTCACCCGGGAGAGCTCGATCAGCTCCGGAGCGTGCCCGGTACCGACGAAGGCGGTGTACGCGGCGTCGCCGTGCCAGCCGTCGATGATCGCGCCGGCGTCGATGGAGATGATGTCGCCGTCCTTGAGGACGGTCTTGTCGTCCGGGATGCCGTGGACGACGACCTCGTTCACCGAGGTACAGATCGTCGCGGGGAATCCGCCGTACCCGAGGAAGTTCGACTTCGCGCCGTGGTCGGCGATCACCTTGCGGGCGACCTGGTCCAGGTCCAGCGTGGTGGCGCCGGGCACCGCGGCCTCGCGGGTGGCGGCGTGAATGGCGGCGACCACCAGCCCCGCCTCACGCATCTTCGCGATCTGCTCGGGGGTCTTGATCTGCACCATTGCGCGGCGCCTTTCTGGGGAGACGGTGACAGGGCCGTTAATCCACGATACGGCCGCAAACAGTCGGCCGCGGCGCCCAAGGACGCCGCGGCCGACTGCACAACACGTACTACGGGTGTTCTCTCTCAGCCCTTGTCGGACTTCAGAGCCTCCATGGCCCGCTCGGTCACATCGGTGACCTTGCCGAGCGCGGAGATGGTGACCACCAGGTCCTGTGCCCTGTAGTAGTCGATGATCGGCTCGGTCTGCGTGTGGTAGACCTCGAGCCGGGTGCGGACCGTCTCTTCGCTGTCGTCGTCGCGCTGGTACAGCTCGCCCCCGCAGGTGTCGCAGACACCCTCGGTCTTCGGCGGGTTGTACGTCACGTGGAACACGTGCGCGCTCTCGTTGCGGCAGACCCGGCGGCCGGCGATGCGCTTCACGACCTCGTCCTCGGGAACCTCGAGGTCGAGTACCGCGTCCAGCTTTACGCCCTCGTCCTTGAGCATCACATCGAGGGCCTCGGCCTGTCCCACGTTGCGCGGGAAGCCGTCGAGCAGGAAGCCGTTGACCGCGTCCGGCTGGGACATGCGGTCCTTGGCCATCCCGATCGTGACCTCGTCCGGCACCAGCTGCCCCGCGTCCATGTAGGCGCGGGCCTGCTTGCCAAGGTCGGTGCCCTGGCTGATGTTGGCGCGGAAGAGGTCGCCCGTGGAGATGTGCGGAATCGACAGGTTCTTGGCAAGGTACGCAGCCTGCGTTCCCTTGCCGGCACCCGGCGGGCCGACGAGGACGATTCGCATCAGCGGAGGAACCCTTCGTAATTGCGCTGCTGGAGCTGACTCTCGATCTGCTTGACGGTCTCCAGACCCACACCCACGATGATGAGGATGCTCGTCCCGCCGAACGGGAAGTTCTGGTTGGCTCCGCCGAAGCCTGCCAACGCCATCGTTGGCACAAGAGCGATCAGACCCAGGTACAGCGAGCCCGGCCAAGTGATCCTGTTGAGCACGTAGCTCAGGTACTCGGCAGTAGGTCGACCAGCCCGGATACCCGGGACGAAGCCACCATACTTCTTCATGTTGTCGGCGACTTCCTCGGGGTTGAACGAGATCGCCACATAGAAGAAGGCGAAGAAGACGATCAACAGGAAGTACGTCGTCAAGTAGTACGGGTGGGTGCCCTTGACGAAGTGGTCCTGGATCCAGGTCGCCCAGCCCGCGGTGGAGTTGGAGAACTGGACGATCAGAGCCGGGATGTAGAGCAGCGAAGAAGCGAAGATGACGGGAATCACACCCGCCTGGTTCACCTTCAGCGGGATGTAGGTGGACGTACCACCGTAGGACTTCCGGCCGATCATGCGCTTCGCGTACTGCACCGGGATACGGCGCTGGGCCTGCTCGACGAAGACCACGAGGCCCACCATCACGAAGCCGATCAGGATGACGGTGCCGAACTCGATCCAGCCGTCGGCGAGCTTGCCGCTGACCTTGATGGCCCACAGGGCGCCGGGGAAGCTGGCGGCGATCGAGATGAACATCAGGATCGACATGCCGTTGCCGATGCCGCGGTCGGTGATGAGCTCACCGAGCCACATGACGGCGGCGGTACCCGCGGTCATCGTGACGACCATGACGATCGTCGTGAAGATCGAGTGGTTCGGGACGATCTGGTCGGCGACCGGGCAGCCGCTGAACAGCGCACCGCTGGTGGCCGTGGCCACCAGGCCGGTGCCCTGGAGGATGGCGAGCGCGACCGTCAGATAACGCGTGTACTGCGTGATCTTTGCCTGGCCGGACTGCCCCTCCTTCTTGAGTGCCTCGAGTCGGGGAATCACCACGGTCAGCAGCTGAAGAATGATGCTGGCCGTGATGTACGGCATGATGCCGAGCGCGAAGATCGTGATCTGCAGCAGTGCACCACCGCTGAACATGTTCACCAGGCCGAAGAGGCTGTTGTTGCCCTTGCTTGCCTGATCAACACAGGTCTGGACGTTCTCGTAGCTCACTCCGGGCACCGGGATGTGCGCCCCGAGCCGGTAGAGCACGATGATGCCGAGCGTGAAGAACAGCTTCTTGCGCAGGTCGGGCGTCTTGAACGCCCGGGCGAACGCGGTGAGCACGGTGCCTCCTGCGACCCCCGCGCAATGCGTAGAGGTGACGGTCTTGAGGATCGACGAATAAGTAAGAGCCAAAGGCCCCCGGACGCGTACATCCAGGGGTTACCACAGCAACGGACGCCACCTTACCGGCGTACATGCCCCCCTAGGAACGACCAACCGGGGATGCCCCATATGAGAGGCATCCCCGGTCGGATGTTCAGGCCACCGAATGGTCCGAGTTGTCTCAGACGAGCTCGGTGACGGTGCCGCCCGCAGCGGCAATCTTCTCCTTGGCGGAGCCGGAAACGGCGTCAACCGAAACCTGCAGTGCCACGGAGATCTCGCCCTGTCCGAGGACCTTGACGAGGTGGTTGTTACGCACAGCGCCCTTGGCGACCAGGTCGGCCACCGTGACCTCTCCACCCTCGGGGTAGAGCGTCGCGAGCTTGTCCAGGTTCACGACCTGGTACTCGGTGCGGAACGGGTTCTTGAAGCCCTTGAGCTTCGGGAGACGCATGTGGAGGGGCATCTGGCCACCCTCGAAGCGCTCCGGAACCTGGTAACGGGCCTTGGTGCCCTTGGTACCACGACCAGCGGTCTTACCCTTGGATGCCTCACCACGACCCACACGGGTCTTGGCGGTCTTGGCACCCGGGGCAGGCCGGAGGTCATGCGCCTTCAGCGGCTTGTTCTCCGCCATGTCAGTCGACCTCCTCAACCGTCACGAGGTGGCGGACGGTGTGAACCATTCCGCGGAACTCGGGGCGGTCCTCCTTGACAACCACGTCGTGCAGGCGCTTGAGCCCGAGCGAACGCAGGGTGTCGCGGTGGTTCTGCTTGCTGCCGATGTACGACTTCGTCTGCGTGATCTTGAGACGGGCCATTACGCACCCGCTCCCGCACGCGCACGAAGCAGAGCCGCGGGGGCGACGTCCTCGAGGGGCAGACCACGGCGAGCCGCGATCTCCTCGGGACGCTGCAGGCCCTGGAGGGCCGCCACGGTCGCGTGCACGATGTTGATCGGGTTCGAAGAACCGAGCGACTTCGACAGGATGTCGTGAACGCCGGCGCACTCCAGAACGGCGCGCACCGGGCCACCGGCGATAACACCGGTACCGGGGGAAGCAGGCTTGAGCAGAACGACGCCCGCAGCCTTCTCGCCCTGGATCGGGTGAGGGATGGTGCCCTGGATACGCGGAACCTTGAAGAAGTTCTTCTTGGCTTCTTCCACGCCCTTGGCAATGGCCGCGGGAACTTCCTTGGCCTTGCCGTAACCGACACCGACGGTGCCGTCACCATCGCCCACCACGACCAGCGCGGTGAAGCTGAAGCGACGACCACCCTTCACAACCTTGGCGACACGGTTGATCGCGACGACGCGCTCGACGTACGCGGTCTTCTCGGCGGCAGCTGCGCCGCCGTCACGGCCCTTCCGGTCCCGCCGCTCGCCGCCACCGGCACCGCTTCCGCGGCGCTGGGGTCCAGCCATTGGATTTACCTCTCTCTGTTACGTCCGCTGTGCGTAGGAACCGGGGCTTAGAACTTCAGCCCGGCTTCACGGGCGGCGTCAGCCAGAGCGGCAATCCGCCCGGCGTACTGGTTACCACCGCGGTCAAACACGACGGCCTCAACGCCTGCGGCCTTGGCACGCTCGGCGACCAGGGCGCCGACCTGCTTGGCCTGGCTGCTCTTGTCGCCCTCGCCACCACGGATGGAGACGTCCAGGGTCGACGCCGACGCGAGCGTGTGGCCCGCGATGTCGTCGATGACCTGAGCCACCATGTGGCGGTTCGAACGCGTCACAACCAAGCGCGGACGCTCCGGCGAACCGGAGATGTGCTTGCGGACGCGAATGTGGCGACGCTTGAGGGCTGCACGCTTGTAGGCGTCGCCCTTGGCGATCTTTACGCCGTATGCCATCGCTACTTACCAGCCTTTCCGACCTTGCGGCGGATGACCTCGCCGGCGTACTTGACGCCCTTGGCCTTGTACGGGTCAGGCTTCCGCAGCTTGCGGATCTTGGCCGCGGTCTCGCCGACCTTCTGCTTGTCGATGCCCTCGACGGTGAACTTCGTGGGGGACTCCACCTTGAAGGTGATGCCCTCCGGGGCCTCGATCAGGATCGGGTGGCTGTAGCCCAGGGCGAACTCCAGGTTGGAGCCCTTCGCCTGGACGCGGTAACCGACACCACTGATCTCGAGCGCCTTGATGTATCCCGTGGTCACGCCGGTGATCATGTTCGCCACCAGCGTGCGGGACAGGCCGTGAAGGGCCTTGTTCTGACGCTCGTCGTTCGGGCGGGCGACGTTCAGGACGCCGTCCTCACCCTTGGTGACCTCGATCGGCGACGCAACGGTGTGCGAGAGGGTGCCCTTGGGCCCCTTCACCGCGACCGTGCGGCCATCGATGGTGACGTCCACACCGGCGGGAACCTGGATGGGGAGCTTGCCGATTCGCGACATGAGCTATTCCTCCGTTCCCGACTACCAGACGTAGGCGAGGACTTCCCCACCTACGCCCTTCTTGCTGGCCTGCTGGCCGGTCAGGAGACCGTGGGACGTGGAGATGATCGCCACGCCCAGGCCGCCGAGAACCTTCGGCAGGTTGGTGGACTTTGCGTATACACGCAGACCCGGCTTCGAGATTCGCTTGATGCCGGCGATCGAGCGCTCGCGGTTCGGGCCGAACTTCAGCTCGAGGACGAGGTTCTTGCCAACCTCGGCGTCCTCGACCTTCCAGCCCGTGATGAAGCCCTCCTGCTGGAGGATCTCCGCGATGTGCGACTTGATCTTGCTGTGCGGCATCGTGACGTCGTCGTGATACGCCGAGTTCGCGTTACGCAGACGCGTGAGCATGTCTGCGATGGGATCAGTCATGGTCATGAGTTGGCCTTCGGCCTCTCTCGCCGGGGTTTCCTGTATGCGCCATCCCTCTCCCTACTCAGAGGCAGGACGGGTGCGGTGCGGGGACCTACGGCGTAGTAAGTCGGTCTTGGGCGGCAGGCGCCCAACCCCACAAGCCTACGGCATGTGAGGACGGGCTCCTGCCGACCAGATGCTTACCGAGAGTCTCCGGTGATTCCCAACGCCCAAAGGGCGAAGGAGAATTACCAGGAGCTCTTGGTCACGCCCGGCAGCTCGCCACGGTGAGCCATCTCACGAAGGCACACGCGGCACAGGCCGAACTTGCGGTAGACGGAGTGGGGCCGGCCGCAGCGCTGGCACCGGGTGTAACCCCGGACGCCGAACTTCGGCTTGCGGGCGGCCTTAGCGATCAGAGCCTTCTTCGCCACGGTCAGTTCTCCTTGAACGGGAAGCCGAGGTGACGAAGGAGGGCACGACCCTCGTCGTCATTGGTCGCCGTGGTGACCACGGTGATGTCCATGCCCCGGACCCGGTCGATCTTGTCCTGGTCGATCTCGTGGAACATGACCTGCTCCGTGAGACCGAAGGTGTAGTTGCCACGGCCGTCGAACTGCTTCGGCGACAGGCCACGGAAGTCACGGATACGCGGCAGCGCGAGCGACAGCGTACGGTCCAGGAACTCCCACATGCGGTCACCACGGAGGGTGACGTGGCAGCCGATCGGCTGCCCCTCGCGCAGCTTGAACTGCGCGATCGACTTGCGGGCCTTGGTGACGGCCGGCTTCTGACCGGTGATCGTGGTGAGGTCGCGCACGGCGCCATCGATCAGCTTGGAGTCGCGGGCGGCGTCGCCCACACCCATGTTGACCACGATCTTGACCAGACCGGGAACCTGCATGACGTTCTCGTAGGAGAACTCCTCACGCAGCTTGCCGGCGATTTCCTCGCGGTAGCGCGTCTTGAGACGCGGCGCAGTGGTGGTAGTCATCAGATGTCCTCACCGGTGCGCTTGGCAACGCGGATCTTGTTGCCCTCGTCGTCAAAGCGGTAGCCGACGCGAGTAACGACCTTGTTGCCGTCCTTCTCAACAACCAGCTGCACGTTGCTGACGTGGACGGGAGCCTCGGTCGTCACAATGCCACCGGTCTGCGAACCGCGAGCGGTCTGACCGGCCTTGGTGTGCTTCTTGACCCGGTTGACACCCTCGACGAGGACGCGGTCCTGAGCAGGGTAGGCAACGATGACCTTGCCCTGCTTGCCCTTGTCCTTACCGGTGATGACCTGAACCAGGTCGCCCTTCTTGATCTTCATGCTTACAGCACCTCCGGCGCGAGCGAGATGATCTTCATGAACTTCTTCTCGCGCAGCTCACGGCCCACCGGGCCGAAGATACGGGTGCCGCGGGGGTCGCCGTCGTTCTTCAGAATGACGGCGGCGTTCTCGTCGAAGCGGATGTACGAGCCATCCTGACGACGACGCTCCTTGACGGTGCGAACGATGACGGCCTTGACGACGTCACCCTTCTTCACGTTGCCACCGGGGATCGCGTCCTTGACGGTGGCGACGATGACGTCACCGATGCCCGCGTAGCGGCGACCCGAGCCACCGAGAACACGGATGGTGAGAATTTCCTTCGCACCCGTGTTGTCGGCGACGCGCAGTCGCGACTCCTGCTGGATCACGTCTATCTCCTGATCGTCTGCCGGTTCCCGGCGGGGGCCGCTCCGTTACCGGAGCGAACCCCCGCCGAGCCTGGCGGAACCTGCCTGAAGGGGAAGCCCCTCAGGAATTACTTGGCCTTCTCGAGGATCTCGACGATGCGCCACCGCTTCGTGGCGGACAGCGGCCGGGTCTCCATGAGGAGGACACGGTCGCCGACGCCGGCGGCGTTCTGCTCGTCGTGAGCCTTGAGCTTGTTCGTACGGCGGATGACCTTGCCGTACAGCGCGTGCTTGACGCGGTCCTCGACAGCGACGACGACGGTCTTGTCCATCTTGTCGCTGACGACCAGACCCTCACGGGTCTTGCGGAAACCGCGGTCGGTGTTCGTCTCAGTCACAGTCTTCTCGCTCATCAGACGCTCTCCACCGTCTCGATGCCGAGCTCGCGCTCGCGCATCAGGGTGTAGATCCGGGCGATGTCCTTACGGACGGACTTGAGCCGGCCGTGGTTCTCGAGCTGTCCGGTCGCCGCCTGGAAGCGGAGGTTGAACAGCTCTTCCTTGGCCTCGCGGAGCTTGTTGAGGAGCTCCTCGTTGCCCAGCTCGCGCAGCTCGGACGTCTTGGTACCGGCCGACATCACGACTCACCTGCCTCGCGCCGAACAATCCGGCACTTCATCGGAAGCTTGTGAGCAGCGCGGGTGAGCGCCTCACGAGCAATCTTCTCGTTCGGGTAGGACAGCTCGAACATCACCCGACCCGGCTTGACGTTCGCGATCCACCACTCGGGAGAACCCTTACCGGAACCCATGCGGGTCTCGGCAGGCTTCTTCGTCAGGGGACGGTCCGGGTAGATGTTGATCCAGACCTTGCCGCCACGCTTGATGTGACGGGTCATCGCGATACGAGCGGACTCGATCTGACGGTTCGTCACGTACGCCGGGGTCAGCGCCTGGATGCCGTACTCGCCGAACGCAACCTGCGTGCCACCCTTGGACATACCGCTGCGCTTCGGGTGGTGCTGCTTGCGGTGCTTGACCCTACGGGGGATCAGCATTTCGGTCAGGCCTCCGTTCCGGTGCTCTCAGCCGCCGGAGCAGCGGCGGTCGCGTCGGCCTTGGGGGCCTCGGCGGCCGGAGCCGACTGCTGCGGCTTGCGGCCGCGACCGCCACGCTCGCCACCACGGCCACCGCGGCCGGCCGGACGGTCAGCGCCGCCACGGGCCGGGCGGTTGCCCGCACGGGCAGCAGCGTTCTCGGCGCGGACCTCGGCGATGTTCTTGACGTCGCCCTTGTAGATCCAGACCTTCACGCCGATGCGGCCGAAGGTCGTCTTGGCCTCGAAGAAGCCGTAGTCGACGTTCGCACGGAGCGTGTGCAGGGGCACGCGGCCCTCGCGGTAGAACTCCGAGCGGGACATCTCGGCGCCGCCGAGGCGACCGCCGCACTGGATCTTGATGCCCTTTGCGCCGGCCTTCATCGTGCTCTGCATGCTCTTACGCATGGCACGACGGAAGGAGACGCGGGAGGAGAGCTGCTCGGCGACGGCCTGGGCCACCAGCTGAGCGTCCACCTCGGGGTTCTTGACCTCGAGGATGTTCAGCTGGACCTGCTTGCCGGTCAGCTTCTCCAGCTCGCCACGGATGCGGTCGGCCTCGGCGCCACGGCGGCCGATGACGATGCCCGGGCGGGCGGTGTGGATGTCAACGCGGACGCGGTCGCGGGTGCGCTCGATCTCAACCTTCGAGATGCCGGCTCGCTCCATGCCCTTCGTCATCATGCGACGAATGGCAACGTCTTCCTTGACGTAGTCCTTGTACAGCTTGTCGGCGTACCAACGGGACTTGAAGTCCGTGGTAATGCCGAGCCGGAACCCGTGCGGGTTTACCTTCT
This sequence comes from Streptomyces sp. NBC_01013, assembly GCF_045162765.1. Lineage (NCBI taxonomy): Bacteria > Bacillati > Actinomycetota > Actinomycetes > Kitasatosporales > Streptomycetaceae > Streptomyces > Streptomyces sp. NBC_01013. The sequence goes on from NZ_CP108687.1 coordinate 3,357,600, forward strand.
GGCCCATTACCGGGTTCCTTCCTTGCTGCTGACGACCACGGTGATGTGGCTGGTCCGCTTACGGATCCGGTAGGCACGGCCCTGAGCACGCGGACGGAACCGCTTCAGGGTCGGGCCCTCGTCCACGTACGCCTCGCTGATGACCAGCGAAGAAGCGTCAGGGTGGTCGTAGTTGTGTGCAGCGTTGGCGATGGCGCTGTCAAGCACCTTGCCAACCGGCACGCTCGCGGCCTGCGGGGCGAAACGCAGGACCGCCTGAGCCTCCGTGGCATCCATGCCACGGATGAGGTCCACCACTCGGCGGGCCTTCATGGGCGTGACGCGGATGTACCGCGCCTGGGCCCTGGCTTCCATGGTTGTCCCTTCGGTGTGAGTCATAGTCGTTTCCACCCCGCGCTAGCGGCGCTTCGACTTCCGGTCGTCCTTGACGTGGCCGCGGAAGGTGCGAGTCGGCGAGAACTCGCCGAGCTTGTGGCCGACCATCGACTCGGTGACGAACACCGGGACGTGGATCTTGCCGTTGTGCACCGCGATGGTGTGACCCAGCATGGCCGGGATGATCATCGAGCGACGGGACCAGGTCTTGATGACGTTCTTGGTGCCTGCCTCGTTCTGTACGTCCACCTTCTTGATGAGGTGGCCGTCGACGAAGGGCCCCTTCTTGAGACTGCGCGGCATCTAAACCCGCTCCTAGCGCTTCTTGTTCGTCTTGCGGCGGCGGACGATGTACTTGCTCGATGCCTTCTTCGGCGAGCGAGTACGACCCTCCTTCTGACCCCACGGCGAGACCGGGTGACGTCCACCGGAGGTCTTGCCTTCACCACCACCGTGCGGGTGGTCGACCGGGTTCATCGCAACACCGCGGACGGACGGGCGAACGCCCTTCCAGCGCATGCGACCGGCCTTGCCCCAGTTGATGTTCGACTGCTCGGCGTTGCCGACCTCGCCGATCGTGGCGCGGCAGCGGGCGTCGACCAGGCGGATCTCACCCGACGGCATACGAAGGTGGGCCATGGTGCCCTCCTTCGCCAGCAGCTGCACGGAGGCACCCGCGGAACGGGCGAACTTCGCGCCGCCGCCGGGCCGCAGCTCGATGGCGTGGATGGTCGTACCGACCGGGATGTTGCGCAGCGCCAGGTTGTTGCCGGGCTTGATGTCGGCGGCCGGGCCGTTCTCGACACGGTCGCCCTGTCCCAGGCCACGCGGCGCGATGATGTAGCGCTTCTCGCCGTCCGCGTAGTGCAGGAGCGCGATGCGCGCGGTGCGGTTCGGGTCGTACTCGATGTGCGCGACCTTGGCCGGCACGCCGTCCTTGTCGTGACGACGGAAGTCGATCACGCGGTAGGCGCGCTTGTGGCCACCACCCTGGTGGCGAACGGTCACACGACCGGTGTTGTTACGGCCGCCCTTGCTGTGCAGGGGGCGGACCAGCGACTTCTCCGGCGTGGACCGCGTGATCTCGACAAAGTCGGCGACGCTGGAGCCACGACGGCCCGGGGTCGTCGGCTTGTACTTGCGGATACCCATTTCTCAGTCCTCGTCCGATTCCGGACGACTCGACCTCCGTTAGGAGGTCGGGCCGCCGAAGATGTCGATACGGTCGCCCTCAGCGAGGGTCACGATGGCGCGCTTGGTGTCAGCGCGCTTGCCGAAACCGGTCTTGGTGCGCTTGCGCTTACCCTGACGGTTGATCGTGTTGACCCCGGTGACCTTGACCGAGAAGACCGCTTCCACGGCCTGCTTGATCTGGGTCTTGTTGGAGCCGGGCGCGACGATGAACGTGTACTTGTTCTCGTCGAGCAGCGCGTAGCTCTTCTCCGAGACAACCGGCTTGACGAGAACGTCACGCGGGTCGTCGTAGGTCTTGCTGGTAACGGTCGCCTCGCTCATCAGGCGTCGCTCCCTTCGGTCTCAGCGGTCTGGGGGCCAGACACGAAGGACTCGAAGGCGGCCTGGGTGAAGACCACGTCGTCAGAGACGATCACGTCGTACGTGTTCAGCTGGCCCGGCTCCAGGATGTGCACCTGGGGCAGGTTGCGTGCGGAGAGCCACGCGGCCTCGTCGTTGCGGTCGACGACCAGGAGCACGTTCTTGCGCTCCGAGATCTTGCCGAACAGCGACTTCGCGGCCTTCGTGGAGACTCCACCCTCGACCACGCCGGTGACGACGTGGATGCGGGAGTGACGCGCCCGGTCGGAGAGGGCACCGCGCAGGGCGGCGGCCTTCATCTTCTTGGGGGTGCGCTGCGAGTAGTCACGCGGCTGCGGGCCGTGGACGACGCCACCGCCGACGAACTGCGGCGCGCGGGTCGAACCCTGGCGCGCGCGGCCGGTGCCCTTCTGGCGGTACGGCTTGCGCCCACCACCACGGACTTCGCCGCGGGTCTTGGTCTTGTGCGTGCCCTGACGGGCAGCTGCCAGCTGTGCGACGACGACCTGGTGGATCAGCGGAACGCTGGTCTTCGCGTCGAAGATCTCCGAGGGGAGCTCGACGGTACCGGCCTTGTCGCCTGCCGGCGAAAGGATGTCAATGGTGCTCATTACCTCAAGCCCCCTTGGCCGCGGTACGGACCAGGACGAGGCCGCCGTTCGGACCGGGGACCGCGCCCTTGATGAGGAGCAGACCCTTCTCCGCGTCAACCGCGTGGATGGTCAGGTTCTGGGTGGTGACGCGCTCGTTACCCATCCGGCCGGCCATGCGCATGCCCTTGAAGACACGCCCAGGGGTGGCGCAGCCACCGATCGAACCGGGGGAACGGTGCTTGCGCTGGACGCCGTGACCGGCGCCGAGGCCCTTGAAGTTGTGACGCTTCATGACACCGGCGAAGCCCTTGCCCTTGCTCTTGCCCGTGACGTCAACCTTGACGCCGGACTCGAACACCTGGGCGGTGATCTCCTGGCCCAGCGTGTACTCGCTGGCGTCAGGGGTGCGGAGCTCCACCAGGTGGCGGCGCGGAGTCACGTCGGCCTTGGCGAAGTGACCCTTGAGGGGCTTGTTCACCTTGCGCGGGTCGATCTCGCCGAAGGCGATCTGGACCGACTCGTAGCCGTCGCTGTCGTTCGTACGGACCTGCGTCACGACGCACGGACCGGCCTTGACGACGGTCACCGGGACAACCCGGTTGTTCTCGTCCCAGACCTGGGTCATGCCGAGCTTCTCGCCCAGGACGCCCTTGATGTTCTTGCTCATCTCGGCCCGTCCCCTCAGAGCTTGATCTCGATGTCGACGCCAGCCGGAAGGTCGAGGCGCATCAGCGAGTCAACCGTCTTCGGCGTGGGGTCGAGAATGTCGATGAGGCGCTTGTGCGTGCGCATCTCGAAGTGCTCGCGAGAGTCCTTGTACTTGTGCGGCGACTTGATGACGCAGTACACGTTCTTCTCAGTGGGCAGCGGCACCGGGCCCGCGACCGACGCACCAGTGCGGGTCACCGTCTCGACGATCTTCTTCGCCGAGGAGTCGATGACCTCGTGGTCGTAGGCCTTGAGCCGGATGCGGATCTTCTGTCCCGCCATGGCTACTAGTAGTCCTGTCTCTCGTAACGCTCTGGAACCCGAGGTTCTGGTAACTCCACCTCCGACCCACGCGGTCGGGCGTGTCGCATCCCCTCTACGAAAATCTCCCGAAGAAGATCCCAACCAAGGGGGTGCGGGCCTGAGACCGCGCTGCCGGGGGAGGAACCCCACCGGGCGCCTGGCCGGTGCCACACGAACGCTTCCCGAAAGATTCCCGTACGTCCGGCCCTTACAGGGCCGACGAGTACTGTGGGACTCGCTTCCGGTCCTCCCGGCGGGAGGCGCGCAGCATTGACACTCAACCGAGCAACCTGGTCAGTGTGCCATACGGGGCACGAGCCTGGCCAATCGGGCCGGAGATCCTACCCCGCGCGGATGAATGGTCAAACGCAGGCACGCTCCGGCCCTCGACGGTGTCAGTCGCGGGTGTTCGTACCGCAGCCCTCGATGTCCTCGTTCAGGAGAGACCGGCTGCGGCTCCGCCGCCCGCTTCCGTCCCCGCCTGCGCCGACCGCCACCCGCGTTCCCCGAGCCTGCGTCGCCTCGTCCTGCTCGCGAAATTCGGTCGAGTGCGGCAAGCCCGCGCCCCTACAGTGACCGGCCGGGACGGCGACCAACGGGGGCACAGAACATGCGTACGCACTATCCACGGACCCCGCATCTGCCCTGGTCGCCCGGGGCCACTTCGGACGACGTGCGCCTGGCCGACCTCGCCGGACTGACCGGCTCCGAGGTCGTGGTCACCGAGAAGATGGACGGCGAGAACACCACGCTGTACGCCGACGGACTGCACGCCCGCTCCCTCGACTCGGCGCACCACCCCTCCCGGGGATGGGTCAAGGCACTCCAGAGCCGCATCGGCCCGCGCATACCGGCGGGGTGGCGGATCTGCGGCGAGAACATGTTCGCCCGCCACTCCATCCCGTACGAGGACCTCGCGAGCCACTTCTACGGCTTCTCCGTCTGGGACGGCGAGGTCTGCCTGAACTGGGACCGGAGCGTCGACTTCCTGCGGGACCTGGGGGTCCCGGCACCGCCCGTGCTGTGGCGCGGCGTGTTCGACTCCCGGGCCGAGAAGACGCTGCGGGCGCTGAAGCCGGACACGGGACGCCAGGAGGGGTACGTCGTCCGCCCCGTCGAGGCCTTTCCGGCCGCGGCGTTCGGGCGGCGGGTGGCCAAGTGGGTGCGGCCCGGCCACGTGACGACGGACACGCACTGGATGCACGCGGCGGTGGTGGAGAACGGACTCGGTCCCGCCGCCGCCCTGTGGGCCGTGCGTTCGGGCGCCCCCGTGGACCCGGCGGGACTCGCCGTCGCCACGGGCACCGGTCCGGGCGACGCGAGCGCGGCCCTCGCGACGGGTGACGCGCTGGACGCGCTGGGCCGCACCGGCGACGACCGGCTGTCCGGGGTACTCGCCGCCCTGCTGCACCGCAGCCGCCGGGCCGCCCTGGCCCCGGCGCTCGCCGTGCGGCTCGGCATGCCGCTCGCCCGGCGGACCGCGGACCTCGTCGGCCTGTACCCCGCGCTGCACCGCCCGTACCCGGACGAGGAGCGCCGCAGCGGCCTGGCCCGGATGTCGCTCGCCGCCGACCTCACGGTCCTGCACGCACTGGCCGGTGCGCTGGCCGAGGGGCCCGAGGCCCGGGAGCAGGCCGAATGGTCGGCCCTGCACGCCCAGGACGTGCACGAGCCCGACGGGCTGGCGGAGGACTTCGCCGGCCTGGAGCCGGACGCCGCCGCCCGCTGTCTGGCGCAGGCCCGCGAGGCGTACGCACGGGGGCGCATCAGCACCGCGGAGGAAGCGGCCGCCGCGACCTGGCGGTGGCGCACCGGTGACTTCCCGCGCCTGGTCCACCTGGTCGGGCCCTCCGGCAGCGGGAAGAGCACCTTCGGCCGGGGTCTGCCGGGCACCGTCACGTACCTCTCGCTCGACGAGCTGCGCGAGGACCGCGGATCGCGCGCCGACCAGAGCGCCAACGCGGACGTCCTGCGCGAGGGGCTGCGACGCCTGGACGCGGCTCTGGTCCCCGGCGCCACGGTGGTCTGGGACGCCACCTCGCTGGGCCCGCGCCAGCGCTCCCTCGTCCACACCGTCGCCCGGACCAGGGACGCCCTGATCACCCATGCCGTGGCGTGGGTGGGCGAGGGCGAGCTGACCGACCGCAACGGGCGGCGCAGCCACCCGGTACCCCCGGAGGTCCTGGCCTCCCAGCTGCGCCGCTTCGACCCCCCGTATCCCGGCCAGGCCCACCGCACCTGGTACATCGGCACGAGCGGAACCGTGGAGGACCGGACCTGATGCGTACGAGCGAGGAGATCTACCACCGGGTCCGCTGGGACGCCCGGTTCGACCCGGCGCGCTTCGTCCTGGGCGTCGCCCAGCGCGGCCGCGACCCCAAGCGGGTGCCGCTGGAGCGCTTCACACCCGGCGGCGACATCCCCTGGCACCGGGTGCTGTTCTTCGAGGCGGACGGCGAGGTGGTGTGGGACCGGTCCTCGGGCCTCGACCGCATCGACGCGACGGACGCGGGGCGGATACGGGACCCGCGCAGGCTGCCGTCCCCGTACTTCTCCTCCCGCACCCCGCACGCCTTCTCCCCGGCGGCGGGCGCCTGGGAACCGGCGCCCGCCGCGGGGGCCCCGGGCCTCTCCGGTCCGCTGACGGTGCTCACCTGGAACACCCTCTGGGACCGGTACGACAGCGACCGCATCGACACCGCCCGGCGCCGCCCGCTCCTGCTCGACGCCCTGCGCGCGGCCGACGCCGACGTCATCGCACTCCAGGAGGCCGAGCCCGCGCTGCTGGATCTGCTGCTGGCCTGCGACTGGGTGCGCGACGGCTACGTCCTCGCCACCGATCCGGCCGGCCGCGACGTGGCGGACTGCGGCCTCCTGCTGCTCAGCCGGCTGCCGGTGAGCGAGGCGGGTCTGCACCCACTCGGCCCGCACAAGGCGGTGGCCGCTGCCGTCATGGAGACGGCCGAAGGCCCCGTCACCGTGGCCGTGACGCATCTCAGCAGCGACCACTCACCCACCGGGGCTGATCGCCGTGAAGCCGAACTGACCTCCCTGGCAACGGTGTTGGCGGGCATCGAGGGCGAGCTGCTCCTCGTGGGGGACTTCAACGACGGCAGCGACCGTCCGCAGACCCGGCTGGCGATGGCGGACGCCTGGAGCAAGGTGCACGGCCCGGCCGACCGCACCCCGACCTTCGACCCGTCCGTGAACCCCCTGGCAGCGGTCTCCTCCCTGTCGGGACGCGTCTCGCGCCTGGACAGGGTGCTGCTGCGTACGGAGCGACTGCACGCCCGGTCGGCGGCCCTGACCGGTGACGTGCCCGGCCCGGAGGGGCTGTACGTCTCCGACCACTACGGGGTGCGGGTGGAGCTGTGCGCAGCCCTTCCGTCCGTCGACACCGGCCTCATCGCGGAACGGGTGGCCGCCGCCCTCCCCGGCGCCCGGGTCCACACCGTCGGCTCGCGGCGCATGGACTGCGCGGCACCCGACGCCGACCTGGACCTTGTCGCAGCGCTGCCCGGCGCACCCGATCCGGAGGGGGTGAGGCGCCGGCTGGCTGCCGCGTTCCCGGAGGCGCGGGACCTGCGCGAGGTGACGGGGGCCAGGGTGCCCGGCCTGCGCTGGTACACCGGCGGCCTCCGGGTCGACCTGGTCACCGTGGCGACCGGCGCCCTCTCCCCCGCCGCGGCGGTCGCCCGCCGGACCGAGCTGGGTGAGGCGGCGGCCGTCGCGCTGAGCGCGGTCAGCGACGCCGAAGCGGTGCTCGCGGCGGCGGACCCGCACCGGGGCGCCTTCACCACCCTCGCCCGGGACGTCAAGGCGTGGGCGGCTGCGAGGGGCCTCGACTCCGCACCCTGCGGCGGGCTTCCGGGCCTCGCCTGGGCCCTGTTCGCAGCCCGTACCGCACACGAGGCCGGCGACCTGCCGCCGCCCGCGCTGCTCCGGCACTTCTTCGCGACCTGGGCGATGTGGGACTGGGACGAAGCGGTGGGGACGGCCTCCCCTTCCGGGTCCCCCGTCACGGTGCTGACCCCGACCACCCCCGTACGCTCCTGCACCACGCAGGTCTCGGTCGCCGGCCGCGAGCTGCTCGCCGCCGAGCTCTACCGCGCCTGGGAGATCGTGGAGGCCGCGGCGGACGACGACCCACGCCCCCTGCTGTGCACCCCGCCTCCGCTCCCCGGCCTCCACCCGTCCTGGGCCCTCGCCTCCATCCCCTCGGGCGGCCCGGACGAGGGGCGGCTACGCGGCCGGCTCCTGGCCCTGTCCGCCGCGCTCGCCGACGCGGACGCTCCCGACTGCCGCATCTGGCCGCGCCCGCTCACCGTCGGCGGTCGCACGGGGTACGCGATCGGGCTCGGCGCGACCCCGCCGGCCGCGCACCGGCTGGCGGAGATCGGGGCGGAGGTGCTGCGGGGGATCCGGGACGCCGCTCTGGCCCCGGTGGGCCCGGCCGCTCTCGGGTCGGCCGGAAAGCCCGCGTTCACGGACGGCGGAAGCTGAGCGCGAACCCGTAGGGGGGGTCAGCACCCGGAGGGTCGACGGCCGCCGCCTCGAGGACTTGCGGCGGCCTGCGGTCCCGGAGCACGGAACAGGCCCGCGGTCCCTCCGGCACCGGCCCCTCAACGAAGGCCATCGAGTACAGCCCCCTCCGTGGCTGCCGGCGTCACCGGACTCTCCGCGGCCTTCCGGGGAGACCCGAATCGCGCCAGGTAGTGCCACACCTTCTTGACCGCCTGGGGGTCGTAGAGGCCGGCACGTGCAGCGTCGCCGACGATCCGCGGATCGAGCATGCCGTCGACCGCGATCCGCGCGCCCAGGTCGACGTGTTCCTTGCCGCGATAACCGGGGTGACGCCGGAGTTCCTCCACCCCCAGCCGGAAGCCTGGGTGCCACTCCACCGGGCAGCCAAGACGCAGAGCCGCGTCCTCGACGGTCGTGTCTCGGTAACAGGGGTCCAGCACCAGCGCCTCCACGTCGCGTCGCAGGTGGACCGACGCGTGCACCTGCGCCTCGATGTAGTCATCGAGCTCGTCCTGACGATCGGCGCAGGCAAGCTCGATCAGCCCCATGCGGGCCGCGACGCCGAAATCCGCCGGTTCGAGGAAACTGTCCGGGTAGCAGAACGTGCTGCGCGTCAGCGTCCGGGCCGTCAGCCGGAAGTGGGCCGAGCCGAACCGCGGCGCCCCGCCGACCGGCTTGCGGCGGAAATTCAACGCCCCGTAGACGGGCCGCTCACGAGCGGTCGCTTCGTCGTACGCGCCGTCGAAGATCCGGCTCTCCCAGCGCCACCGGTCACCGCCCGGATACGCGGTCAGGCCGCCGTTACTGGTCCCCGTGACGAACTGCGAGTGGTAGACGCCGCCCTCTGCCATAGCGTCCAGGATCGGCTCGCCGTGCAGCAGACGGTCCGGGTGGAAGTTGAGGGTCACCCGCAATGCCGGGTCCATCGGAGGGCCCGACGCCAGTTCCGCGACATGCCGAAGGGCCCGTTCCTGCGCTGTCCGGGAGGCTGCAGAGCTCATCGGCCCAGTGTTCCCCAGCCCGATCGACCGGTGCACGCGGATTGTTCACCGCCATACCGTTCCGGCGTGACTGAATGTTGACTGACCACCCATCGATGCCGTCGGCATCCCCTACCCGGTATCGCGCGCCCGTGCGCCCAGCCCGGCTCCCCCGCTACCCTCCGAGCTTTCCGCGCGTATCCGGGTGTGCCGTGCGCCAAGCCTTCATCGAGCGACGGGTATGCGACCTCTCCAGGAGCTGTCCGCCCGGGAACCCGCCGTCGCCCCTCTGACAGACTCCCGCCATGCATGTACGTACCACTCAGGCGTGGACGCTGCGCCCCGCCACCCCCGGCGACCTCGAAGCCATCGTCGAGATCCGGGCCGTGGTGATGCGACCGGATCTCGTCCGCCTCGGCCGCTACGACGAGCACCGGGTGCGTCAGCGGATGCGCGACTCCTATCTGCCCGAGTACACCTCGGTGATCGTCGTCGACGGCCGCTTCGCCGGGAGTGTCACCCTGCGCCCCTACGAGGACGGGCACTGCCTGGAAAGCTTCTTCATCGCCGAGGAGCTCCACGGGCGGGGCATCGGCTCGGCCGTGCTGAGCGCCCTGCTGGCCCGTACGGACGCCGAAGGGGTACCGGTCCGCCTCAACGTGCTCCGGGGCAGCGCGGCCCGGCGGCTGTACGAGCGGCACGGGTTCGTCCTGGAGCGGGAGGACCCGGTCGACGTGTTCATGGTGCGCCGGCCCGTCTCCCCGTCGTAGGAAAGGGAAGGCCCGTAGAAAAAGTAGGGCCCCGTCCCACCGCTTGCGCGGCGGGGCGGGGCCCTTCTCGGTGCTCTTGTGCGGAGCTACCAGGTCAGACTCTCACGTACTTACTTGAGGATCTTGGTGACCTGGCCGGCGCCCACGGTCCGGCCACCCTCACGGATGGCGAACTTCAGGCCCTCTTCCATGGCGACCGGCTGGATCAGCGCGACGTCCATGAGGGTGTTGTCACCCGGCATGACCATCTCGGTGCCCTCGGGAAGGGTCACAACGCCCGTCACGTCCGTGGTACGGAAGTAGAACTGCGGGCGGTAGTTGTTGAAGAAGGGGGTGTGACGGCCACCCTCGTCCTTCGACAGGATGTAGGCCTGGGCCTGGAAGTCCGTGTGCGGCGTGACCGAACCCGGCTTGATGATGACCTGGCCGCGCTCGACGTCCTCGCGCTTGATGCCACGGAGGAGCAGACCGACGTTCTCACCGGCCTGGCCCTCGTCGAGCAGCTTGCGGAACATCTCGATGCCGGTGACCGTGGTGGTGGTCTTCTCGGTCTTGATACCGACGATGTCGACGGTCTCGTTGACCTTGAGGACACCACGCTCGATACGACCGGTGACGACCGTGCCACGACCGGTGATCGTGAAGACGTCCTCGATCGGCATCAGGAACGGCTTCTCGACGTCACGCTCGGGCTGCGGGATGGACTCGTCGACGGCCTTCATCAGGTCGAGGACGGTCTGGCCCCACTCCTTGTCACCCTCAAGAGCCTTGAGCGCCGAGACCTTGACGACCGGAAGGTCGTCGCCCGGGAACTCGTACTCGGAGAGGAGCTCACGGACCTCGAGCTCGACGAGCTCCAGGATCTCCTCGTCGTCCACCATGTCGGCCTTGTTCAGCGCGACGACGATGTAGGGAACGCCGACCTGGCGGGCCAGGAGCACGTGCTCCTTGGTCTGCGGCATCGGGCCGTCGGTGGCGGCGACCACGAGGATGGCGCCGTCCATCTGCGCGGCACCCGTGATCATGTTCTTGATGTAGTCAGCGTGACCCGGGCAGTCGACGTGCGCGTAGTGACGCGACTCCGTCTGGTACTCGACGTGCGCGATCGAGATGGTGATACCGCGCTGGCGCTCTTCGGGAGCCTTGTCGATCTGGTCGAAGGCCGAGGCCTCGTTCAGGTCCGGGTACGCGTCGTGCAGCACCTTGGTAATGGCGGCCGTAAGGGTCGTCTTACCGTGGTCAATGTGACCGATGGTGCCGATGTTGACGTGCGGCTTAGTCCGCTCGAACTTTGCCTTCGCCACTGGGTCCTCCTGCGGAGTGGTTCTGTACGCCTTGCTTCATCGGCGCCAGGTGATCTTTGCTGGGATGCCGGGGCCGGGGGGCATTCGACGCATTGCTTGCGCGCCGCGTCAAATGCCCCACCAGGCTCCGGTGATAAGCCTAAAGCGTCAACTCGGGGAGTTACTCGCCCTTGGCCTTCGCGATGATCTCCTCGGCGACGTTCCGCGGAACCTCGGCGTAGGAGTCGAACTGCATCGAGTAGCTTGCGCGACCCGAGGTCTTGCTGCGGAGGTCTCCGACGTAGCCGAACATCTCCGAGAGGGGCACGAGGCCCTTCACGACGCGAGCGCCGCTGCGCTCCTCCATGGCCTGGATCTGGCCACGGCGGGAGTTGAGGTCGCCGATGACATCGCCCATGTAGTCCTCGGGCGTGGTGACCTCGACGGCCATCATCGGCTCGAGGAGCACGGGGGACGCCTTGCGAGCGCCCTCCTTGAAGGCCTGCGAACCGGCGATCTTGAAGGCCAGCTCCGAGGAGTCGACCTCGTGGTAACCACCGTCGAGAAGGGTGACGCGGACGCCGACCATCTCGTAACCGGCCAGGATGCCGAACTGCATGGCTTCCTGAGCACCCGCGTCCACCGAGGGAATGTACTCACGGGGGATGCGGCCACCGGTGACCTTGTTGACGAACTCGTAGGACGCGTCGCCACCCTCGATGGGCTCGATGGCGATCTGCACCTTCGCGAACTGGCCGGTACCACCAGTCTGCTTCTTGTGCGTGTAGTCGATGCGCTCGACGGCCTTGCGGATCGTCTCGCGGTACGCGACCTGCGGCTTGCCGACGTTCGCCTCGACGCGGAACTCGCGCTTCATGCGGTCGACGAGCACCTCGAGGTGAAGCTCGCCCATACCACCGATGATGGTCTGGCCGGTCTCCTCGTCGGAGTGCACCTGGAAGGACGGGTCCTCCTCGGAGAGGCGCTGGATGGCAACACCCAGCTTCTCCTGGTCACCCTTGGACTTGGGCTCGATGGCGACCTGAATGACCGGCGCCGGGAAGTCCATGGACTCCAGGATGACCGGGTTCTTGTCGTCACACAGCGTCTCACCGGTGGTGGTCTGCTTCAGGCCCATGACGGCGATGATGTCACCGGCGCCCACCGACGCGATCTCCTCACGCTTGTTCGCGTGCATGCGGTAGATCTTGCCGATGCGCTCCTTCTTGCCCTTGACCGAGTTCAGCACCGCGGTGCCGGCCTCGAGGCGACCGGAGTAGATCCGGACGAAGGTGAGCTTGCCGAGGTGCGGGTCGCTCGCGATCTTGAACGCGAGGCCGGAGAACGGCTCGTCGTCCGAGGGCTTCCGCCGGATGACCTTCTCCGGGTCCTTGACGTCGTGGCCCTCAATGGCCTCGACGTCCAGGGGGGAAGGCAGGTAGCGGACGACGGCGTCGAGCAGGGGCTGAACGCCCTTGTTCTTGAACGCGGTGCCACAGAACACCGGGGTGACGGTGATCGAGTCGGCGGTGCCCTTCGATGCGAGGGTGATCCGACGGATCGCCTCGTGCAGCTGGTCCTGGGAAGGCTCGACGCCCTCCAGGTACAGCTCCATCATCGCGTCGTCGTTCTCCGAGACGGCCTCGAGGAGCTTGCCGCGCCATTCCTCGGCGGCCTCCTTGAGGTTGTCCGGGATGTCGATGACGTTGTACATCTCGCCCTTGGCGGCCTCTTCGGGGTACACGAAGGCCTTCATCGACACGAGGTCGACGACACCCGTGAAGTCGGCTTCGGCGCCGATGGGGAGCTGCATCACGATCGGGACGGCGCCGAGGCGCTCGACGATCATGTCGACACAACGGAAGAAGTCGGCACCGGTGCGGTCGAGCTTGTTGACGAAGCAGATACGCGGCACGCCGTAGCGGTCCGCCTGACGCCACACGGTCTCGGACTGCGGCTCGACGCCGGCCACACCGTCGAACACGGTGACGGCGCCGTCGAGGACGCGGAGCGAACGCTCCACCTCGACGGTGAAGTCGACGTGACCCGGGGTGTCGATGATGTTGATGGTGTGGTCAACATCATTGAGCGGCCAGTGGCAGGTCGTCGCGGCAGACGTGATCGTGATGCCGCGCTCCTGCTCCTGCTCCATCCAGTCCATCGTGGCAGCGCCGTCGTGGACTTCACCGATCTTGTACGAGACGCCGGTGTAGAAGAGGATCCGCTCAGTGGTGGTCGTCTTGCCCGCGTCGATGTGGGCCATGATCCCGATGTTGCGGACCTTGGCCAGGTCAAGCGAAGTGGTGGCCATAAGGCTCAATCTTCTCTCGGTCTCGATGGGGTAAGCGACTACCAGCGGTAGTGCGCGAAGGCCTTGTTGGACTCGGCCATCTTGTGGGTGTCCTCGCGCTTCTTGACAGCAGCGCCAAGACCGTTGGAGGCGTCGAGCAGCTCGTTCATGAGGCGCTCGGTCATCGTCTTCTCGCGACGGGCGCGGGAGTAACCCACGATCCAGCGCAGCGAGAGGGTGGCGGCACGACCGGGCTTGACCTCGATCGGCACCTGGTAGGTGGCGCCACCGACACGGCGGGACTTGACCTCGAGCGAGGGCTTGACGTTCTCAAGCGCGCGCTTCAGCGTGATGACCGGGTCAGCGCCGGTCTTCTCGCGGAGGCCTTCCATGGCGCCGTACACGATCCGCTCGGCGGTGGAACGCTTGCCGTCGAGCAGGATCTTGTTGATCAGCGACGTGACAAGAGGAGAGCTGTAGACCGGGTCGATGATGACCGGGCGCTTCGGGGCGGGGCCCTTACGAGGCATTCTTACTTCTCCTTCTTGGCGCCGTAGCGGCTGCGGGCCTGCTTGCGGTTCTTGACACCCTGGGTGTCGAGCGAGCCGCGGATGATCTTGTAACGAACACCCGGCAGGTCCTTCACACGGCCACCACGCACGAGCACGATCGAGTGCTCCTGCAGGTTGTGTCCCTCACCCGGAATGTAGGCCGTGACCTCGATGCCGGAGGTCAGACGCACACGCGCGACCTTACGGAGGGCCGAGTTCGGCTTCTTCGGGGTGGTCGTGAAGACACGCGTGCAGACGCCACGACGCTGGGGCGAACCCTCGAGCGCGGGCGTCTTGTTCTTCTCGACCTTGTCCTGCCGGCCCTTCCGGACCAGCTGCTGAATCGTAGGCACTACTTCTCCGGTTTCTGTGTGCCGTCGGTGAAACTAACCTGGAACGTCACCGACCCACGCGGTCGGGTGTGTCGGATACTGCGGGCCACTCCCCTGGAGCAGTGGAAGCACAGATCACGGTGGCCAAAGACGGACTCGCCGTGCGGCTGAAAACACGCACACGAGACCAGGCACACCCCAGGCACAAGGTCTGAGCGTACCTACCTCACGGACCTGGGTCAAAACAAATGCTGTCCCGACCCCGCGTTCCGCCCCAGGCGGCATGACGTAATCGTCCGGGAACGGTGCGTGGCCGAAACCTCGTCACTCACCTGCGCGTCTCGCGGCACCGTCAGTACATTGAACCGCGCGCCGGAGGACGGGGGACTGGATGACGGCTGCCACGGCCCTACCCGGCGACGACGGGCTCGACGACCGCGTTCCCTTTCTCGCCCGTCTGGAGCGCGAGGACCGGGAAGCCCTCCTTGCCCTGGGCCGAGAGCTGTCCTTCGCTCCCCGCGCGCCTCTCCTGCAGCAGTATGAGCCGTCTTCCCACGTCCTGCTCATCCTGCACGGCTGGACGAAGGTCATCGCAGCCTCCGAGAACGGGTACGAGGCGCTGCTCGCACTGCGGGGCCCCGGTGACATCGTCGGCGAGTCCGCCGCTCTGACGGGCCGGCCCCGCTCAGCGACGGTGACCGCATTGGCTCCGGTACGGGCCGTCGCCGTTGCGCACGACCGGTTCCGCGAGTTCGTCAGCCACTCCCCCTCCGTCGCGCTCAAGCTGCTGGGACTGACATCCGACCGGACCCGGGCCGCCGACCGACGCCGGCTGGAGTTCGCTTCCATGAGTGTCCGAGAGCGGTTCGCGGTTCTGCTCCTCGATCTCGTCCGCTCGCACGGACACCGCACCGACGAGGGCATCGAGATCGCCGTCCCTCTCAGCAAGCAGGAACTGGCCGGCGCGGTCGGCGCCTCGCGCGAAATGGTGCAACGGCTACTGAAGGACCTGAGGGCCCGCGGCATCGTGGTCACCGGTCGTAAGGCTCTGGTGGTGGTGCGTCCGGGCGCCCTGCGTCTGATCGCGCGCACTTCGTCCACCCTGCCCGCCGAACTGCCCCGGCAGAGCACACTCGCGCCCTGACGTCTGTGCACGCGGTCACACTGCTACTGCGTCATCTGCACTCACCGCTGCCCCCGTGCCGACGACAGGCTCTTGCCGTACCCGTCCCCGGCGAGAGGCAGCCCACCTATGTCCGGCCCCGTGAACAGCACCATCCTCCTTCTCGACATCGAGAAGTTCAGCCTTCGCGACGACGTCGAACAGGCATATCTGCGGCGCATGCTGTTCGAACTCACTGATCGCGCCCTGCTGGCCGCCGGAATCGAGATGACCCAGCGCCAACGCGCGGACCGGGGCGACAGCGTCATGGAACTCATCGATTCCAACGCGTCGTCCACGACTCTGCTGCGCACCCTTCTCGGCTTCGTACCGGCGGAATTGCGTGCGCTGAACCGTACGGCCTCCAACTCCGCGCAGATGAGACTGCGCGGAGTGGTCGCGTCCGGGTACGTGGCGGTCGACGGCGAAGGCGGCTGGGTGGGGTCCGATCTCAACCATGCCTGCCGCCTGCTCGATGCCGACGTACTGCGGAAGGCGCTGCGGGAGGAGCGCGGCGACTTCGCCCTGTGCGTGTCCGAGACCGTCTACCAGGGCGTCGTGCGCCACAACCATCCCGGTGTGCCGGCGGAGGAGTTCCATTCCGTCACGGTGGACAGCAAGAACGGGCCGTTGCGGGCCTGGCTGCACAGTCAGGGGCCCAGGAATGACGTGCCGGCCTCCCGCAGCGATGGCGCAGCGGCCGCGCCCCAGCGGCCCGCCTCCGGGTCCCGGCCCGCGTTCGACATCGGCGGAGCGACGGTCACCGGCGGAGTCTTCGGCGGCGAGAACCACGGCATCGGCGGCGGCACTTTCCACGGTGATGTCACCTTCGGGGGAGACCGCGGAGACCGGAGGTGAGCAGCGAGAACGAGGCGGGAAAGACGGAGGGGCACGACCGGCCGTCGGAGGGCGAACCCCCCGGACATCCGGACGATGGGGCGAGCGCCAAAGCCACCGACCGGCCGCAGGATGCCTGGGCGGCACAGCGGGATCTACTTGACCACACCCCGCGCACCATGGCATTCGGCGAAGGATCCCGCCTTGCCGGTGGTGTCTTGGGCGGCGTCAACCACGGTATCGGCGGCGGTTCGTTCCACGGCGATGTCCATGTGGACGCCAGGACCCAGATCCACTACGGGTTCGGCGGCCTGTCCACCGCCCAGTCCTCGGGCGAGATCCGCGCCGCCGCGCTGGAGGAGGTGGCAAAGTCGTTCGCCGATCCGGGCCCCGCCTTCGCCGGTCTCATCGAGCGGCTGCACGACGAACGGGTGCTCGTACTCAGCGGGCCTCAGTCCTCGGGGCGGCGCACCGCCGCCCTCATGATGCTGCACCGCCTGGGAGTCTCGCCGGTGCACTCCGTCGCCCGCGACACGGCACTGAACTCCCTCGTACCGGACAGCGAGGAACAGAGCGGGGCTCGCGGCCACCTTCTGTGCGACCTGGAGACCGACCGGAACAAGCCGTTGCGAGACGTGGATCTGCTGGCCCTGCGGGACCGGCTCACCCTGCGGAACGCGTATCTGGTGATCACCATCGGGCCTCGGGCCCACGTCGAGGACGTGGAGCCCGACGTCTGGGAGCCACCACCGCCGGCGGACATCCTCGCCGCGCACCTCCGCGCGCGGCTCGCCCCGGACGCCGTCGCGGACCTCCTGTCCCTGCCGGTGGTCACGGAGTTCCTCGACCGCGCACACCAACCGCGCGAGACGTCCGAGTTCGCCTCGGTACTGGTGCGGTACGCGGCCGGCGACTCCGATGAGCAGCGGGTCGAGAACTTCTCACTGCTTGCGCTCGAAAGCCAGGTCCGGGAGTGGTTCGAGGAGGATGACACGGTTCTTCACCTGCGGGAGAAGGCCTTTCTCATCGCACTGGCCGCGTTCGACGACGGCCCCTACGCACTGACGGCCGAGGTCAGCGACCGCCTGTACGCACGCCTTCAGAGCACTGCGGATTCCCAACGCCCGGCTGCCGTACCTGTGTTCGGCACGCACATCGGCAAGCGTCTCCAACTGGCACGGGCCCTTCGCTACGAGGCCGAGCAGCCCACCGAGTGGGGGCCTGTGCGTCAGGTGAAGGCGGCTTTCCTCGACGACCGGACCGCACTGGTCCTCCTGCGGGAGGTGTGGACCGGGCATCCGTCGGCACGGCCGGCGCTGGTTCGATGGCTGCAGGACCTGGCGGAGGACGGCAGGCCGCTCGTCCGCACGCGTGCGTCCTCCACCGCAGCCGTCCTCGCCCATACCGATCTCCCCTCCGCCATGGCGCTCGTCATCGAGCCCTGGGCAACCTCGCCACTCTTCGGCCCCCGGACCGTCGCGGTCAATGCCCTGACCCTCGCCCATCACGTCGGCACGCCCAATGTGCCGCGCATCCTCGACGCCTGGTGCGACAGCAAGACGCCCCATCTGCGCTGGGTGGCGATCCGTACCCATGGGCTGATCGGTCCCGAGCGCCCCATCGAGACGATGGCGGCGCTGCGTACCGCAGCACGGAGGGAGGAACTCGCCGAAGCCGTCGATCCGGACCGGCCGGGCCGGGAGGACGACGAGCAACTGGCGGAGGTGCTGGCCGAATCGGTAGAACTCCTGCTGCTCTCCTCGGTCGCCGACCAGGTGCTCGGCGAACTACTCAGGACTCTCGACCACGACCAGCGAATCCGGGCCATGGCCGTCAACGGATTCCTCGGCGCCTGCGGACGGACCCAGCACCGCACGCCCTCGGAGCGTCCGTTCGTCCTGGACTGGTACGCGGCGTCCCTTCACGCCCGAGCCCTCGCCTCTACCGGCATCCCGGCTCTTCTTCGTACGGCGCTGAACGACAGTGCCCACCGCCCACGTGCCCTCGACGTGCTGCGCCGGTGGGTGGTGTCGGCGGACCGCGACCCCGCGGCCGAACACGCCCTCGCCCACCTGCTGTCCGCCTTGGTGACGAACGAGACCGATCACCGGCGCATAAGCCATCTGCTGGGCACGGTGCCGGGCGACGACGGCCCGGCTCCGCCGGCAGCGGCCCGTCTGCTCGATGCGCTGCCGCTCCACAGGCTCTTTCCGACAAGCACAGGAGATCCATCGGCATGACCCGATTCCATCGCCTTCCCGACTGGGAACAACCCGCCGGCCGTCATACGGCGCTCAAGGACCCGGTACTGACCGTTCGCCAGCTCCCACGGTTCGGCTTCGTTCCCCGGAAACTCACCCGCATCGACCATGCCCTGGTGTTCTCGACGCCCTCGGGTGCGTACGTCACATCGCTGCCTCCCATCCGGCCGACACGGGCGGAGGTCATAGGCAAGCGTTACACGGCCGTGTACGAGGTGGACATGGGCGTACATCCCGTCGTCATGGCCCTGCGCCTCCCGAGCAGTAACGACGCCCTCCAGTTCGAAGGAGCCGTCGAAGTGAGCTGGCAGGTCGCCGACCCGGCTGTCTTCGTGGCGTCCGGACACCGCGACGTGCCGCGTCTGTTGCTGGGCGAGCTGGAGCAGGAAGCCCGCTCGATCGCGCGGCACTTCGCCGTCACGAGCAGCGCCGAAGCCGAGGCGGAGGTTCTTCGAGCGGTGCACGCGAGGGGGCCGCTCGGCGCATGGGCCGGTCTCCTCGTCACGTGGACGATGCGGCTGCACCGGGACCAAGACAACATCGATCACCAGAGGCGCATGCAAGCAATCGACCACGCGGCCACAGAGCGCATCCACCACGAACGGCGGGGAACCGACTGCGACGTCGAGGTGAACTTGCGCGAACAGCGGCGCGACCGACTCCGGTACGACCGGACCCTGACCTACGGAGAACAGCAGCAGGCACTTCTTCTTCAGCAGCAGAAGTGGCGGACGGAACTACGCGAATCCGAACTCGCGAAGATCGATTTCTACCAGGCCCAGTTGGAACAAGGGGGGGTAAGGGCCTGGGCCTTGCACCTCGCCGAGCATCCAGAGGACTCCCGGCTGGTCGTGCAGAGCCTGCGTCAGGACCAGGTGAATATGATCCGAGCCAAGGCGGACATGGTCGCCAAGCTGCTCGACGGGGACAACGCCGAAGGGTACGAGCTCGCGGCACCCAAGAAGCTCGCCCTGCGCGCCATGCACGACATCCTGAACCAGCAACTGCCCACGGACGACACGGGCCAAGGTGCACCGGTTCCCCGGTTGCCCGTCACCCCGTGGCCCCCCACCGAGGCGTTGACAGATCCGCTCCTCGGCGCTTCAGGGGGCGAGTCGCCCGTACCGGGCGGGCCCCGTCAATCCGACTCCGATCCGTACACCCCTGGCTCGTACAGTTCCGCCGGGGGCGTCTCAGGAACCGGGTCTCCGTTCGATTCGCGCCTGCCCGGACCCCGACCCGCCCAGCCGCCCGAGACGCCCAGGGCCGATGGCACGGGACCGGAGGGCTCCCGATGAGCGGCCCTGCCCCGTCAACACCGCTACCTGCGCCGGGCGCCGAGGCCGCTGCTCGTCTCCTGACCGAACTCCGCGCCGAGATCGCCCGGGCCGACAGCAAGGCAGCCGTCGTGGTCGCGGCACTCGGCATGAGTTCGAGCGTCGTCTGCGGCGTCCTGGTCAGCCGGGACTGGCTATCGGGCCATCTGTCGGGGCTGGGTGCGATCGTGTGGTGGGCGGGGGTCGTCGCCCTTGCCATCGCTCTGCTGTTCCTTCTGATGGCGGTGGTTCCGCGTTACCGTGCCAGCGACTGGGCTCCGGGGACCCCGCTCACGTACTTCGGCGACATCCAGCGGGCGGTGCGGCGGAACCTTCTGCCGGAGGCGCTGGCCGAGACGGAGCGGCTGCCCATGGCGGCACTTCTGGCCGCGCTGACAGAGACCAGCCGGATCGCCACGCGCAAGCACCAATGGATACGGGCCGGTCTGATCGCCTTCTGTCTCGGCACCCTGATGCTCCCCGTATCCGTGGTCATCGGCTGACCTCCCGACATCATCGAGGACGGACATGTCACAGAACCCAGACGAACCTCCCCACCGCCGGAAACGGATCACTGGCGCTTCCGCCCGGCCCCCGGACGGCGCACCCCGGACGCCCGGTGACCTCGGCCTGGTGGACGACCTCGAGTATCTCCACGCACCCGGCAAACGGCTGTACATCGCCGCCCGCCAGAGGCGAGCCGATCCCACCACCCTGGGCCAGCTGGTCCTGCACCTGCCCGCATTCGCGTTCAGTCTCGGGATGGTCCTCGTGGTCGGCCGGCTCTTCGAACTCGCCTGGGGCCTACCGCTCTGGCTCCCCGTCACACTCTGGCTGGTTTCGGGGCTGCTGGTCTTCCACCGCCCCACGGAGGATCTGTACGCCCGCTATGTGCTGGGGTTCCGCTATCCCCTCCCCCACGAGCTCGCCAAGCTCGGACCGGTCTGGCGCGAGGTGACCGGACGCGCCGGGATCGAAGGCGACGGCTACCGTCTGTGGATCGAGAACACCGAGAACCTCAACGCCTACGCAGCCGCAGGCCACATTGTCGGCGTCACCCGGTTCGCGGTGGAAAGCCTGCCGAGTGCCCAGCTCGCCGCCGTGCTCGCGCACGAGCTGGGCCACCACACGGGCGGACACAGCTGGTCCACGCTCGCAGGCCGCTGGTACGGGCTGCCCTGCCGGGCGGCCTTCCGGGCCGGGCACGCGGTGCTCAGCAGCACAGACAGCGTGATGGTGCGGGGCTCCTGTCTGGTCACCGCGGTCCTGCTCGCCGGATCCAGCTTCATGCTGCTCGGGCCGGCCGCCGCGCTGCTCGGCGGTGTCCCGCTGGTTCTCCTTCTCCTGCCCTACGCGACGGCGGCGCTGAGCAGGCGTGCCGAGCTTCGCGCAGATGTGCACGCGGCCTCGCTCGGCTTCGCACCCATGCTGACGGAGGTTCTGCTCGCCATGGAAAACGCCGGAACGCCGACGTCTCCGGCCCCTGGCACAACCGGGCCCAGGGGTGCCGTCACACGATCCGGGCCCGGCGCGCAACTGCTTGCCTCCCACCCGGACTACGCGACCCGCCTGCACCGCCTCCGTCCCTTTCTGACACCACAGCGCTGAGAGGCACCGACCGGCGTTCCGTCTCCGAAAACGTCGGAGGGCGGCCACCCCGTGTGTACGGGATGACCGCCCTCCGGTCGTATCAAGCGACTCGCTTACTGGTTGTACGGACCGTAGTCGTAGTCCTCCAGCGGAACGGCCTGGCCGGAGCCCGTGCCGAACGGCGAGTAGTCGATGTCGTCGTAGCCGACGGCCGAGTACATCGCGGCCTTGGCCTCTTCGGTCGGCTCGACCCGGATGTTGCGGTAGCGGGACAGACCCGTACCGGCCGGGATGAGCTTACCGATGATGACGTTCTCCTTGAGGCCGATCAGGGAGTCGGACTTGGCGTTGATCGCCGCGTCCGTCAGGACCCTGGTCGTCTCCTGGAAGGAAGCCGCGGACAGCCACGACTCCGTCGCCAGCGAGGCCTTGGTGATACCCATCAGCTGCGGACGACCGGAGGCGGGGTGACCGCTCTCCTGGACCACACGACGGTTCTCGGTCTCGAACTTCGAACGCTCGACGAGTTCGCCCGGCAGGAGTTCCGCGTCGCCGGACTCGATGATCGTCACGCGGCGGAGCATCTGCCGGATGATGATCTCGATGTGCTTGTCGTGGATCGACACGCCCTGCGAGTTGTAGACCTTCTGGACTTCGCCGACCAGGTGGACCTGGACCGCGCGCTGACCGAGGATCCGCAGCACGTCGTGCGGGTTGGTGGCACCCACGGTGAGCTTCTGGCCCACCTCGACGTGGTCGCCCTCGCCCACCAGCAGACGGGCGCGCTTGGAGATCGGGAAGGGAATCTCGTCGCTGCCGTCGTCCGGCGTGACCACGAGCTTCTTGGTCTTCTCGGTCTCCTCGATCCGGACCCGGCCGGCGGACTCCGAGATCGGGGCGACACCCTTCGGCGTACGGGCTTCGAAGAGCTCGACGACTCGGGGCAGACCCTGGGTGATGTCGTCACCGGCCACACCACCGGTGTGGAAGGTACGCATCGTCAGCTGGGTGCCGGGCTCACCGATGGACTGGGCGGCGATGATGCCGACCGCCTCACCGATGTCGACCAGCTTGCCGGTGGCGAGCGAGCGTCCGTAGCAGAAGGCACAGGTGCCGACCGCGGACTCACAGGTCAGGACCGAACGGGTCTTGACCTCCTCGACGCCGGCGCCCACCAGGGCGTCGATCAGGACGTCACCGAGGTCGACGTTGGCAGGAGCGATGACCTTGCCGTCGACGACGACGTCCTCGGCGAGCATGCGGGCGTACACCGAGGTCTCGACGTCGTCCGTCTTGCGGAGCACGCCGTCGGCACCCTTGACCGCGATCTTCAGCTTGAGGCCACGGTCGGTGCCGCAGTCCTCCTCGCGAATGATCACGTCCTGCGAGACGTCCACCAGACGACGGGTCAGGTAACCCGAGTCGGCGGTACGCAGGGCGGTGTCCGCCAGACCCTTACGGGCACCGTGCGTGGAGATGAAGTACTCCAGAACGGTGAGGCCCTCACGGAAGGACGCCTTGATGGGACGGGGAATCGTCTCGTTCTTGGCGTTCGACACCAGACCACGCATACCGGCGATCTGACGCATCTGCATCATGTTTCCTCGGGCACCCGAGTCAACCATCATGAAGATGGGGTTCGTCTTGGGGAAGTTCGCGTTCATCGCCTCGGCAACCTCGTTGGTCGCCTTGGTCCAGATCGCGATGAGCTCCTGCGTGCGCTCGTCCTTGGTGATCAGACCGCGCTCGTACTGCTTCTGGACCTTCTCGTCCTGCTCCTCGTAGCCCTTGACGATGGCCTTCTTGGCCTCGGGCACGACGATGTCGGCAACGGAGACGGTGACCCCGGAACGGGTCGCCCAGTGGAAGCCCGCCGCCTTCAGGTTGTCGAGCGTCGCCGCCACGATGACCTTGGGGTAGCGCTCGGCGAGGTCGTTGACGATCTCGGAGAGCTGCTTCTTGCCGACCGAGTAGTCGACGAACGGGTAGTCCTCGGGCAGCAGCTCGTTGAAGAGCGCGCGGCCCAGGCTCGTCCGCAGCCGGAAGGTGTCACCCGGCTGGTACTCGGGCTCGCCCTCCTCGGCGACCGGCGGCACCCAGCCACGCGGCGGGATGGTGCCCACCGGGAAGCGGATGTCGACGGACGACTGAAGCGCCAGCTCGCCGGCGTCGAACGCCATGATCGCCTCGGCCGTGGAGCCGAACGCGCGGCCCTCGCCCTTGGTGTCACGGAGCTCGCCGTCGGTGGTCAGGAAGAACAGACCCAGCACCATGTCCTGCGTAGGCATGGTGACGGGACGGCCGTCGGCCGGCTTCAGGATGTTGTTCGAGGACAGCATCAGGATGCGGGCCTCGGCCTGCGCCTCCGCGGAGAGCGGCAGGTGCACGGCCATCTGGTCACCGTCGAAGTCCGCGTTGAACGCGGTGCAGACGAGCGGGTGGATCTGGATGGCCTTGCCCTCGACCAGCTGCGGCTCGAAGGCCTGGATGCCGAGGCGGTGCAGCGTCGGCGCACGGTTCAGGAGAACCGGGTGCTCGGCGATGACCTCTTCCAGGACGTCGTACACGACCGTGCGGCCGCGCTCGACCATGCGCTTGGCCGACTTGATGTTCTGCGCGTGGTTCAGGTCCACCAGGCGCTTCATCACGAACGGCTTGAAGAGCTCCAGCGCCATGGCCTTGGGCAGACCGCACTGGTGCAGCTTGAGCTGCGGGCCGACGACGATCACGGAACGCGCGGAGTAGTCCACACGCTTACCGAGAAGGTTCTGACGGAATCGGCCCTGCTTGCCCTTCAGCATGTCGCTGAGGGACTTGAGCGGGCGGTTACCGGGACCGGTCACCGGGCGACCACGGCGGCCGTTGTCGAACAGCGCGTCGACGGCCTCCTGCAGCATCCGCTTCTCGTTGTTCACGATGATCTCGGGGGCACCGAGGTCAAGGAGACGCTTGAGGCGGTTGTTGCGGTTGATCACACGGCGGTACAGGTCGTTCAGGTCGGAGGTCGCGAAGCGGCCACCGTCCAGCTGCACCATCGGACGCAGGTCCGGCGGGATGACCGGCACGCAGTCGAGCACCATGCCCTTGGGCTTGTTGCTGGTCTGCAGGAACGCGGAGACGACCTTGAGGCGCTTGAGCGCACGGGTCTTCTTCTGGCCCTTGCCAGTACGGATGATCTCGCGGAGGCGCTCGGCCTCCTCGTCGAGGTCGAACGACTCCAGGCGCTTCTGCAGGGCGGCAGCGCCCATGCAGCCGTCGAAGTACGTGCCGAAGCGGTCACGCAGCTCGCGGTAGAGCAGCTCGTCGCCCTCGAGGTCCTGGACCTTGAGGTTCTTGAAGCGGCTCCACACCTCGTCGAGACGGTCGATCTCGCGCTGCGCACGGTCACGCAGCTGCTTCATCTCACGCTCGGCACCTTCGCGCACCTTGCGGCGCACGTCGGCCTTGGCGCCCTCGGCCTCGAGCTCGCCGAGGTCGGTCTCGAGCTTCTTGGCGCGGTTCTCGAGGTCCGAGTCGCGACGGTTCTCGACCTGCTGACGCTCGACGGAGACGTGAGCCTCCAGCGACGGGAGGTCGCGGGTGCGGCGCTCCTCGTCGACGAACGTGATCATGTACGCGGCGAAGTAGATGACCTTCTCGAGGTCCTTCGGCGCGAGGTCCAGCAGGTAGCCCAGGCGCGACGGGACGCCCTTGAAGTACCAGATGTGGGTGACGGGAGCGGCAAGCTCGATGTGGCCCATGCGCTCACGACGCACCTTGGCGCGAGTCACCTCGACGCCACAACGCTCACAGATGATGCCCTTGAAGCGGACACGCTTGTACTTGCCGCAGTAGCACTCCCAGTCCCGGGTCGGACCGAAGATCTTCTCGCAGAAGAGTCCGTCCTTTTCGGGCTTGAGCGTGCGGTAGTTGATGGTCTCCGGCTTCTTCACTTCGCCGTGGGACCAGGTCCGGATGTCGTCCGCGGTGGCAAGGCCGATCCGCAGCTCGTCGAAGAAGTTGACGTCGAGCACTTGTCGTCAATCCCTCTTTCGGGGGTTCGAGCCCCCTCGCTTCACGCGAGAAATCGGGGCACTTCAGCAATGGTCTGAACGGGTCCGGGGAGAGCCGGCCGGATCACTGGGATCCGGCCGGCCAACCCGTCAGACCTCTTCGACGCTGCTCGGCTCGCGCCGGGACAGGTCGATACCGAGCTCCTCCGCCGCGCGGAAGACGTCCTCGTCCGTGTCGCGCATCTCGATGGACATGCCGTCCGAGGACAGCACCTCCACGTTGAGGCAGAGCGACTGCATCTCCTTGATGAGCACCTTGAAGGACTCGGGAATGCCGGGCTCGGGGATGTTCTCGCCCTTGACGATGGCCTCGTAGACCTTCACGCGGCCGGTCACGTCGTCGGACTTGATCGTCAGCAGCTCCTGGAGGGCGTAAGCGGCGCCATAAGCTTCAAGGGCCCACACCTCCATTTCACCGAAGCGCTGTCCACCGAACTGAGCCTTACCACCCAGCGGCTGCTGGGTGATCATGGAGTACGGACCCGTCGAACGAGCGTGCAGCTTGTCGTCGACGAGGTGGTGGAGCTTGAGGATGTACATGAAGCCGACCGAGACCGGCTCCGGGAACGGCTCGCCGGAGCGGCCGTCGAAGAGCTGGGCCTTGCCGGAGGGCTGCACCAGGCGGTCGCCGTCGCGGTTCGGGATCGTGGCCTGGAAGAGGCCGGTGATCTCGTCCTCGCGCGCACCGTCGAAGACGGGCGTGGCGACGTTGGTGCCGGGGGCGACCTGGTCGGCGCCGATGGACTGCAGGCGCTTGGCCCACTCGTCACCGAGGCCGGAGACGTCCCAGCCGCGGCTGGCGAGCCAGCCGAGGTGGATCTCCAGGACCTGTCCCGGGTTCATTCGGGACGGGACACCCAGCGGGTTGAGGATGATGTCGACCGGGGTGCCGTCCTCCAGGAACGGCATGTCCTCGATCGGGAGGATCTTCGAGATGACGCCCTTGTTGCCGTGACGGCCGGCGAGCTTGTCACCATCGGTGATCTTGCGCTTCTGCGCGACGTAGACGCGGACCAGCTGGTTCACGCCCGGCGGCAGCTCGTCGCCCTCTTCGCGGTCGAAGACGCGGACGCCGATGATCTTGCCGATCTCGCCGTGCGGCACCTTCAGCGAGGTGTCGCGCACCTCGCGCGCCTTCTCACCGAAGATCGCGCGGAGCAGGCGCTCCTCGGGGGTCAGCTCGGTCTCACCCTTGGGCGTGACCTTGCCGACGAGGATGTCACCGGCCGTGACCTCGGCACCGATGCGGATGATGCCGCGCTCGTCGAGGTCCGCGAGGACCTCTTCGGAGACGTTCGGGATGTCCCGGGTGATCTCCTCCGGGCCGAGCTTGGTGTCACGGGCGTCGACCTCGTGCTCCTCGATGTGGATCGAGGAGAGTACGTCGTCCTGCACGAGGCGCTGCGACAGGATGATCGCGTCCTCGTAGTTGTGACCTTCCCACGGCATGAACGCCACGAGCAGGTTCTTGCCGAGGGCCATCTCACCGTTCTCGGTGGCCGGTCCGTCGGCGAGTACCTGGTCGGCGACGATCCGGTCGCCTTCGGAGACGACGACCTTCTGGTTGACCGAGGTGCCCTGGTTGGAGCGCATGAACTTCGCGATGCGGTACGTGGTGTACGTGCCGTCGTCGTTGGTCACGGTGATGTAGTCCGCGGAGACCTCCTGGACCACACCGTCCTTCTCGGCCTTCAGCACGTCACCGGCGTCGGTGGCGCAGCGGTACTCCATGCCGGTGCCGACGAGCGGCGCCTCCGACTTGATGAGCGGCACCGCCTGCCGCATCATGTTCGCGCCCATGAGGGCACGGTTGGCGTCGTCGTGCTCCAGGAACGGGATCATCGCGGTGGCGACGGACACCATCTGGCGTGGCGAGACGTCCATGTAGTCGACTTCGGTGCCGGGCACGTAGTCGACCTCTCCGCCACGACGGCGGACCAGGACGCGGGGCTCGGTGAAGCGCAGCTCGTCGGAGAGCGTCGCGTTCGCCTGGGCGATGACGTAACGGTCTTCCTCGTCGGCCGTGACGTAGTCGACCTCGTCGGTGACCTGGCCGTCGACGACCTTGCGGTACGGCGTCTCGATGAAGCCGAACGCGTTGACGCGGCCGTACGAGGCGAGCGAACCGATCAGACCGATGTTCGGGCCTTCAGGGGTCTCGATCGGGCACATGCGTCCGTAGTGGGACGGGTGCACGTCACGGACCTCGAAGCCGGCCCGCTCACGGGACAGACCACCCGGGCCAAGAGCCGACAGACGGCGCTTGTGGGTGAGACCCGACAGCGGGTTGTTCTGGTCCATGAACTGCGACAGCTGGCTGGTGCCGAAGAACTCCTTGATGGAGGCGACGACCGGCCGGATGTTGATCAGGGTCTGCGGCGTGATGGCCTCGACGTCCTGGGTCGTCATGCGCTCACGCACGACGCGCTCCATACGAGCCAGACCCGTGCGGACCTGGTTCTGGATGAGCTCGCCGACGTTGCGCAGACGACGGTTGCCGAAGTGGTCGATGTCGTCGGTCTCGACGACGATCTCCCGGCCGGACTCGCCGGTCGTCTCGGTCTCACCGGCGTGCAGCTTGACCAGGTACTTGATGGTCGCGATGACGTCGTCGGTGGTGAGCACCCCGGCGTCCAGCGGCTCATCGGCGCCGAGCTTCTTGTTCACCTTGTAGCGGCCGACCTTCGCGAGGTCGTAGCGCTTCGGGTTGAAGTAGAGGTTCTCGAGCAGCGTCTGAGCGGCCTCGCGGGTCGGCGGCTCGCCCGGGCGGAGCTTGCGGTAGATGTCGAGCAGCGCGTCGTCCTGGCCCTGGGTGTGGTCCTTCTCCAGGGTGGCGCGCATGGACTCGTACTCGCCGAACTCCTCGAGGATCTGCTCGGTGCTCCAGCCGAGAGCCTTCAGGAGGACGGTGACGGACTGCTTGCGCTTGCGGTCGATGCGGACACCGACCATGTCGCGCTTGTCGATCTCCATCTCCAGCCAGGCACCCCGGGACGGGATGATCTTGGCGGAGAAGATGTCCTTGTCGGACGTCTTGTCGATCGAGGAGTCGAAGTAGACACCCGGCGAGCGGACCAGCTGCGACACGACGACACGCTCGGTGCCGTTGATGACGAAGGTGCCCTTGTTGGTCATGAGCGGGAAGTCGCCCATGAAGACCGTCTGGGACTTGATCTCGCCGGTCTCGTTGTTGGTGAACTCGGCCGTGACGAAGAGCGGGGCGGCGAACGTGAAGTCGCGCTCCTTGCACTCGTCGATCGAGTTCTTGGGGGGCTCGAAGCGGTGGTCGCGGAACGTAAGCGACATCGACCCGGAGAAGTCCTCGATCGGTGAGATCTCCTCGAAGATCTCCTCCAGGCCGGACTTGGTGGGGACGTCTTGTCCACTGTCCAGAGCAGCCTCGACGCGAGCCTTCCAGGCGGCGTTGCCGAGAAGCCAGTCAAAGCTTTCGGTCTGCAGCGCGAGGAGGTTCGGAACCTCGAGGGGCTCCTTGATCTTTGCAAAAGAGATGCGCAGCGGGGCGGTGCTGGCACCGTTGTTCGTATTCGCGGTCGAGGCGTTGCGCGAGGCGGCCAAGAGGGGGTCCTTCCGAGGGCTCGGACTCACTACGCGCGTACCGGTCCCAAACTGGACAGGTGGACAGAAAATCCCCGGTGAGGGAGGAACGTTCCACGGTGCACAAGATGGGTATGCCCCTGGTGACGGGCAGGAGGCAGCTAACAGGCAGCGCAAAGGGTCAGTGTAGCCAAGCGGCACACTGATGTCCAGTCGGGGTTCTCAGAGACCCACGTTGCTCTCAACAGCTGTTCTCAACACCTATGTCTAGCCCTGCGCGAGGTGCGCTCTTCTTTACTGCCCTCTTCGCCATCGATCCATGCCTCGGATTCGGATCGATGTGACGACGCGCCTTGAGAATTGCGCGCCTCGTGCGGTTCGTCAAGGCCCCCCAGCCGGGACGGGCCCCGCGAGCCGGGTCCGTCGCCCCTCGGCGCCGCCCGTGGCCGCTGTGAGAGGCGCACGGCGAAGATCACCATACTCGTCACCACGGGAAGAGCAAGGCACCCGCCGCGGGTACGCCGAAAGGCGACCACCCGAACGGGTGATCGCCTTTCGCGATGTGACGACCGCGCCTCGCGGCACGGGGGTCCAGACGAGTCAGAAGACTCGCAGGGTCACTTGACCTCGACGGAAGCGCCGGCGGCCTTGAGGGACTCGGCAGCCTTCTCGGCGGCCTCCTTGGCGACCTTCTCGACGACGGGCTTCGGGGCGCCGTCGACGAGGTCCTTGGCCTCCTTCAGGCCGAGGGAGGTCAGCTCACGCACGACCTTGATGACCTGGATCTTCTTGTCACCGGCGGCGGTGAGGATGACGTCGAACTCGTCCTGCTCCTCCGGGGCGTCGGCAACGGCACCCGGGCCGGCGGGACCGGCAACGGCGACGGCCGCGGCGGCGGTGACGTCGAACTTCTCCTCGAAGGCCTTAACGAACTCGGAGAGCTCGATGAGGGTGAGCTCCTCGAACTGGGCGAGCAGGTCTTCCTGGCTGAGCTTCGCCATGATGGCGTCCTTCCACTATTCGGCAGGTGCCGGATGTATATGTCGGCGGGCGTACGTGGAGCCCGCTGGACCGCTGAGCGAAATTACTCGGCGGCCTCGGCGGGAGCCGGAGTACCGGCACCGCCCTGCTCTTCCCGCTTGGCACGAAGAGCTTCCGCAGTGCGGACGAACTTCGACGGCAGAGCCTGGAAGAGCTGCGCAGCCTGAGTCTGCTTGCCCTTCATGGCACCGGCCAGCTTGGCGAGCAGAACCTCGCGGGACTCGAGGTCCGCGAGCTTCTTGATCTCATCGGCGGACAGCGCCTTACCGTCAAGGACACCGCCCTTGATGATGAGGTTGGGGTTGTCCTTGGCGAAGTCACGAAGACCCTTCGCCGACTCCACCGGGTCACCGGTGACGAAGGCAACCGCCGTCGGACCTGCGAACAGGTCGTCCAGCGTGTCGATCCCGGCCTCGTTGGCCGCAATCTTGGTCAGCGTGTTCTTCACCACGGCGTACTGGGCGTTCTCACCGAGCGAACGGCGCAGCTGCTTGAGCTGTGCCACGGTGAGGCCCCGGTACTCGGTCAGCACGGCGGCGTTCGAGCTGCGGAACTGGTCCGCGAGCTCGGCTACCGCTGCAGCCTTGTCGGGCCTTGCCATGAGCGTGGCCTCCTTCCGGGTGATGAGGACCGCTCAAAAGGGCCCGGAAAAGACGAAACGCCCCGGCGCAGGCGCCAGGGCGAAGCTCGACCGAACGAAGTCCGGGAGCTTTTCCACAGTCACCTGCGCAGGTCGTCCGTATTCAACGGATCCTTCGGTCACCGTCCCCCTTGCGGGTTTCAGCAACGACCAGCGGTCTTTGGCTTCTGCAGAAGAGTACGCGACAGGGGTCGCGCCGAGCAAATCCGTCCCGGTTCGGGTGGTCCGGGTGGTTTAAAGCGCGGCCGGACGGCCCGAGAGGGCCGTCCCGTCATCCCCGGCCGATGAGCGCGCGGCGTCGGACCCGGACCCTCGCGAGGCGGAGGGACGGCCGCACACCGGTCTTATCCGGGTGGTCCGCCGGCGCGGCGAGGTGCCGCAGCTGTCGTCCGTACCCGCCGGGGACTGCGAGACCGCACTCAGGAGGCGGCGCCCCCGGTCGCGCCCTGCTGCTGCTTGAGCAGTTCCTTGAACCCGATGGTCTCGCCGGCCGGGGGCCGCTCGACCGAGACCTTGGTCCCGTAGTCGCTGTAGAACACCGTCGAGTTGAGCTCGCCGGTCTTCATCTGTCCGCGCTCGCTCTTCTTCACCAGCAGGTCGTTGTCGTCGACCCAGATGTCGACCGTCTCCGTGGTGATCCCCGCGTCATTGAACTGCTTCTTGAGGGCGGCCAGCTGGTCCGCGTCCAGGTTCGACGTCTTGGCGGTCAGCTCGGCGACGTCGACCGTGCCGGAGTAGTGCGTGGTGGCGACACCACGGACCTCCTCCTTGCCGACCTCCTTCACATCGCCGGAGGCCAGCAGCGACTTCACTCCCTGGTCGGGAGTGGTGTTCTGCATCTGGTCCTTCATCGCCGCCCCGGAGGCGCCCCCGAGCTCGGCGAGGTCGTCGTAGGAGTAGCTGATCCAGCGCTTGCCACCGGTCTGCTGGGCGAGGGCCGCGCCCATGTCCGCCGCGTAGCCGTCCTTGAAGTAGCGGGCCTGCATCGTGCCGTTGCCGCCGGCCTTCTTCATGGTGTCGGCCATGGCGCCGCCGGTGTACGTGATCTCCATGGAGCCGGTGACGCCGTCGCTCCAGTCCAGCGCCCCCGACTGCTTCATGGACATGGCACTGCCCATGACCGTGGTGCCCTCGACCTTCGCCGAGTTCGCAGCGCCGGTCTTCTTCTGCACATCGAGCAGCGCGGAGATCGCGTCGGCCTTCACCACGCCGCTGCCGCGGCTCTGCTCCTTGCCCTTGGACGTGCCCCCGTCGTCCGACCCGCCGCAGGCCCCGACCGACGTCAGCGCCGCTGCCACAGCCACGGCCACACCCACGCGCCGTACGGTACTGGTCCTCATGTCCGCTTCCACCCCTCGTTCGGCTCTCTGTGACCCGCACGCTAACGCACGGCACCGACAGCCACCGGTACGTACATACGAGGACGGGCCCCGCACCTCGAAAGGTTGCGGGGCCCGTCAATGTCACACGTGACACGGCGGTCGTACGAGCGCGGAGGCTCAGACGGACGCCGGGTCCTCCTCGACGAGGAGGTTACGGGTGCGGTTGGAGTCCAGCGGGATGCCGGGGCCCATCGTGGTGGCCAGCGTGGCCTTCTTGATGTAGCGGCCCTTGGCGGCGGACGGCTTCAGACGGAGGATCTCCTCCAGCGCCGCTGCGTAGTTCTCCACCAGCTTGGTCTCGTCGAACGAGGTCTTGCCGATGATGAAGTGCAGGTTCGAGTGCTTGTCGACGCGGAACTCGATCTTGCCGCCCTTGATGTCGTTGACAGCCTTCACGACATCGGGGGTGACGGTGCCGGTCTTCGGGTTCGGCATCAGACCACGCGGGCCGAGCACGCGGCCGAGGCGGCCGACCTTGCCCATGAGGTCCGGGGTCGCGACGACGGCGTCGAAGTCCAGACGGCCCTTCGCCACCTCGTCGATGAGCTCGTCGGCGCCGACGATGTCGGCGCCCGCGGCTTCCGCGGCCGCAGCACGGTCACCGGTCGCGAAGACCAGGACCCGGGCGGTCTTGCCGGTGCCGTGCGGGAGGTTCACGGTGCCACGGACCATCTGGTCGGCCTTGCGAGGGTCAACACCCAGGGCAAACGCGACCTCGACGGTGCTGTCGAACTTCGTGGAGGCGGTGTCCTTGGCGATACGGACGGCCTCGAGCGGGGCGTAGTTGCGCGCCCGGTCGATCTTGGCGTCCGCAGCGCGGAGGTTCTTGCTGCGCTTCACTTCTACTCCTGTGGTTTCAGAGTGTGGAGTCGTGGTGCGGACCAGCGCTTGGTCCTACCACTGAGGGGGTGGGGCTGAATCAGCCTTCGACCGTGATGCCCATGGAACGGGCGGTGCCGGCGATGATCTTCGACGCGGCGTCGAGGTCATTGGCGTTCAGGTCGGGGAGCTTCGTCGTGGCGATCTCGCGGACCTGGGCAGCCGTCAGCTTGGCAACCTTGGTCTTGTGAGGCTCGCCGGAGCCCTTGTCCACACCCGCGGCCTTGAGGATCAGCTTGGCAGCCGGCGGAGTCTTGGTGATGAAGGTGAAGGAACGGTCGTCGTAGACCGTGATCTCCACCGGCACGACCATGCCACGCTGCGACTCGGTCGCGGCGTTGTAGGCCTTGCAGAACTCCATGATGTTGACGCCGTGCTGGCCCAGTGCGGGGCCGACCGGCGGGGCCGGGTTGGCCGCACCGGCGTTGATCTGGAGCTTGATAAGCCCCGTGACCTTCTTCTTCTTGGGAGGCATGTGCTCTCTCCGGGTCCTAGTGAGAGTTTTCGCCGTCATCCGGTCATCCGGATGCAGGCATACCGCACAACGATAACGGGTATAGCTGCGCGACCAAAAACCGAGCAGGTCAGACCTGCTGTGACAGCCGGTCTGACCTGCTCGGTAGGCATGTGTCCAGAAGCTGGCGGATAACCGCTAGTTCTTCTGGATCTGGTCGAAGCTGAGCTCGACCGGAGTCTCGCGGCCGAAGATCTCTACGAGACCCTTGACCTTCTTCGAGTCGGCGTTGATCTCGTTGATCGTCGCCTGCAGCGTCGCGAACGGGCCGTCGGTGACGGTGACGGAGTCGCCCACCTCGAAGTCCAGCACCTGGACCTCGACCTTGCGGGACGGAGCCGGCTTGCCCTCGGCCTCTGCGGCCTCACGGGCGGCCTTCTCCTCGGCCTCCGGGGCGAGCATCTTGACGATCTCGTCCAGGGTCAGCGGATACGGGTCGTAGGCGTTGCCCACGAAGCCGGTGACGCCGGGCGTGTTGCGGACGACGCCCCAGGACTCGTTCGTCAGGTCCATGCGCACCAGGACGTAACCCGGGAGCTTGTTCTGGCGGACGTTCTTGCGCTCGCCGTTCTTGATCTGGACGATTTCCTCCTCAGGCACCTCGGCCTGATAGACGAACTCCTCCACGTTCAGCGAGACGGCACGCTGCTCCAGGTTGGCCTTCACACGCTTCTCGTAACCGGCGTACGTGTGAATGACGTACCACTCGCCCGGGAGGCCGCGGAGCTCCTCGCGCAGGGCGGTGACGGCGTCGACGGGCTCGGCCGGCTCGGCCTCTTCCTCGTCGGCCTCGTCGGCGGCTTCCTCGGCCTCGGGGCTCTCGCCCTCGTCCTCACCGGCCTCGTCCTCGGCGGACTCCTCGGTGTTCACGGCGGCCTGCTCGGCGGGCTCGCCCGCGGCGGCGTCGGCAGCTTCAGCCTGGTCCGGCTCCACAGCGTCCGCCGCCTCGACGATGTCGAGCTCGTCCTCGGCGGACTCGAAGGCGCCCGCCGTCGGCTCGATGGCGTCGTTCAGGTTCGGGTCAGACACGGTGGCTGCTTCTTCCTGGATACATATGGGTGGAACATGCGAAAGGGGCGCCCATGAGGCGCCCTCCGCGGGATCAGCCGAAGACGTACTTGATGACCCGCTGGAATCCGAAGTCAATCACGGTAACAAGACCAATCATGACGACCACGAACACAATCACCACTGAGGTGTATGTCGTCAGCTGGTTGCGCGACGGCCAGACGACCTTGCGCAGCTCGGCGACGATCTGGCGGTAGAACAGCGCGAGACGGCCCAGAGGGCCCTTCTTGCCGCGCTTGCCGCCCTTCCGGGTCTTCTTCTTCGACTCGGGGACTTCGTCCTCGGCATCAGGCATGTCGATGGAGCCCACGGCGTCCGTCACGCTTCTCACCTGATTCCGGGTCATGGCCGTGCCGCGCCCGGTGGAGCCGCACGGCGGTGCATTGAAGTACGTACATGCGCACACATCCTGGCGAAGGAGTGTGTAGCAGGGCCGGAGGGACTTGAACCCCCAACCGCTGGTTTTGGAGACCAGTGCTCTACCAATTGAGCTACGACCCTTTGTGGTTTCCACCAACCTACCGCATGTCCCCGAATGCTTCGGGTGCAGGAACGGTGCGGCTGGTGAAGGCCAACGACAGGTGAGTGTACGTGCTCAGCGGCCCGGCGTCGAACAGATAGCTCCCGACCGTTCCTGTCCGATGCTGTCCGCTCATCCGTCCGCATGCTGTCCGAGTGCTGTCCGGTCCCTGAAACCCCTGTGCCGACGGGGAATACGGTCTGGGAGCATGGGGGCATGAGCGCTGCTACTTCTCCCTCCGAGCGCCGGGTCTCCGCCCGCATCGGTGCCATCTCCGAGTCCGCCACCCTCGCCGTCGACGCCAAGGCCAAGGCCCTCAAGGCCGCCGGCCGTCCGGTGATCGGCTTCGGTGCCGGCGAGCCCGACTTCCCGACCCCCGGCTACATCGTCGACGCCGCGGTCGAGGCCTGCCGCAACCCGAAGTACCACCGCTACACCCCCGCCGGCGGGCTCCCCGAGCTCAAGGCCGCCATTGCAGAGAAGACGCTGCGCGACTCCGGGTACGAGGTCGACGCCTCCCAGATCCTGGTGACCAACGGCGGCAAGCAGGCCATCTACGAGGCATTCGCCGCGATCCTCGACCCGGGTGACGAGGTCATCGTCCCGGCGCCGTACTGGACCACCTACCCCGAGTCGATCCGCCTCGCCGGCGGCGTGCCGGTGGATGTCGTGGCCGACGAGACCACCGGCTACCGGGTCTCGGTGGAGCAGCTGGAGGCGGCGCGCACGGAGCGTACGAAGGTCGTCCTGTTCGTCTCCCCCTCGAACCCGACCGGTGCGGTCTACAGCGAGGCGGACGCCGAGGCGATCGGCAAGTGGGCCGTCGAGCACGGTCTGTGGGTGCTGACCGACGAGATCTACGAGCACCTGGTCTACGGCGACGCGACGTTCACCTCGCTGCCGGCGATCGTGCCCGAGCTGCGCGACAAGTGCATCGTGGTCAACGGCGTCGCCAAGACGTACGCGATGACCGGCTGGCGCGTGGGGTGGATCGTCGGCCCCAAGGACGTGGTGAAGGCCGCGACCAACCTGCAGTCCCACGCCACCTCCAACGTCTCCAACGTCGCCCAGATCGCCGCGCTGGCCGCCGTCTCCGGAAACCTGGACGCGGTCGCCGAGATGCGCACCGCCTTCGACCGGCGCCGGCAGACCATCGTGCGGATGCTCAACGAGATCGACGGCGTCCTGTGCCCGGAGCCCGAGGGCGCGTTCTACGCGTACCCGTCGGTGAAGGAGCTGCTCGGCAAGGAGATCCGCGGCAAGCGCCCCGCCACCTCGGTCGAGCTGGCGGCGCTGATCCTGGACGAGGCCGAGGTCGCGGTCGTGCCGGGCGAGGCCTTCGGCACTCCGGGCTACCTGCGCCTTTCGTACGCGCTGGGTGACGACGACCTCGTCGAGGGCGTCTCGCGGCTCCAGAAGCTGCTGGGCGAGGCCAAGGCCTAGGGCCTTCGTCTGGATCGGGCCGGGTCAGGGAGCGACGCCGCAGGTGTGCGTGCCGGACCCGCGAGCCCGGCACGATCCGGACGAGCGAGCCCAGGGCCTCCCGCTCGGTCGGCTTTCAGTGGCGACCCCCGGCTCCGGCCGGGGGTCGTTTTCTTGTTCGCTTATCCGTTCCAGGGACAACTCGATGGGGGAACCGGCTACCGCCGCACCCCGTCCGTGCGGCAAGATCTTTGAATGGAGCGTGATGTACGGCTGTTGCCCAAGGCCCACCTGCACTTGCATTTCACCGGGTCGATGCGGCCCACGACGCTGCTCGAACTCGCCGACAAGTACGGCGTGCGGCTGCCCGAGGCACTGACCGGCGGCGAGCCGCCCCAACTGCGGGCGACGGACGAGCGCGGCTGGTTCCGCTTCCAGCGGCTCTACGACATCGCCCGGTCCTGTCTGCGGACTCCCGACGACATCCAGCGGCTGGTGCGCGAGGCCGCCCAGGAGGATGTGGCGGACGGCTCCGGCTGGCTGGAGATCCAGGTCGACCCCACCTCGTACGCGCCCCTGCTCGGCGGGCTCATCCCGGCGATCGAGATCATCCTGGACGCGGTGGACAGCGCGTCGCGCGAGACCGGGCTGCCGATGCGGGTGGTGATCGCGGCCAACCGGATGAAGCATCCACTGGACGCCAGGACGCTGGCACGGCTCGCGGTGCGGTACGCGGACCGGGGCGTCGTCGGATTCGGACTCTCCAACGACGAGCGGCGCGGCATGGCCCGTGACTTCGACCGGGCCTTCGCCATCGCCAGGGAGGGCGGACTGCTGGCGGCCCCGCACGGCGGTGAGCTCTCGGGCCCCTCCAGCGTCCGCGACTGCCTGGACGACCTGGACGCATCCCGGGTCGGACACGGAGTGCGGGCCGCCGAGGACCCGCGGCTGCTGCGCAGGCTGGCCGAGCGTGGGGTGACCTGCGAGGTCTGCCCGGCGTCGAACGTGGCGCTCGGCGTCTACGAGAAGCCGTCCGACGTCCCCCTGCGCACTTTGTTCGAGGCCGGTGTGCCGATGGCGCTCGGCGCGGACGACCCGCTGCTCTTCGGCTCCCGGCTGGCAGCCCAGTACGACCTCGTGCGCCGTCACCACGCGTTCACGGACGAGGAGCTGGCGGAGCTGGCCCGCCAGTCGGTACGGGGTTCGGCGGCGCCCGACGCGGTGCGTGCGGAGCTTCTGGCGGGCGTCGACGACTGGCTGGCCAAGCCCGCGGGCTGACCCGCGTCCGCTCGCGGCCTACTCCGCGAGCCCGCTCAGCAGCATCCGGGCGATCGAGGCGGCGAAGGCGTCGAGCGACTGAGGAGGCCCGCCGGTCTCCGTGGCGTCGTAGGCGAAGGCCCGCTGGGCGCAGGCCCCCATCAGCAGGGAGGCGGCCGCGTAGGTGTCGGCGTCGGCCCGTACCCGGCCTGCGGACTGTTCGGCGCGCAGATACGTGTCGACCCCGCGGATGGGCATGTGCGGGCCGACGCCCAGCTCGCGCATCGCCGCGTTGTGGCGCTCCTTGAGCCTGGGCTCGGCGTAGAGGGACGCGGCGATCGGGAAGCTCTGCTCGTAGAAGAGGGCGGCCTCGCGGGCGATCTCGGCGAGATTGCGCTCCACCGTCCGTTCCCCCTCCCCCGGGTCGGCTATCAGGCGCTTCAGGATCCCGTCGATCTTGGGCAGCCGTTCCCTGAGCACCACCACGAAGAGCTCCTCCTTGCTCGCGAAGTTCTTGTAGAGCGCGGCCTCGGAGCAGCCGGCGGCCTTGGCGATCTCCTTGGTGGTGGCCCGGGCCAGTCCGATCGTGAGCATCAGCTGGTGGGCGGCGTCGATGATGCGGGCGCGGGCCGGCCTCTGCTCCATGTGCACTCCAACGAAGCTTGACGGGTGGGTGAGTACCCACTCACTCTAGAGGTGAGTGAATACTTACCCACCCGAGGAGGGTGCGCCATGAAGCTCACAGTGTTCGGCGCGACAGGCGGCATCGGGCAGGAGATCGTCCGCCAGGCGACGGCGGCGGGGCACGGGGTGACGGCGGTGGTCCGCGATCCCGCGCGGCTGCCGGTGCCGCTCTCCGGCCTCACGGTCCACACCACGGCCCGTATCGACGATCCGGAGGCGTTGCGTGAGGCGGTCGCGGGTTCCGACGCGGTGCTCTCCGGTCTGGGTTCGCGGGGCCGGAAGGCCGGCGGGATCGCCGAGCGGCTGACCCGCAGCGTCCTGACGGCCATGGAGGCGGAGGGGACACGGCGACTGCTCGTGGTGAGCGCGGCCCCCGTCGCACCGAAGCCCGCGGACGACCCGTTGCTCGACCGGATGATGCTCTCGGCGATCGGCGCGATCCTGAGGGAGGTCTACGCGGACCTCACGGCCATGGAGGCCGCGCTGGCGGCTTCCGCCACGGACTGGACGTCGGTGCGGCCGCCGAAGCTCACCAATGGGCCGCTGACGGGCACCTACCGCACGGTCATCGGTAGCAATCCGCGCAGCGGCCGGTCCATCTCCCGGGCCGACGTTGCGCACGCGATGCTGGCGCTCACCGACGACCCGGCGACGGTGAAACAGGGGGTGGGCGTGGCGTACTGAGGGGCGGGCCCCTACAGGCTCACTCCGACGGTCACTGGTTCGTTGACGAGCGTGACACCGAAGGTCGCGTGGACCCCGGCGACGACCTCCCTCGCCAGGGCCAGCAGGTCCTCGGTGCTCGCCGCGCCGCGGTTGGTGAGGGCGAGGGTGTGCTTGGTGGAGATGCGGGCCGGGCCGGAGCCGTATCCCTTGGTGAAACCGGCCCGGTCGATGAGCCAGGCCGCCGAGGTCTTGGTGCGTCCCCCGCCCGCGGGGAAGGCGGGGGGCGTGACGTCCGGCCCGAGGCGTTCCGTGACCCGTGCGAGGAACGCCTCGAACTCGGCCGGGTCGAGGATGGGGTTGGTGAAGAAGGACCCGGCCGACCAGGTGTCGTGGTCCTCGGGATCGAGCACCATGCCCTTCCCGGCGCGGAGCCGGAGCACGGTTTCGCGAGCGGCCGCGGCGGGAACGCGCTCCCCCTCCTGGACGCCCATGGCGCGGGCCGTTTCCGGGTACTTGAGCGGGGCGGACAGGCCGCCCGCGTCCTCCAGCCCGAAGCGGACACGCAGCACCACGAACCGGTCGGGTTCGGCCTTGAAGC
Organism: Streptomyces sp. NBC_01013; assembly: GCF_045162765.1. Taxonomy (NCBI): domain Bacteria; kingdom Bacillati; phylum Actinomycetota; class Actinomycetes; order Kitasatosporales; family Streptomycetaceae; genus Streptomyces; species Streptomyces sp. NBC_01013. The sequence continues at coordinate 3,397,307 of NZ_CP108687.1, forward strand.
GACTGTGCCGGTAAGCGAAGGCGCACTCGGAGTTCGGAATGGTCACCGTCTCCCGGGTGTGCCGGTCATAGGCGACGACCTCCGTGATGGTGGACGACACCTCCTGTCCGTACGCCCCGACGTTCTGGATCGGGGTCGCCCCAGCGGAGCCGGGGATGCCGGCCAGGCATTCGAGGCCGGCCAGTCCGGCCTCCACGCTGCGGGTGACGGCGTCCGTCCAGACCTCTCCGGCGGCCAGTTCGACCGTCGTCCCGTCCAGCACGAATCCCTTGGTCATGATCCGCAGGGCGGTGCCTTCGAAGCCCTTGTCGCCGATGACCAGATTGCTGCCGCCGCCGATCACCAGGAGCGGGGTGCCGCTGTCGTCGGCCTCGCGCACGGCGTCGACCACGTCGGCGTCGGTCGTCGCGGTGAGGAGGCGGGTGGCGGGTCCGCCGAGCCGGAAGGTGGTCAGGGGGGCGAGGGGCGCGTCGTGGAGTTCCTGCACGGGGACAAGAGTACGGTCCGCTGCCCCACCGTCGGGCGGGGCAGCGGACCGTACGGGCGTGCCGACCTGTCAGGCGGGTACGGGGACCCGCGCCTCGGCCTGCTCGGACTCCTCGACCGGAGTGACGGGACGACGGCGCGGTATCAGCAGGGCGGCGAGCGCGGCGAGCGCCACCACAACGGCCCCGATCCCGACCGCGGGGACGATCCCGTCCGTGAAGGACCGGGCGGAGCCGTAACCGCCCTGCGAGGAGAAGACCGTGGCGAGCACGGCGACCCCGAGGGCACCGCCGACCTCGCGCAGCGCGTTGTTGGCACCGGAGGCGATGCCCTGTTCGCCGGGGCGGACGCTGGACATCACCAGGCTGGCGGCGGGTGCGAAGTACAGGGCCATGCCGACGCCGCTGACGGTCAGTGCCGGAAGCTGCGAGACGTAGGAGGCGTCGGGCGCGAGGGCCATGGCGAACAGTCCGAGGCCGACGGCCTGCAGGGCGAGCCCGGTCACGACCACCGGGCGGCCACCGAGCCGGTCGGCGAGCACCCCGGCGATGGGCGCCACCAGCATCGGCATGCCGGTCCAGGGCAGCATCCGCAGTCCGGCCTCGGTGGGCGAGTAGCCCAGGACGCCCTGGAAGTACTGGCTGAGCAGGTAGATCGAACCGAACATGCCGAAGAACATCAGCAGACTGGCCATGTTGATCCCGAAGAACGCCCGGTCCTTGAAGAGGCGCATGGGCAGGATCGGGTTCCTGACGCGGAACCCGTGGCGGATGAATCCGCCGATGAGCGCGGTACCGGCGATCAGGGCGGTCAGGACGGTGGGGCTGGTCCAGCCGTCGGCGTTGGCGTTCACGAGGCCGTAGACGATTCCGAAGAGCCCCGCGCTGACCAGGAGGGTGCCGGGCACGTCGAGCCGGGATTCGGGGGCGTAGGACTCGGCGAGGCGCAGCCTGGCGAGCGGCAGCAGGAGCAGCCCGATCGGGACGTTCAGCCAGAAGATCCACTGCCAGGACATGTGCTCGGTGAGACCGCCGCCGATCAGCGGGCCGCTGGCCACCGCCAGTCCGGTAGCGGCGCCGAAGATGCCCAGCGCGGCGCCCCGGCGGGCGGCCGGCACGGCGGCCGTGAGCAGGGTGAGCGTCAGCGGCATCATGATGGCCGCGCCCACGCCCTGGACGGCACGGAAGGCGATGAGTTCGTTGATCCCGGGCGAGAGGGCGGCTGCGGCCGATGCACCGGTGAAGACGGCGAGCCCGATGGTGAAGAGCCGGCGTCGACCGAACCGGTCACCGAGGGAGGCACCGAACATCAGCAGCACCGCGAAGGTGAGGGTGTACGCGTTCACCGTCCACACGAGCTCCTCCGGTTCACCGCCGAGGCTCTCGCGGATGGACGGCAGGGCCGTGGTGACGACGAGGTTGTCCAGAGCCGCCATGAAGCCGGCCACGCTGGTGATGACAAGGGCCCAGGCCGCTCCCGCGCGGCCCTTCGTGTGCTGGTCCACTGCTCCCCCTGGGGGTTAGTTATTGATGACTAACTTCGATGGGCAGAAAACCGGGCCGAACCCGGGTGGAACCGGTCAGGCGTCGGGCCTGGCCGAGGAGTAGAACCCGGACCAGACCCGGTGGCCGGCCGGAAAGCCGAGCGAGGTCAGAGTATTGGCAAGCATTCCGTAGGCGAGGAAGGTCGTCGTCTCGTCGGCGTCGGCCCCGAGCGCGAGGTGCACGTCGTCCCAGAGCTGGAGCCATCCCGCCCGCGCCGACTCGCCGAACTCGTGGTCCCCGGCCGCCTCGGCCGCCGCTACGGCCGAGTACAGCTGCATCTGCATCAGCAGCTTGTCGGGGTCGTGAAGAATCAGCCGCTGGTAGGCGGTCGCCATGGCGTGGAGCGCCGCCTCGCCCTCCAGCCCCTCCGCCGCGTCCGCGAAGACCTTGCGGGTGTCTTCCAGGCATCGCTCGGTAGCGGCCAGGAACATCGCCTGCTTGTTGGAGAAGAGACGGAACAGGTACGGCTGCGAGACACCTACGCGCCTGGCGATCGCCTCGGTGGAGGTGGCACTGTACCCGCCCCGGGCGAATTCGGTGATCGCCGCCCGGATGACGCTCTCGCGCCGCTCGTCTGCACTCATCCTTGCCATGCCCCTAAGTTAGTACTCAATCACTAACTTAGTCAACGGACTCGCCCGAACCGCTGATCCGTGACGCCCGCGAACCCCTGATGGGTAGCGACCGGGTGAGGCCGTGAAGGGCGCCGCCCCACGGGGCGCACATGCGTAAGTGCCTCGCATGCATACGGGCACGGCCCGTGGAGCGGGCATGCGCAAGGGACAGGCCCCGCGGCCCGCGCACACGCAAGGAACACAGCCCCATGGAGCGGGGTACGTAAGGAACACGGCCCCATAGCCCGCGCATACGTAAGGGGCACGGCCCAAAGGACCGCGCCCCTTACATCGCCCCTCAACAGCTTCAGGCGAGCTGCACCACGGCACGGGACATGCCCAGCACCTTCTTGCCGGCACTCATCACCGTCAGGTCAACCCGCACCCGCCGGTCGTCCAGCAGTGCGGCCACCTTGCCGCTGACCTCGATCAGCGCACCCTTGTCGTCGTCGGGCACGACGACCGGCTTGGTGAACCGGACCCCGTACTCGATGACCGAGCCCGGATCGCCGGCCCAGTCGGTGACCACACGGATCGCCTCGGCCATGGTGAACATGCCGTGGGCGATCACATCCTCCAGCCCGACCTCGCGGGCGAACTTCTCGTTCCAGTGGATCGGATTGAAGTCGCCCGACGCGCCCGCGTACTGCACCAGCGCCGCCCGGGTGACCGGGAAGAACTGCGGCGGCAGTTCCGTTCCGACCTCGACCGAGTCGTAACTCACCTTCGCCGCCATCAGGCCTCCTCGGCGGCGCGCGCCACCAGTTTCGTCCACGCCGTCACGACATGCTCACCGGACTCGTCGTAGACCTCGCCACGAACATCCAGGATGTCGTTGCCCGCCATGGACTTGACCGCCTCGATCGTCGAGGTGACCGTCAGCCGGTCCCCCGCCCGCACCGGACGCACATAGACGAACTTCTGATCACCGTGCACCACCCGGCTGTAGTCCAGACCCAGCTGCGGGTCCTCCACGACCTGACCGGCGGCCTTGAAGGTGATCGAGAACACGAACGTCGGCGGCGCGATCACATCACTGTGACCGAGCGCCCTGGCCGCCTCGGGGTCGACGTACACGGGATTCGCGTCGCCCACCGCCTCGGCGAACTCGCGGATCTTCTCCCGGCCGACCTCGTACGGCGGGGTGGGCGGATAGGTCCGTCCCACGAAGGACTGGTCGAGCGCCATGAGCTCGCAACCTCCTGATGAAAGACGAAGGGGCCGAAGGACAGCCCCGTACAACGACACGAGGCCGCCCCCAATGGGGACGGCCTCGTGTACGAGCCTGATTCAGCGCGTTTCGCGGTGCGCAGTGTGCGAGTTGCAGCGCGGGCAATGCTTCTTCATCTCAAGTCGGTCCGGGTTGTTACGCCGGTTCTTCTTGGTGATGTAGTTCCGCTCCTTGCACTCCACGCAGGCCAGCGTGATCTTCGGGCGGACGTCGGTGGCAGCCACGTGAGTGCTCCTTGGACGGACGGTGGACGGATGAACGCAAAAAAAAGAGTAGCCGATCGGAGGACCGACCCCACAATCGGCTACTGTTAGTAGCGGTGACCGGACTTGAACCGGTGACACAGCGATTATGAGCCGCTTGCTCTACCGACTGAGCTACACCGCTTTGATGACTGAGTCCCCCCGCCGAAGCGGGGTTTCCCGATCACCAGAGCCCCAATGCGGAATCGAACCGCAGACCTTCTCCTTACCATGGAGACGCTCTACCGACTGAGCTATTGGGGCGAGCGATGAAGACATTACACGGTCGGTCGCCGATCGCCCAAATCCGTTTCGAAGCCCCATCCCGAGCCCTTGATCAGCACGGCTCCGCGCCCTTGATCAGTCCCGCCCGAGCTCCTGACCGGCACCGCTCCGGGCGCTTGATCAGTCCCGCCCGAGTCCTTGAGCGACCTCGCTCCCAGCGCTTGGTCCGGCCCCGTCCGAGCCCCGGACCGGCGTCGCCCCCGCCCTTGATCAGCCGCGTCCACCCGAGGCCCCGCACTGGGGCTGAGGCTTGCGCGCACCGGTACGACTATTTGGCTCCTCCTCGAACCGAACCGGGCACGCCCCTAAGCTCAACTCACTCTGAGTGATCTTGCCCCCATCCAGGAGCCGTGATGCCCGACAGTCAGCCGCGGCGGCCGGACGACCACGCGGCCGATGCCTCCCCCGACCCGGAGAGCTCCGCCCTGACGCTCTGCGGCGCCCGTCTCACCGACGGCCGCATCGTGGACGTACGGCTCGGCGGCGCCCGCATCGAGGCCGTCGGCACCGCCGGCAGCCTCGTCGCGCCCGGTGCCCGCGTGGACTTGCGCGGCTACCTGCTGCTCCCCGCCCCCGCCGAGCCGCACGCCCACAGCGACACCGCGCTCACCGCCGACGTTGCCGGGCCCGACGCCCCCGGACCCGCCTCGCAGCACCCCGAAGACATCCAGCGGCGCGCCACCGAGGCCGCGTTGCTCCAGCTCGGCCACGGCGCGACCGCCCTGCGCTCGCACGTGCGGATCGGCGACATGGCGGGCCTCGGCGCCCTCGAAGCCGTCCTGCAGGCCCGCCGCTCGCTGCGCGGGCTCGCCGATCTGACCGCGGTCGCCGTCCCCCGGCTGCTCACCGGCGTCGCAGGCGCCGGCAACCTGGCGATGCTCCGCGACGCGCTGAAGATGGGAGCCGGTGCGGTCGGCGGATGCCCCGACCTGGACCCCGACCCGGCGGGGTACGCGGAGGCCGTCCTCGAAGTCGCCGCCGAGCACGGCTGCCCCGTGGACCTGCACACGGACAGTGACGATCCGGCCCGGCTGGCCAGGTTCGCGACCACGGCGGCCGGGATGCGGCAAGGGGTCTCCATCGGCCCCTGTGCCGGCCTCTCCCGGCTTCCCGAGGATGCCGCCGGCCGTGCCGCCGACCAGCTCGCCGCAGCCGGTGTGACGGTCGTCTGCCTTCCCCAGGGCGGCTGCTGCGGAGCCGAGCGGAGCGGCGTCGCCCCCGTACGGCTGCTGCGCGCGGCAGGGGTACGGGTCGCTGCGGGCAGCGGAGCGCTGCGCGACCTCGCCAACCCCGTGGGACGCGGCGACCCACTGGAAGCCGCCTTTCTGCTGGCGTCCCAGGGCGGACTGCGGGCGGAGCCCGCCTACCAGGCCGTCTCCGCGGACGCCAGGAGCGCCATGGGGCTGCCAGAGGTGCGGGTCGAAGCGGGCTTCCCCGCAGAGCTGCTCGCCGTACGCGGGGCACAGCTGACCGGGGTGCTCTCGCTCGCGTACAGCCGGATCGTGGTGCATCGCGGCCGGGTGGTGGCCCGGACCAGTGCGGTACGCGAGTACTGCGACTCCGGGACGGACGGATCATTCGGGCTGCCGCGCCAGGGGAGACCGGATTCCGGGACCGGCGGCGGGCCTTGAGCGCGGCGGCCCGCTCCGGCGTACCGTCGACACCATGCGCATTGTCATCGCAGGTGGACATGGTCAGATCGCGCTGCGGCTGGAGCGGCTGCTCGCTGCGCGCGGGGACGAGGCGGCGGGCGTCATCCGCAACCCGCAGCAGAGCGAGGAACTCCGCGCCGTGGGCGCCGAACCCGTGGTCCTGGACCTCGAGTCGGCCACCGTGGAGGAGGCCACCGAAGCGCTGCGCGGCGCCGACGCGGCGGTCTTCGCGGCCGGAGCGGGCCCCAACAGCGGCACGGACCGCAAGGACACGGTGGACCGGGGCGCCGCGGTGCTCTTCGCGGACGCGGCCCAGCGGGCGGGGGTGCGGCGTTATGTCGTGGTGTCGTCCATGGGAGCCGACCCGGACCACCCCGGCGACGAGGTGTTCGACGTCTATCTGCGGGCCAAGGGGGCGGCGGACGCGTACGTGCGCGCGCAGCCGGCCCTCGACTGGACGATCCTGCGCCCCGGGATGCTGACCAACGACGCGGGCACCGGACAGGTCCTGCTCGCCGCGTCGACCGGGCGCGGCCCGGTCCCGCGCGACGACGTGGCGGCGGCGATCGTGGAGCTGCTGGACACCCCGGCGACGGCGGGCCTCACGCTGGAACTGATCTCGGGCAACGTCCCGGTCTCGGTCGCGGTGAAGGACATCGCGGGGAACTGAGCCCGGGCAGTCCGCCGGTGCCGGAGGTCACGGGGAACCGCTCCCGTCCCGCGTGACCGTCCGCCCCCACCGGTCTCCGGTCGCGGGCCGGACGGGGGTGCCGTGCAGCTCCAGCAGGGCCGCGGTGACCCCGTCGCCCTCGCGCAACCCACCGGCGAACGTACCGTCATAAACCCTGCCGCGCCCGCACGAAGGGCTGCGGGCCATCAGCAGCGCCTCCGTGCAGCCCGCCCCTGGCGCGGCCTCCGGCGCACGCCTGGCGCCGTCCACGGACGCGTCCGTCACCTCGTGTCCGGTGTCGTCCACGACGCGGGCCCGGCCGTCCAGCACGTCGTGCCCGTCGGCACCGACGATCTCGGCGGGGCGACGGGGCGTGGGCAGTCCGGCGGCAACCTCGGGGCAGAAGGCGCCGGGCCGCCGCCCGCCGAGGGCCGCGGCCACCTCCGAGGAGGCCTTCCCCCGCCCGTCGAACCGAAGGGGCACACCCCGCAGACGTGCGCTGACCAGCACGGATCCCATGTTCACGTTGCTCAGCACGGCACACCGTGACACAACAGAGAAGGCCCCCGTCCGAAGGACGAGGGCCTTGCTTTGTGGCGGCGCCAGGGTTCGAACCTGGGTAGGCTGAGCCGGCAGATTTACAGTCTGCTCCCTTTGGCCACTCGGGCACACCGCCAAGGGATGCTGCCGTGAGATCCACCTTGCGGTGGTGCTCTGTGGCAACGACGTAAACGATACCTGATGCCCGGGGGTGCTACGCCACTGGATTGACCAGCGGCCAGGACGGGCACGGGTGGCTAGGCTTTGTTGGCGGCGTGGTGCCCGAGGGCGCCGCGACCGCCCCTGCAAGCACTTCCTTTCCAGCACCCCGATACAAGGAGCCACACGTCATGGCCGACTCCAGTTTCGACATCGTCTCGAAGGTCGAGCGGCAGGAGGTCGACAACGCCCTCAACCAGGCCGCCAAGGAGATCTCCCAGCGCTACGACTTCAAGGGCACCGGAGCTTCGATCTCCTGGTCCGGCGAGAAGATCCTGATGGAGGCGAGCGGCGAGGAGCGCGTCAAGGCGATCCTCGACATCTTCCAGTCCAAGCTGATCAAGCGCGGCATCTCGCTGAAGTCGCTGGACGCGGGCGAGCCGCAGCTGTCCGGCAAGGAGTACAAGCTGTTCTGCACGATCGAGGAAGGCATCTCGCAGGAGAACGCCAAGAAGGTCGCGAAGATCATTCGCGACGAGGGCCCCAAGGGCGTCAAGGCGCAGGTCCAGGGCGACGAGCTGCGGGTCAGCTCGAAGAGCCGGGACGACCTGCAGGCCGTACAGGCGCTGGTGAAGGGCCAGGACTTCGACTTCGACGTCCAGTTCGCGAACTACCGGTAGAACGCGGTGGTCCGGGCACGGGGTGGAATGCATCGCTCCGCGCCCGGACTGCATGTCCGAATACCGCCGGTCGCGGCGGTGCGGGCGACGCAGACTGGTCCGTGGCGGCCGGTGGACCGGCGGCCGACGGACGAGAAGAGGGACGAGTCATGACCATGTACGCGACGGTCGGCAGCCCGCTGGGTGAGCTGCTGCTGGTCGGCGAGGAGGTTGCGGGGCCTGCCGGTACCGCGGCGGGGGTCGCGCTCGTCTCGCTCTCCCTGCCGGGTCAGAAGGGTGCGGCGGTCGTCCAGGACGACTGGCTGCATGAGCCGGAGGCGTTCGCGGGGATTGCCGCGCAGCTGCGGGAGTACTTCGAGGGGCGGCGGACCCGCTTCGACCTGGTGTACGCCGAGGGCCGGGGCACAGACTTCCAGTGCCGGGTCTGGGCCGCTCTGGACGGTGTTCCGTACGGCGAGACGGTGTCGTACGGGCAGATCGCCGAGCGGGTCGGTTCCCCCGGTGCGGGGGTACGGGCCGTGGGTACGGCGATCGGGCGCAATCCGTTGCTCGTCGTGCGGCCGTGCCATCGGGTGATCGGTGCGGACGGGGCGCTGCGGGGTTACGCGGGCGGCCTGGAGCGCAAGGAGCAGCTCCTGGGGCTCGAGGGTGCCCTGGCGGTGGGCTGATGACCGGGCTCTTCCCGAGGCCGCGGGCCGTGGTCGCGCCGGGCGCCGTGCACGTACCGGAGTGGCTGTCGGTCGCCCAGCAGCGGGAGTTGGTGGCGGCGTGCCGTGAGTGGGCGCGCGGGCCCGTTCCGCTGCGGCACACGTCGCTGCCCGGTGGCGGGGTGATGTCGGTGCGGACGGTGTGCCTGGGATGGCACTGGCAGCCGTACCGGTACACGCGAACGGCGGACGACGTGAACGGTGCGCCGGTCGCCCCGTTTCCGGAGTGGCTCGCGGAGCTGGGGCGGGCGGCGGTGGTGGAGGCGTACGGGACGGAGAGTCCGGTACGGAGGTACGCACCCGACGCCGCGCTGATCAACTTCTATGACGACGCGGCACGGATGGGCATGCACCAGGACAAGGAGGAACGGTCCGGTGCCCCCGTCGTGTCGCTCAGCATCGGCGACACCTGTGTCTTCCGCTTCGGCAACACGGAGGGCCGGGGGCAGCCCTACACGGACGTGGAGTTGGCCTCCGGCGACCTGTTCGTCTTCGGCGGGCCGTCGCGTCACGCGTTCCACGGTGTGCCGAGGATCCGTCCCGGAACAGCGGGCCCCGGGACGGGGATGAGTGGTGGCCGGCTCAACCTGACGCTGCGCGAGACGGGGCTCGGCGCCCCGGCGGACGACGGGCGTCAGCGGCGTTCGCGGGAGTTCCCGAACAGCAGCCGGTAGGCGATCAGCAGGACCAGTGAGCCACCGATGGCCGAGACCCAGGTCGCGGGGTCGAAGAAGTCCTCGTTGTTGATCGTGCGGTCCAGGAAGCGTGTCGCTATCCAGCCTCCCAGGAAGGCGCCGACGATCCCGATGAGGGTGGTGCCCACGAGGCCGCCGGGGTCGCGGCCCGGCAGCAGGATCTTGGCGATGACGCCCGCGACGAGTCCGAGGATGATCCAGCCGATGATGGTCATGCGCGCCAACCTACCCGTCACTCGGTCCTGGTATCCAAGACGTTCGCGCCGGTCGGGCGGTTGCGCATCACCGGGTGTGACTGGCGGTACGCCGCGGGCCGCCCGGTGCGCTACCAGCCGGCGAACTCTTCGTCGGTACTGACGATCTCCTTGCCGAAGGGCATCAGCGAGACGGGGATCAGCTTGAAGTTCGCGATGCCCAGGGGGATGCCGATGATCGTGATGCACAGGGCGATGCCTGTGGTGATGTGACCGAGCGCCAGCCACCAGCCGGCGAGGACCAGCCACAGCACATTGCCGACGCACGAGGGCGCACCCGCGTCCCGGCGGTCGACGACCCGGTGGCCGAAGGGCCACAGGGCGTAGAGGCCGATACGGAAGGCCGCGAGGCCGAAGGGGATGCCGATGATCGTGATGCAGAGCAGGAGTCCCGCCAGCAGGTAGCCGAGGAACATCCAGAAGCCGCACAGGACCAGCCAAATGACGTTCAGAATTGTCTTCACGGTCGATGACCTGCCATCTGCTCGAGTCGGGCGATGCGCTCGGCCATGGGCGGGTGGGTCGAGAACATCTTGGACATACCCTGCCCGGGTCGGAACGGGTTCGCGATCATCATGTGGCTCGCGGTCTCGATCCGGGGCTCAGGGGGCAGCGGAAGCTGTTTGGTGCCGGCGTCCAGCTTCCGCAGGGCGTCGGCCAGGGCCAACGGGTCGCCGGTCAGCTGGGCGCCCGAGGCATCCGCCTCGTATTCCCGGGAGCGGCTGACGGCCAGTTGGATCACGGAGGCGGCGAGCGGGCCGAGGATCATGATCAGCAGCATGCCGAGGATGCCGGGGCCCTCGTCGTCGTTGGAGCGGCCGATCGGGATCAGCCAGGCGAAGTTGACCAGGAACATGACGACGGAGGCGAGTGCTCCGGCGACGGACGAGATCAGGATGTCGCGGTTGTAGACATGGCTGAGCTCGTGACCGAGGACGCCGCGCAGTTCCCGTTCGTCCAGGATCTGAAGGATGCCTTCGGTGCAGCAGACGGCGGCGTTGCGCGGGTTGCGGCCGGTCGCGAAGGCGTTGGGGGCCTGGGTCGGGGAGATGTAGAGGCGCGGCATGGGCTGTCGGGCCGCGGTGGAGAGCTCACGGACCATGCGGTAGAGCTGGGGCGCTTCGAACTCGCTCACCGGGCGGGCCCGCATGGCTCGCAGTGCCAGCTTGTCGCTGTTCCAGTACGCGTAGGCGTTGGTGCCGAGGGCTACGAGGAGCGCGACGATCAGACCCGTACGTCCGAAGAAGCTGCCGATGACGATGATGAGTGCGGAGAGGCCTCCGAGGAGTACGGCGGTTCTCAGCCCGTTGTGCCGGCGGTGCACGGTACGCCCTCCAAGTGGTGCAGCAGGGGAACCCTTGCTTGGTGGTGCTCCACTCCCCAGTGGAGCCTCCCGTACTGGTCAACGCCAGGCGAGGAGAGCTAGTTCCCTTGTGCCCACCGCCGCAGGACCCGGCCCGCTGCGGGCGTTCGCGCCGGAGCGGGCCATAGGCCGTACGGGTGGGGGCGCGCCCCCGGCTCAGCGCTGGACGGGCAGTTTCGCGAGCGCCAGGGCCTCGGGGTCGGGCTCGACCTCGCTGGTGCAGTGGCCGCAGCGGGAGGCGATGGCCGGGATCGCCGTGTAGCAGCGGGGGCAGTCGCGGAGGGCGGCCTTGATGTCGATCTCCTCCTGGTCCTTCTTGGCGGTGAAGCGGTCCTGGACCTTGGCCATGGGCATGACGACACAGAAGTAAAGGACCGCGGCGGTGATCAGGAAGGCGATCGCGGCACTCACGAAGAGGCCGTAGGGGAAGGTCACTCCGTCGAACTTGAAGTGCGCCTTGCTGAAGTCGCCGGTGCCGCGGGTGATGATGCCGATCAGCGGCACGATGAACGCGTTGCTGAATCCGGTGACGACCGCGGTGAACGCCGCTCCGACGGCGAGGCCGATCGCCATGGAGATCACGTTTCCGCGAAGGATGAAGTCCTTGAACCCGTTCAGCACTGCTTCCGGCTCCTCTGTTGTGATGGGAAGGTTGTATGCGCCATGCGCGGGCATGACCCTGCCCTGTCCGGGCTGCCGGGGGCAAACCGATCTTGGCGACGTCGGAGCAGCGCGTCAGAACAGGTTGACGTCGGCGAACCGGAGGACGGTCTGCGGGGCACCCGACAGGGCGATGCCGGCGACGGCGGTGAGGACGATCGCGACGGTGAGCGGGGCCGGGGCGCGGTGGCGGGTGCGGGGCTGCTCCGTACCCCCCTCGGCGGGGCCTCGGAACAGGGCCGCGGTCCACTGGAGGTAGTAGTAGAGCGCGATCACGACGTTCACGGCCATGACGACGGCGAGCCAGCCGAGTCCGGCGTCGACGGCCGAGGAGAAGACCGTGACCTTGGCGAAGAGCCCGATGATGCCCGGCGGCAGTCCGGCGAGGCAGAGCAGGAAGAAGCCCATCGCGAGGGCGGCGAGCGGGCGGGTGGCGTACAGACCGCGGTAGTCGGCGATGCGGTTGCCGGGGTGGGTGCGGGCGACCAGGGCGACGACCGCGAAGGCGCCGAGGTTCACGACGGCGTACATCAGCGCGTACGCGACCGTGGAGCCGATCTGGCGGTTTCCTGCGTACGCGGCGGCCGCGATCGGCACCAGGAGGTAGCCGGCCTGGCCGACGGAGGACCAGGCGAGCAGGCGTACGGCGCTGCGGGCACGGGTGGCGCTCTGTCGCAGTGCGGCGACGTTGCCGACGGTCATGGTGAGTGCGGCGAGGACGGCGAGGGCGGGGCCCCAGACGTCCGCGTAGGACGGGAAGGCGACCACGGTGACGAGGATGAGGCCGGAGAAGCCGACCGCCTTGCCGACGACCGAGAGGTAGGCGGCGATCGGCACCGGGGCCCCGACGTAGGTGTCGGGGACCCAGAAGTGGAAGGGTGCGGCAGCCGTCTTGAAGGCGAAGCCGACGAGGGTGAGGGCGACGCCCGCCTGAGCGAGGGTGCCGAGCTGCCCGGGGACGTCGTCGAGGCGGTCGGCGATCTCCGTGAGGTGGAGGGTGCCGGTCGCCGCGTACACGAAGCTGACGCCGAGGAGCATCACGGCGGTCGCGACGACGGAGGAGAGGAAGAACTTCAGCGCGGCTTCCGAGGAGCGCCGGTCACCGCGCTTGATGCCGACGAGGGCGAAGGCGGGCAGCGAGGCGACTTCGAGGGCGATGACGAGGGTGGCGAGGTCGCGGGCGGCGGGGAGAAGCGCGGCGCCCGCGGCGGAGGACAGCAGCAGGAACCAGAATTCGCCGGCGGGCAGCTTGCGGGTGTCACCGATGGAGAGCAGGGCGGTGAGCAGGGCCCCGCCGAGCACGAGGGCCTGGATGACCAGGGTGAAGTGATCCGCGGTGTAGCTGCAGGCGCGGGTGCCGGTGGTGAGGCAGAAGGTGGAGCGGTCACCGTCGTGCAGCGGGATGATGAGCGCGAGGGCGGCGACGAGTCCGGCTACGGCCCCGTAGCCGAGGAGCGACTTGCGTGCTGCGGGGACGAAGAGGTCGGCGACCAGGACGACGAGGGCGACGACCGCGACGGTGACCGGGGGCGCGATCGCGAGCCAGTCGACGGACTGGACGAGGCTGGTGGCACTGCTCCCGGCCGCCGACTGGACGAGACCGGTGGTGTTCCCGGCCGCCGACTGAAGGAGGCCGGTGGTGCTCTCGGCCGCTGTGGTCACGACTTGCCTCCTGCGAGGAGCTTCTGCACGGCCGGGTCGGTGAGGCCGAGGAGGACGGCGGGCCACAGGCCGGCGAGGACGGTGAGGGCCGCGAGGGGGGTCCAGGCGGCGAATTCGTAGCTCTGGACGTCTGCGATGGGGTGCGGTTCCTCGCGCTTGGCGCCCATGCAGACGCGGCGGACGACGACGAGCAGGTACGCGGCGGTGAGCAGGGTGCCGAACGCGGCGATGGACATGAAGGTCAGGAAGGCGGGGCGGCTCAGGCCCTCGGCGGGGTCGAACGCGCCGAACAGGGCGAGCATCTCGCCCCAGAAGCCGGCGAGTCCGGGCAGACCGAGGGAGGCGACCGCGGCGAACGCGAGAAGGCCGCCGAGGCGTGGTGCGCGGCCGTAGAGCGCGGCGCCGGTGGCTCCGGCGAGGGTGTCGAGGTCGGCGGTGCCGTACCGGTCCTTGACCGCGCCGACCAGGAAGAACAGCAGGCCGGTGATGAGACCGTGGGCGATGTTGGCGAAGAGCGCCCCGTTGACACCGGTGGGGGTCATGCTCGCGATGCCGAGGAGGACGAAGCCCATGTGGCCGACGGAGGAGTAGGCGATCAGCCGCTTCAGGTCGCCCTTGGCGCCGGGCCTGGCGAGGGCCAGGCAGGCGAGCGATCCGTAGATGATGCCGATGACTGCGAACGCCGCGAGGTAGGGCGCGAACGTGTGCATGCCGTCAGGGGCGATCGGGAGCAGGATCCGGACGAAGCCGTACGTGCCCATCTTCAGCATGACGCCCGCGAGGAGGACGGAACCGACGGTCGGGGCGGCGGTGTGGGCGTCGGGGAGCCAGCTGTGCAGCGGCCACATCGGCGTCTTCACCGCGAGCCCGATGCCGATCGCGAGAACGGCGATGACCTGCACGGACGTGCTGAGGCCCCGGCCGTTGTCAGTGGCGAGTGCCACCATGTCGAAGGTGCCGCTCCTCAGTCCGATGAGGAGCAGGCCCAGCAGCATGACGACCGAGCCGAGCAGTGTGTAGAGGATGAACTTCCAGGCGGCTGCCTGCTTCTGCGCACCACCCCAGCGGGCGATGAGGAAGTACATCGGGACGAGCACCATCTCGAACGCCAGGAAGAACAGCAGCAGATCGAGGACGGCGAAGGTCGCGAGGGTGCCGGACTCCAGGACGAGGACGAGCGCGACGAAGGCCTTCGGGGAGGGGCCCGCGGGCATTTTGAAGTAGCTGTAGAGCGCGCAGAGGAAGGTCAGCAGCGCGGTCAGTACGAGGAGGGGGAGCGAGATGCCGTCGATGCCGAGATGGATGCGGACATCGAGCGCCGGGATCCAGTTGATGTCGGTGGTGGCCTGCATCTTCGACGGGTGGTCGTGGTCGAAGCCGACGGCCAGCACGATCGCCGCGATGAGGATCACGCCGGTGACGGTCACGCCGTGGCGGAGCACGGCCTGGTCGGGGTTCCTGCCTTTCAGCCCGGGCGGAGCCGGGAGCAGAGCGGCCACGGCCCCGACGAGCGGGGCGACGACGACGAACGCCAGAAGGAACTGCATCACGGATGCGCTGATATCGATCACGGCTCACGACCCGGCGTTGACGTTGGCGAAGACGACGGCGGCGACCGCCAGGACCAGCGAACCGGCGAGCAGCGCGCTGAGGTAGGTCTGCACGTTGCCGGTCTGCGCGCGGCGGACGGCGGTGCCGAGCCAGCGCGCACCGGTGGCGGAGCCCCGCACGTAGGTCTCGACGACCTCGCGGTCCAGGAAGCGGACGAGGCTCGCCGCGGCCTGGACGGGGCGGACGAACAGGGCTGCGTACAGGGCGTCCAGGTGGAAGCCGGTGGCCGCGTGGCGGTGAAGGGGCCCGAGCAGCAGGCGCCCGGGGTCGGCCGGATCGGGGGCGTCACCGGCGTCGCCGTAGGCGGCGGTGTGGCTCTCGATGGCCTCGATCTCGACGAGGGCGGGTTCCGCGTCGGGGTGGGCGACGACGGAACCCATGGGGGTGCGTGCGGCGAGTGCCGAGGTGTGGCGCCAGGCCCCGTAGGTGACGAGGCCGCCGACGAGACCGACGCCGGTGGACAGCACGGCGGTGGTCAGCGACGGGGTGAGGCTGTGGCCGTCGAACCAGTCGGTGATCACGCCGACGGTCAGGCCGAAGGCCATGGTGGGGACGGCCAGTACCCACAGGACCGAGGTCATGGCGACGGGCTGCCTGCCGTGGTCGGGGGCCTCGGCGCCGCGGCCGCGGAATGCGAGGAGCCAGAGGCGGGTGGCGTACGCGGCGGTGAGCATGGCGGCCAGGAGGCCGGCGACGAGGACGGTCCAGCCGGCGGCCGCGGGGGCGACGTGCCGGTCACCGAGGGCGGTGTGCTCGGCGGCGACGAGGACGGCTTCCTTGGAGAAGAATCCGGCGAACGGCGGGATGGCGGCCAGCGCGAGCAGGGCGACCGTCATCGTCCAGTAGGCGTCGGGGATGCGCTTGGCGAGGCCTCCCATGCGGGACATGGCGGCCAGTGAGTTGGTGCCTGCCGCGTGGATGACCACGCCTGCGGCGAGGAAGAGGACGGCTTTGAACGCGCCGTGCGAGATGAGGTGGAAAACGGCGGCTCCACGGTCCCCGACGGCAAGGGCGCCCGACATGTAGCCGAGCTGGCCGATGGTCGAGTAGGCGAGGACGCGCTTGATGTCGTCCTGGGCGAGGGCGGCGAGGCCGGAGCCGATCATCGTGACGGCAGCCATCACGGCGAGGACGACGAGGGCGGCGCCGGATTCGGCGAAGACGGGGAGGAGCCGGGCCACGAAGTAGATACCGGCGGCGACCATCGTCGCCGCGTGGATCAGCGCGGAGACGGGGGTGGGGCCCGCCATGGCGTCGGGCAGCCAGGTGTGCAGCGGGAACTGCGCGGACTTGCCAGCGACACCGGCGAGGAGCAGCAGGGCGATCACGGTGGGGTGATCGAGGCCGCCGTGGGCGACGGCACCCAGGATGCCGGTGATGCGGAAGGTGCCGGTGTCGGCAGCGAGGGCGAACAGGCCGATGAGGAAGGGGACGTCGCCGAGCTTGGTGACCAGGAAGGCCTTCAGGGAGGCGGCGCGGGCCTCGGGGGTCTCCCAGTAGTGGCCGACCAGGAAGTATGAGCAGATGCCCATGATCTCCCAGCCGACCAGGAGCACCATCAGGTCACCGGAGTAGACGACGAGCAGCATCGCGGACGTGAAGAGGGACACGAGGGCCGCGTACGAGGGGTAGCGGGGGTCGTCACGCAGATACGCGGTCGAGTAGATCTGCACACAGCTCGCGACCAGGGTGACCAGGACGGCGACGAGGACGGCGAAGCCGTCGAGGTGCAGTGCGAGGTCGATCGGGACGGAGCCGGTGGGCGTGAGCTCGGTCGCGGCGTCGATGGCCGGGCCGCCGCCCTGGCGTGCGGCGACGACCGCGGCGGCGACGAGGGAGGCGAGAGCGGGCATCACGGCGAGCGGCCGGACGAAGCCCGGTGCGGAGCGTCCGAGGAGGAGGCCGGCCGCCGCGCCCAGGAACGGGAGAAGGGGGACGAGGGCGGCGAGGGTCGTGGTGGTCACGCGGTGGCCTCTGCCTTCTTTGCCTTCCCTGCCGGAGCAGTGGCCTGGTCTTCGGTGCCGTTGCCGGTGCCTGCGGGGTCGTCGCTGTCGCCGTCCGGGACCGCCTCGGCCTCGTCGGTCTCGGCGGTGTCGCGGAGGCGGTCGATGTCGGAGCTGCCTCGGTTGCGGTGGACGGCGAGGACGATCGCCAGGCCGATGCCGATTTCCGCCGCCGCGACGGCGATGGTGAACAGGGTGAGGGCCTGGCCGGAATGCAGGGCGTCGCGGAGCCAGACGTCGAAGGCGACGAGGTTGAGGTTGACGGCGTTGAGCATCAGCTCGACGGACATCAGGACGAGGATCGCGTTGCGCCGGGCCAGCACTCCGTACAGCCCGGTGCAGAAGAGGAGGGCGGCGAGCACGGCGGGGTAGGCGAGGTGCATCAGCTGTTGTCCTCTCGGCTCTTGTCCGCTCGATTACCCGCTCGGCTGCCTGCCGGGTCACCAGCTCGGCTCGCGGCCGCCCGGCTGCCCACGTCGCGGCTTCCGGTCCCGGGGCTTCCGGTCCCGCGGCTCCCGGTCCCGGGGCTTGCGGTCCCGCGGCTTCCGGGCTCCCGGCTCACGGTGTCCCGGCCCTTGCGGGACAGGACGATCGCTCCGACGAGGGCGGCGAGCAGCAGGACGGAGAGGGCTTCGAAAGGCAGCACCCAGTGCCGGAAGAGGAAGGAGCCGGTGGCCTCCGTGGAGCCCTGGGCCGGCCCGTCCAATTCGATCCAGGTGGTGCGGAAGGCGTCGACGACGACCCATACGAGGGTGCCGGCAGCGGCGACGGCGACCGCGAGGGCGGCCCAGCGGTTCTCCGAATCGGCGTCCGGAGAGTGGCCGATGGGGGCCCGGGTGAGCATCAGGCCGAACAGGAGGAGGACAACCACGGAGCCCACGTAGATCAGTACCTGGACCCAGGCGATGAACTCCGCGGTGAGCAGGAGGTACTCGACGGCGAGGCCGCCGAGCGCCACGATCAGCCAGAGTGCGGCATGCACCAGCTGTCTGGTCGTGACGGTGACGAGGGCCGCGCCGAGGGTGGCGATGCCCACGAGGACGAAGGCGATCTCTACCCCGGTCGGGGAGAGGAAGCCGGGGTGGCTCGCGGCCGCGAGGACGGGGGTGACTCCGACAGTGGTCATCACTCCTGTCCCTCCTGAGCGGCTTCCCGCTCTGCCGCTTCCTGTTCGCGCTGGGTGCGGAGCTTCTCCGCCGCCTTGCCGGCGGCGGCGACCTCCTTCGGCTCCTCGGCGGCCGGGTCGAGCGCCGGCGGCTCCGGCACCGTCCACATCCAGTCGCGCAGTTTGTCGCGCTCATGGGTGAGTTCGAGGATGTCCGTCTCCGCGTACTCGAACTCCGGCGACCAGAACAGCGCGTCGAAGGGGCAGACCTCGATGCAGATGCCGCAGTACATGCAGAGGGAGAAATCGATCGCGAAACGGTCCAGCACGTTGCGGCTGCGCTCGCGCCCGCCCGGGACCGCGGCGGGCACGGTCTCCTTGTGGGAGTCGATGTAGATGCACCAGTCCGGGCACTCGCGTGCGCAGAGCATGCAGACCGTGCAGTTCTCCTCGAACAGCGCGATGACGCCCCGGGAGCGGGGCGGGAGTTCGGGCTGTACGTCCGGGTACTGGGCGGTGACGGTCTTCTTCGTCATCGTCCGCAGGGTGACGGCGAGGCCCTTGGCCAGACCTGAGCCGGGGATCGGGGGCACTAGTTGATCGCCACCTTCACGATGCCGGTGAGCGCGATCTGCGCCAGAGCGAGAGGGATGAGGAGGGTCCAGGCGAGCTTTTGGAGCTGGTCCTCGCGCAGTCGCGGATAGCTCACGCGCAGCCAGATGACGACGAACGCGAGGATCCCGGTCTTCAGAAGTGTCCAGACCCAGCCGAGACCGTCGGCACCGAGCGGGCCGTGCCAGCCGCCCAGGAAGAGGACGGTGGTGAGTCCGCACAGCACGACGATGCCCGCGTACTCGGCAAGCAGGAACAGCGCGAAGCGAAGGCCGGTGTACTCGGTGTACGCGCCGAAGATGATCTCCGAGTCGGCGACCGGCATGTCGAAGGGCGGGCGCTGGAGTTCGGCGAGTCCGGCCACGAAGAAGACCAGGGCTCCGACGATCTGCCAGGGCAGCCACCACCACTCGAAGGCGTTGAGGATGCCGGGGAGCGAGACGGTGCCGGCCGCCATCGCCACCGAGGCGGCGGCAAGCAGCATCGGCAGCTCGTACGCGAGCAGTTGCGCGGCGGTACGCAGACCACCGAGCAGGGAGAACTTGTTGGCGGAGGCCCAGCCCGCCATGAGGGAGCCGAGCACACCGACACCCATCACGGCGAGCACGAAGAAGATGCCCGCGTCGACGACCTGGCCGACCGCACCCTCCCCGGGCCCGATCGGGATCGCGACGATCACGAGGAGGTACGGAAGCAGCGCGACGGCGGGCGCGAGCTGGAAGACCCGGCGGTCGGCCTCGGCCGGGACGATGTCTTCCTTCTGCGCGAACTTCACTCCGTCCGCGACGAGCTGGGCCCAGCCGTGGAAACCGCCGGCGTACATGGGGCCGAGGCGGCCCTGCATGTGCGCCATCACCTTGTGCTCGGTCTGCCCCACGATGAGGGGGACGACCATGAACACGGCGAAGACGATGACGAGGCGGAGGGCGACGTCCAGTACGTCGTTCACTCGGGGTCGCCTCCGGCGGGGGTGTTGGGGGGCTGGGGGTCCCGGGAGTCCCGGGGGACCTCGGGGCGCGGCTCGGTGGGTGGTTCGGACGTCGGCTCGGGAGCGGGTTCGGCGGCGGGTCCGGGAGCCGGCTCGGGAGCCGGGGCGGGAGTCGGTTCGGGGGCCGGGGCGGGACTCGGCCCGGCGGCACCGTGGAAATCACCGGACTCACTGGACTCGCCGGACTCGCCGGACTCGCCGGACTCGCCGGAGTCGCCGGAGTCGCCGGAGTCACGCGCCTCACCGGGCTCACTGGACTCGTCAGACCCACGCGACTCACCGGACCCGGCAGACCCGCTGGGCTCACCAGACCCACGCACCTCACCAGACCCGTGGGACTTACGGGACCCACCGGGCCCACTCGACGGCTCGTCGAACGCCGGGCGCGCGGCGTGCCACGGCGCGTCCGCGGCCGGGGCCGAAGGCGCGTCCGCGGCCGGGGCCGCGTTCGGGTTCGGGGGCGCGTCCGCGGCCGGGGCCGAGGCCGCATCCGAGGGTGCTTCCGGACCCGTCTCCGGGGTCGCCGCTGCCTGCTGGCTCGCCGAGCCCTGGGATGCACTGCGGCTTCGTCGCGGGGGCGCCGTCCGGGGTGCCGGTTCCGTAGCCGATGTGCCAGGGGTGGCAGGGGCGGCCGGAGTCGTCGGCGTGGCCGGTGTGGCGTCACTCGCGCTGCGGGTGCGACGGACCGGGCGTTCACCCGCGGGCCGGGCCGCTCGCGTCGGGCGGGCGGGGGCCGGCGGGAGCTGGCCCTTCAGGGGGCCCCATTCGTTCGGGTCGGGAACGCCGGGCGGCAGCATCGTGCGGCGCTTCGGGCCGCCGTGCTCCGACTCGCCCGGCTCCTTGGCACCCGGCCAGGCCTTCGCCACGCGCGCCGCGAGGACGAAGTCCTTGCGCAGGGGGTGGCCTTCGAAACCCTCGGGCAGCAGCAGCGGGACCAGGTGTGGGTGGCCGTCGAAGCCGATCCCGAACATCTCGTGGGTCTCACGCTCGTGCCAGGCGGCACCGGCGTACACGCCGATCGCGGTGGGCAGCACGGCCGTCTCGTGCGGAACCGTCGTACGGACCAGCAGCCGGCGGACGCTGCCGCCCTCGACCGGCAGCGCGGCGACGTGGGCGCAGACCCGGAAGCCGGTGCCCGGTTCGTCCACGGCGCTCAGCCAGTCGAAGTAGGTGCAGCCGAGCCGGTCGCGTGCCGTTTCGAGGGCGGCGATCCAGGAAGCGGGCGGCACGTCGACGGTCAGGAGCTCGTGGGCCTGCTCCGCCGTGGCCTCCTCGCCGAAGATCTCGGTGACGGCGTCCGGCAGCCGGTCGTGGCTCGCGGCGCCCTCGGTGTTCTGGGAGGCGGTCACTGTCCCTCCTCCCCCGACGAGCCCGACGTGTCCGACGCATCCGACGAGCTCGGTGTCGGCGGGGCGGCGATCAGTCCGCTGCGGAGCGCGGCGGTGGAGGGCCTGTTTCCGGCACTCGCCGCGTAGCGTTCGCCCAGCGACTCGCGCGCGATCTTCTCCTGGAGCTTGAGGATGCCCTGGAGAAGGGCCTCCGGCCGGGGCGGGCAGCCAGGGACGTAGACGTCGACCGGGATGATCTGGTCGACGCCCTTCGTCACGGAGTACGAGTCCCAGTAAGGGCCGCCGCAGTTGGAGCAGGCGCCGAAGGAGATGACGTACTTGGGCTCGGGCATCTGCTCGTACAACCGCTTCACCGCGGGCGCCATCTTGTCCGTCACCGTGCCGGAGACGATCATGAGGTCGGCCTGGCGGGGGCCCGGGGCGAAGGGGATCACGCCGAGGCGGATGAAGTCGTGGCGGGCCATGGAGGCGGCGATGAACTCGATGGCACAGCAGGCGAGTCCGAAGTTGAAGACCCAGAGGCTGTAGCGGCGGCCCCAGTTGAGGACCACCTTCATCGGTTCGGGCGCCAGCCGGGAGAGCACGCCGAGGCGCTTCGGCTCCGGGAGGAACGTGGGTACGGGTACGGATTCGGCGTCCGCCTCCGGCCCGGACTGCGGGTGGCCGGAGGACGACGGGTTCGTCACGTCCATTCGAGGACGCCCTTCTTCCATGCGTAGAGCAGTCCCACGGCCAGGAAACCGAGGAAGATGAACATTTCCACCAGCGTCGTCGCGCCGTACCCGGGCGCGGCGAAGACGGTCGCCCACGGGAACAGGAAGATCGAGTCGACGGCGAAGATCACGTACAGGAAGGCGTAGACGTAGTAGCGGACCTGGGTATGGGCCCACCCCTCCCCCACGGGGTCCACGCCGCATTCGTACGTGAGGAGCTTCTCCGGCGTCGGCACCACGGGGCGCAGCAGTCGGCCGGCTCCGAAGGCGACGGCGACGAACAACACGCCGATCACCGCAAGGAGTCCGACCACCGAGTAGCTGTGGAAGTAGTCCGACGCGAGAACGGTCGATCCCGGCCGGGCCGACAGGGCCGTCACGTCCGGCAGAGCCGTCACGTCCGGCAGTTCCACCACGTCCGTCACGTCCGCCCCCTCGCTCCCTCGACACCTGTCCGACGATCTGTACGCACGGGAGTCTAGGCCCTGTAAAGGGACGGTAAGCAGTTGCGTAGGGCAACGGGTAGGGATATCCCTACTTCGCCCCCACCCACGAGCCCCATGGCGTCCGGAGGCCGGGCCCGGCAGGCTGGACGCATGACCATGAGCCCCCAGGTACCCGACCACGACGGGCCGCCTCCTGTCCGCTTCGCCTTCGACCGGTGGACGTGGAAGGAGATCGCGCATCTCCTCTCCAATCTCCCGATGGCGCTCGCCGGATTCGTCTACACCGTGCTGATGATCGCCATCGGTGTGGGGCTGGCGGTCACGGTGATCGGTCTGCCGCTGCTCGCGCTGGGGCTCCAGGGAGCCCGGCTGCTGGGGCGGGCCGAGCGGGGCCGGGCGCGGGGGCTTCTCGGCCTGCGGATCGACGAGCCGAGCCCGATGGTGCGGGTCCGCCGGGCGGAGGGGTTCTTCGGCTGGCTGTGGTCGAGCCTGAAGGACCCGGTCGGCTGGCGCGCGGTGCTCTACGGCTTCATACGGCTGCCGTGGGGCGTGGTCACGTTCGCGGTGACGCTCGTGAGCCTCTTCGTCCTGTGGCCGGTACTCCCCTATATGGCGCGGCTGATGACCAATGCCGACCGCGGCATGGTGCGGGGGCTGTTGTCCCCCTCCGACGAGCTGGAGCGCCGGATCGCCGAGCTGGAGTCGGACCGTGGTGTGGTCGTGGACACGGCCGCCGCCGACCTGCGCCGCATCGAGCGTGACCTCCACGACGGGGCCCAGGCCCGGCTCGTCGCCCTCGCCATGGGGCTCGGGCTCGCCAAGGAGAAACTGACCAACGACCCGGAGGCCGCCGCCAAAATGGTCGACGAGGCGCACGGCGAGGTGAAGGTCGCCCTACAGGAACTCCGCGACCTGGCCCGCGGCATCCACCCCGCAGTCCTCACCGACCGCGGACTCGACGCCGCGCTCTCCGCCATCGCCTCCCGCTGCACCGTGCCCGTCACGGTGCGGGTGGATCTGCCGGGGCGCCCGGCGCAGGCGATCGAGGGCATCGCGTACTTCACGGTGTCCGAGCTGCTGCAGAACGTCAGCAAGCACAGCGGGGCTCGTACGGCGTCCGTCGATGTGTGGCGCTCGGCGGACCGGCTGATGCTCCAGGTCACCGACGACGGACGGGGCGGGGCCTCGATGGACGGCGGTACGGGGATGGCGGGGCTCGCCGAGCGGCTGGGGGCCGTCGACGGACTGTTCGTCCTCGATTCCCCGGCCGGCGGCCCGACGACCGTCACCGCGGAGCTGCCCTGGCGCGACCGGGAGAGCGAGAAGACCGTGGCAGGGGCCCGTACGGCCTGACCCGGGCCGCCGCCAGGGCCGGGGGGTAGGGAAAACCCCCGGTCGAACAGGGATACCGCCCTCATGGTGCGCGGGCCCGCGGCCCAGCACTCTTGAATCAGACATCCGGTACGCAACGGCAGCTCGCAGACTGACGCACACACCCACATACGCCGGCAGGCACAGCGGCAGTCGCAGGCACAGCAGCCGCCGCA
Source organism: Streptomyces sp. NBC_01013 (assembly GCF_045162765.1). NCBI lineage: Bacteria > Bacillati > Actinomycetota > Actinomycetes > Kitasatosporales > Streptomycetaceae > Streptomyces > Streptomyces sp. NBC_01013. The sequence continues at coordinate 3,421,125 of NZ_CP108687.1, forward strand.
GGTGCAATGCAGGCCCAGCGGCAGCCGCAGGTGCAGGTGCAGGTGCAGCCGCAGTCGCAGTCGCCCACAGAAGATGCAGACACGCAGAGGAAACGGACGGAACCCATGGCCACGGCATACGGACCGGACACACGGGACCCCCAGCGGCCGGGCACCGGTCCGGGGGAGCGTCTCGCGAGGAAGCACGTGCTGCCGGCCGCGCTGCGGGCCCCCTTCGAGGCGAGGACCTGGCGCGAGTTCCTCTATCTGATGCTCAGCCTGCCGATCAGCATCGTGGTGTTCTGCTTCGCGATCACCATGACCTCGGTGAGCGCCGGCCTGCTCATCACCTTCGTGGGCATTCCCCTCCTGGCCGCCGGGCTGGCCATGTGCCGCGGCTTCGGCGCGCTGGAGCGGGCCAGGGCGCGCGGCCTGCTGAAGCTGGACGTGGCCGATCCCGAGCCGGTGCGGGGCCGGACCGGTGGCCCGATGTCCTGGGTCGGGGCGGTCCTCAGGAGCGGGGTGTCCTGGCGGCATCTCCTCTACTCGCTGCTGCACTTCCCGTGGGCCGTCTTCGCGTTCAGCGTCTCGCTGACCCTGTGGGTGTGGGGCTGGGCAGCGCTGACGTACCCGCTGTACTCCTGGGTCTTCCCCACCTACGCGGGGATCGACGGGGTGCAGTTGTATGGCGACGGCACTCACAGGGTCTACCTCGACTCGTCCTACGAACTCGCTCTGACCTGTGCCTTCGGGCTGGTGGTCGTCCTGGGCACGGCGTGGGTCATCCGTGGTCTGGCCGCGGTGGACCGGCTGATGGTCGCCGGGCTGCTGGGCCCGTCCCGGCTGGCGACGCGTGTGACGGAGCTGGAGTCGGACCGTGGTGTGGTGGTCGACACGGCCGCCGCCGACCTGCGCCGCATCGAGCGTGACCTCCACGACGGGGCCCAGGCCCGGCTCGTCGCCCTCGCCATGGATCTGGGGCTCGCCAAGGAGAAACTGACCAACGACCCGGAGGCCGCCGCCAAAATGGTCGACGAGGCGCACGGCGAGGTGAAGGTCGCCCTCCAGGAACTCCGCGACCTGGCCCGCGGCATCCACCCCGCAGTACTCACCGACCGCGGACTCGACGCCGCGCTCTCCGCCATCGCCTCCCGCTGCACCGTGCCCGTCACGGTCGAGGTCGACCTGTCGTCCCGCCCCGCGCAGGCCATAGAGGGCATCGCGTACTTCACCGTTTCGGAGCTGCTGCAGAACGTCAGCAAGCACGCCCGCGCCACCCGCGCCTCGGTCGACGTGTGGCGGTCGGCGGACCGGCTGATGCTCCAGGTCACCGACGACGGACGCGGCGGCGCCGACCTGACGTCGGGCAGCGGACTGGCCGGGCTGACCGAGCGACTGGACGCGGTGGACGGAATCCTCCTCGTCGAGTCCCCCATGGGCGGCCCGACGAAGGTCACGGCCGAGCTGCCCTGGCGCGGCTGACCGCACCCGCACCCGGTCGCCGGGCGGACCCGCACTCCGGGCCGCCCGGCGACCGGGCGTTTCCGGGACCGAGCAAGAACCGGGCCGCCGCCCCGGACCGCCCGCCCGCCCGCCCACCGCGACGCAACCCTTCGAAGGCTCACGACGTCACCGCCGATACTGGGATGCTGGACGCCATACGGGCGGGACAGCGAACAAGTGATCAGTGGGGGATTCAGCGTCGTGGTGGAGGACAGGGTGCGTGTAGTCATCGCCGAGGATTCGGTACTGCTCCGGGAAGGACTCACCCGGCTGCTGACCGATCTCGGGCATGACGTCGTGGCGGGGGTCGGTGACGCGGAGGCGCTGATCAAGACGGTGGGCGACCTCGCCGGGCAGGACGCGCTGCCCGATGTGGTGGTCGCCGACGTGCGGATGCCGCCGACGCACACCGACGAGGGGGTGCGTGCCGCGGTGCGGCTGCGCAAGGAGTATCCGGGGATCGGGGTACTGGTCCTTTCGCAGTACGTCGAGGAGCAGTACGCCACCGAGTTGCTGGCCGGGTCCAGCCGGGGTGTGGGGTATCTGCTGAAGGACCGGGTCGCCGAGGTCCGCGAGTTCGTCGACGCGGTGGTCCGGGTGGCTCAGGGCGGCACGGCACTGGACCCCGAAGTGGTGGCGCAGTTGCTGGGCCGGAGCCGTAAGCAGGACGTGCTGGCCGGACTGACGCCCCGTGAGCGCGAGGTGCTCGGCCTGATGGCGGAGGGGCGGACGAACTCGGCGGTGGCAAGGCAGCTCGTGGTGAGCGACGGCGCCGTGGAGAAGCACGTCAGCAACATCTTCCTGAAGCTGGGGCTGTCGCCCAGCGACGGTGACCACCGGCGCGTTCTGGCCGTCCTGACCTATCTGAACTCCTGATGCCGCGGCCCATTATCTGACAACCTGTCAGATAGCTGTCGTCCGTGCCGCTCCGGGGCGACACGCGACGGCCGCCACGGGCCCGGCAGGGGCCGGGGCGGGCGGAAACACCGGGAACCCGTCACCCACCCCCCGGATGACCCCAGCGAGGGTCCGACGGGGAACCGGGCGGCTGGTGAATCATGGCGGAACAGCACCGAAAAGCGTCTCAAAAAGCCGTCCACGATGTGATCGGCCAGAGGAAGGCGACCCTTACAGACGTAGGGTGGGGCTGGGGACCGCCGGCGGGCCGGATGGTTCCGAGCCGCCGCGCCGAGGGAGGTCCAGTAAGTGACCAGCCAGGTCAGTAGCCCAGCCGAACAGGCCGATGAGGCCAGTGACGCACTCGTAGGGGGACAGCGTGCCCCCCAGTCCGCAACAGCAGGCACCGGCGAGAAAGAGATCCGTCGCCTGGACCGGGTGATCATCCGCTTCGCGGGTGACTCCGGAGACGGCATGCAGCTCACGGGTGACCGGTTCACCTCGGAGACCGCGTCCTTCGGGAACGACCTCTCCACGCTGCCGAACTTCCCCGCCGAGATCCGCGCCCCCGCAGGAACCCTGCCGGGTGTGTCCTCGTTCCAGCTCCACTTCGCCGACCACGACATCCTCACTCCCGGCGACGCCCCGAACGTCCTGGTCGCGATGAACCCGGCCGCGCTCAGGGCCAACATCGCCGACGTGCCGCGCGGCGCCGACATCATCGTCAACACCGATGAGTTCACCAAACGCCCCATGGCGAAGGTGGGTTACGAAACCAGCCCGCTGGAGGACGGCTCGCTGGAGGCGTACCACGTCCACCCGGTACCGCTGACCACGCTCACCATCGAGGCGCTGAAGGAGTTCGGGCTCTCCCGCAAGGAGGCCGAACGCTCCAAGAACATGTTCGCGCTGGGCCTGCTCTCCTGGATGTACCACCGGCCCACCGAGAACACGGAGAAGTTCCTGCGGACCAAGTTCGCCAAGAAGCCGCAGATCGCCGAAGCCAACGTGGCGGCGTTCCGGGCCGGGTGGAACTTCGGGGAGACCACGGAGGACTTCGCGGTCAGCTACGAGGTGGCCCCCGCTTCGCAGGCCTTCCCCACCGGCACGTACCGCAACATCTCGGGGAACCTCGCGTTGTCGTACGGGCTGATCGCCGCGGGCCGGCAGGCGGATCTGCCGCTGTACCTGGGCTCGTACCCCATCACCCCCGCCTCGGACATCCTGCACGAGCTGTCGCGTCACAAGAACTTCGGCGTGCGCACCTTCCAGGCCGAGGACGAGATCGCCGGGATCGGTGCCGCGCTCGGCGCGGCCTTCGGCGGGAGCCTCGCGGTCACCACCACCTCCGGTCCGGGTGTGGCGCTGAAGTCCGAGACGATCGGACTGGCCGTCTCCCTCGAACTCCCCCTCCTCATCATCGACATCCAGCGTGGCGGCCCCTCCACCGGGCTCCCGACCAAGACCGAGCAGGCCGACCTGCTCCAGGCGATGTACGGGCGCAACGGCGAGGCCCCGGTCCCGATCGTGGCCCCGAAGACCCCGGCCGACTGCTTCGACGCGGCGCTCGACGCCGCCCGGATCGCCCTGGCCTACCGCACCCCGGTCTTCCTGCTCTCCGACGGCTACCTCGCCAACGGCTCCGAGCCCTGGCGCATCCCGGACATCGACGAACTCCCGGACCTGCGCGTTCAGTTCGCGCACAGTCCGAACCATGAACTGGCCGACGGGACAGAGGTGTTCTGGCCGTACAAGCGCGACCCGGAGACCCTGGCCCGCCCCTGGGCCGTCCCGGGTACACCCGGTCTCGAACACCGTATCGGCGGCATCGAGAAGCAGGACGGCACCGGGAACATCTCCTACGACCCCGCCAACCACGACTTCATGGTCCGCACCCGCCAGGCGAAGATCGACGGCATCGAGGTCCCCGACGTGGAGGTCGACGACCCGGCGGAGGCCAGGACCCTGGTGCTCGGCTGGGGCTCGACGTACGGACCCATCACCGCCGCGGTCCGACGGCTGCGCGCGGCCGGGCACCCCATCGCGCAGGCCCATCTGCGCCACCTCAACCCGTTCCCGCGCAATCTCGGCGAGGTGCTGAAGCGTTACGACAAGGTGGTCGTCCCCGAGATGAACCTCGGGCAGCTGGCCACACTCATCCGGGCCAAGTACCTGGTGGACGCGCACAGTTACAACCAGGTCAACGGCATGCCGTTCAAGGCCGAGCAGCTCGCCGCGGCCCTCCAGGAGGCCATCGATGCCTGAGACCAACGAACTCCTCCAGCTGGTGCCGAAGACCGAGGCCAAGCAGTCCATGAAGGACTTCAAGTCCGATCAGGAGGTGCGCTGGTGCCCCGGTTGCGGTGACTACGCGGTCCTCGCCGCCGTGCAGGGCTTCATGCCCGAGCTCGGACTGGCGAAGGAGAACATCGTCTTCGTCTCCGGCATCGGCTGCTCCTCCCGCTTCCCGTACTACATGAACACCTACGGGATGCACTCGATCCACGGCCGCGCGCCGGCCATCGCCACCGGACTCGCCTCCTCCCGCCGCGACCTCTCCGTCTGGGTCGTCACCGGGGACGGCGACGCGCTGTCCATCGGCGGCAACCACCTCATCCACGCGCTGCGCCGCAACGTGAACCTGAAGATCCTGCTGTTCAACAACCGGATCTACGGGCTCACCAAGGGGCAGTACTCCCCCACCTCCGAGGTCGGCAAGATCACCAAGTCGACTCCGATGGGTTCGCTCGACGCCCCCTTCAACCCGGTGTCCCTCGCCATCGGCGCGGAGGCCTCGTTCGTCGCCCGCACCGTCGACTCCGACCGCAAGCACCTCACCGGTGTGCTGCGCGCGGCGGCCGACCACCCCGGCACGGCGCTGGTGGAGATCTACCAGAACTGCAACATCTTCAACGACGGCGCGTTCGAGGTCCTGAAGGACAAGGACCAGGCCCAGGAGGCGGTGATCCGCCTGGAGCACGGGCAGCCGATCCTCTTCGGCACGGACGACTCCAAGGGGGTCGTCCGGGACTCGCTGACCGGTGATCTGAAGGTGGTTGCCGTCACCGAGGAGAACCGCTCGCAGATCCTCGTCCACGACGCGCACGCGACCAGCCCGACCACGGCGTTCGCCCTCTCGCGGCTGGCCGACCCGGACACGTTGCACCACACCCCGATCGGGGTGCTCCGCAGCGTCGAACGGCCCGTCTACGACACCCTCATGGCCGACCAGCTCGACACCGCCGTCGAACAGCAGGGCAAGGGCGACCTGGCCTCACTGCTCGCGGGCAACGACAACTGGACGGTGGCCGGCTGAGGGCCGGCCCACGGAGGGGCGCGGCCCCCGGACATGGTTCCGGGGGCCGCGCCGCGTTGCCGAACGGGCTGTCTTTCGGTACGCCCGGCGAGTGCGGACCGGGTCCCGCCCGCCGCCCGCGCACCATAACGCCATGGCCCTGGAGCGTCCGGCGTACCGCATCAAGAGACGACTGCTCGGCAGGCCGCTGACCACCGAGCACATCAGCGACGAGAAGCTGGACAACCGGACGGCGCTCGGGGTGCTCGCCTCCGACTGCATCAGCTCGTCCGCGTACGGGCCCGAGGAGATGCTCCGGGTCCTCGTGCCCGTCATCGGCGCCGCCGCCTTCACGCTGCTCATGCCCGTCACGTTCGCGATCCTGCTGGTCCTGCTGTTGCTGACGCTCTGTTACAGCGACGTGGTGACGATCTACACCCGGGCAGGCGGGTCGTACGTCGTGGCCCGGGAGAACTTCGGGCCGAACGTCGCGCAGATCGCCGCCGTGGCCCTGCTCGTCGACTACATCGTGACCGTTGCCGTGCAGGTCTCGGCCGGTACGAACGCCCTCATCTCGCTCGCCCATCTGGCCGGGGGCGGGTTCACCGGGCTGGACCATCTCCAGCTCCCGGTCTCCGTGGCCGTGATCGTGATCCTCGCGTACGGGAATCTGCGCGGGGTCCGCGAGGCGGGCCGGCTCTTCGCGCTGCCCGCCTATCTGTTCATGGCCGCCATCGGCCTGGTCCTGCTCGTCTCCGCACTGCGCGGCTTCACGGGCGGCCTGCCGCACGCCGATCTGCACGCCCCCGGTGTCGTGCCGCTGGGCACCCCGGACGACGGCTGGCTCTACGGCGCGTCGCTCTTCATCGTGCTGCGCTCGTTCGCCAACGGCGGCTCGTCCCTCACCGGCCTCGAAGCCATCTCCAACGGCATCTCCGCGTTCCGCGAGCCCCAGGGCCGCAACGCCCGTCGCACGCTCCTCACCATGAGTGTGATCCTCGGTGTCCTCGTGCTCGGCGTCTCCACGCTGGCGCACTTCACCCACGCCGTCCCGTACACGGACGGCACGCCGACGGTCATCGCGCAGGAGGCCCATCTGGCCTTCGGGACCGGGGCCCTCGGCACGGCCGGACTGGTCTTCGTACAGCTGGCGACCGCGCTGGTCCTCTACACCGGCGCCAACACACCGTTCACGGGCTTCCCCCATCTCGCGAGCTTCGTCGCCGAGGACCGTTTCCTGCCGCGCGTGCTGACCCGACGCGGGCACCGCCTCGCGTTCTCCAACGGAATCATCGCGCTGACCGTCGTCTCGCTGGCGCTGCTTCTGGTGACCGGCGCCAGCGTGGACAAGCTGGTGGCGCTGTACGCGATCGGCGTGTTCACCGCCTTCACCATGGCGGGGGCCGGGCTGGCGGTCTACCACCTGCGACGCCGGGAGCCTTACCGCAGGCCGAAGATCGTGCTCAACGCGCTCGCCGCGGCCACCTCGGCCGCCGTTGTGCTGATCTTCGCGATCACCAAGTTCACCGAGGGCGCCTGGCTGGTCGTGGTGATCTTCCCGCTCGGGGTGTGGGCACTGACGCGGATCAACCGCGAGTACCGGCGCGAGGCCGCCGTGCTCCAGGCCATCCAGGCCCCGGGGGCGGACCGGGTGGCCTTCCGCCACCATCTGGTCATGGTCCTCGTCGAGGCGCTCGACCTCGCGACTCTGAAGGCCCTTCGGTACGCCCACGAGATGCGCCCCGACGAGATCCGGGCGGTGCACTTCGCCATCGACGAGGGGCACGCCAGGCGCCTGGCCGCCCGCTGGGAGACGACGGCCGCCACCTCCGTGGCCCTGGAACTGGTGGAGTGCCCGGACCGCCGGCTGCGCCATGCGATGGAGGACCTCGCGTACCGGTCCACGCAGGACGGGGAGACCTGGGTGACGGTCCTGGTGCCCCGGCGTACGTACAGCAACGCACTCGGCAAGATGCTGCACCGGGGCACGGGCGAGAAGTTGGCGAAGGCGCTGGCGCGGCTGCCCCACGTGGTGGTGACGATCCTGCCGTTCGACGTCTCGCGGGAGCTGCGCGCGCTGGAGGAGCGGCACAGGGACCGGACCGGGGCCTGACCCCGGGCGCGCCGCTCAGGCGGAGGCTCGGACCTCCTTGCGCGCGTCGTACGCCGCGCGCGCCGCGTCCACCGCCTCCAGGCTCCGCTCCGACCAGCGAGCCAGGGCCCACACCTGCTCCGCGGCCTCCCTGCCGAGCCCGGTCAGCGCGTAGTCCACGCGCGGCGGGATCACCGGCTTGGCATCCCGGTCCACGAAGCCGTCGCGCTCCAGGGTCTGAAGGGTCTGCGCCAGCATCTTCTCGCTGACGCCACCGACCTCGCGGCGCAGTTCGCTGAAGCGGTACGAACGCTCCAGCAGGGCGGCGAGCACCAGAACACCCCATCGGCTGGTGACGTGTTCGAGGACGAGCCGGGAGGGGCACATCGGCTCCCGCAGGTCGGGCCGTCGCTCCATGTTGCTTACTCTCATGCCAGTACCTTACTTCAAAGTGGGTACTTTCGTTTAGTTAGTGTCGCCCTTAGGGTGAGCAACAGAGCGCATGAACAGGACCATGAGCCCCCGAAGAGGAGAAACACCCCATGAGCATCGTCGTCACCGGAGCCACTGGAGAGCTCGGCCGCCTCGTCGTCGAGCAGCTGCTGACCACGGTCCCCGCGAGTGATATCGCCGCCGTCGTCCGCGACAAGGAGAAGGCCGCCGGCCTCGCCGCGCGCGGCGTCGAGCTCCGGATCGCCGACTACAACCGGCCCGAAACGCTGACCGACGCCTTCCGGACCGGTGACCGGGTGCTGCTCATCTCGGGCAGCGAGGTCGGCAGCCGTGTCGCCCAGCACACCTCGGTCATCGACGCGGCCAAGGCGGCGGGCGTGGCCCAGCTCGCGTACACCGGCATCCTCGGCGGCCCCGAGGCGGACTTCCAGCTGGCGGCCGAGCACAAGGTGACCGAGCAGCTGATCCTCGACTCGGGCCTGCCGTACACGTTCCTGCGCAACGGCTGGTACACGGAGAACTACACCGCGAACCTGGCCCCCGTCCTGGCCCACGGGGCCGTCGTGGCCAACGCGGGTGAGGGCAGGGTCGCCTCGGCCACCCGCGCCGACTACGCCGCCGCGGCCGCGGCCGTCCTGACCGGCGAAGGTCACCTGGGCGCGGTCTACGAGCTGAGCGGTGACGTCGCGTGGTCGTTCGCGGAGTACGCGGCGGAGGTCTCCAGGGCGTTCGGCAAGGAGATCGTCCACAAGGACGTCCCGGCCGCCGTGCACCAGGAGATCCTGGTCGGCGCCGGTGTGCCCGAGGGCTTCGCCGCGATCCTGGTCGACGTGGACGAGGCGGTCCGGCGCGGGCGACTGGCCCACACCGGCGGCGACCTGGCCCGGCTGATCGGCCGGCCGACGACGCCGCTCGCGGAGACCGTGGCCGCCGCGGCGGCCGCGCGGTAGTCCGGACACGACAGGAGACCCGCGGCAGGGCCCGGCCCGGTGTCATGACCGTCTGGCGATACGGCAATGACACCGGGGCCCGTCGGCGCTACCTTCGTCAGGTCGACGGAGTCGTCGACGGACACCTGCCAGGAGGGACCCGTGAAGGGTACGAACGAACAGCGGGCAGGACTCCTGTCCGGCGTGGCGGCCTACGGGCTGTGGGGGATCGTCCCGCTCTTCTGGCCCCTGCTGAAGCCGTCCGGGGCGGTCGAGATCCTCGCCCACCGCATGGTCTGGTCCCTCGGCGTCGTCGGCGTCGCCCTGCTCGCCCTGCGTCGGTGGGCCTGGATCGGCGAACTGATCCGGCAGCCGAAGAAGCTGGGGCTGATCACCGTCGCGGCGGCCGTGATCACCGTCAACTGGGGCCTGTACATCTGGTCCGTGAACAACGGGCACGTCGTCGAGGCCTCCCTCGGCTACTTCATCAATCCGCTGGTCACCATCGCCATGGGCGTCCTGCTTCTCGGCGAACGGCTGCGCCCCGCCCAGTGGGTGGCGGTCGGCACGGGCGTCGCGGCGGTGCTCGTCCTGGCGATCGGCTACGGGCAGCCGCCGTGGATCTCACTGGTCCTGGCCTTCTCGTTCGCGACGTACGGCCTGGTGAAGAAGAAGGTCAACATGGGCGGCCTCGAGTCGCTCACCGCCGAGACCGCGGTGCTGTTCGTGCCCGCGCTCGGCTACCTGGTGTGGCTGGGCGCACAGGGCGATTCGACCTTCCTCTCCGGCGGCGCCGGCCACGCGGCACTGCTCGCGGCGACCGGCCTGGTGACCGCCGTCCCGCTGGTGCTGTTCGGGGCGGCTGCGATCCGCGTGCCGCTCTCCACGCTCGGCCTGTTGCAGTACCTGGCACCGGTCTTCCAGTTCGTTCTCGGAATCGTCTACTTCCACGAGGCCATGCCCCCGGAGCGGTGGGCCGGCTTCGCGCTGGTCTGGCTGGCTCTCACCCTGCTGACCTGGGACGCGCTGCGGACGTCACGGCGCACACGGGCGCAGGCACAGGCCGCACGGCTGGCCGCGGCGAAGCAGGCAGCGCCGGCGGGGACAGAGGCCCCCGCCACGACCCGGATCGTTACCTAGTTGCTTTTTTAACTCAGTTGCGTTTCCCTGGGGCCACGGACACGCAACCGAGGAGCACCTGTGCCCACATCCCCGACCACCGTGCTGATCGTCGGCTCCGGCCCGACCGGACTGACCCTGGCCATCGATCTCGCCCGGCGGGCCGTCGACGTACGCATCATCGACAAGAGCCCGCGTTTCCCGCGCAGCTCTCGGGCCAAGGGCCCCGATCCGCGCTCCCTGGAGGTTCTTGAGGACCTCGGCGTCGTCGACGAGGTGCTGGCCGCCGGGTCCGCGCCGATGCCGATGCGCAAGTACCGGGACGGAGTGGCGATCGCCGACGCCACCCCCTTCGCGGACGCCCGCCCGACGCCGGACTCCCCCTACGACCGGCCCCGGATGATCGCCCAATGGCGACTGGAGGAGGTCCTGCGGGAGCGGCTCGCGACGTACGGCGTACGGGTCGAGCTCGGCGTCGAGCTGGTGGGGCTGGCCCAGGACGCCGCCTCCGTGACCGCCACTACGGCCGACGGCCTCCCGGGCATCGAGGCGCGGTACGTCGTCGGCTGCGACGGCGGCCACAGCACGGTGCGCAAGCTGCTGGGCATCCCGTTCGAGGGGAAGACGGACGAGGCCCGGATGATGGTCTGCGGCGACGTCGAGGCCCAGGGGCCGGACCGCGGCTTCTGGCACCAGTGGTTCGACGAGGACGGCGCCGTGATGCTGTGCCCGATCCCCGGCACACGGTCGGGCTGGTGGTTCCAGGCCGGTCCCGAGACGGACACCTCCGGCGCCCCCGTACCCCCGTCGCTGGAGAGCTTCCAGCGACTGTTCGCCAAGCACACGGGCCTGCCCGGCGACCAGCTTTCGCAGGCCACGCTGCTCTCCACGTACCGGGTCAACGAGCGCATGGTGGACCGCTACCGGGTGGGCCGGGTGTTCCTGGCGGGCGACGCCGCGCACGTGCACTCGATCGCGGGCGGGCTGGGCATGAACACCGGCATCCAGGACGCGTACAACCTCGGCTGGAAGCTCGCCCGGGTCGCCGCCGGGCAGGCCGGTCCGGCTCTGCTCGACACGTACGAGGAGGAGCGGCTGCCCGTCGCGGCCGATGTCCTGAACCTCAGCGCGGAGCGGTTGCGGGCCACGCTGGAGGCGATCAAGGAGCCGGGCGGCGGGCTGGACACGGCGGTCGCGCCGCGCACCGACGGCCTGGGTGACGGCTACCGCTGGAGCTCCCTGGCCCGCCTCGGCGCCACGTCCCGGCTGCGGGCGGGCGATCGCGCCCCGGACGCCCCCTGCCGCGATGTGGCCACCGGCGCCCCCCGCCGGCTGTTCGAGGCCTTCGCCGGACCGCACTTCACCCTGCTCGGCTTCGGCGCGGGCACGGCTCCCGCGCTGCGGGACGCGTCGGCGGCGCACGAGGGCGAACTACTGGCGTACGGGGTGGACGCGGGGGGCACGCACGGCCTGGCCGACGACCAGGGTCACGCCCGCACCGCGTACGGCATCGGACCCGGCGAGAACATCCTGGTCCTGATCCGCCCGGACAACCACGTCGGACTGATCACCCCGCCCGAAGACCTGCGGGCAGTCCCGGACTACGTGAACGCTGCGGCATTGGAGCGAGCTTGAGAATGTCACGGCGGGTCACCACTCACTGACACGCAGTTTATATTTTCCTCACACTTATGACCCGACCTCCGCGCACCTCCGGGACGTCACGGACGCTCCTGCGCACCGCCACCACCACCGCCGCCCTCTCCGCTCTGACGCTCCTCGCCTGCGGGATCGCCCCCACCGCGGGCGCGGACGACACCGTGCAGACCGTCCACCCGTCGGGCCTCGGCCCGACGGGCCCTTGGTTCAGGCTCCAGGAGACGACCCCCGGCCGGGACCCCGGCATCCAGGAGGTCTCCCCGAAGCCCGACCCGGTCCACCTGAACGGGAGCCTGCACCTCGCCATCGGCGCCGGCGAGCAGGCCCAGGCCGCCCACTACTTCAACGGGACCTGGACGCCCGAGCCCATGAAGCCGCTGCTGGACGCGGGCATCTCGTACTGGGCCTACACCGCGACCGAGGGCTCCACCGTCACCAACATCGGGGCCAACCTGCAACTCCCGGCATCCTGCGGTGGATTCACCACCCTGTCGTTCGAACCTGGCAGCAACACGGACGTGCAGGGCGACGCGCTGAAGCCGGACACCTGGCAGAAGTACCGCTTCACCGCGGACTCGGTGATGCGGACCTCGAACGCCGTGGTCGGCATCCCTGCGGGCGGTAGCGCCCCGCTGTCGCACTTCGTCGCGGAGTGCGAGGGGGCGTACGGAGTGATCGCCAACATCGGCCGGCTCGGCGCTGCGAACGGCACGCTCAACACCTACGTCGACAACATCACCGCCAAGGGCACCATCTGGGACTTCGCCGTCACCGGCCGCGCGACGGCCGCGCTCACCGTCCCCGAAGAGATCGAGGCGGGCGACGGCCCCCGTCCGGCCGACGCCTCCTACACCGACCCGGCCGACGGACCGCAGTACCCCGGCATCGGCACCCACCTGACGCTCAAGGGACCGGCCGGCCTCCGGGCGAACCAGCTGACCGTCATGTCCGAAGGCTCCGAAGTCCCCCTGACCCAGGGCACGGACGGGACGCTCACCGGCGAACTGCGGACCAACCTCAGGGCCGGCGGCACGCTGGAGCCCGGCGGAAAGGCCGGTGCCGCCTTCACCCTCGCCGCCGCCGAGGGCGCGCCCACGGGTCCGCTCGACGTGACGACCGAACTGACCGTCACCATCTCCGGCGTCGACGGTCCGCAGCGCACAGGCGTCAGCGCGACGGAGCGCACCCGGATCACCGCGCAGGACGTCGAGCCCAGCCCGTCGCCCAGCCCCACCCGCCCGCACCACCCCAAGCCCACCCCGTCCGGCGGCCACGGCAACGGGAACGGCCACGGGAACGGGAACGGGAACGGCGGCGGCCACTGGGGTGGCGGCCACAACAACGGCAACGGCGGAAGCCACGGCAGCGGCAGCGGCAGCGGCAGCGGCGGGAGTCACGGCAGCGGCCCGATGCCCAACGGTCCGGTCGACGCCGGCGACGGCTCCACGGCCCTGACCAGCAGCGGATCGACCGGCCTCGCCGGTATGGGTCTGGCGGCCGGGCTGCTGGCAGCGGCTGGCGCCGCTCTCGGCGGGCTCCGCACCGTCCGGCGCCGACGCGGTTGAGCACGCGCACCACGCGGGAACGGCCTCCACGACGGCGGTTCCCGCGCCTGATCGCGGCGGCCGGGCTGCTCCCGGCCGCCGCGGCGGCACTCGTCCTGCTCCTGGGCTCACCGCTGACGGAGCCGGGCACGTCCGCCGCCCCCCGGTCCGGCGCCCCGTCCACGACGACGGCACCCCTGCCGGCCGCGCGCCCTGTCCGTGTCGACATCCCCGCCCTCCACGTCAGCGCGCCCCTGGTGGACCTGACGTTGAACAGCCGGGGCAAGCTCGGCGTGCCCGACCCGGCGGAGCGCAATCTCGCGGGCTGGTACCGGGACGGGGTGACCCCGGGCACCCCCGGCAACGCGATCGTGGTGGCCCACGTCGACACGCCCACCGGCCCGGCCGCCTTCGCCGGGCTCGACACACTGCGCCCCGGCACGCGCGTCGACGTGCGCCGCGCGGACGGCAAGGCGGCGACCTTCCGCATCTACGCGATCGAGGAGTTCGAGAAGAGCGACTTCCCGAGCACCCGCGTCTACGGCCCGACGAAGGACGCGCAACTGCGCCTGCTCACCTGTGGAGGCGCCTACGACCCGGACGCGGGCGGCTACCAGTCGAACGTGGTGGCCTTCGCCCGGCTGGTGTCGGTCCAGTCTCCGCGATCCACCGTGCCGAGTGAGAACGTCCTCCCTCACGGCTCTTGAGCGCGGTCGCCCCGAACGCCTGTGCGGCCCCCTCGTGCGGTGTACGAGGGGGCCACACAGGTGGGAGCCGGCTCCCGGGCGTACGGACATCACGGATCAGAAGAAGACCCCGCACCGCAGGGACACGTTGGCGTACTGCGTCGCCTCGCCGGTGCGCACCACCAGCCGGGCCCCGGCCGTGCGGGCCTCCGGCTCCTCGTGGCCGACATGTTCCAGCCCGGGCAGCCGGCCGGCGGGCAGCCGGTCCGTGCCGGGCGCGGCGGTGCGGACCTCCTCGGCCGCCGTCGCGCCCTCCACCACCAGTTCGTCGAGGAGCCCGTCGAGGACCTCGGCGAAGGGCGGGACCCCGGCCAGGAAGGCCAGGTCGACCACGCGCGGGCCGGGCGGGATCGGCATGCCCGCGTCGCAGACGAGCACCTCGTCGCCATGGCCGAGTTCGGCCGGCGCGCCCGCCAGGTGCCGGTTGAGGATGCCGGACCGCTTCACGGGGCCGCCACCTCCGCGGCGGTCGGGTACGACTCCTGCGCCCCGGCCGGGTGACGCCGGCGGCACCGACCCGCACCACGTACCGGGCCGCGTCGACGAGGCTCTCGCCGAGGCCGAACCGCCAGGCGAGGGCCGCCTGGCGAGGGCCGCGAACAGGGTGCCCGCCCCGTGTACGGAGCCGCGCCACCCGCCCAGGCGGGCTGCCCGAGCCGTGCGGAACCTACGGGTGGCCGAGAGCCCACGCCGCGAAAGGCTGGGCAGTGCCCGCCCGGGTCAGCTCGCCCGGGGTGATCGCGCTCGGAGCGAGTAGAGGATCGGGAGATACGTGTCACCGAACGGGAACCGCCGCATGCCGTCGGGCCCCTGGGGCAGGATGCGGCGCCCGGGGATCTCGGCCTCGGTGTGCTCGACGAGCCGGTCGACGGTCAATCCGGACCCGGCCGCCGCTGTTACGATCTCGCCCACCGAGTGCGGGTACTCGACCACCTCCTGCGCGGCCATCGGATGGTCCGGGTCCGCATAGGTGTCCGTGATGACTTCCCGCTGGGGCTCTCCTCCGCCGTACGGCCAGTCGGCCACGAGGGGCTCGTAGCTGGCCAGGGTCTGGTAGGCGGGATGCAGGTCGACCAGGACCAGCCTCCCACCCGGTCGCAGTGCCATCGCCGCACCGCGCATCCACGCGTCGAGGTCCCCGATCCAGCACAGCACCCCGTAGGTGGCGATCACCAGATCGAACCTGGCCGCCAGGCCGGACGGCAGGCTCTGTGTGTCCGCCTCAATGAACTCGGCTTTCAGCCCAGCGAGTTCGGCCAGCTCACGCGCCCGGGCGACCGCCGTCGACGAGAAATCGACCCCGGTGACCGTGGCACCCAGACGAGCCCAGTTGAGCGTGTCCATACCGAAGTGGCACTGCAGATGCAGCACATCCTGTCCGGTCACATCGCCGGCGAGCTCCCGCTCGATCCCGTAGAGCGTCTGCCGGCCCGCCAGGAACGAATCGACGTCGTAGAGAAGGTCGTTGGGAGTCGTGCCATGCGTACGGGCCCGGGCGTCCCACAAGGCACGGTTCACGCTGAGCGCGTCGTCGGGAGAGTTGTCGTCGGGAAGGTGTCCGTTCATGTCCGCAGTGTGGCAGGACGCTTCGGGTTCACCGCCGGATGCCCGGCACCGCCCTCCGCGTCCAGGCCCGCGAGCAGACGCAGCCCGTCCTCGGCCGGGCTGCCCGGGGGCGCCGACAGCACCAGCAACTCCCTCCCGCCCTCGCCGGGCAGCGCGAAGTTCTCCTGGTGCAGTTCCAGCAGCCCGACCAGCGGGTGCTGGAACGCCTTGCGGCCATGGGTGCGGGCGCGCACATCCGCACGGGCCCAGAGCCGGCGGAAACGCTCGCTGCCCATCGCCAGTTCACCGATGAGGGAGGCGAGGCGGGGATCGTCGGGATACGTACCGGCGGCCAGCCGCAGGTGCCCGACCGCGTCGAGGGTGCAGGTCTCCCAGTCCGCGTAGAAACCGCGCTCGGCCTCCTCCAGGAAGAGGTGCCGGGCGGTGTTCAGGCCCGGCATCGGCCGACCGTAGAGAAGCCCGGCGAGGCGGTTCCCGGCGAGGACGTCCAGCCGGTGGTCCATGACCATCGCTGGTGCGTCGACGACCAGATCGAGGACCCGCAGCACCTCCGGCCGGACCCGCCCGCCCGGCACCTTCGCGCGGCGGCGGCACTGCCGGGCGAGCCGGTGGAGGTGCTCGCACTCGGTGTCGTCGAGGCCGAGGACGCGGGCGAGCGCGTCGAGGACCTGGGCGGACGGCTGGGTCGCACGACCCTGCTCCAGGCGTACGTAGTAGTCGACGCTGACCCCGGACAGGTGGGCGACCTCCTCACGGCGCAGCCCTTCGACTCTGCGACGGCTGTCGGTCGGGATGCCGACGGCCGCCGGATCGACCCGGGAACGCCGGGTCCGCAGAAAGCCCGCGAGATCGTCCATGCCCTCCAGTATGGCCACAGCGCCGCCCCGCGAAGGTGGCCCTGCCAATACCAGGAAGTCCGGTCCGACGGAAGACGCGCCCCTGAACGCCGGGCGCCGGAACGCCTTGAATCGAAGGCAGCCGACCTTCCCGAAGGAGTTCCCATGAAGACGCTGATCGTCCACGCCCACCCGGAACCGAAGTCGCTCAACAGCTCGCTGAAGGACCTCGCGGTGTCCACCCTGGAGGCCGCCGGCCACGAGGTTCGGGTGAGCGATCTGTACGCGATGGGCTGGAAGGCGGTCGTGGACGCCTCCGACTACGGTCCCGACGCCTCGAACCCGCTGAGCGTCGGCCGGGACTCGGGCAGGGCCTTCGACGCCGGGACGCTCTCCCCGGACGTTCGCGCCGAGCAGGAGAAGCTCTTGTGGGCCGACACGATCATCTTCCAGTTCCCGCTGTGGTGGTACTCGATGCCCGCGATCCTCAAGGGCTGGGTGGACCGGGTCTTCACCTTCCACTTCGCGTACGGGGTCGGCGAGCACAGCGACATCAAGTACGGCGAGCGCTACGGCGAAGGCACCCTCGCCGGCCGCAGGGCCCTGCTGTCGGTGACGGTCGGCGGCCATGAGTCGCACTACGCGGCTCGCGGTATCAACGGCCCCATCGACGACCTGCTGTTCCCGATCCAGCACGGCATCCTCTACTACCCGGGCATCGAGGTACTGCCGCCGTTCGTCCTCTACGGCACCGACCGGATGAGCGGCGAGGACTTCCCGGACGCCGCCAAGGCGTGGGAACAGCGCCTGCTGACCCTGGAGTCGACGGAACCGATCGCGTTCCGGCCCCAGAACTCCGGCGAGTACGAGATCCCCTCCCTGCACCTCAAGGAAGGGCTGGAGCCCGCCGGCCGCACGGGTTTCGGACTCCACGTGCGCGGCTGAACACCGAGCGGCAGCAGCCGTACGGGGGGCGGGCGTAGCCGGGCGGACGTGCTCGGGGAGCGCCTCCCACTCCGGGCCGCCCTGGCCGGGCGAAGCGTCCAGTAGGGGCCGGCGACTCCTCGGAACTCCCCCACTCGGTCGCGGTCACCACGCGCGGTGTCCACGACGAGTGCGCCGGAGGGCGGGGGCTGCGGGGGGCCTTGTTGCTGTGGAACGGCAGACGGTGGCATGGCGGAACGCCAGGTGCCTGCCCGGAGCCTCCCGTCCGCGCCCGACACCCGGCCGGCAGGCGGTCAGCACCTTTCCTCCTGTTACGCCCTGACCTCTCCGAACCGCCACCCCAGGGCCGGACCATCGCCGCAGGTCAGCGCCACACAGCGGAACTCGGATCTCCCTAGGCTTGACCCATGCCCCTCCCGCCCGCACATGCCCTCGTCGCCACGGACCTGGACGGCACCCTGCTGCGCCGCGACGACACCGTGAGCCCCCGCACCCGCTCCGCCCTCGGCCTCGCGGCCGCCGCCGGAGCCCGCCACCTGGTGGTCACCGGCCGCCCGGTCCCGGGGGTGAGGGAGTTGCTCGATGGTCTGGGGTACCGGGGCCTGGCCGTCTGCGGGCAGGGAACGCAGCTCTACGACGCCGGGACCGGGCGCATGATCCGCGCGGTCGGTCTGGACCGGGAACTGGCAGCCGCCGCGCTGGGCAAGATAGAGGCGCAGGTGGGGCAGGTCTTCGCGGCGGTGGATCAGGACGGGCCCGACGGCCGGACCCTGATCGAGCCGGGCTACCTCATGCCGCACCCCGCTCTGCCGGCCCATCGGGTGCTCCACCGGGACGAGTTGTGGGCTGCACCGGTGATCAAGGTACTGATCCGGCACCCGGAACTGGACGACGAAGCGCTGGCCTCCGCCGCCCACGCCGCCGTCGGGGATCTGGCCACCGTCACGCTGTCCGGCCCGGGGACCGTCGAGCTCCAGCCGTACGGCGTCGACAAGGGCACCGGGATCGCGCTCGCCGCCGGGCACCTGGGGCTGGATCCGGCGACCGCGATCGCCTTCGGGGACATGCCCAACGATCTGCCGATGTTCCGCAGTTGCGGATACGGAGTGGCGATGGCCAACTCCCATCCGCTTCTTCTGGCGGCGGCGGACGAGGTGACGCTGTCCCATGAGGAGGACGGGGTGGCAGTGGTCCTGGAGCGGGTGTTCGCGTGCGAAGCGTCCCTGGCGACGCCGACCCCCAGGTCTGCATGACCCTTCCCCGGCCTCCCGCTTCCATGGGGAAGGCACCATGCCGTGCGGGCCGGACGCTCGCCCTCCTCGTGTGCGCATGGTCCGTCGCTCTGCTCGCTGGATGCACGACCGACTCCGAAGCGCCGGACGCCCCGGCGAGCAGTCCGGCCCGGCAACGCCCGCACGCCGCAGGGGCGTCCGGCACTGCCGACGAGGAGCTGGGCAGGCGTGTCGAGGACGTCCTCGACACGGCCGACGACAGCGCCGCCGGTCCGCTGTTCGTGGAAGCCGGCCTCGAACGTGTCGGGGACGGTTTCCACACGCGGCCGGATCTGGCACGGGGGCACGCGTACACGCTGTCGGTCGCCTGCGAGGGGAGGGGCAGCATCAGCCTCTCGGTAGCGGCCGGATCCCCCGTTCGCCGGACCGTGGCGTGTGACGGCGTGGCGCTCCGGAAACGCTTCACGGCATCGGCGTCCACCCTGCGGATCGACGGGGACGGGCTCGCGGGAGCCACGGGCATGGTGGGGTGGCGCCTGGACAGGGCCGACGAGTAGGCCGCAGGTGCCCGGCCCCCGGCACCGCGCTCACGCCGTCCGGCGGGGATGCCGGGCACCGGCGGACGCTCTCCCCTCAGCCCTCCCCGGCCCCCAGCGACCGCAGCACATGGCCGACCAGGGCGGCGACCGTCTCCGCGTCCTGCATCGGCTTGCGCAGGACGTGGCGGTAGTAGACCGGTCCGTAGAGCATCTCCACTGCCAGCCGGAGATCGGCACCGGGCGGGATCTGGCCCTGCTCCTGAGCGCTGCGCAGCCGGCCGACCGCCGCCTCGAAGCGGGGATCGATCAGTTGCGTGCGGACCGTTTCGGCCAGGGCGTCGTCATGGTGGAGCTCGGAGAGTATTCCGGCGTACGCGGGGCCGAAGGGCGGTTCGGCGAGGAATCTCACCGCGCCCGTCACGTGGGCACGCAGGTCCGTGGCGATGTCGCCGGTGTCGGAGAACGGGGTGGCGGTGACCAGTGCCTCCGTGAACGCCTCCAGCAGTACCGCGCTCTTCGACGGCCACCAGCGGTAGATCGTCTTCTTGCTGACGCCGGCCCGGGCCGCGATGGCCTCGACCGTGACGCGGCCGTATCCCTTCTCCGTGCAGAGGTCGAGGGCGGCCTCCAGCGTCGCCCTGCGTGAGCTCTCGCTCCGGCGCCGCGAACTCGGCGATGTGATCATTCGGTGAGCATAGGTCTGTTCGAGCCAATCCTTGTTGACAGTCCGTCGCCAGAAGTCGAACAATGCTCAGGCGGGAAACGGAACGTACCGTGTCGGCTCGTTCCTTGCCTTCGCACCGTTCGTGCCGTTCGTGCCGCGACGAGCCGATCGGGGGACGGCTCGCCGGCCGACGGTACGGGTGCCGGTGCCGCCCCCGTCAGGCGGTGATGTCCTTCGCCGTGAAGCGTGCCCAGGCCGCCGAGCCGAACACCGCCGCGTACAGCGCCTGCAGCTCCAGGTTCTTCAGCAGCTCGTCCCAGTAGACGGGCTCGCGCAGCAGGTCCGAGAAGGACAGCCAGTAGTGCGGGAAGAGATAGGGGTGGGCCCCGCTCAGCTGTGGAATGGTGTCCACGATCTGTACGGTGATCAGCACGCCGACCGTCGCCGCCATGGCCGCGATCCCGCTGTTGGTGAGGGTCGACACGAAGAGCCCGAGCGCCGCGAAGCCGGTCAGTGACGCCGCGACCGCCACCGCGACGAGTCCCGCGCGCAGCAGTCCTTCGCCGAAGCCGATCCGGGTCCCGGAGATCGTCGTGACGTCGCCGACGGGGAAGAGCAGCGCGCCGACGGCCAGGGCGGAGGCCGCCACGACGAGGGTCGCGATCAGGCAGAAGGCCAGGGTGGAGGCGTACTTGGCCAGCAGGAGGCGGGTGCGGCCGGCCGGTGCGACCAGCAGGTAGCGCAGCGTTCCCGCGTTGGCCTCGCCCGCGATCGAGTCCCCCGCGATGACGCCCACCGCCATCGGGAGGAAGACCGGGAGGGTCGCGGCGAGGGAGGCGAAGACCAGGAAGAGGCCGTTGTTGGTCACCTGGGAGAGGAACGCGGGCCCTCCGCCGCCCTCACCACCCCCGGGCGACGAACCGTCGGCGGTTTCGATGCGGACCGCGATCCCGATCAGCACGGGGACGGCGGCCAGCACGCCGAGCAGGGCGAGGGTGCGCCATCGGCGCAGGGTGGTGGTCAGTTCGGAGCGCAGGATGCCCAGCGTCCACAGCGGGTTGCGCCGGGCCGTGGTGGCCCCGGCCGGTGCGAGTTCAGCCTGCGACATCGAATCCCTCTCCGGTGAGTGCGACGAACGCGTCCTCCAGCGAGGCCCGTTCGACGCCGAAGGACCGGACCCGGATGCCGCCGTGGACCAGGGCGGCGTTGAGATCCGCGAGCTCGACGGAACCGGCCGGGGCTTCGGCCCCCACCCGGTCGCCGTCGAGGGTGATGCCGGTGATGCCGTGCTCCTTCAGGATGCGGGCGGCGTCGGCCGGGTCCGGCGTGGTGACGACGAGCCGGCCGAGGGTGCCCGCGGCGAGCTCCGCGACGGGTCCCTGGGTGATCAGCCGGCCCCGGGCCATGACCGCCGCGTGGGTGCAGATCTGCTCGATCTCGTCCAGGAGGTGGGAGGAGAGGAAGACCGTGGTGCCCTCGGCGGCGAGCTCCCGGACGAGGGCGCGGATCTCCCGCATGCCCTGCGGGTCCAGGCCGTTGGTCGGCTCGTCCAGGACGAGCAGCCGGCGGGGCCGGAGCAGGGCGGCGGCCAGGCCGAGCCGCTGCTTCATGCCCAGCGAGTAGGCCCGGGCCTTCTTGCCGGCCGCGGCAGCCAGCCCCACCCGCTCCAGGGCGTCTCCGACACGGGCGCTCCGGGTGCGGGGATCGGCGGTGGGGTCGGCGCGGTCGTAGCGCACGAGGTTGTCCCGGCCGCTCAGGAACCCGTACAGCGCGGGGCATTCGATCAGCGCACCGACGTGCGGGAGCACCGTGCGGGCCGCGCCGGGCATGGGCTGCCCCAGGACGGTCGCGGTGCCGGACGTCGGATCGATCAGGCCCATCAGCATCCGGATCGTGGTGGTCTTCCCGGAGCCGTTGGGTCCGAGGAAACCGAAGACGCTGCCTCCGGGGACCGTGAGATCGAGCCCGTCGACGGCGAGCTGGCCGCCCCGGTAGCGCTTGGTGAGACCCCGGGTCTCGATCACGGGCGCGGTGTCGGCCCCTGTCATGTTCTTCTCCCCAGATCGCGTCCGCCCCGCCCTGCCGTACGGAGGCTACGGCGGGGCGGGGCGGGGCCGGTGCGCGAGACGGTGTACGACGTGGTGTCAGCCGGCGTCGTTCGCCGCGTTCACCAGCGCGTCCTTGGTGACCGCGCCGACGTACACCCGGCCGTCGTCCGTCATCAGTGCGTTGACCAGGCGGGTCTTGAAGACCGTGCCCGAGCCGAACTTTCCGGTGACCTTGTCCCCGAGTGCGTCCAGGAACTGCTGCGCCTCGGCCGGCACGTCACCCGACGCCTTCGACGGGAGGGCCGCCCCGCCGGGGGTCCTGATCTCGGCGATGCTGTTCCAGCCCTCGCCGATCACGTTCATGCCCTCGAAGGCGCTCAGGTCGCCCTTCGCCTCCTCGGCAGCCTTGCCGGCGGCCTTCCCGTGGTCTTCGGCCTCGTCCGCCTCGGTCACCTCGGCGCCCTTGGGCGGGGTGAAGGAGAACGAGGAGGCGTCGGGCTTCTCGAAGTCGACGGAGGTGAACCCGGCGTCGATCGCCGCCTTGCCACCACTGCTGGGCTGCAGGGTGAACTTGAGCGGCACGCCGTTCTCGGCGTCGACGGCGACCGTGATCGAGCCGATCGTGGAGCCGCTCTGCTCGGGCTTGAGGACCAGCCGGTACGCGTCGCGTCCGGCGACCTGCGCGGTGCCGTCGACCGTGACGGACGTCGTGCCGTCGGCGGCCTTCAGCGCCTGCTCGGCCAGGGCCTTGGGGGTGGTGGGTACGCCGTCGGGGGCGGCCCGGTGCTCGCCCTTCCCGGTGCTGCCCCCGGCCCGGTCCTGTGCGTGGTAGACCGCGTTGGACTCGCTGTCGTACGCCCAGACCTGGTCCCCGTCGTGGATCAGGCTGTACTCGGACGCGTTGTCCAGGATGGACACCCGCTGCTTGTCGGGGCCGTCGGCGGCCACCCGGAGGGTGTGCGTGCCGGAGGCCAGTTCGGTGAGCTTCGTCTGCGGATCGGCACTCGCCGAGCCCTTGTCGCCCGCCCCGTCCGGGAGGAAGGAGCCGGCCAGGCCGCCCATCGACGGGATGCCGAGGTCGGTGCTGATCTTCACCGTGCCGGAGAGCTGCTGCGTGTCCGAGGCGGCGATCTTCTCGATGAGTTCCTGCGCGGTGATCTTCGGCAGATCGGGGTCCCCCGAGCTGGCGAGCGCCGGGACCAGCCCGATCGTCGCGGCCGCCACTCCCGCCACCGCGACCGGGACGATGTAGCGCACCGCCTTCCGGCGGCCCGCTTCGGCGCCCTTGGTTCCGGGCGCTGCCGTGCCGTTGGTGCCTGCGCTGTCGTTCGGTGCCATCTGTGCCCTACCTCCGTGGTCGGCGGCTTCCGTCCGGATGCACTCGTCCACTCCGTGCCGCCATTCTCACCCGTTTTGGTCAGGAGTGGTTGTTCTCCATCTGACCAAATCGGGCGGCTCCAGGCGTCAGCCCGCGGGAGCAACTCCGCGTACCTCTCCGGGATGACACCGCGGGGGTGTTTCTCCGCCGTCCCGTAGGGGTCGGGCGGACGGGCTCTCAGCCCGCGCGGTGCACCACGGCGTCGCACATCTCTTCCAGCGCGTCCTTGGCATAGCAGGACGGCAGCGGCTTCAGGGTGGCCCGCGCCTCCTGGGCGTACCGCACCGTGTCGCGTCGTGCCTGTTCGAGCGCCGGGTGGGCACGCAGCCGGCGCAGCGCCTCGTCGAGCCTGCCGGGCTCGTTCAGATCGCCGTCCAGCAGCTCGACGAGCTCCACGTCGTCCGGCTTGCCGTCGGCCGCGGCCTGCGCCCTCAGGTGGAGGACAGGCAGGGTCGGGATGCCTTCGAGAAGGTCGGTGCCGGGGGTCTTGCCGGACTCGTGGGAGTCGGAGGCGATGTCGAGGACGTCGTCGGCGAGCTGGAAGGCGACGCCGAGGCGCTCGCCGTACTGGGTGAGGATGTCGGTCGCCGTCTCGTCGGCACCGGACATCATCGCGCCGAAGCGGCAGGCGACGGCGATCAGCGATCCGGTCTTGCCGCGCATCACGTCGAGGTAGTGCTCGACCGGGTCGCGCCCGTCGCGCGGACCGGCGGTCTCCAGGATCTGGCCGGTGACCAGGCGCTCGAACGCCTCGGCCTGGATGCGGACGGCCTCGGGGCCGAGGTCGGCCAGGATGTGCGACGCGCGCGCGAAGAGGAAGTCGCCGGTCAGCACGGCCACCGAGTTGCCCCAGCGGGAATTGGCGCTGTCGACTCCGCGCCGTACGTCGGCCTCGTCCATCACGTCGTCGTGGTACAGCGTCGCGAGGTGCGTCAGCTCGACGACCACGGCGGCGGGCACCACGCCCGGGGCGTCGGCGTCACCGAACTGGGCGGCGAGCATCGCCAGCAGGGGCCGGAACCGTTTGCCGCCTGCCCGCACCAAGTGCTGCGCGGCCTCCGTGATGAAGGGCACCTCGCTCTTGGTGGCATCGAGCAGCCCCGACTCGACAGCAGCCAAACCGGCCTGGACACCGGCCTCAAGAGCCTGGTCCCGCACGCTCAGTCCGAACGGCCCGACGACGGTCACGAGGGGATCTCCTGTCTGCTGACGATCACACGGAATGTCGATGTGTCGCTGTCATCACTCAAGTCAGCGTATCCGGTCCCCTTTGGATCACCGTGGGCGCCTTCCCGCCACCGCCGGTATGTTCGGGATCAGCTCATACGATCAGGAGTTGTCCCTTTGTCCCACGCCGCCGCAGACACCGAGCCGGCCCAGCCCCCTCCGGGCGACGACCATGCCTTCTTCGGCCAGCCGCGGGGTCTGATGACCCTGTCCGGCCTGGAGGTGTGGGAGCGGTTCTCGTTCCTCGGCATGCAGGCGATCCTGGTCCTCTACTTCGCCGACACGGTCGCCAACGGCGGCATGGGAATGGAGGCCGGCACCGCCGCCTCCGTCTCCGCCGCGTACGGCACCCTCGTCTACCTGGTCTCCGTGGCCGGCGGCTGGCTGGCCGACCGGATCCTCGGCTCGTACCGCGCCGTCCTGTACGGCGGCATCCTGATCGCGTGCGGGCATTACGCCATGGCGGTCCCCACCGACGTCATGACCTGGGTCGGCCTGGGCCTGATCAGTGCCGGAACGGGCCTGCTCAAGCCCAATGTGGCCACCATGGTCGGCAAGCTCTACCGCACCGAGGACGAGCGCCGCGACGCCGGATTCGCCCTCTACTACATGGGCATCAACATCGGCGCGTTCCTCGGCCCGCTCGTCACCGGCTGGCTCGGTGACCACGCGAGCTGGCACTGGGGCTTCTCGGCCGCCGCCTTCGGCATGACGCTCGGCCTGATCCAGTACGTCCTGGGCCGCCGTCACCTGGCCGGGCGAAAGGGCGCCGCCGAGTTCGCCCTGGCCCCCGGGCCCATGCGCCGGGCGATCCGGCTCATCGTCGTCGGCTTCGTCGTGGTCGCCGCCGCCGCCACCGCGCTGGCCCTGGCGGGCTGGCTGACCATGGACCGCTTCGTCGACCTGCTCACCCTCGTCTCCGTGATCGCTCCGGTCGTGTACTTCGCGGTGATGTTCAGGAGTCCCCGGGTCACCGCGGAGGAGCGCGGCCGGCTGCGTCCGTACGTGGTGCTGTTCCTGGCCTCGGTCGTCTTCAACTTCATCCTCTTCCAGGCGTACTCGACGATGATCCTGCTCGCGTCGACCAACGCCCGCACCGAGATCTTCGGCTTCCACTTCCCGTCGAGCTGGTACGCCTCGGCGCTCGGCGCCTTCGAGGTGGCGCTGGCCCCGGTGGTCGCCGCCGTGTGGGCGAAGATGGGGCCCCGGCAGCCGCACGCGTCCAACAAGATCGCGATAGGGGTGATCCTCGGCGGGCTCTCGTTCCTGCTCATGGTCCTGCCCACCTCCGGGCACTCCGATGACACCTACAAGATGGCCGCCTGGTGGATCGTCGGCTCCTACCTGCTGCTCGGCCTCGGTGACGTGCTGCTGGAGACGTCCGGCATGTCCGCGACCACGAAGCTCGCCCCGAAGGCGTTCGCCAGCCAGACGATGGCGCTCTGGTTCCTCTCCCTGGCCCTCGCCAACGGCATCCAGGCACAGATCGTGAAGCTGTACGGCGAGGTCTCCAACCCCGCCTACTTCGGTGTCAATGGCGCCATCGCCGTGGCGGCCGGCCTGGCCGTCATCGCCGCCGCACCCTGGCTCAGGCGCACCATGCACCCCGTCCACTGAGGTACCGCCATGCACATCCAGACCGCGTTCCCGTACGAGACGGCCCGCGAGGACCTCTACATCCCGCTGCCGGACGGCACCCAGCTGTACGCCCGGATCTGGCGGCCGGTCACGGACGAACCCGTGCCCGCGCTGCTGGAGTACCTGCCCTACCGGCTGAGCGACTGGACCGCGCCGCGCGACTGGCAGCGCCATCCCTGGTACGCGGGCCACGGCTACGCCTCGGTCCGGGTGGACGTGCGCGGGCACGGCAACAGCGAGGGGATGCCGGGCGACGAGTACGACGCCACGGAGCTCGCGGACGGGGTCGCCGTCATCCACTGGCTGGCGCAGCAGGAGTGGTGCTCGGGCCGGGTGGGCATGTTCGGCATCTCGTGGGGCGGGTTCAACTCGCTCCAGATCGCCGCGCTCGCCCCGGAGCCGCTGAAGGCGATCGTCACCGTGTGCTCGGCCGACGACCGGTACGACAACGACGTCCACTACATGGGCGGCTCGGTCCTCGCCGTGGACATGCACGCCTGGGCGGCGACCATGCTGGCCTTCGTCTGCCGGCCGCCGGACCCGGCGGACGTCGGCGACGACTGGCGGGAGATGTGGCTGAACCGCCTCGAAGCCGTGGACCCCTTCATCCACACCTGGCTGGCGCACCAGACGCGCGACGCGTACTGGAAGCACGGCAGCGTCTGCGAGGACTACTCGGCGGTCAAGGCCAGTGTCCTCGCGGTCGGCGGCTGGCACGACCCGTACCGCGACACCGTGCTCCGGCTCGTCCAGCACCTGGACCCCGGGAAGGTCCGGGGGCTCATCGGGCCCTGGTCGCACCAGTACCCCGACCGCGGACTGCCGCCCGGGCCCGGCATCGGCTTCCTCCAGGAGACGCTGCGCTGGTGGGACCAGCATCTGAAGGACGAGGACACCGGCGTCATGGCGGAGCCGCTGCTGCGGTCCTGGATCAGCGAGTCGCACCGGCCGGCCACGGTCTACGAGACGCTGCCCGGCCGCTGGGTCGGGGACACGAGCTGGCCCTCGGAGAACGTCGCGCCGGTCGCGTACGCCCTCCAGGGCGGGCCGCAGATCGTCGACTCGCCGCAGCAGACCGGGCTGGACGCCGGGCGGTTCTTCCCGTTCGGCAACGACGCCGACCTGCCGCCCGACCAGCGTGACGAGGACGCCAAGTCGGTGTGCTTCGAGTTCCCCGTCGAGGGCGCCCCGATCGAGATCCTGGGCCGCCCCCGGGTGAGGCTGCGGATCCGGATGGACGTCCCGCGCGGCCAGGCCGTCGCCCGGCTCTGCGACGTCGCCCCCGACGGCTCCTCCACGCTCGTCACCCGCGGCGTCCTCAACCTCGCCGCCCGCCACGGACGCGACCGCACCGAGGACTGGCCGGCCGGGGAGACCGAGGACGTCACCTTCGACCTGAACGGCATCGGGCACACCTTCCCGCCCGGCCACCGCATTCGGCTCGCGGTCTCCTCCTCGTACTGGCCGTGGATCTGGCCGCAGGCCGGTTCGGCGGGCTTCACACTGGACGCCGACGGCAGCCTCGTCGAACTCCCGGTGCGCCGGCACACGGAGGACCCCTCGATCCGCTTCGAGGAGCCGGAGCAGTCCGAGCCGCTCGGCGTCGTCTTCCCCGTCACGCTCGACGAGCAGCGCCCCGAGCGGCTGGTGGTCCGTGACGTCGCCAAGGGCGAGTGGCGGATGGAGGTGGACCCGCGGTACGGCGGCACGCGCGTCTACCCGGACGGCCTGGAGTTCACCGAGGACGCGGTGGAGACGTACACGATCCAGGAGAGCGATCCGCTCTCCGCGCGCACCCGTTCCGACTGGACGGTCCGGCTGCACCGGCCGGAGATGTCCTGGGACGTACTGATCGAGACGCGGTCCGAGATCTCCGCCGACGCCGACGACTTCGTCACCTCCGACGAGGTCGTCTGCAAGGAGGGCGGCGAGGTCGTCTTCCACCGGACCTGGGAGAAGCGCATCCCGCGCACGGCGGGCTGAACGGGAACCGCCGTGTCCCCGCGTACCTCCCCGTACGCGGGGACACGGCGGAACTTTCCGGTCAATGGGGATGGTTGGGTCACTGCCGCCGGGGGATGTCCCCCACGTAACGTGTCCCCCACAGCGACCTGGAAAGCGAGGCAGCAACCGATGCCCGAGCAGAGCAGCCCGCTCGACGTGACCGAGGGCGATCCCTTCGGTCCGCACCACCTTCCGTACGGTGTCTTCTCCACGCCCGACCGGCCCGGCGAGCGACGCGTCGGTGTCCGCATCGGCAGTCATGTGCTGGACGCCGGGGCAGCCGCGCACGCGCTGGGTTCGCCCTATGCGCAACTGCTGGCCCAGCCCGACCTGATGGCCCTGTTCGCGGCCGGCCGCACCGCCTGGAGCGATGTGCGCCGCGCGCTGACCGCCTGGGTGACGGTGCCGGCCCACCGCGCGGACATCGAGCCACTGCTGCACCCCGTCGACTCCGTGACGCTCCACCTGCCCTACCGGGTCGCGGACTACGTCGACTTCTACGCCAGCGAGCACCACGCCACCAACGTCGGCCGGATCTTCCGCCCGGACGGTGACGCGCTCACGCCCAACTGGAAGCACCTGCCCATCGGTTACCACGGCAGGGCGGGCACGGTCGTGGTCTCCGGCACGGACGTGGTGCGCCCGTCGGGGCAGCGCAAGGCCCCCACCGACCCGGCCCCCGTCTTCGGCCCGTCCGTCAAGCTGGACATCGAGGCCGAGGTCGGGTTCGTCGTCGGCGTCGGCTCGCAGCAGGGCCGTGCCGTGCCGCTGGCCGACTTCCGCGAGCACGTCTTCGGACTGTCGCTGCTCAACGACTGGTCGGCGCGGGACATCCAGGCCTGGGAGTACGTCCCGCTGGGCCCCTTCCTCGGCAAGTCCTTCGCCACGTCCGTCTCGGCGTGGGTGACGCCGCTGGACGCCCTGGACGCCGCCAGGACCGCGCCGCCCGCACGCGACCTCCCCCTTCTGCCCTACCTCGACGACGCGGACGAGGAGGAGCTCGGCGGCTTCGACCTGCGGCTCTCCGTCGCGATCAACGGCCAGGTCGTCTCGGAGCCGCCGTTCTCCACCATGTACTGGACGGCAGCCCAGCAACTGGCGCAGATGACGGTCAACGGCGCCTCGCTGCGCAGCGGCGACCTGTACGGCTCCGGCACCATCAGCGGCGCCGAACCGGCCCAGCGGGGCTCCCTGCTCGAACTCACCTGGAACGGGCGCGACCCGCTCGAACTCCCGGAGGGCAAGCGGACGTTCCTGGAGGACGGCGACACGGTGACATTGACGGCCTGGGCCCCGGGTCCTCACGGCACCCGGGTCGGTCTCGGCGAGGTCACCGGACGGATCGTGCCCGCGTCATGACCCTGCCTCCGCCCGGCCCGACGCTGCCCGAGGAACTGCTGCTGCTCGCGCTGGACCCGCAGCGCGGGCGACCGTACTGCCGCGTCCGTTTCCTGGAGTACGCGATGGCCGGGGCGGCCCTGGCGGAGCTGGAGCTCCAGGGGCGGGTCACCGGAGAGCGCGCGTACGTGCGGGTGGCCAACCCGCTGGACCCGTCCGATCCGCTGCTGGCCTCGCTGATGCGGACCCTGCCGCCGCCGGGCAAAGACAAGCCGCGTTCGGGGGTGCCGGCCAAGACCTGGGTCCGACGCGCCGGACGGCCGGCCCAGGAGATGTATCTGGCGGCCCTGGTGCAGCGCGGCATCCTGGTCCGGGAGACCCGCCGCTTCCTCGGCCTGTTCCCCTACCACCGCCACCCGGCCGGACCGCAGAACTACGCGGGGGCGGTCCGGGAGCGGTTCACGGCGGCCGAGCGAGCCGGATTCCCGGACCACCGCAGCCGTGCGCTGGCCGCGCTCGTCGCGGCTGCCGGTCTCGAACCGCACGTGACCGGGGGTGAGCGGCGAAGCCGTTCGGCCATGCGGTCGCTGGTCCGCGAACTGTGGCCGGCCGACGCGGTGCGCCGCAACGTCGTTCAGGACAAGTCGGACGAGTCCGGGGGGAGCCGGCGGAACTTCACGATGGGCGCCGGCGGGGCTTGAGGTGTCCGCGCCCATCAGCGCGCCCTTCGGCGTCGACCTCGACCTGACCGTGATCGCCTCGCACCGCCGGGCGACGGCCTCCGAGTAGACCGCCCGGCGCCCCCGTCTCCCACCGCGCTCACTCGTACTCCGGCGGCTCCTCGTCCCAGCCGAACTCCGGGTCGGCGGCCGGAGCGGTCACCCGGGCCGGGGCGGCGGCCCGGGCGGGGGCGGGCACGGACGCCGGAGGCGCGTCCGTCACCGGGACGGGCTCCGGGGCAGCGCGATCCGCAGCCGGGGCCGCCGCCTCGGCGGGGTCCGGGGCCGGGGCGGCTTCCTCGCCCCCCAGGGACGCCAGCACCTCCAGCACACCCTCCCCGTACGTCGCCAGCTTCTTCTCTCCCAGGCCGCTGATCCCGCCCAGCTCGCCGAGCGACGACGGACGCAGGCTCGCGATCTCGCGCAGCGTGGCGTCGTGGAAGATCACGTACGCGGGCAGGCCCAGCTCCTTGGCCTGGGCGCCGCGCCAGGCGCGCAGCGCCTCGAAGACCGGGAGGGCCTCCGGGGGGAGCTCGGCGGCTGCCGCCGAGGACTTCGCCTTCCGCTCGCCCTTCGAGGAGCGCGCGGCCGCGGCCTTCGGGGACTCCTTGCGCAGCAGCACCTCGCGCTCCCGGCCGAGCACGGTCGCGCTCTCCTCCGTCAGCACCAGCGTGCCGTACTCGCCCTCCACCGCGATCAGGCCCTGGGCCAGCAACTGCCGGACCACTCCCCGCCATTCCGCCTCGGCCAGCTCCTCGCCGATGCCGAACACCGAGAGCTGGTCGTGGTCGAACTGAATGACCTTCGCGGTCTTGCGGCCGAGCAGGATGTCGATGATCTGGCCGGCGCCGAACTTCTGTCCGCGCTCCCGCTTCAGCCGGACCACCGTGGACAGCAGCTTCTGGGAGACCACGGTGCCGTCCCAGGTCTCGGGCGGGGTCAGGCAGGTGTCGCAGTTGCCGCAGGAGGCCGCGGTGGGGTCCTGGCCGAAGTAGGTGAGCAGCTGGGCCCGGCGGCACTGGACGGTCTCGCAGAGCGCCAGCATGGAGTCCAGGTGCGCGGCGGCCCGGCGGCGGAAGGCCTCGTCGCCCTCGCCGCCCTGGATGAGCTTGCGCTGCTGCACGACGTCCTGGAGCCCGTACGCCATCCACGCCGTGGACGGGGCGCCGTCACGGCCGGCCCGGCCGGTCTCCTGGTAGTAGCCCTCGACCGACTTCGGCAGGTCGAGGTGGGCGACGAAGCGCACGTCCGGCTTGTCGATGCCCATGCCGAAGGCGATCGTCGCGACGACGACGAGCCCCTCCTCGCGCAGGAAGCGGGACTGATGGATCGCGCGGGTGCCGGCGTCCAGACCCGCGTGGTACGGGACGGCCTCGATGCCGTTGCGGCAGAGGTACTCGGCGGTCTTCTCGGTGGAATTGCGCGAGAGGCAGTAGACGATGCCCGCGTCCCCGGCGTGCTCCTCCTTCAGGAAGGAGAGCAGCTGCTTCTTCGGGTCGGCCTTGGGCACGATGCGGTACTGGATGTTGGGCCGGTCGAAGCTGGCCACGAAATGCTTGGCGTCGGGCATGCCGAGGCGCTGGGTGATCTCGCGGTGCGTGGCACCGGTCGCCGTGGCCGTCAGGGCGATGCGCGGGACGTCGGGCCAGCGCTCACCCAGCACCGACAGGGCCAGGTAGTCGGGCCGGAAGTCGTGGCCCCACTGGGCGACACAGTGTGCCTCGTCGATCGCGAAGACGGAGATCTCGCCGCGGGAGAGCAGGCCGAGGGTGGAGTCCAGGCGCAGGCGCTCAGGCGCCAGGTACAGGAGATCCAGCTCGCCGGCGAGGAACTGGGCCTCCATCGAGCGGCGCTCGTCGAAGTCCTGCGTGGAGTTGATGAAACCGGCCCGCACGCCGAGCGCCCGCAGCGCGTCCACCTGGTCCTGCATCAGCGCGATCAGGGGCGAGATGACGATGCCCGTACCCCGCCTGACCAGGGCAGGGATCTGGTAGCACAGGGACTTGCCGCCGCCGGTCGGCATGAGCACGACGGCGTCACCGCCCGCGACCACATGGTCGACGACCGCTTCCTGCTCGCCGCGGAACGTCTCGTACCCGAAAACCCGGTGGAGCGTCTGCTGAGCCTCGCTCTCCGTCCCGCCCGCGGCCACGTCTGTCACGCCTGTCATGCCCGTCCCACTCTCCGTGCTCACGCGCTGTCCCCCGAACATCCGTCCCGTTCTGTCCCTGCGCTCTCCCCTGCCACGATAGGCGCCACCTACGACAGCGCCGGACGGGCTTGACTTCCAAGCCCGTCCGGCGCTGTCGAAGCGGTGGTGCGTCACGGCTACCTCACGAACACTCCCGCCTGACTCGCCAGGTCCAGGAAGTACTGCGGGGCCAGGCCCAGCACCAGGGTGACCGCGACTCCGACCGCGATCGTGGTCATCGTCAGCGGGGACGGGACGGCGACCGTGGGGCCGTCCGCCTTCGGCTCGCTGAAGAACATCAGCACGATGACGCGGATGTAGAAGAAGGCGGCGATGGCCGAGGAGATCACACCGACGACGACCAGTCCGCTCGCACCGCCCTCGGCCGCGGCCTTGAACACCGCGAACTTCCCGGAGAAGCCCGAGGTGAGGGGGATACCGGCGAACGCCAGCAGGAACACCGCGAAGACCGCGGCGACCAGCGGGGAGCGCCGGCCGAGCCCGGCCCACTTGGACAGGTGCGTCGCCTCGCCGCCCGCGTCGCGCACCAGGGTGACGACGGCGAAGGCGCCGACCGTCACGAAGGAGTACGTGGCCAGGTAGAAGAGGACCGAGGAGATGCCCTGCGGGGTGGCCGCGATCACACCGGCGAGGATGAATCCGGCGTGCGCGATCGAGGAGTAGGCCAGCAGCCGCTTGATGTCGGTCTGGGTGATGGCGACGACCGCGCCGCCCACCATCGTGACGACCGCGATGCCCCACATGACCGGGCGCAGGTCCCAGCTGAGCCCCGGCAGCACCACGTACAGCAGGCGCAGCAGCGCGCCGAACGCGGCGACCTTCGTGGCCGCGGCCATGAAGCCGGTGACCGGGGTCGGGGCGCCCTGGTAGACGTCCGGGGTCCACATGTGGAACGGGACGGCGCCGACCTTGAACAGCAGACCGGTCAGGATCATCGCGCCGCCGATCAGCAGCAGCACGTCGTTGCCCATGGTGTCGGCGAGCGCCGGGTCGATCTGCTGGATGGACCCGTCGACGACGGTGGCGATCTGGGCGTACGAGACGGAGCCCGCGTACCCGTAGAGCAGGGCGATCCCGAAGAGCAGGAAAGCCGAGGAGAACGCGCCGAGCAGGAAGTACTTCACCGCGGCCTCCTGCGACATCAGCCGCTTGCGGCGGGCGACGGCGCACAGGAGGTAGAGCGGGAGCGAGAAGACTTCCAGTGCCACGAAGAGCGTCAACAGGTCGTTGGCGGCCGGGAAGACCAGCATGCCGGCCACCGCGAAGAGGAGCAGCGGGAAGACCTCGGTGGTGGTGAATCCGGCCTTGACGGCGGCCTTCTCGCTGTCGCTTCCGGGGACCGACGCGGCCTGCGCGGCGAACGAGTCCACGCGGCTGCCGTGCGACTCGGGGTCGAGCCGCCGCTCGGCGAAGGTGAAGACGGCGACCAGCGAGGTCAGCAGGATGGTGCCCTGGAGGAACAGAGCCGGACCGTCCACGGCGATGGCGCCCATCGCCGCGATGTGTGCCTTGGTCGTGCCGTATCCGGCGGCCGCCAGCCCGATCACCGCGGCGAACGCGGCGACCAGGGCGACGACGGTCAGGAACACTTGGGTGTAGTAGCGGGCCCGGCGCGGCACGAAGGCCTCGACGAGCACGCCCAGGACGGCGACCCCGATCACGATCAGGACGGGCGTCAGCTGGGTGTACTCGATGACCGGCGCCTTGAACTTCTGGTCCGGGGCGGCCGACGTCACCCCACCCGCCATTGTCCACAGGCTGTGGACAGCTGTTGCGCTCACTTGGCGGCCTCCACCTCGGGCTGGGGGTCCTTCTTCTGTACGTCCGACAAGGTGTGCTGCACCGCCGGGTTGACGATCTCCGTCAGCGGCTTCGGGTAGACGCCCAGGAAGATCAGCAGAGCGATCAGCGGGACGACCACCACCAGCTCACGGACCTTGAGGTCCGCCATGCCCTGGACCTCGGCCTTGACCGGTCCCGTCATCGTCCGCTGGTAGAGAACGAGGACGTAGATCGCGGCGAGCACGATCCCGGTGGTGGCGATGATGCCGACCGCCGGATACGCGGTGAACGCGCCGACCAGGACCAGGAACTCACTGACGAACGGGGCGAGCCCCGGCAGCGACAGCGTGGCCAGGCCACCGATCAGGAAGGTGCCGGCCAGGACCGGGGCCACCTTCTGCACTCCGCCGTAGTCGGCGATGAGCCGCGAACCGCGCCGGGTGATCAGGAAGCCCGCCACCAGCATCAGCGCGGCGGTCGAGATGCCGTGGTTGACCATGTAGAGCGTCGCGCCCGACTGGCCCTGGCTGGTCATCGCGAAGATGCCCAGGATGATGAAGCCGAAGTGCGAGATCGACGCGTAGGCGATGAGCCGCTTGATGTCGCGCTGGCCGACGGCGAGCAGCGCCCCGTAGACGATGCTGATCAGCGCCAGCACCAGGACCACCGGCGTGGCCCACTTGCTGGCCTCCGGGAAGAGCTGGAGGCAGAAGCGCAGCATCGCGAAGGTGCCGACCTTGTCCACGACCGCGGTGATCAGCACGGCGACCGGGGTGGTCGCCTCGCCCATGGCGTTGGGCAGCCACGTGTGCAGCGGCCACAGCGGGGCCTTCACCGCGAAGGCGAAGAAGAACCCGAGGAAGAGCCAGCGCTCGGTGCTCGTCGCCATCGACAGCGAGCCGTCGGCGCGGGCTGCGGCGATCTCGGAGAGCGAGAACGTCCCCGTGACCACGTAGAGCCCGATCACCGCGGCCAGCATGATGAGGCCGCCGACCAGGTTGTACAGGAGGAACTTGACTGCGGCGTACGAGCGTTGGGCCGCGGCGTTCTCGTCGCTCCCGGAGTGGGCCCGGTCCCCGAAGCCACCGATGAGGAAGTACATCGGGATGAGCATGGCTTCGAACAGGATGTAGAAGAGGAAGACGTCGGTGGCCACGAAGGAGAGGACCACCATCGCTTCGACCATCAGGATCAGGGCGAAGAACCCCTGGGTGGGGCGCCAGCGCGAGGAGTTCGTCTCCAGGGGGTCGGCGTCGTGCCAGCCCGCCAGGATGACGAAGGGGATCAGCAGGGCGGTGAGCGCCATGAGCGACAGCCCGATGCCGTCCACCCCCAGCTCGTACCGCACGCCGAAGTCCTTGATCCAGGCGTGCGATTCGGTGAGCTGGTAGCGGCTGCCGCCGGGTTCGAAGCGGGCGAGCGCGATGCCCGCCAGCACGAGGGTTCCCAGCGAGAAGGCGAGCGCCAGCCATTTGGCGGCGGTGCGCCGGGCTGCCGGGACGGCGGCGGTGGCGACCGCGCCGATCGCCGGGAGCGCCGCCGTCGCTGTCAGGAGGGGAAAGGACATGTGATCAGACCGCCCTCATCAGCAGGGTCGCGGCGATGAGAACCGCCGTACCGCCGAACATCGAGACCGCGTAGGTGCGGGCGTAGCCGTTCTGCAGTTTGCGCAGCCGGCCGGAAAGCCCGCCCATGGAGGCGGCCGTGCCGTTGACGACGCCGTCGACCAGGGAGTGGTCGACGTAGACCAGGGAGCGCGTGAGGTGCTCGCCGCCGCGGACCAGGACCACGTGGTTGAAGTCGTCCTGGAGGAGGTCGCGGCGGGCCGCCCGGGTGAGCAGCGAGCCGCGCGGGGCGAGCGCGGGAACCGGCCGGCGTCCGTACATCGCCCAGGCGATGGCGACACCGATGACGAGCACCACCATGGTGGCGGCCGTGACGGTGGTCGCGCTGACCGGGGAGTCCCCGTGGCTGTGGCCGGTGACGGGCTCCAGCCAGTGCAGGAAGCGGTCGCCGATGGAGAAGAACCCTCCGGCGAACACCGAACCGAACGCCAGGATGATCATGGGGATCGTCATGGACTTCGGGGACTCGTGCGGATGCGGCACGGAGTACTCGCCGCGCGACTCGGCGGCGGGCTCCACGTCCGGCTCGGCGGGCGACGGCGTCGGGGCGTTGCGCCATCGCTCCTCACCGAAGAACGTCATCAGCATCACGCGCGTCATGTAGAACGCGGTGATCGCGGCGCCCAGCAGGGTCACCGCTCCGAGGATCCAGCCCTCGGTGCCGCCCTTGGCGAAGGCCGCCTCGATGATCTTGTCCTTGGAGAAGAAGCCGGACAGGCCGGGGAAGCCGATGATCGCGAGGTAGCCGAGACCGAAGGTGACGAAGGTGACCGGCATGTACTTCCGCAGGCCGCCGTACCGCCTCATGTCGACCTCGTCGTTCATGCCGTGCATGACCGAACCGGCGCCGAGGAAGAGTCCGGCCTTGAAGAACCCGTGCGTCACCAGGTGCATGATCGCGAAGACGTAACCGATCGGGCCGAGCCCGGCGGCCAGGATCATGTAGCCGATCTGCGACATCGTCGAACCGGCCAGGGCCTTCTTGATGTCGTCCTTCGCGCAACCGACGATCGCACCGAAGATCAGCGTGACCGCTCCGACGACCACGACGACCAGTTGTGCGTCCGGTGCGCCGTTGAAGATCGCGCCGGAACGGACGATGAGGTAGACACCCGCGGTCACCATGGTGGCGGCGTGGATCAGGGCCGAGACCGGGGTCGGGCCCTCCATCGCGTCACCGAGCCAGGACTGCAGCGGCACCTGGGCGGACTTGCCGCAGGCCGCGAGCAGCAGCATCAGGCCGATCGCCGTCAGCTTGCCCTCGCTCGTCGCGCCGCTTTCCGCGGCGTCCAGGACGGGCGCGAAGGCGAAGGTGCCGAAGGTGGTGAACATCAGCATGATCGCGATCGACAGGCCCATGTCGCCGACCCGGTTGACCAGGAACGCCTTCTTGGCGGCGGTGGCCGCGCTGGGCTTGTGCTGCCAGAAGCCGATGAGCAGGTACGACGCCAGACCGACGCCCTCCCACCCGACGTACAGCAGCAGGTAGTTGTCGGCGATGACCAGGATCAGCATCGCCGCGAGGAACAGGTTCAGGTAGCCGAAGAAGCGGCGCCGGCGCTCGTCGTGCTCCATGTAGCCGATCGAGTAGATGTGGATCAGAGTGCCCACACCGGTGATCAGCAGCACGAAGGTCATCGACAACTGGTCGAGCTGGAAGGCCACATCGGCCTGGAAGCCCTCGACCGGAATCCAGCTGAACAGCATCTGGTGCAGCGCACGGTCGTCGGCGCTCTTGCCCAGCATGTCGGCGAAGAGCACCACGGCGACGACGAACGAGGCAGCGGCGAGCGCGGTGCCGAGCCAGTGGCCCACGCGGTCAAGGCGTCGGCCGCCGCAGAGCAGCAACGCCGCTCCGAGCAGGGGCGCCGCGACAAGCAGCGCAATGAGATTTTCCACGGTCAAGCGCCCCTTACAGCTTCATCAGGCTGGCGTCGTCGACCGAGGCCGAGTGGCGGGAACGGAACAGCGACACGATGATCGCGAGCCCGACCACGACCTCCGCGGCGGCGACGACCATCGTGAAGAAGGCGATGATCTGGCCGTCGAGATTGCCGTGCATCCGGGAGAAGGTGACGAACGCGAGGTTGCAGGCGTTGAGCATCAGCTCCACGCACATGAACACCACGATCGCGTTCCGCCTGATCAGCACCCCGGCCGCGCCGATGGTGAACAGCAGAGCGGCGAGATAGAGGTAGTTGACCGGATTCACTTGGCGACCTCCTCTTCTTCTGTGTCACGGCCCAGCCGCTCACCGGAGCGCTGCTCCAGTGCCTTGAGGCCGGCCAGCGACTCGTTGGACACGTCGCGCATCTGGCCACGCTTGCGCAGCGTCTGCATGACGGTGAGTTCGGACGGCGTGCCGTCCGGGAGGAGTCCGGCGATGTCCACGGCGTTGTGCCGGGCGTAGACGCCGGGTGCGGGCAGCGGCGGCACGTGATTGCTGCGCACGCGGTCCTCGGACATCTCCCGCTGGGTCCTGGCCCGCTCGGTGCGCTCGCGGTGCGTGAGCACCATCGCGCCCACCGTCGCGGTGATCAGCAGCGCGCCGGTGATCTCGAAGGCGAAGACGTACTTGGTGAAGATGAGGTTGGCGAGCCCCTCCACGTTTCCGCCGTGTTCGGCGTTGGCCGCGCCGAGCCCGTTGAAACTGTTCAGCGAGGCGTTTCCGATTCCGGCGATCAGGAGGACCCCGAAGCCGAGCCCGCATCCGGCGGCAAGCCAGCGCTGGCCCTTGAGGGTCTCCTTCAGCGAGTCCGCCGCCGTGACACCGACGAGCATGACCACGAAGAGGAACAGCATCATGATCGCGCCGGTGTAGACGACGACCTGGACGATGCCGAGGAAGTAGGCGCCGTTGGCGAGGTAGAACACCGCCAGGATGATCATGGTCCCGGCGAGGCTCAGCGCGCTGTGCACCGCCCTCTTCATCAGCACGGTGGACAGGGCCCCGATCACGGCGACCGTGCCGAGCACCCAGAACTGGAAGGCCTCACCGGTCGAGGTCTGGGAGGCCGCTGCGGCCAGGCCGGTCATGCGTCCACCTCCTGCGAGGAGCCGTTGCTCCCGCTGTTTCCGTCGTCGGGCTTCTCGCCCTTGGAGACGGCGGTCTGGCGTTCCGTGCCGGGGGCGGCCTCGGTCACCAGGCCCCGGTAGTAGTCCTGTTCGTCCGTGCCGGGGAAGATCGCGTGCGGACTGTCGACCATGCCTTCCTCCAGGCCCGCGAGCAGCTCGTCCTTGGTGTAGATGAGGCTCTCTCGGGTGGTGTTGGCGAGCTCGAACTCGTTGGTCATCGTCAGCGCCCGGGTCGGGCACGCCTCGATGCACAGTCCGCAGAGAATGCAGCGCGCGTAGTTGATCTGGTAGACGCGGCCGTAGCGCTCACCCGGGGAGTAGCGCTCCTCGTCGGCGTTGTCCGCGCCCTCGACGTAGATCGCGTCCGCCGGGCAGGCCCAGGCGCACAGCTCGCAGCCGACGCACTTCTCCAGGCCGTCCGGGTGGCGGTTGAGCTGGTGCCGGCCGTGGAAGCGCGGCGCCGTCACCTTCGGCGTCTCGGGATACTGCTCGGTCAGCCGCTTCTTGAACATGGCCTTGAAGGTCACGCCGAAGCCGGCCACCGGATTCTGGAACTTGTCCTCCGAGGACTGCGAGGACTGCGAGGACCCGGAGGCCCCCGAGGACGCGGCCGCCCCCGTCGGTCCGGTGGACTTCGCCGGCCTCTTGGATCCCGGCGACTCAGGCAGTTCAGACACCGCCGGCCTCCTTTCCGTCACTCGGATTGTCGTCACTCTGAGTATCCACGCCGCCACTGACAACGAGCTCCCGCTCACGGCGCGGCCTGCGCCGCGGCACGGGCGGCAGGGTCTGTCCGGGCAGCGGTGGCACCGGGAATCCGCCCGCCATCGGGTCGAACGCCGGCTCCGGCTCCGCGTGGTCCGCGGCTTCCCGGCCCTTCTTGTCGCGGAAGATGTCGACGACGAAGGAGATCAGCAGGACCGCGATCACGGCACCGGCCACGTAGAGCAGGATCTTCGAGAAGTCGTAGCCCTCGTTGCGCAGCGCCCGCACGGTCGCGACCATCATCAGCCAGACCACGGAGACCGGGATCAGGACCTTCCAGCCCAGCTTCATCAGCTGGTCGTAGCGGACGCGGGGCAGCGTGCCGCGCAGCCAGATGAAGAAGAACAGCAGCAGCTGGACCTTGACGACGAACCAGAGCATCGGCCACCAGCCGTGGTTCGCGCCCTCCCAGAAGGTGCTGATCGGCCACGGGGCCCGCCAGCCGCCCAGGAACAGGGTCGTGGAGACGGCGGAGACGGTGACCATGTTGACGTACTCGGCGAGCATGAACATCGCGAACTTGATCGACGAGTACTCGGTGTTGAAGCCACCGACGAGGTCGCCCTCGGACTCCGGCATGTCGAACGGGGCGCGGTTGGTCTCACCGACCATCGTGACGATGTAGATGATGAAGGAGACCGGCAGCAGGATGATGAACCAGCGGTCCTCCTGTGCCTCCACGATCTTCGAGGTCGACATCGACCCGGAGTAGAGGAAGACCGAGGCGAACGCGGCGCCCATCGCGATCTCGTACGAGATCATCTGCGCGCAGGAGCGGAGTCCGCCGAGCAGGGGGTACGTCGATCCGGAGGACCAGCCCGCCAGCACGATGCCGTAGATCCCGACCGAGGCGACCGCGAGGATGTAGAGCATCGCGATCGGCAGGTCGGTGAGCTGCATCGCCGTACGGTGTCCGAAGATCGAGACCTCGTTGCCGGACGGTCCGAACGGGATGACCGCGATCGCCATGAACGCCGGGATGGCCGCCACGATCGGGGCGAGGACGTAGACGACCTTGTCCGCCCGCTTGACGATGACGTCTTCCTTCAGCATCAGCTTGATGCCGTCGGCGAGGGACTGGAGCATCCCCCAGGGTCCGTGCCGGTTCGGGCCAATGCGCAGCTGCATCCAGGCGACGACCTTGCGCTCCCACACGATGGAGAAGAGCACGGTCACCATCAGGAACGCGAAGCAGAAGACCGCCTTGATGACGACGAGCCACCACGGGTCGGTCCCGAACATCGACAGGTCCTCGGCGGCGAGCACGGCGCCCTGCGGTGCCGCGGCCAGTTGAGCGAAGGCACTCACGCCCCCACCTCCGGTGTGACGTCGGAAATGCCGGGTGCGGCGGGGCCGATCCGGACCGGGCCGCCCGGCTGGACGCCGGTGTCGGCCGGGACGCCCCGCCCGACGGAGTTCAGCGGCACCCAGACCACCCGGTCGGGCATCTCGGTGACCTGCAGCGGAAGTTCGACACTGCCCGCCGGGCCGGAGACGGCCAGCAGATCGCCGTCCTTGACGCCGGTCTCCGCCGCGGTGGCGGCCGAGAGCCGGGCGACCGCCGCGTGCCGGGTACCGGCCAGCGCCGTATCGCCCTCCTGGAGCCGGCCCAGGTCGAGCAGCATCCGGTGTCCCGCGAGGATGGCCTCGCCGTCGCCGGGCCGGGGCAGCGGCTGGGCGGAGGCGCGCGGGTCGTCCGCGTGCGTGCCCTGCCACCCGCCGAGCCGGTCCAGCTCGCGGCGCACGGACTTCAGGTCCGGCAGCGCGAAGTGGACGTCCAGGGCATCGGCCAGCATGTGCAGCACCCGGGCGTCGCCGGGGGCGAGGTTGCGGGTCATCTGCTCGGGCTTCAGCGCGGCCTCGAACATCCGCGCCCTGCCCTCCCAGTTGAGGAAGGTGCCCGACTTCTCGGCAACCGCGGCGACCGGGAACACCACGTCGGCGCGGTCGGTGACCGCGCTGGGCCGGAGCTCCAGGGAGACCAGGAACCCGACCCGGTCCAGGGCCTCCAGGGCCCGCGCCGGATCGGGCAGGTCGTCGGCCTCGACCCCGGCGACGAGCAGCGCGCCCAGTTCGCCGGAGGCCGCGGCCTCGACGATCTGGCCGGTGTCGCGGCCGAAGCGGGACGGGAGTTCGGCGACGCCCCAGAGGGCCGCCACCTCGTCCCGGGCCCGCGGGTCGGTGGCCGGGCGGCCGCCGGGCAGCAGCGACGGGAGCGCGCCCGCCTCCACCGCACCGCGCTCGCCGGCCCGGCGCGGGATCCACACCAGGGTGGCCCCGGTCGCGGTCGCCGCCCGTACCGCGGCGGTCAGTCCGCCGGGCACCCCGGCCAGCCGCTCGCCCACGACGATCAGGGCGTCCGCACCGCGCAGCGCCTCGGCCGCGACGGCTCCTTCGCCGTCCAGGCCGACACCGCCCGCGATCGCGTCCAGCCACTCGGTCTCGGTCCCGGGAGCGGCGGGCAGCAGCGTGCCGCCCGCCTTCGTGAGGCCGCGGGTGGCGTGGGAGGCGATGGCGAAGGTGCGCTGTCCGTGCTTGCGGTGCGCCTTGCGCAGCCGCAGGAAGACGCCGGGCGCCTCCTCCTCGGACTCGAACCCGACCAGGAGCACGGCCGGAGCCTTCTCCAGCGAGGTGTACGTGACCCCGCGGCCGTCCAGGTCGCGTCCGCGTCCGGCGACGCGGGCGGCCAGGAAGTCGGCCTCCTCGCCGCTGTGCACCCGGGCCCGGAAGTCGATGTCGTTGGTGTCCAGTGCGATCCGGGCGAACTTGCTGTACGCGTACGCGTCCTCGACGGTCAGCCGGCCGCCCGTGAGGACACCGGTCCGGCCGCGGGCCGCGGAGAGACCGGCGGCCGCGGCGGCCAGTGCCTCGGGCCAGCTCGCCGGCTCCAGCTCGCCCGCTTCGCTCCGGACCAGCGGGGTGGTGAGCCGGTCGCGCTGCTGGGCGTAGCGGAAGCCGAAGCGGCCCTTGTCGCAGAGCCACTCCTCGTTGACCTCGGGGTCGTTGGAGGCGAGGCGCCGCATGACCTTGCCGCGCCGGTGGTCGGTGCGGGTGGCGCAGCCGCCGGCGCAGTGCTCGCACACCGAGGGCGTGGACACAAGGTCGAAGGGGCGGGAGCGGAACCGGTACGCCGCAGAGGTCAGCGCCCCGACGGGGCAGATCTGGATGGTGTTGCCGGAGAAGTACGACTGGAACGGGTCGCCCTCGCCGGTGCCGACCTGCTGGAGCGCACCGCGCTCGATCAGTTCGATCATCGGGTCGCCCGCCACCTGGTTGGAGAACCGGGTGCAGCGCGCGCAGAGCACACACCGCTCACGGTCCAGCAGCACCTGGGTGGAGATCGGGACGGGCTTCTCGTACGTCCGCTTCTTCCCGTCGAAGCGGGAGG
Source organism: Streptomyces sp. NBC_01013 (assembly GCF_045162765.1). Lineage (NCBI taxonomy): Bacteria > Bacillati > Actinomycetota > Actinomycetes > Kitasatosporales > Streptomycetaceae > Streptomyces > Streptomyces sp. NBC_01013. Next base: position 3,464,322 of record NZ_CP108687.1, read on the forward strand.
TCGCGTCTCCGTGCGACATCGCCTGGTTCTGCAGCGGGCACTCGCCGCCCTTGTCGCAGACCGGGCAGTCCAGCGGATGGTTGATGAGCAGCAGTTCCATCACGCCGCGCTGCGCCTTGTCGGCGACGGGCGAGGTGATCTGCGACTTGACGACCATGCCGTCGGTGCAGGTGATGGTGCAGGACGCCATCGGCTTGCGCTGGCCCTCGACCTCGACGATGCACTGGCGGCAGGCGCCGGCCGGGTCGAGGAGGGGGTGGTCGCAGAAGCGCGGGATCTCGATGCCGAGGAGCTCGGCGGCGCGGATGACCAGGGTGCCCTTGGGCACGCTGATCTCGATGCCGTCGATGGTCAGCGTGACGAGGTCCTCGGGCGGGAGCGCCGCCTCGCCGCCCCCGGAGGGCGCACTCGTGGTGACTGTCATGCGTTCACCCCCTGGGGTGCGTTCTTGTCGTCGGCCCAGACGGTCGACCTGGCGGGATCGAAGGGGCAGCCCTTGCCGGTGATGTGCTGCTCGTACTCCTCGCGGAAGTACTTCAGCGAGGAGAAGATCGGCGAGGCGGCGCCGTCGCCGAGGGCGCAGAACGACTTGCCGTTGATGTTGTCGGCGATGTCGTTCAGCTTGTCGAGGTCGGCCATCTGGCCCTTGCCCGCCTCGATGTCCCGGAGCAACTGGACGAGCCAGTACGTGCCCTCACGGCACGGCGTGCACTTGCCGCAGGACTCGTGGGCGTAGAACTCGGTCCAGCGGGTGACGGCCCTGACCACGCAGGTGGTCTCGTCGAAGCACTGGAGCGCCTTGGTGCCGAGCATGGATCCGGCGGCGCCGACGCCCTCGTAGTCGAGGGGCACGTCGAGGTGCTCCTCGGTGAACATCGGGGTGGAGGAGCCGCCCGGGGTCCAGAACTTGAGCCGGTGGCCGGGGCGCATGCCGCCGCTCATGTCGAGGAGCTGGCGCAGCGTGATGCCGAGCGGGGCCTCGTACTGGCCAGGGCCGGCGACGTGTCCGCTGAGCGAGTAGAGCGTGAAGCCCGGGGACTTCTCGCTGCCCATGGACTTGAACCAGTCCTTGCCCTTGTTCAGGATCGCGGGAACCGAGGCGATGGACTCGACGTTGTTCACCACAGTGGGGCAGGCGTACAGACCGGCGACCGCGGGGAAGGGCGGGCGCAGCCGGGGCTGGCCGCGGCGTCCTTCGAGCGAGTCGAGCAGCGCGGTTTCCTCACCGCAGATGTACGCACCGGCACCCGCGTGCACGGTGAGTTCCAGATCGAGTCCGGAGCCCATGATGTTCGTACCGAGATAGCCCGCCTCGTACGCCTCGCGGACGGCTTCGTGCAGCCGCCGGAGCACGGGGACGACTTCGCCGCGCAGGTAGATGAAGGCGTGCGAGGAGCGGATCGCGTAGCAGGCGATCACGATGCCTTCGATCAGGCTGTGCGGGTTGGCGAAGAGGAGCGGGATGTCCTTGCAGGTCCCGGGCTCCGACTCGTCGGCGTTGACCACCAGGTAGTGCGGCTTGCCGTCGCCCTGCGGGATGAACTGCCACTTCATCCCGGTGGGGAAGCCTGCGCCGCCGCGGCCGCGCAGGCCGGAGTCCTTGACGTACGCGATGAGGTCGTCCGGGGACATGGCCAGCGCCTTGCGCAGTCCCTCGTACCCCTCGTGGCGGCGGTAGGTCTCCAGGGTCCAGGATTCCGGCTGGTCCCAGAAGGCGGACAGGACAGGCGCGAGAAGCTTCTCGGGACTGGTCCCGTTCTTGTCGATTTCGGCGGCCAACGTCATCACTCCCCCTCCTCGGCGGCGGGACCGGCCGGGTGGTCCGGGTCGGAGGCCGAGGTCTGCTGTGGCGCGTCATGGGAGCTGAGGTGTTCGGCGCCCTTCTGCGGTTCGTCGCGCGGGCTCTCGCCGCGCGGGCCCACCACGCGGGGCTGGGGACCGGCCTCGCCCTTGGCCAGTTTCAGGCCGATGAGCGAGGCGGGACCGGCACCGCCGGACGCCGCGACGGCGCCGGGGCGCTCGTCGGGGAAACCGGCCAGGATCCGGGCGGTCTCCTTGTACGAGCACAGCGGGGCGCCGCGGGTCGGCTCGACGGTGCGGCCGGCGATGAGGTCGTCGACGAGCTGCGTCGCGCTCTCGGGCGTCTGGTTGTCGAAGAACTCCCAGTTGACCATCACGACGGGCGCGAAGTCGCAGGCCGCGTTGCACTCGATGTGTTCGAGGGTGACCTTGCCGTCCTCGGTGGTCTCGTCGTTGCCGACCCCGAGGTGCTCCTTGAGCCGGTCGAAGATCGCGTCGCCGCCCATCACCGCGCAGAGCGTGTTGGTGCAGACGCCGACCTGGTAGTCGCCGCTGGGCCTGCGCCGGTACATCGTGTAGAAGGTGGCGACCGCGGTGACCTCGGCGGTGGTGAGGCCGAGCAGCTCGGCGCAGAACGCCATGCCCGTACGCGAGACGTACCCCTCCTCCGACTGCACGAGGTGCAGCAGCGGCAGCAGCGCGGAGCGGCTGCCGGGGTAGCGGGCGATCACCTCCTTCGCATCCGCTTCGAGCCTGGCGCGCACCTCGGCCGGGTAGGCGGGGGCGGGGAGCTGCGGCATCCCCAGACTGACTTCGCTACGTGCTTCGGTCACCGGTCGACGCCTCCCATCACGGGGTCGATGGATGCGACGGCGACGATGACGTCGGCGACCTGGCCGCCCTCGCACATCGCCGCCATGGCCTGGAGGTTGGTGAAGGACGGGTCGCGGAAGTGGACCCGGTAGGGGCGGGTGCCACCGTCCGAGACGACGTGCACGCCGAGTTCGCCCTTGGGCGACTCGACCGCGGTGTACGCCTGCCCTGCCGGGACCCGGAAGCCCTCGGTCACCAGCTTGAAGTGGTGGATCAGGGCCTCCATGGAGGTGCCCATGATCTTCTTGATGTGGTCGAGCGAGTTGCCGAGTCCGTCCGGTCCGAGCGCGAGCTGTGCGGGCCAGGCGATCTTCTTGTCGGCGACCATGACCGGTCCCGGTGCGAGCCGGTCGATGCACTGCTCGATGATCCGCAGCGACTGGCGCATCTCCTCGAGACGGATGAGGAAGCGGCCGTAGGAGTCGCAGCTGTCCGCGGTGGGGACGTCGAACTCGTAGTTCTCGTAACCGCAGTAGGGATCGGTCTTGCGCAGGTCGTGCGGGAGTCCGGCGGACCGCAGGACCGGGCCGGTGGCGCCGAGCGCCATGCAGCCGGTGAGGTCGAGGTAGCCGACGTCCTGCATGCGGGCCTTGAAGATGGGGTTGCCGGTGGCGAGCTTGTCGTACTCCGGCAGGTTCTTCTTCATGGTCTTGACGAACTCGCGCAGCTGGTCGACCGCGCCCGGGGGCAGGTCCTGGGCGAGTCCGCCGGGCCGGACGAACGCGTGGTTCATGCGCAGGCCGGTGATCAGCTCGAAGAGATCGAGAACGAGTTCACGATCGCGGAAGCCGTAGATCATGATCGTCGTGGCGCCGAGCTCCATGCCGCCGGTGGCGATGCACACCAGGTGCGAGGAGATCCGGTTGAGCTCCATCAGCAGCACGCGCAGGACGGTGGCCCGGTCGGGGATCTGGTCCTCGATGCCGAGGAGCTTCTCGACTCCCAGGCAGTACGCCGTCTCGTTGAAGAACGGCGTCAGGTAGTCCATGCGCGTGACGAAGGTGGTGCCCTGCGTCCAGTTCCGGAATTCGAGGTTCTTCTCGATGCCGGTGTGGAGGTAGCCGATGCCGCAGCGGGCCTCGGTGACGGTCTCGCCGTCGATCTCCAGGATCAGCCGGAGCACACCGTGCGTGGAGGGGTGCTGGGGACCCATGTTGACGATGATGCGCTCGTCGTCGGACTTGACCGCCGACTCGACGACCTCGTCCCAGTCGCCGCCGGTGACCGTATATACAGTCCCCTCGGTGGTCGCACGGGGTGTCGCGTGGGGAGTGGTCATCAGGAGTACGACCTCCGCTGGTCCGGAGCCGGGATCTGGGCGCCCTTGTACTCGACGGCGATGCCACCGAGCGGGTAGTCCTTGCGCTGCGGGAAGCCCTGCCAGTCGTCCGGCATCATGATCCGGGTGAGGGCGGGGTGCCCGTCGAAGATGAGCCCGAAGAAGTCGTACGTCTCGCGCTCGTGCCAGTCGTTGGTCGGGTAGACCGCGACGAGGGACGGGATGTGCCGGTCGTCGTCCGGCGCGGACACCTCCAGCCGGATGAGCCGGCCGTGGGTGATCGAGCGCAGGTGATAGACGGCGTGCAGCTCGCGTCCCTTGTCACCGGGGAAGTGGACGCCGCTCACGCCCGTACAGAGCTCGAAGCGCAGAGCCGGGTCGTCGCGCAGGGTGCGAGCCACCGTGGGCAGGTGCTCGCGGGCGATGTGGAAGGTGAGCTCGTCGCGGTCGACGACCGTCTTCTCGATGGCGTTGCCGGGGAGCAGACCCTGTTCCTCCAGGGCCCCTTCCAGCTCGTCGGCCACCTCGTCGAACCAGCCGCCGTAGGGGCGCGCGGTGGCGCCCGGCAGCGCGACGGTCCGGACGAGGCCGCCGTAGCCGGAGGTGTCGCCGCCGTTGTTGGCGCCGAACATGCCCTTGCGTACGCCGATGACCTCGCCGTGCTCGTCGCGCGCGGCGGGGACGCCGTTGGCGCCGGGCTCCTTGTCGCTCATCGCAGCAGCCCCTTCATCTCGATCAGGGGCAGCGCGTTGAGTGCCGCTTCCTCCGCCTCGCGGGCGGCCTCCTCGGCGTTGACCCCGAGCTTGGAGCCCTGGATCTTCTGGTGCAGTTTGAGGATCGCGTCCATCAGCATCTCGGGCCGCGGCGGGCAGCCCGGCAAATAAATATCAACCGGGACAATATGATCAACACCTTGAACAATGGCGTAATTGTTGAACATTCCACCCGATGACGCACAAACCCCCATGGAGATGACCCACTTGGGGTTCGGCATCTGGTCGTAGACCTGTCGCAGGACGGGCGCCATCTTCTGGCTGACCCGCCCCGCCACGATCATCAGGTCCGCCTGCCGCGGCGATCCGCGGAAGACCTCCATGCCGAACCGGGCCAGGTCGTAGCGCCCGGCCCCGGTCGTCATCATCTCGATGGCGCAGCAGGCGAGGCCGAAGGTGGCCGGGAAGACGGATGACTTCCGTACCCAGCCGGCGGCCTGCTCGACAGTGGTCAGCACGAAGCCGCTGGGCAGCTTCTCTTCGAGTCCCATGTGTGCCCCTCAGCCCCTCAGTCCCATTCCAGGCCGCCGCGTCGCCATACATACGCGTAGGCGACGAAGACGGTGAGCACGAAGATCAGCATCTCGACGAGCCCGAAGATCCCGAGGGCGTCGAAGGTGACCGCCCAGGGATAGAGGAAGACGATCTCGATGTCGAAGACGATGAAGAGCATCGCCGTCAGGTAGTACTTGATGGGAAAACGGCCGCCTCCGGCTGGAGTCGGGGTGGGTTCGATACCGCACTCGTACGCTTCGAGCTTCGCCCGGTTGTACCGCTTGGGGCCGATAAGCGTGGCACTGACCACGGAGAAGATCGCAAACCCTGCCCCGAGGGCGCCGAGCACGAGGATGGGCGCGTAGGCATTCACGCTCCTCGCTCCTTCCAGTCGTCCTTGACCGTTGGACCGCATCGGGCGACCTGGCTCGCCACCTCACCAAGATCGTGCACATGTGAGGCAGTTCACAAGCCCGACTGCCCCGCATCCTATGCCTGCCGTCCTGTGATCTGCGACACGGGGTACGACAACGTCTTTGTGATCTCCACCACCTGACGAACGATCATGAAGTCGGATGAGCGGTGATCTTCGTACATGAAGCGGTCGAGTGATCACGAGACGTGACATCTGTTGCCGTTACCGCTGGTCAAAGAGGTGTCGCACTATCAAGCCCCGGCGGCGGGCGCCAAATTGGCGATGGACGCGATCGGGTGATAAAGGGATCTGCCCCACTCTGCGATCGGCGCGGGTCACTCGCGCGGGGGTTCGCGCGGAACGAAGTGGACGCCTCCCGACATCCACCCCCAATCGGGCGAATGGGTCACCGGACCCCGCCAGTTCCGCGCCGGCCGCACGCTCCGCGCACGGACCCTCGTATGCCCGTCACGCGGAGACCATGTGGTGACCTGCGTCACACGCCCGAGGTCTCCACAGAAGCGGGCTTGGCCAACAGTGTGAACGGATGGTAAGTGACGGGCAATTCGGGCGTATTACCGATAACCCGTGATCACGGGGGTGTTCGCGCATGTCCATTTTGCCCGTTACGGCGTCAATAAAGGCCCTCAGAAAGCGGATTCACAGATTCCGGACGTAACTGTGTCGCAACACACGTTTCTTGATGGGACCCCTGAGGCCCTGATAGCGCTAGTACCCATGTCCCACACCGCTCTCATACCCAGCCACCGGAAGCCCCGCCGAAACGCCTCGAAGACGGCGCTGCGGGCCGGAGTTGCCGGTGGCGTCCTCAGCACCATCGCGGTCGCAGGCGCTGCCGGTCCGGCCCAGGCCGAGCCGGTGACCCAGACCATCGAGATGCCCACCATCACGGCCGGGCTCTCCACCTCCGTCGCGGCGTCCGCCGAGGCCACGCAGCAGGTCGCCCTGGACCTGGAGACGCAGGCCCACGAGGACGCCGCAGCCACGACCGCCGCCAAGGCCGCCAAGAAGGCCAAGGCCGAGGCGGTCCGCAAGGCCGAGGCCGAGGCAGCCAAGGAGAAGGCCGAAGCGGCCGCGAAGGCCAAGGCGGAGGCCGCCGCTCGCGCCTCCCGCTCCGCCGCGCGCACGACGCTGAGCGCCTCCACCGGCTCCTCCTCCTCGTCGTCGTCCGCCACGACGTCGTACTCCTCCACCGCCACGGGCTCCGCCGTCGTCGCGTTCGCGCAGGCACAGGTCGGCGACGCGTACGTGTCCGGCGGCACCGGCCCCAACTCCTGGGACTGCTCCGGCCTCGTCCAGGCCGCGTTCCGCTCGGTGAGCGTCGACCTGCCGCGTGTATCGCAGAGCCAGTCGACCGCAGGCACCCAGGTCTCGCTGAGCAACCTCCAGCCGGGCGACATCCTGTACTGGGGCAGCGCGGGCAGCGCGTACCACGTCGGGATCTACGTGGGCGGCGGCCAGTTCGTCGGAGCGCAGAACTCCTCCACCGGTGTGGTGCAGAAGTCCCTGGACTACGACCCGCCGTCGGGCGCGGTCCGCGTCCTCTGAGTTCACGGATTCACAAGCGCCTCGGCGCACATCGAAGGGCCGCCGCTCCCCCGCTCGGGAGCTGCGGCCCTTCGCCGTTCCCGGCAGGTTCGCGACGTCGCCCCCCGGCGGCCGGGGGTGACGTCGCGAACCTGCCGGACTCCGTCCGCCGGAGCTTGTGAACTGGGGCGAACAGCCCCCGCGTCACCGAGCACAGGACGGCCCCGCCATGTCCACTCCCCGCACCGGCACCACGCTCCGGACTCCGTTACGCGGCCGCCTGGCCGTGCTCTCCGTGACGCTGGGCATCTTCGCCGTCGTCACCACCGAGATCCTGCCGATCGGTCTGCTGACGCCGATCGGGGCCGACTTCGGCGTCGCGGACGGCACGGCGGGCCTGATGATGACGATGCCGGGGCTCCTCGCCGCCGTCGCCGCTCCGGTGGTGACCCTCGCGACGGCCCGCGCCGACCGGCGGCTGATGCTCGGCGCCTTCGTCCTGCTGCTCGCGGTGGCCAACTTCCTCACGGCCGCCGCGACGTCCTACTGGGTGGTCCTGGTCGCCCGGGTCCTCGTCGGCATCACCATCGGCGGCTTCTGGTCGATCGGCGCCGGTCTGGCCGGCCGGCTGGTCCCCGCCCCGTCCGTCGCACGGGCGACCGCGGTCGTCTTCGCCGCCGTCCCCCTCGGGTCCGTGCTCGGCGTCCCCGCCGGCACGCTCATCGGCGATCTGGCGGGCTGGCGCACCGCGTTCGCCACCATGGGCCTGCTGTCCACCGCAGTGCTGGCCCTGCTGCTCCTGACCCTGCCCGCCCTGCCGCCGGAACGGGTCACCCGCCCCGCCGTGCTCCGCGCCCTGCTGCGCGGCGCCGGCACCCGGTTCGCGCTGCTGATGACGTTCCTCGTCGTACTGGCGCATTTCGGCACGTACACCTACGTCACGCCGTTCCTGCGGGAGGTCACCCATGCCGGCCCGGGGACGGTCACCGGCTTCCTGCTCGTCTACGGGGCGGCGGGCGTGGCCGGCAACTTCCTCGGGGGCGCCCTCGTGCCGCGCTACCCGCACGCCGCGTTCGGGGCGGCCGCCGCGACGATCGCGGCCGCGACGGCGCTCCTGCCCGTCCTCGGCCGGTCCGAAGCGGGCGCGCTCGCGCTCCTCGTCCTGTGGGGCCTCGGATACGGCGCGGTGCCGGTCTGCTCACAGGCCTGGTTCGCCCGTGCGGCACCGCACACACCCGAGGCCGCCTCGGTCCTGTTCACCGCGTCGTTCCAGGCGACGATCGCCGCCGGCGCGCTGGCGGGCGGTTACGTCGTCGACCACGCCCCGCTCCCCGCGGTCATGACGCTCGGCGCCGCGACCGCGGGTCTCGTGGTGCTTGCCGCCAGGATCCACTTCGTACGGACGCCGCCTTTGAGCACCTCGGGGTAGTTGCTCAGGGCCGGTTCGCGCTGGGCAGGGGTCGCCCGGGCGTGGGCCTGGACGAGCCGGCCGGGCCTTCCCCGGCCCCGCCGACCGGCCGGCTCCCGCACCGTCCGTCGCACGTGCGACCGCGGTCTTCCTCGCAGCCGTCCCCTCCGGTTCCGCGCTCGGCGCCCCCTCCGGCACGCTCATCGGCGATCTGACGGGCCGGCGCACCGCGTTCCCCGGTTCACAAGCGGTCGAGCGGTCCCGTGTGCGCTCGCCGACGGGAGACGACGACATTGGCCGTATCTCGTCTGGCGCCCCACAACCCGCTCGGGCCTAATGATGCTCCCGCGCCACGCATTGCGCGGCTGGTTGTGACGACAGCACGGGGGGACCATGGATCACACAGGCGGCATCGGTGTACCGCCTTCCGGACCTCCGCCTCAGCCGCCTCCCCGGCCCCCGTCTCAGCCGTTTCCTCAGGCGCCACCTCAGATACCGCCGATGCCGCTGCCTCCCCGCAGGGGGAGCAAGCTGGAACTCCGGGTCCAGCGGCAGACTCTGTGGGTGGGGTCGGCGGCGCTTCCGTTGCGCAACGTCAGCTGGGTCGAAGTGTTCCGGCTGAGGCCCGCTTGGGGCAAGGCGGGCGTCTACTTCCTGCTGTTGGTGTTCGTCGCCTTCTTGGTCTCCAGCCGGTTCGGCTCCACGAGCGGGGGCGGCGGCGGGGGCCCTGCACCCGGCGTCCTCGCCCTGTTCGTCCTGGTCGTTGTCGGCGCCCTCCTGCTCTCGTCGAGGAAGCCGGTGCTGGTCGTCGAGCTGAACAGCGGTTCCCGGGTGGTCCTGACCCTGCCGACCATGGACGAACTGCGTGCGATCGCCGGGCAGATCGTGTACGCGATCGACCACCCGGAATACGAGTTCTCCGCCACCCTCGAGCAGCACAACACGACGAACAACTTCGGTTCAGTCGTCAACATGAACGGCGGCAGGGGAAACACGGGGATCAAACTATGAGCGACACATCGAACTACTACGGAGACGTCGTCAACGTGAACGACGGCGAAAAGGTCATCGGAATCAACCACGGCACCGTCATCCACAACGACGGCACCACTCAGGACGCCGAACTCCAAGCTGCCGTGGCGGACCTCACCCGCCTCCTCAACGACCTGCGCCCGGTGCTCACCACGGACCAGGCCCAGACCGTGGTGAGCGCGCTGCCCGCGCTCACCGCCGACCGGGCCACCCTGCGCGAGCGTGGCATGACCCTGGCGTCCGTCTCACAGATCGCGGCGACCGTGGGCGAGGTGGGCAAGCCCGCCGTGGAGGCGCTGGGGCGGCTGCTTGCGCTGCTGGGCTGAACGGGTCCGGCCCCGTCCGCAGGCCTTCGGACCTCAAGGTCAGCAATGCGACCATGAGCGTCCTTGAACGCTCATGGTCGCGATGATCACGACCGCGGAGCCACCTTCGTCAGACCGTTGATGATGCGGTCCATCGCGTCGCCGCCCGCCGGGTCGGTGAGGTTGGCGAGCATCTTCAGGGTGAACTTCATCAACAGCGGGTGCGTGAGGCCGCGCTGGGTCGCGACCTTCATGACCTTCGGGTTGCCGATCAGCTTCACGAAGGCGCGGCCCATCGTGTAGTAGCCGCCGTAGGTCTCCTTGAGCACCTTGGGGTAGTTGCTCAGGGCCAGTTCGCGCTGGGCAGGGGTCGCCCGGGCGTGGGCCTGGACGATGACGTCCGCGGCGATCTGACCCGACTCCATGGCATACGCGATGCCTTCGCCGTTGAACGGGTTGACCATGCCGCCGGCGTCACCGACGAGCAGCAGGCCCTTGGTGTAGTGCGGCTGGCGGTTGAACGCCATCGGGAGGGCGGCGCCGCGGATCGGCGTCGTCATGTTCTCGGGGGTGTAGCCCCAGTCCTCCGGCATGGAGGCGCACCACGCCTTGAGTACCTCGCGCCAGTCCAGCTCCTTGAAGGCGGAGGACGAGTTGAGGATGCCGAGGCCGACGTTCGACGTGCCGTCGCCCATCCCGAAGATCCAGCCGTAGCCGGGCAGCAGCCGGTCCTCGGCCCCGCGCCGGTCCCAGAGCTCCAGCCAGGACTCCAGGTAGTCGTCGTCGTGGCGGGGCGAGGTGAAGTAGGTGCGGACCGCGACGCCCATCGGGCGGTCCTCGCGCCGGTGCAGGCCCATAGCGACGGAGAGCCGGGTGGAGTTGCCGTCCGCGGCCACGACGAGGGGGGCGTGGAAGGTGACCGGGGTCTTCTCCTCGCCCATCTTCGCGTGCACACCGGTGATGCGGCCGGTGCGCTCGTCCTTGATCGGGGCGCCGACGTTGCAGCGCTCGTACAGCCGCGCGCCGGCCTTCTGCGCCTGGCGGGCCAGCTGCTCGTCGAAGTCGTCGCGCTTGCGGACGAGACCGTAGTCCGGGTACGAGGCCAGGTCCGGCCAGTCCAGCTGGAGCCGGACGCCGCCGCCGATGATGCGCAGGCCCTTGTTGCGCAGCCAGCCGGCCTCTTCGGAGATGTCGATGCCCATGGAGACGAGCTGCTTGGTGGCGCGCGGCGTGAGGCCGTCACCGCAGACCTTCTCGCGCGGGAAGGCTGTCTTCTCCAGGAGGAGGACGTCGAGTCCGGCCTTCGCGAGGTAGTACGCGGTGCTGGAGCCGGCTGGGCCTGCCCCGACGACGATCACGTCCGCGCTGTGTTCGGAGAGGGGCTCGGTCACGGTCGGATCTCCCGAAGACTCGAATTCGCGTGCCGCGCGGCACATGTCCCGTGCAGTCTATGGGGGCCTGCTGATCAACCCTCCGAAGGGCTCCCCGATGTCGATCGCACCTCCCGCACTTCCCGTCGTACAGCTGCGTGTCCCGACCGACGAGGACGCGGTGGCCTGGCACCGCGCCTTCGACGACCCGGAGGTGATGGAGTTCTTCGGCGGTAGGTCCGACGAACTGTCCATGTACGAGGAGTGGACTGCCCGCCAGCGCAGACACGACGCGGAGCTGGGCTTCTGCCTGTGGACCGTGCTCGACGGGGACGGCGAGGTGCTCGGCTTCACCGGCGCGCAGCCGTGGCCGCAGAGCGCGTACGGCCCGGTGGGCGAGATCGAGATCGGGTGGCGGCTGGCCCGGCCGGCCTGGGGGCTCGGATACGCGACCGCGGCCGCGCGCGTCACGCTGGAGCGGCTGCGCGCGGCCGGGGTCGAGCGGGTGGTGGCGACGATCGACGCGCTCAACGAACGGTCGATCGCCGTGGCCCGGCGCCTGGGCATGGAGCAGGCCGAGAGTTTCACGACGCCACGGGAGGGCCAGGAGGTGCGGTGCTTCCGGCTGGAGCTGACCGGTGACGTGCCGGGTCAGCCCGTGTAGCCGGCCGGCCGGACGGAGCGGGGCGTCGAGGGTCCGTCGGGGCCGATGACCTGGTCGGTGGACCCGTCGGTGTCGGACCGGTCGGACTGCGGTGACTCCGTCGCCGGCTCGCTGCTCCGGGTCGGGGCGGGCTTGTTGTCGTCGCCGTCACGGTCCTTCAGTGCCAGCACACCGGCGGTCACCCCTCCGCCCACGAGCAGCGCCGCGGCGAGCGTCGCGCACCAGACGGCCACGCTCCGCCTGCGGCCGGACGGTTCGGGCGCGGACGCGAACGGACCCGCCCCGGCGGTGGTGGGCGTGGACACGTGCATCGGTGTGGTGGTGGCCGTCGGGGCGTACGGGGCGTACGCCCCCGGCGCCGCCGCCGGGTACCCCGGGTACGCCGGAGGCAGCGCACCGGGCCGCCCCGTCAGCCGCAGCAGGTACGGCGCGACGAACACCGCGCCCCCTACCCACAGCAGGCCGAACAACAGCACGTCCGACAGGCTCAGGGCGAACTCCACGGTGCCCCGGCGGTCCACGCCCTCGGTGCTGCCGGAGAGCTCCGCCGACATTCCGCCCACCGCGGCCAGCACCAGGAAGAGCAGCAGGAACAGGCCTCCCACGGTGGCCTGTTCGCCTCTGCCCGCCGAGCGGCGCGCGGCCAGCAGCCCTACCGTCAGCGCGCAGACGACGCCGGTGACCAACGCCCCGGTCACCGCCCAGCCGCCGAACGCGTCATCGAGATCGGACAGGCCGACGGTGCCGTGCTCCGTACCCGAGCCGAGGAAGTCCATCCACCCCCGCAGGTCGTACTCGAAGTGGGCACCCCAGCTCACACCGAGCACCTGCAGTCCGATGTTGGGCAGCAACGGCAGGGCGATCAGCAGGGCTTCACCGTCGACGTCGTCCGCGGTGGCGTACGTGACGAAGCCGACCACGGAGCAGAGCAGCACCACGACGCCGAGCGCCCTGAGCGCCGTGCCCGCGGCCCGGACCAGGGTCAGCGTCCCGGGCCGTTCCGCCAGCCACCGGGCCGCCGCGTCGCGTTGCAGTACGCCGCCGGCGACCAGCAGCGCCATGACGAGCGCACCGAGCGCGGCGAGGACCGGGGAGGACGAGACCGAGACGTCCGCGACCTCGGGCTGCGCGAAGAGTCCGAGGAGCAGGACGGCCGCGGTGGCCACGAGGCTGATCCGTACGGCGGCCTCCAGGCCACCGCCCTGCCGGCGGACCGTACGGGCGCCGAGAATCAGCGCGCCGATCCAGAGCACGGTGACGGTGAGCGGCACGAGGGCGAGGACGTAGCTGCCCTGGGCGCCGGGGTCCAGTCCTGCGAAGTCCGACCCGAAGTCCGGTCCGCCGGAGCCGTAATCGAAGTCGGAGCCGTAGTCGTAGTCGGAGCCGTAGTCGGAGGGGTTCAGGCCGCCGGACCCGGCCGGCCGCAGTTCGAAGCCTCCCCCGAACGCCTGGAGCAGCATCGCGAGCGCGATCCTCAGCCGGTCGCTCCAGCCGACGACGACATCGTCGCCCTGGCCGTACGTGGGGATGGAGAGCGCCACCGCGAGGGCCACGATCAGCCCGCTCGGCCAGGCGGCGGCCTTCACCGAGCCCGCCCAGTCACCCCGGAACACCCGGCCGAAGAAGGCACCGAGCGGTGACGGCCCCGCCGGGGCGGCAGGCATCGGGGCGTACCCGGGCGGCGGGGGCGGGCCCGCCGGAGCGGGCGGCACCACGGCAGCGGGCGGTGCGGGCGGCGGGAGCGGGGGCGCTGCGGGCATGTGCGGGGGCGTCGCGGGTGTCGGCGGGGGCGTCGCGGGTGTCGGCGGGCGTTCGCGTCCGCACTTCATGCAGAAGCGCGCATCATCCGGCGCCTGGGTTCCGCAGAAGGGGCAGTACGACGGCATGAGGACTCCGCACGGAGGAGACGGGGACGGCCGGAACGGTGACACAGGGGAACGGGAAAGACGCGTGCCGTATCAACGGACACATCTTCCCCGTTACCCGGTTCCCGTCAACTCGGATCCTCGGCACCGGACTTCACCGGGTGGCGGCCCTGTCGGGCACGCACCTCCCCGCGTCCCTCAGGCGCGCACGCCCCGGTGCAGCGCGACGATGCCACCGCTGAGGTTGCGCCAGGCGACCTTCGACCATCCGGCCCGCTGGAGCTTGGCCGCCAGCCCGGGCTGGTCGGGCCAGGCGCGGATCGACTCGGCGAGATAGACGTACGCGTCGGGGTTGGACGACACTGCCCGCGCGACCGGCGGCAGCGCCCGCATCAGGTACTCGGTGTAGACGGTCCGGAACGGTGCCCAGACCGGCTGGGAGAACTCGCAGATGACCACCCGGCCGCCCGGCTTGGTCACCCGGTACAGCTCACGCAGTGCCGCGTCGGTGTCCTGGACGTTGCGCAGCCCGAAGGAAATGGTCACCGCGTCGAAGGTCTCGTCGCGGAACGGCAGCTTCGTGGCGTCGCCCGCGGTGAACGGCAGCCAGGAGTTGCGCTTCTTGCCCTCGCGCAGCATGCCGATGGAGAAGTCGCACGGCACGACGTACGCACCGGTCGCGGCGAACGGCAGCGAGGACGTCGCCGTCCCGGCGGCCAGGTCGAGGACCTTCTCCGCGGGCCGGGCGTGCACCGCCGCGGCGACCTCCTTGCGCCACAGCCGGGCCTGGCCGAGCGAGAGCACGTCGTTGGTGAGGTCGTAGTTCGCCGCCACGTCGTCGAACATCGAGGCGACTTCGTGCGGCTGCTTGTCCAGGGAGGCTCGGGTCACCCACCCATTCAAGCAGCCCGGCCCGGCCGCGTCGGGGCGGGCCCGCTGTCGGGGAACACCGCGACGGCGGTCAGCGGCGCGGTCCCCCGGCGGCGGCACCCGGCCCTGCGACCCCACGGGCACTGCCTCGGCGGCGATGAGCCGCGGGATTCGGGATTCGGACACGTTTTCCCCTCCGGCTTCAACCTTTCCGGCCCGGCGTCGCTCAGTAACAGGCGTAGTGACCACCGACAGACCGTAGAGGAGGCCGGATGACCGCCGGACGCAGCCCGGGCGCCCCTGGCTTCGAGGAGTTCGCCCGCGTGAGTCAGCGCCGGCTGTACCGCACCGCGTACCTGCTGTGCGGGGACGCCGACGCCGCCCGCGACCTCACCCAGACGACGCTGGCGAAGCTGTTCCAGCACTGGGGCCGGGCGAGCGCAGCCGACCATCCGGACGCCTACGCCCGCACGGTGCTGACCCGCACCTACATCGCCGAGCGCAGGCGCCGGCTGCTCGACTTCCGTGCCCATACACCGATCGCCGCGCACACGCCCGCGGTCGGTCCCGAGCTGACGGTCACCCTGCTGGCCGCGCTCGCCGAACTGCCCGCCCGTGCCCGGGCGATGGTCGTCCTGCGGTATTGGGAGGACCTGAGCGTGGAGAGGGTCGCCGAGCTGCTGCGCTGCAGCCGGTCCACCGTGAAGAGCCAGTGCTCGCGCTCGCTCGTCACCCTGCGCACCCGCCTGGGCGACGCGCATCTCTACACCACCCGAAGCTGAGGAGACCGTCGTGGACATGAATACGGACCGCTCCCCCGGCCGGGGGCCAGGCCCCGGGGCCGAGGCACTGCTGATCAGGGCGGCCATGGAAGAGACCGCCGAGAGCGCGCCGTCGCTGCCCGATCTGGTGCCGGTCGCCCTGGTTCAGGGCCGCAGGCGCCGCAACCGCGCCCGTGCCGTCGGGGCCGGGGTGACGGGCGTGGTGGCCCTGGGAGTGTTCGGCGCGCTGCTGCCGATGTGGGGCTCCGGAGGGGACGCGCAGACGGCGCGGACCGGGTCCGCCGCCTCGCAGACCGCGACGCCCTCTCCGGCCGCTACCGGCCGGCCCGCGCCCACGCCCGTGCACATCGAGCCGACCGCCGGTGAGACGTCGATGGCCGATCTGCCACCGGCCGAACGGGCCCGGCAGGAGGAATTCCAGCAGCAGGTCGCGGTGCTGCTGGACGAACTGCTCCCCGCGCGGCTCGGCACCGTCCGTCCGGTCGATCTGGCGGTGGACCGCTATCAGGGCGGATCGGACGGCAACACCTTTCCGGTCATCTTCTCGGTACGCCCCCAGGCCGATCCGGGGGATGCCGGCGCGGATCCGCCGTGCCAGGACACCCCGTCGAAGGGCTTCCGGTGCAGGACGGTGATGCTGCCGGACGGCATCAAGGTCCGCTCCTTCAGCGCGGTGGGGAACCAGAAGGGCTCGCAGGCCATCACCGGCGTCGGCCTCTCGTTCACGTACGGCAGGAGCAGCGTCAGGCTCTCGGTCGACGGTGACGACTCCTCGATGGTGTCGGCGCCGGTCACCGTGGACCAGCTGCTCCATGCCGCCCGTGACCCCAGGACCCTGAAGCTCGTGAAGTACGCGGACGGGCATCCGATGGAGGACAAGGAGCACTCCGTTCGTGGCGGCTGACAGCGGACGGCACCAGGGACAGCGATGGAGGCGGGGAGGCCGTCGGCTCGCCCGGCAGGAGCGCCGGCGCCGCAGCCGGATACGCGTGCTGGTCGCGGTACTCGTCCCGGCGACGCTGATCTGCGCCGCCGCGGTCGCCGATCCCCTGTGGGCGGGCGGCCACGACCCAGCGGCCGCGGCGGCCGGGCCGGAGCCGACGGGCTCCGGCCCGCCCGGCACGTCGTCCTCCCCCAGCGCGAGGCCGAGGACGACCACCGCGCCTCCCACCCGCTCCCCGGCCCCCTCCCGCTCCGCTGCCCGGGCCGGTCGGGCTCCCGGTGTCCCGGCATCCGGCCCGGGCACGTTCACGGTCGCCCGCGCGGGCGCCACGTCCGGCAGCGGGAACGCCTACCGGATCGAGGCCGAGGACGGGTCCGGCGTGGACCCCGACGCGGCGGCCACCCTGATCGCCGACGTCCTGGCCGCGCCGCGCGGCTGGGCACACGGCGGGGCGCGCTCGTTCCACCGGGTGGCACAGGGCCCTGCCGGGCTGGTGATCCGTATCGCCACTGCGGCGACCACCGACCGCGTCTGCGGGGCGGAGGGCCTGGACACCCATGGCGAGGTCAACTGCCGGGTGGGCGGGGTGGTGATGGTGAACCTCAAGCGCTGGCAGACCGGTTCGCCCGAGTTCCACGGCCCCCTCGCCGAGTACCGCGCCCTGATCGTCAACCACGAGGTCGGCCACTGGCTGGGCCACGGCCACGAGACCTGCGCGGGGGCCGGCTTGCCCGCCCCCGCGATGATGCAGCAGATCTACGGCCTCAGGGGATGCGTCTCCAACGCCTGGCCCTACGACTCCAAGGGGCAGTACCTCGGCGGCCCTTCCGTACGGTGACTCTTCCCCGGACTCATCCCCAGCCACCACCTCGTACACGTGTGGACTGAACCAATTGGCATCGGCACCGGTCTATACCCCGGGGAGTGGAATCCACCGAGGACTGGGGAGGGGCGCGGATGTCCGCAGGGGATGTGCGCCGGAGCGGGCAGCGGGGACGCGGACGGAACCGGCTGTTCGCCAAGGCCGTCGTGCCGGTCGTACTGGTCACGGCGGCCGTCGTGGGCATCCGGTGGAACGGGGGCCACGATCCGGGTACGTCCTCCGCATCCGCCACCTTCACGGTCGCCCGGGCGGGCGTCTCGGAGACGGGCAAGGGCGACGCCTACCGGGTCGAGGTGGAGAAGGGCTCCGGCCTGGACGCGGACGAGGCCGCCGCCGAGGTCGCCCGCGTCCTGGCCGCGCCGCGTGGGTGGGCGCACCACGGCGAGCACTCCTTCCGCCAGGTCGCCGAGGGCCCGGCGGGCCTGGTCATACGGATCGCCACACCCGCGACCACGGACCGGATCTGCGGGAAGGGCGGGCTCGACACGCACGGCGAGGTCAACTGCCGCGTGGGGACCGACGTCATGGTCAACCTGAAGCGCTGGGAGCAGGGTTCGCCGGAGTTCCACGGCCCGCTCGCCGACTACCGCGCCCTGATCGTCAACCACGAAGTGGGCCACTGGCTCGGCCACGGCCACGAGACCTGCCCCGGCAAGGGCCGCCCCGCCCCCGCGATGATGCAGCAGATCTACGGCCTCAAGGGATGCGTCTCCAACGCCTGGCCCTACGACCCCGCGGGGCACTACCTCGGCGGCCCGTCCGTACCGTGAGCCCCGCGGGCGCGGCCTACCTGCCCCGGTACACCAGTCGTCCCGCCGCCACCGTCGCCACGCAGCTCGCCCCGCCCGCCGCGAGCAGTGCTGCCTCGTCCGGCACGTCGAAGGCGGCGAGATCGGCCCGCCCCCCGACGGCGAGCGGCGCCACCGTCGCGCCGGCCACCGTCTCGGCCCCGGCCAGCGGATCGAGCCGCGGTGTGCCGCCCGGAGCCGCCGGCCCGCCGATCACCAGCAGCCCGGACCGGCGCATGGCCGTGATGAGGGCGGGTGGTGCGGTGGGCGCGGCCGTCGCCGCGGTCGTCCCGTGGCGGAGCATGCGGTGCAGCCCGCGCCTGATGCTGCCGGCCCGCCAGGTGTCGTCCGGCCCGAGCGCGTCGAGTGCCTCGCCGGTCAGCGGTGCCGTGCCCAGGGTGTCCGCCTCACGCGGATCGGGGAAGTAGGTCTCCTCCAGCAGCCTGACCGCGTCCCGTTGGACGAGACCCGGGGTCAGGAGGCCCGGCCAGCGCCGGACCCGGGCGGCGGGATGGACCGCGGCCAGTTCACCGTACGGGCCGAAGGCGACGGTCACCGCGTCCTGGACGACCACCGCCCCGTCGGGCACCGCAGCACGGCCGCCGCCCGGCAGGAGCAGGGCGGCGGCGTGAATCGTCAGCAAGGCGAGGGGCCCTAGTTGGCGTTGAGGAGCTTGAGCTCCGGGTGGGCGGTGCCGCCCTCGATCGCAGTGGACGAGATGTGCGAGACGACGCGCTCGTCGACCGGGTCGTTCGCCGGGTCGTCGTGGACGACCAGGTGCTCGTACGTGGTGGCGCGCTGGGCCGGCACCCGGTCCGCCTTGCGGATCAGGTCGATGATCTCCAGGCGGTTGGAGCGGTGCTTGGCGCCGGCGGAGGAGACGACGTTCTCCTCCAGCATGATCGAGCCGAGGTCGTCCGCGCCGTAGTGCAGCGACAGCTGGCCGACCTCCTTGCCGGTGGTGAGCCAGGAGCCCTGGATGTGGGCGACGTTGTCCAGGAAGATCCGGGCGATGGCGATCATCCGCAGGTACTCGAAGAGCGTGGCCTGCGTCTGGCCCTTCAGCTTGTTGTTCTCCGGCTGGTACGTGTACGGGATGAAGGCGCGGAAGCCGCCGGTGCGGTCCTGCACGTCGCGGATCATGCTCAGGTGCTCGATGCGCTCGGCGTTCGTCTCGCCGGTGCCCATCAGCATGGTGGAGGTGGACTCGACACCGAGCCGGTGTGCGATCTCCATGATCTCCAGCCAGCGCTCGCCGGACTCCTTGAGCGGGGCGATCGCGGTGCGCGGCCGGGCCGGGAGCAGTTCGGCGCCGGCACCGGCGAAGGAGTCGAGACCGGCGGCGTGGATCCGCTGGATGGCCTCCTCGGCGGAGACCTTGGAGATCCGGGCCATGTGCTCGATCTCGGAGGCGCCCAGTGAGTGGATGACGAGCTGCGGGAACGCCTTCTTGATCGCGGAGAAGTGCTCCTCGTAGTACTCCACCCCGTAGTCCGGGTGGTGCCCGCCCTGGAACATGATCTGCGTGCCGCCGAGCTCGACCGTCTCCGCGCAGCGGCGCAGGATGTCGTCGAGGTCGCGGGACCAGCCCTTGGCGGTGTCCTTGGGCGCGGCGTAGAACGCGCAGAACTTGCAGGCGGTGACACAGACGTTGGTGTAGTTGATGTTGCGCTCGATGATGTACGTCGCGATGTGCTCAGTACCCGCGTAACGGCGTCGGCGCACGGCGTCGGCGGCCGCGCCCAGGGCGTGCAGGGGCGCCGACCGGTAGAGGTCGAGGGCCTCCGCCGGAGTGATCCGGCCGCCTTCGGCGGCTCGGTCGAGGATGGGCTGGAGGTCGGCCTTCTCGGTCACCGGGCTGTCACCTTTCGGCGGTTTTTCAACGGATCTACGGACCGGTTCAGCGTACGCCAGGGCCTGTACGGGTCGGCGGCCGGACCGGGCCGGTGCGCCGTCGGTGAGTCCCGGGCCGTTACCGGTCAGCGCTCGGACCGGGTCAGCGTGCCGTACGGGAGCCCGGCTCCCCGCTCGTCGGACCGGAACCGCAGGGCGCCGTCGTCGGTGCGCGTGAAGTGCAGGTCGGTGGGTGTGGTGGTGCACAGCCCCGCCGCACCGGGGTGCTCGGGGTCGGCGCGTTCCCGGAGCTTCAGTTCCCTGACCGTGCCGGAGGTGAGAGTGGCGACGCTGTAGCAGCTGAGGTCCACACCGAGGCCCGTGATCGTGGTCGTCATGTGGAGGACCTCCGCGCCCTTCTTCCCCTTCTCGAACACCGCGGTGAGGGTGCCGTGCGGCGCTCCGGTCGTCTTCTCGGTGAGCGGCCCCCGCCACGTGCCGAGGAAGGCGGCCGGAACCTCGGCGACCTGACCCGGGGTGCCGGTGGCGGAGCCTGCGGGCGGGGACGGCTCGGCGGACGAGGTGTCGCCGGGGGAGGTGGCCGACGGGGTCCTGCCGACGTCACCGTGCCCGGCGGTGTCGTCGCCGCCCCCGCCCGGCATGAGGTCGAAGAGGAACGCGCTGCCCACGGTCACCGCGGCGAGCGCACCGGCCACCGCGAGCGCGACGGTGCAGCTGAGCCTGCGCCCACGGTGCCCGCCCGGCCGCGAGTCGGCACCCATGGTGACGGCGAACCGGGGATCAGGGGTGCGCTGTCCCGGCACCCCGTCCGCCCCGGTGGCGGGCGGCGGGGTGGGGCCGGCCGTCGCGAGCGGCTCGACCGGCGGGCCGAAGACGCCGAGGGCCCCGCCGCTCCCGCCCGTGCCGAACGAGGCGTTGGTGAACGGCACCGGTCCCGACCGCACCGGCGCCTCCTGCGGTTCCAGGTCCAGCAGGGCGACCGCCGACCGGCTGACCTCGCGCACCAGCGGAGCGGGCAGCCAGCCCGCCGCCACCGAGGCCGCCGCACCGCCTGGCGCCAACTGCCGGGCGAGCTCCGCCGGGGTGGGCCGGTGGGCCGGGTCCTTCGCCAGGCATGAGGCGATGGCGTCGCGCATCGCGCCTTCCAGCTCGCCCAGTTCGGGTTCCTCGTGCACCACCTTGTAGAGGAGGACGGCGGAGGAGTCGCCGAGGAAGGGGGCGGACCCCGTCGCCGCGTACGCCAGCACCGCGCCCAGCGAGAAGATGTCGGCCGCACCCGAGATGTCCAGGCCGCGGATCTGCTCCGGCGCCATGTAGCCGGGCGAGCCGACCGAGACACCGGTGGAGGTGAGGGAGGCGGTGGCGTCGATGGCCCGGGCGATGCCGAAGTCGATCAGCCGGGGGCCGTCGAGGGCGAGCAGGACGTTGGAGGGCTTCACGTCCCGGTGGATCAGGCCCTGCCCGTGGACCGCGGCCAGCGCCTCGGCGAGGCCGGCACCCAGGGTGCGTACCGACTGCTCGGGCAGCGGCCCGTGTTCGGTGACGGCTGCCGACAGCGCAGGCCCGGCCACGTAGCCATGGGCCACCCACGGGACGGGGGCGTCCGGGTCGGCGTCCAGGACGGGTGCGGTCCACTGCGCGCCGAGCCGCCGTGCCGCGTCCACCTCGCGCCGGAACCGGGCGCGGAACTGCTCGTCGAGCGCGAAGTGCGGGTGGACGACCTTGACCGCGACGGTCCGGCCGCCCGCGCTGCGCCCCAGATAGACACGGCCCATGCCGCCGGCTCCGAGTCGGCCGAGCAGCCGGTAGCCACCGATGCTCAGCGGTTCGCCGGCTTCGAGCGGCTGCATATACGGACTCCCTTGTGGACCGGCCGGACCTCCGACCGAAGCCTAGGGGCGAAGGTCATCGGGTCACAGGGGAAAGCATCCGCCGATTTCGCCCTCAAGGGAACGAACGACGCCATTCGTCACCGTGAAAGGCGTGAATGCGCCCTTCCCCGGTCGATTGAGGGAGGGATCGGGACCGGATCGGGGGCGTGCTTCCGGCACCTTCCGCCAATCGGCCATTCAACGCGAATTCGCCCGAATCGATATCCGTACATCCGCACCCGGGTTCCGCGGGCGGGGCCCCGGTGGGAATGGCCGGGCATTCCCGTCCGACGCGTGCGGACGGCACGCGGCGGGGGAACCCCGGCGTGATCCCTCAGCCGCCGAGCAGCTCGACGTTCACATCCGCCGGGAAGCCCGTCGTCGGGCCGGTCCGGCGCGCGAACTCCTTGACGCCCGCCAGCTGCGCGGGCCCGAAGCGGAAGTCGAGCGTCGTGAAGTAGCGCTCCAGGACCTCCGCGTCGAAGGCCTCCCAGCGCGCGGCCTGCTCCGCGACCTTGGTGACCTCCTCCAGGGAGACGTCCCGCGAGGCCAGGAACGCCTCGTGCACCTTCTTCACCGCGGTGGGCTCGGCCGCCAGGTAGTCCCTGCGCGCGGCCCAGACGGCGAAGACGAACGGCAGCCCCGTCCACTCCTTCCACATCGCGCCCAGGTCGTGGACCTGCAGCCCCAGCCGGGGGGCGTCGTGCAGGTTGGCGCGCAGCGCGGCGTCACCGATGAGGACGGCGGCGTCGGCCTCCTGCATCATCAGGCCGAGGTCCGGCGGGCAGGTGTAGTAGTCGGGCGTGACACCGAACCGCTCCGCGAGGAGCAGCTGCGCCAGCCGTACGGAGGTGCGGGAGGTCGAACCGAGCGCCACCCGGGCCCGGTCGAGGTCCTCCAGGGGCCGCTGCGACACGATCACGCACGACATGACGGGCCCGTCGCAGCCGACCGCGATGTCGGGGAAGGCGACCAGGTCGTCGGCGTTGCGCAGGAACTCCACGAGGGTGACGGGGCCGATGTCCAGATCGCCCCTGATCAGCTGCTCGCTGAGCTTCTCCGGGGTGTCCTTCGAGAGCTCCAGGTCGAGCAGGGTTCCGGTCCGTGCGAGCCCCCAGTAGAGGGGGAGGCAGTTCAGGAACTGGATGTGGCCGACGCGCGGCCGGCTGCGACGGTCGTCGCCTGCGACGGTGGTGACGGTTGAATTGTCCACATCGCGAGGCTAGACCCGTGACCGGCCGACGGCCTCACCGGGGGCGCGCGGCGTCGCTTCGGCCCCTCTTCCGGAGGCTCCGGAATGGGTACCGAAGGCCTCTCGGGAAGGGTTCGGAAGGCGCCCGGATGAGCCTCCTGGAGCACCCGTCCACACGGCAATCAAACATCCGGGTGAAGTGATCTTTCCCTCTACCCTTCCGTACATGCTGCGTGCTAGGCTCATCGCCAAGTTGCAGTTTGGTTTCCCTTGCAGTACAGAGCCTGCGGAGCATGTAACCCGCAGGCTTTTGTAGTTTTCAGACTTCTTTGCAGGTTCTGGAGCAGGGCAACCCTTTGGCCCAAGGAGGGCTTATGGCTACCGGAACCGTCAAGTGGTTCAACGCTGAAAAGGGCTTCGGCTTCATCGCCCAGGACGGCGGCGGCCCGGATGTCTTCGTCCACTATTCCGCGATCAACGCGTCCGGGTTCCGCTCCCTCGAGGAGAACCAGGTCGTGAACTTCGACGTCACTCAGGGACCCAAGGGTCCGCAGGCTGAGAACGTCACCCCGGCCTAGTTGCCCGGGTCGGCCGATCGCGGCCGGTAACGCAGTACCCAAGGAGCCCCGCTCCCCCGCCTCGGCGGAGGAGCGGGGCTCCTGCCTGTGTGGAGCGGACGGTGCCGACCGGGACCCCGAGCGCCCGTGCGGCGTCCCGGGGGGCCGGCCCCGTCCCGGACGCAGAGCACAAACACCTTCCACTTCTCGGGCCACAGCCGTCCCAGCGCGGCGGTGAGCTGTTCCGCGTCATGCACACGGCCCCGCCCGTTCGTCGGCGAAGTCCTGCACTCTCCACCTGTCCGGGCCTTGCCATGCTTGACCTTGACACCGTGTGAGGGCGTGCACTCGGAGACATCATGTTCACCATCGGAGACTTCGCCCGGTACGGGCGGGTGTCGGCCCGGATGCTGCGTCACTACGACGCCGTCGGGCTGCTGCACCCGGACCGTACCGACCCGGCCACCGGCTACCGCTATTACGGTGCCGCCCAGTTGGCCCGGCTCAACCGCATCATCGCCCTCAAGGAGCTCGGCTTCACCCTTCAGCAGGTGCGGGCCGTCCTCGACGAGGAAGTGGGCTCCGACGAGCTGCGCGGGATGCTGCGGCTGCGACGGGTGGAGTTGGAGGCGGCGATGGCGGCGGCGGCCGCCCGGCTGGCCCAGGTCGAGGCGAGTCTCCGGTCGATCGAGAGCGAGGGACACATGTCCGTGGAGGACGTCGTGATCAAGAGCGTTCCGGCAGTACGGGTCGCGGAGCTGACCGGTGTGGCCGCGGGGTACGGACCGGAGGACATCACACCGGTGATCGGCCCGCTGTACGAGCGGCTGTTCCCGCTGCTGGGCGGGGCGGGAGTCACCCCGACGGGCCCCGGCATCGCACGTTACGAGGACGCCCCGGAGGGCGGCGGCGCGATCGTCGTCCACGCCGGGGTGACGGTCTCGGCCCCGGTGGGGCCGCTGGGTGACACGGGAGTCACGGTGGTCGAGCTGCCCCCGTTCGAGGCGGCGACCATCGTCCACCGGGGTTCGATGGCCGGGATCCTGCCGACGTCCCAGGCCCTGGCGCAGTGGATCGACGCCAGTGGCTACCGGTCGGCGGGGTACGCACGCGAGATCAACCTGGAGTGCCCCGAGAACCGGGCGAAGTGGGTGACGGAGCTGCAGGAACCGGTGACCCGACGCTGACCGGCCGACGGGGAGGGTCCGGGGGCGCCCCCGGACCCTCCCCCGCTCACACCCCCGTGCCGGGTCCCGCCCAGAGCCCGTCGGCGGTCAGCCCGAGCAGGTCGATCGCGTTACGGCGCACGATGCGGTCCACGACGTCGGCGTCCAGGTGCCCCATCTGCGCCTCGCCGACCTCGCGGGACTTGGGCCAGGTGGAGTCGGAGTGCGGGTAGTCCGTCTCGTACAGGACGTTGCCCACTCCGATCGCGTCCAGGTTCTTCAGCCCGAAGGCGTCGTCGAAGAAGCAGCCGTGGACGTGCTCGGTGAACAGCTCCGAGGGAGGCCGGTGCACCTTGTCGGCCACGCCGCCCCAGGCGCGGTTCTCCTCCCAGACGACGTCGGCGCGTTCCAGGATGTACGGAATCCAGCCGATCTGGCCCTCCGCGTACATGATCCGCAAGTTCGGGAAGCGTTCGAACTTGCCGCTCATCAGCCAGTCCACCATCGAGAAGCAGCAGTTGGCGAAGGTGATGGTGGAGCCGACGGCCGGTGGGGCGTCGGCCGAGGTCGACGGCATCTTCGAGGACGAGCCGATGTGCATGGCGATCACCGTCCCCGTCTCGTCGCAGGCCCGGAGGAAGGGGTCCCACTCGTCCGTATGAATGGACGGCAGTCCGAGGTGCGGCGGTATCTCGGAGAACGCGACGGCACGCACCCCGCGCGCGGCATTGCGCCGCACCTCGTCGGCGGCCAACTGCGCGTCCCAGAGGGGTATCAGGGTGAGCGGGATGAGCCGGCCGTGCGCGTCGGGCCCGCACCACTCCTCGACCATCCAGTCGTTGTACGCGCGCACCCCCAGCAGTCCGAGTTCGCGGTCCTTCGCCTCGGTGAAGGTCTGGCCGCAGAAGCGGGGGAAGGTCGGGAAACAAAGGGCGGACTGGACGTGGTTGACGTCCATGTCGGCCAGTCGCTCGGGCACCGAGAACGAACCGGGGCGCATCTGCTCGTACGTGATGACTTCGAGCCTGATCTCGTCCCGGTCGTAGCCGACGGCGGTGTCGAGCCGGGTGAGGGGGCGGTGCAGGTCCTCGTACACCCACCAGTCGCCGATGGGGCCGTCGTCCCCCTTCGCGCCCATCACGGGCGCGAACCTGCCGCCCATGAAGGTCATTTCCTTGAGCGGCGCCCGGACCACGCGCGGTCCCGAGTCCGCGTACCGGGACGGGAGCCGGTCCCGCCAGACATGAGCGGGCTCCACCGTGTGGTCGTCCACCGAGATGATCTTCGGGAAGGTCTCCATGCGTACCACGGTAGCGTTGATCTGACGAAGCGTCAGCTATCTGGGCGCGGCCCCGTTCCACAATCGTTGTCGAGGGCTTGTGCAGAGAGTCACCCACTGCTGACGCGCCCCCCTTTCACAAGGCAGACTGTTGACGGCGATACCAACGGTATGGAGCAATCCGGATGGCCCGGGCGGCATCCGGACATATACAACCGTGCCGGGCAGCGCACAGAGCAGGACAGGAGACAGCAATGGGCCGTGACGACGGGCCACGGGTACGTGTTCCGGAGCAGCGGGCCCCGGAGCAGCGCACGGCGGATGAGGCCGGACTGCACTTTTCCCTGCTCGGTCCGGTACGGGCCCGGCGGGGCGACGAAACGCTGCCCTCCGGCTCACCCCAGCAACGCGCACTGCTGACGGCACTGCTGCTGAGGGGCGGGCGCACCGCCACGGCCGCCGAACTCATCGACGCCATCTGGGGCGAGGACCCGCCCTCCCAGGCCCTGGCCGCGGTACGCACCTACGCCTCCCGGCTCCGCAAGACCCTGGGCCCGCTCACCCTGGCGAGCGAGTCCGGCGGCTACGCGATGCGGATCGGGCCCGAGGAGCTCGACCTCACGGTGGCTCAGGAGCGGGTGGCCGACGCCGAGAAGGCCAGGGCGTCGGGCGACCGCTGCCGGGCCAGGACCCTGTTGAACGAGGCGCTGGGTCTCTGGGAGGGCGAGGCCCTGGCCTCCGTGCCCGGGCCGTACGCGGAGTACCAGCGCTCCCGGCTGGAGGAGTGGCGGCTCCAGCTCACCGAGACCCGCCTCGATCTGGACCTGGAGGTCGGCTGCCACGCGGAGGCGGTCTCCGAGCTGACCGCGCTCACCGCCGCACACCCGCTGCGCGAACGGCTGCGCGAGCTCCTGATGGTGGCTCTGTACCGCAGCGGCCGCCAGGCCGAGGCCCTCGCAGTGTATGCCGACACCCGGCGGCTGCTCTCCGAGGAACTGGGCGTCGACCCGCGTCCCGAACTCTCCGCGCTCCAGCAGCGCATCCTCCAGGCGGACGAGGACCTGGCCCGCCCGGCCGACGAACCCGCCCCCGCCGCGGCGCCCATCCGCCCCGCGCAACTCCCGGCCACGGTGCCCGACTTCACGGGCCGCGTCTCCTTCGTCCGCGAGCTGGGCAACCGCCTGGCGACCGCGGAGGGGTCGGTCATGGCCGTCTCCGCCCTGGCCGGCATCGGCGGCGTCGGCAAGACGACTCTCGCCGTGCACGTCGCCCACCAGGCCCGACGGCACTTCCCGGACGGACAGCTGTACGTCGACCTGCAGGGCGCGGGCGGCCGGGCCGCCGAGCCGGAGACGGTCCTCGGCGCGTTCCTGCGCGCCCTGGGCACGGCGGACTCGGCGATCCCGGACTCCCTGGACGAACGGGCGGCGCTCTACCGCTCCACGCTGGACGGCCGCCGCATCCTGGTCCTCCTGGACAACGCCCATGACGCCGCGCAGATCCGCCCCCTGCTCCCCGGCACGGCGGGGTGCGCGGCGCTGGTCACCAGCCGGGTCCGGATGGTCGACCTGGCGGGTGCGCACCTGGTCGACCTGGACGTGATGTCGCCCGAGGAGGCGCTCCAGCTCTTCACCCGGATCGTCGGCGAGGAGCGCATCAGCGCGGAGCGCGAGGCGGCCCTCGACGTGGTCGCCGCCTGCGGCTTCCTCCCCCTGGCCATCCGCATCGCCGCGTCCCGGCTGGCGGCCCGCCGCACCTGGACGGTCTCGGTCCTGGCCGCGAAGCTCGCGGACGAGCGCCGCCGGCTGGACGAGCTCCAGGCGGGCGACCTCGCGGTGAAGGCCACGTTCGAGCTCGGCTACGGCCAGCTGGAACCGGCCCAGGCCCGTGCCTTCCGCCTCCTGGGCCTCGCGGACGGCCCGGACATCTCCCTGGCCGCGGCGGCGGCGCTGCTCAACCTGGAGGCCCACGCGGCGGAGGACCTCCTGGAGGCGCTGGTCGACACGTCCCTCCTGGAGTCGGCGGCGCCGGGCCGCTACCGCTACCACGACCTGGTGCGCCTCTACGCACGTTCGTGCGCGGAGCGGGACGAAGAGCCGCCGCAGGAGCGGGAGCGGGCGCTCTCGCGGCTGCTGGACTTCTACCTGGCGACCGTTGCCTGCGTCAGCGCGATGGAGAAGCCGGGCGACACCCTGGTGGACCACCTCACACCCACCTCCTACGCCGGGCTCGCCTTCTCCAGCCGGCGAGAGGCTCAGGACTGGCTCTACGCGGAGGCAGGAACGCTGCTGGCGTGCGCCCGCCAGTCCGCGAGTGGAGGGACACTGCCCCGAGCAGTCGACCTGCTGTGGATCGCGGTCGATCTGGCCGAATCGGGGGCGAACGCGAAGGAGTACGAGGCGACGGTCACCGCGGCCTGCACGGCGGCGGCCACGGCCGGTGACGCCAGGTCGGAGGGCAGGGCACTCCTCGTCCTGGCCAACGTGCACCATGTCACCGGGCGCTTCGATCTGATCGAGATCGAGTGCGGGCGGGTGCTTCAGCTCTCCCCGGTCGCACAGGACCCCCTCCCCGTCTGCTGGGCATCCAACCTGCTCGGCATCATCGCGCTCTACGAGAACCGGCACGCGGACGGTGAGGAGCATCTGGCCCGCGCCATAGCGCTGTTCCAGGACCTCGACGACCGGCCGGGGCAGGCCTCCGCCCTGTGCAATCTGTCGCGTGTCCACCTCGCCATGGGCCGAACCGCGAGCGCCGTGTCACTCGCGCAGCAGGGAACGGCGATGTACGACGAGATGGACCACGCGCTCAAAGGCGCGAACGGCCGCTACGCGTTGGGCCTCGCGCTGACTCAGAGCGGCCGGCTGGAAGCCGCGGCAGACAGTTTGCAGGAGGCCTACCAGGTCTTCAAGGACAGCCGGCAGCGGCTGTGGGAAGGCATGGCGCTGTTCCGCCTCGCGGAGGTCGACATCGCGGCACAGCGCCCGGCTCAGGCAGCCGCCAGTGCCGAGATGGCGCTCACCGTCCTGCGCGGGATCGGTGGGGAGTGGCGGCGGGGCAACGTCCTGACGGTCCTCGGCAGTTCCCTGGCCGGGGTCGGGCAGACCGGTCGCGCCCAGGTCTGCTGGAGCGAGGCGCTCGCCATCTTCGAATCGCTCGGCTCCCCCGAAGCCGACATGGTGCGAGGTCTGCTTCGTGCCGTCGCAGTCGTCTGAGCTGCTCCAATCAGGCCGTTCATCGTTCGTTTATCGCGACACGGCAGTCTCTACCCAGTCGATCCGTCGCGTCGGGGGGCAGACGGGGCGACCTACGGCCGTGGCACTAATGTGAGCGGCCCCGACAGGCCCGTCCGGCAGTCCACGGGGGAACAGCCGGACGGGCCTGGTCGACCCAGCACGCAGAATCACTAACGGGAGAAGACGATCATGGCCGACGCTCAGAGCAACGAGCCGATCATCAAGCCGCTCAACACGCACGCCACCAGCGAGCCGGCGAACATCCTGGGTACGGACGGCGGGATCAAGCCGCTCAACACCCACGCCACGAGCGAGCCCGCGGGTGAGACGGAAGCCACGACCGACAACACGCACGCCACGAGCGAGCCGGTCAACTAGAGCCGCACTACGACGGGGAAGCGGCCGCGGCGGCGCGGAGGGGGAGCCGTCGCGGCCGCTGCATGTCCGGACACGGACGTTCCGCACGATCGCGCCGGGGTGCGGCCGCCTCCCGCCAGGCGTACCGCGGGCCGGCTGAACCAGCCCCCGCGCCAGGGCCGCAGCCCCCGGGCCCGGGACCCGCAGTGACCGATGCTCCCGACGGAGTGCGCGGCAGGCGCGCGCCCGCCCGGCAGAGCCGCTCAGCCTCCCGTGCGCCCCCGCAGCTCCCCCTTCACCACCTTGCCGCTCGCGTTGCGCGGGAGCTCGTCGACGAACTCCACCGCCCTCGGCACCTTGTAGTTCGCCATCTCCCGCCGCGACCACGCGATCAGGTCGTCCGCCGTCACCGTCGCGCCCGGGCGGCGCACCGCGTACGCCTTGCCGACCTCGCCGAGACGGGGGTCGGGGATGCCGATCACCGCGACGTCCGCCACGTCCGGATGCAGGCCCAGCAGCTGTTCGATCTCCGCCGGGTAGGCGTTGAAGCCACCGACGATGAACATGTCCTTGATCCGGTCCGTGATCCTCAGGTTGCCGTCGGCGTCGAGGATTCCCACGTCGCCGGTGTGCAGCCAGCCGTCCGAGGTGATCGTCGCCGCCGTCGTCTCCGGGTCCTCGAAGTAGCCGCTCATCACGTTGAAGCCGCGGACCAGGATCTCGCCCGGGGTGCCGGGGGCGGCCAGGACGCGGAGCTCCGTGCCGGGAATCGCCCGGCCCGAGGTGGAGGCGATCACCTGCGGCGGGTCGCCGCGGCGGCACATCGTGACGATGCCGCTCGCCTCGGAGAGGCCGTAGGCGGTCAGGACCGTGGCGATGTGCAGTTCCGTGCGGAGGCGTTCGACCAGTTGCAGGGGGACGACCGCCGCCCCCGTCACCACCAGGCGCAGGGCCGAGAGGTCGTGGGCCGCGCGGGCCGGGTGGTCCAGGAGGGACTGGTGGAGCGTGGGCGGGCCGGGCAGGACCGAGATGCGTTCGGCCGCGATGTTGGCGAGGACCGTGTCCACGTTGAAGACCGGCTGCGGGACCATCGTGGCGCCCCGCATCAGGCACGCGATGATGCCCGCCTTGTAGCCGAAGGTGTGGAAGAACGGGTTCACGATCAGATAGCGGTCGCCCTCGCGCAGACCGGCCAGCTCGCTCCAGATCGCATAGCAGCGCAGGGTCTGCGCGTGGCTGATGACGGCGCCCTTGGGGCGGCCCGTGGTGCCTGAGGTGTAGATGATGTCGGAGGGGGAGGACGGGGCGATGGCGTCGGCCCGGGTCCGTACCTGCTCGGCGGATATCCGATCCCCTGCCGCCAGGAAGTCCTTCCAGGTCACGTAGGCATCGGCCTCGGGCGCGGTGTCGGCGAGGACCACCACCTGCTCCAGGTGCGGGAGTTCGACCGCGGCCCGGCGCAGCGACGCCACGTACGACGTGCCGAGGAAGGTGCCCGTGACGAAGAGCAGCTTCGCCCGGCTCCGGTCCAGCACATAGGCGGCTTCCGTGCCCTTGAACCGGGTGTTGAGCGGAACGAGGACGGCGCCCGCGGTCACCGCTCCCAGCGCGGAGACGATCCAGTCCAGGGTGTTCGGGGCCCAGACCGCGACCCGGTCCCCCGGCTCCACGCCCGAGGCCATGCACGCGGCGGCGGCCCGCTCCACGCGTTCGCCGAGTTCCGTGTACGTGATCCGGGTGCGGCCCTCGACCACCGCCTCCCGGTCGCCGTACCGCCCCGCTGCCTCGCGTACCAGGTTCGGGACGGTGGACCATTCCTCGTCGCCGCGCATCTCGTGCCCTCCCGCCGAACCGGAAATCCGCCGTAGCCGGCTTAGCTGACTATCCGTCAGATTAGCTGTAGCCTCCTCCGCTGTCAGCAGTCATGACGTCTCGGAGGTGGCGGGTGGCGACGCTCAAGGACAAGGCAGCGATAGCCGGTATCGGGCAGACGGAATTCGCGAAACATCTGCCCGAGTCCGAGAAGACCCTGGCGTGCCGGGCCATCCTGGCGGCGCTCGACGACGCGGGAATCGCCGCGTCGGAGGTGGACGCGTTCGCCTCGTACACGATGGAGGAGACCGACGAGGTCGAGGTCGCCAAGGCGATCGGGGCCGGGGACGTCACCTTCTTCAGCAAGGTGGGATACGGGGGCGGAGGCTCCTGCGCGACGCTCGCGCATCTCGCCGCCGCCGTCGCCACCGGGCAGGCGAGCGTGGGCGTCGCCTGGCGCTCCCGCAAGCGCGGGTCGGGGCCGCGCCCCTGGAAGAACACCGCCGTGCAACTCCCCACCCCCGCCCAGTGGACCCGGCCGTACGGACTGCTGCGGCCCGCCGACGAGATCGGGATGCTGGCCCGGCGGTACATGCACGAGTACGGGGCGACCCGCGACCACCTCTTCAACGTCGCACTCGCCTGCCGCAACCGCGCCAACCAGAACCCCGCCGCGGTGATGTTCGAACGGCCGCTGACCCGCGAGATGTACATGAACTCGCGCTGGATCAGCGAGCCGCTCTGCCTCTTCGACAACTGCCTGGAGACGGACGGGGCGCTGGCCTGCGTCATCGTCTCCGCCGAACGGGCCCGCGACTGCCGGCAGAAGCCCGTCTACCTCCACTCCGTCGCCCAGGGGCTGCCCGCCCAGCACCACGGGATGGTCAACTACTGGAACGACGACCCGCTCACCGGACCCGCCTGGACGGCGGCCCGACAGCTGTGGAAGCAGGCCGACTTCGGGCCCGAGGACGTCGATGTGGCCCAGATCTACGACGCGTTCACCCCCCTCATCCCGCTCTCCCTGGAGGGATACGGATTCTGCGGGCGCGGCGAGGGTGCCGCGTTCACCGAGGGCGGGGCCCTGGAGAGCGGCGGCCGCCTGCCGATCAACACGGGCGGCGGCGGGCTCAGCGAGGGGTACGTACACGGCTTCAACCTCATCAACGAGGGCGTGAAGCAGCTGCGCGGCATCTCCACCGCCCAGGTCCCGGACGCCTCCACCTGCCTGGTCACCGCCGGCGAGGGCGTCCCCACATCGGCCGTACTGCTGAGGAGCTGACCTCGATGAACGACCTTCTGCTGCCCGTCGTCGACGAGGACGGCGCCCCCTTCTGGGAGTACGCGGCCCACGGCGAACTGCGCGTCCAGGCGTGCGCCGCCCCCGGCTGCGGGCGGCTCCGCTTCCCGCCCCGGCCGTGCTGCCCGCACTGCCAGTCCTTCGAGAGCGAGTGGCGGGTGATGAGCGGACGCGGCCGCATCTGGTCGTACGTGCTGCCACATCCGCCGCTGCTGCCCGCGTACGCCGGCCAGGCCCCGTACAACGCCGTGATCGTCGAGCTGGCCGACGCCCCTGATATCCGGCTGGTCGGCAACGTGGTCAGCGGGCCCGACGCACCGCTGAACTCCGTCGACCCGGCCCGGCTGCGGATCGGGGCGGCGGTGAAGGCGGTCTTCTGCCCCGTCCCCCCCGACGCGACCCTGGTCCGCTGGACGCTGGAGAGGTGACCGGGGATGGCGCTGCGCACGGAGACGGACAAGGAGACCGGGGTCGCCCTGCTCACCCTGGACCGGCCGGAGAAGCACAACGCGATCGATCTCGCGACGGCCGACGAACTCGGCGCCGCCTGGCGGGCGTTCCGGTTCGACGACGAGGTGCGGGCCGTCGTGATCACCGGGGCGGGCGGGCGGGCGTTCTGCGCCGGCATCGACCGGGGCGTGGACGTCCCGCAGCCCTCGTCCCCGTACGCGATCGACGATCCGCTGCTCACGATCGGGCCGAAGGCCAACGACCTGTGGAAGCCGGTGATCGCGGCCGTGGAGGGGATGGCCTGCGGCGGGGCGTTCTACCTGCTGGGGGAGGCCGAGTTCGTCATCGCGTCCGAGGAGGCGACGTTCTTCGACCCGCACACCACGTACGGCATGGTCAGCGCGTACGAGGCGATCGCCATGGCGCAGCGAATGCCGTTCGGTGAGGTGGCCCGGATGTCACTGATGGGGACGGCGGAGCGGGTCACGGCCCGTCGTGCGTACGAGACCGGGCTCGTCAGCGAGCTGACCCCGCCCGGCGGCGCGGTGGCGGCGGCGCTGAGGGCGGCGGCGGTCATCGCCTCGTACCCGTCCGGCGGGGTCCAGGGGACGGTACGAGCGCTCTGGTCCGCGAAGGAGGCGGCCCGGGCACAGGCCTTCGCCCACGCCCCGCACCTGATAGCGCTCGGAAACCTGGCGCCGGAGCAGCAGACGGAGCTGTTCAGGGGGCGGGGCGGAGGTGGCGGATTCCGGCTGCGGTGAAGGCCGGGCGGGAGCCGCCGGGGCCGGTCAGTAGTCGAGCTCGGCGGTGACGGCGCACTTCTTCACCCGGGACACCTTCCGCGGGTTGGCCATCCGGACGGAGACGGTCTTCGTCTCGCCGCCATCGGCCTCCACCGTCGCCTCACCGGTGTCGACGGTGTTGCCGGCCGAGTCGAGGAACGTCACGTCGACCTCGTACGTGTGGGTACCGATCTCGTTCGCCGTGAGGCGCACGGTGGAGGTGGTGACCGCCTTGCGCTTGCCCTTGCGGGGCGCCGCGCAACGGAAGACGTACGCCTGCGGGGCGTCCGTCGCGGTGGCGGTGGGGGTCGGGGTGCCGTACGTGGAACCGGAGGAGCCGCTCGACGAGCTGTAGTCGTCATCGTCGTCGTAGTCGGTGTCGTGGTAGGTGCCGTTGCTCTTCTTGGAGTTGGAGCACCCACCGCCACTGCTGCTGCTCGACTTGCTCTTTCCGCTGCGGCTCTTGCCGCCCTTGCTGCCGCTGCTGAATCCGGTGAGCGCAAGTACCACGGCCACCAGGACCACTGTGAGCTTCACGTGCTGCCGCACCATCGGTACGTCCCCCTTGTGTTGTCCCTCTTGTGCTGCGGGCCGGCCGGGCTGCCGGGCGGCCGCGCGACACCGTAGCGCACAGCATGGCGGGCCCCGCCCGGCGGTCCCGTCATGGCCCTGTCACGATCTCGTCATCATCCGTCTGGTGGCGAGGGTCATGACCCCGGCGTAGCGTCGAGTCGAGAGCGGTGGGGATCCGCGCCGCCGGCCGGTGGCGCCTCTCACGCCCCGCGGGAGGTACCGGACATGATCCGTAACGTCCTCGGCTCGATCGTCGCTCTCCTAGGAGCGGCGGCCGCCGTGCTGAGCCCCTTCCGTGACTGGTACGACGGCCGCCTCGGGCGGTACTACCGGATCGACGAGCTGTTCACCGGCGTCACGGGAGCACACCCCGGCGTGCTCGGTTCGATCCTGCTGCCCTTCCTCTTCGCCGCGGTCCTCGCGATCGTGGGCGTGGTGCTGCGATTCCGGCCGATGGTCGCCCTCGCGGGTGTGCTGGTGCTCGGATTCACGGTCCTGTGGATGGTGCGGCAGGGGCAGGCCGCGGGCAGCCTGACCGTCGCGGGCGACGGTTCCGGACTTCAGCAGGGGGTTGCGGGCGCGGCGGGTGGCGGTGTGCTGATCCTGCTGGGCGCGGCGCTGATGTCGGGGCGGGTACGCCGTACCCGGACCGACCACCCGTACGCGGCGCCGGGGTCCGCCGATCCGGACACATGGCCGCCCACGCGGGAGCCGGGGCCGTCGGTGCAGACGAGTCCGTGGCCGGAGCCGGAGGCGGAGCCGTACGTGGGCCCCGGGACGGGCTCGGCGTCCGGTCCCCCGTCGGGGCAGGCGTCCGGTCCCCCGTCGGGGGCGGCCGGGCCCGCGCGTGACGCCGACACCGAACCGACGGCGACGTACCCGGTCCAGGACCGCCCGGACCGCCCGGGCCCCCCGCGGGAGTAGCCCCCCGTCGAAGCCGTCCACTTCCCGGCGCCTTCCTGCGGGTCGGGCCGGCGGGGCGGGCCGGAAGGCCTACGCGCGGGCCCTGTTGCCCGTGCCCGTGCCCTTCATCGCGTCCAGCGCGTACACGCAGCGGTCCTTGCTGCACGCGTAGACCACCCCGCCCTGCGCCACCGGCGAACCCGTGATCTCGCCGCCCGTGGCGAGCTTCCAGCGAAGCTGGCCGCCGGCCGCGTCCAGCGTGTACAGGACGTGGTCGGCGGAGCCGAAGTGGACGCGGCCGTCGGCGACGACCGGCGCGCCCACGACCTCGCCGCCCGCCGCGAACCGCCACTTCGGGGTGCCCGTGACCGCGTCCAGCGTGTACAGCGCGCTGCCGCTGCCGACATGCACGTTGCCCGCCATCACCAGCACCGGCTCGATCGACTGCCGGGGCTCCGTCGCGATGCGCCAGCGGTCCTTGCCGTTCGAGGCGTCGAGTGCGTACACCGTGCCGAGGTAGTCCGCGAGGTACACCCCGCCGCCGGTGACGGCCGGGCCCGGGGCGAAGGCGGGCGCGGAGAGGAACACCGCCGGCGACTCGAAGCGCCAGCGCACATGGCCCGAGACGATGTCCACGGCAAGGACCCGGGTCCCCGCGGCAACGTACACATAGCCGTCCGGCGCCGGGGTCACCCGGACCGGCACCCCACCGCAGGAGGCCGCGTCACCGACCGGGTAGGACCACCGCTCGGTGCCCGTACGGGCGTCTACGGCCCGCAGCCGGGCGTCCTGCCAGAGGTAGACCGTCCCGTCGTGGAGCGCCGGCCCGGCCTCCGCCGTCTCGAAGTCCGTCTGCGCGCCGGTGATCTCCCAGAGCCGCTCGCCCGTGGACGCCTCCCACGCCTGGACGCCGCCGCCCCGGGTGCCGGTGACGACCGTGCCGCGGTCGGCCTTCAGGGAGTACACCCACGCATCGGACTGAAGCCGCCATCGCTCGCTGCCGGTCGACGCGTCCAGGGCGTAGAGCGACGGTCCGTCGGAGGCGAGGATGCTGCCGCCGTCCACGGCCATCGCCCAGGCCACGTCGCGGGTCTTGAACTGACGCCGCCCGTTTCCGGTGTCCAGCGCGTGCACCTCGAAGGAGGTGACGTACAGCAGGTCACCGACGACGACCGGGGTCCCCCACACATCGTTCGACATCCGGAACCGCCAGGGGCGCCAGCGGCCCGGGTCGGCCGCCGCGCTGTCGGGCGCGTGCGCCGGTGCGGGCACCGGGGCGGTCACCGGGGCGGTCGCCGCCACGTTGACCCCGGCGGGCGGGCGCACCCAGCCGGTCGCCGGACCGGCTTCGGCGGTGGCCGCCCCGGCCCGTACGTCCTGGGCGCGCGGACCCGGACCGATCGGGACGCGCGCGCCGGACAGCCGCACCGGACCGCCGTCGGGCACCTGCGCGGGCGGAGCGGAGGGCGGGGCGGCCGGCGGGCGCCCCTCGGCGCCGCTGCGCCAGGCGTTGTCCCAGTCGGAGGCCGCCGGCTGCGGAGGCGGCGCCACGGGTGCGGGCGGGACGGGCGGTGCGGCGGCGACCGCGCGCCCGCCGCCGCGACGCTGCTCGATCATCGCGGTGGCGGGGGCCGGCAGCCAGGCCGACGCCGTGCCGCTGTCGTCGGTGCCGGAGGCGAAGAGGTGCGGGGAGAGCTGGGCCTGCAGTTCGGCGGGGGTGGGCCGCATCGAGGCGTCCATCTGCATGCACGACTCGATCAGCGACCGCAGATCGTCGGGCAGACCGCTGACGTCGGGGCCCTCGCGCAGCAGCATGAAGACCGTCTCGACCGGGTTGGCCCCGTGGAACGGTGCATGGCCGGTCGCCGCGAAGACCAGCGTGGAGCCCAGCGAGAAGATGTCACTGGCGCCGGTGACGCTGCGCGAGTCCCGCGCCTGCTCGGGCGACATGTACGCGGGCGTGCCCACGGCCACGTTCGTCATGGTGAGCCGGGTGTTGGAGACACCGGACGCGATCCCGAAGTCGATCACCCGGGGGCCGTCCTCGACGACGAGCACGTTGGACGGCTTCATGTCGCGGTGGACGAGCTTCGCGCCGTGGATGGACTGCAGGGCCTCCGCGATGCCCGCCGCCAGCCAGCGCACGGCCTGGGTCGGCATCGGCCCGCACTCATTCACTATCTCTTCGAGGGAGGGCGCGGGCACATAGG
Organism: Streptomyces sp. NBC_01013; assembly: GCF_045162765.1. Classification (NCBI taxonomy): domain Bacteria; kingdom Bacillati; phylum Actinomycetota; class Actinomycetes; order Kitasatosporales; family Streptomycetaceae; genus Streptomyces; species Streptomyces sp. NBC_01013. The sequence continues at coordinate 3,501,957 of NZ_CP108687.1, forward strand.
CGGTGGCGAGCCAGGGCACGGCGGCGCGCGGGTCGGCGTCGACCACGGCGGCCGTGTAGAAACCGCTGACGGCCCGGGCGGCCTCCACCTCACGCGTGAAGCGGACCCGGAACAGCTGGTCCTCGGCCAGTTCCGTGCGGACCGTCTTGATCGCCACCCGCCGGCCGGACGCCGAGCGGGCGAGATAGACCAGCCCCATGCCGCCGGCCCCGAGCCGTCCCAGCACCTCGAACGGGCCGATCCGCCTCGGGTCGTGCTGCGTCAGCTGCTCCACCACTTGCCTGCCACCTCCCCGTACGGACCTCAGGGAACAGAGGTCCGCGAAAAACCCGCCGTGTGCAGCGTCTCATCAGTGGGCACCACCCGGCGGTGCGCACCCTGATTCTTCCTGGCCGAGGCGCCGGTTGCGAACCCGGGGGCGGATCGGGGTGTCCTGGATCACTTTGTGCCGTATCAGGACACGGGGGGCTGAAGTACGGCGAAAACGGCGCCCTGGTCGTCCTGAACGACTGCCATCCGCCCGTAGGGGATGTCGAAGGGCGGCTCGGAGACGCGGCCGCCGAGCCGCTTGACGGTATCGGCCGACGCGTCGCAGTCGGCCACGGCGAAGTAGCTGAGGAAGTAGCTGGGCATCTCGGCGGGGAACGCGTCCGTGATGACGCTGCGCCCGCCGACCGCGGTGTCGGGGCCCGGTTCGGTGCCCGCCGGGGACCACATGCGGAAGTCGACGCCGGATTCCGCCGTACCCGGACCGCCGGAGTCGTCGAGCTCCGCGGAGGTGAAGCCGAAGGCTTTCTCGTAGAACGTGTCGACCCGGTCCTTCTGCCGCGTGTAGACCTCGGTCCAGCAGAAGGAACCGGGCTCGTTCTGCTTCTGGAAGCCCTTGCGCTCACCGGCCTGCCAGAGGCCGAATACGGCACCGCCGGGGTCCGCGGCCTGGGCGAGCACGCCGGACCGACCGACCCGGACGGGGTCGGTGATCACCTGTCCGCCGTGCTCGCGGATCCGGGCGACGGAAGCGGTGATGTCGTCGGTGGCGAAGTAGACGCCCCAGGCGGTCGGCATCCGGCCGTCCTGCTTGGCGGCGAGGGCGGCGACCAGCCTCCCCTCGCTGAGGGCGTCGGCGAAGGGGCCGTCGCCGGCGCGGAAGGTCCAGCCGAAGAGCTCACCGTAGAAGCGCTTGCCCGCTTCGAGGTCGGGGAGCTGCACATCCACCCAGCACGGGGCGGACTGCGCGAATGCGGCCATGGGCCCGGATCCTTCCGTCTCGGTGACGCTCATCCGTCGTGACGCTCGTCACACCCAACGTAGCCGCGCACCGCGCGCATCGCGCCCCGACCTCGCCGAATCGAACATAATTTCGATACAGGGTTTCCGGACACCGCCGTGGCACCACCCTCACGGAAAGTTATCCACGGAAGTTGTCCACAGGCTGTTGATAACACTAATCAGACTGTGGGGAACCGGGAGAGCGAGCCCGGGCGCATCGTCCGAAATCAGCCCACTCCCCCCATCGCACTTGCCGCGCGCCCCATTTGCAGTCGGCCGAATCGCGCTCCGATCACCCGTCGGTAAGCTGACGGCATGACAGGACAAGTACGCACCGTCGACGGCCGCGTGGCCGGTCGACGCGGACAGGCGACGCGGCAGAAGCTGCTCGACTGCCTCAGCGAGATGCTCAGCTCCTCGCCGTACCGGGACGTCAAAGTCATCGACGTCGCCCGGAAGGCGGGGACTTCACCCGCGACCTTCTACCAGTACTTCCCCGACGTCGAGGGCGCCGTCCTCGAAATCGCCGAAGAGATGGCCAAGGAGGGTGCCGGACTGACCGAACTGGTCGCCGGACGCTCCTGGGTCGGCAAGTCGGGATGGCAGGCAGCCGAAGAACTCGTCGAGGGGTTCCTCGACTTCTGGCGGCGCAACGATGCCATCCTGCGCGTGGTCGACCTCGGCGCCGCCGAGGGCGACAAGCGGTTCTACAAGATCCGCATGAAGATCCTGAACTCCGTCACCAACTCCCTCACGGACTCGGTGAAGGAGCTCCAGGCCAAGGGCAAGGTCGACAAGGACGTCAGCGCCGCGGCGATGGCGGGCTCCCTGGTCGCGATGCTGGCCGCCGTCGCCTCACACCAGAAGGGCTTCACCACCTGGGGCGTCAAGCAGGCCGAACTCAGGCCGAACCTCGCGCTGTTGGTGCATCTGGGCATCACCGGCAAGAAGCCGACCAAGTAGCGCCCGCGCCGGAATCCCGTACTGGGTGACGCGCGGTGATCCCGGGCGCCCCAGGTCCTGTCTCACCGACGGCGGACCACGCATGTGGTCCGCCGTCGGCGTTCCCGGACGGAGCGCGGCGGGCCCTCCGCGTCACGCAGGACCCTCACGCCCCGCCAACCTCTCCAGCCTGAACAGCCGGATCTCCCGGTCGATCCGGGCCTGGTACGCGGCATAGGGCGGCCAGAACGCCAGCGCCGCCTCCCACACCCGGGCCCGCTCCTCCCCCGCCAGCAGCCTTGCCCGTACGGAAAGGTCGCGGCCCTTCCAGTTGATGACGGCCGCCTCCGGATGCGCCAGCAGATTCGCCGTCCAGGCCGGATGCCCCGGACGGCCGAAGTTGCTGCCGACCAGGATCCAGCTGTCCTGCCCACCCTCACCCGCCTCCGGCATGCAGGCCAGCGGAGTGGTTCTGAGCTGCCCGCTGCGCGCCCCCGGCACCGTCAGCACCACCCCCGGCAGCATCCGCGCGCTGAGCAGCACCCGGCCGCGCGTGAGCCGGTGCACCGTGCGGTCCATGGCGGGCACCACGTGCGGGGCGATCCGCGCGAAGACGCGGGTCGAGGACACCTTCTGGACGAGCCGGACCCCGGCCGCCATCAGACCGCCACCTGCCCGGCCGGCCCGCGCCCTGCCATGCTGCCCTGCCGCTCCGGCCCGAACAGCCCGGCCCGCTGCGCGGCGTGGTCACGGAGCCGGTGGACGGGACCGAGGAGCAGTTCGTCGGATGCGGCCCGGTTGAAATACAGCTGCGCCTCGTCCTCCCGGCCGTCGCCGGTACCCCCGTGCAGCTGCACGGCCTCCGCGGTGGCCATCCGCAGCGCCTCCAGCGCCTGGGCGAGTGCCAGACCGCCGGACTCCGGGTCCCAGGCCGCGTAGTACGCGGCGGAGCGGGCCGACCGCACGCGTACGTACAGGTCCGCCAGGCGGAGCTGCACGGCCTGGAACGATCCGCCCGCCCGCCCGGACCGCTCACACTCCCCGACATGGCCGACCGCCCGCTCCAGCGCGCTCGCCGCTGCCCCGGCAGCCTCGGCGGCGAGCACGACGGCCGCGGTGCGCCCGGTGGCCGCGAGCGCGGCCGTCGCGTCCACGGTGTCGTCCGCGCCGAGGAGTTCGGCCTCGGTGTCGCGCAGCTGGATCCGGGCGAGCGGCCGGGTGACGTCGAGCGAGGTCTGCCGGGTACGGACGAGGCCGGCGGGCGGCTGCGGCCCGTCGGTCCGGACCAGGAACAGCAGGGTGCGGCTGCGCGGGAAACCGCCCGTGTGCGCGGCGACGAGGAGGACTCCCGCACTGTGTCCGTCCAGCACCTGGGCGGCCTCCCCGTACAGCCGCCACCCGCCGTCGCCGCCGGCCGGCCGGGCCTGCACACCGCCCGCCCGGCCACCGCCCGCCCAGGCGCCACCGGTGAGATCACCGGTGAGGCCGAGCGCCGTGGGGAGCGAGCCACCGGGTACGGCCAGTGCGGCGGTGAGCTCACCCGCCGCGAGGCCCGGCAGCAGGCCGGTGCGCTGCTCCCCGGAGCCGAGGGCGAGGATCAGGGGGGCGGCGAGCACGGCGGTGGCGAGCAGCGGGGACGGCAGCAGGGCTCGGCCGGCCTCCTCCAGGGCGACGGCGAGCTCGGCCGGCCCGCGGCCCGCGCCCCCGTACTCCTTCGGGAGGGCGAGTCCGGGCAGCCCGAGGTCCTGGGAGAGCAGGCGCCACAGCGCGGGGTCGTATCCCTCCGGTGCGGCTGCGGCGTTACCGGCCCCGCCGGGCCCGCCGCGTGCGGCCAGCAGTTCGCGCAGGGTGCGGCGGATCTCGTCCTGTTCCGCGGTGAAGGCGGCATCCATCGTCGAGCTCCTTCCCCTCAGAGACCGACGGCCTCTGATCTGACGGGCCGTCATGCTAGGGGTGAAGCGGCGAGATTCCCAGAGTCGCGCACGGCGACAGAAGCCACAAGATCCTTGCGACACACGGCGGTTCACCCACGCATCATCTGATGTACCGTCAGATTCATGCCTGTCACGCCCTCCTCCCGCCGCAAGGTCGCCGTCGTCGGCATATCCCTCGCCGACTGCGGACGCGTCGACACGGCCACGCCGTACGCCCTGCACGCCCAGGCTGCCCGCCGGGCGCTCGCCGACTCGGGCCTGGACCGGTCCGTCGTCGACGGTCTCGCCTCCGCCGGCCTCGGCACGCTCGCCCCGGTCGAGGTCGCCGAGTACCTGGGGCTGAGACCGACGTGGGTGGACTCCACCTCGGTCGGTGGATCGACCTGGGAGGTGATGGCCGCCCATGCGGCGGACGCCATCGCCGCAGGCCGCGCCAACGCCGTACTGCTGGTGTACGGGTCGACGGCCCGGGCCGACATCAAGGCGGGCCGCCGCACGTCCAACCTCTCCTTCGGGGCCCGGGGCCCCCTCCAGTTCGAGGTGCCGTACGGCCACTCACTGATCGCCAAGTACGCGATGGCGGCCCGGCGCCACATGCACGAGTACGGCACCACGCTGGAGCAGCTCGCCGAGGTGGCGGTGCAGGCCCGGGCGAACGCGGCGGCCAACCCGGACGCGATGTTCCGCACCCCCGTCACGGTCGACGAGGTGCTGTCGGGCCCGATGATCGCCGACCCCTTCACCAAGCTGCACTGCTGCATCCGGAGCGACGGCGGCTGCGCGGTGCTGCTGGCGGCCGAGGAGTACGTACCGGACTCGGCGAAGGCCCCCGTCTGGATCCTCGGCACCGGCGAGCACGTCTCGCACTCCACGATGTCGGAGTGGGAGGACTTCACGGTCTCCCCCGCGGCCGTATCGGGCCGCCTCGCCTTCGAGCGGGCCGGGGTCCGGCCGGCCGACATCGACCTGGCGGAGATCTATGACGCGTTCACCTATATGACCCTGGTGACGCTGGAGGACCTGGGCTTCTGCGCGAAGGGCGAGGGCGGGGCGTTCGTCGAGAAGGGCCGCACGGGCCTCACCGGTGAGCTCCCGGTCAACACCGACGGCGGCGGCCTGTCCGCCTGCCACCCCGGCATGCGCGGACTGTTCCTGCTGGTGGAGGCGGTACGCCAACTGCGCGGCGAGGCGGGGGAGCGCCAGGTCCACAAGGCGGGCGGCCGACTGCCGGAACTGGCGGTGGCGTCGGGGACGGGCGGCTGGTTCTGCTCGTCGGGGACGGTGGTGCTGGGGCGGGGGTGAGGGGGCGGGGGTGCTCCGAGGGCCGACGGCGAGGGCTCACACCTCGACGACCCCGAGGCCGCCCCGGCCGCCTCCGCCGCGCCCACTTCGCCCTCAACCCCCCACCGGCCTCGCCGCACCGGTGAAATGGACGTATGACTGACGCATCGGCCTCCGCCCCACAGCGCACCTTCCTCGACCTGCTCCACGCCCAGCGCGTCTGGGACATCGTGCTGCCCGCCTTCGACCCGGCCACCGCACCCCCAGCTCCCCTCCCCCTCTTCCACGCCTGGTTCGCCGAGGCGGTCGCCGCCGGTCAGACCGAGCCGCACACGATGACGCTGGCCACGGTCGACGCGGAGGGACTGCCCGACGTCCGGACCCTGATGCTGCACGACGCGGACGAGCGCGGCTGGCACTTCGCCACGCACGTCACCAGCGCGAAGGGCCGCGAGCTGGCCGCTCGTCCGTACGCCGCGCTCGGCTTCTACTGGCCCGCGCAGGGCAGGCAGGTACGGCTCCGGGGCCCCGTCGCCGCCTGCTCCCCCGCCGAGAGCAGCGCCGATCTGCACGCCCGCTCGACGGGCGCCCTCGCCTCGGCGCTGGTGGGGCGGCAGAGCGAGGTGCTGGGCTCGACGGGGGAACTCGACCGGGCCTCGGACGCCGCCTGGCAGCGGGCCCAGGAGGAACCGGACGCGGAGGTGCGGACCTGGACGCGGTACGTGGTCGAGCCGCGCGAGGTCGAGTTCTTCCAGGGCGATGCCAGGCGGCGGCACGTACGGCTGCGCTACCGCCGGCGCGCCGGAGCGTGGGAGCGGGAGCTGCTCTGGCCCTGACCGGCGGGCCCGGACACCGGGTCAGGTGATCGTGATCGCCTGTACGGGGCACGCGCGGGCGGCCTCGCCCACCATGGGCCCGGGCTCGGGCGCGGGCAGGAGTTCGCTGAGCCCGTCGTCGTCCTGGGTGAACACCTCCGGTGCGGCGAGGGCGCACTGCCCGGCCCCGATACACACGTCCTTGTCGATGTCGATCCGCATGTCCGTCCCTCCTTCCGCTCGGGTTCCGGTCACCAGGTCACGGGCAGTTCGACGAGTCCCTGGACGGTGTCCCCCGGTTTGCACGGGATCTCGTCCACGGGCACCGCGAGCCGCAGGCCGGGCAGGCGGCTGAAGAGGGCCGGCAGCGCGATCTCCAGCTCGGCGCGTGCGAGGTTCTGGCCCAGGCACTGGTGGATGCCGAACCCGAACGCCACGTGGTGGCGCGCCCCGCGCCCGAGATCCAGCTCGTCCGGCGACGCGAACGCGGCCTCGTCCCGGTTGATCACCGCGGTGGACAGCAGGACACCGTCGCCCGCCCGGAAGGTCACCCCGCCCACCTCGATGTCCTCGACCGCCACCCGTGAGAGCCCGTCGGCGATGGACAGGAAGCGGAGCAGTTCCTCCACCACGGAGGTCATCCCCTCGGGGCCGCCCGCACGCATCAGGGCCAGCTGGTCCGGGTGCTGGAGGAGGGTGAGGGTGCCGAGGGAGATCATGTTCGCGGTCGTCTCATGGCCCGCCACGAGCAGGATCTGGGCCAGCCGGACCAGCTCGTCGAGGTTCACCGCACCGGTCTCCAGCTGCTTGGCGATGAGCTCGTCGAGCAGCCCCTCGCCCGGCTCCCGCCGCTTGCGCTCGATCAGTACGTGGAAGTACTCGCTCAGGGCGTCCCGCGCCGCCTCGACGTCGGAGCCCGCGGGGCCGCGCAGCAGCTTGCGGGACTGCGCCTCGAAGAACTCGTGGTCCGCGTAGGGCACGCCGAGCAGTGCGCAGATGACCATGGAGGGCACGGGCAGGGCGAAGGCGTTCACCAGCTCGGCGGGCGGGCCCTGCTCGGCCATCGCGTCGAGCAGCCGGTCGACGATCTCCCGGATGCCCGGCCGCAACGCCGTCGCCTTCCTGACCGTGAAGCTCGGGATCAGCATCCGGCGCTGCACGTTGTGCTCCGGGTCGTCGAGGCCGAGCAGTTCGACACGCCGCTGGGTGGTGGCGGCCAGCCTCCGGGCGAAGAGCGGGAAGTCGGGATTCTCCCGGTCGGACGAGAGCCTCGGGTCCACCAGGAGGGCTCGCGCCTCGGCGTGGCCGGTCACCAGCCACACCGTACGACCGTCGAAAAGGCGCACGCGGGACACCGGCTGCCGGCCTCGGCCCGCGTTCGGATAGCCGGTCGGTGGGTGGTAGGGGCAGGTGCGGTCCTGCGGGAAGGCAACGAGCTCGGGCTCGGTCTGTGTCATGGCGGACCTCACAAGGAGAGGGGGGTGTCCTGCCGATCACCTCCCACTAGATGCCTCAGGCACCTAAACGGCTAGGCGGTGTTCGGCCAAATGCCTCCGTCCGCATCGGCTTATCCACTTCGAACAGCCGAGGAGCACTATGGGAGGCAGGCGAGGACTGGAGGTCACCGATGACCAAGACCCGCAGCCGGTACGCTCCCGACCGCGGTCTGACCACCCGCATGGTCACCACCATGTTCCTGATCGGGCTGCTGTACGTGGTCCTGGTCGGCGTGCTGCTCGCCGTACTGCGCGGCGCCTGGCCGATCATCCTGATCATCACCGGGGGCATGTTCGTCGCCCAGTTCTGGTTCAGCGACCGCATCGCCGCATTCAGCATGGGCGCCCGCGAGGTCACGCCCGAGCAGGCGCCGGCGTTGCACGGAGCGATCGACCGGATCTGTGCGCTCGCCGATATGCCGAAGCCCCGGGTCGCCATAGCCGAGAGCGACGTGCCGAACGCGTTCGCCACCGGCCGCAGCGAGAAGACCGCCCTGGTCTGCGCCACGACAGGGCTGCTGCGCAGACTGGAACCGGAGGAGCTGGAGGGCGTCCTCGCACACGAGATGTCGCACGTCGCCCACCGCGATGTGGCGGTCATGACGATCGCCTCGTTCCTCGGCGTCCTCGCGGGCATCATCACCCGCGTGGCCCTCTGGGGCGGCTTCTCCCGCAACAGCCGCAGCAACGACCCCATGGGCATCGCCATCATGCTGATCCCCCTGATCAGCGCGGTCGTCTACGCCCTGAGCTTCCTCCTCACCCGGCTGCTCTCGCGCTACCGCGAACTCTCCGCCGACCGCACGGCCGCCCTCCTCACCGGCAGACCCTCCGCCCTCGCGTCCGCCCTCACCAAGGTGAGCGGCCAGATGGCCCGGATCCCGACGGAGGACCTGCGGAAGGCGGAGCCGTACAACGCCTTCTACTTCGTCCCCGCCTTCTCCTCGAAGGAGAGCCTGAGCCGGCTGCTCTCCTCGCACCCGACGCTGGAACAGCGACTGGAACAGCTGGCCCGCATCTCCGCCGACCTGTCCCGGCCCTGAGCCGGCCGGTCCCACCCCCAAGGAGTCCCCGTGGGCCTGCTCGACACCATCCTGGGCCGCAGCAAACCGGCCCGCCCCGACCTCGACCAGCTCTTCGCCGTCCCGTCCGCCGCACTCACCCTCCAGGCGGCCACGGGCTTCGTCCCCACCGGCCGGGGCTCGGTGTGCTTCGCGGGCGTGGAGGGCGGCACGTTCGCCCGCCTCCAGCAGGACGTACGGGAACTCCTCGACGCGGACACGGAGCGCGGCGGCATCCCGGTGGAGTTCAGCCGGGACACGTACGGCTACACCTGGCTGCTCGCCCGGCAGCCGGCCGACGACACGGCCGCTCTGGTCAACGACCTGCACGCGGTCAACGCCCTGCTCCAGGACGGCGGATTCGGCCCGCAACTGCTCTGCTCGCTGATCGGCTTCCACGACGCGGAGGGCCGGCCGCTGGCGCTGGTCTACCTCTACAAGCGCGGCACGTTCTACCCGTTCGCCCCGGTTCCGGGCGGCGGCGAGAAGCGGGACAACCAACTGGAGTTGCAGGTCCGGGCCGCCCTGGGGGACGACCTGCGGGTGGAGAAGGACCTGGGGCGGTGGTTCCCGGTGTGGGGGGCGCCGGGGTTGTGAGGACCTCCTTCCTTCCGGTCGGTGTCGCCCAAGGGCCGTCCCGCGATTCCTGGTGGATCGGCGCGCGGCGTCAGCTGCGGTGCATCGCACGGCGGAGAGGCACCCGCGTACGGGATGTACTCCGGCGTTTCGACAACGCGGCGAGGTGCCGTGGCTGTCGTCGTGCGCCCGCCAGGAATCGCGGGACAGCCCCTATTTCCCTTCCGGCCGCGGCTGGAACATCGCGTCGTCGTAGTCCGGGAAGACGAGGGGCATGTTCCTTCGGAAGTCAGCGACTTCCGCACTGTCCTCGTATCCGGCACACAGCGTTTTCTGCCAGTACCAGTACCCGCGTGAGGCGATCAGCAGATCGAGGTACTCACCGAAGGTGCGGTTCGTGGAGGCCAGTTCCTCGCCGAAGTAGTGATAGCTGAGCTTCTCCTCGAAGACGCCGCCGTCCCCCCGCTCGAATGCCACACACGCTTCCGGGGTGAAGAAATCGAAGGGCACAACGGGACGGAATTCCTGCTCCCCCTTCGGGAACCAGGTGACCCCGCTCCAGTCCCCGAGCACCTTGTCGAGGGGCAGGATGTCGACCAGGCCGTGATCCGACCTGTCCCCCTGGCGGGCTTCCGGGACGGTGAGCCGCCAGTCGAGCCTGAAGGACCCCACCTGCCGATAGAACTCTTCCACTCCGGCGGGAAGCCGGTCGCCCGACTCCTCGATGAGGTGGGAGAGCCGGTCGGACGGGAGGGGCTCGGTCACTGCGTGGTCCAGCAGTTCGACACGTGGGTTCTCGCGGAGTTCAGCGACGAGCGAGTCGAGCCGGTGCCTTGCGTTGCTCACTTACGTGTCTCCCGTCGCCCGTTGGATCCGCCGGTCGAAGTCACTACAGGTTGTTGTTCTCGATCTCCCACGCGTCCCCGCCCACTTCCTTGTTCTTGGCGTCGTACAAGGTGTATTCCGCCCTGATCATCCCAGGAAGACCGAATCGATAGATACTGTCGAAGGCTATGGCTTCCGGAGATCCCGGCGTCATCTTCATGTCGGCCGAGGTGGGATGAGAGCTGAAGTCCGCCGTCACGTGATAGCGGGCGGTGTACCCCGACTGGAGAATGGCCAGCTTGAGGCCTTTCTCGACCTTCGCGTGATGCTGACTGTTCGCCTGCCTGACCAGCGGGGTCAAATTCTCCAGATGCTTTCCTGAACCACCCAGATTGTGGTTCAGGAGATGCCCTTGCACCATGTAGTTCTTGAACCAGTCCCCGATCGGGGTACCACTGGCCGGCCACCAGGCGGGTTGCACGGTGGGCGCCTGTCCGGTCCCGAGCTGGCCGGGAAAGAGGTCTCCCTTCATCTCTATCCCCACGTCGCCCGCCGTGCCGTTCACCGTCACGGAATGGGCTCCCTGCGGGTAGTCGACCCGCGGGTTGTAGCCCGCGAGCGGGGCACGCTGCACGACGGACGGACGCGCACGCTGGAGTGGGGTGCCCGAGGACACGGAGCGCTGGGCGGTGTCGTCCTCGCGCCGGCCCGGAGCGGGCGCGCGCATGACCCGTGCGGCGTTGGCCTCCGCTTCACGTTCGAACCGGTCGGAGGGGTCGGAGACGCTCAGCCCGGAGCCGTTGTCGGTACCGGCGACCGGGCCCCGGCGCTGCTGCATGACGTGGGTGAGCTCGTGGGCCAGCGTGTGGTTGTCGGCTCCGCCGGCACCGATGACGACATGGTGGCCGGAGGTGTAGGCGCGCGCAGCGACTTCGGCGGCCGACGCCTTGGCGGCAGCGTCGTTGTGGATGCGGACATCGGAGAAGTCCGCCCCCAGTCGGGACTCCATATCGGTGCGCACGGCGCTGTCCAGCGGCCGGCCGGCCGAGCGCAGCACGTCCCTGACGGCAGAGCGCTGCACCGAGGGCTGCTCCGCCTGCTCGTGACCGCATCCGGCCCCGTGCCTGTGCCGGTCCTGGGCGGCCGGGTGACCGGCGGCCCGCAGCATCTGGACGACGGCCGCGTTCCCGATACTGCCCTGCAGGGCCAGGCGGCCGGCGACCGGCACACCGGTTGCGGCCGCAGGCTTGCGGGCCCGGTCGGGGCCGTGAGCCGCGCCGGTCTTCTCAGCACCGTCCTGGCTGCGCATGGAGACCTCTTCCTGCCCGGGGGAATGACTCTTCCTGCATACCCCGGGGCGCGGCTCCGGTTCCAGGTCCCCCGGGGCACAGTTGACTGGCCCCGGCGGACGTCGACTCCGCGGCGGAAGGGGCGAATCGTGGCCCTCAGACGTCCGCGACGACGTCGGCCAGGTGGTAGTCCGTCCCGTACCGGATGAGGCCGCGCAGCATGTCGAGCGGGTCGCAGGGGCGCGCCCTGCGCTTGTGGGGCTGGTGGGTGAAGGGGATGCCGGACCATGGGTTGTCCGCGTGATGGTGGCTGCCGCGCGGGGCGTCCGGCTCGATCGCCCAGTGCACCCACGTGCTGTCGTGGTGCAGACAGATGACCTGTCCGAGGTACCAGACGGCGCCTTGGAGGAACGGTCCCTCGCGTGCGGCGTCGAAGTCGGCGAGGGTGCGGTAGCTGTCGCGTACCCGGCGCTCCAGGGCATCCAGCGTCGAGGGGGCGAAGTCGTCCCACCCGTCGGCGTCCTGGGCCACTGACAGCTCCCGGACCCAGGACGGGTGGGAGTCGCGCCGCCGGGCCAGCCACGACTGGAGCCACGCGTCCGCCGGCTGCGGGCCGATCGGGTCCATGGGCGAGCGTTCCTTGTACGGTTCCCAGCCCGGGACGGTCCGGCGCCGGGAGGACACGGCCTCGGCCAGTTCCTCCCGCTCGCGGGTGAACGCCTCCCCGGACTCCTCGGCCAGGGCGACGTCGATGAGGACGCCGATGAACACCGGGGGCAGGCCGAGGGCGGGGTCGGGGCGGACGAACGGTTCGCCGTCCTCGCCGCCCGCGTCGGGGTCGATGTCCCACCGGCCGCCGCAGGCGTCCATGAGGACTTCCCCGATGTAGGGGATCGCCGCCCGGCGCAGGCCGCTGTCGGACTCCTCGTCGAGCAGCTCCCGTTCGAGGGCGGCGAGGGAGGCGGGCGTGTAGTCGAACGCGAAGTCGCCGGGCAGGTGCACCTGTTCGAGCCGGGCGGTCAGCACCTGCATGTCGTCAAGCCACCGGTCGAGGAGCTCCTCATGGGTGGGGTGGTGCGGGTCGGTGGTCATGACCGGGAAGCGTAGGCGGCCACCCCGCGTCGGCGCCAAATGCCCTTGGAGGACGTGTGTTTGTTGTGCGCCACGCCTGTGTACCCCCGTGAGCCCGGGGACGCCGGCCGCTAGGGTGCCAGGAGAGGCGGTGGCATCGACGGGGGCCATGCACCGCCGACCTTCCCTTGCCCGCCCTGCGCACAAGGGCTGACCGCTGCCCCCACGAGGGACATACACACATGCACTCTGCGATACGCGCACGCGGCTGGACAAGGCTTCGCGTGGCGGCCGTTGCATTCGGCGCGACCGTACTGGTCGCCGGGCCACTTCCCGGCCTGCACCACAGCGCCGAAGCGGCGCCGCCGAAGCCGATGCTGGGCCGTTGCATGGACAAGTACGGCACGAGCCCGACACCGCCGCCGGCCTACAAGCTGCCCGGGTCCAAGCCCGCCGGCCCGAACCAGTGGAAGACTCCGAACGCCGAAGACCGCTTCTACGGCTACGACCACCTCGCCAAGGGCTTCGAGGCGCTCACCGACCCCGGGCTGATCGATCTGCCCGACGGGGACAGCTCGAAGAACTACAAGTGGGGAACGCCTGAGAACGCGGTCGCGACCTGGAAGCAGACCCAGGCCGGCTCCAAGCCCTACAAGGGCACGTTCAACGAGTGGCTGAACAACATCTACTCGCGCAACGAAGGAAACAACAAGCGGGGCAGCAGTTTCGAGTCGGAGGTCGTGAAGTACTTCGACCTCGGCGGGGTGGACTGGATCTGCCAGAAGAACCTCCGCGACCTCAACCCCGGCCTGCACAAGGAGCTCGAACGGGCTCTCGGCAAGGACGTGATGAAGGACGGCCGGGTCTTCGACGCGGTCAACCAGCGCACCCGGACCGTCTACGAGGTCAAGTCCGGAATCGGCTACGACGCCCGGCAGCTGAAGATCGATGCCGAGCTCGTCCGCCGGGGCTGGAAGGTCGTCTACATCAACGGGCTGGAGCCCGACGAGAAGACGGTCAACAAGTACAGGGCCGCCGGCGTGAAGTACTACCGGCACGCCGCCACCCCGAACCCGCGCTTCACCCCGGGCAAGTACACCCCCGGCAGCAACCAGCTGATGACGCCGGACCCGAACCGGCCCTCCTTCGGCTCCGGCGCCGACATGGCCCGCCGGTCCGCGCCGACCCCTGAGGACGTCCGCCGTCAGATCGAGCAGGCCCGCGGCCGGATTGCGCAGCCCGGCAACGGCCTGCGCAGTCCGGGCGGTGTCGACTTCACCACCCTCGACATCTCCTACGTCGGGCAGACGAAGACGGGGAACCTCTCCTACGCCTTCAGTGCGAAGAACACCGACGAGGAGACCGCACCCGGCTACGGCGGCCAGGAGAAGGCCCAGCTCATCTCGGACGCCTTCTTCACCTGGCTCGCCCTCACCCCTGACCACTTCTGGGTCAACCTCAATCCGGACGACCCGAAGACGGTCATGGAGCCGCCGTTCGACAAGACCGACGCGGGTCGCGTCCTGCTTGAGGCCGACATGGAGATGAAGCACGACTTCGGTCGCGCGGAGGACCCGAAGACCGACGCCGGAAAGCGGTTCTGGGACGAGATCACGAAGATCGACGGAGCGCCCTGCATGGGCTCCACCCGCAACTGGATCGTGCCGAAGAAGGCCCAGGTCCGCATCGAGAACGACGGCGCCTACATCCTCAGCGCCCCGCTCGACGTCAAGACCGTCGCCCAGGACTACAGCACACCCGGCCCCGGTGGCGGCATGCCCTGCACGCTGACCAAGGAGCAGACCGCCCACAACATGGACGTCTACCGGCAGACGGTACTGCCGGTGGTCCAGAAGCAGATCAACGAGGCGCCCAAGTACGCCGATCTGCGTCGCGTCTACAAGGCCCGCATCGCCGCCGAGTACGTCCGCCAGACCCTCGCCCAGGACAAGAAGGCCTTCGGCGGCTCCTTCGCGAAGATCATCGACAGCAACCAGGTGAAGCGCTGGCCCCTGCGCGGCAAGAACGCCGACTGGGACAAGATGACTGTCTGGAAGGAAATGAAGCGCTCGTACAGCGAGGGCGACTTCAAGTACGAGATCCCCGTCGGCGGTGAGGTCTGGGTCTACACCGTGGGCGGCGTCGACCTGACCAAGCAGCCTCAGGAGAAGGTCAGCAAGGCCCGGTTCCGGGCCGAGAAGCCCAACCTTCCCTCGGTGGTGCAGGGTTCCCGCAACGAGGCCCTCGACTACCAGGCGACCGGCACCACGGTGATGGGCGGCGACAACAGCGGCCGGCCCGGTGGCGGCGGTCCCGCCCCCACCCCGACCCCCACGCCCAGTCCGACCGGCAAGCCCACGGAACAGCCGACGGGCACACCGGCCCCGACCCACACCCCGGCCCCGGGCCCGTCCGGCAACGGCGGCCACAGCACACCGCCCACCGCGGGCGGTGACCCGGGCGGCCACATGGCCGACACCGGCACCCAGGTCCTGACCATCGCCGCCATCGCCGCCGCCCTTCTCGCGGCCGGCGGGGCACTGGTCTGGATCAGGCGCAGGCGCGGCATCGGCGGCTAGCCGGGACGCGTTCGCCCGTACGCGAGCACAGGACGGCCCCCACACCCCCGAGCAGCACGGGTGTGGGGGCCGTTCCACGGGACGGTGACGCGCGCGCTGCTCAGATGTTCGCGGCGTGACCCCGGAACGCGGTCCAGGCGGCGGGGGCGACGGCGAAGGTGGGGCCGTCGGTGACCTGGGACTCGCGGACGTGGAGGGTGTGGGGGCAGGTGGCTGCCTCTACGCAGGCTCCGCCCTCGCGACAGCACCGACTGCCGTTCCAGCCTCGCCCCGACGTGCCGGGCGATCTCGTCCTCCGGGTACGCCGGTACGCGCGACCGGGCCAACGCGGAGTGGCCGGACACCTGGCTGCCGGCCGCGGCGTCGCGTCACGAGCAGCGCCACGGCGGCTGAACCGGCCGCCCCTTCCCGTCACGTGCGCTTGAAGAACTCGATCTCCCCCAGGGCGATCGGCCGCCCCTTCTCCTGCCCTGCCGCCTCCCGCACGACGAGGCTGACGGAGACGACGTCGCTGATGCCGGTCCGTACCGTCTGCTCGCCGGGCTTGTCGGTGAGGGGCCACGTCTTGTCGTGGATCGTGCCGTCCTGCGTAGTGATGCGGAGTTCCGCCTGAGTCGGCCTTGCGCCCTGCCGGAACGCCTCGGCCTTCGCCGACACCCCCGTGTGGACCGTCACGCCGACCAGCCGGAACGGCTTCTCGAACTCCGCGGTCAGCGAGGCGCCCACCTTCGGGGCGCCCCAGTACGTGTTCGTCACCCCGTCCGTGGCCAGCTTCGCCGGGTGCCCTGGGACGGCTGCGCTCGCCGAGACGTCCGTGGGGCTGATCTCCCCCGTCCCGCCGAGCTTGTCCCGCACGTCCTCGAAGACGTAGCGCCCGGCCGGTACGAGCAGGAAGCCCGCGACCAGGAGCCCGGCGAGCAGCAGAGCCAGCACGCTCCCGCGCAGCAGCCGCCCCGAACCTGCCCGTACCTTGCGGTTGAACGGCCACCTGGTGCGCCACCAGGGCAGCGCCTCAGCCTGCTCACCCGGGTTCAGCGGTGCCGCGCAGCGGCGGCAGAACTTGCGGTCCGGCCGGTTGGAGGTGCCGCACTTCGGGCAGGGCGAACCGCCCGGCTCGTCGACCGCCGCCACCGGCCTGACGACGGGGCGCGCGGCGATCGGTACGCCGGGCTGTACGGCCCCCACGGGCTCGTCCTCCACCGGCGGCACCGGCCGCACCGGACCCGGCGGCGCCGGCCGCACGGGGGCAGGCGGCGCCGGGCGGACGGGGGTGGGCTCCGGCGGCCGCACAGGGGCAGGCGGAGTCTGCCGCACGGGAGCGGGCTCCGGCGTGGCGGTCTCGGGCGGGGCGGCCTCAGGCGTGGCGGTCTCGGGCGGCGGAGGGCTCGGCGGGGTCTCCGCGACCGGGGCGGGCGGGGGTGCGGCGACCGGCGTCGGTGCCGGGGCCGGAGCCGGGGCCGGGCGGGGGGCCGGGACCGGGGGCGCTGCTTCACCCACGGGCCCTGCGTCCCCGACCGCAGGCTCCGGGGCGTCACCCTCCGGCGCCGGTGCCGGCGTTCGGGAGCGGCGGGACGACCCGCCCAGGTACGTACCGCAGCTTCCGCAGAAGTCCTCGTCCTCGCCGTTGGCGGCGCCGCACGCCGGGCACGAGCGCGTCATGTCAGTCTCCTGTCTCGTCCGGTGAGCCCGGCAGGATCTCCACCCGGCAGGTGAGGTGGGCGGGGCACGAGGCCTGGACCACGGCCAGCACGCGGGCCGCGTCCACCGGCCTTCCGGCCGGTGCCCGGACTTGTACCAGCAGTTCCCCGGTCGGGGGCGGGGGCAGTTCCGTACCCGGCTCCGACGACCAGGCGGCTCCGCCGCCGTCGTGGACGTACGCCTCCACGCCGAAGCAGAGCCGCAGATGTTCCGTCAGGCCACGGCGGGTGCCGCGCCGGCGGTGGAGCTCGACGGCACGGGTGACGACGGCCCGGCGCAGTTCCACCGGCCACGCCGGGTCGACGTCGGCCCCGACCCACGAAGACAGCCAGGGCAGGAAGTCGTCCGGGGTCAGCGCGGGGTCGAAGTACGCCGGGAGGTTGTCGAGGGTGGACAGGACGGGGGCCAGCACGGTGTCGAGGCCTGCCGTGAAGCGCTGGGCCAGGTCGTCGTCCGCGTACAGCGCGGGCAGCAGTCCGCCGATCGGGTAGCGGCTGGGGAGCCCGGGGACCGAGGCCCTGGTCATGGGCGGTCACCGGCCCCGGCCGCGGTGACGACCACCTGGTGCTGGTGGGAGAAGACCAGGGCGTTCGCGGCGACGTCGATGCGGTCCGCCGCCGCTCCCCGGCGTCCCGTGAGCGGGTCGGCGGGGAACAGCCGTACCTCGTCCACCAGGCGGACGCCGCGCACGGCCTGTAGTACGGCGAAGATCTCGCCGTACTGGACCGGCCTGCCGAAGGGCCAGCCGGTCCGGTCCGCGCCGCCCCGCAACGGGTCGATGTGGCGGAACAGCGCGTCGAGCGCCTCGGCCCGCACGCGGTCCACCTCGCCGTCGGCCGCCACGAGTTCGGCGACCACGGTGACGCCCTGGTAGGCGGGCGGTTCCACGATCAGCCGGGTGCCGACCAGCCGCCGTTCGTCGAGCCGCTCGGCGACCGTCGCCAGCACCGAGTCCGGCGGGATCAACTGCTCGAACCGCAGCCGGCCCCCCTCGTCGGGCACCGCGTCGGGCACCACCAGGACCCGCACCGCACCGCCCTCTCCGGCGACGGCGGGCAGACAGCGGACCCTGCGCAGCGAGCGCGCGGCCTCGCGGGCGATGACCTCGTAGTCCTCGGCCGTGACCGCCCGCTCCTGGACGCGGAGGATGTGGGGCGCGCGCACCTTGGCGTTCTCCACGCTCTCGCCGTCGACCCCGCCCCGTGCCGCCTCGCGGTTGTCGACGGAGGCGACGTACGGCACCGAGCTGCGCAGGACACGGATGGCGCCGCGCGCCACGTTCCCGGCGCCCCCGCCGCCTGTCCGGTAGCGGGGGACCCGGAGCTGAGCACCCTTCGGTGGCACCGAACCGTAGACCCGCATCGTGCCGTCCGCCTCGCGTACCTCGGGCGGGAAGGCGAACTCGCCGGTGACGGCGTCGATCCGCACGTGCCGGTCGCCCGGGGAGGAGGCGCCGAAGTGCTCCACCGGTGTCCAGAGCTGCCAGCCCTCGGCGGAGGACACCTGGACGACGGGCGGGTCCCCGTCCATCAGGAGCGGCACCTTGGTCACGGAGAAGCGCTGGCCTGCGACCCCTTCGGAGGTGCCGAGCAGTACGTCGAGGACGGTCTCCGCGTGTTCGACGCCGGTGGTGCCACCCACGGTGAACACCTCGGCCTCGCGGATCGTCGGCGACTCCGAGTAGAAGGGCTGCCCCGGCTCGGGGGCGGTGACCCGGCAGCGCAGCCAGCCGGCCCGCACTCCGGCCGTCACCGAGGCCGTGTGCCCGGCGGGCACGAACACGGTGATCTCGCCGGGCTTGTTGAGCCCTCCGGTGCTGTCGGTGCCCGTCCGGCAGGGCACCCAGCGGGCGCCGTCCCACGCCTCCCACACCAGCGGCGGCTGCCGGGGGTCGACGCCGACGCCCTCCACCCGGCTGTCGAGGCGTACGGCGACGATGCACCCGGGTACGGCGGTGGGCAGCCCGAACAGCAGGGCGTCGCCCGGCTCCGGCCGGGGCTGGAAGCAGGGGATGTCCTTGCCCGCGCCGAGCGGCGCGGTGCGGTCCGTCTGGTCGCCGGACATGGGGGCGGTGACCAGCCTGACCAGGGAACTCGGCACGATCGCCAGATCCTCGGCGGTCGAGAAGACCACCGCCTCCTCCGTCTCGCCCCGGGCGGTGGCGACCTCCGTGCCGGCCGGGAGCCGCACGGTGTCCGGCTGGGGGGCGGACAGCCAGAAGTCGACATCGGCGCGGGCGACGGTCGGCGGGAACAGCCGCACACCGAGCAGGTCGAGGAAGGCGGAGTAGTTCCGGTCGGGCACGCGGTTCAGCCGGTACAGCAACTGGTCGACCATGTACGCGAAGGTCTCGATGAGCGTGACCCCGGGGTCCGACACGTTGTGGTCGGTCCACTCGGGAGAGCGCTGCTGGACGTATCGCTTGGCCTCGTCCACGAGTTGCTGGAAGCGGCGGTCGTCCAGGTTGGGGGAAGGCAGGGACATCAGGCCGCCCCCGCTTCCGGGATCGTGTAGAAGGGGAAGACGAGGTTGCGCAGGTCGTTGGTGGACCGCACGGTGTAGTGCACGTCGATGTACAGGGTTCCCTCGTCGACGGTGTCGAAGGCGATCACCACGTCCCTCACCTCGATGCGTGGTTCCCAGCGCTCCAGCGACGTACGCACCTCGTGGGCGATGCGTCCGGCGGTGGCGCCGTCGCCGGGCGCGAAGACGTAGTCGTGGATGCCGCAGCCGAACTCGGGCCGCATCGGCCGCTCCCCCGGTGCGGTGCCGAGCACCAGCCCGATGGCCTCCTCGATCTCCTGGTCCCGCTCGACCATGCCGATGCCGCCCGTGGCGCCGACCCGCAGCGGGAAGCCCCAGCCGCGTCCGATGAATCCGCTTCCGCTCACAGCGGGCCTCCGACCAGGACGTTCGGCGCACCGCTGATGATCTTGGCGCCGCAGCTGGTGGTGTCCCCCATGCGGGCGGCCGGCAGTCCGCCGATCAGGACCAGGCCGCCGGCCGCGGCTGCCGGGGACGGCATGACGACGTTGCCCGGGCCGAGCAGGGCGTGCGGAGGGATGACGCACACGTGCAGGCTGCCGGTGACTGCGGCCGGCCTGCCGCCGATCAGCACGGTGGCGACGGCCACCGCACCCGGTGGCGGGGTGCCGATGACGCCTCCGTGGACGGTGGGATCGCCTGTGCGGGCTGCGGGGGGCATGGCTGCTGTTCTCCTTGCTGAATCGGGGCTTCGGGTGACGCCGGAGCGGGCGCGGGTGTCAGTTGATCCGGATGAGCCTCGCCTTGAGGACGGCGAGCAGTCCGCCGTCGACGGTGACCCCGGTCTTGCCGTTGATGGTCACCGAGGCCCCCTTCACGTCCACGTTCCCCGTACCGGCGTCGAGCGTGATCCCCGACCGGCCGAGGGAGAGGGAGCTGAGCACCCGGGAGGTGCCGCGGGCGAACACCTTGAGCGCGATCTCGCCCTTCCGCTCGTCCAGGGTGACCTCCAGCTGCTTGTCGCCGGTGGCGAGGCGCACGCCGGACGGTCCGCGCGGAGCGTCGAGCAGTTCGATCCGGTTGCCCGAACGGGAGACGAGGGAACGGCGGTTGACCTTCCCGCTGGTCGGGTCGACCAAGGGCACGTCGTGGGGCGAGGGCTTGTCGACGCCGTTGTAGAGACCGCCCAGCACGTACGGGCTGTCCAGCAGGCCCTGTTCGAAGCCGACCAGCACCTCGTCGTTGACCTCGGGGCTGAAGACCCCGCCGCCGCCCTGGCCGCCCCACTGCACCGTACGGACCCAGTCGGACACGTAGGTGTCGTCGAGCCAGGGGAACTTCAGCCGGACCGAGCCGCGTTCGCCCTTGCCCCTGCCCTCCCGGATGTCGGTGACCACGCCGATCGCGAGGCCCGGGATGCGGGGGCCGTGCGGGGACGTACCGCCGGCGGTGAGCCCGGAGAGCGAACGGTCGGGGGAGGTGCTGACCAGCACGGTCGTGCGGTAACCGCCGTGCGGGTCGAGGACGTGGTGGGCCGCCGTCGCCGTGTAGCGGCCGGCGAACGCGGGCCCGACGTTGCCGAGGGCGACGGGTTCCCCGGCCCGCAGCCGGGGGTTGCCCTCGGCGACGGCCTCGATCTCCCCGAAGCCCGAGCTCACCCGGGCCGCCACCGCGCCGGCGACCGCGCCGGCCTCGGCCTGGGTCCGGTACGGGGTGTCGGCGACCGTCATCCGGGCCTTCGGGCCGAACGCCCCGGCCGCGACGGACGCGCTCATCCCGGGGACCACCGTGGTGCTGCGGACGGACGGCTCGCGTGCCACCAGCCGGGTCTTGGTGTCCACGTCCCAGCCACGCACCTCGACGCTGTCCGCCCCGTCCGCGCCGGTCAGCACGGCTCTCAGGGCCAGCAGGTTGCGCCCGTACTCCAGCACCATCGGATGCCGGGTGGCCGAGGTGGAGGGGGAGGGCGCCGAGGCGGCGGGCTTCGGCTTCACGAACTGCAGCAGACCCTTCTCGTCCACCCGTACGTGCGCGCCGCTCTCGGCCGCGAGGTACTGGAGGAAGTCCCAGTCCGAGATGTTGGGCTGAGTGAGCTGCTTGTACATGACGGGAGCCGCCTCCACCTTCCCGCAGGTGAGCCCGGCCCCGGCGGCGACCTTGCGGACGATGTCGGCGGCCTTCATGTTGCGGAAGGCCACCACCTTGCGACCACGCTGGAGCCGGTGGGCCTTGGAGAAGGCCCGGACCACGGTGAAGGAGCCGGTGGTGTCGCTGTCGAGTTCGAGCGCGGTGACCTCTCCGGTGAACAGCCTTTCCTTCGCCTGTTCCTGGACGGTGACCACGGAGATCTTCAACGGGGTACCGATGGTGATCCCGGTGGCGGTGAGGAGCGTGTGGTACGGGTCCCGGTAGGTCAGTACGGCGGTGTCCGGCAGACCGACGTTCTCGTCGACCGCGCAGCTCACCAGCTGGGACGCCCAGGCCTGCGGGAGCTCGGCGGGGGCCTCCACGATCGGGTCGGCGGCGAAGGAACGGGCGGGTGCGGTCACCGGGTGCCCTCCGGGGCGTCGTCTTCGAGGGCGGGCACCAGGAGCTCGGTGCCCGGCGCCAACTGCATGGGGTCATCTATGTCGTTGGCCTCGGCGATGGTCCGCCACGCGGTGGCGTCACCGTATTCGCGCCAGGCGAGCAACGGCAGGCTGTCACCGGCGACGACCCGGTGGGTGCGGCGCGCCTCCCGCGATCCGGACGTGGGGTTCTGGCCGGCCGGGTCGACACTCGCCTCCTCGATCGACAGGGAGCAGGTGGCGCGCAGCGGCTTCCCGTCGACGTCGAACAGCGTGTACGAGATGGAGAGGCTGGACAGCACCCCGTCGAACGACGTCGTCTTCGACGTTCCCCAGTCGAAGCGGACCCAGGGGCTCGACGGCTTCTTGCGGCCCAGGCTGCTCGGGGTGGGCACACAAGCCGTCATCAGCTGCTCCACGGCCTTCTCCACCGAGTTGTCGTGGGTGGCGGTGGCGTCCAGGAAGACGTCCAGGGACAGCGACCGGGGTCCGCTGCCCACGAATTCCGGCAGCGCGGACTCGCCGGCGGTCCGGGAGGGGGTCCGCCGCCATTCGGTGCTCTTGGTCAGGGAGAGCGTCGCGGGATTGAACTGCAGCGTGAGCCGGGCGAGGGTGCCGGACGGTTTGGCCCCCACGTCCGCCGGCGGCTCCATGATGGTCAACTGGGCGCGGGCTCGGCTCGTGCGGGCAGCTGCCGGCATGGTGTCCCTCCTTCCTGCTCGTCTCTGTCATGGGCGTCCTCGGCCCGGGCGCGGGTGTACGGGCGGCCGGTCAGGACGGCACCAGGCCCTCGTGCGCGATCTCCAGGGTCTCGATCGCCGCCTCGGAGCTGGACGGGTCGAAGGAGGGCCCCTGCCAGCGCACCGGCACGATGCCCTGGATCTGCCAGCTGATGATCCGGCTGAGGTCCGGCCGGAGCGCGACGATCTCGCCGTCCTTGCGTTCCACCCGCTGGGTCGTCTCGTTCAGCCATCGCGCGATCTTCAGTGTGTCCGAGGTGACGGGGCGCGTCAGCGTGATGTTGGTCCAGGTGATCCGCCCCGGCAGCTGCCACGTGAAGCCGTTGTTGCCGCCCTCGGCGTACTGCTCCAGCTCCACCTCCGCACCCAGCCCCGAACAGGTGTGGAATGCCCCCAAGTCACTTCCACCGATCGCGAGTTTGAAGAACACACTCGTCGCGAAGATGTTGTCCGTCATGCGTTTCTCTTCTTCTCTGCTGTCCGTGGGTGGAGTGGCGGGCGGGGCCCCGGCTTCAGCGCCGGCCGTCGTACGGCCGGCCTGAGCGTTCCCGTCCTCTGCGCAGGTCCGCCCGGATCAGCCTGCTGACCGGGTCGAGCAGTCGGCGGGCCAGCTCCTCGATGTCCAGACCGGGGAGCTCGCTCGTCCGCGGCGCACCGGCGGCGTCCGCCGCGGCGGGCGTGGGGGCGGAGGCGGACGTGGCGGCCTTCGGCTGGACCACGCGTACGGGGACTCCGGAGAGCCCCGCCTCGTCCACGGCCCGTTGGAGCGCCTGATCCCGGGAGCCGGACGCACGGTTGCCGGGAGCAGGGTTCCGGGATGCGGGGTTCCGGGGCGCGGGGTTCCGGGAAGCGGGGCTGCCCGGGCCGCCCGGCTGGGCTCCGCCGGGGCCGCCCGGCGCGGGGCGGGACGCGCGCACGGTGAGGGGCTGCGGTACGCCGCCGGGGGCGCCCGGATCCGGCGCCGGTCCGGTGGCGGATGCGCCGCTCTCGGGAGCCACTGGCATCGGGAGGCGTTGCACCGGCACGGCCACGCCCCCCGGCCGGGGGGACCCGGGCGGGTGCGGGCGCACCACCGGGACGGGCGGGGCGGACTCCGCTGCGGGGGCGGGCAGTCCGGGCGTGCGGGAGGCAGGGCCCGGGGAGTCCGTGCGGTGCCCGACGGCCTCGTGTCCGGACGGGCGGTTGCCGCCCGGGGACGGCACGGAAGGGGTGGCACCGCGCACCGAACGCTGGACCAGCCGTGCGAGGGAGCGGGCGGAGGGCGGCGGCGACGTCTGCGCCCGGGCGCCCGGGGACGGCGCGCCGGCCCGCGGGAGACCGGCCGGAACCGAGCCGGCCGGAGCCGAGCCGGCCGGAGCAACAGAACCTGGCACGGACCGCTGGACGGTGGCGCCGTGCGCCTGTCGCATCGCTCCCGCGTCCGGCCTCGCATTCGGCCGCGAGTCACGTCCCGCCCTCGGAGCGGCAGCGGGGGTCCGGTCGCCCGGCGTCGGCCCCTCTGAGCCCTGCGGCCGCACGTCCCGCCGCCAGGTCGCCGCCACGACGGGCCGTGCGGTGGCGGCCGAGGCCGGTGCCGAGAAGCCCTCGGCCGCTCCGGTGCTCACGGTCAGCGTCCGGCCCGCGAGCAGGCCCCGCGATCGCTGGACCGTCATCGGCGCAGGACCGGTTCCCGTTGCTCGCTCGGCCGGTGCCGACGGCTGCCCGTGCAGCCCGCGCGGGGCGATCCGCCTGATGCGTACCGGGCCGGGCGCGGTGGCCGGGGCCTTGGAGGAGGGTGGGGTGACGGCCGTGCCCGTGGACGGGCGCGTGGTCTCCGCAGTGCGTTGGACGGCCGCCGGCTGCGGGGAAGGGGACGCGGGCCCGACGCCGGGGCCGGCGGCCGCCGGCGAGCGAAGCGGCATGCCGCGAGGTGCGGACGAGGAGGCCGTGGTGGGCGCGGACGTCGACGCCTCCCCCACCGAGGGGCCGCCCGGCAGCGGGCGCGTGGTTCCGGGCCGCGCTCGACGGGAGTCGCCCAGCAGCGGGGCGTCGTGCGCGGTGTCCGCGGTCGGCGGGAGCGAGGAGAGGGGCGCGCCGAGCCCGCCCCGGGTGCGGGCCTGCGAACCCGGGCCACTGGGGCCGGGGACGCTCGGGCGGTGTCCGGAGGATGTGGGTGCGGGTGCGGTTGAGGGCTGGACGGGCATCGGACCCGCACCGGAGACCGGACCCTGCCGCTCCGCCGCCTGCTGTCCCGTCGAGTGCCCCTTCGACGGCTGCCGGATCTGCTGCCGTGCCCTCTCGGGCGAGGCGGAAGCCGGCGAGGAGGCCCGCGAAGGGGAAGTCCGTGACGGGGAGCCCGGCGAGGAAGTCCGCGAGGCGGAGCCCTGCGAAGGGGAAGTCCGCGAAGGGGAGGCCCCCGAGGGATGGGCCGTGGCAGGAGTGGGCGCGCCGGAACCTGCCGTTTCGGACGTCTGCCGCTGGACCACGGGCAGCGCCGGACCCGGCGTCACGGCCGAGGGCGAGGGCGCACCACCGTCTCGGCCGGGTGCGACGAACGGGGCCGCATCAGGGGGCAGTTCACGCAGAGGCTTGCCGAGGGCGGGGCGTACGGGAGGCGCGGCGGGCGAGCCCGCCGGACGCTCCACCGCGCCGGTGGGCAGATGCTTCCCGGACTCCGTACGACCTGCGTCCGCCCGGCCTGGGCCGGTGGGATGCCCGGCCTGTGGGGCCCGTGCCGGCGTTCCGGCCGGCACGACGGCAGCGAGGTTCCGCAGGGCCGTCACGGGCCGCCGCGCAACGACCAGGGACGGCGCGACGCGCCGGGGGCGGACCGCCGCGAGTCCGGCCTGCGGTGCCGCGGCCGTGGCGCGCCCGGCGCCGGCGGACCGGCGGGCCGCGGACGGCTCACGCCCGGCTGCGGGCTCGGCGTCCGGGCCGGGGCGGGCGGCCGCGTCGTCGGGACCGGGCTGCCGCACCACCGGCGCGCGCCCGGCGGCGCCGCGGCGCTGCGTGCTGCCGCCCGCCCGCTGGACGGGGGCGGGCGCACGGCCCGGCCCGTCGGACGAGGAAGGCCGGACCGGCTCCTCCTGCCCCCCGGCGGCGGCGCGCAGGAGGAGAGGCGTTCCGGCGGCCGTGGGACGGGCGACGCCCGGCCGCGCGACCCCGTGGATGAGGCCCACGGGGGCGGAGGGCAGGACCGCGTGGCCGAGCTCGCCTCCGTACGAGACGTTCTGCCACGAGGCGAGCCCGGACCTGAAGCGCAGCCCGTCGCTCACCCCGATCGAGGACCGGGCGATGGTCACCGCAGGCGGCGCGACCCTCCGCCAGCCGCCGTCCCAGTCCGCGTCCCGGCGCGCGGGCCGGACGGCGTCGGGTCCGGCCACCGGCTCCGGACCGTCAGCGCTTCCGCCCTGCGCGGGCACCGGATCAGGCGCAGCGGCCTGCCGCCGGTCCCCTCTGCGGAACCAGTCCCTGAACTCCACGCCCTCACCCGCTCTCGTTGACGCGGGTGTTGATCCGCGCTATCTCCCTCACCCACTCCTGCCGCTCACCATGGGTGAGGTCGAGGATGTCCTCACGCTGCCAGTGGAAGTGGTAGGCGATGTACGCGAGCTCCTCCCGCAGCCGGGAAGGCGCGTACGTCACGATTCCCCCAGGCGTTCACCCGAGAGGTCCACCTCGAACGACCCGTGGCACAGCGGGCACGTCACCGCGGCGTGGGTGTGGCCCTCGCTGTTGATGCGGCGGTAGAAGTCCTGGAGGAACGCCACGTCGGTGGCGTACATCCGCTCGACCACCCCGGCGTGCACATCGGTGATGGTGCCGAGCCGGGTGATCACCTGGCTGAGCAGCACCACGCTCAGGTACGCGGGGTTCTCCTTGACCCGCAGGTCGATCTGCGGGCGCAGCTCGTCCCGTGCCGTGGCGAGCCGCATCGACCCGCTCCGGTGGACCTGGCCCTCGTCGTCGACGTAGCCGCGCGGGAGCTCGAACTCGAACTCCGTACGCAGGTCCTGACGGTCCCGATCCCGGGCGGGAGGGGGTGTCGGGGCGTCCTCGCGCGGGGCGGGCGCCGCGGCGGCGAGGGTGTCGAGGACCTCGTCGAGGCCGCCGCCGGAAACGGTCCTGCGCCTCATTCGACGACGATCTCCTCGAAGGTGATGGTGACCGTCTCCGTCGCCGCGCTGGACTCGCCGGCCTTCAGCGAGGGGCCCTCCCACTTGCTGGCCCAGCCCTGCATCAGCTGGATGCGGCGGACGGTCTCACCCTTCGAGTCCTTGATCTCGATGGTGAGGTTCTGACGTGCGGTGTCGACGGCTCCGTTGTTGAGCGTCTCCTTGATCCACTTGGTGAACTCGCTGCTCTTGTCGAGCCCGCGGGTGATCGTCACCTCACCGGCCTGCCGCGCGCCGGGCTGCTTGCGGATGATCTGCTTGCCCTCGGCGGTCACCTGACGGACCTCGACGACTTCTTCCTCGACGGTCAGACCGCTGATCTCCTGGATGGACTCCACGAGATAGCCGCCGAGCTGTACGCCGAAGACGTGGGTGGAAAGAGCATCGCCCTCTGCCATGACTACTGGTCACCTGTTCCGTTCGTTGCCTGCTGGGTCACTCGTCGACGAGGACGGGTCACTCGTCGACGAGGCTGGTGCTGTCGGAGAACTGCGAGAGGCGGAAGATGACGAACTCCGCGGGCTTCACGGGCGCGACGCCGATCTCGCAGACCACCTGACCGAGGTCGATGGACTCCTGCGGGTTGTTGTCACGGTCGCACTTGACGTAGAACGCCTCTTCCGCCGTCCGCCCGAAGAGCGCGCCCCGGCGCCATTCCTCGGTGAGGAAGGCGGTGACGTTGCGCCGGATGCTCGACCAGAGACGGTCGTCGTTCGGCTCGAAGACCACCCACTGGGTGCCCAGGAGGATGGACTCCTCCAGGTAGTTGAAGAGGCGGCGTACGTTGAGGTAGCGCCAGGCCGGGTCGGACGACAGGGTCCGTGCGCCCCAGATGCGGATGCCACGCCCCGGGAAGGCGCGGACGCAGTTGACGCCGATCGGGTTGAGCAGGTCCTGCTCGCCCTTGCTCAGGCGGAGTTCGAGGTCCAGTGCCCCACGGATGACCTCGTTGGCGGGCGCCTTGTGCACACCGCGCTCGGCGTCACTGCGCGCCCAGACTCCGGCGACGTGGCCGCTCGGCGGTACCAGGGTCTGCCGGCCGGTCGCCGGGTCGAGGACCTTGAGCCACGGGTAGTACACGGTCGCGTAGCGCGAGTCGTATCCGGCGTCCTCGTTGCGCCAGGTGCGGACACGCTGGGCGTTCATGCCGGGCGGTGTGTCCAGGACGGCGACCCGGTCGCCCATCTGCTCGCAGTGCGCGATGACGGCCAGCTGTACGGCCCTGACACCCTCGGCGTCGATGTCGCCGCGCAGGTGGGCGCTCATCAGGTCCGGGACGGCGACCATGGTGATCTCGTCGATCGCTTCGAGGGCCGCGATGCCCGTGCGGGCCGAAGCGTCGCCCACGTACTCCGTCGGTCCGGTCCTGGCCGTGGTGCCGGCGCCCGGGGCGGCGGGGGCGAGGGAGAGGCTCTGCTTCTCGGGGCGGGTCTGCACCGCACCGGGCTGCTCAATGACCTCGATGAGCTTGGACTGACGGGCCTGGGTGACCAGATAGCCCTTGACGTTCTTGCGTACGGAGGTGTCGTACGTCTCCGCCACCTTGCCGCCCTGGCGCACCAGCAGCCGGAAGCGGTCCTCCGGAGGGTTCTCGCCCTCGGGGTCGGCGACCTCGATGGAGAGGCCGTCACCGGCGCCCGGCCGGGCGGAGACCAGGAAGCCGCCGATGGCGACGGACGGGGCCGCCGCGGGCGCGACGCCCTGGGGCGCGTCCTCGGAAGGGCCGCCGATCCGCACGATGTACGCCGCGCCGCCACCGTTGCTGAAGTAACCGTGGACGGCGAGCGTCAGGTAGGTGTCCGGGGTGAAGGTACCGAAGGCCGAAACGTACTGGTCCCAGCTCGTCACCAGCGTCGGCCGGTGGAAGGGGCCGGTCTCCGCGAACCCGACGAAGGCGGCGACCGCGGTGCCGACTCCTTCGATGGGCCGTGCTCCGGACTGCACCTCCTCCACGTATACACCTGGGGTGAGGTACGACGGCATGCTCGCTCCTTCGGGTGGTCAGTCGTTCGCACGTTCAGTCTTGCCCGGGAGCGTCTGCGAGCAGTAGGCCTCAAAGTCCTGGCCGCGGGGCAGGGTGACTGCCTTCCCGGGCACCCGGAGCGCCCGGCGAGGCCTTCCCCCGGCAGCCGCCCGCACGACGTCACGCGGACCGGCCGGCAGGACGTCACGCCGGTACACACCCGCGGCGCGTCCGTGCGGCGCCCTCGTACGGCGCGTCAGTGCGGCGCGCCCGTGCGGCGGAAAGGCACGGTCCGGAATCCTCACAGCCGCACGCGCGCCACGGCGAGGGGTTAGTTTTAGCCAGAAACTACTGGGGTTTCGCCGCCGGATCGGCCGGTTTTCCACGGTCGCCGCGGAGCCCCGGAGATCCCGATCCGCTCCGGTGAGCACAAGCATGTGCAGTACGAGCGGATCCCCCCACCCGCGAAAGACCGGGAATCACCCGCGAAAGACCGGTATTCACCAGTCAACCCCGCTGCGGGGATTTGGTTCCCGGTCCGAGCGGGTGTGTGAAGGGCCACACCCCGACGGGCAGTCAGATGGAGGTTTCCGCTGGCAGGGACGCTGTTTGTTCATGTTCCCGGAACGGAGGAACAGGAATCCGGCGCTATCGTTCCTACGGTGCGATATCGCTCAGCACACCGCTGACATTGAGTACTTGGTGGCACCCGGAGGCCTGTGTCCCGGTCGCCGGAGTACCCGGTTTGGAACAGGTCACGGAGACAGTGACCTTGGCATTCTCCTGGATCCGAATGGGGGTGACCCAGTGATAGTCCTGGTTACGGAAGGTCTCCAGAGCAATGGTGGTGATCTTCCGCTCTCCGAAGGAGATGGTCAACACCCCTTCGTCTCCCTGGAAGTTCGCCACGACGATGTCGGTGACCCCGAATACCTTTCCTTCGGGAACCTGATACGTCCCGTCCTTCTTGGCTCCGGCGCCCGTCTGTACGTCGATGGTCTCGGAGCTCTGCTGCGCGTCCGCCTCTCCGACTCCCCCGGTCGAACCGGAGCCGCCCGTACCGGCACCGCCGGTCCCGGCCTTGCCTGTTCCGGCACCCTTCCCCTGCTCCTGGCCACCGGCCGGGTCGCCGCCGGTCGCGCCGCCGGTCGCCGCACCGCCCTGTGGCCGCTCCCGGTTCTCCTCCTGGGCAGCCTTGGCCCCCGCTTCCTTCGCGGTGCTGCGGATCTCCGGCCGTACCAGTGCGAACCACGCCACCAGCAGAGCGATCAGAGCCGCCAGCAGGATCAGCAACCACTTCGGCAGCAGCGGGAGTTGTGCGAACTCGCCGGGCAGCGGCTCGGTCCGGCCGGGCTGATCGCCCTCACTGTCGGCCACCTCGCTGTCCACGGCCCTGACCTCGAACGGCCAGGTGGCAGGAGCGCCGAACCAGATCAGCTTCCGGGCCCGCACCCGCAGGCCCGACTCGGCGGACTCACCCGGTTCCAGGCTCCGGCGTTCCGGCGTGAAGGCGAGGCGGAGTTCCTCCCCTTCCTGCTTTCCGGTGAAGACGACGTCGACGGGGGTGTTCCCCCGGTTCTGCACCGAGGCCCGGAACCGGGCACCCAGCCAGCCCCTGCGCCGACCCGGCTCCAGTGCCGCCCGGAGTTCACGGAAGGGCTCGACGACCACGGTCGTCTCGGGAACGGCCACCGACTCGGGGTGCTCCGCCGGCAGGACACGTACGCCCAGAGGGACTTCGCCCGCCTTGACCTCGTGGGACCGGGGCGGAGCGAGTCGCACCGTGACGGTCTCGGAGGTGCCGGGGTAGAGGGACACCCTCTCCGGTTCCACCGTGGTCCATGCCGCACAGTCGCCGACCACGTCGAGGGTGTACGCCTCGACGATGTCGCCGTCGTTGCGCACGGTCAGCGTGGTCGTCGCTTCGGCGCCGGGCGACACCGTCACCGTGGGTATGTCGAATTCGGCAGATGTGGTCACGATGCGACGTTAGGCCGCGCCCCCGCCCCGGCAGCAGGGGCGGGAGGGCAACGTGCGGGCAGGCCCGGTGCCCCGGCGGCACACCCGTACCGCCTCGTCACACCCGGCCCCCGCGCCCGGTCTCCCTGCCGAGGGGGACGAGCGGGCACCACACCTGACGTACCGGGGACCGGCGCAATCACCTATCGGGGAACCTGCGGAAGTAGCTGAGGAAGACGAGTCCATGACCATGACCACGACAGATACGACGAAGACAGGGGCGGGGGGCTTCCGCAACCGCGGGCCGGCCGTGCCGGCGCAACGCGCGGACAGCACGCCGACGGGGGCCCCGGGGGGCAGGATCTCCGTAGCGGTGTACGCGGAGGACCTGATCCTGCAGACCGGCATGGTGCACCAGTTGCGCCTGCGGCCGGAGGTGGAGCTGATACCGGAGGAGGAGGCCGACCGCGCCCAGGTCTCCTTAGTAGTGGTGGACATGGTGAACGAACCGACCGTCCAGCTCCTGCACCGTCTCCAGCGCAACACCTCTACCCGCACCGGGCTCGTCGTCGGCTTCTTCGAACCCGGAGCGCTCCAGACCCTGATCGAGTACGGCGTCGCCGCCGTACTCAGGCGCGGGGAAGCCGACCAGGACCGTCTCATCCATCTGGTCACGGCGATCGCGAAGGGCGAGGGGGTGCTGCCGGGCGACCTCCTCGGCAAGCTCCTCGACCATGTCAGCAGCCTCCACCGCACGGTGCTCGACCCCCGGGGGCTCTCGCTCTCCACCCTCACGGCGCGGGAGGCGGAGATGATCAGGCTGGTGTCGGAGGGGTACGGCACCGCCGAGATAGCGCAGAAGACCTCGTACTCCGAACGAACCGTCAAGAACGTGCTGCACGAAGTGGCGGCACGGCTGGATCTGCGCAACCGGGCCCACGCGGTGGGCTACGCGATGCGGCACGGCCTCATCTGAGGCACCCTCGCCCCCACCGTGGCGGTGGCCTCCCCCGGGAGTCCGCCGCCACGGGTCCGCGAGGGAAACAGGCGTTGCCCCCGCGGCGTCCGGGGCCCTGGGCCAGGCCGCAGCTCGCCGGCGCACCTTCACGAAGGCGGGACCGTCTCGGTTTCGGACGATGCTGTGCCGCAGTCGCCGGTGTGCAGACGGACTCGCGCCGGCCCTGATCCCCCGCAGCCCGGCGGCCACGGCAGTCGTCTCCGAGGAGCGCACGACCCGGTGGGGCTGTCACGAGGGTCTCCGCGCCCGCAGGTGAGGCGCCGGCAGTGGCCTGCCCGAAGGCGCCGGCGGTCAGGGCTCCCCGAGGGCGAGGGCCCCCGGACTGCCCGCCGGGCCGCAAAGGGCACCGGCTCTTCCCCTCTCCGGGTACTCCGGGCCCTGTCCCCGATCCCCCGCGCCCAGGATGCTTGAGGGTGGAGAACCATCGACCAGACTGTGAGGTGGACCGTGGGCGGTCCTGCTGGCCCGGCACGCCGTACCCGAATGCGCAGACTGAGCGGTGTCGTCGTGCTGCTGACGCCGTTGCTGGTGGCGGGTTCCATCTCCGCCCCTCAGGGTGCCGCGAAAGCGGCCGCCGCCTCGGAAGCGGCGCCGGCGGACACCGGACGGATCGCCTTCGCCGGTACCGGGCACCGCAGTCTCGGGCAGGTCCCGTACGGAACCGGGGCCGCACAGGATCTGTTCGGCACCGGTCCGGCGCACTACGACCAGGACTCCTTCGGCCGCGGTGACACACTGGTCTTCACCAGCCTGCGCGACGAGCCCGAGCCCCAGGTGTACGTGCGCAGCGCGAACGGCTCCGTACGCAGGCTGACCCTCGGCCGCGACGCCGCGCACCCCGAACTCTCCCCCGACGGGCGGACCGTGGTGTTCGACTCGGCCGAGCCGGGAGCGGGGCAGTCGACCCAGCGGGACCTCTGGTCCGTCAGGATCGACGGCTCCGGCCTGCGCCGGCTGACGAACACACCCGCCGACGAGACCCACCCGACGCTCTCCCCGGACGGCACCCGGATCGCGTACGCGAGTGACGGCGGCCCGGAACCGGGCACGCAGGTCTACGCGCGGGCCGTCTCCGGTGGGGACGCGACCTGCATCAGCAACCCCGCGGAGGGCGACGCGAGCGAACCGGAGTGGAACCCGGTGAACGACGACGCCCACCGGGAACTGCTCGTGTACACGCTGCACAAGGCGCCGGAGACCGACACGGACACCGGCTACCGGCTGCGGGTCACCAACGGTCCGGGTGCCGGCCGCCCCCTGCTGACCGGCGATTTCGCCGGCTGGGGCACCCGCTCGGCCGCCTGGCTCCCCGACGGCGCCGGTCTCGTCTTCCTCAGTCCCAACACGGACTGCGGCTGCTCCGTCTACGACCATGTGTACCGGGCCGGCTCCCTCGACAACCCCGTCCCGGCCATGGTGCTTTCCGAGGACCGTCAGGTGGAGTCCCCGGCCGTCCTCGGCCCGGCGAACGTGTGGACGGTGGTCGTCACCCGCAGGACCACCGCGGACCCCGATCTCGTCACGCTCCAGGACATGCGGCAGGACGGTTCGGACCCCCGCGACCTCAGGGTCGACGTGCTGCGTGAGGACCCGAGAGCCCGCACCAACACCAGTGAGAACCCCGCCGACGATCCGCTGTTCCACCCTGCGCCGGGCTACGACCCCTGGACCGAGCGGCAGACCTATACGCCGGACGGCCGGAACATCGCCGTGACCCGCTTCGTGACCGTGGACAACCAGCGGGTGCAGCAGATCTGGATGGCCGCCACCGACGGCACGGGCGCGGTGGAGATGAAGCTGGACGGGCGGGGCCCGCAGGACTGGGACACCGACCCCTCGTTCTCCCCGGACGGCACCAAGCTGGCCTTCACCCGGACCTCGCCGGGAGGTATCGGTGACGCGGCCGGACCGAGCACGGTGCTCGTCGCAGAGGTCGCCACGGGGAAGATCCTCGGCAAAGTGGTCCCGCCCGCCGGGCAGGTGGTGGGCGGCGACGCCCAGCCCACCTGGTCGGCCGACGGCACGACGCTCGCCTTCACCCGTAACCAGGTGATCCGGGGCCTCGGCGGAATCAAGCACGTCTGGACCGCCCCGGTGAAGGCCCTCGACCAGCAGGAGGACCTCAGCGCCACCGGCTGCCCCGGCGAGTGCAAGGTGATCGACGACAGTCCCGCCTTCTCCCCCGACGGCACCGCCATCGCGTTCAACCGCAAGGACCGGGCCGACCAGATCAACCACCGGGCGAGTGTCGTCGTCACCTCACCGGGCGGCGCGGACTGCCGGGTCGTGCTGCCGTCCGACCGGCGTGACGACCCCGCCGCATGCGGCGAGCGGATCCCCGACGTCTCGGCCACCGGGCCCTACCAGCCGCGTGACGTGGCCTGGTCGCCGGACGCCGGACGTCTGGTGCTGAGCTCCCGCCGGGAGATCGCACCGAACTCCCCCGAGCAGCTCTCCGAACTCGACCTCGCCACGGGCACGCTGACCCCGTTGACCGCGAAGCTGCCGGGCCGCCAGAAGGAGCCCGCCTTCCAGCAACAGGTCGACCTGACACTGACCGCGCCGCCCGTCGGCCCTTCGGTGGAGGCCGGTTCCTCCGTGACGATGACGGTCACCGTCACCAACCGGGGTCCGGCCCCCTCCCCCGGCACCACGTTCGTCGCCGACGTACCGCCGGGCGTACGCCTGGAGGAGCTCAGCACCGACTCCGGTTCCTGCGGCGCCGGTTCGCCGAGCTGCGACCTGGGCGTGCTCCCACCGGGCACCGAGGTGGAGATCACCGCACGGCTGACGGGCGTGACCACCGGGCCCTGGCAGATCGGCTGGTCGGTCACCGGAGCCGTCGTCGACCCCAACCCCACGGACAACGCCACCGGGACGTCCGTCCAGGTCCGCGACGTCCCCCCGTCGCCCAGTCCTTCGCCCTCGGCGCCCACCGCGCCCCCGGCCACGCCCTCTCCCGCGCCGCCCGCGCAGCCGCCCGCTCCACTGCCGCCCGAGCCCGAGGCGGGCCCCGGGGTCACCGTGCGCGCCCAGCCCAGCCCCGGGTACGTGGGCGGGCGGGTGGTGGTGACGTACACCGTGCGCAACGGGAAGAACGCGCTCGCCACCGGGCTGCGGCTGCGGCTCGGGCTGCCCGCCGGGATTCCGGTGGACACACTCCCGGCAGGCTGTGCCAACGGGACGTGCGCGCTTCCCGACCTTGCGCCGGGCGCCTCCTCGGTCCTGCGCGTGGTCCTCGCCCCGGACCGGGCCCTGCGGACGAAGGTCACCGGAACGCTGACCACGACCGGTACCGACGCCGACCGCGGTGACAACGTCTCCCGGATCCCGCTGCGCATCCTCCAGCCGCGCATCGTCTCGGTGCCCGCGGTCGGCAAGCCGGGGTTCGTCACCTCGGTGCGCGGCAAGGACTTCCCGCCCGGTGCGCCGGTGAAGCTCACCTGGAAGCCGGGGATCACGGCAGCCGCGCCGCCGGCCCGGCCGGGCGGCGACGGCACCTTCATCGCCCAGCTGCTGATCCTGGTGAAGGACCGGACGGGGCCGCGCACCATCACTGCCTCGGGGCCGGGGTTCAGCCCGGTCACCACCGACTTCCTGGTCGTGGTCGGCACCATCGTCCCGCCGGACGAGGTGGGTCGCAGGTGATCCACGAAGTCGACGAGGCCTTGCGGGTGTTGCTGGTCGAAGCAGGCCTGCAGGAGAGCGGGGTGGACCTGGTCTTCGACGCCCCGACGAGCGACTGGTCCGCGCGCCGCAACGCACCCACGGTCAGCATCTTCCTCTACGGGATCCGGGAGGACGCCACCCGCCGCCGCACCGGCACCACCGAGGAGTACGACGGCGACGGCGTCGTCACGGGACGGCGGACGCCTCCGCGGTGGTTCGAACTGACCTATCTCCTCACCGCGTGGACCAACCGCCCGCAGGACGAACACCGCCTGCTCTCCGAGGTGTTGCGGCGAGTCATCCACACCGACGCCCTGCCCGCCCGGACGCTGACCGGCAGCCTCGCCACGCTCGGACTGACGGTGGAGATGGAGGCGGCGTCGGCGGGTTCGGGCGACCGGCCGTCGACCGTGGACGTGTGGTCCGCCCTCGGCGGCGAGCTGAAGGCCGCGATCGACCTGCGGGTGTGGGCGCCGCTGGCCGGCGAGCTCACGCCCGTCGGGCCACCGGTCACCGAAGGACTGCTGGTACGAACGGCGCCCGGCCGGGACGGCGAGGCGGCGGAGCCCGGGCGACGGCTGCGCTACGACGGGGCGTCCGACGCCGAGGGGCAGGGCTTCGCAGCGGAGCGTGAACGGCAGCTTCCGCCGGGCCGGCGCAGGCGCGGAGGTCCGACCCGGTGAGCACGACGTACGAGACCCCGTCCGGCGTCCGGGAGCCGGGCGGCACCCCGCCGACGGCCGGCACCCCGCCGACGCCGGTGGAGGACCTCTGGGAACGGCTGGGCCACATCGAGCAGCGCGTACGGCACGCGGTCGCGCTGCGCGAGGACAGCGACCCGGAACCGAACGATCCGTACCGCGGGCAATACCTCACCCCCGCCGCGGCCGAACGGATACTGGACTCCCGCGACGCGTTCCACCCCGTCCCGGCCCACGGCCCCGACGCCCCGTCGAGCTCCCCGCCGGGGAGCCGGATCGCCGCCCTCGCGGAGAACTTCGGGCTGGTGGCGCCGGACCTCGATCTCCTTCTCGTCGCGATGGCCCCGGACATCGACGCACGGTTCGAGCAGCTCTACGGCTATCTCAACGACGACCTCACCCGGCGCAGGGCGACGATCGGCCTGGCTCTCGAACTCTGCGGGCTGCCCGCCGCGGGCTCCGGCCGCTTCCGCTTCGCGCCGGCCGCCCCGTTGGTCGCGGCCGGCCTGGTGGAGGTGCTGGAGGCCGAACGGCCGCTCCTCACACGGGTCCTGCGCGTCCCGGACCGGGTCACCGCCCACCTGCTCGGCGACGACGGCGTGGACGGCAGGCTGCACGGCCTCGTCCGGGTGGCCGGGCCCGAGGAGGAGCCGGACCGGTGTCCGACGACCCTGCGGGTCGCGGCGGCGCTGGGCACCGGCAGCGGTCTGGTGCATCTGCTGGACCGGGGCGGCGACCCCGGCAGGCTCGCGGCCGACGCGCTCCTCGCGGCCGGGCGCCTCCCGCTGGTGGTGGACGCCTCGGCCCTGGCCAACGCCCCGGAACCGGCACGGACCGCGCGGATCCTGGCGACCGAGGCGCGACTGACCGGTGGCGGACTGGTCCTCGGGCCCCTGGAGACGCTCGCCCCCGAGCAGCCCAGGAGTGCCGGACTCATCGCCGCGCTCTGCGAAGCGGTCGGCGGCGGCTCCCCCCTGATCATGTACGGGAAGAAGAACTGGGACCCGTTGTGGGCCGCCGAGAGCCCGGTGACGGTCCATGTACCGCCTCCGGCCCCGGCGGACGCGGCCCGGCGGTGGCACCGGGCCCTCGCGGCGGCCGGCTCCCCCGCGGGCCCCGCCGCCGGGACCGCGACGGCCGACGCACGCCTCGTCGACGCCACCCGCGCCTACCGGCTCGACTCCGGTCAGATACGCAGGGCCGCCGCCGTCGCCTCCCGGCTGGCCGCCCTGGAGGGGCGCCCGGTGGAGGCACAGGACCTGCGCACCGCGGTCCGGGCCCAGAACGGCGCGGGGCTGGCACGCCTCGCCCGGCGTATCGAGCCCGCCGTCGGCTGGGACGATCTCGTGCTGCCCCCTTCGACCCGCGGGCAGTTGTCCGACCTGGCCCTGCGCGCACGCCACCGTGAACAGGTGCTCGGCCAGTGGCGGATGCGGCCGGGCGGCGGCCGGGGCCGGGGCATCGTCGCGCTGTTCGCCGGGGAGTCCGGCACCGGCAAGACCATGTCGGCGGAAGTGGTCGCGGCCGACCTGGGCATGGAGCTCTACGTCGTGGACCTGTCCTCCGTGGTGGACAAGTACATCGGTGAGACCGAGAAGAACCTGGAACGGATCTTCGTCGAGGCCTCCGACGTCAACGCGGTGCTGCTGTTCGACGAGGCGGACGCCGTCTTCGGGAAGCGCTCGCAGGTCAAGGACGCTCAGGACCGGCACGCCAACGTGGAGTCGGCCTACCTCCTGCAGCGGATCGAGTCCTTCGACGGCATCGCCGTACTCACCACCAACCTGCGGGCCAACCTCGACGAGGCGTTCACCCGCCGGCTCGACGTGGTCGCCGACTTCCCCGTACCGGACAAGGACCAGCGCCTGGCCCTGTGGGAACGCTGCCTGGGTACGGACATACCCCGCGCCCCCGACCTCGACCTGCGGACCTGTGCGGAGCGCTTCGAACTGACGGGGGGATCCATCCGGGCCTGCGCGGTCACCGCCGCCTACCAGGCGGCGGAGTCGGGCGGCCCGCTGGACACGGAACAGCTCGTCTCGGCCGTCCTCTCCGAGTACCGCAAACTCGGACGGCTGGTCCTGGAGAGCGAGTTCGGCCCCTGGCTGGAGCACACACGGCGGGCGGACTGACCGGCTGCGCGGCTGTTCCGGAACGCTGGACTCACGTATCGCCGTCCGTATCATCTGCTGCATGACTGCAGAGCCCTCGCGATCCGCCGGCCGTATGCGTGCCTCCGACGCCGACCGCGAAGCGGTCGTGGAACAGCTGCGGGAGGCCGCGGCCGAGGGGCGCATCGATCTCGGTGAGCTGGACGAGCGCCTGGGCCTGGCCCTCACGGCCAAGACCCACGCCGAACTCGCCCCGCTCACCGATGACCTGGGACCGGCCGAGCCCGGATCGGGCGAGCCGCTGACCCTGAGGGGCGGCATCCACGGCGCGCAGCGGAGGGGCCGCTGGAAGGTGCCGCC
This sequence comes from Streptomyces sp. NBC_01013, assembly GCF_045162765.1. Lineage (NCBI taxonomy): Bacteria > Bacillati > Actinomycetota > Actinomycetes > Kitasatosporales > Streptomycetaceae > Streptomyces > Streptomyces sp. NBC_01013. Next base: position 3,540,519 of record NZ_CP108687.1, read on the forward strand.
GCGGATCGAGGCGTACGGAGGTCTGGGCGGCGTCCTCCTCGACTTCACGCAGGCCGAGTGCCGGCTGCGCGCGATCGAGGTGGAGGTGGACGCGCAGATGGCCGGTGTGGTGTTCGTGGTCCCGGAGGGCTGGAAGGCGGAGACGGACGCGCTGGACCTCGCCTTCGGCGGTCTGAAGGACAAGACCTCGGGCGAACGGCTGCCCGGCACACCGGTGCTCCGGCTCACGGGGACGTGCGGCGCGGGCGGCGTGGTCGTCCGCCACCCGAACCTCCGCGAACGCCGCAAGCGGCGCAAGGAGCTGTCGCGCTGAACGGCACCCTTGCGACCGGGACTTCCTGCACGGGCCGGACGGTGAGGATCTGCTGGGCCTGCCCGACGGGACCGTTGACGTCGTGCGGGACGGTGCTTCAGGGCCGGAAGACCGCCACGGCCTCGCCCCCCTCCTCCCGGCGGAACGTCACCCGCAGCTCCATCCCGATGGCGAGCGCGCTCTCCTCGCACTCCACGACCTCTGTCATCATCCGCGGCCCCTCCGCCAGGTCGACGACGGCGGCGACGTACGGAACGCGGATGCCGAACGGCGGCAGGTCGTTGCGGTGGACGACGGACCAGGTGTAGAGCGTGGCCCGGCCGCTCGCCCGCTCCCAGTCGACGACGTCGCTCCAGCAGTGCGGGCAGAACTCGCGCGGGTAGTGGTGCGCCCGGCCGCAGGCCCGGCAGCGGCGCAGCAGCAGGTGTCCTTCGGCGGCGGCGTCCCAGTACGGCCGGGTGAAGTCGTCGGGCTCCGGAAGGTCGTAGCGGGAGGACGGCGTGGGGGCCGGGGGCGGGGCCGTCACCGGAAGAGCCCCATCGCGTCGTCGAGGGACCAGGTCTGCCAGGACATCGCGAACAGGGCGACGAGGGAGATGAGCGCCATCATCGCGTTCTGGCCCTGCTCCGCCCAGTCGTGGATCATCAGCACCAGGTAGAGCAGGTTGAGCAGGAGGCCGCCGGCGAGGGCGACCGGGGTCAGGAACCCGGTCACCAGGCCGAGCCCCAGAGCCAGTTCCGCGTACACGACGACATACGCCATGGTCTTCGGGCGGGGCGCCACGACCCTCTCGAAGCCGGTCCGGACCACCGGCCAGCGGTGCTTGCCGGCGACGTCCGCCGCCCACGCGATGCCGGTGCCGCGTTCGAACCAGCCCTTCCTGTCCTTGTGGCGCCAGCTTTCCAGCCACCACAGACCGAGGCCTATGCGGAGCACGGCGAGCCACTGCGCTCCGTCGAGCCAGATCGTTCGCATGGGGCCCTCCGCTTCATCGGATCTGACGATACGTCAGTTCACCTGATGGCGGCGGACTGCGCAAGGGGCGCGCACCCGTGATCAATTCGCAATCGATTCCGGTCTTGACCGAGACCCATCAAGGGGGGACGCGATTACGCTCCGAACCATGTCCGACAGCACATCTACCGCCGACAACGGCAGCACCCCGGCCCCCACCGACATCACCGAGGACCGCCCCGTCTACGTCATCGGCGGCGGCCCGGGCGGCCTCGCCGCCGCCGCGGCTCTGCGCGAGCGAGGGGTCCGGGCCGTCGTCCTGGAGAAGTCCGGGGACGTCGGCGCATCCTGGCGACGCCACTACGACCGGCTGCACCTGCACACCACCCGGCGATGGTCCACCCTTCCCGGACTGCCCATGCCCCGCAGGTTCGGACGCTGGGTCTCCCGGGACGACGTGGTGCGCTACCTGGAGAAGTACGTCGAGCACCACGGGCTGGAAGTGGTGACGGGCGTCGAGGTCTCGCGCATCGACCGGGCGGCGGACGGCACCGGGTGGCGGCTGACGGCGACCGGCGGGCGGGAACTCACCGGCCGGGCCGTGGTCGTGGCCACCGGCTTCAACCACACCCCGCGGGTCCCCGAGTGGCCCGGGCGCGACACCTTCACCGGCGAGCTCCTGCACGCGTCCGAGTACCGCAACCCGGCCCCGTACAAGGACAAGGACGTCCTCGTCGTGGGCGTCGGCAACACGGGCGCGGAGATCGCCGTGGACCTGGTGGAGGGCGGGGCGTCGCGCGTCAGGCTCGCGGTGCGCACCGTTCCGCACATCGTGCGCCGCTCCACCGTCGGCTGGCCCGCGCAGGCGACCGGCATCCTGGTGCGCCGGCTTCCGGTCGCGCTCGTCGACCGGGCCGGCGGCCTGATGGCCCGCGTGGCCGTGCCCGACCTTGCCGCACAGGGGCTGCCCCGCCCGGACACGGGCCTGTACTCCCGGGTCAAGGACGGAGCCATCCCGGTCCAGGACGTGGGGCTGATCGACGCGGTGAAGGGCGGCCGGGTGGTGCCGGTGGCGGCCATCGAGTCCTTCGACAAGGACACGGTGGTGCTGGCGGACGGGACCAGGATCACCCCGGACGCGGTGATCGCAGCGACCGGCTACCTGCGGGCCCTGGAGCCGCTGGTAGGCCACCTCGGGGTGCTGGACACCCGGGGCCGCCCAGTGGCACACGGCGGCGGTACACCGAAGCAGGCGCCCGGTCTGTACTTCACCGGGTTCACCAACCCGATCAGCGGCATGTTCCGCGAAATGGCCCTGGACGCGCAGAAGATCGCCAAGCGACTGGCGCGCACCGCCTGATCCGCCGCCCCCTCGGGGCACACCGCCCGAGCCGTCACCGAGGGGGCCGCCACCGCACCCCTGCGCCCCGGGGGGCGCTTTTGCGACCGAGAGCGGTGGTCCGGGAAGGATTCCGGACCACCGCTCTCAACCTTTCCCTGCACACCCATTCCTGACGGGCCGTCAGTTCAGTAAACTGACAGAGCGTCAGCTTTGTGCCGGGCACCACGCGTGCCGAAGGACTTTCGAGCAGGAGTGGGCGGAACGATGCTTGGATCGACTCACGGCACCCTCACCACCGACTTCCGCGCCAGGGTGGTGGCCTGCGGCGAGGCACCGCATGCCGCCGTCCACAGCATGGCGGCCGCCGCCGCGGAGGGCGACCTCGATGTCAGCGGCCGCCCGCTGCACGCGCCCGTGCCGGACCTGGACCGGTTCTTCCAGCCGGAGTCCGTAGCCGTCATCGGCGCCTCAGACGCCGACGGGCGGCCCAACACCGGGATCACCCGTCAGCTGATCGCCTGGGCCGAGCGCGTCGGGGCGCGCCTGTATCCGGTGCACCCCACGCGCGAGACCGTCTTCGGCCGGGCGTGCTCCCCCTCCGTCGCCGATCTGCCGGAACAGGTGGACCTGGCGGTGCTGCTGGTCGGCGACCCGCTCCCGGTGATCGAGGAGCTCGGGCAGGCCAAGGTGAAGTTCGCCGTCGCGTTCGCCTCCGGCTTCGCGGAGACCGGTGCGGAGGGCGCCGCCGCGCAGGCCCGGCTGGCCGCCGCCGTGGAGCGGTCCGGACTGCGGCTGCTCGGCCCGAACACCAACCTCAACGCCTTCGAGGAGTTCCGCGACGACCTGGACGGGCCGGCGATCGCGCTGATCACCCAGTCCGGCCACCAGGGACGCCCCGTCTACACGCTCCAGGAGCTGGGCGTGCGGCTCTCGCACTGGGCTCCCACGGGCAACGAGGCGGATCTGGAGACCGCCGACTTCATCGCATACTTCTCCCAGCGCCCCGAGGTGGGTGCCATCGCCTGTTACGTCGAAGGGCTCAAGGACGGGCGCTCCTTCCTGCTCGCCGCGGACCGGGCAGCACGGGCCGGTGTCCCGGTGGTGGCGGTGAAGGTCGGGCGTACGGAGACGGGGGCCAGGATGGCCGCGTCACACACCGGCAAGCTGACCGGCGCAGACCAGGTGGTCGACGCGGCGATGCGGCAGTTCGGCGTGATCCGGGTGGACGGCCTCGACGAACTCCAGGACACCGCGGCCCTCCTGGCGCGGGCGCGCAAACCGCTGGCCGACGGCGTCGTGGTGTATTCGATCTCGGGCGGCACGGGTGCACACTTCTCGGACCTGGCGACGGGAGCGGGCCTGTCGCTCCCGGTGCTGTCCGAGGAGAAGCAGGCCGAGCTGCACACCTGGATACCCGGCTACCTGAACGTGGCCAACCCGGTCGACAACGGCGGCCACCCGGTCGGCGACTGGCGCGGCCGGAAGATCATCGACGCGATCCTCGCCGACCCCGGGGTGGGGGTGCTGATCTGTCCGATCACCGGCCCCTTCCCTCCGATGAGCGACAGGCTCGCGCAGGACCTGGTGGACGCGGCGGAGGCCACGGACAAGCTGGTGTGCGTGGTGTGGGGGTCGCCGGTCGGGACCGAGGACGCCTACCGCACGACGCTGCTCGGCTCGTCCCGCGTCGCCACCTTCCGCACGTTCGGCAACTGCATCACCGCGGTGAAGGCCTATCTGGACCATCACCGCTTCGCCGCGTCCTACCGCTCCCCGTTCGACGAGGCGCCGCGCACTCCGTCGCCCTCCTTCCGCAAGGCGCAGGCACTGATGCGCCCGGGCCACCAGCTGAGCGAGCACGCGGCGAAGCAGCTGCTGCGCGCGTACGGAATCCGGGTGCCCCGCGAGCAGTTGGTGACCAGCGCCGCGGCAGCCGTCCGGGCGGCGGGGCTCGTCGGCTACCCCGTCGTCATGAAGGCGTCCGGCGCACGGCTGGCTCACAAGACGGAGCTGGGCCTGGTCAAGGTCGGTCTCACCTCGGCCAGCCAGGTGCGGGACGCCTATCGCGAACTCACCGACATCGCACGCTACGAGGACATCGACCTGGACGGCATCCTGGTCTGCCAGATGGTGGAGCGGGGCGTCGAGATGATGGTCGGCGTCACCCAGGACGCCCTGTTCGGGCCGACGGTGACGGTCGGCCTCGGTGGCGTACTCGTCGAGGTGCTGCACGACGCTGCGGTGCGGGTACCGCCGTTCGGCGAGGACCAGGCGCGGGCGATGCTCGGCGAGCTGCGCGGCCGGGCCCTGCTGGAAGGGGTGCGGGGCGGCCCGCCGGTGGATGTGGACGCCCTCGTAGAAGTCGTCCTGCGGGTGCAGCGGATGGCGCTGGAGCTCGGCGACGACCTCTGCGAACTCGACATCAACCCGCTGATGGTGCTGGGCCGCGGACAGGGCGCGGTGGCCCTGGACGCGCTGGCGGTCTGCCGCTGACCGGCCCGGCCACCACGCCCGCGGAGAGGGCCGCCCGCCCGCGCCGGTCCGGGGCTCGGGCCCTTCGGCCTGCCGGCCCGGACCGGAACGCGGGATTCCGTCCTCAACCGCCGGACGGACTGGTTTCCCGTCCGCCCTCCACCTGCTCAGGAGCTGCCTCATGCCGTCCTCCCCCGAAGACAACCACGACCGCACCGACCACGCCGACCCGTCCGGATCGCCTGAACCATTGATACTCCACGCCACTGACAACGGCGTCTCGTGGATCACGCTCAACCGTCCCGAGGCGATGAACGCCGTCACCTGGGACCAGCGCGAACGCATCATCGCCCTGCTCGCCGAGGCCTCCGCCGACCCCGGCATCCGGGCCGTGGTCCTCACCGCCACCGGCCGCGGCTTCTGCGCGGGCGCCGACCTGCGCGGCGCTCCCGCGACCGGCGACCGGGTGCCGGGGGACGTGGCCCGCACGATCCGGCTCGGCGCACAACGCCTGATCGCCGCGGTCCTTGACTGCGAGAAGCCCGTCATCGCGGCGGTCAACGGCACGGCGGCGGGTATCGGCGCGCATCTCGCGTTCGCCTGCGACCTGGTGCTGGCGGCCCGGTCGGCGAAGTTCATCGAGGTGTTCGTACGCCGCGGCCTCGTCCCGGACGGCGGCGGGGCCTACTTGCTGCCGCGCCTGATCGGCCCGCAGCGCGCCAAGGAGCTGATGTTCTTCGGCGACGCGCTCCCGGCGTCGGACGCGGAACGGCTGGGCCTGGTCAACCGGACGGTCCCGGACGAGGAGCTGGCAGCGACGGCACGCGCGTGGGCCCAGCGCCTGGCCGACGGCCCGACCCGCGCGATCGCCCTCACGAAGCAACTCGTCAAGGCGTCCCTGGACGCGGACCGGGCCACGGCGTTCGCCGCCGAGGCGATGGCCCAGGAGATCAACATGACGACGCAGGACGCCAACGAGGGCGTGGCGAGCTTCGTGGAGCGGCGGATGCCGAAGTACCGGGGGGTGTGAGCGCGGGGCCCGCGTCATGCGCGGGACAGCGCCCGGGGCGCGCGGAGTCGATGCCCTGCCCGTGGCCGGGCGCACTGGTCATCTCACGTATCCACTCGCTCGCCCACCCGTGACCACTCAGGGATTCTGTCGCGCACCGGGCGTCGCCGCCTGACGGGAAGCCGCTGCCGTCCGCCATGTGCGGCGCCGGCCACCCCTGACTTCCGGCAGTGCCGCCCCGGCCTCCGGTTGCGTACGGTCGGCCGGGTGGAGAGAGCCCCTGCCGTTCGGCCCGGGAGTCCCGCTGCTGTCGTACCTGGGTTCGGGCTTCATGAGAAGCGAATCCGGAAACCGGACCCGAAGCGCACGGCCCCTGCTCGCCTGCAGGGTCCTGGGCGGGTCACCCCTGACGAAGGTCGGGGGTCCGGCTCCCCTCTTCCCATCTGACGCCTCGTCAGCTCTAATCGAAGGGTGATGGGACACGCAGGCATGGCCGCAACCGCAGTCCGCTACCTCAGGTCCGTCGGCGCTCCGACGGCCGCCGGCCCGGAGCGGCTCGATCCGCTGCCGCGCCCCTCGCTGCGGGCCGTCGCCGAGGACGAGCGGCTGCCACTCGACCGGGGCGAATTCCGGCGCGTGCTGGGGCACTTCGCGAGCGGGGTGACCGTCGTCACGGCACACGATCCGGGCGGCACCGACGGCTCAGCCGGCCCGGCGGGCTTCGCCTGCCAGTCGTTCTCCTCGCTCTCGCTGGATCCGCCGCTGGTCACGTTCATGGTCGCCCGTACGTCGACGACCTGGCCGCGCATCGCCCGCGCCGGAGCCTTCTGCGTCAACATCCTGGGCGCGGACCAGGGCGCGCTGTGCCGGGCCTTCGCCGTCAGCGGGGCCGACAAGTTCGCCGGGGTGGCGCACTCCCCCGCCCCCGGTACCGGCTCGCCGCTGCTGGACTCCGTACCCGCCTGGGTCGACTGCCGCATCCAGGCCGTCCACACCGGCGGCGACCATCTGATCGTGGTCGGCCGGGTGGAGGCGCTGGGGGCGACGGCGGACCGGGAGGGGCCGCTGCTGTTCCACCGAGGGGTGTTCGGGCACTTCAGCAGCTGACCGTCTCACCTCACGACGGCGTCTGCGGGCAGCCCCTTCACCCGGCGGATCATCAGCGCCATCAGCGCCGCCATCGCGCACAGCGCCCCCGCCGAGTACCAGACCACGTTGTACGAGCCGAAGTGGTCGCGCGCCACCCCGCCGAGGAACGCCACCAGCGCCGCGCCCACCTGGTGGGAGGCGAGGACCCAGCCGAAGACGATCGCGCTGTCCTCGCCGTACTGCTCCCGGCACAGGGCCAGGGTCGGCGGGACCGTGGCGACCCAGTCGAGTCCGTAGAACACGATGAAGAAGACCATCGGCGGCTCCACGGTGGCCTGCATCAGGACCGGCAGGAACAGCAGCGACACCCCGCGCAGCGCGTAGTAGACGGCCAGCAGGCGGCGGGCGTCGAAGCGGTCGGTGAGCCAGCCGGAGAAGACCGTGCCGATGATGTCGAAGATCCCGATGACGGCGAGCAGTGAGGCCGCGGCGGTGATGGGCATGTGGTGGTCGTGCGCGGAGGGCACGAAGTGGGTCCGGATCAGGCCGTTGGTCGACGCACCGCAGATCGCGAACGACCCGGCCAGCAGCCAGAACGGCCCGGTGCGGGCCGCGTCGAGCAGGACGCGTACGGTCCGGCGCGCCGCCCCGCGCGCGGGCGCGGGCTTGGCGACGTACTCGCCGCCGTACGGGGCGAGGCCCACATCGGCCGGGTGGTCGCGCATCAGGAGCATGACGAACGGGACGACGGCCAGGGCGGCCAGGGCGACGGTCACCGAGGCGGGCTGCCAGCCGTGCCGGTCGACGATCCAGGCGCAGAGCGGCAGGAAGACCAGCTGTCCTGAGGCGCCGGCGGCGGTGAGGATGCCGGTGACCAGGCCGCGGCGGGCGACGAACCAGCGGTTGGTGACCGTCGCGGAGAAGGACATCGCCATCGCACCGGTACCGAGGCCGACAAGCAGCCCCCAGTAGATCATCAGCTGCCAGGCCGCGGTCATCCAGACACTGGCCAGCGCACCGGCCGCAACGGAACTGAGGGCGACGACCACGACCCGGCGGATGCCGAACCGGTCCATCAGCGCCGCGGCGAACGGCGCGGTGAGCCCGTACAGCGCCATGTCGATCGAGACGGCCAGCCCGATCTCCCCGCGCGACCACCCGAAGTCCTCGTGCAGGGGGTCGATGAGCAGCCCGGGAAGGGCGTTGAAGGCGGCGCCGCCGATGATCGTCACGAAGGCGACGGCGGCGACGATCCAGGCGCGGTGGATTCCCCGCCGCGGTGGCGCCTCGTGGCCGGTTCGCGGGCTGTCGTCGCGGGCGGCGGGTTCGGTTGTCTGGGTCACGCCGCCCAGCATCCGGCCCTGGCGCCCCCGTGCGCGAGTGGCCCGACGGACATGGTTCGCAGGAATCGGGCCATGGCCCGCTGCCCGCCCCGGGTTCGGCGAACCGGGTGCGCGTACGATCTGCGTCGATCGGCGGCCGGGCACCACGCGAAGCGATGCGTGCATACGCGCCGCTTCGTCCACGTCCCCGGGGGATTCCCATGCAATGGGTCGCACGCCAGCACTTCCACCACAGGTCCGCGCTGATGCAGGGCTGGGGTGCCGTTCTCCTGCTCGTCGCCTGCGTGTTGTGGGTGTGGCTCGGCTTCCTGCTGTGGGGTCAGGACGACTCGCTGTACTGCTTCCGCGCCTCGTCGATCTGCGAGCTGGACAGCACCATGCCCAAGCAGCTGGTCCTCCTCGCCGTCTCCGCGCCCCTCTCGGTGGCCGGCTCGGCGCTCCTCGTCGCGGGCAGTGTGCGCCGGCAGACGAGCGCACACGTCCTCCGGGTCATCGAGATGCAGCAGTCCGAGGAGCGCGCCCGCCGGAAGTAGCCGCCCGGTGTGCCGCCCAGGCGGCTGCCGCCCCCACCGCGTACCAGAGCAGGTCGGGTGCGTTGAACGTCGAGCCGAGGACCAGCCGCGCCACCGTGCTGCGCCCGGACAGTTCGGCGGGCACCCCGGTGAGCTGGAGCAGCTCGACCGCCCAGCTGACCGCCAGCCCGGCACCTGCCACCACGAGCGGCCGGGCCCGGGGCGCGCACAGGGCGACGAGGGCGCAGACCAGGACCGTGTAGAGCGCGTCCCCGGCGTACTTGGCGACCAGGCCGTCCGCCACGGTACGCACCCCGAGCCCGGCAGCCACGGTCAGCACGGCCGCTCCCGCCGCAACGCCCCGGGCCCGTCCGGCGCTTCGCCCGCTCATCCGATCCGCTCCAGCCGCCGGATCGGCCGGGCCGCCAGCAGGACGCCCACCGCCAGCATGTTGATCACCGCGCCGGCGAGCAGCACCTGCGGGGTCCCCACCCGGTCCGCGACCGGCCCCGCCAGCGCGCGGCCCGCCGCCAGCATCAGCAACGAACCGGCCACGTCGTAGGCGTGCAGCCGGTTCAGCGCCTCCGGCGGCACGTGCGTCTGGACGGTCGTCGACCACATCACCAGCCAGAACGCGAACGCCGCGCCCGCCACGAACTGCCCGGCCCCCAGAGCCGGCACCGGCAGCCCGAGCCCCAGCACCACCAGATTCACGCACACCCCGGCCAGCGCGACGGCGCCCGCCGCCAGGGGGCGGCGCGGCCGCAGCCGCAGGGCCAGCAGGCCGCCGACGACGCTGCCCGCACCGTTCACCGCCATCATCGCGCCGTACGTCCCCGAACCGTGGGCCTCGGTGACCTCGACGGCGGTCAGCGGCAGCATCGGGCCGAGCACGGTGAAGCCGTACACCGTCCAGATCGCGATCACCCCCCACAGCCAGTTGCGCGCCCTGAACTCGCGCCAGCCATCGACCAGTTCTGCGACGAACGTCCCTCGTGGCGCTTCGTCCGACGGAGCGGGCGCGAGCCTCAGCAGGAAGAGGCAGATGCCGGAGACCAGGAACGTCGTCGCGTTCGCCGCGTAGACCGCGCCGGCGCTCGCCAGCCCGACGAGCACGCCCGCGAACGCCGGTCCCGCCATGGTCATCAGCGCCTCGGACACTCGCAGCACCGCATTGGCGCGCTGCACGTCCGAGGCGACTCGCGGGGTCGTCGACGCGACCCCCGGCTGGAAGAGCGCCGCCCCCACACCGGCCACCGAGCTCAGTGCGTACACCGCCCACAGGGGCGGGTTGCCGGTGGCGAAGGCGACCGCGAGCACCGAGGCGCCGATCAGCCTTAGCGTGTCGGCGATGATCATCATCCGGCGTGGGGTGAACCGGTCCGCCAGGACGCCGCCGAACAGGACGAACAAGGCCAGCGGCCCCATCCAGGCGGCCAGCGCGAACCCCACCGAGGAGTGCGGCCGCCCCGCCCCCAGCAGCCCCGCGGTGAGCGCCACCGGGATCATTCCGTCGCCGAACAGCGCCGCTGTGCGGGCGACGAAGAACAGCCGGAAATTACGGTTCCAGAGCCGGGCGGCCCCGAGGGGCGGGTACGGCAACGGCGGCAGGGGCGACACCGCCGGCGATTCGCGCAACGCGGGTTCGTGGGCCGCGGCGGGAATGCCCGCGAGGTCTGCTGACTTTTCCTTCACACCGAGGACATGTATCAGCTTATGGTCTACACCAGCTAGTGCGAAGGGAGTCCGTGCCGTGCCGCACCGGGTCGCCGTTCTCGCCCTCGACGGGATCATCCCCTTCGAACTGGGCATTCCACAAAGGATCTTCGGCCGCTCACTCGGTTCCGAGCCGCTGAACCGGGGCCGCAAGCTGTACGAAGTCGTGACCTGCTCGGTCCGCGCGCCGGGCCCGGTCAGCACCGACGCGGACTTCACGATCACCGTCGAGAACGGCCCGGAGATCCTCGCCACGGCCGACACCGTCGTCATCCCGGCCAGCTACGAACTCGGTCCCGTGTACACCGAGGGCCGGCTGACCGACCAACTCGCCGCCGCGTTGGCGCACATCAGGCCGGGCACCCGGATGGTCTCCATCTGCACGGGCAGTTACGTCCTCGCCGCGGCCGGATACCTCGACGGACGCCCGGCCACCACCCATTGGTCCTCCGCCGGCCACTTCCAGCGGCTGTACCCCGCCGTCCGGGTCGACCCCGACGTCCTGTTCGTCGACGACGGGGACGTCCTCACGTCCGCCGGGGTCGCCGCAGGCATCGACCTCTGCCTCCACATCGTGCGCCGCGACCACGGCACCGCCGTCGCCAACGACATCGCCCGGCGCACGGTCGTACCACCGCACCGCGACGGCGGCCAGGCGCAGTACATCCAGCGCCCGGTCCCCGGTCCGGAGGTCTCGGCGACGACCACCGCCCGCGCCTGGGCACTCGGGCGGCTCGAGTCACCGATCCTGCTGCGCGACATGGCCCGGCAGGAGTCGATGAGCGTCCGGACGTTCACCCGCCGGTTCCGCGAGGAGGCCGGGATCAGCCCGGTGCAGTGGCTGACCCAGCAGCGGGTGGAACGGGCCCGCCATCTGCTGGAGTCCACCGATCTGTCGATCGACCGGATCGCCCGGGACACCGGCTTCGGCACCCCCACCTCGCTCCGGCAGCATCTGCAGGCAGCACTGGGGGTGTCGCCGACGACGTACCGGCGGACGTTCCGGTCGGCGGCCGCCGACCCGGCCCCGGAGCGGCCCCAGGCCTTTCGTCCGGATCGGGCCGGACGACCCCGCGAGCCCGGCATGACCCAGACGTAAGGCACCGGCGGCCACGGCCTGAGGGCTGTCCCGCAATTCCTGGCGGAACAGCCCTTAGAAGACCAGCACCCCCCTGGCCACCCGCCCGTGGTGCGCGTCGTCCGCCGCCTTGGCGAAGTCCTCCACCGGGTAGGTCTCGGTGACCAGTTCATCGAGCAGCAGCCGGCCCTCGCGGTACAGCTCCGCGTACAGTGCGATGTCGCGCTGCGGGCGCGAGGAGCCGTAGCGGCAGCCCAGGATCGACTTGTCCAGGTACATCGACGAGACGAGGAACGACGCCTCGGCCGTGGCCGCCGGTACGCCGAGCAGGATCGCCTGGCCGTGCCGGTCGAGCAGATCGATCGCCGTACGGATCAGCTCGGTGCGGCCCACGCACTCGAAGGCGTGGTCGGCGCCGTGCGGCAGGATCTCCTTGACCCCCTCCGCCGAGGTGAGGAAGTGCGTGGCGCCGAACTGCCGGGCCACCGCCTCCTTGTCCGGGTTGGAGTCCACCGCGACGATCGTCAGCGCACCGGCGATCCGCGCGCCCTGGATCACGTTGAGTCCGACGCCACCGGTGCCGATCACGACGACGCTCTCGCCGCGGTCGACCTTGGCCCGGTTCAGTACGGCCCCGACTCCCGTCACCACCCCGCAGCCGATGAGGGCCGCCGAGGCCAGGGGCAGGTCGGCGGGGATCCTCACCGCCTGCACGGCCTTGACCAGGGTCCGTTCGGCGAAGGCCGAGTTGGACGCGAACTGGTACAGCGGTTTCCCTCCGCGCGAGAACGGCTGCCCCGGCATCCCGATCGCCTTGCGACACATCGTCGGCCGTCCCCGGTCGCACTGTGCGCATGCGCCGCAACTGGCCAGCGTCGACAGCGACACGTGGTCACCGGGCACCACATGACTCACGCCGGCGCCGATCGCCTCGACCACCCCGGCACCCTCGTGGCCGAGCACCACCGGCAGCGGGAACGGGATCGTCCCGTCGATCACCGACAGATCGCTGTGGCAGAGTCCGGCCGCGGCGACCGCCACCAGCACCTCGCCGGGGCCGGGGTCGCGTATCTCCAGGTCGTCGACGACCTCGGTCCGTTTGCCGTCGAAGACGACGCCTCTCATCTCGGCTCCCTCGGTAGGCCGAGCACGCGCTCGGCGGTGGTGTTCCGCTGCGCCCCGGGACCCGGGGCGCAGTCGTGCCGACTCGCTTTCCGGGCCGGGGCCCGATCTCAGCCCGCAGGGAGCAGGACGCGTGCGGCAGGAGCGGCCGGCCACGCACCCACCCCGCATAGGGCTGGCCCCGTGCGGCACGGGCGGCAGGAACGGCCGGCCACGCCCTCCGCAAGGGGGGCAGTACCCCGCGCGGGCGCCAGGGGGCGCCTCCGCCGCCCCGGGCCAGGAGGGCGGCGGCGCCCACCTGTCTACGCGTTCGGCCGCGTCGCGGCCTTCGCCGCCGCCGCCATCTCCTCCAGTTGCGCCAGCATCGGCATCGGATCCGTGCCGACCGTCCCCGGCAGGAAGTCCGCGATCCGCTCCGGCGTCCATGCCGCCCCCTCCGCGTACCCGGCGCGCAGCTCCCTCGGCTGGGCCCAGACCGCGATCTTCGGGCCCGCGATCGTGTACACCTGGCCGGTGATCTTCTCCGCGCGGGCGCGCTCGCTGAGCAGGTAGACGACGAGCGCCGCCACGTCCTCCGGCTCGCCGATCTCCTTGAGCTCCATGGGGACGTTCGCGGACATCCGGGTCCGCGCCACCGGCGCGACCGCGTTCGCCGTGACGCCGTACTTGTGGAGGCCGAGCGCCGCGCTGCGGACCAGCGAGATGATGCCGCCCTTGGCGGCGCTGTAGTTCGCCTGAGCCACGCTGCCCTGGTGGTTGCCGCTCGTGAAGCCGATGAGCGTGCCGGCGCCCTCCTGCTTGCGCATCACCGCCGACGCCGCCCGGAAGACGGTGAACGTGCCCTTGAGGTGGGTGGCGACCACGGGGTCCCACTCCGCCTCGGACATGTTGAACAACATGCGTTCCCGCAGGATCCCGGCCACGCAGACGACCCCGTCGATCCTGCCGAACTGTGCGAGCGCGGTGTCGACGACCCGCTGCCCGCCGGCCATGGTGGAGATGTCGTCCGCCACCGCGACCGCTTCGCCGCCCGCCGCCACGATCTCCTTGACGACGGACTCGGCTATCTCGCTGGCGGGTTCACCCCCCTCGATGGAGACGCCGTAGTCGTTGACGACGACCCGCGCCCCCTCCGCCGCCGCGGCGAGCGCGACGGCCCGCCCGATGCCGCGGCCGGCACCCGTCACGGCCACGACCTTGCCTGCCAAGAAGTTCCCCATGCCCGGCCCCTTCCCGCGGTTTCTGACGGACCGTTAGATTCTATGGGTCATCAGGTCCACCGGCACAAGCCCCAGGAGGCGCCATGTCCTTGCCGGCCGAGTTCCACGACCTCGCCAAGCGCGTGAACAACTGGGGTCGCTGGGGCGCCGACGACGAGATCGGGACCCTCAACCTCATCACCGACGAGGTCGTGCGCGAGGCGGTGGCCACCGTCCGTTCCGGACTGCGCATCCCCCTCGCGCTCCCGCTCCAACAGGACGGCGTACAGAACGGGCTCATCCCGGGGCGGGTCAATCCGCTGCACACCATGGTTCAGATCAACCAGGAGCTCTTCGGCCCCGACACCGTCGCCACCAGCGACGACACCGCGGTCCTGAGCCTCCAGACCGCCACCCACTGGGACGCGCTCACCCACGCCTCGCACTCGGGGAAGATCTACAACGGCCGCCCGGCCGCAACGATCACCGCCCACGGCGGCGCGCAGTTCAGCGGCATCGACAAGGCCCCGCACATCGTCTCGCGCGGGATCCTCCTGGACGTGGCCCGCGCCCACGGCGTGGACCGGCTGCCGGGCAGCCACGCGGTCACGCCCGAGGACCTGGAAGCGGCCGAGGAGCTGGCCGGGGTGCGGGTGCGGTCCGGGGACATCGTCCTCGTACGGACAGGGCAGGTGCAGGTGTACCTCTCGGGGGACAAGAACGCCTACGGGTATCCGTCACCGGGTCTTTCGATCCGCACACCGGAGTGGTTCCGGGCCCGTGACACGGCCGCGGTCACCAATGACACGCTGACCTTCGAGATCTTCCCGCCGGAGATCGAGGACCTGTGGCTGGGGGTGCACGCACTCGATCTGGTCGAGATGGGCATGCTCCAGGGCCAGAACTGGAATCTGGAGGGCTTGTCCACAGCCTGTGCGGACGCGGGGCGCTACGCCTTCCTGCTGTCCGCCATGCCGGAGCCGTTCGTCGGCGCCACGGGCACCCCGGTCGCCCCGGTCGCGATCCTCTGAGCCTCCGCCGCGCGCACGGGAATCCGCCCCGGGCCTCCCGTGCGCGGCGCGGCGGCGTTACGCGCGGTGGAGACCGGCGTGCGAGGTCTCGTACGCCGCGGAGCCCGCCTCGTACGCGACGCCCGGACCGCACCCGCCGGCGCCGTCGCGCTCGGAGGGCCCGGGCTGCAGCTGCACCTGGATCAGCGGGATGCCGCGGTCGACCTCGCACCAGATGCGCTTGCCCGCGCCCTCCGGCTGCCAGCCCCAGCGATCGGCCAGGCCGTCGACCAGCTCAAGGCCGCGGCCGCCGGTGTCCTCGCCCTGTGCGTGCCGCTGCTGCGGTGGGCGGCAGCTGGTGTCGGCCACCTCGACCCGGACGGTCCCGGCGTTGCCCGGGGCCCCCGTCGAGCCGAACAGCATGCGCAGCACAGCCGGACAGCCGGTGTGCACGACGGCATTGGTGACGAGCTCCGAGATGAGCAGGATGAGCGTCTCGGCCAGCGGCTCGTCGTCTCCTATACCGGACCCGACGAGCCTCGAACGCGCCCATCTGCGGGCCCGTCCGACCTCCGCGGGGTCGGGCCCGACCTCCAACTGAACCTGAAGCACCTGCACCGCTCACACCATCCGAACCGGCGGACACATCGCCTCGCGCCTCCTCAGGGTCACGGAACGTGATTCCCTTACGAGACAGCATGGTTGACGTACAGTCACCGCAACAAGCGCTTCGGGCATATTCCAACGCGAAGGAGTACGCGTGGTGCATACTGTGCGACGCGCGCTGCGGGAAGTCGAACAGAGGCACGCGCCCGTCCCGGGAACCGCTTCCCGGGCAGGCCCGACGCTTCCGTGTGGATCACGAGCAGGGCACCTCTCGCGGACCGGAGCAGCCGCACAGGCCACATCCGGATCGCCAGGTTCCAGAACCACTCGCATCCAACGGAGCGTACCCGAGCCGGGCACCGACTCCACCCCGTGACGAATCACGCAAAGGACACAAGCCGGTATCGACCGATACCGACTGCGCTGCGTCACTCCGCAGCGTGAACCTCAGGGGTCCACCGCGTCACGTGCATGCGCCGGGCACCCACCCGCCGCGGCTCAGTCCAGATCTGCCGCCAGCGCCTCCTCCGCGTCCGCCGCCGTCAGCCACTGCCCGGCCCGCAGCCAGGCCCGCTTGAGACGCAGATGAACGTCCGCCTCCCAGGTGAAGCCCATACCACCGCACACCTGGAGGCAGTCGCGGGCGTTGCCGACGGCCGCCTCGTCGGCGAGGAGCTTGGCCCCGGCGGCCTCCACCGGATCCGCGGTCACGGCCGCCGCGTAGACGGCACTGCGGGCGGGCTCGGCCCGCACCAGCATTCCCGCGCACAGATGCTTGACCGCCTGGAAGGTGCCGATCGGCGCTCCGAACTGTTCCCGCTCACCGGCGTGTTGGACCGCCGCCTCCAAGCTGCGGGTCGAACTTCCGAGCTGTTCCGCCGCGGTCAGCAGGGCACCCTCGCGCCGCAGCCGCGCCCCGTCGGGCAGCACCTCCCCCTCGTACACGGACAGGTCCGGCACCCGCCACAGGGGGGTGCCCGGGTCGAGCGACCGTACGGGGCGGGCCTCGCGCACCAGCCGCCGCAGCGGCCCGCCGCTCACCACCCTCGCTCCCTCCTCCCCGTCCAGGACCAGCACCGCATCGGCCCCTTCCAGGTGCCCCACGGGCCGCCGCGCCTCAGCCAGAGCCACCACGGCCTCACCCTCCGCCGCCCCCTTCACCGCGCCCGCGACGAGCTGGGTGGCGGCCAGCGGTCCGGGCAGCAGCGCCCTGCCGACCTCCTCGAACAGGAGGGCGGCCTCGGGCAGGCCCAGGCCCACCCCGCCGGCCGTCCCCGGCAGCCGCAGCGCGAAGAACCCCGCTCCACCCAGCTCCCGCCACAGCGCTCGGTCCAGACCCCCTCCCCGCTCGTGCACAGCCCGCATCCGGTCCCTGTCGAACCGTCCGGCGAGCAGGTCCCGCATCCCCGCCCGCAGGGCCCGCTGGTCGTCCGAGAGCTGGAAGTCCATCCTCCGCTCACCGCCCCTTCGGCAGGCCGAGAATCCGCTCGGCGACGATGTTCCGCTGGATCTGCGAGGTGCCGGCCGCGATCGTGTACGAGAGCGAGGACAGCCGGTCCAGCACCCACTCCCGGTCCAGATCCAGGGCATCGCCCGCGCCGAGCACCTCGGCCGCCGCCTCGTACAGCTCCTGGCGGGCGTGCGAGTACCGCAGCTTGAACACCGAGCCACCGATTCCGGGGACGCCCCCACTGGCCTGCGCCTCGCTGACGTTCCACTGGGTGAGCCGCCACAGCGCCCGGAACTCGGCGTTGAGCCTGCCGAGCCGGCGCCGCAGCACCGCGTCGTCCCAGCGACCGCTGCGCCGGGCCTCGGCGGCGAGGGCGTCGAGGGTGCGTCGGCAGGCGACGACCTCGCCGACGAAGGCGGTGCCGCGCTCGAAGGAGAGGGTGACCATGGTGACCCGCCAGCCGTCGTTCTCCGCTCCGACCCGGTGCGCGACGGGCACCCGCACCTCGTCGAGGAACATCTCGGCGAACTCGGTGGACCCGGCGAGCGTGCGCAGCGGCCGGACGGTGACGCCGGGGCTGTCCATCCGCATCGCGAGCCAGCTGATCCCGCGGTGCTTGGGAGCGGCCGGATCCGTACGCACGAGGAGCTCGCACCAGTCGGCGACCTCCGCGTGCGAGGTCCAGATCTTCTGTCCGCTCACCACGTAGTCGTCGCCGTCGCGCACCGCCCGGGTCCGCAGTGAGGCCAGGTCGGAGCCCGCTTCCGGTTCGCTGAACCCCTGGCACCACATCTCGTCACCGCTCAGCACCGGCGGCAGCCATCGGGCCCGCTGCTCGGCCGTGCCCTCGGCGGCGATGGTGGGCCCGGCATGCAGCAGCCCGACGAAGTTCGCCCCGACGTAGGGCGCCCCGGCCCGCTCCGTCTCCTCCAGGAAGATCAGGTGCTGGGTGGGCGTGGCGCCCCGGCCGCCTGCGTCGGCGGGCCAGTGGAGGCCCGCGTACCCGGCGTCGTACAACAGCTTCTGCCAGCCGCTGTCGTACACCCGCCGCCCCGGCCAGTCGCCGGGGTCCGGCTTCCCCGGCAACCCGGGAAGCACGTCGGCCAGCCACGCCCGCAGGCGCGCCCGAAAATCTTCCTCTTCCTCCGTGTACGCGAGGTCCATGGCGCGCCTACTTGTCGAGGTCCAGGCCGAGCATCCGGATCGCGTTCCCGCGCATCAGTTTGTAGACGGTCTCGTCGTCCAGTCCCTTGACGTGGTCGAGCGCGACCTCCTTGGTGTGCGGGAAGGTCGAGTCGACGTGCGGGTAGTCGGTCTCGAACGTCGCGTTGTCCCGTCCGACGACATCCAGCGACGCCACCCCGTGCTTGTCGCGGAAGAAGCAGCAGAACATCTGCCGGTAGTAGTACGTGGAGGGCGGCTCGGGAATCAGGTCGCGCACCCCGCCCCACGCCCGGTGCTCCTCCCAGACGTCGTCAGCACGCTCCAGGGCGTACGGGATCCACCCCATCTGCCCCTCGCTGTAGGCGAGCTTGAGCTGCGGGAACTTCACCAGCACACCGCTGAACAGGAAGTCCATCATCGAGGCCATCGCGTTGTTGAAGGAGAGCGAGGCCTGGACGGCGGGCGGGGCGTCCGGCGAGGCGGCCGGCATCTGTGAGCTGGATCCGATGTGCATGTTCACGACCGTGCCGGTCTCCTGGCAGACGGCGAAGAACGGGTCCCAGTAGCCGGTGTGGATCGAGGGCAGCCCCAGATGGGTCGGGATCTCCGAGAAGGTCACCGCGCGGACCCCCCGGGCGGCGTTCCGCCTGATCTCCGCGACGGCCAGATCGATGTCCCAGAGCGGGATGATGCAGAGCGGGATCAGCCGGCCGCCGCTGCCCCCGCACCACTCCTCGACCATCCAGTCGTTGTACGCACGCACGCAGGCGAGCGCGACCTCCTTGTCGTGGGCCTCGGCGAAGGTCTGCCCGCAGAAGCGCGGGAAGGTGGGGAAGCAGAGGCTCGCCTCGACGTGGTTGAGGTCCATGTCCTTCAGCCGTTCGACGGGATCCCAGCACCCGCGCCGCATCTCCGCCCGGGTGATCCCCTCCAGGGTCATGTCGTCGCGGTCGAAACCCACGGCGGCGATGTTCCGCTTGTACGGGAACTTGAGGTCCTCGTAGATCCACCAGTCGGTCGGTGGGCCGTCCGGGTCCATCGTGATGACGTACTTGCCTCCGGTGTACGCCAGCTCGCCGATGCCCGCGGTCAGGGGCTGCGGGCCACGCTCGCGGTACTTGGCGGGAAGCCAGGTCGAGAAGAGGTGCGGCGGCTCGATCACATGGTCGTCGACGCTGACGATCCGAGGCAGTTCCGTCATGGTGTCCCCTTCGGCGCACGCTTTCTGATGGCCCGTCAGATTGACGTCGCCCACAGGCTAGCCCCGCACCCCTGGACCGACAAGGCGCAGCGCTCTACGCTCTCCGCACGATCTGACTACCCGTCAGCTGTGAGGGGTTCGCCGTGAACGAGACCGCGCACACCCTGGGTGCATCGGGCACCTTCTGGGAGCTCATCGAACGCCGGGCCGCTCTGACGCCGGACCGGCCCTTCCTGATCCAGGACGACCGCACGCTCACTTTCGGCGACCTGCGCACCCGTGCCGAGCGCGTGGCGGCGGGCCTGTACGCCATGGGCGTACGCCCCGGCACCGTCGTCGCCTGGCAACTGCCCACCCGCGTGGAGACGGTGCTGCTGTCCTTCGCCCTGACCCGGATCGGGGCGGTGCAGACGCCGGTGATCCCCTTCTACCGCGACCGCGAGGTGGGCTTCGCACTGCGCGAGTCGAAGGCGGAGTTCTTCGCGGTGCCGGGCACCTGGCGCGGGTTCGATCACACGGAGATGGCCGGCCGCCTCTCGGCGGACCTCGCGCACCCGCCCCGGACCTTCGAGGCGTACGACACCCTCCCGGACGGCGACCCGTCGACCCTGCCCCCACCCCCCTCCGACGGCACGGCGGTGCGCTGGATCTACTGGACCTCGGGCACCACATCGGACCCGAAGGGTGTCCTGCACACCGACCGCAGCCTGATCGCGGGCGGCTCGTGCCTCGCCCACGCGCTGCACCTGTCCGCGGACGACATCGGCTCGGTGGCCTTCCCCTTCGCCCACGTCGGCGGCCCGGACTACGCGGTGATGCTCCTGCTCTACGGCTTCCCGGCGGTGCTGTTCGAGCACTTCGCGATGCCGGACGCCGTCGCGGGCTACCGGCGCCACGGGGTGACGGTGGCCGGCGGCTCCACGGCCTTCTACTCCATGTTCCTCACCGAGCAGCGCAAGGCCCCGTCCACCCCCCTCGTCCCCACGCTCCGCCTCCTCGCGGGCGGCGGAGCCCCGAAGCCCCCGGATCTCTACCACGCGGTCGTACGCGAGATGGGCGTCCAGCTCACCCACGGCTACGGCATGACCGAGGTTCCGATGATCACGATGGGCGCCCCGGACGACACGGTGGAACAGCTCGCCGAGACGGAGGGCCGCCCGCCCGAGGGCATGGAGATCCGGATCACCGACGAGGACGGCAAACCGCTGCCGTACGGCACGGACGGCGAGGTCCGCCTGCGGGGCGAGGCGGTCTGCCAGGGCTACCTGGCCTCCCCCAGCCCGTTCGACGCCGACGGCTTCCTGATCACGGGCGACGTCGGCCACGTGCGGCCGAGCGGGCACCTGGTGCTCACCGGGCGGCTGAAGGACATCATCATCCGCAAGGGCGAGAACATCTCCGCGAAGGAGATAGAGGACCTCCTGGCCCGCCACCCCGACGTGGGCGACGCGGCGGTGATCGGCCTCCCGGACGCCGAACGGGGCGAACGCGTGTGCGCGGTGGTGGAACAACCCCCGAACGCCACCCCCCTCACCCTCCCCGGCCTGACGGCCTACCTGCGCGGCGAGGGCCTGTCGGTGCACAAGCTCCCGGAGCAACTGGAACTGGTCGACGCGCTGCCCCGCAACGAGACGCTCCGCAAGGTCCTGAAGTACCGGCTCCGGGAGCGCTTCGCCGCCTGAAGGGGCGGGGGGTGCCTCTATGTCGTTCGTCAAGGCATCCCTGTCGGGTTTGGGGTGGTTCGGGTGGGGGGCTATGCGGCGAGTTCGACGTCCTTCGGTGTCCGAGATTCGTAGAAGGTGCCGTCTCGGAGCATGGCGAACAGGACGCTGATGCGCTGGCGGGCGAGTCGGAGGAGGGCTTGGGTGTGGGTTTTGCCGCGGGCTCGCTGTTTGTCGTAGTAGGTCCGGGAGGCCGGATCGGCGTTCATGCAGGCGAAGGCGGAGAGGAACATGGCCCGTTTGAGCTGCCGGTTGCCGCCTCGGGGCGCGTGTTCGCCGTGGATCGAGGTTCCGGATTGCCGGGTGTTCGGGGCAAGGCCGGCGTAGGAGGCGAGGTGGGCGGCGGTGGGGAAGTTGGTGCCGTCGCCGACGGTGGTCAGCAGGACTGCGGCGGTCCTGACGCCGACGCCGGGCATCGAGGTCAGGACCTGGGAAAGAGGGTGGGCCTCCAGCAGGGTGCTGATCTGGGTTTCCAGGGCCCGGCGCTGTTCGTGGACGGCGCCGAGGGAGCGGGCCAGGGAGGGAATGACGGTGCCGAGGGTGCTGGTTCCAGGCACGATCACGGTCTGCTCGTCCAGGGCGTCGAAGACCTCGTCGATCAGCCGTGCGGCCATGCGCGGGGCCTTGGGGCGGATGAGCTCGACGAGTTTGCGGCGGCCGGCTTTCCGCAAGGCGGCTGGGGATCCGTGGCGTTCCAGCAGCCAGGTGACGGCCCGGTGGTCCAGGCGCGGGCCAAGGACACGTTCCAGGCTGGGGTGAAACTGGGTGAGAAGGCCGCGTATGCGGTTGCTGGTGCGGGTGGCCTCGGCGGCGAGGTCCTGGTCGAAGCCGACCAGGACGTTCAGCTCGGCGGTGATCTCGTCGGTCAGTTCCAGCGAGCGCAGGGTGTGGGGCAGGGTGCGGGCGGCGTCCGCGATGACTGCGGCGTCCTTCGCGTCGGTCTTCGCCTCGCCCGGGTAGAGATCGGCGATCCGGCGCATCGCCAGGCCGGGCAGGTAAGCGACCCGGCAGCCGGCGTCCCGGGCCACGGTCAGGGGCAGAGCCCCGATGGAGGCGGGCTGGTCCACGATCACCAGCACTGTGCCGAACTTCGCGGCCAGCTTCTCGAAGACGGCCCGCAGCTTCGGCTCGCTGTTGGGCAGCTGCTTGTCGAAGACCTTCTTCCCGACCGGGGTCAGCCCGTGGCCGTGATGGGCACTCTTGCCGACATCCAGGCCCAGGAAGACGCCCACCTCAGTGGTGTCGAACATCGATACTCCCTCTCCCCAAAGGGTGTTCACGGTGCCGGCCTCGGCGTTGGTGTCGTACGCGCGCATCCACGTTATGCAGACCTGCCGCCCGCGAGCCGTCCGGCATTGCGCCGGACCGGGCAGTGGCCGGACCTCTCATCAGCGTCTCCGACGGCACCTCCCGGGCCCGGTGACACCACCCCCCAGGTCATGCCTTCGACAGGGGGACACAGTCATGCCGGGCCCGGAGGCCAGCGGTCCCATTGCAGGACCGCCAAGAACATAACGGGGGGCCGGTCCTCAATCGCCGGACGGGCTCGATTGTGCGGGTGCCCCGGGGGGTGCGCCGTTGTCCGGGCGCGGGTTCCCTGCGGGGTGCGCCGTTGTCCGGGGCTCGGGGTTCCGTCCTCAATCGCCGGACGGGCTTGAGTGCGGGGTCCCCGCGGGGTGCGCTGTGTCCGGTGGGTGGGGGTGGTGCCCCTCCGGGCAGACTCCTCAAAAATGGCGTGTGCACCCGACGACGCGGAGGACCCGGGTCGTACGCCATTTTCTGCGGGGACTGCCCTGCACGGCCCCACCCTGCATCACTCGCGTGTGCACACCGGCCGTACGACTGCCGCAGACGCAGGGCGGCCGGTCCGGGGCCGTGCAGGGGAGTCCCCGCAGGACGACGAACAGATACCCGGGTCCGCTGCGTACCCGCGGAACGTTCGTCGTCTGAGGAGACGCCCCGGAGGGGCCACGGACCCCCACCACCGGGCCGAAGCGCCCCTACGGGGCACCCGCACCCCACCAAGCCCGTCCGGCGATTGAGGACGGAACCCCCCACCCCGGACCGGGGCAAGGTCAAGACCCCGCTGCCGCCCGCCCAAGGGCTACGCGTCGGGCTCGATCACCGTGAAGTACGCGGCGAACGCCGCCACCGCCTCCGCCTCCGCGATGCGCCCGTCGCGGTCCGCGTCCAGGCTCTGCGCGGCGAACGACGCCGCGTCCGGGCTCGCGCCCAGGACCCGCAGGGACCGCTCGACGGCGGCCACCGCGGCGGCCCCGTCGTCGTCCTGGTCGGCCACCGCGATGGCCGCCCGCAGGAAGGGGCGGGCGATTTCCGCGAAGCGCTCGGGGTTGTCGCGGAGCCGTTTCACCGCGCCTCCCACGAACTCCTCGCGGGTGACCCGCTGGTCCCCGTCGACGTCGGCGATGCCCGCCATGCCCTGCCAGAACGCCTCGGCCCCGCTGTAGAGCGCCTGGCCCTTGTCGCAGCGGGCCGTCGTACCGAACTCGGTGAGCAGACGGGCCGCGGCGGCGTTGAAATCCGCGCGATCGATGCATCCGTTGCCGTCCTGGTCGAAGGCGGCGAAGCGGAAGGCGATCTTGCGCTCATACTCTGCGCTGTCCATGCGGGGAGCGTACGACGCCCGCAGGCGTCACGTGTCACTTACGCGCGTCACCGGTGTGACAACCCGGTATTCATGTCCACCGCAGGCGGGTGGCCACGACGGCTCAGGCCGAGAGCGGCTGGGCTTCGTCGTCGACGGCGGAGTCCCAGTCCGGGTACACCTCGAACAGCCGGCGTACGCCCAGCGCGGCGAGCACCCGGTTGACGTGGGAGCCGTCCTCGGCGCCCCGCGCGGGCAGGATCAGGCGCAGGCGCCCCCCGCAGGAGCGCATCAGACGGCGGGAGGCGATCAGGACGCCGACGCCGCTGGAGTCGCAGAAGAAGACCTCGGAGAGGTCGAGCACGACGTTGTGGCGGCCCACGGCCACCGCGTCGTGGACGGACTGGCGAACGACGGGTGAGGTCACCAGGTCGAGCTCGCCGTGCATGTGCAGGACGGTCCACTCGCCCTGCTCGGTCTCGGCCACGGCGAACGGCTTCCCGGAACGCTCCTGCCCGAGCCAGGGGGCGTGGGGGACTGCGGCCGGATGTGGATTTCCAGGAGGGCAAGGTGTGCTCACGCGACTGGTGCCTCTCGTTCCGGGGATACCGGGGGATTCCAGTGATCCGGAAGTTTGCGTTCCTCCTCGCGGCTGCCCCGGCGCACTCCCCATGAAACACGGCCTCCCGCAGGAAGGCCCAGAACGGTTTCGGGCAGAAATGATCACTTCGGGTCCGAATCCGACGCTGCGGGGCGCCGCATTCTCTACCATCCGGGACGACCGCGGGGACGTACTTGCCGTAAAGGGGCGTGCTCGGACAGCCTTGCCGACTACATTCGATGTGACGAGGGGTACAGGGCGAGAGGCCCTGACGGCACAGGGTTGGGGGTCGCATGGCCAAAAACACACCACCCCGCTGGGACCGCAGGATGCAGCAGCGGCTGGCACGCGGCGAGGCGGCCGCGCTCGGCGAGCTCTACGACCGGTTCGCGTCCCTCGTGCACAGTCAGGCCAACCGGATGCTCGACGACGAGAGCGCCGCGGACCTCGTCACCCGCGAGGTCTTCGGTTACGTATGGGAGAACCCCGACGCCTACGACCCCAAGCAGGGCTCGATGCGCTCCTGGGTCGCCCGGCTCACGCATCGCGAGTCCGTGCAGCGGCTGCGCAGGTCCGCCGCCGCCCGGCAGACGGACGACACGTACGACTCGTACGACGGGGACGGCGTCGGCCCGGACGACCTGGAGGAACGCGTGCGCCGGGCCACTGCCGCGGCCCGCGCCGACTACATCGTCGCGTCCATGCCGGCACCGCTGAGGGCCGCACTGGAGCTCGCGTACATCCAGCGCCGCGACTACCGGCAGACCGCGACCGACCTCGGAGTGACCGAGGACGAGGCTCGCCGCCGGCTGCGGCTCGGGTTGCAGCTGCTGTCCACCGCGCACACCCGGCCGCTGGAGGGCTCCTCGCCGCCCGGATACGGACGGCAGCTGTGACCGACGACGCGGACGGCCGCGACGAGGGGGACGGGCCGGACGAGGAGGTGCGGGGCGCCCGGCGCATACCGGGGCCACGGGCTGCCGCGGACGACTTCGACCCGGACCGGCTCGTCATGCCGGCGCCGCCCGTGCCGCCCGCACCCGTTCCGGCCGAGTCGGAGGCCGAGTCGGCGCTGCCCGACTCGGAGCCCGTGCCGGAACACGCCCGGCCCGACGACGAACCGCCGGGCCCGCCCGCCCCGGTGCTCCCGCACCGCGTGCTGAAGGCCCTTCTCGGTGCCTGGGCGCTGACCGCGTGCTCGGCCGAGGAGTCCGAGGCCGTCGAGGCGCACCTCACGGAGTGCGCCCCCTGCGCCGACGAGGCCCTGCGGCTGCGCGACGCGGTCGGCCTGCTGCACACCGACCGGAGCCTGGACCTCGATCCGATGCTCCGGAGCCGGGTGCTGGACACCTGCCTGAGCCGTCGGCCCGCCAAGATCCCCGTACCTCAGTGGGCCGCCCCGTACGACGCGGAGACGGCCCGGCTCGACGCGCTGCTGCGCGACATCGGCGACTCGGAGTGGCACGCCCCGGTGCGGCTGAAGTGGTTCGAGGGCGAGCGTGCGGTGAACCGCAAGACGACGGTCGCCGGTGTCATCGGTCACCTGATGACCGTCGACGGGCTGGTCAGCAGCGCGCTGGGTCTCGACGACCCCCTCGCCGAGAGCGTCCCCGGCGCCTCGCGCCGGGGGTCCGGGCTGCCGCTCGCGCCCACCTCGCGCACCGAGACGTACTGGTCGGCCGCCCGGCGCCCGCCGACCCGCAGCATCCGCGAGCCGTGGCGCGACCAGAGCCACACCCTCATCCGCACGGTGTCCTTCGCGGGGCGGGGGGTCTCGGAGCTCTCCGTCTCCTACGGAGACTTCGCCCTGCCGTTGCAGGACGCGATGCTGGACCGCGCCTTCGAGTGCTGGATGCACGCCGGTGACATCGCAGAGGCGGTGGACTATCCGTACGAGCCGCCGTCGGGCGCCCATCTGCACCGGATGATCGACCTGGCGGCGCGGCTCCTGCCGGCCGCCCTGGCCGAGCGGCGCCGGGCGGGGCTCGCCGGTCCCGCCCGCCGGCTGGTGACGGCCGGGTCGCCGGGCCGCTCGCTGCATCTGGAGGTCGAGGGTTCGGGTGGCGGCAACTGGTACATCCCGCTGGACTCCCCCGCCGCCCTCGGCTCTCCCGATCACGCCGTGGCGCAGGTCGCGCTGGACGGCGTGGAGTTCTGTCAGGTGATGGCGGGGCACGTGGCGCCCGCGGAGGCGGCGGCCGGTCAGCGCGGTGACCGCGAGGCGATCCGGGACGTGCTCTTCGCGGCGGCCTCGCTCAGCAGGCTCTGAAGCGCGGCTACGCGAAGATCACCGTACGGCGGCCGTTCAGCAGGATGCGCCGCTCCGCGTGCCACTTCACCGCGCGAGCCAGGGCCTGGCACTCCACGTCGCGCCCGATGGCGACCAGCTGGTCCGGCGTCACGCCGTGGCCCACCCGCTCGACCTCCTGCTCGATGATGGGCCCCTCGTCGAGGTCGGCCGTGACGTAGTGCGCCGTGGCACCGATCAGCTTCACACCGCGGGCGTGCGCCTGGTGGTAAGGCTTGGCGCCCTTGAAGCTCGGCAGGAACGAGTGGTGGATGTTGATGATCCGGCCGCTGAGCTGCTTGCACAGATCGTCCGAGAGGACCTGCATGTAGCGGGCCAGGACGACCAGCTCCACGTCCTCCTCGCGGACCAGCTCCAGCAGCTGCGCCTCCGCCGCCGCCTTGTTCTCCCTGCTCACGGGGATGTGGCGGAAGGGAACGTCGTAGGAGGCGACCAGCTCGGCGAAGTCGGTGTGGTTGGAGACGACCGCCGCGATCTCGACGGGCAGGGCCCCGATACGGGAACGGAACAGCAGGTCGTTGAGGCAGTGGCCGAACTTGCTGACCATCAGCACCACCCGCATCCGGTCCGAGGAACGGTGGATCTGCCAGTCCATCCGGAAGGAGTCGCCGATCGCGGCGAAGCTCGCCCGCAGCTTGTCCAGCGTCACCGGGCTGTCCGCCGAGAAGTGGACGCGCATGAAGAACAGACCCGTGTCGTGGTCCCCGAACTGCTGACTGTCCTCGATGTTGCAGCCGGTCATGAAGAGATAGCTCGACACGGCGTGCACGATGCCCTGTTTGTCAGGGCACGAAAGAGTGAGGACGTACTGCTCGGGGGCGGTCTCGGCAGGCTGCGGCGCGGTCATCCCCGTAGCGTGCCACACCGTCCGCGGTTCGGCGGAAGCCTTCTCAGGACCTGGTCATGATGCGCAGCACGTCCAGCGAGCGCGGGGGGACGTCCGGGTCCTCACCGTCGTTCGTGGCGAGCAGCACATGGGCCTCGCGGGCGGCCCGGACGGCCTCCGGCCAGCCATGATGCTCCAGGTAGGCGGAGACGGGGGCGTCCGCGCCGACCTGGTGCATGATGCGCAGCACCCGCAGCACGGCGACATCGACGAGGGCGGCCTCGCCGGAGTCCCGGAAGACCGTACCGACGTACTTCTCGGCGGACCAGTTGTCGAGCCAGGTGTCCTCGACCAGGCGGTACACGGCGTCGGTGACGTCGCCGTATCCCTCCCGGCCGGCCAGCCAGCACTCGTGATGGAAGACGGGGTCGGAGAGCATGTGCAGCGCCGAGCGCACGTTGCTGCGCCAGCGCCACCACGGAATGTCATTGAGCGGCATGCCGCCCATGGTGGAGGAGCGACGGCCGCGACGGGAAGAGTTCTCGGAACCTTGCTGCACGGTTGTCGATCGTACGTTCCCTTTTCGGCTTCCCGTACAGGCCCCTGCAATTCACCTGGACGTCACCGAGCGTTGAACGGGGCACACTGCTGCGTTACCCGGGGACGGGAAGTGTCTGTGCCCATGACCGGACGGCGACGCCCCATCTTCCCCCGCCCCCTCGGATTCCTCACCGGTGCGGTGGCGGCAGGGGCTCTGCTGATGACCGGCTGCGGCGCACTCCCTGGGGCATCGGGGGGCTCCAGGGAGCCCGTCACCGTCGTGACCTGGGCGCCCAGCGGCGCTTCGGGAGCGGACGCCGCCAACATGGCGGGCATGACCGCCATGGCGCAGACGTACGCCCGCTGGATCAATGGCGAGGGCGGCATCGACGGGCACGAGCTGCGGGTGATCACCTGCGACGAGCAGGACACCTCGATCGGCGCGGGCAACTGCGCCCGCCGGGCCGTCAAGGAGAAGGCCGTCGCGGTCCTGGGCTCCTACAGCCGGCACGGCCGGGCGTTCATGGCGCCGCTCGAAGTCGCCGGAATTCCCTATATCGGCGGCTACGGAGCCTCCGAGGAGGAGTTCCGGAGCTATATGTCCTATCCGGTCACCGGCGGGCAGTCGGCGCTCCTGGCGGGCAACGCCAGGCAGCTGGCCCGCACCTGCGGCCGGGTGTCCCTGGTGCGGCCGGACACCCTGGGCGGCGACAGTCAGGCGTGGCTCCTGAACACCGGCCTCACCGAGGCCGGGCGGCCCGCACCGCTCGACGTCCAGGCGGCCGAGGAGACCACGTCGTACGACGATGCGGCGGGGCGGGCACTGGCCGGGGCGGGCACCGACGGAGGCTGCGTGACGGCCGTTCTCGGTGACCGCACGGAGACGTTCTTCGATTCCTTCCGGCGGCTGGAGCCGGACGGCGGATCGGTGCGGATCTCCTCGGTCCTCGGCAGCATCGGACAGCCGCTGATCGACCGGACCGGCGGCCGTGAGAGCCCGTTCGAGGGGGCGTACGTCACCGGGTGGTACCCGCCCCCCGGCGATACGCACTGGGACCTGATGCGGCAGGTGATCAGCAAGCACGCCTTCGGCGACAACCGCATCGACCCGGACGACACGGGCGTGCAGACGACGTGGATCGCCTACACCGCGCTGAAGTCGATCGTCGAGTCGCTGAACGAGGCGGACATCACGTCCCGGAAGGTCACCAAGGCCCTCAACGACGGCACCCCGGTGAGCACCGGCGGTCTCACTCCCGCACTGCGCTGGCGCTACGAGGACATGATCGGCTCGTCCTCGTACCCGCGCATCGTGAACAGCAAGGTGACGTTCCAGATCGTGCGCGACGGCCGGCTGGTCGCCGACAAGAAGGGCTTCGTGGATGTGACGGAGACCCTGTCGGACGCCAGCGCGACCGGCTGAGGCCCCGGCGCCCGGGGCCTCCACGCCGCGACCGCGCTCAGAGTGCGGTGGACGCGCGCTTCGTCAGGCCGTACTTCGTCGCGATGACGTTCCACAGCCGGGAGGCCTGCTTCTTGGCCGCGGTCGCCTCGCCGCTCTGCACGTTGGCCTGCTGGAAGTGCGAGGTCGGGCGGGCCCTGCCCTTCTTGCACACCTTCTTGCTCTTGGCCTGCGCCGCCCAGGCGGCATAGTGGTCGTCCGCCGAGGCGGAGGCCTGCCAGGCCTTGGTGAGCGACGCGGTCAACTGCCCGTTGTCCGGCAGCTTGTCGACCGAGAGGTCCTTGAGCCGGGTCACCAGGTCGCGACGCTGCTGGGCGGCGCCCTTCAGGTCGGCCACCGCCTTGTCCAGGTCGGTGCAGGTCTTGGCCTTCTCCACCGCGCCGATGACCGCTGACCGGCTGTTGTTGCTGTCCGCGAGCAGCTTGTCGAGCTCCTGGGCCTGCGGCTTCGCCGGGTCCGGCGCGGCCTGGCTGGAGGGCTGCTCGGCTGCGGGCGAACTCGCCGCCGCCACCGGCTGCTTACCGTCGTCGCCCTTCTCGTCGCCACCACTCATCAGGGCGCCGGCACCGAGCCCGATCACGGCACAGCCGACGACGACCGCGGCGATCAGCGGGACGTGCGCGGACTTCTTCCGCCGCCCGTCCTGCCCGTCCTGCGGCAGCCCGTCCTCGGGGCCCGAGTACGGGGGCGCCTGCTGGTACGCCTGCGGCGGAGGCCCGCCCTGGTACTGCTGCTGCCCGCCCTGCGGCCGGTGCTGCTGGTGCTGCCCGGGGTCGAACCGGGGCATCTGCTGTGTGGCGCCCGCGGGTTCGTCGCTGCGGAAGAGGTTGTCGAACTCCGCGGGTGGCTGCCGCTCGCCGGGCGCCCCGGGCCGGATGCCGTACGGAGCGCCACCGGGCACGGGCGGTATGAACTGGGTGGCGTCGGCGTCCTGGCCGCCCTGCGCGGGCGGCTGTGCCGCATGACCGCCGGGCTGCTGGTAGCCCTGCTGCGGGGCGTGGCCCAGGAACTGCGTGGACTCCGCCGGGACCTCCGGCGGCAGGCCGCCCGGGCCGGGCCCGCCCGGTATCGGCGCGATGTACTGCGTGGCGTCCGCGTCGCCGCCCCTGCCGGGCCCCGCCTCGGGCGGCAGCGGCTGGGCGTACGGCGAGGGCGGCTGCTGGGGCTGCGGAGCCTGACCGTAACCGGGAGCCTGCTGCCCGTAGCCGTACTGCCCGCGCTGTGGCTGCTGCCCGTACGGCCCCTGCTGCTGGCCGGCTCCGTACGCGCCCTGCTGGTCCTGCCCGTACGCGCCCTGCCCCTGGTGCTGCGCCTGCTGGGCGGGGTCCTGCCGGGGTGCCTGCGGCCCCCAGGGCTGCCCCCACGGCTGCCCGCCTGCCGGGGTCGCCTGGTCCGCGGGTCCCCCCGGCGTCCAGGGCTCTCCGCCACCCGCGGGCAGCACGACGCCCTCGTGTGCGGGTCGTACAGCAGGGAGCTGCTGCTCGTCACCCTGTCCGCTCTGTGTCACCGGGACTCCTACGTGTGAACCTATGGAATCGTCGGCTCACGCTATCGGGTGCCTACCACCCTTCGCCAAGCGTGTGTTGTCGCTCACCACCCCTTCACACGGGCTGTAACGTCCGGCGGCCTCAGGACGCAGTTAAGTGGCTCCCGCACACCCCTGCCCTGCCGGGCAGGCCCTGCGGGCCACGGAGCACCGCTTTCAGGCCGCCTGAAGCTCCAGGCGGGCGCCGAACTCCCGCACCGCGGGCTCGTCCCCGTACGGCACCAGCCGGTGCTGCAGGTCGTCCAGGTACTCCGAGCCACGACTGGAACGCACCGTGCCCAGCAGCTCCATCGCCCGGGTCCCGGTGTGGCAGGCCTGCTCCACCTCACGCATCTGCACCTGCGCCGCGGCCAGCAGGGCCAGACCGATGCCCCGGCGGCGGGCACGGGATTCCGGGAGGCCGCCCAGCGCCTCCTTCGCCCGGCGAGCGGCCGCCTCCGCCTGTCCGAGGTCGCGGTGGCAGTGCGCCAACTCGTCCGCCAGGTAGGCGTGGTCGAAGTGAATGATCCAGTCGGGATCGTCACCGCTCTCCGGGTCCGCCTGCTCCAGCGCCGCCAGCGCCCGGCCGGCCACCGCCTGGCTGGTGCGGGCGTCCCCGAGCAGTGCGTGACCGCGTGCCTCCGCCGCGTAGAACATCGCCTCCGCCCGCGGCGTGACCCGCCCGCGCGCACCCTCCTGCGCCGCCCTGGCCAGCTGCGCGATCTCCCGCGGATTGCCGAGCTGTGCCGCGAGATGGCTCATCGAGGCGGCCAGCACATAGCCCCCGTAGGCGCGGTCACCCGCCGCCTGGGCGAGACGCAGCGCCTGGATGTAGTAGCGCTGGGCGAGACCCGGCTGACCCGTGTCGATCGCCATGTACCCGGCGAGCTCGGTGAGCCGCGCGACGGCCCCGAACAACTGCCGCCCGGTCGACTCGCGGTACGCCCCCGAGAGGAGCCCGGAGACCACGCTGTTCAGGTAGTGCACCAGGACCGGCCGCACATGGCCGCTGCCGAACCGGTGGTCCAGGTCGACGAGCGCCGCCGTCGTGGCCCGCACCGCCTCGACGTCCGGCATCCCGACCCGGGCCCCGGCCACCCGTGCCACCTGTGGGTCCGCGCCGCTGATGAGCCAGTCGCGGCTCGGCTCGACCATCGCCGAGGACGCGACCGCGGAGCCGGACAGGAAGTCACGCCGGCCGACGTCGCTCCGCCACAGCTCGCAGACCTGCTCGATCGCGCCGATCACCGTCGGGGCGAACTGCAGGCCGACGCCGGAGGCCAGGTTCTTGCCGTTGGCCATCCCGATCTCGTCGATCGTGACCGTACGGCCGAGTTTGCGTCCGAGCGCCTCGGCGATGATGCCGGGCGCCCTGCCGCGTGGCTGCTGTCCGCGCAGCCAGCGGGCCACGGAGGTCTTGTCGTAGCGGAGGTCGAGCCCGCGCTCGGCCCCGACCATGTTGACGCGGCGGCTGAGGCCCGCGTTGGAGCATCCGGCTTCCTGAATGAGCGCCTGGAGCCGTTCGTTCGGCTGGCGTGCGACGAGAGGCCTGGCTGCCATGATTCTCCCCCTGAGGCCGCAGTGATCAGTGAAGGGATCACTGCCCGACATATGCCTGAGAAATTCGCCGATTCATCGTGTTGGTCTCTTTTGACGCGTCTCTGCCCTTTCCTCCCGGC
The DNA here is from genome assembly GCF_045162765.1 of Streptomyces sp. NBC_01013. Lineage (NCBI taxonomy): Bacteria > Bacillati > Actinomycetota > Actinomycetes > Kitasatosporales > Streptomycetaceae > Streptomyces > Streptomyces sp. NBC_01013. The sequence continues at coordinate 3,573,366 of NZ_CP108687.1, forward strand.
CCGCGCTCTAGGATGCAGAGCGAACTGTGCCGGATCTCCGGTATGTGGCTACCCGCCCGCCGCCCGCCTCCCTCCCGCGCGCCCCCACCCGTGCATCGATGCGCCCCACATGCGGGCGCGGCGGACCGTAACCGTGCTCATCACGCCCGTAACCCCAGGTGGCGGCGGGAGTTGTGCTGTGCGTGAAAGAGCCCATCGGAGTCATGGAAGCCGCACGGATCCCTCAGCAGCGAGCCGAGCAGCTGCTCGACGCGGCCGTGCGGTACGCGGAGGAGCGGCACTGGGACGTGTGCCCGGGAGCCTGGCTGGAGCCGGTCGGCAGCACCGAACGGTGCTCGTGCGGCGAGGCCCGCTGCGCGGCGCCCGGCGCCCACCCGACGCGGGCCGACTGGGCGGGCCGGTCCACCGGAAGCGGCGCGGCGGCCCGCCGGATGTGGTCCCAACACCCCCGGGCCTCGGTCCTGTTGCCGACCGGGCGGGGCTTCGACGCGATCGACGTACCGGAGTCGGCGGGCTTCCTGGCGCTGGCCCGGATGGAGCGGCTGAGCCTGCCGCTCGGGCCGGTCACCCGCACCCCCGACCGCCGGATGCAGTTCTTCGTCCTGCCCGGCGCCGCCGCGAAGGCGGACGGTCTCGTCCGCAGGATCGGCTGGGACGCCGCGGCGATCGGTCTGCGCGGCATGGGCGAGGGCCGCTACGTGGTCGCCCCGCCCACTCGCGTCGGCGGCGCCGGAGCGGTGCAGTGGGCCCGCAGCCCCTCCACCGCCAACCGCTGGCTGCCCGAGGTGGAGGAGCTCATCAGCCCGCTCGCCTACGCCTGCGGACGCGAAGCCGCCGACGCCCGGGGGCGCCTTTCGTAGGGTGTCCCCCAAGTAGCACCCAGGGGACTTCGAAGGACGTGCAGCATGCCGGACCGGACAGACACCGACAGGGCCGACCGGGCCGAGGAGACCGACGTACCGCGGGCCGCGCCGCCCGCGGTACGGGTGGAAGGGCTGTGGAAACGATTCGGCGACCACACCGCGGTCGCCGGGATCGACCTGGTCCTGCCCGCGGGCAAGTTCATCGGCCTGGTGGGCCCCAACGGCGCCGGCAAGACCACGACCCTGTCGATGGTCACCGGTCTGCTCCGCCCCGACCTGGGCCGGATCGAGATCGGCGGCCGCGACGTCTGGCGCGACCCGGTCGAGGTGAAGTCGCGCATCGGCGTACTGCCCGAGGGTCTGCGGCTCTTCGAGCGCCTGTCGGGCCGTGAACTCCTCGCCTACACCGGCAGGTTGCGCGGTCTGCCGGGCGACGAGGTGGACAGCAGGGCAACCCAGCTGCTGGACGTCCTGGACCTGGCGGGAGCCCAGCACAAACTCGTCATCGACTACTCGACGGGCATGCGCAAGAAGGTCGGGCTCGCCGCCGCGCTGCTGCACAACCCCGAAGTGCTCTTCCTCGACGAACCTTTCGAGGGCGTCGACCCTGTGTCGGCACAGACCATCCGTGGGGTGCTGGAGCGCTACACCCGCTCCGGGGCCACCGTGGTCTTCTCCAGCCATGTGATGGAGCTCGTCGAGTCCCTCTGCGACTGGGTGGCCGTCATGGCCGCGGGCGCCATCCGTGCCCAGGGCACCCTCGACGAGGTCCGCGGCGACGCGCCCTCGCTGCAGAACGCCTTCCTGGAGCTCGTCGGCGCGGGCGACCGCGACAACGGGACCGCCCTGGACTGGCTCGGCGGTGCCCGATGAGCGTGCTCGACGCCCCGGCCGGTTCCGGGCCCCGGACGAGCCGCCCGGCAGGCGGCGAGGGACTGGTCCCCGTCCTCGTACGTCTCAAGCTCGCCCTGCTCCGCAACGGGCTGCGTCAGTCGGCCGGCCGCCGCGCCGTCTACATCGCGTCCGTCGTCGTCACCCTGCTGATCGCCCTGGGCCAGCTGATCGGGCTCATCGCGCTGCGCGGCCACGCCCACACGAGCTCCCTCGTCGTGCTGCTCGCCGCGGTGCTGGCGGTCGGCTGGGCCGTGATGCCCCTCTTCTTCGCCGCCGGGGACGAGACTCTCGACCCGAGCCGTCTCGTGATGCTGCCGCTGCGGGCCCGGCCCCTGGTCACCGCGCTGCTGGTGTCCTCGCTGGTCGGCATCGGCCCCCTCTTCACGCTCTGCCTGGCGGCCGGTTCGGTCATCGCGCTGGCGCACGGGGCGGCCGCGGCGGTGTTCGCCGTCCTGGCGGCCCCGCTGACCCTGCTGGTCTGCGTCGCGCTGGCGCGGGCCGTCGCCACGGCCAACACCCGGCTGCTGACCTCGCGCAAGGGCCGCGATCTGGCGGTGCTCAGCGGGCTCGTGATCGCCGTCGGGGTCCAGGGCGTCAACTTCGGCGTCCAGCGGCTCGGCCGGGCGGGCGGCCTCTCCGCACTCGACCCGGCGGCGGACGTGGTCCGCTGGCTGCCGCCCGCCTCGGCGATCGGCTCGGTGGACTCCGCGTCCCAGGGGGCGTACGGGCGGGCCGCCGTGCAACTGCTCCTCTCCGCAGCGGCGCTGGTCCTCCTGGTGGCGCTGTGGCGGCGCAGCCTGGAGAAGCTGATGACGGCACCGGACGGCTCGACGCTCTCCGCCGCCGAGCCGGCCCGGAAGTCCGGCGGGGACAGCACGGGCCTCTGGGGGCTCTTCCCCGGGGGACGCACCGGCACGGTGATGCAGCGCAGCCTGCGGTACGTCGCACGGGACCCGAAGACCAAGGCCGCCTGGGTGACGGCGCTGGCGATCGGGCTGATCGTGCCGCTGCTCAACGCCCTGCAGGGCACGGGGTCGGTCTACTTCGCGTGCTTCGGTGCCGGGATGCTCGGCATCCAGATGTACAACCAGTTCGGGCAGGACACCTCGGCGTTCTGGATGGTGGCGCTGACGATCTCGTCGACCCGTGACGCCTACCTCGAACTGCGGGCGAGGGCGCTGGCCCTGCTGTTGATCACCCTTCCGTACACGGTCCTGGTCACGGTCCTGACGGCAGCGGTGCTCGGGGACTGGGCGGCGCTTCCCGGCGTCATGGGGCTGTCCTTCGCGCTGCTGGGCGCGATGCTGGCGACGGGTGCGGTGACCTCGGCCAACTTCCCGTACTCGGTCCCGCAGGACGGGGCGTTCAAGAACGTGGCGCCCGGACAGGCCGGGCTCGCCTGGATCTCGATCTTCGGCGGCATGGTCTCGGCGGCGTTGCTGTGCTCCCCCGTGATCGGTCTGACGATCTGGCTGCATCTCGCCGACGCGGAGAACTGGCTGTGGCTCCTGCTGCCGGTGGGCGCCGTCTACGGGGCCCTGATCGCCTGGGGCGGTCTGCGGGTCGCCGCACCCCGCACCGCGGACCGGCTGCCGGAGATCCTGACGGCGGTCAGCAAGGGGTGACGGGTGCGGCGGGCCTCGCCCCGGGCCCGGCCCCTACGGGGCCACCGGCTCCCGGTCGTCCTGGGCATCCTCGGCCAGCTGCTCCAGAAAGGGTTCGACCGCGGCGCGCCAGCCCTCGGGCTGGTCGTAGTGGACGAGATGGCCGGCGTCGGCCACCTCCGCGTACTGCCCCCGGGGCAGCACCCGGACCATCTCCTGGGCCTCCGCGCGGCCCAGTTCGCCGTCCAGACCGCGGAGCACCAGGGCCGGGCACCTGACCTGCGCCAGCTCCTCCCAGTGGGCGTCGAAGACCCAGGTGGCGCGGGACTCGAGCATCTGCCGGCGGGAGAAGACGGGCCGCCATCCGTCGGCCCGCTCGGCCATCACCTCGGCGAAGAACTCGCCGCGGGCGGGATTCGGGCGTTCCACCCAGGGGTCGTCCTCGCCGAACCACTTCCGCACGTCGGCAAGGGTGGCGAACGGAACCGGCCAGGACGTGAACCAGTCCTCCCACTCCCGCTGCGAGGCCGCGCCGAGAGCGGAGGCCCGCATGTCGCAGATGACCAGGGCCCGGACGAGGTCGGGGCGCTTCGCGGCGAGCTGCCAGGCGGTGAGCGCTCCCATCGAATGCCCGACGAGGGTGACGGGGGCGAGACCGAGCTGTTCGATCGCCGCCTCGGCGTCGGACACGTACGCCTCACGGGTGAACGGGCCCTCGGCGGGCTTCTCGCTGCGGCCGTGGCCCCGCTGGTCGAGGCCGACCGCCCGGTGCCGCTCGGCGAGCCAGCGGGTGGTGGAGGCCCAGTGGGAGGCCCGGCCCATCAGCCCGTGGAGCAGTAAGACGCCTCCTGCGCGCTCGGCTTCCGCGCGCCCCTTGGGCGGGTCGGCGAACTCCCAGGCCGCGAGGCGTACGCCGTCGGTTCCGGTCACATCGATGCGCCGCACCATCGTTTCTGGCACCCCCTTCTGGTCCCTCGATCACCATGTGGTCGCGTCAGCCAGACTATCGAACTCGTATTCGAAAACCGGGTTCCGGCACACAACACCGCTCGTTCGAGTGACCGCCTCCCAGGATTGACGCGGGCCACGGAGGGGAGATCTTCTCCGGGAGGCGGGCCACTCGGGGATGAGGGCTCGCGGGAACCGACCTCGAGAGCTCGGGGCTCCAGGTCGGAACAGGGGAGGACAGGCCCCGGCGCCTTGCGGCGCCGGGGCCATCCATCGTTTTCGGGCCGCCGGCCCTGGGGCGGAGCCCGGCCACCGGGGCGCGTGTCGCAGGCGCGTACGCCGGAGCGGCCGGCGGGACCGCGGCAGCCTTCTCCCGGTGCGCAGGCCGGACCTGCCAGTACGACGGGCGCATTCCCTGCTCCCCTCCCCGACCGCGCGGCCAGATGGCCGACACTCTCAGGTATCCCTCCGCCACAGACTGGCACGCGATCCGTCCGGGCGCTGCAATTCCGGACGGAAAAACGGAAAACGGACGTCAGCACCGCTGATCGTCCGCCACCCGCTGTTCGGCGCCTGCCCGCATGGCGCCTGCTCACATCCGTAACATCGCCCTGTTCGGCGCCGCGCATGCTTCGGAGCCGCGCCCTGTGCAGAGCGCGTCACCGCAGAACCGCCGCGAGGCTCAGCGCTTCGCCACGAACACGTGCGAAGCGACCTCCGAGTCCAGCTCCGCCGCCTCGCCGCTGCTGCCCACCAGCACCCCGCCGGGCGACTGGGTCACGCTGACCACGGAACCGGGCTGCACGCCCGCCCGGCGCAGCGTGTACATCAGCTGGGCGTCCGTCTGGATCGGCTCACCGATCCGGCGGACGACGACCGTCTTGCCGTCGGCGCCCGGGTCGAGCTCCGACAGGCTGACCATGCCCTCGTCGAGGAAGGGGTCGGCCTCGGCCTTCTCACCCAGCTCCTCCAGACCCGGGATGGGGTTTCCGTACGGAGACTCCGTCGGGTGGCGCAGCAGCTCCAGCACCCGCCGCTCCACGGCCTCGCTCATCACATGCTCCCAACGGCATGCCTCGGCGTGGACCTGCTCCCACTCCAGGCCGATCACGTCGACGAGCAGGCACTCGGCGAGCCGGTGCTTGCGCATCACGCGGGTCGCCAGCCGGCGCCCCTCCTCCGTCAGCTCCAGGTGCCGGTCCCCCGCGACCTGCACCAGGCCGTCGCGCTCCATCCGCGCCACCGTCTGGCTGACGGTCGGACCGCTCTGATCCAGCCGTTCGGCGATTCGGGCGCGCATGGGGACCACGCCTTCCTCTTCGAGTTCGAGGATGGTGCGGAGATACATCTCCGTCGTGTCGATCAGTCCGGACATTCGTGCCCCTCGATGCAGTCGTGCGCTGGCCCTCGTCCAATTCTGACGCATAGCGCCGACAACCGTGCCGCACCGTCCGAACGAGCTCCGCGCACGGGCTGCCGGCGAGGCCCGGAGCAGCCTGTGCGGTATTGACATGTCACTGGTCCAGACCGCAACGTGATCGGCGGCAAGGACGCCCCGCGAACATCCCATCCCGCCGGAAAGGCCCTCCTCGATGAGCGCAAGCAAGCTGGCCGGTCAGTTCTTCGACGCAGCGATCGGCCTGCTGGAGAAGGTGCGCGACGAGGAGTCCGGCTCCATCGCGGCCGCGGGTGACGCGATCGCCGACGCCGTCGTGGCCGGTGGCCGGCTCTTCGCCTTCGGTGCCGGCCACTCCTCGCTGGCCGCCCAGGACGTCGTCTACCGTGCGGGCGGGCTCGCCCTCATGAACGTGCTGGCCGTCCCCGGCACCCTCGGCGTCGACGTCATGCCGGCGACCCTGGGCTCGGCCCTGGAACGCGTCGACGGCCTCGCGGGCGCGGTGCTCGACTCCAGCCCCGCGAAGGCGGGCGACATCCTCGTGATCATCTCGCTCTCCGGGCGCAACGCCCTGCCGGTCGAGATGGCGATGAACGCACGCGCGCTGGGCCTGAAGGTCATCGGCGTCACCTCGGTCGCCTACGCGGAGGGCACCCGGTCCCGGCACAGCTCGGGCGGGTTCCTCCGGGACCACTGCGACATCGTCCTCGACAGCAAGATCTCGATCGGCGACGCCGAACTGGACGTCGACGGCATCGAGGCCCCCTTCGCCCCCGCGTCGACGGTCGTCACCAGCGCGATCATGCAGGCGATGATGGCCGCCGCGGCGGAAGGCCTGCTGGAGCGGGGCGTCGAGCCGCCGCTGCTGCGGTCGGGCAACGTCGACGGCGGCCACGAGTGGAACGGGCGCGTGATGGCCGAGTACGCGGACCGGATCTTCTACCGCCACTGAGACGTCCGGAACCGGCCCGCGGGCCGACCGGACCGCGGGACAACCGGACCGCGGGACAACCGGACCGCGGACCCCTCGGACCGACCGTTCCTGTGAGCGTTCGAGGCCCCCGGCCCCGCCCCTGTCCGAGGGCGCCCCGCCCTCAGGCGCTGAACGGGCCGGGATCGCTCCCCAGGGCCTGGTACAGGTCCACCGAAGCAGCCACCCGGTCCGCCACGCTCTCCGCGTACACCGCGTCCGCGCGCTCGAACGCGGCGCGGTGGGCCGAGCGCAGGAACGTCACCACGCCCAGCGTCCGCCCGCGGCTCCGCAGCACCACGCACAGGGCGTGCACCGCATCGGCCGGCCAGCAGCGCTCCGCCGCCCAGTCCCCTGCCGCCTCGACGGTCCCGCCCCCTGCCGACGCCCGCACCGACCCCGTGCGGTCCACCGCCTGCAGGGCGGGGTGCCCCGGCGCGTAGCGCAGCGGAATGCCACCCCCGGCCACCGGCAGGCACGGGCCCGGAGCATCGGCCGGCGTCCCCGCGGCGCGCACCAGCCGCTCGCCGGCCACCAGGTCGATCAGCGCATGGTCGGCGAAGCCCGCGAGCGCGTAGTCCAGCGACGAGGTGGCCGCCTCCATCGGGGCCTCGCACTCGGCGGCCGACCGCGAGGCCCGGTGCAGCTGACTGGACCGGAACCGCACCCGGTCCGCGTCCTGGGCGGCCAGCTTCGCCGCCGTCACGTCCTGGAACAGCCACCCCACGCCCAGCGGCACCGGCTCCTCCGCGAGCGGCGAGGCGAGCCGCAGGAAGCCGCTGCGCCAGCAGCGCCGCCGGTCGCCGTCGCCCGTGCGCAACGTCACCCACAGCTCCGCGGGCGCGGGCGGCGCGCCTTCCGCCAGCACGTGGTGGAGAGCCCCCTCCAGGTCCTCGACACCCTGCACGATCAGCTCGCCGAGCGGCCGGCCCAGCAGCGTCGTACGACCGCCGCCGAGCGCGCGGGCCGCGTGGGCGTTGACGACGGTGGGGCGCAGGTCCACGTCCACGAGGACGACACCCCACGACGCGTCCTCGAACAGCGCCTCGCTCAGCGCGATGGACCGCTCCAGATCGATCTGGGCATGGACCTCGCTGAACGCGCAGTACACCCCGGCGGGCTTCCCTTCCGCGCTCCGCACGCCGGCCGACTGGGTCCGCACGAGTACCCGTCCGCCGTCCTTGCGCAGCAACGCGAACTCGTGCACCTGCCGCCCGGGCCCGTCCATGACGGCCATCAGCCGCCCCTGCACCTCGCCCGCGTCCGCCCGGCGCACGGCCCACCCGGCGAACCCGGGCCGGCCGACGGCCTCCTCGGCGGACCAGCCGAGAATCCGCTCGGCCTCACGGTTCCAGTGGGTGACGGTGCCGTCCGCGTCGAAGGCGCACAGCGCGGCGTCCATCCCGTCGAGGAGAGCCGCCAGCAGCTCCGCCCCGGGAATCGGATCGGGACCGAGAGCATCGGTCGTTCCGCTGGTCGTGGAAGCACTCATCCCGGACCCCCTGCAGGACGTGTCCGCCATTGCCGCACGTCAGACCATTGAACTCGAACGTGACCCAGCACACAGGGACTTCCCTGAAATCAGTGCTCCGATAATTCGGTTGTGCGGGCCCGGCGGGCTTCCTAGGCTGATGCCACACATGAAGGGAGGTGTTCCGGAAGTGATTTCTTTTCGGACTCGTGAGGTGACTGCGGGCTGACGCCCGTTGTCGCGCTCTTGCAGTGCAGGCCGGTCATCGGCCAATCCCAAGCAGTCACCGACCCGCAGGCTCGCCGGTAAGTCCGGCCGGCTCCTCCGCAAGGAGGGACCAGAGCCTGCGGGTTTCTGCATGTCAGTGACGTTCTACGGACACAGCCGCTCCACGCGCCACGGGCCCTCGCCGCTCTCCCGGACATACCTCAGGCGGTCGTGGAGGCGGTTCTCGTGGCCCTGCCAGAACTCGATCGAGTCGGGGACGACCCGGAAGCCGCCCCAGTGCGGGGGCGCCGGGACCTTCTCGCCTTCCGGGTAGCGCGCCTCAAGGTCCTCGTAGCGGCCGATCAGCTCCTCGCGGGAGCCGATCACCTGCGACTGCTCGCTCGCCCACGCGCCGAGCTGGGAGCCGTGGGGACGGGTGCGGAAGTAGGCGACCGTCTCCTCGCGGGCGACACGGGTCGCGGTGCCGGTGACGATGACCTGGCGGGCCAGCGGGTGCCAGGGGAAGAGCAGCGAGACGTGCGGGTTGGCCGTGAGTTCGCGGCCCTTGCGGGAGTCGTAGTTGGTGAAGAACACGAAGCCGTGCTCGTCGTACATCTTCAGCAGGACCGTGCGCGAGGACGGGCGGCCTTCGGGGGTCGCCGTGGACACCACCATGGCGTTCGGCTCGTGGAGCATGCCGCCGGCGGCGACCTGCCGGAACCAGCGGGCGAACTGCCGCATCGGATCGGCGGCGAGGCCGTCCTCGGTGAAGGCCTCGGATCGGTACTGCTCGCGCATCGCGGCCGGATCAGTGGTGGAATCGAAGGAGGAATCTGCGGTGGGCACGGTGTCATCCTGCCGCAGCGGCCGGGCACAGGTCCTAAGGAGGTCCACCCACCGTTACGCGGTGGAACGGGAAGCTGTGCCGGATGTCACGCTTCCCGGTCACGTCGGAACCCGCCAGTATCTTGGGTGGGCCCTGGGCCCATTCGCAGCCGCCGATCCGAGGGAGCCGCCTGATGTCCGACTTCGTACCCGGACTCGAAGGAGTCGTCGCGTTCGAAACGGAGATCGCCGAACCTGACAAGGAAGGCGGTTCGCTGCGATACCGAGGCGTCGACATCGAGGATCTCGTCGGCCACGTCTCGTTCGGCAATGTGTGGGGGCTGTTGGTCGACGGGGCGTTCAGCCCCGGACTGCCGCCCGCCGAGCCCTTCCCGATCCCGGTGCACTCCGGTGACATCCGGGTCGACGTCCAGTCCGCCCTGGCGATGCTCGCGCCCGTGTGGGGGCTGAAGCCGCTGCTGGACATCGACGAGGAGACCGCGCGCAACGATCTGGCGCGCGCGGCCGTCATGGCGCTGTCGTACGTCGCGCAGTCCGCGCGCGGGCAGGGGCGGCCGATGGTCCCGCAGAGCGAGATCGACAAGGCCGGATCCGTCGTGGAGCGGTTCATGATCCGCTGGCGCGGTGAGCCGGATCCCCGGCACGTGAAGGCCGTCGACGCGTACTGGACCTCGGCCGCCGAGCACGGCATGAACGCATCGACGTTCACCGCCCGTGTCATCGCCTCGACCGGCGCCGACGTGGCCGCCGCGCTGTCCGGCGCGGTGGGGGCCATGTCGGGCCCGCTGCACGGCGGCGCCCCGTCCCGCGTCCTCGGCATGATCGAGGAGATCGAGCGGACCGGGGACGCCACCGCGTACGTGAAGCAGGCCCTGGACCGGGGTGAGCGGCTGATGGGCTTCGGTCACCGCGTGTACCGCGCCGAGGACCCGCGGGCGCGGGTGCTGCGGCGGACGGCGCAGGAGCTGGGCGCCCCACGGTTCGAGGTGGCGCAGGCGCTGGAGAAGGCCGCGTTGGAGGAGCTGCACGCGCGGCGCCCGGACCGGGTGCTGGCGACGAACGTGGAGTTCTGGGCGGCGATCATGCTGGACTTCGCCGAGGTTCCGGCGCACATGTTCACGTCGATGTTCACGTGTGCGCGCACGGCGGGCTGGTCGGCGCACATCCTGGAGCAGAAGCGGACGGGGCGCCTGGTGCGGCCGTCGGCGAAGTACGTCGGGCCGGGGACGCGCAGTCCGCAGGAGATCGAGGGGTACGAGCAGCTGGCGGACCTGGGGAACTGATCCTCCTGGTACCGAAGGGCCGGTACGGGACAGCCCCTGGGGGCGCCGCGGAGGCAGGCGGCGCTCATCGCGGATGACACCGCACCAGCTGCGCCCGCTCGCCGGCGGGCACACCGCCGCGAGGCGCCCGTCCGCCGGCATGACGGCCCCGGGGAGCCGTCCGCCGACGTGACGGGCGCAGAAGCCGCGCCCCGCCGAGCCGTGCCGCACCCGTCGCATGGCTGTGGCGTTCCTGTGTCATTCCCGCCGCAGTGTGAGACGCGTCAGGGAGCGGCTCGGCGACGGACGCCCGTCGCCGAGCCGCTCCGGCACGTCCGGCCGCCTCCACAGGGCCGGGCGCTTCGTCCGGTTGTTGAACGTTTCGGCTGTCGTACAGGGCAGCCCTCACTGCCAGTTAGGTCAAAATGACGCACAAGGGACGCATCTTCTTCGCGGTTGCTCTGACCACCGTGGGGCTCGGGCTCACGGCCTGCAACGACGGCGAGGACTCGTCATCGGTACAGGAGTCGCCCTCGGCCTCCGCCCCGGCATCGTCCGACCCGGGCAGCGAGAGCCCGTCCGCGACCCCCGACGACGACGCCGCCGCTCCGGCCGGTGGCGACGTCGCCGCGCCGGGCACGAAGTTCAAGATCGGCGACAGGGCGGTTCTGCCGTTCTCGTACGGGACCGACAAGAAGGGCACCATCGCCGTGACCGTCACGGCGATCGAGAAGGGCGCCGAGGCCGACATGGCCCCCTTCGGCGCGAAGGCGAAGGGCATGACGCCCTACTACATCCGGATGAAGGTGGAGAACGTCGGCGGCACCGACCTGTCGTACGCGTCGCTGAGGCTGCGCGGCGAGCTGGCGGGCGGCGGCCCCACGGGCGTCATACTGATCGGCGACCTCCCGGGCAAGTGCGACAACGACTCGGCGCCCCGCGACTTCGCCACCAAGGGCGCTTCGTACGAGACCTGCTCGCTCAGCGCCACGAAGACCGAGCCCATCGCGGCTGCCTCGTTCGACGAGGGTGACGCGTACAGCGACAGCCCGGTCCTCTGGACCAGCTGATCACCCGTTCCCTCGCCCGGGCGCCGGGCATCTCGTCCTCGACGGCATGCCCGGCCCGCGGCCACCCGCCTTCGGGCGCCGGCCTGCGGGCCCGAGGGGACAGCCGCGGGAAAGCCGTGTGACGGCCGGCGAGCGAAGAGGCGGCGACGGTCGCCCGAAGCCGCTCCCCCACTCTGCCGCCCGGGCCGTCACGCACCATGAGCCCCCGCGTCAGGGGCGGTTCAGCCCCCACGTCTGGAGGACGAACGGGCGCCCCTTCTCCTCCCCCTCGATCAGCGGCACGTCGAGGAGGCGGAAGCCCGTCTTCGTGGCGACCGCGACGCTGGACGCGTTCTCGGCCTCCAGCTCCAGGATCACCTGCTCCACGCCCAGTTGCTCGAAGGCGTAGGCGGCCATCAGGCGCACCGCCCGCGCGGCCAGCCCCTGGCCGCGGTGGGCCGGGCCGACCGCGTAGCCGATCTCCGTGCCCTCGGGGGCGCACCGCAGCATCACCTCGCCGAGCGGCGCACCGCCGTCGGTGGTGATGGCGAGCAGGATGGTCGTGCCTTCCGCCCGGAGGTCCCGGGCCCGCTCCAGGCGGGCGCGGGCGGCCTCCTCGCCGAAGGGAGAGACGATCGGCGTCCAGTGCGCGATGTCGGGGTGGTCGAACAGGCCGGGCATCGCGGCCAGATCCTCCTCCGTCCAGTCACGCAGGACGAGCCCTTCCCCCGTCAGCTCGATCCGGTCGGGAAAGGACGACGTGGTGCTGCTCATGGTGAGGGCCTCCCTGGCCTGTTCGGAACGAGGCAGGATATCCGGCCGGCGGCACACGGAGCTTGCGGCGGCCTTCGCAGCAGATATCGCGCAGCTCGCCCTCTACCACGCTTCTCCCCCGGAGGGGCCCTTACACGCATATGCGCGCAATCTGCTGACATCACGCCCATCACTGCGCCACACTCTGGCTCCCGAACACCGACAGAGCGGACGGGGGGCCGGGTGGCAGGCTCGGCCGCCCCGGGGAGAGGCGGGGGCAGGTGCTGAACGAACAGCTGCGCAAGGGAGTGCGGAGGCGGGACGCGATCAGGTACGGCGGCCTCGGCCTGCTCGCCGTCGCGCTGGCGGCCTGCGGGGGCAAGAAGGACGGCGACGAGGTGCCGGGAGCGGCCGGCGGGTCGGCCGTTCCGACGGTCACCGGGGCCGCGGTGCAGGCCTTCGTGCGCGGTGCGTGGGATCTCCGCTACACCCCACAGGGGCAGGTCAACGACGCGTACAAGCGGATCGAGTTCACCGGCCGCACCTGGAGCCTCGACGGGGGTGACCTGACGGGTTCCTTCGAGCTGACCGGGGACGCGCTCACCGTCCGGGTCGACGGCAGGACCTCGGAGAACGTCTGGGCCGCCACCGGCATGCCCGCAACGGTCGGTGACGACGCCTCTCTCACCCTGCAGTGGGGGGAGGACGAGGAGTCCGGTCCCGTCGATCCCGGCTCGCCGGTGGACACCACACCGTCCCCGCTGCCCGTCGTCTGGGACGGCACCACGCTCAGGATCCAGGCCGGGCACGGCCTGCTGATCACCGCGGTACGCGCCTGACTCCGCCGCCCACCGTCGCGTCGCCCCGCGCGCGGGGGCGGCGCCTCACCCCAGCGCCTCGTCCAGCAGCGCCGCCCACTGCGCCACGACCCTGCGCCGACGGGCGGTGTCATCCGTGAGGACGTTGGCGAGGCCGAGGCCGCGGGCCATGTCGAGGAGGCCCTGGACCGTCTCCCGTACCCCGGGGCGGGTTTCGTCGGCGCGCAGGAGGCCGACGGCGATGCGGTGCGTCTCGCGGCCGACGCGGGCCTCGAGTTCGGTGACGCGGGGGCGGAGCTGTTCCTCGTTGGACGCGGCGACCCAGAGCTGGAGCGCCGCGCGGAAGAGCGGGCCGGTGTAGAGGTCGACGAGCGCGGCGACGACGGCGGCACGGTCCTGGACGGCGACGGCGCGCAGGGCGGCGGAGCGTTCCTCGGCGACGTACTCGACGGCGCCGGTGAACAGGTCCTCGCGGGTGGGGAAGTGGTGCTGGGCGGCCCCGCGCGACACACCGGCGCGCATCGCGACGACCGAGACGGTGGAGCCTGCCCAGCCGTGATCGGCGAGGCAGGCGACCGCGGCTTCGAGGAGCTTCTGCCGGGTGGCACGGCTGCGGTCCTGCTTGGGTGGTGTCAGAGCCGCCATGCGGGATCCCGTCGTTCCAGGAAGGCCGTCATCCCCTCCCGTGCCTCGTCGGAGGCGAAGAGTGCCGCGGAGCGGGCGATGAGGTCTTCGGCGTACTGGTCGAAAGTCTCCCGCACAGTAGCCGTGACCAGCTCCTTCGATGCGGCCAGCCCCTGGGGAGAGGCTCTGCGCAGTCCGTCCAGTACCGGTACGAGCGCCTTGTCCACGTCCTCGGCGGCGATGCTCACGAGCCCGGCGCGGGCGGCTTCGGCCGCGTCGAAGCGTTCACCGGTGAGGTAGTAGCGGGAGGCCGCACGGGGGTCCATGCGGGGCAGCAGGGGCAGGGTGATGACGGCGGGGGCCAGTCCCAGGCGCGATTCGGTGAGGGCGAAGGAGGAGCCGGGTCCCGCGACGGAGATGTCGCAGGACCCGAGCAGCCCGAGGCCGCCGGCCCGGACGTGCCCGGTGACACGGGCGACGACCGGTTTCGGCAGGGTGACGATGCGGCGCATGAGGGCGACGAAGGCGTGCGGGTCGGCCGGCGCCCTGAGGTCGGCGCCCGCGCAGAACGTGTTGCCGGTGTGGGTGAGCACCACCGCCCGCACGGTCTCGTCGGCCGCACACGCGTCGAGGGCCTGGGTCAGTCCGGCCACGAGCGGTGCGCTCAGGGCGTTGCGGTTGGCCGGGGAGTCGAGCGTGAGGGTGGTGATGCCCCGCTCGTGGGTGGGTGGGGCGAGGCTCATGTCCGCTTCTCCCTGTCGCGCAGTTCGCGGCGCAGGATCTTCCCGGAGACCGCGCGCGGTACGGCGTCGACGAACTCGGCACGGCGGATCTTCTTGTACGGGGCGACGCGTTCGGCGACGTAGGCCATGACGTCGTCGCCCGTGAGGTCCGCGGCGTCCGGCCGGCGCACGAGGAAGGCCTTCGGGATCTCGTTGCCGTCGGCGTCGTACACGCCGATGACGGCGGCGTCGACGATCGCCTCGTGGGAGAGGAGAAGCGCTTCGAGTTCGGCGGGGGCGACCTGGTAGCCCTTGTACTTGATGAGTTCCTTGACCCGGTCGACGACGAAGAGCCAGCCGTCCGCGTCGACGCGTCCGACGTCGCCGGTGTGCACCCAGCCATCACTGTCGATCATGGCGTCGGTGGCCTCGGGGCGGCCGAGGTAGCCCTTCATCACCTGGGGGCCGCGGATGAGGATCTCGCCGTCGGAGTCGATACCGAGGTCCTTCCCCGGGTCCTCGATGGAGACGATCCGCATCTCGGTGCTGGGCAGCAGCTTGCCGACGGCCGCGGGCGGCGGGTTCTCGATGTCGAGGGGCACGACGTGGGTGCCGGGCGAGAGTTCCGTCATCCCGTACGCCTGCCGTACGGGCGGCACCCCGAGGCGGGCGGAGCAGGCGGCGGCGAGCTCGGCGTCCAGGGGCGCGGCGGCGCTGACGATGTACTCGAGCGAGGAGAGGTCGTACTCGCCGACGGCGGGGTGCTTGGCGAGGGCCAGGACGATCGGCGGAGCCACGTACAGCCCGGTGATGCGGTGTTCCTGGATCACGCCGAGGAACTGGTCGAGGTCGAAGCGGGGCAGCACGACGACGGTGGCCCCGCACCGCAGCGGCGCGTTCATCAGGGCGGTCAGCCCGTAGATGTGGAAGAAGGGCAGGACGGCCAGGATGCTGTGGCCTGGCTTGATGGGGATGAAGGGGCGCAGCTGCTCCAGGTTGGTGCCGATGGAGCGGTGGGTGAGCATGACGCCCTTGGGGGCGCCGGTGGTCCCGGAGGAGTACGGGAGCGCGGCGATGTCATCGGGGCGGAACTCGATCTCGGGTTCCGGGGCGGTGGAGCCGAGCATGTCGAGCACGGAGGTGTGGCCCTCGGCCTGGTCGCAGACGAAGATCTCCTGGACGCCGCCCGCGAGTTCGGCCGCGCGGCGGGCGACGTCGAGGAACAGGGACACGGTGACGATCCAGCGGGCGCCACTGTCCCCCAGCTGTTTCGCGAACTCCTCCGCGGTGGCCAGCGGGTGCACGGTGGTGACCGACGCTCCGGCCCGGGTGGCCCCGTAGAAGACCGCCGGGTAGGCGATCGTGTTGGGGCTGTGCAGGGCGAGGACGTCGCCCTTGCGCAGGCCCGCCTGTGCGAGGTGGGCGGCGATGCGGCGGTGGAAGGTGTCGAGCTGGGTGTACGTGACGGAGAGGCCGTTGGTGCCGTCGACCAGGGCGACCGTGTCACCGAAGTCCGCGGCGCCGCCGAGAACCGTCTCGTGGATGGGTGTTTCGAGGGCCGGAACGTCTTCGTACTCGCTGTGGAACACCATGGCGGTTCCCTTCGACGCGGGTACGGCCTGTCCGGCACTCCGCCCTGGGGCGGCGGGGTCACCGAGCGGCCGTTCGGTGGTGGAGAGGGTCAGCATCGCGTCTGACTGCGGGGCCCGGGAAGGCCCCGGACGGGCCGGGCGGGGCTGCCGGGCCCGGTCAGTACGACTTGGGGAGGCCCAGGGACTGGTGGGAGACGTAGTTGAGGATCATCTCCCGGCTGACCGGCGCGATCCGGGCGACCCGGGACGCGGTGATCAGTGACCCGAGTCCGTACTCACGGGTCAGGCCGTTGCCGCCGAGGGTGTGGACGGCCTGGTCGACGGCTCTGACACAGGCCTCCCCGGCAGCGTACTTCGCCATGTTGGCGGCCTCGCCCGCGCCGATGTCGTCGCCGTCGTCGTAGAGGCGGGCGGCCTTCTGCATCATCAGGCGGGCCAGTTCGAGCTCGATGTGGGCCTGGGCGAGGGGGTGCGCGATGGCCTGGTGGGCGCCGATGGGCTCCTTCCACACCTGGCGGGTCTTCGCGTACTCGACGGCGCGGCCCAGGGCGTAGCGGCCCATGCCGATGCCGAACGCGGCGGTCATGATGCGTTCGGGGTTGAGTCCGGCGAAGAGCTGGAGAAGTCCCGCGTCCTCCTCACCCACGAGGGCGTCGGCAGGCAGTCGTACGTCGTCGAGGACGAGTTCGAACTGCTTCTCCGGGGCCTGGAGTTCCATCTCGATGTGTGAGCGCTGGAAGCCCGGTGTCTCACGCGGCACGATGAACAGGCAGGGCTTCAGCTTCCCGGTCCTGGCGTCCTCGGTGCGGCCGACGATGAGGGTGGCGTCGGCGATGTCGACGCCGGAGACGAAGACCTTGCGCCCGTTGAGCACCCACTCCTCGCCGTCGCGGCGGGCGGTGGTGGTGATCCGGTGGGAGTTGGATCCGGCGTCGGGTTCGGTGATCCCGAAGGCCATGGCGAGGCTGCCGTCGGCGAGTCCGGGGAGCCACTGCCGCTTCTGGTCGTCGGTGCCGAAGCGGGCTATCACCGTGCCGCAGATGGCCGGCGAGACGACCATCATCAGCAGTGGCGAACCCGCCGCACCCAACTCTTCCAGGACGATGGCGAGTTCGGCCATCCCGCCGCCTCCGCCGCCGTACTCCTCGGGGAGGTTCACACCGAGGTAGCCGAGCTTGCCCGCCTCGGACCACAGCTCCCGCGGGTGTTCGCCCTTGCGGGCGAGGGCGGTGGTGTACTCCCTGCCGTACCGCTTTCCGAGTGCGGCGACGGCGGCGCGCAGGGCCTGGTGCTCTTCGGTTTCGAGGACGGTGCTCATGCGTTCTCCTCAGAGACTGTCGATGCGGGGTCTGTCGATCCGGGGTCTGCCGATCCGGGGACACCCGGTCCGGGGTCGGTCGATGCGGGGTCCGTGCCTTCGTTGTCCGCGCCCTCGGTGACGACGGCGAGCAGGGCGCCGACCTCCACCTGGAGGCCGGGCGCGGCGTGCAGGGCGGTGAGGGTGCCTGAGGCGGGGGCGAGGATGCGGTGCTCCATCTTCATCGCCTCCAGCCAGATCAGCGGCTGCCCGGCCTCCACGGCGGCCCCGGCCGCGAGACCCTCGGCGAGGCGCACGACGGTGCCGGGCATCGGGGCGAGCAGGGAGCCCGGTTCGGCGCGTTCGGCGGGATCGGTGAAGCGGGGCAGGGCGGTGAACGCGTACGAGCCGGTGGCGGTGTCCACGTACACCCGGTCGCCATGGACGGCGACGGCGAAGTGCCGGGTGACGCCGCTTGCTTCGAGGGTGACGCGGTCGGGGCGGGCGGCGACGAGCCGGATGCCGTCGTCGGGCATGAGGCCGTCACGGGTGGTGCGGTAGGTGATGTCGAGCTCGTGCCCGCCGGGTTCGCTCCGGTAGCGCCTGAGCTGGGGCTGAGAGGCGATGTTGCGCCAGGCGCCGAAGCGGACGACGCCGCCGGTGGTGGTGCGTCGGGCGGCTTCGGCGAGGGCGGCCGCCGTGGCGGCGAGCCGCTGGTCCGCCTCGTCGGCGCCGCCGGTCAGGGCTGTCAGGTGCCGGTCGTAGAAGCCGGTGTCGAGGCGGGCGGCGACGAAGTCCGGGTGGCGCAGGGAGCGTACGAGCAGCTCGCGGTTGGTGACGGGGCCGTGGACGCGTGCACGTTCCAGGGAGCGGGCGAGGAGGCGTACGGCTTCGGTGCGGGTGGGGGCGTGTGCGATGACCTTGGCGAGCATCGGGTCGTAGTGCACGCCTATGGTGTCGCCGCCGGTGTAACCGGTGTCCAGGCGCAGCCCGGGCTCGTCCGGCACATCGAGTGCGAGCAGCGCTCCGGTCTGCGGCTGCCAGTCACGGGCCGGGTCCTCGGCGTAGAGCCGGGCCTCGACGGCGTGCCCGGTGGGCTGCGGCGGCGTGGCGGAGGGCAGCGGCTCCCCCTCCGCGAGCCGTAGCTGCAGGGCGACGAGATCGAGACCGAACACGGCCTCGGTGACGGGGTGTTCGACCTGTAGACGGGTGTTCATCTCCAGGAAGTACGGACGCCCGTCAGCGGCGACCAGGAACTCGACGGTGCCGGCGCCCCGGTAGCCGACGGCCCGCGACGCGGCCGTGGCGGCATCGTGCAGCCGGTCGCGGAGCACGTCGTCGAGACCGGGGGCGGGGGCCTCCTCGATGACCTTCTGGTGGCGGCGCTGGAGCGAGCAGTCGCGGGTGCCGAGCGCCCAGACGCCGTCGTGCTCGTCGGCCATGATCTGGACCTCGACGTGCCGGCCGCGCTCCACGTACGGTTCGGCGAAGACCTCGCCGTCCCCGAAGGCGGACAGCGCCTCGGCGGCGGCGGCCGTCAACTCGGCCGGCAGAGCGCCGAGTTCCCGCACGATGCGCATGCCGCGCCCGCCACCGCCCGAGGCCGCCTTGAGCAGCAGCGGCAGGTCCTCGGCGCGGGCCGCGGCAGGATCGACGGGGGCGAGCAGAGGAACCCCGGCGGCGGACATCAGCTCCTTGGCGCGGGTCTTGGACGCCATCAGCTCGATGGCCTTGACCGGCGGGCCGACCCAGATCAGCCCCGCGTCCTGCACCGCGGCCGCGAATCCGGCGTTCTCGGAGAGGAAGCCGTACCCGGGGTGGACGGCGTCGGCCCCCGCCGCGACGGCGGCGGCCACCACGAGGTCACCGCGCAGATACGTGTCGGAGGGCGCCGCGCCCGGAATCCGTACGGCAGTGTCGGCCTCCCGTACGTGCAGCGCGTCGGCGTCGGCGTCGGAGTACACGGCGACGGTGGCGATCCCGAGTGCGCGGCAGGTGCGGAAGATCCGGCAGGCGATCTCGCCGCGGTTGGCGACCAGCAGGGTGGTGATCATCGAGTGCTCCTCACATCCGGAAGACGCCGAAGCCGCCGCGGGCGCCCTCGACCGGTGCGGTGTGGATGGCGGACAGGCACATCCCGAGGACGGTCCTGGTGTCGCGGGGGTCGATGACCCCGTCGTCGTACAGCCGCCCGGACAGGAACATCGGCAGGGACTCGGACTCGATCTGCTGCTCGACCATGGCGCGCAGTCCGGCGTCCGCCTCGTCGTCGTACGGGCGCCCCTTCGCGGCCGCGGACGCGCGGGCGACGATGGAGAGCACCCCGGCCAGCTGCTGCGGGCCCATGACGGCGGACTTGCTGCTGGGCCAGGCGAACAGGAAGCGCGGGTCGTAGGCCCTGCCGCACATGCCGTAGTGCCCGGCGCCGTAGGAGGCGCCCATCAGGACGGACAGGTGCGGGACCTTGGAGTTCGACACCGCGTTGATCATCATCGCGCCGTGCTTGATGATGCCGCCCTGCTCGTACTCCTTGCCGACCATGTAGCCGGTGGTGTTGTGCAGGAAGAGCAGCGGGGTGTCGCGCTGGTTGGCGAGCTGGATGAACTGGGCGGCCTTCTGCGACTCCTCGCTGAACAGCACGCCCTGCGCGTTGGCGAGGATGCCGACGGGGTAGCCGTGCAGCCGGGCCCATCCGGTGACCAGGCTGGTCCCGTAGAGCGGTTTGAACGCGTCGAAGTCCGAGCCGTCGACCAGCCGGGCGATGACCTCGCGCGGGTCGAAGGGCACCTTCAGGTCACCGGGCACGATGCCGATCAGCTCGTCCTCGTCGTACTTGGGCGGCTCGGCGGGGCCCGGGTCGGGGTGTGCCTTGCGCCAGTTGAGGCGGGCGACGATGCGGCGGGCCTGGCGCAGCGCGTCGTGCTCGTCGACGGCGAAGTGGTCGGCGAGACCGGAGGTGCGGGCGTGCATCTCGGCGCCGCCGAGGGATTCGTCGTCGCTCTCCTCACCGGTGGCCATCTTCACCAGGGGCGGCCCGCCGAGGAAGACCTTGGACTGCTCCTTGATCATGACGGTGTGGTCGGACATGCCGGGGACGTACGCCCCGCCGGCCGTGGAGTTGCCGAACACGACGGCCACGGTCGGGATGCCGGCGGCCGAGAGCCGGGTGATGTCGCGGAAGAGCGCCCCGCCCGGGATGAAGATCTCCTTCTGGGACGGCAGATCGGCGCCCCCCGACTCGACCAGGCTGATGCAGGGCAGCCGGTTGGCGAAGGCGATCTCGTTGGCCCGCAGGGCCTTCTTCAGCGTCCACGGGTTGGAGGCGCCACCGCGTACGGTCGGGTCGTTGGCGGTGATCAGGCACTCGACGCCCTCCACCACCCCGATCCCGGTGACGAGCGAGGCGCCGACCGCGTAGTCGCTGCCCCAGGCGGCGAGCGGGGACAGCTCCAGGAACGGGCTGTCGCGGTCGATGAGCAGCTCGATCCGCTCACGGGCCAGGAGCTTGCCGCGCGAGCGGTGCCGCTCGACGTACTTCTCGCCGCCACCGCCCAGCGCCCCGGTGTGCGCGGCCTCCAGTTCGGTCAGCTTGTCGAGCATGGCGGCGCGGTGGGCGGCGTATTCGGGGCTCGCGGTGTCGAGGCCGGTGGGCAGGACGGTCATGCGTGCACCTCCGGTGCGTCGGCGCTCTCCAGCGGCGGGAGCAGGGCCACGGGTATGTCCAGCCGCCGCGAGCGCAGCCACTCCCCCACGGCCTTGGCCTGCGGGTCGAAGCGGTGCTGGGCGGCGACACCTTCGCCGAGGAGCCCGTGGACGGTGAAGTTCAGGGCGCGCAGGTTCGGCAGGACATGGCGTACGACGGTGAGGCCGGCGGTCTCCGGGAGGAGTTCCCGCAGCCGCTCGACGGTCAGCTCGTGGGCCAGCCACCGCCACGCCTCGTCGGTGCGGACCCACACCCCGATGTTGGCGTCGCCGCCCTTGTCGCCGCTGCGGGCCCCCGCGACAAGCCCGAGGGGCGCGGTCCGGGTGGGGGCCGCCTCCAACGGCGGGGGCAGCGCGGGCTGTTCGACGTCCGCCAGGACCTGCGTGCGTGCGGCAGGTTCCTGCACCTCGCGCCGCCCGTCGGGCAGCACGGCCACCTGCTCCACGTCCCCGGCCGGTACGTACCGGGCCTCGAACACTCCGTAGGGTGCGCCCTTCCCGGGCGGAGCGGTGACGTGGAAGCCCGGGTAGCTGCCGAGTGCCAGCTCGATCGCGGCGCCGGACAGGGCGCGCCCCACGGCCTCCGGTTCCTGGTCGCGGACGACGAGCCGCAGCAGGGCGCTCGCCGTCTCCTCCGTCACCGCATCGGCCCGGTCGGTACGGACGAGCTCCCACCGCACTTCCTCGGGCTGCCGGCCGGTCCGCGCGAAGGCGTCCGCGATCTGGTCGCGGACGAGCTGGGCCTTGGCCTCGATGTCGAGCCCGGTGAGCACGAAGACGACCTCGTTGCGCCAGCCGCCGAGCCGGGTGAGCCCGGCCTTGAGCGTGGGCGGCGGGGCCTCGCCCCTCACTCCGGATATGCGGACCCGGTCGGGACCGTCGGGGGACAGCCGTACGGTGTCGAGCCGGGCGGTGACGTCGGGGCCCGCGTACCGGGCGCCGCCGGTCTCGTACAGCAGCTGGGCGGTGACCGTGCCGAGGTCGACGACGCCGCCGGTGCCCTCGTGCTTCGTGATGACGCAGGAGCCGTCGGCGTGGACCTCGGCGACGGGGAAGCCCGGACGCCGGATGTCGTGGCCTCGGAAGAAGGAGTAGTTGCCGCCGGTGGCCTGGGTGCCGCACTCCAGTACGTGCCCGGCGACGACCGCTCCGGCGAGCGCGTCGTGGTCCTCCGGCCCCCAGCCGAAGTGGGCGGCGGCGGGTCCGGTGACGAGGGCGGCGTCGGTGACCCTGCCGGTGACGACGACATCGGCCCCGGCCCGCAGACAAGCGGCGATGCCCGCCCCGCCGAGGTAGGCGTTGGCGGTGAGGAAGCCGTCGGGCACCGTGAGGCTGTCGCCCTCGACATGGGCGACGCGCACGGGCACGCCCACCTTGGCGGCCAACTCCGTGATGGCGTCGGCCAGTCCGGCGGGGTTGAGCCCGCCCGCGTTGGTGACGATCTTCACCCCGTGCTCGTGGGCGAGCCCGAGCCCTTCCTCCAGCTGGCGCAGGAAGGTGGTGGCGTAGCCGCGTCCCGGATCCTTGAGCCGGCTGCGGCCGAGGATGAGCATGGTCAGCTCGGCGAGGTAGTCGCCGGTGAGGACGTCGAGGGGGCCGCCGGTGAGCATCTCGCGCACGGCGTCGAAGCGGTCGCCGTAGAACCCGGAGGCGTTGCCGATCCGCAGCGGCTCGGTCATCGGCCCGCCTGCGGTACGCGCCCCGGCCCCGCCGGACCGGCGAACGCCTGCGCGATGTCCAGCCACCTGTCGGCGTCGGCCCCCTCGGCCCGGACGGCGAGGTCGTCGCGGTGGGCGCGCTGGGTGACGAGCAGGCAGAAGTCGTGGAGGGGGCCGGTGACGCGCTGGTCGGCATCCTGGGGACCGTAGGCGATCACCTCACCGCCCGGGGCCTCCAGTTCGACCCGGAACTCCTCGCCGGGCGGCTGGATCCCCCGTACGAGGAAGGCGTAGTCGCGGGCCCGGACCCCGATCCGGGCGACGTGCCGCAGCCGGGCGGTGGGGGCGCGGGTGACCCCGAGGGCGTCGGCGACGTCCTGGCCGTGGGCCCAGGTCTCCATGAGCCTCCCGGTCGCCATGGAGGCCACGCTCATCGGCGGCCCGTACCAGGGGAACCGGGTCCCGGCGGGGGCCGCGCGCAGGGCCTCCTGGAGCCGCTGCCGGCCGCTGCGCCAGCGGACGAGCAGGGCGTCCGGGGCGTACGCCGCGACGACCTCCTCGGCGGCCCGGTCGACGAAGCCCTCGGGGTCCTTCATCGCCCTGTCCACCTCGCCGCCGAATCGCTCGGGCTCCGTGACGGCGATCAGCGCGACCTCGTCGGTCCAGCTGAGATGGGCCACCTGGTGGGCGATGGTCCACCCCTCGGCGGGTGTCGCTCCCGCCCATTGCGAGGCGTTCAACCCGGCGACGAGCAGGTCGAGTTCCTCACTCTCGCTGCGCAGGTCTTCGAGCACGGCTGCGGCATCGGACACGGTGCGCTCCCCTCGGGGCGTGGCGGTGTGTCCCGGAGCCTGCCAGCGCATCAGAAAACAATCAAGCGTGCTTGCATTGTTTTTCCGGCTTCTTCCGCCGGGGCCTGCGGCGCGTGCGGAGCCTGCCGCAGGAGCGGCGCGTCGGCCGCTGGGCGGGGGCGCCGGCTGCCGGTCGGCCGTCCCGCCGGGCGGGGGCGCCGGACGACGCCCCCGCCGAGCGCCCCTACTGCCCCTTCTCGGCCGCCTCCTTCATCCTGAGCGTCGTACTGGCGCCGTCCAGCGCCTCGCGGATGATGTCGGCGTGGCCACTGTGGTGGGCGATCTCGCGGAAGATGTGCCACAGGACGCGGCGGACCGTCCAGACGACGGGCTCCGGGGGCGACCACGGGTACGCCGGCAGGGTGACCTCACGGTCGAGGTCGGTCTCCTCGCGCGCCGTACGGTCGAACGCGGCCGCCGCGGCGTGGAAGGCCTCCAGCAGTCCGGGCAGCGTCTCGGCGTCGGTCATCCGGTTGCCGTCGGGGTCGAGGTCCGCCCAGTCGATCTTGGCCGGGGCGGTGCCCTCGACCACGTCCAGCCAGCTGCGCTGCACGAGCCCGAGGTGCTTCAGCAGTCCGCCGAGCGTCAGCTCGCTGACGGTCGTGCGGGTGCGCGCCTGGGTGTCGTCGAGGTTCGCGACGGTGTAGAGAAAATTGGTGCGCTGGTCGGTCACGAGCGCGAGCAGGTCGTCGCTTTCCGGCATGTTTTCCTCCAGGTCGGATATCGCGCCCACCCTAAGATCGGGCACCCGGGCGTGCAGCCGGAACCGTGGCATCCGCCTCCTCGGCCCCTCAGCGCTTCCCGGCGCCCCGCACCTGACTGCGTACCGCTCCCATGCTCGCCCCTATGACCAGCGCGATGGCGAGGGCGTCCGTCGTGGAGAGGGCCTGGTCGAGGATGAGGAAGCCGGCCGTGGCCGCGATCGCGGGTTCCAGGCTCATCAGGATCGCGAAGGTGGGCGCGGGCAGCCGGCGCAGCGCAATGAGCTCCAGGGTGTAGGGGAGGACCGAGCTCAGCACGGCCACGGCGGCGCCGAGGCCGAGCGTGGACGGGACGAGGAGCTTCGAGCCCGACTCCATGATGCCGAGCGGCAGCGAGAGGACGGCCGCCACCACCATCGCCAGGGCCAGTCCGTCGGCCTGCGGGAAACGGCGGCCGGTGCGGGCACTGAAGACGATGTACGCCGCCCACATGGCACCGGCGGCGAGTGCGTACGCGGCGCCCACCGGATCGAGTCGGTCGAAGCCCCCGCCGCTCAGCAGCAGCACCCCGCCCAGCGCGAGGCCCGCCCAGAGCACGTTGACGAGGCGGCGCGAGGCGAACACCGAGAGGGCGAGCGGGCCGAGCACCTCCAGGGTCACGGCGGCACCGAGCGGGATGCGGTCGGCGGCCTGGTAGAACAGCGTGTTCATACCGCCCATGGCGAGGCCGAAGGCCACCACGGTGCCCCAGTCGGCGCGCGCGTGGCCGCGCAGCTTCGGGCGGCAGACGACGAGCAGGACGAGGGCCGCGGCGGCGAGGCGCAGGGTGACGACCCCGAGCGCGCCCGCCTTCGGCATCAGCAGCACGGCGACCGCCGAGCCGAACTGCACGGAGAGCCCGCCCGCGACCACCAGCGCGACCGGAGCGAGCGCCGCCCTGCGCCCTGCGGCGCGGGCGGAGCCGCCCTGCTCGCCGAGGGCGGTGACCGCCTCGGGGACGGCGACTGCTGCGGCCGGTTCTGCGGCGGTGCCCTGGTCGTTCACCTGTGGCCTGACTTTCTGAGTTCACGCGTACGGGTCATGAGGACCGACAGTGCAACATGATGCACTACCAAATCGAAGATACTGCACTCACCCCATGCAGCACCTCTCCACCGTAAGGACCTGGGCGCGGCACGTGAAATGCCGATTGGGCGGCCGTTATGCTCCCCACGCATGAGCACGGGACGGAGCGCGGGCGGCGCAGCGAGCACAGGCGCGGGCGGGAACACCGGCAGGGGCATCGAGATCCGCCACCTGCGCGCCTTCCTGGCCGTCGCGGACGAGTCCAGCATCACCCGGGCCGCCGCCAGGCTCCGGCTCACCCAGCCCGCCGTCTCCCGCACCCTGGCCGCCCTGGAGCGCCACCTCGGCATCCGGCTCGTCGACCGCTCCACCCACCACCTGGACCTCACTCCCGAGGGCGTCGCCTTCCGCGACAAGGCCGCCGTCGCGGTGGCCGCGTTCGACGAGGCGCTCGACCCCGGCGGGCTGCGCCGGTGGCCGCTTCGGCTGGGGCACGCCTGGTCCGCGTTCGGCCGGCACACCACCCCGCTGCTCCGCACCTGGCAGGAGCGCTGCCCGCAGACCCCGCTGGAACTCCGCCGGATCGACGACCGCACCGCCGGACTGACCCGCGGCGAGGTCGACGCCGCACTGCTGCGCGGCCCCGTCGAGGCGCCGGGTCTCGTCACGGAGGTGCTGTACGAGGAGGAGCGGGTGGCCGCCGTGGCGGCGGACGGCCCCCTCGCCTCCCGTGCCACGCTCCGGCTGGCCGATCTGGCGACCGGCACCGTCGTCCTGAACACCGTCTCCGGCACCACCACCCCCGAGCTGTGGCCGCCGCACGCACGTCCCGCCGCCACGCTGACCGTGGCCAACACCGACGACTGGCTGGCCGCCATCGCGGCGGGGCGCGGCACCGGGGTCTCGGCCGCGTCGACGGCCGGCATGCACCCGCACGCCGGGGTCGCCTACCGCCCGCTCGTGGACGCCCCGCCCCTCCCGGTACTGTTCGCCCGCCGCGACGCACCCGGTCACCCCGCCCTCGACGACCTTGCCGCGCTGGCCCGCGAGATCGTGGCGCGAGACGCCGGGGAATGAGGGAATGTGCGCGCACGGGCGCGTAGTTGGTGCCCCTGTGAGAGAGGCGCGAAAGCCGCGCCCGCCAAGGGGGGACCCATGTCGGACCACAGCTCCAGCTCCACCAGCATCACCGTGCACGGCACCGTGGCCGCCGGCTACGAGGCGGTGCGAGACGAGTTCGCCGCCGTACTCACCGAGGAGCACAACGAGCCGGGCGCACAGCTCGCGGTCTACCGGGAGGGGCGGCTGGTCGTCGACCTCTGGGCGGGTGACGGGATCGACGGCGACTCGCTGCCCGCGGTCTTCTCGTCCACCAAGGGCGCCGCCCACCTCGTCGTGGCCCTGCTCGTGCAGGACGGGACGCTCGACCTGGACCGCACGGTCGCCTCGTACTGGCCGGAGTTCGCGGCGGAGGGCAAGGGCCAACTGACCCTGCGGGAACTGCTGGGCCACCGCTCCGGGCTGATCGGCATCGAGGGCGGCTTTCCCGATGCGGACCTGGCCGACGACCGGTTGCTCGCCGCCCGGCTGGCCGGGCAGACCCCGTTCTGGGAGCCGGGCAAGGAGTACGGCTATCACGCGCTGGTGATCGGCGCCCTGACCGGTGAGGTGGTGCGCCGGGCCACCGGGCGCTCGATCCAGGAGCTGTTCGAGGAGCGCGTCCGCGCCCCGTACGGCCTTGACCTCTACATGGGGCACCCCGCCGGGCTGGAACCGCGCTATGTCGCCATCCGGCCCCTCAACCCGACACCGGAGCAGGCGGCGGAGATGGCCGCCCGGCCGTTCGACCCGAAGGGTCTGAAGGCGGTGGCCTTCAACGTGCGGACGGACATGGTCGCGTGGATCAACCAGCCGTCCGTGCGCGCGCTCGGCCCGGCCTCCGTCGGCGGCATCGGCTCGGCGCGCGCCCTCGCCGGCATGTACGCGGCCACGCTCTCGGAGTTCGCGGGGCGGCCCCCGCTGCTGAAGCCGGAGACCCGCACCGAGTTCGCCCGGCTCGGCCTCGCCGGCACCGACCGGGTGACCGAGGAGACGGACCACTTCGGCCTCGGCTTCGAGCGCCCGCAGATGGTCTACCCGTGCCTCGGCGAGGGCGCGTTCGGCCACTGCGGCGCGGCGGGCTCGCAGGCGTTCGCGGACCCGGCGAGCGGGATCGCGTACGGGTACACGCGGAGGCGTTTCGCGTTCCCGGGCGGGGCGGCTCCGGAGAACGAGCGGCTGGTGGCGGCGGTGGTGAAGGCGGCGCGGCGCTGAGCCGACGGGGCGGGGCGGCTCCCGCCCCGCCCCGCCCGGCAAGGAATCCCACTGACCCCACAGCTTCGGTGGCGCCCGAGGCGGGCGCCCGGTCCGGCGCGGAACACAACGGACCTGCCGGGAACGGCCCGGTCACTCCTCCTCCAGCCCCTCCGCCAGCAGCTGGGCCAGGTGGCGCGCGCGCACGCCCCCCACCTGGGCCAGCTGCGTCCGGCAGGAGAACCCGTCCGCAAGGACCTCCGCGCCCACCGCCCCTCCCCGCACGGCCGGCAGCAACTGGTCCTCCGCGCAGGCCACCGACACCTCCCAGTGGCCGCGCTCGAAGCCGAAGTTGCCGGCCAGGCCGCAGCAGCCGCCCGCCAGATCCCCGACCAGACCCGCACGTTCACGCAGCCGGCGATCCGCGGCATCGCCCAGCACCGCGTGCTGGTGGCAGTGCGTCTGGCCGGTGACCGGACGGTCGATGTGCGGGGGCTGCCAGTCGGGGGCGTACTCCTCCAGGTATGCGGCCAACGTGTGTACGGACGATGCCAGTTCTGCCGCCCGGGGGTCGTCCGGCAGGAGCTCGGGGAGGTCCGTACGGAGCGTCGCCGCGCAGCTCGGCTCCAGGACGATCACGGGATCACCCAGCAGGCCGCCCAGCCGTTCCAGGGTGCGGCGCATCACCCTGCGCGCATGGTCCAGCTGGCCGGTCGAGACGTACGTGAGGCCGCAGCACAGGCCGCTGCCGGGCGTCAGCGCGGTCCGGCCCGCGGCCTCCAGAACCCTCACCGCCGCCCGGCCCACCTCGGGCGAGAGGTGTTCGGTGAACGTGTCCGGCCAGACCAGGGCCACGTCGTCGCGGGAGAAGACGGAAGTCCCCTTGCCCTGACGCCGCAGGAGCCACCGCGTGAACGTCTCCCGCGCCAGGACCGGAATCCCTCGCTCCGGCGCGATGCCCGCCAGCCGCTTGGCGAGGGCCGCGAGCGGGCGCACCCGGGCCAGGGCGTTCAGCGCGCCCGCGACGGGGGACGCGAGGCGCAGCCACCTCGGCAGCCACCCCATCGCGTAGTGCGCGGCGGGGCGCAGCCGCCGGCGGTAGTGGTGGTGCAGGAACTCCGCCTTGTACGTGGCCATGTCGACGCCCACCGGGCAGTCACTGCGGCAGCCCTTGCAGGACAGGCACAGGTCGAGCGCGTCCCGCACCTCCGTCGAGCGCCAGCCGTCCTTGATCACCCCGCCCGCCGTTCCGGCCAGCATCTCGTGCAGCAGCCGGGCCCGGCCGCGGGTCGAATGGGCCTCCTCGCCCGTCGCGCGGAAGGAGGGGCACATCACGGCCGGGCCGGACGTCTGCTCCGTACGGCACTTGGCGACCCCGACGCACCGGCGCACGGCCGCGGAGAAGTCACCGCCGTCGCGCGGGTAGCCGAAGGCGACGTCGACGGGCTTCTTCGGGAGCACGTCGAAGCGGAGGTTCTCGTCGAGGCGGGCCGGGCGGGCGAGGATGCCCGGGTTCATGCCGCCGTCGGGGTCCCAGAGGTCCTTGAACCGGGCGAAGAGTGAGACGAGTTCGTCCCCGTACATCCGGGGCAGCAGTTCGGCGCGTGCCTGGCCGTCGCCGTGTTCACCGGACAGGGAGCCGCCGTGTGCGACGACGAGCGAGGCGAGGTCCTCGGAGAAGCGGCGGAAGCGGGCGACGCCCGCGCCGGTCAGCAGGTCGAAGTCGATGCGGACGTGGATGCAGCCGTCGCCGAAGTGCCCGTACGGCGACCCGCGCAGGCCGTGTTCGGCCAGCAGGGCGCGGAAGTCGCGGAGGTAGGGGCCGAGCCGGGCGGGCGGCACGGCGCAGTCCTCCCACCCGGGCCAGGCCTCGGTGCCGTCGGGCATCCGGGTCGCGGTGCCGGCCGCGTCCTCCCGGATCCGCCACAGGGCCCGCTGCCCGGCCGGGTCGGTGACGACGGCCGTGTCCACCGCGTCGGCGGACGCGGCCCGCACGATGCGCTCGGCGTGTGCCCGGGCCTCGGCCGGGGTGGCGCCGCCCGTTTCCACGAAGAGCCAGGCCGCGCCGCGGGGCAGCCCGGCCGGTTCGCGTACGAGGTCGGCGGCCATGCCCTCGACGGTCAGCGGGCGAAGGGGCAGGAGGCCGGGGGCGGCCTCGGCGGCCGCGGACTCGTCGGCGTAGCCGAGGACGGCGAGCGCACGGGCGGCGGGTGACCCGACCAGCCGCAGCGTCGCCTCCGTCACGACGCCGAGGGTGCCCTCGCTGCCGCAGAACGCACGGGCGGGGTCGGGACCGTTCTCGGGCAGCAGGGCGTCCAGGGCGTATCCGGAGATGCGGCGCGGGAGTGCGGGGAATCCGGTGCGCAGGAGGGCGAGGTGGCCGGTGATCAGTTCATGGAGTCCGGCGGGACCCTCGGCCCCCCGCTCCAGGCGCAGGGTGTCGCCGCCGTAGCGGGCGACGGTCAGGGCGTGGACGTTGTCGGCCGTGGTACCCCAGGCGACCGAGTGCGAGCCGCAGGAGTTGTTGCCGATCATGCCGCCGAGGGTGCAGCGGCTGTGCGTGGAGGGGTCCGGGCCGAAGGTCAGCCCGTGCGGGGCTGCGGCGGCCCGCAGGTCGTCCAGGACGACACCCGGCTGGACCACGGCGGTACGGGAGCCTGCGTCCAGGTCCACGATCGTGCGCAGATGGCGGGTGAGGTCGAGGACGACGCCGGTGCCGGTGGCCTGCCCGGCGATGGAGGTACCGCCGCCGCGCGGCACGACGGGCACCGCGTGCGCCCGGCAGACGGACAGCACGGCGGCGATGTCGTCGGCGTCGCGCGGGGCGACGACCCCGAGCGGCACCCGGCGGTAATTGGAGGCGTCCATCGTCGCCAGGGCCCGTGCGGTGGCGTCGAACGCGACCTCGCCCCGTACGGACGCGCGCAGTTCGCGGACGAGTGAGGTGGGTGTGCCGCCCGAGTGAGCGTTGCCGGATGCCATCCGGCCAGGATGCCGTCGGGCCGGCCGGGCTGCCGGGCAGCCCCGCACGTTTCCGCCGATTACGTCAATACGTCGGAATATGCCGGGCTCTCAAACACAAACGGAACAGAGAACACCACAAGTTCTTCCCAAACAGATCGTCAATTCTCATATAGTGACCCAGACTTGTCTGGGAATCATCTGTTCCAGTTGTCGCATTTGATCACCCCAGTCACGACTCGCCCGAACCGTCCCATCCGTCACCGTCCGCCCCCCAAGGACTCCGCTTGCGCCCCTCAACCCGGCCGACCGCACTGGCCCTGCTGGTCACCGTGGCCCTCACCGGATCCCTGTGTCTGTGGGCGACCGCTGTCGCTCCCGACTCGGCCAGGACCGCAGTGGCCTGGGGGTCGAGCGCCGCCGCCGTGCTGCTCTCCGCCGCCGTCGCCACCGCCGTCCGCGCCCGCCTCGCCGCACGCCGGCTGCGCGAACTCCTCGCAGCCGAGAGCGGGAGGTTCACCGCCGAGACCTCGCGCATGGTGTCGGCCTCCGCGGCCGACGCCCAGCGGTTCACCGCCGAGACCGCCAGGATCAAGGCCGCGGCGGCCGCCGAGACGGCCCGCGTCATCGAGCAGGCCCGCGCCGGCGCGGAGCAGCTCACCGCGGAGAACGCGCGCCTCAAGGCCCGCGCCGCCCGCAGTGAAACCGAACGCTCCGCCGCCGTCGCCGCCTGCGCCAACGCCGCAGGACGGATGCAGGCCCTCGCCACCAGCATGCTCGCCGACCTGCGCGACATGGAGCACCGGCACTCCTCCGAGGACGTGCTGGGCGACCTCCTCCACCTCGACCACCGCACCGCCCAGGCGGGCCGGCTGGCCGACTCCATCGCCGTGCTGACCGGTGCCCGCTCCGGGCGGCGCTGGGCGAAGCCGATCGTGATGGAGTCCATCCTGCGCGGCGCGATGGGCCGGATCAGCGGATACCAGCGCATCCGTCTCCACTCGACCAGCGACGTCGCCGTCGCCGGTCACGCCGCCGAGGGCGTCATGCACGCCCTGGCCGAACTCCTCGACAACGCCGCGAACTTCTCGCCGCCCACGGCCGAGGTCCATGTGTACGTGGAGGAGGTCCCGGCCGGCATCGTGCTGACCGTCGAGGACAGCGGTCTCGTCATGAGCGACGTGCAGCTGCGCCGCGCCGAACACGCCGTCTCCGCGACCGACCACGACCTGACCGGCCTGTCCGGCACCCGCCTCGGTCTCGCCGTCGTCGGCCGCCTCGCCCGCAAGCACGGTCTGACCGTCTCGTTCCGGCCCTCCGCGCGCGGCGGCACGGGTGCGCTGATGATGCTCCCGCAGGAGATCATCACCCGCACCCCGATGCCGGCCCACGGACCCGTCGCCGAGCCGGCCGCCCCCGCCCCCTCCCCTGTCCCGCGCGAGCCCGAACCGGTCCACACCTCCGGCGTCGACCGCTCCGGCGCAGCGCCCGACACGGCCTCCGACACCGCCCGCACCGCGGAGCCCCTGCGCTCCGACTCCGGTTCGGAGACGACCGGCAGCCTCCCCCGGTTCGGCGAGAGCGGCCTGCCCAAGCGCTCGCGCGGCCGCACCCTGGCCGCCGCCGAGTCCCGCGCCCGGGCAGCCAACTCCGACCCGGACTCCGAGACGACGGACGGCACCACCCCCCGGCCCCGTACCGCCGACCCCAAGACCCAGGCAGCCCGCTTCAGCAGCTTCCGCCAGGCCGTACGGCCCAACTCCCCGCACCCGGAAGGCAACACCCCATGACCGCGACCACCGACGAGAAGCTCAACTGGCTGCTGGAGGGGCTCCTTGAGCGCACCCCCGGCGCCCGTCACGCCCTCGTGCTGTCCAGGGACGGCCTCAAGCTGTGCCGTACCCCCGAGCTCTCCGTCGACCAGGCGGACCAGCTGGCAGCGATCTCGGCCGGAATCCAGAGCCTCTCGCACGGCGCCTCCGTCGAGTTCGGTGACGGCACCGGCGGCGTACGGTCCGCGATGGCCGAGTTCTACGGCGGGGTGCTGTTCATCGTGGAGGCAGGGGCGGGCGCCCACCTCGCGGTCGTCGCCTCCGAGAGTGCCGATGTCGGCCTCGTCGGACACAACATGAGCGAGCTCGTCGAGCAGCTCGGCGAGCACCTCGTCGCCCCGCCGCGCGAGTCCGTGGAAGCCTCCGAAACCGCGGCCGTATGACTCCCCGCCCCCGCCCCGGCCGGGACGACGATCCGGACCGGCTCTACACCCTCACCGGTGGCCGCAGTCAGTCCGATTCGGCCGCCTTCGACCTGGTGACGCTGGTCGTCTCCGAATGCGAGCCGGCCCCCGGCATGCAGTCGGAGCACGTCACGATCCTGCGGATGTGCGAACGGCCCACGGCCGTCGTCGAACTCGCCGCCGGACTGAACCTGCCCGTCAGCATCGTGCGCATCCTGCTGTGCGATCTGCTCGACACCGGCCGGATCAGCGCCCGCCACCCCCGTACCGCACGTGTCGCGGACCGGCTCCCCGACCCCGACATCCTGGAACAGGTGCTCGTTGGACTCCGCAACCTCTGACCGTGCCGCCCTGCAGGCCACGGCCGACAACGGACTGAAGATAGTCGTCGTCGGTGGCTTCGGGGTCGGCAAGACCACCATGGTCCGATCCGTGAGCGAGATCCGTCCGCTCAACACGGAGGAGACGATGACCCGCGCGGGCGAGGCCGTCGACCACCTCGACGGGGTGCAGTCGAAGACGTCCACCACCGTCGCCTTCGACTTCGGCCGGATCACGCTCGACGCACGCTCCGTCCTGTACCTCTTCGGCGCACCCGGCCAGGAGCGCTTCTGGTTCCTCTGGGACCGGCTGTTCTCCGGGACCCTCGGCGCGGTCGTCCTCGTCGACACCCGGCGCCTCGCCGACTCCTGGTACGCCATCGACCGGCTGGAGCACCACGGCACACCCTTCATCGTGGCGTGCAACGACTTCGGCGGCCCGCTCCACACCGAGCAGCAGATCCGCGAGGCGCTCGCCCTCTCGGACGACGTACCGCTCGTGGAGTGCGACGCCCGGGACCGGTCCTCCAGCAAGTACGTCCTGATCACGCTGGTGGAGCACCTCTACGCCCTTTCGCGGGGCACGGTCAGCTCCTCAGCCGCCGCCCGTCCGGAAACCGCTCCGGAGAAGACCCCGGAGCCCACCCCGTGACCCAGCCACCAGAGCCGCCCCCGGGCTGCCCCGCACACGGCCGCACGCCTCTGTCCGGGCCCCGGTTCCAGACCGAACCCACGCAGCTGTACCGCGAGATGCGCCGCGACCACGGCGCCGTCGCACCCGTCGTCCTGGACGGCGACATCCCCGCGTGGCTGATCCTCGGCTACCGCGAACTGCACCAGGTCACCAGCGACCCGGTGCTGTTCAGCCGCGACTCCGACCTCTGGAACCAGTGGGAGCACATCCCCGACGGCTGGCCCCTGCTCCCGATGATCGGCCGCAAGCAGCCGTCGATCCTCTACACGGTCGGTCCCCGGCACGTCGAACGCGCCCGGATGATCAGCAACGCCCTGGAGGCGGTCGACCCGTTCGCCCTCAAGCGGTACGCGGAGGACTTCGCCGACGAGCTGATCGACCGGTTCTGCTCCAAGGGCTCGACCGACATCATCGCCGAGTACGCGATGCTGCTCCCCGCCCGCGTCCTGGCCAGGATCTACGGCTTCAGCGACGAGGTCGGCGACGCGCTCGTCGGCTCGATCAACGACATGATCGACGGCCGTGAACGCGCCCTCGCCGGCCAGCAGCACCTCGGCACGTCGATGTTCCAGCTGCTGGCGGACAAGCACGCCGAGCCGGGCGACGACGTCGCCACCAGGATGCTGGCCGACCCCGGCGGCTTCACGGACGAGGAGGTCGCCCAGGACCTCATGGTCATGATGGCCGCGGGTCACCAGCCGACCGCGGACTGGATGGGCAACTCGCTGCGGCTGATGCTCACCGACGACCGGTTCGCCGCCTCCCTCTCCGGCGGCCGGCACAGCGTCGCCGAGGCCATGAACGAAGTCCTGTGGGAGGACACCCCCACGCAGAACGTCGCCGGCCGCTGGGCCTCGCGCGACACCCACCTCGGGGGCCGTCACATCCAGGCGGGCGACCTGCTGCTCCTGGGCATCGCCGCCGCCAACGCCGACCCGCAGGTGCGCACCGACGGCTCCTCGCTGACCGGCGGCAACAACGCGTTCCTCTCCTTCGGCCACGGCGAGCACCGCTGCCCGTTCCCGGCCCAGGAGACCGCCGAGGTCATCGCCCGTACCGGCATCGAGGTCCTCCTGGACCGCCTCCCGGACATCGACCTGGACGTCCCCGCCGAGCAGCTCACCCGGCGCCCCTCCCCCTGGCTGCGGGGCCTGACGGACCTGCCCGTCGCCTTCACGCCCACGCCCGCCACAGGACCCGCCTCCGGAGGCCAGATATGACCCGCATCGCCCTCGACCCGTTCGTCGCCGACCTCGACGGCGAGAGCGCGGCCCTGCGCGCCGCGGGCCCGCTCGCCGAGGTGGAGCTCCCCGGCGGCGTGCACTGCTACGCGGTCACCCACCACGCGGAGGCGCGGCAGCTGCTGACCGACTCCAGGATCGTGAAGGACATCAACGTCTGGGGCGCCTGGCAGCGCGGCGAGATCCCGAAGGACTGGCCGCTGATCGGCCTGGCCAACCCGGGCCGCTCCATGCTGACCGTCGACGGCGCCGACCACCGCCGGCTGCGCACCCTGGTCGCGCAGGCCCTCACGGTCAAGCGCGTGGAGCGGCTGCGCGCG
Organism: Streptomyces sp. NBC_01013; assembly: GCF_045162765.1. Classification (NCBI taxonomy): domain Bacteria; kingdom Bacillati; phylum Actinomycetota; class Actinomycetes; order Kitasatosporales; family Streptomycetaceae; genus Streptomyces; species Streptomyces sp. NBC_01013. Next base: position 3,608,723 of record NZ_CP108687.1, read on the forward strand.
GGCATCGAGGCGCTGACGACCGCGAGCCTGGACCGTCTCGCGGCCCTGCCCAAGGGCGAGAAGGTCGACCTGAAGGCCGAGTTCGCCTACCCGCTGCCGATGAACGTGATCAGCGAGCTGATGGGCGTCGACGGCGCCGACCACCCCCGCCTGAAGGAACTCTTCGAGAAGTTCTTCTCGACGCAGACGCCGCCGGAGGAGGTCCCGCAGATGATGGCGGACCTCGGCGCCCTCTTCACGAAGATCGTCGACGCGAAGCGGGCCGAGCCCGGCGACGACCTGACCAGCGCCCTGATCGCGGCCTCCGAGGACGGCGACCACCTCACCAACGAGGAGATCGTCAACACCCTCCAGCTGATCATCGCGGCGGGCCACGAGACGACGATCAGCCTGATCGTCAACGCCGTCGTCGCCCTGGAGACCCACCCCGAGCAGCGCAAGCAGGTCCTGAACGGCGAGCTGCCGTGGGAGAACGTGATCGAGGAGACCCTGCGCTGGAACACCCCGACCTCCCACGTCCTGATCCGCTTCGCGACGGAGGACGTCGAGGTCGGTGACAAGGTCCTCCCCAAGGGCGAGGCACTGATCGTGTCCTTCGGCGCGCTGGGCCGCGACGAGGCGCAGTACGGCCCGACCGCCGGCGAGTTCGACGCGACCCGCTCCCCGAACCGCCACATCGCCTTCGGTCACGGCCCGCACGTCTGCCCGGGCGCCGCGCTCTCCCGCCTCGAAGCGGGCGTCGCGCTCCCGGCGCTGTACGAGCGGTTCCCGGAGCTGGAGCTCGCCGTGCCGGCCTCCGAGCTGCGCAACAAGCCGATCGTCACCCAGAACGACCTGTTCGACCTCCCCGTCGAGCTGGGCTGATCCGGGCCGGCCGGGCCCCCGTACGGACATACCTCCAAGATCCACGAGTCGGATCCCTGTCTCATCCGACGGACAGGGTGCGTAGCCGCCGCGGCGAGCGGCTACGCTCCGACTCGTGGCCGACATCCAGATTCCCGCTGACATCAAGCCCGCCGACGGACGCTTCGGCGCCGGTCCTTCCAAGGTGCGGACGGAGGCGCTCGACGCGCTGGCCGCCACCGGTACGTCTCTTCTCGGCACGTCCCACCGCCAGGCCCCGGTGAAGAACCTGGTCGGCGCGGTACGTGACGGCGTGCGCGACCTCTTCTCCCTCCCCGAGGGTTACGAGGTGATCCTGGGCAACGGCGGCTCCACCGCCTTCTGGGACATCGCGACCCACGGTCTGATCGAGTCGAAGTCCCAGCACCTCAACTTCGGTGAGTTCTCCTCGAAGTTCGCGAAGGCCGCCAAGCTCGCCCCGTGGCTGGCCGACCCGACCGTCATCGCCTCGGACCCGGGCACCCACCCGGACCCGAAGGCCGAGGCGGGCGTCGACGTCTACGCCTTCACCCACAACGAGACCTCCACCGGTGTCGCCGCGCCCGTCAAGCGCGTCGCGGGCGCCGACGAGGGCTCCCTGGTCCTGGTGGACGCCACCTCCGGCGCGGGCGGTCTGCCGGTCGACATCGCCGAGACGGACGTCTACTACTTCGCCCCGCAGAAGTCCTTCGCCTCCGACGGCGGCCTGTGGATCGGTGTCTTCTCCCCGGCGGCCCTGGAGCGCGCCGCGCGCATCCACGCCTCCGGCCGTCACATCCCGGAGTTCTTCTCGCTGCCCACGGCGATCGACAACTCCCTGAAGAACCAGACGTACAACACCCCGGCCCTCGCCACGCTGTTCCTGCTGAACGAGCAGCTGACCTGGATGAACACCCAGGGCGGCCTGGAGTTCACCACCGGCCGCACGGCCGCCTCCTCCGGCCACCTGTACGGCTGGGCCGAGGAGTCGAAGTACGCGACCCCGTTCGTCACGGACGCGGCCAAGCGCTCGCAGGTCATCGGCACGATCGACTTCGCGGACGAGATCGACGCCGCAGCGATCGCCAAGGCGCTCCGCGCCAACGGCATCGTCGACACGGAGCCCTACCGCAAGCTGGGCCGCAACCAGCTGCGCGTGGCGATGTTCCCGGCGATCGACCCGTCGGACGTCCAGGCGCTGACGGCGTGCATCGACTACGTGATCGAGAAGCTGTAACGCCTCCGCACCTGAGCAACGGCCCTGCGCACACGCCCGTGTGCGCAGGGCCGTTGCTGCTTCACCCGGCGGGGTGAGGGCGGCGCCTGCCCGCCGCCTACGGCCACACCGTCCTACGATGACGCGCTCGACACCAGCCGTTCCACGAGGCCCGCAATGTCTGCAGCAGCAGTCGAGCACCCCTGTGAAGACGAGCCGGATGTCCACGCCGCGATCTGCGTCGACGACCGCGAGGTCGGGTACGACCGCCACGTGGTGTGCACCCCCGGCCAGGATGCCCCGCTCCCCGACTCGACCGGCGCCGAGGTGGTCCTCGACGTCGCCGCACCGGTCAAGGCCGGCCCGGCGAGGTCAGGCCCGCCCTGCGGCCGAGGGCTCAGAGCTCGCTCCGGCACCCAGCCGCCACCGCTCCTCCCCGTCCTCCCACTCACCGGTCCGCACCAGCCCCGCAGCCGCGGCCACGGCAGCGGACGCCGTGTGGCCGGGGTGGACGTGGGCGATGACCGTACGCACCACACCCCCGCCCAGCAGGTGCGCGACCAGCCCGCCCGCCGCCTCCTTGGCGTACCCCCGGCCCTGCCACTGAGTGCCGGTCACCCAGGCGATCTCCGCCCCCGAGCCTCGGACCGTCGCCTGTACGTAGCCGGCCAGGCCGTCCTCGTCCCGGACCCGGAGCACCCAGTTCCACCAGAGCTCGGCGGGGTCCGGTGAACCGGCGGTCTGCCGCTCGTAGCGGGCCCGCAGCTCCCGGGCCGACTCCGGGGCGCCTCCGGTGAAGGTGTGCAGGGCCGGATCGCCGAGCACGGCCGCCATCTCGTCCGCGTGGGCCACCCGCAGGGGCAGGGCGTCGAGGCGGGTGGTGGAGAAGGGCGAGGGCCCGTTGTTCGTCGTCATAGGACGCCGACCCTACGCCGGGCTCGTCGCCGCCCCCGAGACGCAGGGCTCAGCCCTGACGTCGCCGCCTGCCCAGGAACAGCAGCAGCCCGATCCCGGCGAGGACGGCGACCCCGGTCAGCGTCGTGCCCTTGACGGGTACGCCGTCCCCGCCCGCCGCGTTGCCCGCGGACGGCGACGTGCCGCCCGCCCGGGCGGGCCCGTCGCCCCCGCCGTTCTTCAGGTCCACCCGCACCACATCGCTCTGCTCGCCCTCGGAGCCGTACATCAGCGCCGAGCCGTCGGCGGTGTACGTCACCGACTCGGCCTGCCCGAGCAGCGGCGAATCGACCGCGTAGTCCTTGCCGAGCCTGCCGTTCGCGAAGACGTAGCCGCGCGCGCTGAAGTACGAGCGCAACACCAGCTCCTTGCCGTCCGGCGAGAACGCGCCGTCCGTCACCCACGGCACCTCCCCCACCCGCCGGAACACGTTGTCCCCACCTGTCGCGAGCTTCGCGGGACCTTCGTACAGCCCGCCGCCGTCCTCGTTCTTCGACGCGATGTACACGCGCCCGGTCTTGGGGTGGACCATCAGCGCCTCCGCGTTGCGCGGACCGTCGGCGTACTTCACGTCGAACTGCGTGGCCCGGACCGTCGCGTCCCGGAGCTCCTTCGGCTCGGGGAAGCGGTAGATCCAGACGTGGTCCCAACTGCCGTTCAGGTTGTCGCCGATGTCACCGACGTACAGGTTCCCGTCGGGCCCCAGCGAGATCGCCTCCACGTCCCGGGGCGCGCCCACGCCCTTCATGGTGATCCTGGCGACGGTCTTCCCGGTGCGGGAGTCGACGGCGAAGACGTACGGCCCGTCGTCGCTGTCGTTGTGCGTCCAGTAGATCCCCGGGTGGGCGCGGCTGGCGGCCAGACCGCTGGACTCGGTGATCCGCGGGTCCTCGATCGTGAAGCTCCGGTCGGCATCCCCGTCGTCGGCCACGGCAGGAACCGCCGCCGTCGCGAAGGACAGGAGCGCGGTGGCGGCGAGAACGGTCACTCGGTACGAACGCATGGCACAAGTGTCCATCGTCACGTCGCAGGCCGGAGCCATGATCCGCCATGATGGCGCCATGCGTTTCATGTGCGTCGGCGATTCCATGACCATCGGACGCGCCGGCGACTTCACGTGGCGCTACCGCATGTGGCAGCACCTCGAAGCTGCCTTCGACGGTCCGTACGCGATCGTCGGCCCGCGCACCGAGCTGTACGACACCGGCACGGGCACACCCGTCTCGACCGCGTACGCCGCCGCAGGCTTCCCCTCCGGCGCCCGTCGCCACCTGGCCGGCTGGGGCGAGGGCTGGCTGCACATGGCCCCGGTGATCGCGGACACGGTCGCCGAGCACCGGGCGGACGTCCTGCTCGTCTCGCTCGGCCTGATAGACCTCGGCTTCTACACGGACAGCGAGCAGACCGCGCTGAACGCCCGCTCGTTCCTCACGGCGGCCCGTACGGCGAACCCGCACATCAAATGCGTGCTGCTCCCCGTCATACCGAACATCCGGGCCGAGTCCGACGCCCCCTTCGCCGCCGAGTGCGCCCGCTTCAACGAACTCCTCGCCAAGACCGTGGCCGACCTCGACGCCCCGGGCTCCCCGCTCCTCCTGGCCTCGCACCCGCCCGGCTACGACATCCACACGGACACCTACGACGGCACGCACCCCGGCCCCTCCGGCGAACACCGGCTCGCGGCCGCCTACGCCGACGCGATGCACCAGGCGTGGGGCATCGGCGGCCCCTACCAGCCCGCTGCCTCGTAGGACCGGGCCCGGCCCCCGCGCTCAGCCGGCTGCCGACAGGGCCGCGCGCGCGGCGGTGAGGATCTCCTCGGAGAGCGGGGAGCCTTCGGTCGCCCGGGCCAGGAGGAGTGCCCCGACCATCGTGCTCAGGCGGGTGATGCCGTCCCGGTCGTCCGTGGCGAGGAACGCGGCGAAGTCCCGCACGCCCTCGGTGTACACGCGGCGCGCCTCACCGTCTCCGTGCTCACGCGCCATGTCGGTGGCCAGCGCGGCGACAGGGCACCCCCGCGCCGCGCTGTCGCGGTGCTCCACGGAGAGATAGGTGCCGATCAGCGCCTGCTGAGCGGCGTCGCGCCGGCCCGCGTGCTGCTCGATCCCGTCCTGGTGGAGCCGGGCGAGTTCCTCGAAGGCCTGCGCGGTGGCTTCGCCGATGAGCGCCTCCTTGGAGGCGAACTGCTTGTAGAAGCCGCCGTGGGTCAGGCCGGACGCCTTCATGAGGTCGGCGACGCTGGTGTGGGTGCCCTGCTCCCGGAACAGCCGGGAGGCGGTTTCCACGACCCGCCGGCGGTTCTCCTCCGCTTGTGCCTGCGATACGCGGCCCATGAGCCACCTCCCATTGGATGTCGGTTGCAATCTATCCTAGACTGTGTTTTAGATTGTCATCGTAATCTAATTCACGACAGCGGGCCGTCCGGCGCCCGCGACGCAGGGAGTAGTCATGGATCTGAACAACACGGTCGCGGTCGTCACCGGTGCCAACCGGGGCCTCGGACGGCACCTGGCGGCCCAGCTCGTGGAGCGCGGCGCGAAGGTGTACGCCGCCGCCCGCCGCCCCGAGACGGTGGACCTGCCGGGCGTCGTCCCCCTGAGGCTGGACGTGACGGACGAGGAGTCGATCCGCGCCGCGGCCCTCACCGCGTCCGACGCGACGCTGCTGGTGAACAACGCGGGCATCTCCACCGCCACGCCTCTGATCGCGGGCGGCCTGGACACGGTGCGCCTGGAGATGGAGACGAACTTCTTCGGCCCCCTCGCCGTGACCCGCGCCTTCGCCCCCGTCATCGAGGGCAACGGCGGCGGGACCGTGCTCAACGTCCTGTCCGTCCTGTCCTGGCTGCACCCCGCCGGCCTCGGGTCCTACGCGGCGGCCAAGGCCGCGGCATGGGCACAGACCAACGCGGCCCGGGAGGAGCTGGCGCCCCGCGGCATCACCGTCTCCGCGCTGCACGTCGCCTACATGGACACCGACATGGCAGCGGCCGTCCCCGCCGACCAGAAGACCGACCCCGCCGATGTCGCCGCACAGGCCCTGCGCGGCATCGAATCGGGCCTGACCGAGATCCTCGCCGACGACACCACCCGGCACGTCAAGCAGAGCCTGGGCGCTTCACCGGCCGCCGCCTGAGACACCCTCGCCGCACCGGCCGCAATCCCAATCCCGCACCGGCGCGGTGCTGCCGGAATCCGAAGCACACACCGCGGATGATCCGTCCCGGGAGATCCCACGACGGACGAAGACCCCGGCCCCCTCGGGGCGGGTGACGGAGACGACGATGAAGACCTTCATGATCGAGCGGTACGGCGACCGGAGCGCAGTGCACGCCGGCGAGATGCCCGACCCCCAGGTGGGCCCCGACGACGTCCTGGTCCGGATCCACGCGGCGAGCGTCAACCCGCTCGACCTCAGGCTCCGGGACGGGGCGTTCAAGGCGTTCCTCCCGTACCGGCTGCCGCTCGTCCTGGGCAACGACCTCGCCGGGGTGGTCGTCCGGACGGGGCCGGCCGTCACGCGGTTCACCGTGGGCGACGAGGTCTACGCGCGGCCCGGCAAGGACCGCATCGGCACCTTCGCCGAACTCATCGCCGTTCACCAGAACGACGTGGCGGGCAAACCGGCGAACCTCACCATGACGGAGGCCGCGTCCCTCCCCCTCGTCGCCCTGACCGCATGGCAGGCACTGGTCGAGCGGGCCCAGGTGCGGCCGGGCCAGAAGGTCCTGATCCACGCCGGTGCCGGCGGCCTCGGCACCATCGCCGTACAGCTGGCCAAGCAGCTGGGGGCGCACGTGGCCGCCACCGCGAGCACGGCCAAGGTCGAACTGGTCGAGGAGCTCGGCGCGGACGTCGTCGTCGACTACCGGCGGCAGGACTTCGAGACCGTCCTGGACGACTACGACGTCGTCCTCGACACGCTCGGCGGCAAGACGCTCGAGAAGTCCCTGCGGGTACTCAAGCCAGGCGGGAAGGCCGTCAGCGTCGCAGGCCCTCCCGACGCGGCCTTCGCCCGCGAGCTGGGCCTGAACCCGGTACTCCGCCTCGTGATGAGCGCGCTGAGCTTCCGCACCCGCCGTCGCGCCGGGCGACGTCACGTGACGTACTCGTTCCTCTTCATGAAGGCGAGCGGCGACCAGCTGCGCGAACTCACCCCACTCTTCGAGGCCGGAACGATCCGCCCCGTCCTCGACCGCGTCTTCCCGTTCGATCAGACCCGGGAGGCCCTGGAGTACGTCGAGAAGGGCCGCGCGAAGGCCGGCAAGGTGGTCATCACGATGATGTGAGGCCCGACCCCGGCCAGGGGCCACGGGGTCGAGGAAGCATCCCGTCGCCCCGCCCCCGTCACTTCCCCGTCGGCTTCGCCCGTACGTGCATCCGCTCCCCCTGCGGCCCGAACAGGCTGAGGAACTCCACCGGTTCCGGCCCGGCCGCCCCCCACCAGTGCGGGGTGTGCGTGTCGAACTCGGCCACCTCGCCCGCCGTCAGCACCAGGTCGTGGTCCCCCAGCAGGAGCCGCAGCCGCCCCGAGAGCACGTACAGCCACTCGTACCCCTCGTGCACCCGCTGCTCGGCCGGGCCCTCCTTGCCCGTCGCACCGGGCATGACCTGCTTGTACGCGTTCACCCCGCTGAGGTGCCGGGTCAGCGGCACGAACGTCATGCCGTGCCGCTTGAAGGGCCGGAAGGTGACCCGAGGGTCACCGGTCTCCGGAGCCCCGACCAGCTCGTCCAGCTGCACCCCGTACGCCTTGGCCAGCGGGAGCAGCAGCTCAAGCGTCGGCTTGCGGCCACCCGACTCCAGCCGGGACAGCGTGCTGAGCGAGATCCCCGTCGTCTCGCTCAGCTGCGCCAGCGTCGTCCCACGCTCGGTCCGCAGCGCGCGCAGCCGCGGTCCGACGCCGGTCAGGACGGACGACAGCTCGTCGTCCCGCATCGCACTGCCATCCGCGCCTGTCTCGTGTGCTGCCATGGTTCCATTTGCCGACCCGGCAAGGGGGGTTGTCAACCGGAGGCGCCCGCAGGCCCGACGGCCGGTCCGATCATGGCCATGGACAACCGGGTGAACTCGCTGGTCAGCCAGCATGGCGGCACCTGCCGCGGGCGGCGGCCGTGATGCGCGAGGAGCTCGTCGACGGACCGGGTCAGCACCTTCACCACCACCGCGAGGTTGCTGTCGACCGCGTGACCGCGCCGCCTGGCGCGCTCGGCCTCCTGCGTCAGGAACTCCGTCCACACCGACCGCCACATCGTGAGGTGGTCCTCCATCTCCCTGCTCACCCCGAGCACCTCGACGAAAGCCACCCTCGCCTCCCGCGGGTCCCGCGTGACGGCCTGCACGTACGCGTCGAAGAGCCTGCGGACCCGTTCCTCGGTGGGGCAGGTCTCCATGCCCTCGGCGGACAACTCCGCCTCGGAGGCCCGCATGCCGCGCGTCGCCACCTCGTCGTACAGGTCGACGAGCAGGGCCTCACGGGATTCGAACTCGCGGTGGAAGTCCCGGACTTCCACATGCGCGGCCGCACACAGGTCCTCGACCGACGTACGGGCATAGCCGTACACGGCGAACAGGGTCCGCCCGGCCGACAAGAGTTGCGCACGGACCCACGCAGGGTCACGCGCCGCCCGCACTCCGCTCCACAGCTCCAACACGGCATCCGTCATCGGTCCTCCTCGGTCCGTCCAGGCCCCCGGCCTACTTTCCTCGCTCCACCGCACGGACGGCACTACCGCCACACGGCGAACAGCCGTACGCCTCAACCCGCCCCGGGGTCCGAGGCCTGGAGAGCGGCGACCCGTTCCCGCCAGGGCAACGGCTCCGGCGCCGCGTAGCCGTCGTCCAGGGGCGGCGGGTCCCACTTGACCCTGTGCGCCTCCCAGGCGGCCTCCTGCCTGCACGCCCGGCACACGGTCTCGTCGCCCACGGGCCGGAATACGTGCTCGGCCACCGCCCCCTTCCCCTCGCACGGGATGGGCGGCACGGCCGCCGGGGCCGGGTCGGCAGGCACCTCGACCGGCAGATGCGCCGGCATCTGCTGCACGAGGCGGTACCGCAGGAACCCGACGGCTGACCGCACTCCTTCGACGGGCAACTCGCTGACGAGCGCGAACCGCAGCTCGGCGGCCTTCACGCCGCGCCGCAGCCACTCGGCGGCCGTCTCGGCGAGGCCACGTGCGTCACGGGCACCGAGGCGCAGGCGGGGGTGAGTCCGGCGGAGCGAGAGCAGAACGCCCTCGGCCTCCACGACGTGGGGGTCGGCCGCTGCCGGCTCCGCGGACCCGCCCGCCTGAACGGCTTCTTCCTGGACGACCTGTTCGGTCGGTGGGTGGGGTGAGTTCTTCTCCGGTTCTTCATCCACCGGTAGTTGACCACCGACGGACCGAGCACCCGGATGACCGACCGTCGGAGAGTGATCACTCGGTCCCACCTGCGGTGTTCCCGCTCGGTCCCCCCGGATCCTCCGGGCCTCGTCGTCCGAGAGCGGAACAGTGGACAACAGCTGATCGGTCACCCAGAGTCCGCCGTCGCCCTGGTGTCGCCACTCGTGGACGAACCCGTGCTCCTTGAGCTGCCCCTTCGCCTTCTGGTAGGCGCGCCCTTTGATGCCCAGCCTTCCGGCGTGCTCGCTGAGGGGCCTTCCGGCCCACTTCTCGGGCAGTCCCTGGACGTAGGTGATCAGGATCTTCGCGTCACTGGCGAGGCTCGGATGCCGCACGACGGCGTGCGCGGCCTTCACGTAGCCGTAGGACGGCGAGATAGCATGACAAAGCATTCTCGGTGGACCTCTCTTGTCCATCGTGGGGTGAAGGCCCTCGGTCAGGTGTTGGTAGCACCCCCGGGGGCCGCCCCGTGCGCTGAAGCGCACGGAGCGTAACGACGCGATCACCGTACAGCACGTTTCTCCTGCTCGACCACCTCCGGCAGCAGCTCGAACAGCAGTCCCGCGTGCACGAACGGGACTTGAGGCGTGGGCAGGGAACGCGGAAGACTCCCGCCGGCCTGCACGGGCCGTTGGTCCTGCCGGAGAACCGGGAGCGACTCATGACGGAGATCGGGTGGGATCCGGCTCGCCCGGTGCCTGCCGTCCAGCCCCTAAGGGCTGTTCCTCCGGGTGTCATGGGGGCCCGTCCCGATAGCCCGTAGGCCGCTCGTCCGCGACGGTGGTCCCATGACCGAGACGACACGTACAACTCGCCTGTTCGCCCTGCTCGTTCCGCTGTGCCTGCTTCTCTACGGCGTCCTCCGCCTCATCGACGGCAGGGACGGCAGCCACGGGCCCGGGCTTGCCTGGAACATCGGCCACACCTTCTTCTTCGTGGCCTTCCTCCTGCTCGGCGGGCTCGTCGTGGAGCTGCGCACCCTGGTCCCCGTCGGCACGGCGCGACGAGCGGCGGCCGCCGGTTCGGCCATGATCGCCGGGGTGTTCGGCGCCGGATGCTTCCTGTGGGTGATCCTCGGGGACCTGTTCCCCTCCTTCGACGACTCCGCTCCGCTGCCCGAACCACTGGAGCTCGTGGGCCCCCTGGCCTTCGAACTCGGCATCCTGGCCCTGCTGGTCATGTTGGCCGTCTCGCGGCCCCGGCGGCTTCCCGTGTGGAGTCCCGTGCTCGTCTTCGTCACCTTCCTCCTCATCGCCGTGAACCTCGACCTGCTCCCGCTCGCCGCCCTCACCCTCATGGCGGGTCTCGTGCCCCTGGCCCGTACCCGGGCACGCACCTCCTGAACTGCCTCAGCGCCGCACCAGCGCCAGCAGGCTCAGACCGAACATCAGCACGCCCAGGGGGAGATGGACCGAGGGAACATGCGCGATGCCCAGCACGACCTGGACCGAGGCGAGGGCCAGGAAGCCGGACGCGTGCCAGATGGGCCGGGGCGAGCCGCCGCCCGGCTTCCAGGCCAGGACCGCCGCGAGCACGTACAGCATCGACGCCCCGTACATGACGCGGGCTCCGGCGCTGTGCAGCGTCTCCCCGTAGGACGAGGTCAGCAGCAGTCCGGCGGAGACCGCCTGGAGGAAGATGGTCAGGGTCTGCAGGGCGATCGTGATCCGCAGGAACGAGAAGCGGCGCTGCCGCGCCGTCGTCGCCCAGGGTGTCCGGGTTGCCTGAGTTGCCATGCCGCGGTCCCCTTTTCCGCCCGGGAGGCAGTAGATCGATAGGGTCTTACCAGCCCGACGACGCGGGCCCGCGAAAGGTAAGGCGAGGGGGCGTTCGGGGCATGGGGACAGCGGGGACCAGCACCGACGGCATAGCCGGTGAGCGGCGCCAACTCCTCAACGTCGCCTATCGGCTGCTGGGTTCGCTGGCCGAGGCGGAGGACGCCGTGCAGGAGGCCTACGTACGCTGGTACGGGCTGCCGCGAAGCCGACGTGACGAGATCGTGGCGCCCGGCGCCTGGCTGTCGACGGTGACCGGCCGGATCTGCCTGGACGTGCTCGGCTCGGCGCGGGCCCGGCGCGAGCGGTATGTCGGCGCGTGGCTCCCCGAGCCACTGCCCGACCGTTGCGAGTGGGGTACCGGCCGGGGCATCGACCACTCCGATCCCGCCGACCAGATGGTCCTCGACGAATCGGTGACCATGGCCTTCCTCGTCGTACTGGAGTCGATGACGCCCGCCGAGCGGGTGGCGTTCGTCCTGCACGACGTCTTCCGGTACCCCTTCGCCGAGATCGCCGATGTCCTCGGCAGGACCTCCGCCGCCTGCAAGCAGCTCGCGGCCTCCGCCCGGCGGCGCGTGCGCGACACGCAGGCGCCGGTGACGGCTGCCGGGCAGGCCGAGGCGGTGCGGCACGTCAAGGAGGCGTGGGAGAGCAAGAACATCGCGGCCCTCGTCGACATCCTCGACCCGGCCGCCGTGATGACCGCCGACGGCGGCGGTCTGGTCGGCACCGCGCTGCGCCCGGTCGAGGGCGGTGCGCTCATCGCCCAGTACATGGTCGCCATCGCCGACAAGGCACCCGGACTCGAACTCCTGGAGCGGTCGGTCAACGGGATGCCGGGCCTGGTGGCTCTGCGGGCCGGCGCCGTCATGACCGTGGCCTCGTTCGAGGTCGTCGACGGCCGTGTCACCCGGATCTGGGTGGTCCGCAATCCGGAGAAGCTGCGGCCGTGGGCGGGAGACGGTGACGGGCCGGCGGTGCGGCCGGCGTGACGGTGCCGACCGGACTCAGATGTAGGTGAGGGGGCAGCCCCGTCGCACGGAGTGCTGGGCGGCGCGCAGAAACAGCGCGACGTAGAAGGCCGCACCCAGGTCTTCGCTCCAGGGCCCGGGGCGGGCAGCGGCGAGTTCCTGCGCCGGTCCGTCCCTGAACCACGCGGTCAGATCGAGGTTCTCGCGCGGGGACGGAGTCTCGCCCGGCAACTCGATGGCTCGCGCCAGCCGTTCCGCTGTCGCCTCTACCTGCGGAGCACCGGCGACCATGGTCGACGACTCCGTATAGGCCGAGCCGACCGGCAACCGGATCACCTCGTCGAGCGAGAACGGCACCAGCACCGTCCATCCGCAGAAAGTCTCCACGTCCTCTTCTGACAGATGCCTCCGGCACAGCGCCTCGAACCCGTCCATCGGGTAGGTCAGCTTCTCCTCGAAAGCCTGCCCTGACCCGTGTACGACAGCCGTCGCCTCGGACCCGGAGTCATAGGGCGGCAGCCCTCGTTGCCGCAGTTCGTGGTTGAGCGGCGTGGCGAGCTCTGCCCACCCGTCCTCCTCGCCGAACCACTCGTCGGCCGCCACACTGACCAGGTATACGCCCATGGCCCGCAACGTACAGCGCACCACTGACACCTCGGCCGGGGGCGGAGTGCGCGGGGCGAGGCGCCGGACCGGCAGGGCCGTGATCGCAACGGCGTTCGCGTGCCTCGAGCCGGCCCACGAAGGACTTCCCGAGCCGGCCACCAAGTCCAGTGCCGTACAGGGGCGTTCGCCGCCCTCCGCTCACGGATGCAGGGTGGGCCGGTAGGTGAGCTCCTGGATGTGGCCGTCGAGCGTCCGGTGCTCGATCAGTTCGAGGTCGAAGTCGGCAGCGCCCTTGAAGATCGGGCTCTCCCCCGTCCGGCCGGTGATCACGGGGAACAAGGTCACCTGGACCCGGTCCACCAGGCCGGCGGCCATCAACGCCCGGTTCATCGACAGGCTGCCGTGGGAACGCAACGGGACATCGGACTCCTTCTTGAGCCGGGCGACGACATCGACGGCGTCGCCGGTTGCGATGTTCGCGTCCGGCCAGTCCAGGGGGCCTTCGAGCGTGCTCGACACCACCGTCGCCGGCAGGTTCCTCATCCGTGTCACCCAGGGGTCACGTACGTCGGAATTCTCGCTGCTCGCGGCCAGCATCTGCGCGAACAGCCGATACGTGTTCGCCCCGAGAATCATCCGCTGCTCGTCCCGGTACAGGTCGAGGCGGTGGTCGAGCAGCTCGGGACCCTGCTTGCCCCAGTAGCCGGTCCAGTCCCCGCCCGCGCCGCCGAATCCGTCGAGGCTGGAGAAGACGTCGAATGTGTAGGTGGCGGTCATGATGCTCTCCTCGTTCTCGGTTCGCTTGCGTACCCGACATGCAGACCGGGAGCCGCGCCAGAACTCATCGCTCGCGAGTCCGCCCCACGAAGTCCGTCGCGTACTCGGACCGCGGTCCGGGCGGGCTGTCGACGGCGGCGGGGCACCGGCGCCGAGCCCGTGTCCCGACCGGGGCCCTGGCTCGGCCCTCGCGTGCTCCGGCATCCCGGCCCCGGGGGTTCTCGCTTCGAAGGACTGGCAGACCACCGGTAACTCTGATTGCTTCCGCGTTCTCACCGAGCCCTCCATCGACCGTTCGGGTGGAAGGCGCAAGAGGCCTCCGGAGTCGCATCACCGGCACTCCGGCCCGCCGCCGTTCGCCCTGCACGTGCCGAGGGGGACACCGGGGACCGCGGTCGCCCCGAGTCCGCGATCCGTGCCCCCGCTCACAGACGGGTGGCGGCTCCGCACTCGGCTTCGCCGGCCTCCGCCATGCGGGTGTCCATCGACGTGCTGCGGTCGTACGGGTCGACGCCGGGGCCGCGCGTACCGTCGGAAGCGGCACGGTCGGCGGCGAACTCGGGGACGAAGTAGCCGGTGTGGTTGTCGCAACCGCCGTTCGTGGTGTCCGACCGGTAGGACACCATGGAGAACGTCCCGGGCTCAGTGATGATCTTCGACGGATCGTCCCAGCCCATCACGATCTCGCGGCGCACGATCGTGCGCGTGACCTCCTCGCTGCCGGCGGCAGCGCGTACGACCGGGTACACGTACGTGACATCGGCCGTCACCTCGACCGCGCCACGCTTTCCCTCGCCGTACGTGATCCGGCCCCGGGTCTTCACGACATCCCCGACGACTCGCACCTTCGACGGCGCGAAGCGGCTGAACAGCCGCAAGGGATCGTGCTCCGCACTCGGGGCACGGAACGCGGCACTCACGTACTCCTGCATGTCCTTCTGCCGCGGGTTGATCAACGCGATCGCCTCCTTCGGCCGCTCCCCGCGCAGCACTTCGGGGTCGAGGCCGGACGCGGCGAGGAAGTCACGCGACCGTTCGAGCGCCCGGGCGACCTCCGCCTTGCTCATCCAGCCCGTGGCACGCGCCCGGGGAAGGGGGAGCGAGGCCACTCCGTCGCCCCACGCGGCCGCGGGGGAACCTCTGAACGGGTCATCGAGAGTGGGGCGTTCCGCCGCTGCCTCCGTCGCCGGTGGCCGGGTCGGACGCGCCGACTCGGCGGCGAGGGGTGCGGGGTCACCGCCTCCTCCGAACCAGCCTGTGACCCGTCCGGGGTCCAGAGCCACGACGAGCAGGGCGACCAGCACGAAGAACGCGACGAAGTACCAGGCCTTGCCCTTCGACCGCACGGGCGGGGCGTGCGTGCGCCACCCCTCCCTCGGAGGGGGCTCCTCGGCCATCCGGCGCGCCACCATCCGGGCCCGCGCCGACGGTTCCTCGGGCGCTCCCGGGGCCCCGGCCTCGGCATCCCGGAGGAAGCGCTCCCACTCCTCGTCCGGTATGGACGTCCCGTCCCTGCCCACGTCGCACTCCCCCCGCTGCGCGCCCGGCCCTCCCCGGAACAGGCCGAATAGCCCAGGCATCATCACACAGGCGGGGGGCGTCGGACGGTCGGCTGTCAGCTCAGCCCAGCGCGACCCGGGCGGTGATCGGCAGATGGTCGCTGCCCGTCGCGGGCAGGGTGCGAATGCGGCCGACCGTCGCCGAGCGGGCCAGGACCTGGTCGATCCGGGCCAGCGGGAAGGACGCGGGGAAGCTGAAAGCGAATCCGCGCTCCGACGCGTTCAGCTGCGAGGTCAGCGGCGACAGACCGCGGTCGTCGACCGTGCCGTTGAGGTCGCCCAGCACGATCACCTTGCCGACCGTCTCCGCGGCGACGGCCCTGCCCAGCAGGTGGGCGCTCTCGTCCCGCCGGGCCGAGGCGAACCCGCTCGCGCCGACGCGGATCGAGGGCAGATGGGCGACGTAGGCGGCGACTTCGCCCTGCGGGGTGTGGACCACGGTACGCAGACCGCGGCTCCAGTCCTCGTCGATCTCCCTGGGTTTGATGTCCACCGCTCGTGTGTCGGAGAGCGGGTGCTTCGACCAGATCCCGACCGTGCCGCGGACCTCGTGGAACCGGAAGTCCGGGGCAAGGGCCTTCTCGTACGCCGGCAGGGCGGCCGGGACCAGCTCCTCCAGCGCGATCAGGTCCGGCCGGGCCGAGGCCAGGGTGCGCGCCGTGCCCGCCGGGTCCTGGTTCACGTCGCTCACGTTGTGCTGCACCACGACCAGGTCGCGCTCTCCGGGCTGCGGGGCGGCGAGAAACAACCCGCCGAAGGCGTGCGCCCACGCCGCGAGCGGCAGGAGGAGGGAGAGCAGTGCCGTGACCGAGCGACGCAGCAGGGCGCCGGCGAGCAGGGGGACGACCGCGAGACCGAGCCACGGCAGGAACGCCTCCAGCAGGCTTCCCACGTGGCCCGGCCGGTTGGGCAGCAGCCGGGGGAACGCGAGCAGGAGCGCCGTGAGCAGGGAGAGCGCGGCGATCACCCGGCCGCGCGACCACCGCCCCGGCCGCTCCCATGACCACCAGGTGACGTCAGCCTTCACCGACGAGGCCGTACCGCTGTCCGCCCGTTCCGCCATGATGTCCCGTGATTCCCGTCTGCTTGGCCTTGTTGTCCATGACGGGCTGCGGGGTCCTGCAGTTCCAGGGCGCCCACGGGCCGGGGCGGCCAGGAACGCGGTCGGGGCACCTTCGGCGGGCTCCGTCCGGACGTGATGCGCAGCACTTGATGCCGAGCACTTGAGGCAAGGCACTTGATGCAAGGCGGAACGGGCGGCACGTCAACCCGGCTGGACTGCGCGCCCGAGCGGCACGCAGAACCGGCGGCGGCCGATGGAGGGAGTACCGCGTCCGCGCGGGTGACTCTTCGGCCTCGCCCCTCCGTACAGCCCGACCATCACACTTACGGTCCCCGGCATGAATCGCACCCATCTCGTCGCCGCCTCGACCGTCTGCGTCCTCTGCCTGGCCACCGCGGCCCCTGCCGCTGCCGACTACTCGGGAAATCCGCTGGCCGGGGACCTCGGTTTCGGTGTGCTCGTCCAGGACGACGCCACCCTGGGCAGCACCGAGACCGAGGGCTCGGTGGCCATCGGCGGAGACCTGATCTACGGCCCCGGTTACAACGTCGCGCTGCACACTCCCGGCACGTTCACCGCACCCGGTGACGACCGGCCGACGGCACTGCTCGTGGGCGGCAGGGCCGACCACGCGAACAGCTCTCCGCAGGGCGTGCTGAAGGTCCTCAGCGACGGCTACGTCAAGATCGGCGACGGGAGGGGGTCGTCCGTCCTGGACAAGGACGTCAACAACGCCGACGTCAACACCCAGGTCGTCGCGGCCGGAGCCACGCACGACTCCACTCCGCGGATCGAGACGACCGTCCGCCAGCCGGTCGAGTCCGTCACCGACCCCACGGGGCTGCCCGACCTCGACGCCCTCTTCGCGACCTACCGGGACCGCTCCGACGCGATCGACACCTGCGACACGAACGTCATCCTGCGCGATGCCGCCGGAAATCCGCTTCCCGACCAGACCGGGTTCCCGGCCGGGACCAGCGCCCATGTCACCCTCACCGCCGGGGAGACGAACGTGCTCCGGCTGACCGGGGAGCAGCTGAACAACCTCTCCGAGATCACGTTCGACACACCCCCGACGGCGACGACGCCGTTCGTGGTCGACGTCGACACGACCGGCACGGACGGCAGGTACGTCTGGCACCTGCCGAACCTCGCGGGGGCCTCCGGCGAACAGGCCCCGTACATGCTGTGGAACTTCCCCGACGCCACCGACATCACCATGGCGGACGGCGACTCGCTGGAGGGCACCGTGTTCGCACCCCGGGCCCACCTCACGGACATGGCCGCGTCCAACATCGAAGGCACGATCGTGGTGAAGGAACTGACGGCCGGACCGCTGACGAACGACGGTGCCTCATCCGTGGACGCGGGCGAGATCCACCAGTTCCCGTTCGCCGCCGAGCTCGACTGCACCGGGGGCGGGTCCCCCGCGCCGACCCCCACCCCCACGGACCCCACACCGACGCCCATCGAGCCGACCCCCACCCCCACCGAGCCCACACCGGCGCCCACCGGGCCTACCCCCGAGCCCATCCCGACCCCGGATCACACGGATGACCGCCCCACCCCGCCGCCGGGCCAGGGCGGACACGACCACCACGGGCCGGGTGGCGGGCTGGCCGACACCGGCGCGTCCACCACCCTCTTCGCGGCGAGCGGAGGCCTCCTCCTCGTCGCCGCCGGGCTCTTCCTCCTGGGACGCCGTCGACCGCAGCACTGACTCCCGGCACCCGGCAGCCCGGGCGGGGCCGGGTCATTCCCCGGCATGTCGAGATGCGGACAGTGCGTGCAACACCCCGGACCGGAGCTGCCGCCACCGAAGCCCCGCCCGGCCGACCGGGCGGGGCTCGCGACCGGGGGGTGCCGGAACAGCGGTAACTCCCGCACCACCGTGGCCGGTCAGGCCTTTCGCCGGACCGGACCGGGCCGGATCAGGGGCCGGGGCAGCGCCCCGGGAAGCGCTCCCCGCACTCGCCGCAGTACTTGGGTGCGGACTCCTGCGACATACGGCCGCACTCGGGGCAGACCCGGTCCAGCGCACAGGGCGCCTCGCCCCCTTCGTACGACACCGCGGCAGTCGGCGCGCTCTTGATCGCGAGGCCCGGCCGGCGGCGGTGCACCGTGACGTAGGCCAGGCCGTCCGGGCCCGCCGCCAGGGACCGGCGCGAGGTGCGCGGGAGCCACATGACCGTGGTCGGGGTCAGGTCGAGCGGCTCGCCGCTGTCGCCCGGAGTGAGGCGGCCGTTGCCTTCGAGGACCACCAGGAGGACGTCCAGTACGTCCTCCTGGTGCTCCCCCACCTCGGCGCCCGGCGGCAGGCGGACCAGGTTGGCGTCCAACTCCCTGCCCTGCCTGTCCAGCTGCCAGAGAGCTCCGCGGTCGTCGGGAGCTGCGGCGGCGAGCAGGTCGCCGAGTACGGCCAGTACCTCGGGAGTGGAGTTCACGGTTGCCAGGCTACGCCGCAGGGCGGTACCTCCTGCGGCGCCCGCGCCCCGGCCTCCCGATGCCGCGCTCGGCGCGCCGCCGACCACCGCATGGGAGCCGGCCAGGGCGTGGCCGGACGCGCGACCGACGGTGTCCGAGGACGCGGGCCACCCTGGCGGAGCGGCGACGGGCCCGGCGGTACGGGCGGCGCCGGACGGGGTGGGCTGCGGCACGGGGCATCAGGCCGGCCCGGCGGTACGGGCGGCGCCGGACGGGGTGGGCTGCGGCACGGGGCATCAGGCCGGCCCGGCGGTACGGGCGGCGCCGGACGGGGTGGGCTGCGGCACGGGGCATCAGGCCGGCCCGGCGGCCCGCCGCCAGATCGTGCTCCGCAGATCGGAGCCCCGCACCAGCTGGATCCGCCGAGGTTCGATGCGGATCACGTGGTAGTCGGGGTCCTCGGGACCACCCCGCCAGTAGTGGACCGGGTCGTACCCCACCCCGGGCGGCCCGCCTTCGCGGTAGAGATCCCAGGCGTGGCGCTTGGTGTCCTCGTCGTGGGCCCAGGTGGAGAGGGCGTCGACATGGACGGTGTTCTGGCGGGGGTTCCAGTAGGAGTACGTGGTGTGGGGGCTGTGGGCCAGGTGGGCCGTCTTGACGGGGGTCCGGTACGCCGCCAGCCAGCCGACGGGCAGGCCGTCGACCACCTCCCAGACGGGGAGCAGGATCCGGGCACGGGGACGGTTCTCCAGGTCGACGGTGACCATGGTGGCGTATCTGATGTCGCGGACGTACTGGAAGAAGGTGTCCTGGAGGTCGGTGAAGGCGGCGACCCGGGTGGCGGGCACGGTGGGTGCTCCTCTCGGGGGAAGGGTCAGCGGGAGACGGGGAGTTCGACGGGCGTACGGTCACCGGCGGCCGGCTCGCCCGAGGCGGTCACCGTGCCGCCGGTCCGGACACGCACCCCGAAGGCACTGACGAGGACGGCGAGCAGGGCCGCTGCGAGCGGCACCCACAGGGCAGCCCGGTAGCCGTCGAGGAGCGCGGCCGGTGCGCTCGACGCGGTCGCCGCGACGTTGACGGCCGTGGTCGCCGAGAGGCCCAGTGCCGCACCGAACTGGAACGACGTGTAGAGGAGCCCGCCGGCCAGGCCCTGTTCCTCCTCCTTGACCCCCTCGGTCGCGACGATCGTGAGCGGGCCGTAGGCGAGTGCGAAGGCGATGCCGAGGAGCAGCAGGCTGGGGAGCATCGCCAGGTAGGTCCAGTCGGCCCCGACCGGCAGGAAGAGGGCGTACGCCAGGGACGCGATGAGCAGACCGCCGAGGATCAGGCGTCCGTTGCCGAAGCGGGCCACCAGTCTGGGGACGAGAAGCGGCGACAGGACCGCGTCGACGCCGATGACGATCATCGCGAAGCTGGTCTGCAGAGTGGACCAGCCGCGCAGTTCCTGGAGGTAGAGGACGACCAGGAACTGGAAACCGAAGAAGCCCGCGGCGAAGAGGAGTCCGACGAGGTTGGCGCGGACCAGGGCGCCGCTGCGGAGGATGCCGAGGCGCACCAGTGGGTTGGCCGAGCGGCGTTCGATGACGAGGAAGGCCAGCAGTGATGCGAGGCCCGCACCCAGGGTGAGCGCGGTCGCGGCGAGGCCGGTGTGGGAGGCGCGCTCCACTCCCAGGACGATCAGCACGATCCCGGCGGTGATGGTGAAGCCGCCCGCCAGATCGACGCTCCGGCCGCTGCGGCCGGGGCTCGGCGACTTGGGTACGAAGGCGAGCGCGGCGAGCAGGATCAGAGCGGAGAGCGCCACCGGGGCGAAGAAGACCCAGCGCCAGCCGACCGCGGCGAGGAGACCGCCGACCACCAGGCCGATCGAGAACCCGCCGGCCGCGGTACCCGAGTAGATGAGCAGCGCTCTGTTGCGCTGCGGCCCCTCTTCGAAGCTCGTGGTGATGATGGACAGACCCGCCGGGGTCATGAAGGCGGCCGCGACGCCGGTGACGAACCGGGCCGCGATCAACATCCAGCCCTCGGTGGCGAATCCGCCCAGTCCGGAGAAGAGCAGGAAGGCCGAGAGCCAGAAGACGAACATCTGGCGGCGCCCGAAGAGGTCGGCGGCGCGTCCACCGACCAGCATGAAACCGCCGTACCCGAGGACGTACGCGCTCATCACCCACTGCAGCGAGCCGGTGGACAGGCCGAGGTCGGCACGGATGGACGGCAGGGCCACATTGAGCATGGCCACGTCGATGCCCTCCAGGAAGATCGCGCCGCACAGCACGAACAGGACACCCCACTCCCGAGCGCTCATCGCTCCTGCCGGTTTCCGTGGACTCGTACGCTCTGCGTTCATGGCGATTCCTTGAGTGGAGAAGGGATGAGGGCTGCCTTCCGGCTGCTCCTCCACCTTCGGCCCAGGCGATCCGGTGGAACAACGGCGATGATCGCAACGTTGGTTCAACCACGCTTACCGATCCGCTCTGCGTGGGGGACCTGGATGGAACGCGACGAACTGGAATGCTTTCTCCTGCTGGCCGAGGAGTTGCACTTCGGTCGCACCGCCGAGAAGATGCGGCTGTCCCGGGCCCGCGTGAGCCAACTGGTGCAGCGGCTCGAACGCCGGGTCGGCGCCCCGTTGTTCATCCGCACCAGCCGTCGGGTCGCTCTCACCTCACTGGGCCGGCAACTGAGCGCGGACCTCGCACCGCACCACCGGGCCATCGAGGACGCCCTCAGCCGGGCCGCCGCCACCGCGCGCGGGATCGACTCGGTGCTGCACGTCGGATTCGCCAACCCGCTGACCGGCGAGATCGTCATGAAGGCGACGGAGGCGTTGCGGATCAGCCATCCCGGCCTCTCCGTGGAGATCTGCGAGGTGCCGCTCACCGATCCCTACGGGATGCTGCGCAGCGGGGACTTCGACGTCCAGCTTCAGGAGTTCCCGGTGAGCGAGGGCGATCTGCGCGGCGGGCCCGCGTTGCTCGCCGAAGAGCGGGTCCTCGTGATCGGCTCGGCACACCCGCTCGCCGGGCGCGATTCCGTGTCCCTGGAGGACCTGGCGGACGTTTCCCTGCTCACCCCGGCGGGCGACCTTCCGGACTACTGGCTGGAGTACCACGTCCCCGCCCGCACACCGGCCGGCCGGCCGATCGCCCGTGGCCCCGGTGTGACCAACATGCAGGAGGCCCTGACGCTGGTCGCCGGCGGCAGGGGCGCGCTGCTCGCACCCGCGCACACGGCGACGTACTACGCGCGCCCCGGTGTCGCGTACATCCCCTGCACGGACGCGGAACCGGCCGGCTACGGCCTGGTCTGGCGGACCGGGCAGCGCACCGGCCCGGTCGAGGCGTTCGCCAGGACCGCCCGCGAGGTGGCACGGGAGATGGTGCGGGGGGATCCGCGCACCGCGCTGCCGTCCTGATCACCCGTCCTGATCACTCCGCCCCGGGGCGGAGTGATGAGGACGACGTTGATCGGCACGCCCGGCCGCTTCCTGGCTCCCGCGCCGCGGCGGACGGGGTGAACCGCTCCGCGCGACCGGAAGCCACCCTTGCTTCGAGCGGACTCGAAGGCGTTGGCTTGTCCTCATGAAGTACACGCAGCTCGGACGCACAGGACTCAAGGTCAGCCGCCTCGTCCTGGGGACGATGAACTTCGGCCCCCAGACCAACGAGAGCGACAGCCA
The DNA here is from genome assembly GCF_045162765.1 of Streptomyces sp. NBC_01013. NCBI lineage: Bacteria > Bacillati > Actinomycetota > Actinomycetes > Kitasatosporales > Streptomycetaceae > Streptomyces > Streptomyces sp. NBC_01013. The sequence continues at coordinate 3,630,996 of NZ_CP108687.1, forward strand.
CGCGCTCATGGACGCCGCCCTCGACGCGGGCGTCAACTTCTTCGACACGGCGAACGTCTACGGGTGGGGCGAGAACAAGGGCCGCACCGAGGAGATCCTCGGCACCTGGTTCGCGCAGGGCGGCGACCGCCGCGACAAGGTCGTGCTCGCCACCAAGGTCTACGGCAACATGGGCGCCGACGGTGAGGCGTGGCCCAACCACGACAAGCTGTCCGCCCTCAACATCCGCCGGGCCGTCGACGCCAGCCTGAAGCGGCTGCAGACGGACCACATCGACCTGTACCAGTTCCACCACGTCGACCGGTCCACCCCGATCGACGAGATCTGGCAGGCCATCGACGTACTGATCCAGCAGGGCAAGATCCTCTACGCCGGCTCGTCGAACTTCTCCGGCTACAAGATCGCCCAGGCCAACGAGAGGGCCCGGCAGCGGGGCAGCTACGGGCTGGTCAGCGAGCAGTGCATCTACAACCTGATGGAGCGCGGGGCCGAGATGGAGGTCATCCCGGCCTCCCAGGAGTACGGCCTCGGGGTCATCCCCTGGTCCCCGCTGCACGGCGGGCTGCTCGGTGGCGCGATCCGCAAGGAGCGCGAGGGCGGCGGCGCCCGGTCCGTCTCGGGCCGATCCGCCGAGGCACTGGCCGACCCGAAGGTGCGGGCGCAGGTGCAGTCGTACGAGGACCTGCTGGACAAGCACGGGCTGGCGCCCGGCGAGGTGGGTCTGGCGTGGCTGCTGACCCGGCCCGGCGTGACCGGCCCGATCTCCGGCCCGCGCACCCGGGAACAGCTCGACTCCGCACTGCGCGCGGTGGAGCTGGAGCTCTCGGACGAGGTGCTGGGTGCGCTGGAGGAGATCTTCCCCGGCCCGGGCCCGTCACCGGAGAACTTCGCCTGGTAGAGCGGTCCGGCCTCAAGGCCGTCCTCGGTGCGGGCTCAGCTCCCGAGGGCGGCCGCCGCCGCTACGACGACGAACATCAGCACGAGCACGGCCGCCATAATGCGGTTTCTGGTCTTCGGGTCCACCCGACGAGCGTAACCGCCCGGCTCACGTCCGAGCGGCCAGGGCCCCCGGCTGAGCCGGCCCGGGGAAGAGGGAGCGGCGTCCGGTGCGTGCGGTCGGCATGCCTGACGAACGCCCTCGTGGCGGAGCTCTCGGGCATGTGGCCGGTGCGGCGGGCGTGCGTGCCGGGCGTCGTGACGCCCCGGGCCGGCTCAGCCCAGGCCCCAGGCCCTCACCACCTCGTACCGCGGCTGCTCCCCCGGCACTCCGTCCACCGGCAGATGGCTGCGTACGAGGCTGAGCTCACCGGCCTCCCAGTGCAGGCCCTCGAACCCGCCCAGGGCCGTGGTGAACGGGGTCAGGTCCGCCGGGACGCGGCTTCGGGCGAGCGTGAGGTGCGGGGTGTAGCGGCGGTGCTCCTCCATCGGCACCCCGGCCCGGCGGGCGGCGGCGTGGGAGCGCTCGGCCAGCAGCCGCAGCGGGTCCAGCGCGCCGGCGGCCCCCGCCCACAGGGCCCGCCCGTCGAAGCGGCCGGCCCCGTGGATCCGCAGGGCGAGCGCCTCGGTGCGGTGCGCGGCCCGCTCCAGCCGGCTGTACAGGTCCGGCAGCAGCTCCTCGTCGACGTCCCCGAGGAAGGCCAGCGTGTAGTGCCAGCCCTCGGGTGCGGTCCAGCGCAGGGTGTCGGCACCGGGCAGCGCGTGCAGGGGGGCCACCGCACGGTGCAGCTCCTCGACGGCGGGGGCCGGTGGCAGGACGGCGGCGAAGAGTCTCATGCGGCGAGTCTGGCAGCCCCGGACGCCGTCCGGCTCACCCCTGGTCGGCGGCCTCCCCCGCCGGCCGCGGCCCCCGCCTCACGCGTACGGCCCCGCCCGAATCCCGGGCGGGGCCGTATCGCGTCCTTGGCAGCGGCTCTCAGGCCGCCGTCGCCAGTTGCTCGCGCGGGACGAACCGCACGTGCGGGCGGCCCGGCCGCAGGTCGACCCGCAGGCGCAGACCGCCGACGCGGGCCAGCATGAAGCCGACCCCGAGCGCGGCCACCAGGGAGAACGCCCCGCCGACCGCCATGCCGGTCCGGACGCCGTACGCGTCGCTGATCCAGCCGACGATCGGGGCGCCCACCGGCGTACCCCCGGCGAAGACCATCATGTACAGGCTCATCACCCGGCCGCGCATGGCCGGGTCGGAGGCCATCTGGACGCTGGTGTTCGCGCTGATGTTGGTCGTCAGGCCGATCATGCCGATCGGGACGAGCAGGATCGCGAAGATCCAGACGGACGGCGCCATGGAGGCGATGATCTCCAGCACGCCGAACGCCGTACCGGCGGCCACCAGCATCCTCAGCCGCGAGGAGCGGCGGCGGGCGGCGAGAAGCGCTCCGACGAGGGAGCCGGCCGCCATGAGGATGTTGAAGAACGAGTACATCCCCGCGCCGCCGTGGAAGACCTCGTCCGCGAAGGCCGTCAGCCAGATCGGGAAGTTGAAACCGAAGGTGCCGACGAAGCCGACGAGGACGATCGGCCAGATCAGCTCGGGACGCCCGGAGACGTAGCGCAGCCCCTCACGGAGCTGCCCCTTGGCGCGCGGTATGACGACGGCCTTGTGCAGTTCGCTCGCACGCATCATCAGCAGGCCGACGAGCGGCGCGAGGAACGACAGGCCGTTGAACATGAAGGCCCAGCCGCTGCCGACCGAGGTGATCAGCACGCCCGCGACGGCGGGACCGACGAGCCGGGCGGACTGGAAGTTCGCCGAGTTCAGACTGACCGCGTTCCGCAGCTGGGCGGGGCCGACCATCTCGGAGACGAACGCCTGTCGTGCCGGGTTGTCCACGACGGTGACCATGCCGAGCAGGAAGGCGATCAGGTAGACGTGCCACACCTGGACCACGCCGGAGAGCGTGAGGACGGCGAGCGCGATACCGCACAGGCCGAGGGCCGCCTGGCTGATGAGCAGGAGCTTGCGCTTCGGGAGGCGGTCGGCGATGACGCCGCCGTACAGGCCGAAGAGCAGCATGGGGAGGAACTGGAGTGCCGTGGTGATGCCGACGGCGGCGGCGGACCCGGTGAGGCTCAGGACGAGCCAGTCCTGCGTGATGCGGGACATCCAGGTACCGGTGTTGGAGATCACGGCGCCCGTGGCGAACAGGCGGTAGTTGCGGATCTTCAGCGACGAGAAGGTCCCGCCGGGCTTGCTCTCGTGGGTGGAAGTCGGTGCGGGGGCGGAGTCTGCTCCGGATCCCGAACTCAAAAGGGTTCGCCTCCTCGGGCGTGGACATTGCGTTGACTGACGGGGATGCGGCGGTGGGGCGGTGCGCCGGTTTCTGTCCGGCGCGGCCCGCTCCGCTACAGGTGGGCGAGCTTCTCCAGCACGGGCGCCGCGTTGCGCAGCGTCTCCCACTCGTCCTCGTCCAGGCCTTCGGCGAGGGTGGTCAGCCAGGCGTTCCGCTTGGAGCGGCTCTCGGCGAGCATGGCTTCGGCCTGCTCTGTCTGGCTGACCATCTTCTGACGACGGTCATCGGGGTGCGGTTCCAGCCTGACCAGTCCCTTGGCTTCCAGCAGCGCGACGATGCGGGTCATCGACGGCGGCTGCACATGCTCCTTGCGGGCCAGCTCACCGGGGGTGGCCGAACCGCAACGCGCGAGTGTGCCGAGCACCGACATCTCGGTGGGGCTCAGCGACTCGTCGACGCGCTGGTGCTTGAGGCGCCGGCCGAGCAGCATGACGGCGGAACGAAGGGAGCTCACGGCGGCGGCACTGTCGCTGTCGTGGATCAGGTCAGGCATGTTTGTTAGCGTAACTCATTACCTATTCTAAAGACCACTCGGTGGTACACGCGCGAGGCCCAGATCACCAATCGATCACCCAAACGAGTGAGTCGATTCCGGAAAGTCACGCGCGTCGGGCCTGGGGGACGTAACCCTGCTTGCCATGGGATCGACAGTGCTCAGCCTGCGGATAGACGGTGAGCTGCTCGACCGGCTCAAGCAGCACGCCGCCAAACGCGGAATGAGCGTCCAGGACTATGTGGTCCGGACGCTCATTCGCGACGACTTCGACGAGCGCTTCCAGGCGGCCGTCGACGAGACGGAGAAGTTCTACGGGGCGGAGGGGGTCGCGGCCGAGGAGGTCACCTGACGGAGACCCCCCGGGCGTGAGCCCACCCCCGCACCCCCGCCCCTGCCGGGATCACGTGAGGCCGAGCGCCGGCATCGCGTAGTAGAAGACGAAGACCGCCGAGACCACGTACATGGCCACCGGCACCTCGCGACCACGGCCGGCGGCCAGCCGCAGCACGCAGAACGTGATGAAGCCGATCCCGATGCCGTTGGTGATCGAGTACGTGAACGGCATCATCACCATGGCGAGGAAGGCCGGGATCGCGAGCGTGTAGTCGCTCCAGTCGATGTCCCGTACCGAGCCGGCGATGATCAGGAAGCCGACCGCCAGCAGCGCCGGTGTGGCCGCCTGCGAGGGGACCATGGTCGCCAGCGGTGTGAGGAACAGCGCCGCCGTGAACAGCAGACCCGTGACGATGCTCGCGAAGCCGGTGCGGGCCCCCTCGCCGACGCCCGCCGTGGACTCCACGAAGCAGGTGCCCGCCGAGGCGGAGCTCGCACCGCCCGCGGCGACCGCGATGCCGTCGACGAACAGCACCTTGTTGATGCCCGGGAAGTTGCCGTCCTTGTCGGTCAGCCTGGCCTCGTCGCCGACGCCGAGGATGGTGCCCATCGCGTCGAAGAAGCAGGACAGCAGCACGGTGAAGACGAACAGGATGCCGGTGAGGACACCGACCTTGTCGAAACCGCCGAACAGGCTGACGTCACCGATGAGCCCGAAGTCGGGCGAGGCGACCGGGTTGCCCGGCCACTGGGGCACGGTCAGGCCCCAGGCCTCGCCCGGCAGGTCGGCGGCCGCGTCGATGATCAGCGCGACACCCGTCATCGTCACGATGGAGATCAGGATCGCGCCCGGCACCTTGCGGACGATCAGCGCGAGGGTGAGCAGCGCGCCGAGGATGAAGACGAGGACCGGCCAGCCGTTGAGGTGACCGTCGTTGCCCAGCTGGAGCGGCACGGTGGTGTGCGCGAGGTCCGGGATGCGGGAGACGAAGCCCGAGTCGACCAGACCGATCAGCAGGATGAAGAGGCCGATGCCGATCGCGATGCCCTTGCGGAGCGAGGTCGGTACGGCGTTCATCACGCGTTCCCGCAGCCCGGTCGCGACCAGCAGCATGACCACGATGCCCGCGAGGACGACCATGCCCATCGCGTCGGGCCAGCTCATCCGGGGGGCGAGCTGGAGGGCGACGACGGTGTTGACGCCGAGACCGGCGGCCAGCGCGATCGGCACGTTGCCGATGACGCCCATGAGCAGGGTGGAGAACGCCGCGGTCAGCACCGTCGCGGTGACCAGCTGGCCACTGTCGAGCTGGTGGCCGTACATGTCCTTCGCGCTGCCCAGGATGATCGGGTTCAGCACGATGATGTACGCCATTGCGAAGAACGTGGCGAAGCCACCGCGGATCTCACGCGCGACCGACGACCCCCGCTCGGAGATCTTGAAGAAACCGTCCAGGCCGCCGGTGGGCGACGGGGGCGGTGTGGAGTCGACCGGAGCGGTGGCCGAGGGGGACATGTATGACCTCAGTCGTGCGTAGTGGGGAGGTTAAATATGGTCAGCTTTGGACTTTCATACGAATATATTGAGACAGTCGTAAGCAGATTCAGTATGAATACATAAGGCGAAGATCGCTATCTCCGCGCGTAGACCCTTGCGCCGACTGGCTCGAACGCCTTTATGTGCGGGCCGCATACACTGGCCGCATGGCGAAGTGGACACCGAAGCACGAGGCACCCGAGCCCCTGGAGGGGCCGGTCGTCGCGACCATCACCGGCGGCACGATCCTCTGGTTCGTCCTCTTCCTGGTCCAGCTGCCCTTCTACGGCTGGTTCGACGACCACGGACACCTGTGGTGGGTGTGGACCTGCCTCGCCGGCGCCGGGCTCGGACTGATCGGCATCTGGTACGTACGGGGACGCGACGCGGCACTCAAGCGGGCCGCCGCCGCCCCGCAGCCCGATTCCGGGGACACTCCCGGCGCCACGGCCTGAGGACACCGGCCACGACCTGAGGGCACCGCCCACGGGCGCCCCGGGCGCCGCCGCCCGGGCGCCGCCGTCCGAGCGCGGGCGTCCGATGCCGGACCCGTACGACCGCGGGACCATTCCCCTCCTCCCCCGGTCTGATCTTCAGACCCCCGGTGGGTGAACCGGACGTTCCGCCCGTACCGTCGGAACCATGACTCAGCGGGCACTCGACCCCTCCGGGGAACAGCCGACCGGTTCCTCCGGACCCGGCGGCGCCGGCCGGCCGGCGAAGATCGACGCCGGTTCCGAACTCGACCCCGTCCACCCGGTGGACCTGCCCGCCTCGGCCGCCGCCGGGCGCGGGCTGACCGCGGCCGAGGTCGCCGAGCGCATCGCCCGCGGCGAGGTCAACGACGTACCGGTGCGCTCCTCCCGGTCCGTGACCGAGATCGTCCGCGCCAACGTCTTGACCCGGTTCAACCTGATCATCGGCGTGCTCTGGGTGATCATGCTGTTCGTCGCGCCGATCCAGGACAGCCTCTTCGGCTTCGTGATCATCGCCAACACCGGCATCGGCATCGTGCAGGAGTGGCGGGCCAAGAAGACCCTGGACAGCCTCGCGGTCATCGGAGAGGCGAAACCCACGGTGCGACGGGACGGAGTGGCGGCCGAGGTCTCCGTCTCCGAGATCGTCCTCGGCGACCTCGTCGAACTCGGCCCCGGCGACAAGGTCATCGTGGACGGCACGGTCACCGAGGCCGACAGCCTGGAGATCGACGAGTCCCTGCTCACCGGCGAGGCCGACCCGGTGCTGAAACGAGCCGACGACCCCGTCATGTCCGGCAGCTTCGTGGTCGCCGGCGGAGGGGCCTTCGCCGCCACCAAGGTCGGCCGCGAGGCCTACGCCGCGCAGCTCGCCGAGGAGGCGTCCCGCTTCACGCTGGTCCAGTCGGAGCTGCGCAGCGGCATCTCCACCATCCTCAAGTACGTCACCTGGATGATGATCCCGACCGCGATCGGGCTGATCATCAGCCAGCTCGTCGTCAAGGACAACAACTTCAAGGACTCGGTCGCCCGGACCGTCGGCGGCATCGTCCCGATGATCCCGGAGGGCCTGGTCCTGCTCACGTCGGTCGCCTTCGCGATCGGGGTCGTACGGCTGGGGCGCAAGCAGTGCCTGGTGCAGGAGCTCCCCGCCATCGAGGGGCTGGCCCGGGTCGACGTCGTCTGCCTGGACAAGACCGGCACCCTCACCGAGGGCGGCATGGACGTCACCGAGGTCCGCGCGCTGAACGGGACGGACGAGCCGTACCTGCACCGCGTCCTCGGAGCCTTCGGCAACTCCGACCCGCACCCCAACGCCAGCCTCCAGGCCATCATCGACACCTACCCGGCCCCTGACGGACAGGGCTGGCGCGTGACGCAGGCGCTGCCGTTCTCCTCGGCCCGCAAGTACAGCGGTGCCGCGTTCGACGAGGGATCGGAGCGCGAGTCGGCCTGGTTGCTCGGTGCCCCCGACGTGCTGCTGCCCGAAGCCGACCCGGCCCTCGCCGAGATCGAGCAGCTCAACGAGCAGGGCCTGCGGGTGCTGCTGCTGGCCCGGGCGAGGGGTGAGCTGGACCGCCCGGACCTCGCCGACGGAGCCGTACCGAGCGCCCTGATCGTCCTGGAGCAGCGGCTGCGGCCCGACGCCGGGGAGACACTCGCCTACTTCGCCGACCAGCGGGTCGCCACGAAGGTGATCTCCGGGGACAACGCCGTCTCGGTCGGCGCCGTCGCGGCGAAGCTCGGGCTGCCGGGCGCCGAGCACACCCTGGACGCGCGCAGGCTGCCGACCGACCCGGACGCGATGGCCACCGCCATGGAGGAGAACGCGGTCTTCGGCCGCGTCACCCCGCAGCAGAAGCGGAACATGGTCGCGGCGCTCCAGTCCCGCGGCCACACCGTCGCGATGACGGGCGACGGCGTCAACGACGTCCTCGCCCTCAAGGACGCCGACATCGGTGTCTCGATGGGCTCGGGCTCGGAGGCGACCCGGGCGGTCGCCCAGATCGTGCTGCTGAACAACAGCTTCGCGACGCTGCCGTCCGTCGTCGCCGAGGGCCGCCGGGTCATCGGCAACATCACCCGGGTCGCCACCCTGTTCCTGACGAAGACCGTGTACTCGGTGCTGCTGGCCGTCCTGGTGGTCTGCTTCCAGGTCGAGTACCCGTTCCTGCCCCGCCATCTGACCCTGCTGTCGACGCTGACGATCGGCGTCCCGGCGTTCTTCCTGGCCCTGGCGCCCAACAAGGAGCGGGCACATCCGCACTTCGTGCGCCGCGTCATGAGGTACGCGATCCCATCGGGCACCATCGCGGCCGCCGCCACGTTCGCGACCTACCTGATCGCCCGGAGCCACTACTCCGGTACGGGGGCGCTGGACGCCGAGACGAGCGCGGCGACGCTCACGCTGTTCCTGGTCTCGATGTGGGTCCTGGCGATCATCGCTCGCCCCTACACCTGGTGGCGGATCTGCCTGGTGGCGGCGATGGGCCTGGCGTTCCTGATCGTGCTCGCGGTGCCGTGGCTCCAGGACTTCTTCGCCCTGAAGCTCGTGGGGGCACCGATGCCGTGGATGGCGGTCGGCATCGCCGTGGTGGCCTCGGCCGCCCTGGAGTACGCCTGGCGCCTGGTGGGCCGCCGCTTCCCGGTGTAGGGGGAGCGCCGGCCCACCGCGCGAGGGTTACTGCACGTCGACGAAGTCACCCGTGGAGTTGACGGCCGGAGTGGAGGCCGTGCCGGCGAAGCTGTAGCGCCAGTAGCCGTCGACCGAGGCCGTGACCGTGGACTTCAGGGTGCCGATGCTGCTCGTCTTGGCGGTCTTCACCGTGGTCCAGGCCGTGCCGCCCTTCTTGAGGAACTGCAGCTTGACCGGCTGGTTGGTGTAGCCGTGGTACTTGAAGTCGTCCCAGTTGGCCCGCGCCAGCTTGCCGGTGACCGTGATGGTCTTGCCCTTCTTCACCGGCTCGGGGGCGGCGTTGACGGTCTGCGAGGCCGCCCGCTGGAACTTGAAGGACGCGGCCTTCTCCTTCCAGACGTAGTCGCCGTCCTTGGCGTCCACCCAGGCGTCGACGTACCAGGTGCCGGCGATGTCGTTGGAGTACGGCAGGTCGACCTTGGGGTCGACGGCGAACGACGCGGTGCAGGTGCTCCCGGAGCAGTGGGCCGTGCTCGTGAACATGCCGAACGCCGGTCCGTACAGGGTTATGTCGGCGCCCTCGATACCGGAGTCGTCCTTGGCGGTCACCGAGACGGTGAACTTCTTGACCAGGCTCGTTCCGACCACCACGTTCTTGCCACCGTTGACCGTGACCTTGGTGATGGCCGTGTCGCCGCCGTGACCGTCGGCCTGGGCGGCCGGCACGGCGAGGGCGGTGAGGGCGAGGGCGCCGATAGCGACGGCCGCAGAGCTGCGCATGCGCATGTGTGTTTCCCCGTGGGAAAGGGCCCTCCGGTCCGCGAGCGCACCGGTTGGGGCCGATCTGTCGATGGAGTCCGTTGACTCAACAGACCAGACACCTGATCAGCACGAAGGGTTGTACGAGATTCGAAGATTCGGTGAAGATCCCCGATGCGGGGCGGCCGGCCCGGACAGAAGCCGCTGACCACCCCGCACCGAAGGTGTCCTGTTTACTGCACGTCGACGAAGTCACCCGTGGAGTTGGTGGCCGGGGTGGAGGCCGTACCGGCGAAGCTGTAGCGCCAGTAACCGTCGACCGAGGCCGTCACCGTGGCCTTCAGGGTGCCGAGGCTGCTCGTCGTGGCGGTCTTCACCGTCGACCAGGCCGTGCCGCCCTTCTTGAGGAACTGCAGCTTGACCGGCTGTGCGGTGTAGCCGTGGTACTGGTAGTCCTCCCAGTTGGCCCGCGACAGCTTGCCGGTGACCGTGATGGTCTTGCCCTTCTTCACCGGCTCCGGGGCGGCGTTGACCGTCACCTTCGAGGCGCGCTGGAGGCTGGAGGACCCCACGTTCCCCTGCAGGGCAAAGCCGATCTTGGTCAGGTCGGGGTCGGCCGGGTCCTCGCCGTTGTAGTCGACGGCGAAACCGCCCGCCGCCCACTTCGTCGCGTCGCTGTTGCCGAGCAGGTCGATCTGGGGCCAGACGGAGATTTGGCCCTTGCAGGTGGCGACCGTGGCGGACACGGCCTTGCACACGGGCGGCTCGTCGCCGTACAGCTCGTTCGTCGGGGTGTCGAACGACCCGCGGTAGAGCGAGACGTCGACCGCGAAGTCCGGGGCGAAGATGTCCACGTCGGCGGCGTGCGTCACGGTGAACGTGGTCGTCACGGTCTTCGTCAGCGTGGTGCCCACCACGATCGGCTTGCCGCCGTTGACGACGACCTTGGAGAAGGTGAGGTCGAGCTCGCCCGGTTCCGAAGCGGGCGAGACCGAGCGGGCGCCGAACTTCGCCGCGGAGTCCGTCGCGGGGGCGGACTGCGCCGCGCGCGCGACGTCGGCGATGCTCCCGGTCGAGCCCTGCGCGCCGTCGGCCTGGGCGGCCGTCGGGAGAGCGAGGGCGGAAAGGGCCAGGGCACCGCTGACAGCGGCGACGGTGGCACGAATGCGCATATGCGTTCCCCAAGTGGAGATGGAGTCCGCAGGCGGTTGCCCGCTCGCGGACCACACGTATCTGTGGAGCCTGATGGCTCCGCAGACAAGACCACCGCTACATGGGAACGGTTGTACGGGCTTTGGAAAAGATTGGTGAATTCTCCCCGCGATCCGCCCGCCGCCGTCCCGGCTCTCAGTCGAACCAGCGGTCCCGGGCCAACTCCTCGGTGCGGGACGGGTCCTCCAGCAGGGCCGCGACCTCGAAACGGCGGGGCCACTGACCCGCCGCCCAGGCCAGACCCGCGGCGACGCCCTCCAGGGTCGAAGCGTGAACGACGCCGTCCGGGGCGCGGCGCCAGTCCAGTTCGACGCCCCCCGCACGGAGTTCGCCGTGCTCGACGTACGAGTCCGGGGTACCGGGGCCGAGCAGGATCCGGACCGGCTCCGGGACCTGGTGCTCCTCGCCCTCGGACGTCACCTCCGCCTCGACGCTCTCGCCGAGCCGCCGCACCTGGAACAGCTCGGCCAGCTCCGCCGCGCTCGCCGGGGCGACGGGCAGGAGTGCGACCCCCTCGGTCAGCGGCAGCAGATCGGGGGCGTCCGCGATCACCGCGTCCGCCGCGTCGACCACCCGCACCTCGCCGTCGACCACGGCCCGCAGCTCGTCCGGCAGGGTGACCTGCTCCGGGTCGAGGTCGGCCAGCGCGGTGTACAGGGAGTGCAGCTGTACGGGACCGACCGGGCGGTCCTCGTCCGCGAGCCGGCCGAGGAGTTCGGCCGCACCGCCGGGCTCGTCCAGCAGGGCGGCGACCGAGGTACGCACACCGAGGGCGCGCAGCACCTGCGCGTCGTCGAAGCCGGACGCGTCGGCGGCGTCGTACAGCCCCGCCAGCCGGGGATCGCCGCCATGGGCGCGCAGACCGGCCGGGCGGCGGCCGTCCAGCACGGGGTGGTCGCGCAGCCACCAGGCGGTGTACGGGCGTACGGACTGCGTCGTGCCGTCCGGGAGGAGCACGCGCACCGGCTGGGTCAGCGCGTCCCGCAGCGGCGGCTTGGCCAGGAGGGCGAGCGCCTGGGGCCAGGCGTCGTCGTCGACGAGGTCCAGGTCGCGGACGGCGACGATCTCGGTGGCGACCGGCGGTACGGGGGTGTCCGGGAGCTGGTCCAGGATGTCCTCGCACCACACGTCGACGGCGTCGAGCAGCCCGGCGTCGTCGGGTTCGGCGAAGTCGCTGTCGCGGGGCTCCAGTTCGTCCGGGTCCAGCACCACGTCGGTGGCCCGGACGAGGGCGAACGTGGCGAGCACCCCGCAGGCGGTGAGTGGCTGTTCGCCCCAGCGGGCGGCCAGGTCCGCGTCGCAGTGCGCGAGTTCACCCTCACGCATGACGGCGGCGAACGGACTGCCGGGCAGCACCAGTTCGCCGGCCGGTGCGAGCTCGCCGTCCTCGTCGGGCAGGGCGAGCGCTCCCAGCCAGGGCTCCTCGCCGGGCATCAGGTCGGCGTCCCGGACCAGGGTGAGGACGGTCTCCACGAGCTCGTCGCCGTCCAGCGCGTCCTCGTCCCAGATCTCGCCCGCCTCCAGCGAACCGGCGACGGCGGCCCGCACCTGCGGGGTCGTCAGCACGGCTCGCGGGGTGGCGGGCAGGGCGCCCAGCTTCTCCAGGAGCGGATGCGCGGCATCCGGATGTGCGACCTTCAGCCCGAGCCGGCCGAGCCGGTCCAGCACCGGGCCGGTCAGCGCGTCGGGCAGCGGGAGCAGGATCTGCCGGGGGCCGATCGTCGTACGCGGCACGGCCGGGGCGTCGGGATCCGGCCCCTGGGACGCCGTCCCGGCCAGCGGCACCGGAAGCCCGGACAGCCGGTCCGGATCGACACCGGCCAGGCTGTCGTAGAGCCGCCGCCACCAGCCGGGGTCGCGCTCCAGGCCCGCGAGCCGGTCGATCGCCTCCGTCAGCGGTACGCGGGCGACGCCCAGCGTCCGCAGTTCGCTGCGGCGCTCAAGACCGGCGGGCAGCAGGCACGGCAACACCTCGGCCAACACCGCGACCGTCTCGGCGCCGACCCCCTCCAGTACCTCGGCCTCGATGGGCCGCAGCGCGGTGGTGGCCTTGCGGGCGCTCTCCGTCCCCGCGTCCCAGTCGTCCCACCGGTCGGGCTCGGCGGCGGGATCGCGCGGCGCGGCCGGCTCCAGGAACGCGACCCGCGGCAGCCGCTCCAGCACGGCGCCCCGCAACGCGCCGTCCAGCTCGCCCTTGCCCAGCGGTCCGGGCACGAGCCCGATGGTGGCGACGGTCACCGGCTGCCAGTCGGCGAGCAGTTCCGTGTACGCGTCGGCCGCGCGCTGCACCAGGAAGTCGGTGAGGGGTCCGGGCGCGGGGTGCCGGCGGGTGGTGTCCAGGGGCAGCGAGGCGATGAGCAGCGCGGGAATGCCGAGCGGTTCGTCGGTGGGCGTCGGGGCGTGCACGACGGGTGAGGTACGGGGGTGGACGGGGGCGCCCTCCGCGTCCACAGGGACGGCCCAGGTCACCGACCAGTGCGGGCGCAGCCGTTCCTCCAGCGGGCGGTCGGCGAGCAGGGCGGGCTCGACGGGGCCGTGGCGGTAGACGGTGCGCCAGCGGTTCGTGCCGTGCGCGGAGTCCTCGATGTGCGTGTACGGGCCGTGCTGCGAACGGCGCAACGTCCTTACGGAGTCCGGGGTTTCGATGACGATCTCGTCGAGGCCGGCCAGCGTGAGGAGCAGGGCGTCGTCCACGGCGTCGAGCAGCCGGCCGACCAGGTCCTCCGCGACGCCGTCGCGCAGCGGCAGGACGACGACCGTGTCGTACCCGTCGGGGGCGGAGCCCTCGGCGGGCAGCGGGAGCCGCAGCAGCGGTACGTGGCCGTCGCGGCGGCGCAGCTCGTCCCCGAGGCCGGGGCTGCCGACAGCCGCCTCCCGGGCGAGGTCGCGGGCCTCGGCGAGGGACCAGCGCACGCCGCCGTGCCGCCCGACCACGGCCGGTTCGTCGCTCACCGCGAGTACGGCGGCGAACCCGACGCCGAACCTGCCGACGGCCCCCTCGTGGCCCTCTCGCTTCGCGGAGGCCCGCAGGGTGGACAGCGACTCCACGCCGGTGGCGTCCAGGGGTGCGCCGGTGTTCGCGGCGGCGAGGACGGCGGGGGCGACCTCGGTCGCCGGGTGCAGGGTCAGCCGGAGCCGGCCGGGCACGTGGGCGCGGGCTGCGGCGTCGGCGGCGTTCTGGGCCAGCTCGACGACGAGGCGGTCGCGGTAGCCCCCGAGGGCGAGGTCCTCCTCGGCGTTGGCATCCTCACGGAAGCGGGCCGGGCCGGCGCCCCAGGCGTCGAGCACTCCGCGCCGCAGCCGCGCGGTTCCGAATGGGTCGGCCCCCTCGGTCGCCATGATGCTCACGCTGTGACTCCCTCGTCCGTTGTCCGTGCTCCAGTTGCGCGTTCTCCGCGCTGCCCAGTGTGCGCCCCATCCGGGGCGCGGGGTTCCGTCCTCAATCGCCGGACGGGCTTGAGTGCGGGTGCGGGTCGCTCCGCGGGGTGCGCCACGTCGGGTGGGTGGGGGTGGTGCCCCTCCGGGCAGACTCCTCAAAAATGGCGTGTGCACCCGACGACGCGGAGGACCCGGGTCGTACGCCATTTCTTGCGGGGACTGCCCTGCACGGCCCCACCCTGCATCACTCGCGAGTGCACACCAGCCGTACGACTGCCGCAGACGCACGACGGCCGGTCCAGGACCGTGCGTCTGCACACACGCCATACGACTGCCGCAGACGCACGGCGGCCGGGTCCGGGGCCGTGCAGGGGAGTCCCCGCAGGACGACGAACATCGACCCGGGTCCGCTGCGTACCCGCCGAACGTTCGTCGTCTGAGGAGACGCCCCGGAGGGGCCACGGACCCCCACCACCAGGCCAAAGCGCCCCTACGGGGCACCCGCACCCCACCAAGCCCGTCCGGCGATTGAGGACGGAACCCCCCACCCCGGGACCCCGGAACCCCACGCGCCCGCCCGGCCGAGGGCCCCGCGGCCCAAGCGTCAGGAGTGGCCGAGGTCCTCCGACTGCCCGTCCGTCTCCACCGGTACGGAGCCGGAATCCCGCGCCGGACGCAGCGGGTACTCGTCCACCTGCATCGTGTCCAGTGCGTGCGGCGCCGGCTTCGGCGGCTTCGGCATCACCGCGGCCTCCGAATGGCCACCGCATCCGTACGACAGGGACACCACGTGCCCGTCCGCCGGGCCGAACTCGTTCGCGCACACCCCGAAGGCCTGCTTCAGCGAACCCGCGAGCGGCACCAGGAAGGCACACGACACACACGTCGCCGGGGCCGCCTGCGCCATCGGCGTCTTCGCGCCGAATCCCTCGTCCCAGCGGTCGGCCGCCGCGTGCAGCCCGTACCGGGACAGCACCCGCGCACGCCGCATGCCCAGCTCGTCCGCGACCGCCGCGATCGACCCACGGCGCGGCGGCTCCGGGCGCGTCGTCAGTTCCGCGTCCTCCGACTCGACGAGATCGGCCAGCTCGCCCGAGACGGCGGAGTTCGGCGGCAGCTCGTCCTCGCCGCTGTAGCCCGGCTCCAGGCGCAGGTCGTCCGCCTCGGTGGGCAGCAGATCGCCCGGCCCCATGTCACCCGGCCGCAGCCGCTCGCTCCACGGCACCCACTCCGGCGCGAGGAGCGCGTCGGTGCCCGGCAGCAGGACCGTCTCGTCGAGGGTGACGTTCTTCGCGCGGGAGGCCCTGGCGACCGTCACCGCCCAGCGCCAGCCCCGGTAGGCCGGGTCCGTGCACTCGAAGTAGTGCGTGACGACCCGGTCCCCCTCGGGGACCACGGCCACATGCTCACCCACAACCCCTGGCGCGGCCGCTTCCTCGGCCGCCGCGCGGGCGAGGTCTACGGCCTCGGCGCACAGGCGGTCGGGAACGGGGGTACGGGCCGTACGGCTTCGCGTCGTCGCAGCACTCACAGGTCTCGCTTCTCTCCTACGCCAGTCTCACGAGCGCGCCAGCACATCCATCGATTTCGGCCATACGGTTGCGGGCGGAGCGGACCTGGGGGCCGCGTCGACGTCCACACCCGTTGTGCCTGCCTCGGGCGCACCTTCTTCGATCCATTCTGCGGGATCGCCGAGAGGCGCGCGGCCAAGAACAACCGCCGGTGGCGCGCTAGGCACGCTACCCTCTCCGCCGCTCCCCGCCCACCTGCCCGTCCCAAACGACGTCGTATCCGACGTCGTGTTCCGTGGGAAGAGCGCACTCCGGCCACCCCGATCCGCCCCACCGCACCCCCTGCGACCTGGCCGATCACTGACCCGACGGGGCGGTACGCACCGCGCCCCGCCCCGATCTCGGTTCGTGATGCCGGGGACTGGGGCACTATGACCAAGTGGCTTCTGCCAGGTCCCACGACGAAGTCGGCCCGCTCCGGAGGACGGGCCGGTCGATCGGTCATGCCCTCCACTCCCCGTTCACCGGAACCGCACGAGGCATTCGGAAGGCGACACACGCCCACGGGGCCGGTGAGTCGGGCCTCGGCAAGCTGATCGAACTGCACGCGGTGAACGGCGCGGGCGATGTGATGATCACCGTCGCACTCGCGTCGACCGTGTTCTTCTCCGTACCGACGGACCAGGCCCGCGGCCGGGTCGCGCTGTACCTCGCCGTCACCATGGCGCCGTTCATCCTCCTCGCCCCGGTCATCGGACCGCTTCTGGACCACCTTCCGCACGGGCGCCGCGCGGCGATGGCCGGCTCCATGCTGGCCCGGGCCGTGCTGGCGCTCACCATGTCGGGGGCGGTCGCCACCGGCGGGCTGGAGCTGTATCCGGCCGCTCTGGGCGTGCTCGTGTGCTCTAAGGCGTACGGAGTGGTGCGCAGCGCCGTCGTACCCCGGCTGCTGCCACCCCGTTTCTCGCTCGTGAAGGCCAATTCGCGGGTCACTCTCGCCGGCCTCCTGGCGACCGGCGCCGCCGCTCCCATCGGGGCGGGGCTCCAGACCATCGGGCCGCCGTGGCCGCTCTACGGCGCGTGCGCGATCTTCGTCGGCGGCGCCGTCCTCGCCTTCACGCTGCCGCCCAAGGTGGACTCGGCGAAGGGCGAGCGTAAGGCGCATCTGGTGCCGCCGCACGGCGAGGGGGCCGCCCGGCCCGAACCGCTGCGGAAGACCGCCCCGCCCAAGGACGGGAAGAAGCCGGCGAAGGCGAAGGAGAAGAACGGCGAGAAGCGGCCCGGGTTGCGCTCCGTCGGCCCGTCCGTCCTGCACGGCCTCCAGGCCAACGCCTCGCACCGGGCCCTCTCCGGCTTCCTGATCTTCTTCCTGGCGTTCCTGCTGCGCGAGCACCCACTGGCCGGGCAGAGCGCCGCGATCTCGCTCGGCATCGTCGGCGTGGCGGCCGGTGTCGGCAACGCGCTGGGGACCGCGGTCGGCTCCTGGCTCAGGGCCCGCGGCCCCGAGATCATCATCGCCTCGGTACTGGGCCTGGCCCTGGGTGTCGCGGTGCTGGCCGCCGCCTTCTTCAGCACGGTCATGGTCGCCGCGCTCGCGGCCACGGCGGGCTTCACCCAGGCGCTGTCGAAGCTGTCGCTGGACGCGATGATCCAGCGGGACGTACCGGAGGAGGTGCGGACGTCCGCCTTCGCCCGCTCGGAGACGCTGCTCCAGATGGCCTGGGTGGCCGGAGGGGCGATCGGGATCGCCCTCCCCCTCAACGGAGTACTGGGCATGTCCGTCGCCGCGGGTCTTCTCGCGCTGGGCGCCGCCGCGTCCGTACGGGGCCTGCTGGGCGCCGCGCGGCGCGGCTCGCCGCACCCCCGCGTGGCGTGAGCCGGAGCGACCGATAGCCTTCGGCCCATGACCGTTGCGTTCTTCTCCGGTAAGGGCCGTCGAATCGGCGTCGCTCTTGGTGCCGTGTCCGCGGGACTCCTTGTCCTCTCCGCCTGCGACAAGCCGACTCCGCTCGCCACCGTGACGGTCGGCGACAACTCGGTGAGTACCGAGGCGTCCTGCTACAACGACGGCAAGGCCCTCAAGGAATCCGAGATCCAGGGCTGCCTCAACAAGAAGGCGGAGAAGACCGTCAAGGTCGCGATGGACGACAAGGTCCGCTTCGGCGTCGACCCCGAAGTCGCGGACAACGGCTGGACCCTCTTCATCAACGGCCAGCAGGCCGAGCAGGAGCCGTACAAGAAGACCTACCGGTCCATCCCGGGCAGCGCCTTCTTCTCCAGCCAGACCGGCGAGACCACGAAGCAGACCCAGATCAGCATCGTGGAGACCAAGGGCAAGCAGCTGACCGGCATCTGGCACTTCGAGCTCAAGAAGACCGACTGATCCCCTCCTGACCTCGGAGGACTCCCCCCGTGCGTGTGCTTGTCGTGACCGCTGTCCCGGTGGAACGGGACGCGGTCACGCGTGCGTCCGGGGCCGATGGCGAGGTCTCCGTGCGCCGGGTGCCGGGCGCGGAGATCCACCGCGCGGGCCCCTACGACGTCCTCGCGGGCGGCGTGGGACCGGCCGCCGCGGCCGCCTCCACCGCGTTCGCCCTCGCCTCGGACCGCTACGACCTGGTGATCTCGGCCGGCATCGGCGGCGGGTTCGCCGGAACCGCGCCGGTCGGCTCCCTCGTCGTGGCCGGCCGCCTCGGCGCGGCCGACCTGGGCGCCGAGACCCCCGCCGGCTTCGTGCCCGTCACCGAACTGGGCTTCGGCCGGATCTGGCACGTCCCGCCCCGCTCGCTGGTGAAGGCCGCGGCCGCCGCGACCCGTGCCGTGACCGGCGACGTCCTCACCGTCTCCACCGTGACCGGCAGCGCCGAACGCGCCGCCGCCCTCCTCGCCGCACACCCCGGTGCCGTGGCCGAGGCCATGGAGGGCTTCGGGGTGGCGGAGGCGGCCACCCTGACCGGCCTCCCCGTCCTGGAGATCAGGGCCGTCTCGAACGCCGTCGGTCCGCGCGACCGCGACGCCTGGCGCATCGGCGACGCGCTGGCCGCGCTCACCGGGGCGTTCGGGAAGCTCACCCCCGTACTGGAAGGCTGGATCCACCATGACCGACATGACTCCTGACCCGCTGTCGACTCCCGACCCGCTGCGGATCGCCTTCTCGCCGTGCCCGAACGACACGTTCGTCTTCGACGCCTGGGCGCACGGACGGGTCCCCGACGCGCCCGCCCTCGACGTCACCTTCGCCGACATCGACATCACCAACGGCATGGCCGAGCGCGGTGAACTGGACGTGCTCAAGGTGTCGTACGCGGTGCTGCCCTGGGTCCTTCAGGAGTACGCGCTGCTGCCGTGCGGCGGCGCGCTGGGCCGGGGCTGCGGGCCGCTCGTCCTCACGAAGGAGCCGGGCACGGATCTGACGGGCAAGACCGTCGCCGTCCCGAGCGAGCGCTCCACCGCGTACCTGCTGTTCCGCCTCTGGGCGGCAGAGGTCGTGCCCGGCGGGGTCGGCGAGATCGCCGTCATGCCGTTCGACGAGATCATGCCGGCGGTGCGGGACGGCAAGGTCGATGCCGGTCTCGTCATCCACGAGGCGCGCTTCACGTACCAGAACTACGGCCTGCACAACCTCGCCGACATGGGCCGCCACTGGGAGGAGACGACCGGGCTGCCGATCCCGCTCGGGGCGATCATCGCCAAGCGCTCCCTGGGCGCGGACACGCTGAAGCTGCTCGCCGATTCGGTGCGCACGTCGGTCCGGATGGCGTGGGACGACCCGGAGACCTCACGCCCCTACGTCCTGGAGCACGCGCAGGAGATGGACCCGTCCGTCGCCGACCAGCACATCGGTCTGTACGTGAACGAGTTCACCGCCGACCTGGGCGAGGACGGCTACGCGGCGATCCGCGGCCTGCTGACGCGCGCCGCGGCCGAGGGACTGGTTCCGCCCCTCGGCCCGGACGCGCTGTCGTTCGCCTGAGCTCGTTGCCCGGAGGCCCTACACGTCGAGCTGGTCCGCGACCGCGCGCAGCAGGCCGGCGATCTTCGCGCCGGACGCCTTGTCGGGGTAGCGGCCGCGCTCCAGCATCGGCGTGATGTTCTCCAGAACGGTCGTCAGATCCTGCACGATCGACGCCAGCTCGTCCGGCTTGCGGCGCTGGGCGGCCGCGACGGACGGGGTGGGGTCGAGGATCACCACGGAAAGTGCCTGGTCACCGCGTTGTCCGGCGACGACGCCGAACTCGACGCGCTGGCCGGGCTTGAGTGCGTCGACTCCGTCGGGGAGCACGGACGAGTGCACGAAGACGTCACTGCCGTCGTCGCGGGAGAGGAAGCCGAAGCCCTTCTCACTGTTGAACCACTTGACCTTGCCAGTCGGCAAAGCACGCACCCCATCTCAACCCGTATGCCGGAACCAAGCCCTCAGCAGGTCAGGCCGTCCAGTGGTCGTGCTTCCCCTGCTGGCAGAAGCCTCCACAGGGGAAGTACCCCTCGTCAAGCCTGGTCATCCGGACTCTGTCCGGAAACGGCACCTGCCCCGGCCCGCGGGCGCCCGGGGGCGGTTCGCCGCCATCGGGAACTACCCTGACGGGGTGAGCACTCCTTCTTCCGGCGCAGGCGACCGACTGGTCCGCATCGGCGCGATCGTCTTCTTCGTCGGCGCCCTCTCGACCCTCGCCACGATGGCCCCCCTCTTTCTGGGCACCCATCCGCTGCCGTCCATCGCCTGGTCCCTCTGCATGCTGATGGGCGTCGGCTTCCTGATCGCCGCGGCAGGCGTGGTCCGCTCCGTGCGGGCAGGGTCGCCGAAGCCGTAGCGCGCCGCACCCGGGGCCGCACCCGGGACGGTCCGCGCGACGGTCAGCCGAGCCGGAAGGTGTCGGCGAGGGTGTTCATCTCCGCCTCCAGCAGCGTCTGCGGCTGGTGGCCCATGCCGGTGTACAGCCCTTCGACTTCCAGGCTCACCACGCCGTGGATGCGGGTCCACGCCATGACGGCCCCGGCCAGGGCGCGGCCCACTTCGTCCGTGCCGCGCGACGTGCCGAGGTACTGCGCAACCCACTCGGCCACCGTCTGGTCCTGGCCTGCCCAGGTATCCATCTGCTGGACGACGGACAGCACTGCGGGGTCGGGCTGCGCTTCCGCGAAGAGCGGCAGGAACGGCCCGAGCGCCGCGCGTGCCTGTGCGAGCGTCTCGGGCGGGGCGCTGTAGCCGGGCAGCGGGGTTCCGGCGATCAGCAGGTAGCGGTGGGGCTGCGCCACGGCCCACGCCCGATGGGCGCCGGCCAGGGACAGCAGCCGATGACGCGGGGTGAACTTCGCGGACCCCTGCGCGGCCTGCCCGATGGCCGCGGCGAGATCCTGGTACGCGTCGCCGATCAGGGAGCCGAGCAGGTCGTCCCGGTTGGCGAAGTAGCGGTACAGGGCGGGGCCGGAGAGCTCGAGCTCCTTGGCAATGCGGGTGAGGGCGACCGCCGCGATGCCCCCCTGCGCCAGCTGCCGCAGAGCGATCTCCTTGATCTCCGCGCGGGTCTGCTCCCGGTACCTGGCCCTCGGTCCACCGGTCGTCATCGCCGTTCCTCCATGCGTGCCGCGCATACCATCTCACCTGTGCGAGTCATCGTAACTTCCGTTCCTCTGCCTCACCGCCTCGGCCTGAGGCCAACACAGGGCGGGCATCGCTGACTACGACGCACGGCAGCCAACACCTCCACCAGAGATGCTCACCCGTAACCACAGCTACCACCTCTCGTAGAAGTAAGGGCTTGCCGGGAAACAAGTCGTGGCTTCCAGCTGTGGGGCTCGTTGGTCTGGTATGGGGAGACCGGAGGGGATCGAGGCCGTTCTGGCGGCGAAGTTCCAGGTGTTGTTGCCGCATCTGGACGAGCGTCAGCGTCGGCTGGCCATAGGGGCGGAAGCACTGTCGCTGGGGCATGGCGGCATCAGGATCGTCGCCGCTGCAGCCGGGGTCCGGGAGGCCACGGTCTCGCGTGGGGCGGCTGAACTGGACTCCGGTCAGGCCCCGTTGGGGCGGGTGCGCCATCCCGGCGGAGGGCGGAAGAAGGCGGCCGAGCTGGACTCTGGGCTGCGGCCGGCACTGCTGGCGCTGGTCGAGCCCGACGAGCGGGGCGACCCGATGTCGCCGCTGCGTTGGACGACGAAGTCGACCCGGAAACTGGCGGCAGAGCTCACCCGCCAGGGGCACCGGGTCTCCGCCGACACCGTCGCCGGCCTGCTGCGGGAGGAAGGCTTCAGCCTGCAGGCCAACGCCAAGACCATTGAAGGTGCCCAGCACCCCGACAGAGATGCCCAGTTCCGCTACCTCAACGAGCAGGCACGAGATCACAGGGACGCCGGTGACCCGGTGATCAGCGTGGACAGCAAGAAGAAGGAGCTGATCGGCGACTACAAGAACGCCGGGCACGAATGGCAGCCCGCAGGACAGCCCGTGAGGGTCAAGACGCACGACTTCCCCGGCCAGGCCGAGAAGGCAATTCCATACGGAATCTACGACATGACGGCGAACACCGGCTGGGTCAGCATCGGCACCGATCACGACACTGCGGCATTCGCCGTCGCCTCGATCCGCCGCTGGTGGCAGGCGGTCGGCCGGCACGACTACCCCGGCGCCCGCCGACTGCTGATCACCGCAGACGGTGGCGGCTCCAACGGCTACCGCACCCGGGGCTGGAAGACCCAGCTCGCCGATCTCGCCGCCGAGACCGGCCTTGAGATCACGGTGTGCCACCTGCCGCCCGGCACCTCGAAGTGGAACAAGATCGAGCACCGGCTGTTCTCCCACATCACCATGAACTGGCGAGGCAGGCCCCTGACCAGCCACGAAGTCATGCTCCAGACCATCGCCGCGACCACCAGCCGCACCGGCCTCACCGTCCAGGCCGAACTCGACAGCGGTGAGTACCCCACCGGCATCCGCGTCAGCGACGACGAGATCGCCGCCCTGCCCATCACCCGCCACCGCTTCCACGGCGACTGGAACTACACCCTCCACCCCCAGCGCCCGACGGACACGGCGACCACCACCAGCACACAGGACGAGGCCCTGGCGGACGGACCGGCCCGCCTCACGCAGCGTTCGCTACAGGACCCGGAACTGACCGGGATGACCCGCCGGCAGCTCAACGAACTCATCGACGTGCTGACTCCAGCGATGGAGATTCAACGCGAGCAAGTGCTCCGCACCCGCAGAGGCCACCAACGCCTGGTGGCCCCTGGCACAGGAGCCAAACCCAAGCTCACCCCAGCCGACCGAGTCCTGGCCACCGTGCTCCACCTGCGAAAACTCGCGACCATGGACCTCCTGGGCCAGCTCTTCAACACCACCGCCATGACCATCAGCCGCGCGGCGAAAGAAGTCCGCCCGCTCCTGGAAGCCCACGGAGTTCACATCCCTGCCTCGACCGCCCGCTTCCGCACGCCGACTGACATCGCGAGATTCCTCGACCTCGACAAAAACAAGATCAAACCGACGTGTTGATTCCCGGCAAGCCCTAAGCAGCTGTAACGACTCCCGACGGCATCCGGACTCCGCGGGGAACCGGCCGGCCGGCACGATGCGGGCGTGCTACGCCGTGTACGTCTCCAGCCACGCCGGGAACTCCGTGAGGGACGCCAGGACGACATCCGCCCCCGCCGCGCGCAGCTCCGCCTCGTCGCACGGGCCCGTCGACACACCCACCGAGAAGGCGTTCGCCGCCTGCGCGCCACGTACGTCGCCCGTGTGGTCGCCGACGTACACCGACGCCCCGTGCTCGCGCAGCGCCTCCGCCTTCGCCTCGGCCCAGAGGCCGCCGACGATCACGTCGGGTTCGATGCCCAGGTGGGTCAGGTGGAGTTTCGCGTTCGGTTCGTACTTGGCGGTGACGACCATCGTCCGGCCGCCCAGGGCACGTATCGCGGCAACCGACTCCCTCGCTCCGGGCAGGGCGAGCGAGGGACCGATCGCGTACGTGGGATAGATCTCGCGGTAGCGGTCGGCGACCGCGGCCACATCGGCGGCCGGGAACCAGTGCGCGATCTCCTGCTCCAGCGGCGGCCCCAGTCGGCTCACCACCAGATCGGTGTCGATGAACGCCCCCGTCTCGGCGGCGAGCTCCAGGAAGGCGGCCTTGATGCCGGGCCGGGAGTCGATGAGCGTCATGTCGAGGTCGAAGCCGACCGTCAGTGTGTGCGTAGCCATGGCGCCCATTGTGCCGAGCCCGCCACCGGCCCCGGTACTCCGCCGAACAGCGCCCCACGGACGGCCCTTAGACTTAGCCAAGCCTTACTTTGCTTCGCTTTGTCTCGCTTGTCGATGGGGTCCGATGCCAGCCGCCGCACCACGCCGCTCCAGACGCGCTCTCGCGACGGCGGCGGCCGTTGTGGCGCTGCTGATAGCCGTACTGCTCAGCCTCGCCGTCGGGGCGCGCTCCATACCCCCGACCGAGGTGATCGACGCCCTCCTGCACGGCGGGCACTCCGACGCCGCCGAGGTCATCCGGAACATGCGGGTGCCCCGCACCCTGATCGGCCTGATGGTCGGCGCCTCACTCGCCCTCGCCGGCACGGTGCTCCAGGGCATCACGCGCAACCCCATCGCCGACCCCGGCATCCTCGGCATCAGCCAGGGCGCTTCCGTCGGGGTGGTGCTCGCCATCGCGTACGCGGGGATCCACACGCTCACCGGATACGTCTGGTTCGCCTTCGTGGGGGCGGCTGTCGCGTCCGTCGCCGTGTACGCCGTCGCCTCCAGCGGGCGCGGCGGCGCCACCCCGGTGAAGCTCGCGCTCGGTGGCGCCGCGATCAACGCGCTGCTGGTGTCCGTGATGACGGCCGTACTGACCACGAAGGCATCCGCGCTGGACGAGTTCCGGTTCTGGCAGGTCGGCTCGATCGCCGGCCGCGAGGCCGACGTGGCCCAGCAGATCTGGCCGTTCCTGCTGCTGGGCACGATCCTCGTGCTCTGCGTCGCCCGGGGCCTCGACGCGCTCGCGCTCGGCGAGGACATGGCGAAGGGCCTCGGACAGAAGATCGCGACCGTACGGATCGTCGGCGGCATCGGTGCCACCGTCCTCACCGGGGCCGGCGTCGCCGCCGCCGGGCCGATCGCGTTCATCGGTCTCGCCGTGCCGCACATCGCCCGCGCCGTCGTCGGCACCGACCACCGCTGGGTGCTCCCGATGGCCGCCCTGATCGGACCCGTGATGCTGCTCGTCTCCGATGTCGTCGGCCGGATCCTCTTCCCGCCGAGCGAGGTGCCCGCCGGGGTCATGACGGCCCTGATCGGGGTGCCGTTCCTGGTCACTCTGGTGCGCCGGAAGGCGGTGCCCGCATGAGCGCGCCGACGGCCGCCGTGCGGCCCGCCGGGTACAGCCTCGTGACGACAGGGGCGCGCGGACGCTTCCTGCTGCACCGCCGGGCCGCGCTCGTAGCCGCGTCACTCGTCGTGCTGCTCGCCGTCGTCTGCGTCGCGTACCTCTGCGTCGGCGAGAGCTTCGTCGCCCCGTCCGAGGTCCTGAACGTGATCATGGGGCGGCCCTCCGCCGACGAACTCGTCGTGGGCACACTGCGGCTGCCGCGCATGGTCGTCGGGCTGCTCGTCGGCCTCGCCTTCGGGATCGCCGGCGCGCTGATCCAGACCGTGGCCCGCAACCCCCTCGCGAGCCCCGACATCATCGGCATCAGCCAGGGCGCGAGCGCGCTCACGGTCGGCGCGATGACGTTCGGCATCACCTCGTACACCGTGCTGCCGTACCTGTCGGTGATCGGCGGGGTCGCGGCCGCGGCACTCGTCCACGCCTTCGCGTGGCGCGGCGGGCTGCACGCCACCCGCTTCGTCCTCATCGGCATCGGCTTCGCGATCGCCCTGCGCTCGCTCACCACCCTGTTCCTGACCAAGGGCGACTACCTCGTCGCCCAGCAG
Source organism: Streptomyces sp. NBC_01013 (assembly GCF_045162765.1). NCBI lineage: Bacteria > Bacillati > Actinomycetota > Actinomycetes > Kitasatosporales > Streptomycetaceae > Streptomyces > Streptomyces sp. NBC_01013. Next base: position 3,656,539 of record NZ_CP108687.1, read on the forward strand.
GCCCAGATCTGGATGACCGGTTCGCTCAACGGCCGCGGCTACGACGAGGCCGCACCCATCGGCTGGACCCTCCTGATCCTGCTGCCCGCCGTCCTGTGGGCCGCCCGCGCCCAGCGGACGGTGTCCATGGACGACGACACGGCCACCGCGCTCGGGGTCAGGCTCGGGCGGGTGCGGCTGGGGCTCGTCGCACTCGGCGTGATCCTGGCTTCCGTGGCCACGGGCACGGCAGGTCCGGTCGACTTCGTCGCGCTGCTCGCCCCGCAGATCGCCCGCCGCATGACCCGGACCGCACAGATCCCCCTGCTCTGTTCGGCACTGCTCGGCGCGGTGATCGTCGTCTTCGCGGACCTGCTGGCGCGCAAGCTCTTCTCCCCCACCGAACTACCGGTGGGCGTCCTGACGGCGGCGGTCGGCGCCCCGTATCTGATCTGGCTGATCATCCGCGGTCACGGTGGCCGCTCGGGAGGAAACGCATGACCACGACCCGGCAGCAGGACACCGCGACCAGCCGGCTGACGGTGCGCGAGCTGACCCTCGCGTACGAGGACCGCACCGTCGTCCACGAGCTGGACCTCGCCGTCCCCGACGGGAAGGTCACCGTCATCGTCGGGCCGAACGCCTGCGGCAAGTCGACGACCCTGCGCGCCCTCGGCCGGCTCCTCAAGCCGCGCGGCGGGGCGGTGCTCCTGGACGGCACCGAGCTGTCGAAGATCCCCACGAAGAAGATCGCCCAGTCGATCGGGCTGCTCCCGCAGACCCCGGTGGCCCCCGAGGCGATCACCGTCACCGACCTCGTCGCCCGCGGCCGCCAGCCCCACCAGCACTGGTGGCAGCAGTGGTCCCAGGAGGACGAACGGGCAGTGACCGAGGCGATGGAGCGCACCGACATCACCGCGCTCGGCTCCCGTTCGGTGGACGAGCTCTCCGGCGGACAGCGCCAGCGCGTCTGGATCGCGATGGCCCTCGCCCAGGACACCGATCTGCTGCTGCTCGACGAGCCGACGACGTACCTCGACATCGCCCACCAGGTGGAGGTCCTCGACCTGGTCCGCCGGCTCGCCGCCCCCGCCGCCGACGGCACCCGCGGCCGGACCGTGGTGACGGTGCTGCACGACCTCAACCAGGCCGCGCGGTACGCCGACCACCTGGTCGCCATGAAGGCGGGCCGGATCGTCGCCGAGGGCCACCCGGAGGACGTCGTCACCGCCGAGCTCGTACGCGAGGTCTTCGGCCTCGAAGCCGTGATCGTCCCCGACCCGGTGACGGGCTCACCGCTCGTCGTACCGGGCGCGCCGTGGAGGCCGTAGCCGGGGGACCCGGCGGGTCCCTGCGGGGTGCGGGTTCCCTGCGGGGTGCGGGTTCCCTGCGGGGTGCGCCGTTGTCCGGGTGCGGGGTTCCGTCCTCAATCGCCGGACGGGCTTGAGTGGTGCGGGTCGCTCCGCGGGGTGCGCCGTTGTCCGGGTGCGGGGGTCCGTCCTCAATCGCCGGACGGGCTTGAGTGGTGCGGGTTGCTCCGCGGGGTGCGCCACGTCGGGTGGGTGGGGGTGGTGCCCCTCCGGGCAGACTCCTCAAAAATGGCGTGTGCACCCGGTCACGCGGGGGACCCGGGTCGTACGCCATTTTCTGCGGGGACTGCCCTGCACGGCCCCACCCTGCATCACTCGCGTGTGCACACCGGCCGTACGACTGTCGCAGACGCACGGCGGCCGGGTCCGGGGCCGTGCAGGGGAGTCCCCGCAGGACGACGAACATCGACCCGGGTCCGCTGCGTACCCGCCGAACGTTCGTCGTCTGCGGAGACGCCCCGGAGGGGCCACGGACCCCCACCACCAGGCCAAAGCGCCCCTGCGGGGTACCCGCACCCCACCAAGCCCGTCCGGCGATTGAGGACGGAACCCCCCACCCCGGGACCCCGGAACCCCACGCGCCCGCCCGGCCGAGGGCCCCGCCCCGCAGGGGCACCCGCACGGACCCCTCAGCGCCCGCCCGGCCGAGGGCCCCGCGCGCGCCATGCCAGGTAGAGCGCCGAGGCCAGGGCAGCGCCCCGCACCACCCACGGCCAGGTGTCGCCGATCGCGGGGCTCATCTGCCCCTCCGCGATGGGCGCGCCCCACCGGCCGTCCATCCGGCCCCACAACCAGACCAGGGCACCCGCCGCGACGACCCCCGGCAGCCACATCGCCACCCACTTCGCCTCCGTACGCGACAACTTGCGGGAGTTGTACGCGAGCAGCCAGCCACCTGCGAGGGGCAGCAGGGCCTGCGGGGGGTCCATCACCGCTCCGGCCACCAGCAGTGCCGCGGGAAGCAGCAGTCCGGGGTGCGCGAATCCGCGGCGAGCGACGTCCTCACGGTCGCGTGCGCGGCGCAGCCGCGGCAGCCTTCGTCGCCGGCGCGGAGTCTCGGCCTCCTCCTCGTGCTCCTCGTCCTGCTCGGCTTCCTCGTCGTCCTCGTACGCGTCGTCATCCCCCGCCGGGGGCCTCAGGACCGCCGGGATCTCCACCCCGCCCCGGAAGCCCGGTACGTCGGTCCCTGCGCCGAACTCACCGGAGTCGCCGAACCGGCCCGGCGCGACACTCCACCAGTCCGTGTCGTCCCCGGACGGGCCGAGTTCGTCCGAACCCGCCCGGTGCGGCGGGGACGGTGCCGGCCGTGGCGGGGTCCGCGAGGCCTCCCGCGCTTCCGACGCGCCCTTGCGTGAACTGTCTTTCCGGAGCCTCGCCCGGCGCGGGCGCGGGATGCCCGCATCCTGCGTGCCGACCCGCTCGGGCTCCTGCGGCAACGGGGGCGTCCCGTCGGCCGACAGGGCCGCCGCAGCGACGAGTTCGTCCGGGGTCCCGAGCTTGCCGATGATGCGGCGCACCGCCCCGGGAGTGTCCGCGGCCTGCGCCACGCGCTGCCGGTCGATCTCGCCCCGCAGCGCCGACACGAGCCTCATCCGGGTGCCCGAGGACAGCTGTTGCTGCTGCGCCAGGTCTCCGACCCGGCTCAGGTAGTCGTAGACCAGCTGGTCGCTCTCGATCCCCACGCGATGGTTCCCCTCTACGGCCCTGCACCGACGGTAGCGCCCTCGGGCCTGTCCGGAGCGACTACCGTGGGACGGATGGGGATGACCACACCACCGCGGACGCTCGCCGAGGCTCTGCGCGCCCGGGACGACGAGTCACTGGCCGGGCTGCTGCGTGCCCGGCCCGATCTCCTCACCCCCGTGCCCGGCGACATCACCCAGCTCGCGACACGCGCCGGCACCCGTGCCTCCGTCGTCCGCGCCCTGGAACACCTCGACCGCTTCGCCCTGCAGACCGCCGAGGCGCTGGCGGTCGCACCCGACCCCGCCCCGTACGACATCCTGCTCGGCCTGCTCACCGGCGACGGGCGGGACGACGGGGAGCACCGCGACGACGCGGGCGCCGCGATCGTGTCCGCGCTGCCCGATGCCCTCGCCACCCTGCGCGAACAGGCTCTCGTCTGGGGCGAGAACGACCGGCTGCGCCTGGTGCGCACTGCCCGAGAACTGCTGTCGCCGTCCCCGCAGCACCCCTCCCCCACCGGTCTGGGGCCGACCGTCGCCGAGGCCACCGCCGGCATGTCGCCGGGCCGGCTCCAGGAGATCCTGACGGCGGCGGGGCTGCCCGCCACCCATGACCCGGTCTCCGCGGTGGGCGCGCTGTCCGCGCTGTTCACCGACCGCACCCGGATGGGCGAACTCCTCGACACCGCACCGGTGGAGGCGCTGTCGGTGCTGGACCGGCTGGTCTGGGGCCCGCCGTACGGCGAGGTGACCCCGAACCCCACCCCGCCCGTGAAATGGCTGCGCGACCGCGGGCTGCTGCTGCCCGTGTCGACCCGCACCGTCGTCCTGCCGCGTGAGGCCGCGCTGCACCTGCGCGCCGGTCGCGCCCACCGCGTGCCCGAACCGCAGCCGCCCGCCGTCGTCGCCGTGGCCGAACGTGATCCACAGGCTGTGGACAGCGCCGCCGCCGGTCAGGCGTTCCTCGCGGTCTCGACCGTCGAGGAGTTGCTCAAGAGCTGGAACGGCGGCGGCCCCGCCATACTGCGGGCCGGCGGTCTCAGCGTCCGCGAGCTGAAGAAGACCGCCGCGGTGCTGGACGTGCCGGAACCCGTCGCGGCGTTCTGGATCGAACTCGCCTACGCGGCCGGACTGCTGGCCTCCGACGGCGAGGCGGACGAACGCTACGCGCCGACTCCCGCGTACGACGACTGGACGGAACTGTCCGCCCAGGACCGCTGGGTGGAGCTCGCCTCGGCCTGGCTCGCCGCCACCCGCACCTCCGGCCTGGTCGGCGGCCAGGACGCGAAGGGCCGCGCCCTGTCCACGCTCGGCCCCGAACTGGACCGCTCCGCCGCACCCGAGGTCCGCCACCGGGTCCTGGCCCTGCTCGCCGCGCTGCCGCCCGGCACCGCCCCGGACCCGGAGTCCCTGCTCTCCCGGCTCCGCTGGGAGCGCCCCCTGCGGGGCGCCTCCACCTCGGCCGGGGACACCACCGACCTGCGGTCCCGGATCGCCCTGTGGACGCTGAACGAGTCGGAGCTCCTCGGCATCACCGGCCGTGGCGCCCTCGCCTCGCAGACCCGCGCCCTGCTCTCCGTCGGGCCCGTCGAGGCCGCCGCCCGGCTCGCCCCGCTCATCCCGGAGCCGCTCGACCACGTCCTGCTGCAGGCCGACCTGACAGCCGTGGCCCCCGGCCCGCTGGAACGCCCCCTCGCGGACATGCTCGCCGCCCTCGCGGACATCGAATCCAAGGGCGGCGCGACGGTCTACCGCTTCACCCCCGGCTCGGTGCGCCGCGCCCTGGACGCCGGGCAGTCCGCCGCCGACCTGCACGCCTTCCTCGCCGCGCACAGCCGTACACCGGTGCCGCAGCCCCTCAGCTACCTCATCGACGACGTGGCCCGCCGCCACGGTCATCTGCGGATCGGGGCCGCCTCCTCGTACGTCCGCTGCGACGACGAGGCCGTCCTCAACGAGATCCTCGCCGACAAGCGCTCGGCCACGCTGCGGCTGCGCCGGCTCGCCCCGACGGCCCTCGCCGCCCACGTCGACCCGGCGTCCCTCCTCGACGGCCTCCGCGAGATGGGATACGCGCCTGCCGCGGAGTCCGCCGACGGCGACGTCCTGATCACCCGCGCGGGTGCCGTCCGTACGCCGCCCCGCACGGCCCCCGTCCCCGTACCCGAGGGCCCTCCGGTCCCCGACCCCACGCTCCTCGGTGCGGCGGTCCGGGCGATCCGGGCCGGGGACACGGCGGCGACGGTCGTCCACAAGGACACCGGCCCCGCGTCCTCCGCGGCAGGCACCCTGCCCCGTACGACCTCCGCCGAGACCCTGGTCACCGTCCAGGCCGCGGCGATGACGGGCTCCGCAATCTGGATCGGCTACGTCAACGCGGAGGGCGCGGCCAGCCAGCGGGTGATCGCCCCGGTCCGCGTCGAGGGCGGCTACGTGACGGCCTACGACCACACGGCGGACGAGGTCCGCACGTATCCGTTGCACCGGATCACGGGCGTGGCGGAACTCGCGGACGACCAGACCTGACGCTGCGCCGCCGCCGTGCTCCGGGGTTCCGTCCTCAATCGCCGGACGGGCGGGTGCGCCTGCGGGGCGGGGCCCTCGGCCGGGCGGGCGCGCGGGGTCCCGGGGTGCGGGGTTCCGTCCTCAATCGCCGGACGGGCTTGGTGGGGTGCGGGTGCCCCGTAGGGGCGCTTCGGCCCGGTGGTGGGGGTCCGTGGCCCCTCCGGGGCGTCTCCTCGAACGACGAACGTTCCGCGGGTACGCAGCGGACCCGGGTCGATGTTCGTCGTCCTGCGGGGACTCCCCTGCACGGCCCCGGACCCGGCCGCCCTGCGTCTGCGACAGTCGTACGGCCGGTGTGCACACGCGAGTGATGCAGGGTGGGGCCGTGCAGGGCAGTCCCCGCAAAAAATGGCGTACGACCCGGGTCCTCCGCGTCGTCGGGTGCACACGCCATTTTTGAGGAGTCTGCCCGGAGGGGCACCACCCCCACCCACCCGACGTGGCGCACCCCGCGGAGCAACCCGCACCACTCAAGCCCGTCCGGCGATTGAGGACGGAACCCCGCACCCCGGACGGGGCGCACCCCGCAGGGAACCCGCACCCCGGACAACGGCGCACCCCGCAGGGAACCCGCACCCAGGAAAGGGCCGCACAGAACCACCCCACCCCCACATGCGGCACACTGGACGTTTGGCCGGTACACGGCCACCCCGCCGTAGAAAGGGCCGAAGCGCGTGACCGGACCCCTCATCGTCCAGAGCGACAAGACGCTGCTCCTCGAAGTCGATCACGAGCAGGCCGATGCCTGCCGCCGGGTGATCGCCCCCTTCGCGGAGCTGGAACGTGCGCCCGAGCACATCCACACCTACCGGCTGACCCCGCTCGGGTTGTGGAACGCCCGCGCCGCAGGGCACGACGCCGAGCAGGTCGTCGACGCGCTCGTGAAGTACTCGCGCTACCCCGTGCCGCACGCGCTGCTCGTCGACATCGCCGAGACGATGGACCGGTACGGCCGCCTCACGCTCTCCAAGCACCCGGTCCACGGGCTGGTGCTGACCTCCACGGACCGGCCGGTCCTGGAGGAGATCCTCCGGTCGAAGAAGGTCCAGCCGCTGGTGGGGGCCAGGATCGACCCGGACACCGTGGCCGTGCACCCGTCCGAGCGCGGGCAGGTCAAGCAGACGCTGCTGAAGCTGGGCTGGCCCGCCGAGGACCTCGCGGGGTACGTGGACGGCGAGGCGCACCCGATCGAGCTGGACGAGAGCGGCTGGGCGCTGCGGCCCTACCAGCAGCAGGCCGTCGAGGGGTTCTGGCACGGCGGGTCCGGGGTCGTCGTGCTGCCCTGTGGCGCGGGCAAGACGCTGGTCGGGGCGGGCGCGATGGCGCAGGCCAAGGCGACCACACTGATCCTCGTCACGAACACCGTCTCGGCCCGGCAGTGGAAGCACGAGCTGGTGAAGCGGACCTCGCTGACCGAGGACGAGATCGGCGAGTACAGCGGTACGCGCAAGGAGATCCGGCCGGTCACCATCGCCACCTACCAGGTGCTGACGACCCGCCGCAAGGGCGTCTACGCGCACCTGGAGCTGTTCGACTCCCGCGACTGGGGGCTGGTGATCTACGACGAGGTGCATCTGCTGCCCGCACCGGTCTTCAAGTTCACCGCCGATCTCCAGGCGCGCCGCCGGCTCGGCCTCACCGCGACGCTGGTGCGGGAGGACGGGCGTGAGTCGGACGTCTTCTCGCTGATCGGGCCCAAGCGGTTCGACGCCCCGTGGAAGGAGATCGAGGCGCAGGGCTACATCGCGCCCGCCGACTGCGTGGAGGTACGGGTCAATCTGACGGACTCCGAGCGGCTCGCGTACGCGACCGCCGAGGCCGAGGAGAAGTACCGGTTCTGCGCGACGACGGCGACGAAGCGGAAGGTCACAGAGGCCCTGGTGCGCAAGCACAAGGGTGAGCAGACGCTGGTCATCGGGCAGTACATCGACCAGCTCGACGAGCTGGGTGAGCACCTGGACGCCCCGGTGATCAAGGGCGAGACGAGCAATGCGCAGCGCGAGAAGCTCTTCGACGCCTTCCGGCAGGGCGAGCTGAGCGTGCTGGTCGTCTCGAAGGTGGCGAACTTCTCCATCGACCTGCCGGAGGCGACCGTCGCCATTCAGGTGTCGGGCACGTTCGGCTCGCGTCAGGAGGAGGCCCAGCGGCTGGGCCGGGTGCTGCGGCCGAAGGCCGACGGGCACGAGGCGCGGTTCTACTCGGTGGTCGCGCGCGACACGATCGACCAGGATTTCGCGGCGCACCGCCAGCGCTTCCTGGCGGAGCAGGGCTACGCGTACCGGATCGTGGACGCGGACGAGCTGCTTTCGGACAGCTGAGGGGCCGTGGAGGGGGCGGCGCGCCGTGCTCAGCGCGTGCGGCGGACGCCCGCCTCCTCCGCGTACTCGCCGAGGACGACGACGCCGAACGCGGCGCGTACGTAGACCTTGACGGCGCGCAGCGCGTCTCCGGCGCGGTGGCTGTGGGCGTGGCCGGTGGCCGCGGTCGCGCCGTGCGCGGGGCCGGTCTTTCGCGGGTTCAGGGTGACGGTGCTCATGTCTTCCATGGTGCTCCGCCCGGGCCCGTCGCGGCGTCGGCCCGCAGGCGGAAGCTCGGGGGCGTGCGTCTACCCCTGTGGTCGCATGCCGTCCCCTACGGGATGGACCCGCGCGATATTCGTTCGCGCCCGGCGGGGGCGGTCGCTACAATCGCCGGTCTGCCCGCCTCCCGCACCGTGGTACCGGCCGTCCGTCAGGACCTGCGCCGGCAGCCGGGGGAGCGCCGCCGACCGGACGGAAACCGGCCGACAGCCGTACGCACGTCCGCGTGCGCACCAGTGATCGATCCCCGAGCGGACCGCATCGCTCCCGAGCAGTGGCCGGGAGCGATGCGGTCCGCCGTCCTGCGTTGAATGCCGGAGGCAACACCGTGCCCGCGCACGAACACGAAAGCGACACCACCACCGACCCCCTCGCCCATGAACGCGCCCATCTCGCCGCGTCGCGTGCCGCGCTGCGCGCCATGCGCGAGGACGCCCAAGCCCTCAACATCCGTGATGTCACGGCGAACTGGGTGAACGCCGCGGTACTGCAGGCCCAGATCGCGGACCGCATCAAGTCCCTTGCCGACCTCGCCCACACCCCGTTGTTCTTCGGGCGGCTGGACTACCTGCACGTGGTGGGGGCGGCCCAGGCCGAGGGCGCGGAGGGCGAGCAGTTCTACATCGGGCGCCGCCACGTCCACGACTCCGACGGTGATCCGATGGTCATCGACTGGCGTGCTCCGGTCTCCCAGCCGTTCTACCGGGCGTCCCGGAAGGACCCGCTGGACGTAGGTCAGCGACGCCGCTTCGGCTACACGGGCGGTGAGCTGACGGCGTACGAGGACGAGCACCTCACCGACCCGACCGAGACCGCGCAGACCAGCAAGCTCCTCCAGGCGGAGATCGAGCGGCCGCGTGTCGGTCCGATGCGTGACATCGTCGCGACGATCCAGCCCGAGCAGGACGAGATCGTCCGCAGCGAGCTCGGCGGCTCGGTCTGTGTGCAGGGCGGACCCGGCACCGGTAAGACGGCCGTGGGCCTGCACCGGGTCGCGTATCTGCTGTACGCGCACCGCGAGCGGCTCGCCCGTACCGGCACTCTCGTCATCGGGCCGAACCGGTCGTTCCTGCACTACATCGAGCAGGTGCTGCCGGCCCTCGGTGAGCTGGAGGTGAAGCAGGCGACGGTCGACGACCTGGTGACGGCGCACGTCGAGGTCCGGGGCACGGACGAGGCGCGGGCCGCCGTCGTGAAGGGCGACGCCCGGATGGCGGAGGTGCTGCGGCGGGCGATCCGTTCGCACGTGACGATGCCCGCCGAGCCGGTCATGGTGGTGCGCGGCTCACGTCGTTGGCGGGTCCCGGCGTACGAGATCGAGGAGATGGTCAAGGAGTTGCTGGCCCGCGACATGCGGTACGGGGCGGCGCACGAGGCCCTTCCGCAGCGCATCGCGCACGCCGTGCTGGTGCGGATGGAGGAGGCGGGCGAGGCACCCGACGACCGGGTGCAGAACGCGGTGGCGCGTACCCCGGCGGTGAAGGCCGCGGTGAAGGCGATCTGGCCGGCGGTCGAGCCGTCGAAGCTGGTCCTGCGACTGCTGTCGGACCCCGAGTTCCTGGCGGCGCACGCGGACGGGCTGCTCAGTGAGGACGAGCAGAAGACGATCCTGTGGACCAAGCCCGTCCGGAGCGTGAAGTCCGCGAAGTGGTCGGCGGCGGACGCGGTGCTGATCGACGAGGCGTCCGACCTGGTGGCGCGTACCCACTCGCTCGGTCATGTGGTGATCGATGAGGCCCAGGACCTGTCGCCCATGCAGTACCGGGCGGTGGGCCGACGCTGTTCGACGGGTTCGGCGACCGTGCTCGGTGACCTGGCCCAGGGCACGACGCCGTGGTCCACGCAGAGCTGGGAGCAGGCGCTGCACCACCTGGGGAAGGCGGACGCCGTGGTGGAGGAGCTGACGGCCGGTTTCCGTGTGCCGCGCGAAGTGATCGCGTACGCGTCCAGGCTGCTGCCCGTGATCTCGCCCGGCCTCGCGGCGGTGGAGTCGGTGCGTGAGTCGCCGGGTTCGCTGTCGGTACGGGAGGTGACGGGCGCGGACGCACTGGACGCGGCGGTGGTCGCGGCCTGCGCGGAGTCGCTGGAGCAGGAGGGTTCGACCGGTCTGATCGCCGCCGACGCCCGCATCCCGGCGCTGGCCGAGGCGCTGACCGCGGCGGGCCACAGCTATCTCTCCCCCGGCCAGGAGACGACCGCCGAGTCCCGGCTGACCCTGGTCCCGGCGTCGCTGGCGAAGGGCCTGGAGTACGACTACGTGGTGCTGGACGAACCGGCCGCGGTGGTCGACGGGGAGCCCGACGAGCGCACGGGGCTGCGCCGGCTGTACGTCGCCCTGACCCGCGCCGTGTCGGGGCTGATCGTCCTTCACGCGGCGCCGCTGCCGGAGGAGCTGGGCTGACACGCCGCGGGGGGTGGGGGCGACGGCACGCCCCCACCCCCCGCGCCTGGTCAACCGGCCGTGCAGGCCCTCCCGTTCAGCTTGACCGTGCCCGGATCCGCCGCCGCGCCCGAGACGCTGCTGTTGAACCCGAAGTCGACCGCCGCGCCCGGCGCGAGGGTGCGGTTCCAGGACAGCGGTACGGCGGTGACCGTACGCCCGTACTGGGCGAGTTCGGCGCTCCAGGTGTGGCTGAGCTTCTGGTCACCGGGCAGCAGCCAGGTCAGGGACCAGGGGGTGAGCGCCTGGGTTCCGGTGTTCTTCACCGTGACCGTGGTGGTCGATCCGGTGCTCCACGGGTGCGAGGAGTACGTGACGCGGCAGGCGCGGGCCGGGCCCGCCCCGTCACCGGCGTCGTCCAGGTAGGAGGCGACGAAGGCCAGCGGCGCGTTCCAGTTGATGGCGACCTCGTTGGTGGCGTACGAGCCGTTGTCGTCGAGGTAACACATCGCCGCCGCGCAGCCGTTGAGCTTCTCAGCGGCCGCCGGGTCGCCGGAGGTGGGAGCGGTGAGGTTCGGGCCGCCCGCGAGGGAGCCGGCGGGCGGGTGGGGCAGGTCGGGGTCGCTCTGGTGCGCCCACACCCGGTGGTGCTGGTTCTCGGAGCTGCGCTCGCCGTACCCGGTGACGTACGACTGGTTCAGCGGGTTGCGCCCGAACAGGTAGTCCGCGCCACGCAGCACGGCGTCCCGGTACCCGGCCTTCCCGGTGAGGTCGGCGGCGGTGGCCAGCACGATCATGTTGTTGAGTACCTGGCTGTTGGAGCCCCAGGCGTAGTTCTGGCCGGCCGGGGCGTACGGCACGCCGTACAGCTGGTCCTCGGTCTGGGCGGCGTAGCGGTCGGCGGCCGCGGTCACCACGGAGCGGACCTGTGCCAGCTGGTCGGCGGTCAGGTCGTTGGGCACCGTGGCCAGGGTCAGCACGCCGAGCCCTGCGGTACCGCCCCACCAGATCCCACCGTCCGCGGGGAAGACCGCGTCGACGTCGCCGTGCAGCGGGGAGTCGAGGAGCGCCTGGCGGTAGGGGGCGGCGCCGGTGGTGGTGAAGAGTTCGGCGGCGGCCCAGTAGAACTCGTCGGAGACGTCGTTGTCGCTGTACGTTCCGCCGCCCGTGCCGTCGTTGGGGTCGGCGAGCACGTCCGGGTGGGCCTTCGCCGCGGTCCACGCCGTCTCGGCGGCCGTACGGCACCGGTCGGCGAAGTCCGCGTCGTACGGGGCGAAGAGGCGGGCGCACTGGGCTGCCGCGGCAGCCAGGTTGAGCGTCGCGGCGGTCGACGGCGGGTGCAACTCGCGCTGCTGGGGGTCGAGGTCGGGCATCATCGGCAGGCCGGTCCACTGGGCGTCGTGAATCTTGTGGTGGACCATTCCGGCGAGCGGCTGCCCGGCCGGGACCTGCATGCGCATCATGAAGTCGAGCTCCCAGCGCGCCTCGTCGAGGATGTCCGGCACGTCGTTGCCGTGCTCGGGCACCCGCAGCTCACCGTCGCCGAGTTCGGCGGACTCCGCCCCGTCGGCCGTCAGGGTCCGCTCGTAGGTGTCCATCAGTTCGGCGACCGCGATGCCGCCGTTGACGACGTACTTGCCCTGATCGCCGGCGTCGTACCAGCCGCCCCGCACATCGAGCCGGTAGTCGCAGACGCCCGGCTGGCACGGCACGTCCGTGTCGCCCTTGTTGGGGGCCACGCCGAGGTGGCCCGCCGGACGCGCGTACTGCTCGCCGACGAGGTCCCCGTCGATCTCGATGCCGCTGCGGTTCTGGTAGAAGTACGCGAGCGAGTCGCTGCGCAGGGTGTCGTACAGGTCTGCCCTGATCGAGAAGGGCTCGCTGACCTGGCCGTCCGCCTCGACGGTGTAGCCGTCACCGGTGGTCGTGACGTCGCTGAAGTCGAAGGTGTGGACGTTCTGACGCGAGGTGGGGTCGATGCCGCCCGGCGCGGTGGTGCCGCTGGCGGCGGTCGTCCCGTCGGCCGCCCGGAGGGTCCAGGGCAGCGGTTCGGTCGTGTCGGTGACCAGGGTGCCGTTCTTGGGGCCCTTGGGGAGATAGCCGACCTGGTTGACGCGGACGCGCGAGCCGGTGTCGGGCACGTACACGGGCGGCTCGGCGCCGCCGCGCAGGGACACGTCGTCGAGGCAGAAGGTGGCCGCCTTGTCGCTGCCGCCTATCTGGAAGGCGAGTTGAGCGGCGTCGCGGTCGGCGGTCGCGGTGAAGACGTGCGTGACGGGGGCCGCCTCCGTGCCGATCACGTCGGTCGCGGACAGGTCCGTCGTCCACGGGTCGGTCGCCATCTGCACGTTGGTGTGGATGGAGAGCGCAGAGGTGGACGTGGCCGTGTAGGTGAGGCTGTACGTCTCCCCCGCGACGAGGGGGATGTCGTTCTGGCCGACGATCACGTCCCACGGGTTGGCCGTTCCGGCCGGTACGTCGGTGCAGAGCCGCCCGTCCGTGACGGCGGCGGCGGTGTTGGCGGTCCACCACCAGGGAGCCGTACCGGCGGTGAAGTCACCGTTGGTGATCTGCTCCGGAGCCGGATCGGCGTCCTCGGCGGCGGCACCCGGTGCGGTGAGGACACCGCCGAACAGTGCGGCGAGGGCTAATGTCCCGAGCACACGACGCCCGCGCCGGGCGCGGGTGCGACCGGTGGGGGACGGGGGCGGAGAGGCGTTCACCGGGGGGCCTTTCGGTAGCAGTGAATGACGGTCCGAGGCTTGGCGGTTGAGCGGTGGGAACGCTCCCATGAGCGATGAAGAGGGCCGGGGAGGCACCGTGGGAGCGTTCCCACACCGCCGTGTGGCCATTGTGGAGCCGGTGGTGTTTGTTGCGCCAGGGTCATGACAGCACGAGCCTGACGCGACAACCCGCTCCCGTGCGACGCCCCGGCAGCCTGTCCGCCTCGGACCGGGGGAAGACCGGCTAGGCGTCGCGCCTCCGCAACACCAGGGCGCCGGACAGCATCGCGGTCGCGGCCCAAGCGGCGAGCACGCCCAGGCCCTCCCACGGGCCGACGGGCATCCCGGGCAGATTCACGGTGGTCTGGATCGCAAGTCCGGCGGACATCGGCGCGATCTGCTGGAGGTGCCGCTGCCATTCCGGGTCGTTGACCACCTGGGTGACGACCGGGAACAGATAGAGCAGACCGAGCACGAGCCCGATGGCGGTCGCCGCTTCCCTTACGGCCGTCGCCACGCCGAGGCCGATCAAGGCGATCAGGACGAGGTAGAGAACCGAACCCACTGCCGCGCGCAGGGTCGGTCCGTCGGTCAGGGACAGCGGGACATAACCGTGCGCCTCGGTGAATCCGTTGCCGGGCAGGAGGTGGCGGCCCACGAGGAGGGAGGCCAGGACGGCAGCCGTCCCGGAGGCCAGGACGGCCGCGGTGAGGACCATCGCCTTGGCAGTGAGAACGGTGAGCCGGTTCGGCACCGCCGTAAGCGTGGTGCGGATCATCCCGGTGCCGTACTCGCCGCTGACGGCCAGCACCGCGAACACGGCGATGACCGCCTGCCCGACGGTGACGCCGGTCAGGGCAAGCTTGACGGCGTCCTGGCCGCACCCCACGTCCGGGCACTTCACCGCCCTGGCGGTGCCACTGCCGACGGCCACGGTCAGAGTGACGGCGAGGAGGAGCAGCCGGCCCGTTCCTCCTGCGGTGCGCAGCTTCGTCCACTCCGCCCGCAGGACATGGCCGAATCCCCCGCACGCTGTTGGGCCGTCCGCCGTGTTCGCGAGTCGTGCCTTGGCCGGGCGGTTCACACGTCCCTCCTGCGCAGCCGCACCGCGGCCAGACCGAGGGCGAGCACGGCATAGCCGCACAGCACGGCGAATCCGGCCCAGGGAACCAGCGGGTAGTACCCGGTCGACGGCTCGTACACGCTGACCACCTGCGCGTAGTGCGGCAGGGTCTGCTGGATGGCGAAGCCCGCCGCCGGTGTCACCCGCAGCAACCACTCCGAAGCACCCGGCGGCAGCACGCCGGAGGTGGCGAGCAGGTAGGGCAGCACGATCGACACGATGACCACGGCAACCGCCGTGGCGCTGCGCCGCAGCAGGGTTCCGACGCCGAGGGCCAGCACGGCGGCGGCCGCACACAGCAGTCCGGTGCCCACCACGACGCGCAGTTCGGTCGCCGAAGAGACGGGAAAGACATGGAAACCCCTGCCGAGCGCGGCGTGTTCCCCCAGGGGCACGGTCACCGCGGCGGCGATCAGGCCGACGGTGAAGGCGAGACCCCCGGCCACCACGGCTTTGGCGCCGAGTACCCGCCCCCGTGGCGGGATCGCCGCCACGGTCGTGCGCAGAAGGCCATGGCGGTACTCGCCGGTGACGAACAGCGTGGCCACGGCGATCACCACGACGAGCCCGGCGAAGGTGCCGACGAGGAAGTTCTCGACGGAGAAGCCGGCGCCCATGACCGGCCCGCCGACGACCGGAGCGATGTCGCCGGCCCCCGTCACGCTGAACGTGTCGGTGGTCCGGGTGAAACCGCCTTCGGTGGTGCCGGTGTAGCTGCCGGATGTGCCCGCGTCGCCGCCCACCTGCGTGCCGCTCCACGCGCCCGGGGCCCAGTCGCCTTCGAGGCCGGGGACACCGAAGACTCCGGTGGCCACGGCGGGGCTGAAGCCCGGGCCCGCCGCGGTGTCCAGCTTCGCCTCCGGCGACGCCGCGAAGAACCCCGCCTGCACGGTACGAGGGAGGCCGGGCAGCTTCACGCTGTCGACTTCGGTCCACCGGGAGCCGTCCGTGGAGGTGTAACCGGTGAGGCTGTCGCCGGAGCGGACCAGGCGTAGCCGGCCTGAGGAGTTACTCCCGGAAGGGCCGGCCGTGTCGTGGGTGTAGTCGTACTGCATGCGCACGCCGTGGCCGCCGGTGGCCAGGACCGCCGCGTACGAGGATCCCGGCGTGAGGCTCTCCTTCATAATGATCCCGGCCTTGGCCCACGGCTGGGCGCCATCGGCGGGCTCGTCGCCGCTGCCGGTGGCGGCCGCTCCGGTCAGGGATCGCAGGGCGATGGTGATGCTGCCGTCGCCGGTCAGCTTCCTGTGCACGAGGTAGAAGTTGTCGTTGACGGCCTCGCCGCCGGGCCCCTTCGGGTAGGAGGCGGTGCCCGCTCCCGTGGGGCCGGGCGCCGCAGTGCCGAGCAGGCCGACCACGATCGTCGCCAGAAGTGCCGCCGCCATGGCGACCACCCAGCCCCGTACCGTACGGAACTTCGTCCACTCGGCGTGCAGCGCCGTGAGGCGTCCGCTTCGCTCGGTGCGTCGCATGGCCGGGGGGCGTGGAGTGTGGGTGGTCGTCATCGCGTGGCCTCCGCCGCCGGGATGCCCCGGTACTCCACCGCGTCGCGGGTGAGGTCCATGTACGCCTCTTCGAGCGTCGCCCGGTGAGCGGACACCTGCGCGAACGGCACCCCGTTCCGGGTGAGCAGGGCCACGATCTCCACGTCGGGCAGGCCCGTGACGTCCAGCGTGTCGGGCCCGGTGGCGGCCAGGGTGGCGCCCGCGCTGCGCAGCACCTGGGAGGCGTGCGCGGATGCGGAGGTACGGAGGACGACCCGGCCGCCGGATGCCTCGGCAAGCAGCTCGGACACGCTGGTGTCCGCGACGACCCGGCCGCGTCCGATCACCACGAGGTGGTCCGCGGTGTCTTCGAGTTCGCTCATGAGGTGACTGGAGACGAGGACCGCGCGGCCCTGCCGGGCAAGCAGGGCCAGGAAGCCTCGCATCCACACGATGCCGTCCGGGTCCAGTCCGTTGAACGGCTCGTCCAGCATCACCGCCGGCGGGTCCCCGAGCAGTGCCGCCGCGATCCCCAGGCGTTGGCGCATGCCCAGCGAGAAACCGCCCGCCTTGCGACGGGCCGCCGAGCCCAGGCCCGCCTGTTCGATGACCTCGTCCACCCGCCCCGAGGGCAGCCCCTGGGAATGAGCCAGCCACAGCAGGTGGTTGCGGGCCGTGCGGCTGGGATGCAGAGCGGAGGCGTCGAGCAGCGCCCCCAGGTGCCGCAGGGGGCGACGCAGGCTGCGATACGGCACCCCTCCGATCAGCGCCTCCCCCTCCTCGGCTGCGTCCAGGCCGAGGATCACGCGCATGGTGGTGGACTTTCCCGCGCCGTTCGGACCCACGAAGGCGGTCACCCTCCCCGGGTGCACACAAAACGTCATCCCGTCGAGGGCCGTCCGCGGCCCGAAGCGTTTGCGTAGTCCGACGACCTCGATCGTCGCCTCGGAGGCCCAGCTGTCGTGGTTGCCGCCGTCGGGGGCGTTCTCATGGTTCATGGGCCCCCACCCTGGGAGGGCAACGGTTACAGGGTCCGAACGGGCGCTGTCATCTCCCTGTTAGGCGCGGCCGCTTAACCTGGCGGCGGGAGCCCGGCCGGAAGACCCGCCCCTGCACGGGGCACGAGGAGGGAGCAGGCGGATGAAGTGGAGTCCGCCCCGACGGCTCACGGGCCCGACGACATGGCCCGGACTGCGCCGTGGCACCGCTCGGGTCCGCTTCACCGCCTTGTACGTCGCCCTTTTCCTGCTGTCCGGAACGGCTCTGCTCGCCATCACCGCCGCGGTGGCGTCCGGCGGATCGAGCGACAGCCGGGTCGCGCCCGGCAACGGCGCCGACCGGCCCGCCACGGCGGCACAGGCCATGGGCCGCATCGACGAGCTGGAACAGCGGCTGGTCCAGGCGCACGACGCCCAAACCGCGCAGATCCTGACCGGCTCCGCACTCGCGCTCGGCGTCATGGCGGTGGTCTCGGTCGGCCTCGGCTGGTTCGTCGCCGGCCGGGTACTGCGCCCCCTGCGCGTGATGACGGCGGCGACCCGCCGGATCACCGCCGACAGCCTGCACGAACGTCTGGCGATCGCCGGCCCCGGCGACGAGGTGAAGGACCTCGCCGACACCATCGACGGCCTCCTCGGCCGCCTGGAAGCGTCCTTCGACGCCCAACGGCTGTTCGTCGCCAATGCCTCCCACGAACTGCGCACCCCGCTCACCACGATGCGGGCCTCCGTGGACGTGGCCCTCGCCAAACCCGGCCCGGTGCCCGGGATCACCGCCACCCTGGCCGCCCGGATCCGCGCGGAACTCGACCAGGTGGACCGGCTGTTGGAGGGTTTCCTGGTCCTCGCACGCACCCAGCACGGTGAGTTCGACGACTCACGCCTGCTCCTCCTCGGCCGGACGGCACGGACCGCCCTGGCCGCACGGGCCGAGGACATCGCGACCAGGGGCCTGACGGTCCGCGCGGACCGGATCGACGAATCGGCGCGGGTGTGGGGCAGTCATACGCTGCTGCGCCGCGTGGCGGACAACGTGATCGACAACGCGATCATCCACAACGACTCCGGGGGCTGGATCGAGGTCACGGTTCTGGCCGAAGAAGGCAAGGGGAACGACCACGGTGCGGTGTCCCTCGTCGTCGAGTCCGGTGGACCGGTCCTCGACCAGCGGCGGGTGGCGGACCTCGCGCGCCCCTTCCGCCGCCTGGGCGCCGACCGGACCGGAACCGGCCGGGGCAGCGGCCTCGGCCTCTCCATCGTCGCGGCCATCGCCGAGGCGCACCACGGCACCCTGGACCTGCGCGCCCGCCCCGAAGGCGGCCTGCGCGTCGCCGTCGTCCTCCCCCACCCGGGCGACGGAGCGCCGAAGGTCCCCGGCACCGAAACGGACGTGACACGTTGAGAGTCCTGGTGGTCGAGGACGCCCGCCCGCTCGCCGAGGTCGTGGCCGAGGGACTGCGCGACCAGGGCATGGCCGTGGACGTGACCCACGACGGGCTCGACGCCGCGGCCAAGCTGGACGTCAACGCGTACGACGTCGTCGTGCTCGACCGCGACCTGCCGGGCATCCACGGCGACACCCTCTGCCAGATGATCACCGAGCGCGACGGTCGCGCGATGGTTCTGATGCTGACCGCCGCCGGCGCACCCGGCGACCGCGTGAGCGGCCTGACCCTGGGCGCCGACGACTACCTCGCCAAGCCCTTCCACTTCCCCGAACTCGTCCTGCGCATCCGTGCGCTGGCCCGCCGCCGCCCCGCCGCGCGGCCCCGCACCCTGCGCGTGGCGGGCATCGAACTCGACCCGATGCGCCGGACCGCCGGCCGTGACGGTCGCCCGCTCGAACTCTCCGTCAAGGAGTTCGCGCTGCTCGAAGCCCTCCTGAACGCGAGCCCCGGCTTCCTCAGCACGGAGGACCTGCTCGAACAGGTCTGGGACGAACACGCCGACCCGTTCACCAACACGGTCACGGTGACCATCAGCCGCCTGCGCCGCAAACTCGGCGACCCCCCGGTCATCGCCACCACACCCGGCGTGGGGTATCGGATCACCGCCCGGCCCGACTGAGCGGCCCGCGCCGAGCCCTGGACACCGCCGACGGCTCTCCCGCTCCCGTTGCGGCCGAAGCTCCGGGCCGCGACGGGCGGGGGCGGGACGCCGTGTTCGGCAACCCGCCCCCGCCCGTAAAACGCGTGCTGGACAGCCCTCAGGCGTCCAGCACGTCGCGCCACTCCCGCACCGCGGCCACATCCACCGGCCCCGCCCAGCCGCCCGGCCGGGCGGCCCCGCCGATGTGAACGGCGTCGATGCCCGCGCCCAGCAGTTCCGGCAGGTGCTCCAGCCGCAGGCCGCCGCCGACGAGGATCTGCGGCTCGTACCCCGGCTCCCCCTTGCGCGCCGCCTCGACGATCAGCGTGGGGATGCCCTCGTCCACCCCCGCGGGCGAACCCGCGGTGAGGTACGTGTCCAGGCCCGGCAGATCGGCGAGGGCCTTGCGCAGCGCGTCCCGGTCGGAGGCACGGTCGATCGCGCGGTGGAACGTCCAGTTGCAGCCGTCGAGCTCGGCGACGATGCGCTCGACCGCGACGAGGTCGGGACGGCCCTCCGCGTCCAGGAAGCCGAGCACGAACTCGTCCGCACCCTCCGCCCGCAGTTCGCGCGCCTTGCGTACGAGCACGCCGACATCACCGGCCGCGAAGCCGTCCGCCACCCTGAGCATGACCCGTAGCGGAATGTCCACGGCGGCCCGGATCGCCGCGAACGTCGCGCAGGACGGAGTGAGGCCGTCCGCCGCCATGTCGGTGACCAGCTCCAGCCGGTCCGCACCACCCGCCTGGGCAGCGACCGCGTCCTCCGCGTCGAGAGCGATCACCTCCAGGACTGCACGGTTGCTCATGGGAACCCAATCCTCCAGAGACGTCTATAGGTCTAGTCCAATGCCAGCCTACGGGGCGGTAGGCCCGGGGCGCAGCCTCACAGCGAACGCGAAGATACGCGAGGCCGAAGGTGCGCCAGGGGACCAATGGGGCGCGGTCGGCACTTCCGCAACGGATCACCCTTGCGCCCACATAGGGGCGGGGGGTATACCTGAATCAGGCACACATACCCCCCAGGGGTATAACATGATCCACGAGGAGGGCCCCGTGTCCGCGCAGACCACAGCCACGACCGGCACCACTGCCCCCAGTGGCCCCACCCCGACCGGCGCCGCCGCAGAGGTCGAGCTGGCCATCGGCGGCATGACCTGCGCCTCGTGCGCGGCCCGGATCGAGAAGAAGCTCAACCGGATGGACGGGGTCGAGGCCACCGTCAACTACGCCACCGAAAAGGCCAAGGTCAGCTACCGGGGCGAGGACGTCTCCGTACAGGACCTGATCGCCACGGTCGAGAAGACGGGCTACACCGCGCACGAGCCCGCTCCCCCCGTACGTACCGGCGACACTCCCACCGGGACGGACGAGGCGGACGAGCTCCGCCCGCTGCGACAGCGGCTGCTCACCGCCGTCCTGCTCGCTGTGCCGGTGATCGCGATGTCGATGATCCCCGCCCTCCAGTTCGACAACTGGCAGTGGCTCTCCCTCACCCTCACCGCCCCCGTCGTCACGTACGCCGCCTGGCCCTTCCACCGCGCCGCGTGGACCAACGCCCGGCACGGTGCGGCCACGATGGACACGCTGATCTCGGTCGGCACGTCGGCGGCGTTCCTGTGGTCGGTGTGGGCGCTGTTCTTCGGCACCGCCGGGATGGCCGGCATGACGCACCCCTTCGAGCTGACCATCGGGCGCACCGACGGCGCGGGGAACATCTACCTCGAAGCGGCCGCCGGAGTCACCGCGTTCATCCTCGCCGGGCGCTATTTCGAGGCCCGCTCCAAGCGGAAGGCGGGCGCCGCGCTGAAGGCACTGCTGGAGCTCGGCGCGAAGGAGGTCACCCTCCTGCGCGACGGCCGGGAGGTCACCGTGGGCACGGCCGATCTCCAGGTCGGGGACCGCTTCCTCGTCCGCCCGGGCGAGAAGATCGCCACGGACGGCATCGTGGTGGAGGGCAGTTCGGCGGTGGACGCGTCGATGCTCACCGGCGAGTCCGTCCCCGTCGAGGTCACGGCCGGCGACCCGGTGACCGGCGCGACGCTCAACGCGGGCGGCCGGCTCGTCGTCGAGGCGATCCGGGTCGGGGCCGACACCCAGCTGGCCCGGATGGCGAAGCTGGTCGAGGACGCCCAGAACGGCAAGGCGGCGGCGCAGCGGCTCGCCGACCGGATCTCCGCGGTGTTCGTCCCTGTCGTGATCGCGCTCGCGCTCGGCACGCTCGGCTTCTGGCTGGGCAGCGGGGAGGGCCTGACGGCCGCGTTCACGGCCGCCGTCGCCGTGCTGATCATCGCCTGCCCCTGCGCCCTCGGACTCGCCACCCCGACCGCCCTCATGGTCGGCACCGGACGCGGCGCCCAGCTCGGCATCCTGATCAAGGGCCCCGAAGTCCTGGAGACCACCCGCCACATCGACACGATCGTCCTCGACAAGACCGGCACCGTCACCACCGGCCGCATGACCCTCCAGACCGTCCACACCACGAACAACGCCACCGAAACCGACGTCCTGCGCCTGGCCGGAGCCCTGGAACACGCCTCCGAACACCCCATCGCCCAAGCCGTCGCCACCGGCGCCACCAACCACACCCGAGCACCCCTCCCCACCCCCGAGAACTTCACCAACCTCCCCGGCCTCGGCGTCCAGGGCACCGTCGAGGGCCACGCGGTCCTCGTCGGCCGCGAGGCGCTGCTGGCCGAGTGGGAGATCCACCTGCCCGAGGAACTGGGCCGTCGCAAGGCCGAAGCGGAGGCTGCGGGCCGTACCGCGGTCACGGTCGCCTGGGACGGCGAGGCACGAGCGGTCCTGGAAGTGGCCGACGCGGTGAAGGACACCAGCGCGGAGGCGATCGAGCGGCTGCGCGCGCTCGGCCTGACGCCGATCCTGCTGACCGGCGACAACCGGGCGGTGGCGGAGTCGGTTGCTGCCGAGGTCGGCATCGAGGAGGTCTACGCGGAGGTCATGCCGCAGGACAAGGTCGACGTCGTCAAGCGCCTGCAGAGCGAAGGCCGTTCGGTCGCGATGGTCGGCGACGGGGTCAACGACGCGGCCGCCCTCGCCCAGGCCGACCTGGGACTCGCCATGGGCACGGGCACGGACGCGGCGATCGAAGCCGGCGACCTGACCCTGGTACGCGGGGACCTGCGGGCCGCCGCGGATGCCATCCGGCTGTCACGGAAGACGCTCGGCACCATCCGTACGAACCTGTTCTGGGCCTTCGCCTACAACGTGGGCGCGTTGCCGCTGGCCGCGATGGGTCTGCTGAACCCGATGATCGCGGGTGCCGCGATGGCGTTCTCGTCGGTGTTCGTGGTCGGCAACTCGCTGCGGCTGCGGGGGTTCCGCGCGGGGGCGTAGGGCCCCGCAGCCTTCCCGCCCGCCGGGCGGCCTACCCGTCCGTCCCGCAGCCTTCCCGTCCGTCCCGCAGCCTTCCCGTCCGCCGGGCGGCCGGGCTCAGCTTCCGACAGGGAGCCGGGCCTCAGGCCGCCCGCTGCCGCGTCCGCGTGCGATGCGCTCCTCCAGCCGCGCACGGCGCTCCGGCCACTCGTCCGCCGTGATCGAGAAGATCGCCGAGTCCCGCAGACGCCCGTCCTCGCCCGGCGCCCACGACCGGGACCAGTTCCGCAGCACGCCTTCGAAGCTCGCGCCCGCCGCTTCGATCGCGGCACGGGAACGGCTGTTGCGGGCATCCGTCTTCAGATCCACGCGGGCCACCCCCCACACCTCGAACGCGTGCCGGAACAGCAGGTACTTGGCCTCGGCGTTGATCCCCGAGCCCTGGGCCGAGGCGGCGAGCCATGTGAAGCCGACCTCGATCGCGCTGAGCGTGTCCTCGTCCAGCCAGTGCCGGGGCTCCCAGTACGCCGTGACCCCGACCGCCCGTCCCGAGGCCCGGTCGATCTGCGCGTACGGGAACAGCTTCCCGGTGGCGGCGCGGGCGAGCTGGGCGTCGACGTACTCGCCGGCCTCGTGGGCTCGGGGCACCCAGGTGAAGCGGTATGAGCTCCGCTCCTCCTCGGCGGCCCGGCGCAGGTCCCCCGCGTGCCGCTGCTCCAGCGGCTCCAGGCGCACCCGTGAGCCCTCCAGGACCGGTCCTTCCAGCGCGAAAGCCATTACTTCCCCATCCAGTTCGCAGCACAGCGGGTTCACATGCGGACGCAGGCCCGCGCGCAGCCTTCCAGACGCTCCGCACGCATGTCGCGCGAATATGTCGGCCTCCACCCTGGGAGAACCGGGTCGCCCATCCGGAGCGTCGTACCCTGCGCCGGATCTTCTCGAATGCAGAGCGCGACATCGCACTGTCGTTCGTACGGCTGAACCATTCATTCTGACCAATGATTACGAAGAGGGTTTATGCAGCACACCACCTCAGCCCCTGGTGCCACCCGGCGTTCGCGCCTTCGCCGCCGGTCCGCGGCGGCCCTGGTCGGCGCGGCCGCGCTGGCCGGACTGGCGGCCGTCACCACGTCCCCCGCCACCGCCGCCGAAGCGCCGACCGGCATCAACTGGGACCACACGTGGAACGGAGCGGGCGTCAGGGTCTACGTGGAGGAGCACGGCGACATCATCTCCGTCTGCGACACGGCGGCGAACGGCCACGCGGCCTTCGTGACAGTCGTCGACTCGGACCTCAACATCGACCACTACGAGGCCAAGGTCTCGACCGGCAAGGGCACCTGCGTCACGCACCAGGCCAGCCAGGGCGGCAGGTACAACCTGCACGAGTACAGCAACATAGGGCTCACCTTCGAGGGTGAGGGCGGCCTCGGGTCCTACGCGGTGAACTTCGTCAACGACCACTGAGCCACGCCCGCCGTCCCACCGGCGGAACCGGTACCGGGCGCCCGGCGGAGCCCAGTACCGGTCGGCCACACCGACAACGGGGCTGCCTGGCAGCCCCGTTGTCAGTGGCCGTGTCTACGATCCCCGCATGACCGACTGGATGCACGAATCGATTCCCGGCCACGAGGTGAACCTCGTGTTCTCCCGGGGGCTTTCCGTCGACGCACTCACCACCGGCCTCCGCGAACTGCTTCGGGAACCGCTGGCCGAGGGCGAAGCGGGCGGGTGGGCCTGGGCGGCTCACGAGATGCTCAACGCCGAGATCGATGACTACGAGGAGGCCGACTACAGCCGCGTCTGCCCGGAAGGCACCGAGCTGGTGGTGCTCGTGACCGAGCCCTGCAGCGCCAAGGCGCACGGGCCCCACTTCCACTACCTCCGTGACGGGCGCACGATCCTCTTCTTCAGCTTCGAGGACATCGGGCAGCGGGTGGGCGAGAACCCCGACCACATGTCGGCCGAGCTCCTCGCCGCGCACCTCATCGGCCCCGGGGCGGAGTGCCTGCTGTGGGAGACGGACGACGGCCACGACTGCTTCGACCACCACTACGACGACGAGAACCGCCTGGTGAAGGCGATCGCGGACTGCTTCGGCCTGCCCTCGCCCCCGCTCGTCCTGGAGGTGACCGGACAGTGAAGGCGATCGTCGCCCCGGACACGTACGTCATCTACGCCAGTGGCCTGGACCTGCCCACCCTCACCGCCGTGTGCGCCGACGCGACGTATCCCGCCCGCACGACGGGTGCGTCGGACGGCTGGGCCTGGGCCACGTACGACGCGACCGCCGTGCGCGGCCGGGCGATCACGGACCTCGCACGTGACCTGACCGGATTCCGCTACGACGAACGGTTCGGGCCCGGCCGCGTGAAGACGGTCTTCCTCGCCACCACACCCGCGTGCCCGTGCCCGCACGGGCAGAACTACATGGTTCCGCACTGCGACGACCACCCGTTCAACTTCGTCCACAGCCGGGGCGGGTTCGAGCGGGAGTACTTCAACGTCGGGCGGCGCCGCGAGACGCGACGCAGCGGTGACCTGCTGGTACGGGAGTTGCTGGACGCCGGGATCGTAGGCCGGGTGACCCCCGCGTACGACGCCGATCCCGGCTTCAACGCCGACGGCGCCGTGACGATGCGGATCATCGCCGACCACTTCGGGCTGCCCCCCACCTCGTGACGGCCGCGCCCTCCCGGGCCGGCTCCGGGGCTCACCTGCCCACGAGCACGAACCGCACCACCGTCCCCGCGCCTGCCTGCGCCACCGCCGCCCGGCTCGGCGCTTCGCCGAGGAGTGCCGGCCCACAGCGCCCGGGCGGACCGCGCGGCCGGTGACGGTCGTCTCCCGGACGGCCGCGGCCCCTGCTGGCATCATGGACACCGTCATGCTCACACGCTGCCCGCCCCGGTGGGCCAGTTGGGGGAATCGTGGATGCTCTGACGATCGTCGGCGAGATCGGTCCGTACGTCTCCGCCGCAGTGGGTGCGTACGGCACCGCCGTCCTGACGCGGGCCACCGACGTGGGCGCGGACGCCACGGTGGGCCTGGGGCGGCGCATCCTGCAGCGCATCCGGGGCAGCCAGGAGGACCCCACCGAACTGGACCGCGCGGTGGCGGAGGCGGCCGAGGCCCCCGACGACGCGGACTTCCAGGCGATGCTGCGCGTCCAGATCAAGCGGGCGCTACTCGCCGACCCGGAACTGACGGCGGGAGTGGCACAGTTACTCACTGAGTCGTCGGTTTCCTTCACGGCGTCCGGGGACGGGGCGGTCGCCGTCCAGCACAACTCCGGGGTCATCAGCACCGGAAACAACGCCCAGATCCAGCGATGAACGCCACGCCCCCCGCAGCGAGCGATTCCGGGAGCTGGGAAGCCTCCGGCGAGAGTTCCGTCGCCGTGAACGCCAATGCGGGGATCATCAGCACAGGTCCTGGCGCCACCATCTACACCGCCCCTGCGGTCCAACTCCCCCCGGCGCAGGGCGTTACGGGACCCCGCGGCCAGAGCAATCACAATCTGCCCCGCCCGCCCAGCGCGCTGTTCGTCGGGCGCGACGACGACGTCACCCGGCTCGGCACAGCCCTCGCGGCGGAGAGCGAGCCGGTCACACGGATCCTGGTGGGACTCGGCGGAGTGGGCAAGACGAGCCTCACGCTGCAGTACGCCCACCGCTACCGGGCCGCGTACACGACGGTGTGGTGGATCACCGCCGACAACCCGGACGCCATCACGGCCGGACTCGCGGCCCTCACCAGCCGTCTGCTGCCCCACCTCGCGACCCCGGCCACCACCAACGCACTGGCCGAATGGGCGATCACCTGGTTCCAGACGCATCCGGGCTGGCTCGTGGTCTTCGACAACGCGGACGACCCGAGTCATCTCGCCCCGGTCATCAGTCAGCTCGACACCGGCCGGCATCTGATCACGAGCCGCCGCACGGCCGGCTGGCACCATCTGGCCGCACCGCTCCGCCTCGACGTGCTCAGCCCGAACGACGCCGCCGAGCTGTTGATGCGCACCGCCGGCCGCCACAACGTGAGCGAAAGACTGGTCGTGGCTGAACTGGCAGCCGAACTCGGCCATCTGCCGCTCGCGTTGGAGCAGGCCGGTGCGTACGTACACAACCACGCGATCAGTTTCGCGGCCTATCTGGAGCGCGTGCGACGCTATCCGGCTCGTATGTTCGCCACGGCCTACGCGGGCAGCACCGACCGGCGCACGGTGGCCCGCGTGTGGCGCGTGACGCTCAGCACGATTGCCGACCGGGACCCCCTCGCCGTGGAGATCCTGCGCACCTTGGCCTGGTTCGCGCCGGACCGGCTGCCACAGGAGCTCATCACCCGCATCGACGACGACATCCTGGCGGTGGACGACGCTCTGGCGCTCCTCGCCGGGTACAGCATGATCACCCTGGCGCGCCCCAACCTGCGCGTACACCGCCTGGTCCAGGCGGTGGCCCGCACGGCGGACCCCGCCGACCCACTGCGTACAGAGGAGGCGATCCTGGTGGCACGGGACCGAGCGGCACGCATTCTGCTGGACAGCCTGCCGGGCGGCGGCGGGTCCGAGGGGGAGTCAGGCGGTGCGTCCATCGCCGTTCCTCAGTGGGAGGAGTGGCGCACCCTTCGACCGCACATCGAGGCCTTCATGGATTTGGTACCGCGGGAGGAGGACTCGGCCGACATCGCGGTCGTGCTCCACGAGACATCCCGCTTCCTTCTGGACCAGGGCCACGTCACCCAGGCCGCGCGCTACAGCGAACGCGCCCTGTCCGCCCGCGAACGGGTCCTCGGAAGCGAAAGCCCTGACACGCTCTCCACCCGCAACCAGCTGGGGAACATCTACCGGGCCGCGGGGGATCTCGGCCGGGCTATCCCCTTGTACGAGCGGACCGTGGCAGACCGCGAACGGGTGCTCGGCGCCGACCACCCGGACACGCTGTCCACCCGCAACTACCTCGCCAACGCCTACCGCGACTCGGGCCGCGTGGACCGGTCGATCCCGCTGTACGAACGCACTCTGGCCGACCGCGAGCGGGTCCTCGGCCCGGACCACCCGGAGACCCTGATCTCCCGCAACAACCTCGCGAGCGGGTACCGCGATGCCGGGGACCTCCCGCGCTCGATCTCCTTCTTCGAAAGCACTCGGGACCGCGCCGAACAGGCGCTGGGCCAGGACCACCCGCGAACACTTCTCTTCCGGAACAACCTGGCCACCGCGTACGAGGCCGCCGGCGATCTGGACCGTGCCCTGCCCCTGTACGAGCGCACCCTCGGCGACCGGGAGAACCTCCTCGGCGCGACCCACCCCGACACCCTCACCACGCGCAACAACCTGGCGGGCGCGCTGCAGGACAGCGGCGGGCTGCACCGCGCCATCGAGTTGTACGAGCGCACCCTGACCGACTCGGAGCGCGTCCTCGGCCTGGAACACCCCCGCACGCTCCTGGTACGCAGCAATCTGGCCGACGCGCTGTGGCAGTCCGGCGACCGTGAGGGGGCCAGGTCCCTGTGGGAGTCGGTGCTCGCCGACTCCGAGCGCCTGCTCGGCGACGACCATCCGGACACACTGCTGGTGCGCAGCAATCTGGCCGGTGCGCTGTTCGGTACGGGTGACGCGGAGCGGGCCACCGAGCTGTGGCAGTCCGTCGTCGCCGACTCCGAACGTGTGCTGGGCACCGACCACCCGGACGCCCTGCTCGCCCGCGGCAATCTGGCCCGCGTGGGGCACTCGGTCGAACTTTCGGAGCGGGCGCTCGCCGATTGCGTACGCGTGCTCGGCGACAGCCACCCCCGCACGCTCACTGCCCGCCGCGACCTGGCGCTCGCCCATGCCGCCGCGGGCGACCCGATGTGCGCCATCGCCCTGTGCGAGGCCGCTTACCACGCCTCAGTACAGGTGCTGGGTGCGGACCACGTGCGCTCGCGCGCCATAAGGTCCAGCCTGGCGGGCCTGCTCCGCGGCCTGATCGTGCGGGTGCCCCCGTTCGACGGCGGCGCGTCCAGGAAGGTCCTCCTCAACGGCGGCTGAGGTACCGCACCTGCGTGGGACGACGGCGTGGGGCCGGCTTCCCGACTCCCGCCACCGGCCGTCCCGGCCGCGAACCGCTCCCGGGCGCGCCCCTGGCGACGTTGTCACCGGCCTGCGGCTCCGCACGTCAGTCGAACAAGCAGAGCTCGCCCTCCCCGACGCCCTCCAGTTCGTACCGCGTCCCCACCAGCGGGCGGCCCGCGCAGAGCCTGATCAGGGTCGCGCCGTCGCCCCGGTACCGTCCGGGGGCCCGGCCCTCCTGTTCCGTGCCGATGACCACCTCCCGCCCACTGTCCGTGAGCTCCGCGACGAGCAGCGGGACCTTCCGGCGCAGGGCGCGCGGGACGAGGAGGCCGAGCGCGTGCGGGAATCCCGGGCCCTCGTACGCCCCGGGCAGTCCCCATGCCGCGCGTACGTCGCCCGCGTGCACCCACTCCCCCAGCGCCACCGCGTCCAGCACCCCGCCCGCGGCGGCGATCGCCGGACCGGCGTCGGTCATGCCCCGCTCCAGCTCGTCCACCACCTCGGTGTGCGTCCAGCCGGCCCGTTCGGCGATGTCCCGGTCGTTGCACGCGGGGCTGAACACGTCCGGCTCGAACCGGCTCTCCACCACCCGGCTCAGTACGGACCCGCAGTGCGCCACCACGTCCCGCACCGTCCATCCGGGACATGCGGTACGCAGTTCGAAGTCGCTGTCCGCGGCGGACCGCAGCAGCGGGAGAAGGGCATCCCGCTCGGTGCGCAGGAGGAGACCGGGCAGCTCGGGATCACGTTCGTCAGCCATGGCCACAGCCAACCATCCCGGCTGTCAGGGGACTTGGACTTCGGTGCCCAGGGTGAACAAGGACACAGCCCCGGGACAGCCCTTAGTCTCGGTCCATGGACGACTTGGACCGGGCTCCCCGCAGCGACGAGGCCGAAGCGCTCCGCGGCCGCTGGCACGACTGCCTCGTCGCGGCCCGCGGCGGCGAGGGCCCCGATCCGCTGCCGTACGCGGACAACCTCCTGGCACGGTGGGCCGAGCCCCAGCGGCGGTATCACACCACCGCCCACCTGGCGGCGGTCCTCGACCACGTGGACACACTCGCCGGTCATGCCAGGGACGCGGACGCGGTACGGCTGGCCGCCTGGTTCCACGACGCGGTCTACCGGCCCGACCGCTCCGAGAACGAGGAGCGCAGCGCCGTCCTCGCCGAGCGCGC
Source organism: Streptomyces sp. NBC_01013 (assembly GCF_045162765.1). NCBI lineage: Bacteria > Bacillati > Actinomycetota > Actinomycetes > Kitasatosporales > Streptomycetaceae > Streptomyces > Streptomyces sp. NBC_01013. Next base: position 3,686,084 of record NZ_CP108687.1, read on the forward strand.
CCTGCCCGAGGCGGGGGTGCCCGACGCGATCACCGCCGAGGTCGCGCGCCTGGTCCGGCTCACCGTCTCGCACGACCCGGCCGACGGCGACACCAACGGTGAGACCCTGTGCGACGCCGACCTGGCGATCCTCGCCGCGCCGCCCAAGGAGTACGCGGAGTATGCGGCGCGGGTGCGCGAGGAGTACGGCTTCGTCCCCGACGAGGCGTTCCGGGAGGGCCGGGCGGCGGTGCTGCGACAGCTTCTGGAGCTGCCGCGGCTGTTCCGTACGCCGCACGGGGCGGCCGAGTGGGAAGCGCGGGCCCGGCACAACCTGGCCACGGAGCTGGAGCTGCTCACCCACTGAGCGCGCGCCGCGTCGGGGGCCCGGCCGACCGGGGGCGGGGAATGCCACGGACGTTTCCGCTGTTGGCACCTGTCATGCCCGACTCTGCCGCCAGCCGCTCCCGTATGCCCTTGGCCGTGTACATCCTGGGCCTCTCGGTCTTCGCCCTCGGCACCAGCGAGTTCATGCTCTCCGGACTGCTGCCACCCATCGCCGATGACATGAACGTGTCGATCCCGCGCGCCGGGCTCCTCATATCCGCGTTCGCGATCGGCATGGTGGTCGGCGCCCCGCTGCTCGCCGTGGCCACGCTCCGGCTGCCCCGCCGCACCACGCTCATCGCGCTGATCTCGGTCTTCGGCCTCGGCCAGGTCGCGGGTGCGCTCGCGCCGACGTACGAGGTGCTCTTCGCGTCCCGCGTGATCAGCGCCTTCGCGTGCGCCGGGTTCTGGGCCGTCGGAGCGGCCGTCGCCATCGCGATGGTGCCGGTGAACTCCCGGGCCCGGGCGATGGCCGTGATGATCGGCGGGCTGTCCATCGCGAACGTGCTGGGGGTGCCACTGGGGGCCTTCCTGGGCGAGAACCTTGGCTGGCGATCGGCGTTCTGGGCGGTCGGGGCGGCCTCGGCCGTGGCGCTGGCCGGAGTGACGACGATGATCCCCCGCATCCCGCTTCCGGACCGGAAGCCGCAGCTGAAGCGGGAGCTCGGGATCTACCGCGACCGGCAGGTGTGGCTCTCCATCGTGCTCACCGCGCTCGCGGCGGGCGGGGTGTTCTGCGCGTTCAGTTATCTGGCGCCGCTCCTGACGGACGTCGCCGGTCTGGACTCCGGCTGGGTGCCGACCGTGCTCTCCCTGTTCGGGATCGGCGCGCTGGTCGGCACGATGATCGGTGGCCGGGTCGCGGACGCGCACCTCTTCGGGGTACTGCTGAGCGGCATCGCGGCGTCGACGGTGTTCCTGGCGGCGCTGGCGATGTTCGCGTCGAACCAGGCCGCCGTGATCGTGCTCTCGTTCCTGCTGGGCCTGTCGGCGTTCTACACGGCTCCCGCCCTGAACGCCCGCATGTTCAACGTCGCGGGCGCGGCCCCGACCCTGGCGGGTGCGACGACCACCGCCGCGTTCAACCTGGGCAACACCGGCGGGCCCTGGCTGGGCGGCACGGTGATCGACCTCGACTTCGGTTTCGAGGCCACCGCGTGGGCCGGGGCGGCCATGACCGTGCTGGCCCTGGTCACGGTGATCCTCTCAGTGCGCCTGCAGCGCGGCCGCAACGCGCCGTCCCGGCTGGTGGCGGGCGCCCCGGCCGCGGCGGTGCGGGAAGCGGCGCCGGACGCGGCGGTGTGCGCGCCCTCGTCGGCCGGCTGAGCGTGTTCAGCCCGGAGCGGGGCGGCCCTTGGGGCGGCGCAGGCCCGCTTCGGTGATGCGGCGGACCAGTTCCTTGGAGCCGATCTGCCGGGCTCCGGCCCGTACCGCGTCCTCGTACCGCGCTTCCGGTACGTCGTAGTGGTCGCGCTCGAAGGCGCGGGGCGGACAGCCGATGGACGCGGCGAAGGCGTGCAGTTCGTCGAAGGACACGTCGCTCACCAGGTGTGACCAGAGGCGACCGTGGCCCGGCCAGTCCGGCGGGTCGATGTAGACCGTCATGGCCGCAGTATCCCGGCGAGCGAGCCGACCGGGGCCACGGAGACCGTCGCCTTCGTGCAGACCCAGTGCGGATCCGGGCCGAGCTCCGGCTCGACGTCCAGGGCGTGCGGGTCGCCCGCGTCGCAGACCGGGCACAGCGGCCAGCGGCCGAACCGCTCCAGCAGCGCGTCCTGTACGTCCTGGGCGACGAGGCCGACGACGAACCCCACTCCTTCCGGCCACTGCTCGACCCACCAGCGCCGGTGCGTCACCGCGTCCTCGACCAGCGAGACGATCTCAGCCTCCGCGACGTCTCCGGCGGCGAGGTCGGCCATGACCAGTGCGCGGGCGGTGTGCAGTGCCTGCTCCAGGGGGTTCAGCTCCATGCAGCCATTGTCCACCTGCGCGCCCGTGTTCCTGAGCGCCCTCGTGCTGCCACAGGTCAGGACCAAAGGGGGGTTGACGGACACCCGGGTTGAAAATATCTTTCAAAGGTGACCAATGACCTGAAGGAAAGTTTCAGCGCTGATTCGCCGCCCGCCCCGGCAGCCCTCGCGGCGAAGGTGCGGACGCTCGCACCGTCCATGACCCGCTCCATGCAGCGGGTCGCGGAGGCCGTCGCCGGCGATCCGGCCGGCTGCGCCGCCCTGACGGTCACCGGTCTCGCCGAGCTCACCGGCACCAGCGAGGCGACCGTGGTCCGCACCGCCCGCCTCCTCGGCTACCCCGGCTACCGGGACCTGCGCCTCGCGCTGGCCGGTCTCGCCGCCCACCAGCAGTCCGGCCGGGCGCCGGCCGTCACCGCGGACATAGCGGTCGACGACCCGATCGCCGACGTGGTCGCCAAGCTGGCCTACGACGAGCAGCAGACCCTCGCCGACACGGCCGCCGGGCTCGACACCGTGCAGCTCGGTGCCGCGGTGGCCGCGGCCGCCACCGCCCGCCGGATCGACATCTACGGAGTGGGCGCCTCCTCCCTCGTCGGCCAGGACCTCGCCCAGAAGCTGGCCCGTATCGGCCTGATCGCCCACGCCAACATGGACCCGCACCTCGCGGTGACCAACGCCGTGCAGCTGCGCTCCGGCGACGTGGCCATCGCGATCACCCACTCCGGTTCGACGGGCGACGTCATCGAGCCGCTGCGTGTCGCCTTCGACCGGGGCGCGACGACGATCGCGATCACCGGCCGTCCCGACGGCCCGGTCACGCAGTACGCCGACCACGTACTGACCACGTCCACGGCCCGGGAGAGCGAGCTGCGACCCGCCGCCATGTCGAGCCGCACGAGCCAGCTGCTGGTCGTCGACTGCCTGTTCATAGGGGTCGCGCAGCGTACGTACGAGACGGCGGCCCCGGCCCTCGCCGCCTCCTACGAGGCGCTGGCACACCGCCACAACCCCCGCACCCGCTGATCAACGGGACAGCCCCGCACCCGCACCCGCACCCGCAGAACCGTACGAGTTCAAGAAAGCAGAGCCGCTCTCCATGACCTCCCTCACCGACGCCGACGCCGCCACCCCCGACGGGTACGGGGAGCTGCGCGCCCAGCTCGCCACCCTCACCACCGAGGCGTTCCGCCCCGAGCTCGCCGAGATCGATCAGCTGGCCACCCCGGAGATCGCCCGCATCATGAACGGCGAGGACCAGACGGTCCCCACCGCCGTCGCCGCGCGACTGCCCGAGATCTCCGCGGCGATCGACGCCACCGCGGCGCGCATGGCCCGCGGCGGCCGGCTGATCTACGCGGGCGCGGGCACCGCGGGCCGTCTGGGCGTCCTGGACGCCAGCGAGTGCCCGCCCACCTTCAACACCGACCCGGCCGATGTGATCGGTCTGATCGCCGGCGGCCCGTCCGCGATGGTCACCGCCGTCGAGGGCGCCGAGGACAGCAAGGAGCTGGCCGCCGCCGACCTGGACGCGCTGGGTCTGACCGGCGACGACACGGTGGTCGGTATCTCCGCGTCCGGCCGTACGCCGTATGCGATCGGGGCCGTCGAGCACGCCCGCGCCAGGGGCGCTCTGACCATCGGGCTGTCCTGCAACGCGGACTCCGCTCTGGGCGCCGCCGCCGAGCACCCGCTGGAGGTCGTCGTCGGCCCTGAGCTGCTCACCGGCTCCACCCGGCTGAAGGCGGGCACGGCACAGAAGCTCGTCCTCAACATGCTCTCGACGATCACGATGATCCGGCTCGGCAAGACGTACGGAAACCTCATGGTCGACGTGCGCGCCTCCAACGAGAAGCTGCGCGCCCGTTCCCGGCGGATCGTCTCGCTGGCCACCGGCGCCTCCGACCCGGAGATCGAGGCCGCGCTGGCCGCCACCGACGGCGAAGTGAAGAACGCCATCCTGACCATCCTCGGCCAGGTCGACGGTCCCACCGCCGCCACGCTGCTCTCCGCGTCGGACGGTCACCTCCGCGCCGCGCTCGCTGCGGCCCCCCGCACCACCTGACCCCACCGCACCACCTCCGCTCCCCCGCACAGCAAGGCACCACGCACCATGGCTACAGAAGACAAGAACCGCGCCACTGCCGCCGCGATCCTTCCGCTCGTCGGTGGCGCCGCGAACGTCAGCTCCGTTGTCCACTGCATGACCCGGCTCCGGCTCGGTCTGCACGATCGCTCGCTCGTCCAGGACGAAGCGCTGAAGGCCGTGCCCGCCGTCATGGGCGTGGTCGAGGACGACACGTACCAGATCGTTCTCGGTCCCGGTACGGTCGCCCGCGTCACCCCCGAGTTCGAGAAGCTGGTCGAGGAGGGCAAGGCCACGGCCCCCGCTCCCGCTCCGGCCTCCGCCCCGCTCACCGCGGAGGAACTGGCCGCCCAGGGCGCCGAGATGAAGGCGGCCAGGAAGGCGAAGAACGCGACGCCGTTCAAGCTGTTCCTGCGCAGGATCGCCAACATCTTCGTACCGCTGATCCCGGCCCTGATCGGCTGCGGCATCATCGCCGGCCTCAACGGCCTGCTGGTCAACCTCGGCTGGCTGACGTCGGTGACCCCGGCCCTGGCGGCGATGGCGTCCGGCTTCATGGCGCTGATCGCGGTCTTCGTCGGCTACAACACGGCGAAGGAGTTCGGCGGCACGCCGATCCTCGGCGGTGCGGTCGCGGCCATCATCGTCTTCCCGGGCGTCGCGAACATCGAGGCGTTCGGCCAGAAGCTCTCCCCCGGCCAGGGCGGTGTCCTCGGCGCCCTGGGTGCGGCGGTGCTCGCGGTGTACGTGGAGAAGTGGTGCCGGCGCTGGGTCCCTGAGGCACTGGACGTCCTGGTCACCCCGACCCTGACGGTCCTGGTCTCCGGCCTGGTCACGATCTTCGGCCTGATGTACGTGGCGGGTGAGGTCTCCACCGCGATCGGTACGTTCGCCGACTGGCTGCTCTCCAACGGCGGCGCGGGCGCGGGTCTCGTGCTCGGCGGCTTCTTCCTCCCGCTGGTCATGCTGGGCCTGCACCAGGCGCTGATCCCGATCCACACCACGCTGATCGAGCAGCAGGGCTACACGGTCCTGCTCCCGATCCTCGCCATGGCCGGGGCCGGCCAGGTCGGCGCGGCCATCGCGGTCTTCTTCCGCCTCCCGCGCAACGAGTCGATCCGCAGGACCATCAAGTCCGCTCTGCCCGCGGGCTTCCTGGGCGTCGGCGAGCCGCTGATCTACGGTGTCTCGCTCCAGCTGGGCCGCCCGTTCATCACCGCGTGCGTGGGCGGTGCGTTCGGCGGCGCGTTCGTCGGCTTCTTCAACCAGCTCGGCGACGCGGTGGGCTCCACCGCGATCGGCCCGTCCGGCTGGGCGCTGTTCCCGCTGCTGGACGGCAACCACGGCCTGGGCGCGACGATCGCGATCTACGCGGGCGGCCTGGTCGTCGGCTACCTGGCGGGCTTCGTCGCCACGTACTTCTTCGGCTTCAGCAAGGAGCTGCTGGCGGAGTTCAACGTGTCCCAGGAACCGGCCGCCTCCACGGTCGCGGCCACGGGGCCGGAGGCCCCGGTGACCGGCACCACCGGCCCGGACGCTCCCGCGAAGGAACCCGCAGGGGTCTGACGGACCACGGACCACGACAACGGCGGCGCCCCGAGGGGTGCCGCCGTTCTCGCTGTCGCGCACGCGGCGCGAGTACGACCGGCGTCGCGGGCCGCCTTCCACGGGTGAGGAGGGAGTGCTCAGCGGCGGGACCGTGCCTGGCTCCTCACCATGCCCAGCAGCGCCTCGTGCGTCTCCCGGTCGGCCGCTGCGACCAGTCCACCGGCCCCGGTGTACGGCGGCCGGCCGTGCAGGTCCGTGACGACACAGCCGGCGGCCTCGCAGAGCGCGATGCCGGCGGCGAAGTGCACGCTGTCGCGCAGGTCCCCGTCGGTGACGTACGCGGCCCTGCGACCGGCGGCGACCCAGGCCACGGCCAGTGTGGTGGAGACGACGCGTGGCCGGAACCGCTCGGCGAACTCCGGGGCGGCGAGGAGGTCCACCGCCCGGAAGGCCGGGGCGCCGGGGAACGGGGCGTCGAGATTGACGTCGACCAGCCGGGAGCCGGGCGAGGGGGACAGCTCCTCGTCCACGCCGTCTTCGCGGACACGGGCCTGTGCACCGTCGGTCCAGAACACCTCGCCGCTGAACGGGTCCGCCGACGCGGCCGCGGTGACGGTCGGCCCCACCCGCAGGGCCACGTTCACCGCGACCAGCATGTTCCGAACGGCGTAGTTGAGCGTGCCGCACAGGGGGTCGACCAGCCATCTGCGCTCCGCACCGGCTGCGCCGGTGTGGCCGCTCTCCTCGGCTGTCACGGCGTCCTCGGGCCGAGCCGTTCGCAGTACGTCGAGGATGGCCTTCTCCGCCGCGAGGTCCGCGGACGTCGCGAAGTCACCGGCGGACTTCTCGAATCTGGCCAGCGAGGCGCCGTACATGTCTCGGACCACCGCCGCTCCGGCCTGAGCGGCTCCGAGGGCCAGTTGCGCATCGCTTTCCGTGTCCATGCTCACCATGCGCGCAGGCTATCGGCGCCCTGCCCCTGCCCTCACCGCGGCAGTTGTCCCTCGCGGTCGGCCTCCGCCACCGTGGCGGTCTCAGACGGAGTCGGCACCGGCCGAGTGCGTCCGATTCCAGTCGTGCAGAATGCCGTCCCAGTCGTGCCGGGGCAGGGACTCGGTGGAGTCCGCGGCCCAGCCGTTGACGTCGTGCCCGTACACAGCCTGGTTCCAGGTGACGTGCTGTCCGAAGGGGCCCGCCCCGTCGAATGACGACGGCCATGCCTCGGCCGAGGGCGCGTTCAGGAAGCGGGCGTTGGGGGGCGTGGCCTGCGGGCCGGGGACCTGTCCGCGTTCCGAGCGCCGATGACGGCCCCCGTCGCGTCGCACCGGGGTGAGACGGCCATCAGCAAACAGGCGCTGTGCCCGGGAGACCAGTTGGGGAAGCTCGACGCCGAGCCGAGTCGCGAGGGTCGCGGCGTCGATCCCGCCGTTCCAGCCCTCAGCAAGCAGGGCGTCCAGGGCGGGCGACCACTCCGGGCCCCCTGCGGGCGCCGTCGGCTTGAGCGAGGCCCCTTCAGCCCGGGGCGACGGTACGGGGGCGGGTGGGTGAACCGGACGCTCGACCGCCGCTCTCGCGGCCTCCGCGGCAGGGGTGAAGCAGGAATCGCCCTCCCCGGACCGAACGTGCTGCTCCCCAGCGGGATCGGGGGTCCCGACCGGCTGTGGGGTGAGCAGCGCTTCCGCGAGCGACCGCGCGACGTCCTTGCCCACGGTGCGGCGGGCCAGGCGCACTTCGCGCTCGCCCAGCCCCAGCAGTTCGGCGACGGCCCCGTCACTGCCCACCGTGACAGCAAACGCGGCGAGCATCCGCACGCGCTCGGCCTGGCACCCGTCAAACACCGACTGCGCCTCCCGCACGCTGTCGTCCGCGCCGCAAAAGGCATCGGCCAACACCGCGTGCCGCTCCCACAGTTCCCTTGAATCCACGACTGGTCCAACGTCAACGCGGCGAGTTGGAATCGCTGTTCCGATCCAAGATCACCCAATTGGTCCACTTTCCCGCGTGCGCCCCTGAAGACGGAGCATGCGCAGGATCTCCTCCGTCTCCTCGTGGAAGTGCCGATAGGAGGTCAGGCGGCGCCAGTCGGCGTCCAGAATCCCCGGGAGCGTGGCTTCGCGCGCGGCCCAGAGGCTCAGCAACTCCGCGTACAACGGCGTCGCCTCCTCTCCGCCGCCGTCCGGTCCCGGAGACGTGTGCGGCGACAGCGCCTCGGGCCGGGATCGCGCGACGCGCGGGCCCGGCAGTCCCCCAGCCCTCCCATGAGCACGGCCTTGCGGAATCGAAGGGGCGAAACCACTACCTACCGTCGTGGGGCTGTCAGATGCACTCATGGCGGTAAAAACGATTCTTTTTCCCTGCCGTCACTCCCGCATCGCCCTCCCGGCGCGCGAAGACGCTGCCGCGAGGGCCCGCCGGCGGCTCCGGAGATGGGGGCGTTGCGCTGCTCGGGTGACGGCCCGAGCCTGCCGGGCCTGCCGGGCCCCCTCGATCTCGATGTTCGGGATGCGGGTGCGTACGTGGCCTGTGGGGTGCGCGGGATGTACGTGCCCTGTCGGCCCTCCCCAGCCCGGCCCCTGGCCGCGCCCTCACCGCGGCAGTTGCCCCTGGCGGTTGATCTCCGTGACCCGCGCTCTCAGCGCGAGCCCCGGCGGAGCCGGCCGGACGGCCTCGGGCGGACAGTCCCACTCCGCTCCTCCGCCGGGAGGCCGTAGCTGCACATAGGGACCGGCCCGCCCCATCACCCGGCCCACCCTGCCGTCCCGTACGTCGACGGCGTACGCCCCCCTTTCCGGCACGGAGGCCTCCGGGTGGCAGCCGCCCTCACTCGCCATGTCCGGCCGTCTCCCCGCACCGCGAGCTGTCCCGCTCCTTCGTCTTCATGATCCATTCATTCCACGCTGAGTAACCGGCATGCGCACCGAGCGTGTCCAATCTTCGGGAGGCAGGGGGTCAGGGCGGCAGGGCGCGTTCGGCACGGCGGACGGCCCCGGCGCCCGAGCCCCGGCCGCCTCCGCTCGCCGCAGCGGTCGCGTCAGCCGCCGACGTACGCCGCCAGGTGCTCGCCGGTGAGGGTGGCGCGGGACTCGACGAGGTCCGCGGGGGTCCCCTCGAAGACCACCTTGCCGCCGTCATGTCCGGCACCCGGCCCGAGGTCGATGATCCAGTCGGCGTGCGCCATCACGGCCTGGTGGTGCTCGACGACGATGACGGACTTCCCGGAGTCGACGAGCCGGTCGAGCAGGCCGAGCAACTGCTCGACATCGGCGAGGTGCAGCCCGGTGGTCGGCTCGTCCAGGACGTAGACACCGCCCTTGTCGCCCATGTGGGTGGCCAGCTTGAGGCGTTGCCGTTCGCCGCCGGACAGCGTGGTGAGCGGCTGGCCGAGGCTGAGGTAGCCGAGGCCGACGTCGGCGAGCCGGTCCAGGATGCGGTGCGCGGCCGGCAGGTGCGCCTCGCCCCCGCCGAAGAACTCCTCGGCCTCGGCCACCGACATCGCCAGCACCTCGCTGATGTCACGGCCGCCGAGCTTGTACTCCAGCACCGCCGGCTGGAACCGCTTGCCCTCGCAGTCCTCGCAGGGGGTGGCGACGCCGGCCATCATCGCGAGGTCCATGTAGATGACACCGGCACCGTTGCACGCGGGGCAGGCTCCCTCGGAGTTGGCGCTGAACAGCGCCGGCTTCACGCCGTTCTCCTTGGCGAACGCCTTGCGGATCGGGTCGAGCAGTCCGGTGTAGGTCGCCGGGTTGCTGCGCCGCGAACCGCGGATGGGGCTCTGGTCGACCGACACCACGCCCTCTCCCGCCGGGATCGAGCCGTGTACGAGCGAGCTCTTTCCGGAGCCGGCGACGCCGGTGACGGCGACGAGCACACCGAGCGGAATGTCGACGTCGACCTTGCGCAGGTTGTTCGCCGTAGCGCCCCGGATCTCCATCGCGCCGGTGGCCTTGCGCACGGACTCCTTGACGGTGGCCCGGTCGTCGAAGTGGCGGCCGGTGATCGTGTCGCCGGCCCGCAGCCCCTCCACGGTGCCTTCGAAGCAGATGGTGCCCCCGCCCGAACCGGCGCCCGGACCGAGGTCGACGACGTGGTCGGCGATCACGATCGTCTCCGGCTTGTGCTCGACGACGAGCACCGTGTTGCCCTTGTCCCGCAGGCGCAGCAGCAGGCTGTTCATCCGCTCGATGTCGTGCGGGTGCAGGCCGATCGTGGGCTCGTCGAAGACATACGTGACGTCGGTGAGCGCGGAGCCGAGGTGGCGGATCATCTTGACGCGCTGCGCCTCACCGCCCGACAGCGTGCCTGCGGGCCGGTCGAGGGAGAGGTAGCCGAGGCCGATCTCCACGAACGAGTCGAGAGTCTGGCGCAGCGCGGTGAGCAGGGGCGCGGCCGAGGGCTCGTCGAGACCGGCGACCCAGGTGGCCAGGTCCCGGATCTCCATCGCGCACGCGTCGGCGATGCTGATCCGCTGGATCTTCGAGGAGCGGGCGCCCTCGCTGAGGCGGGTGCCGTCGCACTCGGGGCAGGTGGTGAAGGTGACCGCACGCTCCACGAATGCCCGGATGTGCGGCTGCATCGCCTCCTTGTCCTTGGACAGGAACGACTTCTGGATCTTGGGGATCAGCCCCTCGTACGTGAGGTTGACGCCGTTGACCTTGACCTTGACCGGCTCCCCGTAGAGGAAGTCCTGCAGTTCCTTCTTGGTGTACTTGCGGATCGGCTTGTCCGGGTCGACGAACCCGGACTGGGCGTAGACCTGCACGGTCCACTGGCTGTCCGACTTCCAGCCGGGGATGGTGAACGCGCCCTCGGAGAGCGACTTGCTGTCGTCGTAGAGCTGGGTGAGGTCGATGTCGGAGACCGAGCCCCGTCCCTCGCAGCGCGTACACATCCCGCCGGTCTTGTTGAACGTCGCCTTCACGGTCTTCTTGTCGCCGCGCTCGACGGTGATCGCGCCGCTCGCCCGGACCGAGGCGGTGTTGAAGGAGTACGCGCTGGGCGGTCCGATGTGCGGCTTGCCGAGCCGGCTGAACAGGATGCGGAGCATCGCGTTGGCGTCGGTGGCCGTCCCGACCGTGGAGCGGGGGTCGGAGCCCATCCGCTGCTGGTCGACGCTGATCGCGGTGGTCAGCCCTTCGAGTACGTCGACCTCGGGCCGCGCCAGTGTGGGCATGAAGCCCTGCACGAAGGAGCTGTACGTCTCGTTGATCAGCCGCTGCGACTCCGCTGCGATCGTGCCGAACACCAGGGAGCTCTTGCCTGAGCCGGATACACCGGTGAACACGGTCAGCCGGCGCTTGGGGATGTCGACGCTGACGTCCTTGAGGTTGTTCACGCGTGCCCCGTGCACGCGGATCAGATCGTGGCTGTCGCCCACGTGCTGCGCGGGCGACCGCGCGTCGTCTGCCCTCTTGGCCATGGCCATCGTCTCTCCCTCTGTGGGCGGGACCGCCCCCGCGGCCCCGTCGGTGTCGCCCGGCCCGGTCCGGCCGGCTTCCTGCGGGTGACTGCTGTGTCCGGTGGGCGGCTCAGCGCCGTTCCTGGACGCGGATCAGGTTGCCGGCGGGGTCGCGAAGGGCGAAGTCCCGCACGCCGTAGGGCTGATCGGTCGGCTCCTGCACGATCTCGGCGGTGCCGGACTGCACCTTCTCGAAGGTGCCGTCGAGGTCGTCCGTGGCCAGCAGCAGGCGGGCGAAGGTGCCCTTGGCCATCATCCCGACGACCGTGGCACGTTCCTCGTCGGTGACGGAAGGATCGGCGTACGGCGGCTCCAGGACGATGGACGTGTCGGGCCGGCCGGCGGGACCGACGGTGATCCAGCGCATCGAGCCCTGTCCGACGTCGTTGCGGACCTCGAAGCCGAGGACGTCCCGGTAGAAGGCCACCGAGGCGTCCGGGTCGTCGTGCGGAAGGAAGGTGGAGTGAATGTTGATGTCCATGTCCTTCACGCTAATCGGGCTTCCTGACCGGCGCTTCTCGATTCCTGACCGGTCGCGTCACCTGCTTCTCCAGGCACGACGGCACGCCCGCCGAAGCCTGCTCGGCCTGCTCCGCCTCGCGCCGGTAGACACTGGGCGGCACCCCGACCAGCTCGGTGAAGCGGCTGCTGAAGGTGCCCAGCGACGAGCAGCCGACCTCGAAGCAGATCTCGGTGACGCTGAGGTCGCCCCGGCGCAGCAGGGCCATAGCCCGCTCGATGCGCCGGGTCATGAGGTAGCCGTACGGGGGCTCGCCGTAGGCCCGCCGGAACTCCCGGCTGAGATGCCCGGCCGACATGTGCACGCCGCGGGCGAGCGCCTCGACGTCCAGCGGCTGCGCGTACTCCCGGTCGATGCGGTCACGGACGCGGCGGAGCCGCGCAAGATCGCTCAGGTGTTGTGCAGGGTCGGTTCTGCTGGTCACCTGTGAAAGCGTGCCACGCCGGGCCGCGGAATGCCCGGCGTTGCCGGAAGGTCGCGTCGGTCCGACGTGTTTCCGCCGAGGCCCGGGGCCCCCGGGCCTCAGCAGGTCACGCGTCGAAGGGCTCCCGGCCGTCGCCGCGCGGCGTCACCACGCCCCCGGCGCGGGCGGCGGGACGACCGGCGGGCGGTCGTCGCAGGTGATCGTGTTGGGCAGCAGCCAGGGAGCGAGCCAGTCGCCGTCGTTGCCGCCCCGGTCCGTGAGGGAGAACTCCGAACCGGCTGCGGGGAAGTTGAACGAGCCGCAGTTGTTGACGCCGACCGCGCCCACGTTGCGCGCGTCCACGTTGTCGAAGCTCGCCCCGCCCGCCGCGCGGGCGCTCAGCACCGAGGTACCCGTGCCGTCGACCCTGATGTTCTTGAAGTGGACGCCCTCGATGTCGTACTGGTCCTTCACGGCCCAGTCGGAGACGAGCATGATCGCGTTGTAGGTGCTGTCGAGGTAGTGGTCGCCGGTGACCCGGATGTCGGCGGCGTCGATGCTCCTGTCCAGGGCGAAGATCCAGAGCGCGCCCAGCCCGATCTTCCAGTTCAGCTCGTACGTGCCGGCCCGCACCGTCGTGTTGTCCGTGAGGTTCAGCTTCCCGGCGAACGGCTCGGCGCCGAAGCGGGCACCGATGTGCAGGGCGCTGCCCTCGCGGACCGGGTCGGCGACGAGGTTGTCCGAGACGGTGGTGTCGGTGCCGCCGTAGATCGCGATGCCGTTGGCGAGGACCGGCGTCTGGACGGTGTTGTGATCGAAGGTGTTGCGGGCGTTCGCGGTCTTCTCGGACCACATCGCCAGACCGTCGTCCCCGGAGTTGCGTACGAAGGTGTTCGTCACCCGTGAATCGGTCACGCCGGTGTGGAAGTTGATCGCGTCGGCGATCTGGTCGACGATGGTGTTGCCGCTGATGCGCAGGCTCCTCATCGGGCCGTCGAACCACATGCCGACCTTGGTGTGGCTGATGTGCAGGCCCTCGATGGTCGAGTCGCTCATCGCGCCGCCGATACCGTTGACCTGGTCGGTGTCGACGCGTTCGCGTACGTCGCCCTCGATGGCGAAGCCGGACAGGTGGACGTTGCGGCTGCCGCCGTCGGCCGCTTCCCTGCCGTAGAAACCGACCCCGGTATGGGTCGATCCGTCGGCGGCCGGAGTGTCGAGCGCGACCTCCCGGCCCTTGATCTTCGTGTACCAGTTACCGGCGCCGGTGACCGTGACGTCGTCGACGACGATGTGCCCGTCGACGCGGTACGTACCCGGCGGGATGTAGACGTTCACGTGCGTGCGCCGGGCGAAGGCTATGGCCTTGTCGATCGCGCCCGCCGCATCACGCCGGCCGGTTGGATCGGCCCCGAAAGCAAGGACATTGGCGGCGAGCGGCTCGACGTGCGGCCGGCCGACGAGCTCCGAGTCCAGCAGGTCGACGACCGTCCACGCGGCCCGGCTGCCGGGCGGGACGGTCAGCCGTACGGTGTCGCCCGCGCGGTACGTCCGGCCGAGGAGGAGGCGCTGCTCGTCGTAGAAGTGGCTGGGCCGGAACGGCTTCTCGATGACCGGGGCGGGGGTCGTGGCGGCGGGCACGCAGGAGCACTCGGTGATCCACCAGTCGGGGTGGAGCAGCCCCCCGCCGGGATCGTTGGAGAACGGGTACTGGTTGTACAGCCAGGAGTACTGCGAGGTCAGCGTCATCGTGGAACGCTTCTTGCCGTTCACCGCGACATCGAGGGGGGCGGTGATCCCGCCGCCGCCCGGCGCGTCCGGGATGCTGTAGCGCACGGTGATCGCGTTGGCCGCCGAGGGCAGCGTGAACTCGACGTGCTCGCCCGGGGTGAGCTCGACCGCCTTCCGGCCGGACGCCTCGGCAGGGAGCGTGTACGCGGTGCGGTCCGGGCCGATCACCGTGCCGTCGGTGACCGCGTTCTCCGCCTCCTGCTCGGCGAAGGCCACCTTCGCGCCCCGGCCCGCGACGAGGGCCGGGGCGAGGGCGGCCCGGGTGACGACGGGCGCGGGGGCGGCGGCGGGGCGGGCGCCCGCGGGCGCAGCGGCCAGCACCCCGAGGCCGACGGCGGCCGCGGTCATAGAGGCAACCGTGGTCGCGTACAGCCCTGTTCGGCTTCGCGGTCTTCGCGTCCGCTCTCCGACACCGGTGATCTTCCGTGACATCGCAGGCCCGTTTCTCTGAGGAGGGGTGAACGACCGGGACGTCCGGGTGGGGCGGCCGCCGGGAAGGTGAGGCGACAGTAGGACCCGCACGTCCCGCCCCACAAGACTCCTGCTGGGAGATTTTCGCGGGCTTGCTTATTAACTGCACGGTTCTATCCTCTTTTTGCGCTCACTGAGCCGCCTCATTACGGAAGCCGCCCTCGCGCCCGGCGGCCGCGCGAGCTCGGACAGCGGTCGCAGGCGACACGCGACACGTGACACGCAAGGGGTGTGCAACTGTCAGGCAGACCGAGCGGCGGGTGCCGGGGAGGGGCCTTGCGGGCCTTGCGGGCCTCATGAATCGGGGCCGGCTCGAACCGGCCGAGGGATCCCCGGCAGGCGCCGGCGACCCCGTCCGGGCGACCGTCCGCCACGAGACCGGGCAGCCGCGCGCCGCGCACATGGCGGCCCGCCTCGACGCCGGGAGGGATCCCGGGACTGACGGTCCAGGGTGGGGTGTTGGCAGGCGGCGGCACGAAATATCTGACCATTTAGGCCGATCGAGGGCGGTAGGCCCGTTTCGTCAAGAAGCCGGTCCGGCAGCATGGATGATCTTGGTCGAGGTGCCTCCGCCCGTGGGTACGTTTCGGTCCCGGGCGTCCTTTGCCGATCCTGGAGGATCCATGCGACACCCCGTTTCCCGTCTGCGCACGCGAGCCCTGGCCGTCGGGCTCGCACTGGCCGCCGCCACGCTCGCACCCACCGGCTCCGCCGGTGCGGCCAGTTCGTACGAGTGGGCCGCGTTGGGCGACTCGTACACCGCCGGCGTCTTCGTCGGTGACCCGCTGCCCGCCCTGGGCGATGCTTCGCGGGACGGCTGCGACCGCACCTCCGGCGCCTACCCCGGCCTCGTCGAGCAGGAGCTCGCCGAGTTCCCGCCGGGCAAGCCCGTCAACCTGACGAACGTCAGCTGCGGCAACGCCACCATCGACGACATCGCCAAGACCAGGCAGACGCCGATCAGCCCGGTCCAGCCCCCGGCCGACGGCTGGTCCGCCGTGGACACGCAGATCAAGCGGGCCAACGTCGGCGATCAAACCGACGTCATCACCATCGGCGTCGGCGGCAACAGCCTGCCCTTCGGCGGCATGCTCCTCACCTGCCTCGAACAGGGCACCACCGGACAGTCCTGCCGCGACCACTACACCGATCCCCCCGAGGGCGTGGAGAGCATCGCGGACAAGCTCGCCCGGGTCCAGGACGAGTACATCGAGATGCTGGCCCACGTGCACCAGGCCGCACCCAACGCCAAGGTGATCACCGTCGGCTACCCGGCCGTCCTGCCGGACAACGCCGCCGACTGCAACCGCCTGGCCCTCACCGAGCTCGGCCCGATCACCCACAGCGACATCAACTGGCTCCGCGACGACGTCCTCAAGCAGCTGAACAACACCATCAAGCAGGTCACGGACTTCTTCGGTGACCGCTACGTCGACGTCTACGCATCCAGCGTCGGCCACGACGCCTGCCAGCCCGCAGCCGCCAAGTGGGTCGAGGGAGTCTGCGGCGACGCCGCTGACTACTGGCCCGCCAGTGTCCCCGGCACGCTCCTGAACTGCACCCCCCTCAACAAGCGCGCCACCCTGGTCCACCCCAACGCCGCAGGCCACGCCAACACCGCGAACCACGTCGAGCGCGCCATCCGCATCGCCCTCCTCGACAGCTGACCAGCTTTCGGCACCCGGTCCGGCCCGCACCGCCTCGGGGGCAGGCGCAGGTGCGGTAGGCGGCAGGAGGTCGGGGCGGAAGGAGTGGAAGCACGCGTACGGCCCGCCGGGCGGATGCCCGGCGGGCCGTACGTGTCGGGTCGTACGTGCAGGGCCGTACGTGCAGGGCCCTGCGTATCGGGGTGGGCCGGTCGGGGTGTGCCGGTCGTCAGTTCCGGGCCGCGCGGCGGCGGATCAGCAGGACCGTGCCCGCCCCGGCGGCAAGGGTCGCGGCAGCTGCGCCCGCCAGGGGGAGCGTCGACCCGGAGCCGGTGTTCGCCAGGCCGCCACCGGTGGTGGAGGCGCCCGAGGTGCCTGCGGAGCCGGTCGTCGCGGAGCCGGTACCGCCCGTGGAAGTGGAGCCGCCGGTGGCCGCGCCGCCGGCGCCGCTCGTGGAGTCGGAGCCACCCGCTGAACCGGAACCACCGGCGGACGACGTCGAGCCGTCACCGCCCGTCGTACTGCCGCCTGCCGAACTGCCGCCCGTGGAGACGGAACCGCCCGTCGAGTCACTCCCGGTGTCCAGCAGAAGCGTGGCGCTGTCGTTCTTCTTGTTCTTGTCGTAGGGGCGCGCCTCCCCCTGGAGCGACACGGAGACCTTGGCTCCGGCCACCGCCTTGTCGATGCGCAGCGTGAAGGCCCACGCGTCGGTGAAGCCCGCCTTCACATAGGACGAGCTGTAGGGGTAGCAGCTGTAGCTCCCGGGCTCGACCTCCTTGCAGCGGTTGTCCTTCTTCGTCACCGTCGTTCCGGCAGGCACCTTGACCAGAGCCGTGACCAGCGGCGCGACATCGTCCTCGTAGTGGTACACCCAGCCCGGTCCGGCATTGGTGAACTTCGCCTCCAGCGAGACCGCCTTCCCGACCCGGCCGGTCTGCTGCGCCGACACCTGGAAGTCGGCCGTGTTCACCACGTTCACCTCCAGATCGGAAGAGTCCCACTGGTCCTCACCGGACCGGGACGGGTGATCGCCGTCGCCCACCGGAGTGGTCGAGGGCAGCTCGGCCAGCTTCACCGCAGGTCCGGTTCCGGGGAAACTGTGGATGGGCCCTCCTTCGGAGGGGTCCATGCTCCGCCTGCTGTCGTAGGTGCTGACCATCACGGAAGTGCTGTCGTTCAGTGCGTAGTCGAGGACCTTCAACGACAGGGTCTTCTCCGGGGCGTAGATGCCACCGGCCTTCACCGTCTGGTTGAACTCGCAGATCACGAGGTTGGCGTCGGATTCGATGTCGCGCCCCACGCGATCGCAGTTGGAGGGCAGCTCCGGGATGGCCAGCCCGGCACCGACGCCATAGCTCAGGTAGATCTTGTCGAGAGCCTTGGCGCCCTTGTTCGCAAAGGTACCGGGCAGCTCGATGCTGCTGCCGATCTTCACGCCGTCGAGAGGCGTCACCTGTCCCAGCAACAGGTCTCCCGTCGCGGTGCCGCCTTCCGCGGAAGCCGGAGCCGCGGCCATGACGATCAGGGCGACGGCGCCGACCGCGGCGGCGGTCCTGCGCAGCGGGCGGAAGCGGTCGGCAACAGTTTCGGACATGGGCGATCCCTTGCAGTGGAGCGATGGATGCGTACGGAGGAACTGCGGGAGAACAACAGTTCCGGTACACGAGACACCCCACGGCGTCGCACGGTTGTACGGCGCCGACGGCGGAGGCGGTCCGCCCCCGGTCGCGACACGCGGCTCCGCACACCTCAGGACGGCGCTCAACCCCCGGGGCTCAAGCTCCGAGATCCGAGCGCTCTTTCAGCGGAATGGGTGGCGGCATTGATTCCCACCCACCCTCCCTACCTGCCGGGTTGACTTTTCGCGACCGACTTGCGACAGAGGGTAGCGACGCTCTAGCGTCAGCCGGGACACGACGGCCCCCGCCGGTGCACAAACACCGAGCAGGGGCCTGACCAGGACGATCGAACGGACGATCTCATGGCTGCCCGCCAGTTTAGTGCTGCCCCCGTTTCCCCGCCCGGCCCCGCGCCCACGCTCGGCCATCCGATGGCGAATCCCGGATACGGCAAGCGTTCGGCACCGGACCAACGCCCCCGCACCGGACACGACTTCGCCCATCTCCTCGCCCGTGACGCCGCCGTCGCCGCGTACATCGACGGGCTGTGCGACGGCGCCGACATCTCCGTGAAGACCCTCGCCAAAGTGCTCCCGTACGGGCAGTGCGCGCTGCGGACCTCGCTGAACCGGCTCCAGGAGGCGGGACATCTCCGCCGGGGCAGTGAGTGCGTGGCGACCGAGGAGGCGCTGCTCTGGGTGACGCGTACGTTCTTCTCCCGTACCGCACGCGACGACGAGTGGTGGGCGGCGTACACCCGGGGCGACGTACCGCAGACGCCCCAACGCCCCACTCGCTCACGGTCGTTCATCCTGCTGGCCGCGCTCGGAGGGACCGCCCCCGCGTTGACGTTGTCCGAACGGAACTGCGTGACGCTGGAACCCCGGGTCAGTGAGTGGTTCGAGCGTGGCGCCACCGAGGCCGAGGTCATGTGCGCGCTGACCCAGGGGCTGCCGGTGAAGGTCTACAACCCGGTCGCCTTCGTCGGCCGGAGACTGCTCGACAAACTGCCGCCCGCCCGCGTCGCCCCCGCCCGTGAGGTCGTCCTGCGCACCCTGGAATGCAGCGAGTGCCGGGCACCCGGCAGCCCGGAGGCTCTGCGCGGCGGCGTCTGCGGGAGGTGCCGCGGCAACCCCGGCGACACCCCCAGGGGCCCGGCGGGGGCCGTGCCCGTGCAGGGCGTGCGGGCCCGGATGAGCGCGGTGCGGGCGGGGCTGGTGCCCCGGTCGGAACGCACCCCCCGGTGACATGCGCTGCCGGCATCGGGTCCGGGGTGGCCTGGGGCATCTCCTCGCTGCCCACGCATCCGGGTACTCGGGCGAACGTGAGGCCGGCGGCACCTGGTCGGGCCGGGACGTACCGTCTCAGGCCCTGTCATCCTGGACCCATGGGAGCCATCGAGCCTGACTGCGGGCTGTTGTCGGCGGTCAGGGACGCAGAATCCGCTTCGTGGTCGGTGAGGGCCGCAGCCGGCCGACGACTTGCCGCCTCGACGGAACTCGCGGGCTTCGCCCACGTCCTTGGTCATCTCCTCCTCGACGACCAGGACACAGGAGTGATCCAGGAAACTGCCGAGGCGCTGCTGGCCCGACGGGATGCCGGCGGACTGCGCACGGTGCTGGCCGCACTCGCTCGCGCGGCGTCGACCGACGCCCTGGACGAGCTCGGCGCGGCCGTGGACTGCAATCCCCTGTGGATGACCGCGGAAGGCACGGCCCGTCTCCTCATACAGCTCCAGGAGCTGGCCGCCGATGACGACGCAGGAGTCCGGAGCGAAGCCCTGCGAATCCTGGCTCCGATTCCGGAGGCACCGGACGAGTGATCGTTCTTCCGCCGGCGCCCGAAGCAAGGGCCGTCTGCCGGCACCCGAAGCAAGGACCGTCCGCCGGACCGACAGCAGGCGGTGGACAACGGCCGCCGTGCGGGACGGGCGGCCGGACCCGGCTCGTCAGACGGACGCCAGGCAGGGGCCGGATCGGGCAGGACGCGAGCCGAGTGCGGGCGCCCGGCGCTCAGCTGTAGTAGGCGATCTTGTCGTCGAGCACCTCCATGGCCCGGCGAAGCGAGGTCACGCGCTGCTCCAGGGCAGCCCGGCGTTCGCGGAGGAAAGCGACCCGCTCCTGCGGGGTGTGGTCGGCGCGCAGAATGGCGACGAAATCCCGCAGGTCCGCGATGCCGAGGCCGGCCTCGCGGAAGCACGTGACCAGGCCGATCCAGAACAGGTCGCCCTCGGTGTACTCCCTGCGCCCGCCGGCGGAGCGCCGGATCGGGCCGATGAGCCCTTCACGCTCGTAGTAGCGCAGCGTGTCGATGGACACACCGGCGCGGTCGGCGGCCGCAGCCGGGGCAAGGGTGGTCACTGAGCTCCTCCGGTCACTGCGGTCACTGCGGTCACTGCGGTCACTGCCTCTACCGCGCTTCGGCGAAGCGCGCCACGTGCTCGTCGGTGAGCTGGACACGGCGTGCGGCGAGTGCCTGCTCGATCTGCTCCACCCGGCTCACACCGACGATGGGATCGATTCCCTGCCGCATCAGCCATGCCAGGACGACCTGGTTCCTGGTGGCCGAGAGCTCGCCGGCGATGTCGTCCAGGACCGCCAGCACCCGCGCGGTCCCCGGGTGATCATAGGTTTGCGGAAGCGGCTTGTCCGCTCGCTCGTAGGAACCCCAGATCAGGGAGCTGTACGACCACACGGCAAGCCCCTCCGCGCGTGCGAGGTCGAGATCCTCGGCGGCGAGCATCCGGTGACCGGCCTCCGCGAGGGGGGTGAGCGGGCGTGGCTGGATGAGTGAGTGGCGCAGTTGCAGGGCCGTCCACGGTTCCACGCCCTGTTCCCGGGCAAGTGACCGGGCGCGCTCGACGCGCCAGGCGGCATGGTTCGCCGCCCCGATCCGCAGGGCCACACCCTTCGCGACCAGCTCGCCGAAGGCGCCGACCGACTCCTCCAGGGGCACGGTGCGGTCCTCGGCGTGGGCCCAGAGGAGATCCAGGTGATCGACTCCCAGGCGTTCCAGGCTCTCCTCCACGCCGGCGTGGACGGCACGCGCGGAGAGTCCTTCGGCGCTTGCCGGCCAGGAGTGCGGGACGAGCGGGTTCTGCCGGACCTTCGTCGCGATCCGCACCGACTCACGGGCACCCGGACGGGCCCGCAGCCACGCGCCGATGAGGCGCTCGCTGGCGCCGCCGACGCCGCTGGGGTCGGCCCAGAAGGAGTAGCAGTTCGCGGTGTCGAGCCAGACACCGCCGTTGGCGACGAAGGAATCAAGGATCGCGAAGGCCCGGTCGGGGTCGACGCGCGTGCCGAATTCCATCGTCCCGAGGACGATCTGCGGGGCAGTGGTGTTCATGCCGCCAATTCTCGGATCTGAAGCGCGCTCCAGGTCAAGAGCCTTTGTGACGGGCCCGGTTCCGGGCTTGGCCGGCCCCCCGGCCAAGCCCCCCTGTCAGCTGCCCCTCCGGCGGTTGTCCCCCTGGCAGCTACCCCTCTGCCGGCTGTCCCTCCTCGCACACCGGAAGCGTCAGTGCGGAGTCCGCGTGAAGGGTGAGGCGCACCGGCACGAACTCCCGTGCCTCCACTCTCGGTTCACCTGTCCCCGGGTTCTGCGCATAGCGCGGGTGCGCACCGGCGCTGATCTGCCATCGGATGCGGTGACCTGCGGCGAAGCGGTACGCGGTGACGCTCATCGGGACAGTGACGTGGGCCGGTTCCTCCGCTGACGTACGCAACTGGGCCAGCCCGTCACAGACGTTGGTGGAGTGGCCCGCCGTGTCCACGTCGCACAACCGGGCGAAGACGTCCGCGAACCCGGTGTCCGTGGACGCGCCGACCCTCGCGGAGACCGCGCCCAGCACCGTGACGGGTTCGGTCAGGACCGGGCCGGTGAAGGTGACGACGTCATCGCGGGATTCCAGCGTGCGGTTGTCCCGGGAGCCGGCCGTGAGCGAGAGCAGCGGACCACCGAGGGAAGGGGTGGGGTCGGCCGGGTCGTAGCGGATGGACGTCAGGGGGGCGTTGTCCGTGGGCGGCTGCTGGGTGAGGTGGCCGTCGGCGGTCGGGTACCACGTGGTGGTGGCCGGGGTGAGCGGCCACGCGTCGAGGTCCTGCCAGGCCGCGTCCGCGCCGCCCGTGTGCAGGCGTACGGGGGTCGGGCGCAGCTCCGAGGGGTCGTCGCACAGGTGGGCGCGGAGCCAGGCCAGGCTCTCGGCGAAGACGTCGGGCCACCCCTGCTGCAGGGCGGAGGTGTGGGTCCATGGGCCGACGAGCAGAGCGGATTCACCGCCCGCCGCTCGCAACCGGGCGTACTGCGCGAAGGTCTGGTCGACGAGGGCGTCGTGCCAGCCGGTGACGAGGGCGGTGGGGATGCCGGGCCGCTCGGCCGCCTCACCCACCGATGCCCCATGCCAGTACGGGTCGTCCGCGTCCGGGTGCGTCATCACGTCGTCGAGCCAGGGCACTTCCTGCCCGAGCGCGTCCGTGTACGCCCCCCGGAGCGGGCGGGCGGCGACGATGTCCTTCAGGTGGCGCTTGAGGCGCAGGGTCGCCTTGATGAACGGCAGCATGCCGCGGTGCTGGTACGTCATACCGGCGCCGACGGCGAGCGCGTTCTCCAGGTGGAGCGCGCCGTCCGTGTGGAAGAGGGCGTACGGGTCGTGCAGGCCGACCTGGACCACCATGGCCTTCAGTTCGGGGGGCGGGTCCAGGGCGAGCGCCCACTGGACGTAACCGAGGTAGCTGGGGCCGACCGTGCCCAGGGCCCCGTTGAACCAGGGCTGTTCGCGCAGCCAGTTCACCGTGGCGAGGCCGTCGGCGGCCTCGTTGCGCCAGAGGTCGAAGGTGCCGCCCGAGCCGCCGGTGCCGCGGCAGCTCTGCAGGATCACGTGGAAGCCCTGCTCGGCGAAGAGCATCCCGTACTGGGGGGACCAGGGCACGCCCCGCCCGTAGGGCGAGCGGACGAGGAGGGTGGGGAAGGCGCCCGTGTCACGAGGGAAGTAGTGGTCCGTGATCAGCGGGCTGCCGTCGGCGGCGGGGACCGTCAGGCCCGGCTCCCAGGCGATCCGGTGGCGCCTCGCCGGGAGATCGCGCCAGGTGGCTCGCATCATGCGGGCGGAGAGCGGCGGCTTCCCGGTCGACGGCGTCCAGGCAGGCACGGGCAGGGCGTCGCGCGTGGGTGATGTCATCGTTCGCCTCCATCGCTCATTCTCGTACTGTGTACGAGAATAGACGATGCTTGGATGACTTCGACAGGAGTCGCAGAGGTGAGGAAGGGAACAGCAGGATCGTGACCCGTGCCGAAGGGGCCGGTAGCACCGGCGTCGACCCCCGCGAACTCTGGCTGGCCCCGGACCGGCCCCGCCGGGGGCGCAGACCCGCCTTCAGCCGCGAGGCGATCACGGTGGCCGCCGTCGCCCTGGCCGACACCGAGGGAATCGACGCGGTCACCATGCGGCGGGTCGCCGCCGACGTGGGCGCCGGCGTCATGTCGCTCTACAGCTACGCCCCCGACAAGGAGACCCTGCTGGACCTGATGATCGACCACGTCAACGGCGAACTGCCGGCCTCCGCCCCCCTCAGCGGCGACTGGCGGTCCGACCTCAAGACCATCGGGCACCTTCAGCGCGCCCACATGCTCCGGCACCCCTGGCTGGCCGCCGCCGTGCCCGTCCGCCGCCCCCTCGGCCCCCGCACCCTCGCGTTCCTCGAACACGCCCTGGCCGCCCTGCGCCCCAGCGGCCTCGACGGCGGCGCCCGGCTGGAGGTCTTCGCCCAGCTCACCGCGTTCGTGGCCGGGCACGTGGCACACGAGGTGACCCAGGCCGAGGCTGCCCTGTCGCCGGAAAGGGCCGCCGCGGAGGCCCTCTACCTCGCCGCCGTCGCGGCGGACGGCCACCACCCGGAGCTGGCCGACGCCCTCGCCTCGGCCGGACGGCCGGTCACCCCCGACGCCACGTTCGCGCGCTTCCTGAACCGCCTGGTCGACGGCCTCGACGCGGGGTGACCGGGCGGCCGGACTCATACCGGGGTAGCAGGCCCCGGCCTGCCGACTCGGCACCCGGGTATCACGCGCCCGAGCGGCTCCGGCGGGCATCGTGGGGCATCCGCCGCACACGATGCCCGGCACGGCATCACGAACCGTGCCACCCGAACGGGGAGTTCCAGGTGACCACAGTCCCGCGTACGCGTACCCGCCCCCACACCCACAACCGTCGGCAGGTGCTCATCACCGGGCTCGCGGCCGCCGCTCTGCTGGGGGCGTCGACCGTGCCGTCCACCGCGGCCGGCAACCGGACGCGCTCCGGGGCCGGGGCCAGGTCCGGCGATGCACGCGGCGCTCTACCGACCGCGCAACTGCCGCGCCCCACCGGCCCCTTCGACGTCGGCTCCGCCTCCTTCCACCTCGTCGACCGCACCCGGACCGATCCATGGGCGCCGGAGCTCTCCCCTGACCGCGAGCTCATGATCAGCGTCCGTTACCCGGCCGCGCCCGGCCGGTCCACGCCCCGTGTGCCACAGATGTCCGCCGCCGCGTCCGCGCACTTCGGGGGCCCGGAGGGGGCCGCCGCCCTGAACCTGGGGATGGCACCGGGGACGGTCGACTGGGGCGCCACGCTCAGCCACGCCCGACGGGACGCGCCCGTGCATCCCCGGGCCGGCCGGCTGCCCGTCGTCCTGTACTCCCCCGGGCTCGGGGACCCCCGCACCTGGAACACCGCGCTGGTGGACGACCTGGCGAGCCACGGCTGTGCCGTCGTCACCGTCGACCACACCTACGAGGCCACCGAGGTGGAGTTCCCGGGCGGCCGCCTCGCCACCATGCGGATCTTCGACGGGGCCCCGCCCTCCGACCCGGACGCGGTCAGCGCCCTGCTGCGGAAGGTGGTGGCGGTACGGGTCGCCGACACCCGGTTCGTCCTCGACCGGCTGCCGGAACTGAACCGGACGCGCTTCGGGGACGTACTCGATCTGCGACGGGTGGGGATGTTCGGCCACTCCGCGGGGGGCTTCACCGCGGCCCAGGCCATGCACGACGACCGACGGATCCGGGCGGGCGTCAACATGGACGGGGAGATGGACTACGTCGGCGGGCAGCTGCCGGACGGCAGCCGGCTGAGCACGGTGGCGCTGGAGGGGCTCGACCGGCCGCTGCTGCTGATGGGTACGGAGAGCGAGGGGTCGGGCGACTACCGGCAGCAGCCGTCCTGGGCCGCGTTCTGGCAGAACACCCCCGGCTGGAAGGCGGACGTCACCCTGACCGGCTCGCGCCACGCCTCGTACACGGACGCACAGCTACTGCTGCCGCAACTGGCCCGGCAGGGCGCGGAACCAGGCGGCGGGCTGACGGCCGCGGTCGGGACGGTAGCGCCGGATCGGGCGGCGGCCGCGACCCGGACATACGTCGCGTCGTTCTTCGGGCGGTGGCTGCGCGGCCACGACGACCACCTGCTGGACGGCCCCTCGGCCCGCTTCCCGGAGATGGTCTTCACCCCATAGCCCGGGGGCCCACACACACGACACCGGCCCCCGGGGACGAATCCCCGGGGGCCGGTGTCGTACAGCTGTGCAGGAACTACCGATCCCTCAGGATCAGAAGTCCATGTCACCGCCCGGCATGCCGCCCGGAGCGCCGCCGGCAGCGGCCTTCTCCGGCTTGTCGGCGATGACGGCCTCGGTGGTGAGGAAGAGCGCGGCGATGGACGCGGCGTTCTGCAGGGCGGAGCGCGTGACCTTCGCCGGGTCGAGAATGCCCTCGGCGATCATGTCGACGTACTCGCCGGTCGCGGCGTTGAGGCCGTGACCGATCGGCAGGTTGCGCACCTTCTCGACGACGACGCCGCCCTCAAGACCACCGTTGACGGCGATCTGCTTGAGCGGAGCCTCCAGCGCCAGCTTGACGGCGTTGGCGCCGGTCGCCTCGTCACCCGAGAGCTCGAGCTTCTCGAAGACGGCCGAGGCCTGGAGCAGAGCCACGCCACCACCGGCGACGATGCCCTCCTCGACGGCGGCCTTGGCGTTGCGCACCGCGTCCTCGATGCGGTGCTTGCGCTCCTTGAGCTCGACCTCGGTCGCGGCACCGGCCTTGATGACGGCCACGCCGCCGGCCAGCTTCGCGAGGCGCTCCTGGAGCTTCTCGCGGTCGTAGTCCGAGTCGGAGTTCTCGATCTCGGCACGGATCTGGTTGACGC
The DNA here is from genome assembly GCF_045162765.1 of Streptomyces sp. NBC_01013. Taxonomy (NCBI): domain Bacteria; kingdom Bacillati; phylum Actinomycetota; class Actinomycetes; order Kitasatosporales; family Streptomycetaceae; genus Streptomyces; species Streptomyces sp. NBC_01013. The sequence continues at coordinate 3,712,144 of NZ_CP108687.1, forward strand.
GACCCTGAACCTGGTCGCTGTCACCGGCGCCGTCGACGATCGTCGTCTCGTCCTTGGTGATGACGACCTTGCGGGCGCGGCCGAGCAGGTCGAGACCGGCGTTCTCCAGCTTGAGGCCGACCTCCTCGGAGATGACGGTGCCACCGGTGAGGATGGCGATGTCGCCGAGCATGGCCTTGCGGCGGTCACCGAAGCCCGGGGCCTTGACGGCGACGGACTTGAAGGTGCCACGGATCTTGTTGACGACCAGGGTCGACAGGGCCTCGCCCTCGACGTCCTCGGCGATGATCAGCAGCGGCTTGCCGGACTGCATGACCTTCTCGAGCAGCGGAAGGAGGTCCTTCACGTTGCTGATCTTCGAGTTCACGATCAGGATGTACGGGTCGTCCAGGGACGACTCCATGCGCTCCATGTCCGTGGCGAAGTACGCCGAGATGTAGCCCTTGTCGAAGCGCATACCCTCGGTGAGCTCGAGCTCCAGACCGAAGGTCTGGGACTCCTCGACGGTGATGACGCCTTCCTTGCCGACCTTGTCCATGGCCTCGGCGATGAGCTCGCCGATCTGGGTGTCGGCAGCGGAGATGGAGGCCGTCGAAGCGATCTGCTCCTTGGTCTCCACGTCCTTGGCCTGCTCCAGGAGGGCGGCGGAGACGGCCTCGACGGCCTTCTCGATGCCCCGCTTGAGAGCCATCGGGTTCGCACCCGCGGCCACGTTGCGCAGGCCCTCGCGGACGAGCGCCTGGGCCAGAACGGTGGCGGTGGTCGTACCGTCGCCGGCGACGTCGTCCGTCTTCTTGGCGACCTCCTTGACCAGCTCCGCACCGATCTTCTCGTACGGGTCCTCCAGCTCGATCTCCTTGGCGATGGAAACACCATCGTTGGTGATCGTGGGGGCGCCCCACTTCTTCTCAAGGACGACGTTGCGGCCCTTGGGGCCGAGGGTGACCTTGACGGCGTCGGCGAGCTGGTTCATGCCGCGCTCAAGACCGCGCCGGGCCTCCTCGTCGAAGGCGATGATCTTGGCCATATGAAGTGGTCCTCCCGGACAGGGGTGGATTTCTCCGGACCGAGAGGCGCCCGCGACGGACGGCCTGCGTGTCTGCCGGTTCCTTGCCCCGACAGACCTGCGGGCCTCACCGGCCCGGTCCAAGTTTCTGTCACTCTCACCCAGAGAGTGCTAAGCCAATAATTAGCACTCGACCCCGTCGAGTGCAAGCGCCGAAGACTCCTTGCGGGGTGGCGGCGGGGCCACGGGTGGGCGAGAGCGTCACCCGGAGTGCGGACGGTCGCGGGGGCGCTCACGGAACCACCCCGGGGCACGCGGGCGGCGCGGCACCCCGCCCCCACGCCCCGGGACGCGCGAAGGGCCCGTACCTCTGGGGTACGGGCCCTCCGTGCGTGAGTAGTGTTGTTGGCCGACCGCGCCGGGCTCAGCCGACGGCGAGCTTGACCATGTCCGCCTGTGGCCCCTTCTGGCCCTGCGAGATCTCGAATTCAACTCGCTGACCCTCTTCGAGGGTGCGGTACCCGTCCATCTGGATCGCACTGTAGTGGACGAAAACATCCGCACCACCGTCGACCGCGATGAAGCCGTACCCCTTCTCCGCGTTGAACCATTTGACGGTGCCCTGAGCCATGCCTAACTCCCCTATTACTGGCCCTTGCACAGGACCGCACTTCGCGGGCCCGGGTCAGAACTCACCCTCCGACAGGAGAGGGTGTGTGCGCCGGAACGCGTCGACCGCGGCCGAATGTATCTGCCCAACTGCCCTCTGCAACAGGTCAATCGGACGAGAAATCTGAGCAGAACCGATCGCCCGAATATGGGGGATTCATGAGATTCCAGGGCAAGTCGGGCCAGGCAAAGGCGACTTATGGCGCAAGGAGCTCGCACACTTTGGCTGCATCTTGTCGTGGCCGGGCGCATTCTCATATGCGGGCGGCACGGGCAGCGGAGGGGACTTCCCACACTGTACCGCGCTCAACCATGCAGAATTGCCCCCTCCGCTTCTCTTGCGGAGGGGGCAACCGTGGTCACTCCGTGAAGTCGGCCCGGCGCCTCTCGGGCCCGGGCCGCGGGCTCAGCAGCCGCCGGCGACGGCCGGGATGATCGAGATGCCGGCGCCGTCCGGGGTGACCGCGTCCAGGCCGCCCTCGAAGCGCACGTCGTCGTCGTTGACGTACACGTTCACGAAGCGGCGCAGCTTGCCCTGGTCGTCCAGGACGCGGGCGGCGATGCCCGGGTGGTCCTTCTCCAGGGACTCGATGACCTGGGAGAGGGTCGCGCCCTCCGCCGGGACCTCGGCCTGGCCGCCCGTGTAGGTGCGGAGGATGGTGGGGATACGGACCTTGACGCTCATGGTGTGCCTTCCTGAAGTCTCGGGTGGTCGAAGGGCGGTGCCCGGCCCGGCAGGGGCCGCCCGCCCGCTTTCTCAGCTGGTGGCGAGGCCCGCGGCGCGGAAGGCGTCCAGGCTCGGGCGGATCGTGGCGCTCGCCTGCGAGGTCGCGGCCACCGCGTCGAGCGTCTTGAGGCCGTCACCGGTGTTCAGGATGACGGTGGTGAGCGCCGGGTCGAGCAGACCGGCGTCGATCAGCTTCTTCGTCACGCCCACGGTCACCCCGCCCGCCGTCTCGGCGAAGATGCCCTCGGTGCGGGCCAGCAGCTTGATCGCGTCGACGACCTGCTCGTCGTTGACGTCCTCGACGGCACCACCGGTGCGGCGGGCGATGTCCAGGACGTACGGGCCGTCGGCCGGGTTGCCGATCGCCAGGGACTTGGCGATGGTGTTCGGTTTCTGCGGCCGCACGACGTCGTGTCCGGCCTTGAAGGCGACGGAGACCGGGGAGCAGCCCTCGGCCTGGGCGCCGAAGATCTTGTACGGCTTGTCCTCGACCAGGCCCAGCTTGATCAGCTCCTGGAGACCCTTGTCGATCTTCGTGAGCTGCGAGCCGGACGCGATCGGGATGACGAGCTGATCGGGCAGCTGCCAGCCGAGCTGCTCGCAGATCTCGTACGCGAGGGTCTTGGAGCCCTCGCCGTAGTACGGGCGCAGGTTGACGTTGACGAAGCCCCAGCCCTCGCCCAGCGGGTCGCCGATGAGCTCGGAGCAGAAGCGGTTGACGTCGTCGTAGTTGCCCTCGATGCCGACCAGTTCACCGCCGTACACCGCGGCCATGACGACCTTGCCCTGCTCCAGGTCGTGCGGGATGAACACGCACGAGCGCAGACCGGCGCGGGCGGCGGCGGCGCCCACGGCGCCGGCGAGGTTGCCGGTGGAGGAGCAGGACAGGGTGGTGAACCCGAAGGCGCGGGCGGCCTCGACGGCGATCGCGACGACGCGGTCCTTGAAGGAGTGCGTCGGGTTGCCGGAGTCGTCCTTGACGTACAGACCGCCGGTGACGCCCAGCTCGCGGGCGAGGTTGTCGGCCTTGACCAGCTTGGTGAAGCCGGGGTTGATGTTGGGCTTGTCCGCGACATCGGAGGGGACCGGCAGCAGCGGCGCGTAGCGCCAGATGTTGTTGGGTCCGGCCTCGATGCGCTTCTTCAGCTCGTCCGGGGAGCCGCTCGGCAGGTCGTACGCCACTTCGAGCGGCCCGAAACAGGACGCGCAGGCGAAAAGGGGGCCGAGTGCGAATCGCTCTCCGCATTCGCGGCAGGAAAGCGCCGCGGCGGGACCGAGATCCACGGAAACTTCGGTGTGTGCTGCAACAGTCTCAACAGCCATGATGGCGAGGCCCTTTCTCCTCATCTTCCTCGCGACGCATTTCGTCACGAGACGGAATTGGCACCTTCCCCACCTGACCTCGCGGTCGGCGGGAGGGTTGCCGGGACTTCAACGGGCCGTTCCCTCTGTCCCTCTGGATGAGCGCTGTGGCACTGGACCATGGATCCAGGCGTTTATCGGCGGACGGACCCCGGCATGCGACGGCCATCTGCGTTGTTCAAGACTGTAACCGAAGCATCGGACTGTTGAGATAGTCGTCCGAACCGCGAGATGGATCACATACAGGGAGTATCGACCGTGCTGGAAGAGGTCGAACGCTGGCTGACCGGGCGTTCCTGGTCAGCCGCCGACCGTCCGCTGGACCGTCTGCTGGATGCCAGGAACGACACGCACGGGCCGAGCGTGAGTGTCGTGCTGCCCGCGCTGAACGAGGCGGAGACGGTCGGGGACATCGTCACGACGATCCGGCGCGAGCTCATGGAGAAGGTCCGGCTGGTCGACGAGCTCGTGGTGATCGACTCCGGCTCGACGGACGCCACCACGGAGGTCGCCCGCCGGGCGGGCGCCCGGGTGGTCCACCGGGACGCCATCCTGCCCCGCATACCGGCGGTCCCCGGCAAGGGCGAGGTGCTGTGGCGGTCACTCCTGGTGACCGGCGGCGACATCGTCTGCTTCATCGACGCGGACCTGAAGGACTTCTCGGCGGACTTCGTCTCCGGCATCGTCGGCCCGCTGCTGACCGATCCCTCGGTGCAGTTCGTCAAGGCGATGTACGACCGGCCGTTCGGTGACACCACCGGTCAGGGCGGCCGGGTCACCGAAATGGTGGCACGCCCGCTGCTCAATCTGCACTGGCCCCAGCTGGCCGGCTTCGTGCAGCCCCTGGGCGGCGAGTACGCCGTGCGCCGCTCGCTGCTGGAGCGGCTGCCCTTCCCGGTCGGTTACGGAGTGGAACTGGGCCTGCTCGTCGACTCCCTGCACACGGTCGGCCTGGACGCGCTCGCGCAGGTCGACGTCGGCGTCAGGAAGCACCGCCACCAGGACGGCCAGGCGCTCGGCCGGATGGCCGCCGCCATCTACCGGACCGCCCAACTCCGCCTCTCCCGGGGCCATCTGGTCCGCCCCGCGCTGACCCAGTTCGAGCGCGGCGAGCACGGCTTCGTCCCGCACACGTACCCGGTGGACACCGAGGAACGGCCGCCGATGCTGGAGATCGAGGAGTACGTTTCACGGCGCGCGGCGTGACTTCGCACGTTTGGGCGGTTCGCGATCGGGCTAGATTCCGCAACATGGTCTCCGAGCACGCCCCTCAGCCCGCTGCCCAGGTACTCGTCGCGTCCAACCGCGGCCCGGTCTCGTACGCGCTGCACGAGGACGGCACCCTCGATGCGAAACGGGGCGGGGGCGGACTCGTCTCCGGCCTGAGCGCCGTGGACGACAAGATGTGGGTGTGCGCCGCCCTCGGGGACGGCGACCGGGAGGCGGTGCGGCGCGGGGTCGGCGAGCCGGGCGTCCGGATGCTCGACATCGACGCGGACGTGCACGCCGACGCGTACAACGGCATCGCCAACTCGGTGCTCTGGTTCGTCCACCACCTGCTCTACCAGACCCCCGTCGAGCCCGTCTTCGACGCGGAGTTCCGCCGGCAGTGGGCCTCCTTCGAGACGTACAACCGGGCCTTCGCCGCTGCGCTGGCCGAGGAGGCGGGCGAGGGCGCGGCGGTCCTCGTGCAGGACTACCACCTGGCCCTGGTGCCCGGCATGCTCCGTGAGCTCCGCCCCGACCTGCGGATCGGCCACTTCTCGCACACCCCGTGGGCGCCCGTCGACTACTTCCGGCTGCTGCCCGACGACATCGCCGAACAGCTGCTGCACGGCATTCTGGGCGCCGATCGGGCGGCGTTCCTGACCCGCCGCTGGGCGGACGCCTTCATCGGCTGCTGCGCGGAGATCCTCGGCGGTACCGGCCGTACCCGGATCGGGGTGCACGGCCTCGGCGCCGACGCGGACTTCCTGCGCCGCCGAGCGGGCGAAGCGGACGTGGACGAGCGCATGGCGGCACTGCGGGAGCAGGTGGGACCCGGCCGGAAGACGATCGTCCGGGTGGACCGTACGGAACTGTCCAAGAACATCGTCCGCGGGATGCTGGCCTACCGGGCCCTGCTCGACGAGCGGCCCGAGTGGCGGGGACGCGTCGTCCACATCGCGTTCGCCTACCCCTCGCGGCAGGACCTCGCGGTCTACCGCGACTACACCGCCGAGGTGCAGCGCGTCGCCGACGAGATCAACGCGGAGTACGGGACGGCGGACTGGACGCCGGTGGTCCTGCACGTCAAGGACGACTTCGCCCGCTCGCTGGCGGCGTACCGGATGGCGGACGTCGCACTCGTCAACCCGATCCGGGACGGGATGAACCTGGTCGCCAAGGAGGTCCCGGTGGTCTCCGATCACGGCTGCGCGCTGGTGCTGTCGCGCGAGGCGGGGGCGTACGAGGAGCTGGGCACCGACGCGATCACGGTGAACCCGTACGACGTGTCCGCCACCGCCGCGGCCCTCCACGAGGCGCTGACGATGGCGGACGACGAGCGGACGGCCCGCACGAAGCGGCTGGCCGCGGCGGCCACCGCGCTGCCGCCGCAGCAGTGGTTCCTGGACCAGCTAGAGGCGCTGCGCCAGGGCTGACAGGAAGTCGACGACGGCCCCCGGTCCCGGCACCGACAGGTCGGCGCGTTCGGCCAGTTCGGGCACTTCCGTGCCGCTGCAGATCAGCAGTCCGGGAGTGCCGTCGGGGCCCTCGGTGCGGAGTTTGTCCACGGCGGTGTACGCGGCGAGGTCGCCCAGGTCGTCGCCCGCGTAGAGCACCGAGCCGGCGCCGGTCTCGTGCACGTACCGCGTGAGTGCCACGCCCTTGTCCATGCCCGAGGGGCGCAACTCCAGGACCAGCCGGCCCGGTTCGACGATCAGCCCATGGCGGGCGGCGAGCTCGCCGAGGGGACCCCGCAGGGCCTCGAAGGCGGCCTGCGGGTCGGCGGCGCGGCGGGTGTGGACGGCGAGCGCCTGCCCCTTCTCCTCTATCCAGGTGCCGTGCCAGGAGTCGAACCTGTCGAGCACGCCGGGGAGTTCGGCCCGCACGGCGGCGACGCCGGGGTGCGGGGCGGGGGCGCGGACGGTCCCGGAGACGGCGTCCCAGCGTTCGGCGCCGTAGTGGCCGAGGACGACGAGCCGGTCCAGCCCCGCGACGCCCGCGAAGCCGCCGTAGCGGACCGCGACACCGGCCGGCCGGCCGGTGATCACGGCGATCGACGCGACCTTGGGGGCGAGTGCGGCCAGCGCCTCGACGACGCCCGGGTGGGCGCGGGCCTGTTCGGGGTCCGGAACGATGTCGGCGAGCGTGCCGTCGAAATCGAGTGCGATGACGGCGCGGTCGGGCCGGGCGAGGAGCGCGGCGAGGCCCTCCTGGCCGGCGGGCGTGGTCGGGACCGGCAGGGGCGGAGTGTGCGGGTTGCTGCCCATGGGCCGAGCCTATAGGCGGCGGGTCCCGCGCGGGGCGCGTGCCGCGGGGCCGCTCGGCCGACCGGGCGGGCGGCCACGTGTGGCCGGGGCGTCCAGCGGAACGAAGGCCCGGCGGGTTCGCCCCCCCCGGTGTCACCGGCGTCCGCGCCTCGCCTCGCGGACGCGGCGCAGACGGTTGACCGTCACGGGGTCGGCCTCCAGCGCCCGCCGGTCGTCGAGGAGGGCGTTCAGCAGCTGGTAGTAGCGGGTGGGCGAGATGCCGAGCTGTTCCCTGATCGCCCGCTCCTTCGCCCCGGGGCCCGCCCACGACTGCCGCTCGACCGCCAGAACCGCACGGTCCCGGTCGGAGAGCTGGGCAGGAGGGGCGGGCTCGTCGCCGGGGCCGTTCGGGGGGAGGGCGGTCATATCAGCCAATATATTGGGCGGGCCGAGGGCCGCTACTCCGCGCTCTCCGCCGCCATGGACTCCTGCGCGATGTGCTGGAGCACGCTCTCCGGGTTCGCGCCCGGCTCGACCGCCGTGCCGATGTTCTCCTTGATCGACTCACTGGCCTGGGCCCAGGACGTCTTGCCGAACGGGTAGAACTCCGCCTCCGGCAGTGCGGCCAGGAACTTGTGCAGCGGCTTGAACTTCGGATCGTCCTCCATCGCCGCGGACGCGCTCTCGGTGACGGGCAGCAGGTCGTACGTATCGGCGAACTCGATCACGTTCTTGTCGCTGAACATGAAGTCGAAGAACTTGCCCACCTCGGCCCGGTGGCCGCCCTGCTTGAACCCCATGATCCAGTCGGCGACGCCCATCGACGTCTTGGTGGGCCCCTCGGTGCCGGGCAGTTGCACCATGCCGACGTGCACGCCCTGCTTCTGGGCCTCCTCCATCAGGGTCGGGTGGCCGTTGAGCATGCCCACGTCGCCCTTGGTGAACGCCTTGAAGGCGTCGGCCCGGTTGAGCTTGCCGGGGGCGACGGGGCCGACGAGACCCTTGTCGACGAGGTTCGTCTTCAGCCAGTCGAAGGTCTTGACGTTCTCGATCGAGTCGATGGCGTACGAGCCGACGTCGTCGGTGTAGCCACCGCCGCCGCTGAGCAGCCACATCATGGTCTCGGCCTGGGACTCCTCCTGGCCGAGCGGCAGCGCGAACGGGTACGTCACCCCGCGCTGCTTGAGCGCCGCGGCGTCGGCGGCTATGTCGTCCCAGGTCCGGGGGGACTTGAGGCCGGCCTGGGAGAACAGGTCCTTGTTGTAGAAGAGCAGCCGGGTGCTGGCCACGAACGGCAGCCCGTACTGGACGCGGCTGTAGCGGCCGGCCTCCGCGAGCTTCGGCAGGAAGTTGGCCTGGGTGGGGATGCTGAGCATCTGGTCGGCGGAGTAGAGCTTGCCGGCCTTGGCGTAGTCCGCGTACGCACCGATCTGCGCGATGTCGGGGGCCTTTCCGTCCTTCACCATCTCGGCGACCTTGCGGTCGACGTCCGTCCACGGATAGACGGTCACGTCGACCTTGATCCCGGGATGGGACGCCTCGAAGCTCCGGGCCACCCCGTCCCAGTACGTGTCGGACTTGTTGGCGTCACCGGTGCCGTAGTCGGCCGCGACCAGTTTCAGCGTGACATCGCCCGAGCCGCCGGAGCCGCCGCAGCCCGACAGCGTGGCCGTCATCCCCAGTGCGGCGAGAGCCGCCGTCAGTCCCAAATAACGCCGCTGCACAGCCAGTCCGTTCTCGTTGATTGCGTCATCCGCGGCACCCACGTCGGCGTGGGGCCCTCCGGATGAGCTGCGATTTTCTCCCCACACGCACGGGGAGGTCTACACCACACGGGTATCGCTTCCGCAACACAGCAGCATTGCACGGGGCGCGGAGCGACTGCTAAGGAGGTCTCGGCCGGGCCGGACCCGGCGCGTCCACCTGCGAGCCGCCCCAGCCACCGCCAGCCGCGAGGAGCCGTCCAGCATGTCCCGTACCGCATCAGAAATCGCCACCCAGCCCAGCTGCTGGCGCCGTGCCGCCGAAGCGGGCGCCGCCTTCGAGGGGCTGCCGCGACCGGGCGAACGGGTCGCCGTGACGGGGTGCGGCACCTCCTGGTTCATGGCCATCGCCTACGCGGCGCTGCGGGAGGCGGCAGGGCAGGGAGAGACGGACGCGTACGCCTCGTCGGAGTTCCCAGCCGGACGGGCCTACGACCGGGTCGTGGCGATCACCCGTTCCGGTACGACGAGCGAGGTGCTGGCACTCCTGGGCGAGCTGCGCGGCAGGACGGCCACCGTCGCGCTGACGGCCGACCCGAAGACGCCGGTCATGGAGGCCGCCGACACGGTGGCCGTACTGGACTGGGCGGACGAGGAGTCGGTCGTCCAGACCCGGTTCGCCACCACGGCGCTGGCGTTCCTGCGGGCGGGCCTGGAGGCGGCGGGCCCGCTCCCGGCGGGGGTGAAGACGGTCGCCGAGGCCGCCGTGGACGCGGAGCTGGCGGTGACCGAGCCGCTGGACGAGTCGGTGGTGGCGGCCGAGCAGTGGACGTTCCTGGGGCGCGGCTGGTCCTACGGTCTGGCGCAGGAGGCCGGGCTGAAGATGCGCGAGGCGGCGGGCGCCTGGACCGAGTCGTACCCCGCGATGGAGTACCGGCACGGCCCGATCGCGATCACCGGTCCGAACCGGGTGGCGTGGGTCTTCGGCCCGCTGCCCGAGGGGCTCGCCGGTGAGGTCGCGGCGGTCGGCGGGACGCTCGTCGCCCGCCGGTCCGCGGACCCGATGGCGGACCTGATCCGGGTGCAGCGCCTCGCGGTGGTCCTCGCGGAATCGAAGGGCTACGACCCGGACCATCCGCGCAATCTCTCGCGCAGCGTGATCCTGCCGGGGTAGCCGGGGCGGGGGCATGGCGTCCCCTGTGGGGAGGTTGCCGCCAGGTTGTGACCCCGATTTTGTATGGATGCGCAACAAACAGCGAGAGTGGACTAGACCTTTTGGGGTCCGTAGGGCGAAACTGTTTCCCGTGAAACACGTCATCGCCCTCGATGTGGGCGGCACCGGAATGAAGGCCGCACTGGTCGGGGCCGATGGCGCCCTGCTCTACGAGGCGCGGCGCGCGACCGGCAGAGAGCGCGGCCCCGACTCCGTCGTGGAGTCGGTCCTCGCCTTCGCGGCGGATCTGCGCGCGTACGGCGAGGAGCACTTCGGCGAGAGTGCCGTCGCGGCCGGCGTCGCGGTGCCCGGCATCGTCGACGCCGAGAACGGGATCGCCGTCTACGCGGCGAACCTGGGCTGGCGGGACGTACCCATGCGCCGGCTGCTCGGCGAACGCCTCGGCGGCGTGCCCGTGGCGCTCGGCCACGACGTCAGGACCGGCGGCCTCGCCGAGGGCCGGATCGGTGCGGGCAGGGGAGCCGACCGCTTCCTGTTCGTGCCGCTGGGCACCGGAATCGCCGGAGCCATCGGCATCGCCGGCTCCATCGAGGCTGGCGCGCACGGCTACGCGGGCGAGATCGGCCACGTCGTGGTCCGGCCCGACGGCCCGGACTGCCCCTGCGGCCAGCGCGGCTGTCTGGAGACGCTGGCGTCCGCGGCCGCCGTCAGCCGGGCCTGGGCCGCCGCGTCCGGCGACCCGCAGGCCGACGCCGCCGACTGCGCCAAGGCCGTCGAATCGGGCGACCCGGAGGCCGTCGCGGTGTGGCGCGACGCCGTCGACGCCCTCGCCGCCGGACTCGTCACCGCGATCACGCTGCTCGACCCCCGCACGCTCATCATCGGTGGCGGTCTCGCCGAGGCCGGGGAAACCTTGTTCACACCACTCCGTGCGGCCGTCGAGGAACGCGTCACGTTCCAGAAGCTGCCCCACATCGTCCCGGCGGCCCTCGGGGACACCGCCGGATGCCTGGGCGCAGGGCTGCTCGCCTGGGATCTACTCTCCACGGAGGTATCCGCCTGATGGCCGGACGCGCAGACAGCACCGTTCTCACAGGTGCCCGGGTGGTACTCCCCACCGGGACCGTCGAGAACGGCCGGGTGATCGTCGAGGGCGCCCGCATCGCCGGCAGCCCGGCGGAGGGCGCCCGGACCGTCGACCTGTCCGGCCACTGGATCGTTCCCGGCTTCGTGGACATGCACAACCACGGCGGCGGCGGCGCCTCCTTCACCTCGGGCACCGTGGACGAGGTCCTCACCGGAGTCCGCACCCACCGCGAGCACGGCACCACCACCCTGGTCGCCTCGACCGTCACCGGCGAGATGGACTTCCTGGCCGAACGGGCCGGCATCCTCTCCGAACTCGTCGAACAGGGGGACCTGGCCGGCATCCACTTCGAGGGCCCCTTCATCTCCCCCTGCCGCAAGGGCGCCCACAGCGAGGGCCTGCTGCGCCACCCGGACCCGGCCGAGGTCCGCAAGCTGATGGACGCCGCGCGCGGCACCGCGAAGATGTTCACGCTCGCCACCGAACTGCCCGGCGGCATCGACTCCGTACGGCTGCTCGCCGAGCACGGCGTCATCGCCGCGATCGGGCACACGGACGCCACGTACGAGCAGACCGTCGAGGCGATCGACGCCGGCGCCACCGTCGCCACGCACCTCTTCAACGCGATGCCGGGCCTCGGCCACCGCGCGCCCGGCCCCATCGCCGCCCTCCTGGAGGACGAGCGGATCACCGTCGAGCTCATCAACGACGGCACCCACCTGCACCCGGCCGCCCTGGAGCTCGCCTACCACCACGCGGGCGCCCACCGCGTCGCGCTGATCACCGACGCCATGGACGCGGCCGGTTTCGGCGACGGCCAGTACCAGCTCGGCCCGCTCGCCGTCGAGGTCAAGGACGGCGTCGCCCGGCTCGTCGAGGGCGGTTCCATCGCGGGCTCCACCCTCACCCTGGACACCGCTTTCCACCGGGCCGTCACCATCGACCGGATCCCGGTCGGCGACGTGGTGCAGTCCATCTCCGCCAACCCGGCCCGGCTTCTCGGCGTGTACGACCGCGTCGGCTCGCTGGAGCCCGGCAAGGACGCCGACCTCGTCGTCCTGGACGAGGACTTCCGGCTCAGGGGCGTCATGCGCCGGGGCGAGTGGATCGTTCAGCCGCAGACCGGCTGATATCCGCCCGCTCGGCCCACGGGCCGCACACGTAACGAAGAGACGGCGGTTGGTCCCGACGTCTGGGCCGACCGCCGTCTCTTTGACATGATCGCGTAGCAAACCAGCAGGGAAAGCGCGTTCTGGCAAGGGCGTGTCCTGAAAGCAGCACCGTCCGCCCGAAGGACGGGCCCCGCCACACCCCGGGCGTGCGCGCGGACGCCGCGGGCCGGCGGGACTTTCACGACACACCCTTGGATCCGCGCTCCACACGTATCGAGGGAGCGGCCGAAGTGATCCTCACGGTCACACTGAACACGGCACTCGACCTGACGTACGGCGTACCGGCACTCGTCCCGCACGCCAGCCACCGCGTCACCGACCTCTCCGAGCGCCCCGGCGGCAAGGGCGTCAACGTCGCCCGTGTCCTCGCCGCCCTCGGTCACGACAGCGTCGTCACCGGCTTCGCCGGAGGGGCCACCGGAGCCGTACTGCGCGAGCTGCTCGCGGCACTCCCCACCCACCCCGCGCGCGTCATCGACGCACTCGTGCCCGTGGCCGGCGACACCCGCCGCACCCTGGCCGTCGTCGACCGGACCACCGGGGACACCACCCAGTTCAACGAACCCGGACCCCACGTCACCGCCGACGAGTGGACCGCGTTCCTCGGCTCGTACGGAGAGCTGCTCACCACCGCCGACGCGGTCGCCCTCTGCGGCAGCCTGCCGCCCGGCATCCACGTCGGCGGGTACGCCGAACTGGTCCGCCTCGCCCGCAACGCCGGCGTCCCCGTCCTCCTGGACTCCAGCGGGGAACCACTGCGGCGCGGCATCGCCGCCCGCCCCGACCTGATCAAGCCCAACGCCGACGAGCTCGCCCAGCTCACCGGCTCCCGCGAGCCCCTGCGCGGCGCCCGCGACGCCCGCCGCCGCGGCGCCCACGGGGTCATCGCCTCACTGGGCCCCGACGGCATGCTGGCGGTCACCCCCGACGGCAACTGGCAGGCGTCCCCGCCCGCACCCGTCAAGGGCAACCCGACCGGGGCCGGCGACTCCGCGGTGGCCGGACTGCTGTCCGGACTCGCGGAGGGCCTGAGCTGGCCGGACCGGCTGCGACGGGCGGTGGCACTGTCGACGGCGACCGTGCTCTCCCCCACGGCCGGTGACTTCGACCGCGCGGCGTACGAGGAGCTGCTGCCGCGCGTCGGTATCGAGGAACACGCAGACGCGGCCTGAACACCGCGTCCCCACCGGGCCCGCCCGCCGGACCCGAGGAAAACACAGAGGTCAGCATGCCGCTCGTCAGCACCGGTGAACTCGTCTCCGCCGCCCAGGCCGAGGGACGCGGGATCGCCGCCTTCAACGTCATCACGCTGGAGCACGCCGAGGCCATCGCCGCCGGGGCCGAACGCGCCGGCGCGCCCGCCATCCTCCAGATCTCCGAGAACGCCGTGAAGTTCCACGGCGGCCGGCTCGCCCCCATCGCCGCCGCGGCAGCGGCCGTCGCCCGCACCTCCGGCGCCGCGCTCGCCCTGCACCTCGACCACGTCGAGTCCGTGGAACTGCTGCACCAGGCCGCCGACGCGGGCTTCGGTTCGGTGATGTTCGACGCGTCCAAGCTGGGTTACGAGGAGAACGTCCGGGCCACCGCCGAAGCGGTCGCCTGGGGCCGCGAGCGGGGCATCTGGATCGAGGCCGAGCTCGGCAAGGTCGGCGGCAAGGAGGGCGAGGCGCCGCTCGACGCCCACGCCCCCGGCGTCCGCACCGACCCGGCCGAGGCAGCCGCGTACGTCGCCGCCACCGGTGTCGACGCGCTGGCCGTCGCCGTCGGCTCCTCGCACGCCATGACCGAGCGCACCGCCGCCCTGGACCACGAGCTGATCGGCCGGCTCCGTGACGCCGTCCCCGTGCCGCTGGTGCTGCACGGCTCCAGCGGCGTGCCGGACGAGGAGATCCGCCGGGCCGTCGCGTCCTCCGGCATGGTCAAGATCAACGTGGGTACGGCGCTGAACACGGCGTTCACCGGGGCCGTCCGCGCCCACCTGGCCGAACACACCACGGGCGTCGACCCGCGCAAGTACATCGCCCCGGGCCGCGAGGCGATGGCCGCGACGGTGGCGGGCTTCCTGGCCCTGATGGGCCGGTAGACAAACCGGCCCCCTCGCCGCGGGGCGAGGGGGCCGGAACGCGCGTGCGGGTGGGCCGGGTCAGCGCGTCTGGTGACCGGCCTTCAGCGACAGCTGGTCCAGGTTGGCATCACACTGGTCGCCCTCGTTGCAGGAGATCATCAGGGTGTTCGGACCCTTGGTGAGGTTGACGTAGGCGTACGTGGTCGTCCACCCCTTCTCCAGATCGCCCTCGGGGGCCTGGGCGAAGTTCGTCATGTTGATGGAGCGCGGGGCCTCGGAGTTCACCGTGAGCGACGTCTTGGCGTCCTTGCCCGGCACGCCGTACGTGACGAACAACGTGTACTCGCCGGCCTCCGGCACCTCGACGGACCAGGTCGCGGACCTGCCGACCGCGTTGAGGTTGATGTACTGCCCGTTGTTGCTCTTGGCGCCCTTGACGGTGTTGTCGAGCCCCGCGTCGCCGCCGAGCTTCAGCGACGCCGCATCCTGCTTCGGGAGCTCGACGGGGGCCTCGGACGTCGTGGACTGCTCCGGCGTCGGGGACTGCTCGACCTCGCCGCCGGGACCGGCCGAGGACGTGGCCTCGTCCTTCTTCTTGTCCTTGTTGTCGTCGTCCGTCATCAGCGCGGCGCCGATGCCGATGAGCACGACCGCGACCACCGCGACCGCCCCGATCAGCAGACCCTTGGTGTTCGGACCGCCTCTGCCGGAGCCGCCGTTTCCGCTGCCGCGGCCGCCCTGGTGCGGCACCTGCGCGGTCGTGGCACCACCGGGGTACGTCTCCGGGGCCGCGTACTGCGCGTTCGGCTGGCCGTACTGGCCGTTCGGCTGGCCGTAGGGCGCCTGGGCCTGGCCGTACGCCTGCTGCGGCGGCACCTGCCCGTACTGGCGCTCACCGACGGTCCGCACCTGGTTGTACGAGGTCCGGGGCACGCCCGGCTGCGCGGCGGGACCCGGGTAGCCGTAGCCGCCCTGTCCCGGTGGCTGCGCGCCGGCTGCCCGTCCGTCCTCGTAGAGGTAGCCGAACGGATCGTCGTCCTCGGGTGGTGTGCTCGCGCCGTTGTTCCCGGCCATCCCTGGGTCACTCCTCACCATGTCGCCAGCCGTCGCCGAATATCGCCAGCCGTCGCCGACCGGCCGAGCCTACCCCGAACGGACGACACCAAGAATTGCCGGAGGTGGGGGCCCTCCGAGCCACGCACCCCGGGAACCACACCCCGGCGAACATCATCCGGCTCGGCGGTGAACCTTCGAACGGGACCGCTTCTCGACGTACATCCGCTGGTCGGCGGAGCGCAGCACCTCTTCGGCGGTCATGCCGCAGGCGGCCCAGCCGATGCCGAAACTCGCCCCCACCCGCACCGCCCGGCCGTCGACCCGAATGGGCGGAATGATGGCGTTACGCAGGCGTACGGCCAGGTCCGCGGCGTCTGCGGCCCCGAGCCCGTCCGCGAGAACGACGAATTCGTCACCCCCGAGCCGGGCGACGGTGTCCCCGTCACGGACACACGTGGTGAGCCGCCGGGCGACCTCGATGAGAACCGCGTCACCCGTGTGATGGCCGAAACGGTCGTTGATCGACTTGAAACCGTCCAGGTCGCAGAAGAGGACCGCGAGCCCCTTCGACCCGTCGTCGTTCACCGTGTCCGGTGCGACGGAATGCACATGGTGGTCGTACGGGCCGACGCCCCGCCCCGCGCCGAACCCGTCGGCGGGAGAGCCGTGCACCCGGGCCTCGTCGACATCGCCGTACGCCGCGTCCAGCGCCTCCACGTCGGTGGACATCACCGCGTGGGGGCGCTCGCACAGCCGTGCGCTGAGCCGGGCCCGCAGCTCCGCGCTGTTGGGCAGACCGGTCAGGGCGTCGTGCGAGGCGCGGTGCGCGAGGTTCAGCTCGTGGCGCTTGCGCTCCTCTATGTCCTCGACGTGCGTGAGGAGGAAGCGCGGCCCGTCCGCGGTGTCCGCCACGACGGAGTTGCGCAGCGAGACCCACAGGTAGGTGCCGTCCCGGCGGCCCAGCCGCAGCTCGGCCCGGCCCCCCTCGGCCGAGGTCCGGAGCAGGGTGCCGATGTCCTCGGGGTGGACCAGGTCGGCGAAGGAGTAGCGGCGCAGCACCGAGGCGGGGCGGCCCAGGAGCCGGCACAGCGCGTCGTTGGTGCGCAGCAGCCTGCCGTGCTGGTCGCCGCCCATCTCCGCGATGGCCATGCCGCTGGGCGCGTATTCGAAGGCCTGGCGGAAGGACTCCTCGCTGGCCCGCAGCGCCTGCTGTTCGCGCTCCAGGCGGACCAGGGCACGCTGCATGTTTGCCCGGAGCCTGGCGTTACTGATCGCAATGGCCGACTGGGAGGCGTACATCTGGAGCGCCTCACGGCCCCAGGCACCGGGGCGGCGGCCGTTGCGGGGACGGTCGACGGATATCACGCCGAGAAGGTCCTGACCGCTGCCGGAGGCGTACATCGGGGCGTAGAGCCGGTCCTGCGGGTGCCATTCGTCCTCGAAGCGGGGCTCGGGGCCCTCGGTGTGCCACTGCGGGACGTCATCGTCGAGGAGGACCCAGCCGTCGGTGTGCGGTATGAAACGCAGCTCGTCCCATGCCTCGCCCATGGCCAGGCGGCGCTCCCAGGAGGTACGCGAGCCGACGCGACCGGTGATCAGGGCCTCGGCGGCGTTGTTGCCCGCGAAGGCGGCGACGACGAGATCACCGTCGGGACGGACGAGGTTGACGCAGGCAAGCTCGTATCCGAGACCGGCGACGATTCCGTCGGCGACGGTCTGCAGAGTGTCGGCCAGGCTCCGTGCCGTGTTGAGATCGGCCACGGCCTGGTGCAGCTGCCGCATCGTCGCAAGACGGACGTACGGCTCCGACTCGGCCTCCATCGCTCGCACTCCCCGAGACCTCGACAGCACTCCAGATTTCATATCGACGCACTAGACGTACTTACTGCAGTGTCACGGCCACTGAATCACAGTGAGCTGCGCACCCGGTACACAGGGTCAACAAATATTGCGCTCTGTGACTCAAGTCACAACAGATGGTGAAGGGTCGCGAGTGCCGCCGATGAGTGGTCCGTCCTTTTCTTGAACGCAAAAAGCAAACGCCGGGCGATGCCCGCCCGGGCCCGCCGGGTCCTAGGACCTGGCTGGTCCCCTGGCCCGATGCGAGGGGCCACCGTACGCGGCTAGCGTTCCGGATGTGTTGCAGACGAAGCCCCCCACCCCGCGTACCGAAACCGTCCCCCATGCTGAGGGGGTGAGCAACGACGAGTTCCGCGGCGCCCTCGCCCGGCTGGCAGCCGGAGTGGTCCTGATCACCGCACAGGAGCCCCCGCTCGACGAGCACGGGCGCGGCGAGGACGTGGGCATGACCGCGACCGCCTTCATGTCGGTGTCGCTCGACCCGCCGCTGGTCATGGTGAGTCTGCGCAACGACTCCCGGATGGACGACCTGCTGGCGGAACAGCCGCTGTGGGCCGTCTCCGTACTGTCGGAGAGCCAGCGGCACATCGCGGGCCGGTTCGCCATGAAGGGCCGGATCAGCGACCGGCTGCTCTTCGAGGACATCCCCTATGTACGGGGCGAGGTCACCGGCGCGCCCCTGGTCGGCGGCGCGCTCGCGACGCTGGAGTGCCGCACGGAGCAGCGGATCACGGCAGGTGACCACACGCTGGTGATCGGCCGGGTGCTCGGTGCGCAGCTGCCCAGCGAGGACGGCGGTCCGCTGACGTACTTCCGCGGGCGCTACCGGCAGCTGGGCTGACGGCACGGAGCCCGAGCCCGGGGGCGGCGGCGAGGGGTACGCGGCAGGGGGACGGAGCCCGAGGGGCGGCGGCACGCGGCGAGGGTGACGCGGTAGGCGACGGGGGCCCGACGGGAGCCGTCGCGGGTTACCAGTCCCGGCCGGAGCGGCCTCGTTTGGTGTCGCCGCGCTGCTTCTTCTCGCGCAGCCGGCGTTCGTTGATCCCGCGCGGGATCTTGCGCTTGACGCGCGGCTTGGGCGGCGGCGCCGTGGCCTCGGCCAGCAGGGCCGTGAGCCGCACGGCGGCCGTCTCGCGGTTGCGCCACTGCGAGCGGTGCTCCGAGGAACGGACCGAGACGACGCCGTTGACCAGCCGGCTCGCCAGCCGCTCCAGCGCGCGTTCCTTCCACACCTCCGGCAGCGACTCGGTCGCCGCGAGGTCGAAGCGCAGCTCCACCTGGGAGTCGCTGGTGTTGACGTGCTGCCCGCCGGGCCCGGAGGACCGCGAGAAACGCCACATGAGCTCGGCCTCCGGCAGGGAGACCGCACCGCGGATGACATAGGGCCCGGACATGACACCCATGTTCCCCGCCCCACGCATGGTTCGTCACCTCCTTTTGGCGCACGCCTTCCTCCGTCTGCCCGCACCCCGTCATCAGTTCGGTAAAGAAAGTAAAGGCGGAAGGAACCTCACGGTCCCCTGCCTGCGTTATGAACTGTGACGGTAGCTTCGTGATGGCACGAAGCCCGCACATGACAGATGAAAGGGACTTCCCATGGCAGTAAGCCTGTCCAAGGGCGGCAACGTCTCCCTCACCAAGGAGGCCCCCGGCCTCACCGCCGTCACGGTCGGCCTCGGCTGGGACGTCCGTACCACCACCGGCACCGACTTCGACCTCGACGCTTCGGCGATCGCGGTCAACGCCGCGGGGAAGGTCTTCTCCGACGGGCACTTCGTCTTCTTCAACAACAAGGCGACGCCGGACCAGACCATCGTGCACACCGGTGACAACGTCACGGGTGAGGGCGAGGGCGACGACGAGCAGATCAACGTCAACCTGGCGGGCCTGCCGGCCGACATCGACAAGATCGTCTTCCCGGTGTCGATCTACGACGCCGAGACCCGCAGCCAGAACTTCGGCCAGGTGCGCAACGCCTACATCCGCATCCTGAACCAGGCCGGCGGCGCCGAGATCGCGCGCTACGACCTGAGCGAGGACGCCGCCACCGAGACCGCCATGGTCTTCGGCGAGCTGTACCGCAACGGCGCCGAGTGGAAGTTCCGCGCCGTGGGCCAGGGCTACGCCTCGGGCCTGCGCGGCATCGCGCAGGACTTCGGCGTCAACCTCTGACGCTCCGTACGTCCGCTTCACGGGAGCCCCCGGCCGAACGTCCTGCGGCCGGGGGCTCCCGCGCGTCCGCTTACCACTGAACGCGCCCAACGGGGCGCACGACACGCGATGTTGCCCCATCGATGGAAGTCCGCCGGATAGCGGACACAGACCTTTCCCAGTCGGACAAGAAACGGTCAAAGAATTGTGAGGTAATTGTTGGTACACGGTCAGAAGTGGTCATTCGGTGGCACGCTCTCCGCTCGTAACCCCCCACGGAACGAGCAACGGAGAACGCATGACCCCCCACATGAACACCCGTCGCGCCGCAGCCCTGGCCGCCGTGGCCGCGATGGTCGTCGTCGGAGTGCAGACCGGTGCGGCGAACGCCGACCCGAACACTCCCGGTGACGGTCCCTCCGCTTCTCCCCGCACCACCTCGCCCGCCTTCAGCAGCGCCTCGGCACGCACGAGCGCCATCAAGTCGGCCCAGGCCGACTCGTCTTCGACCGCCGGCTCACTGGGACTCGGTGCCCAGGAGAAGCTGATCGCCCGTGACGTGATCAAGGACGCCAAGGGCACCGTCCACACCCGCTACGAGCGCACCTACGCCGGGCTGCCCGTCCTCGGCGGCGACCTCGTCACCCACACCGCGAGCAACGGCAAGCTCAAGAGCGTCACCAAGGCGACCAACGCCCGGATAGCCGTGCCGTCCACGACGGCGAAGATCAAGACTGCGGCGAGCGCCCGCAAGGTGATCTGGGCGCGCGGCTCCAAGCCCGTCCTGGCCTTCGAGACCGTGAAGACCGGCGTGCAGAAGGACGGCACCCCCAGCCGGCTCCACATCATCACGGACGCCGTCACCGGCAAGAAGCTGCACAGCTACGAGGCGATCGAGACGGCCGGCGTCGGCAACAGCCAGTACAGCGGCAAGGTCGACCTCTCCACCACCGCCTCCGGTTCGGGATTCGAGCTGACCGACGGCGACCGCGGCGGTCACAAGACGTACGACCTCAACCAGGGCGAGAGCGGCACCGGCGACCTCGTCACCGACGACGACGACACCTGGGGCGACGGCACCGGCAACGACCGCCAGACCGCCGCGGTCGACGCCCACTACGGCGCCGCGATGACGTGGGACTTCTACAAGTCGGCCCTCGGCCGCGACGGCATCGCCGGCGACGGCAAGGCCGCCTACTCCCGAGTCCACTACGGCGACGCGTACGTCAACGCCTTCTGGGACGACAGCTGCTTCTGCATGACCTACGGCGACGGTGCCGACAACAAGAGTGCCCTCACCGGCCTCGACGTCGCCGGTCACGAGATGAGCCACGGCCTGACCGCCGCCACCGCCAACCTCGACTACGCCGGAGAGTCCGGCGGCCTCAACGAGGCGACCAGCGACATCTTCGGCACCTCCGTGGAGTTCTTCGCCGACAACGCCACCGACGTCGGGGACTACCTCATCGGCGAGAAGATCGACATCAACGGCGACGGCACCCCGCTGCGTTACATGGACAAGCCCAGCAAGGACGGCGGCTCGGCCGACTACTGGTCCAGCGGCGTCGGCGACCAGGACGTGCACTACTCCTCCGGTGTCGCCAACCACTTCTTCTACCTGCTGGCCGAGGGCAGCGGCGCGAAGACCATCAACGGTGTCGACTACGACTCCCCGACCTCCGACGGCTCCACCGTCACCGGCATCGGCCGGGACAAGGCCGTCCAGATCTGGTACAAGGCCCTCTCCGAGTACATGACCTCGACCACCGACTACGCGGCCGCCCGCGTCGCGACCGAGAAGGCGGCGACCGACCTGTACGGCGCGGACAGCGCCGAACTCAAGGCGGTCGACGCCGCCTGGACCGGCGTCAACGTGAAGTAACGCCTTCCGCGTCGTTCCCGGGAGCCGGTCAGCCGTCCGCGGCGGGCCGGCTCCTGCCGTACAGCCAGTCCTTCCACAGCTCCGTCAGATCCTGCCCGGTCGCCTTCTCCACATAGGCGGTGAAGTCCTTCGTCGAGGCGTTGCCGTGCCGATGCGCCTTCGTCCAGCCGGCCAGCAGCGCGAAGAACTCCTCGTCGTCGTCGACCACCTCGCGGATCTTGTGGATCACCATGGCCCCGCGCCCGTACACCGGCTGCTCCGAGATGTCCGCGGCGCCCGGCGGATCGGCGGGCGGGAAAGCCCAGTTGTCCTCGTCCTCGTACGCCTCGTCGAAGGACTCCTGGGCGGGGGTGTCCTCCTTCTCCTCCTCCCACAGCCACTCCGCGTACGTCGCCAGGCCCTCGTTGAGCCACATGTCGCGCCAGGTCTCGGGCGTGACCGAGTCGCCGAACCACTGGTGCGCCATCTCGTGGACGAGCAGGCCGATGCTCGGCGGGCCGGGGAAGAACGGCCGGTTCTGCGTCTCCAGCGCATAGCCCGAGTCCCCCTTGCGGTCCACGATCGCGCCCGTCGCGGAGAACGGGTACGGGCCGAAGTGCTCGGCCTCCCACGCCACCACCTCGGGGAGCCGGGCCAGCGTGCGCGCGCTCGCCTTCGCCGACTCCGGGTCCACGGCGGTGAACACCGTGATGCCGCCCGCAGTCGTCGACGTCCTGGTCGTGAACCGGCCGATGGCCAGGGTCGCGAGGTAACTCGCCATCGGTTCGGCGGTGTGCCAGCGGTAGGTGGTGCGGCCCCCGGCTGTCGTCGGCGGCCCCGCCTGCACCCCGTTGGAGACCGCCGTCAGCCCCTTCGGAACGGTGACCGCCAGATCGTACGAAGCCTTGTCGCTCGGATGGTGACTGCCCGGGAACCACGCCATCGAGCCCGTCGGCTCACCGAGGGCGACGGCGCCGTCGTCGGTCGGCAGCCAGCCCTCCTCGGAGTCGTCCGCGTCGGTGATCGTGCGCGGGGAGCCGGAGTAGTGGACGACGGTACGGAACGTCTCGCCCCGGTGGAGCCGGTCCTCGACCTTCACGTCCGTACGCAGCGTCAGCTCGTTGCCCGCCCGGTTGACGGCTGCCGGACGCCCCTCCACGGTCGCCGAGTCGACCGTCAGACCGGCCAGGTCGAGATTGAACGAGCTCAGGTCCTGGGTGGCCCGCGCGGTGATCTCGGCGGTCCCGCGCAGCGTCTGCTCGTCCGGGTCGACGTCGAGCGTGAGGTCGTAGTGCGTGACGTCGTAGCCGCCGTTGCCGAGCTTCGGGAAGTACGGGTCGCGCAGACCGGAGGCGCCGGGCCTGCCCTCCACCCCACCGGCTCCGGCGGTGCAGGCGGGGGCGAGGACGGCGAGAGCGAGCAGCAGGGAGGCGGCCCCGGCTGTCCTGCGGGCGCCGCGGGCCGGCCCGGGCCCCGTACCGCGGGCCGGACTGAACGCAGTGGCGCGCGACGGGGCGCTTACCGGGGGTCGGTGATCCACACCGGTGATCCTATGTGCGGAATGTCGGAGTCCGGCGGTACCGGCGGGGCGGGGCCGTCCGGCCGTCGGAGCACCACGATGCCCAGCGGCCGCTCACCCGCTGCCAGCCGGACCGGGGGCGTGGCCCCGGCAAGGTCCACGACCGTGATCCCGTTCCAGTAGCCGTCCCGGGTGAAGCCCCCGGTGACGTACGCCGTGCGACCGTCCTGGGACACCGTCACGTCCTCGTGCGGACCGTCCAGTTCCACCACCCGCTCGGTGCCGCCGGGCTTGCGGACGGTCAGCGACGCGTCCTCGTCGTCCGACGCGATCGGACCGGTGCCGACGACGAGCAGCGTGCCGTCGGGGGCCATCGTCGCGCCGTGCTGGTGGGTGTTCGCCGTCATCCGCTCGACCGCCACCTCGCCGGTCCGTGGGTCGAGCACCGCCAGCCGCTCACCCTCGAACGGCAGCAGCAGTTTCCCGTCCCCGGGGCGGACGACCGCGTAATGCGGCTTCAGCCAGGAGCCGAGACCGCCCGCGGTGCCGTACGGAGCGACCTCCATGCGCCGGGTGCGCAGCGTGTCCGTACGGACGGACGTCACGTCGAACGAGTCGTGACCGGTGGCGTACACCTCCGCCCCGTCGGGCGAGACATCCACGTCGAAGGGGCGGCGGCCGACCCGTGCGGCACCCGTGACCTCACGGGTCTCGGTGTCGATCACCTCCAGCACCCCCGACGCGTCCGGCACGTTGACGCCCACGTAGACGCGCCGGCCGTCGGGGGCCAGGGCGATGCCCATACCGCCGCCGCGGTACTCGCCCGTGGTGACGGGCCCGGTCTCCGTCCCGTACGGGATGCGGGCCTGCCGGGTGCGGGTCCTCGTGTCGACGACGGCGACGCCCTCGGCGGTGGCCACCCAGGCCCGGCAGTCGGCCCCGACCACCAGACCGTAGGGGGCGGTGCCGACCTCGACCCGGTCGAACGCGCCGCGCTCCGGGTCCACGAACGTCACCGTGTCCCCGCCGAAGTCGGCGACGAGGAGCGTGCCGTCAGGGGTGATCCCGCTCGTGGCGCGTACGGACGGCGTGCCCTTCGCGGCTGCGGCGCCCGGCGTGCCCGTGGGGCCCGTGGCACAGCCCGCGAGCACCACCGCGGCGGCGAGTCCCGCGAGCACCGGCGCCGCGCGGCGGACGGTCACGGGGCTTCCCGCAGCAGCGCCGCGATCTCCGCGAAGCCACGGCGTTCCGCGTGCGCGAGGGCCGTGACGCCCTCGCCGTCCGGCAGCCCGGGCGTCGCCCCTGCGGCCAGCAGCAGCTCGACGATCTCCTGGTGCGCCCGGCCGCCGTCGCCGAGGATCACCGCCTCCAGCAGGGCCGTCCAGCCCAGCCGGTTGACGTGGTCGACGTCGATGTCGGTGACCTTGAGCAACTCCCGTACATAGCCGACGTGGCCCCGCTCGCTCGCCGGGATCAGCGCGATTCCGCCGAACCGGTTGCGGAGCTTCAGGTCCGGTCCGGCCGGCAGCAGGACGTGGAGCATGGCGACGCTGCCGGTGACGCCCGTGGCCAGCCAGGGGCTCTCCTGGCGGCTGTCCTGCGCGTCGGGGTCCGCGCCCGCGTCGACGAGCAGCCGGGCAGCGTCCACATGCCCGCCGTGGACGGCCAGGAGCAGCGGGGTACGCAGCTCCTCGTCGCGGACGTCCACCCGGGCGCCGCCCTCGACCGCGGCCCGCACGGAAGCGGTGTCACCGGTGCGTGCGGCGTCGAGCAGCTGCTGATCGAGGGCGTTCATGTGCGTCTCCCGTGGTTGGTGGCGACTACTTGGCGAGGGCGGCGACGCCGGCCCGGGCGAACTTCTCGTCGAGGTCGCCGCTGGGCGCGCCGGCCACGCCGATGCCCGCCACCGGAGCGCCCTTGACCTGCACCGGGGCGCCGCCCGCGAGGAACAGGGTGCCAGGGATGTCCTTCAGGTTCGGGGCCTGGGCGAGCCGCCCGGCCAGCTCGGAGGTCGGGGCGTTCCAGGACACGGCGGTGTACGCCTTCTTCTCGGCCGACTCGTAGGCCTGCGGGCCGGATCCGTCGCCACGCAGCGTCAGGATGGTGTTGCCGTTGCGGTCGACGACGGAGACGGCGACGCGCTGGTTCTCCTTCTCGGCGGCGTCGAGCGCGGCCTGCGCGGCCTTCGTCGCGGCGTCCACGGTCAGGTGGGTGGACTGCTGCAGGTTGCGGTTCGCGGTGTCCGCCCTGACGGTGGTGGCGGGCGCTGCGGCCGGGGCGGCGGCGTTCGCCGACATGGCGCCGAAGGTGCCGGCCCCGAGGGCGGCGGCGGCGACGGCACCGGTGAGGACTCGGGCGCGCAGCGACATCTTCTTCATGGTGGGCTCCTCGATGTGAGTGTCGGTGTGGTGGGGGGCCGGGTGGTGCGGTTCCGGCGTTCTGTGTTCCATCCTTGGGCCGGATCCGGGGCCGCACGGTCGTCGTACCGGCTCGACGCCGCGCGCGGGACGGCTGACGGCCCCATCGGCCGATCGGTTGATGCGGGGGCGCCCGTTCGGGGCGACGATGAGATGTCCGTGCAGGTCAGGAGCAGGAGTACGAGGTGGATCAGGGGTACGAGCCGGTGCGGCGAAGCCCGTCGCCACGCGGCGCCGGGCAGGCCGTCGATCCCGGCACCCGCGGTCTGGCCCTGCTGATGCACGCCGCGTTCTTCCTGCTGCTGGGCGCTTCCCTGACCCGGTTCCTGCTGCGGCACCCCGGTGAGACGCGCACTCCGTGGATCATCGGCCTGTCCGTGGCCCTCGCCGTCCTCTACGTACTCGGCCCGGTCCTCGGCTCCCGTCCGACGCCACGCAGCCTGCTCTGGCTCGGGGTGCTGGTCGCGGTGTGGATGGTGCTGGTCGTCCTCGCGCCGAGCTTCGCCTGGTGTGCGGTCCCGCTCTTCTACACAGGGCTGCGCATCCTGCCGCCGCGTGCCGCGCTCGCCCTGGTCGCGCTGCTGACGCTGTTCGTCGTCGCCGCGCAGCTGCGGCTGGCAGACGGCTTCGACCCGAACCTGGTCCTCGCCCCGCCCGCCGTCGCCGCGGTCGCCTCCGCCGTGTTCGTCCATATGCAGCGCCAGGCCGTCACCCAGGGCGAGCTCATCGACGACCTGCTCCGCACCCGCCGCGAACTGGCCGCCACCGAACGGCGCGAAGGCACCCTCGCCGAACGCCAGCGGCTCTCGATGGAGATCCACGACACCCTGGCCCAGGGCCTGTCCAGCCAGCAGATGCTGCTCCAGGCCGCCGACCGCACCTGGAACGCCGACCCGGCGACGGCCCGCCGCCACGTCCGTACCGCCACCGGCATCGCGGAACGCAACCTCGCCGAGGCCCGCCGCTTCGTCCACGACCTGGCCCCCGCCGACCTCGCCGAGGGCGGCGGCCTGGATGCGGCCCTGCACGCCCTCGCCGTCCGCGAGACCGCGCAGGCGCAGGGCCGGCTCACCGTCCGCTGCCATGTCGAGGGCACACCGCACTCCGCCCTGCCCGACCGCGTGCAGTCCGCGCTGCTGCGGATCGCCCAGGGCGCCCTGGCCAACGTCACCGAGCACGCGGGCGCCACGGAGGCGGCCCTGACCCTCACCCACCTCGACGACCGGACCGTCCTGGACATCGCCGACAACGGCCGCGGCTTCACCCGCGCACCCGGCACCGGGCCGACGGGCGGGGTGCGCGGGCACGGGCTGCCTGCGATGCGGGCCCGGCTCCAGCAGCTCGGCGGCACCCTCACCATCGAGTCCACCCCCGGCGAGGGCACCGTGGTGACCGCGGCCGTCCCCCTCACCGACCCGTCCGCCGACCCCCTCACCCCCCGGGACCCCGCATGAGCGCCACAGACCCGCCCGTACGCATCCTGCTCTGCGACGACCACGCCGTCGTACGCGCCGGGCTCCTCGCCCTCCTCGGCAGCGAGCCCGACATCGAGGTCGTCGGCGAGGCCGGCAGCGGTGAGGAGGCCGTCGCCCTCGCCGCCAAGCTCAACCCCGCCGTCGTCCTGATGGACCTCCAGCTGGGCGAGGGCATCGACGGTGTCGAGGCGACCCGTCGCATCGTGGCCGACACCGACGGCTCCCATGTCCTCGTCCTGACCACGTACGACACCGACGCCGACATCACCCGCGCCATCGAGGCGGGCGCCACCGGCTATCTGCTGAAGGCCGAGCGCCCGGAGGAACTCTTCGCCGCCATCCGCTCCGCCGCCCAGGGCCGCACCACCCTGTCCCCACCCGTCGCCAGCCGCGTCATGGCCCGCATGCGGGCGCCGCTGCCCACGCTCACCGACCGCGAACGCGACATCCTGGGCCAGCTCTCCCAGGGCCTGGGCAACCGCGACATCGCCCGCGCCCTGTTCATCAGCGAGGCCACCGTCAAGACGCACCTGGGCCGCATCTACGACAAGCTCGGCGTCGACACCCGCGCCGGCGCGGTCGCCGTCGCCAAGGAACAGCGGCTGCTGCCCTGAGGAATCCCGCGTGCCCCGAGGATCCCGCGCACGCCGCCCCTCCTGCGCATACTGCCTCTCGTGCGCTGGTGCGGGACCGGCACGCCGGGCATGACACCATCGAACCGTGCTCGACATCGGCTACTCCCTCTCCCGACGCTTCCCCGATCCCCCGCAGACCGACTACCGCCGAGCGGACGTCCACGCCCTGCGCCACGATCTGTTCTCCGGGGACGTCTACCTCGCGGACACCAAGGAGGACCGCGAAGTATCCACAGCCTGGGGATGGGTGCCGGTGCTCGACTTCGCCTGGGCGCTGTGCGACATCGTCGAGCAGATCGACCAGGACCCCCGCGGCAACCGCTCGCACCGCCGCCAGTTCGCCGAGCTCGACTTCACCGAGTCCTCCGACCGCATGCTCTTCGAGCGCCGCTTCGGCTGGGTCGACGTCGAGGCCGACTGGATGCCCGCCGAAGAAGCACCGCTCACCTTCAGCCACTCCCTGCTGCGCCGCGAGGCCCGGGACTTCCTGCACGACCTGATCGCCGACCTCGCCGACATGCACGAGGGCCTCGCCGACAACCCCACCGTCTGGGACCTCCAGGCCCGCTTCCCCCGCCTCTGACGGGCCTCGTCCCCCACCTCCGGCGGCCCGGCGCGCCCCCTCACGCCTCCACCCGCACCCCGATCTGCGCCGCGAACGCCGGAGCCAGCTCCATCAGCTGCGCCGGGCTGATCACCGCACCCGCGAGCCGCTCCACGCCCCGCGCGATGTCCAGCTCCGCGACCGTCCGCAGATCCACCGACTCCATCCGCACCGCGCTGAAGTCGGCCCGCTTCAGCACACAGTCCCGGAACTCGACCCGGGTCAGCTGCGCCTCCCCGAAATCCGGCTCCGACAGCACACAGCCCTCGAACACCACGTCCTTCAGCCGGGCCTTGCGCAGATTCAGGTAGTCGATCTTCCCGCCCCTGACCAGGACCCGCTCCAGCACCGCTCCGTGCATCTGCACCCCGCCCAGACGCGCGTCCACGATCTCCACATCCCGCAGCGACACCCCCGCGAGATCGGTGCCCACCCCGCGCACCCCCGTCAGCACCGAGTCGATGAACCGGGCCCTGACCAGCTCCGTACGGTCCAGGGCGCAGCCGTCCAGCGCACAGTCCATGAAACGGGCGCCCGGACCGGACTCGTCCGCCAGATCCACGGCGTCGAACCGCACCCCGTCGTAGTCCCCGTCCGGCTCCAGTCCACCGCCCTCGTACGCCACCAGCGGCGGCAGCCGCACCTCCGGGCGCCGCGCCTCGGCGATCCCGCCCCTGGCCCCCTTGGCCCTGCCCGTACCGCCACCACTACCGCTGCTGCGCACCATGCCCCCATCGTGACGCACACCACTGACATTGATGCGCCGCCGATGTCACATCCCCGCCCCGCCGCACGTCCCGTAAGCAGACACACCTCCAGCGAAGGAGACCGGGACCATGCAGCGCATCCACGTCGTCGGCGGCGGCCTCGCCGGATTCACCGCAGCCATCACCGCAGCCGAATCCGGCGCCCCGGTCACCCTCCACGAGGCCCACCACACCCTCGGCGGCAGGGCCAGGACCGCCGAAGGCCCCTACCGCACCAACGACGGCCCCCACGCCCTCTACCGCCGCGGCCCCCACTGGACCTGGCTCCACAAGCGCAACCTCCTCGGCCCCACCGTCACCGTGCCGGTCCTCGAAACCACCCGGCTCCGTTTCCGCCACCGCGGCACCCTGCGCCGCACCCCGCCGCCGGCCGTCCTGCGCCTCAGCCGCCGCGACGCCGCCCACGCACCGGTGGACGCCGACTTCCGCACCTGGGCCACCGCACAGGTCGGCGAGGAGGGCGCCCGCGCGGCCGCGCACTACGCCGCCGTCGCGCTCTACCACCACGACCCCGGCAGCCTCTCCGCCGCCTTCGTCCAGGAAAGGCTCCGCCGCGCAGGCGCCCTGCCGCCGGAGGCCCGCTACCCCGTCGGCGGCTGGGACCGCATCGTCGACCGGATGGCGTCCCGCGCCTGGAACCTCAGCGTCCGCATCGAGACCACGTCCCGCATCGACGCAGCCGCCCTCGGCACCCTCGCCCGCACCGGCCCCGTCGTCGTCGCCACTTCCCTCGACGCCGCCCGCACCCTCCTCGGCGACCCCGCGCTCACCTGGCCCTCCGGCCGCACCGCCCTCGTCGACCTCGCCCTGCGAACCCGCCGCGGCGACGCGTTCGCCGTCTCCGACCTCGACGCCCCGGGCTGGATCGAACGCTTCACCGCCCAGGACCGCACCCTCGCCCCCGCCGGCGAACAACTCGTCCAAGGCCAGTTCCCCGTCGCCCCCGACGAGGGCCGCGCCACCGGCACCACCCGCGCCGAGGACCTCCTCGACCTGGGCTTCCCCGGCTGGCGCGAACGCACCCAATGGCGCCGCGACGCGCTCGCCTCCGGCCGCACCGGCGCCGTCGACCACCCGGGCACCACCTGGCGTGACCGCCCCGCCATCGACCGCGGCAACGGCATCTACCTCGCCGGCGACCAGGTCGCGGCCCCCGGCCTCCTCAGCGAGGTGTCCTTCACCAGCGGCATCGAGGCGGCCCTCCTCGCCCTCGGCGCCACCGGGCACACCGCCGCACCCGGCACACCGCTTGACCTCAAGCGCACATGAGGTCGGAGGGTGGGCCCACCGAGACCCACACCTCCGGGAGCCCGCCATGCACGCCGTCCGCCTCCACGCCTTCGGCCCCGCCGAGAACCTCGTCCACGAACACACCGACGACCCCGTCCCCGGCGCCGGCCAGGTCCGCATCGCCGTCCGCGCCGCCGGCGTACACCTCCTCGACACCGCCCTGCGCCAAGGCCTGACCGGGCCCTTCCCCACCCGCGCCGAACTGCCCACCGTCCCGGGCCGCGAAGTCGCCGGGACGGTCGAGTCACTCGGCGAGGGCACGGACCCGGGCTGGCTCGGCCGCCGCGTCGTCGCGCACCTCGGCGCCGCCCCGGGCGGTTACGCCGAGCTCGCCGTCACCGACGCGGACAGGCTCCACAGCATCCCCGCCGGGCTCGGCGACGCCGAAGCCGTCGCCATGATCGGCACCGGCCGCACCACGCTCGGCATCCTCGGATTCACCCCGCTCGGCCCGGACTCCGTCGCCCTCGTCACCGCGGCCGCCGGCGGCATCGGCACCCTGCTCGTGCAGTACGCCAAGAACGCCGGAGCCCACGTCGTCGGCCTCGCCGGCGGCCCCGCCAAAGTCGCCCTGGCCCACGCCAACGGAGCCGACCTCGCCGTCGACTACACCCTCCCCGACTGGCCACGCCACGTGCGCACCCACCTCGACGCCCTCGGCCGGCGCGCCACCGTCGTGTACGACTCCGTCGGCTCCACCACCGCCCGCGCCGCCGTCGGCCTCCTCGGCAGGGGCGGACAGCACGTCGTCTACGGCTGGTCCGGCAGCGGCCTCCACGACGGCCGCCCGCTCACCTTCCCCGCGGACGAACTCGCCGCACGCGGCATCACCTCCGAGACCGTCCTCGGCCCCGCCATGCTCCGGCGCGGCGGCGGCCTGCGCGCCCTCGAAACCCGCGCCCTCGCCGAAGCCGCAGCCGGCCGGCTGCGACCCGCGATCCAGCGGTACCCGCTCGCCGAAGCGGCCGCCGCCCACCGGGACCTGGAGACCCGAGGAACGACCGGCAAGGTCGTCCTCACCCCCTGAACCGGGCGGGCGTCAGCCCCCGAGCTCCGCCAACGCCCCGTCCGTCAGCCGGTACACCGTCCACTCGTCCTGCGGCCGCGCACCCAGCGACTCGTAGAAGGCGATGGACGGAGCGTTCCAGTTCAGCACCGACCACTCCAGCCGCTCGTAACCACGCTCCACACAGATCCGCGCCAACTCCGTCAGCAGCGCCTTCCCGTGCCCGCCACCGCGCCGCTCGGGGCGCACGTACAGGTCCTCCAGGTAGATGCCGTGCACGCCGCGCCAGGTCGAGAAGTTCAGGAACCACAGGGCGAAGCCCACGATTTCGCCGTCCTCGTCCGACTCGGCGATGTGCGCGTACGCGGCAGGACGCTCCCCGAACAGCGCCTCGCGCAGCTGCTCCTCCGTGGCGTTGGCCTCATGCAGCGCCTTCTCGTAATCGGCGAGTTCACGGACCATCGCGTGAATCGCGGGAACATCAGCGGCGGTAGCGGTACGAATCATGAGGGCAGCGTAGACAGCTCCCGCCCGGCCCCTACCCCCGCCCCAGCAGGCGCCGCGCAAGCTCCGCCTGCCGCGCCACCAACCGCCGCCCGCCCACCTCCGTGTCCCAGCAGGCGTTCTGCAACACCCGCCCCAGCGTCCACGCCCGCGCCCGCGCCCGGTCCAGCGACAGCACCTCCGTGAGCAGATCGAACCGCCACGCCACATCACCCGCGTCGAACCGGTCCGCCAACGCCGGAAACAGCTCGAACCCCGCGTCCCCCACCAACGGCTTCGGATCAATGGCCACCCACTGCCCACCCCGCCCGGCCAGCACATTGCCGAAGTGCAGATCCCAGTGCAGCAACCGGTCTCCCGGCTCCCCCGCGACCTCCCGCACCGCCGCCGCGCAGTCCGCCACCAGCCGCCGCTCCCCCGCATCCGCCAGGCGCCCCGCCACCCCCGGCGCCGCCTCCAGCATCCGCGCCGCCGCCCCTCCCAGCCCCCGCAGCCCGGCCCCCTCCGGAACGCGCACCGACGTCAGCCCCGCCAGCAACCCCGCCACGACCCGCACCGCCTCCCGCGCGTCCGCCACCCCCGACAGCGCGCGCTCCCCGTCCAGCCGCTCCAGCAGCATCGCGCCGGTCTGCGGGTCGTGCTCCAGCAGCTCCACCGCGCCCGCCGCCGCCCTGCCCCACAGCCGCAGCGCGACCGGCTCCCCCGCCGTCTCCTCATCCACCGGCTGCAGCTTCAACGCCGCCCGGCGCCCGTCCGCCACCCGCACCACCGGAAGGACCAGCGCGCACACCCCGTACATGGCCCCACCGTCCGGCCGCAGGCCCCACCGCTCCATGAGCTTCTCGGCCATCCCCGGCAACGCGGCGATGAACGCCCGCCCCGCCTCACCGTTGTACGTGGACTGTGTGGCGATCAGCGCATCCGGAATGTCAATCACGCCGCCGATCCTAGGAGCGTGCGTCAATCGGCTATGACCCCGAGCCACCCCGCCCCGCCCACACGGCCCCGCCCCGCGCCCGCCGCGTGGATCCGCAGCGCCGGCTCATGGATCCGCAGCGCACCCG
This sequence comes from Streptomyces sp. NBC_01013, assembly GCF_045162765.1. Taxonomy (NCBI): domain Bacteria; kingdom Bacillati; phylum Actinomycetota; class Actinomycetes; order Kitasatosporales; family Streptomycetaceae; genus Streptomyces; species Streptomyces sp. NBC_01013. The sequence continues at coordinate 3,744,770 of NZ_CP108687.1, forward strand.
GCACCTACGTCTGGCTGGCCGTCCTCTTCGTCACCACCGTCATCGTCCACCAGATGTCACCCGACTTCGAGGAGGACTTCCTCCGCCAGCGCTCCACCAACATCCACGAACTCTCCCAGAACCCGGTCCGCGTCCTCATCAGCAGCGCATTCTGGATCGACAGCGGCACCTGGATCCCGTACGCCATCCTCTACACCGTCTTCCACGCCCCCGCCGAACGCCGCCTCGGCACCCTGCGCTGGCTCACCGTCGCCGCCACCGCCCACGTCCTGGCCACCCTCGTCAGCGAAGGCGTCCTCGCCTGGGCCATCCAGCACGGCCACGCCCCCGAGACGGCCGTCAACACCCTGGACGTCGGCGTCAGTTACGCACTGGCCGGGGTCGTCGCCGTCCTCACCTACTACGTCGCACGCCCGTGGCGCTACGTCTACCTCTTCGCCGTCCTCGTCATCTACGCCGTCCCCCTCGTCACCGGAGCCACCTTCACCGACGTCGGCCACTTCACCGCCGCCCTCATCGGCCTCGCCTGCTACCCCCTGACCCGCACCCGCCCCGAGACGAAACCCACCCCCGCCCAGTAACGTCCCGCCCCAGAGCACACAGGCACCCGGCCACACGGACAAGCAGGGGCAACATGAGCACCGTCAACGGCGGCATATCCTTCTGGTACGCGGACCGGGGCACCCCGATCCCCCGCGAACCCCTGCCCGGCGACGGCACCGCCGACGTCTGCATCGTCGGCGGCGGGTTCACCGGACTCTGGACGGCGTACTACCTCAAGAAGGCCGTCCCCTTCCTCAACATCACCGTCCTGGAAGCCAAGTTCTGCGGATACGGCGCCTCCGGACGCAACGGCGGATGGCTCTACAACGGCATCGCCGGCCGCGACCGCTACGCGAAACTCCACGGCCACGACGCCGCCGTCCGTCTCCAACAGGCCATGAACGACACCGTCGAAGAAGTCATCCGTGTCGCCGCCGAGGAGAAGATCGACGCCGACATCCACCGGGGCGGCGTCCTCGAAGTCGCCTACACCCCGGCCCAACTCGCCCGTCTCAAGGACTTCCACAGCGTCGAGATCGCCTTCGGCGAGAGGGACCGCACCCTGCACGGCGCCCGCGAGACCGCCGAACGCATCCGCGTCAACGGCGCCGTCGGCTCCACCTGGACCCCCCACGGCGCCCGCCTCCACCCCGCCAAACTCGTCACCGGCCTCGCCGACGCCGTCGAGGCACTCGGCGTCACGATCCACGAATCGACCCCCGTCACCGAGATCAGACCCAAGCACGCGGTCACCCCCTACGGCACCGTCCGCGCCCCGTACATCCTGCGCTGCACCGAAGGCTTCACCGCCGGTCTCAAGGGTCAGAAGCGCACGTGGCTGCCGATGAACTCCTCCATGATCGTCACCGAGCCCCTGGCGGCCTCCACCTGGGACACCATCGGCTGGGACGGCCGCGAAACCCTCGGCGACATGGCCCACGCCTACATGTACGCCCAGCGCACGGCCGACGACCGCATCGCGCTGGGCGGCCGGGGCATCCCGTACCGCTACGGCTCGGCCACCGACAACGACGGGCGTACCCAGCCCGCCACCATCGAGGCCCTTCGCGAACTCCTGATCCGCCTCTTCCCCACCACCGCCGGCACCCCGATCGCCCACGCCTGGTCCGGCGTCCTCGGCGTCCCCCGCGACTGGTGCGCCACCGTCACCCTGGACCGCTCCACCGGCCTCGGCTGGGCCGGGGGCTACGTCGGCTCCGGTGTCGCCACCACCAACCTCGCCGCCCGCACCCTGCGCGACCTCATCCAGCAGGACTCCGGGCAGTCCGGCCCCACCGAACTCACCGCGCTCCCCTGGGTCAACCACCGCGTCCGCCGCTGGGAACCCGAACCGCTGCGCTGGCTCGGCGTCCACGGCATGTACGCCGCCTACCGGGCGGCCGACCGCAGGGAGCTCACCTCCCCGCGCCCCGGCACGGACCCGATCGCGAAGTTCGCGGACCGGCTGGCGGGGCGGCACTGAGCATCCGCGGACAGGGGGCGGGCGGAGGGCCCGGGCGTTGTTCACAGCGGCCCCTTCGGGTCGTTGTCGAACTGCGCCGTCACCCGGAGGCATCCGGGAGCGGTGAGCCCGAGGCACCGGGCGAGCGCCGGCCGTCCGTGGGGGCCCATCCCGCTGTCGAGAAGGAGTCCGCGACTCCGAGCGACACTCGAATTCGCAGCCGCAACAGAGACCGCCCTGCATGGCGCATAGCTTCGCACCACCTCGGGCAACAAGAAACCCCAGGTCACATGCCGTGCACCTGGGGTTTGAGCCCCCTATCGGATTCGAACCGATGACCTACGCATTACAAGTGCGTTGCTCTGGCCAACTGAGCTAAGGAGGCAGCGCACACGCTGGAAGCACGCGCGCGACCCTCACTCTACACAGCGCTCGACTCACCCATCCACGAACTTTTCGCCCTGCCGCGACCCCCCTGCGCCGACGGTCACCCGTCCCGCCCCGCCAGGAGATATTCCTCCCCGAAGAACTACTGACAGATCCTAAATCGCCAGGTAGCGTCGCTGAAGGTTCACCCAGATGGACCAGACCACTCCCTTTACAACGGATCGTCCGGCACGTTCCTGCCGGTTGAGGAGAAGATTCAGCATGGCCAGTGTCACGTTCGACAAGGCGTCCCGCGTCTACCCCGGCTCCACGAAGCCGGCCGTCGACCAGCTCGAGATCGACATCGCGGACGGCGAGTTCCTCGTCCTCGTCGGTCCCTCCGGTTGTGGCAAGTCGACCTCCCTGCGCATGCTCGCGGGTCTCGAGGACGTCAACGGCGGCGCCATCCGCATCGGTGACCGCGACGTCACGCACCTGCCGCCGAAGGACCGGGACATCGCCATGGTGTTCCAGAACTACGCGCTCTACCCGCACATGTCCGTCGCGGACAACATGGGCTTCGCACTGAAGATCGCCGGCATCAACAAGTCCGAGATCCGCGCGAAGGTCGAAGAGGCCGCCAAGATGCTGGACCTCACCGACTACCTGGACCGCAAGCCCAAGGCGCTCTCCGGTGGTCAGCGTCAGCGTGTCGCGATGGGCCGCGCCATCGTGCGTGAGCCCCAGGTCTTCCTCATGGACGAGCCGCTGTCGAACCTCGACGCCAAGCTCCGTGTCTCCACCCGTACGCAGATCGCCTCGCTCCAGCGCCGCCTGGGCATCACGACCGTGTACGTCACGCACGACCAGGTCGAGGCCCTGACCATGGGTGACCGCGTGGCGGTCCTCAAGGACGGTCTCCTCCAGCAGGTCGACTCACCGCGCAACATGTACGACCGCCCGGCGAACCTCTTCGTGGCCGGCTTCATCGGCTCCCCGGCCATGAACCTGGTCGAGGTCCCGATCACCGACGGTGGCGTGAAGTTCGGCAACAGCGTCGTCCCGGTCTCGCGTGAGGCGCTCACCGCCGCCGCGAACCGTGGTGACCGCACCGTCACGGTCGGCATCCGTCCCGAGCACTTCGACATCGTCGAGCACGGCGGCGCCGCCGCGAAGACCCTCACCAAGGACTCCGCCGACGCCCCGGCCGGCCTGGCCGTCTCGGTCAACGTCGTCGAGGAGCTCGGCGCCGACGGCTTCGTCTACGGCGCGGCCGAGGTCGGCGGCGAGCACAAGGACCTGGTCGTCCGTGTCGGCGGCCGTGCCGTCCCGGAGAAGGGCACCAAGCTCCACGTCGTGCCGCGCCCGGACGAGCTGCACGTCTTCGCGACGTCGACGGGTGAGCGTCTCACCGACTGATCCCGCACGCCTCGTACGACGGCCCCGCACGTTCTCCGTGCGGGGCCGTCGCGTTTCGTGGAGGCCGCCCGACGTTTGGACGGCCGGTGGCAAATTCCCCGGCACAACGGTCATTTCGCTCCGGGTCGTCAACACGGGATTCGAAAAGCACACTCGAACCATCCCTCGCGAGGGTGACGAAATGTCGCCAAATCATCACCGACCGCTACGCTCGCTGCGTGACCCACACCGCGCGCCGTATCGGCCGAACTCTCGCATTCGTACTGCCTGTCGTCATGGTCCTGTCCGGGACCCTCGCGGTCACCGCCGTGCCGTGGGCAGCTCACAACTCCGATTCGACGATGCTCACCGCGTCGGCCCAATCCGTCTCCAAGCGCGCCAAGGCGCGTACCCCGCAGGACATCCTGCGCGACAAGCTTCTCCTGGAGCTCCAGGAGAAGGACCCCGGTGCCGCTTTGACGGATCTGCAGCGTGCCGTGGAGGGGCGTCCGTCGCTCGCGCGCCACTGCATGTCGATCGCGAAGGCGCTGGGCAAGGCGGCCGTCGAGCAGTACGGTCCGACGCGCGCGCACCGCTTCTCGCGTCCCGTCTGTGACACGTCGTTCGCCTCGGGTGTTGCGCAGTTCAGCTGACCGTTCCCGGCCGGGCACGGCATATCGTGCCTGGCATGCATACGTTTCCGACGCAGGCCGTGATCCTGGCGGGTGGCCAGGGGTCGCGGCTGCGCCCGTATACCGATGACCGCCCCAAGCCGATGGTCGAGATCCCGGGTACCGGGACGCCGATCATCGGCCATCAGCTTGCCTGGCTGGCAGCCGAGGGCGTGACCGACGCCGTGGTGTCGTGCGGGCATCTCGCCGAGGTGCTGCAGGAATGGCTGGACGCGGCGGTGTTGCCCCTGCGGGTGACGACGGTGGTGGAGTCCGAACCGTTGGGCCGTGGTGGCGGGCTGAAGTACGCGGCGGCCCGGCTGCCCGATCCCGAGCAGCCCTGGTACGCGACCAACGGTGACATCTGGTCCCGCTTCTCGTTGCGTGAGATGGCCGCGTTCCATGCCGAGCGTGATGCCACCGCGACGCTGGCACTGGCCCGTCCGCGCATTCCGTGGGGTGCGGTGGAGACGGATGCGTTCGGGCACATCACGGACTTCATCGAGTCTCCCCCGTCGCCGTATCTGATCAACGCCGGGGTGTACGTGTTCTCTCCGGCGTTCACGGGGATGCTGCCGGACCGGGGTGATCATGAGCGGACGACCTTCCCGAGGCTCGCGCGCGAGCGAAGGCTGGCCGGGTATCCGTTGCCGCACGGGGCGTACTGGCGGGCCATCGACACGGCGAAGGACCTGACGGAGGCGGCGAAGGAGCTGGACGGGCGGTAGGTCCTCTCCACTCCCCCGTGGCGCGGAATCCTCTCCGCTCCCGTGTCACACGGAAGGGGCGGGCACCGGAATCTCTTCCGGTGCCCGCCCCTTCCGCGTGGCGTGGTGGGGTCAGCCGAGGAGGCCGCCGATGGGGTTGCGACCGCCGCCGCCACCGCTGCTCGTGGAGCCGCCCGTGGAGTCGGTGCTGGGATCCGTGCCGCCGGTGGTGGCGCCGCCGCCGGCGGGACCGGAGGAGCTGGGGCCGGAGGTGCTGGAGGGCGGCTGTTGCGGGGTGGTCTGCTGCGGAGTGCTCTGCCCGGTGCCCTGGGTCTGACTGGGCTGGCCGGCGCCTGCCGCCTGCCCGGATTCACGGACGCTGTCCGTGGCGGGGGTGGATGCCTGCGCGGACGGGGTGCGGGGTGCGGTGCTGTGGGAGGGGGTCGGGCTCTGTCCTGCGGGGGTGTGGGAGGCCTTGCCCCCGCGGGACTTGTCGGGGAGTGGGGAGCCGGGGAGTTGGTTGGTCGGAACCCCGTTCGGTCCGGGGACGGTGACGACTTCGGTGGAGCGGACGGCGCCGCCGAGCACGGAGCCGATGAGGAGGGTGAGGCCGACGACGACGGTGGCGACGGCGGCGCCGCGGCGCAGGACGCGACGGCGAAGGTCCCAGATCTCGGAGCGGGGGCCGAGCTTGCGCCAGGCTTCTCCGGCGAGGCGCCCGTCGACGGAGTAGACGGGGGCGCCCGCGATGACCAGGGGGCTCCAGGCGGCGAGGTAGATGATGTCGGGTGCGTCGTAGGCGGCGACGGTGCGCCAGCTGACGGTGACCAGGAGGGCGGCGGACAGGAGGGCGCCGATGGAGGCGGCGACACGCTGCCAGAGGCCGAGGACGGTGAGGACGCCGACCACGACCTGGAGGAAGGCGATGGTGAGCCCCGCACCGACGGGGTGGGAGAGCGCGAAGTCGCGGAGGGGTTCCGCGAGGCCCCAGGGGTGGAGCGAGGTCAGCCACTTGACCATGGAGCCGCGGTCGCCGCCGTCGAAGTAGACGGGGTCGCAGAGTTTGCCCATGCCGGCGTAGATGGAGATGAAGCCGAGGAAGACGCGCATGGGCAGCAGTACGACGCCGAGGTTCATGCGGCGGCCGGGGTAGTACGCGTGCCGGACGTTGTCGGTGCCCTGGCGGCGGTCCCTGGCGCCGGTGACGTCGGTGAAGTCGTCGTACCCGTCGCGGTCGTGCACGTCCCGGTCGTCTCCGCCCGTGCCGTACGGGCCGGACTCGACGGGATCGTAGGCGCCGACGGCCTGACGCATGGGGGGCAGCAGCGGGCCGCCGGGGCGGCGGGGCCGGAGCGGTGCGGGGATGACGGGGTTGGGCTGGGTCTCGTCGAGGTGCGGGACGAGCTGGGTGCCCGCGCCACCGTGCCCGCCGTCGAACTCGTAGGAGGCGTACGGCTCGTAGGGGTCGTAGGCGGTGTCGGGGCGGCCTGCGGTGGAGTTCCGTACGGCCTGGAGGAGTCCGCCGGCGCCTGGGTCGCCGGGTGCGGACTTGCCGCTCCACACGACGGGGGCGCGACGGCCGCGTCCGGCTCCGGTGCCGCTCATGGCGGGGATCCTGGGCGCTCCGGCGGGGGCCACGCCGCGGAGACGTGTGCGCTGACCGGGGGCGAGCTGCACCCGGAAGCTGGCGTGGTTGACGATGACCTGCGCAGGGTCGCAGTCCACCTTGGTCATGCTCAGGGCGGGTTGTTCGTCGAACCGAGGCGTTCTGGTGTCCACACTCATCTAACCGAGTGATGTGTGTTTAGGACACTGCCTTGACGGTGTCGAAGTGTCCGAGGCCCGTCAACAGGTGGTGGCGGGGTGCGCCGGGGCGTGCGCGGGACCGGATGCGCCCCGGGCGGGGCCGTCCGGGAGCGGCGGCCGACGAAGGTGTCCTCCGTCGGCCGCCGCCCGTGCGGGTGGTCCTGCGGGCCGGGGTGCGCGGTCGGCGACCCGGTGCGGATCAGGCGCGGCGGCGTGCGACCTCGTACATCACGATGCCGGCGGCGACACCGGCGTTGAGCGATTCGGCGCCGCCCGGCATGGAGATGCGGACGCGGTAGTCGCAGGTCTCGCCGACGAGCCGGCCCAGGCCCTTGCCCTCGCTGCCGATGACGATGACGACGGGGCCGCCGAGGGCTTCGAGGTCCTCGACGGTGTGCTCGCCGTCGGCGGCGAGGCCGACGATCGCGATGCCTTCCTTCTTGTACGCCTCCAGCGCGCGGGTCAGGTTGGTGACCCGGGAGACGGGCGTACGGGCGGCGGTGCCCGCGGAGGACTTCCAGGCTCCGGCGGTCATGCCGGCGGCGCGGCGTTCGGGTACGACGACGCCGTGGCCGCCGAAGGCGGAGACGGAGCGGACGATGGCGCCGAGGTTGCGGGGGTCCGTGACGCCGTCGAGGGCCACGATGAGGGGGTCCTCGCCGTTGTCGTAGGCGGCGGCGGTGAGGTCCTGCGGGTCCGCGTACTCGTAGGGCGGGACCTGGAGGACGAGGCCCTGGTGGTTGAGGCCGTTCGTCATGCGGTCGAGCTCGGGGCGCGGGGCTTCCATCAGGTTGATGTTGCCGCGTTCACCGGCGAGCTGGAGGGCCTCGCGGACGCGCTCGTCGTTGTCGATGTACTGCTGCACGTAGAGCGTGGTGGCGGGCACGCCGTCGCGCAGGGCCTCGAAGACCGGGTTGCGGCCGACGACCATCTCGGAGGTGCCCTTGACGCCGCCGCGCCGGGGGGCGGGGCGGCGGTTGGCGGCCTGCTTGGCCTTGGCGGTCGCGATGCGGTTCTTCTTGTGCTTCTTGCGCGCCTCGGCGGGCGGCGTCGGTCCCTTGCCTTCGAGAGCACGGCGTCGGTTACCGCCGCTGCCGACCTGCATGCCCTTCTTGTTGGACGTGCGGCGGTTCCTGCGCTGGCTGTTCCCGGCCATGACCTACCTGTTTCGTTGCTTCAGACGTGCGTGCGTATAAGTGAAAGTGTGCCGCCCGGCGGGCCGGGCGGCACTTGGGAGGACTACTGGCGCGGGCCGAGTGTCCACCGTGGTCCGGTGGGGCTGTCCTCGATGACGAGCCCGGACTGGTTGAGCTGGTCGCGGATGGCGTCGGCGGAGGCCCAGTCCTTGCGCTCGCGTGCGGACTGGCGCTGGTCGAGGACGAGGCGTACGAGGGTGTCGACGACACCGTGGAGGTCGTCGCCGCGGTCGCTCTCGCCGGCCCAGTGTTCGTCGAGCGGGTCGAGGCCGAGGACGCCGAGCATGGCACGGACCTCGGCGAGGCGTGCGACGGCGGCTTCCTTGTCGTCGGCGGCGAGGGCGGAGTTTCCTTGGCGGACGGTGGTGTGGACGATCGCGAGGGCTTGCGGCACGCCCAGGTCGTCGTCCATCGCCTCGGCGAAGGCGGGCGGCACCTCGGCGGCCGGCTCGACGGTCTCGCCGGCCTTCTCGGTGACCCTCTGGACGAAGCCCTCGATGCGCGCGAACGCGGATTCGGCCTCGCGCAGGGCGTCCTCGCTGTACTCGATCATGGACCGGTAGTGCGGGGTGCCGAGGTAGTAGCGCAGCACGATGGGACGCCAGGTCTTGGTCATCTCGCTGACCAGGACGGAGTTGCCGAGCGACTTCGACATCTTCTCGCCGGACATGGTGACCCAGCCGTTGTGCACCCAGTACTTCGCGAACTCGTCGCCGTAGGCCTTGGCCTGGGCGATCTCGTTCTCGTGGTGCGGGAAGATCAGGTCGATGCCGCCGCCGTGGATGTCGAAGGCTGTACCGAGGTACTTGTGCGCCATGGCGGAGCATTCGAGGTGCCAGCCGGGGCGGCCGCGTCCCCAGGGGGTCTCCCAGCTGGGCTCACCGGGCTTGGACGCCTTCCACATGGCGAAGTCGCGCTTGTCGCGCTTGCCGGTCTCGTTGTCGCCGGAGGGCTGGCGCAGGTCGTCGAGGTCCTGGTTGGAGAGTTCCAGGTAGCCGGGGAACGAGCGGACGTCGAAGTAGACGTTGCCGTCCGCCGCGTAGGCGTGCCCGCGCTCGATGAGGCCGCGCATCATCTCGATCATCTCGGGGACGTGGCCGGTGGCGCGGGGCTCGTAGGTGGGCGGCAGGCAGCCGAGCGCTGCGTAGCCGTCGTTGAACGCGCGCTCGTTCTCGTAGCCGATGGCCCACCAGGAGCGGCCCTGTTCGGCCGACTTCTTGATGATCTTGTCGTCGATGTCGGTGACGTTCCGGACGAACGTCACGTCGTAGCCGCGGTAGGCGAACCAGCGGCGCATGATGTCGAAGTTCAGCCCGGACCTGATGTGCCCGATGTGCGGGGCGGCCTGGACAGTCGCGCCACAGAGGTAGATCGAGACACAGTCCGCTGTGAGCGGGACGAAGTCACGGATCTGCCGGGCGCTGGTGTCGTACAGGCGAATAGTCACGCCTCAAGGGTAGTGGGCGCGCACCAGTGCCCCGCGACCCCTTGGGGGATTGCGTGGACAGTTGTTACGGCTCCGGCCGGGCCGGAGCCGTGAGGGGTGATCGTCCGGTGCTGCTCAGATGCGTCCGACGACCTTGCGCGGGGTGATCCGGACGACGACGCGGGCGTCGTCGTCGCCGGAGGCGGGGTTGAAGTCGGCGTACTTCTTGCCGGTGTACTTCTGGGACAGCTCGTCGATGAGTTCCTGCCCGCCCTCGGTGGTGAGGGTGGCGGTGCCGCGGATCTCCGCGTAGGTGTACGGGGCGTCGAAGGGCTGGACGACGACGGAGACCCGCGGGTCGCGGGCGAGGTTCTGTTCCTTGCGGCGGCCGGTGGTGGTGGAGATGAGGACGTCGTCGCCGTCCCGTTTCACCCAGACCGGGGACACCTGGGGGCTGCCGTCGGGCTGGATCGTGGCGACGGTGACGAAGACCGGAGTGTCGAGCAGCGCCTTGAGTTCTGCGGAGAGTGCGGCGGTCATGGCGTACGTCCTCCTGAGCGGGTCGGTGATGCTCCTACGTCTACCCCACCTCCGCCGCCTCGTCCCCCTTTCCTCACCGCGGCCTTCGGAAGGGCCAGTGCCAGGGCGGCGCAGGCCAGGGGCACGGCGGCGAATCCGGTGGCGACGGCGGCGAGTCCGGCGACGAGGGCGGTGCGCGGGGCGGGCCGGCCGGCGGACCGGCGTGTCAGGGGCAGCTGGGTGCCGGCGACGAGAGAGCTGCCGCGGGCGAGGCAGCGCAGCAGGAACGGGCGACGGGTGAGGATCTGCCGTACGGCGGCTGCGGTGCGTACGGCCGTCCGGGTGACAGGGGCGCGGGGCGGCATCAGCCGGGCGTGTCCGACGAGTACGGCCACGAAGACGAGGACGCCGTCGAGGCACGCCGCCCGGAAGCCGCCGTCCAGGAGGAGGAGCAGATGCGCAGGCCGAGGACGAGGCCGACGAGCCGGCCCGTCATGCCGAGGCCGGTGCCGAGGTGGGTGGCGAGATGGGGCAGGACGGCGTGGAAGCCGGTGTTGAAGGCGAACTGGGTGTGGTGAGGAGGCGGAGGTGGTGTCGGCTGTCGCGGCTGTCATGAGGTGCTTTTACGGGGGCGCCGGCCCCGTACCGCCGCCGTGCCGAGGGCGGTGAGGGCGCCGAGGACGGCGAGCGCGGCTGCGGGGGCGAGGACCGACCAGGGGGCGCGCTCGGCGTAGGGGAGGTTCTCGGAGAGCATGCGCCCCCATTCAGGAGAGGGGGGTGCGGTGCCGAGACCGAGGAAGCCGAGCGAGGCGAGGGCCAGGGCGACGGCGGGGATGCGCAGGGCTGCATGGCGGGCGACGGGGGGCAGGACCCCGGGCAGGACGTGGCGGCGCAGCAGGTGCAGTCGTCCGGCGCCGAGCGCGCGGGCGGCGGCGAGGTGCGGTGCGGCGCGTTCCTGGGCGTGCAGGGCGGCGGTGTGGGCGCCGAGGGGTGCCCAGGCGACGGCGGTGATGGCGGCCGCGGCGCTCCAGGGGCCGGGGCCCGCGAGGCCGGCGACGACGAGGCCGGTGAGGATCGCGGGCAGGGCGTTGGCGGTCTCGGTGAGCGCTCCGGCGCGTACGGCTCCGAGGACGAGTCCGAGAAGCAGGGTGGCGGCGGACACGGCGAGGGCGGTGAGGACGGTGCGGGCGGCTCCGTGTCCGAGGCGGGCGAGGATGTCGCGGCCGAGGGAGTCGGTGCCGAGGGGGTGCGCGGTGGAGGGCCCGGCCAGGCGGGCGGCGGCGTCGATGTGAAGCGGGTCGCGCAGGAGCCCGGCGAGGGTCATCGCGGCGAAGAGGGCGGCCAGGAGGAATGCGCCGGTGATGAGGGAGCGGTGTGCGCGGGCGGCCGGCGGGACGAGGGCGGGCAGCGCGTCGTCGTCGAGGGCGGGGCCGAGCAGGGTGCGGGCGGCGAGGCGGGCGGCGAGTCCGGCGGCGGCCCCGAGGAGCAGCAGGATCAGCACGCAGGCCTGGAGAACGGGGAGGTCCTGGGCGAGGGCTGCGGCCAGGGCGGTGCCACCGAGGCCGGGGATGGCGTAGAGGGTCTCGACGGCGACCGCTCCGCCGGTGAGCCCGACGACGATCAGGCCGAGCTGGGGCAGCAGGCCGGGCAGGGTGCGGCGCAGAGCGTGGCGGGCGGTGCGGTGTCCCGGCAGGCCGGCCGCGGTCGCGGCGCGGGCCCAGGGCTCGGCAAAGGCGGCGGGCAGGGCGTCGTCGAGGAGCCGGCCGAGGAGGGCGCCGGCGGGGATGCCCATGGCGAGGGCGGGCAGCACCGTCTGCTGGGGGGTCCCCCAGCCGAGTGCGGGGAGCCAGTCCAGCCTGACGGCGACCACCGCGGCGAGGACGGCGGCGATGAGGAACTCGGGGAGGGCGGCGAGGACGGCGGCGCCGGTGCCGGCCCCGACGGTGATGTTCCGGTGCCGCGCCCCGCGGCGCAGGGTGCGGGCGGCGAGGGCCGCGGCGACCAGAAGAGCGACGGCGAGGGAGGCGCCCATGAGGGTCAGGGACACCCCGAGGGCGGATATCGCGTCGGGGGCGACGGGCTGCCCGGAGACCCAGGAGGTGCCGAGGTCGGCGCGCAGGAGTCCGCCGAACCAGCTGCCGAGGACGTGCAGGGGCCCGCCGTCGAGACCGGGGGGGACATCGCCTGGGCGGGAGGGAAGGCCATGACGACCCGGAGGCGTGGTCCGCCGTCCGCCGTGCCCTTGGCGTCGGAGTCCCCGCCCGAGCAGGCGGTGGCGAGCGGGACGAGGAGGGCGGTCGCGGACAAGGTCAGCGGCAGCACGGAGCGACGGCGTCGGGGCGTGGGCATGGCAACGACCTTATATGAAAACGATTGTCATTTAGAAGAGGGGGTGGCGATTCCGCGCGCTGCGGACCCCGTCCCCGACAGCGGCAGTTCGAAGTGGACGACGCTCTGACCGCCGCCCGGCAGCACGCGCTCGTCGCACACCTCATGCGCCAGCGACCGCCAGAACGGTTCGGCGCCGGGCACCGCGGGATCGGTGTGCAGATAGACCGCCTCGTAGCCGCCGGCCCGCGCGACGAAGTCGCGGAGTTCGCGCACCATCCGGCGCGCGAGCCCGTGCCTGCGATGCTCCGGGGCGACGTAGATCCGGCAGAGCTGGGCGGTCGTACCCGACGGAAAGCGGTCCGCGACCCACTGCGGATTGGGTGGCGCCTGCGGCCCCCGGTCCCGCACGGCGCCCGTCGCGACGATCTCCCCGTCCCGCTCGGCCACCAGCAGCGTGCAGCGCGCGCGGCGCAGATAGGCGGCCTCGGGATCGATGATGTCGGCGTGCCAGCGCGGTACATAGCCCGAGCGCAGGTCACGGTAGACGGTGTCGAGCATGACGGCTCGCGCCCCGCCGATGTCCGCCGGCCCGGCGGTGCGCACGACGTACCCGTCGGCTTCGGCCCACACCGGAGCGATCGTCGCCGTGCCCATCCGGAGCTTCACCGTCCCTTGCCGCACCACGTCTTTGCCGGATCAGCGTACGTGCAACTGATGTGCAACAAGGTCGCGGGGCCCCGGGCCTCGGGCGGACCCATGGGGTGCCCGGGCTCCGGGCCTCGGGGACGGACCCACCGCCGCCGGGGCTCCGGGCCTCGGGACGGGACCCACGGGAGCCGGGCCCCGGACCTCAGGACGGGCCCATGGGCCCCGGACGGCTCAGCCGGTGCGGTAGACCAGAGCGGTCGCGATGCCGGCGATACCCTCGCCCCGCCCGGTGAACCCGAGGCCGTCGGAGGTGGCCGCGGAGAGCGAGACCGGTGCGCCCACGGCGGCGGAGAGGACCTTCTGCGCCTCGTCGCGCCGCTTGCCGATCTTCGGCCGTACGCCGACGACCTGGACCGCGACATTGCCGATCTCGAACCCCTCGGACCGGACGATCCTGGCCGCCTCGGTCAGCAGCGTGACGCCCGCGGCGCCGGACCACTCGGGGCGTCCGGTGCCGAAGTGCTGCCCGAGGTCGCCGAGACCCGCAGCCGAGAAGAGCGCGTTGCACGCGGCGTGCGCGACGACGTCGGCGTCGGAGTGGCCGGCGAGCCCGGGGCCCTCGCCCTCCCACAGCAGGCCCGCGCACCAGAGCTCGCGGCCCTCCTCGAAGGCGTGGATGTCGGTGCCGATCCCGACGAGCGGGATGACGGGCGCGCCGCGCCCGCCGGAAGCCGCGGAAGCCTCAGAACCCATCGTTCGCCCTCCTGCGTGCGAGAACCGCCTCGGCCAGGACCAGGTCCAGCGGCCGGGTCACCTTGAACGCCTCCTCGTGCCCGGGAACGACCACGACGGGCGCCCCGAGCCGCTCGACCATGCCCGCGTCGTCGGTCGCGCCCTCACCGCTGAGAGCGACCTCCTCATGGGCGCGCACCAGGGTGGCGCGGTCGAAGCCCTGCGGGGTCTGCACCGCGCGCAGCCGGGCCCGTACCGGAGTGGAGAGCACCGGTTCGGGCTCCCCCGGCGCGCCGGGCTCGACCTCCTTGACGGTGTCGGCGAGCGGCAGCGCGGGAACGACGGCGGGTGCCCCGTCCCGTACGGCCTCGATCACCGCGTCCACCGTGTCGACGGGTACGAGCGGGCGGGCCGCGTCATGGACGAGGACGGCGCAGACGTCGGCGGGCAGCGCGTCGAGGCCGAGCTTCACCGACTCCTGCCGGGTGTCGCCGCCCGGCACGACGAGGAACTCCGTGCGCTCGGGCAGGGCGTGCTCGTCGAGCAGGTTCCTCACTCCGGGTGCGCCGTCCGGCGGTGCGACGACCACGACGAGGGACACGTGGCGGGACGCCGCCATGGCCCGTACGGCGTGGATGAGCATGGGCGTCCCGCCCAGCGCGCGGAGCGCCTTGGGGGCCCCCGGGCCGAGCCGTACGCCGCGGCCTGCCGCGGGGATCACGGCGGCGGTGCGGTAAGGACGCGATTGATCAGACATCGGTTGCACTCCGAAGCATCGGCATGTTTGTCTCCACGGCCGACGTGGGTATGGCCACAAGCGAGCCGGGCGCTACGCCATGACTCGACCGGGACCCTTTCCGTGACCCCGGGCGAGGCGGGTAACGCCCCGGCCGCTCGGGATCGGCCTCACACGTCGACTTCACAAGATCGCGAGCAAAGTACCGGGGGATCGTCGATGAGGCCAACGCATCGACGCATCAGGGAGAACATCCGGGTTTGCCGGGCCGCGCCGTCCGCAGGCGTCCGTCCACGGGCCGGAGCCGGATCGGAACCCTTGCCAGGTATCTTCCGGTATCTCCCGCCGGGCGTCCGCGCCGTGGCTGGACATGCCGCAGCGCCCGACGACACACCGTGTATACGGCTGGTCAGCGGGCACCGCGGCACATTATTTACGACCGGTGCGATCCGGTTCAGGACGCGAGAACCTCGTCGAGAAGAGCCTCGGCCTTGTCCTCGTTCGTGTTCTCCGCGAGAGCGAGCTCACTCACCAGGATCTGGCGAGCCTTGGCGAGCATGCGCTTCTCACCTGCGGAGAGTCCACGCTCGCGCTCACGGCGCCACAGGTCACGAACTACTTCCGCGACCTTGATGACATCGCCGGATGCGAGCTTCTCGAGATTTGCCTTGTAGCGTCGGGACCAGTTCGTCGGCTCCTCGGCATACGGTGCGCGCAGCACCTCGAAGACCCGGTCCAGCCCTTCCTGCCCGACCACGTCACGCACACCTACGAACTCCGCATTGTCCGCCGGTACACGCACCGTCAAGTCGCCCTGGGCGACCTTGAGCACCAAGTAGGTCTTGTCCACGCCTTTGATCTGGCGAGTTTCGATAGCCTCGATCAGCGCGGCCCCGTGATGGGGATAGACCACGGTGTCGCCAACCTTGAACGTCATGTGACAGGTACCCCTTCCGTGGCTATCAAGAGTAACACGAGAACAGCTTCTCCTGAATGGCGTTTTCGCAGGTCAGGGCATATCTCGGGGCTTGACAACTGCAACAGGGACGTGCTGCGGAAGGCTCCTGGGGGACGGTATTCGCAGGTCGGAGCGGCTGCGCAGCCGAGGAGAAACACGGACGTCACATCGACCGGAACCCGCTTGGAAGTGACTGAACGTCCCGTTTTGCCGGGTTCTGGATGCGGAACATTCCGTACTCCGTTCGGGGATCGATCACCCGTCCGGCGGTAAGTGTCGATGCCCAATGAAATTGATCAACACCGGGCGCCGCGAGGATTATGCGCAATGAATGCGCCGCAGCCGCTTGAACAGGGTCGCGAAGCGCGGGTGAACACACGGGGCGGACCCGGGGCGGAATTGATCAAGCGCGATATGCGCACGGCGCGCGAATGATCTCGCGCACGACGGCCCCGGATCCCCGGGGCCATAAGGGGCGGGTCGGGTGCGGGCCGGGGACGGCGGCTCGGTAACCTGGCCGCCGACACACCCTTGGGGCGGCTTCACACCGCGTCGCCCGACCCCGTCCGTACGTCCGCTCGTTCAAGGAGTTGCCACCGCCGTGAGCCGCAGCCTTCGACACGGCGCCCTCGCCGCCACTGCCCTCGTGTTCTCGATCGCCGCGCTCTCCGCGTGCGGAGCCGGCAAGGACGCGCAGACGCTCGGAGTCAGGCCCGACAACGCCGCCACCTCGTCCGGCGACATCCAGATCCAGAACGCGAACGTCGTCACCCAGCCGGAGCGCGACGCCGAGGGCCCTGCCGTGGTCACCGCCACGCTGTTCAACAACGGCCCCACGGCGGAGACCCTCGACGCCATCACGCTGCAGGGCAGCAGCGGCTCCGTGAAGCTGCACGCCGCCAAGGGCTCGGGACCGGTCGTCGTACCGGCCGGCGGCCAGGTGATCCTCGGCGGCGCGGGCAATGCCGCCGCCGTGATCGACAACGGCCACGAGGCCACGCAGGTCGGCAACGTGCAGCCGCTGGTCTTCAAGCTCAGCCGGACCGGCGCCATCTCGATCGGTGCGTCCGTCGTGCCCGCCAACAGCTTCTTCAAGGGCTTCGGCCCCAGCTCGCTGCCCCAGGTCCCGAAGAAGCCCGGTCAGTCGCCCGAGGCGTCGCCGTCCGGTTCCGCTTCACGGACGCCGGGCGCTTCGTCCGGCAGCCCGTCCGCCCCGGCCCCGGAAGGCGACACCGTCACGCCGAGCGACGCGGCCTCCGACTCGCAGCAGCCGGGCTGACCGCACCCCGCACGCATGCAGGTGTGGCTGAGGCGCCTCCCGGTCCGGGAGGCGCCTCAGCCACACCTGCATGCGTATCCGGGCCGGTTTACGGCTCGAACTTGTACCCCAGGCCCCGCACCGTCACGAGGAACCGCGGAGCGCCCGGGTCCGGCTCGATCTTGGCGCGCAGACGCTTCACGTGGACGTCGAGCGTCTTGGTGTCGCCCACGTAGTCCGCGCCCCAGACCCGGTCGATGAGCTGCATCCGGGTCAGCACCCGGCCGGCGTTGCGCAGCAGCATCTCCAGCAGGTCGAACTCCTTCAGCGGCAGGTCGACCTTGCCGCCGGAGACCGTGACGACGTGACGGTCCACGTCCATCCGGACCGGGCCGGCCTCCAGGGCGGCCGGAGTGACCTCCTCCGGCTCCCCGCGGCGGCGCAGCACCGCGCGGATGCGGGCGACGAGTTCGCGCGAGGAGAAGGGCTTGGTCACATAGTCGTCGGCCCCTATTTCCAGGCCGACGACCTTGTCGATCTCGCTGTCCTTGGCGGTGACCATGATCACGGGAACGTTGGACCTGCTGCGCAGCTGCCGGCAGACCTCCGTGCCGGGCAGGCCGGGCAGCATCAGGTCGAGGAGCACGAGGTCGGCGCCGTTGCGCTCGAACTCGTCCAGGCCGTCGGGGCCGGTGGCCGCGACGGCGACCTCGAAACCTTCCTTGCGGAGCATGTAGGACAGGACGTCGCTGAAGGATTCCTCATCCTCGACGACAAGCACTCGGGTCACGGAAGAGCCTCCGGGGCAGGGAACGAATCAAAAGAGTCGGGTGCGGCGTCCGGGAAGGACGCCTCGTCGCCGTTGACGATGAGGGAGCCGCCGGATGCGCGGTCCCGGTCCCGTACGGAGCCCGCTTCGGGCAGCCGCAGGGTGAAGGTGGAGCCCTGTCCCTCCGAGCTCCAGACGGTGACCTCCCCGCCGTGCGAGGCGGCCACGTGCTTGACGATGGCGAGGCCGAGGCCGGTACCACCGGTGGCGCGCGAGCGGGCCGGGTCGACGCGGTAGAAGCGTTCGAAGACCCGCTCCCGGTCCGTCTCCGAGATGCCGATGCCCTGGTCGGTGACGGCGATCTCGATCTCGTCCCCTCCGGGCACGACCACCCGGCGGGCCGCGATGCCCACACGGGTGCGGGCGGGGCTGTAGTTGACGGCGTTCTCGACGAGGTTGCCGAGGGCGGCGGCCAGCTGACCGCGGTTGCCCCATATGCGGAGCTCGGCGGTGCCCCCCGCGGCCATGGTGATCTGCTTGGAGCCGGCCTGCTGCCGGCAGCGGTCGATGGCCTCGGCGACCAGTTCGTCGACCCGGACCGGCTCGGCGTCCTCCAGCGGGTCGTCGTTCTGTACCCGGGAGAGGTCGATGAGCTCCTGCACGAGGTTGGTGAGCCGGGTCGCCTCGATCTGCATCCGGCCGGCGAACCGCTCCACCGCCTCCGGATCGTCGGAGGCGTCCATGACGGCCTCCGAGAGCAGGGACAGCGCACCGGTCGGGGTCTTGAGCTCATGGCTGACGTTGGCGACGAAGTCGCGCCGGACCGCTTCGATGCGGCGCGCCTCGGTGAGGTCCTCGACCAGCAGCAGCACCAGCCGGGAGCCCAGCGGGGCGACCCGGGCGGAGACCGCGAGGGCCTCTCCCCGGCCCGTGCCACGCCGGGGCAGGTCCAGTTCGACCTGTCGTATCTCCCCGTCGCGGCGGGTGTCCCTGGCCATGTTCAGCATCGGCTCGACGGCGAGCCGTCCCCCCCTGACCAGTCCCAGCGCGTAAGCGGCGGAGCTGGCCTTGACGACGCTGTCGCTCTCGTCGAGCACGACCGCGGAGGAGCTGAGCACGGACAGGACCGTGTCGACCCCGGGGGGCAGAGGGGCTCCGCTGTCGGGCCGCAGGGACGTACGCGTGGGTTTCTTCTGGTCGCGCTCGCTCCAGCGGAACGCCAGCATGGCGATCACACCGGTACACACCCCGGCGATCGCTGCAGCTGCGGCGACCGCCGCGTTCACGTCCATGGCTCCAGGTTATGCGGCCCGGCGGACACTCTCCCAGCCGTCCGAGTGCCTGTCCGAACACTCGTCGCCCAGAGTTCACCGAGGAGCAAGCACCGGTTCACTTGGTCGGTCGGAACCCGACGCGTACGCCCATCACGGTGGCAATGTGGGGTTCAGAGCGGCCCCGGACTCGGTTCAGGACTGGAGAGGGACTTCCCATGCGTGACGCGTACCACGAGGAACTCGACTCGATCGGCGAGGGGCTGGTCGAGATGGCCCGGCTCGTCGGATCGGCGATCGGCCGGGCGACGACGTCCATGCTCGACGCCGATCTCAAGCTCGCGGAGTCCGTGATCGCCGCGGACCAGAAGGTCGACGACCTCCAGCACGACCTGGAGGCCAGGGCCATCGCGCTGCTGGCCCGCCAGCAGCCGGTGGCGACCGATCTGCGGATCGTGGTCACCTCGCTGCGGATGAGCGCGGACCTGGAGCGCTCGGGCGACCTCGCCCAGCACGTGGCCAAGCTGACCCGGCTGCGCTTCCCGCAGTCGGCGGTCCCGCACGACCTGCACGCCACCATCCTGGAGATGGGCCAGCTCGCGCAGCGTCTGATGGCCAAGGCCGCCGAGGTGATCATCACCAAGGACGTCGATCTGGCGCTCCAGTTGGAGCAGGACGACGACGAGATGGACCTGCTGCACCGCACGCTGTTCCAGCACCTGATGGACGACCGCTGGAAGCACGGCATCGAGACGGCCGTCGACGTGACGCTGCTCGGCCGCTACTACGAGCGGTTCGCGGACCACGCCGTCTCGGTGGCCAAGCGCGTCGTCTACCTCGTGACGGGCGAGCACGCGGACGAGCTCCAGCAGCCGACGCCGGTCGAGGGCGCGTAACGGCCCACGGATCCGCACACGCGTTCCTGCGCGTGTGCGCCGTTGATGCGCCCGCCCGGGTGGGCATGCAATGGGGTGGGGCGCCACGACTTGTCCGTACGCCCCGGCCGTGGGCCCCGTGCGGGTGTGCGGCCCGTCGTACACCTTGAGGAGGAACCATGGCCGATTCCCCCACGACCGAACCCCAGCAGGAGACACCCGCCGACGCGGCGCACCGGGGCGCCCTCGGCGCCTGCGGCTGCGGCTCGGGCTGCGGGTGCGGCTGCCAGTCCGGCGCGCCGTGCCAGTGCGGCGGCTGCTCCGGCTGACGGGGCACGCGCAGCGACGGAGGGCGCCCCGCGCGGACGGTTCCGCGCGGGGCACCCCCCGCCCCGGCCGTCGGTCAGGCCGTCCGCTCCACGGCGGGCGCGGGCCCGGCGCCCCCGTCGGCTCCGGCCGGGTGGTTCGCCGGGACCGCGGGGGTCGATGTCGCGCCGTCCTGCGGCACGCTCCGCATCAGCAGCCAGTACCCGAAGGCCGCCGCGGTGCCCAGAACCGCGCACGTCCCCCACAGCCACCCGGCCCCGAAGTGGTCGATCACCACACCGGACATCAGCGGGGCGACGAGTGCCGCCGCGGACCACGACAGGGTGTACATGCCCTGGTAGCGGCCCCGCCCGTGGGCCGGTGAGAGCTGGACGACCAGCCCGTTCTGCACGGGCGCGTTGACGATCTCGGCGACGGTCCAGACGCAGATGGTCAACGCGTAGACCGCGACCGAGCCGGCGAAGGCCGTCAGCCCGAATCCGTACCCGGCGAGCAGCGACGACACGATGAGCAGCCTGCGCGGGTCGCGGCTCTGGATGAACCGGGTGACCGGGATCTGCAGCACCACGATGAGGACGCCGTTGACGGCGACCGCCGTACCGAAGTCGGAGCTGCTGAACCCATCGGCCCCCATGGCCACCGGCAGCCCCACGTACCCCTGCTGGAAGATCAGGGCGATCACGAAGGACAGTCCGACGACGCCCATGAAGCGGCCGTCGCGCAACACCGTGCCGAGCCGTACGTCGTCGGCCGCGGCGGCATTCGGCACCGTGGACGTGGACATGGCCTTCTGCGGCCGGGACTCCGGCACCTTCATGAAGACGACGACGGCGCAGAACAGGGTCATCACCGCCTCGCCGACGAAGCCCGCGAGATAGCTGTACTCGGCGACGAACCCGGCCCCTGCGGACGAGACCGCGAACCCGAGGTTGATCGCCCAGTAGTTGAGCGAGAAGGCCCGCACCCGGTCCTTCGCCGGGACGATGTCGGCGATCATCGCCTGGACGGCGGGCCGGGAGGCGTTGCTGGCCATACCGACGACGAAGGCGACCGAGGCGATCGCCACCGGATGAACCATGAAACCGAGCACCGCCACCGAGACCGCGGTCGAGAGCTGCGCGACGAGCATCGTGGGGCGCCGGCCGAAACGGTCCGTCATCACCCCCGCCCCGAGCGAGGAGACGACCCCGCCGAGACCGTGCAGGGTCGCGACCAGACCGGCGTACGAGGCGGAGTAGCCCCGGTCCAGCGTCAGGTACAGAGCCATGAAGGTGGCGACGAACGCCCCGAGGCGGTTGACCAGGGTGCTGGTCCACAGCCACCAGAACTCCCTGGGGAGGCCGGCGACCGTTTCACGGGTGGCCCGTCTGAGACCGGCGACAGACATGCGGGTTCCCCCCGGGGCGTACGGAATCGGATGCGGCGGTAAGCGGTCCGCCACCGGTCCGAACATTACAAATCCTGGATTCGGGCTTGCCACTCAATTGACGCCACCCGTCAATCGGAGCCGCCCCGCCCCCGCCCTGTCCGCCCTGTGGCCGGGCGCGCGCGGCCCTTACGGGTTCGATTACGCTCGGACCCATGGCCGACGCACCGTACAAGCTGATCCTCCTCCGCCACGGCGAGAGCGAATGGAACGCGAAGAACCTGTTCACCGGATGGGTGGACGTCAACCTCACCGAGAAGGGCGAGAAGGAGGCGGTCCGCGGCGGTGAGCTGCTCAAGGACGCCGGCCTGCTCCCCGATGTACTGCACACCTCGCTCCAGAAGCGCGCCATCCGCACCGCCCAGCTCTCGCTGGAGGCCGCGGACCGCCACTGGATCCCCGTCCACCGCTCGTGGCGCCTGAACGAGCGCCACTACGGTGCCCTGCAGGGCAAGGACAAGGCGCAGACGCTCGCCGAGTTCGGCGAGGAGCAGTTCATGCTCTGGCGCCGCTCGTACGACACCCCGCCGCCCGCCCTCGAGGACGGCACCGAGTTCTCGCAGAGCGACGACGCGCGCTACGCGACGATCCCGCCGGAGCTGCGCCCGCGCACGGAGTGCCTGAAGGACGTCGTCGTCCGCATGCTGCCGTACTGGTACGACGGCATCGTCCCGGACCTGCTGGCCGGCCGCACGGTCCTGGTCGCCGCGCACGGCAACAGCCTCCGGGCCCTGGTCAAGCACCTCGACGGCGTCTCGGACGCCGACATCGCGGGCCTGAACATCCCGACGGGCATCCCGCTCGCGTACGAACTGGACGCCGACTTCCGGCCGTTGAAGCCGGGCGGTACCTACCTGGACCCGGATGCGGCGAAGGCCGCCATCGAGGCCGTGAAGAACCAGGGCAAGAAGAAGTAGAAGAATCGATCATGCCCCCGGTCCGCGAACACTGCGCGGGCCGGGGGCATTGTCACGTGACACGTCATTCGCTGTGACGTCGCGGCTGAACAGGCACGAGAAGGCGAAGTCGGAAGCGAGGCAACACGTGGTCACCGCGCACCGGATCGATCCGACACGTGTGGAGGAGACCGGGCCGGAGCGCGTCTGGTACACCTCCTACGGCTCGAACATGCACCTGGACCGGCTCGCCTGCTACATCCAGGGCGGTCGGCCGCCGGGGGCCGCCACGGTGCATCCGGGGTGTAGAGACCGTCGCCTGCCCAGCCGATCCGTTCCTGTGGAACTCGAGGGCGCCCTGTACTTCGCCACGGAGTCGCCGGTCTGGCGGGGCGGCCGGGCCTTCTACGATCCGCACGGTGAAGGGCGACTGTATGCGCGTGCGCACCTCGTCTCGGCATCACAGTTCGCGGACATCGCTGCCCAGGAGATGTACAGGGTCCCAGGTGCGGACCTGGATCTGAGTGAGGTCCTTGCGGAGGGTGTGGATCGCCTCGGGACCGGTCGTTACGAGACGTTGGGGCTTGCCGGGAATCAACACGTCGGTTTGATCTTGTTTTTGTCGAGGTCGAGGAATCTCGCGATGTCAGTCGGCGTGCGGAAGCGGGCGGTCGAGGCAGGGATGTGAACTCCGTGGGCTTCCAGGAGCGGGCGGACTTCTTTCGCCGCGCGGCTGATGGTCATGGCGGTGGTGTTGAAGAGCTGGCCCAGGAGGTCCATGGTCGCGAGTTTTCGCAGGTGGAGCACGGTGGCCAGGACTCGGTCGGCTGGGGTGAGCTTGGGTTTGGCTCCTGTGCCAGGGGCCACCAGGCGTTGGTGGCCTCTGCGGGTGCGGAGCACTTGCTCGCGTTGAATCTCCATCGCTGGAGTCAGCACGTCGATGAGTTCGTTGAGCTGCCGGCGGGTCATCCCGGTCAGTTCCGGGTCCTGTAGCGAACGCTGCGTGAGGCGGGCCGGTCCGTCCGCCAGGGCCTCGTCCTGTGTGCTGGTGGTGGTCGCCGTGTCCGTCGGGCGCTGGGGGTGGAGGGTGTAGTTCCAGTCGCCGTGGAAGCGGTGGCGGGTGATGGGCAGGGCGGCGATCTCGTCGTCGCTGACGCGGATGCCGGTGGGGTACTCACCGCTGTCGAGTTCGGCCTGGACGGTGAGGCCGGTGCGGCTGGTGGTCGCGGCGATGGTCTGGAGCATGACTTCGTGGCTGGTCAGGGGCCTGCCTCGCCAGTTCATGGTGATGTGGGAGAACAGCCGGTGCTCGATCTTGTTCCACTTCGAGGTGCCGGGCGGCAGGTGGCACACCGTGATCTCAAGGCCGGTCTCGGCGGCGAGATCGGCGAGCTGGGTCTTCCAGCCCCGGGTGCGGTAGCCGTTGGAGCCGCCACCGTCTGCGGTGATCAGCAGTCGGCGGGCGCCGGGGTAGTCGTGCCGGCCGACCGCCTGCCACCAGCGGCGGATCGAGGCGACGGCGAATGCCGCAGTGTCGTGATCGGTGCCGATGCTGACCCAGCCGGTGTTCGCCGTCATGTCGTAGATTCCGTATGGAATTGCCTTCTCGGCCTGGCCGGGGAAGTCGTGCGTCTTGACCCTCACGGGCTGTCCTGCGGGCTGCCATTCGTGCCCGGCGTTCTTGTAGTCGCCGATCAGCTCCTTCTTCTTGCTGTCCACGCTGATCACCGGGTCACCGGCGTCCCTGTGATCTCGTGCCTGCTCGTTGAGGTAGCGGAACTGGGCATCTCTGTCGGGGTGCTGGGCACCTTCAATGGTCTTGGCGTTGGCCTGCAGGCTGAAGCCTTCCTCCCGCAGCAGGCCGGCGACGGTGTCGGCGGAGACCCGGTGCCCCTGGCGGGTGAGCTCTGCCGCCAGTTTCCGGGTCGACTTCGTCGTCCAACGCAGCGGCGACATCGGGTCGCCCCGCTCGTCGGGCTCGACCAGCGCCAGCAGTGCCGGCCGCAGCCCAGAGTCCAGCTCGGCCGCCTTCTTCCGCCCTCCGCCGGGATGGCGCACCCGCCCCAACGGGGCCTGCCCGGAGTCCAGTTCAGCCGCCCCACGCGAGACCGTGGCCTCCCGGACCCCGGCTGCAGCGGCGACGATCCTGATGCCGCCATGCCCCAGCGACAGTGCTTCCGCCCCTATGGCCAGCCGACGCTGACGCTCGTCCAGATGCGGCAACAACACCTGGAACTTCGCCGCCAGAACGGCCTCGATCCCCTCCGGTCTCCCCATACCAGACCAACGAGCCCCACAGCTGGAAGCCACGACTTGTTTCCCGGCAAGCCCTTGGTGTGCGCGGGGCAGATGGACGGACTGCCCGTCCTCACCTTCACCGCCCCTTGGAGCGCGAGCGAAGTGGCCCCCGTCGCCCCCTCCCGGGACTATGTGCGCCTTCTCGCGACCGGGTTGCTGGAAGCAGGCGCTTGGGACGCGGGCGCCGTCGCTGCTTACGTTGCCTCGGCACGTGGAGCAGGCGACCGGTGGTCGGAGCGCGCGGTCCGCGACCTGTTGGAGAGTGGCCGAGGCGGCTTGGAGAGTCGCTGAGGCGGCTCGGCGGACTCGCGCTCCCGTCGGGGCCTTCCGGTGACCGGGCCGTCGCGCCTGCCCACATTGCTCCGGGACGAAGAAATCGGTCCCCGGCCCGGTGCGAAACCGGGCCGTCGCGCCTGCCCACATTGCTCCGGGACGAAGAAATCGGTCCCCGGCCCGGTGCGAAACCGGGCCGCCCGCCACGCACCGCACGACGGCCGCAACCGCTAACGTGACCGGAGAGCAAGGAGAGCGGGGAGAGCAACAATGAGTGAGCCCCTGAAGACCTTTGTCGGCGGCGCCGAGGTCGAGGTGCCCAACAGCATCCCGGCCATCCGCGACGCCCTGCCCGACACGAGACGCGAGGAGTTCGACCGCGCCATCAACGACGCCGGGGTGCACGAGATCCAGTCCGTGATGCGGCACTGGATGCTCGAAGCCGTACCCGATCCGGAGGCCGAACGGATCCTGGACCGGCTGGCGCGGGACGAGGCCGAGAGGCGGAGCGTCGCTTGAGCTTCCGGATCTCCTACGCGCCGCCCGCGGACGACACCCTGGCCAAGATGCGGGAAGGCGACACCTTCCGGGCCGAGATGGCGCGCTCGCTGGGGCGCGACCCGTACGGGTACGGCTCGTCCGCCGTCAAGAGTGAGCACGATCGCCGGGAGGCGACGGTCGCCGGGGCGATCGTGCTCTATTACGTCTCCGGGTCGGTCCTGACCGTCACCGTGGTGCGGCTCGTCCCGCTCCCCTGACCCGCACTCAGGCCAGCTTGGCAGCCTGGGCGTCGATGACCGAGGTCGGCAGGTCGAAGTCACCGCCCGCGCCGGACGCACCCAGGTTGAGCGAGGTCAGCGAGGCGAGCGTGGTGCCCTGGCGGATCTGAATGAGCTTCATCGCGCTCTTCTCGCCGTCCGCCTCGACCGTCACGGTCCACGCGACGGCTTCCTCGCCACCCTTGACCGGTACTTCGGCGATCTTGGCGATCTTCTGCTTCGAGCCGGCCGCGGTGAGGGAGAAGCCGGACGCACACTCGGTCGCAGCGGTCCGCAGACCGGCCAGCGTCTCCTGCGCACCCCTGCCGTCGTAGGAGGCGAGCGTGGTGAGCGTGGTCGTGATGTCGAACGCGGCCTTGAACGCCTCAGCAGGGTCGTCGCTCTCCTTGTCGCCGCCCTTCTTGGGCTCGCTGACGACCTTGCGCTGCGTGGACGCCGCGGGCTTGCCGGCCTTGGCACCCATCAGGACGTCGGCGAAGACGTCACAGGCGGCCTTGTCGGCGGTGACGTCCTCGGCCGCGATGGCGTCGGCCGGACCGGCCTTGGCTATCTTGTGACCCTTGACGTCGCCCTGGGCCAGCGAGACCTTCTCCAGCTCGGCCGCGCCGAGCGCCTTGGCGGAGGCGTCCGCCCCCTTGTCCGCCGGCTTGGCGGAAGCGGAGTCGCCCGCCTTGCCGTTGTCCTTGACCGCCGCGTCGGAACCGCAGGCCGCGGTGAGCAGGGCCAGGGACATCACGGTGGCGGCAACAGCGGTACGGCGTATGGCAATGGGTCGCATGGCCCGTCTTTCTGTCTCAAGGTGATTCGCCCGCACGAAAGCGGCCGACGCCGGGTTCGGCGCGGCTGTCAGGATTGTGGGGGTGCGTCAACTCTATGAGCTTGCTGTGGTTTGGCAATCCGTCAAAGCGGGCATCGCCCGTGATCGTGACGACGTCGTGATCACCGCGTGAAAGCCCTGAGCTGGGCATGTGCCACGGATGGCAGCATCACGTCACGGGGTGACCGCTCGAAGGGGGCTCTTTGATGCCGATCGATTCCGCCCTGTCCGCTCTGCTCGGTTCCGTGGGCGTGCCGCCGGAGCTGATCGCCTCGTGCGACCCGCTCACCGGAGGCACGTACAACGCCGTGACCCGCGTCCGCCTCACCGACGGCCGCCACTGGGTGGTGAAAACTCCTCCCCCGGGCGGGAGTTGTCTCCGCTACGAGCGCGATCTGCTGGTCAACGAGGTCACGTTCTACACCGCGGCGGCCGGACTCGCCACGCAGACCGCCGTCCCGGGCCTCGTGCACAGCGGCCTCGACCCGGCCGCCCCCGGGGGCGCGTACGTGATCATGACGGAGCGCCCCGGGCAGCCCTGGCACGAGATCGCCCACGCCCTGGCCGACGACGAGGTGCGGCGGCTGCGTGCGGAGCTCGGGCGGACAGTCGGCCGGCTGCACACCGTCACCGGGCCGGGGGGTTTCGGCTACCCGTCCGCGGCGCTCGGGCCGCCGGCGCCCACGTGGCGCGGCGCGTTCACGGCGATGACCGACGCGGTGCTGGAGGATGCGCAGACGTACGGGGCGCGGCTGCCGCGTACGGCCGGGGACATCCGTCGTCGGCTCGACGCGGCTTCGTACGTACTGGATGACGTGACACGGCCGGCTCTGGTCCACTTCGACCTCTGGCAGGGAAACATCCTGGTCGCCGGGGCTTCGGGGGCGCGGCGGATCGGCGGGGTCATCGACGGGGAGCGGATGTTCTGGGGCGACCCGGTCGCCGACTTCGTGTCGCTCGCCCTGTTCGGGGACATGGAACAGGACGTGGACTTCCTCGCCGGGTACGGAGAGTCGGCGCCGGGCGGACCGGTCGAGTTCGACGGCTCGCTGCGGTTGCGGCTCGCGCTGTACCGCGCGTATCTCTACCTGATCATGCTGGTGGAGACCGTGCCCCGTAAGGCGTCGGGGGAGCAGCTGGAGTGGACGTGGACCGAGGTGGCGCCGCGTCTCGAAGCGGCACTCGACGCCATGGAGCCGGCACTGCGGGCCCGGCGGTGACCGCAGCGCCGCCCCCTCTAGAGCCGTTCCGTCAGGGCCCGTTGGGCGTCGTGGAGGTTGCGCGGGCGGACGGACTCCGGTGATCCGTACGCCTCCAGGCGGGTGTGCAGGTCGCCGATGAAGTCGGGGACGTCGATCTGGTCGAACTCCGTCACCTCACTCACCCCCACGGTCGCGCTGTACGGGGCGAGGCCGTCGATCCGCATCAGGCCGGCCCTGCCGTTGGTGACGCGGATGTTCCAGTGCGTGAAGCGGGCACCGAACAGCGGCCCCGCGCTCGCGTCGCCGCCATGGCGCCCGTTGTTGTTCACGGTGATGTCGGTGCGGACGTTGGCGAACGGCATCCCGCGGTGCGAGTCGAACGTGCCCATCTCCATCACGCCGCGCGACCAGACGTTGTGACTGGAAAGGCCCTCGACGTTGATGCCGTGCAACTGGGTTCCGGAAGGCGCCGGCACGGTGCGCTGCTCGATGGTGAAGTCCTCGATCAGGTTGTCGTGGCTGCCCTCACGGCAGTAGTAGGGGTGGTGCGAGCCGCGCCCCGCGACCCTCGTGCGACGCAGGGTGCAGGCGGACGCGCCGACGAGGCCGAAGCCGTTGTCGACGTGGCGGACGGTGATGTCGTCGGCCCAGCAGTCGTACGCGCACTGGAACGCGACGCCGTTGTAGCCCTTGTCGAGCAGGTGCGGCGACTGCGGGGTCTCGATGGCTTCGAGGGTCAGCCCCTCGACGCCCGATCCGGTGAGCGGGGTGGCGAGGGTGGTGAGGCGCGGGTCCCACTCGGGGCGGACGTCGAGCGGGAGGGGCCGCTCCAGGGTGACCCTGCGGCCGTGCACGGCGGTGATGCGGACCGGCCACTCGTAGGGGACGTACGAGGTCAGCTTGGTCTTGTCGTCCCAGTAGTACGCCTCCGGGCCGGCGCCGCCACCCGCCATGTGCTCCAGGAGGGTGTGCGCGGAGTCGTCGGCGAGGCGGAGCAGGACGAGGGTGCCGCGCTTCAGCCTCCGGGCGTCGTCGACGGTGATCGTACGGTCACCGAGACGGGCGGGGGCGACCGTGGTCAGGGTCTGCCACTCGTCCCGCCTGTTGCCGGTCCAGCCCTCGAAGGGCCAGGCCTTCGCCTTGACGGCGTCGGTGAGTGACGCCCAACGGGCCTTGGGGCAGAGCCAGATGAGGCCGCCCGCCCAGGACCAGCTGGACTTGTCGCCGCCGTAGCGGCTGCCGTACGCGCCGATGATCTCGGTGAGGTTCTTCGTCGCGTACAGGGTGGTGCGGCCGCTGCCCGCGCCTCGCACCACGACGTTGCTGTGGCCGATGCGGATGATGTCGTCGATGCGGTACGTGCCTTCGGGGATGAGTACCGTGCCACCGCCACGCTCTCCGGCAGCGGCGATGGCACGGTTGATCGCGGGGGCGGCGTCGGCGGAGTTGTCCGGCGCGGCGCCGTAGTGCAGGACGTTGGCGGTGAAGCCGTGGCGGGGGCGGGGGAGGTCGGAGCCGCCTCGGTAGCCGGCCCGGCCGATGAACGGGATCTGCGGGTGCGCGAAGGGCTGTGCCGCGAACTCCCGCCAGAGCGGGGTGGGCTGCGGCCCGGTGCTGGACGCGGAGGCGGTCGCGGCCAGGGCCGTTCCGTCGCCGAGCGCTCCGGTGACCGCGGCTGCGGCGACGGCCACCGCGCTGCCCAGCAGTCCACGCCTGCTGACGCCCCCGTGGGCCGCCCGCATCGGCCGGGTCGGTTGCGTCACTTGCGCCGCCTGAGTCGCCTTGGTCGCCATGAGCTCGATCCGCCTTCCATGATTTTCACGGATGTGAACGATGTTCATATCTGCGTCGGCGGTGAGCATGCCACGAGCCCCGTGCCCGGCGAAAGAGCCGTGCACGGGGAAATAGCCGACAGGAACGGGCGGGGAACCCTCAGGCGGCGCCTGTCAGTTGGCGGGACGCTGGGTCAGGTGCATGAACGCTTCGAGGTTGCGCGTGGACTCACCGCGCGCCACCCGCCACGCGTACTCCTTGCGGATCGCGCTCGCGAAACCGAGTTCGAGCAGGGGATTGAAGGCGCCGTCGGCAGCCTCCAGAACCACACCGAGCAGCCGGTCCAGCTCCTCCGGCGTCACCACCGAGAGCGGCAGCCTGCCGACGAGGTAGATGTCCCCGAGCGAGTCGATGGCGTAACTCACCCCGAAGAGACGCAGGTTGTGCTCCAGCAGCCAGCGGTGCACCGCTGCGTCGTTCTCGTCGGGGTGGCGGATGACGAAGGCGTTGAGGGACAGCGAGTGCGCGCCGACGATGAGCGAGCAGGTGGTGGCGAGCTTGCGGGTCCCGGGCAGCTGGACGACGTAACTGCCCGGCGCTGGACTCTCCCAGTCGAGCCCGGCATCCTTCAGCGTCGCCTCGATGACCTGTGCGACCTGTGTGACCTGCGGCGTCGCCGCTACCTCGGGTACGTCAGCCATGCAGCGAGCGTACGCCCGTCCGGCAGCGGAGTGCGTACGGCAGCCCCACCCGCGAAGCGTGCGCAAGCTCTCACCCGCGACACGGGCCCACCCGGCGCTCCCGCCCGCGGACACATTCGGTGCTCCCACCCGCGACACCGGCACACCCGGCGCCCTCCCCCGCGGGCGCACCCGGGTGTTCTCACCCGTGGTGCGTGCGCACCCGGCGCCGGTGATCCTGCATCGCCCCGGTGTACACGTCGGCGGTCGCCGCCGCCGCGGTGTCCCAGCCGAAGCGCTGCGCGTGCGCGGCGGCCTCGCCGCCCATCCGGTCGACCAGCTCCGGCGCCCTCGCGAAGCGCTGGAGCGCGTGGGCGTACGCCTCCGGGTCGTGCCCGGGGATCAGGAAGCCGCTGACCTCGTCCCGTACCGCCACCGGCAGACCGCCCACGGCCGCCGCGACGACCGGGGTGCCTGCCGCCTGCGCCTCTATGGCGACCAGGCCGAACGACTCGCTGTACGAGGGCATGACCAGCACGGACGCGGCCCGGAACCAGTCGGCGAGCTGGTCCTGACCGACCGGAGGGTGGAAGCGCACGACGTCCGCGATGCCCAGGCGGGCCGCCAGCTTCTGCAGCCCCTCGGGCTTGGCCAGCCCGCTGCCGCTGGGTCCGCCGACGACCGGCACGACGATCCGGGACCGCAGCGAGGGGTCCCGGTCCAGCAGCACGGCGACCGCGCGCAGCAGCACGTCCGGGGCCTTCAGCGGCTGGATGCGGCCCGCGAAGAGAGGGATCAGCGCGTCCTGCGGCAGTCCGAGGCGCGCGCGGGCCGCGGCGCGGCCGTCGGCCGGGCGGAAGCGGTCCAGGTTGACGCCGGGATGGACGACCGCGACGGCGCCCGGCTCCGCCTCGTAGTAGCGGACGAGCTCGGCCGCTTCCTCGGCCGTGTTCGCGATCAGCCGGTCGGCGGCGCTGACGATCTGGGTCTCACCGATGACGCGGGCGGCGGGTTCGGGGGTGTCGCCCTCGGCGAGTGCCGCGTTCTTGACCTTGGCCATGGTGTGCATGGCATGGACGAGCGGGACGCCCCAGCGCTGAGCCGCGAGCCAGCCGACGTGGCCGGAGAGCCAGTAGTGGGAGTGGACCAGGTCGTAGTAGCCGGGTCGCTGGCCGGCCCACGCCTGCATCACGCCGTGCGTGAAGGCGCAGAGCTGGGCGGGCAGCTCCTCCTTGGCCAGGCCCTCGTACGGCCCCGCGTCGACGTGCCGGACCAGGACGCCGGGCGACAGTTCGACGGCCGGCGGCAGTGCGCCGGTGGTGGAGCGGGTGAAGATCTCGACCTCGATGTTGATCGCGGCCAGGCGCTTGGCGAGCTCCACGATGTAGACGTTCATGCCGCCCGCGTCGCCCGTTCCCGGCTGGTGCAGCGGGGAGGTGTGCACGGAGAGCATCGCGATCCGGCGCGGCCTGCGGTGGCCGCCGGGGAAGGAGCCGGTGAAGCCTGCGGGGAACCTGAGACGCGGTGCGACCCGGCTGCTGCCGAGCCGGGAGACGTACTGGCTCACGTCGTCCGGTCCTCCTCGCTCAGGGCACTGGTACCGACTTCGTTCACGGCATGGCACCGAAGGGGCGCGCGGTCCCTTCGAAGGGCTGGAACAGCGGAACTCGCCCTTTCATTTCCGTTTTGCCAAATCATTACGGGGCGGATCCTGCGCGTCGGCGAGACGGCCGCCGGGTCCGCGCCCCCGCCCAGGTCGTTACGCTCTGTGTCATGCGCCCGATCGGAACCGCGACCCGCGGGACCACCAACCCGAACCGGCTGCGCCGTATGGACCGCTGGATCGCCGCCACGCACGGCCCCGTCCTGCGCCGCGCCGACGCCCCCGTGGCGGTCGACCTCGGATACGGTGCCGCCCCCTGGACCGCCGTGGAGCTGCTGGAGCGCCTGCGCACGGTCGAACCGCGCACCTGCGTGGTCGGCGTCGAGATCTCCCCGGAGCGCGTCGAGGCGGCGCGGCCGTACGAGCGTGAGGGCCTCACCTTCCGGCACGGCGGCTTCGAGATCCCGCTGGCCGGGCGGCCCTCCCTGATCAGGGCGGCGAACGTGCTGCGCCAGTACGACGAGGGCGAGGTCACCGCCGTCTGGCAGCGGCTGTGCGACCGGCTCGCGCCGGGCGGGCTGCTGGTGGAGGGCACCTGTGACGAGATCGGGCGGCGCCACGTGTGGGTGGCGCTGGGCCCCGAGGGGCCACGCACGGTGACCTTCGCGACCCGGCTCGGTTCGCTCGGCCGGCCGTCCGACCTCGCGGAGCGGCTGCCCAAGGCGCTCATCCACCGCAACGTTCCGGGCGAGCCCGTCCACGCGTTCCTGCGCGACTTCGACCGGGCCTGGGCGGCAGCCGCGCCGTACGCCTCTCTGGGTGCCCGGCAGCGCTGGATCACGGCCGTGCGGGCGCTGTCGGGCGAGTGGCCGCTGACGGACGGCGCGCGACGGTGGCGTCAGGGCGAAGTGACGGTGAAGTGGTCGGCGCTGCGGCCCGAGCAGTAGTCCCGGACGCGGGAAACAAGGTGAACTCCACCGGCGCCGGGAACGACGGCACGGCATCGTTCGTCCCAGAACAAGGGGGCCGGAGGGGGAACACCGGTCCGGGAGGGGCGGGGGTCCCACCGCCTGCGGGGATGTGTCTGCCTCTGTTGCTTTTCGGTAGGGCATGGCACGATCTCGTCGGCACGGTAAGTTACTGACGGTAAATCAGATCCGTGGGATCCGCTCGGAGGGGGAGCTTCGTGTACCGACGCCACTGCGCCACTGCCGCGATCACTCTGGTCTGCGCGATGGCCGTACTGGCCACGCCGGTCCAGGCGTTCGCGACACCCGCACCCCCCACACCCACCCCTGCCCCGTCGGAGGGGACGGGGCAGACGGGGAAGAAGAGCCTCGAAGAGGTCCGCCAGGAGATCGAGGGTCTCTACCGGGCCGCCGGTTCGGCCACGGACGCGTACAACCTCGCCGAGGAGAAGGCCAAGAAGCAGTCGGGTGAGATCGTCAAACTGGCTCAGGCCATAGTCGAGGGCCAGGCGAAGATCGCCGAGCTGAAGGACCGGGCGGGAGCCCAGGCCCGCGACGAGTACCGCAACGCCGGACTGCCGCCGGGCGCCCGGCTCATGCTCAGCGGTGACCCGCAGCTCTTCCTGGACGGGGTCAGCCGGGCCCGCCAGGGCCAGAAGGCCGCCAAGGGGCTGCTGGGGGAGCTGAACAGGACCCAGGAGGACTTGGAGACGTACACGCAGGACGCGAGCACCAACTGGACGAAGCTCGAAGCCAATCGCGTCAAGCAGGCCAAGGCGAAGAAGAAGATCAACGCGCAGATCGCGGCGGCGAAGGAGCTGGAGTCCCAGCTGGAGGAGGAGGAGCGCGCCCGCCTCCTCCAGCTGGAGCAGGAGGCGGAGTACAAGTCGCAGACCGCCTGGCTGAGCTCCGGCGCACTGAAGGAGATCAACCGCGAGGCGAGCGCGACCGGCAAGAAGGCGGTGGCCTTCGCGACCGCCCAGATAGGGCTGCCGTACGTGTGGGGGGCCGTGGGCCCCAAGTCGTACGACTGCTCCGGGCTGACCTCCCGCGCCTGGGCCTCGGCCGGACGGCCGATCCCGCGCACCTCGCAGGAGCAGTGGAGGCAGCTGCCGCACATCGCGATCAAGGACATGCGCCCCGGCGACCTGATCATCTACCACGGCGACGCCAGCCACGTCGGGATGTACATCGGCGACGGCGCGATCGTGCACGCTCCGCGCCCCGGCCGCAACGTCACGCTCGCCGGGGCGGGATCCATGCAGATCCTCGGAGTGGTCCGCCCGGACCACTGACACCCGTGCCACATCACCGGCGTGAGCGGGGCCACTTCGCCCGGGGCGCCCGGCGTGACCTTTGTCATGCCGCCCCGGGCGCCCCGGGGCGGCCCATGGCGCCTGATCCGTGACCTGACGCGGCTTATGGCGGTGCATATGCCGGAGGCCGTGTGCGGTGCGCCATTCCGTTCCCGTATCCCGTACCGCTATCGTCCCCGTCTGGCGGGTCGTCGATCGTCGTTCCGCCGCGCCCTCGGGGGGAGGGAAGGAAACCCGAACCGATGCCCGTACCCGTACCGCAGCAGCGTGCCGTTCCCGCTGCGGAGGCCAGCAATGGCACCGACCTCACCCTCCTGGTGATCGAGGACGACCCGGCGGGCACCTTCAGCGTCCCGGAGCTCTCCGCGGCGGCCGGTGCCCGGGTCCGCGTCCGCGCCGCCCGCAACCTGACCGAGGCGGGCCGGCTCCTCACCGACGACGTGGACTGCATCCTGCTCGACCTCGCACTGCTGTCCGGCGCCGAGACGCGCGGCGGACCGGACGCGGAGGCCGACGGGCTCGCCACGCTCAAACACGTGCTGCGCATCGCGCCCCGGCACGCCGTGCTCGCGCTCACCGCGGAGGACGACGCCGAGCTGGCCGCCGAGGCCGTACGGGTGGGGGCGCAGGACTACCTCTTCCGCGGCGAGCTCGACGGCAGGCTGCTCAGCCGCGCCATTCGCTACGCCGTCGAACGCAAACGCGCCGACGTCGCCCAGCACCAGCTCACCGAATCCCGGCTGCGCGCCCAGGAGAACGCCCGCCTGGAGCGTGGCCTGCTCCCCACCCCCCTGCTCGACGGCTCCGATCTGCACTTCGCGGCCCGCTACCGCCCCGGCCGCAGCCGCGCGCTGCTCGGCGGTGACTTCTACGACACGGTCCGCACCCCGGACGGCACGGTGCACGCGATGATCGGCGACGTCTGCGGCCACGGCCCGGACGAGGCGGCGCTCGGCGTCGAACTTCGCATCGCCTGGCGGGCGTTGACACTGGCAGGGCTCTGCGGCGACGAGCTGCTCTCCACGCTCCAGCAGGTCCTGGAGCACGAACGGGAGAGCGAGGAGATCTTCGCGACGCTCTGCACCGTCGACATCGCCCCCGACGGCCGCCGCGCGGGCCTGTGCCTGGCGGGCCACCCCGCACCGCTGATCGCACGCCAGGGACGGGCCGCGCACCTGCTTCCGTACGAGGACGGCGGCCCGGCACTCGGCCTGCTGCCACGCGCCCGCTGGCCCCGCCGGCAGGTGGAACTGGGCGGCTCGTGGAGCCTGATGATGTACACGGACGGGCTCATCGAGGGACGCGTCGGCGACGGCACGCAGCGTCTCGGCCAGGACGGCATGGTTGCCATGATCAACCGTCAGCTGGCCGAAGGCCTGACCGGCGAGGACCTCCTGGAGGCGGCGGTCACGCACGTCCGCGAGCTGAACGGCGGCGAACTCACGGACGACGTCGCGGTCCTGCTGCTCGACCGCGACCAGGAAACCGCCCGCGACACCACCCGTCGCCGGGCGCGGAACGGCGACCGGGGCCGGAGCATCCCGCGCCCCCGCCCCGGACAGGTGTCACCCGCGGGTGCTCAGCGCCCGCCGTTGTAGGGCCCGTACGGCCCGTCGCTGCTGGAGCCACCACTCCGGCGACTGCCGCCTGTGACGGCCTTGAGTGCGGGCCGTACGTCCACGAAGAACACGATGGACGCGATCAGCCCGGCGAGCTGCACGAAGAGCATGGGCACCCAGAGGTTCACCACCACCGCGATGCCGAGAATGATCAGCCAGAAGGACTTCTTCTGCTTGTCCGCCGCGCGGTAGGCATCCTCGCGGGCGATCGCGGCCATGATGAAGGCCACCACGGCGAGGACGAGCATGGCCGTGAAGATCAGCCCGAGGAATGAGTTGAAGCCTTCGAGCAACATGTGGTGCACCGCCTAGTGAGTGGATGAGCGCTCGCGGCCAAGGTACCGGGACAACGACCGGGGCACCCGGAAGGTGCCCGTCCGCCGCCCCGGCACACCTGCCGGGCATGCGACGCTACTTACCGGTGGGCGGCGTGGTCTTCCTGGCGGCGGGCTTGCGCACCGGAGCCTTCTTGGCGGCCGCAGGGGACGGCTTGGTCTCCGCCTTGACGGTCTTGGGCGCGGGCGCGGGCTTGGCGGCCACCGGCTTGGCGGCGGGCTTCGGCTCGGCCTTCGCCGTCTGCGGCTTCGACTCCTTGCGCGGCTCGACGACGACCGCGATCTCGACGATCTCCTCCGCGGTCTCACCACGCCACGTCCGCACGGTCTGCTCGCCACGCTCGGCGACCTTCTCGTACGTCTCCCGGGCCCTGACCGCGTACTCCGCGGCCACGCCGACACTGCGCAGCGCCAGGTCCTGGGCGCTCTCGCCCAGCTTCTTCAGGTCGGTGTCGAACGCCCCGATCACCTCGGTGACCTTCGCCTGAAGGGTGGCCTGCGCCTCCTTGGCCTGGCCGGCCACCTTCTCCTGCACGGCCTTGGGGTCGGTGTTGCGCACCGCCTCGATGCGCTCCGGCGCCTCGGCGCGCAGCTGCTCGATCAGGGCCGGAACCTTCCGGGCCTGCTGCACGGCGAGGTCGGCCGTGCCGGCGGCGAAGTAGAGGGGGGTCGGGTCGGTGAGGGTCTTGCGCAGGTCATCGGTGATGGCCATGACTGTGGTCCTCCCGGATCATCAGACTCAGTGTGAGGGTTTTGAAGGCTTTGAACCTGTATCGGCAGCACTGCCGTCGGTACTGAAGGGCGCATCCGCACCGGATGCGCGCCCCTCCTCGGCCTCGGGGTCGACGGGCTCGTCCTCGTACCCGTTCTCCTTGCGGAAGGAGGCGTAGATCTGCAGCAGCACGCTCTTCTGCCGCTCGTTGATCGACGGATCGGCCAGAATCACCGCCCGCGTCTCCAGCTCCTCCCGCTCCCGCTCGTCCAGAATCCCGGCCCGCACGTACAGGGTCTCGGCGGAGATCCGCAGCGCCTTGGCAACCTGCTGGAGGACCTCGGCGCTCGGCTTGCGCAGCCCGCGCTCGATCTGGCTGAGATAGGGATTGGACACCCCGGCGGCATCGGCGAGCTGCCGCAGCGACAGCTGCGCGGTACGGCGCTGCTCGCGCAGGTACTCGCCGAGATTGCCGACGTTGAGTGAGGCCATACCTCGATACTGGACCCGCACTGCTAACTTTTGCAAGCAGGTGCTTGCAAAAGTGTTCCGTGCCACTCGGACGGGTCATGGTGACCGGGCACGGCAGGTGTCGTACGTGCAGGACGTCTGCCGTCTACCCAGAGGCCCTAGCAGAGACGTGTCGCGGTCCGGATGAGGTCGGCGACGGCTCTGGACCGGCTGTGCGGTGGCCAGGCGATCACGGTGGTGACGGTCGGCGCGTCCAGCACGGGCACGGCGGCGAGGTCACCGGGCAGTTGGGCTCGGCACGACTCCGGTGAGACCGCGCAGGCGCGGCCGAGAGCGACGAGCTGCAACAGCTGCGCGTGGTCGCGGACCTGCGGGCCGGGGCCGGGCGGGTAGGTTCCGTCGGGGTTGGGCCAGCGTGGCAGGGGCAGGCCCGGCAGTCCGGCGATGTCGGCCATGTGTACGTGGGCCCGGGCGGCGAGCGGATGTCCGGACGGCAGGATCACCACCTGGCCCTCCGCGCCGAGCTCTTCCGCGTCGAAGCCGGCAGTCGAGTCGAACGGCCGGTGCAGCAGCGCCACGTCGGCCCGGCCCTCGCGCAGGAATCGTTCCTGCTCCGCCGGACCGCACAGGATGACCTCGACGGGGACCGCCCCGGGTTCGGCGGCGTACGCGTCGAGCAGTTTCGCCAGCAGTTCTCTGGACGCGCTGGCCTTCGTGACCAGGACCAGGCCGGGGCGGCCGGTCGCAGAAACGGCGGCGCGGCGGGTCCGGCGCTCGGCGGCGTCGACC
Source organism: Streptomyces sp. NBC_01013 (assembly GCF_045162765.1). NCBI lineage: Bacteria > Bacillati > Actinomycetota > Actinomycetes > Kitasatosporales > Streptomycetaceae > Streptomyces > Streptomyces sp. NBC_01013. Next base: position 3,782,726 of record NZ_CP108687.1, read on the forward strand.
GCGTCGAGGGCCGCCCGTCCCTCGACCAAGAGCACCCCGCCGGCCTCGGTGAGCGTCACGGTGCGGCTGGTCCGGTCCAGCAGCGCCGCCCCGAGCCTGCGTTCGAGCTGCTGGATCGCCCGCGACAGAGGCGGCTGCGCGATCCCGAGCCGCTGCGCGGCACGCCCGAAGTGCAGTTCTTCAGCGACAGCGACGAAGTAGCGCAGTTCGCGGGTCTCCATATCGCCACGGTACCCGGACCAATACCCTGACGGTATCGTTGCCCACCCTTTCGGTCTTGGACCCCCACCGGGCGCCGAGGGCAGCATGGTCCCCATGAGCGAACGAACGATTGCGCTGGTCACCGGCGCGAACAAGGGAATCGGCTACGAGATCGCCACGGGCCTGGGCGCCCTCGGCTGGACCGTCGGCGTCGGCGCCCGCGACGATGAGCGTCGTAGGGCCGCGGTGGAGAAGCTGCGCGCGGCCGGCGTCGACGCGTTCGGCGTACCACTGGACGTGACCGACGACGCGAGCGCGACCGCCGCCGCACGGCTGATCGAGGCACAGGCAGGGCGCCTCGACGTGCTCGTCAACAACGCCGCCATCACCGGCGGCATGCCGCAGGAGCCCACCCAGGTCGATCCCGCCACCATCCGAACCGTCGTGGAGACCAACGTGATCGGCGTCATCCGGGTCACCAACGCGATGATGCCGCTGCTGCGCCGCTCCGCCTCACCACGGATCGTGAACATGTCCAGCAGTGTCGGCTCCCTCACCCGGCAGTCGGGACCCGCCGCCGAGCAGACGGCGGGTCCGGTGGCCGTGGCGTACGCGCCGTCGAAAACGTTCCTGAACGCTGTCACCCTCCAGTACGCCCGGGAGCTGACCGGTACGAACATCCTGATCAACGCCGGCTGCCCCGGCTACGTCGCGACCGACCTCAACGGCTTCCGCGGCGTACGCACCCCCGAGCAGGGCGCGGCGATCGCCATCAGACTCGCGACCCTGCCCGACGACGGCCCGACCGGCCAGTTCTTCGACGACGCCGGCGTAGTGCCCTGGTGAGGCCCACGGCTGCCCACGGCAGTCATCACCCGCCTTCCGCGGGTGAGGCGGCTTCCCGGCGCCCGGCGGGCCCGCTGCGGAAAAGCGTTGGCGGACCACGTCGAGCCGCTGTTAACCTCCGCGAGGCCGTGCGACAGAACGAGGAGGTGGTACCCGTGAACGCAGTATCGACGTGGGTGCTCCCCTCCGGGGTCACGGTCGGGCGATAGGTCGTCCGGGAGCGCCGCCTCTGTGCACTCCCGAAAGGCACGACCATGCAGTTCACTTCCGACCAGCGCCTTGACGACGGCGTCCGCGAACGCGCATTCATCCTCGGCGAGATCCCCGGCATCCTGTGGACGCCCGAATCCGCACCGGCACCGGCACCGGCACCACTGATCCTGCTGGGCCACCCGCCGCTCGGGCTGCGCAAGATGTACCCCCGGCTGGTGGGACGGGCCCGGGACGCCGCGGCGGAGGGTTTCGCCACGGCCACCATCGAACTCCCCGGAAGCGGTGACCGGCCCCGTTGGCCCGCCACCGAGCAGGCCCGCGCCGATCTGCGCCGGGTGATGGAGGCGGGCGAGCCGGTCACCGACGAGATCGTCGACGCCCTCGTCCTCCCGCTTGTCGACAAGGCCGTCCCGGAATGGCAGGCCGCCCTGGACGCCCTCCTTTCACTGCCGGAGATCGGCGGCCCGGTCGGGTACTCGGGCGGCGTGATCTCCATCGGCGTCAGGCTGGCGTCGGTCGAGCCGCGTGTCTCGGCCGCCGTCCTGTTCGCCGGGAGTCTCGTGCCTCGCGCCGTGGTCGAGGAGGCCCGTCGGCTCACGCTTCCGCTGCATGTCCTGCTGCAGTGGGACGACGAGGGGAACGACCGGCAGGCGGCCCTGGACCTGTTCGACGCCTTCGGCTCCAAGGAGAAGACCCTGCACGCCAACATGGGCGGGCACGCCGGCGTCCCGCAGTTCGCGGGGGACGCCGCGAACCAGTTCTTCGCCCGGCACCTGAAGTGAGGGCCGGCCCTCGGACCGGCCGTACGCGGTAACCGGTCGCGGCCGGCATGCCGCTCGTCCAGGACGGGCCCCGGCCTCCTCGATGAGCGGCATGCCGCCGGAGCCCGGGCCGGGCGCCGGTTCGGCCCGTACGGCCTGTCGCGGTCCCCCGAAGGGGGCGGGGCCGCCGAAGGCGCGCGCCGTTCGGCCCCGCGTGTGACGCTGGAGAGGCCGTTGCCGTGAGGCATCCGCCGCCGGGAGGGCCGGATCATGCGAAACGTCGTTCCCACCTCGGCCCTGGTCGCGGCCCTCGTCCTGGGAGGCGTCGCCTGCGGCGCAGGCGGGGAGCAGCACAAGCCGCAGCGCTCACCCAGCGCCACCTCCGCTTCGGTCCCGCCGAAGCCGGAACCGTCCGCTTCCGAGACCACGCCCTCCATCGCCGCGAAGACGCCGACCCAGGCCACGCAGACGGCCACGCAGCCGTCGACATCGGCCAGGACGGCCGCGCCGAAGCCGACCGGTGCGCCGGCTTCGGCCACCCCCCGTTGGACGCCGTCCGCCCCGCCACCGTCTCCGACGGCCCGCGAGGGAACCGGATCGTTCACGCCCGGCAGTGAACAGTCGACCCTGGACGACTGGCGGCGCGGTCAGTGCGAAGACGCGGGTTACACCGACTGCGAGTGAGCACCACGCCTGGAGATCCGTACGGAGATGACAGCTTGGGCCGTGACCGCAGCCGGGACCGGTCAGGCGGGCCGCGCGCTGCGGAAGGCGCGTCGGTAGCTGTCGGGCGGGACCCCGACGATCTTCTTGAACTGGCGCCGCAACGTCGTGGCCGTCCCCATGCCGGTGGCTACGGCGACCGCCTCGATGCTCTCGTCGGTGGCCTCCAGCAACTCCTGGGCGCGGCGGACGCGTTGGATCAGGAGCCACTGGATGGGCGTCTGCCCGATCACCGCCCGGAACTGCCGCCCCAGGTGGCGCGGGCTGGTGTTCGCCTTCCTCGCCATGTCGGTCACCGAAAGCGGCTGGTCCAGCCGCTGCTGGACCCAGGCGAGCAGCTGGGCGAGTGCGTGGTCGCCCGAAGCCTGGACCGGAGTGGATGCGAACTGCGCCTGGCCGCCCGGCCGGTGCGGCTGCATGACGAGGCGTCGGGCCACCGAGTTGGCGACGGCCGCGCCGTGGTCGAGGTGGATGAGGTGCAGGCAGAGGTCCACGGCCGCGGCCTTGCCCGCAGAGGTGAGCACGTTGCCGTTGTCCGTGTACAGGACGTCCGGGTCGACCTCGGCCAGCGGATGGCGCGTGCTCAGCTCGGCGGCATGTGCCCAGTGGGTGGTGGCGCGCCGGCCGTCCAGCAGGCCCGCGGCACCGAGCACGAACGCGCCGGTGCACAGCGAGGCGACCCGCGCACCCGCCTCGTGCGCCGCCCGCACCGCCTCGATCAGCTCTGCCGGCGGCGGTACGTCGATGTCGACGCACGCCGGCACGATCACGGTGTCGGCGGCCGCCACCCGGTCCAGCCCGTGCTCGGGCTCGACCCTGAACGGGCCGACCTGCACCGGTCCGGGGCCGCAGAGCACGACGTCGTACCAGCCGTCCGTCGCCTCGCGCGGGGGGTTGCCGAAGATCTCGTACGCCACCGCCAGTTCGAAGTGCAGCAGGTCACCGGCGGCCAGCAGCGCGACAGTTGGCATGTCCGAAAGTGTACGCATGCTGTCGGTCCGGACCATCACGGTCGGGCGCCGCCCCCGCCCAGACTGGAGCTCTCACCACATCGGGCCACCGGGTCGAGTGGCCACATCGAGAGCGGGGAACCATGAGTACAGCGGCTGCGGTAGTGGTCTACGGGGCCACCGGGCACACCGGTCGGTTCATCGTCGCCGAGCTGCGGCGGCGCGGGCTCACCCCGATCGCCTCCGGCCGGAACGCCGCCCGCCTGGAGGCGCTGGCGGCCGAGTGGGGCGGCGTGGAGGTGCGGCCGGCCGGTGCGGACGACCCGGCCGCACTGGACCGCGCCCTCGCCGGCGCCGCAGCGGTCATCAACTGCGCCGGGCCCTTCGCGGTGACCGGCGGCCCGGTCGTCGAGGCGGCCCTGCGAGCGGGGATCCCGTACGTCGACGTCGCGGCGGAGATCGAGGCGAACGTCGCGATGTTCGCCGACCACACGGAGGCGGCCCGGCGATCGGGCACCCCCGTGGTGCCGGCCATGGCGTTCTACGGCGGACTGGGCGACCTGCTCGTCACCGCGGCAATGGGCGAAGCGACGGCCGCGGACTCGGTGGATGTCGCGTACGGGCTGAGCAGCTGGCGGCCGACGGCGGGCACCCGGGAGGCGGGCCAGGTGTCCCACGACCGCCGAGGGGGCCGTCGGGTGCGGTTCGCGGACGGTGCGCTGCGGTACCACGAGGACGAGGTGGCACAGGGCGAGTGGCTGTTCCCCGGACCGCTGGGCCGGCGCGCGGTGATCACGGAGTTCACGATGGCCGATGTCGTGACCGTGCCCAGCCACGTGAAGGTACCGGCCGTCCGCACCCACATGTCCGTCGAGGCGGCGGGCGACCTGGCCGGCCCGGACACCCCGGCACCGGAGGCGGTCGACCCGCTGGGCCGCTCCGACCAGACCTTCGTCGTCGACGTCGTGGTCCGGGCGGGGGGCACCGAGCGCCGCGCCACGGCCCGCGGCCAGGACATCTACGCGGTCACCGCGCCCCTGGCGGTGGAGGCCGTCGAGCGCATCCTGAGCGGCCGCACCCGGACCACGGGCGTGGCCTCGGCCGGGGCGATGTTCGACGCGGCGGACTTCCTCCGCGCGCTGGCCCCGTACGTGACGGTCGAGCTTCCGGCCTGACCGCACCCCGCGCAGACCGGCCCGCCCGGCCGCGGTCCCGGCCATCCCTGGCGGCCCGCCTGACAGGATCACCTCCCATGACTGCGGCTTCCTGGAGCACCCACGCCCTCGACGTCGGGCCCGACACGGTGACCAAGAGGTTCCGGTCAGGCTCCCGTGAGCAGAGCGAGCGCGAGTGGCGGGCGCTCACTCTCCTCGACCTGTACGCGCCCGGGCTCGCCCCCGCGCCCCGGCACGCGGATCTCGCGCCCGACGAACCGGTCGTGGTGATGTCCCGGCTCCCGGGCGGGCCGCTCCGGGGGCAGCGCATCGGCGACCGGCAGCTCGACGCGCTGGCATCGGCGGTGAGCAAGGTGTACGAAGCGGTGCCCGCGCACGCTCTCGGCGAGGTGCCGGTGCGACCGGGGCACCGCCAGTACCTGGCCGCCCGGATCGGGGACTGGGCGCCGCGGGCCCGCCCCCGGGTGGGACCCGAGGTGGGCCGGGCCATGGACTGCGGGCTGGAATGGCTCGCGGGCGCGGGGATCGCGGATGCCGGACCGCCGGACGTCCGCCCGGTGTTCGGGCCGGGCGACGGCAACCTCGCCAACTACCTGTGGGACGGTAACCGCGTACGGATCGTCGACTTCGAGGAGTCCGGCCGCAGCGACCGGCCCCTCGAACTGGCGGAGATCACTGAGCACGTGGCGGCCTGGGTCGATGAACCCCTGGACGCGGAGGCCTTCCTGGGCCGGTTCGACCTGGACGCCTCCGAGCGGCCCCTGCTGCTGGAAACGCGGCGGCTGCTGGCGCTCGTGTGGCTGTTCCTGCTCTCCTTCGACCATCCCGACCACCCGCGCAACCCTCCGGGGACGGTGGAACGGCAGGCCGCGCGGCTGTCCCGGCTGCTGGCCTGATGTGCACCGCTCGGCCGCGAAGGTCCGGCTCCGTGCTCACCCCAGGAACGCCGACACGGCGGCCGTGAACCGATCGGCGTCGTCGGCCCACGGATAGTGCCCCGCCCCGCCCTGCACGACGAGGGTCGCGTCGGGGAACAGACCGGCGAAGGCGGCCACCGAGCGGGGCGTGCTGTTCAGGTCGAACTCCCCGGCCAGCAGCAGGACGGGTGCGCCGAGGACGGCCAGCGCCGCGCGGGTGGCCGCCGGGTCGAAGGCGCCCTCGGCCCCGAAATGGGCGACGGCGTCCGGGTTGTCCGGCCGGCTCGCCACCTGGTGGTCCCGTGCCGCCTGGTCCCACCGGCCGTGGAAGAACGGGTCCACGGCCGCCCAGTCGGTGCCCGTCCCCAGGGTGATCGCCTCCAGCGCCGCGAACGCCGCCGGGAACCACGGCTCGCCGCTCCGCAGCCGGGCGAGCTCACGGCGCTCCTCACCGGTGATGTCGATGCCGACGGCCCGGGCGCCGGGGGTGATCAGGGCGAGCCGGCCGACGCGCGACGGGTGACGGGCCGCGTACTGCACCGCGATGTTCGCGCCGGCGGAGTGGCCCAGCAGGTCCGTACGGGAGAGACCGAGGTGGCGTCGTAGCGCCTCGATGTCGTCGACCAGGCGGTCGCAACGGTAGGTGGCGGGGTCCTCGGGAACAGCCGACTCACCGGTGCCGCGGAGGTCCGGAACGACCAGGAGGCGATGGGCGGACAGGCCGCCGAGATCGCCCAGGTAGCGGGAGTCGGCGGGGCCACCGGGGATGCAGACGACCGGGTCACCCTCTCCGTACGTGCGGTAGGAGAGCCGGGTTCCGTCGGGTGCGCTGAAGGTGGGCATGCGCCGCATACTGTCAGTCATAACCAGGTTGTACAACCTGGTTATGGCGCTCTGGCGGCCCGGTATATAACTGTGGTGTGGCAGCCGGAGAGAACACCCGACAGAGCGCGACGCTGACCGAGGAGCAGGCCGAGCGGCTGCTCGCCGGGATGAACGAGGTCATCCGGGCCGGCGAGGAGATGCGCAAGCTCCGCACCGAGATGATCAAGGTGTTCGTCGGCTTCGGCTGGACCCAGGAACGCATCGCCCGGCTCACCGACATGAGCCAGCCCGCCGTGTCCAAGCAGGTCACGAAGTACCGCGACGCCGATTCCACTCCTCCGATGGACGTCTCCCTCGACCAGCACGACGCACCGTGGCTCGAAGGCCGCCTGTGGGGACTCGCCGAGGACCTCTCGGAGACGTACGCCGAGACCGCCCGCTGCACCCGGTCCGTCGGCGCGCTCGCGCGGGGGAAGAAGCGCTTCACCCCCGAGAACGTCGACGAGTTGCGCCGCCTCGTCGAGGAGGACCTGCGGCTGCACGCCGCGACACTGCCCGCCGCCCACCGGAGCGCGTACGACGAGATCAGCCGCGGTCTCGACGTGCCGTCCCGCCGGGATGCCGCGCCGACCGGGACGGCGTCCGTGCGGCGCGCCCTGGCCCACCGGATCCAGCGCGATCGCCTGCGGGCTGGGGCCGCCTGAGGCGCAGGCGCCGGATTTCGCGTCACCCCGGCCCTGCCCGCCGTACGCTCGGCCCCATGGACGAGCTGGTGCCGTTCCTGGTCTTCGCCGGCGCCCTCGCGGCGGTCATCGGCTGCTTCGGCCTGCTGGCCGCGCGGGTCCGCAAGCGCGGTCTCGCCGGTTCGGCGATGCGTGCGGCGATGGCCTCGTACGACGAGGCGTTCCGGGTGACGGCCCATGACTCGTACTACGAGATCCAGGCGCAGCTGGAGCGGCAGGCACCGATGGCGTCGCCCGACGATCCGTGGCGGCCGCTGCGCGATCGGGCGGCCGGCGGACCAGCGGCGGGGAGCGCGCGTTCGCGGACGCGTGGGGCCCGGCGCCCGCCGCCCGGTCTTCGCCGGTGGTGGGCGCGCGGGCGCTGACACGCGAGCTGCGGCGCTTCCCCGGGGTGAACGACGCGGGCGGCGAGACAAGTCCGTTGCGGACGATCCACCACAGATCGAATTGTTACGCTGGCAGACATGACGGCCATGGCACCCACGCGCACCGCACCCGACCTCTCCTACCTCCTGGACCACACCAGTCATGTCCTGCGGACCCAGATGTCGGCAGCCCTCGCCGAGATCGGGCTCACCGCACGCATGCACTGCGTCCTGGTTCACGCCCTGGAGGAGGAGCGCACCCAGATCCAGCTCGCCGAGATCGGCGACATGGACAAGACCACGATGGTGGTGACGGTGGATGCCCTGGAGAGCGCGGGTCTCGCCGAACGCCGCCCTTCGAGCCGGGACCGGCGGGCGCGGATCATCGCCGTCACCGAGCAGGGCGCGGCACTCGCCGCACAGAGCCAGGAGATCGTCGACCGGGTGCACGAGGAAGCGCTGAGCAGCCTGCCACGGACCGACCGGGAGACCCTCCTGCGCGCCCTGAACCAGCTGGTCGGCGAGCACCTGGCCACCCCGGTCGAGAATCCGCGGGCGGTCCGCCGGGCACGCCAGAGCCAGAGGTAGCCGCCGTGGATTCCGCCTGCCGGGCGCGGGTCCGCGAGTAGCCGGGCGCGGGTCCGCGAGTAGCCAGGCGCGGGTCCGCGAGCAGCCAGGCGCGGGACCCACGAGTGGCCGACCGCGGGACCCCCGAGCGCCCGGCCACGGAATCCCCGAGTGTCCGGCCGCGGGATCCACGAAAAATAGAACCGAAAGAAATAGTCCGCAACAAAACCATCTGCTACCTTCTCTCTTGTCGAACCCACCGACAGGAGAGCCCGATGTCTGCCACCGCATCCGCCGCACCCGCTCCCGCACCACCGGCCACACGCTCGCGCCACCTCGCACTCGGCGTGATCGCCACCGGTCTGCTGATGACCGTGCTCGATGGCTCGATCGTGACGGTGGCGATGCCCACCATCCAGAACGACCTCGGGTTCACACCCGCCGCCCTCAGCTGGGTCGTCAACGCCTACCTGATCGCCTTCGGCGGTCTGCTGCTGCTCTGCGGCCGGCTCGGCGATCTCCTGGGACGCCGGAGGATGTTCCTGGCCGGCACCGCGGTCTTCACAGCCGCCTCCGTACTGGCCGGGGCGGCCGGCTCCCCCGCCCTGCTCATCACCGCACGCTTCCTCCAGGGCGCCGGCAGCGCCATGGCCTCCGCGGTCGGTCTGGGCATCCTCGTCACCCTCTTCACCGAAAGCCGCGAACGGGCCCGGGCCATCGCCGTGTTCAGCTTCACCGGGGCGGCCGGGGCCTCCATCGGCCAGGTGCTCGGCGGGGTGCTCACCGACGCCCTCGGCTGGCACTGGATCTTCTTCATCAACGTGCCGATCGGTCTCGCGGTGCTCCTCGTCGCAGTGCGCGTGCTGCCCGCCGAGCGCGGGCCGGGTCTCGCAGCCGGGGCCGACACCGTCGGCGCGCTCCTCGTCACCGCAGGGGTGATGCTGGGCATCTACTCCGTCGTCGAGGTGGAGTCGTACGGATGGCTGTCGGCGCACACGATCGGCCTGGGCGCGCTCGCGCTGGTCCTCCTCGCCGCGTTCGTCATCCGGCAGGCCACGGCCGCCACCCCGCTCCTGCCCCTGCGGATCCTCCGCTCGCGCAGTGTCGCGGGAGCCAACCTGATCCAAGTCCTCATGGTGGCCGCCCTGTTCTCGTTCCAGATCCTGGTGGCGCTCTACCTGCAGCGGGTCCTCGGCTACGGGGCCACCGCCACCGGGCTCGCCATGCTGCCGGCGGCCGCGGTGATCGGCGCGGTGTCGCTCGGGGTCTCGGCCCGGCTGAGCGCACGATTCGGCGACCGCAACGTCCTGCTCGTGGGGCTGGCACTGCTGATCGGGGTAATCGGGCTCCTCACCCGGCTCCCCGTCCACGCGCACTACGCCACCGATCTGCTCCCGGTGATGTTCCTGGCCGCCGGATTCGGCCTCGCCCTCCCGACCCTGACCACGCTCGGCATGTCGGGGGCGAGCGAGAAGGACGCAGGGCTCGCCTCCGGGTTGTTCAACACCACCCAGCAGATCGGCATGGCCATGGGCGTCGCCGTCCTGTCCACGCTGGCCGCCGCCCGCACGGACACGCTGCTCGCCTCGGGCAGCAGCCGGCCCGAGGCGCTGACCGGCGGCTACCACCTGGCGTTCGCCGTCGGGACCGGACTGCTCGCCACCGCCTTCCTCGTCGCAGTCGCGGTGCTCAGGCGGCCGGCCCGGGCAACCGCCACCGACCCGGCAACCGCCTGACCACATCGCGCCCCGCCTCACCTCACCCCGCCACACCACCGAAGGACGGACCATGACCACGCACCCCTCCGCCCCCGCCGAGAACAACCCTCCGTCCGACACGGCCACCGACGCCGGCCCCGGCGCCGAGTCCGGCCCGGACACCGACTCCGGCCCCGGCGCCGGTCCCGCCCCGCGCGTGCTCACCGAAGCCGAACTGTCCCTGATCCTCGCGGAACAGCAGTTCGGAGTACTCGCGAGCGTGCGGCGCACCGGGCATCCCCACCTGACGACGGTGCTGTACTCCTGGGACGCCGAAGCACGCGTGGTACGCGTCTCCAGCACCGCCGACCGCCTCAAGCCCCGCCAGCTGCGCACCGATCCGCACGCTGCGCTGCATGTCCGCGGCCCGGACGAGTTTTCGTTCGCGGTGGCGGAGGGCGTGGCCGAGGTGTCCGCTCCGGCGGCCGCGCCGGGTGACCCGGTCAGCCGCGAACTCCTGTCCCTGACACCGGGTTTCGAGGACCCGGCCGAGGAGGCCGCCTTCCTGGCCCAACTGGTCGCGGACCGGCGCGTGGTGATCCGGATCCGGGTCTCCCGGCTGTACGGAACGGCTCTGGACATCCCCGCCGCGGACTGAGCGCAGGCGGCGGGGCCCCACCGGGGCCATGTGCGCGACAAGCGGAGGCTCTAGGATCCCGCCCATGGCTACCGACCCCGGCTACACCTGCTCCCGCTGCGGCGAACACCACACGGAACTCCCGATGGGGTACTCCACCATGGCGCCCGACGTCTGGGACGCGAGCCTGGAGAGCGACCCCGACAGCATGCTCTCGACGGACCAGTGCATCGTCAGACACGAGCACTACTTCATCAAGGGCCTGATCGAGATACCCGTGATCGGCAGCGTGGAGCCGTTCTCCTGGGGCGTCTGGGTGTCCTTGAGCCGGGAGAACTTCGGCCGCGCGCTCGATGTGTGGGAGACCCCGGGCCGGGAGTCCGAGAAGCCGTACTTCGGCTGGCTCACCACCGAGTTGGGCCTCTACTCCCCCCGGACGACCAACCTCAAGACCAATGCGCACACCCGCCCGATCGGCAGGCGCCCGCTCATCGAGCTGGAGCCCACCGATCACCCGCTGGCCGTGGAGCAGCGCACCGGCATCACGCTCGACCGGGTCCGCGAGATCGCCGAGGCGGTGCAGCACGCCGACGAGGGCCACTAGGTGTATTGATCACGTTCGTTCGGATCATGCCGGGCTCGCGGGGTCCGGCACCCTGATCCGGCCCGATCGAAAGGATGGACCCGGGACAGCCCTCAGCGGCCGGTGGTCCGGTGCGGTGCCTACCGCCCGTCCCCCAGCCCCGACCGCAGTTGCGCGAAACCCCGCTCCGCCGCCGCGACGGCGTCGCCGTACACCTGGTCCGCGCTCCGGCCTTCGCTGATCCGCTGCCAGTTCTCCAGTGACAGGATCCGCAGGACCGCGATGATCTGGCCCGCGGCCAGCCGGTCCGTCACCCCGCCGCCCAGCGCGCGGGCGAGCGCGGCCTCGGAGCGGCCCTGGTAGGCGTAGAGCCGGGCCACCAGGGACGGCGTCCCGTACAACAGCCGGTGGAACGCCAGCACCTGCGGCACGTCGCAGAGGCCCGTGACGGGGTCGCGCCGCTCCAGCCCGTCCAGGTAGTGGCGCCGCAGCGCGTCCAGCGGGGACTCGTCGTCCGCACGGCCGGCGACCACTCGCGCGGACTCGTCCACGTGATCGGCGAACCGGTGGAGAACCAGGTCCTCCTTGGCGGGGAAGTAGCGGAACAGCGTCGGCTTGGAGATGTCCGCAGCGGCCGCGATCTCCGCCACCGAGACCTTGTCGAAGCCGCGCTCAAGGAACAACGAGATCGCGGCGTCGGAGACCGCCTGATACGTCAGCTGCTTCTTCCGCTCCCGCAGACTCATCGGCGCACGGGGAGCGGCCGGTGCGGCAGCGTCCCCACCCGCCGGCCCATCCGCGTCGCCCACCGCGTCGCCTGCCGTCCGGGGGCCGGGCTTCTCTCCGCTCATGACCATGAAGCGTACGCCCCCGACCTCGCGCGAACATGGCATCCGACGCCGCACGGACCCCTACCGCAATGCCCTGCTCCGCACCCTACGCGCGGGACCGGATCAGCACGTCGACCCCGTCCAGCACCCGGTCGAGACCGAACGTGAACTCGTGGTCGGGCGCGCCCGGCGCCCACATCCCCTCGATCCCCGTCAACCGGGAGAGGGCGGGATGACGCACGGGGTCGACCAGCCGGTTCAATGTCCGCGCGTAGCCCTCCATGACCTCCTGCGCCGACACGCCGCGGGACGCGACGGCGGCATCGAGATCACCCGTCAACAGCGCCTCGTTCCGCACGAAACCGGAGACCAGAAGGATGACGGAGATCTCCTCGCCCGCGTCCAGACCCGTGCCGGCGAGAGCCTGGAGGCCCTGCTCCCACCAGGCGACCGAGTTCGGGCTCGCGGGCGGTCCCGCGAGGGGGATGCGGAGCATCCACAGATTGGCGTGGAAGACCCGGCGCTGCGCGTGGGCCCACTGCGCGAGCGCCTCCCGCCAGCCGGCCTTCCGCTCCAGGGCGGGCAGCGGGGGCGGCGGGCCCATGGCCGCCTCCTGCATGAGGACGTGGAGCTCGTCCTTGGCGGCCACGTACCGGTAGAGCGACATCGTGGAGACCCCGAGGTCCTTGGCGACCCGCCCCATGGACACCCCGGCAAGGCCGTCGGACGCCGCCACCGCCACCGCGGCATCGACGATGCGCTCCAGGGTCAGTCCGGGGCGAGGCCCCTTGACCGGCCGTGCCCGCAGTCCCCAGGCCGCCTCGATGCTGGCCGGCAGGCCCGTACCGCCCGGTGAACCGTTGCCTTGCGCCACCTGAACCCCCACCTTCCCGTGAGGGCCATCCTAGTTATGCGTACCCCTTACACAACAACGCGTACGACACACACCGAAGAGGAAGACCATCACCGTCCGCATCCTGGCCACGCTCACCACCGCCGACAGCGGCACGGCCCGCGTCGCGGGGTACGTCGTCGTCGCCGACCGGAGCCGGGTGCGCCGTGCGATCAGCCTCACCGGGCAGTACGCCGCCCCGGACGGGGCGCAGACCGGGCTCGACCCACGCAGCCGCCAGGAGTTCTGGCAGGTCGTCCGCGGCCTCGCCCCCGACGGCGCCGCTGTCCTGCTCACCACCCGCCGGGCCGAGGTGTGGATGATCGACGACGCCATCCCGGCGCCCGGCGACCCGGCATGGGGCTTCGAGGAGTGGGTTCAGCGCCGGCACACCGGCAACGACCGGTGGGACTGGACGCTCCATACCGACCGGTCGCAGGTCACATCCCGCCTGCCCCGCGACGCCTGGCACGCCCTAGAACACATCCGGGCACCAAGCCCGCCGCCCCGCCCGCAGCACCCCGTCCGCCCGGGCCGCCGCGCCCGGGGTCAGTTCCTCGATGCGGCTCAGGGCCGCCAGGCGCGACGGTGACTCGTCGCCGAGATACAGCGTCCCCAACTCCCGTACGTCCATGGCCAGATCGGCCGACCGTGTGGTCGGGGCGCAGGTGGCACCGTCCGGCGAGGCATCCAAGTGGAAGCGGCCGGCGGTGAGGCCCGTCGTGTCGTGGATGTCCAGGACCAGTGAGCCGGGGACCGCGTAGGTGCGGGCCTCCAGTGCGCGGACGATGTCCAGGACGCGCACCCACATGAAGTCCGCGTGCGTCACCACTCGGGCCGCGCGTGGGTCCGGGAGGAGGAGGGGGAGCAGGTCGTCGGGGGCGCGGTGGCCGGTACGGATCGTGGAGATCCAGTCGACCGAGCAGAGGAAGTGCCACAACGCCCGCTCCGCCGCCGGGGTCACCGCGATCATGCTGCGCACCGTCGCCCGGTTCAGCGGCTGCTTGGCGTCGCCCCAGTGGTCGTCGGCCCGGTAGACCAGCAGCCCGTCGACGCTGCCGTCCGCGCCGCGGTAGACGGCGTAGAACGGCTCGGTCCAGGAGTCGTTGGGGAAGAGCACCTCACCGGTGGTGAGGTCCCACCAGCGTTCGCCGCGGCTCACCACCCCGTGCTGGGTACGCCGGAGCCGGCCGTGCAGGGCCTGGCCCAGTTTGCGCACCTCCGCGCCGTCCACCAGGTCGATCCGGCCGCCGTCCCCGGCCGACGGGACCCTGCCGTGCGGGTCGAGGCCCGTCCGGGGGACGTCGACCTCCCACTCCGTGGTCCAGGTCGCGGGCCCGAATCCGTACCGGCCGTAGATCGGGTACTCCGCGGCGATCAGCGTGGCGGCCACATCGCCGCGTTCCTTCGCCGCCGCCAGGTCCGTGGCCATCATCCGCGAGAGCAGCCCGCGACGCCGGTGGGTGGGCGACACCGTGACGTTGGTGACCGCGTCCGTCGGCACGGTGGCGCCACCGACGACCGTCAGCTCCTGCGCGAAGGAACGGAACGTCGCCACGCACCGCCCCGCGTCGAAGACCCCCTGCGTCCGTGCCAGGTCCAGGTACGGCAACCGCCCCGCCACCTCCTCGTCCGACGGTGTCGGCGCGCGCAGAAAACCGGTGTTCAGGGCGCGCAGCCAGTCATGGAGTTCGGGTTCGGTGAGGGGGCGGGCGTCGAGAGTGGTCATTCGCCCCACGCTAGACAGAGGTGCCGGAGGTGTCTCCCCCTTTTCGGGCGTCGGCCCGGCAGGGCCTCCACCCGGCCGTCAGAACGTCGCCCGGATCTCCCCGACCTCCGCACTGCCGCCCATCAGCGGCGCCCGGCCGATCCGCGACACCACCGGTGCGTCGACGCCGAGCAGCCCCAGGCCACGGGCCAGCACCGGGCCGAGCGCCCGGGTCGAACCGTCGTCGATCTTGAAGGCCAGCGCCCGGCCGTCCGCGAGCGCCACCGCCTGGACCGCCTCCGCGCCCATCTTGGACAGCGTGCCCGGCACCTCCCGCATCAGCCAGGTGTCGGGCCGCCGGGTGCCGGCCACGTACTCGGGATGGGCGCGCATCGCGTCCGCCACCCGCCGCTCGGCCGTGCCGTGCTCCGCCGTGACGAACGTACGGAACGCGCGCGCCAGACCCACCAGGGACAGCGCCATCAGCGGTGCCCCGCAGCCGTCCGTACCGACCGCGGCGACCGGCTCGCCCGCCGCATCCTCGACGACACGGTGGACCAGCTGCTGGAGGGGGTGCGCCGGGTCGAGGTAGGTGGCCGGGTCCCAGCCGTTGTGCAGGCACACCGCGAGCATCGCCGCGTGCTTGCCCGAGCAGTTCATCGTGATCCGCTCCCGGACGTGGCCCGCCGCGAGATACGTCTCCGCCTCCACCGGGTCCAGCGGAAGATCGGGCGGCGTCTGCAGATCATCGGGCGACAACCCGTGCTCGGTGAGCATCTTGCGTACGAGATCGAGATGGAAGCCCTCGCCCGAATGGCTTGCGGCGGCAAGCGCCAGCCTCTCCCCGGACAGGTCGAGACCGGCCCGCAGCACCGCCGCGGCCTGCATGGGCTTGTTGGAGGAGCGCGGGAAGACCGGGGCCGTCGGATCCCCCAGGGACAGCTCCACGCCGCCGTCCGCGGCCAGGACGACCAGGGAGCCCCGGTGGTGCCCCTCGACGAAACCGGACCGGACGACCTCCGCCAGCACGGGAAGGCCGGGAACCGGGTCGGATATGACGGACGGTGCTGCGCTGGAGGTCATGGTGGCCTTCCGGGGACGGGCGGGGCCCGCCCCCCGAAGGATCGCTTCAGGCGAGCAGGTCGTCTACTTGTGCTTCCCCGTCACGGTACCTGCGGGCGATCTCCGCGCTGCAATCGTCCGCGGTGCGCTGGAGCCGGTAGCGACGCCGGGAGACCTGCTGTTCATAGCGGACCAGGCGTCCCATGGCGGTGTGCAGCTCTTCGTCCGTCCGGGCGTCGAGGTCGGAGAGTTCGACCTCGGCGAGCGTCTCGGCCGCCAGCTGCCGGTACTCGTCGCTGCGCGGCGTGCTCAGCGTGACGTGCCGCGCGGAGGAGCGGTGCAACGACGGGCTGTCCGCGAGGATCTCCGAGAGCCTGTCCACCACCGGGGACTCGGGGTCCCGCCGTCGCGCGAGCTCGGCCCGCAGGATGTCGATACGCCCCTGGACGAGCCGTCGCACATAGCTGAGATCGGCCTCGTCACGCTGCGAGTCGCGCCGCAGTCCGCGCAGCTCCGGCAGCCGCAGAGCACGCAGATCGGGCGGGGGCGACGCCGCGGATCCGTCCTCGGAGCCGTGTCCGGTCCGCTGCACGGGTGGGCGCACGGTGCTCGTACCCGTACTGGCCTTGTTGTTGGCGCCGGGGTGCGCGACCGGCACCGCACCCGGGGACTGCCCGGTTCCATGCATGCTCATGCTTGTGTCCATCCCCTCGACCGGTGCGTCGGCACACCGCCTCTGTGCATGGTGCCACTCCGAGGGGGCCTGTGGAGTTGCTCTGTACCCGTTCAGCCCAAGATAGGTTGGTCTGTATGCGTGCAGTGGTACAGAGGGTGGATGGTGCGAGCGTCACGGTGGCCGATGCCGGGGGCGAGGGCGGCGGTTCGGCGGTCGTCGGCGAAATCGTCGGCGAGGGCCTGTGTGTGCTGGTGGGAGTCACCCACGGCGACACCGTCGAGAAGGCGGCCCAGCTCGCCCGCAAGTTGTGGTCGGTTCGCATCCTGGAGGGCGAGAAGTCCTGCTCCGATGTGAATGCACCACTTCTGGTGATTTCACAGTTCACTCTCTACGGGGACGCCCGGAAGGGCCGCCGGCCCACATGGAACGCCGCGGCACCCGGCGAGATCGCCGAGCCGCTGGTCGACGAGGTCGTGGCGCAGCTGCGGGCCCTGGGGGCGCAGGTGGAGACGGGCCGGTTCGGGGCGGACATGCGGGTCTCGCTCACGAACCACGGCCCGTTCACCGTCATCGTCGAGGTCTGAACCGGCGGGTACGGGGAGCCCTACGGCTCGACGACCGTCTCCTGCGCAGCCGCCGTGTCCCCCGCCAGCAGCTCCGCGTCCACCGCAACGTTCCGCTTCACCAGGGCCAGGGCGATCGGCCCCAGCTCGTGGTGGCGGGCCGAACTGGTGATGAAACCGAGCTGCCGGCCCTCCGCCCCGTCCGAGGCGAGCCGCACCGGCGTACCGTGTCCGGGCAGCAGCACTTCGCTGCCGTCCAGGTGCAGGAAGACCAGCCGCCGCGGCGGCTTGCCGAGATTCTGCACCCGGGCCACGGTTTCCTGACCCCGGTAGCAGCCCTTCTGGAGGTGGACGGCGCCAGGGATCCAGCCCAGCTCGTGCGGGATGGTGCGGTGGTCGGTCTCGAACCCGAGCCGCGGCCGGTGTCCCTCGACGCGCAGGGCCTCGTAGGCCAGCACGCCGGCCGCCGGGCCGTTCGCCTCCGCGTACGCCTCCAGGCCTTCGCGCGGCAGGAAGAGGTCCCGGCCGTACGGCGTCTCCCGTACGGCGGCACCCTCCGGGACATCGGCGATGGAACCGGCCGGCAGGTACACGACCGCGTAGTCCTCGGTGCGGTCGGCGACCTCGACCCGGTAGAAGAACTTCATCGACTCCAGGTACGCGACCAACTCGCCCTGTGTGCCCGGCTCGACGTGGATCCACACCGTCTCGCCGTCGTCGACGAGATACAGGGCGTGCTCGATGTGCCCGTTCGCCGTGAGGACCAGGGCCTCGGTGGCCTGGCCCGGGGCGAGGTCGCTGACGTGCTGGGTGAGCAGGAGGTGCAGCCAGGCCAGCCGGTCGCTGCCGGTGACGGTCACCACCCCGCGGTGCGAGAGGTCGACGAGACCGGAGCCGGCGGCGAGGGCGCGCTGCTCGCGGAACAGGTCGCCGTAGTGCGCGGCGACGCCTTCGTCGCGGCCCTCGGCGGGGACGGCACCGGGCAAGGACAGCAGGGGGCTCTTCATGCGACCAGCGTACGACCCGGCCCGACGCTACGGACCGGGCGCCGGCTGCTGGGCCGGATCGGCCGACCCGGCCGCCTTCGCCGTGCAGTCGGCGCAGCGGCCGAAGATCGCGAAGTGCTTCATGTCCGTCTCGAAGCCGAAGGTGGCGCGCAGCTTCTCCGTGAAGTCGGCGACCACGTCGACATCGGCCTCGATGACGTTGGTGCAGTCCCGGCAGACCAGGTGGATGTGGTGGTGGCGGTCCGCCAGGTGGTACGTCGGGGCGCCGTGGCCCAGATGCGCATGGCTGACCAGATCCAGCTCCTCCAGGAGCTCCAGGGTCCGGTACACAGTCGAGATGTTCACGCCGGACGCCGTCCGGCGCACCTCGGACAGGATGTCGTCGGGCGTCGCGTGTTCCAGCGTGTCGACGGCTTCCAGGACAAGCTGGCGCTGCGGCGTCAGCCGGTAGCCACGCTGCCGAAGATCGGTCTTCCAGTCGGTGCTCACCACAGGCTCCAGTGTAGGTCCGGGCGAGCCCGCGGCCCCGGGTGTTCGGGGAACGGACCGCGTGGACTACTTGAAGAAGGCGATTCCGTCGTCCGGGAGGTCACCGAGGCTCTTCGCCATCGCCGCGACGTCCTCCGGGGTGACGACCTTCTTCAGGTGCGCCGACATGTACGGCCGCAGCTCGACCTCCGGCGTGGACTTCTCGCCCACCCACATGAGGTCGCTCTTCACATAGCCGTAGAGCCGCTTGCCACCGTTGTACGGGCCGGAGGCCGCGGTCCGGGCCACCGCGTCGGTGACCAGGTCGATCTGCGGCTTCTGGTGGCCCAGCTCGCCGTACCAGATCTCGATGACGCCCTGGTCGCGGACCATGACGACCTCGACCTTGCGGTCCTTGTCGATCCGCCAGTAGCCCGACTCGGACTCCAGCGGGCGGACCTTGTTCCCCTCGGCGTCGAGCACCCAGGAGTGCGAGACGTACTCCAGGAAGTCCCGGCCGTCGTGGCTGAAGGAGACCTCCTGGCCGAAGTTGCACTTCTCGGCACCGGGGAAGTCGGACACGCCCGCGCCCGCCCAGTTGCCCAGGAGGAAGGCCAGCGGGACGAGGTCCGGGTGGAGGTCGGACGGGATCTCGATCATGAGCGGCTCAGACGATCTGTGAGGCGGGAGGCGGGGACGCCAGGAACGGAAGAGGTTAGCGCTGACCCTGGTACAGCTTCTTCACGGTCACGCCGGCGAAGGCGAGAACGCCGACGCAGACCAGGACCAGCAGGGCGGAGAAGAATGCCTCAAGCACGGGAGCTCCTTGAACGAGCGGTATGGCGGCAGTACGGGGCCGGGCCCCAGCCTAATGGGTGGGGTCCCGGCCCGCCGGTTCGGGGCTTGCCGCGGAGCGGCTCAGCCCAGCAGCTGGTTCTGCAGGATCAGGGTCTGGTCGAAGGGGATGCGTGGCGTCCCGCCACCGCCCTTGCGGGACTGGACGACCAGGGCGACGGTGTCGCCCGCGACCAGATAGCCCTGCCGGGCCTGGGCTGCGCCGTACGGCTTCGGCTCGCCGAACACGTACGACGCGGTGTCCTCCACCCGCCCGCCGCCCGACCACGACTCGTCGAGCTCCATCGTGGCCGCGCCGACCAGCGGATCGCCGGCCGTCGCTCCGATGTAGCGGGCGTCGCGGTACGCGTCGGCGTAGGCCGTCGAGTTGAACTGGAGCAGATAGATCCGGGTCGACGTGCCGTCCGGCATGGTCCAGCCACGCGCCGCGATGTGGCGCAGTGCCCCGTCACGCAGTGTGCCGGTGATACCGGCGCGGGAGGCCTGCGCGTACTCGGAGACGAACTGCCGTGTGCTCACCCAGCCACCCGTCAGCTTCTTGTCCGCCGTGGCTCCCGCCGGCGCCGGAAGCAGCAGCTTGCGCAGGTCGGCGTGGTGGATCTCGGCCGTGTTCCCCTCGTTGAACGGGCGGGGCACGCCCGCCGGCAGCGCGGGCAGGCTCAGCCGGGGGTACTCCCAGCGGCCGTCGCTCTCGGTGGCCAGCCCCGGCACCTTAGTGCGCTCCATCGAAGTGATCTTGTACGCCGTACCGGCACCGACCCCGCCGAGCACCAGCACGGCGACGGTCCACCGGGCCACGGCCCGCAGCACCCGGCGCGGCGGCCGGGGTGCGGCGGGCGGCGGGGGCAGGGGCGGCAGCAGCGGCATGGGCGGGGGCGCGGCAGCCGCCGGTGCCGGCTCGGCAACCGGTACGGACCGGCCCGGCGGTGCGGGTTCGGCGGCCGGCGCGGCCGTCTGCTCGGTCATACGTACTCCCCCGGGGATGTGAGGTGGTTGAGCTGGTCCTTCACCAGTTCGACCACGGCCGACGTGTCGAGGGGCTTGGTCCCGGACGCCGCGAAGGTGAACATCGCCTCGCCCTCGTACGCCATGCAGAACATGCCGTCGATCTTCTGCTTGCTGTCCTTCGGGTCCAGGAAGCAGGTGGCGTTCTTCTTGTGGCCGCTGACCGTCGGCCCGTCCCGGAAGATGCCGACGCTGTCGAAGAGGCCCGTCCGGAACCTGTAGGAGTCCCGGACGGCCTTCTTGTCCTTCATCCGCACCAACTGGGTCTCGACGACCAGGTCGTTGTCGTTCGAGGCGTACGTCCGGATGCCGACCCCCTGCACGTGCAGCTTGTCGACGCCCTTCTCGAACTCCCGGCGCTGCTTGCCCGACAGACCGCGGCCGGAGTCCTTCATCTCGGCCGTGGCCGAGCGTCCGCTGAGCTCGGTGTCGTTGCCGTACGCCCCGGAGTCCGGGCCGAGCCGGAATCCGGCGGGAACGGGCAGCAGCAGCTTGCTCGTCCCGGTGGAGACCCGTCCCCGGCCGATGTCGCCGGCCGGGTCCTTGCCCGGACCGTGCGCGGGCTTCTGCCAGAGAGTCGTCTCGACCGTACGGTCCGCGCCGTCGACGGCCGCCTTCGTGTACGCGCCCGCCCCGGCAACGGCAGCGAGCACCAGGACGACAGGAGTCGCCACGAAGATCACCCGCCGGGCCGTCCCCCGGCGGGCCGGTACGGGCTCGGGGGCGGGGACGGGTGCGGGGACGGCCGGGTCGGCCGTCCCCGGCGCGGCCTCGGGCACGGGCGTGGTCAGGTCGTCGTTCACAGGCGCTCCAGCTGTCGCTCGGCCAGCGTCCGGATGTCCTTCTTGCTGATCGGTGAGATGTCGTAGATGTGGATGTCGACCATGACGTCACCGCGGTGGAAGATCGCCCTGGCTTGGTAGAGCGGCAGGTAGCCGGCCTTCCGATCGGCAGGAAAGACGTAGTAGCGGCCCTCGCCGCTGCCCTTGAGCGCATCGCCCTCGTTGCCCGCACCGTGGTCGGATCCGGGCATGTACGCGCGCTGGTCCTCGGCGTGATCGGCTGCCCCGGTCCGCTCGCCCGAGCGGAACTGCACGAGGCGGATGTCGGCAGTGCGCCCGCCCTTCTTCCAGTCCGCGGCCGCGACGCGGCGGATGCCGGCGTCCAGGAGACTGCCGAACATGTAGTCCTCGCTCTCGAAGTTGAGCGCGTAGTCCTCCACCCCCGTCCATCCGTCCCGGGCGAACGTCGCGTCCTTGTTCTCGCTCCAGCCGGCAGGCCTGGGGACGAGCAGCTTGCGCAGATCGCCGTCCGTGCGGACCTGGCGGTCCTGCGACACCGGCAGCGGGTCCGGCGCCTGACCGGCGGGCAGCGCCTTCGCCGGGTACGCGAGATCCGGCTGCGAAAGCGCGGTCAGCGGGGTCGGGGCGCGCCCGGCCTGTACGCCGTAGCCGACAGCGGTGCCCCCGGCGATTCCGAGCAGCGCGGCGGCGGCGATGATCAGCGTCGTACGGCCGCGCGGCCGCCGCCTCACCGGGACGGCCTGCGGACCGGGCGGCTCCTCGGCAGAGCCCTCCGGGAGCGGCGCCAAGGGTGCGGGCGCCGCCGGGAGCGGCGTCACGGCGGGCACTTCCGGGGCCAGCGCCTCCGGAACTGTCCGATCCGCCTGATCCGCCACTTCAACCTGCTCGGGCGGCTCGGCCGGCCCGTCAGGAACAGTGTCTTTCGGGTTCAAAATGGGTCCCCCCACGAGACCTGAGGCGCAGATTCCGATACCTGCACACACCACTGACCCGTCGGCCCCCAACGAGGTTGTGCGGCAGAGGATTACAGTTCGGCATATGCCGAAGAAGCTCGTGATCAAGGTGACCGCAGGTGCCGACTCCGCCGAGCGCTGTTCGCAGGCGTTCACCGTGGCGGCGGTCGCCGTCGCCAGTGGCGTGGAAGTCTCGCTCTGGCTGACCGGGGAGTCCGCGTGGTTCGCGCTGCCGGGGCGTGCCGCCGAGTTCGAACTCCCGCATGCGGCGCCGCTGCCGGATCTGATCGAGTCGATTCAGGCGGGCGGACAGATCACTCTCTGCACCCAGTGCGCGGCCCGCCGCGACATCACCGAGCAGGACGTCCTGGAGGGCGTACGGATCGCCGGCGCGCAGGTCTTCGTCAGCGAGATCATGGTGGACGGCGTCCAGGCGCTCGTCTACTGACCGGCCACGAGCAGCATCCGGTCCGGCGGCTCCGTCACTGACGGCGCTTCTTCCTGCCGTCGAGTTCGTCCCACCACGCGTCGGACTCCGGATCGCCCGTGGGGCCGGTAGGGCCGGTGGGTCCCACGGGGCCTGCGGGGCCGCCCTTGCCGGAGCGGGGCGGGGTCCGGGACCCCGGGGCCGGGTCGTCCCACCAGCGGTCCTCCGGACCTTTCCGGTTGGCGACCATCGCCGCTACGGGCGGGATCACCATCGCGACCACGCACATCGCGATGGCGGCGGGCATCGACCAGAGCCTCACGAAGGCCCAGGCGGAGACGAAGAGGACGAGGCAAGCCCCCATCATCACGAAGTAAGCGCGCCGGCGTCGGCGGTACATGCATCCAGCGTAGGCCCGATCGGCCCACCCGGCCGGTCCTGGACCGCACCGGGCTCCGCCCGGACGGCACGAAGGGCCGCACCCCGCTCAGGAAGGCGTCCAACCCCCTGGGGTACGGCCCTTCGGCCGGTCAACGGCAGAGCCGTGACATCTCTGCCAGGGCCTGTTTCGAAAGTAGCGCCGGCCGCCCGGAGGGCGGGCAGGCAGGACTTTCGAAGCACGCCCTAGACGGCGATGGCCACCTCGGAGAGGCCACCCGTCTGGGCCACGACCGTGCGGTCGGCGCTGCCGCCGGGGACGAGGGCGCGCAGCGTCCAGGTGCCCTCGGCCGCGTAGAAGCGGAACTGTCCGGTCGCCGAGGTCGGGACCTCGGCGGTGAACTCGCCGGTCGAGTCCAGCAGGCGGACGTAGCCGGTGACGGGCTCGCCGTCGCGGGTCACGCTGCCCTGGATGGTGGTCTCACCGGGCTTGATCGTCGAAGCGTCGGGGCCGCCGGCCTTTGCTCCACACATGGTGTTCTGTCCTTCTGGTCGGGGGTCGTGCCGGTCCGGGTCGTGCGGGGTTACTTGTTGGCGCCGAGCTCGATCGGCACGCCCACGAGGGAGCCGTACTCGGTCCACGAGCCGTCGTAGTTCTTGACGTTCTCCTGGCCGAGCAGCTGGTGCAGCACGAACCAGGTGAGCGCCGAGCGCTCACCGATGCGGCAGTACGCGATGGTGTCCTTCGACAGGTCGACCTGCTCGGCCTCGTAGAGGGCCTTGAGCTCGTCGTCCGACTTGAAGGTGCCGTCGTCGTTGGCGTTCTTCGACCACGGGATGTTGCGGGCGCTCGGCACGTGGCCGGGGCGCTGCGACTGCTCCTGCGGGAGGTGGGCCGGGGCGAGCAGCTTGCCGCTGAACTCGTCGGGCGACCGCACGTCGACCAGGTTCTGGTTGCCGATGGCCTTCACGACGTCGTCGCGGTAGGCGCGGATCGACTCGTCCTGCGGCTGGGCCTTGTACTGCGCGGCCGGGCGGGACGGGATCTGGTCGCCGTCGACCAGGTCGCGGGAGTCGAGCTCCCACTTCTTGCGGCCGCCGTCGAGCAGGCGGACGTCCTGGTGGCCGTAGAGCTTGAAGTACCAGAACGCGTAGGACGCGAACCAGTTGTTGTTGCCGCCGTAGAGGACGACGGTGGTGTCGTTGCCGATGCCCTTCGTCGACAGCAGCTCCTCGAAGCCGGCCTGGTCGATGAAGTCACGGCGGACCGGGTCCTGGAGGTCCTTGGTCCAGTCGATCCGGATCGCGTTCTTGATGTGGTTCTTCTCGTACGCGGAGGTGTCCTCGTCGACCTCGACGATGGCGACCTTCGGGTCGTCGATGTGGGCCTCGACCCAGTCGGCGTCTACCAGGACGTCACTGCGGCTCATTCTGTTCTCCTCCGGGGCAGTCTGCGGCGAGATGATGCGAGTGGTGCGCGATGGTGCGGGGTGATCCGGATGTGCGCGGCGCGGATTCGGCGCGTGCACGGATGCCACGCGGGATGGCCCCGACGAGCGGTCGAAGGGCCGGGAATGCGGGAAATCGACGGATCCCGCTCAGACAGTGCAACAGAGCATGGCGGCGACGCGGCACAGGTCCACTGCCCGCCGCTTCGTGAGATCCGCCTGTCCCCGCTGTCGGAGACCGCCAATAGAGCACTGCATGGGACCGATCGTAGGGACGTACGGGCGGCCATGTCACCGCCGTGTCGCATATTGAGACACGATCGTCCGGAGTGTGAGACCCAGAAAGGAATGCGGGCGCCGCGCGACCCCCGTCCGGCCCACGGGACCCGCAGGGCATCTACGGAACGGACGTCACCGTCTCAGCATGTGGCGCGATGTGACGTGCAGGGGCATGACGCCGCTCCGGGGCCCGCTCCCCGGCTGCGACGGCAGTGCGACCGGTCGGCCCTATCCGGCGAGGCGAACGTCGGTCCCCGTCACGGAGATCTCCAGCCCGGCGGCGGTCGGCTGGATCTTCTGCAGCTTCAGGCCGTTCGGCAGTGTGCCGACCTCGCGCTCGAAGTCGGTCTTCTCGCGTACGAGCTCCTCGAGGCCGGGAAGTCCCTCGCCCGGCACCTTGTCGGCGTGCACCCGCACGGTGTGGCCGTCGACCAGGGTGACGGTGGACAGGACGCTGCGCGAGATCGTCCGCCCGAGGATGTTGACCGCTCCGGTCACCTTCACCTTGCCGTGGCCGCCGTACTCGACCGCGACGCCGTCGGCGGCGGCCTCGGTCAGGTCCGCGTACGAGATGACGGCCTTCCCCGTGGCCCGGGAGGCCGTGGCGCCGGAGAAGCCGTCGGTCAGCCGCACCTGGTGCAGTTCCGCTTCCATCCTGCTGATCCGGAGCGTGCGGCCGGCGGCGGTCGCCTCGATTCCGGTGATCTTCACGTCGACCTCGTCGAGTTCCGATCCGGCGACCTGGGTCAGGAAGGGGAAGCCCTTGATGGAGACGTCCGTGGACCCGGTCCGCGCCCCGGAGACCACCACCCGGTCCGCAGCCTCCGATTCGGCGAAATACACCGCCGCCCGGTCCACGGCGATGAACACCCCCGCCAGAACCACCACGGCGATCAGCAGTATTCGCAATGCCCGCATGTCTGTCCTCCCCCGCGCCACATCCGTCCGGCCCTGGCGTCCGCGAGCCTACTGCGGCCCCACGTCACGCCCTCGGTGATCGACGAGCCGAGGCCCCCCATCGGTTCCCGGTGGGGGGCCTCGGCATGCGGGATGACGCGGTCGGTCCTACGTGAGCGCGCGCCCGATCAGATAGACGGCCGGGGCGGCAGCGGTGAGCGGCAGGGCCACTCCCGCCGTCATGTGCACGAAGCGTGACGGGTAGTCATAGCTCGCCACCCGCAGCCCGATCAGCGCACAACCACCGGCCGCGAGGCCGAGCAGCGCGCCCTTGGCCCCCAGGTCGGTGGCGGCGCCCGCCACCGCACCCGCGCCGGCGGCGACGACGAGCGCCGCCACGACCGAGGCGGCTCCGGGCAGCGGCAGCGCCCGGACGAGCACCGCGGCGGCGACGGCCACGCCGCCGACCGTCACGGCGTCCGGCACGGCCGCGAGGTGCCCGGCGGCCAGGATCGTGAGCGCGGCCGAGGCGACCGTGGCCATCAGCCCCTGCATCCGCTCGTCGGCGCCGGCCCGGCTGCGCAGCTGGAGCACGACGGTGAGCAGCACCCAGACACCGAGGGTGCCCAGGATCGCGGCCGGCCCGTTCTCCCGGCCGGCCGCGAGCAGCGCCACATCGGCGACGAGGCCGCCGGCGAAGGCGAGCGCGATGCCCTGCCGGGCCGGCCACATGCCGTTGAGCCGGAACCATCCCGCAGCGGTCACCGCCTGGAGGAGCACCAGCGGGACGACCAGGGCGTACTGGCCGACGGCAGCGCCGAGCGCCAGCAGCAGCCCCAGTCCCGCGGTGATCGCGGCCGGCTGCATACCGGGCGCGATGATCGGCGAACGGCCCTCGGCGCGGGCACGCTGGGCGTCGGTGATGCGGCTGTTGCCCAGGGTGGTCGGCGCGCTGTAGCCGTCCTCGCCCTGGGCGGCGGCCACGGGGGCGGCAGGGACGGGGCCGGGCGCGGCCTGGGCCTCGGGGGGCAGCGGGTACGAGCCGGACGCCCCCAGCGGCGGCAGATACGCGGTGTCCTCGGCGGCCTGCCCGTGGGGCGCGGGCTGGACCGGCTGCCCGGCCTGACCGTGAGGCGCCGGCTGGACCGGCTGCCCATGAGGCGCGGGCTGGATCGTCGGCTGGTACTGGGTGTCCCAGGTCTGGCCCTCCCAGGTCTGGGCGACCCCCTGGTCACCGGCCGGCCAGCCGGTCCCGGGCTGCGGCTGAGGGACCTGCGGGGCGGGCGAGCCCTGCTGGGGGTACGGGGCGGCCTGCTGGGGTGCGTGCGGGTCGTACCCGCTCCGCTGCGTCCCGTAGGGTGCCGCATCGCCCCCATGGGGTGCCTGCTGCCCGTACGCGGGGTCCGCGTATCCCTGGTCCGCGTATCCCTGGCCGGGGTACGCGGTGCCGTCGTACGACGGCTCTCCGTACGGCTGCTGCTCTCCGTACGGCTGCTGCGGCTCCTGGCCGTACGGATAGTGCGGTTGCTGCTGCGGGTACGGCTGCTGCTGATCGCTGCTGCTCATGTCTGCGGTTCACCCTCCTGCGAACGGCGGGAGCACCTCGACCGTGCCGCCCTCGGCAAGGCGTACGGTCTCATGGCTCCGGGTCCCGACGGGGTCACCGTCGATGAGGAACGAACACCTCAGCAGGACGCGGCTCAGCTCCCCGGGGTGCCGTTCACGCACCGCGTCGAGCGCCTCTTCGAGCGTCGCAGCGGTGTACGGCTCTTCCGCGGTTCCGGCCGCGGCCTTGGCGGCTGCCCAGTAGCGGATCGTTCCCGCAGGCATGGCGGCGCTCCTCTCGTCTCGCGTCAGCTGTCCATCATGGTTCACCGTGTCATCGCCCAGTCGGCGATGCGGGTGAGCAAGGTCTCGTCCGCGGCGTTCTCCGCGTGGCCCATCCCGGGCTCCAGCCACAGGTCGGCGGCCCCGCCCGCCGCGTCGGCGAGCATCCGCGGGTGGTCGAGGGGGAAGTACGGGTCCTGGTCGCCGTGCACGATCAGCAGGGGGGCCGGGGCGATCCGGCCGGCAGCCTCGACCGGGGAGAGCGGGACCGGCTCCCAGTCCTTGCGGTCGATCCGGGTCCGGAAGCCGTACCGCCCTACGAGCCGGCCGGCGGGACGGGTGACCATCCAGTGCAGGCGGCGCATCGGGGCCGTCCCCCGGTAGTACCAGCGCGCCGGGGCGCTCACGGACACCACCGCATCCGCGTGCGCCTCCCCGTGCGCTTCCGTGCGCTCCCCGGGCTCCGCCCCGGCGCCGGGTGCCGTATACAGCGCCCCGTGCCGGAGCACCACGGAACCGCCCATGGAGAACCCGGCCGTAACGATCCGCGTGTGTCCGAGCGACCGCGCCCAGGCCACCGCGGCCGCCAGGTCCAGCACCTCGCGGTCGCCCACCGTGGACCGACCGCCGGAGCGACCGTGCCCCCGGAAGGAGAACGTGACCACCGCCGCACGCTGCGAGAACACCTGCGCGGCCCGCCGCACCGCGGGGCGGTCGGCCGAACCGGTGAATCCGTGCGCCACGACGATCGCCGTACCGGCGCCGCCGCCCGCCGCGCCGGCGCCGTCACCTCCCGTACACGGGTCGTACACCGCCTCGATCAGGACCCCGTCATCGGCCCGCAATGCGGTCCGCAGCGGACCGGGCGTGATCAAGGGAACAGAGGAACTCGAAAATCGCCCCTCGGACACAGAAGTCATGTGGGCTATTCTGCTGGGAAGAGGATCCGGGCAAAGCAGCCCCCGGGTCCTTTTGTGCTTTCCGCGCGTTGTTACAACGACGTTTCGACAAGCTCAGCGGCCCTGGGCGCGGGCCGCACCGGTAAAGGCCGTATGACGGAACGTCGTACGACCCCGCACCGATCAGCGTACGAAGCAGTGCCGCATACTCCCCCGGGTCCGACCCGGGAGTGCCCCTCTCGCAGGGAACGAGGAGGACCGACGTAATGGGCGAGCCAACCGTGCACGATCATCGACCGACGACCCAGGCAGGTGGGCGGCGATGAGTTCACTGCTGCTCCTGACGAATGCCCTCCAACCGTCGACGGAGGTGCTTCCCGCTCTCGGCCTTCTGCTGCACAGCGTGCGGGTGGCCCCCGCCGAAGGCCCCGCCCTCGTCGACACCCCCGGTGCCGACGTCATCCTGATCGACGGACGGCGCGACCTTCCGCAGGTCCGCTCGCTCTGTCAGCTGCTGCGGTCCACCGGACCGGGCTGTCCGCTGATCCTCGTCGTCACCGAGGGCGGCCTCGCGGCCGTCACCGCGGACTGGGGCATCGACGACGTGCTGCTGGACACGGCGGGCCCCGCCGAGGTCGAGGCACGCCTGCGGCTGGCCACCGGCCGGCAGCAGATCACCGCCGACGACTCCCCGATGGAGATCCGCAACGGTGACCTCTCGGTGGACGAGGCGACGTACAGCGCGAAACTCAAGGGCCGGGTCCTGGACCTGACCTTCAAGGAATTCGAACTGCTCAAGTATCTGGCGCAGCACCCGGGCCGGGTCTTCACCCGCGCGCAGCTGCTCCAGGAGGTCTGGGGCTACGACTACTTCGGCGGTACGCGGACGGTCGACGTCCACGTACGGCGGCTGCGCGCCAAGCTCGGGCCCGAGCACGAGTCGCTCATCGGCACGGTCCGCAACGTGGGCTACCGCTTCGTCGCACCGGAGAAGGTGGAGCGGGCGGCCGCCGAGGAGGCCAAGGCCGCGGCCACGAGGGCGAGCACCGAAACCCTCACCCGTTCGGAGCAGTCGGAGGTAGCGGAGGTCACGGAAGAAGCCCCGGTCCGGCCTGCCGGGAAGTAGTTCCATCCGCGTAGACTGCCGCGCGTGGCCAAGGTGACGCGGGACGATGTGGCGAGACTGGCGGGGACGTCGACCGCAGTGGTCAGTTACGTCATCAACAACGGACCCCGGCCGGTCGCCCCGGCCACGCGCGAGCGAGTCCTCGCCGCGATCAAGGAGCTGGGCTACCGGCCCGACCGCGTCGCCCAGGCGATGGCCTCGCGACGGACCGATCTCATAGGGATGATCGTGCCGGACGCGCGGCAGCCGTTCTTCGCGGAGATGGCGCACGCGGTCGAACAGGCCGCGGCCGAGCGCGGAAAAATGGTGCTGGTCGGCAACTCCGACTACCGCGACGAGCGCGAGGTCCACTACCTGCGGGCCTTCCTCGGCATGCGGGTCTCCGGTCTGATCCTGGTCAGCCAGGGCCCGAGCGAGCGCGCGGCTGCGGAGATAGAGGCATGGGACGCCCGGGTGGTGCTGCTGCACGAGCGGCCCGAGGCGATCGACGACGTCGCGGTCGTCACGGACGACGTCGGCGGCGCCCAGCTCGCCACCCGCCACCTGCTGGAGCACGGCAACGCGTACGTGGCGTGTCTCGGCGGCATGGAGTCGACCCCGGCGGTGGGCGACCCGGTCGCCGACCACGTCGAGGGCTGGCGCCGGGCGATGCACGAGTCGGGCCGCTCCACGGAGGGCCGGCTCTTCCAGGCCCCGTACAACCGCTATGACGCCTATCAGGTGGCGCTGGGGCTCCTCGCGGGCCCCGACCGTCCCCCGGCGATCTTCTGCACGACGGACGACCAGGCCATCGGGGTGCTGCGGGCCGCGCGCGAGCTGCGGATCGACGTTCCCGGTGAGCTCGCGGTGGCGGGCTTCGACGACGTGAAGGAAGCCGGGCTGACGGACCCGCCGCTGACGACGGTCTTCTCCGACCGCCCGGCGATGGCGCGGGCGGCGGTCGACCTGGTGCTCGACGACTCGCTGCGGGTGTCGGGCTCGCGACGGGAACGGCTGAAGCAGTTCCCCTCGGCGCTGGTGGTCCGGCGCTCGTGCGGCTGCGGGGAACCGCCGACGGCCCAGGGGCTCGCCTGAGGGCTGTCCGGCGGTCGGGCGCGGGGCCCTTATATCGGGCATACGAGCTTCTGCCGGGCTTCTCAGGGCGTACTCAGGCTCCTCTCATGTTCGCTGGACACTCTCGTAGACATGACAGAGAGCCAGCGCCCGAGCGGCGAGTACCCGATGTACCCCTCGTACGGCAACGGCGACGCGTCCTACCCGCCGCCGCCGTCATACCAGCCCGTCCAGCCGGTGGCCATGGGCCCCGGCACCACCGTGTGGCCCGCCCCCGGCACCGCCGACGCGTACACCGGCGGTTCGGGCCACGGCGGTGACGGCCCCCACGGGCTGCCGCAGGCCGCGCCCGAGCCCGCCCCCTCCCGTCGCCGGGCACGCCGGCCGGTCGCGCTCCTCGCGGCGGTGGCCATCGCGGCCGCGATCGTCGGCGGTGGCACCGCCACCGTGATCGGACAGCTCACCGACAACGGCACCGCAGACACGGCGGGCGGCGTCATCCAGGGCACCACCGTGTCGCAGAGCAGCAAGGGCACCGTCTCCGGTGTGGCCGCGGCCCTCTCGCCGACGATCGTGGAGATCGGCGCCACCTCGAACGCGGGCCAGTCCACCGGTTCCGGCGTCGTCATCACCTCGGACGGCGAGATCGTCACCAACAACCACGTCATCGCCGACGCCACGTCCATCGAGGTCACGCTGAGCACCGGCAAGAAGTACACCGCCGAGGTCGTCGGCACCGATCCCGACAAGGACCTCGCGCTGATCAAGCTGCGGGGCGCGAGCGGCCTGAAGACGGCCACGCTCGGCGACTCCTCCAAGGTCGCCGTCGGCGACCAGGTCGTCGCGATCGGCTCGCCGGAGGGCCTCACCGGCACGGTCACCAGCGGCATCGTGTCCGCGCTCGACCGCGACGTCACGGTCGCCAAGGACGGCGACAGTGGCAGCGGACAGGGACAGAGCCAGGGCGGACAGGGCGGCGGACAGCAGTGGCCCTTCGAGTTCGGCGGACAGCAGTTCAACGGCGACACCGGCGACTCCACCACCACGTACAAGGCCATCCAGACCGACGCCTCGCTGAACCCGGGCAACTCCGGTGGCGCCCTGATCAACATGAACGGCGAGATCGTCGGCATCAACTCCGCCATGTACTCGGCGACTTCGTCCAGCGGGTCGGGCAGCTCCAGCGCGGGCAGCGTCGGTCTCGGCTTCGCCATCCCGGTGAACACCCTCAAGGCCGACCTCGACACCCTGCGGGCCGGCGACAGCTCCTGAGCCCGTGCCGCGCGGTGGTGCGCGGGCGGCGGTGTGAGGCTGAGAAGCTGGGGACCGCCCGGCCCTACGGAACGAGAAGAGGACGAAGCAGCGATGAGCCCCGCCGAAGACGATCCGCAGCGCATCCTGGTCGTCGACGACGAGCCCGCCGTGCGCGAGGCCCTGCAGCGCAGCCTCGCGTTCGAGGGGTACGGCACCGAGGTCGCCGTCGACGGTCTCGACGCCCTCACGAAGGCGGAGTCCTACGCCCCCGACCTCATCGTCCTCGACATCCAGATGCCCCGGATGGACGGGCTGACCGCCGCCCGCCGCATCCGGGCCACGGGCACCACCACCCCCATCCTGATGCTCACCGCCCGCGACACCGTCGGCGACCGCGTCACCGGGCTCGACGCGGGCGCCGACGACTACCTGGTCAAGCCCTTCGAACTGGACGAGCTCTTCGCCCGCATCCGGGCCCTGCTGCGCCGCAGCTCGTACGCGGTCGCGGCGGGCGGCCCGCTTCCCGACGACAACGTCCTGGCCTTCGCCGACCTGCGCATGGACCTGGCGACGCGCGAAGTCATGCGCGGCACCCGCCACGTGGAACTGACCCGTACGGAATTCACCCTGCTGGAGATGTTCCTGGCGCACCCGCGGCAGGTGCTGACCCGTGAACAGATCCTCAAGGCGGTCTGGGGCTTCGACTTCGAACCGAGCTCCAACTCCCTGGACGTGTACGTGATGTACCTGCGCCGCAAGACCGAGGCGGGCGGCGAACCGCGCCTGGTCCACACGGTCCGGGGTGTGGGGTACGCGCTGCGCTCGGGCGGGGGCGAGGGGTGAGGGGCCCGCTCCAGCGGATCCGCGCCCTGCCGCTGCGCTCCCGGCTGGCACTGCTGGTCGCGACCGCGGTGGCGGTGGCGGTGGCGGCGGCGGCCGCCTCGTGCTGGTTCGTGACGCGGGCGCAGCTGGAGCATCAGCTGGACACGACGCTGCGCAGCACCACGGCCGACGAGCGCTATCTGAGCTCCTTGTACGCATACTGCCTGGGAACCGGCCAGCAACTGCCCCGCACCGACTCCGGCCTCACCGTCCAGCTCATCGACGCCCAGGGCACGGTCTGCATCGACCCGGACACGCCGGCGCTCCCGGTGACCCGGTCCGATCTCGCAGTGGTGAATCGTGAGCAGCCCACCACGCTGCACACGGCGACCGATGCGGACGGGGTGAGGATGCGCGTCTTCACCAAATCGGCCGAGGTGAAACGGGGGCTCGGCCAGCCGCCCCTGGAGATCGCCTTCTCTGTCGCCCGCCCCCTGAGCGAGGTCGACAAGCCCCTCACCACCCTCGCCTGGGTCCTCCTCCTCGTCTCCGGCATCGGCGTCATCGGCGCCGGCGCCGCCGGGCTCTGGGTGGCCCGCTCCGGTCTGCGCCCCGTCGACGAGCTCACCGAGGCCGTCGAGCACGTCGCCCGTACCGAGGACCTGACGGTCCGCATCCCGGTCGAGGGCGAGGACGAGATCGCGCGCCTCTCCCGCTCCTTCAACTCGATGACCGCCTCACTGGCCACGTCCCGCGACCGCCAGGCCCAGCTCATCGCCGACGCCGGCCACGAACTGCGCACCCCCCTCACCTCGCTCCGCACCAACGTGGAACTCCTCGCCCGCAGCGACGAGACCGGCCGGGCCATCCCGCCCGACGACCGCAAGGCGCTGATGACCTCGGTGAAGGCACAGATGACGGAACTCGCCTCCCTCATCGGCGACCTCCAGGAACTCGCCCGCCCGGACGCCACGGACCCCGGACCGCTCCAGGTGGTCGCGCTCCACGACATCACCCGCACCGCTCTGGACCGCGCCCGTCTGCGCGGCCCGGAGCTGACCATCACGGCAGAACTGGCCCCCTGGTACGTGCGCGCCGAACCGGCCGCCCTGCAACGGGCGGTCGTCAACGTGCTCGACAACGCGGTGAAGTTCAGCCCGCCCGGCGGCACCGTCGAGGTGAACCTGCACCGCGGCGAGCTGACGGTCCGGGATCACGGCCCCGGCATCCCCGCCGACGAACTCCCGCACGTCTTCGAACGCTTCTGGCGCTCTCCGTCCGCCCGCCAGCTCCCCGGCTCGGGACTGGGCCTGTCGATCGTGGCGCGTACGGTCCAGCAGGCCGGTGGCGAGATCGACCTGCGCCCGGCACCCGGCGGCGGCACGGAAGCCGCGATCCGCCTCCCGGGGGCCCCCCAACCGCCGCCGGACCCGCCGCAGGGGTGAGCGGGGGCTGAGGACGGTCCCGTCACCTCTGGCGGGACGGCCCTGCGGGAGAGCCCTCAGGCCCCCTCCAGCCGCTCCGCCAGGGCCCGCAGCCCCGCCGCGATCTCACCTGCGTCCGGTGCCTGCTCCGGGTCGGTCAGCCACTGGATCATCACCCCGCTCATCAGCGCGAGCTGCACCGAACCGAGCCCCCGCACATCCCCCTCCGAGACCTCCGCCTCCGGGACCCCGGCCAGCTGGGCGGCCACCCCCCGGCGGCCCTCGCGCTGGCCGGCGGCCAGCAGGGCCAGCAGGTCCGGGGAGCTCTGGGCGTGGACGAAGGCCTCCACCGAGGCGATCCAGAGCCAGCGGTCGGTGCGGTACGAGGCGATCTCCCGACTCCACATGGCCGCGTACCGCTCCGCGGCCGGACCGCTCCCCTTCCCCACATCCGCACCGAACGCCTGGCCCCACTCGTCGATCGCCGCGAACAGCGCCTGGTTGAGCAGGGCCTCGCGGGAGCCGAAGTGGTAGCCGATCGCCGCCATCGAGACCCGGGAGGCGGTGGCGATGTCGCGCACGGTGGTACGGAGATAGCCCTTCTCCTCCAGACAGCGCCTTGCCCCGGCCAGCAGATCCTCACGGTTTCCCATGCCCGGGATCGTACGGCCCCCATCTTGGGCAAGCGATCTATACATACGTATTGTGCGGCCGATCTACACGTGCGTACAGTCACTGCCATGACTCAGCACAGTGCATCCCGACGCGAACTGACCATCGACGGCCGCCGGCTCTCCTACCTGGACCACGGCCCCTCCACCGGCCGCCCGCTCCTCGCCCTGCACGGCCATCTCTCCGAGGGCGCCTCCTTCGACGACCTGGCCGCCGAGCTCGGTCAGCAATGGCGGGTCATCGCCCCCGACCAGCGCGGTCATGGCGATTCCGACCGGGCGAACGACTACAGCCGCGAGGGCTACGTCTCCGATCTGAGCGCCCTCCTCGACCACCTGGACCCCGGGCCGGTCGTCGCTGTCGGCCACTCGCTCGGTGGCATCAACGTGCTGCACCTCGCCGCTGCCCGGCCCGCCTCGGTCGCAGCCCTCGTCACCATCGACACAGCCGTCGACCTGCCGCACCAGGACCCGGGCCCGCTGGCGTTCCTCGCGGGATTCCCGTACACCGCACCCACACGCGAGGAGCTGATCGAAGCCTGCGGGCCGCTGGGCCCGATGGTCGGGCCCGTGCTCCGGCCGCTGCCGGGGGGCGAGGGCTGGCAGCTGCCGTTCCACCCGCAGGACACACTCGACTCCGAGCGGCAGGTGCACGGTGACCACTGGGCACCGTGGCTGGCGAGCGACTGCCCCGCCCTGGTGATCAACGGCCGCGCCAGCCAGGTCCTGCCCGCGGAGCAGGCCGCCTCGATGGCGTCACTGCGCCCCCGCACCTCGCTCGTCACGCTGGAGACGGATCACTTCGTCCAGCTCCAGGACCCGAAGGGGTTCGCCCAGGCCGTCCGGGAGTTCCTCGCGACCCTGTGAACCCTGCGCCCGGGCCACCGGGTTGTGGCCCAGGCCGCCAAGTGTTGGCTCAGGCCGACGGGTTGTGCCTGATCAGTGACTCCACGAGCCCCGTCCGGGTTGCCGGGAAGTCCAGCGGGACGATGCCGAGCCCGGTCCAGCCGGCGGTCCCCGAGGAGTTGAGGAAGGAGTGGACCTGGGGGTTGAGCCGGTCCGCGTTCCAGCGGGGCGGCAGCAGGGCGGCGGTACTCACGTAGTTCATGAAGAGCTTGCCCGGCTGCTCGGCCGCCTTACGGAACTGCGCCTCGATCTTGGGGTACTTGGCGAACGGCTCCGCCATGTAGTCGTCCTGGATGTCGAAGAGTGCCGGGTCGGCGTACCGCACCCCGGGGAGACCACCGTTGTCGGCGAGCAGAACCACCTTGCCGCGTGCCCCGCCCAGCGTCGGCAGTGACGAGTCGATGTGGAACAGCGGGCGCCAGCCCTTGGCGTCGAGGTAAAGGTCGAAGATCCGGCGGAACGCCGCGTCGCTCTCCTCCGAGTACTCCTGTTTGACCCTCATCAGCACGGTCTCCGTGGGCCGCTGGGCGAGGAAGTCCGCACAGGCGCCGAGCACATCGCCGAACATCAGGTTCTGGTACGAGGCCCCGTGGTGGATGGCGAACGAGTCACCGGTGATCCGGCACCTTACGTCGAGAAAGCGCAGCCCGCTGTTCAGCTGCTCCGTGATCGTGGTGTTCTGGCACTCGGTCCAAGGGCCGCCGTAGCGGGCACCGGAGTCGTGCGAGCCCGGGACGGTGAGCCGCTGGAGCGCGGTGGAGTCCGCGATGCCGCTCATCCAGTCCTGCACGGTGAGGGCCTGCCGGGTCGCGGCCCGCGCGGGCCCCGCACCGACGAGGGCGGTGGCGGACACGGCCAGCGCTCCGGCCAGGAAGTGTCTGCGGTTCGCGGTGTACGAGCTCATACGGGGACGCCTCCGGGTGCCGTGTGGGGGTCAGCCTCCGGATTATGACCCGTACACATCACGCAGGGAATGGGGCGGTGGGAGCCGGAGTCGCCGAGGCCGAACCGCCCGCCCCTCACGGGGTGCGTGGCGATCTCCGGATGCGGCATCGCCGCCGGTCCGGGGCGCCTCCGCACGCTCAGGGCCCAAGCCCGCTTTCCTCCCCGTCACGCGCTCCGCCTTCGCTCCGCCAGGAGCAACGGCGCATCCGGTCGAGCAGGGGCACGTACGGGCGCATTGGCCATTTCACTCGTGCTCTCGCACGCCCCCGTCGCTTCCGCCGATTGCGGGAATGAGCCAGTTCGTGAACAGTCCGGCAGCACCCTGCGATGAACTGGGCACAGTTCACGCACAGTGCCCACACACCGACACGAGAACCGAGGGCCCCCGCTCATGACGACGCTTCTGTTGGTACACGCAGTGCCCCTGTGGCGGGCCTCCCTGGCCAGCCTACTCAGCGCCGACGCCGAACTGCGCGTACGCACGGCGGACAAGGGCGGCGTGCGTGCCGCCGCGGAACAGTCGCCCCCGGACATATTCATGACTGATCTCGACTGTCCGGACTCCGTCGAAGTGCTGACCGAGGTGGAGGCCGTCCGGAGGTCCGCCGACAACGGCGGGGCACTGATCGTCCTGGCCCGGGGTGACCGGCCAGGCGGGCTTCGAAGGGCGTTCAACGCGGGCGCCCGTGGATACATCGACAAGTACGGACCACCGAAGAACCTGGCGGAAGTCATGCGCAAAGTGGCCGACGGTGGGCGGCACATCGACGAGTCCCTGGCCTTCGGCCTGTTAAAGGCCGCGGAGGTGCCCTTATCGTCGCGCGAGCTGAGCGTCCTGGCGCTCGCCGCCGAGGGCGAGTCCGTGACGACGATAGCGGGCGCCCTCCACCTGACCTGCGGAACCGTACGCAATTATCTGGCCGCCGCCATCCGGAAGACGGGGGCTCGTAACCGGCAGGACGCCATACGGCTGTCGAGTCAGCTCGGCTGGCTCTAGGGCCTGTTTCGAAAGGAGCGCCGTCCGCCCGGAGGGCGGGCTCGGCGGCGTCCGGTGCGTGCGATCGCAAGGCGG
Organism: Streptomyces sp. NBC_01013; assembly: GCF_045162765.1. Classification (NCBI taxonomy): domain Bacteria; kingdom Bacillati; phylum Actinomycetota; class Actinomycetes; order Kitasatosporales; family Streptomycetaceae; genus Streptomyces; species Streptomyces sp. NBC_01013. The sequence continues at coordinate 3,820,179 of NZ_CP108687.1, forward strand.
AGGGTCGCCCCGGTACTGGGTGTATCGGGGCAATCCCGACAACGCGGCGAGCGTGCGTGCCGGGCGTCGCCGAGCAGGCGGGACTTTCGAAACACGCCCTGGCCGGACCGGCCCGCGGCGCGGCGCCTCATTCCGGACCGGGGGCCCATGAACCCGTCAGATCCCGGTAGAGGGCGGAACTCCTGAGTAGTTCCGCCGAGGTGCCGAGCACGGTCCGGGAACCGTCCACCACCAGAATCCGGTCCGCGCGCCGGGCCGAGGACAGGCGGTGGGCGATGACGACCAGGGTGCCGGCACGGGCGGCGAGCGCCGTCTCCGCCCGTGCCTCCGCCGCCGGATCGAGATGACTGGTGGCCTCGTCCAGGACGAGCAGCGGGGCGGTGCCCACGTGTGCCCGCCCCAGGGCGATCAGTTGGCGTTCGCCCAGCGTGAGCCGGGTGGGCTCGACCCGGGCGTCGAGCCCACCGAGCCGTTCGCAGAGGGGCTCCAGACCGAGTGCGGCCACGGCGGCGGTGAGGTCGCGCCCGGGTGCGTCGGGGCGCAGATAGCGCAGGTTGTCGCGCAGCGACGCGCTGAACACGTAGGCCTGTTGCGGAAGGAGCGTACGCACGCACCTGGGGTCCACGGCGGACGTGGGTCGGCCATGCCACCGGACCTCGCCCCGCGTGGGGGCGACGACCCCGGCGAGAACGGCCGCGAGTGTCGACTTCCCGCTGCCGCTCGGCCCCACCACCGCGAGACGGTCCCCCGCCCTGATCACGAGGTCCAGGTGGTCCAGTACGGGCTGGGCCGACGGGCCGTAGGCGAAGCTCACGCCGCGCAGTTCGACGAGGTCGGCGGCCGGAAGCGGACACGGCGGCGCGGGTGCCCCGGTCCGCGGGGCCGGGACGGCGGCCGCTGCCCCCGGCGGTGCGGTGGGTGGATCGGCGGCGGCAGCCGGTGCGGGCGGTTCGGCCCGGGCAGCCACGACGGCATGGGGCGGTGCCGGCGCTCCGGTCCTCGCAACTCCCACGCCGGGAGCGGGCGCGGGCTCGCCGGGCGGTTTCACGGGGTCGGTGAAGCGGTCGAGCACCACCACGAGCCGGCCTCCGGCCGTGCCCAGCATGCTCATGAGCGCGTGCACCGCCGGGGCCAGGGCCTGGGTCAGATACGTCAGCGCGCCCACCAGCGCTCCCCCGGTGAGGCCCCGGTGCATGAGCCAGGGTGCCGCGAGCAGCAGGAGGAGCGGAGGAACCCGGCCGCAGACGGCCAGGGCGAGGACCCGCAGGGCGGCCCAGCGCGCCAGTGACCGGGCGGCTTCCGCCTGCTGTTCGGCGAGCTTCCGGGTGTCGGCGGCGACACGCCCCGCCGCACCGGCCGCCGCGATGTCACGGAGTGCGGACGCGGTCTGTCCCGCGTGCGCGGCGAAGGCCTCGTCGGCGCCGAGGTAGGCGCGTTGAGCCGCCGCCATCGGGACGAGTGTGGCCAGGAACAGTGCCAGTCCGAGAACGAGCGGCGGGAGCACGATCAGGAGCAGCCCGGGTGCCAGTGCCGCGAGACCGGCCAGTGCTCCCGCCGCGGTGAACACGAAGGAGCGCAGGGTCAGAACCAGTCCTGCCCAGCTGTCGCGGGCGATCTCGCTCTGATGGGTGACCTGGGACACGGGCCCGGCGGTGGTGTCCGCCGGCCGCTCCACGGCGGTGGTCAGGGCGCGCGCGACCGCGCGCCGCACCAGCCCGTCGCGGAACGGCTCCACGAGGTCGGCCAGCCGGGCGAACACCCTCCGCGTCGCGGCTCCGGTCGGCAGGACGGCGAGGGCCGCCACTCCCAGCCACAGCAGCCCGGTGGACGGGTGGCCGGCCAGAAATCCCTGGTCCAGGGCGCGGGCCACCCCGTAGCCGCTCAGGAACGTCTGGGCGAACTCCAGCAACGACCAGCCCCCCAGCCGCAGGAGGACCTGGACGCGGGCGCGCAGGAACGGCCCGCCCTCGCGCACGACCCGGCCGAGAGCCGTGGCCTGCGAAGGGCGGGCCCGCGTGCCGCGCTCGGACATGGGCCGCGCGGACGTCCCTTCCGGTGGCCGGGGACGGCCGGTGCGGCGCGCAGTGGCTCGGGGCGGCTCCACCGTCATCGGCTGTCCTCCTGGGGAGACTGCTCGGGTTCACCGAGGTGTGCGGGCCCGGCCCCGTCGCCCGCGTCGGCCGGGCCGCCGCGCGGGCGCTGCTCCGGCGGCACGGCGGCGAAGACCGCACGGTAGAAGGGGTCGGCCCACAGCTCGCTGTGCGGGCCCACCGCGCGCACCGCGCCGTTCTCGATCCACACGACCTGGTCGGCGTCGACGGCCGAGGACAGCCGGTGCGCGACGATCAGCCTCGTACGGGAGCCGGCCCGGTCGGCCAGGGCCCGCTGCACCTCGCGTTCGGTCACGGTGTCGAGGCTGGAGGTCGCGTCGTCCAGCACGAGGAGGCGACCGGGGTGGGCGAACGCGCGTGCGAGGCCCAGTCGTTGGCGCTCGCCGCCGGACAACGGCGCCTCGCTCAGCGGGGTGTCGTAGCCGAGCGGCAGCAGACTGATGAAGCCGTGGGCCGACGCGGACCGTGCCGCCGAGCGGATCTGCTCCGCGGAGGGGCGGCCCGCGCCGAAGGCGATCGTGTCCCGGATCGTCGTACCCAGGAGGGCGGGCCGTGCGAAGGCGTAGGTGACGTCCCGCCGGAGCGCCGTGACTTCGACCGCCGCCAGGGACGTCCCGTCCAGGGTGACGGTTCCCGCGTCGGGGTCCGTGAGACGGCCCGCCACGGCGGCGAGCACGGATTTGCCCGACCCGGACAGGCCCACCACCGCCGTCGAGGACCCGCCCGGCAGCGTGAGACTCACCTTGCGGAGCAGGTGCTTGCCGTCGCGGGTGACCTCCACGTCACGCAGTTCCAGCGTTCCCGGCCCCCCGGGTGGCAGTCCGTCCGAACGGTGCGGCATCGCGGGGAGGGCGAGGAGCGGGTCGATCCGGCGGGCAGCGGCGTGGCTGCGCGACAGCGCGCCCAGTGCGCCGGTCAGCGATCCGACGCCGACGGCGAGCACGGTGTAACGGGACACGGCCACCAGGTCTCCGACGCTGATGGCACCGGCGGCGAGCCGCAGACCGGCCACGGCGAGCACGAGGAAGGTGAGCAGGGGAAGGAGTACGGCGCTGTGGCCGGTGGCCCGCCCGAAGACCTGCCAGGTGCGGCGGCCGTGGACGTCGAGGGCGGTGAGCGGTTCGAGGATCCTGGTGTATTCACGGGCCCCGGTGTGTGCCGCCCGGATGGTCGCGGCCCCCTCCAGTGCTTCGGTGAGCCGCGTGGCCAGGTCGGCCTGGGCGCGTTGGTAGTCGGCGGTGGTGTCGGCGGTGTGCCGGGCGAAGGTCCGCAGGAGTACGACGAGTGCGGGAACACCGACGAGGAGCGCGGCCGCGGTCCAGTGGTCGACGAGGAGGAGGCCGATGAGCCCGCCCGCGGGGAGCAGCAGGCCGGCGACCGAGCCCGCCACGGTGACCGGTGCGGTGGCGGCGTCGGCGGCGTTGGCGGTCAGCCGGGCGGTGAGGTCTCCGGGAGCGAAGGCCTGCCCGTGGCGGGGTTCGGCCCGCAGGAGACGGTCGACGGTGGCGCCGCGCAGCCACGCGGTCAGCCCGGCGGTCGTGGTCCCGCCGAGGAGGGCGACGGCCGCGTCCAGGAGGACTTCGGCGGCGGTGAGTGCGGCGGCGAGCCCGAACACCGGCCAGGGCACGGCCGCGTCGGCGGTGACGCGGTCGACTGCGCGGCCGAGCACGGCGGGCAGCGCGACGGCGGCGAGTGCCGCACCGACGGAGCACAGGAGGACCGCGGTGAGAGCGAGGGGGCGGCGCCGGGCCAGTTCGCGCGGCAGCGGGCGGGAAGCGGCCGGGCCGTCGCCCGGTGTGCCGCCCGTCGGCGACCGGTCGGCACTGCGGTTCACGCCTGGTTCCCTTCCGTGGGGCCGTACCCGCCGCGTACCCGTGACCCCGGATGCGCGTGCGGCTGGTCCCGGGCGGACACGCCGCCCGGGACCAGCCTGTGACGTACTCGCCGGACGGCCGGGTTCCTACCGACCGGACCGACTACACGTCGTTACGGGGTGCAGAGCACGACGCTCAGCGAGCTGTACTCACAGACGAGCAGGCTGACCTGGCTGCCCGTGGCCACCTCGCCGTACGCCTCCTCAGCGGGGGTGTCCATCGTCTGAAGGTCGAGAAGCGCCATGATGATGTCCTTTCGTGGGGACGGTTGGATTCACTTGCTGACGACCCCGGATGGGGCCGGTTCTGGGGCCGCGGGGTGCGGCGGAGCAGGCCGCAGCGGCGGCAGGAACGGAAGCGACGCACCGGTGTCCGCGAACGCGCTGCCGAGAGCGAGGAGGCAGCCGGCGGTGCCGGTCGCCAGGTCCATCGAGAGCCGCATCAGCTGCTCTCCGGGGAAGGCGAGTTCTCCCCCGTACGGCATCGCGTGACAGCTCAGGAGTTCGGCGTGCCGGTGGATGACGCGTCGTCGGCCGGCTTGTCCACCGGCACGGGTCCGGGCCAGGTGGAGGATGAGTCCGGCCACTCCCCGGAACAGGCCGGGCTGCACGTAGAAGGCCGAGCGGGACGCGGGCATCAGGGACGCTCTCGCCCTCTCGAACTCCTCGTCGGGCCGGAGTTCCAGGTAGTCGTCGATGACCGTCGCGAGGCCGGCACTGCCCGCTCCGAGATACGGCATCGTGCGGGCGCCCTCCACCACCAGCAGCGCCCCGTCGGCGCCTTCCCGGCAGCGGGCCAGGTCGCGGCGCAGGGCCGTGGCGGCCAGGTCGAGGAATTGGCGATCGCCGGTCGTTCCGTACCTGCGCAGGAGCAGCAGCGCCACGCCGGCCGCGCCGTGCAACAGCCCCGTGCGCGGGAAGGGGGCGCCGTCGGTGAGCGTGCGGACGGCGAGCGCGGTGCAGTGGTCGGCGGCGCGGGACAGCGCGGTGCCGTCGGCGGCGGTCGCGCTGCGGGCGAGGTCGTCGAGCGCGAGCGCGATACCCGCGTATCCGCTGTGCAGGTCGGCGGTCAGGCCCTGGAGGGGCTGCCGCACGATGAGTCGGGCGAGCTCCGCGGCCTGCTCCCGGTGGCCCAGCCGGTCCAGGGTCCAGGCGATACCGGTGAGCCCGTCGTAGAAGCCGAGGGGCGTTCCGGGAGCGGGGTCCTTGGCCCGGGCCAGCAGCCACTGCTCCGCCTGCGGGCAGGACGGGGCACCGGTTTCGTGGAGGGCGTAGAGCACCCCGGCGGCGCCGTAACCGAAGGACTGCCCGCCGGCCGGTGAGGCGAACTGGGCGATGTCCCCGGGGAAGCAGCGGTCCTCGCGCTCCGGTGTGCAGGACGCGATGATCGCCCGGGCCATCGAGTCACGGCTGTGCGGCCAGTCCCCGGCCGCCGGGAGCGAGGGCGCGTCCGGCAGCACGGCCCGTACGCCTGACACCTGCGCAGTGACCCCACGACCTGGCGCGCCGCCGTCCTCGTGCGTGACCTCGCGAAGGATCTCCTCGACGGCGGGGCGCAGTTCGGCGTCGGTCACCGGGAAGATGCGGGTGATCTCCTGGGCCAGCCCCACGGCCTTGCGCCGGTCGATGGCGAAGTGCGTGGTCAGCGGGAGGTACAGGGCGAGGCGCAGGCAGGCGAGCGCGTACCGGTCGATGTCAGCGCCGCGCCGGTCGGAGGGGGCCACGAACGCCGGGTTGGCCACGATCTGCCGGGCCTGGTCCTGCGTTCTCGACGCGGCCTCGAAGTCCAGCAGCACGACCCGGGACTCGTCCTCGGAGACCATGATGTTGCTCATGTGGAGGTCGCTGATGACGACCCCCCGTGCGTGGACGGCACGCACGGCATCCTCCACGAGGGCGTACGTCTTCCGGGCCCAGGCCGCGTGTTCGGCGATCAGTTCCGGTGCCGGCTCCGCGTGCGACAGGGGGAAGCGCCGGGCGAAGACGGAGTTGAGGGTGGCGCCGGACACGTGCTGGAGCACGAGGAAGCGGTGGTCCCCGACATCGATCACGTCCCGGACGTCCGGGACGCACTCCAGACCCGCCAGCAGGTCCAGCGCGACCCGCTCACGCTCCAGCCTCGCCACCGCGTCCGCCCCGTCCGCCGCCAGGCCGGCGTACGGACGCGCTTCCTTCAGCACGACGCGCTCACCGGTCCGGGTGTCCCGGCCCACGTAGACGCCTCCCCCGTTGGAGAAGTGCAGCGCGCCTTCGACCTGGTAGGGCACGTCGGCCAGCCCGACAGCCTTACGTGCTTCGAGGTGCGGCAGGAGGAAGGGCGGCGGCGTCACCCAGCCGGGGATGTTCAGGGCCGGACCCCGTGCGTCGGGGACGAGCCTGCCCTCAGGGTCGGCGACAGCGGGCACGAGGCGCCCGTCGGGCCCGGGGCAGAAGCGCGGCGCGAAGGCTCCGTACCGTACGTGCACCGGCCCGTCACCACAGCGCAGGTCACTGAGGATGTACGGCCCGTGCTCCCCCGCGAGGAGGTCCATCAGGCCCTGGCAGACCTCGGGGAACCGCTCCTCGGAGTGCGGATAGACCGTGATGAACTTCCCGCTGCCCGCCCGGTCCGCGTACTTCGCGTTGCGCAGACGCAGCAGGGCCGGGCCGGGTATGAACTTGAAGGGCAGCCGACGTGCCACGCAGAAGGCCACCACCCGGCCGAGCACGGACTCCGCGTTGTCGAGTGCGGCCGACACATGGATCTTCCAGCCCTGGGCCGGCACCCGTACACCGGGCGGGCTGAAGGAGAGCCAGTCCCCCCGCCGCGAACGCTCCCATCCGTCGGGGCCGGCGCCGCGCGCGGGACCGTAGAGGGCCCCCTCGGCCCCGGGCCCGGCGGCGGAGCGGTGGGGCGCGTCGTAGAAGACACGGTCCGCTTCGCAATACGCGGCGTACTCCGGATTCACGCACAACTCCCTGTCCAGGCGACGTTGTCGGCACCACCGACGGTGTCACGACGCTCCGGAGCACGACAGTCACAGCTGTCATGACTCGTTCGTGCGGATCGGCCGTGCACATCGCATCTGCACTTCGCACAACCCCAGGTGCGAGCGGGGAACCAGGCGCCCAGGTGCGGCTTGCCGGCGGACGCCACGGGCGCACGGAAATGGGGCGGTGGCCTTTCGGCCCACCGCCCCATCCAGCCCGCGTACGGGAGTTACCGCTGAGTTACTTCACGACCGTGATCCGGTCCGCCACCGGCGGGGCCAGCGGTGCCGAGGCCGTGGAGTGCGCCGCCAGGTAGGCGTTGAACAGGTCCAGGTCGGAAGGACCGACGAGCTTGTCGGTGCCCGCGCCGAGGGCCGCGAAGCCGTCACCGCCGCCCGCCAGGAACTCGTTCATCGCGACCCGGTAGGACTTGGCCGGATCGATCGCCTCGCCGTTCAGGCGGATCGTGTCGGTGACCACGCGGGCCGCACCGGTCTTCGTCATGTCCAGCGTGTAGGTGAGGCCCTTGGAAACCTGGAGGATCTTCGGGCTGGCCTCGTTCGAACCGCTGACCTGCTGCTGGAGCGCGGACACCAGCTGCGCACCGGTCAGGTCGACGACGTTCATCATGTTGGTGAACGGCTGCACGGTGAAGGACTCCCCGTACGTCACGACGCCGTCGCCCTCACTGCCCGTCGCCTTGTAGACCAGGTCGGCACGGATGCCGCCCGGGTTCATGAACGCGACGACCGCCCCGCCCTTGTCCGCCGGGGCCAGGCCCTCCAGCTGCGCGTCGGCGATCAGGTCGCCGAGCGGCTTCTCGGGGGCCGTCGAGCCGCGGCCGTTGATGTCGGCGGAGATGAAGCCCTGCGGCCGGTTGGCGATCGGCGCCGCGAGGGTGTTCCAGCGGGCGATCAGGTCCGTCATGTCGGTGGCCTTGGCCTGGTCCCGGGTGACGATGTGGTTCGCCGAGACCGGGTTCGCGGGCGCGGGGTGCTTCGAGGACTCCTTCGCCGAGCCCTTCACCGCGGTGCGCACGATGTCCTGGGTGCGACGGTCGTACGTGAGCGTCGTGTCCGTGTACAGCTTGCCGAACGACGAGGCCGACGTGACCAGGCGCGGGTTGCCCGCCGGGTCCGGGATCGTGCAGACGTACGCCTGGTGGGTGTGACCCGTGACCAGCGCGTCGACCTTCGGCGAGATGCCCTTGGCGATGTCGGTGATCGGACCGGAGATGCCGTCACCGGCAGCCGGGCTGTCGCAGTCGTAGTTGTACGAGGACGAGGCCGGTGCGCCGCCCTCGTGGATCAGCGCGACGATGGACTTCACGCCCTGCCGGTCCAGCTCCTTGGCGTACTTGTTGACCGTCTCGATCTCGTCGTGGAACTTCAGGCCCTTGACGCCGTTGGCCGTCACGATGTTCGGCGTGCCCTCCAGGGTCACCCCGATGAAGCCGATCTTGACGCCGTTCTTCTTCCACACCGTGTACGGCTTGAGGATCGGCTTGCCGGTCTTCTCGTCCGTCACATTGGCGGCGAGGTAGGGGAAGTCGGCGCCCTCGAACTTCTTGCCCTGCTCGTAACACCCCTCGACCGGGTGGCAGCCGCCGTTCTGGAGGCGGGCCAGCTCGGTGGCGCCCTCGTCGAACTCGTGGTTGCCGACGGTCGTCACATCGAGGTCGATCTTGTTGAGCGCCTCGATGGTCGGCTCGTCGTGGAAGAGCCCCGACAGCAGCGGGCTCGCCCCGACCATGTCGCCGCCCGCGGCGGTGATCGAGTACGGGTGGCCCTTGCGCGCGGCACGCAGCGAGGAGGCGAGGTACTCCACGCCACCGGCCGGAACGGCCTTCGTCGTGCCGTCGGCCTGCGTCTCGGTGACCGAGCCGGCCGAGCCGGCCGGCGGCTCAAGGTTGCCGTGCAGGTCGTTGAAGGACAGCAGTTGCACGTCGACGGTCCGGGCCGGCGTGTGGTGGCCGTGCCCGTGCGCGCCGGCCGGCATGGCGGCGACCAGCGCACCGACGGTGGCCAGACCGGCTGCGGCGGCGAGCACCCGCCGGGACGCGCGGTTCTTCTGAGGTGTCGCTGACATCGGACCCCTTGTGAGTTCAGCGGGTGGTGTGAGGGTGGTGACAAGTCTGGAGACTGCTGCCGCAGCCTAGAGTCAACGCGCGTAGCGCGACAGATGTTTGGGGTTACGAATAGGTTGCCGCCCGAGCGGAACGGGGCCATTCACCCATATCGGGGCGGGGTGCGCCGCTGTCCGGGCGCGGGGGTCCGTCCTCAATCGCCGGACGGGCTTGAGTGCGGGTTCCCTGCGGGGTGCGCCGGGGTCCGGGGTCCGGGGTCCGGGTGCCCTGCGGGGTGCGCCCCGTCCGGGGCCCGGGGTTCCGTCCTCAATCGCCGGACGGGCTTGAGTGGTGCGGGTTGCTCCGCGGGGTGCGCCACGTCGGGTGGGTGGGGGTGGTGCCCCTCCGGGCAGACTCCTCAAAAATGGCGTGTGCACCCGGTCACGCGGGGGACCCGGGTCGTACGCCATTTTCTGCGGGGACTGCCCTGCACGGCCCCACCCTGCATCACTCGCGTGTGCACACCGGCCGTACGACTGTCGCAGACGCAGGGCGGCCGGTCCGGGGCCGTGCAGGGGAGTCCCCGCAGGACGACGAACATCGACCCGGGTCCGCTGCGTACCCGCGGAACGTTCGTCGTCTGAGGAGACGCCCCGGAGGGGCCACGGACCCCCACCACCGGGCCAAAGCGCCCCTACGGGGCACCCGCACCCCACCAAGCCCGTCCGGCGATTGAGGACGGAACCCCCCACCCCGGACCGGGGCGCAGCCAAACTCCGGCGCAACGCCCCGCAGACGCACCGGCCCGTCCGGCGATTGAGGACACAACCCCGGCCAACAGACCCCCGCGCGCCGACAGAGGCAAGGCACAGAACACCCGCCCCCGCCGTACGCTCGTACACATGACGACTGACGTACCCCTCCCCGCCCCCGGACGCGAGATCCAGACGCTGGACACCCTCTTCCCCGAGCAGGCCGAAGCCGTCGCGGAGCTCCTCGCCGAGGCCGCGCGGTCCGACGGCCGGCAAGCCGTGTCCGAGCAGGGGCGGCTGCAGTTGCGGGGCGGGCACCGGGAGGGCGTGCGGCATTTCCTGCTGACGGCGGGCGGCACGCTGGTCGGGTATGCGCAGCTGGAGGACACCGACCCCGTCGAGGCACCGGCCGCCGAGCTGGTCGTGCACCCCTCGCACCGAGGGCACGGGCACGGGCGGGCCCTCGGGGCGGCGCTGCTCGCCGCGACCGGCAAGCGGCTGCGGGTCTGGGCCCACGGCGGGAAGTCCGCGGCGCGGCATCTCGCGCAGGTGCTCGGCCTCTCACTCTTCCGCGAACTGCGCCAGCTGCGGCGCCCGTTGAGCCCGCTGAACATCGCGGAGCCGGTACTGCCGCCCGGCGTCACCGTCCGCACCTTCGTGCCGGGCGAGGACGACGCGGCATGGCTGGCCGTGAACAGCGCCGCGTTCGCCCACCACCCCGAGCAGGGTTCCCTCGCGCAGCGCGACCTCGACGACCGCAAGGCCGAGCCCTGGTTCGACCCGAAGGGGTTCTTCCTCGCCGAGCGCGAGACCGAGGGCGGGGGCACCGAGCTGATCGGCTTCCACTGGACGAAGGTGCACGCCGAGGAGCAGCTCGGCGAGGTGTACGTGGTCGGCATCCGGCCCGACGCCCAGGGCGGCGGACTCGGCAAGGCGCTCACCGCGATCGGGCTGCGCCACCTCGCGGGCGAGGGGCTGCCGACCGCGATGCTCTACGTCGACGCGGACAACACCGCTGCCGTCTCCGTGTACGAGCGAATGGGCTTCACCACCCATGAGGTCGATCTGATGTACCGCACGGAGTCCTGAGCCTCCCTCAACACCCCCCGGGGCGGCGTCGTTTGACGCCGCCCCTGTTTTTTGCCACCCTTTCACTACTCAATTAGTGAAAGGGGGAAGCATGGCACAGTCCGCAGCGGTCGAGTTCCGCATCGACCGACGCAGCGGCGTCGCCACGTACCTCCAGATCGTCCAGCAGACCAAACAGGCGATGCGGCTGGGACTGCTGGAGCCGGGCGACCGGCTTCCCACGGCCCGCGAGGTCGTGGAGGCAACCGCCATCAACCCGAACACCGTCCTGAAGGCCTACCGCGAGCTGGAGCGCGAGGGCCTCGTCGAGGCCCGGCGCGGCCTCGGCACCTTCGTCACCCGGACGCTCGGCGGCGGGGCCGCCGCCGACGACGGCCCGCTGCGCGCCGAGCTGGCCGACTGGGCGATCCGGGCCCGCGCGGCGGGGCTCGAAAGGGACGACGTGAGCGCCCTCTTCACCGCCGCACTCGACCGCGCATTCCCAGGGGAGAAGAACTGATGACAGGTGCAGTGATCGAGGCGGTCGGCCTCGGTATGCGATACCGGCGAAGAGATATCGGGTGGGCGCTGCGCGACTGCTCGTTCCGGCTGCCCGCCGGACGTGTCTGCGCCCTGGTGGGCTCCAACGGCGCCGGGAAGTCCACCCTGCTCGCCATCGCGGCCGGCTTCCTGCGTCCCACGCAGGGCACGCTCACCGTCCTCGGAGCGGCCCCGGGCACGGCCCGCTCCCGGATGGCCTTCGTGGCCCAGGACAAGCCGCTGTATCTGCAGCTGACGGTCGCCGAGACGCTCTGGGCGGGTGCCCAGCTGAACCCCACCACCTGGGACCAGGACACCGCCGAACGCATCACCGAGACGCTCCCCCAGGGCGCGAAGGTCCGCGCCCTGTCCGGTGGACAGCGCACTCGGCTCGCCCTGGCCCTCGGCCTCGGCAAACGGCCGGAACTGCTGCTGCTGGACGAGCCGATGGCCGACCTCGATCCGCTGGCCCGTCATCAGCTGATGGGCGCCCTGATGGCCGAGGCCGCCGAACACGGGACCACCATCCTGATGTCCTCCCACGTCCTCACCGAGTTGGAGGGCGCCTGCGACTACCTCCTGCTCCTCGACGGCGGCCGCATCCGTCTCGGCGGCGAGACCGACGACCTGCTCGCCGCACACACCCTGCTCACCGGTCCCGTACGCGACCTCGCTCCGCACACCGTGGTCGAGTCCCGCACCACGGGACGGCAGCTGACCGCGCTCGTCCGGGACGAGGGCCCGGCGACCGCCGACGGCTGGGAGACGACGGAGCCCTCACTGGAGGAGCTGCTGCTGGCGCATCTGCGCTCGCCCGGGGCCCCCGACCTGCTGACACCGAGTGCCGAGGCCGGCAGCAAGGCGGTGGCCTGATGAGCACCACCGGTCTGCGCGCCCGTGCCCGTACCGCACCAGCCGAACTGCGGGGCCCCGTAAGGGTTCTGCTCCACCAGCACCGCCGTTCCCTGTGGGCGGCCTGCGCACTCCTGGGCCTCGGCATCGCCATCGTGGTGGGGCTCCGGATATGGGTGGCGTCCTCGCCCGAACGCTGTGCCGACGGCGACACCACCCGCTGCGGCGACAGCACCTACCTGCCCACCTACGCCCGCACCGCCGCCGAGACCTATCTTGCGGACGGCGGCACCGCCGTCCTGCTGCTCGCCGTACTCGCCGGCGTCTTCGTCGCGGGTCCGCTGATCGCCCGCGAGCTGGAGAACGGCACGTACCGGTTCGTCTGGGCCCAGTCGGTGTCGCCCGCCCGGTGGCTGGCGGCCCGGCTCGCACTGCCCGCGGTCCTGGTGACCGCCGGCGTGACCGTTCTGGTCCCGGTCTACCGGTGGGGCTGGTCGGGGCTGCGGGACAATCCGTACGCCAGCGGACTCGGCTGGTACGAGAGCGGGATCAACCCCGCCCTCGGCACGAGCGCCGTCGCCTACCCCCTGCTGGCCATCGCCGTCGGCGCCCTGTTCGCCGTCCTCGTACGCCGCACCCTCCTGGCGATGAGCCTCACGGCCCTCTTCCTGGGCTCGGTCATGCTGGCGTTCGGCAAACGCCGCTACGAGCTCTGGCCGACCGCCCGTTTCCTCGGCAGGGACACCCCGCCCCAGGACGCCTGGCACATCGAGTCGGGCATGCTCACCCCGTCCGGGAAGGAGCTCTACTGGAAGGACTGCTGGGACGCGGTCCCCACCCATCCCGAGGACCCCGCGAGCTGCCTGCGCGACCGGGGCGGAGTCACCGACTTCGCCGACTACCACCCCGCCTCGCACTTCTGGCCGCTCCAGCTGGTCGAGACCGGCATCCTGCTCGTCCTCACCGCCGCCGCGGTCGCCCTCGCCTTCCGCGTCCTGCGGCGCCGCCACGCCTGACCGGAGGACCGCACAGGGCCGTGCCCGGGGCCCGCCACCCCCGGGCACGGCCACACCGCTTCCTGCATGTCATGTCGCCGTTACCGGCCATTCAGACGGTCTTGCGACCCTCACACAATGCAGCCAGCTGTGCCGACCCCCCGCAACGGGAGAATTCCCGGCGGAGAGCGCGCCGACCACGCGATCTCCGCGATCTCATCCCCCTCCGACGCGCCCCCGGAGCACTCCGCGCGGAAGAATGGGCCCATGAGCCAGCAGCCCAGCTCCGAGGTCCCGGTCCAGCCCGCCGCCCAGCCGTCCGTCGGCTCCCTCGCCGCGCACCGGCCGCACGCCGTCGCCACCCCGTCGTCCTCGTCCGCCGCCCTGTCCACCGCGGCCGACCTGGATCCCGAGATCGACGCCGACGCCGACGCGTACGAGCCCGACGTCGACGGGGACGAGCTGCCGCAGGGCCGGTTCCTCGACCGGGAACGCAGTTGGCTCGCGTTCAACGAACGTGTTCTGGAACTGGCCGAGGACCCGGCGACGCCCCTCCTCGAACGGGCTAATTTCCTCGCCATCTTCGCCTCGAACCTGGACGAGTTCTTCATGGTCCGGGTGGCCGGTCTCAAGCGCCGCATCGCGACCGGTGTCGCCACCCGGTCCGCCTCCGGCCTCCAGCCCCGCGAGGTCCTCGACCTGATCTGGACCCGCTCGCGCGAGCTCATGGCCCGGCACGCGGCCTGCTACCAGCAGGACGTCGCCCCCGCCCTGTCCGACGAGGGCATCCAGCTGATCCGCTGGCCGGAGCTGACCGAGAAGGAACAGGCGCGCCTGTTCACCTTCTTCCGCCAGCGCGTCTTCCCCGTGCTGACCCCCCTCGCCGTCGACCCGGCGCACCCCTTCCCGTACATCTCCGGCCTCTCGCTCAACCTCGCCGTCGTCGTACGCAACCCCGTCAGCGGCCACCGCCACTTCGCCCGGGTCAAGGTGCCGCCGCTGCTGACCCGCTTCCTGGAGGCCTCGCCGCAGCGCTACGTCCCCATCGAGGACGTCATCGCCGCCCACCTCGAAGAGCTCTTCCCCGGCATGGAGGTCCTCGCGCACCACATGTTCCGGGTCACCAGGAACGAGGACCTGGAGGTCGAGGAGGACGACGCGGAGAACCTCCTCCAGGCCTTGGAGAAGGAGCTCATGCGGCGCCGTTTCGGCCCGCCGGTCCGCCTGGAGGTCGAGGAGTCCATCGACCCGTACGTGCTGGACCTGCTGGTCCGCGAGCTGAAGGTGTCCGACGCCGAGGTCTACCCGCTGCCCGGGCCGCTCGACCTCACCGGACTGTTCGGCATAGCGTCGCTGGACCGGCCCGAGCTGAAGTTCCCCACGTTCATCGCCGGCACGCACCGCGACCTCGCCGAGGTGGAATCCGCCTCCGCGCCCGACATCTTCGCCGCCCTGCGCGAACGCGACGTGCTGCTGCACCACCCGTACGACTCCTTCTCCACCTCCGTCCAGGCTTTCCTGGAACAGGCGGCCGGCGACCCCGACGTCCTCGCGATCAAGCAGACGCTCTACCGGACCTCGGGCGACTCCCCGATAGTGGACGCCCTGATCGACGCCGCCGAGTCCGGCAAGCAGGTCCTCGTACTCGTGGAGATCAAGGCCCGTTTCGACGAGCAGGCCAACATCAAGTGGGCGCGCAAGCTGGAGGAGGCGGGCTGCCACGTCGTCTACGGGCTGGTCGGCCTGAAGACGCACTGCAAGCTCTCGCTCGTCGTCCGCCAGGAGGGCGACACGCTGCGCCGCTACTCGCACGTCGGCACGGGCAACTACCACCCCAAGACGGCCCGGCTGTACGAGGACCTCGGCCTGCTCACCGCCGATCCGCAGGTCGGCGCGGACCTCTCCGACCTCTTCAACCGGCTCTCCGGCTACTCGCGCCGCGAGACCTACCGCCGCCTCCTCGTCGCCCCGAAGTCGCTGCGCGACGGGCTGATCGTCCGGATCAACAAGGAGATCGCGCACCAGCGGGCCGGCCGGCCCGCCTACGTACGCATCAAGGTCAACTCGATGGTCGACGAAGCGATCATCGACGCGTGTTACCGGGCCGCTCAGGCGGGCGTTCCCGTCGACATCTGGGTCCGCGGCATCTGCGCGATCCGCCCCGGCGTCACCGGACTCTCCGAGAACGTCCGGGTCCGTTCGATCCTGGGCCGCTTCCTCGAACACTCGCGGGTCTTCTCGTTCGGCAACGGCGGCGAGCCCGAAGTCTGGTTCGGCAGCGCCGACATGATGCACCGCAACCTCGACCGCCGTATCGAGGCCCTGGTCCGGGTCACCGACCCCGCGCACCGGGCCGCGCTCAGCCGGCTCCTGGAGACCGGCATGGCCGACACCACCTCCTCCTGGCACCTGGGCCCCGACGGGAACTGGACCCGGCACGCCACGGACACGGAGGGCCGGCCGCTGCGGCACGTACAGGAAATGCTCATCGATGCCCGGAGGCGCCGGCGTGCGACGCCCTGACCACCAGACACAGGCAGACGTGACCGCGGGGGCGGTGCTCGCACCGTATCTGCGGGCACAGGCCGCGGACTTCCTGCGCAGCCTGCGTCTGCACCGCGAGAACAGTGCCCCCAGCGACGCCGGGCCCCAGGCAGCCGAACAGGCCACCGGGGCACTGCGCCGCTCGTCCCGCCGCATCAGCGGCACCCTGCACACCTTCCGGGCGGCGCTCGACCCGCTCTGGGCCGAGCAGCTGCGCACCGAACTGGCCTGGCTCTCCGGCACCCTCGCCCGCGAACACGCTTACGCGGACCGGCTGTCCCGGCTCCTCGAAGCGCTGCACGGACTGTCGGGGGCGGCGCTGCCGACGGCCCGGGCCGAGTCCGGCGGCACCGCGACCGCCACCGCCGTCGACAAGGAGCGCGCCGTCCTCGGTGTCGGCACGGCGCGCGCCGGCGCACTGCTGGAACGGCAGCTGACCCTCGCCCGGACCCGCGCCCACTCCGCGGCGCTCCAGGCACTCGGCTCCTCACGCTTCCACGCGGTGGCCGACGCGGTCGCGCTGCTCGCCTCCGAGGTCCCGCTGTCCGCCGCGGCCGCCGAACCCGCGGGTGAGCTGTTGCGCGAGCCGGCCGACCGGGCGGAGCAACGGCTGCTCGGCGCCGTCGCGGCGCTCCCCTCGGACGAGGCGGCCGAGCCGTACAACGAGGCGCACGACGCGCCCTGGCACCAGACCCGGCTGCTGCTGCGCCTGCACCGGTACGCCCACGAGGTGGTCCGGGGCGCCCCCGATCCGGTCCTGGCCGGCCCAAGGCACGCGCTCGATCTGCACCGGGACGCGGCGGAGGCAGCGGCGGCGGCCTCCGCGGCCGCCCGTACCCCGCGCATCGCGCCGACGACCGCGTACGCGCTGGGGGTGCTCCACGCCGACCAGCGCCATGAGGTGGAGGCGGCCCGGTCGGTCTTCCGGGAGTGCTGGCCGTACGCGACGACGGCGGCGATCCGGTCATGACCCGGGCGGTGGGCGGCACGGTGCGGGCGGCGGGCTGCGTGCTGTGGCGCCGCCCGCCCGCCCCGGCCGGCGGGGGCGTGGAGCTCTGTCTCGTGCACAGGCCTCGTTATGACGACTGGTCGTTCCCGAAAGGGAAGCTGAAGCGCGGCGAGTCCCCGCGGGACGCGGCGCTGCGCGAGGTCCTGGAGGAGACGGGGCACCACTGCGTGCCGGGTGCCGTGCTGCCCATGGTCCGGTACGTCGCGAACGGCCGGCCGAAAGAGGTCACGTACTGGTCCGCCGAGGCCACGGCGGGCGCCTTCGTTCCGAACAGCGAGGTGGACGGCGTGCTGTGGCTCCGCCCGGCGGCCGCCCGTGCCCGCCTGACCCAGCCCCGCGACCGCGAGCTGCTGGACGCGGCCCTGCGGACCCTGCCGCACGCGTAAGGGCCGTCCCGTGATCCCTGGTGCCCGCCGGGGATCACGGGAGGGCCTGCCCGTAGCCGGGAAACCTTCTCCCCTCCCGCCCTCTCCCCCTCCGGCGTTCCGGGGACGGGCATCCGAACCTCCGCCCGGGGCCGCGCCGCCTTCACCGGTGCCCGCGCCGCCTGCCCGCGCACCCGCCGCCCCCCTTCCCGCAGGTGCCCGCGCCGCCTTCCCTCGTGCCCCCGCCTTTCCTCGTGCCCGCGCCGCCACACGCCCCTCCGGACCGGAACCAGGCCGCCCGACACGGTTCACCTCCCGTTCACTCACCCCCGCAGACCGCTTCACCTGTTCTGCCTAATTTCGGCAGTGCACGGTGCGAGGCACTCACCGCACCGGACAGAACTTCCGCTCCACCCATCACCTCGCACGCCGTCGTAGACCGAAACCCACCACGGCGGCTCCTGGAAGGAACACCCGAAAGTGAAGCTTCAGCGCAAGAACCGGCTTCGTGCCACCGCGCTCGGTGCCCTCGCCGTCTCCGGCGCCCTGGTCCTCACGGCGTGCGGTTCGGACAACAACAGCGGCAGCGACACCGGCGGGAACGGCGCTGCGACGAAGGCCGCGTCGAACGTCAAGTGCGACGGCGCCAAGGGCCAGCTGCGCGCCTCCGGGTCCAGCGCTCAGAAGAACGCCATGGACCTCTGGGTCAAGGAGTACATGGCCGCCTGCTCCGGCGTGGAGATCAACTACAACTCCTCCTCGTCCGGCGAGGGCATCGTCGCCTTCAACCAGGGCACCGTCGGCTTCGCCGGCTCCGACTCGGCGCTGAAGCCCGAAGAGGTCGCCGACTCGAAGAAGACCTGCAAGACCGGCCAGGGCATCAACCTGCCGATGGTCGGCGGCCCGATCGCGGTCGGCTTCCACCTCGAGGGTGTCGACAGCCTCACCCTGGACGCCCCCACCCTCGCCAAGATCTTCGACACGAAGATCAAGAAGTGGAACGACCCGGCGATCGCCAAGCTCAACCCGGGCGCCAAGCTCCCGGACAAGGCGATCCAGCCCTTCCACCGCTCCGAGGACTCCGGCACCACGCAGAACCTCGGCAAGTACCTCGGCGCCGCGGCCCCGAACGACTGGAAGTACGAGGCCGAGAAGAAGTGGCCGGCCCCCGGTGGCCAGGGCGCGACCAACTCTTCCGGTGTCGCCACCCAGGTGAAGCAGGTCGACGGCTCGATCGGTTACTTCGAGCTCTCCTACGCCGCCTCGCAGCAGATCACCACGGTCGACATCAACACCGGTGGCGCCGCCCCGGTGAAGGCCTCCTCGGAGAACGCCTCCAAGGCCATCGCCGCCGCCAAGGTCAAGGGCACCGGCAAGGACCTGGCGCTCGACCTCGACTACACCACCAAGGCCGAGGGCGCGTACCCGCTGGTCCTGGTGACGTACGAGGTCGTCTGCGACACCGGCAACAAGGCCGACACCCTCGGCACGGTCAAGTCCTTCCTGACCTACACCGCCTCCGCCGACGGCCAGAAGCTGCTCACCGAGGCCGGCTACGCCCCGATCCCCGAGGCGATCAACGCCAAGGTCCGCGAGACGGTCGCCGGCCTCTCGTAACCCGCACACCCCGCACGACGCAACAGGCGGCCCGGTCCGGCGCACCCCTCCGGACCGGCCGCCGCCCCGGAGGCGTCGGGCGGCCTGCGATCGCAGACCGCCCGGCCACCTCTCATCCCCATCCGGTGCACCGCCGCCAGGGGAGCCCCGGCTCCCCCACACAGACCGGAAAGACCATGGCTTCCACCACACAGACAGAAGTTCCACCGGCCCCGCCGGGCAGGCGCACCCGCGCCAGGTCCACCGGCCGCGTCGGTGACAAGATCTTCCTGGGCCTCTCCCGCGGCTCGGGCATCCTGCTGCTCGCGCTCATGGCGTCGATAGCCGCCTTCCTCACGTACCGCGCGGCAATCGCCATCTCCGGTGACGAGGGCAACTTCCTCACCACCTTCGACTGGAACCCGGCCGGCGACCCGCCCGTCTTCGGCATCGCCGTCCTGCTCTTCGGGACCGTCGTCAGCTCGATCATCGCGATGGTCATCGCGGTTCCGATCGCTGTCGGCATCGCCCTGTTCATCTCGCACTACGCCCCGCGCAAGCTCGCCGGCGTGATCGCGTACGTCATCGACCTGCTCGCCGCGGTGCCCAGCATCGTCTACGGCATCTGGGGCGCTCTCGTCCTGGTGCCGTACCTCGAAGGCCTGAACCTCTGGCTCGACCAGTTCTTCGGCTGGACGTACATCTTCGAGAAGACCGAGATCGGCGTCGCCCGCTCGCTCTTCACCGTCGGCATCCTGCTCGCGATCATGATCCTGCCGATCGTGACCAGCGTCAGCCGCGAGGTCTTCCTCCAGGTCCCGAGGATGAACGAGGAGGCCGCGCTCGCGCTCGGCGCCACCCGCTGGGAGGTCATCCGCCTCTCGGTGCTGCCGTTCGGCCGCTCCGGCGTGATCTCCGCCTCGATGCTGGGCCTGGGCCGCGCACTCGGCGAGACGATGGCCGTCGCCACGGTCCTGTCGCCGAGCTTCCTCATCTCGCTGCACGTGCTCAACCCGGGCGGCGGGACGTTCGCCCAGAACATCGCCGCGAAGTTCGGCGAGGCCGACGCGTTCGGGCGCGACGCCCTGATCGCCTCCGGCCTGGTCCTCTTCGTCCTCACCCTGCTGGTCAACGGCGCCGCGCGGCTCATCATCGCCCGCCGCAAGGAGTACTCGGGGGCCAACGCATGAGCCACGCATCCACGAGCGTCCAGGAACGCCCGACGCCCACCCCGCCCCCGCCGGCCGGCAGCCTCAGCAGCCGGACCCTGCCCCGCCTGGCCCCGCTCGGCTTCGCCGTCGTGGCGATCGCCCTCGGCGTCGGCATCGGCGCGGCGGCCGGCTGGCACAGCCGCGTCCAGTGGGGCCTGCTCTCCGCGCTGCTCTTCCTGGCGATCTCGTACGTCGCCACCAGCGTCGTGGAGAACAAGCGCCAGGCGAAGGACCGCCTGGCCACCAGCCTCGTCTGGGTCTGCTTCCTGATCGCCGTCGTCCCGCTGGCCTCCCTGCTCTGGACGACCGTCAGCCGCGGCTCCGAACGCCTGGACGGCTACTTCCTGACGCACTCGATGGCCGGCGTCCTCGGACCCGAGGCGAGCGGCGGCGTCTACCACGCGCTGATCGGCACGCTGGAGCAGGTCGGCATCGCCACCCTCATCTCCGCCCCGCTCGGCCTGCTCACCGCCGTCTACCTGGTGGAGTACGGCAAGGGCGCACTGGCCAAGGCCGTCACCTTCTTCGTCGACGTGATGACCGGCATCCCGTCCATCGTCGCCGGTCTCTTCATCCTCTCGATCATGTTGATCGCGGGCCTGGAGCCCTCCGGCCTGATGGGTGCCCTCGCCCTGACGATCCTGATGATCCCGGTCGTGGTCCGTTCCACCGAGGAGATGCTGAAGCTCGTACCGAACGAGCTCCGCGAGGCCTCCCTCGCCCTCGGCATCCCGAAGTGGCGCACCATCCTGAAGGTGGTCCTGCCGACCGCGATCGGCGGCATCGCCACCGGCGTCATGCTCGCCATCGCGCGCATCGCAGGTGAGACCGCACCGATCATCCTGCTGGTCTTCGGCAGTCAGCTGATCAACCCGAACCCCTTCGAAGGCGCCCAGTCGTCACTGCCGTTCTACATCTACGAGCAGTACAAGATCGGCGAGGCCGCGTCGTACGACCGCGCATGGGCCGCCGCCCTGGTCCTGATCGCCTTCGTCATGATCCTCAATCTGGTGGCCCGCGGCATCGCCCGCTGGAAGGCCCCGAAGACCGGCCGCTGAGGCCACGGAAAGCAGTGATTCAGATGGCCAAGCGCATCGACATCAGCGGCCTGTCGGCCTTCTACGGCAGCCACAAGGCGATCGACGACATCTCCATGACCGTGGAGCCCCGCTCCGTGACCGCCTTCATCGGCCCGTCCGGCTGCGGCAAGTCCACCTTCCTGCGCACCCTGAACCGGATGCACGAGGTCACCCCCGGTGGCCGCGTCGAGGGCAAGGTGCTGCTGGACGACGAGAACCTGTACGGATCGAACGTGGACCCGGTCACCGTGCGCCGCACGGTGGGCATGGTCTTCCAGCGTCCGAACCCGTTCCCGACCATGTCGATCTTCGACAACGTCGCGGCGGGCCTGCGGCTCAACGGCTCGTACCGCAAGAACGCCCTGGGCGACATCGTGGAGAAGTCGCTGCGCGGCGCGAACCTCTGGAACGAGGTCAAGGACCGGCTGAACAAGCCCGGCTCCGGCCTCTCCGGCGGTCAGCAGCAGCGTCTGTGCATCGCCCGCGCCATCGCGGTCGAGCCCGACGTCCTGCTGATGGACGAGCCGTGCTCCGCACTGGACCCGATCTCCACCCTCGCGATCGAGGACCTGATCGGCGAGCTGAAGGAGCGCTTCACGATCGTCATCGTGACGCACAACATGCAGCAGGCGGCCCGGGTCTCGGACCGCACGGCGTTCTTCAACCTCGCGGCGGTCGGCATGCCCGGCAAGCTCGTCGAGATCGACGAGACGGCCCGCATCTTCTCCAACCCCTCGGTCCAGGCCACGGAGGACTACATCTCCGGCCGCTTCGGCTGAGGGTTTCCCCAGACGGCCTTGGGGTGCTGCATGGCGGTGCCACCACAAGGCGAAGGGTCCGCCCCGCCCTCCGTGAGGAGGGCGGGGCGGACCCATGCGTACGGTCCGGGGAACGGTTACCCGAAGACCAGCGCGACGACCCCGTAGCTCGCGGCAGCGACCAGGGCCGCCGCCGGCATCGTGATGAACCACCCCAGGATGATGTTCTTCGCGACGCCCCAGCGCACCGCGTTCACGCGCTTCGTGGCGCCGACACCCATGATCGCCGAGGTGATGACGTGCGTCGTCGAGATCGGCGCGTGGAACAGGAAGGCCGAACCGAACATGATCGAGGCCCCCGTCGTCTCGGCGGCGAAGCCCTGCGGCGGGTCCAGCTCGATGATCTTCCGGCCGAGCGTACGCATGATGCGCCAGCCACCGGCGTACGTACCCAGCGACAGCATCAGCGCGCAGACGAGCTTCACCCAGACCGGGATCGGGTCGCTGTACGTCTCGTGGCCGGAGATGACCAGGGCCATCACCACGATGCCCATCGTCTTCTGCGCGTCCTGCAGGCCGTGACCGAGCGCCATGCCCGCGGCCGAGACGGTCTGCGCGATGCGGAAACCGCGCTTGGCCTTGTGCGGGTTGGACTTCCGGAACATCCACATGATGGCGACCATCACCAGATAGCCGACCACCAGGCCGATCACCGGCGAGATGAACATCGGGATGACGACCTTGTCGAGCACCCCGCTCCAGTGCACCAGCGTCCCGCCCGCGAGCGCGGCGCCGACCATGCCGCCGAACAGGGCGTGGGAGGACGACGACGGCAGGCCGAAGTACCAGGTGATCAGGTTCCAGATGATCGCGCCGACGAGTGCGGCGAAGAGGATTCCCATCCCCTTGTCGCCCGTGGGCGTCGCGATCAGGCCCTCGCTGACGGTCTTGGCGACCCCGCTGCCGAGGAACGCGCCTGCGAGGTTCATCACCGCCGCCATGGCCAGGGCCGCACGGGGGGTGAGCGCCCGGGTGGAGACCGACGTGGCGATGGCGTTCGCCGAGTCGTGGAAGCCGTTCGTGTACGTGAAGCCGAGCGCGACGCCGATGGTCACGATCAGTACAAAGGTGTCCACGTGGTTCAGGACTCCTTGACCGCGATGGTCTCCACCGTGTTCGCGACGTGCTCGAACGCGTCGGCAGCCTCTTCCAGCACGTCCACGATCTGCTTCAGCTTCAGCACCTCTATGGCGTCGTACTTGCCGTTGAAGAGCTGGGCGAGCAGCTTGCGGTGGATCTGGTCGGCCTGGTTCTCCAGACGGTTGACCTCGATCCAGTACTCGGTGAGGTTGTCCATGGTCCGCAGGTTCGGCATGGCCGCGGCAGTCAGTTCCGCCGCCCGTGCCAGTACCTCGACCTGCTGCTCGACACCCTTGGGGAGCTCCTCGACCTGGTACAGCACGACCAGGTCGACGGCCTCCTCCATGAAGTCCATGATGTCGTCGAGCGACGAGGCGAGGTTGTAGATGTCCTCGCGGTCGAACGGCGTGATGAACGAGGAGTTCAGCTGGTGGAAGATCGCGTGGGTGGCATCGTCCCCCGCGTGCTCCGCTGCCCGCATGCGCTCCGCGATCTCGACTCGGGAGGCAGAATCCGCCCCGAGCAGTTCCATCAGGAGCTTCGAGCCGGTGACGATGTTGTCCGCGGACGCGGAGAACATGTCATAGAAGCTCGTCTCCCTGGGGGTCAGACGAAAGCGCACGTGGGGTCCTCGGGGTGCTTTGGATTCGGTCAGGCTGATGCTAGGCGCATCATCCGGCCACGGCTAACCGGCATTCTTCAGTGTCGCGCATCAGGCACAGTGATCAGCACGGGGCCCCGGTCACGTTTCAGCTGAATTCGTTAGGATATACCCACCAGGGGTATATAAACGGCAGGGTAAAGGGAAAACGGGAGGCAGCAATGACCACCACCGAGGCCACCGAGGCGGATCGGTCGCCGGACACGGCGGGCGGCGCGGGCACGGCCGGCGCCACGGCTGCCGCCGAATCGATCGTGACCGACCACGACCGCGGGATACACGGCTACCACCACCAGAAGGCCGAGCACCTCAAGCGCCTGCGCCGCATCGAGGGCCAGATCCGCGGCCTTCAGCGCATGGTCGACGAGGACGTCTACTGCATCGACATACTCACCCAGGTATCGGCGTCCACCAAGGCACTCCAGTCCTTCGCGCTCCAACTCCTGGAGGAGCACCTGCGCCACTGCGTCGCCGACGCCGCGGTCAAGGGCGGCGAAGAGGTCGACGCGAAGGTCGAAGAGGCCACCAAGGCCATCGCCCGCCTGCTGCGCACCTGATCAGGGCCTCGGCCCCGCTCCTGCCGCCCGCCCCGTCACCCCCGGTGGTCCGCCTGCCGGGGGACGGTGGTGCGCTCGGCGATCACCTTGACGTCGAGCACCTCGTCGATACGGTCCGCGCTCAGCCGCTCCCCGATCGCCGCCGACGCCGCGATCATCAGCTCCCCGCACAGCTCGATCTCGGCGAGAGCCACATGGTCCGATACGGTCCGCGGGCTGAGCGTCACCACGTCACTCACCTCTCACTGCCGTCGCCGACTTCCCAGGGTAGGGATTGCGACACACACCGCGCATGGCACGGACGGACCATTTCGCCACCGTCAGATGCCTAGTGCGGCGCCCGGCACGGTCCGCCCCGGACGACGGGTCGGTCACTCCCGCCGCCCCTGCTCGATCGCACCGGTGTAGATGTCGCCCGCGGCAGGCAGCGGTACGGAGACCGCCACCCCGAACCCGTACAACAGCGTCGTCGACACCACTTCCCGCACCGCCCCTTCGTTGGCGAAGCTGAACCGGTGCCGCACCTTGCGCAGCCGCCCCTGCTCGTCCAGATACGCGTCGAACGGCACCGTGTCCGTACGGAACCCCTTCGCCGCGGCCGTCAGCGCACCGCGCGAAGGGGGCGAGGCGTGGCGGGCGGCGCGCGCGATGTCGGTGGTCCCCCGGTAGTGCCGCACGGTCACCCCGGCCAGGTCGGTCTCGCCCACGTATGTCACCGCGCGCACCCCGCCCAGCAGTTCGGCCGCGGCCATCGGGTCGGTGACCCCGCCGGTCACCAGGTTGCCGTCCGCCAGGGCCGTCGTGTCGATCCTGACCCACTTGTCCGCGGGCACCCCCGCCCCGCGGTTCATCATGTAGAGCGCGCCCGGAGCCAGCAGTTCCGTGATGGGCCGGTGCTCGTCCTCGCCGGCCGCGTCCTGCGGCAGCACCACCTTGAGCCGGCCGGACTGGGTACGGAAGTCGTACGTCCCACGGCCCCTGATCGTCACCCTGGTGCCGCCGGCCGCCGTCTCCATGGACGTGGCAACCCGAGCGCTCCCCGCCGCCGGCCCGCTCCCGGCACCCGGCGCGGGCCCCACGAGCACCGCCGCGGCCCGCCGCACGGCTTCGACTGCGGCGGGGCCGGACCGGTCGTCCGCCGAGGCACCGGCCCCGCCGTCCACCGCGCACCCGGCGGCCGCCACCATCACGCCCACCACGGCGAGGGCGCACACAGCGCGCGTGCCGCCACCGGACCTGTGCTGCTGCACCACCATCGCCTGCCAACCCCCAACGCCGACCGCCTGCCCGAGCCCCCCACCCGTCCCGCATAACGACCGCCCCTGTCCCCCGTAACGCCGCTCGCACACCCCTCACCGCCGGACGGCCCCGACCAGTACCGTGGACGCGTGTACGACCAACACACCGCCGAGGTCCCGCCGGCCGTTCCACCGGCCCGGCCCACCCACGAAGCCACCACTGTCGAACGCGGCTCGTTCTGCATCGCCCGCTGCCGCTGCGGCTGGTCGGGACCCGCCCGCCGGTCCCGCGACCTGGCCCGCACGGACGCCGCGGACCACCGCACGTCGGCGTCCTGACCACCGGCCCTCCCCCTCTCTCCCCTCCCCCATTCCCCGGAGGTCCGATGCCCCTGCCGAACCGGCGCACCGTCCTGAGCGCCGGCGCCGCAGCCGTGCTCAGCGCCGCCACCACCGCGTGCGACGACACGAGCCCGGGCGCTCCGGCCGCCGGTCCCGCACCGGCCACGTCGGCGACCACCCCCGCACCATCCGCCACGCCGTCGACGACCTCGTCCACACGTCCGGCGGACTGGCCGGCCCTCGGCAGAAGCCTCGCCGGTTCCCTCGTACGACCGGACGACGCGGCCTATCCGACCGCCCGTCAGCTCTACAACACCCGCTACGACAACCAGAGACCGGCCGCTGTCGCCTATGTCCGGAACGAGGCGGATGTACGCGAGTGCCTGGCGTTCGCCCACCGCAGCTCCGTGCCCGTCGCCATCCGCAGCGGCGGGCACTCCTACGGCGGCTGGTCGAGCGGCAACGGCAGGCTGGTCGTTGACGTCTCGTCACTGAAGGACGTCAACCGGGACGGCACGATCGGCGCGGGGGCCCGGCTCCTCGACGTCTACCAGGGCCTCGCCGCACACGGCCTGACGATCCCCGGCGGTTCCTGCCCCACGGTCGGCATCTCCGGCCTGACCCTGGGTGGCGGACACGGCGTCGCCTCGCGCGCGTACGGCCTGACCTGCGACAGCCTCACGGGCGCGACGCTCGTCACCGCCGACGGCAAGACCCTCACCGTGGACGCCACACACCACCCCGACCTCTTCTGGGCGCTGCGCGGCGCGGGCAACGGCAACTTCGGCGTCGTCACCGAACTCCGCTTCCGCACCCGACCCGCCCCGCAGACCGTCTCCGCGTACATGTCATGGCCGTGGTCACGCGCTCGGGCCGTGGTGACGGCCTGGCAGGAGTGGGGCCCGGAGCAGCCGGACGAGATCTGGTCCGCCGCCCACCTCGCGGCGGGGCCGGGCGGTGGCAACCCGACGGTGTCCGTCTCGGCCTTCAGCCTCGGCACCTACGGCGACCTCCAGAACGCCGTGGACCGCCTCGCCGACCGGATCGGCGCCTCCGCGTCCTCCGTCTCGCTGCGCCGCCGCAGCTACCAGGAGGCGATGCTGGTGTACGCGGGCTGCTCGGGCATCACCGACGCCCAGTGCCACCTGCCCGGCACCACACCGGGCCGCGATCCGCAGGGTTCGCTCCAGCGCGAGACGTACGCGGCCGCATCCGACTTCTACAACCGCTCCCTGCCCCCGGCGGGCGTCCAGGCCCTGCTGGACCGGACCGAGGCCTTCACCCGGATCGGCACGGACCAGGGCGGCGGCGGATCGGTCGCGCTCACCGCCCTCGGCGGCGCAGTCAACCGGGTCGACCCACAGGCCACCGCGTTCGTCCACCGCGGTTCGCGGATGCTCGCTCAGTACATCGGCGCCTGGCGGCCGGGCACGGCGGGCACGGATCAGCAGAAGTGGCTGAAAGACACCCACTCCGCGCTGCGCCGATACGCCTCGGGTGCGGCGTACCAGAACTACACGGACCCGTCCCTGACGGACTGGCGCCAGGCCTACTACGGCCCTGCCGCGACCCGCCTCGGCGAGGTGAAGAAGCAGTACGACCCGGAGGGGTTCTTCACGTACCCGCAGTCACTGTGACCGTGCCCACCGGCCTCGCCTGACGCCACGTGGGGCCGTGGGGGCCCGGCCGTGATGCGCAGGCCCTACGCGGCCAGCCCCTTCTCGCCCTCCGAGCCGCCGCCCGAACCGGGCCGCGGCTCGGGGATGCCGAGCGCCTCGCCACCGCTCCCGGCCGAGGCCGCGAGCGGACTGCGCGACCGGACGAGCCCGCCCAGCCGGTCCGAGCGGGAGACGGCGCCCACCAGCGGTGTCAGCAGCATCATCGCGAGCGGCGCGAGCAGCAGCGCGGCAGCCGTGCCGAGCGCGAAGCCGCCGATGACGTCGGTCGGGTAGTGCACACCCATGTAGATCCGGCAGAAACCCTCCAGCAGCGCGAGCGCGATGGCCGCGATGCCGAACTTCCGGTTCGCCACGAAGAGCCCGACGCCGAGGGCCATCGCCATGGTGGCGTGGTCACTGACGAAGGAGAAGTCGTTCTTCCCGTCCACCAGGACGTCCAGCCCCTGGTGGTCCTTGAACGGCCGCGGCCGCTCCACGAACCCACGGATCGGGATGTTGATCAGCAGGGCGATCCCGGCCGCGAGCGGCGCCCAGACGAGCCCGGCGACAGCGGTCACCGAGTCCTCGGCCGTGCCGCGCCGGCGGACACTCCACCAGCACCACAGGACCACCAGGACCATGCCCAGCATGATCCCGTACTCACCGACGAACTCCATGACCCGGTCGAACCAGGTGGGAGCGGACTTCGCGAGCCCGTTGATGTCGTAGAGCAGGCTGACATCGGGGTTCGACCCATCCAGTGCGAGTCCAGCCATCTGCCGCGGCCCCTTGCCTTGTCTGCTGCTGCGGCACACACCCATGTGCGCCGCTATGACGAACCCCCGTATTCGGTTCGATCACTTACGTGCGTCGGGGCGACGCTAGGTCAATGGCCGCGGCCCCGGTCCAACCAGAGAACGACGCGTCCCGTGCGTACGTTCCACTCTCCACCGAATGATCACCATGACGTTATCGAAGAGTGACTCATCGTCGCAGCTCAGGGCCCAGGCTTCACAGAGAGTTCCAGCCACCGACGCCCGGGGGTCAGGCCGCCGGCTGCGTGGTCGGAAGGGCCGCCGCACCGTCCTTGGTGACGCGTGTCGCACCGAAGTAGTCGGGCGTGTCGATCTTGTCGAAGCGGATGACGGCGCCGGTGTACGGCGCGTTGATCATGTACCCACCCCCGACGTACAGACCGACGTGGTGAATGGCCCGCGAGTTGGCCAGATCATCGGAGAAGAACACCAGGTCCCCCGGGAGCAGCTCGTCCCGCGAGGGGTGCGGACCGGCGTTGTACTGGTCGTTCGCCACACGCGGCAGCTCGATGTCGACGGTGCGGTACGCGGCCTGCGTCAGCCCCGAACAGTCGAACCGCCCGCCCTGCTCCGGCGTACCGTTGCCGCCCCACAGATACTTCGTACCGAGCTTCTTCTGAGCGAAGTAGATCGCACCCGCGGCCTGCTGGGAGGGCTGCACCCGTCCGACGGGCCGGGCGAAGCTCTTCTCCAGGGAGCGGATGATTCTGACGTAGTTCTGCGTCTCCGAGATGGCCGGAACCCCGCCGGACTTGATGACCCGGTACGCACCCGCGTTGTAGGCCGCCAGCATGTTGTCCGTCGGATCGCCGGGCACCTGCTTCACATACCCGGCAAGCTCGCAGTCGTACGAGGCGGCGGACGGAATCGCGTCGGCGGGATCCCAGACGTCCCGGTCGCCGTCCTTGTCCCCGTCCACGCCGTGCGACGCCCAGGTCCCCGGGATGAACTGCGCGATCCCCTGAGCGGCCGCCGGACTCTGCGCACGCGGGTTCCAGCCGCTCTCCTGGTAGAGCTGGGCGGCGAGGAGAGCGGGGTTGATGGCCGAGCAGAGGTTGCCCCACTTCTGGACGAGCGGCTGGTACTTGGCGGGCACGGCCCCCTTCGCCAACGCCACGGCACCACCCCCGCCGCCCACGAGGCCGGAGGCGGCGGAGTACGTACCGACGACGAGCAGCGCCACGAAGCACATGGCCACGCCGACGCCGATCCCACCAGCCATCCAGAATTTCCGCACGCGTCAACCATCCCCCATCGGACCGGGGTTCATGGGCCGTTTCGAGGGTGTGTACGAGTAATCCGGGTCATCCGGGTCACCGACCGGCCTTCCCGGCGCACCGGACACCCGGCCCGGCGCGCCCGGTGCGCCGGGGTGCGCCGGGGTGGCCGGGTGGCCGGGTGTCGCGGATGGGCGGAGGGGTGGATGGGCGGGTGACCGGGCGTCCCGGATGTGCGGGATGCGCCGGCCCGGCCCGTCACGCTGCGGTGAGCACCCTTCAGGAGGCCCCGCGCGACCAGTAGTCGGACCGCACATGGGGGCTGGGGAGCGGGTAGACGCCTCGGTACGCCGGCCCGTTCGGCTTGGACGTGGAGTCGGCGACCTTCGACTCCTTCACACACGGACTGTCCGCCTCGAAGAAGACCTGCCCCTTGGCCCGGACGCTCACACTGATGCCGAATCCGTCCTTCGTCACCGCGTAGACCGCCGGGAACACCGCGTCGTCGTTCTTCGCCTTGATGCGGTAGTCGCTCGTGCGCCAGAACTTCTCGACCTGGTCCAGGAACGTCTGCCGGCGTTCGGCGGACACGATGGTCATGACGGTGCGTCTGCGGGTCACATCGCAACTGCCCTTGGTCGTGGGTCCGTGGGCCCACTGCACCTCGGGGGCGATCTCCTTCAGCACGGCGTCGAGCATGCCGTCGGCCCGGTCGGCGGCCCCCTGCATGTCCATGCTGTTCCCCTTGGTGCCCGTGGAGCTCTCGGTGACGGCGGTACCCGCGTTCGCACCCGACGGGTCCTTCTCGCTTCCGCAGGCGGACAGCGCGAAGCCGACAGCCAGAGCCACCGCGATGATCTGGAACCTTCGGCTCATCGCTGTTCCTCCATCTTGAGCCGGTCGGCGTGTCCCGACACGATAAGAGCAATGCTGTCGGCGGACATGGCGTCCCGTACCGGGTTGAAGTAGTTCGAGTGTGCATCGAAACTCACACCGTCTCCGCTGACGAGCGGCTTGCCGGGGTCCACGGGGAACCGAACCGCCCCGAAGGCCTTGCTCGCCGGGTCCTTGCCGAACCAGAGGTCGTCGTCGCCCGGGTCGGCCAGGTCCCCCGCCAGGTAGGCCCCGCCCGGACCGCCCAGGATCATCCCGATGCCGCCCACGATCACCTGCGTCTTGGACGGGAGTTGGGTCACCGGGTCGTTGGCCGCCGCACCGACGTAGACGTGCGCCGCCCCGACCCCGAGATCCACGGCGTGGTCCACGCCCACTCCAGGGCTGCCGACCAGAATGATGTCGTCCACACCCGGTATCCCGCCGGGGCGCTGGGTCGCGGCACCGACGGTGCGCGAGCCGTAGGAGTGCCCGATGGCAGTGAGGTGGGGATCCTTGTTCTGATTCGTGGCCGCGATGCCGCCCATGAAGTCGTAGTAGGCCGCCCCGCCCTTCTCCGCCCGGCCGGTACCCGCCACCGCAAGGCTCTGCATCCCGTCCGGCGTCTGCGGTGTGTCGTACCCGAGCCAGACGATCGCCGCGCTGGACGGGTCGTAGCCCTGGGCGCCGATCGCCGTGTCCCGGGCGCGCTTGAGGTCGTTCTTCGCGAACTCCTCGTCGAGGGAGGTGTTCAGCCCCGGCACGTACGCCGACACGTTCTGCGAGGTGTCGGGGTTCCCGTAGGAGACGATCGCCCGCCCGTTGCCCTCGGCACTGACCCCGATGAGGTACATCGGAGGCTGGCTGCCCTCCTTCAGCTGCCGGTCGATCTCCCGGAGCCCGGCCAGCTGCTCCTTCGACTTCTTGTCGTTCCGGCCCTCCAGGTCCGAGATCAGGTCCGGAAGGTGGCGGCGGTTGGCCGTGTCCCGGTCCGCTACCGGAATCCCGTCCAGAGCGCCGATGCGGTCCGGGGACAGCTCGAGATACCGGTCACGCTCCTGCTGCGTCAGCCCGTTCCACCAGGCCTTGCGCCCGGCCGCACTGCTACCGGTCGGGATGCGTTCGTTGAGGTAGTCCCGCTCCGCACCGCGTACCGACGACTCGACGCGCGTACCCGACCCGGGCAGCCCGGTGAGCGCGCCCCCGACCCCGCCGGGCCCCGTGGCCGCGTCCCACGCGGCTTCCACGTACTGCCCCTTGCCCCATTTGCCGCCCGCCTTGTCCGCGGCCTGGGCGTACTGGTGGACGACGCCCCTGGCGGTGCCCACGGGGTGCGCGATCGTGTCGACGGCACCGGTGACATCGCCCAGCAGACCGTCGCCGCCGACCAGGCCGGTGAAGAAGTTGCCGCCCGAACCGCCGGCGGAGGGCGTGGAAGACCGCGTGGTCGGGGATTGTCTACCCGCGTCGACTGCTGAAGAAGAAGAGCCGGACGCGCCCGAAGCACCCTCCGTTGCGGCAGCAGTACCGGCCGAACCCGAGCCACTGCCGGTGTCGGATCCACCGGAACCGGTGTCGGATCCACCCGAGCCGGTAGAGCTGTCGCCGGTGGAGCCGGTGGAGCCGTTGCCACTGGTTCCGGTGCCGTTGCCACTGGTTCCGGTGCCGTTGCTGCCGGAGCCACCGGGCTCACCGCGCCCGGAGCTGGCTCCACCGGACCCAGCGCCCCCGGCCACCGTCGCACCTTCAAACCCGTCACCGGAGCCGGCGCCGCTTCCGCCGTCCTTGCTGTTCCCGCCGCTGCGACCGTCGGCAACGACCCCGGTCGACTGGCAGGAATTTCCGGTCACCTGGCAGATGGCACCGCGGAATCTCCCGGACACCTGCCCGGCCATCCCCGTGGCCACGAGCCCGCCCACCAAGGCCGCGACCACGAGGATCAGGCCGACGTACTCCAGTGCGGACTGCCCGGTGTCCAGACGCCACTTGATCATCCGGGGGACGCTGAACGAACGAGGCTCAGCGCGCTGCTCGGGCGCGAGCCTGAACCACGCGCGGGACTGCGGCCGGCACAGCAGGATCAATACGACGACGGGCAGCGCCAGTTGCGTCACGCTCCTGCTGTTGTCCGCGTCGTTCAGCGTGGCCAGCGCGCCTACCGCGAGCCAGGCATGCACGGCAAGCAACCCGCGCCAAACCCGGGGGCCGCCTGCCCGCACGTACAGCGACAGACCGAACCCGGTGATGCCGGGCAGCGCGGCGTACAGCACCATGCCGAGCAGTCGACCGTCCACCGCGTCGACCGATGAGGCCACGAGCAGCGCGTTGAACGCGCCCACGAGGGTGACGACGAAGAGTAATCGGACGAGAATCAGCACTGCCTGCAAGGGGCGCGACAGTGGCTGTCTGCCCGGACGGACCTCGGGGGTGTGTTGGTCAGCACCACCCGGTAAAGCGACTTCTCCTATGCCAGACACGGCGAGTCTCCCCAGCTTTGTGAGCGGGCGCAGCGACGGTTCCCCCGGTATCCGTATGCGACCACAACACTGCGGGGCCCTGCATGGGCCCCAGGGCCCAATGCAGGACTCAACCTCCGCTCATCAAGCCCTACTTAACGCCATCGATCATGCCGATACGGGCACTGGCTGCGTGGACGGGGCGTCAGGGAGCCTCAGCGGACCAGAAGTCGGAGTGGACGTTGGGGCGAGGCACCGGCTCGCCAACATGCTCTGAACCACCGGGGGGCAGTGCAGGCGTCGA
This sequence comes from Streptomyces sp. NBC_01013, assembly GCF_045162765.1. NCBI lineage: Bacteria > Bacillati > Actinomycetota > Actinomycetes > Kitasatosporales > Streptomycetaceae > Streptomyces > Streptomyces sp. NBC_01013. Next base: position 3,853,228 of record NZ_CP108687.1, read on the forward strand.
GACTGCGGACCAATCCACGCAAGGCGTAGCCGCCTCGAAAAAGGCTTGCCCGCCTCCACCGATGAGAAGCCTCACCCGAAACCCATCCTGCGTCTCGAAGTAGGTTGCCGGACTCACCGAGTTCGCATTAATTCCGATCTGATGATATCCAGCTTCCTTCCATTCGCGTTCTACCACGCCCAAGAAACTTCCCCTACGCCGCTCGGAAATCACAGTAATAACTGCTCTCCTGCGAGAGACATCACAGCTTCCTTCTGTCGATTCTCCGTGCACCCATTGAACCGAAGGCTTAATTCCGGAAAACGTGCGATCGAGGATATGGTCCGCTCGATCCGCAGCTTCCTGCATGTTCATGCTGCGGTGACTCCCTACATTGCGCGACACTTGTGAATCACTTGTTGAAGCGCAGCCCGAAAGCAGAAGCACAGTAGTTGACACTGCGATCATCTTGAACTTCACCTGGGACGCTCCCTTTGGATCTCTCCCGACTTCCCTGCCACGATTCTCGCAATGTTGTCTGCAGACACCTGATCCTTAGCGGGGTCGAAATAGTTCGAGTGCGCCTCAGTGGGACTATGGCCTCGCTCCAGCAGTCGGGGCCCATCGCTGACAGCGAAGCGATTGGCGCCGAAATCTCGATGCGCGGGATCGGTACCAAACCAGACGTCACTTTCCCGGCTCTGAGCGCCCTGGGAGGCATACCCAGCCACCCCACCGGCAACGCCTCCCGCCGCGCCACCAACAACCGCTCCCAGCGGCCCTGCACCCAACCCCAACACAAAACCCGTTGATGCCCCGCCTGCGACCCCAGTCCCGAGACCACTCGCCTCACGGCTATTAGGCAACTTGGTCACTGGGTCATTCTCGGCCGCCCCGACGAACACATGTTCCTTACCGACGCCGAGCTCCTTCGCGGAGCTCGCACCGGTTCCCGGGCTTCCGACCAACACGACATCATCCGCTCCGGGAATTCCACCTCTCTGCTGAGCAGCGAGACCAACTGTCAACGAACCGTAGGAGTGCCCAATCGCCGTTACGTGAGGGTCTCCATGTTCGTTCGTCGCGGCAACCCCGGCCATGAAACGGTTATAGGAGAAGGCGCCAGCCTTGGCGTTTGCCTCGCCCATCACATCCAGATTCCCCAAGAGATCATCTTCTGATGTTTGCGGCGCGTCGTAGCCAAGCCAGACAATCGAGGCAGTCGAGGAGTTGGGATCCATCTCTTTCGCGCCGATTGCAGTATCCCGAGCCCTCTTGAGATCGTTCCGCGCAAAATCCGCATCCAGCGAAGTATTCAACCCCGGCACATAAGCCGAAACATTTCGCGCCGTGTCCGGATTCCCGTAAGAAACGATCGCGCGCCCGTTCCCCTCGTCCCCGATGCCGAGCAGAAACATCGGCGGCTGCCGCCCCGCCTGCAACTGCCGGTCGATCTCCCGCAGCCCCGCCAGCTGCGTCTCCGCACGCTCACCGCCCTGCCCCTCCAGCTTGCCGATCAGCAGCTGCAGGTTGTCCCGGTTCGCCGTGTCGCGGACCAGGGCCGGGATGCCGTCCAGGTTGCCGATCTGGTCCGGGTACACCGCGAGGTACTCCTCGCGCTGTTCGTCCGTCAGGCCCGCCCACCACTCGCGCCGGGCCATCGCACTCGCCTCGTGCGGGATGCCCGACTTCAGGTACCCCCGTGCCGCGTCCCGGACCGCCGCCGCATCGCCGGCCGCGTCCGTCCACGTTCGGTCCGGGACCTTCAGGCCCTCCTCGGCCTTCAGCTTTCGCAGGATCCGGGCGAACCGCCAGTCGATCTCGGCCGCCGTCCGCACTGCCTTCGCCACCCGGTCCGCAATGTCCTGCGCCTTCGCCGTGTTGGGGTTCGGGGCCACCAGGCCCGACGGCGCCACGAGCCCCGGCGCAGCCCCCACCGACGCCGTGCCGCCCGCCAACGGCTTCCCCTCGACCAGGCCCTCCCCGGCCTCCGGATACGTCACCGACCCGTCCGCGTGCACGGTGAACCTCAGCGCCTGCGCATCCTCCAACGCCTCCCGCAGCGCCCCTTGCTGGGCCTTCATCTCGTGCGCGAGGCTGTTCAGCGTCGTACGGACGAGGCCGCACTCCGTGTACACGTACTGAAGGTTCAAGCTCAGCTGCCGCAGCCGCCCCACCGCCGCGTCCGCCGCCGCGCCCTGCTGGGTCTCCCGCAAACCGTTCAGCAGCTGCTTCTCGATCCGGTCCCGCCCCGCGTCGGCCCGGTTGCTCGCCTTGCCCCAGCCGTCGGCCGCACCCTCCAGCTCGGCACACTTCAGGTCCCGTAACTGGGCCCAGGTCAGTCCGGAAGTCCCCGCCGTCATCGCTCGACCCCCCGCGTCCGCCTCGCGACGGGAGCGAACGACGACTGCACGGTCTCGTTCGTCTCGCCCTGCGCCCGGGCGACCGCCCGAAGGTTGCCGGCCAGGGAGCCGCACTCATGGCGCGCCGTCTCGAAACGCCGCTCCCACGACTCACGCACAGAGCCCAGCTCCGCCAGCGCGCTCAGGCCGACGGTCCCGGCGAGCAGTCCCTCGTGTGCGGTTGCCAGCTCCGTCCTGACGGGGCCGAGGTGCACCCCCATCCCCTCCGCGCCCCCGGCAGCCCGCAGCCACACTCCGTCGCTGTGTCTCAACTGGTCGCCGCCGACGGGACCGCTCCCGCTACCCGCAAGATCACTCAGCCTCTGCCGCACACCGCTCACCGCTCGCCCCGTTCCTTGATCGTGGAGCGGCACTGTGCCAAACCCGGCAGCCACGACACGCCGCGCAGCCGGACGCCGGCAACGGCCCGGTCCCCGCTCCCCCGGGCCTGCCAACGCATCGCCGCCGGATGGAGATCACCCGAACGGTGGACGGGGCGGGGGACCCACGGCGGACCGGCGCTACGCCTCGTACGTCCTCGGGTCCACCGTCGCGAGTCGGCTCAACGCGTCGGCCGCCCGGCCCTCGGGCGGGGTGCCGTCCTCCGGGACGCACCACTTGTAGTAGTTCGGTGAGCCCTCGCCCCCCGCGTCCCGCAGGTACACCACCGTCTGGTCCGGGTCCCTGAAGTCCGTACTGGCCCAGTACAGTTCGACGCCCCAGCGGGTGAGCAGCTCCGGCCGTTCACGCAGCCCGGCGGCAATCAGCCGGGCGGCCCTGCGGGCCGGCCACGTCCACGTGTGGTCGTTCTCGGCACGGCTGATCTCGGCGTCGTACGCGGCCGCGTCGAAACGGAGCTCCGGGATCTTCCGCACGTGGAGTGGGGAGGGCGGCGGGGCCGGGCACCGCCAGTCGGACCAGACCACTGCCCCGCCGTCCCGCCGGACCGTGACGTACAGCGCCCCGCAGCAGCCCTCGGTGCAGTGCGCCTCCGCGAGCTGCACCTCCCGTGGCTCCTCCGCCGCCCGCAGTCGGCCGCTGTCCAGCAGCCACTCCGGGCTGTGCGCGGGCCCCCGCCCGAACACCTCCGGCACCAGGGGACGGCCGTCGACCAGGATGCGGGTCTCGACCGTGGCCGGGTCGGCGGGATCGCGGTCGGTGATCTCGATCCGCAGCCCCTCCACCGGTCCGTCCTGGCCGTGCGACAACTGCCGCCGGACACGTCGCGCCCACTCGGTACGCCGACGCCCGCCGGCGTCCTCTCCGTCACGGTCCACGACCGCCCGCCATTCGGCCCGGTCCAGGACGGTGACCAGCTCGGAGAGCAGCGCCTCACGCTGCCCCGGACCCCAGTCGTGCAACACGACGGGCCCACTCCGGAGTTCCTGAACGGCTGAGAGCAGGAGCGCGTAGTGGTCGAGCGTCGGTGCCAGGTGACGGGCGCCCCGCGCGAACGACTCGTGCGCTGGAACGGCTTCCCGGTAGAGAAGGATTTCGGGACTGTAGTCCCGCGCGCGTGCCATCAGGAACAACATCCAGCCCGCCTGGGCCAGCAGTGCGGCGTTCCCCGGACGGGGCGTGATCAGCGGCCCCGAGTCCTCCGCCGCCGGCACGTCGGACCGCAGCAACTGCTGCATCCATGAGGCCTCCGCTGCCCTCCGGACGATCTCCGGCCCCATCGTCCTCGGCAGCGCGGCGAGCCGCTCCCGCACAGCCCTGTCGTCCCCGGCGCCGAGCGCGGCGAGCAGTCCACGCAGTTCGGGTGCCTCTTCCTGATTCCTCAGGAAGAGCAGGGCCGCGGCGCGCTTGTCCATGGTGTCGAGCGCGTGGACGACAGGGCCCACGAGGTCCCGCAGCAGGCCCAGGGTCTCCAGGTCCGGCACGTCCTCCGGCTCACCGATCCTGGCCAGCAGCGCGAGGCCGATGCAAACGGCCTGGCGGCTGTGTCCCGTACGCACCAGGCACCGCGCGAACGCACGCGCTCGCGCCTCGTGCTCCAGCGGAAGCCCGCGTACGAGCAGGTGGACGTTTCTGTGGCGGACGGGCGGGTCCATCGCGGCCAGCCGCAGTTGCAACGTATCCGCAGCCGAGACGGTGTCCGGGTCCGTCAGCAGCGTGGTGAGCAGTTCGGTCAGCTCGGCCCGGGCCCATTGCCGGCCGGCGGCCCGGGCCTTCCTTCGCGGCCCGGGGCGGACGGGCGGTGTCGCGTGCTCCCGGCACCACCGTCCCTCGGGCTCGGCGTGCTGGACGGACACTGCGCACGTGTACAGCGAGGGCCGGCAAGTGAGCGCTCCGCGCTCTTCCGGGGCGCTCAACGGGCGGGGTGGTTCTCGATTCCGTAAGTCATGGGGCGGAGTCTGGCAGGACCGCCGCCACGGCACCAGCGGATTAGCGCGTGGCCGTCCCCGCCACCCGGCGAGCAGCCGCGGCGAGCGGCAGACCTCACGGATCGGAGCGCGGCCGGCACCGCTCGCCCGGAACAGCGGGAAGAATGGGCCCCCATGAGCCAATCGCAATCCTCCCCCACCACCTGGCACCGGCCCATGGTCGCCCGCCTGTCCCACGAGCAACACCGCACCGCGACCATGCTGGAGCTGTTCTTCGACCTCTGCTTCGTCACGGCAGTGGCCCAGGCGGCGACGGCGTTCGAGCACGAACTCGCGGAGGGCCGCATCGGCCACGGCGTCCTCGGTTACGCGATGGTGTTCTTCGCGATCTGGTGGGCCTGGATGAACTTCACCTGGTTCGCCTCCGCATACGACACCGACGACGTGCCCTACCGGCTGCTCACCCTCGTCCAGATCACCGGCGCCCTCGTCCTCGCCGCCGGGGCGTCCGAGGCCCTGCAGCACGAGGACTTCACGGTGATCACCTGGGGCTACGTGATCATGCGGCTCGCCATGGTCACCCAGTGGCTGCGTGCCGCCCGGTCCGATCCCGAGCGGCGCTCCACCTGCCTGCGCTACGCGGTGGGCATCTTCGTCGTGCAGATCGGCTGGGTCGTACGCCTGGCGCTGCCCGAGGACACCGGGCCGGCCACGTTCGCCGTCCTCGTCCTGGCGGAGATCGCCGTCCCCGCCTGGGCGGAGCGCTCAGCGACCACCACCTGGCACCCGCACCACATCGCGGAGCGGTACGGCCTGTTCACCCTGATCGTGCTGGGCGAGTCCATCACCGCCGCCACCGGAGCCGTGCACGCCGCACTGGATTCCCACGCGGCACTCGGCGACCTCGCCGCCCTCGTCGTCGGAGGCATCCTGACCGTCTTCGCGCTGTGGTGGCTCTATTTCGCGCGCAGTGCGCGGGTGCACGACCGGCTCACCACCCTGCGCATGGCGCTGCTGTGGGGGTACGGCCACTACCTGGTCTTCGCGTCCGCGGCAGCCGTCGGTGCCGGTCTCGCCGTCAACGTGGCCCACACGACCGGCCACGGGCACCTCTCCGACCGGGCCGCCGCGGCGGCCTACACCATTCCGGTCGCGGTGTTCGTGGCCCTCGTCTGGGTGCTGCACCATCGCACCGGCGGGCTGCGCCGCGCCGCCGACGCACTGCACCCTCTCGCGGTCCTCGCCGTCCTTGCCGCCACGTTCGCACCCTCCCCGGTACTCGTCACAGGGATCATCACGGCACTCCTCATCGCCGCGACGCTGGTCCTGTCCGCGCGGAGCGACACCTCCGCAGCCGCCGCCACCCCGGACTTCTGAACCCTCCGGCACCCAGAGCCGCCCCGCCCCGCTCAGCGTGTGCTGCGGGCCGCCGCCCGGCCCGGCAGTGCGATCCCCAGTGCCTGGGCCGCCTTCCCCGGGCGCAGGGTCCACGGCACGGGCGAGGTCTCGGTCAGCCATCCGTCGGCGAGGATCCCGCTCACGACGAGACCTCGCACCGAGCGCGTGAGCTTCTTCCAGCCCAGCCCCTTGCACAACTGCCCGTACGAGGGCCCGTGGCCGTGCTCCGCGCGGAACGCCACGGTGAACTCGGCCGCCTCGCGGCCGTGATCCGGGTGGGCCTCCCGCCATCTGTCGTAGTCACCGCCCGCCGGCCGGGGCGCGGGCACGGGTGACGGCGAGGACATGAACGCCTTGGCGACCCGCCCGAAGGAGCACCGGCACAGCGCGCACTGTTCCACTGCCTCCACGTGCCGCAGCAGGGCCGGACTGATGCCGGACTTCCATTCCGCCCACTGGGCCGGGGTGATGTCCACGAGTTCGGTGACCGCGGCCGCCTCACGCGCCGCCCTGCGCGCGGCCTCCTCGGCCGCGAGTTCCGCGACCTCCTCAGGCGTACGGAACATGCCGGCGAGGTGCCCGACCGTCGGGCCGAGCCGGTACGTCCGGCCTTTCACCTCGGCGAGGAACCCCTTGTCGAGAAGGACGGGCACGGCCCCGTAACAGGCGGCTGGCAGCTCGGCCGGTGCCTCCCCGACGAGTTCGTCGGTGCAGTGCGCCGCGAGGAAGAGGGCGGCGAGCCGGGCGGCCGGCGAGGCCTTCCTCACGGGCTTGGCGACCCGCGTCCGCATGGCCCATCCCGAGACCTTCGACCGCGTGCCCTTGCCCAGGGGCAACGCATGGTCCGGCCCCGGCGTCATCTCCGGCACGATGATCCCGGACGGCCTGTCCGGATCGCCGTCGAGGAGCGAACCGGGCACCTGCCATCCGGCGGCGACCAGTTCACCCACAGCGTGCTCCGGATCATCCAGCCGCAGCGACCGCAGGTCCGTACCCGTGAGGTTCCCGACCCCCGCCCGCGCGGCCCTGATCGCCACGACGACGGCGAGGAGTTGAGCATCGACGGAGGTCAGCGGCAGGCCGACCACGTACGAGAGGAGTTCCCTCGCCGCCTCCCCCTGCCGTGGCGTCAACAGAAAGGGCGGGGTCGCGGGAGGCGGAGGCGGCGCGGCTGCGGTCTCGGCCGACATGGCAGGCTTGGGCACATCACATCCAACGGCGGTCGGGCCACGAAAGTTACGCGTGACGTGGCGCACCATTACACCAGCGCGGCCGGGGCCCGGACGCCGAACCACTGCTCGGCGCCGTACTCCTCGAATCGCTCCACCTCGGTGAACCCGAGCTTCGCCGCGAGGCGCATGGCGCGGTCGTTGGCGGTCCGGGTGCAGAGCACCACCGGCTCGCCGGGACAGGCGCCGGCGACCCAGTCGAGCGCCGCCGCGCACGCCTCGGCGGCGTATCCCCGCCCCCACGCGCCCTTCAGGAACATGTAGCCGAGCTCGGTCTCACCGCCCTGCGGGCGGACGTGCCCCGGTCGTTCCGCAGCGCGGTGGTCCAACGTGATCATGCCGATCATCGCTCCGTCGAGCTCGATCACGAAGAGACCAGGACGCCTCCCGGGTATCTCGGGGACCACGCGTTCGAGCTCGTCAAGCGGCCGGGAGCCGCCCACGTGGGCGCCCACCTCCGGCGATGCGAACAGCTCGATGAACGCCGCGCGGTCCCCGGCCCCGGACTCGCGCAGCACGAGCCGTTCGGTCCGTATCGGGGCAGGCGGCCAGGTGACGAGTCCACGTTCAGCCATGCCGGGCAACCTAGTCCATCGCCCCGCCGGTACATCCGGGCGCGTCAGCGGGACGACAGGCGGGCGTTAGCGGAACATGAGCGGCGGGCGAGAAGCTTCAAAGGTCAGCAGGTCAGGAGGGGGAGCGGTTCGCCGCAAGTTCCGGACCTCGGCTGCACCGCCTCACTCGACCGCCACACACTCGGGGAATTCACATGCGTACGATCCGCACCCGCAAGCGCACCGCCACCATCGGCGCCGCAGTCACCGCCGTACTCGCCCTGGCCCTCACGGCCTGCGGCGGGGACGACGGCGGCACGAAGTCGGCCGGACCGGCGGACGGCGCCGCGAAGACCGTCGCCTCGGCAGGCGCCTCGCAGCCCGCCGCCTCCGACAAGACCACGGACACCGCGACGACCGGCGGCTCCGCGAAGACCGAAGGCTCCGCGAAGACGGTCGCCTCCAGCACGGGCACGTCCAAGGGGGGCGCCGCCAAGACCGGCACCACCGCCGGCGGCAACACCAGTGACAGTTACGCCTACAAGCACCCGTGCAGGAGCGAGGACCTCTCGGTCCGCGTGTACGCACGCGAGGGCTCGGCCACCCAGCAGGTGATCGAGGTCAACAACACCGGCGCGAACTCCTGTGGCCTGAGCTACTTCCCGCGGGTCAGCCTGGGCGCCTCGAACGCCGCGGACCACAGCGGCGACATCCACCCGCTGGTCCCCGGCGGCCTCGGCGGCGCCCCCGCCTACCCGGTCAAGCCGAAGACCGCCGCCATCGCGGTGATCGACCTCAACCCCGGCAACGGCCCCGGTGTCACCTGGGTCAACGAACTGAACGTGCTGGCCGACGGCGACCACATGCCCAACGCGGAGCAGCTCAACTTCCCGCTCGGCCCCGACGTGAAGGTGGGCGACGCGAAGCTGGGTCTGTACCGCGGCACGATCGCCGACGCGGTGAGCTCCATGAAGCAGGCGGACACGAAGTCCTGACCCCGCCCGGCGGAAGCGGGACAGCCTCCTGATGGGCCGCGTGGCCCTCAGGAGGCTTTGCCGTTCCGTTCCGTCAGCCTTCCTTCAGCTGCGTGAAACGGAGGCGGTTGCCGAACGGGTCGCGGAGGCCGCAGTCCGTACCGTAGGGACGCTCGGTGGGCTCCTCGGTGAACTCGACGCCCTGGGCCAGCAGCGTCTCGTAGGTCTTCCGGCAGTCGTCCGTGGTGAGGATGAGCCAGCCACCCATCGCCCCCTTCGTCACCAGGTCGCGGACCTGCGCCGCCGTCTCCTCGGACATCGCCGGCGCGCCCGGCTTCTCCAGCAGGACCTGGCGTTCCGGATGGCCGGGGACGCTGACGGCCAGCCACCGCATGAACCCCATGTCGACGTCGGCGGCCACCTCCAGCCCCAGCTTGCCGACGTAGAAGTCGAGGGCCTCGTCCTGGTCGAGGACGTACATCTGTGAGTGCGTGATTGCGTTGAACATGACGTCCACGCTACGGAAGAGGCCGCGCGAAAACTTATCCAGAACTGCTCAATGGGCCCGGTCCGCCGACCCCTCTCAGCCGCTCGGCCGGGTCCACGCCATCGTGAAGCACGTCGGAACGCCCGTGGGCTCCGCTTCTCTGCGGTACGTCCTCGGCGACCGGCCGACGATGTCGCGGAACGTCCGGCTGAACGTCCCCGTGCTACCGAAGCCGACCTCGAAGCAGATGTCCGTCACGCTGCGCTCGGTCTCCCGGAGCAGGAACATCGCCCGCTCGACCCGGCGTCGCTGCAGGTACCGGTGCGGCGTCTCGCCGAAGGTGGCCCGGAAGGTCCGCGAGAAGTGCGCCTCGGACACATGGGCGAGCCGGGCAAGGGCCGGTACGTCGAGCGGCTGGGCGTACGCGCGGTCCATCGCGTCCCTGGCCCGCAGGAGCCGGCGGTTGGACTCCTCCGATGCCCGGCTCACCCCGCCGCCCCCGGACCGAGGCGCTGCGGGAGCGGAACGGACATGCGGATCTGCCTCCGTACGGGCGAAGCGGGTGCGGCGCCTGCGCATCGCGCGAGCGAAGAGCGCACCGACCCACGCTCGGCGGCGGTCTCACCGCAGGGCAGGTGGAACTCGCTCGCTTCGGACATCACGCCCCCTGTCGCCAGGCATCTCACGCCTTCACTCCACACAGTCACGTTAGATCGCCCCACTGACAATCGGGCTTCGCGACGTACCTGCGCGAGACCGGGGACCCCGGATACGGCTGCCTGATGGTGAGGGTGCTCCACCAACCGTTCCTCCTCCGGGCACCGTTGCCGGGAGCGGTCGCCGCGTCCCATTGCCTCCGTCGCCGGACGTGAGGGACGGCGGAACCTGAAGGGAACGTTCCGGCACAGCCGTCTCGTTACGCTCTGCGGCCGTCCGCATCATCAGCAGACCGAGGAGCACCGTGCCGGAACTCACGCCCGTCCCTTCCACCGCCCTCCCCGCACTCCCGCCCCTCACCGCGCAGGCCGAAACGCTGATCGGGCTCGGAGTGCACGAGATCGCCGGCCTGTCGGCTGCCGAGTTCCGCGACGCAGCCGAGGCAGCCGGCGGTGAGGCCGGCGGACTGCTCGCGGTCCACCCGGACCGGGCCCCCGCGTCCGCCCTCGCCCCGCTCCTCCGACGCGACGGCAAACCGGGCTTCGTCGTCGTCGACATGCCCGACGTCGACCTCTTCGCCCCACTGGACTCGGTCGTGGTCCCGACCGCACCGCTCTACGCCCTTACCGGCATCGACCGCGGCGACCATATGGCCAACTGGAGCCCGGACGAGGCACTGCCCGCCCTCACCGCGCAGGACCGCACCCCGCTGCTGCTCACCGAGGGCATCCACTGGGTGCTGCAACAGCCGGACGCCCTGGAGCGAAACCGCTGCTTCATGACCATCGGCTCCCGGCTGCGCAAGCCCAACGGCACCCTGGACGCCCGCACTCCGGCGCTCTGGATCAGCAACGGCACCGGTCGCGACGGCCGAGAGCGGCGCAATGCCCCGAAGGCCGGCTGGTGCTGGGCGGGCAACCGGCACACCTGGCTCGGCTTCGCCTCCACGACGGGCCGCCACGCCGCCCCGGACGCGTAGGGCGCGATCACGCAGACGCTTCCCCGCCAGGACCCGGGCACCCGGATCCCGGCCGGCCGGCCGCCGCTACCATCCGCGCATGGCTGCCTTCCGCGACTTCAATTTCAAGCTGCTCGTCATCGAGAAGCTCATGTACGAAGACGAGACCCTCACCCCGGCGTTCCGCATCGCGGACTGCCTCAAGGCGAAGGGCATCAACGACCCGCAGGACTACGCGTACGAGAACGACCTCGCGCACACTGTTCTCCCCGAGGCCCGCGCCCACTTCGAGGCACTGGAGATCAGCCCGGAGCTGCTCGCGACGGTCGAGACGCTCGACCTGGACGGCGGCCTGGAGGTGTACCAGGAGTGCTCCCCGGTCTGGGACGGGGAGGACGACCTCTACGACGTGGGCACGCTCGACGACCTCGGTCTGCTGCCGAATCTGCGGCTGATCACGGGTGTCGACGACTGCGGAATGGGCGCCGCCTTCGACCCCGAGGTGCTCGCGGCCCGGGGCATCGCCGTCGACTGACCGGCCGCGGGCCACCGCGAGCAGGCCACGGCCCGCATAGGCGTACCCCTACTCATGCCGTGCGGGGCCCAGGACGGGAGACTCATGTCATGTCCCTCACCACACACCTCAGACGATCAGCCGCAACCGCCGCCCTCCTCGCGCTCCCCCTGACCGCGTGCGGAACCGAACATGCCGGGCAGCAGCAGGCCCAGTCGGCCTTCCCACGGCCGTCGTTCACCCCTCGGCCGAAGTGCGCCCAGCCCGCCGAGGCCCCGCCGAGCCCGGCTTCCTCCGCCCCCACGACCGCAGCACCGCGCGAGGGAAACAACGGGGACGGGCCGCCGAACTACGCCGGCAATCACGCCTACCGCATGTCGGTCGAGCTCAGCCCGGCCAAACGCGCCATGGGCGAGGCCTCGGCCGGGCTCATCCAGTACGAGCTGGACAAGGCGCGCAAGGAGGGCGACGTCAGCGAGAAGCGGATCACTGCGGCGCTGAAGCATCTCGGCTGCGGGAAGGAGCACGGCGTCTACATCTCCAACGACTTCTACAGCGTTCACACGGGCGACGTGTGCGTGTCCGGGCACGTGACGGAGAAGGAGCTGACCATGAAGGTGCACGGCGCCTACGCCGAACCACAGCCGGGGACGGGGCCGTGCGTGGAGAACCGGGGAGGCCACTGAACCGTCATCCGGTGTTCTGCCCCGCCCTCCAGGATCTCGGCCCCCCTGCGGCGCAGGGGGGCCGGACACGTGTCCGGACACCTCTCCGCGGGCATGATCAATTGCATGAATGCGGGCAAGAGGGACGTCGTCGGCAACCGCACACGAACCGAGCCGAGAATCGACGCGAGAATCGACGCGAGCGATCGCGACAGCGATGAGCCAGGGCAGATCCTGCACTGGAACTTCTTCATAGGCGGCCACTTGAGCGCCTCCGTACCCGTGCGCCTGGTCGAACGCACGCCCGAGGGTCAGCTCGTCTGGATGGAGACCGGCACCCCGATGTGGCGTACGGCTCTGCCACGCGGCGCCACCCACCTGCGCGACATCGCCCCGCACGAGCGCCCGGCCGAGGGCTACCCCGTGATCGCCGGCCGGTGGCCGATGGGCAACGCCCTCTTCTACCAGCCGACCGATGTCGCGCACTCCGTCCTGTGGCTCTTCGACCGCAGACAGAAGTTCCGCGGCTGGTACGTCAACCTGGAGCGCCGCGTCCACCGGGGCGACGACATCGACATCGCCGACCACGAACTCGACATCAACGTGGCCCCGGACCGGACCTGGCAGTGGAAGGACGAGGAGTCCTTCGCCGAGAAGACCGGCCACCCCGCCTACTGGACCACCGAGGAGGCGGCGGCCATCAGGACCGAGGGAGACAGGGTGGTCCGCCTCGCCGAGGCCGGAATCTTCCCCTTCGACGGCACCTGGTGTGATTACCGGCCACCACCGGCCTGGCGAACCCCTCCCCGGCCGCCGGTTCCCCGCCACCCGCTCCTGTGACCGCGGCGGCCCCGACCACCCCACATCACCCCTGATGGGTGCGGTTCCGGCCCCGTCGCAGGTCTCGGCCAGGGTGGCGCGATGGCGATCATTGCCCGGCGTCACCCTCCGTGATACACAGAGTAACCAGACACAAATCGCTCACACACCGATTCGATCCGCAGGTCAGGGCGGTCAGACCGGTCATATGTACGAGATCCGGGTAAAGAGAGCCGCCAAGTCGTCGTACGAGAGCAGTTTCATCAGCGAAGATAGAGGGTGACCCGTGCCATGCGGCACGGGTGCCGAACTACCCAACAGGGGCGGTGACTTACATGATCCTGGCAGCTGAGAAGGGCGACATCACCACCATCATCGGCGGAATCGCCCCGAACTGGGGCCCGTTCGGGACCTTGGGCAACGAGGCCCGCGTAATGATCGAGGTCGTGATGGCGATCGCCATCCTGCTCTGCCTCGGCATCGCGGTCTGGGGCGCCGCCAAACAGCGCATCGGCGCGACCGCCCTCCGTGACACGTTCAGCGCGGAACAGGGCAAGGGACTGATCGTCGCAGGCCTGACCGGTGTGTTCATCATCGGATCGCTGGGCACCGTGTTCACCATCGTCTACGGGATGGCCGTCTAACCAACCGCCGCCCACGCCCAGGAGCTGTCCCGGCCACCCCTCACCATCCGTCCGTCGTGCCCACCGGCAGAGGTTGCGTCTTCCTGATGTCGAGTCACCACACCGCGTCCACGCGGAGAGCAGCACGGCTACCGTCGTACAAAGACACGGTTCAGGCAACGGTTGAGGGGGCGTACGCAGCATGAGTCACGACGACGGCTACGGCAACGACTCGGGGCGTACGGGCGACGGCTACAGCACCATCGGCGGTACGCGTCAGACCCGCACCCGCCTCCCCGACGGCGAGGGCGGCGACGGCTACGGCCCCCGCCGCCCGCGCAGCTCGCGCTCACTGGTCACGGTCGTGGGCGTGATCGTCCTGCTGCTCGGCGCGATCGCGTTCGCCAACATGGGCGGCGGTGACGGCGACAAGGACGGCACGTCGGGCGGCAGCGGCGGAAGCCAGGCGGGGGCGGCGCCTACCGCGGCTACGGGGACCAAGCCGGTGACGGGGAAGAACGGCCAGATTCCGTCGGGGTTCGCGCACGACGAGCAGGGGGCGCAGAGCGCGGCGTCCAACTTCGCTGTGGCACTCGGCTCGGCTGACATGTTCAGCCCTGCCTCCCGTCAGGCAATCGTGCAGACCACGCACGACCCGTCAGTCGTCGACAAGCTGGTCACCGACCTCAACACGGCCTACTCCCCGGGATTCCTCAAGAACGTCGGCCTGAATCAGGACGGCAGCGCACCCGACGGTCTGACATTTGTCTCCAGAACGATTCCGGTGGGCACCAAGGTGGTCGACCACAGCGGAGACGCAGCAACCGTCGAGGTCTGGTGCACCGGCCTCGTAGGCATGGCCGGACAGGGATCCACAAAGCCTGTCACCGAGACCTGGTTCACCATCTCGGAAAAGCTCAAGTGGACCGGCAACGACTGGAAGATCGAGTCGTCCAGCCAGGCAGAGGGGCCTACTCCTGTCAGCGGTGACAATCGGGCTTCGTCTGCAGACGAAATTGCCGGCGCGGTCGAGGGATATGGAGGCTTCGTCTATGCACGCTAACCGCCGCCCCGGCGCACGCGTCCTGACCACCCTGGGCAGCCTGCCCGCCATGGTGGTCCTTCTGGCCTCGCAAGCCACTGCTGATCCGTCCCCGTCCCCGTCACCCAGCAAGGGAAACGAGGCATGCGATCTCATCGTGGGCCTCGCCAAGGACTACTGCGAAGGCGACCCCGCCCCCAAGTCCAACCTCCCCGACAGCGTCGACCCCGCCCTCGACCCCCTCACCTCCCTCGGCCGCGGCTGCGCCGACGCCGCAGCGTGGATCGTGGGCAAGCTCAGCGAGGCCGTCAAGAGCACCGCCAACGTCGACTTCACGAACACCCGCTTCCTCCAGCAGTACGCGATCGTCTTCGCCGCCTCCACCGTGCTGACGCTCGTCCTGTGGCTCCTCGCCGTCGCCAAGCGCGCGATCCGCGGTGTGCCGCTCACCACCGCGATCTCCGAGGCCATCGGGTTCCTGTGGCTCACCGTGCTCGCGTCCGCGTTCACGCCGCTGATCCTGTACACGATCGTCTCCGCCACCGACGGCGTCACCGAGGTCATCTCCTCGTCCTCCGGCGGGCAGACCGACGTCTTCTTCGGGTCGTTCGCCGAAGCGCTCAAGAAGGACGCCGACATCGGCGGCGGCCCGATCATGCTGATCGTCGTCTCGCTGGTGTCGATCCTCGCGGCGGGCATCCTCTGGCTGGAGCTCGTGATCCGCGCCGCCCTGCTCTACGTCGGCGCCCTGCTCGGAACCGCCGTGTACGCGGGGCTCGTCGACAAGAACATGTGGGGCCACGTACGCCGCTG
Source organism: Streptomyces sp. NBC_01013 (assembly GCF_045162765.1). Taxonomy (NCBI): domain Bacteria; kingdom Bacillati; phylum Actinomycetota; class Actinomycetes; order Kitasatosporales; family Streptomycetaceae; genus Streptomyces; species Streptomyces sp. NBC_01013. The sequence continues at coordinate 3,868,669 of NZ_CP108687.1, forward strand.
GGCAGGCATCATGATCGCCGTGATCATGGTGAAGCCCGTCATCGTCATTGTGCTCGGGCTGGCCGGCGCACTGTCGTCGGACGACGGACCCGACGCGTTCTCGGCCGTCGTCTCCGGGCTGGCCATCATCCTGCTGGCCATCTTCGCCTCCGGCATGATCTACCGCTTCGTCCCCGGCTTCGGAGACGAGATCCAGGGCGCCCGCACCAACCGCAAGCAGGCCACCGACGGCTCCCAGGCAGCCGCGATGATCAGCTCCCCCGCCGCTCTCGTCTCACAGGGCATCAAGACCCACAGCAGCCGCGGCGGTGGCGGTCAGGAAAGCGGCGGCAACAGCGGCGGCGGGCGGCCCGCCAACCCGGTCAGCGGCGGAGTCGCCGCGCACAGCTCCCGCAACTCCGGGAGCGGGGTCGGCGGCGGATCTGTCCCCTCCGCCGCACCTCCGCCCCGCAGCGGTTCGGGCCCCACGTCCGGTACCCCGCACGGCAGCCGCAGCTCACGCGGCGGATCCGGCGGGTCAGGCAGTTCAGGTAACAAGAGCACAGGAGGTGGCGGGCGTTGAGCACTCAGTCCCATCCGATCACGCCCCGCCGTACGTATCTCATCGGCCGGGCCCGGCCGAACGCGATCGTCGGCAAGAACCGCGAGACGGGCGAGATCGCCCTGATCATCGGCGGCGCGTTCCTCGGCATGATGAGCGGGCTGCTCGTCCCGGTCCTGTCCCTGCGCATCGTGCTGCTCACCGGATTCCCGCTGCTCGCCCTCGCGATCGTCTACGTCCCGTACAAGCACCGGACCTTCTACAAGTGGTTCGAGATCAACCGCAGCTTCAAGCGCTCCCTGCGCCGCGGCACCTCCTACCGCTCCTCCGCCATGGAGGCGGGTGTCAGCGCCGACGGGCGTGAGGTCGAGATCGGACCGCCCCCCGGCATCGGCCGGATCAACTGGCTGGCCGCGCCCTTCGGGCCGGACGAGATCGCCGTCTTGCTGCACGCCGACCGCCGCACCGTCACCGCGGCCATCGAGATCGAGGGACCCGGCGTCGGGCTGCGCGACAGCGAGGACCAGGAAGCGCTGGTCGACCGGTTCGGCACCCTGCTCAAGCACGTCGCGAACGGCGACGGCTTCGTGACCCGCATCCAGATGCTGGCCCGCACCCTGCCCGCCGACCCCGACGCCCACGCCAAGGACGTCGCCCAGCGCGGCGACAAGGCGTCCCCGGGCTGGCTGCAGGAGTCGTACGAGCAGCTCCAGTCCATGGTCTCCACCTCCAGCGAGCAGCACCGCGCCTACCTCGTCGCCTGCATGCACTTCACCCGCGAGCTCGCCGCCGAGGCCCACGCCATGGCCCGCGCCGCCCGCCCGCACGCCGGACGCAAGATCGACCGGGACGCAGGCCTCGCCGTCGTCATGGCGCGTGAGCTCACCGACATCTGCGCCCGGCTCGCCGAGGCCGACATCCGGGTCCGCCAGCCGCTCGGCCAGAGCCGCCTGGCCTCCCTCGTACATTCCATGTACGACCCCGACCACCCCATCGACCACATCCAGGCGATGACGAAGCGCAACGCCTGGCCGGCCGAACTGGACGCGGTCGAACCGACGTTCCTCCAGGCCAAGACCCGTGAGTCGTCCACCCGCGCGCCCTGGTGCCACTCCACGGCCTGGGTGAAGGAGTGGCCGATGACGCCCGTCGGCGTCAACTTCCTCGCCCCGCTCCTCGTCCACACCCCTGACGTGATCCGTACGGTCGCGGTCACCATGGACCTCGAACCCACCGAGATCGCCATCGAGCGGATGCTCACCGAGAAGACCAACGACGAGGCCGAGGCCAGCCGCCAGGCCAAGATGAACCGGACCGTCGACCCCCGTGACATCGCCGCCCACGGCCGACTCGACCAGCGGGGTGAAGATCTCGCGAGCGGCGCGGCCGGAGTGAACCTCGTGGGGTACATCACCGTGTCGTCGCGCTCGCCCGAGTCCCTCGCCCGCGACAAGCGGACGATCCGGGCCTCGGCAGGAAAGTCGTATCTCAAGCTGGAGTGGTGCGACCGCGAGCACCACCGCGCGTTCGTGAACACCCTGCCGTTCGCCACCGGCATCCGCCGCTAGCCGCACACGACCGAGAGAGACGAAAGGGAGGTCGGTCACGCCATGCGAGATCCGCTGTCCGCATTGTCGGACGCCTTTACCGCCTTCCTCTTCGGGAAGGTGGAGACGACCCGGCTGCCCGTCCGCACCTCGACCGGACAGGCCCAGGCGGTCTACCTGCCCACCGCCGCCCCCGGCCTCGGCGACTCCGGCGTGATCATCGGCCGTGAGGTGTACTCCGGCAAGGGCTACATCTACGACCCCTTCCAGCTGTACGGGCAACAGCTCCCCGCCCCGCACTGGCTGGTGCTCGGCGAGTCGGGCAACGGCAAGTCCGCGCTGGAGAAGACGTACGTGCTGCGCCAGCTCCGCTTCCGCGACCGCCAGGTCGTCGTCCTGGACGCCCAGGGCGAGGACGGCGTCGGCGAATGGAACCTCATCGCCCAGGAGCTCGGCCTCACCCCCATCCGCCTCGACCCCACCTCCGCGCTCAACGGCGGCATCCGCCTCAACCCGCTCGACCCGGCGATCACCACCACCGGGCAGCTCGCCCTGCTGCGCACCATCATCGAAGTGGCCATGGGACACGGCCTCGACGAGCGCTCCGGTTTCGCGCTCAAGGTCGCGCACGCCTACGTGAACGAGACGACGACCGACCGCCAGCCCGTACTGATGGACATCGTCGACCAGCTGCGCCACCCGGAACCGGAATCCGCCGAAGCGATGAACGTCGACATAGACGACGTACGCGCCTGGGGCCTGGACGTCGCCCTCGTCCTGGACCGGCTCGTCGACGGCGACCTGCGCGGCATGTTCGACGGGCCGACGTCCGCCGGCATCGACCTCGACGCCCCGCTGATCGTCTTCGACCTCTCGCACATCGACCGCAACTCCATCGCCATGCCGATCCTGATGGCGATCGTCGGCGTCTGGCTGGAACACACCTGGATCAGGCCCGACCGGAAGAAGCGCATCTTCCTGGTCGAGGAGGCCTGGCACATCATCAACTCCCCCTTCGTCGCCCAGCTCTTCCAGCGGCTGCTGAAATTCGGCCGACGGCTCGGACTCTCGTTCGTCGCCGTCGTCCACCACCTCAGCGACGTGGTCGACGGAGCCGCGGCGCGGGAAGCAGCGGCCATCCTGAAGATGGCCTCGACACGCACGATCTACGCCCAGAAGGCCGACGAGGCCAGAGCGACCGGGCGGGTGCTCGGGCTGCCCCGATGGGCGGTCGAGATCATCCCCACGCTCACCCCGGGCATCGCGGTCTGGGATGTCAACGGCAACGTACAGGTCGTCAAACACCTGATCACCGAAGCCGAACGCCCCCTCGTCTTCACCGACCGCGCCATGACCGAGTCCTCCGCCGTCGACCTCCTCCCGGAGGACGTGCGCGCCGCCGAACTGGAGGCGGAGCAACGCGCGGCACGGATCGAGAACCAGCAACGGCTGAACGAGTCGTCCGAGTCAACGGTGGCATGACATGGCGGGTGCGGGGCGCGGAGACGTACGCGGCGTCGGAAACGGGAACGGCGGCGGGAACGGGAGCGGCGGGGGCATCCCCGACGGATTGCTGATCGGACTGCTGCTCTTCCTGCTCGGGCTGACGCTGCTGGCCTGGACGGCCACCGGTCTGGCCGGCCTCCTCGCCCACGGCGGCTGGCCGGACGGCGTCACCCTCGCGGAGACCCCGTTGGCCATGCGCCGGCTGGTGGAGGCCCCGCACGACCTGCCCGCCGCCTGGCCGACCACACCGGCCGGGGAGCTCTCCGGATACGGCCTGTTCTGGGGCCTGTTCATCGGCGAACTGATGGTCCTGGTGGTCCTGACGGTGTTCGTCATGGGCGTGGTCGCCCGCTGGCGAGGCGTACGCGCGCGCCGGCGCGCCGACCTCCTGGACCGGCGGAGCGAGCCCCCGCAGGAGTACGTGTACGCGGGACGGACAGCGGAACCCCACCCGGCGCCCGCACCCACGCCCGCCCCCGGGCCCGCGTCCCTCACCGAAAAGCCGACCCCTGCCGACGCTCCCCGGCCCCCGGCCCCTCTCCCGGCCGACGCCCCCCATCCCCAGACCTCTCTCCCTGCCGTCGTCCCCTCCCCGCGCACGCCCCTCGTCGTCTACGGACCCGCCTCCACTCGCCGGCCCACCGCCGTCCAGGCCATCCGGGAGGCGGACGGGCCCGTGCTCGTCGTCACCTCCGACCCGAGCGTCTGGGCCGAGACCAAGGACGCCCGGGCCAAGCTCGGCCCGGTCCTCGTGTACGACCCCGGCCACCTCTGCGACACCCCGGCCCGGCTCCACTGGGCCCCCACCACCGGTTGCGAGCAGCCCGACCGCGCGGCCGCCCGCTCCGCGGCGCTCCTCGCCCCCGTACGACCGCAGTCCCGCATCGACGCTGCGACGGCCGACACCGCGGAGACCCTCCTCCAGTGCTGGCTGCACGCCGCCGCCATCGACGGCCGGCCCTTCCGCCAGGTCCACCGCTGGGCCCTCGGCGGCAGCGCCCACGAACCCGTGCGCCTCCTGCGTACCCACCCCAAGGCGGCCTCCGGCCTTGCCGGACTGCTGGAGTCCGCGCTCACCGCCCACCCCGAACGCCGCGAGATGGCGCAGGAACTGACGGTGCGGGCCTTCGGGGCCCTGTCGTCGGTCCACATCCGGGAGGCCTGCACACCGAACCGTGCCGATGCGCTCGCACTGGATTCCTTCGCGGACGAAGGGGGCAGCCTTTATGTGGTCGGTGAACCCATCGAGAACCCGCGCTCGGGACCCGGGGCGATGCCCCTGCTCACCGCGCTCGCCTCAGACGTGGTCGACCACGGCCGCCGCATGGCCGCACGGTCATCCGACGGTCGGCTCGACCCACCAATGACGCTCGTCCTTGACGACATCGCCGCCGTGGCGCCACTGCCCCGGCTGCCGGAACTCCTCGCCGGCGGCGAGGAGCAGGGCCTGCCGACCATCGCCCTGCTCCGCTCCCGCGAACAGGCCCGCGCTCGCTGGACCCAGCAGCTCCAGACCCCGACCACCCTCTGAACCACCAGCGCTGCCCGGCGCACGACAAGCGGTCAGGGACCCGTTGTCGCGAGGTGCGAACCGCTGGTGCCGCAGCATCAGTTGAGACAGCATGTGGCGCATGGAATGGATGTCTCTGCTTTCCACGCTGACGGGCGCCGCTATCGGCATCGCCGCCACCCTTATCGCCGATCGCAGCAGGTGGCGGCGCGAGGAAGCACGACACACCCGGGAAGTGCGACGCGCCGTCTACACCGAATACGCGTCCACCCTCAAGGACGCCGGGGAAGAGATACGGGCTGTCGCCCTGGGCGATCACATGTCCGAGTCGGCACGTGACGCGGCGGTGCGCGAAGCCTTCCGCGGAACCGGGTTGCACACGGCCGGCGAGCAACTCTGGCTCGTGGGACCGCCCCTCGTTGTCACGGCCGGAAACGAGGCGTTCCACAGCCTGCGCCGGATGCGCGACGCCTATGCCCGCGGGGTCGTCGTCGGCTCCGCCGAGGACAGGGCCTTCATCCAACAGCGCCGCACGGCCATGGCGGAGATGCGCCGCCGCATGCGTGAGGATCTGGGTATCGAACCGCTCGGAATCGAGTGACCACCGGCCGGAAACGACGAGAGGGATCGCGCCGCCCGCACGCAGTGACCAGTGCAGACTGACGGCCTGGCTCTCGCCAAAGGCCCGTAGCCGTCGGCGTGCGCCCACCAGGAACTGCGGGACAGCCCTTAGGCGGGCGGCCGTTGTACCGCGGCGGCGACGGCCGCGGCGACGAACCTTGCCGCCCGCCCGGACCGGGGCCAACGGCCACCGCTACTACGAGGAGCACCAGCTGCGGCTGCAGCAGATTCTCGTACTGCGGGCGCTGGGGGTGGGGCTTCCCGAGGTCGGCCGGATCCTGGGCGAGCAGGTCGACGAGGTGGACGCCCTGCGCGGCCACCACCGGCGGCTGCTCGCCGAGCGGGACCGGCTCGACGCCCTGGCCGGCACCGTCTCCCGCACGATCGCCGAACTGGAACAGTCCAGGAAGGACGGCAATCCCAGGCCCATCAACCGACCGGAGAACCTGTTCGAGGGCATCCAGCCCTCCCAGTACCAGGAGAACCTGCGCGACTTCCCCGAGCACGCCGAGGAGGTCGCCCGCACGGTCGCCGCGATGGCCCCGCAGGACATCGAGGCCGGACAGCGCGAGCGCACGACACAGATGATCCTGCTGGCCGACCTGATGGCCGCCGGCCACCCGGCCGACACCGCACCCGTGCAGGCCCAGATCGACACCCGGTACCAGGCCATGACCCAACTGCGGCCCGTCTCCGCCGAGGAGTACCGCGCCGTCGGGCGTTCCTGCGTGGACAACAGCGCCTGGCGCTCGGCGTACGAGGCCATCGCACCGGGCCTGGCCGCGTACCAGCGCGACGCCATCGAGGCGTACGCCACCACCCGGCTCAGCTGACCGGGCGCCGGGCTGTCCCAGGGGCCCAGCCCGAAGCAAGTCGGTCCGTCGCACCAACGGGCACACCTCGCCCGGCCTACCAGTTGCCGAGCGAGGTGCAGCCCGTCATCGACCGGCTCGGACGGTCGGACAGCCCCGGACCTCCCTCGGACCGCCATCGCCGGACCCACTAGTGGGCGGTGGCCCGCGAGATCCCTATCTCTCCTGCCACGTGCGCGACCGGACGGCCCGCGAGGACACGCTGGATCAGCAGCCGCCTGCCATGAACAGTCAGCCGGGCATTACGGTGGGACACGAAGACCTCCAGTGCGGTGCAGTCCTAGACAGCTCCACCACACCGGAGGTCTTCGCCTTTGATCAAGACCCCCGTGTCAACAACGTCCGTGATCAATACGCCCAAGGGCTGTCCCGCAATTCCTGGTGGATCAGCGCGCGGCGTCGGATGCGGCGCATCGCAAGGCGGAGAGGCGCCCGCGTACTGGATGTATTCGGGCGTTTCGACAACGCGGCGAGGTGCCGTAGCTGTCGTCGTGCGCCCGCCAGGAATTGCGGGACAGCCCTTAGCCCCGAATCCGCCGAGCGACTGACCCCCCGAGCTCCTGAGGGCGGGCCACCGCGTACTCCAACTCCCGGGCCGTCGGGTCACCCGGCATCGGCACGGTCTCCCCCGTCGGCACGAACCCGATCCGGCGGTACAGAGCCGCCGCCCGCGGATTGCCCTCGTGCACATACAGCCGTACGCGCTCGATCAACGGCTCACCCAACGACCACGCCCAGTCCATCCCGGCCCGGAACAACTCCTCGGCCAGCCCCCCACCCCGCGCCTCGGGGCGCACGAACACCCCGACCACATGAGCCTGGTGGACCGCGGCAGGCCCACCGAACCGCACCGCGTCGTCCGGCCGCTCGATCAGCACGGTCACCGTGCCCGCCCAGCTGCCGTCGGGCGCCTCGGCGACGAACTGCCGCACTCCGCCACCGCCCGCCTCGGACGCACCGGCCGCCCGCTCCCGCCAGAAGTCGTCGGACCGCTCCGATGCCTGCTCGTACGTCTCAAGAAAGGCCACCGGTGCCGCCGGGTCCCGCAGGGCAGCCAGCCGAAGTTCCTTGACCAGCTGCCATTCCTCGGCACGCACCGGGCGTATCACGTAGTCCATGCGCTGATCCTGACCCGCCGCAGGCCCCCGTGCAAACAGATTCGGCCGCGACCGAAACGTCGTACCCCGGTACTACGGCCGCCACCACGTCCCGCCCCTGGTCCGACGCCCCGCGCCCGCCCGCTCCGTAGCGTCGACCGCATGATCAGGGCATACGAACTCACCAAGCGGTACGGCGGCACCACCGTCGTCCAGGACCTCGACTTCACGGTCCGGCCCGGCACCGTCACCGGCTTCCTCGGCCCGAACGGCGCCGGAAAGTCCACGACCATGCGCATGCTCCTCGGCCTGGACGCCCCCACCCGCGGCCACTCCACGATCGGCGGACGCGCGTACGCCACCCACAGCGCGCCCCTCACCGAAGTCGGCGCCCTCCTGGAGGCCCGCTCCGTCCACCCCGGCCGGACCGCCTTCCACCACCTGATGGCACTCGCCCACACCCACGGCATCCCGCGCAGCCGCGTCGAACACGTCCTCGACCTGGCCGGGCTGACCGCGGTGGCCGGGAAACGCGTCAAAGGCTTCTCGCTCGGCATGGGCCAGCGGCTCGGCATCGCCGCGGCCCTGCTCGGCGACCCGGCCACCCTGATTCTGGACGAGCCGGTCAACGGCCTCGACCCGGAGGGGGTCCTCTGGATCCGTAACCTGCTCAAATCCCTCGCGACCCAGGGCCGCACGGTCCTCGTCTCCTCGCACCTCATGAGCGAGATGGCTCTCACCGCCGACCACCTCGTCATCATCGGACGCGGCCGCCTCCTCGCCGACACCACGGTCGCCGACTTCGTCGCCACGGCGGGCGGCAACACGGTCAAGGTCGCCACCCAGCAGGCCGCCGCCCTGCGCGACCTCCTACGCGGCCCCGGCATCGACATCACCGGCACGGACGACCCGAACGAGCTGGTGATCCACGGGACGGACTCCGCCCACATCGGACGCGTCGCCGCCGACCACGCCATCCCGCTGCACGAACTCACCCCCCTCGCCGCCTCCCTGGAGCAGGCCTTCATGGACCTCACCCAGGAATCGGTCGAGTACCGGATCACCGCCCCCGAACCCACCGGAGCCCTCGCATGACCACCGCGACGCCCACCCAGCACCCCTACCTCGTCACCCCGGCCCGGGTGCTGCGCTCCGAATGGCACAAACTCCACACCCTGCGCTCCAGCTGGATCACCCTCAGCGCCGCCGCCGCCCTGATCCTCGCCGTGGGCGTCGTCATGGGCACCACCTACACGTCCGACGGCGGCGACTCGGACGTCGACACCGTGATCCTCGTCCTCTACGGCACCACCCTCGGCACGCTCTGCACGGTGGTACTGGGCATCCTCGTCACCGCCGGCGAGTACTTCTCGGGCCTGATCCGCGCCTCGCTCACCGCCGTCCCACGCCGCCTCCCGGTCCTGTGGGCCAAGGCCGCCGTCTTCACCACCACCGTCCTCGGCGTCATGCTGGCGACCTCACTGCTCACGTTCGTCGTCGCACAACTCTTCCTCCACGACACGGACCAAGCCGCCTCCCTCACCGACCCCGGCGTTCTCCGGGCCGTGGCGGGCAACGCCGTCGGCGCCACCCTCCTCAGCCTCATCGCCCTCGGGCTCGGCGCCCTGCTCCGCTCGGTCCCGGGTGCGATCGGCGCCTTCATCGGCGGCGTCATGGTCCTGCCGGAGGTGCTCACCATGCTTCCGTACGACGCGGTGGAAACGGCCGTCCGGTACTTCCCCACCCAGGCGGCCGGCGTCCTGGGCTCCGCGACACCGCTCCCCGACGCCGCCTCCACCGGCGGCGCCCTCCTCGCCCTCGTCCTGTGGGCAGCCGCCACACTGATCGCGGCGGCTGCACTCCTGGGACGCCGCGACGCATGACGCGGACGGGGCCGGACGGTGAGGATGGACGGGTGACGGACGACGACACGAACCGGTCGACGGGCACCTTCCCGCTCACCGGGCACATCCAGCGCCTGCTTCAACGCATCCGCGCCCACGACCGCCGCCGGCCCCTCGTCTGGGACGGACTGCTCACCACGTCCTGGGTGCTGTTCGCCGCCCTCGACGTCTCGTCCGGTGGCTGGCGCACGGTCGCCGTCGACCCGGACGTGCCGGCGCCGTGGGTCCTGACGATGAGCGTGGCGTTCTCCGCCCCACTGCTGTGGCGCCGCAGCCACCCGCTGGCCGTGCTGCTGTTCATGGCGCCGTTCTCCCTGGTCAACGTATGGACGGGGGCGGTCATCCAGGCCGCCTTCCTCCAGGAGATCGTCGTCTTCAACATCGCGCTCAGACAGCCCATGCGCACGCTGGCCCGGTCGGGCGCAATCGTGCTCGCACCGCTCGTGATCGGCGCGGGCCACTTCCCGGACGACTGGGACCGGCTCTTCGTCCCGCACCTGTACGCGTTCGCGTTCGCCGCACTGGTCGGCATCGTGGTGCGTACGCGCAAGGAGTACACCGAGGCCCTCGTCGACCGCGCCAACCGCCTCGAACGCGAACGTGACCAGCAGGCCCAGCTGGCGGCGGCCGCCGAACGGACGCGGATAGCACGGGAGATGCACGACATCATCGGCCACAACCTGTCCGTGATCACCGGCCTCGCGGACGGCGGCGCGTACGCCGCGCCCAAAAGCCCGGAACGGGCGGCCCAGGCTCTGGACGCCATCGGCACCACCAGCCGCCAGGCACTCGCCGAACTCCGCCGTCTGCTCGGCGTCCTGCGCGACCAACCGGACCGGGCCGAACGCACCCCTCAGCCCACTCTCGACGACATCGACGCCCTGCTCGATGGCGTACGCAGCGCAGGTCTCCCCGTCCGCCTGCACCGCCGCGGCACGCCCCCACCCGTACCGCCCACCGCCGGGCGTCAACTGACGGTGTACCGGGTGGTGCAGGAGGGACTGACGAACACCTTGAAGCACGCCGGCCCGGACCAGTCCCTGGCAGCGGAAGTCACGTTGACGTACCGTCCGACGGAGCTGGACGTCCTGATCACGGACAACGGCAACCCCCGCCCCATCGCCGGTCCCGGCGGCACCGGCATCGCGGGCATGCGCGAACGCGCCTCCCTGTACGACGGCACTCTCGAAGCGGGCCGGCCGGCCACCACGGGCTGGCAGGTACGGCTCCGACTCCCCCTGGAGGACTCCCCCTCGTGACGACCGTGCTCATCGCGGACGACCAGCCGATGCAACGCTTCGGGTTCCGCATGCTGTTGGAGAGCCAGGACGACATGACGGTCGTCGGCGAGGCGGCCAACGGCCACGAAGCGCTCCAACTCGTTGCCCAACACCAGCCGGACGTCGCCCTGATGGACATCCGCATGCCCCTGCTCGACGGCATCGAGGCGACCCGCCGCATCATCAGGACCGGCTCCCGCACCCGCGTCCTCATCGTCACCACGTTCGATCTGGACCGCTATGCGTACGACGGTCTGCGCGCCGGCGCCAGCGGATTCCTGATCAAGGACGCGCTCCCCGAGGAGCTCCTCTCCGGCATCCGGGCCGTGGCCAGCGGCGACGCGGTGGTCGCCCCGAGCCTGACCCGCCGTCTCCTGGACGCGTACGTACAGCACTTGCCGCCCACCCCGGGCGGCCCCGCGACCCCGGACGTCCGGATCGCGAAACTCACCGACCGGGAACGGGAGATCCTCACCGTCATCGGCCGGGGCTGGACCAACTCGGAGATCGCCGAGCGCTTCCACCTGGCCGAATCGACCGTAAAGACTCATGTCTCGCGCGTCCTCGCGAAAACGGGAGCACGGGACCGAGTGCAGGCGGTCATTCTGGCGTACGACACCCACCTGGTCACAGCGAGCTGAGACCACTCTGCTCTGCGGGCTTCCGGCCGGGCTCATTCTGGTCCGGAACGCAGAAAAGCCCCGTGCCACAAGGGCACGGGGCTTTCTACAATAATTGTTCGGCGGCGTCCTACTCTCCCACAGGGTCCCCCCTGCAGTACCATCGGCGCTGAAAGGCTTAGCTTCCGGGTTCGGAATGTAACCGGGCGTTTCCCTAACGCAATGACCACCGAAACACTATGAAATTAACCAACACCGGAACAAAACACGGCCGTTCGTTATTTCAGAACTAACACAGTGGACGCGAGCAACTGAGGACAAGCCCTCGGCCTATTAGTACCAGTCAGCTCCACCCGTTACCGGGCTTCCACATCTGGCCTATCAACCCAGTCGTCTACTGGGAGCCTTAACCCTTCAAGAGGGTGGGAATACTCATCTCGAAGCAGGCTTCCCGCTTAGATGCTTTCAGCGGTTATCCTTTCCGAACGTAGCCAACCAGCCATGCCCTTGGCAGGACAACTGGCACACCAGAGGTTCGTCCGTCCCGGTCCTCTCGTACTAGGGACAGCCCTTCTCAATATTCCTACGCGCACAGCGGATAGGGACCGAACTGTCTCACGACGTTCTAAACCCAGCTCGCGTACCGCTTTAATGGGCGAACAGCCCAACCCTTGGGACCGACTCCAGCCCCAGGATGCGACGAGCCGACATCGAGGTGCCAAACCATCCCGTCGATATGGACTCTTGGGGAAGATCAGCCTGTTATCCCCGGGGTACCTTTTATCCGTTGAGCGACAGCGCTTCCACAAGCCACTGCCGGATCACTAGTCCCGACTTTCGTCCCTGCTCGACCCGTCGGTCTCACAGTCAAGCTCCCTTGTGCACTTACACTCAACACCTGATTGCCAACCAGGCTGAGGGAACCTTTGGGCGCCTCCGTTACTCTTTAGGAGGCAACCGCCCCAGTTAAACTACCCATCAGACACTGTCCCTGATCCGGATCACGGACCCAGGTTAGACATCCAGCACGACCAGAGTGGTATTTCAACGACGACTCCACAACCACTGGCGTGGCCGCTTCAAAGTCTCCCACCTATCCTACACAAGCCGAACCGAACACCAATATCAAACTATAGTAAAGGTCCCGGGGTCTTTCCGTCCTGCTGCGCGAAACGAGCATCTTTACTCGTAGTGCAATTTCACCGGGCCTATGGTTGAGACAGTCGAGAAGTCGTTACGCCATTCGTGCAGGTCGGAACTTACCCGACAAGGAATTTCGCTACCTTAGGATGGTTATAGTTACCACCGCCGTTTACTGGCGCTTAAGTTCTCAGCTTCGCCGACCCGAAAGTCAGCTAACCGGTCCCCTTAACGTTCCAGCACCGGGCAGGCGTCAGTCCGTATACATCGCCTTACGGCTTCGCACGGACCTGTGTTTTTAGTAAACAGTCGCTTCTCGCTGGTCTCTGCGGCCACCCCCAGCTCAGGAAGCAAGTTCCCTCACCAGTGATGGCCCCCCTTCTCCCGAAGTTACGGGGGCATTTTGCCGAGTTCCTTAACCATAGTTCACCCGAACGCCTCGGTATTCTCTACCTGACCACCTGAGTCGGTTTAGGGTACGGGCCGCCATGAAACTCGCTAGAGGCTTTTCTCGACAGCATAGGATCATCCACTTCACCACAATCGGCTCGGCATCAGGTCTCAGCCTTAATGTGTGACGGATTTACCTACCACACGGCCTACACCCTTACCCCGGGACTACCACCGCCCGGGCTGGACTACCTTCCTGCGTCACCCCATCGCTTACCTAGTACAAGTCTGGTTCGTCGGCTCCACCACTACCCTCAACTCCGAAGAGATCGGGCCGGCTTCACGGACTTAGCATCGCCTGATTCAGTATTGGGCGTTTCAAAGCGGGTACCGGAATATCAACCGGTTGTCCATCGACTACGCCTGTCGGCCTCGCCTTAGGTCCCGACTTACCCTGGGCAGATCAGCTTGACCCAGGAACCCTTAGTCAATCGGCGCACACGTTTCTCACGTGTGTATCGCTACTCATGCCTGCATTCTCACTCGTGAACCGTCCACAACTCGCTTCCGCGGCTGCTTCACCCGGCACACGACGCTCCCCTACCCATCCACACAGGCGTTGGCCCTATATGTGTGAATGACACGACTTCGGCGGTACGCTTGAGCCCCGCTACATTGTCGGCGCGGAATCACTTGACCAGTGAGCTATTACGCACTCTTTCAAGGGTGGCTGCTTCTAAGCCAACCTCCTGGTTGTCTCTGCGACTCCACATCCTTTCCCACTTAGCGTACGCTTAGGGGCCTTAGTCGATGCTCTGGGCTGTTTCCCTCTCGACCATGGAGCTTATCCCCCACAGTCTCACTGCCGTGCTCTCACTTACCGGCATTCGGAGTTTGGCTAAGGTCAGTAACCCGGTAGGGCCCATCGCCTATCCAGTGCTCTACCTCCGGCAAGAAACACACGACGCTGCACCTAAATGCATTTCGGGGAGAACCAGCTATCACGGAGTTTGATTGGCCTTTCACCCCTAACCACAGGTCATCCCCCAGGTTTTCAACCCTGGTGGGTTCGGTCCTCCACGAAGTCTTACCTCCGCTTCAACCTGCCCATGGCTAGATCACTCCGCTTCGGGTCTTGAGCGCGCTACTAAATCGCCCTATTCGGACTCGCTTTCGCTACGGCTTCCCCACACGGGTTAACCTCGCAACACACCGCAAACTCGCAGGCTCATTCTTCAAAAGGCACGCAGTCACGACTGCATGTGCAAGCACACACAGCGACGCTCCCACGGCTTGTAGGCACACGGTTTCAGGTACTATTTCACTCCGCTCCCGCGGTACTTTTCACCATTCCCTCACGGTACTATCCGCTATCGGTCACCAGGGAATATTTAGGCTTAACGGGTGGTCCCGCCAGATTCACACGGGATTTCTCGGGCCCCGTGCTACTTGGGTGTCTCTTAAACGAGCCGTTAATGTTTCAGCTACGGGGGTCTTACCCTCTACGCCGGACCTTTCGCATGTCCTTCGCCTACATCAACGGTTTCTGACTCGTCTCACGGCCGGCAGACCGTGAAAAAGAGATCCCACAACCCCGCATGCGCAACCCCTGCCGGGTATCACACGCATACGGTTTGGCCTGATCCAGTTTCGCTCGCCACTACTCCCGGAATCACGGTTGTTTTCTCTTCCTGAGGGTACTGAGATGTTTCACTTCCCCTCGTTCCCTCCACACTGCCTATGTGTTCAGCAGCGGGTGACAGCCCATGACGACTGCCGGGTTTCCCCATTCGGACACCCCCGGATCAAAGCTTGGTTGACAGCTCCCCGGGGCCTATCGTGGCCTCCCACGTCCTTCATCGGTTCCTGGTGCCAAGGCATCCACCGTGCGCCCTTAAAAACTTGGCCACAGATGCTCGCGTCCACTGTGCAGTTCTCAAACAACGACCAGCCACCCATCACCCCACCCTTACAGGCGAGTTCACTGGGGCCGGCAACCGAAGGACGACCATGACGGCCGTACCTTCAGATACCCAACAGCGTGCCCGACACAGTCAACTCGTTTACGCGTTCCACGCCGAAGCAGTACTTACGAAAACCAGCCAACCGTGCCGAATAGTCAACGTTCCACCCATGAGCAACCAGCACCGAACATTCGCCGGTGTACTGGCCTCTGACCGAGCGGACTCGGTAAGAAGTGCTCCTTAGAAAGGAGGTGATCCAGCCGCACCTTCCGGTACGGCTACCTTGTTACGACTTCGTCCCAATCGCCAGTCCCACCTTCGACAGCTCCCTCCCACAAGGGGTTGGGCCACCGGCTTCGGGTGTTACCGACTTTCGTGACGTGACGGGCGGTGTGTACAAGGCCCGGGAACGTATTCACCGCAGCAATGCTGATCTGCGATTACTAGCAACTCCGACTTCATGGGGTCGAGTTGCAGACCCCAATCCGAACTGAGACCGGCTTTTTGAGATTCGCTCCGCCTCGCGGCATCGCAGCTCATTGTACCGGCCATTGTAGCACGTGTGCAGCCCAAGACATAAGGGGCATGATGACTTGACGTCGTCCCCACCTTCCTCCGAGTTGACCCCGGCAGTCTCCTGTGAGTCCCCATCACCCCGAAGGGCATGCTGGCAACACAGAACAAGGGTTGCGCTCGTTGCGGGACTTAACCCAACATCTCACGACACGAGCTGACGACAGCCATGCACCACCTGTATACCGACCACAAGGGGGGCACCATCTCTGATGCTTTCCGGTATATGTCAAGCCTTGGTAAGGTTCTTCGCGTTGCGTCGAATTAAGCCACATGCTCCGCTGCTTGTGCGGGCCCCCGTCAATTCCTTTGAGTTTTAGCCTTGCGGCCGTACTCCCCAGGCGGGGAACTTAATGCGTTAGCTGCGGCACCGACGACGTGGAATGTCGCCAACACCTAGTTCCCAACGTTTACGGCGTGGACTACCAGGGTATCTAATCCTGTTCGCTCCCCACGCTTTCGCTCCTCAGCGTCAGTAATGGCCCAGAGATCCGCCTTCGCCACCGGTGTTCCTCCTGATATCTGCGCATTTCACCGCTACACCAGGAATTCCGATCTCCCCTACCACACTCTAGCCTGCCCGTATCGACTGCAGACCCGGGGTTAAGCCCCGGGCTTTCACAACCGACGCAACAAGCCGCCTACGAGCTCTTTACGCCCAATAATTCCGGACAACGCTTGCGCCCTACGTATTACCGCGGCTGCTGGCACGTAGTTAGCCGGCGCTTCTTCTGCAGGTACCGTCACTTTCGCTTCTTCCCTGCTGAAAGAGGTTTACAACCCGAAGGCCGTCATCCCTCACGCGGCGTCGCTGCATCAGGCTTTCGCCCATTGTGCAATATTCCCCACTGCTGCCTCCCGTAGGAGTCTGGGCCGTGTCTCAGTCCCAGTGTGGCCGGTCGCCCTCTCAGGCCGGCTACCCGTCGTCGCCTTGGTAGGCCATTACCCCACCAACTAGCTGATAGGCCGCGGGCTCATCCTTCACCGCCGGAGCTTTTAACCTTCCCCCATGAGAGGGAAAGTGTTATCCGGTATTAGACCCCGTTTCCAGGGCTTGTCCCAGAGTGAAGGGCAGATTGCCCACGTGTTACTCACCCGTTCGCCACTAATCCACCCCGAAAGGCTTCATCGTTCGACTTGCATGTGTTAAGCACGCCGCCAGCGTTCGTCCTGAGCCAGGATCAAACTCTCCGTGAATGTTTTCCCGTAATCGGGTGGACACCACGAGAGCGGGACAACCAGGTCGGAATATGACCGGTCATCCACTATGTCCTCGCTGTGTGCATTGCCTACCAGGCCAGAGACCTGTTAGGACTTTTCAAAGGAACCTCGAACCTGCCGAAGCAGGTCGGGGTATCAACATATCTGGCGTTGACTTTTGGCACGCTGTTGAGTTCTCAAGGAACGGACGCTTCCTTTGTACTCACCCTCAGAACACTTTCTGGGGCTTTCCTCCGGGCGCTTCCCTTCGGTCTTGCGTTTCCGACTCTATCAGACTCTTTCGTGTCTGATTCCCGGTCGAAGCGGGTTTCGCATTTTTGCTTTCCAGTTCTTCGCTTTCGCGCTTTCCCTTTCCAGCGAGCTCAACTCTACCAGAGTCTTTCGGGCCCGAATCCCACCCCTGCGTCAGACCTGACGGCTCATCATTCGGCCCTCCGCACCCAGCGACCGGGTCAGCGGGCGGAACCCTGCGCGGGAGCGGTCCAGTCGTCGTGTGCGTCAGCGCCCAGGCCCCCGAACGAGCCGGCGCACGTGGCCGCCCAAGCCATCGCCACCGAGCGCTACGAGAGGAGCTGCACCAGCCTGAGCTCGAACAAGAACGTGCGAACAGCGCCAAGGCTCCGGCGACCCCATGCCTGAACCCCGCCGGTCGTGTGGGGGCGGAACGCGAAGACGGCAGTCGGCTACGTGCCGGGAGTGCGGCTCGGTGGGCACTGCGTTGTTCTGCTCGTACGGCTGAACTTCCCAGAAGACCGTGGCGCCGTGCTGGACCTCGGTGGCACGCAGCTCCTCCTGGACCTCGCCGGCCCCTTGCCCAGAGGCCTGCCGGCACGTGGGTCGAGCTTTTCCTCAAGCGCGACGAGATCGGTTTCTACCCGTACGCACACTGACCGGCGGTCGGCCCTTGAGTCCATCCAGCCAGAGGCTGAAGTTGCCCGATCAGGGAGCTTCTTCGCTCGGGGGACCTCGTTGGTCATCCACCCTGCCGCACTTGACCTGCCGCATGCGCTCGTCGAGTGGGTCGCCATGCTGGTTGTCACGCGTGAGGGCGACCGGCGCTGCAAGCTCCGTCCGTCTCAGCGGGCGATGGTGGCACTGGTGTACCTGCGAGGGCCAACCACTCTGGCGAGGATCGCCGCCGGGTTCGGGATCAGCGAGTCCACCGCCCACGCCTACACCCGCGCGGTCGTCGACCTGCTCGCCGACCGAGCACCGGGTCTGCTCAAGACGCTGCGCGAGCACGATCCCGACTTCCACCTGCGCGACGGCACCCTCGCCGGGTGCGACCGGGTCGGCGACGGCCGGGCCGGCTACTCCCACAAACACCTGCGCCACGGAGTGGACGTGCAGGTCGTCACCGACCCGCACGGCCGGCTGCTCTGGCTCTCGCCCGCCCTGCCGGCCCGCACACACGACCTGACCGCCGCCCGCACCCACCGGATCATCCGGATCTGCGCGCGTCAGGGCGTTCCCGTCCTGGCAGATCTCGCCTACCAACGCGCAGGACCGTGTCTGACTACCGGCATCAGATGCAAGCCACTCCAGGAACGGAACTCACTCCCACCGAGAAGACCCTCAACCGGGCGCTGGCCGCAGCCCGAGCGCCCGTTGAACGCGGTGACGCGAGCCTAGAGAGATCACCATCCGCAACACATCAGCCGCACCGTCCTGGCGGATCTTCCGCAGGTCCTGGTGCAGTCCCAACCGCATGACGTCAATCGTCAAGGCCATCCTCAGGCTGGAGCGGCAGCGCTGAAAATCCATAGTGAGCGCTTCGTCCGGCGATAGCCGCCACACGAAGCGCTCACCCGGAACCGAAACCCCTGGGGTCAGTCCTGATCTTGGCTGTACTGGGACGCGTACCAACTGGAGTCGACGGCGGGGTTGCGCAACGCCCCCCAGAATCGGTCGTCAGGTATCGGTGGCAGAGGCTGATTGCCCAGGTCCGCATGCAGGTCCGCACGCCAGTCGAGAGCAAAGCGACTCCGGGTCTCCGCGCTCTCGCACACGGACCTGTACGGGGACCCCCAGATCCCAAGGGCTATTTTCTCCGCGGCCCACCTGCGTGTGTGGTCTCGGCCGGTGTCGGCCCGTGCGAGCACCGCGCGGAGGCGCAAGGCGAGCGGGCTGGTCTGGTCCGGCTGCGGCGGGGCCGCACCGCGCTCCCACGCATCCAGGGCTGTCTTGACCTCCGGGTAGTTGTTCAGGCCCGTTTCGACCGCCAGTCTGCGCAGCTGCTTCCGCGCGGCGTCGACCACCTGCTCATACGGCAGGACTGCGATCAGCGCACCGAGTTCCTCATGCCCGTCCAGGTGGCTCACGTGGAGGAGGTCGGTGGGACTGTAGGACAGGTCCAGCTCTGGCAGCTGCTCATCCGGTGCGGGAAGAGGCTCGTCGGCACTGTACTGCGGCCGGGCAGGCAGAGGCCCCTCCCAGAACAGCCGGCCGTTGAAGGTGACGACACCGGCGTCCTGGCCGCGCTCAAGCGTTCCCGCCAGTTCGGCCAGATACTCACCCAGCGAGTCGGCCTGCCCGAAACTGGTGCCGGTTTCGTCGAAGAACCGTCCGATCGCACCGAAGGAGTCCCGCCCGGTACGGCAATCCAGCAGAAGACCGTCCGACGTCACGTCGTAAGAACCGAACTTCACGTAATCGTGAAGCCAGTAGTCCTCGGTCTCACCGTCGAGGCCCTGGTCGATGCCGCGCATGAACCCGGTGTCCCCGAGGATTCCGCTCACTCCGAGCAGCCGGTCGCCCGTGCTGAAGCGGAAAGCCTCAGGTCCCTCCAGCCCCCCGTTGTGCCGGAGGAGTGAAGCGACCAGGTCCGGAGGAAAGGTGACCCCCAGTTCCTGTTGCGCTGCTGCGATCTCCTCGTCTCCTGCAGGCGGCCGAAGCGTGGCAAACGTGCGGGGCGCATGCTCGCGCAGCCACGCGTCGATGCGAGTCCATGAGTCCTGGACCAGGTCTGATGTCATAGCGCCGACCTTAGAACCAGCGGCTGACAACAGCTCAGAAGCTTCCGCTTCTCGCAGACGGCGGTCAGGGCGCCCACCCAGGCTCTGAATGATCAGCGCGGCCGCTTCGGCGCTGGCACCACGGCGTCTGTTCGCCTGGGACTACCGGCCCAAGCTTCCACGCACGCCGGCCGGCACGTCCTCAGCCAACTCCGCTGTGGTCAGTCCACCGTCCAGGAAAACGGAGTCGTCGGGGGCGTGTTCAGCGCGGCCGCCCACGGCTCGATCCTGGCCTAAGGTCTGTGCCACCACTGCCGCACCCGTTCATCCTGCTCGGGGTTGTCCTGCGTAAAGAGCTTCGTGCGTGGATCCGCTTCACCAGGACCTCCTCAGAGACCTCAAGGAAGAAGTGGTGGATTGCGGCCCCCGCGCTTCTACGGCGTGGGTCGGGTCCTGCGGCCGGTTGCCGCGGGGACGACGGTTCACGCAGACGCCAAGGATTCCCAGGTCATGGGACATTTTCGTCAAGCGGATCCTCCTGCACCGACTGCACCGACTGCACCGACGCCATGGAGGCGGAAGTCGTGGAGTTTCCTCCAGGTCTTCATGTACGCGAGGACCTCCTCGCCCCGGGCGCGGACCTGCTTCTGCAACGTGTCGCCAGCCTGATTGCGGTCGAGGCCTCTCTTGCGCCTCTGCGCCGCCGGCGCCGACGTCATGGGGCGTGGATGACGACCTGGTGGTTCTCGGACCGTCCGCAGTTCCATGGCGGTGCTGCCATGCCGTGCTCGTGGATGGTAGGAGGGGCGCCATCCACGATGAGCCCGGCGCACCACGAGCAAGCGTTTGCATGGTTGGGGCCCGAGCGGCGGCCAGGGCTGGGCTCTGATCCGGCAAGTTGCAGGTTGTGGGGACGCCCAGCAACGGCCCGGCCAGCCGCATCGTCACCCGTTGGTATGGCACTACGCCGTCATCGCACCAGCCGTACCAACACCCCATCTGCTGAGCAGGGGGCGGAAGCGGTCGCTCGACGGCGAGCCCCATCCCTGGTCTCGCCGCGATCTTCCCGACAGACCTTCTTCCCAACTGGCGATGCACTGGGCGTACTTGCGGCCTGGATGGGTCAAGCGGTACTCGCTGCCGTAGTCGCCGACCGGGTTGCGGTAGATCATCACAGCGGCAGGACCGTCCGCAGCGGGCACGTGCAGCGCCGGCCAACGTTCGGGATCGAAGGGGGCCTCGGCCAAGGCATGGGTATCGGGATCCCTCGTCGCCGAACCACGCCGGACCAAGCCGCGCGGCGCCCGCCCCTCCGCCGCACATAACCGGGAACTAGGGGTGTCTCTCTGGTCAGCATCGGGCCCAGACGAGGATGCTCGCGACGTGCAGTGCTGCCTGGTAGGCGATCGCGAGTTTCTCGGTTTGCGTGGCCAGGCCGCGCCACTGCTTGAGATGGTTGATGCACCGCTCGACAGTGTTCCGCTGCTTGTATGCCTCGCTGTCGAAGCCTGGCGGGCGGCCTCCGAGTCGTCCTCGCCTCAGACGATGGCCAACCTGGTCGGACGGCTGTGGAATGGCAGCACGGATGCCCCAACGCCGCAGGTGGGTGTGGATAGCGCGTGAGGAATACGCACGGTCGGCTAGGACGGCGAGGGGCACGGGTTCGTGGCCTACCCGGGCCGCTGCGGGGCACGCGGATGCCGGACATCACCGGCTCGAAGGCGGGTGTGTCACCGGCCTGGCCTGCGGTGAGGGTGAAGGCCAAAGGTCGTGCCCGGCCGTCGGCGGCCAAATGAACCTTCGTGCTCAACCCACCGCGGGAACGCCAGAGGGCGTGATCAGCGGGTTCGGCTCGGCCGGCTGCCCCTTCTTGAGTGCGCCGGGGGCGTGCTGGTGGGCTCGGACGATGGTCGAGTCGACCGACACGGTCCAGTCGGTGTCGCCCTCGGCATCGGCTGCGGCCAGGAGAGCGGCGAGGATGCGTTCCCATGCGGCGTCGACGGCCCATCTGATCAGGCACTTGTGAGAAGTCCGGAACGGGCCGAGCTCGTCCGGCAGGTCTCGCCACGACGAGCTGGTGCGGTACTTCCACGCAATGGCCTCAAGTGTGCGGCGGTGGTCGGCCCACCGCAGCCCGCGAACCGGATCGACCGGCATCAACGGCGCGATCCTGTCCCACGTTGCGTCAGTGATCACCAATCAGCCAGACATATCCCGTCAACCGAGTAACCAGCCAGGCGGACACGTGTCAGGACTGCCCATCCCAAGCCGGAAGTTCGGCTGCAGTGACAATGCTGCGGACGCCCAGGTCCGCCCGCCGGGCCGGGGCTGTCTGGTCAACAATGACGGAGCAACCGACCCACTGCCCGCCGCATTCCTCGACCATCGACCGCACAGCCGACGCCTGGCTACCCGTTTCGATCCAGTCGTCGACCAGCAGCACCCGGTCCTCAGGGCCTACCGCCATCCGCTGCAGACGCAACTCCTGGCGAGTACCCCGGTAGTCGGGGTCACTGCGCCTGGTGACCTTCTTCCCGGGGAAGATCCCCTCACCCTTGCGTACCGCGACGAAGCCGACGCCGAGCTCGACGGCAGATGCCGCGCCCAGCAGGAACCCCCGCGACTCAATGCCGCAGACGGCCGTGACGCCATCTTCCCGGAACGGCCCAGCCAGTCCACGGACCACCGCAGCAAGAGCCTCTGGGTCACGAAAGACCTGCCAGACATCAGCGTGGCCACCGATCCAGCGGAAGCGTTCAAGGACCAGGCCACGTGCGTGAGACATCATGATTGCGAGTCTGTGGACAAACTGGCAGCCCAGGCAACCGGATTCTCTGCTCGGCGAATGCAGACAGGCAGGCGCCACTCCACGTTCGTCGTGTCCACATCTGGGCTCGACGCGGCCAAAGAGACAGAACCTAAGGGCTTGCCGGGAAACAAGTCGTGGCTTCCAGCTGTGGGGCTCGTTGGTCTGGTATGGGGAGACCGGAGGGGATCGAGGCCGTTCTGGCGGCGAAGTTCCAGGTGTTGTTGCCGCATCTGGACGAGCGTCAGCGTCGGCTGGCCATAGGGGCGGAAGCACTGTCGCTGGGGCATGGCGGCATCAGGATCGTCGCCGCTGCAGCCGGGGTCCGGGAGGCCACGGTCTCGCGTGGGGCGGCTGAACTGGACTCCGGTCAGGCCCCGTTGGGGCGGGTGCGCCATCCCGGCGGAGGGCGGAAGAAGGCGGCCGAGCTGGACTCTGGGCTGCGGCCGGCACTGCTGGCGCTGGTCGAGCCCGACGAGCGGGGCGACCCGATGTCGCCGCTGCGTTGGACGACGAAGTCGACCCGGAAACTGGCGGCAGAGCTCACCCGCCAGGGGCACCGGGTCTCCGCCGACACCGTCGCCGGCCTGCTGCGGGAGGAAGGCTTCAGCCTGCAGGCCAACGCCAAGACCATTGAAGGTGCCCAGCACCCCGACAGAGATGCCCAGTTCCGCTACCTCAACGAGCAGGCACGAGATCACAGGGACGCCGGTGACCCGGTGATCAGCGTGGACAGCAAGAAGAAGGAGCTGATCGGCGACTACAAGAACGCCGGGCACGAATGGCAGCCCGCAGGACAGCCCGTGAGGGTCAAGACGCACGACTTCCCCGGCCAGGCCGAGAAGGCAATTCCATACGGAATCTACGACATGACGGCGAACACCGGCTGGGTCAGCATCGGCACCGATCACGACACTGCGGCATTCGCCGTCGCCTCGATCCGCCGCTGGTGGCAGGCGGTCGGCCGGCACGACTACCCCGGCGCCCGCCGACTGCTGATCACCGCAGACGGTGGCGGCTCCAACGGCTACCGCACCCGGGGCTGGAAGACCCAGCTCGCCGATCTCGCCGCCGAGACCGGCCTTGAGATCACGGTGTGCCACCTGCCGCCCGGCACCTCGAAGTGGAACAAGATCGAGCACCGGCTGTTCTCCCACATCACCATGAACTGGCGAGGCAGGCCCCTGACCAGCCACGAAGTCATGCTCCAGACCATCGCCGCGACCACCAGCCGCACCGGCCTCACCGTCCAGGCCGAACTCGACAGCGGTGAGTACCCCACCGGCATCCGCGTCAGCGACGACGAGATCGCCGCCCTGCCCATCACCCGCCACCGCTTCCACGGCGACTGGAACTACACCCTCCACCCCCAGCGCCCGACGGACACGGCGACCACCACCAGCACACAGGACGAGGCCCTGGCGGACGGACCGGCCCGCCTCACGCAGCGTTCGCTACAGGACCCGGAACTGACCGGGATGACCCGCCGGCAGCTCAACGAACTCATCGACGTGCTGACTCCAGCGATGGAGATTCAACGCGAGCAAGTGCTCCGCACCCGCAGAGGCCACCAACGCCTGGTGGCCCCTGGCACAGGAGCCAAACCCAAGCTCACCCCAGCCGACCGAGTCCTGGCCACCGTGCTCCACCTGCGAAAACTCGCGACCATGGACCTCCTGGGCCAGCTCTTCAACACCACCGCCATGACCATCAGCCGCGCGGCGAAAGAAGTCCGCCCGCTCCTGGAAGCCCACGGAGTTCACATCCCTGCCTCGACCGCCCGCTTCCGCACGCCGACTGACATCGCGAGATTCCTCGACCTCGACAAAAACAAGATCAAACCGACGTGTTGATTCCCGGCAAGCCCTAGAGCTCGTAACACGAGCTCTTAAGGTCGGTGCGCCGTCCAACCGGGCAAGGCGTATCGACTTCAGCGCGGGCAGCGTATGGGCGGGGCTCTTTCTGCCACGGTTGACGCCCTTCCCAGGGTGTCGTCGCCGATCGAATGGCAGCCGTGGAAATCGCACCCGCCGTGAATGCGGTGATGGATGGCGGGCATCCGGTCAGGTCTTGGTGCACTGAAAGGTCGCGCCGAGGCGGGCGGCAGGCAGCGTCACGTCTGGCTGCCGATCCGGATCACACGGCCGTGCATTGTGCGGAGGTAGGCGACGAGCTCGCGCAGGGACCAGCGGGTGAAGGTTGACCAGGCTTGGTGGGGCGGGTGATGGCCTTTCGGATGACGAACTCCGCGTCGTGAGGCCTGAACTGACGGAGGTCGCCTCCCACTCACCTCCGGTCCAGGCAGGGTGGCCGATCACCTTGACCCGTGGACAACGTCTCAGGCAGTGTCCTCGTCTGCCTGCACCAGCTGGGCGATCACGGGCACCCGGTTCCCGCCGGCCGAGGCCAACAACAGTCGTGCGCCCGGCCCCGGTAGCGCGTCGCGGTGGTGCTACCCGGCGCCCGATCCCCTGCACCCTCTGCCCTTCCTGGTCGGTCGGTCTGCGCATAGAGGCTGAGGCCGGCTGCTGCATGAACGGGTCCGGAACGCAGAAAAGCCCCGTGCCACAAGGGCACGGGGCTTTCTACAATGATTGTTCGGCGGCGTCCTACTCTCCCACAGGGTCCCCCCTGCAGTACCATCGGCGCTGAAAGGCTTAGCTTCCGGGTTCGGAATGTAACCGGGCGTTTCCCTAACGCAATGACCACCGAAACACTATGAAATTAACCAACACCGGAACAAAACACGGCCGTTCGTTATTTCAGAACTAACACAGTGGACGCGAGCAACTGAGGACAAGCCCTCGGCCTATTAGTACCAGTCAGCTCCACCCGTTACCGGGCTTCCACATCTGGCCTATCAACCCAGTCGTCTACTGGGAGCCTTAACCCTTCAAGAGGGTGGGAATACTCATCTCGAAGCAGGCTTCCCGCTTAGATGCTTTCAGCGGTTATCCTTTCCGAACGTAGCCAACCAGCCATGCCCTTGGCAGGACAACTGGCACACCAGAGGTTCGTCCGTCCCGGTCCTCTCGTACTAGGGACAGCCCTTCTCAATATTCCTACGCGCACAGCGGATAGGGACCGAACTGTCTCACGACGTTCTAAACCCAGCTCGCGTACCGCTTTAATGGGCGAACAGCCCAACCCTTGGGACCGACTCCAGCCCCAGGATGCGACGAGCCGACATCGAGGTGCCAAACCATCCCGTCGATATGGACTCTTGGGGAAGATCAGCCTGTTATCCCCGGGGTACCTTTTATCCGTTGAGCGACAGCGCTTCCACAAGCCACTGCCGGATCACTAGTCCCGACTTTCGTCCCTGCTCGACCCGTCGGTCTCACAGTCAAGCTCCCTTGTGCACTTACACTCAACACCTGATTGCCAACCAGGCTGAGGGAACCTTTGGGCGCCTCCGTTACTCTTTAGGAGGCAACCGCCCCAGTTAAACTACCCATCAGACACTGTCCCTGATCCGGATCACGGACCCAGGTTAGACATCCAGCACGACCAGAGTGGTATTTCAACGACGACTCCACAACCACTGGCGTGGCCGCTTCAAAGTCTCCCACCTATCCTACACAAGCCGAACCGAACACCAATATCAAACTATAGTAAAGGTCCCGGGGTCTTTCCGTCCTGCTGCGCGAAACGAGCATCTTTACTCGTAGTGCAATTTCACCGGGCCTATGGTTGAGACAGTCGAGAAGTCGTTACGCCATTCGTGCAGGTCGGAACTTACCCGACAAGGAATTTCGCTACCTTAGGATGGTTATAGTTACCACCGCCGTTTACTGGCGCTTAAGTTCTCAGCTTCGCCGACCCGAAAGTCAGCTAACCGGTCCCCTTAACGTTCCAGCACCGGGCAGGCGTCAGTCCGTATACATCGCCTTACGGCTTCGCACGGACCTGTGTTTTTAGTAAACAGTCGCTTCTCGCTGGTCTCTGCGGCCACCCCCAGCTCAGGAAGCAAGTTCCCTCACCAGTGATGGCCCCCCTTCTCCCGAAGTTACGGGGGCATTTTGCCGAGTTCCTTAACCATAGTTCACCCGAACGCCTCGGTATTCTCTACCTGACCACCTGAGTCGGTTTAGGGTACGGGCCGCCATGAAACTCGCTAGAGGCTTTTCTCGACAGCATAGGATCATCCACTTCACCACAATCGGCTCGGCATCAGGTCTCAGCCTTAATGTGTGACGGATTTACCTACCACACGGCCTACACCCTTACCCCGGGACTACCACCGCCCGGGCTGGACTACCTTCCTGCGTCACCCCATCGCTTACCTAGTACAAGTCTGGTTCGTCGGCTCCACCACTACCCTCAACTCCGAAGAGATCGGGCCGGCTTCACGGACTTAGCATCGCCTGATTCAGTATTGGGCGTTTCAAAGCGGGTACCGGAATATCAACCGGTTGTCCATCGACTACGCCTGTCGGCCTCGCCTTAGGTCCCGACTTACCCTGGGCAGATCAGCTTGACCCAGGAACCCTTAGTCAATCGGCGCACACGTTTCTCACGTGTGTATCGCTACTCATGCCTGCATTCTCACTCGTGAACCGTCCACAACTCGCTTCCGCGGCTGCTTCACCCGGCACACGACGCTCCCCTACCCATCCACACAGGCGTTGGCCCTATATGTGTGAATGACACGACTTCGGCGGTACGCTTGAGCCCCGCTACATTGTCGGCGCGGAATCACTTGACCAGTGAGCTATTACGCACTCTTTCAAGGGTGGCTGCTTCTAAGCCAACCTCCTGGTTGTCTCTGCGACTCCACATCCTTTCCCACTTAGCGTACGCTTAGGGGCCTTAGTCGATGCTCTGGGCTGTTTCCCTCTCGACCATGGAGCTTATCCCCCACAGTCTCACTGCCGTGCTCTCACTTACCGGCATTCGGAGTTTGGCTAAGGTCAGTAACCCGGTAGGGCCCATCGCCTATCCAGTGCTCTACCTCCGGCAAGAAACACACGACGCTGCACCTAAATGCATTTCGGGGAGAACCAGCTATCACGGAGTTTGATTGGCCTTTCACCCCTAACCACAGGTCATCCCCCAGGTTTTCAACCCTGGTGGGTTCGGTCCTCCACGAAGTCTTACCTCCGCTTCAACCTGCCCATGGCTAGATCACTCCGCTTCGGGTCTTGAGCGCGCTACTAAATCGCCCTATTCGGACTCGCTTTCGCTACGGCTTCCCCACACGGGTTAACCTCGCAACACACCGCAAACTCGCAGGCTCATTCTTCAAAAGGCACGCAGTCACGACTGCATGTGCAAGCACACACAGCGACGCTCCCACGGCTTGTAGGCACACGGTTTCAGGTACTATTTCACTCCGCTCCCGCGGTACTTTTCACCATTCCCTCACGGTACTATCCGCTATCGGTCACCAGGGAATATTTAGGCTTAACGGGTGGTCCCGCCAGATTCACACGGGATTTCTCGGGCCCCGTGCTACTTGGGTGTCTCTTAAACGAGCCGTTAATGTTTCAGCTACGGGGGTCTTACCCTCTACGCCGGACCTTTCGCATGTCCTTCGCCTACATCAACGGTTTCTGACTCGTCTCACGGCCGGCAGACCGTGAAAAAGAGATCCCACAACCCCGCATGCGCAACCCCTGCCGGGTATCACACGCATACGGTTTGGCCTGATCCAGTTTCGCTCGCCACTACTCCCGGAATCACGGTTGTTTTCTCTTCCTGAGGGTACTGAGATGTTTCACTTCCCCTCGTTCCCTCCACACTGCCTATGTGTTCAGCAGCGGGTGACAGCCCATGACGACTGCCGGGTTTCCCCATTCGGACACCCCCGGATCAAAGCTTGGTTGACAGCTCCCCGGGGCCTATCGTGGCCTCCCACGTCCTTCATCGGTTCCTGGTGCCAAGGCATCCACCGTGCGCCCTTAAAAACTTGGCCACAGATGCTCGCGTCCACTGTGCAGTTCTCAAACAACGACCAGCCACCCATCACCCCACCCTTACAGGCGAGTTCACTGGGGCCGGCAACCGAAGGACGACCATGACGGCCGCACCTTCAGATACCCAACAGCGTGCCCGACACAGTCAACTCGTTTACGCGTTCCACGCCGAAGCAGTACTTACGAAAACCAGCCAACCGTGCCGAATAGTCAACGTTCCACCCATGAGCAACCAGCACCGAACATTCGCCGGTGTACTGGCCTCTGACCGAGCGGACTCGGTAAGAAGTGCTCCTTAGAAAGGAGGTGATCCAGCCGCACCTTCCGGTACGGCTACCTTGTTACGACTTCGTCCCAATCGCCAGTCCCACCTTCGACAGCTCCCTCCCACAAGGGGTTGGGCCACCGGCTTCGGGTGTTACCGACTTTCGTGACGTGACGGGCGGTGTGTACAAGGCCCGGGAACGTATTCACCGCAGCAATGCTGATCTGCGATTACTAGCAACTCCGACTTCATGGGGTCGAGTTGCAGACCCCAATCCGAACTGAGACCGGCTTTTTGAGATTCGCTCCGCCTCGCGGCATCGCAGCTCATTGTACCGGCCATTGTAGCACGTGTGCAGCCCAAGACATAAGGGGCATGATGACTTGACGTCGTCCCCACCTTCCTCCGAGTTGACCCCGGCAGTCTCCTGTGAGTCCCCATCACCCCGAAGGGCATGCTGGCAACACAGAACAAGGGTTGCGCTCGTTGCGGGACTTAACCCAACATCTCACGACACGAGCTGACGACAGCCATGCACCACCTGTATACCGACCACAAGGGGGGCACCATCTCTGATGCTTTCCGGTATATGTCAAGCCTTGGTAAGGTTCTTCGCGTTGCGTCGAATTAAGCCACATGCTCCGCTGCTTGTGCGGGCCCCCGTCAATTCCTTTGAGTTTTAGCCTTGCGGCCGTACTCCCCAGGCGGGGAACTTAATGCGTTAGCTGCGGCACCGACGACGTGGAATGTCGCCAACACCTAGTTCCCAACGTTTACGGCGTGGACTACCAGGGTATCTAATCCTGTTCGCTCCCCACGCTTTCGCTCCTCAGCGTCAGTAATGGCCCAGAGATCCGCCTTCGCCACCGGTGTTCCTCCTGATATCTGCGCATTTCACCGCTACACCAGGAATTCCGATCTCCCCTACCACACTCTAGCCTGCCCGTATCGACTGCAGACCCGGGGTTAAGCCCCGGGCTTTCACAACCGACGCAACAAGCCGCCTACGAGCTCTTTACGCCCAATAATTCCGGACAACGCTTGCGCCCTACGTATTACCGCGGCTGCTGGCACGTAGTTAGCCGGCGCTTCTTCTGCAGGTACCGTCACTTTCGCTTCTTCCCTGCTGAAAGAGGTTTACAACCCGAAGGCCGTCATCCCTCACGCGGCGTCGCTGCATCAGGCTTTCGCCCATTGTGCAATATTCCCCACTGCTGCCTCCCGTAGGAGTCTGGGCCGTGTCTCAGTCCCAGTGTGGCCGGTCGCCCTCTCAGGCCGGCTACCCGTCGTCGCCTTGGTAGGCCATTACCCCACCAACTAGCTGATAGGCCGCGGGCTCATCCTTCACCGCCGGAGCTTTTAACCTTCCCCCATGAGAGGGAAAGTGTTATCCGGTATTAGACCCCGTTTCCAGGGCTTGTCCCAGAGTGAAGGGCAGATTGCCCACGTGTTACTCACCCGTTCGCCACTAATCCACCCCGAAAGGCTTCATCGTTCGACTTGCATGTGTTAAGCACGCCGCCAGCGTTCGTCCTGAGCCAGGATCAAACTCTCCGTGAATGTTTTCCCGTAATCGGGTAGACACCACGAGAGCGGGACAACCAGGTCGGAATATGACCGGTCATCCACTATGTCCTCGCTGTGTGCATTGCCTACCAGGCCAGAGACCTGTTAGGACTTTTCAAAGGAACCTCGAACCTGCCGAAGCAGGTCGGGGTATCAACATATCTGGCGTTGACTTTTGGCACGCTGTTGAGTTCTCAAGGAACGGACGCTTCCTTTGTACTCACCCTCAGAACACTTTCTGGGGCTTTCCTCCGGGCGCTTCCCTTCGGTCTTGCGTTTCCGACTCTATCAGACTCTTTCGTGTCCGATTCCCCGTCAGCGGGGTTTGTCTTTCCGGCTGTTGGGCCGTTCCGACGTCCAAACTCTAGCGAATTTTCCCGGCGACTCATAATCGAGTCTTCGTTCTCGATTTCGGCATGCCGAAATCGATCCCGTGTGGGATGTCGCGCTGAAATTTGGTTGCCGCATTCGCGGCGGATCGGTTGTCGAAGAACCGTTCCGGCTCCGTGACAACTCGAAGAACCTTACGGAGCTCGGCAGGCCGTGTCAACCCCTCCCCCGGCGCCCCGGGCAATCGCCTCGCCGGCCGGTCTCAGCCCAGGTCGGTGAGGCGTCCGCCGGCGTCCGGCTGGGCGTGCTCGACGCGGCGCAGGAGGCGGATCAGCATCTCGCCGAGGACTCCCCGCTCATCGCCGGAGAGGTCCTGGAGCAGGTCCTCCTCGAAGTGCGTGGCCATCCGCATCGCCTCCAGCCACTTCGTACGACCCTCGTCCGTCAGCTCGACGATGACGCGCACCCGGTTGTTCTCGTCGCGGTCACGGGTCACCAGGCCCTCGCCCGCCATGCGGTCGATGCGGTGCGTCATCGCGGCCGGGGTGAGACCCAGCCGTTTGGCGAGCTCACCGGGGCCCAGCCGGTAGGGAGCGCCGGACAGGACCAGGGTTTTCAGCACCTCCCACTCGGCGTTGCTGATGCCGAGGGCGGCGACCTGCCGTCCGTACGCCACGTTCATCCGGCGGTTCAGCCTGCCGAGGGCCGAGACGACCTGCTCGACCTGGGGGTCCAGGTCGCGGAACTCGCGCTGATAGGCGGCGATCTGCTCGTCGAGGCTCGGCTCCTGGAGCTCGGGCTCGGTGGTGTCAGCCATGGCGGGCAGTATGGCACGCCCTCCGTAGCCGTCGAAGTCCTTCGGTCTGTATTGTTGACGTTCTAACTTTAGTGTTAAAGTCTTCGGGTTCGAGTCGTTCGTTCATGTGGTTTCTAGACCTTGAGGTAGGTGAGTGTGACCAGGGAAATGGGTGCAGCACTGCGGCGGATCCAGCTGGGGAGCGCGCTGAGCGCGTTCGGGCTGGGGTTCACCGTTCCGTATCTGTACGTCTACGTGGCGCAGGTTCGGGATCTGGGTGCCGGTACGGCGGGAGTCGTACTGGCGGTCTTCGCCATGGCAGCGCTCGCCGTCCTACCGTTCACCGGCCGGGCCATCGACCGTCGCGGGCCGCTGCCCGTCCTGGTCGTCGCCTCGGTCGTCGCTTCCCTGGGCGCCGCCGCGCTGGGCCTCTCCTCGGGCGTCACCGCCTCCGTCCTGTCGGCAGCGGTTCTGGGTGCGGGTACCGCCGTCATGCAGCCGGCCCTCGCCACCATGCTCGTCCGCTGCTCCGACACATCCACCCGCACCCGCGCCTTCGCGATGCAGTTCTTCCTGCAGAACCTGGGACTCGGCATCGGCGGCCTGGTCGGTGGGCTGATCGTGGACACGAGCCGGGCCTCGTCCTTCACGATGCTGTTCCTGATCGAAGCGGTGATGTTCCTCGTTCTCGGCGCCATGGCGGCGACCGTACGGATGCCGCGTAACCCTGCCGTCGTTCAGACGGCGCCGGCCGACGGGTCCGCTCCGCGCGGTGGGCTGCGGGTGCTGCTCTCGCACCGGGCCATGGTGCAGCTGTGCGTACTGGGCTTCGTGGTGTTCTTCGCCTGCTACGGACAGTTCGAGTCCGGCCTCGCGGCATACGGCACCGAGGCTGCCGGGATCCAGCCCTCGACGCTCGGGGTCGCGCTGGCCGCCAACACCGCCGTCATCGTCGTGGCCCAGTTCGTGGTGCTGCGCCTGGTGGAGCGTCGCAGGCGCAGCCGGGTCATCGCCTCGGTGGGTCTGATCTGGGCGTTCGCCTGGATCGTGGCGGGCTATGCGGGTCTCGGACACGGCAGCCAGACCATGGCGACCGCCGCGATGATCTCGACGTACGCACTGTTCGGGCTCGGCGAGTCGATGCTTTCTCCGACCGTCGCGCCG
Source organism: Streptomyces sp. NBC_01013 (assembly GCF_045162765.1). Lineage (NCBI taxonomy): Bacteria > Bacillati > Actinomycetota > Actinomycetes > Kitasatosporales > Streptomycetaceae > Streptomyces > Streptomyces sp. NBC_01013. The sequence continues at coordinate 3,901,254 of NZ_CP108687.1, forward strand.
CTGGTCGCCGATCTGGCGCCGGAATCGATGGTCGGTCAGTACAACTCGGCGTTCGCGCTGTGCAAGCAGCTGGCGCTGGCGGTCGGTCCCGCGGTGGGCGGTCCGATGGGGGCGTCGCTGCACGGCCCGTACATCGTGACGTTCGTACTGTTCTCGCTGGGCATCACGGTGCTCGCCCTGCGGCTCGGGCGGCGGCTCACCCCCGTACAGGACCAGCCTTCGCTCGCGGCCGTGCCGTCGCGGGTGGTGGCCGTGTCGCTGCCGGAGAACACGTCGGCAGCGGTGCCGGCGCCCGTCGCCGCCGTGCACTGACGGGGCGGGCCGGCGGGCCCTGGTCCGCTACTGCGGCAGCGCGAATTCGCACCAGACGGCCTTGCCGCCGCCGGGTGTGCGGCGACTGCCCCACGAGGTGGCGATCGACGCGACGATGGAGATGCCCCGGCCCGCCTCGTCCCCCGGTTCGGCCCGGCGGCGTCGCGGCAGGTGGTCGTCGCCGTCCGTCACCTCGATGATCAGCCTGCGGTTCGTGCGCCGCAGACCCAGGCGCATCGGCGGCGTCCCGTGCTGCAGGGAGTTGGCCACCAACTCACCTGCGGCGAGGACGCCCAGGTCGCACAGTTCCACCGGGAAGCGCCACGACGTCAGTACACCCGTCGCGAAGGCACGGGCGCGCGGTGCCGCCTCGATGCCGCCGAGCAGATCGAGCGAGGCGTTGTGGAAGAGTTCCGCGGTCGCTCCGGTGCGCGCGGGGTGCTGGACGACCAGCACCGCCACGTCGTCGTCGTGTTCCGCCGTGATGTTGAGGGAGCGCATCAGGCGGTCGCAGACCACCTGGGGCGACCCCTTGGCACCTGAGAGCGCGCGCTCCAGCGAGGCCACGCCCTCGTCGATGTCCTCGCTGCGGCGCTCGACCAGGCCGTCCGTGTAGAGGACGGCGGTGGAGCCGGGCGGCAGTGCGATCGTGCCCGAGGTGTGGATCCAGCCGCCGGTGCCGAGCGGGGGTCCGGTCGGGTCCTCGGCGCGGTGGACCGTGCCGTCCTCGTCGCGCACCAGGATCGGGAGGTGGCCTGCTGAGGAGTAGACGAGCAGCCCCTCGTTGGGGTCGTGGACGGCGTAGGCGCAGGTCGCGATCTGGCTGGCGTCGATCTCGGCGGCGAGTCCGTCGAGCAGCTGGAGCACCTCGTGCGGCGGGAGATCGAGGCGGGCGTACGCGCGTACCGCTGTGCGCAGCTGGCCCATCACCGCGGCCGCGCGCACGCCGCGGCCCATCACGTCCCCGATGACCAGCGCGGTGCGGCCGGCGCCGAGCGTGATGACGTCGTACCAGTCGCCGCCGACCGCGGCGTCCGTGCCGCCCGGCTGGTAAGTGGCGGCGATCCGCAGGTCGTCCGGCTGCTCAAGCTCCTGCGGGAGCAGCGAGCGCTGAAGGGTGACGGCCGTTTCGCGGAGGCGGCTCTCGCTGGTGCGCAGTCGCTCGGCCGCTTCGGCGTGGTCGGTGACATCCGCCGCGTACACGAGGACGCCGCTCTCACGGTGGTTGTCGCTGTCCTGCCGCACGGGGGTGCAGGTGATCGTGTACGAATTGCCGCTGCCGGCCTTGCGGGACTTGACGGTGCGCGGCGTGCCGCTGCGCAGGACCTGGTCCATCAGAGGGAGCAGGCTGAGCTCGGTGAGCTCGGGCATGGCCTCGGCCGCGGGAACACCGCAGGGGCGGGGGCCGAAAGCTGCGGCGTAGGCGTCGTTGACGTACGCGATGCGGTGGTCGGGTCCGTGCACCAGGGCGACGAGGGCGGGCAGCCGGCCGAGGATGTCGCGGGCGGAGAGGTCTTCCAGGGCGGGTGCGGCGGACGCGGCGCCGGGCCCGTCCTGACCGCCGTCCGGAGGGCCCGACCCGGTGTCGGCCTGTGCGTACTCGGCGCGGGCCGCCGGTACGGGACTGCGGTCGTCCCGGGCGGCTCGACGCTGCGTACCGGGTAGGCGGGCGCTCCAACGCGTGAAGTTCACGGAATCCATTGCCTCGTGTGTCGGTCTGGTCCGCTCGGGCGGGCTGCTTCCTCTGCCGGGGGTCACAAGTATGTGGTGGCGGTCTCTCGCCCCCGGGGACGGTCTTCCTCGATGGTCACTGTCGGTCGCTGCCGGCCGGGTCACTCTGTGCAGATGTGAGCCCACCTATGGTCACACGTCCAGTGTGTCGGACCCTACTGACAGTCGTCGTCCGGCCGGGGGCGCCTTCCTGCGGCGATCTGGAACTCGGCCCTGGGGTGTTCCAGTGAGCCGAGGGAGACGATCTCGCGCTTGAAGAGTGCGGCGAGGGTCCATTCGGCCAGCACCCGGGCCTTCCGGTTGAAGGTCGGGACGCGGCTCAGGTGGTACATGCGGTGCATCAGCCAGGCCGGATACCCCTTGAGGCGGCGGCCGTACACGTGCGCGACGCCCTTGTGGAGGCCCAGGGAGGCGACGGAGCCCGCATAGCTGTGCCGGTAGTCCTTGAGCGGGCGGCCGTCGATCGCCGCGACAAGGTTGTCGGCGAGGACCTTGGCCTGGCGGACCGCGTGCTGGGCGTTGGGGGCGGTCTCCTTGCCGGGTTCGGCCGCGGTCAGGTCGGGGACGGCGGCGGCGTCACCGGCGGCCCACGCGTGCTCGGTCCCGTCGATGGTGAGCCGGGCGGTGCAGACGAGCCTGCCGCGTGCGTTCAGGGGGAGGTCGGTGGCGGCGAGCAGGGGGGCGGGTTTCACTCCGGCGGTCCACACGAGCGTGCGGGTCGGAAAGCGGGAGCCGTCGCTGAGCACGGCGATCCGGTCCTCGCAGGACTCCAGGCGGGTGTCGAGGCGTACGTCGATGTTGCGGCCGCGCAGCTCCCGGACCGCATACCTGCCCATCGACTCCCCTACCTCGGGGAGGATGCGGCCGGTCGCCTCGACGAGGATCCATTTCAGGTCCTCGGCCTTGATGTTGTGGTAGTAGCGCGAGGTGTAGCGGGCCATGTCCTCCAGCTCGGCGAGCGCCTCCACTCCCGCATAGCCGCCGCCGATGAAGACGAAGGTGAGTGCGGCGTCGCGAATGGCGGGGTCGCGGGTGGCGGACGCGATGTCCATCTGCTCGATCACATGGTTGCGCAGGCCGATGGCCTCCTCGATGGTCTTGAAGCCGACGCCGTGATCGGCGAGGCCGGGGACCGGGAGGGTGCGCGACACGGATCCGGGGGCCAGGACGAGCTCGTCGTACGGGATCTCGACGGCGCCGGTGCCGTCCTCGCCCGTCGCGAGGGTGGTGACGGTCGCGGTGCGCTTGGCGTGGTCGATGCGTCGGGCCTCCCCGACGACGATGGTGCAGTGCGCCAGCACCCGGCGGAGCGGCACGACGACATGGCGCGGCGAGATGGAACCGGCGGCGGCTTCGGGAAGGAACGGCTGATACGTCATATAGGGGTCGGGGGTGACGACGACGATCTCCGCCTCACCGCTTCTCAGTCTCTGCTTCAGCTTCCGTTGGAGACGCAGCGCTGTGTACATCCCGACATAGCCCCCACCGACGACGAGAATGCGCACACCCGGCGGGGGGCCGGGGGGTGTTCCCCCGGAATCTGAAGCCATCACCACCCCATGACGCAACGTGCGCAGGAGTTTGTCCACAGCCCCGGCAAATTGTGTGACCGGAGGTTCTGTACGGACCTCAGGTGACAGCCGTGCCGCTTGTGCGGAAGTCGTGCAGGTCAGGGGTTACGGGGACGGCCTCGGGAGGGGCTCCGATCGGTGACCGGCCGGTCCGCGCTCGGGCAGGAAGGCGCTCCCGGCGGGCTGCCCCCTTCTGAATTGACCCGGGCTCAACTATGTTCATATGTCGTCGGGGTGTCGGATGGTGACCATCGATCCACCCTCGACTGACACGGCGGGAGTCTCCGGGGGGAGACGTCATAACCGGGGGAACTGTTATGCATATTCAGGAATCGCATTGGCCGACTGCTGCGGTCACGTCCGAAGGAATCGGGCAGATCGGGGCAGTCGGCACGGTGAGCGGTGTCGGGACCGCCGCATCGTCGGAAGCCGTGAGCGTGCTGGGAGCCGCACTCGGCGCCCAGGCCGGCGGAGTCGTCGCACACGCCCGCTCGGCGCCGCTGCGCGTGGACGCCCAGCGCAATCTGGAGCACGTGCTGCGGGCCGCACGTGAGGTTTTCGGCGAGCTGGGGTACGGCGCGCCGATGGAGGACGTGGCGCGCCGCGCCCGGGTCGGTGTCGGCACGGTGTACCGCCGCTTCCCCAGCAAGGACGTGCTGGTTCGCCGGATAGCCGAGGAGGAGACCGCCCGACTGACCGACCAGGCCCGGTCCGCGCTGGGTCAGGAGGAGGAGCCGTGGTCGGCGCTGTCGCGCTTCCTCCGGACCTCGGTGGCCTCGGGCGCCGGGCGGTTGCTGCCTCCGCAGATACTGCGGGTCGGCGTCGAGGCCGAGGAGCCCGCGGCGGTCGGCGACGAGGGGTCCGTACGGGTCGCGGACGGTGAGGCGGGAGAGGCGTGGGACGAGCCTCGGGTGCCGCAGCAGCGCCAGGAAGCCGGTCAGACTCCGGTCCAGGCGGGTCCGCGGGTGGCCGAGCGCCGTCCCGTACCGGCGGACGAGGTCGTGGACCTCGGCGCCGGGGCGGCGGATCTGCTGGAGGTCGTGGGCCGACTGGTCGACCGCGCGCGGACGTCCGGTGAGCTGCGCCGCGATGTGACGGTGGCCGATGTGCTGCTGGTCATCGCGACGGCGGCGCCCTCGCTGCCCGACGCGGCTCAGCAGGCGGCGGCCTCGGCCCGGCTGCTGGACATCCTGCTGGAGGGACTGCGCTCGCGCCCTGCGTGAGCACGGCCGTCGACACGTCGCGCGGGCCTGCGTGAGCACGGCCCGTCGACGTGTCGTGCGCGGCGGGTGTGAGTGCCGACGGCCCTCGTGCCGCGGCGGTAAGGAGTGGGTGCGGACGTCGTGCCCTGCGCGGCGGTGCCAGGTCGGGTGGCCGTCGTGCCGCGCGCGGGTCGCACTCTCATCCGTCCGGCCGGGGGCGCCGTAAGGAGAGAGGTCCGTCGGTCCGCGTCCGTACGCCGGTCTGCCGCCGTACGGACGAGCCGCTCACGGCGCGACTCCCGCGTCCGGTCCAACTGGCGCGTCAACATATCCCGTTACTCCTTCCCCGAATGAGTGCCCGCTAGCGCACCCCTTCGGGAAAACGCCCCGGATGAGTGGTTGACGGGGCTGAAGGGTCACCGTTTCCGCGCTCTGTGGCACGCTTGCCCGGTATTCGGGTCCGACAGCGCATACGGGGGCGTCCGCGATGAGCGGTGACGGGCAGCAGGAAGAGTCGCTCGACGGTGTCTCCACCGCGGACGGCGGCACCGAAGCGGCCGGGCGGGCCAGTCATCAGGTGCCGAGCCAGGCCGGGTCCCGACGCCCGGACGCAGGGGAAGAGGGCGGCGGCACGGTCCTGCCAGGGCCGTGGCCGCCCGCTCCGGTCGAGAACCCGGCGGGCACGGCCACGGACGCGAGCGATGTCGCAGCCGCGGTGCCCATGCAGCGGATGCCCAGCCGTACGCCCGCCGGGGACGGGCCCTCCGACGCCCAGCTGATCCTGCGGATGCGGGACGGCGACGACCTCGCGTACGAGGAGCTGTTCCTTCGCCATTCCGACGCCGTGCGCCGCTACGCGCGTACCTGCTGCCGGGATGCGCACACCGCCGACGACCTGACGGCCGAGGTCTTCGCCAGGACCCTGCAGGCGGTACGGGGCGGCAAGGGCCCCGAGGAGGCCGTGCGGGCCTACCTGATGACGGCGGTCCGGCACGTCGCCGCCGCGTGGACGAAGACCGCGAAGCGTGAGCACCTGGTCGACGACTTCGCGGTCTTCGCCACGCAGGCGACGCGCACCTCGGAAGTGTCGGACGCGGACACGCTCGATCTGGGTGCCGACGTGCTGGCCATGCACGAGGCCGAGCAGTCGATGGCGATGCAGGCGTTCCGCAGCCTCCCGGAGCGCTGGCAGGCCGTCCTGTGGCACACCACCGTCGAGGAGGAGTCGCCCAGCGACATCGCCCCGCTGTTCGGACTGACGGCCAATGCCACGTCCGTGTTGGCCAGCCGCGCCCGTGAGGGGCTCAAGCAGGCGTACCTGCAGGCCCATGTGAGCCAGGCGCTCACGTCCGGCGGGGACTGCGCGCGCTATGCCGACCGGCTCGGCGCCTATGCCCGCGGGGGTCTGCGGATGCGGGCCGAGCGCGGCCTGCGCGGCCATCTGGACGAGTGCGCGAAGTGCCGGCTCGCGGCAGGCGAACTGGCCCATGTCAACGCGGGGATCCCCGCGCTGCTGCCGGTCGCGGTCATCGGCTGGTTCGCCGCCGGATACGCGCTCAAGGCCGCCGGAATCGTGACGGGCGGCGCAGTCGGGGCCGCGGGTGCGGGGGCCGCGGCCGCGGCGACCGGGGGAAGCTCGTCCGGGGGTTCCGCCGGTGGCGCCGCCGCTTCCGAGGGGCTCGGGGCCCCGGCGAAGGCCGGTATCGCGGCGACCGTCGCCGTCGCGGCCGCGGCCGGACTGGTGTGGGCGCTGGTCGGGAACGACCAGCCGCGCCCCGAGGCGAAGCCGGTGGCCAGGCCCCCGGCCGTGGCACCGGCCGTGCCGACCCCCCTGCCTACCCCCGCGCTGTCGAAGCCCAAGCCGGCGCCACCGGCTCCCGCGCCGCCGGAACCCACGCCGACGCCCACGCCGAAGCCCACCCCGACGCCCACGCCGACCCCGAAGCCCACCCCGACGCCCACGCCTCCGCCGGTGCCGAAGCCCACGCCTCCGGCGCCCCCCGCGCCCAAGCCCACACCGACGCCTACTCCCCCACCGCCGCCCGCGCCGGCCCCGGAGGTGTACCAGGTCAGCGAGCTGGCCTACACCTTGCTCGGCGACCACACCGACCCAGAGGTGGTGCTCAGGGAGAGCAGCTGGGTCTGGCAGCGGTCCGGCATGTCGGTCGGCGGCACGCGGTACGCGCACGGGGTGACGGTCCACAGCCGTTCCTCGGTCTCCATCCAGTTGAACCGCCAGTGCACGCGTTACGAGGCGATGGTCGGCGTGGACGACCTGACCATGGGACTCGGCTCGGTGCGGTTCTCGGTGTTCAACGGCGCCGGGGCGCTGCTGTGGGAGTCCCCGGTGATGAACGGCGACGATCCGGCGGTTCCGGTGAGCGTCGGCATCGAGGGCCAGGAGCGGATCCGGCTCGTCGTGGAGCCGACGACCCCGTTCGGCGGGATCGCCCTGGCCGACTGGGCCGAGTCGCGCATCAGCTGCCGCTGAGGGAGCGCGAGCCGCCCCGTACCTAAGGGCTGTCCCGCAATTCCTGGTGGATCAACGTGCGGCGTCAGATGCGGTGTATCGCAAGGCGGAGAGCCGCCCGCATACTGGATGTATTCGGGCGTTTCGACAACGCGGCGAAGTGCCGTAGCTGTCGTCGTGCGCCCGCCAGGAATTGCGGGACAGCCCTTAGGCCGGGGGAACCACCGGCGTGTGGAAGGGAGTCGTCTCGTCCAGCGTGCGGGGTGAACCGCCCCGGCCCGGGTGGGAGCGTAACGTACAGCGCGAGTGACGCAGTCGTTCCGGGGCCGACTCGCTCATCGTGAAGTGCTCGGCGACGCCCGTGTCCCTCGGAGGTCACGGAAGGTCCGCGGCGAGCCCTTCCAACAGGTCGATGACGTCGTCGATGGTCATACCGAGACCTGCGACGCGCTCCTCCTCGTACCGCAGCGGACCAAGTTCCTCACGGGCCAGCCGCTCGGCCGCATCCACCTCGGCCTGCTCCGCCTCGGTCCTGGGTCCGGACAACCGCCAGGTGTCGGCGGCGGCCAGGATGCGTGCGGCGGCTGCGTGACCGCCCACCTTCGGCAGCACGGTCACCACGCCGTCCGCCAGGTACGCGGTGACGATCTCGGCGCACTGCGCTTCCCTCGCCGCCACCAGAGCCGCCGTCAGCCCGCGCAGTCCGACGACGGGGCCGCCCCCGGGCTCGTCCACGGAGATCCGGGCCGAGAGCCCCTCGAGCGCCACGGTGAAGTGCGACGGCGGGCCACCTCGTCCGGCCTCCTTCTGGGCGGCGACGAGCAGGGGGCGGGCGGTCGCCGCATCACCGTGGTGGAACGCCATGGTGGCCCGGAGGTAGTGGGTGTAGGCGGCCGCGTCGTGCACCTGGTGGCTTTCCGCCTCGGTCTCCGAACGGTCCAGCCCCAGTGCGGCGGCTTCCAGGTCGCCCGTGCGGTAGGAGAGTTCAGCGAGCCGGGCCAGGAGGAACGGGGCGTCGGCGTGGGCCCCCACCTCGCGGGCCAGCAGCAGCGCCTCCTCGTAGGCCGCGCGCGCCTCGTCGTACCGCCCGCGCATCATGCCCGCCTCGGCTGCGGCGCTCGCGACCTGGGCGCGCATCCACCGGTCGCCGATGCGGCGGCTCAGGACGCGTAGTTCGGCGAGGTCGTCGTCGATGCCGGGCATGCCTCCCGGCATGTCGACGAGCATGTGGGTGCGGAACATCAACGTGACGCCGTACTCCCACTCGCCCCCGTGGACACGAGCGTTGTCGACGGCCGCGTCGATCTTCCGCCGTACGTCGTCCGTGGTCCCGGTGAGGAACGAAGTCATCGGCCAGAGCAGCCCGGGGAACCGGGCGCCCCGCGGCCCGGAGGAGGCGAACGTCTCGGCCACCCGGCTCACGTGCGCGTGGAGCTGGGCGTCGTCCTGGTTCATCTCGGTCGGCCCGCGATCCGCCGCGTAGAAGAACCAGAGGATGTGGAGGTTCATCCGGTCCCAGTACCGGGGGTCCGTCTCGTCCGAGGGATCCGGGCCCAGCGCCAGGGTCTTCTCAGTCCAGGAGAGGCCCTCGGGACGGTAGTTGCGCAGCCACCAGAACCAGCCCATGCCCAGCACCAGCCGTGTCGCGTCAGGTTCACAGGGCAGAGCGGGGGAGGTGGTGCGCTGGAGTGCGGCGCGGATGTTGTCGAGGTCCGTCTCAAGGCGCTGGATCCACGGGAGCTGCTCGCCGGAGCGCAGGCGGGGCTCGGCCTCCTCGACGAGCGCGGTGAAGTACGCGGTGTGGGCGCGCCCAGCGGCCTCCCGTATGTCCGGGGTCTCGGCCATGCGCTCGACGGCGTACTCGTGAATGGTCTCCAGAAGGCGGTAGCGCATCGTGCCGTCCTCGGCCGGGGCCGCGACGACCAGCGACTTGTCGACCAGGGCGCCGATCAGATAGGCGGTGCCGGCGCAGCTGTGGGGGCCGGGGCGGGGCGGTGTACTGATGACGGCTTCCGCGGCGGTCAGGTCCCAGCCGCCCGCGAAGACGGAGACCTGGCGCAGAGCGGTGCGTTCGTCCTCGTCAAGGAGGTCCCAGGACCAGTCGACGACCGCCCGCAGGGTCTGCTGTCGGGGCAGCACGGTCCTGCTGCCACCCGTCAGCAGGCGGAACCGGTCGTCGAGCCGGTCCGCGATCTGGCGGGGGCCGAGCAACCTCAGCCGGGCGGCGGCGAGCTCGATGGCGAGCGGCAGCCCGTCCAGGCGGCGGCAGATCTCAGCCACGGCTCCCGCATCGTGGGCCGGTTCGTGCTCGGGGTCGAAACCGGGGCGGACGGCCCTGGCACGCTCGGCGAACAGACGGTGGGCGGGCTCGGCGGGCAGCGGGTCCACCGGTCGTACGGACTCGCCGGGGACGCCGAGCGGTTCACGGCTGGTGGCGAGGACGCGCAGGAGCGGGCAGCGGGTCAGCAGGATCTCGGCCAGAGCGGCGGCCGCGCCGATGACGTGCTCGCAGTTGTCGAGGATGAGGAGGACGGGCCGGGCGCGAGAACCGAGGCGGTCGACCAGCAGATCGACCGGGTCCGTGCGCGGGAACGGTCCCTCGGGGGCGCTGTCCCGCAACAGCGCCGTCTCGCGCAGCCCCAGTGCTGACAGCACGGCTCCCGGGACGGCGTCGGGGTCCTCCACCGGGGCCAGTTCGGCAAGCCAGACGTCACGGGGGGTGGCGTTGGTGCGGTCCTCGCGTGATGCGGACTCCTCGGCAAGGCGGGTCTTCCCCGAGCCGCCAGGGCCGATGAGGGTGACCAAGCGGGACCGGGTCAGGTCGTCCCGGATGGCTTGGAGCTCGGGCTCGCGGCCCACGAAGGAGGTGAGCCGGGGACGGAGGTTGCCGCGGGGCGGTTTCACGTGAAACGTGCCGGTCGGGGCGGGGGTGGGCGGGATGGGGGCGGGGGCGAGCAGTTCGTGGTGGAGGGAGGTCAGTTGGGGCCCGGGGTCCGTGCCGAGGCCCTCGGCGAGGGTGCGGCGCGCGTCCTCGTACGCGGCGAGCGCGTCGGCCTGCCGGCCGTCGGTGCGCAGGGCACGGATGAGCTGGGCACGGAAGCGTTCGTCGTACGGGTGGGCCGCGGTCAGCTCCGTCAGCTCGGCAACGAGGGCGGCAGGGGTCGGGGTGGCGTAGGTCGGGGTGACGTCCGGGGCGCTGGGGGTCGGGGTGGCGGGGGTCCGGGTGACGTCCGGGGTGCTGGGGGTCACCTGTGTCCCGGTCACCGCGCAGCGCAGGTCGGCCTCGATGCGGCGCTCCAGTGCGGCCAGCCGGTGGGCCTCGGGGCGAAGGGCGTGGCCCTGCTTCCCGTCGGGCAGGTCCGCGAGGGCGGGACCGCGCCAGAGTGCGAGTGCGGTACGCAGGGTGCGGGCCGCGTCGGCCGGGGCATCGGCCTCCAGTTCGGCTCCGCCCTGCCTGGCCAGTCGCTCGAAGACGTACAGGTCGACGTCGTCCGGCCGCGCGGCCAGGCGGTAACTCCCGGGGCCGCTGGCCAACGCCTCCTTGCCCAGCGACCGCCGCAGCCGCCCGACAAGGGCCTGGAGCGCGGCGGTGGCGTCCGCCGGGGGCTCATCCGCCCAGACGTCCGCGACGAGCTCGGTGACGGGCACGGCGCGGCCCGGCCTCAGGGCCAGTGCGGCGAGCAGGGCGCGCAGTCGCGTACCGCCGAGGGGCAGCGCAGTGCCGCGCTCGTCCCGCGCCTCCGTGACACCCAGAATCAGATACCGCACCCCGCCATTGTGGCCCGCCGCTCGCACGCCAGGGCATCGAAGGCCGCACCCGTCACGCGGAGTGGGACACCGGACGTGGGAAACCGGCTGCGGCTACCCCTGCAGCGACCGCCGTGCCGGGGCCACTCCGCCGGCGACCGCGCGCTGCCGGGGCGCCGCCGACCCGGTCCAGCAGGTCCCGCGCCGCGAGATGAGACGGCGCAGCCACAGTTCCGTGGACGCGAGATCGGCCAGGCCGTCCAGAGGGAGTGGCTCTCCCTCGGAGGCGGCGCGCAGGGCTTTGCGTACGACGCGGGCCTCGACCAGACCCGCGTCGGCGAGTAGCGGGGCGTCGAAAAGGGCGATCAGCTCGGGCAGGGAGGCGCGCAGACCGGTCCGGGTGACGGCGGCCGAGGTGGCTTGGGACGGGGTGCCCCAGCCGGGCGGCAGTTCGTGGATGCCCGCTCCCGCAAGGACCCGGCGCAGGATCGCCGCGCGGGCGCCCGGCTGGACCCTGAGGGACTCGGGGAGCGCGCGGGCGGCGCGCACGACCTGGTTGTCCAGGAAGGGGGCGTGCAGCCGCTGGCTTCGGACTTCGGCGGCCTGTTCCAGGATTCGGTGACCGGCGGCATGCCGGGCGAGGGAGGCCCTGGCCCTGGCCTCGCCGGGGCGCTGGACGGAGGTGGGGCGGATCGCCGCCTCCTGGAGACGAACGGACACTTCGGCCAGCGCCTCTCCGGTGAGCCACCGTGCGGCAGGGCCCGGCCGGGACCAGGCCAGCGCCGCGAGGGAGGCGTCGGCGGGAGTGTCGAGGTCGGGGGTGAGGCGGTTGGCGTCGGGCAGGCGGTCGGCCGCCGCTTCGAGACCGGTGCGGTAGGACGTACGGGCCAGCCGACGGGCGGCCCGGTAGACGGTCAGCGGCACGAACAGGGAGTGCGCGGAGGGGCGTTCGGCCTTGGCGAGCGCGGCGACGGGGCGCACCAGATGGCGCCGTCTGCGATCGATCAGCAGATCTGCGAGACGGGCCGGATGGGCGTCGAGCACCTGCCGGGCGCCGTCGCCCACGAAATGGTCGGCGCTGCCCGCGGAGAGGCGGCGGCGGTTGCGCTCGACGAGGACGAGGGAGGGGGCCGGCTCGTCGGTGAGCGGCCCGTTCTCCAGGTCGGCGTAGGGCAGGGCCTCTTCGCCTGCGGCCACCACGACGTGGTGCAGCCTCGGGTTGGCGGCGATGAGGCGGGCGCGTTCGAGCTCGTCCTCGTGCGCGCGGGTCGTCAGGTCGTTGAACGTGACGGCGAGCAGCCGCTCGCCCGCTCCGGTGCCATGGCCCAGGATCGTGCCGGGCAGACCGGGGAGCCCGGCGGCGAGCAGGGCGAGCGTCGCGGAGGCGCTGCCCCCGGAGAGGTCGGAGCCGATCCCGGGGACGGGCGCGCCCCGGGCGGCACGGCGTTCGGCAGGGCCCATGCCGGGGACGGGGCCGGGGTCGGGCGGCAGGGTCTCCGGGGCGTGGCGCGGCGCCAGGAGTCTGGCGCGCACCGCCTCGACGAGGGCGTCGCGCACCCCGTCGACGGCGCTCACCGGATCGAGTTCGGGCGCGGCCACGGCGAGGGAGGCCACCGCCTCGTACCCCGTGATCTCCCGTGAGCCCTCGCGGAGGATCAGCGCATGGCCGGGCGGGATGCGCTTCACGCCCTGGTACGGAGTGCCGTCGCGCAGCGCCTCCGGGGTTTCGGGGCAGGCGAGCAGGGCGGCGAGGTGACCGATGTCCAGCTGGGCCTCGATGAGGTCGGCGAGGGGGAGCGCTGCGGTGGCGTACGCCGTGCCGCCGGCCCAGGGCGTGTAGAAGACGGGGCGCGCTCCGGCGAGGTCGCCGGCCACGGTGATCCGTCGGCCTATCTGGACGACGGCCGTGTAACTGCCGGTCCATGCGGTGAGGTGGCGCAGCGCTCCGCCCCGGGCGGCGAGCAGCCCTACGCGCAGTTGTTCGTCGGTGGCACCGCAGCAGCCGAGGACGGCGAGCCGTGCGGTCGGGGCGCCTTCAGCGGTGTTCACCCGGACGGTACGGATCTCGTCGGGTCGCCAGTCGCCCACCGCCCAGAGCGGATCCGGGTCCCCCCAGAGGAGTTGGGAGCCCACGGGGTGCATCGTGCGCCCCTCGTCACTGCCGCCGACCGCTCCGACCGTGCCGAAGCTCGCGGCGATACTGCTCCAACCCACCAACCAACGCACCGCCGCCTCCACAGGCTGTGGACAAAACGGCGCAGCAGGGCAGTATCGGGAGAACTCCGGTAACGCACGGCGCCGTTGCGGACATGCTGCCACGACAACGGCGCGCAGGAGTGGCTACGGACGGCGCACGTCGTGAGCGCATGCGCCCCTGGCAAAGGCCGGAGAGCAGCCGTCGGACCTGGCGTTCCGCGAACGGCCCGCGCGCGTCGGCCCCGACGGCAACGGAGCCACGGATTCCGCGCGTTGCTTGCGCTACAACGCACCGCGGAACGACGACCCGGATCCGGCCACGCCGGCGCATCAACCGGGCGGCCGCCGAGATGTCGCGGAGCCGTCGGCCCAACCTCCGTCGACCGGCGACATCAGGCCAATCTGGGAAGGCGCGGGAACCGATCAATCAGCTCGAACCGACGATATTTACCCGTGTTCGCACCCGTTTGTTCCGAGCTGCGGGGAGGCCTCGGGCGTACCTCGCACGCGCCCGGAAGGGCTCCGCCGCCGACCCGGGGACCGCCCGGACGGATCGCCGCCGCACCGGCGCGACGCACGGTCCGGGAGGCGCGGTCCGCCCCCCGGACCGGTCCGCCGCCTGCGGGGAATGAGGCGACGGTGTTCCCCCAGCCCGCTGTGTCCAGTGCAGCGGGCCGACCCACGCAGCATCCATGCAAGCCCTCTCGCCGGGGCCGGGCCAGAGCGCACGGCCGGGCGCACGGCCACACACCAGGAGCACGCCAGGACACCCCGGACGGGGGCTCCGGCGGGCACCGCCGGAGCCGTAAGGCCAAGGCGCCGGACACACCTCCGCACACGGGTCCTGGCTGGTCGACGGGCGGGAGAGGAGCCCGGCCGACCGCGCCGCCCCCGCGATCCGCTCCCCGTCCGCGCCCTCCTTCACCCTCTCCCGGGCGCCGCCCCGGCGATCTCCGCACGGGTACGGGCGGGCTCCACAAAGCCTCCTCCGTACCCCCGCCATTCCTCCGCCCTTCCTTCGCGCGGCGTTCGCCTCCCGCTCTCCCCTCCTGCCCCTTCGGCCCCTCGCGACGCCCGGCTCCCGACTGTTCGCCGCGTGGTGGCCGGTACGGACAACAATCCCGCCATACGGACGTCTGGCCCTTAACGGTAGGGATGCGGCGAACTACGCTGGGTTTACTGATGTTCTCAGCAGGGCGGCATATTCCTCGGGGCTCGGCCAAATGCGTGTGCGGCCGGAGTGCCGGGGTTCGTCCCTGGGGAGAACCCGGTACGAATGCCGCGCGCCGCATCGGTGACGCGGCTGCCGTCTGTGTGTCGAGGGGTGGCGCATGTCCAGGGAGCAACGCGGACCGAACGAGAAACTCGGAACCGTTCTCGCCCTCGCGGGAATCAGCAACGCCGGGCTCGCCCGGCGGGTCAACGACCTCGGGGCGCAGCGCGGACTGACACTTCGGTACGACAAGACATCGGTGGCCCGTTGGGTCTCCAAGGGCATGGTGCCCCAGGGCGCCGCGCCCCATCTCATCGCTGCGGCGATCGGCGCCAAGCTCGGCCGGCCGGTCCCGCTGCACGAGATCGGGCTGGCCGACGCCGATCCGGCGCCGGAGGTCGGACTGGCGTTCCCGCGCGACGTGGGTGAGGCGGTCCGGTCCGCGACCGAGCTGTACCGGCTGGATCTGGCCGGACGGCGGGCGGGCAGCGGGGGGATCTGGCAGTCGCTGGCGGGTTCCTTCTCGGTGAGTGCGTACGCGACCCCCGCGTCCCGCTGGCTGATATCCCCCGCAGACCCCTCGGTGGCCCGTGCCTCGACGGCGGCAGTGGCCGCCATCCTGGGCACGCACAGCACGCAGGGCGCACGGGGCGCGTCAGGGGCGCAGGGGGCATCGAGTGCTCCAGGCACTTCACCTCCGACCGGCGCTCCGGTCCGGGGGGGCAGCTCGGGCTCCGTACCCTCGCAGGACGCGTCGGGACAGTCCACGGCAGCGGCCCCCGGACGTCACGCCTCCGCCAAGCCCGGCACCTCGCTCATGCCCGGACACGGTGTGTCGATCCCGGTCCAGCCCGGCCCGGATTCCGCGCACGAGGTCTCGCCGTTGCGGGTCGGCCACAGCGATGTGTCCAAGCTGCGGGAGGCCGCCCAGGACGCGCGCCGCTGGGACTCCAAGTACGGCGGCGGTGACTGGCGTTCGTCCATGGTCCCGGAGTGCTTACGAGTCGACGCGGCACCCCTGCTGCTGGGTTCGTACAGCGACGAGGTCGGCCGGGCGCTCTTCGGAGCGGCGGCCGAACTGACCAGGCTGGCGGGCTGGATGGCCTTCGACACCGGTCAGCAGGAGGCGGCCCAGCGCTACTACATCCAGGCGCTTCGCCTGGCACGGGCCGCGGCCGACGTACCGCTCGGCGGCTACGTCCTCGCGTCCATGTCGCTCCAGGCGACCTATCGCGGCTTCGCCGACGAGGGCGTCGACCTCGCGCAGGCGGCGGTCGAGCGCAACCGCGGACTCGCCACGGCACGCACCATGAGCTTCTTCCGCCTGGTGGAGGCCCGGGCCCATGCGAAGGCGAACGACGCGCCGGCCGCCGGGGCCGCCCTGAAGGCCGCCGAAGGGTGGCTGGAGCGCTCCCGGGACGGCGACGCGGACCCGTCGTGGCTGGGCTTCTACTCCTACGACCGGTTCGCGGCCGACGCCGCCGAGTGCCATCTCGACCTGAAGGCGCCCCGGCAGGTGCGGCGCTTCACCGAGCAGGCGCTGTCCAGACCCACCGAGGAGTTCGTCCGTTCGCACGGTCTGCGGCTCGTCGTCTCGGCCGTCGCCGAGCTGGAGTCGGGCAACCTGGACGCGGCCTGCGCGGCGGGCACCCGGGCCGTGGAGGTGGCAGGCCGCATCTCGTCGGCCCGCACCACCGAGTACGTACGCGACCTGCTGCACCGGCTGGAGCCCTACGGGGACGAGCCGCGCGTGGTCGAGCTGCGGGAGCGCGCCCGCCCGCTGCTGGTCGCGCCCGCCTGAGGGCTGTCCTGTCACTCCCGGTGTATCGGCGCGCGGCGTCGAATGCGGTGCGTCGCAGGTGGAAGAGCGACCGCATGGGGGATGCCTTCGGGCGGTCCCGCCAACGCGGCGAGGTGCCGTAGCCGTCGTCGTGCGCCCGCCGGGGATCACGGGCAGCCCTTGGCACCGTCCGGTCCCGCCGGGCCGTGCCGGCCCGCGCTCCCCACGACCGCGCGGGGCCGCCACGTGACGCGCCACGCTGTGCCCGCGCTGGTTTAAGTGCGTTGTCAGTGGGTCAGTGCACTATCGGGGTGGGAGGTGGCGTGATGATGACGCACGCGGCGTACGACTGCGATGTGCTGGTGATCGGCGGCGGGATCGTCGGTCTGTCGACCGCGTATGCGATCACGCGGACCGCACCGGGCACGCGCGTGACGGTGCTGGAGAAGGAGTGGGGCCCGGCGCGCCACCAGACCGGGCGCAACAGCGGAGTGATCCACAGCGGTATCTACTACCCCCCGGGCTCGCTGAAGGCGCGGTACGCGCTGCGCGGTGCGGCGGAGATGGTCGACTTCTGCCGAGAGCACGGCATCGCCCACGCGGTGACCGGCAAGCTGATCGTCGCGACCGGCCGCTCCGAGCTGCCCCGGCTGCACGCCCTGGTGCAGCGCGGCCGGGAGCACGGGCTGCCGGTGCGCGAGCTGGGTCCCGCGCAGATCGCCGAGTACGAACCACGGGTACGGGGCCTCGCCGCGATCCGGGTGGGCACGACGGGGGTGTGCGACTTCGGCGCGGTCGCCGAGCGGTTCGCCACCGAGGTGCGCGGTGGCGGTGGCCTGATCAGGTTCGGCGCCGAGGTCACCGCGATCGACCGCCGGCAGTGGGGCGTCGCGGTGCGCACGGCGGACGGCCTGGTGGTGCGGGCGCGGGTGCTGGTCAACTGCGCGGGGCTGCACTGTGACCGGATGGCACGGCTGGCGGGCGACGACCCGGAGATGCGCATCGTGCCCTTCCGGGGCGAGTACTACGAGCTGGCCCGGCCCGAGCTGGTGCGCGGCCTGGTCTATCCGGTGCCCGATCCGGCGTTCCCGTTCCTCGGCGTGCATCTGACCCGTGGCCACGACGGCAGCGTCCACGTCGGACCGAACGCGGTGCCGGCACTGGCCCGCGAGGGGTACGGATGGCCGGTCGTCCGCCCCCGCGAGCTGCTGGACACGGTCAGCTGGCCGGGCTCGTGGCGGATCGCCCGCAGACACTGGCGGTACGGCGCGGGCGAGGTGCACCGCTCGCTGTCGAAGCACGCGTTCACGGCGGCCGTACGGCGGCTCCTGCCCGAGGTGACGGAGGCCGATCTGCGCCCGGCCCCGGCCGGAGTCAGGGCCCAGGCGGTGCTGCGGGACGGCACGCTGGTGGACGACTTCCTGATCCGCGAGGCCCCGCACACCGTCCACGTGCTGAACGCCCCGTCGCCCGCCGCCACGGCCGCGCTGCCCATCGGCCGGGAGGTGGCACGCAGGGCGCTGCTCCGGGCTCAGGGGACGGGGTGGAAGCCGCCCGCCGTAGAATCAGGGCATTGTGTCTGAGCCCTTGAACCCCTCCCCCGCGACGCCCGGCGACACCGCTGCCGAGCCGGACGGCACGCTCCCCACCGGGGCGCCTCCCACCGGCACGAACGGTGCGGACGACGCCGCCACGAACCATGCGGCCTCCGCCGGCACGAGCCATGCGGCTTCGGCGGGCACGGACGACGCCGACACGGACGACGCCGCCCCCGCGACCGCCGGAATCCCGGACGAACTGCGCGCCGCGGCCCTGGACCGTGCGCGCAGGCTGCGCCAGGAGCCCCGCTTCCCGGGCGGCCCCGCCGCCGATCCGGCCGGCTCGCACCACGAGCGCCGGATCCGTAGTTTCCAGCCGCGCCGCAGCCGGGTCACACCCGGCCAGCAGGACGCCCTGGAGCGCCTCTGGCCGAAGTGGGGCCTGGACATCGACGGGCTGCGGGTCCTCGATCTGCGGGAGCTGTTCGACGGACTCCCGGTGGTCCTGGAGATCGGCTTCGGCATGGGCGAGGCCACCGCTCAGATGGCCGCCGACGACCCGGGCACCGGCATTCTCGCCGTCGACGTGCACACCCCCGGCCAGGGCAATCTGCTCGGCCTCGCGGACCGGAACGGCGTGTCCAACATCCGGGTCGCCAACGGGGACGCGATCATCCTGCTGCGCGAGATGCTTGAGCCGGACGCACTGGACGGGCTGCGGGTGTACTTCCCCGACCCGTGGCCCAAGTCGCGCCACCACAAGCGCCGGCTGATCCAGCCGGAGTTCCTCGACCTGGCGGCGCAGCGACTGAAGCCCGGAGCGGTGCTGCACTGCGCGACCGACTGGGAGCCGTACGCCGAGCAGATGCTTGAGGTGCTGAGCGCGCACCCCCGCTTCGAGAACACGGCCGCGGACGGCGGCTACGCACCACGGCCCGCGTTCCGGCCGCTGACCCGGTTCGAGGGGCAGGGACTGGACAAGGGCCACGTGGTGCACGACCTGCTCTTCGCCCGCCGCTGACCGGACACCCGGCGGTCACCGGCCCATCCGAGTACCCGCCACTGACCGGACACCCGGCGGTCCCCGGCCCACCCGAGTGCGATCCATGCACCATGGCCGTTGTCAGTCCGGCTCGTTAGGGTCGTGGGGTGTCCGACGGGTCTGTTCAGCGACAGTCGCAGCCGGCCGTCCCCGTGCTCGAGGAGCACCGGGTCGGCGAGATCCTGGCTGCCGTACCGGACCGGGGCCAGTGGCGCTATCACCCACGCCGGGTCGGCATGCTGTGGCGGAGCAGGACGTTCCGCCTCGTCGCCGTCTTCACCGTGCTGGCGCTCTGCGGGCTGGTGATCCTCGCCCTGGTCCGCGACCAGACGGGGACGCAGGGGTTCCTCGTCGGGCTGGGTCTGGCCGTGCTGCCCGTCCCGGTCCTGATGACGGCGTTCCGCTGGCTGGACCGGGTCGAACCGGGCCCGTGGCGCACCATGCTGTTCGCCTTCGCCTGGGGTGCCTGCGCGGCCGCCCTGGTGGCGATCATCGCGAACTCCTTCGCGACACGGTGGATCGCCACCGCCACGGCCGATCCGGGCGGCGCGGACACCCTGGGCGCCACGGTCATAGCTCCCGTCGTGGAGGAGAGCGCCAAGGCGGCAGCCGTCCTGCTGCTCTTCCTCTTTCGGCGACGGGACTTCGGCGGGATCGTCGACGGCGTGGTCGTCGCCGGCTTCACCGCGACAGGTTTCGCCTTCACCGAGAACATCCTCTATCTGGGCAACGCCTTCGGCGAGGACCAGCAGATGGGCTCGGGCTTCGCCTCCGTGACCGTGGCGACGTTCTTCGTACGTGCGGTGATGTCGCCGTTCGCCCATCCGCTCTTCACCGTGCTGACGGGCATAGGTTTCGGGATCGCCGCGAGCAGTGCGCGCCATCAGCGGTTGCGGCGCATCGCGCTTCCGCTGCTGGGCCTTCTCCTCGCCATGGGCATGCACGCCCTGTGGAACGGCTCGTCCTCGTTCGGCCCGTACGGTTTCTACGCCGTGTACGGGGCCTTCATGGTCCCGGTCTTCGGGCTGGTGACCTGGCTGGCGATCTGGGCCCGCCGACGCGAGCTGCGCACCCTCGGCGTCGAACTGCCGGCGTACGCCGCAGCCGGCTGGCTGTCCCCCGCCGAGCCTCTCGCCCTCTCCTCGATGCGGGCCCGCGGCATGGCCCGGGACGTCGCCCGCCGGCGCGCGGGGGCAGCGACGGCGGGCCCGTACGGCACGCCTCACGGCTACCCGCACCATCCGGCACACGCTCCCGCGCACGCCCATCACGCCGCCCACGCCCACGCACGCGCCCGGATGCCCGCCGGGGCGCGGAAAGAGGTGAAGGCCCAGGGCAGGGCGGCGGCCCGGACGGTCGCCGAGTACGAGTCGTTCGCGACCTCGCTGGCCTTCCTCCGGCGACAGGCCCGCCGCGGCACGGCGGGCCCGGACTTCGCCGAGCGCGAGCGGGAGTTGCTGCACCACCTGTGGCAACGCAGAGGGACCGCGGGTCCCGCCCTGGCGTTCGCGGCGCAGGCCACGGGTCGTCTGCGCCCGAGGTTCGTGCCCTCTTCGGGCGGGCCGTACCCGGGACCGGCCCAGGGCTACGGGGCGTACCCGCCCCACGGCGGCCATGCCCCGTACCCGCACCCCTCACACCCGTACACCGGGCAGCCCTACAGCGCACCGGCGTACACGAACCCGCCGCACTACAACCAGCCGCGGTACGAACAACCCAGCCCTTAGGCGGAAGCCTCGGTGAGGTCGGCCAGGTCCTGGTCCGTCAGCCGAAGACCGGCGACGGCCACCAGGGCCGGAAGCTGCTCGACCGTGCGGGCCGAGGCGATCGGTGCGGCGACGGTGGGCCGGGCCGCCAGCCATGCAAGCGCCACGGTCGCGATCTCCGCGTCCCGCTCCTGGGCCACCTTGTCGAGCGCGGCGAGCACCTTCTGTCCACGCGCGGACTCCAGGTGCGCGCCCGCACTCCCGGCCCGCGCGCTCTCCACGGCCGTCCCCGGGCGGTACTTGCCGGTGAGGAACCCGGAGGCGAGGGCGAAGTACGGAACAGCCGCGAGGCCGGCGTCGGCGGCGGTGTCCTGGAGCTCGCCCTCGTAGGTGTCCCGGGAGACGAGGTTGTAGTGCGGCTGCAGTGCCACGTAGCGGGCGAGCCCCTCGCGCTCCGAGAAGTCCAGCGAGGCGCGCAGTCGCTGCGAGCTGATGTTGGACGCGGCGATCTCGCGGACCTTGCCGTCCTTCACCAGCTGGTCGAGTGCGGTGATGATCTCCTCGACCGGGACCGTCTCGTCGTCGAAGTGCGTGTAATAGAGGTCGATGTGGTCGGTGCCGAGCCGGCGCAGGGACTCCTCGGCGGCGGCCTTGATGGTGGTGGCGGAGAGCCCCTTGTACGCGGGGTGTGCGCCGACCTTGGTGGCCACGACGATGTCGGAGCGGTTTCCGCGCGCGGCGAGCCACTTGCCGATGAGGGTCTCCGACTCTCCGCCCTCGTTGCCGAGGACCCACGCCGAGTAGGAGTCGGCGGTGTCGACGAAGTTGCCGCCGGCCGCCGCGTACGCGTCGAGGACGGCGAAGGACTGCGCCTCGTCGGCGGTCCAGCCGAAGACGTTGCCTCCGAGGGCGAGCGGGAAGACCTGGAGGCCGGAGGAGCCGAGCTTGCGGAGAGAAGTCATGAAGGGAACAACCGCTGTCACGGGTTCCGCTATTCCGTGGCCGATACATCTGAACCGGCCCGAGAGTGGACGGACACGGACCGGCAGCCCTGACGTCGGGGGGTGAGCGTCAGGGCTGCCGGGGCGATGGGCCGGAGAACCCGGCGGGGGGGAACGGTCTCAGACCGTGAGGCCCCGCGCGGTCAGCCAGGGCATCGGGTCGATGCCGGTGCCGTCCGGGGTGTGGACCTCCAGGTGGAGGTGCGGGCCGGTCACGTTGCCGGTCGCGCCGACGCGCCCGATGGTGTCGCCCGTCGTGACCTTCTGGCCGATGCTGACATCGATCGAGGACTGGTGGCAGAACCACAGCTCCGTGCCGTCCTCCAGCTCCAGGACCGTGCGGTAGCCGTAGGAACCGGAGTAGCCGGCCGACGTGACCGTGCCGGTGTGGATGGCCTTGATCGGGGTACCGGTCGGCGCCGCGAAGTCGAGGCCCGTGTGGTAGCCGGAGGACCACATCGATCCGGCCTCGCCGAAGGTCGAGGTGATCGTGTACGAAGAGGTGGGGATGGCGTAGCTGGCGGCGAGCTTGGCCAGTCGCAGGGCCTCCGCCTTCTTCGCCGCCTCCTCCGCCGCCTTCTTCTTCTCGGCGGCGATCTTGGCCTCGGCGGCGTCCTGCTGCTTCTTCGCCTCGGCTGCGGCCTTCTCCGCTGCGGCCTTCTCCGCGACCGCCTTCACCTCGGCGTCGGCGGCGTCCTGCTGCTGCTCGGCCTGCTGGAGGATGCGGGCGCGGAGTGCCTCACCGGCGTCGGTGGTGCCCTGCTCGGCCTCGGCGGTGGTGATACCCGCCGTCGTCAGCGGAGCGGAAGCGGTCTCGGCCGCGGCCTTCTCCGCCGCGGACTCGGTCTCGCCCGAGAACAGTGCGCCGACACCCGGGAGGGACTTGGCGTCAGGGAGATTGTCCGCGATGGAATCGGGAAGAGAAATGGAGACCGGCGGCTTGCTCTGGGCGGTGGCCATGCCACCCGCACCGACGGCCGCGATGACGCCGACGCCGAGGACGGTGGAGCTGCGAGCCAGACCATTGCGCTGCTTGGCGACGCGGTGCTTGCCGCGCACCGGCCGAATGGACTCCTCGGTGGGATTCCATTCCTCCCAGGTCCTGTCGGGCCCGGAGTCGTCGGCGCGGAAGTCGTTGCCGAAGTCGCTGCCCCGATCGGTCCCGTAATCGGTCGCGTAGGCGGCCCCGTACTCCGTACCGAAAGTGGTGGCGGGCCGGGTCGCGAAGTCATCGCCGTACTCGGACCCGAACCGGGAGGGAGCTTCGGGGGCAGGCTTGTTGGACGCCACTGGGGCGCACTCCTTTCCTTCCTTCTCGCCTACCGGGTTAGCTGACGGGTTCGGAGCAGGAAGGTCTCCTACGGGTGCCTCAGCCTCGTCACGAGACAGAGATGCCCGATTCACCCCATGTAGGTGGTTCCCCGGTTCCCTTGCGGAATTCGGCGCTCGCGCACGGTGCCGCCACTGACGGCGGCTGGGACAACCGCGCTGCGTTATCGAACGTTAATAGACACCGGGGTCCGATTCCAAGCCGTTCCCACTGATCGTTCACGTCTTTGGCCTGGACTTTACGGGACACAACCGGGCGGAATCGGGCGAGTTGATCGCCAGTCAACCGGTAGCCGCTTTCTGACGTTGCGTCAAATGTTATGCGGAGTGGTGCTCTTCAGTTACGGACGGTGGTATCGCCGGCCGGCAGCACCGCACCCACCCGCCCCAGGGGCTGACCGGCGGGCCTTGCGTACGGACCTTGAAGCCATGCTCACCCGATCCCACCCCCCAGGCCCACGATCTTCACGGTCCTGCGCCGGTCGGGCTGGCCCTCGGCCGGTCGCCCGACCGCGAGCAGCGCCATGTCGTCCGTCGACTCGCCACCGGTGTGCAGCCGCACGTCGTCGGTCAGCGCGGAGAGCAGCTCCTCGGGCCCCGGGAAGATCCGGCCCCGCAGCCGTTCGGCGGGGTCGTAGAAGACCCCTTCGTCGTCACGGGCCTCGGAGAGGCCGTCCGTATAGAGGAGGAGCGTCGCCCCGGCGGGCAGATCCCACACATCGGCCCGGTCCGGCCACACCCCCAGGTCCATCCCCAGCGGCAACGCCGGCACCGAAGGAGCGAGCACCTCCAGTGCCCCGTCCGCGTGCAGCAGCAGCGGCTCGGGATGGCCCCGGTTGACGATCCGCACCCGGGTCGAGCCCGGAGGGATCTCCGCGAGCACGGCAGTGATGAAGCCCTCGACCGCGTCGAGGCCGCCGCGCCGGCTCGACTCCCGAGCGAGTGCGCGCTCCAGACGCTGCGCCACGTCCTCCAGGGTCTTCGCCTCCTCGGCCGCCTCCCGGAAGGCCCCGATGACGACCGCCACCGCTTCCACGGCGTCCAGACCCTTTCCGCGCACGTCCCCGACCACCAGTCGCACCCCCTGCGGGGTGTCCGTCACCGAGAACAGGTCACCGCCGACGAACTCGTCCGCCTGCGCCGCTTCGTACCGCGCGGCCACGTGAAGCCCGCCGATCCGCTCGGACGGCGTCGGCAGCACCGCCCGCATGGCGGTCTCCGCGATGACGCGTGCCGAGGCCAGCTGCTCGTTGCTGCGCCGCACGACCCCGTTGATCACGACGGCGAGGACGGAGACGGTGAGGACGGTCAGGAGTTCGATCGAGGGCACGACCTGGATCAGGCTGCCGCTGGAGATCCGCAGCCCGACGACCGCCAGCAGCGCGGCGACGCCGGTACGGACGGTGCTGGCCAGCGAGAAGAACGGCGCGGCGATCAGCGGGGCCGCCGCGAACAACGGGATGGCCGTGAAGGCGGGCGGGGTGAGGGCGTCGAACAACAGGCCCCCGGCGATCATCAGCGCCGGCAGCGCCCGGACGAACCGGCGGGTCCGCACACCCCCGGCACGCCTCCTGCGCCGCGTATCCCGCTTCCCCACCTGCTGGTCTCCTGCCCGGTGCATCCACGGCCGCGGACGGTACCGCGCACCACCACCCCCAGGCTTCCCGGAGCGGGGTCGCGGGGCGACTCCTCGTCGGCCAATGGGGGTACGGATGCGGCCTCTGCGGCTCGCACGGCCGCGACCCGGCGGGCCGGCGGCGTACAAACGAATCAGGCCCGGCACGCTGTATGCATGCCGGGCCTGAATCTTCAGTAGCGGGGACAGGATTTGAACCTGCGACCTCTGGGTTATGAGCCCAGCGAGCTACCGAGCTGCTCCACCCCGCGTCGGTAAACACAACTCTACGGCATGTCGGGGACGCTCATGACCACCCCGTACCCGGACCCTCCCACGAGAACGCCCTCGCCCGGGCCGCCGGCCGTGCGCCGCCCGATCCCCTCCCACCGCGGACACCCTCCGCAGGCAGCCGCTCCTCCCCCTCAACCCTGGCATCTGTACGGGGAATCGACGCACCCGAACCAGAACAAACCCTTCCCACACGCCTTTTGGCGCGCCGGAGCTCCGCCTCCCCTGCGGACGATCTTCACCAGGCCGTCAAAGTGTTGGAAACGAGAAGGTGTTGCGAGGAACACGTGTTCTGCCGCAAGGTAACTGCTGCATCCCCCGGACCGGTGGGCTGCCCGTGCGAGCAGGCCCCGGAACGCGCATGTCGCCGCGCCCCGCAAGCCGCTCCCGGTCTCTCATCGCAGCCTGTCTGGAGGGCCCTCGACGATGACCGCACCGCTCACTCCCGCCCCCGCCCCTGTCCCGGCCACCTCGCCCTCACCCATCCGCGCCGCCGTCCTCAGCGGCGCCATCGGCGGCGTGATGGGGGCGGTGATGAGCGCGGCAGTGAACTACGCGGCCGTCGGCCTTCCGGACAGCGAGTCGGTCAACGCGCTCAACCATGGGATATCGGGCCTGATCAGCGGCTTCATCGCCGGCTTCATCGGGATCCTGACGCACAGCCGGAAGACCGCGTCGGCGGCACGCGCGGCAGAGGCTGCGCCTGCGTCCACATCCGCCTCCGCGATCCCGCGGCCGGCCGAGCCTGCGGAGCCGACCGCCGACGCGGCATCGGCCGCGACCCCCGCGCCGGAGAAGTAGCACCGCACTCCGCGCCGCGTCGCACCGCGCCCGCCCGTCCCCCTTCCCCCTCCCGGCGGAACACGGGAAACCCCAACAGGCGCATGCATAAATGCGGTGATATGACTGATTTCAGATTTCAGTCATTCGACGCGGCGCCGGGAGTGGACCGATGGACGACTATCCGCTGCTCAACCTGTTCTGGACCATGCTCTGGTTCTTCCTCTGGATCATGTGGCTCTTCCTCCTGTTCCGGGTCATCATGGACATCTTCCGCAGTGACGACCTCAACGGATGGGCCAAGGCGGGCTGGCTGATCCTGGCGCTGGTACTGCCGTACCTGGGCGTCCTGATCTACGTGATCGCGCGTGGCAGGTCCATGGGGACGCGGGACGTGCGGGAGGCGAAGGAACGCGACGCGGCCTTCAAGGCGTACGTGAGAGAGGCCGCGAACAGCCCGGACGCCGGCGGCACGTCGAGAGGCGGCCACGTCGAGGACCTCGCGAAGCTCGCGGACCTCAAGGACAAGGGTGCGCTTTCGGAGGAGGAGTACCAGCGGGCGAAGTCGAAGCTCCTCGTCTGACCCCTCCCGGTCGCACAGCCCATCCGGGCCACGGCGTCGGTGACGGCCTTTCCACGGCCGTCACCGACGCCGTCGTCCGTGCACGGCCGGCACCGGGAAGCCGCTCCACCACGCGACACGGCCCGTCAGGTACGCCGCACGGCCGACTCCCACTCCTCGCGGGCCGGCCCGTCGAATTCGGGCGTGAAGTCCGGGTGCTGCGCCAGCCAGCACGCCACGCGGCCGCGCACCTCCTCGGTGCCGTAGGCCTGATCAGCGGGCTGGACGAGATGGCGGATGCGGGCGCGGGCCCGCATGACGACCGGGTCGTCCCAGGAACAGGCGGACAGCGCGGCCTTCTCGCGGGCCGCCCCGGTGGGCGGCTGCGCGGACACCCGCGCGGGATGCCTGAGCCGGTCCTCGTTGGCGCGGTCCATGGCGACCTGGACGTCGAACCACGGGCGCAGGGTCCGCCCGGCCCAGTGGTGGTAGTCCACCGCGAACGCCTCCGGGTCATCGGCGGCATGCGATGCGTGGCCTGCCGCCCACTGCGCCGCCCACAGGGCCAGCGCCACGCCCTGCCCCATCGTGGGATTGGTGTGCGTGACCGCGTCGCCGACCCCGACCAGGCCGGTGGCCACGGGCCCGGCCACGTCGCAAAGGCCGGTCCAGCGGTTGTCGAGGCCACCCATCGCCAGCACTCGGGAAACCGCCTCGGGCCGCAGGTCCAGCCATGCGGCCACAGCGGGAAAGGTCCTGGCCACCCGTTCGAACACCTCGGGGTCCAGGAGGGCGCCACGGGTGGGGTCGGCAGTGGACACGGTCAGGAACACCGCGAACGTGTCGTTGTCGGAGGGGAACACCCCGCCGACCGCGAAGGCCGCCACCGATCCCGCCTTGACCCGCCCCGGATCCCTCGGGCCGCCCGGGGGCAGCCGGTACCAGCGGCAGAAGTACGCGATCCCGATGCGGTGGTTCTCCACGACGGCGTCCCGGCAGCCCGCCTCGGCCAGCCAGCCCGGCACCGGGGAGCGGCGCCCGCCGGCGTCCAGCACCAGATCGGCGTCGTGGCGCCCGGACCGCGACCGCACCCCCGTCACCCGGGGAACGCCCCCGGGTGCGCCTGCTTGCCGGTCCACGGCGAGCCCATCGGCGGGCTCCCCGAGCCGCACGTCCACGGTCGGTTCGCGGTGGACGGCATCGTGCAGCGCGGCCTCCAGCACGATGCGCCGCGTCCGGATCGTGATCAGGTCCTCGTCGCCCGGGAGTGCGGGCGGGCGGGCGTCGAACCAATCGAGCTCGTTGTGTTCGGCCGCCCCCATCCGGAGCATCGCCTCGTACACGTCGGGGGCCTCCTCCCGCAGCACGGTCCGGACGGGTGCCAGGAGCCCGTGGGGCTGGACGGCCTGGGGCACCCCCGGGCGCCGCCAGTCGAAGAAGTCCGCGTCGAGATCGGGCCCCGGCCGGTGTCCGTCCCGCTCCAGCACCGTGACCGGATGCCCCCGACGTCCCAGAAACAACGCGGCGGCAAGGCCGCCGATCCCGCCACCGACTATCGCGACCCGTGTCAATACAGCTCCCTCAGCGCCGAGTTGCCCATCCACGGTAGCCCGGCGGCAGCGGCTCGTACCCGCCGCCCGTACATCCGTGCAGGACGACTTCCGTACCGGCACGCGCGGCGACCCGGGTCACCGCGCGGCAGGCCGACGGGTCACCGTAGGCGTGAGCAGCCTGGCCCGGGACCGGGGCACGAGCACGACCACGAGATCAGCGGGTCGAGTGGAGCAGCGAGGTGAAACGCCAAGCCCAGAATCGCCCCTGGTGGGGAGGGCGCGTGCGGGTCAGGAGGTGACGACGGAGAAGTCCGGGTCACCCGGGTCCAGGAGGCCGGCGAGGCGGGACAGGGCCGATGCGTCACCTGTTGTCTCGATGCCCCGCTCACGCATCGCATGCGCAAGAGCCTTGGAACGACGCAGCGCCCCGACCGGACGAAGCCGGTCGGGGCGCTGCGTGGCAGGTAAGAGGGGCACCCCTCCCTGCATCGCGTAGGCCGTGTGGGACTCGAACCCACAACCAACGGATTAAAAGTCCCGGCGAATTCCTGCCGGGGCTTCCGTGGGGCACTCCGGGGATCCAGAAATTCCTGGTCAGAGACTCGCCCTTGACGGCCGGTCCAGATCTGAGCGCGTCGTGCCAGCACGTCCGCTCACGCATCGCTCACGCATCGAGGAGCAATGCTCGTGACCTGTGGATCGGCCTCGGGACGGACGCGAAGGGCGTACCTTCCCGAGTGATCGACTTCTGGTCATCGAGTAGACCGGCGTTGCACCGTCGGTAGGGAAGGCGTGCCCGTGCTCAGCGTAGTGAACGCCGAGGATCGACCGAGACCGGCTCCCTGATCGACGACATCGTCCGGGAGCGGTGCGCGGCGGCTGCTGGACGCCGCACTGGAGGCCAAAGTCAACGCCTACATGGCCGAGTTGGCGGATCAGCGTGACGAGAGCGGACGCCGTCTGGTGGTCCGCAACGGCTATCACCAGCCGAGGAAGGCGACCACTGCCGCCGGGACGGTCGAGGTGAAAGCGCCGCGGGTCAACGACAAGCGCGTCGATGAGGCAACCAGCGAGCGCAAGCGGTTCAGTGACTTGCTGGCGCCGCCCGCCGAGTGAACTGAAGCTGGCGATCTCCTGTGACGTTTGGTTGGCCTCTCATCCAGTGAGTGGTCCCGTGTCCCGCGCTGCCCTTGCGAGTGCACGGACCAGTTCTGTCTCTCCGGCCGCGGGCCAGATCAGGGCCCAGCTCGCCATCGGGGCGTCGTGCGGGTGGAGATAGCGGAGGCCGTGCCACTGGTAGTAGCGTGCGGCATCGCCGTGGACGAGGCTGATCGTCTCGCCTGCCGCGACCACGGCGGCGAGCTCTTGGAACGAGGAGACCTTCGGGCCGCGCCGGATGGGCCGACCGCCGGGGGTGTGGGTGGGGACGAGCGTCTGCAGCCAGTAGTCGGGGACGGATGTGGCGGAGTGGGGGAGAGGCCAGTCGGCCAGGTCCTCCATGCTGACGGTTTCCCGGCGGGCGAGGGGATGGTCGGTGGCGACCATGAGAAGCAGGGGTTCGGTGACGACGATCGGGCCGACGGTCAGATCTGGTTCACGGACGGGCAGCCAGGCGGTCGCCACGTCGACCGAACCGTTCCTCAGGGGGCCGAAGGGGTCCGTGAAGATGATCTCCTGAATGCGGAGGTCGACCTCGGGGTGCCGGCTCCGGAACAGGTCAAGTATGCGTACTTGGTCGTGTGCCTGCGGGCCGTGCAGCCCGAGGGTCAGTGTCCTGGTGGTGCCGCGGGCGGCCGCAGTGGCAGTGCGAGTGCCTTCGAGTATCTGCTGATAACCCGCGTTGAGGGCTTGCCGAAGTTGTTTCCCGATGGCAGTGAGCTCGACCTGGCGGCTGTTCCGAGCGAAGAGGCGCGCGCCAATTTCGCGTTCCTGTTTGGCGATCGACTGGCTTACTCGCGCCTGTGACACGTGCAGGCGGTCCGCGGTCCGGCCGAAGTGCAGCTCCTCGGCCAGCGTCAGGAAGATCTCGATGTCCCGTAGTTCCATTGCCCCCGCCTTCAGTGATAACTCCTGGGTTATCAGACCATGTGAAGCCGGGCATTGTTCGCGCGTTTCGCGCGCTGCATCCTGGATCACGACCTCTCCGAGGACATCCACTGGTACTCAGCGCAGGCGCAGGGAGATGACGTGCTCACACCGCTCGCGTACGGCTTGGCCGTGGTGCTTGATCTCCTGGTGGTCTTCATCGGGCTCCGCTTCTTCTTCCAGCCGCGGGCCGCTGCCGCAGGCTACGGCGTGCCGGCCAAGGAGAACGGCGACTCCGCGTATCTGACCATCAAAGGGCTGCGTGACCTCGTCTCCGGCCTTCTCGGGCTCGCCCTGCTGGCCTTCTCGGACACACACGCGGCGGCCTGGTTCATGCTCGTGATCGCACTGACCCCGCTCGGAGACACGGTGATCGTCCTCCGTCACGGCGGTACGAGGGCCGTGGCCTTTGGTATCCACCTGGCAACGGCAGTCGCCGTTCTCGTCTCGGCCGGGCTTCTATTTGCGGCCTGACCTCTACGCAGGCCGCACTCCGCAGCTTCTCGAAAGCGAGCAGATGTCCCTGATTCACCCGGATTTCGACCGGTCCCTTGTCATGCGCGAGGCCGATGCCGAGGTCATTGGTCGCGCCCCGACCACCGTTCGCCTGCTGGCCGACAGCCACGCCACCGGCGGCGCCCTGTCCACCCAACGTGTCACCCTCGCCGAAGGCGCGAACGGTGCGAACCCCCACCACCACGCTAACTCCGCCGAGCTCTTCTACCTGCTGGACGGCACGGCTCAACTCCTCTCCGGAGACAACGTCGTCACGGCCGGGCGGGGCGACCTCGTCGTCGTCCCGCCGAACGTGCCGCACGCCTTCGCGGCCGCCCCTGGTGAAAGCGCGGACATCCTCATCGTGATCACTCCAGGGGTGGAGCGGTTCGAGTACTTCCGTCACCTCGAGCGCATCGCGTACGGAAAGGTCCCGCCGGAGACCCTGCTGGACGTCCAAGAGCTGTACGACACGTACTTCCAACAGAGCGAGGCATGGAACGCCGCCCGCGCCTGACCCGGCGGGCCCGCAGGCTCAGTTGGCAGGGGGAGGGGAACACATCATCCGATGCATAGCAGCAGAGAGAAAGGAGTATGCGGTGGCGGAACATGGTGACGGTCGGTGCGGAGCCCTGGCGTTGACGGCAGCCAGTGGCTGCGGCAGCGACACGAGGGCGGCGGCAAGAACAGCGCGGCGGACGGTGACGGATACGGGCAGTCCGCGGGCAGTGGGGGCGGCTCATGGATACCGATACGAACGGCCGGCCTAGTACCACGCCATGGCGGACATCGAGACGTTCGTCAGCCAGCGCACCACGTACCTGCGTCTGGAGGGCAAGGACTACGACGACTAGTAGGCCGACCCGGACGCGGAGTCGGCCGGCAAGCTGTGGGGTATCAATGAGTGCGCCGTCTTTTCGGACGTGACATGCAATGGGGTCACGCTCATGTCCGACGACGACATGAAGAGCTTCCAGACCCAGGCGCGGAAGCGGGGCCCGCTCTTCGCGGGCCGCCGAAGTAGTCCTGGTTGGTCGTCGGCATCTTGATACCGTCCCTTGCCACCCTGTTCACACAGAGCAGCGACAAGGACCCACAAGACACCAGTCTGGCCGCCGGGACTACGGGGGACGGGCCCCCAACGGCGGATGCCATTCTCGATACGCGAGGGAGATCATTCATGGCTCGATGCAAGGCATGTCCCGAAAGGAAGGGCCAGTGCCGCACGTGCAAGGGCACCGGCAAGGTCTACGCATGGTCCGGCCCGCGCAAATGTGACAAGTGCGGAGGCGACGGCGTCTGCTGCGGATGTAACGGGTCGGGCTCCACTCCCGACTGGTAGCCCAAGGGCATGGTCTTAAAGCAACGCACTGCGAGGTCAACGCCATTAGGCTGTTGCGGCGTTGTCCACACGGAGGAGATTACTTTGCGAGCGACGCACCGGCACGTCGTGCATCTGGCTCTTGTGGCTGTACTGACCGGTTTGGCGGGCTGTTCCGACGGCGCGTCGGGCACGGATGCGGGCGCTGGGTCCCCGGATGCGGCTTCCGGCGCCAAGCCTCCGGCCGCGGCGAAGGCGAAGGCGTTCGATCCTCCGACAAAGTTCGGCAAGGAGATCGCCCTGCCCGTGGACGAGGACATCAAGGACTGGGGCTTCGCCCTGCTCGGTCCTACGCTGTACCACCGGACCTCCGCGGCCCTTGACGCCTACGACACCCACTCCGGGCGGAAACTCTGGTCCTCTTCCCTGGGCCGCAAGGACTGGTACACCGGCAAGGAGCGCGAGCCGAGCGACGATCAGACCATCCCCCCGGTCTTCGCCCAGCTGGACGGTCGCACGGGCGTCCTCTTCGCGTACGCCGACTACACGAAGGGCTCGGGCACCGAGCCCGACCGGACCGATGTCTATCTGCGTTCCGTCGACGCGGACAGCGGCAAGGTGTCCTGGACGGTCCGCCTGCCCGCGCCGAAGGGAGCGACCGTCAGCTATCTGGAGCCTGGAGTGATCGGCGCCGAGGACGGAACCGCGGCCGTCAGGGTCCACACCGACAGGGACGATGCCGGCAGTGACGGCGGTCAGAGCGCCACCACCTACGCCGTCGACCTGAAGAGCCACCAAGTGATCTGGCAGAAGGACGGCTTTGCGGGCGGCACGCTGGACAGCGGCGTCGTCATCGGCGCCCAGCTCGGCGACGAGGCAACTTTCCAGGCAATCGACGGCTGGCACTCCCAGGACGAGGACCTCGCTCTCACGGGCCTGGCCCTCACTGACGGCGCCCCGCGCTGGAAGCATGAGGGCAGCACTGGCGTGGAGGTTGAGGCGGTGGGCGGCGGCTTCTTCATCGCGGGCTCGCTGCGCGACAGCCGTACGGGCGAGCTCGTCCCTTCCGCACCGGACGGTAGCTTCATCCACTGCTTCAACGACCAGCGGTCCGTGGTCGTCTGCAACACCAAGGAGACCGCACGGGGTATCGACGCCCAGAGCCGCAAGGTGCTCTGGACCATTTCCCAGGACGACCCCTCACGGAAAAAACCCGACGTCGGGAACGCCTTCCATGGCGCCGTCTACGCCGCCACCGACACCGACGGCGTCATCCTCGACGCCCGCACGGGCAAGGACCGCAGCATCTCCAACAGCGGAAGCAACTACATGATCAACGAGTACGCCGCAGTGGACATCTACATGAGCGTGTACCCCGCGACTGGGTGAGCTGGGGCTTCAATCGATTGCCGTCGCCGCGCGACCACGTCCTGGCTGTCTTCGGTATCGCATTCAGATGAGGAATCCGAGCGGCCGCCGTCAGAGCGCTGTACGGCGGCCCGTCGCTAGCCTCACAGACCGGTCAACTGCGGCTCGCCACTGCAAGGGGTCTTACAGCTTCCCCTCGAGGGTGCACGGCCACCAACTCACTCGAAGGCAAGCCCGCGGAAGACGTTGCGGACGTCCGCCAGGGACTGACGGTCGCGGGTGTAATAGAGCTTGTTGGTCAGGAGCACTGCCCACCGGCGCTGGCCTGGCGAGATCCACATGCCCGTGCCGGTGAAGCCGTAGTGGACCCAGACATCATCAGTGGGCGTAGTTCCGGGCGCGGGGTGCCAGAACAAGCCGCGTACCGGCTGCAGCTCGCCGGTCTGGATGGTCAGCGATTCCGAGGCCCAGGAGGAGCCGATCCCTGCCCGGCTGGGCGCGTTGGTGGGGTCAAGCATGTAGCGCAGAAAGGCGCCGAGGTCGTCCATGACGGTGAAGGCGCCGGCGATCCCGCACACTCCGCCCAGGAGCCGTGCGGAGAAGTCGTGGGCGATGCCCTTGAGGTGGGCGTTGGTCTCCGGGTCGAGTTCGGTCGGGGCGCATCGTGAGGCGGTCTCGGCGGGCAGCGGCCCGAAGCAGGTCGTATGCATGCCCAGTGGCTGCCACGTCCGCTGAGTCGCGAGCTCGTCGAGGCGCTGGCCGGCGAGATGCTCGGCGAGGTATCCAAGGATGAGGGCGGCTCGATCGGTGTACTCGACGGCCTCGCCGGGTGGACGGTACAGGGCTTCGTGGAGGACTCCGTCACGAACGTCTTGTGGGTCCGTGCCGTAGAGGTTCTTGAGCTGGGCTCGCAGCGGAACACCGGCCGTATGGGTCAGCAGCTGTCGGGCGTTTACGACCCCGAGCGGGTGGCCGTCGACTTCGTACCAGAAGGTGCCGAGTGGGATGTCGAGATCGAGTTTGCCTTCCTCCCAGAGGGCGCCGATCGAGGCCCACACCGCGAGGATCTTCGTCAGGCTGGCGGCATCGAAAATGGTGTCAGACTGCATCGGCGTATCGAGGTCGTCGGGGTCGAGCACTCCGGTGGAGCCGGAGGCGTGTACGCCAGCAGCGTCACCGACGGCCCATACGGCACCTGGGTAGACCCTGTCGCGGACGCCTTCGCTCAGGAGCTGCTCGATGCTGTCGGTGCGGTACGTCATGGTCTCCCTGTTCGCCGTGTGCATCCCGCCGGGTCAGCGTAGTGACGTGGGCGGGTCCGGTGGGCGATCGGCGTGGCGGCATCGCCTGCTGTGCGACGTTCATGTGAGCCGGCGGCCCAGGTCCGTCAGGGCTTGAGCGGTCGTTGAGAGTGGGTAGCGGGCGGCGTTCGCGTAGCCCGCCTGTCGGAGAGCGGGCAGCAGTCCCGGTGCGGTCCGTAGCCGGTTCAGGTCGCGGGCGAGTGCGGTGGACTGCGTGAAGTCGGTGGCCATTCCGGACCCTGCGAGGACCTCGGTGAGGCCGGACACGGGCTGGTACAGGACAGGCAGGCCGCAGGCTTGGGCCTCCAGCGCGACCAGGCCCATGGCCTCCAGGGTGGTGGACGGCAAGGCCAGTACGTCGTGCTCGGTGAAGGCTTTCCACAGCTGTGGACGGCGGAGCCAGCCGAGATAGCGGGCCCGCACGCCGGCCCGCTGGAGCAGCGGGGTCAAGGCGCGGAACTGGGCTCGGGGGGCGGCGACGCTCAGCTCGACGCCCGGAATGGGCGCCAGGCCGGTGATGAGGCGCTCGACGCCTTTCTCGGATGTCAGCCGTCCTGCGTACAGGACTCTCAGGTGGCTGGTTGACGTGCGGGCGGGTCTGGCCGGTGGATGAGTGAGCAGATGGTCGGGGATGCCCCAGGGGATGTGGACGACCTTGCGGCGGTCTGTTTGCGGGGCGAGTTTGAGCAGGTGATCGGCCATGGCAACGGTGGAGACCACGATTGCATCGGCGGCTCTCGTTGTCTCGCGCAGTACCTGGAGCTGGTCGCGGTGGGCTTCGGCGAACAGCAGGTCGGTGCCGTGGACCATGGCGATCCTCGGGTGTGCCGGCAGGGCCCGGAGTAGCGCGGGGGTGGCGCCGAACGCGAGATGGTGCAGGTGCAGCACGCCGATCTGTGCCGGATCGATCGCGGTCACCAGAGCCCGGCGCAGGGCTTCGACGTAGCGACTGAAGCTGGCACCTTCCAGACACTTCCCGGACACGGACAGCAGGTCGAGGCCCGAGGGGAGACGGGGCCTGGGGCCCGGGGGTGCCAGCATGAAGGCCCGCGCGGGGATGAGGGGCTCATCGCCGGTATAGAGGTCGAGGAAGAGTTCGACGCTGCCGCCGGGGCTACCCACCGGAAGGTCGAGGAAGGTGGCTGCCAGAGGGCTCGCGGTTGGGCGAACGACGGAACTCACAGCGCTCCTTGGGGGATCTCTTCGTACAGGCGGGAGATGTCGATGCCGTTCGTCGCCGTGTACTTGGCGTGTTGTTGCTGGTAACTGGCCGGGGCGCCAGCAGTGGTGAGGAAGACGAGCTTGCCGAAGGTCATCCCCGGGTAGACGCGGGCGGGCTTGGCGACACGGATCTCCAAGGTCCAGCGGATCGCGTGGCCCTGGTGGCCGAGCGGGGCGGATACGTGGACCCAGATGCCGAGGGCGCCGATGGTGCGGTTCCCGTTGAGTAGCTGTGCGTACGTTTCCGAGCCGGTCTTCTCCAGAGTGATGCCGAGGTAGAGCACTCCGGGCCGCAGGACCAGGCCGGTGGTGGGGATGGGGTGTTCGGTGAAGGTGGTGCGGGAGGCGGCGTCGAGGTCGCCGTCACAGATGCGGATCGTGTCGCCCAGCCGCCAGTCGTAGGCGTTGGGTGAGATCCGCTCGGGCTCATAGGGGGAGATGGTGATCTCTCCCGTGCTGACGGCAGCGGCGATGGTCGAGCCCGTAAGAATCACGAGGCGACCGCCTGGATGGGCGCGGTGTCCTGCCAGTAGCGGGAGGACTGGGGGCCGGCGGCACCCTGGTACTTGCCGCGGTACAGGTCGACGTCGCCGGTGGAGACGAAGAACATGATCTGCCCGATCTTCATGCCCGCGTACACCCGTAGCGGGCGGATGGGCGAGAGCATCAAAGTCCACTGTCCGTGGAAGCCGATGTCGCCGATCGGCGCGGTGATCTCGACGAACAGGCCGAGGCGTCCGACCGAGGAGCGGCCGAAGAGGAGGGGGACGAAGATGTCCGAGCCGACCTCCTCGACGGTGTGGCCGAGGTACAGCTCGCCGGGCTGCAGGACGTATCCGTCGTCGCCGATCAGGATCGAGCGCGTGGGATTGGTCTGGTGGGCGTCGATCACCCTGGCGGCATACGTCAGCAAGGTCGGACCGAGGCGGACGTTGTAGCTGTTGGGGTTCGTCTGGTCCGGGGTGAAGGGGGAGATCCGTACACGCCCGTTGGCCACGGCAGCCTTGATCTCAGGTCCGGTGAGGATCATTACTGGCCTCCTTCTTGGGAGTCGGCGGAGCTGGGGAGCGAGGTGGTCAGGACATGGCTTACGGCTTGGCGAAGGCGTAAGCCCGCTTGATGAGTTCGCCCGCCGAGGTAGCTGTCGGCGAGGTAGTCGGTGGTCAGCACGGTTCGGATCGCCGGGGGGAGAGGCGCAGGGGCGACGATCAGGGGGCCGACGAGTTCGGTGAGGTGGTCGAGCAGCTTGCCGTGGTCCTGGACGTGCTGCTCGGGGAGGAAGGCATGCACGAGCTGGTTGCCGAAGGGCTCGATGGCCAGCAGGTCGCCGAGGGTCAGCGTGGCGCCGAGTGGCACGGGACGCAGGGCGGTCTCGTTGAGGACGACCGCGTCAGCGCCGAGGCCGGAGTGCAGTCGGTCGGCGACCTCTTCGAGCAGTCTGCGGCGATCCAAGGGCGCATCGCGGAGGCGCTCGTCCACAGCGCCGATGGGGCTTCTCAGTCGCAGTCCGATGGCTGAGATCTTCTCCATCAGCGAGGTGCGTTCGTGAGGAACGGAATGAGCGTCGGGGAAGGACCTGATGCGGGCGCCCCAGCCGCTGCCGACAGGCTCGGCGGCGGCGTATCCGACACCCAGTTCGCGGCCCTTGACCACGAGGGTGTCGCCGACGTGCTCGGGGCCGAAGCTGTCGCTGTGGCAGTGCCCGGCGAAGATGACATCGGCGCGCGGGCAGGCTGCGGCCAGCTTCAGGTCCTCGTCGAAGCCGGAGTGGGACAGCACCATCCACGAGTCAGCCCTGTGGTGGTTCTCCTGCATCACTTCGTGCAGCGCCTGTGCTGGGTTGCTGATGCGGTGGCCGGCGCGCTGGTCGGCAGGGATGGCGTTGAACGCCTGCGGGCCCATCACCGCGGTGACAGCGACTCGTCGTCCTCCGATGTGCTGGATGCGTACGCGGTTGAAGAGTGGCGTGCCTCTGTTGTCGGTCGTGTTCGCGCACACGGTCATCCGGTGCAGCTGCGGCTCGAAGTAGTGCGGCCACCCGTGGTTTCCGGGCGCGAGCAGGTCGTACAGGGTGGTGAGGACTTCGCGCTCGATGCGTCCCTCCCCGAGGTGGTAGTAGCCGCTCCCCTCGAAGAAGTCTCCGCAGTCCACGATCAGGCTGTCGGGCCTCGCAGCGTGGAGGTGGGCGAGCATCGGAGCGGCCGAGTCGAAGGCGGAGTGGACGTCGGTCGTCGCGATGATCTGCCGCAGTTGCCGGTTCACGGGATCACCTCGCAGATGTCGGCGCCGAGGGC
The DNA here is from genome assembly GCF_045162765.1 of Streptomyces sp. NBC_01013. Classification (NCBI taxonomy): domain Bacteria; kingdom Bacillati; phylum Actinomycetota; class Actinomycetes; order Kitasatosporales; family Streptomycetaceae; genus Streptomyces; species Streptomyces sp. NBC_01013. The sequence continues at coordinate 3,938,978 of NZ_CP108687.1, forward strand.
GTGCAGCTTGACGGGCAGGTCGGCGTGGCCGCGCCGGAGCTGTTCGAGGCCGCCGAGGGTGGTCACGCCGCGAGCGGTGAGGCCGGCGATGAGAAGGGCGGAGCCCGTGCGGATGTCGGTGGCTTCCACTCCAGCACCGGTCAGCTGCTGCGGCCCGGTGAAGCGGCACTGCGTGGGCGACAGCTCGTCGATCGTGGCTCCTAGGCGGGCGAGCTGAGGCAGCAGGTTGCGGTGGCGGCCGGGGTTGATGTCGTCGGCGAACAGGTGCGTGCCGGGCAGGGTGAGGGCCAGAGCCAGCAGCGCGGGCTCGAAGTCCGCGTCCAGACCGCCGGGGGAAAGAGAGGCAATGGCTCGCAATGGTCGGCCAGTGGGCTGCGTGTCCTGCGCCTGGACGGTGAGGGTGCCGTCCTCGGCGTCGGCGGGAATGCCGAGCCAGCGCAGCGCGGTGATCAGAGGGGTGATGTCGTCGCGGCGTACGCCGAGGATGTGCGCGTTGCCACCTGTTACCGCGACTGCGCAGGCCAGCGTGCCCGCTTCGATCTTGTCGCCAGGCACTCGCCACGCGATCTCCTCACCGGAGACGGATTGAGGCGGCTGAAGCGTGAGGACGGCCTCGCTGACTCGGCACTCCCACCCGGAGATCCTCAACGCCTCTACGACACTGAGAACTTCGGGTGACAGGTTCGGTTGGCCCAGTCGCAGCGGCCGTCCGGCGACGACCGTACGCAGGACAGCTGCGATGCTCGCTCCGCGGGACCGGAAGGGGAGCATGATCGACACCGTCCCGCGTCCGCCAGTGGCTGCTTCCACGAGGTAGCCGCGGTCATCGACGGTCGAGCGGTCACCGAACCGCTCGTACACCTTGAAGTGCTGCTCCATCCCGCGTTCCCCGATGGCGCAGCCGCCCGGCCACGGCAGCCGGGCCCGTCCGTATGCGCCGAGAAGTGCCGGGACCAGGTAGTACGAGGCCCTGATACGCGCGGCGACCTCGGGATCGGGATCCGGCCGCTGCTTGTCGCTCGGCAGGATCACCGTGGTGTGTGGATCGCTGACCGGACGGGCCGCGTGCCAGCCGGACTGCTGGAGGAGGGCGAGCATCGTTCCGACATCCGTGTTGGCCGGGACGTTACTCAGGTGCACCGGGCGATGCATGGCTGCGGCGGCGGCCAGCAGGGGCAGGGCCGCGTTCTTCGACCCGTCTACGGTCACGGCCCCTGCGAGCGGAACGCTCGGGCGCACGGCGACGACTTCTGCGGCGACTGGGGGAATGCGTACGGCTGGCAACAGTCAGCTCCTCATCTGGGGCACGTGTGTGGCGACGGTTGGAAGCGGAGCGCTGAGATCGAGCTCGGCCCAGCAGCGCTTACCGGAGGGCAGTGGGTCGAATCCGTGGCGGTCGGCGAGTGCGGCGACGAGGAACAGGCCGCGTCCGCCCTCTTCTTCCGCATCCGGCAGGCCGACTTCCGGGATGTCGAAGCTGGTGTCGATCACGGCGATCCGCAGCGCCTCGTCGCTGAGGTAGGCGCCGGCTGTGATCGGTCCTTTGTGTGCGTGGCGTACCGCGTTGGTGATCAGCTCCGAGGCCACCAGCACGGCCGCGTCCAGGAGTGCAGGTCCAAGAGCGGCGCCCCATTCCCGTATCTCCTGGGCGATCTGCCGGCGCGCCGACGCGGCGCCGGCAGGTGTGCCTGGGACGGGAATCCGGATGTGGTGCGCTTCCATGAGCGGCCTCCTGATCGGTTCGGCCACTCCACGTAACTGCCGGACGGGCCTCTCGGACCAGGGCGTGTGCGGGTGCTGCATCGTCTATGCAGGAGCTGCATCACGGTGCACTGCCGGTCCCTTACGCTCGGTTGGGAAGGCAGGATCGGCGACGGCGGGAGGAGCCGTGGCACAGATGGCCGAAGCGCACAGCGAAGCGAGACGGATCAGTGAAGTGATCCGTCAAGCCCGCGTATTACAGCGGCGTTCGCAGAAGGACGTCGCCTCCGCCCTGGGCTATCACCAGTCCAAGGTGAGCCGCCTTGAGGGCGGTAGGGGCACTGACGACATCCGCATGCTGCGAGATGTCTCGCGCGTGCTGGCGATTCCGCCGCACCGCCTCGGCCTCGCCGCCGCCTCGGACATCAACCACTCCGAACCCGAGACAGAGGACATGCACCGCCGTACCGTTCTCGCCGTCGGCATCGCCGCGCTCGCGACCCCGACCCTCCCTAGCACCGCCCATCAGGACTTGGTCCAGTCCCTGCTGCCTGGAACAGCCCGTGTGACTGCCGAACCGGTGCCTGATCTCCAGTGCATGCGGGACCAAGTCGCAGGTGTACGACGCCTCTTCTGCACCTGCGATTACACAAAGCTGGAAGGCACGCTGCCCGTCCTGATCGGGCAGTTACGGCAGGCCATCAGCGACAGTCCCGGATCGAGCGACCTGTCCGGGCTCCTCGCCACGGCGTACCAGACCTCGGCGAGCCTGCTGCTCAAGCAGAGCGACCAGGGCAATGCCTGGCTCGCGGTCGGACGTGCCATGTCCGAGGCCGAACGCTCCGGCGATCCGGTCGTCCTCGCCTCCAGCGTCCGCGTTCACGCGCACGCCCTGGCCCGTGACAGCCACACCGCTCAAGCCGTCGCCCTCGTCCGGCACACCGCAGACCAGCTCACGGGCTCGTACGACCAGCGCTCCCCGAAGTACCTCGCGGCACTCGGACTGCTGCTTCTGCGCGGGGTCACCGCCGCCAGCAGCGGTGGCGACCGCTCCGCCACCCGGGACTTCCTCACCGAGGCGAAGGAAGTCGCCCGCTACGTGGCACTCGACAGCCCCGACGCCTGGGCCAACTTCAGCCCGACGAACGTCGCCCTGCACGGACTCAGCGCGGCGGTGGCCTTCGGCGACGCGGGCGTCGCCCTGGACACCGCCCGGCCTCTCATGCGCCGCCACATCCCCGTCCCCGAGCGTCGTGCTGCCTTGTGGATCGAGGCCGGCCGCGCATACAGCCAGCAGGGCCGCCTGGCGGACGGGTACCAGGCCCTTCGCATCGCCGAGAGCTGCGCGGCCCAGGACATCCGTCGCCCGGCCGTCCGTGGGCTGGTGGCCGACATGGCCGCCCGCGACCGTCGCCGTACGCTGCCGGAACTGCACCGTTTCAGCCGTCAACTGGGAGTCCCCGCGTGAGTGATCAGCCGGACCTGCAGACCAAGAAGCCTTTCCTGTACGTCGTCGTGTGCGCCTCCGGCATCGCGGGCGACGTCGGCATCCTGATCACCGCGGCGCAGGAGGCGAACTGGGATGTGGGTGTCGTCGCCACCCCGCAGGGCCTCGGTTTCATAGACGCCGAGGCGGTCGAGGCACAGACCGGCTATCCGATCCGCTCGGCCTGGCGCTCGCCCGGCGACCCACGGCCGCTGCCGCCCGCCGACGCCATCGCGGTGGCCCCGGCCACCTTCAACACGATCAACAAATGGGCTGCCGGAATCTCGGACACCCTGGCGCTGGGCATCCTGTGCGAGGCGTACGGCTTCGGCATCCCTACCGCCGTCATGCCCTACCTGAACTCGGCGCAGGCCGCCCACCCCGCATACAGCCAGAGCCTGGAGCGGCTGCGCGAGATGGGCGTCCTGATCGGTTCGTACGAGCCCCATAAGCCGAAGGCCGGCGGTGGCGCGGACCAGTACCGCTGGGAAGAGGCGCTGGAGCTGCTTACTCCCAAACTGTCCGCACCGGCCTGATCACCGCCGCCGTGCTGGCGGTGCCTGCGGCGGCGGAGGCGCCGCTGCCGAGTGGATCGGGGCGGCAGCGCGGGGCGTGGTGCTGCGCGCCCTGGCCGCCTGTGCGCGGGGACCAGGGGCGTGACGGTCACCAAGGCGGCGGATGCGCCAGGTCAGCGCGCGGGCGGGGCTGTGGGCGTCGTCCAGGGTGCGCTGGCCCAGGGCCTGACCGAGGACGGTCGTCGCGTTGTGCCCGACAGCCTCTGCTTCGGCGAGCACGGCGGTGAGTGCGTCCCAGGCGGGGTCGTTGAGGATGCGCTCGGCGTGCTCCGGCACGGCCTGCTGGAGGTGGTGGGCGTAGCGGTGCTTCATCTGAGGGCTGGGGGCACGCTGTGCGAGGCCAGTCAGGACCGGCTCGGCGACCTGGGCGTACGCGACCTGAAGGTGTACGAGAGCCTGTTCTGCTGCCGCTTCCTGCTGGGCGTGCTGGTGGGTGCGGTGCCAGTGCATGGCGAGCACTACTGCCGTGAGCACGGTGTCCAGCAGCATGGCGATTCCCGACCCGTCGCCGTCCGAGGGCCGGTCTCGCCAGATCGTTTGGATTCCCCGCCGCAGAGCGTGGGTGCTGGCGAGGTCGGCTGCGATGCGGGAGCGGGTGGCACGCTCGAAGGCGACAGCGGCTCGTTCCAGTTCGGCCTTCGCCGCGGTCGGTGCGTTGATCGGCAGTAGATCCAGCGTCGCGCCGAGTAGGACCAGTTGGCCTTGGGCGGTCCGGTCGTCGCCGTGGGTGAGGTGGTGGGGGATGCGCTCCGCAGCGGCGGTGGCTTGGTGCCATGGGTTGCCCGGCCGGATGGTGACCGGTTCGGGGCTGGTGGTGGCGAGGCTCTTGCGGATCTTGGGCAGAGACAGGTCGGGGGCGAGGGTGGAGCCCGCGTAGAAGACTGGCTCGCCCTTGTCGTTGGTGTCGTGGGGCAGGGCGAAGTTGCAGCCGAGCGCATCACCGGAGGGGCCGCGCTTGAAGCGCACAGCCACTCCTGTGTTCTCCAGCAGTGCGAAGAACTCGGCCTCGTCGGACGCGGCGGCAACCGCGCGGCGTACCCGCAGACGCAGGACGTCACGGGCGGCGGCTCCCTGGCCCAGGCGCTTGGCCTTGAAGTGCTCCTTGCTGGTGAGCCGCTTTGCGCCGGTGCCGTCTCCCGGCTTCAACCGCCGGAGCCCGTAGTCGACTTCGATCGAGCGGGCCTCACGCTGGACTGCGCGCTGGTCGTAGCCGCGCTCGGGCCTTCGGCCGTCGTGGCGTACGAGGGTGGCGGCGATGTGGATGTGGTCGTCGGCGTGGCGGACGGCCACCCAGCGGCAGGCTTCCTCGTCACCGTCGGGGGCTATGCCGGCGGCGGCCACCATCCGGCGGGCGATGTCCGCCCACTGCCCGTCGCTGAGGATCGGGTCTTCGGGCGCGGCGCGGACGGGGCAGTGCCACACGGTGTCCCTGGGGGCCTTGTCGCCCAGCATCTTCACGGGCTGGTCGAGTTGTGCGACGAGCTGGGCCTGCACGTCCTTCGGGTCGCGGTGGGGGCTGCGGCCGGGGTCCGGGGCGAAGCCGTTCCAGGACGCCACGAGGTGTGGGTCGGTGTGCTCGTTGGCCCGCCCCTTGCCGAAGAGGTAGGCGATGGTGCGTTGCGTGGCTTTCGGGCCCGCACCGAGAATGATCTTGGGAATCACCGGCTCACCGGGCCTCAGTGACCTGGGCGATGGCGATGTCCAGTTCGCCGATGGACGCCTCGACGCGGGCCAGGAGCCTTTGGACAGTGGCCGGGTGGGGCCAGGCTCCGTCCTTGTTGAGGTGATGGGTGAGCTGATTGAGGTTGCTGCCGATTTTGCCGAGCTGTCCGTTGGCGGCCATGAGCGTCTTCACCATGGCGCGGTAGTCGGCGACAGCTGCGGTGGGGTCGCTGGCGCGGGAGGCGGCGAGCGCGCACTCGGCCACATAGCCACCGGTCGCCATGCCGCTCAGAGCAGCGGCGCTCTTGACAAGGACGAACTCTTGGTCGTTGTAGCGGGGGTGGACGCGGCGCTCGCGCAACTGCTTGTCACGCAGACGACGACGCGGCGCTGGCTGCTGCGGCATGCTCGATGACGGCTTGGTGTCCCCTGTCCCGGCTGGCTCCCCCGAGCCGGCCGACTCCGGTGCCGCCTCGGCGCCGGATGCCTCCGCCTGCTCTGGGGCGGAGGTCGGGTAAGGACTCCTTACCCGACAACTTGCTCCGTCTGAAGCAGCCCGTCCGAATGCCTGCCGCACACGTTCCGTCAGCACAGGCGACTTCGTCAGCGGTATCTGTTCCTTGGGGTGGTGTGGATCGTGCGTCATGAACGGTTCTCCCGACGAGGATGAGGCGGGCTCGGTAGGGCCCGCGAGCTGCGAGCGGTCACACAGACCCGTCCTTGGCTGTGATGAGCCAGTAGTGACCGGCCTGGCCGGGTGACCGGAACGGGTTCCGGTCACCCGGAGGGTTCCTGGTCAGCCGCTGGCTGGATCGCTTTCGGCAGTGGCTGTGAGTTCGTTCCGGAGGACGTTGGTCACCTCGGTCAGCCGCTCACTGGAAATCGAAAGGCCCTTGTCCTCAACTGCCTTCCGGACAGTGGCCCGGGTGAGTTTTCCCTGCTCAGCACAGGCAGCCCTGCCGATCTCCACGAGATCCCCGAGCGGGGCGCCGGGCGGACGGCCACCCCGGGACTTGGTCTCCGCAACGTCCGCAGGAGGTTCCGGAGGCCCATCGAGCACGGCGGCCGGTGGCTCGGTGAGCGTGCCGGGTTCCGCTGGCTCCGCTGATATTCGGGCGGCCCGGAGGGGGGTGGTGACCGATGCCGTCAGCACTTGCCCGGAACCTGCGGTCGGGTGCTGGTCCACGAGCTGGTGGATCTGCCGCATCAGTACGGCGAAGGCCACCATCGCGGCTGCCGGGGGAACCGCGGCCACCACGTAATCGAGGAGCGGGGCGTCACCGGTATCGCGTGTGCCGCTGACCCCGGCAACGTTCAAGGCGATGGAGCCGGCCGAGCCGATGGCGGTCACGGCTATGGCCCATCGGTCGGTGACCCGGCGCAGCCCTGCGCGGAGCATCAGCAGCTCACCCGCGACGATGAAGGCGTCCAGGGTGGCGGGCCATGCCCAGCGGCGGACCTGTGAATCTCCCAGCCCGTGCTGCCCGGCGACGTCGGCCAGGTGCGCGTAGGAGAGCCAGAACGCTCCGGCGGTCAGGGCGACGATGACGATGCCGGCCGCGATGAGCGCGTAGCGCTCGGCAGCACCCTGGGACGCTGTTTGTTGTCCTTCGGCCGTCCGGTTCTCCGGCTGGTGGTGGTCCGGGGGCGAGAGGGGAGGGGTGGGCAAGCGGGTGCTCCTGGAGTGGTGGTGTGGTGCGTCTTTGGCGTCTTGGCCGTTGCAAGTGCAGGTCAGGGCGGTACGGCAGCAGCTCCGGCTGGCCGTCTCGGTGGTGCCGCCGGCGTCTTCAGCTCTGTCGAAGTACGGAGCAGGCGGTTCGCCGCGCCAGTACCCGGCCCGGTGGCCGTGTCCCGAGTCGGGACAGCGCATTGCGTCTTCCGTCTCACCGGTCAGGGCTGTGACCTGCACTGATACGGCAAGGACGCGTAAGACGGTGCAAGACGGATCCGGGCAGCGTCTTGAACGGACAGGCCGGTGGTCGTGATCGCGTTGCCGTCTTGACCCCGGTCGCCGTCTCGCCTGCAGGCCGTTTGACCTGCGTGATCACGGCAGGGACGGCAGGGACGGCAACCAGGGCGGCGGGCCTCAGCCCTGGTCGGCGGCGGGGCGGGTGCCGACGGGGTGGACGGTGGGGCAGTACCGCCGCCAGCTGTCGAGGAACTTGTTGCGCGTGTAGCCCTTGCGCTGCGTTCCGTCGGCCATCCGGACGTTGCCCGGCCCCACACCGAAGCCCCGCAGCAGCCTGCCCAACTCACGGGCGTTCAGCCCACCGCGCCCCCACTCCGCCCACGGGCCCTCGGGGTCCTGGCGCAGGTGATGCAGGAGCTCTTCGGTGGACAGGCTGTCCACCTCTCGCTGGGCGGCGAAGACCCGGCGAGTATCGGCGAGGATTCGTGCGCCGCTGGGGTGGTCCTCCTCGGCTGCCACTTCGGCGGCGACCATCCGCGCGCACGCCACTCGGGCCCGGCGCGGCCAGGGCCCCCCAGCCAGTTCGGCGACGATCACCAAGGGCTCCCAGGTGTCGGCTGCACGGTCCTCGACCGGCATGTCCGGCTCAAGGATCGCGGCCTCCTCCAGAAACTGGCGGGCCCACGCGTTGATCCCGTCGCGCAGCTCGTGCAGGGCGGGAATGTCACGACGAGAACGGAAGGGCTTCACCCTCTCCCCTTCGGCCCGCCGACGCATCCGGATCACGACCGACCGGTCCATGATCGTGTCGGGCAGGTTGCCGATCCCCGCGATGGCCGCCATGGCGAAGGTGGCGAACTTGTGCGGGGTGTGGTCGTTACCGACGACCCGAGTCACGTAACGCCCTCGCTGATGACCGGCGTTGAGCAGGCCACGCGTCTCCTCGTTCCGCTCCGCCTGCTTTGGCGTGCCGAAAATTGTGTCCGCCTCGTCCACCAGAAGTGTCGGCGGTTCCTCCTCGGTGATCGAGCGGAAGATCGCCGCTGGTGTGGTGTTAATGGTGAGCATCGGCTCGTGGACCGTCTCGGTCAGCACGTCCAGGAGCCGCGACTTGCCGCACCGCTTCGCCGGCCCCACCACCGCCAGCCGTGGGGCGTGCTGCCACGCGGGCTGGAGATGCGTCGCCACCACCCAGAGGGTGATCGCGTCCAGCGCCTCGGATGAGGGCGGGATCACGAACTGGGCTATCCGGGAGCGCAGTTCGTCGAGCAACATCGTGCCCGGTGTCGGTTCCGCGTCCGGGACGGCCTCCAGTCCGCTCGCCGGGTCCTCCTCACTGGCGCTGCCGTCGGCCGCACCGTCGCCCGGGTCCGCTGCTGCGCTGTCCTCGTGCGCGTGGCGCAGGTGGGCGCCGGGCCGGCCGGGGACGGCCGTGGTGGGCCAGGCCGCTCGGGCAGGGGCGGAATAGGGCTCGGGGTTCTCAGGTTGCACTGGGCGGCTCCTCGTCTGGCGGTGTCGGGCTTGCACGCCCCTGCCGCCGGGTCGATTCTCATGGGATTGCTGGGGAGTCCTGGGGCCTCCGGCGTTGCACCGCCGGGGGCCCATTTCCTTCTGGCGGGTGGCTGGCCGTCCCGTGGCCGGGCATCCCGCGTTCCTTCAGGGAACGCACGGTCTGTTCCCTCGGGGAACACAGGCCGCCGTCCTTCGGGGAACACGGACAGTACGTCCGCACCTCGCAACAGTCCAGCGTTTCTGTGTCAGCTCAGCGCAGAAGCGTCTGCGGCACTCCCGGCGCTTCAAGCCGCCAGGCCCAACAGGGCCAACAGGTCCGCGGTCACCACGCGATAGGCGTTCCCGAGCCTGAGCACCCTGCAGGGGTACTGGCCGCGCTTGGCGAGCTCGTACCCTTTGCTCCGGCCCAGCCCCAGCGCCCGGTTGCCTGTCTCCAGGTCAACGGCTACCGGCAAAGCCAGCAGGTCCTCACGACTCATCCCCTTCAACGACCCCTCCGTGGTGTTCTCGCGCATGCGCCATCCCTTTCGGCACAGCCGTCGGCGAACGCAGTCATCACGTCCGGCTCCAGGCGTCTACCAATCAGGATCCACAAGCTAATGTGTCTTCATGACACAACGTCGTGTGGATGATGAAGCGGACAACTTCCCGGAGTGGGTGGACCGGGTCCAGGCGAACGTGGCCGGCGAAGTCCGCCGCAGACGAAAGGAGATGGGGTGGAGCGCGCAAGAACTGGCCGACCGATGCGAGCAGCTCGGGCACCCGATCCCGCGCAACGTGATCGCCAACATGGAATCCGGCCGCCGGGCCGGCCTGCCATTGGTGGACGTCCTGGTCCTGGCTGCCGCCCTGGAGACGTATCCGGCCTGCCTCGTCTTCCCGGTCGGCTACGTCGACCGGACCCAGGAGCTCCCCTTCGAGCACCTCGTGCCGACCTGGGACGCTCTGCGGCGCTTCACCGGCGAGCAGGAAGTACCGGGGCACGATGCCGGCCTCGTACCCGACTTCGAGATTCACGCCAGCCTTGTGAGCACCGCCCTGGTTGCGCTCGACGAAGAAGAGCAGGCGCGGTTCGCCGTCAAGACGGCAACCAGCCGCGCCCAGCAGGAAGAAGCCGAACGCAAGCGGACCGAGTACGCCGACCGGGCCGTCTCCGCGAAGTACAAGCTCCGCTATCTCCGCCGAGACCTTCTCGACGACGGAGCCATCCCGCCCGACCTCCCACCCGCACTCCACGACGTAGACCCGCCCGAATGGGCCCCTGAGACCACCCCGGAGGAACGCCCTTGAAGGGATCCACCCACCGCCGCTGCTACTGCCGCAACGCCGAGACCGGCAAGCCGCTCGGCAAGAAGTGCCCCAAGCTCACCAGCCGCAAGCACGGCTCCTACTCCATACGCCAGGAGCTCCCGCCACGGGCCGATGGCACGCGCCGCTCCTTCAACCGCGCCGGCTACGAAACACTGAAGGCCGCACAGGTCGACCTGGACCACGTACGAGCCCTCATCGCCATCGCGGACTCGGACGATGATCACGACCTGAACCGGATCGCGGAGCTGCTCGAACAGGTCGCCGACGAGAAGGCTCCCCTGCCCGACATCGATGACACCCGCAGGCGTTTCAGGGCAGGCTTGGACCTGATCGGACGGCGGACAGTGGGTGAGTGGCTCGACCAGTGGCTTGCTGCGAAGAAGTCACGGAAGACGACGCTCAACGGGTACGCCTCCCACATCCGCGTCCACCTGAAGCCCCGTATAGGCCATGTCCGTCTCGATCGTCTCAACGTCGGCCACCTCGTGGAGATGTACGACGGCATAGCCGACGCCAACGAGGTAATCCAGGCGGAGAACCTCGAACGGCGCGAGCAGATCGCCAGGTGCAAGCCCAGTAGGCCCGGCCGTCCCGTCGCAGCCGAACGAGCCCTGCTCGCCGTCGAACGGGCGAAGCTCGCCAAGATGAAGCCGTTCCGGAAGATCACCGGGCCCGCTACGCAGCAGAGCATCCGGCGCACGCTGCGAGCGGCCCTCAACGCGGCGATCGCCCAGCAGTACATCTCCTTCAACCCGGCTTCCCACGTCGAGCTGGAGTCCGGCAAGCGCCCGAAGCCGCTCCTCTGGACCGCGCAGCGAGTGGAGCGCTGGCGTGCAACCGGCGAGCTGCCGTCGCCGGTCATGGTCTGGACGCCGGCTCAGTTCGGAACGTTCCTGGACGCAGCCGAATCCGACCGGCTCTACGTGCTCTTCCACCTCGTGGGTACCCGCGGTCTCCGCAGGGGCGAGGCCGTCGGCCAGAACTGGACGGATGTCGACCTGGACGCCGGCCTCATCACACCGGCCAAAGAGATCGTGGTCGACGGTTGGGATCCGTACGAGTCCGCCCCCAAGACGGACGGCAGCGCCGGGACGATCGCCCTGGACAGCGTCAACGTCGCTCTCCTGCGGGAGCAGCACAAGGCCATGCAGAGCGCTCGGGAGGAGTGGGGCGACGCCTGGAACGAGACGGGCAAGGTCTTCACTCGCGAAGACGGCTCCTGGCTGCATCCGGAGACGGTCTCCGAGACGTTCAGGCGCATCCTCGCCACCACGGATCTACCGCCGATCACCCTGCGCGATCTGCGCCACGTCGCGGCCACGCTCACCCATGGCGGGGGCGGCGACCTGCACACGATCAAGGAGACGCTCCGCCACTCCACGATCACGCTGACCTCTGACACGTACACGAGCCTGCTGCCCGAGGTCGACAAGGCCGCGGCCGAAGCCGCAGCCGCATTGATTCCTCGCGTCAGCCGACGGATGGCGGATGAACGGCGAAACCCGCGTACAGAATGACGCGCCAAGGAAAGGAGGGCGGAGAGGCTTTGCGGTTATGCCATCCCCGTAGCCCTGCCGAGGCTCGTGACGTTCTCCAGCATGGCGTGGAGAAGGAATGGCGGGTCCGTCGCAACAGTGCGCGTCGTCTCCAGATACGTCGCCGCGTTCTTTCCGTCGACGGCCTCGTCCGAGCTCACAAGATCCCTCCTGCGCAGGTCCCAAGCCGGCCAGTGCTGACCGAGGTAAGTCTCCAGGTTGTCCTCGAAAACCGTGTACCGAGCGGTGGACTCGTCCGAAGGCTGAGAGACGACCGTGCTCCCGAGGTACCGTAGAAGATCGGCGTTCTTCTCACGGTTTCGCCGCGCGTCACGCTCGTACTTCAGTTCCTTCTCCCGCCGCTGCTCCGGAAGCAGATTTGCCGTCGACTGCCGCTTACGCTCCTCGGTACCTGCATCCCCGTCAAACACCATGTAGCAGGGAACACCCAGCATCCTGAAAAGGACGTCAGAAATCATCAGGTTGTCCTTTCCAGTCACCTCGATAACGCTGATCCCCTCCGCGCCGAGGTTGATACCAGCACGCTCCGCGCAGCCCGTGATTACTCCCTCGTCTCCTCGCCCCTCAACCAGCACCACTGCGTGGGCAAAGAAGCCCTCGGCAAACAGCCCCGCCAGCCTCCCGACCGTCCGACTCTTGACAGTGTTCGCTTCGATGAAGCCGTCGAGGACACGGCACAGGTCATCCTGGGACGCCTGACGGATCTCGGTGACGGGATGTGCCTCACCCACGGCACGGCGCAGACGGCGGATTTGGTGGTAACCCGTCGGGTCGAGGAAAACAGGGCTGTGCGTGGCGTACATGACCTGAGTGCGCCCCTCGGGGGAAGCAGCCACCAGCTCGCGCAGCACCTTCGCGAAGGTGCGTGCCTGCGGCGGATGCTGGAAAAGCTCGGGCTCCTCGATGGCCAAGCACAGCGTCCGGGAATCGCCCTCTGGGCGTCGGCGATCAGCAAGGTACTTCAGAGCGGCGATGATCAAAGCTCGCTGAAAGCCATGCCCTTGCCGGTGGACTGAGGTCTCTGCCGCGCCATCGCGGATACTCACCTGGAAGGTGGTCCGAGCCGGCCTCGGTGCATGAACCGTGGGAGTCACGACCACCTGACGACCCGTGGTAAACCTCGCGACCTCGGAAGACAGAGCAGCCGAGATGTCATCGAGTACCGGCCCGTACACCTTCGCGTGTACCTCCTGCCGGGCTAGGTGTGCGCTCTCCTCGATCTCGCCAAGCTGCTCATTCGCCTCTGTCCGATCCACTGCGTGGTCCAGGATTCGGCCCAGCGCTGTGGCCCTCTGGTCGTCCGCCTCCTCGTACGCCCGAAGGTCCGCGGAGACGAAAACGAAGTCGATCAGCTGGCCGAGCTTGCTCTGCCCCGCGAAGCCAAAGAAGTGGGTGTCCTCGATCTCCGACTCGGTGAGCTGCTCCCGATGGGCCAGCTCCCAAGTCCGCATGGCCTCAAGTGCCTTGTCCTTGCTCGCGGCCTTCGGCAGCTCCAGGCTGGCATCTCCGTCACGCAACTCGTCGTACGCCTTGCGAAGGTCGGTCGCTTTCTCGAACTTCCTCACCTCCTCGAACGGGTGGTACGCGAGCGCCTTGCCCGTGATCTTGTCCTCGCCGTTCTGCCAGGTCCGCCACACGCTCACACTCTCGGCCCCGTCGGGCGCGTACCGCCCGAGGACCTCCCGGTCGTGGGCAGTGAGCCCATCGAACTCCACCTCGACGACGATGCGGCCGCCCTTCGCCGCCGAGTGGACGTCGTCGTCACTCAGCGCGAGTGACCTTTCGCCGTTGAAGAACCAATCAAGTGCGCGTAGCACGGTGGACTTGCCGACACCGGTCGGCCCGATAAAGGAGGTGATCTCTTCGAACGAGACATCCACGTCGTGCAGACAGCAGAAGTTCTCGATGCGCGCGCGCTTGATCTTCACGATCGTCCTGAGCATGAGGTGTCGAATGGGGTGAGTGATCCCCAAGGTGATGATCATCACGCTAGCAGCCGACTCGATATGAGATGAGAGGTTTTCCGGTATCTGCCCTGCGACCCCAGAACAGCAACGCACCCAGCGCCGATCTGGTATCCGGAGTTCACGAAGCCGCGTCCGTCATGCCTGCTGCCAGACCATCCGCTCACGCATCGCTCACGCAAGAGCCCCGGAACGACGAAGCGCCTCGACCGGCCGAAGCCGCTCGAGGCGCTAAGTAGCAGGTCAGAGGGTTGCCTCTGCCCTGCATCGCGTAGGCCGTGTGGGACTCGAACCCACAACCAACGGATTAAAAGTCCGCTGCTCTGACCAATTGAGCTAACGGCCCTCGGCGAATCACCCCCGAGCATAGCCCGCCGTGGCCCGGCCGCCGATCGGGTATCGGTTGCCGGGCCCCGTCGTCATCGCAGCGGCCCCGTTCAGCGGGGTGAATTGGGGGCGATCGTGCGTGTGTGATCGGGATTGAGGAACCAGTGACGGGCCGAGGCGAACCACCAGGTGGCGGCGAATCCCAGGACCACCAGGACGGCGACCGGTGCGTAGTTGAAGGTCTCCCAGGTGACGGGCGAGACCTGGGGCAGCATGAAGAGCACGGTGATGACCACCACCCACACCACGGCGACGATGCCGATGGGGCGGGACCAGCGGCCGAGGTGCCAGGGGCCGGGGCTGAAGTCGTCGCCGCGCAGGAGGCGGAGCAGGGTCGGAATGACGTACGCGATGTACAGGCCGATGACCGCGATGGAGGTGACGGCCGCGTACGCGGTGACGTTGATCAGGTACGGGAGGCCCAGGGCCAGGGCGCCGAAGGCGGCCAGCCAGACCGCAGCCACGGGGGTGCGGGTGCGTGGGCTGACCGTGTGCCAGACATGCGAGAACGGCAGGGCGCCGTCCCGAGAGAACGCGTAGATCATCCGGCTGTTGGCGGTCACGGAGGCCATGCCGCAGAAGAGCTGGGCACCGATCACCACCAGGAGCAGGAGCTTGCCCGTGGTGGCGCCCAGGGCGTCGAGGAGGATCTGGGCGGGCGGGGCGCCGGTCGGGGAGGCCAGGGCTCCGTCGTACGACTGGATGGCGAAGGTGAAGCCGAGCAGCAGCACGAGGCCGGCGATCCACGAGGTCCAGATGGACTGGACGATGCCGCGCGGGCCGGCGGTCGCGGCGTCGTGCGTCTCCTCGGTCATGTGGGCGGAGGCGTCGTAGCCGGTGAAGGTGTACTGGGCCATCAGCAGCCCGATCATCACCACGTAGAAGCCGCTGCCCCAGCCGGTGTTGTTCACGAACTCGGTGAAGACGAACGACGCCGACTGATGCGAGTCGGGTACGAAGGTCAGCGCGCCGACGATCACGGCGACGCCGAGCACGTGCCACCAGACGCTGACGCTGTTGAGGATCGCGACGATGCGCACGCCGAAGGTGTTCAGCAGGCCGTGCAGCAGCAGGATCGCGGCGAAGAGGAGGATCGTGCGGCCGGGCGTGACCTCGAAGTCGAACTGGAGGTTCAGGTAGGCGCCCAGGAACGACGCCGCCCCGAAGTCGATCCCGGCGGTGACGGCGACCTGGCCCAGCACGTTGAACCAGCCCGTGAACCAGGCCCAGGCCGCCGCCGAACGCGGCGGGGCCAGCCGGTGCGCCCAGAAATACAGGCCGGCGGAGGTCGGGTACGCCGAACAGATCTCCGCCATCGCCAGCCCGACGAACAGCGTCATGAGGCCGACGCCCACCCAGCCCCAGGTGATGACGGCGGGGCCGCCGGTGTTCATGCCGAACAGATACAGCGTCAGGCAGCCGGAGAGCACCGAGATGATCGTGAACGAGACGGCGTAGTTGGAGAAGGCGGACATCCGTCGGGCGAGGACCTGGGTGTAGCCGAGTTCGGCCAGCCTCGCCTCGTCGGAACCGGCGGGCGGACCGGTCGGGAGGGCGTCGGTCGATGGACTTGCGGACGCGAGGCCTTCGGGCGCTGGGTCCGGTGCGTGGGCCGGGGCCGGTTCCTCGGACGGGGCACCGCGGGGGTTGATTGTCATGCCCCCAGCGATTCCCTCGCCGGAGGCATGACATGCGCCGGTTGTCGGCCGCGTAGTCCGTCAGGCTCTCAGAAGAGACCCTTGTACGCCTTCCAGCCGGTGGCGATCTGCGTGCGGGGCCCGAACGACCCCTTGCCGTTGCCGTTGTTGCGGAACAGCTTGCCCGCCGAGTCGCGTACGACGATGTCGTTCTTTCCGTCTCCGGTCAGGTCACCGACGCCCACCATCGCGTTGTACGAGCTCCCCCAGCCCGAGAACACCTGCGCCCGCGGCGCGAATCTGCCGTTGCCCAGGCCGTTGTAGCGCCACAGGCCGCCCTTGCGGTCGTGGCAGAGCAGGTCGGCGCGGCCGTCACCGGTGATGTCACCGACGCCGGTGATCTGTGCGTAGGTCTTCCAGTTGGTGTAGATCCTGACCTTCGGCGCGAACTTCCCCCCGGCCGCCCCGGGGAAGAGGTACATGTCACCGGTGGTCGTCTGCCGGGCCAGGAGGTCGGCCCGGCCGTCCCCGTTCAGATCGCCGGGCGAGGTCAGCACGTCGAACTGCTGCCAGCCCTTGCCGATCGTGGTGTGGCTGCTCTTCGGCGTGTAACCCGACTGGCCGCAGCGGCCGGTGTACTGACGGAGTTCGCCGCCCGGAATCCGTACGAGCAGTTCGGCGCACCGGTCGCTGCCGGTGTCCGCGAACGGAACGGCGAGGGTGCCGGCCGGCCAGCCGGTGCCGGTCTTCTTGCCCTCGAATCTGCCCGAGGTCTGCCCGAACTGAACGGTCAGCCCACCGGACGGGTTGAGGGTGACGAGATCACCCGTACTGAGAAAGCCCTGGTCGTGGAAGCCCGCCGTGCCGCCGCTCACCGTGATGCTCCCGCTGGTGGTGTACATCCCCGAGCCGTCCTCCGCGGTCGCCCGCAGGGTCCAGGTGTGCCGGCTGTTTACGGCGAACTTCCCCGTGTCCGTCCGGCCGTCCCACTCGACGCCCGTCTCGGTGCCGGAGCCGCCCTTGAGGGTGCGTACGGTGCGGCCGGTCACGTCCTTGACGGTGTACGTCCAGGTGACGGGCTTGTTGAACTGCCAGGTGCTGAGCCATGCCTCCGGGCCGTACATGCCCTTGATGTCGATGTAAGGCTCTGCGACATCGGAAGCCAGCTTCGCGAGGGGCTGTGCGGGCACGCCGCTGGGCACGATGTGGATGGACCGGGCGGCATCCAGGTAGGCGATGTCCCCGCCGAACTTGTCCACCGCCCAGGTCAGCCGTCGCTGGTCGGCGGTCTTCCCGGCGGGCAGGTCGGCCACCGCCCGGGGAGCGGCCGCCTTGCCCGTGTGGAAGTCGGTCAGCAGCAGCTTCCCGGCGGTCCGGTCGTGCCGGACCAGATACCCGTCGCCGACGAGGGCGGGCCCGGACGGCACGGTGAACGACTTGTTCGCCGTACGGTCGTACACCCCCGCCGCGCCGGTCGTCCCGCAGTTCCAGTAGATCCAGCGCCCGACCGTGCGCACCTCCTTGATCACACAGGGAGCGCCGGTGGCGAGCGTCTGCACGACCTTCCGCTGCCCCAGATCGGTGGCGGTGAGCGCGCCGGTGGTGGAGGTCGCCGCCCAGAGCGTGGTGCCCCAGACGGATGCGGCGGTGGGCTTACGGACGACGGGGTCGGCGGTGGCGCGATAGCTCGGGTGCACACCGGCCTGCTGTTCGGCGGTCGAGCCGCCGTTGGCGACCCAGGAGCGCCCGGTCAGATCCACGATCTTCGTGGTACCCGCCGGGTAGAGGGGGCCCCCGTAGTGCGAGGTTCCCGACATCCTGTAATTCATGCTCTCCAGGCCGGCGTTGTCGCCTTCCCCGTCGACGAAGACGACGCCGAAGCTCCCGTTGCCCGCGCCGACCAGCTCCACACAGGCGCCCATGTCGCAGGGCACGCTCCTGAGGTGGGCGCCGTTGGCAAAGGGGCCCACGTACCCGCGGCTCTGCCGCTCCCCCACGGTCACGCCGTCGGCGGACACCTGACGCTCGTACACCACCCGGTCACCGCTGGGACTCTGCTCCACGGTGTTCAGCCGCCCGCCGGAGAAGTCGAGGCCGTAGGTACCGGTGGTCGCCACGACGGCCGGAGCCGCGACGGGTGCGGCCTCGGCCGGTACGACAGTCGTCGCGAGGACGGTGACTCCCACTACGGACCCCAGCCATGCGGCACGGCCACGAACGAACGCTGTCAACGCAGTCCCCTCCCAGGTGATGGATCGGCCACGGGGAGGACGCGGCAGCGCGTGCCGCGGTCTGTGCGAAGTGTGAAAGCCCCCCGGCCCCAACTCCCCGTGTGCGTGGGCTGACCTTAACAGCCGCCCCACAGGCACCGTCAGCAAAATTCGAACCCGTTCAACAAAGCAGGACCCGCACATCACCGAGGTGATGTGCGGGTCCTGTCAGGCAGTCAGGCGATCGGAGGATCAGCCGTTGCGCTTCCAGCGCGGCTTCTCGTCACGACGGCCGAAGGAGCCGGTGCTCGTGCCGGTTCCCGTGGCGCGGTGGTCGTCACGGCGACCGGTGGGGCGGTCGCTGCCACCGCCGGAGCGGAAGCCGCCCGCCGGGCGGTCGTCACGACGGTCACGGTTGAAGGGACGGTCGCCGCCACCGGAGCGGAAGCCACCGGACGGGCGCTCGTCACGACGGTCGCGGTTGAACGCCGGACGGTCGTTGTCACGGTTGAATCCGCCCGACGGACGGTCGTTGTCGCGACGCTCGAAGGAACGGCCGCCACGGTCGTCACGACGGTCACCGCCACCGGAGCGGAAACCGCCCGAGGGACGCTCGTCACGACGGTCGCGGTTGAACGCCGGACGGTCGTTGTCACGACGCTCGAAGGAACGGCCGCCACGGTCGTCACGACGGTCACCGCCACCGGAGCGGAAACCGCCACCGACCGGACGGTCCTCACGACGGTCGTTGCTGCCGCGGAACGACGGACGGTCGCTGCTGCCGCGGTAGCCGTTGCTGCCGGCCGGACGGCCGCTGCGCTCGCCGACACGGTCGTTGCCGCCACGGTAACCACCGCGGTCGCCGCCGCGGTTGTCCCGGCGCTCGAAGTTGCCGCGGTCGTCGCGGCGCTCCTCGCGCGCAGCCTGCTGCTCCGGTACGGAGGTGGCGGCCAGGAGTGCGGCCTCCGCCTCGGCGGCGACCTCGGCCACCGCTGCCTCGGGGTCGTCGCCCCGCTCGCGTGCGGCGCGGGCGACCAGGCGGTCGGCCTCCTCGCGCAGCTCCACGGCACGGCGCTGGATGCGCTCCAGCTGCTTGGTCAGGTCGGCGGCCTCGCGCTCGGCCTGCTTGGCGGCGTTGTTCGCCGAGTCGGCCTGGACCTCGGTGAGCGAACGGGCGCCGGTGATCTCGGCGACCTCGGGCTCGAACACACCCGCGCCCTGGACGATGTGGCGCGACGCGTCGACGCCCGCGTCCTCCATCAGGCGGAAGATCTGGCGACGCTGGTGCGGCAGCGCCAGCGAGACGACGACACCGGACTTGCCGGCACGGGCGGTGCGGCCCGAGCGGTGCAGGTAGTCCTTGTGGTCACCGGCCGGGTCAACGTTCAGGACCAGGTCGATGCCGTCGACGTGGATACCGCGCGCGGCGACGTCGGTCGCGACGAGCGCGTTGACGAAGCCCTTCTTGAAGTCTTCGAGAACGCGGGTACGGGCACCCTGCGTCATGCCGCCGTGCAGGGCGTCCGCCTTGACGCCGGCCTCGATGAGCTGCTCGGCGATGCGGTCGGCGCCCAGCTGGGTGCGGACGAAGATGATCGTGCGGCCCTTGCGGGCGGCGATCGCGGAGGTGACCGGCGCCTTGTCCTTCGGCTTCACGACGAGGACGTGGTGCGACATGGTCGAGACGTTGCCCTGGGCGGAGTCGACCTCGTGGGTGACCGGGTTGCTCAGGTAGCGCTTGACCAGGGTGCCGATCTCGTTCTCCATGGTGGCGGAGAAGAGCATGCGCTGGCCGCCGCCGGGGATCTGGTCGAGCAGCTCGGTGACCTCGGGCAGGAAGCCCAGGTCGGACATCTGGTCGGCCTCGTCGAGGACGGCGACCTGGACGTTCTCCAGGGAGCAGGCGCCCCGGTTGATGATGTCGCGCAGCCGGCCCGGGGTGGCGACGAGGACGTCGACACCGCGCTCCAGTGCGTAGATCTGGTTGCCCATCGACGTACCGCCGCAGACGACCTTCATCTTCAGGCCGAGCACGTCGCCGTAGGGCTGGAGCGCGTCCGCGACCTGCATCGCGAGCTCACGGGTCGGGGTGAGGATGATCGCGCGGGGCTTCTTCTTCTCGGTGTGGCCACCGGCCAGGGAGGCCAGGGTCGGCAGACCGAAGGAGAGGGTCTTGCCGGAGCCGGTACGGCCGCGGCCCAGGATGTCCTTGCCGGCCAGGGCGTCCGGGATGGTCGCCGCCTGGATCGGGAAGGGCGACGTCACACCGTTCTGCGCGAGCTTGCGGACGATGCCCTCGGGCAGGCCCAGCTCGGCGAACGTGATGGTCGGCTCGGCGTCCGCCTCGGCGGAGTCGGCGTCGGCCTGCTCGGCCTGGGGGGCGTCGGTCTCGACGGAGTCGACGGACTCGGCGATGACGGCCTCTGCGGCCTCGATGAGCTCGGCGCTCTCGACGTCGTTCTCGACGTTCTCGGGCATGACGGTGTGGTCAGAACTGGAAATTGACATGCGAAATGCGAAACCTTCCGGAGTCTCGGCACGCGCCCGTAACTCCGTGTTTTCGCAATTTCGACCGCCTCAATGCGGTCCAGCCACGGCAAGGGAGAGTACGCGCCACACGGCGCTCTTCTGTGTCGGCGCCGGGCAATGGGATCAAACGATCTATAACCATACGCACTCTTCCCCCCATTACGCAACCCGCCCCATGCCGGCCACCCCCTCAGGCCGGTCCCACCTGCGGTGATGCCTCCGGAGTCCGCCGCGCGTACACGCCGTCCGGCGCACCTTTCGCACCGGTACGGAACTGGGCGGCGGGCGACGCCGAGGGCACCGGGGGCGGCTGCTCGGAGGTCCCCGGCTCGGGCTCCGGCGGCTCCGGCGGCTGCGGGGTCTCGGCGGGGCCCGGACCCGGGCCGGACGGAGTCGGCGATTCCGGCTGCTCGGGGGCTCCGGGCTCCGGCGCGGTGGGCGTCCGTGTCGGCGGACGGCCGCCCTGCGCCGCTCCGGGCCGGCCGGATGCGGCGGCGCCGGGGCTGCCCGAGGGGGCGGCCGAGGCGCTCGGCTCGGCAGACCGGCCGCCTTTACGCTCGGAGTGCGCCTCGGCGCCGCCCCCGGTACGGGCCCGGCCGGTACCGGCCACCGTGGATCCGTCCGGCTCGGCCACCGAGCCCTTCGGCGCGGCGGAGCCGGAGGGCGCCGGCTTCCCGCCGTCGGAGCCGATGCTCATGCAGCCGGTGGACGCTGCGATCGTCACCGCGGTGACGGCCGCCCAGCGGATGGGGACGGGCAACTGGCGCACGGGGGCACCTCCGGGGGCGCGAAGAAGGACGAGGCATCCCGAAAACGAGCCGGGAGCGCTGTGCCCAACTCCCGCCACCCTGCCGGGGACACGCCCGCGGGCGAGCCCGCACACCTCATTCACACCTGACCGTGTGCCGCATCTCACCCGAACTCGTGTGCGCGCGGCCTTCCGCCCTCACCCGTAGCCGAGCGCGTGCAGCCTCTCGTCGTCGATGCCGAAGTGGTGGGCGATCTCGTGCACGACCGTGGTCTCCGTCTCCGTGACGACGTCCTCGCGCGACTCGCACATCCGCAGCGTCGGCCCCCGGTAGATGGTGATCCGGTCCGGCAGGACGCCCGCGTACCACTCACCGCGCTCGGTCAGCGGCGTGCCCTCGTAGAGCCCGAGCAGCTCCGGATCATCGGCTTCCGGTTCGTCCTCGACGAATACCGCGACGTTGTCCATCAGCCGGGTGAGCTCCGGCGGAATCCGGTCCAGCGCCTCGCCGACCAGTTCCTCGAACGCTTCCCGCGTCATCTCCAGCACCCCGCCATTGTCACGTACGGCCGCCGGATGCGCCCCGGTGCACCGACACGCATATCCGCCCCTTCGCCGGGGCATACGCGCCCAATGGCCGACCCGTTCCGTGCCGCAGCAGCCCGTGTCCAACACCTCATCCGCCCCCGCCCGCGCTCCGGTCGTCGGCCCGGTCGCCGCTTCCACGGCCACGGGATGCTCGCCGGCTCGCCGCGTCCGTTCGCCCGCGCGCTGGGGCTGGTCGCCGTCGTGCTGTTCGGCGCCTGGCTGGGGCTGCTGGCCGTCGGCAGCGTCCGCACGCCCGTGGGACCGATGGACACGACCATGACCCTGCGGCCCTCGCTCAGCGGCGGCACCAAGATCAACGTGTCCCCCCTCGGTGCCCTCGAACTGGACTCGCACCACGCCCCGGTCCGGCTCGACGTCGACGTCGACCGCCTCGACCCGGTCCGCTCCGAGGCCCTGGTCCAGCACCCCGAACGGCTCGCCGGTCTGGAGAGCGAGGTGAGCGGTGACGTCAGCGCCGGCGCCCGCGAGCTCGCCGTGCGTTCCTGCGTCGCGGTCGTCTCCGGGGCCACCGCGCTCGGCCTCGCGGTCTACCGCAGGCCCAGGCGCGCCCTGGCTGCCGGAGGGCTGGCGCTCACGCTGCTGGCCGCCTCGGGCGTCGGGGCGTACGCCACCTGGAACCCCGAGTCCGTCCTGGAGCCGAAGTTCTCCGGGCTGCTGTCCAGCGCCCCCTCCGTCGTCGGAGACGCCCGCTCGATCGTCACCGACTTCGACGTCTACCAGCAGGAACTCGCCCGGCTGGTCACCAACGTCACCAAGCTGTACGACGCCACGTCGACGCTCCCCGTGTACAGCCCGGACCCCGCCACGCTCCGCGTCCTGCACGTCTCCGACATCCACCTCAACCCCGCGGCGTGGCACATCATCGGCTCGCTCGTCGAGCAGTACGACATCGACGTGATCATCGACTCCGGCGACACGATGGATCACGGGGCGGCCGTGGAGAACAGCTTCCTCGACCCGATCAGCGACCTGGGTGCGCCCTACGTCTGGGTCCGCGGCAACCACGACTCGGCGGTCACGCAGAAGTATCTGGAGGGGAACAAGCGCTTCAAGAACGTGCACGTGCTCGACGAAGGCCGCGCGGTGACCGTCGGCGGGCTGCGGGTGGCGGGCATCGGGGACCCGCAGTTCACTCCGGACCGCACGGGCCCGGAGCAGGCCGAGGACGTCGAGGGGGCGGCGGGCCGACGCCTCGCCGCGGCGCTGCGCGGGCAGGGGCGGGCGCGCACCCCGGTCGACATCGCCGTCGCCCACGAACCGGAGGCGGCCCGGCAGACGGACGGGGCGGTGCCCCTCGTTCTGGCCGGGCATGTGCACCACCGGCAGAACGAGCTCATGAAGGGCGGTACCCGGCTGATGGTCGAGGGTTCCACGGGCGGGGGCGGGCTGCGGGCCGTACAGAACGAGAAGCCGGAGCAGGTGCTCGCGTCGGTGCTTTACCTGGACCGCTCCACCCGCCGTCTGCAGGCCTGGGACGAGATCACCCTCGGCGGCCTCGGCCTGACGACCGCCGAGGTCAGCCGCCATCTGCCCAAGGAGGGCCGGCCCGACGCGACGCCCTCCCCTATTCGGTTTGGCTGACACCGAAACGCACGTGTATTGTCTCCGACGTGCCCAAGGGCACCGGTCAGGGCTCGACCGTTCTGAAACCTCAGAGGTGGAAGGAAAAGCCGAACCTCTTGAGGGGGGAAGCGGAGTCGGACGCTTCTCACTTTCCCTTCGGGCGACAGACGCAGAAGCAAGCTGTACCAGCAGTTCTGCCCTCATCGTCTAGTGGCCCAGGACGCCGCCCTTTCAAGGCGGTAGCACGGGTTCGAATCCCGTTGGGGGCACGCACAACCTGTGCGACACTTAGTCGCACAAAGCTTGGTCCTGTGGAGCAGTTTGGAGTGCTCGCCACCCTGTCAAGGTGGAGGCCGCGGGTTCAAATCCCGTCAGGACCGCTGCAGCCCTTATGAGCTGCGTGGCTGGGTAGCTCAGTTGGTACGAGCGATCGCCTGAAAAGCGATAGGTCGCCGGTTCGATCCCGGCCCCAGCCACCACCCGAAGGCCCCGTCCGATGGACGGGGCCTTCGTCGTGTCAGACGCCCTCCCCGTCCACGGTGTTCACCGCGTCCGCGCCGTCCCTGCTCCGGCGCCGCCCGGACCGCACCGCGAGTACCAAGAGCACCACGGCCACCACCGCGACCAGCAGCACCGCGTCCGGCACGCGCTCGCCGATGTTCCGGGCCCACTGCTCGACCGCGAACGACTGGTCCACGTCCAACAGTCCGGGCAACGCGGTCGTGCCGTCGTACGCCAGGAAGAGCACGCCGAGGCACATGAAGAAGAGCCCCGACAGCAGGGTCGTGGTGTGCAGCTCGAAGCGCCCGAACCGCAGGACACGGCCGCGCAGCCACGCCCTCCGGCCCAGCTCGAACCGCTCCCAGAGCAGCGCGAGCAGGAAGAGCGGCACCGCCATGCCCAGCGCGTAGACGGCGAGCAGCAGTCCTCCGTACGCCGGGCTGCCGCTGACGGCTGCGACGGTGAGGACGCTGCCGAGGATCGGTCCCGCGCAGAAGCCGGCCAGGCCGTAGACGGCCCCGAGCGCATAGACGGACAGCGCGGTCGTGGGGCGGATCCGGCCGCTGAGGGCGGAGATCCGTCCCGAGGCGAAGCCCACGCCGACGATCTGCGCCACGCCGAGCACGATGATCAGCCAGCCCGCACCGAGCACGAGGGCGTCGCGATGGCTGTAGAAGAGCCGTCCGGCGTACGAGCCCGCGGCGCCGAGCGGGACCAGGGTGGTGGCCAGGCCCGCGTAGAAGATCCCCGTCCGGGCGAGCAGCCGGGAGGCGGAATCGATGGAGTACGCGAAGAAGGCGGGGAGCAGCAGGGCGCTGCACGGGCTGAGCAGGGCCAGCAGCCCGCCGAGGAGTGCGGCGAAGTAGCCGATGTCCGCCGTCACTTCGCGGAGCCCCGGCCGTTCGCGGCGCCTTCCGGGGATGCGGTGCCGTGGGCGCCCTGGCCCGCGTTGCCGAGGTTCTTCGCCCGGTCGGCCGCCTGTTCGATGGCCTGGGTGAAGGTCTCCGCGGGCTGCGCCCCGGCGATCGGGCGGCCGTTGATCAGGAAGGACGGCGTGGACGTCGCGCCGATCCCGTACCCCTGCTCCTGGTCCTTGCTCACCGCTGCCGCGGCCGCCGCGCCGTCCGTGTCGCGGACGAAGCGGTCGAGGTCGGGCACTCCGGCCTCGCGGGCCAGAGCCTTCAGCCGGTCCTTGCCGAACCCCTTCTCCTTGACTCCTTCGGCGTACGCGGCGCGGTGGAACTCCCAGAAGCGGCCCTGCTGCCCTGCGGCCCAGGAGGCACGCGCGGCGGCCTCGGACTCGGAGCCGAAGATCGGGAAGTTGCGCCACTCGATGCGCAGGGTGCCGTTGTCGACGTACTTCTTCACCAGGGCCGGCTCGGTGTCCCGGGCGAACTTGCCGCAGTAGCCGCACTTGAAGTCGGCGTACTCGATGAGGACGACGGGCGCGTCCGCCCGGCCGCGTGCCAGTCTGTCGCCGGCGTCGCGCCGGGCGAGCTTCGCCAGCTCGGGGTAGACGCCCTCGTCGGGGTCCGCGGTGACGCCCGCCACCACCGAGGACGAGGAACCGGGGCCGGGCGCATCCGGGGCGGTCGCCCGGTAGGACACATAACCGAGCAGCGCTGCGGCGACGACCACCCCGGCGCCGTAGATCAAGGGCTTCTTGCCGGCCGCCCGGGACGAGGGCTTCGGGGGCGGGTTGGACGTGGACGTGGGCATGCGGAACTCCGAGCTGGCGATGCGGGAGGAAAGGGGCAGGACGGCCGGGAAGAGCAGGCCGTCTACACCCTCAGCACGGAGAGCTCCACCGGGCTCGGCGCGGCCGCGTCGAGTCCCCGCGGTGTCATCGGCGCGGGCCGGTGGGCCGGGCCCGGAACGGTCGCTGCGGGCAGGCCCCACTCGGCGAGCCCCGGCGCCTGGTCATGGGCCGCGCGGGCCCGCCCGGGAACGGCCGGCACGGTGCCGTCGTGCTCGCCCTTCCTGCCGCAGCCCGGAAGCCCGTCTCCCTGCGCGGTGGCCATGGACGCGGCCACGGAGGGACCCGCCGGAGGCGTCGACGCCGAAGCCGCCGACGGTCCGCAGAACAGCCCCAGGACAACCGCAAGGGCCGCCACCAGGCAGCACCACGACGAACGGGACACGGCGGACAGGCCTTCCGGCAGGGGGCACGGCAGAGGGAGCAACTGTCCGGAATGGTACGTGCTGTGATCACCCCGTCCCCGGGCTCACGGGCCCGGTGACCGAGACCGCGCGAAATAGGTTCGCCGTTCCTCGGGCCCGGGTGAGATCCTGGGACCCGTATGTCTACTTCCTTTGCCGATCTCCAGTCCCAGCTCGGGCAGCTCTCGCTCCGCGACGCGCACCGGCTCGGCCGCCGCCTCGAGGGCGCGCGCCGCATTCGTAAGCCCGAGGCCCAGCAGGCCGTGCTGGACGAGATCGCGGCCCAGGCCACGAAGGCAGCCGGGCGGCTCGCGCTGCGGGCCAGGCGGATGCCTGCCCTTTCGTACCCCGAACAGCTTCCGGTCAGCCAGAAGAAGGACGAGATCCTGGAGGCGATACGCGACCACCAGGTCGTGATCGTCGCCGGTGAGACCGGCTCCGGCAAGACCACCCAGATCCCCAAGATCTGCATGGAGCTGGGCCGGGGCGTCCGCGGCATGATCGGGCACACCCAGCCGCGCCGGATCGCGGCGCGAACGGTGGCCGAGCGGATCGCCGAGGAGCTGAAGACGCCGCTGGGCGAGGCGGTGGGCTGGAAGGTCCGCTTCACCGACCAGGTCAACCAGGACGCGACCTTCGTCAAGCTGATGACGGACGGCATCCTGCTCGCCGAGATCCAGACGGACCGCGAGCTGCTCGCGTACGACACGATCATCATCGACGAGGCCCACGAGCGGTCGCTGAACATCGACTTCCTGCTCGGCTATCTGGCCCGGCTGCTGCCCAAGCGCCCGGACCTGAAGGTCGTCATCACCTCGGCGACCATCGACCCGGAGCGCTTCGCACGCCACTTCGGCGAGGCGCCGATCGTCGAGGTCAGCGGCCGTACGTATCCGGTGGAGGTGCGCTACCGGCCCCTCCTCGAGGAGGACAGCGAGGACTCCGACCGCGACCAGATCACCGCGATCTGCGACGCCGTCGACGAGCTCCAGACGGAAGGGCCCGGCGACGTGCTGGTGTTCCTCTCCGGCGAGCGGGAGATCCGCGACACGGCGGACGCGCTCGGCAAGCGCAACCTCAGACATACCGAGGTGCTCCCCCTCTACGCCCGCCTGTCGCACGCCGAGCAGCACCGCGTGTTCCAGCGCCACACCGGCCGCAGAGTCGTCCTCGCGACGAACGTCGCCGAGACCTCGCTGACCGTTCCCGGCATCAAGTACGTGATCGACCCGGGCAACGCCCGTATCTCCCGATACAGCCACCGCACCAAGGTCCAGCGGCTGCCGATCGAGCGGATCTCGCAGGCCAGCGCCAACCAGCGCAAGGGCCGCTGCGGCCGTACGTCGGACGGCATCTGTATCCGGCTGTACTCCGAGGACGACTTCCTGACCCGTCCGGAGTTCACCGACCCGGAGATCCTCCGTACGAACCTGGCCTCCGTCATCCTTCAGATGACCGCGGCCGGTCTCGGCGACATCGAGAAGTTCCCCTTCATCGACCCGCCGGACCACCGCAACATCCGTGACGGCGTGCAGCTCCTCCAGGAGCTGGGCGCGCTGGATCCGGAGGAGAAGGATCCGAAGAAGCGGCTCACCCCGCTGGGCCGGAAGCTCTCGCAGCTGCCGGTGGACCCGCGGCTGGCCCGCATGGTCATCGAGGCCGACCGGAACGGCTGCGTCCGCGAGGTGATGGTCATCGCCTCCGCGCTCTCCATCCAGGACCCGCGCGAGCGGCCGTCCGAGAAGCAGACGCAGGCCGATCAGCAGCACGCCCGGTTCAAGGACGAGACGTCCGACTTCCTGGCGTTCCTGAATCTGTGGCGCTACATCCGCGAGCAGCAGAAGGAGCGCGGTTCCTCCAGCTTCCGCCGGATGTGCAAGCAGGAGTATCTGAACTTCCTGCGCATCCGCGAATGGCAGGACATCTACGCGCAGCTGCGTACGGTCGCCAAGCAGATGGGGATCGAGCTCAATGAGGACGACGCCCCCGAGCATTCGGTGCACACCTCTCTGCTGGCCGGCCTGCTCTCGCACATCGGGCTGAAGGACACCGAGAAGAACGAGTACCTGGGCGCCCGCAGCGCCAAGTTCGCGATCTTCCCGGGCTCGGCGCTCTTCAAGAAGCAGCCGCGGTTCGTGATGTCGGCCGAACTGGTCGAGACGTCCCGGCTGTGGGCGCGGGTCAACGCCAGGGTCGAGCCCGAGTGGATCGAACCGCTGGCCCAGCACCTGCTGAAGCGCACCTACAGCGAGCCGCACTGGGAGAAGGACCAGGCGGCGGTGATGGCGTACGAGCGGGTCACGCTGTACGGCGTACCGATCGTGGCCCAGCGCAAGATCAATTTCGGCCGTATCGACCAGGAGGCCTCGCGGGATCTCTTCATCCGCAACGCCCTGGTGGAGGGTGACTGGCGCACGCACCACCAGTTCTTCCACGACAACCGCAAACTCCTGGGCGAGGTCGAGGAGTTGGAGCACCGCGCCCGGCGCCGCGACATCCTCGTGGACGACGAGACGCTGTTCGACTTCTACGACCGGCGCATCCCCGAACACGTCGTCTCCGGCGCGCACTTCGACTCGTGGTGGAAGCACAAGCGCCGCGACGAGCCCGACGCGCTGGACTTCGAACGCTCGATGCTCATCAACGAGAAGGCCGGGGCCGTCACCAAGGACGACTACCCGGACTCCTGGCGGCAGGGGAAGCTCAAGTTCCGGGTGACGTACCAGTTCGAGCCCGGCGCGGACGCCGACGGCGTGACCGTCCACATCCCGCTGCAGGTGCTCAACCAGGTCACCTCCGAGGGCTTCGACTGGCAGATCCCGGGCCTGCGCGAGGAAGTGGTCACCGAGCTGATCCGCTCCCTGCCCAAGCCGATCCGCCGGCACTACGTGCCCGCGCCGAACTACGCGGACAAGTTCCTGGACCGGGCCGTACCGCTGCAGGAGCCACTGCCGGTGACGCTGGCCCGTGAGCTCCAGCGGATGGTCGGCGTGCCCGTCACCGCGGACGACTTCGACCTGAGCCGGATCCCGGACCACTTGAAGATCACTTTCCGGGTCGTCGACGAGCGTCGCCGCAAGGTCGCCGAGGACAAGGATCTGGAGGCCCTCCGGGTCCAGCTGCGCCCCAAGGCCCGTCAGGCCCTCTCCAAGGCGGCCGCGGCGACCGCGGGGCCTTCCGGGGAGTCCATCGAGCGTTCGGGCCTCACGGACTGGACGATCGGCACGCTGGACCGCGTCTTCGAGACGCGGAGGGCGGGGCAGCCGGTCAAGGCCTTCCCCGCACTGGTCGACCAGGGCGGGACGGTGGCCGTACGGCTCTTCGACACCGAGGCCGAGCAGCAACAGGCGATGTGGCGCGGCACCCGGAAGCTGATCCTGCTGAACATCCCGGTGAACCCGGCGAAGTTCGCCTCGGACAAGCTCACGAACCAACAGAAGCTCGCGCTGTCCCGCAATCCGCACGGCTCCATCCAGGCGCTCTTCGACGACTGCGCGACGGCGGCCGCCGACCGGCTGATCGCCGCGCACGGCGGCCCCGCATGGGACGAGGCGTCGTTCCGGAAGCTGTACGACAAGGTGCGCGCCGACCTGGTGGACCTGACCGTCCGCACGATCGGCCAGGTCCAGCAGATCCTGGCGGCCTGGCAGGCCTGCGAGCGCCGGCTGAAGGCCACGAACAGCCTGGTCCTGATCAACAACGTCACGGACGTACGGGAGCACCTCGCCCGCCTCGTACCGCCCGGGTTCGTCACCCTGACCGGGCTGCGCAGGCTGCCCGACCTGATGCGCTACCTGGTCGCCGAGGACCGCCGGCTCCAGCAGATGCCGACGAACGTCCAGCGCGACACCACGCGCATGGAGAAGGTCCACGAGATGCAGGACGAGTACGCCTGGCTGCTGGAGCAACTGCCGCAGGGCAGGCCGGTCCCGCAGGAGGTCCTGGACATCCGCTGGATGATCGAGGAGCTGCGGGTCAGCTACTTCGCGCACGCGCTGGGCACCGCGTTCCCCGTCTCCGACAAGCGGATCGTGAAGGCGATCGACGCCGCCGCCCCGTAAAGGGCCCGGCGGTGGCCGCGTAACGGCTCCACCACCAGGAGTGAGGTCGACCGCACCCTCTGACCTCCTGTACAGTCTGTCTTCGCAGCCAGCCGCAAGGCAGCAGCGAAAACCTGGTCCTGTGGAGCAGTTTGGAGTGCTCGCCACCCTGTCAAGGTGGAGGCCGCGGGTTCAAATCCCGTCAGGACCGCAGTAACGAAAGCCCGGATCCTCTGGATCCGGGCTTTCGCGCGTCTTGACTCCGGTGTCCGCCGACGAGTACTCAGAACCAAGGACCGCCCCTGGATTTCCCGGTGGGGGCGGCGCGCATCCACCGGGAGGTGGCGCGGATGACGGCATCCACGGGCGAGGGCTTCCTGTCGGAACGGGCCGATGCCCGCGAGCCGGCCCGGGTCCGGGGCTCGGACCCCGCGCCGGACCCTGACTCCTCCCCGGCACCTGTTCCCGCTCATCCCCCGACGCCCGCCCCGGCCCCCACCCCGGCTCCCGTCCGCCGCAGGGCGCCCCGGCACGAGATACGGGCCCTGCTCCGCGCACACCTGGCGGCCGCCTCGGGCTATCGACACCTCACCCGGCACTGCGCGGTCTGCGCACGGCTGCTCAGGCTCGCCATGGAGTCCCTGGCGGCCCCTGACGGGCCAACGGGGCCCACCGCGACCGCGACCGCCCCCGAACCGTCCGGGACGCCCACAGCGGCCCCGGCGGCGCCCGAGCCGCCAGAGGGAGCCGCGGAGCGCGTGACGCCTTCGGAACCTCCGACACCGCCCGCCCCGGAGACCGCGCCCCGTACCGGCCGTGCGCCCCTCACCGCAGAGCACGCGAGGCCGTCAGGAGCGCCGGAACAGACCGTGCGGCCTGTGACGGCGGGACCCGGGACCGCCCCGCAGGCCCTCGCGAGGCGGTCCGCTCCGGCCCGGACGACGACCCGCCCCACCCCCGCACTCGCCTCGTCGCCGCCCCGCGGCGCCGAAGCGGGCCGGGAAGGGCCGCACGGCCGCGCGGGAGCGGAGGACCAAAGTCCTCCCGCCACGTGACCAATGGCTTCGCCTTCCACTCCCCAGGAGTGGGAGGCTCGACCTTGGCAAGACCCACATCATGTGACGGGTGTCACTGAATCAGTTTTCAGAAGGGGTGGCTTTACACCCTTCCTACAACTGGCGAATTTAATATGTGCAATTGCACCCCTGGCGCGGGGGTGGCGTCGGAAGACCGCACAGCACCCCATGCGGTCCCTGCGGGGCCCCGGCGCACTGACCCTTCGCGGGGGTGAGCGCACCCGAACGAGCCCCTCCCGGAGCCAACCGGACGCCCGGTTTCCAGGGGTCCGGAGTGGCCGGATGCCGACGGGAAGCAGGAGGACCACGGAACCGCACGGTCGGCTGCACGCACAAAAAAGATCGCGCTGGACCCGGCGGAGTCCAGCGCGATCTCATGACGACACCCGTATGGCACAGGTATGGCGCCCGTTGGGGCGGGCGCCCGTCATATGGAGCTATGGGTGGGCTATACGGGTTGGGGGACCCAAAAGCCCAGTTGTGACGCGGCGACAGGGGTATGTCAGGCCTCGCTGCGCTGCTGCGGAATACCCGCAAGCAGTGCGCGGACCTCTGCCTCGCGGTACCGGCGATGTCCACCGAGCGTGCGGATGGACGTGAGCTTGCCTGCCTTGGCCCAACGGGTAACCGTCTTCGGGTCCACGCGGAACATCGTGGCAACCTCAGCCGGGGTCAGCAGCGGCTCGGCATCAGGGGTGCGAGCGGTCATGAGCGGCCTCCTCGGGAGAACCGAACATTCTCGGTTCTTTCCTCTAAATTCTGCACCTTGACCCGCGTTGCCCGAAATGGCGGACGCGGGCCGAGTCGGTTATAGGACGAACGGCTTGTCCTCGGCACTACAACTACACCATCCGTCCAGCCACGTCGGCCAAACCGATGGAATTGCCCTCCCAGGTGTTCATCAGCGACGGAAGCCGATGGACCATGCCATAGCGGACAGTCACACCACCGTGACGATCAGTCACAGAGCGATCAGGAGTCGTCAGACCCCCCATAGAGTGCAATGCTGAGCATTCCGCCCATACTTGGACGGATGGAGCCCTCCCCGGACTCCTTGTCCTATTTTGGCACGAGGAGTAGGTAAGGACGCAAGGGCCCCGTAAGTGCTATCCATCACGCTTGAGACAAAGGCCCGGTTCGGGACGTAGGTCCCGCCACCACTCGGCTACGGTTCCGCCTCTTCACTCCCACGTGTCACATGGGTCACAGGTTCATGGGTCGTCAGTTCGCGAACTGGCGGTCCCTCACGGCCCTCCAGCGCTCCGCCAGCCGCGCGTAGGCCTCGCTCGCACCCTCGGTGTCCCCGGCGCCCAGGGCCGCGATCCCCTCGGCCACGTCCGCGGCGCTCCGGTCCGCCGCGAGCTGCTCAGCCGGCAAGGCATGCACCAGTCCGCCGTAGTCCAGCTCCACGAGCGCGCGCGGATGGAATTCCTCCAGCCACCGGCCGACGTCCACCAACCCCTCGGCCAAGGGGCCGTCGTCCATGGACTCCCGCAGTGTCTTCAGCCCCCGGGCCAGCCTCCGCCGCGCCTGGACCATCGGCGTCCGGTACCGCAGCAGGGGCGGCTCACCGCCCTCGGCCGCCTCCCGGTACTCGCGCTCCTCGTCCGAGAACAGGACGAACCAGCGCACCGGGACCTGCCACACCGCCGTCCTGATCCACGGCCGGGCATCCGGGTTGCGCTCCGCCCACCGCTCGTGGTCGGCCACGGCCTGGCCGCGCACCACCGGGGGCAGCACCGCGTCGAGCACCGCACCCGGGAACATGTCCGCCAGCCCGTCCAGCGCCAGCCACCCGCGCAGCCGGGTCCGCCACGGGCAGACGCACACCACTCCGTCCACCTCCGCGACGAACGCGTCGGCGCTCTCGTGGGGCGGCACGCCGACCGGCGGCGTGGCCGCCAAGTCCGCCAGGGAGCGGCGCAGTTCGTCCTGGGCCGTGGGGATCCGCCCGCGGCCCGCATAGCGGGCCCAGTGAGCACGTTCGGCTTCCGGGAAGGCCGCCAGTGGCTCGTACACCCGGAGGTAGGACGCGTAAGGGACGAGCACTGAAGACACCACCGACATGCAGCGATCGTGTCACGCCCGTACTCCTGTAGTGGGTGATCCACCGCACTGACACGGATCCGTGCCCCCGGAGGACTTACGCTCTTGCCCAGTCGGACCGTCCGTGCCGGTCGGTCCGGGGCCCTCCCCACCTTCAGGGGGGTCTTTCCGCCGCTTCGTACTTGGGAGTCACCACAGTGACCGATGTGACCGACGGCGTCCTGCACACCCTGTTCCACTCGGATCAGGGGGGCCACGAACAAGTCGTGCTCTGCCAGGACCGTGCCAGCGGCCTCAAGGCCGTCATCGCCATCCACTCCACCGCCCTGGGCCCGGCCCTCGGCGGCACCCGCTTCTACCCGTACGCCTCCGAGGAGGAGGCCGTCGCGGACGCGCTGAACCTGGCGCGCGGCATGTCGTACAAGAACGCCATGGCCGGTCTCGACCACGGCGGCGGCAAGGCGGTCATCATCGGTGACCCCGAGCAGATCAAGACCGAGGCGCTCCTGCTGGCCTACGGCCGTTTCGTCGCCTCGCTCGGCGGGCGCTACGTGACGGCCTGCGATGTCGGCACATACGTCGCCGACATGGACGTCGTGGCCCGCGAGTGCCAGTGGACCACCGGCCGCTCCCCCGAGAACGGCGGCGCCGGCGACTCCTCAGTGCTCACCGCCTTCGGTGTCTTCCAGGGCATGCGGGCGTCTGCCCAGCACCTCTGGGGCGACCCGACGCTGCGTGGCCGGAAAGTGGGGGTCGCGGGCGTCGGCAAGGTGGGCCACCACCTCGTCGAGCACCTGCTGTCGGACGGCGCCGAAGTCGTGATCACGGATGTGCGGGACGAGTCCGTGCGCCGGATCACCGACAAGCACCCGGAGGTCGCCGTAGCGGCGGACACCGAGGCGCTGATCCGTACGGAGGGTCTGGACATCTACGCGCCGTGCGCGCTCGGCGGCGCCCTGAACGACGAGACCGTTCCGGTGCTCACCGCCTCGGTGGTGTGCGGCGCGGCCAACAACCAGCTCGCGCACCCCGGCGTGGAGAAGGACCTGGCGGACCGCTCGATCCTGTACGCACCCGATTACGTGGTGAACGCGGGTGGTGTCATCCAGGTCGCGGACGAGCTGCACGGGTTCGACTTCGACCGGTGCAGGGCAAAGGCGGCAAAGATCTTCGACACGACCCTGGCGATCTTTGCTCGTGCGAAGGGCGACGGCATTCCGCCGGCTGCCGCGGCCGACCGGATCGCCGAACAGCGGATGGCTGACGCCCGCCGTAG
Source organism: Streptomyces sp. NBC_01013 (assembly GCF_045162765.1). Taxonomy (NCBI): domain Bacteria; kingdom Bacillati; phylum Actinomycetota; class Actinomycetes; order Kitasatosporales; family Streptomycetaceae; genus Streptomyces; species Streptomyces sp. NBC_01013. The sequence continues at coordinate 3,973,436 of NZ_CP108687.1, forward strand.
CTGACCGCGTCGGGGGCCCGACCGGGCGTCATCCCCGTACCTGGCCCCATGCGACCCGCCGACCGGCGAGACAAGACTCACGCCGGTCGGCGGGTCGCATGCCAATATGAGGTTAAAATCGCAGTTGACCAGCGAGGACAAAGCTCCTCGCGGGTCTCTTCCGGGGCACGTGATGCGGGCGGCGTACCGTATGGCCGCGGAAGCAGGTACCGTTAAAGCACTACAGGCACGGTCTCTCTGCCGAGAGTCCGTTCTGAAACATGAACGCGTGTCAAGACTCTGGGGCCGTCGAGCCCCGTCACCGAGGGGGTCGAGCCATGGGGCGCGGCCGGGCAAAGGCCAAGCAGACCAAGGTCGCCCGTCAGCTGAAGTACAGCAGCGGCGGGACTGACCTGTCGCGTCTGGCCAATGAGCTGGGCGCATCACCTTCGAGTCAACCACCGAACGCAGAACCGTTCGAGGACGACGACGAGGAAGATGACCCGTACGCACAGTACGCGGATCAGTACAACGACGATGACGAGGACGAGGACGACCAGTCCGGTCCGTCGTCACAGCGCCGCGGCGCTTGACCTCGCGCTGACACATCAACCCGGTCCGGGCCTGCCCCGGACCGGGTTCTGTGCTGTCCCGGGAAGGTTCTGCGCTGACCCCGCCCGTAGCGGGGGTTGTCCTGGGCAACCACGGGCCCGGTCGTCACGCGCATGGTGTCGGGCCGGCTCCGACCCGTCGGGGTCGTGGCATGCGGACGGGCCTTCGCGGCCCGTCCGCATGTCTGTGCGTCCTGGGCGCGCTCAGCGCGCGTAACCACCCACGAGCTCCGCGCCCGTAGTGTGGGCACCGCGATCGGTGATCTCGCCCGCGACCCAGGAGTCGACGCCGCGGTCGGCCAGCGTCGTCAGGGCCGCGTCCACCGATTCGGCGGGGACGATCGCGATCATGCCGACGCCCATGTTGAGCGTCTTCTCCAGCTCCAGCTGCTCGACCTGGCCTGCCTTGCCGACGAGGTCGAAGACCGCTCCCGGCGTCCAGGTGGAGCGGTCCACCGTCGCGTGCAGGGAGTCCGGGATGACCCGGGCCAGGTTGTTGGCCAGACCGCCGCCGGTGACGTGGCTGAAGCCGTGCACCTCGGTCGTACGGGTCAGTGCCAGGCAGTCCAGGGAGTAGATCCGGGTGGGCTCCAGGAGCTCCTCCCCGAGCGTCCGGCCGAACTCCTCGACCTCGCGGTCCAGCGTCCAGCCGGCCCGGTCGAAGACGACGTGGCGGACGAGCGAGTACCCGTTGGAGTGAAGACCGGACGATGCCATCGCGATGACGGCGTCACCCTTGCGAATACGGTCCGGGCCCAGCAGCCGGTCGGCCTCGACCACGCCCGTACCGGCGCCGGCGACATCGAAGTCGTCCGCACCGAGCAGGCCGGGGTGTTCGGCGGTCTCGCCGCCGACCAGGGCGCAGCCGGCCAGCACACAGCCTTCGGCGATGCCCTTCACGATGGCTGCGACACGCTCGGGGTGCACCTTGCCGACACAGATGTAGTCGGTCATGAAGAGCGGCTCGGCACCGCAGACGACGAGGTCGTCCACGACCATGCCGACGAGGTCGTGTCCGATGGTGTCGTACACGCCCATCTGTCGGGCGAGGTCGACCTTCGTGCCGACGCCGTCGGTGGCGGAGGCGAGCAGCGGACGCTCGTAGCGCTTGAGGGCCGAGGCGTCGAAGAGTCCGGCGAAGCCGCCGAGGCCTCCGAGGCCCGCGACCTCGGGACGCTGCGTCTTCTTCACCCACTCCTTCATCAGCTCTACGGCGCGGTCGCCGGCCTCGATGTCGACGCCCGCTGCCGCGTAGGAAGCACCTGTTGTCTCAGACATTGCCTGGGATCTTTCGTGTGGAAATACGGGGCTGGGGGGAAGGCTGCCGAGCGGTCCGGGTCACGGACGGCGCAGCGCGTCGGCCGCGGCGGTCGCCGCAGGGCCTGCCGCCAGCTCGGTCTCCAGCAGCTGCTTGCCGAGCAGCTCCGGGTCCGGCAGCTCCATCGGGTACTCGCCGTCGAAGCAGGCGCGGCACAGATTCGGCTTGTCGATCGTCGTCGCCTCGATCATCGCGTCGATCGAGATGTACGAGAGCGAGTCGGCCCCCATCGACGTGGCGATCTCGTCGACGGTCATGCCGTTGGCGATCAGCTCGGCGCGGGTGGCGAAGTCGATACCGAAGAAGCAGGGCCACTTCACCGGCGGGGACGAGATCCGGATGTGGATCTCGGCGGCACCGGCCTCGCGGAGCATCCGGACGAGTGCGCGCTGGGTGTTGCCGCGGACGATCGAGTCGTCGACGACCACCAGTCGCTTGCCCTTGATGACTTCCTTGAGCGGGTTCAGCTTGAGGCGGATGCCCAGCTGCCGGATGGTCTGGGACGGCTGGATGAAAGTCCGGCCGACGTAGGCGTTCTTCACCAGTCCGGCGCCGAACGGAATGCCGCTGGCCTCCGCGTAACCGATGGCGGCGGGGGTGCCCGATTCCGGTGTCGCTATGACCAGATCGGCCTCGACCGGGGCCTCGGCTGCCAGCCTGCGGCCCATCTCGACCCGGGAGAGGTAGACGTTGCGCCCGGCGATGTCGGTGTCGGGGCGAGCCAGGTAGACGTACTCGAAGACACAGCCCTTGGGCTTCGCTTCTGCGAAGCGAGAGGTGCGCAGACCGTTCTCGTCGATGGCGACGAGCTCGCCCGGCTCGATCTCGCGGACGAAGCTGGCACCGCAGATATCCAGGGCGGCGGACTCGGATGCCACCACCCAGCCGCGCTCCAGCCGGCCGAGGACCAGCGGGCGGATGCCCTGCGGGTCACGGGCCGCGTAGAGGGTGTGCTCGTCCATGAAGACGAGGGAGAAGGCGCCCCGCACGTCGGGAAGCACCTTGGTGGCCGCCTCCTCGATGGTGAGCGGCTTGCCGTCATCGTCGGTCTGGCCGGCGAGCAGAGCGGTCACCAGGTCGGTGTCGTTGGTCGCTGCGACCTGGGTGGCACGACCGTCCTTGCGCGGAAGGTCGGCGACCATCTCGGCAAGCTGGGCCGTGTTGACCAGGTTGCCGTTGTGACCCAGGGCGATCGAGCCGTGCGCGGTCGCACGGAACGTCGGCTGCGCGTTCTCCCACACCGAGGCACCGGTGGTGGAGTAGCGGGCATGACCGACCGCGATATGGCCCTGGAGCGATCCCAGAGACGTTTCGTCGAAGACCTGCGAGACCAGTCCCATGTCCTTGAAGACCAGGATCTGGGACCCGTTGCTCACTGCGATGCCCGCGGACTCCTGTCCACGGTGCTGCAGGGCATACAGTCCGAAATAGGTGAGCTTGGCGACCTCTTCACCCGGAGCCCAGACACCGAAGACGCCACAAGCGTCCTGGGGGCCTTTCTCTCCGGGGAGCAGGTCGTGGTTGAGTCGTCCATCACCACGAGGCACGCCACCGAGTGTAGGCGAGATCGACCACTGGTCCGAATTGGCGACCCCTCGCCGGAGCGGGCGAGGAGCAACCCCTCGCCCCCTTCCGGAGCCGCACCGGACGGTGACACGGAGTGATCATCGGGTGATGGCGACCGGACGGCCGCAACCGCCTCGGGGCAGTCGCCGCCGGGATCAACGGCGGGTTACCGACGAGTTCCAGCCACCCGCCCGCCGCACTTCCGGACCCGTCCGTGGCGCTCAGTGAGGTGCCTCGGCCCGGACTCCCACGAGCCCCCGAACGCTCGTTTCGTGGTGAGCCTCACACCGCGCGGTGGCCACGAGGACCGGTATGCGGCTTCTCGTAATGCCTGAGACCGCGCCGCCGGGCCGGTGGGTGACGCCCGAGGCCTCGCCGCCGGGCCGGTCGGTGACGCCCGAGCGGAACCGGCGGGCCGGACGGTGACATCCGGGCGTACAGCCGGGACGCCTGAGGCCTCGCCGCCGGGCTGGTTGGTGACGTCCGAGCAGAACCGGCGGGCCGGACGGTGACGCCCGAGCGGAACCGGCGGGCCGGACGGTGACATCCGGGCGTACAGCCGGGACGCCTGAGGCCTCGCCGCCGGGCTGGTTGGTGACGTCCGAGCAGAACCGCCGCGCCGCTCAATGCCACCCGAGCAGAACCGCGGGGACCGTCCGAAGCGCGAGACCGGCGTTGACAGGCGCATGTCTCGTTGGCAGGCTCCTGCCCCATGCAGCCCCTCGGTGACCGCACGGTCACGCTCGTGGAGCGCCGTCACGTCGATCTGGGACGTGTTTCGAGCGCCCTCTGTCGCCGCGCCTGAATCCTTCGGCGCACGCGCGGGTTCCGCTGCTCCCCTCCCCTCCGCCTCGGCCCTTTCTGAAGCCACCCGGTCCCGTCGTCCGACGCGACCTCCCGGCCGCTCAGTGACGCTGCGGTTCCTCGCGTGCACTGCTCGCCCCACACTTCGTGCATCGCGCGTGCCTGTTGCGCCTCATGTCGTACGTGCGCGGAGGTTGCACCTGCCCTTCCTGCTGCGGCTGCGGCTCTGGTCGCGGCTGCGCCTTGGGTCGCGGCTGCGTCTTCGGTCGTAACTGCGCCTTGGGTCGCGGCTGCATCTCTTGCACCGCGCGTAGCTGTGGGACCTCCCGGGCCACCCGCGCCCGGGGCGTCGCGCGGGCATCCGTAGATGTCGGGCTTATCAGGCTTTCGGGGCACGTCCGTGCGGCCGGCCTGCCCTGGCTGTTGAACCCGTCCTGCTGGGAGCGGCTGCCCCCCGCCTCCCCTCCTTGCCCTACCTCAACCTGTCTCGCCCAGTCCCGAACCGACTTTTCTGTCCCGTTCTGCCCTGTCCTGCCCTGCCCTGTCCTGTCCTGTCCTGTCCTGGAGTAGCCATGTCCGACCTTGATCCGAACAGCAATTCCCAGAGCAATTCCCTGACGCGACGCGCCTTCGGCACCGCTGTCGGAGCCACGGCAGCCGCCGCCGCGGTGGGGCTGCCCGCCACCACCGCCTCGGCCGCACCGGCGCACGAGCAGCCCTTCCGCGCGGCCCGGGGCCGGCACTCCCGGCGGCCCAACATCCTCTTCATCCTCGGGGACGACCTCGGCTGGGCCGACCTCTCCTCGTACGGCTCGCCGGATATCCGCACACCGAACCTGGACCGGCTCGGACGGCAGGGCGTGCGATTCACCGATGCCTACGCCGGGTCCGCGACCTGCTCGCCGACCCGGTTCAGCCTGTACACCGGCCGCTATCCGGGTCGCACGAAGGGTGGCCTCGCCGAACCCATCGCAGACCGGTCGGTCGGTCTCGACCCCACCCACCCGACCCTCGCCTCGCTGCTGCGCGGTGCCGGGTACGCGACCGCGCTCATCGGGAAGTGGCACTGCGGCTATCTGCCGGACTACAGCCCGACCAAGTCGGGCTGGGACGAGTTCTTCGGCAACTTCGGCGGGGCGCTGGAGTACTACTCGAAGCTCGGTCTCGGCGGGGAGTACGACCTCTACGAGGGCGATGCCGAGTACAAGGACCTGCGGTACTACACCCGGATCCTCACCGAGCGGGCCAGCGAGTACGTACAGCGCGACCGCGACCGCGAGACGCCATGGCTGCTGAACCTCAACTTCACCACTCCTCACTGGCCCTGGATAGCCGAGGGCGACACGGCGGAGAGCGCCGAGATCGTACGGAAGATCAAGGAGGGCGGCCTCGGTGGACTGTTCCATGCGGACGGGGGGTCGGTCGCCAAGTACAAGGAGATGGTCGAGGATCTGGACCGGTCGGTCGGCGAGGTGCTGAAGGCACTGAAGCAGTCCGGCCAGGAGGAGGACACACTGGTGTTCTTCGCCAGCGACAACGGCGGCGAGCGCTTCTCCTACCAGTGGCCACTCTCCGGCAACAAGAGTTCCCTCCAGGAGGGCGGCATCCGGGTCCCGGCCGTGCTGCGTTGGCCGGCCAGGATCGACCCGGGGCAGGTGAGCGACCTGCCACTGTTCTCGCCCGACTGGACGGCGTCACTCCTGGAGCTGGGCGGGGCCCGGCCCGACCCGGCATATCCGCTGGACGGCGTCAGCCTGGCCGGATACCTGCTGCGTGGCGAGCGCCCGAAGGAACGCGATCTGTTCTGGCGGGTGCGCGGGGAGCGCGCCCTGCGCCGTGGTGAGTGGAAGTACTACCGGGGCAGGAGTGGGGCGGATCAGCTCTTCAACCTGGCGCAGGACCAGCGGGAGCAGGCCGACCGGGCTGCCGCCGAGCCGGAACTGCTGGCCGAACTGCGGGCTGCCTGGGAGCGGACGGATGCCGGCCTGTTGCCGTATCCGAAGGCGTCCTGACGTCCTACCCCTGCTGCCGCTCCTCCTCGTCCCGAGCCGAGGCCGCGAGTCCCTTGCCGCAGCACGGCGAGGGACAGTGCGCGAGGAGCCATCCCGTAAACCGTCCACCTGCCGCGGAGCTCATCGCGCAGGGCGTGCGGGGCGTACGGGGCATACGGGATTGCGGGGCCTGCAGAGGTGCGGGGGGGGCCTGCGGGGATGCGGGGCGTGAAGGCCGTGCAGGTCGTGCTCAGGCCGCTGCGCAGGGCGTGCACATCTGGCGGGTGGCGACGAGGCGGCCGGACGCCGGCGCGGAACCGGCGGCCTCGCCCGTGCCCCCCGGAAGCCGTCACAGCCGAGGGGGCTACGGGCGCGGTGCCCCACAAACCGTCACAGCCGAGGTGCCCTGGGTGGGGTGCCGGGAAGCCGTCACAGCCGAGGCGACTGCGGCCGGGGGCGGCCCCTCAACCCATCAGGGGCAGCAGCGCGGCAAGGTCCGCCCGTTCACCGCTGGCGCTGACCTTGGCCGCGTCGAGTTCCCGTGCCCAGTGCGTACGTCCGGTGGCGAGCCTGATCCAGGTGAGGGCGTCGGTCTCCACGACATTGGGCGGCGTGCCGCGGGTGTGCCGCGGCCCTTGGACGCACTGGACGACCGCGAACGGCGGGACCCGCACCTCGACCGAGCCGCCCGGAGCCTTCTCCGCCAACGCGTCGGCGAGCAACCGGGTACAGGCCGCCAGCGCCTGACGGTCGTACGGGATACCAAGCCCCGTCGCCTCATTGAGGTCGTAGGTGTGGACCACGAGCTCCACAGTGCGGGTGACCAAGAAGTCCCCGAGTCGCATGGCACCGACCCTGGTGGCCAGCAATCGGTCCTCGGGAATGCCGGGCACCAGCGCCTCGAATCGATCTGCCACGTCTCCGTACAGGGCGTCCACATCGGGGTGGGCGGAGGCCAGGGCCGCGGTGTCGTCGGCGATCCGGCCGGCCCGGCCGGCTGTGGAGAACGGCCACTCGAGCAGGTTCACCTCGGGCTTGGCGAGGGCCGGTTCGGGGAGCTCCAGATTCTTGCTGACGTGCGAGAGCGCCATGGTCAGGTGGACGGCGAGCTCTCGCACGGTCCACGTGCCGAGCCCGCTGGGCATGTCCAGTTGCTCGGGCGTCAGGCTGCCTACGGCGGTGCGGACATGGGCGAACTGCGCCAGGACCGCAGTGCGGGTCCTGACCGGGTCGTAGCGGCGAGCGCGCTTCTGGGAGGGCGGCATGGACGGGAGCCTACGGCGTGCCGCAGTTCCCGGACCCACAGCACCGACGGCACCCACAGCCCCGCCAGCACATCCAGCACCTGCAGCACCTGCAGCACCTGCCTGGGCGCGCGGGTCAGGGCCGGGTCGCGAAGTCGCCCAGCCCCTTCTCGAGCAGGCCGAACGCCCGCTCTGCGAGAAGAACGGCATCCGAGGCAATGGCGTCGGCGGAATCACCGGCCAACAGCCGCCGATGATTCTCGGCGATCAGGGTGTTGCGCGTACCGATCAGCTGGGCCGCCACGATGCGCGCGACGGCCGGCTCCTCACCCTCCTCGACCAGGACGTCGATGAGCAGCTCGTCAGTGCGGGCGAAGAACGCGTAGGTCCGAGTGAGCAGGGCCGGGGTCTGCTGAATCAGTTGGAGAAGCCCCAGCGCCACCGGTGAATCGCTCATCCCCACAGCGGGATCCCGGCGCTCGATCGCGGCGAGGAACTGGCGGCGCATGCCGGCTACTGCGGACTCACCGCGGGCCCGGTCCCGCACTACCTGGGCAACGTCCCCGATGTGCTCGGCCATGGGAGCGAGGACCAAGTCCTCTTTGCTGTCGAAGTAGTTGAAGACCGTCATCTTCGACACGTCGGCTGCTTCAGCGATTTCCGCCACTGAGACCTGATCAAATCCGCGTTCGCCGAAAAGCCTTGCGGCCTCGGCCAGCAGGCGGCGTCGCGTCTGGATCTTCTTACGCTCACGCAGGCCCATGCCCTCACTCATGCCATCACTGTACCAGGATGAAATTTATTCCAAGCCTAAATATTTACTTGGTACACATTAATGAGAAGGAGTGGTGTGGCCATCGCAGCACGACGCCGAATGCGAGTTTCGCCGCGCCCGAAGGCACAACCAGCACGGCACCCGAAGCACAACGCGAAAGCCACGCGCCCAGCAGTGTCTGCCACAACTCTGCCGCAACGCCTCAGCCATGTCAGCGGCAACGCCTGCAGCCACATCCGCTCCTGCGCCTGCATCAATGCCCGGAGCCGGCCCCGGGCTCGGCCCCGGCCCCGGCCATACCGTCGGCATCGCGCCCTGCATCATCACGATCCTGCTGTCCGGGCTCAACTCGAACATCGCGCGCTCGGCAACTGCGCCCATCGTCCGCGACCGCGATCCGGCACAGGGGGGGCGAGCGGGCCCCTGGTTGATCGCCGCCTATCAACTCGCCGCGCCCGCCGCGCTCCCGCTGTAGGGATAACTGGGCTTCGCCACGCCGGAGTCCGCTTCTTCCAGACGCTCGACACCACCCTCGGCGCTTCCGTTCTCGGAACTCTGCTCAGCATGGTGTACGCAGCTCGGGGAGCCGGTGGGACGACCAGCGACATCAACCGGCTCACCAGCACGCATACCAACAGGCCGTGAGCGCCTTCATTTCCTCCCCTTCATGGGCTTCGGCTGCGCAACCACCGCAATGGTCCTGGCCCTGGTCCTGGCCATCCGGCTCCTCGGGCCTGGCAGAACTCAGAGGGCCTGAGCCACGCTCGAATCCGGAGCGTGAGGGCCGCCCGCCTGCCCCCCGGCTGTGAACGCCTCCCCGCTGGCAGGCACACCTATCCCCCGCCAGGTGAAGGGAATCCCGATCGCCACGTCGAGGTCCGGGTCGTCCATCAACTGGAAGTGCACATGGGGTTCGGTGGAATTCCCCGAGTTGCCGCACTGGGCCAACTGTTGTCCTGCCCGGACGGTCTCCCCCGCGTGCACCTGGAGTGAACCCCGCCGCAGATGGGCGTACATGGCATACGTGCCGTCTCCCAGATCGAGCACGAGGTGGTTCCCGACGATGCTCCCCGGACCGAGTACGTCCCGCACGGACGCCTCGACCAACATCAGATAGATCAACGCCGGCAAGGAATTACGGCTGAGGTGGTCGCGTTTGCCATCCGCTGCGTACACGACTGTTCCATCGGCCACCGCAAGCAACGGGGCCCCGAAGGCCGGGAAGTGGCGGTTGCGGCGGGCGACCGGCCACACACGGCGGAACTTCGGACGGGAGCGACCTCCCGCACCCTTCGGCTCATGCTCGGGCTCGGGCTCGGGCTCGGGCTCGGGCTCGGGCTCGGGCTCGGCCACTATGTCGATCGCGTACGTCTGCCCGTAGCCGTGTATCCCGTGGCTGGGCACCTTGTCCGCCGGACTGTTCAGCGCGACCCACCGCCCTGTCACGGGCAGCCCGACCTCCACTGCAGGTCGTGGGTCCGCGGCTGCCGAGCGGGCCTTACGGCCCGCCGCCAGAGCGAGCGCAATCGCGGCCGCCGCGGGTACCCAGGTCAGCCAGTAGGGGAACAACGGGCGGGCGAAGAGGCTGAGGACCACCATCACGAAGAAGATGACCCAGCAGACCCGGTACAGCACCATGACGGTTTTACGGACAGACATGACTTCCCCCTGGTAGCCGGTCTCGTCGTCGGATCGCCTCTCGGCTCGTTTCTTGGTTCGCCGTTGGGGCCGCCTTTCGATTCCTTCGGTTCGTTCCTCGGTTCGCCTCTCGGTTCATCTCTCGGTTCGAACGCCGGATTTCTGCGTATGGCGCGACTCAGGGCTTCGCAGCTGTGAGGACCACCAGTAGCGGCACCACGCGGGCAGGAGGAACCTCATATCTCCCCCGCCCCTTCATTTGCAGCCAGCCCGCACCGGTCAGCTGACGCAGATGGTGATAGATCTGCCCCGTCGTCCCGGTCTCGTCGAGAGCCGCGAGTTCTGCGGCCGTGCGCCTGCCGCGAAGGATCTCCCGGAGCAGCCGCAGCCTCACCGGGTGACCGAGCGCGGCAAGCGCTTCGGCGGTATCCGCCCAGTCGGCACCCGCAGGTGCGGGGCCGTCCGCCTCGCTCCGCACGTTCGCCTCACCTGGGTCGCCCGGGGCCAGCAGCTGCTCCGTCAGCGCGCCGTACTGCCACTCGTACCGCTCGCCCGTCGGCAGCCGTACCGCGCCCGTGTACAACACCCCGCCGTCAGCCGCCTCCGCCCCCGCGAGCTGCTGCTTCAAACCCTCCAGCGCCCAGAAATCGGCAGCCGCCGGAGGCGGGGTGAGAGGTCGCTCGCCCACAAGGGCCTCAAGTCGCCGCTCCAGCTCCGAGACCCGCTCCTCCAGTTCCATAATCAAGGATTACGTAATTACGTAATCCCCGTCAAGAGGCCATGCGAAACCAACACGCGGCGCTTCGTGCCGCCGCACCACCCCTGCACGCGCAAGCCCCCGCCCGGTCGAACCGGGCGGGGGCTTGCGCGAAGGGTGACGGATGCGCCCGTCGAGCTACGCGAGCAACGCGGGGATCGTCCCCTCGTGCGCCGTACGCAGCTCGCTCAGCGGAATGCTGAACTCGCCCTGCACCTCGATCTCCTCGCCGTCCACGACACCGATCCGGGTCACGGGCAGGCCTCGCGCCCCGCACATGTCGTTGAAGCGGAGTTCCTCGCTGCGCGGGATCGAGACGATCGCGCGTCCCGCCGACTCGGAGAACAGGAACGTGAACGCGTCCAGTCCGTCCGGAACGACCAGCCGGGCACCCTTCCCGCCGCGCAGGCAGGACTCGGTGACCGCCTGGATCAGGCCCCCGTCGGACAGGTCGTGCGCCGCGTCGATCATGCCGTCGCGGGACGCCGAGATGAGGATCTCGCCGAGCAGCTTCTCGCGGCCCAGGTCGACCTTGGGCGGCATGCCGCCGAGGTGGTTGTGGATGACCTCGGACCAGGCCGAGCCGCCGAACTCCTCGTGGGTGTCGCCGAGCAGGTAGAGGAGCTGGCCCTCTTCCTTGAAGGCGACCGGCGTACGACGCGTGACGTCGTCGATCACGCCGAGCACGGCCACGACCGGCGTCGGGTGGATCGCTGTGTCACCGGTCTGGTTGTACAGCGACACGTTGCCGCCCGTCACCGGGGTGCCCAGTTCGAGGCAGCCGTCCGCCAGGCCACGCGTGGCCTCGGCGAACTGCCACATGACGTCCGGGTCCTCGGGCGAACCGAAGTTCAGGCAGTCCGAGATGGCGAGCGGCTTGGCGCCGGAAGCGGCGACGTTGCGGTACGACTCCGCCAGCGCGAGCTGCGCACCGGTGTACGGGTCGAGCTTCGCGTACCGGCCGTTTCCGTCGGTGGCCATGGCGACACCGAGGTTGGACTCCTCGTCGATGCGGACCATGCCGGCGTCCTCCGGCATCGCAAGCACGGTGTTGCCCTGCACGAACCGGTCGTACTGGTCCGTGATCCAGGACTTCGAGGCCTGGTTCGGCGAAGAGACCAGCGCCAGCACCTGCTCGCGCAGCTCGGCGCCGTTGGCCGGACGGGCCAGCTTGCCGGCGTCGTCGGCCTGCAGCGCGTCCTGCCATGACGGGCGGGCGAACGGGCGGTGATAGGTCGGGCCCTCGTGGGCGACGGACCGCGGCGGCACGTCCACGATCTGCTCGCCGTGCCAGAAGATCTCCAGCTGGGAACCCTCGGTCACCTCACCGATCACGGTGGCGATGACGTCCCACTTCTCGCAGATCTCCAGGAAGCGGTCCACGTGCTGCGGCTCGACGATCGCGCACATGCGCTCCTGCGACTCGCTCATGAGGATCTCTTCGGGCGAGAGCGAGGAGTCACGGAGCGGCACGGTGTCCAGCTCGACGCGCATACCGCCCGAGCCCGCGGAAGCCAGCTCGGAGGTGGCACAGGAGAGCCCGGCGCCGCCGAGGTCCTGGATACCCGCGACGAGCTTCTCCTTGAAGATCTCCAGGGTGCACTCGATGAGGAGCTTCTCCTGGAACGGGTCGCCGACCTGTACCGCCGGGCGCTTGGCCGGACCGGTCGACTCGAAGGTCTCCGAGGCCAGCACCGAGACGCCGCCGATGCCGTCGCCTCCTGTACGGGCGCCGTACAGGATGACCTTGTTGCCGGGCCCGGAGGCCTGGGCGAGGTGGATGTCCTCGTGCTTCATCACACCGATGCAGCCCGCGTTGACGAGCGGGTTGCCCTGGTAGCAGGCGTCGAATACGACCTCGCCGCCGATGTTCGGCAGGCCCAGGCAGTTGCCGTAGCCGCCGATGCCCGCGACGACACCCGGGAGCACACGCTTGGTGTCGGGGTGGTCGGCCGCACCGAAGCGCAACGGGTCGACGACGGCGACCGGGCGGGCACCCATGGCGAGGATGTCGCGGACGATGCCGCCGACGCCGGTTGCCGCGCCCTGGTAGGGCTCGATGTACGAGGGGTGGTTGTGCGACTCGACCTTGAAGGTGACCGCGTAACCCTGACCGACGTCGACCACACCAGCGTTCTCGCCGATGCCGACGAGCATCGCGTCGTTGTCGGGGACCTTCTCACCGAACTGCTTGAGGTGCACCTTGCTGCTCTTGTAGGAGCAGTGCTCGGACCACATCACGGAGTACATGGCGAGCTCGGCGCCGGTGGGGCGGCGGCCCAGGATCTCGCGGACCCGGGCGTACTCGTCCTCCTTGAGGCCGAGCTCCTTCCAGGGCTGCGCGGTGTCCGGGGTTTCGGCCGCGTGCTTGACCGTGTCCAGGCTCATGCGTTGACCAGCTTCTTGATGATCGAGGTGAAGAAACCGAGGCCGTCGGTACGACCGGTGCCGATCAGCGGCTCGACAGCGTGCTCCGGGTGCGGCATCAGGCCGACGACGTTGCCCGCGGCATTGGAGATGCCGGCGATGTCGCGCAGGGAACCGTTCGGGTTGACGTCCACGTAGCGGAACGCGACGCGGCCCTCGGCCTCCAGCTCGTCGAGCGTGTGCTCGTCGGCGGTGTAGCGGCCGTCCATGTTCTTGAGCGGTACGGAGATTTCCTGGCCCGCGGAGTAGTCCGAGGTCCAGGACGTCTCCGCGTTCTCCACGCGGAGCTTCTGGTCGCGGCAGATGAAGTGCAGGTGGTTGTTGCGCAGCATCGCGCCGGGCAGCAGGTGCGCCTCGGTCAGGATCTGGAAGCCGTTGCAGATACCGAGAACCGGCATGCCCGCCTTCGCCTGCTCGATCACCGTCTCCATGACCGGCGAGAAGCGGGAGATGGATCCGGCCCGCAGATAGTCGCCGTAGGAGAAACCGCCCGCGAGGATGACCGCGTCGACCTGGTGCAGGTCCTTGTCGCGGTGCCACAGCGATACGGGTTCGGCGCCTGCGACCCGCACGGCCCGAAGGCTGTCCTGGTCGTCGAGCGTGCCCGGAAAGGTGACGACTCCGATACGAGCAGTCACTTCGACTCCTCGGCCTTCTCCACCTTCACGGTGAAGTCCTCGATCACGGTGTTGGCGAGGAACGTCTCGGCCATCTCGTGAATACGGGTGAGGGCGGCGTCATCGACCGGCCCCTCGACCTCCAGCTCGAAACGCTTTCCCTGACGTACGTCCGCGATTCCCTCGAAGCCGAGACGGGGCAGCGCACGCTGCACAGCCTGTCCCTGCGGGTCGAGAATCTCGGGCTTGAGCATGACGTCGACTACGACGCGTGCCACTGGCACTCCCGGTGTGGTGGTGTGGTGCGGCTGTTTCTCCGGGGGGTTCCCCAGACCCCCGCGGGTCCACTCAGCGTACCTGGCCAGAAATTCTACGCGGGTAGATATCGGGCGACCCAGATCACGCCGAGATATCGGCCGCGACAACAGGTGCGAAAAATCCTGCAAAAAAATCCCCACCAGCAGCACACAAAGCAGGTTGACACGCGCAGGTAATTGGGTGGGCTTCACAATGCGGCCCCCGTCGCTGTACAAATGATTACCAGGGAAAGCAACATTGCCCCTAAACGGCCGACACCGGTCGGCCCGCATCCGCGCTCACAGCCGGAAGGCCGGCATCCGCGCACGTCAGGCGTGGATGCCGTAGGAAAGGACCGATATCCGTGGCTCAGCGCGTAGTGGTCACGCTCTCCGACGACATCGACGGGGGAGCAGCGGCGGAAACGGTCACCTTCGCCCTGGACGGGAAGTCGTACGAGATCGACCTCAATCCGTCCAATGCAAAGAAACTGCGCAAGGCCCTGGCGCCCTACGTGGCAGCCGGCCGCAAGCAGACAAATGCAGGCAAGCACGGCAAGGTTCCCGTCTCGTACCGGCACACCTCGCTCGCGCCCGACCCGGCGGCCGTCCGCGCCTGGGCACGCTCGCACCGGATGGAGGTGCCGGCCAGGGGCCGGATCCCCAAGAAGGTCTACGAGGCGTTCCAGGAAGCCAGTTGACCGGGCGGGCGCTGCCGGCCGACAGGTGGGCGGGTGTCGGACCCCTCGCCACCGGCCGCCCGGACGACACCCCGCGGGAGCCGACTTGCGCGACACCCCTGCAGGTCGGCTAGAGTCTGGAGCACGCCGAGGGGCAAGGCCGAAAAGCCAAACCTCGCGCAGCGTGCGGGTGTAGTTCAGTAGTAGAACATCCCCCTTCCAGGGGGAAGGCGCAGTGTGCAATTCCTGTCACCCGCTCTGCATCGCTCTCCTCAACCACTCCGGTGGATCAGGTAGAGTAGTGCTCGCTCCACCGGTGAAAGCCGAGTGGCTGCAATGCGGACGTAGCTCAGTTGGTAGAGCGCAACCTTGCCAAGGTTGAGGTCGCCAGTTCGAACCTGGTCGTCCGCTCTTGATAGAAGGCCCTGGTCGATTTCGACCGGGGCCTTCGTCGTATTCGCTTCATGGACATATTTCTCCCCACCTCCACTCGCCTCACCCATGACGTTTGTCATGGGCAGCGGTGACAGCTCGCACTGCTCCTGGTCCCGTCCGGGGGCCAACCTTGAGTCCATGACCAGCGACGAGATTTCCCGTGACTGCGTGATCGAGGTGGACAGCGTCCGTCGCAGTTATGCGGGCGGCTTCGAGGCCGTGACCGGCGTCTCATTTTCCGTAGCGCGTGGCGAGCTGTTCGCTCTGCTCGGGACGAACGGCGCCGGCAAGACATCCACCGTCGAACTCCTGGAGGGGCTGGCCCGGCCCGACAGCGGCGCGATACAGGTGCTCGGCCACGACCCGTACGCCGATCGGGCCGCAGTCCGGCCGCGCATCGGGGTGATGCTTCAGGAGGGCGGCTTCCCGTCCGACCTGACCGCCGCCGAGACCGTGCGTATGTGGGCGGGCTGCACCAGCGGTGCCCGGCCGATCACCGAGGCGCTGGAGCTGGTGGGGCTCGGCCACCGGGCCGGGGTCCGGGTCAAGCAACTCTCCGGCGGCGAGCGGCGACGGCTCGACCTGGCGCTCGCCCTCCTCGGCCGGCCCGAGGTGCTCTTCCTCGACGAACCGACCACCGGCCTCGACGCAGAAGGGCGGCGCGCCACCTGGGAACTGGTGCGGGAGCTCAAGGAGGACGGCATCACCGTGCTGCTGACCACGCACTATCTGGAAGAGGCCGAGGCTCTCGCCGACCGACTGGCGATCATGCACCGGGGCCGGGTCGTGACCACGGGCAGTACCGCCGAGGTGACGGCCGCGCGGCCGGCCAGGATCCGCTTCGAGCTGCCCGCCGGAATCGCACCGGCTCGGCTGCCGCTCAGTCTGCACGCCGCGGCCGAGGGTCGGCGGGTCGAGATCCGTACCCACCGGCTGCAGGAGTCGCTGACCGAACTGCTGGGCTGGGCAGCGGAGTCGGATGTTGCCCTGACCGGGCTCGACGCCCGGTCAGCCTCACTCGAAGAGGCATTTCTCGATATAGCGAAGTCCGCCGCAGAGACCGAAGAGGTGACCGTGTCATGACGACCGCAACAACCACAGCACCGGCCGCAGCGATCCGGACCATGACAACGGCCCGCGGCAGGATGCTGGCCCTCGGCCGGGCCGAGATGACCCTGCTCGCCCGCAACCGCACGGCTGTCGTCGTCGCACTACTGGTCCCCTCGGCCATGATCATGGCGATGAAGTCATCGCTCGAGAAGGTGGACCTCGGCGGGACGGGGCTGACCGTGGCGGCGGCCGCGCTCACCGGCGGCATTGGAACGGTCCTGATCCAGGCCGTCTACATGAACATGGTCGCCGCCTATGTGGCGCGGCGCGAGGACCTGGTCCTCAAGCGACTGCGTACCGGCGAGGTCAGCGACGGCGAGATCCTGACCGGGACCGCGCTGCCCTCAGCAGCTCTGGCCCTCGCGCAGTCCGCGCTGATCATTTCGACCGGTGCGGCCTTCTTCGGCATCACTGCTCCACGTCGGCCCGAACTCCTCCTTGCAGGGCTGCTGCTGGCCGTTGCGCTGTTGACGCTGCTGGCCGCGGTCACCTCCATAGTGACGCGCACCGTGCAGACGGCCCAGCTCACTACGCTGCCACTGTTCCTCGTCTCGATGATGGGCTCCGGACTCTTCGTTCCGCTCGAAATCTTTCCCGACCCGCTCGCGTCAGCCTGCGAGTTCCTGCCACTGACCGGCGTGATGACGCTCGTACGGTCGGGCTGGCTGGGCGTCAACGAGGGCACTGACCTGCTCGGCGCAGCGTTGACCGGACTGGTCTGGGCAGCGCTCGCGGTGTTTGCTGTGCAGCGGTGGTTCCGCTGGGATCCCCGACGCTGAGAGAGGTTGTGGCGCGTTGATGCACGTACGGGGCTGGCGCCGCAGCTGGCAGGAGCGCAGCAAGCTTGAGCGGATCGATCTCTATTCGCGGGTGACCATCTCCTCGATCCCCTGGCTCTTCACCCTCTCGTGGCAACTGGCACCCTTCAAGTCCGACATCCGCCATGAACCGCTCCCGCTGGTACTGGGCTCGCTTCTGCTTCTCGTGAGCCTCGCGCAGTGCCTGCTGAGCAACCGCAATGTGCAGCGGTCGTATGCGCACTACCTGGGCATCTCCGTCTTTCCCGGTCGGCGAACGCTCGCGCCGTTGGCCCTGCTGCTGCTCGGAGTGGGCCTGCTGGCGTCCCTGGCCGCGGTGGACGGTGTCGCGGGCCCTGGACTGCTCCTCATGAGCCTGAACGCGCCGATGGCGTTCGTGATCACGCGGGTGCTCCTGGTTCCTCTCCGCACGTTTGTGATCGAGTCGCTCGTCCTCACCGCGCTGACCACCGCCGCCCTCGCCGCGGCAGGAGTGCGGGGAGGGACCTTGGCCGGCGTCGTGCCGACCACGCTCTTCGGGTTCGTGCTGGTCCTGATCTCGGTGCGGCCCAGCGCCTGGAGCCTCAGCGTGATGTGGCAGGCCGAGGAGGCCCGGGACGTACAAGCCCGGCTTGCCGTCGCCGAGGAACGGCTGAGGTTCGGGCGGGACATGCACGATGTGCTGGGCCGCAACCTCGCGGTGATCGCGCTGAAGAGCGAACTGGCGGTTGAGCTCGCACAGCGCGGCAGGCCCGAGGCACTGGACCAGATGGTCGAGGTTCAGCGGATAGCCCGCGCTTCGCAACAGGAGGTACGCGATGTCGTGCGGGGTTACCGGGAGGCCGACCTGACCACGGAACTGGCCGGGGCCCAAGGAGTGTTGAGGGCGGCCGGTATCGAATGCGCGGTCACGGGCGGCGACGGTACCGGGCTGCCCGGCCCCATCCAGTCGGCCCTCGGCTGGGTGGTGCGCGAGGCCGCGACCAATGTGCTGAGGCACGGCGATCCGGGCCGCTGCACGATCCGGCTCGACGTCTCGGCGGACACGGTGGTGCTGAGCGTGGAGAACGACGGGGCGTCCACCACGGCCCCGGAGGGGACCGGTTCCGGGCTGGCCGGACTACGCGAACGGCTCGGAGTGCTCGACGGCGTGCTGGAGGCGGGTCCGGCGAAGGACGGTCTGTTCCGGCTCAGCGCGCGCATTCCGCTGGCGCGCGCGGAGTCCCCTGACGCCCCGCACGCGCCTTCCGGTGACATGTCGCGTATGGCCCTTCTGGAGGAACGACGATGACCGCGGTACGGGTGCTGCTCGCCGACGACGAGCACCTGATCCGGGGCGCACTCGCCGCCCTGCTCGCATTGGAGGACGACCTCATGGTGGTCGCGGAGGCCGCGACCGGCCCCGAGGCGCTCGCCATGGCCCGGGCGCACCACCCCGATGTGGCGGTGCTGGATCTGGAGATGCCGGGGGCGGACGGTGTGAGCGTCGCCATATCGATACGGTCCGAACTGCCTGGCTGCCGAACCATGATCGTGACGAGTCATGGCCTCCCAGGGCACCTCAAGCGCGCCCTCGCGGCAGGCGTGCGGGCGTTCGTCCCGAAGACCGTAAGTGCCCGCCGACTGGCCGAGATCATCCGTACCGTGCACGGCGGAAACCGCTATGTGGACCCGGAGTTGGCGGCAGACGCCATCGCAGCGGGGGATTCACCGCTGACCGGGCGCGAGGCCCAGGTCCTTGAGCTGGCGGGCGACGGGGCGCCGGTCGCCGAGATCGCGGAGCGGGCTTCCCTGTCACAGGGAACGGTGCGCAACTACCTCTCGGCAGCGACCGCGAAGCTCGGGGCGGACAACCGTCATGCCGCAGTGCGTCTCGCACGGGAGCGGGGATGGGTATAGTAGTTCTCGCGCTTCGGCGCTTGCGGACGTAGCTCAGTTGGTAGAGCGCAACCTTGCCAAGGTTGAGGTCGCCAGTTCGAACCTGGTCGTCCGCTCGGTTCAGCAAGAAGCCCCCGGCCATTCGGTCGGGGGCTTCTTCGTGTGCGGCCCTGGGGCCTTTCGCCTGGATCAGCCCGCGAGCCCGGCATGATCCGGACGAAGGGCGAGGCCTTTCGTTGGGATCAGGCCGGATCAGGGAGCGGGGCCCGGTGGGTGCAGGTGCAAGGCGGAGGACCCGGAACCACTGCGGGGCACGGGGGCGACGACAACACCGCAGGTGTGGGTGCCGGGCCCCGCGAGCCGCATGGTCCAGACGAGAGGCCCTAGCTTGACTCTGTCGGGGATCTTGGAATTCCTCGGTGCAGCAGCATGATCAACGGGCATGCTCGGGTAGTTCCGCCGACCGATGCAGCTGTTGAGGTGCCCGTTGTCCCTTCGCCCCCATTCCGGTGAGCAAGTCCCTTCTCTGACCGCGCAGATCGCGCGGGCGAGCAATCCGGACGGTACGACGGCGATATGGGTTCGCGACCGCCTCGATGGGCTGTGGTGCGACGAGGACTTCGCCCACTGGTACCCACGGGATGGGCGCCCGGGGCTCTCGCCCGCTCAACTGGCCACCGTCTGTGTGCTGCAGTTCCTGCTCGGCCTGTCGGACCGGCAGGCCGCCGAGGCAGTCCGCTGTCGCATCGACTTCAAGTACGCCATGGCGATGGAGCTGGACGATCCCGGATTCCATCACAGCGTGCTGGCCGACTTCCGCGACCGTCTCGCCGAAGGCGACCGGGCTGACCGACTCCTCGACCTCATGCTGGCCCGTCTCAAGGAGGCCGGCCTGGTACGCAAGCGCACCGACTCCACCCACGTCCTGGCCGCGGTGCGTGACCTGACCCGTCTGGAGCTGGTCACCGCGGCGGTCCGCGCCGCACTCGAAGAAGTCGCTGGTGTGTCCCCTCACCTGCTGGACGGGCTGGTCGATGAGGAGTGGGGCCGCCGCTACGGTCGGCCGGTCCGCCTGGGAAAGAACCCCACCAAGCCCACGACCAGGATCCTGACCACCGGGAACGATGCTGTCCGGCTCCTGGAACACATCTACCAGCACGAAACAGGCCGCACGTCCGGCCCTCGCATCCAGGCTCTGCGCCAGATCATGGTGCAGAACTACCACCGTGACCAGGCAGGCCGGCTGGCGCTGGCGCACCGCCGAGAAGGAAGGCGGCCCCGGGCTCCCGCCCTCGTCCCGGGCAATCGTCTCGCCGTACGACACCTCGGCCCGCCACGCGAGACACGGGCACATCATCAGCTGGAAGGGGTTTGCCGCTCATCTGACCGAGACGTGCGCTCCCGACGGCTTCAACGTGATCACGGATGTGGCCACCACCGCGGCCACCACCCACGAGTCAGGTCCTGCCCGGCATCCACACCCGTCTGGCGCGGCGCGGGCTGCTGCCCGCCGAGCACCTGGTCGACGCCGGCTACACGTCCCTGCCCCACCTGGAACAAGCCACCCCTGAACACCAGGTCACCGTCTCCGGACCGCTGCGGAGCAACCCCACCCGCCAACACCGGCAGAACGAGGGCTTCGCCCGGGACGACTTCCACATCGACTACGACCGTCAGCAGGTCACGTGTCCCCAGGGCCAGGTCAGTGCGGGCTGGCACGGCCCTTACCCGACCTCGTCACCCACCGCGGCCCCGCTGATCGTGGCCAGATTCACCAAGAGTCAGTGCCGTCCCTGCCCCGCCCGCACTCAGTGCACCTCCACCGCGGACAGTGCCCGAACCGTGGGCTTTCCCCCGCAAGAACTCCATGACCTGCAACTTCGCGTCCGCGCGGAGCAACAGACGCCCGAGTGGAAGACCCGCTAGCGGTCCGCTCGGGAGTGGAGGGCACACTCAACGAGTTCGCCCACGGACACGGAATACGGCGCTGCCGCTACCGAGGACAGGGAAAGGCCCACATCCAGCACGTTCTGACAGCCATTGCCGTCAACATCGAGCGCCTCAGCGGACTGCCACCGGCCGAAGAAACACCGACGTCCCGCCGACCGACTGCCTTCCAGCGCTACCTCGACCAGCGCGAGATACCCCGGCCGAAGTCCTGGCGAACCCTGGGAACCTGACCGGCACCTTCAAGATCCCCGACAGAGTCAAGCTAGTTCCAGGGCGTGCCGGTGAGGAGTTCGTACGCCTCGAGGTACTTGGCCCGGGTCGCGTCCACGATCTCCTGGGGCAGCGCCGGCGGCGGCTGCTCACTCTTGCGGTCCCAGCCGGAGGCCGGCGAGGTCAGCCAGTCGCGCACGAACTGCTTGTCGTACGAGGGCTGGGCGCGGCCCGGCTCCCAGGCAGCGGCCGGCCAGAAGCGGGAGGAGTCCGGGGTGAGTACCTCATCCGCGATGATCAGTTCCTCTCCCCCGTCGGCGGTGGGCGCGAAGCCGAACTCGAACTTCGTGTCCGCCAGGATGATCCCGCGCTCGCGCGCGATGTCACGGGCACGGCTGTATACGTCCAGGGTCGTACGGCGTAGCTGTGCGGCAGTCTCGGCACCGACCTGGTGGACCACTTCCTCGTAGCTCACGTTCTCGTCGTGGTCACCGACGGCTGCCTTGGTGGCGGGGGTGAAGATCGGCGCCGGCAGCTCGGAGCCGTCGACGAGACCCTCGGGAAGGGCGAGGCCGCAGACGGTGCGGGACGCGTTGTACTCGACCAGACCGGAGCCGGTCAGATAGCCGCGGGCGACGCACTCGACCGGCACCATGCGCAGCGACTTGCAGATCGTCGTGCGGCCGGCCCAGTCCGCCGGGGCGCCGGCGGGCAGCTCCGTGGACAGGACGTGGTTCGGCACGAGATCGGCGAGCTGGTCGAACCACCACAGCGAGAGGCGGGTCAGGACGCGTCCCTTGTCGGGAATCTCTGTGGGCAGGACCCAGTCGTACGCGGACATCCGGTCGCTGGCGACCATGACGAGGTCGCCCGCCTCGTTCCGGTACAGGTCGCGCACCTTGCCCGTGTGCAGGTGGGTGAGCCCCGGAACCTGCACGGGCTCGGGCTTTTCTACAAATCCGGACACGCTGCCTCCGCGTAGGTTGATCCAGGAGCTGTTCCGATTGTCCCGTATCCGCATGCGAACGACTGCGGAGGGGGTGCGGATGCGCTACCCGAAGCAGGAGGGGCGGTCGCGAGGCTCAGGCGCGCTTGCAGATGCGGTCGAGGAGGTTGGCGGTCGCCCGCTGGATGCGTGGGTCCACATGGCCGGGGCGGTCCAGGGCCGGGGACCAGGCGAAGGTGCCGGAGGCGAAGACGAGCGCGCCCGACGGGGCCCGGTACAGGGACGTCTCCTGGTGGCGGGTCACGCCGTCGCTGTCCTGGTACGGGGAGTGCGCGAGCAGGATGCGGTTGTCGTGCTCGGGGAGCGTGGTACGCGGGAAGTAGCGGTCGGCCTCACCCGCGACCAGGCCGTCGATCTCGTCCCCCTCGACTGCGCCGGTCGCGTCCCAGAGCCAGTGCTGCGCGTTCCGCACGACCAGGGGGTGGGGGTCGGGGACCCGGCCTGCGTACTGGATGCCGAGCAGTTGCTGCTCGGGGCGGTCGAGTTCGCGCCAGAGCGCGGGCTTGCCGGGGCCCCGGCGCTTTCGGCAGCTGAGCAGCCGGTCCGGGACGCCTGACGGCGAGGGCCCGAGGCTGACTTGCCAGTACATGGTGTTGGCGGAGAGGAAGACGAGGGACGTGCCGTTGTCGCGGGCCAACTCGGCGGTGCGGCGCATGGGCACCGACCAGTACTCGTCGTGGCCGGGGAAGACCAGGCCCCGATAGCGGGTCGGGTCGATCCGGCCCGCGTGCAGATCGCGGGTGTCGGCGTAGGCGATGTCGTATCCGTACCGCTCGGCCCAGCGGATGAAGTCGTAGGCATGACCGACGTGGAGCGGCAGCCCCGCGCCCGCGTAGGGGCGGTCGAAGGAGACGGTGACTGCCGCGTCCTCCTCCCCCAGGAGCCGGCCCTGTGCGTCCCAGGCGTGATAGAGACTGGCGCCGGTCACGCCGTCCTCGGGGTAGAGGTTGTACGCCTGCCACGTGATGTCGGGAAGCACCAGCAGCAGGTCGGCCGGGTGGTCGTCGCGGACCGTGAACGGAATGTGGGAGCGGTATCCGTCGACCGTGGTGAGCACGGCGACGTACGCGCCGATCGACCAGTACGTGGGGATCTGCAGCCGCCAGGACTGCCACCAGTGGTGGCAGGAGACCGTGCGGTCGGCGGTGAGGGGGGGCGGCTGGACGATCCCGGAGAGTCTTGGGCTCGTGGTGATCTTGGCGGCGCCGTCACCCCCGTAGTGGCCGATCCGGTAGATGTCCACGGAGAACTGCTGGGGCGGGTCCACGGTGATGTGGAAGTCGATGGCCTCACCCGGGGCGGCGGCACCGGTGGAGATGAACCCCTTGATCTGGCGGCGGACGTCGTCTGCGGTACGCGTGCCCCCGCCGGTGGAACCGCGGGGCAGGGTGGGATCGGCGTACCAGGGCACGACCTGACCCGTGTCGTCGATGTAGTTCTCACTCCCGCGCAGCCAGGGAAGGGGGCCCTGACCGAACGGATCGGTGACAGCGTGCGCGAGGGCACCCGACTCCCAACGACGAATCTGCTCCGCCCCCATGGCACACCCCTCCCTCAGACCCCCGGAACAACAGTGGTGCGCCGACTGTCAGCGCCGGTCCCCAGCACATCACATAACGCATGCACTCCGTCACCGTTCGTCGCGAATTGACGTGAACGGAACCTGCCGTTCCGGGGATCGGGAACGGTCGCTGCGAACGGCCGTCCGTCCAGGCCTGTTTCAGACGAGGCGGACGGGTTTGTCGGTACGGACACCTACCGAGTCGAGCCAGGACCGCAGGGGCCCGGCGTCACCGTCCTCGACAAGACTGAGGACGGGGCTGCCGAGGTCGGCCCGCCGTTCACCGTCGACCAGCAGCGCGGGGCCGTCGAGCCAGTCCAGTCCGGGCACCGCGCCCGCCGTGTCGACGGCGGCGCAGCAGACCATCGCCGCGACATGGTCCGCGAGCAGCTCGGTCCCGGTACGGGGCGGCTGGAGCGGCAGGAGCGGGAGCGGATCGGGCCCCCAGAGGTCCAGCACGTCGCTGCCCGCGCCTCCTGCGCCGCCGCCGGCCGGCTGAGGGGCTTGCGCCTCCTCCCGGGCCACAGCTGCGCTGATCCCGGCCGCGAGCTCATCGCCGCCGCCCTGGTCCGATGTCAGGTGCTCGACGACGCGCGCCAGGGTGGGCACCCCGGCGCAGGCGGTGACGGAATCGGAGCCGGAGGCCGGGGGTACGCCCATGGTGTCCAGGACGCGGTGCAGCCGGGCCGCCTCGGAGCGCCACTTCCGGTCGACGACCTCTTCCGGATACTGCTGCCAGTCCACGGGGGCCCAGTCGGGGCCGGTCTCTGCGGGGCCGCCGTGGAAAAGCCGTGCGGCCAGCAGGGACGCCGCCTCGTCGGCTGCCCCCGGCTCTTCCAGGAGGTCGCAGGCAGGACGCTCACCGAGCCGGGTGGTGAACCCCTCGGCAAGCCGGTCGCGCCGGGAGAGCTCGGTGAGGGCGGAGACGACGCCCGCGTCCAGCCGGGAGGGCCAGCGCCCCATCCGCCAGGCGGGAAGCGCGACGCGGGTCAGCAGCCGGTCCCAGCCCGCGTAGGCGAGACCGACCTGTTCCTGGGCGACGACCCGCAGCCCGTAGTCCACTTCCTGTGCGCGCGTCGACGCGGCGGTTGCGACTCCCCGCTCCATCTCGGCGGCGTGGTCGCGGCAGCTGCGCAGCAGCAGTCGGGCGATCCTGCCGACGAAGCGACCCGGCAGCCGCAGGACCTTGCGCAGCGGCCCCTGGACGGGCGCCGCCGCATCGGCGACCGCGCCGTCGAGTCCCCGTACGAAACGCCGGGCCGCGGCTATGTCGGGGTGGGCGGAGGGGCCGGTGCCGGCCACCACCGGGGCGAGCACCGCCCGCAGCTCTGCGACCCGCATCCACCAGAGGAACGGAGAGCCGATCACCAGCACGGGGGCCGCCTGAACCCGGCGACCGCGTCCCGCCCGGCGGCCCGGGCCAGCCGCCGAGCCGCTCGGGGCCTGGCGCGCAGCCTTGTGGGGCGGCCGCTCCGCAGCCGGGTGGGTACGGTCCTCCAGCCAGCTGTCGCAGTCGGGCGTGAGCGCTATGGACGAGGGGGCGGGCACTCCGAGCCGCTCCGCCAGATCACGGACCAGCCGGTAGAGATCGGGTGCCGCAGCCTCGGTGAGCGGGACAGTCGGGCTGACCGCCGGCTTCGCCCGTACGACGGCGATCGCGACGGCCGCGGCGACGAGCAGGACCACGACAGCGCAGGCCGTCACGGCCCAGCGCACCACGTCCCAGCTGCTGCCCCGGGCGAAGCCCTGCGCGCCTGCGGCGAACAGCACGACGGCCAATGCGGCCGGTAGCAGTGCCACGGCCGTTGCCCTGCTGCGGATGCGCAGCAGCACGAGAGCTCGGGCGCGCGCTGCCTGCGCACCCAACTCCTCACCTGTACCGGTACCGGACACGGCCGGACGTCACCCCCTCTGCCCCCACGGCGGTGTTGCTCACTCCCCCACTGTGGCACCCGTCACTGACATCGCAATGCCGGTGGGCCAAGTGCCGGAACGCTTGCGCCGCACCCTAGTTGGGGCTTCGGCGGACGTCATCCGGATGGCTCAGCCGTCACTCGATGGAATGGCTTTGGGTAAAGGTGCTGACGCGCCGCTGTCCATGGGGCAGCGGCGCGTCGGTGGCGGTCGAGGCGGTACGGCTCCGGCTTCCGCGGGCCTCTCGCGGAAGCCGTCCGGCTCCGGATTCCCCGGACTTCGTGGAGCTTTCGCGGACCGGTAGGGCTCAGGCCGCGGACCGTTACGGCTCAGGTCGCAGACCTGTACGGCTCAGGTCGCAGACCGTTCCGGCTCAGGCCTCCGCGGCCTTCTTGGCGATGTCCGTACGGAGCTGGGAGCCGTCGAGCCGGATGCGGGCCGCCGCAGCGTAGGCGCGCTCGCGGGCGCCCGCGAGGTCCTTGGCGGTCGCGGTCACGGAGAGCACCCGGCCGCCCGCGCTGACGACCGCGTCGCCGTCCTGCCGGGTCCCGGCGTGCAGAACGTAGGCGTGCGGCGCATCCTGTGCGGCGACCTCGTCGAGCCCCTCGATCGGATCGCCCGTCCGCGGGGTGTCCGGGTAGTTGTGGGAGGCGATGACCACGGTGACGGCAGCGTCGTCGCGCCACTTCAACGGGGGCAGCTCATCCAGGGTTCCGTTGGCGGAGCCCAGCAGGACACCGGCCAGCGGGGTCTTCAGCCGGGCCAGGACCACCTGGGTCTCAGGGTCGCCGAACCGGGCGTTGAACTCGATGACCCGTACGCCGCGCGAGGTGATCGCGAGACCCGCGTACAGCAGCCCGGAGAAGGGCGTACCGCGGCGGCGGAGCTCGTCCACGGTCGGCTGGAGGACCGACTGCATGACCTCGTCGACCAGCTTCGGGTCGGCCCACGGCAGAGGGGAGTAGGCGCCCATGCCGCCGGTGTTCGGGCCCTCGTCGTTGTCGAGGGCCCGCTTGAAGTCCTGGGCGGGCTGGAGCGGCAGCACGGTGTTGCCGTCGGTGATCGCGAAGAGGCTCACCTCGGGACCATCGAGGAACTCCTCGATGACCACGCGGTCGCAGGCCAGCGCGTGGGCGCGGGCCGCCTCGATGTCGTCGGTGACGACGACGCCCTTGCCCGCGGCGAGACCGTCGTCCTTGACGACGTAGGGGGCACCGAACGCGTCGAGGGCGGTGTCGATCTCCGCGGGCGTGGTGCAGACGTAGCTACGGGCTGTCGGAACGCCCGCGCCGGCCATCACGTCCTTGGCGAAGGCCTTGGAGCCCTCCAGCTGGGCTGCTTCTCCGGACGGCCCGAAGCAGGGGATGCCGGCTGCGCGCACGGAGTCGGCGACCCCGGCGACAAGCGGCGCCTCCGGGCCGACGACCACCAGCTCGGCGCCCAGCTCAGTGGCGAGGCGCGCGACGGCAGCGCCGTCGAGGGCGTCGACCGGGTGCAGTTCGGCCACCTCCGCGATGCCGGCATTGCCGGGAGCGCAGTAAAGAGCGGTGACGTCGGGGTCGAGGGAGAGAGAGCGGCACAGGGCGTGTTCGCGGGCGCCGCCGCCGATGACGAGGACCTTCACGGGGTGCAGCCTAGCCGCCGGGGCGCGGCTCCCTTGACGGAAGCCGCTCCGTGGACACTGCGGGCACCGGGCGGGCCGGGCCGGGGCCGCTCATGGAAGGGCCCTGTCGAGCGCCCTACTCGTTGGTGAATTCCTCGACGACCGTGGCGCCCAGTTCGCGGACGATCAGGTCGTGGCCGGACAGGGCCGAATCCACGAGGTCGGGGTCATCGGCCTCGGGGGTGTCGTCCTCGGGGGCGACCGACCGGGGCGGTTCGGGGGCGGAGTACGACGGGGGCGCGGGCTCCGGGGCGGAGCCACTCGGGTGCTGCCGCTCGGGGGCGGGCCGGGGCTCGTACGACTGGGGCGCGGGGGCCGCGGGGCGCTGCGGCACGGGCGGTGCGGAGGCGGAGGGGCGGCCGCCGCCGACCTGCGGTGGCTGCCCGGCACCGCCCGACGGGTCGACGATCGCCTCGATCTTCCACTGCGCGTTGAACCGCTCGGCCAGTGCCTGCTTCAGCACCTCCTCGCTGCCGCTGCTCGCGAAGTTGTCGCGGGCGCCGGCGTTGAGGAAACCGATCTGCAGGGTGGCTCCGTCGAAGCCCGTGACCTGGGCGTTCTGGCTGAGGAGGATCCATGTGAACCGGCGGCGGCCCTTGACCGCCTCCAGGATGTCGGGCCACATGTTGCGCACCTGCGCGGCGCCCTGTGCCGATCCCGGAGCGGGCTCGGCGGCAACGGGGACCGCAGCGGGGGCGGGGGCAGGAGTGGGGGCGGCAGCAGCCTGGGGCGCGGGGGCCTGGCCCGGGGTGGAGGCGGTCGGCCAGCCTCCGGGCCGCCGTCCCTGCTCGGGCGCGGCGGCAGCGGGCCAGGCACCGGGCCGCTGCCCTTCCGCAGGGGCCTCGGCGGGTGAGGGCTGCACGGGGGCGGCGGCTGAGGCCGGGGCCGCCTGCACGGGAGCAGGCGGGGCCGGGGGCGCGTCCCCGCGTGCCGCCGCACGCGCGGCGGCGGGGCCCGATCCGGCATCCGGCTGCGCGAAGGGGGGCGGCGTGGGGGCGGCGGCCTGTGGCGCGGCCGGGGCATGGGCCAGCACCTCGGGCCCTGGGACGTACCCCATCGAGGGCCCCGGCCCGGTGGTGGCAAAGGACGCGCCCCGCTCCAGGCGGTCCAGCCTGGCCTGGAGTGAGCGCTCATCGTCGAAGGCCCCGGGCAGCAGCACCCGGGCGCAGATCAGCTCAACCTGAAGGCGCGGCGAGGTCGCCCCGCGCATTTCCGTGAGTCCCTCGTTGACCAGGTCGGCGGCGCGGCTCAGCTCAGCGGCGCCGAAGACGGACGCCTGGGCCTGCATCCGCTCGACGACATCGGCCGGTGCGTCGATGAGGCCCTTCTCGCCCGCGTCGGGCACGGCGGCCAGGATCACCAGGTCACGCAGCCGTTCCAGCAGGTCGGCCACGAATCGGCGCGGGTCGTTGCCGCCCTCGATCACCCGGTCCACGACCTCGAAGGCGGCGGCCCCGTCGCCCGCTGCGAAGGCGTCCACGATCGAGTCGAGCAGGGAACCGTCCGTATAGCCGAGCAGGGACGTCGCCATGGCATACGTCACACCGTCGTCGGCCGCACCGGCCAGCAGCTGGTCCATGACCGACATCGAGTCACGGACGGATCCCGCACCGGCTCGCACGACGAGCGGGAAGACCCCGTCCTCGACGTGGCTGTTCTCCTTGGCGCATACCTCAGCGAGGTACTCGCGCAGCGTCCCGGGCGGCACGAGCCTGAAGGGGTAGTGGTGGGTACGCGACCGGATGGTGCCGATGACCTTCTCGGGCTCGGTGGTGGCGAAGATGAACTTGAGGTGCTCCGGCGGCTCCTCGACCACCTTC
Organism: Streptomyces sp. NBC_01013; assembly: GCF_045162765.1. NCBI lineage: Bacteria > Bacillati > Actinomycetota > Actinomycetes > Kitasatosporales > Streptomycetaceae > Streptomyces > Streptomyces sp. NBC_01013. The sequence continues at coordinate 4,002,483 of NZ_CP108687.1, forward strand.
AGCAAGGCGTTGAACCCCGCCGAGGTGACCATGTGCGCCTCGTCGATGATGTAGATCTTGTAACGACTCGACGCGGGCCCGAAGAACGCCTTCTCCCGCAGATCACGGGCATCGTCCACGCCACCGTGCGAGGCGGCGTCGATCTCGATCACGTCGATCGATCCCGGTCCGTTGCGCGCGAGGTCCTGGCAGGACTGGCACACCCCGCAGGGCGTGGGTGTGGGCCCCTGCTCGCAGTTCAGGCAGCGGGCGAGGATGCGCGCGCTGGTCGTCTTGCCGCAGCCGCGCGGACCGCTGAACAGGTACGCGTGATTGACCCGGTTGTTCCGCAGGGCCTGCTGCAGCGGGTCAGTGACATGCTCCTGACCGATGACCTCGGCGAACGACTCGGGGCGGTAGCGGCGGTACAGCGCAAGGGACGACACACATACGAGGTTATCGGGGTCGACTGACAACCGGCCCCGGACCGGGCACACCATCGACTGCGGGAAACCTCACCACAGGAAATCCGGACACCGGCAGACCCCGGCCGAGGAGCCCGGACATACAAGGGCCCCCCACGCACCCGCCAGAGCCAACTTACCCTTGCTGCCTTCCGGCCCTGGGGGAGTTCAGTCAGATAGCGCCACGTGAGGGGCTGACGCCCACCTTAGCCGATCCCCACCCCCGCAAGTCCACCTCCCCCGCACCCCGGACCCCCGCCGAGACCGCCCGGAGAGGTCCGAGGCGGAACGGGTTCGCGAGCACTCCTCAACGTCTTGTATTGTTTGCCGCGGAGGATTCGCCTAGTGGCCTAGGGCGCACGCTTGGAAAGCGTGTTGGGGGCAACCCCTCACGAGTTCGAATCTCGTATCCTCCGCCATTGCTCTCACCGGGCAATACGTCGAAGGCCCCGACCGGGAAACCGGCCGGGGCCTTCTGCGTTCCCTGGTCGCAAGTGCCGCGGAGGCAGCCCCGTGGGGGTTGTGGCACGGCGGCTGTGAACGGACGTGTCCGTGGGCCCGACGTCATTGCGGACCCGCGGACACGAAACGCCCTCGGCAGGATTCAGCGGCACAAGGCGGTGTCCACGGCGCGTTCGAGACTTCTCCGGGCCGCCTTGTCGGTGAGCTGCGTGGTGACCGCGACGTCGGCGGCGCGGCCGTCGTCGGTGACCCCGCCACGGGTCTCGTACCCCGGAAAACTGCCGCCGTGGCCCCAGGCCAGGCCGCCGCACGGCAGCGGTCTGCTGACAAGTCCCAGTCCGTAGCGGGCGCCCGGTCCGAAGGTCGCTTCGGCCGGGACGGTGGAGCGCATCCGGGCGAGTTGGGCCGCCGGGAGGAGGCGGCCGGCCAGGAGCGCGGTGAAGAAGCGGTTGAGGTCGGAGTTGGTGGAGATCATCTGTCCTGCCGCCCAGCCCCAGGAAGGGTCGATCTCCGTGATGTCGCGCAGCGGCGTCTGTGTCGATTCCTGGTAGTAGCCGTGGGGGTGAGGCTCTCGGATGCTCGCATCACCGGGAGCGGGGAAGTAGGTGTGGCGCAGCCCGATGCGCTTGATGATCCGCCGGTCGATCTCCTCGGCGAGAGGGCGGCCGGTGACCTTCTGGACGATCAGGCCGGCGAGCACGTAGTTGGTGTTGCTGTACTTCCAGCTCTTCCCGGGGTCGAATTCGGCGGGGTACCGGAGTGCTGTGGCGAGCAGTTCACGGGGGGCGTAGTACCGCGCGTCGTCCCCGAGGTGGTTGCTGTACTCCGGGAGTCCGCTGGTGTGCTGGAGGAGGTGGCGGACGGTGATGCGGTTCCCGTCGATGCCCTCCCCGCGTACGAGGCCGGGCAGGTAGGTGTCGACGAAGGCGTCGAGGTCGATCTTTCCCTCGCCGACGAGCTGCAGCACCACGACCGCCGTGAACGACTTGGTGTTGCTGCCGATTCTCACCTGCCCGTCCCTGGGAACCTTCGAGCCGGTGGCCAGGTCGCCGACCCCCGCGGTGTAGGTGCGGATACGGCCGTCACGGCCCTTGACGCTTGCCAGCGCGGCGGGCGTCCCGCCATCGCGCACCAGCGTGTTCAGGGCCTGCTGGACGGCGTTCGGCCTGGCGACAGCAGCAGAGGTGGTGGAAGCGGCGGACCCGAAGGCGGCGGGCGGGGCGAGGACGCCCAGGGTCATGACGCCGACGGCCACCGCGGCCAAGGCCGACACGGCCCGTCGCCGTCGGCCGCCCTGGTGCCGGATCGAGAAGCGAATGCCCTGGCGTGTCCGATCACTCATAAGTCACTCCCGGGAAATCGTGTGGTCGGGGCACGAATCCTGGCTCCCGGGGCCCTTGGACCGCATCGCGGGAAGGCAGGAGAAATCACTCCCCCGATCGGGGGAGGCCGCCGGCGGGCTGCCCGACGATACTGGCGATCATGATCAGGGGAATTCGGCTGTTGCTGCGCGGCTCCACTTACTCAGGTGTGCTGTTCGCGTACTGCGGCGCGTTGGCGAGCCTTCCGCTGCTGCCTTTCGCCTTGCTGCCGGCGCTGTCGTGGCGCTCCGCCCCCGAGAGCGTGCAGGTCGTCGTGGTCCTGCTGGTCTGGGCGGCGCTGGTCGGCGTGGTCGGACTGGCACACCCTGTACGGCGAGCGCTGGTCGCGTCCGCCCGCCGGCTGCTGCGGGTGCCGCTGCCGAATCCGGTGGCCGGCCGCCGCGCCTCCGGTTCGCTCGGCCTCGACCGCTGGCGGACCCCGCTCTGGCTGGTCCTGCACATGGCCGCCGGATGGACGGGGGCGCTGGCGGGCGGGGTGCTGTTCATCATGGGTCTCTCACTGCCGGGGAACTGGCTCGGCGGCGAGGTGCGGGCGAGCCTGTTCGGCACGTCGGTCCGAGTGTCGGGCGGGTGGAGTTGGGTGGTGGCTGCGGCGTGCGTCCTGCTGGCGGTCGCTGTCTGCGTGCTGGTGACGAAGGCCCTGCGGTGGTCGGCGCCACGGCTGCTGGGGCCGTCGGCGGCCGAACGGCTCGCGCTGGCTGCCGAGCGGGAACTGCTGCTGGCCGAACGCAACCGGATCGCCCACGAGTTGCACGACTCGATCGGGCACACGCTGACGGCGGCCACCATCCAGGCAGCGGTGGCCGGAGAGGTGCTCTCCGCCGACCCGGCTGCGGCGCGGGCCGCCATGCGCAGCATCGAGGAATCGACGCGGGCCGCGCTGGAGGACCTGGACTACGCGCTCGGAGTACTGCGCGAGGAAGAGCCGGGGACGGCACCGACCCGGACCCTGGCCGACCTCCCCGAACTGCTGGAACGGCTGCGGCACGCGGGCGCGGTGGTGGAACCGGAGCTGTCGGGTGAACTGGCGCGGGTGCAGGGCACGCTCTCCCGAGCGGCGTACCGGATCCTCCAGGAGGGGCTGACGAACGCGTTGCGCCACGGGGCGGGCGGCCCGATCGAGGTCCGGGTGGCGGCCGGACCGGACGGGCTGGACCTCACCGTGGTCAACCGGACCGGGACGCGGAGGGGGCCGGGCTCGGGAGCCTTCTCGACCTCCGGCCACGGTCTGCCCGGACTGGCCGAGCGCATCCGGCTGCTGCACGGTGAGTTCCGGTCCGGCCCGGACGGGGCGGGGCACTGGCGGCTGGCCGTCCGGCTGCCGGTACGGGCGTCGGCGTGAGTGGATCCGACGCGGACCGAGGTACGGCCCTGGCCGCAGAAGGCTCCGCCGTCACCCTCCTGATCGCGGACGACGACGAGGTGACCCGTAGCGGTCTGGGCATGCTGCTCGCCGCGCAGCCGGGGATCACGGTGGTCGGCGAGGCCGCCGACGGCGTCGAGGCGCTCGACCGGGCCCGGAGCCTACGGCCGGACGTGGTCCTGATGGACGTCCGAATGCCGCGTCTCAACGGGATCGACGCCACCCGCCGACTGCTGGCCGAAGCGGCCGACCCGCCGAGGATCGTGGTGATCACCACCTTCGAGAACGACGGCTACGTCACCGCCGCCCTCAGCGCGGGCGCCAGCGGCTTCGTCCTCAAGCGCCTGCCGGTCCGCCAGATCGCCGAGGCGGTACGGGTGGTGGCGGCGGGCGAAGCGGTCCTCTTCCCGGCCGCACTGAGTCGCATGGTCGCCGCCCGCCCGCTGGGCTCCGCAGAGGCCCTGCCCCAAGCTGCCCTGACCGGCCGGGAGGAGGAGGTACTGCGCCTGATGGCCACCGGGCTCTCCAATCCGGAGATCGCGGAGTCCCTCACGGTGAGCCTGGAGACGATCAAGACCCACGTCGGAAACGTGCTGACCAAGCTCGGCGCGCAGAACCGGACCCACGCGGTGGTGATCGCCTACGAGTCCGGCCTGGTGGTCCCGCGCTTCGCCGGCTGACCGGCTTCCGCTCCTCTTCACGGCCGCCCGCACGGCTCTCCGGTCTCGGTCCTGGTCTCGTTCAGCCCCGTCCGGAGCTGTCCGGACGAGGCCATCCCACCTACTCCACCACAGGTCAGGGCGAGTACGGCTCTCGCCGAACCGCCAAGCGAACGTGGAAAGCGTGTGGGGGGCAACCCCTCACGAGTTCGCATCTCGTATCGTCCGCCATTGCTCTCACCGGGCAATACGTCGAAGGGCCCCACCGCTTGCAGTGGGGCCCTTCGACGTTCACGGCCCGATCGCCGTTTTCGGTCCGCGTCGGCAACTCGTCGACGCGACGCTTCACACCTTGTGCGCCCGTCCCAGTCGGAGGGCGGAGACGAGGAAGAAGACGCCGCCGAGGAAGGCGTAGCCGGCCAGGTTGTCGAGGGAGGCTCCGGCCTTGCCCGCCGCGGCGAGGAACGAGGCGCCGGCGAGGGTGGAAATGGCGCCGCTGGCGATCATCGCCCACTGGCCGCCGAGTTGACGTCGGGCGGCGCCCACGACGAGCTGGACGATGCCCGCGGTGACGGCCCAGGCGCCCCAGACCCGCAGGACGGCGGGGATGCCGGAGGTGGCCGCGGCGGCGAGGCCGATGCCGGTGAGGGCGCTGAGCGCGATGTTCACGTACAGGGCGCGCAGCGGTTGGCCGTTCGCCCGGGCCGACCTGATGTCGACGATCGCGCAGGCCACGTCGAACAGGGGATAGACCACCAGGAGCGTGACGGCGAACGCGCTCAGCTCGTCGGCCGTCGCAAACAGCAGGGCGGCCCACACCGCGGCGAACGCGAAGCGCAGGAAGTACAGCTTGCGCAAGGCAGCGGGAACGGTGGTGGGCGCCGTACCGACGAGGGTGTCCACGGAAGTTCCTTTCACGAAAAAGCGAGTGGGTGTCGGACGACCAAACACCGAGGGAGAACGTTCTGTCTCTTTCATGGTCGAGGGGCGGGCCGACCCTGTCAAGACCGAACGTTCTCCCTCACCCCTGGGGTAATCTGGCCGCATGAGCGAAGGCGGAGGAGGGAGCAGTACGTCAGCGGCGCGAGCGCGGCTGCTCGATACGGCGACCAGAATCTTCTACGCGGAGGGCATCCACTCCGTCGGCGTCGACCGGATCATCGCGGAGGCGCAGGTCACCCGCGCCACGCTGTACCGGCACTTCACCGGCAAGGAGGAACTCGTCCTCGCCTACCTCGGCCAGGCCGACCGGGGGATCCGGGCGGGGACCGACATCGCGCGGAAGGGCGAGGAGTCGGCGGCCGACGCTGTCCGCGCGGTCTGCCGGTTCATCACCGGAGGCATCAAGGGCCCTGGCTTTCGCGGCTGCGCCTTCCTCAACGCGGTGGCCGAATACCCGGACCCCGCCCATCCCATCCATCAAGCCGTCCTGGACCACCGCCAGTGGTTCCTGGAGACCGTCACCGAGTTGCTGGCGCAGGTCGGCGACCAGCCCGCTGACGAAGCCGCCCGCCACCTCGTCATGCTCCGCGACGGAGCCATGGCCGCGGGCTGCCTCTTCGACCCGGAGTTGATCTCCGAGACCTTCCTCCGCGGCGCCGAAGAGATCCTGCGGGCACGCGGAGCCTGAGCGGCCTCGGCCGGGCCTCCGCCGCCGCGGGCCCACGACCTCGCACGCACCGTCACCGTCACCGGCCTGGCCGGACCGGGCAGTGGTACAGCCCGGTGACCGGCAGCTGAAGGCCCGCACGGTCTCGGTTCCGGTCGCATTCACCGGCGTACGCCACGGTTCGGCAAGCGTGCACCCGCCGACGATGTCGCAGGTAGGTACGACGTCCTACGCGTCGGAGAGCAGCGGGTCGTAGGGGGTCGAGCGCTGACGACCCGACATGAAGGACAGGAAGTCCCGTACGAATGCGCTCCGGGAGTAGCGCCCTTCGGCGTCCAGGACGGTCCGCCCGAAGCCCCGCCTGAACAGGAGGCGGTACTCCTCGGCGTCGATGAACTGGTCGCCGTCCTTGTCGGTGACAGCAAAAAGAACCTCGGCCACCCTGATCAGCGCCGGTCCTGCCAGCGACGGGGCTGCGGCCGCGTACTCGTCCTCGCTCACCCGGCCGTCACCGTCACTGTCCATGGCCGCCTGAAGTTCCCTCCACCACGCCGCGAACGCGTCGTACAGCCGGGTCTCCTCCGGCTCGTCCAGGTCGAGACGGGAGCAGAGTTCCCGGGCCATGGCGGCGAGGTCGGGCCAGTCCAGACAGCCGTCCCCGGTCTGGTCCAGCACCTCGGTGAAGAAGACGCGGGCACTGCGCCGGCTCTCGGGGCCGACCGCACTGTCCCGTGGGGCCGGCACCGGTGTGATCAGCCGGATGAACGCGCCGGCCCGTTTCGTCCGGGCGCGCAATGCGGCGAGTGCCTCGGCGCAGGGGCCGTCGCCGTCCGGCGACAGCTGGAGCAGACCGACGACGTTCTCTGTCTGAATCCAGTGGTCGGGCAGGGCTCCGGCCAGGCGGGCGGCAAGGTAGGCACCCTGCATCAGGGTCTGCGCACCAGGAACCTCCGGCAGTCCCGCCCGCCGGCGGAAGACCTCGGGGAGGGAGGCGACGGTGACGGTGCCGATCACGGGTCCCGCCAGCGCACGTCCGGTCGCCCAGACCGTGGGCAGACCTGCGAACAGCGGCGGCGCCGGTAGATGTTCGAAGAGCTTGAAGAGGATGATGCGCAGCGCCTCGGTGTTCTGCAGTTCCTCCGCGACCATGCGGTCGTAGTACTGCCAGAACTCGGGCAGGGTGGGCGGGAGGTGGCCCGCTTCGTCCCCCAGGGCGGCGAGAAAGGCCTGGAACTCGGCGTAGAGCCGTTCCATGGTGATCTGGTCCAGGGGCTGCCCGCTCAGTCGGCACATGGTGACGGAGCTCTCGAAGAGCGTCGCGACCACCCAGGCGCGCACTTCGGGGTTCATGGCGTCGTAGGGCCGGTTACTCGCGTCCGTCCCGTTCAGCCGTGTGTGCAGGCGGTTGAGCCGTGCCGCCTCCCGCTGCCGTGTGGGCTCGTCGGCGCCGAACATGCGTTGCAGGCTCACCAGAGTGTTGCTCAGGCGTCGCCACGGATGCACGACGAAGGAGGAGTTGTCGGCCAGCGCGGCACCGATCTGCGGGTGGGCGGCTTCCAGCACCGTGGCCCTGACGACGGCCAGTGCCCAACGGGGGTCGTTGAAGAAGCGGTGGAACTGCGACTCGGGACCGAACAGGGATTCGGTCGGCGGGTCGGTGGCCTCTCTGTCGGGGCCTTCGTACGGGCCCGAGGCGTCGGGGGCGCCGTGCGGGCCCGAGGCGTCGAGGTCCTCGTGGGGGCCCGTTGCTTCGGGGCCGGTCCGCGCGGAGTGGCTGCTGTCCGTGTCCTTCACCTGCGGGGCTCTCCGTTCGCTTGCGGGGTCACGCCGCCGAAGCGGCGGTCGCGGCTTCGGTAGTCGTGCAGGCACTCCAGGAAGTGCGACGCACGGAAATCGGGCCACAGCACCGACGGGAAGGTCCACTCGGCGTAAGCCACCTGCCAGAGCATGAAGTTGGAGATGCGCTGTTCACCGGAGGTACGGATGACGAGGTCCACGTCAGGCGTGTCGGGGACGGGCAGATGAGCGGCGAAGCGTGCCTCGTCGACGGCATCGGCGGACACCCCGGCACGGATCAGGGACCGTGCCGCGGACACGATGTCCTGGCGCCCGCCGTGGTCGAACGCCACGGTCAGCGTCATGCCCCGATTGTTCTCGGTGAGTGTCATCAGGTCGGCGAAGTCCTGGGCCAGGGCGGCGGGGATCCTCGGGTCCCCGGCGCCCAGGAATCGGCAGCGGATTCCGCGGGCGTGCAACAGCGGCGCGTGTTTGCGCACCACGCGGCGCACCAGACGCATGAGGAAGTCGATCTCCTCGCCCGGCCGCCGCCAGTTCTCGGTGGAGAAGGCGTACAGGCTGAGCCACTCGACCCCCGCCGAGCGCGCCGCCTCGATGACGTCGATCACCGTGGTCTCGGCCGCCCGGTGCCCTGACGTCCGCGGCAGGGAACGCTGCTGCGCCCACCGGCCGTTCCCGTCCATCACGCAGGCGACATGGCGTGGCACCGGCCGCTGCCGTACCCCGCCGGACCCGCCGGACCCGCCGGATCCACCGGACCGGCTTCCTGCCGGCTGCACCGGGACGGCTGGTGGAGCGGCGCCTTCCGATCGTGTGCCGACGCCGTCGGCCGGCTCACCCCTCACATGAGCCCGTCCGGATCGTGCTGCTCCACTGGATGTCATCGAAGCGCCCCCGTCGACTCGAGTCCGCAGGCTCCACCGAGGCGGATGGCGCACCCCCCGTTGCTCCTCACATTCAGCAGAGTGGCGGTGCCCGGTCCCCGGCGCATCGCGATGCCGGCCTCTTCACCCGTAGCACGTCAGTCGGAGGACACCGACGGGATGGGTCGCGGACAACGAAACCTTCGCTGTCCGCGACATGGCGTCAGCGGCTCACCCGCCACCGCCGTTCGGTTGGGGGGCGAGGTCGAGGGTGAATGCCACCCGGTCGAGCCCGGGGCCGTCGTAGTCCCGCTTCACGGCGGACGCCGTAAACCCGATGCTGGCGTGAAAGGCCCGCGATGCGGTGTTCTCCGGGCTGGTGATGCTGTGCACGTAGCGGCGCCCGTGAGACCGGGCCAGCGCGAAGAAGGACCGGTAGAGGGACCGCCCGACGCCTCGTCCGCGCAGGGCCGGGTCGACGCCGACGAAGTGTACGTAGGCGGCATCCGGCTCTGTCTGAGACAGGAAGCCGATCAGGAAGGCGACGATCTCCCCACCGTCGTCCTCGACCAGACAACTGGACGCGGTGAAGTGCTGGAAGTAGAGGCGGGGCAGGAGCAGCGCGCGTTCCGTCGCGCCCGCTTTCCCCTTCAGGCCGCCCCACCACGTGTCCAGGACGGCGAGCACGCGGGGGTGGTCCTCTTCGACGGGGCGCCGCGCCTTCAGGCCGACGGGAAGGTCATCGATCATCTGCGCAGTCTGCCAACGCACGGGCCGCCTCGTGAGTGTGTCCGGGTGAAAGCCCAAGGCGCGCACGCGACAACGCGACGGCCCAGGGGGTGGACAGCCCGGATGGTGCACGAGATGTTGGCTGCCCCCGCCGCCCACGGTGACGCTGAGCGGGACGTCTCCGGGGTCCCACGGGCGCGGACGGACCCGCGCCGGCCCCGGGGTGGCGGAAGGAGTCACACCATGAGGGTCATGCTGCGGGCACAGCTGGACACCGGGCTCGCGAACGAAGCGGTCAAGAACGGCACCCTGGCGACGATCATGCTGTCGCTCACGGAACGCCTCAAGCCGGAGGCCGCCTACTTCGGCCCGAGCGAGGGCAAGCGCAGCTGCACCTTCGTCTTCGACATGCAGGACAGCTCGGTGCTGCCCTCCATCGCGGAGCCGCTCTTCGAGGGACTCGGCGCGAAGATCGAAATCCAGCCCGTCATGAACACCGACGACATGAAGAAGGGCCTTGCCGCCCTGCAGCGGGGCTGACCCAGGGCTTCACATCGGCCCCGCACCACGGCGTACGCCTTCGGAGGCCGCCCCCTGTCACCGGCCCCGCCCCTGCCCCTGCCCCTGGGCCGTTCCGGGAATTCTCGGGGATTGTGGAAATCCGTCCGGCGCGGTGTCGAGAACCGTCGCCCCGCTCCGACGTCCCCTGTGAGAGTCGCCCCACGAGGGGGCGGCCGGTAGGCAGAGGGAGCGGGATCATGAAGTACCTCGTGATGGTGACGGGCTCGCAGGCCGACTACGAGGCGATGCGCGGGAAGGCGTCCGCCGACAGTCCGGCCTGGAGCGAGGAGGACGTGCAGGCCATGTTCGCGTTCATGGGCGCCGTCAGCAACGATCTTGCCGAGACGGGCGAACTCATCGATGCGCAGGGCCTGGTCGAACCGGCGAAGACCCGGCACGTCCAGGCGGGTGAGGACGGCCGGCCGGTCATCACCGACGGTCCGTACGGGGAGACGAAGGAGCTGCTCGCCGGATACTGGGTGCTCGACTGCGAGAGCCTGGAGCGGGTCACCGAGATCGCCGCGCGCGTCACGCGGTGTCCGGCGCCCGCCGGTGCACCCGCCCGTCCGGTGGTCATCCGGCCCATCGACAGCGGCGGAGGCGATGTGTGAAACGTACGGCCGAGGTCGAGGACCTGTTGCGGCGGCACGCCCCGCAGGTCCTCGGCGCGCTGGTGCGACGTTACGGGCACTTCGACCCGGCCGAGGACGCGGTGCAGGAGGCCCTGATCGCCGCCGCCCGGCAGTGGCCGGAGCAGGGGGTGCCGGACAACCCGCGTGGCTGGCTGATCAGGGTGGCCTCGCGCCGGCTCATGGACCGGCTCCGCAGCGACGCGGCCAGGCGGGCGCGCGAGGAACAGGCGGCCGCGCTCACGCCCAGGGACGCCTTCACCGCGTCGGCAGCCGACGAGCCCGTGCCGGGCGGCAGCCGGGCCCCTTCCGAGGACGACACCCTCACCCTGCTCTTCCTGTGCTGCCATCCGGACCTGGCCCCGGCCGCGCAGATCGCCCTGACACTGCGGGCCGTCGGCGGGCTGACCACGGCCGAGATCGCCCGAGCGCATCTGGTGCCGGAAGCAACGATGGCGCAGCGGATCAGCCGGGCGAAGCGGAAGATCCGGGGTGCCACCTTCGTCCAGCCCGTTCCCGCCGACCGGGACCGACGGCTCGCGGCTGTGCTCCAGGTGCTGTACCTGATCTTCAACGAGGGCTACACGGCGACGTCGGGACACGCCCTGCACCGCGCCGGCCTGGCCCGGGAGGCGATCCGGCTGACCCGTTCGGTCCGCCGGCTGCTGCCCCGGGACGGCTCGGTGACCGGTCTCCTCGCGCTGATGCTGCTGACCGACGCCCGCAGCGCCGCGCGCACCGGGCCGCACGGCGAACTGATCCCGCTCGACGAACAGGACCGCACCCGATGGGACCGGGCCGCCGTCGCCGAGGGGCTCGCCCTGGTCCAGGAGGCACTGGAAGAGGGGCCCGCCGGGCCCTACCAGGTGCAGGCGGCCATCGCGGCGCTGCACGACGAGGCCGCCCGTGCCGACGACACCGACTGGCCGCAGATCCTGGCGCTGTACGACGTCCTCGTACGTATCGCCCCCGGCCCCATGGGCGAACTGAGCCGGGCCGTCGCCGTCGCCATGGTGCACGGGCCGCGGGCCGGGCTGGCCGAGATCGACGCACTCACGGACCGGCTGGCGGGCCACCACCGGCTGGACGCCGTCCGCGCCCACCTGCTGGAACGGGCCGGCGACACCGAAGGCGCCCGCGCCGCCTATCGTTCGGCAGCCTCCGCGACACTGAGCATCCCGGAGGCCCGGTACCTGTACGGACGCGCGGACCGCCTCGACGGCTGACGGGGCCGCGACGGGCCCCGACCCCGCCCTTCGCGCCCGGGAAGCAGCGGAGAACAGCGGCAAACGGCTGCAAACCACAGCACCGGCGGTGGTTTCACTGGCCGTCGCCGCCCCGGCTCGCAATCATCGGCTCCATGACCAACAGCAACAAGGGCCAGGACCTCACCCTCCGGATCGCTCAGCAGCCGGAGGCGGACGAGCTTCTCGCGCGCAGCCCGCTCGCCGCACTCGTGGGCATGCTGCTGGACCAGCAGGTGCCGATGGAGTGGGCGTTCTCCGGTCCGTACGCACTGGCGCAGCGGATGGGCGGGGCCGACCTGGACGCCCATGAGATCGCAACATACGACCCCGAGGCCTTCATCGAACTCTTCACCGACAAACCCGCTCTGCACCGCTATCCGGGGTCGATGGCCAAGCGCGTACAGCAGCTGTGCCAGTACCTGGTGGCGCAGTACGACGGCGAGGCGAGCATGGTGTGGAGCGAGGCCACCACGGGGGCGGAGCTGCGGAAACGGCTCAACGCCCTGCCCGGCTTCGGCACCCAGAAGGCGCAGATCTTCCTGGCGCTGCTGGGCAAGCAGTTCGGCGTCCGGCCGCCGGGCTGGCGGGAGGCCGCGGGGGCGTACGGGGAGGCGGACTCCCGCCGTTCGGTCGCCGACATCACCGGGCCCGAGTCACTCGCCGAGGTCCGCGCCTTCAAGCAGGAGGCCAAGCAGGCGGCGAAGGCCGCGAAGGCGGCCGCCAAGGCCAGGTGAGCCCGCCCCGGGCTCCGCGCCCCCCGGCGCTGCGCTCTACCGTCGGCGGCGGGCCGTCCCGAAGAGCGAGCGCGAGATCTCCCGGCCCAGCTGCGTCCCCGCGGACCGTGCCAGCGACTTGAACATGCCGCTGCCGACCACCTGCCGCACCAGCGAGGCGTCTTCACCGGGGCCTTCCGGGGAGGAACGCCGTGCGGACGGCTCGCCGGACGCGACCGCCTCGTCCACCGCGGCCCGGTCGGCGGCCTCGGCGGCGGACCGGTCTTCCGCATCCGGGGCCGCACTCAGCTTCTCGTACGCCGACTCCCTGTCCACAGCCTGCGCATAACGTCCGTACAGCGAGGAGCTCTTCACCGCCGCGTCCAGCTCCGCCGCCGGGCACGGGCCCATCAGCGACTGCGGGGCGCGCAGCCGGGTCGCGGCCACCGGCGTCGGCGCGCCCCGCTCGCTCAGCACGGTGATCACCGCCTCGCCGGTGCCGAGACCCGTCAGCAGCTCCTCCAGGTCGTACGGCGAGTGCGGGAAGGTCTTCACCGTCGCCCGGAGCGCCTTCGCGTCGTCCGGGGTGAAGGCCCGCAGCGCATGCTGCACCCGGTTGCCGAGCTGTCCCAGGACGTCGGCGGGGACATCGCGCGGCGTCTGCGTGACGAAGAAGATGCCCACGCCCTTGGACCGGATCAGCCGCACGGTCTGCGTGATCGACTCAAGGAACGCCGGGGAGGCCCCGTTGAACAGCAGATGCGCCTCGTCGAAGAAGAAGACGAGCTTGGGCCGGTCCGCATCGCCGACCTCCGGAAGGTCGTGGAAGAGGTCCGCGAGCAGCCACATCAGGAAGGTCGAGAAGAGCTGCGGTTTGTCCTGCACCGCGGCCAGTTCCAGCACGGAGACGAGGCCCCGCCCGTCGGGCGCCTGCCGCAGCAACTCGGCCGTGTCGAATTCCGGTTCGCCGAAGAAGTCGGCCGCACCCTGTTGTTCGAACGCGGTGACCGAGCGCAGGATCACCCCGGCCGTGGCCGTGGAGAGCCCGCCGATGCCCTTGAGTTCGGAGCAGCCGGTGTCCGAGACGAGGAAGGCGACCACCGACCGCAGGTCCTTGAGGTCCACCAGGTCGAGCCCCTTGGCATCGGCGTAGTGGAAGATCAGGCCGAGCGACTGCTCCTGCGTCCGGTTGAGCCGGAGCACCTTGGCGAGCAGGACGGGACCGAAGCTGGTGACGGTCGCCCGCAGCGGAATGCCGGGGCCGATGCCGCCCAGCGCGTAGAACTCGGTGGGGAAGGCGGTGGCCGTCCACTCCTGCCCGACCTGGCCGGCCCGTTCGGCGACCTTGTCGCCCTCGGCGCCCGGTGACGCGATCCCGGAGACGTCGCCCTTGATGTCGGCGAGGAAGACCGGCACCCCGTTCGCCGACAACTGCTCCGCGATCAGCTGGAGGGTCTTGGTCTTGCCGGTGCCCGTGGCCCCCGCGACGAGACCGTGCCGGTTGAGCATGCCGAGCGGGATGCGGATCTGTGCGCCGGGCAGGCACGCGCCGTCCCAGAGCAGCGCGCCGAGGTCGAGGGCGGGTCCCGCCATGTCGTATCCGGCCGCGATCTCCCGCGCCTGCGGCGGAAGTGCGCCGTCCACGCCGGTACCGCCGCTCGCACCACCCTGTGCGCGCCCGGCTGCGCCCCGGCCCGCGCTGTCGCTCTCGTTCACCACGGCCTCAATTCCGGAATGGACGCTTATATGCCTCCTCGGACAGCATCGCAGTCCGGCCCGTTGGCTGCGCCTGGAGGCTCTTGACCGGTAGGCTTTCCGTGTGATCTTCAAGCGCATCGGAAATGGGCAGCCCTATCCCGACCACGGCCGGGAAAGCACCCGGCAGTGGGCGGATGTCGCGCCGCGCCCGGTCCGCCTCGACCAGCTCGTGACCACCAAGGGCCAGCTGGACCTCGAAACGCTTCTGGCCGAGGACTCCACGTTCTACGGCGACCTGTTCGCGCACGTCGTGAAGTGGCAGGGCGACCTCTATCTGGAGGACGGACTGCACCGCGCGGTCCGCGCCGCGCTCCAGCAGCGCCAGGTGCTGCACGCCCGCGTGCTCGAACTCGGCTGAGCGCCTCCCGCCCGTTGCGTTCGACTCCGGCGGGGTTCGTTCGGGTGCTTTCGCACCCGGACGGGTGCGATCCGTCGATCATCAAATAGTCATCATCACCGGGTCGCACTACGCTGCGCCCATGAGCATGCTCACTCCCCCCGGCATGGGCGGAAAGTACCGCATCACGGGTGACAAGTACCCGCGCATGCGGCGTCCCCGCCGCCGCGGCAAACTCGTCCTCACGACCATCGCCTCCGTGGTCGCCCTCGGGCTGGCCGGATGGGGCACGCTGCAGCTCATCGATGTCTTCACGGGCGGCGACAAACAGGCCAGCGCCGCCGACCGCAAGGCGGACTGTCCGACCGCCAAGCCGTCCGCGCCCGCGAAGGTCCTGCCGAAGCCCGCGAAGATCACGGTCAACGTCTACAACGCGACCCCGCGCGGCGGACTGGCCAAGGCCGCGGCCGACGAGCTGAAGAAGCGCGGCTTCACCATCGGCAAGGTGGGCAACGCCACCGCCGCGTACGACAAGAAGGTCGCCGGGACCGCCCTGCTGCTGGGGGCTCCGGGCGCGGTCAACGGCACGTTCCCGGTGCTCGGCACGCAGCTGCCGGGCGCGGCGACGAAGACCGACGCGCGCAAGGGCACGGACATCGATCTGATCATCGGTACGAAGTTCAAGGCGTTCAGCACGCCGCAGGCGGCGGCCACCGCGCTGACCGCCCTGACCAAGCCGGCCCCGGCGCCTTCCTCCTGCTGAGGAACGGACGGGGGGCGCGGGGCGCCCGGCCGGCCCCCGGAACGCGACGGCCGGGGCGCTCACGAGGAGCGCCCCGGCCGTTCACCGTCCCGGCTTCGGATTCCTGACACCCGTTACCGGGGAGGGCTGGACAGCCCTCAGCCGGCGGTGCCGTACATGCGGTCCCCGGCGTCGCCGAGGCCCGGCACGATGTAGCCGTTCTCGTTGAGCCGCTCGTCGACCGACGCGGTGACCACGGTGACCGGCGTCCCCGCCAGCTCGCGCTCCATCACCTCGACGCCCTCGGGCGCCGCCAGCAGCACGACCGCGGTGACGTCGTCCGCGCCGCGCTTGATCAGCTCCTGAATGGCCGCGACCAGCGTGCCGCCGGTGGCGAGCATCGGGTCCAGAACGTACACCTGGCGGCCCGAGAGGTCCTCCGGCATGCGCGTCGCGTACGTGGAGGCCTGGAGCGTCTCCTCGTCGCGGATCATGCCCAGGAAGCCCACCTCGGCGGTCGGCAGCAGCCGCACCATGCCGTCGAGCATGCCGAGGCCGGCCCGCAGGATCGGCACGACCAGGGGCCGCGGGTACGACAGCTTCACGCCGGTGGTGGATGTCACCGGGGTCTCGATGTCGACCTGTTCGGTGCGCACATCGCGGGTGGCCTCGTACGCGAGCAGGGTGACCAGCTCGTCGGCGAGGCGCCGGAAGGTCGGGGAGTCGGTGCGCTTGTCGCGCAGGGTGGTGAGTTTGTGCGCGACCAGCGGGTGGTCGACGACGTGGATCCGCATGCCACCAACAGTAACCGCGCCTCCCGTACCCGTGCGCTGGCATCAACCGCACGTTCGGAGGGAAGGTGGGGGCATACGGACCCAGCCTTGGGGGTGACGAGCGATGCCGGACGGGGCGAGGCAGGAGCAGGACGCACCGGACACGCAGGACGCGCCGGAGACCGACGCGCAGCGGCGCAGGCGCCGCGCCCAGTTCCTCCGCGAGCTTCACGAGGCCAAGGCGCTCCGCGACCGGGTCCAGCCGCGCAGGGTCAAGGCCGCCAGAATGCGCCAGGCCATGCGGATGCGGACGTTCCGCTGGTAGCCGCCCAGCCGTCGGAGAAACGCCCAGGTGGCGGCGTCGGAGAGAACTGATGGCCGACGCAACGGCGGAACTGCTCTCGCGAGGCCCTCGTTTCTGCCACGATTCCGATGGGCGGGACGCAGGGCAGCCGGACCACCGGCCGGTCCCCCGCCGGACCGACACACCAGGGCCATTCGTTGGGTTCGGATCCCGCTTGCTGATCCGGTCCGATCCGAACGAGGGGCTCTCAGACCAGTGGGAGAGTCACGGTGTACTTCGCCGCACTGCTCGCGCGCACCGAAGACGGGTGGGAAGCGAGCGACACGGAGCTCGACGATGTGGAGACCCTGTCGGACCTGACGGACCTGGCCCGTGACGCCTCGGTGGACGAGGACACGGTGCTCGTCTTCATCGAGCAGGAGGACGCCTGGTTCGGCGTCGTCCGGGTGGACGGTGAGGAGGACCCGCGTATCTACGTCTCGAACGCCTCCGCCGCCGCCCGCTCCTCGTACGGGGAGATCCTCCTCACCGATGAACTGCTCGGCCGCGAACCCGGGGCCGAGGACTCGATTGCCGCCCTCGAAGAGCTCGTCGGCCTCGACGGTACGGAGGACGGGGAGCCGGAAGCGCCCGACAACGCCAACGACAACACCGACGATGACGACGCGCCGGACCCGGACGCCGTACCGGCGGGTCCGCTCGGTGACACCGGGGTGCTGTCCGACCTCGGGCTCCCCGAGGCGGAGCTGCTGATACTGCGGACGGACGCACTGGCGGAGATCGCCGACGCACTGGGAGCGGCCGAGGTCCTGGAGACCGTCCGCTAGGGTCCGCGGGTGACCGAACCACCGCACCCGCACGATGCGTCCGCAGCGCAGCACCCGCAGCACGACCCCGTACGGGACCCGTGGCGGGAGTCCATGCGCCGCGCCCTGGACGAGGCGGGCGAGGCGGCGGCGGCCGGCGATGTGCCGGTCGGCGCCGTCGTCCTCGCTCCGGACGGCACCGTGCTCGCCACGGGCCACAACGAACGTGAGGCGACCGGCGACCCGACCGCGCACGCCGAGATCCTCGCGCTGCGCCGGGCCGCCGCCGCACTGGGCGAGTGGCGGCTGTCGGGCTGCACCCTCGTCGTCACCCTGGAGCCCTGCACCATGTGCGCGGGCGCCCTGGTGCAGTCCCGCGTGGGCCGGGTCGTCTACGGCGCCCGGGACACGAAGGCCGGAGCGGCCGGCTCGCTCTGGGACGTCGTACGGGACCGCCGGCTCAACCACCGCCCCGAGGTGATCCACGGCGTCCTGGAGACGGCCTGCGCCTCCCTCCTGACGGCCTTCTTCCGCGACCGCTGACCTGGGTTCCCCGCGCGTTCGCGGGCGTGCCGGGAATCGGATTTCGACGGACGGCCGAGATGGTCTAAGCTCTCTCTCGGTAGCGTGTCCGAGCGGCCGAAGGAGCTCGCCTCGAAAGCGAGTGTGGGGAAACTCACCGAGGGTTCAAATCCCTCCGCTACCGCTCTTGTGAAGGGCCCGGCGCACAGCGTCGGGCCCTTCGAGTTTTCCGCCCGGGCCCTGTTCCGTCGGCGATGCTCCAGCGGGGACGGCAGTGGCCCGGGCCCGACGACGGTCGGACCCGGGGCCACTGGCGCGCTCAGGGGATTTCGTTCGGGCCGGACGCTGCGCGTCACGGCGGACCCGGCTAGCCCGGCTTGATCCGGACGAGGGGTTCGGGTCGGGGGAAGCGGCATCGGGGGGACAAGCCGCTCCCCCCGATGAGAACAGGCCCAACAAGCCCTCGCCGCGATCGGGGGGGAAGGCCGCGGCGAGAACCCCACAGAGGAGGTCCCGTTCCTCGCCCCCCGGATTCCTGCCAGGTGTCCGAGAGGCTCGTTCACCATCCTGCCGCTCCACAGAAGCCGCGTGGGCGGGCAAAGGACCCCGATCGCCGGGTCCTTGGTCCTTAAAGGCCGAATGAGTGATCGGAAACAGCAGGCCGATACGGCCATGTGTGCGGATAGACTCGCCCGACTGCGCAGGGATCGAAGGGGAGTCAGGGGCTGATGGTGCAAGCAAAGAAGATCGCTCTCTACTTGATAGTCGTCTTCGTGCTCTACACGATCATCACGTCTCCCGCCCGGGCCGCGGATCTCGTCCAGGTAGGGTTCGAGGGCGTTTCGGACGCCGCTCAGGGCGTCGGCGACTTCATGTCCGAGCTCGTGAAGTAGGAGTACCCGATGATCCGCCACCTGGTCCTGTTCAAGCTGAACGACGGCGTCGAGCGGGACGACCCGCGGGTCGTCGCGGGCGCCGAAGCCTTCCGGGGGCTGGCGGACAAGGTGCCCGGGCTGGAGTTCTGGGAGTGCGCCTGGAACATCACGGACCGGCCGATCGCGTACGACTTCGCCATCAACTCCGCGGTCGCCGACGAGGCCGCGCTGAAGAGCTACATCGAGCATCCGGCCCACCAGGCGGCTGCCGGGCAGTGGCGCGAATTCGCCACCTGGGTGATCGCCGACTACCCGTTCTGACGCCTTCGGCCCTGCGAGCCCCTCACCACGACGGTGAGGGGCTTTCTTTGTTTTTAAACCGGTTCGAGCTCAACACGGCGCTATGGGGTGCTTGCACATAGTGGACATGTCTTGTGATGCTATGACCGCTTTTGACGAACGAGTTGACCGAAGTTGACCGCAAAGGGGTGGCGTCATCGTGCCGGCCAGTACAGCGCCTCAAGTGCCTCCCCAGACCGTCCAGGTCGCCCAGCCGGCCCGGACGACACCGGCGGCACAGGCGCCCCCTGCGTCCCAGACGCCCCCAGCGATCCAGGCCCCCCAAGCCTCCCAGGCGCCCCCCGCGTCGCAGGCAGTGCAGGCGTCGCAGACGATCCAGACCGAGACACCCGACGACACCGTCACGCCCGCCAGGACGCGGGGCGCCGACACCAGGGCACTCACCCAGGTGCTCTTCGGCCGCCTCCAGGGTCTGGAGCCGGGCACCGCGGAGCACGGCCGCGTCCGGGCAGCACTGATCGAGGCGAACCTGCCCCTCGTGCGGTACGCAGCCGCCCGGTTCCGCAGCCGCAACGAGCCCATGGAGGATGTCGTCCAGGTCGGCACCATCGGCCTGATCAACGCCATCGACCGGTTCGACCCCGAGCGCGGGGTCCAGTTCCCCACCTTCGCGATGCCGACCGTCGTCGGTGAGATCAAGCGGTACTTCCGGGACAACGTGCGGACCGTCCACGTTCCGCGGCGACTGCACGAGCTCTGGGTCCAGGTCACCGGCGCCACCGAGGACCTGACGACCGCTCACGGCCGCTCCCCCACCACCGCCGAGATCGCCGAACGGCTGAAGATCTCCGAGGACGAGGTCCTGGCCTGCATCGAGGCCGGCCGCTCGTACCACGCGACCTCTCTCGAAGCAGCCCAGGAAGGCGACGGGCTGCCCGGCCTGCTGGACCGGCTCGGCTACGAGGACCCCGCGCTGGCCGGCGTCGAGCACCGCGACCTGGTCCGGCACCTGCTCGTACAACTGCCCGAACGCGAACAGCGGATCCTGATGCTCCGCTACTACAGCAACCTGACACAGTCCCAGATCAGCGCGGAACTGGGAGTCTCACAGATGCATGTGTCAAGGCTCCTGGCCCGAAGTTTTGCCCGACTTCGATCCGCAAACAGGATCGAGGCGTAACCGGATCGGGTAGACCGATCCCGGGGCGTTGACCGCGGACCAAAAGCCGCACACCCCTTGTTAACTGCGCAGACTCCCCCGGAACTTGTCGACAAGTCACTACAGCGTGTTGCCGACATGTGACATTCTGCGGGAACCGCGTTTGCCGCTGCCTCCCCTCCGGTATTCAGGTGGAGGCTGCGTTCCTCCGATGGTCGTGGCCACCGCGACCGTCCGCGACCTCAAGGGGGTGGCATGTCCGCAGAACAGGGCAGCTCGAAGGTGCTCACGCTCACCAAGAGCGCACCCGCACCCGTTGTGCTCACCAGCTCGCCGGAAGCCATCGACACCCGCACGCTGTCCCGCTCCCTGTTCCTGCGGCTCGCCGCACTGGGCCCCGCGCCGGGCCCGGACGGAACGGACACTCCGGAGCGCGCCTATGTGCGGGACACACTCATCGAGCTCAACCTGCCGCTGGTGCGTTACGCCGCGGCACGGTTCCGGAGCCGTAACGAACCCATGGAGGACATCGTCCAGGTCGGCACGATCGGCCTGATCAAGGCGATCGACCGGTTCGACTGCGAACGCGGCGTGGAGTTCCCGACGTTCGCGATGCCCACCGTCGTCGGCGAGATCAAGCGCTTCTTCCGCGACACCTCGTGGTCGGTGCGGGTGCCACGTCGGCTCCAGGAACTGCGGCTCGCTCTCACCAAGACCAGCGACGAGCTCGCCCAGAAGCTCGACCGCTCGCCGACCGTCCCGGAGCTGGCCAAGGCGCTCGGGGTCTCGGAGGAGGACGTCGTCGACGGCCTGGCTGTCGGCAACGCCTACACCGCCTCCTCGCTGGACTCGCCCTCCCCCGAGGACGACGGCGGCGAGGGCTCGCTGGCCGACCGGCTGGGGTACGAGGACGCGGCACTGGAGGGCGTCGAGTACCGCGAGTCGCTCAAGCCGCTGCTGGCCAAACTCCCGCCGCGCGAACGCCAGATCATCATGCTCCGGTTCTTCGCCAACATGACCCAGTCGCAGATCGGCGAGGAGGTCGGCATCTCGCAGATGCACGTCTCGCGGCTGCTGACCCGCACGCTCGCCCAGCTCAGGGAAGGGCTCATCGCCGACTGACCCGGAAGCCCGATCCCGAGGGTTCCGATTTGACGGCCCGTCAGACACACTGTCGCGATGCGACGTCAGACATGCGGCCGGCCCGGCCGCCGAGGCACAGCGATCGTCGCCTCGGCGGCCGTGCTGTGTCTGGGCGGGGCCCTCGCAGGTTGTGGGGACCGAGCGGGCGGCGACGGATACACGGCCGTCGGTGCGGCCTCGGCAGGCCCGGGGAGGGCGCCCTCGGGGGCGGTGGCACCTTCGGGCAAGGTCACGCTGGTCCCGCTGGACGGGGCCGGTGGTTCGAGCGGGAGCGGCCCTCGGGGCCCCTCGGGCGCCTCGCCCTCCCCCGGAACCCCGGATGCGGCGGACGGCGCCGGCGGCACGGGCACCGCGGGCGGCTCCGGCCCGGCCACGAGGCGTCCCGGCGCGTCCGGGAGCCCGGCAGGAACCTCGGCGGGGCCGGGCGGCACGGTGACGAGCGGCGCCCCGCCGGAGGGGTCCGGCCCGGGCTCGGCGGGCGGCTCCACAGGAACCGCGGGACCCTCGGGTCCCACGGGCCCCGCGTCCCCGCCCGGCTCCACCGCCCCCGCCGGGCCCCCCGTCGTCGAGGTCGGTGCCCCTGTGCGCGCGGCGGCGGACGAGCGCTGGTGCGAGAAGGTGACCGTGGAGTTCCGCAACAGTGGGGGCTCACCCGCGCGCTCGGGCACCGTCACCTTCGCCACGCACATCATCGGCGGGCTGGGGATCGACTGGGCGACCCGGGAATCGACAGCGCCGCTGCCCGTGCCGATCGGCGCGGGAGCGGCGCGGAAGATGACGTTCACCGTCTGTGTGGACGCCTGGCGGGTGCCCCTGGGCATGCATGTCGAGACCCGGGACGTGACCGCCGTCTGGAAGTGACGGGGGGACTACGCGACGGCCGGAGGGCCGGTCAGCCGAGGGCGAGCCAGGCGACCGCGCCGAGCACGACGATCACCGCGACCACGGCCGCGATCAGCCCGGTCCTCGGCCCGGAGGACACGGCGGCCGGCTGCTGCCGGCGCTGCGGCTCGCCCTCGTCGACGAAGGCGCGGAACATCTGGGTGTTGCCTGCCGGGTCGCTGTTGCCCTCGGGACCCTGCGGAGCGTGGGGATTGTGTGCCATGTCGCAGGACCCTAGCGAACTCGGCCGAACGGCCCAACCCCCGGGCGGTGAAGGCGCGAGGCCATAACCGGGGAACCGGTGAAGGACGCGTGGGGAAGGGGCCCGGACCGCTGCACGCCGCACCGGGCCCGCGACGACGAGTGCGACTCAATCCCCTTGTCTGTCGGGCCACTTGAGAATCGTCTCGCCCCGCCCCTCGCAGCACATCCGTATATATGCGCGAAGGGCGACCGCCCGCCCCCGCCGGAGGCCCCGGGGGCAGGCGGGAACGTCCCGGGTGCCGCGCCCGAGCACCCCCGCTGCCACCTCGGGAGTGGCACACGCCACAGCAGGCGCTCGCACACCGCACACGCTGCGGGTTTGACCCGTGGCCTACGCAGCCTTTTGCGTTCCTTTACTTCTGCAAGGGCCTTTTCGTTTGCCTGCAGCAACCAACGGCTTCTATGGTTGCCCTAAGCAACAAGATGACCGGTGAGATGTTTGGGGGTCGCGTGGCCGCGCGGAGTCAGTACGAAGAACTGGCCCGGCAGCTCAGCGCCGTCGGCGCCGTCAAACGGGGCCTGGCCCGCATACTGCCCGCCGAGTGCCCCGCAGGCTCGGCGGCCGTACTGGCCCTGCTGAGTCAGCACGGCGAGATACGGATCAGCAGACTGGCCGAGCTCCTCTCCGTCGACATGTCGGTGACCAGCCGACACGTCGCTCACGTGGCGGAACGCGGCTGGATCGAACGGTCGCCGGACCCCGCGGACAAGCGCTCCCGCATCCTGCGGCTGACTCCCGCGGGCAAGGGTGTGCTCAAGGATCTGAACTGCCGGACAACCGAAATGTTCGCGCACAACCTTCAGGATTGGTCCGACGACGAGGTCGGACAGCTCAACACGTTGCTGGCCCGGCTGCGCGACAGCTTCTCCTGTCGCGGCTCCGGCGGGTGCGCCCCCGGAAAGCACAGCGGCGACTGCCGCTCCCGGCCCACCGACGGCCACGACGGCTCGTACACCCGTACACCCGTGTAACAGAAGCAAAGAGAAGGATTTAAATGGCTACGACCACACCAACCGGTGTGCGGGGCGGCCACGCCAAGCACGGAGGGAACGAACCCTCCGCCGGCGTGCCGATGACACACCGGCAGATCATGGAAGCGCTCGCTGGGCTGATGCTCGGCATGTTCGTGGCGATCCTGTCGTCCACCGTCGTCACCAACGCCCTGCCGGAGATCATCTCCGACCTCGGCGGCGGCCAGAGCGCCTACACCTGGGTCGTCACGGCCTCACTGCTGGCCATGACGGCGACCACCCCCCTGTGGGGCAAGCTCTCCGACCTGTTCAGCAAGAAGCTGCTGGTCCAGATAGCGCTCGTCATCTACGTCGCGGGCTCGGTCGTCGCAGGTCTCTCGACCAGCAGCGGCATGCTGATCGTCTGCCGTGTGGTGCAGGGCATCGGCGTCGGCGGTCTCTCCGCCCTCGCCCAGATCGTGATGGCCGCGATGATCTCCCCGCGTGAGCGCGGCCGCTACAGCGGCTACCTCGGCGCGGTCTTCGCCGTCGCCACCGTCGGCGGCCCGCTGCTCGGCGGTGTCATCACCGACACCAGCTGGATGGGCTGGCGCTGGTGCTTCTACGTCGGCGTGCCGTTCGCGGCCGTCGCCCTCGTGGTGCTGCAGAAGACCCTGAAGCTCCCCGTCGTCAAGCGCGAGGTCAAGGTCGACTGGACCGGCGCCTTCTTCATCAGCTCCGCCGTCTCGGTGCTGCTCCTCTGGGTGACCTTCGCGGGCGACAAGTACGACTGGATGTCCTGGCAGACTGCCGCGATGCTCGCGGGTTCCGTGGTGCTCGGGCTGCTCTTCGTCTTCACCGAGTCCCGCGCCAGTGAGCCGATCATCCCGCTGCGGCTGTTCCGCAACCGGACCATCACGCTCGCCTCGCTCGCCTCGCTGTTCGTCGGTGTCGCGATGTTCGCCGGCACCGTCTTCTTCAGCCAGTACTTCCAGCTGGCACGCGGCAAGTCGCCGACGATGTCCGGTGTGATGACGATCCCGATGATCACGGGTCTGTTCCTCTCCTCGACCATCTCGGGCCAGGTCATCACCAAGACGGGCCGCTGGAAGGCATGGCTGGTCTCCGGTGGCTTCCTGGTCACGGCCGGCCTCGGACTGCTCGGCACCATCCGGTACGACACTGCCTACTGGCACATCGCGATCTTCATGTTCCTGATGGGTCTCGGCGTCGGCATGATGATGCAGAACCTCGTGCTCGCCACGCAGAACCAGGTCGACCCCAAGGACCTCGGTTCGGCCAGCTCCGTCGTCACCTTCTTCCGTTCGCTCGGTGGTGCGATCGGTGTCTCGGCACTGGGCGCCGTCATGGCGAACCGCGTCACGCACTACGTGAAGGACGGTCTGGCGGACCTCGGTCCCCAGGGCGCGGCCCTGGGTCACGGCGGTACCGGCGGCGGGGGCATCCCCGACCTGGACAAGCTGCCCGCCCCGTTCCGCACGGTCGTGGAGTCCGCCTACGGGCACGGCGTCGGTGACGTCTTCCTCTACGCCGCTCCGGCCGCGCTGATCGCCTTCCTGATCACGATCTTCATCAAGGAGGTCGCGCTGAAGACGAACGCGGCCAACGACGCGCCGGTCCCGGCCCAGGCCGTGGAACTCTCCGAGGCCCCGGACGGTACGGCCGCGCTGGTCTCCGAGGCAGCCGCCGGCATCACCGCCGTCGACACCCCGGTGGACGCTCCCGTAGCCGCTCCGCCGGCGACCGTGCAGGGCATCGCGATCCGCGGTGTGGTGCGCGGCGCCGAGGGCACGCCCGTCGACCGGGCCGCCGTCACCCTGATCTCGCTGGGCGGCCGGCAGCTGGGCATCTCGGTCGCCCAGTCCGACGGCAGCTACGTTCTGGACGCCCCGGGCGCCGGTTCGTACGTGCTGATCGCGTCGGCCGACGGCTTCCAGCCGCAGGCCTCCACCGTGGTCGTCGGCGACGAGCCGCTCGCGTACGACATCCTGCTCGCCGGTACGAGCGGCCTGGCCGGGGCCGTGCGGGCCGCCGAGGGCGGTGCGCCGGTCGAGGGCGCCATGGTCATCGTGACCGATGTGCGCGGCGACGTGCTGGCCACCGGCAAGTCCGGCGACGCGGGCGAGTTCACCTTCGGTGAGCTGGTCCCCGGCGCAGTGACCGTCGCCGTCAACGCGGCCGGCTTCCGTCCGCTGGCGCTGCCGGTGGAGATCGGCGGCCATGGCGTCACCCGGGTCGACGCGGCGCTGCAGTCCGGCGCGCTGGTGCAGGGCGTCGTGCGGGCCGGCTCCGGCCGGCGACCGCTGCCCGACGCCCGCGTCACGCTGGTCGACGCGGCCGGCAACGTGATCGCCACCGCGACGACCGGGGAGGACGGGGCGTACGCCTTCGCCGACCTGGACGCGGGCGAGTACTCGGTCATCGCGACCGGTTACCCGCCGGTGGCCGGCGCCCTGACCGTGGCCGGCCGCGGGGTCGACGGGCACGACATCGAGCTCGCCCACCCGGGCGAGTAACCCGTCCGGGAGAACCCGGATACGCAAGACCCCTGGCGGGATGGCACTTCGAGCGGAGAGTCTGTCCCGGCCGGCGGAAAAATGGGCCCCGGCGGTGGGGACGGCAGGCAGGGGACGGCCTGCCGTCCCCGCCCCGGGGCCCGACTCATCGAGTGACCCGTTCCGGGAGCGGATGGGCCATTGAGCAAGGACGCAAGGAGAGAAAACGGGATGGGACTTCGCGCACAGGTACGCACGCGGGACGGCTGGGCCGTCCAGCACGCGGTCGTGACGGTCACCGACATGACCGGTACGCAGGTGCTGCGGGCCGCCGCCGACGAGGACGGGACGGTGCGCACCGACACCCGGCTGTCCGCCGGCGCGTACACCGTGATCGTGACGGCGGTCGGGTACGCCCCCGCCGCCTCCACCGCCCTCGTCACGGCGAGCGGCCGGGTCGAGGCCGGCACGGTGGTGCTGGCCCGCCAGGGCGGCGTGGAGCTGCCGCCGCCGGGTGCCTGGTCGCTGGACCCGGCGCACTCCTCGGTGGCCGCGGTCGCGCAGCACCTGGGGATCTCCAGCGTGCACGGGCGGTTCACCGACTTCGGCGGCCGGATCGAGATCGCCGAGGACGTCCAGTTCTCCCGCGTGGACGCGGTCATCAATGCGGCGAGCATCGACACCGGCAACGGCATGCGGGACAAGCACCTGCGGTCGCCCGACTTCCTCGACACCGAGCGGTTCCCCGAGATCACCTACCGCTCCGCCGGGCTGACTCCGACCGGACCCGACCGCTGGACCGTGCACGGCGAGCTGTCGCTGCACGGCGTGGAGCGGCCGGTCGATCTGGACCTGAGCTACCTGGGCTCCGGCCCCGACCCGTGGGGCGGCGTGCGCGCGGCGTTCCGTGCCACGGCCGAGCTGCGCCGCGACGACTTCGCCATGAACTACAACCAGGTGGTCCAGGCGGGCATCTCGGCGATCGGCACGACGCTGCGGGTCAAGCTCGACATCCAGGCCGTGCAGGGCGATTCCCTGCCGGCTGCCTGACCGCACGGTCGTAGGGTCGGTTCCATGGCATCGAACATCGCGACCAACACCGCTGTGCAACTCGACGACTTGCTGGCCTTCGTACGGCCCCGGCACCGGGCGATCCTGCTGACCACCCGGGCCGACGGCCGCCCCCAGGGCTCGCCGCTCACCTGCGGCGTCGACGACGCGGGCCGGATCGTCGTCTCGACGTACCCCGAACGGGCCAAGACCCGCAACGCGAAGCGCGACGAGCGGGTGAGCGTGATCGTCCTGTCGGACGAGTGGAACGGACCCTGGGTGCAGATCGACGGCTCGGCCGAGGTGATCGACTCACCGGACTCGGTCGAGCCGCTCGTCGAGTACTTCCGGAACATCTCGGGGGAGCACCCCGACTGGGACGAGTACCGGGCGGCGATGGTGAAGCAGGGCAAGTCCATCATCAGGATCACCCCCGAGCGGTGGGGCCCGATCGCCACGGGCGGCTTCCCGGCCCACCTGGCCCCGGGCAGCTGACCGCGGTGACCCTCCCGATCCCCCGGCCCGAACGGCTCGCCCGGGCACGGCTGCTGGCCGGGCCCGAGGTCGGCTCCGCGGTGGCGGAGGCCCTGGCGAGGGCCACCGGTCGCCCCGTGGAGCGCGGCGGATCCGTCGAAGGCGGTCCCTATGTGTACGTGGGGGCCGCGCTGCCGGACGCCCTGCGCGGGGAAGGCCTGGTGTGGTTCCACAGCGTGAACGCCGGCACGGACGCCCTGCTGGGCGCCGGGCCGTGGCCGGACGGGGCGCTGCTCACCCGGACCGTGGGCCGGATGGGCGAGCGGATCGCGCAGTACGTGCTGGCCTGGGTGCTGGCCGAGTGCCAGTCCGTCCCGGAGTTCGCCGCGCAGCACGCCCGGGCCGAGTGGCGCCGCATCCCCTCGGAGCTCGCGGCCGGGCAGACGGCCGTGGTGCACGGCACGGGCCGGATCGGCTCGGCCGTCGCCGGGCTGCTCCGGGCGTGCGGCATCCGGACGGTGGGCGTGGTCCGCACCCCGCGCGAAGTGCCGCCCGGCTTCGACGCGGTGGCCGCGGCGGACGAAGCGGTGGCCGCCCGCTGGGTGATCGCCGCGCTTCCGCTGACCGGGGCGACGGCCGGGCACTTCGGGGCGGACCGGTTCGCGGGCATGGGCGGTGCCACCTTCGTCAACGTCGGGCGGGGCGCGACGGTGGACCTGGTGGCGCTGGAGGCGGCGCTGCGCGCGGGATCGGTGGGGCGCGCGGTGCTCGACGTGCTGCCCGACGAGCCGGCCGCGCCCGGCGACCCGTGCTGGCGGCTGCCGCGCACGGTGATCACCTCGCACTCCGCGGGCATCACGGCGGACGATGATGTCGTCACGGACTTCGCGGCGTGCCTGCGGGCACTCACGGGGGGACGGATTCCGCCCCTCGCCGTGGACCCGACGCGCGGCTACTAGCTTGATCTTTAACCTGTGCGGCGTGGACGTGGAGTCGTTGACTTTTTCGTTCGTCGCTTGGCGGAACCTGGTTTGCCGACTGTGTGCACGTCATAGCGGGCAGTGGGCTGGTCGTTCTTGCGGCCGGGTGGGCGTCCTGGACCGGGCCGGGCGGTTTTCGGTGCTCCGGCTGGGCAGGCGGCCTTCGTGCGGAGGTGCCGAAAGTCGCGGCGGACTCGGGCGGGGGTGAGTCTGTCGGGCGGGGCCGGCTTCTCCCACGGCCGTCGGAGGTCTGCCGCCAGTGGGCGTGCGAGCCGGAGCTGAGTGAACGCGGCGACGATCAGCCAGGTCCAGCGATCGGCGGCTTCGGGGCTGCGGATCTTCGGGCAGGTCCAGCCCAGGGTCTGTTTGAAGAGCCGGAAGGTGTGTTCGATGTCGAAGCGTCGCAGGAATGCCTGCCAGAGCAGGTCGACGTCGGCCGTTGTGGCGTCGGTGCCTGACCACCACAGCCAGACCGGCTTCGGTGTCGCGCCGCTGGGCAGGTGCTCGACCCGCAGCCGGATCACGGTGCCCTCGATGACCGGCAGGGCACCCAGCTCGGCGGTCCAGGCCGAGCGGTGGGTCAGTCTCGGGTGGAGCCGGTCCCAGGCCCGTGCGACGGCAGTGCCGTAAAGGCGTGTCGCAGTCACCGTCTGCGCGTCGGGGGCGCCCCAGGTGGCCGGGTCACCGAACACGAACTCGCCGCCGTGACGGGGCGGCCGCCCTCGGAGACGGGGCTCACGGGGTGGTACCGCGCGTCGAAGTACGCGGTCCGAGCGCATCCGGCCCAGCACCTGCACCGGCAGGTCCTTCAGCAGGAAGGCCAGACGTGGCACGTCGTATCCGGCGTCCACCACGATCAGGATCTCCGGGTCGCCGTCTTTCCACTGCCCGGCTGTGATGAGCCGTTCGATGAGCTCGCGCATCTGCCTGGCGGTGACGGTGGCAGCGTCGTCGCCCGGTGCCAGACGTAGTGCGTCCAGTGGTGCGGTCCAGGAACTGCGGCCCGTCTCAAGCGCGCAGATCACCGAGTACGGCCAGCCGGGAACTGGGATGTGCTGGTCCTTGCCCCGGCCGTAGGTATGGCACAGGATTCGCTGCGGTGAGGTGTGGGCGCTGGGCCGCAGCCAGCAGGTGAGGTCGGCGGCAAGGACGAGGCGGCCGTCCGACGCGCGCGGCAGCGGCATCGTGGCGAGGGCCCGTCGCAGCCGGGTGACATCGACCCGGCCTGCGGCCAGGGCGTCGTAGAGCCCGCCGTGTCCCCGCCGGTGTTCGCCGACCAATGACAGTTCCACCAGGGAACGGACCGGCCCGTCCGCGCACAACACCGCGTCCACGAGTTCGAACAGTCCATCCGCACGCCTGGTCAGACAGGAGTAGAACTCACCCCGGAAGCGTGACAGTCCCGCAATCGGATCCTGTCGGACGACGTGATGCGACAGACTCATCCCCACGGCCTTCGTGCTGAGCGTTGTGTGTTCCTTGGTCGGATCACATGCTCAGCCGAAGGCCGCCCGCATGTACCGCAGTTACCAGTCCGAGTGATCAAGTACGAGGACTCGTTCGGGCCCCGAGGTTAAAGATCAAGCTAGGGCCTGTTTCGAAAGGAGCGCCGTCCGCCCGGAGGGCGGGCTCGTCGGCGTCCGGTGCGTGCCATCGCAAGGCGGAGGGTCGCCCCGATACCGGGTGTATCGGGGCGATCCCGACAACGCGGCGAGCGTGCGCGCGTGCCAGGCGTCGCCGAGCAGGCGGGACTTTCGAAACACGCCCTACCGGGGGCCGGACTGCTCGGCCTCCGGGGACCGCTCCCGCTCGGCCCGCTCGCGCATCGCGTCGATGCCCGCGATCAGCAGGTCGAGCGCGAACGCGAAGTCCCTCTCGTGCATCTCGTGCACGGTGTCGGCACCCCGCGCCGCGATGAGATTCTGCGAGTTCTCCACGATCGGGCCCAGCTGCGGCTGCCCCTGGATGGCCGACATCGCCTGCTGGAAGTACTCGTCCTGGGTGAGCCCCGCCTCGGCGCTGCGCTGGGCGAACTGGCCCTCGACCGTGCCGAATCCGTACACGAACTGGAAGACCGCGGAGAGCGCGCCGGTCTGCTGTCGCAGTGGCAGACCGGTCGCGCGGATCACGTCCTGGATGGCGTACGCCATGAGCATCGCGTGCGGCCCCATGTTGAGGAACTTCCCGACGAGCGGGGACACCCAGACGTGCCGGACCAGCAGCTCCCGGTACGTGGTCGCCAGGGCGCGCAGCCGGGTCTCCCAGGGCGCGTCCTCCCGTGGCGGGGCGATCTCGCTGTAGACCGAGTCGAGGGCCAGTTCCAGCAGGTCGTCCTTGGTGTCGACGTACCAGTAGAGGGACATCGCCGTCACGTTCAGTTCGGCGGCGAGCCGGCGCATGGAGAACTTCGCGAGACCCTCGGCGTCCAGCAGCCGGACCGTGGCCGCGGTGATCCGGTCGCGGTCGAGCCCCGCCGGCTGGTCCGATTTACGGGCGCGCGAGGGTGGCCGGTGGTTCAGCCACACACTGGTCCGGGCAGGGTCCTTCGCGCGGTCGGCCGCGGACACCATGGCGCACTCCCTCGTCTTGCCGGCGGGACTGACCGGATGCCCCACCTCCGTGCCCCGAAAACGGAGCTGTACGGTCCGGTACGTCCCGCCTGATGCTATGCCGCTGCCGCGGCCGGGTCAGCCTCAGCCGATTCTCCTCGCTCCGCCCGGCGCAGCAGCACCGCGGCCAGCAAGCCGCCTGCGAGAACGGACACCGCTCCGGCCAGCATGCTGGTCTGGAGGCCCGAGGAGAACGCGTCCGTGATCTGCTGCCGCTCCCCGTCGCCGCCGGCGGCGGCCAGGGCGGCGGGCAGCGAGGCCGCGCCGACGGCCGACGGAACGAGCGCGGCGAACCGGGAGTTCAGGACCGCGCCGAGGACGGCGACCCCGAGGCCGTTGCCGCACTCGGCGAGGGTGCCGTTGACCCCGGCGCCGACGCCCGCCTTCTCCGGCGGGATCGCGCTCATGATCGCGTTGGCCATGGCGGGCATGGCGAGGGCGATGCCCGCGCCCATCACGATCAGACCGAGCAGCATCCCGCCGTAGCCGTCCCCGCCCGACAGGGCGATCGCGGCCAGTCCCGCGGCGAGGAGCCCCATCCCCGAGGCGATGGTGAGGGGCGTGCCGAGCTTGGGAACCAGCCGCGCGCCCAGGCCGGTGAGGTTGAGGGCGACGACGCTCAGCGCCAGCGGCGCCGTGCGCAGGCCTGCTTCCAGCGGGCCGTAACCGAGCACGAACTGGAGCTGCTGGGTGAGCAGGAACAGCGAGCCGCCCATCCCGAACGCGACCAGGATCGCGCCCGCGACCGCACCGATGAACCGCTGGTTGCGGAAGAAGTGCATGTCCAGCATCGGGTACGGGATGTGCAGCTCCCAGAGCACGAATCCGGTGAGCACGGCGGCCCCGGTGAAGGCGGTCAGCAGCACGCGCCCGGAGGTCCAGCCGTGCTCCGGCCCGGAAATGATCGCGTACACGACCGCGGCCATGCCGACGGTGGAGAGCAGGGCGCCGAGCAGGTCGGGGCGGTCCCCGCTCGGGTTCTTCGACTCCGGGACCAGCCGCGCCACGGCCACCAGACCGACCACGGCGACCGGGATGTTGATCAGGAAGATGGCACCCCACCAGAAGTGGTCGAGCATCACCCCGCCGATCAGCGGTCCGACGGCGAAGCCGAGCGAGCTGACGGTCGACCAGATGCCGATCGCCTTCACCCGCTCGGTCTCGTCGAAGATCTGGACGACGACGGCGAGGGTCGTGGTCATCAGCAGCGCACCGCCGACGCCCATGCCCGCCCGGGCGGCGATCAGCTGCCCGGACGACTGGGCGAGCCCTGCCACCAGCGAGCCGATCCCGAACAGGGCGAGTCCGGTGATCAGCATCTTCTTGCGGCCGTAGCGGTCGGCCGAACTGCCGGCGGTCAGCAGCAGCCCCGACTGGACGAGCGAGTAGGCGTTGATCATCCACTGCACATCGGCGGTGGAGGCGTCCAGCTCCCGGGTGAGTGAGGGGATCGCGACGTTGAGGACGGTGTTGTCGAGCAGCACGGTGAGCTGGGCGAGGCAGATGACGCCGAGGATCAGCCAGCGCTGCGGATGGCTCGGCGCCGAGAGGCGGTTCGATTCGGCGGAGGTCGCCGTCATACGGACTCCCAGGCGTTCGATCGGGTTCTTATACGGTGTACAGGCAATCGCTGTACACCGTATAGCCGTGCACGGGCCACATACAACCGACTTTCCGGATACGGTTCCGGTCGCTGATCCGACAAGGGCTGGAGTGGTATGTCACTGCGTCGTCGTACGGTGGAAGTCCTGCTGGCCGCGGGCCTGTTGGGGGCGGCGCTCGCGCCCCCCGCGGCGGCCGTCGGGCCCGGCCCGGGGCAGCTGGTGCCCCTGCGCGTGGCCACGTACAACATCCATGCGGGGGCCGGCATGGACAATGTCTTCGATCTTGAGCGGCAGGTGGCGGAGCTCCGGTCGCTGAACGCGGACGTGATCGGGCTGCAGGAGGTCGACGTCCACTGGGGCGACCGCAGTCAGGGGCGGGACCTGGCGGCCGAACTGGCTCAGCGGCTGGGCATGCAGGTGTCGTTCGCCCCGATCTACAGCCTCGACCCTGCGACTCCGGGCGCCCCGCGACGGGAGTTCGGCGTCGCGGTGCTCTCCCGGTACCGGATCGTGAGCGCCGAGAACCACGACATCACCCGCCTCTCCACCCAGGACCCGAACCCGGTCCCGGCGCTCGCGCCCGGCTTCGGCGAGGTCGTGGTGCGGGTGAAGGGGGTCCCCGTGCACGTGTACGCGACGCACCTCGACTACCGCGGCGACCCGTCCGTGCGCATCGCCCAGGTGGCGGACACCCGCCGGATCATGGCGGAGGACCAGGAGACGGAGCGGCGTCCCGTGCACCAGATCCTGCTCGGCGACTTCAACGCGGCCCCCTCCGCGCCGGAGCTCGCCCCGCTGTGGGAGTCGCTCGACGACATCGAGCCGGGCGGCCCCACCTACCCGGCGCTGAACCCGGTGCAGCGGATCGACTACGTGGCGGTCTCCAAGGGCACCGTGCGGGTACGCGACGCGGCGGTGGCCGAGACGCTCGCCTCGGACCACCGCCCTGTCGTCGCCGACCTGTTGCTGCGGCGCTGAGCCGCTGGACCTCAGCTGCTCTTCGGCTGGGTCAGGTCGTAGAACGTGGCGCTCCCGGCCGTGACCTCCTTGAAGTTCTTCTCCACCCAGGTGGAGATCTGCGACGAGGTGCCGCTGCCGCCGCCCATGCCGCCACCGCCGCCCGTGCCGCTGGAGATGAAGTAGTGGATCCGCCCGTCCTCGACGTACTCCTTGAACCGCGAGAGCGTCGGGGACGGGTCGCTCCCGTTGAAGCCGCCGATCGCCATCACCGGGTCGCCGGTGGCCAGCTGGTAACTGGCGGCGTTCTGCGAGCCGATGGCCGCGGCGGCCCAGGTGTAGTCGCCGGCCTTCGTCTCCAGGAGCTTCTTGGCCTCGGCGCCGACGGACGCGCCGTTGAGCAGTCCGCCCATGCCGCCGCCGTCTGTGCCGCCTTCGCCCATGCCGGGCACGCCCCCGGGCTGCTGCCCGTTCCGGGCGGTGCCCGGGCCGCCCTGGTTCTGTCCCTGGCCCTGGCTGGGCGGGGTGCCGGTCGGGGGCTGTCCCATGCCGCCGCCCTGTTGACTGCCCTGCTGGGTGCCCGTCCGGCTGCCCTGCCCGGGCGGCTGCATCCCGCCACCACCGCCGGCACCGCCACGGCCGCCCCCGCCGATCCCGCCGGACGACGGCCCTGCGGTGACGATCGATCCCTGGTGCCCGGTGTTCAGTGTGCTCACGGTGTACGCGGTGGGCCCGGCCAGTGACGCGGCGAAACCCAGACCCACGACGACCAGGACCGGTCGGCGTCCCAGCCGGGCCACGAACAGCAGGCCCAGCGCGGCGACGATCCCGGTGGCGAGCACGGCCGGCCGCAGCCACGGCAGGTAGTCCGGGGTCCGCCCCAGCAGCACGTACGACCAGTACGCCGTCACAGCCACCGTGACGCCCAGCGCGGCGCCCGCCCACCAGCGGGAGCGCTCCTCCCACAGCACCGTGGCGCCCATGCCGATCAGCGCCGCGAGGTAGGGGGCGAGGGCCACCGTGTAGTACTGGTGGAAGATCCCGGCCATGAAGCTGAACACGGCCGCCGTCATCAGCAGCGAGCTGCCCCAGGCGAGGAAGGCAGCCCGGGCCGTGTCCGTCCTCCCCCAGCCCTTGACGCCCGGGAGGTGCTCCCCTGCCCGCCAGGTCAGCCAGAGACCCGCCGCCAGCAGGATCAGTGCGGCGGGCAGCAGCCAGGAGATCTGGCTGCCGATCTCGGAGTTGAACATCCGCCCGATGCCGGTCTCGCCCCACTGACCGCCGGATCCGCCACCCGGGCCGCCGCCACCGCCGACGCTGCCGGTCTCCTCGCCGTTGATCCGGCCGAGCCCGTTGTAGCCGAAGGTCAGCTCCAGGAACGAGTTGTTCTGCGAGCCGCCGATGTACGGGCGGGAGGAGGCGGGCCACAGTTCGACGATCGCCACCCACCAGCCGCCGGCCACCACCATCGCCAGGGCCGACAGCCCCAGTTGACCGAACCGCCTGCGTACGGAGACCGGGGCGCACACCGCGTACAGCACGGCCAGCGTCGGCAGGATCAGAAAGGCCTGCAGTGTCTTGGACAGGAACGCCAGACCGACGGCGACGCCCGCCCAGACCAGCCACGTGGTGCGGCCGTGCTCCAGCGCGCGCAGCACGCAGTAGACGGTGACGGTCATCAGGAGCGCGAGCAGAGCGTCCGGGTTGTTGAACCGGAACATCAGCGCGGCGACGGGCGTGAGCGCGAACACCGCCATGGCGATCAGCCCCGCGGCGGCACTGAACCGGCGGCGTACGGAGGCGTGGAGCACCCCCGCCGTCGCCGCACCCATCAGCACCTGCGGGGCCAGGATCGCCCACGAGTGGAGGCCGAAGACCCGCACCGACAGGGCCATCGGCCACAGGGTGGCCGGGGGCTTGTCGACGGTGATGGCGTTGGCCGAGTCCAGCGAACCGAAGAAGAAGGCCTTCCAGCTCTGGCTGCCGGCCTGCACGGCCGCGGAGTAGAAGGAGTTGGCGTAGCCGGAGGCGCTGAGGTTCCACAGGTACGCCAGCGTGATGACGAGCAGCATGGCGAGGAAGGCCGGGCGGGCCCAGCGGGGGTCCTCGGGCCGGCCACGCCAGACGCGGTGCGGCAGTGAGCCGCCCGTCCGTCCGTGGCTCGGTGAGTCCGCCGTCCGGGGTGCGGCCGGGAGGTGGTCGAGCGTGGTCATCGGACGTTCCTCAGTTCGTGGTGGGTGTCGTCGGCCGGTACGGCGGCCGGGCGGGGCGCAGGGGCGTTCGACGGGCGGGCCGGGTCACCGCCCCGGTCGCGCTCCGGGAAGACCCAGGCGCGGAAGAGCAGGAACCGCAGCACCGTCGCCGCCAGGTTGGCCGCGATCAGCACGGCGAGCTCGGTACCGTGCGAGGGCGAACCCGACGCGGCACCGAGCGCGGCGAGCGAGCCGCTGGTCAGCGCCAGACCGATGGCGAAGACCACGAGGCCCTGCGCCTGGTGACGCACGGCTCCACCCCGGCCGCGTACGCCGAAGGTGAGCCTCCGGTTCGCCGCCGTGTTGGCGACGGCGGACACCAACAGCGCACCGCCGTTGGCGAGCTGCGGGCCGGCGCCCTGGCGGAAGAGCGAGTACAGCCCCAGGTAGAACAGCGTCGAGAGGGCTCCCACGACACAGAACCCGACCAGCTGCCGGGCCAGCCCGCCCGGCACCCCGCCGATCCCGCGGTCGCGCGGGTCGTCGCCGAAGGGACGCGCCAGCCGGTCCAGCGGCAGCGCGCCGACGGCCAGCGCGCGCCCCACCCGCCACACGCCCTTCAGGTCCTCGGCGGCGGTCCGCACGATGTGGACCGTCGAGTCGGGGTCGTCGACCCAGTCGACCGGCACCTCGTGGATGCGCAGCCCGGCCCGCTCGGCGAGCACCAGCATCTCGGTGTCGAAGAACCAGCCGGTGTCCTCCACCATCGGCAGCAGCCGCTGCGCGACCTCGCGCCGGATCGCCTTGAACCCGCACTGCGCGTCGCTGAACCGTGCGGCCAGCGACGAGCGCAGGATGATGTTGTAGGCCCGCGAGACGAACTCCCGCTTGGTCCCGCGGACCACCCTCGAACTGCGCGCCAGCCGCGAGCCGATGGCCAGGTCCGAGTGACCGGAGATCAGCGGCGCGACCAGCGGGAGCAGTGCGTTGAGGTCGGTGGACAGGTCCACGTCCATGTAGGCGAGGACCGGCGCGTCCGAGTGCGACCAGACGGTGCGCAGGGCCCGCCCACGGCCCTTCTCCTCCAGCCGGTACGAGCGCACTTCGGGCAGCGAGCAGGCGAGGCGCTGCGCCACCTCGGGGGTCCGGTCGGTGCTCGCGTTGTCCGCGACGGTGATCCGGAAGGCGTAGGGGAAGGTACGCGCGAGATGGTCGTGCAGCCGCAGCACGCACGGCTCCAGGTCCTTCTCCTCGTTGTAGACGGGTACCACCACATCGAGTACGGGGGCACCCGCCGCATCGTCCGCGCGGGCCAGGAGGTGGTCCCGGGCCGGCAAGGTGCTCCAAGGCGTGTCGGTTCGCATGACATCGACACTCGCCAACCGGGCTGTCACGCCCGTGTGGTGAGCCTGTGGTCCGCCTGTGAGTGGGATCCGGCCGGTCCGTGAGAAGCGGCGTCCGCCGGCAGATGTACGGCGAACACCGTGTCGCCCGGCACCGACCGCACCTCGACGACCCCGCCGTGCGCGACGACGACGGCCTGCACGATGGCGAGTCCGAGCCCGGTCGACCCGGCGTGCCGGGAGCGCGAGGCGTCCCCGCGTGCGAACCGCTCGAAGACGTGCGGCAGCAGCTCCGCGGGGATGCCCGGCCCGTTGTCCTGGACCTCCAGGGTCACCCAGGAGTGCCCGGCCTCCGCGCGCACCCGGGCCGTGACCGTGGAGCCCGGCGGGGTGTGCGTACGGGCGTTGGCCAGCAGATTGACCAGGACCTGCTGGATCCTGGTCGGATCGGCGCTCACGGTCGCGGGGGCCTCGGGAAGGTCCAGCCGCCAGTGATGGGTGGGCCCGGACTCGCCGGACCCGCCCCCGGAGGCGGCCCGGCCCGTGACGCGGACGTCGCTCACCGCGTCGATGACGAGCGGCGAGAGATCGGTGCTCTCGTACGAGAGCGGCCGGCCCGCGTCCAGCCGGGCGAGCAGCAGCAGATCCTCCACCATGCCCGTCATGCGCTGTGCCTCGGACTCGATCCGTCCGAGGGCGTGCCGGGTGTCGGGCCCGGCGTTCTCCCGGCCGCGCCGGGTGAGTTCGGCGTACCCGCGAATCGAGGCGAGCGGAGTGCGCAGCTCGTGGCTGGCGTCGGCGACGAACTGGCGTACCCGCATCTCGCTCTTCTGCCGGGCGTCCAGGGCCGAACCGACGTGGCCCAGCATCCTGTTGAGTGCGGCGCCGACCTGGCCGACCTCGGTGCGCGGGTCGGCCTCGGCGTCCGGCACCCGTTCGAGGAGGGCGACCTCGCCGCTGTGCAGCGGGAGTTCGGAGACGCGCGTGGCGGTGGCGGCCACCCGGCGCAGCGGCCGCAGGGCCACGCCGACCATGGCGGCACCCGCGATCCCGGCGGCGATGAGCCCGGCGCCGGTGACGCAGACCTCGACGAGGATCAGGGTGCTGAGGGCGCCGCTCACCTCCGAGGTCGGAATGCCGACCAGGACGGTCGTGCCGTCGCTCGCGGGGGTCGCCGCCCGCACCCGGTAACCCCCCAGCCCGGGCAGCTCGACGTCGTGCGCCTGACCGTCCGCGGGGACGTGGGCCGCCTCCAGTGCGGCCGCCTGCGCACCGGTCAGCGGCTCGGTGTTCTCCGAGGCGTCGAAGCCGCCCTGGGCAACCGCCGAATCGGCGACCTCGCCGTCCGCGGTGAGCGCGCCGAACGTCTTGAGCGGCTGGCCGCCGCCCATGCCGATGAAGCCGAGCGGGTCCTTGCCCCGGGGCCCGCCGGGCGCGGGTGCGCCCGGCACCCGGTCGGCCCGCATCGCGATGTCGCGCAGCTGGCCGTCCAGCTTCCCGTACATGTAGGTGTGGAAGGCGATGGCGGTGACCGTGCCGATCACGGCCGCGACGACCGCGATCAGCGACACCGCCGAGACGACGAGCCTGGTCCGCAGGGTCCACGGCCCCCTCCGCAACCGCTTCGCGCGACTACTCACCGGGCTTGATGAGATATCCCGCCCCGCGCCGGGTATGGATCATCGGCGTCCGGCCGGCGTCGATCTTCTTGCGCAGGTACGAGATGTAGAGCTCGACGACGTTGGCCTGACCGCCGAAGTCGTAGTTCCAGACCCGGTCCAGGATCTGCGCCTTGCTCAGCACCCGGCGCGGATTGCGCATCAGGAAGCGCAGCAGCTCGAACTCGGTCGCGGTGAGGTGGATGTTGGCGCCGCCCCGGCTCACCTCGTGACTGTCCTCGTCCAGCATCAGGTCACCGACGACGAGCGTCGACTCGCTGCGTACCGCTGCCGTGCCGGACCGCCTGATCAGGCCGCGCAGCCGGGCGACGACCTCCTCCAGGCTGAACGGCTTGGTGACGTAGTCGTCGCCGCCGGCCGTGAGCCCGGCGATCCGGTCCTCCACGGAGTCCCGGGCGGTCAGGAACAGCACGGGCACCTCCGAGAGCTCCCGGCGCAGCCTGCCGAGCACGGCGAGCCCGTCCGTGTCGGGCAGCATCACGTCGAGGATCACCGCGTCGGGCCGGAACTCGCGGGCCGTGCGCAGGGCGCCGGCCCCGTCCCCCGCGCTGCGGACCTCCCAGCCCTCGTAGCGGAGCGCCATGGAGAGCAGCTCCGCCAGCGGGGCCTCGTCGTCCACGACCAGCACCCGGACGGGGGTCCGGTCCGGCCTGAGCAGTTCGGTACGCCCCTGGGGCGAGGTCGTCGTCGTCATGCCCCCACCCTCGAAGACGCCCCTGAGAGAGTTCTTTCCCGATCCTGTGAATTCCCTGAGAAAAACGCACAGGCGGCCGCCGCCCCCGCCGTCTCAGCAGTCGAAGAGCTCCTTCGCGTTGTCGTGACAGACCGCTCTCAGCCAGTCGTCCCCGAGCCCCAGCCGTTCCAGGGCGTGCAACTGGTGGGCGTACGGATACGGGATGTTCGGGAAGTCCGTCCCCAGCAGGATCCGGTCCCCGAATGCCGCGAGCCGCCCGCGCTCGGCAGCCGGGAAGGGGGAGAAGCCCTCGGTGAAGTCGGTGAAAGCCATCGTCGTGTCGAGCCTCACCTCCGGGTACGTCTCCACGAGCGTCAGGAACTCCGCGTACTCCGGCATCCCCATGTGCGCCACGATCAGCCGCAGCCGGGGGTGCCGGGCGAGCAGCCGGCCGACCGGTCCCGGCCCGGTGTGCCTGCCGGGAGCCGGGCCGGACCCGCAGTGCATCACGACGGGGACCCCGGCCTCGGCGAGCAGCCCCCACACCGGCTCCAGCAGCGGATCGTTCGCGTCGTACCCCCCGACCTGAAGGTGCGACTTGAAGACCCGCGCCCCGGACTCGACGGCCTGCGTCACGTACTTCTCGACGCCCTCCTCCGGGAAGAAGGTCGCGGTGTGCAGACAGTCGGGCACCCGGCCCGCGAAGCCGGCCGCCCATTCGTTGAGCCAGGCCGCCATGCCCGCCCTGTGCGGGTAGAGCATCGAGGTGAACCGGAGCACGCCGAACGAGCGCAGCAGCGCGAGCCGTTCGTCCTCTTCGTGCCGGTAGGCGATCGGCCACTCCATGCCGGTCAGCGGCCCGACCGAGTCGAAGTACGCCCAGACCTTGCGCAGCACCTGTTCCGGCATGAAGTGCGTGTGGACGTCGATGATTCCGGGCAGCCCGAGCCGCTCCCAGAACCGCACCACGTCGTCGCGGTCGTCACTCATACGGCGCTCCCGTCCTTCGATGGCCTCCGACGATCTCAGAACAGCCCGCGCTGCGAAGCGCCGCCCCCGACCACGACGGTCGGCGCACTCACCCCCGCGCCCGCACAGGCCGCCGCCAGGTCCCAGCCGGTCATCAGGCGGGTGTCCACCACCACGATCCCGGGCCCGCCCGCGTCCAGGTGCAGATCCGGCCCGGCCGCGGCGAGCAGCCGCCCGGCGACCACGCCGCCGTCCACGAGCCCGGTCACCGCGCGCACCACGCCACCCGGCCCTCCGGTCCCGCCGGTCCCGTCGATCGCGAAGACGCCCGCGTGGTCGACCGCCTCGAACGGCAGCCGCTCCAGCGCCTCGGGCCACCCGCGCCCGTCGAGCGCCGCCGCCCGCCCGTACAGGTCCGCCACCTCGGCGGCCCGCACGGCGGGGTCCGGGAGCTCCGCCCGCACTGCCCGTTTGCGCGCGTACGAGATACGGTCCGGCACCCCGAGCGCGGCCCGCAACGCCTCTTCGGCCCGCCGCGCCGCCATCAACGGCCCCCGCCCCAGCCAGCTGAAGACCACCGCCCCCTGCTCCCGCAGCCGGGCCGCACCCCGCTCCTCGGCGGTGATCCCGACCTTCACCATCCCGGCCCCGAACCAGGCGAGATACACGCGGTACGTACGCGGGTCGTCGGGGATCGTGTCGGCGGCCACCGAATGCGCCCGGTCCAGCCGCCCGCACTCCGCGCACCGCGCGCCCGCGCTGCGCTCCGGCACCGGGGCAGCCAACGGACACGCGTTCCCCCGTGCGCCGACGCACGTCCGCTCCCCGACAGCCCGGAACCCGAGCTCGGTCCCGTACGCCAGAGCGCTGGCCCGCACATGCGGCCCCTTCCGCCACCCGAGCACGGGCCCGCCCCGCTCGTCGGGCCAGCGAAGGCCGGTGCACTGCCACCCCATGCGCGAACTCCCGGACTCCTGGACGTGGATACAGACGGATGCGAGCCCACCATGCTCCCACATCTGGCCCATCAATGTGACCTGCGTCACACTGGAAGGGGGGCTAGGTGCGCTACCAGGAACTTCCGAGGTGTTCGACCATGACCAGCATCGACGGCACTGCTCTCGACGGTCTCCGCACGACCTTGCGGGGGCCTGTCCTCACGCCGGGGGACACGGACTACGACGAGAGCCGCAGCCTCTACAACGCCATGATCGACCGGCGCCCGGCTGCCATCGCGCGGTGCACGGACGTGGCGGACGTGCGGGCCACCCTCGCCTTCGCCCAGGACGCGGGACTCGAACTGGCCGTACGCGGCGGCGGCCACAGCGGACCGGGCCTGTGCCTGGTCGAGGACGGGCTGACCCTCGACCTCTCGCCGATGCGCTGGGTGAGCGTCGACCCCGAGGCCGCAACGGCGCAGGTGGGCGGGGGTGCGCAGCTGGGTGATCTGGACCACGCCACGCACACCTTCGGTCTCGGCGTACCGGCCGGGATCATGTCGACCACGGGCGTGGGCGGCCTCACGCTGGGCGGCGGTCACGGCTATCTGACCCGCGCGTTCGGCCTCACCGTCGACAGCATGCTCTCCGCGGACGTCGTCCTGGCCGACGGCACCTTCGTCACCGCGTCCGCGACGGACCATCCCGAGCTGTTCTGGGCGCTGCGGGGCGGCGGCGGCAACTTCGGGGTGGTCACCTCGTTCACGTACCAGCTGCACCCGGTGGACACGGTCGGCGTCGGGGTGACCGTGTGGCCGGTCGACCGCACGGCCGAGGTACTGCGTTGGTACCGCGACTTCCTGCCCGCCGCCCCGGACGACGTGTACGGCTTCTTCGCGCTCCTGACCATCCCGCCGGGGCCCCCGTTCCCGGAGGAGATCCACGGCCAGAAGATGTGTGGCGTCGTCTGGTGCTACACGGGCGACCTGGCGGAGGGCAAGCTGGAGGAGGCCCTCGCGACGGTCAACGACCCCGCGCCACCGGCCTTCCACTTCACGAGCCCCATGCCCTACCCCGCCCTCCAGACCATGTTCGACGGCCTGATCCCCAAGGGCCTGCAGTGGTACTGGCGCGGTGACTTCTTCGACGCCATCTCCGACGCGGCCATCGAGGTCCACGCGAAGTACGGCCGCAACCTCCCCACCGGCCTGTCGACGATGCACCTGTACCCGGTGGACGGAGCCGCCCACCGGGTCGCCCCCGACGCGACCCCTTGGGCCTACCGGGACGCCGTGTGGTCCGGCGTCATCGCCGGCATCGACCCCGACCCCGCCAACGCGGAAGTGATCC
Source organism: Streptomyces sp. NBC_01013 (assembly GCF_045162765.1). Taxonomy (NCBI): domain Bacteria; kingdom Bacillati; phylum Actinomycetota; class Actinomycetes; order Kitasatosporales; family Streptomycetaceae; genus Streptomyces; species Streptomyces sp. NBC_01013. Next base: position 4,045,090 of record NZ_CP108687.1, read on the forward strand.
GCCAGTGGTGCGTCGACTACTGGACCGAGCTGCACCCCCACTCGATGGGCGGCGCGTACGTCAACTTCCTCGGCGAGGCGGAGGCCCCGGATCGGGTGCGGTCGACCTACCGCGACACGTACGACCGTCTGGCCGCGGCCAAACGCACCTACGACCCGCACAACTTCTTCAGCGCCAACCAGAACATCACGCCTGCCGCGGCCTGAGAGGTTCGGGGCACCGGGGGCCGCTCACCTCTCACCGACGGTCCGGCCACGGATAACGTCCGGCCATGACGAAGCCGAAGCAGGATCAGTCCGTCGCTGCCGGCGTCGCCCTCGCCGGTGTCCTCGCGCACTGCGGCGAAAGTCCGGCCGGCGCCGTGAGATTCCTGGTCGGGGCGATAGCCTCCGCGCCGGCTGCCACGGAACCCTACGCCTGCCTCGCCGAGTTGTGGCGGGACCGGCGCCCCGAACTGACGGCGGTGCTCGAAGGGGACGGCTCCCTGAGCAGCGTGTTGGCGCAGGCGTACTTCTTCTTCCTCGAAGGGGAGATGGACGACGCGGCGATGGCCCTGGGTTCGGTCACGGGAGCGCGGCCCGACGTGCCGTGGGGTGCCGCGCCCTGGTTCGGCGATGCGCGTTTTCTCGGCACGGTGAGTGCCGAGGCCCTGGCCGAGGCGTGCCTGCGGGTGTTGGACCGCCCCCACGACCTGGACGACGAGCAGATGCGTGAGCGGTTCGCGCCCTGGTTCCACGCCATCGCCAGGGTCGCCGAACGCAGTCCCGTGCCGGAGTCGCTGGCCGCCATGGCCAGGCTGCCACGGGCCTGCGGCCGCTACGAACTGTCCCTGGCCCTGTGCGACCGCGCCGACGCCGTCGAGCGCGTCATGTGGACCGCGGTGGCCCGGGCAAGCACCTGGCGCTCCATGGGCGATCTGGGCCAGGCGGCCGCGGCCTTCGAGGACGCACTCGCCCTGGACCCCGGCAGCTGGTCCCTCTACCTGGACCTCGGCGACGTACGTGCCGAGCAGGGCGAGTTCGCCGCAGCTGCGAGCCTGGCCGAACAGGGTCTGCGGCACGAACCGCAGGAAGTCTCCCTGCGGGCCGCCGCGGCCGCCTACCGCACGCGTCTGTCCGGCTCGCCCGACGACCTGCGGGGACTGATCGCCTTGGCACCGGACCTGGCGAACACCTCCTACCGGGACCTGCTGATCGACTACGCGTGCGCGGGGCCGGGACTGCCCCCGGACCTCGTGGCCGAGGCCCGCGGCACCGGGAACTGAACACGCCGCCGCACGGGAGCCCGGCGAGGCGGAGCCGCAGAGGGCACCCACCGGACACCTCACCCTCACCCGCCACTCCCCGGCCGCGCGCACCGCGAGCGCTAGGATCCGGGCCATGCGCCTGACCGTGAAGGACGTGGAGCGGTTCGAAGCCTCCAGGCCGCGCCTGGAGGCCATCGGCTACCGCCTCCTCGGTTCCGCGAGCGAGGCCGAGGACGCCGTGCAGGACACTTTCCTGCGCTGGCAGGCCGCCGATGTGGACCGGATCGAGGTCCCCGAGGCCTGGCTGACGAAGGTCCTCACCAACCTGTGCCTCAACCAGCTCACGTCGGCCCGCGCCCGGCGCGAGACCTATGTGGGCCAGTGGCTCCCCGAGCCGCTGCTCGCCGGGGACCCGATGCTCGGCCCCGCCGACACCGTCGAGCAGCGCGACTCCGTCTCGTACGCGGTCCTCACCCTCATGGAGCGCCTCTCCCCCAACGAGCGGGCGGTGTACGTCCTGCGGGAGGCGTTCGGCTACCCGCACCGTGAGATCGCCGAGATCCTCGACATCACCGAGGCCGCCGCCCAGCAGATCTTCCACCGGGCCAGGAAGCACATCGCGGACGGCAGGACCCGCACCGAGATCGACGAGGCCGCCGCACGGCGGATCGTCGAGGAGTTCCTCGCGGCCGCGACCAGCGGCCGGACCGAGCCGCTCGTGCGGCTGCTCACCGAGGACGCCGTCTCGGTCGGCGACGGCGGCGGCAAGGTCCCCGCCCGCGCCAAGGCGTTCGAGGGCGCCCTCGCTGTCGCGAAGTTCCTGCGCGGCCTGTTCAAGCCCGGCAAGGCCAAGCGCGACATCGCCGGCGGCTCACCCGACGTCTACGTCGCGACGGCCAACGGCGCCCCCGCCGTCCTGGCGGTCATCGACGGCCGGGTCATCGGCGTCATGTGCCTGGAGATCACCCCCGACGGCATCGCGGCATTCCGGAACCAGGTCAACCCCGACAAGCTCGAACGCGCGACCCTGCGGTGGGCCGCCTCGGATCACGGAGACCCGCTGTTCAGCGCCTTCTGACCAATATGTGACGTGGCTCACATCTCTCACCTGTCAGGAAACGACGGGCTGCCCGGTTCAAGAGGCGAACCCGCGCGAGACAGGAGCAGGGAAATGCAGCAGCAGCACCGCATCATCGTCCTCGGAGCCGGATACTCGGGAGCCATCGCCGCCGGCCGCCTTGCCAAGCGGCTGCGCCGCGAAGACGTCTCCATCACCCTCGTCAACGCCGAATCCGACTTCGTCGAGCGTGTCCGGATGCATCAGTTGGCGGCCGGCCAGGAGCTGGCATCCAGGCCCTTCGGCAAGATGTTCGCGGGCACCGGCGTCGTACTGAAGTACGCGAAGGTCACCGCCGTCGACGCCGATCGCAAGCACGTCACGGTCGTGGACACGTCCGGCACGGAGGAACTGGCGTACGACACCCTCGTGTACGCCCTCGGCAGCGGCTGGAACAGCCAGGGCGTCCCGGGCACCGACGAGCACGCCCACGAGATCTCCGGCCGCCCCGGCGCACTCCGGCTGCGCGAACGCCTCGCCGGCCTGAACGCCGGACAGCACGTGCTCGTCATCGGTGGCGGCCTCACCGGGCTGGAGGCCGCGACCGAGTTCGCGGAGGCCCGCCCAGACCTCGACATCGCCCTCGCCTCCCGCGGTGGCCTCGGCGACACGCTCTCGCCCAAGGGCCGCGAGCACCTGCGGAAGGTCTTCGGCAAGCTCGGCATCACCGTCCACGAGCACACCGCCGTCACGGAAGTGACGGCCGACCACGTCACGACCGCGGACGGCACCTCCATCCCCGCCTCCGTCACCGTCTGGACCGCCGGCTTCGCCGTGCACCCGATCGCGGCGTCCACCACCCTGGAGGTCTCCGACACCGGCCGGATCGTGGTCGACGCGACCATGCGGTCGCACTCTCACCCGGACGTGTACGCCATCGGCGACGCGGCCCTGGTGGCGGGCCCCGGTGACAAGCCCCTGCGGATGTCCTGCGCCTCGGGCGTCCCCACCGCGTGGCAGGCCGCCGACGCCATCGCGGCACGCCTGTCGGGCACGAAGCTGCCGAAGACCCCGCTCCGCTACTTCAACCAGTGCATCTCGCTGGGCCGCAGGGAAGGGCTCATCCAGTACGTCACCGCCGACGACCGCGCCGTCCGCGCGGCCCTGACCGGCAAACTGGCCGCCGCCTACAAGGAACTGGTCTGCAAGGGTGCGGCCTGGGGCGTCGCCCACCCCACCCTCGGCGCTCCGGCCCGGCGCCGGCCGGTCGTCCGGCGCGCCCCCGTCCCCGTGACGGCGCCGGCCGCCGGAGCACCTGCCCCTGTCGCCGAGCGCAGCTGACCCGGGCCCGATCTCAGCAGGTGGCCGACATCGGTATCGCCACCGACGACGTGGACGGGCAGCGCGAGGGCCCCCAGGACTGTTCCTGAGGGCCCCGGGTCTGCCGCCCCCTCAGTCGCCTCCTCAGCCGTCTCCTCAGGCGACCGCCGACGTCAGGGTGCGGGACAGAGCGTCTTGCGCAGCCCGATGTTGATGTGGCTGCCGTCGTCATCGGTCAGCGTGACGCCGCCGTAGGAGAACCGCTGCGCGGCAGTGTGATCCGTGTTCGCGGCACCGCCGTCGAGGGCCGCGCACTGGTTGCGGGCGGCGTCGATGGCCTTGTCCTCGTCATGGGTGAGGTTGCCGTTGACGTCCCTGACGGCGGCAAGGACGGCGTCCCGCTCCGCGCCGGTGGGTGCAGGTGGCAGGCCGGTGTCCTGGGCGGTGCCACTGTCGTCCGCGCGACTCGTCCCTTCGGATGTGCTGCTCCTGGTGGGGCCGGCCTCGCTGTCGCTGCCGTCGTCGCTGCTGCAGCCGACGACGGTGAAGGCGAGTACGGCGGTGATGACCGCGGTGGTGGTGCGGATGCGCATGGTCCCCCCTGGCGTGATTCGATTAGGGACATGGTGGGGGGAGCGTGGCGCCGGGGCCGTAGCGGTGACGCAGTCATGACATCCTGCGGACGCGCTTGGAACGATCCCGTCCGCCTGACGGTCGCTGCCTGCTGGAAATTCGCCGCGCCGGCGCGCGAGGCGCTTCGGCACGATCAACACCCACGCCCCTCGACCCGACCGGCCGGCGCACTGACGGTGACTCGGCCACCCAAGGTCGGCCGCGAAGCGGAATGCGGTGGGTCAAGCCGCAGGGCGCCATCCTTCGGCCGAGGGTGGCGCCCCGCGGAAAAGGCCGACTGTGGGTTCTGGCCTCATCTTTATCAGGCCGATCACGGGGCCTCGGTGACGATGGTCAATAGGCCGTGCTCCCGGGCTGACCATCCGCTGGGATCCGACGCCAACCGCTGCTGTTCGGGGCTGTTGGTGTCAGGCGTTGGTGTCAGCCACCGTGGGCGGGCTTGTCAGGTTCGCCGGGGGTGCGGACGTGGACGGCTCTGGGTACGCCGCAGCCCCGGCGGGGTTTCGAATGCCCTGCCGGGGCTGCTCTACTGACTAACCCGTCAGGTGGTGGTGTACACCGGGGCGCTGCATCCCTCCGTGAAGACGGTGGGGCTGTCCCCACCGTTCCAGTGCCCGACGCATGCCCTGATCGAAAGGTCGTAGCCCTCGGGGTAGTTCTTGTTCGCGTAGCGGGTCTCGCCCCAGCCGGCGGTGTGGTACACGCGCCCTTGCCGTACGACGTCCCCGTAACCGTTGGTGACCTGCCACAGAGCAACTGCCGAGTAGCCGTCGGACTGCGTGTCGGTGATCACCCACCAGTCGCCCGTCTTCATGAAGCAGGCGACGGTGCGGTGGCTGCCATTGCCGGTGTACCAGCCACCTTCGGCACATACCTGGCTGTTGCCCTCGGGCATGGGCGAGGCGGTGGCGTGGTCTATCTCAACGGTGGCTGCGGATGCGTCGGTTGCAACGAGCATGAGCGTTGCAGCTCCCGCACCCAGGGCAGTAAGGACACGTCGTATTCGCACAGATCTCCTCATGTCATGCGCATGAATGAATCATGCTCCTGTGGGTTTATAGCAGGTAGACCATCGTGAGTCCCGCGCCACCGGGCGCCCGTGCCTGCGTTGATGCCGCTGCGCGCAGGCCGCGTACGGGGGGTAGCGTTCGGCAGCCAGAGCAGCGGGAGACGGTGTCCAGGAACCGCAGGGGCGGGGGCGCGTCCCCGCAGCGCTGGTCGGGCACCCGCCGTGGTGACCTCGATGCCTGCGGCAGGCGGTGGAGAGCCCCGATGAACGCGCTCGAGGCAATCGTTTTCCTGCTCGCCGACGACGGCTGGGACACCCTCGCCTACGCCCACCCGCACACCGCAGCGCCGCCACCGCGCGAGGCTCAGGCCGCGCATCTGCATTGGGTCGGCCTGCGCCGAGCCGAGATGGAGGTGCCGCGCCGCTACCTCACCGTCAGCCCGCAGCTGCGAGTGGCGCCTGCGGACGGACTTCAGACGGTGGCAGGCCACGGCGGACAGCTCCCCCGCTCTGCGCGCCTCGATCGGCCTCCTCAACGACCACGACCTGCGGATCAAACGGCTCGCCGAGAGGCCCGGCCTGCTCCTGATCGACTACTCCAGCCCCGCCCCTGAGGCGTACGGCATCGCCCAAGGTCGTCGAGGCTTTGGACGCCAAGGACCTGCCCACCTCCAGCGGGGAGCTGGGCATCTTGTTCATCGCCGCGTCCCTTGCCGACGCCGCCGCACGTATCCAGCTCGGCGATGCCGTCAGCGGCCTCGATACGACCAACCTCGCCCTGGTCCTGAAGGCCATCGCGGTGGCCGACGGCCGACCCGAAGCGCGGTGACCGTCATGACCTCGCGACTTCGGATCGATGCCGTCTTGGTCCAGGCCGTCATCGCCGGTGCCCTGTCCTTCGCCCACATGCACGACCTCGCCAACGCCGCCGGGCAGGACGGCTGGAAGGCCTGGGCCTACCCGATCTCGGTGGACCTGCTCCTGGTCGCCGCGTGGCGACGCCTGCGCAGCGAGGGTCCGTCCCGGCTGGCCTGGAGCTGGTTCCTGATCGCGCTGTTCGCCTCGCTGGGTGCCAACGTCGCGACCGCCGGATTCCTCGACCTCAGCCACCCGCCGGCCTGGCTGCGGTTCGGCATCGCGGGATGGCCCGCGCTCGCCTTCCTCGGCGGCACTCTCCTTGCCCACTCGCACTCCGCCGAGGAGCCGAAGCACAGGACCACCGGCCAGACCCTGCACCGCTACTCCACCAGCACCGAGCCCGGAGGATGTTCGCGCTCAGGGCTCGCCGGGCCGGCCTCCGGGTCATCCCGCTGCGGAACACCCGGCATACCTGCAGTTCGCCGCTGGTCGCTCTCAAGGTGCATCCGAAGATCGCTCAGCGGATTCTTCGGCACTCACAGATCGCCATGGCGATGGAGGTCTACGCCGAAGCGAGCGAGGAAGCGGTACAGGACGCGATCGGCCGGCTCTCCGACGCGGTGGGTGGCACCGGCTGACACGGTTGCTGTACTTCGTTGCTGTACGGACAACGCCAGAGGCCCTCAGGATTTCTCCTGAGGGCCTCCGGCCTGCTGTGCACTCGGCAGGATTCGAACCTGCAACCTTCTGATCCGTAGTCAGATGCTCTATCCGTTAAGCTACGAGTGCTTGTGCGTCCCGGGCTTTTTTCTGCCCCGTCGGCGTTGCGAGAACAACATTACATGACCTGCGCCGTGACGCGAAATCCATTAGCCGTACGGCTGCTGAGCTGCGAGAACACCGGTTCGAGACACCCCCGCACGGCCCCTTCGCGGCCCTGCCCCAGCCCCGCCCCAGCCCAGGAACGACCGAAGCCCCGGCCAGCGGCTCGGGGCTTCGGTGATCAAGCGGAGGCGGAGGGATTTGAACCCTCGATGGGCTTTAAGACCCAAACCGCATTAGCAGTGCGGCGCCATAGACCGGACTAGGCGACGCCTCCAGCACACCCCGCGCGAGCGCGGGTGGTGCGTGCAGATGATGTCACAGCTGAGCGCTGCGTCACCAATCGCTGCCTACGGTACTAGGCAGTCGGCCGCGAGGGCAAAGCGCCTGCGGTTGCGCAACGCCGTGGCGTGCGGAGCGTTAGTCATGGCGGGGCGCCCGCCCTCGCTTCTCTCCGTCGCCGGCCCGGTGCCGACGACACGCACGACCACAGGAGTCCGCATGATGCGTCGTCTCGCCCTCACCGCCGTCGTGTCGCTGGCCGCGCTGTCCGCCGCCGCCCCGTCGGCGACGGCCGTGGCCGGTCCTCTTCCGTTGCCGTTGCCGCTGCCCGTGCTGCAGAACGACGAACCGGGCACGCATCTCACCGTGGTCGTCTCGGGGTCGGGGAACCCGGAGGCCGACGGCACGTACGAGCTGGAATGCGATCCGGTGGGTGGCAGCCACCCCGCGGCGCAGCAGGCCTGCGACCGGCTGGCGCAGTTGCCGGGCGAGAGCACGGACCCGTTCGCTCCGGTGTCCCGGAACGCGATGTGCACGCAGCAGTTCGGTGGAGCGGCCACCGCCCGGATCACCGGAACGTGGCAGGGGCGAAGCGTCGACTCCACGTTCGAGCGAACCAACGGGTGCGAGATCGGGCGCTGGAACAACATGCGGCCGGTGCTCCCGAACGTCCGGTGAGCTGCGGCTGTACCCGCGCCAGGGCGACCGGCGGTGCACGTAATGGGCCAGAGTCGTACACCGTATGCACAGAACCTTGGTGAGAGCTCCCCCTCATCCGCCGTCCCTTGTGCCTCCCCAGCCTTTAGACTCCTCCAGTGACAGCCTGAGGCCCGAGGGGCAAGATGGGGCCCGCTGTCGGCAAGGTGCAGTAACCAGGGAGGAAGCGTCGTCGTGAGCAGCAGGCCATCTCGAGGCGCTGCTCGCCTCGCAGCCATACTCGACGCCCTTCCGGACGGGCTTCTGCTCGTCAACTGCAACGGTACGGTCGTCAACGCCAACACCATCGCCCTCGAAATGTTCGAGACGCCGGGCACCGCGCTCGTCGGTCGCGGACTGCTCGATCTGCTGCCGGAGTTCGACTCCAAGCTGATCCCGGGGTCGATGCGGAGGCCGGAGGCTGCGGACGAGCGGGGCCGGACCAAGCCCACGCGGATGACCGCGCGGCGCACCGACGGCAACGAGTACCCCGTCGAGGTGACGAGCGCCAGCCTGGAGGACGGGCAGGCGGCGTACACCGACGTCCAGAGCTCGTACAGCGGCAGCTATACGGGTGACGAGTTGCTGATGCTCGTCGTGCGCGACCTGTCGGGCACCGTCGACACCGAGGCCGAGCTGGCCCGATCCCAGCGCCAGACCGAGATGATCCTGCGGGCCGCGGCCGAGGGTGTCGTCGGCACCGACACGGACGGCCGGGTCGTCCTGGTGAACCCCGCCGCCGCGCAGATCCTGGGTTTCCGCGCCAGCGATCTGGGTGGCCAGGAGCTGCATCCGCTGATCCTGCACACGCGCGGCGAGGGCGAGCCGTTCCCGTACGAGGAATCGCCGCTGGCCGACACCCTCAAGTCGGGGCGCAAGCATCGGGTGCGCGGGCAGGTCCTGTGGTCCAAGAGCGGCGCGCAGGTGCCCGTGGACCTGACCACCGCGCCCGTGCGGGACGGCGACCAGCTCGTCGGCGCGGTCATGACGTTCACCGACCGCCGGCCGTACGAGGAGCTCGACAAGCAGCGCAGGTCCGAAGTCGCCGAGCTGACCGCGAGCCACACCGCGGAGGTCGCGGACCTCACCGAACAGCACACCGCCGAGGTGACACGCCTGGTGGAGGTGCACGCGGCCGAGCTCGCGGACCGCACCGAGCGGTACGCCTCCGAGCTGGAGGAGCAGACCGAGCGGCTGGCGGACCTGTCCGCCCGGCACAGCCAGCTGACCGCCGTGCTCGGCGAGTCGCTGCGCGGGCCGCTTGAGGAGTTGCGCGGTGAGCTGTCCACGCTCGCCGCCGACCCCGCGGGGCAGCTGTGGCCCGAGGCCAACCAGATCCTGCACCACCTCGCCGCGGGCTACGCGCGCATGACGACGCTGGTCGACAACGTCCTGAGCTACCAGCGTCTGGATGCCGGTTCCGAGGCGCTCGTCAAGGCGAACGTGCTGCTCGACGGTGTGGTGACCGCCGGTATCGACGCCGCCGTCGAGCTGATCGGCCCCGGCCGAGCCCAGTTCGCCGTGCACGCGCCGCCGATCGAGGCCGAGGTCGACGCGGGGCGGCTGGTGACCGCGCTGGCGCATCTGGTCGCGGACGTCGCCGGAGTCGACTCGACCGGTAAGGCCCGGCTGGTGCCGGGCGGCGGTTACGTCGACTCGACGGTCGTCGTGGCCGCGGCGCAGCGCGGTGATGTCGTACGGATCGAGGTGCGCGGCCCGTTCGCCGGGGGGGACCCGGTGCACGAGCCGATCGTGCGCGGGATCGTGCGCGCGCACGGCGGTGTGCTCCAGACGCACGAGATGCCGGGCATGAGCGGCAGCGCGTACGTGCTCGAAGTCCCGCTCGGCGCGGGTTCGGGGACCGTGATGCCGCCGATGCCCCCCGAGGTTGTCGAGGCCCCGCCGGTTCCGGAAGCCGCCGTGGCCCCTTCGATGCCTCCCGCGGCGTCCGCGGTGCCGCCGGTCCCTGTGGTCCCGGGCGAGTCCGGGGCACCCGGCGAGGTCGCGGTTCCCGAGGGCGGGAGGCGGGGGCGCCGGGCCCGCAGGTCCTCCACGGACGCGTTCCTGGACAGCCCCGTGGGCGGCAGCGACGACACGGGCGAGATCGGGGCTGCGGAGACCGAGGTTGCCGGCTCCGCGGCCGGCGGGCCCGGGGCGGCCGAGCCGACCGGGCGCCGGCGTGCGCGCCGGGAGGCGGGGGCGAATCCCGCCGTCGAGTCCAACGAAGCATCCGCGAGTGCGCCCGCGCCCGACGCGGCGGGCGCGCACGCACTCGCTCCGGCCCAGCAGGGCGGGGGCTCCGGGCGCAGGCGCGGCCGGCCCAGCCCGGCGGAGACCGGAGACCGGGCCGCTGCCGGGCAGCAGGGGCCGGGGCAGGCCCTCGCACTGCCCGCGGCCGCGACACCCGCGCCCTCGGAGGGTTCTGTCGTGACGGCCGCCGAGGGCGCCCAGGGGGCAGGTGGCCGCCCGCAGCGCGGGCAGACCGTCCCGCCGCAGGGTGTGCCGGCCGAGGCGTCGATGCCGGTGCCGGCGGGCGGGCACCGGACGCACCGGGGCGGCGGCGAGAACCAGCTGGCGCTTACGGCCGCCGGGAACACCGGCACCGCCGTCGAGGCCGCAGGTCCCACGGCCCTCCCCGGCCATGACGACACCGACCGGACGCACGGACAGCCGACGCCGGGACAGGCACCGGCACTTACTCCGGCTACCGCGCCGGGGCAGCAGCAGCCGGCCGGCCGGCGCGCCCGGCGCGCCCTGTCGGCCGCTCAGGACCGGGCCGCCCAGGCCGAGGCCGGCCCCCGCGTCCCCTTCGCGCTCCCGCCCGCGGATGCCGACCGGCTGCCGCCCACCGCCGGTGAGGCGGATGCCTCGCTGCCCGGGCGCCATGACGCGGTGTCCGGCGCGCCGGAGCACGACCACACCCCACCGCAGGCGCACCCGGTCCCGACGGGGCGACGCCGTGCCCGGTCCGCCGACGCACCCCGGCCCCCGCAGGAGGAACAGGCCGGCCCGTCCGATCAGCCCGCACCGCCCGTACAGCCCGGTGGCTGGGGAATGGACGACGCGTCGGGTCAGGGCCCCGCAGCCCCGGAGAGGCCCGAAGCCGGTCCCGGCCTGCCCGGGTCCGGCGTGACCACGCACACCACCGGTACGACCGCGGCCGGGCATGCCCGCGGCGCCGCTCCCGAGGGCGACGACGGTTCTGTGGGCCCGGTCGGCCCCGCAGACCTGACCGCGCACGAAGGAAGCCGTCCGCGAACGCTCTCGCCCGGACCGGATGCTCGGCGCCAGCCGCTCCCCGCCGAGGCGCCCATGCCGGGGTCGTCGGAGTCGACCCAGGGGCGTGCGTTCAGCGTGCGGACGCTGGGTCAGGGTGTGCCGTTCGCCCAGCACATCGCGCACCAGCAGAACCAGACGCTCGGGGGCGGGGCCGGCCGGCGCCGCAAACTCGCCGCACCGCCCGAGGGCGACCGCAACGAGCGCGCCGCCCTGCCGTCGGCAGCCACCGCGCCCCCCGCCACCGCACCGCAGCCGCCTGCCCCGCAGACCGGCCCCGGCGGCACGGGCGGCACCGTGCAGGGGCAGGGTTCGGGGCAGTTGCTCGCCGCTCCGGCGGCCGAAGGACGCGCGTACGCCATAGGGGCACCCGACGAGGGCGCCGTCGAGGGACCGGAGCCGCTGGACGGTCCCGGCGGGGCCGTCGAGGTCGCCAACCGCCCGTCCCCGCAGCCCGTCGACGACGAGCTGCCCCCGGAGCCGCTGGACAACCCGCGACGCCTCCTCGTCTGGCCGGCCCCCGACGTCTCCACCCAGCAGGCACTGAGCGACCGCGGTTACCGGCCGGTGATCGTGCACTCGCGCGAGGAGGTCGACGCGCAGATCGCGGCGTTCCCCGCCGCGCTCTTCGTTGACCCGCTGACCGGCCCCATCACCCGCAAGGCCCTGCAGTCGCTGCGCCAGGCGGCGGTGGCGGCCGAGGTGCCGGTCCTGGTGACGGCCGGTCTGGGACAGGCATCGCGGGAGGCGGCGTACGGCGCCGACCCCGCCGTGCTCCTGAAGGCCCTCGCCCCGCGCGACAGCGAACAGCATCCGCCCCGCGTCCTGCTCATCGAGGAGCACGAGGAGATCTCGCTCGCGATGACGCAGACGCTGGAGCGGCGGGGCATGCAGGTCGCCTGCGCGGCGACGGACAGCGAAGCGGTCGCGCTCGCCACCCGCATGCGGCCGAACCTGGTGGTGATGGACCTGATGCAGGTACGCCGCCGTCGCGCCGGGATCGTCGACTGGCTGCGCGCCAACGGCCAGCTGAACCGCACCCCGCTGGTCGTCTACACCTCGGCCGACATGAACCGCTCCGAGCTGCCGAAGCTGAGCTCGGGCGAGACGGTCCTCTTCCTGGCCGAACGCTCCACGAGCGACGAGGTGCAGTCCCGCATCGTCGACCTGCTCGCGAAGATCGGCACGAACTGACCGCCCACCGCGGACGGCCGGCACGGCACACGGATGAGGGCGGTACGGGAGTGATCCCGTACCGCCTCGTCATGTCCGGCGCATCGCTCGGCTCAGAGCTGGGTGATGTCCAGCTCGCCCGCCGCGTACTGCTTCCGGATGACCTTCTTGTCGAACTTCCCGACGCTCGTCTTCGGTACGGACGCGATGACCGACCAACGCTCCGGGAGCTGCCACTTGGCGATGCCTGACACGGCGAGGAACGTCTTCAGCGCCTCGTAGTCGGCGGTGGCGCCCTCCTTGAGGACGACGGTGGCGAGCGGACGCTCGCCCCACTTGTCGTCCGGGACGGCCACCACCGCGGCCTCGGCGACATCCGGGTGCGCCATCAGGGCGTTCTCCAGCTCGACGCTGGAGATCCATTCGCCACCGGACTTGATGACGTCCTTGGCCCGGTCCGTGAGCGTGAGGAACCCGTCGGGGCTGATCACACCGACATCGCCGGTCTTCAGCCAGCCGTCCTCGCTGAACTTGTCCTCGGGCCGCAGCGCCTCACCATCGGCGCCGCCGTAGTACGCACCGGCGATCCAGGCACCGCGCACCTCCAGCTCACCGGCGGACTCGCCGTCCCACGGCAGGTGCTCGCCCGCGGGGCCGACCAGCCGCGCCTCGACGCCGGCCGGGAAGCGGCCCTGCGTGATGCGGTACGGCCATTCCTGTTCCTCGGTCAGCCCGGCGGGCGGGTTGGCCATGGTGCCGAGCGGCGAGGTCTCCGTCATGCCCCAGGCGTGGCAGAGGCGGACGCCGAGCTTGTCGTACGCCTCCATGAGGGAGGGCGGACAGGCGGCGCCCCCGATGGTCACGTTGGCCATCGAGGTGAGGTCCCGGGGGTTGGCCGTGACCTCGGCCAGCAGCCCCTGCCAGATGGTGGGGACGGCGGCGGCGTGGCTAGGCCGCTCGCGCTCGATCATGTCGGCGAGCGGGGCGGGCTGCAGGAAGCGGTCCGGCATCAGCATGTTGACGCCGGACATGAACGTGGCGTGCGGCAGACCCCACGCGTTGACGTGGAACTGCGGAACGACCACCAGAGTGGTGTCCTTGTCCGTCAGGCCCATCGATTCGGACATGTTGACCTGCATGGAGTGCAGGTAGATCGAACGGTGGGAGTAGACCACGCCCTTGGGGTCCCCGGTGGTGCCGGACGTGTAGCACATGGCGGCGGCCTGGCGTTCGTCCAGCTCGGGCCAGTCGTAGCTGGTGGGACGCCCGGCGATCAGTTCCTCGTACTCGTGCACCCGCACCGCCGCGCCGTCCAGGACGGACCGGTCACCGGGCCCCGAGACGACCACGTGCTCCAGCGAGGTCAGCTGGGGGAGCAGCGGGGCGAGGAGCGGCAGCAGGGAGCCGTTGACGAGGACGACCTTGTCGTCGGCGTGCTTGACGATCCAGACCAGCTGCTCGGCGGGAAGCCGGAGGTTGAGCGTGTGGAGCACGGCGCCCATCGACGGGATCGCGAGGTACGCCTCCACGTGCTCAGCGTTGTTCCACATGAGGGTCGCGATGCGCTGGTCCCCGTCGACGCCGAGCTCGTCGTGCAGGGCGTGGGCGAGCTGGGTGGCCCGCCGGCCGATCTCGGCGAAGCTGCGCCGGTGCGGCTCGGGCTCTCCGGTCCAGGTCGTGACCTGCGACTTCCCGTGGATGGTCATCCCATGGGTCAGGATGCGGGTGACAGTCAGCGGTACGTCCTGCATGGTGCTGAGCACGGCGTCCTCCCGGTGGGCGCTACGCGGCAGTAAGGTTCCGCTGATTCTGCGCGCATACCGCGCGGTATGTCACTACTCCCGGGGGTACGAATCGGTGTCGTCCGGCAAATGACACCAGCCGGACAGGCCGGAGGGCGCATCGCGGCACGTCCGTGACTCGCGCCTGGCGAGCGGCCGCCGGTTCGAGCGACCGCCGGATCACCGGACGGGCGCCAGCTCCGGGTCCTGACGCAGCTTGCCGAGCGCCCGGGACACCGCGCTCTTGACCGTGCCGACGGACACCCCGAGGACCTCGGCCGTCTGGGCCTCGCTGAGGTCCTCGTAGTAGCGCAGGACGACCATGGCGCGCTGGCGGTCGGGAAGCTTCAGCACGGCACGCCACATGGCGTCGTGCAGCGTCTGCTGCTCGGCCGGATCGGGGCCGGGCACGGTCTCCTGCTCAGGCAGCTCGTCACAGGCGAACTCGTCGACCTTGCGCTTGCGCCACTGCGAGGTACGGGTGTTCAGCAAGGCCCTGCGGACATAGCCGTCGAGCGCCCGGTGGTCCTCGATCCGCTCCCAGGCGACGTACGTCTTGGTCAGCGCGGTCTGCAACAGGTCCTCGGCGTCGCTGGGATTCGCGGTGAGCGAGCGGGCAGCCCGCAGCAGCACCGGCCCGCGGGCCTTCACGAAGGACGTGAACGACGGATACGGGACGTACGGCGCACGCGCGCCGTACAGCGATCGCTCGGGGGCCGAGGTACGCGCGGGGGCCGAGGTACGCGCGGGGGCCGGGGTACGCGCGGCCGGGGTACGCGCGGTGGCGTGGGCGCGCGGGACGGCCTGGCTCCGTGGGGCGGCCTGGGCGGTGACAGCGGCTCCCCTGGAGGCGCCCGTGCAGACTGGCGTGGTCATGGCTCCACGCTAGGAGCGGGCGCCGCCGCGGGGATCGCCCCCAGGTCCCGAAACGGCGTCCGCCTCAGGGTGTAGGAACGGGACCGCCTCCACCTCCTGTAGGTGGAGGTGCCGTCCTCCCGAACTCAGGGTCGTCCCCGAGAGCCCGGCTCCGGCCCTCGGCCCGCCCTTCCCGGGCAGGGTCCGGCTGCTCACCGTGCCCGGCCCAGCAAGAGGCCCGAGGTCGGCACCCCCGTACCGGCCGTGACCAGGGAGGTGGCCGCACCGGGTATCTGGTTCACCGATGTCCCCCGGATCTGCCGGACCGCCTCCGCGATGCCGTTCATCCCGTGCAGGTAGGCCTCCCCCAGCTGTCCGCCATGGGTGTTCAGGGGAAGTGCGTCGGCGGCCACGAAGTCCGCGGCCTCACCCGGACCGCAGAAGCCGAACTCCTCCAGTTGCATCAGCACGAACGGGGTGAAGTGGTCGTACAGGACCGCCACGTCGATGTCGGCAGGGGCCATGCCCGAGTTGCGCCACAGCTGGCGGGCGACAACGCCCATCTCCGGCAGCCCGGTCAGATCGTCGCGGTAGAAGCTCGTCATCTGCTCCTGCGCCCGTCCGGCACCCTGGGCGGCCGCGACGATCACCGCGGGCGGCTGCCGCAGGTCCCGAGCCCGCTCCGCGCTGGTGACGACGATCGCCTGTCCGCCGTCGGTCTCCTGACAGCAGTCGAGCAGCCGCAGAGGTTCGACGATCCATCGGGAGGCGGCATGGTCGGCGAGGGTGATCGGCTTCCCGTAGAAGTACGCAGCCGGGTTGTTGGCGGCATGGCGCCGGTCGGTGACCGCGACATGGCCGAACGCCTCGGGTGTCAGCCCGTAGGTGTGCAGATAGCGCTGGGCCGCCATGGCCACCCAGGAGGCGGGCGTGAGCAGCCCGAAGGGCAGGTTCCAGCCGAGCGCGGTTCCCTCGGCCGTGGGTTCCCGCTGCTGCACCCCGGAGCCGAAGCGGCGCCCCGACCTCTCGTTGAACGCCCGGTAGCAGACCACGACGTCCGCCACTCCGCAGGCGACAGCAAGGGCCGCCTGCTGGACGGTGGCGCAGGCCGCGCCACCGCCGTAGTGGATGCGCGAGAAGAACGACAGCTCGCCGATGCCGGCCGCCTGCGCGACGGTTATCTCGGGGCTGGTGTCCATGGTGAAGGTGACCAGTCCGTCGACGTCGGCGGGTGCGAGCCCAGCGTCGTCGAGCGCGGCGTGCACGGCCTCGACGGCCAGTTTGAGCTCGCTGCGGCCCGAGTCCTTGGAGAACTCGGTGGCGCCGATGCCCGCCACCGCCGCCCTGCCGCCGAGCGAATCGGCTCTGCGTACGCTCATGCGGACCCCTCCGGAACACCGACGGTCACCGTGCCGGTCACGTGTCTGCCGATCCCGTTGACCCCGACGATCGACACCTCGGTCGTCCCGTCCTCTGCCACGGAGGTGACCGTGCCGCTCAACACCATGGTGTCGCCCGGGTAGTTCGGGGTGCCTAGCCTGATGGCGACCCTCCTGAGCACGGCCGTGGGACCGAACCGGTCGGTGACGTACCGCCCGACCAGGCCGTTGGTCGTCAGGATGTTCATGAAGATGTCCGGGGACCCCTTCTCCCGTGCCAGCTCCGCGTCGTGATGCACGTCCTGGTAGTCGCGGGAGGCGATCGCGCCCGCCACGATCAAGGTGCGGGTCACCGCGATCTCCAGCGGTGCGAGTTCCTCACCGGCCTTCACTTGGGTCCCTCCTTCACCAGTAGCTCGCCGAGTTCCTGAATCACACTCCCGCTGCCGCCGAGGTACGCGTCGAGTTGACGCCCCCAGAGGAAGTGGCGGTGCACGGGATGGTCGAGGTCGGCGCCCGTTCCGCCGTGCAGATGCTGCCCCGCGTGGACGACCCGCTTTCCGGCCTCGGACGCCCACCACGCCGCGGTCAGCGCCTGTTCCCTATACGTCAGCCCCTCGTCGTGCCGCCACGCCGCTTCGTACGCCGTGACGCGTATCGCCTCGGTGTCCATGTACGCGTCGGCGGCCCGCAGGAGCACCGCCTGGTTGGTGGAGAGAGGACGCCCGAACTGCTCGCGGGTGCCGGTGTGTTCCACCGCTCGGGCCAGTGAGCCGGCACACACCCCCGCCTGCACCCCGGCGAACGCCGTCCGCGCGGTAGCCAGCATCTGCGCGTACGCCCCCGATCCACCCAGCCGCTCCGCGGGCGCCCCGGCCAGCACCAGCCGCGCGGCCGCCCAGGGGGCCGTGGTCTCCACCGGTACGGTCACCACTCCGGGGTCCGCGGTCGGCACGATCCACAGGGTCCGGTCCGCGGCCGCGACCAGGACGTGGGTGGCGTCCCGCAGCCACGGCACCAGCGGGACGGTGCCGCTGAGGCGGTCGCCCGACTCCGCACGGACCGTGGCGCTCAGGCCTGTGCCCGTCTCCGGCAACCCCGCTCGGCCCAACCGGCCCCCCGACTCCGCACGGGCCATGGCGCTCAGGCCTGTGCCCGTCTCCGGCAACCCCGCTCGGCCCAACCGGCCCCCCGACTCCGCACGGACCGTCGCGTGGGCCGGGAAGGCCCCCGTTGCCACGGCCGTACCGTCCCGGAACGATGGCAGCAGGCGTCCGCGCTGTTCGTCCGTGCCGTGCTCGGCGACGGCGAGGAGCCCGTACACGCAGCTCGCCACGAAGGGCACCTGCGCGGTCGTCCGGCCCTGTTCCTCCGCCAGCAGCACCAGCCCGAGAAGTCCGGTCTCCTCGGCTGCTCCGGGCAGTCCGGCCGCGCAGAGTTCTTTCCAGAGCTCGGTGTCCGTCCCACTGCCGGCTGCGGCGAGACGGTCGTGCGTCGACAGGTCGCCGAAGATCCGGGCCGCCAGCCCTTGCGCCGCGGACTGTTCCTCGCTCGGCGTGAAGTCCATGTCAGCCCTCACTCCCCCGGAAGACCGGCAGAACCAACTCGGGGTCAGCCCGCAGGAATTCCAGCCGCACCGGCATGCCCACCCCCACCTTGTCGCACGGCACCCCGATGACGTTGCTGACCATGCGGACGCCCTCCGCGAGCTCGATCAGCGCCACCGCGTACGGCCCGCCCTCGCCGTTCTCGCTGAACGCGGGGAAGGGTGGGTGGTGCATCACGACATGACTGAAGACCGTGCCCTCGCCCGATGCTTCGACCGTGTCCCACGCGGGCGAGCCGCAGACGTTGCATCCCGGCAACCAGGGGAAGCGGAGGCTTCCGCACGCCGTGCAGCGCTGTATCAGCAGCCGGTGAGCGGCGACGCCCTCCCAGAATCCGGCGTTGTCACGGTTGACCACCGGCCTGGACCGCAGCGTGGCCCCCTTCGCCACCCCCGTACCCGCCCCTGTCCCCTCTCTCTTCGGCTTCGGCTTCGGGTTCGCGGGCGCGTACTTGAGTATGCGGAAGCGGTGTGTCCCGGCCGGTTCGCCTTGCGCCCGGACATCCATGCGCGTAGTGACGAAGTAGCCCGTCCCCAGCTTCGTCGTCTTGCGCTCCGACACCGCTTCGATCACCGCGTCGAAGGTGATCCGGTCCCCGGGTCGCAGAGGACGCAGGTACTCCTGCTCGCAGTCGGTCGCGACCACGGAGGTGTATCCGGCCTCGTCGAGGAGGCCGGACAGTTCGTCGTAGGCCCCGCTCCGGTCCGTGTGTCCCGACAGCCCGCCCATCGTCCATGCCTGGAGCATCGCCGGTGGGGCGACTGCGCCGGGCCCGCTGTAGGCAGGGTGCGTGTCGCCCATCGCCTCGCACCAGTGCCTGATCATCGCCTCGTTGACGAGGTCCTTGCCGACGCCCGCGGTCGCCGCCACCCGGCCCTCGTACGCCCTGAGCCGCTCGTACAACTCGTCCAGCACACCCTGTCCGGCCCTCACCTCTTCCCCCTCTTCATTCCGAGCCGCATCGTCGCGACGATCTCCCGCTGCACCTCGCTCACGCCGCCCCCGAAGGTGTTGATCTGTGCCGCCCTGTTCATCCGCTCCAGCTCCCCGTCCCCGAAGGAGCCGGGCGAATCGCCTCGGAGCATGCCGGCGTCGCCGGTGATCTCCTGGCACATGCGATACACCTCCACAGCGCTTTCGGTCCCCGCGAACTTCACGCCGCTCGCGTCTCCGGGAGCCAGCGCTCCCGCTCCCACGGCCCCCACCAGACGCCAGTTGAGCAGGCGCGTCGCCGCAAGCCGGGCGTGCGCCTCGGCCAGCCGGGAGCGGACCCACGGCTCGTCGGCCGGCCGCCGCCCCGTCACGGGGTCGGCGGTGCGGGCGAAGTCGAGCGCCGCTTCGTAGAAGTCCTCGGCCTGCATGCCGATCGCGGCGAGCGCCACCCGTTCATGGTTCAGCTGGTTGGTGATCAGCCCCCAGCCGCCGTTCTCAGCGCCCACCAGCGCGGATGCCGGTACCCGCACGCCGTCGTAATACGTGGCCGTTGTCGTGAGGCCGCCCACGGTCTCGATGGACGTCCAGGAGAAGCCTGGCGCGTCCGTCGGCACCAGGACGATCGAGATGCCCCGGTGCTTGGGCACGTCCGGATCCGTACGGCAGGCGAGCCAGATCCAGTCCGCGTTCTGCGCGTTGCTCGTGAAGATCTTCTGGCCGTCGATGACCCAGGAGTCACCGTCCCGTACGGCCCTGGTCCGCAGCGCGGCAAGGTCGGTCCCGGCCTCCGGCTCGCTGTACCCGATGGCGAAGACGAGCTCGCCGGCCAGGATGCGCGGCAGGAAGTACTCCTTCTGCGCCTCTGTCCCGTACTTCATGAGCGTGGGGCCGACGGTGTTGAGCGTAACCATGGAGACCGGGGCGCCCGCCCGGTAGGCCTCGTCGAAGAACACGAACTGCTCGTCCGCGCCGCGGCCCTGCCCCCCGTACTCGACGGGCCAGCCCAGACCGAGCAACCCGTCGGCCCCGATGCGACGCAGCAACCGCTTCTGCGCATCCTGATCCTGGTGGGCCGGCCCGGCGGGCCCGCCCCCTTCTGGCATCACCTCACGGAAGTAGACGCGTAGTTGGGCGCGCAGCTCCTGCTGGCGCTCGGTAGGGGCCAGATGCACGGCGACTGCCTCCCGGGAACGGGCACAAGACTCAAGGTTTCTGACTGTCCGTCAGATAACGCTCGACTGTCAAGGCACCGGACGGCCGCACCCACCCCGGTTCACCAACTGACCCCGAAGGCCGAACGGCCCGCGTCCGCCACCGCAGCGGCGGCACGCAGGCCGTCAATCCCCCCCGACCGCGGCCCGGCCCCCCGACCGGACCACGGCATCACCGGTTCACCAGAGCCTGGTGAAGTTCACCGCGAGGTTGTGGGTGGACTGATCGATGTCGGTGAACGCCGAGCCATTGACCTGGGCGGAGTTGCTCTGGTTCGACGCCCCGGAGCCGGTGGCCTGCTGTTGCGAGGTGGACGAATTGCCGAAGTTGTCCCCACCGATCCCGCTGCCGCTGATCGTGGCCACGCCCGCATTCGATCCGCCATTCGCGAATGCGCCGTTGTCGGCCTGGGCCACGCCACTGAAGAGCGCGGCAGCAAGAGGCAAGGCGGCAACAACGGCGAGGGCGCGAGCGGTACGGATGCTTGCCATGTCTATTCCTCCAGGAACCGAACGTAAGGGTGAATCCGGGCCGATTGGCCGACCGCCCCGGTGATCGTCACGACGTCGCAAGATCAAAGTTGCCCAGCATCACCCCACCGAACCGCCCATGCGATCCGATTCCCCCGCAAGCATGAGGAAGCGAAAGTAAACCCCAGATCCCGCAAACAACCAGGTCAACCCAGGTACACGCAGCACACTCGCACCCCGCGGGGGAAGAAGCGTTCCGCCACCTCCACCGGCCCTCACCCGCGAACCCTCCCCCTCTTCCCTTATTCGAACATTCGTACGAACATAGGACCATGGCCACCACCGACCGGCGAACCGCCACCCTGGCCCAGGCCCACGCGCTCTCCGCCGCCGAGCACGGGCTCCCCGTCATCCCACTGTCCGCCACGAAACTCCCCGCCCTGCGCTCCCCGCACCACGGCGAGAGCCGCCCCTCCGGCTGCCGGGGCGCCTGCGGCCGGCTCGGTCACGGCGTCCACGACGCCACCACGGACCCGACCGCCGTGCGCGCCCTCTTCGCCGCCGCCCCCTGGGCCACCGGCTACGGCATCGCCTGCGGCCGTGCCCCGCACCACCTCATCGGCGTCGACCTCGACATCGGCCCCGCCGGCCGGACCGACTCACTGGCGGCTCTGCAACACCTCGCCCTGCAGCACCTGTTCACCATCCCGCCGACCGTCACCGTGCTCACCCCCAGCGGCGGCCGCCACACCTGGCTCTCCGGCCCACCCGACGTGCCCGTACCGAACTCGGCCGGCCGCCTCGCGCCCGGCATCGACATCCGCGGCACCGGCGGCTACCTGGTCGGCCCAGGCTCGGTCACCGCGCACGGCACCTACCGCCTCGTACCCGGCACCGGCACCCTCCCGCCGGCGCCGTGCCCGAGCGCCCTCCTCCGCCTGCTGACACCCCCGGCCCGTCTCCGCCAACACGACGGCCGTACCGATCAGGGCCGCGGCCTCATCCAGTTCGTTCTGGCCGCGGGCGAGGGCCAGCGCAACACCCGGCTCTTCTGGGCTGCGTGCCGCGCCTACGAACACGGCTTCGGCGACACCGTGGCCGACGCCCTCACCCGGGCCGCCGTCCACACCGGCCTCCCCGAACACGAGGCCCGCGCCACCATCGCCTCCGCCGCCCGCCTCACCACCACCCGCTGCGAGCCTCCGAGCTGACGAGGTCCCGGGCATGCGCGAGGCGCTCTCTCGGCGCGTTCGATGACGGGCGGGATCCACGCGTCTCAGCCGTTTGCCCGGCGTCCGGCTCCTCCCGCCAAACCCAGGAAGCGGTCCATGCCCCTGCCGTGCCCGATCCGCCGGCGGCGAGCGGATCCACAGCATCGGGCCGGGCAGTGGACACGCGAACGGCCCCCGACCGAATTACCTGGTCAGGGGCCGTTCACCTGCGGTGGGTGTGGGATTTGAACCCACGGTGACATCGCTGCCACGACGGTTTTCAAGACCGTTCCCTTAGGCCGCTCGGGCAACCCACCCCGCATCAGCCGCCGGTGGGAACCGACTTCGACGCGGAGGACAGCCTAGCCGGTCAGCTGTCACCCTTGCGCTCGCCCAGGGTGACTTCCACCGTGGACGTCTTGCCGTCGCGCTTGTAGGTCAGCGTGACCTTGTCGCCCGGCTTGTGGGTCCAGATCTCACCGATCAGGGTCGGGCCGCTGTCGACGACGGTGTCGTTGAACTTCGTGATGACGTCACCCGCCTTCAGACCTGCACGGGCAGCGGGACCGTCCTTCGAGACCGCTTCCGTGCCACCCGCGCCCTGGTCCGAGATGACCGCACCACCGGTCTTCTCGTCCATCGTCACCGTGGCGCCGATGACCGGGTAGACGGGCTGACCGGTCTTGATCAGCTGCTGGGCGACGTTCTTCGCCTGGTTGATCGGGATCGCGAAGCCGAGGCCGATGGATCCGGCCTGGCTCTGGCCACTGCTGCCGGTCGACTGGATCGCCGAGTTGATGCCGATGACCGCGCCGCCGGCGCTCAGCAGCGGACCGCCCGAGTTGCCCGGGTTGATCGAGGCATCGGTCTGCAGCGCGCTCATGTACGAGTTGCTGCCGCCGGAGCCGTCACCGGAGGCCACCGGGCGGTTCTTCGCGCTGATGATGCCCGTGGTGACCGTGTTGGACAGGCCGAACGGGGCGCCGATCGCGATCGTCGAATCACCCACCGCCACCTGGTCCGAGTTGCCCAGCGGCAGCGGTGTGAGGCCCTGCGGCGGGTTCTTGAGCTTCAGCACGGCCACGTCGTAGCCCTGCGCCCGGCCGACCACCTCTGCGTCGTACTTCCTGCCGTTGGAGAACGTCGCCGTGAGCTGACCGCTGTCCGCCGCGGAGGCCACCACGTGGTTGTTCGTGAGGATGTGGCCTTCCTTGTCGTACACGAAGCCGGTGCCGGTACCGCCCTCGCCGTCACCACCCTGCGCGTCGATCGTGACCACGCTGGGGAGTGCCTTGGCCGCGACGCCCGCGACCGTGCCCGGGTCACGCTTGAGGTCCTGGGGATTGCCCGACGCGGCGACCGTGGTCGAACCGGAGGAGCCGGATCCGTTGTTGTCGGCGGCCCAGAAACCGAGGGCTCCGCCGACGCCGCCCGCGACGAGTGCCGCCACGACCACCGCGGCCACCAGGCCCCCCGCGCCCCGCTTGCGCGGCGCGTCGGGCGTCTGCAACTGACCGGGCGGGCCCCACGCCGGGCCGCCGCCCTGCGCCCCGTGCCCGTGAGCGTAGGCCGGGACCGCAGGCGGGGGCGGGGGCCAGCCGGCGTCGGCCGCGGGCTGCGGTGCGGGCGGGGGCGCGTACTGCGGCGCGGCCGCCGGGGCCGGGGCCGTAGGGGTGGTCGCCGGGTCCGGGGCGGGGGAGGCCGGCTGCTGCTGTGTGGCCGTCGCGTCCGGGTGCGGCGGGGCGGCAGGCGCGCTCTCGGGGACTCCCTGGGGAGCGTCGGCCGGCACTGGAGGTGCGGACGGAACGGACGGGCCGGCCTCGGCCGCGGTGCCCTCGTTGTCCTCGTTCTCTGTGCTCACAGCTCTTTACTCCTCGGTTCCACATCATGTTCGGCAAGAGATCCGCTGTGTACGTGTCTGGAGTCAGCTTTTCCCACAGCACGTCAGGCCACTGTAAGCAGGACCTGTGCATCTGTGCACGGCCCCTTACACCGGACAAAACGGTCTCGCGCTGCAAGGTGCGCGCACCCATGGTCTCCCGGTGACACCATGATGCGGGTGACCCAAGCACGGCAGCAGCGCCCCAGCCAGCATCCCATCCAGGTCATCGCACACAGGGGCGCGTCCGACGACGCCCCCGAGCACACCCTGGCCGCGTACCGGAAGGCGATCGAGGACGGCGCCGACGCCCTGGAGTGCGACGTACGACTCACCGCCGACGGCCATCTGGTCTGCGTGCACGACCGCCGGGTGAACCGCACCTCCAACGGCCGCGGTGCGGTTTCCACGCTGGAACTCAACGAACTCGCGGCCCTCGACTTCGGCTCGTGGAAGGACCACGACGAGGCGGAGTCCCCGGACTGGGATCCGGTGCCCGGAGAGCTCACTTCCGTACTCACGCTGGAGAGGCTCCTCGAGCTCGTCGTCGAGACGAGAGCCGCCGGCCGTCCGGTCCAGCTGGCGATCGAGACGAAGCACCCGACACGCTGGGCCGGCCAGGTCGAGGAGCGGCTGCTGCACCTGCTGAAGCGTTTCGAGCTCGACGTTCCGCCGTCCTACGCTCCCTCGCCGGTCCGCATCATGAGCTTCTCGGCGCGCTCACTGCACCGCATCCGGGACGCCGCACCCGAACTGCCCACCGTCTATCTGATGCAGTTCGTCTCGCCGCGGCTGCGTGACGGACGACTGCCGGCGGGGGCCCGCATCGCGGGGCCGGGGATGCGGATCGTACGCAGCCACCCGGGGTACATCGACCGCCTGCACCGCTCCGGTCATCGGGCACACGTCTGGACGGTCAACGATCCGGAGGACGTGGACCTCTGCGTCCGGCTCGGCGTCGAGGCCATCATCACCAACCGCCCGAAGCAGGTGCTGGCACAGCTGGGACGCTCCTAGGGCCTGTTTCGAAAGTAGCGCCGTCCGCTCGGAGGACGGGCTCGACTTTCGAAACACGCCCTCGGACCCTTTCGTTCGGATCAGCCGGCTCAGGGACCGGGGTCCGGTGCGGGCGGCTGCGAGGCGGCGGAGGGGCCACTGCGGAGCGTGGGCGACCGACGACGGCGCCGGAGGGCGCCCCCTGGCGAGCGAAGCCGAGACCTCGGGGGAGTGCGTGCCGGGCCCCACGAGCCGCATGGTCCGGACGAGAGGCCCAGGGCCCGTCCCCGGCGGGGCGGCAACCCCTCGGCATCGACTACAGGGAGTACACCGGCGCATTCGGGGCGTACTCGATCGTCACGAGTGCGTCACTCGCAGGCCATTGGCCGGTTTCCGGTCCAGCCCAGGGGGGCATCCACTCCGTGGCGTGGGGCAAAGGAGGTCTCGGGGGTGGCGTTGGTGGTGGCACAGGAAGTGCCCACGTCGTCGAGCATGGCCGTACCCCATGGCCCTGCGGGCGTGGGTCAGGCACGGCACCGGATGCGTGAGCAGTTGCGCAGCCATGGGGTGTCGGATGCGGTAGTCGACGATGCTGTATTGATCCTTTCCGAACTGCTCAGCAACGCCTGCCGGCACGGCAGGCCGCTGGGCCGGCACTCCGACGTGGGAGACGGCGACGTGCGCGCCGCCTGGCGCGTCGACAGAGCGGGCGGACTGACCGTCGAGGTGACGGACGGCGGCGGCCCTACCCGGCCGGTTCCGGCCACTCCGTCGGTGACCGCTCGTGGGGGCCGGGGCCTCAACATCATCAGCGCGCTCGCCGAGGAGTGGGGCGTGCGAGATGACTCGTCGGGCGAGGTCACGGTCTGGGTGCTGGTCAACGAGGGGCACGGCGTGGAGCGCGGCCGCCCCGAGGAAGGGCCGGACGCGCGGCGCAACGGGCGGGCCCCGGGCATGACAGGGCGGCCGGGCGGCAGCGCGGGAGCAACCGGCGCGACAGGCCTCGACGGGCTGGATTTCGCCGGGGCCTTCGACGACGTGGTCTGACCGGGGCGGCGCGCCGCGCCGGCGGTGCCGCACGTGGTGTCCCCGGGAAGCTGCCTGCCGGGCCGACTGTGCCCCGGGCGACGCACGGGCGGCTAGGCTCGCGGCCCAGACCGCACTGTCGCAATCGGGAGAAAGTCCACCATGGCGAAGAAGCGCCCTCAGACCAAAGCCGGGAAGCAGCAGCTCACGGACGGCGAGATTCCGGTGGTCGGGGCTCGCGAGCCCTGCCCGTGCGGTTCGGGCCGCCGGTACAAGGCCTGTCACGGCCGGGCGGCCGCCCAGGCCGTGGCCGAGCTGGTCCAGCGCCCCTTCGAAGGGCTGGCCGGCGAATGCGACTGGGTCGCGCTGCGCGAGCTGGTGCCCGCCGCCACGGTCGAACTGACGCTGAAGGGCGGACTGCCCGAGGGCGTGCCGTCGGTGACGCTCGCGACCGTCCTCCCGATGGCGTGGCCCGCACTGCGCCGCGACGACGGTTCGGTGCTGCTCGCTCTGCAGAACGACACCTCGTCGGGCGACCTCAGCCGCGACCTCGCCGACACCCTGCAGCGAGCGCTGGAGGCCGAGCCGGGCTCGCCCGTCGCCGCCAGGCGCGTACCGGCCGAAGGCCCGCGGCTCCAGGACCTCCTGGACGCCGACGCGCCGTTCACACCGGTCGTCCACCCGGGCTTCGAGTTCTGGGTACCGGACGCGGAGAACGCCACGGCCGAGGTGTCCGCATCCCTGGAGCGTGCCAACGACGCGGCGCTCCCGACCGTCCTCCTCTCCGGAGTGGACGCCGCCTACTGGTGCGAGACCCCGGAGAAGAACCACCTGCGCTGGGTCATGCCGCACCCCGAGGAGCAGCTTCTCGACGCGCTCGCCCGGCTGCACGCCGCCGGCGCCTCGTCGCTCGGCGAGGGGACCCGGCTGGTCGGTTCCTTCCGCGCACACGGCTTGATGGTCCCGGTCTGGGACCTGCCGAGCGCGATGGGTGCCGAGGAGTGCGAGAAGCCCGCCGCCGCGTTCGCGGAGCGGCTCGCGACGGCGCTCGCGTCGGACACACCGCTCACGGCCGAGGAGCGGCGGGCACGTGGCGGGCTCACCAACCGCCAAGTGACGCTCAGCTGACGGTGACCATCACCGGTGCCGTGCGGTGACGCCCGTCACAACTCACCGTACTCACAGGTAAATCGCTGTCCGAATACACGAGATCGAATTTGCGAACGGCAGATCTCTTGTTACCGTTCTAGAAGCCCGGTCGCTGGTGCATCCCCCGTCGCCAGCGATCGGGCATCCTCATGTCCGGGACCGGAGCGCACGGCGCACCGATCGGCGCACGTACCGCGCACACGCCCCGGTCACGCCCCCCAGCTTCTGCCTCTGTCGTCCTCCCGACGGCCTTGAGGCGACTTCCGCACGGCCCGGCGTCAACCCGCCACAGCGAGTGCCCTGTTGGACTCGACGTCGACAGCGACTGACGCACGATGGCCGGAGCGCTCGGTATCGGACAGAAGTCGCCGGGCACCTCTTTTCCGATTGCGCCGCGAAACAGCTCCCGAAGAGATCTTCGAGGACAGCTCGAACGTTTTCCGGAAAGCGCATCAGAAAGTCGGCCACGCGTGGGCTTTGCATCGGCAGACTTTGCATGACCGAAACGGTCCTCACGAAATGACCGAAACGATCCCCACCCCTCACGTCCCCCGGAAGGGAACGCGCCAGGGGGCCGACAGCGCTCGGTAATGAAGTCGGTCCGAGAACAGCTACGGATCAAGGGCGCAGGCGAACAGAAGCGACCCGGGTGAACGCCACCGCGCCGCGGACGCCGCCGCCGGGCAGCTCGTCGTCAATACGCGAGACGGCTTCCACCGTCCGGGGCACTGTTGCTCGCCTCGACCAACGCGTCCAGGACCGCCCCCACATCAGGCAGCCACGGCGACGCCACCGGCTGGACCGGCATTCCGCCACCGGGGGCCGGCCGAGCACTGTCCGGCGCCCGCTCCCAGCGCACCTGCCCCGTGCCGATCTCGGACGGCGGAAGGACGAGATATCCGCCCTCTCCATGGAACCGCAGCGAACTGGGCACCCAGTCCTGCGCGTGCAGCAGTTCACCAAGTCGTTCGAGGGTGTACGGAGCGACCAGCAGCAACCACCGGGTGGGCGTCGCCACCACGGGGCCCAGCCGCGTGCCCATCCGGTCGAGCTCGGCCAGCGCGCGGGCCCCCGCCACCGCCGGCAGGCTCAGTGCGCACGGCGCACGCCCACCCGTGGCCAGCAGGACCGGCGCGGCAGGCCGGTTCGTCCACCACCAGCGCACCATCCTGGCATCGGTCGTAGCGGCGAGCAGTCCGGGATCGAAGGGGTGCGCGCCAGGCACGGCGCAGTCGGGATCGGGACAGGCGCACCCGCGGCCGCGCTCACCGCGACTGTCGGCCGGCTGGAGGCCCACCCCTGGGAGCACGGGCCACTGCCATGCGGTCGCACAGGTCAGGGCCGCGTCGAGGCGGGCGGTCCCGCCCTTGCGTCCGAGTCGCATCCTGCGTCGCCTTCCGAGGATCTCGCGCATGAGCGCTCGTTCCTTTCCGTTGAACGCCGAGGGTCCACATCACACCACGCGCGCGTCACACCACGTGTGCGGATCTTCACTGTGTGTACATGCTCGTCTAGCCTGCGGTACGGGTTGGTCTTCGGTACCGAGCGTGAGCTGTGCTGAGCCGAATCGAGCCGGTTCCAGTCGAAATCATGGCGAGGTGCAGGGCGCCGACCGCCCCTGCCGTCCGTCGTACAGCCTCGCCACTCGGGGAGGGGGCGCGGCCGTCACAGGTGAGGACGTCCGGGCCCGCTGTCAGGTTCCGGAGGTGGTCGGTACCACCTCTGACCATCTACCGATTTACGTACCCAGCACGCCCGGAATGACGCTCCCCCTGGGACTTCACCCGGGGGCAACCCCCGGTCGAGCAGACCCAGTCGACCGCAAATGGACGTCGCAGGGTGCATTTTTTGGCCAAGTTACTTACCCCTTGGACACCACAAATCCCGTGGGGACAATGCTGGACATGGCCTTACTTGTGCGTGTACATGTGGATGCACTGATAGCGGCGCAGAATGACATGGGGGTTTGCGATGCTATTCGACGAAACAAACCAGTCGGAAAGCCGGCAACCATGAGCGCCCCACACCTGCCGAAAGTGGCTGGAATCGATCCCACAGTTCCGGTTTCGGCGCACACTGCCGGGCCTCTCTCCGAGGTGCCGGCTGCGCCCGGCGCCTTCATCCAGGACCGCCTGGCGGGCTGGGTCTCCGACCTCACCACGCTGCACGAGCTCACCGAACGGCTGGCCAGAACCAACACCCTCGACGACGCCCTGCACGAGCTGCTCGATGCCGGAGCCGCACTGGTCGGCGCCCGTCGCGGACTGATCGCCTTCGAACCGTCCGACCTCCGCGGCCCCGTCAGCACCATCGGCCTCGGGCTGGCCCACGCGGAGCTCGGCCAGATCGAGACGGTGCCGCGCAGCGCCACCTCGTACGGCCGCATCCTGGAGGGCCTGCCGAACGCCGACGGTCCGCTGACCACCCCTGATCTGCTCGGCGACACCAGCCTGGACCCCCGCAGGCGCGAGGTCGCCGCCCGGCTGGGCTACGCCGCCAGTTACGCGCTGCCGATCACCACCGAGCGGACCGGGCGGCTCGCCGCCGCGGTCTGGCTCTACGACGAACCCGCCGAGCCGCTGGAGCGTCAGCGTCATCTCGTCGGGCTGTACGCCGGGTACGCCGCCGAGCATCTTGCCCGGCTGCTGGAACTGGAGCGGGCCAGGACCGACGTCGCCACCATCGCCGAGGAACTGCTGCCCAGCCGGCTCCCCCGCGTGCCCGGCACGCAGTTGGCCGTACGCCATCACGCCGCACCGCAGGGCGGCAGCGACTGGTACGACGCGCTGGCCCTGCCGGAAGGCGCGCTCGGCCTCGCCGTGGGCTCGGTCGGCGGCTCGGGGCCGAGCGCCCTGGCCGCCATGGGACGGCTGCGCGCAGGCCTGCGGGCGTACGCGGTGATGGAGGGCGAGGATCCGGTCGCCGTCCTCTCCGATCTCGAACTCCTGATGCGCCTGACCGAACCGGCCCGCTCCGCGACCGCGCTCTTCGCCTACTGCGAGCCCGCCCGCCGCAAGATCCTGCTGGCCGGTGCCGGACACACCCCGCCACTGATCGTCGGGGACCGGCGCACCGAATACGTCGAGACCACCCTCTCCGCCCCGCTGAACATGCTGGCCTGCTGGGAGGCACCGAGCGTGGAGATCATCCCCGCGCCCGGCGAGACGGTCCTCCTGTACACCGACGGTCTGCTGCGCCGCGCGGGCGACTCGATGGACCGGGCCTTCTCCCGGCTCCACTCGGCTGCGGCTAGCGTCCCCAGGGCGCTGCGTCACGACGCCGGATCAATCGCCGACCACGTGGTGCGCACCGTGCTGCCCGACGGGATCGACCAGGGTGACAGCACCGAGGACGTGGTCCTGCTCGCGGCACGCTTCGACTGAGCGGCCTCGCACCCGCCGGTACCGTGGGGCCACCCTGTGTAAGAGGTCTTCCGGCCCTGGGCCCCCTTCCGTACGCCCGTACGATGGAGGGGGTCCAGTGTCGTATCAAGGAGAAACACGTCGTGTCTGAGGAGCTCACCCCGGAGAACCCGGAGACCGAAGAGACAGAACCGGTCAAGCAGCGGAAGAACGGCCTGTACCCGGGCGTCTCCGATGAGCTCGCCGCGAGCATGAAGTCCGGTTGGGCCGATACCGAGCTGCACGGCCTGGAGCCGATCGCCCAGGCCACGCACACGGCCGACCGCCGCGCCGCACTGTCGGCGCGCTTCCCCGGCGAGCGGCTGGTCATCCCGGCCGGCCGGCTGAAGACCCGGTCCAATGACACCGAGTACGCCTTCCGCGCCTCCACGGAGTACGCGTACCTCACCGGCGACCAGACCCAGGACGGCGTCCTCGTACTGGAGCCGAAGGGCGAAGGCCACGAGGCGACGGTCTACCTGCTGCCGCGCTCCGACCGGGAGAACGGCGAGTTCTGGCTCGACGGCCAGGGAGAGCTGTGGGTCGGCCGCCGTCACTCCCTGACCGAGGCCGAGACGCTGCTGGGCATCCCCGCGAAGGACGTCCGCAAGCTGCCCGCCGCGTTGTCCGAGGCCACCGGCCCGGTCCGTAACGTCCGCGGTCACGACGCCGGCATCGAGGCCGCGCTGGCCGACAAGGTCACCGCGGAGCGCGACGAGGAACTGCGGGTCTTCCTCTCCGAGGCCCGCCTGGTCAAGGACGCCTTCGAGATCGCCGAGCTGGAAAAGGCCTGCGACATCACCGCGCGCGGTTTCGAGGACGTCGTGAAGGTCCTCGACAAGGCCGAGGCGACGAGCGAGCGCTACATCGAGGGCACGTTCTTCCTCCGCGCCCGCATCGAGGGCAACGACATCGGCTACGGCTCGATCTGTGCTGCCGGCCCGCACGCCACCACCCTGCACTGGGTGCGCAACGACGGCGCGGTGCGCTCCGGCGAACTGCTGCTGCTCGACGCCGGCGTGGAGACCAACGAGCTCTACACCGCCGACGTGACCCGCACGCTCCCCATCAACGGGACGTTCACGCCGCTGCAGCGGAAGATCTACGACGCGGTCTACGAGGCACAGGAAGCCGGCATCGCCGCGGTGAAGCCCGGCGCCGACTACCGCGACTTCCACGACGCCGCGCAGCGTGTGCTCACCGAGAAGCTCGTCGAGTGGGGCCTGCTCGGCGACCTGTCCGTGGAAAAGGTCCTGGAGCTGGGTCTCCAGCGCCGCTGGACGCTTCACGGCACCGGTCACATGCTCGGCATGGACGTCCACGACTGTGCCGCCGCGCGGACCGAGTCCTACGTCAACGGCACGCTGGAACCCGGCGTGTGCCTCACCGTGGAGCCCGGTCTCTACTTCCAGGCCGACGACCTGACCGTTCCCGAGGAGTACCGCGGCATCGGCGTCCGGATCGAGGACGACATCCTCGTCACCGAGGACGGCAACCGGAACCTCTCGGACAAGCTGCCGCGGCAGGCCGACGAGGTCGAGGCGTGGATGGCCCGGCTCAAGGGCTGACCGTCGGCCACGCCCCACGCCCCACGCGCCACAGGGCGCCCTGCTCAGGACACCATGAGCAGGGCGCCCTCCCGCCATTTCAGGACCTTGTCGAAGCTCACCAACGCGCCGCCGTGCCCCGGCCGGTTGCCGAAGTGGACGTGATCGGCGAGCTCCTCGATCAGGCAGAGACCCCGCCCGTCCTCGGCGGTGAGCGGCGGGTGCTCCGCGTACTGCGGTGTGCAGTGCTGCTGCTTGGATTCGTACGGCTGCTCTGTCTCGTGCTGCTGTGCGGCGGTGCGAAGTGCGCGCCTGGCGGGAAAGCCCGGTCCGGAATCGGCGACTTCGATACGGCATTTCTCGCCGTCCAGATACGCGGTGACCCGGTACTGCCCACTGGCAGCACCGGCCGGCTCCTCCCAGGCGTCCCATGTTTCCGTGGCATCACCCGTGCCGCCTTGTGCTCCGCCGTGCTCGACGGCGTTGGCACAGGCCTCGCTCAGGGCGAGCGACAGGTCGAAGGAGATGTCCGGGTCCACGCCCGCTGATTCCATCGTGCCGAGCAGGAATCGACGGGCGAGCGGAACGCTCGCAGCTTCGCGCCGCAAATGGAGTGACCACCAGATGCTCATGCTCCAGCCTCCTGGCTGCGGCTCGACATACCGATACGTATTGCCGCCCTACACCGTTTGTAAGCACGGACGGGATGTGAGACCGCTCATTCGGCGGATACCCGCGCTCGCCGCACCTGTGCATCCCCGGCCCACAGGGCCGTTCTGCCCCGTCCGTAACCGGTCCGAACGGCCCGCCTCCCACCGATTCGGGTGGAAGACGACCTTCCGGACCTGCCGTACGTGAGCCGGGGGCGCAGTGGGATGATGTCTCGGCCATGACTACGTCTGTGGGACGCGTCGGAGCCGGTATGCGGCTTCTGAGGGCCGCGGTGTTCGCCGCGGTCTGTGTCGCGTTGTCCGCAGCCGGGCACGCCCTGGCCGCCTGCGCGACCGTCCCCTGGTGGACCCTGCTCGCCGGATTCCTCGGAGTCCTCGCGGTGGCGGCCCCCCTCGCCGGACGCGAACGCTCGATGCCGTCCATCGCCGCGGCCCTGGCCGGCGGACAGATCGTCCTGCACACGCTCTTCGGCGTGGGTACACACGCCGCCTCGCCCCGGGTTCCGGCCGGCGAGGACGCGCTGATCCGGTTCGCGGCGAGCCTCGTCTGCGGCGCCGGACCCGGCCAGTTGAACGCCGCCGACGCCCACCGCATCGTCACCACTGCGGGTATCGACCCGACTTCGGTGACCGCGCAGACCCATCAGCACCTGTCGACCGCCACCTCCGAAGGCTCGGCCGGCCTGGCCGGGATGCTCCCGGACCTTCCCATGGTGCTCGGCCATCTCCTGGCCGCACTGGCCGCCGGCTGGCTGCTGCGACGCGGCGAGATCGCCCTGTTCCGCCTCGCCCGGCTGTCGCTCCACGGCGCCCAGCAGGTGGCGGCCGGGGCCCGGCTGCGGGCATTGCGCGCCGCGCTCGTACTCGTGGCCGCCCTGCGCGCCGGCCTCCCCGGGGGACCGACGACCGGGCCTCGCACCCCCCGTACCGCTGTGGACGCACCGCCCCCGGCCACTGGGGATCCCTTGCAGCACATGGTGATCAGGCGCGGGCCGCCCCCCGTACTCACCCTCGCAGCCTGACGCGACGCCCTCCACGCGATGCCCGCGCGACCCACACCACGCACCCCTGCGGTGCCGGTACGGGTCTTCGTGCGCACGCCGCTCGTGAGGATGAGGTGTCGCGATCCCGTCGCGCGCCCGCGCGCCGGGAGCACCCTTCCTTCGTGCACCTGTGGAGTGATCCCTGCCATGAACGTTTCCCGCATCGCCCTCGCCGGCGGCGTCGCCGCGTCCACCGTGCTGATCCTGGCCGGTACGGCCTCCGCCCACGTCAGCGTCCAGCCGCAGGGCGACGCCGCCAAGGGCGGTTATACCGTCATCAACTTCAAGGTCCCCAACGAGCGCGACGACGCCTCGACGACGAAGCTCGAGGTCAACTTCCCGGCCGACCACCCGCTGGCGTCCGTCATGCCGCAGCCCGTGCCCGGCTGGGACATCAAGGTGACCACGAGCAAGCTGGCCAAGCCGCTGGACATGCACGGCAAGAAGATCAACGAGGCCGTCTCCAAGGTCACCTGGACCGCGGCCGGCAGCAAGATCGAGCCCGGCCGCTTCCAGCAGTTCCCGCTCTCGGTCGGCCAGCTCCCGGAGGACGCCGACCAGCTGGTCTTCAAGGCCATCCAGACGTACGACAACAAGGAGGTCGTGCGCTGGATCGAGGAGCAGAAGGACGGGGCCGAGGAGCCCGAGAGCCCTGCCCCGGTCCTCAAGCTGACGGCGGCCACCGAGGACGCGCACGGCGCCACCGCCGCCTCCGGCGCGGACTCCGCCGACAAGAACGCCACCCACGCGAAGGACGAGCAGACCACGGCTTCGCCTGCCTCCTCCAGTGACGACACGGCCCGGGTGCTCGGGGTCGTCGGCATCGTCATCGGTGTCGCGGGCGTCGCCTTCGGCGTCATGGCCGGTCGTCGCCGTACCGCCTGATCGCCCCCAAGCCCCACCGTTCCACCGACCCACCAGGAAACAGTGCTCCATGGTTAAGAAGTCCGTGCTGGCCGCGGCGCTCGTCGCCGCGGCCACGCTCACCCTGTCCTCCTGCGGCAGCAGTGACAACGACAGCAAGAAGCCGATTGCCGACATCCCGATGGAGGCGAAGACACAGGCCGCGACCGTGCTCGACCAGCCGTTCACCAAGCCGGATCTGGTCCTGACCGACACCCACGGCAAGAAGTACGACCTGCGGGAGAAGACCAAGGGCAAGCCGACGCTCATCTACTTCGGCTACACGAACTGCCCCGACGTCTGCCCGCTCATCATGAGCAACATCGCGATCGCCAAGAAGTCCCTTCCCGAGGCCGACCAGGAGAAGCTCCAGGTCGTCTTCGTCACCACCGACCCGGAGCGGGACACCCCGGCCTCACTGGGCACCTGGCTCAAGTCCCAGGACCCCTCCTTCATCGGTCTCACCGGTGACTTCCCGGCCATCCAGGCGGGCGCCCGGCAGATCGGTATCGGTATCGACGCACCGAAGAAGGAGAAGGACGGCACGATCGTCTCGATGCACGGCTCCCAGGTCATCGCCTTCTCGCCGAAGACCGACAAGGGCTACGTCCTGTACAGCGAGGACACCACGCCCGACGACTACACCAAGGACCTCCCCAAGATCGTCAAGGGGGAGAAGCCGTGAACCGCCGCACCACCCTCGCCGGCGTCCTGGCCCTCTCCACGGGTCTGACGCTGGCGGGGTGCTCGTCCTCGGACAGCGAACCGGAGTTGAAGGTCATAGGGGCCTTCATGCCGCAGCCCGTCAACGACATGGCCGCGGCCTTCCTCGTCGTGCGCAACGACGGTGGCGGCTCCGACCGGCTCACCTCGGTCACCAGTCCGCTCTCGGACGACGTCACGATCCACGAGACGAAGAACCAGGCCATGCGCATGGTGACGTCCTTCGACGTTCCCGCGGGCGGTGAGCTGGATCTGGAACGCGGTGGAAACCACATCATGTTCATGAAGCTCAAGCAGCAGCCCAAGCAGGGCGAGACGGTGTCCGTGGAACTGCACTTCGAGAAGGCAGGCCCCATCAAGGTCGATCTTCCCGTGAAGGAGACCACCCACAACCCGAAGAAGCAGTGAGGGACTGACACACCATGACAGCCACCGCCCCGCCCTTCGGGCCGCCCCCGTCCGCATCGGCTACGCGTCGGCCGCTCGCCGTCGCCGGACTCCTCGCCGCCCTGGTCGGCGTGGCGCTCGGTCTGCTGCTGGCCGTCGCGGGGCCCGCGTCGGCGCACGCCGCGCTCACGGGGAGCGATCCGCAGGACGGGGCGGTGGTCGACACCGCACCCAAACAAGTCACGCTGACCTTCTCCGAACAGGTCGCCATGGGGGAGGGCTCCATCCGGGTCCTGGACCCCGCCGGAAAACGCGCGGACACCGAAGACGCCCCGCTCGACCTGCACAGCGGGTCCACCGTGAAGTACGGCGTCTCCCTGCACACCGGGCTGCCCGACGGCACGTACACCGTCGCCTGGCAAGCCGTCTCCGCCGACAGCCACCCCGTATCCGGAGCCTTCACGTTCTCCATCGGTGCCCCGTCCGAGACCACGGTCGCCCTCCCGGACGACGAGGCCGGCGGCGGTCTCGTCGGCACGCTCTACGGCATCGCCCGTTACGCCTCGTACGGCGGCTTCATCGTGCTCGTCGGTGGCGCCGCGTTCGTCCTGGCCTGCTGGCAGCGCGGGGCGGGTTCCCGGCCGCTGCAACGCCTCGTCGTCCGCGGCTGGATGACCCTCACCGCGGCCACGATCGCCCTGCTGCTGCTGCGCAGCCCGTACACCGGTTCCGGGAAGCTCGGCGACGCCTTCGACCTCGACGGGCTGAAGGCGGTGCTGGACACCAAGCCCGGCGCCGCGCTCGTCTCGCGGCTGCTGCTGCTCGGTGCCAGTGCGCTGTTCATCGCGGTGCTGTTCGGGACGTACGCGAAGCGCGAGGACGAACGCGAGAAGAAGGACCTCACCTTCGGGCTCGCCATCGGCGGTGCGGTCATCGCCGCCGGGATCGCCGGCACGTGGGCCCTCGCCGAGCATGCGTCAACAGGTATCCAGCCAGGCATCGCCATGCCGGTCGACGTGCTCCACCTGCTGGCGGTCGCAGCCTGGCTGGGCGGCCTCACTGCCCTGCTGATCGCGCTGTACCGCACCCCCGACATCACCGCCGACGCGGTGCGCCGCTTCTCCCGGATCGCGTTCACCAGTGTGCTCGTCCTCACCGCGACCGGGATCTACCAGTCCTGGCGCCAGGTCGGTTCCTGGTCCGCACTGACCGGGACCGGATACGGGCAGCTGCTGCTCGTGAAGGTGGGGCTCGTCGCCGTCCTCGTCGGGGTCGCGGGCATCTCTCGCCGGTGGACCGGCCGGCTGGCGACGGGAGGGAACGCGAACGCGCCCACCGCGACCGTCACGGCCGGCACCGAAGGCCCGGAAGAGGAAGAGAAGGCCGCGGACACGGACATGCGGGAGGCGGCCGCCCCCGGGGATCCCGCGCGCGCCGCCCAGCTCGCACGCCAGCAGGCCGCCGTCGCAACCGCAGAGAAGAAGCGGATACGTGACGCCGACCCGGACCGGTCCGGCCTGCGCCGCTCGGTACTGGCCGAAGTCGGAGTCGCTGTGGCCCTGCTGGCGGTGACCACCGTCCTGACTTCGACCGAGCCCGGCCGCACCGAGGAGGAAGCGGCGCGCACGTCCGCACCTGCCGCCGCTCCGGTGGCCGACGGTCCCGTCAACCTCACCCTGCCGTTCGACACCGGCGGCAGGAACGGCAAGGGAACCGTCCGCATCGACCTGGACCCTGGACGCACCGGAGCCAATGTGGTGCACCTCTGGATCGACGACATCGACGGAAAGGCCATGGACGTCCCCGAGGTGAAGCTCGCGTTCACCCTGGAGTCCAAGGACATCGGGCCCCTCCCTGCCGTCCCCGTCCGGCTGACCGAGGGCCACTGGACCTCCACCGGTGTCCAGATCCCGATCGCCGGCAACTGGAACGTCGCGGTCACCGTGCGTACCTCGGACATCGACCAGATCACGGTCGACAAGAACGTGAAGATCGGCTGAGCAGGACCTTGAGCGGAAACAGGATGAACAGCGGCGGCACATCGAATGGTGCGGGCAGCAAGACCAAGCGCAACGGCGACGGCGGTACACCGACGACCGGCGCGATCTCGCGTCGGCGGCTGCTCGGCACCGCAGGAGCGGCCGGTGCCACCGGCCTCGTCCTGGGGGCAGCCGGCGGCGCCACCGGCTACGCCGCGACCCAGGACGAGGTCCCGGCCGCACTGACCTCGGTCGGCTCCACCGAGGTGATGTTTCACGGGAAACATCAACCGGGGATCACCACTCCGCTTCAGGCCCGCGGCCACCTCATCGCCTTCGACCTGGCCCCCGGGGCAGGGCGCAAGGAAGCGGCTGCCCTGATGCGCCGCTGGTCGGCTGCGGCACAGCGGCTGATGGCCGGCGAACCCACCACCGGCGGGGCGGCGGACGGTACGGGACACGACACCGGCATCGCGCTGGACGCCGGGCCGTCCTCCCTGACCGTCACCTTCGGCTTCGGCGCCACCTTCTTCGAACGCACGGGCCTGACGGCCCACCGTCCGCCCGGGCTCGACCCGTTGCCCCCGTTCTCCGCCGATCACCTCGATGTCGGCCGCTCCAATGGAGACCTCTGGGTGCAGATCGGCGCCGACGACGCGCTCGTTGCGTTCCACGCACTGCGAGCCGTGCAGAAGGAGGCCGGTTCGGCTGCCACCGTGCGCTGGCAGATGAACGGCTTCAACCGCACCCCCGGCGCCACCGCGAAGCCGATGACCGCCCGCAACCTCATGGGCCAGATCGACGGAACCGGCAACCCGAAGCCGGCCGACAGCGACTTCGACCGGCGCATTTTCGTGGCGGACGGTGGTCACGCCGCCTACGACTGGCTGGCGGGCGGCTCGTACGCGGTCGTCCGGCGGATCAGGATGCTGCTCGACGACTGGGAGAAGCTCCCGGTGGAGCGTCAGGAACGGGTCATCGGGCGGCGCAAGGCCGACGGCGCCCCGCTCAGCGGCGGCACCGAGACCACTGAGATGGACCTCGACAAAGCGGGCCCCGACGGGAAGCTGCTGATCCCGGACAACGCTCACGCCCGGATCTCCTCCCCCGAGCGCAACAGTGGCGCGGCCATGCTGCGGCGTCCGTTCTCGTACCACGACGGCGTCTCCTCGGACGGCACGCCGGACGCCGGTCTGCTGTTCATCTGCTGGCAGGCGGATCCGCTGCGCGGCTTCGTGCCCGTGCAACGCAAACTCGACCGGGGAGACGCCCTGTCTCCGTTCCTCCGCCACGAGGCGAGCGGACTGTTCGCCGTGCCGGGCGGTGCGGCGGAGGGGGAGTACGTGGGACAACGGCTCCTGGAGTCCTGAGCCGGTGCGGGGCGCCGAAGCGCCGGCCTCCGGAGGCCCGAGCGAGGGCGGATGGCGCGGCGGCCTCCCCGACCGCTGACCCACCGCCGAGCGGTGCCGCAGGTACGGAGGGTGCAACGACTCCCCGAGCGCTGATCCACCGCCCGGTGGTGGTGCGGCAACTACGGGGACGCCGTGCCATCCCGGCGCATTAGGGTGACGGTATGTCCGCCACGCGCTACGCCTATCTCGGCCCCGAGGGCACCTTCACCGAGGTCGCCCTCCGTACGCTCCCGGAAGCCGCCACCCGCGAACTCGCCCCGATGGTCTCCGTACCGGCGGCGCTGGACGCGGTGCGCAACGGTACGGCCGCCGCGGCGCTCGTACCGATCGAGAACTCCGTCGAGGGCGGCATCACCACCACGCTCGACCAGCTGACCAGCGGCGAACCGTTGATGATCTACCGCGAAGTGCTGCTCTCCATCACCTTCGCGCTGCTCGTGCGTCCCGGCACCAAGCTGTCCGACGTCAAGACGGTGACCGCCCACCCGGCCGCTCAGCCGCAGGTGCGCAACTGGATGGCGGCCCATCTCCCCCAGGCCGTCTGGGAGTCTGCGGCGTCCAACGCGGACGGCGCACGGCTCGTGCAGGAGGGGCGGTACGACGCCGCCTTCGCGGGTGAGTTCGCCGCGGCAACCTACGGCCTCGAACCGCTGGTGACCGAGATCCACGACGCGGAGAACGCCCAGACCCGCTTCGTGCTGGTGGGCCGTCCGGCCCGACCGGCGGCTCCGACCGGTGCGGACAAGACGTCCGTGGTCATCTGGCTCGGGGACGACCGCCCCGGCGCGCTGCTCGAACTGCTCCAGGAATTCGCGGTGCGCGGAGTGAACCTGATGTTGATCCAGTCCCGGCCGACGGGCGCGGGAATCGGCAACTACTGCTTCGCGGTGGATGCCGAAGGCCATATCTCCGACCGCCGGGTCGGCGAGGCCCTGATGGGCCTGAAGCGGATCTGCCCGAAGGTGCGCTTCCTCGGCTCCTATCCACGGGCCGGTGTGGAGCCGGCGGACGTACGGCCCTTGCGTGCGGGCACATCGGACGCGGCATTCGCCGAGGCCTCCGACTGGCTGGCCCGGAACCAGGACGGCCGGGCCTGAGGGCTGGGGCCCTCCGCACGACCCCTCACCCCCTCCCCATTCGGGCAATTCGGGCGCTCCGGCCGCTGCGGCCGAGGGCTGCCCTCTCCAGCCCTCAGGCCCGAAGCCTGCCCGCTCGACCGGTGCGATCAGCCGATTGTCGCCGCGGGAATAGTTATCCACAGGAGCGCGTCTCGACCTGGGGACAAGTCGACACCGTAATGCGACATGGTCGACAAATCATCCCAGCCCGCTCAGACCACCCACGGGCCAATGGGTCGTCTCTTGTCAGCTCAATTCCATTGATCAACTCTTTAGGGCGAGGAATTCCCACCCGAACGAGGGTGTGAAGGGGGTTTGAACCGTGAATCCACGAGCCGGCGTGCGGCTTTCGGAATGATCTCCTCCATGTCCACAGGTCTTCCTCACAGCCTGTGGATAACTTTGACCAACCACCCACTCCTGTGGACAAGCCGCGACCAACTCCCCTTCCAGGCAGGGTCGATGCGTCAAGACGCACAACCCTTCTGCCCCATTTAGGGGAATAGGGGATCTTTCCTGACGCGCCCCATCTGCATCCGTCGCGGATTCCCTCCCCAGCATTACCAATACCGGCAATTCGGGCAAAGTGACACGCTTGGCAATATCGGTTCGGACTACCGAAGCCGACACCGGTAGCCTGGAGGGGTGATTGACCTTCGCCTGCTTCGTGAGGACCCCGACCGTGTTCGCGCCTCCCAGCGCGCCCGTGGAGAGGACGTCGCCCTCGTCGACGCCCTGCTCTCCGCCGACGAACGGCGCAGGTCGTCCGGGGTCCGGTTCGACGAGCTCCGTTCCGAGCAGAAGTCGCTCGGCAAGCTCATCCCCAAGGCCTCCCCGGAGGAGCGCGCCGAACTCCTGAAGAAGGCCGAGCAACTCAAGGCCGACGTCAAGGCGGCCGACCTGACGCAGAACGAGGCCGACGAGGAGACCAGGAGCCTGCTGCTGCGGCTCGGCAACATCGTCCACACGGACGTTCCGGTCGGTGGCGAGGAGGACTTCGTCGTCCTCGAGACGCACGGCACCATCCGTGACTTCGGCGCCGAGGGCTTCGAACCCAAGGATCACCTGGAGCTCGGCGAGGCGCTCGGCGCGATCGACATGGAGCGCGGCGCCAAGGTGTCCGGGTCGCGCTTCTACTACCTGACGGGCGTCGGCGCGCTGCTGGAGCTCGCCCTCGTCAACGCCGCGATCGCCCAGGCCACCGAGGCCGGCTTCATCCCGATGCTCACCCCCGCGCTGGTCCGCCCGCGTGCCATGGAGGGCACCGGCTTCCTCGGCCAGGCCGCGGAGAACGTGTACCACCTGGAGAAGGACGACTACTACCTGGTCGGCACCTCCGAGGTACCCCTCGCCGCGTACCACATGGACGAGATCATCGACGCGGACAAGCTGCCCCTGCGCTATGCGGGCTTCTCGCCCTGCTTCCGCCGCGAGGCCGGCACGTACGGCAAGGACACCCGCGGCATCTTCCGGGTCCACCAGTTCGACAAGGTCGAGATGTTCTCGTATGTCGATCCGGCGGACGCCGAGGCCGAGCACCAGCGCCTCCTGGACTGGGAGAAGCAGTGGCTCACCGCGCTCGGCCTGCCCTTCCAGGTGATCGACGTCGCCACCGGCGACCTGGGCGCCTCCGCCTCCAGGAAGTTCGACTGCGAGGCGTGGATCCCGACCCAGGGCAAGTACCGCGAGCTGACCTCCGCCTCCAACTGCGACAGCTTCCAGGCACGCCGGCTGTCCGTCCGGATGCGTGACAACCGCGACGGCAAGAAGGTCCTCCAGCCGTTGTCCACGCTGAACGGCACGCTGTGCGCCGTGCCGCGCACCATCGTGGCGATCCTCGAGAACAACCAGCTGGCCGACGGTTCGGTGCGGGTGCCCGAGGTACTCCGTCCCTACCTGGGCGGCCGCGAGGTCCTGGAGCCGGTCGCCAAGTGACCTTTCCCTACAAGCTCGTCGCGACCGACCTCGACGGCACGCTGCTGCGTGACGACGACACGGTCTCCGGGCGCACACGCGAGGCACTGGCCGCGGTCACCGCGGCCGGTGCGGCGCACATCATCGTCACCGGCCGCGCCGTCCCGTGGACCCGGCACATCCTGGACGACCTGGGTTACGAGGGCCTCGCGGTCTGCGGTCAGGGGGCGCAGGTCTATCACGCGGGCGAGCGCAAGCTGCTGACGTCGCTCACACTGGACCGCCAGCTCGCCGGCCTCGCACTTTCCAAGGTCGAGGCCGAGGTCGGTCCGCTGGCACTGGCCGCGAGCCGCGACGGGCTCGACGGTGAAGTGCTGGTCGGCCCCGGCTACCGCGTGCAGGAGGGACCGCTTCCGGCCGTCCCTGTTCAGGACCCGGCCGAGATGTGGTCCGCCCCGCTCAACAAGGTCTACATACAGCACCCCGGTCTGGACGACGATGCGCTGGCGAAGGCCGCGCGGGCGGCGGTCGGGAATCTGGTGGACGTGGTCATGGCGGGTCCGGGCGTGGTGGAGATCCTGCCGCTGGGGCTCAGCAAGGCCACCGGTCTCTCGCTGGCCGCGCGTCGGCTGGGCGTGAAAGCGGCGGACACGATCGCCTTCGGTGACATGCCGAACGACATCCCGATGTTCGCCTGGGCACGTCACGGCGTGGCCATGGCCAACGCGCACGAGGATCTGAAGGCCGTGGCCCAAGAGATCACCGCGTCGAACGAGAGCGACGGGATCGCCGTCGTGCTGGAGCAGTTGCTCTAGCGGTCAGGGCCGGGTTCTGCCCCGGGCCGGGTTCCGTCCTGGGCCGGGTTCCTGAGGCGGAGGATGCGCGGATCGAACGCGCGCGGGGTTTTCGGCCCCGACGACGGCTTAGCAAGCCGCTGCCTTACCACTCGGCCAATCCTCCGGGAGGCGGCCACGCGCGCGATGCGCAGGGATGGCCGCCCGGGCGTGCTGCTGGGAGCGGCGTGGCGGGGCAGTCGCTCGACTACTCCGGTGCCGGCTCGGGCACGCCCTGCGGGGAGCTCGACGGACTCGGACTCTCGGTCATCGCCGCGCTCCTCTCCCGGTCTTCGGTGCCGTTCCCGGCGGGTGCCGTCTCACCTACTGTGCCGTGCCACCGGGGGCCGGTGCCACCCAATTACGGGTGGCACCGGCCCTCCGGCCTTCTCAGCGGCTCCTGTTACGGCGGCACAGGTCCTTGAGGTTGCGCGCGAGCTCGTCCATGCGACCGTCGAGCCGGCCGATGTCGTCGGCCACCTCGCCCAGTCGCACGCTCGTGGCGCCGACCACCTGATGCGTGACCTCCAGCCTCCGGTCGAGGCTGTCCAGCCGGTGCGACATCCGGCCGAGCACCGGGCCGAGTTCCTGCAGGGCGGTGCCGACACCGGCCAGACAGCTTTCGACCCGGGTGACGCGGTGTTCGAGCGAGGTGTACCCGGCGCGCAGGTCCTGCTCGGCGTCGAGGAGATACGTACGGACGCATCGCGCGATGTCGCTGTCCCGAAGAAGCATGGCGACGTTGAGGACGGTCCTGCGGGTGTAGAGGCGGAGCTGAGTCGCCACCTGTGGATAACTTTCCGCCCCTTCACCACCCCATAGCGACACCATGCCGCTATGGAAGGTTCGCAGGTCGGAGCCCCGGAGCACACGCAACCCGTTCTGTGCGAGCTCGTCCTGATGGCGGTCGGTCAGCCTCCTGACCACGCCTGTGGATACTTCGAAGTACCGAGCCACGTCCTCGGTGCGGACGTGAACTCCGTCCGGGAGCATGACAAGGCTCTTCACCTTGTCCAGGACATCGACGCGCCCCGTTAGTTCGATGCGCAAGGCGCGTGATTCGAGTAGGGCGACTTCCGTGGGCATGAGCATGCCTTCCGATCGTGATGCGACGGGGGACAGCCCTCTCCCCGGGCTTCAGGGGCGGAGGACGCTCACGGTTGCCACTCATTCAATGACCGACCGACGGGTGATTCCCCGCCGTGTCGGCTATCCCGATTTCACGAAAGCCACGACGCCACAGAATCCAGTTGCCTCCACGCACCGGGAACAACGAACCGATAACCGTACAGTTACGCGTAAGACTGTCCGGCATGCGACAACCCCCGTCCATGG
The DNA here is from genome assembly GCF_045162765.1 of Streptomyces sp. NBC_01013. Taxonomy (NCBI): domain Bacteria; kingdom Bacillati; phylum Actinomycetota; class Actinomycetes; order Kitasatosporales; family Streptomycetaceae; genus Streptomyces; species Streptomyces sp. NBC_01013. Next base: position 4,089,226 of record NZ_CP108687.1, read on the forward strand.
GACGGGGGTTGTCGCACATCACGAGCCGTTCGCGCTCAACGCTTACTCCTCCCCGGCGAGCTTCAGCGTCCGCAGCTTCTGCCCGGCGTACCAGGTCGCCACCACGGTGACCGCGGCCAGCAGCACCGTCGCGAGCGGCAGCCCGACGTCGGAAGTGATCGCGCCACCTCCGCCGACCTTCTCGGCCAGCGCAAGGGACCACTGCTGCACGCTGAGCGTGCGCGCACCCGGTACGAGGCTGCCGAAGAGGGCCTCCCACACGAGCGCGTAGACGAGGCCGAAGACCACCGCGTGCCGGCTGACCGTGCCCAGCAGCAGGAACAGCGCGCTGTAGGCGATCGAGGCGACCAGCGCCGCGATCGTGTACGCCACCGCGATCTGCTGGCCGTTGCCGTTGAGGATCAGACCGGCAATCAGTGTCGGAACGGCCGAGAACACCATCGTCACCGCGATCGCCACGATCAGCTTGGTGAAGATGATCGTCGGCCGCTTCACCGGCTTGGCCAGCAGATAGACGATGGAGCCGTCGTCGATCTCGGGCCCGATGGCTCCCGTTCCGGCGATCACACCGATCAGCGGCACCATGGTGGCGATGGCGAATCCGCCCAGCACGTCCGAGGCCACCTGGTCGTCAGCCCCGGCGAACATCCGTACCGCCACCGCGATGACGATCAGAAGCGCGGGCAGGACGAACAGGATGGCGGCCCGGCGCCGGCCGAGCAGGGCCCGGTAGGTGAGCCGGGCGACTGTGGGGTCGTACATGACGTCACAGCTCCTTTCAGGCCACTACTCAGGCCGCTACGAGATAGGAAAAGACCGATTCGAGGGACTCGTCGGACGGCGAGACAGTCAGCAGCCGGATGCCCTGATCACGTGCCACCTTCGGCAGCAGTGTGGTGAAGCGCCCGAAATCGACGGCCTGGATGCGCAGCGCGTTCTCGCCGAGGTCGACCTCGATCCCGGCCGTCGACGGGTCGGCGATGAGCGCGGCGGCAAGCGCACGGTCGTCGCTGGACCGAACGAGATAGCGGTGCGGGCGGTCGGTCATCAGCCGACGGATCTTGCGGAAGTCCCCGGACGCGGCATGCCGCCCGGCCACGATCACCTCGATGTGCGAGGCGAGCTGCTCGACCTCTTCGAGGATGTGGGAGGAGAAGAGGACCGTGCGGCCCTCCGCCCCCATCCGTCGCAGCAGATCCATCAGCTGCATCCGCTGGCGCGGGTCCATTCCGTTGAACGGCTCGTCGAGCAGCAGCACGGACGGGTCGTGGACCAGCGCGGACGCCATCTTCACGCGCTGGCGCATGCCCTTGCTGTACGTCGAGATCTTGCGGTCCTGCGCGTACTCCATCTGGACCGTGGCCAGCGCGGCAGCCGCCTCGGCGTCGCCGAGACCGTGCAGTTCGGAGTTGGCCACGACGAACTCGCGACCGGTGAGGAAGTCGTACATCCCCTCGCGCTCCGGCACGATGCCGATCTGCCGGTATACGGCCTCGTTGCGCCAGATCGGCTTGCCGTCGAGCGTGACCGTGCCCGTCGACGGGGCGAGGAATCCGGCCATCATGTTGATCAGCGTGGACTTGCCGGCGCCGTTGGGGCCGAGCAGACCGGTCACCCCCGGACCCACGGTCATGCTCACGTCGTTGACGGCGACCACGTTGCCGAACCAGCGGGACGTGTGGTCGATCTCGATGGTGGTCACAGCCCGACCCTCCGGTAGCGGCGCATCAGTACGGCGTACGAGCCGGCAACGAGCGCGAGGACAACGATCAGATAGACCACACCGGCACCGGCCCCCGGGCCTTCTCCTCCGGGGAAGGCGGAGGTCGCTCCGAGGAACGCGGTCTGCACTCCGTCGATGAGCGTGATCGGCGAGAAGAGCCCCAGCCACGGAACTGCGCCGGTGGACCCTGTGGACCATGCGATGCCCTGGATGGTGCTGACCGCGCCGTACGTGATCGTCAGTACGGCGATCACCGCTGCGACACCGAAGCCGCGCCGCGGCGTGAGCGCGGCCATCACGAGGCCGAGTCCGGCGAAGAGTACGGACAGCAGCGCCACCGACACCATTCCCTGGGCGAACCATTTGGTCTGGTCGGCGAAGTCGAACTTCCCCAGCAGCGCACCCACGTAGAGGATGACGACGGGAGCGCCGGTGAGGACGAAGAGCGCGGAGACCATGGCCGCGAACTTCGCGAGGACGTAGTCGCTCCGCTCGATCGGCCGGGAGAAGTACAGCGGGACGCTCTTGAACCGGAGGTCCCGGGAGACCGACTGAGGTGCCTGCGCCGCGATGAACAGGCCAATGACGGCCTGGAGGTAGATCGCGAAGGAGGTGTACTTGATCGGCAGCTTCGTTGTGTTCGGAGTGGCGATGGCGACGGCCACGATGATCGCCGCGACCAGGCACATCACGCCGAACAGCAGCATGGGCAGCACCTTGGACTTGGCCGAGCGGCCGAGGCCGAAGGAACCGCGCAGGGACTGCGAGTAGAGCGATCGGCGGGCGTAGGCCCGGCCGAGACGCGGGCCGTCGTAGGCGCGGTAGCCGATGTTGTGGATCCGGGAGGTCTCGCTCCCGGTCGCGGCGCCGGTCTCAGTGCTCATCGCGACCGCTCCCCTTCTGCTGTACGGCCCCGGCTGCCACGGGCGCGGCCTGCGCCTCGGGGTGCGCTGCCGGTGCCACTTCGGTACGGAAGACCTCGGCGATGTGGTGACGGCGCTGTTCCATCCGGACAAGGCCGAGCCCGAGGCCGGCGACGCTGTCCCGGACGAGGTCGTACGTCTCCTCGCCGGTCGCCTCGATCAGCAGGATGTGGCCCGCCCCGGGCAGCCCCTCGGCGTCCAGCCCGTCGAGTCCCACCAGCTTGATCCCCGCGCCGGTGAGGACCTTGCGCACGGCGTCGGTCCCGTCGGGGTGGGTGTCGCTGTCGGTGACCTCGACCGCGAGGGTCGTGGTGGTCTGGGTGAAGTCGCTGGTGGAGCTGGACCGCAGCAACGATCCGCCGTCGATGACGACGACGTGGTCGCAGGTGCGTTCCAGCTCGCCCAGGAGGTGCGAGGTGACGAGGACCGAGATGCCGAAGTCCGTGTGGATCCGCCGGATCAGGCCGAGCATCTCGTCGCGGCCGACCGGGTCCAGGCCGTTGGTCGGCTCGTCGAGAAGGACCAGCTGCGGGTCATGGACCAGCGCCTGGGCCAGCTTCACCCGCTGCTTCATGCCGGTCGAGTAGCCGCCGATGGGCCGGTAGCGCTCCTCGTACAGCCCGACGTGCCGCAGGGTGTCCGCGGTACGTTCGCGGGCCGCGGTCGGCGGCAGACCGGACATCCGCGCCATGTGGACGACGAACTCGGTGGCCGAGACGTCGGGCGGCAAGCAGTCGTGTTCGGGCATGTAGCCCACCCGTTCCCGGATGGCGGCGCCGCTCGTCGAGACGTCGAGCCCGAGCACTGCGGCCCGGCCCTCGGTCGCGGGGGACAGACCCAGCAGGATCTTGATCAACGTGGACTTGCCGGCTCCGTTGGCGCCCACCAGCCCGGTCACACCGGGGCCGATGTCCAACGAGAGCCGGTCAAGCGCGGTCACCCGGGGGAACCGCTTGCTCAGGCTTTCGGTCGCAATGACAGTCACGTCATCGACGGTAGTGGCGTGGGCCACACCGGTCGTCAGACCTGACGGCTGGATTCCCGTCAGACTCCAGACGTACGGACCCGTAGGGGGACCCCTCGAAGGAGGACCCACCGCCGCGGGGCGCGGCCCGAGCGGTCGGCCGCGAAGTTGTCCACAGGCCCGGCACACCCCTTGACGCAGCCGCCGGACATTGTCACATTCATCAGTGTCACGTTACGGGCACGTACCGAGCACGGCAGGGAACGGACGGTGGCATGGCTTCACGCGTCAAAGACGAAAGGGCCCTGGAACTCGAGGGTTTCAGGCAAGCGCAACGTCTCGCGTACGCCTGCGCCGAAGCGGTCGCAGCCCGTCTGCAACCGGGAGTGACGGAGCGCGAGGCGGCCCGGATGCAGCGCGAGTGGCTGCGTGAGCGCGGGGTGCGCGACTGGTTGCATCTCCCGTTCGCCTGGTTCGGGGACCGCACGGCGTTCACCGGGTTCAAAGTGCCGCTGCAGTTCTTCCCGACCGGTCGGCCGTTGGAGCCCGGGATGCCGTTCATCCTCGACATGGCCCCCGTGTACAAGGGATTCACCGCCGACATCGGATACTCCGGCTGCCTCGGGCCCAACCCCCTGCACGACCGGCTGCTCGCCGATCTGGAGGTCCATCGCGGGCTGATCCTGCGCGAGGTGCGGGAGCGGCGCCCCTTGCGCGAGATCTACGAGGACGTCGAGCGGCTCATGGTCAGGCAGGGTTACGCCAACCGGCACCGCGCCTACCCGTTCGGGGTCCTCGCCCACAAGGTCGACCGAGTAGCCGAACGGGGTTGGTCGCCCCACGTGTTCGGGTTCGGCACGCAGTCGCTCAAGGGGCTGCTGAGCGATGCGATGCACGGGCACCGGGGCGGCTGGTCGCCGCTCTGGAGTCCGTACCGCTTCTCCGGCCATCCCCCACAGCCGGGCCTGTGGGCGGTCGAGCCACACCTCGGATTCCGGGGCACGGGTGTGAAGTTCGAGGAGATCCTGGTCGTCACCGATTCACGGGATCCGGAGCAGAGTGCCTTCTGGCTGGACGACGATCTGCCGCATGTGCGGAGCTGGACCGAGGAGAGGGTGGCGGCGTGAGTCTGCGAGACCTGCCGGGGGCGCGCGAGCGCCGGGTGGCCACGGGCGGCATCGACCTGTGTGTCGTCGAGCTGGGTGATGCGGCACAGCCCACGATCGTGCTGGTGCACGGCTATCCGGACAGCAAAGAGGTCTGGACGCAGGTCGCCAGGCTCCTCGCCCAGGAGTGGCATGTCGTGCTGTACGACGTGCGCGGCCACGGCAGCTCGACGCCGCCCGTGCCCCTGCGGGGCGGGTTCACGCTGGAGAAGCTGACCGATGACTTCCTGGCCGTCGTCGACGCGGTGAGCCCGGACCGGCCGGTGCACGTGGTGGGGCACGACTGGGGTTCGGTCCAGGCGTGGGAGTTCGCCACGGTCAGCCGCACCGAAGGCCGGATCGCTTCCTTCACCTCGATGTCCGGCCCGTCGCTGGACCACTTCGGGCACTGGATCAAGCAGCGGATGTCCCGGCCCACCCCGCGCCGGGTCGGCCAGCTGCTGGGCCAGGGCGCCAAGTCCTGGTACGTGTACCTGCTGCACACTCCGGTGCTGCCGGAGCTCGCCTGGCGGGGGCCGCTCGGCAAGCTGTGGCCCCGGATCCTGGAGCGGCTGGAGAGAGTGCCTCCCGGCGACTACCCGACGCCGTCCCTGGCCGACGATGCGGCGCACGGGGCCTGGCTCTACCGGGACAACGTCCGCTCCCGGCTGCGCAGGCCGCGCGCGGACGCGTTCGCTCACGTACCGGTTCAGCTGATCACCCCGACCGGTGACATATTCCTCTCGGAACAGCTCTACGACGGACTGGACGCCTGGGTACCGCAGTTGACGCGGCGCTCGCTGCCCGCCAAGCATTGGGTCCCGCGCACCAGGCCGGATCAGCTGGCCTCCTGGATCGGCGAGTTCGTGGCAGCCAACGAGGCGGCGGTGCAGGGCGGTCTTCCTGTGCGGGACACCGCGCCGAAGGGGGCGTACGCGGAACGGTTCGGCGGGCAGCTCGTCCTGGTGACCGGCGCAGCCGGCGGGATCGGGCGGGCGACGGCCTTCGCTTTCGCCGAAGCCGGCGCCCGCGTGGTGGCCGTGGACCGGGACGCGGAGGGGGCGGCCCGGACGGCGGAGCTGGCCCGGTTGATCGGCGCCCCTGCCGCCTGGGCCGAGACCGTCGATGTCAGCGACGAGCAGGCCATGGAGAAGCTGGCCGACAAGGTCGCCGCCGAGTACGGCATCGTCGACGTGCTGGTCAACAACGCCGGGATCGGGCTCTCCGGTTCCTTTCTGGAGACGACGACCGAGGACTGGAAGTCGGTCCTCGACGTGAACCTGTGGGGTGTCATCCACGGCTGCCGCCTCTTCGGTAAGCAGATGGCCGACCGCGGGCAGGGCGGCCATATCGTCAACACGGCCTCCGCTGCCGCGTATCAGCCGTCCCGCGCGCTGCCGGCGTACAGCACCTCGAAGGCTGCCGTGCTGATGCTCAGCGAGTGCCTGCGTGCCGAGCTCGCCGAGAAGTCGATCGGGGTCAGCGCGGTCTGCCCCGGAATCGTCAACACGAACATCACCGCGACCGCGCACTTCGCCGGGACGGACGCTGCGGAGGAGAGGCGGCTGCGCAAACGGACGAGCAGGATCTACGGGATACGCAACTACCCGCCGGAGAAGGTCGCCGAAGCGATCCTCGCTGCGGTCGTGCGCAACCGGGCCGTCGTGCCGGTGACGCCCGAATCCCACGCCGTCCGGTTCCTGTCGCGGATCAGTCCGGGAGTGCTGCGCGGGATCGCCCGTCTGAAGCCGCCCCTGTGAGCCTCACCGAACCGTCGGCGGGCGACCGGAAGGCCGCCGAGTACCGGATCGAGGACCTCGCGCATGCCAGCGGTGCCACGGTCCGCACCATCCGCGCCTATCAGGACCGCGGACTGCTTCCGGCCCCCGAGCGGAGGGGGCGGGCCAATGTGTACCGGGACACTCACCTCGCCCGACTTCGGCAGATCGCGGACCTGCTGGACCGGGGCTACACCCTGGCCAGCATCAAGGAGTTGCTGGAAGCCTGGGCCGATGGACGAGGGCTCGGCGGTGTGCTGGGACTCGTCGCCGAGGTTCACGGGCCATGGACGGACGAGCGGGCGGACCGCATCACCCGCGCGGAGCTCACCGTGAAGTTCGGTGGGCGTCCCGACGACGAGGCGGTCGCCGAAGCGGTGGAGCTCGGAGTACTCGAACGAATCCCGGGGCGCGAGGACGAGTTCCTGGTGCCCAGCCCTCAAGAGCTCATGGTGGCAGCGGAGTTGCATGCCGCCGGCGTACCACTGAGCGCGATTTCCGCACACCTGAGGGAGCTTCGCGGTCAGGTCGAGCAGATAGCCTGCCGCTTCCTGGAGTTCACGACGGAGCACGTTTTCGCCCGATATCTCGGTCACCGCCCGCCGACCGATGAGGATGCGGCCGAGGCTGCCTCTCTGGTCCGTCTGCTTCGTCCGCTGGCGCAGCAGACGGTGGATGCCGAACTCGCGCGTGCCATGCGCATGTTCGCCACCCGGCATCTGGAGCACCACCTCACCGCAGCAGGGGTGCCCGCCTCTCAGACCGCGCCGCCGGGGCGGGCCTCCGTCGTCCTGCCCGCCTCCACAATCAGCGCGGTAGAGCTTCTGGTTGGACCGGACAACCTCGCTGCGTTCATTGCGGCTGCCGCCGAACGAGAGGTACAGAAAAGAACATTGGACGCCTACGCCTCATCGCACCCTAATAAATAGATAATTGCCCAAATGGGGCAAATCAATGACCACTTGTCCACAGAATCGCCAAATCGCTTGTGGATAACTTGAGTTGACTGTGGATCAAACCTCGCGACGCAAAATTGCTGATGTCTGCCGGAACTCAAATCCGGGTGCGCCGGCCAGTACGTCACGGGCACTCTGTCGGGATGGATGAAAGACGCACCGTCAAGGTGTCCAAGTACCTTTCGAAACACCTCCGGCATCAGCCCGAACGGATCGGTCTCACGCTGGACGCCAACGGTTGGGTGGCGATCGACGAGCTGTTGCGCGCCGCCGCCCTCCACCACTTCCCCCTCACCCGCGCCGAGCTCGACCACGTCGTCGCGGCCAACGACAAGCAGCGTTTCGCCGTCGCGGGCGACCTCATCCGGGCAAGCCAGGGACATACCGTCGACGTGGACCTGGACCTGCCCCCGGCCGAGCCGCCCGCGTACCTCTATCACGGCACGGTCGGCCGGTCCCTGGACGCGATCCGCGGTGAGGGGCTTCGTCCGATGAACCGCACCCACGTCCACCTTTCACCCGACCGCGAGACGGCGACCCGGGTCGGGGCCCGGCGCGGCCGCCCCGTCGTCCTGTCGGTGGCCGCAGGTGCCATGCACCGGGCGGGGCACGTCTTCTTCGTCAGCGCCAACGGGGTCTGGCTCACCGCCGCCGTGCCCCCGGAATTCCTGCGGCTACCGGGCTGAGCCAGCCACCGCACCGCACCGCACCGCACCGCACCGGCCAGCGTGCGACCGGGCGCCGTACCGGCGCGATCGCTATCCCGCGAGCTGAGCCAGGCCCTGCGTCACGATCCGCTCGAAGAGCTTCTCGTCAGAGACGGCGGCGGAGAAGGCGGGGCTGCCGTCGGGTACCGGTGCGTGGATCACGATCTCGGTGAAGCCGAGCTCCGCATGCCTGCCCGCGAAGTCCACGAACGCGTCCACGGATTCGAACGGCCCGCCCCTGTTTCCCGTGAGGTCCGGATTGAACTCCGGGGTGAACCCCGTGAGCAGGATCTTGCCGAGCGCGTCGACGTCCCTGTCGCTCTCGGCGCAGGCCTTGCCCAGCCTGGCGACCTGACCACGGATGGCGTCGAGTGACTCCGCCGCGCTGCCCGTCTCGTACAGCTTCGGGTCGCCGGTGGTCACCCACGCCTGTCCGTACCGCGCGGCGAGCCTGAGCCCGCGCGGACCGGTCGCGGCCACGGCGAACGGCAGACGGGGCTCCTGAGCGCAGCCCGGAAGATTCCGCGCCTCAGTGGCCGCGTAGAACTCGCCCTCGGACGTCAGCCCGGCCGGCTCACGGAGCAGCCCGTCCAGCAACGGCACGAACTCACCGAACCGGTCGGCCCGTTCACGCGGGGTCCATGGCTGCTCGCCGCCACGAAGAAGCGTGGTCGCGTCGAAGCCGTTGCCCCCGGCCCCGATGCCCAGCGTGATGCGGCCACCCGAGATGTCGTCGAGCGAGATCAGTTCCTTGGCCAGGGTGACCGGGTGCCGGAAGTTCGGCGAGGTCACCAGTGTTCCCAGCCGCAGACGTGACGTGGCACAGGCGGCCGCCGTCAGAGTCGGCAGCGCACCGAACCACGACCGGTCCCGGAAGGCGCGCCAAGCCAGGTGGTCGTAGGTGTACGCGGCATGCAGACCCAGCTCCTCGGCGCGCTGCCACTGCGAGCGCCCACCCTCGTTCCAGCGGCGGACGGGCAGGATGACGGTGCTGAGGCGCAGAGTGGTGCTCATGGCCCCGAGTTTACGGTGGCCACCCGGCCCCACCCCTCTTCCGGCCGGCTTCTTCGCAGGGGGCTGCGGCACGCGCCGCGGGACTTGAAATCCAACGACATATGCCAGAGGAACGTTCCCCAGTTCAGGGGCGTACGCACTCAAATGTGCGCCCCTGCGCACGCCCGTGCACGCTCGTGCGCGAGAATGGACCGGTGACCTCAGCTATCGAACAGCCCGTTTCTGCCGCTCCCCGGCTGATCGCCACCGACCTGGACGGCACTCTCCTGCGCGACGACAAGACCGTCTCGGACCGCACGGTCGCGGCGCTCGCCGCTGCCGAGGAGGCCGGAATCGAGGTCTTCTTCGTCACCGGCCGTCCCGCCCGCTGGATGGATGTCGTCAGCGATCATGTGCACGGTCACGGCCTGGCGATCTGCGCCAACGGCGCCGCCGTCGCCGACCTGCACGCGGGCGGCAGGCTGCTGAAGGTGCGGGCCCTGGAGCGGCCGACGGCCCTCGATGTCGTGCACACGCTGCGTGCGGCCGCCCCCGGCACCTCGTTCGCCGTCGAGCTGGCCACCGGTATCCACTACGAACCGGCGTACCCGCCGTTCCACCTCGACCCCGGCGCGACCGTGGCCGTCGCCGAGAAGCTGCTCCGCGAGGAGACGCCCGGTGCCGGCGCCCCGGTCCTGAAGCTTCTGGCCCACCATGGCGAACTGGCCCCGGACGACTTCCTCGCCTTGGCACGCGGGGCCGCCGGTGACCGGGCGTCCTTCACCCGGTCCAGCCCCACCGCACTCCTGGAGATCAGCGGACCCGGTGTCTCCAAGGCCAGCACGCTGGAGCTGTGCTGCGCCGAGCGCGGCATCTCCTCCGCGGAGGTCGTCGCCTTCGGCGACATGCCGAACGACGTGGAGATGCTGAGCTGGGCAGGCACGTCCTACGCGATGGGCAACGCACACCCGGCCGCTCTGTCAGCCGCCTCCGGCCGTACGGTCACCAACAACGAGGACGGCGTCGCGGTCGTCATCGAGCGGATCATCGCCGACCGGGCCCGCCCTCGCATCGAACGCTGAGCGGCCTGCTCCCACCTGTCCCCCGCGGTCAGAGCGGCGCCTGCCACACCACCTTCGTGCCGCCGCCGTTCTCCCCGATTCCAGGCCCGAACCAACTGGCGCCGCCGAGTGATTCCGCCCGGCGGGCCAGGTTCCACAGTCCACTGCGTCGACCGCCCGCCGGGATGCCCACCCCGTCGTCGGCCACCGAGAGCCGCACCGCATCGCGCCCGTCGGGGAGTTTCGCGGTCGCGTCGACGACCACGTCGATCCGTGTCGCATCGGCGTGCCGGAAGGCGTTGGACAGCGCCTCCCGGAGCGCCGCGATCAGGTTCTTCCCGGTCTGCTCTCCGACCAGGGAGTCGACCGGCCCGAGGAAGCGGTGGGACGGCTTGAAGCCCAGCGGGACCGCCGCCATGTTGATCTCGCGCAGCACTCGGGTGCGGAGCCCGGAGGGCGCCTCGGCCGGCTCCTGCTGCAGAGCGAAGATCGCAGTACGGATCTCCTGAATGGTCACGTCCAGTTCATCGACCGCCCTGCCCACCCCTGTCTGCACCTCCGGCACGTCCGACCGGCGCTGCGCGCTCTCCAGCATCATCCCGGTGGCGAACAGCCGCTGGATGACCAGGTCGTGCAGGTCGCGGGCGATGCGGTCGCGGTCCTCGTAGACCGCGAGCCGCTCCCGGTCACGCTGCGCCTCGGCCATCATGAGCGCCAGGGCGGCCTGCGAGGCGAACTGGGTGGCGAGGGTCCGCTCGGTCTCCGTGAACGGCCGCCCTCCCTTGGCGCGCGGTGTGGCGAGAGCGCCGAGCACCCTGCCCCCGCTGTGCAGCGGGAGCATCATGCTCGGGCCGAACTGCTCCGCGATCCTGGTGATCATGCGGGAGTCGGTGGCGGAGTCGTCGATGAAGACCGCCTCGCCGTTCAACAGCCTGGTCACCACGGGGCTGTGCGCCGGAATGATCACTCCGAGCGAGGCTGACGGGTCGGCCGCGGAGACGGCAACGATCTCAAGCCCCCCGTCCTCGGCCGGCAGCAGCACGATGCCGGCCGCGGATCCGGCGAGACGGCGGGCCTGTTCGGCAACGACGGAGAGCGCGTCGTCGGCATCCCCGCCGGACAGCAGGGCCGTGGTCACGGCCACCGAACCGTCGATCCACCGCTCGCGCTGCATGGCCGCTTCGTACAGCCGCGCGTTGCCGATGGCGATGCCGGCCTCGGTGGCCAGCACGCGGACCATGTGCAGGTCATAGTCGTTGAACTCGCCGCCATCGGTCTTTTCGGCCAGATACAGGTTGCCGAAGATCTCGCCCTGGACGCGGATCGGGACCCCGAGGAACGTGCGCATCGGTGGATGGCCCGGAGGGAAGCCGGCGAATCTCGGGGCGGACGTCAGGTCGGCCATCCGCAAGGGGCGCGGGTCGTGGATGAGGGCGCCGAGCAGCCCCTTGTGCCCGTCCGGCCGACGCCCGATGCGGCGCGCCACGGCCTCGGAGACTCCGTATGTGACGAAGTCGGACAGGCCCTCGCCCTCCTCGTCCACGACGCCGATGGCCGCATAACGCGCGTGCGCCAGCTCGGCAGCCGTCTCGCAGATCCGGTCGAGCGTGGAGTGGAGTTCGAGGCCCGTGCCCACCGACCGCATGGCCTCCAGCAGCCGCGGTACGCGGGCGGTGAGCTCGGTGGACAGTCCCTGCAGGCTACGGGTCGCCTCCGTCGCGGCAGCGAGATGGTCCGTCGGGCCTGTCGAGTCGTGAGTGCCTCGCGGATCGAGCGGGCCTCGCGGATCTGCAGAGCCTGTAGGGCCGGCCGGATCGAGCGAATCCTTTGAGTCCGACGGTTTCAGCGGTTGATCCGAGCGGTGCGGGTCCTTCGGATGCTGCGGGTGGTTCGGGTCCTGCTCTGACATACCCAGAGCGTATTTAGTCCCTTTTGCCAGGGAAAGTCGAGAGCTGGAGCCCAACAGAACATCTCAGGCATGAGCGCCCACCGGCTCGCCGGATCCGACCGTGGTCTCCCGTTCGCGCTTCAGCATCCGGCGCAGCGGCCCGTCCACCGCAGCCAGGGCGTCGTAGGGGCCTCGCTGTACGACCGCACCCGCTTCCAGCACCACCACCTCGTCGACGGCATCCAGCCCCTCAAGACGGTGGGTGATCAGTACGGTCGTACGCCCCCGCGTGGCGGCCAGCAGGTCCAGGGTCAGTGCGTCGGCCGTCACCAGGTCGAGGTGCTCGGCCGGCTCGTCCAGGACCAGCACGGGGAAGTCCGCGAGCAGCGCCCGGGCCAGCGCGAGCCGCTGCCGCTGACCGCCGGAGAGGCGCGCCCCGTGCTCGCCGACGAGCGTGTCCAGACCTTCCGGCAGCGCCTGTGCCCAGTCGAGCAGCCGGGCGCGGGCGAGGGCGTCGCACAGTTCCCCGTCCGTCGCCCCGGGACGGGCCAGCCGCAGGTTCTCCCGGATGGAACTGTCGAAGATGTGGGCGTCCTGGGCACAGAGGCCGACGAACCGACGGACCGTGTCCCCGTCCAGCGCGGACGCGTCCACCCCGCCGATCCGGTACGTCCCCGTCTGCGCGTCCAGGAAGCGGAGCAGGACCTGGGCCAGCGTGGTCTTCCCGGAACCGGACGTGCCCACGACCGCGACGCGCCGGCCTGCCTCCAGCGTGAGGTCGATGGAGTCCAGCGCATCGTGTCCGGTCCCCGCATATCGGGCGGACAGGCCGCGGAGCTCCAGTGGGAAGGGCGATGCGGGAGCCTCGGCGGGTACGACGGGTTCCCGCACCGGCGCAGGGGCGTCCAGCACCTCGAACACCCGCTCCGCGCTCCGCCTGACCCGCTGGCGGTACTGCACGGCCAGGGGCAGGCCGGTCACGGCTTCGAAGGCGGCCAGCGGGGTGAGGACGACGACGGCGAGTGTCACTCCGGCCAGCCGCCCGTCGGCGACGGCCGGAAGGGCGACGAGGGCGGTAGCCACCACGGTGAGTCCGGCGATCAGGGCTCCGAGACCGCCGCCGAGCGCGGTGGCGGCCGCCGCCCGGGCGGCGATCCGAGTCAGCGCTCCGTCGGCGTCGCGGGTCCGGTCCAGGCGCCCAGGAAGTGCGCCCGCGACGGTCAACTCGGCAGTTCCGCCGAGGAGGTCGGTGACCCGGGTGGCCAGATCGGCCCTTGCGGGTGCCAGCCTGCGCTCCGCGCGGCGGGCGCAGGCTCCGCTGACGAGCGGGACCCCGACCCCGGCCAGCAGGAGGCCGGCGGCCAGCACCAGCCCCGCCTCCGGCAGCAGCCAGCCGGTGAAGCCGGCGGCTCCCGCCCCCACGACGACCGCGGTCCCGGCGGGCAGCAGCCACCGCAGCCAGTAGTCCTGGAGGGCGTCCACATCGGCGACGAGCCGCGAGAGCAGGTCCCCCCGCCGGGTCCGGCGCAGGCCGGCGGGCGCGATGCGCTCCAGGCTGCGGTAGACGGCGACGCGGAGCTCGGCCAGCATCCGGAGCACGGCGTCGTGCGCGACGAGGCGCTCGGCGTAGCGGAAGACCGCCCGCCCGATCCCGAAGGCGCGGGTCGCCGTCACCGCCACCATCAGGTAGAGCACCGGGGGCTGTTCGGAGGCACGGGAGATCAGCCATCCGGAAACGGCCATGAGGCCGACGGCCGAACCGGTCGCCAGACTCCCCAGCACCAGGGCCAGCAGCAGCCTGCCACGCTGTGCGCCGGCAGCCTCCCTCACCCGGGTGAGCACATGCCCAGTGACCGTCGTGTCCCGTGAGCCCCTGGGCCCACTCGGCGGCTCGGTCGCTGTCGGAGCCGCCACCGGCTGCGGCGCCCCAGCGGCTGTCTGTACCCCCACCGGCTCCGGCGTCACGGCCGACGCCACGTGTGGCACCCGCTCGGCCACTTCGGCAGGCGTCAGCGTCACCACCCGGTCCGCCACCGCCAGAAGCGCCGGCCGGTGGACCACCAGCAGGACGGTCCGGCCCACCGCAAGCCGTCGCACCGCCTCGACGATGCCCGCCTCCGTCTCGCCGTCCAGGCTCGCGGTCGGCTCGTCGAGCAGCAGCACCGGCCGGTCTGCGAGGAACGCCCGGGCGAGCGCGAGCCGCTGGCGCTGGCCCGCGGAAAGGCCCGCACCGTCCTCGCCGAGGAGCGTGCGGGCACCCTCGGGCAGCGCGGCCACGAAGTCGTACGCCCCGGCGTCCCGCAGCGCGGCCATCACCGCACTGTCGTCCGCACCCGGCCTGGCCAGCCGGACGTTCTCCGCGACCGTGCCCGCGAAGAGGTGCGGGCGCTGCGGCACCCAGGCCACCCGCTCGCGCCAGCGCTCGGGGGAGAGGTCCGCCAGATCGGTTCCGCCGACCCGCACCCGACCCTCGTCGGGTTCCACGAATCCCATCACCACGTTCAGCAGAGTGGATTTGCCGACGCCACTCGGTCCGACCAGCGCGACGGTCTCCCCTTCGTCCACCACCAGCGAGGCCTTGGCGAGCGAGGGTTCTGACCGACCGGCGTGCCGGACGGTCACTTCTTCCAGCTCCAGCCGCAGCGAGCCGGGGACATCCTGCGTACCGCCGCTGCGCGGCTCGGTCTCCAGGACTGCGAAGATCTCCTCCGCGGCCGAGAGCCCCTCGGCGGCCGCGTGGTACTGCGCGCCTACCTGCCGGATCGGCAGGTAGGCCTCGGGCGCGAGGATCAGCACTACCAGCCCGGTGTAGAGGTCGAGCTCACCATGCACGAGGCGCATGCCGATGGTGACGGCGACGAGTGCCACCGACAGCGTCGCCAGGAGTTCCAGGGCGAAGGACGACAGGAACGCGATCCGCAGGGTCCGCAGAGTGGCCTGTCGGTACTGCGAGGTGATCGTGCGGATGGACTCGGCCTGGGCCTTGGCCCGGCCGAAGACCTTCAGCGTCGGCAGCCCCGCCACCACATCGAGGAAGTGCCCGGAGAGCCGCGAGAGCAGTCGCCACTGCCGGTCCATCCGCGACTGGGTGGCCCAGCCGATCAGAATCATGAAGAGCGGGATCAGCGGCAGCGTGACGACGATGATCGCGGCCGAGATCCAGTCCTCGGTGACGACCCGGGCCAGCACCGCCACGGGTACCACCACCGCGAGTCCGAGCTGCGGGAGGTAGCGCGCGAAGTAGTCGTCGAGCGCGTCGATCCCCCGAGTGGCGAGAGCCACGAGAGAACCCGTGCGCTGCCCACTCAGCCAGTCAGGGCCCAGCTCCGCTGCCCGGGCGAGAAGGCGCCCCCGCAGCTCGGACTTGACCGCCGCCCCGGCCCGGTAGGCGGCCAGCTCGGTGAGCCAGGCGACCAGGGCCCGGCCGAGTGTGACCGCGGCAAGCAGAAGGAGCGGCGTACGCAGACCCGCACCGGTGAGACCGTCCTCGAAGCCGCCCACCACCACCTCGGCGACGAGCATGGCCTGCGCGATGACCAGCGCCGCCCCGGCCAGCCCGAGGACCACCACCGCCACCAGGAACAGGCGGGTGCCGCGAGCGTGACGGAGCAGACGTGGATCGATCGGTTTCACGTGAAACACCCCATGGGGCTCGGCGCGGTCAAGGCACTCACTGCGTTCAGTGCGCGTCGGCGATGTGCTGCGTACCGATCCGCTTGCGGAACACCCAGTACGTCCAGCCCTGGTAGAGCAGAACGACCGGCGTGGCGATCCCCGCGCACCAGGTCATGATCTTCAGCGTGTACGGGCTGGACGAGGCGTTGGTGACTGTGAGGCTCCAGGCGTCGTTCAGCGAGGACGGCATGACATTCGGGAAGAGCGTCAGGAACAACATGGCGACCGCGGCCGCGATGGTCACCCCGGAGAAGGCGAAGGACCAGCCCTCGCGCCCCGCCGCAATGGCTCCGATCGCTGCGACCAGAGCCACCGCGGCGACGATCATCGCGATCAGGCTCCAGCCGTTCCCGGAGTCGATCTGGGTCCAGATCAGGAACCCCAGAGCGAGAATCGCAGTGATCGCTCCCAGCTTCAGCGCCAGCCTGCGCGCCCGGGCGCGGATGTCGCCGACCGTCTTGAGCCCGGCGAACACCGCTCCGTGGAAGGTGAAGAGGGTGAGCGTGACCAGTCCGCCGAGGATCGCGTACGGATTGAGCAGGTCCCAGAAGTTGCCCACGTACTCCATGTCCGCGTCGATCTTCACTCCGCGGACGATGTTTCCGAAGGCCACCCCCCACAGCAGGGCAGGGATCAGCGAGGTCCAGAAGATCGCGTGCTCCCAGTTGGTCTGCCACTTCGCCTCGGGCCGCTTCGCCCGGTATTCGAAGGCCACACCCCGCACGATCAGGCAGAGCAGGATGATCAGCAGGGGCAGGTAGAAGCCCGAGAACAGCGTGGCGTACCACTCGGGGAACGCGGCGAAGGTCGCTCCGCCGGCGCTGAGCAGCCAGACCTCGTTGCCGTCCCAGACGGGCCCGATCGTATTGATCAGGACCCGTCGTTCCTTCCGGTCCCGCGCCAGCAGCTTGGTCAGGACACCGATCCCGAAGTCGAATCCCTCCAGGAAGAAGTAGCCGGTCCAGAGAACGGCGATGAGCACGAACCAGACGTCGTGGAGTTCCATCTCTCTGCTCCCTGTGCTCTCAGTAGGAGAAGGCCATGGGCCGGTCGGCGTCGTCGTGGTCGCCGCCGATCCTGGTGGGCGGGTTGAGGTCGGCTTCGGTGAGTTCCGGCGGTCCGGCCTTGATGTACTTCACGAGCAGCCTGACCTCGATGACGGCGAGCACCGCGTACAGCACCGTGAAGAGGATCATCGAGGTGAGCACCTCGCCCTGCGAGACACCGGGGGAGACCGCGTCACGCGTCTGCAGGACGCCGTAGACGACCCAGGGCTGACGGCCCATCTCGGTGAAGATCCAGCCCCAGGAGTTGGCGATCAGGGGGAAGAGCAGGGTCCACAGCGCGACGATCCAGTAGCACTTGGCAAGCTTCGGGCTCAGTGCCTTGTTCTTGAACAGGACCAGATGGGGCACCTCGTCCTCACCGGTCCGCATCCCCGGCGGCAGCATGAACTTCTTCCGGGTCAGCCACAGCCCGAGGATTCCGAGGCCGAAGGACGCCATGCCGAAGCCGATCATCCACCGGAAGCTCCAGAAGGCAACGGGGATGTTGGGCCGGTAGTCGCCGGGCCCGAAGCGTTCCTGCTCGGCCTTGTTGATGTCGTTGATGCCGGGGACGTACGAGTTGAAGTCGTCGTCGGCGAGGAAGGACAGTACTCCGGGGACCGAGATCTCGACGGAGTTGTGCCCCTTGCTGACGTCTCCGTACGCGAAGATCGAGAAGGGCGCGGAGTTCTGCCCGTCCCACAGCGCCTCGGCCGCCGCCATCTTCATCGGCTGCTGTTTGAACATCACCTTGCCGAGCTGGTCACCGCTGACGGCGGTGAGAAGGCCCGAGATCACGATGGTGATCAGCCCCAGTCGCAGCGACGTCCGCATCACCGGAATGTGCTTCTTGCGCGCCAGGTGGAAGGCGGCGATGCCGACCATGAACGCGCCGCCGACCAGGAAGGCCGCCGTGATGGTGTGGAAGAACTGGGCGAGCGCGGTGTTCTGCGTGAGCACGTGCCAGAAGTCGGTGAGCTCGGCGCGTCCGCGTTCCTTGTTGATGCGGTAGCCGACCGGGTGCTGCATCCAGGAGTTGGCGGCCAGGATGAAGTACGCGGAGAGGATGGTGCCGATCGAGACCATCCAGATGCAGGCGAGGTGGATCTTCTTCGGCAACTTGTCCCAGCCGAAGATCCACAGCCCGATGAAGGTGGACTCGAAGAAGAACGCGATGAGCGCCTCGAACGCGAGCGGGGCGCCGAAGATGTCGCCGACGAACCGCGAGTAGTCGGACCAGTTCATCCCGAACTGGAACTCCTGGACGATGCCCGTGACGACACCCATGGCGATATTGATCAGGAAGAGCTTTCCCCAGAACTTGGTGGCCCTGAGGTACTTCTCCTTGTTGGTCCGCACCCAGGCGGTCTGCAGGCCGGCGGTGAGCGCGGCGAGAGAGATCGTCAGGGGAACGAAGAGGAAGTGGTAGACGGTGGTCGTTCCGAACTGCCATCGCGCCAGGGTCTCCGGCGCCAGAGCCAGCTCCACGTCGTCTTCTCCTTACGTCGCCGCCGTTACACCGGCAGTTTGTCCTTTGAATCCCACCGATCACGGGAGGAATCAGGACGCGCTTGTGAACGCGTTCACATTCACAAGCAATTATGGCGCACACGCTTTCGGAAGGTAAGACCGGGGGCACCCCTCGGGGACGTAGCGATCATTCCCCCCGAAGCAGACATCCCCCGGGCCGCGCACCCGCCCACCCACGCAAACGGCCCCGTCCCTCGCGAACGAGGTACGGGGCCGGTCGGCCCGGACGATGCCTGCCCTACAACTCCTTGCGGTACGACTCCGTCACCTTCAGGAAGAGGTCGTTCGCCTCGTCCTCACCGATCGAGACCCGCACGCCCTCGCCCGCGAACGGCCTGACCACCACCCCCGCCTTCTCGCAGACCGTGGCGAAGTCGGTGGTGCGGTCCCCCAGCCGCAGCCAGACGAAGTTCGCCTGGGACTCGGGCACCGTCCAGCCCTGCCGCACCAGAGTCTCGTGCACCCGCTGCCGCTCGCAGACCAAGGAACCCACCCGGCCCAGGAGTTCGTCCTCGGCACGCAGCGAGGCCACCGCCGCGTCCTGGGCGAGCTGGCTGACACCGAACGGCACCGCCGTCTTGCGCAACGCGGCCGCCACCGGCTCATGGGCCACGGCGAAGCCGACCCGCAGCCCGGCCAGACCGTAGGCCTTGGAGAACGTCCGCAGCACGGCCACATTGGGGCGGTCCCGGTAGATCTCGATGCCGTCGGGGACCTCGGGGTCGCGGATGAACTCCTTGTACGCCTCGTCGAGCACCACGAGCACGTCGCCCGGCACCCGGTCCAGGAACCGCTCCAGCTCCGCCCTGCGGACCACGGTGCCGGTGGGGTTGTTCGGGTTGCAGACGAAGATCATCCGGGTCCGGTCGGTGATCGCGTCCGCCATCGCGTCAAGATCGTGCACCTCGCCGTCGGTCAGCGGCACCTTCACCGACGTCGCACCGCTGACCTGGGTGATGATCGGGTACGCCTCGAACGAACGCCAGGCGTAGATGACCTCGTCGCCCGGGCCCGAGGTCGCCTGCAGCAACTGCTGAGCCACCCCGACCGAACCGGTACCGGTGGCCAGATGAGAGAGCGGCACACCGAAACGGTCGGACAGCTCGTTCATCAGGGCGGTGCAGGCCATGTCCGGGTACCGGTTGAAGTGCGCGGCCGCGGCCAGGGCGGACTCCATCACCCCCGGCAGCGGCGGATACGGATTCTCGTTGGAGGACAGCTTGAACGCGGCCGGTCCGTCCGCCGCGGCCGGCTTGCCCGGCACGTAGGCGGGGACGCCGTCCAGCTCGGCGCGCAGTTTGGGGCTCGTCTCGCTCACCGCAGGTCCTCCTCGACCGTCTGTACACATCAATACTGCTCACCTTATGAGGATTGGACGCTGCTGCGAATGGCAGGACCGCGGATTCGCCGGGTGGGCCCCGGAATGAGGGGGAGCGCCCGCCGCCCTGGCGTGCGCTGGTGGCTCACTCCGTGGCGCGCGTCCCCCGAAGAGGTGAGTTGAGACCTCTTCGAGACATGTACCTATCGGCAGGCTCATCCGGCCCGCCACGTGACACATGATGGTTGACCCCCATAACCCCCTTGTTTGCCAAGGCTATTGAGGCTTGATGACCTTGCAGAAACGTGCCTCTCAGCAGGTGAATATGCGGTCGGGCCAAGTGCCCGCCCGAGCCCTACTATCGGCTCGCCATGACAGCAGCAGGGAAGCACCAGGTGAGCCGGACGGAGACCCCCCGGCGGGGTCGGCAGGGACGAGCAGGAATCCGGGACGTGGCCGCCGCCGCCGGGGTCTCCATCACGACCGTCTCCGACGCGCTCAACGGCAAGGGCAGGCTCCCGGACGCCACCCGCAGCCATGTCCGCGAGGTCGCCGAGCGCCTGGGCTACCGCCCTTCCGCCGCGGCCCGAACGCTCCGTACCGGCAAGTCGGGCCTGATCGGCCTGACCGTGACGACCTACGGGGATGAACCTTTCACCTTCACCGAATTCGCGTACTTCGCCGAGATGGCCAGAGCCGCCACCTCGGCCGCGCTCGCCCGCGGCTACGCCCTCGTCATCCTTCCCGCCACCTCTCGCCACGACGTCTGGTCGAACGTCGCGCTCGACGGCACCGTCGTCATCGACCCCTCCGACCAGGACCCGGTGGTCACCGAGCTGGTACGCCAGGGGCTGCCCGTCGTCTCCGACGGCCGGCCCGCCGGGACCCTCCCGGTCACCGCCTGGGTCGACAATGACCACCGGGCCGCCGTTCTCGACCTCCTCGACCACCTCGCCGCCGCCGGCGCCCGCCGCATCGGGCTGCTCACCGGCACCACCACCGACACCTACACCCGGCTGTCCACCACCGCGTACCTCCACTGGTGCGAGCGCGTCGGCCAGGATCCGGTGTACGAGTCCTATCCCGCCCACGACCCGTGCGCCGGCGCGGTGGCAGCCGACCGCCTGCTGGCCCGCCCGGACCGTCCTGACGCCGTCTACGGGCTCTTCGACCCCAACGGCACGGATCTCCTGGCGGCCGCCCGCCGGTACGGCCTGCGTGTCCCGGAGGACCTGCTGCTGGTCTGCTGCAGCGAGTCCACCGTGTACGCGACGACCGAGCCGCCCATCACCACGCTCTCGCTCAAACCACGCCGCATCGGTACGGCGGTCGTCCAGCTGCTCATCGACGCCATCGAAGGCGTCGACCAGGACGGACCGGTGGAACAGGTCATACCGACGGAACTCATCGTCCGGACCTCCTCGCAACGCCGTCCGCCACGCACCACGGTCAGCGCACCGCGCTCCCCGGCAGGGGATTGATCAGACTAATAGGGACTAATCGATCGATGAACCTGGCGTGCGCGCGGATTCACCACCCCTGGTGCGTCACAGAGCACGATCCTCATTCCTATGATGGGCGCACGACACCGCGGACCACCCCGACCAGCAGGGCCCGTCAGGTGTACGGCGGCGCGACGGTGGTGGAGGGGTCGATGACACAGGGGGCCGGTCAGGAACCCGTGGTGCGGACGGCGACGTTGCGCGACTTCCGCGTACCGCCCTATGCGCAGTCCCCTGCGCCGCCGGCCCCGTCGCACCCGGGCAGCGCCTTCCCGGGGGGCGAGCCGCCGGAGGGGTACACCCCGACCGCGCGCGACCTCCCCGTGATCAGCCGCGAGGACACCGTCCAGGTACGGTCGGTGCCCGACCCGCGGCCGGCCCAGGAACCGGATCTGGGACCGCTGTACGTCGTCGGCGACGTCCACGGCTATCTGGACGAGCTCCTGGCCGCTCTCACCGAACAGGACCTGATCGACTCCGAGGGCAACTGGTCCGCGGGCAACGCGCGACTCTGGTTCCTCGGCGACTTCACCGACCGGGGACCCGACGGAATCGGCGTCATCGACCTCGTGATGCGGCTGTCCGCCGAGGCCGCGGCCGCCGGTGGCTACTGCAAGGCCCTGATGGGCAACCACGAGCTGCTGCTCATCGGCGCCAAGCGGTTCGGGGACACCCCGGTCAACTCCGGCGCCGGCACCGCCACCTTCCAGGCCGCCTGGCTGCTCAACGGTGGCCAGAAGACGGACATGGAGCGGCTCCAGGACGTCCACCTCCAGTGGATGTCCCGGCTCGACGCCGTCGTCGAGGAGGACGGCCATCTCCTGATGCACTCGGACACGACGGCGTACCTCGACTACGGCTCCACCATCGAGGACGTCAACGACACGGTGCACGCCATTCTCACGCGGAACGACGCCGATGAGTGCTGGGACCTCTTCCGCAAGTTGACCAAGCGGTTCGCCTTCCGCGACGACTCGGGTCCGCAGGCCGTGCAGGAGCTGATGGCGGCCTACGGCGGCCGACGCGTCGTCCATGGTCACAGCCCCATTCCCTACCTTCTGGGCGAGGTCGGCTCCGAGGACGGCGAGGACCGGTCGGGGCCGCTGGTGGACGGACCGCACGTGTACGCGGACGGGCTCGCCATCGCCATGGACGGCGGAGTGACCATGGCCGGAAAGCTACTGGTCGTCCAACTCCCGCTGCATGACTGACGTTCTCCGGGGAAGACGCATCCCGACCTGAACACGCGGACCACTGGGCCTATTTCCGGAAACCCCCTGTCACCCCGTGCCGTGGGCGCTCTACCATCGGCGTATCAGTAGCAGGCTCTCCTCCGTTTCCGCCCGACTGCCCGGCTAGAACGGGCACGCAGGCCCTACGGAGCATCGGGGGATGCACATGAACAGCGCTCCGCACCTGCTGACCGAGGACCGGCCCGAGTACGAGCGGATCCTCGACGACGCACTGCGTCACGCCCATGAACGACCGGATCTGGCCGCTGTCGGAGAACGGCTCAACCCGGTGCAGTTGCGCACCATGGCGATGGCCGCCACGGCGCTGATCACGGCGGCTGCGGCCACCGAGTACGAGCACTACGTGAAGGCTCGCGAGGAGATCCGCGCTGCGGCCGCCCGGGACGAGGGCGGTGAACCCGACACGGGCCAGTCCGGCGCCCACCAGTCGGGCGCCGGCATAGGAGCCGTCATCACCGTGCTGGCCCCGATGCTGGCAGGTACGGCCGCGGTGATCTTCCTGCTCATCGGCTACATCCTCAAGGCGCTCGACCCGCCTCCCTCGTTCGCGGACACCATGGTGGGCGCGGGCTGGTTCTTCACGGCGGCCACGGCGGCCGCGATCCTCGTCGCCGCGGTCGGTCTTCTCCTCACCGCTCTGCGCAACGGCTCGACCTCGCCGGCCGACGAGGAGCAGGGTGAGGAGCTGCCGGAGGACGTGGCCCGCGCCAGGGAGGCCTGGCGGCACGCCCTGCTGGAACGCGGGATCCTGCCGTTCCTGAGGGACGCACTCGCCGACCCGGGGGCCGCCCCCGCCGCGCGCATCCCGCACCGCTCGGCCAACCGCATCCCGAAGATCGGCTACAGCAGGCCGGACTTCTCCAGCCCGGACGACGGCCCGGCCGCCGCGCCCCGCCCGACGTTCACCAGTCCGGACTTCACCAGTCCCGACTTCGGGGGACCCGAACACGAGCTGGACTGACGGGTTCAGGGGCTCGGGAGGCCCGTCGCAGGGCCTCCCGAGCTCCGGGACCTACTCCGCGATGGGCAGATAGACCCGGTTGCCCGCCTCCGCGAACTCCTTGGACTTCTCCGCCATCCCCGCCTCGATCTCCGCCTGTGAACCGCCGTGCTCGCGCCGGATGTCCTGGGAGATCTTCATCGAGCAGAACTTCGGGCCGCACATCGAGCAGAAGTGCGCCGTCTTCGCCGGTTCGGCCGGCAGCGTCTCGTCATGGAACTCCCGTGCGGTGTCCGGGTCGAGGGCCAGATTGAACTGGTCCTCCCATCGGAACTCGAACCGGGCGTCCGACAGCGCGTCGTCCCACTCCTGCGCCCCCGGGTGGCCCTTGGCCAGGTCAGCCGCATGGGCCGCGATCTTGTAGGTGATGACCCCGGTCTTCACGTCGTCCCGGTCAGGAAGACCGAGGTGCTCCTTGGGCGTCACGTAGCAGAGCATCGCCGTACCCCACCAGGCGATCATCGCCGCACCGATGCCCGAGGTGATGTGGTCGTACGCCGGCGCCACATCGGTCGTCAGGGGGCCGAGGGTGTAGAACGGCGCCTCCTCGCAGATCTCCTGCTGGAGGTCGATGTTCTCCTTGATCTTGTGCATCGGAACGTGTCCGGGACCCTCGATCATGGTCTGGACCCCGAACCGCTTGGCGACCGCGTTCAGCTCGCCGAGCGTACGCAGCTCCGCGAACTGGGCCTCGTCGTTGGCGTCCGCGATCGACCCGGGCCGCAGCCCGTCGCCCAGGGAGTACGTCACGTCGTACGAGGCAAGGATCTCGCAGAGCTCCTCGAAGTTCTCGTAGAGGAACGACTCCGTGTGGTGCGCGAGGCACCACGCCGCCATGATCGAGCCGCCCCGGGAGACGATGCCGGTCTTGCGGCGCGCCGTCAGCGGCACGTACGGCAGGCGCACGCCGGCGTGAACCGTCATGTAGTCGACGCCCTGCTCGGCCTGCTCGATGACGGTGTCCTTGTAGATCTCCCAGGTCAGCTCCTCCGCCCTGCCGTCCACCTTCTCGAGTGCCTGGTAGAGCGGCACGGTGCCGATCGGCACCGGGGAGTTGCGAAGAACCCACTCACGGGTGGTGTGAATGTTGCGGCCGGTGGACAGATCCATGACCGTGTCGGCGCCCCACTTGGTCGCCCAGGTCATCTTGTCCACCTCCTCCTCGATGGAGGACGAGACCGCGGAGTTGCCGATGTTGGCGTTCACCTTCACCAGGAACCGCTTGCCGATGATCATCGGCTCGATCTCCGGGTGGTTGACGTTGGCCGGCAGAACGGCCCGGCCCGCGGCGATCTCTTCGCGCACGGTCTCGGGCTCGACGTTCTCCCGGATCGCCACGTACTCCATCTCCGGGGTCACCTCGCCCCGCCGGGCGTACGCGAGCTGGGTGACGGGGCGCCCGTCCCGGCTGCGCCGGGGCTGTCGGGGACGGCCGGGGAAGACGGCGTCCAGATTGCGCAGCCCACCGCGCGGTGACGTGTGCTTCAGCCCGTCGTCCTCCGGGCGTGCGGGACGGCCCGTGTACTCCTCGGTGTCGCCGCGGGCGATGATCCAGTTCTCCCGCAACGGCGCCAGTCCCCGGCGGACGTCCGTCTCGGTCGAGGGATCGGTGTACGGCCCCGACGTGTCGTACAGCGTCACGTCCTTGCCGTTGGTGAGGTGCACCTGACGGACCGGCACCCGGAGGTCCGGGCGTGAGCCCTGGACGTACCCCTTGTGCCATCCGATGGACTTTCCGGCCTCGTCGTTCTCATTCGAGGCAGGCGTGCGCGTGTCCGATGTGGTCATGAGACCTACTCCCTACGCCGGCATTACCCGGTAACAGGTTCGGCGGTCGGCGCAGCGAGTCCCGTACGGACGTACGGAGATCAGCGCCCTCTCAGCCCGGTGCTCCGAGCTCCCGCGTGTGCAAAGGTGCCACCACGCTAGCGCCCTCATCGGCCGACTGAACAGAGGGCCCTTCCGTAGTTGCGATGATCGGCCGGTGACGTCCCCTCATAGCGACTTCGAAACACAGGCCCATCAGCACGCGCACACGCACAGCCACGGGCCCGCCGCTCCCGTCTCCGGCCATCTGCGCAAGGTGATCGCCGCCGTGCTGATTCCGTTCGCGGCCGCGGTCGTCGTCGGGCTCGTGGTCCTCTGGCCCGGTGGTGCGCCGGCGCACGAGCGCACCGGTGTCGGCTTCGACCGGCAGACCCAACAGGGCAAGGTGGTGAACATCGACAGAGTCGACTGCAAGGACGTGAACGCCTCCCAGCTGCCCCTCAGCGTTGAGACCGCACCGCCCACGGGCGAGCGGGCCGAAGGGGCCGCCCTCTGCAAGAAGGCCACCGTCGAGATCACGAGCGGGCAGGACAAGGGCCGGAAGTTCGTCGAGGTCGTCCAGCCCGACGCGCCCCGGCAACTACGGGACGGGCAGGGGGTGGTCGTCGCCTACGCCCCCGACGCGCCCCATGACCTCCAGTACTCCGTCACCGATGTGAACCGGAAGTTCCCGTTGATGCTGCTGGCCGGGATCTTCGCGCTGGTCGTGGTCGTCGTGGGCAGAATGCGCGGGGTAATGGCCCTGGTGGCACTCGCCCTGTCGTTCGCCATCCTGACCCTGTTCATCCTTCCGGGGATTCTGCAGGGCTCGAACCCGCTGGTCGTGGCAGTCGTGGGGGCAAGCGCCATCATGCTGATCGCCCTCTACATCTGCCATGGACTGACAGCCCGCACCTCCGTCGCCGTCATCGGCACCCTGATCTCGCTGCTGCTGATCGGGCTCCTCGGCTCGCTCTTCGTCGGCTGGGCGACTCTGAGCGGGAACACCGACGACAACACCGGCCTCATCCACGGCCTGTATCCGCACATCGACATGAGCGGACTGCTGCTGGCCGGCGTCATCATCGGTTCCCTGGGGGTGCTCGACGATGTGACGGTCACCCAGACCTCGGCGGTCTGGGAACTGCACCAGGCGGACCCGACGATGAGCGCGAAGGATCTCTACCGGGCAGGCATCAGGATCGGGCGCGACCACATCGCCTCAGTGGTCAACACCCTGGTGCTCGCGTATGCGGGCGCCGCGCTTCCACTGCTGCTGCTGTTCTCGATCGCCCAGAGCGGCGTGGGGACGGTGGCCAACAGCGAACTGGTGGCGGAGGAAATCGTGCGCACACTGATCGGCTCGATCGGACTGGTCGCCTCGGTACCTGTGACCACCGCGCTCGCGGCACTGGTCGTCTCCGCGGACCGCACCGGACTCGCCGCAGATTCCGGAGCTCCGGCATCCGCGCGAAGCGGCAGGGGGCACCGCCGCCGGACGAGGTCCTGAGTGCCCGGACACGGAGAGCGATTCACCCGTTCGGCAGGTGTGCTGTTCGACCGGCATACAGGCCATGGGCACCGCCTTCGTCAGCCGGCGTTCTGCTCCTCGGCCAGAATCCGTCCCAGTGCCTCTTCCAAATTGCCCTCGAAATCACCCAGCGTGCACTCCTGGCCGAGCGGCACGAGCTTGTCCGTCCGGTCGAGGAATGCCACCAGGGGTGCCGTGCCGGCCCTGAACAGCGCACGGTCGGCGCCCACCTGGAGCCGGATGTGGACGTCGGAGAGGCCTTCGGGCTCCGTGGGCCCGATGTGCACATCGCCGTCACCACTGGGGCTGTTGAGACCGTCGAGCAGCAGCTCACGGCCGAAAGCCCAGGTGACGGGGGCGTCGCCGGGCAGATGGAAGGTCATCCGGATCGCGTACGGATCGCACACTTCGTACCGGAGCTCCACCGGGATACGGAAAGAGAGCTCCTCGGAGACGAGGAAGCTCATCATGACCTCAGCTTGAACCGACTCGCGCATCGTTCAACCCCGCAGTAGATGAATCTGGCCAGGAATGATCCCCCATGGCCCTATTGACGCCATCGTGGTGCACCCGATAGCAGATCACAAGGAGTGATTTTTCAGATACTGATAGAGAACACGAACGAACGCAAGAGGCTGGCCACTTCGGAACGTAGTCGTTCGACTGCGGGGAGCAACCGTTCTTCCTGGTCAAGGGGGACCGAAATGGCCATTGCGGCAGCCGTGAATCCGGCCGTGATCGGGATGGCCGCGCAGACCGTTCCCAGGGCGTACTCCTGTCGTTCGATGACAGGTTCCGTACGCTCGATCGACCGCAGTCGCTCAAGGAGTGCCGGCCGATCGCGCACGGAGTGACAGGTCAGCGGGCGCACGGGATGCCGGTCCACGTGATCCTCGCGAGCCTGCTCGTCAAGCTGGCTCAGCAGACACTGACCGATCGCGTGGGCATGGCCCGTCTCGCCGAAGGCCGCCCATTCCTCCACTGCCGGCGTGGCCGGGGTATCCGCGACCGCGACGAGTTCGATCTCACCGTCGCGGTAGACGGCGCAGTACACCGGGGCGCCGATGATGTCCCGCCACCGCCCCAGGGACTGGGTCATTCGGCTGCGACGATTCTGCAGTGCGCCATCGTCCACCAGCCGCTCGGCGGCGGCGCCGAAGAGGAAGACACCGTTCTCCCGGCGCAGATATCCCTCGTGGGTCAATGTGCGCAGCAGGTGGTAGGCGGTGGGAAGGGGGAGTCCGGCCTCCCGTGCGAGCTGCTTGGCCGGCGCCCCGTCACGGTGGGTACCCACAGCCTCCAGGAGCCGCAGCGCCCGCTGCACCGATCCGATCAACGTCGGAACAGCGGTACTCGATGCCGTGGTCAACGGTCACCCCCAGGCATGGTGACGGGCGATCAGCCCGCCTGTGGGGGCCGCCCCCACAGATCTGCCGCAGGCCTGGGGTCCAGAAGGCCGGATGCCATACAAACCACCGGTCAGGGTGGCAACTGACGGTGTTTTCCCAGGTGGTGGCAGCGGACAGCCACTGTATCGGGAGCATCCGGGCCGGGTGCCGTTTCGCCTTCCGCTTAGCTCAGCTGGGCTAATCGCCCGGCCGGTCGTGCGGTTACCAGTCGCTTCGCGAGGAGGAGGACGACATGAACTTCCGTACGACGAAGACGAGCCCGCCGACCAGGATGACGACGAGCAGGACCTTGAACAGCAGCCAGATCACAAAACCGACGATGCTGGCGATCAGTCCACCGAACACGACGATCGCGATGACGGGCACCGCGATCCACTTCACCCACCAGGGCATCCCCTCGAATATCTCCCGCACCGCCATCGTCCCTACCTCGTCTCTGTGAGTACCTGCTTCGATGCTAGAGGCGCAGGGGCGGCCTGCGGGGCTCCGGAGCCCTTGAACTCCCCTGATCGATCCCCTAGGGATCCCCGAGGTGCGGCTCGGCCCACGGGGAGAAGCGGCTCAGCCCTCGGGTGGCGAGAAGACCACCATCACTCGCAGGTCCTCCGTGATGTGGTGGAACTTGTGGGCGGTGCCGGCCGGTACATATACGACACTCCCTCTGCCCACCTGCGTCGTTTCCATGCCCACGGTGATCGAAGCGCGCCCGCTGACGACGAAGTAGACCTCGTCCTGGTTGTGCGGCTGCTGCGGGTCGAGCTCGCCCGCGTCCAGGGCGTACAGACCGACAGACATGTTCCGTTCGCGGACGAACTGGAGGTAGGCGCCGTCGTTGGCGGCCCGTTCCGCCTCCAGTTCGTCCAGTCTGAATGCCTTCATGTCCCGTCCGCCCCTTGCCTCTGTCCAGCCGGTGTCCGCCACCGATCATGTCTGCCACGATCAGACACATGAAGAATTTCGTAGTCAAGACGATCGCCAACGCGGGTGCGCTGGCCGTAGCCATCTGGCTGCTCCACGACATCACGCTGACCGGCGGCAGCACCGGCCGCAAAATACTGACCCTGATCGTGGTCGCGCTGATCTTCGGCCTGGTCAACTTCCTGGTGAAGCCGGTGGTGAAGCTGCTCACACTCCCGCTCTTCATCCTCACACTGGGGCTGATCACCCTGGTGGTCAATGCCCTGATGCTGCTGCTGACCTCATGGCTGGCCGACGTGCTGAATCTGAGCTTCCATGTCGACGGCTTCTGGACCGCCGTCCTCGGTGGGCTGATCATTTCGATCGTCTCCTGGGCGCTGAACGTCGTCCTGCCCGACGAGGACTGAAGCCCTGGTCACCTGAAACAGTGAGGCTGGACCGGCGACAGACCGGGGAGAGAAGCGAGGAAACGGAATGAGCACCATGGGCGACGGAACCCGGGCGGTACGTGCGGGTCTGCCGGAACCGCAGCAGTACGAGCCCACTCTCCCGGGCCCGGTCTTTGCCGCACACTTCCATCTGTCCGGCGAGCCGACCGGACCGTATACCTACGGTCGTGACACCAACCCGACCTGGACCCATCTGGAACGGGCCATCGGCGAACTCGAAGCGCCGGGCGAAAACGTCGAGACCACCGTCTTCGCCTCCGGCATGGCGGCGATCTCGGCGGTCCTGCTGTCCCACGTGCGCACCGGCGATGTCGTCGTGCTGCCCGACGACGGCTACCAGGCTCTTCCTCTGGTACGTGCGCAGCTTGAGGCGTACGGCGTGAAGGTGCGCACCGCCCCGACCGGCGGCGACGCGCAGCTGGCCCTCCTCAAGGGGGCCCGGCTCCTGTGGATCGAGACCCCGTCCAACCCCGGGCTCGATGTCTGTGACGTGCGTCGGCTCGTCGAGGCGGCGCACGCGGGCGGCACTCTGGTGGCCGTCGACAACACCCTCGCCACTCCGCTCGGCCAGCGTCCGCTGGAGCTCGGCGCCGACTTCTCGGTGGCCAGCGACACCAAGGGCATGACAGGCCACGGCGACATCCTGCTGGGTCATGTGACCTGCCGCGATTCCGAGCTGGCAGCGGGGGTGCGTCGCTGGCGCAAGGTGGTCGGCGCGATCCCTGGACCCATGGAGGCCTGGCTCGCTCACCGCTCCCTGGCCACGCTGGAACTGCGGATCGAACGGCAGTGTGCGAACGCCCTCGTCCTTGCCGAGGCCCTCGCCAGGAATCCGGACGTCAGCGGATTGCGCTACCCCGGCCTGCCCACCGACCCCTCATACCCGAACGCCGTGCGGCAGATGCGGCGATTCGGCTCCGTCGTGTCCTTCGTACTCGCGGATCGGGGAACCGCCGAGCGCTTCCTCTCGGCGCTGCGTCTCGCCGAGGACGCCACCAGTTTCGGAGGTGTACGTTCCACCGCTGAGCGCCGGGCCCGCTGGGGTGGCGACGCCGTGCCGGAAGGCTTCATCCGCTTCTCCGTCGGAGCGGAGAACGCCGCCGACCTGGTGGCCGACGTCGAACGTGCACTGGCCGAGGCCGTCAGGGGGGGCTGAGCCCCCATGCCTTACGGTACGGACGGTCCGAGCCTCCCCCCTCGTGGCTCGGACCGTCCCGGTTCTCCGTCTTCTCCTCGCGAAGAACCGCCTCGACAAGGCTAGTTGACTCTGAGTCAGTGTCCAATCACAGTAGCGACAGCGGCCTATCGACATATTTATAGATGTCCGGGTCCGACGGGTCGACCTGGTGAGAGGGGACGGACATGGACCTGGCCCTGTTGCGCACCTTCGTCGCCGTGCACCGCGCCGGTTCGTTCACCCGGGCCGCCGCGCTTCTCGGCCTCTCCCAGCCCGCCGTTACCTCGCAGATCAGGACCTTGGAACGGCAACTGGGCCGTCCGCTCTTCCTCCGCCGGGCCCGCGGGGTGACACCCACGACCATCGGCGATGAACTCGCGCATCGGGCTGCGCCCCACCTGGACGCCCTGATCGAGATCGCCGAGACCGAGCTCGACGAGGAGTCGGGCGTACGGACGCTTCATCTGGCGGGACCACCGGAGTTCACCTCACTGCGGGCTCTGCCTGCCCTCACCCCGCTCATCGCCCAGGGGCTCGCGTTGCGCAGCTCGTTCTCTGCCGACACCGATGAGACCCTCGACGGTCTTGCCGCCGGCCACCACGACCTGGCAATCGTGACGGGCCGGCCGCGCGGCGGTCTGCTCACCGCCGCCCCGCTCTGCGACGAGGAACACGTCCTGGTGGCAGCGCCTCGGTGGGCCGGGCGTCTGGGACCCGGGACGCTCCGGCGCAACGGCCCGGTGGTCCTGGAGCAGCTCCCGGTGGTCGAGGTGCACGAGAGTCTGCCTCTCGTCTCCCGCTACTGGTCGACGGTCTTCGACAGCCGCCCCGCGGCCGCCGCGGCCGTCATCACACCAGATCTGCGAGCGGTCCTGGAATGCACGGCAGCAGGGGCGGGACTCGCCGTGTTGCCCCGCTATCTGTGCGAGGGCGCACTGGATCGAGGAGAGGTAGTGACGCTCCTCGATCCACCGGTGCCGCCGCTGCGGACGTACTTCCTGGCCGCACGGACCGGCACGCTCGCACTGCCGCACCTCGCACGGGCACACGAGACACTGCTGCGCGCCGCCGCCGACTGGTGACCGCAGGACGGGCCGGCAACCGCCAGGTGTTTCAGAACCGGTTCTGCGGGCCACTCTCTTGCCATGACCGAACGCCCGGTGGTCAAGCGCACCGCACGCGCCGTCCTGCTCGACGGCAACGACCTGATCCTCATCAAGCGCACCAAGCCGGGGGTGGATCCGTATTGGCTCACGCCCGGCGGCGGGGTCGAGCCCGAGGACGCAACCGTCGTCGACGCCCTGCATCGCGAGTTGGACGAGGAACTCGGCGCCAAGATCACTGATGTGGTGCCCTGCTTCGTCGACACCGTGGAGCACATCGAGGGCGGTGGCGTGAAGGGCGTCAAGGTCCAGCACTTCTTCGTCTGCCGACTCGAATCCATGGACCTGTCCCTGCGCCACGGACCCGAGATCGACGACCCCTGCGGAGAGTACGACGTCGTACGGGTGCCCTTCAGCCGGGTCGGAATCGCTGCCGTGCACCTCGTACCACTGTCGCTGCGGCACTACCTGGACGGCAACATCGAGGGTGTCCGGGCGATGCACGCGCCCGACCTGGGCTGACCATGAGGGCCTTTCGCCTCACGACGGCCCACTCCCGGGCCGGTGGGCCGGGGCCGGTGGGCCGGGGCCGGTGGGCCGGGGCCGGTGGGCCGGCCTCACGCCCGGGCAGTCCCGGCCGGCCGGCCTTCACGCCCGGAGCCGGTACGGGCCCGCTGCACCGTGTTTCACGTGAAACCACTCAAGCGCCGTGTCCACAGAGGCCGGGTGTCGTCGGATCGCTGTCAGGAACGGTTCTCGACGTCATGCTCAGACTGCCGGATGGACGCGGTCGGCGTCAGCAGATCTCGGCCAGATCAGTTAAAGCGGTGGACGGGCGATCACCGCGTCGGACAGCCTGACCTCATGCCCAGCTCCTTGCCCCGCCCACTCGCCGGACTACCCGTCCGGCGTCTCACCCGGGACGATCTGGTCCCCTGCGCCGACCTCAGCGAGGACCGCGGCTGGCCGCGTGATGAGCACCGGTGGGGACTGCTCCTCACTGCGGGGACGGCCTACGGTATCGACGACCCCGAGAGCAAAGGCCTGATGGCGACCTGTGTAGTGACGTCATACGGTCCGGACCTGGCCACCGTCGGCATGCTCCTGGTCGCCGGACGCTACAGCCGCCAGGGAGTAGCACGCCACCTGATGCATCAGGTGATCGAATCGGCCGGGGGCACTCCCCTCAGCCTCCATGCGACACCGGCAGGCCGCCCGCTCTACGAGGAGCTCGGGTTCAGCGCAGTGGGCAGGACCCAGCGAGTGGGCGGCACCTTTCGGCCGCCCACACAGCCGGGGAGCCATGGGACGAGGGTTACCGGTCAGACAGGTGAGGCGGGCCTGACGGTCCGCCCGGCGACAGCCGGGGACCTGCCAGCCATGCTCCGCTTGGACGCGGAGGTCCTCGGCCTCGATCGGATGCATCTCCTGGCCCGTCTCCCCGCCTTCGCCGACCACCTGCGCGTGGCGGAGGACGACGGGAAGCTC
Source organism: Streptomyces sp. NBC_01013 (assembly GCF_045162765.1). Taxonomy (NCBI): domain Bacteria; kingdom Bacillati; phylum Actinomycetota; class Actinomycetes; order Kitasatosporales; family Streptomycetaceae; genus Streptomyces; species Streptomyces sp. NBC_01013. The sequence continues at coordinate 4,122,569 of NZ_CP108687.1, forward strand.
GTCGGGTACGCCGCACTGTGGCCCAGCTCGGAAAGCCATGTGATCGGGCCGCTGATCGCGCGGGACACCGTCACGGCGAAACTGCTCGTGGTCTCGCTCGCCGGGTCGACGGGCCGCCCACTGCGCGCGGACATCGACGCCCGTCATGAGGAGCTGCTGGCCTGGCTCGGAGCGTGCGGTCTGGAGCCGAGCTCGTCGACCACGGTCATGAGCCTCGGTGATCCGCCCCTGCTGGGGGACTGGACACGGCGTTTCGCACCGCTGAGCGTGGCGACGGGCTGACGCCCGTCGCGGTCTCCGTCCGAGGCGTCAGGTCCCGTGCCCGACGCCGATTGCAGCTCCGGCTCCGCCCACCGCGACCGGCACTCGATGAACCCGCGGATGTCAGTCCCCATGAACGGAAAGCCTCCGGCCCCATGGGGACTGACACCACCGAATTACCTGCGCGCGCAGGGGTGGGTGAGACCTCAGGCGAGGCGGGCGACGGCGGTGGTCGCGAATCCGTGGTCCTGCTCAGGCGCGCCCCCTCCCACCCCGACGGCGCCGATCAGCCGACCGTCGCGATGGACCGGGACGCCACCTGCGATGAAGAGCAGCGGCCGGTCCAGTGCGGTCGGCAGGGTGTGGAAGAGCCCGCCGGGCTGGACTGCATCGACGAGGTCCGCCGTGGGGGCGTCCAGCTGAAGGGCCGTGTACGCCTTGCGGGTGCTGGTCTCGCCGGCGATGAGAACGGCCCGGTCGTCGCGGCGGAAGGCCAGCAGGTGACCCCCCGCGTCCAGGACGGTGACGGCCGTCGCGACGCCAGCGGCCTCGGCGGCCGTACGGGCGACCTCTACCAGCGCCTCCGCATCCTGCGTGGTCAGCGGGGCTACAGCGGCGGTGAGCGTACTCATGGGGGGCTCCTAGAGGTGGTGCGGTGACGGGTGTGGGGATACGGAGTGTCAGTGCCGGGCGGCCGCGGGGGCGGCGGCCGGCTCCGGGGCGTGAGTGGCCACGAGGCGGCTCCGAGTGGTGGTACGGCGCTCAAGGGTGCTGGAGACGACGGCGAGCACCAGGGCGGAGGCGGCGAGCGCCGCGCCGACCCAGTTGGGAGCGGTGTAGCCGAGGCCGGCGGCAATGACCATGCCACCGAGCCAGGCCGACAGTGCGTTACCGAGGTTGAACGCACCGATGTTCACCGCTGAGGCGAGTGTCGGAGCACCGGCTGCCTGGTCGAGCACCCGCTTCTGCAGCGGGGGTACGGTCGCAAAGCCCAGGCCGCCGATCAGGAAGATGGTGACGGCCGCCGCGATCTTGTCGTGTGCGGTCAGCGTGAAGAGCGAGAGGACGACGGCGAGGCCGCCCAGCGACACGTACAGCATGGGCATCAGACGGCGGTCGGCGAACTTGCCACCGAGCAGATTGCCCCCGACCATGCCGAGGCCGAAGAGGACCAGCAGCCATGTGACGGACGAGGGCGAGTAACCGGCGATCTCGGTCATCATCGGGGTGATGTACGTGATCGCAGCGAAGACGCCGCCGAATCCCAGCACGGTCATGGCCATGGCGAGCAGGACCTGCACATTACGGAACGCCGCGAGCTCGTGGCGGAGCCGGACGCCCTGGGGGCGGGGCTGGTCGGGAACCAGCCTGGCCACACCGAGCAGACCGATGACGCCGAGGCCGGCGACGACGAAGAACGTGCTCCGCCATCCGACGCTCTGACCGATGTAGGTGCCCAGCGGCACCCCGACCACGTTGGCGACGGTGAGGCCCGTGAACATCATGGCGATCGCGCCGGCCTTCTTGTGCGGGGCGACGAGATCGGCTGCCACCACGGATCCGATACCGAAGAAGGCGCCGTGGGCGAGCGAGGCAATCACCCGTCCCGCGAGCATCACTCCGAAGACGGGAGCCGTCGCGGAGACCACGTTGCCGACAACGAACAGGGCCATCAGGATCATCAGCATGCGTTTGCGGCTGACCCTGGTACCCAGAAGGGTCATCAGTGGGGCTCCGATGACGACGCCCAGCGCATACCCGGTGACGAGGAAGCCTGCGGTCGGGATCGACACCTGAAAGTCCGCAGCCACCTCGGGGAGCAGCCCCATGATCACGAACTCGGTCGTTCCGATACCGAATGCCCCGATGGCGAGGGCGAGGAGCGCGAGCGGCATGGGTTTCACCTTCCCTGAAGATTGCGTCTGCGCCTTACAAGCGTCCACAATAATTGCAGACGCCGATTAATTGCAAGCGCGGGCTATTGCGGTCGTCGCCTATCCTGGACGCAAGCAGCTCCGGCACGGAGGAGAGACCCATGACAGCGACGGACCCGGCACTGACCGCCCTTTCCCAGGGCTGGTGCGCGCTCTCCCTGCTCCACGGGAAGATCGAGGCGCATATCGAGCGGGCTCTGCAGGCCGGGCACAGCCTCAGCGTGCGGGAGTACTCCCTGCTGGACGTCCTGAGCCGACAGCACAACGGGACCGGTGGGCACCTTCAGATGAAGCAGGTGGCCGACGCCGTCGTACTCAGCCAGAGCGCCACCACCCGTCTGGTCACCCGTCTCGAGGACCGGGGCCTGCTGACCCGGTATCTCTGCGACACCGACCGAAGGGGCATCTACACCGATGTCACTGAAGCGGGCCTCAATCTGCTTTCCGAGGCTCGGCCGACCAACGACACCGCCCTGCGGGCCGCGCTCGACGAGGCCGCCGAGAACCCCGAACTGGCCCCGCTCGTCAGGGCGGTCGAGGACCTGAAGGTTCCGGCATAGGGGTCCGACCCCGGGGTCGCGGCGTAGGCTGCCGATCATGAGCGATCTGGAAATCCGTCCCGCGGTCGTCGGTGATCTCTCCGAGATCGTGGCCATGCTCGCCGACGATCCACTGGGCGCCCTGCGCGAGTCACCGGACGACCTCGCCCCCTACCTCGTGGCGCTCCGGCGGCTGGCCGACGATCCCCATCAGCATGTGATGGTCGCCGTACGCGCGAACCGCATCGTCGGGACGCTCCAACTGACCGTGATCCCCGGCCTCTCCAGGCGCGGCTCGACCAGATCGGTGATCGAGGGTGTCCGCGTCCACGCGGACGAGCGCGGCAGCGGTCTCGGTACGCAGCTGATCCAGTGGGCCGTGGATGAATCGCGCCGGCAGGACTGCCAGTTGGTCCAGCTGACATCCGACGCGACCCGGGGCGACGCGCACCGCTTCTACGAACGGCTCGGCTTTGTGGCCAGCCACGTGGGCTTCAAGCTCGCCCTCTGACCCCAACCGCCATCCAAAGGGTCGACTGTGCACCTCATCAGCGACGAGCAGCGCCGCATCAGGATCGGCCGCCGTCATCTCCTCGCCCCCTCGGTACGGTCGGATTCCCCCGTCACCGTGGCCGATGCCGTCGTCGCTCTGCACGCCACCGACGCCGCCACCGTCTTCGTGTCGGTCTGCGCGCGGCTCCGGGTGCCCGATGTCGACGCCGTGGAGAAGCACCTCTACGAAGACGTCTCGCTGGTCAGGCTGCTCTCCATGCGCAACACGCTCTTCGTCGTGTCGGACGAGATGGCCCCACGGGTCGAGGCTTCGAATGCGCGCGCCGTCGCCGCCAAGGAGCGCCGGACCCTGCTGAAACACCTGGCGGAGGACGGCAACGGGCTGGACGCACAATGGCTGGCCAACGCCGAGAAGTCCGTCTCCACGGCCTTGGACACCCGTGGTTCCGCCACGGGCAGCGAGCTTTCCGCCGCCGTGCCGGCACTCCGCACCAAGATCACAGTCTTTCCCGGCAGGAAGCAGGAGACGGTGCAGGGCGTGGCCTCACGGATCATCCGCGTGCTGGCCGCCGAAGGACGGATCCGCCGGGACCGGCCGCGAGGAACGTGGACCTCCAGCCAGTTCCGCTGGACAACGTCCGCGCCCCGGCCCGCGCAGGAAAGCGACCAGGCACGGGCCGAGCTGGCCCTGCGCTGGCTCCGCTCCTACGGCCCCGCCTCCGAGGGTGACCTCAAGTGGTGGACGGGCTGGGGGCTCGGCCAGGTCCGCAAGGCACTGGCCGCCACTGGAGCGGAGGAGGTACGGCTCGACAACGGCGCGACGGGCTGGGTCGCTCCGCAGGACTGCGAACCCGATCCGGCACCCGAGCCCTGGGCCGCCCTGCTGCCCGCGCTCGACCCGAGCGCCATGGGGTGGGCGGAGCGCGGATTCCATCTGCCGCCGGAGTACCGGGCAGCGCTGCTCGATCGCTCCGGCAACATCGGTCCCACCGTGTGGTGGAACGGGCGGATCGTGGGCGGCTGGGCTGTGCGCGGCGGTGGCGAGCCTGTCTGGCGCCTCCTGGCCGACGTAGGCCGGGATGCCTCCGTCGCCATCGAGACGGAGGCATCCCGGCTGGCCGGCTGGCTGGGCGAAGCGCGGGTCACTCCACGCTTCCGCACGCCGCTGGAGAGGGAGTTGACGGCCTGAACTGCACCTCGTGCCGTTTCACGTGAAACGGCACGCTCAATGCCGCAGACCGCTCAACTCCCCAGGCCGCGCCATCCGTCCGCGTCCACGCCACCTGGAACGGCGGCTGAGGGATCGTACGGCTCACGCGTGAAGACGAATGACCCGAGATCCAGATGGTTCACGCTGCCGTCGTCGTTTCGAACCACCCGCAGGATCTCCCCCGCGTAATAGCCGTCCAGCCCGATCCAGGTGCCGTCGGCACAAGCGGTGAAACGGGTACCGCGGCCCTTGCCGTTCAGGGTCTGCAGTTCGAGCCCGCGACCGGGGGTCAGCCGCAAGATGTTCGCACGCGTACCCCAGTACCAAGGACCGGTCAGCGCCAGGAGTTCCGCATCCACCTCGGGCAGTGGCCGCCACGGCTCCGGGATGCGAGGCTCCGACTCTGCGACGATTTCCACGAGCTCGGCCGCCACCTCACCGATGAGCACGCCTGACGTGACGTTGGCGAACGCGACAGCGGCCACATCGTCCTCGACACTGAACCAGAGTGCCGCCAGAAAGCCGGGAAGCGACCCCGTGTGCCCAATGAGCGTGCGGCCCTTCCTCCGGATCACCTGCAGGCCCAGGCCGTAATAGCCGCCCCAGTCCCCCGGCTCGGGGGGTGCCGCCGGCTCCCGCATCTCTGCCACGGACGCGGCGGAGAGCACCCGGTCATCACCCTCGGCGAGGAAGGCGGCGAAACGGAGGAGGTCAGCCGTGGTGGACCAGAGCTGACCAGCCGGCGCCATCAGCCCCAGGTCCTCCACCGGCTCGGGCAGCAGGACGTCCGCCCATGGATGGACAGCCCAGCCGCCGGCATGCGGGGCTTGCGCCTGCGGGCTCGTCCGGTGCATGCCCAGCGGCTCCAGGATCTCGCTCCGCAGCATCTCGGCCCACGAGACTCCGCGTACCGCTTCGACCAGCGCGCCGAGCAGGGTGTAGCCCGGGTTGGAGTAGTGATGCCGACGGCCGGGCGGATGCATCCTGCTCTGATCGCCGAGCACGTCCACCAGGCCTGGACGCAGGCTGCCGGGCGTCCGCTCCCACCAGGGTGCGGGTGACTCGGCGCCGAGGCCCGCGCTGTGACCGAGCAGCTGATGAATGGTGACGTCACCGGCGCTCGTACCGGGCACGTGCTTCTCCAGAGGATCGGCCAGATCCAGCAGGCCTTCGTCCCGTAGACGCAGGACCAGCACGGCCGTGAACGTCTTCGTGAGGGAACCGATCCTGAACTGTGTGTCCGCATCCGGGGCATGGCCGTCGACACACGTGCGCGAGCCGTCCCAGACAACCCGACGCTGCCGCTGTACGGCAGCGGTCATAGAAGGTGAACGCCCTTCGGCCTGGGCGGTGGCAATGCGGTGCAACAGGGAGCGCTGCGTACTCGGGAGCAACTGTTCAGCAGGAGAAGTCATCGTCAACAACTACCTCCCGAACTGGCGTGTGGCGACTTCATTTACCGCAGCCGCGCGCCCCGCACTCACCCCGATCAGGTCTGCGCCATGTCCACAAATCGCGAGTAGTGCCCCTGGAAGGCGACAGTGATCGTGGCCGTCGGACCGTTACGGTGCTTGGCCACGATCAGGTCGGCCTCGCCTGCCCGCGGTGACTCCTTCTCGTAAGCGTCCTCGCGGTGCAACAGGATCACCATGTCGGCGTCCTGCTCGATCGATCCGGATTCACGGAGGTCGGAGACCATCGGCTTCTTGTCCGTGCGCTGTTCCGGTCCACGGTTCAGCTGGGAGAGCGCGATGACCGGCAGCTGGAGTTCCTTGGCCAGCAGCTTGAGGTTTCGGGACATGTCCGAGACCTCCTGCTGACGGCTCTCGGCGCGCTTCGCGCCACCGGACTGCATCAGCTGCAGATAGTCGATGACCACCAGCTTGAGGTCGTTCCGCTGCTTGAGGCGACGGCACTTGGCCCGGATCTCCATCATGGAGAGGTTCGGGGAGTCGTCGATGTAGAGCGGGGCCGCGGAGACGTCAGGCATCCGCCGTGCGAGCCGCGTCCAGTCCTCGTCCGTCATGGTGCCCGACCGCATGTGATGGAGCGCCACCCGCGCCTCGGCGGACAGCAGACGCATCGCGATCTCGTTCCGCCCCATTTCGAGGGAGAAGATCACACTGGGCAGGTTGCTCTTGATCGAACAGGCCCGGGCGAAGTCCAGGGCGAGCGTGGACTTACCCATGGCGGGCCGGGCCGCGATGACGACCATCTGGCCCGGGTGGAGTCCGTTGGTCAGGGCGTCGAGGTCGGTGAACCCGGTCGGAACACCGGTCATCTCACCGCTACGTGAGCCGATCGCCTCGATCTCGTCGAGCGCGCCCTCCATGATGTCGCCGAGCGGCAGGTAGTCCTCACTGGTCCGCTGCTCGGTGACGGCGTAGATCTCGGCCTGGGCGGAGTTGACGATGTCGTCGACATCGCCATCGGCCGCGTATCCCATCTGCGTGATCTTCGTGCCGGCCTCGACGAGGCGCCGCAGGACGGCACGCTCGTGAACGATCTCCGCGTAGTACGAAGCGTTGGCCGCGGTCGGCACCGACTGGACCAGGGTGTGCAGATACGGAGCTCCGCCCACCTTGGTGATCTCGCCGCGCTTGACCAGTTCGGCCGCAACCGTGATCGGGTCGGCCGGCTCGCCCTTGGCATACAGGTCGAGGATCGCCTGATAGACGGTCTCGTGCGCGGGACGATAGAAGTCGTGGCCTTTGATGATCTCCACGACGTCGGCGATGGCGTCCTTGGACAGGAGCATGCCACCGAGGACGGACTGTTCGGCATCAAGGTCCTGGGGCGGGACCCGCTCGAACCCGGAGGAGCCGCCCTCCCAACTGCTGCTCTCCCGGCCTCGGTCGTGCTGCTCACCGCGGTCCTTGCCCTCGCCCCGTCGCTGGCGGGAAACAGGCAGACGGTCGCTGGGACCGGTGTCGGCCCAGGGGTCGTCCAAAGGCTCGGGAATGCTCATCCGGCCACCTCCTCCCGTCCGCTCCGCGGACCTAGCCGTGCCACTCTTTCTTACGGCACGGCACCGACAATCAGGACGCCCGACTCCGGTTCCGGTGTGTCGGGTTCTGTGGGTTTCCAGGGCCGAAACAAGGTGGGGGCGCCGGACCACGGTAGGCGGCTCGGAAGCGTCAGCCAATCTGGTTATCCACAGGGCATGTGGACGACGGACCAGATGCTGTGGAGAACTCCGCAGAACCTGTGCACGGACCGGGGGACAGCGCTGTGGACAAACTCATAGCGACACCACAGGTACCACCCTGACCTGCACTTTCTCCATCCACTGGCTGTGGGGGAGAAAAACTTTCCGAGTCGGCCCAAGATCGCGACAACCGGCACATGCCAGAACGTCACGCCGCTTCGGATGTAAGGATCGTTAGCCACTTGCATCTATTACCTGTGGAAGATTAGATTGGCTGCCATGATCCAGGCACCGGCGACCCCGCCGTCCCGTCGTCGGCGGCATGACCGCGAGATCATCGCGCTCGCCGTCCCCGCCTTCGGCGCGCTTGTGGCCGAGCCTCTTTTCGTGATGGTCGACAGTGCCATCGTCGGCCATCTCGGGACTCCACAGCTGGCCGGTCTCGCCGTTGCCGCAGCCTTGCTGACGACAGCCGTGAGCATCTTCGTCTTCCTCGCCTACGCCACCACCGCAGCTGTCGCCCGGCGGGTCGGCGCCGGCGATCTGGCCTCCGCGATCCGCCAGGGCATGGACGGCATCTGGCTGGCGATCCTGCTCGGCATCGCCGTCATCGCGCTGACTCTCCCCCTGGCTCCTTGGCTCGTCGAGGTGTTCGGCGCCTCCGACACGGCAGCGCCTCATGCCACCACCTATCTTCGGATCTCCAGCCTCGGAATCCCTGCGATGCTCGTGGTGCTGGCTGCGACCGGGGTGCTCCGAGGCCTGCAGAACACCCGCACCCCGCTCTACGTCGCCATCGGCGGATTCGCTGTGAACGCTGCCCTCAACGCAGGCCTCGTCTACGGCGCCGGGCTCGGCATCGCGGGATCGGCCTGGGGCACCGTGATCGCCCAGATCGGCATGGCACTCGCCTATCTCGTGGTCGTGGTCCGCGGCGCCCGGCGCCACGGCGCCTCACTGCGCCCTGACGCCGCAGGCATTAGGGCCAGCGCCCAGGCAGGCGTGCCCCTCCTGGTCCGAACGCTGTCACTCCGCGCCGTCCTGCTCATCGCCACAGCTGTCGCCGCCCGCTTGGGCGACACAGACATCGCCGCGCACCAGATCGTTCTCTCGCTGTGGAGCCTCATGGCCTTCGCGCTGGATGCCATCGCCATCGCAGGGCAGGCCATCATCGGACGCTACCTGGGCGCGGCCGACACTGCTGGCGCGCGCGAGGCATGCCGCCGCATGGTGCAGTGGGGCGTCTTCTCCGGCATGGTGTTCGGAGTCCTGATCGTCCTCGCACGCCCCTTGTTCGTCCCACTCTTCACCAGTGATCCCTCCGTGCAGGACACCCTGCTCCCGGCCCTGCTGGTGGTGGCGCTGACCCAGCCGGTCGCCGGTGTCGTCTTCGTCCTGGACGGCGTCCTGATGGGTGCTGGAGACGGGCCCTATCTGGCCTGGGCCATGCTCATCACCCTGGCTGTCTTCGCCCCGGCGGCCCTGTTGGTGCCCGTTCTGGGCGGCGGCCTGACGGCGCTGTGGTGTGCGATGGCTCTCATGATGCTTGTTCGCCTGGCAACGCTCTGGCTTCGCACCCGTTCCGGCACATGGATGGTCACTGGCGCCACCCGCTGAGCCGACTGCAACGGTCTGTTTCACGTGAAACAGGCCACCCCGGCAACGGCGAAGGGCCGCACCCAGGGGGTGCGGCCCTTCACTGTTCTGCTGAGGCGCGGCCCAGTCAGGCAGCAACGACCTCGATGCCGAGCTTCGCAGCGACCTCGGGGTGCAGACGCACGGACACCTGGTATCCGCCGAGCGTCTTGATCGGCGAGCCGAGCTCGACGCGACGCTTGTCCACATCCGGGCCACCGGCAGCCTTGATCGCCGAAGCGATGTCGGCCGGGGTGACGGAGCCGAAGAGACGGCCGGCGTCGCCGGAGCGAACGGCCAGACGGACCTTCACGGCCTCGAGCTTGGACTTGATCTCGTTGGCCTGCTCGATCGTGGCGATCTCGTGGATCTTGCGGGCGCGGCGGATCTGCGCCACGTCCTTCTCGCCACCCTTGGTCCAGCGAATGGCAAAGCCACGCGGAACCAGGTAGTTACGGGCGTACCCGTCCTTGACGTCAACGACGTCGCCCGCAGCACCGAGGCCGGAGACCTCGTGGGTGAGGATGATCTTCATGATTCGGTCACCCTTCCCTTATCGCGCGGTGGACGTGTAGGGCAGCAGCGCCATCTCACGGCTGTTCTTGACAGCCGTGGCGACGTCACGCTGGTGCTGCGTGCAGTTGCCGGTGACGCGGCGGGCACGGATCTTGCCGCGGTCGGAAATGAACTTCCGCAGCATGTTCGTGTCCTTGTAGTCCACGTACTGGGTCTTGTCCTTGCAGAACGCGCAGACCTTCTTCTTAGGCTTGCGCACAGGCGGCTTCGCCATGGTGTTTCTCCTGTGTGATCAAGAAGTGGGGGTACGAGCTGCCCTAGAAGGGCGGCTCGTCCGAGTAGCCGCCGCCAGAACCGCCGGAGCCGCCGGAGCTTCCGCCCCAACCGCCTCCGCCGCTCTGCTGGCCCCCGCCCTGCTGGCCGCCGGCCGGCGCGCTCGTGGCCCACGGGTCGTCGGCGGGAGCACCGCCACCACCCTGCTGACCGCCAGAACCGGGACCGCCGCCCCAGTTACCGCCACCCTGCTGGCCGCCGCCGTATCCACCCTGGCCGCCTTGGCCGCCCTGACCACCACGACCGGTGGTCTTGGTGACCTTGGCAGTGGCGCTCTTGAGACTGGGGCCGACTTCCTCGACGTCCAGCTCGTAGACCGTGCGCTTGACGCCCTCGCGGTCTTCGTACGACCGCTGCTTCAGCCGGCCCTGCACGACAACGCGCATGCCTCGCGTGAGCGACTCGGCGACGTTCTCCGCCGCCTGACGCCAGACCGAGCAGGTGAGGAACAGGCCTTCGCCGTCCTTCCACTCATTGGTCTGCCGGTCGAAGATGCGGGGAGTGGACGCGACGCGGAACTTCGCGACCGCCGCACCGGACGGGGTGAAGCGCAGCTCGGGGTCGTCGACGAGATTGCCGACGACCGTGATGACGGTCTCGCCTGCCATGGATGAACCTCTCGGCGGGGATTGCTTCTGGCTGCTTGCTGCTACTCGAACCCGATGACCACTGAGCTAAAAGCTCAGTGGATCTCGGGACGGAGGACCTTGGTCCGGAGGACCGACTCGTTCAGGTTCATCTGGCGGTCGAGCTCCTTGACGACCGCAGGCTCGGCCTGCAGGTCGATGACCGAGTAGATGCCCTCGGGCTTCTTCTTGATCTCGTAAGCGAGCCGACGACGGCCCCAGGTGTCGACCTTCTCAACCTTTCCTTCGCCCTCACGGACGACGGAGAGGAAGTTCTCGATCAGCGGGGAGACTGCTCGCTCCTCGAGATCGGGGTCGAGGATGACCATCACCTCGTAGTGACGCATGTGGAACCCACCTCCTTTGGACTCAGCGGCCACGGTCGTTCCGTGGCAGGAGGGTCGTGATGCGTAAGCAACAGTGTCTCCGAGTAAAACAGCCGCCACTGACAACGCCCTCCGTCGAGGAGGGGCCGACTGTGCTGGCCTGGGCAGACACCGGTGCAGACCGTACAGACTACCTGTAGACCGGCTTCCGGTTGAAATCCGGTGGTCAGGAGACGCAATCTGTACACATCGGGTGTGAGCGGCGCCACGATGCGCCGCCTTTCGGCCAGGAGGTACTCCATGGCACAAGCAATGCGATCCCGCTCCCGCTCCTCCGTCTCCCTCTTCGCGACGGACGGCAGGCCCCATCCGCTCCAGGACGTCCTGGTGGCGGTGACGGTGGTACTCGGCGCTCTCGCCTTCGTGACGGCGATGTTCCACAGCCTGCATCTGATCAGCTCGTGGGCCGGGCTCATCGGGATCCTCACGGGCGCGTACGGGCAGTACATCTCCGTGACCACCCGGGAAAGGTTCCCCCTCATCCTCGGCATGGGTGCATCCGCCATCGGATTCTTCCTGGGCATGGCCCACGGCGGACTCTTCGGCGGCGTGATCAGCTGACCGCGGCGCAGCAGCGGCCCGGAGCCTGCGGGGCGGCCCCGTCCACGGACGGGGCCGCCCCCGTTGCCGTATCGGGACCGCTCGGAACGACGGGGCCAGACAGCGGGCTTCCCGGTCACAGTAGGCTTCGGCGCGAGAGCCGGAGCCCCTGACCGATGGGGACACACCTGCCGAGGAGCGCCCCGCATGAGCCTGACCCTGAGGACCATCAGCCGAGAGCAGCATCTGGCGTACATCCAGAGTCTGCCCGCGGCCAGTCACATGCAGGTCCCGGCATGGGCGGATGTGAAGGCCGAGTGGCGCTCGGAGAGTCTGGGCTGGTTCGACAAGGGCGGCCAGCTGGTCGGCGCCGGTCTGGTGCTCTACCGACAGCTGCCCAAGATCAAGCGGTACCTCGCGTATCTGCCCGAGGGCCCGGTCATCAACTGGTACGCCCCCAACCTGAACGACTGGCTGCAGCCCATGCTGGCGCACCTGAAGCAGCAGGGCGCCTTCTCCGTGAAGATGGGCCCGCCCGTCGTCATCCGTCGCTGGGACGCCGCCGCCATCAAGGGCGGCATCCAGGACCCGGACGTGAAGCGCCTGCGCGACGTCGAGGCCACCCACATCGAGCCCCGTGCCTTCGAGGTCGCCGACCGGCTGCGGAAGATGGGCTGGCAGCAGGGCGAGGACGGCGGCGCCGGATTCGGTGACGTACAGCCCCGCTACATCTTCCAGGTCCCGCTGGCCAACCGCTCCCTCGAAGACGTCCACAAGGGCTTCAACCAGCTCTGGCGCCGCAACATCAAGAAGGCCGAGAAGGCCGGCGTCGAGGTCGTCCAGGGCAGCTACGCGGAGCTCGCCGAGTGGCAGCGGCTGTACGAGATCACGGCGGAGCGCGACCACTTCCGGCCCCGTCCGCTCGGCTACTTCCAGCGCATGTGGACGGCCCTCAACAACGAGGACCCCAACCGGATGCGGCTCTACTTCGCCCGTCACGAGGGCGAGAACGTCGCGGCCGCGACCATGCTGATCGTGGGCGGGCACGTCTGGTACTCGTACGGCGCCTCGGCCAACCACAAGCGCGAGGTGCGTCCCTCGAACGCGATGCAGTGGCGGATGCTGCGCGATGCGTACGCGATGGGCGCCACCGTCTACGACCTGCGCGGCATCTCCGACTCGCTGGACGAGACCGATCACCTCTTCGGCCTGATCCAGTTCAAGGTGGGCACCGGCGGCCAGGCAGCAGAGTACCTCGGCGAGTGGGACTTCCCGCTCAACAAGCTGCTGCACAAGGCCCTCGACCTCTACATGTCACGTCGCTGATCCGCCGCGCAAGGCTGACGAAACCGGCTTTATTCGTTTCAATGGGCTCTTCCGGAAGTTCCTGAGCAGGCGCTTCCGGAAGCACCGCACACCGACACCACCGCAGCCACCAGAAAGGTTCCGGACCGGCCATGGCGCTCTCCCTGTACGTCGACACCGCGCGCTGGCGGGCGCACCAGAAATCCGTGCTCGACCAGTTCCCCGGCCTCGTACCGGTCTGCAAGGGCAACGGGTACGGCTTCGGCCACGAGCGGCTGGCCGACGAGGCGATCCGCTTCGGCTCCGACATCCTCGCGGTCGGAACCACCTACGAAGCGGCCCGCATCAAGGACTGGTTCAGCGGTGATCTGCTGGTGCTCACGCCGTTCCGGCGCGGCGAGGAACCGGTGCCGCTCCCCGACCGGGTCATCCGCTCCGTCTCGTCCGTGGACGGCGTGCACGCTCTGGTGGGCGCCCGTGTCGTCATCGAATGCATGAGCTCGATGAAGCGCCACGGCGTCAAGGAGGAGGAGCTCGGGCATCTGCACGCCGCCATCGAGGACGTACGTCTAGAGGGTTTCGCCCTGCATCTGCCGCTGGACCGCACCGACGGCTCGGACGCGGTCGAAGAGGTCATCGCCTGGATGGACCGTCTCCGGGCGGCCCGGCTGCCGCTGCACACGATGTTCGTGAGCCATCTGCGTGCCGAGGAACTGGGACGCCTGCAGCAGCAGTTTCCGCAGACCCGGTTCCGCGCCCGCATCGGTACCCGGCTGTGGCTCGGCGACCACGAGGCCACGGAGTACCGGGGCGCGGTGCTCGACGTCACACGTGTCGTCAAGGGCGACCGGTTCGGCTACCGGCAGCAGAAGGCCGCATCCGACGGCTGGCTCGTCGTCGTCGCCGGGGGCACGTCGCACGGCGTGGGCCTGGAGGCGCCCAAGGCTCTCCACGGCGTGATGCCGCGCGCCAAGGGTGTTGCCCGGGCGGGGCTGGCCACCGTCAACCGCAATCTGTCGCCTTTCGTGTGGGCCGGCAAGCAGCGCTGGTTCGCCGAGCCGCCGCACATGCAGGTGTCGATCCTGTTCGTGCCCTCGGACGCCGAGGAGCCGCGGGTGGGCGACGAGCTGGTGGCTCATCTGCGTCACACGACCACACAGTTCGACCGGCTCGTCGACCGCTGAGACTCCGGGCCGCCGGCCGCTCAGTCGGCGGCCGGTGTGCCCGCCGTGCCCCACTCCACCCGCGGTCCCGTCTCGGCAAGTGCGACACGGCGCGGAGGATGCCCCGCCGCCCGACCCAGTACGAAGACGTCGTCGGCACCGTCGAGCACTCCGCCCGACGGATCGTCCGAGCCGTCACGCCGCACCACGTCCCGCTCAGGCATCAGGATGTCCCGTACGACCACGGCGCAGAGGTAGAGCGTGCCCAGCAGGTGCAGCACGATCGCCAGTTGGTAGCCCTCCGTCGGCAGGCCCTGGTGCTTGTCCCCACTCGTCGTGTACGCGAGGTACATCCAGATCCCCAGGAAGTACATGACCTCGCACGCCTGCCAGATCAGGAAGTCCCGCCAGCGCGGCCTGGCCAGCGCGGCAAGGGGGATCAGCCACAGCACGTACTGCGGTGAGTAGACCTTGTTGACGAGGATGAACACCGCGACGACCAGGAAGGCGAGCTGGGCGAATCGCGGCCTGCGCGGCGCGGTCAGCGTCAGCGCCCCGATCACCGCGCACAGGGCGATCGTCGCCAGCGTGGAGACGGTGTTGACCGTGGAGACGTCGATGGCTTTGCCGGTGCGCTGTGTGATGACCAGCCAGAAGGAACCGAAGTCGATCGAGCGCTCCTGACTGAAGGTGTAGAACTTCTTCCACCCCTCGGGCGCGAACACCATCACCGGCAGATTGACCACCAGCCAGGAGGCGGCGGCACCGAGCGTCGCCACCCCGAACTCCCTCCACTTCCCCGCCCGCCAGCACAGCACGAAGACCGGGCCCAACAGGAACACGGGGTAGAGCTTGGCGGCCGTGGCCAGCCCGATCAGGATGCCGAAAGCAAGGATGCGGCTCCGGGACCACATGAGCATCGCCGCGGCCGTCAGGGCGACTGCCAGCAGGTCCCAGTTGATCGTGGCCGTGAGCGCGAACGCGGGCGCCAGCGCCATCAGGAGGCCGTCCCAGGGCCGGCGACGGTTCGTGCGTGCGACACACACGGCGATGACGGCGGTGCAGATCATCAGCATGCCCGCGTTGACAAGCCAGTAGGCCTGTTCCTGCTGCTGAATGGAACCGCCCGGGGTGAGCCAGGCAGCGATCTGCATGAACACGCCTGTGAGGACCGGGTACTCCAGGAACTGCATGTCGCCGGGCAGCCTGTCGAAGTACGGCACCAGGCCCTCGGCGAAGCCCCGTCCTGCGTAGAGGTGCGGGATGTCGGAGTAGCAGGCGTGGGTGTACTGGGAGCCCGCCCCCCTGAACCACGCCCAGTTGTAGCAGGGCAGTTTCTGCACCATGCCGAGTGCGAACATCCCGATCGCCACCAGCGCGACCGCGCCCACGGGAGTGAGAGCGGTGCTGCCGAGACGCGTCCAGCGCCCCGACCTCCCGCCGATCAGCTCGCTGCCGGCCGCGGCGATCTCGTCCTGGTGCGTGGGCCGTACGACGGACCGTTCCTGGTGCACGCTCGAATCCTCTGCGCTTGGCATGCCGCACATCCTGCCGTACCGGACTGTGGAATCGAGGAGGGCCGCCGCACCCTTTGGTGCCGCGGCCCTCATCACACTGCTCGGCTCCCCCCGGCCCGCCCTGGCGGGCGCGCGGGATGAGCTGTCTGCCGGGCGCTACCCGGCCGGGCCACCGAAGACGTTGCCGTTCCCGTTCCCGTTGCCCCCTGTGGTGGGAGAGGGGCTGGTGCCCCCGGAGCTTGTACCGTCCGTGGTCCCGGTGGTGGTCCCGCCGTCCGTGCCGCCCGTGCCGCCGTCAGTCGTCCCGGTGTCGGTGCCGCCGTTGGTCCATCCGCCGGAATTTCCGCCACCGTTGTTCTGGCAGTTCACGTCCCACGTTCCGCAGCTCTCGGTCGGATCCGGGGTCGGAACCTCAGTAGCGGTCGGCGACGGCGTGATGGTCTCCGTCGGAGTCGGAGTCGGAGTCGGCGTAGGAGTGGGCGTAGGAGTGGGCTTGGGGCTGGCGCCACCGCCGTAGACCGTCTCACCGATCGACTCCGGCTTCGGGAAGGTGACCTTGGGCTGGCCCTCCATCGCATCGGCCATGTAGTCATGCCAGATCCGGGCGGGGAACGACGCGCCGTGGATCTTCGTCTCGCCGCCGGTGCCGTACATCTTCTCGAACCGACGGTTCTTGTGACTGTCGTCGTCATCCATCCGGTACATGCTGATCGCTGTCGACAACTGCGGGGTGTAGCCCACGAACCAGGCGGACAGGTTGTCGTCCGTCGTACCGGTCTTGCCGGCGACGTCCCGTCCGGGGAGCCTGGCAGGTGTGCCGGTCCCCTTCTCGACGACGTTCTTGAGCACGTCCGTCACGTTGTCGGCAATGACGTTGGAGAAGGCGCTCTTGGCAACCACCTTGTGCTGGTAGGCCACCTCGCCGCGCTTCTTCACCTCGGTCACCGAGAAGGGCTCACGCTGCTGGCCGCTGGCCGCGAACGTGGCGTATGCGCCCGCCATGCTGGTCGTGCTGGGCGAGGAGGTGCCGATGGAGAACGACGGAACGCTCGCGTTCGCCATGTACTTGTCGTCCTTCAAGCCGGCCGCGATGGCCGCGTCCTTCACCTTGTCGGTACCGACGTCCATACCCAGCTGTACGTAAGGCGAGTTGGCGGACACACGCATCGCCTCACGAAGAGTGATGTTGCCCTTCGACTCATGGCCGTCGTTGGCCTGGAGCCACTCGTTGCCCTTCTCGTCGGTCCAGATCTCGCCGTTGTACTTCCTGATCTTGAGCCTGTCGTTGCCGTTGTAAATGCTCTTCGGCGAGACCTTCGTCCGCTCCGCCTCACCCTGTTCGGAGCTGCCGGACGGATCCCGCTTGCCGTACTCCATCGCCGCAGCCAGCACGAACGGCTTGAAGGTGGAGCCGACCGCGGCACCGGTGGGATCAGCGTTGCTGGTGTAGTGCTTCGTGGCGTCCTGGCCACCGTAGATCGCCTCGATAGCACCGGTCTTCGGATCCACCGACGTGCCGCCGAACTGGACGTGGGTGTCCTTGGTCGGGCGCTTCTTGACGTCGATCTTCTCGTCGTAGACCTTCTTGACGGCCTTGTTCAGCTGCTCGACCTTCTTCTCGTCGAAGGTCGTGTGGATCTCGTAACCGCCCTGATCGAGCTGATCGCGGGTGATGTCGGTGTTGGCGGTGATGTACGACTTGGCCGTGGAGACGAGGTAGCCGATCTGGCCGCCCAGCTGGGCGTTCTTCTTCGGCTTCTGGGGCATCGGGAACTTCGTGTACTTGTCGCGTTCCGACTGCTCCATCCTGCCGTCCTTCACCTCTTCGTCGAGGATCCAGCGCCAGCGCTTCTCGGCCCGCTCTCTGTTCTTCTCCGCGGTCGCCTCCACCGAGTCGACCTCCGGGGCACCCGCAGGGTCGTAGTAGCTGGCCCCCTTGAGGAGGGTCGCCAGGAAGGCGCACTGGCTCGGGTTCAGGTCCTTGGCGTCCTTGCCGTAGTACGTACGTGCCGCCGCCTGGATTCCAGAGGCACCTCGTCCGTAGTACGAGACGTTGAGGTACCCCGCCATGATGTCCTTCTTGTCCATCTCGCTGCCGACCTTCAGCGTGATGAAGAGTTCCTGGAACTTACGGCTCAGGCTCTGCTCCTGCGACAGCTGCGAGTTCTTCACGTACTGCTGGGTGATCGTCGAGCCGCCCTGGGTCTGGCCGCCCTTGGCCATGTTGAACACGGCTCGGGCAATGCCCATCGGGTCGATGCCGTGGTCGGTGTCGAAGGTCTTGTTCTCGGCTGAGATGACGGCGTTGCGCATCGCTTCCGGAATCTGCGCGTAGTCGATGATCTGGCGGTTGACCTCACCGCCGGTGGCCACCATCTGCGTGCCGTCTTTCCAGAAGTAGACGTTGTTCTCCGCCTTCGCGGCCGCCTGGACCTTGGGCTGGGCGACCATCGCGTACGCGAGACCGGCGAGCCCCATCAGAAGGCCGAGGAAGCCGATGCAGAGGCCGGAGACCAGCTTCCACGAGGGCATCCAGCGCCGCAGGCCCTGCCTGCCGGAGCGGGGGTAGTCGATGAAGCGTTTCTTGGCCGGGCGCTGGCTGCCGCGTCCCCGGCCGCGGCCGGGGCCCTCCTGCCCACCGTCCCCGCCTCCGCGACGCCGGCCACCCCCGCCGCCGTCGGCACCACCGCGGCCACCGCCGCCACGCTGGGCAGCGCGTCTGGCAGCGGCGCGCCCGCCGTACGGAGTCTCTTCCCCGGACGAACCGGAGGGTGACTCGGAAGTTACTCCGCGTGACGGTGCGGCGCGGCGTCCGGGGGACTGCTGGGCGGCTCGTCTGGCCGCGGCACGCCCGCCACCTTGCGGTTGCGGCATCTTGCGACGGTGCTCGCTCATCGAACGACTACTCCTCGGGCAGGCGAGAGCGCCTGGAAGCGGCAGTTGAGATCCGGTGTCCCCCCGAATTACGGACCAGCCCCGCGAGGGGCTCATCCGCAGTGCATCCGGTTAGTCCGCGAAGACTGACGTACTCGGACGTCACACGGTTCCCGGTGGTCTGCATGCCGCACAGACTACGCACGGTCAAAACCCCCCCGCGGCCGAACTTCACCCCAAATTACGCAAGTCGGTTGCTACGAATTGGCGATGTGACGCCGCTCACTAAGGCCCCCCTTGTCGCAGCCCCGAGTCCGATCTATCGTGCTGATGTATCGAGTCGATACATCAGCTCGGTACATCGACTCGGTACATCGGCTCGGCACAGGGCCACGCGAGAGCATTCGGAGAAGGAGGAGGCGAGGTTGAGCAGGCGCTCAGGCATCCTCGAGTTCGCCGTCCTCGGACTGCTCCGCGAGTCCCCGATGCACGGCTACGAGCTCCGTAAGCGCCTCAACACCTCGTTGGGGATCTTCCGAGCTTTCAGCTATGGAACCCTCTACCCCTGCCTCAAGACGCTGGTCGCCACCGGCTGGTTGATCGAGGAGCCGGGAAATGCTCCGGCAGACGTCCTGCCGGGCGCCGGGCGTGCGGTCGCCCCCGCCTCTTCACTGGCAGGGCGCCGCGCGAAGATCGTCTACCGGCTGACGGCAGAAGGTAAGGAACACTTCGAGGAGCTGCTCTCGCACACCGGCCCCGACTCCTGGGAGGACGAGCACTTCGCTGCTCGTTTCGCCTTCTTCGGGCAGACGGAGCACGACGTGCGGATGCGGGTGCTGGAAGGCCGTCGCAGCCGGCTGGAGGAGCGTCTCGAGAAGATGAGCGCCTCTCTGGCCCGCACCCGCGAGCGCCTCGACGACTACACACTTGAGCTGCAGCGACACGGCATGGAGTCCGTGGAGCGCGAAGTGCGCTGGCTGAACGAGCTCATCGAGAGCGAGCGGTCGGGACGGGATCAGCGACGATCCTCGCCCGAGGGCTCAGCTCAGCAGAACACCGCAGGAGAGTCGGACGGCCTGCCCCGGCGGGGTAACAACCCGCCGGATCCGTCCGACGACACCGCCAAGTGAGTCCTCCGCAGATCCGCGGGGGCCTCATCAGGAACATCCATTACACACAGGGAGCAACCGGAATGGGTTCGGTTCGCGTAGCCATCGTCGGCGTGGGCAACTGCGCCGCCTCGCTGGTCCAGGGCGTCGAGTACTACAAGGACGCCGATCCGGCCGGCAAGGTGCCCGGTCTGATGCACGTCCAGTTCGGCGAGTACCACGTGCGGGACGTCGAGTTCGTCGCCGCCTTCGACGTCGACGCGAAGAAGGTCGGCCTCGACCTCTCGGACGCCATCGGCGCCAGCGAGAACAACACCATCAAGCTCTGCGACGTGCCGAACGCCGGCGTCACCGTCCAGCGCGGCCACACCCACGACGGGCTCGGCAAGTACTACCGCGAGACCATTGAGGAGTCGGCCGAGGCCCCGGTCGACATCGTCCAGATCCTCAAGGACCGCAAGGTCGACGTTCTCGTCTGCTACCTGCCGGTCGGTTCCGAGGTCGCTGCGAAGTTCTACGCGCAGTGCGCCATCGACGCCAAGGTCGCGTTCGTCAACGCCCTCCCGGTCTTCATCGCCGGCACCAAGGAGTGGGCGGACAAGTTCACCGAGGCCGGTGTCCCGATCGTCGGCGACGACATCAAGTCGCAGGTCGGCGCCACCATCACGCACCGCGTCATGGCGAAGCTGTTCGAGGACCGGGGTGTCGTCCTGGACCGCACGATGCAGCTGAACGTCGGCGGCAACATGGACTTCAAGAACATGCTCGAGCGTGAGCGCCTTGAGTCCAAGAAGATCTCCAAGACGCAGGCCGTCACCTCGCAGATCCGTGACCGCGAGCTCGGTGCGGACAACGTCCACATCGGCCCGTCGGACTACGTGGCCTGGCTGGACGACCGCAAGTGGGCGTACGTGCGCCTTGAGGGCCGCGCCTTCGGTGACGTTCCGCTCAACCTGGAGTACAAGCTCGAGGTCTGGGACTCCCCGAACTCGGCCGGTGTCATCATCGACGCCGTCCGCGCTGCGAAGATCGCCAAGGACCGCGGCATCGGCGGCCCGATCCTCTCCGCGTCCTCGTACTTCATGAAGTCCCCGCCGGTCCAGTACTTCGACGACGAGGCCCGCGAGAACGTCGAGAAGTTCATCCGTGGTGAGGTCTCCAACTGACCCACCTGAAACGGTGCGTCGGCGCGGTGTGGTGAGGAGCGGCAACGCTCCTCGACTCCCGCACCGTTGAGGGTCCCCGGGCAATCCGCCCGGGGACCCTCAACGTATGTGACCCTTGCTTCCATGCCCGTCGTGCGTGACCTGCGCGTACTCCTGCGCCTTCGGAACTTCCGCCGCCTGCTGGCCGTGCGGATCCTGTCCCAGTCGGCCGACGGCGTCTATCAGGTGGCCCTCGCGGCGCATGTCGTCTTCTCCCCGGAGAAGCAGGCGTCCGCCGGTGCCATCGCCTCTGCGATGGCGGTACTCCTGCTGCCCTACTCGCTCATCGGCCCGTTCGCCGGTGTACTGCTGGACCGCTGGCCGCGTCGGCAGGTCTTCCTCTACGGCAATCTGCTGCGCGCCACCCTCGCCTGCTGTACCGCTCTGCTGATCCTCGGCTCGGCCCCCGACTGGCTCTTCTACGCCTCGGCGCTCTGCGTCACGGCGGTCAATCGCTTCGTCCTGGCCGGCCTCTCCGCCGCGCTCCCACGCGTCGTCGCCCCGGATCTGCTGGTGCTGGCCAACTCACTGTCGCCGACCGCGGGCACGTTGGCGGCCACCGCGGGCGGTGGTCTCGCCTTTGCCGTACGGCTGATCATCGCGGACTCCGATGCCGCGGTGGTGCTCCTGGGCGCAGGGCTCTATCTGGCTTCGGCGCTGGCGTCCCTCAGTCTCGCTTCCAACCTGCTGGGGCCGGACCGGAGTGGGAGCCACCTCCGCCTGCGGACGGCTCTGACCACTACCGCGCGCGGCCTTCGTCATGGGGTGCGCCATCTGGCGGAGCGTAAGAGCGCATCCCTGGCGCTGGCCGCCATGACCGTGATCCGCTTCTGCTACGGGGCGTTGACGATCATGGTCCTGATGCTGTGCCGCTACGCGTGGACCGACAACGAGTCCGACGGACTGGCGCTGCTCGGCCTGGCGGTGGGGGTGTCCGGTGCGGGGTTCTTCGCGGCGGCCGTACTGACCCCATGGGCTGCAGGGCGACTGGGCACGTTTCGCTGGATGGTGGTGTGCGCGGCGGCGGCAGCTGTCCTTGTACCCGCGCTGGGGCTCTGGTTCAGACCCCTGCCCATGCTCATCGCGGCGTTCGTCCTAGGGCTGGTCACTCAGGGAGCGAAGATCGCGACGGACACGGTGGTACAGACGGCCGTGGACGACTCGTTCCGCGGTCGGATCTTCTCGCTCTATGACGTGCTGTTCAACGTGGCCTTCGTCAGCGCCGCAGGCGCCTCCGCGCTACTCCTGCCTGCTGACGGAAGGTCGACAACAGTGGTGATCGGAGTGGCCCTGCTCTACGCCACGGTGGCCGTGATGCTGTTGCGATGGAACAGGAACGACTGACGGCGCTGTTTCACGTGAAACAGCGCCGGTCCGCTGCGGGTCATGTTTCACGTGAAACATGACCCACCCCCTCGGGCAGAGTGGCCATCGCGGCCTCAGCTCTGCGCCGCCCACCACTTCTTGAGCTCGGCCACAGCAGCGTCATGCTCCATCGGCCCGTTCTCCAGGCGAAGCTCAAGCAGGAATGCGTAAGCCTTGCCGATCACCGGACCGGGGCCGACGTCCAGGATGCGCATGATCTCGTTACCGTCCAGGTCCGGTCGGATCGACTCCAGTTCCTCCTGGTCCCGCAACTGGGCAATGCGCTCTTCCAGCCCGTCGTAGGTCCGCGACAGGGCACTGGCCTTGCGCTTGTTCCGCGTGGTGCAGTCCGAACGAGTCAGCTTGTGGAGCCGCTCCAGCAGGGGGCCGGCATCGCGTACGTAGCGACGGACCGCGGAGTCGGTCCACTCTCCGTCGCCGTATCCGTGGAAGCGCAGATGCAGTTCCACCAGCTTCGCAACGTCCTTGACCATCTCGTTGGAGTACTTGAGCTCGGTCAGTCGCTTCTTGACCATCTTGGCGCCCACCACCTCGTGGTGATGGAACGAGACCCGCCCGTCCTTCTCGAACCGCCGAGTCCTGGGCTTGCCGATGTCGTGGAGCAGGGCCGCGAGACGCAGAACGAGGTCCGGGCCGTCCTCCTCCAGGTCGATCGCCTGCTCCAAGACGGTCAGGGAGTGCTCGTACACGTCCTTGTGACGGTGATGCTCGTCACTTTCCAGCCTGAGCGCAGGAAGCTCGGGAAGGACCTGCTCCGCCAGTCCTGTGTCGACGAGAAGTGCCAGCCCCTTCCGGGGATGCGAGGAGAGCAGGAGCTTGTTGAGTTCTTCCCTCACCCTCTCTGCCGAGACGATCTCGATCCGGCCCGCCATTTCCGTCATCGCTGCGACGACGTCGGGAGCGACCTCGAAATCCAGCTGCGCGGCAAACCGCGCAGCGCGCAGCATGCGCAGCGGGTCATCCGAAAAGGAGTCCTCAGGCGTCCCCGGGGTGCGAAGCACACGCTCCGCCAGGTCATCGAGACCGCCGTGCGGATCGACGAACTCCTTCTGCGGGAGCGCGACCGCCATGGCATTTACCGTGAAATCGCGGCGGACGAGATCTTCCTCGATGGAATCACCGTAGGAAACCTCAGGCTTTCGCGAGGTCCTGTCGTACGCCTCGGACCGGTATGTGGTGACTTCGATCTGGTAGCCGTCCTTCTGGGCGCCCACTGTGCCGAAGGCGATCCCGACCTCCCACACCGAGTCCGCCCAGGGCCTGACGATCTTCAGCACGTCCTCGGGGCGCGCGTCGGTCGTGAAGTCCAGATCGTTCCCCAGGCGGCCGAGGAGCGCGTCCCGGACCGAGCCGCCGACCAGGGCAAGACTGAATCCGGCATCCTGGAATCGGCGGGCGAGGTCGTCGGCGACCGGGGACACCCGCAGCAGTTCGCTGACTGCGCGGAGCTGCACCTGGGTCAGGGCGCTGGAGTTGTCTTCATTGGCGTTCGGCACAACAGAAAAGGGTACGTGCCCGGACCGGCCCGGGCGTCATGGTTTCCGCTCGCCCTGCGAGACTCTCCCGATCATGTGGCTGACTCCCCGGCACTTGGTCACGGCGCACATCGTTACCATGCGGGGACGCAGCAACGGACAACGAGTGACAGCAGCTGACGACGACGAGGGACGGGTACGCGTGGCCGAGGCGGCAGACATCCAGGGGATGAGTCCCTCTCCTGCCCGCCGGTGGCTCCGGCGCACAGCCACCGCGCTCGCCGGGGCTCCGCTCGTCGCTGCCCTGCTGGCCGGGGTCGCCGTCCCGCAGGCGCAGGCGGGTGGAACGAGCAAGGCTCCGCCCGAGACCAGCACCGTCTCGGTCTCCCTGGACACCGTGACACCGAGCGCCCCTGTGAAGGGGGACACGCTCACCGTCTCCGGCACCGTGACCAACAGGGGCAAGGCGGCCGTCACCGACGCGCAGGTAGATCTGCGTGTGGGTCCGAAGCTGTACGGCAGGACCTCGATCGACGCGGCGGCTCAGCGCACCGGCTACGTCCCCGGGACGGATCCCTACCCCCTCGGGGGCAAGTACACGGTCAAGATCGCGAAGCTGGCTTCGGGTATCAGCCAGGACTTCACTCTGTCCGTGCCAGTCAGCAAGCTGGACCTCGGCGATGACGGCGTCTACCAACTGGGCGTCTCGTTGTCGGGCCGGACAGCTCTTGCTCAGTACGACCACGTGCTGGGCATCAAGCGGACGTTTCTGCCCTGGCAGAACAAGGACAGTGACTCGAAGTCCGGCATCAGCTACCTCTGGCCGCTGATCGCTCCGGCGCATCTCACCGCAGAGACCGGCTCCGACGAGCAGCAGACTCCGGTGTTCGCCGATGACGACCTGGCCGCGGAGATCGCGCCGGGCGGCCGCCTTGAGCGCATGGTGTCGCTCGGCAGCCAGCTGCCCGTGACCTGGGTCATCGACCCGGATCTGCTTGCCAGTGTCGATGCCATGACCAAGAGCTATCGCGTCAAGTCGGGTGACACCACGGTCGCCGGAACGAACCAGGCGGTGGCCAAGAAGTGGCTCAGCTCGCTGGAAGCGGCCGTGGCCGAGGGCAAGGTCGTCGCCCTGCCCTTCGGTGATCCCGACCTGGCCTCCATCGCGCACCGCGGCAAGAACGTCTCGGGCACGCTCAGCCACCTCCAGACGGCCAGCGAGGTCGCCGGGATGACCGTGGAGACGATCCTCCACATGAAGCCGTCGACCGATTTCGCCTGGCCCGTCGACGGTGCGATCGACCCGTCCATCGTGGACGTCGCCACCTCCACCGGGGCCCACAACGTGATCGCCCGCAGCGACAGCCTTCAGGAGACCGCCGGCCTGCCCTACACGCCGACCGCTGCGAGGCCCATCGGTGGCGGCACCACCGCGGTGGTCTCCGACGCCCGTCTCTCCACGGCCTTCCAGGGCGACATGTCGAAGGCCGGGGACTCCACGCCCGCCGTGCAGAAGTTCCTGGCCCTCACGCTCGCCCTGTCCGAGCAGGACACGGACAAGGACCGAAGCATCGTCGTGGCGCCCCAGCGGATGCCCACCATCGCCCAGGCCCAGACGATGGCCCGCGCGCTTCACACCCTCGACGACGGGCGCTGGACGCAGTCCCAGACCCTGATGCAGGCCGCGGCGGCGAAGCCCGACGCAGAGGCGACCACCACGGTCCCCCGGACCTCCCAGTACCCCAAGAGGCTGCGCAGCCAGGAGCTGCCCACACAGGCCTTCCAGGACATCAAATCCACCCAGGCCTCCCTCGACGACTTCCAGGTCATCCTCACGCAGCCCGACCGGGTGGTGACCCCCTTCGGGAACGCGGTCAACCGCTCCATGTCGACATCGTGGCGGGGCAAGCCGCTGGAGGCCCAGCGGTACCGGGACTCGGTACGCACATACCTCCAGGGCCTCATCAGCGAGGTCCAGCTCATCTCGAAGTCGGATGTCACGCTTTCCGGCCGCAGCGCCACGATTCCCGTGACCGTGCAGAACCGACTGCTGCAGGACGTCAAGCACCTGGTGCTCAGGCTGAAGTCGGAGAATGCGACGCGCCTTGAGCTGAACAACGGCGGAGCAGTGGCGGAGCAGCCGATCCAGATCGGCGCCGGCCACAGCCAGTCCGTGAAGTTCGACGCCGCGGCCAATATCAACGGCCAGGTACAGATGACCGCTCAGCTCTACACGGAGGACGGCAGGCCGTACGGCGCGGAGATGGCGTTCACCGTGAAGGTGTCCGAGCTCACGCCGACCGTGCTGCTCGTGATCGCCGGAGGGCTTCTGCTCCTGGTTCTCGCCGGCATCCGGATGTATGCACATCGCAAGCGCGCCAACGCGGGCGGCGCGGCGGGCGACGACGGCAGTGAACCCGAGCAGCCGAGTGACCCGGCGCCGGACACCGGTCCCGAAAGCACGAAGCCGTCGGGCACGGGTGAGAAAGTGGACCGTTGAGCGATGTCTGTCGTGGCCGGTCGGCCGGGGACGATGAGGTGGGGTTTCGATGAACGCGCCGTACGACGGTGACCGCGGTCAGGGTACGGGCGGAGCTGGGTCTTCCGGCGGGCCTCCGGTGCCGCCCGGGCCGGAGCAGATGCCCCCGCCCCCCGACCCCTACCTTCAGGCGGCGTACGACTACGACCCCTATCGGTCCCAGGATCTCTCCGCTCAGGACCCGGTGAGCGAGGCGCTGTACGACCGCGCCGCGCATCCGCCGCCGCCTCCTGGCTACTACCAGCAGCCGCAGCCGCTCTACCAGCAGCCGCCTGCCGCCCAGTACCCACCCGACCCCCGGATCTGGGCGCAGACCCCGCCCCCCGAGCCGGACGGCCCGTCCCGCCACCTGCCGTACGGGGACGACGCCGCGACCACCCAGTTCGTGGGCGTGGACGACCTCGTCACGCAGGCATCGACGAACCCCCAGGAGCCGGACGCGTTCGCCCACCTCTTCCGGGACCAGGAGGGCCCTGCCGGGTCTCCGGCTCCGGACCGGCCCGAGCCGGCCCCGGCCCCCTCGCCGCCGAAGTCCGGCGGTGGCCGGGCATCCGGTCTGCTGAAGTCCAGCGCGATCATGGCCGCCGGCACCCTCGTCTCGCGGCTCACCGGCTTCGTCCGCAGTCTGGTGATCACCGCGGCCCTCGGCGCAGCCCTGCTCGGCGACAGCTTCACCATCGCGTACACGCTGCCGACGATGATCTACATCCTCACCGTCGGCGGAGGCCTCAACTCCGTCTTCGTCCCCCAGCTCGTCCGCTCGATGAAGGACGACGAGGACGGCGGTGAGGCTTATGCGAACCGGCTGCTGACCCTGGTGATGGTCGCGCTGGGCCTGATCGTCGCCCTCGCGGTCTTCGCCGCGCCCTTCCTCATCCGTCTGATGTCGTCGACGATCTCCAACGACCCGGCGGCCAACAACGTGGCCACCACCTTCGCGCGGTACTGCCTGCCCACCATCTTCTTCATGGGTGTGCACGTGGTCATGGGCCAGATCCTCAACGCTCGTGGGAAGTTCGGCGCGATGATGTGGACCCCGGTCCTCAACAACATCGTCATGATCTTCACGTTCGGCCTGTTCATCTGGGTCTACGGCACCTCGCACGAGTCCCACATGGGCGTCCAGACGATCCCGCCGGAGGGCGTCCGTCTGCTGGGTGTAGGAACCCTGCTCGGTTTGGTCGTCCAGGCCCTGGCCATGATCCCGTATCTGCGTGAGGCCGGATTCCGCTTCCGTCCGCGCTTCGACTGGCGGGGCCACGGGCTCGGCAAGACGGTCAAGCTGGCCAAGTGGACGGTGCTGTTCGTCTTCGCCAACCAGGCCGGTGTGCTGGTCGTCACCCAGCTCGCGACCTCCGCCGGCAAGGCGTCGGGCCAGAACGGGGCGGGCTTCCTCGCGTACTCCAACGCGCAGCTGATCTGGGGCATGCCGCAGGCGATCATCACTGTCTCGGTCATGGCCGCCCTGCTGCCGCGCATCTCCCGCGCCGCCCACGACAACGACCCGGGCGCGGTCCGCGACGACATCTCGCAGGGACTACGCAACTCGGCGGTGGCCATCGTGCCGGTCGCCTTCGCGTTCCTCGCCCTGGGCGTACCGATGTGCACCCTGCTCTACGCCTCCAGCGGGCCCGAAGCCGCTCGCTCCATGGGCTTCATCCTGATGGCCTTCGGCCTCGGTCTGATCCCCTACTCCGTGCAGTACGTGGTGCTGCGAGGGTTCTACGCGTACGAGGACACCCGGACGCCCTTCTACAACACCGTCATCGTCGCCCTGGTCAATGCGGCCGCCTCGGCCGTCTGCTACGTCGTGCTGCCCGCCCAGTGGGCCGTGGTCGGCATGGCCGCCTCGTACGGGCTCGCCTACGCCGTCGGCGTCGGTATCGCCTGGCGGCGGCTGCGCAACCGCCTCGGCGGCGATCTGGACGGCGCCCACGTCGTACGCACCTACGCTCGGCTGTGTCTCGCCGCACTCCCCGCCACCGTCCTCGGCGGGGCTGTGGGATTCGGCCTGCTCCACGCGCTCGGCGACGGCGCCTTCAGCTCGCTCGTCGCATTGGTCTGCGGCGGGGCCATGCTGCTGGGAGTGTTCTTCGTCGCGGCGAAGCGCATGCGGATCGAGGAGATCAACGGCATGGTCGGCATGATTCGCGGACGACTCGGCCGCTGAGGATCATCGGCCCGCACAACCATCACCGGTATCTGCGTGTCGTGCATAGGGCCGGAGTGTGGGCACAATTGGCGTGACTGTGCGGGGCTGGCTGGCATCGCCCAACGGATGGGGAGGCAGGAACGACGGTGGCGGAACGTAGCACGGCCGCCGTCGACGTGGCAGACAACAGTGGTGACGAACCGCTGGCCGCGAAGGCGGACGAGGCCACGAGCGACGGTACGGCGGAAGCCCAGGACTCAACGGGCTCAGGCCCTCAGGACGCGGAGAGCGAGCCGAGTAGCTCCGAGACCACCATCTCGACCCCTGATCTGCACAGCGGTCACAAGCTTGCCGGGCGCTACCGGCTCGAAGAATGCGTCACCCGTCTGGACGGGTTCAGCAGCTGGCGCGCTGTCGACGAGAAACTGCGCCGCGCGGTGGGCGTACACCTCCTGCCTGCGGACCATCCGCGGGCCCGCTCCGTGCTGGCCGCGGCCCGTTCCTCCGCCCTGCTCGGCGACCCCCGCTTCGTGCAGGTCCTCGACGCGGTGGAAGAGAACGATCTCGTCTACGTCGTCCACGAATGGCTCCCGGACGCCACCGAGCTGACCGCCCTCCTCGGCGCGGGACCGATGGAAGCTCACGACGCCTACCAGCTCGTCAGCCAGATCTCCCAGGCCATGGCGGCCGCCCACCGCGAGGGCCTGGCGCATCTACGGCTGACGCCTGGAGCGGTGCTGCGCAGCTCCTCGGGTCAATACCGCATCCGTGGCCTCGCGGTGAACGCCGCGCTGCGGGGAATCACCTCCGACGGACCACAGCGCGCCGACACCGAGGCGATCGGCGCCCTTCTCTACGCCGCGCTGACCCAGCGCTGGCCTTACGAGAACGATGCCTACGGCCTCACCGGGCTTCCCAAGGGTGTGGGGCTGATCGCGCCGGACCAGGTGCGGGCCGGAGTCCACCGCGGTCTCTCCGAGATCGCCATGCGGGCGCTCGCCAATGACGGGGCCACTGCTTCCCGTCAGGAACAGCCGTGCACCACCCCGGACGAGCTCGCCAAAGCCGTTGCGGCGATGCCGCGCATCCGCCCCCCCGAGCCCACGTTCACCGCGCCGCCCGAGTACCAGCGGACGACGTACCAGCAGGGCACCTACGGCCGGCCGGCCGGCCCCGGCCCCGGCATCACCCAGCCCGTCGCAGTACCTCCCGCGCCGCTCCAGAGCCGTACCGGGAAGGCCCTCAAGTGGGCGGTTTCGGCGCTACTCATCGCGGCTCTGGGTCTCGGCAGCTGGCAGCTCGCGGAGACGCTCCTCGACCGCGACAAGAGCTCGGACGACCCGGGAACCACACAGACCAACCCGGAGAACGGCGACAAACCGAAACCCCGGCCTGCCGGTCCGCTGAAGATCGCCGGTGCCGCGGAGTTCATGCCCAGCGGCTCAGGCATCAGTCAGGGCGACGCACCGAACACCGTCGACGGCGAGCCGGACACCTCATGGATCACTCCGCGCTACCTGGGCTTCCCGAATTTCGGCAACATCGCACCCCGCAAGGACGGCAGCGGGATAGTCGTTGACCTGGGCAGCGTGCAGGACGTCTCGGGTATCGATGTCACCATGTACCGCAGCGGACAGAAGGCAGAGGTTCTGGCGGCAGACGAGAGCGCTTCCGCGCCTTCGTCCCTCTCGGACTTCCCGCAGCACCTCACCCAGCTGGGGACGGCAGGCAGCACTCTCAAGGAAACCCTCGCCAAGCCAGTGCGGACCCGCTACGTCCTGATTCACATCACGGAGCTTCCACAGGACGACACCGGCGGCGGGTATCGCGGAGGAATTTCGGAGATCTCTGTTCTCGGCTGATCAGCCCTCCCCCTTCCCGCCCCAACCGTGATAGACAGACTGACCTTGATTCGGAGAGAGGGAGGGGGAGGGGGAGGTGGCCGCCGAGCCGTCCGGACAACTCAGCGACTCAGACCTCCTCGCTCGCCACGTAGCCGGTGAACCGGACGCCTTCGGTGAGCTCGTACGGCGTCATCGCGACCGGCTGTGGGCCGTGGCGCTGCGAACCTTGGGTGACCGCGAGGAAGCGGCTGATGCCGTGCAGGACGCCTTGATCTCCGCCTTCCGCGCCGCTCACACGTTCCGCGGGCAGTCGGCCGTCACCACCTGGCTGCACCGCATCACGGTCAATGCCTGTCTCGACCGGGTCCGTAAGGCCTCTTCCCGTAAGACCGCACCGGTCGACGACCCTGAGCGCTTCGATCAACTCCTGGAGCCGCACGAGTCCGCTGAGGCGCCTGCCGAACGGCAGGACCTTCAGCGCGAGCTGCTCGATGCGCTGGCCACCCTCCCTGCCGAACAACGCGCTGCGCTCGTCCTCGTTGACATGCAGGGGTATCCGGTAGCGGAGGCTGCCCTGATCCTTGAAGTGCCGGTCGGTACCGTGAAGAGCCGCTGCGCGCGGGGACGCGCGCGGCTGGCCCCTCAGCTCACCCATCTCCGCAGCGGCGGGAAAGACAGCGAGGGGTCGAGGGCGGAAGGGAACCGGACGCCGAGAGCATCCGTCCCATCGGCGGCGAGCCCAATAGATGCGGGCACGAGCGATCCAGCGGCAGCGAAGGGCGGAGGTGGACGCGCATGACATCGACAACCGACACGACCCAGCACCCGGACGTCTCCGAGATCTCCGACCTCACCGAGGGCCTGCTCTCCCCGTCCCGCGCGGCCGACGTCAAGCGACACATGGCCGGGTGTGAACTCTGCACCGACGTGCACACCTCGCTGGAGGAGATCCGCGAGCTGCTCGGCGCGCTCCCCGCCCCGGAGCCCATGCCCTCCGACATCGCAGATCGCATGGACGCCGCACTCGCGGAGGAAGCCCGCTCCTCCCACGGAGCGCGGGAAACCGCGATCAATGTTTCACGTGAAACGACATGTGCTGGGGCTGCCTCGGAAGTCGCGGACCGCCCGGTCGGGCACTCACGTGCTGCGACGGGCCCCGGCCGTCGCCCAGCACGGCGGCGTCGGCGCACTGCGGTGCTCGGCGCCGCCCTCGGAGCGGCCGTGGTCGGCGTGAGCATCTTCCTGCTGCAGAACGTCCAGCTTTCCCAGGGCAGTAGCGACGCCACCGCTCTGGACAGTGGTTCCGCCCAGGCGAAAACCGAGTCGCACGCGTTCTCGCAGTCCACGCTGGAAGACCGGGTCAACAGCCTGCTGGGCTCTCGCACCGACGCTGCCAGCCCGCAGGACTCCAGTAGTCAGGAACAGGACCCGTCCGCTGACACGAAGTCCTCGCCGCAATCCGCATCACCCCAAGCCCCGCTCCGGGCGCCGACCGTAGCGGTCCCTTCCTGCGTGAAGCAGGGCATAGGCCGGAGCACGGCAGCCCTGGCCATGGAGCGCGGGACCTACGAAGGCACTGATGCCTTCCTCGTCGTCCTGCCGCACCCCTCGGACACCACCAGGGTCCAGGCCTACGTCGTCGACGCCGCATGTGTCGGCGCCGAGCCCGCAGCCAAGGGGAAGCTCCTGCTGACGCACGCCTACGCACGCCCCTGAAAGCCAGGCGGATGCCGCCCGGGCACGTCGGGAATGCATCCCCCGTAGGATCCGTTGGGTGGGGTGAGAGTCGTTGAACCGACCCCCGGTAGGCGTGGACAGTAGGCAGTCTGCAGAGACGAGGAAGAAACCCGTGAGCGACGTGCGTAATGTGATCATCATCGGCTCCGGCCCAGCGGGCTACACAGCCGCCCTGTACACCGCGCGCGCCTCGCTGAAGCCGCTGGTGTTCGAGGGTGCTGTCACCGCCGGTGGCGCTCTGATGAACACCACCGACGTGGAGAACTTCCCCGGTTTCCAGGACGGAATCATGGGCCCGGAGCTCATGGACAACATGCGCGCCCAGGCCGAGCGCTTCGGGGCTGAGCTCATCCCTGACGACGTGATCTCCGTGGACCTCACCGGTGACATCAAGACGGTCACTGACACCGCCGGCACGGTTCACCGCGCCAAGGCCGTCATCGTCACCACGGGCTCGCAGCACCGCAAGCTTGGTCTGCCCAACGAGGACGCCCTCTCCGGACGTGGCGTCTCCTGGTGTGCGACCTGCGATGGCTTCTTCTTCAAGGACCAGGACATCGCCGTGGTCGGGGGTGGCGACACCGCGATGGAAGAGGCCACGTTCCTCTCTCGCTTCGCCAAGTCCGTCACCATCGTCCACCGCCGCGACTCCCTGCGTGCCTCCAAGACCATGCAGGACCGCGCGTTCGCGGACCCGAAGATCAAGTTCGCCTGGGACAGCGAGGTCGCCGGTGTCAACGGCGACCAGAAGCTCTCCGGTCTGACCCTGCGCAACACGAAGACCGGTGAGACCTCCGAGCTCGCCGTGACCGGCCTGTTCATCGCCGTCGGCCACGACCCGCGCACCGAGCTCTTCAAGGGCCAGCTCGACCTTGACGACGAGGGCTACCTCAAGGTGGCCGCCCCCTCGACGCGCACCAACCTCACCGGTGTCTTCGGCGCCGGAGACGTCGTCGACCACACCTACCGGCAGGCCATCACTGCTGCCGGCACCGGATGCTCCGCCGCTCTCGACGCCGAGCGCTTTCTGGCCGCGCTCGCCGACGACGAGAAGTCCGCTGCAGTCACCGTCTGATCCACGCTTCACCCCACACCCCGCGAAGTTAAGGAGGCCGCCGTGGCCGGCGCCCTGAAGAACGTGACCGACGACTCCTTCGACGAGGTCGTCCTGAAGAGTGACAAGCCCGTGCTGGTGGACTTCTGGGCTGCCTGGTGCGGCCCGTGCCGTCAGATCGCCCCCTCCCTGGAGGCCATCGCGGCCGAGCACGGCGAGATTGAGATCGTCAAGCTCAACATCGACGAGAACCCGGCCACTGCTGCGAAGTACGGCGTCATGTCCATCCCGACGCTGAACGTCTACCAGGGTGGCGAGGTCGCCAAGACCATCGTTGGCGCCAAGCCGAAGGCCGCGATCCTGCGCGATCTCGAAGGCTTCATCACCGAGTAGGTCCGTAGAACAGTAGTCCCGTTGTTTCACGT
Source organism: Streptomyces sp. NBC_01013 (assembly GCF_045162765.1). Lineage (NCBI taxonomy): Bacteria > Bacillati > Actinomycetota > Actinomycetes > Kitasatosporales > Streptomycetaceae > Streptomyces > Streptomyces sp. NBC_01013. The sequence continues at coordinate 4,155,995 of NZ_CP108687.1, forward strand.
GAAACGGGCCCATCCCTCAGGGGATGGGCCCGTTTCGCTTTCGCTGCACATCGCTCACAGCGGACGCAGCACCGGTTCCTTCTGCACAGCTCCCAGAAGTCGGTCCAACGCCATCTCGACGTCTTCCTTCCACGAAAGCGTCGTACGCAGCTCCAGCCTCAGCCGCGGGTGCACGGGGTGGGGCCGAACCGTCTTGAAGCCCACGGCCAGCAAGTGATCCGCAGGCAGCACACAAGCGGGTTGCTTCCAGCGAGCATCCCCGAAGGCCTCGATTGCCTTGAACCCGCGACGGAGCAGGTCCTTGGCAACCGTCTGCACCATCACCCGGCCCAGCCCTTGGCCTCGGTAGCCCGGGAGAATCAGGGCGGTCATCAGCTGAACCGCATCGGGGGAGACCGGACTCGTCGGGAAGGCCGTTGCTCTCGGCACATAGGCGGGCGGAGCGTAGAGGACGAAGCCGACCGGCACGTCGTCGACGTAGACCACTCGGCCACAGGACCCCCACTCCAGAAGAACGGCGGAGATCCAGGCCTCCTTCTCCTCCTCTGCAGTCCCGCCCTTGACCGCAGCGTCACCACGCACCGGATCGAGCTCCCAGAACACACACGAGCGGCAGCGTTGGGGGAGATCCGACAGGTTGTCCAGCGTGAGCGGTACGAGCCGACGCCCCATGAAGGTCGTTCCTCACTTCCCTCACCCGCCGCGTCGCACGACGGCCGGTGCCCTCCGTTCACGGAGATGGGCAAATGGATATGCGCTACCAGAACGCATCGTATCGACCAAGGAATCAAGCCGACACCGTGAGAGAGCAAAGAGCCGACCGCCTCCCCCAGAAGCAAAAGGCGGGCTGCCCTCCGTGACCCACCGGAAAACAACCCGCCACTCACCACGCAGGACGTCAGCCTTCGTCGTTCCCAGCCGTCTTCTCCGAGGCCGCCGTCTTCTCCGAAGAGGCCGCCTCCTCCTCCGAAGGAGCGTGGTCCAGAACACGGCCCTCACCCGGCGCGAGACTGCCGAGGATGCGGTCCAGATCCTCCATCGAGGCAAACTCGACCACGATCTTCCCCTTCTTCTGCCCGAGGTCGACCTTCACCCTGGTCTCGAACCGGTCGGACAGCCGGGACGCCAGATCGGACAGCGCCGGCGACAGCCGACCGCCCGCCCGTGGGCCCTTGGACTTTGCGGCGGTCGTGGGCCTGGAGCTCATGAGCGTCACGATCTCCTCGACCGCACGCACCGAAAGCCCCTCGGCCACGATGCGATGGGCGAGCTTGTCCTGCTCCTCGGAGTCATCCACCGACAGCAGGGCCCGCGCATGTCCAGCCGAAAGCACCCCGGCCGCGACCCTGCGCTGCACCGGCGGCGACAGCCGCAGCAGGCGCAGGGTGTTGGACACCTGCGGGCGCGAGCGCCCGATCCGGTCGGCCAGCTGGTCGTGGGTGCACTTGAAGTCCTTGAGCAACTGGTCGTACGCAGCCGCCTCTTCCAGGGGGTTCAGCTGCGCCCGGTGCAGGTTCTCCAGAAGCGCGTCCAGGAGCAGCTTCTCGTCATCCGTCGCCCGGACGATCGCTGGGATCTGCTTCAGGTCCGCCTTACGGCAGGCCCTCCAGCGCCGCTCACCCATGATGAGCTCAAAGCGCCCCGGCCCCGTCTTGCGGACAACGACAGGCTGAAGAAGGCCAACCTCCTTGATGGAGGTGACGAGCTCGGCGAGTGCGTCCTCGTCGAACACTTCGCGGGGCTGACGAGGGTTCGGCGTGATCGAGTCGATCGGCAGCTCGGCGAAGTACGCCCCAGCGACCTCCGCCGGCTCACTGGTTCCGTCGGACATCGAGAGGGGAGCGCTCGGCTCCGGCACCACAGGGCTCCCCGAGCCCAGGGTGGTCACCTTGGATACCGCCACGCCACGCTCGGACGTCAGGACCGGCATCGCGCCGGACGCGGAGGTACCCGTCCCTGGGGACGGCACCTGCTTCTCCTGCGGAGCGGCGGGGATCAGGGCACCGAGCCCTCGCCCCAAACCTCTACGACGCTCACTCACTGGATCCCCTCCGAAGTATTCTGCTGGCTGTTCCGCACGCCCGTCTGGGCATGCTGGGCCTCGTATTGGACCCCGACCCCGCGCAACGCGATCTCACGGGCTGCTTCGAGGTACGAGAGCGACCCGCTCGAACCGGGGTCATAGGTCAGCACGGTCTGCCCATAACTCGGCGCTTCCGAGATCCGCACCGAACGGGGAATGCTGGTCCGCAGCACCTCCTTACCGAAGTGGCTGCGCACCTCTTCCGCGACCTGCGACGCAAGCCTGGTGCGGCCGTCGTACATGGTGAGCAGGATCGTCGACACATGGAGATCAGGGTTGAGATGCCCCCGCACCAGGTCGACGTTGCGCAGCAGCTGACCCAGCCCTTCCAGCGCGTAGTACTCGCACTGAATAGGGATCAGCACCTCCGCGCCGGCCACCAGGGCGTTGACCGTCAGCAGGCCGAGCGAGGGCGGGCAGTCGATCAGGATGTAGTCGAGCGGCTGCTCGTAGGCCTGAATCGCCCTCTGTAGTCGGCTCTCCCGCGCCACCAGCGATACCAGCTCGATCTCCGCACCGGCGAGATCGATGGTCGCGGGGGCGCAGAAGAGACCTTCGACGTCCGGAACGGGCTGAACCACGTCGGAGAGCGGCCTGCTCTCCACCAGGACGTCATAGATCGAAGGAACTTCGGCATGGTGGTCGATACCCAGAGCCGTAGAGGCGTTCCCCTGCGGATCGAGGTCAACCACCAGAACGCGCGCGCCATGGAGCGCAAGAGAGGCGGCGAGGTTGACCGTCGACGTGGTTTTACCCACCCCGCCCTTCTGGTTGGCCACCACCATGACCCGCGTCTGGTCAGGCCGCGGCAGGCCCTCGCCGGCACGGCCGAGGGCCTCCACCGCCAGCTGGGCCGCACGACCGATGGGTGTGTCATCCATCGGCGGTGGTGTTTCACGTGAAACACCGTCCCCCGCCGATTCGGTTCGGGGACCGGGGACCGGATCGGTCATCGGTCCCGCGATGTTGGCGTCGGACCGCAAGGATTCACTCTCCTCGACTTCAGGCTCGCAATGAGCAGAGCCTGCCATGCTTTCGGGGTCGCGAACCAGCGAGGCCCGCTCTTCTGTGGATGAATCCACTTCTGTGGACAACTCCGTAGCCCTAACGGGCCTGCGATGGCGAGGGGTGGCGGCCGCACGACCGCGGCCGATGATTCCATGCAGCAGAGAGCGACGTTTCACGTGAAACACGATGCCCCTGCAGCGTAGCTACAGGGGCACGACACTCCGCGCGGGGTAGGTACAGCTGCGCTCAGCGACGACGACGTGTCCGGCTGACCCTCGCGGCCTTGGCACGCTTTGCGGCGAACCTCACACCGCCAGGACTCTCACCGACCACCACCCGCACCACCGTGGACATCGGATCGACGACGCCTTCACCCACGTGAAGCACCTCGGTCTCCACGACCCCGAGCTTACTGAGGGCCGCTCGCGCGCCGTTGATCTCCTCTTCGGCAGTATCACCCTTGAGCGCCAGCATCTCCCCGTACGGGCGGAGCAGGGGCACTCCCCAGCCCGCCAGGCGATCCAGCGGGGCCACTGCTCGGGCCGTCACCACATGAACCGGCGGGAGCGTGCCCAGGACCTCCTCGGCCCGGCCACGGACGACCGTCACGTGGTCCAGCCCCAGAAGCTCGACGACCTCCTGGAGGAAGTTCGTCCGCCGCAGCAGCGGCTCAAGCAGGGTGATCTTCAGGTCCGGCCGCACCAGCGCCAACGGAATCCCCGGAAGGCCGGCACCCGAACCCACATCGCAGACCGTGACGCCCTCGGGAACGACCTCGGAGAGAACAGCACAGTTCAGCAGGTGCCTCTCCCACAGGCGCGGTACCTCCCGCGGGCCGATCAGCCCTCGCTTGACCCCCGCATCGGCCAGCAGTTCCGCGTACCGGACGGCCTCGGGAAAGCACTCACCGAAAACCTCCCGGGCCTCGTCGGGCGCCTGGGGAAGCGCTACTTCCTCCGTCACGGGAACCGTCCTTCCATACCGCAGCACCGCACCATGGGTGGCTGACTAACAGGCTGACAAAGATCGGCCCCGCCTGCGAACAGACGGGGCCGACAGGAGAGGGGCCGGTCAGGCCGGAAGGACGACGACGAAGCGCTGCGGCTCCTCGCCCTCCGACTCGCTGCGCAGGCCCGCGGCCGCAACCGCGTCGTGCACGACCTTGCGCTCGAACGGCGTCATCGGGTCGAGCTTCACCGGCTCGCCGGTGTTCTTGACCTCGTCCGCGGCCTTGGCACCCAGCTCGGCGAGCTCCGTGCGCTTCTTGGCCCGGAAACCGCCGATGTCCAGCATCAGACGGCTCCGGTCACCGGTCTCCCGGTGCACGGCCAGCCGCGTCAGCTCCTGGAGTGCCTCCAGCACCTCACCGTCGCGACCCACGAGCTTCTGCAGTTCACGTGCCGAATCACTGATGATCGAGACCGCGGCCCGGTCCGCCTCGACGTCCATGTCGATGTCGCCGTCCAGGTCGGCGATGTCGAGCAGGCCCTCAAGGTAGTCCGCTGCGATCTCCCCTTCCTGCTCAAGACGGGTCAAGGTGTCGCTGCCCTCAGCGGCCGTGGAGGTGGTGCCTTCCGTCACGGATGGACTCCTTCTTACTTCTTGGACGGGTGCTTGGGCCTCTGCGGGCCCTTGCGCTGTCCGGACTTGGCTTGGCGTGAGGAGCCGGACGCGGGCTTGCCCGCCGGCTTGGACTTCTCGTCCTGCGGTTCGCTCTTCTGCAGGGAGGTCTTGGACTCGGACTCGGTGGAATCGCTGTCCTTGGCCGCGCCCGGATGGGCTGCGGTGGTCTGGCGCTTCGCCTTCGTCTGGCGCTTGGGCTGCTGACGCCGCTGTGCGGCTCCGCCCTCGGCCTCGGCCACGGCGGTGTCGCTCTTGACCACCGTGCCGTCCTCCTGCGGCGCCAGGCCGAGCTTCGCCAGTCCCGTGACGAACTTCCGCTCGATGTCGTTGCGGTCCGGCCCCTTGGACACGATCCGCTTGACCGTGTTGCGCCGGGTCCGGCCCCGCACCTCACCGTGCGTGGTGACGCTCTTCAGAAGGCGCCCGAGGTACTGCTCCTGCGCCTTGCTGCCCGGGGTCGGGTTCTGGTTGATCACGTACATCTGCTGACCCATGGTCCAGACGTTCGTGGTCAGCCAGTAGACGAGGACACCGACGGGGAAGTTGATACCCATGACAGCGAAGATCAGCGGGAAGATGTACATGAGCATCTTCTGCTGCTGCATGTACGGAGTCTTGACCGTCAGGTCGACGTTCTTCGTCATCAGCTGGCGCTGCGTGAAGAACTGCGAGGCCGACATCATCACGATCATGACCGCGGTGACGACCCGGACGTCGGTCAGCGAGGCGCCGAGCGCCTCGACCTTCTCCGCACTGTCCATGAACTTGGCAGCGAGCGGAGCGCCGAAGATGTGGGCCTGACGCGCGCTGTCCAGCAGCGACTGATCGATGACACCGATCTTCTTGTTCGACGCGATGGCCGAGAGCACGTGGTACAGGGCGAAGAAGAACGGCGACTGCGCGATGATCGGAAGGCACGAGGAGAGCGGGTTGGTACCCGTCTCCTTGTACAGCTTCATCATCTCTTCGGACTGACGCTGCTTGTCGCTCTTGTAGCGCTCCTGGATCGCCTTCATCTTCGGCTGGAGCACCTGCATGTTCCGCGTCGACTTGATCTGCTTGACGAACAGCGGGATCAGACAGATACGGATCAGCACCACGAGGGACACGATGGAAAGACCCCAGGCCCATCCCGTGTCAGGGCCGAAGATCGCCCCGTACAACTTGTGGAACTGGACGATGACCCAGGAAACAGGCCACGTGATGAAGCTGAACAGACTGGCAATCGTGTCCACTAATCAGGCTCCTTGAGCATTGGGCGAAGTCTCTGCGGCCGAGCTCGGGAGATCGGTGGCCGACCTCCCGGGAGGCACATCAGCGGCGGAGTCCCCGCCCTTGCTGCCGCGTATGGCACTACGCAGCAGCTCGTGCCAACGCGGACGTTTGCGTGGTGGAACGTGATCCACGCCACCGGGTGACCACGGATTGCATCTCAGGATGCGCCAGGCCGTCAGCGCAGTTCCCTTGATCGCTCCGTGCCGGTCGATCGCCGTATATCCATAGTGGGAACACGACGGGTAGTAACGGCAGACAGGCCCGAGAAGTGGGCTGATCGTCCACTGGTACAGCTTGATGAGAGCCAGCAGCGGGTACTTCATCGCACGCCCCCTCCCAGGAGCCGTTGCAACGCGGCATCCAGGTCTCGGGCCAGCTGTTCATGGTCGGCGTCACCCGAACCGGGCAACGCGCGTACGACAACCAGGCTACCGGGGGGCAGCAGGGCAAGCCGTTCTCGGACCAGATGGCGAAGCTTTCGCTTCACCGCTGTGCGGACGACCGCGCCACCCACTGCTTTGCTGACAACGAAACCCGCACGCGGCGGGGGAGCAGTCTCCCCCGGCACGTGCGGGTCCGTTGAACCGCTGCGTAGATGGACGACGAGTAGAGGGCGACCGGCCCTGCGTCCTCGCCGTACCGCGGTCGCGAAGTCCTCGCGCCGCCTCAGCCGATTCTCGGTAGGCAGCACGTCATGACGACCTGTACGCGATCAGGCGGACAGGCTGGCGCGGCCCTTGCCACGGCGGGACGCGAGAATCGCGCGGCCGGCACGGGTCCGCATACGCAGTCGGAAGCCGTGGGTCTTCGCGCGACGACGGTTGTTCGGCTGGAAGGTGCGCTTGCTCACTCGGGGGCTCCAGTAATGATCGTGTATTGGCGGGACATCGCCTGGCTGTCACCGTGCGCCCACGAGAGACTCGCGTAAACGCCCTAGTTGCACCGCTTCACAATCACAGATCGTGATCTTTGCCCATCGGAGGCAGGCGGCAGCAGCCATCGACAACTCGACCTGGTCACGGTACGCGCGGCTACGCCATCCGGTCAAACCGACCCTGTCGGGCCCCCCATTGTGCACAGCCTGTGGACAACGACTTGAACCGCACGGGTCGGCCCGCCTACCGTGGCTGAACCCCGGTTCTTTTTCTTCCCGCCTGCCGGTCCTCACCCATCCCGACCCATACGTCCCGAGAACCACACATTCGTGGGACCAGCGAGAGAGCGTGCCTTGTGGCTGACGTACCTGCCGATCTTGCCGCAGTGTGGCCACGAGTGCTGGAGCAACTCCTCGGGGAGGGCCAGCAGGGCATCGAGCCGAAGGACAAGCAGTGGATCGAGCGATGCCAGCCGCTCGCCCTGGTTGCCGACACCGCCCTGCTCGCCGTCCCCAATGAATGGGGCAAGCGCGTCCTGGAGGGCCGGCTCGCCCCGCTCATCAGCGAGACGCTGAGCCGCGAGTGCGGCAGGCCGATCCGGATCGCGATCACGGTCGACGACTCCGCGGGCGAGCCGCCGAACCCACCGGCGCCCCCGATGCACCAGTCCCAGCAGCCGCAGCAGCACCGCTACCAGGGACCTCAGCACGACGAGCGGCAGCACAACGACAGCTACGACGGCTACGGCCACCGCCCCACGGACGACGGCATGCCGACGGCCCGGCCCGCGTACCCCGACTACCAGCAGCAGCGCCCCGAACCCGGCGCCTGGCCGCGCACTCAGGAGGACCTCTCCTGGCAGCAGCCCCGGCTCGGCGGGTTCCAGGACCGCGACCCGTCCGCCGAGCAGTGGCGCGAGCCGTACGGGGGCGGCCGCTCCCAGCAGCACGACTACCGTCCGCAGCCGCCCGAGCGCCAGGGGTACGAGCCCCAGCGTCCCGAGCGTCACGACATGCAGGAGCCCCAGCGCCGCCAGGGCGGCGGCACGGGGCGGCCCGGCGGCGGCGCCGGGCCGATGAGCGCACAGCCCGCGCCGGCGGCGGGCCCCGGCGAACCGCACGCCCGGCTGAACCCGAAGTACCTCTTCGACACCTTCGTCATCGGGGCGTCGAACCGGTTCGCGCACGCCGCGGCCGTCGCCGTCGCCGAAGCGCCCGCGAAGGCGTACAACCCGCTCTTCATCTACGGGGAGTCGGGGCTCGGCAAGACCCACCTGCTGCATGCCATCGGGCACTACGCCCGCAGCCTCTATCCCGGCACCCGGGTGCGGTACGTGAGCTCGGAGGAGTTCACCAACGAGTTCATCAACTCGATCCGCGACGGCAAGGGCGACACCTTCCGCAAGCGGTACCGCGATGTCGACATCCTGCTGGTCGACGACATCCAGTTCCTGGCGAGCAAGGAGTCGACGCAGGAGGAGTTCTTCCACACCTTCAACACGCTCCACAACGCGAACAAGCAGATCGTGCTGTCCTCGGACCGGCCGCCCAAGCAGCTGGTGACCCTGGAGGACCGGCTGCGGAATCGTTTCGAGTGGGGTCTGACCACTGATGTGCAGCCTCCGGAGCTGGAGACGCGCATCGCGATCCTGCGGAAAAAGGCAGTACAGGAGCAGCTCAACGCCCCGCCGGAGGTGCTGGAGTTCATCGCCTCCCGTATCTCCCGCAACATCCGTGAGCTGGAGGGCGCTCTCATCCGGGTCACGGCCTTCGCCAGCCTGAACCGTCAGCCGGTGGACCTCGGGCTGACCGAGATCGTGCTGAAGGACCTCATCCCGGGTGGCGAGGACTCGGCTCCGGAGATCACGGCGACGGCCATCATGGCGGCGACCGCCGACTACTTCGGTCTGACGGTGGAGGACCTCTGCGGATCCTCCCGCAGCCGGGTGCTCGTGACGGCACGCCAGATCGCCATGTATCTGTGCCGTGAACTGACCGACCTGTCCCTGCCCAAGATCGGTGCGCAGTTCGGCGGCCGGGACCATACGACGGTGATGCACGCCGATCGCAAGATCCGCGCGCTGATGGCTGAGCGACGCTCCATCTACAACCAGGTCACCGAACTCACCAACCGCATCAAGAACGGCTGACGGGCCACCACCTCGTCACCGGCACGCGCCGGAGCACACCGGAAGGGCGCTCCGCGGACTCGCCAGGAGTCCGCGGAGCGCCCTTCTTCGTCGGTCGACGTCTGTTGCGGCACCTGTCGCGCTTCGCTGGAACAGGCCCTCCGGGGACCCCGCGTCGTCCCCTTCTGTGGTCTGTGAGCGCTTCGCGAGGGGTGGGGAGCGGGTCGCGCAGCACTGTCGGCCGCGCGCGCTGTTCGAATACCCGCTGCGGAAGGGCAGTTCTCCACAGATCTGGGGAGAATTCTCCCTCCACAGCCTGGGGATCCAAAAGTTGTCCATACTGCTTCCACAGGCGCGGCAGCCGATACCTCATCAGGCCAGCTCAGAGGCCTGGGGATTTGTGGTCAACAATGATCCACAGGCTGTGGACAAGTTTTTCGTCCACAGGGGGTCCGCGAGGTTGTCCACCGTCGGCCCACAGGTCCACGGCTGTTGTCCCCAGGAGAGGCGGGCTTCTCCACACCGCTGTCCACTGTTCGGCAACGTGACACCCGCATTCACCGCCCCGAGTGAAAGGCGTCACACCAAGTCGGTCGGTTGGGCTGTGGGGAACGTGGGTAAAGCTGGGGACAGCCCTGGGGAGAAACCCCCCTGCCCTGTGCATCGGGTGTGCACAACTTTCGGGTGTCCACAGAAACACCGGGTTGTCCACCGGTGCCACCCACAGGGTCGGTGGACAAAAAACTGGGCCTGACCTGCGAAAACGACGTTATCCACCGTTTCCACAGGCCCTACTACTACTGCCACCTATAGTTAGCCCGGAATCCGCTTCGAAGTGGGGCCTGTGCACAACTCGGCGCCGGAGCTCTCGGAGCCTCTTGTCGCGACTTGACCCCGAGCAGCACCGAGTGTCGGTGCCGTACGTCAGACTGGTCCCCGGCGTCCTCCCCCCGGCATCGGTGGAGCGACCCGACCAGACGACGAAGGCCAGCAGGGCGAGCGAGCAACAGCAGGAGGCGGTTCCGGTGAAGATCCGGGTGGAGCGCGATGTACTCGCGGAGGCTGTGGCCTGGGTGGCCCGTAGCCTCCCGGCCCGTCCGCCGGCGCCCGTTCTTGCGGGCCTTCTGCTGAAGGCTGAGGACGGAGCCCTCAGCTTCTCGAGCTTCGACTACGAGGTCTCGGCCCGGGTCTCGGTGGACGCCGAGATCGAGGAGGACGGCACGGTGCTCGTCTCCGGCCGGCTCCTCGCAGACATCTGCCGCGCCCTGCCCAACCGGCCGGTGGAGATTTCCACAGACGGTGTACGGGCGACGGTGGCCTGTGGCTCGTCGCGATTCACACTCCACACCCTTCCTGTGGAGGAGTACCCGGCACTGCCGCAGATGCCGACCGCGACCGGCACGGTGCCCGGTGAGGTCTTCGCCTCGGCGGCCGCCCAGGTCGCCATCGCCGCGGGCCGCGACGACACGCTGCCCGTGCTCACCGGTGTGCGCATCGAGATCGAGGGCGACACCGTCACCCTCGCCTCCACGGACCGCTACCGCTTCGCGGTCCGCGAGTTCCTCTGGAAGCCGGAGAACGCCGACGCCTCCGCCGTCGCGCTGGTGCCCGCCAAGACGCTGCTGGACACCGCCAAGGCGCTGACCAGCGGTGACACGGTGACGCTGGCGCTGTCGGGCTCCGGGGCCGGTGAGGGCCTCATCGGGTTCGAGGGCGCGGGGCGGCGTACGACCACCCGCCTGCTCGAAGGCGATCTGCCGAAGTACCGCACGCTCTTCCCGACCGAGTTCAACTCCGTCGCGGTCATCGAGACGGCCCCCTTCGTCGAGGCCGTCAAGCGCGTGGCTCTGGTGGCCGAGCGGAACACACCGGTGCGGCTCAGCTTCGAGCAGGGCGTCCTGATCCTGGAAGCGGGTTCCAGCGACGACGCACAGGCTGTGGAGCGCGTCGACTCCGTGCTGGAGGGCGACGACATCTCGATCGCCTTCAACCCGACCTTCCTGCTCGACGGCCTCAGCGCCATCGACTCGCCGGTCGCCCAGCTCTCCTTCACGACCTCCACCAAGCCCGCCCTGCTCAGCGGCCGGCCGGCCGTGGACGCCGAGGCGGACGACGCGTACAAGTACCTGATCATGCCGGTCCGCCTCTCCGGCTGATCCGGTCACCGGTCCTGCCGACGCCCGCGAGATCGCGGCAGGACCCGACGGGCATGTTCAGCGCCGAGCATGCCCGGCGTCCTGTCCCCTGCCGGGCGTAGGCTCGGACCCTGGGTACGAATCGGCACAACGCTTAAGGAATCTCTGATGGAGCTCGGTCTCGTCGGCCTCGGCAAGATGGGCGGCAACATGCGCGAGCGCATCCGCCGCGCAGGTCACACCGTCATCGGTTACGACCGCAACCCGGACGTCGCCGATGTCCACAGCCTCGAAGAGCTTGTGGGCAAGCTGAAGGGCCCCCGCGTCGTGTGGGTCATGGTCCCGGCCGGTGCCGCGACGCAGTCCACCATCGACGAGCTGGCAGAGCTGCTCTCTCCGGGTGACATCGTCGTGGACGGCGGGAACTCCCGCTGGACGGACGACGAGAAGCACGCGGTCGAGCTGGGCATCAAGGGCATCGGCTTCGTCGACTGCGGCGTCTCCGGCGGCGTCTGGGGCCTGGAGAACGGCTACGCGCTGATGTACGGCGGCGACGTCGAGCACGTCGCGAAGGTCCAGCCGGTCTTCGATGCCCTGAAGCCCGAGGGCGAGTTCGGTTCCGTCCACGCGGGCAAGGTCGGCGCCGGCCACTTCGCGAAGATGGTTCACAACGGCATCGAGTACGCCATGATGCAGGCCTACGCCGAGGGCTGGGAGCTCCTGGAGAAGGTCGATTCCGTCACCGACGTGCGCGAGGTCTTCCGCTCCTGGCAGGAGGGCACGGTCATCCGTTCCTGGCTGCTCGACCTGGCGGTCAACGCCCTGGACGACGACGAGCACCTGGAGCAGCTCCGTGGCTTCGCCGCCGACTCCGGCGAGGGCCGCTGGACCGTGGAGGCGGCCATCGACAACGCCGTGCCGCTGCCCGCGATCACCGCGTCGCTCTTCGCTCGCTTCGGCTCGCGCCAGGACGACTCCCCGCAGATGAAGATGATCGCCGCGCTGCGCAACCAGTTCGGTGGCCACGCGGTCGAGAACAAGAAGTAACGGTCGCGAACGAGAAGTAGTCGCAACGAGGAGCGCGCCGGACCCGAAGGCCCGGCCCGCACCACGAAGCACGGAGCAGGAAGCCGGGAAGGTCGGCGCACACCATGCATGTCACGCATCTGTCGCTGGCCGACTTCCGCTCGTACGCCCGGGTCGAGGTGCCTCTCGACCCGGGCGTCACCGCGTTCGTGGGGGCCAATGGCCAGGGCAAGACCAATCTCGTCGAGGCCGTCGGCTACCTCGCGACGCTCGGCAGCCATCGCGTCTCGTCCGATGCCCCCCTGGTGCGCATGGGCGCTGACCGGGCGGTCATCAGGGCGGCCGTCACCCAGGGCGAGCGGTCGCAGCTGGTCGAGCTGGAGCTGAATCCGGGTAAGGCCAACCGCGCGCGGATCAATAGATCGTCGCAGGTCAGACCACGTGACGTGCTGGGAATAGTGCGCACGGTGCTGTTCGCGCCCGAGGACCTGGCACTGGTGAAGGGCGACCCCGGCGAGCGCCGGCGGTTCCTCGACGAGCTGGTCACGGCGCGTGCGCCGCGGATGGCAGGAGTGCGCTCGGACTACGAGCGGGTATTGAAACAGCGCAACACGCTGCTGAAGTCCGCGGCGATGGCGCGCAGGCACGGCGGACGGTCCATGGACCTGTCGACGCTCGACGTGTGGGACCAGCATCTGGGCCGGGTGGGCGCAGAGCTGCTCGCGCAGCGGCTGGACCTGATCGCGACACTCCAGCCCCTCGCCGACAAGGCGTACGCGGATGTGGCACCAGGTGGCGGTCCGGTGACGCTGGAGTACCGGAGTTCGGTGGGTGCGGACGTGGAGCCCGCGCGTACGCGTGAGGAGCTGTACGCGCAGCTGATCGCCGCTCTCGCCGAGGTGCGCAAGCAGGAGATCGAGCGGGGCGTGACGCTGGTCGGCCCGCACCGTGACGACCTGGTGCTCGGCCTGCGCGGAATGCCGGCCAAGGGCTACGCGAGCCATGGGGAGTCGTGGTCGTACGCGCTGGCCCTGCGGCTGGCCTCGTACGATCTGCTGCGGACCGAGGGCAACGAACCGGTGCTGGTGCTGGACGACGTCTTCGCCGAGCTGGACGCCCGTCGGCGTGAGCGGCTGGCCGAGCTGGTGGCCCCGGGTGAGCAGGTGCTGGTGACGGCGGCGGTGGACGACGACGTTCCCGGCGTCCTGGCAGGAACGCGGTACGCGGTGGCCGCCGGCGACGTGGAGCGGCTGTGAACAGCAACGGAGACGGCGCGGGACCGGCGAAGCCGTCCGGGGCGGCCGAGGACCCGGCGAAGAAGCCGGAGCTCTCGGGGGTCGACCTGGCGCGGGTGGCCCTGCACGCGGCGAAGGAGCAGGCGCGGGCGCGCGGTGCGGCCGCCCAGCAGAAGAAGCAGGCGAGAAGGGGCGGCGGGCTGCGCTCGGGCGCGCGTGCCGACGGCCGGGACCCGCTGCCGCTGGGGGCCGCTATCAACCGCCTGATCAGCGAGCGCGGCTGGGAGACGCCGGCCGCGGTGGGCGGCGTGATGGGCCGCTGGCCGCAGATCGTGGGCGACGATCTGGCCAATCACTGCGTGCCGTTGCGTTATGACGAAGATCCCGATGAGCGGGTGCTGACGGTGCAGTGCGACTCCACGGCGTGGGCGACGCAGCTGAGGCTGCTGGCACCGCAGCTCGTGGCCCGGCTGAACGCGGATCTGGGGCACGGCACTGTCCGGTTGATCAAGGTGCTGGGCCCGGGGGGTCCGCAGCGCAGATACGGCCCGCTGCGCGCCCCGGGAAGCACCGGCCCGGGCGACACCTACGGCTGACCAGCCCTGACCTGGACTTTCTCTCGTACCGCGCGTCGCTCTTGGTGCTGCGCGGGCAAGGACCGGGGCGGCGTATGCCCGGCTTGTCTTCGATGGCCCCCGTACCCCTCTTGTATGGGTCTGTGGTGATGGGAACCCTCCGGCCCGGAGCAGGCGTCCCTCACCGTAGCGGGAGGCTGACAGGCCGAAGCGCTCAATGCCCGTGTGAGCCTCTTGAGGCCCCTTCCCGGATATGGGGAGTCGTCAGGCGCTCATTCAGGGCGGCACATGCGGACTCAGGTACCGGCAAACCCCCATTCGGGTCGGCGCTACCGGTAGACTGATGGACAATCCCGCGTCCTTGCGGGATTCGTCGATACAAGCCGAACGACGCAGCCGCTCCCGCCTGTCCGGAGAACGGCCTGTGCTGTGCCAGAAAGGGCGCTTCGTGGCCGATTCCGGCAACCCCAACGAGAACATTCCGTCCACCCCCGGTGAGAGCAGCGTCGCTCCCGCCTCGGGCGAGGTGAAAGCCTCGTACGACGCCAGCGCGATCACCGTGCTCGAGGGTCTGGACGCGGTCCGCAAGCGACCTGGCATGTACATCGGCTCGACCGGTGAGCGCGGTCTCCACCACCTCGTGCAAGAGGTTGTCGACAACTCGGTCGACGAGGCCATGGCCGGGCACGCGGACGCCATCGACGTCACGATCCTCGCCGACGGCGGGGTGCGCGTCATCGACAACGGCCGTGGCATCCCGGTCGGCATCGTGCCGTCCGAAGGCAAGCCGGCCGTCGAGGTCGTGCTCACCGTCCTGCACGCGGGCGGAAAGTTCGGCGGCGGCGGTTACGCCGTCTCCGGTGGTCTGCACGGCGTCGGCGTGTCCGTCGTCAACGCCCTGTCCACGCGGGTGGCCGTCGAGGTCAGGACGGACGGCTACCGATGGACCCAGGACTACAAGTTCGGCGTCCCGACCGCCCCGCTGGCCCGTAACGAGGCCACCGAGGAGACGGGCACCTCCGTCACCTTCTGGGCCGACGGCGACATCTTCGAGACGACCGAGTACTCCTTCGAGACGCTCTCGCGCCGCTTCCAGGAGATGGCCTTCCTCAACAAGGGCCTCACCCTCAAGCTCACCGACGAGCGTGAGTCGGCCAAGGCGACGGTCGGCGCGGACAGCGCCGAGGCGGTCGAGGTTCCCGAGGAGGAGCCGGCCCGGACGGTCACGTACCACTACGAAAACGGCATCGTCGACTTCGTGAAGTACCTGAACTCCCGCAAGGGCGATGTCATCCACCAGTCGGTGATCGACATCGAGGCCGAGGACAAGGACCGTCTCCTCTCGGCCGAGATCGCCATGCAGTGGAACACGCAGTACAGCGAGGGTGTCTACTCCTTCGCCAACGCGATCCACACGCATGAGGGCGGTACGCACGAGGAGGGCTTCCGGGCCGCGCTGACCTCGCTGGTCAACCGGTACGCGCGAGACAAGAAGCTGCTGCGCGAGAAGGACGACAACCTCACTGGTGAGGACGTCCGCGAGGGTCTGACGGCGATCATCTCGGTGAAGCTCGGCGAGCCGCAGTTCGAGGGCCAGACGAAGACCAAGCTGGGCAACACGGAGGCCAAGACCTTCGTGCAGAAGGTCGTCCACGAGCAGCTGACGGACTGGTTCGACCGGAACCCGAACGAGGCAGCCGACATCATCCGCAAGGGCATCGCCGCCTCGACCGCCCGTGTGGCGGCCCGCAAGGCGCGTGACCTGACCCGCCGCAAGGGGCTCCTGGAGAGCGCCTCGCTGCCGGGCAAGCTGAGCGACTGCCAGTCCAACGACCCGACGAAGTGCGAGATCTTCATCGTCGAGGGTGACTCCGCCGGTGGTTCGGCGAAGTCGGGCCGTAACCCGATGTACCAGGCCATCCTGCCGATCCGCGGCAAGATCCTGAACGTCGAGAAGGCCCGCATCGACAAGATCCTGCAGAACACCGAGGTCCAGGCGCTGATCTCGGCCTTCGGCACCGGGGTCCACGAGGACTTCGACATCGAGAAGCTCCGCTATCACAAGATCATTCTGATGGCGGACGCCGACGTCGACGGTCAGCACATCAACACCCTGCTGCTGACGTTCCTCTTCCGCTTCATGCGACCGCTGGTCGAGGCCGGGCACGTCTACCTCTCGCGCCCGCCGCTCTACAAGATCAAGTGGGGCCGGGACGACTTCGAGTACGCGTACTCGGACCGCGAGCGGGACGCCCTCGTCGCCCTCGGCAAGCAGAACGGCAAGCGGATCAAGGAAGACTCGATCCAGCGCTTCAAGGGTCTCGGCGAGATGAACGCCGAGGAGCTGCGCGTCACCACGATGGACGTCGACCACCGTGTGCTCGGCCAGGTCACGCTCGACGACGCGGCGCAGGCCGACGACCTGTTCTCGGTGCTGATGGGTGAGGACGTCGAGGCACGGCGCTCGTTCATCCAGCGCAACGCCAAGGACGTCCGCTTCCTCGACATCTGAGTCGGCCGTACAGGGAGGGCCCGGGCCCTCCAAGCCGCAGCGCGAAAGGACTTTGACCAGCAATGGCCGACGAGAACACCCCTACCCCCGTGACGCCCGAAGAGGTCCCGCCCGTCGAGGGCGTGGGCATGCGTGTCGAGCCCGTCGGGCTCGAGACGGAGATGCAGCGCTCCTACCTCGACTACGCGATGTCCGTCATCGTGTCGCGTGCCCTGCCCGACGTGCGGGACGGCCTCAAGCCCGTTCACCGCCGCGTGCTGTACGCGATGTACGACGGCGGCTACCGGCCCGAGAAGGGCTTCTACAAGTGCGCCCGTGTCGTCGGTGACGTCATGGGTACGTACCACCCGCACGGCGACTCCTCGATCTACGACGCCCTGGTGCGCCTGGCGCAGCACTGGTCGATGCGCATGCCGCTGGTGGACTCCAACGGCAACTTCGGCTCTCCGGGCAACGACCCGGCCGCCGCCATGCGGTACACCGAGTGCAAGATGATGCCGCTGTCCATGGAGATGGTCCGGGACATCGACGAGGAGACCGTCGATTTCAAGGACAACTACGACGGCCGCAACCAGGAGCCGGTGGTTCTGCCGGCACGCTTCCCGAACCTGCTGATCAACGGTTCGGCGGGCATCGCGGTCGGTATGGCGACCAACATCCCGCCGCACAACCTCCGTGAGGTCGCGTCCGGCGCCCAGTGGTACCTGGAGCACCCGGAGGCCTCGCAGGAGGAGCTTCTGGACGCCCTGCTCGAGCGGATCAAGGGTCCGGACTTCCCGACGGGTGCGCTCGTCGTGGGGCGCAAGGGCATCGAGGAGGCGTACCGGACCGGCCGCGGCTCGATCACGATGCGGGCGGTCGTGGCGGTCGAGGAGATCCAGGGACGTCAGTGCCTGGTCGTCACGGAGCTTCCGTACCAGACCAACCCCGACAACCTCGCGCAGAAGATCGCCGACCTGGTGAAGGACGGCAAGGTCGGCGGCATCGCGGACGTCCGTGACGAGACCTCGTCGCGTACGGGCCAGCGCCTGGTCGTCGTGCTGAAGCGGGACGCGGTCGCCAAGGTCGTACTGAACAACCTGTACAAGCACACCGATCTGCAGACCAACTTCGGTGCCAACATGCTGGCGCTGGTGGACGGGGTGCCGCGCACCCTGTCGATCGACGCGTTCATCCGCCACTGGGTGACGCACCAGATCGAGGTCATCGTCCGGCGTACGAGGTTCCGGCTGCGCAAGGCCGAGGAGCGCGCGCACATCCTGCGTGGCCTGCTCAAGGCCCTGGACGCCATCGACGAGGTCATCGCCCTCATCCGGCGCAGCAACACCGTCGAGATCGCGCGCGAGGGCCTGATGGGCCTGCTGGAGATCGACGAGATCCAGGCGAACGCGATCCTGGAGATGCAGCTGCGCCGCCTGGCCGCGCTGGAGCACCAGAAGATCACCGCCGAGCACGACGAGCTCCAGGCGAAGATCAACGAGTACAACGCGATCCTCGCCTCGCCGGAGCGGCAGCGGCAGATCGTCAGCGAGGAGCTGGCGGCGATCGTGGACAAGTTCGGCGACGACCGGCGCTCCAAGCTCGTGCCCTTCGACGGCGACATGTCCATCGAGGACCTGATCGCCGAGGAGGACATCGTCGTCACGATCTCCCGCGGCGGCTACGTGAAGCGCACGAAGACGGACGACTACCGCTCGCAGAAGCGCGGCGGTAAGGGCGTGCGCGGCACGAAGCTCAAGTCGGACGACATCGTCGACCACTTCTTCGTGTCGACGACGCACCACTGGCTGCTGTTCTTCACCAACAAGGGCCGGGTCTACCGGGCGAAGGCCTACGAGCTCCCGGACGCCGGCCGCGACGCCCGTGGTCAGCACGTGGCGAACCTGCTGGCCTTCCAGCCGGACGAGCAGATCGCCCAGATCCTGGCGATCCGCGACTACGACGCCGCGCCGTATCTGATCCTGGCCACCAAGGGCGGCCTGGTGAAGAAGACCGCGCTGAAGGACTACGACTCGCCGCGCTCCGGTGGTGTCATCGCCATCAACCTGCGCGAGACGGCCGACGGATCGGACGACGAGCTGATCGGCGCGGAGCTGGTGTCGTCCGAGGACGACCTGCTGCTCATCAGCAGGAAGGCCCAGTCGATCAGGTTCACTGCGACGGACGAGGCGCTCCGCCCGATGGGCCGCGCCACTTCGGGTGTCAAGGGCATGAGTTTCCGCGAGGGAGACGAACTGCTCTCGATGAATGTCGTCAGGCCCGGTACTTTCGTGTTCACTGCCACTGACGGCGGGTACGCGAAGCGGACCCCTGTCGACGAGTACCGCGTCCAGGGTCGCGGTGGCCTGGGTATCAAGGCCGCCAAGATCGTGGAGGACCGGGGCTCACTGGTCGGTGCGCTGGTGGTCGAGGAGACGGACGAGATCCTCGCCATCACGCTCGGCGGTGGTGTGATTCGTACGCGAGTCAATGAAGTCAGGGAGACGGGCCGTGACACCATGGGCGTCCAACTGATCAATCTGGGCAAGCGAGATGCCGTCGTCGGTATCGCGCGCAACGCCGAGGCAGGTCGCGAGGCCGAAGAGGTCGACGGGACCGACGACGCCGAAGGCGAGACGACCGAGGCAGTGACAGCGGAGGCCACCACGGCCGACGCGGCTGTCGAGAGCACGGTCGACGGCACAGTCGAGGGCAACACGTCCTCGACCGGGGAGCACGAGGAGTAGAGCGTGAGTGGAGCCACGGGCGCCGGTTCGGCCGCTTCCGAAGCCGGCAAGAACGGCGCCCGTGGCCCTGCCACGGACTCCCAAGGGGGCACTGTGACGGATACCCGGGGCCCTCAGCCCCAGTACGAGGGTTACGCGACCGGGCCGCTGCCCGGTGAGCGGGAACCCGCACCGGGCCAGGCGGGCCCGTACCACCCGCCGCAGGCCTACCCCTCGCCCCCGGGCGGGACACAGGGTGGGCGGCCCCACGGGGGGCGGCAGGGCGCCGTGCCGGGTGCAGGGACGGCGCAGGCGACCCGCAGACCGCGGACGGGTGCGCGAACGACTCCGCGCACCCGTAAGGCGCGTCTGCGCGTGGCCAAGGCCGATCCGTGGTCGGTGATGAAGGTCAGCTTCCTGCTGTCCATCGCGCTCGGCATCTGCACGGTCGTCGCGTCGGCGGTGCTGTGGATGGTCATGGACGCGATGGGCGTCTTCGAGACCGTCGGCGGCACCATCAGCGAGGCGACCGGTTCCAACGAGGGCAACGGCTTCGACCTGCAGTCGTTCCTGTCGCTGCCGCGGGTGCTGATCTTCACCTCGGTCATCGCGGTGATCGACGTGGTGCTGGCGACCGCGCTGGCGACGCTGGGTGCCTTCATCTACAACCTGTCGGCCGGCTTCGTGGGCGGTGTCGAGCTCACGCTGGCCGAGGACGAGTAGCGACGCAGGTATCGATTTTGGGACTGGCCCCGACGTGCGCTAATCTTCTTCACGTCAGCGCGACACAAAAGCGCGGCGGGGCTATAGCTCAGTTGGTTAGAGCGCATCCCTGATAAGGATGAGGCCACAGGTTCAAATCCTGTTAGCCCCACAACACGAAGGCCCTCACCACTGCGGTGAGGGCCTTCGTCGTGTGCGGCGGTACGTGTTCGGGGCGCTGCCCGGAAGCCGATGTGTCCTGCGAGGGTGCTGGTCGCGGCCGTGGGGGACGGGGCGCCCCCCTGTGCATGGACTGCCGGGCGGGGTGCCGGCCGTCGTCGCGTGCGGTCCGGCCGGGCGGGGCGACGGCTCGGGTTCGCGCTGTACGTCCTGGCAGGCACTGTCGTCCGGTGTGGGGTGCCTGTGGCGACGGTGGAGCGGCACCCCGGGTGGTGCGGGACCGTGCGTGCGCGTCAGGGCGCGGCGCCCCGCCGGTGTGCGGGCATGAAGAAGGCCCCTGCCGGGGATTCCGGTCCAGGGGCCTCGCGGGGTCATGCGCTGTGCGCTCAGGGTGGCAGGGGGGCGCCGTCCCGGGCCTGTGCGTTGCCGAGGGCGGTGCGGGTCCCGTGTGCGGCGCGGGCGGTGTCAACGGTGTCGGGGGCGAGCTGCCGGGTGGCGGGAGAGGAACCGTGTGCCTCGGCGCGGATGCGCTGCTTCATGGTGGGCGGCAGCGCCCGGTCACGCGGAAGGGTCCATCGCACCGACGGGGCGGTCGGAGTTGCAGCGGTCGTGACCCTGTGCTCGTGGGTCGTGGCCGTCGGCTCCGTGACCGTGGATTCCGTGGCCGCCGCGGCGGAGCTCGCGAGGCCCAGCGAGGCGAGGAGTGCGAAGAAGGCGGTGATGAAGGCGGTCCAGATGCTCTTGGCCTTGAAGGTGCTCATGGCCCCTCACTTTCAGGTGGTCCGGTTTGCTTACCTTTCCGATGATGTGGATCCGGCCCGCGATTTCGTGGAGCGACGCCACCGATATGCCGTTCTTCAGATGAACACCACTCGTATGGTGCAACCGGTCCTGAGATGCGGCGTCCCGGCCGGATTCGAAGGGTGTCCCGGAGGCTGTCGGGGAGCGGGGGAAGCCGATGCACAATCTTCCGACGATCGCTCTTCCACAGGCGCCAGTTGGGTTGCGGGGAGGTCACCGGTCGATATCGGCCGATGTGTATAGTCGGGCAGCAGAACTCCCCAATGCCAAGGAAAGACGAGGTCGCGCGGTGAAGAAGCTTCTCCTGGTCGCACTGGCTGCCATCGGCGGGCTCCTCGTGTACCGCCAGATCCAGGCGGATCGCGCCGAGCAGGATCTGTGGACGGAGGCGACTGACTCCGTGCCCGCAGGTTCGGGTGTGTGAGGCAGAACAAGCCTGTCGCGGGCCCCGGTCGCAGATGCGGCCGGGGCTTCGTGCTGTTGCGGGACCGTGACGCCTGTGCTCTTGAGTTCACCTAAGCAAATCAATAGGTTGCTTGAGCAAAGAAGCCGGGCTATCGGTCGAGGGGGCACACGTGAGGGCACGCAACCACCGCCGCACCGCACAGGTGGGGACAATGATCGGCGGGGTGCTGTTCGCCCTGGTGACCGGCGCACTGCCGGCCCTGGCGGGGCCGCCGGCCGCCGTGGACGTACCTGACGCGGTCCGGTCCGGAGGAAACGACAGCCTGGTCATGGTGCTCGACTCGTCCGGCTCCATGGGAGACGACGACGGCACGGGGCGTACCCGGATGGAGAGCGCTCGCGAGGCCGTCGGCACGGTCGTGGACGGCCTCCCCGACGGCTATCCCACCGGTCTGCGCGTGTACGGCGCCGACCGTCCGCAGGGCTGCACGGACACCCGCCTCGTGCGCCCGGTGCACAAGCTCGACCGAGCGGCGATGAAGCAGGCCGTCGCGGCCGTACGTCCGCGGGGGGACACCCCCATCGGCCTGTCCCTCAGGAAGGCGGCACAGGACCTGCCGCGACCCGTGGGTGGTGCCATCGGTACGCGCACGATCCTGCTGATCTCCGACGGTGAGGACAACTGCGGTACGCCGCAGCCCTGTGAGGTCGCCGCGCAACTCGGCAAGGAGGGGGTCGGGCTGCGGATCGACACCGTCGGCTTCCAGGTGAAGGGCGCGGCCCGCAAACAGCTGGAGTGCATCGCGGACGCGGGCAACGGCCGCTACTACGACGCACCGGACGCCGAGGCCCTGGCCCGTCAGCTCCAGCGTGCTGCCCAGCTCTCCGCCGACGGCTACCGCCTCCGGGGCGAGCGCGTGACGGGAGCGGCCACCGCCGACCGGGCGCCCGTACTCGTGCCCGGTCAGTATCTGGACACCATCGGGCCGGGCGAGAAGCGCTACTACGCGGTCGACCTGGACGCGGTCTCCACGGTGGACCTCGCGGCGACGGCGGTGCCGCAACCCGGGGCGGCCGTGGACACGTTCGACGCACTGAGCACCCGGCTCGAGTACGACGCGTACGGCTCCTGCGGGACGCACACCGCGCGCTTCCTGCAGAAGGAGGGGGCGGTCCCGCTGACTTCGGCGGTGGCCCGGATCCGCTCGAAGGAGGGCACCCGCACCTGCGACCGGGCGGGCCGGTACCGGCTGGTGGTGGAGCGGGAGAGCAAGAAGGGCTCCGACGCGGCGCGTTGGCCCCTGGAGCTGGTGTACGGGGTCGAGGCCCCGCTGGCGACGGGCGTGACGCCCGCCCAGTCGCAGACGGAGTACGGCCCGGGCGGCAAGGAGGCCGCACTGCCCGCGGGTGATCCCCGTGAGGTGCACGGCGGCACCGGGTTCAACGACGCCGAGACGATCGGGCAGGGCGTGTGGCGCGACCGGATCCTTCCGTCCCAGACGCTCTGGTACAGAGTTCCGGCGGGCTGGGGCCAGCAGGTGCGCTACGACGTGGAGTTCGCCAACGAGCCCACGGTGGACCGCACCACCGTCACGTACTCCTACGGAGCGACCCAGCTCTACACGCCGGCGCGCTACCCGCTCACGGGGGGCGGTGAGTTCCAGCAGAGCAGGATGTACAGCGGACGTCCGTCGGCGGTGGCGATGGGCGGGGTTCCGGTCGCCTGGACCAATCGCTACGAGAACCGGACCGATGTCCAGCCGGTGCACGCCGGGGGTGCCTTCTACATCTCGGTGACGCTGGGCGCGCAGGCCGCGGAGATCGCGGAGAATCCGCAGATCGGTCTGGTGCTGCGGGTGTCGGTGCTCGGCGACGAGCGGGCCGGTCCGGAGCACGGCGCCCCCGCGGCGGCGAAGAAGTCCTCCGGGGGAGCCGCACAGGATGCGGACAAGAAGGGCGATTCGATCGCGTCCGCAGACAGCGGTGGTGCGGGAGGGGCAGGATGGACCGGCATCGCGGCTGCTGCCGGGGCGGCCGTCATGGCCGTGCTGGTCGCCGTGTTCGTATATGTACGCAGCCGCCGCGGGGCAGCCGCGCGGACGACGAGGGGAAGCTCGTGATGAGGCAGCGCAGCAGGGGCCGGGGGGCGCTGGCCGCGGTCGCGGCGATGTGCGCGGTGGCGGCGCTGCCGGGACAGGCGTACGCGTCCGGCGACGTCGCTCCGTACACCTTCGACCCGGAGGCGAAGGCGGTGAGCGGCGCGGAGGTGAACACCGACGCGACGGAGCTCACGGCCGGATCGGTGTACAGGAGCACGATCAAGGTCGGTCAGAAGCTGTACTACCGCCTGAACCTGGACGCGACGACGAACGCGTACGTCTCGGCCGTCGCCGTGCCCAAGGGCGGCGGCAAGGTCGCCTACGGGGACGGCATCACGGTCAGCATCAGGGACAGTTCGGACCTGCAGTGCAGCTCCGAGGACGCCAATTTCGAGTCCGCGGAGTACCCGCGTCCGATCGCCGCCTACGCCTACCGGGTCGTCAAGAAGGACAGCAGCAGCTGCCAGGGCCCCGGTACGTACAACGTCCTGGTCGAGCGGGAGAGCAAGGAGACCTCGGGGCCGGAGGACTGGGAGCTGGAACTGCGCTACGACTCCGAGCCGCAGCTCGCCGATGACGCCGCGATGCCGACCGAGGCCCCGGAGGACTGGCCGTCCGCCTCGCCCGCCCCGCCCACACCGGCCACCGACAACCGCAGGCACGGCGGCGCCGGTTACTACGACGCCACGAGCCTGGAGACGGGCGAGTGGAAGGACAGCATCACGCCGGGGCAGACCCTCTTCTACCGCGTCCCGGTGGACTGGGGGCAGCAGATCTTCGCCACGGCCGGCCTCGGCAACAGCACCGCTTCCGACGAGTACATCGGCAGCGCCCTCGCGATGTCCCTGGACAACCCGGCCCACGGCCATGTCGACGACGCGACGTCCATGTCGTACTCGGGCAAGCCGACCTCCTTCTCCCTGGACCCGGTGCCGCCGGTCGCGTACCGGAACAGGTTCGACCCCAGCAGCAGCGTCAGCGCCATGCGCTTCGCGGGCTGGTACTACCTGTCCGTCACGCTGAGCCCGGAACTCGCCAAGGCCTACGGCGACAAGCCGTTGCCGCTGACGCTGTCCGTCAAGGTCGACGGCAAGGCCGGGAAGACGCCGTACGCGGGCGACGCCGGGATCTTCGCGGTCACGGAGGACGACAAGGACCTGGCCCGGAGCGGCCAGAGCGGCCCGCAGGCGGCCGAGAGCAAGAGCGACACCATGAAGCTGGTCGGAGCGGCCGGGATCGGCGCGGGCTCCGTGCTGGTCGTGGCGCTCGGCGTGTGGACGCTGCTCGCGCGGCGTCGTGCGACCGTCGCCGGCGGACAGCCCCCGTTCTCCGGGCCACCGCCCCGGACCTGGTAGCCGGGAAGCGGGCCCCGGCCGGGGCCCGCTTCCCGCTCAGGCCTGGGTCAGCGCCCAGATGCCCACGGCGAAGCAGATCAGCGCCACCAGCAGGACCGGGACCGCCACCTTCGGGGGCGGTCCCGGACGCGTCTGCGGCGCCTGCGCGGCGGGGGAAGGGACCGGCGAGGGCGTGGGGGCGGCCTGCGGGTGCTGGGCGGTGTAGGCGCGGGTGGGCGGCTGTTGGTGCTGCACCGCGGCGGTGGGGGCGTGCGAGGGATTCTGTACGGCGGCGGGGAAAGGCGCCGTCGTGTGCGTGGCCGGGTGTGGAGTGACGGGTTGCGCTGCCGAGGGGAAGGGGGCAGGCGCGGGGGCGGCACGCTGCGGGGGCGGCGGGAGGTGGAAGCTGCCCGTCTCGGACATGGCGGCCGGGGGCTGTGCGTACGACTGCGGGCCGGGGGCCTGCTGCCCCGCCACCTGCTGTCCCGGGGGCTGCTGTCCTGAGGTCTGCTGTCCTGAGGTCTGGGGTGCCTGGGGCTGCGGGGGCTGCGCGGGGCCCGCGGGGCCGAATCCGGCGGGCAGCGGGCCGATCTGGTCGAAGACCTCCACCGGCTCCTCGTCGGTCCCGGGCTCGGGCAGCATCTCCACGGCGGCCGTCAGGGCCTTGCGCGCACCCGTGGCGGTACGGAAGCGGGCCTGCGGGTCGGGCTGCAGGAGCCCCGCGAGGACCTGCCAGAGCGGCTCGGGGATGCCCTCCGGGGCACTGGGGGTCCCGTACGAGGCGAAGTGCTCCACGAGCGCCTGGGAGTCGGGCTTCTTGCCCTGCAGCAGATACAGGGCGACGAGGCCGACCGCGAAGAGGTCAGCGGGGAAGTCCGGCTCCGCGCCCATCATCTGCTCGGGTGCGAAGTAGCCCGGGGTCCCCACCACGTAGTTCGTCTCGGTGAGCCGGGGCTCGCCCTTGCGCATGGAGATGCCGAAGTCGGACAGCCGCAGATGCGGCCGGCCGGTACCGGTGGCCTCCATCAGGATGTTGGCGGGCTTGATGTCCCGGTGCACTACCCCCTCGGCGTGCACCGTGGACAAGCCGGAGAGCAGCTGGTCGAGCAGTGTGCAGACGAACCTCGGGGGCAACGGGCCGTAGTCACCGATGACATGGGCCAGCGAACCGCCGCTGACCAGGTCCATGGTGAACAGGACCTTGTCGTCGTCCGCCGCCCAGCTCGCCGGGGCGAGCACGTGCGGATGCTCGATCCGCAGCGCCTGTTCCCGCACGAAGCGCAGCAGCGTGTGCGCGTCGCTCTGCTGGAGGACCTTGGCCGCCACATAACGGCGGCGGCGGTGGTCCCAGGCACGCCAGACAGCACCGACCCCACCACGTCCGATCGGATCGATCAGTTCGTACCGACCAGCGAAGACCTCACCCATTGCGCTGCGCCCGCTCCCCGTTCCTGTCTCGGTCCGCGCACCCTTGTGCCTGCGCCCGGACCCGGATGCTCCGGTTGCCGGGCGGGTGCCCGGTCTGTCTCGCCTAGTTCTGGTGCCCCTCGTAGTGCGCCACCGCGTCCGCGGTGCGCCCAGCGCCGTACACCCTGAGGAACTCTGCCAGTTCCGGGTGGGTCGGGGCGAGGGAGTCGGCGGCATCGATGATGTCACCGGCGGCCGCGACGGACCGGAGCAGTGACTGGATCTCGCGGACCACGCGGCGCACCGTGGGGGCGCCACCGTGCGTCGTGGTCTGGCCGGTGCCGGTGAGCACGGAGCCTCCCTGGGACTTCTTGATCTCTTCCATGCGGTCGGTCGCCTCTCCCGCACTGACGCTGCCGTCCGCCACCTGGCTCGCCAGCTCCTGGAGCGCCTGGACACGCTGGACGACCGCGGGGTTGCCGATCTTCGCCCGCTGGCCGCTCATGAGCTGGGAGAGCATGGGTGCGGACAGCCCGAGCACCGCGGCGAGCCGGGCCTGATTCAGGCCGAGATCATCTATCAGCCGACGGAAGAGCGCGCCCAGGGGCTCCCCGTACCAGCTGCGCTGAAGATCCCTGGCTCTGGCCGTTGCCTCTTGCTGCGCTGCATCCATGGCGTCTCCCCTTCGCTGCGGCTTCGCTGCTGCGAACCTCGACGAGCATCTTACGGAGAGTGGTCGCCGACCGGGAGCCCCATCTTTTTGGAGGATTCGGGGGGTCACCCGGTACTCTGGTCTGCGGCGGTGGCTCACGACGCCCGACGTCGGGTGCTGCCTGCTTTTCGGGGCCTTAGCTCAGTTGGTAGAGCGCTGCCTTTGCAAGGCAGATGTCAGGAGTTCGAATCTCCTAGGCTCCACGCAAAAAGACCCCCTGGCCTGTGTGTTCACAGGTCAGGGGGTCTTTTGTGTTCTCTTTCGTTCCCTGGTCAGGGGCGGTCCTCAGGGTCCTGTCCGTCCGGGGCGTCCAGTCCCTCCGCCTCCGCGTCGGACTGCTTGGCCTGGACCTCGGGGTCCAGGAGCGTCCGGTCGCTGCCGTCGACAGAGGCCAACGGGTCGCGGTCGTCGACCTCGGTGGGGGCAGGGGGCTCGACCAGCCAGTCGGGGTTGGCCTGCTTGTCCCACCACCGCCAAGCGGCGTAGGCGGCGCCCGCCAGGAGGCCGGCCACGGCCAGGCCCTTGAACGCACGGCCGCACTTGGCCCGCCGTTCGTGCTTCCGGGTCAGCTTCCTGATCTCCTTCGGCGTGACCTGCCCGCGCAGTGCGGCCAGTGCGGCAGCGCTGCGGGCCGTTGCCTCCTCGGCCATGGGCTGCGCGGTGGCGATGGCGTGTTCGACGCGGGGGACGGTGTAGTCCGCGGCGCTCCGGGCGGCCTGGCGAGTACGCAGCGCGGCGCGCTGAGCAGCCTCGTCGACCTTGGGGGGCACGTGTGCGAGGGCGAGTTCGAGACGTGGTGCGAGGTGTGCGTCGTACTGGACACGGGCCTGTTGGGCTGCCTTCGACACCTTCGGCGCGAGCAGTGTGCGGGCCTCGTGCGCATAGTGAGCGGCCTGTTCCTTGGCCGAGTCGGCGTAGGGCGCCACCACTACCGCGGCGTGCTGCACGCTGTCCCTCGCCGAGTCGGTTGCGGCGCGCACGCTGTCGATGCGGGTCACGGGATCCTCCTCCTTGGTGGCGGGTAGATACTCCGCCTTTCCACCCAGTTCGAGATCATGCCTGCAGGGGACCTGTGCGGCACGCGGGGCGGGCATCCGGGTCATTCAGGCCATCAAGGATGCCTCGGGGCAAGCGGGTGCAAGGGGAGCCTGCCGACGACAATGCCACGGTTCGGGGCGCCACGCGCCGTTCGTCACGCACTTGGCCGCATGTGTTCCCGGGCCGCCCCGGACGGTCGGCAGGGAAGCCGCAGGCGGGCGGCCCGAGGAGGGGGCGCAAAGGTGCAACTGGCGGTGTGCCGCAGTCGGGCCGGGCGCCGGGTGGGGTCGTCCGTGCGAGGATCGGTGGACGTCAGCGCAGACTTACGGAAGGCAGATCGTGGCCGAGCAGCTTTACGCCACCTTGAAGACCAATCAGGGCGACATCGAGATCCGGCTTCTGCCGAACCACGCGCCCAAGACGGTCAAGAACTTCGTCGAGCTCGCCACCGGTGAGCGCGAGTGGACGCACCCCGCGACCGGGGCCAAGTCCACGGACAGGCTCTACGACGGCACCGTCTTCCACCGGGTCATCAGCGGCTTCATGATCCAGGGCGGCGATCCGCTGGGCAACGGCACCGGTGGTCCCGGGTACGAGTTCGGTGACGAGTTCCACCCCGACCTCGCCTTCACCAAGCCGTACCTGCTGGCCATGGCCAACGCGGGCCCGGGCACCAATGGCTCGCAGTTCTTCGTGACGGTGTCGCCGACCGCCTGGCTGACCGGCAAGCACACCATCTTCGGTGAGGTGGTGGACCCGGCGAGCCAGAAGGTGGTGGACGCCATCGCGGCCACCCCGACCAACGGCCGCACCGACCGCCCGGTGCAGGACGTGGTCATCGACTCGGTCGTCATCGAGAAGCGCTGATCGCCCGGCGTCACCGCCCGGTCACTCTCCGGTTCTCCCGTCGGGAACCAACCGCCCTGCCCGTCCGTACTTGATAAGAGAGCGGACGCGCAGGGCGGAGCCGTGGGCACTGACGCCACGACCAGGACCGAGGGGACCGGGAATGATGGGACCGATGGACCAGCAGCCGCCGGGCGGCCAGGACCCGACCCCGCCCGTCGACGGTCCGGTCAGCTGTTACCGCCACCCGGGCCGTGAGACGGCGATCCGCTGCACCCGCTGCAACCGCCCGATCTGCCCCGACTGCATGGTCAGCGCCTCGGTCGGTTTCCAGTGCCCGGACTGCGTGCGCCAGGGGTCCGGTACGGGACACAGCCCGGCCGCCCGTCAGCCGCGTACGCTCGCCGGCGGCAGGATCGCGGCCGATCCCCGGCTGGTCACCAAGATCCTGCTGGGGATCAACCTCGCCCTGTTCGTCGCGGTGCTGGCGGACAAGGCGCTGCTCGACGAGCTGGTGTTGCTGGGGCGGGCCAATTTCTACTACGGCGGTCCGCCCGAGGGTGTCGCCGAGGGGCAGTGGTACCGGCTGGTGACGTCGATGTTCCTGCACCAGGAGGTGTGGCACATCGCCTTCAACATGATGGGGCTGTGGTGGCTCGGCGGCCCGCTGGAGGCCGTGCTCGGCCGCGCCCGCTATCTCGCGCTCTATCTGCTCTCCGGGCTGGCGGGCGGGGCCCTCACCTACTGGCTGGCCGCGCCCAACCAGCCTTCGCTGGGCGCCTCGGGAGCGATCTTCGGCCTGTTGGGCGCCACCGTGGTGCTGATGCGCCGGCTGAACTACGACATGCGCCCCGTCTTCATGATCCTGGCGATCAACCTGGTCATCACCTTCAACCCCTGGGGCGGAATCGCCTGGCAGGCACATGTCGGAGGGCTCATCGCCGGCGCGCTGATCGCGATCGCCATGGTGCACGCTCCGCGCGAGCGGCGGAATCTCGTGCAGTACGGCACCTGTGCCGCGCTCCTGGTCGTGGTGATCCTGATCGTGGCCGCCAGAACGGCCTCGTTGACCTGAGGGGCGGGCGCCACGTAGCCGAAGGTCCGATATGGACCGTATGTGATCGAAGTTGTCCACAGCATGCATGTCGTGTTGTGCATCACGGTGGAGAAAACTGCGCCCCTTGTCCCTGAGCTGGGTTTTTCCAGCTAGGACAAGGGGCGTGCCGCCCGCATCGAGGGGCGGCTGCGGTCGTACCGGCGTCAACGTCCGAGGAGTTATCCACAGATCGTCCGACCTTTTCCCCCGCCTGTGGATAACGCTGTGGGTAACTCAGGGCAAGGGTTGCGGGGCAGGTGCCCGCTGTGGTCCTACGCGGTCGTCCGAGTTACTCCGAAGCTACTTCCACTGGGTCGAGACGCCGAAGCCACCGGCAATGAAGCCGAAGCCGACGACGATGTTCCAGTTCCCCAGCGACTTGATCGGCAGGTCGCCGTCGGTCACATAGAAAACGACGATCCAGGCCAGACCGATCAGGAACAGCGCCAGCATCACCGGCGCCACCCAACTGCGGTTGGTCAGCTTTATGTTGGTTGCCTGCTTCGCCGGAGGGGGCGTGAAGTCGGCCTTCTTGCGGATACGTGACTTCGGCACGAGGAACTCTCCTGTCGATGCGCTGCGTGACCGCGCAGGGAACTGTGGCTGGCGCCGGGGCTGGGCGCGAGGGGGAATGCTGCCTCCCCCGGGCGTCCGTTAGCGTAGTGCTTCCGTGGCGCCGAAGGAGATAAGGGTACGTTGAGCAATTCTGCCGACTCTCCCCCAGGGCCGGTCCGGCGCTCGTTCCGGCATCCGGCCAAAGTGCTCACGGCTGCCGTTTTCGCCCTGGCCGGCCTCATCTTCGTCACCAGCGCCAATACCGCCAAGGGCACCAATATCCGTACGGACTCCTCGCTGCTGAAACTCTCCGACCTCATTCAGCAACGCAGTGACAAGAACGCCCTTCTGGACGAGTCCGCCGCTTCCGTGCGCGGGGAGATCGACACCCTCGCCCAGCGCGACGACGGCAGCACCAAGGCGGAGGACGCCAAGCTCAAGGCACTGGAACGTGCCGCCGGCACGGCGAAGCTCTCGGGCCGGGCCGTATCCGTCACGCTCGACGACGCCCCGCCGAACGCCACCGCGAGTCCCGGCTACCCCGATCCGCAACCCAATGACCTGGTCATTCACCAGCAGGACCTGCAAGCAGTGGTGAACGCCCTGTGGCAGGGCGGTGCCCGCGGCATCAAGGTCATGGACCAGCGGCTGATCTCCACCAGCGCGGTGCGCTGCGTCGGCAACACCCTGATCCTCCAGGGCCGGGTCTACTCGCCGCCGTACAAGATCACCGCCGTCGGCGATCCCGGAAGGCTGGAGCAGGCGCTCGACGCCTCCCCGGCGATCCAGAACTACCTGCTGTACGTGAAGGCGTACGGGCTCGGCTGGAAAGTCGACGAGCACGGGGCGGTGACTCTCCCCGGCTACTCGGGCACAGTGGATCTCCACTATGCGGAGCCGGTGAAGTAGCGAGCAGCTGCGGGGAGGCCGACCGGTGTCGGTGCGACTGATCGTCAGGACGTTCAGCGAGCTGTGTATCACCGCGGGTGCCCTGATCATCCTCTTTGTGGTCTACGTCCTGTTCTGGACCGGGGTGAAGGCCGCAGGTGCGACCGAGGGGCAGATAGACGAGCTGCAGAACCAATGGGCGCACGGGGCGGTGACCGCACCCGCACCCGCACCGTCCGGTCCGAAACAGTCCGGTCCGAAGCCGTCCGCCTCGGCGCCGGCGCCGAAGGCGTACCGCGACGGGAAGCCGTTCGCGATGCTCTACATACCCCGCTTCGGGAAGGACTGGGAGTGGCCTGTCCTGGAGAACACGAAGGTCAGGACGCTGCAGAAGGGGCTCGGGCACTACCGGGGCACCGCCGCGGCGGGCGCGACCGGCAACTTCGCCGTGGCGGGGCACCGGCGCACCTACGGTGATCCCTTCAAGGACTTCCCGAAGCTGCGCCCCGGGGACGCGGTGGTCCTGACGGACGGGACCACGTGGTTCACGTACCGCATCGACAGGAAGCCCTACCGGACCGTGCCCAGCGATGTCGGGGTCATCGATCCGGTACCCCGCAAGTCCGGCTTCGAGGGGCCCGGCCGCTATCTGACACTGACCACGTGCGATCCCGAATGGGGCAGCAGCCACCGGCTGATCGCCTGGGCGCACCTGGACGCGACCCAGCCCGTGACCGACGGCAGGCCCGCGGCTTTCCACAGCTGACCCACGGCGATGCTCCGGCCCTTTAGTCTGGTCCCGTACCGAATGGAGGGGTCAGCATGTACGGCTGGATCTGGCGGCATCTGCCGGGCAACGCGTGGGTGCGCGGGGTCATTTCGCTCGTGCTCGCCCTGGCGGTTGTCTATGTCCTGTTCCAGTACGTCTTCCCGTGGGCGGAGCCACTGCTCCCGTTCGGCGACGTGACGGTGGACGGCGACGGCGCGAGCGCGATGGGGGCCGGCCGATGAGCGCCCGCATCCTGGTCGTCGACAACTACGACAGCTTCGTCTTCAACCTCGTCCAGTACCTCTACCAGCTGGGCGCCGAGTGCGAAGTGCTCCGCAACGACGAGGTGACCACGGCCCACGCCCAGGACGGGTTCGACGGCGTCCTGCTCTCGCCCGGGCCCGGCACCCCCGAACACGCGGGCGTCTGCATCGACATGGTGCGGCACTGCGCGACGACCGGCGTCCCGGTCTTCGGCGTCTGCCTGGGGATGCAGTCGATGGCGGTGGCGTACGGCGGTGTGGTGGACCGTGCCCCCGAGCTGCTGCACGGCAAGACGTCCCCGGTGCTCCACGAGGGCAGGGGCGTCTTCGCCGGTCTGCCCTCGCCCTTCACCGCGACCCGCTACCACTCACTCGCCGCCGAGCCGGACACGGTCCCCGAGGAGCTGGAGGTCACCGCACGGACGGCCGACGGCATCATCATGGGGCTGCGCCACCGGGAACTTCCGGTCGAGGGCGTGCAGTTCCATCCGGAGTCGGTGCTCACCGAGCACGGCCATCTGATGCTGGCCAACTGGCTGGCGCGGTGCGGTGACACCGGAGCCGTCGAGAGGTCGGCGGGACTCGCGCCGGTGGTGGGCAAGGCCGCGGCGTGACGCCACCCCGCCACGGATCCGACGCCGGACAGGACGGCCCGTACCCACCTGGTGCGTACGAGGCCGCAGGCGCGTTCGAGGCGGCGGTTGACGACCTGGCGGACCCGTTGAACGACCCGCTGCCGGGGCGTCACGCATCGCCGTGGTTCCAGGCGGAATCCGCCCCCGCGGCGCAGGCGGTCACGGACGGCGGCGTGACGGGAGACCACGGCGTCGGGACCGCGTCGACGCAGGCGCCACACGGGCCACAGGCGGCCCAGGACCCCCCACGGGAGTGGTACGACCCCGAGGGCTACGAACGGGACTGGTACGGCCGCCAGGAGCCTCCGCAGGCGTCGCAGCCCCGGCAGGCGTTGCAGGCACCGCAGACGGCGGCAGGGCCCATGGCCCCGGTCGCGGAACCGCTCCGCCCCTCGGACGAGACCGTCGCGCTGCGGACGGCGGACACGCGGCGCATAGTCGTCGCCGATCAGGCCATGACGGTGTCCCTGCCGGTGACGGCCCCCCGCCCCGAAAGGGAGCACTCGGGGGACGCCGACGAACCGGGCGCCGACGAGCAGCGCGCCGACAGCCCGGCCACCGGCGGGCGGGCCGAGCGGCGCCGTGCGGCGAAGGGGCGGGGCCGCAGGCGCGGCGACGGTCAGTCGGAGTCCGCGTCCGCGGGGGCCGGCGGCGCGGACGGCGCTCCGCCGAAGCCGATGTCGCGCGTCGAGGCGCGGCGGGCGGCCAAGGCGGCGAAGGACAGCCCCGCGGTCGTCGTCAGCCGGGTGGTCGGTGAGCTCTTCATCTCGCTGGGCGTGCTGATGCTGCTGTTCGTCACTTACCAGCTGTGGTGGACGAACGTGCGTGCCGACCAGATCGCCGGCAAGGAGACGCACAAGATCCAGGACGACTGGGCCAAGGGCAAACGCAGCCCCGGCGCTTTCGCGCCGGGTGAGGGCTTCGCCATCATCCACATCCCCAAACTCGACGTGGTCACGCCGATCGCCGAGGGCATCAGCAAGGAGAAGGTCCTCGACCGGGGGATGGTCGGGCACTACGGCGAGGAACCGCTGCGTACGGCGATGCCCTCGGACAAGCAGGGCAACTTCGCGCTGGCCGGCCACCGCAACACACACGGCGAACCCTTCCGCTACGTCAACCGGCTGAGCCCCGGCGACCCGATCGTGGTGGAGACGCAGGACGCCTACTACACGTACGAGATGACGAGTGTCCTTCCCCAGACCTCGCCGTCCAACGTCTCGGTCATCGGGGCGGTGCCCCCGCAGTCGGGGTTCAAGAAGCCGGGCCGCTACATCACCCTGACGACCTGTACGCCCGAATTCACGAGTACGTACCGTTTGATCGTCTGGGGCAAGATGGTCGACGAACGGCCGCGCAGCAAGGGAAAGCCCGACGCGCTCCTGGACTGAGCGGGCCGAACGACATCACGACAGGGACGGTGCGGTGGCAGCGAGGACCGAGGACGAAGAGCAGACCGGCGAGTCCGCGCCCCCGGTGCGGCCCAGGGGCCGCCATCCCGTCGCGTCCGCAGTCAGTGTCTTCGGTGAACTCCTGATCACCGCAGGCCTGGTGCTGGGCCTCTTCGTCGTCTACTCCCTCTGGTGGACGAACGTCCTCGCCGACCGCGAGGCCGCCAAACAGGGCCACACCGTCCGCGACCGCTGGGCCGACGGCCCGGGTGCGCTGGACACCAAGGACGGCATCGGGTTCCTGCACGTCCCCTCGATGAAGAACGGCGAGGTGCTCGTCAAGAAGGGCACCGACACCGAGAACCTCAACGACGGCATCGCCGGCTACTACACCGATCCGGTGAAATCGGCTCTTCCCTCGGACAAGAAGGGCAACTTCACCCTGGCCGCCCACCGCGACGGCCACGGGGCGAAGTTCCACAACATCGACAAGGTGCGGACCGGGGACGCGATCGTCTTCGAGACCAAGGACACCTGGTACGTCTACAAGGTCTTCAAGGAGCTTCCCGAGACGTCGAAGTACAACGTCGAGGTGCTCCAGGCGGTCCCGAAGGGCTCGGGTGCGAAGAAGG
The DNA here is from genome assembly GCF_045162765.1 of Streptomyces sp. NBC_01013. Classification (NCBI taxonomy): domain Bacteria; kingdom Bacillati; phylum Actinomycetota; class Actinomycetes; order Kitasatosporales; family Streptomycetaceae; genus Streptomyces; species Streptomyces sp. NBC_01013. The sequence continues at coordinate 4,190,928 of NZ_CP108687.1, forward strand.
CCGGCCGCTACATCACCCTGACGACGTGCACGCCCGTCTTCACGTCGAAGTACCGCTACATCGTGTGGGGCGAACTGGTGCGGACGGAGAAGGTCGACCGCGACCGTACGAAGCCGGCGGAGCTGCGCTGAGCGGCGCACCGACGGACAACAGGGCCCCGGTCACCGTTGAGGTGACCGGGGCCCTGTGCTTGTGCCGGGACTGCGAGGGCGTGTTTCGAAAGTCCCGCCTGCCCTCCGGGCGGACGGCGCTACTTTCGAAACAGGCCCTAGTGGCCGTTGTTCCCGCCGAGGAGGCCGTTCCCGTTCCCGCCCATGGTGGTGAGTGTGATGACGGTGGTGGCCGGATCGGCCTGGGTGTTCGGCTGCGGGTCGATGTTGACGACGGTGGCGTTGTCGTCCGGCGAGCTGCCCTCGGCGAACTGGATCTGCGTGAAGCCGGCCTGGGCCAGGAGTTGCTTGGCCTCGGACACCTTCTTCGTCCTGACCTCCGGGACGGGGACCGTCGCAGGCTGCGGCGGGCCCTTGGACACCTTGAGGATGATCGCGGTGTCCTTGCCCACCTTCTGGTTGGCCTCCGGGGTCTGGCCGACGACCTCGCCCGCGGGCTTCTCGTTGTCGACCTCGGACTTGCCGATGTTCGTGAAGCCGTTTCCGGTGAGCTGAGCGACCGCGTCGTCGTACGTGCGACCGGTCACCGGCGGGACCGAGATCAGCTTCTCCGTGGCGACCGAGAGCTTCACCTCGGAATTCTTCTCGGCCTTCTCGTTGCCCTTCGGGGACTGCTCCACGACGGTGCCCGGTTCCGCGTCGGCGGTCTCGACCGAGTTGACCGTGACCGTGAAGCCCTTCTCCTCAAGCTGCTTGCGGGCGCTCTCCTCGGACTTCTCCGTGACGTCCGGCACCTCGACCTTCGGAGCACCGCTGGAGACGAAGACCGTGATGGTGTCGCCTTCCGAGACCGTCTGGTCCTTTGTCGGCGTCTGCCGGCAGATCTTGCCCGCCGGCTGCTCCTCGCACTCCTCCTTGGGACCCTGCTTGAGGACGGTGCTGGTGTTCTCCGCGAGCAGCCGCGCTTCCTTGACGGTCGAGCCGACCATGTTCGGCGCCTTGAACGTGCCGTCGCCGCTGTCGCCGTCGCCGCCGAAGACGGCCTTGCCGATGAGGACCGCGCCGATCAGCACCAGGATGCCCGCGATCACGAGCAGGATCGTCGAGGTGTTGCTCTTCTTCTGGCGGCGGCGGTCGGGGCGGTCGTCGTAGCCGTAGCCACCGTCGTCCGGGTTGACCGGCGGCAGCATCGACGTCGGGGCGCCGTTCTGGTCCGTGGCCCGCAGGGCGGTGGTCGGCTGGTCGTTGTCGTAACCGCCGTAGCCGCCGTAACCCGCCGCGCCCATCGCCGCCGTCGCCGCGACCGGCTGACCGTCGAGGCAGGCCTCGATGTCGGCGCGCATCTCGTCGGCCGACTGGTAGCGGTAGTCGGGGTCCTTGGTGAGGGCCTTCAACACGATCGCGTCCATCTCGGGCGTGATCTCGGGGTCGAAGTTGCTGGGCGGCTGAGGCTCTTCCCGTACGTGCTGGTAGGCCACCGCGACGGGTGAGTCACCGACGAACGGCGGCCTGACGGCCAGCAGCTCGTAGAGCAGACAGCCGGTGGAGTACAGGTCGGAGCGCGCGTCCACCTGTTCGCCCTTGGCCTGCTCCGGGGAGAGGTACTGGGCGGTGCCGATGACGGCCGCGGTCTGGGTCATCGTCATGCCGGAGTCACCCATGGCGCGGGCGATACCGAAGTCCATGACCTTGACCTGGCCGGTGCGCGTCAGCATGACGTTCGCCGGCTTGATGTCGCGGTGGACGATCTGGGCGCGGTGCGAGTACTCCAGCGCCTGGAGGATCCCGACAGTCATCTCGAGGGTGCGCTCGGGCAGAAGTCTGCGACCGGAGTGCAGAAGCTCCCTGAGCGTGGACCCGTCGACGTACTCCATGACGATGTACGGGATCGAGACCCCGTCCACGTAGTCCTCACCGGTGTCGTAGACCGCGACGATCGCCGGATGGTTGAGCGAGGCGGCGGACTGGGCCTCACGGCGGAACCGGGCCTGGAAGGACGGGTCGCGGGCGAGGTCCGCCCGGAGCGTCTTCACAGCTACGGTGCGGCCGAGCCGGGTGTCGTGAGCGAGGTAGACCTCGGCCATGCCACCACGGCCGAGCACCGAGCCCAGCTCGTACCGGCCGCCGAGGCGACGCGGCTCTTCCATAACTGTTCCAGCCCTCTCCGTCAGTCCTGACCGCACCGGTGTGCGGTCCGGCGGTGTGCTGTTCGCGCATACGCTACCGGCCGCGCACTACCTGATCAGCCCGCAGGCGATACCTGATATCCGACCGGTATCCGCCGGGGCGGATTTGCGGCCAGGTGTGAGTGGTGTCACTTCTCGCTGTCGATGACTGCCTTCATGACCGCCCTCGCGACGGGGGCGGCCAGGCCACCACCGGAGATGTCGTCACGGCTGGCCTTGCCGTCCTCGACGACCACGGCGACGGCGACGGGGGAGCCGCTGTCGGTCTTGGCGTACGAGATGAACCAGGCGTACGGCTTCTCGCTGTTGTTGAGGCCGTGCTGTGCGGTGCCCGTCTTGCCGCCGACGGTGACGCCCTGGATCTTGGCGTTCTGCCCCGTGCCGTTCTGGACGACGGTCTCCATCATCTGCTGGAGCTTCTGGGCGTTCTCCCCCGAGAGGGGCTGGCTGAGCTGCTCCGGCTCGTGGGTGTAGATGTCGTCCAGGCTGGGCGCCTGCCGCTTGGCGACCATGTACGGCTGCATCAGCTTGCCGTCGTTGGCGACCGCGGCGGCCACCATGGCCATCTGGAGCGGGGTGGCGCGGTTGGACGCCTGGCCGATGCCCGCCATGGCGTTCTGGGGACGGTTGTCCTTGGGGTAGATGCTCGCGGTGGCGCGGACCGGGGTGAAGACGTCCTTGTTGAAGCCGAACTTGTCGGCTTCGTCGATCATCTTCTGGTTGCCTAGGTCATCGCTGATCTTGCCGAAGACGGTGTTGCAGGACCACCGCAGGGCTTCCCGGAGCGAGGCGTTCTCGCAGGGGATGCTGCCTTCGTTCTCCAGGTTTCCGGTGGTCAGCGGAAGGCGGTAGGGCAGCGGCGACTTCGTGGCCGCGTCGATGTCGGTGTAGAGCCCGTTCTCCAGGGCGGCGGCCGCGGTGACGACCTTGAAGGTCGAGCCGGGCGGGTAGGTCTCGCGCAATGCCCGGTTGAGCATCGGCTTGTCCTTGTCCTTCTGGAGCTTCTGCCAGGCCTCGGAGTCCTTGTCGGAGTTGCCCGCGAAGGTGGAGGGGTCGTACGACGGCGTGCTGGCCAGGGCCAGGATGGCGCCGGTCTGAGGGTCGAGGGCGGCGACGGCGCCCTTCTTGTTGCCGAGTCCCTCGAAGGCCGCCTTCTGGGCGGCGCTGTTCAGGGTGGTGACGACGTTGCCGCCCTGCTTCTTGTCACCCGTGAACATCGACATGGTGCGGTTGAAGAAGAGCTGGTCGTCGTTGCCGGTGAGGATGCCGTCCTCGAGCTTCTCGAGCTGCGAGGCGTCGAAGGCCTGCGAGGAGTAGCCGGTGACGGGGGCCCACATGGGGCCGTTCTCCCAGATCCGCTTGTACTTGAAGTCGCCGCTCTTGGTCTCGACGGACCCGGTGACGGACTTGCCGCCATCCACGATGATGTTGCCGCGCTCGTGCGCGTACCGCTCGATGCGGACGCGGCGGTTCTCGTCGCGGGTGTTGAGTTCGTCGGCCTTCACGTACTGGAGGTAGTTGGTCCGTGCGAGCAGGGCGAAGATGAGGACGCCGCAGAAGATCGCGATCCGGCGCAGGGGCTTGTTCACGGTCGGACCACCTGGGTCATCTCGGCGTCGGAGGACGGGGCGGGGGCCGGTGCGGGGCGGCGGGCGGTGTCGCTGATCCGGATCAGGACCCCGATCAGCGCCCAGTTGGCGATCACGGACGACCCGCCGGCCGCGAGGAACGGCATCGTCATACCGGTCAACGGGATGAGGCCCATGACACCGCCGGCGACGACGAAGACCTGGATGGCGAAGGCGCCGGAGAGCCCGATCGCGAGGAGCTTGCCGAAGGGGTCGCGCGCGGCGAGGGCCGTGCGGACACCGCGCTCGACGATGAGGCCGTAGATCAGCAGGACGGCCATCATTCCCGCCAGCCCGAGCTCCTCACCGACGGTGGAGAGGATGAAGTCGGCGTTGGCGGCGAAGCCGATCAGGTCGGAGTGGCCCTGACCCCAGCCGGTACCCAGGGTCCCGCCGGACCCGAACGACATGATGGCGTTGGAGATCTGCTCGCAGGCGCCGCTCACGTCGGTGGAGTAGCAGGCGAAGGGGTCCTGCCAGGCGTTCACACGTGACTGCACGTGGGGCTCGAAGGTGGCCACACCCACGGCGCCGGCTGCCGACATCAGGAGACCGAAGACGATCCAGCTGGTTCGCTCCGTGGCGACGTACAGCATGATCACGAAGAGGCCGAAGAACAGCAGGGACGTACCGAGGTCGGTCTCGAAGACCAGGATCAGGATCGACAGTGCCCAGATGACGAGGATCGGGCCGAGGTCTCGTCCACGCGGCAGGTACAGGCCCATGAAACGACGGCTGGCCAACGCCAGGGCATCACGTTTCACCATCAGGTAGCCGGAGAAGAAGATCGCGATGATGATCTTCGCGAACTCGCCCGGCTGGATGGAGAAGGGGCCCAGGCTGACCCAGATCTTCGCGCCGTTCACCGCGGGGAAGAACATCGGCATGATCAGCAGGACCAGCGCCGCCACCATGGAGATGTAGGTGTACCGCTGCAGGATGCGGTGGTCCTTGAGGATCATCAGCACCGCGACCAGCAGCGCTACGCCGATCGCCGAGTACATCAGCTGCTTGGGGGCGTCGGGTGTGAACTTGCCCCAACGGGACTCAGCCCGGTCGATCAGTCGTTGCGACTGGTCCAGCCGCCAGATCAGCACCAGGCCCAGCCCGTTGAGCAGCGTGGCCAGGGGCAGCAGCAGCGGATCCGCGTACGGGGCGAACTTGCGCACCACGAGGTGGGCCACACCGCCGAGCAGGATGAGGCCGAGGCTGTATCCGAACATGCCGGAAGGCAGCGAGCCGTCGATGGCGAGGCCCACGTTGGCGTAGGCGAACACCGAGATGGCGATGGCGAAGACCATCATCATCAGTTCGGTGTTGCGTCGGCTCGGTGCGTCGATCGCGCCGATGGTGGTCGTGTTGGTGACAACGCTCATGGTGCTGAAGGCCCCCTACGGCTTTACTGCTTACCGCACTGCGGGACCAGCTTCTTCTCTTCCTCCGAGAGGCTGGGACCGGGAGTGGGAGTCGCTGAAGTCTGCTTGGTCTTGGTGCCGGACGTGGTGGACGTCTTGGTGGCGTCCGTGTCCGTACCACTGGCCTGGCCCTCGTCGCTGGGGGCGTTCTTCTCGGCCGCGCGGCGCTGAGCGTCCTTCTTGCAGGCGGTGGCCTGGGTGGCGAGCTCGACGATCTTCTTGCGGGCGTCGGTCAGGTTGCCCTCGGCGATCGTCGCCTCGACCCGCTTGCGCTGGTACGGCGGGAGGTACTTGAGTTCGATCTCGGGGTGGTCCTTCTCGACCTTCGAGAGTGAGACCCATGCGAGGTCCTGGCTGATGCCCCGGTACAGCGCGACGTTGTCGTTGTTCGCGCCGACGAAGTACTGGGTCTGGGTCCAGCGGTAGCCCCCGTACACACCGCCGCCGATGACGGCCAGGGCGAGCACGATGTACAGGGACCGCTTGAGCCACTTGCGGCCGCCGGGCTTCACGAAGTCGTCGTCCGAGTAGGACCCGAAGGCCCCGTCCGGCATTCCGTCGTAGCCGACGTCGTCACCGCTGCCGGGAGGGCCGAAGCCACCCGCGGGCGGCGGGACGGGACGGCCGAGACCGGCCGCGCGTCCGGCGGGGGTCTGCATGGCGCCGCCGTCGTTCAGCTGGGCGGCCTGGTTCTCCGCGACGGCTCCGACGATGACCGGGGTGTCGTTGAGCTGACCGGCCAGGCTGTCGTTGCTGTCGACGTCGAGGACATCGGCGACGATGCAGGTGATGTTGTCCGGACCGCCACCGCGCAGGGCGAGCTGGATCAGGTCCTGGATGGTCTCCTGGGGGCCCTGGTAACTGGCGAGCGTCTCCTCCATCGTCTGGTGGGAGACGACGCCGGAAAGCCCGTCGGAGCAGATCAGGTATCGGTCGCCCGCCCGGACCTCACGGATGGAGAGATCGGGTTCGACGTGGTCGCCACTGCCCAGCGCGCGCATCAGCAGGGAGCGCTGCGGGTGGGTGGTGGCCTCCTCCTCCGTGATCCGGCCCTCGTCGACCAGTCGCTGGACCCAGGTGTGGTCCTGCGTGATCTGCGTCAGGACGCCGTCCCGCAGCAGGTAGGCGCGCGAGTCGCCGACGTGTACGAGGCCGAGGCGCTGACCCGTCCACAGGAGTGCGGTGAGCGTGGTGCCCATGCCCTCCAGCTGGGGGTCCTCCTCGACCATCATGCGCAGCTGGTCGTTGGCCCGTTGGACCGCCGTACCGAGCGAGGTGAGGATGTCGGAACCGGGCACGTCGTCATCCAGCTGGACGAGCGTGGAGATCACCTCGGAGCTGGCGACCTCACCGGCTGCCTGGCCACCCATGCCGTCAGCGATGGCGAGAAGACGCGGGCCGGCATAGCCGGAGTCCTCGTTGCCTTCGCGGATCATGCCCTTGTGCGATCCGGCGGCGAAGCGCAGGGAAAGACTCATGCGCACCTCGCCCGTCGGTTCGGGGTACAACCGGTCTCGAGCCACACTGCCCACCCTCCGGTCGGGAGCCTGGCCGGGTCCGATGCCCGGGCCGCTGCGGCTCGCTCGCTCCGCTCGCTCATTGTCGTACTACTTCCGCAGCTCGATGACGGTCTTGCCGATCCGGATCGGCGCGCCCAGCGGAACAGGCGTCGGCGTGGTGAGACGGGTCCGGTCCAGATACGTGCCGTTGGTGGACCCGAGATCCTCGACGATCCACTGACCGTCACGGTCGGGGTAGATCCTGGCATGCCTGCTGGACGCGTAGTCGTCGTCCAGCACGATCGTTGAATCATGGGCCCGGCCCAGCGTGATGGTCTGGCCCTGGAGCGCCACCGTGGTTCCGGTGAGCGTGCCCTCGGACACGACCAGCTTTGTCGGTGCCCCCCGGCGCTGGCGGCCGGGCTGCTGGCGCTGCTGCGGCGGTGCCGCAGCAGTCTGGCGTGCCTGTGGAGGCCGCGCGTCAGCAGCAGTGCGGCGTGAGCCGCGCTGCGTGACGCGCGTTCCGAACAGGTCACTTCGAATGACCTGGACGGCCACGATCACGAACAGCCACAGAACAGCCAGGAATCCTAGCCGCATGACCGTAAGGGTCAGCTCTGACATTGCCCCCGCTTCACCCTTCGGCTTGCCGGTAAACGATGGTGGTGCTGCCCACGACGATCCGCGAGCCGTCGCGGAGCGTAGCGCGGGTTGTGTGCTGCCCGTCTACCACGATGCCGTTGGTAGACCCGAGATCCTGGATCGTCGAGGGCGTCCCGGTCCTGATCTCACAGTGCCGGCGGGAGACGCCGGGGTCGTCGATCCGCACGTCGGCGTCGGTGCTGCGTCCCATCACGAGCGTCGGCCGGGAGATCTGGTGGCGGGTGCCGTTGATCTCGATCCAGCGTCGCACCTGCGCGTTCGGCAGGGGTGTGGGGGTAGCCGGGGGACGCCGGTCGGATCCCTGAGCTCCACCGTGCCTGGCGCCCGGCGGCGGGGCCGCGGGCATGGGCGGGGCGGAGCTCGGCGGGTAACCGTAACCGCCGGGGGCCTGGGGGCGCCCGTGTCCGGGGCGGGCAGGCGGTGCGGCCTGCTGTCCCGGGTGGCTCTGGAAGCCCTGCTGGCCGGGCTGGTCGGGCTGTGACGAACTCGACGCCAGGGTGCGGCTCCGCACCCGGTAGAGGCCGGTGTCGAGGTCGTCCGCCTTCTCCAGATGGACCTTGATCGGTCCCATGAAGGTGTACCGCTGCTGCTTGGCGTAGTCCCTGACCAGCCCGGAGAGCTCGTCGCCCAGCTGGCCGGAGTACGGGCTGAGGCGCTCGTAGTCCGGGGCGCTGAGCTCGACGATGAAGTCGTTGGGGACGACGGTCCGCTCGCGGTTCCAGATGGTGGCGTTGTTGTCGCACTCCCGCTGGAGGGCGCCGGCGATCTCGACCGGCTGGACCTCGGACTTGAAGACCTTGGCGAAGGTGCCGTTCACCAGACCTTCGAGACGCTGCTCGAAACGCTTCATGACTCCCATGGGGCACCTCCTCCGGTGTCGTCGTCCCTGTACTGCTTACTGATCGTATCCACGCGTCGGGAAATCGGCTGGTTCCCCTTGTCTGCACTGTGGATGAGTGTCCCCCCTCACACGGATCGTAGAGGCGGCCTCCAGACAGTGTCCCGCACCTTGGGTGCACTCAGAAGGAGTGGGGGGCGGCGGCTCCGGGTTCCCGGTTCCCTTCGGACGTTCGGCGAAACAAACGGATGTGAATCCACCCTGTCCAGCGTGCTAATCTTCCGTTTGTCGCCAGGCGCTCACCGAACAAGTGAGAGTCTGGAAACACCACTCATGCGCGAGTGGCGGAACGGCAGACGCGCTGGCTTCAGGTGCCAGTGTCCTTAGGGACGTGGGGGTTCAAATCCCCCCTCGCGCACAAGAAGGAAGCCCCACAGGCCAATGGTCTGTGGGGCTTCTTCAGTTCGTGGCCGGGCAGGTGCCTGGGTGGCTTGGTTTCACGTGAAACGTCCGGTTCCGGTCCTCGGACGGGAGTGGGGAAGCCGGAGCCGACGCGTGGGAAGGGCCGGGGTCCATGGACCCCGGCCCTTCCGTCTTCCCGCCCTGCCCCTCGGCCGGCCGGCCGGCCCGGAACCGGCCCTGAACTCGGCCTTGAGGCGGCCCTGGGCCGTCTCGGACGGTCTCAGGCGGCGAGCCGGGAAGCGAGGGCCTTGGCCTTCTCCGAGGCGTCGCTGAGCGCCTTGGCGCGGGAGGAGTCGGCGAGGGGGATGAGTTCGGCCATCTGCGGGTTGCTGTGGGCCAGGGTGAGCTCCGGAACGATGAAGTCGACCTCGGCGGCGAACATGGACGTCAGCAGCTTCTCCAGATAGTTCTGCACGAACTCGGCGTCCTCGCGCGGCGTGCCCGCGGCATACGAGCCCCCGCGACTGGCGACGACGGTGATGGGGGTGCCGGCCACCGGGCTGTCGGGGCCGACGTTGTGGCCGACGACGATCACGTGGTCGAGCCAGGCCTTGAGGGTCGACGGAATCGTGAAGTTGTACATCGGGGCGCCGATCAGGACCGCGTCCGCGGCGGCGAGTTCCGCTGCGAGCTCGCCGCGCAGCGGGTGTGCGACGCCGGCTGCGGCGGCCTCGGCATTCAGGTGCGGCAGGGGCTCGGCGGCGAGATCACGGTAGATGACCTTCCCGTCGGGGTGCTGCTCGCGCCAGGTCTCCACGAAGGCTGCCGTGACCTCGCGTGACGCGGAGCCCTGGGGGAAGACGGCGGAATCGAGGTGCAGGAGGGTGGCCATGACGGTCTCCACGGTTCGGTGAGAAGTGGGCCGGTGCGCGACCCAAACTTTCGTACGTACCTAGTAATAACATAGGGACTTACAAAAAGTAAGCCGCTCACGTCCACGCAGTACTCTGGACGGATGGCGGATCACAGCGAGCAAACGTGCAGGCGGGTGGACGTCGGCATCAGCCGCGTCTTCGAGCTGTTCGGTAAGCGCTGGACCGGGCCGATCGTCTCCGTACTGATGCAGCAGCCGGTGCACTTCGCCGACCTGAGGCGGGCTATCCCGGGCATCAGCGAGCGCATGCTCTCGGACCGGCTGACCGAACTGGGGGCGGCGGGGTTGGTGGTCCGCGAGGTCGACGAGGGGCCGCCCTTGCGGGTGTCGTACCGCCTGACGCAGGCCGGGGCCGCCATGGAACCCGCGCTCAAGGAACTGGGGAACTGGGCGGAAGCCCATCTGAGGGACGACCTCGGCGGCTGTTAGACCTCCTCGTGTGTCCGGCCGGATGGGTCCGGGCGACCGCCCGTGGGCCCGGTCGGTTCCTGGCGGATCAGGGTGCGAGATCGGTGGGCAGCGGTACCGTCTGCGGCAGTTGATGCGGGACCGGGACGCCGGACGCCGAACGCGGCGCCGGGTGCGGTCGGGGGAGGCTGCGCGCCATGGGTGACATCGAAGCGACCGTGCCGGTACAGCGGGCCGTCAGGGACGGCCGGCGGATTCCCGTCGTGCCCGGGTTCGCGCGCCGCACGAACGCGGAGGACCGGCGTGAGCCGTCATCGCCGAAAGAGTCCGGCAAGGCGCTGCGCCGGAGTGTGCCCCGTTCCTCGCACTCCTCTCTCGTTCTGCCTGCGGGACGGCCCGACGCGGTGCGGGCGGTCGAGGAGTCGAACCAGGGCCGAGTGCCGGGTCTCACCCCGATACGGGTGGGGCGGATGGCCGCCACACCCTTCGCCTTCCTGCGGGGTTCCGCGGGCCTGATGGCCCACGACCTCGTGGGGACACCGGTCACCGGGGTGGCCGCTCAGCTCTGCGGCGACGCGCACGCGGCGAATTTCGGGCTGTACGGCGACGCGCGGGGCCGTCTGGTCATCGATCTGAACGACTTCGACGAGACAGTGGCCGGTCCCTGGGAGTGGGATCTCAAGCGTCTCGCCACCTCGCTGGTGCTCGCGGGCCGCGAGGCCGGTGCGGACGAGGACACATGCCGCAGGGGGGCGTACGACACCGTGGGCGCGTACCGGCGGACGATGCGACTGCTGGCGCGGCTGCCCGCGCTCGACGCGTGGAATGCCATCGCCGACGAGGAACTGGTCTCGCACACGGACGCGCGGGATCTGCTGGGCACCCTGGAGCGGGTGTCGGAGAAGGCACGCAACAACACCAGTGCCCGCTTCGCCGCGAAGTCCACGGAGGACTGTGAGGACGGCGGGCGCCGGTTCGTCGACGCGCCGCCGGTACTGCGCCGGGTGCCGGACGCGGAGGCCGCGGCCGTGGCTGCGGGGCTGGGCGAGTATCTGGGCACTGTCTCGGAGGACCGGGTGCCGCTGCTGGCCCGGTACGCGATCCACGATGTGGCGTTCCGGGTGGTCGGCACGGGGAGCGTGGGAACCCGGTCGTACGTGGTGCTGCTCCTGGATCACCGGGGTGAGCCACTGGTCCTGCAGGTGAAGGAGGCCAGGACCTCGGTGCTGGCGCCGTATCTGCCGGCCGTGGGCTTCGAGGTGCCGGAGGTGGGTCACGAGGGGCGCCGGGTGGTGCTCGGGCAGAAGCGGATGCAGGTCGTCAGCGACATCCTGTTGGGGTGGGCGACCGTGGAGGGCAGGCCCTTCCAGGTGCGGCAGTTCCGGAACCGGAAGGGCAGCGTCGACCCTGCCGCACTCGCCGCCGACGAGGTCGACGACTACGGCCGCATGACCGGTGCGCTGCTGGCGCGGGCTCATGCTCACAGCGCCGACCCGCGGCTGATCGCGGGGTACTGCGGCAAGAACGATGAGCTGGACGAGGCGGTGGCGGCGTTCGCCGTGACGTATGCGGACCGTACCGAGGCGGACCATGCGGAGCTGGTGCAGGCCATCGGCGCGGGGCGGATAGCGGCTGAGCAGGGGGTGTGAGGCGGAGTCGGGGCAGGGTGGGACGCGCGGCGCGGCGGGGCGCGAGGGGGGTGGGGTCCACCCTTGAGCGGGGGTGTGACGCCCTGTGAGCGAAGGGCCTGAGGCTGAATGTGCCGGGGTGTGGCGCTCGATGCGGGGGAGCGGGATGCCCGCTGTGCCGACCGCGCGTCCTCGGCACGCGTGTCATGGCCATACGCTGGACGAGTGACCCACGAAGCCGCCGGGGTGCCGACCACCCGGAACGACGATGCCCGGCAGGACGACGCTCTGCAGGACGAGCAGCCCGGCTCCCCTGCCCAGGCGCCTGCGGGAGGCCCTACCGGGGCCGCTCGGACCGCCGAGTCCACCGAGTCCGCCGAGTCCGCCGAGTCCGCCGGGGGCGGAGTGGCAGACCAGTCCGCCGGGGGCGGAGTGGCAGACCAGTCCGCCGGGGGCGGAGTGGCAGACGATGCGGCTGGGGCCGGTGAGACCACCGAGCAGCCGCGTCCCGAAGCGCGGCTGGCGCATGCCGTGCGGGTGGCCGAGCAGGCACTGATCGAGTTCGAGATCGCGGTGGAGACATTCCGGGTCGAGGTCGAGAATTTCTCCCGGCTGCACCACCAGAGGCTGGGCCCGATGTACGCACGGCTCGACGAGCTCGACGCGCAGATCGCGGAGGCGCGGGCCGCCAGGACGGGTGATCCCGAGGATCTGCGCAAGGCGCAGGATGCCCGGTCGATCGTGATGCCCATGCCGGGGGTCGACGAGCTGTTCCACGACTGGATCGACTCCGACGGGCTGTCCCCCGAGGCGGCGGCCATGCTGACCGAGCAGCCGGTCCGGCCGCCGAAGCGGGTCCGGCCGACCGACGAAGCGCGGAAGCTGTACCGCGAGCTGGCGCGAAAGGCCCATCCGGATCTCGCTCAGGACGAGACCGAGCGGGCCCGCCGGGACGAGTTCATCACCCGCGTCAACGCCGCATACGGGCGCGGGGACGAGGCACTGCTCAAGGAGTTGGCCCAGGAGTGGGCGGCCGGCCCGGTGCTGCCCGAGGCGGAGCTCAGCGAGGCCGACGAGCTCTACGCCCGGCTGAACTGGCTGACCCAGCGCAAAGAACTGCTGACCGTGCTCGCCCAGGAGTTGGAGGAGAGTGCGATCGGCGCGATGCTGCGGATGGCGCCGGACGATCCGGATCATCTGCTGGAAGAGATCGCCGAGCAGCTCCTGGGCGAGGTCTCGCAGCGTGAGACCGAGCTGGCGGGTCTGGTGGAGTAGCGTTTCAGATGTCTGTTTCCGGGGGCTGTCGCTGTTTCCGGTGACTCCGGTGCGCGTTTACGAGAGAAGGCATGACCCATGAATTTCGCCCCGCTTCCCGCGGTCGATGTCGCGGCGGTGCCGGCGGACGGCTTCGTGCTGGACGTCCGGGAGGACGACGAATGGGCGGCCGGGCACGTCGACGGCGCCCTGCACATCCCGATGAGCGACTTCGTGGGCCGGTTCGGTGAGCTGACCGAGGCGGTCGAGGACGGACGGCGCGTGCATGTGATGTGCCGGGTCGGCGGCCGGTCCGCCCAGGTCACCCAGTACCTGGTGCAGCAGGGCATCGATGCCGTGAACATCGACGGCGGGATGCTCGCCTGGGACGGCGCGGGACGCGCGATGGTCACCGACAGCGGGTCCCCCGCCTTCGTCGCCTGACCCCACCGGCCGGTCGATTCCGGGCTTGGGCGATCCTGCCGTGGGCTCATCCCGGACTCGGTGCCCGCCTCGGGTTGGCCCCGCCCTCGGGTCGTTTCCCCTCGGGCCGTTCCCGCCCGCGGGCCGTTCCCGCCGTGGGCCGCTCTCGGCTGCCCACCGGTGGTGTCAGTCGAGGGGGTGTGCGGCCAGCAGGTCGCCCAGGGCCTCCTCATGCGCCGCCGCCGGACCGAGCGAGAGCTCGATCTGCTTCGCCCAGGCGTGGAAGCGGTGCAAGGGGTAGTCGGTGTCCGCGCCGAAGCCGCCGTGCAGGTGCTGTGCCGTCTGCACGACCCGGCGGACCCCGTCGGATGCCCAGATCTTCGCCACCGCGACATCGCCTGCGGGTGGGAGCGCGCCGGTCCCGCCGGCGGCGATCCGCCAGGCTGCCTGCCAGAGGGTCACTTCCATGGCCCGCAGGTCGATGTAGCGGTCCGCTGCCTGCACAGCGACGGCCTGGAAGGTCGCGACGGGGAAGCCGAACTGTTCGCGCTTGCCGGTGTACTGACTCGTCATGGCCAGTACGGCCTCACCGAGGCCCAGCGCGAGTGCGCACGTTCCGGTGGTGAGTACAGAGCGCAGCCACTCCCAGGCGTCGGGGGCGTGGATCAACCGGCGGGCCTCGATCCGCACCGTGTCCAGCCTCACCTCGCCGTAGCGTTCACCGTTGGTGGAGACCTGCTCGGCGATGGTGACACCGTCGTCGTCGCGACGGACCAGGGCCAGCACCGCGCGACCGTCCCCGACGTGGGTGGGCAGGGCGATCCAGTCCGCGGTCTGTGCCCATGGCACCCCCGACTGAACGCCGTCGAGGACCCAGGACGCTCCGGTGCCGGTGCCGGTGTCGGTGCCTGTGCCGATACCGGTGCCTGTGCCGCTTTTGTTGCTGCCGTCGCGGGCGCCGTCGCCTGCGCCGTCCAGACGTGCGGTGACGGCGAGTTCGGCCGGGTCGTGGCCGGTGCGGCCGTTGGCGCCGACCGTGAGGACCAGGTCCCCTCGGCCGACGTCTGGCAGTAGTTCGGCCGCCATGCCCTGATCGCCGTAACGCTGGAGCGCCATCGCGACCGCGCACGTCTCCAGCAGCGGAACCCTCGCCAGAACCTTCGCGGACTCGCGCAGCACCAAGCAGAGCGCGACCAGGTCGAGGCCCGCCCCGCCGTGCTGCGGGGCCAGCACCAGGCTCAGCAGGTCGCCGGCGGCGAGAGCGGTCCACAGCGGCCGGTCGATGTCCTCGGCCACTGCGCCCGGGACGAGCGCAGGGCTGGGCACCGTATCGGGGGCGACGCCCGAGAAGACCCCTCGCGCCGCCTCGGTGGCTGCCTGCTGTTCCTCGGTGAAGGTGAAGTCCACTGTCCTGGCCTCCCGCGAACCGCTGCGCCCGTAACCGGACCTGACGGATCGTCAAGATAGAACAGGTTCTACAAGAAGGGAACAGCCGAGGTGGGGCGCCGAGTGCGTTTGCTCAGGACGCCGACCTCGCGTCGGGCTGCCACGGTCAGCGGTCGAAGTCCAGCTCCACCTCCCCCGTCACCGGGTGGGACTGGCAGGCCAGCACGTACCCCGCGCCCGTCTCCTCCGGCTCCAGCGCGAAGTTGCGTTCCATCCGCACCTCGCCCGAGACCAGGAAGGCCCGGCAGGTCCCGCAGACCCCGCCCTTGCAGGCGTACGGCGCGTCGCTACGGCTGCGCAGCACTGTCTCCAGCAGCGACTCGCCCTCCTGTACCGGCCACGTACCCGAGCGGCCGTCCAGGGTCGCCGTGAGTGTGCTGTGCGCGGGGGTCTCGACCCGCGGCCGGGTGGAGGGCTCCGAGCTTTCCTCGACGTGGAAGATCTCCTGGTGGACGCGAGCCCGGTCGACGCCCAGACCGTGCAGCGCTTCTTCGGAGGCCCGGACCAGGCCGAGCGGACCGCACAGGTACCAGCCCTCGACGTCGGTCACCGGAAGCAACGCCGGCAGCAGGCCGGCGAGCCGCTCGTGATCGAGCCGGCCGGAGGGGAGGCCCGCCTGCTGTTCCTCCCGGGAGAGCACGGTGACCAGCTGGAACCGGTCCGGGTAGCGGTCCTTGAGGTCGGCGACCTCGTCCAGGAACATCGTCGACGCGGCGGTCCGGTCGCTCCGGATGAGGCAGAACGAGGCGTTGGGCTCCCGGGCCAGCAGGGTCGCCGCGATGGACAGCACCGGGGTGATCCCGCTTCCGCCGACGATCGCTGCGAACCGGCCGGCGCGCGGTGCGAGCACGAAGCGACCCATCGGGGGCATAGCCTCCACCTGGTCGCCGACCGTCAGCTCCTTGAGGGCATACGTGGAGAACGCGCCGCCGTCGACGAGCCGGATGCCGACGCGGAGCGCCGGTTCCTCCGGCTGCACGGTGGCCGGCGCGCAGATCGAGTACGAGCGCCGGATCTCCTCGCCGCCGAGGGCGTAGCGAACATTGAGATGCTGGCCCGGCTTGTGGCGGAAGGTCTCGCGAAGGTGCGGCGGCACGGCGAAGGTGACGGCCACCGAATCCTCCGTGAGCCGCTCGATCGCGCTGACCCGGAGCGGATGGAACATCTACAACTCCTTGAAATGATCGAACGGTTCACGGCACGACACGCAACGGCGCAGCGCCTTGCAGGCCGTCGACGAGAAGCGGCTCAGCAGTTCCGTATCGGTCGAGCCGCAGTGTGGACAGCGCACCGACAGGGCGAGGGGGACGGGCCCTGTTGAGGGGCCCGCGGCATCATGCGGTCGAGGCGGCGCGATGCCGAACTCGGCGAGCTTGCGCCGGCCTTCCGCGCTGATGTCGTCCGTGGACCAGGCCGGGGAGAGGACCGTGACCACGGAGACCTCGGCCATGCCACGGTCGTGCAGCACCCGCTCGATGTCCGTGGACATGGCTTCTATCGCCGGGCAGCCGGTGTACGTCGGGGTGAGCCGTACCGTGACGCGGCCCGGCGCGAGCACCTCCACGCCGCGGAGCACACCCAGCTCCTCCAGGGTCAGGACGGGCAGCTCCGGGTCCGGGACGGCGCCCGCCAGGCTGCGCAGCTCCTCCTCCAGGGTCGTCCAGGTCACCATGACGCCCCCGGGTGGCTGCGATGCAGATGCTGCATCTCGGCGACCATCCGGCCGAACGGCTCCGTGTGGATGCCCTGTCGGCCCGCGCCGGCCGTCCAGGCTCCGGTCTGCGGTCCGGTCGGCACGGTCAGCGTCGCCCGCTCGAGCACCGTGGTGACGGCGTCCAGCCAACGGCTGTGCAGTGCCTGCCAGTCCACATCCACGCCTTCGACGGGCTGGAACAACTCGCCGGTGTAGCGCCACAGGGCATCCACCCCGCGCTGCATGCGTTCGTGGCTCTCGGCCGTGCCGTCACCGAGGCGCAGCGTCCACTGCTCGGCGTGGTCCCGGTGGTAGGCGACCTCCTTGACGGCCTTGGCCGCCAGCCCGGCGAATTCGCCGTCCCCCGTGGCCAACTGCTCGTACAGGCCGTGCTGGTGGATCGAGAAGTAGAGCTGTCGGGCGATGGTGTGGGCGAAGTCGCCGTTGGGCTGCTCGACCAGCTGGACGTTGCGGAAGGCGCGTTCCTCGCGCAGATACGCCAACTCGTCCTCATCTCCGGACAGGGAGAGCAGGACCCGGGCCTGGCCCAGCAGGTCCAGGGCGATGTTGGCCAGGGCCACTTCCTCCTCCAGCACGGGGGCGTGGCCCGCCCACTCCCCCAGCCGGTGCGACAGCACCAGGGCGTCGTCGCCGAGTGCGAGAGCCGCGGTCACAGGTGCTTCACCCCGTCCGGGATCGCGTAGAACGTCGGGTGCCGGTAGGGCTTGTCCCCTGCCGGTTCGAAGAACGTGTCCTTCTCGTCGGGAGAGGACGCCGTGATCTGGCTGGACGGCACGACCCAGAGGGAGACGCCCTCGGAACGGCGCGTGTACAGGTCGCGCGCGTTGCGCAGGGCCATTTCGGCGTCCGGGGCGTGCAGGCTGCCGGCATGGGTGTGGGAGAGCCCACGCCGTGAGCGCACGAACACCTCCCACAGCGGCCAGTCGGTCGAGCTGCTCATGCTGTCGCCTCCCCGTTCGGTACTTCCGTGTTCCGTACATCCGTGTTCGCCACATCGGTGTGCTTCTGTGCGTATGCGGCGGCTGCGTCACGGACCCAGGTGCCTTCCTCGTGTGCCCGGCGGCGCTGGGTGAGGCGCTCTTCGTTGCACGGCCCGTTGCCCTTCAGGACTTCCTGGAACTCCGTCCAGTCGATCGGCCCGAAGTCGTGCTGACCGCGCTCCTCGTTCCACCGGAGGTCCGGATCGGGGAGGGTGAGACCCAGGGCCTCGGCCTGCGGGACGCAGATGTCCACGAAGCGCTGACGCAGCTCGTCGTTGGAATGCCGCTTGATCTTCCATGTCATCGACTGCGCCGAATGCGACGAGGCGTCGTCCGGGGGGCCGAACATCATCAGGGACGGCCACCACCACCGGTTCACGGCGTCCTGGGCCATCTCGTGCTGCGCCGGCGTCCCGTGACTGAGGGCGAGCAGCAACTCGTAACCCTGGCGCTGATGGAAGGACTCCTCCTTGCAGATGCGGACCATGGCCCGTGCGTAGGGGCCGTAGGAGCAGCGGCAGAGAGGGACCTGGTTGGTGATCGCGGCGCCGTCCACGAGCCAGCCGATGGCGCCGACGTCCGCCCAGGTCAGGGTCGGGTAATTGAAGATCGATGAATACCGCTGACGACCGGCGTGCAGCTTGTCGAGCAACTCCTCGCGGCTCGTGCCCAGGGTCTCCGCCGCGCTGTACAGATACAGCCCGTGGCCTGCCTCGTCCTGCACCTTGGCCATCAGGATGGCTTTGCGGCGCAGGGAGGGGGCGCGGGTGATCCAGTTCGCCTCCGGCTGCATGCCGATGATCTCGGAGTGGGCGTGCTGGGCCATTTGCCTGACCAGCGAGGCGCGATAGGCGTCGGGCATCCAGTCGCGTGGCTCGATGCGCTCGTCGGCCGCCACCGAGGCGTCGAAGGCCGCCTCCAAGGCCCCGTCCGCCCCATCGGTACTGCCTGCTGCCGCCTGCGCTGTCTGGCCCGCAGTCACTGCCGCCATCCCGGACTCCCTACCGACCGATCGTTCGGTTCAATGCCTTCAATGGTGAGTCTGCGGCCCGTAGGGTGTCAACCCTGTGGATAACTGACCGGGATCGACGGGGATCGGGGCGGGATGGATTCGTACGACGACAAGGGCGTCGGCGGGGGTGTCGGTGAGAGTGTCAGCGGCGGGGGCGGGGGTACGGCCGACGTTGCTGCGCGGACGGTTCCGGAGCCCCGCGCCAATCCGGACACCCGCGCTGATACGGGCCCGGACACTGATCGGGGCTCCCGTGCCGAGCAGGATTCCGGTGCCGAGCAGGGCTCCCGTGCCGAGCAGGATTCCGGTGCCGAGCAGGGCTCCCGTGCGGAGCGCGGCTCGCCTGTTGACTCCGCTTCGCACGGCCTCTCAGGCCTCGGTGTCGATCCGGGTCGCACCGGCCACGGGCCGCGCGTCGGGATGGCCGGGCTCTCGTTCCCGTACCAGGTCGTGGCCGCTGTGGCGCTGGCGGTGATCGGGGTGATCGCCTGCGTCCAGCTGGCCATGGTCTTCCTGCACGTAGCCCCCTCCAACACGCTGACCAAACAGCACGGCGCGGCAGTCGACCAGTGGGTCTACCCCGAGTTCGAACAGAACTGGAAGCTCTTCGCCCCTAATCCCCTGCAGCAGAACATCGCCGTGCATGTGCGTGCCGAGATATCCGGTCCCGCCAAGCGCCGGACCACCCCCTGGATGAGCCTCTCCGGTGAGGACGGCAAGGCGATACACGGCAATCTGCTGCCCAGCCACGTGCAGCAGAACGAGCTTCGCCGGGGCTGGGACTTCTACATCGGCTCGCACGACAGCGAGAACCGGGCCACCGGCCTGCGCGGCAGACTTTCCGAGCAGTACATTCGGCGCATCGTGATGCTGCGCCTCGGCGAGCATGACTACGGCGGCGACATTCTGAGGATCCAGATCCGGTCCGAGGCCCGTTCCGTGGCCGCTCCGGCTTGGAGCGGCGAGAAGATCAGCACCAAGCCGTCCTACCGGGTGCTGCCCTGGTGGACCGTCACCGCGGCCGATCTCCCCAAGGGTTCGGCCGCCTCCGAGGAGGCGGACCAGTGAGCACACGGATCTCCAACCGCACGCTCGACCGCGGTATCCAGCGCATCACGGCCTCGTCCCTGGGGCCCTACCAGAGCGCCGTCATCCGGATCGGCTTCTCCGCCACGTATCTCCTGTTCCTGCTGCGCGAGATTCCGCACCGTCACGAGATGTACGGCCCCGACTCCCCGTGGCGCTGGGACATGGCGCAGCAGCTCATCTCCGGCAACCAGGCCTTCACCACGCTGATGTGGTCGGACAGCGGCCTCTGGTTCGAGGTCGTGTACGCGCTGGCGCTGGCCGCCGCCGCGCTGCTGATGGTGGGCTGGCACACCCGTGCCATGTCCGTGCTGTTCATGGCCGGTGTGCTCTCGCTGCAGAACCGCAGCATCTTCATGGGCGACGGCGGCGACAACGTCATCCACCTCATGGCGATCTACCTGGTGCTGACCCGATGCGGACAGGTCTGGTCCCTGGATGCGCGCCGTGCCCGGCGCGCTGCCGGCGGAGACCCGCGCGCAGGCGGTGTAGCCGGTCCGCTGCTGTGGGTGGCGTTCGGAGCAGTGCTCCTCGGGGCCACGGTGACGGACAACCTGGGGGGGACCGTCTGGCTTCCCGTCCTCTTCTGGATCCTGTGGATCGGGCATGGCGTCTGGTGGGCCGTGAACCGACACGAGCCGCTCAGCGAGGCGCGCACCCTGCTCGACGTCATCGCCAACCTCGCTCACAACGCCACGCTCGTCGTGATCATGGCCGAGGTCTGCCTGATCTACTCGACGGCGGGTTGGTACAAGATCCAGGGCTCGCGATGGCAGGACGGCACGGCGCTGTACTACCCGCTCAACCTCGACTACTTCACGCCCTGGCCCGGCCTCTCGGACTTTCTGGCGTCGAGCGGTGTGATGGTGATGGTGCTGACGTACGCCACGGTCGTCGTGCAGGTCGCTTTCCCCTTCACCCTGTTCAACCGGCGCGTCAAGAACGTGCTGCTCGGTGCCATGATCTGCGAGCACCTCGGTATCGCGCTGCTGCTGGGGCTTCCCTTCTTCTCGATGGCCATGATCGCCGCGGACGCCGTCTTCCTGCCGACCGTCTTTCTGGTGTGGCTCGAAGGAAAGGCGGTGCTCGGGAGGGATGTGCTGTTCCGGCGGCGCGGTGAGGTGCCGGGGCCGCGGGACGGCGAGGGCGCCGGTGCGGGTGCGGAACCCGGTGCCGAGGACCGGGAGCCGCGGAAGCACCACGAAGACGGTGGCCATACGCTCGTCGGGTGAGCAGCGAGACAGGCAGTACAGGCAGTACAGGGAGCGCCGACGCCGCGGACGGGGCGGCCGACCCGTCCGCGGCGTCGGCGACGGGCGAGCCGGCGCAGTACGACGAGGGGTTCGGGACGGAGATCGGCGTGGGGCCGCATCCGCTTCCCTGGCCCGTGGGCGAGCGGTACGACCCCGAGCTGCTCGCCCACGGAGACCGGCGCAACGTGGGCGATGCGTACCGCTACTGGACCCGGGAGGCGATCGTCGCCGATCTCGATCTGAGGCGGCACGACTTTCATGTGGCGGTGGAGAACTGGGGCCACGACTTCAATATCGGCTCGGTCGTGCGCACCGCGAACGCCTTCCTCGCCAAAGAGGTGCACATCGTGGGCCGGCGGCGCTGGAACCGTCGGGGGGCGATGGTCACCGACCGCTACCAGCATGTACGCCACCACGCGGACACCGCCGAGCTGACCGCCTGGGCCGCGGCCGAAGGGCTTCCGATCATCGGCATCGACAATCTGCCGGGCGCGGTGCCCCTGGAGCGGACCGAGCTGCCACGGCGGTGTGTGCTGCTCTTCGGGCAGGAGGGGCCCGGGCTGACCGAGGAAGCCCGCAAGCATGCCTCGATGGTGTGCTCGATCGCGCAGTTCGGTTCTACGCGGTCGATCAACGCGGGAGCGGCGGCGGCGATCGCGATGCATGCGTGGGTGCAGCGGTATGCGGACATCCCGGGGGACGGCGCGTAGCGGGCGGTGCGGGCGGGGATGGGGGGCGTGCGGTAAGCCCTGTCCCCTGCCCGCCCCCGCCCCTCCCGTGAGCGGGGCGCCGGCCCGGCCCCCGCTCCGCAAACGCCCGAGGGGCTGGGGCGGGGGCCGGGCCTGCTGGAGTGCTTCTGCTCAGCGCTGGCGGCGAACTTCCAGGGTGCGGAAGCGGTTGGCCACGAAAGCGCCGTCGCACAGCGCCACGTTGGCCGCCGGGTTGCCTCCCGAGCCGTGGAAGTCGGAGAACGCCGCCGTCTGGTTGACGTACACCCCGCCGGTCAGATTCAGCGACAGCTGAGCCGACTCGTCCAGACAGACGTCCTCCACGGCGCGCTCCACCTCCGGCGAGGTGGTGTAGGCGCCGACCGTCATCGCTCCCTTGTCGCGGATGGTCCGGCGAAGGAGGTCCAGCGCGTCCGCCGTCGAGTCGACCGCGACCGCGAACGAGACCGGGCCGAAGCACTCCGACAGGTAGGGAGACTCCTCGTCCGGCTTGCTGCCGTCGAGCTTGACGATCAGCGGGGTACGGACGACCGCCTCGGGGAAGTCCGGGTTGGTCACTGCCCGCGAGGGCAGCGCTACCTCGCCCAGCTGCGCGGCTGACTCCAGGCGGCCCCTCACCTGGGGATTGACCAGAGCACCGAGCAGACCGTTCGCCCGGGCGTCGTCACCCAGGAGTCCGGTGACGGCGGCGGCGATGTCGGTGACCACGTCGTCGTACGACTTGTCGCCGACGTCCGTCGTGATGCCGTCGCGGGGGATCAGGAGGTTCTGCGGGGTGGTGCACATCTGGCCGCTGTAGAGGGAGAGCGAGAACGCCAGGTTGGCCAGCATGCCGCGGTAGTCGTCCGTGGCGTCGAGGACGATCGTGTTGACCCCGGCCTTCTCCGTGTACACCTGCGCCTGGCGGGCGTTGGTCTCCAGCCAGTCACCGAATTCGGTGGAACCGGTGTAATCGATGATCTTGATCTCCGGACGGACCGCCAGGGTCTTGGCGATGCCCTCGCCCGGCCGCTCGGCGACCAGCGCGACCAGGTTCGGGTCGAAGCCGGCTTCGGTGAGCACCTCGCGCGCCAGCTGAACGGTGAGGGCCAGCGGGAGCACCGCCCGAGGGTGCGGCTTGACCAGGACCGGATTGCCGGTGGCGAGGGAGGCGAAGAGGCCCGGGTAGCCGTTCCACGTGGGGAAGGTGTTGCAGCCGATGAGCAGCGAGATCCCGCGTCCGGCCGCGGTGAACGTCTTGTGCAGGTCGAGCGGGTCACGCTTGCCCTGCGGCTTGGACCAGTCGGCGGCCCGGGGCGCGCGCATCTGCTCCTCGTACGCATACGCCACCGCCTCCAGGGCGCGGTCCTGGGCGTGCGGGCCGCCGGCCTGGAACGCCATCATGAACGCCTGCCCGCTGGTGTGCATCACCGCGTGGGCGAACTCGTGGGTGCGGGCGCTGATCCGCGCCAGGATCTCCAGACAGACCAGGGCCCTGGTCTCCGGGCCGGCCTCGCGCCAGGCCGGGATGCCCGCCCGCATCGCGGGGAGCAGCACGTCGAGGTCGGCGTGCGGATACTCGACGGCAAGCTCGGGGCCGTACGGAGAGACCTCGCCGCCCGTCCAGCCGTCGGTCCCCGGCTGGTCCAGGTCGAGACGGGTGTGCAGCACGGCGTCGAAGGCGGCCTTGCCCTCGGCGGCGCCCAGGCTGCCGGGCGCGCCGCCCTCGCCGTAGGCCTTCGGGTGCTCGGGATGCGGCGACCAGTAGGCACGCGTGCCGATCGCGTCGAGGGCCCGGTCGAGCGTGGGGCGGTGCTTCTCGGACAGCTGGTGCGGGGAGAGCTCGGCGGCCATGACGGACCAACTCCTCATCGAGCTGGGCAGGGACGGGCGGACAGAGTTAGAGTAACCGAACGATCGGTCGGGACAAGGGGGCCCACGAAACCTGTGGACAACTGGTAGGGGAGGATCGCGGGCATGACCACGGCCAAGCGGGACACGTACACCCCGGAGACTCTCCTCGCCGTTGCCGTCCGTGTATTCAACGAGCGCGGCTACGACGGCACGTCGATGGAGCACCTGTCGAAGGCTGCCGGTATCTCGAAGTCGTCCATCTACCACCATGTCGCCGGCAAGGAGGAACTGCTGCGGCGTGCGGTGAGCCGGGCGCTGGACGGCCTCTTCGGGATCCTCGACGAACCGGGCGCGACGAGGGGCCGTGCGATCGAGCGCGTCGAGTACGTCACGCGACGCACCGTCGAGGTGCTGATAGCCGAACTGCCCTACGTCACGCTGCTGCTGCGCGTGCGGGGCAACACGAAGACCGAGCGCTGGGCCCTGGAGCGGCGGCGGGAGTTCGACCAGCGCGTGGCCGATCTGCTCAAGGCGGCGGTCGCGGACGGTGATCTCCGCTCCGACGTGGACATACGGCTTGCCACGCGGCTGCTCTTCGGGATGGTCAACTCGCTCGTGGAGTGGTTCCGGCCGCTGTCGGACGGCGGCGCGGAGGGGGAGCGGCTCGCCGACACCGTCGTACAGCTGGCCTTCGAAGGGATGAAGTCCAGCCGCTGATCCGTCGCCCTCCGCCTGTGGTGCCCCGGTTCAGGCGAGTTCCGTGGGTCGGTCGGATCCCGGAGCCAGGTCCGTCTCCTCGAACACCAGCAGGGTGCGCGTGGAAAGCACTTCCGGAATCGCCTGGATTCTCGTCAGGACCAGCTCTCGCAGCGACCGGTTGTCCGGGGTGTGCACCAGCAGCAGGACGTCGAAATCGCCGCTGACCAGCGCGATGTGCGTGGCGCCGGGCAACGCCTGGAGCTGTTCCCGCACGGTGCGCCAGGAATTCTGCACGATCTTGAGCGTGATGTACGCGGAGGCCCCCTGCCCCGCCCGCTCATGGTTCACCCGCGCACTGAAGCCGCGGATCACGCCGTCCTCGATGAGCCGGTTGATCCGCGCGTACGCGTTGGCCCGCGATACGTGGACGCGGTCGGCCACCGACCGTATCGAGGCGCGGCCGTCCGTCTGGAGCAGTCGGAGGATGGCGCCGTCGATGGCGTCGAGCGGGCGCGCCGGGGGAATCCGCCCCGGCTCCTCGCCCCCAGCGGCCATTTGTTCAGCTGCCATGTTCCCGTGCCTCCCCGTCCTGGACGACCTGTGCCCATCCCAGGCTGTGGAGAACCGTTTGTCCACAGGCTGACGGTGCCTGTAGCCAAATTGCGCTCGCGACCGAACAATCGGTAGGTGAGGCGCACCACATTCGCGCCTTGCACGGCTTTCGTTATTTCGACATATATCAACACCCCTCGGCACCGGGCACCCCCGATGCCGCCGGATGTCGTTCGATACCCCTCGACGCCAGGAGGTGCTTGTCATGACGGTCCAAGAGCTGCCCGGCGCGGCCGCCTACCGGCCCACGCCGCCCCCGGCCTGGAAGCCGCTCACCGATCCCGCGCCCCTGCTCCCGGACTCCGAGCCGTACCGCGTGCTCGGTACGGACGCCGCGGCCGACGCAGACCCCGAGCTGCTGCGGCGGCTCTACGCCGAGCTCGTGCGCGGCCGGCGGTACAACGCGCAGGCGACCGCCCTCACCAAGCAGGGCCGACTCGCCGTCTATCCGTCGAGCACCGGGCAGGAGGCCTGCGAGATCGCGGCGGCCCTGGTGCTGGAGGAGCGGGACTGGCTCTTCCCCAGCTACCGCGACACGCTCGCGGCCGTGGCTCGGGGCCTGGACCCCGTCGAGGCCCTGACCCTGCTGCGCGGGGACCGGCACACCGGATACGACCCGCGCGAGCACCGCATCGCGCCCCTGTGCACTCCCCTCGCCACCCAGCTGCCGCACGCCGTGGGCCTGGCCCATGCGGCGAGGCTCAAGGGGGACGACGTGGTGGCGCTCGCCATGGTCGGTGACGGCGGCACCAGCGAGGGCGACTTCCACGAGGCACTGAACTTCGCCGCCGTCTGGCGGGCACCGGTCGTCTTCCTCGTGCAGAACAACGGCTTCGCCATCTCCGTGCCCCTGGCCAAGCAGACCGCGGCACCTTCCCTGGCGCACAAGGCCGTGGGGTACGGGATGCCCGGCCGACTCGTCGACGGCAACGACGCGGCCGCCGTTCACCAGGTGCTCTCCGAGGCCGTGACGCGGGCCAGGAGCGGCGGTGGCCCGACGCTCGTGGAGGCCGTCACCTACCGGATGGACGCGCACACGAACGCGGACGACGCCACGCGCTACCGCGGCGACAGCGAGGTCGAGGCTTGGCGGGCCCACGACCCGGTCCAGCTCCTGGAGCGCGAGCTGACCGGACGCGGCCTGCTCGGCGACGACGGGATCGAGGAGGCGCGCGCGGCGGCGGAGCAGATGGCGGCACAGCTGCGGGAGCGGATGAACGCGGACCCGGTGCTCGATCCGATGGACCTCTTCGCCCACGTCTACGCGGAGCAGACGACACAACTGCGCGAGCAGGCGGCCCGTCTGCGGGTCGAGCTGGACGCGGAGCACGACGAGCACGGCACGGACGACAGGGGTGCAGGGCGATGACCACCGCAGCGGCCACGGCCCGGGAGCGGACGGCGAAGGCCAAGCCCGCCACCATGGCGCAGGCACTCGGGCGCGCGCTGCGCGACTCGATGGCCGAGGATCCTTCCGTGCACGTCCTCGGGGAGGACGTCGGGACGCTCGGCGGGGTCTTCAGGATCACCGACGGCCTGGCGAAGGAGTTCGGCGACGAGCGGTGCACCGACACCCCCCTGGCTGAGGCCGGCATCCTCGGGGCGGCTGTCGGCATGGCGATGTACGGGCTCAGGCCCGTGGTGGAGATGCAGTTCGACGCCTTCGCCTATCCGGCGTTCGAGCAGCTCATCAGCCATGTCGCCAAGATGAGGAACCGGACAGGGGGCGCGATGCCCTTGCCGATCACGGTCCGGGTCCCCTACGGCGGTGGGATCGGCGGAGTCGAGCACCACAGCGACTCCTCGGAGGCGTACTACATGGCGACCCCGGGTCTCCACGTCGTCACTCCCGCCACGGTCGAGGACGCGTACGGGCTGCTGAGGGCCTCGATCGCGTCCGACGACCCGGTGGTCTTCCTGGAGCCCAAACGGCTCTACTGGTCGAAGGCCGACTGGTCGCCGCAGGCGCCGGCCGCGGTCGAACCCATCGGGCGGGCGGTCGTGCGCCGCCCCGGACGCAGCGCGACGCTGATCACGTACGGACCGTCGCTCCCGGTCTGCATGGAGGCCGCGCAAGCAGCCGTCGAGGAGGGCTGGGATCTCGAAGTCGTCGACCTGCGTTCGCTGGTGCCGTTCGACGACGAGACCGTCGCCGCATCCGTACGGCGCACAGGCCGAGCGGTCGTCGTCCACGAGTCCACCGGCTTCGGCGGACCTGGCGGCGAGATCGCCGCCCGGATCACCGAGCGCTGTTTCCACCACTTGGAGGCGCCGGTGCTGCGCGTCGCCGGTTTCGACATCCCGTATCCGCCGCCGATGCAGGAACGCCACCACCTGCCGGGCGTCGACCGGGTGCTCGACGCCGTCGCTCGACTGCAGTGGGAGACGGAGAACTGATGCCTCAGGTACTGGAATTCAAGCTCCCGGACCTCGGCGAGGGACTGACCGAGGCGGAGATCGTCCGCTGGCTGGTGGAGGTCGGCGATGTCGTCGCCATCGATCAGCCGGTCGTCGAGGTCGAGACCGCCAAGGCGATGGTGGAGGTGCCCTGCCCGTACGGGGGCGTGGTGACCGCACGGTTCGGCGACGAAGGGACTGAACTCCCCGTCGGGGCGCCGCTGCTGACGGTCGCCGTAGGGTCTGTGGAACCCTCGGAGACGGTGAACGGTTCCGACTCCGGTACGGGACCGGGTTCTGGAGCGCCTGCTGAGGCGGAGCCGTCCGGATCCGGGAACGTGTTGGTGGGGTACGGGACCGGGGCACCGCCCGTGCGGCGTCGGCGGGTCCGGCCGGAGGGCCTTTCGGTTCCAGCCGTGGCCCCCGCAGCCGCTGCCGCCCCCGTTGCCACTGCCGCCCCCGCTGTCCCCGTCGTCACCACTGCCCCCGTGGCCCCCGCTGTCGCCGTTGCCCCCGGACCGGTCGCCGTGGTCTCCCCGCTGGTGCGCAAGCTTGCGCGGCAGCACGACCTCGATCTGCGGCAACTCGCGGGATCCGGGCCGGACGGGCTGATTCTGCGGGCCGACGTCGAGTCCGCCATCCGGTCGGCGACGTCGGCGCCTGCCGCCACTCCGGCCGTCACACCGGGGGCGCGGTCCGCGGTGACGGCCGAGCCTTCGGCACGTCCCGCCGGTGAGCGGATTCCGTTGCGCGGTGTGCGGGGCGCTGTTGCCGACAAGCTGGCGCGCAGCCGGCGCGAGATTCCCGACGCGACGTGCTGGGTGGACGCCGATGCCACCGAGCTGATGGCGGCCAGGGCGGCGATGAACGGTGTCGGTGGTCCCGGTGCCGGTCCCAAGGTGTCGGTGCTCGCCCTGCTTGCCCGCATCTGCACGGCGGCCCTTGCCCGGTATCCCGAGCTCAACTCCATGGTGGACGCCGAGGCGCGGGAGATCGTCCGGTTGCCCGAGGTCCATCTCGGGTTCGCGGCACAGACCGAGCGCGGCCTGGTCGTCCCGGTGGTCCGCGACGCTCAGACGCGCAACGCGGAGTCGATCGGGGCGGAGATCGCCCGGCTGACCGAGGCGGCGAGGGCGGGGACGCTGAAGCCCGCGGAGCTGACCGGCGGCACGTTCACGCTCAACAACTACGGAGTGTTCGGGGTCGACGGATCGACTCCGATCATCAACCACCCGGAGGCGGCGATGCTCGGTGTCGGCCGGATCGTCCCCAAGCCGTGGGTGCACGAGGGCGAGCTGGCCGTGCGACGGGTCGTTCAGCTCTCGCTGACCTTCGACCACCGGGTGTGCGACGGCGGGACGGCGGGAGGCTTCCTGCGCTACGTGGCCGACTGCGTGGAACAGCCGGCGGTGCTGCTGCGGACGCTGTAGGGCGGCGGCGGTGTTCGGGGTCCTTCCGGCCCTACTCGTCCCGCTGCCCGTCCCTGCCTGTTGTGCTCCTCGTCCCGGACCCCGTTCCGCTCTCCACTCCGCTCCCCGTGCCGCTCCCCGCCCTGTTCACTGTTCCGCTCCGCGTTCCGCGCCGCGTGGATCCACAACCGTCGATCCACAACCGTTGATCCACAACCGTTGATCCACGACCGTTGATCCACGGGAACGTGGACGGGGAGGGCCCACCGGACGGTCGGGCACGCATACTCGGGGCATGACCGCGTATGACGCCATCGTTCTCGCCGGAGGGGCCGCCAAGCGCCTCGGCGGTGCCGACAAGCCCGGAGTCCGGGTCGGAGGCCGCGCGCTGCTCGACCGGGTGCTCGGCGCCTGCGCCGGTGCCGGGGCCACCGTGGTGGTGGGGGGACGGCGGCCCACTGCGCGTGCGGTGACCTGGACGCGCGAAGAGCCCCAGGGCGGGGGCCCGTTGGCAGCGCTCGGCGCCGGGGTGCGGCATACGGCGGCGGAGTGCGTGCTCGTGCTCTCCGCCGATCTGCCGTTCCTGGGAGCGGACACGGTCGGCTCGCTGCTGGAGGCGGCAGGCGACGGGGACGTCGAGGGCGCTGTCTGCACCGACCGGGACGGCCGGGACCAGCCTCTGGTCGCCGTCTACCGCGCTGAGCCGTTGCGCCGTGAACTGGCGCTCATCGCCACCGAGCACGGCAGCCTGGCGGGTCTGCCCCTGCGGTTGCTCACCCACGAACTGAAACTTTCCAGGGTGGTGGCGGACCCGCTCGCCTCGTTCGACTGCGACACCTGGGAGGACATCGCTTCGGCCCGGGCCCGGATCAGGGAGCATGGGACCGTGCTGGACGAATGGATCACCGCAGTCAAGAACGAACTGGGCATCGAACTCGACGTCGACACCGACGTCCTCCTCGACCTTGCCCGCGATGCCGCCCACGGCGTCGCCCGCCCCGCCGCGCCCCTGACGACCTTCCTGGTCGGCTACGCGGCGGCGAAGGCGAGCGGTGACGGTGGCGGTCCGGAGGCAGTGGCCGAGGCCGCCCGGAAGGCGGCCGCGCTCGCCCTCCGATGGGCGGACGAGGCCGAGACGCCATGACGGGCCCCAGCGGCAGGCCTCAGGGGCCGTCGGTATCGGACGGGCTCCCACCCGCGTCGGACGGGCTTCCGACGCCCACGCATCGGCACAGCCCTGCCGACGCCGCTGCCGACGCCACCGCCCCTGCCCCCGCCGACATCCACACCCGTGCAGACGCCGCCCCCACCCCCACCCCTGCCCCCACCTCCGACGCCGACTCCGACGAGGAGCGGGCCGTGGCCCAGGCCCTCGCTCTGGTCGGCCGCCAGGCGCCCTCGGGGGCCAATCGGGGAGTGGAGCCGGCGGAGGCCCGGGGCTCCGGCCCGCGGGCCTCCGACCGGTCACGGGACCGCCCCCAGCACGTGGACCCGGCCCGTGCCGACGCAGCCGTCTCCGAGCGCCGCGCGGACACCACCACCTCTCCCCACCCCACCGAGGGCGCTCCCGCCTCCGGCCGAGTCCGTCCCGACCCCCACGGCGGGCCGCATACCCGCGTCACCCCCTGGGGCGAGGCCCGCGCCATTGCCGCCAGGGCCGGGCGCGTGGCTCTTCCGCGTACCGTGCGCCTCTCCCTCGATCAGGCGCTCGGGCAGGTGCTCGCCGAACCGCTCGCCGCTCTCACCGATCTGCCGTCCTTCGACACCTCCGCCATGGACGGCTGGGCCGTCTCGGGTCCGGGGCCCTGGACGATCCGGGGCAACGAGGGGATCCTCGCCGGCCATGCCACACCCACCCCGCTCCCCGACGGCGATGCCATCCGGATCGCCACAGGCGCCCGCATCCCGGCGGACGTCACCGCGGTCATCCGCAGCGAACACGCCCACGCCGACGAGTCCAAGGGGATGCTGCACGCCCAGCGTCAGGTGAGTCCCGGGCAGGACATCAGGCCGCGCGGTCAGGAATGCCGCTCGGGTGACCAACTCCTGCCGGCCGGAACGCTGGTGACGCCTGTCGTCCTCGGGCTGGCCGCAGCCGCCGGATACGACGAGCTGCCGATCCGGCCCCGCCCGCGCGTCGACGTCCTCGTCCTGGGCGACGAACTGCTCACCACCGGCCTTCCGCACGACGGCCTGATCCGCGACGCCCTCGGCCCGATGATCGGTCCCTGGCTGCGCGCGCTGGGCGCCCAGGTCTCCGCACCGCGTCGTCTGGGCGACGACGCGGAGGCCCTTCAGCAGGCACTCACCGGATCCGGGGCCGACCTGATCGTCACCACCGGAGGTACGGCCGCCGGGCCCGTCGACCACGTGCACCCCGTCCTTGCCCGGATCGGTGCCGAACTGCTCGTCGACGGGGTAGCTGTGCGCCCCGGCCACCCCATGCTGCTGGCCCGGCTCGGAGCGGGAGGCCCCTATCTCGTCGGGCTGCCCGGCAACCCGCTGGCCGCGGTCTCCGGGCTGCTCACCCTGGCCGAGCCGCTGCTCGGAGGGATGGCGGGCCGGACCCCCGAGAGCCCCTACCGGGTGGCTGTACGCGACGAGGTGCACGGCCACCCGCACGACACCCGCCTGGTCCCCGTGGTCCATCGCACAGCAGGCGCCCCGGGGACGGCCTCCGGTTCCGCAACTGGCCATGACAGCACGGGAACCGGGGAGGGTGCGGATCACGTCGTACCGCTGCACTACAACGGTCCTGCCATGCTCCGCGGCGTTGCCGCCGCGGACGGGCTGGCCGTCGTGGAGCCGGGCGGGGTACGGTCCGGCACCGAGGTGGAGATCCTCGATCTACCGTGGGCCTCGGCGACGCCGTGGACTGAAGGGTGTTTCACGTGAAACTTCCCGGCCATGACGCGATGGCCAGGCGCGCCGACGAACATGTCGTCCCCACCCGGGTGATGCTCCCGCGCAGGGTCGTCGACGGACCGGCCCGCCAGGTCGCCAAGCGGCTGTTGATGGCTCTGGTGGTGCTCGCCGTCACGGTGTTGATCGTCTGGCTCGACAGCGACGGCTACCACGATGCGTCCGACGACAGGGTCGACCTCCTGGACGCGTTGTACTACGCGACGGTCACCCTCTCCACCACCGGGTACGGCGACATCACCCCGTACAGCGACAGCGCCCGGCTCGTGAACGTGCTGCTGGTGACACCGCTGCGCGTGCTCTTCCTCATCATCCTGGTCGGCACCACCCTTGAGGTCCTCACGGAACGGACCCGCGAGGACTTCCGGCTGAAGCGTTGGAGAACCAACTTGCGTGACCACACCGTCGTCGTCGGCTTCGGCACGAAGGGCCGTTCGGCCATCCAGACCCTCTGCGCCACCGGGTTGCCGAAGGACCAGATCGTCATCGTCGACCCGGCGTCCAAGGTGATAGAGATCGCCAACGCCGAGGGTTTCACCGGGGTGCTCGGGGATGCCACCCGCAGCGATGTGCTGCTGAGGGCGGAGATCCAGAAGGCACGTCAGATCATCATCGCCACCCAGCGGGACGACACGGCGGTGCTGGTCGCACTCACCGCACGTCAGCTGAACCGCGGCGCGAAGATCGTCGCCGCGGTGCGCGAGGAGGAGAACGCGCCGCTGCTCCGGCAGTCCGGCGCCGATGCCGTCATCACCAGCGCCAGCGCGGCGGGCCGGCTGCTCGGTCTCTCCGTCCTCAGCCCCAGTGCGGGCACCGTGATGGAGGACCTGATCCAGCAGGGCAGCGGGCTCGATCTCGTCGAACGGCCGGTGATAAAGGCGGAGGTGGGCAAGCACGTCCGGGAGACCGATGACCTCGTGGTCAGCGTTCTGCGCGGGCACCGGCTTCTGGGGTACGACGATCCGGCAGCCAGTCCGCTCCAGCTGACGGACCGGCTGATCACCATCGTGCGCGCCTCCAACGAACCGCCCCTGAACCACACTCCGCAGGCCGCCCCGCGCGCCTGAGCGACGCTCACGTCCGACCGGTTGCGCCATGCCCGCGGGGTGCGATCCGCGGAACGTCCGACGGCCCACCCCACCCCCCTCGGGACGGGGTGATCCGTCGAACGTTCCGCGCCGCACCACCGCGCATCGTGGCCGCCCACCCGCCACGGAGTAGCCTCGCGGCCATGCATGCGATCACGATCCCCGAACCCGGTGGCCCCGAGGCGCTCGTGTGGGCCGAAGTTCCGGACCCCGTACCCGGCGAGGGCGAGGTCCTCGTCGATGTCGTGTCCAGTGCGGTCAACCGGGCCGACGTACTTCAGCGGCAGGGCTTCTACAACCCGCCCCCCGGCGCGTCCCCCTACCCGGGCCTTGAATGTGCGGGCCGCGTGTCCGCCATCGGCCCCGGCGTCGTCGGCTGGTCGGTCGGCGACGAGGTGTGCGCGCTCCTCGCGGGCGGCGGCTACGCGGAGAAGGTCGCCGTCCCCGCCGGGCAGCTGCTCCCCGTTCCGGACGGGCTGGACCTCACGCTTGCCGCGGCCTTGCCCGAGGTGACGGCCACCGTCTGGTCCAACGTGTTCATGGTGGCCCATCTGCGGCCCACCGAGACGTTGTTGGTGCACGGTGGGTCCAGCGGCATCGGCACGATGGCGATCCAGCTGGCCAAGGCGATCGGTGCCCAGGTTGCCGTGACCGCCGGTGGTCCGGAGAAGCTGGCCCGTTGCGCGGAGCTCGGCGCCGACATCCTGATCGACTACCGGGAGCAGGACTTCGTCGAGGAGCTCCGCAAGGCGACGGACGGGGCGGGCGCGGACGTCATTCTCGACATCGTCGGTGCGAAGTATCTCGACCGGAACGTGCAGGCACTCGCCGTCAACGGGCGGCTCGCGATCATCGGTCTGCAGGGCGGGGCCAAGGGCGAACTGAACCTCGGCGCGCTGCTGAACAAGCGGGCCGCCGTCACAGCGACTTCGCTGCGCGGACGCCCGCTCGCCGAGAAGGCGGCCATCGTCGCCGCCGTCCGCGAACACGTCTGGCCGCTGATCGCCGACGGCATCGTCCGGCCCGTGGTGGACCGTACGTTGCCGATGCAGGAGGCGGCCGAGGCCCACCGGGTGATGGAGTCCAGCACCCACGTCGGCAAGGTCCTCCTGCAGGCGCCCGCGACGGCCTGACCAGGACACGCCCTCCCGCAGGGCGCTCAGGCACACGAAGGGCCCGGCACACGACTTCTCGTGCTTGGGTTCCAGTGGTCGTTGCAACACCGCCTGGTCTTAGGTGGTGAGTAGATCACGTAGACGCTCGGCTGGGTTTGCCCAGCCGAGCGTCTTGCGTGGGCGGCCGTTGAGTTCCTGGGCGACGTGTTCGAGGTCTTCGGGGCTGTGGACGCTCAGGTCGGTGCCTTTGGGGAAGTACTGGCGCAGGAGTCCGTTGGTGTTCTCGTTGGAGCCGCGTTGCCAGGGCGAGGCAGGGTCGCAGAAGTAGACGGGCATGCCGGTGGCCATGCTGAACTGCTTGTGGCGTGCCATCTCGCTGCCCTGGTCCCAGGTGAGAGAGCCGCGTAGGTGTGCGGGCAGGGTCTGGACGGTGCGCACCAGGCCGTCACGGACGGTCTCGGCGTCGTGGGCTCCGCCGGGCAGGTGGACCAGCATGGTGTAGCGGGTGGTCCGCTCGACCAGGGTCGCGATCGCGGAGCGACTGTTCGCGCCGATGATCAGGTCGCCTTCCCAGTGACCGGGCACCGCCCGGTCTTCGATATCGGCAGGGCGTTCGCTGATCATCACCATCGGGTCGGTGAATCGCGGCGTGCGTGCGGCGGGGTCGCGGTGGGGCTTGCGGCGGGTGCGGCCGCTGCGTATCGCGGCCTGCACTTCCCGCTTCAGGCCGCCACGGGCCTGGAAATACAGTGCCTGGTAGATCGTTTCCACGCTCACCCGCATGCTCCGGTCCTCGGGATGCTCCTGGAGCAAAGCGTGGCAGATCTGCTCGGGTGACCACCGTCTGCGCAGCCCGTCCTGGACGAAGGAGCGCAACCCGCTCTCGCGCAGCAGCTTGCGGCCCTTGGGCCGGGGCCTGCGTGCGGCCGCCGCCCGGTGGGCCGCATAGGGCTGGTATCCGCCGGGGCCGGAGTTGGCGTCGATCTCCCGCTTGATCGTGCTGGCCGCCCGTCCCAAAGCGCGTCCGATCGCCCGCAACGAGTGACCCGGCGCCCGAAGGTCGCGGATCTGCTCGCGCTCGGTCAGCCTCAGATACCTCGGATGCAGTTGCTTCTCCAGGGCCGCCAGAGCCGCCGATGCCGTGATCACAGAGCCCATCGTGACGGTTCCCGCCGCGTAGTCGACACGGCGCCCATCGGCGTAGGTCCGTGTCAGGGCGCTCTTCCTGACGCCCTGGTCCCAGTCCCTGGCCGTGCGCTCGTTGACCCCGACCCGCCTGGCCGCCACGGACTGAGGAACACCCCTGGCCCTCAGCCGCTCGTACTCGTCGCGCCGCGGATGCCGTCGCGGCAGGCGCACCGACCCACGACCGGCTTTCCGGGCCCACCCGAACGCCGTGTTCTGGTTGACGCCCAGCTCGGCCGCCACTGCCGTCACGCTCCCCACGACATCCAGCCGAACAAGGAAACGCTTTCTCAACCCCGCAAGATCAACCCGCTCAACGCCCACGGTCCCCGCAACTCCCACAGATCGAGGGTGTTGCGAGGACCGTTAGAACCCAAGCACGACTTCTCGTGTGCCGGGCCCTTCGCGCAGGATCGGTGGATCGGTGGGTACGGGTCCGGCCGGCCGGGACTACAGGTACGGGCCGGAGCGGATCGCCCCGTGCAGGTCCGCGCCGCCGCCGTCCTCCTCCTCGTGACCGCTGCCGGGAGGCAGGGCACGGCGCATCTGCTCCAGCTGCGCCCTGGCCGCCATCTGCTGGGCGAACAACGCGGTCTGGATGCCGTGGAAGAGGCCCTCCAGCCAGCCGACCAACTGGGCCTGCGCGATCCGGAGTTCCGCCTCGGAGGGAACCGACTCCTCGGTGAACGGCAGCGAGAGCCGCTCCAGCTCCTCCACCAGCTCCGGTGCGAGGCCGTCCTCCAGCTCCTTGACCGAGCTGGCGTGGATCTCCTTCAGGCGCACTCGGCTCGCCTCGTCGAGGGGAGCCGCCCTGACCTCCTCCAGGAGTTGCTTGATCATGCTGCCGATGCGCATGACCTTCGCAGGCTGCTCGACCATCTCCGTCACCGGGACCTCCCGCGACTCGTCGTCAGTGCCACCGCCGCCGATCGCCATTCCGTCCTGCCCCACCACGAGGACCTGGGGGTGCTCCTGCGACCGTTCATTCCTCGGCATCTCCATGCCGCCCATTGTCTCGCACACGTGCCGTACAACACTGTGGTGCCCCCGGAAACGGATGATCCACCGTTTCCGGGGGCACCGGATGAGCGTCGAAGCCGCCGGTCAGGCCGCCGGCGCTGCCTTCCTCCGGTTCACCCGGCGCGCCGGGCCAGGGTCAGCCGGGACCGGGTGAACGCCGCGGCCAGCAGCCCGGCCAGCAGCGGAACGACCACGGCGAGCAACCCGATGGTCGCCCACGGCAGCACGATCGGTGTGAAGGCGGACTCCATGGGTTCCTCCCGCATCGCGTCCATCGAGTTGCGCAGATCGACCAGGCGCAGGGCCACCGCGGGCACCAGGCCCGCCGCCGTGCCCAGGAGGACCCCGGTGAGCGCCACCACCACGCACTGGAAGCCCGAAAGAGTCCGCCGTACCCGTGGGGGCGCACCGACCGCACTCAGCGTGGTGAGGTCGGCTTCCGCGTCCGCCTTGGCGAGACCGGTGGTGATGGCTGCCGCGCCCAGGGTCACGACACCCGCGAACAGCGTGAGGATCAGCAGAATGGTGCTCTGCCGGTCGCCGGGAAGGCTTTCGGTCTGGAGCCAGAGCCCGCCGCCGACCTGGTCGATGGCGGCCGAGACGCGTTGCTGCTCGGCGTCCGAGGGCGGGTGCGGGACGGCGTACACACTGCCGTTCAGCGCGGTGTGCAGGCCGAGCCGCTCGGCGGTCCGCTGGGGGAGGACCATGCGGATGCCGGGGGTGGACGCGTATGCGGCGTCCGCCACGTACACCTTCAGACGGTCGGTGGACCTGCGGGCCGGCCCCGGGTGGAGCTTGCGGTTCTTCCGGTCCTTGGCGTTGTACGTGTGGACGGCCTTGAGCGTGATCTCGCCGTTCTTCGCGTACGCCTGGTTCAGCAGGACGGGCGTGCCGGCCTTCAGCGCCGCGGCGGCCGCGGGGTCGTCGAGCTTCGCATAGGTGCGGAGCAGTTCGGGGCCGCCCACCACGATGTTGTTCGCCTCCGAGCTGAAACTGCCCGAGGAGATGTACTCGTCCGTGCAGGCGGGGGAGCGCATCATCGTCCGGTGCTCCTCCGCGGAGAGCCGTGCGGCGAGCTCCTTCGCGCCCTTCGTGTTCAGCGGGCACGTGTGGCCCTTGCCGGTGGGCTTGACCAGCTCCATGCTGCCGCAGCTGTTCTCGTCCTCGTAGTAGACGTTGCAGTCGCTGCCCGCCCACACCCGGGAGAAGTCGGCGTGACCGCCGGTCACGGCCATGTTCCGCTCGACGGACGCCCGGGCCAGCGGGAGCCGCTCGGCAGCCTTGTCGTCGTTGGCCGACAGGACCATCGTCCCCTTGGCCAGCATGGGCCTGTAGTCCTGGTCGGACTCGGCCAGACTGCTGGACATGTACGTCGCGATGGCCACCGAGCCCGCGACGGCCGCCATCACGGCGGCGACCGCCGGAGCGGTACGGCCGCGGTTGCGGGCGGCATCACGCAGCGCCATCCGCGGGGAGAGCGGCAGTCTGCGGCCGAGCCGGCCCAGCAGGCCGACGATCACCGGAATGCAGGCGAGCAGTCCGAGCTCAGCGACGACCGAGCCGCCGGCGACCAGCGTTGACTTGCCCCTGGTGCCGCCGAAGGCGGCGACGGCGACGCCGAGGGCCAGCACGCAGGCGCCGACGGTGGGCAGCACCCGGGAGCTGCGGCGCACACCGCGCCGTCCGGTGAGTGATTCCAGTACGGACTGCCGGGCGGCCACGATCGCCGGGGCGAACGCGGCAAGGAGCCCGGTGACCAGACCGAGCGCGGCGATGACGAGGAGCTCCGCCGGCTTGAGGAGCAGGGAGCCGAAGCGCTGACCTGCCCAGCCCTCGATCAACGGCCGGAACACCATCGTGAGCAGCAGCCCGGCCGCGACACCGGTCACCGCCCCGATGGCGCCCAGCACCAGACCGCCGGAGAGCACCACGGCCCGTACATGGCGCCGGTCGCCGCCGCAGGTGCCCACGAGTCCGAGCTGACGCCGCGAGCGGCGCGCACCGACGGCGAAGGCCGGTCCGGCGAGCAGGACGATCTCCAGGAGGGCCATGGCGACCACGGTGACGAGGGCCGCGCTCGCCTCGCCGGAGTCGTCCGAGTAGGAGTAGGTCATCGACCGCGCCATGGGGATCTCGGAGTCCGGCGGCGGGTCCAGGACCACCTGGCGGGACACGACGAGGGCGCCGGTCCTGTTGGCCGCGAGCACGTCGCCCCAGCCGATGCCGGCCGGGCCGGCCCCCTTGACCAGCCACTCGGTCGAGCCGGTGTTGGGCGGCAGTATCTTCTTGTCGCGGTCCGCGACGGCCTGCCACGGGGCGATGACGGCCCCCGGATCTGCGTACAGCTTCTGCGACTTCAGATCGTCGGGCTGCTCGACCACACCGGTGATGGTGTACGTCCGGCCGGTGTTGTTCACGGTGGTGCGGGAGCCGATGTGCAGCCCGGACGAGTCCAGGAACGGCTTGGTGGCCGCCATCTCACCGGTGCCGCGCGGGAACTCGCCGTCGACCAGGTCGATCTTGCCGCGGGCCAACGGGTCCGAGGTGCGGAACTCCACGATCTCGGTGCTGGTGAGCCCGTACTCGGTCGTGACGCTCGCTGGTACGGACTGGATGGTGATTGCCCGCGCACCCTCGGGGAGAGCGGTGCGCATGTCGACCGGCGGGACATCCCCCTCGGGCGGCTCGTCGCCGGCGATGTCGTACGAGTTCCCGTCGGGCATCTGCTGGAGCGGGCCCATGCCCGGGTCGCTGAACAGCGCGTCGGCCGCACCCATGCGGGCCGTCAGCTGCTCGGCCTCGGTGGAGTCGACGCTGCGGTACGTGACGTCGGCGGCCGTGACCCCGAGCACCGGCAACGCGATCATCGCGACCACCAGGGCACTGCGGCCCTTCGCCCGCATGGCGTCGCGGCGGGCTATCCGGAGGGCGGCGCGCCATCCCGAGAAGAGGCTCACTCGGCGCTCCCGGCGGCCAGCAGCGAGTCGGCGCCCGCGGTCAGTGTCTGGTCGACGATCGAGCCGTCCCGCAGGAAGACCACGCGGTCCGCCCAGGCGGCGTACCGCGGTTCGTGCGTCACCATCACCCCGGCGGCGCCCTGGTCGCAGCGGTTGCGCAGCAGCGCGAGGACGGCCTCGCCCGTCTCGGAGTCGAGGGCCCCGGTGGGTTCGTCGGCGAGGACCAGGCGCCGGTCCCCCACCAGAGCGCGGGCGATGGCGACGCGCTGCTGCTGGCCGCCGGACATCTCGTCCGGGAAGCGGTCGGCGACGTCCAGGAGGTTCATCTCCTCCAGCGCGGCCCGCGCCTCCTTGCGGGCCTTGCGGACCGAGACGCCGTCGAGTTCGCGCGGAAGGGCGATGTTCTCCGCGGCGGTCAGGGCGGGGATCAGGTTGTAGTCCTGGAAGACGTAGCCGACGCTGCGGCGGCGCAGGGCGGCGATGCCCTTGCGCCCGAGCGTGGAGATGTCCTGGCCCTCGATGATGATCTGGCCGCCGGTCGCGGTGTCGAGACCGCCGGCCAGGGTCAGCAGGGTGGACTTGCCCGAGCCGGACGGGCCCATCACGGCGACGAGCTCGCCGGGGTGCACCGCCAGGTTGATCCCGCGCAGGGCGTGCACCTCGGCGATGCCGGTGCCATGGGTGCGGGTGAGGTCGCGGAGTTCGAGCACCGGAGCGTCCACCGGCAGGGGCGGAGCGGCCGGAGACGGGACGTGCAGGGACATGACGGTGGGTTCCCCCTCGGAACAGGTCTGTGGTCGGCGTCCGGCGAGCGGCCGGGGCCGTGGCTGAGCGGGTGTGGGAGGCCGGCTGAGCGGTGTGGAGGCCGGCTCGGTGGTGTGCAGGTCGGCTCCGTGATGTCGGACGACGGCTCAGCGGCGGGTGCGGGGCCGGGAGGCGGGGCGGCCCGTGGTGCGCGGTGCTGTGGTCGCGTCGGGTTCCGTGGCGGCGGCCTCGGCGAGACGGACCAGCCGGGACTCGCAGTGATCCAGCCAGCGGGCCTCGGCCTCGGCCTGGAAGATCAGCTGTTCCAGTACGAGCAGCCAGGCGACCTCGTCGCGGTTGGCGGGCACGTCGGTGAGTGCCTGCGCCTTGAGGCGGGTGTAGTCCTGCATCGCCTTCACCGTGTGGTGGCGCTGGGCCTGGATGACGGCCCGGATGTCCACGCCCGGGGCGCCGACGGCCATGGCGAGCTTGATGGCCAGCTCGTCCCGCGGCGGGCTGCTGCGGTCGACAGGCGTCTCGAACCAGGAGCGCAGCTCGGTGCGTCCGTCGTCGCTGATCGAGTAGAGGGCGTGTCCCTGGTCGTCCTCGCCGTCCTGGACGACCAGGCCGTCGCGCTCCAGTCTGCTCAGCGTCGTGTACACCTGCCCGACGTTGAGCGGCCAGGTGGAGCCGGTTCGCGACTCGAATTCGGTGCGGAGCTGGGAGCCGTACCGAGGCCCCCGCTCCAGCAGGGCCAGCAGCCCATGACGGATCGACATACTGAGTATGTATACCGAGTATGTTGGTAAACGCAAGTCCCGGCAGAGGCGACTGCGGCGCTGGGTCCCTCTGTCGTGCGGCGCTCAGCCGGAGCGGCGCATGCGGAGGGCGAGGAACCCGAGACCCATGCCGACCAGGGCGATTCCCGCGCCGAGCGACATCTGTTGGACCTGCTCGACGGCCGGTCCCTCAAGGGCCTGCCGCGACATCCGGCCGGTTCCGGTGTGAGCCCTCGGATCCAAGGTGATGGCCGGTACGGCGGCGGACTCCGTCGCCTCCGCTTCCTCCGCGGCCTCGTCGAGGGCATCGGCCCGGGCGATCTCGGCGGGCGTCAGCGTCCTCCCGGGCCGCGGCCGCCCCTCCCCCGCGGGCCGTCCGGCCCACGGCGACCCGGCGCTGTGCGGGCGCGGGGATTCGGCGCTCGGCGAAGGGGGCGTGGAGGGGGCGGACGGGGAAGCGGAGGGCGAGGCGGAGGCCGGCTTCGGTGGCGCGGGATGCGCGGGCGCGACCGCCGGGCTGACGGCGGCGCCGGGGCGCGAAGCGGAAGGGCCGACGGACGACGGGACGGACGAGGACGCGACGGACGAGGACGCGACGGACGGCGGTGCCGACGAGGGCACGACGGACGGCAGCGCGACGGGCGGCGACGCAGTGGACGACGGCGCGACGGGCGGCGACGCAGTGGACGACGGCGCGAAGGGGGGTGAGCCGGATGGAAGGGGTGCCCGCGGCGTCAAGGACGCGCCGGCCGTCGCCGGGCTCCGGGCGGACGTGAGCTCCCCGGCATGTGCCTCCCCAGCCGTCATGGCCCCCAGTGCTGCGGCTGCCGTCAACGCCAGGCAGGCCACGCACCTTGAGGGCCGTGAGGCACGGTGTCCTGAAGCCATGAGGTCAGCGTCACATGTGACGGTATGTCCGGCATCTCCGGTGGTGCGGAAGGATGGCCGCGCGACGGACACCGCGTCCACGTCCCGCATGACCCGACGGACACCGCGTCCGCGTCCCGCGCGACGGGGCGGACACCGCCCGCACAGCAGACGTGACATGGCGAAAGCTCCGCCCTCACAGCACCCGCGAGGTAGCGAGAACACCGCCCGCACAGCAGGCGCGACGCGGCGGTCGACCGGCCCCCACAGCGGGCGTGACGCGACCGGCCCCGCTCAACACGGCAGGCAACGGCCCTGAGGCCGTGCTCCTAAGCGGGGTCGCCCGTCGCGATGCGCAGCTCGAAGTGGGCGCCCGTCTTGGGCACGGCGGTCCCCGAGGTGGGGAACTGGTCGATGACCTGGTCCTCCGCGTAGGCGTTGCCGGGGACCTTGATCTGCTTGATGGTCCAGCCGGCCGCGTCCGCGCATGCGCGCACCGAGAGGATGTCCTTGTAGAGGAAGCTCGGGGCGTCGACCTTGTTCGGGTCGTCGTCGTCCTCGTACGCCTCCGTGCACTTGTCGGTGTCCATCGTCCGGTTCCGCTCCGGATCCTTGTGATCACTGGCCGGGGACTCGCTCGACGAGGCCTCGGTGCCGCCCTTGCCCGGGTCGTCGTCCTTCAGCGCGAGCGCCGTGATCAGGCCGCCGATCGCGATCAGGGCGACCACGATCGAACCCACGATCACCGGCATGTTCCGCTTGGAGCCGCCGCCCGAGGACGTGGCGTGCGTCTGCGGCGAGATCGAGTACGGCGGCGGGGTCTGCCGCTGCATCGGCGACATGGCCGCCGGCGACTGGTACGCCGGAGCCGACTGCGGGTAGCCGTAACTCGGCGCGGGGGTGGGTGCCGGCGTCGGCACGCCGTACGGTCCGGGCTGCTGCTGCGACTGGTACGGGCCCGGCTGATACGGCGTCTGGACGTTCTGCGGGGCGGGGGCGGACTGGTCGACCGGCGGGAAGACGGCCGAGCCGACACCCGAGCCGCTGTTCGCCGGGGCGCCCGCACCACTGATGATCGCGGGGGCGCCCGTCTGACCGCTCGCGCTCAGCACCCGCGCGATCTCGTCCTGCATCGCGGCGGCGCTCGGGAAGCGCTCGTTCGGATTCTTCTTCAGGGCGCGGGCGACGAGGGCGTCCATCGCCGGGGTGAGCGACCGGTTGATGGTGGACGGGGCGACCGGCTCCTCCTGCACATGCGCGTACGCGATGGCGAGCGGGGAGTCCGCGTCGAAGGGGATGCGGCCGGTCAGCAGCTGGAACAGCATGATGCCGACCGAGTACAGGTCGGAGCGGGCGTCCACACCGCGGCCGAGGGCCTGTTCGGGGGAGAGGTACTGCGGGGTGCCGACGACCATGCCCGTCTGGGTCATCGACGTGACGCCCGACTGCATGGCGCGGGCGATGCCGAAGTCCATGACCTTCACGATGCCGCGCTTGGTCACCATCACGTTGCCGGGCTTGATGTCGCGGTGGACCAGACCCATCTCGTGGCTGGTGTCCAGGGCGGCCAGCACGTCGGCCGTCACCTTGAGTGCCTTGTCGGCGGGCATCGCACCGTAGTTACGGATGTCCGCCTGGAGGACGGAGCCGAGCGGCTGCCCCTCGACGTACTCCATGACGATGTACGGCATCAGGGCGCCGCCGAGTTCGTCCTCGCCGGTGTCGAAGACGGAAACGATGTTGGTGTGCTGCAGCTTGGCGACCGCCTGAGCCTCACGACGGAACCGCTCGCGGAACGACTGCTCGCGGCCGAGCTCCGTGTGGAGCGTCTTGATCGCGACCTGCCGGTCGAGGGCGGAGTCGTACGCCAGATATACGGAGGCCATCCCGCCTTCGCCCAGCAGGTCACGCAGCTGGTAACGGCCGCCGGCGACCGAACCGCCCGCATAGCGACCCTGGGCACCCTGTGCACCGTCCTGGCTCATGACTTGCTTCCCCCTAGGGCGCGCGACCGCGCGAAGATCCGTATTACTGGCCAAGTCTGCCCGAGGGGTACGACACGTCAAGCCAGGTGCCCGTTCCGTGACCCTACGCACTGGAAGCGTCTCGGAAGCGTTACAGGATCCGGATGGAATTTGCGTGGTGGGCGCGCCAGCCGGTTGGATGACCCGTCCCTCTCGGAAACGGCGTGTCCGGCGGAGGCTGTAGCGTGACGTGGCAATGCAGCAAGGGCCTTTCGAGCGAAAGACCCCACACACCGTGAGAACCCGCGGACGCGCGGACAGAAACGACGGCGAGGACTGATGGCACCCGAACCCGAAGCAAACGGCGGCGGAGTTCCGGATGGCACCGATTCCTGGGGCATCGGCGGTGTCGTCGGCGACGGACGCTACCGGCTGACCGGCCGCCTGGGCCGGGGCGGAATGGCCGAGGTCTTCGCGGCCGAGGACGTGCGGCTGGGACGTACCGTCGCGGTGAAACTGCTGCGCTCGGATCTTGCCGAGGACCCGGTCTCCAAGGCCCGGTTCACGCGCGAGGCGCAGTCGGTCGCCGGTCTCAACCACCATGCGGTCGTGGCGGTGTACGACTCCGGCGAGGACACCGTGGCCGGCCAGACCGTCCCGTACATCGTGATGGAGCTCGTCGAGGGCCGGACCATCCGTGACCTTCTGCTCAACGCCGAGGCCCCGCCCCCGGAGCAGGCGCTGATCATCGTCTCCGGGGTGCTGGAGGCACTGGCCTACTCGCACCAGCACGGGATCGTGCACCGCGACATCAAGCCGG
This sequence comes from Streptomyces sp. NBC_01013, assembly GCF_045162765.1. Lineage (NCBI taxonomy): Bacteria > Bacillati > Actinomycetota > Actinomycetes > Kitasatosporales > Streptomycetaceae > Streptomyces > Streptomyces sp. NBC_01013. The sequence goes on from NZ_CP108687.1 coordinate 4,234,946, forward strand.
CCAACGTGATCATCACGCACTCCGGTGCGGTCAAGGTGATGGACTTCGGCATCGCCCGTGCGCTGCACGGCGCCCAGTCGACGATGACCCAGACCGGCATGGTCATGGGGACACCGCAGTACCTCTCCCCCGAGCAGGCGCTGGGCAAGGCCGTCGATCACCGTTCCGACCTGTATGCCACCGGCTGTCTGCTGTACGAACTCCTCGCACTGCGGCCCCCGTTCACCGGCGAGACGCCGCTCTCGGTGGTGTACCAGCACGTCCAGGACATTCCGGTACCGCCGTCGGAGATCTCGCCCGGGGTGCCGCCGGAACTCGACGGGCTCGTCATGCGCTCGCTCGCGAAGGACCCGGACGACCGGTTCCAGAGCGCGGAGGAGATGCGCGGACTGGTCCAGTACAGCCTGCAGATGCTCCAGGTGCAGGGCGGTCACACCGGTACGTGGAACACCGGCCCGGTCGTGCTGAACGACGGCCCGGGGACCCCGCCCCGGGGCATGACCGGCTCCACCCGGGCAATGGGCTACCAGCAGTTCGGCGACACCTCGCAGGGCCCGATCCTGCCGCCGATGAACCCGGACGACGGCGGATACGACGGAGGCAGCACCCGGCAGGGCGGCAGCGGCCGCGGCAAGCTGTGGCTGTTCATCGTGCTCGCGCTGATCGCGATCGGCGCGGGCGTCGCCATCGCGGTCAACGCCGCGCAGGGGGGCGGCGAGAAGCCCAAGACGCCTGCCACCTCGACGTCCAGCTCGCCCACTCCGAAGGAGACGTCGGCCTCGCCGACCGACGAGCAGACGACGCAGGACACCGAGCAGCCGGGCAATTCCACCGGTGACCAGCAGGAGACGCCGGAGCAGCCCTCGTACACCCCGTCGTACACCCCGAGCGAGACGGCCGAACCGACGCCCTCGGACACGAAGCCGACCGAGACGACCACGTCGGGCACGGCCGACGGCGGGACGGGCACGGCCGACGGCGGGACGGGCACGGCCGACGGCGGTACGGGGACCGCTGACGGCGGTGCGGGGACGGCCGACGGCGGTGCGGGCACCGCTGACGGCGGAACGGGCACCACCGAGGGCGCGAACGCCGGTGCGGATGCCGGCGCAGCCGCCGGGAACACCGCCGCCGGAGCCACCGAGGGCACCGGCACGACGCCGTGACGCTCACCCCGTGAAGGCGTCGCGTACCGCCTCGTACTCACGGGTCCACCAGACCGCCAGGGCCGACACCGCAGGGAACTGCGGGTCGGCCCTGCGGTCGTTCAGGCAGTAGCGCCAGTGCAGTATCCAGAAGTCGTTGAGCCGCTCCCACCACACCCGGTGCACCGCCGCGTCCAGTTCGTCCGCCCCCGCACCGGTCGCCCGCCGGTAGGCGCGCGCGTACGCCCGCACCTTTGCCAGCTCCAGCTCCCCGGCGGGCTGCACGAAGAAGATCGCCGCGGCCCGTACCGCCTCTTCCGCGCGCGGCTGCACCCCCAGCCGGTCCCAGTCGAGGATCGCCACCGGGTCGGCGCCCCGGTAGAGCACGTTCAGCGGGTGGAAATCACCGTGCACCCAGCCGGTCGCCGGGCCGTCCGGGGCGGGCGGGCGGCGGTCCGCGTGCTGTTCCAGCAGGGTGCGCCGCTCCAGGAGCCGGTGCTCGGCCAGTTCGTCGAAGGAGTCCCGGGGCCGGCGGCCGCGCGCCGCGGCCAGCAGCCGGTCGATGACCGCGAAGGTGTCGGCGGGGTCGGGGCTGGCGTGGCCGGACCGCCCCCCGGCCCCGGCCCCCGCGCCCGCCCCCATCACCTGTTCGAGACCTGTGTGTACGGCTCCGAGCAGCGCCCCGAGACGTAACGACTGGGCGAGGGTGAGCTGGGCGCCTGCCCGGTGCAGCCCCTCGACCCAGGGGTGCAGGGCGTAGCAGCGGCCGCCGATCTCGGTGACGGTGTCCCCGTCGCTGTCCACGACGGGCGGTGCGACGGGCACTCCGAGTGACTGGAGCCGCTGGGTGGCCCGGTGCTGGCGGACGATCGTGGCGCGGTCGCCGGTGGAGTCGTCCAGGTGGTGCTTGAGGAAGTAGGAGCCGCGAGTGGTGGACACCCGGTAACCGTGATTGAGCAGGCCTTGGTCGAGGGGCTCGCAGGCGAGCGGCTCGCCGGCGTCCGGGTAGCGGCGCAGCACTTCGCCGACCGGGGGAACAGGCGGGAAGGTTACAGATGAGCGCGGCACTCGACAGATGTTAGATCACGCTGCGTTGTGGATCCGCGGAGTTGCGTGGAAGTCCAGACTGTGCACAGTGACGAAGTGCGGTTCGAGCCGGAGGTAGGCCGGGAGGAAGGGCTCACCGTTGACCTCGATCGGTGCGGGGCCGAAGAGCTCGCGCTGGGCGCAGGTCGGCTCGACGATCCGCGCGGGCCCGGTGAACTGCACGGACCACAGGTCGCGGCTGCCGGCCGAGGTGGCGGCGTTGTAGTTGTCCGCCCCGTACGCCACGACCGCGCCGTCGCAGGCGTGGTGGTAGCCGAGGCCGCTGTGCATGCGCAGGACGACGCGGCCGTCGGTGACGATGTGGCGGGCCACCGTCAGGATCGGGAGGGCGCGCATACTCGTCGCCAGCCGGCCGTAGGGGACGCGGCCGAGCAACTGGATGGCGTGGAGTTCCTCGGAGGACATGCCCTCCACTGTCCGACACCGCGGGGGCGGGCAGAAGAGGCCGCGGCCCCGGGTGCCACGGGACCAAAGTCCCGAAAGCAGCCGGAGGCCGCGGCCCCGGCCCTTCCCGGGCGTGCCGTACCGCTCAGCGCTTCTCGGCCTGGAGCCGCGCCACGTACGCGGCGGCCTGCGAGCGCCGTTCCATGCCCAGCTTGGAGAGCAGGCTGGAGACGTAGTTCTTGATCGTCTTCTCGGCGAGGTGGAGCCGCTCGCCGATGACCCGGTTCGTCAGCCCCTCGCCGATCAGATCCAGGATCTTGCGCTCCTGGTCGGTGAGGCCCGCGAGTTTGTCCTCGCCGCGGCCCTTCTTCCCGTCACGCAGGCGCTCCAGGACCCGCGCCGTGGCCACGGGGTCGAGCAGCGATTTCCCGGCCGCCACGTCCCGTACCGCACTCAGCAGTTCATTGCCCCGGATCGCCTTGAGCACATAACCGGAGGCGCCCGCCATGATCGCGTCGAAAAGTGCCTCGTCGTCGGCGTACGAGGTCAGCATCAGACAGTTGATGGACTCGTCCTGGGAGCGGATCTCGCGGCAGACCTCCACTCCGCTGCCGTCCGGCAGGCGTACGTCGAGAACGGCCACATCGGGCCGGGTCGCGGGAATCCGTACCAGCGCGTCCGCGGCCGTACCGGCCTCGCCGACCACTTCGATGTCGTCCTCGGACGACAGCAACTCATGGACTCCGCGGCGGACTACCTCATGGTCGTCCAGCAGAAAAACGGTGATTTTTCCTTCTTTGCGCACAAACGCAGTCTCACACACTCCCCTCTTCCCTGCCGCTGTCCGGCGGGATAACGTGCCGTTGTTCCGGCGGCCTGCAAGGCTGTTACCAGTGCTGTGACCAGCGAGAGTTCCCGAATTCTTCGATTTACTTGGATATCCAAGCAAAATCGCAGGTCAGGAAGGTTTTCGCAGTTAAGCGAAGCACTGGGTAACGTGCCTAAGACAGGGCGCTCGCCGGGGCACCTGTCACGCCTGTTCCCGGACCGAGCGGCACCCACCCCGTGCACGGGTACGGACACAGGCGAGCCGCACTGGTCTCCCGGCAGACCCCGGGGGCCGGACCGACGGAGGAGCACGCACGTGACCGTGGAGAGCACTGCTGCCGCGCGTAAACCGCGACGCAGCAGCAAGCGGACCAGCGCCGCGAAGACGCCCGCGAAGACGCCACAGAGTTCCGGACCCGAACTCGTACAGCTGCTGACGCCCGAGGGCGAGCGCGTCGAGCACCCGGACTACTCGATCGACCTGACCGCGGAGGAGCTGCGCGGTCTGTACCGGGACATGGTCCTGACCCGGCGCTTCGACGCCGAGGCCACCGCGCTGCAGCGTCAGGGCGAGCTGGGCCTGTGGGCCTCGCTGCTGGGCCAGGAGGCGGCGCAGATCGGTTCCGGCCGGGCCCTGCGCGACGACGACTACGTCTTCCCGACCTACCGCGAGCACGGCGTCGCCTGGTGCCGCGGCGTCGACCCGACCAACCTGCTCGGGATGTTCCGCGGTGTGAACCACGGCGGCTGGGACCCGAACAGCAACAACTTCCACCTGTACACGATCGTCATCGGCTCGCAGACCCTGCACGCCACCGGCTACGCCATGGGCGTCGCCAAGGACGGCGCGGACTCGGCCGTGATCGCGTACTTCGGTGACGGCGCCTCCAGCCAGGGCGACGTCGCCGAGGCGTTCACCTTCTCCGCGGTCTACAACGCCCCCGTCGTGTTCTTCTGCCAGAACAACCAGTGGGCGATCTCCGAGCCGACCGAGAGGCAGACCCGGGTGCCGCTCTACCAGCGCGCCCAGGGCTTCGGCTTCCCCGGCGTCCGGGTCGACGGCAACGACGTCCTGGCCTGCCTGGCCGTCACCAAGTCCGCCCTGGAGCGGGCCCGGCGCGGCGAGGGCCCCACCCTCGTCGAGGCGTTCACTTACCGGATGGGTGCGCACACCACCTCCGACGACCCGACGAAGTACCGGGCCGACGAGGAGCGCGTCTCCTGGGAGGCCAAGGACCCGATCCTGCGCCTGCGGACCTACCTGGAGAACGAGGGCGCCGCCGACGAGGCGTTCTTCACCGCTCTCGACGAGGAGAGCGAGACCCTCGGCAAGCGGGTGCGCGAAGCGGTACGGGCCATGCCCGAGCCGGACCGGCTGGCCATTTTCGACCACGCCTACGCCGACGGGAGCGCACTCGTCGACGAGGAGCGCGCCCAGTTCGCCGCCTACCAGGCATCGTTCGCCGAGGAGGGCAAGTAGCCATGGCCGTGGAAAAGATGTCCATCGCGAAGGCGCTCAACGAGTCGCTGCGCAAGGCCCTCGACACCGACCCCAAGGTCCTCATCATGGGTGAGGACGTCGGCAAGCTGGGCGGGGTCTTCCGGATCACCGACGGACTCCAGAAGGACTTCGGCGAGGACCGGGTGATCGACACCCCGCTCGCCGAGTCCGGCATCGTGGGCACGGCGATCGGTCTCGCGCTGCGCGGATACCGGCCGATCGTGGAGATCCAGTTCGACGGCTTCGTCTTCCCCGCGTACGACCAGATCGTCACGCAGCTCGCGAAGATGCACGCCCGCTCGCTCGGCACGATCAAGCTGCCGGTCGTCGTGCGGATTCCGTACGGCGGCGGCATCGGCGCCGTGGAGCACCACAGCGAGTCGCCCGAGGCACTGTTCGCGCACGTCTCGGGCCTGAAGGTCGTCTCGCCGTCCAACGCGTCCGACGCGTACTGGATGATGCAGCAGGCCGTGCAGAGCGACGACCCGATCATCTTCTTCGAGCCGAAGCGCCGCTACTGGGACAAGGGTGAGCTCGACACCGAGTCCATCCCGGGCGGGCTGCACCGGGCGGCCGTGGCCCGCACGGGCACCGACCTCACGCTCGTCGCCTACGGCCCGATGGTGAAGGTCTGCCTGGAGGCCGCCGCGGCTGCCCAGGAGGAGGGGAAGTCGGTCGAGGTCGTGGACCTGCGCTCGATGTCCCCGATCGACTTCGACGCCATCCAGGCCTCGGTCGAGAAGACCGGCCGGCTGGTCGTGGTCCACGAGGCGCCGGTGTTCTACGGCTCCGGCGCGGAGATCGCCGCTCGCATCACGGAGCGCTGCTTCTACCACCTGGAGGCACCCGTGCTGAGGGTCGGCGGCTACCACGTCCCGTATCCGCCTGCCCGGCTGGAGGACGAGTACCTGCCGGGTCTCGACCGTGTGCTCGACGCCGTCGACCGCTCGCTGGCGTACTGAGGACGGGGACGTGACAACGATGACCGACACTTCCAACGCAGTTCGCTTCCGTGAGTTCAAGATGCCCGACGTGGGCGAGGGACTGACCGAGGCCGAGATCCTCAAGTGGTACGTCCAGCCGGGCGACACCGTCACCGACGGCCAGGTCGTCTGCGAGGTCGAGACGGCGAAGGCGGCGGTGGAGCTGCCCATCCCGTTCGACGGAGTGGTGCACGAGCTGCGCTTCCCCGAGGGCACGACCGTCGACGTCGGCCAGGTGATCATCACGGTGGACGTGGCGCCGGGTTCCGGCGACGACGCCCCCGCCGCGGCCGAGCCCGTGGCCGCCGCGGCGCCGGAGACCGAGGCCGAGCCGGAGGCGCCCAAGGGCCGCCAGCCCGTGCTGGTGGGATACGGCGTGGCCGAGTCCTCCACGAAGCGGCGCGCCCGCAAGGGCACGGAGGCGGCCCCGGCCGCCGCGTCCGCCGCGATCCAGGGCGAGATGAACGGGCACGGCCCCGCCGCCGTCCCCGAGGCCCGGCCGCTCGCCAAGCCGCCGGTCCGCAAGCTGGCCAAGGACCTGGGCATCGACCTGGCGACGGTCACCCCGACCGGCGAGGGCGGCATCATCACCCGCGAGGACGTGCACGCGGCGGCGACGCCGGCGCCCGCCCCCGCACCGGTGCAGACGGAGGCCCCGGCTCCGGCCGCGGCTCAGGTCGTGGCCGCCGCCCCGGTTGCGGCCGGTGCGCGGGAGACACGTATCCCCGTCAAGGGGGTACGGAAGGCCATCGCTCAGGCGATGGTCGGCAGCGCGTTCACCGCGCCGCACGTCACCGAGTTCGTGACCGTCGACGTGACGCGCACGATGAAGCTCGTGGCGGAGCTCAAGGAGGACAAGGACATGGCCGGGGTGCGGGTCAACCCGCTCCTGGTCATCGCCAAGGCCCTCCTGGTCGCGATCAAGCGGAACCCCGAGGTCAACGCCGCCTGGGACGAGGCGAACCAGGAGATCGTGCAGAAGCACTACGTCAACCTGGGCATCGCCGCCGCCACCCCGCGCGGACTGATCGTCCCGAACATCAAGGACGCGCACGAGCAGACGCTGCCGCAGCTCGCAGCGTCCCTGGGTGAGCTGGTCTCCACGGCCCGCGAGGGCAAGACGTCCCCCGCCGCGATGGCGGGCGGCACGGTGACCATCACCAACGTCGGCGTCTTCGGCGTCGACACGGGCACGCCGATCCTGAACTCGGGCGAGTCCGCGATCCTCGCGGTCGGCGCGATCAAGCTCCAGCCGTGGGTGCACAAGGGCAAGGTGAAGCCCCGTCAGGTGACCACGCTGGCCCTGTCGTTCGACCACCGTCTGGTCGACGGCGAGCTGGGGTCGAAGGTCCTGGCGGACGTCGCCGCGATCCTGGAGCAGCCGAAGCGGCTGATCACCTGGGGGTAGTGACCCCGGTCGTACGTGTATGAGGTGGGCCCGCGAGACGTTCGCGCGGGCCCATCGTCATGTCCGGTGGACGGGGGCGAGTGCGGGTGAAGGGGGCGGCCTCGTCGACGGAGTGCGGCAGACTACCGCCGCCCCGGCCCCGCTGCCGTAGCGGAGACAAGACGCGAACTGTCTCGTCGCCCGACTGATCCGAGGACTCCGCGCGCTGCCTGTCGCAGCCGGCCGAGGAGTTCGCCACCCGCATGATCGCCGGGGCGCTGGAGCAGGCGAACGGTATCTGAGGGGCCCGAAGCGCGGAATCCCCGGGCTATTTGTGCAGGCTGGGGCCCTGGGCGTGGACCAGCTCCCGCCAGGTGTCCTCGTCGGCCACGCCTGTGGCGGGCAGGCCGTGGGAGGACTGGAACTGCTTCAGGGACCGCATCGTCGAGGGGGTGTACGTCCCGGTGTTGTCGGTCGGCACCCCGGCGCGGTGGAGGAGGTACTGCACGGCGGTGACGGCGTCCGTCTCGGTGGTGCCGGAGTCGACCTGGATGATTAACAGTCTCCAGGTGTCCGGGCCCACCTTGCCGTCCGGGCTCAGCCCGTGGGCAGTTTGGAACTGGGTGACGGCGGCGGCAGTGGCGGGGCCGTAGTCGGCGTCGACCTTCACCGTGTACGTGTGGGCGCGCAGCAGCAGCTGCACCGTACGGGCGCCCCAGACGACGTGGCGCTTGCTGATGATCGGCCAGTCCGACGCCTTCGCCGTCCCGGTGGCGCCGGTGGCCGCTTTGGCGTCGTCGTCGCCGGGTGCCGGGGCCGCCCACCACACAAGCCCCCCGGCCACCAGGAGGAACAGCGTGGTGATGGCCAGCCCGGGCAGGGCGGCGGGGAGACGGATCCAGGGGCGGCGGGAGCGCGGGGGCGCGGGCGTCTCGGTGGTGGAGGCAGTGGCTTCGGTGGCGCCCGTGTCGGGTGTGGGGGCGGAGGGTTCCGTGTCCGACGGGCGGGCGGTCGTCGGGCGCTTGCGGCCGGGGGCGGCTTCGGCCGCCGCGTCGGCCAGGGCACAAGCCCGCCCTAGATCGGCCGCCGGGGCGCGCAGGACCTCGTGCAGACGCTCGACGATCCTGCGCGGTGCGTTGGAGGCGTGCGACGGATTCAGATAGCGCGAGAGTGTGGTCTGGTCGATCCCGAGCCGTTTGGCGAGCGACTGCTGGGTGGGTTTGTCGCGGCCGTCCCGTGCCGACGCCTCCCACCAGGACCTCAGGAGTTCGGCGAGGGTCCGTCCAGGCTGGGGCCCGTGGCCGGACCCCGTGGTCTCCGTCATGCGCCTCTCCGAAGCTTCCGTGTGCATAGCCGCAGGTCAACGCCGTGCATGAGGAGCATGCCTAGGCGCATCGACGCGCGGGACGCAGAGCGTAGTGAAAGCCGCGGTCCGTGCGTCACAGTTGAGGAGCGGCCGGCCCGAGAGCCCCGCGACCTCCACCCCGTTCCAGCCCCTTCGCAGGGGTGCTCCGGCCTGCGTGTTTCGCGGTCGAGAACGGACTGCGGGGCCCGTTCACCTCAAGGACAAGGAGTTCCACGTATGCATCCGACATCACCCGGACGAGTGCGTGCCGCACTGGCCGGAGCGGTCGTGGGAGCGTCACTGCTGACGCTCGGCGGCACCGCCCCGGCAGCCCAGGCCGCGCCGCCCTCGTCGTACCGGGTCACCGGTGTGGACACCAGCCACTACAACCACGAGCAGAGCGGGGGGAAGGGCACCGCGATCGACTGGAAGCGGGTGGCGGGCGGCCACAGCTTCGCTTTCCTCAAGGCCACCCAGGGCGTTTCGGGCAAGGACGGCTGGTTCGCCCGTGATTACGCCGCCGTCTCCAGGACCTCGCTGCTGCGCGCGCCCTACCACTTCTTCGATCCCCGGAACACGACCGACGGCACGGCACAGGCCCGTCACTTCGCCACGACCGTCCGGGCCGCCGGCTACCGGGGCGGCGGGACGGGCGAACTGCCGCCGGTCCTCGATGTGGAGAAGCTGCCCGCCAAGGGCGGCGGCGAAGTCTGCCCGAAGGTGCTGCGCTCCGAGCAGATCAGGGCGTTCCTGAACGAGGTGAAGAAGGAGTTCGGGGTCACCCCGATCGTTTACACCCGCGCGTCCTTCGTGAAGGAGTGCATGCGCGGCAAGGGCGAGGTGTTTGCCGGACATCCGCTCTGGGTCGCCCGGTACGGCAGCGGCGCGAAGGAACCTCAGCAGGTGCCCGGTACCGGTCGCGGCTGGACGTTCTGGCAATACACCGACCGTGCCCGCGTGGCGGGGATCGACGGTCCGGCCGACCGCAATGTCTTCCGGGGCAGCGCGGCGGACTTGCGGGCCCTCGGTGCCCGGAAAAGGAACGAGGTGCCGCTGCCACAGCCGTAAACGTCCCATCCCCTATCAACGTCACACCCGAACAAAGGAGTTCTCATGTCCAAGCGACCCGCGGCCCCTACCTTCACCCCTCCCCGTCTCGTGCACCGCACCGCCGCCCGTTTCCTGGCCGGCCTCGTCGCCGCAGCAGCCCTGACCACGCCCGTCGCCATGGCAGCCGACCGGCCCGCCGCCAAGGCAGATACCCGGGCATCCTTGGCCAGGCAGATCCTGGCCCAGAAGCAGATCAGCCTGGCCACGGTCCACCCGGGCGGGAAGCACGCGGGTTCGACGGTCCGGCAGAACATCGTCGACACGGCGAACGGCAAGGGAGCGCTCACCAGCCCCTGGGGGGACAAGCCGAACCGCCGGGTCGCGCTCGACCCGCGCATGCTGAACGGTCTGCTGAAGCTGCGGACCCAGTACGGCTTCCGCCTCTCTGTCTCCGAGATCGTGGGCGGTGACCACAGCAGCAACTCCCGGCACTACGCGGGGATCGCCTTCGACATCAACTACATCAACGGCCGCCACGTGGGCAGCGGCGCACCCCACAAGCAGGTCATGGCCGCCTGCAACAAGCTCGGCGCGACTGAGGTTCTCGGCCCCGGCAATACCGGTCATAGCCGCCACGTGCACTGCGCCTGGCCCCGCTGACCTGGGGCCCACCGGACCCGGACGCCGGTGCCCCGATGACCCCGAACGCCCCTCCTGCGGCAGACCGTCAGCCCACGGGCCGGCGGCCTGCCGTCGCGTCCGCTCCCTGCCCGAGGGTGAGTTCGGCGAAGACCGTCTTCCCGACAGTGCGTGGCTCGACGCCCCAGCGGTCGGCGAGCTGGGCGACGATGAGGAACCCGCGCCCGTAGCAGTCGTCGGCGCCCGCCTCGCGCAGTCCGGGGAGCCGTTCCCCGCGGGGGTCGCTGACCTCGATGCGGAGGGCCGTGGCGGTGAGGGTGAGGTCAACGCGGAAGAGTCGGCCTCGCATGCAGCCGTGCAATAAGGCGTTGGTCGCCAACTCGCTGACGAGGAGAGCGGCTTCGCCTGCGTGGCGGGGGTGGCCCCACTCGGCGACCAGGCGGGCGGCCCGCCGGCGAGCGAGCGTCACGCTGCGAGCCGTGGGGGTGTAGTCGAGGCGGTCCTCGTGGAGTGGGGGATCGGGTTCGGGGGTCGGGATCGCTTGGGCTGCGCTCATGGTCGCGCGCCTCTCTGTGAGGGTGCGGGCGGTGGCGATGCCGCGCCTGCGCCGGGCAGGGCGGTGCACTTCCGCCGGGTGACTCCGCTGGGTGAGCGGCGTGATGCCGAACGTAGCGAGCGGGCCCGGATGAGTGCAAGTGAAACGGGGACACTTGTCCCGAACGGGGGATGGCGGTCGACGACCCGCACTGCGGGAGGCCACACTGGTGCCGTGAATCGAGCGACTCCGCAAGGCAATAGGTCGTCAACTGTTCTTGGGCGCAGGCTCGGTAGCGAGCTGCTGCGCCTGCGTGACGCGTCCGGGAAGACGCAGCAGCAGGCTGCCCAGGTCATCAGTGCGACCAACTCGAAGATCGTGAAAATGGAGCGCGGGTGGGTCCCCATGAGGGACCCGGACATCCGTACTCTCTGCGAGTTCTACGGTCTTGAGGATGCGAAACCTGTCGGCCGCCTGCTGGAGGTGGCTCGGCTGGACCGGGAGCGCCGCAAGGCGAAGGGATGGTGGAATCAGTACCCGGAGCTGCGCTCCCTGGTTGAGTACGTTGCGCTCGAAGACATCGCGACGTCGGTCAGGACCTGGCAAGGAGCTTTCGTGCCGGGACTGCTCCAGACGCCGGACTACGCTCGGGCGCTTGCGGTCGGCAATGCGGACTGGGACGACCCGGACGAGATCGAGCGGTTCGTCGAAGCGAAGATTGCCCGACAGGCACGCCTCGCGGACGGAAGCCCGCTCATGCTGTGGGCGATCGTCTCCGAGGGCGCCCTGAGGCAGTTGGTCGGTGGGCGCGAGGTGATGCGAACGCAGTTGGAGCGTCTGGCGGAAGCGGCCGCCGAGCCAAATGTCACGGTGCAGGTTGTCCCCTTCCTGGCCGGCTCCCACCCAGGTATGACCAGCGCTTTTAGCGTCGTATCGTTCGGTGAACCAGGTGCGGTGGACGTGGTCTACATGGACACCACGTCGTCTACGCTGTGGCTGGAGAGCGAGACGGACGCCGCGCGCCACAACGTCACGTTCGGTCGCATCGCCAGAAACGGACTCGCTCCCCGCGATTCCATCGCTCTTATCGGGCGTATTCGCAAGGAGTTGTAGCCGTGCCGCGCTTCGAGTTCGTCAAGTCCAGCTACAGCAGTGGTAATGGCGAATGCGTCGAGGTCGCCCGCAACATCCCCCACACCGTCGCCGTCCGCGACTCCAAGGCCCCGCACGGCCCCGTCCTTCTCCTCGCCCCCGCCGCGTGGGACGCCTTCCAGGCCGGCCTGCGCCGGGCGTAGGGGCAGAACGGGGGACATCCCCCGGTCGATCCACCAGCCCGCCGGATGTCGCCCCCGCGCGCGGTCCGCGATCGTCGATCCCCTGACGCAGATCGCGTACGGGGAGAGGAACACCTTGCGACACGGGATTTCCAGGGCGGCAACCGCACTCGTGGCACTGGCCCTTGCCGGTGGGGCGATCGTGCCCGCCGCCGCGGCGCCACGGCCCGCCGTGGACGGCGTCTGGCGCGTGAACGGCTACGGCACCGTCCTGTCGATCGCGCACGGGCGGCTTCAGGAGTACCAGACCACCGCGCTGGGCTGCATCGAGGGCGAGCCCGCGAAGCAGACGGCACCGGGTGTGTACAGGTCCGGTGACGGGACGCTCCTCACGGTGCGGGCGTCCGGGTCATTGCGGCTGTCCGGTTCGGCCGGGTACCGGGAACTGCACCGGCTCGACAGGCTCCCGGCGGCATGTGCGCAGCCCGCATCCGGGGACGACCCGACGACGACGTTCGACGTCTTCTGGCAGTCCTTCGAGGAGAACTACCCCTTCTTCGCCGCCAAGGGCATCGACTGGCATGCCGTACGGGACACGTACCGGCCGAAGGTGCACGCCGACACGTCCAGGGACGAACTCTTCACCCTCTTCAGCGAGATGGTGAAGCCGCTGTACGACGCGCACGTCACCGTCTTCGACGGCGAGCGGCGCTTCTCCCAGGTCCGTCCGGGCACAGCCGTGATCGGCGAGGAGCTGGACACCAAGGTCAAGGACTACGTCGTGCGGAGCGACCTGGACGGCAAGCCGCTGCGGGAGTTCGGGAACGGCCGGATCAGTTATGCGGATCTGCCCGGCGGGCAGGGGTATCTGCGGCTCTCCGGGTTCGCCGGCTACAGCAGCGAGGAGGGGCATGAGTACGCCGCGGAGTCGGCCGAGCTCGACAAGGCGCTGGACGCGGTGTTCACCGCCGAGCGCACGGCCGCGCTGACCGGGCTCGTCATCGACCTGCGGATCAACGGGGGCGGAGCCGACGCCCTCGGCCTGCACCTTGCCGGGCGCCTGACCGACTCCTCGTACACCGCCTACCGCAAGCGCACCCAGTACACCTGGCCGCAGCCCGTCCCCGTGGAGCCCGCTCGCGGCGTCCCCCGTTACGGCGGTCCGGTCGCCGTACTGACGGCTGCGACGACGTTCAGCGCGGGCGAGACGTTCACCCAGGCCCTCATCGACCGGCCCGGCAGGACCGTCCGCATCGGGCAGAACACGCAGGGCGTCTTCTCCGACACCCTGGACCGCACGCTGCCGGGCGGCATGGCGGTCTGGCTCCCGAACGAGGAGTTCCTCACCCGCCGAGGACAGACCTTCGACGGCGCGGGCATCCCGCCCCACATCCGTACACCGGTCTTCACCGAGGAGGAGTTCGCGACGGACCGGGACTCGGCCTTCGACGCGGCGGTCGCGGTGCTCCGGGAGCAGAAGCTGTCGTGAGACACCACGCGCCCTTCCGGTGTGTCGGGTTACGGGTCTGTCCCAGCGGGCGGCAGCCGCGATGGAGTGCGGGAACCCTGCCGGGAAGTGCCCTCCCGGCAGGCCTGGCGGGGTCCGCCGGTTCGGCGCACCTGGCGCGGAGGGGCGTTTTGGCAGTCTGTGCGTGTAACAGGCACGTCTTGGGCGGTGGTTCGGCGGAACGGGGCGGCGGGCCCACCGGTCTAGTGGACCAGTAACGCCCGTTCGTACCGGACCCGTACGGAGCGGCCGGTCCCGTTCACCGATGCTGAGGAAGAAATGATGCGCGCTCGCAGGATCACCTTCGCCGCCCTGGTCGTTGCCGCCGGTCTCTCGCTCACCGCCTGCCAGAACGAAGACGACGCCACGGGGGCGAGTGACCCGTCGTCCGCGTCCTCGGCCTCCGCCGCGTCCTCCTCGGGAGGCGGTTCGGGCTCGGGCGGCTCCGCCGGCACCGATTCCGACGGGAAGGACACGGCCGGCGGGTCCGGCTCCGGCTCCGGGTCCGACTCCGGCGGCAACGCCACGACCCCCAAGTGCACCACCGACGGGCTGAAGATCACGGCGCAGGACAACTTCATCGATGGCGACCCGGATGGCACCGTCGTGGTGGCGCTGACCAACGGCAGCGGCGCCGACTGCGTGATCTCCGGGTTCGCGGGTGTCGACCTGAAGACCAACGCGGGGGGACATCTCCGCCACGCGCAAGGGCGAGCCCGGTGACCCGTACATCCTCAAGAACGGCAAGGAGATCGACTTCTCCGTCAGCTACCCGCTCAACGAGACGGGTGGTTCCGGCGTCCGCATCACGGGGCTGGTGGTGACCCCGCCCAACGAGACGAAGTCGGTCACCCTCGACTGGCCGGGCAAGGGCTCGCTGCCCGCTTCGGACAGCCCCGAGGGTGCGCAGGTGCTGGTGGGCCCGATCGGCAGCGCCGGCCAGGGCGGCTGACCCGGCTGGTCCGGGGCGTTCGTGGATCGCGCATCAGGCTTTCCGCGGTGACCGTGAGGAGCCGTCGGCCGATGGCTCACCGAGCGCACCTGGTGAGCCGTGCGGTCCCCGGCGGTCACGACCGGGCCGGCGGAGGCCGACGACGACGCCCGCGGTGACGAGCAGGGCGCCCACGACGTCGGCGGGGCCCGCCCGGCCGAGGCCCAGGGCGACGGTGGTGAGCAGTGCACCCACGGGTACGAGGCCGGCGAAGAGGCCCGCGCGGTCGGCGCCGAGCCGGCGCAGCGCGTCGTACCAGAGGAAGAAGGCGGCCGCGGTGACGATGGCGCCGAGGTAGACGAAGGCGGCGCCCTCACCGGGGGCGGGCAGCCGCAGGGCGTCCGTGCCTTCCAGCGCGAGGCTCGCGGCCAGCAGCAGGGGCACGGACAGAGCGGCGGGATAGGCGGCGACCCGAAGCGGGCCGATCCTCGGCAGCAGTGGGATGGCGAGCAGGGAGAAGGCCACCTCGCAGACGAGCGCGCCCAGGGACAGCAGGAGTCCCCGCAGGCTGCCCGAGCCGAGGCCGGCGGCGACTGCTGCGCCGAGTGCGACCACGAGCGCGGCGCCGACGGTGTGGACGGCCGGACGGCGGCGCTCCATCAAGGGCCCGAGGAGGGCGAGGACGAGGGGGACGGCGCCGACCACTGTGCCGATCATGGCGGGGCCGGCGTGCCGGGTGGCTTCGACGAGGAAGAGATTGAACCCGGCCAGGCCGGTGGCGGCCAGTGCGGCCAGGAGTACGAGGTCACGTGCCGTCAGGCGGACGCGGGGCAGACGCTGGTGGCGCACCACGGCGAGCAGGATCGTCGCGGCGAGTGCATAGCGCAGGGCCTGTCCTGCTAAGACCGGATAGTCGGCGATGGTGGCGGAGACGGCCGTCGAGGTGCCGACGAGCAGCATGGCCGAGGCGGCGCCGACGGGGGCGGACTTCATGCTGCGTGCTCCCGCTGCGTCGAGGCGGTGGCCGACGGGGCGGCGAGGACCTTACGGGTGACGCGTTCGGCCATGGCCGCGACCATGGTGCGGGGGCGGCGGGGTGTCAGATGGGCGCCCAGGGAGTTGCTGAGGCCCGGGGCGACATAGCCGCGGTCGCGGTCGAGCGCGCGCAGGGCGGCACGTACGACGGGTTCCGGGGTGGTCATGGAGCCGGTGACGGCGGCTTTCCGGGTGCCTATGGTCTCGAAGAACGCGGTCTCGACCGGGCCCGGGCACAGGGTGAGCACGCGGATGCCGCGCCCGCGGTACTCCTGACGCAGGGCGAGGCCGAAGTTGAGGACGAAGGCCTTGGACGCGGCGTAGACGGCGAAGTACGGGGACGGCTGGAAGGCGGCGTTGGACGCGACGTTGACGACCGCGCCGCTGCCGCGCTCCAGCATGCCGGGCAGCAGCAGGTGGGTCAGGTCGACGAGGGCGACGACGTTGACCATGAGCTGGTCGTGGTCGCGGGCCCAGGAGATCTCGTCGAAGTGGCCGCAGGTGCCGAAGCCGGCGTTGTTGACCAGTAGATCGACGCTCAGATGGCGTTCCGTCAGCTCGTCCGCGATCCGACGGGCTGCGTCCGGCTCGGCGAGGTCCTGGACCAGCACATGGGCCCGGACGCCGTAACGGGTGGTCAGGCGCACGGCCAGCGCGGCGAGCCGGTCGCCGGACCGCGCCACCAGGATCACCTCGTGGCCCTGGGCGGCGAGTTGCTCGGCGAACTCCGCGCCGAGGCCGGACGACGCTCCGGTGATGAGGGCGGTGCTGTGCATGAGTTCCTCCTTCGATCGGTGGCAACTGAGACGTGACAGTACTAGTAGTTCGGTTAAACGCAACAAGGGTGACGCAAATAAGGATGGGATTGCATCCTGGATGTACTGTGTTTCAGGTCAAGTGGGCGATGGGGAGGCGTGATGGGCGACATGGCGGCACGATCGTTGCGGGCGGACGCGGAGCGCAGCGTGCGTGCGGTCCTGGAGGCGGCCGAGCGGGTGCTCGCCGAGAACCCGGGGGCGTCCATGGAGCAGATCGCCGCGGCCGCGGGAGTGGCCCGGACGACGGTCCACCGGCGGTTCGCCAATCGGCAGTCACTGATCGAGGCGCTGGCGCTGTCCGCGGCCCGCCAGCTGGCCCAGGCGGTGGACGACGGCAGGCCGGACACCGCGCCGCCCCTGGTGGCGATGCACCGGATCACGGCCAATGTGCTTCAGGTCAAGGGGGCTTGGGCGTTCGCCCTGGGGCTGCCGGCGGAGCCGGGCAGTGAGGCCGCCGTCCTTCAGCAGGACATCGACCGCCGCTGCGTCGCCGTGCTGCAGCGGGCTCAGGCCGACCAGGTCATCGACGGGGCGGCCGACCTGGAGTGGGTGCGCCGCGTGTACTACGCGCTCATCGGGGAATCCCTGCGCGGCAACGCGGACGGTGCCGACCCGGACGCGCTCGCCGCTCGGATCATCGACACCTTGCTGCGCGGCGCGGGGCCGCGCGCCTGAAGCGGGGGCACTGCTCGGACCGGTACCGCGGCCGGTACCGCGCGAAGTTCCCGGCTCGTGCGAGGTGGCGCGGGCCGGGATGCGTACGCGAAGGTGCCCGGTTCGTGCGAAGCCGTACGCGGCAGGACGCAGAAGTGCCCGGCGCATGCGAGGTCGCACGCGCCGGGCACCTTCGTCCCGCTGGGCTACTTCTTGAAGCCGTAGTCCATGAGCTTCTTCGCGTCCGCGGTGCGGGTCGCCTCCGAGGTGGAGGTCAGGACCGTACCGATGACCGTCTTGCCGTTACGGGTCGCGGCGAAGACCAGGCAGTACTTGGCCACGGCGCCCGAGCCGGTCTTCACGCCGATCGCGCCGCTGTAGGTGCCCAGCAGCTTGTTCGTGTTGGTCCACGACATGTAGCGGTAGCCGCCGCTCTTCGTCGTGACCTTCTGCTTCGTCGACTTCGTCTTCACGACCGTGCGGAACGTGGAGTACTTCATCGCGCTGCTTGCGATCTTCGTCAGGTCCTTCGGGGTCGAGTAGTTGGACCCGTTCCCTATGCCGTCGAAGGAGTCGAAGTGCGTGTTCTTCAGGCCGAGGGTCTTGGCCGTGCTGTTCATCTTTCCGATGAACGACTTCACCCGGGCCGCGCGCGTGGTGCCCGAGCCGAACTTGTCGGCCAGGGCGTAAGCGGCGTCACAGCCGGACGGCAGCATCAGGCCGTACAGCAGCTGACGGACCGTGACCTTGTCGCCCACGATGAGGCGGGCCGAGGACGCGCCCTTGGCGACGATGTAGTCGCTGTACGCCTTCTGGATCGTGACCTTGGAATCCAGGTTGAGGCCCTTCGTGGCCAGCACCACCCGGGCGGTCATGATCTTCGTGGTGGAGCCGGTCGAGCGACGGGTGTCCGCGGCCTTGCTGAACAAGGACTTCCCGGTGCCGTTGTTCATCACGTAGCCGCCCTTGGCGACGAGCGTGGGAGCCGGCGGAGTGGCGGCCTGTGCCGTGGAGGCGAACGCGCCGCCCGCGACGACGGCACCTGCGGTGAGGGCCACCGTGGCGGTGGCGGATGCGCGCCTTATGCGCTGAATGCCGAGTTTCAAGTTGAATGCTCCAAATGCGCCTGGAATGCGGCCACATAGGGGTGCCGCGCGCTGATGAGACCGATGGGGCCGATAAATGGTTGTGGCGTTTGAGGGGTGATTTCTGACGACATCCGGGGGCTCCGATTCCGGTTCGCGTGCAGGAGGTGTGCGGCGGGCAGTGCGTTGCGTGGGCGGCGCAGGGGCGGGTGGTGCTGGGTGCGGGGCGGGCAGAGGGCGGGCGGCGCTCGGCGCAGGCGGCGCTCGGTGTGGGCGGTACTCGCCGCGGGCGTCCGAATCGTGGAAGGCGTCCCACGTTGCGTGCATGTTGTATCTATGCTGTGTCCATGCCTGCCCCAGCTTCGTCCCCCGTCCGCCCGCCCGTGAAGCGGCCGCCCGCCGCCGAGCGCGTCTACACCCACGTCAAGGACGCCGTCCTGGACCGCCGCTACGAGGGCGGGACGCTCCTGACCGAGGGGGACCTCGCGGAGGCCGTGGGGGTCTCCCGCACTCCCGTACGCGAGGCGCTGCTGCGGCTGGAGGTGGAGGGGCTGATCAAGCTCTACCCGAAGAAGGGCGCCCTGGTGCTCGCGGTGTCCGCCCAGGAGATCGCCGACGTCGTGGAGACCCGACTGCTCGTCGAGGAGTTCGCCGTGCGCAAGGCGATGCCCGCCTCGGCGA
Source organism: Streptomyces sp. NBC_01013 (assembly GCF_045162765.1). Lineage (NCBI taxonomy): Bacteria > Bacillati > Actinomycetota > Actinomycetes > Kitasatosporales > Streptomycetaceae > Streptomyces > Streptomyces sp. NBC_01013. The sequence goes on from NZ_CP108687.1 coordinate 4,253,835, forward strand.
AGCTGATCGCCCGGCTGGAGGAGCTCCTGGAGGAGCAGCGGCAGTTGTCGGATGCCGGTGACCTGGCGGCCGTTTCCGTGAAGGACCGCTGCTTCCACGCGGAGATCGTCCGTCACGCGGGCAACGAGATCCTGTCCCGCCTCTACGACCAGCTGCGCGACCGTCAGCTGCGGATGGGAGTCGCTGTCATGGAGGCCCACCCCGGCAGGATCGCCGCCAACATCGCCGAGCACGGCGAGCTCCTGGAGGCGATCAGGGCCGGTGACGCGGACGGTGCCGCGCAGGTCGTGCGCAGCCATGTCAGCCGGGTCAAGGTGCTGGTCCGGGGTGAGGGCCGGTGAGCTCCGCCGCCCCCACTCTGTCCCTGCCCGGTGATCCGCCCGGCGGCCGGCGCGCCGCCTGGGTCTGGGGCATCGGTGTCGCCGTCTACTTCGTCGCGATCATCTTCCGTACCAGCCTGGGGGTCGCCGGTCTCGACGCTGCCGACCGCTTCGACGTCAACGCCTCGGCGCTCTCCACCTTCTCCATCCTCCAACTGCTGGTCTACGCGGGCATGCAGATACCCGTCGGCCTGATGGTCGACCGGCTCGGCACCAAGAAGGTGCTCGCGCTGGGAGCCGCGCTGTTCACCCTCGGACAGCTCGGCTTCGCGCTCTCCCCCTCGTACGGGACCGCCCTGGCCTCCCGCGCCCTGCTGGGCTGTGGCGACGCGATGACGTTCATCAGCGTGCTGCGGCTCGGTGCGCGCTGGTTCCCGGCCCGTCGCGGCCCGCTCATCGGTCAGGTCGCCGCCCTCTTCGGCATGGCGGGCAACCTCATCTCCACCCTGGTCATCGCCCGGGCGCTGCACGGCTTCGGCTGGACCACCACCTTCGTCGGCAGTTCGGTGGCCGGAGTCGTGGTGCTCGTGCTGCTCCTGCTCTTCCTCAAGGACCACCCCGAGGGGTTCGAGCCGCCGCCCGCGGAGCACGCCGGCGCGACGTACGTGCGCAAGCAGATCGCCGCCGCCTGGCGCGAGCCCGGCACCCGGCTCGGGATGTGGGTGCACTTCACGACGCAGTTCCCCGCCATGGTGTTCCTGCTGCTGTGGGGAATGCCGTTCCTGGTGGAGGACCAGGGGCTGAGCCGGGGTACCGCGGGGGAGCTGCTCACCCTGGTGGTGCTCTCCAACATGGCCGTCGGCCTCGTCTACGGGCAGGTCATCGCCCGCCACCACGCGGCCCGGATCCCTCTCGCCCTCGGAACGGTCGGGATGACGGCGCTGCTGTGGGCGTCGGTCATCCTCCGCCCCGGTACGCACGCGCCGATGTGGCTGCTGATCACCCTGTGCCTGGTGCTCGGCGCCTGCGGCCCCGCCTCGATGATCGGCTTCGACTTCGCACGCCCGGCCAACCCGCCGGAGCGCCAGGGCACCGCATCGGGCATCGTCAACATGGGAGGCTTCATCGCCTCCATGACCACCCTGTTCGCCGTCGGTGTGCTGCTGGACGCCAGTGGCGACAACTACCGCATCGCCTTCTCCTCGGTGTTCGTCCTGGAGACGCTCGGCGTCGTGCAGATTCTGCGGCTGCGCCGGAGGGCCGCGCACCGAGAGCGGGAGCACCATGTGGTCAGCCGCGTGGAAGCGGTGCACGTGCCCGTCTGACCGCCACGGCGGCGCGCCCGGCCCCCGCTGCCGGGGCGGGCGTCGCCGTAGGCGGTCGTTACGGGGTGACGGCGAAGTGCTGCAGGATGGCGGCCGCCAGGTCCTGATCGCCCTCGGCCTTGATCCGGTCCGCCACCGCACTCGCCCGCACCCGCCCGCAGGCCAGGCGGACGTACGTCTCCCAGTCCATCGCCAGCGTCACCGCGGGCCCCAGCGACGGCGCACCGTCCACCGAACCGCGGCCCTCCGCGTCGACCCTGACCGTGCGCAGGAACTCCACCGGCCCGTGCACATCGAGCACCACGGCCGAATGGGGCGGTGCGCCCGCGTCCTTGGCCACGACCTTCGGCAGCGCCAGCAGCAGCGTGTCCCGGACGATCGCGGAGCCGGGGGAATCCAGATTCCCGGGCTTGCCCAGCGCCGTGCGCAGATCCTGCTCGTGCACCCAGACGTCGAAGGCGCGCATCCGTAGGGCCAGTTCGAGGGTCTGCTCGGCGCCGAGCGGCGCCCGCGTCATGGTCTCCGGGGCGCGCGTCTCGTTGCGCAGCTGACGGGCCCGGCGGATGATCGTGTACTCCAGCTCGGAGGTCATCTCCGGGGCGGTGTGGTGGCGCCGTACGTCCACCTGCATCTCCATGTACCGGGCGAAGTCGCTCTGCACGTGGTAGAGGTCGCGCGGCAGGGTGTGGATGGGCCGCGGGTCACCGAGCTGCTCGCACTCCATACCGATGATGTGCGAAACGATGTCGCGCACCGACCAGTTGGGGCATGGCGTACGACCGTTCCACTCCCCCTCGGTGAGCGGGCTCACCAGCTCGGCTATCGACTCGATGGAGTGGGTCCAGGCGTCGGCGTAGGTCTGGAGGCTGGGATGGACGGTCACGGGACCCCTCGTGCGGTTCTGCGGTGCATGGGCTGGAGAGCTGGGCGCGGACGGCGGGCTGCGGGCGGCGATGAGGTTTGCTGGCTAAGTTACGCTGCGAGCAGGCACCCCGGCAGTGCTTTCGTGTGACGATCGTAGGCCCGTGTTGACGGCTCGAATGCCAGGACGGTGGTAGTGTGCGCGCCTCCCTCATCCAGATCGCAGTAGACCCGGACGAATCCATCAATTCCCGTAGGGAGCGCGCGGCTTCGCTGGTCGTGGCCCACCAGGGTGCGGATCTGGTCGTCCTTCCCGAGCTCTGGCCGGTCGGAGCCTTCGCCTATACGGAATTCGAGGCCGAGGCCGAGCCGCTGCACGGCCCCACGCACGAGGTGATGGCCAAGGCCGCCGCCGAGGCCGGGGTCTGGCTGCACGCGGGCTCCTTCGTCGAGCGCGCCGACGACGGCACGCTCTACAACACCACGCTCGTCTTCACGCCCGAGGGTGAGCGGGCCGCCGCGTACCGCAAGATCCACCGCTTCGGTTTCGACAAGGGCGAGGCGGTCATGATGGGCGCCGGCGACGAGCTGGTGACGCTCGGCCTCCCGCTGACCACGCTCGGCCTCGCCACCTGCTACGACCTGCGCTTCCCCGAGATGTTCCGTGGGCTCGTCGACGCCGGGGCGGAGACCCTCGTCATCGCGGCCGGCTGGCCGGAGCGCCGTCGCGCCCACTGGACACTGCTCGCCCAGGCCCGGGCCGTCGAGAACCAGGCATACGTTCTGGCCGTCGGCTCCGCCGGCACCCACGCAGGTGTTCAGCAGGCGGGCCACAGCATCGTCGTCGACCCGTGGGGCGAGGTGCTCGCCGAGGCCGGCGCGGACGAGGAGGTGCTGACGGTGGAGTTCGACCCGGCCAGGGTCGCCGCCACGCGGGAGCAGTTCCCCGCGCTCAAGGACCGCCGGCTGGGTCTCGCCCGGCCGATGGGCCGGGCGTAGGCGCCGAGCGTCCGGTAGGCCCCCTGTTTCACGTGAAACAGGGGCCCGCCCCCCTCAGTCCTCGTGCTCCTTCTCCGCGAGGACGATCACGCACACCGCCACGGCGATCAGCAGCCCCGCATCGGCGTCCTCGCGCAAGATGTCGATCCCGTACGTGTCCCGCACGGTCAGCCAGCGGCGCGAGATCTGGGCCAGCAGCTCCCCGTCGTAGTCCACCGCGAACTCGCGGTCCAGGATCTTGCCGCTGACGTCGAGCTCGGTGCCGTCCACCAGGGTCACGCGGTAGTGGTTGCGCAGCAGCGACAGCCGCTTCCGCTTGACCTTGGCGAGCTGTTCGCCGTCCCGCTCGATGAGCATCGTGTCGCGCAGGCTGAGCAGCTTCTGCTTGATCTCCACGACGATCCGGCCCTGTGCGTCCTTCAGCTCGAAGGTGTCGCGCATCCGCATGGCCTTGCCGTCGACGAGGAAGACCTTGCGGCCGTCCGCGTCCTCGATCCAGTAGTCGTCGCCGATGCCGAACAGTCGCTCACGCACGAGAAGTCTCATGGCTCACAGGTTCCCCGAGCCCCCGGCGGAATGTGTGGACGCCACGGTGATGTTGACTCTTCACATGGCAACACGTGCGCGCGTCAGGGCCCCCGAACTGATCGGCAAGGGCGGCTGGCTCAATACAGGAGACCGGCAGTACACCCTCGCTGACCTGCGAGGGCGCATTGTGATCTTGGATTTTTGGACGTTCTGCTGTGTGAACTGTCTGCATGTCCTCGATGAGCTGCGCGAGCTGGAGGAGAAGCACCGCGACACCGTGGTGATCATCGGCGTGCACTCGCCGAAGTTCGTCCACGAGGCGGAGCACCAGGCCGTCGTCGACGCGGTCGAGCGGTACGAGGTCCACCACCCGGTGCTCGACGACCCCGAGCTCGCCACCTGGAAGCAGTACGCCGTCCGAGCCTGGCCGACGCTCGTCGTCGTGGACCCCGAGGGCTATGTGGTCGCCCAGCACGCCGGTGAGGGCCACGCCCACGCCATCGAGAAGCTGGTGGAGGAGCTGGAGGACGAGCACGCCGCGAAGGGCACCCTGCGCCGGGGCGATGGACCTTATGTGGCCCCCGAGCCGGTCGCCACGCATCTGCGCTTCCCCGGTAAGGCCCTGCTGCTCGCCGACGGCGGCTTCCTGGTCTCCGACACCACCCGTCACCGGCTGGTCGAGCTGGACGCGGACGGCGAGACCGTCCGGCGCCACTTCGGTTCGGGCGAGCGCGGGCTCGTGGACGGCGGCCCCGAGGACGCCCGGTTCAGCGAGCCGCAGGGGCTGGCGCTGCTGCCCGACGGGCGGATCGCCATCGCCGACACGGTCAACCACGCGATCCGCGCCCTGGACCTCGCGACCGGTACGACGACCACGCTCGCGGGCACCGGCCGCCAGTGGTGGCAGGGCGCACCCACCAGCGGCGCGGGCCACGAGGTCGACCTCTCCTCGCCGTGGGACGTCGCATGGTTCGGCGGCCGGCTGTGGATCGCCATGGCGGGCGTGCACCAGCTGTGGACGTACGACCCCGAGGGCGGCACCGTGCGGGTCGCGGCCGGCACCACGAACGAAGGGCTCGTCGACGGTCCCGCCGCGGAGGCCTGGTTCGCCCAGCCGTCCGGACTCGCGGCGACGGAGGACCGGCTGTGGGTCGCCGACTCGGAGACGTCCGCGCTGCGGTACGTCGACGTGGACGGCGCCGTCCACACCGCCGTCGGTACGGGGCTCTTCGACTTCGGCCACCGCGACGGGGCTGCCGCACAGGCACTCCTCCAGCACCCGCTGGGGGTCACCGCGCTGCCGGACGGGTCCGTCGCCGTCTGCGACACGTACAACCACGCCCTGCGCCGCTACGACCCGGCGAGCGGTGAGGTCACGACGCTGGCCACGGATCTGCGCGAGCCCAGCGACGCCGTGCTCGTCGACGGCGATCTCGTGGTCGTCGAATCCGCCCGGCACCGGCTGACCCGGCTGCGGCTGCCCGACGAGGCGGTACGGGTCGCGGACCAGGCGCACCGGACCCAGCGCGCGGCGACCGCGATCGCCCCCGGCACACTCCGGCTGGACGTCGTGTTCCAGGCGCCCGCCGGTCAGAAGCTCGACACCCGGTACGGGCCCTCGACCCGGCTGCTGGTCTCCTCGACCCCGCCGGAGCTGCTGGCGGGGGGCGAGGGTGCGGGCACCGACCTCTTCCGCGACCTGGTCCTCGCCGACGGCGTCACCGAGGGCGTTCTGCACGTCTCCGCGATGGCCGCGTCCTGCGACGACGACCCGGCGAACGAGTACCCGGCCTGCCACGTCCACCAGCAGGACTGGGGCGTTCCCGTCAGCGTGAGCGCCGAGGGGGCGTCGCGACTGCCGCTGGTGCTCGCCGGCATGGACGAGCAGGGCTGAGAGACCCGGGGGCCGGGGTGGCCGAGGCGTCACCGCCCCCCCGGCCTCCCCCTCACCCGTCGCCCGCGAGCCGCCGGAGCGCTTCCTCGTACCGCCGCACGTACTCCGGCGCCGCGACCACCCGCAGCAGCGCCTCCAGGGCCCGCGCTGCGCCCTCGTCGTACCCGGCGCGCTCGGCCTCCGCCGCCGCCAGATCCAGCAGCCGGACTCCCTCGTCCTCCGCGCCCAGGGCGAGCTGCGCCTCGCCGCTCACGGTCGTCAGCAGCACCCGGCGGGCCGCCTCCTCGTGCTCGGGCCCCAGCTCGAAGGCGGCGCGTGCGGAGTCCAGGGCATCTTGCGGGCGTCCCGCGGTGAGCTGCATGCGGGCGAGGTGCTGGAGGGCGAGCATCTCGGTGTGAGCGTCGGGTTCCTTCCTGGCCAGCTCCAGGGCCTGTTCGCAGCCCTCCAGTGCCACGTCGAGACCGCCCTGCTCGGCCTGGACGATCGCCAGGTTGATCAGCGCCGTCGCCTCGCCGAGCAGGTCACCGGTCTGCCGGGCGAGTCCCGGTGAAGGCTCCAGCAGGGCAACGGCCTCGGCGGTCCTGCCCTCCTCCGACAGCACCCAGCCCAGCAGATTACGCACCCGGGACTCGGCGTACGGGTCTCGGAGGGCGACCGCCGCGGCCAGGGCCACTTCCAGCATCGGGGCCCAGCCGTCGCGCGCCCGCCACACCACGAGCGGCCACTGGAGCAGGATGATCCGCCAGGCCCGGTCCTCCAGACCGGCAGCGCGGGCAGCGGCGGCGGCCAGAGCGAGGTCGTCGCGCTCGGCCGCGAGCCAGTCCATCGCCGCGGCCCGGTCGGTGAAGTCCCGCACGGCAGCGGGCCGGTGGAAGCCGTCGGGCAGCATGAAGCAGGGCTCGCCCCCGGGTTCCGCGGTGTCCGCGGCGGCGAGCGCGGTGGCGATGTAGTGGTCGAGCACGCCGGCCAGCGCCTCGGGCCCGGCCGTGGGGTCGAGCCCACGGGCGTAGAGGCGCACGAGATCGTGCAGTATCCATCGCCCGGGCCCGGCCTCGGTGACCAGATGGGCGGCGGCGAGCCGCTCCAGCGCGGCCGCGGCGGCGCCGGGATAGCTGCCCGCGAGGGCGGCGGCCGTGTACGGGTCGAAATGGCTGCCCGGGTGGTGGCCGAGCCGGCTGAAGTGGTGGACGGCGTCCGGCGGCAGCTGCTGCACGGTCAGTCGCAGTGCGGCGGAGACCCCCGTGTCCTCCACGGCGAGATAGGTCAGCCGGCTGCGTTCGTCGGCCAGCTCGTCGGCCATGTCCGCGAGCGTCCACTGCGGGCGGCCCGCCAGCCTGGCCGCCGTGACCCGCAGGGCGAGGGGCAGTCCGCCGCAGAGTACGGCGAGCCGCCGGGCGGCGGCCGGTTCGGCGATGACCCGTTCCTCGCCCAGCACCCCGGCCAGGAGCGCGGTGCCGTCCGGCGGTTCGAGCACGTCCAGCGGCACCGGCACGGCGGCGTCCGAGGCGATGAGGCCCTCCAGCCGGTGCCTGCTGGTGATCAGCGTGACGCAGTCGGCGCCACCCGGCAGTAGCTGCCTGACCTGCGCGGAGTCGCGGACGTTGTCGAGAACGACGAGGACGCTGAGCCGGTCGGTCAGGGAGCGGAACAGCGCCGCGGCCCCCGCGACGGACTCCGGGACCCGGCGGGGGGCGACGCCGAGCGCGAGCAGGAACTCGCGCAGGACTTCGAGGGGGGTCGGCTCACCGGTGTCGCTGAATCCGCGCAGGTCGGCGTAGAGCCGCCCGTCCGGGAAGGCGGCGGGGGACCGGCGGGCCCAGTGCAGGGCCAGCGCGGTCTTGCCCACTCCGGCCGGTCCGGTGACCAGGCAGATGGGTGCCTCGCCCGCCGCGGCCCGGGAGAGCGCGGTGAGTTCGGTGCTGCGTCCGTGGAAGCCTCGGGGAGCCCGGGGCAGCAGATCGGTGGGGTGCGGCACGGTGCCCGGCTGCGGTGGGAGCGGGACGCGCGGGGAGCGGGACGGTGCGGCGGGGGCCTCGGCGAGGGTGGGCGCGGGTGAGGCGCCGCCGCGCATACCGGGATCGCGGTGAGCGGTGGGAGCCGGCACGACGCCCCCGGCCACCGTCCTGACCCCGGCCCCGGGATTCCCGGCGTCCCTGGTGTCCGCCGGGTCCGGGTCGCCGCGCAGGATCTGCGCGTACGCGTCGGCCAGCTCGCGCCCCGGGTCGATGCCCAGCTCGTCCGCGAGCAGCCGCCGGGTGCGGTGGAACCGGTCCAGCGCCTCGGACTGCCGCCCCGACCGGTACAGGGCCGTCATCAGGGCCGCGGCGAGGGATTCCCGCAGCGGGTGGGCGGTGACCTCGGCCCTCAGCACCGCAGCGGCGCGGTGGTGCTCTCCCAGCACGGCGTACGCCCGCGCCAGCTGCTCGACCGTCGTCAGCCGGGACTCCTCCAGCGCTTGGGCGGCGGCCTGGAGCGGAGCGCTGGCGTACGTACCGGTGAGTGCGGGCCCCTGCCAGAGCGACAGGGCCTCCTTCAGCATGAGCACGGTGTCGGCGGGGCTGCGCTGCTCCCGGGCCAGCATCAGCAGTTCCTCGAACCGCTGGGAGTCCAGCAGGGTCTCCGGCGCGCGCAGCATGTACGCGTCGCCGAGTGTGGCCAGCTCGACCCCGTACGCCTCCGCGTCCGCACTCATCAGCAGGGCGCGCAGCCGCGAGACGTGGCCCTGGATGACGGTGCGGGCGTGCAGCGGTGGGGAGTCGTCCCACAGGCAGTCCGTCAACCGTGCCATGGAGACGGGTGTGTTGGCGCGCAGCAGCAGTGCGGCGAGCAGGCTGCGGCGCTTGGCGGGGCCGAGTGGCAGCGGCCCGGTCAGCGTGTCGACGCAGACCGTGCCGAGCAACCGGAACTCCACGAGCGGCTCCCCTTCCGGGTGTGACGCGCCCGGTTCCGGGTCACGGACAAGCGCCCAGAATATCGGGGATCGTGGAGCGGCGAGCCAGGGGTGCGCCCGGTCGGCGGGGCGCACCCCGCCAGGTCACAGGCGGCGTTCGTCCTCGGACACGACCGTGGTGGTGGGCGGCACGACCATACGGCGCCGGCGCATCACGCTCGCGTAGACGAAGACGCCGATGATGCCGACGATCATCATGATCCAGCCGACCATGTCGACGTTGACGGTGTCCATTTCCCAGTCGGTCGCGAAGGCGAGTATCGCCCCTGCACCGATGAGGATGATGCATCCTCCGAGTCCCATGAGTTCTGCCTCCTCGATGGCCGGAAGCTCCGGGCCGTGTACGCAGCGGGTACCCGGTCCGTCCGCACTCATGCTCCTGGGCGCTGGGGGAGGCCCTGGGTGAGGGCGTTCTGCGTGGGCACGACGACGCCGTAGAGGTCGGCGATGGTGGCGAGGGCGCTGTGGTGCACCTGGCCGGCGTCCAGTTCGGTGCCGGCGACCGGCAAGGAGCGGGTGGCACAGGCGTCGGCCACGACGGTGGGCCGGTTGCCGCGCAGGAAGGCGCCCTGAGCGGTGAAAGCGACGCACATGTGGGTCATGAACCCGGCGATGACGAGGTCGTTCCTGCCGGCCGCATCGATGTGTTCGCCGAGGCCGGTGCCGACGAACGAGTCCGGTGCCTGCTTGACGACGACGGTCTCGCCCTCGGCCGGTGCGACGCTCGGGTGGATCCGGCCGGTCTCGGCGCGGATGTCGTAGGGGGTGCCCGGACCGCCGTCGTTGATGACGTGGATGACCGTGGTCCCTGCCCGGCGGGCGGCGGTCAGGAGCCGGGCGGCGGCGTCGAGCGCAGGCTGCCAGCCGTCCAGTTCCATCACGCCGGTCGTGTAGGTGTTCTGGTAGTCGATGAGGACGAGGGTCGAGTCGGCGAGCTTCGCGGGGGTGTCGTCGAAGCCGTTGAGCCGGCGCAGCGTGGTTCGGGGCATGGCTGTGGCACCTGGGTTCCGGGTCGGGGAGAGCGGGCTCGCCGGTTCGGCGGCCTGCCCCTCGACGTTAGGACCCACCTCGGCGTGTCGGCAATGTCGTCTAACATGCAGAAACCGACATCCGGCTGGGCCGACCGGCCACAGCTCTGTCCTGACGGAGGGGGAGCACGGTGGAACGACTGGTCGTCATCGTCCTGTTCACGGGCGTCGACCTGCTCGACGTCACCGGACCGCCCGAGGTGTTCTCCCTCGCGCGTCGCGAGACGGACGAAGCGGCGGGTTACGAGGTGGTCCTCGCCGCCGAGACGATGGCTCCGGTCACCACCGCCGCCGGGGTCCGGCTCCTCCCCGACCTCACCTTCGACGACCTGACGGCGAGGAGTATCGACACCCTCGTCGTGCCCGGAGCGGTGGAGGTCGACGGCCGGGGCCGTGTGCACCCGCTCACCGACCCGGCCGTGGTGCGCCGGGTGGGACAGCTCGCGCGGCGCACGCGCAGGATCACGTCCGTCTGCGTCGGTGCGCACATCCTCGCCGCCGCCGGACTCCTCGACGGGAAGCGGGCCACCACGCACTGGTCCACCGCACAGCGGCTCGCCACCGACCACCCGCTGGTCGAGGTCGACGCCGATCCCGTCTTCATCCGCGCGGGGGACGTGTGGACCGGCGCGGGCATCAGCGCCTGCCTCGACCTGTCGCTCGCCCTGATCGCCGACGATCTCGGTGAGGCCATCGCGCTGCGGGTCGCCAGACAGCTCGTGATGTACCTGAAGCGTCCGGGCGGGCAGAGCCAGTTCAGCGTTCCGCTGGAACAGGTCTCCACGACCCGGCGCATCGAGGATCTTCGGCACTACATCATGGCGAATATCGGCGAACCGCTCACCGTCGCGGACCTCGCGGCGTACGGGCACATCGGTGACCGGCAGCTCACCCGGATCTTCAGGGCCGAACTCGGCACCACGCCCCACGCCTACATCGAGTCGGTCCGCGTCGAGAGGGCACGCAACCAGCTCGAATCCACCGATGCCACCCTCGAACGGATCGCGTCCGCCTGCGGCTTCGGCACCGTCGACACCCTGGTCAGGGCGTTCCGGCGCAGGCTCGACACGACACCGACCGAGTACCGGCGCCGGTTCCGGACCCGCCCGCAGTGACAGCGGTCCCCCTGTCGCCTTCGACAGGGGGGACCGCCGGGGGTGTGGGTCGTCAGCCGGCCAGGAACGACGCCAGCGCGTTCGCCAGGTGGTACGGATCGTCGGCGCCGCACAGCTCACGGGCGCTGTGCATGGACAGGATGGCCACGCCGATGTCGACGGTCTGGATGCCGTGCCGGGCTGCGGTGATCGGGCCGATCGTCGTGCCGCACGGCATGGAGTTGTTGGAGACGAACGTCTGCCACGGCACGCCCGCCTTCTCGCAGGCCGCGGCGAACACGGCCCGGCCGCTGCCGTCGGTCGCGTACCGCATGTTGACGTTGATCTTGAGGATCGGCCCGCCGTTGACGACCGGGCGGTGCGTCGGGTCGTGGCGCTCCGCGTAGTTGGGGTGGATCGCGTGGCCGGTGTCCGAGGAGAGGCAGACGGTGCCGGCGAAGGCGCGCGCACGGTCCTCGTACGTACCGCCGCGGGCGAACACCGAGCGCTCCAGGACCGTGCCGAGCAGCGGCCCGTCCGCGCCGGTGTCGGACTGCGACCCGTTCTCCTCGTGGTCGAAGGCGGCCAGCACCGGGATGTACGGGATCTCGGAGTCGGGCTGCCCGGCGACGGCCGCGAGGGCCGCGGTCGCCGCATGCACCGACAGGAGGTTGTCCATGCGCGGTCCGGCCACCAGCTCACGGTCACGGCCCAGGTAGGACGGCGCCTCGACGGGGTGCGGCATCAGGTCCCAGCCGGTGATGTCCTCGGCGTCGACGCCCGCCTCCTCGGCGACGAAGCGGATGAGATCGCCCTCCTCGACGTCGCCGAGCCCCCAGATGGGCTGCATGTGCTTCTGGCGGTCGAGCTTGAGACCGTCGGTGTTGGCCGACCGGTCCAGGTGTACGGCCAGCTGCGGGACGCGCAGGAGCGGCCGGTCGATATTGACGAGCCGGTGCGTGCCGTCGCGCAGCGAGATGCGGCCGGCGAGGCCGAGGTCGCGGTCCAGCCAGGTGTTGAGGAGGGTGCCGCCGTAGATCTCCACGGCGATCTGCCGCCAGCCGTACGCCCCGGTGTCGGGCAACGGCTTCACCCGCAGGTTCGGGGAGTCGGTGTGCGCGCCGGCGATCCGGAACGGGGTGTGCGCCCCGGCGCCCTCCGGTACGTACCAGGCCACGATCGCGCCGCCGCGCAGGACGTACTTCCCGCCGGTGGTTCCGTCCCAGGACGCGGTCTCCTCGACCTGCCGGAAACCGGCCTTCTCCAGCCTCGCCGCGGCGCTCGCCACGGCGTGGTAAGGGGAGGGGGCGGACATCAGGAAGGCCATCAGATCGTCGGTGTGGCCACGGTCGAACCGGAGGGAGGAACTCATGTTCTTCACTGTAACCAGACCCGGCCGGGAGAATTCACCGTCGTGCCCCGCTCCCCGCACGGCTACTGTCCGGCCAGCGCCGAGGACGGCTTCTCACCGTTCTGCGCCTGCTGGGCCCGCTCGGCGAACATCGCGGCGAAGTCCGTCACCTCCTGGTCGGAGACGGCCTTCCTGCCCTGGGTGCCGGTGCTGATGCCGAGTACGGTCGTGCCGACCCGGATCTGCGTGATGGTGGCCGGACCGCCCATGGTGCCCGTCCCGGCGCGGTTGGCCACGTGTTCCTCGCCCGGTTCGCCGACGTCGACCGGCACCGCGCCCACGCCGACCCGGTCCCCGCCGTAGTACTCGGCCAGAGCGTCATAGGCGGCGTCGGCGGACTTCTCGTCCTCGTAGGCGAGCGTCCAGAAGTTGAGCGAGGTGCCGTCGGGTTTCCGGGCGTAGGCCGAGGCGCCCCAGTACGTGATGTGGGCGCAGGCCGTCGCGCGCTTCTTCTTGTTCACCGACAGGCATACCGACGGCGGGAACTCCGGGTTCGGTTCCTGGGCGTCCGGCGTCATCACGCTCCGCCAGCCCGGTACCGCCTTCGCGTCCGGCAGGACCGAGGAGACCTCCGCCTTGTCGAGCGCTTTCGCGCTGCCACCGCTGTCCCCGCCGCCGCAGCCGGCGAGCAGCAGCGCGGCCGCCCCGGCCGCCGTGCCCCGGACGTACCACCGCTCGCGCGCACGACTCATGCGTCGGTTCCCCCTCGGATCGGGTTCGATCATAGGGAAAGCGCGGGTGGTGGCTGCCGGAGGGCGTCGATCGCCGTCAGATCGATATCGAGTCGTACGGCACGCCCGTACGACAGCACCGCCCTCCGAAGACGTCTCCGGGTGACGGTGCTGTCGTAGCGGTGATCGTGGTGCGGCAGGCCCTAGAAGGCGGCCTCGTCCAGCTCCATCAGGGAGTTGTCGACGGCCTCGGCGAGCGCGCGCTCGGCGCCGACGCCCGGCAGGACGTTCGCGGCGAAGAACTTCGCTGCGGCGATCTTGCCCTGGTAGAAGGCGACGTCCTTCGGGGAGGCGGTCGGCAGCTTCTCGGCGGCCACGGCCGCGCCCCTGAGCAGCAGGTAGCCGACGACGACGTCCCCGGAGGCCAGCAGCAGGCGGGTCGAGTTGAGGCCGACCTTGTAGATGTTCTTGACGTCCTCGCCGGTCGCGGTGAGGTCGGTGATCATCGTGCCGACGATCGCCTCCAGGTCCACGGCGGCCTTCGCGAGGTGGTCCAGCGCGCCGGACAGCTCCTCGTTGCCGTGGGCGCCCGCGAGGAACTTCTTGATCTCCTCGGAGAGCGTGTTGAGCGAGGCTCCCTGGTCGCGGACGATCTTCCGGAAGAAGAAGTCCTGGCCCTGGATGGCCGTCGTGCCCTCGTACAGCGTGTCGATCTTGGCGTCACGGATGTACTGCTCGATCGGGTACTCCTGGAGGTACCCGGAGCCGCCGAACGTCTGGAGGGACTGCGCCAGCTGCTCGTACGACTTCTCCGAGCCGTAGCCCTTCACGATCGGGAGCAGCAGGTCGTTGAGGCCGTGCAGTGCCTTCGCGTCCTCGCCCGCGGCCTCCTTCTCCTGGATCGCGTCCTGGACGGAGGCGGTGTAGAGCACGAGGGAGCGCATGCCCTCGGCGTACGCCTTCTGCGTCATGAGGGAGCGGCGGACGTCGGGGTGGTGCGTGATGGTGACCTTGGGGGCCGTCTTGTCCATGAACTGCGACAGGTCGGTGCCCTGGACGCGCTCCTTGGCGTACTCCAGCGCGTTGAGGTAGCCCGTGGAGAGCGTGGCGATGGCCTTCGTGCCGACCATCATGCGGGCGAACTCGATGATGCGGAACATCTGGCGGATGCCGTCGTGCTTGTCACCGATCAGCCAGCCCTTGGCGGGGTGCTGGTCGCCGAACGTCATCTCGCAGGTGTTGGACGCCTTGAGGCCCATCTTGTGCTCGACGTTGGTCGCGTACACGCCGTTGCGCTCGGCCAGCTCGCCGGTGGTCCAGTCGAAGTGGAACTTCGGGACCATGAAGAGGGAGAGGCCCTTGGTGCCGGGTCCCGCACCCTCGGGGCGTGCCAGCACGTAGTGAATGATGTTCTCGGACATGTCGTGCTCGCCCGAGGTGATGAAGCGCTTCACGCCCTCGATGTGCCAGGAGCCGTCCTCCTGCTCGACGGCCTTGGTGCGGCCCGCGCCGACGTCGGAGCCGGCGTCCGGCTCGGTCAGCACCATCGTCGAGCCCCACTGCTTCTCGACGGCGATCTCGGCGATCTTCTTCTGCGCCTCGTTGCCCTCGTCGAAGAGGATGCCGGCGAACGCCGGGCCGGAGGAGTACATCCACACGGCCGGGTTGGCGCCGAGCAGCAGTTCCGCGTAACCCCAGATGAGGGAGCGCGGCGACGTGGTGCCGCCGATCTCCTCGGGCAGGCCCAGGCGCCAGTACTCGGAGTCCATGAAGGCCTGGTAGGACTTCTTGAACGAGGCGGGCACCGGTGCCGTGTTGGTCTCCGGGTCGAAGACCGGCGGGTTGCGGTCGGCGTCGGCGTAGGAGTCGGCGAGCTCGTTCTCCGCGAGGCGGGTGACCTCGTCGAGGATGCTCTTCGCGGTCTCGACGTCCATCTCCGCGAACGGGCCGGTGCCGTACAGCTTGTCGCGCCCGAGGACCTCGAAGAGGTTGAACTCGATGTCGCGGAGATTCGACTTGTAGTGCCCCATGGGAAGGCTCCGTAATCAATAGCAGTGGCGCGCAGCGCCCCGTGGAGGGGTGGCCCGGACTTTGCGGCCTCGACCGGCCGCCATCACCTGACCCTCACGATGATGCTACCCGTCAGTAATAAGACGCAACCCCTCAAGGGTCAGATGTGTCCGATTACTCTTTGCCTCATGTACGGCTACGACCAGAACCAGGGCGCACAGCAGCCGATGGGTGGCGGCTACGGCGAGCAGCCGCTGTATCCCGAACCCTCGCCGCCCTCGCTGGGCGACGCGGTACGGGCCTTCACGACCGGCTCGCTGTCCGCCGAGGACTTCCAGCAGATCTTCGCGACGTCGAAGGTCTACTGCCCGCGCGGCGACAATCCGGGGTTCCTCGCACTGCACAACACCCAGCAGCCCGTGATCCCGATGTTCACCACGCTCAAGGAGCTGAGGCTGTACGCGGGCAAGGAGTCCAAGTACTTCGTGATCACCGGCGCCGAGGTGATCGATCTGCTGCCCACCGGTTACGGCTTCGTCCTGGACATGGAGGGTGAGCACCGCATGGTCTTCGATGCCAAGGCCGTGGAACAGATGGTCGACTTCGCGATGCGTCGCATGTACGGCTGATCGCCGTCCTTCCGGAAAGGGGCCCGTACCGCTCGGCGGTACGGGCCCCTTCTGCTGCGCCCGGCGGGGTGGGAATGGATGACACCTTGCAGGATGTTCACCATTCAACTAAATTAGTTCAAGAACAGTCCCCCGGAGGTGGCTCCCATGCCCGCAGTGACCGTAGAGAACCCGCTGACCCTGCCCAAGGTCGCCGCCGCAGGCGACGCCGTGGCCCGTCCCGTGCTCACCGTGACCACGGCGCCGAGCGGCTTCGAGGGCGAGGGCTTCCCGGTCCGCCGCGCCTTCGCGGGGATCAACTACAAGCACCTCGACCCGTTCATCATGATGGACCAGATGGGTGAGGTGGAGTACGCCGCGGGAGAGCCGAAGGGCACTCCGTGGCACCCGCACCGCGGCTTCGAGACCGTGACCTACCTGATCGACGGCACCTTCGTCCACCAGGACTCCAACGGTGGCGGGGGCACCATCCAGAACGGCGATACGCAATGGATGACAGCCGGATCAGGGCTGCTCCACATCGAGGCGCCGCCGGAGTCGCTCGTCATGTCGGGCGGCCTCTTCCACGGTCTCCAGCTCTGGGTGAACCTGCCCAAGGCCGACAAGATGATGGCCCCGCGCTACCAGGACATCCGCGGCGGCCAGGTCCAGCTGCTCGCCTCCCCGGACGGCGGCGCGCTGCTCCGGGTGATCGCGGGCGAGCTCGACGGCCACGAGGGCCCGGGCGTCACCCACACCCCCATCACGATGATCCACGCCACCGTGCGCCCCGGCGCCGAGGTGACGCTGCCGTGGCGCGAGGACTTCAACGGCCTCGCGTACGTGCTCGCGGGCCGCGGCACCGTCGGTGAGGAGCGTCGTCCCGTCCACAAGGGCCAGACCGCCGTCTTCGGCGCCGGCTCCTCGCTGACCGTCCGCGCGGACGAGCAGCAGGACGGCAACACCCCGGACCTGGAGGTCGTCCTCCTCGGTGGACGTCCCATCCGGGAGCCGATGGCGCACTACGGGCCGTTCGTGATGAACAGCCAGGCCGAACTGAAGCAGGCCTTCGAGGACTTCCAGGCCGGCCGTCTCGGCACCGTGCCCGCCGTCCACGGAATGTGAGCCCCGAAGCCGCCGTATGACGGTCCATCGCTCATACGGCGGCACGGACGGGACACCGCACCTGCGGCGTGGTCGGGTGAGAGGGTGCAGACCCCGAAGCCCCTCCTGCCCGACGCCGCCCGGCGGACCGCCGCCTGGTGCGGGGTCGTCCTGCTGGTCGCCGGCGTCGCCGCCGTCGGGGTCTGGCTGTGCGTCGCTCTGAAGACCGCGGTCACGCCGGTCCTGCTCGCGCTGCTCGGTACGGCGCTGCTCGGACCGGTCCACCGCCGCATGACCGCCCACGGGGTGAACCGTTCGGTGGCCGCCGGGTTCACCTGCGCCCTGCTCGTCGGCGTGGTCGGCGGCGCGGGATACATCGTCGTCGCCTCGCTCATCGAGACGGGCGGCCAGATCGTCGCCTCGCTGAAGGACGCCGGGCAGTGGGTCGTCGATCACTTCGGGGTCGCCGACGGGGTGGACGTCGCCGACCTCGCGACCAGTGCCAGGAAACTCGTCGAGAAGTTCGGGGCGAGTGCCGCGGGCGGGCTCCTCTCCGGGCTCACCCTGGTCGGTTCCCTCGTCGCCACGAGCGTCCTCGCCTTCCTGCTGACCTTCTTCTTCCTCCGCGATTCCGACCGGGCCGTGAAACTGGCGCACGACATCGCGCCGCGCGGCACCGGAGACCTCGTCGAGGCGATGGGCAGGCGGGCCTTCGAGGCGGTCGAGGGCTTCATGCGCGGGACGACGCTCATCGCCCTGATCGACGCGGTCTGCATCACGATCGGTCTGCTGATCCTGCGCGTGCCCGGCGCGGTGGGGCTCGGCGCGCTGGTCCTGGTCGGCGCCTACATCCCCTACCTCGGTGCCTTCATCTCCGGAGCCGTCGCGGTCCTGGTGGCACTCGCGGACCGGGGGGTGGTGATCGCGCTCTGGGCGCTCGGGGTCGTCCTCGCCGTCCAGGTGCTGGAGGGGCACGTCCTCCAGCCGATGATCCAGAGCCGTACGGTCCAGATGCACCCCGCCATGATCCTGATCGCTCTGACGGCGGGCGCGAGCGTGGCGGGGATCCTCGGAATGCTGCTCGCGGTCCCGCTGTGCGCGGCGGCCTTCGGCATCCTGGGCGAGCTGCGCAAGGCCGGCCCGAACGCCCCCGGGGCTCAGGCCGGACCGCCCGGGCAGCCGGAACCGTAACCCCTCGCGGGGCCCTACGGCTCCGGCTCCGCCTCCGCCGATTCGTACAGCTCGAACCAGATCGACTTGCCCGCGCCCCTCGGATCCACGCCCCACGCGTCGGCGAGCATCTCCATCAGCACCAGGCCCCGGCCGCTGGACGCCATCTCGCCGGGCCGCCGCTTGTGCGGCAGGTCGTCGCTGCCGTCGGACACCTCGACCCGCAGTCGCCGCTCGCCGTGATCCCCGCTCGCCTGCGCGACCATCAGCGCGTCGCCGTCCGTGTGGACCAGCACGTTCGTGGCCATCTCGGACACCAGCAGCACGGCCGAGTCGACCTGCTCCGGGTCCGCCCAGTCGTGCAGCAGCTCGCGCAGCAGGGTCCGGGCCGCGGCGATCCGCTCCGGTTCGGCCTGGGCGATGGTGAGCGCGGTCCGGCGGGGCGCGGTCGGATGCGTCGTGGAGACCTCGCGCCGCAGCAGCAGGACCGCTATGTCGTCCTCGCGCCGGTCGGCGAGCGGCCCCGTCGTGTAGTGCGAGGCCGGCCCGTGCACGGCCTGGACCAGTTCGTCGGCGAGCTTCTCCAGATCGTCGGTATGCCGCTCCAGGATCGGCCGGAGCCGGACCCAGCCGGTGGCCAGATCGTGCCCGCCGGTCTCGATCAGCCCGTCCGTGCACAGCATGATCGTTTCTCCGGCCTCCAGCGTGATCCGGGTCGTCGGGTAGTCCGCGTCGGACTCGATGCCGAGCGGCAGCCCGCCCTGGGTCTGCCGGATGACGGCGGTCCCGTCGCCGGTCATGACCACGGGGTCGGGATGGCCGGCCCGAGCGATCTCGAGGATGCCGGTCTCCGGGTCCGCCTCCGCGTACAGACACGTCGCGAAGCGCGCCCCCGTCTGCTCGCCCTCCTCGTACGCCTCGGTGAGGCCGGACAGGAAGCGCGAGGCGCGCGAGAGCACCGCGTCCGGGCGGTGCCCCTCGGAGGCGTACGCGCGCAGGGCGATCCGCAACTGGCCCATCAGCCCCGCGGCCCGTACGTCATGCCCCTGGACGTCCCCGATGACCAGCGCGATGCGGCCGTTGGGGAGCGGGATCATGTCGTACCAGTCGCCGCCGACCTGGAGGCCGCCCCCGGTCGGGATGTAGCGGGCGGCCACCGTCATCCCGGGGATGTCGGGCCCCAGGGACGGCATCATCGAGCGCTGGAGCCCCAGCGACAGCTCCCGCTCCGTCTCGGCGACCCCCGCCCGCGCGAGCGCCTGGGCCAGCATCCGGGCCACGGTCGTCAGTACCGACCGTTCGTCCGGCGAGAACGTGACCGGATGCCGGAACCCCGCCATCCAGGTGCCCATCGTGCGCCCCGCCACGATCAGCGGCAGAAAGGCCCAGGAACCTCGCCCGAACCGCCGGGCCAGCGGCCAGGTGGCCGGGTAGCGGTCCCGGTAGTCGTCGGCCGTCGGCAGATAGACCGCCCGCCCGGTCCGTACGACCTCGGCGGCCGGGTAGTCCGTCTCCAGCGGCATGTCGCTGAACGGGCCCTCGTCGCCCATGTTGTGCCCGTGGTGCCCGATGATCGTCAGCCGTTCGCCCGCGACCCCGAAGACCGCCAGCCCGTCCGGTGAGAAGCCGGGCATCGAGAGCGAGTACGCCACCCGCAGCACCTCGGCCGTCGACCGGGCCTCGGCCAGCGCCCGCCCCGCGTCCAGCAGGAACGCCTCGCGGGAACGCCGCCAGTCACCGGTGATCGGGGTGTGCGCCCCGGTGGTGCCCGGCTGGGGCTCCGCCACCTCCTGGAGCGTGCCGACCAGCACGTAGTCCCCGTCGGACCTCAGGGGCTTGGAACGGCTCCGGACGGTCCGCAGCACCCGGCCGTGCTCGTCCACGATCCGTAGCCGGGCCTCGGCGAGCGTGCTCTCGGAGACGGCTAGGTTCACCACCCCGTAGATCTCGTTCCAGTCGACGGGGTGGAAGCGCGAGCGCACCTCCGACTCCCGGAAGACGCTGTGCTCGGCGGGCAGCTCCAGCAGCCGGGCCGCCTCCGCGTCGAGCGTGACGGTCCCGGCCCGGTTGTCCCAGCGCCAAAGACCGGTCGCGGTCGCGGCCAGTACTTCCTCGGTGCGCATTGCCCCACTTTAGGAAGATGTGCGGCACGAACGCCACCGAGGGCCGCGCCCGCCCGGGCCGCCGACGATCTTGATCCGGACAATGACAATGAAACGGCCCGGTCGCGGGCGGTAGCCTGGGGTGGCTGAATCATCCCCCAACCGCGAAGACTGGATGAACGACGATGCATCGGTACAGGTCCCACACCTGCGGCGAGCTCCGCGCCTCTGACGTCGGCACCGACGTCCGGCTGAGCGGCTGGCTGCACAATCGCCGAGACCTGGGTGGCATCCTCTTCATCGATCTGCGCGACCACTACGGTCTGGTGCAGCTCGTCGCCCGACCCGGCACCCCCGGTAACGACGCCCTGGCGAAGCTGACCAAGGAGACCGTCGTACGGATCGACGGCAAGGTCTCCGCCCGCGGCGCCGACAACGTCAACCCGGAGCTGCCGACCGGCGAGATCGAGATCGAGGTCACCGAGGTCGAGGTGCTCGGCCAGGCCGCCCCGCTGCCCTTCACGATCAACGCCGAGGACGGGGTCAACGAGGAGCGGCGCCTGGAGTACCGCTTCCTCGACCTGCGCCGCGAGCGCATGCACCGCAACATCATGCTGCGCTCGTCCGTCATCGCCTCCATCCGCTCCAAGATGGTGGCCCTCGGCTTCAACGAGATGGCGACCCCGATCCTCGCCGCGACCTCTCCCGAGGGCGCCCGTGACTTCGTGGTCCCGTCCCGCCTGAACCCGGGCAAGTTCTATGCCCTGCCCCAGGCGCCGCAGCAGTTCAAGCAGCTGCTGATGATCTCCGGCTTCGACCGCTACTTCCAGATCGCGCCGTGCTTCCGCGACGAGGACGCCCGCGCCGACCGTTCGCCCGGCGAGTTCTACCAGCTCGACGTCGAGATGTCGTTCGTCGAGCAGGAGGACGTCTTCCAGCCGATCGAGAAGCTCATGACCGAGCTCTTCGAGGAGTTCGGCAACGGCCGCCACGTGACCTCGCCGTTCCCGCGCATCCCGTTCCGCGAGTCGATGCTGAAGTACGGCAACGACAAGCCGGACCTGCGGGCCCAGCTGGAGCTCGTCGACATCTCCGACATCTTCGCGGACTCGGAGTTCAAGGCCTTCGCCGGCAAGCACGTCCGCGCCCTTCCGGTGCCGGACACCGCGGGTCAGTCCCGGAAGTTCTTCGACGGCCTCGGCGCGTACGCGGTCGAGCACGGCGCCAAGGGTCTCGCCTGGGTCCGCGTCGGCGAGGACGGCACGCTGGCGGGTCCGATCGCCAAGTTCCTCACCGAGGCGGACATCAAGACCCTCACCGAGCGTCTGTCCCTCGTCCCCGGCCACGCCGTCTTCTTCGGCGCGGGCGAGTTCGACGAGGTCTCCAAGATCATGTCCGTCGTCCGCGTCGAGGCTGCCAAGCGCGCCGGCCACTTCGAGGAGGGCGTCTTCCGCTTCTGCTGGATCGTCGACTTCCCGATGTACGAGAAGGACGAGGACACCGGCAAGATCGACTTCTCGCACAACCCCTTCTCCATGCCCCAGGGCGGCATGAAGGACCTGGAGGAGAAGGACCCCCTCGACATCCTGGCGTGGCAGTACGACATCGTCTGCAACGGCATCGAGCTGTCCTCGGGCGCCATCCGTAACCACGAGCCCGAGGTCATGCTGAGGGCCTTCGAGATCGCCGGTTACGAGGCGGAGACCGTCGAGCGGGAGTTCGCGGGCATGCTGCGCGCGTTCCGCCTCGGCGCCCCGCCGCACGGCGGCATCGCCCCGGGCGTCGACCGCATCGTGATGCTGCTGGCCGACGAGCCCAACATCCGGGAGACGATCGCCTTCCCGCTCAACGGCAACGCCCAGGACCTGATGATGGGTGCCCCGAGCGAGCTGGACGAGACCCGTCTGCGCGAGCTGAACATCCAGCTCCGCAAGCCGGTCGCATCCTCGAAGGACGCCACCGACAAGTAGCCCGTCCGCGCCCACGGCGCACCCACCGGGTTTCACGTGAAACAGCCCCTGGCGCATTCGCCGGGGGCTGTCTCACGTCCATGGAGCACCCGGGAGTCACACAGGAACGCACAGCCCGCGCTCATGCCCCTGCCAGCTGGGCTCCCTAGCCTCCCTCGCATGACAGAGAATCAGGGACCCGCGCACAAGAAGGACGTCACCCGTCGCCGGATGATCATCGCCGGTGGTGCGGTCGTCGCCGCGGCCGGCCTGGGAGCCGGGGCCGTCGCGAACGCGTCGGCCGGGGAGAGCGGTGGCGGCAGCGGCGGCAAGAAGACGGCCGGCGGACAGGGCGAGGCGTGTTACCGGCTCACCGCGGAGACCACCGAGGGCCCGTACTACATCGACGCCGACAAGATCCGCAAGGACATCACCGAGGGCAAGGAGGGCATCCCGATGACCCTCCGGCTCAAAGTGATCGACACGGACACCTGCAAGCCCGTGAAGCAGGCGGCCGTCGACATCTGGCACTGCGACGCCCTCGGGGTCTACTCCGGCTACGAGAGCATGAGCCAGGGCGGCCCCGGCGGAGGCACCCCTCCGAGCGGCGCCCCCACGGACGCCCCGTCCGGCACCCCCACCGGAACGCCCCCGACCGGCACACCCCCGTCGGGCGGCCCCGGCGGCGGTGGCGGACACAGCGAACCGACCGACGACGAGCGCTATCTGCGCGGCACCCAGCTCACCGACAAGCACGGTTACGTGGAGTTCCGGACGGTCGTCCCGGGCTGGTACCAGGGCCGTGCCGTGCACATCCACACCAAGGTGCACGTCGGCGGGAAGATGACCGACGCCGGGTACGAGGGCGGACACACCTGCCACACCGGCCAGTTCTTCTTCGCGGAGTCCGCGGTCCTCGACTCGGCGACGGCCGAGCCCTACTCCACCAGCACCACCACCCGTACGACCCTGACCGAGGACACCATCTACGACCAGAGCGGTGTCACGGGCGGGCTGCTGAAGCTCTCGTACCGGAAGAAGCACATTGAGCGCGGCGTCGTCGGCACGATCACCATGGGCGTGGACCCGGACGAGACGCACGACGGAACCGGGATGTGACCGCCCCCGGCCGCTCCGCCCACTGACCCGCCCTCCGATCCGCCCACGGACCCGCACGCCGGATCCGCTCACTGATGCGCACACCCCCCCGCCTCCTCAGGCCTGCGTACCCCCACGGAGACGAAGGGCCCGGCACCGGACATCCGCCCCGGTTCCGGGCCCTTTGTGATGCGCACCGACAGATGCCTGCACGCATACAAGTACAAGAATCACCCGAACGGTGAGACCCGGATGGCCCCGATGCCGGATTGGCGGGACGCGGCTGCGGCAAAGACTGCCTGGGCCGACCCCCGGTGCAGCGCGGACCCCGGCCCGTGTCCGCGAAGCCCCGTATCCGGCCACCTACCGCTGAGGAGCCCTTCGTGCCCGTGCCCCGTTCGCGCGTTCCGCTGCGCCTGCCGTACGTCGTCTGCGCCGCCCTCCTGTTGCTGCTGGCGGGGTGCGGATCGGGCTCCCTCGTCGACATGGACGGGAGCGGTGCCACCACGAAGGCCGCGGGCGCCTCCGGCGTACCCGGACCGCCCGGGGCCTTCGGCACCCCGGGTGCGCCCGCGCAGCTCCGGGCCGCGGTACCGCCCGCACCGCCGCGGGAGATCCCGGGCCTGGGGGTGCAGACCAGGGCGCAGATCCCGGCCGGGGCCAGGCAGGCGTTCGTCGTCACGGGTCAGTCACCGGACTCCAACCTCTCCACGGCCGTCCTCTACACCCGGGACGACCCGGCCGTGGGCTGGCGGGCGGCCCTGACGCCCTGGCCCGCCCACAACGCCCTGAGCGGCTGGACGGCCGAGCACTGGGAGGGCGATCTGCGCTCGCCCGTCGGCGTCTTCACCCTGACCGCGGCGGGCGGCCGCCTCGCTCCGCCGAAGACGGCGCTCCCGTACGACCTCAGCCCGGACTTCCAGGTGGAGGGTGAGGGCTTCCACGGGGAGCCGCTGGAGGGCTCCTTCGACTACGTCGTCGCCATCGACTACAACCGCGTCCCCGGTACGTCACCCCTGGACCACACCCGTCCCCTCGGCCAGGAGCGCGGCGGCGGCATCTGGATCCACGTCGACCACGGCGGCCCCACCCAGGGATGCGTCTCGGTCACCGAGGACCGGATGAAGGAGCTGCTGGGCGTGCTCGACCCCGCGAAGGAACCCGTCATCGTGATGGGGGACGCGGCGTCCCTGAGCCGTTGAGGGCGACCGAGCGGCCGAAGAACCGGCCCGCTGACAGGAGACATGCGGAAGGGGCGGGGCCGCGCACAAGCGACGGCCCCGCCCCTTCTCCGCACGAAGGACCCGCTACGCGGGCTTCTCCTCCAGGCGCGGGAACAGCACCGCGCCCTTCGTCACCGTCGCGCCCGCCTGCAGCAGGCCCCAGGTGCCCGCGTCCTGCACGTGCTGGTCGGACAGCGCGCCCAGGGACTCCTCGGCGCCCAGGGACTCCCACAGCTTCTGCGAGGTGTCCGGCATGACGGCGTTCAGCAGGACCGCGACACCGCGCAGCGCCTCGGCGGCCGTGTACAGGATCGTCGCGAGGCGGGCCTTGCCCTCGGGCGACTCGTCCTTGGCGACCTTCCACGGCTCCTGCTCCGTGATGTAGCCGTTGACCTGCTTCACGAAGTCGAAGACCGCCAGGATGCCGCCCTGGAAGTCCAGCTCCTCGCCGATCTTCCGGTCGGCGATGGCGACGGCCTTGGCCAGCCCCTCCTGGACCGCCTGCTCGGCCTCACCCTCGGCCGTGGCCCCGGGGAGCGTACCGCCGTAGTACTTGCCGACCATGGCCGCCAGGCGCGAGGCCAGGTTGCCGTAGTCGTTGGCGAGCTCGGAGGTGTAGCGGGCGGTGAAGTCCTCCCAGGAGAACGAACCGTCGCTGCCGTACGCGATGGCCCGCAGGAAGTACCAGCGGTACGCGTCCACGCCGAAGTGCGAGGTCAGGTCCTGCGGCTTGATGCCCGTCAGGTTCGACTTCGACATCTTCTCGCCGCCGACCATCAGCCAGCCGTTGGCGACGACCTTGCCGGGCAGCGGCAGCCCCTGCGCCATCAGCATCGCCGGCCAGATGACCGAGTGGAAGCGCAGGATGTCCTTGCCGATCAGGTGCACGTTCGCCGGGAACGTGCCGTCGAACTTCTCCTGGTTGGCGCCGTAGCCGACCGCCGTCGCGTAGTTGAGCAGGGCGTCGACCCACACGTAGATGACGTGCTTGTCGTCCCACGGGACCGGGACGCCCCAGTCGAAGGTCGAGCGGGAGATCGACAGGTCCTGCAGGCCCTGCTTGACGAAGTTCACGATCTCGTTGCGCGCGGACTCCGGCTGGATGAAGCCGGGGTTGGCCGCGTAGAACTCCAGCAGCTTCGGGCCGTACTCGCTGAGCTTGAAGAAGTAGTTCTCCTCCTTGAGGATCTCCACCGGCTTCTTGTGGACCGGGCACAGCTTGACGCCGTCCTCGTCCTCGATGAGGTCGCCGGGGAGCTTGTACTCCTCGCAGCCCACGCAGTAGGGGCCCTCGTAGCCGCCCTTGTAGATCTCACCCTTGTCGTACAGGTCCTGCACGAACTCCTTCACACGGTCGGTGTGCCGCTTCTCCGTCGTACGGATGAAGTCGTCGTTCGCGATGTTCAGGTGCTCCCAGAGGGGCTTCCACGCTTCCTCGACGAGCTTGTCGCACCACGCCTGGGGCGTGACGCCGTTCGCCTCGGCCGTGCGCATGATCTTCTGACCGTGCTCGTCCGTGCCGGTGAGGTACCACACCTTCTCGCCGCGCTGGCGGTGCCAGCGGGTGAGCACGTCGCCTGCGACGGTCGTGTAGGCGTGGCCCAGGTGAGGAGCGTCGTTGACGTAGTAAATGGGGGTCGAGACGTAGAACGCCGTCGCCGCCTGCTTCTCGGATCCAGTGGCCGCCATGGTCGAAATCCTAACGGTCCGTGGGAGATCCACTCACACCGATAAACCCGGGAGCGGATGCGGAGAGCTTTGCGAAACATCCCGTCCCGTAGCAAAGACGCATCCTGGGAGGGAGTGGACACGCATGCACGAGGCAGGGGACACGATGCGGGTACTGGTCGCCGAGGACGAGGAGATCCTGGCCGAGCTCGTCGCCACCGGGCTGCGGCGGGCCGGATTCGCCGTCGACACGGTGTACAGCGGTGATGCCGCCCAGGCCTACCTGGGGCTGCACGACTACGACGTCGTCGTCCTGGACCGCGACCTGCCCCGGGTGCACGGCGACGACGTGGCCCGTGGGCTGGTCGCCTCCGGCTCCCGGACCAGGATCCTGATGCTGACGGCCGCGGGTTCCATGGAGGACCGCGTCGCCGGGCTCGACCTGGGCGCGGACGACTACCTGGGCAAGCCGTTCGAGTTCCCCGAGCTCGTGTCGCGGGTCCGCGCCCTGCGGCGGCGCAGCGCCCGCCCCGTCCCCCCGCAGCTGGAGCGGTACGGCATCCGGCTCGACACCGTGCGCCGCACCGTGACGCGGGACGGCCGGGAGCTGGACCTGTCGCCGAAGGAGTTCACGGTGCTCCAGCTGCTGCTGGAGGCCGACGGCGGGACGGTCAGCGCCGAGGAGCTCCTGGAGCGGGCCTGGGACGCCAACGCCGACCCCTTCACCGGAGCCGTCCGCGTCTGCATGAGCAAGCTGCGCGGCAAGCTCGGTGAACCGGCCGTGATCCGTACCGTGCAGGGCGTGGGGTACGCCCTGTGAAGCGTCGGGCCCGCCTGCCGCACGCCACGATCAGGACCCGCATCGCGCTCGTGTACGGCGGGGTGTTCCTGGTCCTCGGCACGGCGCTGCTCGCCACGGTCAACCTCGCCTCGCGGGCGGGCACGGACTCGCAGGCGCGCGCCATCGCCCGTACCGCCGTGGTCGTCCAGCCCGGTTACGCGGTCAACGGCCCCCTCGTCACCCGGCGCAGTATCGGGCCGCCGACCGTCTACGACCTCACCGACCACGTCAGCGACGCGGCCGGGGACCAGCTGTTCTTCTGGTCCTGCGCCGCCCTGCTCATGATGACGGCGTGCGCGGTGGGCGTCGGATGGTGGACGGCGGGGCGGGTCCTGCGTCCCGTGCACGCGATGACAGCCAAGGCACGCCGGCTCTCCGAACACACGCTGCACGAGCGGATCGCCTCCAGCGGTCCGGACGACGAGCTCAAGGAGCTGGGCGACACACTGGACGCGCTGCTCGCCCGGCTGGAGGGAGCGTTCGACAGCCAGCGCCGGTTCATCGCCAACGCCTCGCACGAACTGCGCACCCCGCTGGCCACGCAGCGGGCGGCGATCCAGGTGGGCCTGGACGACCCGACGCCGGACGATCTCGTACGGACCCGGCAGACGCTGTTGGACAACAACCGGCGCAGCGAGCGGCTCATCGAGGGGCTGCTGGTGCTGGCGCGCAGTGAGCGCGGGCTGGAGGAGAGCGAACGCGAGGCCGTGGAGCTGGCCCCTGTCGTGGCGGAGGAGGCGGGGCGGTACCCGGGGGTGGTGGCCGACACCGAACCCTGCGTGGTGCTGGGGAACCGACTGTTGCTGGCCCGGCTGGTGGCCAACCTGGTGGCCAACGCGGTGACGTACAACGTGCCGGGCGGGAGCGTGTCGGTGGCGTTGGTCCAGGCGGGCACGGGGGTGCTGCTGGAGGTGCGCAACACCGGGCCGGTGATGGACGCGGCCGACATCCCCGGCCTGTTCGAGCCGTTCCGGCGCGGTGAGGGCAGGGACCGGATGGGACGGGGCTCGGGGCTCGGGCTTTCGATCGTACGTTCTGTAGCGGTGGCGCACGGCGGTACGGTCACGGCGGTCCCGGGCCCGGAGGGCGGGCTCGCCGTGACCGTACGCCTGCCGGTGGATCAGGCGCCGGGGGCCGTCTCGCGGGCGGCGACCCAGGCGGGCAGCGCGGCGAGCGCCTCGCGGTAGAACGCGGCGTCCGCGACCTCGCGCGGGGCGGGGCCCGCGTGGAAGAAGCCGGCGTTCGGGGCGTCCAGCTTCCGCAGGAAGTCGAAGCCCTTGGCATCCTGCTCACCGAACGCGACGAACTGGAAGAAGAGCGGCAGCCGTGCCGCGTCCGTCAGCGCCTGGCGGGCGGCCTGCTTGACGTCCGGCGGGCCGTCCGTCTGGAAGATCACCAGCGCCGGGCCGGTGGCCCCGGACTTCTCGTAGTGCCCGACGACCTCCTCGACGGCGCGGTGGTAGTTCGTCCGGCCGAGCCGTCCGAGACCCGCGTTCAGCTCGTCGATGCGGCCCTCGTGCCCGTCCAGCTCGACCGTGCCGGTGCCGTCGATGTCGGTCGAGAAGAAGACGACCTGGACGGTGGCGCTCTCGTCGAGGTGCGCGGCGAGTGCGAGCGTGCGGTCGCCCAGGTGCTGGGCGCTGCCGTCCTTGTAGAACGGCCGCATGGAGCCCGAACGGTCCAGGACCAGGTAGACGGTGGCGCGAAGACCGGTGAGCCCGTGCGCCTTCAGCCCGGCCTGGGCGGCCTTGTACGGTCCCACGAGCTCGGGCGCGCGGGACTTGACCTGGGTGAGGGGCGTCGCGGGCTTGCCGGCGGGGGCGGCGGGGGCGGCGGGGGCGGCCTCGGCCAGGGGTTCGGCGGCCGGCTCCGGTTCGGGCTCCGGGTCCATGTCGATGGTGATCGGCTCGGGCTCGGCGACCGGGGCCTCGGCGACGACCGGCTCGGGCTCGGCGACCGGGGCCTCGGCGACGACCGGCTCGGGCTCGGCGACCGGGGCCTCGGCGACGACCGGCTCGGGCTCGGCGGGCTTGGCGGGCTCCGCGTCCACGGCCTCGGGCTCATCGGCCACGGCCTCGGGCTCCGCGACCACGGTCGGTTCGGGCTCCGCGACCACGGCCTCCGGAGCAGGCGCCACAGGCGGCTCAGCGGCCTCCACCGGCTTCACGGGCTTCACGGCCTCCGCCGGCTTCACCGGCTCAGCGGTCTCCACCGGCGTCACGGGCTCAGCGGTCTCCGCCGGCTCCGTGGGCTTCGTCCGGGACCCCGACCCCTGCGACGGAACCGTGGGAGTGGTCTTGGGGGTGGGCGCGGCGGCCTTGTCGAAGGCGGCGGCCACCAGGTCCGCCGCAGCCCCGCCGTCGTCCTTGGCGGACCGGGAAGCGGGCGTCGGGCCCGGCTCCGAAGAGGCCGGGGCCGGCACCGACACCTTTGCGGCCGAGACGGGTTCGGCCGCCGGCTCGTCCGCCGTCACCGACTCCGTGGCCAGGGTGCGCTCGCCCTGGGCCGGGACCGTGGCGGTCGTCGGCTCGTCCTGCTCCGTGCGGTCACGGCCGAACACCTTGCGCAGCAAGCTCCGAATGCCCATGGGCGAGGCCTTTCGCATGAGTTGGGTGCGATGTATGTCCGTACTGCGGGAATTGATCCCTGGCCAGGGCGGATACGTAAGGTTAGCGGCCGGATCCGGCCCTTCGTCGGTGCGGCCCGCCCGTGGGAGAACTGAACCGCAACTGATCCCGTACCGAGTCCTGTGACCGGCCTGTGCGGAACTCATGGATGTCGTCGGTAAGTCGTTCACACCCGCCCCCGAAGTGCCCGTTCGCGTTGCTAGCGTGAGCGGCCGGTGCGTCTGACAAGCAGTCAGGGGCACCGTTTCCGTTATCCGCAGGTGTGACAAGAAGGGCTCTCATATGAGGAACCCATCCCGCCGGACGCGGCTCGTGGCGTGTGCGGTGGCTGCCGGGGCGATGCTTTCCGGCCTCGTGCCCACTGTCGCCGCGAGCGCCGCGCCCACCGCGGGGCCGGCCTCCGTGGTCCCGGCCGTGGACGACCCCGTACCGGATCACGAAGGCATGCCCGACGACGGCTTCGACGACGAACCGGAGGGCGAACAGGACGATTTGGCCGGGACCGCGACGGGGTTGGCGAGCAGGGGCGTCGCGGCGGCGGCCCCGGTGCCGGGCCGTGCCGCCGACTTCAGGCTGGCCAACGGTACGGACCTGTCCGGGCTCGTCACGAAGCTGGACGCGGGGCTC
The DNA here is from genome assembly GCF_045162765.1 of Streptomyces sp. NBC_01013. Classification (NCBI taxonomy): domain Bacteria; kingdom Bacillati; phylum Actinomycetota; class Actinomycetes; order Kitasatosporales; family Streptomycetaceae; genus Streptomyces; species Streptomyces sp. NBC_01013. The sequence goes on from NZ_CP108687.1 coordinate 4,283,943, forward strand.
CCCAAGCAGGGCCTCACGGAACTGCTGGACCAGGCGAACCGGCCGGCCGCCGACTGCGGGACCGCGGGCATCTACGGCCCCGATCTGACCGTCAGCCACCGCGTCTGCTGGAAGAGCGACGACGCCACGTCCTCGGAGTGGGTGCCGCAGGCCATCTCGGGGGTCTCGGACGCCCAGGAGGACGAGGACTGGGGTACGTCGAACGCCGAGCCGGTCGCCGTGGGCGGTTATGACGCGGTGAACCCCGGGCGCAGCGACTATGCGGCGGGGCGCGACGACTGTCTGGAGAGTTCCGCGTCCGACGCCTGCAACGAGAAGGGCATCCGGGTCACCTTCTTCAACCAGGCGACCGGAATGTACCGGCATGTGCTCCTGGTGTGGCCGTACATGAACTCCATGGACCACATATCCTTCGACGCCCTCCACGCGCGTGAGGGCCGGTGCAACCCCGTCGTCGTCACGGGCTGCGCGGCGCAGAACGGCATCCACGCGGGCGGCATGGTCTGGTACGGCAACTACCTGTACGTCGCAGACACTGCCAACGGCATGAGGGTCTTCGACCTCCGCAAGATCATGGACCTCAATCCGGACAACGACGCGGCCGTCAACGACCCGACGCCGGACGGACTGGTCAGCGACGTCCAGGACAAGAAGCGGATCGGCCGGCAGAGCAACGTCTGGTACGGATACGGCTACCGCTACGTCATGCCGCAGGTCGCCACGCTGAAGTTCACCACGGCGAAGAGCAGCGGCACCACCAGCGGGAACCAGTGCTACGCCACCGGCCGGCCGAAGGCCTCGTACATCTCGCTGGACCGCACCGGGACCGACCACATGATCCTCGGCGAGTACTGCAACACGAAGAACGGCGGCAGCAGCCCCGGGCGGGTCGGGGCCTACCCGATGAGCGCGCTGACGGCCGCGGTCGAGGGCGCGACCGGGACGGCCGCGAGCGCCGACGAGGCGTACGGCCTTCCCACCGGCGTGAAGTTCGGCGACGAGGACCTGTGGCACAAGGTCCAGGGCGCGATGCGGTACGAGGGCAAGTGGTACTTCCACCGCAGCAACGCCTACGACAACGGCCGGCTGCTCCAGGCCACCCCGGGGACGGTCGACGGGACGACGCAGCTCGTCGGCAACGCGAAGACCCTGCAGACGTCGTTCGGCCCCGAGGACCTCTACCTCGCCCACGGGCGCGGTGACGGATTCGCGCCGCAGCTCTGGTCGCTGAGTGAGCACGCCCCGAGCAAGTGCGGAGCGTGCAAGCGGGAGGTGTACAGCTACAACATGTCGGAGGTGATCAGCGACTTCGGCTGATCCCCCGGCCCTCCGCCGCACTACAGTCGGAGCCATGGTTTCGGGTGAGGCGCCGCAGGCGGCAGGCAGCGTTCGGGTCGATGTCTGGATCTGGTCGGTCCGGCTCACGAAGACCCGTGCGCAGGCGGCTGCCGCCTGCCGCGCGGGTCATGTGAAGGTCGCCGGCGAGCGGGCCAAGCCGGCCCAGGCGCTGCGGGTCGGCGACGAGGTGCGGCTGCGGCATGCGGGCCGGGACCGGGTCGTCGTCGTGTCCAAGATCGTGAAGAAGCGGGTGGGGCCGCCGGTGGCGGCGGAGTGCTTCGTCGACAACAGCCCGCCCCCGCCGCCGCGCGAGGCCGCGATCCAGGTTCCGGTACGGGACCGGGGAGCGGGGCGGCCGACCAAGCGGGACCGGCGCGAGATGGACCGGCTGCGGGGTGCGGGACCCGACCCCACGGAGTGACGGGCGCGGTGCGCGAGAGGAAGGGACGAACCCGCCCCACCTCAGCACCCCGAAGTCTCACGGCCCCACATGCCTGCGGCCCCCATCCCCACGGCCCTACGGCTCGGGCGAGGCGATGGCCCGGGCCGCCGCGACTTCCTGGCGCAGCGGCGCGAGGACGCCCTCTTCGTCCCCGGGGAGGTCGGTGCGCACCGCCACGAGGACCTCGCTCGCCCGTACCCCTTCGGCCAGTTCGCGGAGGTGGGCCTGCACCGCGGCCACCTCCGCCGGGTCCGGTTCCGGGGCTCCGTGGTTGACGCGGACGCGGGCCGCCGTGGTGGCGTCCACGATGCGTTCCACAGCCACGACCAGCGGCCACCACGCGGCGGCGCGGGTCCCGGTGGGGGGCGGCTCGGTCAGGGCGCGCTGGAACTCGGAGCGTACGGACGACAGATCGCGGTAGATGCGGCGACGGGCGCGGACCCGTTCGGCCCGGTCGCCGCCACCCCCCGGCTCGAACGCATACCCCACGTAGTCCGCGATGTCGGCGACCGCGTCGGCCAGGCGGCGGCCGATCCGGGTGTGCCAGCTCTCCGGCCACAGCAGATAACCGGCCACCAGCACGATGCCGCAGCCGATCAGGCTGTCCAGGAAGCGCGGCCAGACCAGGTGGACCCCCTGGTGGTTCAGCAGGTCGGACAGCAGCAGGATGACCGGGGTGATGGCCGCGGTCTGGAAGGCGTAGCCCTTCGCCGTGAGCGCAGGGATCAGCGCGGCCAGCAGCACCATCACCGGTACGTCCCACCAGCCGACCGGCACCTCCGCCAGCACCGGGGCCGCGATGACGAGCCCGGCGACCGTGCCCACGGAACGCAGCACCGCGCGGGAGAACACCGAGCCGAAGTCGGGCTTGAGGACGAAGGTGACGGTCAGCGCCACCCAGTAGGAGCGCGGTACGTCGATGAGTGAGGTCAGGGCCTGGGCCAGTCCGATGCAGAGCGCGAGGCGCAGCCCGTACCGCCACGAGGACCCGGAGAGCAGGACGTTGCGGCCGGCGCGCCGCACCCGTACACCGAGGGCCGCCGGCCGGCCGAGCCGGTCGTCCACGTTGTACGGGTCGGGCTCGGCCTTGTGGACGACCACGACGGCGTGCCGCAGGGCGTTGTCGACCGCCCTGGTGGCGGGCGAGTCCGGGGCCGGCAGGTCGGGTGGGGCGCCGCCGGGACGGCTCTCCGCCACGTCCGCCGCCAGGGACCGCACCGCCGCCGGGATCTCGGCGGGCAGCGGGCGTCGACGCACGTGCACCGCGGGCGCCGCCTCGACCAGTGGGATGACCACGTTGAGCTGGGACAACAGCCGCACCATCGCCCCGCTGCGGCCGTGATAGCGGGCGCGACGGGCGAGGATCAGGTCGTAGGAGGTGTTGAGGGAGTCCGTGACGGCCTGCCGCTTCTCCTCGTACGCGTCGGTGCCGGCGGCGGCGAGCAGGTCGGCGACCGCGAGATAGGTGCGCGTCACCGCGACCCGTTCCGGCACTTTTCGCCGCAACGGCCAGGCGAGCAGCGTCAGGGCGAGGACGAACAGACCGCCCAGCGTCAGCAGCAGGGGCGCCACCCACCACGGATCGGGCATCGGAAGCCCGGCGCCCACCACGGAGTTGAGCAGGAGCAGCAGTCCCGACACCGAGGCGACGGCGCCGATCGTCGACATCATGCCGGAGACCAGACCGATGAGCGTGAGGACGGCGACGGCCCCCCAGCCCGTCCCGTACACGAGGGTGCCCGTCATGATGCCGAGGGCACCGAACAGTTGCGGCACGGCGATGTTGAGGATGCGCATCCGGTACGCGTCGGCCGTGTCGCCGATGACGCCGGAGAGAGCGCCCATGGAGGCCAGTGCGCCGTACATCGGCCGGTCGGCGGCGAACCCGGCGGCGAGCGGCGCGGCCAGGGCGACACCCGCGCGGGCGACGGCGGCCCAGGGGACGGGCGTGGGCAGGGGGCGCAGGCCGTAGCGCAGCCAGACGGGCGGTGTCCCCCGCCGGTGCGCCTCCGTGGAGGAGCGCGCGGATCCGTCGCCCCGGGTGCCGGTCAATGCCTCCCCCTCCGCGCAGCGGTCAGCTGCGATACCCCTCGACCTCGTCGGCCGGGCGGACCCGGGCCTGTGCCGGATCCTCGCCGAACTCGCTCAGCGCCCGGCGCTGCCGCAGCAGATCCCAGCACTGATCGAGTCGGACCTCCACCGTACGCAGGCGCGCCTTCTCCTCGGTGGACAGGCCCGGTTCCCGGCCGTTGCGGTCGCGCAGGGCGCGTTCCTCCGCGACGAGGCCGTCGATGCCGCCGATGATGTCCCGCTCCTGGTCGTCCATGACGTCTTCCTCTCCGCCGTACCGGATCCGCGCCGGCCGGTCCGGCCGCACCGGATCCATGCCGGTCGGTCTCAGCAGTGCCCGTGTTCCCTCAGCACGATGACGGTCTTGCCGCGTGCCCCGCCCGTCCGGTTGCGATCCAGGGCCTGCGGGGCCTTCTCCAGGGGGAGTTCGATGTCGACGGGGACGCGCAGGACGCCTTCCGCGGCACCCGCTGCCAGCACGTCCAGCAGGACCGGGCTCGGGTCGAGCCGGAAGTCGAGACCCCGTACCCCGCGGGGGAGCGCCGCCCCTGCCGCGGCGCCGCGGGTGGAGAGCGCGATGGCGCCCGGCCGGAGCGTCGAGGCGTGTTCGGCGAACGCCTCGGGGGTCGCGGACGCCAGGTCGGCCAGCGCGTCGACGCCGTCCGGGCAGGCCGCCCGTATCGCTTCGGCCGCCGGGCCGTCCGTGACGTCGATCGTGACGCGGGCGCCCAACGACCCCATCCTGGACCGCTCGTCCCCGCGCACCGCCGCGATCACACGCACGTCCCGTGCTCGGGCGAGCTGGGTCAGACAGCTGCCGACCCCGCCCGCCGCGCCGACGACCATCAGGCTTTCGTGGCCCCGCAGTGACACCGCCTCCAGGATCTGCGCGGCGGCCATCCCGGCGGTCGGCAGCGCGGCCGCGATCCGGGCGTCCAGCCCGCGCGGGACAAGGGCGATGGCGGACTCCTGGGGTACGCAGACGTAGTCGCAGTACGTCCCCGCACCGGCTGCCGGACCGCCTGACCGCCCGAAGACGTGGTCACCGACCCGGAAGCGGTTGTCGCCGCTGCCGATCATGTCCACCCGGCCCGCGTAGTCGGCGCCGACGACCAGCGGGAAGAGCTGAGGGGCGAGGCCGTCCAGGGTGCCGTCCGCGAGCTGCCAGTCGTGCGGGTTGAGCGAGGCGTACTCGATCCGCACCCGGACCTGGCCCGGCCCCGGCTCCGGTTTGGGGACCTCGACCGGAGCGGGATCGCCCCGGAATGTGCTGACGGCGATGGCTCGCATACGCAAGACCTCCCAGTAGCCCCCGGCAGTCACCTTCTCCACTCTTCCCCGGCCCGACCCCGCCCGCACGTCGGCACCGGCGGGGCCGGGATGTCGGCCGGCGTCGCGCAGGTGCGGTGTGACGAGCAGCGCGCGGTGGCCGGTGGTGGCGAGGAGCGGGGAGCGGGCGGAGCCGGGTCCCTCAGGCCCCGGACGACGGCGCGGGCAGTACCCGCCGGACCCAGATCCGCGCCGCCACCGCGCACACGGCCACCGCGAGGCCCGTACCGAAGACGATCCACACCGTGGTGCGCAACGACCCGGTCAGCGCGTCGTACACCGCTGCCGCCCCGTCGGTCTCGCTGCCGGGCACCTCGGCCAGCACGCGGTTGCGCGCCAACGCGAGCGCACCGCGCAGCACCAGGGCGCCGAGCGCGAAGCCGGCCCCGGCGACGGCGGTCGCGGCGAGCGCGGCCAGGGCCGAGCCGCGGCGCCCGGGTCCGCCGCCTACCCAGGCCAGGACGACGGCGAGCAGCGCGAACACGAGGGTGCCGACGGCCGGCCACACGCCGGCCGCCCGCAGCCACCGGAAGCTCTGGCGCATCTGGTCGGCGCGGTCGGCGGAGACGATCTGGATGTCGGTGTGCTGGACGGGGATCTGGTCGGCGAACGGCACCCCGTTGTCCACCAGGTTCTGCTTCACCTTCTCCGTCACGGGCGCCAGATCGATCGTGACGCTCTCGCCGCTCTCCCCGTCCAGGGCCGCCGTGACGGCTTCGTGGGCCGTGCGGTTGGCGGCGTTCCAGGCGGCCTGGAACGCGTCGGTGGTGGTGAAGGACCGTACGGCCTGGTGAAGGAAGTCACGGACCGTGTCCTGGAGCGGGCCGACGTCGATCTGCTTCATCGCCTCGTCGGTGATCAGGTCGGCGACGGTGTTCTGCACATCGGCATCGGAGGCGAGCGGCGCCACGGCGGCCACGTAACGGTCCGTGTCGTCGATCTCCAGATCGACCCAGGCGGAGAGCGCGCTCACCGGCACCAGGACGGCGAGCAGCACCAGGAATGCCACCGAGAGAGCCGCCGAGAAGTAGGTCCGCACCCCACCAGGGAACCGCGGATGGCGACGCCGTGCCCCGGGCCGTGGGCCATCCGAGTTGCCGGGGGGCCCGGCCGGGTGTGCCCTTGAGGAAAGCGGGGGCGACGGAAGGAGCTTCCTGCCATGGCCGCACACGCTTCGGTGCATGCACGCGGCACGCGCGGGCGTGCCCAGCGCCTCTCCACGATCAGCTGGGCCGTACCCGTCACGCTCGGGGTGATCCTGGGCTGGTACGCGACGTCCATCGTCCGCGGCGGCGGAGTGCTCACCGGCACCCAGCTCGCGCTCGGACTGGTCTCGGGCGCCGTGCTCGCGGCGCTCTGCTTCGGTCTGGGCCGGGTGCAGAAGCGCCTGCCGGCCGAGCTCGGCGCGGCCGCGTACGGCGCGCTGTTCGGCAGTTCGGTCGGCTTCCTCTACAGCCTGTCCGGCGACAAGAGCGTGCTGGCCTCGTCGACGCTGGGTCTGCTGACCGGGGCGGGCATGCTGCTCGCCGCGTTCTACGTCTTCTACACGCGGGAGGACTGAGTCCGCCGCGGCTTCCGCCGGTACGGGCCCGCGCCCCTGAGGCGCGGGTCCGTACCCGTGTCCGGGTCTGTGCTCAGCTGCGGACCACGGTCACCGGGCACGGCGCGTGCTGGGCGACGTGCAGGCTGACCGATCCGAGCAGGGTGGCCTTGAAGCCGCTGTACCCGCGCGCGCCCACGACCAGCAGGTCCGCCCCTGCGGCCCGGTCGAGCAGGGCCTGCGCGGGGTTGCCGATCACCACGACCTTGCTGACCGCGGCGGCACCCGCGGCACCGAGGGCCTCCTCCAGCGCCTCGGTGAGCGACACCGTGGCCACGGCCTGCGGATCGAAGTCCTCCGGCATGCCCGGCATCATGGACGCCCAGCTGGTCGAGGGGTACTCCCAGCTGTTGACGGCCTCCACCGTGTCACCGGTCAGCTCCGCCTGGCGTACGGCCCAGTGCAGTGCCTTGATCGACGACTCGGAGCCGTCAACGCCCACCACGATCCTGCCCATCTCTGCCTCCAGCTCGGTTCCGTTTGGTCGAACGGGTACGTGGTGACGGACAACCGCACCACGCACCTTCTCGCGCAACTGTAGTCAAACCGGGCGAAAGTACAGTCTTCGGGTCGGTCAGTCCAGCCGCAGGTCGGCCAGCTGCCGCTCGAAGGGGACCACCTCGTCGTCCAGTCCGAGGGTCTTGGCGGCTCCGGAGACCGCCCGGCCGCCCGTGATCGCCTGCGCGAGCTCGCCGCCCGCGCGCCGGATCCGGCCCGGCAGGCCTTCGGTGTACTCGTCGCCCGAGGAGCCCCAGTCCTCCGAGGCCGCGTACACCGACGTCGGGAGCGTGACGGCGCGCAGATAGGCGAAGAGCGGACGCATCGCGTGCTCCAGCACCAGCGAGTGCCGGGCGGTGCCGCCGGTCGCCGCGACGACGACGGGCTTGCCGGTCAGTGCGGTGTTCTCCACCAGGTCGAAGAACGACTTGAACAGGCCGCTGTACGAGGCGGTGAACACCGGGGAGACGGCGATCAGTCCGTCGGCCCCCGCCACCGCGCCGATGGCCTCCTCCAGCGTGGCCGACGGGAAGCCGGACACCAGGTTGCCCGCGATGTCGACGGCCAGGTCGCGCAGTTCGATCACCCGGACCTCGACCGGGCGGTCCTGCTCGGTCTCCAGCCGCTCGCGGGTGGCCGCGGTCAGCCGGTCGGCCAGCAGCCTGGTCGACGAGGGGTTGCTCAGACCGGCGGATACGGCGACGATCCTCAGCGGTTCGGTGGCGAACACGGTCAGCTCTCCTTCGTGGTGGTGCCGGCGGCTACGGCCGGGTGCAGGGGCGCGGACTCCGGCACCCCGGCAGGCCGCAGGTTGGCGAACTCCTTGCGCAGCACGGGGACGACCTCCTCGCCGAGGATGTCGAGCTGCTCCAGGACCGTCTTCAGCGGGAGCCCCGCGTGGTCCATCAGGAACAGCTGGCGCTGGTAGTCACCGACGGCGTCCCGGAAGGACAGCGTCCGCTCGATGACCTCCTGCGGGGAGCCCACGGTGAGCGGGGTCTGCTGGGTGAAGTCCTCCATCGAAGGACCGTGCCCGTAGACCGGTGCGTTGTCGAAGTACGGACGGAACTCCCGCACCGCGTCCTGCGAGTTCTTGCGCATGAACACCTGGCCGCCGAGGCCGACGATGGCCTGCTCGGCGGTGCCGTGGCCGTAGTGGGCGTAGCGCTGCCGGTAGAGGCTCACCATCTTCTTCGTGTGTTCGATGGGCCAGAAGATGTTGTTGTGGAAGAAGCCGTCGCCGTAGTACGCGGCCTGCTCGGCGATCTCCGGGGAGCGGATCGAGCCGTGCCAGACGAACGGCGGTACGCCGTCCAGGGGGCGCGGGGTCGCGGTGAAGGACTGCAGCGGCGTACGGAACTTCCCCTCCCAGTCGACGACGTCCTCGCGCCACAGCTTGTGCAGCAGGGCGTAGTTCTCGATGGCGAGCGGAATGCCCTGGCGGATGTCCTTGCCGAACCAGGGGTAGACCGGTCCGGTGTTGCCGCGGCCCATCATCAGGTCGACGCGGCCGTCGGCCAGGTGCTGGAGCGTGGCGTAGTCCTCGGCGATCTTCACCGGGTCGTTGGTGGTGATCAGGGTCGTCGAGGTGGACAGGATGATGCGCTCGGTGCGGGCGGCGATGTAGGCGAGGGTGGTCGTCGGCGAGGAGGGGACGAACGGGGGGTTGTGGTGCTCGCCGGTCGCGAACACGTCGAGGCCGACCTCCTCGGCCTTCCGTGCGATGGCGACGGTGGCCTTGATCCGCTCGTGCTCGCTCGGCGTCGTGCCGGTCGTCGGGTCGGTGGTGATGTCTCCGACGGTGAAGATCCCGAACTGCATGGCGCCCGCCTCCAGGCATTTGGTTGAACGTTGAACTATCTGGACGCACCCTACAACGGAGTCCCCCGTACGCCTATTCCGCCGGGGCGGACGCGGAGGCGGCCCGGGCCGGGCGGACGGCGGCAGGCATCGGCGGGAGCGGAGGGGAGGGCTGGGTGCGACGGCCGGGCTCAGTCCTGCCCGGCGTCCTCGGCGGCCCGTGCCGCCTCGATCTCCCGCTCGGCCCACTCGCTCCACTCCGCCTGCATCTGCATGAACCGCTTGCCCCACTCCAGGGTGAGGCGGCCGTAGACGGACAGATCGCTCTCGTCCCAGTCCGTGGCGTTCTCCGTGGACTGGAACTCGGCATGTCGCGCACGGGCGAACTCGGTCCGCTTGTGCAGGAACTCGCGGGCCTCCTCCCACTCGACCGCTCCGAGCAGGAAGACCCTCAGGAGGATGTCGTTGCGGCGGTAGCCGTTCGGGGCGACCACCAGGAGCCACTCGCGCAGTTCGGCGCGGCCCGCTTCGGTGATCTCGTACGTCTTGCGGCCGCGGGGGCCCTCGGACGCGACCCGGGTCAGGCCGGCGGCGTCCAGCTTGGTCAGCTCCGTGTAGATCTGGCTCTGGGTGGCGGGCCAGACGTGCGCGAGCGACGTACGGAAGGTGCCCAGCAGGTCGTAGCCACTGGCCGGCCCTTCCGCGAGCAGGCCGAGGAGTGCGTGTCGAAGGCTCATGGGGATTACTTTACCTCCGACATTCCACTATTGACATGTCAGGCGCAGACCTTCTATGTTTGACATGTCACTACAGGAGCGTGCGGGGTCGGTCACCGGCTGTCCGGACGATCCGGCATCCGTCCGTATGCAACCAGGGGGACCTCTCATGGCGTACTTGCGCAGCTTTCTTCCGTGGATCGCGGTCAGCGTGCTCGTCGGCACCATCGACGTCAGGTACGCCCTGCTGGCAGGGCTGGTGCTCGCCCTCGCCCTGATCGTGGTGCAGCGGCGTGCGGGCGGTGACTGGGCCGCGCTCGTCATCGAGACCGGAGCTGCCCTCTACTTCGCCGTGTGCACCACCGCGGCCTTCGCCGCCCCGGACTCCGGCCTCGTGACGGACTACTCCTCGGCCGGGTCGTCCCTGTGGCTGGCGCTGCTGGCCTGGGGGTCGCTCGCCATCGGCAAGCCGTTCACGAGGGGGATCGCACGGACCACGGTCCCGGCCGAGCACTGGGACAGCCCGCTGTTCCGGCGGGTCAACACGGTCATCACCGCGGTGTGGGCCGCCGCCTTCACCATCGGCGGCGCCGGCTCGGTGTGGCTGCACCACGCACAGCCGGACAACAGCACCGCCCGCACGGTCCTGACCGTCATCTGCGTCGTCGTTCCGATCCTGTTCACCGTGCGCTACCCGGAGATCGCGCGCGCCCGCTCCGTCGCCGCCGCTCCCGCGCGTCCCGCCGAGTGACCGCCGACCGTGCACGAGGTCGCCAGGGGCTGTCCCGCAGTTCCTGGCGGGCGCACGACGACACCTACGGCACCTCGCCGCGTTGTCGAAACACCCGAATACATCCGGGATGCGAACGTCTCTCCGCCGTGCGACGCACCGCATCCGACGCCGCGCGCTGATCCACCAGGAATCGCGGGACAGCCCCTAGACTTCCCGTATGACCTCCGTACCGTGCCGGAACCGGTGGCGCTCCTCCTAGGAGCGGCCACCTCTTCAGCGCGGGACCAGGGCCGTTCGTCACGGACGGCCCTTTTTCTCTGCCCTCTTCCGGCACGGGCTCCGAGCCCGGCGGGGCCGTCCTCCACGCACACACCATCGCGAGGAGAGACCAGCCATGACCACGACCTACGCCGACAGCACCACCACGCTCGACGAGCGGATCCAGCGGGACCCCGCCGCCTTCCGCGTCCTGACCGGCGACCGGCCCACCGGGGCGCTGCACCTCGGGCACTACTTCGGCACGCTCCACAACCGGGTGCGGCTCCAGGAGCTCGGAGTGGAGGTGTTCGTCCTCGTCGCCGACTACCAGGTGCTCACCGACCGGGACATGGCCGAGCGGCTCACCGCCACCATGGAGGGGCTGCTGCTGGACTACCTGGCCGTCGGCATCGACCCGGAACGCTCGGTGATCTTCAACCACAGCGCCGTGCCCGCGCTCAACCAGCTGCTGCTGCCGTTCCTGAGTCTGGTCTCCGTCGCCGAACTGGGCCGCAACCCCACGGTCAAGGACGAGATCGCGCACTCCCGGCAGGCCACCGTCAGCGGTCTGATGTACACCTACCCGGTCCATCAGGCGGCCGACATCCTGTTCTGCAAGGGCAATGTGGTGCCGGTCGGCCAGGACCAGCTGCCGCACCTCGAACTGACCAGGGCCGTGGCCCGGCGGTTCAACGAGCGCTACGGTCCGCTCTTTCCGGAGCCCGAGGCGCTCCTCTCCGCCGCACCGCTGCTGCTCGGCACCGACGGCACCAAGATGAGCAAGAGCCGCGCCAACGCCGTTGCGCTGAGCGCCGACGAGGACACGACGGCACGGCTGGTGAGAGGCGCGACGACGGACGCCGAACGGCACATCACGTACGACCCCGAGCGACGGCCCGAGGTGTCCGGACTGGTGCTGCTGGCCGCGCTCTGTCTCGACCGGGACCCGCACACCGTGGCCGAGGAGATCGGCGGCGGGGGCGCGGCAGCACTCAAGCGGACCGTGACCGACGCGGTCAACGCGCGACTGGCGCCCCTGCGGGCCCGGCGGGCGGAGTACGCGCGGGACATGGGCTACGTGCGGTCCGTGCTGCGGGCCGGCAACGAGCGTGCCAACGCCGTCGCCGACGCGACGCTGGCGGAGGTGCGGGAGGCGATGGGAGGGGTGCTCTAGGTGTTCTGTCCACGGAGGTTGGTGGCAGGTTTCACGGTGGAGTGATCTTGAACGAATGAGGGCCTTCCGGGTTCGGTGTGGATTGCGACGTCTACACCGACCAGAAAGGCCCTCGTGCCCCACCGTAATGCACCCTGACCGAGACCGGACGTCTGCGTCTGGCCCGCGACGGCTGGCACGGCGCCTCGCCGCGTTGTCGGGACCGTCCACCTACGCCCCGTACGAGGACGACCCTCCGCCTTGCGATGCACCGCACCGGACGCCGCGGGCCCCGCCCTCCGGGCGGAGGACGCTCCTTTCGGAACACGCCCCGGGCCCTCTCGTCAGCGCCGCGTCAACGAGCCCCGCCTGCCCAGCAGTTCCGCCAGGCCCCGGCGGGTCGCGGCGATCACCACGCGGTCGGTGGACCGGAGTACGTAGCCGGGGTGCAGGTTCCACACGAGGCCCCCGGGCCGGTCGCCCGACGGGTCGGTGCCGGGGGCGTGCGGCGGTGGGACGGGAGCCGCCGGGCCGGGCCCGCGGCCGGCGGGCTGGGCCACGTCCAGGGCGAGGATCCGCCAGGACCCGGCCCGGAACGCCTGCTCCACCGTCCGGCCCTCCAGCTGCGGGTGGCCGGCCACCTCGACCGCCGCGAACAGCATCACCTTCCGCTCGACCGGCACCGCCCCGAGGATCTGCCGGCCCATCATGGCCACGGCGAACGAGGGACCGGCCAGGTGTGAGACGGAACGGGAGCGGGTGAGCGCCTGCGGGTGGGCGGTGCGCAGGGTGCGGTAGACGGCGGTGGCGAACTCGTCGTCGAACAGGCGCAGCGTCACCCGCAGATCCGGCTTGAGGGAGCGGGCGTACAGCGCCGCCTCCAGGTTGGTGGTGTCGACGCTGGTCAGGGCGAGCAGCCCGCGCGAGCGACCGATCTTGGCGGCCTCCAGCACACCCTCCTGCGTGACGTCTCCCAGGACCACCGGCACATGCAGCCGGCGTGCCACCGGGATGCCGCGCGCGTCCGGGTCGTCCTCCACGCAGACCACGGGAATGCCCAGTTCCCGCAGGTGCACCAGAACGCGGGTGCCGATCTTGCCGAGGCCGAGCAGCACCACGTGTCCGGACAGACCGCGCGGCGGCCGCCGCAGCGACGAAGCCGTGCGCAGCGAACCGAAGGCCTCCAGCACACCCGCGACCAGCAGGGGGAGCAGCATCAGTCCGGCGACGCCGGAGAGGAGCTGGATGACCTGGCGGGCAGTGGGGTCGCCGATCGCCGGGTCGCCCATCGCGAACAGGTCGAGCAGGGTGAGGTAGGCGGCATGCGGGGGGCGGTCGCCGGTGGTGAGCGAGGATGCCACCGCGAGCCCGAGGACGGCCAGGCCGACGCCCAGCGCCGACCAGCGCAGCCGACGTGAGAAGAACTGGCTCAGCGGTGCGCTCCGGCCGCTCATCCGGGGTTTCGGAACGGCTGGACCGGACTGGGTGACGGCCTCCAGGACGACGGTGCCGCGCCCGGTCGCCGCCGCCACCTGTGCCTGGTCGGGGAGGAGCTGCGGACCGTCGGCGCCACTGCTGTCGGAACCCTCGGCGCCGGCCGGGTCGTGGGTGGTGGAGGAGAGCAGGGCCAGGGTGCACAGGCCGGGGTCGGCGGCCTGGCCGTCGCGGGGCGGGGTGCGTTCTGCCGCCCGCAGGAACAGGCCCTCGGCGCGGATCACCCGGGTGGGGCCGGCGAGCGCGGTGGCCGCGAGGTAGGGGGCGGCGGTGTCGGCGTCGGACAGGACGGTGGTGGAGGCGTCCAGCACGGCCGGGTCGAGCCCGGGCGAGGCGACGGCGGCCGCCTGGTCGAGCAGGGTCTCCAGATGCTGGCCGAGCTTGCGGTTGTAGAGCCGGATCACCAGGCGGACGCGGGGGTTGAGCCGACGGGCCGTCAGTGCGGCCCGGATGTTGCGCTCGTCGTCGTCGTAGACGAGGGCCACCGCGGCGGCCGAGCCGATGCCCGCCTCTTCGAGCGACTCGTCGGAGGGCTCCGCCGCCTGGAGGATGCGTACCGCCTCGACACCGGCGTTGGTGTCCCCGTCCTCCGCGCTGCCGTGGGCCAGACCTCCGTTGCGGGCCATCGCCGACGACATCCGGCCGAACAGCGCGGCGGCCCGGCGGCGCCCGGTCAGCGGCAGCTCCGGTCCGGCCGTTCCCGGCTCCGGGGGCAGGACGAGGGTGACCCGCTCCCCGTAGACGTACCGCAGCTCCACGGCGAGCCGCTGAGCGAGCGCATCGTCGCCGCAGACGACCATGTGGCCGGTGAAAGGGGGGCGTTGGGGCTGCTGGGGAAGAGGAGGCACAAGACCCAGCATGCCTTGCTCCCTTCTCGTGATCGGTACGGTCAGTGGTCCTCGTGCGTCCCGGCCGGGGTCCCGGAGGGCGTCCCGGGCGGTGGCCCGGCGAACAGGTGGCGCGGCTCGGCCGCCCGGCCGATCGCCGACTCGACGGCCGCAATCCGGTCCGCGAGCAGCCCGAGTGCCGCCACCGCACGGGTCAGCGGGTCACTGTCGGGTCCGCCGAGTGCCTGGGCCCGCTGGTACGAGGCGGTTACGGCGGACCAGCGCGCGGCCTGCTCGGGGCCGAGGGTCCCGCGCAGGGCGGCGAGTTTCAGCAGGGCCGCCTCGGCGCCCGTGGTGAGGGTCTGGGCCTCGCCCGCGTAGTGGTCGTCGATGACGGCGGACAGTTCGGCGTCGTTCATCACCGGCACGATGCGTTCGGCGATGCGGTTCATGTTCCGGTACGAGCCCTGCAGCCGGAACGGCGGTTCGGTGCGCGTCGCGTCCGTCTGCGCGGCCGAGGCGATGTACGCGGCGTTGACGGAGAGGACGGTGTCGCGGGCGCTCAGCAGATGGCGCAGAACGGCGGTGATCCGGTCCACCTCGGGCGGTGCGTACGGGTGTTCGAGGCCGTCCGGGCGAGCGGTGGCGTCGGTGCCGGAGGCGAGCCGCAGCAGCAGGGCGAGGTCCTCGCGGGACCGGCCGGCGAGCGGCGCCAGCACCGGGTTGGCGGTCAGCGCGTTCTCGACGAAGCTCAGCGCGAAGACGTCCTCGCGCCCGCTCAGCACCTCTCCGAGGTTCCAGACGTCGGCCCGGTTGGCGAGCATGTCGGGGACTCGGAACCGCTCCCCGGACTCGGTGTAGGGATTGCCCGTCATGCACACCGCGAACCGCTTGCCCCGCAGGTCGTAGCTGCGCGGCTCGCCGTCCCGCACGCCCTCGATCCTGCGGGTGGCGTCGCAGAGCGGGATGAACTTCTGGAGCAGTTCCGGCGAGGTGTGCTGGATGTCGTCGATGTGGAGCAGGGTGTTGTTGCCCGCCTCCAACGCGAAGTTGATCTTCTCGATCTCCCGGCGCGCGGTCGCGCTGCGGGCCTGGGCCGGGTCCAGCGAGGTCACGTCGTGGCCGAGGTTCGGCCCGCTGACCTTGACGAGGACCAGTCCCAGCCGGTCGGCGACGTACTCCATGAGTGTCGTCTTGCCGTAGCCGGGCGGCGATACGAGCAGCAGCAGGCCCTGCGAGTCGGTGCGCCGGTCGGCGTCGGCGGTGCCGAGCTGCTTGGCGAGGCTGTCGCCGATCAGCGGCAGATACACCTCGTCGAGCAACCGGTTGCGCACGAACGCGGACATGACCCGCGGCCGGTGGTCGTCCAGCCGAAGCCGGGCGCGTTCGGCGGCGACCAGGGCGGTGCGCCGGCTCTGGTAGGCGCGGAAACCGGGGACGACATCGGTGCGGAACTTCGCCGTACGGAAGAGGAGTTCGTCGATCCGTACAGTCATCCGGCCCCGCTCGATGCGCGGGTGGACGCCCAGGAGGCCGTCCACCGTCGCGGTGAGCGGGGCGTCGGCCTCGTGGCGGGCCAGAACCGGCTCCGGGCAGAGCTCGACGGCGACGGCCTCCGCGAGGTCGCCCGGGTCCAGGTCCGTCCCGCCGGCCCGTGCGTACGAGCTGAGCCAGCCCTCGACGAGCTGGCGGCGGGCCGGCAGATCGTCCCGCAGGGCGGTGAGGTCCTCGTCGTACGCAGAAGTACCGGTCGAGCGACGGAACTTGTCCAGGAACGTGCGCACGGTCGCGCCCGTGACGAAGCCCTCCGGGCCGCTCGTCAGCTCCTCGAAGAGATACGCGGCCACCGCCGCGGAGTCGTCCCCCGTGATGACCGCGGCCCACTCCTCCTGGAGGGCGGCGACGGCCGGAGCGAGGCCGAACGTCTCGCGGGCACGGGCCAGGGAGCGGGCCCGGAGCGTCCAGGAGGTCCGGCGGGCCCCGTCCGTCCCGTACGCCCAGAAGAGCTGGGCGGCGGCCCGCACAGCGGGCGGGAAGCGCAGCAGCCCCGCGGCTGCGTGCAGCCGCAGCAGGGCCGTCAGGATCGCCGTGGCGTCCTCGTCGTGGACCCCGCGCTGATACCCCTCGTCGTAGGCGGCGGCGGCCGACCTGCGTACGAGAGAGGCCAGTTCGCCGTCCTCAAGAGAGGCCAGCCGGTCCGCGCCGTGCTCGGAGAGGAGCCGGGCGGCCAGGTGCTCGCCGCGGTAGACGGACGGGGACTCGGAGGGGAGCAGCTGGTCCCAGTACGGGCTGGTGGCGGCGAAGTCCGGGTCGGTGACCGGCGCCCGGTAGTCGGTCCCGGTGACGGCGAACGCGAGCCCGTCCCCCTGCGGCACCAGCGTCAGCTCGAACGGCCGGCTGTTCACCGCGAAGCGGTGCCGTCCCAGCCGGATCGTCGCCCCGCCGTCCGCGTACAGCTCGCTGCGGTCGCGCAGGGCCCGGCCCGCCTCCTGGCGGGCGGCCAGCAGCT
The DNA here is from genome assembly GCF_045162765.1 of Streptomyces sp. NBC_01013. Taxonomy (NCBI): domain Bacteria; kingdom Bacillati; phylum Actinomycetota; class Actinomycetes; order Kitasatosporales; family Streptomycetaceae; genus Streptomyces; species Streptomyces sp. NBC_01013. Next base: position 4,300,710 of record NZ_CP108687.1, read on the forward strand.
GCCCGTCGAGCTCCTCGGCCCTGACCGTGTCGCCCAGTCCGCGCAGTTCGTCGGCGGTGCGGCGGACCTTGGCGACCATGGGGTCGGTGGCGAAGTAGGTGTGTACGGCGTCCGCGTCGGGCAGCGCGGAACTGCGGCGCGCGACGGTCTCCAGCACCCGGGCGGCGGAGGCCGCGAGGCGTTCCGTCCGACGGGCGAGGGCGTCGTGAAGTGTCTGCCTGCGGGACGAGAACGCCTCGTACACCTCCGTCCGCCGCTCGCCCAGCTCGGCCAGGAAGTCGTCGAACTCGGCGAACCGCGCCTGAAGGTTCTCCAGCTGGAGCAGCAGCCGCGCGAGCTGGTCGTCACAGGCGTCAGGGGTGTCCGCGGCGGCGAGCGCGGCCGTGACGGCCTGACCCAGCAGCGCGAGCTCGGCCGCGAACTCGGCCCGCCCCTCCTGGTCGAGCAGGGCGCGCCGGCGGGCGTCGAGCGTGGCACGGGCCGCGTTCACCCTGCCGAGGACCTCCGCGATCCGCTCCAGGATCGAGGTGCGGACCAGGCCGTCACCGATGTCGAGCCCGGCGACGACCTCCGTCACCGTGCTCAGCCCGTCCGTCATGGCGGCCAGCCGCTCGCCGAGCGCGGAGGCCTCGGTGACGGTGGCGAGGGCGGCGGCCTGCTCGGTGAGCCGGGTGACGTCCTCGTGGTACCCGGCGAACGCGTCGTCCCCCGACAGGAAGGCGACCGCGCGCCGGGCCGCCGCGGTGATGTGGCCGGCAGTCTCGACGGTGAGTTCGGTGATCCGCCCGGCGTCCGCGTACCGCATCTCGGTGAGCGCAGCCAAGTGGCCGTGGGCGGAGCGTAGTTCGGTCAGCCGGTCTACCCAGTCGGCGGCCGAACGGGGTGCCTCGCCGCGGACCCGGCGGACGAGGGCGGTGATCCGGTCCGCCGTCTCGGTGAGGGCGTCGGCGGCCCGCCGGGTCTGCTCCTGAACGGCGTCGAACTCGGCGATCACCAGATGCGCGGTGTCGCGCAGCTCGGCCAACGGCGCCCCGATAGCACCCAGTTCGCTGTCGTCCAGCCAGTGGTACCGGTCGGCGGCCCGGGTGCAGTCGGCCACCAGCCGGGCGTAGACGGCGGCGGTCGCGGTGGTCCCGTCGGCGCTGTGCGCGAGCGCGAGGCAGTCGGAGATGCCGCGCACGAGATCGGCGTTGCCGACCCGGGCGAGCGGGCCGGTGCCGGCCGGGCGGGAGGCGGCGTACGTGTCGGAGACGTACGGCGTCTGCCAGCGCTGCACCGTGTGCACCCGGGTGGGGCCGCCGTCGGGGCCCTCCACCGGGTCCCGCAGGAGTACGAGCGTGCCGTCGTCGAGCAGTGCGTGACCGCGGCCCTGGAGCGGGGTGGCGACCTCCTGCCGGATCACGTTGTACGGGAGCAGCAGACTGCGTCCGTCGTCCCGCGAACGGAACGCGTACAGCACGTCCTCGCCGTTGGGGGAACGCACGGCACCCTCGAAGACGGGGGCGGCGAGCGGCTGGGCGATGTCGAAGGTCTTGGCGGTGCCGGAGGTCAGGTAGTAGCCGCCGGGGAAGATGATCCCCTGGTCCTCGGGGAGCCGGTGGCAGGCGGGACCGATCCCGTCCAGCCGCTGCACGGTGCCCAGGAGCCGGTTGAGGACGAGATGGCGCCACCCCTCCTCCTTGTACGGCCGTACGCGGAGCAGGAGGAGCGGGCCGGACTCCGCGTATTCGACCTCGGCGTCGGCGAGCGACTGAAGGGGTTCGGTGACCGGCTCGCGGTAGATCCCGTCGGGAGTCTCCGTGTCGTCGCTGGTCTTGAGCGTGAGATGTCCGCCCAGCGTGGAGACGAAGAGCGGCGCACGCCCGGCGCCGGCGGTGCCGCTCGCGCCGACGGCGATGTGCGGGTGCCGGCCGGCGATGTGTGCCTCGCGGCCCGCCACGGTCCAGGTGAAGTCGTGCGACGGCGGGAACACGTGGTCGCGCTCGCCGCGGGCGTCGAGGAACGCGCCGGGCGAACCGCCGGCGTCGAGCGCCCAGCGCAGGACGCGGACGTCCTCGGCGCTCTCGCCGGTACCGAACACGGCGAGGAGCCGCCCGTCGGTCCGGCGCAGCCGCAGGAGGCGGGCGTCGCGGTAGTAGCGGTGGAGGCCGCGGAACTCGCGTACGAAGGCCTCGTCGGTGAGGGGGGCTCCGGTGACGGGTCGCAACTCGGAGCTGTACAGCGCGAGTACGTCGTCGACGGCCGGGTCGTCGGTCCGGCCGGGGCCGCGCTCGAATCCGAACAGGAGCCGTCCGCCGATCGCGACGAGGTCGCGGGGGATGGACGGCTGCGCCGTCCCGACCTGCTCGCTGCCGAGCAGCCGCAGTCCGGTGGAGCCGAACTCCTCGGTCCGGCGGGCGTTGAGCACCTCGGCGCGGCGGGCGAGCTCCGCGGCGTGGGTGCGGAGCCGCCGCCGCAGCACGTCGTAGGCCCCGTCCTCGGGGCCGTCCGGGGGCGGCGGGGTGGCGGTGTCCATGCGGCTCCTTACGGGGCGGGGGGTGGGGCCTGCGGCCGGTGCTCGTCCTCAGCCGCCGGACGGGTGCGGAATCCGGCCCGGGCTCCGGGCGGCGTGCGGGCTCTCCGGGTGTGCTGTCCGTCCTCCGTCGCCGGGCGGGCTTGATGCGGCCGCTGCCGTCGTGAGGCAGCGGGCCCCTTCAAGCCCGCCCCGGGCTTCTTCGGCCCGTCCGGCGATCGAGGGCGACGAGGGACGGGTCACGCCACCGGCGTGCCGTTGCGGGACGGGGACGGGACCGTGCTCACCGGTACGTCCGCCAGGCCCAGGGACCGTGCGTGGTCGAGGAGTTCACGGACCTGGTCCGCGCCCGCACCGGCTTCCGGGGCAGCCATCATCCGCATCAGCAGCGCCGACACCGTCAGGTTCTGTACGTCGCCCGACGAGACCGAACCCAGCACCCGTGTCACGTCGTCCGTGAACGACGACGTGCCGTTCAGCCACGCCCCGCCGAGCGCCTTCGCCGTTTCCGAGTTCTCGACGAAGCCGTCGAGGCTCTTGCCCATGGAGATGGAGGAGACCAGCCGGTCGAAGAAGACCGACTCCCCGCCGACGATGTCGATGTCGGCGTTCTCCAGGCCCGTGGCCAGCACCGTCGCCTGGGCCTCGGCGACCTGGCGCTGGACCTCCAGCCCCGCGAGCCGGATCTCCTTCTCCGCGGCCAGTCGCAGCCGGTACTCCTCGTGCCCGCGCGACGCGTCGTCCAGTGCCGCCATCGCGGCCGCCTTGTCCGTGAGCCCCGCCGCCTCGGCCTTCAGCTTCTCGCCGATCATGGCCGCGTCGGCCGTCGCCTGGGCCTGGGTGCCCTCGGCCGCCGCGAGCGCCTTGAGCCGGGAACCCTCCGCCTCGGCCCTGAGCCGGGCGGAGGTCGCCTCGGCCTCGGCCAGGCCCGTCTTCTCGATGACCTCGGCGGCTGCGTCCCGCACCTGCACGTCCGCCAGTCCGGGAGCCGCCGACTCCGCCTGGACCCCCTCGGCCAGCCGCAGCTTCGCCCGCGCGTCCAGGTCCGCGGTCTTCAGCCGGGCCTCGGCGAGCGTCAGCTGCTCGGCGGCGCGGTGGGTGGCCGCGGCCTCCGCGGCCTCCGCGGCCTTGATGTCCTTGACCAGTTGCTCCTGCGCCTCCGCCTCCGCGGCGATGATCACGGACTTGCGGGTGCGCTCGGACTCCTCGACGGACCGCAGGGTCTTGATGGACTCCTCCTGCTCGGCGACCGTACGGTCCACCGCGATGCGTTCGCGGATCACGTCGGCGACCTCGCGGCGCTCCGCCTCGACCTCCTTCGTCGCGGCGATGCGGTTGAGTTCGGTCTGCCGCTCGCGCCCGATGACCTCGATCAGCCGGTCCTTCTCGATGCGCTCGTTCTCCACGGCGATGACCCGCTCGCGGTTCTTCTGCGCCACCGCGATCTCCCGGGCCTGGTTCTCCCGCTGGATGCCGAGCTGCTCCTCCGTCTTGATGAACGCGGTCTGGGCGCCGAGGCGTTCCTCCTCCTGCACCCGGGCCGTGACGGCCTCCTCGCGGGCCCGCAGCGTCTCCACCTCGCGGCGCTGCTTGATCTCGGCCTCGGCCTGCCGGCGCTCCAGCTCCAGGATGGTCTCCCGGGCGTCGACGTCCTGCCGGGTGATCTCCTTCTGCTCGGTGCGCTGGAACTCGTTGGTCCGCACGTGCTCGATCGCGGTCAGCTCGGTGATCTTCCGGATGCCCTGGGCGTCGAGGATGTTGGCGCCGTCCAGCTGCACCATCGGGGTCTGTTCGAGGAAGTCGATCGCCGCGTCGTCGAGGTGGTAGCCGTTGAGGTCCGTGCCGATGACCCGGATGATCCGGTCCCGGAACTCCTCGCGCTTGGTGTAGAGATCGACGAAGTCCAACTGCTTGCCGACGGTCTTGAGCGCCTCGGAGAACTTCGCGGCGAAGAAGTCCTGGATGGCCACCTTGTCGCTGGCCCGTTCCGTACCGATGGCCTGGGCGACCTTGATGACGTCCTCGACGGTCTTGTTGACCCGGACGAAGAACGTGATGTGGATATCGGCGCGGATGTTGTCCTGACAGATCAGGCCCTCGCGCCCGGTGCGGCGGATCTCGATCGTCTTCACCGAGATGTCCATGGACTCGGCCTTGTGCAGCACCGGCAGGACGACGGCACCGGTGAAGGTCACGTCGACCTTCTTGGTCTTGGAGATGATCAGGGCCTTGCCCTGCTCCACCTTGCGGAAGAGCCGGGTGACGATCAGGAGCAGGGCGATCGCGATGAGCAGGACCACGGCGACGAGCAGGCCGAGGCCCAAGGAGATGGCTTCCATGACAGTCCTTGGCGGCTGGTGGTGCGGAACAAGGGAGAAGTGAGCGGGCCGGGTGGCCCGGGGCAGCACGGCGCGCCGCGTGAGGCGCGGGTTCGGGCGCGGGGATCAGGCGGTGCGGCGGCCGGGCTGCGCGCGGCGGTGCGGACGCGGCAGGGCCGTGGGCGGTCCCGGGTCGAGTGCGCGGTCGTACGGGGAGACCCAGAAGAACTCGCCCGCGTCGTCGTACGCGTACAGCAGCCCCGGGCTCCCCGCCGTGAAGGCGGTGTCGGCCGGTTCCAGCTGACGTACCTGCACGATCGCGGTGGAGCCGTCGGTCGCGGTGACCTCGGCCTGCCCGAAGTCCCTGCCGACCGAGCCCGTACGGATCGTGCAGACCCGGCCCAGGAAGTCCTGGCGCGATGGGGGAGGCTGGTCGGCGAAGAAGCGGCGGAAGTGCCGTACCAGGAGACGCACCACGGCCCAGGCGACCAGCAGTGCTCCGGCGAGGACGCCGAAGGCGAGCGCGGCCCGCACGGTTCCCGTGGTGTCGCTGCGGTGCAGCAGGACCGAACCGGTCAGCGCGGTGAACCAGCCGACGGCCACCACCAAGGAGACCGAGACGGTGACGGGCACGCCGCCGATCCCCGCGAGATCCGTGTCGAGGTCGGCGTCGAAGGAGTGGTGGTCGGCCGCGCCGGCCAGGACGAGCAGCCAGAAGGCGATGACGACGACCAGCGCCGCGGAGAAGAGCATGGCCGGGAAGGACAGCGCCGCGGTCACGAACTCGTGCATCGGTCCCCCCTGCCCGCTGTGCCGGCGGTTCCGCCGGTGCGTGTTGTCGCGGGGTTCGGTGGTGACCCCGCAGCCGCGGTGCCGTCCCAACGGCACCGCGGCAGCCGGGCCTTCCCCCGTCCCCCTGCACCCCCGTGTTTCCCCCGTGGTCCCCCGGTCGGTGCTGACAGGATCGTGTCATCCGCGGCCGGTTGGCCGCATTGCCGGAATACGGCAATCTTTCTCCGTGCTCGATGCCGGGCACCGGCATGCGCGCGTATGCGTTGTGTCAATGGCAGCGACGCGTGAGAAGCGGAGGCGGGGCGTGGCAGAACCGGTGATTCCCGACAGTTTCCTGGAGGGCTACGCCCAGATACTGGACGAGGTCGCCCTGTCCGGCCGCAGGCTCACCCGGGCGGAGCTCGACGCCCGCCGCAGCCTCGGCAGGCAGGCCGCCGAGGCCGGATACCAGCTGCGCGCGCTGGTGCGGATGCATCTGTCCGCGACCCGCACCACCTGGCCGGCCGCCGCCGCCGTGTCCACCGAGAGCGTGCTGGCCGCGGTGGAGCAGACGGTCGACGCGTTCGCCGAGGGTTTCGAGCGGGCCCAGCGCCTCACTGTCCGGCGGGAGGAGGCGGCCCGCCGGGAGTTCATCGACGACCTTCTCTACGGACGCAGCGACCTGGGGCGTCTCGCCGAGCGCGCCACCCGGTTCGGGCTACGGCTCTCCCGGGCCCACGCCGTCGCGGTGGCGACGGGCCCGGAGGCGTACACCGAGACCGACATCGTGCCGCGGCAGGTGGAGTCGGCGCTGCTGGCCCGGTTCAGCGGCCGCAAGATCCTGCTCACGACGAAGGACGGGCGGCTGATCTGCATCGCACCCGGCAGCCAGCCCGATGTCCTGCGGTACTTCGCCAAGCAGTCACACGCGGCGACGGACGGCGGGCGGGTGGCGGTCGGCCGTGCGCACCGGGGGCCCGGCGGCGTGGTCCAGTCGTACGACGAGGCGCTGGACGCGCTCGACCTGGCGGAGCGGATGGGTCTCGACGACCCCGTGCTGTACGCCGCGGATCTGCTGGTCTACCCCGTGCTGACCCGTGACCGGCAGGCGATGGCCGATCTGGTGCGCAGCGAGCTCGGCCCGCTCCAGCAGGCGCGGGGCGGCGCGGAGCCGCTGCTGAAGACGCTCTCCGTGTACTTCGACGCCGGCTGTGTCGCGGCCGAGACCGCCCGGCGGCTGGCGCTGAGCGTGCGGGCGCTCACGTACCGGCTGGAGCGGATCCACCAGCTCACCGGTTCCGATCCGTCCGACCCGATGCACCGCTACACCCTGCAGACCGCGGTGATCGGGGCCCGGCTGCTGGACTGGCCGGCCAAGGAGATCTGAGCCCGGCCTGCCGGACAGCGGCGGCCGGACCGCGTGCCACCGCCTCCCCGCTGCCGGGACGCGGCAGTCTCCGCCGCCCGCGGTGCTCCCCGCATGCGACGACGCCGAGCTCCGTCTAGCGTGATCAGCCGGGGGGTTGCCGGTGTCGGATCACCGGTTCGTGTGCAGCGAGGGAGATCCGCACCATGGCCCGTCATGCGCGTCAGCCAGGGGAACCGGCCGAGGACGGACAGCGCGGGAGGGTGGCCACCGACCCGGCGCCCCCGCCCGCACCCGGCGGGGAACGCGGGCCCTCCCACCGGTGGTGGGTGCTGGGGGTGATCGGGCTGGCGCAGCTGATGGTGGTCCTCGACGCGACGATCGTGAACATCGCGCTGCCCTCCGCCCAGCAGGACCTCGGCTTCACCGACGGGAACCGTCAGTGGATCGTGACGGCCTACGCGCTCGCCTTCGGCTCGCTGCTGCTGCTCGGCGGACGCATCGCCGACCTGGTCGGCCGCCGGGTGGTGTTCCTGACCGGTCTGGTCGGCTTCGCGGTCGCCTCCGCCATCGGCGGCGCAGCCCCGAGCTTCGAGATCCTGGTGCTGGCCCGCGCCCTGCAGGGCATGTTCGGAGCACTCCTCGCCCCGGCCGCGCTCTCGCTCCTCACCACGACGTTCACCGTGCCAAAGGAGCGGGCGAAGGCGTTCGGGATCTACGGCGCCATCGCGGGTGCGGGCGGCGCGGTGGGGCTGCTGCTCGGCGGGGTGCTCACCGAGTACCTGAACTGGCGCTGGTGCCTGTACGTGAACCTGCTCTTCGCCTTCGTCGCCTTCGTCGGCGGCTGGCGGCTGCTCACCGCCGGTGCGCCCGCGGACCGACCGAAACTCGACATCCCCGGGACCCTGCTGGTGTCCGCCGGGCTCTTCTGCATCGTGTTCGGGTTCTCCAACGCCGAGACACATCCGTGGAGTTCGGTGCAGACCTGGGGGTTCCTGCTGGCCGGTGCGGCGCTCCTCGCCGCCTTCGCGTGGTGGCAGACCAGGGCCGTGCATCCGCTCCTGCCGATGCGGGTGGTGCTGGACCGGGACCGCGGGGCGTCCTTCCTCGCGATGTTCATCTCCGGCGGCGGCATGTTCGGTGTGTTCCTGTTCCTCACGTACTACCTGCAGAAGAGCCTGTTCTACTCGCCGGTCTCCACCGGTCTGGCCTTCCTGCCGATGGTCGCCGTCATGATCGTGACGTCCGTGACGACGACGAACGTGCTGGTGCCGCGGTTCGGGGCCAAACCGATCGTGCCGCTCGGCATGGGCATCTCGGCGGCCGCGATGATGTGGCTGACCACGTTGAACCTGAGCAGCAGCTATCTCGCCCATGTGCTGCCACCGCTGATCTGCCTCGGGCTGGGGCTCGGCATGATCTTCGCCACTGCGATGAACCTGGCCACCGCCGGGGTGGGGGCGCGGGACGCCGGGGTTGCCTCCGCGATGGTCAACACCAGCCAGCAGGTGGGCGGTTCCATCGGTACGGCGCTGCTCAACACCCTGGCCACCAGTGCCGCCACCGACTACCTGGTGGGCCGCAGGCCGACCCCGTCCGCCGTCGCCCAGGCCCAGCTGGAGAGCTACTCGACGGCCTACTGGTGGTCGGCGGGCTTCTTCGCCCTCGGCCTGCTCGTCACGGTGATCCTCTACCGCCGGGGCGCGCCCCGCCCCCACCTGGTGGCGGAGGCCGAGCCCGCGCGGGCCTGACGCACGCACCGGACCGCGGGGGCTCAGCGGCCGGGCCCGGTTCCCTCCACCAGCCGTACGAACGGGATCGACTCGCCGACCCGCCGGTAGTCCGCCGCGCTGCCGTCGACCGTGAACCCCATGAACGCGGCGAGCCGGCGGGCGGTCCGCGGGTGGCGGGGCGCGTACCGGGCCATCAGCCCGCCGCCGTCCTCGGCCGGCAGGGCGTGGGCCGTCACCGCGTGGAATCCGCGTCCTGCCTGCACGGTGGCGTGCGGTGTGCGGAGCAGGTTGCGGTACCAGTCCGCGCCCGGGCCGAAACCGGAGGCGACCGTCCAGGTCCGCCGGCCGTCCACGGTCGCGGACTCGACGACCTCGATCACCGTGCGCCGGGGGAGGCCGGTGGTGCGGCCGGTGTGGACGAGGAGCAGCAGACGGCCACGGAACAGCGGCCCGAGACCTGCGCGGAACATATGGACGGGCAGCCGGACGGCAGCGCGTCGCAGTCCGGTCGGCAAGGGCGGGCGCTGCGGTTCGGGCAGGGGTGAGGGTTCAGGTGTCACTGTGCAAACGTTGCACAGTCCAAAGGTGCGTGTCATGGTCTTGCGCCATGGATTCGGGATCGGTTCGACGCCGTTCCGGCCCCGGCGGGTCTTCCGAGCGCCGGGCGAGGCTTGCCGGGAAGCCCTGAGGGCCGTCCAGCCCTTAGTGTCGCGGGCATGGTCGAACACGACGCCCTCGCAGTCACCCGCGTGGCCTACGACGCCGCCGCCCGCACCTACGCGGAGTTGTTCGGCGACGAGTTGCGGAACAGGCCCCTGGACCGCGCGATGCTGGCAGCCTTCGCCGAGCTCGTGCGCGCGCACGGGGAGGGCCGGGTCGCCGATCTGGGGTGCGGGCCCGGCCACATCACCGCCCATCTGGACACGCTGGGCCTCTCGGCGTTCGGCGTCGACGCGTCGTCCGGGATGATCGAATCGGCTCGGCACGCCCATCCTGGCCTGCGGTTCGACGTGGGCTCCATGACCGCGCTCGACATCGACGACGGTGCGCTGGGCGGCGTTCTCTCGCGGTGGTCCGTCATCCACACCCCACCGCCGGAACTTCCCGTCTTCCTGGCCGAGTTCCACCGCGTGTTGGCACCCGGGGGCCACCTTCTGATCGGCTTCTCCGCCAGTGAGGATGCCGCGCACCCGACGCAGGTCTTCGACCACGCGGTCGCGCCTGCCTATCGGTGGTGGCCCGATCACCTCGCCGCGCTGCTGCGTACGGCCGGCCTGGCCGAGGTGGCCCGGATGGTGCGCGAGCCGCAGCCGGACGACCGACGTCAGTTCCGGGAGATCCACCTGCTCGCCCGCAAGGGCTGAGGCCCTCAGGGGCACGTGCCGGATTCGAGTACGACCGTCGCGCACGGTACAAAGAGGCATGGCCGCGCAGGAACAGTCATCCGAGGACCGACCGTCCGCCCCGGGCAGGGACGACGTCGACGCGGTGACGCGCGCGGTGCTCACGGCGTCGCGCCTGCTTGTGGCGGTGTCCGCCCGTTCGCTGGCGACGGTCGAGGACCGGGTGACGCTGCCCCAGTTCCGGCTGCTCGTGGTGCTCGCCACGCACGGGGACGCCAAACTGGTCTCGCTGGCCGAGCGGCTCGGCGTGAACCCGTCGACCGCGATGCGCATGGTGGACCGGCTGATCGCCGCCGGTCTGGCGGAGCGGCAGGTCAACCCGGCCAACCGCCGGGAGACCTCGCTGCGGGTGACCCCCGAGGGGTTCCGGCTGGTGGAGGACGTCACGTCCGCCCGCCGCCGGGAGGTCGAGGCCATCGTCGAGCGCCTCGCGCCCGAGCAGTGCACCGCGCTGATCGAGGCGCTGACGGCGTTCACCGCGGCGGGCGGGGAGCCGACCGTGCCCGGGGACGGCGCCGACGCCTACCCCCTGGGCTGGGCGCCCGACCTCCCCGCCCCCCACGACGGCTGACGGCACCGCGGGAGGTCACTCCGCGGACGCGGTCAGCTCCTCCTTCGGGGCGGCTGTCGCCTGCGCCGGGGGGACGGGGCCGGGCAGGCCGGCCGGGCCGTCGTCCTTGCCGCGCCACTTCTGGATCAGCTCGACCGCCGGCTGGGTCCAGCGCGCGGTGAGCGGTCCGACGATGACGAGGATGAGGACGTACGCGGTGGCGATGGGTCCGATCCGGGGCTCGGTCGCCACGGCCAGACCGGCGATGACGATGGAGAACTCGCCGCGGGCCACGAGCGTGCCGCCCGCCCGCCAGCGTCCGCGCGATCCGATGCCGGCCCGGCGGGCCGCGTACCAGCCGGTGGCGATCTTGGTGAAGACGGTGACGACGGCCAGCAGCGCGGCCGGCAGCAGTACCGGCGGGATCTCCGCGGGGTTGGTGGAGAGCCCGAAGAACACGAAGAACACGGCGGCGAAGAGGTCCCGCAGCGGGGTCAGCAGCTTGCGGGCACCCTCGGCGACCTCTCCGGACAGGGCGATGCCGACGAGGAACGCCCCGACGGCCGCCGACACCTGCAACTGCTGGGCCACACCGGCGACCAGGACGGTCAGCCCGAGCACGACGAGCAGCAGCATCTCCGGATTGTCGGAGGACACGGCCCGGCTGATCAGCCGGCCGTGGCGCAGCGCGAGGTAGAGCACGAACCCGACGGTGCCGAGCGCGATGAGCAGCGCGATGCTGCCTCCGGCGAGACCGACGCCCGCGAGCATCGCGGTGAGCAACGGCAGATAGACGGCCATCGACAGGTCCTCGATGACCAGCACGCCGAGGATGACGGGCGTCTCCCGGTTGCCGAGGCGCCCCAGGTCCGCGAGGACCTTGGCGATCACCCCGGACGAGGAGATCCAGGTGACGCCGGCCAGGGCCACGGCCCCCACCGGCCCCCAGCCGAGCAGCAGGGCAGCGACGGCGCCCGGGGTCGCGTTGAGCACGAAGTCCACGGCGCCGGACGGGTACTGCGTCTTGAGACTGGTGACGAGTTCGGAGGCGCTGTATTCGAGGCCGAGCAGGAGCAGCAGCAGGATGACGCCGATCTCGGCGCCGACGGCGGTGAACTCCTCGCTCGCCCCGAGGGGCAGCAGGCCGCCCTCGCCGAAGGCGAGCCCGGCCAGCAGGTACAGCGGGATGGGGGAGAGGCCTATGCGGCCGGCGAACCGGCCGATGATGCCCAGTCCCAGGATGACGGAGCCGAGCTCCACCAGCAGTGCGGTCGTGTCATGCACGGTCAGCCCTCCGCAATGATCTCGGAGAGCGTGTCGACGCCCTCCCTCGTACCGACGACGACGAGCGTGTCCCCGATGGCGAGCCGGAAGTCGGGCCCGGGCGACGGGTGCGCGCTGTGGGTCCGCAGCACCGCCACGATCGAGGCCCCTGTCCGGGTCCGCGCTCGGGTGTCCCCGAGCAGCCGGCCACCGTACGGGGAACGCGTCCCGAGCGGGATGTGCTCGGTGACCAGGTCGATGCCCTCGGTCCGCACGGCGTCGATCGGCGCCGCGTCGATGAGGTGGGCGAGACCGGTGGCCTCCTGTGGAGTCAGGGGCACGGAGAGTTTGCAGGAATCAGGGTCGTCCTGGTCGTAGAAGCCGATGAACCGCCGGCCGTCGTGGTGGACGACGACCGAGATGTGCTGTCCCGACTCGGTGGTGTAGTCGTACTGCACGCCGACTCCGGGCAGCGTGGTGCGGTGGGTTCCCATGGCTTCCTCCCGAGGAGCGCGGTGTGCTCTGACGTACTTGGCGATCTCTTTAGCTCCGCATTACCTTATCCGGAGGCTTCCGCCGCCTGTCGGGCGACCAGTACCCGCCCCGGACACACACGTGCCCGGCCGGTGATGCGGTACCGGCCGGGCACGTGGGGGCGGGGGCCCGGATCAGTCGCCGATCTCGATCCTGCCGTTCGGCGCCGCGGCGGCGGTGTCCTGCTGGGCGGGGACCTCCGGCTTCGCGTTAGCACCCTTGAGGTTCTGCAGCAGTGCGGCGAGGTCGACGCCCGTGGTGGAGCTGAGGAGCTCCATGCCCTGGGCGACGTTGTCCGCGACGGTGCGCGACAGCTGGCCGGCGCCGTCCGTCGAGATGACGGTCAGCTTGTCGATGGCGCTCAGCGGCTCGGAGGCCCTGGCGACGACCTGCGGGAGCACCTCGACGAGCATCTGGAGCACGGCCGCGTCGCCGTACTGCGCGAAGGCGTCCGCCTTCTTCTGCATGGCCTCGGCCTCGGCGGAACCCCGGGCGGCGATCGCGGCGGCCTCGGCCTCGCCCTCGATGCGCACGGCGTCGGCGAGCGCCGAGCGGTGCAGCTTCTCACCCTGACCGGTCAGGCGCGAGCGCTCGGCGTCCGCCTCGGCCTCCTTGACCTGGGCGATACGGCGGGCCTCCGCCTCCTGCTCGGCCTGGTAGCGCGCGGCGTCGGCGGGCTTGCGGACCTTGGTGTCGAGCTCACGGTCGGTCAGGGCGGCCTGGCGCTGGGCGACCTTCTCCTGCTCCTGGAGGACCTCCTGCTGGCGCGCGGCCTCGGCGAGCGGACCCGCGGCGTTCGCCCTCGCGACCGCCGCCTCCGTCTCGGCCTTGATCTCGGCCTGCTTCAGGTTGAAGGTCCGCTCGGCGATGGCGATCTCCTCGGCGGCCTTCAGCCGGGCCTGCTCCGAGGCGCGGCGGGCGTTCGCCTCGGCGATGTCCGCCTCCTGCTTGGCGCGGGCGGCCTCGGGGCGACCGAGGTCCTCCAGGTAGGAGCCCTCGGTGGTGATGTCCTGGATCTGGAACGCGTCCAGGATCAGGCCCTGACCGGACAGGCTGGCCTCGGCCTCCTCCGCCACCTGACCGGCGAAGGCGGCCCGGTCGCGAATGATGTCCTCGACCGACATCCGGCCGACGATGGCGCGCAGCGCACCGGAGAGGACTTCCTGGGTGAAGCCGACGATGCCGTCCTGCTGCCGAAGGAAGCGCTGGGCGGCGGCCCGGATGGCGTCCTCGCTGCCGCCGACCTTGACGATCGCGACGCCTTCGAGGTGGGACTTCACCCCACGCAGGGTGACGGCGCCCCGCACGGCGACGGGGATGTGCCGGCTGGACAGGTCGAGGGTGAACTTCTGCTGGACGAACGGCACGACGAACACGCCGCCGCCGACGACGACCTTCTGGCCGCTGTTGTCGATGCTGGACCGGCCGGTCACCGGGTCCACGGACTTCTTGCCACGGCGGCCGGTGATGATGAACGCCTGGCTGGGTCCCGCGACCTTGTAGCGGGTGATGACGGCGAGGGTGAGCAGGAAGAGGAGTACGACGACTCCGGCGATGGCGATCAGGACTGGACTCATGAAGGTGTCCCCCTCTGCCTCCCGACGGGGACGGCAGTTGTGGCGAGCGGTGGCGTGCCGGCCGGCGTGCCGGCTCAGCGTTCGACGGGACGGACCGATACCGAGGTGGTCGAGAGCGTGGCCTCGACCCAGATCTCGGTGCCGCGTGCGACCGGCACCGGGCTCTTCGCCGAGAGCTTGACGGGCTGGCCCCCCAGCCGCAGCAGCACCTCCCCGTAGCCATCGGCCGGAATGGCCGTGACCACGGACCCCGACGTGCCGACGAGATCCTCGTCCCGCGGGGTGGCATGGGTCTGATCTCGCATCAGGGCCTGACTGAACTTCCAGGTCAGCCAGGCCGCGACCAGCCCGGCGAGCACCCCGGCAGCGGTGGCGGCGACCGTGCCGACCCCGGTCGTGCCGAGCACGATGGCGCCGCCGAAACCGAGCATCGAGACGAAACCGGCGATCACCGGAAGGGAGACCAGCCCGCTGAAGAGGCCTTCCAGAAAGCTCCCGAAGAGTCCTTCGAGGATTCCGTCGAAGATCAGTGACAGGGCGAGCAGGACGACTCCCGCAATGCCGAGACCGAGAAACAAGGTCACGTGATCACCCCTCCCGGCTGCGGAATCCCCCGAAGATTTCCGTCGAACTGGCTGGATGGTCCCATACATCCCTGACGGCCGGCACTGCCGTGTCCCGGCAGTGTTCTAGCCGTTACCCATGCCGGACAACTGCTGCGCCAGCGTGTCCAGGGACTGGAACGTGGCACCCAGCAGTGCCACGTGCTTCCAGCGGAGCACCCCGTCGGCGTCGAGCAGGAACACCGAGCGGCGCACCCCGATACCGGGCGCCGCCACCCCGAGCGCCCGGGCCGTGACGCGGCCCGGGTCCGCGAGCAGCGGCATGCGCAGTCCATGGCCGCGGGCGAACGCCTCGTGGCTGTCCACATCCTGTGGACTGATTCCCCAGACCTCGGCGTCGAGCCCTTCGAAGGTCTCCATGCCCGAGGAGTACGAGCAGAGCTGCTTGGTGCACACGGCCGTGTTGTCGCCGGGGTAGAAGGCGAGGACGAGAGCCCGGCCGCGCGCGGCGGAGAGCGTGTAGTCGCGGCGTTCGAAGGAGTCCCCCTCCAGGACGCCTCCCGCGAGCGTGAAGTCCGGTACCTGCTGGCCGATTTGGGGCGACGATCCCATGTGATGTCCTTTGACGGTCCGGCAATTGGGGGCGCGGCGCGGTGCGATGGTGCCGCCCGTGCCCGTACAGCATGCTCGGTACGGCTTCGATCACCGCACCCGGAGGTACGTATGACGCCACCACGCCGGCCGGCCGCCGCGGTGCTCCTGCTGCACGGGGGCCGGGAGACCGGTCTCGGGGGGCCGCCGCCCGGCCCGCTCAACCTGCCCTCGGTGCGGATGCGGCCGTTCGCCCGCGGCCTGCGGGCCGCGCTGCCCGGGGACGTGCTGCTGTCGGCGGTCCGGTACGGGCACCGGGGCTGGAACGGGGACAGGGCGGACCCGCTGCACGACGCCGTACGCGCCCTGGACGAGCTGCGGCGTACGGCGGGCGAGGTCCCGGTCGTGCTGCTCGGGCACTCGATGGGCGGACGCGCCGCCCTGGCCGCCGCCGGGCACCCACTGGTCCGGGGCGTGGTCGGCCTTGCACCGTGGTGCCCCCAGGGCGACCCGGTGGCCCAGCTCGCCGGACGGAACGTCGTCCTGGTGCACGGCACCCGCGACCGCGTCACGCATCCGGCGGACTCCCGTGCGCTCACCCAACGGGCCAGGAAGGACGGCGCCAGGACCTGTCTGGTGACCGTGGACGGCGGGGACCACGCGATGCTCCGGCGCGCGACGGCCTGGCACCGTCTGACGACCGCTCTGGTCGCCGGGCTGCTGGACCGCGGGCCGCTTCCGGGACCGGTCGCCGAGGCGCTGCGGCTGCCGCCGGGGGCCACGGCCGACGAGGGGACGGTGGACCTGGACCGGCTGCTAGCGGCCGGCGGGCCGGGGTGATCAGCCGCCGGCGTCCGGCACCACGCCCGGCCTCCTACGCGTCGGGGGCCACGGGCGGGGCGTAGTGGCCCAGGAACATGTCCACCCCGTGGGTGATCAGCCGGTCGGTGGCGTCGTCGTCGATCGTCGTGCCGTACGAGCCGAAGACCAGGTGCGGGAAGACCAGCAGGGCGTACAGCTGGACGATCGCCGTATCCAGGTCGGGGATGACCAGCCGGCCGCGGCCGGCCAGTTCGCGCAGGGCGTCGGCGACGGCGGGGTGGTGGCCCTCGGGGCCGTGGCCCTGCCAGGCCTGCGCGATCTCCGGGAAGCGGTGCAGCTCCGCGGCCACCAGATTGCGCAGGGCGATGACCTCGTCGTTGCCGCGGACGGCCGCGACCCAGGCGCGGGCCGCGTCGACGAACGCGGCCCGCAGGTCGGGGGCGTCGGCGAGGGCGGCGAGCGCCGTCGTGGACGTACCGCCGAGCGGTTCGTCGAGCGCGCCCGCGATCACGGCGGTGAACAGCGCTTCCTTGCTGCCGAAGTGGTTGTAGACGGTCACTTTCGAGACGCCCGCCCCGGCGGCGATGGCATCCATGCCGACGCCGAACCCGTCCCGGAGGAACGCCTCGCGGGCCGCCTTCACGATGGCCTGCCGCTTGGCCTCGGCGCGAGGTCCCGCAGGGCGGGGCTTGATGTCCATGGGTCGATGCTAACAGCGACCTGAACTGAACGGTTGAGTTCATCTGTACTGGACCGTACAGTTCAAGTATGACTCATGACGCTGACTCGAAGACCACCGCACACGGCGCATCGAAGATCACCGCACACGGCGACGTCCGGGGTGACGGCCGTGGTGAGAGCCCTCCCCAGGGACGGCACCGTCCGCCCGGGGTGATGCTCGCGCTCCTGTGCACGGCCCAGTTCATGCTGGTGCTCGACGTCACCGTGGTGAACGTCGCGCTGCCCGACATGGCCGCCGACCTGCACCTCGACCGCACCGCGCTGACCTGGGTGGTCACCGCGTACACCCTCTGCTTCGGCGGGCTGATGCTGCTCGGCGGGCGCCTCGCCGACGCCTTCGGGGCGCGGCGCACCCTCCTCGCGGGCCTGGCCGTCTTCACCGCCGCCTCGCTGGTCTCCGGCCTCGCCGGAAGCGCCGCGACGCTGATCGGCGGCCGGATCGCCCAGGGCGTGGGCGCCGCCCTGCTGTCACCCGCGGCGCTGTCGCTCGTCACCACCTCGTTCCACGGCGCCGCCCGCAACAAGGCGCTCGGGGTGTGGGCCGCGATCGGCGGCACCGGATCGGCCATCGGCGTACTGGTGGGCGGCGCGCTGGCCGGCGGCCCCGGATGGAGCTGGGTGTTCTACGTCAACGTGCCGGTCGGCCTGGCCCTGCTGGCCGCCCTCCCCGCCGTCGTGCCGCCGCGCGCACCACAGGCCTCGACCCGGCTCGACGTGCCCGGCGCGCTGCTCGTCACGGCCGGCACCGGGGCGCTGATCTACGGACTGGTCGAGGCCGGGGACGGCGGCTGGGGCGCGCCCGCCGCCTTGCTGCCGCTCGCTGCCGCCCTCGTCCTGTACGCCGGGTTCGCGGTGGCCGAGCGGGTGTCCCGGGAGCCGCTGATGGACCTGCGGATGTTCACCCGGCGCCCGGTGCTCGCCGGGGCGTTCCTGATGCTGATCGCCACCGGACTGCTGATCGCGTTCTTCTTCCTCGGCTCTGTCTACCTCCAGCACGGCCGCGGCTTCGGGGCGATGCGGACCGGGCTCGTCTTCCTGCCCGTGGCGGTTGCCGTCGGCGCCGGCGCGCACCTGGGCTCGCGGCTCGTCACATCGGTGGGGAGCCGGGCCACCGCGGTCGGCGGGATGGTGATCGCCACCGCCGCCTGCGCCCCGCTGGCCCGGCTCGACGCGGACAGCAGTGTGTACGGGGTGCTGCTGCCGGGTCTCTCGGTGGCCGCCTTCGGCCTCGGGGCCGTGTTCGTCACCGCCACCACGACGGCGCTGGGCATGGTCGCGCACGAGGAGGCGGGGCTCGCGTCCGGAGTGGTGAACACCTTCCACGAGGTGGGCGGTTCGATCGGGGTCGCGGTCGTGTCCACGGTGGCCGCCGCGGGAATCGGCGGCGCCGCGGGCGCGGTGACCGGCTTCGCGGACGCGTTCCGGGTGTGCGCGGTGGCCGCGGGCGGCTGCGCGGCGGTGTCCGCCCTGCTGGTGCCCCGGGGGAAGCCGGAGACCGGGGGCGCCATGCCGGTGCACTGAACCGAGCGGTGCGGCGGATGGTGTGCGGATGCGGGGGCGGGGCGGTCGTCCGACGATGAGGGGCCGGGCGGTCGGGTGGCCCGCGCCCTGCCCCAGGAGGTTGTCTTGCCGGCCGATGCGCACGCCGACGTCCCGTCACCGCTCGACATCGTCGCGCTCGCGGCCGTCCTCGACGGGACCACGGCCGGGGTGGGCGTCATGGACACCCACCTGCGCTATGCGTACGTGAACCCGGCCCTCGAACGGCTCAACGGCCTGCCGGCCGCCGCGCACCTGGGCCGTACGGTCTCCGAGGTGCTTCCCGAGGTCGACGCCCGCGAGGACCTGATGCGCGCGGTCCTCGCCGACGGCCGGGCCCGCGAGATCGCCTCCAGTGGGCGGACCCCCGCCGCGTCCGGCACCGCCATGCGCTACTGGCACGGGGCCTACCACCGGCTGGAGGTGGCCGGCCGGGTCGTGGGTGTCGCCGGGGTCGTGATGGAGGTCATGGCATCCGACGACGACCAGCGCCGGCTCGCCCAGGCGCAGCGCCACCTGAGTCTCCTGGACAGCGCGAGTGCCCGGATCGGCACCACCCTCGACATGGACACCACCTGCGCCGAACTCGTCGACCTCGTCGTCCCGGGGCTCGCGGACCTCGCCACGGTCGAGGTCTTCCCGCCCGACGTGGCCGCGCCGGTGCGACCCGCACCGCCGGGGGTGGTCCGGCTGAGGCGCGCCGCCGTCACGGCGGTGCCGGGGCTGCGCGAACGGGTGGCCGAGTTCGGCGGGCCCGGCGACTACGTCGACTACCAGGAGAGCGCGGCCGTACCGCGCTGCCTGGCCGCCAACCAGCCCGTCGTCGAGAATCTCACCCCCGACGAGCAGCTCGGCCGTTCCGCGCCCTCCCCGGAACGGGTCGCCGCCTACCGGGCCCTCGGGATGCATTCGGCGCTCATCGTGCCGGTCGCCGTACGCAGCGGCCCGATCGGCATCCTCGGTCTCGTCAGGGCCGGGGACTCGCCCGTCTTCACGGATGAGGACGTGGTGGTCGCCCGCGAGCTCGCCGGGCGGGCCGCCGTCGACCTCGACCACGCCCGCCGCTTCGCCCATGAGCACACCATCGCCCTGGAACTGCAGCGTTCCCTGCTCTCCGAGCCGCGTCCGCCGCACCCGCACATCGAGATCGCCACCCGCTACCTGCCGGCCGACCGGAGCGTGCTGGTCGGCGGCGACTGGTTCGACGTCATCCCGCTGCCCGACGGCCGCCACCTCAAGGCGATGGGCGACGTGATGGGACACGGCGTCGAGGCGGCCGTCGCGATGAGCCACTACCGCTCGCTGCTGCGGCTGCTGGCCGACGAGGAGCTGCCGCCGCACCGCATCCTGGAGCAGCTCGACCGGATGGTCGAGCGGTCCGGGCTCGACCGGGCGGCGACCTGTCTGCTCGCCGTGGTCGACCGGTCCGGCGGGGCGTTCGAGGTGGCGAGTGCCGGCCATCTGCCGCCGGTGGTCATCGACCCCGGTCCGGCAGGGACGTGGCTGGCGGATGTGCATGCCGGCCCGCCGCTCGGCACCGGGCTCGGCGGCTACCGGACGACGAGGGTGAGCTGCGGCCCGGGCACGGTGCTGTTCATGTACACCGACGGACTGGTCGAACGGCGCGGCGAGGACATCGATGTGTCCGTCGGCCGGCTCAAGGAGCTGGCCCTGCCCGGGAGCGGCGACCTGGACGAGCTGCTGGACGCGGTGCTCGACCGGTTCGGGCCGGGCGCCGAGGACGACATCGCGGTGATGGCCTCACGGTCCCGGGAGGCCGCCGTCGGCGGCCGTACGACGGACTGATCCCCGCACCGAGCGGGGCGGAGATCGTCTCGGGCGGCGGGGTGGTTCCCCGACCGCCGCAGAACGTCCGGCTGCGCGAGGAGTACGAGCTGCGCCGGGGCCGGGGCCGGCTCCTGGCGAGGCTGCGCGCTCCCGCTCGGCCGGACCCCGGCGCTCACCCCAGTTCGAGGCTGGTGATGCCGAACAGCCCGGCGTGATCGACGTCCGGCGCCGGCCCGGTGTACATGCGGGCCGTCTCGAACGACGGGGTGAGCCCCAGCTCCTCGGCCAGCCGCACGGCCGCCGGATTCACGTCGGGTACGTCCACGGCGACGGGCGTGGACGGATCGGTGGCCGCGAGTGCGCTCACCAGTGACCGGGCGATCTCCGGTGTGGCTGCGTACAGCGGGCCGATCCGCGAGGACGTCCGGCAGGCGCGCAGCACGGCGAGCCCCTGCACCTCGCCCTCCGACAGCGCGACCAGCGCGGTGCGTCCGGGCGTGGTCGTCCAGGCCGCGAGGAAACTGTCCCGCTCCGCGGGGAAGAACCGGCGGTCGTACGCGGTGACCTGGCCGAAGGGCAGCGTGCGGGCGTTCACGAGGGTGACGCCTGCCGGCGGCGGGACGTCGACCGGGACGAGCCCCTCGTACCGCTGGTTCGTCCAGACCGGACGGAAACCGGACTTCCGGTAGTTGGGCTGCTGCTCGACCACTCCGTCCAGTCCGGTGTTCCGCCCGGACAGGCGCGCCGTCCCGGTGGCCCAGACGCGGCTCCCGTACCCCTGTCCGCGCAGCTCCGGACGGGTCAGATAGAAGCCCAGGAAGCCGAAGCCGGCGCCGTAGCGGACCACGGAGACACAGGAGGCGGGCACCCCGTCGAGGCGGCCGATCAGGAAACCGCACGGATCGGCGGCGAAGAACGCCTGACCGTCGGTCAGCCCGGGGTTCCAGCCCTCGGCGTGGGCCCAGTCCGCCATCATCCTGATGTCGTCGGCGCTTGCTGTGGTGATCTCGAATGTCGGCACCCACCACGTCTACCGCGTCGGAGGTCCGCCCACCGCCATTTCACCGTGTCACCACCCGGTCCACAGCAGATGGTTGACCGCCAGGGCCAGGGCCGCCTGGGCGGCGAGCCAACCGCGCCGGGAACCGGTGGGCAGCAGTGCGCCCAGCGGGAGCAGCCACAGGGCGAACGGCTGCCAGATCCGTTCGGTCTCCGCCTTGCTCATTCCGGAGAGGTCGGCGGCCAGCAGGGCGGTCAGGCCTGCCAGCGCGAGGAGGATCAGCCGTCCGTCGGCAGGGGTGGTCCCGGCGCGCAGCCCGCGTACGGCTCCGGGGGCGCGTGCCAGGCCTCGGCGCAGCCCCGCGACCGTGGCCGGTCCGATGATGACCGCCGTGCAGGCGAGGTTGGCCCAGATCCAGTAGCCGTACGGGCGGATGCCGCCCGCCCCCTGGTAATAGCGCTCGACCAGCACGCGGTAGGCGTGCCACCAGTCGAAGCCGGCCACGGTGAAGGCGACGGGCACCACCAGGGCTCCCACCAGGAACAGCGGGAGTGGCCGGGCGGTGCGGGCGAGCACGAGGACGGCCGCCAGCGGCAGGGCGATGAGCGTCAGACCGTAACTGAGGTAGCAGGTCAGCCCGTACAGCAGGCCGGCGCCGAGCGCGGCGGCTGCCGGGGCGCGGACCGTGCGCCGTGCGGCCAGGGCCAGGAGCGCGACGGTCCAGGCCGCCACGGCGGTGAAGTAGGCGTCCGCGGAGGTGCCCGCCCAGACGGCCACCGGGGCGAGGACGAGGAAGGGGGCGGCGCGCCGGGCCGTGTCCTCGTCGGCGAGCGCCCGCAGGGCGACCAGCGCGGCCACCGCCGCGGACCCGCCGACCACGATGCACCAGACGCCGGCCCAGGCCCCGCCGCCCAGCCCGATGCGGTCCAGCAGCACGAAGGTGAGCGTGGCGCCCGGCGGGTGCCCCGCGACATGGGCGGGCCAGTTGCCCGGCGGGCCGATCAGAATGTGACTGTCGAAGGTGCGCAGCGCGGTG
Source organism: Streptomyces sp. NBC_01013 (assembly GCF_045162765.1). Taxonomy (NCBI): domain Bacteria; kingdom Bacillati; phylum Actinomycetota; class Actinomycetes; order Kitasatosporales; family Streptomycetaceae; genus Streptomyces; species Streptomyces sp. NBC_01013. The sequence goes on from NZ_CP108687.1 coordinate 4,322,817, forward strand.
CCGATGTCGTCGAACCGGTCGATGACCCGCAGGTACTCGTGCTTGGTGGTGAGCCGTTCGGCGATGCCCCGGCCCCAGCCGTCGATCAGTGCCAGCGAGAAGATCCAGGCGAGCGACGCGGCCCAGCCGGTGAACAGGAGCGCCCGCCAGCGCAGCCGGGCGGCGAGCCCCGGCCCGTAGGCGATCACTGCCACGGCGGCGGCCGGTGCGGCCGCCGTGCCGGGGCCGATGTGCGGGTACCAGGTCGCCAGCAGCGGCGCCCAGTGGACGGCCAGGGTGTGGTCGGCGTTCTCGATCGCCCGGCCGATGAGCGCCGCCGCGGTGACCAGCGCGGCTGCCCCGGCGACGGCGATCAGATCACCGGGGGTGCCCGTGCGCGGGGCGACGGGGTCCTCGGTACGGGGCGCGGTGCGGTCCTCGGTCTTCACCCCGGCACGGTATGCGCGGGAGGTGCCCGCCGAGGTGTGTCGCCCGCGCGCGTCACCGAACCGTCAGATCCGGCCCCGCGGAGGCACCGGAGAGACCCGGCACCGGAGTGACGTCAGACTTTCGTCAGGAGTCGTACCCCCGCCCACCGTGAACCGCGGGCATAGCGTCGGCGCCATGGGCGAACGACAAGACAGCGGGCCCCCCGGCCCCGTTTCCGCACGCATGGCCGCGGCCCTCGAACGGACCCCGTCCGCACCCGGTTTCTGGCGCAGCCCGGTGCGCGGCGTGCGGTTCACGGCGGTGCTCGGGCTGGTCCTGCTCGCCGGGATCACCCTGCTGTTCGTGACCGGACTGCTGTCGTACGCCGCGTACAACCCGGACCTCGCCCCGGTCAACGACAAGACCCCGGACAAGGGGCTCCTCGGCTTCTACCTCTTCTCCTGGCCGACCGGGCCGCACTGGCTGTACCGCCTGACGCAGGGGCTTCACGTCACCGGCGGCATCGTGCTCGTGCCCGTCCTGCTGGCGAAGCTCTGGTCGGTCGTCCCGAAGCTCTTCGCGCTGCCGCCGGCCCGGTCCGTGGGACACGCGCTGGAGCGATTGTCGTTGCTGCTGCTGGTGGGCGGAGTGCTGTTCGAGTTCGTCACCGGACTGCTCAACATCCAGCTGGAGTACCTCTTCCCGGGTTCCTTCTACTCGCTGCACTTCTACGGGGCGTGGGTGTTCTTCGCCGCCTTCCTCGCCCATGTGGGGCTGCGCCTGCCGACGGCGGTCCGGGTGCTGCGGGAGGGCGGGCTGAGCGGGAACACGGCGGACGACCCGCTCGCGTCGCCGCGCCCCGCCGAGCCGACCCTCTCCCGCCGCGGTGCGCTGGCCATGGTGGGTGCCGGTTCGCTGGTCCTGTTCGTCACATCGGCGGGCCGCAGCTTCGACGGCCCGCTGCGGGAACTGGCCGCGCTGACCCCTCACGGGGCCGCCGAACCGGGCACCGGCCCCGACGGCTTCCAGATCAACAAGACCGCCGCGGCCGTCGGCATCACCCCGGCGGACACGGGCGAGGGCTGGCGGCTCACCGTCAGCGGTCCGGCCGGGGACCTGCGCTTCACCCGGGCGCAGCTGCTGGCCATGGATCAGTTCAGCGCCGCGCTGCCGATTGCCTGCGTGGAGGGCTGGTCGACCGCGGACCAGTGGTGGCGGGGCGTGCGGCTGCGGGACCTGGCGGCGCTCGTCGGCTACCCGCACGCGCCGCCGGGGGTGCTCGTGGAGTCGGTGCAGCGGCGGGGCGCGTTCCGCCGGGCGGCGCTGCGGGACAACCAGGTGCGCGACCCGCGCTCCCTGCTGGCCCTCCAGGTCAACGGCGAGGACCTGTCGCCGGACCATGGATACCCGGCCCGGATCATCGTCCCGGCGGCGCCCGGAGTGCTCAACACCAAATGGGTGGACCGGCTGACCTTCGGAGAGCTGTGACGAACAGGATGAGTCCCCGGCAGATCTTCCGGCGCTGGTACGGGGAGGGGCCGCTGCACCTGCTCCTGCTGGCCGCCTCGTTCGCGCTTGCCGGGTATGCGGGCGTACGACTGCTGGCGGGGGACGCCGTCGGGGTCGTTCTCTGGTTCGTCGGCGCTGCCCTGATCCACGATCTGGTGCTGGTGCCCCTGTACGCGAGCGCGGACCTGGCTCTGCGCGGGGTGATGCGCGGGCCCCGGTCCCGGCTCGTCAACTTCGTGCGGGTGCCGGCCTTCCTCTCCGCCGTCCTGCTGCTCGTCTGGTTTCCGCTGATCACCCGTCAGGCGGAGCGCTACGCACCGGCGAGCGGGCACTCCCCCGATGTGTTCCTGGGGAACTGGCTGCTGATCACGGCGGCGCTGTTCGCCGTGTCGGCGCTCTGGCTGGCGGTCAGGACGTTCAGGGGCCGTCGCAGCACGACGAAGGGCCGTCCGCCCGCTTCCCATTGACCGACGCGCTGCCACCCCCGCCGCCCGGCATGGCGGAGCAGGGCGGGCGTCCCCAGGCGCGCCCACGGGAAGGGCTCCCCCGCCGCCGGCCGGGCGCCGTGCGGGGAGGGGCCGGTGCGGCGTCCGTCGTCCAGGTGGACCCTGACCCGCTCGTCGATGTCCTGTGCCACGGTCTCGGCGATGAGCAGCCCGCCCGGAGCGAGCAGGCCGGCCGCCCGGTCCAGGAGCCGGCGCGGATCCCCGCCGATGCCGATGTTGCCGTCGAGCAGCAGCACGGTGCCCCAGCGACCCTCGCCGGGCAGCGGTTCGAAGACGGAGCGCCGCAGCGCCGAACCGCCCGTGCGCAGGGTCCGGGCGACCGCTGCCTCGCTGACGTCGATGCCGAGGGCGCGGTGTCCCCGGGCGGCCAGTTCGGCGACCAGCCGGCCAGGGCCGCAGCCGATGTCCAGGACGGGCCCCTCGCAGCGGCGCAGCGCCGACCGGTCCGCCGCGTCGGCGCCCGCGCACCAGCGCTCCACGTCGAGCGGCAGCAGCCAGCCGTCGGTGCGGCGGAGGAAGAGGGGACCGTGGCCGTTGCGCAGGGCGTCGGCGTACGGATCGGTGCCCCACGGCGCGGTGTCCGGGCCGGCGGTCGTGGTGCGCTGCGAGGCGGCCGCGCTCGGGCCGGGAGGCGCGGAGGCGCGCTGCGGGGCCGTGGAGTCCGGGCCGGCGGTCGTGGTGCGCTGTGGGGCGGCCGTCATCGGACCGCCGCCCCGGTCAGCCGCGCCAGGGTGGCGGCGAACCGGCCGTGCGGCGCGCCGGCGGCGACCTCCGCCGCGTCCGCCGCGGTGTCCACGTCCCGCAGCCGCACCAGGTCGCGGACGCGGAGCCCGGCGGCGATCAGGCGCGCACGCTGCACAGCACCCGTGTCCGGCACGGACATCGGCACCCCGCGCAGCAGTCCCGGGTCGGGCGCGGCCAGGCCCAGTGCCCAGAAGCCGCCGTCCTCGGCCGGTCCGAACCAGGCGTCGCAGTCGTCCCACGCGGTGTCCGAGAGCGCGGGCGCCAGCGCGGCAGCGTCGGCCTGCGGGGTGTCCATGCCGATCAGCACCGTCGGTCCTGCGCAGGCGCCGAACGCCGCCGCGAGCCGCTCGTCGAGGCCGCCGCCGCACTGCGGGACCACCTCGATGCCCGCCGGCAGCCAGGGGCCGGGGGCCCCGGCCAGGACGACGGCGCGCCGCCGCGCGGGCAGGGTCAGGACGGTCTCCAGGGTGTCGGCGAGCGCCGCCTCGGCGAGACGCGCAGCCTCGGCGGGGCTGAACGGCGGGGTGAGCCGGGTCTTGACCTGCCCGGGCACCGGTTCCTTCGCGATGACCAGCAGCGTCGCCGGGCCGGTGGGCCGCTTGCCGGCGCTCATCGCGACACCCGGGGCCGCGCGGTGGACGTACCGGCCGGCGGCGGTGGTGTGCGCAGCACCCCGCGCATGTCGCGGACCGCCTGCCAGGTCCCCCGCCAGGTGCCGGTCACCTTGGACTTCCCGGTACGGGACAGGTAGGGCACATCCGTCTCGGCGACCCGAAGGCCCGAGTCGGAGGCGCGGACCACCATCTCCAGGGGGTATCCGCTGCGCCGGTCGGTGAGGCCGAGGGCCAGCAGTTCGTCCCGGCGCCCGGCCCGCATCGGGCCGAGGTCGCGCAGCCGCAGCCCGGTGCGGCGGCGCAGCATCCGGGACAGTGCCAGATTGCCCAGCCGGGCGTGGAGCGGCCAGGCGCCGCGCCCCTGCGGCCGGCGCCTGCCGAGCAGCAGATCGGTCTCGCCCGCGGTGAGGCGCCCGACGAAGGCGGGCAGCAGCCCGGGGTCGAGGGAGCCGTCGCAGTCGCAGAAGCAGACGAACTCCGCTTCGGCGGCCAGGAGTCCGGCATGGCAGGCCGCACCGAAGCCGCGCCGCGGCTCGTGCACCACGGTGGCGCCCAGCGAGCGGGCGAGTTCCGCCGAACCGTCCGTCGAGCCGTTGTCGACGACGATGGCGCGCCAGCCGTCCGGGATCGCGCCCAGCACACCGGGCAGGGCCGCGGCCTCGTCCAGACAGGGCAGGACCACGTCGGCCACGGGGGCGGGCCGGGGACGGTGGGGGGCGTTCGCCGGGGAGGTGTCGGTCACGCCGCTCACCCTACGGAGCAGAAACGGGCATTTTGGACTTGAGGTTCTTACGAAACGTGGACGTCGCACGGGTGGGCGTCCCGTGGCGCCCGGAGCGGGACACCCGGGTGCCATGGTGGGGGGATGCAGACCATCCCGGACACCCCCGGCGCGGGCCCCCGGCCAGGACCGGACCCGGCCCCGTGCGCGCGCGGCGGCCGGGTGCTGGTCGTGGACGACGATCCGACGGTCGCCGAGGTCGTGGCGGGCTATCTGGGCGGGGCGGGCTACGAGGTCGAGCGCGCCTGCGACGGCCCCGCCGCGCTCGAACGGTTCGTGGCCCACCGGCCCGACCTGGTCGTCCTGGACCTGATGCTGCCGGGCATGGACGGCTTCGAGGTGTGCCGCCGGATGCGTGCGCACGGACCGGTTCCGGTGATCATGCTGAGCGCCCGCGGTGACGAGGACGACCGTGTCCTGGGCCTGGAGACCGGGGCGGACGACTACGTCACGAAGCCGTTCAGCCCGCGCGAACTGGTCCTGAGGGTCAACTCCGTACTGCGGCGCGCGGCGGGTGCCGCAGGGGCCGGTGCGCACGGCGGCCCGGTGGAACTGCTGACGGGCGCGGGGCTCGAACTGGACCCGTCCGCGCGCCGGGCGACGCGGGCCGGGCGCACGCTGGCGCTCACCCTGCGCGAGTTCGACCTGCTCGCCTTCTTCCTGCGTCATCCGGGCCGGGCCTTCACCCGGGAGGAGCTGATGCGGGAGGTGTGGGGCTGGGACTTCGGCGACCTGTCGACGGTGACGGTCCACGTCCGCCGCGTCCGCGGCAAGATCGAGACGGACCCGGCCCGGCCGGAACTGATCCGTACGGTCTGGGGCGTGGGCTACCGCCTGGACCTCCCGGCCGGGGCGCACCCGCCGGACGGGCCGTCCGTACCGCCCCTCCCGGGCTTCCCGCCCCCTCCTGCCCCCACCCCCGGAGCCTGAGCAGCGTCATGGCCGACTTCCTCCTCATCGCCCTCTTCGCCTTCCTCGGCGCGGCCGCCGCCGGACTGCTCGGGGCGCTCGCCCTGCGGTTGTTCCGGCACCGCTCGCTCGTCGTGTCGCTGTCCGTGGTGGCCGCCGTCGCCGTGACCGCGATGCTGGCGGGAACGCTCGCCGTGGCCTGGGCGATGTTCCTGTCGCCGCACGACCTCAGCGTGGTCACCACGGTCGTCGCGATGGCCGCCGCAGTCTCCCTGGCCACGGCGATGCTGCTCGGCCGGTGGATCGCGGCCAGGAGCCACGATCTCACCCTGGCCGCGCGTTCGTTCGGCGACGGCGGCACGTTCGCGGCCCCTGCCGGGCAGCCCACCGCCGAACTCGCCGCCCTCACCCGCGAACTGGCCGCCACCAGCGCCAAGCTCGACGTCTCGCGCGAGCGCGAACGCGCGCTGGAGACCTCGCGCCGCGAACTCGTCGCCTGGATCTCGCACGATCTGCGCACCCCGCTCGCCGGCCTGCGGGCCATGTCCGAGGCGTTGGAGGACGGGATGGCCGCCGACTCGGGCCGCTATCTGCGTCAGATACGCACCGAGGTGGAACGGATGAACGACATGGTCGGCGACCTCTTCGAACTCTCCCGCATCCATGCCGGTTCGCTGGCCCTCGCCGTCGCCCGGACCTCCGTGTACGACCTGGTCGGGGACGCCCTCGCCGGTGCGCATCCGCTCGCCCGCGAGCACGGGGTACGGCTGGTGGGCGACGGGATCGAGGCCGTGCCGGTGGAGGTCGACAGCAAGGAGATGAGCCGGGTCCTGGGCAATCTGCTGATCAACGCGATCCGCCGTACCCCTGCCGACGGCACGGTCGCGGTGGCCGCGCACCGTGACGGCGACGGGGTCGTCCTCTCCGTGACCGACGGCTGCGGCGGCATTCCGGATGAGGACCTGCCCCGGGTGTTCGACACCGGCTGGCGCGGCAGCGACGCCCGGACCCCACCCGCCGGAGCGGGGCTCGGGCTCGCGATCGTGCGTGGCATCGTCGAGGCGCATGCGGGCCGGGCGGCGGTGCGCAACGTGCGGGGCGGCTGCTGCTTCGAGGTCACCCTGCCGGTGGCCTGACCCGCTCCCTGGACGGCATGCCGCGCAGCGGCTCCGACGCGAACGCGGCCATCCCCTCGGCGAAGCCCACCGCCGGCTTCCAGCCCAGTTCAGTGCGCAGCCGCCCGGAGTCGGCGGTGACATGGCGTACGTCCCCGAGCCGGTACTCCCCGGTCACGACCGGGGACGGGCCGCCGTACGCCGAGGCGAGGGCCGCGGCCATCCCGCCGATGGTGTGCGGCTCCCCGCTGCCCGTGTTGTACGCGGTGAAACTGCCGGGCTCCCGCCCCGCGAGGGCCGCCAGTGTCACCGCGTTCGCCGACGCCACGTCCCGCACGTGGACGAAGTCGCGCCGCTGTCCGCCGTCCTCGAAGACGCGGGGTGACGCGCCACGGTCCAGTGCCGAACGGAAGAAGGAGGCGACCCCGGCGTACGGGGTGTCGCGCGGCATGCCCGGCCCGTACACGTTGTGGTAGCGCAGCGACACCGCGCGCCCGCCGGTGGCGCGGGCCCAGGACGAGGCGAGGTGTTCCTGGGCGAGCTTGGTGGCGGCGTAGACGTTGCGCGGGTCCGCGGGCGCGTCCTCGGAGACGAGACCGGGCGTCAGTTCCGTACCGCAGGCAGGGCAGTGCGGTTCGAAGTGTCCGGCCGCCAGATCGCTCTCGCGCCGGGGGCCCGGCCGCACGGTGCCGTGGCGGGGGCAGTCGTAGCGGCCCTCGCCGTAGACGACCATGGAGCCGGCGAGCACCAGGTCCCTCACGCCCGCTCCGGTCATCGCGGCGAGCAGCACCGCCGTGCCGAGGTCGTTGCAGCCGACGTACGCGGGCGCGTCCGCGAAGTCCTTCCCCAGGCCGACCATGGCCGCCTGGTGGCACACCGCGTCGATGCCGTCCAGCGCCGCGTCGACCGCGGCCCGGTCGCGTACGTCCCCCACGATCGTCCCGTCACCACCTGCGGGGGTGGGGGCCCCGCCGTGCGCCGACGCGAGATACGCGTCGAGCACCACCGCCTCGTGTCCGGCCGTTGTGAGGGCCCTGACGATCTCCGAACCGATGAACCCGGCGCCGCCGGTGACGAGTACGCGCATGACGGCAACGCTAGGGCGCGACGGGTGGCCCGAACGGTTCCCTCGTCGGCACGTCACGGGACCGTAAGGGCTCGCATCGACCGACGAGCAGCGAGGCCGGCCCCGCGTGCCGGTTCTCCGCGCACCCCCGGACCCGCCTGCGGCACCGGGCGATCGGACCGCGGCAGCGGGAGATCAGACGAACAGGAACGCACCCGCCGTCGCCGCGCCCAGCGCCGTCCCTGCTGTCACCTGGCCCACCGTGTGGTAGCCGAGCGCCACGCGCGACCAGCACACGGCGGCCGTCATCGCGTACCCGAGCAGCCACCACGGCGAGTGCACCGCGGCGAGCAGCGCGACCACGGCGGAGGCGACGGAGGCGTCCACCGAGATCTTCCAGACCGTGTTGACGGCCAGCAGGACGACGGTCATCACCCAGAGCCCGAGCATCGCGGCCAGGATGCCGGAGGGGGCGCCACCCAGCACCATGACCGCCGAACCGATGCCGATGGAGCCGAGGATGACGAGGAAGATCGGGGCCCGCTTGGTCCGGTCGACGACATGGCGGTCGCCCCAGGTGCCGCGCCCGCGCTCCCACTCGATGTAGCCGGCCGGGACGAGTCCGGCGCACAGGGCGCCGAGGAGTCCCCAGAGGAGCCCGGTCCAGTGGCCCGCCGCCGCGAGGCCGATGGCGAGCATGCCGGCCAGCAGGAGGTTGCGGGGCTGGAGGACGTCGGTCACGGTGCGCGCGGTGGACGTACCGGTGTCGTGGGTGGTGCTCGTGCTCATGCCTGCTGCTCCTGGACCGCTGCGGTGGATGCGAGGACCCGCCGGGCCTGTTCGGGTGCGATCTCGCGGTACGCGGCCGCCACCCGGACCAGCCGGGCGACCTCGCCGTCCTGGTCGGTGGCGTGCTGGGTGCCGACGGCGGCCGCGGCACCCGCCGGCGCCCCCGCGCTCCGGGCCGCGAGTGCCGCCTTGATCCAGTAGGCGTCTGCCAGCGGTCCGGCCTGCTCCCGGTCGGTGGTCCCCTCCGCGGCGGCGGCCTCGGCGGCGGGCAGCAGCGCGTCGGGGACGTAGTGGCGCAGCTTCTCCACCGCGTCCGCGATGTCCGCGGCCCACCGGTCGACGCGCAGGTCGGCCGGGGTGCCGAAGCGGGTCAGCTCGCGCAGCAGCGGGGCCGGCGGGTCGAAGGGCTGGTCGGGGAAGGCCGCCATCAGCTCGTACCAGAGGCCGTGCAACTGCGTCTGTGCCCGCCAGAGCTTCGCCCGGCGGCGGACGTTGCTCAGCGCGGGGATGGAGGCGCCGATCGCGAAGAACGCGAACAGCGCCACCTGCGCGGCCTCGGTGATCTCGTCGAACTTCAGGGCGAAGGCCTCGCCGGGCTGGTCGATGACGCTGATCCAGAGGAAGAGTGTCCGGCTGACGGTGTAGCCGACGCCGATGAACATCGCGAGCGTCATCATCCCGAGGCCCACTCGCAGATGGCGGCGCTCGGCGCTCGCGGTGGCGAGCGCCCACTGGTAGGCGCAGACGGCGGAGGCGGCGCCGAGGTAGAGGTAGAACACGCTCATGTAGAGCGTCGCGCCCCACTGCCCGGCGTGGTCGGCGACGAAGCGGTCCGAGGGCGTGGAGCGGTCGACGACGGTGAAGAACAGCACCGTCAGCAGCACGAGCGTGGCCACGGACGCCTTCGCCGCGACCTGCTGGATCAGCCGCGCGAACCGTACGTGGCGCGGCACGGCCCCGGCATCGGCGTACTGGCCGTAGATCGCGACGATGTAGCTGAGAATGGCCAGAATCGCGACCGTCGCCGTGTAGTGCTTGATGAGTACCGAGAGGTCGGTGACCGGGCTGTCGTTGAGCCCGATGCGCACCGCACGGGTCTTGGTCCACAACGCGGCGGCGAACCCGGCGTAACAGCCCCACAGGGCCCGGCGGCGGCGGTCCTCCTCGTCGCCCCACAGGGCGGCCGGCATGCGCCACACGGCGACGGCGGTCATCAGCCCGGCTATCAGATAGCCGGCGAGGTCGAGCGGGGTCACGGGGGGAGTCCTTGCGGGTGGGGGATCGAGGGGTGCGGTGCTGGTCCGGTGCTAGGTGCGGCGGAAGAGGCCGCGTCGGCGGTGGGCCACCGGCCGCGAGAGCGAGTTGGCGAGCCGCCCCACCATGTCATCGCTCGTCACGTCCCTCGCCATGCGGGGGATGAGCGAGGCACCCAATTCGGCCATGCGTTCGTCGTGGGTGTCGTACTGCGCGCGGGCCTGCACGGCGTCCGGGCGCTCCAGCGCGTCCGGACCCACGACCCGGGCGATCAGGGAGGTGTCGAAGACGGGAAGGAGCTGCCGCAGCTGCTCCGCGTCCAGCGAGGTGCCGTGGTCGAACCACTCGTGGCACAGCTCGTGCAGGATGACGTGCTGGGTCTGGTACGCGGTCGGGCGACGGCGATAGAGCACGAAGCTGGTCCCGCCGGTCTTCAGCCGCAGCCCGCAGGCAGCGTTGACGCGGGCCAGCCGGTCGGGCATCTCGTGCAGCACGATGGTGCGGCCGCGGGCCGCTTCCATGTTCGCCACCAGCCCCTCCACGGTGAAGGGGGAGGGGAGCGGGAGCCCGGCCAGCCCGGCCTCGCACTCCTTCCGCAGTTCGCGCATGGACACGTCTAGCCCCGTGGTTCGCCGTCGGCCGGCGGCTTGCGGTCCTTGGCGTCCTGGAGCAGGGCGAGCGCGAACCGCAGCAGCTCCGGCGGCAGTCCGTCCTCGTCCAGTCCCCGCCCGGCGACCCCGCTGATCTCGCCGGTACGCCGCTTCGCGAGGAACTGCAGCCCCGCGACGACGTCGTCGACGACCTCGGACTCCTCCTTGAAGAAGCGCCAGTCCACGCCGAAGCCGAGGCCGAGCGCCTTGAGGATCTCCTCGGACGGCTGGGTCACCTTGCCGGCGAGGATGTTGGAGAAGTAGCTGTGGGAGAGGGATCCGCCGCGCTCCCTGACCAGGTCGGCGAAGACCCGCCCCGAGACCTTGCGGCCGGGGAAGGTCTTCTCGACCATGTACTCGACCTTCTGCCGCAGTGTTCGCAGCTCCGGCGCGCGTTCCTCGCCGCTGTCCATCCGGCCCCCACGTTCACGTCCACCGCCCGGGCGACTGTCCGGCTCCGCGCGGTGCTCGATTCGGTCAACGGGCTCGTACTGTAACGAACCGCGACCCGGCGTCCGACGCCCGGGAGCGGGCGGCACTCCGATGGGGGACGAAGGGGAGCAACTTGCTCCGGTGTCCGGAACGGGCTTGCGCAAACACTCTACGTCACTGTTAACTCGAAAAAACATGGGCAGGGGACCGCGAGGGGAGTCCCTTGCCCGTGAAGACGCCCGCGCCACCCCGCCTCGTACGCGAAGGCCCGGTGCGCACATGGGTGTAGCCCTTCACGACGGGGGATGCGTGAAGGGCTACGCCTGCATTATGGCCCCTGGTCAGGCAGTCATCAACTGACCGGCCGGTCAGCCTTCTTGCGAGCCCCTCGGCAGGCCTCTCCGGGCCGTGCCCGAACGAGGTGCCCACAGCGGGCCGACGGACGCCGGGACCGGACCCGGCAGGACAAATTCCCCTCGTCCGGGCCGCGCCCGGAGGCCGCCCCGCGGCAGATTATTTCCCCCGCCCGGCAAGGGAAATCTGTCGCGATTATGCTAGAGACGATGGCTCGCAGCATGAGAGTTTCTCGTCCCGTCAACGAAGTCAGCGATACGCGGCAGGTGCACATGCCCCCCGAATCCCCTCCGCATGCCACCGACCGCCTCGACGACGACGACTACCCCGCCTACACCATGGGCCGTGCCGCGGAGATGATCGGCGCCACGCCGGGATTCCTGCGTGCGATCGGCGAGGCCCGGCTGATCACCCCTCTGCGGTCGGAGGGCGGACACCGCCGCTACTCCCGCTACCAGCTGCGCGTCGCGGCACGTGCCCGTGAACTCGTCGACGGCGGAACGCCGATCGAGGCCGCCTGCCGCATCGTGATCCTGGAGGACCAGCTCGAAGAGGCCCTCCGGCTGAACGAGGAGCTGCGCCGGCCCGCCCCGGGCCACGACACGGCCTGAGAGGGCCGCGGGCCCCCTGCCTCAGCGCGCGTCGCCCCCGCCTGCCCGTGTGAGCGCCGTGCTGCCCCGCTCGATCAGCCGGGGCAGCGGCACCTGGACCGTGCGCGCCGCGCCGCCGTCGAGCAGCGCCGTCAGCTCGCGCGCGGCGAGGCGGCCGAACGCGACCGTGTCCCGGGACAGCGCGGTGAGCCACGGCGCGGTGAGCCGGCACAGTGCCGAGTCCTCCCACGAGACGACCGAGACATCGCCCGGGACCTGGAGACCGAGGCCCGCGGTCACCGCCACCCCGGCCGCGGCCATCACGTCGTTGTCGTAGATGAGGGCGGTCGGCGGGTGGGTCTGTTCCAGTACCCGGCGGGTCACGGCCGCGCCCTCGGTGTCGGAGTAGTCGGTGGTCACCGAGTGGGCCTCGGTCAGACCGCGCCGGTCGGCTTCGACGCGCAGGGACCTGATGCGCCGGTCGGTGTGCGCGAGCGAGGGCAGGCCGGCGATGTGCACGATGCGCCGGTGACCCAGTTCGTGCAGCCGTCCGACGATGGCCGCCATGGCCCCCGCGTCGTCGGCGCGCACCTGTGACAGACCCGGGTGGGGGCCGGTGTCGCTGCCGGGGAGCGCCCCGATGACGACGCCGTGCAGGCCCAGTTCGTCCAGCAGGCCGACGCGGGGGTCTTCGGTGCGGGGGTCGACGACGAGCACCCCGTCGACCCGGTGCTCGGCCCACCACCGCCGGTAGACGGCGCACTCGGCCGCCACGTCCTCCACCACCTGGAACAGCAGGCCGAGTTGACGCTCGGCCAGGACCTCCTGGATGCCGGAGATCAGTTGGAGGAAGAACGAGTCCACGCCCAGGTTGGCCGCAGGCCGTGCCACCACGAGCCCCACGGTGGCCGACCCCTCGCCCGACAGCGCACGGGCGGCAGTGCTCGGGCGCCAGCCCAACTGCTCGGCCACGCGCCGGACTCGGTCGCGGGTGATCTCCGAGACGCCGGGCCGGTCGTTGAGCGCGAAGGAGACGGCGCTCTCCGACACCCCGGCCCGCTGGGCGATGTCCTTCATCGTCGGCCGACGCGCCGGTGTGCGTCTGGCCGTCGAAGTGTCCCCGGCCGGCGGCCGCTTCGGTGTCACCCGGTGCCTCTTTCCCCTGCGTTCCCTGTGGCGCTCGTCGGACGTCGGGTTCGCTCGCCCCCGGGGGCATCGTAGGCGTTCCCGCACCATTGGTCGAGTGATGTGCCGTGGTGACTAAAGCGCTTGAGCTGAAGGTACCTAAAGCGCATTAGTCACAGATCTTGAATGGAGCCCATCACGGCCTTGACCTGCATGTATGCCACTGAGTGTTACTCATGTTCGGTGAATCTGTTGACTTTCGGCCAATCGCATTGCAGGGTCTGCTGGGCGAACGCAGCCGACGGGTCAGCGCCCACGGTTCGGCGTCCGCACGCCTGGTCCGAGCAAAGGAGCCGTTCACCGTGCGCATCTCCCGCAGGGCAGTCGTCACTGCCGCCGTCCTCGCCACCGTCCTGCCGTTGAGCGCGTGTGGCGGTGAGTCCGGTTCGGGCTCGTCCGACGCCTCCGGCAAGGTCGCGGGCAAGATCACTTTCCAGACCTGGAACCTGCAGGCGAACTTCAAGGACTACTTCAACGGTGTGATCGCGGACTTCGAGAAGAAGTACCCGGGCACCGAGGTCAAGTGGGTGGACCGGCCCGGCGAGGGTTACGCGGACAAGATCAGCGCTGACGCGGCGGGCGGCACCCTGCCGGACGTCGTCAACGTGTCGCCGGACCTGGTGGCCCCGCTGGCCAAGGCGGGCATCGCACTGGACCTCGACAAGGCGGCGCCGCAGTACCGCAAGGAGTACCTGGACGGTGCCTGGAAGGCTCATCGGATACCGGGCACCGAGGGCACGTACGCCTTCCCCTGGTACCTCAACACCGGGCCGATGTTCTACAACAAGCGCCTCCTCAAGGACGCGGGGCTGGACCCGCAGAAGCCCCCGACCACCTACGACGAGGTCTTCGCGGACGGTCTGAAGCTGGCCCGGCAGAGCAAGGGCAAGGTCGCCACGCTCGCCAACGTGCCCACCATCGAGGACTTCGGCCGCTACGGCGGACAGCTGATGAACAAGGAAGGCACGGGCTTCGCCTTCAACGACGCCAAGGGCGTCCAGCTCCTCACGCACTACAAGGAGTTGTACGACGCCAAGGCGCTCGACCCGCAGGCGCTGACCGCGACCCCCGAGTCGTCCGGCCACAAGTTCCTCACCGAGTCCGTGGCGATGAACCCCGGCAGTGCGCTGGACCTGGCCAACTTCAAGAAGCAGGCCCCGGGCCTCTACAAGAACATCGGGATCACCGACCAGGTCAGCAGCACCGGCAAGGCCAACATGTACGTCATGGGCGTCATGGTGAACGCGCAGACCAAGCAGAAGCCCGCCGCCGTGGCCTTCGCCCACTACGTGACCGACGCGACGCGGCAGATGGACTTCGCCAAGCAGGTCGCCATCTTCCCCAGCACCGCCGGCTCCCTCGACGACCCGTACTTCACCAAGGAGGACGGCACGGACGAGACCCGTGTGCGGGTCGCCGCCGCGAAGTCACTGAAGACGGCCGTCAACTACACGCCGGTGCTGTTCAGCGAGCAGATGAAGACGGAACTGCGTAACCAGATCGCCAAGGCGCTGCAAGGAAAGCAGAGCCCCAAGGAAGCTCTTGACAACGCTGTCAAGGCCTGTGACCGGCTGTTGCAGCAGAGCTGAGCCCCCTGGGTGCTCCCGGTCGGCTCGTGCCGGGCTCGCGAGGCCCGGCACGTACACCTGCGGCGTCGTCGTCGGTCACCCATGCCGCGCGGGGGCTCCCTCCTCCGTCCCGCAGCCGCACGCACCGGACCCCGCTCCCTGATCCGGCCCGACTCAGAAGAAAGGACCCAGTGAACTCCCCCACCCCCGCGAAGTCCCGGACCGAGGCCGCCCGCACCGGAGCCCCGGTCAGTGCGCCGGGCCGCGGCGCGGCGGGAGCGGCGGTCCGGGGCACCCGCCCCGGCGACCGCCGGCCCGCCGGCCGGATCAGCCGCCATCTGCCCCTCAGCCCCTGGCTGTTCGCCGCGCCCGGACTCATCGTGGTCGGCGCCTTCAGCCTCTTCCCGTTCTTCAGCACACTGGTCAACGCCTTCACGGACCGGCGGACCCTGGTCCCGGGCGAGTTCGTCGGCCTGGCGAACTTCCGGGAGCTCCTGCACGACGAGATGTTCTGGATCGGGCTGCGCAACAGCGCGCTGTACGTCCTCGGGGTCGTGCCCGCACTCGTCATCCTGCCGCTGCTGCTGGCGATGCTCGTCCAGCGGCACATCCCCGGCATCTCCTTCTTCCGCTCCGCCTTCTACACGCCGGTCGTCGCCTCCATCGTCGTCGTCGGACTGATCTGGGTCTGGATGCTCGACGACCGCGGGCTGATCAACTCGCTCCTGGAGGCCGTGGGCATCGGGAAGGTCGGCTTCCTCAGCGACCAGTGGCTGCTGCTCGGCAGCGCGATGACGGTCACGGTCTGGAAGGGCCTCGGCTACTACATGATCATTTACCTGGCGGCGCTGGCGAACGTACCGCGGGAGCTGCACGAGGCGGCGTCCGTGGACGGCGCCGGAGTCGTACGCCGCTTCTTCACCGTCACCGTGCCCGCCATCCGCTCCACCATGGTGCTGGTCGCGGCACTGTCCTCGGTCTCGGCCTTCAAGGTCTTCTCCGAGGTCTATCTGATGGCCGGCCCCTCCGGCGGGCCCGCGGGCGAGGACACCACCCTGGTGATGCTCGTCCAGCGGGTGGGCACCGGACTGACCGGGCGGGTCGGGTACGCCTCCGCCATCTCGGTCGTCATCTTCGTGGTCACCGTCGGCCTGATGCTGCTGGTGCTCCGCGCCGACCGCAAGGAGGACGCGTGAGCATCCTGAAGACCACCGACGCCGAAGGACGCCGGGTCCCGGCCTGGCAGCTGGTCCTGCGCTACGTGCTGCTGCTCGCGGTGCTCGTCCTGACCGTAGGACCGTTCCTGTGGCAGCTCTCGACCTCGCTGAAGGGTCCGAACGAGGACATCTTCAGCTCGCCGCCGACGTTCCTCCCCGGCGATCCGACCCTGGACAACTACAGCAGGGTCGCCGACACCATCCCGGTGTGGGACTACGCCTTCAACTCGCTGAAGGTCGCCGCCGCCAACGTGGTGACCAACTGCGTGGGCGCCGCGCTGGCCGGCTACGCGCTGGCCCGGCTGCGCTACCGGGGCCGCAGGGCCGCGACGCTGGCGTTCATCCTCGCCATGCTCGTACCGGTGGAGGGCATCATCATCGCCCAGTTCACCACCATGCGTGACCTGGGCCTGAACAACACCCTGCTCGGCGTGCTGCTGCCCGGATCCATCGGGGCGATGAACGTCCTGCTGATGCGCAACGCCTTCCTGAACCTCCCCGAGGAGGTGGAGGAAGCGGCGTTCGTGGACGGGGCCAACGTCTGGCAGCGCTTCCTGCGGATCGCGCTGCCGTCGGTCAAGGGCACCCTCGCCGTCGTCGCGATCTTCGCCTTCATGGGCTCGTGGGACGACTTCCTGTGGCCGCTGATCGTCCTCAGCGACCCGGAGAACTTCACTCTGACCATCGGGCTGAACTACCTGCACGGCACGTTCGCGAACGACGAACGGCTCGTCGCCGCGGGCACGATCATCGCCGTCCTCCCGCTCATCGTGCTGTTCGCCGGTCTGCAGCGCTTCTTCTTCCGGGGAGTCGGCGAAGGCGCCGTCAAGGGCTGACCGATCCCCGCCCCCCCGCACCACAGAACCAGGACCGTGTTCCGTATGAGCTCCTTCCCCTTGCGCTTCGGCGCCAACTACACGCCCAGCGAAGGCTGGTTCCACCACTGGCTGGACTTCGACCTCGACTCCGTACGCGCCGACCTGGACTCGATCGCGGGTCTCGGCCTCGACCACATCCGGGTCTTCCCGCTCTGGCCCCTCTTCCAGCCCAACCGCACCCTGATCCGCCCGCGCGCGGTCGAGCAGCTCGTCCAGCTCGCCGACGCCGCCGCCGAACGCGGGCTCGACGTCAGCGTGGACGGGCTCCAGGGGCATCTGTCGAGCTTCGACTTCCTGCCCGCCTGGACGGGCACCTGGCACCGGCGCAACCTCTTCACCGACCCCGACGTGGTGTCCGGCCAGGCCGAGTACCTGCGCACGCTCGCCGCCGCCCTCGCCGACCGGCCCCACTTCATCGGGATGACGCTCGGCAACGAGATCAACCAGTTCTCCGGGGATCCGCATCCCGACCCGGACCGCATCACCCCCGAGCAGGCGGGCACCTGGCTGACCCGGATGCTCGACGCCTGCGAGGAGGGGGCACCCGGCAGACTCCATCTGCACGCCGAGTACGACGCCGCCTGGTACCAGGACGACCACGCCTTCACCCCCGCGCACGCGGCCCGGACCGGGGCCGTCACCGCCGTGCACTCCTGGGTCTTCAACGGCACCGCCCAGCGCCACGGCCGCACCGGCACGGCCACCGAGCACCACGCCGCCTACCTGATCGAACTCTCCAAGGCCTGGGCGCTCGATGCGCACCGGCCGGTCTGGCTCCAGGAGGTCGGAGCCCCCGCCCCCCTGATCCCGGCCGAGCACGCCGCCGCCTTC
This sequence comes from Streptomyces sp. NBC_01013, assembly GCF_045162765.1. Classification (NCBI taxonomy): domain Bacteria; kingdom Bacillati; phylum Actinomycetota; class Actinomycetes; order Kitasatosporales; family Streptomycetaceae; genus Streptomyces; species Streptomyces sp. NBC_01013. Next base: position 4,340,217 of record NZ_CP108687.1, read on the forward strand.
ACGGAGGCGACCGTGGAGAACGCCCTGGACTGCGAGGACGTGTGGGGCGTCACCTGGTGGTGCTCGCACGACGTGTCCCGCTCGCTGGCCGACTTCCCCGAACTCGAATACAGCCTGGGCCTGTTGACCAACGACCGGCAGGTCAAGCCGGCCGGCCGGACCATCGCCCGGATCGTCGAGGAGCACCGCGGCCGAACCCGTCGGCCCGCTCCCCGGACCACGGCCGTCATCGTCGACGCCGGCGACGACACGACCGCACCGCGCCGCTCGGTGTGCGCCCCCGGCGGGGCCGTCTTCGAGGCCTTCGCCAGGCTCACCGCGGACGGGGTCCGTCCGACGGCCGTCCTCGCGAGCAAGGCGGACGACGCGGAGCACCTGGCCGCCCGCTCCATCACCGAGGTCGTCGCACCGGACCAGGTCCGGTGACCACACCCCCGCACACCACCACCTCGCACAGCACCGGAATCGCCTCTCACACGATACGGAGCACGCCATGAACCAGCCCTCCTCGCGCCCCTCCGCGCCCACCCGCCGCACCGTCGTCCTCGCGGGCGCCGGAACGGCCGCCGCCCTCCTGACCCCGGCCCTCACCGGATCGGCGGAGGCGTCCACCGCCCCCTCGGCGAAGGCCGCGTCCCAGCCGTTCGCCTCCTACTGGTTCCCCGACTCCGTGCCGGACGGCACCCCGGGCGAGGGCGTCACCTGGCGGAGCCTGAAGGCCTGGCGCGCCGAGGCCGACCCCGACCTGCCGTTCAACACCGCGACCGTCCCGCTCGCCGCCCGCTTCACCCCGGTCCCGGTGAACACCACCGCCCGCACCGACCAGGCGCGCATCTCCTCGCTGGTCGCCTTCGGGAACACCGCGGGAAACCCGTCGCAGGGCTCCGCCACCGCCGACCACTACGCCCTGAGCCACTGGGCGTACATCGACGAACTCGTCTTCTGGGGCGGCTCGGCGGGGGAGGGTCTGGTCCTCGCACCCAACGCCCCGGTCGTGGACGCGGCGCACCGCCACGGCGTCCCGGTCCTCGGCACCGTGTTCCTGCCGCCCGTGCACCACGGCGGCGAACTGCGATGGACGCGCGACCTCGTACAGCGTGACGGAACGGGTCGGTTCCCGCTGGCCGCGAAGCTCGTGGAAGTGGCCGTCGCGCACGGCTTCGACGGCTGGTTCATCAACGCGGAGACCGAGGGCGGGGACGCCGCGCTCGGCTCCGAGATGCTCGCCTTCGTCACCGACCTGCGGGCGCGCAGCGACGCCGCCGGCCTGCGCGTCACGTGGTACGACGCGATGACGGTACGGGGCGAGGTCGGCTGGCAGGGGGAGCTGAACGCCGAGAACACGGCGCTGTTCGAGGAAGCGGACTCGATGTTCGTGGACTTCCGCTGGACACCGCGGACACTCACCGCCTCCGGTGCGAACGCCGAGGCCGTGGACCGGAGCCGCTACGACCTGTGGGCGGGCGTCGACGTGGAGTCGAGCGGCTGGAACAAGGCCGTCGACTGGGACGCGATCATCCCCGCCGACGGGCCGCACACCCTCTCGTACGGCTTCTACCGGCCGGAGTGGACCCGCAGTCAGCTCCCCCAGGGCCGCACCCCCGCGCAGTTCCACGCCGCCGACCAGCGGTTCTGGACCGGATGGTCCCTCGACCCGTCCCGGCCGGACCGCACGGACACCTGGCGCGCCCCCGCCACGGCGGTGGCCGACCGCTCCACCGTCGGCCACCTGCCGTTCGCCACCACCTTCAACACGGGTCACGGCCTGCGCTGGTACGAGAACGGCCGGGTGGCCTCGGCCGCCGAGTGGAACCATCTCGGGCTCCAGGACCGGCTGCCGGGCCGCCGCTGGGTCGTCCGTACCGACGGCAGGACCCCGTCCGTCGCGTTCGACTTCGACGACGCCTGGCGCGGTGGCAGCAGTCTTCTGGTCGACGGCGACCTCGACGCCCCGGCCACCGTCGAGCTGTACGGCACCCGCCTGCCGCTCTCCCGGCGCACCGTCGTCGAGCTCACCCACCGGACGGACCCGGGATCAGGCCCGGTCACCGTCGAACTGGCCGTCGCACTGCACGAACCCGACCGGCCGGGTGACCCGATCGCGTACACCTATGTCCCGGCGGGCGAACTGCGGGCGGGCGGCACCGGCTGGGCCACCGCCACCCTCCGGCTGAGCTCCCTGGCAGGGACCGTCCGCGCCCTGGGAGTACGGCTCACGGCGGCCGGCCCGGTGCGCTGGCGGCTCGGCGCCCTGGCCGTCCGCGACGCGGTGGAGGTCCCGTCCGCGCCGGCCGGTCTGCGCATCACCGGCGCGGCCTCGGGCGCCGACGGCACCGGTCTGCGCCTGCGCTGGCAGCGGGCGGCCGGCAACCCGCGCCACTACGAGCTGCACCGGATCCTCCCCGACGGCACCCGGCGCTTCCTCGGCGGCACGTCCGGCACCGCCTTCTTCGTTCCGGACATCCAGCGGGAACCGGGCGAAAAGGCCGCCCGTTTCCAGGTGAGGGCCGTTGGCGAGCTCTACACGACATCCGGCGCCGCCACCACCACGCACCGCTGGTAAGCACCGCAAGCACCCCCCCGCCCGCACCCACCTCACAACGGAGCCACCCTCATGCACGACGACCGCAGCCTGGTCGAAGCCCGTCTGAAGCGCGTCCTCGACGAGCGCATCCGGCCGGCCGTATACCCGGAATCCGTCCCGCTGGACGTCGCCGTATGGAACGCGCCCGGTGAGCCCGTGCCCGTCGCGGAAGGCCTGACCGGTGCGACCGGGCCGATCGCGGTCGGCGACCGGTGGGGCGCTCCGTGGGGCACCTGCTGGTTCCGGGTCTCCGGGACGGTCCCCGAGGCGTGGGCGGGCCGTACCGTCGAGGCGCTGCTCGACCTCGGCTTCGACGAGAACATGCCGGGCTTCCAGTGCGAGGGCCTGGTCTACCGCCCCGACGGCACCCCGGTGAAGGGCCTCAACCCGCGCAACCAGTGGGTGCGCGTGGGCGCTCCGGCGGCCGGCGGCGAGGAGGTGGTGCTGCACATCGAGGCGGCGTCCAACCCCGTCATCCTCGACTACCACCCATTCCTGCCGACCCAGCTCGGTGACAAGGAGACCGCGGGTGACGAGCCGCAGTACACGCTCGCCCGGATGGACCTCGCCGTCTTCGACGAGCACGTCTGGAACCTCGTCCAGGACCTGGAGGTGCTGGGCGAGCTGATGCAGGAGCTGCCTGTCGACGGTGCCCGGCGCTGGGACATCCTGCGCGCCATCGGCCGCGCCCTGGACGCGGTCGACCTCCAGGACGTGAACGGCACCGCGGCCGCCGCCCGCGAGCAGCTCACCGAGGTGCTCGCGACGCCCGCCCAGCCGTCCGCGCACCGCATCAGCGCCGTCGGCCACGCGCACATCGACTCCGCCTGGCTGTGGCCGCTGCGCGAGACGGTCCGCAAGGTCGCGCGTACGACGTCCAACATGACCGCGCTCCTGGAGGACGAGCCCGACTTCGTCTTCGCGATGTCGCAGGCCCAGCAGTTCGCCTGGATCAAGGAGCACCGCCCCGAGGTCTACGCCAAGGTCAAGAAGGCCGTGGCCGAGGGCCGGTTCGTGCCGTCAGGCGGCATGTGGGTCGAGTCCGACACGAACATGCCCGGCTCCGAGGCGATGGCCCGCCAGTTCGTGCACGGCAAGCGCTTCTTCCTCGACGAGTTCGGCATCGAGAACGACGAGGCCTGGCTGCCCGACACCTTCGGTTTCGCGGCCGGCCTGCCGCAGATCATCAAGGCCGCGGGCTCCAAGTGGCTGCTCACGCAGAAGATCTCGTGGAGCCAGACCAACAAGTTCCCGCACCACACCTTCCAGTGGGAGGGCATCGACGGCACCCGGATCTTCACGCACTTCCCGCCCGTCGACACGTACAACTGCTCGATGAAGGGCAGCGAGATCGCCCACGCGGCGAAGAACTTCAAGGACAAGGGCGTCGCCCAGCACTCCCTCGCCCCGACCGGCTGGGGCGACGGCGGTGGTGGCACCACCCGCGAGATGATCGCCAAGGCCGCCAGGATGCGCAGCCTCGAAGGCTCCGCGACGGTGACGTGGGAGACCCCCACCGACTTCTTCACCAAGGCGGAGGCGGAGTACCCGAACGCACCGGTGTGGGTCGGCGAGCTCTACCTGGAGCTGCACCGCGCCACGCTCACCAGCCAGGCGAAGACGAAGCAGGGGAACCGCCGCAGCGAACACCTGCTGCGGGAGGCCGAGCTGTGGGCCGCCACCGCGGCGGTGCGGACCGGCTCGGTCTACCCGTACGAGCAGTTGGACCGGATCTGGAAGACGGTGCTGCTGCACCAGTTCCACGACATCCTGCCCGGCTCGTCGATCGCCTGGGTGCACCGCGAGGCGGAGAAGACGTACGCGGCCGTCGCCGAGGAGCTGAACGGCGTCATCGACGCCGCGCAGCGGGCACTGGCCGGTGACCCCGCGCCGGGGGAGGTCCTCGTCTTCAACTCCGCCCCGCACGCGCGCGGCGGAGTCGCCGCCGGTGCGGCGGCTGCCGTTTCGGCCGGCAGCGTCCAGGCGGCCGCCCCGCGCGAAGGCGGGGGATACGTGCTGGACAACGGGCTGCTCCGGGTGGAGATCGACGCCCGCGGACTGGTCGTCTCGGCGTACGACATCGGTGCCGAGCGCGAGACCGTCGCGCCGGGCCGGGCCGCGAACCTGCTGCAGATCCACCCCGACTTCCCGAACATGTGGGACGCCTGGGACGTGGACGAGTTCTACCGCAACACCGTCACGGACCTGACGGACCTCGACGAGCTCACCCCCGTCGAGGCCGGGGGCGCCGCGTGCGTACGGATCGTCCGCAGTTTCGGCGACTCGAAGGTCACCCAGCTGCTGACCCTCGCACCGGGCGCCAAGCGGCTCGACATCGACACCGAGGTCGACTGGCACGAGACGGAGAAGTTCCTCAAGGCGGCGTTCCCCCTGGACATCCACGCCGAGCGGTACGCCTCCGAGACGCAGTTCGGGCACTTCTACCGGGCCACCCACACCAACACCAGCTGGGAGGCCGCCAAGTTCGAGGCCTGCAACCACCGCTTCGTCCACCTGGAGGAGCCGGGCTGGGGCGTGGCGCTCGTCAACGACTCGACGTACGGCCACGACGTGACCCGTACCGTCCGTGACTCCGACGCCGGCACGACCACCACCGTGCGGGTCTCGCTGCTGCGCGCCCCGAGGTTCCCCGACCCGGAGACCGACCAGGGCGTCCACCGCTTCCGGCACGCCCTGGTCCCCGGTGCGGCGATCGGTGACGCGGTCCGCGAGGGCTTCCGCATCAACCTGCCCGAGCGCCGGGTCAGTGGTGCCGGGGAGGTGTCCCCGCTGGTGGGCGTCGACAACGAGGCGGTCGTCGTGAGCGCGGTCAAGCTGGCGGACGATGCGAGCGGCGACCTCGTGGTGCGCCTCTACGAGTCCACGGGCGGACGCGCCAGGGTCCGTCTGGCCACCGGCTTCGAAGCCGCCGGCGTCTCGGTGTGCGACCTGTTGGAGCGGCCGCTGACCGATGCGGCCGCGCCTCAACTCAGCGAGAGCGCAGTGCAGTTGGCGCTGCGGCCGTTCGAGCTGATCACGCTGAGGTTCGCGCGCGGCTGACCTCTTCGCTCTCCCCCCGCCCCCGGGCCGGGGGGAGAGCGAGGCGCCGGCCCCGAGGCGTCGTAGCACGGAGCGACGAATATCTGTAGCCGCAAGCATAGAATTCTGTGCAATGTGCGGTGAAGGTTTATGACGCGCCGGGCGGAGTGTAATTACTTGCCGCGCCCGCTCGCATTCATTGTGCTACTGTAGATCTCAGTTGCAGTTGTGGTTCCCAAAGACTCCAAGTGCTCTCCTCGGCTAAATGGGCCGGTGGGTGCGCTTTTGTATTTTCCGGCTCATTATCCGGATGGGGTAATCATCGCGGCGACGCGGGACTGGCACAGTGCCAGCCCCCGGGCTCTGCCCCAGAAGGAGATAAAACATGGCTACTGGCACCGTCAAGTGGTTCAACGCGGAAAAGGGCTTCGGCTTCATCGAGCAGGATGGTGGCGGCGCTGACGTCTTCGCCCACTACTCGAACATCGCCGCCAGCGGCTTCCGTGAGCTGCAGGAGGGCCAGAAGGTGAACTTCGACGTCACGCAGGGCCAGAAGGGCCCGCAGGCGGAGAACATCACCCCCGCGTGAATCTGATGACACCGGCGCTTACGCGCTGAGTGCGCATCCACAGCTGGGGCCCGCACCTTGGGTGCGGGCCCCAGCTCGTTGCTTTTCCGGGTCCGCCCCCGTGCACGCCGTGCCGGTACCACCGCCACGAGCCGCCGGGGAAGCGCACAGGACCCACGCTCTTCACCATGCGGCGGACGATCCGCCATGGCTCCCGGACCACCGGTCCGCCGGAGCCCCGTGACGTGACCCGCAGGCCCGTTCGGTAGGCCGGCTCGTTCCGTCATTGCGAAGCGCCGGACCCGGTTCACCCGGGCCCGTATCGGCTCAAGACCGGCTGCCGGGCTTCGTTCACGTATGCCAACGGCCCGTTCTTGCGATTCTTGTGCCGCTCGTCGCCGCAATGAATTCCTCGATACGCGCCATATCGAGGAAGGTTCCGTATGAACCGCGACCGCACAGCCCGCTCCAATGACCGTTTCTCCCGTACCCGCAGCGGTGGAGCCTCCACTTCCGGCGGCTCCCGCTCGGGCGGCGGCTTCCGCTCGCAGGCCCCGGGCCGCCAGGGTGGCGGACAGGGACGCTTCGGCGCCCCGGCGCAGCGCTCCGGTGGCGGCTACGGCCGCCGGCCCGCCGCCAAGCAGGGCGAGTTCGCCCTGCCGACGACCATCACCCCGGGACTGCCCGCCGTCGAGGCCTTCGCTGATCTGGACATGCCCGCTCCGCTCCTGTCGGCGCTCGCGAACGAGGGCGTCACCGTGCCCTTCCCGATCCAGGCGGCCACGCTCCCGAACTCGCTCGCCGGCCGTGACGTGCTCGGCCGCGGCCGCACCGGCTCCGGCAAGACGCTCGCCTTCGGCCTGGCCCTGCTGGCCCGCATCGAGGGACGGCGCGCCGACTCCCGCCGCCCGCTGGCCCTGGTCCTCGTCCCCACCCGGGAACTGGCCCAGCAGGTCACCGACGCTCTCACCCCGTACGCCCGCTCGCTGAAGCTGCGGATGGCCACCGTCGTCGGCGGCATGTCGATCGGCCGGCAGTCCGCGGCGCTGCGCGGCGGCTCCGAGGTCGTCGTCGCCACCCCCGGCCGGCTCAAGGACCTGATCGAGCGCGGCGACTGCACCCTGGACCGGGTCTCCATCACCGTTCTGGACGAGGCCGACCAGATGGCCGACATGGGCTTCATGCCGCAGGTCACCGAGCTGCTCGACCAGGTGCAGCCGGAGGGCCAGCGGATGCTGTTCTCGGCCACCCTGGACCGTAACGTCGACCTGCTGGTCCGCCGCTACCTGCACGACCCGGTCGTCCACTCGGTCGACCCGGCCGCCGGTGCGGTGACCACGATGGAGCACCACGTGCTCTACGTCCGCGGCGCCGACAAGTACGCCACGACGACGGAGATCGCTGCCCGCGACGGCCGGGTGATCATGTTCCTCGACACCAAGCACGCCGTGGACAAGCTCACCGACCACCTGCTCAGCAGCGGGGTACGGGCGGCGGCGCTGCACGGTGGGAAGTCCCAGCCGCAGCGCACCCGGACCCTGACGCGGTTCAAGACCGGACACGTCACGGTGCTGGTCGCCACGAACGTCGCGGCCCGCGGCATCCACGTCGACAACCTCGACCTCGTCGTCAACGTCGACCCGCCGAGCGACCACAAGGACTACCTGCACCGCGGCGGCCGCACCGCCCGGGCCGGTGAGTCCGGCAGTGTCGTCACGCTGGTGCTGCCCAACCAGCGCCGCGAGATGACGCGCCTGATGTCCGACGCCGGGATCACCCCGCAGATCGCCGAGGTCCGCTCCGGCGAGGCCGAGCTCAGCCGGATCACCGGTGCGCAGGCGCCCTCGGGCATCCCCGTCACCATCACCTCGCCCGCATCCGAGCGCCCCAAGGGCGGCTCCTCCTCCCGCGGCCGGCGCAGCCGCCCGGCTCAGGCGCGCCGCTCCTCGTCGTCCGCGTCGTCGTCCCAGCCGCGGAGCGGTGGCGCGCCGCGCCGCGCCACCGGCGACCGCGCCGCCTGACCGACACCCGCGTTCCCGCCCTTCCGCTCCCCGAACCCGTTGAGGCACTATGCGCTGCGTCATCGCCCGTTTCCCGTTCGACCTGTTCAAGCACGAGGTCGAGGAATCGATGAAGGGCATCAAGCCCGAACCCGTCACCGGGGAATCGGTGATCATCAGTCGTCGTGTGTACCCGGTCAAGCAGGTGGGTGAGGTCATCACCCGGCAGGACCGCCGCGACTTCTCGGCCGGTGAGGTGACCAGGGCGCTCTCGCGTCTCGGTTTCACCTGCCGGCCCGTCCCGGCCCCCGCCGCGCCGGTGGCGCTCAGTCCCCTGGAAGCGGCGTCGGCCGCACTGGGGACGCCCGGTCAGGACGCCTGAGCCGCACCCGTCGCACCCGAGGCCCGGTCTCCCCGCGAGGGGGGGCCGGGCCTCGGCGCGTGCGCGGTGTCAGGTCCAGAGCGCCTCGGCGAGCGTGACCCCGGCGAACGCCGCGCCGAGACCCGCGACCACGCTCGCCCCCGCGTTGGCCGCCGCGTAGAACCGCGCCCCGCCCTCGGCCAGCCGCAGCGTCTCGTAACTGAACGTCGAGTACGTGGTCAGCGCTCCGCAGAGCCCCGTCCCGATCAGCAGCTGCAGGTGCGAGGACGCGGCGCCGGCCGCCACCGCGCCGGTCAGCAGGCCCAGCACCAGACAGCCGCTCACGTTCACCGTGAAGGTCCCCCACGGGAAGACGGTGTCGTGCCTGGTCTGCACCGCCCGGTCGGTCAGATACCGCAGCGGGGCACCGACGGCCGCTCCGACGATCACCAGCAGCCAGTTCACCCGCGCTCCCCGGAATCCCGCTCCGGGTGGACGATCTCGCAGGTGTCCAGCGTGACGGGGCCGTCGCCGGTCAGTTCGGCGATCCGTGGCAGGAACGCGCGGACCTTCGCCTCCGTGTCCACGATCACCACCGCCACCGGCAGGTCCTCGCTGAGCGACAGCAGCCGCTGGGTGTGGATCATCGAGGAGGCACCGAAGCCCTCGACGCCCCGGAACACACTGGCTCCCGCCAGTCCCGCCGCGTGCGCGCGGTGCACGATCTCCGTGAAGACCGGGCGGTGGTGCCAGGTGTCGGACTCGCCGACCAGGACGGTCAGCCGCAGGCCCGGCTCGGTGCTCGGCGTCGTCATGGCTGCCTCCACGCGAGTGCGCGGCGCGTCAGCCACACCGCGCTCCACACCGCCGCGAGGGCCGCGAGCAGTGTCAGTCCCAGATAGGCGAGACCGGTACGGGCCCGGCCTCCGGCGACGAGGCGTTCGATGTCCACGGCGTACGTGGAGAACGTGGTGAACCCGCCCAGCACCCCGGTGCCGAAGAACGGCCGCACCAGACGGTGTGCCGTCCACGCTTCGCTGATCACCACCATGAACACGCCGATCACCGCGCAGCCGACGACGTTCACCACGAGGGTCGTCCAGGGGAAGCCGCCCGTCGGGGTGGGCCACAGGAGCGCCGCCCCGTAGCGGGCGGAAGCGCCCGTCGCGCCGCCGAGCGCAACCACCGCGACGGCGGCGGTCTGCGGGTTGCGGGACATCGTGGCCACACGTCTCCTGGTCGGCGGATGCGCTCTCCTCAGAATATCGCCCGGGTGCTGCAGGGACGTGGCGGCCCGGGGGCAGCCCTTAGGGCAAGGCCGTGAAGTTAGGGCTCGGGGGACGCCAACGTGTGGGGTCTGATCTGGTGCGATCCGGGACGTGAGAAGCGGAGCCCCGGTAGAACTGGCAGTCGACCAAGACAGCCGTTCACAGCACCGGAGGCTCCGCTGTCCGATCAGTGTGTCATCACGCGTGAAATCACGGTAGCCAAGGGCCTGTTCGCTCCTGGGCATCTGGGGGAACTCACCCGGATCGTCCCGTTCGAGATGGTCGATGCGGCCCTTGTCGAAACGGGTGCGGTCCAGCAGCGGCTGCGGAAGATTCCTGCCCGGGTGGTGGTCTACCTGCTGCTGGCCGCGGCCCTTTTCGACGACTGCGGCTACCTGGCAGTCTGGCGCAAGCTCACCGCCTCGCTGGAGGCGATACCGGTCGCGAAGGTCACCGGCACAGCGCTCTGGAACGCCCGGACCCGCCTGGGGGCGCGTCCCATGCAGGCCCTGTTCGACCTGTTGCGCGGGCCCGCGACAGCGATCCGTACCACCGGCGCCCATTTCAAGGGCCTGCTGACCGTCGCGATCGACGGCACCTGCCTCGACGTCCCCGACAGCCCACTGCACCGGGCCCGTCTGGGCGGGATCACCAACCAGTACGGGACCTCCGGCTACCCGCAGATCTGCCTGACCGCGCTGGTGGCCTGCGGCACCCGCGCGGTCCTGGACGCTGCCTTCGGCCCCCGCTCCAGCGGCGAGACCGCCTACGCCAAGCAACTGGCCCGCTCCCTGCACGCGGGAATGATCGTCCTTCTCGACCGGGGCTTCTCCGGCAATCCGTTCCTGACCGCCGTCGCCGGCACCGAGGCCGCCTTCCTGGCCCGTATCTCGGCCGCCCGCAAGCCCCCGGTCCTGGCCCGCTTCGACGACGGCTCCCACCTCTCCCGCTTCGGCGGTCTCGAAGTCCGCATCATCGAGTGCGAGATCACCATCATTACCAGCCAGGGCCGCACGACCGGCCTCTACCGGCTGGCCACCAACCTCCTCGACCACCACCGATACCCGGCATCCAACCTGGTCAGCCTCTATCACGAGCGATGGGAAGTGGAATCCGCCTACTTCGCGATCAAGAAGTCGATGCTGGGCCGACGAGTCCTGCGCTCTCAGACCTGGGCAGGCATCACCCAAGAGGTCTATGCCCTCCTGAGCGCATACCAGGCCCTGCGGATCGCGATCGCCGACGCCACCGGGACCACACCCGGAGCAGACCCCGACCGGGGAAGTTTCAGCGTCGCACTACGATGCGCCCGCGATCAGATCGTCCGAGCCGCAGGCATCATCGCCGACTCCGTCATCGACCTCGCCGGAACGATCGGCCGAGCCGTCCTGGACCACCTCATGCCCGCCCGCCGCCTCCGCGTCAGCCCCCGAGCGGTGAAACGACCCATATCCCGATACGCATACAAAAGCCTCAGAGTCGACCGGCACACCTACACAGCGACCCTCAACATCAAGATCTTGACGCCAACGACCAAGCCTTAACTTCACGGCCTTGGCCCTTAGGGTTGCCGGGTGTATGCCAACGGGGAGTTGCAGAAGGCAGCGGCGGGGGATGTCGGGCGGGGCGGTATCCCCCAGCAGCGGGGCGGGGCTCAGGGCCGGGAGGCGGAGGTCCGGCAGCCGTGGTGGCGGCGCAACCTGGTGCCGGTCGTCGCCGTGGCCGTCGTGATCCCGCTCTACGCCGTGTGGGCGGCCGTCCTGGCCACCGGCGGTGGTGACCTCGCCGCGCAGCTGGCCTGGTCGGGGTTCACCGCCCGCCACCCGGGCTCGGCCTACAACCTCTCCTGGTACGGGGGGATGCACACGGCCAACTACAGCGTCTTCTCCTCGTACGTGATGGCCTTCTTCGGCGTCCGGACGGTGACCGTGGCCGCCGGGATCGCGGGCACCTGGCTCATGGCCCTCCTCTTCGTGCGCAGGGGGGAGCGGCACGCGCTCCTTCCCGCGCTCCTCGCCGCGCTCGCGCTGTGGTGCAACGTCGCATCGGGGCGTACGACCTTCGCCCTCGGTGTCGCCGTCGGGCTCGTCGCCTGTCTGTACGTCCACCGCTCGGTGACCGCCCTGGTGGCCGGGGCGCTGGCGACGATGGCCAGTCCGGTCGCGGGGCTGTTCCTCGTGGTCGTGGGGGCGGCGTACCTCCTGGACCGGCAGTGGCGGAAGGGGGCGGTGCTGATGGCGCCCTTCTTCGCCGTCGTGGGCGCCACCACGGTGCTCTTCCCGTTCCAGGGCGAACAGCCCATGCACGCCAACAGGCTGTGGATGCCGATCGTCATCTGTGCCGTCCTCGCGGTCCTCGCGCCGGTGGGGCGGGAATGGCGTCTGCTGCGGTACGGCGCGGTGGTGTACGCCGTCGGGGTTCTCCTCACCTTCCTCATCGCCTCCCCGATCGGTACGAACGTGGAGCGGCTGCTCGGTCTGGTCGCGGTGCCCGTGCTGTTCATGGCGATCCTCGCGCTCGTCCGGGAGAAGGCGTGGGTGCGCACGGCCGTGATGGCGGTGGCCCTCGTGCTGTCCGCCAACTGGCTGGCCGACAAGACGGTCGACGACCTCCACGTGTCCACCGCGGTGCCGTCCTGGGCGTCCCGCACGAAGGGTGTGGTCGCCGAGCTCGACCGCCTCGACGCGCGTCTGGGCCGCGTGGAGGTCGTCCCGGCCCGCAATCACCGCGAGGCGGCCGCGCTCGCCCCGCACGTGAACATGGCGCGCGGCTGGAACCGCCAGCTCGACGTCGAACGGGGGCGGCTCTTCTACGACGGGGCGCTGTCCCCCACCGCCTACCGGGCGTGGCTGGACCACTGGGCCGTGGGCTACGTGGTGCTGCACCACGGGCAGCCGGACGGCCCCGCCGAGGCCGAGGCGGCGCTGATCAGGGCCGGTCAGCCCTGGCTGGAGCGGGTGTGGCAGGACGCCGGGTGGACGATCTACCGGGTGCGGGACGCGAGGCCGCTGGTGGAGGCCCCGGCCGAGGTCGTACGGGGCGACGACGCCGAGCTTGTGGTGCGGATGCCCGAGGCGGGCTCGGTGACCGTCCGCCTCGCCCATTCGCCGTGGCTGCGGGTGAGCGGCGTCGACGGTGCCACCGGGGGCTGCCTGCGGCAGGACGGTGAGTGGACGCGGCTGACCGTGCCGAGGGGCGGGACGTACCGGCTGGACTCGGCGTACCGGCTGCCGCGCGGCGGGGGCTGCTGAGGCGGCGTCCCGGGCGCCGCGCGGCACGGACTGCTGAGGAGGGCGTACGGGCGGCCGCGGCGGGGACGCGTGCCCAAGCGGCGCACCGGCCGTGGTCAGTGCCGGCACCCTCGTGTGGCGCGCGGTCCGGACCAGCGGTTTCACCCGATTGGCCACCCTGTCTGCGCACCGGGCGGACAGGCCGCAGGGTGGTCCCATGTGGCTCCGTCACCGACTCTGGCCGGCCGCCGCGGTCCTCCCGCTCACCCTCCTGGTGCTGCGGGACGCCCCGGTGCGCCTCGTGCTGCCCGCGCCGAAGGCCGCGGTGCACGAGCGGGCGCACGGGGTGCCGCAGCCGACGATCGTCACGCGGGCGGGATGGCACGCGAACGAGGGCATGGTGCGGGAGCACGCGGTCTACACGGGCGCGGTGCGGGCCGTCTTCGTCCACCACACGGGGGAGTCCAACACTTACGACTGCGCGGACGTGCCGCGGATGCTGCGGGCGGTCGAGGAGGCCCACATCAAGGGCAACGGCTGGGACGACATCGGCTACAACTTCCTCGTCGACCGGTGCGGGACGATCTACGAGGGCCGGGCCGGCGGCATCACGCGTCAGGTCCGCGGGGCCCACACGACCGGCTTCAACGCCGACAGCGTGGGCATAGCGGTGCTGGGCAACTACGGCCGCGGGGCCCGGGTACCGAAGGCCATCGTCCGGGCTCTCGCCGAGGTGGCCGCGTGGAAGCTGCGGCCGGGGGCCGATCCGCGCGGCACGGTGCGGCTGGTCTCGACGAACGACGCGAGCAGGTACCCGAAGGGCAAGGCGGCCGTGCTGCACGTGATTTCGGGCCACCGCGACGCGTACCAGACCAACTGCCCCGGCGAGGCGCTGTACGCGGAACTGCCCGCGATACGGGCGGCGGCGGCGGCCCTGCGCCAGGCGCGGACCGGCACGGAGGACGCGGAGCCACCGCGCTGAGTTTCGTACTAGTACATAACACTTCTCTGCCTAGTTCAAATGGGCTAGCATTCCGGCATGTCTGCCACGACCCCGCTTCCCGTGACCCTGACCGGCCGCCACGTCCGTGTCGAGCCGCTGTCCCCGGACCACCTCGACGACCTCTTCGCCGCCGGTGGCGGTGACGACGAGGTCTGGCGCTGGCAGGGCGGGCCGACCCCGCACACCCGGGAAGAGCTCGGCGAGAAGCTCACCGAGCTGCTCGCTGCCGCGCGGCGCGGGACCTACGTCCCGTTCGCCGTGATCCACCGTGCGAGCGGTCGGGCGGTCGGCTGGACCACGTTCATGGACGTCGAAGTGGCCGACGAGCGCCTGGAGATCGGCTGGACGTGGTACGGCCGCGCCCACTGGCGCTCGGCGGTCAACACCGAGACGAAGCTGCTTCTGATCGGCCACGCCTTCGACGAACTGGGCATGGGCCGAGTGCAGTTGAAGACGGACCACCTCAACGTCCGCTCGCAGAACGCCATCGCCCGGCTCGGAGCGCGGCGCGAGGGCGTACTGCGGCGCCACCGCCGCCGTCCCGACGGCACCTGGCGCGACTCGGTCTACTTCTCGCTGCTCGCCGACGAGTGGCCCGAGGCGAGGGCCCGCCTGGAAGCCCGTCTCTGACCGTCTGCCGAGCGGTGCACGGTCCGTCTCCGGCACCCGTGACGGGGGGTAGACCCCCGGGCCCGTGTCCACCGCCCGGTGGACACGGGGTTCCACCGGGCGGGGCTGCCGGGCGAAGGGCCCGGCGAACCAGCATGGACGCATGAGAATTCGACCTGTACGCATGGCCCGTTGGAGCGCCCGGCATCCGTGGCGCGCGATCGTCGGCTGGTTCGTCTTCGTGCTGCTGTGCCTCGGCGCGGGGATCGCCGCCGGCAACAACCCCGCCACCACCGAGGACTTCTGGGTCGGTGAGGCGGGGCACGCCGAGTCGATGGCCACCGACGGCGGCCTCCAGCGCCGGCCCACCGAACACGTCCTGATCCGCGCCAGGTCGGGCCCCCTGGACACCGAACAGGCCACCGCCGCGGCCCGCGACCTCACCGCCCGGATGGACGCGCTGCCCGAGGTGGACAGCGTGGCACCGCCCGTCCGCTCGAAGGACGGCACGGCCCTGCGGGTGGCCGTGGTCATGAACGGCGCCGAACTCGACGCCAGGAAGAACGTCGTCCCGCTCCTTGAGCGGACCGCTCAGGTGGCCGCCGCCCACCCGGGCCTCGTCGTGGAGGAGACCGGATCGCCCGCCATCAGCAAGGGCGTCAACGACCAGCGCGGCGAGGACCTCGCCCTGTCCGAGCGCCTCTCCCTGCCGGTGACGCTCGTCATCCTGCTGGTCGTGTTCGGCTCCGTCGTCATGGCCGGCGTGCCGCTGCTGCTGGCACTCTCCTCGATCGCCGCGACGATGGGCCTGGCCATGCTGGCCTCGCACCTGATGCCCGACCCCGGAGTCGGAACCAACATGATCCTGCTCATGGGACTCGCGGTCGGCGTCGACTACACCCTCTTCTACCTCAAGCGCGAACGCGAGGAACGGGCCCGGGCAGCCGGCCGGCTCGGCCCCGAGGCGCTCGTGGAACTCGCCGCCGCGACGGCGGGCCGGGCCGTCGTCGTCTCCGGCCTCGCGGTGATCGTGTGTACCGCCACGCTCTACCTGGCCACCGACGTCATCTTCTCCTCGCTGGCCACCGGCACCGTCCTCGTCGTCGCCGTGGCCGTCCTCAGCTCGCTCACCGTGCTGCCCGCCCTGCTCGTGAAGCTCGGCCACCGCACCGAACGCCGCGCCGCGAAGAAGGCCGCCCGGCGGGCGAAGCGCGGTGCTCCGGTCCGTACGAAGGCCGCGAAGCCCGACAACGGCCGGATCTTCGGCGCCCTCCTGCGCCCCGCGCAGCGCCACCCCGCGATCACCCTGTGCGCATCGGTCCTGGTCATGCTCGCCGTGGCGGCGCCGGCGCTGGGCCTCAAGCTCGTCGATCCCGGCCGGGACACCTTCTCCCGCGACATCCCGGCCATGCGGGTCTACGACCGGTTGACCACCGCGTTCCCCGAACTCCTGGTCAAGCACGAGGTGGTGGCCCGGAGCTCCCCGGCACAGGCCCCCGAGGTGAGGAAGGCCCTGAGCGAACTCGGCCGGACCGCCCAGGCTGACCCGCTCTACGCCCGCACCGCCCAGCCCGTCGTGCGGACCTCCGCCGACGGCCGGATCAGCGTGCTGGAACTGGCGGTGCCGCACCCGGCGCCCTCCGACGAGGCGATCACGTCGCTCGACCACCTGCGTCACCGCTACATCCCGGCCACCGTCGGTGAGTTGGCGGCGGTGGACACGGCGGTCAGCGGTGACGTGGCCCGGGGGCAGGACTATGTGCACCACGAGAGGAGCAAGCTGCCGCTGGTGATCGGATTCCTGCTGCTGCTCACCTTCCTGACGACCGCCGTGGCCTTCCGCTCCACCGTCATCGGCCTGCTCGGAGTCGTACTGAACCTGCTCTCCGCGGCCGCCGCGCTCGGTGCACTCGTCCTGGTCTTCCAGGGCACCTGGGCACAGGGCCTCCTGGACTTCGACTCCCTCGGCGCCATCGCGTCCAGGGTGCCGCTCTTCCTCTTCGTGCTCCTCTTCGGTCTGTCGATGGACTACCAGGTCTTCGTCGTCAGCCGCATCAAGGAGGCGATGGAGCACGGAAAGACGGCCCGCGAGGCGGTGACCGACGGCATCGCCCGCTCGGCCAAGGTGGTGACGAGCGCGGCGCTGGTCATGGTCACCATCTTCGCGGCCTTCGTCTTCCTGCACCTCACCGAGATGAAGCAGATGGGCTTCTGCCTGGCGGTGGCGGTCCTGCTGGACGCCGTGGTCATCCGGATGATGATCCTGCCGTCCGCCCTGCTCCTCCTCGGCGAGCGCGCCTGGCGGCCGCTGCGCCCGTCGCGCCGCAAGCGCGCCGGCGGCGCCCCGTCCGCCCCGGCCGGCCGGACCGTCCCCCACGTAGGCTGACGGCCATGCTTCAACGGCCCCAACGCGGTGACCCCGTCTGGGTATGGGTGCTCCACGGGTGGGCGATCACCGCCTGGGGGCTGATCGCCCTGGTCACCCTGATCACGATGCTGGGCGGCGCCCCGACGGACCGCAAACTCGGGATCCTCGCGCTGACGGCCGTGCTCGCCCTCTGCTACGCACAGGTGCGCAGGCCCCCCGGCGACCGGCTGCCGGGGGGATACGGATACCTCGGTGTCCTCGTCGTCGTGCTGGGGCTGCTCTCGTACCTCGGTGACGGCTACGGCGTCTTCTACGCCGTGACGCTCTCGCAGTTCGTCGTCTTCGCGGACAGCCCCCGGGGCGTGATCCTGTGCAGCGGCCTCGGTGCCCTGGCGATCACCGTCGGCGGCAGCCTCCGCGAGGGCGGGCAGGCGGAGGCGTTCCTGGGCAACACCCTCTCCTCCCTCGGCGTCTGGGCGGTGGCCGTGGGCATGGCGCTGCTGACACCCAGGGCGCTGGCGCAGCGTGACGAACGTGCGGCGCTGCGCGCCGAGTTGAAGGACACCCAGCTGGAGCTGGCGGAGGTCTACCAGCGCCAGGGCGCGGCAGAGGAACGAGAGCGTCTCGCCCGGGAGATCCACGACACCCTCGCCCAGGGCTTCGCCTCCATCATCGTGCTCGCCGAGGCGGCCCGGTCGCAGCTGGCCGTGGACGTCCACCGCAGCGCCCAGCAGCTCCAGTCCATCGAGCAGACGGCCCGGGAGAACCTCGCCGAGGCTCGGGTCCTGGTCGGCGCCGCCCCCAGCAGTGGCGTGGCCCCCGGGTCGCTCGCCGCCACCCTCCGCCGCACCCTGGCCCGCTTCACCGAGGACACCGGCCTCGACGTGACGGCGGACCTCGCGGACATCGTCTGCGACCAGCCGACCCGGATCGCCCTTCTGCGCTGCACACAGGAATCCCTGGCCAACGTCCGCAAGCATGCGGCGGCGAGCACGGTCGGCGTGGTCCTGACGCAGGGGGCCGACGCCGTCGAGCTGGAGATCACCGACGACGGTCGCGGGTTCGCCGTCGAGGACTCCCGGGGCTCCGGCCTGGACGGCATGCGCAAACGGCTCGCCGAGTTCGGCGGCGGCCTGACCGTCACCAGCTCGCTCGGTGACGGCACCCGAATCCTCGCGACCATCCCGCTCGCCCTCGACGGTCAGGTGTGACATGACAGCGACCACTGAGATCCCGCTGCGGATCATCCTTGCCGACGACCACACGGTGATGCGCGCCGGACTTGTCGCGCTGCTGTCCTCGGAACCCACGGTCGAGATCGTGGGCGAGGCGGGCGACGGCCGCGAGGCAGTGCGCCTCGTCGAACGACTCCGCCCCGATGTGGCGCTGCTGGACCTGCGGATGCCGGTCCTGGACGGGGTGGGCGCCACCCTGGAGATCGTCGCGGGTGAGGCCCGTACCCGGGTGCTGATCCTGACCACGTACGACACCGACGCGGACATCGAGCGGGGCGTCGAGGCGGGCGCCACCGGCTACCTCCTCAAGGACGCCACCCGCGAGCAGTTGGTGGAGGCGATCCACTCGGCGTCGCGGGGCGAGACGGTCCTGGCCCCTCGGGTGGCGCAGCGCCTGGTGGCCAGGATGCGCCGGCCCGAGCCCGTCACCCTGACCGCCCGCGAGTCCGAGGTGCTCCAGGCGGTCGCGGACGGCCTGTCGAACGTGGAGATCGGCCGCCGGCTGTTCATCGGCGAAGCCACGGTGAAGACCCATATGCTGCGGATCTTCGCCAAGCTCGACGTCAATGACCGCACGCGTGCGGTGGTGGTCGCGATGAACGCGGGTCTGCTGCAGGGGCGTTAGGGCGGGTCCGGGGCGGACTGGGCCCACCCCGGACCGGCCCCGTGGTCAGCCGGTGGCGCAGGCCGCCCCGCCGATCGTGAACGCGGTGGGTTTCCCGGTGTTCCCCGAGTGGGTCGCCTGGAAGCCGATCTGGACGGTGGCACCCGGTGCGACGGTCGAGTTGTACGGGAGACCGGTGGCGGTCACCGCGCCGCCGGCCGGGCTGTAGTTGGCGCCCCAGCCGGAGGTGATGGTCTGGCCCGCCGGCAGGGTGAAGGCGAGCGCCCAGTCGGTGAGGGGTGAGGTGCCCGTATTGGTGAGGGTGATCGTCGCGGTCAGTCCGGTGTTCCAGGCGCTGGTGGTGTAACCCACCCGGCAGCTGCCCGGGGTCGGGTCGGTGCCGGGGCCCGGGTCGGTCGGCGCCGTGGAGTCGAGGCCGAAGAAGGTGATGGCCCGGGCCGCCATCCCGGAGGCCGGCAGGGTGTGACCCGCGCCCTGGACGCTGATCGCCTCCACCGGGGCCTGGTCGCCGGTGCTGCCGTAGCGCGTACGGGTCCAGCCCGACTGCGGGCTGTCGGTGGAAGCGGGTGTCCGGCTCACGCCCAGGACATCGGTCCACTGGTCGATCTCTTCGTTGAAGTTCGGGTACCTCAGCGTGGCGTCCTCCGTACCGTGCCAGACCTGCATGCGGGGCCGGGCGCCGGCGTAGCCGGGGTACGCGGCCCGGACCAGGCTGCCCCACTGCTGCGGGGTCCGGTCGACGGTCCCGTTGGCACAGGCGCTGTTCCAGCCGGATCCGTCGCTGGTGGCGAAGCACGAGTGCGGTACGCCCATGAAGGCGGCGCCCGCCTTGAACACGTCGGGGTAGTTGCCCAGCAGGACGTTGGTCATCATCGCGCCCGAGGAGGCGCCGGAGACGAAGACCCGCCCCGGGTCGGTGCCGTAGCGCTGCTGCACGTAGCTCACCATGGACCTGATGCCGACCGGGTCGCTGCCGCCGTCCCGCTTGAGGGCCTGCGGCGAGGAGACGTCGAAGCAGTTGCCGCTCCGGGTCGCCGACGGGTAGATCACGATGAACCCGTACCGGTCGGCGAGCGAGGCGAACTCCGTACCCGAGTAGAAGGCCGGACCCGAACCGGTGCAGTAGTGCACCGCCACGAGGACGGCCGGCCGCTCACGGACGCCGTCCGGTACGTACAGGTGCATGCGCAGACCGCTGGGATTGCTGCCGAAGCTCGTCACCTCGGTCAGTGCGGCGGCGGACGCGGGAGGTGCCACCGCGAGGAGGAGCGCCGAGACGAGGGGGAGGACACAGCCGAGGAGCGCGGTGAACAGTGCTCCCGGTGACCGCCGCGGCCTCGCCCGCGAGGGCACTCGTAGCGTCGATACGGCTGGTGTCGCGGCGACCGGTGGGTGCGCGGACCTCTCGGTCCCAGATCGGCCGGTCCTGGATCTGTTGGTCATGTCCCTGTCCTTCCTAGACTGCCCGCTGTGAAGGGTTTGCTGTTGCGGCTGTCGGCGCTGGACGCGGACGCCGCCACCGCCGTGCGCGTGATCGCCCACTTCGAGGCGCTGCTCGGCAGCGGTCCGGATCCGGTGTCCCTGGTGCGGTCCACCGCGGGTCTGGCCGGGTGCCCGGCGGGGCTCGAACTCCCCGACGGGCGCACGGCACGTTTCGGGCCCGACGGGACGGCCCTGGCCGGAGCGGCGGGGCATGTCTCGGGGCGGGTGGGTCTGGAGCCGTCCGGTGCGGTCTGGCTGGAACGGGCGGGCGCCCCGGGCCCGTTCGACGAGCTCGTCCTGGAATGGATGGCCATGACCGCGCGGGTGCTGGCCGGCAGGCCGTGGCAGCCCCAGGTGCTCCGCGCAGCCGATCCCGCCCTGGTCGAGCTCGTCCTGTCCGGCCGTGAGGACGCCTCGGACCGGGTCCGCGCGCTGCGGCTGCTGGGCCTTGCGCCGGAGGCGGAGCTGCGGGTGGTCGCGGTGGCCGGGCGGCCCGGAGCGGACGCCGGGGTGGAGGCGGTGGCACTGCTGGGACGCGGGGCGCTGCGGGGCACGGTGCGGGTGGCGCGGGTCGGTGCGCTGGGCGCGGTGCTGGTGCAGCGTGCGGGCGGGGGCGAGGCCGGTGCGGCGGCGGAGCTGCGGGAGGCGCTGCGGGCGCGCGACCGGGAACGGGGTGCGTCCCGTAGGCCCGCGCACGGTATCCGCGTGGGCGTCGGCGGCGCGGCGGACCCGCTGGACGCGCGGACCTCCTGGGCGCAGGCGCGGGCCGCCCTGCGGTTCGCGGTGGCGGACACCCCGCAGGACGCGGTGGCCGACCACGGCGAACTCGGTCCGGTCGCCCTCCTGGCGGAGATCCCGGCCGATCGGTTGCGGGCCCAGGAGGACGTACGGAGGCTGGGGAGACTGGCCTGCGGCGAGCCCGGCGAACGGGCCGGGCAGGGCAGCGATCTGTTGGCGGCTCTGGCCGCGTTCTGCCGTACGGGCACCCTGCGACAGGCGGCGGCCGAACTGCACCTGCACCACAGCTCGGTGGCGGCACGGCTGGCGCGCGTGGAGAAGGAGTTCGGCTGGAACCTGCGTGATCCGCAGGACCGATTCCGCGCCCAACTGGCGCTGTACGCACTGCGGTTGGCGGCTAACTCGGCCGACGCCGCCGAGGCGTCCGGGGCGGTTGATGCCGGGGCCTGACGGCGGCCCGTCGTCCGCGTGCTCCTCGTCGCCATGTCATCGCCGCCCAAGTGCCGTGCCCAGCACGTCGATCGCCTCGTGGGTGGCGTCCCGGATGACGGCGGCGTGTTCCACGGCCCACGCCCCGTGGAACGTCCCCGGGAGCAGGCGGATCCGGGTCGGTACGGAGGCGCTCGTCAGGGCGTGGGCGTAGTCGACGCCCTCGTCCCGCAGCGGATCGAACTCCATGACCGAGATGTACGCGGGCGGGAGCCCGGCCAGGGCGCCGGCCGCCGCACGGGCGGGGGCGGCGTACGCGGGGACCGCGTCGGTGGCGCGTACGCCCGCCCCCAGGTAGGCCTCCCAGCTGAGGCGCGCGTTGTGCCGGTTCCACACCGGCGTATCGGTGAACAGCCGGGCGCTCGGGGTCTCCAGCCGGTCGTCGAGAGCGGGGCTGCACAGGTGCTGGAAGCAGGCTGCGGGCCCGCCGCGGTCCCGGCAGAGCAGCGTCAGCGCGGCGGCGAGGCCCGCGCCCGCGCTGTCCCCCCACAGAGCGATGCGATCGGCCCGGATGCCCAGGGCGCCGGCGTTGTCCGCCAGGGCGCACAGTCCCGCGTAACAGTCCTCCAGGGCCGCGGGGAAGGGGTGCTCGGGCGCGAGCCGGTAGTCGACGGAGACGACGAGTACCTCCAACTCCCGGCACAGCATCAGGTTCCAGTCGTGGTCGACATCCGGTGACCCCAGGACGAAGCCGCCGCCGTGCATGCCGTAGACGACGGGGAGCGGGCCGGCGCCCCGGGCGCGTCGCTGCGGTCGGTAGACGCGCAGCACCACGTCCGGGGCGCCGGGCGGGCCGGGGGCGACGAGTTCGCCCACGTCGACTCCAGCGGTGTCCGACGCGGGCAGGACCGCGGCCAGTTGACGGGCCTGGGCGGCTCGGGCGGCGGCCAGATCGGTGATGTCGACCTCGGGCATCATCGCGAGTGCCGCGGCCAGCTCGGGATCGAAAGTGTGCGGTGAACGCATGTCTCTCCTCCGGTCCCGGACGAGCCCCGTGGGGTGGTGATGCGACGCTCTCACGTCGTGTTCCCGCAGGTCATCAGACGTACGTCGGGATATGTGGCACCGGTGCCCGACGCGGCGGCGTTTCTCGTCGTTCCGGCGGTTGGCATTTCACCCGGTGAGCGCGCCGATGTGGCGGGTGACCTGGGAAGACGTGGAGACGGTGAGGCGTGACGACCCTCTTGACGGAGGGCGGGGAGCCTCTCTACATTCTCCCCGCTCGATCGCGAGCGCATCCGAAACTTTCGACCACGACGGGCGAGCCGCACGGGCCCGAGCGCCCGGAGGGGTGAGCCGTCGGTACGCGGAACCGAGGCCGGCATTGACCACCAGCAGGAGCACCGCAACCGGAAGTGCCACCGTCATCGCCGCCGGGCAGCGCGCCCGCCGCGGGACGCCCCTGCTGCCCAACGGCGGGTCGAGCCCGACCGCGCCGGCGGTCCCGGGGGCCGCCCGGGCGGAGGAGGCCGGCACCGGCATCGTCGAATCCACCCGGCGCGGTGGCAGGGCGCTCGCCCTGACCTTCGACGACGGCCCGAACCCGACCGACACCCCGCGGCTCCTGGGGGTGCTGCGCAGGCACCGGGTCAAGGCGGTGTTCTGTCTGTGGGGCGACCACGTCAGGGAGCACCCGGAGCTGGTGCGGGCGATCGTGGCGGGCGGCCACACCCTGGGTAACCACACCATGCACCACGAGGACCTGGCCTCCTGGGCGCCGGAACGGATCCGGGCCGACCTGGCCGCGGCCAACGCCTTGATCCAGCAGGCCGCACCCGGTGCGCCTATCCCCTACTTCCGTGCTCCCTACGGCAGTTGGGGGCAGAGCGCCGAGGTGGCGAGCGGCCTGGGGATGCAGCCGCTGGGCTGGCGGCTGGCTGTCGGGGACTGGGAGCCGCCGGACACCGGCGAACTGGTCCGCCGGATCGAGGAGGGGATCACCCCGGGCTCCGTGGTGCTGCTGCATGACGGCGGGGGCGATCGCAGCCGGACGATCGCGGCCGTCGACCGCATCGTGCCCGAACTCAGGGCGCAGGGCTGGCGCTTCGAGCTGCCGGCCCGGAGCGGGTGACCCCGGTCCGGCCGGTGCTCGGCCTCCCTCGTCGCTGAAACCGTTGCGCCGACGCCGCCCACGCCCGGCGCGAGCAACCAACTACAGCGCTTCCGGGCCCCGTTCGCCCGTACGCACCCGCACCACCGTGTCGACCGACTGCATCCAGACCTTGCCGTCGCCGATCCGGTCGGTGCGGGCGGCGCGCACCACCGCGTCGATGACCGGTTCAGCCTCCGGGTCGGCGACGAGGACCTCGATCCGGACCTTGGGGACCAGGTCGACCCGGTACTCGGCGCCCCGGTACACCTCGGTGTGGCCGTGCTGCCGCCCGTAGCCGCTGGCTTCGGTGACGGTGAGGCCTTGCACGCCCAGGTCCCGCAGCGCGGTCTTCACCTCGTCGAGGCGGTGCGGTCTGATGACGGCGGTGATGAGCTTCATGGGGCGGGGTTCCTGTCCTTGGAGAGCGGCGTCGGCCGGGAGGCCACGGCTTGCGGAGCGCCATGACCCAAAGCGCCGTGATCGTAGGCGCTCTCCGCGTGCAGTGTCTGGTCCAGGCCGGTGAGCTCCTCGTCCGCGGAGGCGCGCAGGCCCATGAACCGGTCGACGGCCCTGCCGGTCGCGTACGTCATGAGGAAGGTGTACGCCGCCACCGCCAGTACGGCCACGGCCTGCCGGGCGAGCTGGCCGAAGCCGCCTCCGTAGAGCAGCCCTTCCGTGCCCCCGGTCATGGTGGCCGTCGCGAACAGGCCGATGAGCAGGGTGCCGACGATGCCGCCGACGAAGTGCACGCCGACGACGTCCAGCGAGTCGTCGTAGCCGAAGCGGAACTTCCACGCGACCGCGTACGAGCAGACGACACCCGCGGTGAGTCCGACGGCGGCGCCGCCCAGGATGCCCACGGTGCCGCAGGCGGGGGTGATGGCGACCAGTCCGGCGACCGCCCCCGAGGCGGCGCCGAAGGTGGTGGGGTGGCCGTCGCGCTTCTGCTCGACGAAGAGCCAGCCGAGCAGCCCGGTGCAGCCTGCGACCAGGGTGTTGAGGACCGAGGCGGCCGCCAGACCGTTCGCGCCGAGGGCGGAGCCGCCGTTGAAGCCGAGCCAGCCGAACCACAGCAGCCCCGCGCCGAGCATCACCATGGGCAGGTTGTGCGGACGCATCGCGTCCTTCTTGAACCCGATGCGCGGCCCCACGACGAGCGCGAGCGCCAGCCCGGACGCCCCGGACGCGATCTCCACGACCAGCCCGCCGGCGAAGTCGAGGGCGCCCAGCGCATCCTTGATCCAGCCGCCGGGGCCCCACACCCAGTGGGCGACGGGGGCGTACACGAGCAGGGTCCACACGGGGACGACGACGAGCCACGCGGCGAACTTCGTACGGTCCGCGATCGCACCGCTGATCAGCGCCGCGGTGACGATCGCGAAGGTCAGCTGGAACGTGGTGAACAGCAGGGTCGGCACGCTGCCGGTCACGGAGTCGGGCCCGATGCCGGCCATCCCGACGTGCCGCAGATCCCCGACGAGTCCGCCGAACGCGTCGTCACCGAAGGCCAGCGAGTACCCGGCGAGCAGCCAGACGACGGTGACGAGAGCGATCGATACGAAGCTCATCATCAGCATGTTGAGTACGTTCTTCGTGCGCACCATGCCGCCGTAGAAGAGGGCGAGCCCGGGTGTCATCAGCAGAACGAGTGCGGTGGCGGCGAGCAGCCAGGCGGTGTCGCCTGTGTCGATGCCGGCCGCGGCCACGGTTACGGGGGTCACGGGGGAGTCCCTCCTCGGGGCGCGTGCGGTGCGGGCGACTGAGAGCGTGACCGGTGCGCGTTTCGTCGGAGGGACCTGGATGTTTCCGCCGCATTTCATTGCGCGGGAGTTGCCGAAATCTCACGGTGCCGGAACGCCCCTTCGGGTAGCTTGCGCCATCTGGTACGTTGCATTGCATGGAACCCGGTAAGGCGAGTGGCCCGGCGGACGGTCAGCCCTCGGGGAGGATCGAGAGCCAGCTGCTCAAGGGAGTGCTGGAGTACTGCGTACTCGCGCTGATGCGGGAAGAGGCGAAGTACGGGGTGCAGTTGCTGCGCGAACTGGAGGAGACGGGTGCCCTGGCGACCGGCCAGGGAACGGTCTATCCCCTGTTGGCGCGGCTGCGGCGCGAGGAGCTCGTCGTCACCACCTGGCGGGAGTCGACGTCCGGCCCGCCGCGGCGCTACTACGAGCTCTCCGAGGCCGGGCACGACGCCCTCGCCCGCTTCACCGCTGTCTGGCCGGGGTTCCGGCACGCCGTCGACCACCTCGTCATGCCGGGCAAGGGGCTCGGTGGGCAGAGCGAAGGGCACCACCTTGAAGACCGATGAAACACTGACGCGCGAGTACCTGGCGGCAGTCGAACGCGAGACGTCGACGCTGCCGGCTGCGGCCCGCCAGGAACTCATCGCCGACCTCGGCGAGCACATAGAGGTCGCGCTCGCCGAACGGCCCGGCAGTGTGCGCGAGATCCTGCGGGAGGTGGGCGACCCGCGCGCGATCGCCGCGACGGCCCTCCAGGAACTCGGCGGAGCCACGACCACGCGGTCCCCCGGGCCGGGTCGCCGCCGCTCGCCGGCCTGGCTTCCGCTGGTGCTCCTGGTGGCCGGCGACGTGCTGCCGTACCTCGGCGGGATCGCCCTCACCTGGATCGGCTTGGCTGTCAGGGTCACCGCCGTCGTGATCCTGTGCCGGGCCCGCCACTGGACCGCGGCCCAGAAGTGGACCGGCCTGACGCTGACCGTCATCGTCCCGGTCGTCGCGCACGTCGCCTGGTACTTCTCCCCCGTCCCCCACCACGGCAGCGCGGTGGAACCGGTGGTGCGCTGGACCGTCATCGCCCTGGTGTTCCTCCTGACGCTCGCCGGCGCCGGATGGCTGTGGCGAAACAGGCGCTCCGCCTGAGCGCTGTCCCGAACCGCCGCCCGCCGTGCGGCGCGGTCGAGGCGCAGGGGCAGGAGCCCGGCAACGCTCGCACGGGGGAACGGAGTTGTGGTGGAGACGCCCCTCGGATCCGTACCCCAGCAGGGTGAGGCAGGGGATGCGGAAGGTGCGCATACTCGGTCACATGAAGAAGCAGGGGCAACTCGCCGACTTCCTCCAGGCACGCAGAGGTCAGCTGCGGCCCGAGGACGTCGGACTGCCGACCTACGGTGAGCGGCGCCGGGTGCCGGGGCTGCGGCGGGAGGAGCTCGCGATGCTCGCGGGCATCAGCGCCCCCTACTACACCCGCCTGGAACAGGGCCAGTCGCGCAACGCCTCCCCTCAGGTGCTCGACGCCCTCGCCGGTGCGCTGCGGCTGGACGAGTCGGAGCGGGCCCACCTGCACGCCCTGGCCCGCGCACCGAGAGGAGGCGGTCCCGCCGGCCGGCCGAAGCCCGAGCGCGTTCCCGAGGCCACCCGGGCGCTGCTGGCAGCCATCGACGGCACACCCGCCGTCGTCCTGGGCCGCCGCAGCGACGTCCTGGCCTGGAACCGACAAGGACACGCCCTGTTCGCCGGCCATCTCGATCCGGCCGGTCCCGATCACCCGGGCCAACGGCCCAACATGGCCGCGATGGTGTTCCTCGACGCACACACCCGCGAGCTCTACACCGACTGGACGGCCAAGGCCAGGGCCGTGGTGGGCAGTCTGCGTCTGACTGCCGGCCGGTACCCGGACGATCCGCGACTGGCCGGTCTGATGGGTGAACTGACCGTGCGCAGCGCGGAGTTCGCCCGGATGTGGGCGGACCACCGGATTCTTGCCTGCGACACCGCCGAGTACGAGATGCGCCACCCGCTGGTCGGGACGCTGACCGTCACCCAGCAGACGTTGCAGAGCCCGCAGGGCGACGGCCCGTCCATGGTGGTGGCCACGGCCGCCCCAGGATCGCCGTCCGCGACGGCCCTGACCCTGCTCGCCCACGCCGTCGCGCCACAGGAGGCGGCCCTTCCCCGGCGCGACGCGCGCCCCCGCACCACCGGCTGATCCGAACCCTCCACCGATCGGCCCACCCCCGCCCCGCGCCCACCGGACGGCGGCACGACCGCCTCCGGGACGCGCCCCCATGACCGAGGCGCCGCGTCGCGATGCGGCGCTCCCCGTACCGAGGCACCGCATCGCGGCTGCCGCCTGCCCGAAACCGGAGAAGCAACCATGTCCGAGCGCACCCTCATGACCACTCTGCCGGCCCTTCTCGTGGCCGCCGCAGCACTCACCGCGGCCGCACCGGCCGGCGCGACGCCGGGAGGCGACAGGCCGCTGACCGACGTCCGTATCGTCCGCCACTTCGACCCGTCCGCGGGCCAGAAGCCGGAGAACGTCGCCCTGCTGCCCGACGGCTCGGCGTACGTCACCTTCGCCGCGGCGCGCCAGGTCGCCCACATCACCCCCAGCGGCGCGACCCACATCCTGGCCACGCTCCCGGCACCCGCCGACGGCGGATCCCGTACGCCCGTCCTCGGCTTCGCCCTGACCACCGGCATCGTCCGCGCCGCGGACGGCACCGTGTACGTGCTGTACGCCACCGGCACCTCCGACCTGACGGGCCTGTGGCGGCTGCGCCCCGGGCAGGACCCGCAGCGCATCGCCGCACTGCCCGCGGACGGACTGCCCAACGGCCTCGCCCTGGACGAGCGAGGACGGCAGCTCTACATCACCGATTCGGCGCTCGGCACCGTGTGGACCGTCCCCACCGCCGGCGGCACCCCCACCACGTGGTCCACCGCGCCCGAACTCGCCCCGGCCGGTTTCCTCGGCGTCAACGGTGCGAAGGTGCACAACGGTGCGCTGTGGGTGACCAACCTCGACCGGGGCACCCTCCTGCGCATCCCCGTCCTCCCCGGCAACCGCGCGGGCGCGCCGCAGACCAGGGCTTCCGCGCTGGCCGGCATCGACGACTTCGCCTTCACCGGTCACGGCAACCAGGTCCTGGCGGCGCTCAACGGCCCCAACCAGGTCGTGCGTATCCGGCCGGACGGCACCAGCACGACCGTCCTCGATGCCGCCGACGGGCTCCAGGGCCCGACCTCCGTCGCCGTCCGCCACGACAACGTGTACGTGTTCAGCGCCGCCTACACCGCCACCGACCCCAACCTGCTGCGCGCCCGCCTGAGCTCCCGCCGGTGACCTCCGGGGCCCGTACCGCCCCGCCGCCCTGCGCGGGAAGGCCTCGCGGCCGCGTCCGGATCCGCCCCCGGATCGCCGGTCGCGGCCGTTCGGGGGAGGCCGACTATCTCTCCGCCCGGCGCGTGGAAATCTATGGCGGCCGTAGTAGACATTGGGTGGTGTGGTGGTTATGGTTTCTCTTGTAGCCGAGATCGAGCAAGGCCCGGCAGAGACGAACTGCCAGGCAGTAGTACCCGCAGAACGGTGCGGTGGTGGAGTTTCGAAGCCAGGGTTGTTGCAGGACGGCGACGGGACTGACGACCGCACCGGGTGGCCCGCGGTGATCAGGGGCCGCCACGAGCAGGACCGCAGTTCAAGCGGTAGCAGTACAGCAAGTGCAGTTCGCAGTACCAGCAGTACGCAGTACCAGCGGTTCGCAGTACCAGCAGTGCCCGTTGGTAAGTTGTTGACCAAGAGGGAAGAACGGAGGAGTTGAGCGCCATCAGGATCGCCCGGGCGGAATGACAGAGCTCGGGTACCGCAGGACATCGATAGTGAGGTGGTCTCCGGTCAAGCAACCGCGATCCCCGTACCCCCGACAGTCTTCAGGTCGGGTATGCGGACACAGAAGGCCGACGCATGATTGTCGGCAGATGGTGTAGCAGTTCCTTCGGGGCCCTGGTGCCAATGGCACCAGGGCCCCTCCACGCGTTCCAAAGTGAGGTGCAAGTGACAGCAGATGATTCGTTCGGCCGTCTCGATGACGACGACTACCCCGCCTACACGATGGGCCGGGCCGCCGAGATGCTCGGCACCACCCAGGGCTTCCTCCGCGCCATCGGCGAAGCCCGCCTCATCACCCCGCTGCGCTCCGCGGGCGGCCACCGCCGCTACTCCCGCTACCAGCTGCGCATCGCCGCCCGCGCCCGGGAACTCGTCGACCAGGGCACCCCCATCGAGGCCGCCTGCCGCATCGTCATCCTCGAGGACCAGCTCGAAGAAGCACAGCGCATCAACGCCGAATACCGCCGCAGCGCCGAATCGGCGGACTCACCGCCCGCAGCCTGAGTGCAGCGCGCCCGCCGGGCACCGGCGGGCGCGCACACCGCGTCCCGGGCGTGATGGTCCGCGGATCCCTCCGGCCGGCCGCGAACCCGTCCTCTCAGTCCTCTCGACGCGCCGCATCCTCCTGCAGGTACGCCGAGATCATGGCGAGGTCGTCGGCGATGCTCAGTACGCCGCTGACATCGGTCGTCGGGGTGGAGGCGCCGTTGACTCCCGCGTAGAAGACGTCGAAGCGTCCGTTGCCCTTGTCCAGGTAGCCGGCGATGGTGATGGCGCCCACGGCCAGGCGGTTGTTGAGTGCGTCCAGTCCGACGGCGGCGCCGGTCTTGGCGAACACCTTCCCCCGCGCGGGGCAGTCGCGGCAGTTGTCGGCCAGCAGGCCGTCGACGCCGAGGATGGGGAGCGCGTTGCGAAAACGCTCCGCCTCCGGCGTGCGCAGCCAGTACGTCAGCATCTGCACCACCGCCTTCGGGGTGGCCCGGTCGGCGGGATTGCCGCCGCGGCCGTCCGCGAGCTGCACCTGCCTGCGGTCGACGCCGGCGCGGTCCAGGAAGTCGGCCAGGACCGGGAAGCCGTCCATGCAGTCCCGGCTGCCCGTGGTGACAGCCATCAGGCACATGGCGAGGTTGGCGCCGAGGTTGTGGCTGACCTTGAAGATGAGCTTGGCGTACTGGGCGAAGGGCGGGGACGTGTACGTGGCCACGCGCGGCCGCCCCTCGTACGAAGCGGGGAGCCCGCCGGCCGGGTTGGGGCCCGTCGGGTGGGCCGTGACCTTCACCCCGGCCCGTTGGAGCGCCTCGATCAGAGCGGTGCGTCCGAAGGCCGACGGGTCGGCGATTGCGGACACCTTCAGCGCCGGGGCGGAGTCGGCCGCGATGGTGCCGGACACCCGGATCCGGGTGCCGTGGTCGGAGGTCGTCACCTCGATGTCGGTCGGCTTCCCCGCGGCCACGGTCTTCACCGTCGACGTGACGCGGTACGGGGCGACCTTCGGGCGCCAGTCCAGCCGTGCCGGGGCGCCGGGGCGGCTGCCCGGGGTGGTGAGCAGGTCGATGAGGTTGTCGTTGATGATCAGTGGGGTCGGGACGGGGTCGAAGCTGGGCTCGGGGTTGAAGAGCCGGTCGTCGACGATCACGTTCCCGTCGACCCGGGTGATGCCGGAACGCCGCACCTGCTGCGCGATCAGGTTGATTCCGGCGAGCGGGTTCTCCGGGGTGAGCGTAGCCCCGGGGAAGCTGTTGGCGTACGTGTGGTCGAGGTCGGTGTAGGCGACCGTGCCGTCGGGACGGGTTCTGCCGCCCATGGTGAGGTCGCCCTGGGCGACCAGGTCGAGGTTGCCCTTCAGGGTGCTGCCGCGCTGCTCGCCGACCGCGTAGACCGGGGTCCTGAAGCGGTGGTTGCCACCGAGGGTCTTCCACGCCCCGGACACGCTGAACAGCTTGGCCGTCGACCCGGGGATGAAGAACTGCTCGGCGAAGCGGCTGTGGATCACCCTTCCGCTGTCCGGGTCGCGCTGGAGCAGGCCCCACTGGGCGTTGGGGTAGTCCGGCTTCCGCATGATCTCCGTGATCCGCGGGTCGAGCCGGTCGGAACGGCCGTCGTCGGCTGACGAGGCGGCCTGGGCTCCCGTGGCCGATGCCAGGGCCAGGAGCACCAGGGCGGAGCATCCGGCGACGACGCGACGCCGAAGAGGTCCGGAAATCCCTCCTCGCACCGCGACGCGCACCGTTCGTCTGGGCAGAATCCTGTTCATGGGCTCAGGTATGAACCCCGGGGGGCGCCGGAGACGGGCGGCGCGAACGGTAGTCACCCGAACGGTGCGACGCATTGGTCGAATTGCCCGGTGAACCACCGGCGGGGCGAGCGTGACGTGCCTCCACCCGGGGCCGCGGCGATCACGGTCCGACGCCCTCGGCGGCACCGTACGACCCCGTCGCGCCCTCCCCCCTGTCGCGGAATCCCGGCCTTTGTCGCCGCCCGCCTGCAGATTTGTCCGCGATCGGTAACCGAGGCAGCCCGCAGGGGCGTTCGTGTGTCTTGATGGGTGCACGGCATCGGTGGAGAAGACAAAGGGGCGGGCGGACATGGCGAAGCACAAGGGAAGGGCATGGCATGTCCGGCTTCTCGCGGCGGCGGTCGGGGTGACCGCGATGGCTGCCGCGACCTCGGTGTGGACCGCGCAGGCCGGCACCTTCACAGGGCCGCACACACGTGTCGCCGCGCCGGAGGCCAAGCCCCAGGACCGGGTGGCCAAGGTGGCGGTGGACATCGCGCACGCCTCGGACCGCGGTGCCAAGGGCGTCAACATCACCATCGACGACGGGCCGGACCCGGTCTGGACGCCGCAGGTGCTGAGCCTGCTGAAGACCAGCGGCGTGAAGGCCACCTTCTGCATGGTCGGCACGCAGGCGCAGGCGTACCCGAACCTGGTCAAGGCGGTCGTGGCGGACGGGCACCGTCTGTGCAACCACACGGTCTCGCACGACACCGCCATGGACAGCAAGTCCGAGGCCTACCAGTCCCAGCAGATCCTGGATGCCGAACGCATGATCACCAAGGCGTCCGGAGGCGTCCGGCCGCAGTACTACCGGGCCCCGGGCGGCGCCTTCACCCCGTACAGCCGAAAGCTCGCCGCGTCCCGGGGGATGCGACCGCTGGGATGGAACGTCGACACCAAGGACTTCGAGCGGCCCGGCGTGGACACCATGGTCGCCACCGTCAAGAGTGAGATCTCCAACGGGCCGACCGTCCTCTTCCACGACGCGGGAGGGGACCGCTCCCAGACCCTGGCCGCCCTGCGCGAGGTCCTGCCCTGGCTGAGGGAGCAGGGGTACTCCTTCGGCTTCCCCGTCCGGTGAGTGAGGTCCCGTCAGGATGACGGGGGGCCGAGGAGGCGCCGCAGTGCCGTCGGGGTGTGGCCGAGGTACTGGCGCATGGTCCGGCAGAGATGGGCCTGGTCACAGAAGCCCAGGTCGGCGGCGAGGCCGGCGAGGTCGTCCTCGCCCGCGTCCAGCCGGTCGAGTGCCCGGCCGACACGGACCCGGTTGCGGTAGCGGGTCAGCGGCACCCCCAGCTCGCGGGTGAAGGAGCGGCTCAGACGGTACGGCGAGGCGCCGAGGAGCTCCGCCAGCGGCAGCAACCCCTCCGAGGCGGGGTGGGCCACACCGATCGCGTGCCGGGCCGCGGCGACGAGCACCGTCTCGTCCCGGCCGGGGCGGCCGTCGGCCGGTACGGCCCCGTCGGCGGTCCGGCCGATGGTGGCGGAGAGCAGGCCCAGGAGCTCCTCGGTCACCGCGTGGTCCACATCGCCGGTGCGGGCGGACGCGAGGACGCGGCGGTGGGCCAGGTCGAGGCGGGCGTCCACGTATACGCTCCGGCGGGCCGGGCGGGCGTCCTCACCCGCCACGACTCTCCACAGCGCGGGCGTCAGGCTGATCGACGTGCACGCGTCGCCCCCGCCGACCGGGTGCGCGAAGCGCTCCTCCTCGCCCGGAACGCCGAGATAAGCCATCGTCAGGTCGACGTCGACCGGGATTCCGGCGGTCTGCCTGCGGAACCGGCCGCGGCGCACGAGCACCACACGGTAGTCCTCCCGCACCTCCGCCGGTGCCCAGCGCGTGTGGTCGTCACGACAGTCCACCGCGGTGACGCAGAAGTCGGGCCCGGCGGCGAGGGCGGTGGAGGTGAGCACCCCTGAACGCTACGCCGGGGGTCGGACAGTGGTCCCGCGCAAGAATCTTCAAGACCGGGGCAGGCCCCGGCGAGCAGGCTGGGCAGCGTCCCCTTCACACCTCGCCTCCCTCGTACCGCCGTCAAGGACTCGACGTCGTGGGAGGCGCCCGCTCTGCCTCGCCCTTGGCGCGAGAGCGGTCACCCCGACCGGAGAAGACCACATGGCCCACATCCGCAAGGAATTCCTGATCGACAACTCACCGGAGAACATCTGGGAGGTTCTGCGCGACGTCGGATCCGTGCACGAGCGCTTGGTGCCGGGCTTCGTCACGGACACCCGTATGGAGGCGGACACCAGGATCGTGACCTTCGCGAACGGTGTCGTCGTGCGCGAACTGATCGTCGACATCGACGAGGCGGCCCGCCGAGTCGCCTACGCCGTGGTCGGCGGTTCGATGACACCGAAACACCATCACGCCTCCATGCAGGTCCTCGACGACACCGAGGGACGCAGTCGTTTCGTCTGGACCACCGATGTGACACCGGACGAACTCGTGGGCCCCATCGGAGAGATGGTCGACAAGGGCGTGCTCGTCATGCGGGAGACGCTGAAGGCCGTCCCGGCTCCGACGGACACGTAGAAGCGTCACATGAGCTCCTGGCGCCGAGGAGGCACGGCTCATCACACTCGCGGTGTGTGGCATTTCTCACATCATTAGCTCGGCAAGTGAAGGCAACTGTACCCATTCGCCCTTTCTGTCTTTCCCGGTTTTGTGGTATGGGCCGAAACGAGGAAGGGATCGTGAGGGCCGGGCGCGGCCCCGGCCCTACGATCGTCTCAAGTCGCACCTGCGTGCCCCACTCCGCTGTGACCCCTTCTGCCTTCTTTTCGGACCCCCGAAGGGCTCTTGTGAAGATTCGCCGCATTCTTGCCGCAGCTGTCGTCGCCGCAGGGTCCACGCCTGCTCTCCTGCTGTCGGTCACCCCCGTGTCCGCCGAGGACATGCCGGCCGCGCAGACTCGGCAGAAGCCGACCGTCGCGGAGTTGACGAAGGCCGCCGCCGCAGCGCAGTTGGCGTACGACGACGCCGTATCGGACGAGAGCACCGCCCGCGCGGCTCTGGAAGCGCTTTGGTCGGACACCGGTCCCCTGGTCGTGGCGGCCAAGGCCGCGCAGGCCGCGGCGGACGCCGCCACCACCGCGAAGACCGAGGCCGACCAGGCGGCCGCCGACGCCGAAGCGGCGGTCGACGCTCTCCCGGAGACGGCGACGGACGCGGAGAGGACCGCAGCGGCGACGACTCTCACCAAGGCGGAAGCCGCCGCGGAGGCGGCCGGTGAGACCAAGGCCGCCGCCGACGCCAAGGCCGCGAAAGCCCTGAAGACGCTGGACGACGAGCGGGTCGCCGCGGCCCGGAAGCTGGGCCGGGCGCAGGGGGCCGCCGAGACGGCGCTCGCTGACAAGACCGCCGCCGACGAGGCGCTGGCCAAGGCGAAGAAGGAGGCCGCCGACGGTCTCCACGGCGGCGACTACTTCGATTTCTGCGTCTCCGAGACCAGGTTCACCGCAGTAGTCACGGGTCTTCCGTCCAGGGTCGTCGCCGGCACGTGGGTCGACTTCCGGTTCCGGGTGACCAACGGCACCGACAAGTCGATGGACATCGTGATTCCGTCCGTCGATGTCTTCGTGGCCGCCCGGACTGGAGCCAGGAATCGCCTCGACCACCTGGTGCACCTGCAGCGGTGGTCCGCCTCGTCCTCGAAGTGGAAGACCCTCGACGTCGAACACCACATGGACAAGATCAGCCCGCTGAAGTCCGGCGCGCACGTCGACGTGAAGATGCGCCTCACCGTAGAGGCCTCGGCCCCCGTGAGCAACGGCCGCACCGTCGTCCTCAGCAACTACTGGAACGGCGACGGCACCTGCGGCCAGAGTGCGAAAGTCGCCGGACCCGCGTTCGTGGTCGTTCCGGCGGGGACTCTGCCGGGCAAGGTCGACGACGCCGAGCCCGGCGCGGCCGGGCCGAACGCTTCGGACCTCGTGCCGCAGAGCGGTGCGTCGGCCGGACCGGTGAGCGGCAGTCTCGCCGCCACCGGTGCGTCCTCCGCGACGCCCCAGCTCGCCCTCGCGAGCGGCGCGGCCGTGGTGATCGGGGCGGGCGCGGTGTTCGCCGTGCGCCGTCGCAAGGACTCCCGCATCTGACGCACGGGGCGGGAGGCCGGCCACGCCCCCCGCCCACGCTTCGAGCGCTCACCGGCCCCGGCACCGAGGGGTGCCGGGCCCGCCGCTGAAACCCGCCACGTCAAGGTCAGGCGCAGCAGTCGGCCTGACCGGGGGGCAGTCCGAGGTTGTCCACGGGGGCCCCGCGTGAGCGCTGCCTCCGCCCGCGCATCATGCCCGGCGCAGCGCGGAGCGGCCCGCGTAGCGCGCCGAGTCGCCCAGCTCCTCCTCGATCCGGATCAACTGGTTGTACTTCGCCGTCCGGTCGGAGCGGGAGAGTGAGCCCGTCTTGATCTGGCCGCAGCCGGTCGCCACCGCGAGATCCGCGATGGTGGTGTCCTCCGTCTCGCCCGAGCGGTGCGACATGACGGCCGTCCAGCCCGCCTCGTGGGCCACGGACACCGCGGCCAGCGCCTCGGTCAGGGTCCCGATCTGGTTGACCTTGACCAGGACCGAGTTGCCGACGCCGGTGCGGATGCCCTCGCGCAGCAGCGTCTCGTTGGTGCAGAAGACGTCGTCACCGACGAGCCGGCAGCGGTCGCCGACGCGGGCGGTCAGCTCGCGCCAGCCGTCCAGGTCGTTCTCCGCCATCGGGTCCTCGATCGAGATGACCGGGTAGGCGTCGATGAGTCCGGCCAGGTAGTCGACGTTCTCGGACGGGGTGCGGCACACACCCTCGCCCGCGTAGTCGTACACCCCGTCGTGGAAGAACTCCGACGACGCCGGGTCCATGAGCAAGCCGATGTCCGTGCCGGGGCGGTATCCGGTGCGCTCGATGGCGGTCATCACGAAGTCGAGCGCCTCCTCGGCGGTACGCAGGGCGGGCGCGAAGCCGCCCTCGTCGCCGACGCCCGTGGAGTGTCCGGCGGCCAGCAGATCGCGGCGCAGGGTGTGGAAGACCTCGCTGCCCATGCGTACGGCTTCCGCGAAGGTCTCCGCGCCCAACGGCGCGATCATGAACTCCTGGAAGTCCAGCGGATTGTCCGCGTGGGCACCGCCGTTGACGATGTTCATCACCGGCAGCGGCAGGAGGTGGGCCTCCGCGCCGCCGAGGTAGCGGTAGAGGGGCAGGTGGTGGGCCGCCGCGGCGGCCTTGGCTGCGGCGAGGGAGACACCGAGGATCGCGTTGGCGCCGAGCCGGGACTTCGTGGCGGTGCCGTCGAGGGTGATCAGGGCGGTGTCCAGACCCGCCTGGTCGGACGCGTCCCGGCCGCGCACGGCCGCCGCGATCTCCCCGTTGACGTGGGCCACCGCGCGGTCGACGCCCTTGCCGTGCCAGCGCGAGGCGTCCTGGTCGCGCAGTTCCACTGCCTCCCTGGTGCCGGTGGACGCGCCGGAGGGGACAGCAGCCCGCCCCAGGGAGCCGTCCGACAGGACGACGTCGACCTCGACCGTGGGGTTGCCCCTGCTGTCGATGATCCGGCGGGCGGTGACGGTGTGGATGGCGGCGTCGACGGGTCCGGCTGTCTGTGCGGACATGGGAGTTCCTTGCCGTTGTCGTGTGCCGTGGCCCCGGCTGCGACAACGCTGGCGCTGAGCCCGACAAGGCAAACCCTACAGCAATGCTGCTCAGTTTGGCTGTACAGCATTGCTGTGTAGGTCAGCTGTGCAGCTTTGCTGACCAACGGGGTAAAGTGCCCTATGCCCACCCCGGAAGCCGCCGCCGTCGCCGCCGAACTGCGCACGGCGATGGGCAAGCTCACCCGACGCGTCAAGCACGAGGACAGCATCCCGCTGGGCCAGGTCGCGGTGCTCGGCGTACTCGACCGCGACGGCGCCATGACCACCAGCGACCTCGCCGCCGATCAGCGCGTACGCCCCCAGTCGATGGCCCGGGCGGTGGGGCTGCTCATGGAGCAGAACCTGATCACGCGCCGCGCGCACCCCACGGACGGCCGCAAGTCGCTGGTCGAACTGTCGGATGCGGGCCGGGCCGCGCTCGAAGCGGAACGCGGCCGCAGGGCCGGCTGGCTCGCGCAGGTCATCGAGGCCGAACTCACCGATGAAGAGCGGGCTTTGCTCGCGCAGAGTGCGGCCTTGCTGGAACGGCTCGCCACCCGCTAGCGCCCCGGCGGACAGCTGTCGCCCCGCCGGGACGCCCGGTGCGCCCGCGGGCCGTCGGCTTCGCCGGAGCGGGAGACACCCGGCCTCCTGGCCACCTCGCTGCGCTCCGCGGGCGGTCATCGCCGCTGCTCCGGCCGCCGGCCGCGCCTCGCCGGCCGCGCCCGGGAAGCAGTCTCCGTAAACAGAGGCGGAACGCCCGGTCAATAGCCGCGCGGATCCGCCCCGTTGACGCGGCTGCGCTCCCGCGGGAAACCCGTCGACAGTCCGCCGATCCCGAGGAGGAGCTCATCGAGCCGTACCTGCGGCTCGGTTGGCCCGTCCGGGGCGGGGGTCAGGCCGGCGGGATGTCGGCGCGAGCGTCGTACTCGGCGCGGGCGGCATCGATGTGCGTCAGGTGCGTGAGGCTCCACTCCAACAGGGGTGCGGTGGCGGTGCGGAGGGCCCGGCCCATCGGCGTGAGCTCGTAACTGACGTGCGGTGGCATGACATTGCGCACGGTCCGCGTGAGGATTCCATCGCGTTCCAGGCCGCGCAGGGTGACGGTGAGCATGCGCTGGCTGATTCCGTCGACGGCCCGCTTGAGTTCGGTGAAGCGGCGTGGACCCTCGCTGAGGTTGCGCACGATCAACAGCGACCATTTGTCTCCGACGATGCCGAGCACTTCACGGACCTGACACGGGTCCTCCGGCTGTGCCGGCCGCCGCGCTTCGTCGCTCGCTGTGCCGCTCATGGTTACCTCCAGAGAACCAGGGCACCCCAATGTGCCTTATTGATCGAGGTGCGGCAGGTGCAGCACGATGATTCCGGTTCCCGAAGAGTACTGAGGCACCAACAGGAACCGTAGCGCTCTCGTGCCTCCATGCCCTGAAGAGGATGCTCCTCATGCCGACCTTTCTGTTGGTACACGGTGCCTGGCACAGCGGCCGGTGCTGGGAGCGCGTGGTCCCGCTGCTGGAGTCGGCCGGACACCGGGTGATCGCGCCCTCGCTGACCGGCTACGGCGACAAGGCACACCTGCTCGGCCCCGAAGTCGGGCTCGACACGCACGTCGAGGATGTCGTGAAGCTGATCCACGAGGAGGACCTGACCGAGGTGGTGCTCGTGGGTCACAGCTACGCGGGCCTGGTCGTCTCCTCCGTGGCCAACGAGGTACCGGAACGGATCGCGCATCTGGTGTACCTGGACGCGATGGTCCCGGAGCACGGCGAGACCGCAGTCGACGTGCAGCCCATGACCCAGAACCTGATCGACCTGGCCGCCGCGTCCGACTACGACTGGCGCATCCCGCCACTGCCCGAGATGCCTCCGCCCTTCGGGCTGTTCGGGGTCACCGACCCGGCGGACATCGCATGGCTGCGTGCGACGCTCTCCGATCAGCCGGTGCGCTGCCTGCAGCAACCGGTACGGCTGGACAACCCCGCCTCGGACGCGGTTCCGCGCACGCACATCCACTGTGTGGGCGCGGAGCCGGAAGGCATCGTGCGGCGGCCCGTCCCCGCCCTCCAGCCCAACGGCTCACCGGCACGGATACGGGAACTGCCGACCGGCCACGACTGCATGATCACCATGCCGGCGGACCTGAGTGAGCTGCTGCTCGAGTCCACCCGCCGGTAGCGTCCGGACCGTGACCGCGGCCCCTGAACCGCTCCGGACAGCGAAGAAGCCCCCGGCCGCTGGCCTGGGGCTTTCTCATGGAGCGGGTGACGAGAACTCCCTCCTCACTTGTCACTCTCATGCCATACGCTGCCCGATAGCAGCCGCGCCCCACGTGCCCCGCACTCCGCGGACACGTCCGGGTGCTGCGCGGTGCTACCGACTCCCGGTCGTCGACCGGGTTTTCTCGTGGGGGTTACATACTGTGCGTACGCGCAGCATCTCGACCGCGACAGCGCTCGCGGTCCTCTTCAGCTCGGTGGTACTGAGTGTCTCCGCGGCCGGTCCCGCATCGGCGGCCACCGCGACCATAGGCTCGCCCGCGGGCATCGTCGTCGACGGCGTCGGACAACGGGTCTTCGTCGGCGACGACACGAACGACAGGATCATCGCCGTCGGCTACGACGGCAAGCTTGTCGACTCGGTGAGCGGCATCGACGGGATCTTCGACCTGGCTCTTTCCGACGACGGCACCACCCTGTACGCGGCGGCGCGGGTCAGCCACGAGATCGTGGCCCTCGACGCGGCCACCCTCGACATCAAGGCCCGGTACCCCGTGGCCACCAGCATCGGCCCGCTGTACGTCGAATTCACCGGCGGCAAGGCCTGGTTCACCTACGAGGACCAGGTGGACGGCCACGGCAACCTGGGCTCGGTCGACCCGGCGGTGGACCCGGCCGGCGGGACGGACCCGGTGACGCTCGGACAGCTCTCCCGGGATTCCCGAGTCGGGGGCGCGCCGCTCCTCGACACCGACCCGTCCGCACCTGGACTGCTGGCCGTCGGCGCGACCGACTTCTTCGACATGACCAAGGACCTGATGGCCGTCGTCGACGTCTCCGGCGCCACGCCCCAGGTGACCGCCTGGCACAACGGCGACTACTCGCTGAACTACGTCAGCGACATCGACCTCGTGCCCGATACCCCGCAGGTGTTGGTCGACGGCACAGAC
This sequence comes from Streptomyces sp. NBC_01013, assembly GCF_045162765.1. NCBI lineage: Bacteria > Bacillati > Actinomycetota > Actinomycetes > Kitasatosporales > Streptomycetaceae > Streptomyces > Streptomyces sp. NBC_01013. The sequence goes on from NZ_CP108687.1 coordinate 4,380,605, forward strand.
CGGCACGCCTACGCAGACGGGAAGTTCACCGCCGTCGGCGGCTACCCGGCCGGGCAGCGCGCGGACATCGCTCCGAACGGTCTGGTTGCCCAGACCAGCGACGCGAACGTCGCGGTCTACCGGCCCGGCGCGACCAAGCCGATCCGCACATACGCCGCCGACACCTCCATCCTCGCCTGGGCCCCGGACGCCTCCCGGATCTTCGCGCTCGTGAACTCGCCCGGCGGCTACACCCTCAAGGTGCTCACCGACCCCACGCTGAACGTCCCGAGTCTGACGGTGAACGCACCGTCGACCGCCGCGCGCGGCAAGCAGCTCACCGTGACCGGGAAGCTGTCGGCGACAGTGCCGCTGCCGAGTGGGGTCAAACTGCAGGTCACCCGCACCGACCTGGAAAGCCCCCAGGGCAAGGCGCTGCCCGCTGTCACACTGAAGGCGGACGGTTCGTACACCTTCACGGACACCCCGCCGGCCGGCGGCACGGTCACGTACAAGGTCGCCTACGCGGGCGACGCCGCGCACATGGCGGTCAGCGTGTCCGACAAGGTCACGGTTCCCCACACGAAGCCGACGCTGACCCTGAACAAGAACGGCAACGTCTACAACTACGGCGCCGATGTCGCCTTTACCGCACACCTCGGCTCGACGTACAAGAACCGCACGGTCGAGATCTGGGCGAACCCTTTCGGCGGCGACAAGCCCAACAAGCTGCTGAAGACCGGGACGGTCAACTCCAGCGGCAATATTTCCGCGACGGTGGACATGACGCGGGATACGGAAGTCACCGCGGTCTTCAAGGGGGACACCCGCATCGCGCCCCGGACCGTGAAGTCCACGGCATACGCCCGGGTCAAGGTTTCCACCGCCGTCTCCAAGCACTACAAGACGGCCAAGATCGGCTCGACGTCGTACTACTGGTTCCACAAAAGCACCGATCCGCTGCTCACGACGACCATGTCCTCCTACAAGGGGCGTAAGCAACGTCTCGACCTCCAGGTCTACTCGGGCGGAAAGTGGTATTCCGCCGGCTCGGAGTACTTCCCGCTGGGCACGAACGGAAAGTCGGCCGTACGCCTGGGGGCGCCGGGAAAGTCCGGGATCAAGGCGCGGATGCGGTCCGTCTACGTCAACGGGTCGTCCGGTGACACCGTGAACTCCACGACGTATGGCTACTGGAAGTACCTGTACTTCTCCAACTAGGCCGTCCGCCCGGATCACTTCACGGATCCGATGCCTTGTGAAGGGCTCTACCGCTCGCGGTGGGGCCCTTCGAGGTTCGCTGCACGGGGACGGGGCGCGCCCGGTCACCGAGGGGATTCACCGTGTCATCGATACCCGAGGTGGGCATGGCAGCGGGTCTGCTTCCAGAGCTTCTACGCTCCGCCCGCGCTGCTCCAGTCCGGTCCGCACGACGGTAGCGATGTCCTCCACGCGATCCGGGTTCTCGGTCGCGACATCGAGGTCCTAACTGACCCGGTCCACCAGGCCGTCTGCCTGGACCGCGTAGCCGCCGGTGAGCGAGAAGGGGGACAACCGCCGCTTTCTGGCGTCAGGGACGCAGGGATCCACGGCGGACGCCCTGCATGCGGGCGCCAGTCAGCACGGCCCCGTCCGTCTTCGCTGAGATGAGGACAGCGTCCGTCAGGTCGGCGTCGGTGAGGTCGGTGCCGGTGAGGGTGCGCTACGCGGGTCCGCGTCGCCGAGGGAGCATTGCTTCGCCTGACTAGCCCTCGCCGAGTGCGGCGATCCCCTTTCTGATTCCTGCAAGGAAGCCCGGACCGCTCCCCGCGGACGTCTCGGTGCTGCGCGGAAGGCCGCACCAATACACGCCGCAACAGCTTGCACCGGTGCACCCCGCAACGCTCCGGGAATGCATGACACGGTCTCCCGCGCAATCGTCTCTCCGTGTGACGCTGTCGGCTCCGCCCGATCTGTACAGGTCACGTCAAGGCGGGCAGCTTGAAGGAGCCTCGTGCCGGAGCGGATCAAAATCCATCGGTGCGCTCCATGGTCTCCCGTACCGCATCCATCAACTCTTGATCCGATAGGTCGTCAGGATCTTTGAGATCTGGGTCGATGGAATAGTCCTCCACCAGTGAAAAGATCTGATCGAAGGCTGTGAGGAGTGGGTCGCGGAGCCTCTCGCCGTTGTTCTGGGATTCGCGGCGGGCGTCTAGCCAGCCGCGAGCGAACTCCGCTCCACCGATGGATCCCGTGGTGAAGGCCTGCATCAGAGTCACCTGACGAGCAGCGCTTGTTCCGGCGGGAATTTCCCGCGCACGGGCCCAGGCAATGTGGCGGGGAGAAAATGACTGCGAAATTCCCTTGAGTCCCGGCCAGCGCTCGGCTGCGACCCGGGCGTATCGCCCGAAGCGGGCTCGCCCTCCGTCCACCCCTTCCGGAACGGCGCCCTTGAGGAATTCCGCGGTACCTGCCACCAGTGCGTATCCAGGGTGGGAGAACAGGATCGCACCCATCCGGTCCGAGGAGGCAAGGAGGACGGGGAGGTTGATGCCGACCAATTCTGATGCCGCTATGTCTGTTGCAACCGGAAGCCAGGTGCGGTCGGCGGTTTCGGATCCGACCGCTATCACCAGTACAGCGTCCGCTCCTACCCTTCGGCAGCCTTCAGTGATGTGCCGGCCAAGAGCGTCGTCCACGTGCGAGCCGGCGGGCACCGGAACGATTGGCTTGGGGCCGTCGGCCAACCAGGCTGGGTTGTATTCCCCGAGGCTAGACAATATCTCTAGGCATTCGGAGTTTACTTTGCTTGAGGCGTCGTTATCAGTCACCGAAGAAAGGGTAGGTCAGGCCGCCCCGTGCCGATCCTCGTGTGACTGGTTCCGACCGGCCACCTGCTCGAACCACTCGGCCGGCACCAAGCAGGCGACGGTCTTCCCCCTGCGAGTGATGGCGGCGGCCTCACCGGCGATCCGGGTCCGGTCCAGGATCTCGCCCATCCCCTCGCGCAGGTCGATGGTTGTGTATGTCTTCGTCTCCATGCACCGAAACATATGGCAACTATCATAGTTGCCATACATGCTCGTGGGGTGCTGGCGGCCGGAAGGAATTGATGGACGCGTTGGGCGGAACGGGCATGCAGAGCACTCGATCGAACTTGAGCAACAACAAAGCTCCGGGCTATCGACCCGGGGCTTTTTCTGGAGCGGGTGACGAGAATCGAACTCGCGCTCGGGCCTTCCGGCGCCAGGCGGCGGATGGCCGACCAGTCCGATGCGGCGGGTGCGGCCCGCGATACGGGGCAGGCGATCATGTAGAGGGGATGCCGGCGTGCGTGGCGAAGCATGTCTCAAGACCGGTCAGGAATCGAGAAGCACCAGCCTCGGCGCAGCCCCTAGCGTGATGGTCATGGCAACCACCGCTTCCACCGCAGCCGTCACGTCCCTTGCGTCCGTCACTCTTGAGGTGGCCGACCTCGAGGCCGCTCGCCGCTTCTACAGCGCCTTCGGCGTGGACGCGTACATAAGCCTGCGGGCGTCCGAGGCGCACTCCACCGGATTCCGCGGCTTCACCCTGGCGCTCACGGTGTCCGGTCCGGCCACCGTCGACGGTTTCTTCGGCGCCGCCGTGGACGCCGGCGCCACCGTCCTGAAGCCCGCCGCGAAGTCGCTGTGGGGCTACAGCGGCGTCGTCCAGGCTCCGGACGGGACGATCTGGAAGATCGCGACCTCGGAGAAGAACGGCACCGGCCCCGACACGCGCGAGATCGACGAGGTCGTCCTGCTGATGGGCGTCGAGGCAGTGAAGGCCACCAGACAGTTCTACGTCGGCCGGGGCCTGACCGTGGCCAAGAGCTTCGGCGGCAAGTACGCCGAGTTCGCCGCCGGTCAGTCCAGCCCCGTCAAGCTGGCGCTGTACAAGCGCCGCGCCCTGGCCAAGGACCTCGGCGTTCCCGTCGACGGCACCGGCTCGCACCGCATCGTCCTCGGCAGCACCGTCGGTGCTTTCACCGACCTGGACGGGTTCGCCTGGGAGGCCGTCGCGTAGCGCGTCTCCACGCGGACGCCCAGCAGGCCGGGGTCACGGTCCTCAAGCCGGCCGGCACTCTGCCGTGGGGCGGGTACGGCGGCACCTTCGCCGACCCGGACGGCTACATCTGGAGCCTCGCCTGCAGCACCCAAGGAACCGACCAGCCCTACGCCGAGCAGTCGTGATCTCTTGCCATACCGCCGCCCAGGGCGGCGTGGCGTTGCCGCGGCCGTCCAGGAAATGGCGATGGTCCCGGTGGGGAAGTGGGAGCGGGTACCCGGAGCCGGGCGGGACAGAACCGTGGTGAGCCGGCAGAACACCGGCAGAACAACAGGAGGAACACCATGAAGTTTCGGGCACACGTCGAGCCACCTGAGCCCATGCGGGGCCTGGAAGTTCCGCCCGAGGTGGTAGCGGCGCTCGACGGGGGCGCGCGGCCGCCGGTGACCATCACGGTCAACGGGCATTCCTGGAAGAGCCGGGTCGCCCTCCTGCGTGGCCGTCACCTGCTCGGCCTCAGCAACGCCAACCGGCAGGCCGCCGGTGTCGAGATCGGCGAGGAGGTCGAGGTCGAGCTGGAGCTCGACACCGAGCCGCGCGTCGTCGTCGAGCCTGCGGACTTCGCCCAGGCTCTGGACGACGAACCGGCCGCCCGCGCCGCGTACGACAGCCTTGCCCACAGCCGCAAGCGCGAGCACGTGCGCGCCATCGAGAGCGCGAAGAAGCCCGAGACGCGTCAGCGGCGTATCGAGAAGGCCGTCGCCACCCTGCGGGGCTGACCCCCGAAAGCAAGGCTCCGGCGGCAACGAAATCGCCGTGCGGAGGCATCGCCCTGCCCAATTCCTCCTGAAGGGACAATCATGTCAAAGCGACTGATGACCGGTCTGTACTGGTTCCTGGCCTTTGAGTTCGCGCTGGGCGCCGTGACCAAGTACTGGTCGGGCGACACGGTGTTCAGCTCGGCGTACTCCGTGAAGTTCGCCGAGTGGGGATACCCGTCCTGGATGCGCTTCGTGGTCGGTGCCCTGGAAGGTGCTGCGGCTGTCCTGCTGGTGATCCCTGATAAGCGAACACGCTTCCTGGGCGCCACGACGCTGATGTTCGTGCTCACCGGCGCGGTCACCACCCACATTGTCAACCATGACCCGGCGGTGGAAAGCTGGGCCGCGCCCACCCACCTCGTCATCATGGGTATCCTCGCGCTGGCCAACTGGCCCGCCGACTGGCGAGACCTCCTGCGGGCTCCTGCCGCGCCGACAGCCAGAACACCACGTCCAGCCAACGAAATGACAAGGCCGTAGCACCTCGGAAGCCATCCGCATGAGATGACTGCCGTGGACCTCGACGAGATGACCATCGGGGTCCGCATGGCGGCGCCCGAACTGATCACCGGTCGTCGTGCGCCTGGCGACGCCACGTCGGAGGCGGGCAACACGATGGTCCGCGCCGGCCAGTCGCCGGAGAAGGGGCAAGGACGCCTCCGGCGACAGCGTCACGCTCTCGCTGGGCGGGTACATGGCGGAAAAGGCCGAGACGTCCTCGCAGAGCCCGGCCGAGAGCGTGGGCCTCCTGGAAGCAGCCGTGATCCTGTTCATCGTGTTCGGATCGCTGGTGGCCATGGGCCTGCCGATCGTGACCGCCCCTGGCCACTATGGGCGGTCTCGCCCTGATGAAGGGGCGGGGCACCTCGTTCCCGCGCCGAACTTCGCTCCGACCTTCGGCGCCATGATCTGGCTCGGCGTCGGCATCGATTACGCACGGTTCCTCGTGACCCGTTACAAGGACGGCCTCGGGGACGGTGACGACCCCGAGAGCGCCACGGTCAAGGCCATCGTCACCGCGGGGCACGCGGTGCTCTTCGCCGGCACGACCGTGGTGATCGCGCTGATGGGCCTGCTCGTCATGGGGCAGCTGCTGATGACGGGGCTGGCCGTCGCCACGTCGATCACGGTGCTGGTCACGATGATTGCCGCCCCGACGCTGCTGCCCGCGTTCCTGGGCTTCAACGGACACAGAATCAAGTCGCTGCGCCTACCCCGTCGCGCGTCCCGCAGGAACCGGTCCGCCGGCGCACCGTCTTGATGGAACTGCGCGGCAAGGTCAACTGGTGGACGCCGGACGCCGGACACCGGAGGCGACCTCGACCGCACCGACCGGGGCCAGGGAAGAGGTCAACGTCTGCCCCCTTCTCACGTCGCAGTGCGAGGCGCCCCCGGAGTGCATTTTGGGAGAGGCCCCGGAGAGCAGACAACGACGAAGCCCCAGATCGCTGACCTGGGGCTTTGCGGAAGAGCGGGTGACGAGCATCGAACTCGCGCTCTGAGCTTGGGAATCAACGGTTCTTACGCTGTTGGAGCAGCCCTGACCTGCGATTTCGGATTGGGCAGGTGGATGGCTCCCGGTCTCTGGGAGCCGTATCTGACCGCTGTTGTCCGCTCCGCTGGGCACGGATGGGACACGAAAGCTGGCAGTGCGACACGTGCTCCGGGCGGGCGGACTGGTCAGAGGGGGATGATGCGGACTTGGTTGCCGCAGATCTTGGTCATGTCATCGCTGTCGGACGTCAGCAGGGCGACGGGTTTCGGCTGGCGGAGCGCGACCTCGGCGACCGTGGCGTCGACGGCGTACTTGTGCCCGTGCAGTCCGGCACCTTTGAGCAGCTCCGCTGCCGCTTTCGCGACCTGTTTCGGTGACCGGCTCCACCTTGATGCGGGACAGGGCCAGTTCGGGCGGGGCATGTTGGTACGGGAGTGGGCTACTTCCACGATGGTGTTCGCCCCGATCACCAGGTCGGCTCCCATGTCGTGGAAGACCTGCAGCATCGCGAGGAGCTTGCGGTCCTGCGCGACCCAGGCGGACAGTCCTTCCGAGTCCAGGCTCACGCGGCGTCCGCGTCCTTGGAGGAGCCGGCGGAGCCGAAGATCCTCGCGCGGGCCTCGGCGAGCTCCTCGTCGCTGAAGTCTCCATGCTCTTCCTCGTGGCGGCGGAGGTCGTCGCCGAGCAACTGGGACGGGGGACTTCGGGTGGCCGCCACAATGCGCGCCGATGGGCATGCCGGCGGGGTCCGGTGTGCACTCAAGCTCACGACCAGTGGAGGCAGTCCTCCGCGGAGAACTCCCCCACCGCCGAGTCCTTCACGCTTTCAAGGCCCGGGATGTAGGGGCGGACGTCGGGAAGTGGCGTGCAGAAGGTGATGTTGGAGGTCAGTAGTGCCTCGTCGGTATCGGCGAAAGAGAATGAGACGTAAGACTTCACCGCGGTGTCGCCGAAGTCTTCCTGCGCACGCTGCAGGCAGGCTGCGACATACGCCAGGCACCTCCGTACTAGGAGGGGTGCGCGTTCGTTCGTTGCAGTGGGCAGGTCGTAGTCCGTCATTCCCCTGCCGTTGATCGTCGTTTCCTCCGAGAGACGGTCGGAGTATGCCGGGAGGTCCTCGGGGAGGAGATCGGTCAGCACCCGCCCGCCGGTGGGTGTCAAAGACCATCCCCGCTCCACGACTTCGCGGAACATGAGGGGAATGTCCTGGGAGCTCAGTCCCGTTGTGTCTGTCTCCTGCAGGAGCGCTCTCATTTGAGCATTGCTTCGCATATCTGGCCCTCGCCGAGTGCGGCGAGCCCCTTTCTGATTCCTGCAATGAAGCCCGGACTGCTCCCGACGGACTTCTCGATGCTGCGCGGAAGGCCCTCGAACTTCCCCGTTTCGAAGTCGTACTGGTACTTCGCCCCCTTGTTGCTCTGGTCCTGGAAGTGCAACTGCCCGGCTCGCCCGCCGGGATCGGGGTTCTCCACGTCGATCCGGTACGGCCCATGATTCCACAACGTCTTGCTGGTGATCTGGGTGCCGTTGGCCCCGATCAGGCCCTTCGCGTCGGGATCCTTAATCCCGTAGAGCTCGCGGTTCCCCTCGATCCGCTTTTCCACGACGTCAGGGTGATAGGGATCCTTCTCGAGTCAAGGGGACGAGGTATATCCCTCACGCAGCGGCTCGTACGGTGCCAGACCGAGCGGGTCGGACCACCGGTGCGGATTGGGGACGTAAGTAACCGCGTTCGGCGCCGGTTCCAGCCCGAGCGGATCGGGAGAGACGTAGCGGGCAGTTTCGGGGTCGTAATGACGGCTGAGGTTGTAGTGAAGCCCGGTTTCGAAATCTGTCTCGGAACGGAGCCGGCCAGCCGAATCGTACGTGTACGACCAGGTCATTCCCTGTGGGTTGGTGACCTGCGTCAGGCGTAGCTCGGCGTTGTGGACGAATTCGTGACGGGCGCCGTCCGGGTCCGTGCGGGCCGAGAGTAGATCGAAGTGCGTGTATTCGAAACGGGTGGTGCCGCCCGTGGCATCGGTGTGAGTGAGGCGGTTGCCCTCGCCGTCGTAGGTCCATGTCTCCGTAGCGCCGTCAGGACCCGTACGGGCGGCGAGTTCGCCATCGGCGGTCCACGTGAATTCGGTGACGGCTCCCATTGGATCCGAACTGCGGACCGGACGGCCGAAGGCGTCGAGCTGAAAAAAAGCCATGGCGCCGAGCGGGTCGGTCAGCCGGAGCGGGAGTCCTGCAGGGTCGCACAAGACCTCGGTCGTCCCTCCTGCCGCGTCCGTAACAGAGACATACCGACCACGGATGTCGTAGGAGTAGAGGGTCATGAGACCGGAGGGACCAGTGAGCGCCGTCCGGTTTCCTCGGTCGTCGAACGCCTGGTGCCAGCGGGTGCCATCGGCCAGGATGTAGGTGGACAGCAAGCCCCGAGCATCGTGCTCGCGACGTATTTCGGTGCCGTCGGGCCTGACGATGCTGCTGAGCCGTCCATGCACATCATGGGTGAAGACGGTGGTGCGGCCGAGCGGGTCGGTGCGGGTGAGTTGGTTTCCGTCCTCGTCGTAGGTGAAGCGCGTGATGTTTCCGAGCGGATCTGTGGTGGCCAGGATGCGCGAGACGGTGGAGGACCTTGTCGATCGCCAACTGGGCCTGGCCCTGCGCCCATTCGACCGTCCCGGCGAATGACTCCAGCGCGCCCGCGGCCTTCTCGAAGGCGTCGGCAGCCTTGAACCACTGGGGTGGCTCCACGGACACCGAGTCGCGGAACGCGTCTGCCGTCTTGCCCTTGAGCTCGGAGGCGTCCAGGCCCTTGAGCCCGCCACCGACCTTGTCGAGAGCACCTTGCAAGTTCTTCAGCGTCGCGGTCGAGCGGATTTCGGACGGGCTGCCGTAGATCAGCTTCATCTTGTCCTCGGTCTGCCCCAGGTCCATCTCCTCAACCTCGGCGCCCATCCGGTTCGCCACCGAACGCGACTGCTCACGCACCCAGTCCGCGCCGGAGTCCCAGCCCACGTCCTCCAACCGGTCGGCCGTCCAGTCCCCGGCGTCCTCGACCCGGCACCGACCCACTTGGTGCCATCCTCGACGGCGTCCTCAATGACGTCCGGAGTCAGATCGCTGACAAGATCCCCGAGCCCCATGGCCGGGGGCGGAACCTTCGTCGGGGTCGGGACTCTGGGTCTGGCGGTGTGTATGTACCTCTCCGTGCGAGAAGACAAAACTTAGGAGTACACTCCATAGGAGTTCATTCCTAAGGAGTGCCTGCGTGTCCAGTCCCGCGCGCCCGACCAAGCCGGCCCATGTCTTCGACCGGAGCGTCGAGTGGGACGCTCTCGCCGCCTTCGTGAGCCGGCCGCTGCCGCACGCCATGCTCGGGATCGTCAGCGGCAGGCGGCGGATGGGCAAGACCTACTTGCTGCGCGCTCTGGTGGAGCAGCAGGGGGGCTTCTATTTTGGAGCCACGGCGGCGACGGAGACGGAGTCCCTGCGCCAGTTCGCTGCGGCTCTTGCCGGTCATGTGGGGTCGCCGGTTCCCTTCTCCTTTGCCACCTGGGACGACGCGATCTCCTACCTGTTCGGGCTGGCCTCGCCGCGAAGTTCTCAGGCGCCACTGCTTGTGGTCATCGATGAATTTCCGTACCTGGCGAAGACCGCCCCGGAGCTTCCGTCGATAATTCAGCGGGAGGTTGACCGGTTCCAGGTTGAGCAGAGCCGGATGCGGCTTCTCCTGTGCGGGTCGGCGATGTCCGTCATGGGTGGACTGCTGGCGAGTACTGCACCCTTGCGAGGGCGGGCTCAACTGGAGCTGGTCGTAAGGCCTTTCGGGTACCGGGCGGCGGCTGAATTCTGGGGGGTCGCTGACGACCCCGCGCTCGCTGCCCGTCTCCATGCCGTGGTCGGAGGCACACCTGCGTACCGCCGGCAGTTCCTTGCGGACGACGTCCCCACCGGGCTGGAGGAGTTCGACGACTGGATTTGCCGTACGGTCCTCTCGCCCTTCAGTCCTCTCTTCCGGGAAGCCCGGTACCTGCTTGCCGAGGAAGCGGACATCCGGGACACGGCCTTGTACCACTCGGTCCTTGCCGCGGTGGCCCAGGGGAATTCCACCCGGGGAGGGATCGCGGGGTACATCGGCCGTAAGTCGGTGGACATCTCTCACCCCCTTCACGTCCTGGAGGACAGTCACCTTCTGGCGCGGGAAGCGGACGTCTTTCGGTCCGGGAAGTCCCAGTACAGAATCACCGAGCCGCTGATCAATTTCTACGAGGCGGTCATGCGGCCCGCCTGGGCACGGCTGGAAAGCGGACAGGCGCGAGAGGTGTGGGCGCAGTCCGCGGAACGCTTCGCGGCGCAGGTGGCCGGACCGCACTTCGAGACAGTGTGCCGTGAGTACATCCTCGGGCCGGGCCGGGCCCTGCTCCGCTCCTCCCTGGGGGAGGTGGGCGGTGGCGTGGTGACGGACCCCGTAGCGCGGCGGCAGACGCAGATCGACGTAGCCGTGGTGGAACCCGGGTCCGGGGGCAGCAAGCAGGCGGTCCACCTGCTCGGAGAGGCGAAATGGGGCACCGTCATGGGGCTGAGGCACCTGGAGAGGCTGGCTCGGGCACGGGAAGTACTCACCGCACGGGGCGCGGACACCAGTCGATGTCAGCTGGCCTGCTTCAGTGCAGCCGGCTTCAGTGACTCGTTGCGAAGTGAGGTGTCACGCGGAGCACAGGGCGAGGACGGCGTGCTGCTCCTCGGTCTCGACGAGCTCTACGGAGGGGCGTTCCGTGCACAGCTCCACTGACCGAGCGTCAGGCACGGAATGGGCGTGCGATGCCTGATCCGGTCCAGACAACAACGAAGCCCCAGGTCCTTGACCTGGGGCTTTTCTATGGAGCGGGTGACGAGAATCGAACTCGCGCTCTGAGCTTGGGAATCAACGGTTCTCACGGTGTTGGAGGGGCTCTGAGCTGCGGTTTTGGAACGGGCAGGTGGATGGATCCCGGTCTCTGGGAGCCGTATCTGACCGCTGTTGTCCGCTCTGCTGGGCACGGATGGGGCACGAGAGCTGGCAGTGCGACTGAACCCGCCGAAGTGCGCGGTCCGGGCGGGCCGGCTGGTCAGAGGGGGATGATGCGGACTTGATTGCCGCAGAGTTTGGTCATGTCGTCGTTGTCGGAGGTCAGCAGGGCGACGGGTTTCGGCTGGCGGAGCGCGACCTCGGTGACCGTGGCGTCGATGGCGTACTTGTGCCCGTGCAGTCCGGCGCCTTTGAGGAGCTCAGCCGCCGCTTTCGCCGCCTCTTCGGTGACGGGCTCCACCTTGACACGGGACAGGGCCCAGTTCAGGCGAGGCATGTTGGTGCGGGAGTGGGTTACTTCCACGATGGTGTTCGCCCCGATCACCAGGTCGGCTCCCATGTCGTGGAAGACCTGCAGCATCGCGAGGAGCTTGCGGTCCTGCGCGACCCAGGCGGACAGTCCTTCCGAGTCCAGGACGACGGTCTCGATGCGCTCGCTCACGCGGCGTCCGTGTCTTTGGAAGAGCCGGCGGAGCCGAAGATCCTCGCGCGGGCCTCGGCGAGCTCCTCGTCGCTGAAGCCTCCATGCTCTTCCTCGTGGCGGCGGAGGTCGTCGCCGAGCAACTGGTGCCGGATCTGGCGGGCCACGGCTTCCGCTACATAGCCGGAGACGTTGTCCGTGAGCTTGCGGAGCTCCGCCACCTGGTCGCTGGGGAGCGTGACGGTGATGCGAGTCGTTGAGGACATAAGTCAAAGCATACTGGAGTATGCGCATGCTGGCTCGGGTCTCAGGACCCCAGCCTTGACGCCCGCGTCGCATGCTCCGGGTGGAGACATGGGGGCGGTCGCTCTCCGGCCGTCCATAGCGAGTGAGGCTCCGGGCCGGTGCCGCTGGACGGCAAGTAAAAGGCCCCAGTCTTTGACCAGGGCCTTGATCAAAGAGCGGGTGACGAGAATCGAACTCGCGCTCTGAGCTTGGGAATCACCGGCGCCTACGGTTGCCCCGTGCGCCCTGACCTGCTGATACGTCACTCCGCAGGTGCTCCTGGTGTGGTATCGCGGGCCCCGTGTTCGCCGCTGTTGTCCGTCGGGCTGGGCATGGATGGGGCATGATTGGCGCGGTGCTGCGGATATCCGTCGAGGTGCGCACTGATGGGCATGCCAGCGGGGATGCCAGTGCGCGCGCACGCTCACGATCAGGGGGAGCACTTCTGCGTGGAGAACTCCGAGATGGTGCGCCCGTGCTGTTCTCAAGGACCGGGCCTCCTCCACGTAGCCGCCGGTGAGCGCGAGGGGGACAACCGCCGCTTTCGGGCGTCAGGGACGCAGGGATCCGCGGCGGACGCCCTGCATACGGGCGCCGGTCAGCACGGCCCCGCCAGTCTTCGCTGAGATGAGGACGGCGTCCGTCAGGTCGGCGTCGGTGAGGTCAGTGCCGGTGAGGTCGGCGCCGACGAGCCTCGCGCCGCGCAGGGAGGCTCCGCAGGCCACGGCACCGGCCAGGCGGGCGCGGGAGAGGACGGAGTCGTCGGCACGAGCCCTCGTCAGGTCGGCGTCGCCGAGGTCGCAGAGGCCGGCGTTCACTCGGGTGAGTACGGCGCCCGCCAGGCTCGCCCCGCGCAGGTCGGCACCGGTCAGGAAGGCGTCGGTGAGGTCGCAGCCGGTGAGGGTGGCGCCACGCAGGTCCGCGTAGCCGAGGTGGACGCCTGAGAGGTCCAGACCCGAGAGATTCGCACCGGCCAGTGGGATGCCGCCCAGGTCGTTATCGGTGCCCCACGGCTGCGTCCATGAGCGCACCATCGCGCGCCAGTCGCCGGTGCCCGTGGTCAGGGCGGACCGGAGATCGACCAGGAAGGGCGCGTTCTCAGGCTGAGCCCATCGCCTCCGCAACTCGGTTGCGTGGCTCTCTTCGTCCGGGATGCTGGGGGGAGTGGTCATGCGGCTGGCGTTCCGTCCCTCTTGTCACTGTTGTTTGATCTGGTGCAGGAAGCCCTTTACGCGGTCCAGGTGGTAGACCGTTTCGTCGTACTTCTTGATGAGGACTTCGAGTCCTCGATCCGTCATCCCCTCCGGCAGTCGTTCCATCTCCTTCCAGAGGACCTTACGGACGTTCTCCAGTCCCTGCTGTGCCTGAGTGAGGTCCTTGATGTGATCGAACGGCGTTCCGTCCGCCTTCCGTGCCACCACCTCACCCGCGGCCTCCCGGCGGGCCGCTGAGTAGTGATTGTGGTTGGGATCGGAGTTGATGCGGCCAATCGGGTCGTGCTTGATGTTCTCCAGCTTCTGGATGGCGTTCGTCGCCTCATCGCTCAAACCCAGTTCGCGGTAGGGTGAGAGCCCCAACGGGTCGCACCAGGTCAACGGGTTGTGCACATAGGCAGCCGGGTTGGGCGCGGGGGTCAGGCCCAGTGGGTCGGGGGTGAGATATCGGGCGGTTTCGGGGTCGTACTGCCGGAAGGAGTTGTGGTGGAGGCCGGTTTCGGGGTCGAAGTACTGGCCTGGGAAGCGTAGCGGCGTGTAGGCGGTGGCCGTGCTGTTCCATGTGGTGTTGCCCCAGAGCGTGGCGCGTGTGTGCCAGGCGATGTCACCATCCTCGTCGACGAGTTCGGTGGCGGTACCGACGAGGTCGGTGGCGATGGCGAAGAAGCGCTCGTCGACCGTGTTCTGCGAAAGTTCCGTGCTGAGTACCCGCTCCGTCTGGGACAGCGGCCGGACGCCGATGTGGTCCCAGGTCAGAGCGACAGGGCGGGGGAGTCCGGGTGCGATGGTGGTCTGTTCGCACAGCGTCCAGCCGTCCCAGGTGAAACGCACTTCCTCGACGGCCGTCTCGCCGTCCTGCGCCAGCCGTTGTTTGGCGGTGCGGCGGCCCAGCGGGTCGTACAGGTACCGCCAGCGGGAACCGTCGGGGGTGGTGACGGCCGTGAGCCGGTCCTCGACGTCCCATGCGTACTGCCATGTGTCAGCTTTCCGGGACAGCCGGCTTTTGCGGCGCAGGTTGATTCGGCCGCACTGGTCGTGCTCGTAGCGCACGGTTCCGGCGCGAACGACGCTGGTCCCGATGTAGTCGCGTGGGCCGGTCGTCTCGTGGCCAGGGTGGGAATCGGGCCACGACGCCGAGGTCTGGTTGCCGAGCGCGTCGTACGTGTACGTCTCTGCCCAGCGCCTAGCCGCCACGGCCGTCACCCGACCCACCGGATCGAGTTCATAGCGGACGGAACCGCGCAGTGTGTCGTCCAGCGCGGTGAGGTGGCCGTCGGCGCGATAGGTGTAGGTGCGGTGGTTGACGGTACGGGTACCGGCGAGGAGGTGCTGTTCCGCCAGTCGGCCAGTCTCGTTCCAGGTCGAAGCCAATGCCAACGTCTTGCCGACGGACCGCCGTAGCTCGTGCCCCGCGGCGTCGTGTTCGAAGGCGATCCGGCGTGTGCCGCTGGTGAGTTCGGCCAGGCGCCCGCTTCCGTCATATCCGTACGTCGTGATGTGTCCAGTGGGCGTGACGCGGCGCGTCCGTTGCCCCACCGTGTCGTACGCGTACGTGGTTAGACGGCCGTTGACGCTCTCGGCCTTGATGGCGCCGCGTCGGTCGTACTGGCGGATCAGCTCACCGTCCGGGCCCGTGGCCTGGACGATCCGTCCGGCATGGTCGTACGTGTAGGTGGTGATGGCGCCTGCCGCGTCCTTTCGGACGACCCGGTCCAGTTCATCGCGCTCGTAGGAGACGGTCTCGCCCAGGGGGTTCGTCCGGGAGACCACCTGCCCGACCGCGTCGAGTGCGTAGCGAGCGGTGCGGCTGTCGAAGTCGGTCTCGGACACCATTCGACCTGACCGGTCGTAGGCGTAGGACCAGCTCAGGCCCCGCGGGCCGGTGACCTTGGTCAGACGCAGCGCTGCATCGTGCTCGAAGGTGTAGCGGGCCCCGTCCGGTCCGGTTCGGGCCGCAAGCAGGTCGAAGTGTGTGTATTCGAAACGGCTGGTGAGACCTGCGGCATCAGTGTGCGAGGTGCAGTTGCCTTCGCCGTCGTACGTCCAGTACTCGGTGGAACCGTCAGGGTGGGTACGCCGGGCCGGTTCTCCGTCGGCGGTCCAGTCCAGTGTGGTGACCGCGCCGAGCGGATCGGTGATGCGGATGAGCCGGCCGAAGGCGTCGCGCTCGCACCGAGTGGTGCCGCCGAGTGGATCGGTGACCTCCAAGGGCTGTCCGGACGGGTCGCAGCGGAACGTGGTCACGGCGTCGGGCATGTCGGTGTACGAGAGGAGATGACCGAGGCTGTTGTACGCGTACCGGGTTGTGTGGCCTGCCGCGTCCGTGACCGCTGTGAGGTTGCCCAGTTCGTCGAACTCCTGGCGGGTGCACGCCCCGTCCACATCGGTGTACTCGACCGGAAGCCCTCGCTCGTCCCGGACGACTTCTATGCGGGAGCCGTCCGCGCGGCTGGCCGAGAACAGACGACCCTGCTCGTCGTACGAGAAGGTGGTCGTGCGGCCGAGCGCGTCGATGCACGTCAGCAGGTTGCCGTGTGGGTCGTGAGTGAAGCGGGTGGTGTGGCCGAGCGGGTCGGTGGTCGCGAGGACGAGGTTGCCGGGGCCGATGAGGTGACGGGTCGTATGACCCTCTGGGGTGGTCAAGGTGGTGGTGCGGTGCCCTGTCGCCGGGTCGGGTTCGTCGTAGTTGAGGGTGAGGCGGAAATGGCCGGCCTCGCCGCCCTCGGAGGTGATCCGGTGCCGGTCGTCGTACGTGTAGGCGTAGCTGTGGCCGTTGGAGTCGGCCCAGCCCGTGACCCTGCGGTGGTCGTCGTACGTGAAGGTGAGGGTGGCGCCTGAGGGCTTGGTGACCTCGGTGAGATTGCCATCCGTGTAGCCGTAGGCCCTGACCGGCCAGGCCGGCCGCCCGGTGAGTGTCAGTGCGATGACGCGGCCGTCGGCCGTCGTCAGGGACAGGTGGTAACCGGCGGAGTGGACCAATGCCAGGGGCGTGCCGTCCTCCGTGCGGTCCAGGGCGATGGTGTTGTTGTTGCGGTCGCTGATCTCGCCGAGCCAGGCGGTGCCGTCCTCGCCGGGTTCCGTCCCGCGGGGGGCGTCGAAGTGGCGTGTGAGGCCGGTGTCGGGGTCGGTGAGCGTGTACTCGCCACTCTCGTCGCGGCTGAGGACGCTGGGCGAGGTGCCGGATTCCGGGAGGGTGGCCAGGCCGGGGACGGGGTGGGGGTAGGTGATCAGGCGGCCGTCGTCGGTGACGTGGATGACGCCGGTCGCGTCGATTTCCAGGTGCTCGTCGACGGTGGAGGACCAGGAGGGGCCGAAGAAGCGGCCTGCGGTGTAGCCGGACTCGACCCGACGGGTGAAGACGAGCGGCAGGACGCCGGGCAGGACCACATCGGTCTGGGGCAGGAACATGCGGCCGGAGGCGAGGTCGACCGGGTCGGTGTCCTTGACGGTGCGCTGGCCATCGGTGCGGTTGTGGGTGCCTTCGGGAGCGTCGTCGATGAGGCGGCGTGCTTTGTTCGCGTCCTGTGCGAGGTCTGCGAGTTCCTTCGCGGTCCGGGCTCCCTTGACCGCGGCGCCTCCGCCGCCGGTCGCGGCGGTGAGGACCAGGTCGGGGACGAGGCGGCCGAGCCCTTCGGCGGGGTCCTTCATGAACTCGGTGACCATCTGCTTGCCGGTGCCCCAGGGGTCGTTGGCGACCTGGACGAGTCCGGCGGCGGTGTTGTTCAGCGCGAGGGCGTACTCGGCGGGGTGGGTGAGGTTGTAGGGGTCCATCGGGTTGACGGTGCGTACGAAGTTGAGGAGCCCGGCGGTGCCCTTGGCGATCCCGCCGACGAAGTGCGTGTTCATGATCTGGGTCTCGGCGAGCCCGTCCATGGCCTGCTCGGCGTAGCTCGGCTTCTTCGGCGCGGTGTCGCGCGCGGCGGCCACCGCGGTGCGGGCGGTCTCGGCTGCGGTGTTGCGTTGCGTGCGGGCCTCCGCCAGGAGTTGCTGGGCTTCCTCCATGCGGGCCTTGCCGGGGTCGGTGAACTCGCCGGGCCTGGGCGGCAGGGTGGCGGGGTCGCGTTTGTCGGCGGGCAGGGCGTTGTATGTGTCGACGGCCTTGTTGAACGTGTCGCACTTTTCCTTATGGGCGTCCATCGCCTCCTCGGAGGCCTTGGTACCCGCCTTCCACTTGTCGATCGCCAACTGGGCCTGACCCTGCGCCCATTCGACTGTCCCGGCGAACGACTCCAGCGCCCCTGCGGCCTTCTCGAAGGCGTCGGAGGCCTTGAACCACTTCGGCGGCTCGATGGTGACCGAGTCCCGGAACGCGTCCGCTGTCTTGCCCTTGAGTTCGGAGGCGTCCAATCCCTTGAGCCCACCGCCAACCTTGTCGAGCGAGCTCTGCAGGTTCTTCAGGTGTGTGGCGGTCGAGCGGATCTCGGACGGGCTGCCGTAGATCAGCTTCTTCTTGTCCTCGGTCTGGCCGAGGTCCATCTCCTCGACCTCGGCGCCCATCCGGTTCGCCACCGAACGCGACTGCTCACGCACCCAGTCCGCGCCGGAGTCCCAGCCCACGTCCTCCAGCCGGTCGGCCGTCCAGTCCCCGGCGTCCTCGACCCGGTCACCGACCCACTTCGTGCCGTCCTCGACGGCGTCCTCGATGACGTCCGGTGTCAGGTCGCTGACAAGATCCCCGAGTCCCATGGATCAGTTCCCCCCGTTGTCCTGCTGCTGTTGGCGGGCACGCTCCTCCGGGGAGGGCCCGAACGTCTCGTCGACCTGCCGGTCGAAGGCCTCCTGGTCGACGCCGAGCAGGTCGTTCAGCTGGTTTGCCTGCCGGCCGCCGTTGCCCTCGGTCACCAGCGCCCGGCCGGTGTCCTTCCAGGTCTGCCCTGCCTCGTCCCCGGCCCGCTGGAACGACTCCGGGCTGTAGTCGGGGCTCAGGTAGTCCGGGGTGAGCACGTCCCCCCAGCCCTGCTTGACGATGTCGGCCTCGGACGCGTTCGGATTACCCACACCCGCGTTGACCACGATCTTCAGCGTGCCCTCGATGTACTTCTCCTCCTCCCACAGGACCCCGGCGGACAGGCCCAGCTTCGCCGCGATGGCGTTGGCGTCCTGGACCAGCGCCCGGACCCCCCACTCCCACCGCTCGCAGAAGTCCTCGAACGTCACCGACAACCCGTAGTGACCGGCCTCCATACCGGTCATCGACAGGCCCGACACCCCCTTGCCCAGGACCGCCCCGGTGCCGGAACCGATCGCCTCCAGCTCGTCCACCGCCGCCCGCAGACCACTGGTGATCTTCTTGACGCTCGCCGGATCTATGTGCAGATCCCCCGCACCGCCGCCGCTCATCGCCCCAGCCCTTCGCTGTGGCCCGGCACGACAGCCGAAGCCTCCACGTCCTGCCCGTCGATGGCGACCGCATCCGGAACGATCCCCGCCACCGGCGGGAAGAACATGGACCCGTCGGGGTCGGCGATGTTCACCGCGACCCCAGCCGGCTCCCCCATCGCCGGAACGATCTCGTCCAGCAACCGTGCACCCCGCAACTCCGCGAACTCCCACGACCGCCCGGCGCCCCCGCCACCGTCGAGTGCGTTCCGCGCCTGAGCGAACCGGGCCAACGCCACCTCGTCCGTGAACCCGCACACCCAGCGGACCCCGCCGGACTCCGCGGTCCACAACCCGCCGCCGTCGATGGGCACCAGCACTAACGCCCGCCGGAACTCCCCCAGCAGCGCCCGCGGATCACCCACCCCGGCCCGCTGGTCCGCTATCCGCTCCGCCAGCACTGTCCCCTCGGCCATGAAGCCCCCGTACACCATCCGTCGATCGGTCCCGAACACCGTAGAACACCACGCCCGCGCACGGATCGGCAGTTCCGTCGGCCATGGCTGCTTTCGGCCGGCGGGGGCGTGAAGGTTGAGTGAGGTACGGGAGCACCGGCGGCGGACAGCCTGGTCCACGCGGCCACCGCGCTGAGTGACAGTTCCTGCGTTCTCAGTGCACACCAGGACGCCGGTAGCACAGCTCACGGGAGATATACCGTGGGCCAGACAACAAAGAAGCCCCCGGCCACTGGCCTGGGGCTTTTTCATGGAGCGGGTGACGAGAATCGAACTCGCGCTCTGAGCTTGGGAATCACCGTTCGCGCCAGCCTGGATGGGCGGCTGACCTGCGAGGGAACGAGTCTGCGGTGCATCTACTTCGGTATCGGCGATCTGGCGTTGACCGCGGCTGACCGCTCGATCTGGTGCGCATCTGGTGCGGTCAGATGATGAGGCAGACGGCCCATGTCGCACCCCGGGTCCCGCCCTTTACCGTGCGGACGACCTCATCAACGGGACCCTAGCAGTGGCGTATGTCCTCTCGATGGGGCCAGCCCAGGCGCCATCGCCACTTCGTCCTGAAACAGCTTCGACGGGCATTCCTTTGCAAGGTTGATACCCGTTCTACGTTCAGAGATGGTTCGGGGTGCCAAGAGCAGCTAGGGTGCTGATCCAGCTGGGATGAGGGCGGCAAGCGGAACGTCAAATTCGGGGATGATCCGGCGCATGTTGGCGTGCGCGATCGCAGTCCCGATCGCTGTATTGATGTGCCCGTTCATTTCCAATTCCCTTACGCGCCTGAAGATCGGTGCTAGATCTCGCCTGCTCTCAGTGAGCATTCGCTCGATCTCGCGCTCATCCAATACGGTATTTTTGAGAGTCGATAAAGCCAAGTCGGTGATCTCTTGGAGGAATAGAGTGTCAATGAGGTCCAGAAGCTCTTTCTTCGTGATGGCGTTTATTTGGTAGCGGTCAGGCTCCGGCCCAAAGGGGCGCACCAGGCGAGTGCCAATAAGGCGCTCGGCATGCATTATCTCTTTATTTGAAAATCCCCGCGTGAATAAACCGGGATAGTTTAGACCGGCATATTTTCCGGGGGGAAGGGATCCGGCTGTAGCGATCGTGCAACCGAGGCCAGCTAGGTAATCTAGGTCGGCAGGATCGGCGTCCCTTAGATCTTGAAAAAATGGTTCGATGGACTTTCCGATGCTTCTAGCAAGCGCACCGATTGAATGTATTTCGCCGTAGGCTAGCTGCTTTAATGCGAAATTGCAGGTGAGAATCGCGAAGTGATGAGATGACAAGTGTTCGGCGATTCCCACCGCGAAGTTCGAGGCAAGTTGTGAAGTGGCACGCTGGCGGCAACTTGCGCGACTGATGAGAAGTTCAATCAGCACTTCACCAAGGTCTGCATCACCCGTCTTTGCGTACCCTGACTGCGCGGAGAAAAGTGCCGACTGCGTGCCTGGGTCCTGAAAATCTTCCAGAACATACGGGGCCCGCTGCTGAAGAGATTCGACCAGGTTGAGGGTGAATTCATCGGCCCGCTGTTGAGCTATAGCGTGAGCCTCCCTGCTGAGTGATTGAAAGTTCTTTGCAAAAACTTCCATTGCCGTATCACGAGAAATCTCTTTTACGTCCCTGTACCCCATCCCTATGGCAATGTCCCTCCCGGCCTGCATGTTCAGACTATTGTCGCGCGATTTTTGTTGCCTAGTATTCCATTTCATGGTGATTTTCCGAACGTGTTACTGTCGCCAATCGTCAGGTCATTTCCGCTCTGCAGGTTGACTGAGTCGTTTCCGCTGCGTTGGATCTGCCTAGGACTTCCGGTGGAACCGCCTGGCGTGCTTCGGAGTTGATATATTCCGATGGCGATTCCGAGCAAGCCAAAAAATGCGCCCACGATCCCCCCTAGCATGCTCGCTTTCTCAAGTCCTAAGTACACGCTGACGATTAGGAGGGCTACTCCAAGGGCTGCGGTGCCGCCCCAGAGGGCGCGGCGTTGATTGCTAGTCACGAAATTATTGTCACGCACGTGTGTCGCTCGTGTCTGCCATTCGTCTAACTCGCCGTCTACCTGCCATGAAGCGGCCTTGGCTGGATACGTAACCGCCCCGGCGACCTGGAGGAGGGGGGTTGGGTAACCGGGTGCGATCAGGGCCTGGGATCCTTGGATGACTTCGAGCCCCTGGCAGCCAGTCCCTACCACTCTTCTCAGAGCGGTGTATCTCAGAGCCCTCCTTCCCTCATCCGGGTATGGACTAGGGCGCGGCTGGGCGCGGCTTCGGATGTCCAGGGTGTCGGATGTCCGCTCGCTATCGGTCGATCGGGATCTCGTAGACGATCTCGCAGTGCGCTGCAGGTACGACGATGTCCGCTGTCTCCACGGGTCGGCCTTGGTCGCTGTAGTACGTCCGCCGGATGTGCGTTACGAGTGCGACCTTTTGGATGCCGAGTAGTGACGCCTCCTCGGCAGTCACCTGTCGTGGCTCGGGCTGCTCCACCGCATGGCTGACGGTCACTCCGATCACGGCCATGCGGTTCACGACACCTGCGCCGGCGTGCGGTCCTCCTTCGGGGAGGACAACGAGGGTGCCGGCGGTGAGGTCGTATGGCTCCCAACTTGTCGACAGCTGCACCGGCCTGCCGTCCGCCAGGAACTCGTACGTCGTCCGCACGCACAGCTCGCCCTCGGCGATCCCCAGCCGCGCGGCGATCTCCGTCGGGGCCGGCACCTTCGCCTCGGTTCGGCTTTCCCAGTCGCTCTGTTTGCCGAGAGCCTTCATGTCCTGGCGGAACGGGGACCCCGTGGGCTGTTCGCGTGCGGAAGACCGCACGACTCGAACCCGTTGCCGGGCTTCGGCGACGTAGGTGCCCGATCCGGCCCGGCCTTCCAACACTCCCTGGGAGATCAGCAACTCCTGTGCCCGGCGCACCACGTTCTCGCCCACACCGCACTCCTGGCCGATCTGCGCGCGGGAGGGGAGGCGGTCCCCCGGCCCCCAGACGTGCTCCGCGATGCGCTGCCGGAGTTCGTCGGCGATGCGGAGATACGGCGGTTGCTCAGACATATGGAAAATCTAGTCCACTAGGCCTAATCTAGTTAACTAGCTTCACTGAAAGTGATTGTTTGTGACGGAGGCTGCCCTGTGTCCGCTTCGGGAGTGAGTGCGGCGGCCCTCGCCGCCCGGCTGTCCGCCGCCGGGCTCCCCACGCGCGTGGAGGAGCACACCCGGTTCACGACGGTCGAGGCAGAAGTGCCGGAAACCCTCTCCGCCGAGTCCTGGCGGGACGTCCTGGACGTGGTGGCCGATGCCGATCGATTCGGACTCCTGGCCACCAGCTTGAACGGCCGCACCTTATGGGCGGTCGTACGCAAAACGGTCCCCACGACGGGCGATGTCGGGGAACCGGGCTATCAGCGATAGGAGCTGACCAGCATGCTCAACCGTATCCGCCGTGCCGCCTCGCTCACCAGAGAGCGGTACTTCCCTAAGGGCCGGCGCCGCCGCCCCTTACCGCCCTCCCGGCCGCTGACTGTTCCCACCTGCGCCGCGTCGGCTGACGCTGCGCCGTCGCCCTGGGGCAGGCTTCGGCTGGCGCGGTTCATCGTCGTCCCCTGAGGGGTGAGGACGTCGCGCTTGTCCGGCCGTACCTGTTGGCGTGGGAAGCGCGCGTACGGACACGAGCGGTGGTCGTCGCGCCTCGCCTGGCGGCCGATGCCTGGTCGGCTCTCGCGGAGGTTCGCTGATGCCTCCTCGTCAACAGCCGCGCGGCGCGGACACCACTTCCGTCCCTTACCGCTCGATCGCGTGCCGGATCGGCACACACCCCTCCTGCGTTGAGTCCTCCCCGTTCTTGGCACCGGTCGACGTCCCGGTGATCTATGAGGGGTGCGACTGCCCGTGCCACTCGACGCCCGAACTGTCCGCGGCCGTGGAGGTGACGCTGTGAGGCCTCAAGTCCCCATCGGCGCGCTGGTTTCCCACATCGAGGTCACGGCGGCCACCGTGCAGCGCGGCGACGTCATTCAACTCGGCGGCCAGGCATGCCGGGTGAGAGACCTCTTTCAACTCCCCCATGGGGCAAAACAACTGGTCTTCGAGTCGGGCGAACTGCTGGCCATACACGCTCGTACTCGGCTCGTCGCCGTACGACTGATGACAAGGCGGTGACCGGCGCCGTGCCCTCTCGTCACCACGACATCGCCGACGATCTCCGCCACCAGATCACAACGGGCAGCATCAAGCCCGGCGAGCGCCTACCGTCCGAAGTCGGCCTGGCGGCCCGGTACAAGGTCAGCACAGTGACCCTGCGGCGTGCTCTCGCCGTACTCCAGGGCGAAGGACTCGTCGAGAAGATCCACGGCAAGGGCAACTTCGTCCGTCGCCCCCGCCGCAAGATCATGTACGTCGGCGGCTGGGGCACGCTGGACCCCTGGACCGCCGCCGAGCCAACGCTGCGCGTCACAGTTCGCAGCACCACGGTCCCGGCCTCGGTGCACCTGACGACATTGCTGAAGGTGCCAACGGGCAGCCCCCTCGCGGAGTACACCTGCCTCAGTCTCGAACAAGGATCGCCGCACGGCCTCGCCCGCATCTACATCCCACGCGACCTGGCCCCGGCCGGAGTTCTCGACGACAACGCTGCGTGCCGGGAAGCGGTCACGAGATTCGCCGTCCTCGGCGCGCCGCCGGCCACCGTCCGAGAGACGGTCTGCGCCCGCTCTCCCACACCGGACGAAGCTTCGGCCCTCCGGCTGGGAAACAGCATGGCCGTTCTCGCGGTCACGCGCATTGCCACAGACGCTACCGGTCGCGTCGTCGAAGCCGCGCTGCTCGCCTTTCCGGGAGACCGAGTCGACGCCGTCTTCACCGCTCACCACGTGCCCAACGAGAGGCCAACCCAAGGATGACAACACCGAACGAACTCCGGCTCCTCCCATGGTCGGGCCCGGGGGACAAGCCCTGCTACCTGAGTACTGACGACCCAGACGGCTACATGTCGGGCCTCGCTGACAACATCGAAGCGGTTCAACTCGGCACGGCAAGAGCACTGTTGGAGGAAGCTTCAGACGCTCTCGACAACCAGGGGACGTCCCTCGACGACATGCGGTGCCTGGTCAAAGAGCTGACCGGGGCTCTACGGGACGTCTACCGCGTAGCAACGAGCCGCAGCCACCTCCGTGCAGCGAGCGATCTGCGTGAGTCCGCCTATTGATCTACGGTCCCGCCGACCGGCACGGCAAGAGAGGCCCGTGGCTCTGACCAGACCAGATGCCATGGGCTTCTCGATCTTCTGACAGGCCGCCTTCCACTGAACGGCCTGAGGACTGCTTCGTCCCGAAAGCGATTGCGACCCTGGTTGAGGACACCCGACCTGCTCGTTCGGCTCCGGCACTGTCCATTAGAGTCCGGGACCGTTTCGGCGGAGTCGCTGCGTTTGCCCCTCTGTTTGGCCCCCCATGTGGGGCGGCTGACTCCTGTATCTGCGCTGATCAGATGAAGAGCTGGAGAGCCTAGGGAGGTGGCCGAGGCATGGTTCGGTCGGGCCTCGCCATCGTGCTGTTAGACCGCGATGAACAGCTGCGGAAGGTCCTTCAGCTGTCGCCACGAAGTGTTGTAGGCGAGGGCTGGGATGCCGGTGGCAATGCTCTCCGACGTAGCTTCGGGACCAGCCACATGCCGTACTCGTTGCCAGAGGCTCTCGTCCTCGTCGCGCCGGAGGTAGTGGTTGTGGAACACGGTGAGGAAGTCGGACCGGACTGGCCCATGGAACTGCACGCCGTGATGCGTGAAGCGCGTGAGGCCCACTCCGCCCTCTCGCCCAGCCTTGACCACCTGAATGCGATCGGCTCCCCCAGCGCTGCTGGCTCGGGGGTCCCTGTGATCGAGCCCTTCGGCTATGAGGGCCTCGACGTACAGGCCAGCGGTTGGGTGCTTGTACGCGGCAACTGACGGCGCGTATACGGTGGCGCGGCGCAGATCGTAGCCCTTCTGCCAGACGACGTGGATGTGCTCTCTGTCATCGGCGCACTTGTCTGGGTGGTAGTTGACGCGCCCCCAGGGTTCGCCGGCCAAGCCAGCGTCGAGGGGCTTGATGATGGCTTCGTCTTCGAGCTGCCGGAAGACAGCGAGGGTGACCTGCTTTTTGCCGATGGTCAGAGCCTGTACCTGGATGGTTGCGGTGGTGATCGTCGCGTTCTGCGGCGTGAGCTGCTTGCCTGTCACTGCATTCCCCCTAAGTGCGGGCGTGTTCGAGTCGGCGCTAGCGGTATTCACCGTCGGTATGTCAAGGCGTCCAGGTTAGGTGTCTGACGTGAGGTCCCCGGCATCACGCTTAAGCGGTGATATTTCATTCACAGCTATGCGTGTGGTGTTGCGCATCTGGGTTATTATGTCCCGCAGATAGTTAACGCCGCGAAACTCGTAAATGCTTTCGCGTATGTGTAGTTGCATGTTACGCAGTTCGGCTCGATACCTAAATCCGTCGCCGTCCATCTCCTCGTGAGAGAACACCATGGAGTGAAGAGGGTTTTTCGCGTCTGAAATGTCAACCTCAATCCCGTTCCCTTCGAGCGCTGAGGCTATTTTGCCGGCGTTAGTGAAAACGGTGATGAGTAGGCGGCCGTGAATCAGATCCGATATCGACTCAGGGGGAATTCGATAGAGGTAGAAGGGAAGATAAAGGTGGGCGCTACGTCCCTGCTCTTCAGGGATCGTTGAGATTGTTAGGCTGCATTCGTGCCGTCCTTCGGTTGCGAGAAGCCCAGATTCTTGAACGTCGGTTACGAAGCGTGCATTGTCCATGGTCTCCGGAGTGAGCCCTGTAGGAGAGTACAGCGCGGCGTACAGGAATGATCCGTCTATGCATGTGCTCGCATAACCGGTGCTTCTCGCGTCTGCGATTATCCGCCGAACATCCTCCCAGTGATGATTGGGGGTAGAGTCAACGTATGTTTTGATGGACTTACGGCCGTCCACCTCAAAAATTGTGTCGACTTTGGATTCGCTGTACATGACTACGTTGGCCATGCGTTGCGTCTGGCGGCCGATCCTCCGATCTGGGCGCTTGCTCCGGGGCACTTCTTCGGAGTCGCCGGAGATAGGGCGAGCGGGCGGGGCATGGTCATGTTTCGCGCTGGAATTTTCTGGCCGCATCTCCAAAAAACTGATGTCGACGCTGTAGCGCGCCAAATCGTCACCATCATCACCGACGGAGTTTCCGAGGTGCCGTGTTTTAACCTCGATCGTTCGATGCTCGCTGGTATCGGGTTTGATGAACGTGACGTCTCCGATCCGCATAATATCGGTGATGTCATGCAGGAGGGGGAATCCCCAACCGTCATTAGACAGGTGCTGTGAAATCGCTAGAAGCCCCTGGGTTCCGTAACCCTTCTGTGGAATCGGAACCGGGTCATTGTGCGAAAACGGGTAAAGGAGGCGCCTGTCATTCAGAAGCGCCCATGCGAAGGCATCGCCGAGGCGTCTGGCCAGCCATCGACATAGCTTCAGCGATTCCAGCGGCTCGGAGCTAGCTTTTTTGTTCTTGGGTCGACCTTTTGTGTCGGCGATCTCCTTCTGTATGTCTTGTTGCAGCTGAAGGAAATCCAATTGGAGTTGCCAAAGATCACTTGGTGTATTCCAATTTTGGCCGACAAGTCGAAGGGCTAGATACTCTATCCTGGTCGCCAGTTCAAAGGGCTTTCCTGAATAGACAGAGTTGCCTTCGGCGGTTGAGGGTTCAGACGTCACCTAAGGAAGTGTGGCGGATCGCGGTTGCTCTCGCCACCGGTTTCGAACATTCTTGGTTGCTACCTCAGCTGCTTCCGGTTCCTGCGGCAAGAACCCAGGCTTTTTACTCCCCAGGTGGTGGAGTCGTGCAAGGTCTTGCGCCGACGGCTCGGAGCTATCTCGGCGGCGAGTTCGCGACTGGTCATGATCAAGGACGGCACCGACTGACGGTCCCCTTCGAGAGCTCGCTCACCCATGATGAGTACCTGCTCCAAGTCGCCCTCACGCGCCGCCGTGACTCCGAGCGTGACCCGCGCCCCCGCGTTGCGCATCGGTGAGCGCTCGGTGCCGTCGAAGTCTGTCCCTGCCCTTAGCACCTCTTCGGCGAGCGTGCGCGCAAGCTTGTCTTCGCCGACCAGCCGGTAGTGGTTGTCCAGGTTCTCGGGGTACGGCATCCCTTCGAGCAACCGTCGCCCCTTGTCCAAGGCCACCTCAACTTGCCGGCGGTCCCCCATCCGCTCTTGCTCCACGGCGGTCCGTCGACACCCGCCAGAATGACGGACCGCCTGGCCAGGCAGCAGCGCCACCCCTACACAGACGAGGACAGACAACTGCGGACGTGGCACCCATTGCGACCGGACTGAGACCGCTTCGTCCCGAAGCAACTTGAGCGGGCGCCCGACCTTGAACCGGTGCCGATGCCACCTGCGCTGATGGGTCGCAGCTGTGCGCGATAGTCCGTCGTTGTCCGCTGGCGTTGTCACGCAGTTAGACACTCAGCTCGTGCCTCTGACTCACGACGTGAGCGCAACATGGCGGGGGGCCCGCAGCGCTCGCACGGGCGATACCGCGCACCCTGTGCGTCGCCCAGCAGCATCCAACTGGCATCGTCTAGGTGCCGTCCGTCGCCGACCATGAGGCCGCAGTGCTCGTTACCGTGAAAGACCTCGCGGCTTCCGGCAGCGCTGGCGCGGACCAATACCGCCGGTTCCCTGGAACGGTCGACGCCTTCGGCTGCGTAACACGCCTGCATGTACTCCGTCGCGTCACGTTGGTCATATGCACTGGTATACGGCAGCTCTCGTCCCCGCATGCTGAACCTCCGTCTGGGCCCGCTCGCCATCGCTACGTTGTGCATGTCTATCGCAACGTGGCCCCTCAGCAGCCGGGTTCAGCGATACACCACCAATTCAGCCTTGGCTGTGCTCTACAGATCGCACCATCTGCTGAGCCGGGTCGTCGAGCGGTGCGGCCAGTCGCAGCTGTGAAGGCTCTGCCACCGACGACCTAGCCCTGTGACCACCGCTTTGGGAGTCCGATCGGGCGTGCCTGACAGCGCGTCTGGCCGCGTATAGCCCGGCCACGCACTCTGCCCAACAGCAAGCTGATCCTCTGTCGTTGATGTCTAGTGGGGATGACCCTCATGGAACATGTTGAGGCTGAGCTGCTCACGGACGGCGGGAACAAGGCGGTGGAGCGCTGTCCGACCGACGGTTCCCGGGTTTGCCGATCCAAGGCGACTCCCGCCGTCCTTCGCAGCGAGGTCATCGAAGTGCTGGAGGCTTGCGAACGAGGTGAGGCGACTGCGGCCTGCAAACCCGCCAGCCTTCATTGTGCCGGTGCTCAGGGCCATCGGTCCCCCAGGGTTCGGCCGAGCCCGATGGTCTCCCCGAGCAATGTTGGGAGGGACCAGTGCCCCAAGAGCTTGAAGCCCACAGGTTTGTGATGCCATGCGGAGCTCTGCAGCGGTCTGATACAACGACAACATGCTGTTGGATGAAGCGGGACTCCTCGATGAACTAGACCGCCACAGGCGCTCTGTTGACACGGACTACTTCGACCTCTCCTTGCGCGAGTTGGTGCGCATGGTCTCTGAGCAAGAAATCAAGATCGCGCCCGCGTATCAACGCCAATTCCGGTGGGATGACGAAACACAATCCGCATTGATCGAGTCGTTCCTCCTAGGGCTCCCCGTTCCAGCGATTTTCGTGGCAACCAATCGCGACGCCACTTGGGATGTGGTTGACGGACTCCAGCGTATCTGTACAGTTTTGCGCTTCATGGGTGTGGACGCACCCGAATCGGACAAGTTCCGGTTCAGCGTCACGCCTCTGCGCTTGAAGTCACTCAAGACCCTAGTCGGTTTCGGTGACTTGACCTACGAAGAGCTTCCTCGCCCAATTCGGATGACGCTCGAACGGCGATTTCTGCGAGTCCAGGTTTTGAGCGATAAGTCTGAACCCGAAGTCCGCTTTGAGCTCTTCCGCCGGCTCAATGCAGGCGCAGTTGCTCTCACGGCTCAGGAGATTCGCAGTTGCATCTTCCGGGGCACTTTCCATGAACTTCTCGAAGACCTGTCACAGAACAGGCAATTTAAATCCTTGCTTAAACTGCAAAAATTGAACCAAACAAATGGCACCCCGGAAGAGTTGGTGCTCAAATTCTTTGCCTATTTGGACCGCTCCACCGAATTCGACGGCAAGGTGACAAACTTCCTAAATGAATATATGCGTGACAGATCTGCCGATACGGATTTGGTGGCCGATCGGGAGATCTTCGAGAAGTCGGTGGCCTTCTTGTCGTCGGTCGTCAACGGACCCTTCTTGCGGGGAAAGCTGTCGATCACCCCTCTAAATCAATTCGAGGCTGTATTGGTGGGGGTGGGTAGCCTCCTTCGCAAGGGGGTCGCCCCGCGTACACCGCCCTCGGGGTGGCTGAACGACGAGAAGCTCGTTAACTTCAGCACCGGCGCCACGAACACCCGCACTATGCTGCTGAATAGAATCAGTCGCGCCGAAGAGCTCATGTCGTGACGTCGTACGGTGCGGTCGAGAATATCTTCTCGGAAGCTGTGGGCCGCCTCGCTCGCGAACGTCGGCGCCTGCATCACCTATCCACTCAGGTGGAGCCTCAGGCCTTCGATCGTGATGGTTTCCTGGCTATGGGCAGGGCGCTTTCATATGTAGTCATGGGTGGAGTGCTGGAGTGTTTCATGCGGGAGCTCCCTAGAGCATTGGCTACCGACGTTGCCGCGCTAAGAATTCCGCGTAATCGCCTTCCTTTGGGTTTGATTGCAGCCTTGGAGGCTGCCGCATTTAGGAAATGCGGCGAAGGTACAATAGGTGCCTTGCTGGCCCGCACGTCAATTCTTCAGGGAGCAGTTGCACATTCCGGAGACTTGCGACTAGTCGAGGATTTCAGCGATTCCCTGAAGCTTGCGGATGGTTCTACGATCGGGCAGAAAAACTTTGAGGCGCTATGGGCACTTTTGGATTTGCCGGGGGACTGGCGTAACTCCCCGAATGATGTCTTCCTGCTGAGAGAGATCAAGGATAAGCGCAATGATGTTGCACACTGGGAGGCCGATCCGGTGGATGTCGGGCGGAGTAAGCGGCCAACGTCTTTGATCGACATGGTGGATCAGTTGATTGCCTTGCTCGATCACGCGCTGTTGCATATCTGCTATTGGTTCGAGGAGCGAATTCCAATCCAATCGAAACTCAGTGGTCAGTAGCTTGCGTCGTATTTGCCTGGGCTGTGCTGCAGCTCGGGCTACGGCACGACACCGAGCCCTCTGCGCGCATCTTTGTGCCATCAGGGCGAGTCCTGCATTACCACAACCACTCACCCCGGCTCCCATCCCGTCCGCCTTCGACCCACGCTCTGTGGAGCGGGCGTGGTTCAGGGCGTCAAGGTGGAGCGCGCCACTGTACGAACGACCTTGGCGCCCTGGGCCTCGTCTGCTCGGCTTCGCCTGGGGCGAAGGTGGTCGGGATGGGAGCCCCACGACGCTCACCACGAATCCGCCGGCACCCGCAAACGGCGCCCGATCCATCCCGGTGCCGTAGCGCCCCCGCCGGAGGCATGTCTTTGGCCCGCGGATTGGTCTCGACTCATGCCCGTGGGCCTATCCACTGCGGGCGCGCGTCGGCGGCGGCAGCGACGAGCGGGCCGAAGGCAGGAGCGTGGGAGCAGCCAGAGCCGGGAAGCGCGCCCGGCGGAGCGGAGCGCAGCCGGGTGCCTTGATGAAGTAGAGAAACTCTTACCGCGCTGCTCGAGTCAGAGTGCGATCGGCTTGTAGGCCAACGCTCGATCGATGATCCTGTCAGCGCTTAGGTCGGGATCGAAGTCCCAGTAGATGTACTCGCTGATGTGGGGGCATGCGAGTCCGCGGTGCAGGGCGTCCAGGATCTCGTCGCCTTCCGCTTCGCTGGCAATGTCGCCGTCCAGGAGGCGCTGGACGAGGGGTAGCGCTTCGTCACGGCTCATCCTCTCGCGAGGGTCCGGAGCCGTCACTGTGTCTTGTTCAGCCGATGGCCGTTGTGGCTCCGCACGTGCGGGCCAGCCCCGTCCAGGGCGTCGAGTAGGCGGATTGCGTAGACCTCGGACATGCGCTCGGTGATCTGCTCCGGGGTGAGCCAGTCGACCGCGGTTGACTCGGTTGATGTCCGCTCGGTGCCCCCGGAGGGCTTGCACCGGAAGACCATGGCAACGATGCCCCTGGTCGTGTTCTTGTAGACGCCCGTGAGCTCGTCGACCTCGACGCGGATGCCGGTCTCTTCCAAGACCTCGCGGCTGACGCCCTGCTCCGGGGACTCGTCCAGCTCCAGCACTCCGCCCGGCAACTCCCATGTCCCATTGTCCGCGCGGCGGATCGCCA
This sequence comes from Streptomyces sp. NBC_01013, assembly GCF_045162765.1. Taxonomy (NCBI): domain Bacteria; kingdom Bacillati; phylum Actinomycetota; class Actinomycetes; order Kitasatosporales; family Streptomycetaceae; genus Streptomyces; species Streptomyces sp. NBC_01013. Next base: position 4,412,102 of record NZ_CP108687.1, read on the forward strand.
GGAGTCGGCCGTCCTCGCGCACGACAGCCCCCGCCACGGACACACTGTGCTTCGGCGTTGACGGAGCTTCCTGGGCGCTGTTACTCATGTACAGGAGCATAGGAGAGTGAGTAGGTCGATGGGAACAGCAGTAGGAGGTGACAGGGCCGTACCTCGGTACGTTCAGATCGCCGAGGAGATCGTTCAGCAGATCCGGGCCGGTGTCCTCAAGCCTGGCGACATGGTGCCGAGTGAGTCAGAGCTGGTGGACCGCTACGGAGTCTCCGGCGGGACGATCCGGAAGGCCATGGTGGAGGTCCGTGCGAGCGGCCTGGTGGAGACCCGGCACGGCAAGGGGTCCTTGGTGAAGGCACGGCCCCCGGTGCGTCATCGGTCTTCCGATCGGTTCCGGCGCTCGCATCGCAAAGGTGGCAAGGCCGCTTACCTCGCGGAGTCGGAGCAGGCCGGCGCGACCGCCAAGGTGAGCGTGCTGTTCATCGGCCCCGCCGACGCACCCGAGGACATCGCGGAACGCCTCGGGGTGGACCCCGGGGCCAAGGTGCTGGCCCGTCGCCGCCTCTACTTCCGCAACGGCACTCCGGTCGAGACTGCAACGTCGTACCTGCCGTGGGACGTTGTGAAGGACATCCCGGAGCTGTTCTCCGAGAACCCCGGCCCCGGTGGGATCTACGCCCGTCTTGAAGACGACGGTCATGTCTTCGCGGAGTTCGTCGAGACCCTCCAGGCGCGGCCAGCCTCGAAGGCGGAGTCCTCCGAACTCGCGCTGAGCCCCGGCGCCCCGGTCATTCACCTCATCCGAGATGCCGTGACCGAAGAGGGTCGTGTGGTCGAGGTCTGCGACACCCTCATGGCCGCTGACCAGTTCGTCTTCAGCTACCGGATCCCCGCCACCGACTGACGTCCGCTCAACTCACCCCAGCCCGCTGCGATTTCCTCTTCGTAGCGGGTTGACTCATGTACAGGAGTAATGCACTCTTCTTCATGTCACTCATGTACATGAGTGGCGGAGTTCAGCACCTACAGAGGAGTGATCTGCTGTGCGTCAGATTCCCGTCGACACCACGAACGCGACCGTGATGGTCGCCAAGGCTCCCCAGCCCAAGGTCAAGGACCGCCGTACCGGTGAGATCGCCCTGGACAAGGACGGCGTGACGCTGATGACGGTGGAGGTCATGTTCTCCACGCCCGACGAGGTGGAGATCCTCAAGCTGACCGTTCCCCAGCCGGGCGTCTCCGAGGATCTGGCCATGGGCACCCCGGTTGCGCTGACGGGGCTGGTGGCCTCGGCGTGGGAGAACGAGTTCAACGGGCAGAAGCGGCACGGGATCGCGTTCCGCGCGGTCGCTGTCACCTCGCTCGCCGCCGCTGCGTCTGCCTCGAAGGCGGCCTGATCATGACCGGCTTCACGGTCGCCCTGGTGCTGGTTGTCGCTGCCGCAGTGATCCTGCGGTGGCGGCGCCCCTCCTGGTACTGGCTGGCCTTCGGCGCTGTCTTAGCCGCTCTGCGGGTCTTGGTCCGCTACGTCTCCGTGATGGACGCGTGCGGGCTGACCGTCCCGCCCTCCCGCTGGCGTCTCGCCCTTGCCCGGATCGCGAACCGGTCCGTGCCGGAGTCCCGCGCCCCGCGCATCCTGCGCGTCCACCCCACCCGCACCGGCCTGGTGCTCCGCCTCAAGCTCCGCCCCGGACAGGATGCGTTCGACGTCTCCGCCGCTTCGGACCGGCTGCGTCACTCGTTCGGCATGTACGGCGTGACCTCACGCGAACTGCGCTCCGGCGTCGTCGAAGTACGGATGACCGGATACGACGTGCTCAAGCGGGTGCAGATGCCCGCCAAGACCGACCCTGCACCGATGCGGGTGCCGGTCGCCCTGCGCGAGGACGGGGCAGTCCACTACCGCGACTACCGCAGCGTTCCGCACGGGCTCACCCTCGGCGCCACCGAGTCGGGGAAGTCTGTCTACCAGCGCAACCTGGTGGCCGGCCTCGCGCCCATGGACGTCGCGCTGGTCGGAATCGACTGCAAGCAGGGCGTCGAACTCTTCCCGCTGGCACGCCGGTTCTCCGCCCTCGCCGACAATCCCGACACCGCCTTGGAGCTCCTCGAAGCGCTCGTCACGCACATGGAGAACGTCTACCAACTGATCCGGGCTGAACAGCGGATCACGGTGAACGTGCCGGACGCGGCAATAGCCGCTGACATCTGGGACCTGCCCGACCACCTGCGCCCGGTGCCGGTCGTGGTCCTGGTGGACGAAGTCGCCGAACTCGCCCTGTTCGCGTCCAAGGACGAAGAGAGGCGCCGGGACCGGATCATCACCGCACTGGTCCGCCTCGCCCAGCTCGGCCGCGCCGCGGGAATCTACCTGGAGATCTGCGGGCAGCGCTTCGGCTCCGAACTCGGCAAGGGCATCACCATGCTCCGCGCCCAGCTCACCGGCCGCACCGCCCACCGCGTCAATGACGAGTCCTCCGCCAACATGGCCTTCGGCGACATCGCCCCGGACGCAGTCCTGGCCGCTATCCAGATCCCCACCGAGACTCCCGGCATCGCCGTCACCGGCGACTCCTCCGGCGGCTGGGCCCGCATCCGCGCCCCGCACACCTCGCTGCGCCAGGCTGTGAACATCTGCAACCGGTATGCCGACCGCACCCCGGCCCTGCCCGTCCTCGCGGCCTTCCACCCCGTGGTCGGTTCCCTGGCCCCGGCCTCCGAGCCGCTCGCCAAGGCCACCCCCGCCACGGCCTGAGTCCTCCCGCACTCCCGGCCGGCGCGACCGCATCGCGCCAGGTCCCTACCCGCTCCATGCCTGAAGGAAGGGAGACCGACTCCCATGTGTGAGCACATCGAGGACTTCCACCGCACTGTCTTGATGCTCGGCGCCCTGGCCCTGTACGCCGAAATGCCGTGTGCCGACGACGCGTTCATCGACTCCATTGGGCCGTCCCTGGCCGTGTCGCTTCCTGAGCCGCCGCCGGGGATGTTCCCGCCCGGCTACGACCCCATCGGCGGCACGGACCACCCCGGGGGCGTCTGATGGCCCGCCCCGCGTTCCGCGTGGACGCCGTCCTGGTCCAGGCCGTCATCGCCGGTGCCCTGTCCTTCGCCCACCTGCACGACCTCGCCAATGCCGCCGGGCAGGACGGCTGGAAGGCCTGGGCCTACCCGATCTCGGTGGACCTGCTCCTGGTCGCTGCCTGGCGGCGCCTGCGCAGCGAGGGTCCGTCTCGGCTGGCCTGGTGCTGGTTCCTGATCGCCCTGTTCGCCTCACTGGGTGCCAACGTCGCGACCGCCGGATTCCTCGACCTCACCCACCCGCCGGCCTGGCTGCGGTTCGGCATCGCGGGATGGCCCGCCCTCGCCTTCCTCGGCGGCACCCTCCTCGCCCACTCGCACTCCGCCGAGGAGCCGGAGCCAGTTCCGCCGGCACCCGCGGTCCCGCATCCCGCGACAGAAGTCGAGCGGGAACCCGCCCCCGATCCGGCACCCGAGCCCGAGCCGATCGCCGCGGCTGTCGAGAACACCCCGGCACTCGCCCCCGCCGGTCCGCCGGTCCCGGCCGCCCTGGTCGACCACGCCCGCAAGCTCGCCGCCGACCACCACGCCCGCACCGGCGCCCCGATCGACACCGACACCCTGCGCGCCCGGCTCGGCGTCCCACCACAGCTCGCCGAGACCATCGCCGCCCAACTCGCCTGACCAGACGGGAGAACCACCGCCATGCCCGCTCGTGACCACTTCCACTCCGTGATGCGGATCGGCCCCGTACAGATCGGCACCCACCGCGACCACCGCGGCCAGACCAAGCACGCCGCCGTCTGCACCGCTGACCGCTGCGGCTGGTCCGCCGACTACTCCAGCCAGAGCGCCGCCCAGCTGGCTGCCCGCACCCACCGCTGCACCGCCCGATAGGAGAACGGCCCCGTGGATGTCCCGCTCTGGTTCGCCCTGATCATCGTCGGCTGGCTCGGCATCAAGCTCATCCGCCCGCCCCTGTGGCTCGTCGCCGTCCTCCTGCTCGGCGGCTACCTCCTCGCCGACAGCCTCCTTGCCCCCGCCATCGACACCGCCGTCAAGTAACCACCCGCGAAGGGAGATCCACCATGTTCAAGCCCAAGGTTCCGACCATGCCCCAGCCCACCGGCCTCATCACCCGACCGACCGTCGTCGAGCCGACCGCCGTGGTCCAGCACACCCCGCCGAGCCCTGCCCCGCTGACTGTCCCGACTACTGCGGCCAGGCCCACCGTCCAGCTCACGCCCGGCGCCGTCGTCGCACTTGTGGGTGGTGGGACGGCCGTCGTCCTGGTCGTCGGCGCGGTCTTGGTCTCGATGCTCCTCGCGGTCGCCGTCACCGGCGCATCCGTCGCCATCTGCGCCCTGGTCATCCGCTCGCTCATCACTTCCGCAGACCAGCACCGCTGACCGGCCCCCGGACGGCGCACAAGCCGCCAAGCATCGCCGCCGCCCGGACAGTCCGGCCCCTTCCAACCGCAGCCGAAAGGACCGCCATCATGGCCCAGCACAGCCCTGCCCCGCCGCATCTCTGCCCGGACTGCAACGGCTTCCCCGTCGTCGCCATCGACACCGGGACGCTCCTCGACAACGGCACCCGCGCCACCCTTCTGGTCGCCTGCCGCCTCTGCCGCGGCACCGGCTCGACCCGCACCGCGACTTCCGCCCCGGTCGTCCAGCGGGAGCACGCGTGACGGACTCGATCCTCGCGAGCCTGGACCCGGCCACCCTCGGCGATCTGCTGCGGGTGGCCGGGTCCACCGGCTTCGACCGCTGGCAGGACCAGATCCGCCGCACCGGCGGCTGCTCCAACCCCATCCACCTCTCCGGCTGGACCCTCACCAAGGACAGGACCACCGGCCAGACCCTGCACCGCTACTCCACCAGCGCCGAGCCCGGAGGACGACTCCGCGTCGCCTGCGGCAACCGCCGCGCCTCACGCTGCGCGGCCTGCGCCTGGACCTACTCCGCCGACACCTACCACCTGATCCGCGCCGGACTCGCGGGCGACCAGGACAAAGACGTCCCCGCCACCGTCCGGGACCACCCCCGCGTCTTCGCCACGCTCACCGCCCCGTCCTTCGGTCCGGTCCACAACCGCCCCGACTCCGGCCGCTGCCGCTGCGCCACCACCCACAGCACGGATGACGATGCCCTCGGCACCCCGCTCAACCCCGACACGTACGACTACGCGGGCGCGGTCCTCTTCAACAACCACGCCGGGGACCTCTGGCAACGCTTCACCAACCGCCTCCGCCGTGAGATCGCCGCCCGCGCCGGCCTCACCCAACGCGAACTCAAGGAAACCGCACGGGTGTCGTACGGCAAGGTCGCCGAGTTCCAGAAGCGCGGGGCCGTCCACTTCCACGCCGTCATTCGCCTCGACGGCCCGGACGGACCCGACAGCCCGCCACCCTCCTGGGCCTCCGTGCAGCTGCTCAGCGACTCCATCCGCGCCGCCACCGCACACGCGTACACAACCATCACCATCCCAGCCGCCGCCGGCCAACCCGCCCGCTCACTGCGCTGGGGCGCCCAGCTCGACATCCGCCCCATCCGCGCCTTCGACGCCGGGACAGACATCACCGAACAGGCCGTCGCCTCCTACGTCGCCAAGTACGCGACCAAAGCAGCCGAGACAACCGGCACCGTCGACCGCCGCATCGGCAACCGCGAGGCCCTGGCCCTCCTCGACGTACCCGACCACCCGCGCCGCCTCATCGAAGCCTGCTTCGACCTCGACCCGCTCTACCCGGACCGGCGACTGAGGGCCTGGGCACACATGCTCGGCTTCCGCGGCCACTTCTCCACCAAGTCCCGCCGCTACTCCACCACCCTCGGCGCACTCCGCCAGATCCGCGCCGATTACCGCGCCGCCCAACAGCGCGAAGAACTCGGCCTCCCCGACCCGGACCAGGACCCGACCGTCCTTGTTCTCACCGACTGGCAATACGCCGGACAAGGCCACAGCCCCGGCGAATGCGTCCTCGCCGCCTCCATCGCCAAAGACCTGCAACACAACCGAGAGACAGCCCGCGAAGCCCTCGCCGACCTGGAAGGAGAACGGTCGTGACTGACCCCCTGCTCACCGTGGACCAAGCCGCCGAACGCCTCGGCACCACCACACGCTTTCCGCGCCGCCTTGTCGCCGAGCGCCGCATCGCCTTCGTCAAGGTCGGCAGCCACGTGCGCATCAAGGCGAGCGTCCTTGAGGCGTACATCGAGGGCAACACCGTCCAGCCGATCCGCCGCCGTCGCTCCCGCTACGGAAGGGCTGCCTGATGGGGAACGCCAAGGGAAGCCGCCGGCGCTTCGGTGCCGTGCGTCAGTACAGGTCCGGCCGCTGGACTGCGAGTTACCTGGGCCCGGACGGACAGGACTTCCGAGCACCCGAGACCTTCGACACCAAGAAGGACGCCGAAGTCTGGCTCTCCCAGGTCGAAGCGGACCTCACGCGCGGCAACTGGCAGGACCCGGACGCCGGGGCGGTGAACTTCAAGGAGTACGCCCTCCAATGGGTGGATGAGCGAGGTCTCTCCGCCACCACCGATGAGCTGTACCGACGCCTCCTGAGGCTCCACCTCCTGCCTACCTTCGAGGGCCTGGACCTCGACGAGATCACCGCACCCCGTGTCCGTACCTGGCGAACCGAGCGGCTGTCGTCCACCGGAGCAGCCACGACCGTGGCCAAGGCCTACCGGCTGCTCAAGGCCATCATGGAAACCGCGGTCGATGACGAGCTGATCCGCCGCAACCCCTGCCGCATCCGGGGCGCTGGGAAGGAGTCGTCCGCCGAACGCCAGATCGCCACCGTCGCCCAGGTCGATGCGCTCGCGGATGCTCTCGGGCCCCGCTGGCGGCTGATGGTCTACCTCGGTGCGTACGGTCCGATGCGCCCGGAGGAACAGGCCGAGCTCCGGCGTAAGGACGTCGACCTGGACGAGATGACCATCCGGGTCCGCATGGCGGCTCCCGAGTTGACCACCGGTCGCCGCGCTCCTGGCGACACCAAGTCGGATGCGGGCAAGCGGGTCGTGGTCCTGCCGGCCTTTCTCCGAACCGACCTCCGGCGTCACCTCGACTGGTACGCGGAGAAGGGGGCGGACGGACTTCTGTTCGTGGGGGAGAAGGGCAAGCCGTTCCGGCGTTCCACCTTCGGGCGGCAATGGCGCAGGGCTCGCGCGCTCGTCGGTATGCCGGAGGGCTTTCGCTTCTACGACCTTCGTCACACCGGTCACACCCTGGCCACCCGGTCCGGAGCCACCCTCAAGGACACGATGGTCCGCGCCGGCCAGTCGTCGGAGAAGGCCGCGTTGATCTACCAGCACTCGGACCTTGAGCGACAGCAGGAAGTGGCGAGCGGGCTGGACGACCTCGTGCGGTCCGCCCGTAAGAAGGCTGATCAGGGGCCTTCTGGTGCGGATCTGGTGCGCGACCCCTGAACTGGTCCAGACAACAAAGAAGCCCCCGGCCACTGGCCTGGGGCTTTTTCATGGAGCGGGTGACGAGAATCGAACTCGCGCTCTGAGCTTGGGAAGCTCATGTTCTACCATTAAACTACACCCGCGTAACGCACTGTCTGACCAGCGACGCATCGTTCGACACTCTACCCCATCGCAGACCCCCCGAGGCGTGAGCCCGGGTGTGGGTCGTGGCGGGGGTTCGGTGGAGGTTGCCGGGGTGGGTGGGAAGTGGATGCGGGTGTGGCGGGCGGGAGTTGGGGGCGTAGCGTGGGTGGTCGGAGTGCCGCGTGCGATGGCGTCCTGTTCATCCCCTAATGTGGCTTTCTCGTCCACGGCTTGATGGGGAAGGGACTTGATGGACTCCATGGAGCGCACCGTCGTCCGCTGTGCCGAAGGGCACGTTTTCGCTACCACCTCGTTCCCGATGCAGCAGCTCGGGCCCGGGCGGATCGGTCCAGGGCGGCTTATCCGCTGTCCTCGTTGTGCGCGGTTGCGGCATGCCGTGCCTGTGGTGTTCGAGGAGCGGTAGAAGAGCGGCAGACGAGCGGCGGGAGAGCGAGCGACAGGCGCGCGGGCGGCCCGATGGGGGCGGGCCCGCGCGTTCTGCGTATCCTCGGTGGGTGCTTCTCTCAGACAAGGACATCCGGGCCGAGATCGACGCCGGACGCGTACGTATTGATCCTTTCGATGCGTCGATGGTGCAGCCGTCGAGCATCGATGTGAGGCTCGACCGCTTTTTCCGGGTGTTCGAGAACCACCGCTATCCGCATATTGATCCGGCCGTCGAGCAGGCCGATCTGACCCGGACCGTCGAGCCGGACGGGGACGAGGCGTTCATCCTGCATCCCGGTGAGTTCGTGCTCGCTTCGACGTACGAGGTCATCTCGCTGCCCGACGATCTCGCGTCACGGCTGGAGGGCAAGAGTTCGCTCGGCCGGCTCGGGCTGGTGACGCATTCGACGGCCGGGTTCATCGACCCGGGGTTCTCCGGGCACGTGACCCTGGAGCTGTCGAACCTGGCGACGCTGCCGATAAAGCTGTGGCCGGGGATGAAGATCGGTCAGCTGTGCATGTTCCGGCTGAGTTCGCCGTCGGAGTTCCCGTACGGCTCCGAGCGGTACGGGTCGCGCTACCAGGGACAGCGCGGGCCGACCGCGTCGCGTTCGTACATGAACTTCCACCGGACCCAGGTGTGATGTCCGATGAGCGATGACGTGCGGGAGAACCTGACGTACGACGGCTTCGGTCATGCCGTGCGGGAGCTGGCACAGGCCGTGGCCGACGACGGGTACGAGCCCGATGTGGTGCTGTCCATCGCGCGCGGCGGGGTGTTCGTGGCCGGTGGTCTGGCGTACGCGCTGGACTGCAAGAACATTCACCTGGTCAACGTGGAGTTCTATACGGGTGTCGGGACCACGCTGGACATGCCCGTCATGCTGGCGCCCGTGCCGAACGCCATTGATTTCTCGGACAAGAAGGTCCTCATCGCCGACGATGTCGCCGATACCGGGAAGACGCTGAAGCTCGTCCGGGACTTCTGTATCGATCATGTCGCCGAGGTGCGCTCGGCCGTGATCTACGAGAAGTCGCATTCGCTCGTGAAGTGCGAGTACGTGTGGAAGAAGACCGACCGCTGGATCAACTTCCCGTGGAGCGTGGAGAAGCCCGTCGTGCGGCGCAGCGGGCAGGTATTGGACGCCTGACAGGCGGGGGACGAAAGCCCCCGCGGTCCCGTTCCGGGGCTGCGGGGGCTTTTGCGTTCTCGGGCGTTCGGTCGTTCTTTTCTGGAGCGTGCCCGGTCTTTTCTAGATCGTGCCCAGTTTGAGGATCGAGACCAGGGCGAGCAGTTGGATCGCGGACGCGCCCAGGGCCTTCGGCCACGGCAGGTCGTGGGACTTGCTCACCATCGAGGTGAACAGGGCCGCGGCCGCCAGCCAGGTGAGCCAGCCGAGGATCTGGACCAGGGAGTTCTCGCCGCCCAGGAAGAGCGCGAAGATCAGGCGCGGGGCGTCCGTGATCGACATGATCAGCATGGAGAGGCCCACGGTCGGCTGCCACGCGCCGTCGCCGCCGAGCTGGCGGGCGAGCGTATGGGTCACCGCGCCGAGTACCAGGCCGCCGAGCACGAAGCCGATGCCCGTGATGACGACGTAGGGGATGGCGTTGCCGACCGGTGCGTTGATGGCGTCGTCGCGGGCCTGGTCGAAGCCGAACAGGGCCAGCAGGCCGTAGAGGAACGTGACGATGAGCGCCGGGCCCCAGACGGGGTAGTCGCGCATCTGCCAGAACGTCGGCCCGGGGCGCGTCACGATGCCGCTCAACAGCTGCTTCCAGTGCAGGCGCGGGCCTGCGGGCTGGGCGGGGGCCTGGCCGGCGCGGTAGGTGTTGCCGTCGCCGTACGGGTCCTCGTTGATGCTGAAGGCCTGAGTGTGACCGGGGCTGTTCGCGTACGGATCGCCCTGGTGGTGCTGCTGGGGGTGATGGGGCTGCGGGTGCGGGTCGGCGAAGTACTCGGGCTCGTCCGCCCCGCCGCTGTTGTAGCCGCCCGCGTGGTAGCCGCCGCCCTGGTATCCGGGGGCGTTGTTGTAGCCGCCGCCTTGGGGCGGGGCGCCGTTGCCTCCTGTCGGCGGCCATTGCTGCTGTCCGTACGGCGGTGGTGCCTGATTGCCGTACGGCTGCTGCCGCGGTTGCTGTCGCGCTTGCTGCGGGGTGCGGTTGTCCCGGCCGCGTCCGATCCTGAATCCAGCCACGTAATCGAACGTACCTGGTCCGCACGGGTCGGGTGGGAGGGGCGGGGGAACTGGCCCGCCTTTGCGGCCTAGCTGTGACATCCCCTAAGGGAACCCTGGGGGGCTGTCCTCAGCCCGCTGTGAACAGGGCGCTGGTGAACGTGATCAGCGGGCGGTCCGGCGTGGCCGCCGGGTACAGCGCGATCAGGTCCGCCGTCTCGCCCCGGTGCGTGCGGACCACCGTGTCCGGCTTGCTGTCGCCGTCGAAGTCCGCGTACCGCTGGAGGAGGGTCGTTTCTGCACGAGCGGGGGAGGCGCCGTCCGCGGGCCTGCGCAGAGGGGCCGCCGGGAGCGGGTCGGACGGTGCCTCGAAGCGGTACGGGCCGCCCGGCCGGCCCGGTCCGTCGGGGCTGCCGAGCAGCAGGGTGCCCCTGCCGGTGGTGCCGGGCCGGTGGGGGACGGGTGTGTACACCAGGTCGTCGTACCCGTCGTCGTCCGTGTCCGTCCGGGGCTCGGGGGCGTACAGGGCCGGGCCCGCGCCCGGGAGGGTGCCGCCGGCGGCGTGCGGGCGGCCGTCGCGGGTGAAGGGACCCCGCAGGAAGCTGAGCCGGTCCGCGCTCGCCGTCAGGGCCAGGTCCGGGCTCCCGTCGCCGTCGAAGTCGCCGCAGACGGGGTGGTCGGGCCAGGCGTTGCCGAAGCGTGCCCGGTCCGGGATCCGCAGGGTGACCGCCCTGCCGGTGAGGCCCGCGGGGGAGCCGAAGAGGATCTGCAGCGGTACGGGCGGACGGCCGATGCCGTTGTACGGGGGGTCGGTGGCCACGATCAGATCGGTGAAGCCGTCCCGGTCCAGGTCGCACGACGCCTCGGCGTCGAACGCCGAGGGGAGGGTGTCGCCGATCTTGGCGGCGTTCGTGCGCGCGCTGAGCAGTTGGCGTACCGAAGGGTCCAGGCCGCGGGTGGCGGAGCCGTACACGACACCGATCCCGGCATCGTCGCCGTGGCTGTCGGCCGTCGGTTTCACCAGGTCGTCCAGGACGAGGTCGCGGTGGCCGTCGCCGTTGAAGTCGTCCGGGGTGTGGCTGCCGGTGCCGTGCGGGACCGCGTGGCGCGCGGCGCCGGCCAGTCCGGAGAGCGCGCGGGGAGGGGCGTCGCCGTTCTTGGGGGCCTGGGAGGCGGGGGAGCCGCCGCAGGCCGTCAGCAGGAGTACGCAGAGGCCGCCGACCGCCGCGGTCGCCGCTCCGGTGGGTCCGCCGGTTCGTGCTGTCGTTCTCGCCCTTGCGATGCGTATCCGCACGGGATACCTCCGATGCGCACCCCCGCGGGGATACCTCGTACGTCCTGGCCGGCCCCGGCACGGCGCTTTCGTCCTGGCCGCCACCTTGGTCGCGGCCGTCCCACATCATGCGTCACCGTGGCGGTCAAGCAGAAGCGGCCGGTCCTGCCCCCGAGGCAGGTCCGGCCGCTTGTGCAACGCGGTGGCGCGCTTCCGGTTACTTCACCGGTTCCGGCTCCGGCGCGTCAGCCGTTTCCGGCTCCCCCGCGGGGTCGGCCGGGGTCTTCACGGAGTCGAGCAGCAGCTGCGACACGTCGACCACCTGGATCGACTCCTTGGCCTTGCCGTCGTTCTTCTTGCCGTTGACCGAGTCGGTCAGCATGACGAGGCAGAACGGGCAGGCGGTGGAGACGATGTCCGGGTTCAGGGAGAGGGCTTCGTCGACGCGCTCGTTGTTGATGCGCTTGCCGATCCGCTCCTCCATCCACATCCGGGCACCACCGGCGCCGCAGCAGAAGCCGCGCTCCTTGTGGCGGTGCATCTCCTCGTTCCGCAGACCCGGGACCTTCGCGATGATCTCGCGCGGGGGCGTGTAGATCTTGTTGTGACGGCCCAGGTAGCAGGGGTCGTGGTACGTGATCAGACCCTCGACCGGGGTCACCGGGATCAGCTTGCCCTCGTCGACGAGGTGCTGGAGCAGCTGCGTGTGGTGGATGACCTCGTACTCGCCGCCGAGCTGCGGGTACTCGTTCGCGATGGTGTTGAAGCAGTGCGGGCAGGTCGCGACGATCTTCTTCGAGGCCTTCGCCTTCTTCGTCGAGTCGTCCTCGTCGTCCTCACCGAAGGCCATGTTCAGCATGGCCACGTTCTCCTGGCCGAGCTGCTGGAACAACGGCTCGTTGCCCAGGCGGCGGGCCGAGTCGCCCGTGCACTTCTCGTCGCCGCCCATGATCGCGAACTTGACGCCCGCGATGTGGAGGAGCTCCGCGAAGGCCTTGGTGGTCTTCTTGGCGCGGTCCTCCAGGGCGCCGGCGCAGCCGACCCAGTAGAGGTAGTCGACCTCCGAGAGGTCCTCGACGTCCTTGCCGACGATCGGGACCTCGAAGTCGACCTCCTTGGTCCACTCGACACGCTGCTTCTTGGCGAGCCCCCAGGGGTTGCCCTTCTTCTCCAGGTTCTTGAGCATCGTGCCCGCCTCGGACGGGAACGCGGACTCGATCATCACCTGGTAGCGGCGCATGTCGACGATGTGGTCGATGTGCTCGATGTCAACCGGGCACTGCTCCACGCACGCACCGCAGGTGGTGCAGGACCAGAGCACGTCCGGGTCGATGACGCCGTTCTCCTCGACCGTGCCGATCAGCGGCCGCTCGGCTTCCGCGAGGGCGGCGGCCGGGACGGCCTTGAGCTGCTCCTCGGTCGCCTTCTCGTTGCCCTCCATGTCCTTGCCGCCGCCTGCCAGCAGGTACGGGGCCTTGGCGTGCGCGTGGTCGCGCAGGGACATGATCAGGAGCTTCGGCGAGAGCGGCTTGCCCGTGTTCCAGGCGGGGCACTGCGACTGGCAGCGGCCGCACTCCGTGCACGTGGAGAAGTCGAGGATGCCCTTCCAGGAGAACTGCTCGACCTGCGAGACACCGAAGACGGCGTCCTCGGCCGGGTCCTCCCAGTCGATCTCCTGGCCGCCCGAGGTCATCGGCTGGAGTGCTCCCAGCGCGACCTCGCCGTCGGCGTTCCGCTTGAACCAGATGTTCGGGAAGCCGAGGAAGCGGTGCCAGGCGACGCCCATGTTGGTGTTGAGCGAGACCGTGATCATCCAGATCAGCGACGTCCCGATCTTGATCATGGCGACGAAGTAGATGAGGTTCTGCAGCGTGCCGAGTGCGAGTCCCTTGAAGGCGAGGACCAGCGGATACGAGACGAAGTACGCGGCCTCGTAGCCGCCGACGTGGTGGATCGCGCCCTCGAGACCGCGCAGGGTCAGGATCGCCAGGCCGATGACGAGGATGACGTACTCGACGAAGTACGCCTGCCAGGCCTTCGAGCCCGCGAACCGTGACTTGCGGCCGGCCCGGGACGGGAGGTTCAGCAGCCGGATGGCGATCAGCACGAGGATGCCGACCGTCGTCATCAGGCCGATGAACTCGATGTAGAGCTCGAACGGCAGCCACTCACCGATGATCGGCAGGACCCAGTCGGCCTTGAAGAGCTGTCCGTACGCCTGGAGCAGCGTCGGCGGCAGCGTCAGGAAGCCGATGGCGACGAACCAGTGCGCGAAGCCCACGATGCCCCACCGGTTCATCCGGGTGTGGCCGAGGAACTCCTTGACCAGGGTGATCGTGCGCTGCTTGGGGTCGTCGGTGCGGCTGCCTGCCGGTACCGGCTGTCCGAGGCGGACGAACCGGTAGATCTGCGCGACGGCTCGGGCGATGAGCGCAACGCCGACAACCGTCAGCACCAGCGACACGATGATCGCGGCGAGTTGCATGTGGGGCTCCTCGGGCCTGCGAGGGTGGGATCCAGCGATGATCGCTGATTACTCAGAAGCTTACTAAGCAGTAACTTAATCAGTCTGTGCTGACACTATCCACTTATTCCGCCGTCCTGTAGCCGGGCAGGCGGTGATCTGTGTCGCTCAGGTCCGCCTTGCCGCGCCGGGCGAGGCTCCGGACCGCCTCGCGCAGGGGTGCGCCGACGGCTTCCGCGAGGATCGCCAGGTCCAGCCCCAGCCGGTGGTGCTCGGCGTAGTACTGGTCGAGAAGGTCCGGTTCGTCCCACGGCATCGCCGAACGGTGGCGGACCTGGGCCAGGCCGGTCAGGCCGGGCTTCAGTTCCCGCCGCCAGTCTCTCGCACCGGGCGGCCGGTCGCGTACGCCGTCCGGAGTCAGCGGGCCCGGGCCGACCAGGGAGAGGTCGCCCCGTACGACGTGGGGAAGCCGGGAGATCACGTGGAGCCGCAGTCGGCGGGTGCGCAGGGACCGCAGGACGAAGGGCCTGCCGCCCGCTCCGACGCGGGTCGAGCGTGTCAGTACGTCCCCGGACCCCGGCTGTACGGCGAGGGCCAGGGCGGCGGCGGCGAGCAGGGGGGCGGCCAGGAGGAGCAGGGCCGAACCGAGTGTCAGGTCCAGGACGCGCTTCGCGGAGGGGCGCGGGAGGGCCGCCGGTTTCCATGCCCTCAGGGCCCTCCGGACCATCGGGAGGCGGGGTGGGCGGGGCGGCTGCCAGGTGCGTCCGGCGGGTCGGGGGCGCCGCCGCGGCCCGTGGCCCCGCCCTTGCCACTGCGTCTGCATCGTTCGCACCTGCCTGGGTCGGCTGCCTGAGTCGGGGGATCGCGTGCCGGTTTTGCACTGCTCACGGCATTTTGTGACAGAACGATCCCACGCGGCGATGATGGGGAGGGGTGTGTGACCCGTGGGGGCGGGCAGGTGTCGCCCGTACGCGGGTCGGATTTGCCGCTGATCGCCGGTATGTGATGTGTGTCCACCGTCACGGGCGAGCCTGTCGCGACTGGTAGTGCGGGGTGCGTGCACGATAGTTGAGTCGCCTCGACTCAGGTCTGTTGACACTGGAACGGGCGTCATGCATCCTTGAGCCAGATCCACTCAAGTAGTCAGTTGGAGGAATTGAAATGGCACGTGCGGTCGGCATCGACCTGGGCACGACTAACTCCGTCGTCAGCGTTCTCGAAGGCGGCGAGCCCACCGTCATCACCAACGCCGAAGGTGCCAGGACCACGCCGTCCGTCGTCGCCTTCGCGAAGAACGGCGAGGTACTGGTAGGCGAGGTCGCCAAGCGCCAGGCAGTGACGAACGTCGACAGGACGATCCGTTCGGTCAAGCGCCACATGGGCACTGACTGGAAGATCGACCTGGACGGCAAGAGCTTCAACCCGCAGCAGATGAGCGCCTTCATCCTGCAGAAGCTGAAGCGTGACGCCGAGTCCTACCTGGGCGAGAAGGTCACCGACGCGGTGATCACCGTCCCGGCGTACTTCAACGACTCCGAGCGTCAGGCGACGAAGGAGGCCGGCGAGATCGCGGGCCTGAACGTCCTGCGTATCGTCAACGAGCCGACGGCCGCCGCGCTGGCGTACGGGCTCGACAAGGACGACCAGACGATCCTCGTCTTCGACCTCGGTGGCGGCACCTTCGACGTGTCCCTCCTGGAGATCGGCGACGGCGTCGTCGAGGTGAAGGCCACCAACGGTGACAACCACCTCGGTGGTGACGACTGGGACCAGCGCGTCGTCGACTACCTGGTGAAGCAGTTCGCCAACGGGCACGGCGTGGACCTGTCCAAGGACAAGATGGCTCTCCAGCGTCTCCGTGAGGCCGCGGAGAAGGCGAAGATCGAGCTGTCGTCCTCGACGGAGACCTCGATCAACCTGCCGTACATCACGGCGTCGGCCGAGGGCCCGCTGCACCTGGACGAGAAGCTCACGCGCTCGCAGTTCCAGCAGCTCACCGCTGACCTCCTGGACCGCTGCAAGAACCCGTTCCACAACGTCATCAAGGACGCGGGCATCCAGCTCTCCGAGATCGACCACGTCGTTCTCGTCGGTGGCTCGACCCGTATGCCGGCCGTCGCGGAGCTCGTCAAGGAGCTCACGGGCGGTCAGGACGCCAACAAGGGCGTGAACCCGGACGAGGTCGTCGCCATCGGCGCCTCGCTCCAGGCCGGTGTCCTCAAGGGCGAGGTCAAGGACGTCCTGCTCCTCGACGTCACCCCGCTGTCCCTCGGTATCGAGACCAAGGGAGGGATCATGACCAAGCTCATCGAGCGCAACACCACGATCCCGACCAAGCGCTCGGAGATCTTCACGACGGCCGAGGACAACCAGCCGTCCGTGCAGATCCAGGTCTACCAGGGCGAGCGCGAGATCGCCGCGTACAACAAGAAGCTCGGAATGTTCGAGCTGACCGGCCTGCCGCCGGCCCCGCGTGGTGTGCCGCAGATCGAGGTCGCGTTCGACATCGACGCCAACGGCATCATGCACGTCGCTGCCAAGGACCTCGGCACCGGCAAGGAGCAGAAGATGACCGTCACCGGTGGCTCCTCGCTGCCGAAGGACGAGGTCAACCGGATGCGTGAAGAGGCCGAGCAGTACGCGGACGAGGACCACCGCCGCCGCGAGGCCGCCGAGTCGCGCAACCAGGGCGAGCAGCTCGTCTACCAGACGGAGAAGTTCCTCAAGGACAACGAGGACAAGGTCCCCGGCGACGTCAAGACGGAGGTGGAGACCGCGCTCACCGAGCTGAAGGAGAAGCTCAAGGGCGAGGACACCGCCGAGATCCGTACGGCCACGGAGAAGGTCGCGGCCGTCTCCCAGAAGCTGGGCCAGGCGATGTACGCCAACGCCCAGGCCGAGGGCGGCCCGCAGGCCGAGGGGCAGCCGGGTGCCGAGCAGGCCCAGGCCGACGGTCAGGACGATGTCGTCGACGCCGAGATCGTCGACGACGAGAAGGACTCCAAGGGCGGTGCGGCGTGACCGAGGAGACTCCGGGCTTCGAGGAGAAGCCCGACGTCCCCTCCGGCGCCACCCCTGACGACGCCGAGCCGAAGGCCGCCACCCCCTCTTCGGAGGAGGCGGCGGCCCCGGCCGGGGACGCGAACCAGACAACGGCACTGACCGCACAGCTGGACCAGGTCCGCACGGCGCTCTCCGAGCGCACGGCCGACCTCCAGCGGCTCCAGGCCGAGTACCAGAACTACCGCCGCCGCGTGGAGCGGGACCGGGTCACGGTCAAGGAGATCGCAGTCGCGGGTCTCCTGTCCGAGCTCCTGCCCGTGCTCGACGACGTCGGCCGGGCCCGCGAGCACGGTGAGCTCGTGGGCGGGTTCAAGTCGGTGGCCGAATCGCTGGAGACGGTCGTCGCCAAGCTCGGACTGCAGCAGTTCGGCAAGGAGGGCGAGCCCTTCGACCCGACGATCCACGAGGCCCTGATGCACAGCTACGCGCCGGACGTCACCGAGACGACCTGCGTGGCGATCCTGCAGCCGGGCTACCGGATCGGCGAACGCACCATCCGTCCCGCGCGGGTGGCGGTGGCCGAACCCCAGCCGGGTGCGACCCCCGCGGCCGCCAAGGAAGAGAAGAGTGACGACGAGGAGAGCGGTGGCGGCGAGGAGGTCTGACATTCCGTCCGACCACCTGGCAGCACACCGCCCGCCCACCCGCCCGGCCATGTGGCGGGTCGTCCGGAAGGAGGGACGTCGATGAGTACGAAGGACTTCGTCGAGAAGGACTACTACAAGGTTCTCGGCGTCCCGAAGGACGCCACCGACGCCGAGATCAAGAAGGCGTACCGGAAGCTCGCCCGCGAGTTCCACCCGGACGCCAACAAGGGCGACGACAAGGCGGAGGAGCGCTTCAAGGAGATCTCCGAGGCGAACGACGTCCTCGGTGACACCAAGAAGCGCAAGGAGTACGACGAGGCACGCGCCCTCTTCGGCAACGGTGGCTTCCGTGCCGGACCGGGCGGGGCCCAGGGCAACTTCAACTTCGACCTGGGGGACCTCTTCGGAGGTGCCCCGGGCGGGGGCCAGAGTGGCGCCGGCGGGTTCGGAGGCGGCGGTCTGGGAGATGTCTTCGGCGGCCTCTTCAACCGGGGCGGCGGCGGCACCGGCACACGGGTGCAGCCGCGTCGCGGCCAGGACATCGAGTCCGAGGTGACGCTCAGCTTCACCGAGGCGGTCGACGGGGCCACGGTCCCGCTGCGGATGTCCAGCCAGGCGCCCTGCAAGGCGTGCTCCGGCACCGGCGACAAGAACGGCACCCCCAGGGTCTGCCCGACCTGCGTCGGCACCGGCCAGGTCTCGCGCGGCAGCGGCGGCGGGTTCTCGCTCACCGATCCCTGCCTGGACTGCAAGGGCCGGGGCCTCATCGCCCAGGACCCCTGCGAGGTCTGCAAGGGCAGCGGCCGGGCGAAGTCGTCGCGCACCATGCAGGTCAGGATTCCGGCGGGTGTTCTCGACGGCCAGCGGATCCGGCTCCGCGGCAAGGGCGCCCCGGGCGAGCGGGGCGGACCGGCCGGTGACCTCTATGTCGTCGTCCACGTCGACGCCCACCCGGTCTTCGGCCGCAAGGGCGACAACCTCACCCTCACCGTGCCCGTCACCTTCACGGAGGCGGCGCTCGGCGGCGAGGTGAAGGTCCCCACACTCGGCGGACCGCCGGTCACGCTGAAGCTTCCGGCCGGCACGCCCAACGGGCGCACCATGCGGGCCAGGGGCAAGGGCGCGGTCCGCAAGGACGGTACCCGCGGGGACCTGCTGGTCACCGTCGAGGTGACGGTCCCCACGGACCTCGGCCCCGAGGCCCGGGACGCCCTGGAGACCTACCGCAAGGCGACCGCGGACCAGGACCCGCGGGCGGAGCTGTTCCAGGCAGCGAAGGGAGCTTGAGGTGGACGGCCGACGACGCAATCCGTACGAACTCACCGATGAATCCCCGGTGTACGTGATCTCGATCGCGGCCCAGCTCTCGGGCCTGCATCCTCAGACGCTGCGCCAGTACGACCGCCTCGGCCTGGTCTCGCCCGGCCGCACGGCCGGACGCGGCCGGCGCTACTCGGCCCGCGACATCGAGCTGCTGCGCACCGTGCAGCAGCTGTCGCAGGACGAGGGCATCAACCTGGCCGGCATCAAGCGCATCATCGAACTGGAGAACCAGGTCGCCGCCCTCCAGCAGCGCGTCGCCGAACTCTCGGCGGCCGTGGACGGTGCGGCGGTGGCCATGCAGCAGCGCGAGGCGCAGGTGCACGCCTCGTACCGGCGCGACCTGGTGCCGTATCAGGATGTGCAGCAGACCAGCGCGTTGGTGGTCTGGCGCCCGAAGCGACCGAAGGACTGAGCGGGGGACCTCCCTGCGCAAGGAGCCCGTCACCCCGGAACACCGGGGTGGCGGGCCTCCGTGTTGTGGGCGGCGGTGCGGGCACTTCAGCTGCGTGGTGCCGCGGGCCTGTCCGGCGTGGGCGGCGGTGCGGGCTCGGCGATGCCGGAGCGGACGAGGAGGGCGCCGAGGTGCGTGCGGCTGGTGGCGTCGAGGGTCTGCATGAGCTTGGCGATGTGGGTGCGGCAGGTACGGACGCTGAAACCCAGCTTCCGTGCCACGGCTTCGTCATGGTGCCCCTGGACGAGGAGGCGGGCGATGCTGAGCTGCACGGCGGTGACGGGAGTTCCCGGGGCGGCGGTCTGCAACTGCTCGGTGATCGGAGTGGCCTGGGCCCACAGCACCTCGTACACCTGCACCAGGTAGCGGACCAGCGCCGGATGCCGGATCTGGAGAGCCACCTCGCGGTCGGCCGTCGCGGGGATGAACGCTACGGCGTGGTCGAAGATGATCAGCCTGTCGATGGTCTGTTCCAGGGTTCTGACCTGCACCTGTCCGGGCGGCATTCGCTCCAGGTAGTCCCTGACGGGGGCGCTGTAGCGCGCCGGGTGCTGGTAGATGTGGCGGAGCCGGGCTCCTCTGCCCACCACTGACAGGCCGTTGGCCAGACCCTGCTCGATCTGCTCGGCGGACCGGTGACCGCCCGGCTGAGCGGTCAGAACCTCGGTACCGGCGACGGCGGCGGCTTCCTGGAGCGCGGAGTCGATCAGCCTCTTGCCCTCCAGGGCGGTGATGGAGAGGTTGGGGTCCTCGCTCGCGATGGCCGCCAGGGGTGCCAGCGAGTCGACCAGTGCCGCGCTGCGGCGCACCTGTTCGTAGACGTTGCGCGTGATGGGCTGCAGCAGGTGCGCGAGCGCGGCGGAAGGCGTGGCAGGGCGCAGCATCGTCGGATCGCGGGGGTCCGGGTGGAGCAGGGCCATCTCGATGAGGCAGGGAGCCGGTGAGATCTCGGCTCGCGGCAGGCGCCCGCGCCGCAGGGATTCGGAATAGAGACGGATCGCCGGCTCGCACAGTTCGGAGCCGCTGTGCGGGTGATTTGGTATGCCCGTTTCCGTACCCATCTGGACCCCCTCATTCTTTGCAGTGCAACAAGATGACGGTGGTGAAACCCTAGCGACCGGGGGAGTGTTGACGTGTCGGGGGAGCCGGGAACTCCCTCGGCTTCCTCAGGGCACGACCGCGCTTCTCCCCCGTTGCGTGGTTGTGCTCCCGGCCCGGGGGTGGGGATTTCTGGGTGCCGGCCGGTCAGGAATCCTGTTCGAGGATTCCTGACCGGGAGATCAGATAGCCGAGCTGGGCACGACTGTTGCTGCCGAGCGCGGCGCTGAGCTTGGCGATGTGGGAGCGGCACGTACGTACGTTCATGCCGAGACGACGGGCGATCGCCTCGTCGACATGGCCCTCGACGAGCAGCTTCGCGATGGAGTGCCGTACCCCCGAGATGCCCTCGGGCGTGGGGTCGTACGGGATTTGCTCCTGCAGGGGGATCGCACGCCGCCAGAACTGCTCGAAGACGGTGACGAGGTATTCCACGATGCCCGGGTGCCGTAGTTCGAGTGCCACCCGCCGGTCGTTGGTGGCGGGAATGAAGGCGACGGTGTGATCGAAGATCATGAGCCGCTCTATGAGCTCTTCGAGCGTGCGGATCTCCACCTTGCTCTCCGACATGCGGGCCGCGTAGGTGAGGGTTCCGTGACTGTGCCGGACCGTGTGCTGGTAGAGGGTCCGCATGCCGACACCCCGCTGGGTGAGGACGTTCCCCCGCTCCATCGCGGTGTTGAGCGCGTCCTCGCTGCGGCCGCCGCCGGGCTGGATCGTGAGCACTTCCGAGTGGCACTCCGTCATGGCCAGCTCGATCGACGCGTTGATGCGGTCGATGCCTTCGAGCACCGTGATCGCGTGCGTGGTCGGCGGCGCCTGGGCGCTGATGGCCATGAACGGTTCGAACGCCTCGGTGAGTTCGACCGACAGGCGCCGGCGGTCCTGGATCTCCCGCTCAATGGGGTGGAGCCGTTGGGTCAGAGCCGCCGACGGGGGTACAGGTCTCAGCCATGTGGCATCGTCGGGATCCGGATGCAGCAGAGCGAATTCCAGCAGGCAGGGGGCCAGCTCGGCCTCGGTCCGGGCTATCTTTCCGACACTCAGCGCGCTGGCGTACAGCCGGGCGCCCTCGTCGCACAGAGCGCTCACAGAGTGGGGATGTGTCGCGTTTGTGTCACTTGTGATCATTAGTCCACCCCCCAGGAACATGAATCTGCAGGAACATGATGCATCGGTTCTGTGGCATTGACGTGCCTGAATAGGCAATCGTCTTGTGATGCGGGGGAGAGGACACATTGGAAGTGAGGACGAAGCCAACTATGAGTAACAAGATGCTTCGCTCGGTGCTTGCTGCGGCCTTCTCCGCCGGGCTGATGTTCGGGGCGATCAGCACCCTGGGATCTGCTGGGCACGGTGAGCTCGCAGGACCGACGAGCGCACAGCTTCAGGCCGTACCGCCGCCCGATCTCGCATGGGACAGCGTCCCTGTCGATGCGACGGCTACCCAGGCCCGGAACGTGGTGGCATCTGACCTCGCCTGGGACCTGGTGCCGATGAAACCGGCTCAGCCGTGACCACCCCGCCGGACGACCGGACCTTCCGGCGCGAGATGGCAACCGCCTACCGCTCAGGGTGGCATTTCATCGACCTCGTCACGGCACTCCCCCACCGTGGTGATTCGTTGATGGTCACTCTGTTCGGCGACCCGGTCGTCGTCGCCCGTGAGGACGACGGGGAACTGCGCGCCTACCGGTGCCTCCGCAAGCCGCGCGGAGCGCCGCAGCCCGTACGCTGCGCCATTCGGTACGACATGATCTTTGTGAACCTCGCGCAGCGTGACCATCAGCTGTTCGAACCTGAAGCCATCTCCGCCACCCCCCGCAGTGCCTGAGCGATCCCCCGTCGTTCCACGTCGCTCAGACACTCCCCCACACAACGGCGCCACCGTGACCTGAACACGGTGGCGCCGTTGTGCTTCTCCCGGAGACATTCCGGTCGGAGCAGTGCAGAAGGTGACAATCTTCTCTGTCTGTGGGGCGTGGCCCTCCCTGCTCCGCCCTCCCATTCCAAGGGACGTTCATGAGCGGACACGAGGTCGAAGAACTGCCGGGCCGGCGCGGAGGTGACGGTGACGCCGCATACTCCGACGCCATGCTGCTCCACCGCGAGGCGGAGGTCTCCTTCGACGACACGGTGAACTGGAAGGTCCTGCTGGCGGTGTGGCTGAGGGCCGCCGCCGTGGCGTCCGCGGTGCTCCTCCTCTTCGGCTTCGTCGGGCTCATCGCCCTGGCCGGCGATCCGGGGAGCGGTCTCGGGATCATGGGGGTCGGCATGCAGATCGCCATGATCGCCTTCGTCGCCGTCTTCCTGGCGTCGAGGACCGCCGAGCCGGTCGGTGAGTGGCGGATCCTGCTGGCCGACCGGGGACGGCACGCCGAATCGGCGTACGCCGAGATCGCCAGGGCCGCGCGGGAGCGCCGACTGCCGGTCGTGCCCGTGTTCCGCCGCATCCGCACCGGGGGTGAGCACCCCCGTGTGACCCACCGGATGGTGCTCCGGGACGGGAGTTACGTCGCGTACCTCTCGGTGTTCGCGTACGGCACCGGCCTCTACGTGGGCTGGGTGATGCGGCGCGACCGGCGGGGCACCGAACTCGTCGGGCAGTTCGTCTCCGACTTCGTCAGGGGCTTCGGCGGTACCGACACGGAGAAGGCCGTGATGCGGACCGAGCCGCCGCGCGCCATGCGGGAGGCGCTGCACGCCGCCGCCCTGGAAGGGGTGCGCGTCGCCGTCGACGGACGCACGGTCGCTCCCGGGGCGGCCTTCCCGCACGGTCTCCCACGGACCGAGGAGGACGTCGCGGCGCCCGTCCCGGTCCAGGAGCCCACGCCCATGGCGCCGCCGCCCCTGCCGCGCCGGCGGCCCTGGGCGGAGGGCGGCAGCTGAGGGTGCGCGAGGGGCCGGCGGCGGGAGCGGTCAGCCCCGGCCGAGTGCCCGGTCCAGGCTGATCTCGATGACGACCCGGTCCGGGTTGGGCGACGGGGTGCGCTCGTAGCGCTCCATGTGGCGGCGTTCCGCCGTCTCGACCCTGTCCTGCTCCGTGCGCACCCTGGCGACGCCCTCCAGGGTCGCCCAGCGCGCCCGGTGCACCTGGCAGGCCGCGACGCGGGCGCCGTCCGGGCCCGCGGCCAGGATGTTGGCGACCTTGCGGCTGTTCTTGTTGGTGATGATGCGGGCGAGGCCGGCCTCGGGGTCGTACGTCACGCACACCGGCACCACGTGCGGGGTGCCGTCGGGGCGGGGCGTGGTGAGGGTGCACAGGTGGGACTCGCGCCAGAATGCGAGGTATTCCGGGCTGGGGTTGCGTACGTCGACTGCCATGGGGCCAGCGTAGGCAGTCCGGGGGGTGGCCCGGGCCGGTGGGCGGCCGTGCACGGCCGGGCGGCTCGGAACACGGCGGGCCCGCGGCTCGCTTCGAGGAGGGGAACCGTCTCGGGGCGAAGGGCAGCCGGCGCTCGGAACGGAAGGGCCCGCCCGGGCGCCGCCCCGGTTCCGTCTTGAGATCTGCCTTGAGTGGAATAGACTCAACTTTGTGCACGTTGATCGTGTCAGTAACGAGAACGGACCAGTCGTCGCAAGGAGGAGAGAGCGCACGTGGACGCCGAGCTGACCAACAGGAGCCGGGACGCCATCAACGCGGCCACCAGCAGGGCCGTCAAGGACGGGCATCCCGATCTGACCCCGGGGCACCTGCTGCTTGCGCTGCTGTCGGGGGAGGACAACGAGAACCTCGTCGATCTGCTGGCAGCCGTCGAGGCCGACCAGATCGCCGTACGCACCGAGACCGAGCGGCTCCTGAGCGCGCAGCCCAGCGTGACCGGGTCGACCGTCGCGCCGCCGCAGCCCAACCGTGAGCTGCTCGCCGTCATCAACGACGCCGCCCGCCGGGCGAAGGAACTCGGCGACGACTACATCTCCACCGAGCACCTGCTCATCGGCATCGCCGCCGAGGGCGGTCGCGCCGGTGAGATCCTCGACGGGCAGGGCGCCAGTGCGAAGAGGCTGCTGGACGCATTCGAGAAGAGCAGGGGAGGGCGCCGGGTGAGCACACCGGACCCGGAGGGCCAGTACAAGGCCCTGGAGAAATTCGGTACGGACTTCACCGCGGCCGCACGCGAGGGCAAGCTCGACCCGGTCATCGGCCGCGATCAGGAGATCCGTCGCGTCGTCCAGGTGCTTTCGCGCCGCACCAAGAACAACCCCGTGCTGATCGGTGAGCCCGGCGTCGGCAAGACCGCCGTCGTCGAAGGGCTGGCCCAGCGCATCGTCAAGGGTGACGTCCCCGAGTCCCTGAAGAACAAGCGGCTCGTCTCGCTGGACCTCGGTGCCATGGTCGCGGGCGCGAAGTACCGCGGCGAGTTCGAGGAGCGCCTGAAGACCGTCCTCTCCGAGATCAAGGAGAGCGACGGCCAGATCATCACGTTCATCGACGAGCTCCACACCGTCGTCGGCGCGGGCGCCGGAGGCGACTCCGCCATGGACGCGGGCAACATGCTCAAGCCCATGCTGGCCCGTGGCGAGCTGCGGATGGTCGGCGCCACCACGCTCGACGAGTACCGCGAGCGGATCGAGAAGGACCCCGCCCTGGAGCGCCGCTTCCAGCAGGTGCTCGTGGCCGAGCCGTCCGTCGAGGACACCATCGCGATCCTGCGTGGGCTCAAGGGGCGCTACGAGGCCCACCACAAGGTGCAGATCGCGGACGCCTCGCTGGTCGCGGCCGCCACCCTCTCGGACCGTTACATCACCTCCCGCTTCCTTCCCGACAAGGCCATCGACCTCGTCGACGAGGCGGCCTCCCGGTTGCGCATGGAGATCGACTCCTCGCCCGTGGAGATCGACGAACTCCAGCGCGCCGTCGACCGGTTGCACATGGAGGAGCTGGCCCTCAAGAACGAGAGCGACCCCGCGTCCAAGCAGCGGCTGGAGAAGCTGCGCCGCGACCTCGCCGACAAGGAGGAGGAGCTGCGCGGTCTCAACGCCCGCTGGGACAAGGAGAAGCAGGGCCTGGAACGCGTAGGTGACCTCAAGGAACGCCTCGACGAACTGCACGGCCAGGCCGAACGGGCCCAGCGCGACGGTGACTTCGACACCGCGTCCAAGCTGCTGTACGGGGAGATCCCCGGCCTGGAGCGGGAGCTGGCCGAGGCCGCCGAGGCCGAGGAGGAGGCCGCGAAGGAGCCCAAGGAGACCCTGGTCAAGGACGAGGTCGGGCCGGACGACATCGCCGATGTCGTGGGTGCCTGGACCGGAATCCCGGCCGGCCGTCTGCTGGAGGGCGAGACCCAGAAGCTGCTGCGCATGGAGGAGGAGCTGGGGCGGCGGCTCATCGGGCAGACCGAGGCCGTGCAGGCCGTCTCGGACGCGGTACGCCGCACCCGGGCCGGGATCGCCGACCCCGACCGGCCCACCGGATCGTTCCTCTTCCTCGGTCCGACCGGTGTCGGCAAGACCGAGCTGGCGAAGGCGCTCGCGGACTTCCTCTTCGACGACGAGCGGGCCATGGTCCGCATCGACATGAGCGAGTACAGCGAGAAGCACAGCGTGGCCCGGCTGGTCGGTGCCCCGCCCGGGTACGTCGGCTACGAGGAGGGCGGCCAGCTCACGGAGGCGGTCCGCCGCCGCCCGTACAGCGTCGTCCTGCTGGACGAGGTGGAGAAGGCGCACCCCGAGGTCTTCGACATCCTGCTCCAGGTCCTCGACGACGGCCGGCTCACCGACGGCCAGGGCCGGACGGTGGACTTCCGCAACACCATCCTGATCCTGACGTCCAACCTCGGCAGCCAGTACCTGGTCGACCCGCTGACCAAGCCCGAGGAGAAGAAGCGGCAGGTCCTGGATGTCGTACGGGCCTCGTTCAAGCCGGAGTTCCTCAACCGGCTCGACGACCTGGTGGTGTTCTCCGCCCTGACCGGCGACGAGCTCGCCCACATCGCGGGACTCCAGATCGACCGGCTGGCCAAGCGGCTGGCCGACCGGAGGCTCACCCTCGACGTCACCCCGGCCGCCCTGGCCTGGCTGGCCGAGGAGGGCAACGACCCCGCCTACGGTGCCCGGCCGCTGCGCCGCCTCATCCAGACGGCGATCGGCGACCGGCTCGCGAAGGAGATCCTCGCGGGCGAGATCACGGACGGCGACACGGTGCGCGTGGACCGGGTCGGCGACGGCCTGATCGTCGGCGCGGCGACCTGACCGCAGCACATGTGGCGTAACGGCGGCCCCGCTCCCCACCTGCTGGATATCAGCTTGTGGCGGATCGGGGCCGTCCGGGCTTGCCATGCCCCGCCCGGCATGGGAGAGGATGGCAGTCAACCGCACGAAGGGAAATTACGGTGAGCATCGATCCGTCCTCGATTCCTAACTTCGGGGGCCAGCCCGAACCGCAGGCGGCAGGACCGGAGGGCCCCGTCGTCCCTGACCAGGACCTCGTCAAGCAGCTCCTGGAGCAGATGGAGCTGAAGTACGTCGTCGACGACGAGGGCGACCTCGCGGCGCCGTGGGAAGACTTCCGCACGTACTTCATGTTCCGCGGCGAGGGCGAGCAGCAGGTCTTCTCGGTCCGTACGTTCTACGACCGCCCGCACGACACGGACCAGCGCCCGGTCCTCCTCGACGCGATCGACGACTGGAACCGCCGCACCCTGTGGCCCAAGGTCTACACGCACACCCACGAGCCCGAGGAGGGTGCCGAGGACACCGGCACCTCCGTCCGGCTGATCGGTGAGGCGCAGATGCTCATCGGCACCGGCGTCTCCCTGGAGCACTTCGTCTCCTCGACGGTCAGCTGGGTGCGCGCTTCCATCGAGTTCGACAAGTGGCTGCTCGAGCACCTCGGCCTGGCGCCCGAAGAGAAGGGCGCCGAGGAGAACGCGGCCGGCACGGAGCAGTCCGCTCCGGAAGCCTGAGCCTCTTCCGGCCCACGAGAGCCCGGCCGGGGCAGCGGTCCGTACGACCGCTGCCCCGGCCGGGCTTTTTCGGCTGCGGGGGCCGTGCCCGGCCGTCCGAAATGAGCAGGGTCGCCGAAAAGCCCCGAATGGCCACCCGTCCGGTGCGCGCCAGCCGGTGACACGACACCTCCGGGCCGTAGATCCCGTGTGTATCCGCGCGCAAGGATGCTCGGGACGATATCGGCCCCGGGAGACAGTTTGTCCGCTCAGAATGCGAGCAGGGACGCAAGGTTCTCTTCGAGTACTGCGGCACCCTGGAATTGCAGAGCCGTGATGCCGGAATTCTCGGCGGCCTGCACATTGGCGGACTTGTCGTCGATGAAGAGTGCTTCGCCGGGGGACACCGAAAGGGCCGCGAGTGCCTGCTCGAATGCGCGTGGATCGGGTTTCTTCGCCCCGAGGTCGCACGAGAAGACCAGGGTGTCGAAGCATGCGGCGACCTGCGGCATGATCCGGGGCAGCGCGTCGAGCAGCAGCGCGTCATTGTTCGAGAACAGGGCGGTGCGCCTGGGGCGCGCGGCATTCACGAGTCGCAGGACGTCGTGATCGGGCTCGAACGCCGTGCCCCACAGCTGCTGGAGCGCCCGCAGCCCACCGGTGAACCCCAGCTCGGTGCGGACGACCTCGTGGATGCGTCCGGCCGTGGCGTTGCCGAGGTCCCACTCGTCGATGAGACCGGTCGCGTAGAGCGCGGACTCGACGTCCTCGGGGCTCACGCCGCAGGCCGCACCCAGCTTTTCCAGACGCCGTTCCGGGACGTAATGGCATACGACATCGCCCAGGTCGAAAAGAATCACTTTGGGGTTCATGGGGGTGGACGATAGCATGGTGCGGTTTGCCGTAATTTCGGATCTGCACGGAAAGTCCGCGAACTTTCGAGCCATTATGGAAGCTGCCCGGGGACGCGTGGATTCGATCGTTCTGACCGGTGATTACTTAGAGGCGAAGATATCCAAGAAGGAGATGTCTTCGGGCCTCGTGCGGCCGCCGGAGGACGTGGTGGACCACGATCCGGACCTGTGGGCGGAACTCGCGCGCTGCGTCCTGGTCCGGGGCAATCAGGAGGAGCGCATCGCCACGCTGCTCGGCGACCGGACGGTCCCCGGGCTGGCGCCGCTGCTGGCGGCGCCCGAGCGCTGGGTCACGCAGGCCACCCGGTTCGAGCACGGACACCGCTTCGCCTGGGCGCGCGACGGGGACGTGCTCACGCACCCCGTGCTCGACGAGGAACCCGGTGGGCCGGTCGTGATCCACGGGCACAGCCACCGCCGGATGCTGACGCTCGGCCGCGCCCGCGGCTCAGCCGCCGCACCACCCGGCGGCCCGCGCAGGACCGTGCCGGTCATCGGCCGGACCCATCGGCTGCCGCCCCACGGGATCCGCGTGGTCAACGCGGGCGCCGCCTGCGACGCGGCGGCGCACTGGGCGCTCTACGACGAGGACGCCCGCACGGTCACCTTCGAGACCGCGGGCGGCACAGGCACGACGGGCGAGACGGGAGAGGGCTGATGGAGAACGAGGAAGAGCGACGTGTGCAGGGGGCGGGCCGCCCGCGGGTACTGGTGGTCGCCGGCCGGGCGGGAAAGCTCCAGGTGGCCAAGGACGCCGGGTTCGAGGTCGTGTACGTCCAGGCCCCCCAGGTCTTCACGCAGGCGCACCGGGACGGCCTCGACGAGGCGCTGCTGCTCGACTACACCCGGCCGGAGCGGGTGATCCCGGTGGTGGCCGGCCTGCACAGCGTCGCCCCGCTGGACCTGATCGTCTCCTTCACCGACCCGGGGCTGGACCTCGCGGCCACCCTGAGTGAGCAGTTCGGGCTGCCGGGCAACCGGGCCGCCGTCTCCGCCGTGCTGCGCGACAAGCACGCACTGCGGCGCCGGCTCGCGGAGGCGGGCATCGAGCACCATCCGTGCGCGCGGGTCAGGACGGCGGCCGATCTGCGGGCGTTCGGCGACGCCCAGGGCTACCCGCTGATCCTCAAGCCGCTGGACGGCACCGGCAGCCAGGGCGTCCGGCGGATCGACTCGCCGCAGGACGCCGACCGGGCGTTCGCCGCCGAGACGGTCACCGATGTGCCGCTCCTCGCCGAACGCTTCCTGACCGGCACGGAGATCAGCGTCGAGACGATCTCGCAGCACGGCCGGCACCGGGTCATCGCGCTCACCCGCAAGTTCATCGACGAGAACTTCGTCGAGAAGGGGCATGTCGTGCCGGCGGGTGTCGGCACCGAGGACCGCGCCGCCGTGGAGCTGCTCGTGCGGGGACTGCTGGACGCGGTCGGGCTGACCGAGGGGTGTGCCCACACCGAGGTGATGCTCACGCCCGACGGCCCGGTGATCATCGAGTCGCACAACCGCATGGGCGGCGACCGGATCTACGAGCTGGTCAAGCTCTCGCACGGCACCGACCTCGAACGGCTGAGTTATCTGCTGCCGCTGGACCGGGAGGTCCTGCCGGCGTCGTCGCCCCGGCCGCAGTGCGCGGCCGCCATCTGGTTCGTCCGGGCCGAGCCCGGACGGGTCGTGGCCGTCGACGGCGAGGACGCGGCCACCGGTCTGCCCGGTGTGTGCGAGGTGGTGGTGACCGCGGCGCCGGGCGACACGGTCGCTCCGGTGCGCTCCAGCAGCGACCGGGTCGGCTACGTCATCGCGACCGGCGCCGACTCCGACGAGGCCCTCGGGCGTGCCCGGCGGGCGGCGACGGCGATCGTGGTCCGTACCGAGGCCGCGCAATGAGCGACGCCAACGCCCCGGGGCCGGACGGACCCGGGGCGCACCCGGTCACCCATGTGATGGCCGGGTTCGGCGCGGCCCTCATGGCGGACCTGGACCGGCTGCTGCCCCCGCGCTCCCTGCTCGTCGTGGAGGAGCCGGACGTCGTCGCCGCGCGGAACATCGCCTCCCGGGCGGGCGCCCACCCCTGCTTCGCGGGCCTGGTCGCAGCGCCGATCCACGACGAGGACGATCCGTCCGCCGTTCTCGCCGCGGTGGCCAGGCCGGATGCCGTACGGGCCGTGCTGCCCGGTGTGGAGTACGGCGTCGCGGCGGCTGCTGCTCTCGCCGACGCCTGGGGTCTGCCCGGCGCAGGAGTGCCGGCCGCCCGGATCCTGCGTGACAAGGCTCTGCTGCGCGAGGCCGCCGACCGGGCCGGACTGCCGCAGCCGAAGTGGCGCCGGGTGGCGTCGGCCGGTGAGGCCGAGCGCTTCCGGGCGGAGTCCGGCGGGCGTTGCGTACTCAAGCCCGCCAACCGGCAGGGCAGCCTGGGCGTTCAGCTCCTCGACGCCGGCGACGACATCGAGGAGGCCTGGGCGCACACCGTCGGCGCCGACGAACCACGGCTGCGCGCCCGCCGTCGGCTGCCCGCCGCCTTTCTCGTCGAGGAGCGGGTCAGCGGCCCCGAAGTCAGTGTCGAAGCGGTGGTGTTCAAGGGGCAGGTGCTGTTCCGCAACGTGACCGGGAAGGTGGTCAGGCCGGGGCGGCATCCCGTCGAGGCGGGGCACCGGGTGCCCGCGGAGCTGCCGGCCGGTGTGGACGACGGGATCGCCGCGGCGATGGACGGGCTGGTGGCCGCCACCGGTTTCCGCACGGGCGTCCTGCATGCCGAATGGTTCCTGCGGGACGGCGCGCACCCGTGCCTCGTGGAGTGCGCGGGCAGGGTCCCCGGCGACGGCATCCATGAGCTCATCGACCTCGCCCACGGCGGCTCGTTCGTCGCCGACCTCCTGACCGTGCTCGGCGGATCCGGAGACGTGGCGCCCCGCACCCCGCGCCTGCACGCAGGGGTGCGCTTCCTGGACTGCCCGTCGGGCACCGTGGATTCGGTCACCGGCGCCGAAGCCGCGCAGAAGCGCGCCGGAGTGGTGAAGGTGCACATCGCCGCCGTGCCGGGGCAGAGCGTCGGCACCGTGTCGAGCTCCCAGGAGCGGGCCGGATACGTCATGGCCACGGGGGCGACGGCCCGCCTGGCCGAGCAGCGGCTGGCGCAGGCCGCCGCTGAGGTCCGCTTCCGCGTACGGACCGGCCCGGGCAGTGAGGAGAAGGCGTGAGCGAGCACATCCTGGTGGTCGGCAGCGGACGTGACCTGCCCGGACGGGTCCGCGCCGTGCGACCCGGCATCCGCACCTCCGTCATCTGCCGCATCGACTACCTCTCGCGGCTCCGCGACCGCGAGGAGCACAGCCGGATCATCGCGGTACGTCATGACGCCCCCGACAGCGAGTGGGCGGCCCTCGCCGCCGCTGCCCACGGCTGTGACCCCTTCACCCGGATCGCCACCTTCGGTGAGCGCGACCAGGACCGGTGCGCGTTCATCGGCCGGGAACTCGGCCTGCTGACCCACACGCCCCGGACCGTCGAACTGGTCCATGACAAGGCAGCCATGCGGGCGCTCCTCCGGGACACCGGCCTCGACCCCACTCCGTCGGCTGCCGTCTCCTCCCTGGCCGCACTGCGGTCCTTCGTCGCCGAGCACGGTCTGCCCTGTGTGGTGAAGCCGGTGCACGGCTCGGCGAGCGTCGGTGTCGCCGTCGTACGCGAACCGTCGGAACTGCCCGCGGCCTACGAGCGGGCCGGCGGCGAGTTCTACGGACTCTCCGGTAGGGGGGTGCTGGCCGAACGGTTCCACGAAGGACCGCAGTTCAGCGTGGAGGCGTTCTCGGAGAACGCCGAGCACCAGGTGGTGGCCGTCACCCGGAAGTTCTCCGATCCGGAGCACTTCGTCGAGCTGGGCCACGTGGTGCCCGCCGAACTGGCCCCGGGGCAGGTGGAGTCCGTGCACCACACGGTGGGCGCGCTGCTTGACGCGCTCGGGGTGGCATCGGGCGCGACGCACACCGAGGTGGTGCTGACCAAGGACGGCCCCCGGGTGATCGAGACCCATCTGCGCATGGGCGGCGACGAGATACCCGTCCTGGTCCGGGAGGCGACCGGAGTGGATCTGGGTGACTTCCTGGCACGCCAGGCGAGCGGCGAGAGCGTCCTGCCGGAGCTGCGCGCGGCGCTGGCGGCCGGCCGGCTGCGCAGCGCGGCCATCTGGTTCGCCGCCGCGCCGTCCCAGGGGGTGATCACCGAGATCCGCGGTCTGGACGAGGCCCGCCGGACGGCCGGGGTGGACGAGGTCGTGCTCCTGGCGGAGCCGGGAACGGTCTGCGAGGGGCTTCAGTCGTCCGACTCCCGCCCGGCCTCGGCCCGGGCGCACGGCGACACGGCGGACGAGGCTCTTGACGCCGCCCGCACCGCGCTGGCCGCGCTGGAATTCCATGTCCGTACCGGCATGCCCGTAGGGGAGACGGTGTGAAGCACGTCGGCACGGGGCCGCAGGGCGCGGAACCCGCCGGTCGTCGGCCCGACGGCCGGCTGTCCACCGGACACGACTCAGGAGGCAGCAGCATGCAGGACACCGTCCACCGAACGAGCACGCTGCGGGCTGCCGCCGGTGAACTCCGTGACGAGATGCGCCGGCACGGCCCCCGGGGGGCCGTGAGCACCTCGGGTGCCGTCCAGTCCTGGCACCGGGTGAGCGGACGGTTCGCCGAGAGCCGCGTCAGCGACCTGAGCCTCCAGCAGGGGCAGGCCACCGCCGCGCGCTACCTGCTGCCCGACGGGTTCCGTCACCGGGCGCTTCCCGGTCTCGACCCCACGGCGGCACGGCTCGACGGTGCGGCGGGGGGCCGGAGCGGCCCGGCCGGCGCGGGCTCGTACGGTCCGCCCGTCTGGCTGGAGATCCCCGCGGTCCTGCGGGCGCTGCACGCCCTGGAGGATGCTGCGCGCGGTTACGACGCGAGCATCGCCCAGGTCGTCATCGACTTCGAACTCAGCGAGCAGGACATGTGTCTGGTGGCGGCCGGCGACGACCCGCGCGTCCATGACGAACGGCGCCTGCTCAGCTATCTCTCGGTGCGCGTCATCGCCCGGCGGGGCGGCCGGGTGTCCACCGGCTTCTACACGCCGGGCACGTGCGGCCCGCTGGAGGGCATCGATGTGCGCGCCTGCGGCGCCGAGGTGTCCCGCAGGGCCGTCGCGGGTCTCGACGCACGGCCCGCCCCGGTCGGCCGGATGCCGGTGGTCGTCGCGGGCGGCCGCGGCATGGTCCTGCTGCACGAGGCCTGCTGCCATCCGCTGGAGGGCGACGAGGTGGTCCGCGGCTCGGTGTACGCGGGGCGGCTCGGCGAACGGATCGCCTCGCCCCTGGTCACGGTGCGGGACGACCCCACGGTCCCGGGAGCGGTCGGCTCGTACGCGTACGACGACGAGGGCGTCGCGGCAGGCCCCACCACGGTGATCGAGGAGGGCAGACTCACGGGCTACCTCACCGACCAGGAGTCGGCGGCCCGGCTCGGTACGGCGTCCAGCGGCAACGGGCGCTGCACGACGGTGCTCCAGCCGCCGCTTCCCCGGATGACCAACACCTGTCTGGCCGCGGGGACGTCGAGCGTGGCGGAGATCATCGCGGACACGGAGTCCGGGATCTACGCGGAGCATGTCGGGGGCGGCGAAGTCATCGAGGCCACCGGTGAGTTCACCTTCCGCGTGACCAACGGCCACCTGATCGAGAAGGGCCGGATCACCGATCCGATCCAGGAGACGACCATCGCGGGGGTCGGTTCCCGGATGCTCAAGGCGGTGGACGCGGTGGCGGACGATCCCACGGTCGGGGCGGCCAAGTGCGGCAAGTTCGGGCAGTGGGTGCCCGTGGGTGTCATCGGGCCGACACTGCGGGTCGGATCCCTGCTGGTGGGGGGTACGGAGCGATGAGTGACGTGGTGCGGGAGCTCGGCAGCCGGGCGCTGCTGGACGAGGCCGCCCGCCGGGGCGCCGACTGCGAGGTGTGGTCCGTACGGCGGGAGACGGAGGAAGTGGTCTGCCGGGGCGGCACGGTCGAGCGGCGCAGCGACGTCGTCTCCGGGGCCACCGCCGTCACCGTGTGGTGCGAGGGCACGGAGGGGTACGCGGTACAGGCCCTGCCGGATTCGGCCGATCCCGCGCTCGTCCGGTCCGCCCTCGCCGTGGGCCGGGCGCTGCCCGACCGGGTGGTGGCTCCGGACGACCCGCCCCCCGCCCCGGAGCGGCCGGTGCGGGCGGTGCACCGGCCGTGCCTGGACGAGGCGACGGTGGGCGCGGTGCGGTCGCTGAGCGAGGCACGGACGGGCCTGGACATCGAGCTGCGGGCCAGGGCGGAGCGGTCCTCGGTGCGGTTGCACCGGCAGGGCGGTGAGGCGCGCGGCTACCGTACGGGCCTCTTCCAGCTCCAGGCCCGCGTCACCTCCACCACCGCGGACGGCGTCGGCTTCGTGTCGCACCAGGCGTTCGGGGACCGTGCCGCCGGTCCGCTGGGGGAGGCCGCGCCCCGGGATCTCGCCGAACTGTGCGAGCTGGCCGATGTGCTGGCCACCCCGCCCGTGGCGGATCCGAGGTACGACGACGTCCTGGTCACGGGGTGGGTGATGGTCAAGCTGCTGGCGCTCGTGGCGCCCGCCTTCCAGCTGGACACCGTCAACGAGGGGCGCTCGCCGCTGGCCGGCCGGACGGGACGGCGCGTCTGCGCCCCCGGTGTGGACCTCGTCGACGACCCGGCCGCGCCGGAGTATCCGCTGGCTGCCCCGTGGGACGACGAGGGGACGCCCACCAGGGCCGTCCCCCTCGTCACCGACGGGGTCCTGCGGCGCTTCCTCGGCAACCGCCGCAGTGCGCCCGGGCCGACGGACAGGGGATCGGGGTGGCGGGGTGCCTCCGGCGAGATGCCGAGGGTCGGGCCCAGCCACCTCTCCCTGCGCCCGGGCCCGGTCATCGGAGCCGGACCACGGGAGGGGCGCAGGCTGTTGCGGGTGGTGCAGGCCAACGGCGCCCACACGTCCAACGGCATCACGGGCGACTTCTCCATCGGTGCCAACGCCGTGCTGGAGGAGCCCGGCGGGGTGTGCCGCAACGCGGGCAACATCACCCTGGCAGGCAATGTCTTCGAGCTCCTGCGCAGGATCGAGGGCCACGACGGTGTGGTGCGGGTCAGCCGTTCGCACACCGCCTTCCTCACCAGCCCGGGTGTCTGGGCGAACCACCTCACCATCGGGCGCTGAGGGCGCCATGCGGATCACACAACTGCCGGAGTTCCGGACGTTCTGGGCCTCCCAGACCCTGAGCATGCTGGGTACGGCGGTGAGCCGGGCGGCCGTGCCGCTGCTCGCGGCCACCGTGCTGTCGGCGACCCCCTTCCAGATGGGCCTGCTCCAGTCGTCGCTGACGGTGTCGTTCCTCGTGCTCGGGCTGCCCGCGGGCGCCTGGATCGACCGGATGCGGCGCCGGCCCATCATGATCGTGTGCGATCTGGCTCGTGCGCTGCTGATGACCTCACTGGCGGTGGCCGCGCTGCTGGGGCGGCTCGACTTCACGGTGCTCATCGTCGTGGGACTGCTTCTCGGCGTCGCCCGGACCTTCTACGAGATCGCCTACCAGTCCTACATCCCCTCCCTCGTGGGGCGTGACCGGCTGGTCGAGGGCAACTCCCGGCTGGAGAGCACCACATCGGCCTCCCAGACGGCCGGTCCGGCGGTGGCGGGCGTCCTGGTCCAGGTGGGGGCGGCGGCGGGGGTCACGGTCCAGGCGGTCAGCTACCTCTTCTCCGGGCTGCTCCTGCTGCGTATCCGCAAGCCGGAGCCCGTTCCCGAGCGGGCCGGGACGGGGAACATGAGGGCGGAGATCGGAAGCGGTCTGCGCTTCGTCCTGGGGAACCCGTTGATGCGTGCGGTCGCCGGCTCGGCGGCCACGTACAACTTCTTCTACGCCGTGCAGTCCCCCCTGGTGGTGCTGCTGCTCGTCGGGGAGGCCGGCTTCTCCGGTGCGACGGCCGGTGCGCTCATGGCGGTCGGCGGGGCGGGCGGGCTGCTCGGTGCGGCGACGTCGGGGTGGATCTCCCGGCGGGTGGGGCAGGTCCGGGTGATCTGGCTGGCCTATCTGGTCACCATCCCCACGGTCGTACTCCTCCCGTTGACGGGGACGGGATGGCGGGTCGTGTTCTTCGTCGTGCCGTGGT
The DNA here is from genome assembly GCF_045162765.1 of Streptomyces sp. NBC_01013. Taxonomy (NCBI): domain Bacteria; kingdom Bacillati; phylum Actinomycetota; class Actinomycetes; order Kitasatosporales; family Streptomycetaceae; genus Streptomyces; species Streptomyces sp. NBC_01013. Next base: position 4,448,538 of record NZ_CP108687.1, read on the forward strand.
TCACCGCCGCGTACGGGCTGGTCGTCTACAACGTGGCGCAGGTCAGCTTCCGCCAGGCGATGTGCCCCGACCGCATGCTGGGGCGGATGAACGCCAGTGTCCGGTTCCTGATCTGGGGCATCATCCCGTTCGGCGGACTCGCCGGTGGTGCGCTCGGGGAGTGGGTGGGGGTGCGCGGAGCACTGCTGGCCGCCGCGGTGGGGATGGCCTCGGGCGTGCTGTGGCTGCTGTGTTCACGGCTTCGCCGGATGCGGGACATACCGGTGGACGCGATCTCGGAGTCGTACGCGAAGTCCGGGTAGCGCGTACCGGGTGGTGCGGGGGCGGTGAGTGGCCGGCAGGCGGCAGGACCCTTCGGCGACGCTGGCGAGGGGTACTGCGTCCCTGCCCGCTGCTGTCATTGTCCGCCGGGGTCGGCGAGCAGACCACGCTCGCTGATCAGGAAGCCGACGTGGGCGCGGTTGCGGGCGCCGATGCGCTGCATGATCTCGGATATGTGGCGCTGGCAGGTGCGGGGCGAGATGCCGATGGTGCGGGAGATGACCTTGTCCTCCTCGCCGCGGACCATCAGCCGCATGATCTCGGACTTCACGTCGTCGCCCACCGAGTGAACGCGCCCCCGGTCGTACTCGGTGGGGAACGGCGCGGCGTTCAGCCATGACCGCTCGAACGCGGAGACCATGAAGTCCACCACGCTCGGTTCGTTGACCAGGACCGCTCCCTGGGGCGCGTCCCGTAGTTCGATCAGGGCGGCAGCCGAGTCGAAGACGATGAGCCGGGTCAACGAGCCGGTGATGGTGCGTACTTCGGCGCCGCGAGCCGTGACGTTCTCGACGAACGCGATGGTGGGCAGGTCGTACTGGGCCGCGTACTGGTAGATGGTGCGCATCCGCACCCCGCGGTCGAGCAGCACGGACGTCCGGTCGGCCGACTCGGCCAGCACGTCCTCGGGCCTGCCACCTCCCGGCTGGGAGGTCAGGACTTCGCTCCTACATCGCTCCGACATCTCGGTGATGAGTTGCCTGACCGTGTCCAGGTCCTCGATGAGCTGGACGGAATGGCTGCTCATCCGCTGCAGCAGGCTGTTCTCGTAGATCGGGATGAGGTTGGACAGTTCGTACCGGGTCTGGTCCACCTCGCGGATCAGCCGGTTGAGCTTGCGCACCGGCTCGCCGAGCAGCAGGGTGCGGGCCCGGTCCGGCGGCACCGCCACGAACCGGGCGGGGTCGTCCTCGTACCTGGACACCAGTCGGTACCGGTGCAGTTGCTCCATCGCCGCCTGGGCCTCCGAAGGCGCGAAGCCCTCCTGGTCGATCAGGTCCGCTGCCCGGAAGGACTTCCGGCTCACAGCGAATTGATAGGCGCGTGTGGCGAGCGGCCCGAGGCGGGTCGGCCCGGTAGGGGCATGAATGTCAGAAATTGACACCGTTCATCTCCCTGTCCTGTTGGAGTCAGTCCGAAAGATGATCCTGTCCCCCCGCAGCGGATACAACTGGCTCCTGGTCAAAATAGCGATGTCTTCCGGGGGAAATGGTGCAGGCGATTTCGTTCGAGCTGTGAATGGGAGGTAATGCGTCGTGAAGATCTTCTGTCGATGTATCCGGAGGTGCGTGGCGGTCGGCGCGGTGGTTGCCGGTACGGCCCTGCTCGACCTCTCGATCACCCCGACGGACCTGGGATGGGGCTGACAGCGCCCCCGTCCGTGTCGTCCGGTACGAGTGATCGACAGGAGAAACCAATGTCTCAATCGGGCCCGCGGCCGGGTCGCTGGCGTCTCGTGGTGGTGGGGGGCGGATCGGCCGCCGCCATCCAGGTGCGCAGAGGCGACGTGCCGCCCCAGGAAGTGCTCGTCGTCGCGGAACGATTGGGCACGGGCATGGCCTTCCTCGGCCGCAGCACCCTCCAGTCCTACGCCGGCGAACTGCTCCTGTCCGGCCGGTCCGAGGAGCTGCGGGCGATGATGCGGGCCGGTGATCTCCGGCCGAGCGCGAGCGAGTACGACGCCTACGTCCAGGAGTCCCTGATGCGCTCGGGGGCCTCGGTGACGCTGGCCCGCGTGATGGACATCCAGAAGAACGCGCAGGGCTTCGTCCTCAGCCTGCGGACACCCGGCGGAGTGCGCCGGCAGGTGTACGCGGACGGGGTGGTCCTGGCGACCGGCAGCACCCCGCGCCGTCCCCCGGAGGACCTGCGGGCCGCCGGGGCGCTTACCTACGACGTCGTCCACCGGGAGCTCGCGGCGGGCAGTTCCCGCCGATGGGAGGGGATGTCCGTGGTGATCGCCGGGGCGGGCAACTCGGCGATGCAGACCGCGAGCCTGATGGCTCCGGACGCCCGTGACGTGACGATTCTGGCCAACAGGTACGTAGGCATGTACCCCGCGGAGAGCGATGACAGGTTCGCCTGGCGGGCCCCCTCGCAGCTGGCGTACGAGCTGGTCGTCAAGAGCAGCCGGGAGTGCGGCCGGCAGCCGTGGAACGTGCCGTGCGTCCGTCACCTGGTCCACGAGTCCCTCGAAGCCGACGGTGACAGGATCCGCTGGCGCTACCGCGAGACGAGCAATCTCGGGGTTCTGGGCTCGCACTCCACCGCGGGCCGCTGCCGTCACGCGCAGGCGCGCCGGGTCGGCGGTGAGGATGCCGACGGCCTGTGGGAGGAGACCCGCCCCCGGGACTCCGTGGTGGTCGTCTGGGCGACGGGCTGCACTCCCGTCTACCCGCCCGGCGAGCTGATGGGCTCGCTGGAGCGGGAGCCGGACGGCACCGTCCGGCGCGACGCGCACGGCCGCACGGACGTGCCCGGTCTGCATGTCACGGGGGCCTGTGCCGGGCAGCGCTCGGTGAACGAGACGGCGCCCGCGCTGACCCGGGCCCCGGCGGCCCCGGCACAGGGCCGGGAACCGGAGCTCGCCGTGGAAAGGGCGACCGTATGAGGGCGGGAGTCCGGCCCTATCGCATTCTCGCGCTGGAGGGGATAGACGGCTCCGGCAAGACGACGGTGGTGGGACGGCTTGCCGCGGAATTCGGTTCGGCCGTTCGAACGGAACGTCTTTCGCCGCGCATGGGCGGTGTCTTCCGAGAACTGATCAAAGAATCACCCGAATCCCCGGCGCGTTACCAGGACGTAATTCCGGGTGGGCTGCGTCACGCGGCCTATGTGATCGACGCGATATCCCAGTTCCATTATTTGGACACCGAATACGCACAGCACGATTGGCTTGTTTTCGATCGTTGGCTGCCCACGTACGAGGTCTACTGCGACGGACGCAGCGTCCACGACGACTGGTACCGGCGGCTCGCAGGCCTGCTGCCCGTGCCCGACCTGCTGATACGACTCCGTACGAGCCCCGGGGAGGCGGCCCGCAGGGTCACCCGGCGCGGTGACTGGACGGCCGACCACTGGAGCGCGGAACGGCTGCTGGCCGACCTCACGCGGCTGGATCACGGCTATGACCGCGCCTTCGAGGGCCTCGCGCACCACGTCGTCGACGGCGACCGCGACGCCGAAGTCGTATACGACGAGATCGCCTCGCTCCTTCGGGAGGCCGGGTGAGCAAGGACCCGACCACCACGCTGCTCCTGGTGGCCGACAGCTCCGCATCGGACGCGCTCAGGCCGCTGACGGCCCTTCGCGGATGGCTGGCAGAGCATGAGGTCGACCTCCAGGTGCGCAGTTACGGGCAGGTGTCCGGCGGGCTGCCCCCGATGACGGGCGACACCGTGGTGATCCTCGGATTCCCGCACACCTTCTGGGACACGGAGGTCGAAGGGCGGCTGGCCGGCCCGTACGGCACCCGGGCGTACGCACAGGCCCTGCACGCCTACCTCCTGCGCACCGGGCAGAAGCTGGCCGATACGGCCGGCGCGTCCCTGCGGTACCTCAACACCCCCGGAGCCGTTGCCCTGACCCGGGACAAGGCGGCGGCGCAGGCACGGCTCAAGCGGTGCGGGGTCCCGGTCCCCGAGGTCCTGGACCGGCCCCGCCCCGGCGACGTGCTGGCGGAGCTCGGGCGGGGCAGGTCCCTCTATGTGAAGGCCGTCTGCGGCTCCATGGGCAAGGGGATGGCGCACCTGGCCCCGGACCGCTGGCGCACCAACTACCACTACGAAGGCCGCGATCTGCTCGCCCCGGGCGAGCCGGCCGGCCGGGCCACCTGGGAGAGCCGCGAGCAGTGGCTCTTCCACGAGGTGCCCGCAGGCGACCGCCGGTTCCTGGAACTCCTCTGCGACACCCGGGGGTTCCTCTTCGAGCGGCAGATCGAGGCGAGGGGGCACGGGGCCCTGCGCGCCGAGTTCCGCATCACGGTGGCCGGCGGCACCGTCGTCGCCGCCGACGAGCGGACGGCCCCCCGCGACGCGCTGACCACAAGACGGGCCGAGGGCGGTGCCGGCCGGACCGCGGACCCGGCGGACCCCTGCGTCCGCGCCGCCTCGCAGGCCGCCGTCCGCGCGGCCGCCGCGCTCGGGCTGAACTACGCGGTGTTCGACGTGGTGAGCGGCGCCGACGGCGAACCGTACGTCGTCGACACCACCGCGTTCCCGGCCACCGGCACACCGGCCGGGCTCTGGCAAGACCTTCTCGACCTGCTGGTCGTGCGCCCCGCCGTGGGCGCCCGGCCGGCCGTGTGAGCAGTCAAACCTCTACTGAAGGAGATCCGGCATGCAGTCCCTCGATGAGTTCTTCACCGGTCTGAACGCCGAGGTCAAGGCCACCGACTGTGTGGACAACGACTTCTTCGCGGCCTTCCGTGCGCAGAAACTGACCGTCGACGACGTCCAGAGGTTCGCCGACCAGTACTACCTCTACATCCGCACGTTCCCGCAGATCCTGGCCGGTCTCGCGCACCGGGTCGACAACGAGGAGATCCGCCGGGAGCTCGCCAAGACCATCGTCTCCGAGCTCGGCGGTGGCGGTGAGGGCGGCATGGGGCACTACAAGATGTTCAAGAACTCCTGCGAGCCGCTCGGCATCGAGGTCGCCAAGGCGGGCTCGATCGACTACCTGCCGGAGACGACCGCCCTCGTGGAAGGGATCCGCACCCTCTTCGAGGAGGGCAGCGTCGAGGCGGCGCTCGGCGGCCACTACACGATCGAGCTCAGCGGCCTCCCGATGATCAACAGCTTCTACGAGGGATTCCGCGCCCTTCCCGGCTCGACCGTCGAGAGCATGGAGTACTTCTACCTCCACCTCCTCATCGAGCGCGAGCACGTGGAGTGGATCCACGCCGCCGTCGAGCAGGCCACCGGCGGACCGGAGTCGCGCGAGGAGATCAAGCGCGGCGCGCTGCTCATCGCGGGCCTGCTGGGCGACTTCTGGGGCGCGCTCCACCGCGAGCTGGTCCTTGAGCCGGTCGGTGTGTGACACATGATGCAACCCGATGGATTCCGCGTCATCGACGGTGACGGGCACGTCATGGAGCCCGACAGCATGTGGGGGGAGTACATCGATCCCGCCTTCCGGGACCGGGCGCCGCGCCGCGCACGGTCCGACGGGCAGGGCTGGGCCCAGATGCTGGTGGACGGCCGGCCGATGTACCGCCACTATCCGGACGAGCTGGTGGCGGAGTTCGAGCGCCGCACGCTGGCGGAGTACGGGGAGTACGCGGCGCGGGGCTTCGACGCCCCGTCCCAGGTGAAGTCCCTGGACGACCAGGGGATCGAGATGTCGTTCCTCTACCCGTCCCTGGGGCTCGGCACGGTGGCGATCGACGGGATGGACCCGAAGCTCGCCGCCGCGATCTCCCGCTCCTACAACCGGTGGCTCGCGGACTTCTGCTCGCACGCCCCGGACCGGCTGAAGCCCGTCGCGCTGCTGAGCCTGCACGACGTCGGCCTCGCGATCGGTGAACTGCGGTACGCGGTCCACACGCTCGGGATGCGCTCGGTCATGCTCCGGCCCAACATGGTGTCCGGACGGTCGGTCGGGCACCCGGACACGGCCCCCTTCTGGGCCGAGTGCGCGGAGCTGGGGGTGTCCGTCAGCTTCCACGAGGGCTGTCACACCATGCTTCCCGCCGCGGGTGCGGACCGGTTCACCACACACTTCGCCATGCACAGCGCCTGTCATCCCATGGAACAGATGATGGCGTTCATCGCCCTCGTCGACGGTGGTGTGATGGAGCGTCATCCGGACCTGCGGTTCGGCTTCATGGAGGCCGGGTGCGGCTGGGTGCCGTACCTCCTGTGGCGGATGGACGACCTGGAGTACCGCAACTGGAAGTTCCAGATCCCCGGCGTCAAGCACAGGCCCAGCGAGTACTTCCGACGGCAGTGCTGGGTCAGTGCCGAGGGATGCGAGCCGTACCTCGACAAGCTCGCGCCGGACATCGGCACCGACCGGCTGCTGTTCGCGAGCGACTACCCCCACCCGGACCACGAGTTCGGCGAGGAGCTGGAGGACGTCCTCAAGTCGCCGCTGTCCGACGACGTCAAGCGGGCGATCCTGTGGGACAACCCCGCCGCGTTCTATGGCGTCGTCTGACCTGCTGCCGGTGTCCGGGGCCTTGGCGCCCCGGGCACCGGCCCCGGACGTGTACACGCACACCGACGCGCTCGCCGAGCGGCACGGGGCCGTCAACCTGGGCCGCGGAGCACCCGACTTCGACGGCCCGGCGGTGCTGCGTCGCGCGGCGACGGCCGCCATGCGGGCGGGCGTCAACCAGTACGTGGCCTCGGCCGGCCACCCCGAGCTGCTGGAGACCCTGGGCGCACTGGCCGTCCCCGAGGGCACGCGGTACGACCCGCGGACCGAGATCACCGTGACGGCGGGAGCGACCGAGGCCCTGGCGACCGCGCTGGAGACGCTGCTGCGGCCCGGCGACGAGGTGCTGGTCCTGGAGCCGTTCTACGACTCCTACCCGGCGCTCGTGCGCAGGGCGGGAGGGGTCCCCGTCGCCGTACCGCTGGTCCGCCGCGGCAGCGGCTACGTCCTGGACGCGGACGCGGTCTCCGCCGCCGTCACCGGCAGGACCCGGGTCCTGCTGCTCAACACCCCGCACAATCCCACCGGCTGGGTCGCCTCGGCCGGCGAACTGGAGTCGCTCGCCGCCCTGGTGCTCCGCCACGGCCTGTACGTGGTGTGCGACGAGGTGTACGAGCAGCTCGTCCACGGCACCGGGCAGGACGACCGGCACCGGAGCATCGCCTCGCTGCCGGGCCTGCGAGAACGCACCGTCGTCTGCTCCGGGGCCGCCAAGTCCCTGAGCGTGTGCGGGTGGCGGGTGGGCTGGGCGTTCGCCCCGAAGGAACTCTCCGGGCCGCTTCGGGACGCCCACCGGATGCTGTCCTACTGCGCACCCGCGCCCCTGCAGCTGGGGGTCGCCGCCGGGCTGGCCTGGGCCCACCGCACCGGATGGTTCGGCCTGCAGCGCCAGGAGTACCGGGCCCGGCGCGCCGCCCTGCTGGCCGGACTCGAAGCGGCGGGGCTGTGCCCGGTCACCCCTTCGGGTGGATTCATGATCATGGCGTCGACGGGTCCGGACCTGCCCGCCGATCCGCTTCGGGCCAACGAACTGCTCGCCCGTGATTTCGGGGTGACCGGGCTCCCGCTTCCCGGGTTCCACGTCCGGCCGGAGTCGGCGAGTGGTCTGCTGAGGTTCGCGTTCTGCAAGGAACTGGGCGTACTCCAGGAGGCCGCGCGCCGCCTGTCGGCGCTCGCTCCGGCCACTGAAAAGGGGACACTCCCGGCATGATCACCGACGACATCGAACCCTTCGCCCGTGCAGCCGGAACCGTCCCCGGCCCGGACGCCCCCGTCGAGTCCGTCTGGGTGGGATTCAGCACCGGGCACCGCGTGCTCGACGAGGCCGAACTCGCCGCGCTGTGCACCGTGTTGCACGGCCACGGCCCGGCCGAGGTGCCCGGGCGCGCCGCGCGGGAGCTGATCTCGTACACCGCACCGGTGGACGCCGCCCCCGACGCGCCGGCGCCGCCCGCGGTCATCCTGCACTCCGCGACCCGCACCACGCGCGGCTTCGACGGCGACCTCGCCGACGTCCGGGCCGGACGGGACCCGTACGACGTGGCCGGCTACCTGGAGAGCCGGGCCGTCTCGCTCGCGGCCGGGGGCGATCTCGCGGTGGGCCGGACCCGCCCCTGGCAGGACGCGGTGAACCACTACGGCACCGACTCCCTCGACATCGGCCTGACCGAGCTGTACTACCTCTCCGACGCCCTGCTCACCGCAGCCGCCGCGCACGGGCCCGACGGGACGGGGCCGCTGGCGGCCCTGGTCGACTGGCTCCGTGAGCGGCCGACGGCCGTGGTGCGGCTCTACGCGCTGGACCCGGAGACCCAGGTGTTCCTGCTCTGGCTCAAGGAGAGGGCCGGCCTGGACGTGCTGTACGTGGACGCCAACAACCCCGTGGTGTCGGAGCGGTGGAACCGCAAGAACCACATCCACCCCACGGTCGCCGACGCGCTCACCGTCCGGGCCGACGGGCTCGGCCCGGCCGAGCTGCTCGCCGCCGAGCAGCGGCTGTCGGAGGCGTACCGGCTGCTGGGGATGGCCGTCCCGGTCCTGCCCGGCTATCTGGTGCCCCGCACGGCGGACGCGGAGTCCTTCGGGGACGGGCTGGTGGCCGCGGCCGCGCTGCTCGCCGGCCGGCACGGACTGGAGCGCGGCTGCCTCAAACCGTGCGAGGCGGGCGACGGGGCCCGGATCGTGCCGGGCCTCCCGCTGAAGGACGAGGCGGCGCTGCGGGACCACGCGCGTGACGCCCACCGCCACGGCGACGCCTATGTACTGGAGGCCCATATGGACTTCCTCCGGTGCCGCGTGGGCACCAGCGACTTCATCGTCAGCCCCTCCGGCCACATCCGCGGCGGGCAGGTCGCTCCGGGCATGACGCTCCAGCTGATGAACGGGGTCTCCTGGGAGGGCAATGTCACGCTCACCGCGGAGGACTGTGCGCGGATGGGGATGCCCGCGGAGCACCACGCGTCGATGACGCGCGCCATGGACGCGGTGCGCGATGCCTTCCGCGGTCCGGGCAGCGAGGCGCAGGGATGCCGGGGCGGCATGGTCACCGGTGGCGTCGACTTCGCGGTGGGCCGGATCGGCGGGATCCACGGTGACGGGCTCGTGCTCGGGGCCATCGACTTCAACCTCTCCTCGCACGGCGCCGAGTACATGCGGGTGTTCCAGGACGAGGTTGCCGCGGACCCGGACGCCGGCCATGTCGCCACCCGGGTCTACCGGCCCGGCGCCGAGGCCGACATGGCCGCGACCCAGGCGGCCGTGGAGCGGCTGACGCCCCCCGGGCGCAGGAGCAAGGTCGTGGCGAGCGTCCCCGGGCGCTGGGGCATGGTCGCCGTCACCGGCAGGGGTCTGGAGGACGCCGCCCTGGCCGCCGAGGCTCTGGTCGACGGACTGCGAGCGGCGTCCCTGGCCCGGGGACCGGTATGACCGGTGGCCCGGCTGCGGGCGCCGGCCCGGCCGGTCACCGGGCACCTGCCGGTTCAGCCGGCCGGGAGCAGCGCGGACACCGGCTGGGCTGCCCGCAGCAGCGCCTCCACCAGCCGGCGGCTGCCGGCCGGATGGTCGTGCGGGAGCTCCTCCGGGTGCCACTGGACACCCAGCGCGAACCAGTCCGCGTCGGTTCCCGAGGCTTCGATCGCCTCGGGTATGCCGTCCGGTGCGTGGGCGCTCACCCGCAGGCCGGCGCCGGCCACCCGGCACGCCTGGTGATGGCGGCTGTTGGCGGGCACCACATCCGATCCGAGGATGGCGTGCAGCCTGCTCCCGGGGGCGACGGCGAGGTCGTGGTACCGCGTCGGCTCGCCCTCCGCCCCGCCGTGGCCCGCCGCCCCGCACTCGGACGGCAGGTCGCGCCAGAGCGTGCCGCCCAGGGCGATGTTGAGCATCTGGGCGCCCCGGCAGATGCCGAGCAGGGGCACCCTGTCCTGTCGGGCCCAGCCCGTCAGCAGCAGCTCCGCCCGGTCCAGTTCCGGATGGACCTCGCCCTCCGGGCCCGGTCCGCCGGCGTAGGAGTCGGGGTCCAGGTCCATGCCGCCGGGCAGCAGCAGGGCGTCACAGTTCTCGTAGAGGACGCGCAATTGCTGTTCGGGCAGCGGGGAAATCCCCAGAGGAATTCCCCCGGCGGCCTCCACCGCGGTGAAGTAGGTCATGCTCTGCATCCATCGATCCGCTTTTCCGGGACGCCTCCACGGGCGCAGCGGAACACCAACGACAATGTCTCTCATGGCAGTTGATTGAATCACACGGATGAGGACTGGGGTATGGAGAGAAGCTATCGGCTCATTGCGGTCGAGGGTGTCGACGGGAGCGGAAAATCCACCCTGGTGGAGAATCTCCGCAAGAATCTCTCCGTGGACGCCCGCGTGGAAGTGGCTCGTCCCGCACGGGCCATGACCGCCGCATTCCAGGAACTGGCCGAGAGCGGCCGTGCGGAATCGGTGCTGTACCAGGACCGAATACCGCCCGATTTTCGGCACGGCACCTACGTACTGGAAACCGCCGTGCAGTTCCACTATTGCCGGGAACGGTTCGAGAAGGCCGACGTCGTGCTCTTCGACCGCTGGTTCCAGACCTGGGACGTGTACTGCGAGGAGATCGCCGAGTACCGCGACTGGATGCTGCGCCTCACCGCGACCGCACCCCGGCCCGACCTCCTCCTCTGGGTCCGGGTCGACCCCGAACTGGCCTGCCGCCGACTCGTGGAACGGCAGGACCGCTGGGCCCGTATCTACTCCCCCGCCGCGCTGCTGGACAAGATCACGGCGCTCACCGAGCGGTACGAGAGGGTCATGAAGGAGGCCGGGACCGACACCGTGGTGCTCGACGGCACCCGGTCGCCGCAGCAGGTCCTGGCCGAGGCCCGCGAACACGTCGCCGCCCTGCTCCACGCCCGGCCGGCCGTCTCGGCCGCGACCGTGCGGGAGGTCTGAGATGGAGACCCTGGAGAGCGTCCTCACCCGGCGCAGCGCCCCGCGGCTCGCGGCCCCCGCACCCAATGACCTGGAGCTGCTCGCCCTGGTGGAGGCCGCGATGAGCGCCCCCGACCACGGCCGCCTGCTGCCCTGGCGGCTGGTCTCGCTGCGGGGCGGGGAGCGGGAGCGGCTGGGGCGTCGGCTCGCGGCGGGCGCCGGGGACGACGCCCAGGCTCGGGCGCGTGCCGCGGCCAAACCGCTGCGCGCCCCGTTGCTCGTCGCCATCGTCCTGTCGCCGGTGGAGCACCCGAAGATCCCGCGCTGGGAACAGCTGGCGGCGGCCACCGCCGTGGTCAGCACCCTGTCCCTGCTGCTCCACGACCGGGGCTACGCGTCCATCTGGCGCACCGGCCCCGCCACCGAGGACGCGGGGGTGCGGACGCTGCACGGCCTCGGTGCCGGGGAGCAGCTGCTGGGCTGGCTGTACGTGGGCACGGCGTCGGGTGCCACTCCGCCGCGGCCGCGTTCCGACCCGGGGCGGTATCTCACCGCCCTGAGCGGCCTGGGCTCGGGGGCCGCGGGGGAGGGCGGGGAATGAGCATCGACCCCCAGGAGTTGCGCCGGGCGATGTCGGCCGTCCCGGCCGCGGTGAGCGTGGTCACCACGCTTGCCCCGGACGGTTCGCCGCGGGGCTTCACCGCGACCTCCGTGGTCTCGCTGTCCCTGGCCCCGCCGCTGGTCCTCGTCTGTGTCGGCCGTTCCAACGCCTCGCACGGCGAGTTCGTGCGCGGTCGTGGGTTCGCCGTCAACGTGCTCGGCACGCAGCATCCCCCCATCGCGGCGAGATTCGCCCGCGAACCGGCCGGAATCCGTTTCGCCGACGGCTCCTTCACTTTGTCGCCCGAGGGCTTCCCGGTCCTCCCGGACGCCGTTGTCCAGCTCTCCTGCGAGCGGCACGAGGTGCTGGAGGGCGGGGACCACGACATTCTGATCGGCCGTGTCGTCGGAATCGGTGGGGCGGCCGGCGATGCGTTGATGTACGGCCGCAGGCAATACCTGTCTTTGTCTCAATTGCCCCCCTGTCCGGTCTCCGCCACCGCCGTATCCGAGGGTCTTAACGCCTAGCCGGTCCGACAGGTGCGGCAGCAGGATGAAGATGCCCGTCCGGCAGGTACGCCGGTGGGTTCGTAATTCCGTCAAGAGAAAGATTGGTGGAACGATATGAATCCCGACATCACGCTCGGCGAGTTCAACGAGCAGGAGTTCACCGACTCCTCGGTGAACAACATGATGCGGTTCACGGACTTCTCCCCGCTGTCGCGGGCCGAGGAGAGCGCGGCCGAGAGCGCCATCGCGCTTCACTGATCGATCCTGAAGACCGCCGGGGCGGGCCGCAGGGCCGGCCCCGGCGATTTCGGCGGAGGTGTACGGAGTGCGAAGCGCGTTCTACACGATGGCAGGACCGGCGGCCGAGGGCCCGGGAGCCCCCGGGGTGTACGCGGTCGGGCTGAGCGCCTCCGAGCTGGAGGAGTGCGATCAGGCGACCGTCACCCACCGGATCGGCCGGCTGGTCCGACGCGCCGGCGAGCTCCCGGCCGGGACGGTACGAGAACTCCCCGAGGACGCGCCGACGGCGCTGACCGTGCCGGACGATGGATGGCTGGCCGTCGTCAACACGAGCCCGGAGAACGCGGGCTGGGTGGTCCTGAGCCCGTCCGAATCGGCGCTCGCACGGCTCGGCCCCGGCAGGCTCGTGCTCTGCGGCCGGGCCGGCGCGACGCTCACCCATGTGCCGATGGCCTGCGGCGACCGGCTGCCACCGGCGCCCGCCCCGCAGTGGGGCACGAGGACCCCGGAGGGGACACCCCATGTCTGACCGCGGACGCATCATCGTCCTGGACGACTTCTACGCGGAGCCCGACAACGCGCGCACGTTCGCCCTCTCCCACAACTACCGCAGCGCCGCCGCGTACAACTACCCGGGCTGGCAGAGCGAGAAGATGCTGCACAGCCCGGCCCTCATGGAGACCTTCGCCGAACTGACCGGCCATCAGGTCGACGTGGACTTCGACTCGTTCACCTTCGGGGGCTTTCGGCTGGCCACCGAGGAGACCGGGCGGCTGGCCAATGTGCACGCGGACCAGGCGGCGGACTGGGCTGCCATGGTCTATCTGACGCCGGGAGCCCCGGACAGTGCCGGAACCGGCTTCTTCCGGCATCGCAGGACCGGTCTTGAGCGCCCACCGACCGATGCGGAGGCCCGTGCCGCGGGGTACGGCGACGCCTTCGCGTACGAACAGGCCGTGATCATCCCCGAGTACGCCGACGCCGACGCGTGGGAGCTCGTCGAATGGGTGGCGCCCGTCTACAACCGGCTGATCCTGTTCCAGGGCTGCGATCTCTACCACGCCTCGCTCGGCGGCGCCGGGAGCACTCCGTCCGACGCCCGGCTGACCCACAACTTCTTCTTCAACGAGATCGCCCACAGGGGCCCGGTGTCCCTGCGTGACGGCTCCCGCCTTCTTCCCGCCGGCTCCGGACGATAGGACTCCCTCGTGCGTTCACTCCTCTCCGTTGCCGCACAGAACCTGCCGGGGGCCGACGGGGCGGCATTCGTCGCGCTCTCCGGAGCGCTGCTCACCCGCGAGGGGGAGAACATCGTGGAGCCCGGTCTGGCGGGGCAGCCGTTCCGTCCCTCGCGGCGGATCGCCACCGCCCCCGACGCCGCCCGGCTGCGGGCGTCCTCGGGTCTCGGCCTGCGCACCCTGGCTCTCGTCACCGAGCGGGACGCGGAGCGGGGGCCCGACCGGGGCGGCGACCCCCAGCGGCTCGTCCTGCACACGGTGCTGGACGGCTGGAACCTGGTATGCGTCCACGGCCGTGACCTCGACCTGCGCGGGGCGGACCTGCGCGGAGCCGCCCTGGCCCACGCCGACCTGCGCGGTGCCGATCTGAGCGGCGCGGACCTGCGGGGTGCGGACCTGGAACGGGCCGACCTGCGGGGCGCCCGGCTGGACGGCGCCGACCTGCGCGGCGCGGTGCTCAAGCGGACGAACCTCATCGAGGCCGGCCTGCGCGAGGCCGACCTGCGCAGGGCCGACCTCAGCCACAGCGACTTCCGCGGTGCGGTGCTGGACCGGGCGGCACTGCGCGGAGCCGAGATGTGGTCGGCCTTCGTCGGCCATGCCTCGATGAAGGACGCCTATCTGGACGGCGTGGACATGTCCCGGGCCGACGAGCGAGGAAGGACGGCCACCGATGAGGATGCCGCGCGGCAGGACGGCACCGGCTCGGCCCCCGACGGCGGGTGAGCCCTCCGCGGCCTCCGTACGCAGGCTGCTGATCGCCCTGCTGCTGAACTTCGGGATCACCAGCGTCGCCTGCTACGCGCTGCTGCCTGTCCTTCCGGTGCTTCTGGAGGGCTGGCAGGCGGGACCGCTGTCCGTCGGCGCGGTGCTCTTCCTCTTCAGCGCGTTGCGGTTCTGCGGTTTCGTCGTGGTCGACCGGATGGACTTCAGCCGGGTACGGCCCGTGCTCACGCTCTCGCTCGCCTCGGCCGCGACCCTGGTGTGCGCGGCGGCGCTGGTGCCGAACCGCCGGATCGCGGTGGTGGTGCTGCTGCTCGGGGTCGCCGTGTGCATGAGCGTCAACTCCGTGACGGTGCGCACCTGCATCGGCGAGTTCGTGACCGACCCGGGAGCGCGGGTGGCCGCCTACTCGCGCCTCATGCTCGTCACCAACCTCTGCTCGGCCGCGGGGCCGATGCTCGGGGCGGTCCTCTTCTTCCGGTCCCCGCACACGTGGCTGCTCGTCGTCGCGGCCGTCTTCGCGGCCTCCGCCCTGGTCACCGCCGTAGCCGTGCCGGCCGGACTCCGGCTGAGGACGGAACGGCAGAAGGCCGCGGGCGGCTGGATGCGCACGGCGGCCCGCAGCCCCGGGATGCGCCGCACCGCCGTGGCCTCCTTCCTCTGCTTCGTTCTCTACTCGCAGTTGTTCTCCGCGATGCCGCTGTATGTCTTCGGTACCGGCCGCCCGGCCGTGGCCGGCTCGCTCTTCCTGCTCAACGCGGCGCTCGTGGTCGTGCTCCAGGTGCCCGTGGGGCGCCTCGTCGGGCGCCATATGGCCCACCGCAGGGGAGCGTTCCGGATGTTCGGCACGGTCGCGCTGTTCATGGCCGCGTCCTTCGCGGTGACGGGGACGGCCCGTCTGCACATCCCCGTGCTGCTGGCCGGCATCGTCCTGTTCACCCTGGGCGAGACGGTCCTGGGTGCGATGAACGACCAGGCGTTCGTGGCCGTGAAGGGCGAGCTGGACACCCTCTCCGCAGTGAAGTCGCGGATGCTGGTCACGGCACTCGGACAGTCCGTGGGCGCGTTCATGGGGGGCAGCGTGGCCCTGGCCGCCGCGCACACCTGGGACTTCGCCGTGTACTGGTACGCGATGGCGGCGCTCGGGGTCGTCGTGGCGGCTGCCTCGTGGCTGTACACCCCGACGCGGGACGGCCTCAGCGAGCGGAGCCCTGCCGCAGCCCCTTGAGCCGGGTGACGGCCTCCTCCAGAACCTCCGTACGCTTGCAGAAAGTGAAGCGGACGAAGGGGGCGCCCTGCTCACGGTGGTCGTAGAAGACCGCGTTGGGCACGCCCACGACCCCGCACCGCTCCGGCAGCGCCCGGCAGAAAGCGATCCCGTCGCCGCCGCTGTCGAGCGGGCGGATGTCCGTGGTGACGAAGTACGTTCCGGCCGGGCGGTAGACCGCGAAACCGGCCTCGGCGAGCCCGTCGCACAGCAGGTCCCGCTTGGCGCGAAGATCCGTTCGCAGCCCCTCGAAGAAGCTGTCGGGCAGCCGAAGGGCCTCGGCGACGGCGTACTGGAGGGGTCCGCCCGAGACGTACGTCAGATACTGCTTCGCCGAGCGCACCGCCGTCACCAGCTCCGCACTCGCGGTGATCCAGCCGACCTTCCAGCCGGTGAACGAATACGTCTTGCCGGCCGAGCTGATGGTGACGGTCCGCTCGCGCATCCCTGGGAAGCCGGCGAGCGGCAGGTGTTCGCCCTCGAAGACCAGGTGTTCGTAGACCTCGTCGGTGACGACCAGGAGATCGCGTGCGCACGCCAGCTCGGCGATCGCACCGAGCTCCTCGCGGGTCAGGACGGTGCCGGTGGGATTGTGCGGTGTGTTGAGCAGCAGCAGCCGGGTGCGGGGGGTGACCGCCGCGCGCAGTTCGTCGAGGTCCAGCCGGTAGGTGCCGGTGGACGGCTCGGGGCGCAGGGTCACCGGGACGCGGGTGGCGCCCGCCATGGCGATGCAGGCGGCGTACGAGTCGTAGTACGGCTCCAGGGCCACGACCTCGTCCCCCGGCTCCAGGAGCGCCAGAAGGGAGGCCGCGATGGCCTCGGTGGCACCCGCGGTGACGAGGACCTCGGTGTCGGGGTCGTACGCGAGGCCGTAGCGCCGCTGCTGGTGGGCAGTGATCGCGGTGCGCAGTTCCGGGACGCCGGGCCCCGGCGGGTACTGGTTGCCGTGGCCGGCGCGCAGGGCGCGGACCGCGGCCTCGCGGACCTCCTCGGGGCCGTCGGTGTCCGGGAACCCCTGGCCGAGGTTGATGGCGCCGGTGCGGACGGCCAGCGCGGACATCTCCGCGAAGATCGTCGTGCCGAACTCGGCGAGGCGGCGGTTGAGCAGCGGTCGTCCCTGTGTCATGACCGCCATCCTGCGCGGAAGCTCTGGAGTTGCTCAAGTCTGCTTTGGCCGGACGGGGGCACGGGAATCCCCCTGGCACGCAGGAATCGGTGCGGAGCGGGGGGCCTCGCTTCGGGGGACGGAAGGACGTGAGGTCCGTGAAGGGTGTGCTCATCGGGGTGATGGTCGTCGTGGGGGTCATGCTCCTCGTCGTGATGATGGCGAGCGCGGGAAGCCGCGGGAAGCCGCTGGGCCGGAACAAGCGGCGCGGCGTGGCGGGCAGCGGTGGCGGGGCGGGTGGCGGCAGCTGGTGGGCCGGGGACGGGGGCGGTGACTCGGGCGGCCACTCCGGCGGACACTCGGGTGGTCATTCGTGTGGCGGCGGTTCGTCGTGCGGCGGGGGTTCGTCGTGCGGCGGCGGGGGCGGATGCGGCGGAGGCAGCTGACACGGGGCAGCTGGTCCGCGGCCCGGCAAGGTCGGCCGGCCGGGCACCCGGCGGGGCTCGGAGGGGGAACCCTCCAAGTCCCGCCGGTTGTCTTTTTGTTGGGCCGCACGGCGCATCTCGGGTGAACACCAGAACCGGCAGGCCCCCGAGGGGATGGAAACCACGCCAAGTTGGGCAAAAACGCTGCGAGTGCGCCCTGGTTCGTGTTTTCCTCGATTGAGAGAACATTCAGCCCTCGGACCCCAGTTGGACCTGATCGGGCGCTTCCCACCTCCCACGTGCACCGCGTCGGGGCGTCCCCTGTCCACGTGTCCATGTGTGTTTTGCGGAGCCGACCCATGCTCACGACCCTCCATACGGCCTATTCCGACACCCGTGCCGACGATCTGGCCTGGGCGCTGGGGCGTGAACCGCTCCCGGCACTGGCGGTCCTCGACCTCCAGCTCGGCGGCGCGCAGTTGCAGTTGCGCCTGCTCGGTGCCTCCCACCAGGTGCTTCTGGAGGAGGAGCAGGGCAGTTGTTCCGAAACCGTCGCCTGTATCCCCGGCAGCAGCACCCCACTTCCCCTGGGCGTCTCCAAGCGCCTGGGGGACTGGGAGTACGAGTTCGCGGCCCGCGTCGAGACCCTCGGCGCGGGCTCCTTCGCGGGGCGCGCGCAGGAACTGCTGGCACTGGTCGCCGACCACCCCCACGGACTGGCCGGGACCTTCCCGGGGAGCCCGCACGCCTTCACCGCCATGCTTGCCCAGCGGACCGAGGGCCAGGTCCGGTGGCGCACCTGGCACGCGTACCCGCAGGAGGGCCGGCTGGTGGTGACCCGCACCCGGGTGGGCGTGCGGACGCCGGCAGTGGCGACGCCGTGACCGGCGCCAACTCCGTCGGGAGTGCGTCGATTGCACCCTTGTGGGTGACAAGCGGCGACGTTTCCGTGACGTAGCGTTCGCGGCATGATCGACCAGCAGGTGCCGCTGCGACGGGGCGCGGCGCGGCTTCCCGTGCGGCCGAGGACCGGCAGGTACCTCGTGCTGGCCACCGTGTTCATCTGCGCCGCCTGCGGGCTGGTGTACGAGCTCGAACTGGTCGCGCTCGCCTCCTATCTGATCGGTGACTCCGTCACCCAGGCGTCCGTCGTGCTGTCCGTGATGGTGTTCGCCATGGGCATCGGCTCGCTGCTCGCGAAACGTTTACGCGGCCGCGCCGCGGTCGGCTTCGGGCTGATCGAGGCAGCGCTCGCCCTGGTCGGCGGATTCTCCGCGCTGGTGCTCTACGCGTCGTTCGCCTGGATCGGGGAGTCGCGGTACGCGCTGGTCGGGTTCTCGCTGGCGATCGGGATTCTGATCGGTGCGGAGATCCCCCTGCTGATGACGTTGATCCAGCGGGTGGACCGGCAGGACGCGGGCGGGGCGGTGGCCGATCTCTTCGCCGCCGACTATGTGGGCGCGCTCGTCGGCGGGCTGGCCTTTCCGTTCCTGCTGCTGCCGATGCTCGGGCAGCTCACGGGCGCGCTGTTCACCGGGACGGTCAACGCGGCGGCGGGCGGGGCGCTGGTCCTGTGGGTGTTCCGGCGGGATCTCACGGCCCGCTCCCGGTGGCTGCTGATCGGCGCCAACGTGCTGGTCATCGCGGTGCTGGCCTCGGCCGCGGTGCTGGCCGACGACTTCGAGCGCGCGGCGCGGCGGGCGGTGTACGGGGACCAGGTGCGGGTCGCGGTGCGGACCGAGGTCCAGGAGGTCGTGCTGACCGGCGGGGGCCGGGGCTCCCTCGACCTCTATCTGGACGGACGGCTGCGGGTCAGCTCCCGCGATGAGTACCGCTATCACGAGGCGCTGGTGCACCCGGCAATGAACGGGCCGCACGCCCGGGTGCTGGTCCTGGGCGGCGGCGACGGGCTGGCGGCCCGCGAGGTGCTGCGCTACCCGGACGTGCGGAGCGTGACCGTGGTGGAGCTGGACCCCGCCGTCACCCGGTTGGCCCGTACGGACCGGGCACTGCGCTCACTGAACGCGCACGCCTACCGCGATCCGCGTCTGACCGCCGTGACCGGGGACGCGTTCAGCTGGCTGCGGATGGCGCACGAGCCCTACGACGTGGTGATCGCGGACCTGCCGGACCCCGGGATCTCGGCCAGTACGAAGCTCTACTCGGCGGAGTTCTACGGCCTGGCCGCACAGGCCCTCGCGCCGCACGGCCGGCTGGTCGTGCACGCGGGGCCGGCTGTGAGCCGGCCGCGCACCTACTGGACGGTCGAGGCGTCGATGCGGGCGGCGGGGCTGCACACCCGCCCCTACCGGATCAGCGGGCGGTACGCAGGATTCGCGGCCGGCCCCGACCGCGCCATGGGCAGTGCCGCGGAGGTGCACGGCTGGGGGTACGTGCTGGCGGGACCTGCCGTGGCGCCGGCCCTCGGCCTCGACCCGGGGGCGCCGCGGCTGCGCTCACTGACGGGGCCGACGCTGCGGGACGCGGGGCGGCGGGCGGAATCCGGGCGGCTGCGGGGCCAGGAGCCCTCGACGCTCGTACATCCGCGGTACTGGGAGGAGCGGTGAGAGGGGTGTGCCGGGCCGGGGCGGCGCCCCTCCGGGGAGGCGGAAGCGCTGACGCGGTGGCCGGGGCTGAGTAGGCTCGGTTTCCATGGAGCATGAGGTGTTCGTTCCGGTTCCGGTCCCGGCCCTTCGGCGGACGCTGGGCGATCCCGCCCGGGTCGCGCGCTGTGTGCCAGGACTCCAGCAGGATGCCGACACGTCCGCGGGCCCGCTGTCCGGCCGGCTCAAGGTCCGGGCCGGCGGCCACACCATCACCTACCGGGGCGCGCTGCGGCTCACCCCGGCGGCGGCCGGGGAACCCCGGGAAAACGCGTACAGCGTGTCGGTGACGGGTGAGGGCACGGAGGCGCGGGGCAGCGGCTCGGCGAAGCTGGCCCTGACCGTTCGCCTCGCCGAGCGCGAGGGCGGTACGGCGATCACGTTCGAGGGCACGGTGGGCGGCGACGGCCGCCTGCTGGAGCTGGACCCCGCGGCCGCGCTGTCGGCGGCGCACCGACTGCTGGACCGGTTTGCGCAGCAGTTGGTGACGGAGTCCCTGGGCCAGCACGACGGGTCGCAGGGCGCCACGGGCGAGGCGGTGGCCGACGACGGGGCCGACGACGCGGCCGACCCGGCACCGGCCGTCACCGCCGAGGAGCAGGCCGTCGGGGAAGCGGTGGAGCAGGCCATCGAGGAGGCTGCCGAAGAGGCGGACACTCCGCGTACCGATGGGGCCATGCCCCCGACCGGAGCGGACGAGGCGCCGCCCGGAGAGCAGTCACCGGACCAGGCGTCCGTCTTCGACACCCCGGTGTCGTCGTCGCTGGATCCCGTGGCCGGGATCGAGTTCACCGTCCCGGACGGACCGCCCGCCGAGGCCGCGCATGCCCGGCGCACCATGATCGGCCGCAGCGCGGAGGAGGTCGACCACGCTCCGCCACGCGGTCGGTACGCCCCGGTGCCGTCCCCCGACTCGATGGGTGCGGGAGCCACGCTCCGCTGGGTTGCCCCCGCGGCCGCCCTCGCCCTCGCCTCCGCTGTGGTGGTGGGACGGGCGCTGCGTCGCCGGAGGTAGCCGCGCCAGTAGGGTCGTCGTGTGAGCAGCAGCGAGAAGGACGTCCGGCTGTCCGTCGGCGACGCAGAGTTGACCGTGAACCCCGACAACGGCTGCCGTATCAGCAGCTTGCGGATCGGTGGCAACGAACTGCTGCGGCAGGGGGAGCGGTACGGCTGCTTCCCCATGGTGCCGTGGTGCGGCCGGACCGAGAACGGGCAGTTCCACAACGGCGGTGTGCTGCATCAGCTGCCGCTGACCGCCCCGCCGCACGCCATCCACGGCACGGGCCGTGACACGGCCTGGCGCACGGCGCGGGCGAGCGGGACGGAAGCCGCGTTCTACTACGACCTCACCGACCCCTGGCCGTACCCGGGGCGGGTGACACAGACCTTCGAACTCACCGATTCCTCCCTGACGTTGGCGTTCGGTGTCGAGACGTACGGGGATTCCTTCCCGGCGCAGGCCGGCTGGCATCCGTGGTTCCGGCGCAACCTCGGCAGCGGCGACGACGTCCGGATCGACTTCGATGCCGCATGGCAGGAGGAGCGGGGCGAGAACCATCTGCCGACCGGCCGCCGGATCCCGCCCCTGGCCGGTCCGTGGGACGACTGCTTCGGCATGCCCGACGGCATCGATGTGACGCTCACCTGGCCGGAGCAGCTGGAGCTGACGGTGAAGAGCCGCACCGAGTGGGTCGTGGTCTACGACGAGCAGGACGAGGCGGTCTGTGTGGAGCCGCAGTCGGGCCCGCCGAACGGGCTGAACACCGCCCCCCGCCATGTCACCCCGATCGAGCCGCTGGAGATCGCGACGACCTGGAGCTGGCGCACGCTCTGAGCGCGACCGCCCGCAGGCCTGGGCAGGTGCTGAGTACGGGTGGCGGCCGGGCGCCTTATTCTCGTAGCCATGACTGACGTACGTGCTGAGCTGTTGCAGCAGATCAAGGACAAGGCCGTGGTGCACGGCAAGGTGACTCTCTCCTCCGGTCTCGAGGCCGACTGGTACATCGATCTGCGCCGCATCACGCTGGACGGCAAGGCCGCTCCGATGGTCGGTCAGGTCATGCTCGACGCCACCGCGGAACTGGACTACGACTGCGTGGGTGGGCTGACGCTGGGTGCCGACCCGGTGGCCACCTCGATGCTGCACGCTTCCGCCGCCCGCGGGCAGGAGCTGGACGCGTTCGTGGTGCGCAAGGCGCAGAAGGCCCACGGCATGCAGCGCCGGATCGAGGGCGCGGAGGTCAAGGGCCGCCGCTGCCTGGTCGTCGAGGACACCTCGACGACCGGCGGTTCACCGCTGACCGCCGTCGAGGCGGTGCGTGAGGCGGGTGGCGAGGTCGTGGCCGTCGCCGTGATCGTGGAGCGGGGTGCGGCTCCGGCCATCGCCGAGGCGGGCCTCCCGTACGTCCACGTCTACTCGGTCCCGGACCTCGACCTGTCCTGACCTGCGGTTTCCCTCAAGGGGGGTCGGTTTCACGTGAAACCGACCCCCCTTGTCGTATCTCCGCAGCGGGAGCCCCGGAATGCTGGGGGAGTACGCCGGGTGGAGCCGGGACGAGAGTCTGGGAAGATGGGGGCGACGATGACGTCGCCCCCAGGTCAGGGAACCAGCAACGCACACCCGCACATCCCAAGGAGCGGACAGATGCCCATCGCAACCCCCGAGGTCTACGCCGAGATGCTCGACCGGGCGAAGGCAGGCAAGTTCGCCTACCCGGCCATCAATGTGACGTCGACGCAGACCCTGCACGCTGCGCTGCGCGGTTTCGCTGAGGCCGAGAGCGACGGCATCGTCCAGATCTCCACCGGTGGGGCGGAGTTCCTGGGCGGCCAGTACAACAAGGACATGGTCACGGGCGCCGTCGCCCTGGCCGAGTTCGCGCACATCGTCGCCGCCAAGTACGACGTCACGGTCGCGCTGCACACCGACCACTGCCCCAAGGACAAGCTGGACACGTACGTGCGTCCGCTGATCGACATCTCCGCGGAGCGTGTCGCCAAGGGTCTGAACCCGCTGTTCCAGTCCCACATGTGGGACGGCTCGGCCGAGACGCTGGCCGACAACCTGGCCATCGGCCAGGAGCTGCTGGCCAAGGCCGCCGCCGCCAAGATCATTCTTGAGGTCGAGATCACCCCGACCGGTGGCGAGGAGGACGGCGTCACCCACGAGATCAACGACGAGCTCTACACGACCGTCGACGACGCGCTGCGCACCGCCGAGGCGCTCGGTCTGGGCGAGAAGGGCCGCTACCTGCTGGCCGCGTCCTTCGGCAACGTGCACGGCGTCTACAAGCCGGGCAACGTCGTGCTCCGCCCCGAGCTCCTCAAGGACCTCCAGGAGGGCGTGGCCGCCAAGTACGGCCAGGCTTCCCCGTTCGACTTCGTCTTCCACGGCGGCTCCGGCTCCACCGCCGAGGAGATCGCCACCGCGCTGGAGAACGGCGTCGTGAAGATGAACCTCGACACCGACACCCAGTACGCCTTCACCCGCCCGATCGTGGACCACGTGTTCCGCAACTACGACGGCGTGCTGAAGGTCGACGGCGAGGTCGGCAACAAGAAGGTCTACGACCCCCGCAGCTGGGGCAAGTCCGCCGAGGGCGGCATGGCCAAGCGCGTCACGGAGGCCTGCGCCAACCTGCGGTCCACCGGCACCAAGCTGAAGTAGTAGGTGTGCCCGGACGGCCCAGGGGACGGCCGGGCTGATTCCGTACGGATGTCTGCGTGGGCCCGGTACCCCCTTCGGGGTGCCGGGCCCCTCGCGTGTCCGTACCCGGCAGGAATGATGTGAGGAACAGCTGTGAGTACGTCCTACGACTTCGACACCGTCATCGACCGCCGCGGCACCTGGAGCGTGCAGTGGGACGGGGTCGCGGACCGGTTCGGGGTGGACGGACTGCTGCCGTTCACCATCTCGGACATGGACTTCGAGACGGCCCCCGAGGTGCTGGCCGCCCTGCGGGCCCGGCTCGACCACGGTGTGTTCGGCTACACGGACTGGCGGCTGGGCGACTTCCGCGCGGCGGTGGCCCACTGGTACGCGACCCGGTACGGCACCACGATCGACACCGGCCGGCTGGTGTACGGCCCGTCCGTGCTCAGCCAGTTGTCGCAACTGCTCCAGATGTGGACGGCCGAGGGGGACGGAGTGGTCGTCCACACCCCGACGTACGACGGATTCCGCAAGGCGGTCACCGGGCTCGGCCGTGAGCTGCGCGGTGTGGGTCTCGGGGACATGGCCGCGCTGGAACGCGAACTCGAGCGCGAGGACAGCAAGGTCCTCGTGGTCTGTTCGCCGCACAACCCGTCGGGGCGGGTGTGGACGGAGGCGGAACTGGCGGAGATGGCCTCGCTTGCCGCGCTGCACGGCGTCGCCGTGATCAGCGACGAGATCCACGCTGACTTCGTGCACGACGGGCGCGTTCACGTGCCGTGGACGCGGGTGGGGGGTGACGGGCGCTGGGCGCTCATCACCTCGGCCTCGAAGGCGTTCAACTTTCCGGCGCTGACCGGTTCGTACGGGATCATCGGCCGCCCGGAGGACCGGACGGAGTACCTGCGCCGGATGGAGACCGCGGAGGGCCTCGCCTCGCCCGCGGTGCTCTCGCTGACCGCGCACATCGCCGCGTACCGCGACGGCGGGGCATGGCTGGATGCCGTGCGGGCCTATGTCGCCGGAAACCTGGCGCTGGTCGCGGAGCGGCTGAACGCGGCGTTCCCCGACCTGGGGTGGGAGCCGCCACAGGCCGGTTACCTGGCGTGGATCGACCTGCGCCGGGCGGGCGTCGAGGACGACGAGGCGCTCCAGCGCGTGCTGGTCGAGCGGGAGCGGGTCGCCGTGATGCCGGGCGGCGTGTACGGGGCGGAGGGCTTCGTACGGCTGAACGTGGGGTGTGCGCGGAGCAAGGTGGAGGCAGGGGTGGAGGCGTTGATCCGGGGGGTGGAGGCCGTGCGGCGCGCCGGGTAGCGGCGGAGCGGGAGCGGGCGGCGCCGGCTGTTCAGCGTGGCGCTGACCGCGGATCCTCGCTCCTCCGTCGCCGGAGGGGCCCGCCTTTGCGATGCTGAGGGCATGGCGGAGAGCTCGGCAGACCCCACAGGCATTCGTGTCGCGTCCCCCACCGGCCGGTGGGTGGTCCTCACGACCGTGCTCGGGTCGAGCATGGCCATGCTCGACTCCACCGTCATCAACGTCGCCCTGCCCCGCATCGGTGAGGACTTCGGCACCGGCCTGGCGGCGCTCCAGTGGACCGTCAACGCCTACATGCTCACCCTCGCCGGGCTGATCCTCCTCGGGGGCGCGCTCGGCGACCGGTACGGACGGCGCCGGGTCTTCGTCGTCGGCGTGGTGTGGTTCGCCGCTGCCTCGCTGCTCTGCGGCATCGCACCCAACGCCGACGTGCTCATCGCCGCCCGGGCCCTCCAGGGCATCGGCGGCGCCCTGCTCACCCCGGGGTCGCTGGCCCTGATCCAGGCGAGCTTCCACCCGGACGACCGGGCCCGCGCGGTCGGGCTGTGGTCGGGGTTCGGCGGGGTCGGTGCCGCCGTCGGGCCGTTCGTCGGCGGGTGGCTCGTCGACGGGCCCGGCTGGCGGTGGGTGTTCCTGCTGAACCTGCCCATCGCCGCGATCTGCGTGCCCGTCGCCCTGCGCCACGTGCCGGAGTCCCGGGACCCGTACGAGCACGGCCGCTTCGACGTCCTGGGAGCGGTTCTCGCCGCGCTCGCGCTCGCTCTGGTGACGTACGCGCTGATCGAGGCGCCGGGGCAGGGCGCGTCCCCGGCCGTGATCGGTGCGGCGGTGGGCGGGGTGCTGCTCGGTGTCGCGTTCGTCCAGGTCGAGCGGCGGCGTGCCGACCCCATGCTGCCGCCGTCGGTGTTCGCGTCCCGGCAGTTCACCGCCGTCAACATCGTCACCCTCTGTGTGTACGCGGCGCTCGGCGGCTTCTTCTTCCTCTCCGCCATCCAGCTCCAGGTCGTGGCGGGCTACTCCGCGCTCGGTGCGGGCACCGCCCTGCTGCCGACCACCGTGCTGATGCTGCTGTTCTCTGCCTCGTCCGGCGAACTGGGCCGGCGCATCGGCCCCCGCATCCCGCTCACGGCCGGCCCGCTGATCGCCGCCACCGGAATGCTGCTGATGCTGCGCGTGGGGCCGGGCTCCAACTCCGTGACCGGGTACCTGACCGATGTGCTCCCCGCAGTCGCGGTCCTCGGCGTCGGGCTGGTCACCCTCGTGGCGCCCCTCACCGCGACCGTCCTGGCCTCCGTGGACACCGCCCGGGCCGGCCTGGCCAGCGGCATCAACAACGCAGCCGCCCGCGCCGCGGGACTGATCGCGGTGGCCGCTCTGCCCCTGCTCGCCGGGATGGGGCCGGAGGCCTACCGGGACGCCGGGGAGTTCGCCGCGACGTTCCGGCGGGCCATGCCGATGTGCGCCGGGCTGCTGGTCCTCGGCGCCGTCATCGCGTGGGCGACCGTGCGGACGCCGCCGGCCGCCGTGCAGAAGTCCGCACAACCGGAGTGCACGATGCACTGCGGCGTCACGAGCCCCCCGCTGGAACCCGCCCCGGACAGCCCTTAGGCCCTCCCGTCCGGAGATGCCGGGCTCGCGGGGTCCGGCCTGATACCCCGCACGCCCTCAGCCAGGCGATTGGCGGCATTGTGCACACCGATACCGCGGGCGGCGCCGGTGCCAGGCACACTTGAACCCATGTCGATCCACGAGAACCTGCTCGGGGGCCCTGCCCCGACCCATCTGCCCGACGACCCGGAGCCGCGCGAACTGCTCGCCGCGGGCACCGCGCCCGCCGACGTCGCGGCGAAGTACCCGACCTCCTCGCTGGCCTGGGCACAGCTCGCCGACGAGGCGTTCGAGGGCGGCCGGGTCATCGAGTCGTACGCCTACGCCCGCACCGGCTACCACCGGGGCCTGGACGCCCTGCGCCGGGCAGGCTGGAAGGGCCACGGCCCCGTGCCGTTCGAGCACGAGCCGAACCGCGGCTTCCTGCGCGCCCTGCACGCCCTCGCACGCGCCGCGCAGTCGATCGGTGAGCAGGAGGAGTACGAGCGCTGCTCCTCGTTCCTCCGCGACTCCTCGCCGACCGCGGCCCAGACGCTCGGCTAGCCGAAGCGCACCCCTGCCGGGCCCCGTGGACGCTCATCGTCCGCGGGGCCCGTGCGCTGTCGCGGCCTGCGGGTCTCCGCTTAGGATGCGGGCAGGGGACCGGAGCTCCACCACCTCACGGTGGGGGCGGACCGCTACCCGGAAGCTCGTGTCGAGGAGACAGCAATGTCGACGATTCACCCCGACCCCGAAGCCACCGGTGCGCAGACCCCGCACCTCGACTTCGCGGGAACCACTCCGTACGAGGACTACGTCCAGGCGGATGTCCTGACCCACCTCCAGCACCTGCGCTCGGACGACCCCGGCGAGATGGTCTTCCTGGTCACCACCCAGGTCATGGAGCTGTGGTTCACCGTCATCGTCCATGAGTGGGAGACCGCCGCGCACGCGATGCGCGAGGACCGGCTGGACGTCGCGCAGGACGCGCTGAAGCGGTCCCTGCGCGAGCTGGAGGCGCTGAACGCCTCCTGGACGCCGCTCGCCCAGCTCACCCCCGCCCAGTTCAACTCCTACCGCTCCTCGCTCGGCGAGGGCTCCGGCTTCCAGTCGGCCATGTACCGGCGGATGGAGTTCCTGCTCGGCGACAAGTCCGCGTCCATGCTCGTGCCGCACCGGGGCGCTCCCCGCGTCCACGCGGAGCTGGAGAAGGCCCTCGGCGAGCCCGGCCTGTACGACGAGGCCCTCGCCCTGCTCGCCCGGCGCGGCCACGCCGTGCCGCAGGAGGTGCTCGGCCGCGACCTCACCCTGAAGTACGACCCCTCGCCCGAGGTCGAGGCCATATGGGCGGAGATCTACGCCAACCCCGACCAGAACGACGACCTCGTCCGGCTCGGCGAGGTGCTCACCGACGTGGGTGAACTCGTCTGGCGATGGCGCAACGACCACCTCGTCGCCACCCGGCGGGCCATGGGCTCCAAGACCGGGACGGGCGGCTCCGCCGGGGTCGCCTGGCTGGAGAAACGCGCCACGAAGAACGTGTTCCCCGAGCTCTGGACGGCCCGCAGCCATGTCTGACCTCCAGGAGCGCGCACAGGCGCTCGACACAGCGGACGAACTCGCGCCGCTGCGCAAGCTGTTCACCCTCGACGACACCGTCTACCTGGACGGCAACTCCCTGGGCGCGCTGCCCCGCCATGTGCCCGCCCGGCTGCAGGAGGTCCTCACCCGGGAGTGGGGCGAGCTGCGCATCCGGTCGTGGGACGAGAGTGGCTGGTGGACAGCGCCGGAGCGGATCGGCGACCGCATCGCCCCGATCGTCGGGGCGGCCGCGGGACAGATCGTCGTCGGCGACTCGACGAGCGTGAACGTCTTCAAGGCCGTCGTCGCCGCCTGCCGGCTGGCGCCCCGGGGCCGCGACGAGATCCTGGTCGACGCGGCCACGTTCCCCACCGACGGGTACATCGCCGCTTCCGCGGCCCGGATGACCGGACACCGGATCGTCCCGGTCGCCCCCGGCGACGTGCCCGACGCGCTCGGCCCGCGTACCGCCGCGGTGCTGCTCAACCACGTCGACTACCGCTCCGGCCGGCTCCACGACCTGCCCGGCCTGACCGCCGCGGTGCGGACCGCGGGCGCGATCGCCGTCTGGGACCTGTGCCACAGCGCGGGCGCGCTGCCCGTCGGGCTGGATGCCCACGGGGTGGACCTGGCGGTGGGCTGCACGTACAAGTACCTCAACGGCGGGCCGGGTTCGCCGGCGTACCTGTACGTCGCCGAGCGGCATCAGGCGGCGTTCGACTCACCCCTGCCGGGGTGGACCTCGCACGCCGACCCGTTCGCGATGACACCCGGGTACGCCCCCGCGGACGGCGCCGTACGGGGCAGGGTCGGGACCCCCGACATCCTGTCCATGCTGGCCCTGGAGGCTTCTCTCGACGTCTGGGACGGGGTCGGGATCGACGCGGTACGGGCCAAGTCCCTGGCGCTGACGGACTTCTTCCTGGAGTGCGTCGACGCGTACGCCCCCGCGGGCCGGGTCACCTCGGTCACCCCGGCCGCCCACGCGGAGCGGGGCAGCCAGGTCGCGCTGCGGTGCGAGGACGCCGAACCGGTGATGGGCGCGCTCATCGCGCGTGGCGTCGTCGGGGACCTGCGACGGCCCGATGTACTGCGATTCGGCTTCACTCCGCTGTACGTGGGGTTCGCCGACGCGGAACGCGCGGCGCGGGTACTCGCGGACGTGTTGACCGCCCCGACGGCGTAGGCTGCCGGGTCAGTCCGGCGACCGGCTCGCCCCGGTCGCCGGACGGGCCCCGCCCACCTCGCCCGGGGGTCCCGGACGAGGCGCACGCGCCGGCCCTGCCCTGCTCCGAGGAAGAGTCCGGGGAGAGCCCCCGGGTCTCCTTCTTCGGGCCTCTCCGGAACGGGCCGTACCGCACCTACCGCGCCTGGCCCGGCCGGGTCTGAGGCCGGGTCACCTGCCACCGGGAAGAGGGACGCCTCCGTACTGATACCGTCCCCGCAGGTCACGCCAGTTGGCCATGGCACAGGGACGGTTGGAGCAGCATGTCGGATTCTGCCGCGCGTGATCAGGACGCAGCCGAGACCGAGTCGGCGTTCTCGCATCCGGTGGTCGCCCCCGATGTCTCCGCCGCCTACGGCAGTCACCCGGACCAGGTGATCGACTTCTACGCCCCGCGCGACGGGCGTGCCGGCGCCCCCGTCGTGGTCGTGCTGCACGGCGGCGCGTGGCGGGCACCGTACGACCGGCTCCATGTGTCGCCGTTCGCGGACTTCCTGGCCCGGCGCGGCTTCGCCGTCGCCAGCGTCGAGTACCGGCGCGGCAGCGAGCTTCCGCAGCAGCGGGGCTCCGGCCCCGTCGCCGGGCGCTGGCCGGAGACCTTCGACGATGTCGCGGCGGCGATGGACGCACTGCCGGAGCTCCTGGCGCGGCACATGCCCGCGGCGGACGCCCGGCGGATCGTGGTCACCGGGCACTCCGCGGGCGGGCAGCTGGCGCTGTGGGCCGCCGCCCGGCACGTCCTGCCGGAGGGCTCCCCGTGGCGGCTGCCCCGAGCGCCCGCGCTGCGCGGAGTGGTCGCGCTCGCACCGATCGCGGAGTTCACCTCAGCGATCGAACTCGACGTGTGCTCCGGCGCGATCGGGCAGTTCCTCGGGCGGGCGGAGGACTTCGCCGAGCGCAGCGCGCACGCCGACCCGGCCCTGCTGCTGCCCACCGGAATCGCGACCGCCGTGGTCCAGGGCACCACCGACCTCACCGTCCCGCACGCCGTCTCGGAGGCCTTCGTCGACGCGGCGGCCAAGGAGGGCGAGATGGTCGGGCTGACGCTGCTGCCGGACGTCGGACACTTCCCGCTGATCGACCCGGCGGCCGACGCGTGCGCCGTGGTCGCCGAGGAGATCGCCCAGCTGGCCTGGTAGGGCGGCCTGTCGTGGGGGCGTGCGGCGGACCTCGGTAGTACTTGCGACGGACGGTTCAGGATCCGTATCACTGCTGACGACCCGGGGTGCCGCGCCCCCTACCGTGGAAGCGTGACCGAGACCAAGACCAGAAGCCCGGAGCTCCGGGTGGCCGCAGGGGCGATAGGCGGCCTGCGGCAGGACCTCATCCATGACGCGTTCGCCTACCGCCCGCTGGCGCCGATGCGGACCGACGGACTGCTGACCCGGCGGCTGCCGGGGCGGCTCCGTGCGCGCGCTGCGTGGACTCCGCACGCGGTGGTCCTGGCGGCCGCGCTGTTCGCCTTCATGACGGGGTTCGCCGACACCGGCAACGCCGGAGTTCTCGTCTCCGGACTGCTCCCCGCCGTCTGCGTCGCCCTGACGCTGATCAGACCGGTCGGGGCGTTCTGGCTGTCGATGGCGCTCATTCCGGTGAACATGGTCGTCGGTGGCGGAGACGGGCCGTGGAGCCCGAGCACCTTCTTCGCCCACCTGGTGGTGCTGTCCGTCGTCGCGGCGAGGACCAGGCCGCGCACCGCAGCCTGGATGTGGGGCTTGACCGTGCTGTTCGGCACGGTCCTGGAGAAAGCGGGCGGCTGGGACTCCGCGCCGTCCACCGCGGCCATGGCGGTGGTGTCCGCGTTCGCGCTGCTTCTGGTGAGCCTGGTCCAGATCCGCCGCGAGGCGGAGCGCGAGGTCACCGTGCAGCGCACCGTCACCGCCGTCGAGCGGGACCGGCGGACCCTGCTGGAGGAGCGCACCACCATCGCCCGCGAACTGCACGACGTGGTCGCCCACCACATGTCGGTCGTCGCCATCCAGGCCGAGGCCGCCCCCTACCGGGTGGAGAACCCGCCGCCTGAGCTGGAGCAGGCCTTCGTCACGATCCGGGAGAACGCCGTCGCGGCCCTCACCGAACTGCGCCGGGTCCTCGGCGTCGTACGGGCCGAGGACTACGAGGCGCCGGACGCCCCGCAGCCGACCCTGGCCGAGCTGGACAGGCTGCTCGCCAATGTCGGCGAGGCCGGACTGCCGACGGAGAAGACCGTGACAGGTGCGGTGCGCGAGCTGCCGCAGGGCGTCGAGCTGTCGGCGTACCGGATCATTCAGGAAGCCCTCAGCAACAGCCTGCGGCACGCACCGGGCGCCACTGCCAAGGTCGAGATCGGCTATGTGCTGGGCGGCCTCGGGCTGCGCGTCGTCAACGGTCCGGCGACCGGTCCGGTGAAGCCCTCGCCCGGCGCCGGGCACGGGATCACCGGCATGCGGGAGCGGGTGGCGATGCTGAACGGGGAGATGACGGCCGAGTCGACCACGGAGGGCGGTTACGAGGTCACCGCCTTCATCCCCGTACAGGCCGCCCCGTCCGACGCCCCCGCCGCGGAGCAGTCATGACGGCCGCCGCGGCGGTGCCGATCCGGGTGCTGATCGTCGACGACCAGATGATGGTCCGCGAGGGCTTCTCGGTCCTGCTCAACGCGATGCCCGGCATCGAGGTCGTCGGCGAGGCCGTCAACGGGCGGCAGGCCGTCGCCCAGGTCGCGGCGCTCCGTCCCGACGTGGTGCTGATGGACATCCGGATGCCTGAGCTCAACGGCATCGAGGCCACGCGTGAGATCGTCGCCGCCGACGCGGACGCGAAGGTGCTGGTGCTCACCACCTTCGACCTCGACGAGTACGTCTACCAGGCGTTGCGCGCCGGTGCTTCCGGCTTCCTCCTCAAGGACGCATCAGCCAGACAACTCGCGGACGGCGTACGGGTGGTGGCGTCCGGCGAGGCGCTGTTGGCCCCTACGGTCACCCGGCGCCTGATCACCGAGTTCTCCAAGCTCGCGGCGGCGCCCCGGCCGCCGGCCCTCGCCCAGATCGGTGATCTCACCGAGCGCGAGACGGAAGTGCTCGTGCTGATCGCCCAGGGCCTGTCGAATGCCGAGATCGCCTCGCACCTGGTGGTCGCCGAGTCCACCATCAAGACCCATGTGAGCCGCATCCTGGTGAAGCTGGGCCTGCGCGACCGTACCCAGGCGGCCGTCTTCGCCTACGAGGCCCGGCTGGTCACCCCGTCGTGAGGGTCCGCCGGCCGTCGGGGGGAGGCGCACGCCCCTCGGGGGGAGGCGCCGGCTCTTGGGGCAGGTTCCGACTCTCGGCCGCGTGGCGTGCGCGAGCACGTGCGACGGCCGCCGGGGGCCGTCGGCCGGTCCGGGCATGGGGGCCGGGCGGGGGCGGCGGGCCGTGCGCCGCGCCCCGGAGCAGGGCTGGCCGGGGCGCGGGCGGCCGGTTAGCGTCGGTCCATGGACCAGCCCACGCGCCTCGACTCAGCCTCCGCCGCACCGTTCGACCCCTGGTCGGCGGCGTTCGTCGCCGACCCGTACCCCGCCTATGCCGAGCTGCGCGCCACCGGCCGGGCGCACTGGTTCGAGCCGACCGGCCAGTGGCTCGTCCCGCACTACGCCGACGTGTCGGCCCTGCTGCGCGACCGGCGGCTGGGCCGGACCTATCTGCACCGGTTCACCCATGAGGAGTTCGGCCGGACGCCGCCGCCCGCCGCACACGAGCCGTTCGAAACTCTCAACGGGCAGGGACTGCTGGACCTGGAGCCGCCGGACCATACGCGGATCCGCCGGCTCGTCTCCAAGGCGTTCACCCCGCGCACCGTCGAACAGCTCGTCCCGACCGTCCAGCGGCTGGCCACCGGGCTCGTCGACGACTTCGTCGCGCAGGGCGGGGGCGATCTGCTGACAGCGGTCGCGGAGCCGCTGCCGGTCGCCGTGATTGCCGAGATGCTCGGCATCCCGGAGTCCGACCGCGCGCCCCTGCGGCCCTGGTCGGCGGCGATCTGTGGCATGTTCGAGCTCAACCCGTCCGAGGAGACCGCGCGCGCCGCCGTCCGCGCTTCCCTCGACTTCTCCGCCTATCTGCGCGAGCTGATCGCCGAACGGCGCGGTAACCCGGGTACGGATCTGATCTCCGCGCTCATCGCCGCCCATGACGAGGGCGAGCGGCTGACCGAGCAGGAGATGGTCTCCACCTGTGTGCTGCTGCTGAACGCGGGACACGAGGCGACCGTCAACACCACCGTGAACGGCTGGTGGACGCTGCTGCGCCACCCGGAACAGCTCGCCGCACTCCGGGCGAATCACGGGCTGCTGCCCACCGCGGTGGAGGAGCTGATGCGGTACGACACCCCTTTGCAGATGTTCGAACGCTGGGTGCTCGACGACATCGAGATCGACGGCACGGTCATTCCGCGCGGCTCGGAGGTGGCCCTGCTCTTCGGCTCGGCCAACCGCGACCCCGCCCGCTTCAGCGACCCGGACACTCTGGACCTCTCTCGGCGGGAGAACCCGCACATCACCTTCGGCGCCGGCATTCACTTCTGCCTCGGAGCTCCGCTGGCCCGGGTGGAACTGGCCACCTCCTTCGGTGAGTTGCTGCGCAGGGCACCCGGTATGCGGCTGGTCGCCGAACCGGAGTGGAACCCGGGTTACGTCATCAGGGGCGTGAAGGAACTGCGCGTCGAGCTCTGACCCGGGGCGCGCCGCCCGCCCCTCCGGGTGGGGCCTCAGCTCAGCATGTCGCGCCGCCGCAGCGCGGCCAGACCACCCGCCACCAGCACCCCAGCGGCCCCGGCGAGGAGTGCCACCGGCTCCCACTCCATGCTCGTGGCCCCCGGCAGCCTGGGCAGGTGCGTGAACGGCGACACGTCCATCACCGCCTGCGGCAGGTCCAGGGCGGGGCCTATCCAGCCCAGGGCCAGGCAGAGCCCCACCAGCCCCCAGCCTGCCGCGGCGGCCTTCGGCAGTGCCCCGTACAGCAGGACCGTCACCCCGCCCAGCAGCCAGACGGCGGGCAGTTGCACCAGCGAGGCGCCGAGCACGGCGGGCAGTTCGTGTCCGTAGCCCACGGCCAGGCCGAGTCCGCCGACCGTCATGATCAGGGCCGCGCCGCCGAAAGCGATGAGGAGATGGCCGGCAGCCCAGCGGGTCCGTCCGACGCCGCCCGCGAGCACTGGTTCCGCACGCCCGGCGGTCTCCTCGCCGTGCAGCCGCAGCACCGACGAGACGATGTACAGCGCCGCTACCGTGCCGAGCACGGAGACCATCGAGGCGAGGAAAGCGTCCGTCAGTCCGGACTGCCCGCCCATCCGCTCGAAGATCTCCTTGGTCTTCTCGTTGTCCCCGACGAGGTCGGCCGCGCCGCCGGTCAGTCCGCCGAAGACGACGCCGACCGCGGCGAACGACGCCGTCCACCCCAGGAACGCACCGCGCTGAAGGCGCGCCGCCAGGCCGAATGCGGTGGAGATCCTGCCCCGGGCGGGCCCGGGCCGCGTCGCCAGGAAGCTCATGCCGACGTCGCGGCGCCCGGTCAGGACGTACGCCGCCGCGCACTGCACGGCCACCGCGCCGGCGATCACGAGGAGCACCCACCACCGCTCGCCCGCGTACGGCCGGACGTTCTCCGCCCAGCCGAGCGGGGAGAGCCAGGTGAGGACCGACGAGCCGTCGTCCGTCGCGGAGTCGCCCGCCGCCTTGAGGACGAACGCGGCGCCGATCACCGCAGCCGTCAGCCCCTTCGCGAGCCGTGCGCTCCCGGTGAACTGCGCTGCTGTCGCGGCGGTGCAGGCGAACAGCGCACCGACACCGGCGACGGCTGATGCGAGCGCCACCGCCCCGGCTCCGCCCGCTCCCGATCCGGTCATCCCCGCCACGATCACCAGGCCCAGTGCGGCGTTGGCTATGAGGGCGGCGAGCAGCGCGGCGGTGAGCGGCGCCCGGCGCCCCACCATGGCGGACGAGAGCATCTCCTGACGGCCGGTCTCCTCCTCCTCCCGGGTATGACGCACGACGACGACCAGGCTCATCACCGCGGCCAGCGCCGCACCGAACGCGATCATGCGCCAGCTGACGAGCCCGCCGACGGAGTCGCCGAAGACGGGTCCGTACATCGCGCGCAACGAACTGTTGCCGTTCATCGAGGCGGCGAGCTCGGCGCGCTGTGCGGCCGTGCCGTAGAGCGAGGCGATGGACCGCCCGACGGAGGAGAACGATGCGCCGAGCACGAGCACCCAGACCGGCAGGATGATGCGGTCGCGCCGCAGTGCGAGCCTCAGCAGGACCCAGGTCCCCGCGAGCTGCCCCGTCCCGGTCCGGCGCCGCGCGCCGGGCGTCGCGGCCATGGTCACGGCAGTCATCGCGCCGCCACCCCCGCGCCCTGTCCGGCGTCTTGTCCGGCGCCCTGATCGGCCTCCGCCGTGTAGTGCCGCAGGAAGATCTCCTCCAGCGTGGGCGGCGTACTGGTCAGGGACCGGACCCCGGCTGCGGAGAGTGACTTGAGGACCGCGTCCAGCTTGTCCGTGTCGACCTGGAGCGAGACCTGCCGCCCCCGGATGTCGAGGTCGTGTACCCCGGGCAGCTGCGCCAGGCCGTCAGGGGATTCCACCAGCTCCGCCGAGATGCTCGTGCGCGTCAGATGGCGCATGCCTGCCAGTGAACCGGTCTCCACCGTCCGGCCCTGCCGGATGATGCTGACCCGGTCACAGAGGGACTCGACCTCGCTGAGGATGTGGCTGGAGAGCAGTACCGTCCGTCCGCGGTCACGTGCTTCGGTGACGCAGCTCTGGAAGACCTCCTCCATCAGCGGGTCGAGCCCGCTGGTCGGCTCGTCCAGGATCAGCAGGTCGGCATCGGAGGCGAACGCGGCGACCAGGGCCACCTTCTGCCGGTTGCCCTTCGAATACGTCCGCCCCTTCTTCGTCGGGTCGAGCTCGAACCGTCCGACGAGGTCCGCGCGCCGGGCGTCGTCGAGACCGCCGCGCAGCCGCCCGTACAGATCGATCACCTCGCCGCCGGAGAGATTGCGCCACAGGGTGACGTCCCCGGGCACGTACGCGACGTGCCGGTGCAGCTCCACCGCATCGCTCCAGGGGTCACGGCCGAGGAGCTGGGCGGCGCCGGAATCGGCCCGCAACAGGCCCAGCAGGACCCGGATGGTGGTGGACTTCCCCGACCCGTTGGGCCCGAGGAAGCCGTGCACCTCACCGGTCTCGACGGTCAGGTCGAGCCCGTTCAGCGCGTGCGTGCGGCCGAACGACTTGTGCAGTCCGACCACGGTGATTGCCTTCGTCATGATTTTGAACGTACGCTACTTTCACAATCTTGTGAAGTTAAGGAAGTGTATAAACTCGGACGGGTGACAGGGCCTGCGGAGAGAAGTCCTGTGGAGAGAAGGAACGAGGGACCGATGAGCAGCGAAACCGCAGAGGACGCACGCGAACCGGAAGGCGCCGCCCGGGAGCACGAGGAGCGCGACGCGCAGGCTGTCTCGCGGTTCGTCGAGCGGTTCGCGTCAGAGATGACCGAGGCGGGGATGCAGCGCATGGCGTCCCGCGTCTTCGCCGCGCTGCTCGCCGACGACGACGCGTCCATGACCTCGGCCGAGCTGGCCCTGGCCCTGCAGATCAGTCCTGCCGCCGTGTCCGGAGCGATCAACTACCTCACGCAGGTCAACATGGTCGGCCGCGAGCGCGAGCCCGGCTCGCGCCGTGACCGCTACCGTCTGCACAACGAGATCTGGTACACCACCTTCGCCGGCCGAGACCGGGTGCTCACCCGCTGGGAGCAGACCCTCAGGGACGGCGCGCGCACGCTGGGGGAGCACACGCCGGCGGGCGCCCGGATCGCCGAGACGGCGGCCTTCTTCGAGTTCATGCAGTCGGAGCTGGGCGCCATGATGGACCGCTGGGAGGCCCACCGGAAGGCCCTCGACCTGCCGACGGCGGACCGCTCGCGGGAGAGCTGACGAGGGCCCGCGCAAGACTGACGAGGGGCTGCAACGGACCCGGATAAGGCCCGCAGGAAGGCCGGCGAGCACCGCGCAAGGCCCGGCAGGGGCCGAGGAGAGCCGAACGCGCCGGAGGGCCGACAGCGGCCGGAGAGGGCCCACCGCGAGGCCACCCCGAGGCCGGACGCCACCCGTCAGGCCCGGCGCCCGCCCCCCCGGATACGGCCGTGGGCGCCATGGGCAGTGCCCCCGCATACGGCCGCCCCCCGAACACCGCCTTGCCCCCGGATACGGCCGCGGCCCCCCGCCGGCCCTCCGCTACCCCTCCACCGGCACCGATACCGGCAGCATCAGCCCCCAGGCCCCCGCCCGGACCGTCCACGTCCGGGTCCGCACCGGACCGCCGACCTGTATGTCCGCCCGGTAGCGGAAGTCCGCGCCGGAAACCGTGACGGCCTTGGCTTCCGTGGTGACCGGGTCGCCGTCCGGCGGCCGGATCGTCACCTCGGCGACGCCGCCGTCGCCGCAGCCCGAAGTCACCGTCACCGATTCGACCGGGCGGTCCAGATCGTTCAGCACGACTCCGTCCGCCTCGACGCGCAGCCGGTGGGCGGCCGAGGGATGGGGCGGTGCCGAGGGTGCGGGGCGCACCAGGGTGCGGACCAGGGAGCGGCAGGTGTCCCAGACCGCGGTGACGCCCGCACGGTCCGGCTGCGTGCCCGGCGCGCCGGTCAGGGGCGGGATGCGCAGCGCGCCCAGGACGACGCCGTCGCTGTCGTCGACCAAGAGGTCCAGCCTGCGCACCGCCCCGTCCAGCGCCGTGCGCGCCGCCGCCACCGCTCCCTTCGGCACGCCGAGCGAATGCGCGAGTTCCAGAGCCGCCGCGGCCCCGACCGGGATGAGCGAAAGGGCGCTCATGGCTGGTTCTCGCTCACGGTGGAGCAGGGCCACCGCACGCCGCAGCGCGCGGTCGTCACCTATCACCACCGGTCTGCGGGCACCCCGGCGGGACAGGGCCCGGGCGAACTCCTCGGGCCCCTCGGGGAGGCAGATCTTGGCGTGTGAACCGGCGCTCAACACGTCCTTTGCGATCCGGACGGACTCGCCGTCCGTCCGGCGGGCGACCGGATCGATCACCACCAGCAGATGGGGCGCACCGTTACCGGGGGGCTGGGCAGCCGACACCTCGGTCCTTCCTCGGGTAGCATCTTGGTGCAAGAGCCCCTTGCGCTATTGCGCCAGGGGCTTCGTCTATTCCGGGGCACCCGGTTCGACGGTTCAGGCCTTGTCGTACAACGTCGTACGGCATGTACAGCGTTTACGTACGCCCCCTGACCTTGGACATGCCCCGCCCGGAAGGGGTGTACGCCTGTGCCCGCACTTGTGCTGCTCGGTGCTCAGTGGGGTGACGAGGGCAAGGGAAAGGCCACCGACCTCCTCGGTGGATCCGTGGACTATGTGGTGCGCTACCAGGGCGGCAACAATGCCGGCCACACGGTGGTCGTCGGTGACCAGAAGTACGCACTTCATCTCCTCCCCTCCGGAATCCTTTCACCGGGGTGTACCCCGGTCATCGGTAACGGTGTCGTCGTCGACCCTGCGGTCCTGCTCTCCGAGCTGAGTGGGCTGAACGACCGCGGCGTGGACACGTCCAAGCTGCTGATCAGCGGTAACGCTCATTTGATCACCCCGTACAACGTCACCGTCGACAAGGTGACGGAACGGTTCCTCGGCAAGCGCAAGATCGGTACGACCGGGCGCGGTATCGGCCCGACGTACGCGGACAAGATCAACCGGGTCGGCATCCGCGTCCAGGACCTCTACGACGAGTCGATCCTGGAGCAGAAGGTCGAGGCGGCCCTGGAGCAGAAGAACCAGCTTCTGGCCAAGGTCTTCAACCGGCGCGCCATCGAGGCCGGCAAGGTCGTCGAGGACATGCTCCAGTACGCGGAGCAGATCAGGCCCTACGTCGCCGACACGACGCTGATCCTGAACAACGCCATCGACGAGGGCAAGGTCGTCCTCTTCGAGGGCGGCCAGGGCACGCTGCTCGACGTCGACCACGGCACGTACCCCTTCGTCACCTCGTCGAACCCGACCGCGGGCGGCGCCTGCACCGGTTCCGGCGTGGGCCCGACGAAGATCAGCCGGGTCATCGGCATCCTCAAGGCCTACACCACCCGCGTCGGCGCCGGTCCGTTCCCCACGGAGCTGCTCGACGAGGACGGCGAGGCGCTGCGCCGGATCGGTGGCGAGCGCGGTGTCACCACCGGCCGTGACCGTCGCTGCGGCTGGTTCGACGCCCCGATCGCGCGGTACGCGACCCGGGTCAACGGCCTGACCGACTTCTTCCTGACCAAGCTCGACGTGCTGACCGGCTGGGAGCAGATCCCGGTGTGTGTGGCGTACGAGATCGACGGCAAGCGCGTCGAGGAGCTCCCGTACAACCAGACCGACTTCCACCACGCGAAGCCGGTCTACGAGATGCTGCCGGGCTGGTCCGAGGACATCACCAAGGCGAAGACCTTCGGTGACCTGCCGAAGAACGCGCAGGGTTACGTGAAGGCGCTGGAGGAGATGTCCGGCGCTCCGATCTCCGCGATCGGTGTCGGCCCCGGCCGGACCGAGACCATCGAGATCAACTCGTTCCTGTAGGCCCGAGGACGTAGTCACTCGGGACTCGGCTACGGCCGACGTGGTCACAGGGGAACGGAGGGAGGGCCGGGGCGGCACGATCGCCCCGGCCCTCCCTCATGCCCTCACTCAGTCCTCCCCGCAGATCCGCAGCCCCTCCGGCGTCGCGCACGGCAGGTGGCCGTGGGTGCGGATGACGTCCTGCCCGCTGCCCCGGCTGAGGTAGGACAGGAAGCTGGAGACCAGCGAGTCGGCGGGCGGGCTGCCGTACGTGTACGCGTACTCGATCTCCCGGTACGGGTAGCTGCTGGTGCCGATCGTGTCGACGGACGGGGCGGCGCCGTCGATGGCGATCCGGTGCGCCCCCGCGGGCTTGGTCCCGGTACGCATCTCGCTGTAGCCGATCGCGCCGTCGAGCCGGCCCACCTCGGCCAGGACCTGGTCGGTGGAGTCGAGCTCGCAGCGGATGACCCGGGCCTGCGGGTCGTCCTTCGTCGCGCAGTCGCGGGAGGACTGGGCGGGTTCGTTGCGGCCCAGGACCCGGCGCTGGAACACCTCGCGGGTGCCGGAGTTGGCGTCCCGGCTGACCAGCAGGACGGGCAGGTCGGGGCCGCCGAGCTGCTTCCAGTTGCGGATGTCGCCCCGGTAGATGCCGCGGATCGTGTCGAGGGTGAGGTTGTTCAGCGGGACCTTGTCGTTGACGACCAGACGGAAGAGCGAGACGGCGACGCGGTTCTCGCGCAGCTGTGGGAAGCCGCTCGGCTTCGGGCCGTCGGAGAGGGCCAGGAGGGCGGGCGAGCCGGACTTCCCGGCCTTCGCGCCGCGTTCGGCCAGTTCTCTTATTCCGGCGGTGCTGCCGTGCGGGTCCACGACGACCGTCGCGCCCTCGCAGGCCTTGCCGTACTTCTCCGCCAGTTCGTCCAGGACGGGCTGGAAGGCGGTGGAGCCGGTCACGGTCAGCTCGCCGCGGGCGCAGCCGATCGGGGGTGGCGGGGTGTCGTCCCGGACCAGGATGATGCAGGCCAGCGTGATGACGCAGACGGTCAGGGCCACGGTGATGAACCGGGCGGCCCGGCCGAACAGCGGGGGCTTCTCGTCGGGGCGGGCGGCGGTGTTCGTCCGGACCTCGCCGTCCCGGATGCCACCGGTGACGCGGATGGGGCTGCCCACGTGTGAACCGGTGAGCAGGACCAGCAGTTTGAAGTGCTCGCCCCGGTTGAGCGGGACGCGGGGCAGCCGGATGAGGGATCCGCTGTCGCGGAGTCCGGCGGAGGGGGTGAAGTGGTCCATGAGGTGGTCGGCGCCGGGGGAGTGGGTGACGGCGATGCCGCGCACCCGGCGTTCGCTGAACTCGACGACCAGCCCGTGGAGTTGTTCGTCCGGCCCGGTGTAGTCGCCGCGTGCGATGGACTGCGAGCCGTCGTTCTCGATGCGGAGCAGGACGAGGGTGGCGTCGGCCATGCCCGGTGTCTCGCC
Organism: Streptomyces sp. NBC_01013; assembly: GCF_045162765.1. Lineage (NCBI taxonomy): Bacteria > Bacillati > Actinomycetota > Actinomycetes > Kitasatosporales > Streptomycetaceae > Streptomyces > Streptomyces sp. NBC_01013. Next base: position 4,489,544 of record NZ_CP108687.1, read on the forward strand.
GAAGAGGCCGAGCCGCACGTTGGCCCGCGCCCGGCTGACGTCACTGCCGATGGGCGTGTCCATCTGGACGCGGTATCCGATGCGCTTGCGGCGGGGTACGCGGCGTTCGTACCAGAGCACGCCCACGGAGGCGAGGACGCCCAGCACCGCGGTGAGTACGGCCACGATGTTCTCGGCGCTGAACCACTCCACGGTCCGTCCCCCTGACTGCCGTACGTGCGTACGGGTGCGGGTCACGGTATGCATCCGGGGGAGGGGGCGGTGTCGAGTACCGCGTCCTGTCGCCAGGTGTTCGTTTGCCGTTCGGGCAGAGGGTGATTGGTCCAGACCTTGACAGGTCCAGACCAACACCGCTTGAGTAGCCGCACCCCCCATGGCGGCGCACCGATGAGCTCGGTGCGCCGCGCCGAAGGAGTGCTCACATGATCAAACGCATCATGGGCCTGCTCGCCGCGCTGTGCGCGGTCGTCGCGACCGTCGTCATTCTTCCCGCCACCGCCTCGGCGGCCGAGTGCGCGGCCGCCTGGAACTCCTCCGCCGTCTACACAGGTGGCGGCGCCGCCTCGTACAACGGCCACAACTGGACCGCCAAGTGGTGGACCCAGAACGAGAGGCCCGGCAGCTCCGACGTCTGGGCCGACCAGGGCGGCTGCGGAAGCGGCGGCGGTACGGACCCGGGCGGCCCCGGCTCGTCCACCGGCTTCGTCGTCAGCGAGGCGCAGTTCAACCAGATGTTCCCGGGCCGCAATTCCTTCTACACGTACAGCGGGCTGACCGCCGCCCTCAGCGCCTACCCGGGCTTCGCCAACACCGGCAGCGACACGGTGAAGAAGCAGGAGGCCGCCGCCTTCCTCGCCAACGTCAGCCATGAGACCGGCGGCCTGGTGTACGTGGTCGAGCAGAACACGGCCAACTACCCGCACTACTGCGACACCAGCCAGTCCTACGGCTGCCCCGCGGGCCAGTCCGCGTACTACGGGCGCGGACCGATCCAGCTCAGCTGGAACTTCAACTACAAGGCAGCCGGCGACGCGCTCGGCATCAACCTGCTCGCCAACCCCTACCTGGTCGAGCAGGACGCGTCCGTGGCGTGGAAGACCGGCCTCTGGTACTGGAACACCCAGAACGGCCCCGGCACCATGACGGCCCACAACGCCATGGTGAACGGCGCCGGATTCGGCGAGACGATCCGCTCCATCAACGGCTCCCTGGAGTGCAACGGCGGCAACCCCGCACAGGTCCAGAGCCGGATCGACAAGTACCAGTCCTTCGTGCAGATCCTCGGCACGACGGCCGGATCGAACCTCAGCTGCTGAGGGGCTGAAGCTCCCGCAACGGGGGGTGCCCCGGGCCTGACGGCCCGGGGCACCCCCCGCTCCGTCCGGTCATCCGCCGTCGGTGAGGTCCCGCGCCCGGAACGCCAGCCACAGGTCGTACCGGGCACTGGGCGTCCGCAGGAGCGAGCGCCGGAGCACGGTCTCCAGCCGCGCCAGCCGCTTGCGCACCCCGGGAACGGAGATGGCCAGGGCCTCGGCCGCAGGGCCGAGTTGGGCCTCGTGCTCCAGCCAGGTGCGCAGGGTGGTGTGCGGGTCCGCGGAGCTGCGGGCCGTCGCCGGGTCGTCCAGCGGCCGCAACTGCTGCACCGCCCAGGAACGGACCGCCGGCAGGCGCAGGATCTCGTCCAGTGAGTGCGTGGGCCCTGACGGGCTCGCGGCCGGGCGCACCGGCCGAGGCAGTGCGGGCGTGGCCCGGATGCGCAGGGCCAGGTCGAGAGCGGACTGGTCGGCGACCGTGTTCAGGTCCAGGCCCAGCAGCTCGCCGATCAGCCGCAGCCGCGCGGCCAGCGTGTTGCGGTGGATCTTCAGGTGCTCGGTCGCGTGCGAGGAGAACGCGAGCCAGGAGGCGAGCGTCGCCGCGAGTTCCTGGCTGCCCGGGTCCTGGCCGCGCCGGGGCAGATGGGCGAGCAGCGGAGCCAGCAGCGCGTCCGCCCAACGGGCGCCCTCGGCACCGGCCATCAGGGCGAGTTCGGGAGCCGCGCCGAAGTGGGCGTGCCGCTCCGGGAGTCCGCGGGCGACGGCCAGCGCGTGGAACGCCTGGCGGTACGCGGTCGCCGTGTCGGCGAGCGGCACGTCCTCGCTGATGCCGACGACGCAGTCGTCCACCACCGAGGCGACCCGGGGGCCGAGCCGCCCGTCCTCCTGTCCCGGTGTCGCGGGCACGATGAGGATCAGATGGTGCGCGTACACCGGGCACCGCACGATCCAGGACCGGCCGCCGGAGAGCTCCGCGCAGACGCGGGCCACCTCGTCGCGGTCGCGGCCCGAACACGCGACGACACAGACCCGGACCGGGTCCGGCAGGCTGGGCTTCAGGGCGCCCGCGACCTGGTGAGCGATCGACAGCTGTCCGGTCATCAGCAGATGCAGCACGGCCTCCCGGCCGCGGGACTCCGCCAGATCGACACGACGGCGTCTGCGCTCGACGGTCTCGGCGGCCCAGCACATGGCCAGCGGCAGGGCCGCGTCGGCGAGGAGCGTGGACAGACCGTCGGGCAGCGGGCGCCGGCCGACCACGGCGAGTACCGGCGCCGGGACACCGGGCGGCGTGTCCAGGGGCAGGAGCAGCGCGGTGTGCGCTCCCCTGTCGAACGAGAGGGAGCGGGCACCCAGCGCGGTCAGCTCCCTGGCGCACTCGGCCGCGAGGGCCGCCGATCCGGCGCTCGCCGGATCGGGGACCCGGGCGACGCCGTGCAGGACGGTGCCGTCCTTGCCGAGCAGCCCCGCCCAGCCGTCCGCACGCCCCGACACCCAGCGCAGCAGCTCCTGCGAGCCGCCCGACCGGGCGAGGCCGTGCATCCGTACGACGTCGTCGGCCCGCCTTCCCGCGTGCACGTCCCCGCTGCTCCCGTCCCCTGTTCCCGCCAGAAACCGGAGTGCAGAGTACCGGTTCGGCTGTGCGAACTGATACCTCTGTGCGCACACACGGTGCGAACTGAATCTTTTCCTCGCCGACCCCAAGACCTAGAGTCCGAACGCGGTTGCGGGCCTTTCGGGGGAGAGGCGCGGGGGACGACGGCATCGGCTCACGGGGGTGGCCGCTGTCGTCGGCCGCAGCCGCCCTATCGCTGCGTTGTCGGTGGTGCCCGCTAGCGTCGGAGACCGTAAACGGCCGGCGCGCGAGGAGAGGTCACCACCATGGAATTCCGGATCGAGCGCGGCGAGTTCGCGGAGGCCGTGGCCTGGGCGGCCCGGGTGCTGCCGACGAGGTCGCCCGTCCCCGTGCTGGGCGGTCTGCTGCTGGAGGCGGCGGACGGCCGGCTCTGCATCTCCGGCCTGGACTACGAGGCGTCCGCCCGCATCGAGGTGACGGCCGAGACCGTACGGCCCGGCAAGGTCCTGGTCATGGGGCGCCGGTTGCTCGACGTGTGCCGGGTGTTGCCCGAGGGGGCGGTGCAATGCGCGGTCGAGGGGTCCCGGTTCACGGTGACGGGCAGCGGCGCCGGTTTCGGACTCTCGGTGCTGCCGCTCGACGACTATCCGTCTCTGCCGCCGCTGCCGGAGGTGCTCGGGTCGGTGGACGGCCAGGAGTTCGCGGCGGCCGTCGCCGATGTGTCGGTGGCCTCCGGCCGGGACGACACCCTGCCGACGCTCACCGGGATCAGGCTGGGGATCGACGGGGACCGGATGACGCTGGCGGCCACGGACCGGTACCGCTTCGCGGTCCGCCGGCTGGCGTGGAAGCCCGCGGCACCCGGTGTCTCGGCCGACGTCGTCGTCTCGGCGCGCAGGCTGACCGAGATCGCTCGCTCCTTCGGCCGGTCGGGCATGGTCAGCCTCGCCCTGGACAACGGTTCGGCGGGCTTCGAGCTGGACGGGATGCGCACGACGGTCCGGCTCCTGGACGGCCGACTGCCGCGCCACGACAAGCTGTTCGCACTCTCCGACCCGGTCACGGCGGTGACCGATCTGGCGCCCCTGGTTGAGGCCGTGAAGCGCGTCTCGGTGGTGGCGGACGGGGACAGCCCGATCCAGTTCGCCTTCGGAGCCGGCTCGGTGCTTCTCCAGGCAGGTTACGAGGACGACGTGGCTTCCCAGCGGCTGCCTGCCGAGCTGACGGGCGCCCATGAGCTGACGGTCGCGTTCAACCCCTCGTACCTGATGGACGCGCTGTCCACGTTCGACACCCCGGTCGTCCGGTTCCAGCTGATGGGCCCCGGCCAGCGCGCCATGGTCACCGGTCACGCGGACCGGGAGGCGGCGGCGGACACGGCGGAGCCGTCCCACCAGCACCTGCTCATGTCGGTCAGACCGCTGATGTAGCGGGTGCGGCCGCGGGGCCGGGCTGCCTGCGCCCCGGCCCCGCGGCCATCCGGCCGTCCCGACGGGTCACTTGGTGAAGTAGAAGTACTTCCAGGCGCCGTGGGTGGTCGAGTTGACGTTGTCGCCCGACGTGTTGTTCACGTACGAGGCGCGGACCCGCATCCGGTAGCCCGTCTCGTGCGTTCCCCCCAGCGTCACGATCGAGCCCTTGGTGCCGAGCGAGAAGTACTGCGAGCCGGCGTCGTACCACTTGCCCCCGTAGTACAGCTCCAGGGAGAGCAGGTGCTTGCGGTTCGGGTAGTAGGTCATCGTCGTGGTGAAGACCGGGTTGGTCGTCTTGTGGAAGTACGCGTAGGAGGTGGAGCCGATCTTGGCGTTCTTGTACTGCTTGGAGATGGAGGTCGAGACCTTCACCTTGGCGTACGCGGTGGCGGTGACCGTCTTGGGCGCGTAGCGGGCGTCACCCTTGAAGACGGCGGTGACGGTGGTGTCCCGGGTCATGTCGACCGTGGTGGACAGATTTCCCTTGGAGTCGACCTTGCCGGTCTTCACCAGCTTCTTGGGCTTGTCCGTGCCGAACGGGTCCACCCACAGCTCGACGGCGCGGTTCTTGTACGTCGCGCCGAGGTGCGCGGTGAACGACACATCGGTGCCGTACGCGTACAGCGCCTTGTTGTGGTTCAGGGTCAGCGAGGTGGCCGCGCGGGAGACGGCGACCGTGTCGCTGCCCGACCCGGGGGAGTGGGTGGCGTCACCCGCGTACGAGACCTTGTACGTGACCGTGCTTCCCGCGGGCGGCGTGTCGACGAAGTGGAACGCGCCGTCCGCCTTCAGCGTCACCGGGGGCAGGACCTTGCCCGTGGGCGACTCCAGGTCGATGCGCGTCACCGTGGCCGTGGCGCCTGCCGTGACCGGGGTGTTCGACTCCACCTTGCCGGTGACCATGAGCTTCTTGCCGCGCGTCGCCTTCGGCGGGGCGGTGACCGTGACCGTGGTGACGGACCGGTTGGGGTCGGTGAGCACCCGCAGCGAGCGGACGCCGAGACTGTTCACGGTGACGGCGAACAGCCGGCTGGTGTCCGGTGCCCAGGCCAGGCCGGCCGGGTCCAGGGTGTCCGCACCGCTGGAGGTCCCGGTGTTGGGGAAGTCGTACGTGCGCACCGGCACGGTGGTGACGCCCTGCTTGTACACGTAGACATCCGGGTCGTACCAGCCGTCGATGCCGGCGGCGACCGTCCCGTCGGGGGCGATGTCGACGGCGTTGGGGTACGCGTTGGACGGGTACGAGATGTCGGGCGTGAGGTCCGAGGTCCGGTAGGCCTGGTGGCGGTACGGAGCGCCGCCGGCCACCACGACCTGCGTGCCGTCGGGGCTCAGCGCGAGATCGTGCAGATTGCTCCCGTCGGCGGACGTGTACGCGGTCCGAGTGGCCGTGCCGGAGGCCACGTCGTACGTGGCCAGCTCTGTCGGGCTCTGGCTCTCGATACCGGCCGCCAGCACGCCGGGTGCGCCGGGAGTGGAGGCCAGGGTCGGCGCCGAGTACCAGGTCCCGGTCGCCTCATGGTCCAGGTTCACGACCGGCTCGGCGCCGGTCAGGTCGAGTGAACCGATGTGGCCCGAGCCGCCCGAGCCGTACCCGAACCAGAGCTTGCCGCCCGCGAGCGCCGGGTACTTCGGGCCCGTGCCGCTGCCCGTGTCGTACCGGGCGGACTCCGTGAGCGCCGCGGTGTCGATCGTGACGATGGCGTCGGCACCCGGTACCGCGGCGTAGAGCGTGCCGGAGTCGGCGGACAGGTCGAGCCCGGTCACGCCGGGCAGTGACGGGATCGTCGCGACCACCGCACCGCTGTAATCGGTGACGAGGACCTTGCCCCCGGTCGGGTCACTGATGAAGACGTGCTGGTGTGCGCCGTCGGCGAGGATGTCGCCGACGGACGCGGCAGGAAGGATCTTGCTGGAGTCGGCAGCGGCCGGATTGGCCGCACCGCCGACCAGGACTACTGAGCTGAACAGAACCGCGAGCGAGGTCGCGGTGGAGATTCTGCGCGTGCGCAAGTGATGTACCCCCACGGTGAAAGGGGGCCGCGAGACGCCCGGAAGTCGAGAGAGGGGCGCGGCCCAGGATCGCAGGGTATGGCATCGCCTTCACACCTCGCACACATATACGGGCCCGAGTGCTGGGGCCGTGCATCGGACGTGGTTCAGCCCGACTTCGTGTACGTGAGCTTCTCGCCGGAGTCCGTGTTCACCCGGCTCAGGGTGCCGTCCGGGAGCAGGGTGAGGGTGGTGGAGCTGCCCGGGGTGCACGACGTCATCGGTTCGCCCTGCGTCACCGTGGACGGGCCGATGCTGACCGGTGCGCCGGGGGACGGATCGGCCGCCAGGTCCGCCTCGAACACACAGTGGTAGGTGCCCCCGTTGTCCAGCGGTCCCTCCGCGGTGAGGGTCAGGACCGTCTCCCCGACCCGGCCCTGCTGGATGACGATCTCGCGTGTGGAGTGACCGGTGGCGTTGTCGATGCTGCCGGACCAGGTGCCGAGATAATTCTCGGGGACGTCGCCCTCGCCACCGTCCTGCCCGTCGTCGCTGGGCGTCGGGTCCGGCGAGTCGTCCGCGGGGGGCGGGGTGGAGCGAACGTCCGCCGGTGCGGGGTCGGCCGAGTCCGTGGGAGAGGCGGTGGTGGATGCGCCGCGGTCGTTCATGAGGGCGTAGACCGAACCGCCGGCCCCGATGGCGACGAGCACCGCGATGACGACGAGGGCGACGGTCGAACCGACGCTGCGGCGGGCGGGCGCGGGTGCGGGCGGCTGGACACCGACCGGGTGGAGCGGCCCGTAGGACGGAGCGGGGCCGTGGCCCGGTTGCTGCGGATAGCCGTACGCGTAGCCCTGGCTGGGGTTCGGCTGCTGCGGTGTGCCGCCGTAGCCCTGGCTCGGGTACGGAGCGGCGGGCAGCTGCGGATAGCCGTACGGAGGGGAGGGGGTGGGGGTTCCGACCGCGGTGGGGGGCACCGGGACGCTGCCGGGGGCGTGCTCCGGGGGAGCGGGTGGTGCGGCTTGGGCCGGTGTCCGGTCGGCGGGGTGCTGTGGCGTGGCGTCGAAGGGCACCGCGTCGGAGACCGTCCGGGCCGGGGGCGCGGGGTCCGGGGTGGTGCCGGCCGGCTCGGGGCTGCCCGGTGCGGCGTCGGCGGGGCCCGTGACCGTAGGGTCCTCCGAGTCCAGCAAACCCACCGCATGGCGGCCGAGTTGGGCGATGAGTGCGCCCGGCAGCCAGGGTTCCGTGCTGTCGCCCCCGCCCAGCCGCTCCAGGATCTCGTCCGTGGACGGGCGGGCGGCGGGGTCCTTGTGGAGACAGTCCTGGACCAGTTGCGCGAGGTCGACCGGAACCCCGGTCAGATCCGGGTCCTCCTGTGCGATCCGGAACATCAGCGCGGGCACCCCGCCCGCCGCCGTGCCGAACGGAAGCCGGCCGGTCGACGCGTACGCCAGCACCGCCCCCAGGCAGAAGACATCGCATGCCGCGGTCACGCGCTCACCGCGCACCTGCTCGGGCGCCATGAAGCCGGGTGAGCCGACCAGGGCGCCGGTGCGGGTGAGCCCGCCGTCGGCGACGGTGTCGAGCGCCCGGGCTATGCCGAAGTCGATGACGCGCGGTCCGTCGATCGTCAGCAGGATGTTGGACGGCTTGAGGTCGCGGTGGATGAGGCCCGCGGTATGGATGGCCCGCAGAGCGTGGGCGAGACCGGCGCCCAGGATGTGGACGGAACGCTCGGGCAGGGGGCCGTACGCCCCCGGGGCCGGGCCGGAGGTGGTGCTCGCGCGCGCCGAGACGGTGGCATGGAGGGAGGGGCCGGCGACGTAACCCGTGGCGACCCACGGCACTGCGGCCTCGGTGTCGGCGTCCAGCACGGGGGCGGTCCAGGTGGAGCCGACCCTGCGGGCGGCCTGCACCTCCTGCCGGAACCGGTCGCGGAACTCCTGCTGCTCGGCGAGTTCCTCGCGGACCAGCTTGATCGCGACCACGCGTCCGCGGTCCGAGCGGGCCAGATACACCTGGCCCATGCCACCCGCGCCGAGTCTGCCCAACAGGCGGTAGGCGCCGATGCGTTGCGGATCGGTGGTCCCGAGCTTCTCCATGGTGTGCAGTCCTCCCCCGTACGACGACACGCCGGACGGGGTCGAGGATAGCGGCGCGGTGGTGCGGTGACGGGGGTGCGGTGCCGGGGCCGCGACCGGACGGTGCCGGGCATGCGCCCCTCAATCGCCCGAAGAGCCCGGGGAGTCGGCGGGCCCGGGGGCGTCGGGGCTGGTCAGGGTGTGCATGGCCCGGGTCAGGCGCTCCAGGACCCGCACCGTCTCCGTGAAGCCCTCGTCCCCCAGCTCCCGTGCCAGGCGCGCCGCGAACTCCGCGTGGCCGGGGTTGATCCGGGACATCGCGGTGCGGCCCTCCTGCGTGGGCCGGAGCAGCTTCGCGCGGCGGTGGGCCGGGTTGGGGACGTACTGGGCGAGCCCCTTGTCCACCAGCAGGTCGGCGATACGCTGCACGGCCTGCCGGGTGATGCCCATCGACCGGGCGATTCCGGAGACCGGCAGCGGCTCGGCGATCACCGCGCCGAGCACCTGCCACCACGCGGCGGTCAGTCCGGCCGGAGCGGCCAGCTTCTCTGCCAGGGCGAGGAACCGGCCGTTGAGGTGGAAGATCCCGAGGGCGGTCCGGCTCAGCCGGTCCTGGTCCGTGGCGCTCACCCGTGCAGCACCTCGTACGCGCTCGGGTCCGAATCGTGGAAGAGCCGGAACCAGGCGTCGAGCTTCTCGTCCGTGTACACCCCGAGGCGGGCGAAGACCTCGCGGGCGAACGCGACCGGTTCGGTCGGTCCTGCGGTGATCAGGTCGCCGTCGGTGACGGCATCCGCGTCGGTGTAGTGAGCGCCGCCCGGGTAACCGGTGGCGGCCAGATAGAAGGAGACCGCGCTCGTGTGCGCGCGTTCGTCGAGCAGACCCTCGCGGGCCAGGCCCGCCGTCGCCCCGCAGATCGCGGCGACCGGCACGCCCGCGTCCAGGAAGGTGCGCGCGGTGCGGGCGAAGGGGGCGAGCGCTTCACCGGAGTCCCACAGCGCGGCGCCCGGCAGGATCAGGAGGGCACTGTCCTCGGGGCGCAGCTCCGCGAGCGCCAGATCGGGGCGCACGCTCAACCCGCCCATGCTGGTGACGGGCGCGGTGGTGGGGCCGACCGTCCGGACGGTGAAGCCGTTCTGGGTGAGGTGGGCGGTCGTGTGCCCGGTCTCCCAGTCTGCGTAGGTGTCGTACACGGCCAGGTGCGCGGTTCTCGTCCTGCGGGTCATGGCGGCCTCCTCGACGGGAAGAACGTAGATGACAACATGTTGTCGCTTCGACAGTATGTTGTCAATCACTCGGCTGACCCACGACGACCCGACACCCTGCCGAACCACGCGGCCCACGGCATACAAGATGGCCATACCCGCCGCCACCCGCCGCCGCCTACGCTCGCCGCATGACCCCTCATCCCCCTGTCGACTCCGCCGCCGGTGCGGCCGTCAAGGCCGCCGACCGCGCGCACGTGTTCCACTCCTGGTCCGCCCAGGGCCTGATCGATCCGCTCGCCGTCGCAGGCGCCGAGGGGTCGTACTTCTGGGACTACGACGGCAACCGCTACCTGGACTTCACCAGCGGTCTCGTCTACACCAACATCGGATACCAGCACCCCACCGTCGTCGCCGCGATCCAGGAGCAGGCGGCGAAGATGACGACCTTCGCGCCCGCCTTCGCGATCGAGGCGCGCTCCGAGGCGGCACGCCTCATCGCCGAGCGCACCCCCGGTGACCTGGACAAGATCTTCTTCACCAACGGCGGCGCCGAGGCCGTCGAGAACGCCGTCCGGATGGCCCGGCTGCACACCGGCCGTACGAAGGTGCTCTCCGCCTACCGCTCGTACCACGGCGCCACGTCCACCGCGATCAACCTGACCGGCGACCCGCGCCGCTGGGCCTCCGACAACGGTTCGGCGGGTGTCGTCCGGTTCTGGGCGCCGTTCCTCTACCGCTCGCCGTTCTACGCGCAGACCGAGGCGGAGGAGTGCGCCCGCGCGCTCCAGCACCTGGAGGACACCCTCGCCTACGAGGGGCCCGCGACCATCGCCGCGATCATCCTGGAGACCATCCCCGGCACGGCCGGCATCATGACGCCGCCGCCCGGCTATCTCGCCGGCGTCCGCGAGATCTGCGACCGGTACGGGATCGTCTTCGTCCTCGACGAGGTCATGGCGGGCTTCGGGCGCACCGGCAAGTGGTTCGCCGCCGACCACTTCGACGTCACCCCCGACCTGATGACCTTCGCCAAGGGCGTCAACTCCGGTTACGTGCCGCTGGGCGGCGTAGCCATCTCCGCCGAGATCGCGGCCACCTTCGAGACTCGCCCCTACCCCGGCGGTCTCACCTACTCCGGCCACCCGCTGGCCTGTGCGGCCGCCGTCGCCACCATCCATGTGATGGAGGACGAGAAGGTCATCGAGAACGCCGCCCACATCGGCGAGAGCGTCCTCGGCCCCGGTCTGCGCGAGCTCGCCGAGAACCACCCGTCGGTGGGTGAGGTCCGTGGCCTCGGCGCGTTCTGGGCGCTGGAACTGGTCCGCAACAAGGAGACCCGCGAGCCGCTGGTCCCGTACAACGCGACGGGCGAGGCCGCCGCACCGATGGCGGCCTTCGGCGCGGCGGCGAAGAAGAACGGCCTGTGGCCGTTCATCAACATGAACCGCACGCACGCCGTCCCTGCCTGCAACGTCACCGAGGCCGAGGCCAAGGAGGGCCTGGCCGCCCTCGACGTCGCACTGTCCGTGGCCGACCAGCACACCGCGTAACGCCGCCGCGCCCCTCCCCGCCCCCTCGTCTAAGGTGACCCGAGGCCGAAATGGGGAGGGGCGCCATGCGCGCGAGCGGAGCGGTCACCCGCAGTACGCTGCGGCAGCAGATCGCGGACGCGCTGCGTGACGAGGTGCTGGCGGGGCGTCTGCAGCCGGGGCGGGAATTCACCGTCAAGCAGATCGCCGAGCAGTACGGCGTCTCCGCGACGCCCGTCCGCGAGGCGCTCTTCGACCTCTCCGCGCAGGGACTGCTCGAATCCGATCAGCACCGCGGGTTCCGGGTCCACGAGTTCAGCGTCGCGGACTACCGCGCGATGGTGGAGGCCCGCACCCTGGTCATGGACGGAGTCATCCGCGACGTCTTCACCGGGCCGCCCCCGGGCCCGGCGCGGCAGGCCGCCTACCGGGACGCCCTCGTCTCCGTGCGCCGCCGGGCCGAGGAGGCCTCCCGTGCCGCGCGCGGCGGCGACCTGGACATTCTCATCGGCTACGACCTGCGCTTCTGGCGTGAGCTGGGCGCGCTCGTCGGCAACAGCTACATCACCGACTTCCTGCACCGGCTGCGCGTCCAGGCCTGGGTGTTCGCCGTGCCGTACCTGCGCGGCGACACCGACGTACGGGACTGGCTCTGGAACGGGCACCCCGAGCTCGTCGTGGCGATCACGCATCGCGACCGCGACGCCCTGCGCCGTGCCGTCAAGGACTACAACGACCACGCCCTGAGCTGGGCGGACCGGCTGGCGGCCGGAGACACGGCCCCTCCGGGACGCGCGCCGAGGCCGGGCGGACCGGACGAGCCGGGCGGGTCCGCGGACCAGGCGCGTCCCGGACCCTGACGGGGCCGGGAGCGGCGGGGCGGCCGGGCCGAGCCGGTCGTGAGGGACCACTGTCCGCGACGTCCCGACCGCATTACGCTGTCCCGACCATCGCACCACCGCACGCATCCCCGCATGAGAGCGAGACTTCGTGGCCTGTGACCTGTGGCTGGTCCCCCTCGTCGATGTGCTGTGCCACAGCCCCGACAACCCCTTCGCCGAAGAAATAGCCGTCTACGACACCGCGCTCGGCGAGGCGGGGCTGCCGCCCGTCCCCGTCTACGCGTACATGCCCGGGCTGACCGGTGACGTGGCCCCGGTCGCGGGCTTCGACTACGACGCGCTGCACTTCCTGCGGCGCGCCTACCTCCTTCAACTCAGCGGCCTGGCCGTCACCCCCGTCGACGATCTGGGCGGGGACTACGAGCAGTTGCTGGAGATGTTCGAACCGACCGCCCAGCAGTCGCACCTGGTGTGGCACTACGACCACGCGGGCGCGTACGTCCCCGTGGACTTCCCCGTGCCCCTGTCCACCGACGCCCTGCTGGAGGGCGGTGGCCCGCTCGGTTCGGCGCACGGTCTGCTGCGGGAGCTGCAGTTCGTCGGCCCGTCCATCGGTATCGACCCGGCCAACCCGCCGCCCGCCCCGCTGCCGCCCGCCGCGCCCACCTCGCTGGAGGAGCGGGCGATGCCGATCCCGTACGACGACAACCCGTTCGCCCGGGAGCGTCATGTCTGGCTCGGCTTGCACGCGGCGGTCACCCGCAGCCTGGCCCAGGGCTCAATGATCATTTTCAGCTGAGAGCCCGGCGGACACGACCCCCGCCGCTCCCGCGGTGCTCACCGGTGAACGGTCACCGCGGGGACTCCGGGGGTCGTTGCCGCGGCATGTTCGGCCGGCTCATCGACTGCAGCGGGAGCCTGCCCGGCTGGGCCCCCGGATCCGTGCGTCCACCGCCCGAGCCGCCGGAGACCAGCGTCTGCATGCCCATCGGCGCGGGGCCTGCCCGGAACTCCACCATCCAGTCCGCGGTCTCCGACCGTACGAGCTCCGTGACGTCCTCCGAGAAGCGCCGCAGCACCCCCAGGCACCTCTCGGCCGCCTCACTCGCCGTCCCCTCGGCCGGGCCCAGCACCTCGCGCACGGACTCCGACGCCCAGTCGAACTGGAGCACCTGCAGCCGCCGCTGTACGGCCTGCGCCGTGGCGAGATTCCTTATCCAGCCCGAGGTGAGGCCGAAGTACCGGTCGCAGGCCATGCACGCGGCGCCCAGCAGCAGCGACAGGTACCCCCAGCCCGCGGAGCCGTGCAGCGCGCCGGTCAGGTCCAGCAGCGGCAGCGCGGCGCCCGCGACCACCCCGGCCGCGGTCCCCAGCCGCAGGGCCCTGGCTCCGCGGCGCTTCCACACCCGGTCGCCCAGATACCAGTCGGCGGTGCGCAGCGCGTCCGCCTCGACCCATCGGTACAGCTCGTCCAGCCGCTGGGCGGGCTCGCCCCAGTCGCCGAGGGGGAAGGGCGTGCCCGTCAGGTCCCTGCCCTGCGCCTCACGGCCCCGGGCGCCGGAGGCCCCACCGGAAGAGATGGCCGGACCGGGCGCACCGGATTCGTTGCGGGGCGGCCCCTCGGGCTGCATCTCCGGCTGACTCACCGGGGTACTCCTCTGCATGCTGCATGGCGACGCGTGTTCTCGGCCGCGTACTCGACGATGGGCGGATCTCTGCTCTCTGTGCACTCGCTGTCTCACCGGCCCTCGGCGCAACCGCAGTCCCCGTGCGTAACCTTGCGTGACGGGAGATGCGCGTGCGCGTACCGGGACGCACCCCTTCCTACCGCCGAATGGTGGGCCGTGGGGTCGAAATCGCGGTATTCCCGGGTACACAGGGCCTCTGGTCAGGTATAGGAGCCCAGACAGAGCCCGCCAGAACTCACTCGAAAGAGTTGCTCGCCGGCGGGTGGGGCGCGCTGCCCGGGGACCACGTAGGCTCGGCTTACCGAAACATTTGTCGTCGAAATGCCTGGAGTGACCGTGATTCCCGGTGGTGGTCAGCCCAACATGCAGCAGCTGCTGCAGCAGGCTCAGAAGATGCAGCAGGACCTTGCCGAGGCTCAGGAGGAGCTGGCCAGGACCGAGGTCGAAGGTCAGGCGGGCGGCGGCCTCGTGAAGGCGACGGTCACCGGCTCCGGTGAGCTGCGCAACCTGGTGATCGACCCCAAGGCGGTGGACCCGGAGGACACCGAGACGCTCGCGGACCTCGTCGTGGCGGCGGTCCAGGCGGCGAACGAGAACGCCCAGCAGGTCCAGCAGCAGAAGCTGGGCCCGCTGACCCAGGGCCTGGGCGGCATGCCCGGCCTCCCCTTCTGAACGCGGACATATCCAAGACGGTACGCAGCCCCTACGGTACGTACCACGACGCAGCAGCCGACCCGGCCCGAAAGGCGTTCCGTTGTACGAAGGCGTGGTTCAGGACCTCATCGACGAGTTGGGCAGGCTGCCCGGCGTCGGTCCCAAGAGCGCGCAGCGGATCGCCTTCCACATCCTGCAGGCCGAGCCCACGGATGTGCGCCGCCTCGCCCATGCCCTCCTGGAGGTCAAGGACAAGGTCCGCTTCTGCGCCGTCTGCGGCAACGTGGCACAGCAGGAGGAGTGCGGGATCTGCCGTGACCCGCGCCGGGACCGGACGGTCATCTGCGTGGTCGAGGAGCCGAAGGACGTCGTGGCGATCGAGCGGACCCGCGAGTTCCGGGGCCGCTACCACGTCCTGGGCGGGGCGATCAGCCCCATCGAGGGCGTCGGTCCGGACGATCTGCGCATCCGCGAGCTGCTGGCCCGTCTCGCCGACGGCTCCATCACCGAACTGATCCTGGCGACCGACCCCAACCTGGAGGGCGAGGCCACCGCGACGTACCTGGCGCGGATGGTCAAGCCGATGGGCCTGCGCGTCACCCGGCTGGCCAGCGGCCTGCCGGTGGGCGGCGACCTGGAGTACGCGGACGAGGTCACCCTCGGCCGCGCCTTCGAGGGGAGGCGGCTGCTCGATGTGTGATCGTCTTCCGGCCGTTCTCCAGCGGTCTCACGGCGGCTTTACGTTCAGCGCCGCTATCTTCTTCTCACCGTCTGCGACCGTGCCCACGGGAGGTCTCCTCGATGTCTGACGCCACGCTGAACACTGTCACGCAGGACCCCGATGACTTCGCGGTCCAGATCGCCGACCAGATCAAGACGTTCATCGTCGCGGTCACCGAGGTGTCCATGGTCGAGGAGCCCGAGGAGGCCGTCCCGGTCCTGCTCCTCCAGGTCTCCCAGCTCCTGCTGGCCGGCGGCCGGCTGGGCGCGTACGAGGACATCCTTCCGGACGAGCGCTACGAGCCGGACCTGGGTGCCGAGCCGGACGCGGACGGCCTGCGCGAGCGGTTCGCGGCCCTGCTGGAGCCGATCGACGTCTACTCCGAGGTCTTCGACCCGTACGAGCCCCGCAAGGCCCCGGTCCCGGCCCGCATCTCCGACGACCTGGCCGACCTGGTCACGGACCTGCGCCACGGCCTGGCCCACTACGAGGAGGACCGCACCACGGAGGCCCTGTGGTGGTGGCAGTTCTCGTACTTCTCCAACTGGGGCTCCACCGCCTCCGCCGCTCTGCGTGCGCTTCAGTCCCTGATCGCGCACATCCGGCTGAACCAGCCCCTCCAGGAGCTCGACGGCCTGGACACCGACCAGGACGCCGGCGACGACGACCTGGCCGAGGAAGCGGGCCGCGTCATGGTCGAGGAGATCGCGGGGCCGCTGGGGCTGCGTCCGGTCAAGTAGGGGACGGGGCGCCCGCCAGGGCGTCGAGCAGCCGGCCGGCGTCGACGAAGGGCGCCGTCGGCGTGGGCCGGGACTGCCACATAAGGGGCCAGGTGTGCCCGTTCAGCGCCGGCACGCCCACGTAGCTGACCTCGTACCGGGTCCCGAACCGCTCGACGCCGAGCGGCCAGGCGTGATCGCCCGAAGTGCGTGGCGGCAGCAGGAAGTACATCCATCGCGGCCCGGTGCCCTGCCACACGACCGGCCCGGCATCGCCCCCTGTGAATCGCCCCAGCAGATCCGCGACCTCCTCGCCGCGGATGCCCTGGATGCGCAGGGCGTCGAAGTGCACTCCGCTCATGCGCAGTTGGTGCCCGGAGGCGGGGACCCAGTCGGGGCGGTGAATTGCTTGCGTCATGGCTACACAGTGGTGGCGGATTGGCTACGCTCGGTAGTGACTGAGGTGGTACAGGTAGTGATGTATCCGTCGGAGGTGGCCCCTGTGTCTGCGCCGTACAACGCTCAATCCGCGCCCGTTGCCTGGCGTTATGGCGGAAACCAGATGAAACGCTGGCGCATGAGGGCCAATGTGAGTCGCGAGGAACTGGGTGAGGCATCCAACTACGCGCCAGACACCATCAAGGCGATGGAGCAGGGTGTGCGGATGCCGACTGCGCGGGTGTTGGACATGGCGGATCGGCTGTGCCGGGCCGACGGGCTGCTGAGCGCCGCGAAGGAATATCTGCAAAGGGAGAGGTTCCCCGCGCGCTCGCAAGACTTCATGCTCTGGGAGGAGTCGGCGGTCAGCCACTGCTCGTACGAGCCGATCCTGATCCCCGGACTGCTGCAGACCGAGGCGTATGCCAGAGCGCTCATCGGGTGTCACTGGCCCCCACTCGCACCGGAGATCGTGGAGGACCGGGTGGCTGCCCGGTTGGAGCGCCGCCGCATTTTCGCCCGCAAGCCACCGGTGGCGTTCAGCTTTGTTCTGTACGAGGCTGCACTGGCCAACTCGCAGGTGGACAAGGCGCAGTTGTGCCGCTTGCTGGCCATGGGAAGGCGGTTCAACGTCGCGTTGCAGGTGCTTCCGTACAGCAGATCCGTCCCTGTCGCCCTCCTTGGCCCCATGGTGCTGCTGGCCGACGGTGACCACGACCGTGCCGCGTACCAGGACGGCGCGTTCGCCAGCGAACTGACCACGGAAGTCGGGGTGGTCAGCGTGGTTGCGGAGCGGCTTAGCATGATCCGTGCAGAGGCCCTGAGTTCTGCGGAGTCGGCTCGATTCTTGGAACGGATGGTGTATCAGCTGTGAGCGAGCAGTCGGAGAGGTTCAAGTCCAGCTACAGCGAAGGCGAGTGCGGCAACCGCCCCGAGGTGGCTCTGGTGTGGCGTACGTCCACGTACAGCGACTCCGAAGGGAACAACTGCGTCCAGGCCGCCCCCTGCCCCGCCGCCATGCACATCCGCGACTCCAAGCTCTCCGCCGACAGCCCACAACTCGCTTTTCCCGCAGGCCCCTGGGCGGCGTTCCTCGCGTACGCGATCGACGGCGCCGCGCACTGAATCGGCGCAGGTCGGCCCGAGGCTCAAGCCCCGAGTCGCGAGCCTCGAAGCCCGAGCCCCTTTCTGTAGGAATGGGTGGTGAGGTTGAACCCACCCACCCTCCCAAGTCCCGCGTACACCTGCGCGGATGACCTTCGGTGATCGGCTTGCATCACAGCGTGTGCACGCTCTAGGTTCGGCGTAACAGTCCTTAAAAAGGACGATCCCGGCGGTGCGCCAACACCAACCGGGATCTCGTCCTGACAGATCGAAAGAGACTCGATCCACATGACTTCTGCCCACATTAGTGCTGCCCTGCGCGCGCCCGCCCACCGCATGGCCAAAGCCGGCTTCGGTAAGCGTCTCGTTCCGGACGAAGCCCCACGCGGCGCGGCCGACTTCGCGCATCTGCCCACGCGGGAAGCGGCGATTGCCGCCTACGTCGACCGGCTGCCCGAGGGCGCGGCGATCGGCTACAAGGTGTTGGCAGAGGAGCTGGCGGACTACGGGCAGCAGGCGTGCCGCAGCGCGCTGGACCGGCTGACCAGGGCGGGGCACCTGCGCCGGATCAGGGTGCAGATCGCCGTGGAGGGCAGCGGGCTGCGCTGGGTGACGCGGACGTTCTTCTCCCGCAGCGCCCGCGACGCGGCCTGGTGGCGGCAGTACGTCCGGTTCATCCGGGGCATGGACGCACCCGGGCAACCTGCCGCGCCGGACGAGGTGCGGCCCGCCGAGCCCGAGCCGGGCGTGCCGGCTCCGCGCTCGGAGGCGTACACCGTGCTCGCCGGTCTCGGGAGGAGGGAGCCGAGGCTCCAGCTCTCCGAGGGCGAATGCGTGGCACTGGAAGAGCTGGCGCAGGAGTGGCTGGTGCGGGGTGTGGGCCGCGAGCAGGTCAGCCAGGCACTGGTGTCAGGACTGCCGGCCTCCGTGCATTCCGCCGGGGCCTTCCTCCGTACCCGACTGGAGAACAAGATGCCACCCGTACCGCAGCCGAGGAAGAGCGAGATCCGGGAAGAGATCGTGGGGGCGCTGGAGATGTGCGCCTTCTGCGACGAGGACGAGAGCACCACCACGCTTGTGGACGGCGTCTGCCCGGACTGCCGCGCGGACATCGACCGGGACGAGGCGAACGGGGCGACGGGCGACGTCCCGGACACGTTCCTGGCCCGGCCCCGGCAGCGTACGGACGTCGCGGCCAGGGTGGCGGGACTACGGGCCGCCACCGGGCGCCCGGCGGGGCAGGGCAGGTGAGTGCGGGTCAGCCGCCGTCGCAGCGAAGGTCCTGCGGGCGCATGAAACCCAGGGGCGCGCCGTTGTCCGTGCGCGACACCTGCCAGAGCGCGTCCGCGCCCGGTCGCGTGCCGTTCACCGGGACGCCCGGGTCCAGATAGCCGACGATGTCGGTCCACGGGTTGCTGCCCGCGTAGATGGGGGCGTCAGCGTGCGTCGCGAAGCAGGTGCCGCCCGCGTGTGCGGGGGACGCGGTCAAGGGGACGGTGCACGCGGCCAGGAGCAGCAGCGGGAGTGCGCGGTGCGGCTTGGGCATGGGTGAGGCCTCCGGGAGGGGAGCGGGTGCGGCGTCCGCGTCCACGGTAGGTGCGGGGACCAGCCCGGTGACGGACCTCGCTCGGCGTGTGAAAAATGCCGGGGCCGCTGTCGGTGCCCGCTGCTAGCCTCCCCCAGCCCGTGATCACCACGGGCCTTGCAGGGGAGGGGAATCGAAAGCATGACAAGCGGGATAAGAACCGGGAGAGCCCGGTGGCTGGGAGCGCTGTCGGTCGGTGTGGCGGTCGTGATGGCGACGCCGAACGCGGCCGTGGCCGCGGACAATCTGCCGCCCCTCCAGCCGGTCGCCACGGATCTGACGACGAGTTCGAAAGCGTGTGTCGCGGGGGACGGCCGGCCGTACGTGAGGGGGGTTCCCCGGGTGGCGGCCGTGCTCCACGACCCGGTGGAGGATGACCGTCCCGCGGAGGGGAACTTCGTCACCGCGGAGTTCGAGGCGTGGTGGACCGATGGGGGCGGCGTCGAGCAGCGCCGGAGCTATCACTCCCTGGGACGGGTGTCCTCCGGTTCCGCTGCGGAGTGGCAGCTCCCCTCGGACCTGCCACCGTGGACGGTCGTCTCGTGGCGGGTGCGGGCCCATGACGGCGATGCCGTCTCGCCGTGGAGCGCGGTCGATGACGAGGGCGCCGGCTGTGAGTTCGTGATCGACAACGTGAGTCCGGAGAAGCCCACGGTCACCTCGGCCGAGTATCCCGAGGAGGGGGGCTGGTCGGACGGCGTCGGGGTTTACGGGACGTTCCGCTTCGACTCGCCGTCCGATGACGTCGTCAGCTACACGTACGACTTCGTCGGGGGCCCGCGGGGGACGGTGCAGGCGGACGGGCTGGGCGGAGCGGCGGAGATCCGCTACATGCCGACGTCGGAGACGCTGGGCTATCTGCAGGTGCAGGCGGACGACCGCTCGGGCCACCGCAGTCCGCCTACCAACTACTTCTTCCGCGTGAAGGCGGGCCGCTCCCCGTTCGCGCAGTGGGCGCTGTCCGATCCCGCTGGCTCCAAGTCCGCCGCACCCACCGCAGGGCCCGCCGCCCGCGCCGGAGCGGGTGTCGCCTTCGGTGGTCCGGTGCCCCCGGGCACCGCGCTGACGTCCACCGCGACGCTCGACGGGACGGGGCACGGTTTCCTGACGCCCGGCACGCAGGTCGTCGACACCGGAAAGACCTTCGCGGTCGGCGGGTGGGTACGGCCGGCGGCGTTGGACCACGACATGACCCTCGCCAGCCAGGACGCGGGCACCGCTCCCGGCTTCACGCTCGGAGCACGTACCGGTGACGGTGCGCCGGTCTGGTCGTTCGGCATCGGTGGTACGCGTGTCAGCGGCGGCCGTCCCGAGACCGGCGAGTGGGCGTACGTGCTCGGGCTGTACGACGCCGAGACGGGACTGGCGCGTCTGTACGTGAACGGCCAGGAGGCGGGCACCGCCACCGAGGCCGCACCCGCGACGGTCACCGGCGACTTCCAGATCGGCCGCGCACGCGGCAAGGCGGGCTACCGGGACCGCTGGCAGGGCGAGATCGGCGATGTCCGGACGTACGACCGGGTCGTCGTTCCCGCCGAGGCCAAGGATCTGGGCCGCCGCACCCCGCAGGAGCGGGGGCACTGGTCCCTGGAGACCGCACCCCAAGGTCTCAGCCCGGAGCTTCACGGTGGTCAGGCTCTGAAGTTCGTGGGGGGCGCCTCGGCCTACAACTACACCGACCAGCCGTGCGACCCGGAGGCCGATCCGGCCTGCGAACCCTCGCTGCTCCCCTACCCGCTCGTCGGCTTCGGGCACCTGGATCTTGACGGGACCAGTGGTTACGCGGCCACGGACAGCCCGGTCGTTGACACCGGCGACAGCTTCACCGTCGCTGCGGTGGTCAACCTTGCGGACAGGGAGCCCGCGCGCCCCATGACGGTGCTCTCGCAGGGCGGGGAACACGGTGACGCGTTCAAGGTGCGGTACGTTCCGTCGACGCAGACCTTCGAGCTGGTGATGAGCCACGCGGATGCGCCGGACGCGGCCGAGACGGTGGCCGTACACAGCGGAGAACCGGACTGGGCCGGAGGGCGGGAATCCCACCTCGCGGTCGTGCATGACCGCGGCATGGACCGGATCACCCTGTACGTGAACGGCGTGGCGACCGCCGACGCCGCCTTCCGTTCCGCATGGACGAGCACCGGCGGCCTTCAGGTGGGGCGCGGCCGCACCGCGGACGGCTGGGGTGAGTACCTGCACGGATCGGTGGACGAGGTGCAGGCCTTCTCCGGGGCGCTGAGCGCGACCTCCGTCAGCCTGCTCGGTTTCGGCGGCGAGCCCTGCCTCACCTGCTGATCACGCCCCGAGTGGCCCAGCCCTCCTCGTGTGGGCTGGGCCACATACGGGAGTGGGCGGATGATCGGAGGGCAGCAGCCCGGTACGAGCAGTTCGGACGACGCGCCGATGATCACGTGCTGAGCGGGACATCTCAGCATATGATATCAGCGGGGCGTTTCCGGGCTGCTCGTTAAACTGAGCCGACCGCGATAAATGGATTGAGCGAGGAGCGCACGTGGGCCTTGTCGTGCAGAAGTACGGAGGCTCCTCCGTAGCCGATGCCGAAGGCATCAAGCGGGTCGCCAAGCGAGTCGTCGACGCCAAGAAGAACGGCAACCAGGTGGTTGTCGTGGTGTCAGCGATGGGCGACACGACGGACGAGTTGATCGATCTTGCCGAGCAGGTATCTCCGATGCCGGCAGGGCGTGAGTTCGACATGCTGCTGACCGCCGGAGAGCGGATCTCCATGGCCCTGTTGGCGATGGCGATCAAAAACCTGGGCCACGAGGCCCAGTCGTTCACGGGCAGCCAGGCCGGTGTCATCACCGACTCGGTCCACAACAAAGCGCGCATCATCGACGTCACGCCCGGCCGCATCCGGACCTCGATCGACGAGGGCAACATCGCCATCGTCGCCGGGTTCCAGGGTGTCAGCCAGGAGGGCAAGAACATCACGACCCTCGGCCGCGGCGGGTCCGACACCACCGCGGTGGCACTCGCGGCGGCGCTGGACGCCGAGGTCTGTGAGATCTACACCGATGTGGACGGTGTCTTCACCGCCGACCCGCGGGTCGTGAAGAAGGCCCAGAAGATCGACTGGATCTCCTTCGAGGACATGCTGGAGCTGGCCGCGTCCGGCTCCAAGGTGCTGCTTCACCGCTGTGTGGAGTACGCACGCCGCTACAACATCCCGATCCACGTCCGTTCGTCCTTCTCGGGGCTGCGCGGAACCTGGGTCAGCAACGAGCCGCAAGGGGACCAGCAGGTGGAGCACGCCATCATCTCCGGAGTCGCCCACGACGTCTCCGAGGCCAAGGTCACGGTCGTCGGCGTGCCCGACAAGCCGGGCGAGGCAGCCGCGATCTTCCGCGCCATCGCGGACGCCGAGATCAACATGGACATGGTGGTGCAGAACGTCTCCGCCGCGTCCACCGGTCTGACCGACATCACCTTCACGCTGCCCAAGGCCGAGGGCCGCAAGGCCATCGACGCCCTGGAGCGCAGCCGTGCCGGCATCGGTTTCGAGTCGCTGCGCTACGACGACCAGATCGCGAAGATCTCCCTGGTCGGCGCGGGCATGAAGACCAACCCGGGTGTCACGGCGGGCTTCTTCGAGGCGCTCTCGGACGTCGGTGTGAACATCGAGCTGATCTCGACATCCGAGATCCGCATCTCGGTGGTCACCCGCGCCGATGACGTCAACGAGGCCGTGCGCGCCGTGCACACCGCCTTCGGTCTCGACAGCGACTCCGATGAGGCAGTCGTGTACGGGGGCACCGGCCGATGACCGCACGCCGCCCGTCGCTCGCGGTCGTCGGCGCGACCGGGGCGATCGGCGGCGTCATGCTCCAGATCCTCTCGGAGCACGCGGATGTCTGGGGCGAGGTCAAACTGATCGCCTCACCGCGCCTCGTCGGCCGCAAGCTGGTCGTGCGCGGTGAGGAGTCCGAGGTTCTCGGCCTCACCGAGGACGTCTTCGACGACGTCGATGTGGCGCTCTTCCTGGTGCCCGACGAGGTGTCCGCACGCTGGGCGCCGCTCGCCGCGTCCAAGGGCACCGTCGTCGTCGACGGTTCCGCCGCCTTCCGAATGGACGCGGACGTCCCGCTGGTCGTGCCCGAGATCAACCCCCATGCCGCACGGATCAGGCCGCGCGGCATCATCGCGAACCCGAACTGCACCACGCTGTCGCTGATCGTCGCGGTCGGCGCCCTGCACGCCGAGTTCGGACTGCGTGAGCTCGTCGTCTCCTCCTACCAGGCGGTGAGCGGGGCAGGGCGCGACGGCGTCGCCACGCTGCGTGAACAGCTCTCCATGGTGACCGGCACCGAACTCGGTACGAAGCCGGGCGACGTGCGCCGTGTCGTCGGCGACACGACCGGCGGCCCGTTCGCCGCACCCGTCGCCCTCAACGTCGTGCCGTGGGCCGGAACGGACGCGGGCGACGGCTGGTCGTCCGAGGAGCTGGCGATCCGCGACGAGTGCCGCAAGATCCTCGACCTGCCCGACCTGAAGGTCTCGGCGACCTGCGTGTACGTGCCCGTGATCGCCACTCACTCGATGTCCGTCCACGCCCGCTTCGAGAACGACGTCGCGGTGGACCGGGCCCACGAGATCCTGGCCACCGCTCCGGGTGTGGTGCTCTACGACAGCCCCGGGGCCGGCGACTTCCCCACGCCGTCCGATGTGGTGGGCACCGATCCGACCTGGGTCGGCCGGGTCCGTCGCTCGCTGGACGATCCCGCGGCGCTGGAACTCTTCGTCTGCGGCGACAATCTCCGTAAGGGAGCGGCGCTGAACGTGGCTCAGATCGCCGAAGCGGTGGCTGTCGAATTTCCCCGGTCCTGATCGGACCTTTTTTGTATGTTCTGTGAACGTACTGTGAGCAAGTTGCTGGTCTGAACCTCTTGAGCTGGGGTATCGCGGTGTCCGACGATGAGCTTTCGGTCCGTTGCAACCGCCGGTCGGGCGGCAGGCGTCTCAGCGGTCACTTCTTGCGCGGCGGGGCGCACATTCGGGGCATTTGGGGAAGAGCGGGTACGTATGAAGGCATATCGCACGGTGGCAAACGCGGTGCCGTATGCGTACAACCCTGACGGGGGGGAACGTGTCCAACTGGCGTGGCAGAGGTTCTCGATATCACAGTGGTGGGCCCCCTGCGCGGCGCTTCGGTGCGACCGCTCAGACGGCCCCGCGCGTCCGGCGGCATGCCGGTGATCGCGCCCATGCCCGCGACACGGGCTGCGGGGCTGCCGTCGCAGCGCGAGGGCGCTGAGGAGAGCGTGGCAGCCGGAACCACCGTCGACCACCTCACCGAGACCTACCGCGCCCACTACCGTTCGCTGCTCGGCCTCGCCGCCCTGCTGCTGGACGACACGGCCTCCTGCGAGGACGTCGTGCAGGAGGCGTTCATCCGCGTTCACTCGGCGCGCAACCGGGTGCGCGAGCCGGAGAAGACGCTCGCGTACCTGCGCCAGACCGTCGTCAACCTCTCCCGCTCCGCGCTGCGCCGCCGCATCCTCGGACTGAAGCTGCTCTCCAAGCCCATGCCGGACATGGCGAGCGCGGAGGAGGGTGCGTACGACCAGCTGGAGCGGGACGCGCTGATCAAAGCGATGCGGGGGCTGCAACGGCGTCAGCGGGAGGTGCTGGTGCTGCGCTACTTCGCGGACATGACCGAGGCGCAGGTCGCCGAGACGCTGGGGATATCCCTGGGTTCGGTGAAGGCGTACGGCTCCCGCGGCATCGCGGCGCTGCGCGTGGTGATGGAGGCTCAGACATGAGCCGGCGTCATGACGACGAGTACGGGCGCGAGGACGGGAACGGAACCGGGCGCCGACCTGCTCACGGACATCGGAATGACCGGACTGGAAACGGAACTGTGAACCACGGGCCGGAGAACACCCCCCATACGGACCGCGACACGGGGGAGGGCGCGCACCCCGGCTCCGGCGGGGAAGCGGACACCCTGGGATTCGCGGGCCCGCCCGGACTCACGGGGCCGGCCGGACTCCTCGGACCGGGTTCCGGTTCCGGTGATGTCTCCCTCGACGAGGCCGCGCTGCGCCGGATGATGCGCGGTGCCGTGCAGGGTCTCGAACCGAGCGACGGCACCCTCGACCATCTGTACCGCGCGGTACCCGCCCGGCGTGCACGTCGCCGGCAGGCCCTGGTCGGGGTGGCGGCGGCCGCGCTGCTCATCGGCACCGCGGTTCCCGCCTTCGTCCACGTCGCCAACTCCGAGGGTTCGAGCACCGCAAGCCCCGCCATCGCCGGTCACGGCGAGCAGGCGCAGGGCGGCAACGGTGAGGAACCCGGCGCCGAATCCGGCGACGGGGGCGGTGCCGGCGGCGGGGGGCAGCAGAGCGGCACCAAGGGCGTCCCGGACAGCACCGCCACCCCGTCCGGCAGCAGCGGCCCGGACACGGACGAGAAGGGCTCCGGCGGTTCCGTGGACGACCCGGCCGCCAGTGCGGAGGCCGCCATGCCGGCCTGCGCCGCCGACCAGCTCGGAGTCGCCTCGGCGAGCACCGGCGCGGCCGGTGCCGACGGCACGGTGTACGGAAGCTTCCGCATCGCCAACGTGTCCGGCAAGGACTGCTCCGTGAGCAGCGGCGGCACGGTGGGCTTCGCGGCGGCGGGTGCGGCCGACCCGGCCAGGATCGTGGTCGTCCGGCACATCCAGGGAGACCCGGCGTCCGGGCTGCCCGATCCTGCTCAGGAGGCGGCGACGGTCCTGCTGAAGCCGTCCATGGCGTACGAGGTGAAGTTCGCCTGGGTGCCCCAGGAGACCTGCCCGACCGCCGGCGGCTCACCCTCGCCGACTCCCACGGACGGCGCGGCCGGCAGTACCGGGGTCGCGGCGGGGTCCACGACGGGCACCGGGGCCGGGGACGGCGAAGCGGGTACGCAGACGCAGTTCGGCAGCGAGGAGGGCGACGGCGTGGCGCAGGGCACCGTGTCCGTGCAGCACACGCCGGAGCCGGGGGCACCGGTGGCCGAGACGAAGATCGACAACGCCTGTGCGGGCACGATCTACCGGACGGGCGTGCTCGAAGCCGCGTCGTGAGGGCGCGTGCTCGAAGCCGCGTCGTGGTGGCGTGGGTTTGAACGCGCCTCGTGGTGGCGCGTGCTCGAAGCCGCGCCGGGGTGCTGAGGGCTTGAAGCAGCCTCGGGACGGTGCGGGCTCGAAGCCCCGGCCCGGGGGCGGGGGCGGGGGCGTCCACAGGGCCGGAATGCGTCGGTCGAGCCGCCTTGCACCGTGCGCCTGCCCCCGGTGGCGCCCGCACCTGCGGGGGTGCGGGCGGTCAGCCGGTGGGCGTCTCCGCGTCGGCGACCAGGCCGAGCTTCAGGTCCCGGGCCGCTTCGGCCTCCCGCCGGAGCAGCCGGAACCACATGAAGACCACGAACGCGGCGAAGACGAACCACTCACCCGTGTAGCCGAGGTTCTGGAATGCCTTCAGGTCCAGTCCGCTGTTCTGGGGCGCGGCCGCCGGCACGGGCCGCAACCCGCCGCCGCTCCTGCCCGGGGTGTCGGTGAGGGCGGCGCCCGCGGTCCCGGACGCGCCCGTGCGGGCCTCGGTCTCCTGGAGCGTGACCCAGGCGTCGTAGACGTCGTACGGCACGAGGTTGACCAGGGAGGCGGCGCTGATCATGCCGACCTGGCCCTCGGGGAGGCCGCCCTTCGCGTCGACACCGTCGGTGCCCGTGTTCTCCGAGGCCTGGAGGTCGCCGGTCACGGTGACCCGGCCGGTCGGTGCGGCCGGCACCGGGGTCTGTCCGGCCTTTCCGGGCAACCAGCCGCGCACCACCGGCAGGGCCTTGCCGCTGTCGGTGCGCAGCATGTCCAGCACGTAGAAGCCGCTGCGGTCGTCCAGCTTCCGGCCGGGCACCAGGAACTGATCGGCGTACCGGCCGGTCGCGGTGGCGGGGCGGCCGGAGGTCACCGTGTCGACGGGCAGCAGCTCGGCGAGCGGCTCGGCGGCCATGGTGCCCGGAGCGGGCTGCTTCTCGGCGGCCTCGTGCGTCTGCACGCGGTCCTCGAAGCGGCCGAGCTGCCAGGTGCCCATGAACACGCAGAACGGGATGGCCAGCACGACGAAGAGGTTGATCCCCCACCATCGCGGGGTCAGCAGGAACCGGTACACCCCTCCACGGTACGGTCCCCGCTCCGGACCTCCGGACCGGGGGCACCCCGTACCGCCCCTTTTATTCGGGTCCTACACAGGGCTGCGCGGCCCCGCGACACCTCACGCGTCGCCTGCCGGGCCTCCCAGGTGACGCCGGGCGAAGTCGAGCTCCAGGCGCACCTGCTTGATGCGCTCCTCCACGACGAGCGAGCCGTGGCCCGCGTCGTACCGGTAGACCTCGTGCACGGCGTCGCGGCCCTTCAGGCGGTCGACGTAGTTCTCCACCTGGCGGATCGGGCAGCGCGGGTCGTTGACGCCCGCCGAGATGTAGACGGGCGCCCGCACCGCGTCGACGTAGGTGAGGGGGGACGAGGCCTCGAACCGCTCGGGCACCTCCTCGGGAGTCCCGCCCAGCAGGGTGCGGTCCATCGCCTTGAGGGCCTCCATCTCGTCGTGGTATGCCGTGACGTAGTCCGCGACCGGGACCGCGGCCAGGCCGACGGCCCAGTCGCCGGGCTGCGTGCCGAGACCGAGCAGCGTCAGATAGCCGCCCCAGGAGCCGCCGGCCAGGACCAGCTTCGCCGGGTCCGCGAGGCCGGACTTCACGGCCCACTCCCGCACCGCCGCGATGTCCTCCAGCTCGATCAGGCCGACCCTGTGCTTGAGCGCGTCCGTCCACGCCCGCCCGTAGCCGGTCGAGCCGCGGTAGTTGACCCGGACGACCGCGTAGCCATGGTCGACCCAGGCGGCCGGTCCGGCCGCGAAGGCGTCGCTGTCGTGCCAGGTCGGCCCGCCGTGAATCTCGAAGACGGTCGGGAACGGGCCCTCGGCCGGACCGGCCGGGCGCTGGACGAGCGCATGGATGCGGCCCCCGGGCCCGTCCACCCACACATCCTCGACCGGGACGGACGCCGGGGCCTTCGCACCGGGCGGATCCAGCACCACCGCGCCCGTCGTGGAGCGCACGACGGGCGGCTCGGCGGCCGAGGACCACAGGTACTCCACCGTGCCGTCCGGCCGGGCCGTGGCGCCCGAGACGGTACCGGCGGGCGTCTTTACCGGCACCAGGGCCCCACCGGCCGCGGCCGGCTCGTACCGCCACAGCTCGCTGCGGGCCTCGAAGCCGTGCTCGACCAGCAGTGCGGAGCCGTCCGGATACCACTCGGCGCCCACATCGCCGGGCAGGTCGATGGCGAGGTCCGTCTCCGTGGCCGCCACCGGGTCCCAGATCATCGGCTCCCAGCGGCCGCGCCGCTGGTGCCCCACCAGCAGCCGGGTGTCCCCGGCGACCGGCGCGAAGCCCAGGACCGCCAGGCCGAGCTCCTTCGTGCCGCCCTCGGTGTCGTCCAGCTCAGCGACCGTGGTGCCGTCGGGGCGCACCACGCGCAGCGCGGAGTGCATCGCGTCGCCGTGCTCGGTGTGCTCCAGCGCGATCAGCGAGCCGTCGTGCGACAGATCGCCGACCCCCGCCGACTCGCGGTGGCGGTAGATCTCCACAGGAGCCGCCCCGGGCCGGACGACGTGGACCGTCGTGCCGTCCTCGTCCGTCGAACGGCCGATCGCCGCCGTCCCGTCCCGCCCGATCGCGAGTCCGGCCGGGTAGGAGGGTTCGAGGCCGGGAGCCGCCGGCTCGTCCACCACGTCCTCGATCCCGGCGCCGAACGGCCGGCGCATCCACACCCCGAACTCGTCCCCGTCGGTGTCGCTGAACCACCACACGTCCTCGCCGTCCGGCGTCAGCACGCCGTCCGTCGTCCCGTTCGGCCGGTCGGTCACCTGACGCTGCTCGCCCGTCGACCGGTCCCATGCGTACAGCTCGTAGGTCCCTGTCGCGTTGGAGACGAACAGCGCGCGGTCCGGCGCGTCCTCCGCCCAGTCGGGCAGTGACACCCGGGGGGCCCGGAAACGCTGCTCCCACGCCGGGACGGACTCGTTCGTCGAACCAGTGGTCTCAGTCATGCCCACCATTCTGCGCCGGACGGCCGACAAACCGTTCGCCTTGTCCGCAGCCTGTGGATAACCTCGCCGACATGCCTGCTCCGATACCCGCCGACTGGCGCGAGGCCAACCGCGCGATGTGGGATGAGCGTGTGCCCATTCACGCCGACAGCGACTTCTACGACCTCGACTCCTTCCGTGCGGGCAAGGACGCCCTGCGGGACTTCGAGCTGGCCGAGGTCGGGGACGTCACCGGCCTGACGCTGCTGCACCTGCAGTGCCACATCGGAGTCGACACCCTGTCCTGGGCCCGGCACGGGGCCGCGCAGGTGGTCGGCCTCGACTTCTCCGAGCCCGCCGTGGAGACCGCCCGCTCGCTCGCCCGGGAGCTGGGGCTGGGCCCGGACAGGGCGGCGTTCGTCGCCGCCGACGTCCACGACGCGGCCGAGGCCGTGCCGGACTCCTCGTACGACATCGTCTACACGGGGATCGGCGCGCTGAACTGGCTGCCGGACATCGACCGCTGGGCCGAGACGGCGGCCTCGCTCGTCGCGCCCGGCGGGTTCCTCTACCTGGCGGAGTTCCATCCGCTCACCGACTGCCTCGACGACGCGACCGGTTCGCACGTCGTGCACGACTACTTCTCACGCGACGCGTGGGTGGACGAGACGCCGGGCACGTACGCCGACTTCGACGCCCCGACCGTCCACAACCGCAGCGTCGAATGGCAGCACCCGGTGGGCAGCGTCGTCTCCGCACTGGCCGCGGCCGGACTGCGCATCGAGTTCCTGCACGAGCACGACGCCTCGCTCTTCGCCCGCTTCCCGGTGCTGGAGCGCCGCTCGGACGGCTTCTACCGCTTCCCGGCGGAACGGCCGCGGATCCCGCTGATGTACTCGGTCAAGGCGAGCCGGCCAAAGGACCCGGGCCGGCGCCGGTAGCGCAGCGGAGCGGCCGGCGGGGCCGTTCACCGAGGCCGGGGCCGACTGTCAGTGGTCGGGTCCAGACTCGGACCATGACCACGACTGCTGATCTGCGCGCCACGGTCGAGAGTTACTGGACCGCGGCCGACCTCCGTGACTGGGACGCCTTCGCGACGACGCTCGCCGACGAGGTGCTGTACGACCTGCCGCAGACCCGCGAGCGCATTCGTGGCAAGGAGCGGTACATGGCGTTCAACCGGGAGTACCCGGGGGACTGGCGGGTGCGCGTCGAGCGGATCGTCGTCGACCGGGGCGGGCGGCAGGCCGCCGTCCGGACGCTGTTCACGGACGATCGGCAGCAGTCGCATGCCGTCCATTTCTTCACGTTCGACGCACAGGGCCGGATCAGCGGGATCACCGACTTCTGGCCCGAGCCGTACGAACCCCCGGCGGGCCGGGAGCATCTGGTCGAGCGGTACTGAGCCGAGCGGCGCCGAGAGCCGACGGGGTTCGCGGGGTGCCCCTTCGGCGTCACCGACGGGCAGCGCGCCTGTGCCGCGCCCGAGCACGGCACAGGCGCGGCACCGCCCCGGAGCCGGGAGCCCCGAAGCGGTGCCGCGCCGTTCGGATCAGGCCCTACGCGACAGAGCGGAAGGCGGGCAGATAGCCGTTCGACTGCCCCACGGCCTTGGGGTGGTACGAGTTGTAGACCGGGATCGAGACGCTGTGCAGCCATGCGTCGCCCGAGCACAACTCATGCCCGGTGAACTCGTCGACGACGCTGGAGAAGGTGAATCCGGCGTTCGCCGCCTGCTTGGCGATGACGCCGTTGAGCACGTCGGACGCGTTGTTGATCGTGGTGCGCTCCTTCTCCGTGAGACCGGCGATGCAGCTGCCGCCGATCTTGTAGAAGCGCGGGTAGCCCAGCACCACGACGTGGGCCGTCGGTGCCTTGGAGTGGATGGAGGAGTAGAGCGAACTCAGCGCGGACGGCAGCGTGTTGTTCATCTGTCCGACCGCCGAGTTCACGCTGGCGATGCAGGTGGCCTCGGAGGAGAGCACGCAGTCCTGCATGACGTCGGCGAACCCGACGTCATTGCCGCCCGCGGTGACGCTGACCAGGGAGGTGGACGAGCTCAGCGAACCGAGCTGGCCACTCTTGACGGTGCTCGTGGTCGCGCCCGAACAGGCGACGAAGGCGAACGACGAGGGGGAGTTCGCCGCCGCCCACAAGTAGGGGTAGGCGTTGGTGCTGCGGCGACAGTCACCGCTGTCGGACAGGTAGCTCCCGGCGCCGACGCCGGACGAGTACGAGTCGCCGAGGGCGACGTACCCGCCGGCGGCGGCCGATGCCGGCTGGGCCATGCCGAGAGCGGCCGCCGCGGCGAGGAGCAGCGTGGATGCGGACGCCCAGAATCTCCGTACTGACATAGCTGTCAGCCCTCCGAAGTGTGGGGGGTGGATGGGGGGTTGGTGAGGCGCCACCTGTTGTAGCAGCTTCCGGTACCCGCCGGTAATGGCCATGCGAGAACGTGCCGGATTTGCCCGAATGATCGTTCGGGAGCCGTAGCTCCGCGCGTAGATAAACCTCCAACTCGCCCTGAAACAAAGGTTTAAGGACGACCTGCTCATCACTTCACAGGTGATGGTGGGAAAGTCGTACGAGGAGAGGAACGGCTCCGGAACCCGGGCCGGGGACTCAGCGCACGCCGCTGCGCCCGACCACCGCGCCCGCCCGGTCGATGCAGATGACGTCGACAGCGACCGGGGCGCCCCGCAGCACCGAAAGAGCCTCGTCCCGTGCCGCCGACGCCACCAGGTCGCCCAGTGCGATGCCACGCGCCAGGCAGGAGCGGAGGGCGGCGAGGCCGGTGTTCGAGGCGGCGACCTCGGCGGCCAGGGACTTGTCGGCCCCGCCCCGCCGGGCCAGTTCGGCCAGGAACGACGGATCGACCTGGGAGCGGCCGGAGTGCAGGTCGAGATGGCCGGCGGCGAGCTTGGACAGCTTGGCGAACCCCCCGCAGACGGTGAGCCGTTGTACCGGGTGACGGCGTACGTACTTGAGCACCGCGCCCGCGAAGTCACCCATGTCCAGCAGGGCGATCTCCGGCAGCCCGTACTCGGCCACCACGGTCTTCTCCGAGGTGGAGCCGGTGCAGCCCGCCACATGGGTCTGCCCGGCGGCCAGCGCCACGTCCACACCGCGGCGGATCGAGTCGATCCACGCCGAGCAGGAGTACGGCACCACCACGCCGGTCGTACCGAGGATCGAGAGGCCGCCGAGGATGCCCAGACGCGGATTCCAGGTGGAGCGGGCGATCTCCTCGCCGTCGTCCACGGAGAGCGTGATCTCCACGTCCCCCGCGCCCCCGTGCTCCGCCGCCACCCGCTCGATGTGCTCGCGCATCATCCGGCGCGGCACGGGGTTGACCGCGGGCTCGCCGACATCGAGCGGCAGGCCGGGCAGCGTGACCGTGCCCACGCCCGGTCCGGCCCTGAACACCACACCCGAACCGGGCGGCAGCACGCGCACGGTGGCCCGTACGAGAGCCCCGTGCGTGACGTCGGGGTCATCGCCCGCGTCCTTGACGATGCCGGCCGTGGCCCGGCCGTCGTGCAGTTCCTCCACCGCGAGCGCGAAGGCGGGGGCCTGGCCACCGGGAAGGGTGATGACCACCGGGTCGGGGAAGCCGCCGGTCAGCAGGGCCGTGTACGCGGCCGTGGTGGCCGCGGTCGCGCAGGCGCCGGTGGTCCAGCCGGGCCGGAGCCCGGTGTGTTTGAGTTGGGCGCCGCGGCCACCCGCCGCCTCCGCCTCACCCATGGAGGGCTCCGATGCACGTGCTCGTACTCGGCGGCACGGCCCAGGCCCGCCGGCTGGCCGGGCTGCTGGTGGCGGAGCTGCCCGCGGAGGCCCGGGTGACCACTTCGCTGGCGGGTCGGGTGGCCCTGCCGAGGCTGCCGCCCGGGGAGGTGCGCATCGGCGGTTTCGGCGGAGCCGGGGGCCTGGCCATATGGCTGCGTACGCACCGGGTGGATGCGCTCATCGACGCCACCCATCCTTTCGCCGGGACGATCAGTTTCCACGCGGCCGCCGGTGCCGCTGCCGCCCATGTTCCTCTCCTCGCCCTGCGCCGCCCCGGCTGGGTGGCCGGTCCGGGCGACGACTGGCACCCGGCCGCCTCGCTGGAGGAGGCTGCGGCGTCGCTGCCCACCCTGGGGCGGCGGGTGTTCCTCACGACGGGGCGGCTCGGCCTCGCCGCCTTCGCGGAGCTGGATGGCCTGTGGTTCCTGTCGCGGTCGGTGGACGCACCCGAACCGCCGTATCCGGCCCGGATGGAGACACTGCTGGACCGGGGGCCCTTCACCCTGGACGGAGAGCGTGAGCTGATCCACCGCCACCGCATCGACGTCCTCGTCACGAAGGACAGCGGCGGCGACGCCACCGCCCCCAAACTCGCCGCGGCCCGCGAGGCGCGGCTCCCGGTGGTGGTGGTGCGCCGGCCGCCGTCCCCGGAAGGGGTGGCAGTGGCCGGCACGCCGGAGGAGGCCGTCACCTGGCTGTGCGGCCACCCCGGCCTCGCGTGAGGAGGGGCCGCGGGTTCACTCCTCCTCGCAGGCGATCGCGTTGACGGCCGAGGCCGCCATCGCGCTGCCGCCCCGCCGGCCCCGCACGATCAGGTACTCCAGCCCCGACGGGTGCGCTGCCAGGGCGTCCTTGGACTCGGCGGCGCCGACGAAACCGACCGGCACACCGATGACGGCGGCGGGCCGCGGTGCCCCCGCCTCGATCAGTTCGAGCAGCCGGAACAGCGCGGTGGGCGCGTTCCCGACCGCGACGACCGCACCGTCCAGCCGGTCGCGCCACAGCTCCAGCGCGGCGGCGCTGCGGGTCGTACCGAGCTCCGCCGCGAGACCGGGGACGGCCGGGTCGGAGAGGGTGCACACCACCTCGTTGTCCGCGGGCAGCCGTCGCCGGGTGATGCCGCTGGCCACCATCGCCACGTCGCACAGGATCGGCGCACCGTTCCGCAGTGCCGCCCGGGCGCGAGCGACCACGTCCGGGGTGAAGGCGAGATCGCGCACCAGGTCGACCATGCCGCAGGCGTGGATCATCCGGACCGCCACCTGGCTCACGTCGGCCGGCAGTCCCGTCAGATCCGCCTCGGCCCGGATGGTGGCGAAGGACTGGCGATAGATGGCCGGTCCGTCCTTCTCGTACTGGTGCACAGTGCTGTCGCTCTCTTCGTCTCTGCGTCGGGGAAGGCCGTACGGGCGCGGCGCCTGCGCGTCGGGGTACGTCCTGCGGGCACGCCGTATCCGCGCGCCTGAAGCGTCCCCACGGCACGATGGTCGAGCTTCTGGAGCCCCACGAACCGCACCGCCCCCACGAGCACCGCGGGACACCGCACCGGCAGTATCCCCGGAGCGACGGTCCGGCAGTCGCAGCCGGGGGCGGGTGTGACGGGTCGCTCATGCGGTGCGCCGGACAAGGTGCGGGCCGGGCTCAGCGGCTGACCACGGTCTCCCGCCCGACGCGCGACAGCTTCTGCGGGTTGCGCACGGCGTAGAGCCCCGTGACGAGGCCCCCGTCGACGCGCATCGCCACGACGGTGTCGACCTCGCCGTCGAGCCGGACGATCAGTGCCGGGTCACCGTTGATCCGGGCCGGCTGCAAGGTCGTCGTGGCGGCGATCCTGTGCAGGACGGCCGCCACCGGGCCTGCCCCCACGACGGGTTCCAGGGCGGCCCGGACGACTCCGCCGCCGTCGGTCAGCAGGACGACGTCGGGTGCCAGGACGTCGAGCAGGCGTTGCAGGTCGCCCGTCTCGACCGCCCGCCGGAACGCCTCGGCGGTGCGCCCGGCCTCGGCGGCGGACACACTCCCGCGCGGCCGGCGCGCGGCGACGTGGGCCCGGGCCCGGTGGGCGATCTGGCGAACCGCGGCGGCATTCCTGCCGACGGCCTCGGCGATCTCGTCGTAGGGCAGATCGAACACCTCGCGCAGGACGAACACCGCCCGCTCGGTAGGCGCGAGGGTCTCCAGTACCAGCAGCATCGCCATCGAGACGCTCTCGGCCAGCTCGACGTCCTCGGCCACGTCGGGCGCGGTCAGCAGCGGTTCGGGCAGCCAGGGGCCGACGTAGGACTCCCTGCGCCGGCTGAGCGTGCGCAGGTGACCGAGCGCCTGCCGTGTGGTGATCCGGACCAGATAGGCCCGCGGGTCCCGGACGACGCCGGGCTCGACGCCCACCCACCGGAGCCAGGTCTCCTGCAGCACGTCCTCCGCGTCGGCGGCCGAGCCGAGCATCTCGTAGGCGACCGTGAACAGCAGATTCCGGTGGGCGACGAACGTCCCGGTGACGTCGTCCCCACGGCTGCCGGGGGCCTGGGCCCCCGCGGTGTCCTTCGTCGGCTCGCTCATCCCGGCTCCTCGGCTTGCGGCTGCTTCGTACACGAGACGCCGGTGACCGCCGTTCTGTGACAGCCGCGGCCGGTGGGGCACGTCACGGCCGGCGCACTGTCACACGAAGCGGGCCGTCGGCGTCTTGTGTTCGTTCAGTGCCGCGGCACGTGACCACAGGAGTGAGGAAGCCGTCATGGAAGCTCGTTTCAACCTCTTCGAAAGCCCGACCGCCACGAAGGTCGCCAAGCGGTTCTAC
Source organism: Streptomyces sp. NBC_01013 (assembly GCF_045162765.1). Taxonomy (NCBI): domain Bacteria; kingdom Bacillati; phylum Actinomycetota; class Actinomycetes; order Kitasatosporales; family Streptomycetaceae; genus Streptomyces; species Streptomyces sp. NBC_01013. The sequence goes on from NZ_CP108687.1 coordinate 4,525,113, forward strand.
ACGACCTCGCTGGCCCTGGAGCAGTCGACGCTGCCGAAGTCCCTGCGGGAACTGGTGCAGTTGCGGGTCGGGCAGCTCAACGGCTGCGGGTTCTGCGTCGACGCCCACGCCAAGGAGGCCGCGGCGGCCGGTGAATCCGCGCTCCGGCTCCACCTGGTCGCCGTCTGGCGCCACAGCACCGTGTTCACCGAGGCGGAGCGCGCCGCGCTGGCGCTCGCGGACGAGGGGACCCGGCTCGGCGACCACGGTGTGTCCGACGAGACCTGGGCCGGGGTGCGCAAGCACTACGACGACGACCAGGTCGGTGCGCTGGTCTGCCTGGTCGCGCTGATCAACGCGGCCACCCGGATGAACGTGATCGTCCACAACCCCGGGGGTTCGTACGAGCCCGGTGCGTTCGCCGGCCTGACGGACTGATCCGAGGGGCGAACCGGCCCTGGCGTCGGACCGGATCCGAGGGGCGGGCTGTCCGCCCGCCAGGGCAGGGACCGGGTGGCTGGTCCGCGCGAGGGATCAGCCACCCGGTCCGCGGTTCGGCTGCCGCGCCCGGACGCCCCTCGCGCACGCGACGGGACGGGCCGGGCGCCCAACACGGCTGCCAGGACCCCGGATCAGGGGAGACGGGCCCACCCGGGAAAGGACACGTGAGAGGGGCGAAGAAAAATTCGGACAGACAATTCAGGCCGCAGGCATACACTCGGGGTTCCGGGGAGAAACCGCAGGGGGGCGGTCTTCATGACGCGGGGGGTAGATCATGCTGGAACTGCTGGGATTAGGAAAGAACCCGGCAGAGCTCTACCGGGCAGTACTGGCGAATCCGGGGCTTTCCGTCGAGGACCTGGAGGACACCCTGAGGTGGCCGGCCGAGCGGGTCCGTTCCGCCCTCGACGAGTGCGTACGGCTGTCGCTGATCAGACCCTCCTGGGAGTCGCCGGGCACGCTGAGACCGGTCCCGCCGGACGTCGGACTGCAGGCGCTCCTCGCCCGGCAGGAAGCCGACATCCTGGAGCGGCAGAGGCAGATGACGGACGTGCGTGTCGAGGTCTCACGACTCGTCCACGAATATGCCGCCACGCAACGGGCGTCGCATCAGATCGAGACCGAGCGCATCGAGGGAATCGACGAGATCCGTTCGCGGATCGAAGAACTCAGTCATTCCTGCCGTGCCTCGCTTCTGGCGTTCCACCCCGGCGGCGGGCAGTCCGCTTCCAGTCGCGCCGCGAGCCGTCCACTGAGTGAGACCCTGCAGAACCGTGGCGTGGTGATACACACCATCTATCTCGACAGCATCTACAACGATCCCGAGTCCGTCGACTACGCGCGCTGGCTGGTCCGTTCGGGAAACCATGTGCGCACCACCGCCGCGCTGCCCTCCCGGATGCTCATCTTCGACCGGGAGCAGGCCCTCGTGCCCATCGACCCGGACGATTCCCGGGCCGGCGCCCTGGTGTTCCGTAGCGCCGGGATTCTCGCCAATCTCTGTGAACTCTTCAACCACGTATGGGACAAGGCCGTCCCGCTCAGCGGTGGGAACCGGCCGCGCCAGGCCGCCGAGGAGAACGAGCTCACCAGCCAGGAGGAAACCGTTCTGCGTCTGCTGGGGGAAGGGCTCACGGACGAGGTCGTCGCCCGCCGGCTGGGCGTCTCGGTACGTACCGGGCGGCGGATCACCGCGGACCTGATGGGCCGTCTCGGCGCCAAGAGCCGGTTCCAGGCCGGGATGCGAGCCGTCGAATCAGGCTGGCTCGGCGGTGACGACGACCGGGCCGAGGGTCTCGAAGGGGTCGTCCGCGATCCGGCCGGGCCCCTCGACGGGCCCCCTGCCGACCCTTCTGAACTGCGCGGTTCATCCGTATAGAGCTGGCATAGCGGTCCGCTCCACCATCGACTCACCGAACGGATGGGCGGAGTCGCACGACTCCTGATCCCCACCGACCTCTCAGGGAGTCGACATGACCAACGTGACCACCGGACTGGACGCCGCGCGCAAGCAGAACATCAAGGAGGTCGTCTGCGACATCCTTGAGATCGACGAGGACGAGGTCACCGAGGTCAGCCTCTTCAAGGAGGACCACGACGCGGACTCGCTGCGCGCCATCGAGATCCTCGCCGCCCTCGAGCGCACCCAGCACGTGACGATCGACCAGGCCGAGCTCAGCCGCATGGTCAACCTCGTCGGCGTGTACACCGTCATCGAAGAGGCCTCCGCCCGCAGCTGACCAGCAGCGCTACGGCCCTGCCCCGATGAGTCGGCTGAGTCAGCCAGAGGGTGAGCTTCGATGAACACAGGTAAGCGAGGCACGGACGCCACCCCCCGCAGGGTGGTCGTCACCGGGCTCGGCGTCGTCACCAGTATCGGCATCGGTATCGACGCGTTCACCACCGGACTCCGCGAAGGACGCGGCGGAGTCAAGCCGATCACGACGTTCGACACCACCGGGTTCGACTACGCCAACGGGTGCGAGATCGATGACTTCGACCCGGCGCAGTGGATCCACCGGGTGGACCCCGACGAACTCGGGCGGGCCAGCCAGTTCTCCGTCGCCGCCACCCGGATGGCCATCGAGGACGCGGGGCTGACCGTGGACGAGGTGCGGGGCCGCCGGTCCCTGGTGTCCGTGGGCACCACGGACGGCGAGTCCCGCGACCTCGACCAGCTCGTCGAGACCGGTCTGGCCGCCGGTCCCGAGTCGTACGATCCGGTGGTCGCCCGCCGGATACCGGCGGGCCGGCTCTCCTCCGGCATCGTCCGGGAATTCGCCCTGGAGGACGTCGAGGCCGTCACGATCCCGACCGCCTGCGCGGCGGGCAACTACGCGGTCGGCTACGGCTACGACGCACTGCGCAGCGGTGACGTGGACATCGCCCTGGTGGGCGGAGCGGACGCGCTGTGCCGGAAGACCTTCACGGGCTTCTACCGGCTCGGCACCATCGCCCCGGAGGTCTGCCAGCCCTTCGACAAGGACCGCAAGGGCATCCTCACGGGTGAGGGAGCCGGCATCCTCCTGCTGGAGAGCCTGGACTCCGCTCTCGCCCGCGGCGCCCGGATCTATGCCGAGGTGCTCGGTTACGGGCTCGCCTGCGACGCGCTGCACCCCGTCGCACCCGACCGGGACAGCATCGCCCGCACGATCGAGATCGCCCACCGCAACGCGGGGGTGACTCCCGACCAGATCGACTTCGTCTCCGCGCACGGCACCGGCACCAAGGCCAACGACATCACCGAGGCCGGCGCGATCCGGCAGATCTTCGGCGCCGACGCCATGCCGCGCACGATCTCCATCAAGTCGATGATCGGCCACAGCATGGGGGCGGCCAGTGCGGTCGCCGCGGCGGCCTGCGCCGTCGCCCTCACCCAGGGCTTCATCCCGCCGACCGTCAACCACAACGAGACCGACCCCGAGTGCGGCGTCGACTGCGTGCCCAACGAGGCCCGCGAGGCCGAGCTGAACATCGTGCAGAACAACGCGCTGGCGTTCGGCGGGAACAACGCGGTGGTCATCCTCGGCAAGTACCGGAGCGCGGCATGAGCTGGATCATCACCGGGATGGGAGCCGTCGCCAGCATCGGTTCCGACACCGACGAGATCTACGAGTCGCTGGTGGCGGGCCGCAGCGGTATCGCCGAACTGCGCGGCTACGACCGCAGCAAGTTCCGGGCCCAGGTCGCCTACGAGATCGACGACCGGCCGGCCCTCGGCGTCGACGAACCCCTGCGGGCCACCCGCTGGCTCGAACAGGCCGTATCGGTGGCCGCGCAGGAAGCCGGTCTGGGCGACGACCTGTCGTCGGTTCCGGTCCTGGTCGGAACGACCCTGCGCGAGCTGCGCTCGGTCGAGCTGTCGTGGCGGGACAGGACGCCGGTGGAGGTGGAGGACCTGCACTTCGGCACCATGCTGCGCAGGCGCTTCGGTGCCGCCGACACCCACACCGTCGCCAACGCCTGCTCCGCTTCGCTCTACACCCTGGCCCTCGCCACCGACCTGCTCGACCTCGGGCAGGCCGACACGGTGGTGGTGGCCGGCGTGGACACCATCTCGGAGAGCACGTACGGGCTGCTCGACCGTTGCTACCCCGAAGCCCCGGACCGGGTGCGGCCGTTCGACCGGGCCCGGCGCGGCATGCTGCAGGGCGAGGGCGCGGTCGCCGTCGTGCTGCGCAGGGAGGCCGACGGGCCCGGTCCCGGGTCCACCGTGCACGCCCGGGTCCGCGGTGTCGCGGTCAACTGCGACGCCCACCACCCCTCGGCGCCCGAGGCGAAGAACATCGCCGCGGCCGTGCGGGAGGCACACCGCCGGGCGGGTGTCGGCTCCGCCGACATCGACCTGGTGATGCTGCACGGCACGGGGACCCCGCTCAACGACGAGGCGGAGTCGGCGGCCCTCGGTTCGGTCTTCGCGGGCGTCGAGCCGTCCCCGTACATGACGGCGATCAAGTCGATGACCGGGCACACCGCCGGGGCGTCCGGGCTGCACAGCCTGGTCGCGGCCGTCGACGTGATGCGGCGCGGGAGTGTGCCGCCGGTCCTCGGGCTCGACGACCCGGTGGAGTCGGTGGCCGGTTTCCGGCTGGTGCGCGGGCAGGCCGTGCGCCCCGACGAGGAGCTGCGGATCGCCCAGATCGACTCCTTCGGCTTCGGCGGACTCAACGCGGTCGCGGTCGTCGAGCGGTACGCGGGACACGAGGCGGCCGGCGCGAACGGCGCCGCCGCGGTGCAGGAGGAGAGGCAGTGAGCCCGATACGCGTCGTGGTCACAGGACTCGGTACGGCGGTCCGCGGTCTCGACACGCCTGAGCAACTGCTCGGCGAGCGACGCCCCGACGGGGTGCACGCCGACCCCGTGGACCGGCTGACCGGCCGGGGCCTGCGCTACAAGGACCGGGCCACCAAGCTCGCCATGGTCGCGGGCCGCGAGGCACTCGCGGCGGCCGGCCTGATCGGCACGGACGGCGCGCCGACCGTGCCGGGCGAGTCCGTCGGCACCGTCGTCAGCACCAACTTCGGCAACGTGGACACCGTCTGCGAGGCGGTCGAGACCATCGCCCGCGACACCTACCTCGGCACCAGCCCCATGATGCTGCCCGCGACGTCCAGCAATGTGGTCGCCTCCTGGCTGGCCATCACGCACGGACTGCGCGGTGCGAACCTGACCCTGTGCAACGGCCGGACCTCCGGCCTCGACGCGGTCAACTGGGGCCGGCTGCTCATCGCTTCGGGCCGGGTCGAGCATGTGCTCGTGGTCGGGGTGGAGCCGGACAACCCCGCCGTGCGCCATCTCGCCCCGGAGCAGGCGGAGTTCTTCGACGGGGCGGCCGCACTGGTCATCGAGTCCCCCGAGTCGGCGGCCGCGCGCGGCGTGCGTCCACTGGCCGAGCTCGGTCCCTACGCGCGCCGGGCCGCGCACACCGGCGCCGTCGCGGACGTGCGGAGACGTGAACCGCGCGCCGTCGGCCTGTGGTGCGTGCCCGAGCACCCGGAAGGCATCCGGGCCCCCGGCGCCTCGCTCGGGGCGGTGCAGGGCAGCCGCGTACACGACCTGTCCGAACTCCTCGGTCCCAGCTCGGGAGCGCTCGGGGTGCTCCAGTGCGTGACCGGCACGGCCTGGCTGGCAGGTGCCGCGGCGGACGAGGCCGATGCGGTGGTGCTCGCCAGCGCGGGCACCGGGGACATCGGCCGGGACGACGCGGCGGCGGCCCTCATCCTCACCCCGGCGGTGAGTGCGTGATGACGGCGGACGAGGCGTGCGAGGAGAGCCTACGGGTACGGCTGCGCAGGGCGGCGCACGACGGCGCCCGACGGCCCGTCCGGGTGCTGCTCCTGCACGGCCTCGCCGGGTCGACCGCCGTGTGGCGGCAGTTCAGTGAACTGGCCGGAGGCGAGCTGGAGTTGTGGGAGGCGGAGCTTCCGTGGGCCGCCCGCGGCGACACCCGCTGGAGCCACGACCCGAACCCGGTGCCCTGGGTGGCCAGAGCGCTGGACGCCGTACCGGGGCACGTCGATCTGCTGATCGCGCACTCCTTCGCCGCCAACGCCGTACTGGAACTCCTGGTCTCGCGTCCCGCCGGCCGGCCGGACGCCGCCGTCCTCGTGTCTCCGTTCCACCGCAGCACGCCCGAGGAGTTCGAGTGGGAGACCGCCGTCTACTACCTGCACGGCTTCCAGCGCATCCTCGACGAGGGGCTGCGCGTCGGTTCGGACGGCCGGATCCCCGCCGAGCTGCGGGAGGCCATGGCCCGGCGGGTACGTGACCGGATCGGCCCGTACGGCTGGATGCGGTTCTTCGACGCGTATCTGCGCAGTCCCTTCCTCGACACCGCGGCCATCGGCCTGCCCACCCTGGTGGTGGCCGGCGAGCGCGACTTCGCCGCCCGGCCCGCGGACGCCCGCGCGCTCGCCGGGGCACTGCCCGACGCGCGGCTGCGGATCTTCGAACGTTCCGGGCACTTCCCGATGGCCGAGCAGCCCGAGCTGTTCGCCGGGGCGGTGCACGGCTTCCTGTCCTCCCTGACGCCCAGCCCTTCCCCTTCCTCCTGCCTTTCCTCCTACGTACCGGAGTTGACGTGACCGCGAACAGCACCGCCCTCACCCTCCAGGAGCCGAGCTCCCTGGACATACGGCCCCGATACGAGGGCTCCAACATCTGCACCTGGATCGGTTTCAAGCACGTCAACTACCTCGTCGAGGAAGCCGTGCTGAACCATCTGCGGCAGAGCGGCATCCTGCCGGGCACGGTGTACGAGACCTACGGCCTGTGCACCGACATCGTCGACATCGACACCCGCATCCTGCACGCCTTCCACATCGACGACGTGGCGCACGCCGAGGTCAGGCCGCACCGCAAGGCCAAGGACGGCGAACTGCTCCTGTCCGTGGTGCTGCACGTGCAGCGCGACACCCTCCTCAAAGCCGTGACCTCCACCGTCCGCGTCCAGCTGCGCCTGGACCCGCGCGGCGGCGGCAACGAGCCCGTGCCCGCCTCCCTCGCCCCGTACGCGGTCGAGCAGCTGGCCGCCGTCCCCGCCTGGGACGTGAACGCGCCCGAGGTGAACCCGGACTCCGCCGACCTGGTCAAGGAGCTGACGGCGGGGAGCAACTCCTTCGCCTGGAAGTTCCGCATCCCCTACTGGTACTGCCACTTCACCGAGCGCATCCAGATGTCGGGCTACCTGCGGCTGATGGAGGAGGCCAAGGACCAGCTCGTCGCGGACCGGGGCGTGTCCATCAAGACCCTCCTCGACGAGCAGAACTGGATTCCGGTCGTCCCGCACTCGCGCATCACCGTCCTGGACGAGGCGCGCATGGAGGAGGACCTGTACGTCGTCCTCACCGTCGAGGAGGTCTTCAAGGGCTTCACCTACACCTCCCGGATGGACACCTACGTCGTCCGTGACGGGGCGCTGGTGCACACGGCGACGGGCCGGATCACCCACGGCTACGCGGTGATCGAGAACCGTCGCGACTGGAGCCTGGTGTCCTTCGACGACCGCATGAACGCGGCGCTGGAGGGCAAGTCGGCATGACCGGCGAGGTCGTGGTCACCGGGATCGGTGCCGTCACCTGTCACGGCAGGGGTACGGACACGCTGTGGCGTGCCATGACGGCGGCCGGGGTCCGTCTGCCGGACGAGCCGGCGGACCCGCTCGCCGTGATGGACCTGCCGCGGATCAACCTGGTGCCCGACCCCGACCTGCGGGCGGCGCGCGCCACCCGCTTCGCCGTCACGGCGGCCCGGGAAGCGCTCGCCGACGCGGGCCTGACCGGGCTGTCCGAGGCGGCGGTCGTGCTCGGCAGTTGCATGGGCGAGCCCGGCCTCAACGAGCGCGAGCGGGGCGGCGAGGAGTGGACCGCGCCGTTCCGGCTGGCCTCCGCGACCGCAACCCGCCTCGGCCTGGCAGGCGTCGCCCACGACATCGGCAACGCCTGCTCGGCCGGGGGCTACGCGCTCGGCATGGCGTACGACATGGTGCGGGCGGGCGAGGCCGACGTGGTGCTCGCCGGCGGTTCCGACGCCTACTCGCGGGTCGCGCTCGGCTGCTTCAACCGGCTCGGCGCGGTCGACCCGGACCGGTGCAGGCCCTTCGAGACAGACCGGGCCGGCACGGTCTTCGCCGAGGGCGCGGGCATCCTCGTCGTCGAGTCGGCCGCCCACGCCGCGGCCCGCGGCGCCACCGGCGCGCTGACGCTGGCCGGCTCCGGCTGGAGCTGCGACGCGGGTCATGTCACGGCGCCGCACGCGGACGGCGAGCAGATCGTACGGGCCATGCGGGAGGCCGTCGCCCCCGCAGGCGGTGCCGCGGCCATCGGCTGTGTGATCCCGCACGGCACCGGGACACGTCTCGGTGACGAGGTGGAGAGCCAGGCGCTGCACCGCGTCTTCGGCGAGCGGACGCCGGAGGTGCCGCTCTACAGCCTGAAGGCGCTGCTCGGCCACGCGGGCGGGGCCTCGGCCGCGCTCGGCGCGGTCGCGGGCGCGCTGATCCTGCGCGACGGCCACGTCCCGCGCAACGTACCGCTGCGGGAGCAGGACCCCGCGTGCGCCGTGTGGCTGCCGCAGCGCACCCCGGTGCCGCTGCCGGGCAGCCGCCGGCGGGTCCTGGTGAACGCCTACGGGTTCGGCGGCAGCAATTCCTCACTGGTCCTGGAAGGGGCGGCGGCATGAGCGCCACCATGTGGGCCGTGACGGGTGTCGGGGCCGTGGCCCCCGAGGCGGGTGCCGAGGACGGCGCCTGGTTCGACCACCGCGTCCGGCTCGGTCCACGCGGCTACAAGTACCTTCCGGCCGCAGCCCAGTACCTCCTCGCCGCGGCACGCGAGGCACTCGCCGACGGCGGCCGCTGCGACGCGGTGCCCGCGGACCGCAGAGGCGCCGCCCTCGCACTCAACGGCGGCTTCGCCGAGCTGTTCGACACCATGGACCGTCAGGTGGCCGTGGAGGGCGGAGCGGCCGAACTGTCGCCCGCGACGGCTCCGTACTTCGCGGTGAGTCTGCTCGGCTCCCGCCTGACCGCCGAACTTGCCCTCAAGGCCTTCGCGCTGACGCTGGCGACCCCGAGGGTCGCGGCCCTGGAGGCGGTGGAGGCCGGTGGCCGCGCCCTGGCGGCCGGCCGTTGCGACACGCTCGTGGTCGGTGCGGCGGAGCACCGGCTGCCCAGGACCGGGGCCGGTGACGGCGAGCAGGGCGCCATCGCGATGACCCTGGAACCGAAGGCGGCCGCCGAGGAGCGCGGCGCCCGTGTCCGGGGCACCGTCGCAGCCCGTTCGCTGTTCGTCCCGCCCGGGCGGGAGCTGCCCGCGGGACTCGTCCCCGGCGCCGTACGCCGGCTGCTGCCCGGCCAGGACACCGCCGTGGAGGTCCACCACGTGACGGACGGCTCGCCGTTCGCCTCGGCGGTGACCGCCGCGGTGGACCGGGCGGCCGGCACGACCGGACGCGTGACTCCCGCCGGGGCGGGCTGTCTGGCCGGCGCGCAGGCCCTGGCCCGGATGCTCACCGGTCCGCCCGGCACCCGGCTGCTGGTCACCGTCACGGGCGAGGGCCATGCCGCGCTGGCACTCGTCCGGACCGGACCGGAGCCGTACCGGAATTCCGAGAAGTCGCACACGTCCCAGAAGCGGGAGACCCACTGATGCTGAAATCCCTTGAAGGCAGCTGGTGCCTGGTACTCGGCGCCTCCAGCGGAATCGGCCGGGCCATCTGCCTCGGTCTGGCCCGTGAGGGGGTCAACGTCGTCGGGGTGCACTTCGACACCGCGGCCAGGGACGAGGAGGTCGCGGCACTCGTCGAGGAGATCCGCGGGTACGGCGTCGAGGTGTCGTTCCACAACGCGAACGCCGCGAGCCGGGCAACCCGCGACCGGCTGGTGCCCGAGATCGCCGAACTGACCGGCTCCACCGGCGGAATCGGCATCCTGGTGCACTCCCTCGCCTTCGGCACGCTCGTGCCGTTCCTGCCCCGTGAGGGCTGGGAGCAGCCGATCGCATCCCGGCAGCTGGCGATGACCCTCGACGTCATGGCGCACAGCCTCGTCTACTGGACGCAGGACCTGCACCGGGCCGGGCTGCTGCGCAGCGGTTCCAAGATCTACGCGATGACCAGCGCGGGCGTCGTCCAGGCACTGCCCAGCTACGGCGCCGTCTCGGCGGCCAAGAGCGCCCTGGAGGCGCACGTCCGCCAGCTGGCGTGCGAGCTGGCACCGCAGGGCATCGCCGTCAACGCGCTGCGGGCCGGGGTCACTCTCACGCCGGCGCTCCAGGCCATCCCCGAGCACGCCGGCTATGTCGCGCGCGCCGAGGTGAACAACCCGCACGGCCGGCTGACCAGGCCCGACGACGTCGCGGAGGCGATCGCGGTGCTCTCGCGCACGGACTCCTCCTGGATCAGCGGCAACACCATCGGCGTGGACGGCGCCGAACTGCATGCCGCCGCCGGGGCCTGGGGCCCCGCCGAGGCCGGCACCACCGACAACGCGTCGAAGGGCGAGGGACGATGACCGCAGACAGTCTTGTCGTGTCCGGATGGTCCACGGGATCGCCGTACGGACTCGGTGCGGAGGTGTTCGCCGACGGAGTGCGCGAGGGCCGTGACGCCACGACCGAGTCCGGCCAGGGTCCTTATCAACGAGCCGGTGAGATTCCGGAGTTCGACGTACGCGCGATCCTCGGGCGCAAGGGCACCCGGTCCATGGACCGCGCCACCGCCATCGCCGTCGCCACCACCGGGATGCTCCTGGAGACCGCGGGCGGCGGCCTCGCCGAGGACCGCCCCGATGACATCGGCATGGTGCTCGGCACCGGCCACGGCAGCGTGCAGAGCATCATGGACTTCACCCGGGACGCGCTCACCGGCGAGAAGCCCTTCCACGTGGACCCGGCCCGTTTCCCCAACACGGTGATGAACCGCGCTGCCGGACAGAGCGCCATCTGGCACACACTGCGCGGTCCCAACGCCACCGTCGCCGGTGGCGCCCTGACCGGGCTGCTGGCCCTCAACTACGCCTCGCGGCTGCTGCGGCAGGGCCACTGCGAGGCCGTGCTGTGCGGTGCCGTCGAGGAGTACTCGGCCGACCGCGCCTGGCTGGAGTACCGGGGCAGGCAGGACGCCGCCCGGCGTTCGGCGGGCCCGCTCGGCGAGGGCTGCGCACTGTTCCTCCTGGAGCCGCGCAGCCGGGCCGAGTCCTACGGGCGCAGCCCGCTGGCCACCCTGCTCGGCAGCCGGTTCCTCGGGTTCCCGGAGCCGGAGGGCGCCCAGCAGGCCGTCGTACGGGCTGTCACCGAGGCGCTCAAGGAGGCCGGCGTGGAGCCCGAGGACGTCTCGCTGATCGCGCCGAGCGACACCGGCGGCGCCCTCGGCGGACGGGAGGAGGCCGCCCTCAACGAGGTGTTCGGTCCGCACCGGCCCCGCCGGCTGCGCCTGCGCCGGCTCATCGGCGACGCCTCCGCCGCGTCCGCCGCCTTCCAGCTGGCGGCCGCGCTCTGCGTCGCCGGTCCCGGCGAGGTGGCCCTGGTCACCTCCGTCGACCCGGACGGCCAGGTGGGCTGCACGCTGCTGCGGGTCTGATCCCGTGCTGCCGACCGCCCGCCGCCGTGCCTACCGCACCCGCCGCCTGCTCGTCCAGGCCCTGTACGCCGCACCCGCCGCCCCAGTCCGACGCATCCACGAACGGAAGACGACCATGACCGAGACCACCGTCAGCAGCGACGCCACCGGAACCCGCACCCTCGACAAGGAGGAGCTGCGTGTCCTCGTCGCGGAGATCCTCGACCTCGACGCCGCGGAGGTCACCGACGCGGCCCACTTCGTCGACGACCTCGACGTGGACTCGTTGATGGCCCTGGAGATAACCGTGTGCCTGGAGCGGCACTACGAGGTGAAGATGGCCGAGTCCGAGCTGGTCGCCATCACCTCCCTCCAGGGCACCTACGACCTCCTCCAGGGCAAGCTGAAGGAGAAGGGCGAGGGCGCGTGAGCCGCGCGAGCGCCCTCGGCGTGGCAGGCCTGGAACTGCTGCGCAACGAGCCGTCCGGCGCCACCACCACGTTCGTCGCCGAACCCGGCGACCCTGTGCTCATCGGCCACTACCCGGGCTTCCCGGTACAGCCGGGTGTGTTCCTGGTCGAGGCCGCCGACCGTACCGCCCGGCTGTGGGCGGACGGCGCGGGCCTGGGCGCCGGCCTCGAACTGGTCGCCATGGACCGCTGCCGCTTCCGGCGCCCGGTCTTCCCCGGCGACCGGGTCTCCACCGATGTGACGGTCGAGGTCGGCGAGGGCGGCGGGCTGCTGACCGCCAAGGCGTCCGTGCTCACCGTGGGCGGCGCCGTCGCCGACATCAGATTGCGCTACCGCCGCACCCCCGCGGCGACGGCTCCGACGCCCGAAGGAGAGGCCCAGTGAACGCGTCCGCACCCGAGAGGGGACCGCGCGGGACCGAGGAGGCCGGCGGATTCCACGGGATCCACCGGATCAAGAGCACGATTCCGCACCGCGTCCCCATCCTGCTGGTCGACCGCGTCGGCGAGGTCGTGCCCGGCGAGCGCATGACGACGTACAAGGCGATCTCCGGCAACGAGCCCTGCTACGCGGAGCTCGGCCGGGACGCGACGCCCGCCGACTACGCCTATCCGACGGCCTTCGTCATCGAGTCGTGGGCCCAGTCCGCCGTGCTCCTGTCCACCTGGGAGCAGCCCAACCCGGACGTCCTCGCCGGCAAGGTCGAACTGGCCGGTGCCATCAACGACGTGGCCTTCGAGGGGCACGCGTACCCGGGTGAGGTCCTCGAACACTCCGTACGCCTGCTCAAGCAGGCCGGGGACACGGCGATCCTCGCCGGGGAGACCCGGGTCGGCGGACGCCGGCTGCTGAGCGTCGGCGCCTTCGTCGTCGCCCTGAAGAACGCCACCGACCTGCTGCCCGCGCCCGCGGGCCTGCCTGTGTGAAGGAGGACATCACCCATGACTGCTGAGAACCCTCCGACCGCCGAGGCGAAGGTCGCCCTGATCACCGGCGGTTCGCGCGGCATCGGCCGCGCCGTCGTGAACCGTCTCGCGAGCGACGGCTACGACATAGCGTTCTGCTACCGCTCCGACGAGGCCGCCGCCGACCTGGTGGCCAAGGAGGTCGCGGCCCTGGGCCGCCGGGTGTTCGCCCGCAAGGTGGACGTCGCCGACCGCGAGCAGGTCAAGGCGTTCGTCACGAGCGTCGAGGACGAGCTCGGGCCGGTCGCCGCCGCGGTCACCTCGGCCGGGATCACCCGGGACAACCCGCTGGTCCTGATGCCGGACGACGACTGGGACGCGGTGATCCGGACCAACCTGGACGGCACGTACCACGTCTGCCGTTCGGTGATCTTCCCGATGATCAAGCGGCGCGGCGGTGCGGTGGTCACCCTGTCGTCCGTCGCCGGTGTCGCGGGCAACGCCGCGCAGACCAACTACGCGGCGTCCAAGGCCGGCATCATCGGGTTCACCCGTTCCCTGGCCAAGGAGGGCGGCCGGTTCAACATCCGTGCCAACACGGTCGCCCCGGGCTTCATCGACACCGACATGACGTCGTCCCTCGGGGAGAAGGTCACCAAGGAGATGCTCGGACGGATCCCGCTGGGCCGCTTCGGGACGGCCGACGACGTCGCCGCGCTGGTCTCCTTCCTCGTCTCCGACCAAGCCGCCTACGTGACCGGACAGGTGTTCCAGGTGGACGGCGGCATCGCGCTGTGAGCACCGGGAAGCGCAAGCGGGTGACGCCGCGGTTCTACTTCTCGCTGCGCAGCCCGTACTCCTGGCTCGCCTACCGCGAACTCGTCGACGAGCACCCGGAACTGGCCGCGCGCATCGAATGGATCCCGTTCTGCGAGCCGGACGCGCTGAGCCGCAAGATGCTGGAGGCGGCAGGCGGGGAATTCCCCTACGCCGCGATGTCCGCGGCCAAGCACCGGTACATCCTCCAGGACGTACGGCGGCTCGCCGCCGCGCGCGGGCTGAGCTTCCGGTGGCCCGTCGACCGGGACCCGGTGTGGGAGGTGCCGCACCTGGGCTACCTCGCCGCCCGGCGGCACGGCAAGGGCGCCGAGTTCGTCGCCCTCGCCGCACGGGCCCGCTGGGAGGAGGGGCGGGACATCTGCGACCCGGCCACCATCGGCTCCTTCGGGCCGGAGCTCGGCATCGAGGAGGCCGAGCTGGCGGGCGCGTCCGACGACCCCCGGCTGCGCGAGGAGGGCCTCGACGCCCTGCTCGCGGTGCACCGCGACGGTGTGTTCGGGGTGCCGTTCTTCACGGTCCACTACGACAAGTTCTGGGGTGTCGACCGGCTGCGCGACTTCGTGGCGGCGGCCGCCGCACGCGAGGCCCTGGAGGCCGGGTACACCGACCCGCCCCGCGAGGACGGGAAACTCCCGCACGGGCCGTCGTTCGACGACGGCCACGCGGGCGGCTGCGGCTGACACGGCGCTCCGGGTCCGCCCGGCGCCACGCACCCTCGCACGGCCGGCACCCCCTCCCTGCCCGCCGGCCTGCCGAGGGCGAGCACGCAGCCACCGGACCGCCGTCCGGCACCTCCGGCCGGACGGCGGTCCTGCGCGCCGGGCCACCCGCGGCCCTCCCGAAGCACCGCCCACCGCATTCCCACGTGGACTTCCACAGGACGGAACGTCATGACCGCTACCGGTACGCCGGCCGTCGCCAACGCCGCCGCCTTCGACGTCATGCGCCGCAACGCGCACTCCGCCGCCGTCGCCTTCACGGCCGCGGCGGACCCCACCGTCGCCGGCCACTACCCGGGCTTTCCCGTGCTGCCCGGCCTCTTCCTCGTCGAGGCGGTCGACCGCGCCGTCCAGGAGTGGGCGGGGCCCGCCCGCGACGTGGGGCTGCTCGCCATGGACCGGTGCCGCTTCCGTCACCCCGTCTTTCCGGACGACCGGGTGTTCGCCGACGCCGAGATCACCGAGACACCGGAGGGCCTCCAGGTCAAGGGCACGGTGACCACCAACCGTGGCCGCGTGGCCGATCTGCGCCTGCGGTACCGGATCGCGGCCGGACCCGCATTTATAGGACCGGGATAGCCGTGCCGGTGAGGGTGGGTCCACCAGTCGGCTTCGAACGCAGGGGGAGTGGCACGTGATCTGCTTCGACGGGTACGTGAGCGGATTCCGGCGCCGGGTCGCGGAGCAGCCGGACCGTACCGCGGTCCGGTTCACCTCCGCGGACACCGCCACGGACGAGCTGCTCAGCTACGCCCAACTCGACCTGGCCGCGCGGGCGGTGGCCCAGTGGCTCGCCACGCGCGCCGCCCCCGGCCACCGCGTGCTGCTCGCCTTCCACCCCGGAACCGGATTCATCCGGGCGTTCCTCGGGTGCCTGTACGCGGGAGTGATCCCGGTCCCCGTACCGGCCCAGGGCGGACACAGCAGGCAGGAGGCGCGCACCCACGGCATCGAGGCCGACAGCGGCGCGAGCCTGATCCTCGACGAGGCGACGCTCGAACTGGCCGTGGCCACCGATGTGCTCGGCTGGTCGCCGCCCGCCGTGCTGCCGCGGATGCCGGCCTTCCTGCAGTACACCTCCGGCTCGACCAGTGAGCCCAAGGGGGTGGTGGTCTCCCACGCCGCCCTCGTCCACAACATCGAGCTGATGCGTACCAGCCACGGCTGGCACGGCGGGCAGACCTGGTGCAGCTGGCTGCCCGCGTACCACGACATGGGGCTCATCGCGATGATGCTCACGCCCCTCTATCTCGGCGGCACCGCGGTCCTGATGCCGCCCACCGACTTCCTCAAGCGGCCCGTCTCCTGGCTGCGGCTGATCGACCGGACCGGCGCCGCCATCAGCTGCGCCCCCAACTTCGCGTACGACCTGTGCGCGCGACGGCTGACCGACGAGCAGGTCGCCGGACTCGACCTGTCGCGCTGGACGCACGCCTGCAACGGCGCGGAGCCCGTCGACGCGGCGACCCTGGCCCGCTTCGCCGCCCGCTTCGCGCCGGCCGGTCTGCGCCCCGAGGCGCTGCTGCCCGGATACGGACTGGCCGAGTCGACGCTGTTCGTGACCGGCACCAGGGTGGAGACGCCCCCGGTGGTCACCGTGGTGGACGCCGATGCCCTCGCCGCCGGCCGCCTCGCCGCGGTGGGAGCCGAGGCGGCCGGACAGGAGCTGGTGAGCAGCGGTGTCGTGCGCGGCCTGGAGGTGCGGATCGTCGACCCGGCCACGTCACGGGTGCGCCCGGACGGGGAGATCGGCGAGATCTGGATCCGCGGCGAGAGCGTCGCGCAGGGCTACTGGGCGCGCGAGGAGGAGACCCGGCGCACCTTCGGCGCCCTGGCCGTCGGACTCGGCGGCGACTTCCTGCGCACCGGGGACCTCGGCGCACTCCTCGGTGGCGAGCTGTACGTCACCGGGCGCATCAAGGAAATGATCATCGTGCACGGGCGGAACCTCTATCCCCACGACATCGAGCGGGAGATCGGCGCCCTGGAGGAGGAGTTCGGCAACCTTCCGGCCGCCGCCTTCGCGGTCCCGCAGGGCCCGCACGAGGAGATCGTCGTCACCCAGGAGGTACGGGCGGGCCGCCGCGGCGAGGACGAACTGCGGAGCCTGGCGACCAGCGCGCGGGCCCGGCTCGGCCGGCGCCTCGGGGTCAGGGTCGGCGCCGTGGCCCTGGTGCGGGTCGGCGAGGTACGACGCACCACCAGCGGCAAGATCCAGCGCACCCTCATGCGGGAGCTGTACCTCAAGGACGCGCTGGCGCACGCCGGTGCGCCCCGGACCCGGAAGGCGGACAGCCGGTGACCACGGCGGCCACGAAAGCGACCACGGCCCCGGAGTGGTCCCCCTACGGGCTCACCGAGGAGCTGGAGCAACGGCTCGGTGATCCGCACGACGCGGATCTGGCGTTCTCCTTCGCGCAGCTCGGCGAGCTCGACCGGGCGGAGGCCTTCCCGGCCGAGGTGTGCCGCCGGCTCGACGGTCTCGGTCTGCCGAAGTGGTTCGTACCCGCCCACCTGGGCGGTGAACTGCGTTCGAGCGAAGAGCTGTTGCAGATCATCCGCACGCTGGGGCGCCGCGACTTCACCGTCGCGCTCGCCCACACGAAGACGTATCTCGGCGCCGTCTCGGTCTGGGTGGGCGGCACCCCCGAGCAGGCGGACCGGCTCGCCGGACGGGTCATGGACGGCGCGGTGGTCTCGCTGGCGCTGACGGAGCAGTCGCACGGCAGCGACCTGCTGGCCGGCGAGCTGACCGCCGTACGCACCGAGGCGGGCGGATTCCGCCTCGACGGTGAGAAGTGGCTGATCAACAACGCGACCCGGGCCGATCTGGTGACGGTTCTCGCCCGTACCGACCCGGCCGGCGGCGCCCGCGGCTTCAGCCTCTTCCTCGTCGACAAGACAACCCTGCCCGAGGGAAGTTGGCGCCCGGTGCCTGCTCTGCCCACCCATGGGGTGCGCGGCGCCGACATCAGCGGGATCGCCTTCACGGACGCCGAGATCCCCGCGACGGCGCTGATCGGCGCCGAGGGCGCGGGCCTGGAGATCATCCTCAAGGGCTTCCAGATCACCCGCACGCTCTGCTCCGCGATGACCCTCGGCATGGCCGGGCAGGCCCTCGGCCTCGCGGTCGGCTTCGCCGAGCGGCACGAGTTGTACGGGCGACGGCTCGCCGACCTCCCGCAGGCCGGCCGCACCCTCGCCGAGGCCTACGCCGACCTGCTCGCGGTCGAGGCCGTCAGCCTGGTCGCGACCCGCGGCATCCACACCCTCACCGGGGAACAGAGCGCCGTGTCGGCCGTCGTGAAGTACCTCGTCCCGACGGTCGGCGACCAGCTCATCGCCGGCCTGCGGCAGGTCCTCGGGGCGCGCGCCATGCTCGTCGCCGACCACGCCGAGGGCACGTTCCAGAAGATCGAACGCGACCACCGCATCGTCGGCATCTTCGACGGCAGCACCGTCGTCAACCTCAACTACCTCATCAACCAGTTCCCCGTGCTGGTCCGCGGCTGGCGCGCCGGGCACACCGACCCGGCGGGTGTCACCGCCTCCGCCCGGCTGGACGCGCCGCCGCCCGAGCTCGATCCGCAATCCCTGACCCTGTACGCCCGGTCCGGATGCAGCGTCGTACAGGCGCTGCCGGCCGCCGTCGGCCGGGTCCGTGACCGCGAGCCGGACAGTGCCGTCGCCGTACAGGCCGAGCGGCTGCTCGTCCTGGCCGGAGAACTGCACGACGAACTCGCCGCCCACCGGCCCTCCGCCCGCGACGTCCCGGAACGCGCCTTCGCGCTCGCCCGCGACTACACGCTGCTCTACGCGGCCTCGGCCGCCCTGCACCTGTGGCTGGAGAACCCCACCGGACGCTGGTCCGACAGCGGCTGGCTGGAAGCCGTACTCACCCGGCTGCTGCGGCAGCTGAGCGGCGAACCCGACCTCGACGACGAGGACGGGCCGGCCCTGGACCGGCTGCTGCCGACGCTGCGGCGGCAGCACCGCGACGGGCTGCTGTTCTCGCTGATGCACTGCGAACTGGCCGAGGCCGCAGGCCGGCCGACCCAGGAGGGATCATGAGCGAGACGATCACCCAGGCGCCCGGGCCGGCGGCGTCCGCGACGGTGGCCGACCCGGACCACCGGGTACGCGCCGCCGCCCTCGAACGCCTCATCGGCCCCGCCGACGACCCCGGGAACCCGCTGGGCACCGCCGCCGTGCTCGCCGCGGACGAACGCGGCGAACTGTCGGCCGAGGGCGAGCGGCTGCTCGCCGGATACGGCCTCAACGCCGAGTTCGTGCCCGCCGCCCTGGGCGGCCGCCTCACCGGGGCGGACGGGCTCGCGCACCTCATGCGCACGGTCTTCCGGCGCGACTGCTCCCTCGGCATCGGCTACGGCGTCACCAGCTTCATCGCCGGGCTGCCCATCTGGGCGTCGGGATCCGCCGCGCAGCAGCGCCGGGCCGCCGACATCCTGCTCTCCGGCGGCCGCATCGTCGCCGCGTACACCGAACTCGCCCACGGCAGTGACTTCTCCCGCATCGGCCTCACCGCCACCCCCGCCCCCGAAGGCCTGCGGCTGCGGGGCGGCAAACAGCTCGTGAACAACATCTCGCGGGCCGAGGCCGCCGTCGTGTTCGCCCGCACCAGTGACGCGCCGGGCAGCCGCAGCCACTCCCATCTCCTGGTCGACCTCGACCGCCTGCCCGCCGGC
Organism: Streptomyces sp. NBC_01013; assembly: GCF_045162765.1. Classification (NCBI taxonomy): domain Bacteria; kingdom Bacillati; phylum Actinomycetota; class Actinomycetes; order Kitasatosporales; family Streptomycetaceae; genus Streptomyces; species Streptomyces sp. NBC_01013. Next base: position 4,544,289 of record NZ_CP108687.1, read on the forward strand.
ACGGTCCGCCGCGACGACCGCTACCCGACGTCCGGCGTCCGCGGCTGCCTCCTCGGCGGCATCGAGTTCGACGACTGCCCGGTGCCCGCCGACTCCGTGCTCGGCACGCCCGGCGATGCCATGGAGACCGTGCTGCGCGCCTTCCAGGTGACCCGCAGCGTGCTGCCCGGCATGGTGGTCGGCATCGGAGACACCCAGCTGCGGTCCGTGCTCGGCTTCGGCCTGGGGCGCCGGCTCTACAGCCGTCCGGTCGCCGACCTCCCCTACGCCCGCGCCACCTTGGTGGGGGCCTTCGCCGACCTCCTGGTGAGCGACGCGCTGGCCACCGTCGGCGCCCGTTCGCTGCACCTGCTGCCGGGTGAGACCAGCGTGCAGTCAGCCGCGGTGAAGTACCTCGTGCCCAAGCTGCTCCAGGACTCCTCGTACCGGCTCTCGGTGCTGCTCGGCGCCCGCAGCTACCTGCGCACCGGCCCCCACGCCGTCTTCCAGAAGGCCGCCCGCGACCTGCCCGTGGTGTCGCTCGCCCACGCGGGCAGCGCCGTCTGCCAGGCCACCATCGTGCCGCAGCTGCCGCGGCTCGCCGCCCGCGGCTGGTTCCGGCCCGGTGCCGAGGCCCCCGCCGCCGGCCTCTTCCGCCCCGGCGACCCGCTGCCGCCCCTGGACCTCGCGAAGCTGGAACTGAATTCGCGTGGCCAGGACACCCTCAGCCGGGCCGTCACCGACACCGAGTACGACGACCCCCGCGTCGACGCCCTGGCCAGGATGTTCGCCGGCGAACTGCGCGGTATCGCGCGCCGGGCCGCCGAGCTGCCGCCCCGGGACCGCACGGTCCTCGCCTCACGGCGCGGGTTCCTGCTCGCCGACCGGTACGCACACGTGCTCGCCGCCGCCGCCTGTCTCGGCGTGTGGCAGCACGGCACAGGACCGCACCGCGACCCGGCCTGGGTGATCTGCGCCCTGCACCGGCTCGCCGACCGGCTCGGCCTGAAGCCGGGGCCGCTGCCCCGGGACGCGGCCGAGGAGCTCTACACGGAGCTGCTCCACCGTCACGAAGAGCACCGCACCTTCGACCTCATCCGCGCCCGGCTCGCCTGAGCGGAGCGCTGTCCCACGGGAGTTCAGCCATGTCCCTTGCGTCCACCGGACCCACCGCGTCCGACACCGTCTCCGCCGCCGAGGTCCGCGGCTGGCTCGTCGAGCGGGTCGCCTTCTACCTGGAGTGCTCCCGCGAGGACATCGACGAGGGCGCGCCGCTGGTCGACATCGGCCTCGACTCCGTCTACGCCCTCACCCTGTGCGGCGACGTCGAGGACCGCTTCGGGCTCGCCGTCGAACCGACCATGGCCTGGGACCACCCGACCGTCGACGCGATCACCGCCCACCTCACGGAAGAGCTGGCCAGGCGGTGACCGCGGCACTTCCGCTCTCCGCGGGCCAGGAAGCCATGTGGTTCCTGCACCGGCTCGCTCCCGGCAGCGCCGCGTACAACGTGGTGCTCGGGGTGCGCACGCACAGCCCGCTCGACGAGAAGGCGCTCGGCCGCGCCGTGGCGGCTCTGGCCCGGCGCCATGAACTGCTGAGCTCCGTGTACGAGGAGGAGGACGGGCAGCCGGTCCGCCGGCCGGCGCCGGGCCTGGCCGTGCCCTTCGAGGTGCGCGAGGTTCCCGGCCGCACGGACGAGGAGCTGACCCTGCTCGCCCGCGAGGCCGGCGCCCGGCCCTTCGCGCTGTCCGACGCCTGGCCGTTCCGGGTCGTGCTGCTGCGCCGCACGCCCGCCGACGCCGCGCTCGTCGTCGCCGCCCACCACATCGCGAGCGACGCCACCAGCCAGTGGCTGATGCTGCGCGACCTCCTCGACTCGTACGCGCTCGGCGGTGCGGAACTGCCCGCGGTCGCCCCGTACAGCGGGCACGTCGACCAGGAACGGGCGCTCGCCGAGAGCCCTGCCCACGCCCGCGCCGAGCAGTACTGGGCCGGGCTCGGCACGGGCACCGCCGCCGCGACCCTGCCCCACGACCGGCCCGCCACCGGGCAGGCGGCGCTTCGGGGAGCGACGTACGTCCACCCGCTCGCCCCGGAACTCGCCGCCCGGCTGCCCGACGCGGCCGCCCGTGCCGGTGTGACGCCCTTCGCGCTGCTGCTCGGTGCCTTCCAGGCCGCCGTGCACCGCTCCACGGGGCTCGACGACTTCCTCATCGGCTGCCCCGCGTCCAGCAGGATCGCCAAGGGCACCGCCGACATGGTCGGCTACCTGGTCAACTCCCTCGCGCTGCGGGCCAGGTTCGCCGCCGACACCACGATCGGCGAGACCGTCGACGAGGCCCACCTCGGACTGCTCGCCGGCCTCCGCCGGCTGCGGCACCCCGTCCCCGTACCCAAATTCGCCATGGCGGTGACGCTCCTCGCGACCGACCGGCTGCCGGTTCCCGGACTGGTCGGCGCGACGGGGCAGACCACGTACGGGGGCCTGCGGCTGACGCTGCTCGACCTTCCGCACATGGAGGGCCAGTTCGACTTCAACGTCGAACTGCGCAGCAGCGCGGACGAGCTGACGGTCGTCCTGCGCTACGCCGACGAGCTGTTCGACCGGGAGACCGTCGAGCGGTTCGCCGAGGTCTACACGCGCATGATCGAGGCGGCGGTGGACGAGCCCACGGCGGCCGTCGCGCGCATCGCGCCGACCGCGGACGACCAGCTCGCGGAACTCCTCGCCCTGGGTGACGGCCAGTACGACGACTGGTGAGTGCGGCATCCCCCCACACCCCCTGTGGCCTCGGAATATAGGCCGCTTATGAGAACGCGGTGCCAGCGTGAACCCACTACCCCTACTGACGAGGTCATCATCATGAATCAGGCAACCGGGGCCGGCCGACGACCATTGGTCGAACGGATCACCCACTGGAGTGTCCGAAATCGGAAACGGGCGGCCTTCGGCTGGCTGGGTCTGGTTGTCCTCATCATCGCGCTCGGCGCGGGCCTGGGTTCCACCAGCCTCGACGAGCACTCTCCCGGTGAGACGGGCCGCGCCCAGAGGATGCTGGACGACGCGGAGGTGTTCTCACCGCCGCAGGAGAACGTGCTGATCGAGGCCAAGGCGGGCGACCCCGCCTATGCCGACAACCCCAAGATGCAGCAGGCCGCCAAGGACGTCGCGCAGGCGCTGCGCGGCCTCGGCAAGGATGAGACCGGCGCCAACTGGGCCTCCGACGTCGTCACGCCGACCGACGGCGCCGAAGCGGCCGAGAAGCTGGTCTCCAAGGACGGGCGTTCGCTGCTCGTCCGGTTCTCCGTGACCGGCTACTCGATGGAGCCGATGGAGAAGGCCATCACCGAACAGGTGAAGGCACACCCGGGCGTCGGCATCGCGCAGACCGGCAAGGTCAGCGTCAGCCAGGCGATCGACAAGATCCAGGACGACGACTTCCTCCGCGCCGAGCTGCTGTCCATCCCGCTCACCGTGGTGATCCTGGCCGTCGTCTTCGGCTCCCTCATCTCGGCCGGTCTGCCGGTGCTGATCTCGCTGGTCTCCGTCGTGGCGGCCATGGGCTTCCTGACGTTCTTCGGCAAGTGGATCGCGATCGGGGACTCCACCCCGTCGGTGGTGCTCCTGATCGGCATGGCCGTGGGCGTCGACTACTCGCTGTTCTACCTGCGCCGGGCCCGCGAGGAGCGGGCCGCCGGACACGACAACGACACCGCGCTGATCATCGCGGGCCGGACCTCCGGCAAGGCGGTCGTGGTCTCCGGGCTCACCGTCATGGTCGCGCTGGCCGGCCTGTTCTTCACCGGCATCGAGACGTTCACCGGGATGACCGTCGGCACGATCTCCGTCGTCGGCATCGCGATGGTCGGCGCCATCACCGCGCTTCCCGCCGTGCTCTCCTGGCTGGGCGAGCGCGTCGACCGCTGGAAGGTGCCGTGGCTCGGCGTCCGCCGCACCGTGGTCAAGGACTCCCGCGTGTGGGGCACGATCGTGCGCCAGGTCGTCAAGGCCCCGGTCATCTGGGCCCTCGTCGGTGCCGCGGTGCTGGCCCTGCTCGCCGTTCCCGCGCTCGGCCTGAAGCTGTCCGACCCGGACCTCAAGCACCGTCTGCCCACCGACGTGCCGGCGCTGCAGGCACTGGAGCGGGTCGAGAAGGCCTTCCCGGTGGACACACAGCCGGCCGAGGTCGTGGTGCGCGGCACGGATCTGGACGGGGCCGCGGTCAAGTCCGCGATCGGTGTGCTCAAGGAGCAGGTCGCCGACAGCGGCGGCAAGCTGAAGGAGCCCGTCGAGGCCAGTCTGATTCCCGGCGGCAAGCTCATGGTGGTGCGCGTACCGCTGGCCGGTGACGGCAAGAACGCCGCGTCCGTGGCCGCCCTGAAGGAACTGCGTGACAAGGCGCTGCCCGCCTCCTTCGGCGAGGTCGACGGCCTGGAGTTCGCGGTCGCCGGTGACACCGCCAAGCAGGAGGACTTCAACTCGGCGCTGAACGGCAGCGCCCCCTGGGTCTTCGGCTTCGTGATCGTCCTGGCCTTCGTGCTGCTCACGGCAGCCTTCCGGTCGCTGGTGATCCCGATCGTCTCGATCATCCTCAACCTGCTGTCGATCGGCGCGGCCTACGGCATCCTGACCCTGGTCTTCCAGGACGGGCACCTGTCCTCGCTCCTCGACTTCCGCTCGTACGGCGCGGTGGTCAGCTGGCTGCCGCTGTTCATGTTCGTCACCCTGTTCGGGCTGAGCATGGACTACCACGTGTTCATCCTCAGCCGGGTACGTGAGTACCGAGGCCGGGGTCTGTCCCCCAAGCAGGCAGTGGTGGAGGGCATCACCAAGAGCGCGGGTGTCGTCACCAGCGCCGCCGCCGTGATGATCGCGGTGTTCTCGGTCTTCGCCACCCTCTCCGCCATCGACTTCAAGATGGTGGGCGTCGGACTCGCGACGGCCGTGTTCATCGACGCCACGATCGTGCGCGGAGTGCTGCTGCCGGCCGCCCTGACGATGTTCGGGGACGCCACGTGGAAGATGCCGCGCGCCCTGCGCTGGCTGCCCGGCGTCAGCCTGGAGGGCGGGGACGACGACTTCACTCCCGCACCTGCGGCCCCGGACGCAGAGCCGCAGCCGGCCGAGCCGCACCCGGTGCCGACCGGACAGGGGTCGGCAGGGCGCTGACAGCCCTCCCCTCACCGCAGGAACCACCAGGAGCCGGGGTACCGCCGCAGGCGGCGTACCCCGGCTCCTCGCCGTGTCCGCCCCGCGGGCCGGCTGCCGCCGTATAGGGGGGGTATAGCGGTCCCACACAGAATTCGAGGGTCAGGTCAGAGGTTTCCAACAGTGCCTGCCACGAAGGGACAACCGTGCCCGAGAAACCGTACTCAGGAATTCTGTCGACCATCGGGAACACCCCGCTGGTGCACATGGAAAACCTGCTGCCCGGCTTCGGGTCCAAGGTCTACGCCAAGGTCGAGCGATTCAACCCGGGCGGCAGTATCAAGGACCGGTCGGCGCTGAGAATGCTCGTCGACGCAGTGCGCAGTGGCGAACTGGTGCCTGGCGAGTCCGTCGTAGTCGAGTCCAGTTCCGGCAATCTCGCCGTCGGACTCGCCCAGATCTGCCGCTACTTCGGCCTGCGCTTCATCTGCGTGGTCGACGGCAAGACCACCGGTCAGAACCTCGCCATCCTCCACGCCTTCGGCGCCGAGGTCGAGGTCGTCACCGAGCGCGACACGGCCACCGGCGAGTACCTGCCGGCCCGCCTGCGCAGGGTGCGCGAGCTGGTCGCGAGCACCGCCCGCGCGTTCTGGCCCAACCAGTACGCCAACCCCCTCAACCCGCGGGCCCACGAGGTCACCATGCGGGAGATAGCCCAGTCCCTGGAAGGCCGGGTCGACTATCTCTTCGCCTCGGTCTCGACCTTCGGCACCCTCAAGGGCTGCGCCGACCACATCCGCGACGAAGGCCTCGACACCACGGTCGTCGCCGTCGACGCCCTCGGGAGCGCGATCTTCGGCCTGGAGTCGACGGCGCGGCTCATCCCCGGTCACGGCGCCTCCGTGGTGCCGCCGCTGATGGACCCCCAGGCGGCCGACGCGGTCGTGCACATCTCCGACCTCGAATGCGTCGCCGCCTGCCGCAGGCTCGTCGCACGCGAGGCCATCCTGGCCGGCGGCTCGTCCGGGGCGACGGTCGCGGCCCTGCGGAAATACGCGGAGCACATTCCGGACGGGTCGAATTGCGTGCTCATTTTCCCGGACGGCGGCGACCGCTACCTCGACACCATCTATTCCGACGACTGGGTGCGCCGGAACTTCGGTGAAGTCTCCCATCTCTGGAAGGACTGAATTCCCATGATCGTCATCCGGCATGCCGATGTCGAGAGCATCCTCGACGGACGCGAGGCGGACAACGTCCGTACCGTCGCCGAGGCCTACCGGCTGCACGCCTCCGGGCAGACCGCGGTCCCGCACTCCGTGTTCCTGCGCTTTCCCGGGCACGACCGGGACCGCATCATCGGTCTGCCGGCCTACCGCGGCGGCGACCGCCCGGTGGCCGGGATGAAGTGGATCTCGTCGTTCCCGGGGAACATCGAGTCGGGACTGCAGCGCGCCAGCGCCGCGATCCTGCTCAACTCGCTGACCACGGGCCACCCCGAAGCGCTGGTCGAGGGCTCGGTGATCTCCGCCAAGCGCACCGCGGCCAGTGCCGCGCTCGCCGCCGAGCTGCTGACCCGCAGGGCGCGCCCGACCGGTGTCGCGCTGATCGGCTGCGGCGTCATCAACCGGGAGATCCTGCGCCATCTGCGGGCCGTGCTCCCGGAGCTGACCGACGTCACGGTGTACGACCAGGCACGTTCCCGCGCCGAGGAGTTCGCCGGCCGGCTCGCCGCCGACGCACCCGGGCTGCGGGTCGCGTACGCCGACTCGCTCGACGAGGCCCTCGGCGCGCACCGGCTGATCTCCTTCGCGACCACGGCCGGAGTGCCGCACACCGGACTGGACGCGGTGCGGCCGGACTCGCTGGTGCTGCACATCTCGCTGCGCGACCTGCACGCCGAGGCGCTGCTCGACGCCCACAACATCGTCGACGACGCCGACCACGTGTGCCGCGAGCGCACCTCACCGCACCTGGCCGAGCAGCTCACCGGCAACCGTGACTTCATCGACGCCTCGATCGGCGAACTGCTGAACGGGGAACGGGAGTTCGTGCCGGTGCCGGGCCGGACGACGGTCTTCTCGCCGTTCGGGCTCGGGGTGCTCGACATGGCTCTCGCCGCCTTCGTGCACGACGAGGCGGCCGCCAAGGGCCTGGGCGTGCAGGTGGACGGTTTCCTGCCGCCGCCCGCCGCCTGAGCACACCCGCACGGCCGGTGCCCTCCGCGACACCGCCACCCGCACCACCCGCACCACCCGCCACCGGGCGACCGCCCGACCACCCTTCCAAGGAGCAGACATGGCGACCGAGCAGACCGACGACCGCACGTACCGCGTCGTCCGCAACGACGAGGACCAGTACTCGATCTGGTGGGCCGAGCGCGACCTGCCCGCCGGCTGGACCGCAGAGGGCACCGAGGGCACCCGTGAGCAGTGCCTCAGCCGGATCGCCGAGGTCTGGACCGACATGCGCCCGCGCAGCCTGCGCGAGCGCATGGAGGCCGACGCGGCCTGACCCGCCGCCCCCCACGCCCCACCCCCCCACGCCCTCACCCCCCACCTCCGCACCTCCTCTCTTTCGCAATCCCGAACAGGAGATCTCGTGAACGCCGAACAGCGGTCGGGTGACGTCCCCGACATCCGTCCCCGGCCGTCGGCGGCCGGAGGCAGTCCCCTTCTGCACGAGAGGTTCGCCGCACAGGCCCTGCGCACGCCGCACGCCGTAGCCGTCGTCGACGGCGCGGACACCGTGACGTACGCGGAGCTCGACCGCGCGGCCAACCGCATGGGGCACTTCCTGCGAGGGCTGGGGGCCGGGCCCGACTCCGTCATCGGGGTCAGCCTGGAACGCGGTACCGACCTGGTCGTCGCGCTGCTCGGGGTGTGGAAGGCGGGCGCCGCCTACCTGCCGCTGGACCCGGGGCAGCCGCCGGCCAGGCTGACCGGCCTGGTCCGCGCGGCGGGTGCCCAGGTCGTCCTGGCCGGCCCGGCACTCGAAGGCGCCGTCCGCGACGCGGGCGCCCGCCGGGCGGGCCCCGACGAGGTGCCCGCCGACCTGTCGGACACCGCCCCCGCGGGCGGCGCGGATCCGGACGGCGCCGCGTACACCGTCTTCACCTCTGGTTCCACCGGCACCCCGAAGGGTGTCGTCATCACCCACGCGGGCATCGCGAACCGCGTCGGCTGGACCGTGCGCAAGCACGGTCTCGGCCCCGACGACCGCATCCTGCAGAAGACGTCCATCGGCTTCGACGCGGCCGGCTGGGAGATCTTCGCCCCGCTGGTCGGCGGCGGCAGCGTGGTCCTCGCGCCGACCGGCGCCGAGCGGGACCCGGCGGCGTTGCTGCGCGCGGTGGCCGACTACCGCGTCACCGTCCTCCAGGTGGTCCCCTCCGTCCTGCGCATCCTCGTCGAGGAGGGCGACTGGAGCGGCTGCGACTCCCTGCGACTGCTGTTCTCCGCGGGTGAGGCCCTGCACGGCGAACTCGTCGCCCGGCTGCGCGAGAAGGCCGGCCCGGCCCTTGAGGTGTGGAACACCTACGGGCCCACGGAGTGCTCCATCGACATCACCGCCCAGCCCGTCGACCCGGCGCAGACCAGCGGCGCGATACCCATCGGCCGCCCCATCCCCGGCATGCGTGTCCTGGTCCTCGGCCCGAACGGCGATCCGGTTCCGATCGGAACCCCGGGCGAGCTGTACGCGGGCGGGACCGGCGTGGCCCGCGGCTACCTCGGCCGCCCCGACCTGACCGCCGAACGCTTCGTGCCCGACCCCTACGCGAGCGAGCCCGGCTCGCGCCTCTACCGCACCGGTGACCTGGTGCGCTGGCGTACCGACCGCACCCTGGACTACCTGGGCCGCCTCGACCACCAGGTCAAGGTCAACGGCGTCCGCATCGAGCCGGCCGAGATCGAGGCGGCGCTCACCGCCCACCCCGGTGTCAGCGGCGCGGTCGTCCTGCCGTACGAGGCGGAGCGCGGCAGCAAGCGGCTCGCCGCACACCTCACCACGACGGGCCCCGAGGCCGCCGGCCCGTCGGCCGACGTGCTGCGCGCGTTCCTGCGCGAGCGCCTCCCCGAGAGTCACATCCCGTCGTTCTTCCACACCCTCGACGCCTTCCCGCTCACCCCCAACGGCAAGGCCGACCGGGCCATGCTGCCCACCCCGGGGGAGATCGCCGCCGCCGACCAGCTGCCTTTCGTCGCCCCGCGCACCGACAGCGAACAGCTCGTCGCGAACGCCTGGGCGGACCTGCTCGGGCTGGACCGGGTCGGCGCGCACGACGACTTCTTCGCCCTCGGCGGCACCTCCCTCCAGCTGACCCGCCTCGCCGCCAGGCTGCGGGCCGCGTCCGGCGCGCAGATCTCCCTGCGCGGACTACTGAGGGCCACCACCGTCGAGGCCCAGGCCGGCCTCATCGAAGTCCCCGCCGCCGACGAGAGCCCGATCGTGCCCGTCCCGCGCGACGGCGACCTGCCGCTGTCGTCCGGCCAGCGCCGCCTGTGGTTCCTGGACCGGATGCACCCGGGCAGCCCCGAGTGGGTGGCCCCGCTCTTCCTGCGGCTGCCCGCGCACACCGGTGCGGACACCGTGCGGCGCGCCCTGGAGGCTCTGTCCGCCCGCCACGAGGCGCTGCGCACCGTCTATCCGGACCGGGGCGGCGAGCCTTGCCAGGTGATCGGCGAGGCCGGCGCGCAGCCGGTCGAGCTCCGTGTCGAGGACACCTCGCGCGAGGGTGTGGAGCAGCTGTTCCGCGAGCAGTTCGGGCGCGGCTTCGACCTGTCCGCAGGCCCGCTGTGGCGGGCGCTGCTCGCCCGCACCGGCGGCGACCACGTGCTGCTCCTCACGCTGCACCACATCACCGTCGACGGCTGGTCCACGGTCATCCTGGAGCGCGAACTGCGGGAACTGTGTGCCGCGTTCGAGGCGGACCGCGCACCGGTCCTGCCCGCACTCCCCGTGCAGTACGCCGACTACGGCGCCTGGCAGCACGCCCGGCTCACCGACGACTTCATCGCCGGTGAGCTCGCCCACTGGCGCACCGCGCTGGCCGGGATCGAGCCGCTCGACCTGCCCCTGGACCACCCCCGCCCGGCCGAGCGCGACCCGCGCGGCGCTGTCGTCCCCTTCCGGGTCGAGCCGGAACTGGCGGACCGGCTGGCCGAGCTGGGCAGGGCGCACCGCGCCACGCCCTTCATGACCCTGCTCACCGCGTACGCCACCCTGATCGCCCGTTACAGCGGCGGCTGGGACATCCCGGTCGGCACTCCCGTCGCCGGCCGGGGCCGCCCGGAGACCGAGGGCACCGTCGGCTTCTTCCTGAACTCCCTCGTCGTGCGGTGCGCACTGGACGCCGACGTGACCTTCGCCGACGCCCTCGACCGGGTCAGCCAGGCGGCCCGTGCCGCCTTCGCCCATCAGGAACTGCCCTTCGAGCGGCTCGTGGACGAGCTCCAGCCCGAGCGCGACCTCTCCCGTACCCCGCTCTACCAGGTCGCGTTCGACCTGCACAGCGAGGGCGTCACCAGCGTCGCCACCGATGACGAGGACATGGCGGCCTTCACGGCCTCCTGGCAGGTCGCCAAGACCGATCTCTCCCTCTTCATGCGCAGGACCGAGGACGGGGCCCTGGAAGGCGTGTTCGAGTACGCCGCCGCCCTCTTCGAGCGTGCCACCGTCGAGCAGCTCACCGGGCACTTCACCCGGCTGCTCCGGCAGGTGACGCAGCAGCCCGGTCTGCCGCTCGGGACGGTCGACTTCCTGTCGGCCGACGAGCGCGGCCGGCTCCTCCTCGGATGGAACGCGACGGAGTTCCGCGCGGAGTCCGAGACCGTCCTCGCACGCGTCGAGGCCCGGGCGGCCGCCGCTCCGGACGTCATCGCACTCTCGTACGGCTCGCAGAGCGTCACCTACGGCGAGCTGGACGCCCGTGCCAACCGCCTCGCCCACCTGCTGCGGGACCGGGGTGTCGGCGCCGAGTCACGGGTCGCGGTACTCCTGGACCGGGGGCCCGACCTGGTCACGGCCCTGCTCGCGGTGTGGAAGGCCGGCGGCGCGTATCTCCCGGTCGACCCGTCCTGCCCCGCCGAGCGGCTCACCGCGATGCGCCGGAGCGCATACGCGGACACGGTGATCACGTCAAGCGCACACGCGCCGGCCGCCGGGGACGGAGCCGTCCTCGTGGACACCGACGCGGCCCGGATCGCGGCCGGGCCGGCCACCCGGCCCGCCCGCACCGACGACCTCGACCGGCTCGCCTACGTGATCTTCACGTCGGGTTCCACCGGGACACCGAAGGGTGTCGAGGTCACCCACCGCGGCCTCGCCAACCACGTCGCCTGGGCGGCACGGGAGCTGGCACCGCGCGACTACGGCGGGGCGGCGCTCTTCTCGTCCGTCGCCTTCGACCTCGTCGTGCCGAACCTGTGGGCCCCGCTGGTCACCGGGCAGCGCCTGTTCCTGCTGCCCCAGGACACCGACCTCTCGGAGCTCGGCAAGCACCTCGACGAGGCCGCCCCGTACAGCTTCCTGAAGCTCACCCCCGGCCACCTCGACGTGCTCGCCCACCAGCTGACCCCGGCCCAGGCCGGTGCGCTGGCCCCGGTCCTCGTCGTGGCGGGAGAGGCCTTCTCGCGGGCCACCCTGGAGCGGTGGCGGGCCCTCGCCCCGGACACCCGCCTGGTCAACGAGTACGGGCCGACCGAGGCCTCCGTAGGCACCTGCGTCTTCGAGGTGCCCGACGGGGCCGGAGGGGCCGGCACGGAGATCCTGCCGATCGGCCGTCCGCTGCCGAACATGACGATGTACGTCCTGGACGAGCGCCTCCAGCCGGTGCCCGCCGGGGTCGCGGGCGAACTGTACGTCGGCGGAACAGGAGTGGCCCGCGGCTACGCCAACCGCCCCGACCTGACCGCGGAGCGCTTCCTGCCCGACCCGTTCGGCGGCCCCGGTGCCCGGTTCTACCGGACCGGCGACCGGGTCCGCCGCCGGACCGACGGCAACGTCGAGTTCCTCGGCCGGTTCGACGACCAGGTCAAGATCCGCGGCTACCGGGTCGAACTCGGCGAGGTCCAGGCCGTGCTGACCGAACACCCCGCCGTACGGGAGACGTTCCTCGCCGTCCACACGACGGACAACGGCGAGAAGCAGCTCGTCGCCTACTACGTCCCCGAGGCCGGCGACGACCCGGCGGACACGCTCGCCGCACACTGCGCCCTGCGGCTGCCGGACTACATGGTCCCCACCGTCTGGACCCCGCTCGACGCGCTGCCCCTCAACGCGAACGGCAAGGTCGACCGACGCGCCCTGCCCGTGCCCGGCGCCGGGACCGGGACGGCGGAGCAGGTGGAGCCGAGCGGCCCCGTCGAGGAGCGCATCGCCGAGATCTGGACCGAGCTGCTCGGTACCCGGGCCGGCGCGCACGACAACTTCTTCCACGTGGGCGGCAACTCGATCCTCGCGATCCGGCTGATCTCCCGCATCCAGGAGGAGTTCGAAATCGACTTCGCGGTACGGACGGTGTTCGAGGGACCCACGATCGCGCGCCTCGCGGCCACCGTCGAGGAGCGCATCAGGGCGGAGATCGCCGCGCTCACCGACTCGGAACTCGTGAACGACGAACAGCTGGTGAAGGGGTACGACGCATGACCGGAGACAAGGCCCAGACGGTTCGGGAAGCCGCAGCGCTGCGCGACGAGCTGCTGCGCCGCCGGATGGCGGGCCGCCGCGGCGCCGGCCGGCGCACGGTGGTCCCGCGCGCGGACCGCACGGCTCCGCTGCCGCTGTCGTACGGCCAGCAGCAGATGTGGTTCCTGAACCGGCTGGAGCCGGACAGCACCGAGTACCTGGTGCCGCTCGTGCTGCGGCTGCGCGGCCCGCTGGACACCGGCGCGCTCGACCGTGCCTGGCAGGCGCTCCTGGAGCGTCACGAGATCCTGCGCACCCGCTACGCGCTGGCCGGCGAGGAACCCGTCCAGGTCATCGACGCGCCGCGCCCCACCACGCTGGACGTCACCTCGGTGGCGGACGAGCAGAGCCTGCTGCGTGCCGTCGAGGACGACATGGGCCGGCCGTTCGACCTGGCCGGCGAGTGGCCGGTGCGCGCCCGGCTGCTGCGGCGCGGCGCGGACGACCACGTGCTGTCCGTCGTCTTCCACCACATCGCCTGCGACGCCTGGTCCACCGGCGTCTTCGGCCAGGAACTCTCCGCCCTGTACGGCGCCTTCACCAGCGGTGCCGGCAACCCCCTGGCGCCCCTGCCGGTGCAGTACGCGGACTACGCGGCCTGGCAGCGCGCCGAACTGAACGGCGGCGCCCTGGCCCGCCAGCTCGACTACTGGACCGCACAGCTGGCAGGACTCGAGGCCCTGGAGCTGCCGGCCGACAGGCCTCGCCCCGCGGTGCGGGACACGGCGGGCGACACCGTCGCCTTCACACTGCCGGCTCCCCTCGCCGACCTCATCCGCGAGACGGGCCGTCGCCACGAGGCCACCCCCTTCATGGTGGTGCTCGCCGCCTTCCACGGACTCCTCGGCCGGTACACCGGGCGTACGGACGTCGCGGTCGGCACCGTCGGCTCGGGACGCACCCTGCCCGAACTCCAGGGCATGATCGGCTACGGCATCAACAGCCTGGTGCTGCGCGGCGACTGGTCCGCCGACGCGTCCTTCGGCGAGCTGCTCGCCGCCACCCGCTCCACCGTGCTCGACGCCTTCGACCACCAGGCCATGCCCTTCGCGCAGCTCGTCGACCGGCTCCAGCCGGAGCGCGACATGTCCCGCACGCCGCTCTACCAGGTGGCGTTCACCATGCACGGCGAGCGGACGACCGCCTTCGAGCTGGCCGGCGTCACGGCGGAGCCGTACCTGGGCACCAACCACACGGCCAAGACGGACCTCGACCTCCAGCTGACCGAAGGCGCCGACGGCTCCCTCACCGGCAGCTTCGAGTACGCCACCGCCCTGTTCGACCGCTCGACGGTGGAGCGCATGGCGGACCACCTGCTGCGCCTCCTCGGCACCGTCACCGCCGACCCGGCCACCCGGCTTTCGACGGCCGGCATCCTCGGCGAAGAGGAGCGGGCCCTGCTCGCCGGCGGCCCCGAGCTCGTCGCCCCCGTCACCCGCCGGGTCCACGAGGTCTTCGAAGCCCAGGTGGCCCGCACCCCGGACGCCGTGGCCGTCGTCTTCGAGGACCAGGAACTCTCGTACGCGGAGCTCAACCTCCGCGCCAACCGCATCGCCCACCTGCTGCGCGCCAAGGGCATCGGCCCGGAGGCCCTCGTCGGCATCTGCCTGGAACGCGGTATCGAACTGATGCCCGCACTCCTTGGCGTGCTCAAGGCGGGCGCCGCCTATCTGCCCCTCGACCCGGCGAATCCCGCGGACCGTCTCGCGTACATCGTTCAGGACGCGAACGCGCCGGTGGTGCTGACCACGTCCGCGCTGACGGGTGTTCTCGACGGGCGTTACGAGGGCGAGGTCGTCGCGCTCGACGCCGAGGCCGAGGTCCTCGCGGCCCAGCCGGGTACTGATCCGGGTGTGGCGGGCAGTCCTCAGAACCTGATCTACACGATCTACACGTCGGGTTCGACGGGGCGTCCCAAGGGGGTGGCTCTCACTCACGAGAACGTGGTGCGGCTTCTCGCGCGCGGTCAGGAGCACTACGCCTTCGACGGCGGCGATGTGTGGCCGCTGTTCCACAGCTACGCCTTCGATGTCTCGGTCTGGGAGATGTGGGGTGCGTTGCTGCACGGTGGGCGCTTGGTGGTTGTTCCCTTCGCGGTCACGCGTTCGCCCGAGGAGTTCCTCGATCTGCTTGTCGAGCAGGGCGTGACCGTCCTCAATCAGACGCCTTCGGCGTTCCGTTCGTTGGTGGGTGCGGCTCGGGACGGTGATCCGCGGGTGGGGTTGCTGGCTCTGCGTGCGGTGGTGTTCGCGGGGGAGAAGCTGGAGGTTTCGGAGCTCGTGCCGTGGGCGGAGCGCGTCGGCCTGGACCGTACGGCTCTGGTGAACATGTACGGGATCACCGAGACCACGGTGCACACGACTTATCGGCGTCTGACCGATGCGGACCTGGACCCGCAGTCCGGCAATCCGATCGGCCGGCCGCTTGGCGACCTCACCGTCCATCTCCTGGACGCCAGGGGTGAGCTGGTGCCCGTCGGAGTCCCCGGGGAGATCCATGTCGGTGGCCCGGGCGTGGCCCGCGGCTATCTGAACCGCCCCGAGCTGACCGCCGAGCGCTTCGTCCCCGACCCGTTCGGTCCGGCCGGTGCCCGCCTCTACCGAAGCGGCGACCTGGCGCGGCGGCTGCCGGACGGGAGCCTGGAGTTCCTCGGGCGTGCGGATGACCAGGTGAAGATCCGCGGCTTCCGCATCGAACTGGGTGAGATCGAGAACGCCCTCGCCGCCCACGACGCGGTCCGCGACGCCGTCGTCCTGGTCCGGGAGGACACCCCGGGCGACGTCAGGCTGGTCGCCTACGTCACGGCCGACGCGACGGCCCCCGCCCCCGCAGAGCTGCGGGCCCTGCTCGCCGCCACGCTTCCCGAGTACATGGTTCCGGGCGCGTTCGTCGTCCTCGACCGGCTGCCGCTGACCACCAACGGCAAGCTCGACAAGCGGGCCCTGCCCGTCCCCGGCCAGGATGCCGTCGGCGCGACGGCGTACGTCGCCCCGCGCACCGTCGTCGAGGAGCGGATCGCCGAAGTCTGGCAGGACGTGCTCGGCCTCGACCGGGTGAGCGTCGACGACGGCTTCTTCGAGCTCGGCGGTCATTCGATCCGGGCGGTCACCCTCGTCGGGCGGCTGCGCGCCGCCGGGTACGACCTGGCCGTGCGTGACGTCTTCGAGTACCGCACCGTCGCGCGCATCGCCGAACTCGTCACCGGCCGACCGGCGCCGGCCGCCCGGCCTGCCACCGTCGCCGCGTTCTCCCTGGTGGCGGACGAGGACCGGGACCGGCTCCCGGAGGGCCTCGCGGACGCCTACCCGCTGTCGCAGGTCCAGCTGGGCATGGTCGTCGAGATGCTGACCGACGACGGGAAGCACCCGTACCACAACGTCACCTCGTTCCGCATACGGGACGACCAGCCCTTCTCCGAGGCCGCTCTGCGTGAGGCGGCGGCCGCCGTCGTCGCGCGCCATGACGTGCTGCGCACCTCGGTGGACCTGGCCGCGTACTCCGTACCGTTGCAACTCGTGCACGCCGAGGCCGACATGGCCCTCGGAGTACGTGACCTGAGCGCACTCGGCGAGGAAGAACTCCTGCACTCGCTGCGCGAGTTCACGGCCGCGGAGCGGGCCGACCTCTTCGACCTCGCCACCGCCCCGCTGCTGCGGCTGCACGCGCACCTCGCGGGCGACGGCAGCTGGTGGCTGACCAACACCGAGTGCCACGCGATCCTGGACGGCTGGAGCCACCACTCCTTCCTGATGGAGGTCCTGGAGGAGTACCGCCGGATTCGCGACGGCGAGCCCGTCGCCGCCGCGTCGGACGGGCCCACGGCCCGATTCGCGGACTTCGTCGCCGCCGAACTGTCCACGCTCGCCTCGCAGGACTCGCGCAGCTACTGGCAGGACATCGTCACCGGCCACGCCCGGCTGTCCGTCCCGGCACCCTGGGCCGGCGACGACCAGGACGCCGGACAGCCCTACCGCGTCCCCGTGCCCTTCCACGATCTGGAGGACAGGCTGCGGGCGCTGGCGACCAAGGCGGGCGCGTCACTCAAGAGCGTGCTGCACGCGGCGCACCTGAAGACGATGAGCCTGATCACCGAGGAGGAGCGCTTCTTCACCGGCCTCGTCTGCAATGCCAGACCCGAGGTCCTCGGTGCGGACCGGGTGTACGGCATGCACCTCAACACCCTTCCCTTCGCCCACGACCGCTCGGCGCGTACCTGGCGCGAGCTCGTCGGCCAGGTCTTCACCCGTGAGATCGAACTCTGGCCGCACCGGGCGTACCCCATGCCGGTCATCCAGCGCGAACTCGCCGACGGCGAGCGCCTGATCGACATGCGATTCAGCTACCACGACTTCGACCAGGTCGACCGCGACCGCGTCGACTACCTGGCGAGCATCGACGACAGCCCGACCGAGTTCCCGCTCGGCGTCTCGGCCCGTATCGGCCACCTTGTCCTCACGGCCTCGCCCCGCGCACTGAGCAGGGAGGGAACCGACCGCCTCGCAGGGATGCTCCGCTCGGTCCTGGAGGCGATGGCGGCGGACCCGGAGGGTTCCGCCCGGGAGGCGCATCTGCCGGCGGCGGAGTACCGGCGCCAGGTGGTGGAGTGGAACGAGACGGAGTACGAGGCCGAGACGCGTTCGGTGCTGGAGCTGTTCGAGGCGCAGGCGCTTCGGACGCCGGAGGCCACGGCGGTGGTGGCGGGGGAATTGGCTACCAGTTATGCGGAGTTGGATGCGTACGCGAATCAGGTCGCGCACTACCTGCGGGAGCGGGGTGTGGCGCATGAGTCGCGGGTGGCGGTGGTGCTGGATCGTGGTCCTGAGCTGATCGCGTCGTTGCTGGGGGTGTGGAAGGCGGGCGCGGCGTATGTGCCGGTGGATCCGTCGTATCCGGCGGAGCGGATCGCGGCGATCGTGGAGTCGTCGGGTGCGCGGGTGGTGCTGGATGATGCGCGGCCTTCGGTGGCGCAGCTGCCGGTGACGGCGCCGGAGCGGGTGGATGATCTGGACCGGCTGGCGTATGTGATCTTCACGTCGGGTTCGACGGGGGTGCCGAAGGGGGTCGAGCTTCCGCACCGCGGGCTTGTCAATCACGTGGCTTGGGCGGCGCGGGAGTTGGCGTCGCGGGGTTCGGGTGGTGCGCCGTTGTTCTCTTCGGTGGCCTTCGATCTGGTGGTGCCGAACTTGTGGGCGCCGTTGGTGGTGGGGCAGGCGGTTCACGCGGTGTCCGGGTCGGTGGACATGGCTGATCTGGGTGCGCGTCTGGTGGCGCGGGGCCCGTACAGCTTCATCAAGCTGACGCCGGGGCATCTGGAGATCCTGGGGCATCAGCTGGATCCTGCGGCGGTGGCGTCCTTGGCCGGGGTCGTGGTGGTGGCGGGTGAGGCGTTGTCCGGTGAGGTCGCGGGCCGTTGGTCCGCGGTGCTGGGTGCGGGCCGGCTGGTCAATGAGTACGGGCCGACGGAGGCGTCGGTGGGTACGTGTGTCTTCCCGGTGGCCGAGGCGGAGTCTTCGCAGGTCGTGCCGATCGGTTCGCCGTTGCCGAACATGACGATGTATGTGCTGGACGGGCTGTTGCAGCCGGTTCCAGTGGGTGTGGCGGGGGAGTTGTATGTGGGTGGGACGGGTGTGGCGCGCGGGTATGCGGGTCGTGCGGATCTGACGGCGGAGCGTTTCCTGCCGGATCCGTACGGGCCTGCGGGTGCGCGGTTCTACCGGACGGGTGACCTGGTGCGGCAGCGGGCGGACGGGAACGTGGAGTTCCTGGGCCGGCTCGATGACCAGGTGAAGATCCGTGGTTACCGTGTCGAGCTGGGTGAGGTGCAGGCCGTGCTGGCCGCGCACCCGGCCGTGCGTGAGGTGTTCGTGACCGTCCACGAGACGGACACGGGTGACAAGCAGCTCGTGGGCTACTACGTGACGCGGGACGGCCGGCCGGTCGAGGACCTGGCCGCGTTCTGCGGGCTGCGCCTGCCGGACTACATGATCCCGTCGGCACTGACATCCCTGGCCGCCCTGCCGCTGAACGCCAACGGCAAGGTCGACCGCCGCGCCCTGCCCGCCCCCGACTCGGACGGCGAGCAGGCCGGGCAGGACCGCCACATCGCCCCGCGCACCGATGCCGAGGAGCAGATCGCCGCCGTCTGGCGCCGGGTCCTGGAGCGGGAACGGGTCTCGGTGGACGACGACTTCTTCGACATCGGCGGCCACTCCATCCGTGCCGTCGCCCTCGTCGGCGCGCTGCGCGCCGCGGGCTTCGACATCGGGGTGCGCGACGTCTTCGAGTACCGCACCGTCGCCCGGCTCGGTGAGCTCCTCACCGGCCGCCCCGCGCCCGACAAGGCCGCGCTGACCGGCGTGGCACCGTTCGCCCTCCTCGCGGAGGTGGACAGGGCCGCGCTTCCCGCCGGCGTCCAGGACGCCTACCCGCTCTCCCTCGTGCAGACCGGCATGGTCGTCGAGATGCTCGCCGAGGAGGGCGGCAACAAGTACCACAACGTCAGCCTGTTCCGGATCCAGGACCCCGAGGGCGCCCCCTTCGACGTGGCGGCGCTGCGGGCGGCCGCCCGCACGGTCACCGGCCGCCACGACATCCTGCGCACCTCGATCGAACTGGCCGCCTACTCGGTGCCGGTGCAGCTCGTGCACGACCACGCCGAAGTCCCGGTGTCCGTGCAGGACCTGCGCGGCCTGGCGAGTGACGAGGAACGCTCCGGGGCGCTCGCCGGCTTCCGCCGCGACGAGGGTTCCCGGCTGTTCGACCTCTCGTCCGCCCCGCTGCTGCGGATCGCCGCGCTCATCGACGCCGACGACTCCTGGTACCTGGGCCTGACCCAGCCGCACGTCGTCACCGAGGGATGGAGCCACCACTCCCTCCTCATGGAGATCCTCGACTGCTACCGGCAGCTCAGGGACAACGGGGTCGCGGACCCGCACGAGCCGACAGCCGTCCGGTACGCCGACTTCATCGCCGGCGAACTGGAGTCCCTGGACTCCGCCGCCGACCGCGCGTACTGGCAGCACACCCTCGACACGCACGCGCCCCTCGAACTCCCCGCCTCCTGGGCCGAACCGGACGGCCCGCGCCGCCCGTCCAGGGCCCGCGTGGACCTGAGCAGGCTGGAGCGTCCGCTGCGGGCGTTCGCGGCCGCGGCGCGGGTGTCGTACAAGAGCGTCCTGCATGCCGCTCACCTGAAGGTGATGAGCATGCTGACGGACGAGCCGGCGTTCTTCACCGGCATCGTCTCGCACGGCCGGCCCGAGGCCCTCGGTGCCGAGCGGGTGTACGGCATGCACCTCAACACGCTGCCGCACCCCTTCGACCGGAACTCCGCCGCGACCTGGCGCGAGCTGGCCCAGCAGGTCTTCGCCCGCGAAGCCGGTACCTGGCCGCACCGCCGCTACCCGCTGCCCGCGATCCAGCGCCTGGCGGGGGGACACCGGCTGATCGACGTGGTCTTCAACTACCTCGACTTCCACCAGGTCGACACCGGCCAGGTGGACATGGCGGGCGCGGTGCACGACGCCGCCACCGAGTTCGACCTGCACGTCTCCGTGCTCGGCGGATACCTCGGGCTCAGCAGCCACACCCACGCCCTCGGCAGCCGACACGTCGAGCGACTGGCCGGCCTGTACCGGGCCGTCCTGGAGGCGATGGCAGCCGACCCGAACGGTGACGCCCGCGCCGACGTACTGCCGCAGGGCGAGCGCGAGCTGTTCGCCGCGCTGACCGGCCCCGCGTCGGCGGCGGAACCCCGCACCGTCCCGGAGCAGTTCGCCGCGCACGTCGCCCGCACGCCGGACGCGACCGCGCTCGTGTACGAAGACATCAGCCTCACGTATGCCGAGCTCGACGTCCGTGCCAACCGGCTCGCCCACCACCTGGCCGGCCTCGGCGTCGGCCCCGAGACGCTCGTCGGCATCAGCGCCGAACGCGGCCCCGACCTGGTCGTCGGACTGCTCGGCATCATGAAGGCGGGCGGCGCCTACGTGCCGCTCGACCCGGCCTACCCGGCGGACCGGCTCGCCTACATGCTGGCGGACTCGGCGCTGCCCGTCCTCGTCACCCAGGAACACCTGCTGGCGAAGCTGCCCGCCCACGACGCGACCGTCGTCCTCGTCGACGGGGACGCCGAGGCGGTCGCGGCCCGCCCCGACACCGCCCCGGACGTCGCACTGGACGTCGACCACGCCGCGTACGTCATCTACACCTCCGGGTCCACGGGTCGCCCCAAGGGCGTCGTCGTCACCCACCGCGGCACCCGGAACCTCGCCGACGCGCAGGCGGACGCCTTCGGGATCGTGCCGGGCGACCGTGTCCTGCAGTTCGCCTCCATCAGCTTCGACGCGGCGTTCGCCGACCTCGCCCAGACGATCCTGTCCGGCGCGACGCTGGTCCTCGCCCCCGCCGACCGGCTGATGCCCGGCCCCGAGCTGACCCGGCTCACCGCCGAGCAAGGCGTCACCCACCTCACTCTGCCGCCCACCGCGCTCACGGTGCTCTCGCCGGACGGCGGGCTGCCGGCCGAAGCGACCCTCGTGGTCGCGGGTGAGGCCTGCACCCCCGACCTGGTCGCCGCCTGGGCGCCCGGGCGGCGCATGCTCAACGCCTACGGGCCCACCGAGACGACCGTCTGCGCCTCCGTCAGCGCACCGCTGGCCGGTGCGGTGACCCCGCCGATCGGCCGCCCCGTGCCCGGCTTCACGCTGCGGGTGCTCGACGCTGCGATGCGGCCGGTGCCCGCGGGCGTGCCCGGTGAGCTGTACGTCGCCGGAGTGGGCCTCGCCCGCGGCTACCGGGGCCGCCCGGACCTCACCGCCGAGCGCTTCGTGCCGGACCCGTACGGCCCGGCGGGCACCCGCCTGTACCGCACCGGCGACTCGGTGCGACTGCTCGACGACGGCCAGCTCGACTTCATCGGCCGCATCGACAACCAGGTGAAGCTGCGTGGCTTCCGCATCGAGCTGGGCGAGATCGAGACGGCCCTGGCCCGCCTCGACGAAGTCAGGGACGCCGTCGTCGTGGTCCGTGAGGACACCCCCGGCGACAAGCAGCTCGTCGCCTACGTCAGCGCTGCCGACGGCCGCACCCTCGCCCCCGCGGCCCTGCGCGACGCCCTCGCCGGCGGCCTGCCCGACTACATGCTGCCCGCCGCCTACGTCGTCCTCGACGCCCTGCCGCTCACCGCGAACGGCAAGGTCGACAAGCGGGCGCTGCCCGCTCCCGGCCGCTCGGCGCTCGCCGCGGACGCGGTCTACGTAGCCCCCCGCACCCGCGCCGAGGAGCGTATGACCGAGGTCTGGCGGGACGTGCTGGGTATCGACCGGATCGGCGTCCACGACAGCTTCTTCGACCTGGGCGGGGACTCGATCCGCGCGGTCTCGCTGATCGGCGCCCTGCGCGCGGCCGGCTTCGACCTCGGGGTCCGCGAGATCTTCGAGGGACGCACGATCGCGGCCACCGCCGAACTCGCCACCGGCCGCCCCGCTCCCGCCGAACCCGAGCCGGGGGTCGCCCCCTTCGCCCTGGTCACCGACGCGGACCGCGGCCGGCTGCCGTCGGGTCTCGACGACGCCTATCCGCTCTCCCAGGTGCAGATCGGCATGGCCGTCGAGATGCTCACCGACACGGCCGCCGCCAAGTACCACAACGTCAGCGTCAACCGGATCCGTGACGGCGTGCCCTTCGACGCCCGGGCTCTGGCCGAGACGATCCGGCTGGTGACGGCACGCCACGATGTCCTTCGCACGTCGTTCCGGCTCGACGGCTTCTCCGTACCGATGCAGTTGGTGCACACCGACGTGACCGTCCCGGTCGGTGTCCACGACCTGCGCGGGCAGGAACCCGACGAGCAGAACGCGGCGATCGGCGCGTTCGTCACCGCCGAGAAGGCCGATGTCTTCGACCTG
The DNA here is from genome assembly GCF_045162765.1 of Streptomyces sp. NBC_01013. Taxonomy (NCBI): domain Bacteria; kingdom Bacillati; phylum Actinomycetota; class Actinomycetes; order Kitasatosporales; family Streptomycetaceae; genus Streptomyces; species Streptomyces sp. NBC_01013. The sequence continues at coordinate 4,567,014 of NZ_CP108687.1, forward strand.
TCGGCCGCCCCGCTGCTGCGGGTCGCCGCGCTCGTCGAGAGCGACCAGGCCTGGCACCTCGCCCTCACCGAGTCGCACGCCATCACCGAGGGCTGGAGCTACCACGCCCTGATGATGGAGATCCTCGACACCTACGAGCAGGTCAGGTCGGGCACCGCACCCGCCGACGTCACCACGCCTGCCGCCCCCGACGTGCGCTTCGCCGACTTCATCGCCGCCGAACTGACCTCCCTGGAGTCCGCCGCGGACCGCGCGTACTGGCAGCGGATCACGGAGTCGTACGAGAAGTTCGAGCTCCCCGCCCCCGCCGGCACGTCCGGCCCCGCGGAGAGCTACCGGGTCCGGGTGCCCCTGCACGACCTGGAGCCGCGGCTGCGCACCTTCGCCTCGACGGCCCAGGTCTCCCTGAAGGCGGTGCTGCACGCGGCCCACCTGAAGGTGATGAGCCAGCTCACCGCCGAGGAGTCCTTCTTCACCGGGCTCGTCACCGACACCCGGCCCGAGGCGGCGGGGGCCGACCGCGTCTACGGCATGTACGTCAACACCGTGCCCTTCGCCGTCGACCGCACCGCACGCACCTGGCAGGAGCTGGTGCGCCAGGTCTTCGACCGGGAAGTCGCGCTCTGGCCGCACCGCCAGTACCCGATGCCCGAGATGCAGCGGAACGACGGCGGCCGCCGCCTGGTCGACGTGGTCTTCAACTACCAGGACTTCCGGATGGTCGACACCGACCTCGTGGACGTCGAGTCGGGAGTGGGTTCGGGCGGCATCGAGTTCGGGCTCGCCGTCACGACCCTGGCCGGCCATCTGAACCTGAAGACCAGCACCGCCAGCCTCTCCCGCACGGACGCCGACCGTCTCGCGGGCATGTACCGCGCGGTCCTGGAATCCATGGCGGGCGACCCGCAGGGCGACGCGCAGGCCACCTACCTGCCGCCGGGGGAACGGGAGGTGCTGCTCGCCGACTGGAACAACGGCGCCACGGCGCCGGCCGATCCCCGTACCGTCCACGGCGTCTTCGAGGAGCAGGCCGCCCGCACCCCGGACGCGGTCGCCGTCACCTGCGAGGGCATCCGGCTCACGTACGCCGAACTCAACGCACGCGCCAACCGCATCGCCCACCTGCTGCGCGCCCGGGGGATCGGGCCGCAGTCCCTGGTCGGCGTCTGCCTGGAGCGCTCCGCCACCCTGGTGCCCGCACTCCTCGGGGTGCTCAAGGCGGGCGGCGCCTACCTTCCCCTCGACCCGGCCTACCCGGCCGACCGGCTCGCCTACATCGCGGCCGACGCGCAGGCACCGGTCGTGCTGACCGAGCGGTCCGCGGCCGGCACCCTGGAGGGCCGCTACGACGGTGAACTGATCGTCCTCGACGAGGACCCCGCGCTGATCGCGGCGCAGCCCGCGAGCAACCCGGCGCCGCTCGCCGCCGCCGACGACCTGATCTACGTCATCTACACGTCGGGCTCCACCGGAAAGCCCAAGGGCGTCTGCCTCAGCCACGCCAACGTGCTGCGGCTGTTCACCGTCACCGAGGAGCAGTTCCACTTCGGGCCGGCGGACGTGTGGACGCTCTTCCACTCCTACGCCTTCGACTTCTCCGTCTGGGAACTGTGGGGAGCGCTGCTGTACGGCGGCCGGCTCGTCGTCGTCCCGCAGAGCGTCTCCCGCTCGCCCGAGGACTTCCTCGGTCTGCTCGCCGACGAGCGGGTCACCGTGCTCAACCAGACACCGTCCGCGTTCCGCTCCCTGGTCGGCGCCGCCCGTGACGGCGACCCGCGCATCGACCGGCTCGCCCTGCGGTCCGTGGTCTTCGGCGGCGAGAAGCTGGAAGTCGGCGAACTCGTGCCGTGGGCCGAGCGGCTGGGCCTCGACGCCCCGCAGCTCGTCAACATGTACGGGATCACCGAGACCACCGTCCACGTCACCCACCACCGGCTGACCCCGGAAGACCTGGCGGCACCGGCCGCGAGCCCGGTCGGCGGGCCTCTCGGTGACCTGCGCACCGTCCTCCTCGACCGTGCCGGTCACCTGGTCCCGCTCGGCGTGCCCGGCGAGATCCACGTCGGCGGCCCGGGCGTGGCCCGCGGCTATCTGAACCGGCCCGGACTCACCGCCGAACGCTTCGTGCCCGACCCGTACGGGGACGAGCCCGGCGCCCGCCTCTACCGGGCGGGTGACCTGGCCCGAAGGCTTCCCGACGGCAGTCTCGACTTCATGGGCCGGATCGACGACCAGGTGAAGATCCGCGGCTTCCGCATCGAACTCGGTGAGATCTCCGTCGCCCTCGGCACGCACCCGCGGGTGCGCGACGCCGTCGTCGTGGTCCGCGAGGACACCCCCGGCGAGAAGCGGCTGGTCGGCTACTTCGTGCCTGCCGACGAGGAGGGCCCGGGCCTGGCCGAACTGCGCGACCACCTTGCGCTGACCCTGCCCGACTACATGGTCCCCGCGGCCTACGTGCCGCTGGACAGCATTCCGCTGAACGCCAACGGGAAGCTCAACAGACGTGCGCTGCCCGCCCCGGCGCAGACCGCGCTCGCCTCGGACACCACCTACCTCGCCCCGCGCACCGACGCCGAGCGCCGGATCACCGAGATCTGGCAGGACGTCCTCGGCATCGACCGGATCGGCGTCCACGACAGCTTCTTCGGACTGGGCGGCGACTCCATCAGAGCCGTGCCGCTGGTCGGCGCCCTGCGCGCGGCCGGCTTCGACATCGGTGTGCGCGAGGTCTTCGAGCAGCGCACGGTCGCGCGCCTCGCCGAGCTCGCCACCTGGCAGGACACCACACAGGAGGAGGCAGCGGTGCAGCCGTTCGCACTCATCACGGACGAGGACCGGGCGAAGGTGCCCGCGGGCGCCTTCGACGCCTACCCGCTCTCGCAGATCCAGGCCGGCATGGTCGTCGAACTGCTCGCCGACGACGGGCGCAGCAACTACCACAACGTGACGTCGTTCCGGATCAAGGACGAGACGCCGTTCGCACCGGACGCCCTGACCGAGGCCGTCCGTCTCGTGGTGGCCCGCCACGACGTGCTGCGCACGTCGGTGCACGCCACCGGCTTCTCCGTACCGATGCAGGTCGTCCACGCGGACGTGCCGGTCACCGTCCCGGCCCACGACGTGACCGGGCTCGGCCGGGCGGAGCTGGAGGGCGCTCTGCGCGGCTACGTCACCGCGCAGCGCGAGGACCTGTTCGACCTGTCCCAGGCCCCGCTGCTGCGGGCCGCGGCCCACATCGAGGGCGACGGCGCATGGTGGCTCAGCCTCACCGAGTCGCACGTGATCCTGGAGGGCTGGAGCCACGCCTCACTGGTCATGGAGATCCTGGAGACCTACCGGGCGGTGCGCGACGGCCGGCCGGTGGAGCACGAGGAACTCCCGGTCCGGTACGCCGACTTCATCGCCGCAGAGCTGACGGCTCTGGCCGACGGGGACGACCGCGCCTACTGGTCCGGCATCGTCACCGAGCACTCCAAGTTCGAGCTGCCGGCCGGCTGGGCCGAGGCCAAGGACAAGCCCGCGGGCTCCCATCGGGTCAAGATCACCTTCGGTGACCTGGCCGAGGACCTGCGCGCCCTGGCCGCGACCACCGGTGCCTCCTTCAAGAGCGTGCTGCACGCCGCCCACCTGAAGGTGATGAGCCAGCTCACCGGCGACGCGGCCTTCTTCACCGGCCTGGTCTGCCACGGCCGGCCCGAGGTCAAGGGCGCCGAGCGGGTGTACGGCATGCACCTCAACTCCCTTCCCTTCGCCCACGACCGGCGTGCCCGCACCTGGCGGGAGCTGGTGGACCAGGTCTTCCACCGCGAGCTGGAGGTCTGGGACCACCGCCACTACCCGATGCCCGCCATCCAGCGCGAGGCGCGCGCGGGCCGTCTGATCGACGTCCTGTTCAACTTCGTCGACTTCCACCAGGTGGACGACGAGCTGGTCGACTCCGACGTGCGGATCAGTGAGACGCCCACCGAGTTCGGGCTCTCCGCGCACGCCACTGCCGACAACATCGTCCTGTCCACCTCGACCCAGGTGCTCGGCCGGGCCCACGCCGACCGGCTGGCCGGCATGTACCGGGCGGTCCTGGAGTCGATGGCCGCCGACGCGGAGGGCGATGCCCGGGCGATGTACCTGCCCGCGGGTGAGCGCGAGCGGCTGCTCGGCGAACAGAGCGCCGAAGCCGCCGAGCCCGTCACGCGGCGGGTGCATGAGCTGTTCGAGGAGCAGGTGGCGCGGACGCCGGATGCGGGGGCGGTGACCTTCGGTGAGGTCACGTGGTCGTATGCGGAGCTGAACGTGCGGGCGAACCGGATCGCGCATGTGCTGCGGGCCAGGGGGGTGGGCCCGGAGGATCTTGTGGGGGTCTGCCTGGAGCGTGGTGCGGATCTGCTGCCGGCGCTGCTGGGTGTGCTGAAGTCGGGTGCGGCGTACGTGCCGCTCGACCCGGCGAACCCGGTGGACCGTCTCGCGTACATCGTGGGGGACACCGCGGCTCGGGTGGTCGTGACGTCGTCGGCGCAGGCCGGAATCCTTGAAGGCCGCTTCGAGGGTGAGCTGCTGTCGCTCGATGGTGACGCGGAACTGATCGCGGCCCAGCCGGGAACCGATCCGGGTGTGGCGGGCAGCCCCCAGAACCTGATCTACACCATCTACACCTCGGGCTCCACGGGCCGTCCCAAGGGCGTCGCCCTGACGCACGCCAATGTGGTGCGGCTCATGTCGACGGCGCAGGAGCACTACGCGTTCGACGAGACGGACGTGTGGTCGCTGTTCCACTCCTACGCCTTCGACGTGTCGGTGTTCGAGATGTGGGGAGCGCTGCTGCACGGCGGCCGGCTGGTCGTCGTTCCGTTCACGGTCACGCGTTCCCCGGACGAGTTCCTCGACCTCCTGGTGGAGGAAGAGGTGACAGTCCTCAGCCAGACGCCGTCGGCCTTCCGTGGTCTCGTGGCGGCGGCGGGCGACGGTGACCGGCGGGTGAAGCAGCTGTCGGTGCGTGCGGTGGTGTTCGCGGGGGAGAAGCTGGAGGTCGCCGACCTCAAGCCGTGGACCGACCGGCTGGGCCTGGCCCGTACGGCTCTGGTGAACATGTACGGGATCACCGAGACCACCGTCCACACCACGTACCACCGGCTCACCAAGCGTGACCTGGACCCGCAGGCCGGAAATCCGATCGGCCGGCCGCTCAGTGACCTGCGCGTCCACCTCCTCGACCACAACGGGGACCTGGTGCCGATCGGGGTGCCGGGTGAGATCCATGTGGCGGGCCCGGGTGTGGCGCGCGGCTATCTGAACCGCCCCGAGCTGACCGCCGAGCGTTTCGTTCCCGACCCGTTCGGTCCGGCCGGTTCGCGGCTGTATCGCAGTGGTGACCTGGCGCGGCGGTTGCCGGACGGGAGTCTGGAGTTCGTCGGGCGTGCGGATGACCAGGTGAAGGTCCGGGGGTTCCGGATCGAGCTGGGTGAGATCGAGAGTGTGCTGGGGTCGCATCCGGGGGTGCGGGACGCGGTTGTGGTGGTGCGTGAGGATGTGCCGGGTGACCGGCGTCTGGTGGGTTATTTCGTGTCTGCCGGGGTGGGGGAGGTGCCGGGGCTGGGTGAGCTTCGGGCGCATCTGTCGGCGTCGTTGCCGGAGTACATGGTGCCTGCGGCGTTCGTGCCGTTGGAGGTGTTGCCGTTGACGACGAACGGCAAGCTCGACAAGCGGGCGCTGCCTGCTGTGGAGGGTGCGGCGCTGGGCAGTGACGGTGTGTTCGTCGCGCCGCGCACGGCGACCGAGGAGCAGATCGCGGGTATCTGGCGTGAGGCTCTGGGCGTCGAACGGGTGGGTGTCGAGGACGGCTTCTTCGACCTCGGCGGCGACTCCATCCGGGCGCTCGTCGTCGTGGGCGCACTGCGCGCCGCAGGTCATGACCTGGCCGTACGCGATGTCCTCGCCGCCCGCACGGTGGCCGCGCTCGCCGAGCTCGCGACCGGCCGGCCCGCCCCGGCCGCAGCGACCACCGCCCTGACCGCACCCTTCGCCCTGGTGGCGGACGAGGACCGGGACCGTCTCCCGGCCGGACTCGCCGACGCGTACCCGCTGTCGCAGGTCCAGCTGGGCATGGTCGTCGAGATGCAGAGCGGCGACAGCCGGCACAAGTACCACAACGTGGTCTCCGTCCGGATCCGCGACGAGCAGTCCTTCTCCGAGGACGCGCTGCGTACGGCGGCGGCGGTGCTCACCGAACGCCACGAGGTGCTGCGCACGTCCCTCGACCTCACCTCGTACTCCGTGCCGATGCAGCTGGTGCACTCCGACGCCGCACCCGATGTCACGTTCCGGGAGGTCCGGGGTCTGAGTGAAACCGAACTCGCCGCTTCGATGCGGCAGTTCACCACCGACGAGCGTGCCGAGCTCTTCGATCTGGGAGCGGCCCCGCTGCTGCGGCTCGGCGCCCATGTCGAGAGCGACGGTGCCTGGTGGCTGTCGGTCACCCAGTGCCACGTCATCCTGGACGGCTGGAGCCACAGCAACCTCCTGATGGAGGTGCTCGGCGAGTACCGGCGCGCCAGGAACGGCGAGGCGCCCGGCGACGACCCGACGGCCGACGTCAGGTTCGCCGACTTCATCGCCGCCGAGCGCGATGCGCTCGCCTCCGCCGAGGACCGCACGTACTGGCAGGGGATCGTCGAGGGCCACGACCGCATCGCCCTGCCGGGCGGATGGGCCGCGCACCCGGACACGGAGCCGGTCGCCTGCCGCAGCAGAATCCCGTACGCGGACCTGGAGGAGCCGCTGCGCGCCCTTGCCTCGGCCGCCGGCGCCTCGCTCAAGAGCGTGCTGCACGCGGCGCACCTGAAGACGATGAGCCTGCTCACCGACCAGGAGAGGTTCTTCACCGGTCTGGTGTGCAACGCCCGGCCCGAGATCCTCGGCGCCGACGCCGTGTACGGGATGCACCTCAACACCCTTCCCTTCGCCCACGACCGCTCGGCCCGCACCTGGCGCGAGCTGGTGGCGCAGGTCTACGGGCGGGAGACGGAGCTCTGGGCGCACCGTGCCTTCCCGATGCCGGTCATCCAGCACGAGCTGGCAGCCGGTGACCGGATCATCGAAGCCCCCTTCACCTACCAGGACTTCCGGCAGATCGACCACGGCCTGATCGACACCCAGGCCACGGTCGGCGAGGGCGCGCTCGAGTTCGGGCTGCGGGTCTCGGCGCTCGGCGGTTCGATCAACCTGCACGCCAGCAACCACGTCGTGGACCAGCCGCACCTCGACGGCGTCGCGACGATGTTCCGCTCGGTCCTGGAGGCGATGGCGGCGGACCCGGAGGGTTCCGCCCGGGAGGCGCACCTGCCGGCGGCGGAGTACCGGCGCCAGGTGGTGGAGTGGAACGAGACGGAGTACGAGGCGGAGACGCGTTCGGTGCTGGAGCTGTTCGAGGCGCAGGCGCTGCGGACTCCGGAGGCCACGGCCGTGCAGTCGGACGAACTCATCCTCAGCTACGCGGAGCTGGACGCCCGTGCGAACCAGGTCGCGCACTACCTGCGGGATCAGGGAGCCGGCCACGAGTCGCGGGTGGCGGTGGTCCTGGACCGAGGTCCTGAGCTCATCGCGTCCCTGCTCGGGGTGTGGAAGGCGGGCGCGGCCTACGTGCCGGTCGACCCGAGCGCCCCGGCCGAGCGGATCGCGGCCATCGTGGAGACGTCGGGTGCGCGGGTGGTCCTGGACGCGACGCGGCCTTCGGTGGCGCAGCTGCCGGTGACGGCGCCCGAGCGGGTCGATGACCTCGACCGGCTGGCGTACGTGATCTTCACCTCGGGTTCGACCGGGACGCCGAAGGGGGTCGAGCTGCCGCACCGCGGGCTCGTCAACCACGTCGCCTGGGCCGCACGGGAGTGGCTGTCCCGGGGGACCTCGGGCACCGCCCTCTTCTCGTCCGTCGCCTTCGACCTCGTCGTGCCGAACATCTGGGCGCCGCTCGTCGCCGGCCAGGCCGTGCACACCTTCTCCCAGGACATCGGGCTGGACCGACTGGGCGAACACCTGGCGGCCGGAGCCCCGTACAGCTTCCTCAAGCTGACTCCGGGACACCTGGAGGCCCTTGCCCACCAGCTGGACGAGGAGACCCTCGCGGGGCTGACCGGGACGGTCGTGGCCGGCGGGGAGGCCTTCCCCGGCGAGGTCGCCAACCGGTGGCTCGACCTGCTCGGCCCCGGCGGAATGATCAACGAGTACGGGCCGACCGAGGCGTCCGTGGGCACCTGCATCTATCCGGTGACCGAGGCGCAGCCCTCGGAGGTCGTGCCGATCGGACGCCCCACCCCCAACATGACGATGTATGTGCTGGACGGGCTGTTGCAGCCGGTTCCGGTGGGTGTGGCGGGGGAGTTGTATGTGGGTGGGACGGGTGTGGCGCGCGGGTATGCGGGTCGTGCTGATCTGACGGCGGAGCGTTTCCTGCCGGATCCGTACGGGCCTGCGGGTGCGCGGTTCTACCGGACGGGTGACCTGGTGCGGCAGCGGGCGGACGGGAACGTGGAGTTCCTGGGCCGGCTCGATGACCAGGTGAAGATCCGTGGTTACCGTGTCGAGCTGGGTGAGGTGCAGGCCGTGCTGGCCGCGCACCCGGCCGTGCGTGAGGTGTTCGTGACCGTCCACGAGACGGACACGGGTGACCGGCGGCTGGTCGCCTACTACGTCACGCGGGACGGCCGGCCGGTCGAGGACCTGGCCGCGTTCTGCGGGCTGCGCCTGCCGGACTACATGATCCCGTCGACGCTGACACCCCTGGCCGCCCTGCCGCTGAACGCCAACGGCAAGGTCGACCGACGCGCCCTGCCCGCCCCCGGCCACGCTGCCGGGGACGCCGCACAGCGCCCGTACGCGGCCCCCGTCACCGAGACCGAGAAGATCATGGCCGGCCTGTGGGAGCAGACCCTCGGCATCGACCGGGTCGGGACGGGCGACAACTTCTTCGAGCTCGGTGGCCACTCGATGCTCATCATCAAGGTGATGGCCGCCGTCCGGAAGCTGGAACTGCCCATCACGCTCCAGATGCTCTACCAGACGCACACCCTGGCCGAACTGGCCGCCGAACTGGACGCCGCGGCAGGCCCCGGCACCACGAAGACAACCGCCGCCGCCGACCCGGCGCCCGCAGCCGACCGGCTGCCCGTCATGGACGAGCACCACATTCCCGGCGTCGCGGTCGCGGTCCTTCACGACGGCGAGGTCGCGTCGCTGCACGGCTACGGCGTCCTGGAGGCGGGATCGACACAGCCCGTCACGCCGACGACGCTCTTCCAGGCCGGTTCGATCAGCAAGCACATCACCGCACTCGCGGTGCTGCGCCTGGTCGACGAGGGCACCCTCGACCTCGACGCGGACGTCAACCCCCGGCTCACCGGCGGCTGGCGGATCACCGGCCAGGACGGTGCCCCGGTCGCCGTCACCCTGCGCCAGCTGCTCTCGCACTGGTCGGGTCTGGTCTCCGTGCCGTACGCCGGCGTCACCCCCGGCACCGATCTGCCGCCGCTGTCCGACCTGCTCGCACAGGTGCACAGTGAGGTGGCGCCCGGTAGCAGGTTCCTGGTGTCCAACACCAACTACTGGGTGATCCAGCGGCTGTTGGAGGACGTCACCGGGCTGCCGTTCGCCGAGCTGATGCGCCGCACGGTCTTCGCGCCGCTGCGCATGGCGCACAGCAGCTTCGACCAGGACCACCCGCAGACGTCGGGCAGGCCGACGGCCGTCGGTCACGGGCCGCTGGGCGACCCGGTCGAGGACGGCTGGCGCGTCGGTCCGCACCTCGCTTCCTCAGGGCTCTGGTCCACCGCCGCCGACCTCGCCAAGGTCGCCGTCGAGCTGCGCAGGGCCTACCTGGGCGAACCCTTCGCGTTCCTGTCGAAGGCGCTCGCCGAGGAACTGCTCACTCCCGTCGGCGAAGGCACCTTCTACGGCCTGGGCACGGTGGTCGACGGGGAGGCCCCCGCACTGGAGGCCGGGCACGGCGGCGAACCGTACGGCTACCGCAACATGATGATCGTCAGGATCTCCGACGGCACCGGCTTCGTGGTCCTCACCAATGCCGTCTCGGGCCGCGCCGCCATCAAGGCCGTTTCGGCCGGCCTGCGCGAACAGTCCGGGATGGGCGGCGGAGAGCGTGCCGCGCAGTGGACCAGGTGACCCCCGCGCGACCGGCCCCCGGCCCCGCCACCGCACCCCTTTCGAAAGGACGCCCGCCGTGCGCCATCTGATATCCATCGACGACCTCACCGACGAGGACCTGAGGGCCGTCGTCGCCCGCGGTGCCCAGTTCAGCGCCGAAGGGGCCTCCGGCGCCCGCCCGCTGGAGGGCGACATCGCCGGCATCTACTTCCGCCGGACCTCCACCCGCACCCGCACGGCCTTCTCGGCCGGCGCACTGCGGCTCGGTGCGCAGATCGTCTCGTACGGTCCCGGCGACCTCCAGCTCAACACTGGTGAGACCAGCGAGGACACCGGCCGGGTCATGTCCCGGATGCTCGACGTGCTCGTCGCCCGCACAGCGGACGACCCCGCCGAGATGCGGGCCTGGGCCACCCAGAACCGGATGTCCGTCGTCAACGCGATGAGCGCCGACGAGCACCCCACCCAGGCCCTCACCGATCTGACCACGCTCCTCGGGCAGTTCGGCCGGCTGGAGGGGCTGCGTGTCCTGTACGTCGGGGAGGGCAACAACACGGCCTCGGCCCTGGCCCTGGCCCTCACCCGGTTCCCCGGGGTCGAGCTGGAGCTGCGCACCCCACCCGGATACGGGCTCGCGGAACGGTTCCTGGCGCGGGCGACCGAGCAGGCGGAGCGTCATGGCGGCCGGTTCACCGAGCGCCACGACATGGCCGCGCTGCCCGCCGGTCAGGACGCCATCTACACGACGCGCTGGCAGACCACCGGCACCAACAAGCCGGACGCGAACTGGCGTGAGATCTTCGCACCGTTCCAGGTCGGTGAGGCGCTGTGGGAGGAGAGCCCCAAGGCCGTCTTCCTGCACGACCTGCCCGCGCACCGGGGCGACGAGGTCACCGCCGACGTCCTGGACGGCCCGGCGAGCATCGCGTTCCAGCAGGCCGAGAACAAGATGCACAGCGCCATGGCCGTCCTGGAATGGTGCCGCCGCGGTCCCACCGGCTCCACGGCCGGTGCGGGGCGTTCGTGGTGACCCTCGCCCCCCAGTCGCCGGCCGAGGTCCGCCCCGAGCTGCCGCCACTGCGCAAGAACCGGGACTTCGTCCTGCTCTGGTCCGGCGCCGGCATGTCGTTCCTCGGCACCCGGGTCACCGCCGTGGCGTATCCGCTGCTCGTGCTCTGGCACACCCGCTCGCCGATCTCCATGTCCCTGGTGACCTTCGCCGCCCTGCTGCCCGCGCTGCTGGTGCAGCTGCCGGCCGGCGCCCTCGTGGACCGGTGGGACCGGCGTCGCGTGATGGTGGTGTGCGAGGCGGGCCGGGCGTTGGCGCTCGGCACGGTCGCGGCCGCGGTGCTCACCGGCCGTGTCTCGGTCGCGCACATCGCCGCCGTGGCCTTCGTCGAGTCCTGCCTCACCGTCTTCTACCGGCTCGCCGAACGCGGGGCCGTACGCAACGTGGTGGCCGAGGAACAGCTGCCGCAGGCGCTCGCGCAGAACGAGGCGCGAGGCCGCGCGGCGGGTCTCCTCGGCCAGCCCGCCGGCATCCTCTTCTACACGGCGGTGCGCTGGGTTCCGTTCCTGTTCGGCGCGGTCGCCTACTTCGTCTCGCTGGTGACCCTGCTGTTCATCAAGAAGGAGTTCCAGGGAGAGCGGACCGCGGCCCGCAAGGCGCTGCACCGCGAAGTCGGCGAAGGCATGGCGTGGTTGTGGCGCCAGCGGTTCCTGCGCACGGCGCTCGGCTTCGTCGCCGGCACCAACGCGCTGTTCCAGGTCCTCAGCCTCGCCGTGATCCTGATGATCAAGGACGAGGGGCGCTCGGAGGCCGTGCTCGCCGTCGTCGTGACGGGCGGCGGGATCGGCGGCATGCTCGGCGCCATCACCGGCGGCTGGTGGATGCGCCGCTGCAGCCAGCGCACCATCCTCGTCGGCGGTCTCGCCGTCTGGGCCTGCCTGATGACGGCCATCTCCTTCACCCACGCCGAACCGCTGCTGCTCGGCCTGCTGTTCGCCGGGACCAGCCTGGTCGGCGCCGTCTTCAACGTCGCCGCCGCCGTCTACCAGGTGCGCACCACGCCGGACGAGTTCCAGGGCCGCGTCGCCAGCACGGCGAACCTCATCTCCTCGGGCACCAACTCGCTCGGCGCGCTCCTCGCCGGTCTCGCCCTCGAACTGTGGGGCGCGGCCGACTCGATCCTGCTGACCGGCGGCGCGATGGCGCTGCTGGCCCTGGGCGCCGTACTCAGCCCCGCCCTGCGCTCCGAGGACGCACCGGCGGACACCGAAGCCCCAGGGGAGAAGAGGAGTCGAACATGACCGGTCCCGACAGCGCGGCCTGGTTCCGGGTGCACCGGAGGTCCGTGGAACCACGGCTGCGCCTGGTGTGCTTCCCGCACGCCGGCGGCACCGCCCAGCTCTACCACGGCTGGCCGTCGCGGCTGCCGAACGACATCGAGGTGCTCGCCGTCCGCTACCCCGGCCGGCAGGACCGGCTGTCCGAGCCGTGCGTCGAGGACATGGCGACCCTCGCCGACCTGGTCACCCGGGCGCTCGTCCCGTACCTCGACCTGCCGGTGGCCCTGTTCGGCCACAGCATGGGCTCCGCCGTCGCCTACGAGGTGGCGTTGCGCCTGGAGGCCCGGCACGGCACCACGGCCGCCCGCCTGATGGTCTCCGGCCGGGCCGCGCCGCACCGGGCCCGGCCCAGCGGGCTGCACGAGGACGACGACGACACGCTGATCGCGGGCGTCCGCAGTCTGGGCAGTCTGGGCTCCGAGGTCTTCGACATCCCCGAACTGCGTGAGCTGCTGCTGCCCGCGCTGCGTGCCGACTACCGGCTCATCGAGACGTACCGGCCGAACGGTCCGGCACCCGTACGTGCCCCCATCGGCGCGTACATCGGCGACAGCGACCCCGGTTCCGGCCGGGAGCGCGCGTCGGTGGAGGCATGGGCGGAACTGACCACCGCGGGCGGCTTCAGCCTGCGGTCCTTCCCCGGCGACCACTTCTACCTCGACCCGTGCGAGGCGGAGCTGACGGCCGACATCGCCCGTCACCTGGAGGGGGTGGGGAGAAATAGAAAAATCATAGCTTTCCCCTAGAAAATTGGAGAATAGTGAAGGGATCAGCCCATGACTGAACAGCAGATCTGGTCGCCACTCGAGATCGAGGCCGAGCTCGCCGGCGGTACGGATGAACTCGTCGAACGCCTCAAGGCGATGGGCGACGAACTGGGAGACCTCCTCGTGCAGGAGAAGGCTCTGGTCTTCCGCGGCTTCGGGGTGACCCCCGGAGCTCTGGACGACGTCCTCGACCTGCTGCTTCCGAACCGCCTCGCCTACGTGCACGGCAACTCGCCGCGCACCAAGGTCGGCAGCAACGTCTACACCTCGACCGAGTACCCGCAGGAATTCACCATCTCGATGCACAACGAGATGAGTTACGCCCACGCCTGGCCGTCCCGGCTCGCCTTCTACTGTCAGATCCAGCCCGGCAGCGGCGGTGCGACTCCGGTGCTCGACTCCGAGGTGTGGCTCAACTCCCTCGACGAGGAGGTCAGGCAGGCCTTCGCCGGCGGAGTCCGCTACACCCAGAACCTCCATGACGGCTTCGGACTCGGCAAGAGCTGGCAGGACACCTTCGAAACCGACAGCCGCGAGACGGTCGAGGCCTTCCTCGACGGCACCGGAGCCGGCTGGGAGTGGAAGGCCGACGGCGGCATCCACGTCGAGTCGGTCCGCCCGGCCACCACCCGGCACCCGGTCACCGGCGTCGAGGGCTGGTTCAACCAGGCCGACCAGTGGCACCCGGCCGGCCTCGGCGACGACACCGCCGCGGCTCTCGCCCAGATCCTCCCCGAGGACGAGCTCCCGCAGAACGTCACCTTCGCCGACGGCAGCCCGATCCCCGGCGAGTACGTGACCCAGATCCGCGACCGGGGTCTGGCCAACGCCATCGACGTCGACTGGCGGACCGGTGACCTGCTCCTCATCGACAACGTGCTGCTCGCCCACGGCCGCCGGCCCTTCACCGGCGCACGCCGCGTGCTGGTGGCGATGTCGGACTGATGACGCATGACTGCCGAGACTGCTGAGCTTGAACGGCTGCGGGCCGAGGACGCCGTCCACATCTGGCGGGGCCGTGCACCGGACGTGCTGCTCGCTGAGGACATCGCCCTGCTCTCCGCCGCCGAGCTCGATGTCGTACGACGCAGGTCGCAGCAGGCCGCCGTCCGGTACGCGGGAGCACACGCGGCCCTGCGCCGGATACTGGCCCGCTACCTGGGCGTGCCCCCCGAGAGCATCAGGCTCGGGCGGCAGCCCTGCCCCCGCTGCGAGCACCCCGACCACGGGCGCCCGCGCATCGACTGGCCGCCCAGCGGCCTCGACTTCAACCTGTCCCGCTCCGGCGGGCACTGGCTGCTCGCCGTCGTCGCCGACCAGCAGGTGGGCGCCGACATCGAGGACGGCAGGGCCGTCGACGTCCAGGGTGCGTCCACCATCGTGCTCACCGACGACGAACTCGCCCACATGCGGGCCCAGCCCACCGAAGAGCTCCGGCTGGACGCCTTCTTCCGCTGCTGGACGCGCAAGGAGGCCGTGGTGAAGGCCTCCGGCGTGGGCATCGTCGCCGACCTGTCCGCCCTGGACGTACGTCCCGCCGACGACGGCCCCGTCCGCGTCACGCACGTCGAGCCGAACGGCCCGGACACCTGGACGGTGCAGAACCTGCCCGCCGGCCCCGGACTGTTCGCCGCCCTCGCCAGAGAGGCCGGCAGCACGGGCCCCGTGCTGCTCCGGGACTACCGGCAGGAGTTCCCGAACCAGCCGTACGCCGACGCCACGGACGACGACCCGTACGACCCCGCACTCCACGACACCGAGATGGAAGGAGCCCACGCCACATGACCGCCGTTGAGTTCACCGCGGTGCCGGGCACCCCCGGCGCCTCCGTACACACGTTCCTCCAGGAGAACCACGACAAGCTGCGCCGTGTCCTCGCCGAGCACGGAGCGATCCTGCTGCGCGGCTTCGAGGTCGGCGGGGTGGACGGATTCGACGGTGTGGTCCGCGAGTTCTCCCGCTCGGCGCCACTCACCTACGCGGAGCGCTCCTCCCCCCGGTCCACGATCAAGGGGCAGGTCTACACCTCGACCGACTACCCCCAGGACGAGGAGATCTTCCTCCACAACGAGAACTCCTACCAGGCCGCCTGGCCTCGCACCCTGTACTTCTTCTGCATCGAGCCGGCCCTCACCCAGGGCGCCACCCCGCTCGCCGACATCCGCGAGGTCTACCGGCACATCGACCCCGACATCCGCGAGGAGTTCGCGCGCCGCGGCTGGCGCGTCGTGCGCAACTTCCACGCCGAGTTCGGGGTGCAGTGGCAGGAGGCCTTCGGCACCACGGACCGCGACGCGATCGAGGAGTACTGCCGCGGCAAGGGCCTGGAACCGTACTGGCGCCCGGACGGCGGGCTGCGCACCACCGCGGTGCGGCGCGCCGTGCACACCCACCCGGAGAGCGGCGCCCCCGTCTGGTTCAACCACGCGACCTTCTTCCACGTCACCTCGCTGGCCCCGGAGATCCAGGAAGGGCTGCGGGAGATCTTCTCCGAGGAGGACCTGCCGACCAACACGTACTACGGGGACGGCGGGCGCATCCCCGACGAGGTGATGGACCACCTGAGGGCGGCCTACCGCGCCGCGTCCACCCGGTTCGACTGGATGCGCGACGACGTCCTCATCGTCGACAACATGCTCGCCGCCCACGGCCGCGAGCCCTTCACCGGCCCGCGCAAGATAGCCGTCGCCATGGCAGAACCGTGGGAAGGCTGAACGGGACGGCTCAGGAGGCGGCCGGTGTGCCCCCGCTGCGCAGGAACCGGGACTTCCTGCTCCTGTGGTCCGGGGCCGCCGTGTCCTTCCTCGGCACCCGGGTCACCGGAGTCTCCTACCCCCTGATCGTCCTCTGGCACACCGACTCACCCCTGGTGATGTCGGTGGTGTCGTTCGCGGCCCTGCTGCCCCTGCTGCTCGTACAGCTGCCCGCGGGCGTGCTCGTGGACCGCTGGGACCGGCGGCGGCTGATGGCGCTCTGCGAGACCGGCCGGTTCCTGGCGCTCGGGAGCGTGGCGCTCACCCTGGCCGCCGGACGCTTCTCGGCGGTCCAGCTGGCCGCCGTGGCGTTCGTCGAGACGAGCCTGGCCATCGTCTACCGGCTCGCCGAGCGCGGCGCCGTGCGCAACGTCGTCGACCCCACGCAACTGTCCGCCGCCCTGGCACGGAACGAGGCACGCGGGCGCGCATCGGTCCTGCTCGGCCAGCCCGGCGGCGTCCTCCTGCAGAGCGCGGCGCGCTGGGCCCCCTTCCTCTTCTCCGCGCTCGCCGGACTGCTGTCCCTGGCCACCCTGCTGCTGATCAGGAAGGACTTCCAGGAGAAGCGCACGAGCGCCGCCAAACCGCTCCGCGCCGACCTGGCCGAGGGCCTGCGCTGGCTGTGGCGGCGCAGGTTCCTGCGTGCCGCGCTCGCCTTCGTCGCGGGCAGCAACCTCCTCCTCCAGGTGCTGCCGCTCGCCCTGGTCGTCCTCGTCAAGGAGGAGGGCCGCTCGCAGGCCACCGTGGCCCTCATCGTCGGCGTCGGCGGGGCCGGCGGGATCATCGGCGCGCTGAGCGGCGGCTGGTGGCAGCGCAGGACCCGGCTGCGTACGGTGCTCGTCGCCGGCCTCAGCACCTGGGCGGCGCTGATCGCCGCCATGTTCCTCACCGCCCAACCGCTGCTCCTCGGCGTGCTCTTCGCCGGCACCGGATACGTCACCGCCGTGTTCAACGTCGCCGCCGCCGTCTACCAGATCCGCACCACACCCGACCGGCTCCAGGGCCGGGTCGCCGCCACGTCCCACCTCGTCGCGACGGGCGCCAACGTGCTGGGCGTCGTGCTCGGTGGGCTGATCCTCTCGCTGTGGGGAGCTGCCGCGGCCTTCCTGCTGCCCGCCGCCGTGATGGCGGTACTCGCCGTGAGCGCCGCACTCACCCCCGCTCTGCGTACCGAAGACTCGCCGACCGACCCTCCGACCGTGACCACGAAGGAGCCAGGGCATGAGCCAGCACGCTGACCGGGACGAGCGAAGCGCGCGACTCCGGGCCGAACTGCTGAGGCGCCGTCTCGAAGGAAGGCGGGCGGGCGTCGGGCGCAGAACGGTCCGCCCTGCCGACCGGAGCGGCCCGCTGCGACTGTCGTGGGGCCAGCAGCAGATGTGGTTCCTGAACCGCCTCGAACCGGACAGTCCGGAATACCTCGTCCCCCTGGCCCTGCGCCTGCGCGGACACCTCGACACGACGGCGCTCGACCGGGCGTGGAACGGATTCCTGGCACGCCACGAGATCCTGCGCACCCGCTACGCACTCGACGGCACGGAGCCGGTGCAGATCATCGACCGGCCCCGGACGGTGCGGCTCGACACCGAGGACCTCACCCACCTCTCCGGCCGGCCGCAGGAGGTGGCACTGCACGACCGGATCGCAGCGGCCTGCGCGGCCCCCGTCGACCTGGCCCGCGAATGGCCGATCCGCGGCCGGCTCCTCACACTCGCCGACGACGACCACGTGCTGATCGTCGTGGTGCACCACATCGCCTGCGACGCCTGGTCGGCACACCTGTTCGCCCAGGACATCAGCGGCTTCTACAGTGCCTCGGTGGGCGTCACCGGGGCGGAGCCCGCGCCCCTGGAGTTCCAGTACGCCGACTACGCGGCCTGGCAGCGCGAGCAGCGGGACGAACCTTCCGCGACACGTCATCTCGCCTACTGGCGAACCCAGTTGGACGGCCTCACGCCGATCGACCTGCCCGCCGACCGGAGCCGCCCCGCCGTCCGCGACGCCACCGGCGACACGGTGGGCCACGCGCTGCCCCCCGAGCTCACCCGGGCCGTGCGCGACGTGGCCAAGCGGCACGACACCACCCCCTTCGCAGTACTGCTCGCCGCCTTCCAGGCCCTTCTCGCCCGCTACACCGGCCGCGACGACATCGCCGTCGGCACCCTCCTGTCGGCCCGCAACCGGCCCGAGTGGCAGAACCTCTTCGGCTACGGCGTCAACAGCCTCGTACTGCGTGGGCGGTGGCACGGCGACCCGTCGTTCTCCGAACACCTCGCCGCCACACGCCGGACGGTGCTGGACGCCTTCGAGCACCAGGACCTCCCGTTCGCCCAGCTCGTCACCGAGCTGGAGCCCGAGCGCGACATGTCCCGCACCCCGCTCTTCCAGGTGCTCTTCACCCTGCGGGAGGAGACGGTCGACGACTACCGGCTGCCCGGCGTCACACTCCAGTCCCTGCGCCCGGCAGCCGCCCCGGCACGCTTCGACCTCGCGCTGACCATGGACGAGGGGCGCGACGGGGCTCTCGCCGCCCGCCTGGAGTTCGCCACCGCCCTCTTCGACCGGGCCACGGCCGAACGGATGCTCGGACACTACGTACGCCTGCTCACCGCCGCCGTGACCCACCCCGCCACGCCGCTCTCACGCCTGGACCTCCTCGGCGAGACCGAGCGCGCCCTGTTGGCGGAGCGGCCGCGTGCCGCGTGCCCTCCCGTCACGCGGCGGGTGCATGAGCTGTTCGAGGAGCAGGTGGCGCGGACGCCGGATGCGGGGGCGGTGACCTTCGGTGAGGTCACGTGGTCGTATGCGGAGCTGAACGTGCGGGCGAACCGGATCGCGCATGTGCTGCGGGCCAGGGGGGTGGGCCCGGAGGATCTTGTGGGGGTCTGCCTGGAGCGTGGTGCGGATCTGTTGCCGGCGCTGCTGGGTGTGCTGAAGTCGGGTGCGGCGTACGTGCCGCTGGACCCGGCGAATCCCGCGGACCGTCTCGCGTACATCGTTCAGGACGCGAACGCGCCGGTGGTGCTGACCACTTCTGCGCTGGCGGGTGTCCTCGAGGGGCGTTACGAGGGCGAGGTCGTCGCTCTCGACGCCGAGGCCGAGGTCCTCGCGGCCCAGCCGGGTACTGATCCGGGTGTGGCGGGCAGTCCTCAGAACCTGATCTACACGATCTACACGTCGGGTTCGACGGGGCGTCCCAAGGGGGTGGCTCTCACTCACGAGAACGTGGTGCGGCTTCTCGCGCGCGGTCAGGAGCACTATGCCTTCGGTGGCGGCGATGTGTGGCCGCTGTTCCACAGCTACGCCTTCGACGTCTCGGTCTGGGAGATGTGGGGTGCGTTGCTGCACGGGGGGCGTCTGGTGGTCGTTCCCTTCGCGGTCACGCGTTCGCCCGAGGAGTTCCTCGACCTGCTTGTCGAGCAGGGCGTGACTGTCCTCAACCAGACGCCTTCGGCGTTCCGTTCGCTGGTGGGTGCTGCCCGGGACGGTGATCCGCGGGTGGGGTTGCTGGCTCTGCGTGCGGTGGTGTTCGCGGGGGAGAAGCTGGAGGTTTCCGAGCTCGTGCCGTGGGCGGAGCGCGTCGGCCTGGACCGTACGGCTCTGGTGAACATGTACGGGATCACCGAGACCACGGTGCACACCACGTACCACCGGCTCACCAAGCGTGACCTGGACCCGCAGGCCGGCAATCCGATCGGCCGGCCGCTCAGTGACCTGCGCGTCCACCTCCTCGACCACAACGGGGACCTGGTGCCGATCGGGGTGCCGGGTGAGATCCATGTGGCGGGCCCGGGTGTGGCGCGCGGGTATCTGAACCGTCCCGAGCTGACCGCCGAGCGTTTCGTCCCTGACCCGTTCGGTCCGGCCGGTTCGCGGCTGTATCGCAGTGGTGACCTGGCGCGGCGGTTGCCGGACGGGAGTCTGGAGTTCGTCGGGCGTGCGGATGACCAGGTGAAGGTCCGGGGGTTCCGGATCGAGCTGGGTGAGATCGAGAGTGTGCTGGGGTCGCATCCGGGGGTGCGGGACGCGGTTGTGGTGGTGCGTGAGGACGTGCCGGGTGACCGGCGTCTGGTGGGTTATTTCGTGTCTGCCGGGGTGGGGGAGGTGCCGGGGCTGGGTGAGCTTCGGGCGCATCTGTCGGCGTCGTTGCCTGAGTACATGGTGCCTGCGGCGTTCGTGCCGTTGGAGGTGTTGCCGTTGACGACGAACGGCAAGCTCGACAAGCGGGCTCTGCCTGCTGTGGAGGGTGCCGCGCTGGGCAGTGACCGTGTGTTCGTCGCGCCGCGCACGGCGACCGAGGAGCAGATCGCGGGTATCTGGCGTGAGGCTCTGGGCGTCGAACGGGTGGGTGTCGAGGACGGCTTCTTCGACCTCGGCGGCGACTCCATCCGGGCGGTGGCATTGGTCGGCGCACTGCGCGCGGCCGGATTCGACGTCGCCGTGCGCGACATCTTCGACCACCGCACGATCGCGACGCTCGCGGAACTCGTCGCCACACGCGGCCGGGCCGTCGTCCAGTCGGCCGTGGCCCCCTTCGAACTGCTCGGTACCGGTGACCGCGAACATCTTCCGGCCGGACTCGCCGACGCGTACCCGATGTCGCAGACCCAGATCGGCATGGTCGTCGACATGGTCGCCCACGACCGGAACGCCCACTACCAGAACGTCGCGTCCACGCGGATGCGCGCCGAGGTGCCGTTCGACGTGGGTGCGCTCCGCGCCGCCGCTTCGACGGTGACGGCACGCCACGACGTGCTGCGCACCTCGTTCGACCTGAAGTCCTGTTCCGTACCGGTTCAGTTGGTGCACGCGTCGGCCGAGATGCCGGTGGCCGTCCGGGACCTCCGCGGCCTGGGGGTGCAGGAGGCGGCACAGAGCATCGAGGCCTTCCACGCGGCGGAGAAGGCCAGGACCTTCGACCTCGCAGCACCCCCGCTCTTCCGGCTGACGGCCCACCTGGTCGCGGACGGCGGCTGGTGGCTCTCGGTCACCGAGTTCCACGGCATCGTCGAAGGCTGGAGCTACCACTCCCTGATCCAGGAACTGCTCGCCCTGTACCGGCAGGTGCTCGACCACGGGGAGGCCGATCGGTATGTCGCGCCGGGGGTCAGGTTCGCCGACTCCATCGCGGGTGAACTGCGCTCGCTCGCCTCGGACGAGGACCGCACGTACTGGCGCCGGACTGTCGAGGAGCATGCGAAGTTCACCCTCCCCGCCGGCTGGGGGGCTCCGGACCTGCCCGTCGAGCACTTCTGGGTCTCCGTACCGTTCGACGATCTGGAGGGCCGGCTGCGGGCCCTGGCGACGGAGGCGGGCGCCTCACTCAAAAGCGTCCTGGTGGCCGCGCACGGCAAGGTCCTGAGCCTGCTCACCGAGCTGCCTGCCTTCACGGGCGGCGTGGTGGTGCACACCCGCCCCGAGACGGCCGATGCCGACCGCATCTACGGCATGCATCTCAACACCGTGCCGTTCGCGTTCGACCGCGGGGCGCGGACCTGGCGCGAACTGGTCGGCCGCGCCTTCGAGCGGGAGGCGGCGCTCTGGCCGCACCGCCGCTTCCCGATGCCCGAGATGCAGCGCATGGCGGGCGGGCAACGGCTCGTGGAGGTTCTGCTCAACCACGTGGACTTCGACCGGCTGGAGAGCGAGGCGGTCGATCTGGACAGCCTGATGGCGCCGGGTACGACGGAGTTCGATCTCGCGGTCACCACGGTGTCTCGCCGCATCGGTCTGAAGACCAACACCGGGGTGCTGACCCGTGCGAACGCGCGCAGGATCGCGGAGCTGTACCGGAAGGTGCTCGAATCGATGGCGGCGGACCCGGACGGGGACGCGGCCGAGGCATTCCTGGCACCGGACGAGCGGGAGCTGCTGGAGCGGGTCAATCGGACGGAGTACGAGGCCGAGACGCGTTCGGTGCTGGAGCTGTTCGAGGCGCAGGCGCTGCGGACTCCGGAGGCCACGGCCGTGCAGTCGGACGAACTCATCCTCAGCTACGCGGAGCTGGACGCCCGTGCGAACCAGGTCGCGCACTACCTGCGGGATCAGGGAGCCGGCCACGAGTCGCGGGTGGCGGTGGTCCTGGACCGAGGTCCTGAGCTCATCGCGTCCCTGCTCGGGGTGTGGAAGGCGGGCGCGGCCTACGTGCCGGTCGATCCGAGCGCCCCGGCCGAGCGGATCGCGGCGATCGTGGAGACGTCGGGTGCGCGGGTGGTCCTGGACGCGACGCGGCCTTCGGTGGCGCAGCTGCCGGTGACGGCGCCGGAGCGGGTTGATGATCTGGACCGGCTGGCGTATGTGATCTTCACGTCGGGTTCGACGGGGGTGCCGAAGGGTGTGGAGCTGCCGCACCGCGGGCTCGTCAACCACGTCGCCTGGGCGGCGCGGGAGTTGGCGTCGCGGGGTTCGGGTGGTGCGCCGTTGTTCTCTTCGGTGGCCTTCGATCTGGTGGTGCCGAACTTGTGGGCGCCGTTGGTGGTGGGGCAGGCGGTTCACACGGTGTCCGGGTCGGTGGACATGGCTGATCTGGGTGCGCATCTGGTGGCGCGGGGCCCGTACAGCTTCATCAAGCTGACGCCGGGGC
Source organism: Streptomyces sp. NBC_01013 (assembly GCF_045162765.1). NCBI lineage: Bacteria > Bacillati > Actinomycetota > Actinomycetes > Kitasatosporales > Streptomycetaceae > Streptomyces > Streptomyces sp. NBC_01013. The sequence continues at coordinate 4,589,618 of NZ_CP108687.1, forward strand.
ATTTGGAGATCTTGGGGCATCAGCTGGATCCTGCGGCGGTGGCGTCCTTGGCCGGGGTCGTGGTGGTGGCGGGTGAGGCGCTGTCCGGTGAGGTCGCGGGCCGTTGGTCCGCGGTGCTGGGTGCGGGCCGGCTGGTCAATGAGTACGGGCCGACCGAGGCGTCGGTGGGTACGTGTGTCTTCCCGGTGACCGAGGCGGAGTCTTCGCAGGTCGTGCCGATCGGTTCGCCGTTGCCGAACATGACGATGTATGTGCTGGACGGGCTGTTGCAGCCGGTTCCGGTGGGTGTGGCGGGGGAGTTGTATGTGGGTGGGACCGGTGTGGCGCGTGGTTATGCGGGTCGTGCGGATCTGACGGCGGAGCGTTTCCTGCCGGATCCGTACGGGCCTGCGGGTGCGCGGTTCTACCGGACGGGTGACCTGGTGCGGCAGCGGGTGGACGGGAACGTGGAGTTCCTGGGCCGGCTGGATGACCAGGTGAAGATCCGTGGTTACCGTGTCGAGCTGGGTGAGGTGCAGGCCGTGCTGGCCGCGCACCCGGGCGTGCGTGAGGTGTTCGTGACCGTCCACGAGACGGACACGGGTGACAAGCAGCTCGTGGGCTACTACGTGACGCAGGACGGCCGGCCGGTCGAGGACCTGGGCGCGTTCTGCGGGCTGCGCCTGCCGGACTACATGATCCCGTCGGCACTGACACCCCTGGCCGCCCTGCCGCTGAACGCCAACGGCAAGGTCGACCGCCGCGCCCTGCCCGCCCCCGGCAGGAACACATCCCCAGCCCGCCCGTTCGTCGCTCCCCGCAGCCCCGTCGAGGAGCGATTCGCCGCTGTCTGGTGCGAGGTGCTGGGGGTCGGCCGGGCCGGTATCCAGGACAGCTTCTTCGACCTGGGCGGCGACTCGATCCGTGCCGTCGCACTCGTCGGCGCGCTGCGGGCGGAAGGCTTCGATCTCGACGTACGGGACGTCTTCGACCGCCGCACGATCGCCGCACTCACCGAACTCGTCGCCGGGCGCGCTCCCGCCGTCGTCCGTGCCCCCGTGGCGCCCTTCGAACTGCTGGGCGCCGATGACCGGGAACGCCTCCCGGCCGGGCTCACCGACGCCTATCCGATGGCGCAGACCCAGGTCGGCATGGTCGTCGAGATGCTCGCCGACGAGAGTCTGCACCGCTACCACAGCGTCTCCTCGTTCCGGATCAGGGACGAGGAGCCCTTCGACGACGCCGCTCTGCGTGCGGCCGCCGGAGCCGTCGCCGCACGCCACGAAGCCCTGCGCACGTCGTTCGATCTCAACTCCCTCTCCGTGCCCGTACAGTTCGTGCACGCCGAGGCCGAGGTACCGGTGGCCGTCCACCCCCTCCCGGCGGGCCTGGACGCCGAGGGCGTCCAGGAGGCGCTCCGTACGTTCCAGGCCGACGAGCGCTCCCGCCCCTTCAGGGTCACCACCGCCCCCCTGCTCCGGCTCGCCGCACACCCGGAGGCCGACGGAGCCTGGTGGCTGTCGATGGTGCGCTGCCACGCGATCACGGAAGGGTGGAGCCACTACAACCTGCTCATGGAACTCCTGGACTGCTACCGGCAGTTCCGCGACACCGGCTCCCTTCCCGCGCCCCCGCCCGCTCCCGCGATCCGTTACGCCGACTTCGTCGCGACCGAGCGGCGCGCCCTGGACAGCGACGAGGACCGTGCCTACTGGGCGGGCGTCGTCGACAGCCATCCCACGTTCGTGCTCCCGGCCGGCTGGGGGGATCCGGACCGGCCGCCGGGGGAGCGGGTGCGGCGCCGCGTCGCGATCCATGACCTGGAGCCCGGCCTGCGGGCGCTCGCCGCCCGCGCCCAGACGTCCCTCAAGAGCGTGCTGTTCGCCGCGCACCTCAAGGTTCTCGGAGCTCTCACCCATGAGGAGTCCTTCACCTCCGGGCTCGTGTGCGACTCCAGGCCCGAGGCAGCCGGCGCCGACAAGGTGCACGGGATGTACCTCAATACCGTGCCCTTCCCTCACGACCAGGCTCGTACGGTCGGCAGTTGGGTCGGCCTGGTGCGTTCCGTCTTCGCCCGGGAGGTCGAACTCTGGCCGCACCGGCACTTCCCGATGCCGGAGATGCAGCGAGGGGCGGGCGGCCGGCGACTCGTCGACGTGTCCTTCAACTACCTGGACTTCCGCCAGGTCGACACCGAGCTGGTGGACGTCGCCCCGACGCTCGCCGAGGGCGGCACGGAGTTCGACCTCGCCGTGACGACGCTCGCCGGAAGCCTGGCCCTGAGCAGCAACGCCGGTGTCCTCGGCGAGGCCGACGCGGACCGGCTCGCGGAGATGTACCGCCGGGTCCTCGAAGCGATGGCGGCCGACCCGGACGGCGCGGCGGACGAGGACCTCCTCGCCGTACAGGACCGCTCGCTGCTGGATGCCCTGCACACCCCTGTGTACAAGCGAGAGGACCCCGCCCCGCTGCCGGACCTCTTTGCCGTGCAGGTCGCCCGCACCCCGGACACGGTGGCTCTCGTACACGGCCGTACCACCGTCCGGTACGGCGAGCTGGACGCCCGGGCCGACCGCATCGCCCGTGTACTCCGGGCGCGGGGGGTGCGCAGGGGTGATGCGGTCGGGGTGCTGCTGGGCCGTGAACCCGATCTGGTGGCGTGCCTGCTCGGGGTGTGGAAGGCGGGTGGGGCGTACGTTCCGCTCGATCCCGCGGCACCCGGCGAGCGGCTGCGGTTCATGCTCGGGGACGCGCGGGTGCACACGCTGCTGACCCGGCGCGACCGGCTCCCGGACGGTCTGCACCACCCGGGTGCGGTCCTCCTCGACGAGCTGCCGGACCCGGAGACGGGCCCCGGCCGGCCCCCGGGTCACGCCACGGACCCCGGTCACCTCGCGTACATCATCTACACCTCCGGCTCCACGGGCCGTCCCAAGGGCGCCCAGATCACCCACGAGGGCCTCGCCCACCGGGTGTCGTGGGCCGTGAGTGAACAGGGAATCGGCCCGAGCGACCGGGTCCTTCAGAAGACGCCGACCGGATTCGACGCGGCCGGATGGGAACTGTTCGCTCCACTGATCTCCGGCGGCACCGTGGTCCTCGCCCCGCCCGGGGCCGAACGCGACCCGCAGGCGCTCCTGCGGGCCGTCGCCGACCATCGGGTCACGGTTCTCCAGGTCGTCCCGTCGGTGCTGCGGCTGCTGACCGGAACGGCGGGCTGGGAGGCGTGCACCCAGCTGCGGCTGCTGTGTTCGGCGGGTGAGGAGCTGGACGGCGAACTCGCGGTCCAGGTGGGGAAGCTGCGGCCCGGGCTCCAGCTGTGGAACACCTACGGGCCCACCGAGTGCGCCGTCGACGCGACCGCGCACGCCGTGCGGGCCCCGGTGACCGACGCCCCGGTCCCGATCGGCCGGCCCCTGCCGCACGTGGGCGTGCAGATCCTCGGCCCCACCATGCGACGGGCGGCGGTCGGGGTGACCGGGGAGCTCCACATCGTGGGCGCCGCGCTCGCCCGCGGCTACCGCGGCCGCCCCGACCTCACCGCCGAGCGCTTCGTGCCGGACCCTTACGGCCCGGCGGGCGCCCGCATGTACCGCACGGGCGACCTGGCGCGGATCGCCCCGGACGGGACCCTCGTCCACGCGGGCCGCACGGACGACGAGGTCAAGATCAACGGAGTCCGGGTGGCGCCCGCGGAGAGCCGGGCCGCGCTGCTCGCCCTGCCCGGCGTGCGAGACGCGCTCGTGCTGCCCCGGCAGGCCTCCGACGGCACCGGGCCACGGCTCGTCGCCTACGTGGTCGCGACGGTCGACGGCGCCGCACTGCGGCAGCTGCTCTCCACCCGGCTGCCCCCGGCCTTCGTACCCACCGCGTTCGTGCACCTGGACCACATCCCGCTCACCGTGAACGGCAAGCCGGACCGCACCGCCCTGCCCGCACCCGAACCGGCCGCCGACCGCGCGTACGTCGCCCCGGCCACCCCCGTCGAGCGCGCCCTCGCCACGATCTGGTCCGAGGTGCTCGGGCTCGAACGAGTCAGCGCGCGGGACAACTTCTTCGACTACGGCGGGGACTCCCTGCTGGTCATCAAGGTCATCGGCGCGGCTCGCAGACGCGGGCTCCCCGTGACCCTGCGGATGCTGTACGAGTACGACACCCTGGCCGACCTGGCCGGAGCCGTCGACTCGCTGACGGAAGGACAGGACATGACGCCCGACTCACCACCGGTGGCCGCCCCCGAGCTCCCGCAGGCTCTGCCGCGCATCTCCAGGGCCGACCTGGAGGAGGTCATGGCGGCCCACCGCATCCCCGGGGTCGCCGTGGCCCTGCTGAGCGGCGGCGAGGTCGTGTCGGTGGAGGGGTACGGGGTCACGGCCGCCGACCGGCCCGAGCCGGTCACCTCCCGTACCGCGTTCCAGGTCGCGTCCGTGAGCAAACACGTCACCGTGCTGGCCGTCCTGCGGCTGGTGGCCGAGGGCGAGCTGAACCTCGACGGAGACATCAACCGCCACCTCACGAGCTGGCAGGTCCCCGACGACGCCCGCATCACGCTGCGGGAACTCATCAGTCACCAGGGCGGTCTGAGCCACGTCGCGCCCACCAACTTCCTGCCCGGCGAACTCATGCCGACGATCCCCGAGATCCTGCACGGCCGACTGCCCGCCACCAACGAGCCGGTACGCGCCGTGCATCCCGCGGGCACCACCTTCAAGAAGAGCAACATCAACTTCTCGGTGCTCGAACAGCTGCTGCTCGATGTGACCGGCGAACCGTTCGGCGCGATGATGCGGCGGCTGGTCCTCGACCCGCTCGGCATGGCCGACAGCACCTTCGACCAGCGGCACCCCGTCACCGCCACCCACCCCGTCGCCGTCGGCCACGACACCGAGGGCGAGCCGATACCGGGCCGCTGGCGGGTGCGCAACGAGGTCGCGGCCGGCGGCCTGTGGGCGAGTGCCGAGGACCTGGCCAAGGTGTCCCTGGAGATCCGCCGGGCCTACCTCGGCGAACCGGGGACCCTCGTCGGCCGCCCGCTGGCCCAGCAGATGCTGACCATCTGGCACCCCGGCAGCTTCTACGGCCTAGGCACCGTACTGGACGACACGGCAGGAGACGTGGAGTTCGGGCACGGCGGCCGCACGGTGGGCTACCGGGTCGGCACCTTCACCCGCATCGACAGCGGGGAGGGCCTGATCGTGCTGACCAATTCCGAGAACGGCAAGCACGCCAACACCTACGTCGCGGACGCCGTACGGCGCACCGGCGGCGGCCTCGGCACCGGCGAGGCGATCGCCGCCTGGGTGAAGGGCACCGATGAACCGGTCGAGCCCGCGGTCTCCCATGAGTGAGAGGGCGGCCGTCACCGGGACAACGGCCGAGCGGCTGCGCCGGGCCGTCGGACAGCGGCCGGACGGCGAGGCGACGGCCGTGCTCGTACGGGCCGAAGGACCCGAGGGGCCGTGGTCGGCCGAGTCCGGGGTCGCCGACGTCACCACCGGCGAACCGGCACGGCTGGAACACCGGTTCCGCATCGGCGGGGTGACCAAGACCTTCCTCGCCGCGACCGTCCTCTCCATGGCCGAGGACGGCCTCATCGACCTGGACGAACCCGTCGACCGGCAGTTGCCCGGCCTGCTCCGGGCCCCCGTCACCACGCGCCGGCTCCTCGACCACACCAGCGGACTGGCCGACGAGAGCGACGTCCGCTACAACGACACCCCGTGGTTCCTGCGCCACCGCCTCGACAGCTTCACCCCCGAGCAGTTGCTCGCCCGGCCCCTGCGGCAGCCGCTCGACTTCGCCCCCGGCACGGCCCAGCAGATCACCCGCGCCAACTACGTCGTCGCCGGCCTGCTCGTCGAGCAGGTCAGCGGACGCGGATACGCGCAGGAGATCGAGGAGCGCGTACTGCGGCCGCTCGGGCTGGACGCCACCACGCTGCCCGGCGCGGACCCCGCCATGCCGGCACCGCACCTGCGCGGGTACGAGGACGGCTCGGACATCACCGAGCACAGCCCCACCATCCACGGCGCCGCAGGCGAGATGATCTCCACCGTGCCCGACCTGGACCGCTTCCTGAGCGCCCTCCTCGGCGGCGAGCTCCTGGGCGAACAGGCCCTCGCGCAGATGTTCCGGGTGCCGGACGTCCCGTACGTCAAGGGCGGGCGTGCCTTCTGCGGGGCCGGGCTGGACAGCATGACGCTGCCCACGGGGACCACCGTGTGGGGCATGGCGGGCGTCGTCCACGGATACCTGGCCGGCATCGGCGCCACCCGGGACCTCGGGCATCGCGTCGTCTACATGATGGCGCCGCGCACCCGGGGCACCCTGCGCGTGCCGCCCGCGGTGCAGGCGATCCTCGCGGCGGCGTTCTGAGCCACGACGGCGGCGGGCCGGGCCCTCCCTCTCGGGAGGTGCCCGGCCCGCCGCCGTCGTCGTGGTGGGGTGCCGTGGGGCTCAGCCCGCGGCGCTCAGCTTCACGTTGCCGCCGTCCGTGTGCAGCGTGATCTTGCGGGTGGACGCGGGGTCGGTCTTGATGTCGACCTTCGACGAGCCACCGTTGCTGGTGGCCTTCACCGCGTACGCCTCGGCGGAGGGCACCTGCACCGACACGTTGCCGGCCCGGGTGTCGATGTCCACGGTGTCCGGTGCCGCCGCGAAGCTGGCCTCGATCGCGCCGCCGTTCCCGTCGACGGTGAACCGCTTGGCGGTGATCCGGTCCGCGGTGACCTTGCCCCCACCGGACTTCACCTCAAGAGCGCCGGCGAGCCCGGACACCGTGACGTCCCCGCCCTTGCTCTCCAGGACCGCCGCGAGGGACTTCGGCACCTCCAGGGTGTAGTCCACCTTGCACGTGGAGGCCCCGCCGTCCTTGGCGCAGCCGTCCCCGGGCGCCAGCACCAGGGTGCCGCCCCGCGTGGTGTGCTCCGTCTTCGGCTTGTCACCGCTGTACGACACCTTCTCGGTGACCCGTACCGTGCTGCCGTCACCGGCGACGATCTTGATGTCGCCGCCCGGGGTGCGCACGTCCAGTGCCGACACCTTCCCGGTCACGTCGTACGAGGTGCTCTTGTTCTTGGATCCCTCCTCACCGGGCTCGCAGCCGGTGGCGAGTACGGCGGCGGAGAGGGCGAGGACGGCGACGGACAGGTGGCGGGTGCGGAGCTTCATGATGGCCTCTTCTTCTTTCGGTGCTCGGGACGACTTCAGGTCTGCGCGGTTGCGGGGCCAGGGCCCCTCGTCGGGATCAGGCATGATCCGAACGAGCGGTCCTAGGAGAGAGGGCGGCGGTTCACGGACCGGCCGCCCTCGCGGTAGGAGGCGTGGGAGAAGGAGCCCGGGGTCTGGGCGACCCACACGCCGCCGAGGACCTGGGCCCGGACGACGGAACGTGTGGTCCCGGTGCCGGGGAGCGGACCCGTGAACACCACGGTCGGCGCGGCGCCGCCGGCCGGCAGACGCCCGGCCACCAGCGAACGCTGCGGGCACGTCTCGACATAGCTCTGGGTGTTCGCGACCGTCGACATGTGGACTCCCAAGTGACTTGGCCCCGCCGCTGCGGCGCTCCGACTGCTGACACAACAAAACCGTGAGTCGGGGGTCCGGCACATTGCGGCGGAACAGAGTCTTCGGGGTAGGGCCAGGCATACCCCGGAAGTAGAACTGGGCTGCTGGGCGCGGGGGGTAGGGAATTTCTACGGTGGAGCCATGGCAATCCTGGAAACGAAATCGGTGTGGGTGGCGGTCCGCCGCCCCGGGTTCCTGTTCTCGTCCTGGCCGTGGCGGGCGACCGCCTACCTGCTGAGCAGCACGCCGGTGGGCCTGGCCGGGCTGATCGCGATACTCACCGCGTTCGCGGTGGGTGGCGCTCTCACCGTCGTGCTCGTGGGGGTGCCGCTCCTGCTGGCGGCCCTGCTGTCCGGCATCCCGATGGGCGTGATCGAGCGGCGCCGGCTGGGGATGGTCGGACACCACGCCCTGCGCGCCCCGCACGAGGATCCGCAGGAGCCGGGGATCGGCCCCTGGTTCAGGCAGCGGATCGGCGAGGCCGCCAGCTGGCGCGAACTGGCGTACACGCTGCTGTTCGTCACGGTGCTGTGGCCGCTGGACCTGCTGGCCGTGGTCTTCGCGCTCACCGTTCCCGTGGGCCTGATGGCCACCCCGTACATGCTGGCCGCGTACGGCGGCGGCGAGTCCACCATGGCGCTGAAGCAGTGGGCCGTCACCTCGTATCCGCAGGCCTGGGCACTCGCCGCCCTCGGGCTGCTGCTGCTGCCGGTCGCGGCCTACGCGCTGACCGTGGTGGCCGGCGCCCGGGCCGGCGTGGCGCGGAAGCTGCTGACCTGACCGGGCACGGGGTGTCATCCGCCAGCCTCCTTCCGCGGCGCTCACGTTGATTCATTCAACGGGGCGCCGCGGTGGCGCGCCCGGCGTGTCAACTGGCAGCACCCTGCCCGGGCAGGACCTTGCGAGCCCTCTCCGCCGGGGCTCAGCAGCGCGCCCCCGCGAGCGAGCGGGCGAACATCAGCACCACCTCGTGGAAGCGGTACTGCGGCAGCCCCGATGAGTCCACGCCCGCCATCTCCAGGAGGGACACATCGGTCAGCCGCTCCAGGAAGTCCTCCGCCACCTGCTCCGGGACCCCGAAGAGCAGCCCCGCGGTGACCGCGGGGAACACACCGCGGCCGAGCGCCGTCAGCTCGGCGAGAAGGTCGTGCTCCCGTGCGCTGAAGCCGCGCATCGAGGACAGCACCGACTGCCGTACGTCGAGGTCCCCGAAGCGCAGTTCGTGCAGACGCGTCTCCTCCTTCATGAGCCGGTCCGCCAGGCGCCTGGCCGACCAGTGCGGCCGGGACGCGAGGCGGGCACCGGCGACCCGCAGGGCCAGCGGCAGTCCGCCGCAGGCGTCCGCGATGGCGGAGGCCGCCTCGGGCTCGACCGCGATCCGCCGCACACCGGCGACCGCCGCGAGCAGGGCGAGGGAGTCGCCCCGCTCCATGGGCGCGCACGCGGTGGTGTGCGAACCGGACACGGCGCACAGCCGGGCTCGCCCCGTGACGAGCACCGCGGCCGTGGCGCTGCCCGGCAGCAGGGGGTCGAGCTGGAGGTCGCCGGCCGCGTTGTCCAGGAGGATCAGCAGCCGCTTGCCCGCCGTACGGGTGCGGTACAGGCGCACCAGCTCGTCCAGGTCGGCCGGCGGCCCGTCGAGCGCCGCGACGGGCTCACCGAGGGCGCGCAGCAGTCGTACCAGGATCTCGGCCGGGTCCTTGGGCGTGCCGTCCGCGTGGCACAGGTTCGCGTACAGCTGCCCGTCGGGGAAGTGCTGGACGCTGGCGTGCGCGGCGTGCACGGCGAGCGCCGTCTTGCCCACCCCCGCCATACCGGTGATCAGCATGCGCTGCGGCCGGAAGACGGGCTGCCGGCCGGCCGGCGGCGGTGCCAGCTGATCGAGGAGTACGGAGAGTTCGGGCTCCCGGCCCGTGAAGTCGGCGATGTCGGCGGGCAGCATCGCGGGCGGCGCGACCTGCGGCGTGAACGCGAACGGCAGCCCGCCCGGGTACTGCGGGGTGTTCGCGTGCGGCGCGGACGTCGGGACCGAGGCCGGCGGCCGGGGCAGGTCGAGGGTGCCTTCGAGCACCGCCTGGTAGGTGGCGTTCAGGTCGGCGCCGGGGTCGACGCCCAGTTCCTCGGCGAGCGTGCGCCGGCCCTGCCGGTAGACGTACAGCGCGTCGGCCTGCCGGCCGCACCGGTACAACGCGGTCATCAGCTGGGCGCGCAGCCGCTCGCGCACCGGGAACTCCAGCACCAGGCCGGTCAGTTCCGGGACGAGCTGCTGGTGCCGGGAGAGCGCGAGGTCCGCCTCGACGCGGTGTTCCAGCATGGTGGTGCGCGCCTCCTCCAGCTGCGGCAGTTCCGCGTCCGAGAGGAACGTCGTGACGTTGGCGAGCGCGGGGCCGCGCCACAGGTCCAGCGCCCCGCGCAGCAGTTCGTGCGCGTCCTCGTAGCGTCGCTCGGCGAGTGCCGCCCGGCCCAGCCGGCCCAGCCGCTCGAACTCCGAGGTGTCGAGCCGCGCGTCGTTGGTGAGGATGAGGTATCCCGGCTGGCGGCGGACCAGTTCCACGTCGGCCCCGAGGAGCTTGCGCAGCCGCGAGATGTACGTGTAGATCTGAGCGCCCATCGTGGCGGGCGGATCCCAGCCCCACAGCAGTGCACTCAGCCGGTCGTCGGTGACGATCTTGCCGCGGGCGAGCAGTAGTGCGGCGAGCACGGTGTGCACCTTCGCCCCCGACATGGAGATGCGCCGCTCGCCCTGTCTGGCTTCCACCGGACCTAGAAGTTGAAAATCCATGAGTCCCCCACTCACTGCCGTGTACTGCTGTCGGAAGGGCCGGCTGGATTGCCGCAGCCTCCTGTCGAACCATTCTTCGAGCCCGTGACCTGGGAAGTCATCAGCGTCGGATGGCAAGAGGCTGCGGTGGCAAGACACTGCACGTTCGCTCCCGCGTTCACAGACCCGGGCTGAAGCCCATGCCGTAGCCGAGGAGCACGAAGGTCGGTGCCCACACGGCGCTGCTCACAACGGACCAGGTCAGATAGGACCGCACGGACATTCCGCAGGCCCCGCACAGCGTCGGTACGAGGGTGCGCAGCCCTGCGGTGAAGCGCCCCACGAACACCGCGCGGCCGCCGTGGCGCTGGATGGCTGACAGGGCGCGGTCGGTGGAGCGGGGCCGCAGCAGCCGGCGCGGGACGCGGTCCAGGAGCCAGGTGTTCCAGCGCCGCCCGGCCGCGTAGCCGAGGCCGTTGCCGAGCACGGCACCGAGCAGCGCGGTGACCACGATCCATCCGAGGGGCACCCGCCCGTGGTGCGCGAGCACGCCGCCCATCACCACCGCGGTCTGTCCCGGGAGCAGCACGCCGATCAGCGGCAGCGCCGCCTCCAGGGCGGGTAGCAGCAGCACGGCCGCCAGGACCCCCCAGATCCCGAACACCAGCGTGTGGTCGGTCAGCCAGGCCATCATCTGTGGCCCCCTTCCATCGCCTCCAAGCCAACCCCGCGGGCGCGCGCGGATCACGACCACTGGGCTGAGTCCTGGGGTAGGGCAGGCCCTACCCCCGACCCTCGGTCTGGGGGGATGGCTCCGGCAGAGAACCGCCTTCTACGGTGAGGCCATGCGCTCACTCAACGTGTGGCAGGCCCTGACCCGCTCCGGCTACCTGTTCTCCGCCTGGCCCTGGCGGGCTGCCGGCTACCTCCTCAGCAGTGCCCCGGTCGGCATCGTGGTGCTGGTGGCGATCGTGCTCGGGGCGGCGCTCGGCAGTGCGCTGGCCGTCGTACTCATCGGGCTTCCGCTGCTCGCGCTGCTCGCCCTGTCCGGACTGCCGGTGGCGGCCCTGGAGCGGCGCCGGCTGCGCCTCGTCGACCGGCGGCCCGCTCCCACGCCCCACCGGGTGCCGGACGAGCCGGGGCTGCTGGCCTGGGGGCGCACCCGGTTCCGTGAGCAGGCGACCTGGCGGGAGCTCGGTTACACGCTGGCGTTCGCGACATTGCTGTGGCCGTTCGACCTGCTGGCGTTCGCCATGGCGCTCGTCGTGCCGCTGGGGCTGGTGGCGACACCGGCCCTGATGGCGACGGTCGGGGACGGCGAGGAGGCGCCCGTGCTGAAGATGTGGACGGCGACCAGCTGGCCCGAGGCGTTCGCCGTCGCCGTCGTCGGCCTGCTGCTCTTCGGCCTCAGCGGCTATGTGATCGGCGCTGTGGCGGTGGCCCGGGCCGAACTGGCCCGTCTGCTCCTGGTCCCGGTGGAGACGGATCTGGGGGAGAAGGTCACCGAACTCGTGCGCTCCCGCGTCCGGTTGGTCGACGCCTTCGAGGCGGAGCGCCGGCGGATCGAACGCGATCTGCACGACGGCGCCCAACAGCGCATCGTCGCCCTGACCATGACCCTCGGCCTGGCCCGTCTCGACGCCCCGCCCGGCGCACTCGCCGACCAGCTCGCCAAGGCCCACGACGAGGCGGGCAAGGCGCTGGCCGAGCTGCGGGAGCTGATCCAGGGCATCCATCCGAAGGTCCTCGCCGACTTCGGCGTGGGAGCGGCCGTCGCCGACGCCGCCGACCGGTCGGTCATCCCGGTGGACGTCTCGGTGGACCTGTCCAGGCGGCTGCCCGAAGCGGTCGAGGCCGCCGCCTACTTCGTGGTCTGCGAGGCACTGGCGAACGTCGCCAAGCACAGCGGGGCACAGCGGGCCGAGGTGACCGGCCGGCACGCGGACGGATGGCTCGTCTTCGAGGTCCGGGACGACGGGTGCGGCGGTGCGGACGTCGAACGGGGCAGTGGACTCACGGGTCTTGCGGACCGGGTGTCGGTGCTGGATGGCAGACTGACCCTGTCCAGCCCTGCTGGCGGTCCGACCCTGCTGCGTGTGGAGATCCCTTGCGAGCCGACCGAGCGCTCCGTGTAGTCCTGGCCGAGGACAGCGTGCTGCTCCGTGAAGGACTCATCGGCCTGCTCGGCCGCTTCGGCCACGAGGCGGTCGCGGCGGTCGGTGACGCGGAGGCACTGGTGGCCGCCGTCGAGGAGCACACCCCCGACATCGTGGTCACCGACGTGCGGATGCCGCCGGACTTCCAGCACGAGGGGCTGCACGCGGCGGTGCGGCTGCGGGAGGTCCGGCCCTCGCTGCCGGTCCTGGTACTGAGCCAGTACGTACAGCGCAGTTACGCCTCCGAGCTCCTCGACTCCGGGGACGGCTCCGGCGTCGGCTATCTGCTCAAGGACCGGGTCGGCCAGGTCGAGGAGTTCCAGTCGGCCCTCCTGGAGGTCGCCGGGGGCGGCACGGTCGTCGACCCGGAGGTCGTCCGGCAGTTGCTGCGCCGCCGCCGTGACCCGCTGGAGCGCCTCACGGCCCGCGAGCGCGAGGTCCTGGCCCTGGTGGCGGAGGGAAAGTCCAACACCGCGGTCGCGCGCCAACTCGTCGTCTCCGAGGCGGCGGTGGGCAAGCACATCGGCAACATCCTCGCGAAGCTCGACCTCCCGCAGGCGGATGAGACACACCGCCGGGTCCTGGCGGTTCTGGCGTTCCTGCGGGCCTGATCCGATATGGCTGCGCCATAGCCCCCGCGGCCAGGCTGTGCCCGCCCCGCGCACCTGCGCCGGGCACCACAGCCCGCCGGAGGACTCCCGATGCGCAGCCGTTTCGCCACGACCCTCGCCGCCGCCCTCGCCGTGCCGCTCGCCCTCGGCATCGCGGCCGCCCCCGCCCAGGCCGCTCCCGCCGACAAGGCGCAGGTGCTGAGCAGTTGGACCCAGACCAGCGCGAGCAGCTACAACACCTGGGTTGCGGCGCGCAACAACCAGGGTTCCTGGAGTGCGTACGGCTTCGACTGGTCGACGGACTACTGCACCACCTCGCCCGACAACCCCTTCGGCTTCCCGTTCCAGATGTCGTGCGCGCGCCACGACTTCGCGTACCGCAACTACAAGGCCGCGGGTTCCTTCGACGCCAACAAGGCGCGCCTGGACGACGCCCTCTACGCAGACCTCAAGCGGACGTGCACGGCGTACTCGGGCGTCAAGCGCACCTCCTGCGACGCCGTCGCCTGGACCTACTACCAGGCTGTCGACAAGCTCGGCTAGGAAGACTCCGGGCGTGGGTGGCGGGTCACCCCACGCCCGGTTCCGCGCGGTGCGGGGACGCCCTCACCGATCGGTGCGGCGGTGAGCGGAGTCCGCTCACCGCCGCACTTCGTCGCGAAGGAAAGAGTGGTCAATTCACTGTCCTCGCCGAACTGTTCCCCGAAAGCCGCCGCCTGAGGAATTGTCGAATTCGGGGACGCGGAATGGTGAGTTCCCGGTGAATGGTGACCGATAACTGGAAAGTAACTTCCGCTCGATCGTCTCGTGGCAGCCAGGCAGGCGAAAGGCCCGGCACCGAATACTTCGGTGCCGGGCCTCGCCGGTACGACGACTGCCTAGGCGGCGGGGTCAGTCCCAGCTGGGGTCCTCCGGCGGGAGCGGCGTGGTGCCGTCCCAGCTGGGGTCCTCTTCGACGCTGTCCCAGCTCGGGTCCAGCTGCACGCTGTCCCAGCTCGGGTCCCCCACCGCCACCACCGTCTGTGCAGGCCCGTCCGCCACCGACTGTGCGACCGCCCCCGCGGCCGGCACACCGAGCACCATGGCGATGGCCGCTGTGGCGACGAAACCCTTGCGCAGAACGCTGACCTTCATGAAAGAGCCCCCTGAATAGTTTTCCGAGACATCGAAAAGAGACACCGAATTATTCGGCATATCGCTTCGAAATTTCGTGAACGCCCTCCGTGTTGCCGGTGAGCGCCCCCCGATGAATTAGATTCTTGTCCCCCGCGCCCCCCTGTCACCAGGGCAGCCGCATGTCAGGGTGCTGCGTTGGCAGTAGCTTGACAGCGGATCACTCAATTCCGATTCGGTGGTCGGAGGCATTCCGCTTTCCTCTGTGTAGAAGAAGTAAAGGTGAACGGCCTACAGCTGGTTCCTACGTGCACACCTGAACTCTTCCGAGGAGTACTCAGATGACCCTCGCCGCCGAGCCGGCCACCGGCCCACCGCTGCCCCGGCTCGCCGAAAGGCCGGATCTTGCCACGCGCACCGCCGAGTTGCGCAGTTGCCACGAACAGGCGCGGCGCGGGCCGGACGAGCGGGCCACGGCCCGTCAGCACGAACGCGGGAAGTTCACGGCCCACGAGCGGATCGCCCTGCTCTTCGACACGGATTCGTTCACCGAGGTCGAACCCCTGCGCCGGCACCGGGCCGTCGGCTTCGGCCTGGAGCACAGGCGCCCGTACTCCGACGGGGTCGTCACCGGCTGGGGCACGGTCCACGGCCGTACCGTCTTCGTGTACGCCCATGACTTCCGCATCTTCGGCGGCGCGCTCGGCGAGGCCCACGCCGAGAAGATCCACAAGGTGATGGACCTCGCGGAGGCGGCGGGCGCCCCGCTGGTGGCCCTGTGCGACGGGGCGGGCGCCCGCATCCAGGAAGGCGTCACCGCGCTCGCGGGCTACGGCGGCATCTTCCGCCGCAACGCCCGCTGCTCCGGGGTGATCCCGCAGATCAGCGTCATGCTGGGCCCGTGCGCGGGAGGCGCCGCGTACTCCCCCGCACTGACGGACTTCGTCTTCATGGTGCGCGGCACCTCACAGATGTTCATCACCGGACCCGACGTGGTGCAGGCCGTGACCGGCGAAGAGATCGACCACAACGGCCTCGGGGGCTCCGACGTCCACGCCACCACGACGGGCGTGGCAGCTTTCGTCCACGACGACGAGGAGTCCTGCCTGGAGGAGGTGCGGCACCTGCTGTCGCTGCTGCCCTCCAACAACCGCGAACTCCCGCCCCACGAACCGACCGACGACCCGGCCGACCGCCGCAACGACGCGCTCCTCGACCTGGTCCCGGCCGACCCCTCACGCGCGTACGACATCCGGGACGTCATCGCGGAGATAGTCGACGACGGCGACTACACGGAGGTGCACGCCCGGTGGGCGGGCAATGTGGTGTGCGCCCTGACCCGGCTCGACGGCCATGTGGTGGGCATCGTCGCCAACCAGCCGTCGTCACTCGCAGGGGTGCTCGACATCGCGGCGAGCGAGAAGGCCGCCCGCTTCGTGCAGACCTGCGACGCCTTCTCCGTCCCCCTGATCACCCTGCTCGACGTGCCGGGCTTCCTGCCGGGCCGCGACCAGGAGCACGGCGGCATCATCCGGCACGGCGCGAAGCTCCTGTACGCGTACTGCAACGCGACGGTGCCCCGGATCCAGCTGATCCTGCGCAAGGCGTACGGCGGCGCCTACATCGTCATGGACTCCCGCTCGATCGGCTCCGACCTCTCCTTCGCCTGGCCCTCGAACGAGATCGCCGTGATGGGCGCGGAAGGCGCGGCCAACGTCGTGTTCCGGCGCGAGATCGCCGCCTCACCCACCCCGGAGGCCACCCGTGCCCAGCTGATCGAGGAGTACCGCTCCCAGCTGATGCACCCCTACTACGCGGCGGAACGCGGCCTCGTCGACGACGTGATCGATCCCGCGCGGACCCGTGCGCTCCTCATCCGCTCACTCGCCATGCTGCGCACGAAGCACGCCCCGGTACCGGAACGCAAACACGGCAACCCACCTGTATAGGAGACGCATTGACCACCATCCCGCCCCATCCGGCGCACCCCCTGTTCACCGTGGAACGCGGCGCCCCCGACGCCACCGAACTGGCCGCACTCACGGCAGTCCTGCTCACCCGGGCGAGACTGTCCCACCCGTCCATCCCGTCCACACCCCTCCCGCCCCGCCCGAACTGGACCCACCCGTCCTACCGGGGTCCCGGCGCCTGGCGCCGCTGACCTGCGGAGCGGCCGGGTGGAGCGTGCGGGGCCGAGGCCTACCGTGGCCCCGCACGCCCCCGGACACGGCAGAGGGCGTGCACGGAATCCCGTACACGCCCTCTCCGCGGGGGAGGCGCGACGCAGCCGGCGCAGTCGCCGCGCTCACCCGGCCCCCGGCGCCACGACCACGGTCTCCGCCGCTACTTGGTCGCGCCCTGGGCGCGGCCGTTGTAGATGTAGCGCTGGAGGAACAGGAAGATGGCCGGCGTGGGCAGGATGACGAGGATCGCTCCCGCCGAGATGTTCTCCCAGTGCGCACCGATGGGGCCCTTGAACCGGAAGAGGGCGGTGGAGACGGGGCCCAGGTCTTCCGACGGCATGTAGAGGAAGGGGATGTAGAAGTCGTTGTAGACGGTGATCCCCTTGATGATGACCACGGTGGCGATGGCCGGCTTGAGCAGAGGGAAGATGACCTTCCGGTACACGGTGAAGGAGCTGGCGCCGTCGAGACGGGCCGCCTCGTCGAGTGAGACCGGGATGCCCCGGATGAACTGCAGGAAGATGTAGATGGAGACGATGTCGGTCCCCATGTACAGCAGGATCGAGCCCCATCGGGTGTCGAACAGGCCGAAGCTGTTGACCACCTGGAAGGCGACCACCCGGGTGGTCACCGCCGGGACCAGGGTGGCGATCAGGAAGAGCCCCATGACGAGCTTCCTGGCAGGGAAGTGGAAGCGGCCGATGGCGTGTGCCGTCATGGAGCCGATGATCACCGTGCCGGTGATGGAGAACAGCGGGATGAACGCCGTGTCGCCCAAGGCGGTGACCATCTTGCCGTCGGTGGCGGGCAAGAGCGATACAGTCGACGTCGTGGTGAGCGCACACACTCTGCTGAGAGACCTCCTTCTTCAGGCCGACCGTCTCGACCCGCACGCCGTGGCCGATCAGGGCCTGCGCACGCTGCTGCCCGGCGAGCAGGTCCGGTTCCGCGTGACCGGCTGCGGCTCCCTGGACGCGAAGAGGGCGCGGTCGGCCCTCTTCTGCGCGGACGCGAGGTGAACAGTCCCGCACGTGTGACGATCAAGGACGTCGCCGCTCGCGCCGGTGTGTCCAAGGGCGCCGTCTCGCTGGCGTTCAACCAGAAGCCGGGCGTCTCGGAGGCCACCCGCCTGAGGATCTTCGAGGCCGCGAAGGAGCTGGGCTGGGCGCCGAACCTCACCGCGCGCAGCCTCTCCAGCCAGCGCGTCGACATCATCGGCCTGGCCCTGTGCCGTCCCGCCCGGCTGCTCGGACTCGAACCGTTCTACATGGACTTCATCTCCGGCATCGAGAGTGTGCTGGCCGACCGGTCGCACTCGCTTCTCCTGCGGCTGGTGAGGGATCTCGACGAGGAGACCGAGCAGTACAAGTCCTGGTGGCGCAGCCAGACGATCGCCGGCGCCATCCTGGTGGACTTCCACGAGGACGATCCGAGGGTCCCCTCGCTGCAGTCCATCGGGCTGCCGGCGGTGGCCGTCGGGCATCCGTCCCTCACCGGTTCGTTCCCCGCGGTGTGGACCGACGACGCCACCGCAGCGGCCGAAGCCGTCCGTTATCTGGCCGCGCTCGGACACCGTCGCATCGCCCGCGTCGGCGGTCCGGTCGGGCTCGGGCACAGCGCCATCCGGGCCACCGCCTTCGCGGCCACGATGCGGGAGCTGGGGCTGGAGGAGGGCCGTCAGATCGCGACCGGCTTCGACGGAAGCGAGGGAGCCAGGGCCACCCGCTCCCTCCTGATGTCCGCCGACCGTCCGACGGCCATCGTCTACGACAACGACATCATGGCCGTGGCGGGGGCGGGGGTCGCCGCCGAGATGGGCTTCGTGGTTCCCGACGATGTGTCGCTCCTCGCCTGGGACGACTCGCAGCTGTGCCGGATCACCCACCCCACGCTGTCGGCGATGAGCCACGACGTGCACAACTTCGGGGCTCAGGTGGCCCGCACGCTGTTCGCCGTCATAGAGGGGCAGCACACGGGCTCCGTGCAGGTGCCGACCCCCTCCCTCACCCCGCGCGGCTCCACCGCCCAGGCGCCCGCCCGGAGTTGAGGGACGCACGTGGCCGGCACTGTGGCCTCTCCACCCAACTGGGCGGGGAGGCCACAGCACGTGAGGCAACCGGCGACGGGGGTGCGGGGGTTGGTCAAACCCTGCTGCAGGAGGAGCCGTTGAGGGCGAAGGCCCCGGGGGTGCTGTTGGCCGACGAGGAGGATCCGTTGAGGCCGAAGCTCACCGAACCCCCCGCCGCGATGGTCTCGGTCCAGGACTCGTTCGTGGCCGTGACCGCCGCCCCCTGCTGGCTCACCCTCGCGTTCCAGGCGGAGTTGACCTTCTGACTGCCGGGAAAGGAGAACTGGAGCTTCCATCCCTTGACCGCGGTGGTGCCGGTGTTGCGGATGGTGACGTCCGCGTTGAAGGTGCTGCCCCAGTCGCTGAGCTTGTACGTCACCTGGCAGGCCCCGGTGTCGCCGCCGCCCTCTCCGTCACCGCCACCGGTGCCGCCACTTCCGTACACACTGGCCTCGTGCGCGGTCGCCTTGATCCCGTTGGCGCCGTTGATGATGCGCTGACCCCAGGTGGTCAGGTGACCGGCATCGAAACCGGTGGCCATGTCCAGGTACTCGACACCGCCGCCGTTGCCGCTCCAGGACCACCCCATGTAGCCCAGACCCAACTGCTGGGCCGTGGCCATGATCGCGTCCTCGTCCGGGTTGCCGTCCGAATGCGCGTCACCGAATTCGCCGACGACGATCGGTAGTTTCCTGGAAACGAACCGGTTCAGGTAATCCTGGACTTCGGCGGCCGTGTCGTAGACGCCGTACATGTGGATCGAGAAGACGGTGTTCTTGTCGGGATCGGCGGCGAATACCCCTGCCGCATTGTCCCGCATGGTGAAGGACCAGTCCTGCCCCCAGTTCGGGGCGTCCACCATGATGGTGTGCTTGAATCCTGCGGCCCGCATGCTCTTGATGGCATCGGTGGTGCCGGAGGTCCAGTTCTCGTAACCGGTGTTCCCGTACGGCTCGTTACCGAGGTTCAGGATGATGTACTTCTCCTGCCCCTCGACCGCGCTCTTGATGCCCTTCCAGTAGTCCACCGCGCGCGCGAGGGGGACCGCGGCGCCGGCTTCGCCGTAGCCCGTGGTGTCGTGGGCCTCCAGAACGCAGACCAGGCGGCTGGCCTTGCACTGCTCGACGATGGCCGCGACGTCCGCGGTGTCGTTCCTGGTCCATTGGTCGCCGGTGCTCAGCACCACGCGCGCCGAGTTGGCGCCGAGGGCCTTGATGTCCTTGAGCGCCTGCGGCGTCCTTGCCGTGTACCAGGTGTGTGCCTGGTTGACCCCGCGCAGGACGAAGTCGTTGTCGTTGGCGTCGAGCAGACGGCCGTCGCTGACGTGGAACCCCGTGGACGCCTCCGCGGCCTGGGCCGCGTGGGGTGCGGTGAGCACGGCGGCGGTGACGGCCATAAGCGCTCCCGCAGCGGTGGCCAGCATCCTTCTCATATGTCGCTCCCAATGTGGGGGCGTGCCCACGGACCGGAAACGGATTCCCGCCCCGCGCGTCACGCTCTGCCGTGAGTGGCGGTTTCCTCCGCCCCGAGAAGCGCCTCCGAGGACGCGGTGAACGCGTGTCCTGCGAGACGTATCGCAGGGAGAGGAACACCGTCGGGACGGGCGAGTTCCTCGCCGACCGGATATGAATTTCGGATCTGGTCGGCCGACGAATGTACTGATCGCCGGGGAACGGCCGGTAGGCGCGCGCTCAAATGGGTGGTGAGCATGGGCGGTTCACCTTGTGTTCAGGCGACTGAATGAGAGATTAGGGGCACTCGAACGGAGAGACAACCGCTGGAACCAAACCGGTTAAGTTCAGCTCTGGTTTATGGTCGAGGGTGCCGTGACGATGCGTCACATCACTGCAGGACGGGCGCCCGTCAACAGCTCGGCCCGCAGTTGCCCCGCCTACGGCAGGCCCAAGCGCGGAGAGCGGAGACGGGTCACGGGCGCGGGCCGGCTGCGAGAGCGGGGGCGCCGATCTGCGCGGAGGCGACGGCGGCCGCCCCGATGAGTCCGGCGTCCAGGGCCAGGCGCGCCGGCACGATCGGCAGACCGCGGGTGAAGTCAAGCACCGCGTAGTCGGCCATCCGCCGTCGCAGGGGGGCGAAGAGGGTGTCGCCGGCCTGCGCGACGCCGCCTCCGATCACCACGAGATCGAGTTCGACGAGAGCCGCCGTCGCGGAGATGGCTGCCGCGAGCGCCTGGGCCGCCCGCTCGTAGGCGCCCAGCGCGCGGGCGTCCCCCGCCCGCGCGGCCTCCGCGACCGCCGCCGCCGTCGGGGCGACCCCGGCCGGCGCGGACCACCCGGCGGCCTGCGCGTGCGCGGCGATGGCCGTCCCGCTGGCGAAGCCCTCGACACATCCGGGAGCCCCGCACGGGCACATCGAACCGTCCAGATCGACGCTGATGTGCCCGATGTGCCCCGCGTTCCCCGTCCTGCCGGTGTGGAGCCGGCCGCCGAGGACCAGGCCGCCCCCCACCCCGGTGGACACCACCATGCACAGCGCGTTCTCGGACCCCTTCGCCGCGCCCAGCCAGTGCTCCGCCGCGGTCATGGCCACGGCGTCCCCGATCAGTACGGGGCGCAGCCCCGCGGGCAGCCGCGGATGAGCCGCCACCTGCCCGGTCAGCGGGAAGTGCCGCCATGCCGGGATGTTGACCGGACTGACCGTGCCCGCGGCGGTGTCGACCGGACCCGCACTGGCGATGCCGAGACAGGTCAGCCCGTCCCACACCGGATGGGCGGCCAGTTCGTCGAGGACCGATGCCACCGCCGCCATCAACTCGCCGGCGGACTTCTGGGCGGGAGTGGGCCTTTGCGCGCGTACGAGCAGAGCGCCCGAGTCGTCCACGAGCGCTCCGGCGATCTTCGTGCCGCCGATGTCCAGTGCTCCGTACACCGTCACGTCACCACACCTTTCGTGAAGGAAGCGGGTCCCTCTCGCTCCGGAGCACACTCTGGCGGGTGGTGACAACGTTGTCTAGTAAACCGTTTAGTTCAGGTCAAGGTTTAGTAAAGCCCTGGGGGTCCGTCCTGGCCGGCAGGGCATGTCAACGGCCGAACTTCTCGATGGCGGACGGCGTGACGGGGGTGAAGAAGTTGACGAGATTGCCGTCGGGGTCGCGGAACAGGAGTGCACGGTTCCCCCAGGGCATCGTGGTGGGCTCGTTGACGAAGTCCTCCACGAAGGCGGTCAGGTTCTCGTACACGCTGTCCACGTCGTCGACGAGGAACTCGAGGATGACGCTGTGGTTCTCGGCCGGGCGGGCGGAACCGGGCGCGAAGAGGGGGACGGTCCGGGTGCTGCCGATGGCGAGGGCGGCCGAAGCGGTCCTCAGCTCGGCGAAGTCCTCGGTGGCCCACTGGGCAGCCACGCCGGTGGCGCGCTCGTAGAAGGCGACGAGGCGGGCGACGTCGCCCGTGATGATGCGGACAGAGACGAAATCCATGGTCTTCTCCTGGTCGGTCGGTGCTTCTGCCCTGCACGCTACGACGTATACCGGGCGGAACCCGCCCGGTATACGAGGGAGACTTCGGTACATGCCCCGCCCCATTGCCCGCGTCCTCACCCTGCTGGAACTCCTGCAGTCGGGAGGCCTTCGCACCGTGACCGAACTCGCCGACCGGCTCGACGTCGACGAACGCACCGTGCGCCGCTATGCCGGCCACCTCATCGACCTCGACGTACCCGTCGAATCGGTGCGCGGCCGCTACGGCGGCTACCGGCTCGCCCCCGGCTACCGCATGCCCCCGCTCATGCTGAACGACGACGAAGCCCTCGCCGTACTGCTCGGCCTGCTGGCGGGCCGGCGATCCGGCCTGACGACCGCCATGGGGACGGCCGGCGAGACGGCTGCGGCGAAGATCCGGCGCGTGCTGCCCGAACGGCTGAGACATGGACTCGACACCGTGCTCGCCACCCTGGCCTTCACGGCCCCACCCGGAGAGGCGGAACCCCCGGACTCCGCGGTGCTGCTTCCGATCGCCGACGCGGTGACCCGCCACCGTCCGGTCTCGATCCGGTACACCGCGGGCGACGGCCGCCGCAGCGAACGCACCCTGCATCCGTACGGGATCGTCGCCCACACGGGGAAGTGGTACGTCACCGCTGCGGACCCCGCGATCGGTGAGGACCGGACGTTCCGGCTGGACCGCATCAGCGGCGTGAGGACTCTGCCGGGCTCGTTCGCACCGCGTACCGGAGTGGATCCGGCGCAGCGCGTACTGACCGGGCTCGCCACGGCTCCGTACCGGCACGAGGTGACCCTGCGGGTGCAGGGGACGGCCGAGCAGATCCGCACCCGTTTCCCCGCCGGCCTCGCGATCGTGGAGGAGCTGCCGCTCCCGGACGACGCAGGGCCCGAAGCCGCACCCTGGGCGCGCGTCGACCTGCGGGTGGAGCGGCTCGACTGGCTGCCCGCCGTACTCGCCTCGCTGGACCGGCCCTTCGCCATCGAACGTCCGGACGAACTCCGCATCCTCGTCGAGGCCCTCGCCGCCCGCCTCGCGGACTCCGCCCGTCGGCGCCCGCCTCAACCATGAGGGAGTGGCACAGCCGGCCGCGATGGCCCGGGTCTCCGGAAACCACTCAGGGGCCTGATCCACTAAGTGGATCAGGCCCCTGACCTGGTCTTACGGCTGTCGGGGTGGCGGGATTTGAACCCACGACCTCTTCGTCCCGAACGAAGCGCGCTGCCAAGCTGCGCTACACCCCGATCGCCGCCGGTCTCCCGGCGACATCGATTACTTTAGCCCACCGGCGCCCGGAGACGAAATCCGCTTTTTGCCGATGGGGCGGCCGCCGCCGGTCACACGTCCCGTGCCGTCAAGGTCAGCAAGGTCGCCTCCGGGGGGCAGGCGAAGCGGACCGGGGTGTAGCGGTTGGTGCCGCAGCCGGCCGAGACGTGGAGGTAGGCGCGATGGCCGTCGGCCGTATGGCTCGAGAGGCCCTTCACCCGGTCCGTGTCCAGGTCGCAGTTGGTGACCAGGGCTCCGTAGAAGGGGATGCACAGCTGCCCGCCGTGGGTGTGGCCGGCCAGGATCAGCGGGTAGCCGTCGGCGGTGAAGGCATCGAGCGAGCGCAGGTAGGGGGCGTGGACCACGCCGATGGAGAGATCGGCGCCCGTCTCCGGGCCGCCCGAGACCTCCGCGTAGCGGTCACGCTTGATGTGCGGGTCGTCGAGGCCGGTGAAGGCCAGCTCCAGGCCGTCGAGCTTCAGGCGGCCGCGGGTGTTGGACAGGTTCAGCCAGCCCGCGTCGTCGAAGGCGTCCCGCATGGGTTCCCACGGGTTGTGGACGACGCCGACGGCCGGGGCGTTCCCGTTGAGCCCGTGCCTGCCCGCGGTCTTCTCGAAGAGGTAGCGGGCGGGGTTGCGGAGCTTGGGGCCGTAGTAGTCGTTGGAGCCGAACACGTACACACCCGGGAACTCCATCAGCGGGCCGAGTGCGTCGAGCAGCTCCGGTACGGCGTCCGGGTCGGAGAGGTTGTCGCCGGTGTTCACGACGAAGTCCGGGCGCAGCCCGGCCAGTGACTGCAGCCAGCCGCGCTTCTTGCGCTGGCCGCTGACCATGTGGACATCGGAGACCTGCAACACGCGCAACGGGCGTGCCCCGTAAGGGAGTACCGGGACGGTGACCCTTCGCAGGCGGAACGAGCGGGCCTCGAATCCGGCCGCGTAGGCGAGACCGGCGGCGCCGGCCGCGGCGGTGACCGCCGTGATTTTCAGGGGTACTCCGTAGCGTGCGCGCATGCGCCCATCGTCGCAGACGGTGCGTGTCCACAGGAAAACCGGCGGGCGGCGGGCGCCCCGCACCTGCCACAATCACCGCATGACCACGCTCAAGTCCAAGCTCAAGGAAGACCTCACCACGGCCATGAAGGCGCGCGACGAGCTGACCTCGTCCACGCTCCGGCTGACCCTCACCGCGATCACCAAGGAGGAGGTCGGCGGCAAGACGGCCCGCGAACTCTCCGACGACGAGGTGCAGAAGGTGATCGCCAAGGAGGCCAAGAAGCGCCGCGAGGCGGCCGAGGCCTTCGCCAAGGGCGGCCGGGCCGAGCAGGCCGAGCGGGAGAAGAAGGAGGGCGAACTGCTCGACGCCTATCTCCCGCAGCAGCTGAGCGACGACGAGCTGACCGCGATCGTGACCTCCGCCGTGGACGAGGCGAAGGCCGCCGGGGCCGAGGGTCCGCGCGCCATGGGCGCCGTCATGAAGATCGTGAACCCGAAGGTCGCGGGGCGCGCCGAGGGCGGCCGCGTGGCCGCCACGGTGAAGAAGCTCCTCGCGGGCTGAGGCCGCGCGGCAGGCAGACATGAAGGTGGGGCGCCCCCGGACCGGGGGCGCCCCACCTTCATGTCCGGCGTGCGCCGGGACCGGGCAGGTCAGGGACCGTTCGTCCCACCCCGGCCGCGGCCGTTGCCGTCGTTCCCGCCGATCAGGTCCGGCGAGATGCTGATACCGGGGAACGGAGTGTCGCCGCCGGGCTTGTTGTCGCCCTCGCCCGGCTTGTTCTTGTCCCGGTCCTTGTTCTTGTCCTTGTCCTCCTTCGGCTTCGCCCGCGGTACGTCGACCGGGTTGAAGGCCGGAGTCTCGGAGGCGTTCAGGGAGCCGGTCATCGCCGTCCGCCAGATCGGGCCGGGCAGGCAGCCACCGCAGACGTCCTCGTAGTACTGGCCGCCGATGGTGATGTTGCTCATCGGGATCTGCTTGGCGCCGTCACTGCCGACCCACACCGCCGTGGAGAGGTTCGGCGTGTAGCCGACGAACCAGGCGTTCTTGCGCTCGTCGGTCGTACCGGTCTTGCCCGCGTTGTCGCGGTCGCTGAGACCGGCCGACTTACCGGTGCCGTCCTCGACGACGCCCTTGAGCATCTGGTTGATGGTGTCGGCCGAGTGCTCGTTCATGGCCTTGTTGCACTGCGACTTCGGCACGTCGATCTTCTTGCCGTCCGGCTTGGTCACCGACAGGATCGCGATCGGGGTGCAGTACGTGCCGCGGTTGGCGAAGGTGGCGTACACCGAAGCCATGGCCAGCGGCGTCGACTCCTGGCCGCCGAGGGTGGTGGCGGGGTTCTGGAGCAACGGCTTGTTGTCGCCGCGGTTGTAGCCGACCTTCTTCGCCATCGTGAGCGTCTCGCACAGGCCGGTCTGCTGCTCCAGCTTGGCGAAGTAGGTGTTGATCGACTTGCCCAGCGCGCCGGTCATGTCGAAGGTGCCCTTCTCCGACTCCATCTCGTTCTCCACGTCCCACGGGATGGTGTCCGCGGGCCCGCCGTCACAGGTGCGGAAGGCATCGGCGGGCAGCGTTATCGAGGAAGGAGTGGTGAAGCTCTGGGCCGGACTGATCCCCTTCTCCAGCGCTGCCGCCGCGGTGATCGGCTTGAAGGTCGATCCCACCTGGAAGCCGGCGTAGCTGCCGCCCATCCTGTGGTCCACGGAGAGGTTCAGTACGGTCTGGTGCTTGGAAGCGTCCAGTCCGTAGGGGCGGGACTGGGCCATCGCCATGATCCGGCCGGTGCCCGGCTGGACCTGGACGACCGCGGTCGCGACCTTGTCGGTCTCGTTGACCCGGGAGATGGCTGCCTCGTTGGAGGCGGCCTGGGACCGCGGGTCCAGCGTCGTCTTGATGGTGAGTCCGCCGGTCGCCCACAGCTTGGCGCGGTCCTTCGCGGTCTTGCCGAAGGCCGGGTCGCTCGTGACGGTCTGCCGTACGTAGTCGCAGAAGAAGCCGGAACCGCTGACCGCGGTGATGCAGCCGTTCTTCGGCCGCTTCACCTTCAGCTTGATCGGGGTCGCCTTGGCCTTGTCGGCCTCCTCCTGCGGGATGTCGCCGACATCGGCCATCCGCTGGATCACGGTGTTGCGACGCTTGGTCGCCTCCTCCGTGTCGTTGACGGGGTCGTAGCGGCTGGGCGACTGCACGATGCCGGCCAGCATCGCCGCCTCCTCCAGCTTCAGGTCCTTCGCCGACTTGGAGAAGTACCGCTGGGAGGCCGCCTCGACGCCGTAGGCCTGCTGCCCGAAGAAGGTGATGTTGAGGTAGTTCTCCAGGATCTTCTTCTTGCCGAGTTCTTCCTCGACCTGGATCGCGTACTTCAGCTCCTGGACCTTGCGGCCCAACGTCTGCTGGGTGGCCTGCGCGACCTTGGTGGGGTCGTCGCCCGCCTCCTCGACGAAGACGTTCTTCACGTACTGCTGGGTGAGGGTCGACGCGCCCTGCGCGGTCCCGCCCGCCTGTACGTTGCGGTTCATCGCGCGAAGGATGCCCTTGAGGTCGACCGCGCCGTGCTCGTAGAAGCGGGCGTCCTCGATCGCGATGATCGCCTTCTGCATGTACGGGGAGATCTTCGTCAGCGGCACCACGGTGCGGTCCCGTGAGTACACCGTGGCGATCTGGCCGCCCTGGTTGTCCAGGATCGTGGTGCGCTGACTCAGCGGCGGAGTCTTCAGATTGGCCGGGATCTCGTCGAACCCGTCGACCGTTCCCTTGGCGGCGAGACCCAGTGCTCCGGCGGCCGGCAGCGCGATGCCCGCCAGGACCACTCCGGAGAGTGCGGCGACACCGAGGAACTTGGCGGCCTGCTGGGTCGTCGTGAGACCCCCGCCCGAGCGCTTCTTTGGCATGGGGGCAGCCTACGTTCTCATTCGCCGGACACACGTATATGCCTTGGCCTAAGCTGCTCTCAACTGTCACAGCAGTCCGGTTCCGTATCAACCCCCCTGCACCACACGGCCACGAGTTCAGGCGCTCCCGAAATCGCCTCGTGTGTCATCGAACGTCCGTTGTGACTCAGCTGATCTGTCCCGATTCCTCCGGGATAGTCGCGCATGTCCTCACCTCACTCCCCTGGGTGATCTGCCGCATACGCATAGTCCGTTCGGGCCATTCAAGATTGGGCCCGAAGGGGGTGTTGTGCTGTCGCCACGTTCCGTAACGTCCTCAACTGGCAGCGGTGAATATGCCGCTGCCGCCGTGGGGGAGCCTCGATTCGGGAGAGGACGGCGCCGGGATGGGCTGGGTAACCGACTGGAGTGCGCAGGCAGCCTGCCGCACTACCGATCCGGATGAACTGTTCGTACAAGGGGCAGCGCAGAACAGGGCCAAGGCGGTGTGCACCGGATGTCCGGTGCGGACCGAGTGCCTGGCCGATGCGCTCGACAATCGCGTCGAATTCGGCGTGTGGGGCGGAATGACCGAGCGGGAGCGCCGCGCACTGCTGCGCCGACGTCCGACGGTCACGTCCTGGCGCCGGCTGCTGGAGACCGCTCGCAGCGAGTACGAGCAGTCCACGGGCATCCTGCCCGTGGCGATCGGGCTGGAGGACGACGAACTGCACGAGACGTTCGCCGCCGTGGGGTAGACCCGGGCGGCAGGACGAGGGGGTGACTAAGCAGCTCCGGCCGGGGCGGAACCGGTCGCGAGCCGGTCCCCGATGGCTCGCAGCCCTGCGAGGTCATGGACATCACCGGGCAGGGCGGCCACCGCGGTAACGGCCACCTCGGGATGCAGCGCGGTGAAGCGGTCGCGTGTGCGCTGTTCGCGTGCGACCACCTGCATCCGTTCGGCGTGCAGGCGCAGCAGACCTGCCGTCAGCTGCTCGACGGTCACGGCGTCCGTGGCCGGGGTGTCTGTGGGTAGGGCATCCGAGGCCATGGCATCCGTACGGGCGTCGTCCAGGGCGTCCGGGATGTCGGCGGGCTCGTGCTCCGAGGCGCGCTCGGACGGTTCGGGGGTGGCGGCTCCTGCGGTGTCCGGGGTCTGTACGGAACCGGCCGCGGGGGATTCGGCGGGCTCACGAAGTCCAGCCTTCCCGGCCCCCTGATCCACAATGCCGTCGGCATCAAGATTTTCCGCGGCGGACAGCGCACGCTCCGCGGAGAGCCGGGCGGCTTCACTGCCGTGGACACGGTTCAGCACCAGACCGGCCAGTGGCATGTCTTCGGCGGCCAGCCGCTCCACGAAGTACGCCGCTTCCCGGAGTGCGTCCCGCTCCGGTGTCGCGACGACGAGGAACGCCGTGCCGGGTGCCTGAAGGAGCTTGTACGTCGCATCGGCGCGGGTGCGGAACCCGCCGAACATGGTGTCCATCGCGGCCACGAAGGTCTGCACGTCCCGTAGGAACTGGCCGCCGAGCAGCTTGCCCAGCGTTCCGGTCATCATCGACATGCCCACGTTGAGGAACTTCATTCCGGCCCGGCCACCCATTTTCGCCGGGGCCATCAGCAGCTTGATGAACTTTCCGTCCAGGAACGAGCCCAGCCGCTTCGGCGCGTCCAGGAAATCCAGTGCGGACCGCGACGGCGGGGTGTCCACGACGATCAGGTCCCACTCGTCGCGCGCCCGAAGCTGACCGAGCTTCTCCATCGCCATGTACTCCTGCGTGCCGGCGAAACCGGCCGACAGGGACTGGTAGAAGGGGTTCTCCAGGATCGCGCGAGCCCGCTCCCCGTCCGCGTGCGCCTCGACGATCTCGTCGAAGGTCCGCTTCATGTCGAGCATCATGGCGTGCAGTTCGCCGGCGCCCTGTGTTCCGATGCCCTTCACCCGGCGGGGGACGTTGTCCAGGGAGTCGATGCCCATGGACTGGGCGAGCCTGCGAGCCGGGTCGATGGTGAGGACGACGACCTTGCGACCGCGCTCGGCCGCGCGTACACCGAGAGCCGCCGCGGTCGTCGTCTTGCCGACGCCGCCCGAGCCGCAGCACACGACGATCCGGATGTCCGGGTCGTCGAGAAGCGCGTCGGTGTCCAGCGCGGGGGCCGGGGCGGGGACGGTGTCAGGGCCGGCGTCGGGGTCCGGTGGGTTCTTGCGGGCCCGTGCGCCCGGCTTCGTCCCCGCGTCCTTGCCTGCGGCCGTGTCCGATGTCATGACCCCACCCCTTGTCCCGCCGCCCCTTCGACCGCGCCCTGCTTACGGAGTTCCATCGCCAGCTCGTACAGCCCGGCCGGGTCCACGCCCTCCCCGATCAGCGGCAGTTCGTATCCCGGCAGTTCGAGCCCCGCCAGTACGGCGCGCTGCTCACGCTCCAGCTCCACCCGCTGGGCATGCTCGGCCGCCTGTTCGACCAGGGGGCGTACGAGCCCTGCGGAGCCGGTCACACCGGCCCGGGTCAGCGTCTTGGCGATCTCCTTGCGCCGGCCGCCCGCGGCGGTGCGCAATGCGTCCTCGTCCAGCAGGTGCGGGCGCACCATGTTCACGATGACCCGGCCCACCGGCAGTTCGGCGGCCCGGAGCTCGGCGATGCCGTCGGCGGTCTCCTGGACCGGCATCTCCTCCAGCAGGGTCACCAGGTGCACCGCGGTCTCGGGAGACTTCAGCACCCTCATCACGGCCTGTGCCTGGTTGTGTATCGGGCCGATCCGGGCCAGCCCCGCCACCTCGTCGTTCACGTTGAGGAAGCGGGTGATGCGGCCGGTGGGCGGCGCGTCCATGATCACGTAGTCGTAGACGAACCGATTCAGCTTGTCCTTGCGGCGCACCGCCTCGCAGGCCTTGCCCGTCAGCAGCACGTCCCGGACGCCTGGCGCGATGGTGGTCGCGAAGTCGATCGCGCCGAGCTTCTTCAGCGCCCGGCCCGCGCTGCCGAGCTTGTAGAACATCTGGAGGTAGTCGAGGAGGGCGCGTTCGGCATCGATAGCGAGCGCGTACACCTCACCGCCGCCCGGCGCGACGGCGATCTTGCGTTCCTCGTAGGGGAGGGAGTCCGCCTCGAAGAGCTGGGCGATGCCCTGTCTGCCCTCGACCTCGACGAGGAGGGTGCGCCTGCCCTCGGTCGCGAGGGCGAGCGCGAGGGCGGCGGCGACCGTGGTCTTACCGGTACCGCCCTTGCCGCTGACGACCTGGAACCTGCTCACGTATTCGAGCCTAACCAGTCGCGCCGCAGGCTACGCACGAGGCTGCGCATGCCAGGGATTGCGCAGGTATTAAAGTCGGGCCATGACCAAATGGGAATACGCGACCGTGCCCCTTCTCGTGCACGCGACCAAGCAGATTCTGGACACCTGGGGCGAGGACGGCTGGGAGCTGGTCCAGGTCGTTCCCGGCCCGAACAACCCCGAGCAGCTCGTGGCCTACCTGAAGCGGGAGAAGCAGTAGTGGCGGGCGCCGTGGAGGCGAAGCTCGCCGAACTCGGGCTTGCCCTGCCGGACGTCGTACCGCCGCTCGCCTCGTACCAGCCTGCCGTGCAGTCCGGGGTGTACGTGTACACCTCGGGCCAGCTGCCGATGGTGGACGGCAAGCTTGCCGTCACCGGCAAGGTCGGCGCGGAGGTCACGCCCGACGAGGCCAAGGAGCTGGCCAAGACCTGTGCGCTCAACGCGCTGGCCGCCGTGAAGTCGGTCGCGGGCGACCTGGACCGGATCGCACGCGTCGTGAAGGTCGTCGGCTTCGTCGCCTCGGCCACGGACTTCACCGGTCAGCCCGCCGTGATCAACGGCGCGAGCGAACTGCTGGGCGCGGTGCTCGGCGACAAGGGCGTGCACGCCCGCAGCGCCGTCGGCGTCGCGGTGCTGCCGCTGGACGCGCCGGTCGAGGTCGAGGTCCAGGTCGAGCTGACCGGAGCCTGAGCCGAAGTCGTACCGCTGCCGGTGTGCGCCACCGGCCGAGCGGGGGATCCCGTCGGGTCGAGACGACCGGGCGGGATCATCTGTGTACAGGGCATGTACGGATCACCGCGCCCCTCGAACATCGGCGCGGATCCGGATAGCCTCCGGCCATGTCCAATGGTCAGTGGTACCCCCCGGAATGGCCCGACCGGATCCGGGCCCTCGCCGCAGGTGAACTGACGGCAGCCACCCCCAGGCGGGCCGCCACCGTGATGCTGCTCCGGGACGACGCCGCGGGTACCGGCAGCGGGCCCGCGGTTCACATGCTGCGCCGGCGCACCTCGATGGCCTTTGCCGGAGGGGCGTACGCCTATCCGGGTGGCGGGGTGGACCCGCGAGACGACGACAGGCTCGTCCGCTGGGCCGGACCCGCGCTGGAGACCTGGGCGCGGCGGCTCGGGGTCGGGACGCCCGCCGAGGCGCAGGCGATCGTCTGCGCCGCGGTCCGCGAGACGTACGAGGAGGCGGGCGTCCTGCTCGCCGGCCCGACCGCGGGCACGGTCGTCACGGACACCACCGGCGAGGACTGGGAGGCCGACCGCGAGGCCCTGGTCGCGCGGGAGCTGTCCTTCGCGGAGTTCCTCGACCGGCGCGGGCTGGTGCTGCGCTCGGACCTGCTGGGCGCGTGGGCGCGCTGGATCACTCCGGAGTTCGAACCGCGCCGCTACGACACCTGGTTCTTCGTCGCCGCGCTCCCGGCCGGCCAGCGCACCCGCAACGCCTCGACGGAGGCGGACCGCACGGTGTGGATCGGTCCGGGCGAGGCGGCCGACGGCTACGACCGGGGTGAGCTGCTGATGATGCCGCCGACCGTCTCGACGCTGCGTACGCTCAGGCCGTACGCCACCGCCGCGCAGGCGCTGGAGGCGGCATCGGTCCAGGACCTCGCCCCCGTGCTCGCACAGGCCCGCCTGGAGGGTGACGAGCTGGTGCTGAGCTGGCCGGGGCACGAGGAGTTCACCAAACACATTCCTGCGGGCGCGGGCGGCACGGGAGGTGGGGCGGCATGAGCGACGCGGCAGCGCTGCCCGGACAGCCGCGCGGCGGGGTGCTGTCCGGACCCGCCACGACCCGTACGGTCAACGTCCTCGCGCCCAACCCGTCGGCCATGACGCTGGACGGCACCAACACCTGGATCGTGGCCGAACCCGACTCGGACCTCGCGGTGGTCATCGACCCGGGCCCGCTCGACGACGCCCATCTGCGGGCCGTCATCGAGACGGCCGAGCGGGCGGGCCGCCGGATCGCGCTGACCCTCCTCACCCACGGGCACCCCGACCACGCGGAGGGCGCGGCCCGGTTCGCCGAGCTGACACGTACGAAGGTGCGGGCCCTGGACCCGGAACTCCGCCTCGGTGACGAGGGTCTGGGGACGGGGGACGTGATCACGACCGGCGGGCTGGAGATGTACGTGGTACCGACCCCGGGCCACACCGGTGACTCGCTCTCCTTCCATCTGCCCGCAGACCGCGCGGTGCTGACGGGGGACACGATCCTCGGCCGGGGGACGACGCTGGTGGCCCACCCGGACGGGCGGCTGGGGGACTACCTCGACTCACTGCGGCGGCTGCGCTCGCTCACGGTCGACGACGGCGTGCACACGGTGCTGCCCGGCCACGGCCCGGTGCTGGACGACGCGCAGGGCGCGGTCGAGTTCTATCTCGCGCACCGCGCACATCGCCTGGCTCAGGTGGAGACGGCCGTGGAGGCCGGCTGTCTGACGCCGACGCAGGTGGTGGCGCATGTGTACGCGGACGTGGACCGGTCCCTGTGGCCCGCGGCGGAGCTGTCGGTGCGGGCGCAGCTGGAGTATCTGCGGGAGCACGGACTGATCTGACGGTCCTGCTCCGGATACGTACGCGAGGGTCCTGCTCCGGATGCGTACGCGGGGGCCTTGCTCCGGATGCGTACGCGGGGGGCCCCGCCGGGCCGGACACCGCGGGATGCATGCCAGTGTCCGTGCCGACGGGGCCCCTCGGGCGTTGCGTACGACGACGGGTCAGCGGGACCGCTTGGCCAGCCGCTCGACGTCGAGCAGGATCACCGCACGGGCCTCCAGCCGCAGCCAGCCGCGGCCGGCGAAGTCGGCGAGGGCCTTGTTGACCGTCTCGCGGGAGGCGCCGACCAGCTGGGCCAGCTCCTCCTGCGTCAGGTCGTGCACGACGTGGATGCCTTCCTCCGACTGCACGCCGAAGCGGCGCGACAGGTCGAGGAGGGCGCGGGCGACACGGCCCGGCACGTCGGAGAAGACCAGGTCGGACATCTGGTCGTTGGTCTTGCGCAGGCGCCGGGCGACGGCGCGCAGCAGGGCCGTGGCCACCTCGGGGCGGACGTTCAGCCAGGGCTGGAGGTCGCCGTGCCCGAGGCCGAGGAGCTTGACCTCGGTCAGCGCGGTCGCGGTGGCGGTACGCGGGCCCGGGTCGAAGAGCGACAGCTCACCGATCAGTTCACCGGGGCCGAGGACCGCCAGCATGTTCTCGCGCCCGTCGGGGGAGGTGCGGTGGAGCTTCACCTTGCCCTCGGTGACCACATAGAGGCGGTCACCCGGGTCACCCTCATGGAACAGCGCGTCGCCGCGCGCGAGGGTCACCTCACTCATCGAGGCGCGGAGCTCCGCGGCCTGCTCGTCATCGAGCGCCGCGAAAAGCGGGGCGCGCCGCAGAACGTCGTCCACGAGTTCTCTCCTTGTCGGCCTGTTCAGGGAACCGTGGTCCCCATCATGCCGGACGGTAAAACAGTGCGATCGATCACAAACCAGTTTGACGCACGCGCGTGCCGGTGCGTACGGCAGGGGGCCGATTGGGGGTCGATCGCCGGTGCAGAGCGCGGATGCCGGGCGCGAGCGCTGGGCCGGGCGGGTGGCCGGACCACCGGTAGGAGTGCAGGCCAAGGGGGCTGACAGGGTGACAGCCGGCCGCGATTCCGCTGTGGGCGAACGGGCCGCCGAGGGTCAGGTAAATGCGACAAATGCCCTGCGGGAGGGGTGGGGCATTGGCGCGAGTGGCGCCCTTGGTGTGCGGGTCGGCCGGGCGGTGGGGGGCCCGCCCCGAGGGTCGGAGGGGGCTGGGAGGGGCTGCTCGCGACACGGGCGGCGCGCAGATACCCCCCTCTGGTACCCGTTTTGGGTTGACGACATACCCCCTAGGGGTATGTACTGCCCTGTGATTCCCCCTCCCGCCCCAACTGCCGAGGAGTCCGCCATGAACACCGCGCTGAAGATCACCGCCTTCACCGCCGGCCTCGCCACCGTCTTCGGCGCCTCGTACGGGATCGGCCACGCCACCGCCGACAGACCCCCGAAGCAGTCCACCGCCACCCACGCGGGGCACACCTCCACCGCCGCACCCTCGGATCCGGCTTCGCCGGGCGGCGAGGGCGCATCGGGCGGTGCCGGTCACCTGCCCGGTGGCCTGCAGATCTCCGAACGTGGCTACACGCTCAGCCTCGGCGACTCCTACGTCACCGCAGGCTCCCCCGTCGACCTGCGCTTCCGGATCCTCGGAGCGGGCGGCAAGCCCGTCATCGCTTACCAGCCCGCGCACGGCAAGGAGTTGCACCTCATCGTCGCCCCGCGCGACCTCTCCACGTTCCAGCACCTGCATCCCACCCGTGGCAGCGACGGCACCTGGCAGGCCCTGGCCGCCCTGCCCGCCGCCGGCGAGTACCGCGTCTTCGCCGACTTCACACCGGCCGGCGCCTCGCAGGGCCTCACCCTCGGCGCCGATCTGCATGCCGCCGGCGACCTGCGCCCCGTGCCCCCTGCCGCGACGGGCCGCACCGTCACCGTCGACGGCTACCGCGTCACCCTGGCCGGCGACCTCACGCCCGGCCGCTCCACCCGGCTCAGCCTCGCCATCGCCAAGGACGGCAGGCCCGTCACCGATCTCCAGCCCTATCTGGGGGCATACGGCCATCTGGTGGCCCTCCGGGCCGGCGACCTCGCCTACCTGCACGTCCATCCCGACGGTGAGCCCGGGGACGCCGGCACCGCACCCGGCCCGGACGTCACCTTCACCACCACCGCACCGAGCCGGGGCGCCTACCGCCTCTTCCTGGACTTCCGGCACGGGGGCGTGGTCCGCACCGCCGCCTTCACGGTCAACGCCACCGATGGCCGGGCCGAAGCGGCCAGTCCCTCCCTGCGGCCGTCCGCTTCCGCTTCCCCGGATCACGCCGGTGGTCATGAGCACTGAGACCACCGGCGGACACGGGAGAAACGCGACATCGTGACCGGCTCATGAACCGGCCCCGTGGGTTCGTCCCTTCGGCGTAGCCTTCGTGCATGGCAGAGAGCAAGGCCCGGAAGGCCACGGTCGAACCGGCGGTGAAGGCGGCTGCGAAGCCGGGGAATCCGGAGTCGCGTCTGGCGATGGTGCGGCGGGCGCGGAAGATCAACCGCGTCCTCGCGGAGACGTATCCGTACGCGCATCCCGAGCTGGACTTCGAGTCGCCGTTCGAGCTTCTGGTCGCGACCGTGCTGTCGGCACAGACGACCGACCTTCGGGTGAACCAGACGACGCCGGCACTGTTCGCGAGATACCCCACTCCTGAGGACATGGCGATGGCCGTCCCGGAGGAAATGGAAGAGATCATTCGGCCGACCGGCTTCTTCCGTGCGAAGACCAAGTCGCTCATAGGCCTCTCCGTCGCACTCCGGGACCGCTTCGGCGGCGAGGTGCCCGGACGCCTGTCGGATCTCGTGACGCTGCCCGGGGTCGGCCGCAAGACGGCCAACGTCGTCCTCGGCAACGCCTTCGGCGTTCCGGGCATCACGGTCGACACGCACTTCGGCCGGCTGGTCCGCCGCTGGAAGTGGACCGAGCAGGAGGATCCCGAGAAGGTCGAGGCGGACATCGCCGCGATCTTCCCCAAGAGCGAGTGGACCATGCTCTCGCATCGCGTCGTCTTCCACGGCCGCCGCGTCTGCCACGCCCGCAGGCCCGCCTGCGGCGCCTGCCCGGTCGCCCAGCTCTGTCCTTCGTACGGGGAGGGCGAGACGGACCCGGAGAAGGCCCGGAAGTTGCTGAAGTACGAGATGGGGGGCCAGCCGGGGCAGCGGCTCAAGCCCCCGTCGGACTATCCGGGCAGACCCGCCCCCGCCCTGGGCGCCGGCTGACACGGCGAGCCGCGCCGGAACGAAATGCGTGAGGACAGGCGTTGTGAAACGAGGGGTGCCTATGAAGACGCATGAACACAGCACGGACGCGTCCCGCAGCACGGCGGACGCGTCCCGCGACACAGCAGGCTCGTCCCGCGGTCCTGCAGGCGCGTCCCGCACTACCGCAGACGCTGCGCAGAGCGCCGCAGACACCGGACGCGGCACCGCAGCCGACGCGGCGATCGACGTCACGACGGAGGGCCTTCCCGGCTGGCTGGAGCCCGTCGCCCGGGCGGCGCGGACCGTCGAGCCACAGCAGCTCAGCCGCTTCCTGCCGCCCGCGAACGGTGCCGGGCGGCAGTCCGCCGTGCTCGTCCTCTTCGGCGAGGGCGCCCGCGGACCCGAGCTGCTCCTGATGGAGCGGGCCGGAAGCCTGCGTTCCCACCCCGGCCAGCCCTCCTTCCCCGGCGGCTCCCTGGACCCGGCCGACGGTGACCAGGAGACGACGGGGCCACTGCGGGCCGCGCTGCGCGAAGCCGAGGAGGAGACCGGCCTCGATCCGCGCGGGGTGCAGCTCTTCGGGGTGCTGCCCCGGCTCTACATCCCCGTGAGCAGCTTCGTCGTGACGCCAGTCCTCGGCTGGTGGCGTACGCCCAGCCCGGTGGGGGTCGTCGATCCCGCCGAGACCGCCCGGGTCTTCACCGTCCCCGTGGCCGATCTCACGGACCCGGCCAACCGGGTGACCACGGTCCATCCCAGCGGCCATCGAGGCCCGGCATTTCTGGTCGAATCCGCACTCGTATGGGGGTTCACGGCCGGGGTGATCGACCGGATTCTGCACTTCGCAGGCTGGGAGCGCCCCTGGGACAGGGCCAAGCAGGTGCCGCTCGACTGGCGCGCATGACAGGCTGACTCCCGTGCTCCGCTGCTCCGGGCCTTCCCGGCCGCGCGGAGACGTACGGGCCCGGTGACGAATCTGCGAGGCAATAGACGGTGAACGTGCTGGACATCCTGCTGCTGGTCGCCGCCGTGTGGTTCGCGGTCATCGGCTACCGCCAGGGGTTCGTCGTCGGCATTCTGTCGGTGATCGGGTTCCTGGGCGGCGGTCTCGTCGCTGTGTACCTGCTGCCCATCCTGTGGGACCAGGTGACGGACGGCTCCGAGGTCTCGTCGACCGCGGCCATCGTCGCGGTTGTCATCGTGATCGTGTGCGCCTCGGTGGGCCAGGCCTTCACCACCCACCTGGGGAACAAACTCCGCCGGTACATCACGTGGTCGCCCGCGCGTGCCGTCGACGCGACCGGCGGAGCCCTCGTCAACGTCGTCGCGATGCTGCTGGTGTCCTGGCTCATCGGCTCCGCGCTGGCCGGTACGTCGCTGCCCACGCTGGGCAAGGAGGTCCGCAGCTCCTCGGTCCTGCTCGGCATCTCCCGGGTGATGCCGCCCCAGGCCTCCACCTGGTTCACGGACTTCTCCTCGGTCCTCGCGCAGAACGGTTTCCCGCAGGTCTTCAGCCCGTTCGCCAACGAACCGATCACCGAGGTGAGGGCCCCCGACCCGGCTCTGGCAGGCAGCCCCGTCGCGGCCCGCGCCAAGGAGTCGATCGTGAAGGTCGTCGGTACGGCCCCGAGCTGCGGCAAGGTCCTCGAAGGCACCGGCTTCGTCTTCTCCGACCGCCGCGTGATGACCAACGCCCACGTCGTCGGCGGCGTCGACGAGCCGACCGTGCAGATCGGCGGCCAGGGGCGGCTGTACGACGCCAAGGTCGTCCTCTACGACTGGCGCCGCGACATCGCCGTACTCGACGTGCCGGACCTCGACGCGAAGCCCCTGCAGTTCACCGACACCGACAACGACGCCGCGACCGGGAACAGCGCGATCGTCGCGGGGTTCCCGGAGAACGGCTCGTACGACGTGCGATCCGCGCGCGTCCGGGCCCGCATTGACGCGAACGGGCCCGACATCTACCACCGCGGCACCGTCCGGCGCGATGTGTACTCGCTCTTCACGACGGTCCGTCAGGGCAATTCCGGCGGCCCGCTGCTGACACCCGAAGGCAAGGTGTACGGAGTCGTCTTCGCCAAATCGCTCGACGATCCCGACACCGGTTACGCGCTCACGGCCGACGAGGTCCGCCAGGACATCACGCAGGGCCGGACCGCCAACCAACAGGTCGACAGCCAGGGGTGCGCACTCTAGGGCTGTCTGTCCCGCAGTTCCTGGCGGGCGCGCGACGACAGCTACGGCACCTCGCCGCGTAGTCGAAACGCCCGGATACGTCCAGGATGCGGGCGACTCTCCTCCTTGGGAAGTACCGCGCTGACGCCGCGCGCTGGTCCACCAGAATTGCGGGACAGCCCTCGGGGCCTCTCGGCCCCGGCCCCATGACGGTCGCTTCCGCTTGCTGACGCGGACATGGCGCTGCGAAGGAGGGCGACGAGGACATGGCGCTGCGAGGAGGGCGAACGGGAGTCGTTCGCCCTGGGCCCTTTGCGCCGGCCGGTGGATCGTCCCCCGTGCAGCCTTGATGGCCGGTGTCCTGGTGCTCCGCCACGAAGTCCCGCGGCAGGGACTCCTCGGCGGGGCCGAGCCGGCTGTCGAGGAGCAGCGGCTCAGAGGGGTGTCGTCCGGGCAGCGCTCAACGCCTTCGAGCGAGGCTTTG
Source organism: Streptomyces sp. NBC_01013 (assembly GCF_045162765.1). Lineage (NCBI taxonomy): Bacteria > Bacillati > Actinomycetota > Actinomycetes > Kitasatosporales > Streptomycetaceae > Streptomyces > Streptomyces sp. NBC_01013. The sequence continues at coordinate 4,628,407 of NZ_CP108687.1, forward strand.
ACCACCCCTGGGTGAGGCCCTGCTCCCTGCCGTACGGAACCTCTGGGTCATCCCCGTGGATGGCGCAGCCGCGCCGATACCCAGCGGGCCCGGCGGCGGAGAATGCGCGGAATGCCGAGCCGGGGATCATGCAGAACATGCATAGCGTGCACCCGGCCCTGGAGGCCGCCCCCCTCATGAGTGCCCGGAGCCGCCGTAGCGGTCGAGCGACGATTGCGTGCTGCGTCACCGAAGTCGTGCGTCCAGCCCATACCCGGACGTCTGCCCGTGACGCATGGTCGGTAATCGCGCGTCCGCCAGCCAATTGGCCTATGCGGCAGGCAAGTGGCTGTTCGTCGGACGCGTGTGCCCATCGGCTAGCGGTCGGGCTCGGAATCCTTGAGCCAGTTGATGAGTTCGGCCGAGAACCCGGCCGGATCCTCCTCGTGGGGGAAGTGCCCCAGACCGTCGAAAAGTCGCCACCGGTACGGTGCCTCGACGTATTCGCCGGAACCCGCCGAACTCCGGGTGCGGACCGCCGGATCGAGTGAACCGTGCAGATGCAGGGTCGGCACCCGCACCGGTCGCTTCATGCGCCGGTTGAACTGGATGCCGTCCGGACGCGCCAACGAGCGCACCATCCAGCGGTACGGCTCGACCGAGCAGTGCGCGGTCGACGGAATGGACATGGCACGCCGGTAGACGTCCAGCGCCGCGTCGTCCGGGAAATCCGCTGTCCCCGGGCCCGCCCAGTCACGGATCAACCGCCCCACCAACGCGGCTTCGTCCGCCACGAGCTGACGCTCCGGCACCCACGGCCGCTGGAAGCCCCAGATGTACGAACCCGCACGGGACTGCGCGAAGTCGGAGAGCATCGAGGAACGCCAGCGGCGCGGATGCGGCATGGAGGAGACCACCAGCCTGCGCACCAGCTTGGGGCGCATCACCGCGGCCGTCCAGGCCAGGTAGCCGCCCATGTCGTGGCCGACCAGTGCGGCGTCCGGCTCGCCGAGCGAGCGAATGACGCCGGTGATGTCGAGCGCCAGGTTGGCGGGGTCGTAACCGCGGGGCGTCCGGTCGCTGCCGCCCACTCCGCGCAGGTCCATCGCCACGGCCCGGAAGCCCGCGTCGGCGAGTGCCGGGAGTTGGTGGCGCCAGGTCCACCAGAACTGCGGAAAGCCGTGCAGGAGCAGGACCAGCGGCCCTTCACCCATTTCGGCGATGTGGAAGCGGGCGCCGTTGGCCGCGACGTCCCGGTGGGTCCAGGGGCCGTCGATGCGTACGGGGCCGCCGGCCGTGGCGGCGGGGCCCTGCGGGCCACCGGGGGCCGGTGCGGGCGGGGTGGGGGCGGGGCCTGCCGGACCAGCCGGCTTCCCCGGACCTGCCCGGTCTTCCGGGCTCACCGGGTGGAACGCGCTGGAATCGGGGACCGTCATGTGGATGAGCGTGCCACAACAGACGCCTTGTCCTGGACCGGACGGTTCTCGATGGCCTTGTCCGCAACTGTGCTGCCGCCCACTGGCAGGATCACGTCCGCGCCGACGCTCGCACGCGGGTGCGGCTTGACCCCCTGCAGGACCGCGGCCGTCTGCTTTGCCGAGGCGATGGACTTCTCCGGCGGCTTGACCTTCTTGAACTTGGCGTAGCCGAAGAGCGCGAGCAGGATCCCCAGCAGGATGAACGCACCGCCCACGATCAGGAACGACCAGGCGAGCCCCAGTCCCAGGTTGTGGATTCCGTACGCGGCCGCGAAGCTCAGCACCGGGATCGCGAACAGAATCAGCACACCCGTGACCATGAACGCCACGCTGCCGGTGACGCCGCGCTTGACGTCCTGTCGCACCTCGGCCTTGGCCAGGGCAATCTCGTCGTGCACCAGAGCTGACAGTTCGGCCGTCGCCGAGGCGACCAACTGACCGAGACTGCGGTCGGCGCTGCCCGCGTAATTGCCGGGGTCGCTCATCCCTGACTCCCTCTCCTGTTCAACACATCCGATGTCAGATCATGCCGGACTGTCCGGCTTGCTGCTCGCTGCCCCCGCCAGTTGCGCAAGGCGGCGGTGCTCGGCCGCTTTCCTCTCGTACAGCGCAGCCATCCGCAGGTGGTACTCCGGATCGTCCTGCTCGTAGATGTCCGGAACCCCGGACGCGTCCTCGTCGAGTTCCTCGGCGTCGAACAGCGCCCGGTATCTGCGTACCCGCAGTTTGAGCAATACACCGGAGAGTACGGCGGCAATCAAGGAACCGATGAGAACCGACGCCTTGACCTCGTTGATCATGTCGTCGTCGCCGGTGAAGGCGAGCTCCCCGATCAGCAGCGAGACGGTGAAGCCGATGCCGGCGAGCGAGGCGACCGCGAAGACATCGGCCCAGGCCAGGTCCTTGTTGAGCTCCGCCCTGGTGAACCGGGTGGCCAGCCACGTACCGCCGAAGATGCCGATCGTCTTGCCGGCGACGAGTCCGAAGACCACGCCGAGCGTTTCGGGCCGGGTGAACACGCCGGCCAGCGCGCCGCCGGAGAGGGAGACCCCGGCGGAGAAGAGTGCGAACAGAGGTACGGCGAAACCGGCCGACAGGGGGCGGACCAGGTGCTCGATGCGTTCGCCGGGTGAGCGTTCCTCGCCCTCGCGCCGGGTGCAGCGCAGCATCAGGCCCATGGCGACGCCGGCGATGGTGGCGTGGATGCCGCTGTTGTACATCAGCCCCCAGATGACCAGGGCGAGCGGTACGTAGACGTACCAGCCCCGGACGTCGAACCGCAGCAGCAGGTAGAAGAGGGCCAGGCCGGCGAAGGCGCCGATGAGTGCGACGAAGTCGATGTTCTCGGTGAAGAAGACCGCGATGATCAGGATGGCGAAGAGATCGTCGACGACGGCGAGGGTCAGCAGGAACGCGCGGAGCGCGGCCGGAAGGGAGGTGCCGATGACGGCGAGGACGGCGAGTGCGAAGGCGATGTCGGTGGCTGTGGGGACGGCCCAGCCGTCCGTGGACCCGTCGCCGACCACGTTCACCAGCGTGTAGACGACCGCCGGTACCGCCATTCCGCACAGTGCGGCGACGACCGGGAGTGCGGCCGCCTTGGGGTCGCGCAGTTCACCCGCGACGAGTTCGCGCTTGAGCTCGACTCCCGCGACGAAGAAGAAGACGGCGAGCAGCCCGTCGGCCGCCCAGTGCGCCACGGACAGATGGAGCCCGAGCCTCTCGGGCCCGAAGTGGAAGTCGCTGACGGTCGAGTAGCTCGATCCGAAGATGTTTGCCCAGACGAGGGCGGCCACGGCGGCGACGAGCAGGATGACTCCGCCGACTGTCTCCGTACGCAGAGCCTCGGTGAGGTAGTTGCGCTCGGGGAGCGACAGGCGTCCCAGGAAGGTGCGGCGGGGGGAGGGGGGCGCGGGTGAGGGCGTGGCCACGGGGGGAGACCTCCGGGTCGGTACGGCAGCGATGGCATGGCTGATGCACTTGCCGACCAGACTTCCCGGCACACCCTGTGGAGATTTCTTATCGTTTTGTTGATCAGCTGCCACTGTACCCGGGGTGCTCGGGGCTGTAACCGGTGATCGCCACCCTAAAGGCCCGAAGGGCATCCGGCGCGTTGCCGGATGCCCTTCGGGAGGTGTACTGCCTCGGGTCTTTTGGGGCCCGGGGACCGAGGGGGCCGGAGCCTCAGTCCTCGGAGGAGGACTGAGGCAGCTGGGTCTGGATGAGGTCCATGACCGAGGAGTCGGTCAGCGTCGTGACGTCGCCCAGGGCGCGGTTCTCCGCGACGTCGCGCAGCAGACGCCGCATGATCTTGCCGGAGCGGGTCTTCGGCAGCTCGGCCACCGGCATGATCCGCTTGGGCTTGGCGATGGGCCCGAGTGTGGTGCCGACGTGGTTGCGCAGCTCCGCGACCAACTCGTCGGAGGAGGTCGCGGTACCCCGCAGGATCACGAACGCGACGATGGCCTGACCGGTCGTCTCGTCCGCGGCGCCGACCACGGCGGCCTCGGCGACCGACGGGTGCGACACGAGTGCGGACTCGACCTCGGTGGTCGAGATGTTGTGCCCCGACACCAGCATCACGTCGTCGACGCGGCCGAGCAGCCAGATGTCGCCGTCCTCGTCCTTCTTGGCGCCGTCGCCCGCGAAGTACTTGCCCTCGAAGCGCGACCAGTAGGTGTCGAGGAAGCGCTGGTCGTCGCGCCAGATGGTGCGCAGCATGGAGGGCCACGGCTCGGTGAGGACGAGATAGCCGCCCCCGCCGTCCGGCACCTCACGTGCTTCGTCGTCGACGACGGTGGCCGAGATGCCCGGCAGGGCGCGCTGGGCGCTTCCCGGCTTGGTCTCGGTGACCCCGGGGAGCGGCGAGATCATCATCGCGCCGGTCTCGGTCTGCCACCAGGTGTCGACGATGGGGCACGTGTCGGCGCCGATGTGCTTGCGGTACCACATCCACGCCTCGGGGTTGATCGGCTCACCGACCGAACCGAGGACGCGCAGCGACGACAGGTCGAACTTGGCGGGGATGTCGTCACCCCACTTCATGAACGTACGGATCGCGGTCGGCGCGGTGTAGAGGATCGTGACGCCGTACTTCTGCACGATCTCCCAGAAACGCCCCTGGTGCGGGGTGTCGGGCGTGCCCTCGTACATGACCTGCGTCGCACCGTTGGCCAGCGGGCCGTAGACGATGTACGAGTGCCCGGTCACCCAGCCGATGTCGGCGGTGCACCAGTAGACGTCGGTCTCCGGCTTGAGGTCGAAGACCGCGTGGTGGGTGTACGCCGCCTGCGTGAGGTAGCCGCCGGACGTGTGCAGGATGCCCTTGGGCTTCCCGGTGGTGCCCGACGTGTACAGGATGAAGAGAGGCTGCTCCGCCTCGAACGCCTCGGGGGTGTGCTCGGTGGACTGACGCGCGGTGATCTCGTGCCACCAGACGTCGCGACCCTCGGTCCAGGCGGTGTCCTGACCGGTACGGCGGACAACGAGGACATGCTCGACGCTCTCGATGCGGGAGACGGCGTCGTCGACCGCGGGCTTGAGCGCGGACGGCTTGCCGCGGCGGTATCCGCCGTCGGAGGTGATGACGACCTTCGCGTCCGCGTCCTGGATGCGCGCGGCGATGGCGTCGGCGGAGAAGCCGCCGAAGACGACCGAGTGCGCGGCACCGATGCGGGCGCAGGCCAGCATCGCGACGGCGGCCTCGGGGATCATCGGCAGGTAGACGGCGACGCGGTCGCCCTTGCCGACGCCGAGCTCGGTGAGGGCGTTGGCGGCGCGGGAGACCTCGTCCTTCAGCTCGGCGTAGGTGATGGCACGGCTGTCGCCCGGCTCGCCCTCGAAGTGGATGGCGACCCGGTCACCATTGCCCGCCTCGACGTGCCGGTCGACGCAGTTGTACGCGACGTTGAGCTCGCCGTCCGCGAACCACTTCGCGAAGGGCGGGTTGCTCCAGTCGAGCGTCTCGGTCGGTTCGGTGGCCCAGGTCAGGCGGCGGGCCTGCTCGGCCCAGAAGCCCAGCCGGTCCGCCTTGGCCTGCTCGTACGCCTGCGCTGTGACGTTGGCGTTCGCGGCCAGATCGGCAGGCGGTGCGAACCGCCGCTCCTCTTTGAGCAGATTGGCCAAGCTTTCGTTGCTCACGACATCTCCCATTCCCAGGGTGTCCGTTGTGTCCCGGGGCATAGCTCATCAGGCCCAGGGCCGGGTGACAAGTGTCTGCCGGGAATTGGTTTAGACCTGTGTCTTCGTGTATGGAGGCACGATCCCGCTTCCGCGGCGGGTGATGCGGTACTGCAGGTTGTTCGTCCGTGGTGCTGGGTACGGTGCGGTGCGCTGATGCGTGGCGCGGCGCGGAGTGCAGTGTCGCGGAAGCGGGACCACAAGGTCTCACGGGCCCGGGGAGTATGTGGTTCAGGCGCCGGTGCGCGCCAGTTCGGCTGGATGGGATGGACCAGCCGGGTCAGTTGAAGGAGCTGGATGGGACGGAGCGGACGGCCTGATCGGGTCGAACACCTCGTCGAGCCCGCTGCCGGCCCCCGCACCCTCGGTCAGCAGATACGACTGAGCCTCGGCCACGTGGAAATACATGCCATGGAGCTGGAGGGTGCCTTCGGCCAGGCGCCGCGACACGGACGTATGGGCCCGCAGATGGTCGAGCTGCTGGACGACGTTGGTGAGGCAGAGCTGCTCCACCGCATCGGCCGGCAGCCGGCCGGAGATCCGGGCCCAGGCCCGCTGGCGCGAGGACATCCTCTCCAGGCTGGGGAGCCCGTGTCGGAGCCACCGCCAGAGAGCGGATTCCGGGCCGTCCGGCCTGGTGCCCAACAACGCGTTCATCGCACCGCAGCCGGAGTGCCCGCAAACGGTGATGGACTCGACTCCGAGCACATCCACGGCGTACTCGATGGCCGCGCCGACCGAGTGGTCGCCGGCCTCCGACTCGGGTGGTGGCACGAGATTGCCGATGTTGCGGACGGTGAATAGGTCGCCGGGGCCGCTTGCTGTGATCATGCTCGTGACCAGCCGGGAGTCTGCGCAGGTGATGAACAGCTGCGACGGCCGCTGCCCTTCCTCGGCAAGTCTCGCGAGTTCCTCGCGGACCAGCGGAGCAGTATTGCGCTGGAACGAGCTGAGGCCGCTGACCAGCCGTTGACTGGCGGTCGGGCCCGGCCGGGCGGCCACATGATCAGGAGTGAAATTGCCTGAGCGTTCCGGTGTGGGAGGAGACGTGTGTCCCTCAGCGTGAGCGAGTGCTTCCGAGGTGGGGCCGGGGTGGGATCGTGTCCCGTCCGAGTTATGTGTGCTCCGGCTCGTCTGATCGAGGGCAGGTGCTGGTTCCGGTGCGCCGGTAGTGGGGGGCACGGGAATCGTGTCTGCCACAGCCGGCGCAGCAGCAGTCGCGTGAGCCGCTGTGCGCGTACTCGTACCGCTGTCGTGCGCGCGCGTTCCCGCGCCGACGACGGGCACGTGCTCAAGGCGGTCGTGGCAGTGGTGGTTGCGCCAGGGGGTCCAGGGGCGGCAGCAGGAGTGCGCGGCAGAGGCGGGTTCGGCGATCCTTCCACCGGACCTGCCGGTGAAGGCGACGCGACCACCGTGGGCGGCATGAGCGTTGCTCCAGTCATGGATCAGCTCGTACGCGGCGTGATCCATGAAGAAGCCGTCCAGTTCGAGGACCACGTCCGCGTCCTGAGGCAACTGGCCCAGTGCTCTGCTGAGGCGAGGCACGGCGAGGAACGTCAACTGCCCGCGCACCACGACCAGATGTTCTCCACCGTGGCTGGAAACGGTGATCCGGGTACGGGCAAGCCGGTGCAGGGCGACGGCCACGGCGACAGCGATACCGATCGCCACCCCCTTGAGCACGCCGAAGAGCAGCACGCCGGTGATCGTCGCTCCGTACACCAGGAATTCCCGGTGCCTGTGCACGTTGCGGATGTGGGCGAAATTCACCATCTGGATGCCGACCACCATGACGAGCGCGCCGAGGGCGGCCAGCGGGATCCACTCCAGCACGGTGACCAGCAGGCCAGTGGCGAGCAGGACCCAGACGCCGTGCAGGACGGTGGAGGCGCGACTGGTCGCTCCGGCCCTTACGTTCGCCGAGCTGCGCACCGCGCCGCCGGAGACCGCCAGCCCACCGAGCAGACCGGACACGGTGTTGGCGATGCCCTGTGCGCGTAGCTCCCGGTCGAGGTCGGAGCGTCTGATCCGGGGTGCGCCCGCGGCGGAGTTCGCCTCGGGGGCATCAGCGGTGTGTCCACCGGGCTGACCGCCGTCACTCCTGATGGCGGGCCCGGTTGACCGCTCGCGGTTCCTGTCGGCTGTCAGCTTGTCCACCGCCACGGCGGCGAGCAGGGATTCCAGGCTCGCCACCAGCATCATGGTGAATACGGCCGTTGCCAGGCCGAGCACGGGGCCCTGGGGCATTTCGGGCAGTGCGTGCGAGCGCCAGGACGGCAGGTCGACCCGAGCGATCGAGGGGGCGGCGAGCGCGGCCACCGCGGTCGCCATGGCGACCGAAGCCAGGGCTGCGGGGACTCGCCGCATGATTCGCCCGGCCCGCCCGGGGACCCGCGGCCACAGCACCAGAATCGCGACGGTCAGGCCGCCGATCAATGGAGCGGCCGGCCCCACACGCTCCAACTGTGCGGGCAGAAGCAGGGCGTTGGAGAGGGCTGAGCTCTGGGGGGAACCGCCGAGCACGATGTGCAGTTGAGCGAGTGCGATCGCTACGCCGATCCCGGCGAGCGTGCCGTGGACGATGGCGGGACTGACGGCCAGCGCGCTTCGCGCGGCCCTCAGCGAGCCCAGCACCATTTGCAGCAGACCTGCGCCGATGGTGATCGCGCAGGTGGTGCGCCAGCCGTAGATCTGAATCAACTCGGCTGTCACCACGGTCAGTCCGGCGGACGGGCCGGAGACCTGCAGAGGGGTGCCGCCGAGCAGTCCGGCGACGATGCCGCCGACGGCGGCGGAGATGAGGCCTGCCTCCAGCGGCGCATCCATGGCGACGGCGAGGCCGAGCGACATGGGGACGGCGAGCAGGAAGACAGTGATCGATGCGGACAGATCGGCGCCCGCGATGCGGAAGCGTCCGCCGCGATGCGGCGGTGGCGGGCTGTGTGGTCGCTTGACTCCCGAGGATCGGGGAGGTCGCGAACTGCGGGATGAGTGGTCATGACGAGTGGGGACGCAGGCAGACATGTTTCCCGTCTCCTCCGGGGCAGCGCGGTCGCGGAACGTGGGACGCGGCCGTGGGTCACGGCGTGCAGCGGCGGGATATCTCAACTCTCGGTAAACAGATCGTAATGGAGAGTAAAGATGCGTGTCCAGGATTAAGGGCAAATGGGTCGTTCAAGCACCCGTTCCAGTGAATAGGCAGCTTTTCATGCGGCCTGTCGCCCGGATTTGTGTGCGGTTCGTGCGACTTTGGCCGCGCCGTGTCGGCACTTCAGCGCTGGTTACCTGCAAGGAAGAGGGTGGGCGGATGTTGGCCGCCACGAAGAGGTTCGCCTTGGGCGTCATGGCCGTTGCACTGGTCGCGGGAGTGGCCGGCTGCACTGGTGCGAGCTCCGGCCCGATCGATTCCGGCCCCAGTGCGGCGAACGGTGCAGCGGGGGCGAAGAAGAAGGCGCCCGAAGCGGCCCCCAAGAGCGCGGTCCGGCTCATCGGTGACGGTTCGACCGCCTTCACCGGTGCCCAGCCGAAGCAGCCGGCTGTGCATCGCCTGGCGGCAGGCCAGAAACCACCTCAGTTCGTGGTGTTCTCCTGGGACGGCGCCGGGGAGGACAGCCAGCGGCTCTTCTCCCACTTCCGTGAGGTGGGCAAGAAGTACCACGCGAACATGACGTACTTCCTGAGCGGCGTGTATCTGCTGCCGGAGGCGAAGCGCAAGCTCTACGACCCGCCCAAGCACAACGCGGGCAGTTCCGACATCGGTTTCAACGACACGGCGGGCATCCGCGACACCCTTGCGCAGGTCCGCGGCGCCTGGCTGGACGGCAACGAGATCGGCACCCACTTCAACGGACATTTCTGCGGCAACGACGGCGGCGTCGGCACGTGGTCCGTCGACGAGTGGAAAAGCGAAATCAGCCAGGCGAAGTCGTTCGTCAAGGCCTGGAAGAGCAACGATCCGGACCTCAAGGGCGAGAAGTCGCTGCCCTTCGACTACGACAAGGAACTGATCGGCGGCCGCACGCCCTGTCTTGAGGGGCAGAAGAACATGGTGGCGGCGGCGCGCTCGATGGGCTTCCGCTACGACTCCAGTGGGGTCAACGACCAGGTCTGGCCGAAGAAGAAGGACGGCATCTGGGATCTCTCGATGCAGCTCGTCCCGGTGCCGGGGCGCGAGTTCGAAACCCTGTCGATGGATTACAACTTCATGTTCAACCAGTCCGGCACGACGCAGGGCGATCCGGACCAGCACGAGTACTGGGGCAATCAGATGCGGGACGGTCTGATCCAGGCCTTCGACCGAGCCTACGACGGGAACCGCGCCCCGCTGATCATTGGCAACCACTTCGAATCGTGGAACGGCGGCACGTACATGCGCGCCATCGAGGAGACGATCGAGACGGTGTGCACCAAAGAGGGCGTGCGCTGCGTGTCCTTCAGGCAGCTTGCGGACTGGTTGGACGCGCAGGACCCGGCCACGCTCGCCAAACTCGGCACGCTGAAGGTCGGCAAGGCGCCGAAGCCCGGTTGGGCGTCCTTCCTTGCCGGGGCTGCGAGCCCCGGCAAGGAAGAGGACGGGGACCAGCGCCCTGGTCACGCTGAGGCGAAGGCGCCCGCCGGGTCCGCGGGTCACAAGGCCGACCGCTAACTTGATCTTTAACCTGTGCGGCGTGGACGTGGAGTCGTTGACTTTTTCGTTCGTCGCTTGGCGGAACCTGGTTTGCCGACTGTGTGCACGTCATAGCGGGCAGTGGGCTGGTCGTTCTTGCGGCCGGGTGGGCGTCCTGGACCGGGCCGGGCGGTTTTCGGTGCTCCGGCTGGGCAGGCGGCCTTCGTGCGGAGGTGCCGAAAGTCGCGGCGGACTCGGGCGGGGGTGAGTCTGTCGGGCGGGGCCGGCTTCTCCCACGGCCGTCGGAGGTCTGCCGCCAGTGGGCGTGCGAGCCGGAGCTGAGTGAACGCGGCGACGATCAGCCAGGTCCAGCGATCGGCGGCTTCGGGGCTGCGGATCTTCGGGCAGGTCCAGCCCAGGGTCTGTTTGAAGAGCCGGAAGGTGTGTTCGATGTCGAAGCGTCGCAGGAATGCCTGCCAGAGCAGGTCGACGTCGGCCGTTGTGGCGTCGGTGCCTGACCACCACAGCCAGACCGGCTTCGGTGTCGCGCCGCTGGGCAGGTGCTCGACCCGCAGCCGGATCACGGTGCCCTCGATGACCGGCAGGGCACCCAGCTCGGCGGTCCAGGCCGAGCGGTGGGTCAGTCTCGGGTGGAGCCGGTCCCAGGCCCGTGCGACGGCAGTGCCGTAAAGGCGTGTCGCAGTCACCGTCTGCGCGTCGGGGGCGCCCCAGGTGGCCGGGTCACCGAACACGAACTCGCCGCCGTGACGGGGCGGCCGCCCTCGGAGACGGGGCTCACGGGGTGGTACCGCGCGTCGAAGTACGCGGTCCGAGCGCATCCGGCCCAGCACCTGCACCGGCAGGTCCTTCAGCAGGAAGGCCAGACGTGGCACGTCGTATCCGGCGTCCACCACGATCAGGATCTCCGGGTCGCCGTCTTTCCACTGCCCGGCTGTGATGAGCCGTTCGATGAGCTCGCGCATCTGCCTGGCGGTGACGGTGGCAGCGTCGTCGCCCGGTGCCAGACGTAGTGCGTCCAGTGGTGCGGTCCAGGAACTGCGGCCCGTCTCAAGCGCGCAGATCACCGAGTACGGCCAGCCGGGAACTGGGATGTGCTGGTCCTTGCCCCGGCCGTAGGTATGGCACAGGATTCGCTGCGGTGAGGTGTGGGCGCTGGGCCGCAGCCAGCAGGTGAGGTCGGCGGCAAGGACGAGGCGGCCGTCCGACGCGCGCGGCAGCGGCATCGTGGCGAGGGCCCGTCGCAGCCGGGTGACATCGACCCGGCCTGCGGCCAGGGCGTCGTAGAGCCCGCCGTGTCCCCGCCGGTGTTCGCCGACCAATGACAGTTCCACCAGGGAACGGACCGGCCCGTCCGCGCACAACACCGCGTCCACGAGTTCGAACAGTCCATCCGCACGCCTGGTCAGACAGGAGTAGAACTCACCCCGGAAGCGTGACAGTCCCGCAATCGGATCCTGTCGGACGACGTGATGCGACAGACTCATCCCCACGGCCTTCGTGCTGAGCGTTGTGTGTTCCTTGGTCGGATCACATGCTCAGCCGAAGGCCGCCCGCATGTACCGCAGTTACCAGTCCGAGTGATCAAGTACGAGGACTCGTTCGGGCCCCGAGGTTAAAGATCAAGCTAAGGGCTGTCCCGCAATTCCTGGCGGGCGCACGACGACAGCTACGGCACCTCGCCGCGTTGTCGAAACGCCCGAATACATCCAGTACGCGGGCGCCTCTCCGCCTTGCGATGCGCCGCATCCGACGCCGCGCGCTGATCCACCAGGAATTGCGGGACAGCCCTGATGCGCACTGACCGCGGGCAGTCGTCCCGGCGCTCTGTTGCGGGGTGGAGCCGGTCGGGGTGGTGTTCCGGCGGTCCGTTCGGGGCGGCGCCGGTCGGGAGGGTGTCCCGTCGGTCGGTTGCAGGGTGGACGTGGACGCCACCCAGGGCCGGTCCGGCGGATCAAGGCAGGACAGGCCCTGGTGAAGGCGCTCAGGCGGGCTGGGCGGCCCCGGCCCGCGCGTACCGCTCGTCGAGCACGAAGGCGGGGTCGACCTGGGCAGCCAGGTCGACCCCGGTCTTCTCGTTGCCCCAGCTCTCCGCGTTCTTCAGATGGAAGTGCACCATCTGCCGCGTGTAGCGCTCCCAGTCCCGCTGTCCGTACGAGTCCTCCGCCGCGTTCTGCAAGGCCTGCAAGGCCATCCGGTTGTCCGCCTCCAGTAGCTCGAAGCGGGCGGGGCGCCCCTTCTCCATAGCTCGCACCCAGTCGGAATGACCGATGGTGACCAGCAGATCGTCGCCGACCTCGGCGCGCAGGAACTCCAGATCGTCCTCGCCCTGCACCTTGTTGCCGACCACCTTCAGCGCGACGCCGAAGTCCTGTGCGTACTCCTTGTACTGCCGATAGACCGACACGCCCTTGCGGGTGGGTTCGGCGACCAGGAAGGTCATGTCGAAGCGGGTGAACATCCCGGAGGCGAACGAGTCCGAACCGGCGGTCATGTCGACCACCACGTACTCCTCGGGGCCGTCGACGAGGTGATTGAGACACAGCTCGACCGCCCCGACCTTGGAGTGGTAGCAGGCCACCCCCAGGTCCGATTCGGTGAACGGCCCCGTGACCATCAGCCGGATGTCCCCGTCGTCGAGCCCGACCGTGCGGGCGCAGGCGTCGTAGACGGGGTTGTCCTCGCACACTCGCAGCAGCCGACTGCCCTCGCCCGGCGGCGTCGTCTTGATCATTGCCGCGGCCGAGGTGATGCGAGGATTGCTGCCCCGCAGATACTCCTTGATCAGTGGCAGCTGGGCCCCCATGGCCGGCAGCGCCGCTGCGTCTCGTTCATCGAGGCCGAGTGCGGCCCCGAGATGCTGGTTGATGTCGGCGTCCACTGCGACGACGTGAGCTTCATTGGCGGCAAGGTGGCGGATGAAGAGCGAGGACAGCGTGGTCTTGCCGCTGCCGCCCTTCCCTACGAAAGCGATCTTCATGTTCACCTAGGGTAGTCGCATGATTGCGCACTGCTGTCGCAGTTCGTGAAGAACACCACTCCGGACCGGCAGGTGAGCGAGGGGCGCGTAGCCTCGCTACTTATGAGTACGACTTCCTCGGATCCGCTCGCTGCCCTGGGGGCCCTGCCAGGTGTGCCCGATGCGGTGGACTCCGTGCGCAAGGCCGTCGACCGCGTCTACGGCCACCGTGTCATGCGTCGTCGCAGTAATGAGGTGACCGCCGAGGCGGCCCTGAGGGGCGCCCGGGGTTCGGCTGCTCTCTCCGGTGCCGACTGGAACCTCGAGGAGGTGCGCCGCCGTACCGACTTCAGTGGTGACGGCGAGGCGCACGTGATCGGGGCGGCGCTGCGATTGACGGCCGAAGCGGGGCAACTGCTCTCCATCTGGCGCCAGTCCCCCCTGCGAGTCCTCGCGAGGCTTCATCTGGTGGCGGCCGGAGGGGCGGCGCCGGAGGATGCTGTCGGACGGCCGAGGCTGGCGGGTGAGCCGGTGGACGAGCCGCTGATCGAGGCGCCCCTGCCGGGCGCCGACGAGGTTGCGGGTCGCCTTGAGGGGCTCAGCGGGCTCATTCTTTCGGGGACCGCGGCACCCGCTCTGGTGACGGCTGCCGTCGTGCACGGCGAGTTGCTGGCTCTGCGCCCCTTCGGCTCGTACAACGGCCTGGTGGCGCGGACCGCTGAACGGATCGTGCTGATCGGGAGCGGGCTCGACCCCAAGTCGATCTGCCCGGCCGAAGTAGGTCATGCCGAGCAGGGTCGGGCCGCCTACCTCGCCGCCTTCGACGCATATCTCTCGGGGACGCCGGAGGGGATGGCCGCCTGGATTGCTCATTGTGGGCGGGCCGCGGAATTGGGTGTCAGAGAGTCGACAGCGGTATGTGAGGCGCTTCAGCGGGGAGCGGCGTAGCGGTCGACGCGCGTGGGCCTCGGCGAGGTGCGTCGGTAAGCGGTCCGCCTCTGCTGGTCCGGCAGGCTCCGGCCGCTTCCTCGACGGAACGGGTCCCTTCGGCGTCAGGTGCAAAGGGTTGCGGCGGTACCGTTTTCGGTACCGCCGCTGGCATGTCCGCCCAGTTACCAAGCGTCCTCGAAGTATGCCCATCAGGTCGGGTGCTTTGCCCGTTCCTGGTGCGGCTGGCCCGTATTCGACGGGTCGACGTCGCGTGGGTGCCCGGCTTTCATGCGCGGTCCGTGGGGCCTTCTCTGCGTTACAGGTCATCCTCTCGGATGTCCTTGGTCTCGCGGGCCGTTGAGTCCTTTGTACTCCAGGCTCCGGGCGAGCGGTAGTGCTGGCCGGAGTTCTTTACTTTTAGGTTCAATTACGGACGAGTCGGTCCAATTCGCGAGAGCGGGCGCGGTTGCGGCTACGGCCGTGCGCGATAGCGGGGTGCGGGGTGCGGGGTGCGGCGTGCGGGGTGCCGGGTGAGGTGGGCTCGACGCTCGCGGGTGGGGCCGCCGACGTTCCGGTGCGGTCGAGGGCTTGGCTGCTGCGCGGGGCCGCAACTTCGTCTGCCCCGCCCGCGCAGAGCCGAGAGGTGTCCCGCGATTCCTGGCGGGCGCACGTCGAGGGCTCCGGCACCTCGCCGCGTTGTTGAAACGCCCGGATACATCCGGTATGCGGGCGCCTCTCCGTCTTGCGATGCACCGCTGCTGATGCCGCGCGCTGGTCCACCAGGAATCGCGGGACGGCCCTTGGTCAGGCCGTCGGAGCAATGGCGCGACGGCGGGCGGTGTACCAGACGAGCCCGGCTGTGAGAGCCGCTGCGCCCACAGCGGCAGCAGCGAGGAGAGCCGGCCGTGGCGGCATCGAGAGTGCGGGCAGCCGCTGTTTTAGCCGGACCGGTCGGTCGAAGACGAGAATCGGCCACTCCCGCAGCGTTGCCTCGCGTCGCAGCGCGCGGTCGGGATTGACCG
Source organism: Streptomyces sp. NBC_01013 (assembly GCF_045162765.1). NCBI lineage: Bacteria > Bacillati > Actinomycetota > Actinomycetes > Kitasatosporales > Streptomycetaceae > Streptomyces > Streptomyces sp. NBC_01013. The sequence continues at coordinate 4,643,578 of NZ_CP108687.1, forward strand.
CGTGCGGATGGCCGACGGATTCCAGCATCGGTACATCGGTGGCCGAATCGCTGTATGCGTAGCAGCGCGCCAGGTCGTAGCCCTCGGATACGGCGAGCGCCCTGATGGCCTCGGCCTTAGTCGGCCCGTACGCGTAGTACTCCACTTCGCCGGTGAAGCAGCCGTCATCGCCGACGACCATCCGGGTGGCGACGACGCGGTCGGCGCCCAGTAGCTCACCGATCGGTTCCACGACCTCGGCGCCCGAGGTCGACACGATCACCACATCGCGGCCGGCGGTGTGATGCTCCTCGATGAGCGTCGCCGCTTCGTCGTAGATGATTGGGTCGATCAAGTCGTGCAGGGTCTCGGCGACAATTTCCTTCACATGCCGCACGTTCCAGCCCTTGCAGAGGGATGAGAGATATTCACGCATCCGCTCCATCTGGTCGTGATCTGCACCTCCGGCAAGGAACACGAACTGTGCGTACGCGGTGCGCAGTACGGCGCGGCGGTTGATCAGCCCGCCTTGGTAGAAGGACTTGCTGAAGGTCAGCGTCGATGACTTCGCAATGACCGTCTTGTCCAGGTCAAAGAAGGCGGCTGTGCGCGGCAAGAAGCGGTTTTCCACAAGGCAGAGCATAGGGGCCCGCCATTCGGCGTAAACTCCGGTGTGTGAGTTTGCCTGAGAAGACTCTCGGGTACACCATGGAAGTCACGGATCGTTCGCGACCGTGCTAACCCGGTCCGACTCCTCCCCCCCCCGAGTCGGCCGTGGGGACGACCCCCGCTCTCCCCCCCGGCGGGGGTCGTCGCATGTCCGGACGCGGTTCTGCTGTTCGGACTCACGCATTTACCCTCTCTTCCGGCCGTGATGGCCTACGTCTGCGAGCGATGTACACCAGCGTGCATCGTCACGTTGTGTGATGGAAGGGATGCTCTCGGAAGTCACCGGTGTGAGCTACGGAGTTATTCACAACGGCGGAGCTGTCCACAGTTTTTGAGCAAGATCCACACGATTTCCCGAAGCGCTGCACCGTGATTCCACCCGTGAGGTTCACGGGATCCGGAATCACCGCTCTCGGAACGCTCCGAGAACGCCGCGAACCGCGGTGAAGGTGAGTGGAGAAGGGGGCGGAGATCGTGGCTGAATCCAGTGCAAGGGATCGTCTGCCGACCGCCGAGGCGCGGCGGGGCGGACCACTGATCGTGACCGAGGACGTGGAACTGCTCGACGATCTGTTGAGGCTGTGCGCAGCCGCCGGGGCGGAGCCCGAGGTCCATCACACGCTGCCCGACCGCAGAGAGGGCTGGGAGCAGGCGCCCATGGTTCTCGTGGGGGACGACGCGGCGGTGCGGTGCCGAGGGGCAGCTCGCAGGCGCGGTGTGATGCTCGTGGGGCGCGATCAGGATGCCCCCGACGTATGGCGTAGGGCGGTGGAGATCGGGGCCGAGTACGTGTTGCGTCTGCCCGACTCGGAGAGCTGGCTGGTCGATCAGATCGCTAACGCCGCCGAGGGAGTCGGCCGGCCTGCGCTGACCGTCGGGGTGATCGGGGGCCGGGGCGGTTCCGGCGCTTCCACGCTGGCCTGTGCGCTGGCGGTGACGGCGGCGAGAGCCGGACAGCGGACCATGCTGATCGATGGCGATCCGTTGGGCGGCGGCATCGATGTGCTGCTCGGTGGGGAGAGGGCCGAGGGGATGAGGTGGCCCGATTTCGCCCATTCGAAGGGGAGGGTCGGCGGCGGGGCGCTGGAGGAGTCGCTGCCGGCCCTGCACGGGCTGCGGGTGCTCAGCTGGGGCCGTGACGACTGGGTGGTCATCCCGCCGCAGGCGATGCAGGCGGTTCTTGCCGCCGCACGCAGGCTCGGCGGGGTGGTGGTGGTCGATCTGCCGCGCCGAATTGACGAGGCGGTGGCCGAAGCCCTGGCGCAGCTGGACCTCGGGCTCCTGGTGGTGCCGGGGGAGCTGCGGGCGGTCGCCGCGGCCAAGCGGGTGGCATCGATGGCCGGGATGGTGTTGGAGGACCTCCGCGTGGTTGCGCGCGGACCGTACGCATCCGGACTTGACGAGCAGTGGGTGGCGCACGTCATGGGGCTTCCGCTCGCCGGTGAACTTCCCTTGGATCCAGGACTGCTGGCCGGCCAGGACCTGGGGGAGCCGCCCGGCGGAAGCCCTCGCGGACCGCTCGCCAGGTTCTGTTCGGCCTTCTGGGACCGGGCCCTTGCGGGGGAGAGCGCCGGAGGCCCGGCCGCCGCGGGAGGTGTGTCATGACCGAGGCGTTGCTCGACGCGGTACGGCAGCGGCTGGCACAGAGTGGAGTGGCGCCGACTCCGGCGGGGGTGGCGGCTGCGCTGAGGGCCCAGGGGCGATTGCTTGGGGATGCCGAAGTGCTGGGCGCGGCGGACGAGTTGCGCGGGGAATTGGTGGGGACCGGCGTGCTGGAGCCTCTCCTTGCGGATCCGGCGGTCACGGATGTGCTGGTGTCCGCGCCCGACCGTGTGTGGGTGGACCGGGGTCGCGGGCTCGAACTCACCGGGGTGGCCTTCGCCGACGCGGCGGCGGTCCGCAGGCTGGCGCAGCGCCTGGCAGCCGTCGCGGGGCGGCGCCTGGACGACGCCAGGCCATGGGCGGACGCCCGGCTGCCGGACGGGACCCGTATGCATGCCGTGTTGCCACCGGTCTCGGTCGGATCGACGTGCTTGTCGCTCCGGGTGGTCCGGCCCAAGGCCTTCTCGCTCGGGGAACTGGTCGCTGCTGGGACGGTGCCGCCGGGTGGGGACCGGGTGTTGCGGGCCCTGGTGGAGGCCCGGGTCTCCTACCTGATCAGCGGCGGCACGGGAGCGGGAAAGACGACGCTCCTGTCCAGCATGCTCGGTGCGGTGGGAGAGCAGGAGCGAATCGTGCTCGCCGAGGACTCGGCCGAGCTGAGGCCGGACCACCCGCACGTGGTGCGTCTCGAATCGCGCCCTGCGAACCAGGAGGGTGCCGGGCAGGTGACGCTTCGGGACCTGGTGCGGCAGGCCCTTCGCATGCGCCCCGACAGGCTGGTGGTCGGAGAGGTGCGAGGTGCCGAGGTCACCGAACTGCTGGCTGCCTTGAACACGGGTCATGAAGGCGGCTGTGGAACGGTTCACGCCAACGCTGCCGAGCATGTCCCGGCCCGGTTGGAGGCATTGGGAACTGCTGCGGGTCTGGACCGGACTGCACTTCACAGTCAGCTGGCGGCGGCGTTGTCGGTGGTGGTCCATCTCGTGCGGGACCGCACCGGCGGACGCAGGATCTCCGAGATTCAGGTGCTGGAACGCGATGGGGCGGGGTTGGTGGTGACCGTTCCGGCCCTGCGCTGGGGGGCAGCCGGATTCGAGCGGGAGCGGGGCTGGGAGCGGCTTTCGGCGCTGATCGGGGACGAGTCGTGAGCGGTACGCCGGCCGGAGCGCCGGAGGCGGTGTACGCGGGCGCGTTGTGTGCCGGGGTGGCGGCCGGTCTGGTCGCGGCCGGGCAAAGGCAAGGGCTGCGAAGGGCCCGGGTGTTGTTCGGCCGGGGGGTGGGGCAGTGGCCCCTTCGGGAGCGCTGGGAGAGGAGCCGGAGCCGACTTGGTAGGCGGCTGAGGGGGCGGAGGGAGTGGTTGTGCCTGCCGGTGGCTCTGGCTCTGGCGCTCCTCGGCAAGTCCGTACTGCCGCTGATCGCGGGGGTGGCCGCGGTCCCCATGGTGCGGCGATGGCTGGCTGGAAGGGAGCTGCGCACGGAGCGGGAGCGCCGGGCCGATGGGGTGGTGGACCTGTGCGGCGCGGTGGCGGGCGAACTGAGGGCAGGGCATGAGCCGGGGGAGGCACTTCTTGTCGCTGTCCAGGACGCGGGGGTACTGGGTGCGGCAGGGCCCGGGGTGTCGGCCGCGGCCCGGTTTGGGGGCGATGTCCCCCGAGCGCTACGGCAGGCGGCGTGCGAGCCGGGCTTGGAGGGCCTCACTGGAGTGGCCGCCTGCTGGCGGGTGGCGGCGGACGGAGGTGCCGGACTCGCAGCCGGTCTCGACCGGTTGGAGGGCGCGTTACGGGCTGAGCGGCGTCGGCGGGAGGAACTGCGGGCGCAGCTGGCAGGTGCCTGGTCGACGGTCGTAGTGCTGGCTCTGCTGCCGGTGCTGGGCCTGGGGCTGGGAGCGGCCCTCGGAGCGGATCCTCTGGGGGTGTTGCTGCACAGTTCCGTCGGACTGGTCTGTCTGGTGATGGGCGCAGCCTTCGAGGCGGCCGGTTTGGCCTGGGCGACTCGTATCGTCCGCAAGGGAGAGGTTGCATGACTGCCTGGGCCGGTGAAGTCGGTGCAGTTGTCCACAGGGTGGGTGTGGTGGGGCTGGCGCTGGGCGTGGGCCTCCAGCCGGCTCTCGCACTGGCTCGGCGTCGGACCGGGCAGCGGGTGCGCCGGCGCGGTCTGGCCCTCCTTGCCGTGACCGGTGCCGCTCCGGTGAGTCCGGGAGGTCAGCAGGGCCGGACGGGCATGCCCCTGGGTCGGCCGCGGTTGCCGCTCTCCGTCGCCGGCGCCAAGCAGTGGGCGGCTGTGCTGGGGGCCGTCCTGACGGGCTGGATTCTGGTGGGTGGGCTGTCCGGGTGGGCGGTCGGGCTGGCGGCGGCCTACGGCACGTGGAGATGGCAGCGCACGAGGCTCGGGCAAGCGCCGAGGGTTGCCGCCGAGGAAGCGGCGAGAGTGGCGGAGACGATGCGTCAGCTTCCGCTGGCGGCTGATCTGCTGGCGGCCTGCATCTCCGCGGGTGCAGGCCCGCGCGAGGCGGCCGAGGCCGTCGGCGACTCGCTGGGTGGGCCTGTCGGTGCGCAGCTGGTGCTCACGGCCGCGGAGATCCGGCTCGGCGGCGATCCTGCCGTCGCTTGGGGGAGGTTCGGGGCGATACCGGGTGCTGCCGCCCTGGCGCGCTGTCTGGACCGGGCCGGATCGACCGGCGCTCCTGCTGCGGAGCCGGTGGCACGGCTGGCCGAGGCCATGAGAGCCGAGAGGGCTAGCGCGGCGGTGGCACGGGCCCAGCGGGCTGCCGTGCTGATCACCGCGCCTGTCGGTCTCTGCTTTTTGCCTTCCTTTCTGACGGTGGGCGTGGCGCCCGTGGTGATCGGGCTGGCAGGAGGGCTGTTGCAGTCCTAGCAAGCCGGAAAGCCTGAATAGGGAAAATTTGTCCATAAAGTATCGGTTTGACGGGGGTTTGAAGTGATGCGGAAAATCATGCGCTGGGCGCGAGCTGTGGCAAGCAAGGTGCGGGCGGACACCGGAATGACGACCTCGGAATACGCGGTCGGAACGATTGCGGCCTGTGCGTTTGCCGCGGTGCTCTACAAGGTGGTCACCAGCCCGGTAGTCATGGCGCAGTTGCAATCGCTGCTCAAGGGCGCACTCGATGCCAAATCCTGACGGCGTAGGCGGAGTGTGGGCCGACTTCGGGGAACGTTCCGGGCAGCGGAGACACGCCCGGGAGGAGGTCGGGCCGACCGGGCGATGGGGTGACCGGGGTGCGGTGACGGCGGAGGCGGCCATGGTGATCCCGGTGTTGGTGATCTTCGTGCTCGCCCTGCTGTGGGCGTTGACGGCTGCGTCGGCCCAGATCCGGTGTGTGGACGCCGCCCGGGCCGGCGCCCGGGCGGCAGCGCGCTCCGAACCGGAGGCGCAGGTGAGGGAGGCCGCCCTCTCGGCAGCGCCTCAGCGCGCCCGGGTCGAGGTGGAGCGGGCCGGGGATCTGTGGCGGGTCACCGTGGCGGCACCGGCCCCGGGCCCCGGACCACTGGCCATGACGCTGAGCGCCCGAGCCGTGGCGGCGGCCGAGGACGTGGCGGGGGTGACGCCGTGACGTGGCCCAGTCCTCGCCGGCCGTCAGCCCGGAGGCCGCACGGGGCGTGGGTATGCCGGAAACGGCGGGACCAGGGGCTGGCGACGGTGTGGGCAGCGGTCACCACCGCCACGCTGTGCGTCGTCTTCGCGGTGGTCCTGGCTCTCGGGCAGGTGGTGGTGGTCCGGCACCGAGCCGGGGGTACGGCCGACCTGGCCGCGCTGGCTGCGGCCGACCGGGCCCTGGGAGGAGCCGCTGCCGCCTGCCGGTCGGCCCGGGACGTGTCAGCGGCGCAGGGGGCCGAGCTGGTGCGGTGCAGCGTCCAGGGGGAGATCGCCGATGTGACGGCCCGTGTGCGCAGTGGGCCGTACGCGGCCGAGGTCAGGTCCCGGGCGGGCCCGGCGACGGCAGGCCCGGCCGAGGCGGCCACCGCGTCGCTCGGACCTGCGAAGAGGCACATTCCTCAGGAGGCCAAGGTGGTCCCTGAGGAGGCCGAGCCCGACCCCTCGGAGGGCCCGTGATGGCCCCTCAGGAGGCCCGTGATGGCCCCTCCGGCTGGTCCCCCTCCGGGAGACGGGCAGTGGTCTATCGGGAGGCCGCGGCGGTGCTTCCAGCGGGGTTGCTTGTTGCCGGGAGCCGGACTGCTGCGTAGAGCCTCGCTCCTCCTGGGGGCAGAGGCCCGGGTGCTCACCCATCCAGGGGACCTCGCTCCTCCAGAGGTCCGGGTCCTCACCCCTCCACAGGTCCTCACTCCGCCGCGGAGCCTGGCTCGCCCGCCGGTCCGGGCTTCCGTGCGGACTCCGGCCCGTCCGGACCGACCGGTCCTGGCTGCTTCGCTGGAGCCGCCTCACTCGGGTCGGGTGGGGCGGAGCGGAGGAGTTCCGTGAGCAGGCGGACGGCGCCTCGCTTGTGCAGGGGCTCGTTGCCGTTGCCGCACTTGGGGGACTGGATGCACGACGGGCAGCCCGCCTCACACTCGCAGGATCCGATTGCCTGGCGTGTGGCGGCCAGCCAGGCGCGGGCGGTGTGGAAGGCGCGTTCGGCGAAGCCGGCACCGCCGGGATGGCCGTCGTACACGAAGACGGTCGGCAGCAGGGTGTCCGGATGCAGCGGCACGGAGACCCCGCCGATGTCCCAGCGGTCGCAGGTGGCGAAGAGCGGCAGCATCCCGATCGACGCGTGCTCGGCGGCGTGCAACGCGCCGCCCAGGATCTCCGGGTTGATCCGTGCCGCATCGAGCTGGTCCTGGGTGACCGTCCACCACACGGCACGGGTGCGCAGGGTGCGGGGCGGAAGGTCCAGCTTGGACTCGCCGAGCACCTCGCCCGTGATCAGTTTGCGACGGAGGAAGGAGACGACCTGATTGGTCACCTCGACGGAGCCGTAACAGAGCCGTCCGTCCCCCCAGGGGACCTCGGTATCGGTCTCCAGCACAGCGATGGCCGTGGTGTCGCGTGCGGTCGTCGAGTACGGCGGATTGGCCTCCTCGACCAGCGCGACCGAGTCCTCCAGGTCCAGTGCCCGGACCAGATAGGTGCGGCCCTGATGAAGATGGACGGCACCCTCGTGGACGGCGGTGTGAGCGGCCGACTCGTCGACAGTGCCCAGCAGCCTGCCGGTGGCCTCCTCGACGATCTGGACGGGGCGGCCGCCCTCGCCCCGGATGTCAGTGAGGTCGGCAGCCCGTTCGCGCCGCGTCCAGTGCCAGCCCGACGTCCGTTTGCGGAGCAGCTTCGCCGCTTCCAGTTGAGGCAGCAGATCGGCCACGGCGGGTCCGAAGAGGGCCAGGTCGGATTCGGTGAGCGGCAGTTCCGCGGCGGCGGCGCACAGGTGGGGGGCCAGAACGTACGGGTTGTCCGGGTCGAGGACGGTCGACTCCACAGGCTGCTGGAAAAGAGCCTCGGGATGGTGGACGAGGAAGGTGTCCAACGGGTCGTCGCGGGCCACGAGGATGGCGAGAGCACCCTGGCCGGCCCGACCGGCCCGGCCGGCCTGCTGCCACAGCGAAGCCCTGGTGCCCGGATATCCGGCGATCACGACGGCATCCAGTCCGGAGACGTCGATGCCGAGCTCGAGTGCGGTGGTCGCGGCCAGGCCGAGCAGGCTGCCCGAATGCAGTGCGCGCTCCAGGGCGCGGCGTTCCTCGGGGAGGTAGCCCCCGCGATAGGCGGCCACCCGGGAGGGCAGGGAGCGGTCGATCTCGGCGAGGCGTTCCTTGGCGATGACGGAAATGAGCTCGGCGCCTCGCCGTGAACGTACGAACGCGACGGAACGCACACCCTGCACGGTCAGGTCGGTGAGCAGATCGGCGGTTTCGGCCGTGGCGGTACGGCGCACGGGCGCGCCCTTCTCACCGGACAGCTCGGTCAGGGGCGGCTCCCAGAGGGCGAAGACGAGCTCGCCACGCGGGGAGGCGTCGTCGGCGACCTCCGTGACCTGGAGGCCGGTGAGACGGCCCGCTGCGACGGAGGGCTCTGCGGAAGTGGCTGAGGCGAGGAGGAAGACCGGGTCCGCGCCGTAGCGGGCGCACAGGCGGCGGAGCCGGCGCACCACCTGGGCGACGTGCGAGCCGAAAACGCCCCGGTAGGTGTGGCACTCATCGATCACGACGTAGCGCAAGGCACGCAGGAAGGAGGACCAGCGGGGGTGGGAGGGGAGTATCCCGCGGTGCAGCATGTCGGGATTGGTGAGGACGTAGTTCGCGTACTGGCGCACCCATTCGCGTTCTTCGACGGGGGTGTCGCCGTCGTAGACAGCGGGCCGGACGCTCTTGCCCAGCGGAGCCGCCAGCTCCTTCACCGAGCGCCGCTGATCGGAGGCCAGGGCCTTGGTGGGGGCGAGGTAGAGGGCTGTGGCCCCACGGCCGTTGGCGGCTTCTGAACCGTCCAGCAGGGCGCTGAGGACCGGGGCGAGGTAGGCAAGCGACTTGCCGGACGCCGTGCCCGTGGCGATCACGACCGACTCGCCGTCCAGGGCGTGCTCCGCCGCGGCGGCCTGATGGGCCCAGGGGTGTTCGATACCGGCCCTCTGGATGGCGGCGATCACTTCCGGACGGATGCGATCGGGCCAGATGGCATGGGTGCCCGTACGCGGGGGCAAGTGCTCCGTATGAGTGATGCGCGCGGACCGGCTCGCCCCTGCGGCGAGCCGGTCGAGGACCACCTCGGGAGAGGGGCGGAAACCCCCGCTCTCGGGCGGTCGACTGGGGCGGTGATTCTTGGCCATCGGCACCGAGTGTGTCACTGGCGAGACGGACAATGGTCCCAAGGCGTCGTGCATGGCTGCCCGTAAGTGATTGAATGCCATCGCGGCTGGCGATCCGTCCCCTGGCTCCGCCGGGGAGACCGAGGGGCGACCGCTCGATAGCAAGGTGCTGGAGGATCCGTGGACCTGTCCTTGTCGACTCGCAATGTGTCCGGCCCTGGTGGCGACCGTACGGTCGTCGAGGTCGGTGGCGAGATTGATGTGTATACCGCGCCCAAGCTGCGCGAGCAGTTGGTCGAGTTGGTGAATGACGGCAGCTACCACTTGGTTGTCGACATGGAAGGTGTCGACTTCCTCGACTCCACCGGCCTCGGCGTGCTCGTGGGCGGCTTGAAGCGTGTGCGGGCCCATGAGGGCTCGTTGCGACTGGTGTGTAACCAGGAGCGCATTCTCAAGATTTTCCGGATCACCGGTCTGACCAAGGTGTTCCCGATTCACACCACGGTCGATGAGGCCGTGGCGGCAACAGACTGATCGTCCCGTCCGCGGTCGGGTCGGCCTTGAGGCCGGCCCGGCGGTGGTCGGTGCGACGGCGGTCCGCACCAGGACAGTCGAAGTGGCGGGAGTCGTTCAACGGTGGCCGGGAGTCCGGCGGCTGCTGTTCGGCACGCTCTGTCACTCGTTCGGCGGTCTGCGGGCGACATTCATTTGTTGGCCGTCGTCGGTCGCCCCACGATCGGGTCGGCGGTTCGGTAAGCGTCGAACCGTGGGCGAGCGGCTGTCGAGAGCGGCTGTCTAACAGCTGGCGAACGGTTGCCGGGAGATGGCTGCGCGTCGCCCGGATGGCCGGGCGCCGTCGGCGCGGCGGGGTCTGACGTCGGGGCCCTGTCGACCGATCAGCGGCTTTCGCAGACATAGCTCAGGAGTGCCGGACCTCGGGTCCTGCTCCTGCGGATGCATTCGTACGTTCGAGGGGGATCGCATGGCCACCGTTGAACTCCGCTTCAGCGCCCAGCCCGAACACGTCAGAACGGCCCGCCTCGTGGCGGCTGCCGTGGCGCGCCGGGCCGGGGTCGATGAGGCCGTGCTCGACGAGGTCAGACTCGCCGTGGGAGAGGCGTGCAGCCGAGCGGTCGGGCTGCACCGGAGCCACGGCATCACGGCGCCTGTCGCGGTCTTCCTTATCGAGGAGGAGAAGTCCTTCTCCATCGAGGTCGGCGACGAGGTGCCCGGCCCGGGGGCCGACGGGTCCGTACCCGGGGGTGTTTCCGGACGCCGCGACGACGCGCCCGGGGTGGGACCGGACGAACCTGAACCGGACGCCGACGGCGACGGTGAGGACGAGATGGGCCTCGCGGTCATCAGCGGTCTGGTCGACGACGTCGAGGTCAGGTCCGGCGCGGATGGCGGAGTGATCCGTATGAGTTGGCCGAAGACGCCGGCCACCGTTCTCTGAGTGGGTTGAAGAGCAGGCGGGCCGAAGACGTCAGCCACCGTTCTGTGCGTGGGCTGAGGAGCAGGCGGTACTACGACGCCGGCGACCGTTCTGTGCGTGGGTTGAGGAGCAGGCGGGCCGAAGGCGCCGGCCACCGTTCTGCGGGTGCGCCGACGAGCCAGGCTGCTCGTTCGTCCCTGGTGCGGCGAGCGTTCAGGGGTGGTTCGGTCACCCCGGCGGCGTAGTCGGCCATCCTTGATCCAGACCTTGAGGCCCTGCTGAGCAGGGCCTTTTTCGGTTCTGCCCGAGCAGCGATAGCGGGAAAATGCATCTGCCCCATTACTGCATTCGGTCCAGGCGGGGAACTCGATCAATTGCCGTTCGGTGGATGAAGGTCAATTACATTTACCGCGCACTGTTTTGATCGTGTTCCGATCCCTACAATCCGTCCACGTCTTGAGCGCTGAGCGTCAAGGAGGACGTATGGCGGGGTTCGGCACCACATCACTGGCAGAACTGACGCAGTTTTCCGCACTTTCCGACCCACCCACCACTCTCGCGGCCGCGGTACTCACCGATGACAACCGCGTCATCGTGATCGTTGTCGCCATCGTCGCCGTCGCCGCACTGGTCGTCGCCCAGCTGCTGGTACGCCAGGTGCTGGCAGCGGGCGAGGGCACCGAGCGCATGAAGGAGATCGCGGCGGCGGTCCAGGAAGGCGCGAATGCCTATCTGGCTCGACAGTTGCGTACGGTCGGGGTATTCGCCGTCGTGGTCTTCTTCCTGCTTCTGCTGCTTCCGGCCGACAACTGGTCCCAGCGCGCGGGCCGTTCGGTGTTCTTCCTGGTGGGTGCGCTTTTCTCGGCGGCCACCGGATACATCGGCATGCGGTTGGCCGTACGGAGCAATGTGCGGGTGGCGGCCGCCGCGCGTGAGGCGACTCCCGCGGAAGGTGAACCGGAAAAGGATCTCACCGCGGTTTCACACAAAGCAACGAAGATCGCATTCCGTACGGGCGGCGTGGTCGGCATGATCACCGTGGGGCTCGGGCTTCTGGGCGCGTCCTGCGTGGTCCTCGTCTACGCCGCCGACGCGCCCAAGGTGCTGGAGGGTTTCGGGCTCGGTGCCGCGCTGATCGCGATGTTCATGAGGGTCGGCGGGGGCATCTTCACCAAGGCCGCCGACGTCGGTGCCGACCTGGTCGGCAAGGTGGAACAGGGCATCCCTGAGGACGACCCCCGGAACGCCGCGACCATCGCCGACAACGTGGGAGACAACGTCGGGGACTGTGCGGGCATGGCCGCCGATCTCTTCGAGTCCTATGCCGTCACACTGGTCGCCGCGCTCATCCTCGGCAAGGCCGCTTTCGGCGACTCGGGGCTTGCGTTCCCCTTGATCGTGCCCGCGATCGGCGTGGTCACCGCGATGATCGGCATCTTCGCAGTCGCCCCACGACGTGCCGACCGAAGCGGTATGACTGCCATCAACCGCGGATTCTTCATCTCCGCCGTCGTCTCGCTCGTCCTCGTAGCCGTCGCGGTCTTCGTCTACCTGCCGTCCTCGTACGCGGAACTGGACGGGGTCACGGATGCGGCCATCACCTCCCACGGTGGGGACCCGCGGGTCTTCGCCCTGGTTGCCGTCGCCATCGGGATCGTGCTGGCAGCTTTGATCCAGCAGCTGACCGGTTACTTCACAGAGACCAGTCGACGCCCCGTCAGGGACATCGGCAAGTCTTCACTGACCGGACCGGCGACGGTCGTGCTCGCCGGTATCTCCATCGGTCTGGAGTCCGCCGTCTACACCGCGCTGCTCATCGGGCTCGGCGTCTACGGGGCGTTCCTGCTGGGCGGTACATCGATCATGCTGGCGCTCTTCGCGGTGGCCCTGGCCGGTACCGGCCTGCTCACCACCGTCGGTGTGATCGTCGCCATGGACACGTTCGGCCCGGTCTCCGACAACGCGCAGGGCATCGCCGAGATGTCCGGTGACGTCACCGGCGCCGGAGCGCAGGTCCTCACCGACCTGGATGCCGTGGGCAACACCACCAAGGCCATCACCAAGGGCATCGCCATCGCTACGGCCGTCCTGGCGGCGGCCGCGCTCTTCGGCTCCTACCGGGACGCGATCGCCACCGCGGTCGACGACGTCGGCGCCTCGGCGGGGGAGATGGGGCTGAGCCTGGACATCTCCCAGCCCAACAACCTCGTCGGGCTGATCCTCGGCGCGGCGGTGGTGTTCCTCTTCTCGGGCCTGGCCATCAACGCGGTGTCCCGGTCCGCGGGCGCCGTGGTCTACGAGGTGCGGCGGCAGTTCCGCGAGCACCCCGGGATCATGGACTACTCGGAGAAGCCGGAATACGGGCGCGTCGTCGACATCTGTACCAAGGACGCGCTGCGCGAGCTGGCCACGCCGGGCCTGCTGGCGGTGCTGGCGCCGATCGCGGTCGGCTTCACGTTCGGGGTCGGCGCGCTCGGCTCGTATCTGGCGGGCGCGATCGGCACCGGGACACTGATGGCGGTCTTCCTCGCCAACTCCGGCGGTGCGTGGGACAACGCCAAGAAGCTCGTCGAGGACGGTCATCACGGTGGCAAGGGCAGTGAGGCCCATGCCGCGACCGTCATCGGTGACACGGTCGGCGATCCGTTCAAGGACACGGCCGGGCCGGCGATCAACCCGCTGCTCAAGGTGATGAACCTGGTGGCTCTGCTCATCGCGCCCGCGGTGGTGCAGTTCAGCTACGGGGAGGACGCGAGCGCAGGAGTGCGGGCGGTGGTCGCGGTGCTGTCCATCGCGGTCATCGTCGGCGCGGTCTACGTCTCCAAGAGGAGGGGGATCGCAGTGGGCGACGAGGGCGGTTCCGACGGCGGGGACGGGGAGGGCGCCGCCAGGCCTGCCGACCCAGCAGCTGCTCAGTGAGCCGGAATCCGCGCGGCGGACGCCGGCGTCCGGGCGACGCCTGATCAGGAGAAGGGCGGACACGGCATTCTGATGCGGTGTCCGCCCGTCGGCCGGTCCGCGCGAGTGGCCATTCGTTCAGGTGTTCCCGTGCTCGGGGCCGTGTGGGTGAGTTGTATCTCCCTCATTTCCCTTGGTGCAAATGGCTGCAAAAGGCTACTGATCGGACGCCCGGCATCCGGATGGAGGGCGCTCGGCGTGTAAGTTCCGGGGCCGAGAGCCTTGGAAGGGACCAATCCGGTGAACAAGAAGCTTGCGGCCGCGCTGTCCGGCGGTGCGGTACTGGTACTTACGCTGTCGGGCTGCAGCGACGACAGCGACAACAAGGTGAACGACTGGGCCAAGAAGGTCTGTGACCAGGTCCAGCCCCAACTGCAGAAGATCGCGAACGCCAACGCCTCCATCCAGCAGCAGACTGCCGACAACAGCAAGCCTGCCGACGTCCAGAAGACCGACTCGGCCGCCTTCCAGCAGATCTCGCAGGCCTACAAGGCACTGGGTGCGGCCGTGGATTCGGCGGGTCCGCCGCCGGTCGACGACGGGGAGACGACGCAGAAGGAGGCCGTGAAGGAGCTCAACGCCTCCTCCGTGGCCTACGCGAACCTGCAGAAGAAGGTCGACGACCTGAATACGAAGGACCAGGCGAAGTTCGCCGACGGCCTCAAGGGAATCGCGGATGAGCTGAACAAGATCAGCACCAATGGTGACCAGGCACTGAAGAAGCTCCAGTCCGGCGAGGTCGGTGCCGCCATGGCCAAGCAGGAGGGCTGCCAGAAGCCCACGGCCTCGGCATCGCCCTCGGCCGGCGCCTCGAAGGAGGCGACGCCGTCCAAGGAGGCGTCCGCGTCGCCGAGCAAGAAGGCGTAGCGGGCCCCGCGACCGGCCCGGCGTGCCCCTGATGGGCGGCCGGGCCGCTGCCGTTGTCAGTGGGAGCCGTCACAATGGGGCATGTGAGTAAGACCAGCCTTCCCGCAGCAGACCACGCGACCCAACTCCGCGAAGCCCTGCTCGCCGCCGCCTTCACGGCCGACGGGCTCCTCGACCTGCTCGGCGCGCCTGCCTACGCCGCGCTCGCCCGCAGCGAGACGGTTCCGGCGCTGCGGGCCACCCGGGGCGACACGCCGCTCGACACGCTCGTGCGCCTCTTTCTGCTCCAGCGCCCGGTCCCCGCCGCCCGGGCAGCTGCCGTGCTGCCCTTGGCGGAGTGCGTGGCGGACGGCTGGCTGAGTGAGGCGGGCGGCGAGGTGCGGGCGACGGTCGACGTGCGGCCCTACGGCGGCCCGGACGGCGAGGACTGGTTCATCGTCTCCGACCTGGGCTGCGCCGTGGGCGGCGCGGGCGGCATCGGTTCGCACGAGGAGGGCGTCGTCCTCGGGATCGGCGGGGCCTCCACCACCCTCGCCGGAATCACCGTCCGCAGGCCCGTCGGCTCCGCCCTCGACGTCGGTACGGGCTCCGGCATCCAGGCCCTGCACGCCTCGCAGCACGCCACCCGTGTCACCGCCACCGACCTCAACCCACGCGCCCTCGACTTCACACGTCTCACCCTCGCCCTGTCCGGTGCCGCCCCGGCCGACCTGCGCGAGGGATCCCTGTACGAGCCCGTCGGCGCCGAGACGTACGACCTCATCGTCTCCAACCCGCCCTTCGTCATCTCGCCCGGCGCCCGCCTGACCTACCGTGACGGCGGCATGGCGGGCGACGACCTGTGCCGCACCCTGGTGCAGCAGACCGGTGACCGGCTCAACGAGGGGGGTTACGCCCACTTCCTCGCCAACTGGCAGCACACCGAGAACGAGGAGTGGCAGGACAGGCTGCGGTCCTGGGTTCCGCAGGGCTGCGACGCCTGGATCGTGCAGCGCGAGGTACAGGACATCACGCAGTACGCGGAGCTGTGGCTGCGAGACAGCGGTGACCACCGCACGGACCCCGCGGAGTACGCCGCGCGGTACGACGCCTGGCTGGATGAGTTCGAGGCCCACGGTACGAAGGGGGTCGGCTTCGGATGGATCACGCTGCGAAAGTCCGCCGCAGCCGCCGCCGGGGTGCCCTCGATCGTGATCGAGGAGTGGCCGCACCCGGTGGAACAGCCGCTCGGACCGGCCGTCGAGGCGCACTTCGCCCGCCAGGACTACCTGCGCGAGCAGGACGACGCGGCCCTGCTCGCCGCCCATTTCACTCTTGCCGCCGAGGTCGTGCAGGAGCAGGTGGGACTGCCGGGAGCCGAGGACCCCGAGCATGTGGTGCTGCGTCAGAACCGCGGCATGCGGCGCGCGACGAAGGTCGACGCGGTCGGTGCAGGGTTCGCGGGTGTGTGCGACGGAGCGCTGCCCGCCGGTCGGATCCTGGACGCGATCGCCCAGTTGATGGGCGAGGACCCGGTGCTGCTGCGGGACCGCACCCCACAGGCCATCCGGCTGCTCGTCGAAGAGGGCTTCCTGGAGCCCCTCCCTCGGGCCGGACGGGCGGCCGGATGATCCGTATCGAGCTGGACGAGGCGTCGCTCGGCGCGACACGGATCGCCATCAGCCCGCTGTGGGACGCGTTCTGCAGCCTGCATCTGACCATGCCGCACCGCACCCCCTCCCGGCCCTACGCGGAGTGGGTGGTGCGCGCCCGCGAGGTGTTGCGGGAGGACGAGCGGACGGATGCACTGCGGCTGCTCATCGACGGCCCGCACAACTTCCCGGACTTCCTCCTGCCCCGCCCGGTCGGAGCCTCGTCGGTCGAGGCGGAGCTGGAGACCGTGCGGGCCACGCCGGCCGATGTCGTACGGGACGGGGTCGCCGAGCACTACCCGGGGCTTGAGGACCACCCCCTCATCCGCCCCTACCTGGTGGACCCCGAAGCGGCCTGCTCGGCCCTCGCCGACGCGTACATGGCGTACTGGGAAGGCGCGATCGCGACGCACTGGCCCACCATGCGCCGGCTCGTCGAGGACGAGGTCCTGATCAGGGCCCGGACCTTCGCCACCGAAGGCATCGACGCGCTGTTCACGGGACTGGAGAGCCGCGCCAAGTGGACGCCGCCCGTCCTTGAGCTGACGAAGCACATCGATGCGGAGTACCGAGCGGGCGAGCGTCGGCTGCTGCTCGTCCCGCTCGTCTTCGCGGAGGGCTGCCGGCTCTACTCCACCGATGACCCCGAGGTCCTGACGGTCTCCTTCCAGGCCCGCGGCGCGGGTGCGTTGCGCGAACGGGCCGCGGAGCGCCCGGAGAGCGGTGACCGGCTGGGGATGCTGCTGGGCCGGGGGCGCGCCTCGGTCCTGCGCCAGCTCGGCGGGCCGCTCACGACAGCAGGGATAGCCGACCGGCTGGGGCTCGCGCCGAGCACGGTCTCGGAGCACCTGTCGGCCCTTGCCGAGGCGGATGTCGTCACCCGGCACCGGGTCGGCCGCAGCGTGTACTACCAGCTCACGGACACCGGCAGGGCCCTGCTCGCGCTGCTCTCCGGCGAGGACGTGCTGCGCGCGGTGTCCTGAGAAGCGGGAGCCGGCACACGGGCGGGGCGGATGGGCGACGATTCGGCGGCCCCCGAATTGATGGCGGGTGCGGCACGGCCCGGCCTAACGTCCCCGCCATGCTTGCGATCGAGGCGAAGAACCTGCGCCGCACCTACACCAGCCGGACCGGTTTCCTGCGTCCGCGCCGCACCGAGACGGAGGCCGTGCGCGGGGTCACCTTCGAGGTGAGCCGCGGTGAGCTCTTCGGCCTCCTCGGCCCCAATGGCGCGGGCAAGACCACCACCATCAAGATGCTCAACACTTTGCTGCTGCCCACCTCCGGCACCGCCCGGGTCCTGGGCCACGACGTGGCCTCCGACCCCGTCGCCGTACGCCGCAGGATCGGTTACGTATTCGGGGGTGACCGGGGCCTGTACGACCGCCTCTCAGCCCTCGACAATCTGCGCTACTTCGCAGAGCTGTACGCCGTCGAGCCACGCGCGCAGAAGCGGCGGATCGCCGAACTGCTCGACCTGGTGGGCCTCACGGGCCGGGAGAAGGAACGCGTCGAGGGGTACTCGCGCGGGATGCGGCAGCGGCTGCACATCGCGCGCGGACTGTTGCACCGGCCCGATGTCCTGTTCCTCGACGAACCGTCCATCGGCGTCGACCCGGTGGCGGCGCGGGATCTGCGGCGCACCGTCTGTGACCTGCGGGCCGGCGGCACCACCGTGCTGCTGACCACCCATTACATGGCCGAGGCGGACGAGCTGTGCGACCGGATCGCGGTCATCGCCGGTGGCACGATCCGTGCGCTGGGCACCCCGGACCGGCTCAAGGCCCGGGTCCAGGAGCGCGGCATCCTGGAGATCGAGGCGTACGGGGCGGGCGAGGACCACCTCGACCGCATCCGGGCCCTGACAGGCGTGCACGGAGTGGCGGCCGAGGACCGGGGCAGCCGGCAGGCCGTCATCGTGCAGACGGAACGCGGAGCGGAGCTGCACGCGCAGGTGCTGGCGGCACTCGACGGGGTGCGGGTCGGACGGGTCGTCACACGCGAACCCACGCTGGAGGACGCCTATATCGCGATCGTCGAGGAGGCAGAGGCAGAGGCAGAGGCAGTGGCGGAGGTGGGCGTTCCGGTGGACGGCCCGGCGGGCACGGCCGTCGCACCGCCAGCCGTGCCCGCGCAGGCTGCCGAGGCGGTCCGGTCCGACGGCGACATGGTCCGGCCCGCCCACGGCGCGGCCCGGCCCGCCGACGAGACGGCTGTGTCCCACGGCGGCATGGTCCGGCCCACCGACGGGACGACCCGGCCCATCGACGAGACGTTCCGGCCCGCCGGCGGGACGATCCGGCCCACCGACGAGGCCGCGGCGTGAGCCCCGCCCGGGCCCTGCGCCTGATCGTCGTCGGAGTGCGTACCCACGTTTCGTACATGAGCCGTTCACCGCTCGAAATCACCTTCGCCGTCCTCGTGCCGCTGGTGTACGCGACCCTCGCGGTCTATCTCTTCCGCGCCGCAGGCGACCCCGACTCGCTCCTCACCGCAGCCGTCGGTGCCGGACTGATGGGCATCTGGTCCTCGGTGCTCTTCGGGTCGGGCGGAGCCGTGCAGGGTCAGCGCTGGCTCGGCACGTTGGAGACCTTGGTCGCGTCACCCACCCCGCTGTCCCTCGTACTGCTGCCGATCACCCTGGCCACGGCCGTCATCGGTACGTACGCCATGGGGGCGACGGTGATCTGGGGCGCCGTGCTCTTCGATGTGCCGCTCGACTTCGCCCACCCGCTGCTTTTCCTGCTCGCCGTACCCGTGTGCGTCCTGTCGCTCGGGATGATGGGGCTGCTGCTCGCCGCCACCTTCGTGCTGCTGCGCAACGCCAACGCCCTCGCCAACCCGCTCGACGCACCTGTGTGGCTGTTGTCCGGGATGCTGGTGCCCGTCACCGTGCTGCCGGACTGGACACGTCCGGTTTCCTGGGCGCTCCCCACCACCTGGGGCTCACGGGCGGTGCACGCGGCGACCTCGGGCGGGGCGGGAGCCGCGGAGGTGCTCGTACCGACGGCCGTGGCGTTCGCCCTCGGCACGCTGTACGCGGTGGTCGCGGTCCTGATCCTGGGCCGGGTCGAGCAGCGTGCGCGGGCCGCCGCCACCCTCTCCCTCGCCTGAGCCCTCCGGGTCTCC
Source organism: Streptomyces sp. NBC_01013 (assembly GCF_045162765.1). Taxonomy (NCBI): domain Bacteria; kingdom Bacillati; phylum Actinomycetota; class Actinomycetes; order Kitasatosporales; family Streptomycetaceae; genus Streptomyces; species Streptomyces sp. NBC_01013. The sequence goes on from NZ_CP108687.1 coordinate 4,662,602, forward strand.
GTGGCTCCGCGTCCCGGTGCCTGCGTGGCTCCGCGCCTTTGAGTCTTCGAGCGTTCGCCCCTGAAGCATCCCCGCGTCTCACCTCAGGAGTTGTCCCGCATGCCTGCTCATCCACCGGTTCCGGCCGCCGCCTCCGCGTCCGTACCCGGCCTGCACCGGAGGGCGGCCTCGGCCTTTCGGCTCGTCGTGATCGGTGGCGGCCTTTCCTACCGTGCCCTGTTCAACTGGACGACGCCGCCCATGTTCGTCGGAACACTGCTCGTGGGACCGCTGCTGCAACTGCTGTTCTTCGTCTTTCTGGGACGGCAGCTCCAAGTGGCCGATGACCACTTCTACCTGCTCGGCAACGCCGTCGTCTCCGCGTCGACAGCCTGTGTGTACGGCGGCACGATGGCCATCGCCAACGAACGCCGTTACGGGACGCTCGGCGCCGTACTGCTGAGCCCGCGAAGCCGGGCTCCGCTCTGGTTCGGCCGCGCTCTGCCGTATGTATTGAACGGCCTTGTCATCAGCGTCTTCACACTCTCTGCGGCCTGCCTTCTGCTCGGACTCCGGATTCCGGTTGGGGCGTTGCCGGGGCTGGCCGCCGTCCTGCTCGCCGCTGCGGCGGGGTGTTCCGCCTTCGGCCTGGCGCTGGGGGCGCTGGGACTGCGCTTCCGTGATGTCTTCCTCATCTCGAACGTGGCCAGTTCCGGACTCCTGCTCCTGACCGGCGCGAACGTGCCGCGGGAGACCCTGCCGGAGTGGATGCGGGCCGTCGGAGACGTCCTGCCGATGACCCACGCGGCCGAAACCGCACGTGAGTTGTCCGCCGGTGCGGGTCTCGACGGCCGGGGCATTGCGGCGGAACTCGTGACGGGGGCCGGTTACGTCGTGCTCGCCGTCGTACTGCTCACCGTGTTCGAACGCGGGAGCAGGCGGCGCGCGACCCTCGACGTGATGTGAATTCGGCCATGGTCGCGGCGGAGCGCCGCAGTGGCGGGTCCACCACGCCCGGCTGTTCACCCGGTGTTCGCGTCGGCGACTTTCCGCGGTGGGAGCCTCCCCCGGAACCTGGCGGCACCGCACGGGCTGACCGTGCCGGGCCGCGCCAGGGGGAGAGGGAGGCGTACGGGTATGGAGAGCGGACCTGCTGCCTGCGCCGGAACGGTGTTCGCACTGTTCGGCGCCGCACTGCTGCTGTGGACGGGGGCGCGCGTGCTGCACCGTGCGCCGGTGGCGCACGGGGTGAGCCCCGTCGTCTCCACCGCACTCGCCACCGTGTTCGGCGTACTTTTCCTCGTCCTCGGAGTGTGGTGCCTCACCCGTATCTGAACCCGCTCCGGCCCCGGCCGCCCGGGGCGACCCCGGGAACACGCCCGGACCGCGCGCCCCCGGGCCTCTCGGCCAGGCATCCGCCAGGCAGCCACAGCGCCGCCGAAACCCGCAGGCAGGGGCCCTGCGGACGGCGGACCGAGCGGGCCGGGCGGCAGGAATGGCGGAAGTCGGGTTACCGTTCGAGTGGCCGTTGCGGGCTTTTGCCGTTTGACACGGGGGCGGGTTGTACCGTCACACTCCGCAGCGACAGCACTGTCGGCAGCGCCATCGCGCTGCCTGGATGCCCACCGAGCGTCGACCGGAGAGAAGAGCGAAGTTGTCCCCGACCAGCGAGACCGCACAGGGCGGCCGCCGACTCGTCATCGTCGAGTCGCCTGCCAAGGCGAAGACGATCAAGGGCTATCTCGGCCCCGGATACGTCGTCGAGGCGAGCGTCGGGCACATCCGCGACCTCCCGAACGGTGCCGCGGAGGTGCCGGACGAGTACACCGGCGAGGTGCGGCGTCTCGGCGTCGACGTAGAGAACGACTTCCAGCCGATCTACGTCGTCAACGCCGACAAGAAGGCCCAGGTCAGGAAGCTCAAGCAGCTGCTGGCCGAGTCCGACGAACTCTTCCTCGCCACCGATGAGGACCGCGAGGGCGAAGCCATCGCGTGGCACCTGCAGGAAGTGCTCAGGCCCAAGGTCCCGGTCCACCGGATGGTCTTCCACGAGATCACCAAGGACGCGATCCGGGCCGCCGTCGCCAACCCGCGCGAGCTCAACCAGCGCATGGTCGACGCCCAGGAGACCCGTCGTATCCTCGACCGCCTGTACGGCTACGAGGTCTCGCCGGTCCTGTGGAAGAAGGTCATGCCGCGACTCTCGGCCGGCCGTGTCCAGTCGGTCGCGACCCGCCTCGTCGTCGAGCGGGAGCGCGAGCGCATCGCCTTCCGCTCCGCCGAGTACTGGGACCTGACCGGCACCTTCGCCACCGGCCGCACCGGTGACGCCTCCGACCCCTCGACGCTCACCGCCCGCCTCAGCGCGGTCGACGGGCGCCGCATCGCCCAGGGCCGCGACTTCGGCCCCGACGGGCAGCTGAAGCAGGGGTCCGCGCAGACGCTGCACCTGGACGAGACGAACGCCCGCGCCCTGGCCGCCGCCCTCGCCGACTCCACGTTCGCCGTGCGGTCCGTCGAGTCGAAGCCGTACCGCCGCTCTCCGTACGCCCCGTTCCGTACGACGACCCTCCAGCAGGAGGCGAGCCGGAAGCTGGGCTTCGGGGCGAAGGCCACCATGCAGGTGGCGCAGAAGCTGTACGAGAACGGCTTCATCACCTACATGCGTACCGACTCCACGACCCTCTCGGACACCGCGATCTCCGCGGCCCGGGCGCAGGTCACGCAGTTGTACGGGGCGAATTACCTGCCGGACAAGCCGCGCACGTACGCCGGCAAGGTCAAGAACGCGCAGGAGGCGCACGAGGCGATCCGCCCCTCCGGCGACCGCTTCCGCACTCCGGCCGAGACGGGTCTCACCGGCGACCAGTTCCGGCTCTACGAGCTGATCTGGAAGCGGACCGTCGCTTCCCAGATGAAGGACGCAGTCGGCAACTCCGTCACCGTCAAGATCGGCGGCCGGGCGAGCGACGGCCGGGACGCCGAGTTCTCCGCGTCCGGTAAGACGATCACCTTCCACGGCTTCATGAAGGCGTACGTCGAAGGCGCCGACGACCCGAACGCAGAGCTCGACGACCGCGAGCGGCGCCTGCCGCAGGTCGCCGAGGGCGACGCGCTGACCGCCGACGAGGTCACCGTCGACGGGCACGCGACCAAGCCGCCGGCCCGCTACACCGAGGCCTCGCTGGTCAAGGAGCTGGAAGAGCGCGAGATCGGCCGCCCGTCGACGTACGCCTCGATCATCGGCACCATCCTCGACCGCGGCTACGTGTTCAAGAAGGGCACCGCGCTCGTCCCGTCGTTCCTCTCGTTCGCCGTGGTCAACCTGCTGGAGAAGCACTTCGGCCGGCTCGTGGACTACGACTTCACGGCCCGCATGGAGGACGACCTCGACCGCATCGCCCGCGGCGAGGCCCAGTCCGTGCCGTGGCTGAAGCGCTTCTACTTCGGTGCGCGCGAGGGTGACGACGCGGCCGGCGCCGGAAAGGCATCGGACGCGGGCAACGGCGACGGCGACCACCTCGGCGGGCTCAAGGAGCTCGTCACCGACCTCGGCGCCATCGACGCCCGGGAGATCTCCTCCTTCCCCGTCGGCAACGACATCAAGCTGCGGGTCGGCCGGTACGGCCCGTACATCGAGCGCGGCGAGAAGGACTCCGAGGGCCACCAGCGCGCGGACGTCCCCGAGGACCTGGCGCCCGACGAGCTGTCCGTCGAGTACGCGGAGGAGCTGCTGGCCAAGCCGAGCGGCGACTTCGAGCTCGGTGCGGACCCGGTGAGCGGGAACCAGATCATCGCCAAGGACGGGCGCTACGGTCCGTACGTCACGGAGGTGCTGCCCGAGGGCACCCCGAAGACCGGCAAGAACGCCGTGAAGCCGCGGACCGCCTCGCTCTTCAAGTCGATGTCGCTGGACACGGTGACGCTGGCCGACGCGCTGAAGCTCATGTCGCTGCCGCGCGTGGTCGGCGAGGACGCCGAAGGCGTCGAGATCACCGCGCAGAACGGCCGCTACGGCCCGTACCTGAAGAAGGGCACGGACTCGCGGTCACTGACGTCCGAGGACCAGCTCTTCGACATCACGCTCGACGAGGCACTGGCGATCTACGCCCAGCCCAAGCAGCGCGGGCGGGCCGCCGCCAAGCCGCCGCTGAAGGAACTGGGCACCGACCCGGTGAGCGGTGCTCCGGTCGTCGTCAAGGACGGGCGCTTCGGTGCGTACGTCACCGACGGCGAGACGAACGCGACGCTGCGGACCGACGACAGCGTCGAGGACATCACGCCGGAGCGTGGCTACGAGCTGCTCGCCGAGAAGCGCGCCAAGGGGCCCGCCAAGAAGAAGACGGCGAAGAAGGCTCCGGCAAAGAAGGCGCCGGCGAAGAAGGCGACCGCGGCGAAGAAGGCGACGGCTGCGAAGAAGACGACGACCGCGGCCAAGAAGACGACCGCTGCGGCGAAGAAGGCTCCCGCCAAGAAGGCGAGCGCGAAGAAGGCCGCTTCCGCGACTTCAGCGGAGGAATGACCTTTTCGGGGCTTGAGTTCCTGAACGCCGGAGGGGCTGGACCGATGTCCAGCCCCTCCGGCGTTGCCGCGTTCGCGGCCAGGGCGGGGAGTGCCCGCGGCCGCGGGCTCGTCTCCTGCCTGCCCCTCCCGTCATCGGAGGTTCCGCCCCCGGGCCCTGTCCTCGGGCGCTGGAAGGGTCGGCGGGCCCGAGGGGGCCGGCCGCGCGGGGGCGTCTGCCGAGCGGGTGAGTGGGGTGGGAGGACGAGTGGGCCGGGAGGGCTGGAGAGCGGGCCCGGCAGGGTCGGGGAGGCACTGCCGGAGCCCGTCGCGGAGGGGCGACTGCGAGGGTCTGTGGTCGTATGTTCGGACGCGGCCCCCGGGCACCGGTCCGCTGCCGATAGGCTGGGCGGATGACGCGAGCCGAGCAGCCAACGGTCGTGAGCCCCACCTCCGACACACTTGCCGCAGACTCACGCGAGCGCGCCGTACGAGCCTTGTTGCGTGTTCCCCCGCTGAAGCGGTTGTGGAGCGCCCAGCTCGTCGGCAGTACCGGCGATGCACTCGCCCTTCTCGTGCTGGTGTTGCTGTCGCTGCAAGCGGCGGTCCTTGAGGGCTCATTCGGATCCGGATACCGCGGGGCGGCCTTTGCCGTAGCCGCAGTCTTCGGTGCCCGGATTATTTCCACCTTGCTCTTCGGAGCCGTACTCCTGGGGCCGCTGACGACCCTGACGGCGCCCGGAGGGCCGCTCGACCGGCGGTGGCTGATGATCGGCGCCGACGGGCTGCGGCTCGCGCTGCTGGTCGTCGCGCCCCTGTGGATCGACTGGACGCCCGACAAGGCGCTCATGATGGTCCTCATCACCGTCTTCGTGACGGGCGCCGCCGAGCGCCTGTGGACGGTCGCCAAGGAAAGCGCGGCCCCGGCGCTGCTGCCCGCCCCGCCGATCGAGGGCGCCGCCGTGCGCCCGCTCCCGGATCACCTCGACGCCCTGCGCCGGCTCTCCCTGCGCACGGACTTCGCCGCCGTGCCCGCCGCCGCGGCCGTTCTGCTGGTCGCCACGCTCATCGGCAATCTGCTGGGCTCGGGACTGGACTGGTTCTCCTTCCACCAGGCGGCCCTCGGCTCGTACATCGCAGCCGGTCTGTTCTCCGCCTCGATCTCCACCCTGTACTTCCTTGAGCTGCCCGGCTCCGCGACGCCCCGTCCGCGCTCGCCCCTGGAGGGGTTGCGACGGCCGTCCGCCGGCAGCACCCCGGACAAGGGCCGCACCGGCGCCGTCCCGCTGATCGTCGCGACCTGCGCGGCGGTCGCCGGAGCAATCGCGGCCACGGCCGCTGTCGCCGTACTGCACGCCGCCGACCTCGGCGGCGGTCCCGCAGCGTTCGCCCTGCTTGTCCTCGCCCTGACCGGCGGCACGGGCGTCGGCATCCGCACCGCGGGGAAGGTGCTGCCGACCCTGTCCCGGCGCCGTCTGCTCTCCTTCGCCACCGCCGTCACCGGTGTCGCCCTTCTGGCGATGGGCCTGGTGCCGGACACGGCCACCGTCGTGCTGATCGCCCTGCTCGCCGGATACGCGGCGGGCGTCGCAGCGAACACCGGCCATGTGCTCGTCGACCAGGAGACCGAGGAATTCCGCCGGGCGCGGACCACCGAGCACCTCCAGGCCGTCGTCCGGGTCCTGATCGCGCTCGGCGCGGTCGGTGGACCGCTGGTGGCCGCCGCCATCGGCACGCACCGGCTGACAGCCGGAGACTTCGTCTTCGCGCACGGCGGCGCCGCCTTCACGCTGATGCTGATCGGCGCCCTGCTGCTGCCGGTCGCCGCGATCGTCCTCGCGAAGACGGACGACCGCTCCGGAGTGCCGCTGCGCCGCGATCTGCGGGAGGCGCTGCGTGGCGGCGACCCGGCGGTCGCACCCGCCGCGACCGGCTTCTTCCTCGCCCTGGAGGGCGGCGACGGAGCGGGCAAGTCCACCCAGGTCGAGGCGCTCGCCGAGTGGATCCGCGCCAAGGGCCACGAGGTGGTCGTCACCCGTGAGCCGGGTGCGACGCCGGTCGGCAAGCGGCTGCGCTCCATCCTGCTCGACGTGTCGTCGGCCGGGCTCTCCAACCGGACCGAGGCGCTGCTGTACGCCGCCGACCGCGCCGAGCACGTCGACTCCGTCGTGCGTCCGGCGCTGGAGCGGGGCGCGATCGTCATCTCCGACCGCTACATCGACTCGTCCGTCGCCTACCAGGGCGCCGGCCGCGATCTCGCGCCGACCGAGATCGCCCGGATCTCCCGCTGGGCGACGAGCGGACTCGTACCGCATCTCACGGTGCTGCTGGACGTCGATCCGCAGACCGCGAGGGAACGGTTCACCGAGGCGCCCGACCGGCTGGAGTCCGAGCCGCCCGAGTTCCACGCCCGGGTGCGCTCCGGATTCCTGACGCTGGCCGCCGCCGATCCGACGCGCTACCTGGTGGTGGACGCCGGCCAGGAGCCCGAGGCCATCACCACCGTCGTACGTCACCGGCTCGACCAGCTCCTTCCGCTCTCCGAGGCCGAGATCAAGGCCCGGGAAGAGGCACGCAAGGCGGCCGAGGAGGAGGCCAGGCGCCTCGCCGAGGAGGAAGCCGCGCGCAAGGCGGAGGAGGAGCGCCTGGAGCGCGAGCGGCAGGAGCAGCTCGCCAAGCTCCGTGCCGAGGAGGAGGAGCGCAAGCGCCGCGAGGAGGAGGAAGCGCGTCGGCGCGAGGCCGAACGCCAGGCCGAGGAGGCCCGGCAGCGCGCCGAGGAAGCCCGGCAGCGGGCCGAGGAGGAGCGCGCGCGGATCGAGGCCGAGGACGCGGCCCGTGAGGCCGAGCAGGCCCGGTTGCGCCGCCAGGCCGAGGAAGAGGCCCGGCTGCGCAAGGAGGCCGAGGCCCGGCGTCTGGAGAAGCAGCGCAAGGCTGAGGAGGCCCTGCTCCGGGCCGAGGCGGCACGCCGACAGGCCGAGGCAGCTGCCGCTGCGGAGAGCGCCCGCGCCCGGGAGGCCGCGGCCCAGGCCGAAGCCGAGGCGGAGGCCGCCGAGGCCGAGCGGGCTGCCCGTGCGGCTTCGCCGTCCGTGCCGGACAGCGAGCTGACGGTGCCGACGCCGATCGTCAACCCGAACGAGATCACGCAGCCGGTGCCTTCCCCGGTGGACCCGGAATCCGGATCGGGCCGGCCCCGCGGCGCCTCGCCGTCCGCGCCCTGGCCTTCCGACGAGGCCGAGACGGCGATGATCCCGAAGATCTCCGACGGGTCCGGCCGCTCCGGTGCGGCGGACGAGACGGCGGTCCTTCCGCCGGTACGGGACACGGGACGGGAGACCGGGCGGACCTCCGCACGGGACGCCGACCCCGCCGACCGTGTGCCGCGCGGCATCTTCCGGGACGAGCGTCCGGCGGACTCGGCACCGGAGGGCGAGAACGAGCGCACCCGCGAGCTGCCGCAGATCACCGACCCGCACGCGGACCGGGATCAGCAGGAGTCGTCCGGCAGGCAGCGGCGCCCGCGCCCGGACTGGGCGGAGGAGACCCCGCTGGACGATCTGCCCACGCTGGCGGACGAGCTGCTCGGCGACCACGACGACGAGGGCCCCGAGCCCAGGGGCCGGGGACGACGCCCGCGTCGCTGACCGGGTACGACGCCGATGGCCCTGCGCGAACAGGCGCGGGGCCATCGGCGTGCGGCCGCTCCTGGGCGGCCGGGGGCCTGCCACCGTCCGTCCGATCGGCCGGGCCGGGCCGGGCCTCCCACCGTCGTCCGATCGGCCGGGCCCGGGCCTGCCACCGTCTGTCTGCCGGGATTGTCAGACCCGTCCCGCACAATGGGAAGCCGGATCGACGAACGTCACGGCGCCGGCCATGACGGGAGCCATATGAGGCCGCGCCGCGGTTCCACGGAACGGCGGCACGGCCGCACACCACCGGAAGGGCGGTGACCCATGTCCGTATGGGACGACCTGGTCGGCCAGGACCGCGTGCAGGAGCAGCTGGGCGCCGCCGCCCGGGACGCCGACATCCTGGTCACCGCCAATTCCACGGGTGAGCCGGTGCCGCCCGGTTCGAGAATGACCCACGCCTGGCTGTTCACCGGCCCTCCGGGTTCCGGCCGGTCCACCGCCGCCCGGGCCTTCGCCGCAGCCCTGCAGTGCACCAGCCCGGACCGGGCCCTGGGTGGGGCGCCGGGCTGCGGTTTCTGCGACGGCTGTCACACGAGCCTCATCGGCACGCATGCCGATGTCGACGTGATCCGCACCGATCTGCTGTCCATCGGGGTGAAGGAGACCCGCGAGCTGGTCCGCCGCGCCCAGCTCTCGCCTGCCGTCGGGCGCTGGCAGGTCATCGTCATGGAGGACGCCGACCGCCTCACCGAAGGCGCGGGGAACGTGCTGCTGAAGGCGGTCGAGGAGCCTGCGCCGCGCACGGTGTGGCTGCTCTGCGCGCCCTCGCTGGAGGACGTGCTGCCCACGATCAGGTCGCGCTGCCGCCACCTCACCCTGCGCACGCCGTCGGTCGAAGCCGTCGCCGACGTCCTGATCCGGCGCGACGGTATCGATCCGGAGCGCGCCGCGGCCGCCGCCCGCGCGACCCAGGGACACATCGGCAGGGCCCGCCGCCTCGCCACCGATGAGCGGGCCCGTGCCCGCAGGACGGCCGTCCTGAAGCTTCCGCTACGGGTCGAGGACATCGGCGGCTGCCTCAAGGCCGCCCAGGAGCTGATCGACACCGCCACCGATGACGCGAAGCAGGCGTCCGAGGACGTCGACGTCAAGGAGACGGAAGACATGAAGGCCGCGCTCGGCGCCTCCGCCGGGGGGCGGATGCCGCGGGGCACCGCAGGGGTGATGAAGGAGCTTGAGGACCGGCAGAAGCGTCGTAAGACCCGCACCCAGCGCGACAGCCTCGATCTGGCGCTGACCGAGCTGACCGGGTTCTACCGCGATGTGCTCGCCCTGCAGATGGGTTCCCGGATCGCGATCGCCAACGCGGACGCCCAGGACTCCCTCGACCGCATCGCCCGCTCGTCCACACCCGAACGCACGCTGCGCCGGATCGAGGCGGTGAGCGCCTGTCGTCGGGCCCTGGACCGCAATGTGGCCCCGCTGCTGGCGGTGGAGGCGATGACGATGGCGCTGCGGGCGGGCTGAAGCCGCCGGCCGCGGCTGCACGGCGGGACTACGACACGGGCCGACCGATCGGAGAATCTCCCGAGACCGATCTTCGAATCACCCGAAAGAGTAGGGAATCGGACGAGCTGACGCCCGAGGGCTACGCTCCGGTCATGCACACCAGGCGCCCGCTCCGCACCCTCGCCCTAGCACTCGGCACTGCCGGCCTCCTGATCTCCGGCTGCACCGGCGGGAGTTCGACGACGGGCTCCTCGTCGCCCGCGCAGGCGGCCTCGGCCTCCGCCGTGCCGGCGGCGCTGAAGCCGTTCTACGCCCAGCACCTCAGCTGGCGGGACTGCGGTGTCACCGGATTCCAGTGCACGACGATGAAGGCGCCGCTCGACTACGCGAAGCCGGACGGCGGCGAGATCAAGCTGGCGGTCTCCCGGAAGAAGGCCACCGGCCCCGGCAAGAAGATCGGCTCCCTGCTGGTCAACCCGGGAGGCCCCGGCGGCTCGGCGATCGGCTACCTCCAGGGCTACGCCGCGATCGGCTACCCCGCCCAGGTGCGCGCCCGCTACGACATGGTCGCCATCGACCCGCGCGGGGTGGCGCGCAGCGAACCCGTCGAGTGCCTCACCGGTTCGCAGATGGACGCGTACACCCAGGTCGACCAGACCCCGGACGACGCCGTCGAGGTCACGAAGCTGAGCAACGCCTTCAAGAAGTTCGCCGCGGGCTGCGAGCAGCGCTCGGGTGAGATCCTGCCGCACGTCTCCACCGTGGAGACGGCCCGCGACATGGACATGCTGCGGGCACTGCTCGGGGACGACCAGCTGCACTACGTCGGAGCTTCGTACGGCACCTTCCTGGGCGCGACGTACGCCGAGCTCTTCCCGGCGCGGGTGGGCCGTCTCGTACTCGACGGTGCGATGGACCCCTCGCTCCCGTCGGCCGAGATGAACCGCGACCAGACCGCGGGGTTCGAGACCGCGTTCCAGTCCTTCGCGACGGACTGCGGGAAGAAGTCGGACTGCCCGCTCGGCACGACCTCTGCCGCTGATGCGGCGACGAACCTGAAGAAGCTGTTCAGTGACCTCGACGCGAAGCCGATCGCCACAGGCGAGTCCCGCAAGCTCGGCGAGTCCCTCGCCACCACGGGCGTCATCGCCGCGATGTACGACGAGACGGCCTGGCCCCAGCTCCGCGAGGCGCTCACCGGCGCGAAGGCGGGTGACGGGTCGGGTCTGCTCTCGCTGGCGGACAGCTACTACGAGCGGGAGCCGAACGGTACGTACGCGAACCTCATGTACGCCAACGCGGCGGTGAACTGCCTGGACCTCCCGCCCGCCTTCGCTACCTCCCAGGCGGTCACCGAGGCCCTGCCCACTTTCGAGAAGGCTTCGCCGGTCTTCGGGAAGGGCTTCGCCTGGGCCTCCCTGAACTGCGCCTACTGGCCGGTGCCCGCCACCGGCACCCCGCGCCCCATCAAGGCCGAGGGCGCCGCGCCGATCGTGGTCGTCGGCACCACCCGGGACCCGGCGACCCCGTACAAGTGGGCCGAGTCCCTGGCCGGTCAGCTCTCGTCCGGCACCCTCCTCACCTACCAGGGCGACGGCCACACGGCGTACGGCCGCGGCAGCGACTGCATCGACACGGCGATCAACACGTACCTCCTGGAGGGCAGCGCGCCGGACGACGGCAAGAAGTGCTCCTGACCTGCGGCTGAGGCGGAAAACCGGGCCGGTACGGAGCACCCCTCGAAACTGTGTAGACTTGGCGACGCCGCTGATCGCATCATGGTGCGACAGGGCGCGCCGCCTTAGCTCAGTTGGCCAGAGCAACGCACTCGTAATGCGTAGGTCTCGGGTTCGAATCCCGAAGGCGGCTCGGATCAGCCCCAGGACTCACTCGCCGTGACCTGGGGCTTTTTCATGCCCGGGGCATGCCGAGCCGTACGGCGGGAGGCCGTCGTCGGGCACGCCGCCACGTACCGCCGGTGACGTCGGACCGGCGGCGACTCAGCCGGGCTGATGCTGATCCGAGCTTCGCTCAGCTCAGCTCAGCTCGTGAACTCGCGCTCGATTCCGCGCCTCCGTGCCGGTTGCTGCGGCGCCGCCGTCCGGTACTCAGGCGCTGGGCGTGCCGGGCTGATGACGCGGGCTCCGCGTCGCCCCACCCGCACTCAATGCCGCTGGCCGAGCACACAGAACTCGTTTCCCTCGGGGTCCGCCAGGACGACCCACGGCTGCTCGCCCTGACCGATGTCGACGCGCCGGGCGCCGTGCGCCACCAGGCGGGCCACCTCGGCCGCTTGGTCGTCGGGGCGGAAGTCGAGGTGCAGCCGGCTCTTGGTCTTCCGGACTTCGTCGGTCCGGACGAAGTCGACCCCCGGCATGCGGTCCGGTGCGGGGCGGATCTCGAACTCGTCCTCGGAGGAGTGGACCACGACCCAGCCGAGAGCCGTGGCCCACCACTGCCCCAGTGTCGCCGGATCCACCGAGTGGACGACTACCTGCTCCCATTCCAAAGCCATTCGCTGAGCATAGAACGGCGGGGCGTCAGGCCGCTTACGATCCGAGTGACCAAGCCGCCGTGACGTGGGCCTGCGGCGGTGACGTGGATCTTCGGTTCGGCGGGACCGCGGACCCACGTCCGCCGGGCGCGGGCGCTAGGCCGAGCCGCCGTTGCTCTTCAGCAGCTGGCCGTTGACCCACTGGCCCTGGGGTGAGCAGAGGAAGTCCACAAGGTGCGCGGTGTCCTGCGGGGTCCCCAGGCGGCCCAGGGGGGTGTTGCGGACGAGGAGTTGAGAGAGGTCGTCGTTCATCCACCCGGTGTCCACAGGACCGGGGTTGATGACGTTGGCCGTGACCCCCAGGTGCGCGAGCTCGTGTGAGGCGGCCAGGGTGATGCGGTCCAGGGCGCCCTTGCTGGCGCCGTACGGAAGGTTGCCGACCGTGTGGTCGCTGGTGAGGGAGACGATCCGGCCGGACCCCGGGGCGACACGGAAGCGGAGCCCGTACTCCCGGATCAGCAGCCAGGTGGCGCGGGCGTTCACGGCGAAGTGCCGGTCGAAGCTCTCGACGGTGGTGTCGAGGAGGCCGGAGTCGACCGACTCGGCATGGCTCAGCACGAGCGCGGTGACCGGCCCGATCCGGCGTTCGGCCTCGTCGAAGATGCGGGACGGGGCATCGGGATCGACCAGGTCCGCCTCGATCGCGGCAGAGCGTGCGCCGTGCGCGTTGAGCGATTCCGTGATGGCCGCGGGCGCGCCCCGCTCCTCGCCCCAGGTCATGCGCCGGTCGTAGGGCGTCCAGTAGGTGAAGGCGATGTCCCACCCCGAGGCGGCCAGCCGGCGGGCGATGCCCGCACCGATGCCGATCGTGCGGCCGACGCCGGTGATCAGCGCGACGGGGCGTGGCGACGCAGAGGGCTGAGGGCTCTGTTCGGTTGTGGTCACAGCGTGAAATCCTGCGGGACGGGTGGGCGTCCGGGCAATGTCTTTTGGTGCTGAGGTGCTGAGGTGCTGAGGTGCTGAGGTGCTGAGGTGCTGAGGTGCTGAGGTGCTGAGGTGTTGCGGTGCGCGGTGCTGCGGCCGCGTGGTGACGAGACGTGAGGTGCCCAAAGGCGAGGGTCCAGGCATGTGGTGACGGTGCGTCAGAGGCTAGCGGAGCTCGGCGCCTTCCTCGCCCGGTTCGTCCCGCCCGCGGCCTGATCCGGCTGCGGGGTGCCCGGGCGACTCAGCCCCGTAGGTACGCCAGCACCGCCAGCACCCGGCGGTTCGTGGTGTCGTCCAGTGACAGGTCGAGCTTGCCGAGGATGCTCCCGAAGTGCTTGCTGACCGTGCCCTCGCTGACCGTCATCGCCGCGGCGATCGACGCGTTGGACTTGCCCTCCGCCATAAGGGCCAGCACCTCCTGCTCGCGCGTGGTGAGCCGTGCGAGCGGGTCCCGTCGGTTGCGGATCAGCTGGCGGACCACCTCGGGGTCCACGACCGTGTTCCCGGCCGCGACGCGGTGCAGGGCGTCGATGAACTCCTCGACGTTGCCGATGCGTTCCTTGAGCAGATAGCCGATGCCCGCACCGTCGGCGGAGTCGAGCAGGTCCTCGGCGTAGGTGCGCTGGACGTACTGACTGAGTACGAGGATGGGGAGTTCCGGGTGCCGGGTGCGCAGCTCGATCGCGGCGCGCAGGCCCTCGTCGGAGAAGCCGGGCGGCATGCGCACATCGGTCACCACGATGTCGGGGTCGTGCTCGGCCACGGCGACGATCAGTTCGTCCGCCGTTCCGGCGCCCGCCACCACCTGATGACCGAACCGCTCCAGCAGGCCGATCAGTCCCTCCCGCAGGAGCACACTGTCCTCAGCCAGTACGATGCGCACGCTCAAGTCCTTGTATCCGCAGGTGACATGGGGACCTGTAGCCGAAACACCGCGGGCCCTCCGGGCGGACTGGACATTAGCAGGTGGCCGTCCGGCACCGAGATACGGTCGGCCACGCCCTGGAGCCCCATGGGGGAGTGGGCCATCCGGCGGGGCCGACCCGGCAGGTGGAGCTACCCCTACCCCGGGCACTCCCCCTCGCTGTGATGTGCCGCAGGCGCGGCGCCGGTTGAGTGGGGGCATGAATCCCGCAGCTGTCCGACTCCGCTCGGTCACCCGCTCCTACGGCAGGAACTCCGGCACGGTGACCGCGCTGGACGCGGTCAGTCTGGACGTCCCCCGAGGCACGTTCACCGCCGTCATGGGCCCGTCCGGCTCCGGCAAGTCGACCTTGCTCCAGTGCACCGCCGGTCTCGACCGGCCCACCGGCGGGCAGGTGTTCCTCGGCGAGACCGAACTGACCGGACTCAGCGAGCGGAAGCTGACACTGCTGCGCCGCACCCGCATCGGTTTCGTCTTCCAGGCGTTCAACCTGCTTCCCTCGCTCAGCGCCGAGCAGAACGTCGCGCTCCCGCTCCGGCTGGCAGGCCGCCGGCCGAAGCGGGCCGAAGTCCTCGACGTATTGGAGCGTGTCGGGCTGCGCGATCGGGCCGGGCACCGGCCCAGTGAGCTGTCCGGCGGCCAGCAGCAGCGTGTGGCCCTGGCGCGCGCCCTGGTCACCCGGCCCGATGTGCTGTTCGGTGACGAACCCACCGGGGCCCTGGACTCCACGACCGGCCGGCAGGTGCTGACGCTGCTGCGCACCATGGTCGACGGCGGCCAGACCGTGATCATGGTGACGCACGACCCGGTCGCCGCCTCCTACGCGGACCGGGTGCTGTTCCTGGCCGACGGCCGGGTACGGGACGAGCTGTCCTCCCCGTCCGCCGAGCAGGTCGCGGCGCACATGACACGGATGGCGGCGGTCCCGTGCTGAGCCTCGCGCTGCGCGGCATGCGGACCCGCTGGGTCACCTTCGTCGGGTCCTTCCTCGCGCTGGCCCTCGGCGTCGGGATCGTCGCCACCACGGGGATGGCCCTCGCGGCCACGTTCGACGCCCCCCGTCACGGCCCCGAGCGGTTCGCCGCCGCGTCCGTCGTGGTCCGGGGTGAGGACCGGCTTCGGGTACGGACCCCGATCGGTGTCCGTACCCGGGAGCTGACCTCGCCCCGGTCCGTCCCGGCGGAGCTCTCCGCGGCGCTGGCGGGGCTGGGCCCCACGGTCGAGGACCGCACGTTCTCCGTCTCGGTCGGCGACGCCCGTCCCGACGGGGACGGGGAGGGAACGGTCGGACATCCGTGGCCGGTTGCGGCTGCCACCCCCTACCGGCTGGCCGCCGGACGGGCGCCGGTGACCGCCGGCGAGATCGTCGTCACCGCGAGGGACGGCTCCGATGTGCGAACGGGGGACCGGATCACGGTCGCCACCGGTGCGGGGACCACCCGCCGGACCGTCGTCGGCACGGTGCGCCCCGCGGGGTTCGAGACCGCCGTGTTCTTCACCGCGGCCGAGGCGGCCAGGATCTCCCCGGAGATCGACGCCGTGGTGGTGGACGCGGATCCGGCGGCGGTGCGCGCGCTCGTGGGGCGGGAGGACCGGATGACGGTGCTCACGGGCGATGACCGCCGCCGGGCCGATCCGGACCCGGACCGGGACGCCGAGGCGCTGGTCTCCGTCAACGCCCTGCTGGGCACGGCCGCGGGTATCACCGCGTTCGTCTCCGTCTTCGTGGTCGCGTCGACCTTCTCGTTCGCGGTCGCCCAGCGCCGCCGGGAGTTCGGCCTGCTGCGCACGGCGGGCGCGACCCCCGGCCAGGTGCGGCGGATGGTGTACGCCGAAGCAGTCGTCATCGGCGTACTGGCGTCGGCGGCGGGGTGCCGGCTGGGCGTCCTCGGTGCGCCCCGGCTCGCCTCCTGGATGGTCGGGGAGGGGATCGCGCCCCGCTGGTTCGCGATCGGGGACCAGAACTGGCCGCTGTACACCGCCTTCTGGACCGGACTCGCCGTGGCGTTGGCCGGTGCGGTCGCGGCCTCGCGTCGGGCCGGAAGGGTAGGCCCGGCCGAGGCGCTGCGCGAATCCGCCGTCGACAGCGGCTCGATGCCGCTCAG
The DNA here is from genome assembly GCF_045162765.1 of Streptomyces sp. NBC_01013. NCBI lineage: Bacteria > Bacillati > Actinomycetota > Actinomycetes > Kitasatosporales > Streptomycetaceae > Streptomyces > Streptomyces sp. NBC_01013. The sequence continues at coordinate 4,678,727 of NZ_CP108687.1, forward strand.
CCGGGTGCTGCCGGGCGCCGCCGTCCTGCTGACCGGGGCCGTGCTGCTGGTCCTCGCCCTCGTCCAGGACCCCGGAAGCCTTCTCAAGCGCAAGACGTACGTCACCCAGCCGATGCTGTTCATCGTCGGGTTCGCCCTGTTCGCACCCGTTCTCGTGCGGCCCGTCATCCGCCTTCTCACCTGGCTGCCCGCGCAACTGCCGGGCGCCACGGGCGTACTGGCCAGGGAAAACGCCTCCACCGGGCTGCGCAGGACGTCCGCGGTCGCCGCACCCGTGATCGTCACCGTGGCGCTGGCCGCCTCGCTGATGGGTACGACGGCGACGCTCGACGAGGCCAGGGCCACCGAGGCGCGCACCCAGGTGACCGCGGACTTCGTGGTCATGGCGGACGACGAGGGCGGCGCGCTCCCACCGCAGTTCGTCGAGCGGGCCAGGCGCATCCCGGGGGCTGTCGTCAGCGTCTCGCGGTCCACTTCCGTGACCGTGCTGGAGGAGGGCACGGCACTCGTCACCTCGGAGGCCCGGGCCGTGGACCCGGCCGATGCGGCGGCGGTGTCGGCGCTGCCCGTGGTGGCGGGCAGTCTGGCAGGCCTCGACGACGATTCGATCGTCGTCAACGAGGAGTGGATGACGACGACGGTCGGCGAGCGCGTCGGCGTCTGGCTGGCCGACGGCCGCAAGGTCACCCTGCGGGTGGCGGCCGTGCTGAGCACCGGCACCGGGAACAACGGGGTGTACGTGACCCCGCGCAATGCCGGCGGCGCCGCAGCCGACCGGGTCGACGTCAAGGTCATTGAGGACACCCGGCGTTCGGCCGTCGGGGCGCAGCTGGCGACGGCCGGCCGGGTGACGGGCGCGGAGGTGGCCACGCGGGCTGGATGGCTGGCGGCCGACCACCGGCAGTCCGGTGGGAACACCCGTCTCGGGCTGCTGATGATCCTGCTCATCGCCCTGGTGTACACGGGCATCGCGCTGGCCAACACGCAGGTGATGGCCACCGCGGACCGGGTGCGCGACCTGGCGGTGCTCCGGCTCGCCGGGGCGACGAAGGCGCAGGTGCTGCGGCTGGTGGGGGTGGAGGCCCTGGTCGTGGTGGCGGTGGGTGCGGTGCTCGGCGGGGCGGTGGCCGCGCTGAACCTGCTGGGCGTACGGACCGCACTGGGACGGCTCGATGTCCACTCGGCCGTTGTCGCCCCCTGGGGGACCATCGGTTCGGTCGTCGCGGTGAGCGCGCTCCTGTCCGTGGTCTTCGCGGTGCTGCCCGCCTCGCTCGCGCTGCGCACCCGGCCGGTCGAACTCGCGGGGACACGGGAGTAGTCCGGGGATCCGGTCGGCCGGACCTCAGCGGGAGAGTGCGGTGACCAGGGTCACCGCCTCGCCGATGAGGGCCCGCTCGGCCGCGCTCATCGTCGGGTTGGCGGCGCGGCGGGCGGCCACGTCGGCGAGGCGGCCGGCCGGTATCCCGCCCTCCGCCATGAGGTGCGGCATCAGGGCGGTCAGCAACTCGCGAGCGCCGTCCGCCGCCGGGCCGTCCGGGGCGACGGCCACCTGGGCCAGGATCAGCGCCGACATGGCCCGGTCCAGGGCCGGCGGCCCCTCCTCGGTGTTGCTCCAGTCGATCACCACGGGGCCGTCGGCGGTCAGCATCACGTTGTCCGGATGCAGGTCGAGGTGGAGGATCCGGTCCTCGGGGTCCGGCGAGACGCGGGCCGGGATGGTGTGCAGGTCAGCGAGCAACCGGGCGAGTACGGCGGAGCCCTCGGCCCCGCTGATGCCGCCGTTGAGCAGCGACTCCAGCATCGTGGGACCGGTCAGCCGCTGCAGGACCAGATCGCCGGGGCCGGCCGACGGGGGCTGCGGGCCCAGCCGGGGGACCGGGTAGCCCGAGGCCGAGAGATAGGACATGACGGGCAGTTCGCGGGTGGCGTCCAGTCCGTCGCGGTAGCGCCGCAGGACCCACAGCTCGTCCAGTTCGTATACGTCGGCGGAGCGCCCGCTGCCCAGCATCTGGCCTATTCGCATGGGAGGAACCTACTCGCGCGGGCCGTGCGCGGGGAGGCCGCTCGCGGGTGTTTCACCGTATCGCCGCCGGTCACACCGGACCGGCCCCGACCTTCGTCGGGACTCCCGGCCTCGGTACCGAGCTGCCGGTGCACGGAGCGGGAGGGGACACCTCGTACTCAATGGACGCCACCGCCACCGGTGTCCGGACACTGTCCGGTACGACCGCCGACTCGTCGCGTTCACCCGGCCGCGAGGCCGGGTGAGGCCGGCGGGTCCCGGCCGGGCACCGGGACCGGTCCCGGTCACTTCGCGTCCGAGTACCGCTCCACCACCGCCGTGGTGAACGGGAAGCGCACCGGCGTGTCACCGAAGGCGGTCCGTCCGGCCAGTTCACCGGCCGCCCGAATCGCCTCCACGACGGTCTCGGCCTCCTCCTGGGGGCAGTGCACGATCACCTCGTCGTGCTGGAAGAAGACCAGTTCGGCCCGGAGTCCGGCCGCCGCGATCGACTGCCGCAGCGCCGCCAGAAGCAGCAGCGCCCAGTCGGCCGCACTGCCCTGCACCACGAAGTTACGGGTGAAGCGGCCGCGGGCACGGGCGTTGGAGGAGGCGTAGCCCGGTGTGAACGCGCCGTCCGCCGGCTCGGAGCCGTCCGGCCGATCGTCGCTCTCCTGCGGTATGCCGGCCTCCCCGTCGTCCCCGCTGCCCGCGGCGGGCGGGCTGGTCCGGCCCAGCCAGGTGCGTACGAGACGGCCCTCCTCGCCGGCCTTCGCGGCGTCGTCCACATAGGCGACCGCCCGCGGGAACCTCCGGCGCAGTGCGGCCAGGTTCTTCAGGCCGTCCCCCGACGTCTGGCCGTAGACCGCGCCGAGCAGGGCGATCTTGGCGTGGTCGCGGTCGCCGTGGAAGGCGCGGTCGGACAGGGCGGTGTACAGGTCGCCGTCGTGGCCGGCCACCTCCATCAGGCCCGGGTCGCGGGAGATGGCGGCCAGCACACGCGGCTCCATCTGGTCGGCGTCCGAGACGACCAGCCGCCAGCCCTCGTCGGCGACCACTGCCCGCCGGATCACCTTGGGGATCTGCAGCGCCCCGCCGCCGTTGGTCGTCCAGCGGCCGCTGACCGTGCCGCCGGGCTGGTACTCGGGGCGGAAGCGGCCGTCGCGGACCCAGTCCTGGAGCCAGCTCCAGCCGTGCGCCGTCCAGATCCGGTACAGCTTCTTGTACTGGACGAGGGGCCGTACCGCCGGATGGTCCAGCTCCTCCAGCTCCCAGCGGCGGGTCGAGCGCACCTTGATGCCGGCCTGCGCGAAGGCCTTCACCACGTCGGCGGGAAGGTCCGGGCGCACCCTGCGGCCGAAGGCGGCGGACACCTCGTCGGCGAGCTCGGCCAGCTTCCGGGGCTCGCCACCGCCCGCGTACCGCTCGCCGAGGAGTTCGTGCAGCACCTCACGGTGGACATCGGCCCGCCAGGGCAGGCCCGAGCGGTTCATCTCGGCGGCGACCAGCATGCCGGCGGACTCGGCGGCCGTCAGCAGACTCATACGGCCCGGCCGGTCCGTGGCGTCGTGGCGGGCGAGCTGGTCCGCATACACCTGGAGCAGGGCGTCGAACGGCAGGCCGGTCCCCGACTGCGGCTCGAACAGGGAGGACTGGGAGCCTGGTACGGCGGAGCGGGGCGGCGGGTCGGGCGGCACCGGGCCGCGCAGCAGGCGGGCGTGGGCGGCCGCGGCCGAACGGGGCTCGCCGAGCCGGCCCTCGTGCCCCAGCAGCAGGGATTCGGCGACCTCGATGTCGTAACAACGGGCGACCGGCACCCCGGCGGCCAGCAGCCGGGGGTAGACCTCGGCCGTCGAACGCCACACCCAGCGGGTGACCTCGGGCCGGGTGCGGACGGCCTCGGCCAGGTCCGGTTCGGTGACGAGCGGGGCGGTGGGCCGGCCGGCGCGGTCCAGCGGGGCGAGGCGCGCGCCACCGCTCTCCGTGACGGCCACAGCCCAGCGTTCGGTCATGGATTCGAGTGTGGCACCCGGCACTGACAGCGAGGCGGAGCGCGCGGGAGAGGGGACGCTGGAAGGATGGATCCGGGCCCGGGAGGGCGGGATTCTCAGCACAGGCCCCGGCCCGGATCCGTTCCGACGAGGAGGCAGACGACACGATGGAAGCGATCGTTTTCGAGGAGTTCGGCGGACCCGAGGTACTGCATCCGGCCCGGGTCGAGGACCCGCATCCCGGACCCGGGCAGGTGCGGGTGAAGGTCCGGGCTGCCGCCGTCAACCCGATGGACTACAAGATCCGGCGCGGCTGGATGGAGGACGTGTTCCCGACCTCGCTCCCGGCGATTCCGGGCGTCGAGTTCGCCGGGGTGGTCGACGTGACCGGTGAGGGGGTCACCGGTGTCGCGGTGGGCGACGAGGTGCTGGGCTGGAGCGCCACCGGTTCGTACGCCGAGTACGCCCTGGCCGACGCCGCTCTCGTCGCCCCCAAGCCCGCGGAGCTGAGCTGGCCGGACGCGGCCGCCCTGACCATCGCGACGAACACCGCCCAGCGCGTCCTGGACGAACTGGCCGTGGAGTCGGGGGAGACCCTGTTGCTGCACGGGGCGGCCGGAGCCGTCGGATCGGCCGCGGTCCAGCTGGCGGCGGCCCGCGGCGCGACGGTGATCGGCACGGCCTCCCCGGGTAACCACGACTACTTGCGGGTGCTCGGCGCGACGCCGGTGGAGTACGGGGACGGGCTGGTCGGCCGGGTGCGCGAACTCGCTCCCCAGGGAGTGGACGCGGTCTTCGACGCGTCGGGGCGCGGCGCGCTGCCGGACTCCATCGAGCTGCGCGGCGGCACCGAGCGGATCGTCACCATCGCCGACCCGGATGCGGCGAAATACGGCGTGGCCTTCTCCGGCGGGGGCTCCCGGTCCGGGCAGCAGCTCGCCGAGCACGCCCGCCGCGCGGCCGACGGCGAGCTGCGGGTGCCCGTCGCCGAAACGCTCCCGCTGACCGAGGCGGCCAGGGCGCAGGAGCTGAGCGAGGCGGGCCACGTGCGCGGGAAGGTCGTCCTGCTGCCGTGAGGGAGGGCGGGCGCGGCGGCCACCCGTTGTCCACAGGGTGTGGATGAATTCCGCCGCGGCTTCCCTGTCTACCCTGACCTCATGGAACCGGTGATCGACCAGGCCTTCGCGGCGGCGCTGTACTCGGACGGCGACCGTGGCCTCGACACCGGCGCGTCCCTCCTCGCCGCCGACCTCGCGGCCGACGCGGAGCTGCTGCGCCGGGGCGAGGAGTTCGTCCGGCGCGCCTGGGGCCGTGGCTGGCTGCCCGCCGATCTCGTGCGTGTCGTCCGCCGCGAACTGGACGAGCACGCGGCCGGCCTGGCCGCCGGGCTGATCGGCTCGGAGGTCCGGCGGTACGAGGTGCTGCCGCCCCGCTGGCAGGAACAGCTGGACGAGCTGCCCGCCCCGCCACAGGCGGGGCGGCCGGACCGCTTCTCGTACGCCTCCGCGCTCCTGGCGCTCTACCGGCTGCTGCTCCGGCTGCCCGCGATCGAACCCGTCGGGCCGCCGCCCGGCGCCTTGCGCGACACCCTGCACCTGCCGCCCTCGCACGACGAACCGCGCATGCTGACCCGGATCCGCGCGCTGCTGGCCAAGGCGGAGGCGACCGGCTTCCCGGAGGAGGCGGAGGCGCTCACCACCAAGGCGCAGGAGCTGATGGCCCGGCACAGCATCGACGAGGCGCTGCTGGCGGCGCGTACGCACAGCGGCAGTGTGCCCGGTGCCTGCCGGATCGGGGTGGACGCCCCGTACGAGACGGCCAAGGCGATCCTGCTCGACGCAGTCGCCTCGGCGAACCGCTGCCGGGCCGTGTGGAACAGCGACCTCGGCTTCTCGACGGTGGTCGGCTTCGAGCCGGACCTGGAGGCGGTCGAGCTGCTCCACACCTCGCTGCTGGTACAGGGCACGGCGGCGATGACCCGGGCCGAGGCGGGCCAGCGGGCCGGCGGCCGCAAGCGGACCAAGACCTTCCGGCAGTCTTTCCTGATGGCCTACGCCCAGCGTCTGGGCGGACGGCTGGCCGACGGCACCGCCCGCGCCACCGCCGAGGCCGACGCCGAGGGCGCCGCCGCAGGCGCTCCGTCCGCCGGGGCAGGTCTGCTGCCCGTGCTGGCCGCGCGGGACGTGGCGGTCACCGACGCCGCCGAGAAGATGTTCCCCGAGACCACGACCACCCGGGTCCGCGGTGCCACGGACCTGGACGGCTGGACCCACGGGACGGCTGCGGCGGACCGGGCCAGGATGGGCGGGGGCAGGCCGGAGATCTCCGGCTGACGCCCACGGCCCGTCCCGGCGGCGCGTGGACCGGTGCGCGAGCCGGAAATCCGCACCTGACAACTCGGGCATATCGGAAAATCCGGTTAGGCTCTGGGCATGAGCTGGCTCCGGGCGCTGAGGGAGACCGCGCGCTCGGGGCTGACGATCGAGAAGGCGCGCCTCGAACCGCTGATCGCCATCCGCGGCGCGGCGGGTCTCGCGCTGGTGATCGGCGTGACCCTCGCCCTGTTCGGGCCCGTCGTCGCGGCCAGCTCCGCGTTCGGCGCCTTCCAGGCGGCGATCGCCACCTTCCAGCGCAGCTGGCGCCCCCGCCCCGTGCTCGCCCTGGTCTCCGGCTTCAGCCTCGGCATGTCCACGTTCCTCGGCTACGTCACCGGCTCCCATCTTGCGCTCTTCCTGGCCCTGCTGGTGCTCTGGACCTTTCTCGCGGGGATGGCCTGGGCGGCAGGTCCGACGGGCGGCATCATCGCCGCGTCCAACGTCGCGATCATGCTGGTGACGATCACCCTGCCCACGTCCGTCGCCGAGGCGGCCCTGCACGCCCTGATGATCACGTTCGGCGGGGTGGTCCAGGCCGTGCTCATCGTGCTGTTCCCGGTCCGCAGATGGGGAGCCCAGCGCGACGCCCTGGCCGACGCGCTGGCCGGCGAGGCCGACTACGCCCGCCGGCTGCGTCACGACCCCGTCGCCCACTTCGACCCCGCGCCCCTGATGGAAGCCCGCAGGGCCGCCGCCGTCACCGCCCGCCAGGCCCGGCGGCGCCCCGCGGAACTGCACGGCTCGCGCGGCGCCGCCGAACGGATCCGACCGGTCCTCGCCTCCCTCGCGGACCCTGCGATGGGCGTGCCCTCCGAGGGCCCGGAGCGCGACCGGGTCCGTGAGCTCCTCGCCGCCGCCGGATCCCTGCTCGACGCGGCCGCGCGGGCGATCCGTCACGGCGACCCGGTGCGGCTTCCCGCGCCCGCCGTCGCCGCGCTGAAGACGCCCGACACCGGCGCGCTGCTCGCCGGCCCCCCGCTCCGCGCCGCCGACCGGCTCGCCGCCCTGCTCTCCGACGTCATCGAGGCGGCCGAGGGCGACGGCACCAAGGAGGAGCGGGCAGAGGCCGCCGAGGCCGCCGAGGCCATCGAGGCCGGACGGGGCGGCCGGATCCCCGCCGAGCACCACCAACGGCCCACCCTGGTGCGGCTGGTTCCGGTGGTGATCGGGTCGATGCGCGGCGAGCTGCACCGCGGCTCGCCGATCCTGCGGCACGCCATCAGGATCTCGGTGGTCGCCGGGGTCGGCTACCTGCTGGGCCTGGCGCTGCCGTTCGGCCACGGCTACTGGGTGCCGATGGCGGCCGTCATGGTCATGCGGCCGGAGTTCTCCCGGACGTACGAACGGTCCGTGGCGCGCTTCGGCGGCACCGTCGTGGGGGTCTTCGTCGCCAGCGTGATCGTGCAGGCGGCGCACCCCCGTGCGGGGCTCTCCGCCGTGCTCGCCGTGGCCTGCGCCCTGCTGATGTACCTGCTGATGCGGACCGGCTACGCCGTCGGCCAGGCCTGCGTCGCCGCGTACGTGGTCTTCCTGCTCGGCATGGCGGGCGACGACCTGTCGCAGACCGTGCTCGAAAGGGTTCTGCTGACCCTCCTCGGCGGTCTCATCGCCATGATCTCGTACGCCGTCTACCCGGCGTGGGAGACCCCGCGGCTGCGCGGACGGCTCGGTGACTGGCTGAAGGAGGACGGCCGTTACGCCGCCTCGGTCGTCGACCAGTACGCCGATCCGGCCTACCGCGGCCACGACGACGTCCGTCAGGCACTGCTGGCCACCCGGAACGCGCGCGTCGCCTGGCAGGAGGCGGTGGCCACGGCCCAGCACGAACCGGTGCGCCACCGCGGTCTCTCGCACGCCGCCGCAGACGGCACCCAGCACGCACTCGCCCAGCTCGGCCGGGTCGCGATGCTGATGGAGGCCCACCTCCCGGAGGGCGGAGCCACTCCCGTACCGGCGGCCGCCCCACTCGCCGAGGCGCTGCGCCGGGCCACCGAGCAGGGTGCGAAGGCGGTGCGGGAGCGGCGCGTACCGGACTGGACGGCGGTGCGGGAGGCGCTGGAGAAGTGGGACGAGGAGGAGCGGATGAGCGGGGGAGGGGCGGACCCGGTCGTACGGAACGGGGCCGACCTCCTGCTCGAAGCCCTGGAGGAGTTCTCCGGGAGCCTGGACAGCGGTTCCGGTGCGCACTCCCGCGGGTCCGACGACGACTGAGGAGTCGGAGCCCCGGCCGCCGAGGCGGTCACGGGGTCGGAAGGTCCGGCAGGCCTTCCAGCGAGTCGGCGTCCGTCTTGGCGAGAGTGTCCTTGGTGCCGCCGTCCCACGAGACGACGACGGTCTTGCCGTCGTTGGACTCGATGGCTCCCATGGTCCGGTCGGTGTTGCCGTCGGCGCACGTCAGTGCCAGCATCGGCTTGCCCATGTCCTTGGCGGTGCCCGAGCAGACATGGGAGTCGGCGACGACCACGGCCTTCCCGGATGCGACGGACAGCACCACCGCCTTGCCGTCGGTCAGCCCGGCCCAGGCTCCCTCCAGCGCCTTGAGGCCCCCGGCGGCGTCGTCCGCCCCGGAGCCGGCGTCGGCGCTGCCGCTGCCCGCGGGCGTAGGGGCGGCCGTGGAGCCGGAACTGCCGTCCGCGCCGTCCTTGCCGCTGTCGCTGCTGCACCCGGTGAGGGCGAGAGCGGTCAGCAGTCCGGTGGCCACGACAGCGCCGGTACGTACGCGTTTGTGCATGTGGAATTCCCCCTGGAAGACGAATGACCGTCCAAGCTACCAGTGAGTTGCCACCGGGACGTAAGGGTCAACTTCCGGAATCGGGAGCGGAACAGGCCTGCCGTACGTCCTTCTTCTGTGAGAGCTGTAATCGGGGGAACACCCCGCGTGCACGTGCATCTGCCCATGCATCCGCTCATGCACCAGAAATTGAACACAGCTATGATCCGAGACAGTTGACACTTGCACTTTGCAACTCGGGGAGCGTCCTGTGCACCACGTGTACAACGGCATGGCGGCCACAGAGCTTCGCGGAGTCGTCTGGCAGAAGAGCAGGCACAGCAACTCCCAGGGATCCTGCGTGGAGTTCGCGAAGCTGCCCGACGGAGATGTGGCGATGCGCAATTCACGCCACCCGGACGGGCCGGCGCTGGTCTATACGCCCGCGGAGATAGAGGCCCTGCTGCTGGGCGTGAAGGACGGCGAGTTCGACCACCTCATAGCGGAGGCCTGAGCGCGGCCTGCCGCAGCGTCATTCCCGGGGGGCGGGGCCTTTCACCCCTGTGTCACGCCGGATCGGCGGTCGGCCCGTGTCATGCCGGGTCGGACAGCCGGAAGAGAGCCCAGACGACCTTTCCGCGGGGCGCGGACCCGGCGACGGTGCTCTCCGTCGCCAGTACGGGTGAAGGGTGCCAGCCCCAGCAGTCGCTGAACGAATCCACCAGGAAGAGACCCCGGCCCGACTCCGCGGAGTCCTCCGCCTCGGACGCGACGGGGCTCGCCCGGCTGGGATCGCGCACCGCGCACACCAGTCGCGAGGTCCAGCGCATCAGATGCAGCCGGACCGGCGGATCCTGGGACTCGCGCGGGGTGTCGGCGGGCAGGGCGTGCCGCAGGGCGTTGGTGACGAGTTCGGAGACGACGAGCGCGACATCGTCGAAGCGCTCGCTCAGACCCCAACCACTCAGTGTTGCCCGGGTGAACTGCCGTGCCCCGCCGACGGCTTCGAAGCGGGCGGGCAGGGTGCAGGTCGCTGACCCGGAGACGGCTGAGGGATCGATGGGGGGAAGCCCCTGCCGTAACGGCTCGAGCATCGTCGATCCATTCGTCCCCATGCGAGGCACTCCCGGGAATCGCGGCTGTATCGGTACTGCGGGTACACGGGTACAGCGGCACAACACGAACGAGCACGCAGGTGCGCGAGGCCCATGGTTCCGAATGCGCACAGCAGATGCAAGGGCAGATGCACGTGCACGCGCCTGACCTGTCCGATACCGTGCCGGTTCTTGCTCATTTCTTCCTCTGTGGATTTTCGGGACCTCCGGGAAGTCTTCTCATTTCCGTAATCGAATGAGTACGGGCTGAAGCGTTTTGATGGCAGAATCCGGCTCTTGGGGTTCGGGGGGACCCCGATGCCCAGGAAGCGATGGGGAGGGCTGGACCAGTGGCGGCAGGCGAGTCGAGTGGATCCGTGGTGCGGCGCATCCTGCTGGGCTCGCAGCTCAGGCGGCTGCGGGACTCACGTGGCATCACCCGTGAGGTGGCCGGCTACTCCATCCGGGCTTCCGAATCGAAGATCAGCCGCATGGAGTTGGGACGGGTGAGCTTCAAGGCCAGGGACGTCGAGGACCTGCTCACGCTCTACGGAGTCACGGACGAGGCGGAGCGCGACTCCCTGCTCGGCCTTGCCCGGGAGGCCAACGTGGCGGGCTGGTGGCACAGTTACGGGGACGTGCTGCCCGGCTGGTTCCAGACGTACATCGGCCTGGAAGGCGCGGCCTCGCTCATCCGCATCTATGAAGTCCAGTTCGTGCACGGCCTGTTGCAGACCGAGGACTATGCGCACGCAGTCGTCTCGCGGGGCATGCGCGGAGCCCCCGCCGCCGAGATCGACCGCCGGGTGGCGCTGCGTCTGGCGCGCCAGAAGGCGCTCGTCTCCGAGCGGGCCCCACGCTTCCACGCGGTGCTGGACGAGGCGGCGCTGCGCCGCCCCTACGGCGGACGGGAAGTGATGCGCGCCCAATTGCGGCATCTGATCGAAATGTCGGAACAGCCGAACATCACGCTCCAGGTGATGCCGTTCAGTTTCGGCGGGCACGCGGGCGAGAGCGGCTCCTTCACGATGCTGCGATTCCCGGAATCCGATCTGTCGGACATTGTCTATTTGGAGCAGCTGACAAGTGCGCTCTATCTGGACAAGGCCGAAGAAGTCGCCCAGTACGAAAAGGCGATGACCCGGCTCCACGAGGACAGCCCGGGCCCGGAGGAGAGCCGGGATCTGCTCCGTGGTCTTCTCCAACTCTCCTGATTTGTCAGTACCATGACGTACCGACAGGAGTCTGCACCTGCAGTAAGGGATCGCATGTCCTTCTTCCACGAGCTGGCCGCCCAGTACATAGACGGTGAATGGCGCACCGGCACCGGCTCGTGGGACATCATCGATTTCAATCCTTTCAACGGGGAAAAGCTCGCCTCCATCACGATTGCCACCACGGAGGAGATCGACCTCGCCTACCGCGCCGCCGAGCGCGCGCAGCGGGAGTGGGCCGCCACAAGTCCGTACGAGCGTCGCGACGTTCTGGAGCGGGCGGTGCGGATCACCGAGCAGCTGGCCGAGGACATCGTCGAAGCGGTCATCGACGAGTTGGGCGGCACCCGCGCGAAGGCGATGTACGAACTGAGCGCGGCCCAGGACTTCCTGCGCGAGGCCGCCCACCAGGCGCTGCACCCCGAAGGCCGGATCCTGCCCTCGCCGGTCGACGGCAAGGAGAACCGCCTCTACCGGATCCCGGTCGGCGTCATCGGCGTCATCAGCCCCTTCAACTTCCCCTTCCTGGTGACGATGAAGTCCGTCGCCCCGGCCCTGGCGCTCGGCAACGCGGTCGTCGTCAAGCCCAACCAGAACGCCCCGGTGACCGGCGGCGGCCTCATCGCCCGGATCTTCGAGGAGGCCGGGCTTCCCGCCGGGCTGCTCAACGTCGTCGTCACCGACATAGCCGAGGTGGGCGACGCGTTCATCGAGCACCCCGTCCCCAAGGTCATCTCCTTCGCCGGGACGGACCGGGTGGGCCGCCACGTCGCAGCGACGGCGGGCGCGCTCTTCAAGCGCACCATTCTCGAACTCAGTGGCAACAGCGCCTTGGTGGTGCTCGACGACGCGGACATCGACTACGCGGTCGACTCCGCGGTCTTCAGCCGCTTCGTCTATCAGGGCCAGGTCTGTATGGCGGCGAACCGGATCCTGGTGGACCGCGCCGTCGCCCCCGAGTTCACCGAGAAGTTCGTCGCCCGGGTGGCCGCGCTCAGGGCCGGCGACCCGCGCGACCCGGAGACGCAGATCGGCCCGGTCATCAACACCTTCCAGGCCGACGCGTTGACCGCCCTGGTCGACCAGGCGCTCGCGGAGGGGGCCACGGCGCTGGTCCGGGGCCGCACCCGCGGCAACCTCGTCGAGCCCACCGTGCTCACCGGGCTCCCGGACGAATCCCCGCTGCTCTCCCAGGAGATCTTCGGCCCGGTGGCGCTGCTCATCGAGTTCGACGGCGAGGAGGAGGCCGTGCGGATCGCCGACGACAGCCCCTACGGGCTCAGCGGCGCCGTGCACACCGCCGACGCCGAACGCGGGGTGCGCTTCGCCCAGCGGATCGACAGCGGCATGTTCCACGTCAACGACGCCACCGTGCAGGACGATCCGCTGGTCGCCTTCGGCGGCGAGAAGAACTCCGGGACCGGCCGGCTGAACGGCCGGGCGACGGTGGAGGCCTTCACCACCCAGAAGTGGATATCGATCCAGCACGGCCGGAGCCCGTTCCCGCTCTGAGCCCGCACCCTGACGGCCGGAGCCCTTTCACGCTCTGCCCCCGCACCCTGATGGCCGAAGCCCTTTCATGCTCCGGTCCCCGCACCGCTACTCTCGTCAAAGTTGAGTAGAGAGGTGGGTGGGATGTCAGCGATCCGGTTGCTGGTCCTCTGCGCGGTGCGACAGCACGGCCGGGCGCACGGCTATCAGATCCGCAACGACCTGGAGTACTGGGGCGCACACGAGTGGTCCAACGCCAAGCCGGGGTCGATCTACCACGCACTGAAGCAGATGGCGAAGCAGGGCGTCCTGCTCGCCCACGAGGTCGCCCCGAGCACGGTGGGCGGCCCGCCCCGTACCGAGTACGAGATCACCGAGCAGGGCAACGAGGAGTACTTCGCACTGCTCCGCGCGGCGCTGACCTCGTACGACCAGAAGCTGGACGTGCTGTCGGCCGGGCTGGGCGGGATCGTCGACCTGGAGCGGGCCGAGGCGGTGGCCCTGCTGAAGGAGCGGGTGGCGGGCCTTGCCCGGTGGCGGACCTCGGTCACCGAGTACTACACGCCCGAGGCGGGGCCCGAGTCCATCGGACACATCGGCGAGATCATGAACATGTGGGTGCACTCGGCGGACTCCGGCGCGCAGTGGACGCTGGGCCTGATCGAGCGCATCGAGGGCGGGGCGTACACCTTCGCGGGTGAGGGCGATCCGTTCGTCGGCGTGCTGGCCGAGGGCGAGGAGAACCCGTACGCGACGGGGGCGCCCGACCCGGAGGACCTCCACTAATCAAGTTTGACGAATGCGTGGCGGCCCGTTATTTTTCTGGTGCTAGTCAAGTTTGACTAATTGGGGGTGTGGCGATGCCGAACGACGCGATCGTCGTCGATGGAGTGCACAAGCGATACGGCGCGAAGCGCGCGCTGGACGGCCTCGACCTCACGGTCGCCCGCTCCACCGTGCACGCGGTGCTCGGGCCCAACGGGGCGGGGAAGACCACGGCCGTCCGCATTCTCTCGACGCTGCTGCGGTACGACGAGGGCCGTGTCCAGGTGGCGGGGCACGACGTGCGGCAGCGGCCGGGCGAGGTCCGGCGCCGGATCGGGCTGCTCGGCCAGCACGCGGCGGTGGACGAGCAACTCGGCGGGAGGCAGAACCTGGAGATGTTCGGGCGGCTGTACCACCTGGGCGCCCGGCGGGCGGGGGCGCGGGCGGACGAACTGCTGGACCGCTTCGGCCTCACGGACACCGGCCGCAAGGCCGTCGCGGAGTACAGCGGCGGCATGCGGCGGCGGCTCGATCTGGCCGCGTCGCTGATCACGGATCCCGAGGTGCTCTTCCTCGACGAGCCGACGACCGGTCTCGACCCGCGCGGCCGGGCCGAGGTGTGGGCGGCGGTGCGGGGCCTGGTGGGCGACGGCACGACCGTCCTGCTGACCACCCAGTACCTGGAAGAGGCCGACCAGCTCGCGGACCGGATTTCGCTGATCGACGGCGGGCGGGTCGCCGCCGAGGGCACGGCCGACGAACTGAAGGCGCGGGTGGGCGGCGACCGGATCGATGTCGTCGTCCGCGACGGAGCGCAGCTGGACCGCGCGGCCGCACTGCTGGCGGGCGGGGCGGTGACGGACCCGCACCGGCGACTGATCGGCGCGCCGGCGCGGGACCGGATGGCGACGCTCTCGCGGACCGTACGGGTCCTGGAGGAGGCGGGTATCGAGGCGGAGGACATCGCGTTGCGCCGGCCGACGCTGGACGAGGTGTTCCTGTCCCTGACGGGGAGCAGGCAGGACGACGTGGAGGTGGCGGTATGAGTACGGCGGGCTGGGCGGTGTCCGATTCCTGGACCATGACGAGGCGCGAACTGGCGCACTGGGCTCGGCAGCCGGTGCAGGTCGTCGTGGGGCTGGTCTTCCCCGTGATGCTCCTGCTGATGTTCAACTACCTGGTCGACGGCGGCCGGGCGGTCGACGGTGACACCACCGAGTACCTGGTGCCCGGCATGCTCGCGCTCACCATGGCGTTCGGCCTGGAGTCGACCATGCTCGCGGTCACCCAGGACCTCAACAAGGGGGTGGTCGACCGGTTCCGCTCGATGCCGATGGTCTCCGGCGCGGTGCTGGTCGGGCGGGCTGTCGCGGACATGCTCCAGTCGGTGGCCGCTCTCGCCGTCATGACCGGCGTCGGGTACGCGGTCGGCTGGCGCCCGCACCACGGGCTGCTCGCGGCGCTGGGGGCCCTCGGGCTGCTCCTGCTGTTGCGGTTCGCGATGCTGTGGCTCGGCATCCTGCTGGCGCTGGTGGCGGGCCGGCCGGAGATGGTGCAGGCGGTGCAGATCCTGGTCTGGCCGGTCGGCTTCCTCTCCAACGTCTTCGCGGTGCCGGAGTCGATGCCGGGGTGGCTGGGCGCGGTCGTCGAATGGAACCCGATGTCGGCGACGGCCACGGCGGTGCGCGACCTGTTCGGGAACCCGGGCGGCGGTGGCGGGTCCTGGGCCGCCGACCATGCCGAACTGCTGGCGCTCGCGTGGCCGGTGGCGCTGCTGGCGGTCTTCTTCCCGCTGGCAGTACGGCGGTTCGCGCGGCTGGGTCGCTGAACGGCGCGCCGCACCGCTCCGCCCCCGCCGGCGTTCGCAGGCGGGGGCGGAGCGCCTCGCCCGGTCCGGGGCGGCGCTCAGTGGTGGAACGACGTCGCCGGGCCGTGCTCGGCGCTCAACGGGCGCGCCTGGCTGCGCAGCTCCGGCAGCAGCAACCGAAGGTCCTCCAGCAGCAGTTCCGCCAGGTCCGACGAGAAGCCGTTGCGGCACACGATCCGGAGCACGGAGAGGTCCTCCCGGTTGGCCGGGAAGGTGTACGCGGGCACCAGCCAGCCGTGCTCACGCAGCCGGCGCGATACGTCGAAGACGTCGTACGCCGTCACCTCAGGCTTGGTCGTCACCGCGAAGACGGGCAGTTGGTCTCCGCGGGTGAGCAGTTGGAAGTCGCCGAGCTCCTCGAACTTCTTGGCCAGTCCCATCGCCACGTCACGGGACGCCTGCTGCACGGCGCGGTAGCCCTCCCGGCCCAGCCGCAGGAAGGTGTAGTACTGCGCCACGACCTGGGCGCCCGGCCGGGAGAAGTTCAGCGCGAAGGTCGGCATGTCCCCGCCGAGATAGTTGACCCGGAAGACGAGCTCCTCGGGCAGTTCGGCGGGTGAGCGCCACAGTGCCCAGCCGACGCCCGGGTAGACCAGGCCGTACTTGTGCCCGGAGGTGTTGATCGAGGACACCCGGGGGAGGCGGAAGTCCCACACCAGGTCCTCGTCCAGGAACGGCGCCACCATCGCACCCGACGCCCCGTCGACGTGGACGGGGATGTCGAGGCCGGTGCGCTCCTGAAGGGCGTCGAGGGCCGCGCAGAGCTCGGCGATGGGTTCGTAGCTGCCGTCGAAGGTGGAACCGAGGATGCCGACGACGCCGATGGTGTTCTCGTCGCAGAGGTCGGCGGCAGCCTGCGGGTCGAGGTGGTAGCGGTCGCCCTCCATCGGGACGAGGCGCGGCTCGACCTCCCAGAACGTGCAGAACTTGTCCCAGCAGACCTGCACGTTGACGCCCATGACCAGGTTGGGCCGGGCGGTCGAGGGGTAGCGGTCGGCGTTCTTGGCCGCCCAGCGGCGTTTGAGCGCCATGGCGGCCAGCATGCAGGCCTCGCTGGACCCGGTCGTCGAACAGCCCACGGCCGTGGCGGGGTCGGGGGCGTTCCAGAGGTCGGCGAGCATGGCCACGCAGCGCCGTTCCAGTTCGGCGGTGCGCGGGTACTCGTCCTTGTCGATCATGTTCTTGTCGCGGCACTCGCTCATCAGCACACCGGCCTGGGGTTCCATCCAGGTGGTGACGAAGGTGGCGAGGTTGAGCCGTGAGTTGCCGTCGAGCATCAGCTCGTCATGGACCAGGCCGTAGGCGGTGGCGGGCGGCAGCGGTCCGTCCGGCAGCTTGTGCCGGGGTGGTGCGGACTCCATCCCGGCGGTCGGGTCGGCCTCCCCGAAGAACGGGTTGAGTGCGAGCCGGCG
This sequence comes from Streptomyces sp. NBC_01013, assembly GCF_045162765.1. Classification (NCBI taxonomy): domain Bacteria; kingdom Bacillati; phylum Actinomycetota; class Actinomycetes; order Kitasatosporales; family Streptomycetaceae; genus Streptomyces; species Streptomyces sp. NBC_01013. Next base: position 4,695,648 of record NZ_CP108687.1, read on the forward strand.
CCGCGGGTCGGACGGTTCGGTGCTGTGTGCGGGGCCCTTGTGGAGCGGCATCGCAGACCTGCCCTTCTCAGCTGTCGCCGGCATGACGGGATGAATCCGGCGATACGGACAATGTCAGACGATACGGATAGCGGGGGTGTCCGGCGCGTCGGGCGCGCGCCCGACGCCTCAGCGCAGCGGCGTACCGTCCGCGTGCAGTTGCATCTGGGGCCGCCCGGTCACCAGCAGCCAGGCCGGCAGCGTGGCGACGCACAGCAGGGGGAGCAGCGCCGTGTCGGAGGCCAGGACCGCCGCCGTGAACAGGCTCAGCCAGCCCTGCCGCGTGACGGCCAGCAGCATGCCGAGCGCCGCGCACGTCACGGCGAGGGCGACCGGCACGCCGTCGACCAGGGCGTGGGCGCACAAACCGAGCGCGACGCCGCAGAAGACCGCGGGGAAGATCCGGCCGCCCCGGAAGCCGCAGGTCGCCGCGATCAGCAGGGCGGCGGTCTTCACCACCGCCATGACCGCGAACTCGCCGGCCGACCAGCCGCCCGGATCGGCGGCCAGCACCTTCACCTCCGCCAGCCCCTTGAACAGGGTGAGGTGTCCGCCGAGGGCCCCGAGGAGGCCGAGCAGCAGCCCGCCCGCGGTCATGGCCAGGACGGGGTGCCGCAGCGCGCGGAAGGCGCGGTGCGCGTACGGGAAGGCGTACACCGCCGCAAGGCCGAGTACCGCCCCGGCGGTGGCGATCACGCAGGCGGAGAGCAGGTCGCCCCAGTCGGAGTGGGTGTAGTCCGGCAGCGCCAGGTCGAAGCTGGGGTGGGCGGTCAGCGTCATGGTGAGGGCGCCCGCGGCCCCGGCGGCGAGCGGCCCGAAGAGCCGGTCCCAGAGGGCTCCCGGCCCGGGGCGCGAGGCGAGCGTCTCGGAGAGGACCAGTGCGGCGGCGACCGGGGTCCCGAAGAGCGCGCCGACGGTGCCCGCGGCGGCGAGCGCGAGCCACACCTCACCCGGGGCGCCCGGCGCGAACCGGCGGCCGGCCCAGCAGGCCAGGGCGATGTTGGCGGCGGTGATCGGATTCTCGGGGCCGAGGCTGACCCCGCCCGCCAGGGACAGGACCGTCACCGCGAGCAGACCCGGCACCACCCCGGGCGCCAGCGGCGTGTCGACCAGGCCCGTGGTCGCCGGGTCCGGGCCCGCCCGGCCCGGTACCGCGCGGATGGTCAGGCCGGTCACCAGGCCCGTCGCGGTCAGCATCACGATCATCCACAGCGAGGAGTAGCGGCCGATCGAGAGCGCGTCGGGCAGTGTCTCCCACAGGACGTCCTGCACCTGATCCGCGAGGAGGCTGACGCCGAGCAGGACGAGGGCCGCGACCACGCCGACGGCCAGTGCGGGGACGATGAGCAGCAGCAGCCGGCGCGCGGGGACCGGTTCGCCGGAGGCGGCCGAAGCGGCGGCGGAATCTGAGGCCATCGGCTCACCATAGCGATGCAAAAGGCCTATAAACCCTCGAATCGGACAGAGTCTGCGGTGTTTCGGACTTGCACCTCACGTCACGTCAGGGCCCAGGCTCGGACCCGCACCCACCACACGAAAGGAGCGGGGAGTCATGGAGCACTCGGTGGGACAGGTCGCCGGATACGCCGGAGTCACGGTGCGCACCCTGCACCACTACGACGGCATCGGACTGCTCTCGCCGGGCGGGCGCAGCCACGCGGGCCACCGGCGTTACAGCGACGCCGACCTCGACCGGCTGCAGCAGATCCTGTTCTACCGGGAGCTCGGCTTCCCGCTCGACGAGATCGCGGCGCTGCTCGACGACCCCGGCGCGGACCCGCAGGAACACCTGCGGCGCCAGCACGCACTGCTGTCGCACCGGATCGCCGAACTGCAGCGGATGGCCACAGCCGTCGAGACAGCAATGGAGGCACGGAAGATGGGCATCAACCTCACGCCCGAGGAGAAGTTCGAGGTCTTCGGCGACAAGGACCCGGAGCATTACGCGGAGGAGGCCGAGCGCCGCTGGGGCGGCAGTGACACCTACGCCGAGTCGCAGCGCCGGGCCGCCCGCTACACCAAGGAGGACTGGCAGCGGATGAAGGCCGAGGTCGCCTCCTGGGGTGAGCGCTACGACGCGCTCATGGAGGCCGGCGAGCCGGCCGCCGGTGAGCGGGCCATGGACCTCGCCGAGGAGCACCGGCTCCACATCACGACCTGGTTCTACGAGTGCACCACCGAGATCCACCGGAGCCTCGGCGAGATGTACGTCGCCGATCCGCAGTTCAAGGCGTTCTACGAGTCGATGCGACCGGGACTGGCCGAGCACCTGCGCGACGCGATCAACGCCAACGCGGAGCGCCAGGGGTAGCCGGGTGGGTCTGACGGGGGTGGGGCGCGGCGCCCCACCCCCGTCACGCCGCTCAGACCCTGCTGATCACCGCGGCGGTACCGTACGCGCAGACCTCCGTGCCCACGTCCGCCGCCTCGCTCACATCGAAGCGCATCATCAGCACCGCGTTGGCGCCGCGCGCCCTCGCCTGCTCGACCAGCCGTTCCATGGCCTGGTTGCGGGTCTCGACGAGCGTCTTGGTCAGCCCCTTCAGCTCGCCGCCGATCATGGACTTCAGTCCGGCACCGATCTGGCTGCCGAGGTGACGCGACCTGACCGTCAGGCCGAAGACCTCGCCGATGACCTGCGTCACCTGGTGTCCGGGTACGTCATTGGTGGTGACGACGAGCACATCGGACTGTGTCGTCTGACCGCCGCCGTAATCCTCAATGCCCATGGTGTGGCACCTCCTGGGATCGAGTTTTGCCCCGGTTCATCCTGTGTGCATCTCCACGGGGGCCAGTGGAACCGGGAGGGGGGCTGCGGCGTTGATAGCTTTGGGCGGCCACGCAGCCGCCATCGACCACATCCTGGAGCCCGGACCCTTGAATACGCTTGCGCTCGGACCGAGCTGGCTGGACCCGGACCACCTCATCGGGCAGTTCGGGCTGATCGGTGTGCTGGTCATCGTCTTCGCCGAGTCCGGGCTGCTGATCGGGTTCTTCCTGCCCGGCGACTCGCTCCTGTTCACCACGGGTCTCCTGGTGACGACGGACAAGCTGGACACCCCGCTGTGGCTGGTCTGCGTCCTGGTCGCGCTGGCGGCGATCATCGGCGACCAGGTGGGCTACCTCTTCGGGCGCAAGGTCGGGCCATCGCTCTTCAACCGCCCGGACTCCCGCCTCTTCAAGCAGGAGAACGTCGAGAAGGCCCACGAGTTCTTCGAGAAGTACGGGCCGAAGTCGCTGATCCTGGCCCGCTTCGTGCCCATCGTGCGGACGTTCACGCCGATCATCGCCGGCGTCAGCCGGATGAACTACCGCTCGTTCATCACGTTCAACATCATCGGCGGCGTCCTGTGGGGCGTCGGTGTGACGCTCCTCGGGGCGGGGCTGGGCCGGATCGAGTTCGTGCACAAGAACATCGAGGCGATGCTGGTCCTGATCGTGCTGATCTCGGTCGTGCCGATCGGCATCGAGTTCCTGCGCGCCCGCAGCAAGTCGAAGAAGGAAGCCGCCTCGGGCGAGGACGAGGCCCGGGACCCGGCCACCGGCTCGGCCGCGAACCGCCGCGGCGGCCGCCACGCCAAGCGCTGACCCGGGTCGCCGGCGCGGCCCGGCGGGGCGGCCGCCCCGCCGGGCGCCGACACCGTCGCCGACCCGTCCGGCCTCCGTCAGAAGCCGCGCGTCCGCTTGGCCGCGCGGCGGTTCGCTCCGCCGACCGCGCCCGGCACCCGCATGAACAGCCGGGAGATCTCGCTTCCCAGGTTCACCCCGATCGCGATGGCCAGCGCCGTCGCCACCGCGGTCGACAGGGATGCGAGCCCGCGGTCCAGCTCGTTCTGTGCGACACCCAGCAGACCGAAGTACGTGGCCGAGCCCGGCAGCAGCGGGCCGATCGCAGCCGTGATGAACGGCAGCGACGAGGTGTAGCGGTAGCGCGAGAACAACTGCCCGAACAGTCCGACGAGCCCGGCCGCGGTGGCGGTGGCCGCCACCGCGGAGAGGCCGCCCGTCCGGGCCATCGCCCCGTAGATGATCCAGGCCACTCCGCCGTTGAGCGTCACCGCCAGCACCGTGGCCCGCTCCTGCTGGAGCAGGATCGCGAAGGCCAGGGTCAGCACCATCGACGCCAGGATCTGCACCACCGGCCGGTCATGGGTGATGAACCGCGCCTCCGGGTCCAGCTCGGCGCCCAGCTGAAGCCCCCCGTAGAGAGCCAGCAGCACCCCGGTGACGATGGCGATGAAGAAGTACATGACCTCCAGCAGGCGCGCCGCCGCGGTGATGTAGTAGCCGGTCAGGCCGTCCTGCACGCCCGCGACCAGCGCCCGCCCCGGCAGCAGCGCGAACAGTCCACCCGTGATCACCGCCGACGGCCGTACGTCCGACCAGTGGGTGAGGGTCAGCGCCACGCCCATCGCGGCGGGCGGCATCGCCGCCACGACGAACTGGTAGAACTCCGGCAGCCCCCGCCCGGCACACAGCCAGGCCAGCCGGTCACCGAGCATCGCGCCGAGCGCGGCGATCAGGAAGACCACCGGCCCACCGCCGACCAGCACCGATGCCGCGCCCGCCAGCCCGCCGGCGGCCATGGTGAGCACCCATCCGGGGTACGGATGCCGGTTCCGCCGGATCTCCGCGAGGCGCCGGTAGGCCTCCTCCAGGGAGATCTCGCCCTCCACGGTGGTGATGTCGTCGATGAGCCGGAAGACCGCGGCCAGTCGCGTGTAGTCGGTGCCCCGGCGGCGTACGGTACGGCTCGCCGTCACGGGATCGTCGACCAGCGACGGCTGGTGCGAGATCGACAGCAGTGTGAAGGTGACGGTCGGTTCGCAGCGGTCGAGCCCGTAGCTGCGGGTCACCGCGAACATCGCCGCCTCGACGTCCTCGGCCCCCTCGCCGCCGGCCAGCAGCAGCTCCCCGATACGCAGGGTCAGGTCGAGTACGCGCGGCACCGCCGGGCCCGCGTCGTCGTGCCGCTGCACCGGTTCCGGCGCCGGACGGTCGGCGACGGGCATCCTCAGCATCGTGCGCATCCGGTCCTGCCAAGGGGCTTCCTTGGTCAGCCGGATCATCGGGATGCCGTGCGCGGGCGTGAAGGCGGGCGGAGAGTTCCGGGCGTCGTAGGTGCGCGGTGGGGCGAAGGCCGATCCGATCGTGTCCGAACCGGAAGCGGAACCCGGGCCCGACCCGGAAGCCGGCCCCTGCGGCTCGGGTGTCAGACCGGACGGCAGGGAGAACTCCGATGTCGGATGGTCCTCGTCCGACGGGGATGCGGACCTTCCGACCCCGGCGGGCTGGGAGAAGGCGCTGCGCGCCTCGTCGGACTGGGGCTTCTGGTCATCGGGACCGCCCGGTTCCGCCACCACTCGACCTCGCTCTTCCTCGGCTGCGCGTCCTCGGCTGCCCTCCTGCCCAGTATGGCCATGCCCATGGGCGGTCATGCGAACGGGCGGCACACCCGTGAAGGTGTACCGCCCGAGAGCTGTTCAGAATCGCAAGCGGAACGTCAGTGCGCGCCGCCCTGCGCCTCAAGGCGCTTGTACGAGTTCTCGATCTCGGCCTCGGCCTCGACCCGGCCGACCCAGTCGGCACCCTCGACGGACTTGCCGGGCTCCAGGTCCTTGTAGACCTCGAAGAAGTGCTGGATCTCCAGGCGGTCGAACTCCGACACGTGGTGGATGTCGCGCAGGTGCTCCACCCGGGGGTCGGAGGCCGGCACGCACAGCAACTTGTCGTCGCCGCCGGCCTCGTCGGTCATCCGGAACATGCCGATCGCGCGGCACTTGATGAGGCAGCCGGGGAACGTCGGCTCCTCCAGGATGACCAGCGCGTCCAGCGGGTCGCCGTCCTCGCCGAGGGTGTTCTCGACGAAGCCGTAGTCGGCCGGGTAGCTGGTCGAGGTGAAGAGTCGACGGTCCAGGCGGATCCGACCGGTCTCGTGGTCCACCTCGTACTTGTTCCGCGAACCCTTCGGGATCTCGATAACGACGTCGAACTCCACGGGTGGCTCCTCCATGATCAACACATACGACTGATGGTTAAGTGTCCCCCACGGAGTTGTGTGCTCGCGAAAGGGGCTGGTCAACGGTGGCCGATCCAGTGAAAAGGCCGTCGATCAATCCGTTCTCCCGCGTTGACAGGACGGCCCTCGCGGACCGCCTGGGCATGCGCAACGGACTGAGCGACCGGCAGTTCACGGCAGTCTCCGCCGCCCTGGGCCTGGCGCTCGCAGCCGGCGCCGTCCTCGCCGCCGGTCCCTGGGACTCGGGTCAGCGTAAGGCCGAGCAGGACTGGGTGGCTGCCCGGGCCGGTACAGGTGGCGCACATCACCAGCCCGCCGCGCCCTCCGGCCCCGCCCCGGCACCCAGCGCCCCCGCCGTGCTCGCGGCGCTGGGCACCGGCGCCGACAAGCCCGCGCCGGACGCCGCGGTCGCCCCGGACGGAGCAGCGGCCGGACTGCGGGCCGTGCTGGGCCCGCTGCTGAAGAACCCCGCGCTCGGTACCCGGCGCAGCGCCGTCGTCATCGACACGGCCACCGGCAAGCGGCTGTACGGGCTGGGGGCCGACACCCCCATGACGCCCGCGTCCACCGTCAAGATCGCCACCACGGTCGCGGCCCTGACCGCACTCGGCCCCGACCACCGCATCCCCACGACCGTCCGGGCCTCCGCCGACCTGCGCACCGTGACGCTGGCCGGCGGCGGCGACCCCACCCTGGACCGGGCGGCCCTGCGTTCCCTGGCCGCGGACACCGCCCGCGCCCTCAAGGACGGGGGCGTCCGCTCGGTGCGGCTGCGGTACGACACCTCCGGCTACTCCGGACCCGCACTCCACCCGATCGGCCCCAACGAGAACATCGCTCCCGTGAGCGCCCTGATGATCAACGAGGGGCGGCTCGACGACACCTCCAGTGGACCCGCTCCGCGCAGCGGCGACCCGGCCCGCGACGCGGCCGACGCCTTCGGCGAACTGCTGGACGAGGCCGGGATCGCCACCGGGGACGGCGCCGCCCCGGGCCGGGCCGGCGCGAAGTCCCGGCCCGTAGCCAGGCACCTGTCCGCCCCGCTGTCCGCCCTCGTCGAGCGCGCGCTGACCAACAGCGACAACGACATCGCCGAGGCCCTCGCCCGCCAGACCGCGCTCGCCACGGGTGAACCGGCCGACTTCCGCGGCGGCCGACGTGCCGTCACCGCCCAGCTGAGGAAGCTGGGTCTGCCGCTCAAGGGCGTGGTCGTCGCCGACGGCAGCGGGCTCAACCGTCAGGACAAGGTCACCGCCGCCCTGCTCGCCGGGCTCCTGGCCCGCGCGGCCGACCAGGACCACCCGGAACTGCGCCCCGTCCTCACCGGCCTTCCGGTCGCCGGTTTCAGCGGCACGCTCAGCGACCGCTACACCACCAAGGCCGGCGGCACCGGCCTCATCCGCGCCAAGACCGGCACCCTCACGGGCGTCAACACGCTCTCCGGCACGGTCGTCGACCCCCACGGCAGACTGCTCACGTTCGCCTTCCTCGCGTCGGGTACCGCTGCCCCGTCCGAGGCGCAGTCGGCCCTCGACGCGCTCGCGACCGCACTGGCCGCCGGCAGACGATGAGCGGCTCAACACCTCACCGCATCAAGGGCCGAGCACGTACGGTTGACGCATGACGAGCATCGGTGGTGCCGGGATGGTCGACTGGAATCTCGCGGTCGCGACCGCGACCCGGCTAGTGCGGCCGGGTCCCGAGATCAGCCGCGAAGAGGCCCGCGAGGTCGTCGCGGAGCTGCGCAGGCATGCCAAGTCGGCGGAAGAACACGTCCGCTCCTTCACCCGGATGATCCCGGAAGGGACCGAACCGGAGGACACCCCCGTCCTGGTCGTGGACCGGGCGGGCTGGATCAGGGCGAACGTCGCGGGCTTCCGGGAACTGCTCCGCCCCCTCCTGGAGAAGATGGAGGAGCGGCGCGGCGGCGGTACGGGCGGCGCCGTGCTCGGCGCGGTCGGCTCCAAGGTGACCGGCGTGGAGGTGGGGATGCTGCTGTCGTTCCTGGCCTCCCGGGTCCTCGGCCAGTACGAGACGTTCGCCCCCGCCACCCGTGACCTCCCGGCCTCCGCCGACGGCGGCGGCAGGCTCCTGCTGGTCGCCCCGAACATCGTCCACGTCGAGCGGGAGCTGGAGGTGGACCCGCACGACTTCCGCCTCTGGGTCGCCCTCCACGAGGAGACGCACCGCACGCAGTTCACCGCGGTCCCCTGGCTCCGCGACCATCTGCAGGGCGAGATCCAGTCATTCCTCGACGAGACCGACGTCGACCCGATGACCGTGCTCGAACGGCTCCGCGAGGCCGCCCAGTCGCTGGCCGGCGGCCGGCCCGAGGGCGAGGAGGGCGAGGACGGCGGCCGCAGCCTCGTCGAGATCGTCCAGACACCCGCCCAGCGGGAGATCCTCGGCCGGCTCACCGCGGTGATGTCCCTGCTCGAAGGTCACGCCGACTACGTGATGGACGGCGTCGGCCCCGAAGTGGTGTCCTCCGTCGGCGAGATCCGGGAGAAGTTCCAGCAGCGCAGGGCGCGCGGCGCGAGCCGTCTGGACCAGGCGCTGCGCAAGCTCCTGGGACTCGACGCCAAGCTGCGGCAGTACCGCGACGGGGAGCGGTTCGTGCGCGCCGTGGTGGACGAGGTCGGCATGGACGGCTTCAACCGGGTCTGGACCTCGCCCAACACCCTCCCGACCAAGGCGGAGATCGCCAAGCCGGAGGACTGGATCGCGCGGGTGCACCGTAAGGCAGAGTCATGATCACGGCCCGTGCACAGGCCCGGGACCCGAGGGCAACGCGCCGGTAATCACCCATCCGAGGGACCGTAGGGGCATGGGAAGGCGTGCAATGCTCGATGAACGGGTTTGCTCTGTCACCATCGACGCACTCTGAGTGACGGCACTTTCGCTGTCCCGCCACTCGGAGGCACCTCTCCAGAACTTCACGAAGGGCACCGGACATGGGTCCCCATCCTGCGGTCGCGGCGATACGCCTGGCGGTCCGCCGCGTACTCCACGACGTACTCACCGAATTCGCCGAACAGACCGAACGCACCGGGCACGCCGGTCGCGCCCCGCACCCCGAGCTCGCCGAGGCCGGGGCGGGCAGGCGGCGCCCCGCGCTACCCGAACGCACCGATACCCCCCTGGTGCTGGTGGCATGCTCCGGCGGCGCCGATTCCATGGCGCTCGCCTCCGCCCTCGCCTTCGAGGCCCGCAAACTCCCCCTCCGGGCCGGCGGCATCACCGTCGACCACGGCCTCCAGAACGGCTCCGACACCCGGGCCACCGAGGTCGTCGGCCGCCTCACCGCCATGGACCTCGACCCGGTCGAGGCCGTCGCGGTGCGCGTCGGCCACGACGGTGGACCGGAGGCCGCCGCCCGCGACGCCCGCTACGCGGCCCTGGACGCCGCCGCCGAACGCCACGGCGCCGCCGCGGTCCTGCTCGGCCACACCCGCGACGACCAGGCGGAGACGGTGCTCCTGGGCCTCGCCCGCGGTTCCGGCATCCGCTCCCTGTCCGGCATGGCCGCCGCGTCCGGACCGGCCGGCCGCTACCGCCGCCCGTTCCTCCAGCTCGACCGGCAGACCGCCCGCACGGCCTGCCTGGCCCAGTCCCTGCCGGTCTGGGACGACCCGCACAACATCGACCCCGCCTACACCCGCTCACGGCTGCGCCACGAGGGCCTGCCCGCGCTGGAGAAGGCGCTGGGCAAAGGAGTGGTCGAGGCGCTGGCCCGTACGGCACAGCTCTCCCGCGACGACGCCGACGCCCTGGACACCTGGGCCGCCGAGGCCGGACGTGATGTGCGCGACGACGCGGGCCGGCTGGAGTGCGCCAAGCTGCACATGCTGCCGCCCGCGGTCCGCCGCCGCGTGCTGCGCCGGGCGGCCATAGAGGCGGGCTCACCGGCCGGTTCCCTCTTCGCCCGGCACATCGAGGAAGTCGACCGTCTCATCACCGGCTGGCGCGGCCAGCAGGCCATCAACCTCCCCGGCCGCGTCGAAGCCCTGCGCCAGGGTGGCAGACTGGTGATTCGGCAGAGCTGACGCACAAGCGGCTGACATGCAGGCGAGCGGCCGCGCGGGTCCGGGACACCATCCCGGACCGGCAGGCAAAGAAAGAGACGCGGGTGAACGAGAAGGACATGGGTACCGACCTTCAGTCGGTGCTCCTCACCAAGGAAGAGATCGACGCGAAGCTCGTCGAGCTGGCCGCGAAGATCGACGCGGAGTACGCGGGCAAGGACCTGCTCCTCGTCGGAGTCCTCAAGGGCGCGGTGATGGTCATGGCGGACCTGGCGCGCGCGCTGTCCACCCCCGTCACCATGGACTGGATGGCCGTCTCGTCGTACGGCGCGGGCACCCAGTCCTCCGGTGTCGTCCGGATCCTCAAGGACCTGGACACCGACATCAAGGGCAAGCACGTCCTGATCGTCGAGGACATCATCGACTCGGGCCTGACGCTGTCCTGGCTGATGTCGAACCTGGGCTCGCGCGAGCCCGCATCGCTGGAGATCTGCACCCTGCTGCGCAAGCCGGACGCGGCGAAGGTCGCGCTCGACTGCAAGTGGGTCGGCTTCGACATCCCCAACGAGTTCGTCGTCGGCTACGGGCTGGACTACGCGGAGAAGTACCGCAACCTCCCCTTCGTCGGCACCCTCGCCCCGCACGTGTACGGCGGCTGACGGCGACGCCGACGAACCCGCCCCGGCTCCGGGGAACCCTCACCGTTTTCCCGCCGTTGAGCCTTCGAAGGCGGGTTTGACAGACGTCCTCGGCGGTCGTCGGTGACAATGCCGGTGTACCGTCCGGAGAACAGTCTTTACTCACAGCAGCAGCATTTACCTACGGGCAGGAGGGACGGGGCGTCTTCGCTCCGTATGGATGGACGTGAAGCGATACTTCCGTGGGCCGGTCATGTGGATCGTGCTGGCCGTCCTCGCCGTGGTCGTGGTGATGAATGTCGTCGGCTCAGGCGGCGGCTACAAGGCGGTGGACACCGGCGATGTGATCCAGGCGATCAGTAAGAACCAGGTGGAGCAGGCCAAGCTGACCACCGGTGACGATCACATCATCAAGATTGAGCTGAAGGACGGCCAGAAACTCCCGGACGAGTCCGGCCGCAAGTTCCAGGCGAGCTACATCGGTGACCAGGGCGTCCAGCTCGCCGACACGCTGCAGAAGAAGTTCGAGAGCGGTGACATCGAGAAGGGTTACACCGTCTCGCCGTCGAAGCAGTCCCCGTTCCTCTCGATCCTCTTCTCGCTGCTGCCGTTCGTCCTCATCGTGGTCGTCTTCCTGTTTCTGATGAACCAGATGCAGGGTGGCGGCTCCAAGGTCATGCAGTTCGGCAAGTCCAAGGCCAAGCTGATCACCAAGGACACCCCGAAGACGACGTTCGCCGATGTGGCGGGGTCGGACGAGGCGGTCGAGGAGCTCCACGAGATCAAGGAGTTCCTCCAGGAGCCGGCGAAGTTCCAGGCCGTCGGCGCCAAGATCCCCAAGGGTGTCCTGCTGTACGGGCCTCCGGGTACGGGCAAGACGCTGCTCGCACGCGCCGTCGCCGGCGAAGCGGGCGTCCCGTTCTACTCGATCTCCGGTTCCGACTTCGTCGAGATGTTCGTCGGTGTCGGTGCCTCCCGAGTCCGTGACCTCTTCGAGCAGGCCAAGGCGAACGCCCCGGCGATCGTCTTCGTCGACGAGATCGATGCTGTCGGCCGGCACCGCGGTGCCGGTATGGGCGGCGGTCACGACGAGCGCGAGCAGACGCTGAACCAGCTGCTCGTGGAGATGGACGGCTTCGACGTGAAGGGTGGCGTCATCCTGATCGCCGCCACGAACCGGCCGGACATCCTCGACCCGGCGCTGTTGCGCCCGGGCCGTTTCGACCGGCAGATCGCGGTCGACCGGCCGGACATGCTGGGCCGTCTGGAGATCCTCAAGGTCCACCAGAAGGGCAAGCCGGTCGCACCGGACGTCGATCTCGGCGCCGTCGCCCGTCGTACGCCCGGCTTCACCGGTGCCGACCTGTCGAACGTGCTGAACGAGGCGGCGCTCCTCACGGCGCGCGGCAATCTGAAGCTGATCGACAACAACATGCTCGACGAGGCCATCGACCGCGTCGTGGCGGGTCCGCAGAAGCGGACCCGGATCATGTCCGAGAAGGAGAAGAAGATCACCGCGTACCACGAGGGCGGACACGCCCTGGTCGCGGCGGCCTCACCTCAGTCGGACCCGGTCCACAAGATCACGATCCTCTCCCGCGGCCGCGCCCTCGGTTACACGATGGTGCTCCCGGAGGAGGACAAGTACTCCACGACGCGCAATGAGATGCTCGACCAGCTGGCTTACATGCTGGGCGGGCGCGCGGCCGAGGAGCTGGTCTTCCACGACCCGACGACCGGCGCTGCGAACGACATCGAGAAGGCCACGGCAACGGCCCGCGCGATGGTCACGCAGTACGGCATGACGGAGCGGCTCGGCGCGATCAAGTTCGGCGGCGACAACACCGAACCCTTCGTGGGCCGCGAGATGGGCCACCAGCGCGACTACTCGGAAGAGGTTGCCGCGCTGGTCGACGAAGAGGTCAAGAAGCTCATCGAGACCGCGCACAACGATGCGTGGGAGATCCTCGTCGAGAACCGCGACGTTCTGGACGCCCTGGTTCTCCAGCTCCTTGAGAAGGAGACTCTCGGCAAGGCGGAGATCGCCGAGATCTTCGCGCCGATCGTCAAGCGTCCGGCCCGTCCGGCGTGGACCGGCTCCGCCCGGCGCACGCCGTCCACCCGGCCGCCGGTGCTCTCCCCGAAGGAGCTCGCCCTCACCAACGGCGCCACCACGGCGAACGGCTCGGTCACGGACACGGTTCCGGCCACCGAGTCGATCCCCGAGGAGCGTCCCGAGAGCTAGACACCGCACTCGGTGTGGCCCCTGTCACGGGGGCTTCCCCGGGCCCGGAATGGATGCCGCGTCCCCCAGGTTTTAGCCTGTGGGGGCGCGGCTTTTCCGTGGGACCTGTCCGGCGGACCAGGGTCGGAAAGCCCCTACACCTGCGCGGATGTCCACGCAGTGACAGCTCTGAGGAACGAGGCACAGATGACCGACCCGGTGACGCTGGACGGCCAGGGTTCGATCGGCGAGTTCGACGAGAAGCGGGCCGAGGCGGCCGTACGCGAGCTGCTCATCGCCGTCGGGGAGGACCCGGACCGGGAAGGGCTGCGGGAGACGCCCGGGCGGGTGGCCCGGGCGTACAAGGAGATATTCGCGGGCCTCTACCAGGAGCCCGAGGACGTCCTGACGACCACGTTCGACCTCGGTCACGACGAGATGGTGCTGGTCAAGGACATCGAAGTGTTCAGCACCTGTGAACACCACCTGGTGCCGTTCCGCGGAGTGGCGCACGTCGGGTACATCCCGGCGACCAGCGGCAAGATCACCGGTCTGTCGAAGCTGGCCCGGCTGGTGGACGTCTACGCCCGCCGGCCCCAGGTGCAGGAGCGGCTCACTACACAGATCGCCGAGTCCCTGATGGGGATCCTGGAGCCGCGCGGCGTCATCGTCGTCGTGGAGTGCGAGCACATGTGCATGTCGATGCGCGGCATCCGCAAGCCCGGGGCGAAGACGCTGACCTCGGCGGTGCGCGGACAGCTGCGCGACCCCGCGACGCGTGCCGAGGCCATGAGCCTGATCATGGCGCGCTGACACCCCGGCCGGGGCGGGAACGGGCGGTGACCTACGCCGCCGCCGCGTTCTTGTTGTCGTCCTCGTCGTCCGGGAGCTTGCAGACGCGCTCCAGGAAGAGGGCCGCCGCGATCACCGCGATGCCGGCCAGGACCGCGAAGCCCGCGTAGATGGCCTGGTCGCGGCGGGGCGGGTTGTCGAGGGAGCCGAGCAGGAAGACGCCGACGCCGCCGTACATCCCGGAGACCAGCGCGGCCACCAGGGCGCTGGCCTGGCCGAAGACCACGGCCCGGGCCGCCATCAGGGGCTCGACGCCCTTGGCGCCCGGCCGGCGCTCGCGCTGGGCGCGCAGCCGGGAGCGGATGGAGAGCGCCGTCGCCAGCAGGACCACCGCGATCACCGCGAGCACGATGGGAGCGGCCAGCGGCACGCTCGGCAGTGTGCCGAGGGCGGACCAGAGGCGGGCGCCGCCCCAGGACAGCACCCCGGCGGCGGCGAAGAGGCCGGCCAGTACTCTGAGCCGTAGTTGCTTCACCGGGTGAGCCGCCCTTCGCCGCCTGTGGATGTCCCGCTGTCTTCTCCGAGCCTAACGACTACTCGGGCAGCCGGAGTTCCAGGTCGGCCCGGGGCAGTACGCCGCCGCGTCCCACACCGGCCAGCAGATCGGCGACCGGGCCGACGCCGGGCAGTTGGGCCTCGGGGTCGACGTCGTGCCACGGGGCGAGGACGAAGGCGCGCTCACGGGCCCGCGGGTGGGGGAGGGTGAGCTCCGGGTCGTCGGAGACGAGGTCGGCGTACGCCACGATGTCCACGTCGATCGTGCGCGGCCCCCAGCGCTCCTCGCGGACCCGGTCGAAGGCCTCCTCGATGGCCTGACCGCGCTCCAGGAGGGAGGACGGGGGCAGCGTCGTCTTCACGACGACGACCGCGTTGAAGTACGAGGGCTGGGAGCCGGGGTCGACGCCCCACGGCTCCGTCTCGTACACCGGGGAGACGGCCTTGACCCGGAGACCGGGGGTGTCCTCCAGGGCGTCGATGGCGCCCTGGAGGGTCTCCAGGCGGTTGCCCAGGTTGGAGCCCAGGGAGATCACGGCGCGTTTGGGGTTGGAGAGGGTGATGTCCGCGGCGTCCACCTGCTCGACCACGGATGCGGGAACCGGCTGTACGGTCGGGTCGCTCTGCCCCTCGGTGGAAAATGCAGTCATGCTCGGCTCCGGGTGATGGTGACGGTGACGTCGTCGAAGGGGACGGTGATGGGTGCGTCCGGCTTGTGGACCACGACCTCCACCTCCTCGACGCCTTCGTGCTTGAGGCACTGCTGGGCGATGCGCTCGGCGAGCGTCTCGATCAGATCGACCGGTTCGCCCTGGACGACGGCGACGACCTCCTCGGCGACCACGCCGTAGTGCACGGTCTTCGTGAGGTCGTCCGCGGCTGCCGCGGGGCGGGTGTCGAGGCCGAGCACCAGGTCCACGATGAACGTCTGTCCCTCTTCCCGTTCCCGGGGAAAGACGCCATGGTGCCCACGGGCCTTGAGGCCGCGCAGCGCGACACGATCCACGCGAATCACTCCTGCTGTTGTTGTCGAAGGGGCACGGAGCCGCGTGCGGGCGGCTGCGTACCCATTTCCGAATCTACCTGCGAGCACCGACAGTCCTCCCCCGCGGGGGCTATGGACACGGCGGCACGGGGCTGGTAGCCGCTGATACCCCGATGGGCCCGTTCCCAACCGTGCAGGGCCACCTTTTTGCGGTTCTGCCGACCGTGCACCCGCTCAGGAGGAGGAGTCCTCGGCCTCGTCCTCACCGGTCTCTGCCAGTACGGGAGAGCCGTGGTGGGACCAGAGCTTCCAGCCGTCCGGGGTGCGGCGGAACACGTTGGTCGCGACGACCAGTTGGCCGACGAGCGGGCCCAGGGAGCTGCCTTCCTCGGCGGGACCGCCGCTGAGGATGTTCTCGGTGCAGGTCACCAGGGCGGTGTCGCCCGTCATGGAGACCCCGACATCGGTCAGGAAGAACTGGATGTACTCGGTGTTCGCCATGATCAGGGCGTAACTGCGCAACACCTCGCCGCGTCCGCTGAGCACCGGCCAGCCGGGGTGCACGCAGGAGACGGTGAGGTCCTCCCCGGGCAGCCAGAGCCCGGTCAGCTCGTCCAGGTCGCCGTGTTCCAGGGCTTCGTAGAAGGCGGTGTTGGCCTGCTCGACCGCCTCGATGTCATCGGCGGCGGAGGGCTGCTCGTCCTGCGGCTCGTTCACGCGGCTCCCTCGACCGCGCGGGCGACCCGGACGGCGTCGGCGGTGGCCCGTACCTCGTGGACCCGGACGGCCCAGGCACCGGCCCGGGCGGAGAGCGCGGAGACCGCGGCGGTGGCCGCGTCGCGCTCGCGGGCGGGCGGTGGGGCGGAGCCCTCACCGGCCAGTACGTGCCCGAGGAACCGTTTGCGGGAGGCGGCGACCAGCAGCGGGCGGCCGAGGCCGTGCAGCGCGTCCAGCCGGGCGATGAGCGACAGGTCGTGCGCCGCGTCCTTGGCGAAGCCGAGGCCCGGGTCGATCACGATCCGTTCGGGGGCGACGCCCCCGGTGACCACGGCGTCCATCCGGATCCGCAGCTCCTCGACGACCTCCGCGACGACGTCCTCGTACACCGCCCTGCTGTTCATGGACTCGCTGAAGCCGCGCCAGTGCATGACGACGAACGGCACCGAGGCGGCGGCGACGACCGGCACCATGTCCGGGTCGGCGAGCCCGCCGCTCACGTCGTTGACCAGGACCGCTCCCGCGGCGACGGCCTGCTCGGCGACCCGGGCCCGCATCGTGTCCACCGAGACGGTGACCCCTTCCGAGGTCAGGCCGCGGACCACCGGGACCACGCGCCGCAGCTCCTCGGACTCGTCCACCCGGCTGGCCCCGGGACGGGTCGACTCACCGCCGACGTCGACCAGGTCGGCACCCTCGCCGACCAGGTCGAGGCCGTGCTTGACGGCCGCCGTGGTGTCGAACCAGCGGCCCCCGTCGGAGAAGGAGTCGGGGGTCACGTTGACGACACCCATGACCGCGCAGCGGTCCCACTCCGGCAGGCCCTGCACCGTGCCTCGTCCATGCAACGTACTCATACGACCAGCCTAGGCCCGTATGCGGGCCCGTCACGCCGGGTGGACGCCGTGCTCGCCCGCGTGGGTCCGGACATGCGTACAGGGGCGCCGCCCGCCCGTCGGCATCCGGCGGGCCAGGGGGCGGGGGGGTGCGAAGCTCACGAAGCCCTCGGCCTGCATGGCCGCGAGCGAGATGCGGGGCAGCTCACGGGCGGTTCGGTAGACCACGAACCGGGGCTCCCAGCGGGGCCGGAACTTGGCGTTGAACTTGTACAGGGACTCGATCTGGAACCAGCGCGACAGGAAGACCAGCAGCCCGCGCCAGATCCGCAGCACCGGTCCGGCCCCCAGCTTCTCGCCCCGGGCCAGGGCGGAGCGGAACATCGCGAAGTTCAGCGAGACGCGCGTGATGCCGAGCCGGGGCGCGGCCTGCAGGGAGGCGACGATCAGCAGCTCGTTCATCCCCGGGTCCGCGGCCCGGTCGCGGCGCATCAGGTCGAGGGACATTCCGTCGGTGCCCCACGGGACGAAGTGGAGCACGGCCTTCAGATCGCCGTACGGGGATTCGGCGTCCCGCTCGTCCGCCTTGTGGGCGGTGGCGACGAAGCAGTCCAGGTCGGCGCCGTCACCGATCCGGCCGAGCGCCATGGAGAAGCCCCGCTCGTTGTCCGTGCCGCGCCAGTCGGCGGCCGCCCGTCTGATGCGGACCAGTTCGGCTTCGCCGATGTCCGCGACGCGCCGGACTCGCGTTTCGTAGCCGCCGCGCTCAATGCGCTTCACCATCTGGCGCACGTTGCGCATCGTGCGTCCGGCGAGCGAGAAATCCGCGACGTCCACCACCGCCTCGTCGCCGAGCTCCAGGGCGTCGAGCCCCGTCTCGCGGGTCCAGACCTCGCCGCCGGTCTCGCTGCAGCCCATCACCGCGGGGGTCCAGGAGTGGGCCCTGGCCTCGTCCATGAAGCGTTCGATGGCGCCGGGCCAGGCCTCCACGTCACCGATCGGGTCGCCGCTGGCCAGCATCACCCCGGACACCACGCGGTAGCAGACGGCGGCCTTGCCGCTGGGCGAGAAGACCACGGCCTTGTCGCGGCGGAGGGCGAAGTGGCCCAGGGAGTCGCGGCTTCCGTGCCGCTCCAGCAGGGCGCGCAGCCGGGCCTCGTCGTCCTCGGTGAGCTGGGCGGCCGGGTGTTCCGGGCGGAACGCGAGGTAGATGGTGGTGACGGCGGTCAGCAGACCGAGGGCACCGAGCGAGTAGCCCACGGTCCAGGAGGTGTCGCCGGCGTAGTCGACCGGTCCCTCGAAGCCGAAGAGCCCGTACAGCACGTGCTGGAGCCGGTCGGCGATGCTGGGGTTCCCGACCAGGCGGCTCGGGTGGACGCTGACGATGACCAGTCCGAGCCCGAGCGAACCCGCGCCGAGCAGGACGAAGTTGGCCAGTGCCCTCCAACGGCTGCGCGGGTCGGGGAGCGCGGCGAATTCACTCCGGTGGCGTACCAGCAGATAACACAGCGTCAATGAGACGATGGTGCCCAGGACCGAGTGCCGGTAGACGAACTGGGCCACCGCACCGGCCGGGAGCAGGACGACGGCGGCCCGCCAGGCCCGTCGCTTGTGGCGCTTCAGGCCGTGGGCCAGGAGCAGCAGCAGGACGCCGGCGCTGAGCGAGAGCGCGGCGGCGAATGGTCCGAGGGCCCCGGGGAGCACCTCGGCGAGGGTGTGCATCCGGCTGTGCCGGAAGCGCGGGAAGACGCCCGCGGCGACATCGATCAGGCCGACGGCGGCGCAGGCGGTACCGACGAGTGCCGGTACGGTCTCGGGTCGCGGTCCGTGTACGAACTTGCGTACACCAATCGGAACCGATCCCGATTTATCCCCATCTAGCGTGACAGACATCGCTTCCCGTGGTTCCGCGAGAGATTCTTGGAGTCCGTCGGCCGGAGCCCTGCGGACGATGTGCGACCTCTAGGACGAGGCTTCCGGGCCACTGGTTCACCCAGGACCCGGAAATTTCCTGACAAGAAAGTTCAACCGCCATGGGCCTTACCGGCAATGCAGTGCTGATTCTGGCGATCGCGCTGGCTGTCGCGCTGTTCGCCGTCACGATCTGGTTCTGGCCGAGGCTTGCCCGGCGCAGTGTCTCCGCGGTGTTCGGCAGGGTGGGACTGCTGCTGGTGACCCAGGTGGCGGTCTTCGTCTCCGTCGGTCTGATGGCCAACAACTCGTTCCTGTTCTACGGCTCCTGGGCCGACCTGTTCGGCCGGAAGCAGGAGCTCGGCGTGGTGACCGACCATGCTCAGGGGACCCTGGCGGCGAAGAACATCGTCCGGGTGGGGACGCAGCGGCCCGACGTGCCGGGAGGGGCGCGGCCCGCCTCGGCCGGCCGGATCGACAAGGTCGTGATCGCGGGGCGGCACTCCGGGATCGAGACCTCGGCGTACGTCTATCTGCCGCCGGAGTACTTCCAGAAGGCGTACGCCCGAAGGAAGTTCCCGGCGGTCGTGGTGCTCACCGGCTACCCGGGTACGTCGGAGAACCTCCTCAAGGGGCTGGCGTACCCCAAGACCTCACTCGAACGGGTGAGGGCGGGGCGTGCGCAGCCGATGATCCTGGTGATGCTGCGGCCGACCCTGGCGCCGCCGCGGGACACCGAATGCGTGGACATAAAGGGTGGTCCGAAGACCGAGACGTTCTTCGCGGACGACCTGCCGCCCGCGATCTCGGCCGGCTACCGGGTCGGGCGGCACGCCCGCAACTGGGGCATCATCGGCAACTCGACCGGTGGCTACTGCGCCCTGAAGATCGGTCTGCACCATCCGGCACGCTTCACGGCGAGCGTGGGGCTCTCCGCGTACTACAAGGCGGCCGAGGACCCCACGACCGGTGACCTCTTCCACGGTGACCAGCAGGAGCGCGAGCGTGCAGACCTGCTGTGGTCCCTGGACAACCGGCCGCAGCCCGACTCGTCCTTCCTGGTGACGACGTCCCGCCGGGGCGAGTCGAACTACGCCGATACGCGGAAGTTCGTGGCGAAGGTGAAGCGGCCCGCCCAGGTCTCGTCGATCGTGCTCGACAGCGGCGGGCACAACTTCAACACCTGGCGCCGGGAGATCCCCGCAGCGCTGGAGTGGATGAGCAGCCGGCTCAGCGAGAACTGACCGGGTCCGGCCGCGGGCGCGGCCGGGGTCAGTCCCCGGCGGTCTTCGTGACGCCCGCCACGGTCTCCACGGCCACCTCGGCGCGCGGTACGGCCCGGTCGTCGGCACTGATCGAGCGCCGCAGCGCCTCGTGGAGGCGGGCCGGGGTGAGCACGCCCAGGAACCGGCCCTCGCTCGCCTCGTCGATGACCGCGATCCACCCGGCGTCGTGCTGGAGCATGGTGGCGAACGCCTGCTTGAGCGGCGCGCCGACAGGCAGCCAGGCCTCCATCCGGCGGGCGTGCTCGCGGACGGTGCCCCGGGCGCCGGTGGGCGCGTCGCCGGCCGGGATCCAGCCGTGCAGCCGGCCGTCGCCGTCCAGCACCACGGCCCATCGCGCCCCGTCCGCGCGCAGCCGTTCGGTCGCCGTGGCCAGCGGGTCGTCGAGGTGGACGACCGGCGGCCGGTCGAGGTCGCTCTCCTCGACGGGAGTGACCGACAGCCGCTTGAGCCCGCGGTCCGCGCCGACGAAGTCCGCGACGTAGTCGGTGGCCGGGGCGCCGAGCACGGTGGCCGGTGAGTCGAACTGCTCGATCGCGCCCTGCCCGTAGACGGCGATGCGGTCGCCGAGCCGCACGGCCTCCTCGATGTCGTGCGTGACGAACAGCACGGTCTTGCGCACCTGGGCCTGAAGCCGCAGGAATTCGTTCTGCAGCCGTTCCCTGACCACCGGGTCGACGGCGCCGAAAGGCTCGTCCATCAGCAGCACCGGCGGATCCGCGGCCAATGCCCTCGCCACACCCACGCGTTGGCGCTGCCCACCGGACAGCTGTTCCGGATAGCGGTCACCATAAACGGAGGGGTCGAGTCCGACCAGGTCGAGGAGTTCTGCCGCGCGGGCGCGGCCCTTTCCGCGTTTCCAGCCGAGCAGATGGGGGACGGTCGCGGTGTTCTCCAGCACCGTCCGGTGCGGAAACAGACCGACCTGCTGGATCACATAACCGATGCGGCGTCGCAGTCGGACGGGGTCGATGGCGGATATGTCGTCCCCGTCGAGGAATATCCGGCCCTCGGTCGGTTCGATCAGCCGGTTCACCATTTTCATGGTGGTCGTCTTGCCGCAGCCCGACGGTCCGACGAGCGTGACCAGTTCACCCTCGGCGACCTCGAAGGAAAGGTCGTCGACGGCGGTGGTGCCGTCCGCATACCGCTTGGTGACGTGCTCGAAACGGATCATGGGTCCCCATTGTGGCGCGTGTTCTGTGAAGGACATGTTGCTGGAATACAACGGCCTCGGCGATTGTCAGTGGTCGAGGATAGGCTCGCCGGACATCAGTACGAGAGGCGATCGGGAGGTGGGGGCGGATGGCCGGACAGAACTGCCTGGTGACGAACGACTGGATCTGTGGGGAGTATCTCCGCTCCCGCAGCCAGGAGTTGACCGATGCGACGGTCCAACACATCTGGATCACAGCGGTCTCGGTGGCGCTCGGGGTCGTGGTGGCTTTTCCGCTGGCACTGCTGGCCCGCCGCGGGCGGCGATTCGCCGGACCGGTTCTCGGACTGACGACGGTGCTCTACACGGTGCCGTCGCTGGCGATGTTCTCGCTCCTGCTGCCGCTGTTCGGGCTCTCCGCGGCGCTCGTCGTCACGGGGCTCGTGCTCTACTCGCTGACCATCCTCGTGCGGAACATCCTGGCGGGCCTTCAGGCGGTTCCGCAGGAGGCGAAGGAAGCCGCCCGGGGGATGGGATACGGATCGGTGCGGCTGTTGTGGGAGGTCGAACTCCCCCTTGCGATGCCCGCGGTGATGGCCGGCATACGGATCGCCACGGTGTCCACGATCGCGCTGACCACGGTCGGATCGATCGTCGGCCGCGGCGGTCTGGGCAATCTCATCGAGGACGCCCTGCCGAGCTTCTTCAAGGCCCAGGTGCTGGCCGCCTCGGTGCTCTGCGTGCTGCTCGCGGTCGTCGCGGACCTGCTGCTGCTCGGTGTGCAGCGGCTGCTGACCCCGTGGACCCGAATACCGGCCACCCGCGATGTCGTGGGCGCTGCCGGCCCGGCGAAGGCGGTCTGAACCGTGGGAGTTCTCGGGGAGGCCTGGACCTGGCTCACCACCGGCGCCAACTGGTCGGGGGAGAGCGGGGTGGCCCATCGGCTCGGCGAGCATCTGTACGTCAGCGGGGTGGCACTCGCCCTGTCCTGCGCCATCGCACTGCCCATCGCCCTGTACCTGGGACACATCGGGAGGGGCGGCGCACTGGCCGTCAACATCTCCAACGTGGGCCGGGCGATCCCGGTCTTCGCGGTGCTCGCCCTCTTCATGGTCTCGCCGCTGCGCAACGCGGGATACATCCCGACGATCGTCGCCCTCGTGCTGTTCGCCGTGCCGCCGCTGCTGACCAACGCCTACGTCGGGATGACGGAGGTGGACCGTTCGGTGGCCGAGGCCGCGCGGGGGATGGGCATGTCGGGCGGTCAGCTCTTCCTCCGTGTCGAACTCCCGCTGGCCTACCCCATGATCATGACCGGGCTGCGTTCGGCCGCGGTGCAGGTCGTGGCCACGGCGACGATCGCCGCGATGGTGGGCCAGGGCGGCCTCGGCCGGATCATCACCGCCGGTTTCAACACGTACAACACCCCGCAGGTGGTCGCGGGCGCCCTGCTGGTCGCCGTACTCGCGCTGCTGGTGGAGACGGTCCTGGTCGCCATCGACCGGATGCTGTCGCCACTGCGCCGCCGCCGGACGGCATGAGCGTCCGGCCGGCTCACCCAACCGATCACGCTACTCACCTATGGCCTCGTTGCCGTGGACGGAGAACATCATGAGCAGGATCTCGCGCACCGCCGGTGCGGTCATCGGCATCGTGGCGCTCGCGGGCTCGCTCGCCGCCTGCGGTGGCGACAGCCTGGAGAAGGACAAGGGCGGATCCGCCGCGTCCGCCGCGGACAAGGGTTCCGGGAAGAAGGGCTCGTTGGTCGTGGGAGCGGCCGCCTTCACCGAGTCCAAGGTGCTCGCGGAGCTCTACGCCGGAGTTCTGTCCGACGCCGGATACAGCACGTCGATCACCACGGTGAAGAACCGTGAACTCTACGAACCGTCGCTGGAGAAGGGCGAGATCGACGTCGTACCCGAATACGCGGCGACGATCGCGGAATTCCTCAACGCCAAGGTGAACGGCGCGAAGGCCGCCGAGTCCGAGCCGGTCGCGTCGGGCGACACCGCGGCCACGGTCGCAGCCCTGGAGAAGCTCGCCACTCCGCGCGGGCTGAAGGTGCTGCCTGCCGGGGAGGCCGTCGACCAGAACGCCTTCGCGGTCACCAAGGAATTCGCCGACAAGAACAAGCTCAAGTCCCTTTCGGATCTCGGCGCTTCCAAGATCAAGGTGAAGATCGCGGCGGGTGACGAGTGCGAGGTGCGGCCCTTCTGCGCACCCGGGCTGAAGAAGACGTACGGCATCGACGTCACCGGCATCGACCCCAAGGGGGTCGGCACCCCGCAGTCCAAGCAGGCGGTCAAGGACGGCAAGGACCAGCTGGTCCTCACCACCACCACGGACGCGGTCCTGGACACCTTCGGGCTGGTCTTCCTGGAAGACGACAAGAAGCTCCAGAACGCGGACAACGTGCTGCCCGTCCTCAATGCCGAGGACGCCGGTGCCCAGGACATCGCCGACGCGCTCGGCAAGCTCACCGAGGCACTCACCACGCAGGATCTGGCGGAGCTCAACCGCAAGGTGGACGCCGAGCGCGCCAAGCCCGCCGATGTCGCTAAGGAATACCTGGAGACGAAAGGTCTGATCAAGAAGTAGCGCAAGGCCGGAATGAGCGGTTCAGGGGCCGTCAGGTAACTGGCGGGGAACAGATTGCCGGGCGGCCTCCCAAGCGGACCGTACGCACGGTAAATTTCACGCCATGCCCCGTGGACGCCATCGCCATTCGCCACCTCTGCACAGAATCCTTCCGCCTTCGGTTGTTGCCGGAGCCGCGGTCCTCTGTGCCGCGGGAGCCTGGCTGCTCGCCGAGCCGCTGGTCCTGCGCGGACTGGTCGCCGCCGCGGCGGCCGCCGCCGTCACCGGCGCGTATCTGATGCGCGACTGGGACCGGGAGGCGGGCCGTCGCGTCGCGGAGCTGACGCGCGCCCGCGCCAGTGACGAATGGCGCGCCGAGGAACGCCTGGCGGAACTGGAAGCCGATCTGGAGGAGTCGCGCGAACTGCGCGCCCGCCTGGAGACGAAGCTGCGCCGCAAGCGGGTGGAGCTCGCCGGGCTGCGCGGCGAGCACGCCGCGCTGCTGCGCCGGTACGCCAACGCGGAGACCGAGCGCGCCAGTGTGCTGGAGAGCCGTCGGCAGCTCGCCCTGGAGGCGGCCGCGTCGCCCCGCGAACTGCCCGCAGCGCGCAGCACCCCCACGCCGTCCGCGTACCTGCGCGCCGCGCAGGCCCTCGACGACCTCACGCGCAACGGGGCGCTCCAGGAAGCGCGGCGCACCGCCGAGCAGGCCAGGGAGCGCGATCTCGCGGAGCGGGCCCAGGAGGCGGAGGAACGGCAGGGGAAGCACGCGGCGGCGACCGAAGCCGCAGCCGCCGGCCAGGCGGGCGAGGAGCAGCACCGTCGGCCGCAGGCCGCGCTGACCGCGACCCGGTCGCCCCAGGCCCTGCCCGCCCCGCGTCCGATGCCGGCCGCCAGCGCGGTCGTCCCGTACGCGGCGGCCCGCCGCCACCTGGTGCCGCAGGGCAGCTTCGACTTCTTCGGTACGCAGAAGGCGCACGCCGCGATCGAGTCCGTGCAGAACGAGGACCTCGCCGACGTGGTGGGTGAGGAGGCGCTGGCCGCGCACCGCACGGGGACGGCCGAGAACCGGGCGGTCGGCAAGGTCATCGACCTGACCGCGCACGACGAGACCGAGCAGCTGGACATGGCGGAGCTGCGCAGCGCGATCTCGTAGACGGAACGGAACAGGCGGCAGCCGGGGTTACTTGTCGATGTCGCCGACGACGAAGAACAGTGAACCGAGAATCGCCACCATGTCGGCGACGAGCGTGCCCGGCAGCAGTTCGGTGAGCGCCTGGATGTTGTTGAACGAGGCGGAGCGGAGCTTCAGCCGGTACGGGGTCTTCTCGCCCTTGGACACCAGGTAGTAGCCGTTGACGCCCAGCGGGTTCTCGGTCCAGGCGTAGGTGTGGCCCTCGGGGGCCTTCAGCACCTTGGGCAGCCGCTGGTTGATCGGACCGGGCGCCAGGTCGGCCATCCGGTCCAGGCAGGCGTCCGCCAGGTCCAGCGCGTTGTGCGTCTGCTCCAGCAGGCACTCGAACCGGGCCAGGCAGTCGCCCTCGGTACGGGTGACGACCTTCAGGGTGTCCTGGAGCTCCCCGTACGCGAGATACGGCTCGTCGCGCCGCAGGTCGAAATCGACGCCCGAGGCGCGGGCGATGGGCCCGGACACCCCGTAGGCGTGCACGGCCTCGGCCGACAGGGCCCCCACCCCACGGGTACGGGCCCGGAAGATCTCGTTGCCGAGCACCAGCTTGTCGTAGACGTCCATCCGGGAGCGGACCGAGGCGACGGCGTCCCGGGCACGGCCGAGCCAGCCCGCCGGGAGGTCCTCCTTGAGGCCGCCGACCCGGTTGAACATGTAGTGCATCCGGCCGCCGGAGACCTCCTCCATGACGGCCTGGAGCTCCTCGCGCTCCCGGAACGCGTAGAACACCGGGGTGATCCCGCCGAGCTCCAGCGGGTACGAGCCGAGGAACATCAGGTGGTTCAGGACCCGGTTCAGCTCGGCGAGCAGGGTGCGGGTCCAGACCGCGCGCTCCGGCACCTCCATGCCGAGCATCCGCTCGACGGCCATCACGACACCCAGTTCGTTGGAGAACGCCGACAGCCAGTCGTGGCGGTTGGCGAGCATCACGATCTGCCGGTAGTCGCGGGCCTCGAAGAGCTTCTCCGCGCCGCGGTGCATGTACCCGATGACCGGTTCGGCGTGCTGGATGCGTTCGCCGTCCAGGACGATGCGCAGACGGAGCACGCCGTGGGTGGAGGGGTGCTGGGGGCCGATGTTGAGCACCATGTCGGTGCTCTCCGCCGCGCCGCCGATGCCGACTGTGGTCTCCGTCATGGGGGACAGTATTGCCTGCGCCCGGGGCACGCCCCCAAGCCCCGTCGTTTTTCCCTCAGGCCCCTCCGGCGATCGGGGAGAGGGGAGCCGGATCCAGCGGGTGCACCCGTTGCGTCAGCCAGCCGAAGTCGCCCAGGCCGCCCCGGGCGGTGAGCTCGGCGGCCTGGCCCGCGGACGCCAGGGCGCGGACGTAGCCGGCCGGGTCGCCCGACGCCAGGGACAGCGAGGGGCGTTCACCGCTGACGCCCAGCATCCGCAGCGCCTCGCGCTGGGTGCGGATCTCCGCGCCAGGCCCGCCCGCCACCGCGCATGCGTCCAGCGCCACGTGCGAGGTGAGGTCGCAGCTGCCGTCCGGCACCGGCCGCACCTCCCGCCCCGCCCGGAAGCCGGTCAGCGTGCCGAACGGCGGCCGGTCCTCCCGAACGTGCATGTAGTCCACCGCCACCGCGAGTCCGGCGGCGAGCGTAGCCACCGCACCCGCCCACGCCTCGTCGCGCGGACGGCCGATCTCGGCCCTGCTGCCCGGCCCCGCCGAGGGCCACCAGCGGCGCAGCCATCGCGCGTCCGCCCCGCCCACCGGTTCGCCCAGCCGCTCCGCGCCGTCCTTCGCCCGCACCAGGACGTACCGCTCGACGCCGTCAGGATCCGTCTCGGCGACCGGGACCGGCACGTTGTCCAGCCACTCGTTGGCGAACAGCAGCCCGCGCACTCCCTGCGGCGGCCGCGCGCACCACCGGATCCGTGGGTCCAGGCCGGCCGGGCGGGCGGCGAGCTCCACGGCGTACGCCGCTACGGTGAGGCCGCCCCCGCCCTCCGCCGGCAGCGCGGCGAGCACTCCGGTCAACAGCTCCCCCCGCCCCGCCCCCAGATCGACCAGGTCCACGCACGACGTCCCCAGTTCCTCGGCCGTCGCGACCAGCAGGCGGGCCACGGCCGCCGCGAACAGGGGGGAGGCGTGCACGGAGGTACGGAAATGGCCCGCCGGCCCTTCGGGGCTCCGGTAGAACCCCCCGTCTCCGTACAAAGCGGTCTCTGCCGCCTCCTGCCACCCACGCCACTCATCCGTCACGTTCCCAAGTCTCCACCTTGGGGAGTACGGTCTCGGGACCTGGATCGGCCCTTCGGCTGACCCACGCACCCATTGGCTTTCCCTACGCTGGGTTACGTGCAGCGCCTCTACGACTTCATCCGCAGACACCCGACGGGCGTCGACAGCTTCTGGGCTGTCCTCCTCCTCGGGATCTCCGGCATGACGATCGCGGTCGGCGGGGCCGGGCACGGCGGCCGCGGACAGCGCATCGCCATAGTGCCGATCGTCGTCGGCCTCTGCGTCGTCGTCGCACTGCGCCGCCGCGCGCCCGAGAAGATGCTGCTGCTCGCCATCGCCATGGGTGTGGCGCAGCTGGTGTTCGGGGTGAGACCGACCGTCGCGAACTTCGCCATGCTGGTGATCACCTTCACCGTGGCCACCGTCGGCGAACGCTGGGCCTCCCGCCTGGCCCTGGTCTGCAGTCTGTGCGCCGCGGGTCTGTCCCAGCTCCGCTGGCCGGAGCAGGAGGGGGCGCCGCGGGGCTGGGTGGAGACGGGGTTCGTCGTCGTCGTGCTGACGGTGCCGTTCGTGCTGGCCTGGGTGCTCGGCGACTCGATGCGGACCCGGCGGGCCTACTTCGACCAGCTGGAGGAGCGCGCCGCCCGGCTGGAGCGGGAGCGCGAGGCGCAGTCGAAGGTCGCGGTGGCCGCCGAGCGGGCCCGGATCGCCCGCGAGCTCCACGACGTCGTCGCGCACAACGTCTCCGTGATGGTGGTGCAGGCGGACGGCGCCGCCTATGTGATGGACGCCGCCCCCGACCAGGCACGGCAGGCGCTGGAGACCATCTCCAGCACGGGCAGGCAGGCGCTCGCGGAGATGCGCCGGCTGCTCGGTGTGCTGCGCACGGGCGATGCGCCGGAGACCGGGGAGTACGTTCCGCAGCCCGACGTCGACCAGATCGAGGACCTGATCGAGCACGTGAGAGCGGCCGGTCTGGCCGTCGACTTCAAGATCGAGGGCACCCCGCGCCCGCTGCCCAGCGGCGTGGAGCTGACGGCGTACCGCATCGTGCAGGAGGCTCTGACCAACACACGCAAGCACGGCGGTCCGAACGCCGGGGCCAGCGTGCGGCTGGTCTACTTCGACGACGGGCTCGGCCTGCTCGTCGAGGACGACGGCCGCGGCGCGGCGCACGAGCTGTACGAGGACGGCGGCGCCGACGGCGCGGGCCACGGCATGATCGGCATGCGCGAGCGGGTCGGCATGGTCGGCGGCACGCTGGACGCCGGACCGCGTCCCGGCGGCGGATTCCGGATCAGTGCGCTGCTGCCGCTCAAGGCCGCGAACCAGGGCTGATCCACCGGGACGGCCCGGGGCCGTCCGTATGCCGGAACCGACCGCAGAACGAATCAGGAGACAGGGACCCCATGGCGATCCGCGTGATGCTCGTCGACGACCAGGCGCTGCTGCGCACCGGCTTCCGGATGGTGCTCGCCGCGCAGCCCGACATGGAGGTCGTCGCCGAGGCCGGTGACGGCGCGGAGGCGATCGAGGTCCTGCGCTCCACCTCCGTCGACGTCGTGCTGATGGATGTGCGCATGCCCCGGCTGGACGGGGTCGAGGCCACCCGTCGCATCTGCGCGCAGCCCGATGCGCCGAAGGTGCTCATCCTGACGACGTTCGACCTCGACGAGTACGCCTTCTCGGGGCTGAAGGCGGGGGCCAGCGGTTTCATGCTCAAGGACGTCCCGCCGGGCGAGCTGCTCTCCGCGATCCGTTCCGTGCACAGCGGTGACGCCGTCGTCGCCCCTTCCACCACCCGCCGACTGCTCGACCGCTTCTCGTCGATGCTGCCCAGCGGCACGGCCGAGCCGCAGCACAAGGACGTCGCCAAGCTCACCGAACGCGAACGCGAGGTGATGCTTCTGGTCGCCCAGGGTCTGTCGAACGGTGAGATCGCGGGGCGGCTGGTGCTCTCCGAGGCAACCGTGAAGACACACGTCGGCCGCATCCTGACCAAGCTGGGCCTGCGCGACCGGGTGCAGGTCGTCGTCCTCGCGTACGAGACCGGGCTGGTGCGCGCCGGGGGCGGGGCGGGCTGAGCGGTGGCCGGCCTGGTGTGGGTGAACGGCCCGTTCGGCGGGGGCAAGACGCAGACGGCGTACGAGCTGAGGAGGCGGCTGCCCGGCAGCGTGGTCTGCGACCCGGAGCACGTCGGCTTCGGTCTGCACCGGATGCTGCCGCCCGCGCTGCGCGGGGACTTCCAGGATCTGCCGGCCTGGCGGCAGGGCGTGCACGAGATGCTGGGCCTCGCACTGCGGGGGCATCCCGGCACGGTCGTCGCCCCGATGACGCTGGTCGATGCCGGCTACTTCGCGGAGATCATCGGGCGGCTGCGCGAGGACGGGCACACGGTGCACCACTTCGCCCTGCTCGCCGAGCGCGCGACGGTGCTGCGGAGGCTGCGCGAACGCGGGCTGGGGCGCGGGCTCAAGCGTGAGAGCTTCGCCGTCGCGAAGCTGGACCACTGCCTGGAGCGCCTGGAGCGGCCGGAGTTCGCCGAGCACATCCGCACCGACCGGCTGACGGTCCCCCAGGTCGCCGACCGGATCGCTGCCTCGGCGGGCCTCACCCTGCTGCCGG
Organism: Streptomyces sp. NBC_01013; assembly: GCF_045162765.1. NCBI lineage: Bacteria > Bacillati > Actinomycetota > Actinomycetes > Kitasatosporales > Streptomycetaceae > Streptomyces > Streptomyces sp. NBC_01013. The sequence continues at coordinate 4,725,404 of NZ_CP108687.1, forward strand.
ACTCGGACAGCGCGCTGCGGCACCGGGTGCGGCGGGCGTGGACGGGCATCCGGCACATCCGCTTCGACTGAACGACGAGCCGCCCCGCCCGCCTCAGCGCAGGATCCCCTCCAGGAAGTCGCTGCCGAGCCGTGCCACGACGGTCAGGTCCAACTGGTGCAGTACGTACCGGCCTCGGCGCCGCGTCGTGACCAGGCCCGCCTTTTTGAGCACTGTGAGGTGGCGGGAGACCTCGGGGGCCGTGATGCCGTTCGAGTCGGCGAGTTCCCCCGTGGTGAACGGCGAGCGGGCGATGTTGCGGCACAGCCGCATCCGCATCGGGTGGGCCAGTGCCTCCATCCGCAGCTGCAGCAGCTCGACGGAGGCGGGGGAGGGCAGTTCGGGCCGGTGCACGGGGTACTGGATCACCGGACGCCAGCCCGGGGCGTGCAGCACCGTCAGATGCGGCCAGCCGAAGCTGGTCGGGATGAGCGTGAGCCCGGCGCCGACGGCCGGGTCGGTGGCGTCGGTCGAGCCGTCGGACAGCTTGTCGACGCTGATCCGTTTCTCGTCCTCGTCGACCGCCAGCGCGGCGGACACCGCACCCATCGCCTCGGCGAGCCCCTTGCGGCGCAGCAGATCCGTCTTGTGCCGGGCGTCGGCCACCAGCTGGACCCGTACCCGCCGCCAGGTGTCCGCGAAGAACGCCTGGTCGCAGTCCTCGAACAGGCGCCGGATCCAGCGTCTTACGGAGGCGGGGTCGGCCAGCAGCTGCCGGGTGAACTCCGTCTGCTGCGGGCCGCGCGCCGCCGCCACGTCCAGGGCGCGGGCGCGCAGGCCGGCGTTGTTGAGGGGCGAGAGCGCACCGGCCCCGTAGAGGCCGGCACAGGTGAACTCCAGGGCGGCGGCGACGAACCGCTCGTCGTCCAGCCGGTCCAGGATGTCCAGGTCCTCGGCGAGGTCGGCGCCCGTCCTGCCGTTGCCGCCGATGACCCCGGCGAACGGCATGAAGATGTCCGAGAAGGTGTTCCGCCACAGGAACTCGGCCTCGTGGAGCCGGTCGGCCAGATCCGGATCCAGCGCCGTGGTCGTGGCCGTCGCCCAGCCGTGCACCCCTGGATGGTGCCCGGGCTCGGAGAGGGCGTGCAGGGCGAGCCCCAGCTCGGAGAGGGGCGAGGCCTCGAAGACGATGCGCCGAGGGTCGAGGCCCGCGATGTCGATGGTTACGCTCACCCGTCCATGGTGCGGGGTCGCGGCGACGGCGCGGATCCGGATTGACGGCTGCCGTCAACCCACATCCGGACCGGGCGGCCCTCACCCCTGCGCGGCCACCCGCTTCAGGAACTCCGCTGCCGCGGCGCGGACGTCCGCAGCCGTCCACTCCAGCCCCGCTTCCGACACCGTGACCTCGGTGAACGACATTCCGGGCGGACCGGCGGCAGCCGGGTGCCACCCGCGGAAGAGGGCCACGCCCGTCTCCTCCGCCTGCCGCACCGCCGCCTCCGTCAGGACGTCCGGCGGGTACGGCAGCCAGACCTGGAACTGGTGCGTGTGCGGCGGCTCCGGATGCACCCGGAACCACCTGGCACCGGCCTCCGAGAACCCCTCGGCCAGCGCCGCTGCCACCACCTTCGCCTGCGCCACGTACGACGGCAGCTTCGGCAGCTCCCGGTCCAGGCCGATCAGCGCGGCGAGCGCCGCCGGGAACTGCTGGAAGAGCTGACCGCCGTAGCGGTGCCGCCACGTGCGGGCCTCCTCGATCAGCGAGGCGGAACCCGCGAGCGCCGCGCCGGAGATCCCGCCGAGGGTCTTGTAGAACGACACGTACACACTGTCCGCGAGCGACGCGATCTCCGGCAGTTCCCGCCCGAAACGGGAGGCGCACTCCCACAGCCGCGCCCCGTCGAAGTGCACCACCGCATCGCGCTCCCGGGCCGCCGCCACCATGGCCTCCAGCTCCTCCCAGGTGGGCAGGACGAAGCCCGCGTCGCGCAGCGGAAGCTCCAGCATCAGGGTGCCGAACGGCTCCGCGAAGTCGCGGATCTCGTCGGCCGTGGCCAGTCGCGGCTCGGTCGTCGGGTGGACCGTGCGCAGCCCGCTGACCGCGGGCAGGGCGCCACGCTCGTGCATCTCGGGGTGGGCGAGCGGATGCAGGGCCACCGTCGCGTTGCCCGTGCGGCCGGCCCAGCAGCGCAGCGCGACCTGCTGGGCCATCGTCCCGGTCGGGAAGAACGCGGCGGCCTCGGTGCCCAGCAGACCCGCGATCCGCTGCTCCAGTTCGGCGACGATGCCGTCGCCGTAGATGTCGGCCGGCCGGTCGAGGTCGGTGACCGTGGCCGCGCCCGCGGTCAGCGACGCCAGCTGCTCGCCGAGTGAACGGTCCACCGGCATCCGGGACAGGATGAGCCTGGCCTGCCGCCACGCGGCGATGCGCCGCAGGCGCTGCGGATCGGCCTCCTTGTCCCCGTGTCCGTGGGGGACCTGCGGTCCGTCCGGCGCTGCGTCGTGGACCTGCTCGTTCGTGTCTGCCATGGGACGATCATCACGCAGAACGCAGCCCCTGCCCACAGGATATGGGCGCCCCCGGACCGGCGGTGCCGTCGCGGCCGGAGTATCCACAGCCTGTGGACAGCCGGGGGCCCGGGCGAAGCGCTGGCGTAGCATGCAGAGAAGTCGTCCGGTACCCCCCGCGGACTGGAACGGAAGGCCACTGCCGCGTGAACGCAACTGCCCCCAACGAGCCCCTCGACGCGAGGGACCGCCCCGCCCGGCTCACCGTCGGCGTCGTGGGCGCGGGCCGCGTCGGCCCCGCCCTCGCCGCGTCCCTGGCACTCGCCGGGCACCGCCCGGTCGCCGTGTCGGGTGTCTCCGACGCCTCGGTGCGCCGGGCCGCCACCCTGCTTCCCGATGTCCCGCTGGTCCCGCCCGCCGAGGTCCTCGCGCGCGCGGAGCTCGTCCTGCTGACGGTGCCCGACGACGCCCTGCCGGGGCTCGTCGAGGGTCTCGCCGAGACCGGCGCGGTCCGCCCCGGTCAGCTGATCGTCCACACCTCGGGGCGGTACGGGACGAAGGTGCTGGATCCCGCGCTGCGGGCCGGCGCACTGCCGCTCGCCCTTCATCCGGCGATGACGTTCACCGGCACCTCCGTGGACGTCCAGCGGCTGGCCGGCTGCTCGTTCGGGGTCACCGCCCCGGATCAGCTGCGGCTCGCCGCCGAAGCGCTGGTCATCGAGATGGGCGGCGAACCCGAGTGGATCGCGGAGGACGCCCGGCCGCTCTACCACGCGGCTCTCGCCCTCGGCGCGAACCACCTGGTCACCCTGGTCGCCCAGTCGATGGAGCTGCTGCGCACGGCAGGGGTCGCCGCCCCCGACCGGATGCTCGGCCCGCTGCTCGGCGCGGCCCTGGACAACGCCCTGCGCTCCGGTGACGCCGCCCTGACCGGCCCCGTCGCCCGGGGCGACGCGGGCACGGTCGCCGCGCACATCGGTGAGCTGCGTACCCATGCCCCGCAGACGGTGGCCGGTTACGTCGCGATGGCCCGCGCCACCGCCGACCGTGCGCTCGCCCACGGCATGCTCAAGCCGGAGCTCGCCGAGGACCTGCTCGGCGTCCTGGCCGACGGCTCGGACGCCCCCGGCGCCGCCGGTACCGGACCGGAGGAGTCCCGATGACCGCGTCCGAGGCCACCCTGCTCCGCACGGCCGCCGAGCTGGTGGCCTGCACCCCGGGCGCGCACCCGGAGGGGGACCCGGCGGCGCCCGCCGGAACCCCCACCCCCGGGGCCGGCCGTGCCGTCGTCATGACGATGGGTGCCCTGCACGAGGGCCACGCCTCCCTGATCCAGACCGCGCGTGCGGTTATCGGGCCGGCCGGACAGGTCGTCGTCACCGTCTTCGTCAACCCGCTCCAGTTCGGCGAGGCCGCCGACCTCGACCGCTACCCGCGCACCCTGGACGCCGATCTCGCCGTGGCCGGCGCGGCCGGTGCCGACGTGGTCTTCGCACCGTCCGTCGACGAGGTCTACCCCGGCGGCGAGCCGCAGGTCCGGATCTCCGCGGGCCCGATGGGCGAGCGCCTCGAAGGAGCCTCGCGCCCCGGGCATTTCGACGGCATGCTCACCGTCGTCGCCAAGCTGCTCCACCTCACCCGCCCCGATGTCGCGTTCTTCGGGCAGAAGGACGCCCAGCAGCTGGCGCTGATCCGCCGCATGGTGCGCGATCTGAACTTCCCCGTCGAGATCGTGGGCGTGGAGACGGTCCGGGAGCCCGACGGTCTCGCGCTCTCCAGCCGCAACCGTTTCCTCGACCCGCACGAGCGCCACACCGCGCTCGCCCTGTCCCGGGCCCTGTTCGCCGCCCGTGACCGGCTCGCGGCCCAGCAGGCGCTGCACGCCCGCGCGCAGACCGCCGGCGCGACCGAGGGCCGGGCCGCCGGACTCACCCGGCTCGGCGAGGCCAGGCTGGCAGCCGACGCCCAGGCGGTCGCCCGGGCCCGGCCGGACGGCGGCCCAGCGGCCGTGCGTGCCGCGGCCCGCGCGATCCTGGACGACGCGGAGGCCGAACAGCCCCCGCTGGCCCTGGACTACGTGGCGCTCGTGGACCCGGCGGACTTCACCGAGATCCCCGACGACCGCACCGCGGGCGACGCGATCCTGGCCGTCGCCGCCCGAGTGGGCACCACCCGCCTCATCGACAACATCCCGCTGACCTTCGGAGCCACCGCGTGACCGGAATACGGCTGACCGCCCCCGCCCCCGGCTGGTCCATCGACGCCGACGTCGTGGTCGTCGGCTCCGGCGTGGCCGGTCTCACCACCGCGCTGCGCTGCGCCGCCGCCGGCCTCGCCACTGTCGTCGTCACCAAGGCCCGCCTCGACGACGGCTCCACCCGCTGGGCGCAGGGCGGCATCGCGGCCGCGCTCGGCGAGGGCGACACCCCCGAACAGCACCTGGACGACACCCTGGTCGCCGGCGTCGGCCTCTGCGACGAGGCGGCGGTCCGCACCCTGGTCACCGAGGGCCCCGGTGCCGTACGCCGGCTGATCGGCACCGGCGCCCACTTCGACGCCGAGGACGACGGCACCATCGCGCTGACCCGCGAGGGCGGTCACCACCGCCGCCGCATCGCCCACGCGGGCGGCGACGCGACCGGCGCGGAGATCTCCCGCGCCCTGGTAGAAGCGGTCCGCGAAGCCGCCCTGCACACCGTCGAGAACGCCCTCGTGCTCGACCTGCTCACCGATGCCGAAGGCCGTACCGCGGGCGTCACCCTGCACGTCATGGGCGAGGGCCAGCACGACGGCGTCGGCGCGGTCAACGCCCCCGCGGTGATCCTGGCCACCGGTGGCATGGGCCAGGTCTTCTCCGCCACCACCAACCCACCGGTCTCCACCGGCGACGGCGTGGCCCTCGCGCTGCGGGCCGGCGCCGAGGTCTCGGACCTCGAATTCGTCCAGTTCCACCCCACGGTCCTCTTCCTGGGCTCCGACTCCGAGGGCCAGCAGCCGCTGGTGTCGGAAGCGGTACGGGGTGAGGGCGCCCACCTCGTCGACGCGTCCGGTACGCGCTTCATGCTCGGGCAGCACGAACTGGCGGAGCTGGCTCCGCGAGACATCGTCGCCAAGGCCATCACCCGCCAGATGCAGCTGCACGGCACCGAGCACATGTACCTCGACGCCCGGCACTTCGGCGCCGAGATGTGGGAGCAGCGCTTCCCCACCATCCTGGCGGCCTGCCGCGCGCACGGCATCGACCCGGTCACCGAGCCGATCCCGGTCGCCCCGGCCGCCCACTACGCCTCCGGCGGCATCCGTACCGACCTGCGGGGACGTACGACCGTCCCGGGTCTGTACGCCTGCGGCGAGGTCGCCTGCACCGGGGTGCACGGGGCGAACCGGCTGGCGTCCAATTCGCTCCTCGAAGGCCTCGTCTTCGCCGAGCGCATCGCTGCGGACGTCATCGCCGAGCTGCCCCGCGCGGGCGCCGGCACCGTCGCGGGGAGTCCCGCGCCCTCCCCGCTGCTGCCCCCCGAGGCCCGGGGGACGATCCAGCGCATCATGACCCGTGGCGCGGGTGTCCTGCGTTCTGCCGACAGCCTCTCCCGGGCCGCCGACGAGCTGGAGGACCTGCACCGCAGCGCGTTCCTGAAGGCCGAGGCCGCCGGGCCGAAGGACGCGGTGCCCGGGGTCGAGGCCTGGGAGGTCACCAACCTTCTCCTGGTCTCCCGGGTCCTGGTGGCCGCCGCCCGCAGCCGCGAGGAGACGCGCGGCTGCCACTGGCGCGAGGACCGGCCCGAGCGCGACGACGAGAACTGGCGCCGCCACCTCGTCGTGCGGCTCACCCCCGACCGGCAGCTCGTCCTCCGTCGGACGGATACCGAGGCGTTCGGGCCCGTGCAGCCGTCCGGGGCAGCAGACTGCGCAGCAACAGGCACCAACCACCCCACTCCCGAGGAGCCGTAACCGTGAGCACGCCCGAAGAGAATCCGCGCCCCACACCCGTGGACGTACCGCTGATCCAGATCGGCGCGCCCGCACCCGCCGCGGGCGGCTGCGGCGACGGCTGTGGCTGCGGCGGGGAGGACGGCTACGACCTGGACGCACTGGAGTGCGGCCTGGACCCCGCGCTCGCCCAGCTCCTCGCCGACGCGGGCCTGGACCCGGTCACCGTGGAGGACGTCGCGCACGTCGCCATCGAGGAGGACCTCGACGGCGGAGTGGACGTCACGACCGTCGCCACCGTCCCCGAGGACGCGGTGGCCACCGGTGACTTCACCGCCCGTGAGGCGGGCGTCGTGGCCGGTCTGCGGGTCGCGGAGGCCGTGCTCTCGATCGTCTGTACGGACGAGTTCGAGGTCGAGCGGCACGTCGAGGACGGCGACCGCGTCGTCCCCGGCCAGAAGCTGCTGACCGTCACCACCCGCACCCGTGACCTGCTCACCGGCGAGCGCAGCGCGCTCAACCTGCTGTGCCGGCTCTCCGGCATCGCCACGGCCACCCGCGCCTGGGCCGACGTGCTGGAGGGCACGAAGGCCCAGGTCCGCGACACCCGCAAGACGACTCCGGGCCTGCGCGCCCTGGAGAAGTACGCGGTGCGCTGCGGCGGTGGGGTCAACCACCGCATGTCGCTGTCCGACGCCGCACTGGTCAAGGACAACCACGTGATCGCGGCGGGCGGGGTCGCCGAGGCGTTCAAGAGGGTCAGGGAGGAGTTCCCGGACCTGCCCATCGAGGTCGAGGTCGACACGATGCAGCAGGTCACGGAGGTCCTGGAGGCGGGCGCCGACCTGATCCTGCTGGACAACTTCACGCCCTCGCAGACGGCCGAGGCCGTCGAGCTCGTCGGCGGCCGCGCGATCCTGGAGTCCTCGGGCCGGCTGTCCCTCGACTCCGCCCGCGCCTACGCCGAGGCGGGCGTGGACTACCTGGCCGTCGGAGCGCTGACCCACAGCTCACCGATCCTCGACATCGGCCTGGACTTCCGCGACACCGACGGGGCCGGCGCCTGATGCTGCTCACCATCGATGTCGGCAACACCCACACGGTCCTCGGACTGTTCGACGGTGAGGAGATCGTCGAGCACTGGCGCATCTCCACCGACGCCCGCCGCACCGCAGACGAGCTCGCGGTGCTGCTCCAGGGCCTGATGGGCATGCACCCGCTGCTGGGCATGGAGCTGGGCGACGGTATCGAGGGCATCGCGATCTGCTCCACGGTCCCGGCGGTTCTGCACGAGCTGCGCGAGGTGACCCGCCGGTACTACGGCGACGTCCCCGCCGTCCTCGTCGAGCCGGGCATCAAGACCGGTGTGCCGATCCTGATGGACAACCCGAAGGAGGTCGGCGCGGACCGCATCATCAACGCGGTCGCGGCCGTCGACCTGTACGGCGGCCCGGCGATCGTCGTCGACTTCGGCACGGCCACCACCTTTGACGCGGTCTCCGCCCGGGGCGAGTACACGGGTGGGGTCATCGCCCCCGGCATCGAGATCTCGGTGGAGGCGCTCGGCGTCAAGGGCGCGCAGCTCCGCAAGATCGAGCTGGCCCGGCCGCGCAGCGTGATCGGGAAGAACACCGTCGAGGCCATGCAGGCGGGCATCATCTACGGGTTCGCCGGCCAGGTCGACGGTGTGGTCGGGCGTATGAAGAAGGAGCTGGCGGCCGACCCCGACGACGTCACGGTCATCGCGACGGGCGGTCTTGCTCCGATGGTGTTGGGCGAGTCGTCCGTCATCGACGAGCACGAGCCCTGGCTCACGCTCATCGGGCTGCGCCTGGTGTACGAGCGCAACGTGTCGCGCCTCTAGGGCCTGTTTCGAAAGTCCCGCCTGCTCGGCGACGCCTGGCACGCACGCTCGCCGCGTTGTCGCGGTCGCCCCGATACGCCCAGTATCGGGGCGACCCTCCGCCTTGCGATCGCACGCACCGGACGCCGCCGAGCCCGCCCTCCGGGCGGACGGCGCTACTTTCGAAACAGGCCCTAGGACACGCGGCCCCTGACCGGCGGTTCGGCGGCGCAGCGGCTCACCGGAGCCGCCGCGCCGCCGGCGGCCAGCTAAACGGATTTTGTCCATTTAGCACGTATTGTCGCGGTATGCCCACGCCCTACGGATCACGCGGCGGTATGGCGTTCAGCGCGGACGAGCTGCGAGTGCTCCGCCGTGCCCTCGCCATCGCCCTCCACCCCGCGCCCCTGCCCGACGAGGACGTCCAGGACTGCCTGCGGCTAGCGGGTGCCGTCGATGAGGCGGTCGGTGAGGCCGGACGGCTGCGCGCCTTCCTCCTCGCCGACCTCGTCCGCTACCGAAACGCCCTCCCCGGCTCCCTCAGTGGGTACCTGGAGCGCCTCCAGGACGCCCTGGCCGCCGGGTACGACCCCCGTCCCGAGGATCTCGCCGCGTTGCGCGCCCTGCGGGGCGGACCGGTCGCCGCCGCGCTCCTGGAACGCTGTCAGGTGCTCGCCGAGCGTTCGGTGCGTGCCCGCCTCGCCGGACGCGCGGTGTCCGCGACGGCGCCCGCGCCGCGCAGCCGGCTGCTCGCGCTGCCCGGCGGCCGTGCGGCGGAGCGCGAGAAGCCGAAGGCCCCGGCGGCCCCGGCCCGTCCGGCACCGGCCCCGCCGTCCGAGCGCCCCGCGCCGAAGCCTTCGGAGGTGTTCCCGCCGCGCCGCCGCCCGGTCCCCCCACCGCAGCAGCGCGCCGTGGGGTAGGGCCTCATCGAGGAGCGTGGCCGCGCTCGCTACTCTGGACGCCATGGACTACGTATCCGCGCTTGTGCCCCCCGTGGTGATGGCCGCCTTCTTCATCGGCCTGGTCGTGACGATCGTCAAGAGCCAGGGCGGGCCGAACAAGGCCAAGGAGGACGCGGCCGTGGACGCCGCGTTCAGTCACGCGGAAGCGGCCCGGCGGACACCGCACACCGACGGCGCCTGACCTCCGGGTCGCGCTGCTCGCGCACCCCACGCACGAAAGGGCGTACGGCTCCGGAGAGCCGTACGCCCTTTTTGCTGTGTAAATAACCGGCCATTCCAGACATCTGGCACTAGGGTGACGCTGTGCCCCGCCAATTGGGAGAGCTGGAAGACGCCGTGATGACACGGGTCTGGCAATGGAACCGACCGGTCACCGTGCGAGAAGTCCTTGAGGACCTTCAGCAGGAGCGGTCCATCGCCTACACCACCGTCATGACGGTTATGGACAATCTCCATCAGAAGGGCTGGGTACGCCGGGAAGTGGACGGCCGTGCATATCGATATACGGCCGTCTCCACCCGCGCCGCGTACTCGGCCGCACTGATGAACGAAGCCTGGTCACAGAGCGACAACCCCGCCGCGGCGCTGGTCGCGTTCTTCGGCATGATGTCGGCCGACCAGCTTGAAGCCCTCCGGGACGCCATGCGGATCGTTCTGCCCACACTTCCCGAGGGTGCTGTTCAGGCGGTCGGTGAAGCCTCCGGGGACAGATCCGCGGAAGGGGTCGAAGCGGCCGATGACGTGGAGCCCGACGCCGGGCGATAGCGTCGGGGTATGTCCTCAGAGCTTCCGCATACCGATTTCCAGACCGATCCGTCGGTTATAAACGTCGCCATCACCGTCCGCCGTGCGAGGACGAGCGATGTGCCCTCGGTCCGGCGTCTCCTCGACGGCTACGTGCGAGAAGGCATCCTGCTCGACAAAGCGACGGTGACGCTTTACGAGGACATCCAGGAGTTCTGGATCGCCGAACGCGACGAGGACGCCCGGGTCATCGGCTGCGGCGCACTGCACGTGATGTGGGAAGACCTGGCCGAAGTGCGTACTCTCGCGGTCGATCACAGCATCAAGGGCGCCGGAGTCGGACATCAAGTGCTCGGCAAGTTGTTGCAGACTGCCCGCTGGCTGGGTGTGCGACGGGTTTTCTGTCTCACCTTCGAAGTCGACTTCTTCGCGAAGCACGGCTTCGTGGAGATCGGAGAGACGCCGGTTGACGGAGATGTCTACAGTGAGCTGCTGCGTTCCTATGACGAGGGAGTCGCGGAGTTCCTGGGTCTCGAACGAGTGAAGCCGAACACCTTGGGCAACAGCCGGATGCTTCTGCACCTGTGACCGCCGCAAGAAGCGCGATCCCTATGTCCGAATCGCGCACGTTTCCCGGCTTCTTGCGCTCCTGAACCTCTCCCGGGGGTTTGTGTTTTCCGTGGAAAAGCGGTTTCCTTTCCGCGTACTCAATTTTCGATGAAAGGAAATCCGGTGGCACAGAAGGTTCAGGTCCTTCTTGTTGACGACCTCGACGGCGGCGAGGCGGACGAGACCGTGACGTTCGCTCTCGATGGCAAGACGTACGAGATTGACCTCACCACGGGCAACGCGGACAAGCTCCGGTCGCTTCTCGAGCCGTACGCGAAGAGCGGTCGGCGCACCGGTGGCCGTGCGGCCTCCGGACGCGGCAAGGGCCGCGCCGTTCCCGGCGGCAACAAGGACACCGCCGAGATCCGTAAGTGGGCGCGCGAGAACGGCCACAACGTGAATGACCGTGGCCGCGTTCCCGCGGAGATCCGTGAGGCTTACGAGAAGGCCAACGGCTGATCGGCCGTTTCATCGGGGGCCATCCCCGTCCGGGCGCGCGTCAACCGGGCCCGGTGGCATTCCGTCGCCACGGCGTCCACGAGCCGGATGAGATCGGGAGCATCCCCACCCCTGCTCCCGAAGTCGGAGAGGGCCGGGAACACCGGTTCTCCCTCCTGCTTGTGCGTTGGACAGGGGGGCCGCAGCCATACGGCGGCCCCCGGCGCACCAGGCCGGCCAGGTGGCGGCGGTGCGGTGATGCGGCCGCCCGCGCCGAGAGCTCTCAGCGCGAGGGCGACCCCGCCCCACTCCAGCCAGTCGAGCAGCCCGGGCAGCTCATCGGCGCTCCCGGGCGCCACCAGCAGACTCATCCGCCGGCCCGCCAGCGCCACAGGGCCGGTCCGGCCCACCCGTCGCAGCGCCGCGTGACCGGCGTCCGCGGGGACGACGAGCGCGTCGAAGCGAAGCCCGGTCAGTAGCCGTACCGGCGCGCTGCCGGCCGTCGCCCAGCCGAGCTCCTTCTCGTACCACCGGGCACACGTGCCCCGTGACGCACCATCGGCACGGCCGCCCCGCTCTGCGGGGAGCGCGGCGCGGGGCGGTGGGACGGTGAGGGTCATGACGGAAGAACTCCCGATCCGCGCCAAGAGTTACGCAGAGTCCTTGATCGAACGCATACTGTGTCCGGGTTGGGGGCGTACGGGCGCATTCGGGAGTACGAAGATGTTCGCCCGTAGCGGAGGGAACCCGCGTACGCCGCATGGACTGTCTGTAATTGCGGGTAAGACATCCCTAGTGGGGAGGGGCGACACGCAGCCACCGGACGTCTCACGTTCGCCATCGGCGTACTGGCGATAGAGGTATCTGTCTGGCCTGCGGGAACATCGTCTCGCACCATCGGGTTGGAGCAGTTGTCGGCGTTCGGGGCAGGAGGCCATCGACGGGTGTCGGCAGTTGAAATGAGCGGTCCCCGCTTGCGGGACTAAGCTGCGGAAGGACAGGGAGGGGACCGACCCCTTACTGCCTGACCGCTCTGAGGAGCGATTAACGATGTTCGAGAGGTTCACCGACCGCGCGCGGCGGGTTGTCGTCCTGGCTCAGGAAGAAGCCCGGATGCTCAACCACAACTACATCGGCACCGAGCACATCCTCCTGGGCCTGATCCACGAGGGTGAGGGTGTCGCCGCTAAGGCCCTGGAGAGCCTCGGGATTTCGCTCGAGGCGGTCCGCCAGCAGGTGGAGGAGATCATCGGTCAGGGCCAGCAGGCTCCGTCCGGGCACATCCCCTTCACACCCCGAGCCAAGAAGGTCCTGGAGCTGTCGCTCCGCGAGGCCCTTCAGCTCGGCCACAACTACATCGGCACCGAGCACATCCTGCTCGGCCTGATCCGCGAGGGCGAGGGCGTTGCCGCCCAGGTCCTCGTGAAGCTGGGCGCCGACCTGAACCGGGTGCGTCAGCAGGTCATCCAGCTGCTGTCGGGGTACTCGGGCGGCAAGGAGGCGGCCACAGCGGGCGGCCCCGCGGAGGGCACGCCCTCCACGTCGCTGGTGCTCGACCAGTTCGGCCGGAATCTCACCCAGGCCGCTCGTGAATCCAAGCTCGACCCGGTCATCGGGCGCGAGAAGGAGATCGAGCGGGTCATGCAGGTGCTGTCCCGCCGTACGAAGAACAACCCGGTCCTCATCGGCGAGCCCGGCGTCGGCAAGACGGCGGTCGTCGAGGGCCTGGCGCAGGCCATCGTCAAGGGCGAGGTGCCCGAGACCCTCAAGGACAAGCACCTCTACACCCTCGACCTCGGTGCGCTCGTCGCCGGTTCCCGCTACCGCGGTGACTTCGAGGAGCGCCTGAAGAAGGTGCTCAAGGAGATCCGCACCCGCGGCGACATCATCCTGTTCATCGACGAGCTCCACACCCTCGTGGGTGCGGGCGCCGCCGAGGGCGCGATCGACGCGGCGAGCATCCTCAAGCCCATGCTGGCGCGAGGCGAGCTCCAGACCATCGGTGCCACCACGCTCGACGAGTACCGCAAGCACCTGGAGAAGGACGCCGCGCTCGAGCGCCGCTTCCAGCCCATCCAGGTCGCCGAGCCGTCGCTCCCGCACACCATCGAGATCCTCAAGGGTCTGCGCGACCGCTACGAGGCCCACCACCGCGTGTCCATCACGGACGAGGCGCTGGTCCAGGCCGCGACGCTGGCCGACCGCTACATCTCGGACCGCTTCCTGCCGGACAAGGCGATCGACCTGATCGACGAGGCCGGTTCCCGGATGCGGATCCGCCGGATGACCGCGCCGCCGGACCTCCGCGAGTTCGACGAGAAGATCGCGGGCGTGCGTCGCGACAAGGAGTCGGCCATCGACTCCCAGGACTTCGAGAAGGCGGCGTCTCTCCGTGACAAGGAGAAGCAGCTGCTGGCGGCGAAGGCCAAGCGCGAGAAGGAGTGGAAGGCCGGCGACATGGACGTCGTGGCCGAGGTCGACGGCGAGCTCATCGCCGAGGTCCTCGCCACCGCCACCGGCATCCCGGTCTTCAAGCTGACGGAGGAGGAGTCCTCCCGTCTGCTGCGCATGGAGGACGAGCTCCACAAGCGCGTCATCGGCCAGAAGGACGCCATCAAGGCCCTCTCGCAGGCGATCCGCCGTACGCGAGCCGGTCTGAAGGACCCGAAGCGCCCGGGTGGCTCGTTCATCTTCGCCGGCCCGTCCGGTGTCGGTAAGACCGAGCTGTCCAAGACGCTCGCCGAGTTCCTCTTCGGTGACGAGGACGCGCTGATCGCCCTCGACATGTCGGAGTTCAGCGAGAAGCACACGGTTTCCCGCCTCTTCGGCTCGCCCCCCGGCTACGTGGGGTACGAGGAGGGCGGCCAGCTCACCGAGAAGGTGCGCCGCAAGCCGTTCTCCGTCGTCCTCTTCGACGAGGTCGAGAAGGCCCACCCCGACATCTTCAACTCCCTGCTCCAGATCCTGGAGGACGGTCGCCTGACCGACTCCCAGGGCCGGGTCGTGGACTTCAAGAACACGGTCATCATCATGACGACCAACCTCGGGACCCGGGACATCTCCAAGGGCTTCAACCTGGGCTTCGCTGCCCAGGGCGACGTCAAGACGAACTACGAGCGGATGAAGACGAAGGTCAACGAAGAGCTCAAGCAGCACTTCCGGCCCGAGTTCCTCAACCGTGTCGACGACACGGTCGTCTTCCACCAGCTCACCGAGGAAGACATCATCCAGATCGTCGACCTCATGCTCGCCAAGGTGGACGAGCGCCTGCGGGACCGCGACATGGGCATCGAGCTGAGCCCGGCCGCCAAGTCCCTGCTGGCGAAGAAGGGCTACGACCCCGTGATGGGCGCCCGGCCGCTGCGCCGGACGATCCAGCGCGAGATCGAGGACATCCTCTCCGAGAAGATCCTCTTCGGCGAGCTGCGCCCCGGTCACATCGTGGTCGTCGGCACCGAGGGCGAGGGTGACGAGCAGAAGTTCACCTTCCGCGGCGAGGAGAAGTCGGCTCTGCCCGACGTCCCCCCGATCGAGCAGGCGGCAGGCGGCGCCGGCCCGAACATGACGAAGGAAGCGTGACAGGCGCCTAGCGCCCGAGCGTCATAGAGGCGGCCCCGGACCGGTTTCGACCGGTCCGGGGCCGCCTCTTTGCTGTTGCGTACAGAGTGACGGGCTTGTCACAGGGATGTCCCGGTCGGGTCCGCGCAGTACAGGCGAGGAAAACCGCTGGTTAGTCTGGCCCGGCTCCGGACGCGCCGTCCGGGGACGGACGAATCAGCTAGGGGGACGGGGCAGATCATGCGCAGAAGCGATGTGTCACGCAGGCAGATGATGAAGCTGGCAGGGGCCGGGATGGTGCTGCTGGGGGCCGGCACGTCGGCCTGCGGGCCGCAGGACGAGCCCGTCGGCGGCGGAACGGGCGAGCCGGACAAGGCGGCGGCCACCCCGGCGCCGGGCTCGAAGCCGCAGCCGACCTGGCAGCACGCCTCGACGTACGACGGGCTGGCGTGGATCTCGGCGGTCGCCGTGGTGGGCAACGTGGTGCTCGTGTCCGGCGACCCGCTGGTGGCCCGGGACATATCCACGGGCGAGGAGATCTGGTCCCGGGCGGAGGTCACCACCCCCGGCGCCAACATGCTCATCGGCGACGGGACGCTCTATCTCCAGAGCGCCCGGTACGACGGGAACATCGTCGGCCTGGACCCCGCGACCGGCAAGGACACCTGGCGCAGCCGGATGGAGAAGACGTACTCCCAGCCCCGCCCCATCGCCGCGGACGCCCACCACGTCTACGTCGTCGCGGGAATCCTGGACAAGGAGTTCCGGACGCCGGAGAACGTGATCGCCGCGATCGACACCACCTCCGGCAAGGTCGTCTGGCGCGAGAAGCGTGACCGCGGGACGGAGGAGAACGGCATCACGGCGCAGGTGGCCGGCAACCGTCTCGTCTACACGGACTTCCGGGAGAACCTCACGGTGCGCGACACCGCGACCGGCCACCAGGTCTGGACGAAGAAGATCGGCCGGTCCAGCAACCGCGGCTTCGTGGTCCACGAGGGCCTCGCCATCCTCGCCAACGGCGAATGGATGCGCGCCTTCGACCTGGCCGACGGCAAGGAGCGCTGGTCCTTCCGGACCGAGGAGTTCAGCCGGTTCAACGATCCGGCGGTCCTGGACGGCGTCCTCTACGTCTCCGACAGCGCGCACGCCCTCTGGGCGGTCGACCCCGCGACCGGCAAGAAGCACTGGCACAACAAGGGGAGCCTGGACGTCGCCGTCCCCTGGCAGTACGCCAAGGTCGGCGACGTCCTGTACGGGGCGACGGAGTTCGACGAGCACGGCGGCATCCACGCGTATGACGCCGGCAGCGGGAAGCTGCGCTGGACGTACAACGACGGCAGCGGTGACCTCCAGCGGTGGAACCTGGCGGTGGGCGGCAAGCAGCTCGTGGCCCTGCACGCCAAGAAGGTGACGGGACTGCCCGCCGTGTGAGGCGGGACCCCGGGCCGAAGGTCCCGAAACGGACAGCCCTTGGTCCCACGGCCGGTGACAAGGCGCACAGCCCTTTGGGGGCCTACTAGGCGCCCTAGGAGCAAAGTCCGTGATCGCCCGTGGGACCTTCGGCCCGGTGTCCGGCAGGGCTTTCGGGTGTTTGGGGTGGAGTGCCCGAATGGCGGGGCTGTGTCCGGTAAGGACTGTTTGGAACTGGGGTTAAACCTGTTCCGGCGAAGACTTTCGGAGCCCCTCGGGAGGCGTGGAAGCGGACCGGCGGTGGCGAATTCCCGAGCCCTCACCTACGGCTTTTCTTCGTAGATAGGGGGTTTGAGTGCATCCGGGGGTGCGGGTTACCAAGGTATGGCCAGCCCGGCGCACTGCCGGGTCCAGTCATCTCCGGAGGTTTTCCGCTTATGTCGAAGCGCGTTACGTTCCAGACCCGCCGCCCGTCCGCTTCCCGTGTCCGTGGCGCCGTGGTGGCAGCCGGCCTGGGGACGTCGATGGTTCTCGGTGTGGGCGCTGCGTTCGCGGCCGGCACGACGGGCACCACCGGCACCGCGAGCCTGGCGAGCGCGACCACCGCCGACTCGGTCGCCCAGCAGGCGGCCGCGCAGGGCAAGGCTGCCGAGCACACCGCGGCGAAGAAGGCCGAGGCAGCCAAGAAGAAGGCCGCCGCGGCGAAGAAGAAGGCGGCCGCCAAGAAGAAGGCCGCTGCCAAGAGGGCCGCGAAGCTCGCCTGGGAGACCCCGGTCCACCACTACGAGCTGAGCGCGAGCTTCGGCAACGACGGCAGCCGCTGGGCGCACAAGCACTCCGGCCAGGACTTCGCCGTGCCGATCGGCACCAAGGTCGAGGCCGCGCACACCGGCACCATCGTGAAGGCCGGCCCGAACGGCGGCGGCGACGGTCCCGCGTACGGCAACGCCATCGTGATCAAGCACAGCAACGGCACGTACTCCCAGTACGCGCACCTCTCGCAGATCGACGTGCACATCGGCGAGCACGTGAAGAAGGGCGAGAAGATCGCCCTCTCCGGTAACACCGGGAACTCCAGCGGCCCGCACCTGCACTTCGAGATCCGGACCACCCCGAACTACGGTTCTGCGGTCAACCCGGTGAACTACCTGCACAAGGAGGGTGTCTCGGTCTGATCCGACCGGACATCTCCTCCCCGCTACTGAGCGGTACCCGGGTCGTGTGCCCGGGTGACCAGTTCGAGGGCGACTTCGAGGGCGGCCTTCCGCTTGTCCTCGGGGTCGCCCTCGACGTCTTTCATGGCGAAGATTCCCGCGTGCATCGTGAAGAGCGCACTGAAGCACCGCACCTGGTCGGCGAGCGGGGCCTCGGGGTCCTTGAGCAGGTCCACGAGCGCCAGCACCCGGCCCTTGATCGTCTCGCCGATGCTCAGGTCGCGCACGGTCGCCTGGTTCTCCTGCATGAAACGGAAGAGCGGCGCGGCGCCGGCCAGTGCCTCGCTGTAGCGGCTGAGGATCTCCTTCTTCGTCTCCAGGGTGCGCGGCTGTGTCACGCCCCAGGCGATCAGCTCCTCGACCGGGCGGTTGAGGTCCTCGAAGATGCCGACCAGGATGTCTTCCTTGGTCTTGAAGTGGTAGTAGAGCGCGGCCTTGGTGACGTCGAGCTGCTCGGCGATCTCCCGCAGCGAGGTCTTCTCGTAACCCTGCTCGGCGAAGAGCTCCAGGGCGACGTCCTGGATGCGCTGCCGGGTGTTCCCCCGGCGCGGCTGCGGCGTGCTGCCCATGGTGCTCTCCTATAACTTACTTGACGCCCGGCTAGTTGCGGGGATATTTTCCCCCTAGTGTAGTCAACTAGCCGGGCGGCAAGTAAGGGGCCCGGTGCACAGGGGATCTGGGGAGTTGGGGAACATGGCGGACCTGATGAAGGCGGCGGACGGAAAGGCGGACGCGTCCTCCGGACAAGCGGGGAAATCCGAACCGCAGCAGCGCAGCGTGCGGGTGGTGGTGCTCGCCCTGATGATCGCCATGCTGCTGGCCATGCTCGACAACCTGATCGTCGGCACCGCGATGCCGACCATCGTCGGTGACCTCGGCGGGCTGGAACACCTGTCCTGGGTCGTCACCGCGTACACCCTGGCCACGGCCGCCTCCACCCCCATCTGGGGCAAGCTCGGCGACATGTACGGGCGCAAGGGCATCTTCCTCACGTCCATCGTGATCTTCCTGGTCGGCTCGGTCCTCAGCGGGATGTCCCAGGACATGGGCCAGCTGATCGGCTTCCGGGCCGTCCAGGGTCTGGGCGCCGGTGGTCTGATGGTCGGCGTCATGGCGATCATCGGTGACCTCGTGCCGCCCCGCGAGCGCGGCAAGTACCAGGGCATGATGGCCGGCGTCATGGCGATCGCGATGATCGGCGGACCGCTGGTGGGCGGCACCATCACCGACCACCTCGGCTGGCGCTGGAGCTTCTACATCAACCTGCCGCTGGGCGCCGTCGCCCTGGCCATGATCACGATCGTGCTGCACCTGCCCAGGCGGGAGCGCACCAAGGCCAAGGTCGACTACCTCGGCGCCGGACTGCTGACCGTCGGCATCACCGCGATCGTCCTGGTGACCACCTGGGGCGGTTCGGAGTACGACTGGAACTCCGCCGTCATCATGGAGCTCATCGCGATCGGCGTCGCCGCCCTCGCCGGATTCCTCTTCGTCGAGACCAAGGCCGCCGAGCCGATCATCCCGCTGCACATCTTCCGCAACGCCAACTTCACGCTGATGTCCGTGGTCGGCTTCATGGCGGGCTTCGTGATGTTCGGCGCGGTGCTCTTCCTGCCGCTGTTCCAGCAGTCCGTCCAGGGCGCCTCCGCCACCAACTCCGGACTGCTGCTCCTGCCGATGCTGCTGGCGATGATGGTCGTCTCGCTGATCGCCGGACGCGTGACCACCAGCAGCGGCCGGTACAAGATCTTCCCGATCATGGGCTCGATCCTGATGGTGACCGGCCTCTTCCTGCTCTCGCGGATGGACACGGACACCACCCGGTTCACGTCCGGCATCTACATGGCGGTGCTCGGCGCCGGCATGGGATTCCTGATGCAGATCACGATGCTCGTGGCGCAGAACAGCGTCGAGCTGAAGGACATGGGCGTCGCCTCGTCCTCCACCACGCTCTTCCGTACGCTCGGCAGCTCCTTCGGCGTCGCCATCATGGGCGCGCTGTTCACCGGACGGGTGAACGACGAGATGGCTGCCCGCGGTGGTGCGGGCGCCACCACACACGGCGCCCAGCTGGACGCGGCGAGCCTGGCGAAGCTTCCGGTGCCGGTGCGTGAGGCGTACGAGTACGCGGTGGCGTCCGGCACGCACATCGCCTTCCTGGTGGGTGGCTCGGTCGGACTGATCGCGGTGGTCGCCTCGCTGTTCGTCAAGGAGGTGCCACTGCGGGGCACCGGACCGGAGAAGGCTCCGGTGGCCGAGGCCGTCTAAGGGCTGTCGCAGCTCTCGTAGGGACAGGGCCGCGGGGTGTGCGCACCCCGCGGCCCTCCGCATGTCCGCTGTCCGCCTGCGGGCCGGCCGTTCAGCGGTCGGCCCGCGCGCCGTCCCCCGAGGCCTTCCTGCCACCGGGCGCCGGACCGCGCTGTTCGCCCAGCTGGAGCATGGGGAAGCTGCCGGTGTCGGTCGGCGCGTGCTCGGGCAGCCACAGGACGGCGACGGCCCCGCCGGCGCCCTCGGCCGCTCCCGCCGGCGCCGCGTTGCGGAAGGTCAGCCGCGCGCCGAGCACCCGTGCCTGACCGGCCGCGATGGTCAGTCCCAGCCCGTGCCCCTGCCCGGCCCGGTCGCTGCTTCCGGTACGGAACCGGCTCGGCCCCTCCTTCAGCAGCGCCGCCGGGAAACCGGGGCCGTGATCGCGGACCCGCACCACCCGGCCCTCGACCGAGACCTCCACCGGCGTGGAGCCGTGCTTGGCGGCATTGCCCAGCAGATTGCCCAGGATGCGCTCCAGCCGGCGCGGATCCGTGCTGACCCACGACTCGTGGACCACCTGCACCCGCACCTGAGGGTCCAGCTGTGCCACCCGGCGGCTGACGAACTCGCCCAGCGCGAGCTGCTGCAGCTCGGCCCGCTCGGAGGCGCTGTCGAGCCGGGCCACCTCCAGTACGTCCTCGACCAGCGTGCGCAGCGCCTGAGCCCGGTCCCGGACGAGCTCCGTGGGGCGGCCCGGCGGCAGCAGCTCGGCAGCCGTCAGCAGACCCGTCACGGGCGTGCGCAGCTCGTGCGCGATGTCCGCGGTGACCCGGCGCTCGGCCTCGATCCGTTCGTTCAGCGCGTCCGTCAGGGCGTCCACCGCGCCGGCCAGCTCATCGGTCTCGTCCCGCACCACCCCGCCCACGGCGTCCCCGACCCGCACATCGGTATGGCCCTGCGCGACCCTTCCGGCCGCGGCCGCCGCCTTGCGCAGCCGGCGGGAGAGCTGCCCGCCGATCAGCACCCCCAGCGCCGAGCCACCGAGGACCACCGAGACCGAGCCGATGATCAGGGCCCGGTCGAGGTCGCCCATGATCGTGGTGGAACGGTCGGCGAACCGGGTGTGCAGCGAGAGCACGTCACCGCCCGGCAGCGGCACGGCCGCCCAGACGTCGGGCACCCCGCCGCCGTCCTCGACGTGCGTCGCGCGCCGATTGCGCCGGGTCTCCTGGCGGAGGCTCCTCGGCATCGTCGGATCGTTCAGCTTCGCACCGAAGCGGGGATCGTCCTTCTGCGTCTTCTTCGCCTCGTAGAGCAGCTGGGCGTAGGTCAGCCGCTCCAGCTGGACCTCGCGCGCGTTCTCCAGCATGGAGACCCTGGCGGCGTTGTGGACGACCAGGCTCAGCGCGATCGCGATGAGGGCGCCGACCGCCGCGATCGCGATGCTGATCTTCCAGCGGACGCCCGTCCGCAGGGCCGGGCGCCTCATGCCCTGAGTTTGTAGCCGAAGCCGCGGACCGTCTCGATCCGGTCCTGGCCGATCTTCGTGCGCAGCCGCTGCACATGGACGTCCACGACCCGGGTGTCGCCGCCCCAGCCGTAGTCCCAGACCCGCTCCAGCAGCTTGTCGCGGGAGAGCACGGTGCCGGGCGCAGACGAGAACTCCAGCAGCAGCCGCATCTCGGTCGGGGTCAGACCCACCTGCTCCCCGCCCTTGCGGACTTCCATGCCCTCGGTGTCGATCTCCAGGTCCCCGAAGACCAGCACCCCGCCCTCGGGCCGCATCGCGCTCTCGCCGCCGCTGCCCGTCCCGTTCCCCGAGGCGTGGCCGAAGCGGCGGAGCACGGCCCGGATCCTGGCGACCAGGACCGCGCCGTCGAACGGCTTCGTGACGTAGTCGTCGGCACCGGCCTCCAGGCCGAGCACCACATCGATCGAGTCGGCCCGGGCGGACAGCATGATCACCGGGACCGTCGACTCGTCCCGGATGCGCCGGCAGAGGCTGACCCCGTCCAGGCCGGGCACCATCACGTCGAGCAGGGCGATGTCGGGCCGGTCGGCCCGGAAGGCCTCGAGGCCGAGCAGACCGTCGGGCATGGCAGTGACCACGAAGCCGTCCCGCTCCAGCGCCAGCTGGGTGGCTTCGCGGATGACGTCGTCGTCCTCGACGAACAGGACATGGGTGTCGGCCATCGGACTGCTCTCAGTTCTTCCGCGGTTCCGCGGGCGCCGGGAAGTCCCCTTCACCGGCTCCGACGGCTCTGTTGAAGTCGTTGTGCACCCGGTCCTGCTCGCTGAACCGGGTGTCTGCCCAGTGGTACGTGATCACTTCCTCGCCCGACGGGTAGGCGACCGCGTCCTTCTTCCCGTACACCTGCGTCGTCACCACCAGATCACCGTGGTCGATGGTCCCGTAGACCGCCGGCTGCTCGATGGTGAACACGTTCCTGTACGTGCCGTCGGACCGCGGCCGGTACACATAGGTGCCCACGCCGACCATGTCCCCGCACGTCATCACGTTCACCACGACATCGGCCGCCGGGCCGTCGGTCAGGCTTCCGTACGAGGTGTCCACCGGGTACTCGTCACCGGCGCAGGGCTTGAGATCGGTACGGACCCGCTCGCTCACCCTGGGATCCGCCTTGAGCAGGCCCACCGCGTCGACCCGCGGCGTGGGCTTCGCCGTGGACGGGGTCGTGGTGCTCGGTGTGACCTGGGCGACCGACTGGGTGCCTGCCGGGCCCTCGTCCCGGGTGCCCGTGCCGCCGGTGGAACAGCTGACGGCGAACAGCCCGAGGACGGCGAGCCCGGCCAGAGCCGTGCTGCCCGCCGCCCAGCCGGTCAGCCGGAGTCCGCGCCGGATGCCGGCCCCCGTGGGTCCTCCGGTGACATCGCCGCCGCTCGCGCCGCCGCCCTCACCGCTGCCTGTCAGGCCGCGCACCGCTCCCGCCCCCGCTCGTCGTGACGCCCCTCGGGGGGCGCCCCTGCCTGTGCCCGCGACCGCGCCGGGGTCCGGGGCGCCGGGACGCGGACATCCGCTCCACGCTCCCCGTCCTCACGGATCCGCTCCGCACGGCTCGCCGCTTCCCTGCTCTCCAGCTCCTGGCGCAGTCGTGCCAGTGCCCGGTGCAGCGTGCTCTTCACCGTACCGGCCGACATGCCGAGCGCCGCGGCCGTCTCCTCCGTGCTCATCTGCTCCCAGTGTCGCAGCACGACCACGCTGCGCTGCTTGGGAGCCAGCACGCTCAGGACGTCCATCAGCAGGGCGCGGTCGGCGCGCTGCTCGGTCCCGTCCTCGACGCTGGCGTCGGGAAGCTGCTCGGTGGGGACCTCGTCCAGCTTGCGCGCCCGCCACCACTCGGTGCGGGTGTTGATCATGACGCGGCGCAGATAGGCGTCGGCCAGGGACTTGTCGGCGATGCCGTCCCAGCGGCCGTAGGTACGGGCCAGCGCGGTCTGCAGCAGGTCCTGGGCGTCCACGGGGTCGGGGACCAGCCGGCGCGCACTGCGCAGCAGCGCGTCCTGCCGGGTACGCACGTACTCCTCGAAACCGAGCACCTCACCCTGCGCCATGCCAACCGCCTCCGTCCCCGTGAAACCCCGTAGAACCACTGCCAGCCGCTGGTCGTCGGGCTGACGTCGGTGACGCTACGGAGCTGTTGTCACGGGGCTGTGCGGAGCAGCCGTACGCCGACGCACGGCTGCCCATCGGTTGTGTAACAGCGCAGGAGGAGAGGGACAAAGAGCGCGAGGGAAGGGGAACGGTGCCGTCAGGTCAGCGGCAGCCGGTACTGGCCGCCCGCGAGCGGTTCGACCAGTCCGTCGGAGACCAGGCCGTCCAGCGCGCGGGCCCGCTGTACCGGTTCCTCCCACACCGCGTCGAGGGCCGACTGCGGCACCGGGGTCACCGCCTCGCGCAGCACCGCGAGCAGCCTGCCGCGCACCTGACGGTCCGTACCGGCGTACGTCTGGCCGCGACGCGGGGGGCCCTGGTGCGCGGGCTTCCCGGCCAGCCGCCAGGCACACTGCTCCGCGATCGGGCAGCGCCCGCAGTCCTCGTTCTTCGCGGTGCAGACGAGGGCGCCGAGCTCCATCGTCGCGGCCGCCCACTGTGCGGCCCGCTCGTCCTCGTCCGGCAGCAGCGCACGGGCGAGCTTGCGTTCGGCGGCGGTGGTCGCGTTCGGCGGGTACTGGATGCCGGTCGCGGCCCGGGCGAACACCCGGCGGACGTTCGTGTCGAGGACGGCGTGCCGCTGCCGGTACGCGAACGAGGCCACGGCGGCCGCCGTGTACTCGCCGATCCCGGGCAGGGCGAGCAGCTGGGCGTGCTCGCTCGGTACGTCGCCGCCGTGCCTTTCGGTTATGGCCTGGGCGGCCCCGTGCAGGCGCAGAGCCCGCCGGGGGTAGCCGAGCCGGCCCCAGGCGCGGACCGCCTCGCCGGGCGGTTGTGCTGCGAGGTCGGCGGGGCGCGGCCAGCGGGCGAGCCACTGCTCGTACACCGGGAGGACCCGGTTGACGGGGGTCTGCTGCAGCATGAACTCACTCACCATCACACCCCAGGCGCCCGCTTCGGGGCGCCGCCAGGGCAGATCGCGGGCGTGCTGGTCGAACCACCCGATGATGGGGGTGTGGAGGGAGGTGGGGGGCGTCTGGGTCGCAGTTGAGGCAGTCATCGCACCGTCGATCCTGACATGGAAGGGCAGACGGGGCTCAGGGGCACGGGGGTGTCGCCCCTCATAAGAGCCCTTGGAGTGATAGGGCACCCCGTCTTTCCCGGTCCCGCCGTACCCGCGTTCCGGCAAGTGGCCGCATGCCCCGCGAGCCGTTGCGGCAACTGGCCCACGGGCCGTCGCACAAAGGTCACGCAGAGTCGGTGAACCATCACTCACGGTGCCGGAGTCGAGGGTTCGCGGCGGGAACGGGCCGTCCCGGGATGATGATCGGCAAAACTTGGCGGCCTGTGGCGGCGGGTGGGGCGGGAGTTGGTGCTGTTCTCTCGTACAGTTTGCGCCGTGGGATCTTTGCGTAATCCGATCGGGCCGCTTCCCTCCACCATCTACTGGCGACGGAGGGCGGTAGCGGCGACGCTGATTGCGCTGCTCGCGTTGCTGATCGTATGGGCCGTCACCTCCGGTGGCGGCAAGGGGAATCACGACGACTCGCGGGCCCCCGGCTCCGGTCCGGCGGACTCGATCACGCCAGGACCCTCCGGTTCCGGTCCGGCGATCAGCGAACAGCCGGGCGGGCGCGACGAGTCGGGCGATACCGGCGGCAGCGGCGGTGCCGGCGGCGGAAGTTCGGACCCGGGCTCCGGCGGAACGGACGACGCGACGTCCGAGGGCAACGGCAACGGCACGGGCACGGAAGCTGGTTCAGGAGCCGACGGCGGTTCGGGGGCCGCAACCGCGGGGCAGCCGCTTCCGGCCGGCTCCTCGCTCCCCGACTGCGTGCCCGCCGCGCTGCGGCTGACCCTGAAGACCGACCTTCGTTACGGACCCGGCGAGAAGCCGAAGTTCCGGCTGATCGCCACGAACGCCTCGTCCACCGCGTGCAAGGCCGACTTCGGCCCGAAGGCCGCGGTCCTCACCGTGACCGAAGCGGGCGGTGACGACGAAGAGGTGTGGTCCTCCAAGGACTGCCCGCGCAACGCGGCCGCCGTACTGCTGAAGGTGCCGGCGGGTGCGAGCGTCGAGCACGCCGTGGAGTGGGACCGCGCGAAGAGCTCCCCGCAGTGCGCGACACCGCGTCCCGGGACCGCGGGCCCCGGTACGTACCTGGTCGAGGCCAAGGCGCCGGGCGAGCCCGTGCAGCGCGCCTCGTTCGTCCTCGCCAAGGACTGACCGGCCGAAGGCCGGCCGCGAAGGACTGACCGGCCGAGGGCGGACCGCCGAGGGCCGGCCGTGTGGGCCCGGACGTGAAGGGCTGGGCGCCAGGGAGGGGCGGGCCGTGCGGGCCCGGACCCGGAGGGCTGGGCGCGTGAGTCGGTGCGCATGCCCGAGCGGCGGGCCGCGCATGCCCGACAGCCCGGCAGGGCCGCCGCCTCGCTACACGTACCGCTCGAGAATCGACGACTCCGCCAGCCGCGACAGTCCCTCGCGCACGCTGCGGGCCCGCGCCTCGCCGACGCCGTCCACCGTCTGGAGATCGTCGACGCTCGCGGCAAGCAGCTTCTGCAGACCGCCGAAGTGCTCCACCAGCCGGTCGATGATCGCCCCGGGCAGCCGCGGCACCTTCGCCAGCAACCGGAAACCGCGCGGCGACACTGCGGAGTCGAGCGTCTCAGGAGAGCCGCTGTACCCCAGCGCCCTTGCCACAACCGGGAGTTCGAGCAGCTCGGTGTGGGACAGCGTGTCCAGCTCGGTGAGTGCCTCCGCCACCGTGCGCGAACGCTTCGCGGTCGGCTCCGGCACGTAGTCGCGCACCACGAGCTCTCGCTCCGGCTCCACGCCCGCGATCAACTCGTCGAGCTGGAGGGAGAGGAGCCGGCCGTCGGTGCCGAGCTCGACCACGTACTCGGCGATCTCGGTCGCGATCCGGCGGACCATCTCCAGACGCTGGGCGACGGCCGTCACGTCCCGGACCGTCACGAGGTCCTCGATCTCCAGGGCGGAGAGCGTGCCCGCGACCTCGTCGAGCCGGAGCTTGTACCGCTCCAGGGTGGCGAGTGCCTGGTTGGCGCGCGAGAGGATCGCGGCCGACTCCTCCAGGACCCGGCGCTCCCCGTCCACGTACAGCGCGATGAGGTGCATCGACTGCGAGACCGAGACGACCGGGAAGTTGCACTGCTTGGAGACCCGGTCCGCCGTGCGGTGGCGGGTTCCCGTCTCCTCGGTGGGGATCGAGGCGTCCGGGACCAGCTGGACACCGGCCCGCAGGATCTTCGTCATGTCCTTGTCGAGGATCAGTGCCCCGTCGAGCTTGGCGAGCTCGCGCAGCCGGGTCGCGGTGAATTCCACGTCCAGCACGAAACCGCCGGTGCACATCGACTCGACGGTCCTGTCCATGCCGAGCACGATCAGTCCGCCGGTGTTGCCGCGGAGGATGCGCTCCAAGCCGTCCCGCAGGGCCATTCCGGGCGCGACGGCGGTCAACGAGGCGCGCATCAGCGCCTCGTTACCGGTGCCTTGGCCGGACTTTCCGGGCGATGCTGCCCGGTCGCTGGCTGCCACTGCACTCCTCCGGTCACAGGTTGCGGTGCCCTCAGGGCCTCTCGTCACGATCAGGCCTGATCCAAACGAAAGACCTTATGTCCCTCGTACCGTTCGTACGGACGGGCGAGACCAGGGCAAAGTCTACCGGCGTGCGCCGTCCTCCTGTGGGGCCTGTGCACGAGAGCGGCGCGGGAGCACTCTCAGGGCATCGCCCATGTTGGCGACTTCCGTGACCTTCATACCGGCCGGAACCTTCCCCGGATCGGTCGGAACGAGCGCGTGGGTGAAGCCCAGCCGGTATGCCTCGGCCAGTCTGCGCTGGACCCCCGTGACCCTTCTGACCTCCCCCGCGAGACCCACCTCGCCGATCGCCACCAGGTTCTTCGGCAGCGGTGTGTCGCTTGCCGCACTGGCCAGGGCGAGCGCGATGGCGAGGTCCGCGGCCGGCTCGGAGAGCTTCACGCCGCCGACCGTGGCGCTGTAGATGTCCCGCTTGCCCAGGGAACTGATCCGGCCGCGCTGCTCCAGGACGGCCAGCATCATCGACACCCGGGACGTCTCCAGACCCGAGGTGGTGCGCCGGGGCGAGGGGATCTGGGAATCGACGGTGAGTGCCTGCACTTCGGCGACCAGCGGACGCTTGCCCTCCAGGGTGACGGTCAGGCAGGTACCGGGCACGGGTTCGTCGCGGCGGGTGAGGAAGAGTCCGGACGGGTCGGCGAGTCCGGTGATTCCCTCGTCGTGGAGCTCGAAGCAGCCGACCTCGTCGGTCGCCCCGTAGCGGTTCTTGACGCCGCGCACGAGCCGCAGCCGGGCATGCCGGTCGCCCTCGAAGGACAGCACCACGTCGACCAGGTGCTCCAGCAGCCGGGGACCGGCGATCGCGCCGTCCTTCGTGACGTGGCCGACCAGCAGGGTCGCCATGCCGCGCTCCTTGGAGGCGCGGATCAGCGCCCCGGCGACCTCGCGGACCTGCGCCATACCGCCGGGCGCGCCCTCGATCTCGGGGGAGGCGACGGTCTGGACGGAGTCCAGGACGAGCAGGGACGGCTTGACGGCGTCCAGATGGCCGAGGACCGCGGACAGGTCGGTCTCGGCGGCCAGGTACAGGTGGTCGTTGATGGCCCGGATCCGGTCGGCGCGCATCCTGACCTGGCTCGCGGACTCCTCGGCCGTGACGTACAGCGTGCGGTGCTCGTCACTCGCGGCCTTGGCCGCCACGTCGAGCAGCAGCGTGGACTTGCCCACGCCCGGCTCGCCCGCGAGCAGGACGACGGCGCCGGGCACCAGCCCGCCGCCCAGCACCCGGTCCAGCTCGCCGACGCCCGTCGAGCGGGCGGTGGCCTGGCGGCTGTCGACCTGGCCGATCGGGAGAGCGGCGGTGGAGACCCGGCCGGCCGCCGTGGTGCGTACCGCAGGGGCGCCGCCGAACTCCTCGACCGTCCCCCACGCCTGGCACTCGGGGCAGCGGCCGAGCCACTTGGCGGTCGTCCAGCCGCATTCGGTGCAGCGGTAGGACGGCCGGTCCTTCGCGGATTTCGTACGGGCAGCCATGGCGCCACCGTATAGGTGAGGTCGGACAGTGAGGCCCGGCGCGGTGTGCGCAGGGGGCGAGCACACCGGTCGTGGGCGCGGAATCGTTGATTCCCGTCCCTTATTGAGCGATACGTTCACCCGTAAGGGTTAAATGTGCTCAAGGGGTGCAAGGGGTATGCCCTGCCCTGCCTACGGTCGCAAGGTGACGAGCAGCAGGCTGGAGACCCCGACGAACACCCCCGGCGCACACCGGGCGCAGCACCACGCGCCCCATTCCTCGCCGAAGTCGAAGCAGCCTCCCGCCCGTTACGAGCCGCATCTCGACGGCCTGTTCACGTACTGCCTCTCCGTGCTCTGCGACCACGACGCCGCCACCGAGGCGCTCGGCGGCGTACTGGCGCTGGCCGAGCGGCAGGGCGGCCGGTGTCCCACCGGCGAGGAGGAACGTAAAACCTGGCTGTACGCGCTGGCCAGGTGGATGTGCCTGCGCAGGCTCGGCGAGCAGAAGCAGGGCAGGCAGGCCCACCGCAGGCCCGAAGGTTCGCGGACGCGCGGGCAGTCGGCCAGGGCGCAGGGCGACCATCGCGGCCCCGCTGCTCCGACACTCCGCGCGGGACGGCGCACGCCGGTGTCCGCGCACTCCGCGAAGACCGCCTCCGCACCACCCCCCGCGCCCCGGCCCGCCGCGTCCCACCTGCCCGCCGGGTCCGTGGAGGGCCCCGCGGCCGCCGAGGCGCACCGCCGCGAGCTGGCCCAGCTGGCCTGGCCCGAAGCGGCGGGCACCACTCCCGAACAGCGTGAGGCGCTGGAGCTCGCGGTACGCCACCGGCTCACCCCGCGCGCGGTCGCCGCCGTCCTCGGGCTGGAGCCCGCGACCGCCCGGGAGCTGCTGGCCGCGGCCGCCTGCGAGGTGGAGCGGACGAGGGCCGCCCTCGCCGTCGTGGAGAAGGGCAACTGCCCCGCGGTCGGCAGGCTCACCGGCGACCATCGCGTGCTGCTCTCCGCCACCCTGCGCCGTGAGCTCGTGCGGCATGTGGACGACTGCCCGAGCTGCCGCCGCGCGGCCGAGCGGGCCGGCGCCGAGGGCCCGTGGCCGGGGGCCGCGGTCACGCCCGCGGCCGCGCTGGCGGTCGTCGAGGCGCCGCGGCCCTCCGCCTACGTGGCGATGATGCATGCCCAGAAGCATCAGAAGAATCGGTCCGCCACTCCCCGGTTCGACCGGACGGGCTTTCCCATGGACCCGAAGGACCACGCCGCACGCCGGGACCGGCTGCGGTCCAGGGTCATGACGACGACGGTGGTCGCCACGGTCGTCGCGGCGCCCGTGATCGCCCTGTGGTCCGCCTACCGGGGCGCACCGCTCACCGGCGAAGGGCACGACGGTTCGGCGGTGACCGCGACGGAGACGGGCGGCGGCCACGGGGCCGACGACCCGTACGGCCACTACGAGAACGCGGGCAACGCCCGCCCCGAGCCCGGCCCCGGCTTCACGGACGGCGACCGCCTCCCCGACGTCTCGGCCGAGGTCATCAGCGCGGGTCCGGACCCGGACCGGGGCGTGTCCGGCGTCGGGCGCCTCACCGTCGAGGCCCGGTCGTCCGGCGGCACGACGACGATCACGCTCACCGCGTCGAGGTCGGGCCCGGTCGTCTGGTCGGCCGGCACGGGTCAGTCCTGGCTACGCCTGAGTACCACGTCGGGCACGCTCGCAGCGGGCGAGAGCATCACGCTCCGCGTCGTGGTGGACCACACACGCGAACCGGCCGGGTACTGGACGGCACGGATCGCCGTCGCCCCGTCGGGTTCGGTCGTGGCGATGCACGGGTACGGGGGCCGGGCGCCGACGGCGGCGCCGCGGCCGCATCCGAGCCGGCCGGCCCGCCCGCACCCGCCCGTCCCGGAGGAACCGTCGCCGTCCTCGCCGGATCCCCGTCCGACGCCCACACCGACACCCGATCCGACGGGTACCACCCCGACCCCGACGGACCCGGGTTCCCCGAGCCCGTCCCCGGACCCGACGGACTCGCCGGCCCCCACCGAACCGGGTCCGGACCCGAGCACTCCGCCGGCGGCGGACTGACGGGCCCGGACCCGAGGCACTACGCGGGGTCCGCCGGGTGGGGCGCCATCGGCAGCAGCGAGGAGAGCCGCTCCTCGCACAGTTCGACCAGCCGGTCGTACGCCTGCTTGCCCATCAGCTCCGTGAGTTCCGGCCGGTACGACACGTACACCGGCTCACCGGCGCCGTGCGCCGACGTCGCCGACGTGCACCACCAGTGCAGGTCGTGTCCGCCCGGCCCCCAGCCCCGGCGGTCGTACTCACCGATCGACACCTGGAGCACACGCGTGTCGTCGGGCCGGTCGATCCAGTCGTACGTCCGCCGTACCGGGAGCTGCCAGCACACGTCCGGCTTGGTCTCCAGGGGCTCCTTGCCCTCCCGCAGCGCCAGGATGTGCAGGGAACAGCCGGCCCCCGCCGCGAAGCCGGGACGGTTCTGGAAGATGCAGGACCCCTCCCAGCGCCGCGTCTGCCGTTCCCCGTCGTCATCGGTCTGGACCCAGCCCGATTCCGTACCCACGTCGTGGAACTGCCACAGCTCCGGGGTGAGCCGGGCCACGTGACCGGCCACCCGCTTCTCGTCGTCCTCGTCCGAGAAGTGGGCGCCCAGCGTGCAGCAGCCGTCGTCCGCGCGACCGGCCTGGATGCCCTGGCACCCACTGCCGAAGATGCAGGTCCACCTGGATGTCAGCCAGGTCAGGTCACAGCGGAAGACCTGCTCGTCGTCGGCGGGGTCCGGGAACTCCACCCACGCCCGCGCGAAGTCGATCCCCGTCTCGTCGGACCCGTCCGGCCCCTCTGTCTGCGGCTGCTGCATCTCCTGCTTCTTGGTCGGCTTCTTCGTGACTTTGCCCGGCTTCGCCTTTTTCGTCTTTGGCACGCGCCCAGAGTAAGACCGACCGGCGCATGGACGGGGCACGGCGGCGAGGTATGCGCCGGTCCGTTGCCCTTCACAGCCGCAGTAGCGTTCTGCGTATGAGACTCGGAGTCCTCGACGTGGGGTCGAACACGGTTCATCTGCTGGTGGTCGACGCGCACCCCGGCGCCCGCCCGCTGCCCGCGCACTCGCACAAGGCGGAGCTGCGGCTGGCCGAGCTCCTCGACGAGAACGGGGCGATCGGCCCGCTCGGCGTGGACCGGCTGGTGACGACGATCGCTGGTGCGCTCCAGGCCGCCGAGGACAAGGGGTGCGAGGACGTGCTGGCGTTCGCCACCTCGGCGGTACGGGAGGCGAGCAACGCCGACAAGGTGCTGGCCCGGGTGCGCGACGAGACGGGCGTCGACCTCGCCGTCCTCAGCGGCACGGAGGAGGCCCGCCTCACCTTCCTGGCCGCGCGGCGCTGGTTCGGCTGGTCGGCGGGAAAGCTGCTGCTCCTGGACATCGGCGGCGGTTCGTTGGAGATCGCCTTCGGCATCGACGAAGAACCCGACGCGGCGGTGTCCCTGCCGCTCGGCGCGGGCCGCCTCACGGCCGGCTGGCTGCCGGGCGATCCGCCGGACCCGGCGGAGGTGAAGGAGCTGCGCCGCCATGTGCGGGCGCGGATCGCCCGCAGTGTGGGTGAGTTCACCCGATTCGGTCGCCCCGACCACGTCGTGGCGACGTCCAAGACCTTCAAGCAGCTCGCCAGGATCGCGGGCGCCGCACGGTCCACCGAGGGGCAGTACGTGCAGCGGGCCCTCAGCCGCAAGGCCCTGGAGGAGTGGGTGCCGAAGCTGGCCGCGATGTCGGTCGAGGAGCGCGGGAACCTGCCGGGCGTCTCCGAGGGCCGGTCCGCCCAGCTGCTCGCCGGAGCCCTGGTCGCGGAGGGTGCGATGGACCTCCTGGGCGTCGAGGACCTGGAGATCTGCCCCTGGGCGCTGCGCGAGGGAGTGATCCTGCGCCGCCTGGACCACCTGCCGTCCACCGAGGACGTGGCCCTGAACTGACGGGGCCGCCCCGGGGCGTGCCACCGTCATGGTCCTTCTCACTTTCCGCCGGACTCCCTCGGCGCTGCGCACGGCTGCCCTTACGCTGTCTGCGTGGCAGAACCAGTGGTGCGCATCCCGGATGCGAAGGTCGCCCTGTCGACGGCCTCGGTCTATCCGGAGTCGACGGCGACGGCCTTCGAGATCGCCGCGCGCCTCGGGTACGACGGCGTCGAGGTCATGGTCTGGACCGACCCCGTCAGCCAGGACATCGAGGCCCTGCGCCGGCTGTCGGACTACCACCAGGTGCCGATCCTGGCCGTTCACGCCCCCTGCCTGCTGATCACGCAGCGGGTCTGGTCCACCGATCCCTGGGTGAAGCTCCAGCGGGCGCGCGCCGCGGCCGAGAAGCTCGGTGCGTCGACCGTCGTGGTCCACCCGCCGTTCCGCTGGCAGCGGGGTTACGCGCGTGACTTCGTCACCGGGATCTGGCGGATGGCGGACGAGACCGATGTGCGCTTCGCTGTCGAGAACATGTACCCCTGGCGCTACCGGGACCGCGAGATGCTCGCGTACGCCCCCGACTGGGACGTCACCAACGACGACTACCGCCACTTCACGGTCGACCTGTCGCACACCTCGACGGCGCGCACGGACGGCATGGCCATGGTCGACCGGATGGGGGACCGGCTGGCCCACGTCCACCTGGCCGACGGCAGGGGTTCCGGCAAGGACGAGCACCTGGTGCCGGGCCGGGGCGACCAGCCCTGTGCCGAGCTGCTGGAGCGGCTGGCCCGTACCGGCTTCGACGGCCATGTCGTCATCGAGGTCAACACCCGCCGTGCGATGTCCTCTGCCGAACGCGAGGCCGACCTGGCCGAGGCGCTCGCCTTCACCCGGCTGCACCTCGCCTCCTCGGCGCAGGTGCCGCGCCCATGACGCCGGACGCCGAGACCCCGGGCCCCAGGCGCCGCGGCCGCCCCTCCCGCACGACGGCGACGGCCGGGCCCGACGCGCGCACCCGCATCCTGGAGGCCGCCCGCACCGAATTCGCCGCACGCGGCTACGACAAGACGTCGGTCCGCGGCATCGCGAAGGCGGCGGGTGTGGACGCCGCGCTGGTCCACCACTACTTCGGCACGAAGGACGAGGTGTTCGCCGCCGCGATCGAGCTCTCCTTCGAGCCCGCCCTGGCGGTCCCCGCCATTCTGGGCAGTGACAAGGACGGTCTGGGGGAGCGGCTGGCCCGCTACTTCATCGCGGTCTGGGAGAGCCCGGCGTCCAGGACCCCGCTGCTGGCGGTCATGCGCTCGGCGCTGACGCACGAGGCGGCGGCGAACGTCCTGCGCGGTTTCGTCCTGCGGCGCCTGCTGGGACGGATCGCGGACCAGCTGGACGTACCCGACCCCACCTTCCGTGCGGAGCTTGCGGCCTCGCACATGGTGGGCATCGCGATGCTGCGGTACGTGCTCCGGGCGGAGCCGCTGGCATCGGCGGACCCGGAGAAGATCATCGCCATGGTGGCCCCGACCCTGCAGCGCTACCTGACAGACCCCAGCCCCTCCGGCGCCCCGGGCGACGCAGGTCCCTCGGGCCCTTCAGGTCCCTCCGGCGATTGAGGAGCGGGGCCCGGGCGGAGCCCGGCATCCCCACCGCCCGCACCACCACCGGCCCCACCCCACCGCCCACTCCCTGAGCACCTCGTCCCGCATTCCGGACACCGTGTCCAGATCCTGGCACCGGAGGCGTACGCTCGAAGCCAGTCTTTTCTGTCGAAGGAGCGAGAGACGATGCCGCAGCTGAGGTCCCGCACTGTCACCCACGGCCGCAACATGGCGGGCGCCCGCGCCCTTATGCGCGCCTCGGGCGTAGCGAGCGAGGACATCGGCAAGCCGATCATCGCGGTCGCCAACTCGTTCACCGAGTTCGTCCCCGGCCACACCCACCTCGCCCCGGTCGGCCGCATCGTCTCCGACGCGATCAAGGCGGCGGGCGCGGTCCCCCGTGAGTTCAACACGATCGCGGTGGACGACGGCATCGCCATGGGCCACGGCGGCATGCTCTACAGCCTGCCCTCCCGCGACCTCATCGCCGACAGCGTGGAGTACATGGTCGAGGCGCACTGCGCCGACGCGCTGATCTGCATCTCGAACTGCGACAAGATCACCCCGGGCATGCTGATGGCCGCGATGCGCCTCAACATCCCGACGGTCTTCGTCTCCGGCGGTCCCATGGAGGCCGGCAAGGCCACCCTGGTCGACGGCACGGTCCGCAAGCTCGACCTGGTCAACGCGATCAGCGACGCGGTCGACGAGAGCATCTCCGACGAGGACATCCTCCGCATCGAGGAGAACGCCTGCCCCACCTGCGGCAGCTGTTCCGGCATGTTCACCGCCAACTCGATGAACTGCCTGACCGAGGTCCTCGGCCTCTCCCTCCCCGGCAACGGCTCCGTCCTCGCCACGCACACCGCCCGCAGGGCCCTGTACGAGGACGCCGGCCGCACGGTCGTCGAGATCACCAAGCGCTACTACGAGCAGGACGACGAGACGGTCCTGCCGCGCGCCATCGGCACCCGCGCCGCGTTCGACAACGCGATGGCGCTGGACATCGCCATGGGCGGTTCGACCAACACGATCCTGCACTTGCTGGCCGCCGCCGAGGAGGCGGAGCTGGCGTACGACCTCGACGACATCAACGAGGTCTCGCGCCGGGTCCCGTGCCTCTCCAAGGTCGCCCCCAATGTGGCCCCCGGCGGTACGTACTACATGGAGGACGTCCACCGGGCCGGCGGCATCCCCGCCCTCCTCGGTGAGCTCCACCGCGGGGGTCTGCTCAACGAGGACGTGCACTCGGTGCACTCCGACACCCTCGCCGAGTGGCTCAAGAACTGGGACATCCGCGGCGGCTCGCCGTCCCCCGAGGCCGTCGAGCTGTGGCACGCGGCCCCGGGCTGCGTCCGTTCCGCGACCGCCTTCTCGCAGTCCGAGCGCTGGGACACGCTCGACCTGGACGCGGCCGGCGGCTGCATCCGCGACGTGGCGCACGCGTACTCCAAGGACGGCGGCCTGGCGGTCCTCAAGGGGAACATCGCCGTGGACGGCTGCGTCGTGAAGACGGCCGGCGTCGACGAGTCCATCTGGACCTTCGAGGGCCCGGCGGTCGTCTGCGAGTCCCAGGAGGAGGCCGTCGACAAGATCCTCCGCAAGGAGATCTCGCACGGCGACGTCGTCGTCATCCGTTACGAGGGCCCGCGCGGCGGCCCCGGCATGCAGGAGATGCTCTACCCCACCTCCTTCCTCAAGGGCCGCGGTCTCGGCAAGACCTGCGCGCTGATCACCGACGGCCGCTTCTCGGGCGGCACCTCGGGCCTGTCCATCGGTCACGCCTCGCCCGAGGCGGCGTCCGGCGGCACGATCGCGCTGGTCGAGGACGGTGACCGGATCCGGATCGACATCCCGAACCGCTCGATCGAGCTCCTCGTGTCCGACGCCGACCTGGCCACCCGCCGGGAGGCCTTGAACGGCGTGTACGCGCCCAAGAACCGCGAGCGCAAGGTCTCGGCGGCGCTGCGCGCCTACGCGGCCATGGCGACGAGCGCGGACCGCGGCGCCGTCCGCGACGTCTCCAAGCTGGGCTGAGCCTCTTCCCGCGTCCGGCCCCTCTCCGGAGGGGCCGGACGCGGCATGCGGGGCGTCGGCCGACGACGTGCGGCCTGCTGCGCGCCGAAGGCGCCGGCGGCCACCCACCGGCGCCCGGCCGGTGTGCACAGCGACGGCCATGCGCAGGACCGGGACGCGAGGGTGCGCTCCCTCCCCGCCGACCCGCTCCGCGGGCACGCCCCGGAGTCGGTGGAGACCGAGGCCGAGCGCCCCACCCGGTCTTCACGGCCGCATTCCGAGCGCCCCACCCGGTCATCACGGCCGCGTTCCGCGGCCTCGCGGTCCGCCAGATCCCAGCGCTCGGCTCAGCCGGTGAACGGTGAGGGGGCCACCTCGGGTGCGACGGTCGCCGTGGCCAGGGCGACCGTGTCCGGGTTGATCAGGCCGACGAGATCGCGGAGATCGAGCGTGGCGGAGCCGACACCGCAGCCATAGGCGAAGAGGTAGTAAGGGGGGAAGTCGACGACCAATTCGCCGCCGAACTGCAGGCCCGTCTCCATCTTCTTCTGATAACTGCCGGGCGTGACCGTTCCCTCGGGCATCTGGCCGCCGGCGAGCAGGGCTGCCGCGTCCGTGGTGCAGGAACTGTCCGTGCCCATGATCTTCGGGGCGATCAGCTCGGCCAGCCGGGTGGCACCCTCGTCCTGCCGGGCGGCGGGAAGAAGGATCTGGTCCTTGTCGAGAAGCGTCCAGGTGTCCGTGTTGATGTTGATCCAGTCGTCGATCACCCCTTCGTGGGAACCGCCGACGTACACCTGCCCGGTGAACTGGATCACGGCCAGTCGGCCGACCTGGTTGATCCTGGGCTGTTCGGAGAGCGTCAAGGCCGCGCCCTGAGCCGCGTCGGACGGGGCGTCGTCGACGGCGGCGAGGAAGTCCTTGACGTGGTTGTCGACGTGGCGCCTGATCTTGGAGTTGAGCGCGTCGACGGCCGGGTTCGCCGACCAGAAGACCGGCAGCGTCGCGTCGATCTCGTACGGGACGCCTCCCTCTCCGGCTCCCTTGCGCGTGACGCCGGTGGTGCAGCTGCGCCAGGTGGCCGTGGAGAACAGGAGCTCGACCTTGGGCGGCGGGACGGTGACCGCGTCCGGTGCGGCGGCGCACCAGGCGGACGGTGTGTCGCCGGTGGGGCGGGGGCTCGGTACGGCGGTCGCGGACCTCGCCGGGGCGCGGGTCGTCGCGACGGCGTGCGGGGTGGTGGAGTGCGGCGCCCGGGCACCCCACTGGCTCGCCACGTACCCGGCGAGACCGGCCACGAGCACGGCGACGACCAGCATCAGCTTCATGCTGCGAGGCCTACTCGTCCTGGCCGGCTTCACCCGATCCCCCCTGCTTCGCCGTGGCCCCGGTGCCCTGGGCGAGAGGGGTCGCGCACGGGTCGCCGCACATTGCCTCCATCGCGTCCGCGCGCCCGGTGACGGCGAAGGAACCGTCCTGAGGGTCCGGGGCGACTGCCTGGTCGTAGGCCGAGGCGAATCCCCTGGTGTGGAACGGCCGGGATCCGTTGGACAGCGTCTGTGTGGTCCGTTCGCCGTCGATGACCTCATCGAGCACGATGTCGTAGGTGACGTCCCACTTGACGGTCTGGAAGGTGAAGCCGAAGTTCACGATCTCCCTCTCCTTGACGGAGACCGAGTGGTCGTCGAAGTAGCGCGCGCCGAACGCCTTCTCCTCGAAGTCGGCGTTCCGGGGGACGGGGACCGGATCGTCGAGGTCGAATCCGATCTTGATGTTGGTGTCCTCGCCCTGGGACGGGTAGACGAGCAGCGTCCCGCCCGGGGCCGGGGCCACCTTGCTGCGGACCTTGATGTGGATGCCCGTGATGTCGACGGTGTGACTGCGGTTGCTCTCAAGGGTCACCAGCGTGGTCGTCTCGTAGGTGTCCGCCCGGTCGGAACGCTTCGACATGACTGAGGCCATCCGGCCGAAGTGGAGCCTCTGTCCTGCGCTCAGCAGCTTTCCCGGGAAGAACCACGCCCCGTTGTGATTCACCATGCTGTCCCTGGTCTGGACCGTGGCACGCAGCGGCGGGCCACTGGCAAACGCGTCCCTGACGTCCGGGTCGCCGGCGAAGTGATAGACCACGCCGAAGACGAGGACCATGACCGCCGCGATCACACCGGCCCGTTTCGCCCGGTAATAGATGTTCGTTACATGTATATCGCCCACGTCCCCTGCGGCGAGGGTGTTGACACTCCCCTTGCCGGAGCGGACCTGCTGATGCACCTCTCGGCGGTCCCCTTCACCCACCGGCTGCTACGTCCTCTCCTCCGGCGGAAGCGCGACGTTACCGCCGGCCACGATGTTCCGGCTGCGTCGGCCCGACTTCACGCGCTGATCGAGCGGCGCCGCCGACCCGCTTCGCCCGCCAGGTCCAGGCGCTCCCTCCCCGGCGGCACCGACGTCGCCGCGGGCCACGATGTTCTCGCTGTCCCGGCCCGCGGTGACCTCCTGCCTGTCGGCCGAGGCCGGGTCGGTCCCGGGCGGGCTGCCGCCGGCACGTGCCCACTCGAAAGCGCTGACCGCCAACCCGCTCAGGAACACGGCGACGACCATCGCCACGGCCCACCGGTCACCGTCGGCCTCCGGGGTCCAGGAGAACCTGAGCGTCATCATCGCCGTCGTACTGCCCGCGAATACGAGGACCGGGACCACTACTCGCCACGCGACTGATCGCCAAGAGCTTGCACCAGGGCCACTCATGAGGTCAGTCTTCCCATGGCGCAGGCGAGTTGAACACGTGAGCGAGACAACGCGGCTTCGCGCGCGGTGTGAACCGCCCGTTCCGCCGCCACGGCACTCCACCCACGCTTCACCAGTGCCCGGGCCCGGCCGTCGCGCAGTCCGGCGGGGGACGCCGACGCCTGCGCGTAGTGTCCCCGCACGACACCGGGTCCGTCCCGGCAGGTGCGGCTCCACCACACCCCCGGCATGCTCACCCCGCACGATCAGGTGCGCCGGCGAGCGTTTCGGCCGGATCGCCGGGGACATCGACCGCGCACGACTGCCGGCACCGGGTTGTGGCCCGTCCCTGGGACAATCGATTCCGTGACCGAGAACAGCGACACCCCCGACGGCACGGCTCCCGGCGCCCCCGAGTCCGGCGCGACGCCGACCGGCGCCCCCACGACCGCTCCCGGCCCGCAGCCCGAGCCCATCCGCTTCTTCGGCACGACCTGGGTCGCCCACGACGGTCACTACGGTCTCCGCCGGGCCGGGGTGGCCATCGGTTCGCTCGCCGCCGCGGTCGCCTCCTGCTTCGTGCTGCGATTCGCCTACCAAGGGCTGGAAATCGCCGATATCGGCAGTTTCGTCGGCATGCTGGTCGTCCTGATGTTCGCCATCTGCAGCGCCGTCGCCTTCCGTAAGACGTGGGAGGGCTTCAGCCGCCGCCCGGCCGACCCGGCCCGCGAGGACACACTGCGCGGCCTCAAGACCATCGGCTTCGTCGGCTCGCTCCTCGCGTACTTCTTCCGTACGTTCACCGAGGCCCCGGGCGAGAAGCTCCGCCGTGCGGAGTACGAGGCGGCCCAGGTCCGGTTCGCGAAGCGCCGGTCGTCCCGGACCGGCAACCCGGCGGCCCGCAGGGCGCCCAAGGCGAAGAAGCCCCGCCGCACGTAGGCGGAATCGGCCCGTTCAGGGTCCCGACGGCCGTAACAGCTTCTTGCCGCGCCCCGTCCCTTGACGACGGGGTCCCGCGCGGACCAAAATTCATCACATGATGAATTCTTCGGGCGTCGCCATCGAGGCCCGTGGCCTCACCGTCGTACGAGGCAGCCGCACCGTCCTGAAAGGGCTCGGCTTCACCGTCGAACCCGGCAGGATCACCGGCCTCCTCGGCCCCTCCGGCTGCGGCAAATCCACCCTCATGCGAGCCGTCGTCGGCACCCAGGCCAAGGTGACCGGCACCCTCGACGTCCTGGGCAGCCCCGCGGGCTCTCCCGGCCTCCGTCCACGCATCGGGTACGTCACCCAGGCACCCTCCGTCTACACCGACCTCACCGTCAGGCAGAACCTCGACTACTTCGCGGCGATCCTCCGGCCGGGCCGCCGCCACCGGGACGCCCGCCGCGAGGCCGTCGCCCGCGCCGTCACCGAGGTCGACCTCACCAGCCACGCCGACGATCTCGCCGGCGCCCTCTCGGGCGGTCAGCGCACCCGGGTCTCCCTCGCCGTGGCGCTCCTCGGCACCCCCGAACTGCTCGTCCTCGACGAGCCCACCGTCGGCCTCGACCCGGTACTCCGGCGGGACCTCTGGAACCTCTTCCACCGCCTGGCCGCCGACCACGGCACCACCCTGCTCGTCTCCTCCCACGTCATGGACGAGGCCGAGCGCTGCCACCGGCTGCTCCTGATGCGCGAAGGCGAGATCCTCGCCGACGACACCCCCGAGGCCCTGCGCACGGGCGCAGGCACGGACACCGTCGAAGAAGCATTCCTCCACCTGGTCGACGCGGCCGCCACCCGTCAGGAGAACGCCCGATGAGCACGACCACCACGCCCGCCACCGGCACCCCGGCCCTGAGCGCCGCCCGCACCCTCGCCACCGCCGGCCGCGTCCTTCGCCAGTTGACGCACGACCCGCGCACGATCGCACTCCTCCTGCTGATCCCGGTCGTGATGATCACACTGCTGCGGTACGTGTTCGACGGGAGCCCGCAGACCTTCGACTCCATCGGAGCCTCGCTCCTCGGCATCTTCCCGCTGATCACGATGTTCCTGGTGACGTCGATCGCCACTCTGCGCGAACGCACCTCGGGCACCCTGGAACGCCTCCTCGCCATGCCGCTCGGCAAGGGCGACCTCATCGCGGGCTACGCGCTCGCCTTCGGCGCCGTCGCCATCGTCCAGTCGCTCCTGGCCACGGCCCTCTCGGTCTGGGCCCTCGGCCTGGACGTCACCGGATCGCCGTGGCTGCTGCTCCTGGTGGCCCTGCTCGACGCACTCCTCGGCACGGCGCTCGGCCTGTTCGTCTCCGCCTTCGCTGCTTCCGAGTTCCAGGCCGTCCAGTTCATGCCGGCCGTGATCTTCCCGCAGCTCCTGCTCTGCGGACTCTTCATCGCCCGTGACCGGATGGCACCCGCCCTCGAAGCGATCTCCAACGTGCTGCCCATGTCGTACGCCGTCGACGGCATGAACGAGGTCCTCCACCACACCGCGATCACCGGCGACTTCGTCCGCGACATCGTGATCGTGGCGGGCTGCGCCCTCCTCGTCCTCGCCCTCGGCGCGGCCACCCTCCGCCGACGCACCGCCTGACGGGCCGGTGCGAGGATGGCGCCACGAGAACCGTGAGCACCGCCCGGAGGGTGAAGCGCATGACCCAGACAGTTGCAGTCCTCGGCACCGGAAAGATCGGCGAGGCCCTGCTCAGCGGCATGATCCGGGCCGGCTGGCGCCCTGGGAACCTGCTGGTCACCACCCGCCGCTCGGAGCGGGCCGCGGAGCTCCGCGACCGCTACGGCGTCGACGCGGTCACCAACGCCGAGGCCGCCAAGCGCGCCGACATCCTCATCCTGGCGGTCAAGCCCCAGGACATGGGCCGCCTCCTGGACGAACTCTCCGCACACCTCACCGCCGACCGCCTCGTCATCAGCGCCGCGGCCGGCATCACCACCGCCTCCATCGAGGAGCGCCTCACCGCGGGCACCCCGGTGGTCCGCGTGATGCCGAACACCCCCGTCCTCGTCGACGAGGGCATGTCCGTCATCTCCGCGGGCAGCCACGCCACCACCGATCACCTCGCCACCACCGAGGAGATCTTCGGAGGCGTCGGCAAGACCCTGCGCGTCCCCGAGTCCCAGCAGGACGCGGCCACGGCACTCTCCGGCTCGGGCCCCGCCTACTTCTACTTCCTCGTCGAGGCCATGACGGACGCGGGCATCCTGCTCGGCCTGCCCCGCGCCCAGGCCCACGACCTCATCGTGCAGGCAGCCATCGGCGCCGCCGTGATGCTCCGCGACAGTGGCGAGCACCCGGTCAAGCTCCGCGAGGCCGTCACCAGCCCGGCCGGCACGACGATCAGCGCCATCCGCGAACTGGAGAACCACGGCGTACGCGCCGCCCTCATCGCGGCCCTCGAAGCCGCCCGCGATCGCAGCCGCGAGCTCGCCTCGGGCAACGGCTGACCCATCCCGCTCTACTCCGCGGCAGCGATCAGCTCCGCACTGCGCACCACCTTCGCGAAGCCACCGCCGTGCAGCGACACGGCGGTGGCACGCGCCAGCTCCTCCGCGCCCAGCGTCCAGCCCCACGGGCCCTTCCCGTCGAAGGTGTACGTGGCATCGAGCGCGAAGAACACCTCGTAACCCAGGTTCCCCGCCATCCGCGCCGTCGTCTCCGCGCACATATTGGTCTGGATCCCGGCCACCACGATCTGCCGCACCCCGGCGCCACTCAGCCACGCGCCCAGATCCGGAGTCCCGTAGAACGCCGAGTTCACGCTCTTCGTCAGAAAGAGCTCGGGCCCGCTGCCCTTCCCCCGTCGCTCCTCCACGTACGGCTGGAAGTCATTGCCGGGATACCCCACCCGCAAGGGGGAATCGGGCTTGGGCGAGTCATGCCGTACGAACACGACCGGCCGCCCGCTGGACTGCCAGACGTCGATCAGCCCGGCGATGTTCTCCTCCGCCGCGGGATTGTTCCGCGGCCCCCAGTACGCCTCCTCATCGAAACCGACCTGTACGTCCACCACGACCAGTGCTGCGTTCTCCGCGATATCCATGGCCCTGATCCTGCCGTCCGGCCACCTGACCGCCCAGAGGTCAGAAAGCCATCGATCGATGATTTACTGCCACCA
Source organism: Streptomyces sp. NBC_01013 (assembly GCF_045162765.1). NCBI lineage: Bacteria > Bacillati > Actinomycetota > Actinomycetes > Kitasatosporales > Streptomycetaceae > Streptomyces > Streptomyces sp. NBC_01013. The sequence continues at coordinate 4,767,964 of NZ_CP108687.1, forward strand.
TGCCCCCGTCCGAGGTCACTCCCCGCGCCCCCTCCCGGATCGCCCTCGTGTCCTTTCCCGGGGTCCGGGCGTTCGACGTCTCCGTCATCACGGAGGTGTGGGGCGTGGACCGTACGGACCGCGGCGTCCCGTCCTTCGTCCTGCGCCGCACCGCGTCCAGCGCTGCCGCCATCCCGTTGCGCGGGGGCCTCTCCCTGACCCCCGACCGCACGTTGAGCTGGCTGGCCCGGGCGGATCTGATCGTCGTCCCGGGGCTCGACGACCACGTGACACCGGCACCCGAACCGGTCCTCGAGGCCCTGCGCCGCGCCCATGCCCGCGCCACGCCGATCGCGGCGCTCTGCGGAGGCGCCTTCACCCTGGCTCAGGCGGGCCTCCTGGACGGCCGTCGAGCTGTCACCCACTGGAACCTCACGGACCTCCTGCGCACCCACCACCCCGCAGTGACCGTGGTGCCGGACGCGCTGTTCGTCCATGACGACAACCTGTGGACGTCCGCCGGCACAGCGGCCGGGATCGACCTCTGCCTCCATCTCGTACGGACGGTCCATGGAGCAGAGGCCGCGGCGACGATCGCGCGCTCGATGGTCACGGCCCCGTTCCGTACCGGCACACAGGCTCAGTTCATCGAGCACCCCACGCCGCACACCGACCGCGACGCGGACTCGCTCGCCGCCGTGCGCACCTTCGCCCTGACCCGTCTGGCGGATCCGCACACGGTGGCCGATCTGGCCGCGCGGGCCGGCATGTCTCCACGCTCCTTCGCCCGTCACTTCCAGGCGAGCACCGGCACCACGCCGCTGCGCTGGCTGATCGCCCAACGCATCGCCGCAGCTCAGAAGCTGCTGGAGCGCACCGATCTCCCCTTGCCGGAGGTTGCCCGCCGCACCGGGTTCGGCAGTGAGATCACCATGCGCCAGCACTTCGCCACCCACCTGGGCACCAGCCCCCGCGACTACCGACTCGCCTTCCACCGCGCCCCGGCGAGGACCGGGGTTGACACACCCCCTCCGCATCCGTAGTGTGCTCCGAGTTGTCCGACGTGAGCGCCGACCCCGGTCGGTCCCCGGACAGCCATTCCGCAACAACCACAACGAGCAAGCGACGTCTGTCGTCTGCCTCTGCGTGCGCTTGGGCGAAATGAGGAATCCGTGTTCGAAGGAACGCGACCCCGATTAGCGTCGGGGCCCTGGATTCCGCTAACGTCTCACTCGTCGGAACGGCCCAACAGCCGGGAGGACAAGCCCCGCTGACTGGGAATCAGGCCCGAAAGGATCTGATAGAGTCGGACTCGCCGGAAAGGGAAAGCGCGAAAGCGAAGAACTGGAAAGCGAAAATGCGAAACCCGCTTCGACCGGGAATCGGACACGAAAGAGTCTGATAAAGTCGGAAACGCAAGACCGAAGGGAAGCGCCCAGAGGAAAGCCCCAGAAAATGTTCTGAGGGTGAGTACAAAGGAAGCGTCCGTTCCTTGAGAACTCAACAGCGTGCCAAAAGTCAACGCCAGATATGTTGATACCCCGACCTGCTTCGGCAGGTTCGAGGTTCCTTTGAAAAGTCCTAGCAGGTCTCTGGCCTGGTAGGCAATGCACACAGCGAGGACATAGTGGATGACCGGTCATATTCCGACCTGGTTGTCCCGCTCTCGTGGTGTCTACCCGATTACGGGAAAACATTCACGGAGAGTTTGATCCTGGCTCAGGACGAACGCTGGCGGCGTGCTTAACACATGCAAGTCGAACGATGAAGCCTTTCGGGGTGGATTAGTGGCGAACGGGTGAGTAACACGTGGGCAATCTGCCCTTCACTCTGGGACAAGCCCTGGAAACGGGGTCTAATACCGGATAACACTTTCCCTCTCATGGGGGAAGGTTAAAAGCTCCGGCGGTGAAGGATGAGCCCGCGGCCTATCAGCTAGTTGGTGGGGTAATGGCCTACCAAGGCGACGACGGGTAGCCGGCCTGAGAGGGCGACCGGCCACACTGGGACTGAGACACGGCCCAGACTCCTACGGGAGGCAGCAGTGGGGAATATTGCACAATGGGCGAAAGCCTGATGCAGCGACGCCGCGTGAGGGATGACGGCCTTCGGGTTGTAAACCTCTTTCAGCAGGGAAGAAGCGAAAGTGACGGTACCTGCAGAAGAAGCGCCGGCTAACTACGTGCCAGCAGCCGCGGTAATACGTAGGGCGCAAGCGTTGTCCGGAATTATTGGGCGTAAAGAGCTCGTAGGCGGCTTGTTGCGTCGGTTGTGAAAGCCCGGGGCTTAACCCCGGGTCTGCAGTCGATACGGGCAGGCTAGAGTGTGGTAGGGGAGATCGGAATTCCTGGTGTAGCGGTGAAATGCGCAGATATCAGGAGGAACACCGGTGGCGAAGGCGGATCTCTGGGCCATTACTGACGCTGAGGAGCGAAAGCGTGGGGAGCGAACAGGATTAGATACCCTGGTAGTCCACGCCGTAAACGTTGGGAACTAGGTGTTGGCGACATTCCACGTCGTCGGTGCCGCAGCTAACGCATTAAGTTCCCCGCCTGGGGAGTACGGCCGCAAGGCTAAAACTCAAAGGAATTGACGGGGGCCCGCACAAGCAGCGGAGCATGTGGCTTAATTCGACGCAACGCGAAGAACCTTACCAAGGCTTGACATATACCGGAAAGCATCAGAGATGGTGCCCCCCTTGTGGTCGGTATACAGGTGGTGCATGGCTGTCGTCAGCTCGTGTCGTGAGATGTTGGGTTAAGTCCCGCAACGAGCGCAACCCTTGTTCTGTGTTGCCAGCATGCCCTTCGGGGTGATGGGGACTCACAGGAGACTGCCGGGGTCAACTCGGAGGAAGGTGGGGACGACGTCAAGTCATCATGCCCCTTATGTCTTGGGCTGCACACGTGCTACAATGGCCGGTACAATGAGCTGCGATGCCGCGAGGCGGAGCGAATCTCAAAAAGCCGGTCTCAGTTCGGATTGGGGTCTGCAACTCGACCCCATGAAGTCGGAGTTGCTAGTAATCGCAGATCAGCATTGCTGCGGTGAATACGTTCCCGGGCCTTGTACACACCGCCCGTCACGTCACGAAAGTCGGTAACACCCGAAGCCGGTGGCCCAACCCCTTGTGGGAGGGAGCTGTCGAAGGTGGGACTGGCGATTGGGACGAAGTCGTAACAAGGTAGCCGTACCGGAAGGTGCGGCTGGATCACCTCCTTTCTAAGGAGCACTTCTTACCGAGTCCGCTCGGTCAGAGGCCAGTACACCGGCGAATGTTCGGTGCTGGTTGCTCATGGGTGGAACGTTGACTATTCGGCACGGTTGGCTGGTTTTCGTAAGTACTGCTTCGGCGTGGAACGCGTAAACGAGTTGACTGTGTCGGGCACGCTGTTGGGTATCTGAAGGTACGGCCGTCATGGTCGTCCTTCGGTTGCCGGCCCCAGTGAACTCGCCTGTAAGGGTGGGGTGATGGGTGGCTGGTCGTTGTTTGAGAACTGCACAGTGGACGCGAGCATCTGTGGCCAAGTTTTTAAGGGCGCACGGTGGATGCCTTGGCACCAGGAACCGATGAAGGACGTGGGAGGCCACGATAGGCCCCGGGGAGCTGTCAACCAAGCTTTGATCCGGGGGTGTCCGAATGGGGAAACCCGGCAGTCGTCATGGGCTGTCACCCGCTGCTGAACACATAGGCAGTGTGGAGGGAACGAGGGGAAGTGAAACATCTCAGTACCCTCAGGAAGAGAAAACAACCGTGATTCCGGGAGTAGTGGCGAGCGAAACTGGATCAGGCCAAACCGTATGCGTGTGATACCCGGCAGGGGTTGCGCATGCGGGGTTGTGGGATCTCTTTTTCACGGTCTGCCGGCCGTGAGACGAGTCAGAAACCGTTGATGTAGGCGAAGGACATGCGAAAGGTCCGGCGTAGAGGGTAAGACCCCCGTAGCTGAAACATTAACGGCTCGTTTAAGAGACACCCAAGTAGCACGGGGCCCGAGAAATCCCGTGTGAATCTGGCGGGACCACCCGTTAAGCCTAAATATTCCCTGGTGACCGATAGCGGATAGTACCGTGAGGGAATGGTGAAAAGTACCGCGGGAGCGGAGTGAAATAGTACCTGAAACCGTGTGCCTACAAGCCGTGGGAGCGTCGCTGTGTGTGCTTGCACATGCAGTCGTGACTGCGTGCCTTTTGAAGAATGAGCCTGCGAGTTTGCGGTGTGTTGCGAGGTTAACCCGTGTGGGGAAGCCGTAGCGAAAGCGAGTCCGAATAGGGCGATTTAGTAGCGCGCTCAAGACCCGAAGCGGAGTGATCTAGCCATGGGCAGGTTGAAGCGGAGGTAAGACTTCGTGGAGGACCGAACCCACCAGGGTTGAAAACCTGGGGGATGACCTGTGGTTAGGGGTGAAAGGCCAATCAAACTCCGTGATAGCTGGTTCTCCCCGAAATGCATTTAGGTGCAGCGTCGTGTGTTTCTTGCCGGAGGTAGAGCACTGGATAGGCGATGGGCCCTACCGGGTTACTGACCTTAGCCAAACTCCGAATGCCGGTAAGTGAGAGCACGGCAGTGAGACTGTGGGGGATAAGCTCCATGGTCGAGAGGGAAACAGCCCAGAGCATCGACTAAGGCCCCTAAGCGTACGCTAAGTGGGAAAGGATGTGGAGTCGCAGAGACAACCAGGAGGTTGGCTTAGAAGCAGCCACCCTTGAAAGAGTGCGTAATAGCTCACTGGTCAAGTGATTCCGCGCCGACAATGTAGCGGGGCTCAAGCGTACCGCCGAAGTCGTGTCATTCACACATATAGGGCCAACGCCTGTGTGGATGGGTAGGGGAGCGTCGTGTGCCGGGTGAAGCAGCCGCGGAAGCGAGTTGTGGACGGTTCACGAGTGAGAATGCAGGCATGAGTAGCGATACACACGTGAGAAACGTGTGCGCCGATTGACTAAGGGTTCCTGGGTCAAGCTGATCTGCCCAGGGTAAGTCGGGACCTAAGGCGAGGCCGACAGGCGTAGTCGATGGACAACCGGTTGATATTCCGGTACCCGCTTTGAAACGCCCAATACTGAATCAGGCGATGCTAAGTCCGTGAAGCCGGCCCGATCTCTTCGGAGTTGAGGGTAGTGGTGGAGCCGACGAACCAGACTTGTACTAGGTAAGCGATGGGGTGACGCAGGAAGGTAGTCCAGCCCGGGCGGTGGTAGTCCCGGGGTAAGGGTGTAGGCCGTGTGGTAGGTAAATCCGTCACACATTAAGGCTGAGACCTGATGCCGAGCCGATTGTGGTGAAGTGGATGATCCTATGCTGTCGAGAAAAGCCTCTAGCGAGTTTCATGGCGGCCCGTACCCTAAACCGACTCAGGTGGTCAGGTAGAGAATACCGAGGCGTTCGGGTGAACTATGGTTAAGGAACTCGGCAAAATGCCCCCGTAACTTCGGGAGAAGGGGGGCCATCACTGGTGAGGGAACTTGCTTCCTGAGCTGGGGGTGGCCGCAGAGACCAGCGAGAAGCGACTGTTTACTAAAAACACAGGTCCGTGCGAAGCCGTAAGGCGATGTATACGGACTGACGCCTGCCCGGTGCTGGAACGTTAAGGGGACCGGTTAGCTGACTTTCGGGTCGGCGAAGCTGAGAACTTAAGCGCCAGTAAACGGCGGTGGTAACTATAACCATCCTAAGGTAGCGAAATTCCTTGTCGGGTAAGTTCCGACCTGCACGAATGGCGTAACGACTTCTCGACTGTCTCAACCATAGGCCCGGTGAAATTGCACTACGAGTAAAGATGCTCGTTTCGCGCAGCAGGACGGAAAGACCCCGGGACCTTTACTATAGTTTGATATTGGTGTTCGGTTCGGCTTGTGTAGGATAGGTGGGAGACTTTGAAGCGGCCACGCCAGTGGTTGTGGAGTCGTCGTTGAAATACCACTCTGGTCGTGCTGGATGTCTAACCTGGGTCCGTGATCCGGATCAGGGACAGTGTCTGATGGGTAGTTTAACTGGGGCGGTTGCCTCCTAAAGAGTAACGGAGGCGCCCAAAGGTTCCCTCAGCCTGGTTGGCAATCAGGTGTTGAGTGTAAGTGCACAAGGGAGCTTGACTGTGAGACCGACGGGTCGAGCAGGGACGAAAGTCGGGACTAGTGATCCGGCAGTGGCTTGTGGAAGCGCTGTCGCTCAACGGATAAAAGGTACCCCGGGGATAACAGGCTGATCTTCCCCAAGAGTCCATATCGACGGGATGGTTTGGCACCTCGATGTCGGCTCGTCGCATCCTGGGGCTGGAGTCGGTCCCAAGGGTTGGGCTGTTCGCCCATTAAAGCGGTACGCGAGCTGGGTTTAGAACGTCGTGAGACAGTTCGGTCCCTATCCGCTGTGCGCGTAGGAATATTGAGAAGGGCTGTCCCTAGTACGAGAGGACCGGGACGGACGAACCTCTGGTGTGCCAGTTGTCCTGCCAAGGGCATGGCTGGTTGGCTACGTTCGGAAAGGATAACCGCTGAAAGCATCTAAGCGGGAAGCCTGCTTCGAGATGAGTATTCCCACCCTCTTGAAGGGTTAAGGCTCCCAGTAGACGACTGGGTTGATAGGCCAGATGTGGAAGCCCGGTAACGGGTGGAGCTGACTGGTACTAATAGGCCGAGGGCTTGTCCTCAGTTGCTCGCGTCCACTGTGTTAGTTCTGAAATAACGAACGGCCGTGTTTTGTTCCGGTGTTGGTTAATTTCATAGTGTTTCGGTGGTCATTGCGTTAGGGAAACGCCCGGTTACATTCCGAACCCGGAAGCTAAGCCTTTCAGCGCCGATGGTACTGCAGGGGGGACCCTGTGGGAGAGTAGGACGCCGCCGAACTCCTTTTGATAGTTAAGCCCCGTGCCCTTGTGGCACGGGGCTTTTCTGCGTTCCGACCGTTTAAAGTCATGGCATGCGCTACGAACTGGTCATCTTCGACAACGACGGTGTGCTCGTGGACAGCGAGCCGATCGCCAACACCATCCTGGCCGGCTACCTCACCGAGCTCGGACACCCCACCTCGTACGAGGAATCCCTTCGCGACTACATGGGATCAGCCGTGCACCGGGTGCACGACCTCGTCGAGGAGCGCGGCGGGGAGAAGCTTCCGGCCGACTTCGACGACACGCTCCACTCCCGCATCTTCGCCGCGTTCCAGCGCGAGCTGGAACCCGTCCCCGGCGTGGAGGATGTGCTGGGGGGACTCGTCGCCGACGGGATCCCCTACTGCGTCGCCTCGTCCAGCAGCCACGAACGGATCCGGGTCAGTCACCGCAAGACCGGGCTCGACCAGTGGTTCGAGGAGGAGTGGATCTTCTCGGCGGAGGATGTGGGCCGCGGGAAGCCGGCGCCCGACCTGTTCCTCCTTGCCGCCGAGAGGATGGGGGTGGCCCCCGAACGGTGCGTCGTCGTCGAGGACAGTCCGCTCGGGGTCGAGGCAGCCAGGGCCGCGGGCATGGACGTGTACGGCTTCACGTCGATGATGCCCGCAGACCGGCTGGCCGGGGTGAGCGGCCATTTCTCCGACATGGGACAACTGCGGGAATTGCTTGCCTGACGTCTCTACCCATGGGTAGAGACTGGCCCTACGCTCGCGCACATGACAGATGCACGTTTGCGGCACGGCAGAGCCTCCCTTGCGTTGAGCTTCTTCGTGCAGGGCGTCACCTTCGCTCTCCTCGTCACCCGGATCCCCGCGATCCAGGACCGGTACGGGATATCCGACGGCCTGCTGCCCGTGTTCCTCGCAGCCGTGCCGATCCTGGCCGGTGTGGGCAGCGTGGTCACCGAGAAGGTGGTCGCGCGGGTACGGCCGAGGGTGGTTCTGCGCTGGGCCCAGCCGCTCGTGCTGCTGGCGCTGCTCGGGGTCGGGGCCGGGAGCGAAGTGTGGGAAGCGGCCCTGGCGCTCGGTGTGTTCGGGCTGGCCGTCGGTGCCCTGGACGCCTCCATGAACATGATGGGCGTCAGCCTCCAGCGGGCGTACGGGCGCTCCATCATGCTCGGCTTCCACGCCGCGTTCAGCCTGGGCGGGATCGCCGGGGCGTCCATGGCGTGGGCCGGGGCTCACTGGGATCTGTCGCTGCTGGTCTCGTACCTTCCGGCGGTGGTGGTGCTGCTGCCCGTCGCCTTCATCGGGAGCCGGTGGTACGTCGAGGGGAAGCAGGAGGAGGAACTCCAAGGTGAGGCGAGGGGTAAGGCCGGGTCGGTCTCCTTCAAGCTGCTGATGCCGCTGTGCCTGGTGATGTGCTTCGCGTACATCGGGGATTCGACCGTCTCCAACTGGAGTGCGAAGTATCTGCAGGACGTGCTGGGGAGCTCGGAGCAGCTTTCGACCGTGCCGTACAACGTCTACATGGTGACGACGTTGCTGGGGCGGGCCGTCGGCGACTTCGGGGTGCGGCGGTTCGGTGCCGTGGCCGTAGTGCGGTCGGGGAGTGTCCTGGCCGCGGCCGGGTTCGGGGTGGTGGCCCTGGCCGGTGGCGCATGGGTGGGGATGCTCGGGTTCACCATGCTCGGCCTCGGGCTCTGTGTGGTCGTGCCGCAGACGTTCGCGGCCGCGGGGCGGATGTTCCCCGGGGCGAGCGACTCCGCCATCGCCCGGCTGAACATCTTCAACTACGTGGGATTCCTCGTGGGATCGCCCCTGGTGGGGGCGCTCGGGGACGCGTGGAGCTACCGGGGTGCGATGCTCGTACCGATGGTGCTGGTGCTCGCGACGCTGGTGTATGCCAAGTCGTTCGGCGCGGAGCCTGCCCGATACGGTGGCGGGCATGAGCGGCCGCGCACAGTTGATGTGGGATGACGCAGTAACGGGATACGACTTCGGGGACAGTCATCCCATGGACCCGGTCAGGCTCGCCCTGACCATGGGCCTGGTGCGGGCGTTCGGTCTCGACCGGGCGGTGGACGTGGTGGCGGCCAAGGCGGCCGGGGACTCGACGCTGCGGCTCGTGCACCGGCCGGACTACGTGGCGGCCGTACGGGCGGCCTCGGCCGATCCGCGGGCCGCGGACCAGAGCTACGGGATCGGGACGACGGACGATCCGGCGTTCGCCGGGATGCACGAGGTGTCGGCGCTGATCGCCGGGCAGTCGGTGGCCGCCGCCGAGGCCGTGTGGCGGGGTGAGACCGGACACGCCGTGAACTTCACCGGGGGGCTCCATCACGCCATGCCGGGCGCGGCTGCGGGTTTCTGCATCTACAACGATCCGGCGCTGGCGATCGCGCGACTGCTGGAGCTGGGGGCGGAGCGGGTCGCGTACGTCGATGTGGACGTGCACCACGGGGACGGCGTACAGACGGCGTTCTGGGAGGACCCGCGCGTGCTGACGGTCTCGCTGCACGAGCACCCGCGCACGCTCTTCCCGCAGACGGGGTGGCCGGAGGAGACCGGTGCAGGGGCGGGTGAGGGTGGTGCGGTCAATGTGGCGCTGCCGGCCGGTACGGGGGACGCGGGGTGGCTGCGGGCGTTCCACTCGGTGGTGCCGGAGCTGCTGGCGGACTTCCGGCCGCAGGTGCTGGTGACGCAGCACGGGGCCGATACGCACTTCGAGGACCCGCTGGCTCATCTCGCGGTGTCCCTGGACGCACAGCGGGCCGTGATGGCGGCCTGTCACGACTTGGCGCACGAGTACGCGCAGGGGCGCTGGGTGGCCCTCGGCGGGGGCGGTTACGCGGTGGTGGACGTGGTGCCGCGTTCCTGGACGCATCTGGTGGGGATCGCCGCGCACGCGCCGGTGGACCCGGAGTCGGTGATCCCGTCGTCGTGGCGGGACGAGGTCTACGCCCGGACCCGGCAGCTCGGGCCGGCCCGCATGACGGACGGGCGCACTCCGTCGTGGAAGGCGTGGGAGGACGGTTACGACCCTGCGGACCGGCTGGACCAGGCCGTGCTGGCGACCAGGCGTGCGGCGTTTCCGTTGCGGGGGCTGCTGACCTGACGCCTGGTCGGGGGGCGGGTGGGGCTGCGGATTACGCCAACTGTGGGGCGTAATCCGGGTTTTGGCTCCTGAGCGCCATGGGTGGGGCAGCATCGGCCGGGTGTTGAGCACCGGAGCGCTGCGTGCGCATCTGCTGGCGGCCCGGCTGGCCGGGCCCGTGGCCACCTCGCGGGAAGTGAGCCTGCGAAGCTATCGGCTGTTCGCGGCCCGGGATCCGCGGGTGACGCTCGGACTCGATCCCGGACGGGTGTGGGGGGAACGGGACCTGCTGCGGCTCATGGCCGACAAGTGCGGGGTCTCGGACGATCCCGCGCATGTCTCGGGTCCCGATGTGATCGATCCCGAGCGGACGGTGGCGGGGCTGGAGGCCTTTGCGGAGCGGTTGTCGGATGCCGCGGTGCGGCGGGCGCCGGTGCTGTTCGGGACGGGCCATCCGCACCGTCTGCTCGGCTTCTACGCGGCACTGGCAGACGCGTTGTCGGCGGTGGGGTGCACCGTACTCACCCCCGCGCAGGGGCGACGTATCGACATAACGACCCGGTTCGGCGTACGCACGTACCACCTCGACTACGTACGGGGAGTTGCGCTGGTGCGCGAACCCGGCGTGCGGGCGCCCGGCGGTGGCACCGGCGCACACACCCACTCGCCGCTGCCGCTGAGGGTGGCCCTGGAGGCTGCCGCGGATGCCCGGGGGCCGCTGCCGGAACTCGTCGTGGGGGACCACGGCTGGGTCTGCGGGGCAGGTCAGCTGGGCATCGAGGCGATCGGCCTGGCCGACACGGACGACCCGGCGCTGTTCGTCGGGGAGGCGGAGGGCCGGGTGGCGGTCGCCGTTCCGCTCGACGACGCCGTGCGATCCGCGTACTACCTGCCGCTGACACGCTATGTACTCAATCGGGCGTGTCTGTCACAGTAGGCGGCCGATCGTCTCTCCTCTTCCCCACTCGCATCACCCGCCCCTAATCTGGGGAGTGAGCGCACAACGACGAAGAGTCACCGGAGGGGAAGCCGGTGCGCGTCTCGTGCGGAAGGTACAGGTGGGTCATGGCTGCTGACAGCGAGAGGCCTCTGAACGAGGTCAAGTTTCTGACCGTGGCGGAAGTCGCCTCGGTCATGCGAGTGTCGAAGATGACCGTGTACCGCTTGGTGCACAGTGGTCATCTGCCGGCGATCCGGGTGGGCAGGTCCTTCCGGGTGCCGGAGCAAGCGGTTCACGAGTATCTCCGCGAGTCCTTCGTGGGGGTGGGGACGGCCTGACATTCCCCTCGGATTACGTACCTCACGCGGTGGCGGGTAGGCTAGGCCGACGTAGGTCGTGTGGGCCCAGACGCCCCGCACCAGTGAAGAAGAAGTGAGCGAGGGTAGTCGTGGGCTCTGTTATCAAGAAGCGGCGTAAGCGGATGGCCAAGAAGAAGCACCGCAAGCTGCTCAAGCGCACGCGCGTTCAGCGTCGCAACAAGAAGTAAGCGAACGCAGTTCGTGAAATCCGCAGCCCTTTCGCCGATGAGGCGGGAGGGCTGCGGTGCTGTGCGGGCCCGGTACGCGGCGGTATGGGCGGCGGGTGCACACATTCGGGCCAAGACGCGGGAGAAGGCCGCCGCGCAGGCGCCACAGGGCAACATCCACCCGCTACGGTGACGACCGGGGGAGTGCCCTTTCGCGGGTGCCCCTTCCACTCACCTCACGGGAGACCGACGGAAGGCGCTGATCTTGGGGAAGGTCGTGCTCGTCACGGGAGCGGCCCGGCAGCTGGGCGGGCGCTTCGTGCGGCGCATCCAGCGCGATCCCGGCGTGGACCGGGTGATCGCGGTCGACGCGGTCGCGCCCGGGCACCAGTTGGGCGACGCGGTCTTCGTCCGCGCGGACATCCGCCAGCCCGCCATCGCCAGAGTGCTGGCCGAGCACGCGGTCGACACGGTCGTGCACCTGGACGTCAGCGGCAAGGCGCTCGGCGCGCAGGGGCGTACCACCGTCAAGGAGACCAACGTCATCGGCACCATGCAGTTGCTGGGTGCCTGCCAGAAGTCTCCGTCCGTCCGGCGGATGGTGGTGAAGTCCAGTACGAGTGTGTACGGCTCCGCCCCCCGTGACCCGGCGGTGTTCCACGAGACGACCCCGGCCAAGTCGCTCCCCAGCGGGGGTTTCGCGAAGGACGCGGTGGAGGTCGAGGGGTACGTGCGGGGATTCGCGCGCCGCAGGCCGGACGTGGCGGTGTGTGTGCTGAGGTTCGCGAACATCCTGGGCCCCGACCCGGACTCGCCGCTCGCCGACTATCTGTCGCTGCCGGTGCTGCCGACGGTGTTCGGGTACGACCCGAGGCTCCAGTTCGTCCACGAGGACGACGTCATCGACGTCCTCGGCATCGCCTCGGGCGAGCCGCGGCGCGGGACGCTGAACAGCGGCACGTTCAACATCGCGGGGGACGGGGTGCTGCTGCTCTCGCAGTGCTCGCGGCGGCTGGGGCGGCCGACGATGCCGCTGCTGCTGCCCGCGGTCAGATGGGTCGGGCAGGCGCTGCGTACCGTCGGCATGACGGACTTCTCGCCGGAACAGATCCGGCTGCTGACCCATGGCAGGGTGGTCTCCACGGTCCAGATGCGCGAGACCCTGGGCTTCTGGCCGCGGTTCTCCACGGCGGAGACCTTCGCCGAGTTCGCGCGCAGCCGTGGGCCGGGGCTGCTGCCGCCCGCGGCGGTGGGCCGGGCCGTCGACAGGCTGGCCGCGCTGCCGTTCGCCGGGGGCACCGGGGCCGACGGCGACACACACCCGACTCCGAGCGCCAGGTAGAGGAGCGCACCGACGATGACGGATGCCAAGGTCATTCCGTTCGACGACGACCGTTCGCGGTCGGGGGGCGTGCCGCGCGCCGCGCGCCGGCGGCCCTCGGGACGGGGCACAGGGTCCGTGAGCGCCCTGCCCGGGCAGCCGCCGGCCGCGCAGCCCCCGGAGGGGCTGGAGGAAGCTGTGGCGGCTCCTGAGGGTGCGGGAGGCGGCGGCTGGGACCGGCGCGTCGCGAGCGGGCTCGCGTTCCTGCGGCGGCGGGTGACGGGCGAGTACGAGGTCGACGAGTTCGGTTACGACGAGGAGCTCACCGACCAGGTCCTGATGTCGATGCTGCGGCCGGTGTACGAGAAGTACTTCCGGGTCGAGGTGAAGGGCATCGAGAACATCCCGTCGGACGGCGGGGCGCTCATCGTGTCCAACCACTCGGGGACGCTGCCGCTGGACGGGCTGATGCTTCAGGTCGCGGTGCACGACAACCACCCGGCGGGGCGCCATCTGCGGCTGCTCGCCGCGGACCTGGTCTTCATGCTGCCGGTGGTGAACGAGTTGGCCCGTAAGGCCGGGCACACGCTGGCCTGTGCGGAGGACGCGGAGCGGCTGCTGCGGCAGGGCGAGGTGGTCGGGGTGATGCCGGAGGGCTTCAAGGGCGTCGGCAAGCCGTTCGGCGAGCGGTACAAGCTGCAGCGCTTCGGGCGGGGCGGCTTCGTGTCGACGGCGTTGCGGGCCGGGGTGCCGATCGTGCCGTGTTCGATCGTGGGGGCGGAGGAGATCTATCCGATGATCGGCAACGCGAAGACGCTGGCGCGGCTGCTGGGTTTCCCGTACTTCCCGATCACGCCGACGTTTCCCTGGCTGGGGCCGTTGGGGGCGGTGCCGTTGCCGACGAAGTGGACGATCCAGTTCGGTGAGCCGATTCCCACGGACGGGTATCCGGTGGAGGCGGCGGAGGATCCGATGCTCATGTTCAACCTGACGGATCAGGTGCGGGAGCAGATTCAGCACACGCTGTACAAGTTGCTGGTGCAGCGGAGGTCGGTGTTCTTCTGACGCCGGCCGCGGGCGCGCCGGGGCCGACGAGTGGTGTCCTCGATCGCCGGACGGGCCGGAGGTGTCGGCCTCCGCCCGTCCGGTGGTCGCGTCAGTCCTTGTCGTCCTGGGCGTCGATCCCGAGGCCGCCGATCAGTCCGGGGATCAGTGGCGGCAGGGTGACGTCCGGGGACGGGGTGGTGCTCGGTGCGTCCTCGGTCGGCGTGTCGGCGTCCGGCGACGGCGGGTCGAAGATCCCGTCCGTGCCACCTCCGATCAGGCCGTCCGCCGGGGTGCTGACCGAGTCCGACGGCAGGGGCGAGGAGCTGGTGCCCGTACTGCTGTCGTGCGTGCCGGTGGGGGACGAGGGCGACGGGGTGTGCGAACGGCGGGACGGTGCCGAGCCGGCGCCGGTGCTACCGGATTCCTGGGGCCCGCTGCTCTTCTCCGGGGGGCTGGGGAGCAGTGACTGCAGCGGCGCGACCTCGTCGTCTATGGCGGTGAAGACCGAGCTCACCTGGTTGCCGACATCGGTCAGCTGTACGGGGAGTCGGTCGCGGAGGCTGCTCCAGCTGTCGCGGTGGGCGCGGGAGAAGGAGTCGAGGGTCTGGATCGGGCCGATCGCGCCGTCCCGTTCGTAGGCGGCGTGGAGGAGCCGGTGGCCCTCCGTGGCGTCGTGGGTCATGCCGTTGAGCGTGCGCCTGACCTCGCCGAGCTGCTCGTGGTCCAGGTCGCCGGAGCGGGCGCGCTCCATCAGCCTGCGGGCTTCGCTGAGCCGGGTCGAGGCCTGGTCCAGGTAGACCTCGCCGCGGTCCGTGTCGCCGTCTGCCAGGCCCAGGTGGATGTCCTCCATGCCGCGCTTCAGCCCGTAGAGGGAGTCACCCGGCAGGGCGTCGGAACTGGCAGCTGCCACCCCGCCGAAGGCCCCTGCGGCCACACCGACGGTGAGCCCGCCGGCTGCGAGGCCTTTCGTCCAGCGCGATCTGGGGCGCAGTTTGCGGAGTGGCGAGGCCCGGTGGGCCCCCTTGCCCCGTTGTTCGGGCACCGTAGGGTCCGCGGCTGCGCCGCCCTCGGCGAACATGGCTTCCATGGCGGCGACGAGCTGGGCTCGCTGCACCACTTTGACCTCGGGGTCCAACTCCGGCTTCGGTAGCTCACCGAGGCCGTTCGCCAGGGCCAACAGCGGTCCGGGGCCGGCCTGTTCGGCTGGTTCCTCGGGCTGTACGGCCGCCGCACCGCGGAGCGACTGCTCCTCCAGGGCCTGGGCGAAGGCGTTCGCCCGCCGGTGTGCCGAAACGTTTGCGATCACTGGCGGCACCTCCTCTCGTCATGACGGTCGACTCCCCTGTGGGTCCGGAAGGTTGCACACCTTGAGCGCATCCACACGAAAGAGTGAGTGTCTGCGGACATGGGGTGACGACAGGGAGCCTGCAACCGGCACAACGAGCGGCGCGGCACTTGGGTTACGCACGAAAGATGATCGGACCAGTGCGTGATGAACATATTGCAGGGAGTGAGGCCGATCGGCTCAGATGGAGTCAGCGGGCATCGTCCGGAAGGAGCCGGGCGAGGGTGCGGACGGCGCGGTACTGCAGGGTCTTGATCGCGCCCTCGTTCTTGCCCATCGCCCGGGCGGTCTCGGCGACCGAGAGGCCTTGCAGGAAGCGCAGGGTCACGCACTCCTGCTGCTGGGGGTTGAGTCGGCGCACGGCTTGCAGCAGTGCGGCATTGGAGAGGGACTCCAGGACGGAGTCCTCCGGGCTTCGCTCGACCTCGTTGGCGTCGAGCATCTCGCCGGTGGTCACTTCCAGTCGGAAACGACTGGATTTGAAGTGGTCGGCGACCAGGTTCCGGGCGATGGTGACCAGCCAGGCGCCGAAGTCCCGGCCCTGCCAGGTGAACGTGGAGATGCGCCGCAGGGCGCGCAGGAAGGTCTCACTCGTGAGGTCCTCCGCCGTCGCCTTGCCTCCCACGCGGTAGTAGATGTAGCGGTAGACGGTGTCGCTGTACTGGTCGTAGAGACGGCCGAAGGCGTCAGCCTCACCGGCCTGTGCGCGCTCGACGAGATCCATCATGCGCGCGCTGTCGCTGTCGGCGGTCGGCCGACGAACGGTGGACGTGGTCGTTGCGCCGCGGTTGCTGCGTCTTCCGACCGCCGCGCCGCGTTCGGCCAGGGCGTAGCAGGGGCCGGCAGGTGCAGGGGTGGCAAAGGCGGGGCCGGCGTACGCGGTGGGGACGAAGCCGCGCAAGCGGTCGGCGACCGTTGCGCGCAGCGTAGCCAGGCCCGAGGCGTCAACCCCGACGTGTGGGTACACGGGACTCCCAGAGGCAGAGCTTCCATCACGTGCAGTGCGAAACCGTCACTCGTCGTAGTGAGTGGTGGGTTCCGGAATGCGTCTGAGGAGAATAACGCTTCGTACAGGCGGCACTACACCCAGTTGCGCAAATCATCGATTACGTCGCTTCCGTAGCGACTACGCGACGTATCAAGTAGCACATCGTGACCGGTTGTTGATCGAATCGCTTCGAGATCTGTCTGGGGTCGCGACAGGATGTGGTCGGGTCCGGGTAATCCGACTGGCCGGAGCGGTCAGTGGGTATGGGGTCCCGATTGGTGGCACGGGGCCGGGCGTGGCTCGGCGGGCCGGGCATCGGCCCGGCCCCTGCGGAGCGGGCTTCCGGTCAGCGGCGGCGGCGGTGCAGGGCGACGGCCGCCGCGGTGCCGCCGGCGAGGGCGCCGACGCCGGCCGCGGCCGGGATGCCGACCTTGGCGGCCTTGCGGCCGGTCCGGTAGTCGCGCAGTCGCCAGTCCAGGGCGCGCGCGTGCTTGCGGAGCTTGGTGTCCGGGTTGATCGCGTACGGGTGGCCCACCAGGGACAGCATCGGGATGTCGTTGTGCGAGTCGCTGTACGCCGCGCAGCGGGCCAGGTCCAGGCCCTCCGCCGCGGCGAGGGCGCGTACCGCCTCCGCCTTCGCGGGGCCGTGCAGCGGTTCGCCGACCAGGCGCCCGGTGTAGACGCCGTCGACCGATTCGGCGACGGTGCCCAGCGCTCCCGTCAGGCCGAGGCGGCGGGCGATGATCGTGGCGGTCTCGACGGGGGCGGCGGTGACGAGCCAGACCTTCTGGCCGGCGTCGAGGTGCGCCTGGGCGAGCGCGCGGGTGCCGGGCCAGATGCGGTCGGCCATGTACTCGTCGTAGATCTCCTCGCCGATCGACATCAGCTCGGAGACCCGGTGCCCCTTGACGATGGACAGGGCGCTGTCGCGGGCGTCCTGCATGTGTTCGGGGTCCTCGACGCCGGCCAGCCTGAACCAGGCCTGCTGCCAGGCGAAGCGGGTGAGTTCGCGACGCTCGAAGAACTTCCGCTTGTACAGCCCGCGGCCGAAGTGGAAGATCGCGGCGCCCTGCATGACGGTGTTGTCGAGGTCGAAGAAGGCGGCGGCCCGGTCGTCGCCGACGACGGGGAAGACGGGTTCCCCGTCCTGCGGGCCGGACTGCGTGCCGGAGGCTGCGCTGTCCTCGGTGCCGGCGGGCTGCTCGGCGGCGAGCGAGGACTTCCGTGCTGCCTCCGCCGCTGCTTCGCCTGCCAGCACGCTCCGTGCTGTCGCGGAACGCCTACGCGGTGTGAGCCATCCAAGAGCGGCCATGCCGTGAGCATAGCCAGTCGCCCCGCCCCTTCCCGACCTGCCGGGATGCGGTGGCGTGAACTCTCGGAGGCCGACGTGTTGCACGGGCGATTCGGGTCGTATCGGTTCAGGGGTGGATAGAGGCCTGGGGCGGCGCAGAATGAAAGGTATGAGTGCCCTGCTGCGTCGTACGAAGAAGAAGCCCGCCGACCGCGTGGTCACCCTGGTCGGGAAGCCGGGGTGTCACCTCTGCGACGACGCCAGGGCGGTGGTGCGGGAGGTCTGTGAGGAGACGGGCGCGTCGTGGGAGGAGAAGGACATCACCCAGGACGAGGAGCTCTACAAGGAGTACTGGGAACAGATCCCCGTGGTGCTCGTGGATAACGAACAGCACACGTTCTGGCGGGTGGACCCTGCGAGACTGCGCAGCACGCTGCTTTCCTGAGTGAAACCCGGTTACCATCGTGGGCGTTTTGAGTGGTCTCGGGGGCGTGGCTGTGAGGAGTGTGTTCCGCTTTGCCCCCTTCGGGCCTGCAACGGGCTGATGCGATCCGCAGTTCCTGGATCGCACGACGAATGCGCGTGACCCCGGTCACTTTGACCGGACAAAACGGACACTATCTTTGTGCACGCGTTCACAAAGACATAGCCTGCATTCGACGGGGCGGTCCTGGGACATACGGCCGCCTGCAGCCCCGCTCATCCCGCAGGAGCACCGTGGCAACTGGCCGAAATCACCGACCGGCGACCCGTAGCCGAGGAATTCCCGAGGCCACCGTCGCCCGACTTCCGCTGTATCTCCGCGCGCTGACCGCGCTCTCCGAGCGCTCGGTCCCCACGGTCTCCTCCGAGGAGCTCGCCGCGGCGGCGGGGGTCAACTCCGCGAAGCTGCGCAAGGACTTCAGCTATCTCGGTTCGTACGGGACGCGCGGCGTCGGTTACGACGTCGAGTACCTCGTCTACCAGATCTCCCGCGAGCTCGGCCTCACCCAGGACTGGCCGGTCGCTATCGTCGGCATCGGCAACCTCGGCGCGGCGCTCGCCAACTACGGCGGTTTCGCCTCCCGCGGGTTCCGGGTCGCCGCGCTGATCGACGCCGATCCCGCGATGGCCGGAACGCCGGTCGCCGGGATCCCTGTCCAGCACGCCGACGACATGGACCGCATCATCAGCGAGAACGGTGTGTCGATCGGTGTGATCACCACGCCGCCCGGCGCTGCCCAGCAGGTCTGCGACCGGCTCGTCGCCGCGGGCGTCACCTCCATCCTGAACTTCGCCCCGACCGTGCTCTCGGTGCCCGACGGTGTCGACGTGCGCAAGGTCGACCTCTCCATCGAGCTGCAGATCCTCGCGTTCCACGAGCAGCGCAAGGCAGGTGAGGAGGCCGCCGAGAGCGCCCCCGACCCGGCCGCGCCGCCCGTGCGCGCCACGACCAGCAGCCGGAAGGGACCCGACGGGGACATGCCCGCCGTGATGCCGGCATGAGTCTCCTGGTCGTAGGTCTGAGCCACCGCAGCGCCCCGGTGTCCGTGCTGGAGCGGGCCTCGCTGTCCGCCGACAGCCAGGCCAAGCTGCTGCAGGACACCCTTGCCGCGGAGCCGGCGGTCGAGGCCGCCGTCCTCGCCACCTGCAACCGCATCGAGCTGTACGCCGACGTGGACAAGTTCCACGCGGGCGTCGCCGAGCTGTCCACCCTGCTCGCCCAGCACAGCGGCGTCGGTCTGGACGAGCTCACTCCGTATCTCTACGTGCACTACGAGGACCGGGCCGTCCACCACCTCTTCTCGGTGGCGTGCGGGCTGGACTCGATGGTCGTGGGCGAGGGCCAGATCCTCGGCCAGATCAAGGACGCGCTGGCGCTGGGGCAGGAGCTCCACACCGCCGGCCGGCTGCTGAACGACCTCTTCCAGCAGGCCCTGCGGGTCGGCAAGCGCGCCCACAGCGAGACCGGGATCGACCGGGCCGGGCAGTCGCTCGTCACCTTCGGTCTGGAGCAGCTCGCGGAGGGGCGCGACCCCGGGGCCTGGGCGAAGGGCAAGCGGGCCCTGGTGATCGGTGCGGGCTCGATGTCCTCGCTGGCCGCCGCGACCCTGGCCCGTACCGGTGTCGCCGAGATCGTCGTCGCCAACCGCACCCGCGCCCGCGCCGACCGCCTGGTCGAGATCCTGGGCCAGGCCGGCGGCACCGGGGTGACCGCCCACGCCGTGGAGATGGCCGCGGTCTCCGACGAACTGACACGTGCCGACGTCGTCGTCTCCTGCACCGGTGCCACCGGGCTCGTCCTGAGCGCCGAGGCCGTCGCCGGGGCGCTCGGGCTGGACTTCGACCCCGCGTCCGAGGCGCCCGCAGCACCCGTGCCGGCGCCGCTCGCCGAGCGGGACGAGCAGCACGCCGCATGGGTGGAGAACGGTTCCACCACCACGACCGCCCAGGCCCGGGCAGAGCGCCGGATTCCGGCGCAGTCGACCGGCCCTGTCCGCCTGGCCCTGCTGGACCTCGCCATGCCGCGCGACATCGACGGCGGCGCCGCCCGCCTCGACGGTGTGCGCCTCGTCGACATCGAGTCGCTCGCGGAGGCGTCCGCGGACGCCCCGATGGCCGCCGATGTGGACCAGGTGCGCACCATCGTGGCCGACGAGGTCGCCGCCTTCGGTGCCGCCCAGCGCGCCGCCCACATCACTCCCACCGTCGTCGCCCTGCGCACGATGGCCGCCGGAGTGGTCGCGGGCGAGATCGCACGGCTGGACGGGCGCCTCCCGGACCTGGACGAGAAGCAGCGCGCCGAGATCTCGCAGACCGTGCGCCGCGTCGTCGACAAGCTCCTGCACGCGCCCACCGTGCGGGTCAAGCAGCTCGCCAGCGAGCCCGGCGGCGCCGGGTACGCCGATGCGCTGCGGGAACTCTTCGACCTCGACCCGCAGACGGTCGCCGCCGTCTCCCGGGCAGACCTGAACGACCCGAATCGAGGGCGGTCATGACCGACAACTCACCCCTGGGCGCGGGGGCCAACCGGCCGCTGCGGCTGGGGACCCGGCGCAGCAAGCTCGCCATGGCGCAGTCCGGCCTCGTGGCCGACGCGGTCAGCGAGGTGACCGGGCGCGCCGTCGAACTCGTCGAGATCACCACGTACGGGGACACCTCCCGCGAGCACCTCACGCAGATCGGCGGGACCGGCGTCTTCGTCGCCGCACTGCGCGACGCACTGCTGCGCGGCGAGGTGGACTTCGCCGTCCACTCGCTCAAGGATCTGCCGACGGCGCAGCCCGAGGGCCTCGTGCTGGCCGCCGTGCCGGAGCGCGAGGACCCGCGCGACGCCCTGGTGGCGCGCGACGGGCTGACCTTCGAGCGGCTGCCGTCCGGCGCCCGCGTCGGTACCGGCTCGCCGCGCCGCATGGCGCAGCTCAACGCGTACGCCCGCAGTCACGGCCTGGACATCGAGACCGTGCCGATCCGTGGCAACGTCGATACGCGTATCGGATTTGTGCGAAGCGGTGAACTCGACGCGGTGGTACTCGCCGCGGCCGGGCTCAGCCGCCTCGGACGGAGCGGTGAGGTGACCGATTTCCTGTCGGTCGACACCGTTCTGCCCGCTCCCGGCCAGGGAGCACTGGCGATCGAATGCGCTGCCAGCAGCGCCGACCTCGCCGCCGCGCTCGCCGAGCTCGACGACCCGTACACCCGGGTCGCCGTGACCGCCGAGCGTGCCCTGCTCGCCGCCCTGGAGGCCGGCTGCTCCGCACCTGTGGGTGCGCTGGCCGACCTCCTGGCCGACGGCCAGGTTGTCAACGAACTGCGCCTGCGCGGTGTCGTCGGTTCCACCGACGGTTCCTCGCTGGTGCAGCTGTCCACCACCGGTCCCGTCCCCACGTCGCACGACGACGCGGCGGCCCTCGGTCGCGAACTCGCGGCCGAGATGCTCGCCAAGGGTGCGGCCGGTCTTATGGGGGAGCGAGCACTTTGAGCCCCACCGGCCACGCCGCATCCGATTTTCCGGTCCTGTCCGCAGGGCACGTCACCTTCCTCGGCGCCGGTCCCGGTGACCCGGGACTGCTGACTCTGCGCGCCGTCGAGGCGCTTGCGAGCGCGGACGTTCTTGTCGCCGAGCCGGACGTTCTCGGCGTCGTCCGCTGTCATGCGCGGGCAGGCGTAAGCACGCCTGAGCTGACGGTTGTTGACGCGCAGTCAACAGCCGCCGGTGTTCCCGTTCTCAGGGATGCGGTCAATCTTGTCATGGAGGCCGCGAAGGGCGGCAGGCGGGTCGTCCGTGCCGTCGCCGGTGATCCCGGTCTGGACGGCAACGCGGGCGGCGAGATGCTGGCCTGCGCCGCCGCGGGCATTCCCTTCGAGGTCGTGCCGGGTGTCGCCAACGTCGTGGGCGTGCCCGCGTACGCCGGTGTGCCGCTGCGCGACGCGCAGGGAGCGGACGTCCGCTTCATCGACGCCCGTACGGCCTCGGACCGCTGCTGGAGCGAGGTCGGCGCGAGCGACGCCACGTGCGTCGTGTCGACGTCGCTCGACTCGGTGGCCGCGGCCGCCGGTGAGCTGGTCTCTGCGGGACGCAAGCCCGACACCCCGCTGACCGTGACGATCGCCGGCACCACGACGCGCCAGCGGACCTGGACGGCGACGCTCGGCACGATCGCGCAGGTCTTCAAGCAGGGCAAGATCCTGCCGTCGCCCGACGGGCACCAGCCCGTCATAGCCGTGGTCGGGGAGCGCAGCTCCGCCGCCCAGCGCGACCAGCTCGCGTGGTTCGAGTCCAAGCCGATGTTCGGCTGGAAGGTGCTCGTGCCGCGGACGAAGGAGCAGGCGGCGTCCCTCTCCGACCAGCTGCGTTCCTACGGTGCGGTGCCGCACGAGGTCCCGACGATCGCCGTCGAGCCGCCGCGTACGCCGCAGCAGATGGAGCGGGCGGTCAAGGGCCTGGTCACGGGCCGCTACGAGTGGATCGCGTTCACCAGCGTCAACGCCGTGAAGGCCGTCCGGGAGAAGTTCGAGGAGTACGGGCTCGACGCCCGTGCGTTCGCCGGGATCAAGGTGGCGGCCGTCGGGGAGCAGACCGCCGCGGCGCTCGTCGACTTCGGTGTGAAGCCGGACCTGGTGCCCTCGGGTGAGCAGTCGGCCGCGGGTCTGCTGGAGGACTGGCCGCCGTACGACCCGGTCTTCGACCCGATCGACCGTGTCTTCCTGCCGCGTGCCGACATCGCCACCGAGACGCTGGTGGCCGGGCTCATCGAGCTGGGCTGGGAGGTCGACGACGTCACCGCGTACCGCACGGTCCGCGCCTCGCCGCCGCCCGCCGACACGCGTGAGGCCATCAAGGGCGGCGGTTTCGACGCGGTGCTCTTCACCTCGTCCTCGACGGTGCGCAACCTCGTCGGCATCGCCGGCAAGCCGCACAACGTGACGGTCATCGCGTGCATCGGACCGGCCACGGCGAAGACCGCCGAGGAGCACGGCCTGCGCGTCGACGTCCTGTCGCCGGAGCCCTCGGTGCACAAGCTGGCCGAGGCCCTCGCCGAGTACGGCGCGCAGCGCCGGGACGCGGCGAAGGAGGCCGGCGACCCGGTGACGCGGCCGAGCGAGCGCCGTCCGGGTGCACGGCGGCGTCGTACGACGACCTGATCCGTCGTGACGAGCGCGGGGCCCGGTCGCTTCTCCCGAAGCGGCCGGGCCCGCCCGTTTTTCCGGTGCAGCTGTCGGTAAGAGCGTGATGTGTACGGGTCTAGTCTCGAAGGATGACTGTGTACGGAAACTTCCCCGGCTCTCGTCCCCGACGGCTGCGGACGACCCCCGTGATGCGGCGGATGGTCGCCGAGACACGGCTCGACCCGGCGAACCTGATCCTCCCCGCGTTCGTGCGCGAGGGCATCGACGCTCCGGTCGCCATCTCGGCCATGCCCGGCGTGCAGCAGCACACCCTGGACACCCTGCGGAAGGCCGCGGTCGACGCGGTCTCGGCGGGCGTGTCCGGGATCATGCTGTTCGGTGTGCCGCTGGACGAGAAGAAGGACGCCCGCGGCACGGCGGGCACCGACCCGGACGGCATCCTCCAGCTGGGGCTGCGCGCGGTGCGCGAGGAGGTCGGTGACGACCTCGTCGTCATGTCCGACCTCTGTCTGGACGAGACCACCGACCACGGCCACTGCGGTGTGCTGACCGAGGACGGCCGGGTCGACAACGACGCGACGCTGGAGCGGTACGCGGAGATGGCCCAGGTCCAGGCCGACGCGGGCGCCCATGTGGTCGGCCCCAGCGGCATGATGGACGGCCAGGTCGGCGTGATCCGCGACGCGCTGGACCAGACCGGGTACGAGGACGTGTCGATCCTCGCGTACACGGCGAAGTACTCCTCCGCCTTCTACGGCCCCTTCCGCGAGGCCGTCGGCTCCTCGCTCAAGGGCGACCGCAAGACGTACCAGCAGGACCCCGCCAACCTCCGCGAGTCGATGCGCGAGCTGGCGCTCGACCTCGCCGAGGGCGCGGACATGGTCATGGTCAAGCCGGCCGGACCGTACCTCGACGTCCTGGCGAAGGTCGCCGACTCGGTGGACGTGCCGGTCGCCGCGTACCAGATCAGTGGCGAGTACGCGATGATCGAGGCCGCCGCCGAGAAGGGCTGGATCGACCGGGACGCGGCGATCCTGGAGAGCCTGACCGGCATTCGCCGGGCGGGTGCGCAGATGATCCTGACGTACTGGGCGACGGAGGTCGCGCAGAAGCTGCGCCGTTCCTGACGCGGCCCGGCGGGGCGTGCCCGGGGGCTCTCAGGAGCCGATGTGCGCGGCGAAGGCCGTCCAGGTGGCGGGGGCGAGGGTGAGCGTGGGGCCCTCGGGGTTCTTGGAGTCGCGGACGTGGACGGCGGCGGGGTGGGCGGCGATCTCGACGCACTGCCCGCCCTCGCTGCCGCTGTAGCTCGACTTCTGCCAGTCGTAGGCGACTTCGAGGCACTGGCCGCCCTCGTCGCCGCTGTAGCTGGACTTGAACCAGGCGCGTGCAGTGCTCATTGCTCTCCCAGCAGGCGGTCCAACAGGCCCACGGTGTCTTCGGGGTTGAGGGCCTGAGCTCGCAGCATCGCATATTTCTGGGACAGGATGCTGACCTCGTCGGGGTCGGAGACGAGCAGGCTCCCGCGCTGCGTTTCCGAGTAGGCGACGTGCTGGTAGTCCGGCGTCTCCAGCAGCGTGAAGGGCCCGTCGAGCCCAGCATGCGTGCGGCGGTTCAGGGGGAGCACCTGGAGGCAGATGCCGGGGAGTGCGGCGCACGAGCGCAGGTGCCGCAGTTGCTCCGCATGCTCCTCGTCCTCGACGAGTTGCAGTCTCACGACCGGCTCCCAGATCACGAAGCTGATGGTCGGGGGCTGGTCCCGTCGCAGGATCTCTTGTCGCCCCAGGCGCCCTGCGGTCTGGTCCCCGATCTTCTCCTCGCTGAAGACCGGGACCCTGTTGCGGAACACCGCACGCGCGTACGCCTCCGTCTGGAGGAGCCCGGGAACGACCTGGTTGTCGTACCAGGACAGTGCGAGTGCCTCCCGCTCCAGGTCCATGTACTCCTCCGCCCACGCCGGGATCAGGTCCACCTCCGGCATGTTCTCCACCGCCGTCGCCAGCGCCCCCTTCGTCTCCAGCAGGGCGTCCATGCGGTGGGCCAGAGGCAGTTGGAGGGCGCGTCTGCCCTGCTCGACGGAGGCGATGGACTCCGGCTGGGTGCACGTCTGCTCGGCCAGTTGACGCTGGGTCATCCCGGCCGCGGTGCGGAACCGGGCAACCAGCGCGCCCACGAGTCTCATCGCCGACGCGTTCTTGCGCTGCCGCTTCCTGGGTTGCATACGGTCCCCACTTCCCGCCCGCGTCCGTACTTCACGCGCGCGCGACCCGTACAAGAAATCTGTACGGGCGCGCACACTGTGACAGCATAGTCACCGAGTGTGACGCTCATTCCATGAACGAGACGATGCAACTCCCGCTGCTGCGCGAGCGGTTCTTCCGGCGGGAGCGCCGGTCGGTCGGGGAGGCCCGGGAGTTCGTACGGAGGGCGCTGGCCGACTGGGGGTTCGGCGAGGAGCGGGCGGACGAGGTGCTGGTGTGTGTGAGCGAGCTGGCCACCAACGCGCTGGTGCACGGGGTGCCGCCCGGGCGCGGGTACCGGTTGATGCTGTGGCTGCGGGACGAGGGGCAGGTCCGCGTCGAGGTGCACGACAGCGGCGACGGGGAGCCAGGGGTGCGGGAGCCCGACGGGGAGTCGGGGCGGGGGCTGGTGATCGTGGACGCGCTGGCGGACCGGTGGGGGGTGGGCGAGCGGTCGCCCGGGAAGATCGTGTGGTGTGAGTTCGGCTGAGGGGGTCGGGCGCCCGGTCAGGCCGGGTTCAGGCGGTCCGTGAAGTCGACCGCTTCGCGTACGTCCGCGTTCTGGTCCTCGGAAAGACGCTTGAGCAGCTCGTCGACTCCTGGGGTCCGCCAGCGGGCCACCGCCTCTACCAGGGCCACGCGTACGTCCGCGTCGGGGTGGCCGGCAAGATGGGCCAGCCTGTCGACCGGCCCGCGTCGGCGGAAGCCGAACCAGTGCAGGGTCGCGCACAGTTGTGCGGCGTCTCCGGGGCCGCCCGCTTCGGCGATCCTGGCGAGCAGGACGGGAGTGGCGGGCGCCGGGCCGTCGAGTAGGTGCGGGCGGCGGCGCAGGCGCTGCGATCCGTACTCGCCGCGTACCCGGCAGCCGTAACAGGTGCAGGGCTGCGTGCCGTTGGAGCCGGGGAAGTAGCGCCAGCCGGTCACCTGGCGGACGGCGCGTACCCGGTGGATCTCGGTCCGGGTGGCGGACCTGGGGAGGAAGATCTCCCAGCCGCTGGGGTCCTCCAGGGCCGCCACGCGGCGCACTGCCTCAGTCGCCGTGGTGGCGGTGGCGGCACGGCCCGGACGGTTGTTCTTCGCGATCGCGCCGTCCAGCGGAACCGGCGCGCTGGCCGGGATCCGCGGGGGCGGCGGGCTGGTCGTCGACGAGGACGGCACGCACCGGATCTGGTTCGACTTCGACGCCGGCCCCGGACCAGACGCTCAGTAGGTGAGCGCGTCCGCCATCTCGGTCTGCCAGTAGGTGACGAAGCCGTTGTCGTCCCAGTAGGTGTCCGACGGGAGCGTCAGGCTGACCGGGGTGCCCGTCGAGCCCTCGCCGCTCCTGGCGGAGAAGTGCACCTGAAGGCGCGAGGCCTTGCGTGGGGACGGGCCGGCGCCGGGCTCTCCGGTCAGCCCGATGGCGGCGTACGCGGACTGGCCCGGGTCGAGCGTCACGACGGCCTGGGGCTTGCTGTCGTCCAGGACCGGGAAGGCGGCCTGCGCGTCGTCGAAGCGGAGCGCCGGCGCGTAGTACGCGTAGCAGGTGCGGTCACCGGTGTTGGTGAGCGTCAGCAGCAGGTGGTTGAGGGGACGGCTCACCCTGGTGACGGCGGTCCGGGTGTTCCCGCCGTCGCACGTGACGGGGGTGCGGTCGGGGGTGCGGTCGGTGGTGCTGCCGCTGCCTGCCCGCTTCGTGGAGCCGGTGGTGTTCTTCCCGTGGCTCCGGGCGGGGGCAGTGGTGTTCTCGGGTGTGCTGCCCGTGCCGGTGGCCTTCTCGGGTGTGCTCCCGGTGTCGGTGGGCTTCTCCTCCGGAGCGGCGGTCGCCGCCCGGGGCCGGGACTCCTTGACGGCCTGGTGGGCGGCCGGAGCGGCCGATCCCGCCTTGGCGCTTTCGCTGGTGCCGTTCTCACTGCCGCATGCGGTGAGGGAGAGGGCGGCCAGGAGGGCGGTGGCGGCCAGGGCGGTGGTGCGGACGCGGTTGCTGCGCATGGTGGTGCTCCCCGTGAAGTCGTGCGGTGCCGTGTGGTGGTCTGTGGCGGATCAGTAGGTGAGGGCGTCGGCCATGCTCATCTGCCAGTAGGAGACGGTCAGGCTGCTGTCCACGTGGACGCTCTTGGAGAGCGGCACATTGACCGACGAGCCGGTGTTGTCGGAGTTGCCGTCGCGGTTCTGGAAGCTGACGCTCAGGTCCTTGGCGGAGTAGCCGTTCGAGCCGCTGCCGTCGGCGGAGGAGGTCATGACGCCGGCGTAGGCGGACTCACCCGGGTTGATGGTCGTGACAGCCTGCGGCTTGCTGTCCTCGAAGGTGTTCGGCACGGACTGGGCCTCGCCGAACTTCAGGTACGGGTAGTAGTAGGCGTTGCAGGCCTTCGAACCGGTGTTGGTCATCGTGAGCAGCATGTGGTTGACGGGCCGGCTGACCTCGGTGATCGACAGCTTGGTGTTCCCTCCGGTGCACGTCACCGTGGCCGCGTTGGCGTTGTCGCCGCTGCCGCCGTTACCGCCGTTGCCGTTGCCGCTGTTGTCCTTCGGCTTCGTTGTGGAGGTGCCGCCCCCGGAGCCCGAACCGGTGGCGTCCTTGCCCGGGTCGGCGTCCGGTGCCGCCGTGCCCTTGTCGCCTGAGGAACCGGCGCTCTCCGCCGGGGTCTTCGAAGCCGAGCCGGCCGAAGCGGAGGGGAGGGCGTCGTACGGCTCCGGGTCGTCGCCCTGGCAGGCCGTCAGGGACAGGGAGGCGACCAGGGCGACGGCGCCGAGGGCGGAGGTGCGGGCGGCGCGGCGGAAGTTGAGAGTACGCATGAGAGGGATTTCCGTTCGTCGAGTGTTGCGGAGTGTGGGGCGCCGCTTTGGCGCACCGGGGCCTGACAGATGTACTGGACAATGACGTGTGGTCAGAGGCGCCACAGGAGTGCGATGACGGTCGCGACGGAGGCGATCAGAACTCCTGTGGCGACTGCGTCGGTCAGGCTGCGTTGAGGACGAGTACGCACGGCGGCTCCCGGTGGCGGGCAGGTTGGTGGGTGTACGAGTCGCGCTGCTCGCCCTTACCGGGGTGCCGCTGCGGTGTGTTCCACCATCGTGTCCGGTCCGTGAATCCGATGGCAACGGATCCCGGCCGGTACGGGACGCTGGAACGGAAAACGGGCCTCTGACCTGCGATGACATCACCTGCCTGGGACGCCGTTCCGGGAGGGTAGGAGAGGGGAACGTCAGGGTGGGCACGGAGATCCAGGACTTCGCGGCATTGCTCAGGGGGCTGAAAGAGCGCTCGGGGCTGAGCTACGGAGCGCTGGCCCAGAAGCTGCACATGAGTACCTCCACGATTCATCGGTACTGCAACGGCGAGGCGGTCCCGCACGACTACGCGCCGGTCGAGCGCTTCGCGCGTGTGTGCCGTGCGCAGTCGGACGAACTGGTGGCGTTGCACCGGCAGTGGATCCTCGCCGACGAGGCGAAGCGGCGAGGCGCCCGGAAGACCGAGGCTGTCGAGACGTTCGAGCCGTCGTTGGTGACGTCGGAACTCTCGGCCCCGGCGCCGGCGGAACCGGTGAACCGGCATGAGCCGGGACCGGGACCGGAACCGGAAGGAGAACCGGGACGGGGAGCGGAAGCGGCAGGGAACGCGGAAGCGGAGGCGGTCCCCGACGCGACGGTGGCCGAGGACGTGACCCCGGATGTGCGGAGCGCCGGTGCCGCGCCGGTCCCGGGCCGGTTGTCCGGCAAGCGGCTGCGGGTCCTGCTCGCGACGGTCGCTGTCGTGGCGCTCACCGTGCCCACGGCGTTGGCGATCAACCACTACTCGGGCGAGCGCACCCGCGAGGAGGGGATGGACACGCCCCGCAGCAGCGCACCGGTCACGCCGAGCCGGAGCGAAAGCGGGTCTCCGTCGCCGAGTCCTTCGAAGCCCTCGCCGTCAGCGACCAGCGGCTCCGCTTCACCCTCCGCCACGGCCGCGAAGTCCACCGCCCCCCAGGGTGCGGACGGGAAGGCAGGGAACGGCGTCGGGTCCCAGGGGGTCCCGGTGACCGCCACTCTCAGTGCGTACAACTGGGACTGGCCCTGTGGCCAGTACTTCCTGCTCGACCGCGACCCCAAGGGCATGCCGCCGGTGCCCGACGCCGCGGACAGGGCCAGGCGCAGCTGGGCTGCGCAGCTGGGCGGGGTGGATGCGGGGAAGATGCTGATCGAACTCACCCTGCAGGGAGCCTCGCAGCAGGCGGTCGTCCTGAAGGCGCTCCATGTCCGGGTGGTGAAGCAGGAGGCCGCGACCGACTGGCCCGCGTACTCGATGGGGGAGGGCTGCGGGAGCGGCATCGTGCCGCAGACGTTCAATATCGACCTGGACGACAGCCAGCCCGTATCGCGGCCGGTCGCGGGTGAGAGCGGAGGCGAGGCCGTACCGGCGAAGAACTTCCCCTACCGGGTGAGCTCCACCGACGTGGAGGTGTTCCGCCTCGACGCGCACACGGAGGACCACGATGTGACCTGGTACCTGGAACTGGAGTGGTCCAGCGGGGACCGGAGCGGGATGTTGCGCATCGACGACAACGGCAAGCCGTTCCGTACGGCCGGCATGAGGAACCGTCCTGTGTACGAGTACCGGTCGGATACGGCCGAGTGGGAGGACATCTCGGAGTCGCTGGAGGGGCAGGGCGACTGACGGCGGCGGGACCCCGCCGGCCCGGGGCGGACCGGCGGCATGTGCGGGGTTACGGCAAGCGCTCCGCTCCGGACCGAACGGCGAC
Organism: Streptomyces sp. NBC_01013; assembly: GCF_045162765.1. Taxonomy (NCBI): domain Bacteria; kingdom Bacillati; phylum Actinomycetota; class Actinomycetes; order Kitasatosporales; family Streptomycetaceae; genus Streptomyces; species Streptomyces sp. NBC_01013. The sequence goes on from NZ_CP108687.1 coordinate 4,797,895, forward strand.
GAGACGCGGTGGGCGTTCCGCACCTTCTGGTCCCGCACCGCCCGGGACAACGAATGCTGGGCGACCCACCTCGCACCGGGCACACCCTCGCCGTTGCACGCCCCCGCGCCCGTGCCCCTCCCGGACCCGGCCCCGTGTCGGTGCCCGCACGGCGTGCCGAGTTGCTCAGCCCGGGGAATGTCTTCCGCCGTGCCGTACGCGTGGTGCAGTTGCGACCAGTCCGTCATGCCGGTGATCCTCAGCAGTCCCGCGCGGACACGCGCTCTGCGAAGCGGGCCGATCGAGGCAGGTCAGTCCCACCAGAACGCCCACGTCTCCTGGTTCAGCAGCGCCTTCTCCGCATACGCCTCCAAGGTGTTGAGCGTGGACTGCTGGATGTTGTCCGGGCAGAACGCGAAGTGCTCGGCGGCCAGGGCCTCGGACTCGGCGATGGTGGTCGGGGGGCGGCTCACCGAGACGACCATCGTGTCGAAGCCGAGCACCACGATGCGGGCTCCGAAGCGGTCCTCCCAGGAACGCAGCACCGCGCAGAGCCTGGCCACGTCGTTCTCGTGGTTGAGCGGTCCCGACCAGCCGATGGCTGCCGGTATGTCCGCGCTGCGGCGCGCCGGCACGAGCGCCGCCCGTACCCCGGCCATCGGGCCGTCCGGCGCGGTCAACCGGTCCGCGATCTCCGCTGCCAGGGTGTCCGGGGCGTCCGGTCCCGACTCGGCCGGTACGGGGGCCAGGCCCGGCCAGTCCGCTTCGGATCCGTCGAGGTCCAGCTCATCGGCGGCGTACGCCTCCCACGCCTCGCTCAGCACGTCCTCGGCGTCGTGATCACCGGGGTAGGACGTCCGGGCCGGGCCGAGGTCCCAGGCCTCGGGCCACTGGGTGCGCATCCCGCCGTCGATCAGGACGGGCAGCAGCCCGACCGGCCGCCCCGTCGCGCGCAGGGCGGCCCATGTGCCGGGGGACGCGGGCTCGTCCGCGTACCAGAGAAGTGGTTCGTGCCACGTCTCGTCGATCGTGGTGTCCACGTAGGTGCCGGGCGGGAGTTGGAGCCCCGCGTCGGCCGGGGAGCGGAGAGGATTCGGAAGGGTCGCCATAGTGGTGACTCTAAGTGCCCCCGCTGACAGTCGTGAGGGGTGGTGCGGGCTCCCCGCACCACCCCTCATCCCTCACTCCTCAGCGCCAGGTGTGTCAGGCCTGCTTGCGGCGGCGGGCTGCCACGACCAGGCCGGCGCCCGCGGCGAGTACCAGCGCGCCGCCGATGACGATCGGGATCGTGCCGCTGGAGCCGGTCGAGGCCAGGTCGCCGCTGTCGCCCCCGGGCGCGCCCGGTGTGGAGCTGCCGGACGGGGCCGCAGCGGTCGGCGTCGCGGACCCGGACGGGCTGCCGGACGGGGTGGAGCTCCCGGACGGCGTGGTCGCCGGGACCGACGGGGTGCTCGTCGCCGGCGGCGTCGTTCCCGGGGTGCTGCCCGGGGTCGTGCCGGGCGACGGGGTCTGTCCGCCGGGGGCTTCGGGGAGGCAGCCGGTGAAGGGGAAGTGGTGCGTCTCGGCCCCGCCCGAACCGTGCAGGGACGCCACCCACACCGATCCGTTGACCGGTGCCGCCGTCCCCAGTTCCAGGTGCGCCTTGGGGGCGAGCACGCTGCCGGGCCAGGCGGCCTGGCTGTTCTTGGTGACCTTGGTGGCGTCGGGGAAGTTCCACAGCAGCTCGGCCCGCACCGTGCCCTCGGACGCGCTCTGCGACTTGTCGTCCAGGACGAAGTCCTGACCGCCCGACAGGAAGAAGCCCGTAGTGCCCGCAGCCGCCATGTCGTAGTCCTGTCCGCTGACGTTGACGATCGTCGTCGCCCCGGCCGGAACCTTGATGAACACCTCCTTGGCCTTCTCCAGTTGGTCCGCCGGCACCGAGAAGACGTTGCGGCCGCTGTCCCCGCCCTGGAGCGTCAGCCGGTTGCCGTCGAGCCGCACCTGGGCGCCGGAGGTGGTGGGCTCCTCGGCCAGCGCGGCGGAGTAGGACCCGAGCTTGGCGAACTCCGCGTCGAAGTCGATGAGGTCGGCCTTCTGGCTGAAGGCGCCGTGGTGCAGTTCGACGGCGCGGTCCGTGACCTTGCCGCCGACGACCGCGTTCCCCTTCATGACGACGGTGGCGGAGCCGCCGTTGAGCAGGTCGCCGCGGACGACGAGCGACGCCCGGCCGGGCAGGGCGTCGACCTCGGCGGCCGACAGCTCGTTGGCGACGCTGAAACCGCCCCGGAAGTCGGCGTTGCCGCCGACGGCCACGGCGCCCTCAGCGTCGGGGGAGTGGACGTCGTCCCCGAGGACGAACTCGCCGTACTTGCCGGCGATTGCGAAGGCGTCGGTCGTGCAGCCGGCCGGTGCGGGGGCGGCCTGGGCAACCGGAGCGACGGTGATCCCGAGCGCCAGGGAGCCGCCGAGTGCTGCGAGGAGGGCGGCAGTGGTGGGTATACGCATGAGGCGTGGTTCTCCTGCGGGGCAGTTATGAAGGTTCTGTGACGACTGCGATCATGATTTTCATACATCCGGAAATTGGTCAAGTCCAATGATGGCGCTGCTCGGTGCCCGCCCGATGAGGTGTCAGGCGGCGAGGTGTGCGTCCGGCGGGTGCCGGAGGCGTGCGGCCGTCATCGCGGGGAAGGTGAGCGGGACCAGATAACTGCGGTCCGTCCGGATCTGCTTCCGGCGCACCGCCGCGGCGAAGGGAACAGCTCATGAACGAGTCCGCAGACCGTGCACCGGACTCGACCGCGGTGATCACCGAGCCGGTACCCGATCTCCAGCTGCAGCTGCTCGTCCAGTTGCTCGACAGGGAGATGCGCTCAGGGCTGCCGCTCACCCTGGCCGTCCCCGCCGGGGTGCTGCACGGTGACGTGATCGGGCACGAGGCCTGGAAGGCGGACTGGTCCAGGAGCCTGCGGCAGGTCGAGGGCGAGGGCGCCAATCTCATCGCCGAGTTCCCCGAGACGGTGGACCAGGGCATCAAGGAGCTCGGCGCCGCCGAGGGCGCGCAGCAGTTGCCGCGGTGGATTCACCTGAGGGACGCCACCCTCCTCTTCGGCGGTATGGCGCCGCTGCGGCTCCCGTTGTGGCGCGGGCGGCTGTCCGACGTGTCCGGATGGGCGCTCGGCCGGCCGGAGTGATCGCGTACCCTCGGCGCCGTTCCCGCGGGAGGCGGCGCTGACCGCCCGAGTACCTCCGCGTTTTCCGGGCAGGAGCCGGTGGCCGGTTTCCGAGGGCGGTCCGGACCGGGTGGCGTGCCATGGTGGCGAGGGCGGTCCCTGACCGGTCACCGTGCCGGCGCGCGTGCGGTGAGGCCGTCGGAACGACCCCCTGGCCCCGCTTCCGCAGGAGCCGCCCACCGACGACCGTCGAGGAGACGCATGATCAGCACCACGTACGACAGACCGGAGGGCGCGTCTGCCGTCCCGGAGGGGTCGGATGCCGCGCTCTTCGCGGAACGCACCCTGCGGCTGCGCCGCCGGCTGGAGCGGCTGATAGGCGTTGCCGCGACCGAGGGGAACCATCTGGTCCCGCTCCGCAACGGCGACGAGATCTTCGCCGCGATGCTGGACGCCATCCGCCGTGCGGAGCACACCGTGGACATGATGACGTTCGTCTACTGGCGCGGCGACATAGCCCAGGAGTTCGCCGACGCGCTCGCCGAGCGTGCCCGCGCGGGGGTGCGGGTGCGGCTCCTGCTGGACGGGTTCGGCAGCAGGCTGATCGAGAAGGACCAGCTCGCGGCGATGGACGAGGCCGGTGTTTCGGTGGCCTGGTTCCGCAAGCCGGTCCGCCTCTCGCCGCTGAAGCAGAATCACCGCTGCCACCGCAAGGTGCTCGTCGTCGACGAGGCGACGGCGTTCACCGGCGGCGTCGGGATCGCCGAGGAGTGGTGCGGGGACGCGCGCAACGAGAAGGAGTGGCGCGACACTCATGTGCAGGTGTGCGGTCCGGCCGTGGACGGACTCGCGGCGGCGTTCGCCCAGAACTGGGCCGAGTGCCACGAGGAGCTCTTCGACGCACATGACAGGTTCGTCGAGCTGGAGCCGTGCGGGGACGCGGTCGTCCAGGTCGTGCGGGGGTCGGCGAGCGTCGGCTGGCAGGACATGCAGACACTGCTCCGGGTCGTGCTGGAATCGGCCGAGGAGCGGATACGGCTCACCACGGCCTACTTCGCGCCCGACGCGTACTTCATCGAGCTGCTCTGCGCGGCCGCGCGCCGCGGGGTCGTGGTGGAGATCCTTCTGCCCGGACCGCATACGGACAAGCGGGTCTGCCAGCTCGCCGGACAGCGTTACTACGAGGACCTGACCGCCTGTGGCGTCAGGATCTTCCAGTACCAGCCGACGATGATGCACACCAAGGCCATCACCGTCGACCGGGTCGCCGCGCTGATCGGGTCCACCAACTTCAACCGCCGCTCGCTGGACCACGACGAGGAAGTGATGCTCGCCGTGATGGACCCGGAGTTCACCGCGACCCTGGACGGCCACTTCGAGCAGGACATGCGGGCGAGCGAGCTGATCGATGGCCGCCGGTGGAGGCGGCGTTCGGTGGCGCAGCGGGTCCGGGAGGCTTCGGTACTGCCGATCCGCCGCTTCCTGTGACGATCGCCGTCCGTGAACCGGTCAGCGTGCCAAGGTGGCGAGGACGGTCTTTCCCCGACTGCCGTGCCGGTCGACGGTGACGTCGCGGGCCAGACGCAGGACCATCGGCCAGCCGAAGCCGCCCGCCCTGCCGGTCAGGTCCGGGGTGCGGCACTGCGGAGGCGTGGGGCTGGGGTCCGTGACCCGGACGTGCAGCGTGTGCTGGTCGGCGCCGAAGGCGAGGGCGGTGACGGCTCCGGCGTACCGGATCGCGTTCGTCACCAGTTCCGAGGAGAGCAGCAACAGGTCCTGGACCGCGCGGGCGGGCGGTGCGGGATTCAGTTTCGCGACGAAGGCGGCGGCCGCCGCGCGGGCGTCCGACGCCCGCAGGGGCGGGGGCGCGGTCTTCGAGGAGTGTTCGGGGGATTCCCCGGAGATTTCCATCGAGACCTCCCGCGTGGAGGAAATCGGTGTGACGCACTGCTCGGTCATCTGCATTCACCCCGTGGTGCAGTCGTGTCGGCTGGTCCTGGTTCGTGTACCCGTGCAAATCCCGTGTATCCGAAACCCATGCGCACACGTGGCCCCAGGCAGCGGGCGGAGGGCTCGGTGGGTGCGGTTCGCCGGAAGCGGCCCGCCCCGGGGGCCGTCACGGCGGAGGGTGCAGTCCAGGTCGAGTGCGCGCCGGCCCCGCCCCCGTCTCGGTGACGCGGTCGGGCGTAGCGCTCAGAGCCGCTCGGGCGTCCTGATACCGAGCAGTGCCATGCCCCGGTGCAGGGTGCGGGAGGTGAGCTCAACGAGGAAGAGCCGGTTCTCGACGACCTCGGCCGGATTCTCGTCGCTCAGGACCTGGCACTGGTCGTAGAACGTGGTGAGGTGCGAGGCGAGCTGGTAGAGGTACGCGGCCAGCTTGTGCGGCTCGTAGCCCGCGGCCACCTCGGACAGCACTTCGCCGAACTGGTCCAGGTGCAGGCCGAGCGCCCGCTCGGCCGGGGCCAGCTCCAGCTCCGGGTGCGCGACCGGCTTCGCGTCACCGGCCTTGCGCAGGATCGACCGGATCCGCGCGTACGCGTACTGGAGGTAGACGGACGTGTCGCCGTGCAACGACACCATCTGGTCCAGGTCGAACTTGTAGTCCCGCACGGCGGAGGTCGACAGGTCCGCGTACTTCACGGCGCCGATGCCCACGTACCGGCCGTTCTCGACGATCTCCTGCTCGGACAGGCCCACCTTCTCGGCCTTCTCCCGGACCACGGCCGTCGCGCGCTCGACCGCCTCGTCCAGCAGGTCCTGAAGACGGATGGTGACACCCTCACGGGTCTTGAACGGCTTGCCGTCCTTGCCGAGCACGGTGCCGAAGGCGAGCTGGTGCGCCTTGACGTCCTCGTTGAGCCAGCCGGCCCGCCGGGCCGTCTCGAAGACCATCTTGAAGTGCAGGGACTGCCGCGCGTCCACGACGTACAGCAGGGTGTCCGCCTTGAGGTTCTGCACCCGGTCGCGGATCGCGGAGAGGTCGGTCGCCGCGTAGCCGTAGCCGCCGTTGGTCTTCTTGACGATCAGCGGGGTCGGGTTGCCGTCCGGGCCCTTCACGTCGTCGAAGAAGACGCACAGCGCACCCTCGGAGCGGACGGCGACGCCCGTCTCCTCCAGGATCCGGCAGGTCTCCTCCAGCATGTCGTTGTAGCCGGACTCGCCGACGATGTCGGGGTCGCTGATCTGCATGTCGAGCTTGTCGAAGACCGAGTAGAAGTAGATCTTCGACTCGTCGACGAACCGCTGCCACATGGCGAGCGTCTCGGGCTCACCGGCCTGGAGCGCGACCACCCGGTCCCGCGAGCGGGCCTTGAACTCCTCGTCCGAGTCGAACAGGACCCGGGAGGCCTTGTAGAGCCGGTTCAGCGACGACATGGCGGCCTCGCCGTCGGCCTGGCCGCCCTCGTGGCTCAGCTCGCCCGGGTGCTCGATCAGGTACTGGATGAGCATGCCGAACTGGGTGCCCCAGTCCCCGATGTGGTGCCGCCGGACGACGGACTCGCCGGTGAACTCCAGGATCTGCACCATCGCGTCGCCGATCACGGCGGACCGCAGGTGACCGACGTGCATCTCCTTGGCCACGTTCGGCTGGGCGTAGTCGATGACGGTCGTGCCGGCGGCGCTGTTGTACGGCACGCCGAGCCGGTCGCCGTCCGCGGCACGGGCTGCCAGCGTCTCGATGATCGCCCTGTCCGAGAGCGTGATGTTCAGGAAGCCGGGTCCGGAGACCTCGATGTCCTTGATCAGATCCGTATCCGGAAGGGCGCCGGTGACCTGGGCGGCCAGCTCGCGCGGGTTGCCCTTGAGCTTCTTGGCGAGCGCCAGGATGCCGTTGGCCTGGAAGTCGGCCCGGTCGCTTCGGCGCAGCAGCGGGTCCGCGGTACCGGCATCCGGCAGCGCTGCCGTCAGGGCGTCCGCCAGCTGCTGCTGGAGCGTGGAAGCGAGGGAATTGACCGAGGCCATGAGCTGGCTGCCGTTTCCGTAGGGGTACAAGGGAAGACCCCGAGTATCCCACGGTGTGTAAAGCGCTTTACGCGTTGTGCTTGACACGCTCGGCCGGGCGGCTCCGTAAAGCCGTTTTCGCGCTGTGGGCGGTACCTGGGAGAATGGCGAGTGCCCCTACGAGTCCTACAAGAGAGAAGGACGTGCCGACCGTGGCTCAGAGTCAGAGCAGCACCGAGACCGACTGGGTCTCCCGCTTCGCGGACGAGGTCATCGCCGAATCGGAGCGTCGTGCGCCTGGCAAACCGGTCGTCGTCGCGTCCGGCCTCTCCCCGTCCGGCCCGATCCACCTGGGCAACCTCCGTGAGGTCATGACCCCCCACCTGGTCGCCGACGAGATCCGCCGTCGCGGGTACACCGTCCGGCACCTGATCTCGTGGGACGACTACGACCGCTTCCGCAAGGTGCCCAACGGCGTGGCGGGTGTCGACGCGTCCTGGGCCGAGCACATCGGCAAGCCGCTGACCTCGGTGCCCGCCCCGGCCGGCTCCGCGTACGCGAACTGGGCCGAGCACTTCAAGACCGCCATGACGGCGTCCCTGGACGAGCTGGGTGTCGAGTACGACGGGATCAGCCAGACCGAGCAGTACCTCGCGGGGACGTACCGCGAGCAGATCCTGCACGCGATGCGCCACCGCGCGGACATCGACGCCGTCCTGGACCGCTACCGGACCAAGAAGGACCCGGCGGCAGGCGCCAAGGGCGGCAAGAAGCCGCAGCAGAAGAAGGTCGACGAGGCCGAGCTGGAGGCCGAGGCGGGATCCGGTGCGGCGAGCGAGGACGACGGCAGTGGCGGCTCGGCCGGTTACTTCCCGTACAAGCCCTACTGCGGCAACTGCGAGAAGGACCTCACCACGGTCACGTCGTACGACGACGAGAGCACCGAGCTGAACTACACCTGCACGGCCTGCGGCTTCGCCGAAACGGTCCGGCTGAAGGAGTTCAACCGCGGCAAGCTCGTCTGGAAGGTCGACTGGCCGATGCGCTGGGCGTACGAGGGCGTGATCTTCGAGCCGAGCGGGGTGGACCACTCCTCGCCCGGGTCGTCGTTCGTCGTCGGCGGTCAGATCGTCCGCGAGATCTTCGACGGCGTGCAGCCGATCGGACCGATGTACGCCTTCGTCGGCATCTCCGGCATGGCCAAGATGTCCTCCTCCAAGGGCGGTGTGCCGACCCCGGCCGACGCGCTGAAGATCATGGAGGCGCCGCTGCTGCGCTGGCTGTACGCCCGTCGCCGGCCCAACCAGTCCTTCAAGATCGCCTTCGACCAGGAGATCCAGCGGCTCTACGACGAGTGGGACTCGCTGGGCCGCAAGGTCGCCGACGGCTCCGTGCTGCCGGCCGACGCCGCCGCGTACGCCCGGGCGATCGGGACGGCCGCCGGTGAGCTGCCGAGCACGCCGCACCCGCTGCCGTACCGGACGCTCGCTTCGGTCGCGGACATCACGGCCGGGGCCGAGGACCAGACGCTGCGCATCCTCGGCGAGCTGGACCCCCAGGACCCGCTGACCTCGCTGGACGAGGCCAGGCCGCGGCTCGACCGGGCCGAGAACTGGATCACCACCCAGGTCCCGGCCGAGGCCCGCACCGTCGTTCGCGACGAACCGGACAAGGAACTGCTCGGCTCGCTGGACGAGCAGGGGCGCGAGTCGCTGCGGCTGCTCCTGGAAGGGCTGGACTCGCACTGGTCGCTGGACGGGCTGACCACGCTCGTCTACGGCGTGCCGAAGATGCTGGCCGGTCTGGAGGCCGACGCCAAGCCGACGCCCGAGCTGAAGACGGCCCAGCGGTCGTTCTTCGCGCTGCTCTACCGGCTGCTCGTCAGCCGCGACACGGGACCGCGCCTGCCCACGCTGCTGCTCGCGGTGGGGGCGGACCGGGTGCGCACGCTGCTCGGCGCGTAAAGAGGTGACGCGCCTCGTGCGCGTGGACGTACGGCGAAGGGCCGCCACCCGGTGAAGCGGGTGGCGGCCCTTCGCCGTGCCGTGGGGCCCTGCCGTGCACGTCGTGCGACGGCTCGGGGGCTCACGCGATGTGGTCGGCCTCCAGTTCGGCGTGGTAGCGGTTCTTGAAGCCCTGGATCAGCTGGCGGAGCAGGGCCATGCTGCGCGGGTGCCGCACGTTGTGGCCGTCCGACAGGTGTATGTCGAGGACCTCGATGCTGGGGTACGTGCTGTGCTGCGTCACGAACGCGGCGAAGACCTCGTAGGCGATCTCGCTGAACTCCGCGTCCTCCTGCGCCCACTCCTCGGCCCACTCGTCGGCGGCCTCGACCACGGGCACCGGCTGCTGCTCCTGCACCGGGAAGTGCTCCTGCACCGGGGCCTGGACCTGAACCTGCCCGGCCTGCGCCTCGTCGCCTCCGGGGGCGGAGGGCACCTGCTCGGTGCGGGGGGCGGGCACGGCGCCGATCGTGCCGACGTTGCCCAGCGGCCGGGTGCGGCCACCGGGACCGGACGGGATCTTGACCGGGGTGGGCTCCAGCCCCTCGACGTACGTCGGGTTGTACGAACCCTCGTACGCCCCGTCCGGAGCCTGCGCCGCGAACCACGGGCTCTCGTGCGTGCCGGGGCCCTCCGCGGCCTGCTCCTCCTCGGCCCATTCACCGGGGACCGTCTTCGCGTACTGCTCCTGCTGCTGGGGGGCGTAAGCGAGCTCGGGCTGCGGGGCCGCGTCCATGGCGACGGCGGCGGCCGGGGCGGAGGCCTGGGCCGGGGGCAGCAGGGCGGGTTCGATGCCGGCGGCGGCGAGTCCGGCGGGGCCGGTCTCGGCGAGCGGGACGCCGTACTTGGCGAGGCGGAGCGGCATCAGGGACTCGACGGGGGCCTTGCGGCGCCAGTTGCGGCCGAAGCGGGCCTGGAGGCGGGCCTGGTAGATCAGCCGGTCCTGTTCGAGCTTGATGACCTGCTCGTACGACCGCAGCTCCCACAGCTTCATGCGCCGCCACAGCCGGAACGTGGGCACGGGCGAGAGCAGCCAGCGGGTGAGGCGGACGCCCTCCATGTGCTTGTCGGCCGTGATGTCGGCGATCCGGCCCACCGCGTGGCGGGCGGCCTCGACGGAGACGACGAACAGCACCGGGATGACCGCGTGCATGCCGACGCCGAGCGGGTCCGGCCAGGCGGCGGCACCGTTGAACGCGATCGTCGCCGCGGTCAGCAGCCACGCCGTCTGACGCAGCAACGGGAACGGGATGCGCAGCCAGGTCAGCAGGAGGTCCAGCGCCAGCAGGACGCAGATCCCGGCGTCGATGCCGATCGGGAAGACCAGCGAGAAGTCGCCGAAGCCCTTCTGCAGGGCGAGCTCGCGCACCGCCGCGTACGAGCCCGCGAAACCGATCGCTGCGATGAGCACCGCACCGGCGACCACGAGCCCGATGAGTATCCGGTGCGTGCGTGTCAGCTGCATCGCGGCCACCCGCGACCCTCCCCAATTCTGTGTCTCCGACGTCCGTTCCGGCGGGACGACTTCGAGTTCCGGCGGGCACAGCCTGGCACATGCCCGCCCGGTGCATTGCGCGGGGAGGGGCGAAGCCCGGTTCTCGGGTGAGGACCGGGCTTCGTAAGACCGCTTGCGCGCGGGCGTGTTGGGGGCCGCCGGCCGTCGTGCGCCGCTGCCGGGGCCGCCCGTCCTGATGGCGGGGCAGGGTCAGGGGCCGGGGCGGTCAGCCCTTTTTCGTGGCGGAGGCGGAGGCCTTGGCCTTGGTCTTGGTCTTCGTGGACGGGGAGGGCTTCGGCGAGCCGCTCGGCTGCGCGGCTTCGTTGGCGGCGGCGACCGAGGCGACCGCCTCCTTGGCGGCCTTCTCGGCGCCCTTGAGGATGTCGGCGCCGGACGGGGTCTTGGCTCCCGCGTAACCCGCGCCGTTGTAGTTGATGGTGACGACGACGTTCCCCGTACGGGCGACGACCGTGGCGTACTTGAAGTCCTCACCCGTTTTGGTGAGGTCGTACGTGATCCGGGTGGCCTGGTCGCCGAGGGAGCTGACGGGGGCGGTCGCGAGCTTCTTCGCGCCCTCGGCCGCCTGCGCCTTGGCGACCTGCTTCGTGTAGTCCGTGGCGGCGCGGTCGGCGCCGCTGCCCAGGGCCTGGTCGGACGCGAAGCGGGTGAAGCCGACGTCGAGCCAGCGGTACTGGGAGCCCTTGACGCCGTTGTCGTCGAGGCCGTTCCACGAGCAGCCGCCGCGGGCGGCGGTGTCACTGGACCTGCCGCGGGTGCCGCTCTTGTTCTTGGCCGAGGGGACCAGGGACTTGACCGTCTTCGCGGTGATCGACTTGCACGGGTCGGGCAGCTCGGCGAACTTCGCCGGTGCGACGGCCGCTTCCGTCTTCTTCGCGTCCGGTGCGGCGGACGAGGAGGAGGAGGTGTCGTCCTGCTTGCCGTCGGAGTCCGACGAGCAGCCGGCGACGACGAGCATCACCGGGACGGCGGCGCAGGCGAGTATGCGGGTGAGTCGCGGGGCTGATCGGTGCATGGTTCCTTCACTCGGGTGGCGCGGCGGTCGGGCTGCCAGACGGTCGGTGGGCGTGGTCGGTGGGCTGTGGCCGCCGGCTGCGGACACATCCGGTGGTCGGTCGGTGGCCCGCGGCGCTGCTCGGCCGACGGGTGGTTCCGGAGCAGCCACGGTACGACGGACGGGCGGCGGATGCCGCCTCGGCCGGGAGGCCGGCGGGGAGGCCCGCGGCCCGCCCCGGCGGCCGGGGACGGGGTTACTCGCTGAAGCCGTCGACCAGCTTCTCGCCCAGTGCCTGGGCCTTCTCCTGCAGTTCCTTGCTGTCGGGGACCTCGGTGGAGAGGGCCGGCTGCGCGGTGTACTCGATGGTGACGATGACGTTCGATGTGCGGAATACCACGCTCACCGTGCGGTGCTGTGCGGTGGAACCTGCCCGGGTGAGCAGATCGTCCAGAAACGCACTGTCTCCGAGCTGGTCGAGCACGCGGGGCTGGAGGTTCTCGGCGGGAGTGCCGGCGGTGCCGCCGTCCGCGGTGTCACCCGTGGCGTCGTCCGCCGCGTCACCGGTGGTGCTCCCGGCGACCGGCTTCGCATCCGTCTTTCCGTCGCTTGCGCCGTCACTCCTGCCCCCGGAGTCCTCGCCCGCCGTCGGGGAGCCGTCGGGCGACGCCGTCTCCTTCTGCGTGCCGTCGGGCGGGAGGGAGGCCGAGGGGAGGTCCGCGTCCTCCTCCTTCTTCGCGTACACCTCGCGGGCGCGGTCCTCGTCGCTCACGGACGGGTCGTACGAGACGACGCGCTCGAAGTCGATGGCGATGCTGCGGGAGGCGTCCGGGGCGTCGGACTTCCAGCGGCAGCCGACGCGGCGGTCCGTGTCGAAGGTGCCGGCGGGCGCGCCCTCGTACACCTTGTCCTGCTGGGCCTCGGGCAGTTGCGCGGCGCCGGGCAGGAGGTCCCTCAGGGTGGCGAGGGGGATGGCGCGGCAGGCCTCGGGAAGGGTGCGGTACTTGCCCGGGGGTGCGGCGGAGACGGTCAGGGTGCCGGGCTTGCTGTCGGTGGCCGATGCGTCGCCTTCGGTGCCGGCACTGCAGCCGGCGACGAGTGCTGCGATCAGCACAGCGCCGGGTACGTACGCCATTCGTCGCACGGTCCTGGGCTCCCTTCGCGCGAAAAGCGGTTGCCGCTCGATGGCGGCCGGTGGACACAATGTGTATCGCACGCGCCGCCGTGATTGCCGGTCGACCGACTCATTTGCCGACCTTGGCACCGGTTTTGCGCTTTCAGTCTTTTCGGGGGAATCGAGGAGTTATGTCGTATGTAGAGGTGCCGGGTGCGCAGGTCCCCATCCGCATGTGGGCCGACCCGGCTTCGGTCGAGGACGTCGCGATGCAGCAGCTGCGCAACGTCGCCACCCTGCCGTGGATCAAGGGCCTGGCCGTGATGCCGGACGTCCACTTCGGCAAGGGCGCCACCGTCGGCTCGGTGATCGCGATGCACGGTGCGGTCTGCCCGGCGGCGGTGGGCGTGGACATCGGCTGCGGCATGTCCGCGGTGAAGACCTCGCTGACCGCCAACGACCTGCCCGGCGACCTCTCCCCGCTCCGGTCGAAGATCGAGCAGGCCATTCCGGTGGGCCGTGGGATGCACGACGACCCGGTGGACCCGGGCCGGCTGCACGGTCTGGCGTCGACCGGCTGGGACGACTTCTGGGGGCGGTTCGACGGGGTGGCCGATGCCGTCAAGTTCCGTCAGGAACGTGCGACGAAGCAGATGGGAACGCTCGGCGGGGGAAATCATCACATCGAGGTCTCCCTGGACGAAGTCGGCGCCGTATGGCTGACACTCCACTCCGGGTCGCGGGCCATCGGCAAGGAACTCGCCGACTTCCACATCGGCCAGGCGCAGCAGCTGTCGCACAACCAGGGTCTGGTCGACCGCGACCTGGCTGTCTTCCTCGCGGACACCCCGCAGATGGCGGCCTACCGTAACGACCTCTTCTGGGCGCAGGAGTACGCGAAGCGCAACCGCGCGACGATGATGGCGCTCTTGAAGAGCGTGGTGCGCAAGGAGTTCAAGAAGGCGAGCGTGGCATTCGGCCAGGAAGTCAGCTGCCACCACAACTACGTGGCGGAGGAGCGGTACGAGGGTATGGACCTGCTGGTCACCCGCAAGGGGGCGATTCGGGCGGGCAGTGGCGAGCTGGGGATCATTCCTGGCTCCATGGGCACGGCCACGTACATCGTGAAAGGCCTCGGCAACGAGAAGGCGTTCAACTCTGCCTCGCACGGGGCGGGCCGTCGAATGAGCCGCAACGCGGCCAAGAAGCGGTTCTCGACACGTGACCTGGTGGAGCAGACTCAGGGGGTGGAGTGCCGCAAGGACTCCGGCGTCGTGGACGAGATTCCCGGTGCGTACAAGCCCATCGAGCAGGTCATGCAGCAGCAGCGCGACCTGGTCGAGGTCGTTGCGAAGCTGAAGCAGGTCATCTGCGTGAAGGGCTGAAGCGTGGGCGGTGAGTCCGCCTCGAGGGAGTAGACGGTCCGGACCGCAGAGTGGTGGCGTTCGGAGCAGTTGGTGGAGCGGATGCGTTCTTTGATGCTGCTCCTGTAGGGAGTCAGCCGCTGGAACTCGCGAAGGATCGCGATGTCTCGCACGTTGATCTCCACGCTCAGGCGGCCTTTCCGGCCTGGCCCGGTGGCGAGGTGCCCGTCCGTCTGTACAGAGCCGACCATGTAGGCGTATCGGGGATCGGCAAGATCCATGTACCCGGTTGTCGGGGCCACGAGAGCGTCGACTTCGAAAAGCGCGGGGGCGTTAGGGCCCTGCTCAGCCACGGGAAGCTCCACTTCCTTGGCGGTGAGGTTCTCGGTCCGGACTGCAATCCGGACCGAGAGCCGTTCTGTGTGAAGTGGTGATCAACCGTGGGGCGAGAGCGCGAAAGGCGACTCGATCGTGCAGGTTCCCCCGGACGGGTAGGCCGTCTCGGTGCTCAGACGGTTCGGTGGACCTTCGAGTTGGAGGCCTGGGCGCGCGGGCGGACCACCAGGAGGTCGATGTTGACGTGGCTGGGGCGGGTGATGGCCCAGGTGATCGTGTCGGCCACGTCGTCCGCGGTGAGGGGGGCGTCCACGCCCGCGTAGACCTTGGCGGCCTTCTCGGCGTCGCCGCGGAAGCGGGTGGTGGCGAACTCCTCCGTCTTGACCATGCCGGGGGCGACCTCGATGACGCGGACCGGGGTGCCGACGATCTCCAGGCGGAGGGTCTCCGCCAGGACGTGCTCGCCGTGCTTGGCGGCCACGTAGCCGCCCCCGCCCTCGTAGGTGGAGAGCCCCGCGGTCGAGGAGAGGATGACCACCGTGCCGTCCCCGCCCGCGGTGAGGGCGGGGAGCAGGGCCTGGGTGACGTTGAGTGTGCCGATGACGTTGGTCTCGTACATCTGGCGCCAGTCCGCCGGGTCCCCGGTGGCGACGGGATCGGCGCCGAGCGCTCCGCCGGCGTTGTTGACGAGGACGGCCAGGGAGCGGAAGGCGGTGGCGAACTCGTCGACCGCGGCGCGGTCGGTGACGTCGAGGGCGTAGGCCGTGGCCTCGTGGCCCGCCTCGGTGATCTCGGCGGCGAGCGCCTCGATGCGGTCCTTGCGGCGGGCGGTCAGCACCACACGGAAGCCGGCGGCCGCCAGCTGCCGGGCGGTCGCGGCACCGATGCCGCTGCTCGCTCCGGTGATGACGGCGATGGGGGATGCGGCCATAGCGGGCTCCTCGGACAGCTGATCGGTACGGAGCCAGGATAGGCAGGGGTGCGGTCAGTGGTTGCGGGGGGCATACATGATCACGGCCATGCCGGCCAGGCAGATCAGTGCGCCCGTCACGTCCCAGCGGTCGGGCCGGTAACCGTCGGCGGCCATGCCCCAGGCGATCGACCCCACGACGAAGACCCCGCCGTACGCGGCGAGCACCCGTCCGAACTCGCCGTCCGGCTGGAGGGTGGCGACGAAGCCGTACGTGGCCAGGGCGATGATG
The DNA here is from genome assembly GCF_045162765.1 of Streptomyces sp. NBC_01013. Classification (NCBI taxonomy): domain Bacteria; kingdom Bacillati; phylum Actinomycetota; class Actinomycetes; order Kitasatosporales; family Streptomycetaceae; genus Streptomyces; species Streptomyces sp. NBC_01013. The sequence continues at coordinate 4,813,494 of NZ_CP108687.1, forward strand.
CCGCCACCGATCCAGGCCCAGCCGCGGTGCTCGCGGACCCCCTGCCAGACGAGCCAGGCGCCACCGATCTCGAAAAGGGCGGCGACGGCGAAGAGCGCGAGGGAGCGGACCACGGACATGGGGGCAGCGTGCCACGGTTCCCCTTGGGGACGCGCCGAACCGGTGGGTATATATGGATAATTCGTGATGATCTGTATCTTCAGGGCATGGGAGTGACGCGCAAGGCTCTGCTGGGGGTGTCCGCTGCGGCGGCAATGGCGTCGATGGTGGCGCCGGGTGTGGGCGGGACGGCCACGGCCGTCGGCGCGCCCGTCGGTGCGTCTGCGGTGCGGAGCATCGCACCGGAGGCGGATGTGTCGCATCACGGGCATGTCTCCCTGTGGGGCAGTGGGCTCGGGATCTGGCTGCGCAGCGAGAACCGCGGTCCGGCGGACCTGGCCGGAGTGACCGTGCGGCTGCGGATCTCCGTACCGCTGGCGGGCCGCCAGGAGTTGCCGCAGGAGTGCCTGCAGGCCGACCGGGCGACCGTGCTGTGCCGGACGGGTGCGCTGCGCGCGGACGGCTCCGAGCAGCGGCAACTCGCGCTCGAACTGCAGCTCGCGGGTCGGCCGCCGGAGGTGGTCGTCCGGATCGACACCGTGTGGAACGGCGGGGCCACGGACCGGAATGCGCAGAACAGCGAGCACCAGGTGCTGGCCCCCGCCACGGGGGACGAATACGTCTTCTGAGCCGTCGGGGGCCGGTCACGCCGCATGCGCGGCGGCCCCTGTGGCGGGGAGTGCCGGGGAAGCCTGCTCCGTACACTCTCCGCATGCCGCAGAAGTCAACCGCCCCGGGCCGCCGTGCGCTGCTGGCCGAGCTGGCCGTCACCTCGCGCCGCTACATGGCCTCGTACGCACTGTTCAACCAGGCCGTGGCCGACCATCTGCGGCTGCACCCCACCGATCTGCAGTGCCTGAACCTGCTCGGCCTGGAGGCCGGGGCCGTCACCACGGGCCGCGTCGCCGAGCTGACCGGTCTCACCACCGGGTCGGCCACCCGGCTCGTCGACCGGCTGGAGCGGGCCGGCTATGTGACCCGCACGCGGGACACGGAGGACCGGCGGCGGGTGCTCGTCGCGACCGTGCCGGAGCGGATGGCGGAGTTCGGCGCGGTCTGGGAGCGGCTGAACGGCGGCTGGGCCGCCCTGTTCGAGACGTACGACGACGACGAGGTCGCCTTCCTCATCGCCCATATGCGACGCACGGTCGAACTGAGCGCGGGCCAGATCGAGGGGCTGCGTCGCGAGGACGCCGGGTGAGGTCCTCGGAGCGGAGCGGAGCTGGGCCGGGCGGGGCGAGGGCGCGGCAGACGGCAGGCCCGGTTGGGTGCGGGATCAGCCGTCCGACGGGCCCGGTTCGGCGAGGGCGCTGCCGAAGTCCCGGACGGCTTCGGTGACGATCGCATCCAGGCGGGCGTGGTGGGCGCCGCGCCAGTACACCCGGTCGCACTCCGTGCACTGCGCGAAGACGTCGTACGACCGCTGAGTGCCGTGCTCCAGCTGTGCGCTGACGGAGTCCTTGTCGGCTGCCGTCAGCGGCCCGTTGCACGCCGTGCACCGCGTCCACGGGGCAAGGTCCGGCGCGAACCGCTCCAGCACGTCACGCAACTGCGCCTCGGGGCGGTCGCTGTAGACGTACGCCCCCGCCCAGATCTCCCGCCGGTGCAGGAGCCCCCGGTCCCGGGAGAGCAGGACCCGCCGCTCCTGTGCCGAGCGGGCGGCCAGCGCCGGGTCGCCGATGTCCTCGCTCTCGTACGCCGCATCGACCCCGAGCAGCCGCAGCCGCCGCGCGAGGGTGCCGAGGTGGACGTCGAGCAGGAAACGCAAGGGTGCGCCCGGCACGCTCTGCGGACGTCGGACGGCCCGGACCTCGACCCGTTCCCCCGCTGAGGGGATGTGTGACACCGGGGCGGGGTGACCGTCGACGAGGAGTTGCCCCGCCTCGGTGAGCGGGATGCCGAGTGATTCGACGACGTGGCCGAGGGTGGACGAGCCGTCGGTGGTCACGGCCGTCGCGCCCCCGCGGCGTGCGTGTGCGACGAAGAGGCGCAGTTCCGGGGCGACTTCGAGGTGGATCTCGGGTCCGTTCACCTGGTCAGGATGCCACCGGGGGCCGGGCCGGGCCACGGGATTGGGGAGCGCGGCCGCGCCGGTGTCAGGCGCGGAAGGCGGCGGCGTGATCGGCGGCCCAGGCCGCGAACGTCCGGGCCGGACGGCCGGTCAGCTTCACGATGTCGTCGGTGACTTCCGCGGGGGTGCCGTCCGTGGCGGCCTGGTAGTCGAGCAGCGCCTCGGCGATCGCCTCCGGCACGAAGGGGGACACAGCCTGCTTCCAGGCGGCCCGGCTCACGGCTTCGACGGTGACGCGGCTGCCCGACGCCGCGGCCAGGAGCTCGACCTGCTCGGCGACGGTGAGGGATGCGGGGCCGGTCAGGTGGTATGCCGAGCCCTGCAGGCTCGCGTCGGTCAGGACGGCGAGTGCCGCCTCGGCGATGTCGGCCTCGTCGATGGGGCTGGTCCCGCTGTGCGGGTAGGGCAGGGCCACGGGGCGGCCGGACCGGAAGGACTCCGACCACTGGTAGGCGTTGCCGGCGAAGGCGCCGGGACGCAGCAGGGTCGCGGTGAGGGGCGCATCCGTCAGGGCCTGCTCCACCGCGTGGTGGGAGGCGGCGATCGCGTTCGACCCGGCGTCCGGGGCGAGGACCGCGCTGGAGGACAGCAGGACGATGTGGGTGACGCCCGCGGTCTGCGCGGCGGCGAGGAACTCGGTGACGTGGGACGGCTCGGCGTAGAGGAAGACGGAGTCGACTCCTGCCAGGGCGGCCGCGAAGGTGCTGGGGTCGCCGAGATCGCAGGCGGTGGTCGGTACGCCGGCCGGCAGGGAGAGCTCGCCGGGGTTGCGGGAGGCGGCGCGCACGGTGTGGCCGCCGTGGTGGAGGAGCGATACGAGCGCGGAACCTACGCGGCCGCGGCTGCCGGTGACGAGGGTGAGCATGGACGGGGCTCCTTGATGGGCGGGGTCGGTCGGATCGGGGTCGGTCGGATCTGATCGGCCCCGGCAATTGGCTGCGAAACGCATAAGCTGCGTGACGCAGTTAAATATCCAGGAGGTGGCCCAGCCCGTCAAATGTTTATGCGCGTCGGAGGGGCGGGGGCCCGCCTTGGCCTGTCCGGCCCGGCCCGCCCCTGCCTGGCAGCCCCGCCCGCCCCGCCCCGCCTCGGCCTGTCCGCCGCCCCGGCCTGCTGCCCGTTCAGCGTTCCGGATGGAGGTCCAGTCGCCAGTCGTTGGTCAGCAGTGGATGTCCCGGCGGATACTCGACCTCGCACTCGCCCATCAGTGAGAACCCCGCCTTGCGGCACACCCCGTTCGACGCGCCGTTCTCCACGGACGGATAGGCGTGCAGATAGCGGTGCTTGTGCTCGGCCCGCGCCTGCTCGGCCACCGCCGCGGTCGCGGCCGACGCGATGCCCCGGCCCTGGAACTCGGCGAGAACGGCCCACCCCGTCTCGTACACCTCCTGGCCCTGCCAGGTGCGCTCCCAGAAACCGATCGTGCCCACGCCCTCGGCCTCACCGGGCAGCGTGATGCGGAACATCCTGCCGCGACCCGTCCGGTCCGCGCTCAGCGCCACGTACCGGCTGTGACGCCCTGTGAGCTGCTCATCCGACTCGGGGCCGCCCAAGTGGTTCATCAGCTCGGGCGCGTTGGCGCGGCGGAGCAGCTCCAGGTCGCTGTCCGACCAGGGCTCGATCCGTACGGATGATGCTTCGGTTCGCTCCATGCCGGAACTCTAGGACGGGCCACTGACATTCAGCGGGCGCCGAGCATCGTGGGCGGGACGCCCACCGTCGCCGTGAAGTCTCTGACCAGGTGGGCCTGGTCGCTGTAGCCGAGATCCGCGGCGAGTCCCGCCCAGTCCACCGCCGGGTCCGATTCGGCGCGTTCCAGCGCCTCGTGGATGCGGTAACGCAGGATGACCCACTTGGGACCGACACCCACGTACGTGGCGAAGAGCCGTTGCAGTGACCGCACCGACACCCCCTCGGCCCGGGCCAGTTCGCCGACGCGGCGGATCGTGCGGTCGGTGCGCACCAGGTCGACCAGGGCCATGGCCAGCTCGGCCTGCGGGTCCGGCTCCGGGCCGAGCGCCAGCAGGTACGCGTCGAGGGCCGCGACCCGTGCGTCCTCCTGCGCGGGGTCGAGCACGGCCGACGGCGGGGCGGGCGGCGCGAACACCTCGGGCGCCGGGACCCGGCGGCCCGTCCACTCCGATACCGGCCGCTCCGGTGCGAACGGATGGAACCCGCCGGGGCGGAACTGCACACCGCAGACCCGGCCCCGCCCCTCCAGCTTCTGGGTGAAGAGCTCCAGGCCGATGCCCGAGACCTCCGCGAACCCCGCGTCCTCGTCGCCACAGCCCGCGTACCGCTCGAAGACCAGGTTGACGCTGGGGTGCGGGACCAGGTGGGAGGCGTACGGCTCGCGCAGGTCCCAGTCGATCAGCCAGTAGTGCTCGAGGTAGGGGCGCAGCGCGGGGGCGGGGGCGTGGCGCCGGAAGCGTACGTGCGTGAACAGCTCGGGGGCGTCGACGATGCCCCGGGTGTCGCTTCGGGGGCCTTGGGTGCCGGGCATGGCTGCCGATCCTATGACGGGGGCGCTCCGAGTGTCCCTGATGGCGCGTTTCTTCAAGACCCGGGCCGTTGCCGGATGCATGGTCGAAGCATGAAGAAGATCAGTGAATTGCTGGATGCGGCAGCGGGCAGCGCGCTGCCGGTGGTGCGCGGCATCGATGACAGCCGGCTGGGTGACCCCACGCCGTGCGCGGAGTACGACGTCCACGCCCTGCTCAGTCACCTCTCCCAGGTGGTCGTCAACTTCACCGCGCTGGCGGCCCGACAGGACGCGGACTTCGGCGAGACCCCGGACGCGGTCACCGGGGACTGGCGGACACGCTTCGGCGAGGAGACGGCCGCGCTGGTCGAGGCGTGGGCGGCGCCGGGTGCGGAGGAGGGGACCGCGGGGTCCATGGGGTTCCCCGCGCGGACGGTCGGGCACATGGTGCTCGGTGATCTGACCGTGCACGCGTGGGACCTGGCCCGGGCCACCGGTCAGGAGTTCGTGCCGGAGGCGGACGTGGTGGACGAGATCGGGCCGGCGCTGGAGGGGATGGCTCCGAGGGCGCGGGAGGGGAAGATGTTCGGCGAGCCGTTCCCCGTCCCGGAGGGTGCTAGCCCCTTTGCGCGGGTGCTGGCGCTGACCGGTCGTGATCCTGACTGGCAGCCGCCCCGGGGCTGACGCCACCGTCGGCCGGAACGTGCGTGTGCGGTGCCGTCGGGCCGGCGTAGAGCGTGCCGAGGGTGCCGTAGGCGCCCTCCACGATCCGTTCGGCGTCCACGAGCATCGCGCGCTCGGCGAGCCGGGCCGCCTGGTGGGTGTACGGGGACGGCGGCGCCGGGTGCCGGCGCCGCCACCAGCTCGCACCTGCTGTGTAGATGCCGCTCGCGAGGACCAGCACGGGAATGGACAGAGCCGGCAGAGTGTCGCCCACGGCAGGCCTCCTTCAGAGTCGATGCCTCCTGCATCGGCAGGTTCGACAGGTCGCCTGAAGATCATTCTTCGGCCAATGAATGGCCTGATAGGGCTGGCTGGCGGACGCCCTTCGTGCAGGTGGGGGGCCGGATCGATGCCTGCTGGGCCGTGTGTTCGGCGGAGGGCCTCTCGGCGGAGTGCGTGTTCGGCGGGAGTGTGTTCACCGGGAGGCGGAGCCGTCGCGGCTGCCGTGCCCGGATCCGTCAGGGGGAGGCGGTGGGCGGCGGATGCGGGGCGCGGAAGGTGAATGCCCCGGGCCCTTCCCCGATGTCGCGGATCAGGGCGATGCGGTCCATCGCCTCGTCGACGCCGGGGCGGTGCCCTGCGGGGACCCACCACAGGGCGAGGTGGAATTCGGCGAGCCGCTCGTACCACTCCCGGCGGCGTGCCAGCACCTTGAGGTGCTCGCTGCGGTAGGTGAAGTTCCGTAGTGCTTCGACCGATTCCCAGACCGAGCAGTTGATCAGGAGCAGGTCGTCGTCGCTCTCGGGGCGCAGGTTCGTCGCGTCGCCCCCGTTCTCGTCGACCATGCGCCAGACGAAGCCCGGGGCCTGATCGGCGACGGCGTTGATCTCCGGGAGCTGGGCGACGAAGCCGGCCAACTGGGGGCTGTCGAGGGGGGCGAGGATGCGCCCGACATTGACTTGGGCAAGGTGGAATTCGCTCACGGGGGCAAGCATGCCCGGGTGAACCTTCTAAAGTCAACGAATGCTTTTTTAGACCTCGGATGCGGCTTCCGGCACGGTTGCCGGTGCGGTGTCGCACGCGGCTTCGGGAGCGGCTTCCCTCGTGGTTTCCAGGGCCACGCAGCAACCCTGCGGAAGGGGGTCCATCGCCGCGCTCCAGCCCTGACCGCCCGGCAGCCCGGCGAGGAGGCCCTCGATTCCCGCCAGGTTCATCCCGCAGACCAGGGCGGGGAACTGATCGGCCAGCGCGTGGAAGGGGCAGTTGTTCAGGCGCAGGGTCCCGCCGTCCCAGAACGGCTCGTAACCGCGCTCCCGCAGGACCGCGACCGGATCCTCCTCGCCGTCCGAGGCGCCCCCCTCGGCCTCCCCGGCCGCCCTCGCCGCCGCCTGCAGTTCCCCGTCGAGCCCGGCCTGTTCCACCACCTCGGCCAGCAGCCGGCTCGCCGTGTCGTACGACCGCGGCGGCACCGACACCGTGCGCTCGCCCTCGGCTCTCCGGTACAGCTTCGCGGGACGCCCGGCCCCCGGGCCGCTGCGCCCCGAAAGGCGCCGGAAGCACACTTCCAGGAGCCCGGCCTCGACCAGTTTGTCCAGGTGGAACGCGGCCAGCGAGCGGGAGACCCCGACCGCCTCGGCCGCGGCGTCCCGCCCCACCTCACCCGGTGTCCCGGTGACGTGCCGGTACAGTCCACGCCGCACCGGATCCCCCAGTACGACCAACGCCTCCAGGGCGGCATCCTCGCTGCTCACGGCACGATTCTATAACCAACGCCCATTGATGGCAGTGCGCCGCGGGAGTGCCGGGTCAGGGCCAGACCAGGCAGTACGCCTGATGCCCCGCGTCATGCAGCCGGTGGCTGAAGTCCTGCCACTCGTGCAGCAGTTGGTACACGTTGAACGCGTCACGCGGGCCACCGCGGTCGGGGACCGTCGACCAGATGAAGGCCGCGGCGCCCACGGACTCCTCGCTCACGTCGCGCAGCGGGTCCACGACCGTCATGGGGAGCTTGACCACCGCGTAGTCGGGGTGCAGGACGACCAGCTCCAGCGGTGGGACCTTGTGCAGGGGTATGCCCTGTATGCCGGTGAGGACCATCGCGGCCACCGTCTCGGGCTTGATCTTGGTGAACATGCCGCCCATGCCCAGTTCGTCGCCGCCGAGCTCCTCGGGGCGCATGGAAATGGGCACGCGTGCGGCAGTGGCCCCGTCGGGAGCCCCGAAGTACTTGTAGGTCACCCCCACCCGGCCACCACTCCTGCTTCCGGCTCCGACCTGCGCACCGCCGGCCTGTATGCCCTGCTTGCGCTCAGCCTCGCGCCGGTGCCGACCTCGCCGGGCAGGCTCGGGCCCCAGGTCGTCGGTCCCTTCGCCCACTTCGCCACCGCGATGCATATCTCATCCACCCGACTACTAACTAGGAGACACAGCCCCCGCCGCGCAACCCGATCATCGTGTCAGTGACCTCCCCCACGGGCGTGCGGTGAAACACCTGACCGCAAGACTGTCCGTGGCTCCGACACCATGGCATGTGTGAGCTTTCCCTATGACGCCCCAGTTTCGCAGACTTGCGGGTGTTGACGCCCGGTCGTTACGCGGATGTGCCCGCGGGGCTTTCGGCGGCGGGGATCTGCCGTCCCGTACGGCGCGGGGGCGCTGTCCTACCCTGGGGAGGTCACTACCCCCCGGAGTCGGAGAAGTCGCAGGTCATGACCGAACTGCCGTATCGATATGAAGCCCCAGTTTCGCAGACGCTTTTTGACCGCGCGTCCCTCGTGACGCCCGGTGGCGTGAACTCTCCCGTGAGGGCCTTCCGGGCCGTGGGCGGTACGCCCCGCTTCATGGTGTCCGGTACCGGTCCGTACCTCACCGATGCCGACGGCCGTGAGTACGTCGACCTCGTGTGCTCGTGGGGACCGATGATTCTCGGCCATTCCCACCCCGAGGTCATCGCCGCTGTCCAGGAGGCCGTCGCCCGCGGTACCTCGTTCGGTACGCCCGGCGAGGGTGAGGTCGCCCTCGCCGAGGAGATCGTCGCCCGGGTCGAACCCGTGGAGCAGGTGCGGCTCGTGTCGTCCGGCACCGAGGCGACCATGTCCGCGATCCGCCTCGCCCGTGGCTTCACCGGCCGGGCGAAGATCGTGAAGTTCGCCGGCTGCTACCACGGTCACGTCGACGCACTGCTGGCCGCCGCCGGGTCCGGGCTGGCGACCTTCGGCCTGCCGGACACGCCGGGGGTCACCGGCGCTCAGGCCGGCGACACGATCGTGCTGCCGTACAACGACCTGGAGGCCGTGCGGGCCGCGTTCGCCGCGCAGCCCGGCGAGATCGCCTGCGTGATCACCGAGGCGTCGCCCGGCAACATGGGCGTCGTGCCGCCGCTGGACGGTTTCAACGCGGGGCTCAAGGAGATCTGCGCCGCCAACGGCGCGCTGTACATCTCCGACGAGGTCATGACCGGCTTCCGTACGTCGAAGGCCGGCTGGTTCGGCATCGACGGGGTGCGGCCCGACCTGATGACCTTCGGCAAGGTGATGGGCGGCGGCTTCCCGGCCGCGGCGTTCGGCGGTCGTGCCGACGTGATGGCGCACCTGGCCCCCGTCGGTCCCGTCTACCAGGCGGGCACCCTCTCCGGTAATCCGGTCGCCACCGCAGCCGGTCTCGCCCAGCTGCGTCTGCTGGACGACGCGGCCTACGCGAAGGTCGACGCGGTCTCCGCGGAGATCCGCGGGCTGGTGAGCCAGGCACTGGACAAGGAGGGGGTCGCGCACACCGTGCAGGCGGCGAGCAACATGTTCTCCGTCTTCTTCACCGACCGGCCCGTCCGCGACTACGACGACGCCAAGCAGCAGGAAGCTTTCCGCTTCACCGCGTTCTTCCACTCGATGCTGGCGCAGGGCGTCTACCTCCCGCCGTCCGCGTTCGAGTCGTGGTTCGTCTCCACCGCCCACGACACCCGGGCCGTGGAGCGGATCGCCGCCGCGCTGCCCGCCGCAGCCCGCGCCGCATCGGAGGCCACCGCATGAGCGAGACCAGCAGCACCGGACGCAAGGACATCACCGTCGTCCACCTGATGCGCCACGGAGAGGTGCACAACCCGGAGGGCGTGCTCTACGGGCGCCGTCCCGGCTACCACCTCTCCGAGCTCGGCCGGCAGATGGCCGACCGCGTCGCCGAGCACCTGGACAAGCGTGACATCACGCATGTCGTCGCCTCCCCGCTGGAGCGGGCCCAGGAGACGGCGACGCCGATCGCCAAGACGCACGGCCTGGACCTCGCCACCGACGAGCGCCTCATCGAGGCCGCCAACGTCTTCGAGGGCAAGACCTTCGGCGTCGGTGACGGGGCCCTGCGCAAGCCGGACAACTGGAAGCACCTGACGAACCCGTTCCGGCCGTCGTGGGGTGAGCCGTACGTCGAGCAGGTCGTACGGATGATGGGCGCGCTGGACGCGGCGCGCGACGCGGCCCGCGGTCATGAGGCGGTGTGCGTCAGCCACCAGCTGCCGATCTGGATCGTCCGCAGCTTCGTGGAGCGGCGCCGGCTGTGGCACGACCCGCGCAAGCGGCAGTGCACGCTCGCCTCGCTGACCAGCTTCACGTACCAGGGCGACAAGATCGTGTCCGTCGGGTATTCGGAGCCCGCCCGTGACCTGGTGCCGGCGCACCTGCTGGCGGGGGCGAAGCCGGTGAAGGGGGCGTCGAAGGGGTTCGGCGCGTAGCCGGCCCCTGGGCCCGGGGTCTTCGGGTTCGGGCCCGCCCCGGTTCGGCCGGTGGGCGGGCCCGGGTGCGACCCGGTGGTCGTTTTGTCTTCAAGTGCCGGACGGGCTTGATTTGGCCGTCTCCGGCCTTTTGCTGATCCTTTGTGGGCCGAACGGGCGGAATCGTGCCGTCCGGGGTTGAGGCCTGCGGTCTTTTGGGGTGCTTCGGGGTCGATCTTGCGTTCGGTCATGGCCGGGGTCTGGTTCCGTAAAGAATTGTGTGCTAATTCGGGGAACCTTCGTGTTGCTTCACCCATCTAAGCCTTTGCCAGTTTGTATGGACTTGAGGCAAAACGACCGCAGATGGGAACGGCATGCGCGACATCAGCCGAAGGGGTTTGCTCGGAGCCGGACTTGGGGCCGCGGCCGCCATCGGGGTGGCGGGCTGCAGTTCCTCCGGCACCTCCGACACGAGTGGGGCGGGGCCGGACAAGGGCGCCAAGGGTGAGAAGGGTGCCGACGGTGCGGTCAAGGGCCACGGGCCCGCGAAGAAGGACGTCCGCGCCATCGGGGACGGTTCCACCGCCGACACCGGAAAGCAGCCGCGCCAGCCGTCCGCGCCCGTTCCGCTCGAACCCGGCCAGAAGCCGCCGCAGTTCGTGATCTTTTCCTGGGACGGCGCCGGTGAGGTCGGCAACGGGCTGTTCCCGCGTTTCCTGGAACTCGCCAAGGAACATGACGCGGCGATGACCTTCTTCCTCTCCGGTCTCTATCTGCTGCCCGAATCGAAGAAGACCCTCTACCGCCCGCCCAGCAACCCCATCGGTGCTTCCGACATCGGCTATCTCACCGATGGTCACATCAAGGAGACACTGAAGAACGTGCGCCAGGCCTGGCTGGACGGCCACGAGATCGGCACGCACTTCAACGGGCATTTCTGCGCCGGCTCCGGATCGGTGGGCAACTGGTCGCCGTCCGAGTGGCAGAGCGAAATCGATCAGTCGATCTCCTTCGTCACCGAATGGCGTACCAACACCGGCTGGACCGACCTGGATCCGCTGCCTTTCGATTACCGCAAGGAACTCGTCGGCGGCCGTACCCCCTGTCTGCTCGGACAGGACAATCTCCTGCCCACCGCGAAGAAGCTGGGCTGGCGCTACGACGCCAGTTCGCCCGGCGGCACCCAGGTGTGGCCCGCCAAGCGCATGGACGTATGGGATCTGCCGCTCCAGGGCATCCCGTTCCCCGGGCACGGTTTCGAGGTCCTCTCCATGGACTACAACATCCTGGCCAACCAGTCGCAGAATTCGACCAGGGGAATGCCCTCCCGGTATCCGGGCTGGCGCAACCAGGCCACGCAGGCGTACATCAGTGGTTTCCAGCGCGCGTACGAGACGAACCGTGCGCCGTTCTACATCGGAAACCACTTCGAGGAGTGGAACGGCGGCATCTATATGGACGCGGTCGAGGATGCGCTCAAGCACATCGCGGGCAAGCCGGATGTGCGCCTGGTCTCCTTCCGGCAGTTCGTCGACTGGCTCGACGTCCAGGACCCGGCCGTGCTCGCGAAGCTTCGTACGCTGGAGGTCGGGCAGGCACCCGAGGGCGGCTGGAACGCGTTCTTTAAACAAGCCTGACAACGGGCTTTACGGGCACCGAGGGGGGTGCCCAAGATCCGTGAATCCGCCATGCGAAACTTTTCACATGAGCTATGGCCGCGCATCCCGACGCCGCTTCACCCTGCTCGCCGCACCCGCGGCGGCCGTCGCGCTCGCACTGACGCTGAGCGCGTGCGGTCCGGGCAACACGACCGGTGGCGGCGGCGACACGAACTTCGTGACGGGCAACGGTGGAATCGCCACCGCGCCCAAGGGCGAGCGCGCCGACGCCCCGAAGCTCGACGGCGAGACCCTGGACGGCAAGCAACTCGACCTCGCCGACTACAAGGGCAAGGTCGTCGTCCTGAACGCCTGGGGCTCGTGGTGCGCCCCCTGCCGGCTGGAAGCGAAGTACTTCACCAAGGTGGCCAAGGAGACGAAGGACCAGGGCGTCCAGTTCGTCGGGATCAACACCCGCGATCCGGAGCGGGCCCAGGCCCTCAGCTTCGAGAAGGACTTCGGGGTCACCTACCCCAGCTTCTACGACCGGGCCGGCAAGCTCCTGCTGCGCTTCCCCAAGGGGACGTTCAAGTTGCAGTCCATCCCGTCGACCGTCGTCATCGACCGGGAGGGAAAGCTGGCCGCCCGAGTCGTGGGCCCGCTCGACGACACCAAGCTGCGCAAGATGCTCGACCCGCTGATCGCGGAGAAGTGATCAGGTGAACACCCTCGCCGCCGCCACGCAGAACGAGACCGTCCTGAGCGGAGCGCTGCTGGTCGCCCTGCCCATCGCCCTCCTCGGCGGACTCGTCTCCTTCTTCTCGCCGTGCGTCCTGCCTCTCGTGCCCGGCTACCTCAGTTACGTCACGGGCGTCAGCGGCGCCGACCTGGCGGAGGCCCGGCGGGGGCGCATGGTCGCGGGCGCCTCGCTCTTCGTGGCCGGTTTCACCGCCGTGTTCGTCTCCGGCGGCGCGCTCTTCGGCTACTTCGGCGACACGCTCCAGGCGAACAGCGGGCCGCTCACCAAGGTCCTCGGTGTGCTGATGATCCTCATGGGTGTCTTCTTCATGGGCCTGATGCCGTGGATGACCCAGCGCGAGTTCCGCATCCACAGGAAGCCGGTGACCGGTCTGGTCGGTGCCCCGCTGCTCGGCGCGCTCTTCGGGATCGGCTGGACACCCTGTCTGGGGCCGACGCTGAGCTCGGTGAGCATGCTGGCGATGGACCAGGGCACCGCCGGACGCGGGGCGATACTGACCGTCGCGTACTGCGTCGGGCTCGGTCTGCCCTTCGTGCTCGCCGCCGTCGCCTTCCGTAAGGCACTCGGCGCGTTCGGCTGGGTCAAGCGCCACTACGCCTGGGTCATGCGCATCGGCGGCGGCATGATGATCGTGACCGGGCTGCTCCTGCTGACCGGCGCGTGGGGCAGCATGATGCAGGAACTACAGGGCTGGTCGACCGGCTTCACGGTGGGGATCTGAGTACCGATGAGCAACACCAAGTCCAACCCTCCCCAGGAGCGCGAGCGCCCCGATGAGCGGGAGGTGCGTGCCGAGCAGGACCGGGAGACCGCCCGGGAGCTCGGCGCCGCCGGCTCCCAGCTCTCCACCGCACCGCGCGAGGAGGCACTGTCGAGCCTTCCCGCCATGGGGATCATCGGCTGGGTGCGCTGGTTCTGGCGTCAGCTGACCTCCATGCGGGTCGCGCTGATCCTGCTCTTCCTGCTGTCGCTCGGCGCCATCCCCGGCTCGCTGATCCCGCAGAACAGCGTCGACGAGCTGAAGGTGCAGACCTTCAAGGGGCTGCACACCACCGTCACGCCGATCTACGAGAAGCTCCAGTTCTTCGACGTCTACAGCTCGGTGTGGTTCTCCGCGATCTACATCCTGCTGTTCGTCTCCCTCATCGGCTGCATCGTGCCGCGCACCGGTACGTTCATCGGCCAGCTGCGCAGCCGCCCGCCGGGCGCCCCCAAGCGCCTGACCCGGTTGCCCGCGTACACCACCTGGCGCACCGAGGCCGAGCCGGAGCAGGTCCACGAGGCCGCGCTCGCGATCATGCGCAGGCGCCGCTACCGGGCCCATGTCGCCGGGGACGCCGTCGCGGCCGAGAAGGGCTATCTGCGCGAGGCCGGGAACCTGATGTTCCACATCGCGCTCATCGTGATGCTGGTGGCCTTCGCCTGGGGGCAGCTCTTCAAGTCCGAGGGCGCCAAGCTCGTCGTCGAGGGCGACGGGTTCTCCAACACGATCACCCAGTACGACGACTTCAAGTCCGGCTCGCTCTTCGACAACGACTCGCTGGCCCCCTTCAGCTTCACCCTCGACGACTTCATCGGTACGTACGAGCGCAGCGGCCCCCAGATCGGCACGCCCCGGACGTACGAGGCGCGCGTGACGTACTCGAAGGGCGCCTACGGCAAGCCGGAGAAGAAGGTCATCAAGGTCAACGAACCCCTCGTCGTCGACGGTACGAAGGTCTACCTCAACGCCCACGGCTACGCGCCCGTCGTCTCCGTCAAGGACGGCAGGGGCAAGGAGGTCTACAAGGCCGCCGTGCCGCTGCTGCCCATCGACAACAACGTCACCTCGTCCGGTGCGATCAAGGTGATGGACGGCTACCGCGACAAGAACGGCAAGAAGACCCAGCTGGGCTTCCAGGCGTTCTTCGTGCCGACCTTCGCGGGCAGCGGCAAGGGCACGATGTTCTCGCAGTTCCCAGCCGCCGACATGCCGGTCCTCGCGCTGAACGGCTTCCACGGCTCGCTCGGCGTCGACTCCGGTCTCGCGCAGAACGTGTACCAGCTCGACACGACCAAGATGAAGGAGTTCAAGGACTCCAAGGGGGAGCAGCTCAAGCAGCGGCTGCTCGTCGGCGAGACGATGAAGCTGCCCGACGGGGCCGGCTCCATCACCTTCGATGGCCTCCAGGAGTGGGCGAGCTTCCAGATCTCGGAGCAGCCCGCCAGCGGCTGGGCGCTCACCGGGGCCATCGGCGCGATCGCCGGACTGGCCGGCTCGCTGTTCATCCAGCGGCGCCGGGTCTGGATCCGTGCCGTGCGGGGCGCCGACGGCGTCACGGTCATCGAAATGGCGGGGCTCGGCCGCAGCGAGTCCGCGAAGCTTCCCGAGGAGCTGGCCGATCTCGCGGTCACGCTCAACGCCGAGGCGCCCACCGCGCCCGGCCCCGACACCGACCCCGACACCGATCCGGACCCCGGCACCCCTGTCGCCGCCGCGTCCTCCGCAGAACCTTCCGAAGGGGCTGAGAAGTGAATCTCGCCGCCGCAACCAACGAGAATCTGGCACACACCAGCAATGTGCTGATCTACTCGTCGATGGCCGTCTACACCCTGGCCTTCTTCGCGCACATCGCGGAGTGGGTGTTCGGGTCCCGCAGCAAGGTCGGCCGCACGGCAGCCCAGCTGACCGCCGAGCAGACCGTCTCAGGCACGGTGAAGGTCCAGGTCGCGCAGAAGGGCGGGAGCACCGCCGTCCTGGAGCGGCCGAAGATCGTCACCCGCTCCGCGGCCGGCTCGCGTGACGTGCCGGACGGCCCCGGCGCCGCGGGCGGCACGTTCAAGGGCGACCTCTACGGGCGGATCGCGGTCTCCATGACCGTGGTCGCGTTCCTCGTCCAGGCGGGCGGGGTCGTCGCCCGCGCGCTGTCCGTGCAGCGTGCCCCGTGGGGCAACATGTACGAGTTCTCGATCACCTTCTCCACGGTGGCGGTCGGCGCGTACCTGGCCCTGCTCGCCCTGAAGAAGAACGTCCGCTGGATGGGCCTGATCCTGGTCACGGCCATCCTGCTGGACCTCGGCCTCGCGACCACGGTGCTCTACACCTCCAGCGACCAGCTGGTGCCCGCACTGCACTCGTACTGGCTGTGGATCCACGTCTCCACCGCCATCATCTGCGGCGCCGTGTTCTTCATCGGGGGCATCGGCACCCTCATCTACCTCTTCCGCGACAGCTACGAGAGCAAGATCGCCAACGGCGGTGAGCCGGGCACGTTCGCCCATTCCGTGCTCTCCCGGATGCCGTCCGCGTCGAGCCTCGACAAGTTCTCGTACCGGATCAACGCGGCGGTCTTCCCGTTGTGGACGTTCACGATCATCGCGGGCGCGATCTGGGCCGGTGACGCCTGGGGCCGCTACTGGGGCTGGGACCCCAAGGAGGTCTGGTCGTTCATCACGTGGGTCGCGTACGCCTGCTACCTGCACGCCCGGGCCACCGCAGGATGGAAGGGCCGCAAGGCCGCCTACCTGGCGCTGATCGCCTTCGGCTGCTGGATCTTCAACTACTACGGCGTCAACATCTTCGTCACCGGCAAGCACTCCTACGCCGGCGTCTGAGCCGCTGGAACACCACGGCTGCCCGTCCCCGCACCGCGGGGCGGGCAGCCGTTCTCCGTATCCCGGGTCAGGGCGCCGACGACGGCGGCAGGCACTGCTCCTTCGGCGGCTTCCCTTCTGGCCAGGCCAGCGCCGCGAAGCGCTGATGCGGCGGGTCCGGTGCCAGCTCCACCACCGGTACCGCCTTGTTGAACGGGTTGCCGTGGTTGTCCAGGCAGATCCAGCCGCTGGCCCCCCGTACCCGCAGCGATCCCTTCACCCGGGGCCACTGGCCGCCGACGTCCTCCAGGCCCGGCAGCTCCTTTCCGTCGGCGGTCGCCCGCCGGATCCCCGCCACCGCCAGCGTCATGGCGTCATGGGCGATGATCACCTGCCCGTCGGTCAGGTCGTCGTGCGTGGTCGGCCCGACCGGGCCGACCGGCTTCTTGCCCACCTCGGCCAGGAGCTCCACGAACGCCCGGTAGTCCTCCGCCGAGCCCCCCGTCGGCCTCTTCCTCCCCGCCGCCACCGCGGGCCAGGCGTCCGGGTGCGCCAGCGAGGCGTAGCGGACCGTCACCTTGCGCCGCAGCGCGTCCCGGTCGAGCTTCTTGTCGTCGCCCAGGTACGAGCCCTCGTCACCGGTGAGCACCGTGAAGCGGCGGCTCTGACAGCCGCGCGCTCCCAGTGCGTTGACGAACTGGCGCAGTTGTACGTGACGCCCCGCGAAGAACACCGTGTCCGCGTCGGTGTCGCAGATGAGATGGGTGATCTGCTCGAAGGTGTTGGCCGTGGTGCCCTCGTCGTACGGGTCCTTCCGCGAGGTGAACAGCTCCGGCTCGTACTTCGACCCCTTCAGCAGTGTGCTGAACGCCGATTTCAGGGTGTCCGTGTAGTGGTCGCCGCTGCGGGTGTCCTGCACCAGCAGCGCCTTGTCCGCCTTCACCTCACCGAACGAGGCGAGGGCGCGGGCCTCGTCCCGGTTGGTCGGCGACACTCTGGCCAGGCCGGGGAACGGGTCGCTTCCGGGGCCGTTGGCGATGTCGTCGGCGGTGATCGTGGAGCCCACGACCGGGATCCCGGCGCCGGTCAGCTCTTTCACGGCCTCCTTGGCCTGCGTACTGCTGATGGCGACCCCGGACACCGCGCGCAGCCGGTCCGGAGCCCCCGTCATCGTCAGCAGCCGGTCCACGGCGGGGCGCCATTGCAGGCTGTTGTTCCCGGTGTTGGCGAGCACCACCCGGATCTGCGGGACCTGCCCGTTCGCGTGGTGGTTGGCCCGGTACTGCGCGGCGAACGCCCCCTGGAGCTCGTGCAGCACCTTCGTCCGCATGGACGCGTCGGTCGAGGTCAGCGGGAGCAGCAGCGCCACCGTCGCGTACCGGCCCGTCTTCAGCGAGCGGTTCTCGCGGCCGATCGCGGCGGCGACCGTCGTCAGCTGCGACTGTCCGAAGTCGTAGCCGTCACCGGACACACCGACGCACTCGTCGCTGTCCTGCGGGCGGGCGACCCCCGTGGCGCACGAACGGTCCTCCGGCTCGGTCAGCCGGCCCACTCCGTACCAGCCGGCCGTGATCAGCAGGGCGCCCACCACGACCGAGGTGACGATCTTCTGCCGGGTGGTCCACCACAGGCGGTAGCGCAGCGGGTTACGCACCCGGACCACCGCCCCCCGGGCGGTGCGGCCCGACCCGGGCGGGCGCGCCCGGCGGCATGGACAGTGCCCGCCAGTCCCGCAGATCGCGCGGCCAGTGCGTCGCCGCGTCCCAGAGCATCGCGTGCCCCGTCGGATGCCTGCCGGACAACTGCCGCAGCTCGTGCGCCATCTTGTCGATCACCTCTTCGTCGGGCAGGGCCAGCGGATCGGACAGCAGCCAGACCGCGTGGAACAACCGCCGTAGCTGCAACTGGAGTTCGGCGGCCCGCTCGTCGAGCCCGGCGAGCGCCGCCCGTTCGTCGTCGGAGGCGGCCGCCCGCCCCAGCGCGACGGCCCGCCGCGGATCGGGGCCGGTGCTGCCGGGCGGGCGGGGGCAGGGGGCCGAGGCGATGAACCGCAGCGCGTCGAGCCAGCTCAGCACGTCGGGCCGGGCGAACCGCACCCGCAGGTGGGTCACGCAGTCCTCCGCCGCGCCCAGCACCAACTCCTGGTGCAGGCGGTGTGGTTCGCTTGGGCAGCTGCCCCCGGCGGCATACGCGGAACGCAGCGTCTCGTGCACCGCCCGCCACACCGCGTAGTACGGCGGGTCGTCGTCCTGGAACCGCAGCCGGTGCAGCAGAAGCGACCGCAGCAGCGGATCGGCGACGAAGTGCTCCGGTCCCACCGGCCAGTCCTCCGCCCGCAGTGCGTCGCGCACCCGCAGCGCCACATCGCCGTCCAGCGACTCCCCGCGCAGCCGGGTCGTGGCCAGCAGCCGTGCCGAGTCCTCGCCGTGTGCGGCCGCCAGCACGCTCAGCACGTCCGGGCGCTGCCCGGGCAGCAGTCGCTCCAACAGCTCGTCGGCCACCCGGACCGGCGGCCGGTCCTCCCGCAGCTCCACCGTGCGCTCCAGTAGCGCCCCGGGCACGAGGGCGCCCGGGTCCGGCGCCTCGCCCGCCGCCTGCGCCAGCAGGGCCACCCCCAGCGGCCGTCCCCCCGTCAGCCGGTGCATGCCGCGCGCCAGGCCCGCGGGGGTGCGGCCGTGCGGATCGTGCCGGTCGAGCGCGGAGCGCACATGGGCGGCGTCCAGCGGGGTGAGGCCGATGGCCAGGATCCCGGACGTCACCTCCGTGCCCCGCACCCAGTGCGAGGCGTGCGCCACTTCGGGCAGCCGCCGGCGCACCGCGTGGCTCAGCCCCGCGTGGTCGTGGACGCGGGACGACGCGAACACCGCTATCCGGTCGTGCACCCCGCCCGCACGCTGCCGGAGCAGCGGTTCGACGAGCTGCCGGCCCAGCGGGGTGTGCGCGTTGTCGATGAGCAGGACCGGGCGGCCCCGCCGGGCACCGCGCGCCATTCCGCGGTAGGCCTGCACCAGGTCCGTGACCAGGGCCAGCACCAGATGGTCCTCGGCCCGACGGCGCAGATCGCCACCGCGCTCGAAGTCGACCGCGAGCTGCCGCAGACCGATGCGGCCGTTGCCGCCCGCGTGCGGATAGGTCCCGTACCAGTCCGCCGAGCGCCGCTGGAACCGGCTGAACGTCTCCTCCAGCACTGTCTCCACGGTCGCCTCGGCAACCATGCCGGCCATCGGCGCCACCGAGTCGAACGCCCCGGCGGCCAGCTTCGTCAGCACCTTGGTGACCCAGCCCGTGGCGGTGTCGCCCCGGGTGTCGAGGGTCGCCAGTACCGGACCGAGCGACTGCAGATCACGCTGGGCCCGCGACTCGTCCTCCCGCCGCCAGGACACCGACGCCACCGCCACCAGCCCCAGGCTGAGGCGGGGGAACTGCACCGGGCGGGCCGCGTGCACCCGCGCCGTGAGCTGGGTGGCCAGCTCCGGCAGGACCCCCGTCACCGGCGTCCAGCCGGGTCCCGGGTCCGCGGGTGCCGGCACGGCCTCGCAGTCCACCAGGGCGAGCGGGGTGATCTCCCGGTACAGATTGCGCAGTTGCTTGAGCACGGCCGTCTTGCCCATGCCGCGGCCACCGGTCAGCACGGCGACCGGGAGGTCGTCACCGTGCTCGCAAGCGACCCGCCGTGAGCCGTGCGGAGTGAGACCGGTCAGGCGTGCCGCAAGTCCGTCGTCACCGAAAATTGCCTCGCGCCCGTACAGGTCTCGCTCCACAACACCCCCAGCGCTGCAAGCCCACCCTGATCTGTCACTCCGTCAACACCAGGATATCGGCCGCGTGTTGGAGGCAGGTGAAGATTTTCGAACGATCGGTGCGGGCTGCTCGGCGGGGGTAGGGGCCTCGGGCGCCGGTGAGGCCCCCACTCCCGCCGGCCGAGCTCACGAGGGCATCGGGGTGTCCAGCACCGCCTTGCGGTGACTGAACGTCTCCAGCGAGTACCGGCCGTGGTAGCTCCCCATCCCGCTCTCGCCGACCCCGCCGAACGGCAGGTCCGACACCGTGAGATGGGCGAGCGGCAGCCCGATCCCGACCGCGCCCGACGACGTCTCGCCGATCAGCCGCTCCCGTACGGCGTCCGAATCGGTGAACGCGTACAGCGCCAGCGGCTTGTCGCGGTCGTTGATGAACGCGATGGCCTCGTCGAGGCCGGCGACCGTCACGATCGGGAGCACCGGGCCGAAGATCTCCTCCCGCATCACGGGTGAGTCCGGCGCCACGTCGGTCAGCACGGTCGGAGCGATGTACTTGCTGTCCCGGTCGTACGTCCCACCGGTCACCGTGCGACCGGAGCCGAGCAGCCCGGTGAGCCGGTCGAAGTGCCGCCGGTTCACGATCCGCCCGTACTCCGGGTGCGTCGAGGCATCCGCCCCGAACATCTCCTCGACCGCCTCCGCGAGGGCGTCCGCGAGGGCGGCGCCGGTCTCCGGGTCCGTCAGGACGTAGTCGGGGGCCACGCACGTCTGGCCCGCGTTCAGGAACTTCCCGGCCGCCAGCCGGCCCGCGACCGCCTTCGGGTCCGTGTCCCGGTCCACGAACACGGGCGACTTGCCGCCCAGTTCGAGCGTCACCGGCGTCAGGTGCTTCGCCGCGGCGGCCATCACGATGCGCCCCACCGTGCCGTTGCCGGTGTAGAAGATGTGGTCGAAGTGCTCCGCGAGCAGTGCGGTGGTCTCGGGAACCGCCCCCTCCACGACGGCGACGGCGTCCGTGTCCAGGTATCGCGGCAGGAGCCGTGCGACGGCGGCGGACGTCGCGGGCGCCATCTCGCTCGGCTTGACCACGACCGCGTTGCCCCCGGCCAGCGCGCCGACGACCGGCGCGAGGAGCAGCTGAGCCGGGTAGTTCCAGGGCGCGATGACGAGGACGACACCGAGCGGGTCCTGCACGGTGTGGGCCTTCGCGCCGCCCAGCGACGCCGGTACGGGGGCGGGCTCGGGCCGCAGCCAGTCGGCCAGGTGCTCCAGCGTGTGGTCGATCTCGCGGATCGTGAAGTCGATCTCGGTGCGGTACGCCTCCTTGCGGCTCTTGCCGAGGTCGGCGCGGAGGGCGTCGGCGAGCTCGTCACCGCGCTCGGTGAGCAGCGTGCGCAGCCGGTCGAGCTGGCCCGTACGCCAGTCGAGGCTCTTGGTGCGTCCGGTGCGGAAGGTGGCGCGCAGGCGGTCGACGGTCTCGGCCGGGGACTCGGCGGGAGCCAGTGCGGCGACGATCTCGCGGGCCAGTTGCTCCGAGGAGGCCGGATTCTGGCCGGTGTGGAGGGTCCGGTCGGTGAGGGTGTGCGGGGTGAAGGGGGCGGCGGCCGTGTAATCGGCGCCCAGCTCGATCAGCCGGTCCTCCAGCAGCCAGGGCGCCTTGTCGGCGAGGCCGCCGATGGACTCCTCGGCGTTGCTGAACCCGGTCATGCGGTAGCCGGCGAAGGGCCAGGACCCGTCCTCGCGCCGGGCGGCGAGCAGAGCGGCCGGTGCGTGGCACAGCACGCCGAGGTGCGTACCGGAGTCGAGCGCGGTGGACAGCAGCCGCCCGGAGAGCTCGCTCACGGCCAGGTCCTCCATGGGGCCGTGGCCGCCGGGGTAGAAGACGGCGTCGTAGCGGTCCGGGTGGATGTCTTCGAGCCGGGCCGGGCTGCGGAGCTCGGGGCCGATCGCGGCGAGGTACGCGGCGACGGCGTCGGCCTGCTCCTGTCCGCCGTTGGCGGCGGCCGCCAGGCTGCCCGCGTCGACGGTGGGGGTCACACCGCCCGGGGTGGCGAGGGTGATGGCGTAGCCGGCCTCGGTGAAGACCCGGTGCGGAGCGGCCAGCTCCTCGGCCCAGAACCCGGTGGGGTGGGTGGTGCCGTCGTTGAGGGTCCAGCGGTCGGCGCCGGTGATCACGAACAGTACGGAGGGCATGGGGGTACTCCCTGCGGGGTGAGCTCAAAACTTGATATGCTCAAGCAACTCACTTCATGAAACTGCCAGAAGTTGAGCAAGTCAAATAAATGTCGGCGGATGCCGATCGAAGAATGGCCGACCATGACCACCGAACCGACGCCCCGCGCCGCCACTGCTCCGGACGATCGAGCCGTCCCGACCCCGGAGGATCTCCTGGAGCCCCTGGCCGTCGTCGTCCGCGGTCACCACGACGACCTCACCGCCGTCGCCGCCCGTCATGGTCTGTCGACCTCGCAGGCCCGCGCGCTGATCGCGCTCAATGAGCCCATGCCGATGAGCGCACTCGCCGCCCACCTGGTCTGCGACGCGTCCAACGCCACCGGGCTCGTCGGCCGCATGGAGACCCGCGGCCTGGTCCGCCGGACCCCGGCCCCCGGCGACCGCCGTTCCAAGGTCGCGAGCCGCACCCCCGAGGGCACGGAGCTCGCCCGGACCATCCGCGCCGAGATGCGCGCCGTGCACCGCGCACTCGAATCGCTCACCCCCCAGGAGCGCACGGCACTGCTGCCCCTGCTCAACAAGCTGGGGCAGCAGTTGTACGCGTGATCCGCCACCGGGTGGGGAACCGGGCGGGCGCAACGGTCAGGAAGCGGGCGGCAGCGGTGTTCAGGAGG
Organism: Streptomyces sp. NBC_01013; assembly: GCF_045162765.1. Lineage (NCBI taxonomy): Bacteria > Bacillati > Actinomycetota > Actinomycetes > Kitasatosporales > Streptomycetaceae > Streptomyces > Streptomyces sp. NBC_01013. Next base: position 4,836,028 of record NZ_CP108687.1, read on the forward strand.
CGGGCGGGGCCTCCGGCCCGCTCTCCCGCCGCTTGAGCTCGTCCTCGCGGCGGCGCAGGTCCGCCTCCCAGTCCTTGAGAACGGCCTCGTCCTTCTTGTTCTCGTCCCTCAGTGACTTCAGGAAGTCGGGATTGTCGTCCGGCGCCACCCACTGCTGACGGTGGTTGCGGTGCCATTCGGACGGCGTACGGCCTCCGGCCGGCACTTCGCGCATCTTGCCCGCGGCCAGCCACACGATCGGGCCGACGATCCAGAACAGCAGGATGATGAAGACCCAGGCGATCTTCGGCAGGTGCTTGGCCTCGTCCTCCGGGGTGTTCAGGCAGTCGATGAACGCGTAGATCGTCAGCGCCAGAGGCAGGAGATAGATCAGAGCCCGGAACATGGTGGAAAGGCCCCCCGAGGAGAGTTGGCGGGGCAACGCCCCGCCCCGGTGACGGGCCCAGAGTAGCGGTTGTCATGTGCGCCCTACGGTGAGCGGGTCCGCGTGCGGAGGCGGCGGGGAGCCGGGCGACCGGTGGGGCGTCGGCCGGGGATGCCGGCACGCGAGACGGGGGACGCCTCTCCCGCATCCCGTGGAGAGGAACGCCTGACGCGGGGGGGAGCCCCGGCGGCCGACGCCAGGGGGGATGTCAGACTGGACGGCATGGCTTACGACGATCTTCGTTCCCTCCTCCGGGCTCTGGAGCGCGAGGGCGAGCTCAAGCGCATCAAGGCCGAGGTCGACCCCTACCTGGAGGTCGGTGAGATCGTCGACCGGGTGAACAAGGCCGGCGGACCCGCGCTGCTCTTCGAGAACGTCAAGGGGTCCTCGATGCCCCTGGCCATGAACGTCTTCGGAACGGACAAGCGCCTCCTCAAGGCGCTCGGGCTGAAGTCCTACGCCGACATCAGCGACAAGATCGGCGGACTGCTCAAGCCCGAGCTGCCGCACGGCTTCGTGGGCGTACGGGAGGCCTTCGGCAAGCTCGGCACGATGGTGCACGTTCCGCCGAAGAAGGTGAAGTCGGAGAACGCCCCGGTCCAGGAGGTCGTCCTCACCGGCGACGACGTGGACCTGGACCAGCTGCCCGCGCTGTTCACCTGGCCCAAGGACGGCGGCTCCTTCTTCAACCTGGGGCTCACCCACACCAAGCACCCCGAGACCGGCGTCCGGAACCTGGGGCTCTACCGCCTCCAGCGCCACGACCGCCGCACCATCGGGATGCACTGGCAGATCCACAAGGACAGCCGCAACCACTACCAGGTCGCCGCCAAGCGCGGTGAGCGGCTGCCGGTCGCCATCGCCTTCGGGGCGCCGCCCGCGGTCACCTACGCGTCCACCGCGCCGCTGCCGGGGGACATCGACGAGTACCTCTTCGCCGGGTTCATCCAGGGCAAGCGCATCGAGATGGTCGACTGCAAGACCGTGCCGCTCCAGGTCCCGGCCAACGCCGAGGTCGTCATCGAGGGGTGGCTGGAGCCCGGGGAGATGCTTCCCGAGGGGCCGTTCGGCGACCACACCGGCTTCTACACCCCGCAGGAACCGTTCCCCGCGCTGACCATCGACTGCGTGACCATGCGCAAGCGGCCGCTGATCCAGTCCATCGTCGTCGGCCGGCCGCCGACCGAGGACGGTCCGCTGGGGCGGGCCACCGAGCGGTTCTTCCTGCCGCTTCTCAAGATCATCGTGCCGGACATCGTGGACTACCACCTGCCCGAGTCCGGTGGCTTCCACAACTGCGCGATCGTCTCGATCGACAAGAAGTACCCGAAGCACGCCCAGAAGGTCATGAGCGCCATCTGGGGCGCGCACATGATGTCGCTGACGAAGCTGATCGTCGTCGTGGACTCCGACTGCGATGTCCACGACCTGCACGAGGTGTCCTGGCGGGCGCTCGGCAACACCGACTACGCGCGTGACCTCACCGTCGCCGAGGGGCCGGTCGATCACCTCGACCACGCCTCCTACCAGCAGTTCTGGGGCGGCAAGGCCGGCATCGACGCGACGAAGAAATGGCCCGAGGAGGGCTACACCCGGGACGGGGGCTGGCCGGACATGGTCGAGTCCGACCCGGAGACGGCGGCGAAGGTCGACCGCCGGTGGAAGGAATACGGACTGTGAGCGCCGCCGAAGCGACCGTGGGCTCCGGGCCCGCGCAACCGAACAGCAGGGTCAAGGCGTTCCTGCGGCTCGTGATGATCGAGCACTCGGTCTTCGCGCTGCCCTTCGCGTACATCGCCGCCCTGACCGCGATGTACGTCGACGACGAGTCGATCCACTGGGTCACGCTGCTGCTCGTCACCGTGGCCATGGTCGGGCTGCGGACCTTCGCGATGGCCGCGAACCGCATCATCGACCGCGAGATCGACGCCCGCAATCCGCGCACCGCGACCCGCGAGCTGGTGACCGGCGCGGTGTCGGTGAGGTCGGCGTGGACCGGCGCGCTGGTCGCCGTCGTGGCGTTCCTCGGCGCGGCGGCCCTGCTGAACCCGCTCTGCCTGGCGCTGGCGCCGCTCGCCGTGATCCCGATGGTCGTCTACCCGTACGGCAAGCGGTTCACGAACTACCCGCACGCCATCCTGGGCATCGCCCAGGCCATGGGGCCCATCGGCGCCTGGCTGGCGGTGACGGGCAGCTGGTCGTGGGACGCCGTGATCCTGGGACTGGCCGTCGGCATCTGGATCGGCGGCTTCGACCTGATCTTCGCCTGTCAGGACGTGCAGGCGGACCGTGCCCACGGGGTGCTGTCCGTCCCGGCACGCTTCGGCATCCCGGCTGCGCTGTGGGGCGCGCGGGTCTGTCACGTGGTGACGACGGGCCTGCTGGTCTGGTTCGGCCTGGCCACGGGGGCGGGGCTCTTCTACTGGATCGGCATGGTGGTCGTCGCCGTGGCCTTCGTGTACGAGCACCGAGTGGTGCGGCCCCACGATCTGTCGCGGCTCAACCGGGCGTTCTTCCAGGTCAACGGGTTCATCGGGATCGCCCTGTTCGCGTGCGCGCTGCTGGACCTGCTGGTGCGGGGTCTGGCGGTGTAGTACCCGTGACGGCCCCGAACTCCTGACACGCCGGTGAATCCGGCTGCCGGATAGGCTCGGGGGTGTGAATTCCGGGACTTCAGTGAGTCAGCAGCAGCGAAAGCCTTGGATTGTCGGGGTTTCGGGCGCTTCGGGCACCCCATTCGCGGCTGCCGTGCTGCGCGGTCTGCTGGCCGCGGGGGAGAGCGTCGACCTGGTGGTGAGCCGGGCCTCGCGGCTGACCCTGCTGGACGAGACGGGGATCTCGTTCCGCGACGCGCACTGGCAGGAGGACCTGTCCGCCTGGCTGGCCCGCGGGGCGGACGGGAAGCCGCACACCTTCGAAGTGGACGTCTCCGGCGTACGGCACTGGGCGGCCGGCGATCTGGCCGCGGGGCCGTCCTCGGGGTCGTACCCGGCGAAGGGGATGCTGATCGTGCCCGCGTCGACCGCGTGCGCGGCCGGGGTGGCGCTGGGGCTCTCGAAGGATCTGCTGCAACGGGCCGCGAGCGTGACGCTCAAGGAGCGGCGGAAGCTGGTCGTCGCCGTGCGCGAGACGCCGCTGAACGGCCAGACGCTGAAGCATCTGGTGACCCTGGACGAGGCGGGCGCGGTCGTGCTGCCCGCCTCTCCGGCGTTCTACGCGGGTGCGACGCACATCCAGGATCTGGTGGATTTCGTCGCGGGGCGGGTGCTGGACGCGGCAGGGGTGCCGCACCGGCTGTACCGCCGCTGGGAGGGAGAGCTCGGTGGCGGCTCTCGCGGCTGACCCGGCCGGGGTCAGCGCTTCTTGGGGGTGCGCGGGTTGCGGGTCTTGTCGACCCGGTGGGCCGCGGCGGGCTGGTGGGCACGCGAGCGGTTGGCCAGGTCCTGCAGCTCGCGCATCCGGGCGTAGGCCATCTCGATCGTGTACACGGTGTTCTCACTCCTGAAGATTCGAAAGTATTTTTTGGAAGTTCGGAAAGATTTGCAGGCTCTGACGCCTGCATGCCTTAGATTCTACACACAGACTCGCGATACTGCTGAACAATGGAAGGTTTCAGTCACATGGACGCGGTGGACAGGCAGCTCATTCAGGCCCTCAGGGAGAACGGCAGGGCCTCGTACGCCGAGCTGGGACGGCTCGTAGGGCTCTCCGGGCCCAGCGTCACCGACCGCATCAACCGGCTGGAAACCGCCGGTGTCATCACCGGTTACCGCGCCACCGTCGACGCGGCCTCGCTCGGCCTCGGGGTCACGGCGCTGATCGGCATCTCGCTCTCGGACGCCGCCGACCACGAGGACGTGGCCCGCAGGCTGAAGGACCTCGCGGAGATCGAGGACGCCTGGTTCATCGCGGGTGACGACTCGTACATGCTCAAGGTCCGGGTCGGCGACGTGGACGGCCTGGAGAAGACCATCCGCCGGCTCAGCGGTACCAAGGGTGTCTCGCGGACGCGGACGACGATCGTGCTCTCCACCAAGTGGGAGAACCGGGTCGGAGACCTTCCCGAAGAGGGCTGAGGGCTGTCCCGCAGTCCCTGGCGGGCGCACGACGACAGTTACGGCACCTCGCCGCGTTGTCGGAGCGTCCGAATACATCCAGTCTGCGGACGCCCCTCCGCCCTGCGATGCACCGCATCCGACGCCGCGCGCTGATCCCCCGGGGATTACGGGACAGCCCTTAGGCGTACGGTGAGCTGAAGTCTGTTACGGAGAGATATGGGAGGCGCCCTAGTGGACGCGGGACTCAAGCGCGAGCTGGAGCAGAAGGTCCGGGACGGCGAGCGGCTGTCCCGCGAGGACGGGATCGCGCTCTACGAGTCCGACGATCTGGCCTGGCTCGGCGGGCTGGCCCATGAGGTGCGTACGCGCAAGAACGGCGACGTCGTCCACTTCAACGTCAACCGTCACCTCAACATGACCAACGTGTGCACCGCCTCGTGTGCGTACTGCTCCTTCCAGCGCAAGCCGGGGGAGAAGGACGCCTACACGATGCGCATCGAGGAGGCCGTCCGCCTCGCGAAGGCGATGGAGGGCGAGAGCCTCACCGAGCTGCACATCGTCAACGGGCTGCACCCCACCCTGCCGTGGCGCTACTACCCGCGTTCGCTGAGCGCGCTCAAGGAAGCGCTGCCGGAGGTCTCCCTCAAGGCGTTCACCGCCACCGAGATCCACCACTTCGAGACCATCTCCGGGCTCACCGCCTCCGAGATCCTCGACGAGCTCATCGAGGCGGGTCTGGAGTCGCTGACCGGCGGCGGGGCGGAGATCTTCGACTGGGAGGTCCGCCAGCACATCGTCGACCACGCCACCCACTGGGAGGACTGGTCGCGCATCCACCGGCTCGCGCACGAGAAGGGTCTCAAGACCCCGGCGACGATGCTCTACGGGCACATCGAGGAGCCCCGTCACCGCGTCGACCACGTGCTGCGGCTGCGTGAGCTGCAGGACGAGACCGGCGGCTTCCAGGTCTTCATCCCGCTGCGCTACCAGCACGACTTCGTCGACATGAAGGACGGCAAGGTCCGCAACAAGCTCCAGGCGCGGACGACGATGGCGACCGGCGCCGAGGCGCTGAAGACCTTCGCGGTCTCCCGGCTGCTGTTCGACAACGTTCCGCACGTCAAGGTCTTCTGGGTGATGCACGGCGTGCAGACCGCCCAGCTGGCGCTCCAGCACGGCGCCGACGACATGGACGGCTCGGTCGTCGAGTACAAGATCACGCACGACGCGGACAACTACGGCACACCGAACAAGCTCGGCCGTGAGGATCTGCTGGACCTGATCCGCGACGCCGGTTTCCGGCCGGTGGAGCGCAACACCCGGTACGAGATCATCCGTGAGTACCCGGGCCCGGACGCGGAGCGGCGTGAGTCGCCGCAGCCGATGCGGGTCTGAACCGGCGCGCGCCCGTCGCGCGCGCTGTGCTGTACGAAAGCTCCGGCCGCCGTCCCCGGCCGGAGCTTTCTCGCGTTTCGGACGGTGGTTGAGCGTGTGTGCAGTAATGGTTAATCTGCGCCTATGGCGCTTACATTTGAGTTGGATCCCATGTTCGACCGGTCCGTAAGGGACGGCATCACCGCGCTCTGGGCCGATGTGTCGAACGCGGGTGGGGCGGTGGGCTTCGTGCCGCCCGTGACGGCCGAGGACGTGCGGCCGGAGCTGGTCAAGCACCTCGTCGCCATGGCCGAGGGCCGGACCCGGCTCCTCGTCGGCTACGACGAGGAGGGTGCCGTCGCCGCCACGGCCTTCCTGGCACACAACACGCACCGGCTGATGACGCACTGGCTCTGGCTCTACACCGTGATGGTCCACCCCCGCCACCAGGGCCGCGGTTACGGCCGTGACCTGATGGCCGCGGCCGCGGACGCCGCGCGCTCCATCGACGGCATCGAGGCGATCCGGCTCACCTGCCGCGGCGGCACGGGAGCCGACCGCTTCTACGGCACCTGCGGTTACAAGGAGGTCGGACGGGTCCCCGGGGCGATCCGGGTGGCCGAGGGCGACGACCGCGACGACATCATCATGCTGCTCCCGCTCGGCTGAACGCCCCGGCGGGCCGCGGGGGCGTCCGGACCGGGCCGGGCGGCGTGCGGAAGGCGCGGCCCTCCTGACCGACCGATTGTGGGGCATGCTTCACTGGTCGGGCAGGACTGTCGTACGTAGAGAGAAGGCCAGCTGTGTCCGCTGCCAAGCCGAGCGCAACGATCCGGTACACCGCGATGCGTCTCAGCATCTTCGTCGGCTGCCTCGTCGTCGCCGCGATCGCCGTCAACTTCGGGCTCATCCCCTCCGGCGCCGGAGGGTCCAACGTCATCTGGGTCGTCCTGCTCGCGCTGGTGCTCTCCGCGCCGCTCAGCTACGTACTCCTGCGCAAGCAGCGCGACGAGATGTCCGAGCAGATCGTGTCCTCGGTCGACCGCGCCAAGGCCCGCCTCGAAGCGAACCGGACGCGCGAGGACAGCGTCGCCCAGTAGTGGTTCGGTGAGGGTGGAGTAAGGGATTTGTAAGCTTCCTCACACCCGCCCCCTTTCCTTTCAAAACCCCAGCATCGGAGCGAGCGCTCCTGTACTGGGGTTTTCGCGTTCCTGGGGCCGGTGTGGGGTCGGAGCGCGGGCCGCCGGCCGTTTCGGAAGGCCGCCGGAGACCAAAGAAGACCTTTGAGGTTCTCAAAGTTCAAGTGTTAACGTGTTCGACATGAAGACAGCTGTGCGCCTCCGACCTGCCGCGAGCATTCCGCTCGTGGAGCGCCTTCATGTCGATCTCTGCCGCTGTATGTCCGCGGTCTGTTGCCGCAACGTCTGATACCGGCATCATGCAGCGGCGCCGCCCCTGACGCGGGCGCCGCACCCCGTCCCCCGCACACCGTCCCCGTGCGTCCCGATGCGTCACATCTGGAGTGTGTCCGTGTCCGCGAACCCCGCGTCCACCACCACCGATGAGCCCTCCGGCTCCGGTTTCCGCATACCCAAGGTCCCGTTCTGGGCCCAGATCGTCGCCGGCCTCGTGCTCGGCGTGCTCCTGGGCTGGCTGGCCCGCAGCCAGGACATCGGCTGGCTCTACACCACGCTCGACAAGGTCGGCCACATCTTCGTCCAGCTGCTGAAGCTGGCCGTCGCGCCCCTCGTCTTCTTCGCGATCCTGGTGTCGATCACCAACCTGCGCAAGGTCAACAACGCCGCCAGGCTGGCCACCCGCACGCTGCTCTGGTTCATGATCACCTCGCTCATCGCGGTCGCCATCGGCCTCGCGATCGGCCTGATCACCAACCCGGGCTCCGGCACCGGCCTCACGCCGAAGGACGGCAAGCTCCCGGAGCACTCCGGCTCCTGGCTCGACTTCCTGACCGGCATCATCCCGGACAACGTGATCACCCCGTTCACCGAGCTGAACGTCCTCCAGATCGTCTTCATGGCCGCCGTCGCCGGTATCGCCGCACTCCAGCTCGGTGAGAAGGCCCAGCCGATCCTCACCCTCAGCGAGTCGGTCCTGGAGCTCCTCCAGAAGGCCCTGTGGTGGGTCATCCGCCTCGCCCCCCTCGGCACCGTCGGCCTCATCGGCTACGCCATCGCCGACTACGGCTGGGACCTGATCGGCAAGTACGCGACGTTCACCGCCGACGTCTACATCGGCTGCGCCCTGGTGATGTTCGGCGTCTACCCGCTGCTGCTCGCCACCGTCGCCAAGGTCAGCCCGCTCCAGTTCTTCAAGGGCGCCTGGCCCGCGATCCAGCTGGCCTTCGTCTCCCGCTCCTCGGTCGGCACGATGCCGGTCACCCAGAAGGTCACCGAGCGCCTCGGCGTCCCGAAGGAGTACGCCTCCTTCGCCGTCCCGTTCGGCGCGACGACCAAGATGGACGGCTGCGCCGCGATCTACCCGGCGCTCGCCGCGATCTTCATCGCGCAGATCTTCGACGTGCAGCTGGGTGTCGGTGACTACATCCTCATCGCGTTCGTCTCGGTGATCGGTTCGGCGGCGACCGCCGGTCTGACCGGTGCCACGGTCATGCTGACCCTCACCCTGTCGACGCTGGGCCTCCCGCTGGAGGGTGTCGGTCTGCTGATGGCCATCGACCCGATCCTGGACATGATGAGGACGGCGACGAACGTCGCAGGGCAGGCGCTCGTCCCGGTGATCGTCTCGGCCCGCGAGAAGATCCTCGACCACGACGCGTACAACTCGGCCTCGGCCTCCCCGGTCGGCGACGAGGTGCCGGCGACCGAGCCGGAGCGAGTGCCGGTCGCCGCGTAGGCGGTCACGCACGATTGTCGGGAGCGCCCCCGGTCCACAGCGGACCGGGGGCGCTTTCACATGTGGGCGAAGGTGACGACTTCCGGCCGTACGGGCCGGGCGAACCCCGCTCCGTACGACGGGGAGGGGCCCCGCGCCGTACGCTTACCGAGGAGTAGGGCATCGGGGGCGGGAGGAGTCGACGTGGGTGCGGTGAAGAGCAAACGGATGCCGCGCGCGGTGCGTGAGCAGCAGATGATGGATGCCGCGGTGCAGATCTTCGGGCAGCGTGGATTCCGTGCCGCCTCGATGGACGAGATCGCCGAGCTGGCCGGGGTGTCCAAGCCGTTGGTCTACCTCTACCTGAATTCCAAGGACGAACTCTTCTCCGCGTGCATCGGGCGCGAGGCGAAAGCCCTGGTCGAAGCGGTGCAGGCGGGGGTGGAGCCCGGGCAGCCGGCGGACCGGCAACTGTGGGCGGGACTGCGGGCGTTCTTCACGCACACCGCGGAGAACCCGGACGGCTGGGCGGTGTTGTACCGCCAGGCGCGGACGCACGGGGAGCCGTTCGCCGGTGAGGTGAACGTGATGCGCGAGGAGATCGTTGCGTTCGTGACGGGTCTGATCGGGGCCGCCGCGCGCGAGGTGCACCACGATCCGGCGCTCGCGGACCGGGACGTGGCGGGGCTGGCGCAGGCGTTGGTGGGTGCGGCGGAGTCGCTCGCCGGCTGGGCGAACGAGACTCCGGGCGTCTCGGCGAAGGAGGCCGCGGCCACCTTGATGAACTTCTCCTGGGCGGGTCTGGAGAACCTTATGAACGGCCGTCCCTGGCAGCCTCCGGGGCAGTCCGCGCCGTCGTCCCGGTGAGGTGGACGCGGCCGCCGTCGCCGCGTAGTCCGAAGGTGTCGCCGTCCGAGGCGTAGGTGACGGTGCCGGGCAGCAGGACGGGGGCCCTGAAGTCGGCCCGGACCGAGCGGATCAGGTGCGGCTGCGGGGCTTCGGCGAGGCAGCGGGCGACGGTCCACATGCCGTGGGCGATGGCGCGGGGGAACCCGAACAGCCGGGCGGTCAGCGGGTACAGGTGGATCGGATTGCGGTCGCCCGACGCGGCTCCGTAACGGCGTCCGAGGTCGGCGGGCAGTCGCCACTCGGTGACGGCGGGGAGCGGCGGGCCGGGAGCGGCGGGAGCCGGGGCCGTACCCGTACCCGTCGCGTGGCGGGAGAGATAGCCGCTGCGGGACTCCCAGACCAGTTCGCCGGCCAGCCTCGCCTCCGTGACCATGGTGACCTCGGTGCCGCGTCGGTGCGGGGTCAGTGCCTCCGCGTACACCGTGAGTTCCAGGGCGTCGGTGGGCCGCAGACTCCGGTGTGCGGTGATCTCGATCCAGGTGTGGACGAGTCCGGTGACCGGCAGGGGGAAGCGGCGTCCGGTCATCAGCCGCATGGCGAGCGGGAAGGCCAGGACGTGTGGATAGGTGACCGGAAGGGCGCCCGACTCGGAAAATCCGCAGATCCTGCGGTACGCGGCCAGGGGGCCGGGTGCGGCCGGTGCGGCCGGCAGGTGCGGCCGGCCGGCCGGGAGCGTGGCGCCCGGCCTTCCCGCCCGCTTGAACGGGGAGGTGAGGGCGCCGCGTGCCAGGGAGAGGAGCAGGCTGGGCATCCGCTCACGCTCCCAGCAGGCTCTGGCCGCAGACCCGGACGATCTGGCCGTTGACGGCGCTGGAGGCGGGCTGGGCGAACCAGGCGGTCGTCTCGGCGACGTCGACCGGGAGGCCTCCCTGCGAGAGGGAGTTCATCCGGCGGCCCGCCTCCCGGATGAACAGCGGAACGGCGGCGGTCATCTTGGTCTCGATGAAACCGGGGGCCACCGCGTTGACCGTGACCCCGTGGTCGGCTGCGGCCCGCGGGGCGAGTGAGCGGACCAGGCCGATGATGCCCGCCTTGCTGGCCGCGTAGTTCGTCTGGCCGTTGTTCCCGGCGATGCCGGCGATGGAGGCGGTCGCGACGATCCGGCCCCTGCGGTTGACGGTGCCGGCCTTCAGCAGGGCGTCGGTGGTGCGCAGGACGCTGTCGAGGTTGACGTCGATGACCGAGGCCCAGCGGTCGGCGGGCATGTTGGCGAGGCGACGGTCGCGGGTGATGCCGGCGTTGTGGACGAGGATGTCGAGGCCGTCGGGGGCCGCTGCGGCGATCCGTTCGGCGGCGTCGTCCGCGGTGATGTCCAGCGGCAGGGCGGTGGCGCCGAGCCGGTCGGCGGTGCGGACCAGGTCCTCCTGGGCCTGCGGGACGTCCAGGCAGATGACGTGGGCGCCGTCCCGGGCCAGCACGGAGGCGACCGAGGCGCCGATACCGCGGGCGGCCCCGGTGACCAGTGCGGTGCGGCCGGTGAGCGGGGCGGCCCAGTCGGCGACCGGGTCGGGAGCGGTGTCGGTCACCTCGATGACCTGGCCGCTGATGTACGCGGACCGGGGCGAGAGCAGGAAGCGCAGGGTGGACTCGGCCCCGGCGACCGCGCCGGGTGTGATGCGCACCAGCTGTACCGTGGCGCCCTTGCCGATCTCCTTGCCCAGTGAGCGTACGAACCCTTCGAGCGCCTGCTGGGCGGCGGCCTGGTGGTGGTCGTCCGGGGACGGGGGCGTGCCGAGGACGACGATGCGGCCGCCCGTCGCCAGCGAGCGGACGACGGGGTGCAGCGCGGCGTGTACCGCTCCGAGCCCGGCTGCAGTGCCGACGGCCGTGGCGTCCAGGACGATTCCGGCCGGCCGGTCGGCGCGGGCCACGACCTCCGGGCCGCATACGGCGAGGACGGCGGCGAGTTCGTCCGTGACGGTCGAGTCCCCGGCCGTGAGTTGGATGACCGGGCCGGGCAGCGTCGGCGTCTCCAGCGTCCAGCGGCGCAGCCGGGCGGGCTGGGGCAGGCCGAGTCTCCGGGTCACGAATCGGCCGGTTGCTGTGCCGGTGAGGTGCAGATAGCGGTCGGCCATTGTCCTGACTCCCTGCTCGGTCGTAGATTTACTCTGGAGTAAGGTTACTCAAGAGTCAGGAGTTGGTCGAGATGAGTTGGTCGAGTTGATCCCCCTCGCACTCCCGCAGCCCCGCAGGGTCGCGGTCATCGGCGGCAGCCGCATCCCGTTCGCGCGCTCCGACGGGCCGTACGCGCAGGCCTCCAACCAGCAGATGCTCACCGCCGCGCTGGACGGACTGGTCGAGCGGTTCGGTCTCCAGGGACAGCGGGTCGGCGAGTTCGCCGCGGGCGCGGTCCTCAAACACAGCCGGGACTTCAACCTGGCCCGGGAGACCGTGCTCGGCTCGCGCCTCGACCCGCGCACCCCCGCGTACGACATCCAGCAGGCGTGCGGAACCGGCCTCCAGGCCGTGATCGCCGCCGCCAACAAGATCATGCTCGGGGCGATCGACTCCGCGATCGCGGGCGGCACGGACACCACGAGCGACGCTCCCCTCGGCGTCAACGACGAACTGCGCCGACTGCTGTTGTCGGCCCGGCGCGCGAAGTCGACGGGCGGCAGGGTCAAGGCCCTCGCGGGGGTACGCCCCCGGCACCTCGTCCCGGACATCCCGCGCAACGCCGAACCCCGCACCGGCCTCTCGATGGGCGAGCACGCGGCGGTCACCGCCCGGCAGTGGGAGATCGGCCGCGCGGAGCAGGACCTCCTCGCCGCCACCAGCCACCAGCGGCTCGCCGCCGCGTACGACCGGGGCTTCCTGGACGACCTCGTCGTCCCGTACCTCGGCCTGGACCGCGACCAGAACCTGCGTCCGGGCTCGACCGTGGAGAAACTCGCCACCCTGAAGCCGGTGTTCGGCGCGGACCACCCGGACGCGACGATGACCGCGGGCAACTCCACCCCGCTCACGGACGGCGCCGCGACCGTACTGCTGGCGAGCGACGAGTGGGCCGAGCGGCACGGCCTGGAACCGCTGGCCCACCTCTCCCTGTACGAGATGGCCGCGGTCGACTACGTGGGTGGTGAGGACGGGCTGCTCATGGCACCCGCGTACGCCGTGCCGCGGATGCTGGAGCGGGCCGGGCTCGGCGTCGAGGACTTCGACCTCTTCGAGGTCCACGAGGCCTTCGCCTCCCAGGTGCTCGCCACGCTCGCCGCCTGGGAGAAGCAGGGGCTGGCGCCGGTCGACCGGGACAGGCTCAACGTGACGGGGTCCTCCCTCGCCACGGGGCACCCCTTCGCGGCGACGGGCGCAAGGATCGTCGCGACGCTGGCCAAGCTCCTCGCGGAACGCGACGCCCCGGGCCGCGGGCTGATCTCCATCTGCGCGGCGGGCGGCCAGGGGGTCACGGCGATCCTCGAACGCGTCTGAGCCGCAGGACAGTTACGCACCGTTGGACGAGGCCCCCCGGGCCTGCCGCCGGGCGGAGCAGGTGAACCGCCCGACCCGATGCTGAGGAGCCGCACGTGCCCACGCCACCCGCCCCTTCCCCCACACCCTCCACCCCCGTCCTGGTCGAGCCGACGAAGGTCAGAGCCGCCGACGGCAGCGTCCAGCAGGTGTCCGTCCCGGCGTTCGCCCGGCCGGTGCGCCGTGGCTCGCTCGCCGAGATCCCGTTCGACAACGCCCGCGAGGCGCCGTCGGACGCCGTACTCAGCCGCAAGGAGCCGGACGGCACCTGGCAGGACGTGACCGCTGCCGACTTCGCAGCCGAGGTTCTCGCCGTCGCCAAGGGCCTGATCGCGGAGGGCCTGCGGAGCGGCGACCGCATCGCGATCATGGCGCGTACGACCTACGAGTGGACGCTGCTCGACTTCGCCTCCTGGGCCGCCGGCCTGGTCACCGTCCCCATCTACCCGACCTCGTCCGCCTTCCAGGCCCGCTGGATACTCCAGGACTCAGGCGCGGTCGCCTGTGCCGTCGAGACGGCCGAGCAGGGCCGCGTCATCAGCCAGGAACGCAAACAGCTCGGCGACCTCACGCACCTCTGGCAGTTCGACACGGGCGCACTGGGGCGGCTGAAGAAGCTCGGCAAGGACGTCCCGGACGATGTCGTCGCCGCCCGCCGCGCCGGCCTGGAACCGGAGACCCCGGCCACCCTCATCTACACCTCGGGCACGACCGGCCGTCCCAAGGGCTGCGTCCTGACGCACGGCAACTTCTTCGCCGAGGTCGACAACGCCATCGAACTGCTGCACCCGGTCTTCAAGTCCGTCAGCAAGTACCCCGCGTCCACGCTGCTGTTCCTGCCGCTGTCGCACGTCTTCGGCCGGATGGTCGCGATCGGCTGTCTGCGCGCCCGGGTCCGCCTCGGCCACGCGCCGTCCATCCGGACCGAGGACCTGCTCGCCGACCTGGCCGGCTTCAAGCCGTCGTTCCTGCTGGCGATCCCGTACGTACTGGAGAAGGTCTACAACACCGGCCGGGCCACCGCCGAGAAGATGGGCCGCGCCTCGTCCTTCGACCGGGCCGCACGGATCGCCCAGCGCTACGGCCAGGCCGTCGAGGCGGCGGAACACGGCACGGGCCCCGGCCCGGGCCTCGGCCTGCGGGCCGCCCGCGCCCTGTACGACCCGCTGGTCTACCGCCGCATCCGGGCCGCGCTCGGCGGTCACGTCCGCTACGCGATCTGCGGCGGCTCCCCCCTGGGCCACCGGCTGGCCGCCTTCTACGCGGGCGCCGGCATCGAGATCTTCGAGGGCTACGGCCTGACGGAGACCACCGCCGCCGCCACCGTCACTCCGCCCCTCAAGCCGCGCCTGGGCACGGTCGGCTGGCCGATGCCCGGCACCGCCGTACGCATCGCCGAGGACGGCGAGGTGCTGCTCAGCGGCGGCCAGGTCTTCCAGGGCTACTGGGACACCGAACGCGGCGAGGCCGTCCCGGCTCTGGACGGCGGCTGGTTCGCCACCGGCGACCTGGGCGCGCTCGACGAGGACGGCTACCTCACGATCACCGGCCGCAAGAAGGACATCATCATCACCTCGGGCGGCAAGAACGTCATCCCCGCCCCCCTGGAGGACTGGCTGCGCGCCCACCCGCTGGTCAGCCAGTGCATGGTGGTCGGCGACAACCGTTCCTTCGTCACCGCCCTGATCACCCTGGAGCCGGACGGCCTGTCCCACTGGCGGCAGATGAAGAAGAAGCAGGACGTCCCGATGCGCGAACTCGTCCACGACGAGGACCTGCGCGCGGCGCTCCAGCGCGCGGTGGACGAGGCCAACCGCCTCGTCTCGCGGGCCGAGTCGATCCGCAAGTTCACCGTGCTGACCGTGGACTTCACCGAGGAGGGCGGCCATCTGACGCCGTCCCTGAAGCTGAAGCGGGACGCGATCGCGCGGGACTTCGAGGCGGAGATCGAGGAGTTGTACGGGAAGTAGGGAGCGGGGGGTGGGGGGGTGGGGCCCTTGGCCCTTGCCCGGGTCCTCGGGTGCGGGGTTCCGTGGTGCGGGGTTCCGTGGTGCGGGGTTCCGTCCTCAATCGCCGGACGGGCGGGTGCCCGTGCGGGGCGGGGCCCTCGGCCGGGCGGGCGCGCGGGGTTCCGGGGTCCCGGGGCGGGGGGTTCCGTCCTCAATCGCCGGACGGGCTTGGTGTGGTGCGGGTGCCCCGTAGGGGCGCTTTGGCCTGGTGGTGGGGGTCCGTGGCCCCTCCGGGGCGTCTCCTCAGACGACGAACGTTCGGCCGGTACGCAGCGGACCCGGGTCGATGTTCGTCGTTCTGCGGGGACTCCCCTGCACGGCCCCGGACCCGGCCGCCCTGCGTCTGCGGCAGTCGTACGGCTGGTGTGCACTCGCGAGTGATGCAGGGTGGGGCCGTGCAGGGCAGTCCCCGCAAGAAATGGCGTACGACCCGGGTCCTCCGCGTGACCGGGTGCACACGCCATTTTTGAGGAGTCTGCCCGGAGGGGCACCACCCCCACCCACGGTGACGGCGCACCACGGAGCAACCCGCACCCGCACTCAAGCCCGTCCGGCGATTGAGGACGGAACCCCGCGCCCCGGATGGGGCGCACCCCGCGGAGCAACCCGCACCCCGGACCCCGGACAACGGCGCACCCCGCAGGGAACCCGCACCCCGCAGGCACCCGCACCCCGCAGGGGACCCGGACCAAGCGTTACAACCAGGCCCCTGGCACCCCTTGCCTGATGAGGCGTCAGGTACGACGATGGCCCCGCTTGTGAAGTGACGGGCCGTCAGGTCGGTCAGGGTCCCCCAGGGGAAGGAGGCCGTTCGGTGCCGATACTGCCCGCCGGACCGCTGTCGTACGGGATGCAGCTCCCGATCCAGTCGCAGAGCGCCATCTACGCAGAGCCGTGGGAGGCCGGGGCCACCCCGGCCGACCTCGCCGAGATCGCCCGTACCGCCGACCGCGCAGGGTTCGGCTACCTGGCGAGCTGTGACCACGTCGCGATCCCCCGCAGGCTCGCGGGGGCGATGAGCACCGTCTGGTACGACCCCGTGGCCACCCTTGCCTTCCTCGCGGGGATCACCGAGCGCGTGCTGCTCATGAGCCATGTCGCCGTCGTCGGGCTGCGGCATCCGCTGGCCACGGCCAAGCAGTACGCCACTCTCGACCACCTCAGCGGCGGACGGCTGATCCTCGGGGTGGGGGCCGGGCATGTGCGGGACGAGTTCGACGCGCTGGGGGCGGACTTCGACGGGCGGGGCGGCGTGCTCGACGAGAGCATCGACGCGCTCAAGGCCGCGCTCGGGCCCGAGGAGTACCCGGAGTTCGCCGGGGAGCGGTTCGCCTTCAGCGGGCTCGGGCAGCTGCCCCGGCCCGCCCAGGTGCGGGTGCCGGTCTGGGTGGGCGGGTCGTCGCCCGCTGCGGTGCGCCGGGCGGCCGTGCGCGGGGACGGCTGGCTGCCGCAGGGGGACCCGCGGGAGAAGCTGCCCGCGCAGATCGGCCGGCTGCACGCGCTCCGCGAGGAGGCGGGCGTCGCCCAGCCGATCGTCGTCGGGGCCATCACCGAGCCCCTGTACGTGGGGGAGCCGGGCTGGTCCGTGGGGCGGCGCACGCTCAGCGGGAAGCCCGAGGTCCTCGCCGAGTCGCTGCGGGAGTACGGCGCGATGGGGGTGCATCAGATCCAGGTGCGCTTCCGCAGCCGCAGCAGGACGGAACTGACCGATCAGATGGCGGCGTTCGCCGCCGAAGTCGCACCTCACCTCGACAAACTCGACAGGTAGGAGTCAGGCCATGGGCAAGCTGGACGGGCGGGTCGTGCTGATCAGCGGGGCGGCGCGCGGGCAGGGTGAGCAGGAGGCGCGGCTCTTCGCCGCCGAGGGTGCGCGGGTGGTGATCGCCGACGTGCTCGACGAGCAGGGCGAGGCGCTCGCGAAGGAGCTGGGGGAGGGCGTCGCGCTCTTCGTGCACCTGGACGTGAGCCAGGAGGCGGACTGGCAGGCCGCGGTCGCCGCCGCGAAGGGTGCCTTCGGGAAGATCGACGGGCTGGTCAACAACGCGGGGATCCTGCGCTTCAACGAGCTGGTGACCACGCCGCTGGAGGAGTTCCAGCAGGTGGTGCAGGTGAATCAGGTCGGGGCCTTCCTGGGGATCAGGAACGTCGCGCCGGAGATCGAGGCGGCCGGTGGCGGGACCATCGTCAACACCTCCTCGTACACCGGGCTCACCGGCATGGCGTTCGTCGGCGCGTACGCGGCGACCAAGCACGCCGTGCTGGGGCTGACCAGGGTGGCGGCGGTGGAGCTGGCCGCGAAGGGCATCCGGGTCAACGCCATGTGCCCCGGCGCAGTGGACACTCCCATGACCAACCCGGCCGCGCTGGACCCGGACGCGGACCCGGAGGAGACGGCGGCGGCCGTGGGCGAGCTGTACAGGAAGCTCGTGCCGCTCGGGCGGATCGGCCGGCCCGAGGAGGTGGCGGCGCTCGCGCTCTTCCTGACCTCGGACGACTCCTCGTACATCACCGGCCAGCCGTTCGTCATCGACGGCGGATGGCTGGCGGGGGTCAGTCTGTTCTGAGCGGGCGCCGAGAGCCGGTCAGCTGACGAAGCGTCAGCTATTGACGGGTCGGAGTGTCGGTGGAACAGTCGGACGCATCAGAATCTGACGATGTGTCAGAAACGATTGAGGACGGTGAACCACCTTGGAATTCGGGCTCTTTGTACAGGGGTACGTGCCCGCCGCGCGGGCCAAGGCCGACCCCGGGGCAGAGCACAAGGCGCTGATCGAGGAGACCGAGTACGTCATCCAGGCGGACAAGTCCGGCTTCAAGTACGCCTGGGCCTCCGAGCACCACTTCCTGGAGGAGTACTCGCATCTCTCGGCCAACGATGTGTACCTGGGCTATCTCGCCCACGCCACGGACCGCATCCACCTCGGATCCGGCATCTTCAACCCGCTCGCCCCGGTCAACCACCCGGTGAAGGTGGCCGAGAAGGTCGCCATGATGGACCACCTCTCGGAGGGACGCTTCGAGTTCGGCTCCGGCCGCGGGGCGGGCACCCACGAGATCCTCGGGTTCATGCCGGGCATCACCGACATGAACCACACGAAGGAACTCTGGGAAGAGACCATCGCCGAGTTTCCCAAGATGTGGCTCCAGGACGAGTACGTCGGCTTCCAGGGCAAGCACTGGTCGCTGCCGCCCCGCAAGATCCTGCCCAAGCCGTACGGGAAGTCGCACCCGGCGATGTGGTACGCGGCCGGCTCGCCGCCCTCGTACGCCATGGCGGGGAAGAAGGGGCTCGGGGTGCTGGGCTTCAGCGTGCAGAAGGTCTCCGACATGGAGTGGGTCGTCGAGTCCTACAAGAACGCCGTCAAGGATGCCGAGCCGGTCGGTGACTTCGTCAATGACAACGTGATGGTGACCTCGACCGCGATCTGCGCCGAGACCCACAAGAAGGCCGTCGAGATCGCGGTGGGCGGCGGGCTGAACTACCTCCAGTCGCTGCTGTTCCGCTACCACGACACCTTCCCCCGGCCGGAGGGGATCCCCGAGTGGCCGGAGCTGCTTCCGGAGTACTCCGAGGAGATCATCGAGCTCCTGATCGCCGAGGAGCTGATGATCTGCGGTGACCCGGACGAGGTGCTGGGGCAGTGCCGGCGCTGGGAGCAGGCGGGGGCGGATCAGCTGAGCTTCGGGCTGCCGATCGGGATCAGCCCCGAGGACACGATGAACTCGATCAAGCTGATCGGTGAGCACGTGATCCCGAAGATCGACACGGACCCGGTGCACCGGACGACGCGGTTCCGCGACGCGGCGTAGCCGGCCCGGGGGTGCGGGTTTTCGGGGGCGCTGCCCCCGTACCCCCGCTCCTCAATCGCCGGAGGGGCTTGATCTTGCCCGGCGGGGCTTGAAGCTCACCCACACACGGGCGGCGTCTTCCCGGACCGCCGCTCCGCGAGCCGGGGTGCGTACCGCGGCCGTACGCACCCCGGCGCAACAGACCGCCACGGAGAAAGGGACCCGTCATGCTCGACCACCTCATCCGCGGAGCGACCGTCGTGGACGGCAGCGGCGGGCCCTCCTACCCCGCGGACGTCGGCATCCGGTCCGGCCGCATCGCCGTCATCGCGGAGCCCGGCACCGTCGCCGAGGAGGCCGCGACCTCCGAGGACGCCACCGGCCTCGTCCTCGCGCCCGGCTTCGTCGACCCGCACACCCATTACGACGCGCAGCTCTTCTGGGACCCGTACGCCACCCCGTCGATGAACCACGGCGTCACCACCGTCGCCGGCGGCAACTGCGGGTTCACCCTCGCCCCGCTCCATCCGGACCGGCCGGAGGACGCCGATTACACCCGGCGCATGATGTCGCGGGTCGAGGGCATGGCGCTCAAGGCCCTGGAGGAGGGCGTCGACTGGAGCTGGTCCAGCTTCCGCGAGTACCTCGACGCGCTCGACGGGCGGATCGCCGTGAACGCCGGATTCATGGTCGGGCACTGCGCCCTCCGCCGCCACGTGATGGGAGCCGAGGCGGCGGGCGGACAGCCCACACCCGCCCAACTCGACGCCATGCTGGCGCTGTTCCACGACGCGATGGACGCCGGGGCGTGGGGCCTGTCCACCACGCAGTCCTCCACCCACTCCGACGGCGACGGGCAGCCCGTCGCCTCCCGGCACGCGCTCCCCGAAGAACTCCTCGCGCTCTCCCGGGCCGTCGGCGAGCACGAGGGCACGCAGTTGGAGGCCATCGTCGCCGGCTGCCTCGACCAGTTCTCGGACGAGGAGATCGACCTCCTCGTCGACATGACGGCCGCAGCCGGGCGCCCGCTCAACTGGAACGTGCTGACCATCGACGCCTCCGTTCCCGAACGCGTCCCGCGCCAGCTGGTCCCCAGTGAACGCGCCCGCCGCGCGGGCGGCCGGATCGTCGCGCTGACGATGCCGATCCTCACCCCGATGAACATGTCGCTCGGCACGTTCTGCGCCCTCAACCTGATCCCGGGCTGGGGCGACATCCTCGCCCTCCCCGTACCCGAGCGCATCGAGCGGCTTCGGGACGCGGACACCCGGGCCGAGATGCTGCGCCGCGCCGACAGCAAGGAGGCCGGCGTCTTCCGCCGTCTCGCGAACTTCGGCCGGTACGTCATCGGCGACACCTACAGTGCGGCGAACGAGGGCCTCAGCGGGCGGGTCGTGAAGGACATCGCGGCCGAGCGCGGCCAGGACGCCTTCCACTGCCTCGTGGAGATCTGCGCGGCCGACGAGCTGCGTACGGTCCTGTGGCCGATGCCCACGGACAACGACCCCGACTCCTGGGCACTGCGGCAGCGCACCTGGGAGCACGACGACGTGATGCTCGGCGGCTCCGACGCGGGCGCGCACCTGGACCGGATGTGCGGCGCCCCGTACACGACCCGCTTCCTCGGCGACTGTCTGCGCGGCCGCAAACTCATGCCGCTGGAACGGGCCGTCAAGATGCTGACCGACGACCCGGCCCGGCTGTTCGGTCTGCGCGAGCGCGGCCGTGTCGAGGAGGGCTTCCACGCCGACCTCGTGCTCTTCGATCCCGAACGCATCGAAGCGGGCCCCGCGATCCTCGTCCACGACCTGCCGGGTGACAGCCCCCGGCTGGACTCCAAGGCGCTGGGCATCGTGTCGGTCCGGGTCAACGGGGTGGAGACCCTGCGCGACGACAAGGTGACCGGTGCGGTCCCCGGGACGGTGCTCCGTTCCGGCCGCGACACCCGGACGGTGAGCACACTGTGACCACGTCACCCCAGCGCCTCTTCATCGGCGGCGAGTGGACCGAGCCCGCCGACGGCCACTACGAGGTGATCGACCCGGCCACCGAGGACGTCGTGGGCCTCGCCCCCGAGGCGAGCCGCGCCCAGGTGTACGAGGCGGCCGCCGCTGCCCGCGAAGCCTTCGGGCCGTGGTCCCGCACCCGCCCCGAGGAACGCGCAGCGATCCTGGACCGTGCCGCGGACCTGATGCAACGCGACTTCACGGCGAACGCGGAGCTCGCGCAGGCGGAGAGCGGCGCCACCACCGGTACGGCCCGCGGGATGCAGGTCGCCGTGGGCGCGGCCCGCTTCCGGCGGTACGCGAAGGGGGCGCTGGAACCGGCCGAGGAGGCGGTCCCGCCGCAGATCAACGAGGCCGGGCCGATGGGCCGGGCCGGGATCTTCGGGGCGCTCGCCGTGCGCCAGCCGGTCGGCGTCGTCACCTGCATCACCTCGTACAACAATCCCTGGGCCAACCCGGCCGGCAAGATCGCCCCGGCGCTCGCGATGGGCAACACGGTCCTCGTGAAGCCCGCCCCGCAGGACCCGCTCTCCGTCTACCGGATGGCCGAGGCGCTCGCTGAGGCGGGCGTGCCGGCGGGCGTCGTCAACGTGGTGAGCGGCTCGGGCCCGGACGCGGGCGAGGCGGCCGTGGACTCGCCCGACGTCGACATGGTCAGCTTCACCGGCTCCACCTCGGTCGGGCAGCGCATCGCGGAGGTCTGCGGCCGGAGCATGAAGCGGCAGCTGATGGAGCTGGGCGGGAAGGGCGCCGCTGTGGTGCTCGACGACGCCGACCTGGACTCGGCGGTCGCGGGCATCGGGACGACGTTCTCCTTCTACAGCGGTCAGATCTGTACGGCTCCGACCCGCGTCCTGGTCCAGCGGGGCGTCCACGACGCGCTGATCGGGAAGCTCACCGCGTACGCCGGGTATCTGCCGGTCGGCGACCCGAAGGCGAAGGGGACGGTCGTCGGCCCGGTCATCTCGGCGGCGCACCGGGACCGCATCGAGTCGTACGTGGAGCTGGGCCGCAAGGAGGGCGCCCGGGTCGTCACGGGCGGCGAACGCCCGGAGCCGACCGGCCGCGGCTTCTACGTCGCGCCGACGCTGCTGGCCGACTGCACCAACGACATGCGCGTGGTGCGGGAGGAGATCTTCGGTCCGGTCGTGGTGGTCGTTCCCTTCGACGACGAGGAGGAGGGCATCGCGCTGGCCAACGACAGCGACTACGGACTGATCGACTACGTCTGGTCCGGCGACGTGGCCCGCGCCTTCCGCGTCGCGCGCCGGCTGCGCGCGGGCGGGGTCGGGGTGAACACCATCGGCCGCAACATGGAGGCCCCGTTCGGCGGCTTCAAGCGGAGCGGTGTCGGGCGCGATGTCGGCTCGTACGCGCTGCACGCGTACAGCGAACTCCAGGCGATCGTCTGGCCGGGCTGAGGGGCCTCACCCCGGCGCCCCGAGGCGGGCGTCCAGTCTGCCCAGTACCTTGCGGCCCGCCCGGCCCACGCCGACCGGGACCAGGGCCGCCCGCCCCGGCACACGGACCCCACCGGTGAAGGCGACCACGGTGTGGCCGGGGGTGGTGTCGGACGGAGCGGCCGCGATGCCGATCAGGACGAAGCGGCTCTGCAGCCAGAGCCAGCCGGGACGACGCACCCCGCGGAAACGGGCGTGCATTCCGAACCGGCTGCGGGCCACCGCCTCGACCCGGTCGCCCTCGGCGCGGGTCAGCCTGAGGTGCCGCATGTCCGGTACGAGGAAGGCGAGTTCCCCGTCGATGTCGGCGAGCAGTGGCTCCACGGCTGCGCACGGTACGGGGATCTCGCGGGTGGTGACCCGGGCGCCGCGCACCCCGGCCGCGAGCGCGCGCAGCCGTCGCACGGGGTCCAGCGGTGCGGCTGCGGGCCACGGGGGGAGGGGGGTGTCGGTCATGACGTCCATGCCTTCCGGAAGGAGTCCCGCGCCCGGTGCAGGCGGGACTTGACGGTGCCCACCCGCAGGTCGAGCAGGGCGGCGGCGGTCTGTTCGTCCAGGCCCTCGACGTCGCGCAGGACCAGCACGGCCCGGTGTTCGGGGGAGAGCCGGGCCAGCACGTCACCGATGTCGGTGCCGAGTTGTGGATCGCCGCGCTGGGGCAGCGTGGTGAGGTCGACGGGCACGGACCTGGCGGTGCGCCGGGCGACCCGGACCGCCTCCCGGCAGGCGATGGACCGCACCCAGCCGTACAGGGCCGGCGGTTCCTTGAGGGTGCGCAGGCCACGGAAGACGGCGACGAGGGTCTCCTGGACGGCGTCCGGTCCGTCGGCCAGTGCGATGGGGGTGCAGATGCGGCTCGCGTACGGGGTGAGGACGTCCAGCAGTTCGTTCATCGCGAGGGTGTCTCCGCGCTGGGCGGCCACCACCAGGCGTATCGCGCGGGCGTGGTCATCGGGCACGGGCGGAGAGGTCCTCCCTGGCCGCCACCCGGAGTGCGGCGGCCGCGAGCAGCAGGCAAAGGGGCGTGTACAGGGACCGGTTGAGCAGATGGAACGAGGATCCGGCTCCGGCGTCCAGCCCCGTGCGCAGCCCCATCGCCCAGCCGAGCCCGGCCACCCCGCGCAGCGCGGTGCCGCAGGCGACCGCGAGGGTCCCGGCCTGGAGCAGTCCGCCCAGCCGGTGGGCACGGCCCAGTCGGGCGCGGGCGTTGACCAGGGCTGCGCCGCCGAACAGTGCGGCGGCCAGCGGGAGGACGACCGGTGGTGTGAACGGGGCGTCGATGCCGAGCACGGCGTACGAGAGGGAGGCGGCGTCCTCGGCGGGCCAGGTGCTGCCCGTGGACCAGAGGACGTGCAGCAGTCCGTCGGCGGTGAGCACGCCGGCGACGGCGATGGCCGCGGCGCGGCGGGTCGGCAACAGGCGGTCGGGTATCACGGGGGCTCCTCTGCGGGGCTGTGGACGGCGGTGACGTGTTGCGTCACCCCACAGAGGGGCCGGATCGCCGATTCGTTCCCTTGACCTTCTGGATGCGGAGGGCGGGCAAGTATCTCGCCATCAAGTATCTTGGCATCGAGAATAACTCCCGGCAGGCTTCCCCGGGTCTGCATGTCTCTTGATGCCGAGATAACCGGGGGTGAGCGGTGCGCCGCACGGCGGGAAGCGGAAGCCTGGGCAAGGCCCAGCGCGACGGCGGTCAGGGGCTGTTGGCCCAGTTGCGGAATCCGCCCGGTGGCCGGGATGCCCGGATCATGCTGCTCGCCCTGGCCGTCGACCGCACCGGGTCCGGCCTGTGGGCCGCCTCCTCGGTCCTCTACCTCACCTTCGTCACCCACCTGAGCCCGCAGCAGATCGGTGTGCTGCTGGGGGCGGCCGGGGTGGCGGGCATCGCCGGTTCACCCCTGGCCGGACGGCTCGCCGGATGCTTCCCGGTCCGCCCGCTGCTGATCGGCTGTCACCTGCTGCGGCTGGTGACCCTGATCCTGGTGCTGACGTGCACCGGATTCGCGGCCCTGCTCCCCGTCATCGCGGCCACCTATCTCGGCGACCGGTCGGCGAAGACGCTGGAGATGCTGTTCGCCACCCGCACGGCCGGCGAACGCCGCGCCGCCTACCAGGCGTTGTCCCGCAGCGCGGCCAACGCCGGCTACGGCGTCGGCGCGGGACTGGCGGCCATCGGGCTGGCTGTGGGCACCGCGGAGGCCTACCGCGCCATGATCCTCGCCAACGCGCTGTCCTTCGTCGTGGCCGCCCTCCTGGTGCGCCGCACCGGCGAGGCGCGCGACCCGGTGACCGGGGAAGCGGCCGGGCGCGAGGTGCCCGGTGCCGCTCCCGCGCCCTCCACCCACGGACCCGGCGAGTCCGCCCCGCCGAAGAGCCCGTGGCGGGACCGCGGCTATCTCCGCTTCGTCCTCCTCGACATCCCGATGAACCTCGACGACTCGGTCCTCGGCGTCGGTCTGCCGCTGTGGCTGGTGAGCAGCACCTCCGCGCCGCACGCCCTCGTGCCGGCCGTCCTGGTCATCAACACCGTGCTCGTCGTGACGCTCCAGCTGACCATCTCCAACAGGGCGGAGGGCCCGCACCGCGTGCTGCGGACGGTCGCCCTCAACGGAGTCCTGATGTTCGCGTGCTGCGCCCTGCTGGCTGCCGCCACCCGCTGCGGGACCTGGACGGCCGCGCTGGTCCTGCTCGCGGCGGCGGTGCTGGTCACCCTGGCGGAGCTGATGCGCTCGGTGAGCTCGTGGGAGCTGGCCGTCCTGCTCGCACCGCCCGACGCGCGGGCCGCCTACCTGGGGGTGGCGGGCATGTCCCAGTCCATCCAGAAGTCCGCCGGTCCGCCGCTGCTGACCGGGGTGGTGATGGCGGCCGGACCGGCGGGCTGGCTAGTGCTCGGTACGGCCGTCGCGGGGCTCGCGTACGTACAACGACGCTGCTGCGCCGCACGGTTGCGCAGCTTTGCGCCACCCGCCCCGGACCGTACGACGACCGCTGTCGCGGAGGCCCGCTGAGGGCTGCGGCAATCCCGTCTGCCCCGCGACGGGGCAGACGGCGCCCAGCCCTCAGCTCTCCAGGAACACCGGATTGGTGAGCGCCGCAAGGGCCCCGGGCAGACCGGGGACCGTGACGGGGTGGCGGACCTCGGCGCGGACGTAGGCGGCGTAGGCGGGCGTCGTCCGCCACTGCACCGTCCCCGTGCCGGAGTCCGGGAGCGTGGCCGTGAACAGGGTGCCCTGGTCGGTGACGAAGTGCGCGGTGCAGCCGGGCGCTCCGGTCACCTCCAGCCGTACGGTGACGGGGGTGTCGTCCCCCGCGACCCGCAGCCGCTCACCGATTCCGGCATGGTGCCCGCGTCCGCCCGAGGCGCCGAAGGCCAGGGTGAGGGCCGACGACTCGGCGATGTAGGAGCGCCCGGTCCTGAGCCCGGCAAGAACCGCGTCGCGCGACAGCTCCTCGGCGAGCACGACGGTCTGCGGGAGCCCGACCTTGTCCGGCTCCCGGTGGGCGTCGCTGCTGCCCATCGCCGGAACCCATGACTGGGACGAACGAACCGCGGCCACCAGCGAGTTGTCCCACTCGGCGAGGGCGATCTCGTCCTCCGGCGTGTATGCCCCGTTCCACACCTCCACGGCGTCCGCCTCGCCGAAGCCGAACTTCCAGTGGCAGCCGATGCAGGTGGCGTGCGGATGGGCGGGCACGACGAGACCACCGGCCCGGCGCACGGCCCTGGCGTAGTGCCCGAAGCGGTTGTCCCGGGCCCGGTAGCGCCAGTCCACCCAGGTGCCCGGATCGGTGCCGAGGGCGAGCACGTGCCCGTTGCGGGTGGTGACCTCCTCGCCCGTGAGGACGAGCAGGTCGTCGCCCCACAGCCCGCCCCAAGCGCCGTGCGCGGAGCTCGTGTTGTGCTCGCTGCTGTTGATGAAGTCGAGCCCGGCCGCACGCGCCGCGGCGGCGATCTCGGCCGGGGTCCTCCTGCCGTCCGAGTGGACGGAGTGCAGATGGCAGTCCCCGCGGTACCAGGCGCGCCCGCGCCCCTTCGCACGCTCCGGCGGGTAGACCGGCTCCGGCGTGGACCCGGCGGGGCCCGGGCGCAGGGTGACCGTCACCTCGTACGGGAGTCCCCCGGGTGCGACGGTGTACGGAGCGAGGGTGATGTGCCAGGTGCCGGCGCGTACCGGCCCCGCGAGATAACCGGGCGTCGCCGTATCGGCCCGGATGAAGAAGCTGCTGCGCGCTCCGCCGGACCACCCCCGGAACCCGGGCCCGCCCAGCTCCGTACCGCGTTCGTCGAAGATCCCGATGTCGAGCGCGTTGCCCTGCGTTCCGGCCGGGACGGACGGCTTCTCGTACGCGTACGACACCGCGATCTCGGCGACTCCCGGCGGTACCTCGACCGCCAGGTAGACGTAGTCGGGCGACCCGGGGGGCAGGACACCGCGCACGGTCCGGGTTCTCGTGGTGCCGTCCGGGGCGTCTGCGGCGTCGGCGAAGCTCACGGTCCCCCACGTCAGGGCGGTGGCGGCCGTCGTGACGAGGAGGCCGCGCCTGGCGATCGGGCGGTGCGCGGGATGCGGTGCGGGCATGCGAGGGCTCCCGGGGCGTCGTGGACCTGTACGGGTTCGTCCGTCCCCGACACCGTGCCGGGGACCCGTGAACGCCGCCTGAACGCCGGTGATCCGACGGGACGGGAGCCGGGAAGCGGGGTGAATCCGTGTCCCACGCCACCCGGCCGGGCGGCGTCGGACGCAGGCTTCAGGAGTTGCGCCGCGAACGCGAGACGAGCACGAACGCGATGATGCCGACTACGATCACGGCGAGCACGATCCCCACGATCACCCCGCCGCCGAACCCGCCGGAGCCGTGCTTCCGCCGCTTCTTGCTCTTGCTTTTGCTCTTGCTCCAGTACGTGTGCGCGGCCTCGCGCACACCGGTGTGGACGGACGCGGCCGCGCTCACGTGCCCCGCGCCCTGGACCGAGGACGCGGTGCGGGAGACGGCGGCCACGGAAGCCGGTGTGACGGCCGACGCCGCGGCGGGTACGCCGCCGACGAGCACGCCCGTCAGGAACAGAGCGGTGAGAACGGTGCGGGTGCGCGAACGGACCATGGTGAAAGACCTCCCCCGAAGTCGCCGAAGCCTCGGCTTTGCGCACCGTACGGCATACGTTTGAGCCGCCACCAGACAACGACGGAGGTGTCCTCGTATGCGGATCGCCACAACGATCTTCCTCACCGACGAAACGATCACACCGGTGCGGCTCGCCCACCAGCTTGAGCAGCGGGGATTCTCCGGGCTCTATCTTCCGGAGCACACGCACATCCCGGTGAGCAGGGAAACTCTTTACCCGGCGGGCGGCGACCTGCCGCCCGAGTACGGCCGCACCCTGGACCCGTTCGTCGCCCTCGCGCAGGCTGCCGCGGTGACCGAACGGCTGGCGCTCGGCACCGGGATCACGCTGATCGCCCAGCACGACCCGATCGATCTGGCCAAACAGATCGCCACCCTCGACCACCTCTCCGGCGGCCGGTTCACGCTGGGTCTAGGCTTCGGCTGGAACGTGGAGGAAGCCGCGGACCACGGCGTGCACTGGTCGACGCGCCGGGAGCTCGGCCGGGACCGGATGGCGCTGATGCGGGCCCTGTGGTCGGAGGAACCCACGGCGTACGAAGGCGAGTTCGGCTCGGTGCGGGCGAGCCACGCCTACCCGAAGCCGTTCCAGCAGCCCCGCGGTCCGGTGGTCGGACCGCGCACCCTGCTCGGCGGCGCGGCGGGCCCGAAGCTGTTCGCGCACATCGTGGAGTACGCGGACGGCTGGCTCCCGATCGGCGGCCGGGGCCTGACGGAGTCGGTGCCCAAGCTCCGAGCGGCCTGGGAGGCCGCGGGGCGCGACCCGAAGGACCTCCAGGTCGTCCCGTACGCGGTCCTGCCGAGCCCCGGCAAGCTGGCGCACTACGCGGACCTGGGCATCGAGGAGGTCGTCCTCCAACTGCCGTCCGCCGCCGAACCGGAGGTCCTGCGGGCGCTGGATGCGTACGCGGAGTACCTCTGAGGGCCGTCCCGCCCTGTGAAGGTGACCGCCCGCCGCACCGGACACACGAGCGGAACGGCCGTCAGCAAGGCGACGAAGGCCGTCGCGCGCTGACGCGGTGCTGCCCTGGACCGCGTCGCCGGACCCTCCTCACGGCGTCCGGCCGGCCCCGGCGATCAGCTCGTACATCGTTGCCACCGGCAGCCCCGGATTGGCCGCGGCCCGGAACGAGAGTTCCTCGTCGTCGAGGAGCGCCGCGATGCGGTCCTGGGGCAGTCGGGGGTGGCGTGCCGCGTCCGCGCGGACCTGCGCGTCGGGGTCGTGGGTGAGCCGGTCGGCGGTGTCGGGCGGCGTAGCGGCATCGAGAAGGGCCAGTCGCCGGACCGCGGGGTCCTCGTCGTCCGCGAACCGGGCGAGCCCGTCGCGGGGGAAGTTGCCGTGGCCGGTCAGGTGCCACCGGTCGCGGCCGGTGTACTCCAGGAAGCTGCGGAGCAGCAGCGCGGCCGGGGCGTCGGGATGGTTCTGGGCGAGCAGGACCCGCACACCGAGGTCGGAGTCCTCCGCCAGGAGTGCGACGAGATCGGCGGGGAGGTTCGGCAGACGAGCGGCCCGCCGCCGCAGGAGCGGGTGGGCGGACAGCGCGAGGTCGCGGGTCTCCTCCGGGTCCGGCAGCGACTCCGGGTCGTACACCGGACTGTGGCAGTACCACTCGTCCTGGTCCACCTCGTAGTCGATCGCGGCCCGTTCCGCCTCGCTCAGCGCCGGGTGCACCGAGAGGACGAGACGCACCTGCGGGTCGGGGTCCACCGCGAGCGCACGGCGCTCGGCCGGCCCCAGGCCGGGCCGTCGGGCGACGCGGGTACGCACCTCTGGGTCGGGGTGGGCGGCCAGCAGGGCCACGGTCTCCGGCGGTGTGCTGTCGTTGGCGGCGATCAGCCAAGCGTCCTGCGACATTGCCTCCGTCACGACATCCGGGGCGAGTGCTCCGTACAGCAACAGATGGGTACGCGGGTGGCAGTGGTGCGCGGGAAGGTCCGCCCGTACCGCGTCCGGGTCGCGGAGCCGTGCGTACGAGCGTCTGCTCGCGTCGGCCGCCTCGCGTGCCCCCGGGTCCGGGTCGGCCAGCAGGGCGTCCCGCACGTCGGGTGTCAGGGAAGTCCAGGAGAGGCGGCCGATCCCCATGCGGCGGACCTTCGGCGACGGATGAGTGGCCATCGCACGCTGAAGACCGGGCGAGATCAGTCGGTTGAGCTCCCAGAGGAAGTCGTCCTCGTACGTCTCGATGATCCGCACGATGGTCCGGTCCGGCAGCGGCCGGGGCATGCACACGTCGTCGGCCCGGGGCTCCCGGGACAGGTGCCCCCGCACGCGGTACTCCGGATCGTCGACCAGCCGTGCCCGCTGCTCCGGGTCGGCGTACGGGTTCCGGGCGAAGAAGCCGCGCGTGTTCCTGTCCGGATGGGCCACGACCGCATCCACCACGGGACCGGGAAGGACCCGGTCACGCGCCAGCACCATCCGCACGGCGTCCGGCCCGTCCGCGAGCAGCCGCAGCAGGACGTCGACGGGAGCGGCCGGGTTGAGGGCCACACCGGCCAGTCGCCGCTCGGCCGGACCGGCGGATTCCCACGTCTGTTCAGGGGGCACGTCGGGATGATCTCACGCTCCTCCCTGCCACGGCCGGGGCAGTCGGAGCCCACGCGCGGGCGGTCAGGGCGCGTCCTGGTGGGCGCCCCGCTCGGAGAGGAGGTGTTCCCTGCCCCAGGCACCGAGAGGGCCCAGGGCCTCGTTGAGGGAGACGCCCAGGGGGGTGAGGGCGTAGGTGACGCGGCGTACCGCCCCTTCCAGTGCCTCTTCGCGGGAGACGATGCGGTCGGCCTCCAACTCCCGCAGGTGCGAGGCGAGAACCTTCTCCGTGATGCCGGGGATACCGCGTCTCAGCTCGCCGAACCGGCCGGGCCCTGCCTCCAGTGCCCACAGGATGAGCACCTTCCACTTGCCACCGACCACGGAGATCGCCGCGTCGATACCGCACACGTAACCGCCCCGCCTGGTCATCCACTCACTTTAGGGTAACCACCCACTAAATAGTGCGTACTTGATCACGTATCGGACGTGAACAAGCCTGATGGGCATGGATTCCCACAGCACTCCCAAGACCCCCGTCACACTCCTCGGCCTCGGCGACATGGGCACCGCGCTCGCCCGCGCCTGGCTGGCCGCGGGACACCCGCTGACCGTTTGGAACCGCACCCCGGAAAAGGCGCGACCGCTGGTGGGAGAGGGCGCCCGCGCGGCGGCGACCCCGAGCGAGGCGGTGGCTTCGGCGGCCGGTCCCGTCGTTGTATGCCTGCTGGACGACGCCTCCGTGGGCGAGACCCTGAGCGGTACGGAACTGCACGGCAGGGACGTGGTCAACCTGACCACGAACACGCCCGACCAGGCCGAGCGGCGTGCCCGCTGGGCCAGGGAGCGGGGGGCCCGTTTCCTGGACGGCGGGATCATGGCCATCCCACCGATGATCGGCCGGCCGGACACCGGCGGTTACGTCTTCTACAGCGGCGACCACGAACTGTTCGAACGCCACCGCGAGGCGCTGACGGTTCCCGCAGGCGTGAAGTTCGTGGGCGAGGAGCCCGGGCACGCGGCGCTGTACGACGTCGCCCTGCTCAGCGCGATGACCGGCATGTTCGCAGGTATCACCCACGCCTTCGCCTTGATGGGCCCGGAGAAGGACATCGACCGGGCTCGGTTCGCCACGCTGCTCACGGAATGGCTCGGCGGCATGGCCGGAGCCGCCCACGGCATCGCCGCCCAGTTGGAGAGCGGCGACTACACCGAGGGCGTCGGCTCCAACCTCGCCATGATGGCGGCGGCCAACGAAACACTTCTCGCCACGGCGCAGGGCCGGTCCGTGGATCCCCGGCTCCTCACCCCCTTCATGGAGCTGATGCGCCACCGGGTCGACCAGGGTCACGGCGACGAGGGCCTGGCGGGCACCATCGGCCTGCTCCGAGCTGAGTGACGCCCCCCCGCACGCCCGCCGCGTCCGGCTTGCGCCTTCCGCTGCGTCAACTCCTACGGTCGTCCGTGTGGCCGGAGAAACCGGCCCGGTGAAGGGAGCCGCTGCCATGGCCTGGTCGATCGCGGAGGTGGCGCGGATGTCCGGCGTGACGTCCCGGACGTTGCGGCACTACGACGAGATCGGCCTGCTGCCGCCGGCGGGATTCGGGAGCAACGGGCACCGCTCCTACGACGAGGCCGGACTGCTGCGCCTGCAGCGGATTCTGCTGATGCGGGAGCTGGGCCTGGGGCTGCGTGAGATCCGGCGCGTACTGGACGAGCGCACGGACCCCGTGAGCGCGCTGCGTGAGCACCGCACGCGGCTGCGCGAGGAGCGGGACCGGCTGGACACGCTCGTCCGCACGGTCGAGCGGACCATCACCGAACTGGAGGAAGGAAAGGACGCCAACCACATGATGAAGATCAACAGGCCGGAGAACCTGTTCGAGGGTCTCCAGCACACCGCCGAGGAGGACGCCGAGGTACGAGAGCGCTGGCCGGAGGCGTGGGAGGAGGCCCGCCGGTCCAGGGAGGCGATGACCGACGCCGACCAGGAGGCCTGGCAGCGCGAGGCCACCGCGCAGATGGTCCGCCTCGCGGAGCTCATGGTGGCGGGCACACCGGCCGACGACCCCGCGGTGCAGTCGGAGATGGAAGCGCACTACCAGGGTGTCTGCCGGTTCTGGACACCGAATGCGGAGGCCTACCGCGGCCTGGGACGGACCTACGTCGACGACCCGCGGATGCGGGAGAACTTCGACCGGATCGCCGTCGGCCTGGCCGCGTACCAGCGTGACGCGATGGTGGTCTACGCCGAAGCCCGTCTGGGCTGACCGCGGACTACGTCGCCCCCTCGCACTCCTCGCAACGGCCCGGCTCGGGAGCCCTGAACCCGCGATCGCAGGCGTCGCAGTTCTGCATCGGTACGGGCCGGTAGGTGGCGGGCAGGGAGCGCCCCGACGGCAGGAGCACGGTGAGCCGGTGCCTCAGCAACTGCGCCGGGAAGCGTACGGGCCGGGGCAGGTCCTCGGTCAGGGCCTTGCGTACGGCGGCGGGTGAGGCGTCCCGCTCGAACCAGGCGGCGACGCCGGGAGCGAGGAAGTCGATCTGCGGCTCGGTCAGGGTGAGTTCGGCGTCCTGGCGCTGAAGCCCGACGAGGAGGAGCGCGGCGGCCTGGAGGAGCTGCGGCCGGGGATGGAGCGGCTCGGGGAGCGGCGGACGCGGGGGCTTCTTGGCGGTGGGGGCCGGGACGCGGGGGAGCGGGGCCGGGTCCGCGGGAGGCGCCGGGGGTGGGGGCGGAACGGGGGCGGGCTTCGGCACGGGTGCCGGTGCCGGGCGGTGATGGCGCGGACTGGCGGTGTGCGCCTTGCCGGAGGTGGCGGGGTCCGGGTGGTTGTACGACACGGTCCGCGTGTACACCTTGCCCTCCGGCGAGCGCTCGCGGGTGCGCTTCAGATAGCCGTGCTGCTCCAGCTCCCGCAGAGCCCCGGCGATGCGGTGTTCACTGTCGGCGGGCAGGCGAGCGGCGAGGGCTTTGATGCCGATCCTGGCCCCGGGCGGCAGTGACTGGATGTGCAGGGCGAGTCCCCGGGCGGCGAGCGAGAGTTCGCGGTGCTGGCTGAGGTGGTTGCCCACGACGGTGAAGCGTTCGGTGTGGCGGACGTTGACATGCTCGACGCCGGAGGGCGGGGCATAGGGGGCCGCGATATCCTGCGAGGTAGCCATCAGGAAGGTTCTTCTTCCGTGTTGGTCAGGCCCCCGTTCGGGATTCCTGTCCCGGCGGGGGCCATCAGCTGTCTGAAGTTTGGTGCGGCGAGCATATGCCAGGCAACCAGGTCGAAATCCAGCTCCGTTGGCGAACCTCACCCGTGCGGGT
Organism: Streptomyces sp. NBC_01013; assembly: GCF_045162765.1. NCBI lineage: Bacteria > Bacillati > Actinomycetota > Actinomycetes > Kitasatosporales > Streptomycetaceae > Streptomyces > Streptomyces sp. NBC_01013. The sequence continues at coordinate 4,869,342 of NZ_CP108687.1, forward strand.
GACGAGGGCGCCGGGTGGGGTGGGTGGGTATTGAGTTCTCTTCCAAGAGGCTTTAAAAGCCTTTACGTCGTGGGCCACCGGAACGCGGGAATCCGCGACGTGGCGGACCGGGTCGCGGATTCCCGCGACCCGGTGGTGTGCGATCCGGGTCAGCCCCGGCAGGCGTACGCGACGAAGGCGGCCCAAGCGGCGGGGGCCACGTCGACGTGGGGCGCCTGGAGGTTCTTGGAGTCGCGGATGTGGATGGTGGCGGGGGAGGTTGCTACCTCGATGCAGTTGCCGCCTTCGCCCGTGCTGTAGCTGGACTTGCGCCAGACGTAGGCGGTCTCGATGCAGGCTCCGTCCTCGCCGCCGCTGTAGCTGCCCTTGAACCAGTGCAGTTGCTCGGTATTCATCGCTCTCCCAGCATCTTCTCGATGAACGACAGGGACTCCCTCGGGGTGAGAGCCTGCGCTCGGATGATTCCATAGCGCTCGCTGAAGACTCGGACCGCTTCCGGCTCCGTGACCAGCCTCGGATTGCCATACAGCTCGGTGTAGGCGGCCTGCGACCGGCCTTTAGGGGTGATGAGGGTGAACGTGCCGTCGATCGCGGGGTGTTCATCGCGGTCGGTAGGCATCACCTGAATCTCGACGGTGCGCAGGCGTCCCACCCGCAGGAGCTGCCGCATCTGATCTGCGTGGACAGCCCTTCCTCCGATAGGACGGCGTAGGGCAGTCTCCTCCAGTACATAGCTGAAGGTCGGTGGGGGCCAGCGTTCGAAGATCTGCTGCCGAGCCAACCGATCAGTGACGCGCTTCTCGATGGTCTCCTCGTTCAGCAGTGGCCGTCTCTGCGTGAAGACTGCCCGCGCGTAGGCCTCCGTCTGAAGCAGGCCAGGAACAACAGGCGCGCTGTACTCATGCAGCGCGACCGCCTCCGCCTCCACCCGTGCGTAGTCCCGGAACCAGTCCGGATGCCGAGTCCGCGACCGAGCCAACGCCTCCCGCGCCTCTTCGACGGCCGCCGCCAGCACCCCGCCCGCGCCGAGCACGTGGTCCACACGCTCAAGGAAGTCCGGCTGAGGCGTCCGCACACCCCGCTCGACCGCCGACACCAGGTCCTCCCCGCAGTGCGCGGCCAGCCCCAGGTCTCTCTGGCTCATGCCCGCGCGCTCGCGCAGGACCTTGATCTGTTTGCCCAGCGCCCTGAACAGGTGCGCCGTGCCGTCCGACTCGGCCGGCCTCTCCGGCCGTTCCTCGCGTCCCGCGTTCGCCATCTTCCCCGTACCGCCTCTGTCCGTCCGGTCGCGGCCCGACAAGCCCGTACAGCCGGCAGGGAGCTCCCGTACAGCTTCACGGCGTCGTGGTGTCACTCCTGGTCAGCGTACGATCACGCGGCCACGCTGAGTCACATGGAAACCGAAATCACCCTTGTGGGCGCCGAGTTCGTCCAACGTTTCACCGCCACGCGTCGTGGCGCCCGGCTCGCGCGCAGGCTCGCGGTGCATCAGCTGGACGAGTGGGGAGTTCCGTACGGGAGCGAGCTGTCCGACGACGTGGCGGTGATCGTGGCCGAGCTGGCGGCGAACGCGGTGGTGCACGGGTACGTACCGGGGCGGGACTTCGAGCTGCGGCTGACGGCGGGCGCGCACGTGCTGCGGATCGAGGTGTCGGACGCGCGAGAGGAGCGGCGGCCGGTGCTGCGCGCTCCGGAGGCCGGCGCGGTAGCGGGCCACGGCCTGCGCTTGGTGGAGGCGCTGTCGGAGAAGTGGGGCGTGGCCGAGCGCGGGGTCGGGAAGACGGTGTGGGCGGAGTGCGGGACGGGCGGCTCCGCGCCGTGGCCGGACCGTCGGGGGAGCTCCGGTCAACCGGTCAGCCCGTAAATGCCGCGACGGCCGTTGCGGAAAGGTGCCCAACCGAAGAGGTGAGCCCGGGGACGTGGCGGTACCCCGAGCCACTCCGCCCGAGGCCGCGGGTTCGGGTCTGGGTCCCGTACCTCCGCCCCCCCCGCGCCTGCGTCATACTGGGCCGCCGGAACACAGGGGGGCGTGCGGCGCATGGGGTACGGGGCGGACGGTGCGGGGCTGCCGGAACACATCGGCGGATACGCCGTCGAACGGGAGCTGGGTGCGGGCGGGATGGGCGTCGTCTATCTGGCGCGTTCCCGCGGCGGCCGTGCGGTGGCCGTGAAGGTGGCGCGCTCGGAGCTCGCGACCGACCCGCACTTCCGGGAGCGGTTCCGTGCCGAGGTCGAGGCCGCGCGCAGTGTGGGCGGCTTCCACACGGCGCCGGTGGTGGACGCGGACCCGGCAGCGGCGGCGCCCTGGCTGGCCACGGCGTACATCCCCGGGCCCACGCTCGCCGCGCTGGTCAAGAACGAGGGCCCGATGGACGAGGCGCGGCTACGGCAGCTGGGCGCGGCGCTCGCCGAGGCGCTGGCGGCGATCCACGGCTGCGGGCTGGTGCACCGGGATCTGAAGCCCGGAAACATCATCATGGCTTCGGACGGACCGAGGGTCCTGGACTTCGGCATCGCGCGGGCGCTGGAGTCGACCCGGCTCACGGCCACCGGTACGGCCTTCGGGACACCGGGGTTCCTGGCACCGGAGCAGGCGCAGGGGCAGGAAGTCAGCGGCTCTGCCGATGTGTTCGCGCTCGGCGCCGTGCTCGTCGCGGCGGCGGGCGGCAGCGCGTTCGGAGAGGGCACGCCTATGGGGCTGATGTACCGGTCGGTGCACGAGGCTCCGGATCTGGCGGTGGTACCGGACGGCCTGAGGCCGATCGTGGCGTCATGCCTGGCCAAGGAACCTGCCGCACGCCCGACGCCCGAGGGCCTGCTGGACCTCTTCGCACCGGGCAGCGTGACGCACCCCGCGACCCTCGCGGTACCGCCGCTGCCCTCCTACGCACCCGCCGGTGGCGTCCCGTTCCACGAGGCTCCGACCGCGTTCGCGTCCCCGGGCCACGCACCCTCCGGCACGGACACCGGCCTCGCCTTCGCGGCGGTTGCCCCGGACAGCTTCCTCCTGGTCGACGAGGCGGGGGTCGAGCTCGGTACACCGACCGGTGAACTGCGGTTCAGCTGGGCGGAGATCGGGACGGTGGAGTACGCCGCCGCGGGCCCGAAACACCTCGGAGTCACGGTCCGCCTCCGCGACGGCGCCGCCTGGCCGTGCGTGATCGCCGCGCGCAGGCGGTCCCGACTCCGGGAGTGGCTGGAGGACCTGCCGCTGATTCTCGAGTACTACGGGTAGCGAGGTCTCTCCGTACTCAGCGAAGACCGCGCTTCTGGCGTTCGGCTTCGACCAGCTCCTCCATGAGCTTCTCCGGGTCCACCCGGTACTCCGGTTCATCAAGGGCGTCGTAGTCCTGGGTGCTCAACGGTAGCCCGAGCCGAGCGAGTTCGGCGGCCAGGTGTGTGAACGCGACCCGCTCCTCGGGCTCATCCCGGTAGCTTGCCCGCTCGGCGGCGGCTCCCTCGGTCAGAGCGACACCGACCAGGCTCCAGAAGCTGAACTCGGTGTCCAGCTCGATGAGACGCCAGGCACGGTCCGCCGGTTCGTCGGGGTGCAGCCAGTAGCCCATCCACCCCTTTCCGCCCTTCGCCACGAGCTTGACGTACGTGGCCATCTCCGCGGCAGCGGCGTTGACGGCCTGCATCTCCGGGTCCGCGCGTTCCTTCTCGCTCAGATAGCTTGTGTCCAGCAGCGGGTGTACCTCTCCCGCCTCGAAGAAGTCGAGGTCGAGGAGACGGGTGAAGTCGGTGCGGCCTTCCCACTGCGCCACCAGCAGCACCCGCAGATCGTCCGGTACGGGGCGGCCGTCCAGCCGCTCGCGGGAGAACTCCGCGAGCCGTTCGTCGTGCATACGCCCTCTCCAGAGGTGGGCCTGACATCCTCACGTCAACGTAACAGCGGCGTCTGACAAGCGAGCGGCGCAGGGGGCGGACACGGCCAGGGCGACGGCGGTCCGGACGCGCTTCGTCACCCTCCGCAGCGGGAGCCGGGGATCCTCCTCACGGCGGCGGTCCGTCCAGGATGCGGCCCACCAGGTCGGCCACCGCCCCCTCGGAGCAGGGTGCGACCACGATGTCCGCGGCCTTCAGGACCTGGGGGTGGCCGTCGCCGACCGCCGCGCCGAGCCCCGCGAGGCGGATCATGCCGGTGTCGTTGGGGTTGTCCCCGATGGCGGCGATCCGGGTGACGTCCATGCCGTACCGCGCGGCCATCTCCCGCAGCGCGGCCTCCTTTCCGGCGCCGGGAGGCAGCACTTCCAGGTACGTGTCCTCCGACTGGACGAGCAGGGCGTCCGGGCAGTGGCGGGTCACCAGGTCGGCGAGCGGCGCCGGGCTCCGGCCGTCGGAGATCAGCATCACCTTGGTGGGCGGGCGGTCCGGCGGGTCGGGGAGCAGCGCGATGCGGTCGCGGCGGGCGTAGTCCGTCAGGGCGGGGGCGGGGCGCAGGATGTGGGCGTCGCCCCCGCTGAAGGCGACCGCGCCCACGCCGTCGGGGAGGGCGGGCAGCACCAGGTCCCGCAGTGGGGGCCAGACCGGGCCCAGGTCCAGGTCCAGGAGGTGGGCGCCGGTCCCGGGGTCGGTGATGCGGGCCCCGTTGTAGAGGATCATCGGGGTGTCCAGGCCGAGTTCCCGGTGGTACGGGGTGGCGGACTCCTCGTTGCGGCCGGTGGCGATGAAGACCGTGCCGCCGAGGTCCCGGTAGCGGCGCAGTGCCTCGACGCTGCGGGGGACGAGGCCGAGGTCCCGGTCGACGAGGGTGCCGTCGAGGTCGGTGACGATCCACGCGTGGCTCAGCCCGGTCTCGGGGAAGGCGGCGGCGCTCATCGGCCTTTCCCCGCCGCCCGGTTGGTGTACCAGGTGGTGAACTCCCGCAGCGCGGTGGGCTTCAGGTCGCGGGTGTGCGCCGCGTAGCACGGCTGGTCCCAGCCGGGCTCGCCGCCGAACGGGGTGTAGGTGCCGCCGGCCTGCTCGACGAGCATGTGGGCCGCGCAGATGTCCCACGCGTTGACGGTCGTGCCGAGGGCGGCGTCGCTCCAGCCCGCGGCCACATGGGCGAGGGTGAGCGCGGCGCTGCCCGTGCGGCGCACGGTGCCGTAGCGGGAGACGAGGCCGGCGAACCGCACCGGGGACTCGGGGTCGCCCGAGGCGAGCTCCCTGCTGTTGGGGAAGCCGGTGATGAGGAGGGCGCGGGCCTCGTCCGTCGTACCGGCCGATATCAGGGGGGCGTCGCCGAGGCGGGCGCCGGAGAGGTCGGCGGAGAAGACGTGGCCCGCGATCGGGTCGACCACGGCGGCGGCCACCGGACGGCCGTCGATGACGGCGCCGATCGCGGTGCAGAAGAAGGCCAGACCATGGGCGAAGTTCGCGGTGCCGTCGATCGGGTCGACGTACCAGGAGATCCGGCCGCTGCCGTCCTGGCGTCCGCCCTCCTCGCCGATGACCGTGCTGTCCGGCACCTTGCCGAGGAGGGCGTGCCGGATGCGTTCCTCGGCCCGCCGGTCGTGTTCGGTCACGGGGTCGTGCTCGTCGCGCTTGAACTCCACGTCCATCCGGCCGCGGAACGCCGCCCGCAGGTCGGGTGCGACCGCGAGCGCGGCCTCGACCGCCACGGTGCGCAGGTGGGCGGAGAGTTCCTCGGTCTCGTTCATGCGTGTTCCCCTCGGTCGTCCGTGTCGGGCCCGGTCAGTGCGGAACGGAGCAGGGCCAGCAGGCCGTTGCCGCCGTGGACGACGGTGTCGGGCTGCGGTTGTGCGGCGGGGTCGAGGCGGTCCGCCGGGCGCATCAGGACCGTGCGGCCGACCCCTGCCCGGACCCCGCACACCACATCGCGGTCGTAGTTGTCGCCCACGTACCAGCAGTCCGCCGGCTCCGTGCCGAGGGCCCGGGCGGCCAGCAGGATCAGCTGCGGGCCGGGCTTGCGGTGCCCGGTCTCGTCCGAGTAGACCTGCACGCCGAGGTAGGGCGTGAGGCCGCCGGCCGCCGCCATCTCGCGGTTGAGCGCGCCGACCAGGGTGTTGCTGACGATGCCGGTGCGGATGCCGTGCTCCTTGCAGAGCCGCAGCACCTGGACCATGGCGGGGTCGTGGGTCTTGTCGCTCTCGGCGAGGACCAGGGCGCGGCACAGCCCGGTCGCCTCGGCGCTCACGGCCGCGCGGGCCGGTTCGGGCCAGTCGGCCGCGATGAACTCCGCCCACAGCTCCCGGTGGGTGACCTCGCGCGGGGCGGTGGAGCGGACGCCGCCGTTCTTCCAGTGGCCGTACGCGGCCCGGCCGGCGCGGATGTCGTGGAGCACCCGGTCCCGGTCGAGGCCGGTCAGTCCGCCGGCGAGGGCGAGCACGTGGTCGGCGAACGCGGGCAGACGCTCCGGGCGTTTGACCGACCGGGCCAGGACGCCGCCGTGGTCCAGGAGCAGGGCGCGGGGCGGACAGTCCGGCGTCCGGGGGCTACGCGGCATGGTCCGCTCCCGTGCCCGGCTCCGCGAGCGTGGCGATCAGCAGGTCGCGGAGCCCGTACGGGTCGGCGACCACGGCGTCCGGCTCGACCCGGACCACGTACGGGCGCTCGTACGTCCCGCGGGCCTCCATCAGCACGCTCGCGCCGACCCCGGCCCGGCGCCCGCACAGCACGTCGCGGTCGAAGTTGTCGCCGACGTACCAGGTCCGCGCCGCGGGGACGTCGAGGGCCCGGGCCGCGAGGTGGATCATCTCGGGGTTGGGCTTACGGACGCCCGCCTCGTCGCTGTAGACCTGCAGGGCCAGTCGCTTGTCCAGGCCGGTGCTGCGCAGGTAGTCGCGGTGCACGGAGCCGCTCAGGGCGTTGGAGACGATCGCTACCGGAAGGCCGAACCGGTCGGCCGCGTCGAGCAGTTCGACCATGCCGGCGCGTGTCTCGCGGTCCTGCCGCAGCTCACCCTGCCGGTGGCACAGCACCAGGGCGTGGGCGGTGACGAAGGCGCGGGCGGCCGGGGGCCAGTCGGCGGCGACGAACTCCGTCCAGTAGCGGTGGGCGGTCATCTCGACGGGCGCGGCCGGCCGGGACATGGCGTTCTTCCAGTGCGAGTCGGCGACGGCCGCCGCCTCGAGGTCGCTGACGATGTCGTCGTGCGTCAGCGCGTGGCAGCCGGCGGCCACGAGGTCGTGGTGCAGTTCGGCTGCCAGCTCCTCGGTCCAGGAGGGGCGGTTGGTGGTGGCGACGACGACTCCACCGAAGTCGAGAAGCAGAGCTGCGGGGCGGATCAGCTGGTCCACGGTGCGGTGTTCTCCTTGCTGGGCCGTGCGGCGGAGGGCTCGGGGGCGGTGGGCGGCTCGGAAACGGCAAAGGGCCTGGCAGCGGCTGCGGTCCTGGCGGTGGCGGAAGGCTCCGGGAGCCTGGCCTGGGCGCCGTCGAACAGGTGCAGGTCGCTCAGGTCGACCGAGCAGCGGACGGTGTCTCCGGGGGCGGCGGTCACCGCCTGGAAGGACACCAGGTACAGCTCGGTGTCCGCCGCGTCCAGCGACACCGTGGTGCTGGAGCCGGTCGGCAGCACGGTGGTGACGGTGGCGTCGAACTCCAGGACGCCGTCCGGATCCGGGCCGGTGGACCGGGGGAGCGTGGAGATCCGGATCGCCTCCGGGCGGACGCCGACCGTGCGCAACCGCCCGTTCAGCTCCGGGCGTTCGGCGACGATGCGGTCGTGTACGGCGCCACGGAACGGGCCGTCGTCGTCGGTCCCGGCGTCGAACAGGTTCATCGGGGGGCTGCCGACGAACTGGGCCACGAACGTGTTGGCCGGGCGGTGGTAGACCTCCAGCGGCGGGGCGAGCTGCTGCACCTCTCCCTTGTTCATCACGACGACGTGGGTGGCCATCGTCATGGCCTCCAGCTGGTCGTGGGTGACGAAGACGATGGTGTGGCCCGTCTCGTCGTGGAGCCGCTTCAGCTCGGCCCGCATCTCCAACCGCAGCTGGGCGTCCAGGTTGGACAACGGCTCGTCCAGGAGCAGCACTTCGGGGTTGATGACGAGCATGCGGGCCAGTGAGACGCGCTGTTGCTGACCGCCGGAGAGCTGTGCGGGATAACGGTCGGCGGCCCAGTCGATCTGCATCATCTTCAGGGCCTTCATGGTGCGTTCGGCCCGCTCGGCGGCGCGGACCTTGCGGACCCGCAGGCCGAACTCGACGTTCTTGGCCACCGTCAGGTGCGGCCACAGGGCGTAGTTCTGGAAGACCAGGCCCATCCCGCGCTCCTCGGGAGGCACGAACACGCCCTGCTCCACGCTGTCCCTGAGCCGCCCGCCGACCTCGATGGATCCCGAGTCGAGGTGCTCCAGGCCGGCGATCATGCGGAGCGTGGTGGTCTTTCCGCAGCCGGAGGGGCCGAGCAGGCAGGTGAAGGACCCGTCGGGTATCTCCAGGTCGAGATTGTCGATGGCGGGGGGATTGGAGCCGTAGCTCTTCCGCACCGCGGTGAGCGCAATGGTGGGCATGGCGTCAGCCTCCGAGTCCCGAGGACAGGTTGGTCCTGGTCAGGCGTTGGGTCAGGTACGTGGCGAGGAACGAGATCAGCGAGATGACGAGCACCACCGCGTTCGCCATCTGGTCGTAGGCGTAGTCCACGAGGTTGATGGAGAGCGTGGTGAGCAGCTGGGTGCCGGTGGTGGTCAGCATGATCACGATGCTGAGTTCCTTGAGCCCGGAGATGAACGGGAGCACCACCCCGGTCACCAGGGCACCGCGCTGGATGGGAATGACCACCTTGCGCATGCGGGTGAACCAGCCGGCGCCCGTCACCTGCGCGGCCTCCTCCGGTTCCGGGCCGAGCTGCATCATGGCGCTGATGCCCGAGCGCGAGGAGTACGGCAGATGGGTCACCGCGAGCACGATGACCAGCAGGGTGATCGACCCGTACAGGGCAGGAACGGGCCCTCGCTGTACGGCGAACAGGGTGAGGAACGCCGCGGCGAAGGCGATGCCGGGGACCATGTAGGGCAGGAAGCTGATCTGCCGCAGGGCGGTGCCCATCCGGCTGCCGCCCGAGCGGACCACGACGTAACCGATCAGCAGTCCGACGGCCCCGCAGATCAGTGAGGCCAGGCCGACGATGCGCAGGCTGTTCCAGGCGGCGTCCCACAGCTGGGTGCCGCGCAGCACACCGTGTGGGAAGCCGGGGGCGCCGGCGATGTGCTCGCCGATCCAGTACTTCAGCGTGAAGTTGTCCAGGCTGAACACGCCGGGTGTCTTGCTGACGGTGGACAGGGCCAGGGTCGCGACGGGGACCACCACCCCCACGGCGAAGATGGAGAGCGCGACGCCCAGTGCGGCCGGGCGCCAGCGGCCGAGGGGGCTGATCCGGTCCATCGCCCCCTTGCCGCCGACGGTCACGAACCGGCGCTGCTCGCGCACCAGCCGGGTGTCGATGATGATCACGACGATGCCGATCGCCACGATGACGCCGGCGAGCACGGCGGTGACGCCCTGCTGGTGGTCGTGGACGGCGCGGAACAGCGAGGTGGACAGCAACTCGTAGTTGACGGGCAGCCCGAGGATGTACGGCGTACCGAAGGTGCCCAGGATGCGGCCGAAGACCAGCAGTACGGACGAGGACATGGCCGGCAGCATCAGGGGCAGGGTGATCCGCCCCAGTACCGTGCCGCGCCGCGCTCCCAGCACCCGTGCGGAGTCCTCCAGTTGACTGTCGATGCGCCGCAGCGCGTTGCCGAGCAGCAGGAGGACGAAGGGGTAGTAGTGCAGCCCCAGGCAGATGATGATGGGTACGGCGCCGTAGGCGAGCCAGTCGGGGGTGTGGACGCCCCAGGCCTCCAGCAGGCCGATCTGGCCTCCCGAGCTGTCGTTCTTGAAGAGCGCCAGCCACGCCAGCGCGAACGTCCAGGACGGCAGCATGTAGGGGACGACCAGCGCGGTGGAGAGCCACTTGCGACCCGGTATGTCGGTACGGGTGAGCAGCCAGGCGGCGGTGCCGCCGAGTATCACAGCGAGCAGGGTGACGCCGAGGGCGACGACCACGGTGTGCCGCAGCGGTTCCCAGAAGAGGAAGTCGCTGACGGGTGAGCGGAACACGCGCCACAGGTAGTAGCCGGTGAGCGCGCCGACCGACTGCCCGGACTTCCCGTCGTCGCCGACCTGGACACGGGCGGCGTCGGAGAGCACCGCGACCAGGGGTGCCACCACGAGGTAGGCGAGCAGGACGACGAGTACGCCCCCGACCAGGTAGGTGGGTTCGTGGCGCAGCACGTTCAGGCGGTAGCGCAGTCGGTTGAGTCGTCCGGAGCCGCGCTTCCCGGTGGGGCCGCCTCCCCCGGCGGGGGCAGGGTCGGGACGGGGCGGATCGGCTGCGGGAGCGGTGTCGGGGTCGGCCACGGCCATGGGCGTTCTCCAGAGAGGGTGCGTGGTCCGGCCGGCCCGTCGGGGGAGGCCGGGCCGGCCGGAAAGGGGCTACGTCTGCGGGGGAGGGGCCGGGGAGGTCAGCTGTGGCTGATGCGCCACAGGTCCTGCATGGCCTCGGTGTCGGCGAAGTCCTTCGCCAGGTACTTGGGGTCGAAGGCGAACAGCTCCTTCTTCCAGTCGGTCAGACCGGGCGGGCTGAAGGAGCCCTGCTTCACCGCCGAGCTGCCGGGGATTCCCCCCGCGTCCATCTCGTGGCTGATGCCCTCCTCGGTGAGGACGAAGTGGGTGAAGAGCTTGGCGGCGTTGGGGTGCGTGCTCTTCGTGGCGATCGCCGAGTACTTCGGGTAGAGGTATCCGCTCCACGGCTTGAGCGTGTCGCAGACCTTCATCGAGTAGTTCTTCTCCTCGACGTCACGGAACTTGGCGTTGGACACGAGCCCGATGCGCGGCTGCTTCTGGTTGGGGGAGGCCACCGCGGCAGCCACGTCGTCGTCGGCGGAGGTGAGCACGGGGGAGTTCTTCGCCAGCCTGACGACCCACTCCTGGCCTGCCGACTTCTGCGAGGTCTTCAGCTCCCCGCCGGGGTGCGCGGCTGAGTGCGCGTCACGCAGGGCCTGGTCGGCGCCGTTGGACATCTGGTTGAACCACTCGACGATGTTGGGCTTGCCCAGCGGGTCCTGGAGGGCGACCTTGCCCTTCCACTCGGGCCCGACCAGGTCCCAGATGTTGTCGACCGGGCAGCCCTTGGGGAAGAGCTTCGGGTTGTACACCCAGACGTTGGCCTTCTGCAGGACGAGCAGCGGGCTGCGGTTCCCCTGCGGGATCTGCTCCGCCAGGTCGGCGGGTATCCAGGTGTGGACGACCTTCTGCGGCAGCAGCTCGCCGACCAGGCTGGGGCCGTCCTCGTACAGGGTCATGTCGATGGTGACGTTGTCGGCCTGCGCCTCCCTGGTCATCTTCTCCAGGGTGTCACCGACCTTGTTCTTCACGCCGGTTGCCTTGATCCCGTACTTGGCGGTGAACGCCTTGGCGACCTTGGTGATGTCGCCGGAGCTGTCGTAGACGGTGATCGACCCCTCCTTCTTCGCGGCCGCCTCCAGGGCGTCCAGGTCGAAGTCGGCGGCATCGTCGATGACGGCGGACGGGGTCGCGCCGCCGGGGGCGGCCGCGCCCCCTCCCTGTTGGCTCGACGGTGCGCAGGCCGCGGCGCCGGCGAGGACGGTGACCAGGGCCGCGAGGGCGATTCTGGGGACCGGTCGCTGCGTGCCACCGGTGCCGTGAGTGCTGCTGGACAATGCCTGACCTCCTGCGTGGGCCCGGCGGAGCCGGGCTGCTCCTGAGTGGGTCGGCCTTCTCCGCAACGCGGTCGGGGCGACTTGGGGAGCAGCTTCCGCCCGCCTTCTTCACTATGTCAAGACATGCTGATGTAACTCTGTGGAAAACCACGGATGTTGGCGTATCCGGGAGGCGCTTATGTCCGCAGCCTTTTATGTCAGCACATACTTATGTACTGTCCTGGCCATCCCGCACCGCCCAACCCACTCCGGGAGGCACGATGCACCTGTCCAGACGTTTGACCACGGTCTGTCTGGCGGCGGCGACCGCCGCACTGATGGCGACACCGGCGAACCCCGCGGCCGCCGCGAACACCCCGTCCGTGTACGCCGTCAGCGAGACCCCGGCCCAGTTCGACGACACGGCCGGCGGTGACGCCAACGCGGACGACCCGGCGATCTGGTTCAACGAGGCGGACCCCGACGCCAGCCTCGTCATCGCCACGGCCAAGCAGGGTGGACTGCGCGTCCACGACCTCGACGGCAACGAGATCCAGTCGATCCAGGCGCCCCCCGCGCCCGGCCCGGACAGCGAGCCCGGCCGGTACAACAACGTCGACCTGCTCCCGGGGTTGAAGATCAAGGGCACTCGTACCGACATCGCCGTCGTCTCCGACCGGGGACGCGACCGGCTGCGGATCTACGGCATCGACCGCAACCACCCCGACGCGCCGCTCACCGACCTCACCGACCCCGCCGCCCCGCGGGTGTTCAGCGCCACCGAGGCCGACGTGGACGAACAGGAGACCGCCTACGGCCTCGCCACCTGGCGCAACGCCGCCAACGGCCGCTACTACGCCCTTGCCAGCCAGCGCCACACGACCGGCCTCGCGCTCATGGAGCTGACCGCGACCGCCGCCGGAAAGGTCACCTACCAGCGGATCCGGACCCTGAACCTGCCGGCCTCGTTCGACATCGGCAACGGCACCCGCTGGACCCCCTGTGACGAGCCCGGCCGCACCCCCCAGGTCGAGGGCATGGTCGTGGACACCGAACGGGGTGTCCTCTACGCGGCCCAGGAGGACGTCGGCATCTGGCGGATGCGGGCCGACCTCACGGGAACGCCCCGGATCGTCGACAAGGTGCGCGAGTTCGGAATACCCGGGACCTATGACCCGGTGGCGGACGAGTGCACCGCCGGCACGGACCCGGGTGTGGGCGGCAAGCGCATCACCGCAGACGTCGAAGGACTGACGATCTACCGCGAGGACGACGGCGAGGGTTACCTGCTCGCCTCCAGCCAGGGCGACAACACCTTCGTCGCCTACGAGCGCCAGGGCGACAACGACTACGTGGGCAACTTCCGCGTCGCCCCATCGGCTTCCGGGGGGTCGGACGCGATCGACGGCTCCGAGGAGTGCGACGGCGCGGCGGTGCTCAACGCCCCGCTGGGCGACGCGTACCCGCACGGACTGCTCGTGGTCCACGACGGCTTCAACGCCCCGGACGTGACCGGGGAGGACGGAGAGGTCCGCACCAACACGAACTTCAAGTTCGTCGACTGGGACGACGTGGCCGACGCACTGGACGACTGACGGCCCCCGGGGCGGCGCGCACACCGGGGTCACCGGGTGCGCGCCGCCCCCACCACGTGAGGTAGCACCTTCCTTGACCACCACTGTCGCGTTGATCGTCACCGCCCTGGCCTTCGTCCTCGTCTGCGGTGCCAACGACGGTGCCTCGCTGCTCGCCATGGCCGTACGCCACAGCAGCGGTTCATCGGTTCCCGTACTGCTGATGCTGACCGCCGCCGTGGCCGCCGGGCCCGCCCTGTTCGGGGTGCGGGTGGCCCGCACCTTCACCGACGGACTCATACCGGGCGACGCCGCACACCCCGCGCTCATCTTCCTGTGCGGAGCCGCGGCCGCCCTCGTCCTCGTCCTGCTCCTCACCTGGCGGGGCATCCCCACCTCGATCACGCTGGCCGTCCTCGGCGGGCTGGCCGGCGCCGGTTCCGGACTGGGCGAACGTCCGCAGTGGGTCAGGCTCGGGCTGGTTCTGGGGATCGCGGCGGCAGCCCCGCTGATCGGCGCCGCCGCCGGGTTCGCCCTGGGCCGCGGTGCCCGCCGGATGCCGGCGACACCCGGGATGCCGCGCCTGGTGCACGGGGCGCACCTGGCGGCCTTCGGCTGCCAGTGCCTGGCCTACGCGGCCAACGACGGCCAGAAGATGTTCGCCGTCGCAGCCGTGGCGTCGGCCGGCAACGTCGGTGGCAGCCTGGACACACCCCCCGGTCTCGCACCCACCGTCGCCGTGGCGCTGGTCTTCGCGGTGGGGACCGTCCTCAGCCTGCGCCGGGTCTCCGGCGGGGCGTCGGTCCGGCTGCTGGCCGCCCGCCCCTGGCAGGTCGCCTCGGCGGAGATGGCCTCGTCCGCCACGGTGCTTTCCAGCGCCGCCCTGGGCGCACCCGTGAGCATGACCCAGACGGTGATCGGCGGACTGGTGGGTGCGGGGGCCAGTGAGGGGGGCCGCCGGGTGCGCTGGCAGTTCGCCGTCCCGCTGGTCACCGCATGGGGTGTGACCCTGCCCGCCGCCTACGCGGCCGGCCTGCTGGCCGGCCTTCTCGCCAGAGGAGTGACCGCATGACCCTCCGCAGAATCGTCGACGATCTCACCGGCCGTTCGCACCATCAGCTGACCGACCTGATCGCCTCCCAACTCGACGCGGCCATCGAGGGGGTGGGCCTGGCCTCCGCGATGGCCGACGGCACGCTCACGCCCGCCGAGGCCCGCGGGGCCATGGTCGAGGTCGAGCACCGGGGGGACACCGGCCGTGCCCGCCTGGTCGCCGAACTCGCCGTCGCCCTGACCACGCCGATCGACCGCGAGGACCTCTACCGGTTCTCCCGCTGCGTCGACGACGTACTGGACAACCTCCGCGACCTGGTGCGGGAGACCGATCTGTACGGTGCCGAGGGGGAGCCCGCGGACCTGCCCGCACTGGCCGGGGTGGCGGAGGGCCTGGCGGCGCTGCGCGGCGCGGTGCGGGGGCTGGCGGACCGGCCGGGGGAGGTGGACGCGGCCACCTCGGCTGCCCGTAAGTCGGCGGGACAGGTGCGCCGGCACTACCAGTTGGCGATGGCCGAGCTGCTGCGGCAGGACGTCGGCAGCGACACCCTCACCCGGCGCGAGCTGCTGCGCCGGCTGGACGTGGTGGGTCTGCGGCTGGGTGAGTCCGTGGCCGCGCTGTCGGACGCCATGCTGAAGCGCAGCCACTGATACCGACCGGCCCCTGCGGGCGGCCTGGTGCGGGCGGCGCCGAGGGCCGCCCGCACCAGGCCGCCCGCAGCGCCGTTCAGTGTGCGGTCAGCGTCATCTCGAAGGAGTACCGCGACGCGCGGTAGAGGTGGGACCCGAACTCGACCGGGCGTCCCCCGTCGCCCTGGACCGTACGTTCCATGGTGAGCAGCGTGCCGCTGCGGCCCTCACCCAGCAGCCGGGCCTCCGCCGCCGTGGCCCTGCGCGCCCCGACGGTCTGACGGGCGGTGCGCAGGGAGACGCCCGCCCGCTTGAGGAGTTCGTAGAGCCCGTATTCGGTGAGGTCGTTCTCGGTCAGGGGCAGCAGGTCCGCCGGGAGGTGGTTGTGCATGACGGCTATGGGTTCGTCGTTCGCGTAACGAAGCCTGCGCAGCGCCACGGTCGGCGTTCCGGGCTCGACTTCGAGCGCGAGGGCGACGGTGCCCATGGCCGGCACGGTCTCCATGGACAGCACCTCGGTGCGCGGCCGGCGGTCGTCCCGCTTGAGGTCCTCGAAGAGACTGGTCAGCTCGATCTGCCTGCGCACCCGGTTGTTGACGACCTGGGTACCCACGCCGCGCTTGCGTGCCAGGAGCCCCTTGTCGACGAGATGCTGCATAGCCTGACGCATCGTCGGGCGGGAGAGCCCGAACTTGTCCGCCAGCGCGATCTCGTTCTCCAGGCGGGTGCCGGGCGCCAATGTGCCGGACTCGATGAGCTGTTGGAGCTGCTGCGCGACCTGGAAGTACAGCGGTACGGGACTGCTGCGGTCGATGCTTATCAGCCTGGTGATCGATTCCATGGGGACTCCTCGACGCGACGAACCAGGCGTTCAGTATGCCGCACACTTCGACTCAAGCTCTGTACGTATATATGTCAGAACAAATGCTTGACTCGTTGTGAGTGCCGAGGATACAAATCAGGGACAGGCATCCACTCCTCCTCGAACCGGAGGCATTCGCGCATGCGCATCGGACTCATCGGTACCGGCCGCATCGGCACGTTCCACGCCGAGACCCTGATCGGACTGCCCGCCGTGTCGCGGGTCGTCCTCCACGACGCCCGTGAACACCAGGCGCACGACCTGGCCCTCAAACTCGGTGCCGAGCACGCGGGCGACCTCGACGGCCTGCTGGGATCCGGCCTGGACGCCGTCGTGATCGCGGCCCCCACCACCACTCACGCAGACCTCGTACGGGCCGCGGCCGCCGCGGGAGTGCCGGTCTTCTGCGAGAAACCGATCGCCGGCACCCTCGACCAGACCCGCGCCCTGCTGGCCGAGCTCGACGGCACCGGCATCCCGCTCCAGGTCGGCTTCCAGCGCCGCTTCGACGCCGGCTACGCCGCACTGCGTGACGCCGTCGCCGCCGGCGAACTGGGCTGGCTCCACACCATCCGGGCCTGTACCGCCGACCCGGCACCGCCACCGGCCGGATACCTGCCCGCCTCGGGCGGCATCTTCCGGGACTGCGCGGTTCACGACTTCGACATCGTGCGCTGGGTCACCGGCCGCGAGGTCGTCGAGGTCAGCGCCACCGGATCCAACCGGGGCGAGCCCTACTTCACCGCCGCCGGGGACGTCGACACCGCCGTCACCGTCCTCACCCTGGACGACGGCACGCTCGTGACCTGCACCGCCACCCGCTACAACGGCGCCGGTTACGACGTACGGATGGAGGTCGCCGGCTCCACCGGCACCCTGGCGACCGGCCTCGACCCCCACGCCCCCCTCCGTTTCACCCCCGGCGGACCGCAGCCCGCGGCCGTTTCCCACGACGGATTCCTCAGCCGCTTCCGTGACGCGTACGTCGCCGAGCTGACCGCCTTCACCGAGGTCGCCGCGGGTACCCGCCCCAGCCCCTGCACCGGGGAGGACGCACTGGCCGCCCTGCTGGTCGCCGAGGCCGCCGACCGGTCCTGCCGCACCGGTCGTCCCGTACGAGTAGAGGAGGCGGGCCGATGATCCGCGTTGCCGGAGCACCCATCTCCTGGGGCGTGTGCGAAGTCCCCGGCTGGGGACACCAGATGGCCCCGGAGCGGGTCCTCGACGAGATGGCCGCCGCCGGTCTGGCCGCCACGGAGTTCGGGCCCGACGGCTTCCTGCCGCAGGACCCCGAGGCCCGCTCCGCCCTGCTCGCCGGACACGGGCTGGCCGCCGTCGGCGGATTCGTCCCCGTCTTCCTGCACGACCCCGGCCGCGACCCGCTGCCCGGGGTCCGGCGCGCCCTCGCCGGGTTCGGCTCCGCGCGGACCCTGGTCCTGGCCGCCGCGACCGGGTCGGACGGCTACGACGCCCGCCCCGAACTCTCCGCACGGGAGTGGGGCGCGCTGCTGACCAACCTCGACCGGATCGCCGCCCACGCGGCGACGGAGGGCATCACCGCCACCCTCCACCCGCACATCGGCACGATGGTCGAGGGCCCGGACGAGGTCGAGAGGGTCCTCACCGGCAGCACCGTCCCCCTCTGCCTGGACACCGGCCACCTGCTGGCCGGCGGCAGCGACCCCGTGGACCTGGCCCGCCGGGCCGCCGACCGCATCGCCCACGTCCATCTCAAGGACGTCGACGCGGCGCTCGCCGCCCGGGTCCGGGCCGGGGACGTCACGTACACCGAAGCCGTCCGGTCCGGCCTCTACCAGCCGCTCGGCCGGGGCGACGTGGACATCTCCGCGATCACCACCGCCCTGGACGCGGCCGGATACGACGGGTGGTACGTGCTGGAACAGGACACCGTCCTCGATGCCGAACCCGCGCTCGGAGAAGGCCCGTTGGCGGACGTGACGGCCTCCCTCGCCCATCTGCGCAAGGTGACGTCGTGACAGCCCCGGCCCGTGCCCCCGAGGTGCTCGTCATGGGGCGGCTCGGCGTGGACCTCTACCCGCTCCAGCAGGGGGTGGGTCTGGCCGACGTCGAGTCCTTCGGCAAACACCTGGGCGGCAGCGCGGCCAACGTCTCCGTCGCCGCCGCCCGGCACGGCCGCCGCACCGCCCTGATCAGCCGCACCGGCCAGGACCCCTTCGGCGACTACCTCAGGGCCGAACTGGGCCGGTACGGGGTCGACGCGGCCCGCGTCCGTCCCGTCGCCGGACCCCCGACCCCGGTCACCTTCTGCGAGGTCTTCCCGCCCGACGACTTCCCCATCTGGTTCTACCGCCCGCCCGGCACCCCGGACCTCCGGATCCACCCCGGGGAACTGGACCTGGACGAGGTGCGCGCGGCCGGACTGCTCTGGATCACCGGCACCGGACTGTCCGCCGAACCCAGCGCCGCCGCCCATCTCGCCGCCCTGGCCGCGCGCGACCGGTCCGGGATCACGGTGCTCGACCTCGACTACCGGCCCGGGCTCTGGTCCTCCCCGCAGGCGGCCGGACCCGCACTGCGGGCCGCTCTCGCGGGGGCCACCGTGGCCGTCGGCAACCTCGACGAGTGCGAGGCAGCCGTCGGCGAACGGGACCCGGACGCCGCGGCCGACGCCCTGCTGGCCACCGGCATCGAACTGGCCGTGGTCAAACAAGGACCCGCGGGGGTGCTGGCACGCACCGCGAAGGAGCGGGTCGTGGTCGCACCCCACCCCGTCCGCGTCGTCAACGGCCTCGGCGCGGGCGACGCCTTCGGCGGCGCCCTGTGCCACGGCCTGCTCGCGGGCTGGCCACTGACGCGGACCCTCCGCTTCGCCAACGCCGCAGGCGCCTTCGTCGCGGGGCGGCTCTTCTGCGCCCCCGACATGCCGACTACCCCACAGGTGGAGGACATGATGGACCACGCGCACTCCCCGGAAGCGGCACCGCATGCGTGACGGAGCGCTGCAGACCCTGATGGAGACCCGGGCCCGGCGGCCCGAGGCGATCCTGGAGGCGGCCCAGCGCCGCAGCCGACGCCCGATGATCCAGCCGTCCGGCCGACTGATGCTGGTGGCCGCCGACCATCCGGCCCGCGGCGCCCTCGGTGTACGCGGCCGGCCCGACGCCATGGCGAACCGCGCCGGGCTGCTCGACCGCCTGCTGACCGCCCTGGAACGCCCGGGCGTGGACGGCGTGCTCGGCACCCCCGACGTCCTGGAGGACCTGCTGCTGCTCGGCGCCCTGGAGGACAAGGTCGTCATCGGCTCGATGAACCGCGGCGGCGTGCCCGACACCGTGTTCGAGATCGACGACCGGTTCACCGCCTACGACGCCGCCTCGATCGAGGAGATGGGCTTCAACGCCGGAAAGATGCTTCTTCGCATCGACCCCTCCGACCCGGCCACCGCTGCCACCCTGGAGGGCTGTGCGGACGCCGTCTCCTCCCTCGCCGACCGCAGGCTCACCGCCCTCGTCGAGCCCTTCTGGGTCCGGCGCGGCCCGGACGGGCGAGCCGTCAACGACCTGCGGCCCGAGCCCATGGTCCGAGCGCTGGCCATCGCCCAGGGACTGGGACGCACCTCCGCCTACACCTGGCTGAAGGTGCCGGTCGTCGACAACATGGAGGCGGTGATGGAGGCGTCGACGCTGCCCGCGCTGCTGCTCGGCGGAGACCCTCCGGGCACCCCTGACGAGACGTACGCCTCGTGGGAGAAGGCACTCCGGCTCCCCACCGTGCGGGGACTGGTGGCCGGACGGTCCCTGCTCTACCCGCCCGACGACGACGTGGCCGCCGCGGTGGACACCGCCGTCGGCCTGCTGTGAGAGGAGACGCCATGGACGGCCATCAGCCCGCGGGCAGCACCGCGCACGGCCCCTGGACCGTGGACACCGGTATGCGGCACACCGGACTCAGAGTGCTGGAGCTCGCCCCCGGCGGCTCGCAGTCCTTCGGTACGCAGGAACGCGAGGTGATCGTGCTGCCCCTGTCCGGCTCCTGCTCCGTGCGCTGCGGAGCCGGGGAGTTCGAACTGGCCGGGCGCCCCGGCGTCTTCGAGGGCGTGAGCGACTTCGCGTACGTCCCCCGGCGCAGCGACGCCGTCATCAGCAGTCCCGGGGGCGGGCGCTTCGCGCTGGCGAGCGGCACCGCCCGGCGGGATCTGCCGTTCCGCCGCGGCCCGGCCGAGGCGGTGCCGGTCGAGACACGGGGCGCGGGCTCCTGCCGCCGCCAGGTCAACAACCTGGCCAGCGCCGACGGCTTCGCGTGCGACCGGCTGATCGTGGTGGAGGTCCTCACCCCGGACGGCAACTGGTCCAGCTATCCGCCGCACAAGCACGACGAGCACACCGCGACCGAATCGGAGCTGGAGGAGGTCTACTACTTCGAGATCGGCCGCGGCGGCTTCGGGCAGCACCGGCTCGGCGGCAGCCCGCCCGGACCCGCCGGCGAGACGGCCGAAGTCCGCACCGGTGACGTCGTGCTGGTCCCCGACGGCTGGCACGGCCCGTCGGCCGCACTGCCCGGCTACCCGATGTACTACCTCAACGTGATGGCCGGCCCGCACGACGAGCGCGCCTGGCGGATCACCGACGACCCGGCGCACGCCTGGGTCCGGGAAACCTGGGAAGGCGCGACGGACACCACCGGAGCACCGTCCGCGGAAGGAGCAGCATGATCCGGCTCACCGTCGCACAGGCACTGGTACGTTTCCTCGTCGCCCAGCACACCGAGCGGGACGGGGAGAGCAGGCGCCTGTTCGCCGGCTGCTTCGGCATCTTCGGGCACGGCAACGTGGCCGGTCTGGGCCAGGCGCTCTGGGAGAACCGCGACCTGACGTACTACCAGGCCCGCAACGAGCAGGCGATGGTGCACACCGCCGCCGCGTACGCCCGGATGACCGACCGGCTCTCCACGTTCGCCTGCACCGCATCGGTCGGCCCCGGGGCCACCAACATGATCACCGCCGCCGCCGGGGCCACCGTCAACCGGCTCCCCGTGCTGCTCCTGCCCGGGGACACCTTCGCCACCCGCGTCGCCGAACCGGTGCTCCAGCAGCTGGAGATGCCATGGGCGGGCGACATGACGGTCAACGACGCCTTCCGGCCCGTCTCCCGGTACTTCGACCGGATCGGCCGACCCGAGCAGCTGATGGGCGCCGCCCTGGCGGCCGTACGCACCCTGACCGACCCCGTGGACACCGGTGCGGTGACGCTCGCGCTGCCGCAGGACGTCCAGGCCGAGGCGTACGACTGGCCGGAGGAGTTCCTGGCGCCCAGGGTGTGGCGCATCGACCGCCCGGCCCCGCAGCCCCAGGTGCTGGCCGATGCCGTCGGGATGATCCGGGCCGCGCGCCGCCCCCTCGTCGTCGCC
Organism: Streptomyces sp. NBC_01013; assembly: GCF_045162765.1. Lineage (NCBI taxonomy): Bacteria > Bacillati > Actinomycetota > Actinomycetes > Kitasatosporales > Streptomycetaceae > Streptomyces > Streptomyces sp. NBC_01013. Next base: position 4,890,502 of record NZ_CP108687.1, read on the forward strand.
GGGGGAGGCGTCGTCTACGCGGGCGCCACCGAGGCGCTGGACGTCTTCGCCCGCGCCACCGGCATCCCGGTCGCCGAGACCCAGGCGGGCAAGGGGGCGCTCCGGCACGACCACCCGTCCTCGGCCGGCGCCATCGGGCACACCGGCACGACGGCGGCCGACGCACTGGCCCGGGAGGCCGACCTGGTGATCGGGATCGGTACCCGCTACAGCGACTTCACCACCGCCTCGCACACCCAGTTCGCCGACGCCGGGGTCCGGTTCCTCAACATCAACGTCGCCCGGTTCGACGCCGTCAAGCACGCCGGACTGGCGATGGTCGCCGACGCCCGCACCGCCCTGGAGGCGCTGACAGCCGCACTGTCGGACTGGCAGGTGCCCCCGGAGCACCGCGCACGGACCGTCGCCCTGGCACGCGACTGGGACGCGGCCGTGGACGCCGCCCACCACCTGGGGCACACCCCGAAGCCCGCGCAGTCCGAGGTGGTCGGGGCGGTCAACGAGGCAGCCGGCGAGGACGGTGTCGTGGTCTGCGCGGCCGGATCGCTCCCGGGCGACCTGCACAAGCTCTGGCGGGCGGCGGACCCGAAGCAGTACCACGTCGAGTACGGGTATTCCTGCATGGGTTACGAGATCGCCGGCGGGCTCGGCGTGAAGCTCGCAGCCCCGGAGCGCGAGGTCTTCGTCATGGTGGGCGACGGCTCCTACCTGATGATGGCGCAGGAACTGCTGACGGCCGTCTCCGAAGGGATCAAGCTCATCGTGGTGCTGGTCCAGAACCACGGCTTCGCGTCGATCGGGGCGCTCTCCGAAACGGTGGGCGCGCCCCGCTTCGGCACCTGGTACCGCTATCGCGACGCGGACAGCGGAGCGCTGGAGGGCGACCGGCTGCCCGTGGACCTGGCGGCCAACGCGGCCAGCCTGGGGGCGGACGTCCTGCGCGTCGCCGGTATCGCCGGACTCCGCAAGGCGCTCGCCGAGGCCAGGGCCGCCGACCGGTGCACGGTGATCCACGTCGAGACGGACCCGATGGTGTCCGCGCCGTCCTCCGGGGCCTGGTGGGACGTGCCGGTCGCGGAGGTCTCCGACGCCCCGGAGACCAGGGCGGCCCGGGAGGCGTACGTGAGGGCCAAGTCCGTCCAGCGGCCGTACCTCTGAGGCCGGCACCGGTGGGCCGGGCACCGCGTGCGAGGCGGGGCCCGGCCCGCGGGCGCAGCCCGCGTACCGGAGTCCGGCCGGGCGGGCACAGGGCTACAACGCCCGCAGCACCCTCGGGCGCGTCGGCTCCGGCGCGTCCGGTGTCCTGCTCAGGAGGGCCGGCAGCTCCGTCAGCGCGTTGATACGGAAGTCCGCGGTGTCCACCACGTCCGGGTGGTCCGCCCACCAGTACCCGCACGCCCCCCGCCGGATGTGCGCCGCCCGCAGCCCCGAGGACTTGGCCGGGAACAGGTCGCCCGCCGGGTGGTCACCGACGTACAGCGTGGACCGCGGGTCCGAACCGGACAGCTCCAGCACGCGTGCGAAGAAGGCCGGGTCGGGCTTGGCGACGCCCCACTCGTCCGAGGTGGCCACCAGATCCGCGGGCAGGTCCAGCGCCCGCAGCAGCTCCCCGGCCCGCACCGTCCCGTTGCCCGCGACCAGTACCCGTACGCCCAGCGACCGCAGTTCCGCCAGCGCCGGCCGCACGTCCGGGTAGAGGTCCGACTCGTCCAGGTGCTCGCCGCGCCCCGCGGCGGTGCGGGCGAGCGAGGCCTCGGTGACGTCCATGTCGGGGCGCAGCATGGTCAGCGCGTCGGCGCTGTCCCGCCCCTGGACGACCGCGGCCCCGACCAGCGCACTCAGCGTGTGCGGCGGGACGCCGAGCCAGTTGGCCCAGGACGCCCAGTAGCGGTCGTCGCGGACGAGTGTCTCGCCGATGTCGAAGACGATCGTTTCCATCACCGGGCCGAGCCTACGGGTCGGGGACCGCTGCGCGGCCGAGGCGCCAGGGGCGCGGGTGACCTGCGGGAGATCCACCCCGTCACCGGCCGGATCCTCGCTCGTATGCTCGGTTCATGACCGATCCTCAGGGCGGACGCCCCACCACCAACTCCATGCGACGTGCGCTCAAGCGTGCCAGAGACGGTGTCGCCCTCGACGTGGGGGAGGCCGCCGTCCTGCTCCAGGCGCGCGGCGACGATCTGACGGATCTCGCCGCGTCCGCCGCACGGGTGCGGGACGCGGGTCTGGAGGCGGCGGGCCGGCCCGGTGTCATCACGTACTCCCGCAAGGTCTTCATCCCGCTGACCCGGCTCTGCCGCGACAAGTGCCACTACTGCACCTTCGTCACCGTCCCCGGCAAGCTCCGGCGCGACGGCCACGGCATGTTCCTGTCCCCGGACGAGGTCCTCGCCATCGCCCGCGAGGGCGCGGCGATGGGCTGCAAGGAAGCGCTGTTCACGCTGGGCGACCGGCCGGAGGACCGCTGGCCCGAGGCGCGGGAGTGGCTGGAGGCGGAGGGATACGACGACACCCTCGCGTACGTACGGGCCATGGCGATCCGGGTCCTGGAGGAGACGGGGCTCCTCCCGCACCTCAACCCGGGCGTGCTGACCTGGACCGACCTCCAGCGCCTGAAGCCGGTCGCACCCTCCATGGGCATGATGCTGGAGACGACCGCCACCCGGCTGTGGTCGGAGCCCGGCGGCCCGCACCACGGCTCCCCGGACAAGGAACCGGCCGTGCGACTGCGGGTGCTGGAGGACGCGGGCCGGTCCAACGTCCCGTTCACCACCGGCATCCTCATCGGGATCGGCGAGTCGTACGAGGAGCGCGCCGACTCCCTCTTCGAGCTGCGCAGGACTGCCCGCGCCTACCACGGCATCCAGGAAGTCATCGTCCAGAACTTCCGGGCCAAGCCCGACACGGCGATGCGGGCCATGCCGGACGCGGAGCTGGAGGAACTGGCCGCCGCCATCGCCGTCGCCCGCCACATCCTGGGCCCGTCCGCCCGCATCCAGGCCCCGCCGAACCTCGTCGACGCGCAGTACGCGCTGATCGTCGGCGCCGGGATCGACGACTGGGGCGGCGTCTCGCCGCTGACGCCGGACCACGTGAACCCCGAGCGCCCGTGGCCGCACATCGACGATCTCGCCGCCAGGACCGCCGAGGTGGGTTTCGAGCTGCGCGAGCGCCTCACCATCTACCCGGAGTTCATCCAGCGCGGCGAGCCCTGGCTCGACCCCCGCCTCCTCCCGCACGTCCGCGCCCTCGCCGACCCGGAGACCGGGCTGGCGAAGGAGGGGGCGATCCCGGCCGGGCTGCCCTGGCAGGAGCCCGACGAGGGGTTCAACGCCTCCGGTCGCACCGATCTGCACCGCACCATCGACACCGAGGGCCGCACCGGCGACCGCCGCGACGACTTCGACGAGGTGTACGGGGACTGGGAGGCGCTCCGCGAGGCGGCGGCGCCCGGCATGGTCCCCTCCCGCATCGACACCGATGTGAAGGGCGCCCTGAGCCAGGCCGCCGCCGACCCGACGAAGCTCACCGATGCCCAGGCGCTCGCCCTGCTGCACGCGGACGGGCCCGCGCTCGACGAACTCTGCCGGATCGCGGACACCCTGCGCCGTGACGTCGTCGGCGACGACGTCACGTACATCGTCACGCGCAACATCAACTTCACCAACGTCTGCTACACCGGCTGCCGCTTCTGCGCCTTCGCCCAGCGGCGCACCGACGCCGACGCCTACACCCTCTCCCTGGACCAGGTCGCCGACCGTGCCGCGCAGGCCTGGGATGTCGGCGCGGTCGAGGTCTGCATGCAGGGCGGCATCCACCCGGACCTGCCCGGCACCGCGTACTTCGACATCGCGCGGGCGGTGAAGGAACGCGTCCCCGGCATGCACGTGCACGCGTTCTCGCCGATGGAGGTCGTCAACGGCGCCACCCGCACGGGAATGTCCATCCGGGACTGGCTGGTCGCCGCCAAGGAGGCCGGGCTCGACTCGATCCCCGGCACCGCGGCGGAGATCCTGGACGACGAGGTCCGCTGGGTCCTCACCAAGGGCAAGCTGCCCACCGCGACCTGGCTGGAGGTCATCAGGACCGCCCATGAGGTGGGCCTGCGCTCCTCGTCCACGATGATGTACGGCCACGTCGACCAGCCCCGCCACTGGCTGGGCCACCTGCGCACCCTCGCGAACCTCCAGCAGGAGACCGGCGGCTTCACGGAGTTCGTGACCCTGCCGTTCATCCACACCAACGCACCCGTCTACCTCGCCGGCATCGCCCGCCCCGGCCCGACCGACCGCGACAACCGGGCCGTGGTCGCGATGGCCCGCCTCCTGCTCCACCCGCACATCACCAACATCCAGACGAGCTGGGTGAAGCTCGGCACGGAAGGCGCGGCGGAGATGCTCCGCTCGGGCGCGAACGACCTGGGCGGCACGCTGATGGAGGAGACCATCTCCCGCATGGCCGGGTCGAGTTACGGCTCGTACCGGTCCATCCAGGACCTGGTCGCCATCGCGGAGCTCGCAGGCCGGCCGGCGAAGCCGCGGACGACGCTGTACGGGGAGGTGCCGGCCGAGCGCGTGACGGCGGCGACCGCCTCGGACGGGCACCTGCCGGAGCTGCTGCCGGTGCTGCCCTGAAGAGGTAGGGGGGCGGGCGGCCCGGCGCGAGCCGGGCCGCCCGCCCCCCTACGCCACGGGTGAGCGACACACCGCGCAGCGGCCGTGACGCCCGGCGAGTGCCGGGCCGGCGGCGCGGGTCGGGGGCTGCGTCAGTCCAGGCGGCGCGGGCTCCCGAGGAGCCCGGTCTCGACGTCGGTCGGCACCATCTTGACCAGCTTCCGGTGCTGGGTCGTGCACCACAGCATCATGTCGTCACCGAGTGAGGGCAGCGCTTCCGCCTGCACCCGGGGCAGTCCCAGAATGCGCCCGAGGACGGCCGCCTCCTCGGGGGAGACCCGCTGGATGCCGACCAGTCCCGCGTGCTCCAGCAGCTTCGGCGCCGTCGGGCCCAGGAACGGCAGCAGTGTCAGCACGGACTGCCACGGCCCGGGCGCCAGCCGGCTGCGCGGCGGGCGCACACCGCAGTCCCGCACGACCAGGACGGGACTGGCGACCGACGCGCCCTGCGGTCCCACCTGCTTGACGTCGTGCACCGTCATGCACTGCTGCCCCCCGCCTGCGGCCTGCGCGAGCCCCGTCCACGCCTGCGGCCTGGCGGTCTCGACGGCGACGCGCGCGCCGGTGCCCGCAGTGCGCAGCGCCAGTACCTGCGCCGTCCACACGCTGCCGATGACCACGACGTCGAGCTGGGTGGGCCGGAAGAGGCCGAGTACCGCGGGCTGCCTCTTCGCGTCGACGCCCACCACGACCCCGTCGTCGCCGAGCGGCAGTGACAGCGCGGCGAGCTGTTCCACGGGCAGCACGTGCCGGTCGCGGCGTGGGCCGAGCAGCCCGAACCCGGCCCTGGCGCGTCCGCCCGCCGGCGGGGCGGGGACGGCCGGGCCGGCGGCGCCGGGGGGCGTGATGCGAGGGGTGGTCAACGGGTACCTCCGAGGGGCAGGGTGGCCAGCACACCGGGGAGCTGTTCGCGGTCGAGCCGTACGAGACTGACCTTCACACTTCGTGCGGCCCGTTCCAACTGTCGTCGTACCGCGACCAGTTCGTCACTGCCGCGCGCGGTGAGGCGCACGTAGCCGCTGACGGCCGGCGTGCCACCGGTCCCGCGCGACACCGCCATGCTGAAGGTGCTGGCCGGCGCCGGCATCGACGTCAGCAGCGCCACCAGCTGTGCGGACGGCACGGCCTCCGTGCCCAGGTGCGGCCAGCGGCCGACCCAGTAGGTCGTGTGCCAGCGGTCGTCGCAGCGCCAGGCGCGGGCGGACTCGGCGGTGCGCCGCAGCGGCACGTCTGCCCGCATCGCCTGCGTGCTGGCCTGCGGATTCACCCCGGCCGACGTCGCGAGCGCGGACGTCACCTGCGCCTCGGTCAGTACCGAGGCGTCGAACCCCGCCCCCGCCAGCCTGCTCGCCAGCTGATCCGTGGCCCGCAGGAGCGCGCGCTGCGCTCCGCCGACCCCGCCGCCGCGTGCGCGTACCGCCTCCGGACACAGCTCCGGGTCGAGCTTCAGGGCTATCCATGTCAACCGGACCGCGGGGGTGCCGACCTGGGCCTGGAGCGGCGCGTAGGACCGTGCCGCCGCGGCCTGCTCGGGCACGTGCGGTCCGGGCGCGGGCTGCGTGTGCTGCACGACCTGGACCGACTCCAGCCGGATGTCGTCCACCTCCAGGGCGTCGTGCAGCAGCCCGAGCTCCAGGGGCCGCGCGTCCCGGGCCATCCGCAGCGGCTCGTTCCGTGGCTGCACGAGCAGCACGGCCGTCAGGAACGTACCGTCCCCCACCATCCCGATGCTGCGCTCGCGCTGCCGGTCGGTGTAGGTGTACGTCCGCAACGCCGTCTCGCACTCGACGACCGGCGCCAGAGCGGGATCCACCCCTTCCGCGGACCACGGCCGTCGTGCGGCCCTCAGCCGCCCGCGCAGAGCCATGACCGCGTTGATCCACTCCATCACCGGCCGCCCCCGCCGCCGCAGGACCGCCAGCAGCACCAGAACGGCCGCGACCAGGCCGATCGGCACCATCAGGATCCTGTTCGTCACCCACGCGATCAGCATCAGCGCGCCGGCGACCTCCATCAGCACCACCTGGTGCAACCGCACCCCGCCGATCCGCCCCGGCTTCGGGTGCACGCTCATCACTGCAGTCGTCGCGCTGCTCATCCCCCGGTATGTCCCTCCGTGTCACGGCACTACGGCGTGTGCGAGCCGGCCCGCCCCTCGGCACACGGGCCCGCGACCGCCCACTGTCCCACGCCCTGCGATGAGGGGGTCGAACGGGGGTTCGCGGTGCGCCCTGTCGAGCAGGGGTGTCGGCCGCCTCCCCCAAGCATGGACCCGCACGGCGGCGAACGAGCGTCGGCGGGCATAGTGGGTGGCGCTCGCGCGGCAGTCGTAACCACGGGGAGAAAAAGGGCAGATGGCATCACGGCGGGACGAACTCAATGCCTACACCTTCGCGAAGAAGCGGCTGACCGCCGCCTTTCTGCAACCGTCCGCCGTCGGTACGGACGAGGGGGCGCCGCGCCCGCTGCGGGCCGTGCTGCCGGGAGTGGTGGTCGGCGCGCTGCTCGTCGCGGGCTTCGGGGCCTGGGGCATCTTCAAGCCCAAGGTTCCCGACGGCTGGGACGACCCCGGTGCCCACGTCATCGTCGGCAGTGAATCGACGACCCGTTACGTCGTCCTGGAGACCGACGGGGTCAAGCGCCTGCACCCCGTGCTGAACTTCTCCTCCGCGAAACTCCTCCTGGACCCGGACACCTCCTCGGTGGTCCAGGTGGCCGAGTCCGAGCTCGACAACGGAAAGCTCCAGCGCGGCCCGATGCTCGGCATACCGTACGCACCCGACCGGTTGCCCAGCGGCGAGGACGCGGGCCGGAGCAAGCTCTGGGCCGTCTGTGAGCAGCCGGGCGCCGGCTCCGGAGGCAGCGTGCAGAAGGCCGTCTTCCTGCTCGCCGAGCGGGAGGCGGACAAGGTGGGCGGCAAGCAGCAGCTCCGCGCCGGTCAGGCCCTCTACGTCGAGGCGGACGGCGGGACCGGAACGCGGTACCTGGTGGACGCGGACGGCACCCAGCACGTCATCGGGACCACCGGCGGCAAGAAGCTCTCGGCCCGGGACGAGGTACTGCGCCGCTCACTGTTCAGTGAGGGAGCCAAGCCCCAGAAGGTCACCAAGGACTGGCTGGGCACCCTCCACGCCGGCGCGCCCATCGACTTCCCGAAGCTCCCCGGCAAGGTCGGCGACCCGGCCGGCGTCCAGGGCCTGGACCCCGCCCTGAACAAAGTGGGCACCGTACTCAAGGCCCTGGCAGGCACCGGCATGCAGCAGTACGTCGTCCTGCCGCGGGCGGTCGCTCCGGTGTCCGATCTCGTCGCCAGGCTCCTCCTGACGAGCCCCGAGGCGGAGGTGCTGGGCCAGAAGGCGCAGGCCACCGAAGTGGGACCGCAGTCCTTCACCCCCTCGCCCGACGAGTTCTACGCGAAGTACGGCTGGCCGGAGAAGGTGCCGACGCAGGCCAACGACACCTCGGTCGGCACCGGAACCGTCTGCAACGTGCTGCACGGAGTCAACGCGGCGGGTGTGCCGGAGCTGACCACGTGGGCCGGGTCCGCGTATCCGGTCGGCTTCCTGGACGGAGCCACCAGCGCGTACGTCACGCCCGGCAGCGGCGAGCTCTACCGGCAGTTCAACGGCTCGTCCCCCACCACCGGTTCGCTCTTCCTCGTGACGGACACCGGGTTGCGGTACGCCGTGCAGACGAACAACGACAGCAGCGCGGACCCCTCCAAGATCGGGGCGGACCCGACGCCCGGGTCCGCGGAGGAGCAGGCCGCCGACGTCAACCAGGCCCAGATCAGGCTCGGTTACCAGGACGTGAAGCCGGTTCCGGTGCCGGACAACTGGTCCGCGCTCCTGCCCAAGGGGCCGCGACTCGACACCAACAGCGCCAAGCAGCCGCAGAGTTCCTGACGACGGAAGGGAGGAAGCGCGTGATGATCTCTCGCAGGAGGTTTCGTTCCTCGGCCGTCGTGCTGCTCCTGACGGGCTCGGTGGCGGTCGGACTGCCGACGCTCGCCCGGACGCCCGCGGTGGCGCAGGAGGCCGGCCCGCAGACGGGTTCCGAGGGCAGCGGTGAGTGCACGTTCCCCATGAAGAAGCAGATCCAGGGCCGCCCCTGGGCGCTCCAGCGGCTGGTGTTCGACCGGCTCTGGCAGGACACCAAGGGGAAGGGTGTCCGGGTCGCGGTGATCGACACCGGTGTCGACACCACGAATCCCCAGCTGAAGACCGCGGTGGACCGGGCGGCCGGGGCCGATCTGCTCCCGCCGCCGAAGGACGGGACCCAGGACCCCGCGGCGGGCAAGGGCGGCGGTAAGGGCACGACCGATGTCATCGGCCACGGCACCAAGGTGGCCGGCATCATCGCGGCCCGCTCGCGTCCGGGCACGGGTTTCGTCGGTCTGGCTCCGGAAGCGACGATCATCCCCATCCGGCAGAACGACGACAAGGGCACCGGCACCGCGGCCACGATGGCCGCGGCCATCCGCCACGCCATCGCGAAGCGCGCCACGGTGATCAACATCTCCCAGGACACCGCCAAGCCGTTGAAGGCCGATTCCGACCTGGCGCTCGCGGTGCGCGAAGCCCTGGACAAGGACATCGTCGTGGTGGCGTCGGCGGGCAACGACGGCCTCGCCGGCAAGGTCAAGCTGACGTATCCGGCGGCCTATCCGGGCGTCCTGGCGGTGGCCGCGTCGGACCGCAACGACGAGCGGGCTCCGTTCTCCCAGACCGGATCCTTCGTGGGCGTCGCGGCGCCGGGCGTCGACATGGTCTCGACCGTGCCGAAGGGCGGCCAGTGCGTCGACAACGGCACGAGCTTCTCGGCGCCCTACGTCGCCGGGGTCGCCGCACTGATACGGGCCAAGCACCCGGGCTGGAAGCAGTTCCAGGTGGTCGCCCAGATCGAGCAGACCGCCGAACGGGCGGTCAAGGGGCGGGACGACTTCATCGGGTGGGGGGTCGTCGATCCGGTGCGCGCACTCAATGAGGACGAACACCCCGTAAACGCCCCCACTCCGGACCGGGCCGTTTCGAATGGGCCCGCCGGACCGGAACCAATCGCGCTCCAGATGGGTGAGACAAGGCAGGAACGGTTCGAGCGAATCTCGATCTATGTCCTGGCGGCCACGGGGCTCCTCGTCGCAGTGATCGCGGGAACAGCGATTGTGTTGCGGGACCGTCGCCGACGGTAATTAAGTGAATAGCCAACAACTTCACTCGTGGGTATCGCTGTTGGTTTGAGTGGCAGCCGCAGCTAAAGTGATTATTGACAACTTTGGTCCGATGCAGACGTGGCGCCCGACAGTCCGAGCCCACGACATCCGATTCATGGGGGAAGGTGCGTTATGGGAGACAAGCTCAGGCTTTCAGCCGATCAGATCGACAAGCTGATCGGCGAACTCGGCAACATGCACGACACGCTCGAGAGCAGGATCAGCCACCTCAACGGCATCATCGACGCCGTCGAGGGTCACTGGAAGGGTGTTGCCGCCAACGCGTACAACGGCCTCCAGACGCAGGTCAACCTCGATGTCCGCAACCTGAAGGAGCTTCTCGCCTTCACGAAGGAAGCGGTGCAGATGAGCCGCGACGGCTTCGACGCGGAAGAGGTCGAGCGACTCAACAGCTTCAAGGGTGTCGACGGCGGCAACTTGGGCAGCAACGGCGTCCTGGACCGGTTCCAGGTCTCTTCGTAACCCTCTTCCATCCCGCCTCGTACCAGGAGACTTTCCATGGAGATTACGTACTCCGGGGTCGTCGAAGCCTCTAACCAGGTCAAGTCGACTGCCAACACCATCAAGACCCAGCTCGATGAGCTGAACACCAAGGTCAAGGCCGTCGTCGCCACGTGGGACGGTGAGACGCAGCAGGCGTTCTACGACCGCCACAGCGGCTGGGACGTCAAGGTGAACCACATGCACGAGACGCTGCTGACGATCTCGACGAAGCTTCTGGAAGCCACCGAGGGCTACCGGGCGAACGACCTGGCCCAGGCCCGGCGCTTCCAGGGCTGACCCAGGCTCAGATGAACACAGACGGAACCGGCATGCTGTGGGTGTGGGACGCGGTCACCGCGTCCCACACCCACGCCTGCGGTTCCGCGGCACTTTAGGGGAGGTGCTTTCATGGGATCCGAACTTCCGGACGACGGCCCGCACGCGCCGGTGTACGGGCCGTTCCTTCCGGGCAAGGGGCCGAGCGCGCCGGATCTGGCGACGCCCTCCGAGTCTCTGCAGAAGTTCAAAGTCCGGGTGGACAAGCTTCTGACGACGCTCGACGGGTCGCCGGCCGCGCACAGCCGCATCACCGAACAGAAGGTCACCAGCGCCGCGTACGGCACCGGCTTTCCGGAGGCGATGGGACTTTCCAGCGCCTACGACATGGTGCACGCGCGCCTGGCGGTGCTCTCCAAGACGCTCGGCGATCAGCTGGAAGCGATGGGTATCACCGTCGACATCGCCGACCGCGGCTACCAGAACGTCGATCAGGAGCACTCGGAGCGGCTGAACGCCATCCAGCAGCGCACCGAGATCTACTACAGGAAACCGGGAGCCGACAAGGATCCGGGAGCGCCTGGGGCGGACAAGGGCAAAACCGGTGAGGGTTCGTCCAGCGGCAACGACGGTTTCTAACACGTGATGTGAACGGGGGAGAGGGACAAGCATGGGTGACTCAGGCAAGCTGCCACCACTCAACGCCTGCTACAACACCAGCGACTTCGAGCACGCTTCGTACGAGGACATGCTCGCCATGGTCCGTGGCGTCGACCCCACGGCGATCATGGGCCGCGGCACGGCCCTGGTCGACGCGCAGACCGAGATCGAGAAGATCGGCACCGAGCTCAAGGAACACGTCGGCCGCACCACCTGGAAGGGTGCGGGCGGTGACGCCTTCCGCGAGTGGGGCGACGACTTCGCCAAGGAGACCCTGAAGCTGGCCGACTACGCGGGCGCCGCGGGCACCTCGCTGCAGACGGCGGGCCAGGCGCTCAGCGAGGTCGCCAAGGTGATCCAGGGACATCCCGACGCCACGCTGATGTGCTACGCGGACGAGAAGAAGGAAAAGGCCCGGATCGCGGCCGTCGAGACGGCGCGGAACGAAGCCATTCCGCAGATGAACAAGCTCGCCTCGTACTACATGATGGCGCAGCAGTCGATCTCCTCGCAGGAGGAGCCGAACTTCAAGCCGCTGCCTAAGGAAGTCCTGCCGGACAGGCCCTACGACGGTGGGAAGACGAGCTACGGCACCTCGGGTAGCCCTTCTTCCGGCAGTACGTACTCGGTGAACGGCCCTCAGGGCAGTGGCACGTCGACGGGCGACCACCACTACTCGGTCTCCAGCCCCGGCGACGTGAGCGGGTCGTCCCAGAACGGCGCCTCCATCGTGCACACACCGCAGCACGTGTCCGCGGTCCCCAGTGCGCCGGACACCACGGGGACGAACATCGACACGGTGACGATGCCGCAGGCCCCGCCGACCACCGCGCCCCTGCCCACGGGTGGACTGCCTCCGCAGGGCCCGGGTGGCGGCGGACTCCAGACACCGCCGCCGCCCATGGTGGTTCCTCCGCGGCAGGGCCCGGTCAATTCCGGAAACTACACAGTGCGCCCTCCGACCACCGGGCCGGGTGGCAGGGGCGGCGTCGACGCCGTACGGCCCCCCACGACCATCCCCGGCAGGGGCGGCGTGGAAGGTGTCCGGCCTCCCCTGTCCACCACCCGGACCGACACGGGCATCCACGGCGGTACACCGGCGCAGGGCGGCCGGACCGGGACCGGCCCGGTCCGGGGCACGCCGCGTGGAACGGTGATCGGTGGCGAGAAGCCCTCGGCCGGCCGTGGAATGATGCCGGGCCACGCGGGTGGCGGCCCCGGCATGACCGGGCGTCCCGGGGGTCTCGGCGGCGGTTCGCAGCGCCTGGTCACGGAGCCCGGCGGCACCGTGCGGGCCCCGCGCGGAACGCAGCCGGGAGCAGGCCGTGAGTTCACCCAGGGGGGCACCGGACTCGTCCGTGAGTCGTCCAGGACGGGCGGTGCCATGGGCCCGATGGGCGGGGCGATGGGCGGTGCGTCCAAGGGCACCCGACGTCCGCAGCGACGTGACGGCGGAAACCCGGGATACCTCGAAGAGGACGAGGAGAGCTGGACCACGGGAGACGACGGCGTCGTTCCCCCCGTGATCGACTAGATCCGGTCGCGGAGCAGCGACGCCGGATGGCGGACAGAGGACGACGAGTGGGTGGCATGAGGTCAATGGTCAGGCGTCGAGGCAGGCGAGCGCCGGCGGTGGTGGCAGCGCTGGGCTCCCTGCTCCTCCTCGGCGGCGCCGTCGCTCCGGCCGCGTCCGCGGACACCATGCGCGATCGCGAGTGGTACCTGGACCGGATGCAGGCCGCGGAGATGTGGAAGACCAGCACCGGTAAGGGGATCACGGTCGCTCTCCTCGATACCGGGGTGATTCCTTCTGTTCCCGAACTTGCGGGGAAAGTGCTCCTGGGGAAGAACTTTGTCGAGCCCAAGCGGGGTGCGCACAAGGACAAGGACGGGCATGGCACTGCCATGGCGATGCTCGTCGCGGGGAACGGGGCGAACAATCAGGGCGTGAAGGGTCTCGCGCCGGACGCGCGCATCCTCCCCCTGACCGTCTTCGGATCCAGCAAGGAATCGGGCACCAACAGCATTCCCGCTCTGGTTGCGGCCATTCGGTACGCCGCCGACAGTGAAGCCAAGATCATCAATATGTCGTTGGGCTACGAGGACTACATGCTCGACGACGAGGAGCGGGACCAGATCCAACAGGCAGTGGATTACGCCGTGGCACGCGGGAAGCTGCTTCTGGCGGCGACCGGCAACAGGGGCGACAAAGAGAATAATGTCTCGTACCCGGCGGCGAGCGTCGGCGTCGCGGGCATCGGGGCCGTCGACAAGACCTCCTCGGTCACGAAGTTCTCGGTGTCAGGACCTCAGGTGGCGCTTGCCGCCCCGGGTAAGGACATCCCGATCCTGTGTGGTGGCGGCATGGCCGGCTACTGCAGCAGCTGGGGCACCAGTCAGGCGACCGCCATCGCCTCCGCATCGGCCGCCCTCATCTGGTCCAAGCACCCCTCCTGGACCGGCAACCAGGTCCTCCGCGTCATGATGAACACCGCGGGCAAGCCGACCGAGGGCAAGGTCCCCAGCCGCTACATCGGCTACGGCACGATCCGGCCCCGCCTGGCCGTACTCGGCAATCCCGGAGACCCGGGCCCGGCCGACGTAAACCCGCTGGTGGCCGCCCGGTCGCCCAAGTCGCCTTCGCCGTCCGCCCCGAGCGGATCCGGCAGCCCCACGGCCGACTCCAAGCAGTCGGCAGCGCCCGCCGCCTCGGCGACGGCCGATGAGGGCAAGGGCGGCGGCGCGACCGTCTGGATCATCGTCGGAGCCGGCGTGGCCGTCGTCGTCGGCGCGGTGCTCCTGCTGCGCCGGAGAGCTGCCGGCCCTCGGCGTTGAACGTGTGTCGTCACGCACGTCACCCTCATCTGTGAAATCACCCGTACGCACATAGGCCAAGAAGAGGCATCGTGGACGAAGAATTCATACGCGGACTGCAGCAGTTCCAGGAACATGCCTCGAATCTGCAGAACATGATGACGGACATGCAGAACCGGATGCCCCAGGGCGCCGAAGGAACGGACGCCCAAGGCGCCGTGACCGTACGGATGGCGGCGGACGGGCTTCCGGAATTCATCCGGGTCACGTCGGACTGGCAGCGTCGGCAGGAGCCGGAGGCTGTCGGCGCTGCGGTCAGCGAGGCTTACGGGGCGGCCATGAGCCAGCAGATGACGGCATGGGCCCAGGCGTTCGAGGACGGCAACTGGCAGGCCAAGGCGGACCAGCTGGACAGCCAGGCAGCTCGACCGGCTACTCCTGCCGCTCCCGCCGTGCAGCCCGAGATCCCTGAACGGGACCTGCGCTATGTCATCTCCCGCCCTCTCGATGAGCTGGCCGAAGATGTCCTTTCGGCTTTCGACATGGTGGACCGGCTGGGCGAGGCGGCCTCCGAGCCCGCCGAGGTCGAGGGAATCTCCGCCGGCCGCCAGGTGACCCTCGTGGTGACCAAGGGCGCTCTGCGCTCCTGCGAGGTGGATCGACAGTGGGCGACCGGGCAGTCGTACATCGGGCTGAACCAGGCTTTTGAAGAGGCCCTCGTTGATGCCAGGGACAAGCTGAGCAGCACCGAGGCCGCCGGTGCGGACGGCATTGCGGGCCTTCAGGTGGACAGCTTGCTGGACGAGGCACTGGCCATGCTCCGCAATCCGCAACGTTTCATTGACTGAGTGACGAAGGGCAGGTCGGCATGGCAGATCTGAAGCACATCACCGATGCGCTGCGGACCGAGGCGGGAATGTGGGACAAGCAGAGCGCTTCCATGGGGGAGGTGGGACACGCTGCTGATGGGATGAGGCTGACACGTCTCCAGGCCGGCCTGTTCCAGCTGGTCGTCTCCAACTACAACGAGGCCATCGATCAAATCTCCTCCCGATGCCTTGAGGGACAGAGTCGCATGTCGGAGGTCGCGGATGCATTGATCAAGAATGCAAACGCCTACGACAATCACGAGGCGGATACCACCAAGTCCGTCGAAGACGCCTACTGATACGAGGGACTTGAAATGGCGTTCAACGTAGCTCAAACAGAGGCGACCGTGGAGAAGCTGAACTCCGGAGTCGTCAAGATGCAGGCCAAGCTGCAGGCAATCGGTCCGGCCGCCGAGTCGGCAGTGAATCACTGGTATGTGCCGGATGCCATCGCCAAGCCGCTGATTTGGTTTGCGAACAAGATGATCGAACTCGGATCCTGGATCCTGGACAAGATCGTCGAATGCCTCCAGGGTGCTGTCGCGCCGGTTATGTTCTACCTGGATGCTCAGGAATGGGAAGGGGCGTCGATCCGCGGCAAGGTGTCAGGCGTTGCCGGGAACACTGCAGGCGAAGCACTCAAGGCACCCCTCAGCTGGAAGGGGGAGGGCGCCGACGCGTACGCCGCAGCCGTGAAGGGCCAGCCGACCGCCGCTACCCAGATCGAGACGAGTGCGGACAAGCTCGCGACGGCACTGACGATCTGCGCGGTTGCCGGGGCGGCGTTCTATTTGGCACTGCTGGCTGTCTTGATCAAGGCGATCGTCGTCATGATCGCGGCAGCCGTGGCTGCGGGCTCCGTCGTGTTCTCGTGGGCAGGGCTTCTTGCCGGTGTCGCAGAAGCGGCGTCGGACGCCGGCATCATCACCGGGCTCGTGGTGACCCTGGTCGGGGTGCTGACAGCACAGGCCGCTCAGGTAGCCGTTGCCAAGGGTGAGGCCAACGACAACAGCGCCTTCCCGAACGGTAAGTGGCCGGTCGCAACGGCCTGATGGAGCTGCGAGGCGGGCGGAGCTTCTGCTCACCCAGCAGTGCTTGATGAGGCGGGAAGGCAGAATCTCGGAATGATGGGTGATGGTCTCGTATGCACTGGATTCGAGTAACGCTGTGGGGTGTGGCCTTGGCCTGCTTCTATGCGCTGTTCTCTGTCCGGCCTCATAGCGTGCCGCTGATGATCCTTCTTTACGCCCTGTTCGTTCTCCTTCCGGCCTGTGGCGAGGGATACGCGCAGCGGCGGCGCCAGAAGGACTGGTACGGACAGTTCGGGTCCACCGAAGCATTGCGGTCGATCGTGACGAACGAGGCGGAACTTCGCCGGATCCGTGACGAAAAGGGGTTGCTGGTGGCTGCCCGCCGGTTCAGGCGCCAATTCCCTCGGTGCCCCTTGCCCGAAGCCCTGAAGCTCGTTCAGTCGCTGTGACCGCTCCACGCCCTGTCCCGCGGCCGTCGAGGTCGGAACTGGCACTCATGAGGCCGCCTTGCGTTCGGCGCTGTCCGGTGTCGGCAGGGTCGCCTTCTACGTAGCGCCGGGCGTCATCCTGGCGCAGTGCAACGGAACCCGGCGTCGCGATCGTGTCGCCGGGTTTTGCGCGTCATGAGGGTGGGCGGCTCGGTGCATTGCGCGAGATCAAGCGTCAGTATCCGGGGATCCTGATCGATATGGCCGCAACACAGATCAAGGAGCTGTGAGCCCGCGAGTCCCGAGTTGTCGAGTTGTGGGTCCGCGCATCGCGGGACGAGCCGGCTCGCCGTGCGCACGGCGGCGGAGCACGGTGTGCAGCATGTCCTCAGTGATGACGGGCATGACTACCCGGCCCGTCGGGCGACTGAAAACCAGGGGAGGGACCGTGGCAGTTCACGTGTTGACATTGCGCTGCCAGCTTGGCCAGCTCATACGGGATGTCCCTCACGCTTCGCCGGCGAGGAGTTGAGCGTCATGCACTCGCCGCCCGAACCTCAACGAAGGAAACACCATGACCACACCCTCCAACACCACCGAAGGGCTCTCGCTCCCCGCTGAGCGGGCGCGCCGCGGCGGGTTCTACCTCGGGTTGATCCTCGCGGCGATGCTCTGCCTGGTGCTCCTCGAAGGACTCGTTTTCTTTGTGATCGGTGTACTGATCATGGGTGAGGACATGGGGTTCATGGGCGAGCCCGGTGTCGCCGGATACGTAGGACTACCGGTGCTGGGAGGGGTGGTGGCCCTGCTGCCGCTGGTCGCCCTGGTGTCGCGAACGCCGGCCCTGCGCATCGATCCGGCGGGCATGAGCAAGGTGCGGCGTGGGGGCACCGAGACCGTGCGGTGGGCTGATATCGACCAGGTCCGGTTCAACAGCAGGCAGAGCCTGCTGCTACTGGAGCTGAAGGACGGGGCTCTCCCGGACAGGCCGATCGGCGGGGGCGGGCGGAAGATGGTCATTCTCTACTCGCTCGGAAGCTCCCTCTGGCGCCGGCGGAGGCCGCATCACGCTGCCCTGATCGTTGAGGCAGTCGAGCGCTTCGCGCCAGGAAAGTACACCGTCGAACCCTGGAACCCGGGCAAGGCCGGCGCGTAGAAGAGGTGCCGTCTCGGCGCGTATCGAAGGAGGGGGTCAGCCCGAAACCGGGCCGACCCCCTCCTCCGTTTCCTCCGTGACCCGCTCAGCCCAGGTCCGGCGGCAGCCAGCC
This sequence comes from Streptomyces sp. NBC_01013, assembly GCF_045162765.1. Taxonomy (NCBI): domain Bacteria; kingdom Bacillati; phylum Actinomycetota; class Actinomycetes; order Kitasatosporales; family Streptomycetaceae; genus Streptomyces; species Streptomyces sp. NBC_01013. The sequence continues at coordinate 4,908,237 of NZ_CP108687.1, forward strand.
CGTCTGGATCAGGGCGGGTGCCCCGCGGCGGGAGACGAACAGGCCGCGGCCCGGAGGCAGCGGGCGGGCCTTCACGTCGCCGAGGAGTTCGCCCTCGCCGGGGTGGCCGGACAGGACGACGCCCTGGGCGCCGAGCTCCTTGAAGCGCTGCATGAAGGGCTCGTACGAGGAGCGACCCGCTCCTGCGCTGCTGCGCGCGATGATGAAGTTGACGCCTGCGTCGCGTGCGTAGGGCAGGTTGTCGACCAGCTGCGCCATGGGGTTGCCGGACGACGTCGCGACCAGGTCGTAGTCGTCGACGATGATGAACGCCCGCGGCCCCCGCCACCAGCTGCGCGTGCGCAGCTGCTGCGGGGTCACATCGGGGCCGGGGATGCGGCTGGTGATGAGGGTGTTCATGTCCTGGAGGTACTTGTCGAACGCGTTCTGAGTCGTCGAGTATCCGACCAGGTACGGCTCGGGCACGCACTCCAGCAGGCTGCGCCGGTAGTCACCGACACAGATCAACGCCTCCTGCGGGGTGTACCGCTCGGTGATCTGCTTGATGAGCAGCCGCAGCACCGCACTCTTCCCGGACTCCGACTCACCGAAGACCGCGAACAGCGGATCGGTGTCGAAGTCGACGAAGACCGGTGCGAGGTTCATCTCGTCGATACCGAAGGCGACACCGCCGCGCGACTGCTCGGGACCGCTCGGCAGCTCGCGCGCGGACAGCATCCTGGGCAGCATGCGGACCTGCGGGGCGTGTGGGCCGGGCCAGTTGTCCGTCGCGGCCCGCACGAAGGCCGCGGTGGCCTCGGACAGGTCGTCGCCGGAGCCCGCGGAGTCGTCGATGCGCGGCAGCCCGCCCATGAAGTGCAGCTTCTCCGCGGTCAGGCCGCGGCCCGGTGTGCCGACGGGGACGTTCACCGCGATCTTGCGGTCCAGTTCGGAGTCGGTCGGGTCGCCGAGGCGCAGCTCCAGCCGGTTGAGCAACTGGTCCTTGAGCGCCGCCCGCATCTCCATGTACCGGGCGACCGTGGCGATCAGGTGGACGCCGAGCCCCAGACCGCGGGCGGCGATGTCGGCGACGACGGGCTCCAGGAACTCGTAGTCCGTCTTGAAGGACTGCCAGCCGTCGATGACCAGGAAGACGTCGCCCCACGGCTCGCCCGGCAGCTGGCCGGCGGCGCGGAGCCGTCGGTAGGTGGCGATCGAGTCGATGTTGTTGTCCCGGAAGAACTCCTCGCGCCGGTTGAGGATCCCCGAGACCTCGGCGACCGTGCGGCGGATCTTCTCCGGGTCGAGCCGGGAGGCCACTCCGCCGACGTGAGGCAGCCCTTCGACGGCGATCATGCCGCCGCCGCCGAAGTCCATCCCGTAGAACTGCACCTCGTGCGGCGTGTGCGTGAGGGCGAAGGAGCCGATGAGCGCACGCAGGAGGGTGGACTTGCCGGAGCGGGGGCCGCCGACGATCAGCATGTGACCGGCGGCACCCGAGAAGTCCCGTACCAGCGAGTCGCGGCGCTGCTCGAAGGGCTTGTCCACCAGACCGAAGGGGACGACGAGGGCGCCGTTCCGGTCGTACTGCGGGGAGTGGAGTCCGCGCTCGGGCGTCACCGCCAGCGGCGGCAGCATCTGGTCGAGGGACGGGGCCTCGGTCAGGGGCGGCAGCCATACCTGGTGAGCGAGGGGTCCCTGACCCTCCAGGCGGCGTGCGATGACGTCGAGGACGGTGTCAGCCAGCGCGTCGGGCGTTCCCTGACCGGGGCTGTAGGAGACGTGCGGATCGGGCTCGGGGTAGTGGACCGCCACCGGGTCCGCGGTGAAGAGCACGGGGCGCCGGTCGATGGGCAGTTCGCCGCTGCCCACGACGGGGGTGACCCCCGGGCGGTAGGTGCCCGACACGTAGGCGGCCTTGAAGCGGGTCATCCCCTCGGTGCCGAACTTGAGGAACCCGGAGCCGGGTACCGAAGGCAGGTGGTAGGCGTCGGGCACGCCCAGAGCGGTACGGGATTCGGCGGCGGAGAAGGTGCGCAGACCGATCCGGTAGGACAGATAGGTGTCCAGACCGCGCAGGCGGCCCTCCTCCAGCCTCTGCGAGGCGAGCAGCAGGTGCACGCCCAGGGACCGGCCGATACGGCCGATCTGGATGAACATGTCGATGAAGTCGGGCTTCGCGGTGAGCAGCTCGCTGAACTCGTCGATCACCAGGACGAGCGAGGCCAGGGGTTCGAGCGGGGCACCGGCGGCGCGCGCCTTCTCGTAGTCGGTGAGGTTCGCGTAGTTGCCCGACGAACGCAGGAGCTCCTGGCGGCGCTGCAGCTCACCCGTGATGGAGTCCCGCATGCGGTCGACCAGGGTGAGGTCGTCCGCCAGGTTGGTGATGACCGCGGCGACGTGCGGAAGCTCGGACATCCCCGCGAACGTCGCGCCGCCCTTGAAGTCGGCGAGGACGAAGTTGAGCGTCTCGGAGGAGTGGGTGACCGCCAGACCGAGCACCAGGGTGCGCAGCAGCTCGGACTTGCCGGAACCGGTCGCACCCACACACAGTCCGTGCGGGCCCATACCCTCCTGCGCGGCCTCCTTGAGGTCGAGCATGACGGGCGAGCCGTCCTCGCCGATGCCGATCGGTACGCGCAGCCGGTCGGCCGTGGAACGCGGCCGCCAGACGGTGTTGGTGTCCACCGCTGCCGGATCGCCGATCCCCAGCAGATCCGTGAAGTCCAGGTTGGCGAGCAGAGGCTCGTCGTCCTCCGACCCGATGCCCATCCGCAGCGGGGCGAGCTGACGCCCCAGGGCTTCCGCGGTCTCGACCGGCAGGAGGTCGGGCGTGCCGTGATAGGTGGCCGCGGCCGACTCCAGCCGGAGCCGTCCCGGCCGTACGGCGATGTGCAGCTGGCCGCGCGGCTCGTCGAGCTCTTCCGGAACGATCTCCACGACGGTCACCCCCTGGAGTCCCTCCGAGGAGGCGAGCAGCGACTCCGCCGGGACGAGCGCGCCGTCCAGCACGACGATCACGTGCGGCTGGTCGAGGAGCGGTGATCCCTCGCGGTTGAACCTCGACCGGCCCGTGAGGGTGTTCTTGAGCAGCTCCTCGACCTCCGCCAGGTTGTCGGCGAACAGCCGCTTCGTGCCGGCGCCGTCGGACGACCCGGGGACCTGGGCGTGCGGCAGCCACTTCGTCCAGTCCCACTCGTCGGTCACGTCCGGGGACGCCGCCACGGCGACCATGAGGTCGTCGGGTGAGTGCAGCGCGACCAGGCCGGCCACCATCGCGCGTGCCGAAGCGCGCACCGGACCCGGCTCGCCCGAGAACACGACGTGGTAGAAGGCGCGGAGCGATACCGCCATGGGAAGCCGGTCGAGCGAACCGTGAGCGGCCAGGAACTGGTGCATGGCTCCGGCCGACAGCGGCTCCAGCTCGTCCAGCGGCGCGGTGCTCGGAGCCACCAGCGGCGTCCACAGCTGCTGCGGTCCGAGACCCACGCGGACCTGGGCGAAGTCGTTGTCGCCGATCCGCCGCTCCCAGAGCCGCTCGCCCTCGGCCACCAGCGACCACAACTGGTCCGGGTCCGGGTGCAGGTAGAACTGCGCGTCCCTCTGGGCCCGCGCGGTCTTGCGCACCTTGCGCCGGGTCTGCGCCAGATACTTCAGGTAGTCCCGGCGGCCTTCCGAGGCTTCGCCCTGGGTTCCCTTGCGGTGCCGCATCACCTGGGCTATCGCCATGGCTACCGTCGACATCAGCATCATGACGCCCATGATCTTCATGAACGGCTGCGAGCCGGGCATGAAGAAGAACACCACGGACGAGCCCATGCCGAGCATCGGCAGCAGCTGCATGGCCATGCCCTCCTGCTGCCCGCGCGGCAGTTCAGGAGGCGACTCAAGTCTTACTTCCGCCGCGGACGTCTCAGGCGGCATGGCCCGGGGCGGGCGTTTGACGACGATCTGGGTCACCGGCGAATCAATCCCTCAGTGCGGCCCGGAGAGTTGTGGGCCGGCACCCCCGTGGCAGCGACCTACCTCCGCGTGCCGATAATCCTACGTGCAGTCCGTGCAGGCGCCCCCGATAGGGTGACGCTCTTGCCCAGGAGCGCGGTGCACAACGAACCAGGGGGATGTATCAGGTGAGTTCGACCCTTTCAACCGGTTTTTGCCGAATAACGGTCGTGGCACCGGACAGCCGCATCGACGTCGCCCTCCCGGACGACGTCGCGGTCGCCGATCTCCTTCCGGAGATCCTGCGGCTGACCGGCCAGACCACGCCCCCGGGGGCACCACCCGGCTACCACCTGGTCCGCCGCGACGGCACCCTCCTGGACCTCACCCACCCGATGGCCGTCCAGCGTGTCCTGGACGGGGACGTCCTGCGGCTTCGGCCCTTCGCCGAATCGCTGCCGCCGGCCGTCTTCGACGACGTCACCGACGCGGTCGCTTCCGCTGTCCGCCGCGACCGCGCCCTCTGGAGCGACCAGCTGTTCCGCGCCTCCGGCCTCTTCGGCGGTGCGCTCCTTCTCGTACTCATGGGCTTCGTGCTCTGGTTCTCCGACCCGGTCCAGCACGACATGCACGGCCTGCCGGGCATCGTCGCCGGCGTCGTGGGTGTCCTGCTCGTCACGCTCGCCGCCATCAGGGCGCGGAGCTACGGCGACCGGGCCTCCGCGATCGCGCTCGGCCTCGCGGCTCTGCCGCACCTGATGATCGCCGGGTCCGGCATCCTCGCGCTCGATCCGGGCGTCGGCATCGGGCGCCTCCAGTTCCTGCTCGGCTGTGCCACGGTGCTCTGCTTCTCCGCCGGACTCGTCGCCGCGATGCCGTCCGGCGACGCGCCCTTCGTCGCCGTCGTCTTCGCCTCGGCGGTCGGCACCCTCGCGACGTTCTGCGCGATCCTCACGGAAGCCAGTCCCAGCGAGACCGCCGCCGTCTGCGCGGTGGTCGCGATCGGAGCCGTGGCCTTCCTCCCCGGACTCTCCGCGAGGGTGGCCCACCTGCCGATCGGCTACGCGGCCCCCCGCCCCACGACGGACGCCGACCTCGACCGCGAGCCGGGTGCCGGCGACCGCGGTCCCGTCGACGCCGAGCGCATCGCGGCCCAGGCCCGGCGCGGGCACGAGCTGCTGCTGGGCCTTGCCGGAGGCTGCTGCGTGGTGGTCGTCGCGGCTGCCGCCGTCCTGGGCTTCTCCTCCAACGTCTGGGGCCAGGCCCTCGCCCTGGTCGCCGGCCTGGCCATGCTGCTGCGGGCACGGCTCTTCCGCTACACCGCCCAGGTCGTCGCGGTGCTGGGTGCGGGCCTGGCCTCCCTCGGCCTGCTGGTGCTGGGGCTCTCGCTCAACCCGCCGGCCGACGCCGTCATCAAGCTCCTGACGGAACAGGACCGCGGACCGCTCGACATCCGTACCCTGTGGCTCGCCGCGGCCGTCACCGCCGGTGCCGCCCTGCTGGTCGGCATCGCGCTGATCATTCCGAAGAAGGGGCTGTCCCCCTTCTGGGGCCGCTTCTCCGACCTGGCCGAGGTGATCCTCCTCCTCGCGCTCGTCCCCCTGTGCCTCGCCGTTCTCGACATCTACTCCTCGGCGCGCAGCATGACCAGCTAAGGGCTGTCCCGCGACTCCCGGGCCGGTCGCCGCGCCAGTGCCGGCGACCGGCCCGAGCCGCCTGAACGGCCGCCCAGGAGGCGGCCGTCACCGGTATCCCGTCGCGTCCGCCGGCCTCCCGGCGGCGTCCACCTCGACCAGGTAGCGCCAGCAGTCGGGCCGCGAACCGTCGAGGTCGGTGAACGCGTACTCCCGGGCGAGCTGCCCGCTGGACAGCGACTGACCGTTCCAGCGGGCAAGGTCGGCGTCACCGGCCAGAGCCGCGACCGCGCGCCCGACGTACGCGGGGCTCTCCGAGATGCAGAAGTGCGGCACCTCGGTCAGCGCGTCGCGCCAGTTCTCCTCGGCCACGCCGAAGGCGTCGAGCATCATCTCCGAACGCAGCCAGCCCGGGGTGAGCGCCACCGCCGTCCCGCCATGCGGCTTCAGCTCGTGGGCGAGCACGAACGCCATGCGCAGCACGCTGTTCTTGACCAGGTCGTAGAAGTAGGAGTTGCGGTAGTTCGCCGCGTTGTACGCGGACGTCCCGTCCGTCATCTCGACCACGAGCCCGCCCGGTTGCCGCACCAGCAGCGGAAGCGCGAAGTGGCTGGTGATCGCGTGCGTCTCCACGCCGAGCCGGAGCAGCCGCAGTCCGTCGTCCAGGTCGTGCTCCCACACCGGCTTGTCGAACGCGAACAGCCGCTCGCCGCCCCAGATGTCGTTGACGAGCACGTCGAGCCGCCCCTGGTCGGCATCGATGCGTTCGGTCAGCGCGCGGACCTGGTCGGGCACCAAGTGGTCGGTCGGCACCGCGATGCCGGTCCCGCCCGCGGCGGTGACGAGTTCCGCGGTCTCCTCGATCGTCTCGGGCCGGTCGTACTCCGAGCGCCGTTCCCGGGTCGTGCGGCCGGTGACGTAGACGGTCGCACCCGCTGCGCCGAGCTGGACGGCGATACCGCGCCCGGCACCCCGGGTGGCCCCCGCGACCAGCGCGATCTTTCCCTGGAGTGCTGGTTTCGATGTGTCGGACATGAATCCCCTTGAGGTCGCTCGTGCCTGCCGGCCCCGGCCGTACGACATGGATGACGACCGGTGCCCCCATGCTGGAGGTAAAACCGGACACCATCTGTCGTGTTTCTTCACCCATTGCCACGCAACCGCCCGGCGGCGCTCCAGGACGGCACGACGGCAGGGCGGCAGAACGGCAGAATGGCGCGGCGGCAGGGAAGGGCTGTGGCAGACGGGCCCCGGTGTCAGCCGAACAGGTCGTGATCGGTCAGCACGGCATCGATGACACGCAGCTCCGACGCGGCCCGGTCCCGGTCCGTTCCGAGGAACCCGGTCAGGTTCAGCAGCGCCTTCCACAGGAGCCAGCCCCGCGCCCGCGCCCAGGTCCCGGCGTCCTGGCCGACCGCGCGCCGGAACGCCTCCCGGCTGTCGCCGGAGAACATCCCCCACGCGATCACCAGGTCACAGGCCGGGTCGCCGACGCCCGACGTGCCGAAGTCGATGACCGCCGACAACTCGCCGCCGTCGACCAGCAGATTGCCCGAGGCGATATCGCCGTGGAACCACACGGGTTCCCCGTGCCACTCGGCGGCGAGGGCGGCGTCCCAGACCGCGCGAGCCCGGTCCGTGTCGACGTGGCCCTCCAGCGCGGCCAGGCAGCGCCGGGTCTCCTCGTCGTAATGGGCGGGCGAGGCGCCGCGGTACCAGCTGTGCTCCCCGGCGAGCGGGCCGCCCGTCGCGTCGCAGCCCTGGAGGGCGCGGACGAACTCGGCCACCTGGACCGCGAACTGCGGTAGATCGTCGATACGGCCCCGAGCGGCTGTCTCGCCCCGCAACCAGCGCCGGACCGACCACGGATGCGGATAGCCCTCGCCCGGCGCCCCCAGGGCCAGCACCGGCGGAACAGCGACCGGCAGCCTCGGGGCGAGACGGGGCAGCCAGTGGTGCTCCTTCTCCACCGCGGGGGCGTACCCGGCGGCAGTGGGCAGCCGGACCGTCATGGCGTTGCCGAGTCGGTAGGTCCGGTTGTCCCACCCGTCGACTTCGACCGGTGTCACGGGCAGCCCGCTCCACTGCGGGAACTGGCCGGCGATCAGACGCTTCACGAGCGCGGCGTCGATTCCGGCGCGGCCGTCGGGGTGAGGAGATGCCATCGCGCGATCATCGCTCCGCGGGTCTCGCCCCGCAACGGAATTCGGACTGGTCCCGCGGCGTGCGGCGGACCGGTCCGGCGGTCCGCCCGGCCCACCGGCAGGTCCCGCTTCAGCGCGCGGATGTGCCCGGCGTCCGGCCAGGCGCGCGCTTCTCGTACGGGGTGAAGGAGCCGACCCTCTTCCCCGCCTCCGTGAAGCCCGAGTTCAGGTACGCGGGGCGCACGCCGAGCAGCGGCTCGTACCGCGGCCTGCGGTGGTGAACCGTCGAGCGCGTCGGAGCAGTAGGTCCCGCCCCTCTTCACCCAACGGCCGTCCGTGGCGCGGCAGCCGCCCGCCTCACGGAAGCCGACCGCGCCCCGTAGAGGGATCAGCCGGTCCGCGAGATGCGGGACGCCGCCGCGCTCGGGCACGAGGCCGAACCGCTGACGGGCGGCCGCCGGCAGCCTCCGGACCGTGATCCGGCCCGTCGGGCCGCCGGTGCGAGCGATCGCCTCAGCGAGGGCGTGCCCCTGATCCGGCGAACCCCACGAACGCGGACCAGGCCCCGGGCCCGAAGACGAGCGCGGGACCGGCGGGGGTCTTGCTGTCGCGCACGGGGACGAGGCCGGGGAAGCTGTCCGACACCTCGACGCAGTTGTTGGCACCGCCGTCGCTGTAGGTGGACTTGCGCCAGGCCGCTGCGGAGAGGTCGGGGATACGGCTCATGATCTGTGCTCCTCCAGGACACCCCTGATGAACGCGGTGGAATCCGGCGGGGGCAGCGCCAGATCCCGGAGCCGATCGTAGGACAGCCGGTAGCGCGTCACGGCGGCCGGATCCTCGATCAACTCCGCGCATCCGTTGCCTTCCGTGTAGGCAACCGCGCTCGCGTCGTCCTGCCACAGCAACGTCAGGGAACCATCCATCAGATGGTGCGCCCCGGCAGAGAAGGGCAGGACCTGGAGCACGACGGAGGACACCTCGCTCATGTCGACGAGGTGCGTCAGCTGTTCGTCCCACGCCTTGGGGTCCGTGACCGGACGGCGCAGCGCGTACTCGTCCATGATGATCCGCACGGAGGGCGCCGGCCTGCGGTGCAGCAGTTGCTGTCGGCCCATGCGCACGATGACCTGCTCCTCCACCAACTCGGCCTCGGCGTCGCTCTCCTGGGCGCCGGACAGCAGCTCCCGTGCCACCTCCTCCGTCTGGAGCAGGCCCGGGATACCGAGCGTGAACAGGTGCATGATGCGGGCCGTCGGCTCCAGCCGCATGAACTCCTTGTACCGGTCCTTGAAGACCTCCTTGCGCGCCACCTTCCAGAGCTGCACCAGCAGGCCACCGGAGTCGTAGAACCAGTCCAGGTCCTCCATCACCGCGAGCTTGGACAGGCGTTGGCTCACCTCCAGGCGGTAGAGGTAGCTCTTGTCGTAGCGCGTCTTCTCGGCGAGCTGTCCGAGGGACAGGCCGGCCTTCTCGCGGAGGTAGCGCAGTGCGCGCCCGAGCGCGGCGCGGCCCGACTCCTCGTCCGCGGGGGTGAGTTCGGTCATCGGCGGCCCTCCGTTGTCCTGCGTACGGGCAAGCGTGTCCCTCTGTCCGAGCGTACGGCGGTCGCGTAATCATCGGGGCACGTTCCGTCACCGTCACCCGTCGGTGGCACGTACCCGCTCACCGACCGTCAGGAGCAGTCATGACCGACCTTCCTCCGCGCCTCCTTCCCTGGGCCTCCCCGGAGGGCAAGCCGTGCTGGCTCAGCACCGACGATCCCGACAGCCTGATGTCACGGCTGGCCGACGCCATGGAGGACGAGCAGATCGAGTGCGGCGAGCAGGTGTGGGCCGGGACGCGGGCCGTGCTGGCGGACCGGGCTGCGGGCGAGCGAGCGGTGCGGTTCGCGCTCACCCGGGCCGTCGAATCGCTCGGGGACGTACTGCGGATCGCACACAGCAGGGGCGGCCGGATGCAGGGGCAATCCCCGGAGATTGCCGCGCAAAACTGAACCGAACCAGCAACTTCGTACATACCGTTCCGGCCCCGTCGGCCCCGTGGTCGTTCGGTTACAGTGCTGCGCAGTTACCGAACAGTCGCACACGGGAACGGACCGACCGACCGAGGGAAGGGGCACGGTGAGCTCAGCGACCACCGCTGTCTGGGGCCGTGCCGAACAGCAGGACTTCCGCAGCCGGGTACGCGGCGCACTGCTCGGCGGCGCCATCGGGGACGCGCTCGGCGCGGGCGTCAGCGGGCTCACGCTGGAGGAGATCCGCGAGGCCCACGGGGCCGACGCCGTCACCGACTTCGTCCCCGCACACGGCGGCCGCGGCTTCGTCACCTCGGTCACCCAGCTCACCCTGTTCACCGTCGACGGGCTGATCCGCGCCCAGGTCCGCCGCGACACCGGCGCCTGGCACCCGCCCACCGATGTGCACCAGGCCCATCTGCGCTGGGCCGCCACCCAGCACGACTGGGGGCCCGACGAACGGCGCAAGGACAACGGCTGGCTCGCCACGCAGGAGTGGCTCTACAGCCGCCGCGCACCCACCCGCGAGTGCCTGGGCGGCCTCGGCGACACCGTCATGGGCACCCTCGACCGGCCCAAGAACCCGGCCGCGCACGACTCGGCCGCGCTCACCCGCTCCGCGCCCTACGGGCTGCTCGTCGGCTGGGAGCCGCAGCTCGTGCTCCAGCTCGCCGTGGAGTGCGCCGCCCAGACCCACGGCCACCCCACCGCCCTGCTGTCCGCCGGCGCCCTCGCGGTGATCGTGCACGGGCTGGCGCGCGGCGAGACGCTGGACGGCTCCGTGCAGCACGCGCTGGCCCTGCTCACCGAGCGGCCGGGCCACGAACCCGTCACCGAGGCGCTCCAGCAGGCCCTCGGCACCGTGCGCCAGGGCATCCCGGGCCCCGCGCTCATCGAGTCGCTGGGCGCCACGGACTCCGCAGAGGAGGTCCTCGCCGTGGCCGTGTACTGCGCCCTCGTCGGCGAGGACATCCGGCACGGGCTGCGGTTGGCCGTGAACCACGGCGGGCCTTCCGCGGCCACCGGGGCCCTGTGCGGGGCGCTGCTCGGTGCGCTGCACGGCGAGACCGCGCTGCCCCCGGCCTGGCTGGCCGAGCTGGAGGGGCGCCCCACCCTTCTCGAACTCGCCGACGACTTCGCCATGGAGATGACACAGGGACCCGCGCTGCACGGTCCGGCCGCCGCCGCACCGGGCTGGCTGGCCCGCTACCCGCGCGGCTGAGCCCGGGAACAGGTGCGGGGCGGGGTTACGGAAGCCGCCGCATCCGTAACCCCGCCCCGCACCTGCGTACAGCCGCAGGCGTCAGTCCTTCACGCCCTTGGCGCCCTCCACGACCTCGACGTCCTCGGGGCCGCGCTGGACGGGCAGGGGTGCACCGGTCCGGGAACCGTCGCCGTCCGAGTTGATCTGCTCGATGATCGCGTCGCGCTCCGGGGTGTCCTCCGGCTTGATGAAGCCGATGACGATGTAGAGCACCAGCGAGATCGCCAGCGGCAGCGCCACCTGGTACTGCAGGGCGACGTCCGTCTTCACCGAGCCGTCGAAGTTGTAGTTGGTGAAGTAGAACGCCAGCAGGCCCGCGGCCCAGCTGGTGAGCGCCGCCGTCGGCCCGGACTTACGGAACCTGCGCAGCAGACCCAGCATGAACGGGATCGCGATCGGCCCCATCAGACCGGCGACCCACTTGATGACGACCGAGATGATGTCCTTGAACGTCGGCGAGTTGATCTGGGTCGCCAGCGCCATGGACAGGCCCAGGAAGCCGAGCGTGGAGAGCCGCGCGGCCATCAGGCCGGCCCGGTCGCTCCAGTTGCGGGCGGCCTTGGAGAAGACCGGGGCGATGTCGCGGGTGAAGACCGCCGCGATGGCGTTGGCGTCCGAGGAGCACATCGCCATCGTGTGCGAGAAGAAGCCGACGACGACCAGGCCCAGCAGACCGTGCGGCAGGAGCTGCTCGGTCATCAGCGCGTAGCTGTCCGAGGCGTCCGGCTTCTGCGCGTGGACGAGCAGCGGGGCGCACCACATCGGGAAGAACAGGACCGTCGGCCAGACCAGCCACAGGAGGGCGGAGAGGCGTGCCGACCGGGTCGCGGAGGCGGCGGAGTCCGTGGCCATGTAGCGCTGGGCCTGGTTCCACATGCCGCCGTTGTACTCGAAGGTCTTGATGAACAGGTACGCCAGCAGGAAGGTCACGGTGTACGGACCGGCCGTCGGGTCCGTGTGGCCCTCCGGCAGCTTGTCCCAGACGGTCCACAGGGTGCTGACGCCGTCGAGCTTGCTCATCGCGGTGACGAGCATCGCGATACCGGCGAACAGCTGGATGACGAACTGCCCCAGCTCGGTGAGCGCGTCGGCCCACAGGCCGCCGACCGTGCAGTAGACGGCCGTGATGAGGCCGGTGATGAAGATGCCCTGGGTCAGGGTGATGCCCGTGAAGACGGAGAGCAGCGTGGCGATGGCCGCCCACTTGGCGCCCACGTCCACGATCTTCAGCAGCAGACCGGACCAGGCGAGCGCCTGCTGGGTCTGGATGTTGTAGCGGTTCTTCAGGTATTCGAGCGGCGAGGCGACGTGCAGGCGCGAGCGCAGCCGGTTCAGCCGGGGAGCGAAGAGCTTGGCGCCGATGCCGATGCCGATGGCGATGGGGAGCGACCACGTCACGAAGGACGTGACGCCGTACTGGTACGCGATGCCGGCGTAGCCGGTGAACATCACGGCGCTGTAGCCGGACATGTGGTGCGAGATGCCGGAAAGCCACCACGGCATCTTGCCGCCGGCCGTGAAGAAGTCGCTGACGTTGTCGACACGCTTGTGGGACCAGAGTCCGATCGCGATCATCACGCCGAAGTAGCCGATGAGCACGACCCAGTCGAGACTGTTCATGTGCCCCCTCCTGGGGTCCGCCTTGTGAACGGGTACGCACTTCGTCAGTACGGCCGTTCAGCGGGGTCCCCGTGCGGGAGCGGGGACTTCGGGGATTGAACCGCCTGTTCGGTCCCTCGGTCAAGGTCTGCAGCGGTCAGGGATGTGAACGCGGATCAGTAAGTCGAACGATTTTGCTTGTTCTTGACCGGCGAGGGCGTTGTCGCGAACGTGACGGCGGCCACACCATGAGCGGGCACTTCGTCAGGCTGTGCAGAGAACCCAAGAACGTCCAGGAGCGCCGAAGAGCACAGAAAGACCGCACGGGATGCGGGTCCCGTGCGGCCGAGAAGGAGGAGATCTGATCCTGCCGAACCCCCTGCGGGGCGGGCCCGCGCGTCAGCGCATCAGCTCGCCGGCGTTGACCAGCAGGGACTGCCCGGTGATCGCCCGAGCCCGGTCGGAGGCCAGGAAGACCGCGGCCTCCGCCACATCGCCGTCCGTCGCCAGCTCCGGCAGCGCCATGCGGTCCGAGAGCCTCCCCAGTACCTCGGACTCGGGCACCTTCTCGGTGTGGGCGGTGAACTGCACGTAGGCCTGCACCGGCGGCCCCCACATCCAGCCCGGCAGTACGGTGTTCACCCTGATCCGGTGCGGTCCGAACTCCCACGCCATGGAGTACATCGCCGAGGTGAGCGCACCCTTGGAGGCCGCGTACGCCGCCTGCCGCACCTGGGACGGTGCCGCCACCGCGGACTGTGTGCCGATGACGACGACCGAACCGCCCCGCTCCTTGAGGGCGGGCAGGCAGGCGCGCGTCATCCGCAGGGTGCCGAGCAGATTGACGTCGACGACCGCCTTCCAGGTGTCCAGGTCGGCGTCCTCGACGCCGCCGAAGTAGCTGTCCCAGGCCGCGACATGGACCACCGCGTCGATCCGCCCGAACCGCTCGACGGCCAGCGCCGCGAGCGCCTCGCACTGCGCCTCGTCGGTGATGTCGGTGGCCAGGTGCGCGGTGTGCAGACCCTCCGGGTCGATCTCGGCGGCCGACTTGGCGAGGTTGGCCGCGGTGCGCGCGCCGAGCACCGCGTTGCCCCCGTCCCGTACGACCGTGGCGGCGATCCGATGCCCGAGCCCGGCACCCACCCCGGACACGATGACGGTCCTTCCCGCGAGCAACATCGGCGCCTCCCGGCTCTGGCAGTTTTTCTGACGGGGCGTCAGAGTAGGTCCCTCCGGCGGAGTACGGAAGGGGAACGGCATGGGCGAGGGAGCGAAGGGTGAAGGGGTGCGGGACGGCGGGACGCGGAGCGACACCTACGCCGAACTGGCCGCGCTGGGGCCGTACGGAGTCCACCCCGGTCACGCGCTGATCACCATGGTGGAGCCGCACCGGGGGCATGAGTTCGCGTACAACCGCTGGTACGAGGACGACCACTTCTACGCCGGCGCGATGGCGATGCCCTGGATGTTCTCCGGTCGGCGCTGGGTGGCCACGCGGGAGCTCCAGGAGCTGCGATACCCGGACGAGTCCGCGATCGCGCAGCCGGTCGGTGCCGGGTGCTACCTGTCGACGTACTGGGTGACGGACGGGCGCTACGACGACCACATGAAGTGGACCGTCGGCATCAACAAGCGGCTGAACCGCGACGGCCGCGTCTACCAGGACCGTACCCACGTCTTCACGGCGTTCCAGGACCACGAGGCGACGGTCTACCGGGACGGGGCCGCGGGCCCCCGGGACTTCCATGCCCTCGATCATCCGTACCGCGGGCTGGTCCTGGAGGTGATCGACAGTGAAGGACCGCAGCAGCGCGCCGAGCTGCTGGAGTGGCTGCGCTCGCGGCATCTGCCGAAGCGGCTGAGCGGGTCGCCCGCGGCGATGGTGACCGTGTTCCGTCCCACGCCGTTGCCGGGCGACCGGATGACCTATGTGAAGCAGGTCGAGGGCGTCGACTCCCGGCTGACCCTGCTCTGGTTCCTCCAGGAGGATCCGCGAGCGTGCTGGGCGGAGCATTTCGCCGGGCTCGGCGCGGCGGTGGCGGAATCAGGTCTGGGGCGGGTGGAGCTGATGGCGCCGTTCATCCCGACCGTGCCGGGAACGGATCGGTACGTCGACCAGCTGCGGTGAACCGGGCGACGGGCACTGCCGTGCGGTGGGCTCGCTCCCCGCTGTCGCGCGGGGAGCCCCCTCGGCCAGGACGGCGAGCCGGACGAGAGGGCAACCGGCAGCACCTGGAGCGGTGCGGCTCAAGGAGGACATCGCTCAGGCGTTGAGGGAGCCCTCGGCGACATCACGCACGAACGCACTCCAGGCGCCGGGGACGAAGGTGAGCGAAGGGCCTTCGGGCGCCTTCGAGTCACGTACGGCGATCGCCTGCACAAGAGGGGACTTGACTTCGACGCAGGCGCCGTTGCCCCCGGAATACGACGACTTCGTCCAGTTTTCCGTAGCACCCTGACGAATGGCCATGTTCACTCCGGTTCAAAGAGTTGTGTGAGCGCCATCGGATTCCCCGGTGGCGTGATCGACGCTACTCGCCAAGCTCCCTGAGTGAAGGGGTCGTTCACTCGACCGGATGGTATATACCACGTAGGTCTTCCATTGCGAGGTGGCGACGGTGTACCGTGCCGTCGCCTCACTCGTAACATCGCTTCATTTCTCTCATACCGGACTTTGTGGGCTGGCTGGTTTAAGCGCCCGTCCATCCGGATTTCACGCTGCGTTCAGGCGGGTGTAGTCCTTCGCGATCCTGTCGATGAAATGCCGGGTCTGTTCCACATTCAGCGCCTGTGCCCTCAGGTGCTCGTACATGACGCTGTACCGCTGGACGTCATTCGCCTTCTCCAGATAGAGGTCGCTGGTGACGCCCTCGATATAGACCACGCTGGAATCCGCGGCGTCCGGGAATTCCAGAATGGCGTACTGCCCGTTGATGCCCGGATGTGCGCCCATGTCGAACGGCAGCACCTGGACGGTCACGTGCGGCAGGTGCGACAGCTCCACCAGGCGCTCCAGCTGCTCGATCATCACCTGCTTGCCGCCCACCAGCCGGCGCAGCGCGGACTCGTCGATGACCGCCCACAGGCGCAACGGGTGCTCGGGGTCGGTGATCCGGTCCTGGCGGCGCGCGCGGACGCTGACGCGCTTGTCGATGTCCGTCTGCGGGGCCTCGGGCAGCGCGCCGTTGATCAGGGCCTCGGCGTACTGCCGGGTCTGCAACAGGCCGGGCACCACCTGGGGTTCGTACACCCGCAGCGACTCGGCGTCGGTCTCCAGGCCGATGTAGACGCTGTACGGGATGTCACCGAAGGCATGCCACCAGCCCTGCTGGCGGGAGTCCTTGGCCATCTGCATGAGCGAGTCGACGACCCGGTGGTCCTCGACCTCGTACACCCCGCAGAGGTCGCGCACGTCGCGCTGACTGATGGAGCGGCGGCCGTTCTCCAGGCGGCTGATCTTGGACTGCGAGACCAGCAGCCGCTCCGCGACCTCCTCGGCCGTCATGCCCTTGATCTCGCGCAGTCGGCGCAATTCCTGACCCAACCGGCGTCGCCTGACGGTGGGATTGACGTTGGACGGCACGGAAACGGCACCTCCGGCTATGTAGCTGTGCGTATCTACTGCTCAGCAGATTGCCACCCGTTCCCCCGGCCGCGCTGGAAAACGGCCACACGCAGCGGCGCGGGGCAGCCGGTGGTACCGGCTGCCCCGCGCTTGGTGCGGCTCCCGAACCGGGTCTTTGGGGACGTCGGCGCGGCGGTATTCGGTTGTTGCGGTGGTGCGTGGTGGTGCGGGTGCTGCGTCAGGCCGGTGCGGTCCCAGGTTCAGTGGACCGCGGTGTGCGCCATGCTGTCGCGGCGTGACTGCGACTGCACTTGCTGTTGCAACGGAACGCCGGCCGCCTGGTTGCGGCGCGGTTGTGCGACCGCCCCGTTCTGGACGTCCATCACGGCGTGCGCCACGAGACCGCCCATGGGGTCGTGCCTGATCAGGTCCCGGAGCCGGGAGCGCGAGGAGCGCCCCTCGTTCCCGGGGTACAGGTGCTTGCCGAGTCCGACCGCGTGGGCCAGCGCGGCGAGCGCCGCGGTCCGCGGGTCCGGCGGTACGCCGGTGCGGATCGCACTGTCCAGCCTGGCTCTGATGTCCCGGCTGATTGCCGTGTCCGTCGCCTGGTAGCGAGTTGTCGGCAGCACTCCGCACATCTGGCCCGCCACGGCATGCACCATGCCGCACCGCTCCAGATGAGCGAGGTAAATCTGGCGGAGCCCCAGCCGGGGTCCGCCGATCCAGTGGACGGCCCGGACCGGGCTGCCGCGTCTGCGCAGCAGTTCCAGTGCGGAGTCCAGAGTCGGATCTCCTGTCGGCCGTGGCATCACCACGGCGATACGATCCCCATCAGGGGCTATCCGTCCTGCCAGAGCCAGCTCTACTAGCTGTGCTCCGGCGAGGCCGAGGTCGAGCGACTGCGGCTGCGCTGTGGTACCCGTGGTCGGGTCCAGAGCGAGCAACAGAAGCTCCTCCGGAATTGTTCTGCGGCTCCTGCCCATCCATGCCTCCCCGCGTGGATGAGTGACAGGGTGACCCCTCTCACATCTGTCTGTCGAGGGCGCCTGGGTGCTTTATACGGGAACCAGTAGGTATGTCGTTCTCGTCTAGCAGCCCGGCCAAGGGTTCACACGGGACACTGGTAGATGGTTCGGACAGCGCGGGGATGTCCCCGCGCCGCATGGAGGAGGCATCGGTGGCGGGCGAGTCCCCCGACAAGTCGGAGCAGCAGAAGTCGTCGGGAACGACTCGGAGCGACGCCGATCCGCGTCTTGCCGTGTTCCGTGAACCCGGCTCTCCGGTGGAGTCCGGGAGCGGTGTGGACACGGCCACGGCCGTTTTCCGTACGCCGGCGTCGTCCGGAACGCCGGCGAAGGCCGCCGAGGGCGGGGCAGTGGACGAGGCGGAGGGTGCGGGGCCTGCGGGCGCCGATGGCGATGGCGATGGCGATTCCGGCACCGAGGTCGACGTTGCCGCTGACGCCGGCGCGGACGCCGGTGAGTCCGCTTCGAGTGACTCGGCGGAGCCGGACGAGGTGGCTCCTGCGGCGGCCGAGGCCGCCGAGGGCGCCGAACGTGACGCAGCAGGGCCCCCAGAAGGCGCTGAGAGCCCGGCAGAGGCCTCTGGGGCCGCCCCGGACGCCTCGGAGGCGCACGCGGAGCCCGAGGAGCCTGTGGAGCCCGCCGAGGCCGTGGAGCCCGCCGAGGCGCTGAAGGCCGCCGAGGACGAGCCCACGCGGGAGCCGGCGGAGACTGCCGAGCCCGAGGAGGGCGATGCGCGGCTGCGCGCCGCCGTGGCCGCGTGGGTGTCCAAGGGCGAGGACGCGGAGGGCGGCGACGCGAAGAGCGACACGCCCGCTAGCGCTACCGACACCGCTACCGACACCGACACCGACACCGATGCCGGGGCGATTGCGAAGCCCGCTCACGGTTCCGACGAGGCGGCGGCCGTGGAGCCTGCGGAGTCGCGAGGTGAGGACGCGGCGCCCGAGGACGGCGGGACGCCGACCGGATCCGCCGACGCCGACGCCTCCGAGGCCTCGGACGACGACTCTGTTGCCGCTTCCGACGATGCGGCTTCCGACGGCGATGCGACCGACGACGCCGACTCCGCCGATGCCACTACCGGAGACGCCGCTACCCGCGATGCCGCTTCCGGCAGCGCTGTCCCGGACAGCGCTTCCGAGGCACGCGTACCGCGGAGCCGCGAGGAGTCCGGCGACGAAGCGCAGCCTGCCGGGGACGACCGCGGGATCGATCAGGCGACGGCGGTCTTCAAGGCGCCGAGGCTGCCCCGCGTCGACCAGCCGACGACCGCGCTGAAGATCACCCCGCCCCCCGCCGAGCAGAAGCCGGAGACCGGATCCGAGCCGGAGGCCCCCGCAGAGCGGACCAGCACGTTCGTACCGCTGCGTGCGGACGATGTACGGCCGGCTCCCGCGCCCCGCGCGCCCGAGGCACTCGCACCTGCCCGCCCCGCGCCTCCCGGTGCGGGCCAGCAGCCGCCAGCCGCGTCGCTCAGCGGCGCCGAGCGGACCCGGCAGCAGCCGATGCCGCCCCGGCCGCCGCTCGACCTGCTGGCCGAACTGACGAACACCCCGCCGCCGCCGGAGACCCCGGTCCGCACGGCCGTGCGCCGGGTCAAGATCTGGACCCCGCTGGTCCTCCTGCTGCTGCTCGTGTTTGCAATCGTGCAGATGGTGCGTCCGCTGCCGGTCCCCGCACTCACGATGACGGCGGAGTCCGCGTACACCTTCAAGGGCGACGGCCTGAACCTCTCCTGGCCGGAGCAGGGTCAGTCGGCCGTCACCGTGGACGGCGTCGGGACGATGGGTTCGTCGGGGGCGCAGAAGCCGGCTCCCATCGCCAGCGTGGCCAAGATCATGACGGCGTACGTGGTGCTCAAGGAGCACCCGCTCACCGGCAAGGAGCAGGGCGAGAAGATCACCGTCGACCAGCAGGCGGAGGACGAGTCCAAGCTGGGTGACGAGTCCACCGCCCCGATCTCCAAGGGGCAGCAGTTCACCGAGAAGCAGCTGCTGCAACTCCTGATGATCCCCTCCGGCAACAACGCCGCGCGCCTGTTTGCACGTTGGGACTCGTCCGAGACCGAGTTCGTCGCGAAGATGAACGCCGCGGCCAAGGACCTCGGGATGAACGGCACCACGTACACGGACCCGAGCGGGCTGAAGAAGACGACGGTGTCCACCGCCGTCGACCAGCTGAAGCTGGCCCGGGCCGTGATGCAGAACGAGGTGCTGCGGGAGATCGTCGACACTCCCCAGATCAAGATCGACGGCGTCGCCCCGACGATCTACAACAACAACACGATCCTGCTTCAGCCGGGCGTGAGCGGCATCAAGACGGGCTCCTCCACGCCGGCCGGCGGCAACCTCGTCTGGTCCGCCAACACGGTCGTGGACGGCAAGAAGCTGTGGATCTACGGCGCGGTCATGGGGCAGCAGGCGGGCACCGGCCAGCCGTACGACAGCCTGGTGATGGCGCTGAACAACAGCCTCGATCTGATCAAGGACGTGCAGAAGGCCGTGACGTCCGCCACCGTCGTCAAGAAGGGCGATGTCGTGGGATACGTCGACGACGGGTTCGGCGGCCGCACGCCGCTGGTCGCGACCGCTGATCTCAAGGCGAAGGGCTGGCCGGGGCTCAAGGTCGAGCTGTCCGTGAAGGACGCCGGCAAGGAGATCTCCCGCAGCATGAAGGCGGGCACGAAGGTCGGTGTGGTGACCGTGGGTACGGGGCCCGGCAAGGTCAGCGCCCCGGTCGCCCTCCAGCAGGACCTGAAGGACCCCACCTTCGGCCAGAAGCTGACGCGGATCGGCTGACGCGTCCGCGCCGGCCCGGCGCGCACCGCCGGTGCCCTGCGGGATCCACTCCCGCAGGGCACCTCCGCATCCGGCGTCCGCCGAGGTGCGAGCCACCTCACGGGCTGTTCCGGGGCGGCGACGAGAGTGTGCGTGTTAGCGTCCCGGGGGCAACGCGTGGACCCTGGAACGCGTCTTCCCGCCCATGAGACCCGAGCAGGCAAGCCGGCGGTTCCAACGCGTCCGGGGAGGGACGGGGAGAGTCGCAGTGACCACTGCCGAGCCGACACGGGCGAAGCGCAACGCAGGCTCCACGGAGGCGCCCGCCGGGGCCGGCGGTCCGGACGGGACGGGTGGGTTCCCAGAAGGGCTCGACGGCCTCAAGCAACGCTGTCTGCGGCACCCGGTGCTGCTGACGACCGCCGTGGCGGCGGCCGTGCACGTCCTGTGGTTCCTCTTCTTCGCCAACAGCGGCGGTGACATCGCGGCCCAGGACGCCTGGGCCGAGTTCGTCGGCCGGCACCCCGGAACGGCGTACAACCTTGCCTGGTACGGGGGCATGCACCCCGTCTCGTACAGCGTCGTCTCGCCCTATCTGATGTCGCTGCTCGGCGTACGCACGACGATGATGATCGTCGGGACGGTCTCGTCCGGACTGACCGCGCTGATCCTGTACCGGGTGAAGGCGGTGCGCAATCCGCTGGCCTGCTCGATGGCGGGTGTCTTCGCGTATCTGTGCAACGCGCTGTCGGGCCGGGTGACGTTCGGGCTCGGCATGATGTTCGCGGTCGGCGCGGTGGCGGCGGTGTTCTGCTGGCCGCACCGCTGGCGGTACAAGCGCTGGGCGAAGGCGGCCGTCGCCGCACCCCTCGCCGCGCTCGCGACGGCGGGCAGCCCGGTGGCCGGACTCTTCCTCGGTGTGATCGCGGCCGCGCTGTTCCTGAACAATCGGCGCCCCGGCGCGTACGCCCTGGGGCTCGCGCCGGTCGCGGTGGTGGCCCTGTCCGCGTGGCTGTTCCCCTTCTCCGGTACGCAGCCGATGTCGATCGCGACGCTGTCGCTGCCGTTCGTCTTCGCCGCTCTCGTCTTTTTCCTGGTGCCGGGCGACTGGAGGACGGTGCGCACCGCCGCCGCCGTCTACGGGATCGGGACGCTGCTGACGTACGTGATCGACTCGCAGATCGGCTCGAACATCTCGCGGATGGCGATGCTGTTCGCCGGGGTGGTGCTGCTCGCGGCCCTGCCGTACACCGTGCCCCGCTCACGCAAGTGGTACGCGCTGGTCATCGCGTTCGCCGGACTGAACTTCTGGATCGGGTTCAAGGGCGTCGACGACATCGTCCGGACCGCGCCCACCGCGTCATGGGCGCGGGCGCTGGCTCCGCTCGTCGATCAGCTCCAGCAGGTCGGTGCCGACCGGGGCCGGGTCGAGGTGGTCCCCCCGAGCAGCCACCGGGAGGCGGCCGCGATGCTGCAGCACGTCAACCTGGCCCGTGGGTGGAACCGGCAGGCCGACATGGAGCGCAACCCGCTCTTCTACGACGACACCCTGAACCCGGTCAACTACCGCCAGTGGCTCGACCGCTGGGCCGTCCACTACGTGGTGCTGCCGAAGGGCGACCCGGACTCCAGCGGCGCCGTCCAGGAGACGGAGCTGGTCGACAAGGGACTGCCGTACCTCAAGGCGATCTGGTCCGACGAGAACTGGCGGCTCTTCGCGGTCGACAGCCCCGTGCCGATGGCCGATCCGCCGGCGACGGTGGACAAGGCCGGTGCCGAGGAGCTGACCATCCATGTGAAGAAGGCCGGCCGGGTACTGATCCGTATCCCGTACTCGCCGTGGCTCGCCGTCGTCGACGAGGAGGGCAGGAGCCTGGAGCGGCCGCAGGAGACCGAGGCCTCCAAGCGGCGTGCGGACGAGGACACCCCGAAGTCCTTCGCCAACACCAACGGCTGCCTGATCAAGTTGGAGGAGGACGAGTACGGCGACGAGTGGACGGAGCTGCTCGCCCCGCGCCCCGGCGTGTACCGGCTCGGTGCCCCCTACCAACTGCCCCCCGGGACCCCGTGTCCGGACGAACTGCGCTGACGCCCGGGACCTCGTCTCCGGGCGAACGGCACTGACGCCCGCCGCCGGTGCCCGGGCAGGGCGCGGGCCGGCCGGACCAATTCCGCACGACCTCTCCCAGCGGGGACGCGGCACTGGCATGGTGTGCTGCCATGAGGTGCCAACAGTGCGGCGGTGAACGGCGTGGGGCGCTGCCCGGTATGCGCTGTCCCGATTGCGAGTCCGTGACGCGTGCGGGCAGCGGGGACGGCGCGTGGATCGCCCGGGAGACGCTCGCGGGCCGGATATCCACTCTTCCCGGAAGCCGTAAGGCATGGCTGGCGGCGGGTGTCGTGGTGCTGACCGGCTCGCTGGTCACGGCGGTGTCGCTCATCGCGTCGGCCGGCGGGGAGACCCGCATCGGGGCCGTCGGCCGCCCGGGCACCGGGGCTGGCGACCGGGTGGGCGGCGCCCCCACCCGCATCAGCCCTTCGGCTGCCGGACCGGGCGCCTCCGCCTCCGTCCCCGCTTCCTCGCCGGCCACGGCTCCCACCCCGTCGGAGCAGCCCCGGTACCGCTACACGGCGTGGGCGGGCCCCGGCTGTTCGACGGGGGAGTACCGCGAGCACGGGCGCTTCGAGAACGGGGACGTGGGCTGGTACACGGTCACCTCGGGCGGCTTTCACGGTGATACGTGCGACGGCCGGTTCAGTGCGGTCCCGATGTCCGGCAGCCCGGACGAGGACCGCGGCAACACCGCGACCTGGTCCTGGCATCTGGGAGCCGGATACCGGGAGTGCGCGCTGACCGTCTTCGTTCCGCGTTCGGACCGCGACCGGGACGTCGCCGGGAACCCCACCGTCTACCGGGTGCTGTCCGACCCCGCGAACGCGGACTCCGCGTACACCGGCTTCGCGGTCCGCCAGACCGTGCACCGGGGCAGCGCGGTCGATGTGAACAGCTACCCGGTCAAGGGCGACACCTTCGCGGTCCAGCTGATCGACCGCGGCCGGGACTGGGGCAGTGCGCACCTGGTGGGCGCGCATCATGCGGCGGCGCAGCTCAAGGTCTCCTGCCGCTGAGGCGGCAGTCCGCCGGGCATAATTTCTTGATGGACACATCAAAGGCTGCCTGGCGCAACACGACGCACGACTGGGCGGGCGTCGTCGATGCCGGCCATCTGGAGAGCATCCGGCGCAACCCGGCCGCGTTCGCCCCGGGTGGCGTGCGGCACCTGATCCTCGAGGTCGTCGCGTATGCCGCCGACGAGGCGGAGTGCAACGACGGAGGGAATGCCCTCCTCACGCTGTACGCCGACGGGTCGGTGTCCGTGGCGGACGACGGGCGGGGCACCGACACCCGCCGCGACGAGCGGGGCGAGCTCGTGAAGAAGCCCGTCATGGCCACGAAGGACCTGCGCTTCTTCGACCTGCCGGACGTGCGGACACTGCCCGACGGACACCCGCGGCGCGGCATGTCCGTCGTCGCGGCGCTGAGCGAGAGCCTCGTCCACACCAACCGCCGCCGCAACGGCTCCTGGACCCAGCGCTACGAGCACGGCGTTCCCGTAACCGGTCTGGACCCCGTCGACGACGACGGCACGACGGGCACGCTGGTCCACTTCCGTCCGGCCGGGCCGCTTCGCGCAGGGTCCGGGCCGTCGGCGGACGAGCTTGCGCGGTGGGCGGCGGCGTGGCCGGACCTGACCGTCGAGGTCGACGACCGCCGCGAGGACTGACGGTGCGCCCCTGCGTGACCGACGCGGGCCGGTGCGGTCAGGGGCGCCGGTCGGTACGCGGAGGGGCCGGCACTCAGCAGTCGCGCTGAGTACCGGCCCCGGTGTTTCCTGCCCGCGCCGTTACGGCGTCAGCGTCTGGCCCACGTGGGCCGCTGCCGGAGTGCCGATGTTGGAGCGGCCGTAGTAGATGGTGCTCTTGGGGGAGACACCCGCGCTGCCGCTGTCCAGCTGCAGGAAGACGCCGTCGCCGGCGTTCTCGCCGTCCGCGCCGATCGCCAGGTCCGCACGGCCGTAGCCGGACAGGTCCTGGAGGAGGACGGAGGACCCGAGCCGGTCGCCGGACTCGGTGTCACCGGAGATGTCGGCCGTGTCCTGGCTGTACGCGATCGAGCCGGTGCCGGAGATGCCGGTGGAGCTTCCCTTGAAGAGGATCACCGTGCCGGCGTCCACCCGGCTCACGCCGCCACGGGCGATGTCCTCGTTCGGGGCTCCGGCCAGGACGTCCGCGTAGCCGTCGAGGTTGTAGTCGCCGACGGCGACGGAGGCGCCGAGGTCGTCGCCCGTCTCGCCGGTGCCCGGCACATTGGCGGAGTCCTGTCCGAGGGTGATCGCGCCGGTCGCGGTGAGGCCGGTCGTCGTGCCCTTGAGCAGGGTGACGCTGCCGCCCTTGACGGTCGTACCCGACTCGGTCGTACCCGGCTGGCCGACGACCAGGTCGTCGATGCCGTCGCCGGTGACGTCGCCGGCGGCGAGGGAGCGGCCACCCTTTGCGGAGAGAATCCCGACGCGCTGCAGCCCGGCGGACGAGCCCTTCAGCCACAGGACCCGGGAAATGCCGGTCGGGTCACGGAAGTTGACGGCTGCGTCCGCGTATCCGTCCTGGTTGAAGTCGCCAGTGGCGACGGCCGCGTAGGAGACGGCCGCGGTGTACGCGGAGGTGTTCAGGTACCCCGACTTGGCTGCGCCGGTCTTGGAGTCGTACGACCACCAGCGGCCGGGCTTGCCGGGCGCGACCGAGAAGACGTCGGAGTTGCCGTCCGCGTTGAAGTCACCGGTGGCGACGGAGGTGCCGAGCTTCTCACCGGCGGCGCGGGTCGCGGTCGCGGTCCCGTACGACGTGCCGGTGGTGAGCGCGGGGCCGTACATCACGGAGATGAAGCCCGAGTCGGCGTGGCCGCTGGTGTCGTCCTCGCCGGGCGAGCCGATGACCAGGTCGCCGTATCCGTCGCCGTTGACA
The DNA here is from genome assembly GCF_045162765.1 of Streptomyces sp. NBC_01013. Lineage (NCBI taxonomy): Bacteria > Bacillati > Actinomycetota > Actinomycetes > Kitasatosporales > Streptomycetaceae > Streptomyces > Streptomyces sp. NBC_01013. The sequence goes on from NZ_CP108687.1 coordinate 4,933,208, forward strand.
TCGCCGTACGCGTTGGACGAGCCGAACAGGTCGCCGGACTCGCTGCTCCCGGGGACACCGTCGCTGTTCTGGTCGATCGTCTTCTTGGCGGAGGCGACCGGGCCGCTGTCACCGCCGGGGACGACCGTGAGCGAACCGGCGCTGCTGCTCGTCTTCGGGGTGCCTGCGACCATGTCGGTCACGCCGTCACCGTTGAAGTCCGACCGGGTGAGGGCGTGCGAGATGCCGGGCGAGGCGGCGAGGGTACGGATCAGCGGCAGCTTGTTGTAGAGGGCGTCGCCGGGGCAGAGCGTGGAGTTGGTGTTGCGGTGGCCGAAGACCCGGGGCAGCGTGATCGAGGTGCCCTCGGCGACCTTGTTGCCGTCCTGGCCGAGCGGTGAACCGGACACCAGGGTCACGCTGGAGGTCGGGCTGATGCCGTACATGCCGAACTTCCAGGCGACGACGCGGGAGATGGCCTCCAGGCCGGCCCGCGTCGGGTTCAGCGTCATCGTGTTACCGATGTACGAGATGCCGACCGTGTTGGTGTTGAAGCCGACGTCGTGGGCGCCGATCACCGGAAGGTCCATGCCGCCGCTTCGGCCCTCGAAGATCTGGCCGCAGCGGTCGACGACGAAGTTGTAGCCGATGTCGTAGTAGCCGCGGGCGAAGTGCTCCTGCTGGATGGTGCGCATCCGGGCCATCGACTGGCTGCAGGGGACGCCGTTGTCCTGGTCGACGCCGGTGTGATGGATGACGGCGGCCTTGATCTCCTGGCCGTAACCGGGCGTGCCGTCGTAGTCCGTGGAGGCACCCCACTGCGCCTGGGTGATGATCGGCGGCTTGACGACCGTCGAGGGGAGGGGTGCCGGGACGGTCGGCGACGGGGAGGCCGTCGCCGTCTCGCTGGAGGTGGCGCTGGGCGACGCGCTGTCCGTGGCCGTGGCCGTGTCCGTGGGCGTCACGGTGCCGGCCGGGTCCGTCGGGGTCGCCGTGTCACCGGCCGGTGGCGTCGCGGTGTCCGTGGGCGTGGCCGTGTCGGTCGCGGTGTCCGCCGGGGTCGGCGTGACGTCCTGCGCGTACGCGACGGGCTTCGCGGTGCCCGTGGGGTCGGTGCCCGGGTCGAGGAGCTTCACGTCCATGCCGGACGGGAGGGCGGCGGCGGAGCCGTCGGCGGCGACCACCCGCACCTCCACACCGTCCGACGGTCCGGTCCACACCGCGGCGGTGCCGCCGCGGGTGGCCGCGTCCTCGGCCTCCTTGCCGTCGGCGGAGAAGGGATCGTCCGGCAGGGCCTGCCAGCCCGACCACTTGCCGCTCTCGACCTCCTTCGAACGGATCTGGGCGGTCCCCTTGAGCTTGGCGTCCGGGTCCGACCAGGTCAGCAGGACGGCGCTGTACTGCTTGGTGTCCTGCTTCGGCAGCCCCTTGCGCCCGGCACCCTGCCCGGCGAGCTTGACCGTACGCACGGCCGCGTCCCGCCCCTTCTGGTCGCTCGCCGGCCCGTTGTCGGCCGGCCCGGCGACCGCGTAGGCAGCTGCCCCCGCCCCGCCCAGCACGACGGCGCCGACGGTCAGCAACGCCCGTCTCTTCAGGCTCAGCGGTTTGTACGCGTGCTTCTTACGCGGGCTCAATGCCCCACCCCATTGGTTCCGTTCGCGGTCTCGTGTGCACCACAAGTCTCATTGATGGTCTGAAGTATCCAGCGTCTGTGGAGCGTGGAGTGTCACACCAAGGGGCTTGCCGGGAAGTGTCATTGGGCCCGGCTGCCCGCCACGGAGCGGGCCGATGAGCGCGCACCGACGTATGGCCGGGGCACGGCACGGAGTCGCGTCAGGGCCTTCCGGACCCGCGCGACATGGCCGGGCGCCCGGCCCGGCCAGGCCGACGGGTCCGGGCCGGCTTCTCAGTCTGCTGGGAGTAGGTGCGCCCAGACGGCAAGGAGTCTTCCGAGCAAGACACGCTGCTCGTCGATCCAGCCGCGATCCACGTCGAGGGAGATGGCCAGCCGGGTGGTTTGCTGGTCGGCGATGGTGACGGTGATTCGATCGGAATCGTTCTCTCGCCAGTCCAAACGGATGCCTATTTCAGCGACTCGCGCAGCCTCGCGCCAGACGGCGCTGCGCCCAGCGGCAACCTCGTCCAACACGTGCGCCCAGCCGGCCAGGTCCCTTGGCTCCACGAAGGTGTCGTGAATGCCGGACACGAAGTCGTTGTGGACCAGAAGCTGTCCCTGCACATCCGGGATGCCCGGGGCGTAAGAGTCGTTCAACTGGACCATGACACTGCCGCCATGCTTGCCGATGATCCGCAGCAGTGTGAACCGCTCGCACTCCTCCACGCCCTACCCCCGGGTGCTCGATCTTGTGCCGACATTACGCACTCCAGCCGTGCCGAGGCTTCGCACTCCAGGTGGCACCACTGACTCACTGTCGGGTTCCAGCCCTGAAGGGATGGCTCCATCCCCGGCCCCTCTGGGGGCGGCTCCGCAGACGTTCGTGGGCGCCGCCATCGTACGTTTACGTCGTCGCTCAGTCAGACACTCACCCGCTCAACATCCGCCGTGAAACGGAAACCGAGACGGATGGGCATGCAGGGATGAGGCGCCCGACCTGCCGGATTGCTGGTCTGACGGCTTTCTCCGTACGAGGATGCTGCCATGCGTTGCGCAGACGAAGAGGAAGAGCCGCTCAAGCTGATCCGCCGCTACGTCACGCCCGACCAGCGGTACCTCAAACTCGGCGGCAGCCTTCTCGGGATGAGCGGTGGCGACCGAGCCAAGTTCCTCCGGAAACTGGGCCGGGCTGCCTGTGAGATCAGTCCTCGTGAACTGGACACGCTGTTTGACCGAGGGTGGCGCGAGCGCAAGACGGCAGCCTGGCTCGTCGCCGTGGCCGGCAGATCCGAGTTCCGGGATCGTCTCGGCGAACTCCTGCTCGCCAGTGAAGGGCCCTACGCGGGGATGGCGTACTGCGTCGCTCTGGCCACCTTCGGCACCCGGGCTGACGCCGACCTCCTGGTCGCTTACCTCGACCGCTACCTTCGGCGCCCCGACCTCTGTTACGACCAGGAAGCCGCCCTCGGTGCACTCCTATTGCTCGACGCCAGACTCGGCGCTGACCACGCGGCCCGGTTCCTCGTGCCTGACGGTCTCTGGCAGCAGTGGATCGACGGGCCGCCGAGCAAGGACGGCGAGGTCCCCGCCAGCTGTCGAGAGTTCATCGGCAAGCTCTGCACTTTCGCTGCTGAGGCGGCCAAGCACTGCTCGGACAGGCTGACATGAGTCCCCGGGCCAAGGATGGTCACCACCATCACCCAGCGCGTAGACCCCTGCGGCTACGGCCAGGGAATCGCACCGGGTACTCCGCACAGCCCTCACCTCGGCCTGCCGCGAGGAGCTGGTCGCTCGGAACGTAGCGAGCCTCGTCGAACTGCCACAGCGAAGTCGCGAGAGCTGAGCCCCTGGTCCCTGAACGAGACCCTCTCGCGTTGCCGAGTTCGCCGGCCTCCGGGTGAACCGCCTGCACGACGCCCGACACGGCTGCGCCACCATCCTCACCGCGGGCGGGGTGTCTCCTCGTGTCGCGAGGGAGAACCTCGGGCACAGCCATATCGGCATCATCATGGACGTCCATACGCACGTCGTGCAGGACACTCAGCGCGAGGCCGTCAGCCACATGGACCGGCTGCTCAAGAGGCGGCCCGGCCGCGAGTGACCACTGCCGTCGACGTCAGACGTGGATGTCAAAGACCCCGGACCGTGATCGGTCCGGGGTCTTTTCGCTTGTGCCCCCGGCAGGATTCGAACCTGCGACACCCGCTTTAGGAGAGCGGTGCTCTATCCCCTGAGCTACGAAGGCGGGGATCTGTACAAAAAGTGTCGGAAACGGCGCAATGTGCGGAGCCGATTCTTGACAGGCTTTGAACAGGTGGGTGATCAACCCGTGAGGGTCTGCTCGCCGCCGCCAGTGTAGCGGGTGGCGTGCTCGGTGCGCGGAGTGTGGGGCGGGGTGGGTTTTGCCCGCGTTTGTGGACATCCTCCTGCTGGTCGGATCGCGGGATCCGGCAGGGAGGTGTCGTGCTGGGCACAGGTCGGTCTGCGGAACAGAGCGGGCAGGGGGAGTGTCCGCGCCCAGCAACGGCCGTACCGGTCGAAGGTACTTCCGGGCTCGTCCCCGCTCAACTGCCCCTGTGTCAGGGGGTGGGGAGCGAAGAGGTGTCGGTGGCCACGGCGTGCAGGCGGTTCAGGATTCCCTTGGCCGCCTTGTCGTAGCAGGTGAACTCGTTGTGGAGGACGGATTCGGCGTTGGCCATCTCCATCAGTGCGACGAGCTCGAACACGAGCTGGGGCGCGTCGGCGTTCTCATCGATCTCGCCCGCCTGTTGCGCTTCGCGCACGGTCTGCTCGACGAAGGCGAACCAGCTGGTGCGGGCCGAGGCCAGTGCGTCGTGGACCTTGCCCTCGCGGGCGTCGTACTCGGCCGAGACGGAGTAGAAGAAGCAGCCGCCCGGGAAGACCCGCTGCCGCGAGTAGTCGAGCCAGCCGGCACACACCCGCCACAGGCGGTCGACGCCCGGCGGCAGGTCGCGGGTCGGCTGGACGACGTGCTCCAGGTAGACCTTGATGGCCGCCCGGACCGTCGCGAGCTGGAGGTCCTCCTTGGAGCCGAACAGAGCGAATACGCCGCTCTTGCTGAGCTTGAGTTCGGTCGAGAGCCGTCCCAGTGACAAGCCCTCCAGGCCCTGGACGGAGGCGATCTCCACGGCACGCCGGAGGACCACCTGACGCGTCTGGTTCCCGCGCGCGATCCGTCCGTCGGTGCGTGCCGCTGTCATGCCCTGCCCGTCCCCTGTGCCGGCTCGCCTGCCGGCTCCCCTGCGCAGGTCTTCCGGTGGCGGCCCCTGCGCACAGGCTCCCCGGTGCCGCCGCCGGGGCTCAGCCTACCGAGCGTGACCGAGCGTGGAGACGGCCGTGCCGTCAGTAGGTTGCGCGCTTCGGTGGCTGGGTAGCGCGGAACGGTCCGGCCGGTCGGGCCGCGCTCGACAGAGCCGAGGACAGCGCGGACGACGTGGTGAGTGTGCGCCCGAGCCTCGAACTCGTCCTGCTGATCGTGGAGGGCGGTCAGGATGTCGCGGTACGCGAGAGTCGTCGCGCCGCGACCGATGGTGTCGCCTTGGGATGGCCACCGTGTGACGGGATCAGGGCGCGGGCGTCACGGCAGCGGCCTCCCAGCCGAATCCGTCCGGGTCGGTGAAGGCTCCGGCGTCGCCCACGAGCGCGATCCGGTGCGAGCCGGTGCCGTCGATGGGCACGCCGACGTCCTTGGCGAGGGCCCGGCGCCCGTACAGCGCCAGTTTGATCGGGCTGCCCTGGGTGTCGAACTCGACGTACTTGCTGCCGAAGCTCTTGGCTACGGTGAGGCCGCGCTCGACGTAGAAGCGCTTGCTCGCGGTCACGCTCGCCGTGCCCAGCAGGAGCACCATCTGCTCGATCTCCCCGGTGGCCGGGCCGGTGTCCTTCTTCGCCGATGTCGCGATCTTCCAGATCGTCCCGTCCGGGGCCTGGAAGACGCCGCCGTAGCCCCAGAACGACTTCGTGGCGGGCTTCAGCGCCGTGGCGCCGGCAGCGAGCGCGGCGTCGACGAGGCCGTGGACATCGGCAGGCTGGGCGACCGTGAGCGACAGCGAGAACCCGCGGAATCCCGTGGTGGGCGCATCCGAGGCACGGAGGCCTACGCGCTTGTCCAGACCGAGGGCGGTGTAGAAGTGGTGGGCGGCCGTGGTGTCGGCCACTTCGAGGGTGAGGGCTTCGATGGAGGTCATGCGTTTCACGCTAGTTGCGGCCCCGCCGCGGGCGCTTCTTGATTCCTGACCGGTTCGGCTGCCGGCCGGTCGGTCGCCGCTCACTTCTTTCGGCGGTCGGCCGGTGACGGTGGACGATCACGAGGTCAGAGGCCGTCCGCTGCGCTCCTTGAGCGAGGTCGGAGGCCGTTCCGGGTACGGCCGCCGAGGGAAGCGGCCCGCGTTCGGCCGGGCGGAGGGCGGCGGGTGGGTCTCTTGACGGGGTGGGGGCGCGGGCCTAGCGTCGCGACGATCGTGAGCAAGCACCGAGGAAGGTCGTTCGTGCCGCATACCGACCGGACCCCAGCCAGACCTCCCTCACCCGAGCCGGCCACATCGGAGACTGAGCCAGCCGCAGCCGCAGCCGCAGCCGCAGCCGCAGCCGCAGCCGCCGAGGCGGCGGTTCGTGTGCGCGCCGCGCTGACCGGTCCCGGTGGTCCTTTCGCTGTCGTACGGGCCGAGGACGGGCCGCAGGCCGGTTCGCTCGTGTACGCGGACGGGCCGAGGACGCTCCGTGAGTTCGTGGAGACCACGTGGGCATTCGGCGACCAGCCGTTCCTGATCGCGGGGGAGCGCAGCTGCTCGTACGGGGAGTTCTTCGCCGCCGCGTCCGCGCTGGCGTGCCGGCTGAGCGAGGTGTACGGGCTCCGGCAGGGTGACCGGGCCGTGGTCGCGATGGGCAACCGTCCGGAGTGGCAGATCGCGTTCTGGGCCGCCCAGCTGGCCGGGCTGGTCGCCGTTCCGCTGAACACGCGGTGGACGGAGGAGGAGTTCACGTATGCGCTCGACGACTCCGGACCACGGGTGCTGCTGGTCGACGGCGAGCGGCTGCCGCTGGTCGCGGACTGGGCCCGGAAGGCCGGGGCGCGCGTGATCGTCTTTCACGGCGGAGACCACAGCCGCGCCCACCGGGCCCGGGCCGGCCGGCTCAGCGAGGGCGTCGAACCGTACGTCGACGGCGTCGAACCGTACGTCGAGGGCGTCGAACGGTACGAGGACCTGCCGGCGCCCGATCCGCTCGCCGCACCGCCCGAGGTCGAGATCCGGCCCGAGGACGACGCGACGATCATCTACACCTCGGCCACCGACGGCAGGCCCAAGGGTGCCGTTGCCACGCACCTCGCCCAGGCGGGTGCCGCACGCAACCCGCGGTTCCACGCGGCGGCATCCGCGCTCGGCCGGGGGGTCATCCCCGGTCAGGGGCCCGCACCCGTCACGCTGCTGAACGTCCCGTTCTTCCACGTCGCCGCGTTCGCCGGCGTCTGTGCCGCGATGTCGTCGGGTGGCGCCGTCGTCCTGATGAGCACGTGGGATGCGCAGGAGGCGCTGCGGCTGATCCGGAAGCATCGCGTCACGCACTACTCCGGGGTGCCCGCAACCGCACGCCGGCTGCTTGCCGCGGCCACCCGGACGGGGGACGGGCTGGAGAGCCTTCGGATCGTCGACACGGGCGGGGCGGCGCCGCTCCCTGACCTGGTCGGGGAGCTGACCGCCCGCTACGGGGAGCGCATCGAGCCGCACCAGGGTTACGGGCTGACGGAGACCGGCGGTGATGTGCTGGCGGCTTCCGGCGACGAGTGCCGCTTGCATCCGGGCAGCGGGGGGCGGCCGACGCCGTGCACCGAGGTGCGGATCGCCGGTCCGGCGGGCGAGGCGCTGCCCGAGGGGGAGACCGGTGAGCTGTGGCTCCGCGGCCAGGCGCTGGCGCGTGGCTACTGGCGCGACGAGGAGGCCACGGCGCAGGCGTTCACCGGCGGCTGGTTCCGTACCGGGGACCTGGCCGTGATCCAGGAGGGGCGGGTCCGCGTCGTCGAGCGGGAGGCACCCGGACCGGTGGAGTGTGAGGGGGAGACGGTCAGAGGCGAGTGATGCGCACGCGGTAGTCGCCCCGGGAGTCCTTGTCGAGCACCGAGATACGGATTCCGTTGGCCCGGTCGGTGAAGTTCTGGCCGGGCTGGAACGGGGCGTCGGAGAGTTCGGCGTGCACGTTCGGGAGCCGGGTGCAGCCGCTGCTGTCCTTGGTGCTGTCGGTGACGGACACGGGGCCCTGGCCGGTGTCGACGTCGGAGCTCACCTTGTAGATCAGCACGCCCGGCCGGCAGACCTCCTGGTCGTTGCCCGCCTGGGTCCGTACCTCCACCGCATAGCCGGATTCCGCGCTCAGCGGTACGAACGCCAGCTTCGTGCCGCCGTGGGTGGCCAGCGGCTCCAGGACGTGGTCGCTGGTGCCGGGCTGGGAGGCGCAGCTGATCTGGTTGTTGTCCAGCCAGCCGAGCTTCCATTTGTGCCAGCCCAGCAGGTCGTTGTTGGCCCCCCAGTCCTCCGACATGATGTCCCAGTGCCCGACCGAGCCCCCGCCCTCCATGGTGTAGAGGTCGGGCAGGCCGAAGACGTGGCCGTTCTCGTGGGGCAGGACGCGGTAGCCGGTCTGGGGGTACGAGCCCGAGCCGTCGTCCTGGCGGCTGTAGACGAAGGACGTGTTGGAGAGCGGGACGCCGTCCGCGTACGGGGCGTCGTCGTTGCCCGAGAAGGTCACGGACAGCACGGTGTCCAGGGCCGAGGGCCCGGCGTTCGGGGTGACCAGGATGTTGACCAGGTCGTAAGCGGTGAAGTCCACTTCGGCGTCGGCGGCGGCGACGATGTCCTGGACGAGGTGGTGGTAGCCCGGTTCGTACGGTGATCCGCGCTCGATCCCGTACTCCGCGAACGGCAGCGGCATCCGCAGCCAGGACTTCACCGGGGCGTCGGGGACGTAGGTGAGCCGTCCGTAGGAACTGGTGCGGAACCAGTCCGTGGTCTGCGGGAAGAACTCCGCGAGCCGGTCCATGGCCGGTTCCTTCCCCGGTGCGTCGGGAAAGTCGATCATCAGGTTCAGCGCGTGGATCTGACCGGTGGAACGGGCGTAGCCCGGCTGCGTGGGCATGCCCTCCGACATCTGCACCCCCATGGCCGCCGATATCCGGCACGGGCCCAGACCCGCGGAGCGGGCGGTGGTCATCGGCCCGGCCGAGGCGCGGCTCGGCAGGGGGAGGGTGCTGCTGGCGGATGCCAGTGCCGCGATGACCAGGGCTGTTGCCGCGCCGAGGGCCACCGGGCGGCGATGCTTGCGTATCCGGTGGCGGGGCTGCTGCATAGAGGCGCCTTCGGGTCCGCGGCAGTCGGCCGACCCTGACTGCGCTCTGTCGATCAGCCTCGGCCGGGCGGTGCGGCGCCGCGCGTTGGGTGCGCCGATCGGTGGGTTTTTCCTCCGCTCGGGGCGTGTGGCTCAGGTCACATCGGGGTGGGAAATAACCGGGGAGCCTTTCCCCGTTTGCACCGGTGTCCCTGCGAAACGGGGAAGCGGTCCCCGGTTACGCGGAAGACCGCAGCAGTAGGCCGCGAGTGGCCGCAGCAGCGGAAGGCCGCTCGCGGTCGTCGCAGCAGAAGACCGCACGTGACAGAACCCGTAGCCGGAAGACCAGGAAGAGAAGGAGCGCCGCCGTGGACACCGTCGCCCGCACCGCAGCCGGAACCGCGCAGCCGCATGCGCCCCGCCCGAGGGCCGACGCGCTGCGCAACCGGGAGCGGATCGTGACGGCCGCGCGAGAGATGTTCGTCGAGTTCGGCCCCGATGTGCCGCTCGACGACGTCGCCCGCCGTGCCGGCGTCGGCAACGCCACCCTCTACCGCAACTTCCCCGACCGGGCCGCACTGACCCACGAGGTCGTCCTGGCGGTCACCTCCCGCACCACCGACCGCGCCGAAGAGGCTGCGAACGAGGAGCAGGACCCCTTCGTCGCGCTCAGCCGCTTCGTGCACGCGGCGGCCGACGAACGGATCGGGGCCCTGTGTCCCATGCTGTCCGGCGGCTTCGACAAGGACCATCCCGAACTGCTCGCCGAGCGCCGGCGCCTCGAAGAGGCCGTCCAGGGGCTCGTCGAGCGCGCCATGTCCGCAGGGCGCCTGCGTGCCGACATCGCCGTCGGCGACGTACTGGTCGTCCTCTCCCAGCTCACCCGGCCACTGCCGGGCATCGCCTGCCCGAACATCGACCGGTTCACCCACCGTCACATCCAGCTGTTCCTGGACGGACTGGAGGCTCCGGCCCGGTCCCGACTGCCCGGGACGGCGGCGACCCTGGAGGACCTGCGGCGCCGGGCCTGACCACCGCGCCGGGTTCCTGCACCTGACACCCGGCCGTGTGGCGGCCACGCCGCGACCACTCTCTTCTTCCTGACCAGAACCCACCCCGCTCCACATCGCCCTTGCTCTCGCCCGGCCCTCACCGGGTCCACCGGCTTTCACCGAACGCACGGTTCACGACCTCGCGCGCCTTCGCGCGTCCTTAGGTGGCTACTTCCATGTCAAAAACAGCTGATATCCGACTCCCGGACCCCAGCCGCTGGAAAGCGCTGGCGTTCATCGCTCTCGCGCAGTTGATGGTCGTGCTCGACGCCACGATCGTGAACATCGCGCTTCCGCACGCCCAGACGGACCTCGGCATCACCGATGCCAACAAGCAGTGGGTCATCACCGCCTATGCGCTCGCCTTCGGTGGCCTGCTGCTCTTCGGAGGGCGGATCGCCGACCTCTGGGGGCGTAAGCGCACCTTCGTCGTCGGTCTGATCGGCTTCGCGCTGGCCTCCGCGCTCGGTGGCGCGGCGCAGAACCAGGGCATGCTGTTCGGTTCCCGTGCCCTTCAGGGTGTGTTCGGCGCACTGCTCGCCCCGGCAGCCCTCTCGCTGCTCGCGGTGATGTTCACCGACGCCAAGGAGCGCGCCAAGGCGTTCGGTATCTACGGTGCGATCGCCGGCGGCGGTGGCGCCGTCGGTCTGATCCTCGGCGGTCTCCTCACCCAGACGCTGAACTGGCGCTGGACGTTCTTCGTGAACATCCCGTTCGCGATCGTCGCCGCGGCCGGTGCCTACTTCGTGATCCGGGAGCCGGCCGGCAGCCGTAACCGTTCGTCGCTCGACATCCCCGGCGTCGTCCTGTCCGCCCTCGGTCTGGTCTCGCTGGTGTACGGATTCACCCGCGCCGAGTCCAGCGGCTGGTCGGACGCGCTGACCATCGGTACGTTCGTGGCCTCCGGCGTGCTGCTGCTGGCCTTCGTCCTCACTGAGGCCAAGGTCAAGTCGCCGCTGCTCCCGCTGCGCGTGGTGATGGACCGCAACCGCGGCGGCGTCTACCTCTCGCTGGGTCTCGCCATCATCGCGATGTTCGGGCTGTTCCTGTTCCTCACGTACTACCTGCAGGTCGTCAAGGGCTACTCGCCGATCAAGACGGGCTTCGCCTTCATGCCGATGATCGTCGGCATGATCACCGGCTCGACGCAGATCGGCGCCCGGCTGATGACCCGGGTCCCGGCCCGCATGCTGATGGCCCCCGGCTTCCTGACCGCTGCCGTCGGCATGCTGCTGCTCACCCAGCTGGAGATCGACTCGTCCTACGCGGCGGTCATCCTGCCGGGTCAGCTCCTGCTGGGTCTGGGTATGGGTACGGCGTTCATGCCCGCCATGTCGCTGGCCACGCACGGCATCGAGCCGCGTGACGCGGGTGTCGCCTCCGCGATGGTCAACACCTCGCAGCAGGTCGGCGGTGCGATCGGTACGGCGCTGCTCAACACCATCGCCGCCTCCGCCGCCACGGCGTACGCCACCTCGCACGCGGCACTCGGTGCTACCGACCCGGAGCTGTTGAAGCTCCAGTCGATGGTGCACGGCTTCACCGGTGCCATCTGGTGGGCCGTCGGCATCCTGGCGGTGGCCGCCGCGATCGCCGCGACCTTCATCAACGCCGGCCGCCCCTCGGCCACCACGACGCCCGGGGGCACTGGTTCCGGTGACGCCGAGGGCGTCGAGGACGAGTTCAGGGTGCCGGTCGTCGCGCACTGACACCTGTGCGTGCAGGCCCGTGACCTCTGTGACGGGTGAAGCGAGCTCTGCCCCGGTTCCGTTCGTACGGAGCCGGGGCAGAGGCGTGTGCGGGAGCGGTGCGGTCAGCGGAGCCAGGGGAGGTCCGCGTCGGTGCCCTCCGGCTGGAGTCCGGACGCCATGACCTGCATGATCTGGCCGAGCGTGCGCACCTGCTCGGGGGTGAGACGGTCGAACATCGCCTCGCGTACGGCGCTGACGTGACCCGGGGCCGAGCGGCGGAGCATCTCGTAGCCCTCGTCGGTGAGGACCGCGTTCTGGCCGCGCTTGTCGGACGGGCAGTCCTCGCGGCGCACCCAGCCGCTCTTCTCCAGCCGGGCCACCGCGTGCGAGAGCCGGGAGCGGGTGATCTTGGCGTCCTTGGCCAGTTCGGTCATCCGCATCTGGCGCCGGGGTGCCTGGGAGAGCTGGACGAGCAGTCCGTAGTAGATGTGCGGCATGCCGGCATCGCGCTGCAACTGGCGGTCGAGGTAATCCTCCATGAGCGTGGTGGCGTGCAGATACGCACGCCAGACGCTCTGTTCTTCGTCGGTGAGCCAGCGCGGCCCACCGGTGGGTGCCGTGGTCATGTACTCCACTGTACGACCTTTTCTTGAATGTTGAACTAGATAGAGCTAAGGTCTCCGAAGGTAGGAGCTTGAATCTTAAAGAACTGTTCCTGTCGAAGGACCTGTCGAAGGACCTGTAGAAGACTTACCTTGAGTAGCAGTGGATGGGGAGTGTCATGACTGTCACCGCGGAGCGCATGCCCGCCCTCTATCTCTCCCACGGCGCACCGCCGCTGGCCGATGATCCGGTCTGGCCCGGCGAACTGGCTGCCTGGTCCGCGGGGCTGCCACGCCCCACCGCCGTCCTCATGGTCTCCGCCCACTGGGAGGAGGCCCCGCTCGCCCTCGGCGCCACCGAGACGATCCCGCTGGTCTACGACTTCTGGGGCTTCCCCGAGCACTACTACCAGGTGCGGTACGCCGCGCCGGGTGCCCCCGCGCTGGCCGAGAGCGTACGCAAGCTGCTGCGCGGCGCCGGTACGCCGGTCCAGGACATCCCCGACCGGGGCCTCGACCACGGGGCGTACGTCCCACTGGTGGAGATGTTCCCGGCGGCCGACATTCCGGTGTTGCAGATCTCCATGCCGACGCTGGACCCGCAGAAGCTGATGGACATCGGGCGCAAGCTCGCGCCCCTGCGCGACGAGGGCGTCCTGATCGTCGGCAGCGGCTTCTTCACCCACAACCTGGCCGCGCTGCGGCATCCGGGTGGAGGCATCCCCTCCTGGTCGACGGAGTTCGACGACTGGGGGCACCGGGCCCTTCAGGCGCAGGACATCGACGCGCTGCTGGACTTCGAGCACAAGTCGCCGGCCGGCCGCCTGGCCCACCCGCGCACCGAGCACTTCGCCCCCCTCTTCGTCACGCTCGGGGCCGCGGAGCAGGAGCTGGACCGCGGGCGCAGCGTGATCGACGGCTTCTGGCTCGGGCTGGCCAAGCGCTCGCTGCAGTTCGGCTGAGGGGCGCGGGCCCCCACCTGCCGGGCCGGTCCGGCAGGTGGCGGCGGACGGTCGGAGCGCCGGAGGGGCCCTCTCGATCGACCGCCCGGCCCTCGCGTTCGGGATCTTGCCGGGCCCGCGGGGCATGGCATGACGCACTTGTGGCGTTGTCCTCGGTCTCCCTTGCGCCGGCCGGTACCCCACCGGCAGCGCGTCCCGCCCCGGGGCGGCGCACCGCACCCGTCTCGCTCGATTCGTCCGCATTGCGGGCAGCCTGAGCAACCAGAAGCGGGTGCGGGCCGTCTACAGGGTGAGAGCGCAACCGGGGCAAGCCCTGCTCGGGAGCGAAGGGGACTGCGTCGCATGTGTGGGCGGTCTCACGCACCTCACAGTCGTGGGGGCCTCCAGATCAGTCGCGACGCCGGGCCTGACCTGCGGTTCCGTGTTCTGTCGCATCAGTACTCCCCCCTCGTGGCGCGACAGGGTACTGCATGATCGCGAAAATGAATGCCGGTCATGGGAATTCTGTCCGGATTCCAGTCGTTGTTTCCAACGGATGCAGGGCACCCGAAAGGGTGTCGCGACCTACTCAGCAAGGGAGCACGCATGGCAACCCGTGCCGTCGCCCGTCGTTCGTCCGCCACCGGCGGGACCAACCGGGCAAGCAGTGTTCGCGCCGTGGGCGGGGAGATCGCCGATCGCGACCTGGTCGGCATGTACCTGGACGAGATCGCGCGCACGCCGCTGCTCGATGCCGCCAAGGAGGTCGAGCTGTCGCAGACCCTGGAAGCGGGCGTTTTCGCGCGGCAGGTCCTCGACGGTGCGGTGGAGAGCGAAGCCGGCGGGGCCTCGCGCGAGGAGCTGGAGGCGCTGGTCGCCGAGGGCGAGCGCGCCAAGGACATATTCATCCGTTCCAACCTGCGACTCGTCGTCGCGGTCGCCCGCCGCTATCCGAGGGCCGGGCTGCCCCTGCTCGACCTGATCCAGGAGGGCAACGCCGGTCTGGTGCGTGCGGTTGAGAAGTTCGACTACGCCAAGGGCTTCAAGTTCTCCACGTATGCGACGTGGTGGATCCGGCAGGCCATCACCCGCTCCATAGCCGACCAGTCACGCACGATCCGGCTCCCCGTCCACCTCGTGGAGGAGCTCGGCCGGATCCGCCGTGTCCAGCGCGAATTCAACCGCGAGAACGGGCGCGACCCCGAGCACGCGGAGATCGCCGCCGAGCTGGACTCGACCCCCGGGCGCGTCGGCGACGTCCTGGACTGGGCCCGCGATCCGGTCAGTCTGAACATGTCGGTGGACGACAACGGCGACACGCAGTTCGGTGACCTCCTGGAGGACACCTCCGCCGTCTCGCCCGAGCAGTCCGTCATGACGCTGCTGCGCAGCGAGGAGCTGGAGGAGCTGATCGGCAAGCTCGACAACCGCACCGCGTCGATCATCCGTATGCGGTACGGCATCGAGGACGGCCGTGAGCGGACCCTCACCGAGGTGGGCAAGCAGCACGGGCTCACCCGCGAGCGGATCCGGCAGATCGAGAAGCACGCACTGCTCGAACTGAAGCGAATGGCTCACGACACGGGCTTTGACGCTGCGGCATGAGCTCGCGTCCAGTAACCTCCGAATTGGGCCGCTTCACATCGGCGGCCATCTGAGCTGAGTCCCGGCGCCCACCCCCCCCTGGCGCCGGGGCTCATCCTTTTTTCCGGTCCCTCCGGTCCCTTTCCGGCAGGGCCTGCGGGCCTACGACGCCGACGTCTCCGGGGGCGCCGCCGCGCGGGTGAGCCTCCCGCCCAGGTCGTTCAGATACGTCACCAGCTGCGGCGGCTGGTGCGCGGTGAACTCGCAGTCCACCAGGGCGAGGCGCAGCGCCACCCATTCCAGCGAATCGGTCAGCACCGTCCGCAGTCGGCAGCCGTGCTCACCGGTCTGCTCCAGCGGTCCGATCGAGGCGGGCAGCCGCGAGGCCACGAACTCGGCGGGGGCCGCGAAGCTCACGTCGACCGCCAGCTCCGGCTGCCTGCGCGCCATGGAGCTGCTGAGGAACTCCGCCGCGTCACCGGTCGGCAGTTCGCGCGGGGTGAAACGGGCCCCCGTGGCCAGCGGATCACTCACCCGGTCGACCCGGAAGGTGCGCCAGTCCTCCCGCTCCAGGTCGTACGCGACGAGATACCAGCGCCACCCGGTGCTCACCAGGCGGTACGGCTCCACCTGCCGCCGCGTCTCGGCGCCGTCCCCCGCGCGGTACGCGAACCGCAGCCGCTCCCGTCCGGTGACCGCCGACGCCATCACGGTCAGCGTCTGCGGGTCGATGGTCGAGCCGTCCCCACGAGCCAGTGGCATCGTGGCGTTCTGCAGGGTGGAGACCCGGTGCCGCAGCCGTGAGGGCAGCACCTGTTCCAGCTTGGCCAGGGCCCGTACGGAGGCCTCGTCGACGCCCTCGATGGCATGGCCGGCCCCGGCCCGCAGGCCCACCGCGATGGCCACCGCCTCCTCGTCGTCCAGCAGCAGCGGCGGCATCGCGGTGCCGGCCACGAGCCGGTAGCCGCCGATCGATCCGCGTGACGCCTCGACGGGGTAGCCCAGGTCACGGAGGCGGTCGATGTCGCGGCGGATGGTGCGCGGGCTGACGTCGAGCCGCTCGGCCAGTTCACTGCCCGGCCACTCGCGCGGCGTCTGGAGCAGTGACAGCAGGTTCAGCAGTCGTGCCGGGGTGTCGGTCATGTCACTCAGGATGCCTGTCCATTGGGTCATGACCTGACCTAATGGACGTTTAACTTTCTCATATGACTTCTTCCGCACCCCTGCCGACCCCGGCGGACACCTCGGCGTCGTCCCCCGATCCGTCGGACCGCCGCCGATGGTTCGCGCTGGCCATCGTGATGACCGCGGCCTTCATGGACCTGGTCGACGTCACGATCGTCAACATCGCCATCCCGAGCATCAAGGCGGATACCGGCGCCTCGTTCAGCTCGATCCAGTGGATCACCGCCGGATACGCCCTGGCGTTCGCCGCCGGTCTGATCACCGGTGGCCGGCTCGGCGACATCTACGGTCGCAAGCGGCTGTTCCTCATCGGGATCGGTGGCTTCACCGTGGCCTCCGCCCTCTGCGGCTTCGCCGCGAACCCGGAGATGCTCGTCGCCTCCCGCATCCTCCAGGGCGGCACGGCCGCGCTGATGGTGCCGCAGGTGCTGTCGATCGTGCACGCCACCTTCCCCGCGCACGAGCGCGGCAAGGTCTTCGGTCTCTTCGGTGCCATCGTCGGCCTCGGCGCCGTGTCCGGTCCGCTGCTGGGCGCGCTGCTCACCGAGTGGAACATCGCCGGCCTCGAATGGCGCCCGATCTTCCTGATCAACCTGCCGGTCGGCATCGCGGGCCTGATCCTGGGGCGGAAGTTCATCACCGAGTCCAAGGCGCCGAAGGCGCTCCGTCTCGACCTGGTCGGTGTGGTGCTGGTGACGCTGGGGATGCTCATGCTCATCTATCCGCTGACCCGCGGCGAGGAGCTGGGCTGGCCGCTCTGGGGCTACCTGTCGATGGCCGGCAGCATCGTGGTCTTCGCCGCACTCGTGCTGTTCGAGCGGGCGAAGGCGCTCCGGGACGGTTCGCCGCTGGTCGAGCTGTCGCTGTTCCGGGTCAAGAGCTTCGCCGCGGGCATCGCCGTGCAGCTGACCTTCGGCGTCGGCCTCGGCATCTTCTTCCTGGTCTGGACGCTGTACATGCAGGAGGGGCTCGGCTGGAGTGCGCTGCGGGCCGGCACGACCGGCATCCCGTTCTCGGTCGCCGTCTCGGTCGCGGCCGGTATCTCCGTACAGAAGCTGGTCCCGCGCTTCGGGCGCAAGGTGCTCCAGGCGGGGGCGCTGCTCATGATCGCCGGTCTGCTGCTCTACATCTGGGAGTCCGACCGCTACGGCATGGGGATCACGTCCTGGCAGATGGCGCTGCCGCTGGTGGTCATGGGTGTGGGCATGGGGCTGATCGTGGCTCCGCTGGCCGACGCGGTGCTGTCCGAGGTCCCCAGGGAGCACTCCGGATCGGCGTCCGGGCTGTTCAACACCGTGCAGCAGATGGGCAATGCGCTCGGGCTCGCTCTTGTCTCGGTCGTCTTCTTCGGCGCGATGGGCGACAGGCTGACGCCGCCGCAGATCGGCCCGGCGTTCGCCGATGCCTTCGAGCACTCGCTGTGGTGGGTGGCCGGTGTGCTCGCGGTGATCTTCCTGGTGATGTTCGCGCTGCCCGCCCGGCCGAAGCAGCACGTGGAGGGCGGCGAGGACAGCGGCGACCACAGCGTCGGCGCCGTCGAGGAGCCCGCCAAGGAGCCCACGCTGACGCACTGAGCAGGCGGAACGCGGAAGCGGAAGACGGAAGAACGACGGTGCCCGCACCCCGGCCGGGGTGCGGGCACCGTCGTGCCCGTACGGTGCCGGGCCGAACGTCAGCAGATGCGGGTACGGCTCTCCATCGCGCCGCGCGCCGCTTCCTCGTCGCCGTACACCTCGCACATGTGGCGGCCGTCGGGCGTCGCCGTGTGCTCGACCTCCCACAGACTGCTCTCGCTGCCGTCGAGAAGCAGGAAGGCGTGCTCGTACAGCGTGAAACCCGCGTCGCGACCGTCCACCCGGCACTGCCGGCCGAAGATCTGGGTGATGTGGTGGGCGAAGGCCGCCCGCAGCCGGTGGGCTGTCTCCTCGCCCGGCACGTCCCGGTTCTCCGCCCGGCGCAGCACCCGGCGGGCGTGGTCCGCGGAGTTGTCCGGGGCGTACATCCGGGGCAGCGGGGCCGGGGGCGCCGCCATCAGGGCATCGATGATCTCCAGGTCCGTCTGCGGGCCGTCGTGCCCGAAGGCGGGGCCGTCGCAGAAGCCGCCGGTCAGCCGGGCTGCCGCGATGTGGGCGTCGGACTCGTCGTCGTACAGCTCGTGCTGCCGCAGGGCGGACTCCTCGCCGTGCCCCCGGCCCGCCTCGCGCGGGCCGCAGTGCACCAGCTCCCACAGGGTGAGCGGCGTGCCGTCGGCCAGCAGGTACGTATGCCGGTACGTCTCGCGGTGCAGGGAGGAACTGTGGTGCGAGGAGTGCAGGGAGCTGCTGTGGGCGAGTGCGGTGTCGAGCCGCTCGACCGTGCTGTCGGGCAGGTCGAACGAGTTGAGAGCCCGCCGCAGGATTCGCTCGAGGTGCTGCTCGGTTGTCTCGTACGGATCGCTCAAGGTGCTGTCTCCAGGCCGTCGCCGCGTGTGACTTGATGCGTGCTCAACGTAGTCCCTGGGTCTGACATCGTGACCGGGGTTGGGAAAAACGTACGGTGCACGCAGAAGGTTCCCTCCTGTGTGCCCGAACTTCCCTATGCCGACGATGAGTCGACTCCGTACCCCTTGTCCTCGTGCGGCGGCGTCGAGGGCGGTGGTGTGCCATAGAGATCACCGTAGGCGGGGTATGTGCCACCGCCGGCGCGGCCGTTGACGCCGGTGGCGGCCCGCACCGCTTTCACGATGGCCCGGGTCACGGCCTCCGCACCCGCTGCCAGCAGGTCGTTGAGTGCGAGCGGGTTCGCCGGATCCAGCGGCCGTCCGCCGGTGGACAGGGCGAAAACGGTGTCCCCGTCGCTCATCAGATGGACGGGCCGGATGGCGCGCGCCAGCCCGTCGTGCGCCGTCCCCGCGAGCTTCTGCGCCTGTGCGCGGCCGAGCTCGGCGTCCGTGGCGACGACGGCGAGCGTGGTGTTGAGCGGGGGGCGTGTGTTTGCCTCGTGCGCCTGTTCCAGGCGCCTTTGCGCCGCACGGTGTGTCTCCGGTGCGGGTGCGACGGCCGGCTCGGCGCCGCCGTACTCCCCGTACAGCACGCCGGTGCGGGGATCGAGCACGGAGCCCGCCGCGTTCACCACGGCCAGCGCGGCCACCGTGATCCCGGACGGCAGCAGGACGCTCGCCGTGCCCACCCCGCCCTTCAGCTGCCCGGCGACCGCACCCGTACCCGCGCCCACGCAGCCCTCGGCGACTGCGGCGCCCGGCTCCGTGCGCGCCGCCTCCTCCACCGCCGCCCGGCCGGTCGACGCGTCCGGCCGGGCCCGCCAGTCGCCGCCCCGCCCCAGGTCGAAGACGCAGGCCGCGGGGACGACCGGAACCACCTGGGACGGATCGGCGCCCACCCGCACACCGCGCCCCTGCTCCTCCAGCCAGGCCATCACCCCTGACGCCGCGTCGAGGCCGTACGCGCTGCCGCCCGTGAGGACCACGGCGTCGATGCGCTGCACCAGGTTGCGCGGATCGAGTGCGTCCGTCTCGCGGGTGCCCGGGCCGCCGCCGCGCACGTCGACGGCCGCGACCGCACCGCCTTCGGGCGCGAGGATCACGGTGGTGCCGCTGAGCGCGCCCTCGCCCTCGACCCGCGCATGTCCGACGCGCACCCCGGCGACATCGGTGAGCGCGTCCCTCCGGTGCGGCGCGGGCATGGGGGCTGTGGGGTCCTGGCCGGTCATCCGGTTGCTCCTCGTGGTGCGGGTCGCCGACTGCGGGGCCGTCCACGGTGAACGTACCCGGCCGACGGCGGGAGTTCGCCGTCAGGCCCTGGAGGCGAGCCGCCTGCCGCGGATCGCGGGACGGCCGCTGGAGCCCACGCCGGACACGAAGCGGCAGGCGCCGGCCGAACCGTTCACCCTGTATGACGCCCCGTCGCCCACCCTCGGACCGGTCACCGTCGCCCGCAGGACGTGCGCCCCGCACGGGCTGCGTGCCGGGTGAGCCGTACGCCCTGCTCCTCGACCGGCCATCGCACCGCCGAGCCGCGACGCGCTCACCCCGTAGAGTCATAAAACAGGACTAATGTCCCCATACGGCCCTACGCTGACGGGGTGACCGAGCCCCCAGAAGCCTCTGCCGCCGCTGCGCAGCCCGCCCCCGGTGCCAGTACCGGTTCCGCCGGCACGGCCGTCGCTCTGCCGCCTTCCGGCGAGTCCGACCGCTCCGGCGCCACCGCCCGCCGGTCCGTCACCGCCCGCGCGACGGCGGCCGGCGTGATCGTCGCCCTCGTGCTCATCGTGGCCATCGTGCTCGGCAGCAGGTTCCTGGAGAACTTCGACTCCGCGCTCCTGCCGTACGCCGTGGCCACGGTCTTCCTCGCCTTCGGCGTCGCCTACCGCTACACGGTCTGGGTCTCCGCGCCGGGAGCCAGGCGGCTGTTCAAGAAGGGGTGGGGGAGCCTCTTCTCGGCCGAGAACTTCCGTAGGGCACCCACCGCCCTGCCGAAGATGATCGCCACCTACCTCGGCTTCCAGAAGTTCCTCGGAGCCCGTTCGCATGCCCGCTGGGCCGCCCACCAGCTGATCTTCTGGGGCTGCATCCTCGCCTCGCTGATCACCTTCCCGCTCACCTGGGGCTGGTTCACCTTCACCTCCGGCAGCGGCTCCGGACCCGGCTACGAGATGCGCATCTGGGGCTTCAAGATCATCGGCTTCGACTCCCTGGACATCCTCGGCTGGCTGATGTTTCACGGCCTGGACATCGCCGCGGTCCTGGTCATCCCCGGCGCCTCCTACTTCCTCTGGCGCCGGATGAAGGACCGCGGCGCCATCACCGGCCAGCGGTTCGGCTACGACCTGGTGCCGCTGATCGCGCTGATCGTCATCTCCGTGACGGGACTGCTCCTCACCTTCTCGTCGATCTTCCTGCACGGCGGGGGATACGAGTTCCTGGCGATCCTGCACATGGTGGCGGTGGTCTTCACGCTCATCTACATCCCGTTCGGGAAGTTCTTCCACATCGTCCAGCGCCCCGCCGCAGTCGGCATGCAGCTGTTCAAGTACACCGGGCGGCAGGACCAGGAGGTCTTCCACTGCCGGCGCTGCGAGGAACCCATCGACACCACCCCGTACGTCGAGAACCTCCGCGGCACCATGCGCGACCTCAGCCTCGACTTCGACCAGTGGGCCGAGTACTGCCCGCGCTGCAAGCGGGTGCTGCGCGGCAGCGCCTACCTCTCCCAGGTGAAGAAGGGCTTCAAGTGACCGAGGACCCGCGAGCAGCCGCCACCCGTGCGGCCGTCCCCCTCGACCCCTCCCTCGCTCCGCCCGGAACCCGCGCCTTCCGGGACGCCGGTGGCATCCCCGCCGACCAGTGGCACGCCGACCAGAACGGCGAGACGCTCGTGCCCACCCACTGCTGCTTCTGCGGGGTGCAGTGCGGGATGTATCTGCGCGTCGACCGCGGCGGCAAGGTCTTCGGCGTCGAACCCCGCAACCACGACATCAACCGGATGCGCCTGTGTCCCAAGGGCATCAACGCGTACCAGCAGGTCAACCACCCCGACCGGCTCACCGCCCCGCTCATGCGCCGCTCCCGTGACGAGGAGTTCCGCGAGGTCTCCTGGGAGGAGGCGCTCGACTTCACCGTCGCCGAGATCAAGCGCATCCAGCAGAGCTACGGCAACGACGCCTTCGGGCTCCTGGGCGGAGCGAGCCTCTTCTCCGAGAAGACCTATCTGGTCGGCAAGTTCGCCCGGGTCGCACTGAAGACCCGGCATGTCGACTACAACGGCCGTCTCTGCATGGTCAGCGCGGCGGGCGCCAACAAGCTCGCCTTCGGCATCGACCGGGCCGGCAACCCCTTCTCCGACATCCTGCTCACCGACTGCCTCCTGATCGCGGGCTCCAACGTCGGCGAGTGCTTCCCCGTGATGACCCAGTACGTGTGGGGGGCCCGGGACCGCGGCGCCAGCCTGATCGTCGTCGACCCGCGCGAGACGGCCATCGCCCGGACCGCCGACATCCATGTCGCCCTCAAGCCCGGGACCGACTCGGCGTTCTTCAACTCCGTGCTGCACGTGGTCATCGAGGAAGGCCTCACCGACGAGGCCTACATCGCCGCCCACACCACCGGCTGGGAGGAGGTGAAGGCCAAGGTCGCGGAGTACCCGCCCGCCCGGGCCGCCGAGATCTGCGGTATCCCCGCCGAACAGATCGTGCAGGTCGCCCGGACCTTCGCCCGCGCCCCCAAGGCCATGGCCTGGCACGCCCGCGGCATCGAGCACCACTCGCAGGGCGTCGAGAACTGCCTCACCGTGATCAACCTCTGCACCGCCACCGGACACATCGGCAAGCCCGGTGCCGGCTACGGCACCATCACCGGCCAGGGCAACGGACAGGGTGGCCGCGAGCACGGCCAGAAGGCCGACCTCCTGCCCGGTGGCCGCTCGATCATGAACGAGGAGCACCGACGGCAGATCTGCGAGATCTGGGGCATCGAGGAGTCCGAACTCCCGCCCGCCGGGACCTCGATGATGGAGATGGTCTGGCAGATGCAGCGCCGGGAGATCCGTGGGCTGATCGGCATCTGCAACAACCCGTTCGTCTCCCTGCCCAACTATCAGGTGGTCAAGGAGGGGTACGACGCCGCCGAGTTCCACGCCCAATTCGACTTCTTCCTTTCCGAGACCGCGGCCAACGCGCACGTCGTCTTCCCCGTCACCACCTGGGCCGAGGACAACGGTGTGATGGCCAATGCCGAGGCCCGGGTGGTCAAGCACAACAAGGCCCAGGACCCGCCCCCCGGCGTGCGGACCGACACCTGGGTGATGTGCGAACTCGCCAGGCGCCTGGGCGCGGGCGACAAATTCGCCTTCGCCGACTCCCGCGAGGTCTTCGACGAGCTGCGGATCGCCTCCGCCGGCACCGTCAACGACTACTACGGCATCACCTACGAACGGCTGGAGGAGACCGGCGGAATCGCCTGGCCCTGCCCCTCCACCGACCACCCCGGCACCCCCCGGCTCTTCGAGGACGGCAGGACGTACCACCCCGACGGCAAGATCCATATGCAGGTCGTCGAATGGCACGTGCCGATGGACCCGTACGACGACGACCACCCCATGTCCCTCACCACCGGTCGCACCGTCGCGCACTTCCTCTCCGGCAACCAGACACGCCGCCTGGGCGCCCTCGTCGAGCAGACCCCGCGCCCCTGGGCCGAGATCCACCCCTCGCACGGCTTCCGCAACGGAGAACCGGTCCGCGTCGTCACCCGGCGCGGCAGCGAGGTCTTCCCCGCCCTGGTCACCGAGGCCATCCGCCCCGACACCGTCTTCATCCCCTACCACTGGCCGGTGCCCACCGCCGCCAACGCGCTGACCATCGATGCCCTGGATCCCCGCTCCAAGATCCCCGAGTACAAGGTGTGCGCCTGCCGCATCGAGCACGCCGAGAAGATCGACGAGGTTCCCGCACCCCCGGTCGCGCCGGGCCATGTCGCCTACCCGGAGACCCAGGTCTCCCGTACCGACCCGCTGCCGCCCACGTCGCCGCAGGGCCGTGGCACCTCGGAAAGGAGCTGATGTCCCCATGATGGGCAGAACGATCTTCATCGACCCGGGGCGCTGCATCGGCTGCCAGGCCTGTGTCTCCGCCTGCCGCGAATGCGATTCGCACCGCGGCAAGTCGATGATCCACCTCGACTACACCGACGAGGGCCAGTCCGTCGCCTCCCTCCCCACGGTCTGCATGCACTGCGAGGACCCCGTCGCCCCCTGTGCCGAGGTCTGTCCCGCCGACGCGATCCTGGTGACCGCGGACGGGGTGGTGCAGCAGGCGGACACCACCCGCTGCATCGGCTGTGCCAACTGCGTCAACGCCTGCCCCTTCGGCGTGCCGAAGATCGACCTCCAGGCGAAGCTGCAGATGAAGTGCAACCTCTGCTACGACCGCACCGCCTACGGTCTCGCCCCCATGTGCGCCACCGTCTGTCCGACCGGAGCGCTCTTCTACGGGACCGTCGAGGAACTCCAGGCCGAACGCCCCGGCGTCCAGGTGGCCGACACCTTCGTCTTCGGCGAGACCGAGGTCCGCACCGGTGTCGCCATGGTCGTCCCCGCCGACCGGGTCCAGTGGCCGGTGCCGGGCGGCCTGCCCGTCGTGGAGATCAACGGGAAGGACGTCCGCCGGTGACCGTCACCGAACAGCCATCACCCGGGGACCCGCGAGAGCCGTCCTCCGGGGACCCGCGGGAGGCCCTGCACGACCGGATCGCGGCGGACTCCCTCACCACCCGCCGCGACTACCTCCGCATCGTCGCCACGGTCTC
Source organism: Streptomyces sp. NBC_01013 (assembly GCF_045162765.1). Classification (NCBI taxonomy): domain Bacteria; kingdom Bacillati; phylum Actinomycetota; class Actinomycetes; order Kitasatosporales; family Streptomycetaceae; genus Streptomyces; species Streptomyces sp. NBC_01013. The sequence goes on from NZ_CP108687.1 coordinate 4,957,494, forward strand.
CGGCGGTCTTGCCGTCGGCGGACTCGGCGTCGCGGGCGGCATGCTCCCGCGCCACGGCGACCCCGAGGACGACAAGGCGCCCGCGCCCAGGAGGATCAGCTCCCAGCTGCTGCCGGGGGAGTCCCTCGCCTTCAGCTACCCGGAGGAGGAGGACAAGGCGGTCGCCGTCCGGCTCGACGACGGCACCCTCGTGGGTTACTCGGCGATCTGCACCCACCTGGCCTGCGCCGTGCTCTGGCGGAAGGACCGGGGTACCGAGGGTGAGCTGTACTGCCCCTGTCACGAGGGAGTCTTCGACGCCCGCACCGGTGAGGTCACCGCCGGTCCGCCTCCCCGCGGACTCCCCAAGGTGATCCTCACCGAGCAGAAGGACGGCAGCATCTGGGCCGTCGGCACCACCCGCTCCGGGGAGAGCATCGAGAAGGGGCTGTGCCGCCAGCTCGGCGACGAACGCCCGGACCTCGCCTCCCGGATCGGCTGTCCCGGTGTCGGCAGCGGTGCCGAAGCCCCCGAGGCCGCCGGTACCTCCCGTGCCGGGGCCACCGAGCCCGAGACCACCGGCAGGCGGACATGAGCGACGCCCAGCAGCCCACCGGCCCGCACTACCCGGAATACCACCCGGGCAGCGCGCGGCCCGAACTCAACCGGCCCGTCCACGAGCGCTACCCGCAGATCCGGTCCACCAGCGGCTACGGCGACCCCCGCGTCCGCCACACCGGGCCGGGTCCCGGAGCGGGCAGCGACCAGGAACCGGAGCGGTCCTCCAAGCTGACGGCACGGCTGACCCTGGCCATGACCGTCGTCATCGGGCAGCTCTGGGGCCTCACAGTCATCATCGACGAGTACATGGAGGGCAACACCGGTACCGCATGGTGGGGAGCCGGGTTCCTCTGCCTGTCGTTCCTCGTGGTGCTCGTGCTCTGGTGGCTCGACCCCAAGGACCGCTGAGCGGCGCCCCGCCCCCGCTTCGAAGGCGAGCGCAGGCCGGGGCGCCCCAGCGCCCGCGGGGCAGTCGTACCCTGGGAGGTATGAGTACCGCCCCCGCCCCTGGACCGCGCGATGCGAAGCCGAGCTCGCCGGACCGGCCGAAGCCCAAGCCGGCACTGGTCTTCGACGATCCGCTGGACCAGCAGTCCGCGGACGATACGGACCGGGGATGGGGTGAGCGGGCCCCCTCCGGCGGCGGCCCCGCCGACTTGGCCCGCTTCCTCGACGAGAAGCCGCCCCACCACATCTGAGGCGCTCTCCTACCCCTGACCGTCCTGCCCCGGGTCCTCGCCGCGAAATCCCCCCGCCGGGCCGCTGCGCTGCGCGACCAGTGCGTCGCGGATCTCCTTCAGGACCTCCAGCTCGCTCACCTCCAACGTCTCCTGCACGCCTTCCTTCGCCGCCTGCATGGCGGCCCGCCTGGCGAGGTACTTCGCCATGGGCAGCACCATCAGGAAGTAGACGACGGCGGCGGTGATCAGGAAGCTGAGGGTGGCACTGAGCACCGAGCCCCACAGGATCCGGATGCCATCGGTCGCCTCGCCCGTCTTCGGGTCGATCCGGCACGGGCCCTTGAGACACGAGCTGTAGCTCTCCAGGTCCTTGGTACCGAACGCGCCGACGAGCGGGTTGATGACGCCCCTGACGATCGCGTTCACGATGTTCGTGAACGCGGCTCCGATGACGACGGCCACCGCCAGGTCGATCACGTTGCCGCGCATCAGGAAGGCCTTGAAGCCCTCCAGCAGGCTGACCTTCTTCTTCTCGCTCACGTCTCTTGAGCCGTCCTTCATGTGTGCCGTAAGGGGAGGGAACTGTTCCGCAACCTACGGCAGTACAGGGCGCATCCCCCTCATCCGCGCATGACGTCCGGTGACGTGATAGCTCGTCAGTGCGAATCAACACAGGATCACCGCAAACCCGGCGGAGATGCCCGCCCCGGCCAATGTCGCGGCCGTTGTCCGCGGCACGGCGAGCACGATCAGTGCCCCGTCCGCCGCCGAGCCCTCGGTGGACTCCGAAGGCACCTGGGTCACTCGCGCCCCCTTCGCCAGCACCCGGGAGTCCGCCCCTGCGCCCTCCGAAGCGATCACGTCGACCCGGTCTCCCGGTCGCAGCAGCCGTACGGTCGCCGCGTCGGCGATCCGGACGGGCGCGGACACCAAGCGGACGGGCGGCGACGCGCGACGCTGGGCCGCACCCGCCGCCCCGTGCCCGCCGACGGACGCCCCGCCCTCGCCCCCGCTCCCCCCGAGCCCCGAAGCGGCCAGCGCGGCAGCCGTCAGCGTCAGCCCCGCGGCCAGCGCGCGCCGCTGCCGCCACGCCGCCCGCCGCAGCCGGTGTCCACCGCCCCCGCGCACCCGCAGCGGGGGGAACTGCGGCACCCCGCAGGACGGCGGTGGCGGCGCGGGGGAGGGCAGGGGCAATGACGCCGAGGAGGAAGGGGCTGAGGACTGCGAGGACTTGGAGGGAGGACCGTACGGGGGCATGCCAAACACCGCCTGCGGTGAGGGAGTTCAGGGACCGGACGCATCTGATCGTGAGCCCGGCCGTAGGTAACGGCCGGGCAGCACCCACGAATCGCATCGTGAGTCCGGCCGACAGGACTGCCGGGCAGCATGCACGAATCGCATCGTGAGTCCGGCCGGTGGAGGCGGCCGGACAGCACCCACGATCCACCAGCCGCGAGATGCCCGCTGTGACCTGTGGACGGCCCACAGAATGTGGAGAACTCCCTCACTCGCCGGAGGGACACCGGCGGTCGAACTGCTTACGGCAGTTCGATCCCCGTGTCGATCCCGTCCAGCGCGTGCGCGCACAGACAGTCCCGGTCCGCCTCCGCGGGCAGAGCGGCCACCGCGTCGAAGAGGACCGTCCGCAGCCGGTCGACATTGGCCGCGAACACCTTGAGCACCTCCTCGTGGGAAACGCCCTCGCCGGCCTCCGCGCCCGCGTCCAGGTCCGTCACCAGCGTCATCGTCGTGTAGCAGAGCCCCAGCTCACGGGCGAGCACGGCCTCGGGGTGCCCGGTCATCCCTACCACCGACCAGCCCATCGCCGCATGCCAGCGCGACTCCGCCCGGGTCGAGAACCGCGGCCCCTCGACGACCACGAGCGTCCCCCCGTCGACCGCTTCCCAGGCCCTTCCACGGGCCGCCGCGAGGGCGGCCTTGCGTCCCTCGGGGCAGTACGGGTCGGCGAACCCCAGATGCACCACGTTCGGTGTCGCCCCGTCCGCCCGGGTCTCCCCGTCGTAGAACGTCTGGACCCGGGTCTTCGTACGGTCGACCAACTGGTCCGGCACGAGCAGCGTCCCCGGCCCGTACTCCGGCCGCAGCCCGCCCACCGCGCACGGGCCGAGCACCTGGCGTACGCCGACCGAGCGCAGCGCCCACAGATTGGCGCGGTAGTTGATGCGATGCGGCGGCACATGGTGGCCGCGTCCGTGACGGGGAAGGAAGGCGACCCGGCGGCCGCCGATCTCACCGAGGAAGACGGAGTCGCTCGGCGCTCCGTAAGGGGTCTCCACGCGTACCTCGGTGACGTCCTCCAGGAAGGAGTACAGCCCCGAACCGCCGATCACACCGATCTCTGCGTTCACCATGCGGTCACAGTAGGCGTTCGCCCTCCGCCCGGTGCGGGCGGGCGGGCAACGCCGAGGACCCCGCCGAGTGGATCGGCGGGGTCCCGGTGAAGCCAGGTGGAGCGGTCGGGCGGGCGCCTCAGGCGGCCGACGAGCCGCTCGACGAGGACGACGAAGAAGAAGTGGACGACGAGGAAGACGCCGTGGAAGCGCTGGACGATCCGGAGGAGGACGTCGACGAAGAGGACGACTTCGCATCCGATCCCGTCGAGGACGAGGATCCGGACGCCTTCGCGGCGGCCGGGGCCGGCGTGCTGCTCGACGAGGAACCACGGCTGTCGTTCCGGTAGAAACCGGAACCCTTGAACACGATGCCGACCGCCGAGAACACCTTCTTCAGGCGTCCATTGCAGCTCGGGCACACCGTGAGCGCGTCATCGGTGAACTTCTGCACCGCTTCGAGGCCCTCGCCACACTCGGTGCACTGGTACTGGTAGGTCGGCACTTGTTCCTCCTGGCACTCTGACTCGATGAGTGCTAACGACGCTCCATAGTGACTTATTCCGCTGGATCAGTCCACCGTGACCGGCCCGCGGTGACCGATCCCACGTGCCACGGTCCGCCCCGAGCTCCTCGGGAGGAGCCGGGAACGCAGCGCCACCAGGGTCGCCAGGGCCAGCACGGTGCCCACCAGCGGCACCAGGAATCCGGTGCTCGCGCCGTGGGCGTCCGCGAGCCGACCGGCCACCGTCACCGCGGCCGCCTGCCCGAGCGCGACGGCGCCCGTCAGCCAGGTGAACGCCTCGGTTCGCGCGGAGCCCGGCACCAGCGCCTCGATCAGGGTGTAGCCGCTGATCAGTGCGGGTGCGATGGAGAGGCCGACCAGCAGCCCGAGCCCGGCCAGCAGCGGTACGGAGTGCACCGCCCACAGGCCCGACGCGGTGAGGGTCAGGGCCGTGTATCCGGCGATCAGCCGACGCCGCGGCCCGGTCTTCCATGCGATGGCGCCGCAGGCGATGCCGGCCAGCATGTTGCCGGCCGCGAAGATCCCGTACAGCAGACCGTTCGCACCCGGGCTGCCGATCTCCTCGGCGAAGGCGGTCAGCGACACCTGCATCCCGCCGAAGACCGCGCCGATCCCGAGAAAGGCCACCGCGAGCACGCGTACGCCGGGGACGGACAGTGCGGAGACATGCCGCTGCGCCCCTGCGGGCCGGTTGCCGCGTACCGCGGGCTGGGTGGCGCGCTGCGCGGCGAAGAACAGGCCGCCGAACAGGGTCAGGGCGGCTTCGGCGATCAGCCCCGCCGCCGGGTGCACCCCGGTGCAGAGCGCGGTGGCGAGGACCGGTCCGATGACGAAGGTGAACTCGTCCGTCACCGATTCGAAGGCCGCCGCCGTCGACATGAGCGGCGAGGCCTCCCGGCCCGGCGCCGCCCCGAGCACGGCCGCCCATCGGGCCCGCACCATCGGGCCGATCTGCGGGACGGAGGCGCCCGTCGGTACGGCCGCGGCGAACAGCGCCCACATCGGGGCGCCGGCCAGTGCGAGCGCGGTCAGACCCGAGACGGCTGCCGTGTGCACGAGGACGCCCGGCAGCAGTACCGCGCGCTGGCCGAAGCGGTCGGCGAGCTTGCCTGTCTGCGGGGCGAACAGGGCCATGGAGACCCCGGTCACGGCGGCGACGGCACCGGCACTGCCGTACGAGCCGGTGGTGTGCTGGACGAGCAGGACGATGCCGATGGTCAGCATCGCGAAGGGCTGCCGTGCGGCGAAGCCCGGCAGGAGGAAGGTCCACGCACCCGGGGTGCGCAGCAACTGCCCGTATCCGGGGCGGTCGGAGACCGTGGACGCCACGGTCCATGCCTTTCTGCCGCCTGGTGGCCGTGCTCCTGCGGTCCGGGCCGGCACGTGCGTGCGGGCCCGGTCAGAAGCTGCCGAGAGCTGTCCTCTTCGCGCGGAACTGCGGTAGATGCCGGGCGCTCGCAGCAGAGGCGGAGGACGCCACGACCGCCATACGGTCGCGCCAGCTCTGCTTCAGGCAGAGTTGGTGGATCAAATAGGTCGATCTGGGTTTCCTTCATGCTACAGGCACAGATGCCGGCACACCTGTGATTGTGTGCAGCGCAACGCCTGCCACCTGTGAACGTGGGGGCAGGCAGGCATCCTCAGTGGTGCGCCTTGGCATCCCGGGCCGCCCGGTCCCGGTCCTCCTGCTTCTTGACGTCGTCCGTCCTGCCCAGCTTCTTCACTGCTTTGAGGGCGTTGGACATGTGGGGTCCGGCCAAGGCATCGGCGGCGGCGTTCCCTCCGCTGCCCAGCCAGCCGGCCAGCTTGCCGCCCTCGCCGATCGCGCGCAGCCGGGCCTCGGTCGCGTCGCGCACGGGGTCGGTCGTCACGACCAGCAGTTCGTCGCCTCGGCGCAGCACGGTCGCGGGGGCCGGCACGAAGCTCTTGTTCTCCCGGACGACGAGCGTCACCGCGGCGCCCGCGGGCAGGCGCAGTTCGCCGACCTCGACCCCGTGCATCTTCGACTCCGCGGGGATGGCCACCGAGAGCAGATGTCCGCGCAGCCGCTCCAGGGGCGCCGACTCGATGCCCAGGTCCGCAGCGTCGGAGGGATCGTCGGCGATCTTGAGGGCCTTCGCGAGCCAGGGCAGGGTCGGCCCCTGGATGAGGGTGTAGACGACGACGAGTACGAAGACGATGTTGAAGACCCGTGTGGAGCCCTCGATTCCGGACACCATGGGAATCGTCGCCAGGATGATGGGCACCGCGCCGCGCAGCCCGGCCCACGACATGAGGGCCTTCTCCTGCCAGGGCAGCCGGAAGGGTGCGAGGGAGATGAAGACCTCCAGCGGCCGGGCCACGACGGTCAGCACCAGTCCCACGACGACGGCGGGCCAGAAGTCGTCGAGCAGGTCGTGCGGGGTGACCAGCAGGCCGAGCAGGACGAACATGCCGATCTGGGCCAGCCAGCCGAGGCCGTCGGCGAAGCCGCGGGTCGCGGGCCAGTGCGGCAGCTTGGCGTTGCCGAGGATCATCGCAGCGAGGTAGACGGCGAGGAATCCGCTTCCGTGGAGCATCGCGCCCGCGGCGTACGCGGACACCGCGATCGCCATCACGGCGATGGGGTAGAGGCCCGAGGCGGGCAGGGCCACATGCCTCAGTCCGTACGAGCCGAGCCAGCCGACGGCGATGCCGAGCGCGGCGCCGATCGCCAGCTCCAGTGCTATCTCGCCGATCAGCACGTACCAGCTGTCGACCGGTCCGACGGTCGAGAAGGCCACCACCAGGATCACCACAGGGGCGTCGTTGAAACCTGACTCGGCCTCCAGCACGCCGGTGATCCGGGCGGGCAGCGGCACCTTGCGCAGGACGGAGAAGACCGCGGCGGCGTCCGTCGAGGAGACGACCGCACCGATGATCAGCGCCTGCCGCCATTCCAGACCCACCAGGTAGTGCGCTCCGGCAGCGGTCACGCCCACGCTCACGCCCACGCCGACGAGGGAGAGGACGACGGCCGCGGGCAGCGCGGGTTTGATCTCTTTCCACTTCGTGCCGAGGCCGCCCTCGGCGAGGATCACGACCAGGGCGGCGTAGCCGATCACCTGCGTCAGTTCCGCATTGTCGAACTTGACGTCGAAGAACCCGTCCTGGCCCATGGCGATCCCGATGCCGAGGTACAGGAGCAGGCTGGGGAGCCCGCTGCGGGACGAGATGCGCACCGCCGCCACGGCGACGAGCAGGACGAGCGAGCAGACGAGCAGGAGTTCGTTGAGCGCGTGGACAGTCAGTGGCCGGTCCTTCCCTGCGTACGCCTGCCGGATCGACTTCCGGCGGCCGGTTACTTCGTTACCTTACCTAATCTTTAACGTTTTCTTGATGCCTTCGAGCATTCGTACGATCGCTACGCAATTCGAACCATCCCCATACCGCGTCGGACCGCCCTCGGCGCTGCGCCTATGGTTGCTCCTGCACTCCCAGGACCACCCTGCCCCTCGAAGGACAGCGATGCCCGCCAACACAACCGCCCCTTCCGGCTCCACCGGTACCGCCGGCGGCGGGCCGCGCAAGAAGAAGGGGCGACGCGCTCGCCTGATCGTGATCGTTCTGGTGCTGGCGCTGGTCGCGGGTATCGGTTACGGAACGTACTGGTCCGTATCCACCGTGCGCGCCTCGTACCCGCAGACCAACGGGACGGCCACGCTCGCCGGACTCGACGGCACCGTCGAGGTGAAGCGCGACAGCTACGGAATCCCGCAGATCTACGCGGACTCCGACGCGGACCTGTTCCGCGCCCAGGGCTTCGTCCAGGCGCAGGACCGCTTCTGGGAGATGGACGTCCGCCGCCACATGACGGCCGGCCGGCTCTCCGAGATGTTCGGCTCCGGTCAGGTCGAGACGGATGCCTTCCTGCGCACGCTGGGCTGGCGCAAGGTCGCCCAGGAGGAGTACGACAACGTCCTGTCGGACGAGACCAAGAAGAACCTCCAGGCGTATGCGGACGGGGTGAACGCCTACCTCAAGGACCGCGACGGCAAGGACATCTCCGTCGAGTACGCGGCCCTCGGCTTCACCAACGACTACAAGCCCACCGAGTGGACCCCGGTCGACTCGGTCGCCTGGCTGAAGGCCATGGCCTGGGATCTGCGCGGCAACATGCAGGACGAGATCGACCGTTCGCTGATGACCAGCCGGCTCGACGCGAAGCAGATCCAGGACCTGTACCCGCCCTACCCGTACGACAAGCACAAGCCGATCGTCAGTGGGGGCGCGATCTCCCCGGCCACCGGGAAGTTCGAGGCGCAGGCGACGCCGTCCGAGGGCGTCGGTACGGCGACCGCCCAGGACGCCACCGCGGGCCTCACCTCCCAGCTCGGCGCGCTGTCCGACACCCTCGACGAGATCCCCGCACTGCTGGGCCCCAACGGCACCGGCATCGGGTCGAACTCCTGGGTGGTCTCGGGCAACTACACGACCACCGGCAAGCCGCTGCTCGCCAACGACCCGCACCTGGCGCCGCAGCTGCCCTCTCTCTGGTACCAGATGGGCCTGCACTGCCGCGCCGTCTCGGCGATCTGCACATACGACACCGCCGGTTACACGTTCTCCGGCATGCCCGGTGTGATCATCGGTCACAACCGGGACATCGCCTGGGGCTTCACCAACCTCGGCGCCGACGTCACGGACCTCTTCCTGGAGAAGGTCTCGGGCGACGGCTACCTGTACGACGGCAAGGTGAGGCCCTTCACCGTCCGCGAGGAGACCATCAAGGTCGCGGGCGGCAGGAGCCGGCACATCACCGTGCGCGAGACCAACAACGGCCCGCTGGTCTCCGACCGCAGCGGCGAGCTGGAGAAGGTCGGCCAGAAGGCTCCCGTCAGCAATGCCGCCCCCGACCGGGCGGACGGCTACGGGGTGGCCCTCAAGTGGACGGCGCTGGAGCCGGGTCACTCCATGGACGCCGTCTTCGAGCTCAACCGGGCCAAGGACTTCACCACGTTCCGCGCGGCGGCCGAGCACTTCGAGGTCCCCTCGCAGAACCTCATCTACGCCGACACCAAGGGCAACATCGGCTACCAGGCGCCGGGGAAGATCCCGGTCCGCACGTCCGGCGACGGCACGCTGCCCAGCCCCGGCTGGTCCTCCTCGTACGGCTGGAAGAAGGACCCGATCCCCTTCGACGCCCTGCCCTACGAGTACAACCCGAAGCGCGGCTACATCGTCACCGCCAACCAGGCCGTGATCGACGAGGACGCGTACCCGAACATGCTCACCAAGGACTGGGGCTACGGCAGCCGCAGTCAGCGGATCAACGACCTCATCGAGTCGAAGATCAAGGGCGGCGGGAAGATCTCGACCGAAGACATGCAGAAGATGCAGATGGACAACACCAGCGAGATCGCCGCGCTGCTGGTGCCCGAGCTGATGAAGATCAACATCTCGGACAAGGACATCCGCGAGGCGCAGAAGCTGCTGGAGGGCTGGGACTACACCCAGGAGGCCGACTCGGCGGCCGCCGCGTACTTCAACGCGGTCTGGCGCAACATCCTCAAGCTGGCCTTCGGCGACAAGCTGCCCAAGGAGATGCGCGTCGAGGGCGAGTGCCTGAACGTGCCCCCGGCCAAGAGCTCGGGTCCGCTCGACGAGCAGGACCGGCTGGTGCGCGAATGCGGCCAACGCGACGCGGACTCGGCGCAGCCGGACGGCGGTGACCGCTGGTACCAGGTGGTCGCGAACCTCATGGACAAGCCGGACAGCGAGTGGTGGAAGGCGCCGGCGAACCGCAAGGACAAGGCGACCGAGAACCGCGAGGAGCTCTTCGCCCGCGCCATGGAGGACGCCCGCTGGGAGCTGACGGCCAAGCTCGGCAAGGACATCACCACGTGGAACTGGGGCCGGCTGCACCAGCTGACCCTGAAGAACCAGACCCTCGGCACGGAGGGGCCCGGACTGCTCCAGCGGGTGCTCAACCGGGGGCCGTGGGACCTCGGCGGCGGCGAGGCCGCGGTGAACGCGACCGGCTGGAACGCGGCCGGAGGCTACGAGGTCGTCTGGGTCCCGTCGATGCGGATGGTCGTCAACGTGGGGGACTGGGACAAGTCCCGCTGGATCAACCTCACCGGCGCCTCCGGGCACGCGTTCAGCGCGCACTACACCGATCAGACCGACAAGTGGGTCAACGGTGAACTGCTCGACTGGTCCTTCGGCACGAACGCGGTGTCCGCGGCGACGAAGGACACGCTGACCCTGAAACCGTAGGGCGGCCTCCCGGCCCTTCAGCCACCGCCGAAGCGCCGGAAGCCGGCCGGTGTCACCACGGCGTCCACGGGGTGGTCGTGCGGTTCCTCCGGGACCCGCGCGGCCACCTCGTCGCCGTACAGCAGCACGATCAGTGCGGGATGTGCCCCGGCCGCCGACAGACGCGCCAGCACCCGGTCGTAGCTGCCCCCGCCACGGCCGAGCCGCATCCCGCGCCCGTCCACGGCCAGGCCCGGCAGGAGTACGACGTCCGCGTCCAGGACCGCGTCCGGGCCGAGCCGCTCGCCGACGGGTTCGAGAAGCCCGCGGCCGGCCTTCTCGAGGCCGTCAGCCCCCTCGTACGCCGCCCAGTCCAGGTCGTTGTCCGCGAGGAGTACTGGCAGCAGGACACGCACGCCCCGGGTGCGCAGTGCGTCGAGCAGGGCACGGGTCCCCGGTTCGCTCCCCACCGAGACATACGCGGCGACGGTGCGGGCCCCGGCGAGCTCCGGGAGTTCGAGTGCGCGACGGGCCAGAACCGCGGCGGCCCGTTGGACGTCCTCACTGGTCAGGAGGCGTCGTGCGGCGAGCAATTCACGCCGCAAGAGTGCCTTTGCGGACATGTCGGTGTTCAACGGGGCACCTACAGACCTCTCGTACCGGCATATGTGAGTACAAAGTTAACCGGAGCCTCATCTTCCGCCCATGTACGCCGGTTAGGGTTCGGCGCATGACTCAGTCGAACCTCAGGATCAGCAAGGCTGTCATCCCGGCGGCGGGCCTCGGTACCCGCTTCCTGCCGGCCACCAAAGCCACTCCCAAAGAGATGCTGCCTGTCGTCGACAAGCCTGCCATCCAGTACGTCGTCGAGGAGGCGGTAGCCGCCGGACTCTCCGACGTCCTGATGATCACCGGTCGCAACAAGCGTCCCCTGGAGGACCACTTCGACCGCAATTACGAACTGGAGTCGGCGCTGACCCGCAAGGGCGACGCCGAACGGCTTCGCCGGGTCCAGGAGTCGAGCGACCTCGCCACCATGCACTACGTCCGCCAGGGTGACCCGAGGGGCCTCGGTCACGCGGTGCTGTGCGCGGCCCCGCACGTCGGCGACCAGCCGTTCGCGGTCCTGCTCGGCGACGACCTGATCGACCCCCGCGACCCGCTGCTGGCGCGCATGGTGGAGATCCAGGAGCGCGAGGGAGGCAGCGTCATCGCGCTCATGGAGGTCGCGCCCGAACTGATCCACCAGTACGGCTGCGCGGCCGTCGAGCCGACCGCCGAGGGCGACGTGGTGCGGATCACCGGCTTGGTCGAGAAGCCCGAGCCCGCCGACGCGCCCAGCAATCTGGCCATCATCGGCCGCTACGTCCTGGACCCCGCGGTCTTCGCCATACTGCGCAGGACCGAGCCGGGCCGCGGCGGCGAGATCCAGCTGACGGACGCCCTCCAACTCCTGGCCGAGGACGAGAAGGCCGGCGGTCCGGTGCACGGTGTCGTCTTCAAGGGCCGCCGCTATGACACCGGTGACCGGAGCGATTACCTCCGTGCCATTGTCAGACTTGCGTGCGAACGTGAAGACCTGGGTCCGGAGTTCCGGACCTGGCTCCGCAGTTACGTCACCGAGGAGATGTAGGACCTTGAGCAGCACGATCTGGTCGGTGGACGAGCACCTGGAAGACATCCTCGCCGCGGTGAGGCCGCTCGAACCCATCGAGCTGCAACTGCCCGAGGCCCAGGGCTGCGTCCTGGTCGAGGACGTCGTGGTGGAGATCGCCCTGCCGCCCTTCGACAACAGCTCGATGGACGGCTACGCGGTGCGCGTCGCCGATGTGGAGGGCGCCACCGAGGAGTTCCCCGCCGTCCTCACCGTCATCGGAGACGTCGCGGCGGGCGATACCGGCCTGCTCGGCAACCAGCGTGTGGGGCCGGGCGAGGCCGCACGCATCATGACGGGTGCCCCGCTCCCTGCCGGTGCCGAGGCCGTGATCCCGGTCGAATGGACCGACGGCGGCAGCGGCGGTGGGCCCGCCGCCACGATGCGCGCCCACAGTGACGACCCCGAGGGCGCGCGCGGCGAGGTCCGCGTGCACCGCCCGGCCGAGGCCCGCGCCCACGTCCGGGCCCGCGGCAGCGACGTGCGGCCGGGGGACATGGCGCTGCGCGCCGGTTCGGTGGTGGGGCCGCCCCAGATCGGCCTGCTCGCCGCGATCGGCCGCTCGACGGTGAAGGTGCGGCCCCGGCCGCGCGTCGTCGTCATCTCCACCGGCAGCGAACTGGTCCAGCCCGGCGAGGAACTGACCGGCGGCCAGATCTACGACTCGAACAGCTTCGCGCTGACGGCCGCCGCGCGCGACGCCGGAGCGATCGCCTACCGCGTCGGCGCCGTCTCCGACGATGCGCAGACGCTCCGGGCCACGATCGAGGACCAGCTGATCCGTGCCGACATCGTCGTCACGACGGGAGGCGTCAGCGTGGGCGCGTACGACGTCGTCAAGGAGGCCCTGTCCTCCGTCGGCGACGAGGACGAGCCGGGCGGCGGCGTCGACTTCCGCAAGCTCGCCATGCAGCCGGGCAAGCCGCAGGGCTTCGGCTCCATCGGCCCCGATCACACCCCGCTGCTGGCACTGCCTGGTAACCCGGTCTCCAGTTACGTCTCCTTCGAACTGTTCGTACGACCCGCGATCCGCACCCTGATGGGCCTGCCCGACGTGAACCGCCCGACCGTCAGGGCCTCGTTGGTCACCGACAAGGCGCTGTCCTCGCCGGCCGGCAAACGGCAGTTCCTGCGCGGGACGTACGACGCGGAGGCGGGCACGGTCACCCCCGTCGGCGGCTCCGGATCGCATCTGATCGCCGCTCTCGCCCGGGCGGACGCCCTGATCGTGCTGCCCGAGGACGTCACTTCCGCCGAGCCCGGCGCGGACACCGAGGTGATCGTGCTCCGCTGACCGGCGCCCGGTGGCGGTACGGTGTCTGCCGCTGTGCCTTCCGGGGGACACCCCCCGGACCCCGGGCCTGCACCCCGGTGCAGCCCCGGGGCAACCGGCGCCCTACCGCTAGGCGGAGTTAGTTGAGTACGCAGAACAGGCTGACGCACATCGACGAGGCGGGCGCCGCCCGTATGGTCGACGTCTCCGCGAAGGACGTCACCGCGCGTGTCGCCCGCGCCAGCGGCAGGGTCCTCGTCTCGCCGCGTGTCATCGAGCTGCTCCGGGGCGGGGGGGTCCCCAAGGGCGACGCCCTCGCCACCGCGCGCATCGCCGGGATCATGGGCGCCAAGCGCACCCCCGACCTCATCCCCCTCTGCCACCCCCTCGCCGTCTCCGGCGTCACGGTCGACCTCGCCGTGGCCGACGACGCCGTGGAGATCACGGCCACCGTGAAGACGACGGACCGCACCGGCGTGGAGATGGAGGCCCTGACCGCGGTGTCGGTCGCCGCGCTCACCGTCATCGACATGATCAAGGCCGTCGACAAGTCCGCGGTCATCACTGATGTCCGGGTCGAGGCGAAGTCGGGCGGCAAGTCCGGCGACTACCGGCACCATGCGCCTTCCGGGGCGGAGGCATGAGCGCCCAGGGGCCGGCTGCCGCCGGCTACCGGGCCCTCGTGGTGACGGCGTCGAACCGCGCCGCCGCCGGGGTCTACGCGGACAAGGGTGGCCCGCTGATCACCGAGGCGCTGTCCGCGCTCGGCTTCACCGTCGACGGGCCGCAGGTCGTCCCGGACGGCGACCCGGTCGAGCAGGCGCTGCGGGACGGGGTGGCCGCCGCGTACGACGTCATCGTGACCACCGGCGGTACGGGCATCTCGCCCACCGACCGCACCCCCGACGTCACGCGCAACGTCCTGGACCACGAAGTCCCCGGCATCCCCGAGGCGATCCGTGCCGAGGGCCGGGACAAGGTCCCCACGGCCGCGCTCTCGCGCGGTCTGGCGGGCGTCGCCGGCCGTACGCTCATCGTCAATCTGCCCGGGTCCACCGGCGGGGTGCGAGATGGGCTCGCGGTCCTGAGCCGACTCCTGGTGCACGCCGTCGACCAGCTCCGCGGCGGCGATCACCCCCGACCCGGGAGCCCGAGCTGAACGTCCCGACGTGGCCGGTGATCCTGGTGGACGGCGATGTCGCCCTCCGGCCGATAAAGGCGCGTGACCAGCGCATGTGGCGCGAGGTCAACCGGCGCAACCGGGACTGGCTGCGCCCCTGGGAGGCGACCGTGCCCCCGCCCGCCCCCGGCGGACCGGTGGCCCAGCGCCCCACGTACCGCCAGATGGTCCGTCATCTGCGGGCCGAGGCCAACGCCGGCCGGATGCTGCCGTTCGCGATCGAGTACGAGGGCCGGCTGGTCGGTCAGCTGACCGTGGCCGGGATCACCTGGGGCTCGATGTGCTCGGGCCATGTCGGCTACTGGGTGGACCAGGAAGTGGCGGGGCGGGGCGTGATGCCGACCGCGGTCGCCCTCGCCGTCGACCATTGTTTCCGCGCGGTCGGACTGCACCGCATCGAGGTGTGCATTCGCCCCGAGAACGGGCCCAGCCGTCGGGTCGTGGAGAAACTCGGATTCCGCGAGGAAGGGCTTCGGCCCCGCTATCTGCACATCGACGGCGCCTGGCGGGACCATCTGATCTACGCGCTCACCGCGGAGGAGGTGCCCGACGGGCTCCTCCGGAGGTGGCACCGCGCACGTCCCGAACGTCCGGAGTACCGCTCAAAATGAAATGTCTGTTCGAAATTGATCGGGCGGTGACCGCTAACGAGCGGGCAAACATCGACTGTTGATCCGAACAATCACAAAAAAAGTCCGTGATATCAGCCGGATCGTGCGACACACCGCGCCAATTGGCGGATGCCTCCACGCAAACCCCTCTACGGTGTGAGATGTGAGCAGCAGCGGCCTGATCTACGCAGTCATTGTCGGGGCCTGGGCCGCCTACTTGGTGCCGATGTGGCTCCGCAGGCAGGACGAGCTCAACGAAGCCCGTCCGACGGAACGCTTCAGCACCGCCATCCGGCTGCTGTCCGGACGGGCGGCGATGGAGCGCCGGTATGCCAGGGAACTGCGGGAGCGCACCGACGAGGAGGCGGCGCCCGACGCCGACCCGGACGCAGTCACGGACCGAATGGATTCCGTCGACGTCCGGGCCTTTTCCGCGCCTCCGGCGCACACCGAGGCCCGGGTGCACGACCCGGCTCGTACGCCGGAGCGCCCCGCCCAGGAGCGGGGGGCGCAGAAGCGCCAGGCCCGCGAACGGCCCGTGCCCCCTTCCGATTCCTCCGCATCCGAGCCCGCCAGGCGTCCGCGCCCCGGCGGAATCGACGCGGAGCGTGCCCGGCGTGCGCAGCGCCTGCAGGTCCTCGCGCGCCGTCGCCGCACCACCGTCGTCCTCTTCCTCGGGTTCACGCTCGGTGCGGTCGTCGCCGCGGTCGGCGGCCTCCGCCTGCTCTGGGCCCCGGCCGTTCCGGCAGTGCTCCTGAGCACGTACATCGTGCACCTGCGTGCCCAGGAGCGGCGCAGGTTCGCCTTCACCATGGACCGGCGCCGGGCGGAGATCGCGGCGCAGCGGCTCCGGGAGAACCGCCCCCGCCGCCATCAGCCGGCCACGACCGCCTCGGCCGACTCCGACGAGGATCCGGAAGCCCGCCACCCCGTCCCCGAGCCCACTCCCACGGTCTCCCCGCAGGAAGCCGGCCGCCGCGCCCTGGTCGAGCAGACGGACCACGCGGAGTGGGTCGACCAGCAGCGCGAGCGTGGCCGGGTCCAGGGCGACAGCTGGGAGCCCGTCCCGGTCCCGCTGCCGACCTACGTCACCGCCCCCGTCGCCCCACGGGCCACGGGCGGCATCGAGGTCGGCAACCCGGAGACCTGGAGCGCGGCACGCTCCAGCAGCGCCGAGCCGGCCCAGCCCGCCGCCCCGCAGACCGCGGCGACCCCGGTGGACCCTGCGCCGCGCCAGCGCTCGGCGCAGTCCCGCCGCTCCCGCGACAGGGGCCGTACCCCGCTCTTCGACCAGTACGACGAGGGCGACCGCCCCCGCGCGGCCAACGAGTGAGACGCCCGCTTCGCCCGCTGCGACACCGACTCGGCTGACCAGCGCGGAACGGATTTCCGAGCACCCCGGTCGGGGTGCTAAAGTTTCACTCGTTGCAAGGGCCTGTGGCGCAGTCTGGTAGCGCACCTCGTTCGCATCGAGGGGGTCTGGGGTTCAAATCCCCACAGGTCCACCGCGCAACTGTTCTTGAGTCAGCTCAGGAATGGTGAAGACCCCGTCCGATCGAAAGATCGGGCGGGGTCTTCGCGTTGCGCGGAAAGCGACGGACGGCCACGGCCCGCCGATGCCGGTTACCGCCAGCCCTTGGTGCCGATGAGTGGCAAGGCCGTGATGCTGTGCCGGCGGCAGCCCGCGGACTGGTGGCCGTTCAGTCCAACAGTCGCTTCCTGACCGCGCCGAGGACTTCCGCACGGCTGCGGGGGCCGTTGTCGGCGGCGATGAGGTGGTCGCCGATGCGCAGCGAGAAGGTGATCAGGCAGCGCGCCTCGACATCGCCCTCGTCTGGACAGAAGGCCCCGTAGAGCTCGCGCAGATAGTTCATGCGCCGGTTGTCGGCGCGGCGGAGGCGAAGTGCGACGCTTTCGTCGCGCCGGGCCCAGTCGCGGATCGCGAGCTCGATCCCGGCGTTGGTCACGGGGTTCTCGCCCGCCCCCACGAAGTCGAAGAGACGGCCGAGCCGCTCCCGGGCGTCGCCTCCGTCGCGTTCGATGCGCTCGATGACGCCCTCGGTGACCCCGCGCTCCCAGGTCTCGAGCATCTCGTCCAGCAGGGCGGCGCGGTTGCGGAAGTAACCGTAGAAGCCGCCCTTGCTGACTCCGAGGGCCTGGGCGAGGACCTCGACCCGGACGGCCTCGGGGCCACCGGCGGCGAGCGCCCGCAGCCCTTCCTCGATCCACTTGTCCCGCGGCGTGCGGATCGTGCCCATGCCGTGTCTCCCCTCGCTTGTCGCAGCGAGTATACGCAGCCGTATAGACGGCGCTATGCTCGATCTATACGGCACCGTATAGACAGGGGTCCGACATGAGCCATCTGCGCCTTCACCCGACCGACCACACCTCCCGCCCCTGGCGGATCCATGAGATCGCCGGCGACTTCCGGCTCGAGGACGTGTGGGAGCTGCCGACGCCGGGCGGCCCTGACGATCTGCACCACCTGGCTCAGCAAATGGCGGACGGCAAGGATGGCAAGGACGGCCCGGACGGCGGCAATCCCGTGGGCCGCTTCCTCTTCGCGGTGCGCTGGAAGCTGGGCTCGCTCCTCGGCTGGGACAAGCCGGAGTCGGGCGTGGGTGGCCGGGTGGCGACGCTGCGGGACCGGCTGCCGGACGACCTGCGCGACGGGCCGCGGGGGCCCGAATTCGCCGCGGCGCGCTTCACGTCGGTCTTTCAGACGCACGACGAGTGGGCGGCCGAGTACGCCAACGGGACGATGCACGGAGTGCTGCACATCGGCTGGGTCTCCGACGGGAGCGGTGGCTACCGCGGCCAGATGGCCGTCCTGGTGAAACCCAACGGCCGCCTCGGCTCGCTGTACATGCTGGGCATCAGACCCTTCCGGTATCTGGGGGTGTATCCGGCGTTGCTTCGATCGATCGGCCGGGAGTGGCGAGAGGGCGCGGAGCGCCGGTCGGCTCGCTGACGCTCAGTCACTAGCCGAGTGCCTGCCGCTGTGCGGGCAGGTGGCCGTCGGCAGTGCGCTACGGGTTCTGGACGGCATTGCCGGTGCATGCCTGCGAATGCCTCACGTGAACCGCTTCACGCTCGCTGGCTGCGGGCGAGGCGGTAGATGCCGTAGGTGATGCCCAGAATGATGTCCACGGCCACCCACCGCAGCTCAGAGCCCCTGTCGGAAAAACCCGGCAGGGGCTCTTTGGCGTGGCCGGCAGCGAAGTGCGGCATCCGCATCCGATCTTCCTCGGCATCCTCCGCGCGCGCGGATCGGGCCGCCCGCTGCGGCCGCAATCAGGCGAATCCCTCTCGTCCGTGGCGCCGGGCACTCTTCACCGACTCCTTCATCGAAAGTCTTCGAAACTTTCGAATGTTTCGATCGTTGATTCCGATGGCGTGATGAGGCCTCGTGAGTGCTTCCTGAATTTCTCGGACTCGACAGTGCCATTGACCTGGTATTTCGAGCCCTGGTGGCTTCGCGCGGTCGGTCGACTGTTTCGTAGCGAATGTCGAAACCATTGACAGTTGATGAGGGCACATCAACACTGGCGCCGTCGGCAGAGCTCAACCCCTGCTGATTCGGGTCCACCACGACCCGTCACCGGAGCCCGGCCGCCCCACACGCAACGGACGGCCCGGTTCGGCCGAGCCGCGTGACACCCCCACGCGGATGCGCCGTTGTCGCCCGTTCGTCGGCCCTCCGCAACGCGTGCCCCGCTGCCCGGCCCCCAACGGCCTTACGAGGACGAGGAGTTATTACGCACATGAACGCCGCACCCGCAAGAACAGTGAGCCGCACAAGCGGCCGCACCAAGCCAGTGAGCCGCTTCAAGCTGCTTGTCCGCAGTGTCTTCGCCATGGCGATGGCCACCATCGCCGCCATCGCACTGCCCGGTGCCGCCAGCGCCGACACCGCCGTCAACTCGAACCAGACCGGTACCAACAACGGTTACTACTACTCGTTCTGGACGGACAGTTCCGGAACCGTCTCGATGAACCTGGGATCCGGCGGCAACTACAGCACGTCGTGGAGCAACACGGGCAACTTCGTGGCCGGTAAGGGCTGGAGCACGGGTGGACGCCGCAGCGTCACCTACTCGGGCACCTTCAACCCGTCCGGGAACGCCTACCTGGCGCTCTACGGGTGGTCGACGAACCCGCTCGTGGAGTACTACATCGTCGACAACTGGGGCACCTACCGGCCCACGGGAACCTTCAAGGGCACCGTCACCAGTGATGGCGGCACGTACGACATCTACCAGACGACGCGCACCAACCAGCCCTCCATCGAAGGCACCAAGACCTTCCAGCAGTACTGGAGTGTCAGGCAGTCGAAGCGAACCGGCGGAACCATCACCACCGGCAATCACTTCGATGCGTGGGCCTCGAAGGGAATGAGCCTGGGGACCCACAACTACATGATCATGGCCACCGAGGGCTACCAGAGCAGCGGGAACTCCAACATCACGGTGGACGGTACCGGTGGCGGTAGTGGCGGCGGCACCGGTGGTGGCGGCACGGGCGGCGGTGGCGGTGGCTGCACCGCGACCCTCTCCGCGGGCGACAAGTGGAGCGACCGGTACAACCTCAACGTCGCGGTCTCCGGCTCCAGCAACTGGACCGTGACGATGAATGTCCCGTCTCCCGAGAAGGTCCTCTCGACCTGGAACACCACTGCCTCCTACCCGAGCGCCCAGGTACTGACGGCCAAACCCAACGGGAGCGGCAACAACTTCGGGGTCACCATCCAGACCAACGGGTCCTGGACCTGGCCGACGGTTTCCTGCAGTGCGGCGTGACCTTCCGTAGAGCACGTCCGTAACACCGCACCAGCGGGGCGGCGGCACCCCTGCCGCCGCCCCGATCGTGGCTCACATGCCGGACACCCGTGGAGCGGACTTGGGCACGCACGTGCGCGGGGGGACGGCGGCCGGGCTCACGGTCCGGGCCGCGGCAGCCGTGTCAACGGCGGGCATGAGCCGCTCCGCCCTCCGGCCCGAGGACCGCACCCCGTGCCCCCGCACCGGGCTCGGCGGGCAGGCGCAGTCGGCGGTGGATGTCCAGGGCGGCCGTGGAATGGTTGAGGGTGATGTAGTGCAGCCCGGGTGCCTGGGCGTCCAGGAGCTCCTGCGCGAGCGCGGTGGCGTGTTCCACTCCTATGCGGTGGGCCCGGGCCGGATCGTGCCGGGCCGCGTCCAGCCGGGCGGCGAGGTCGGCGGGGAACGTGGCGTTGCTGAGCTCGGCGAACCGGCGGATCTGCCGTACGTCGGTGGCGGGCATGATCTCGGGGATGACCGGGGTGTCGCAGCCTGCGGCCAGGAGCCGGTCGCGCAGGCCGAAGTAGTCCTCCGCGCGGAAGAACATCTGGGTGATGGCGTAATCGGCACCGGCCCGGCACTTCGCGGCGAAGTGCCGGATGTCCTCGTCCCAGCCGGCGGAGCGGGGGTGGCGCTCCGGGAAGGCCGCCACCCCGACGGAGAAGTCACCGCAGGCACGGATCAGCCGCACCAGGTCGGCGGCGTGCCGGAGCCCCTGCGGATGCGATGTCCACGATCCCCGCGGATCACCGGGCGGGTCGCCGCGCAGGGCGAGGATGTCCCGGATGCCCGCGTCGGCGTAACTGCCGATGATGCGGCGGAGTTCGGCGACGGAGTGGCCGACGGCAGTGAGGTGGGCGACCGGCCGCAGCGTGGTCTCCTCCGCGATGCGCCGGGTGAGATGGACGGTACGGGCACGCGAGGAGCCGCCCGCGCCGTAGGTGACCGAGACGAACGCGGGGCGTACCGCCTCGACGCGGCGCACGGCCTCCCACAGGAGACGCTCGCCCTTCTCCGTACGGGGCGGGAAGAACTCGAAGGAGTACGAGCGCACCCCCGCCGCCAGGAGCTGTGCCACGGACGGACGCGGCCCGGACGGAGGCCCGCCGGGCCGCGCACCGGCCGGCGGTGCGACGGCGGGCGGTGCGACGGCGGACGACGCCAGGACCGGCGACGCGGCGGCCGGTGCGGCGGTCATAGTGGTGCTCCCGCCATCAGGGCCGCAGCGCCGGGTCCGTAGGTGGCTGTCAGAGACTCCTCCAGCAGGCCGGGGTCCGGCTCGTAGGTCTGCGGTCCCACGCTCCGCAGTGCGAGGGTGGCCAGGGCGGATCCGGCCCTGGCCGCCCCCACCACATCGTGTCCGTGGCCGGTCGCGGACAGGAACCCGGCGCGGAACGCGTCACCGACACCCGTGGGGTCCACGGACTCGGTCGTGGGTACGGCCTCGACCTCGACGCAGGGCTCGCCGCGACGTTCGATGCGGCTGCCCTTGGCGCCCCGGGTGGTGATCCAGGTGCCGACCCGGTCCAGGACGTCCCGTTCGTGCCAGCCGGTCTTGTCGAGCAGGAGCGCCCGCTCGTACTCGTTGGTGAACAACAACTGCGCGCCGTCCACGAGTTCGCGGATAGCGGGTCCGTCCAGCCACGCCAGCTGCTGCGAGGGGTCGGCCGCGAACGGCATGCCGAGCGTGCGGCAGGTCCGCGTATGGCGGGCCATCGCGGCGGGGTCGTCGGCGCCGATGTGCACGAAGTCGAAACCGGCGCCGGCGCGGAGGACGTCGGCGAGGTCGATGACGGAGGCTTCGGCCATGGCGCCGGCGTAGAACGAGGCCAGCTGGTTGTCCGAGGCGTCGGTGGTGCAGATGAAGCGGGCGGTGTGGCGGGTCGCGGAGACACGGACCGCCCCCATGTCCACTCCGAGCGAGGCGAGGTGGGCGTGGTGCGTCTCGTAGTCCCGGCCCACCGCTCCCACCAGGAGGGGGCGATGGCCCAGACGGGCCAGGCCGTAGGCGATGTTGGCGCCCACGCCGCCGTGCCGGATGTCGAGGGTGTCGACGAGGAACGACAGGGAGATGTGGCCGAGTTGGCCGGCCAGGAGCTGATCCTCGAAACGGCCGGGGAAGACCATCAGGTGGTCGGTGGCGATGGAGCCGGTGACGGCGATTCGCACGTCACAGCCCCGCAGCCGTGCGCAGCGCGTCCACCCGGTCGGTGCGCTC
Organism: Streptomyces sp. NBC_01013; assembly: GCF_045162765.1. NCBI lineage: Bacteria > Bacillati > Actinomycetota > Actinomycetes > Kitasatosporales > Streptomycetaceae > Streptomyces > Streptomyces sp. NBC_01013. Next base: position 4,979,560 of record NZ_CP108687.1, read on the forward strand.
CCACGTGAAGCCGGGGAGCTCGCGGCCGAAGTGGCCGTACGCGGCGGTCTGCGCGTAGACCGGACGCAGCAGGTCGAGATCGCGGATGATCGCGGCGGGGCGCAGGTCGAAGACGTCGCCGATGGCGGCTCCGATCCTGTCCTCGTCCACCGCGGCCGTGCCGAAGGTCTCGACGAAGAGCCCCACGGGTTCGGCCTTGCCGATCGCGTACGCGACCTGCACCTCGCAGCGCGTGGCGAGTCCGGCGGCGACGACGTTCTTCGCGACCCAGCGCATGGCGTAGGCAGCCGAACGGTCCACCTTCGAGGGGTCCTTGCCCGAGAAGGCGCCGCCGCCGTGACGGGCCATCCCGCCGTAGGTGTCGATGATGATCTTGCGGCCGGTCAGACCGGCGTCGCCCATCGGGCCGCCGATCTCGAAGCGCCCGGTGGGGTTGACCAGCAGCCGGTAGTTGTCCGTCTCCAGCTTCGTCCCCTGGGCGGCGAGTTCGGCGAGGACCGGTTCCACGACATGGCGTCGTACGTCGGGGGCGAGGAGTCCTCCGAGATCGATGCCGGCCGCGTGCTGGCTGGAGACGACGACGGTGTCGAGCCGGGTCGGGCGGTGCTCCCGGTACTCGATGGTGACCTGTGTCTTGCCGTCGGGGCGCAGGTAGGGCACGGTGCCGTCCTTGCGGACCTGGGTCAGTCTGGACGACAGCCGGTGGGCGAGCTGGATCGGCAGCGGCATCAACTCCGGTGTCTCGTCGCACGCGTAGCCGAACATCAGGCCCTGGTCACCTGCCCCCTGACCGTCCAGGGCGTCGGCCTGCCCGTCCTTCGTGTCGACGCCGAGGGCGATGTCGGGCGACTGCGCTCCGATGGAGACCGAGACCCCGCACGAGGCGCCGTCGAAGCCCTTCGTGGACGAGTCGTAGCCGATCTCCAGAATCCTGTCGCGGACCAGTTGCGCAATCGGGGCGTAGGCCGTGGTCGTGACCTCGCCGGCCACATGGACCTGGCCGGTGGTGATCAGGGTTTCCACGGCGACCCGGGATGCCGGGTCGCTGCGGAGCAGCGCGTCGAGGATGGAGTCGCTTATCTGGTCGGCGATCTTGTCGGGGTGGCCCTCGGTCACGGACTCGGAAGTGAACAGACGACGGGACACAGTGCTCCCTCGGGTTGCGGCGGCTACCGGCTCGGACGGGGTGGGGGCGGGAAGCGGAGCCCGGTGCGGGCGCCGGCTCCCGCCGCGGAACGGCCTCGCTGGGGAGGCCTGATCCGTGGCCGTCGCACGGGGGCCGCCGGCCGTGGACACGGCCGGCGGCCCCGGTGGGGACGGCCGGGCTGGAGAGTCCCGGGGCCTCAGCTCTCGGGGTGGTGGAGCGCGTACACGGTGTAGGCGTGCGGGTCGGGCTTGGCCAGCTCCGCCGCGCGTTCCCGGGCGGCCTGGATGTCGGGGTCGCCCAGTGCCGCCTTGATGTCGGCCTTGCTGCGCCACTGCGCGATGTAGAGGAGCCGCTTGCCGTCGTTGCTCGTGAGGAGGTTCACCGAGAGGCATCCCGTGTGGTGCCGGATGTACTTGTCGGCGCACTCGCTCATGACCTCGGCGAGTTCCTTCTGGTTCTCCGGGGCGACGTCGAAGACGTTGATCATGAAGGCCGCGCCGTCCTCGGCGCGGATGACGGTCTCGGTCATGGTGGTGTTCCTTTCCTTGGGGGACGGCACGTGCGGGACAGCTTCGGCGGGATGCCGTGCTGCGGTGGGTGCCGGGTTCATGCGGGCGGGTTCGCCCACACGCGTGCCACTTCGACGGCCTGGGCCGGGTTGAGGCGGGGGTCGCAGTGGGAGGACAGGGGGTGGGACGGTCCGCGGGCGCCGCGGCCGGAATCCACTTCGGAGAGGTCGTCGCCCCAGACGCATTCCGTGACGTCGTGCGGGGTCGTCTCCAGGTGCAGGCCGGCGGGCGTTCCGCCGGCCTCGGTCACCGCCTTCAGGAAGCCCCGGACCTCGGCGACGATCGCGGTCACCGGGCGGACCTTCGTACCGGCGGGCGAGGTCGCCGTGTTGCCGTGCATGGGGTCGCTCAGCCACACGACGCGGTGACCCGCCTCGCGTACGGCGGCGACGAGCGGCGGCAGCGCGGTGGCCACCGCCTCGGCGCCCATGCGGGCGATGAGGGTGAGGCGGCCGGGCTCGTGTCGAGGATCGAGCCGGGCGCACAGGGCGAGCAGGTCCTCCGGCTGCGTCGTGGGTCCGACCTTGCACGCCACCGGGTTGGCCACCTGGGCCAGCATCATGGCGTGCGGGCCGTCGTGCTGCCGCGTCCGCTCGCCGATCCACGGGAGGTGGGTGGAGGCCAGCAGGGTGTCACCGGTGACGGTGCGGCGCAGCAGGGGCAGTTCGTAGTCGAAGACGAGCGCCTCGTGGCTGGTCCACACCGGGGCGCCGGTGGGCGGCATCCAGGCGCTGGTGCGCTGTCGTAGATAGGTGACGGCACGGAACGCCGCGTGATAGCAGTCCAGCATGCGCGTCGGATCGGCCTGCCGGGCGGCGAGGGTGGGTTCGGGTCCGTTGACCAGATGGCCCCGGTAGACCGGCAGTTCGACCCCTCCGACGGTCTCGGTGGTCGCGCTGCGGGGCTTGGCGAACTGCCCGGCGATACGTCCGATGCGCACGACCGGCTTACCGGTGCCGGCCACCATCACACCGGCCAGCGCGTCGATCAGTCCGGCCTTGCGCATGACCGCCCACGGTTCGCACTCCGCCGGGTCCTCGGCGCAGTCCCCCGCCTGGACCACCAGGTACTGGCCGGCGGCGGCCTCGGCGAGCAGGGTCCTGAGCAGGCGGACCTCCTCCCAGGTGACCAGACCGGGCAGGTGGGCCAGTTCGGCGCGCACGGCCGCGGCCTGTACGGGGTCGGCCCAGACGGGCTGCTGTTCGGCCGTGCTCAGGTCCCAGGGATACTCCTCGTCGAGTTCCACGAACGGGCCTTCGGCCCCGAGCGAGGGAAGCGGGTGGCCCACTCCGGTCACGGCGTTCACGTGAGTCCTCCTTCCGGGCGTCTCCGGGGGCGTGGGGCTTGGCGCACTCTGCGGCGCGCCATCAGACCGGGGTCTCGCCGGACGGCAGCCGGCGGGCCATCGTCAGGCCGTCGGCGACCGGCAGCATGACCAGCTGTACGCGCTCGTCCTTGCGGGCGTGCTCGTTGAACGCCCGGACGGCGGCGGGCTTCATCGCGGGCTCGTCGTCGATCACCTCGCCGTTGAAGAGCGTGTTGTCGACCAGCAGGAGCCCGCCGGGGCGCAGACGCGGAACCAGCTCTTCCCAGTAGCCGATGTAGCCCGGCTTGTCCGCGTCGATGAAGGCGAGGTCCAGGTGAGGTTCGGCCGGCAGCGCGCGCAGGGTGTCCAGCGCGCTGCCGAGCCGCAGTTCGATGCGGTCGGCCACCCCGGCCCGGGACCAGAAGTCGCGCGCGAGGGACGTCCATTCGGCGGAGATGTCGCAGGTGATCAGTGAGCCGCCGGGCGGCAGGCCGCGGGCCAGGCAGAGCGAGGAGTACCCGGTGAAGGTGCCCACTTCGACGATGCTGCGGGCCCCGAGCAGCCGTACCAGGAAGGTCAGCAGGGCACCCTCCTCGGGCGCGACCGTCATGTGCGCCTGGTCGGGTATCGCCTTGTGCGTGTGCTCGATCAGTTCGGCGAGGACCGGGTCGGGCGTCATCCTGCCCTGGTCGAGGAGATAGGCGTGCAGTTCGGGGGTGAGGGCCAGGTTCCTGGCGGTCAGCGTGTCGTTCCGCAACACAGTGTGCTCCTGGGTACGTGGAGGAAGAGAGGAGGCAGGGCTGGGGCGGGCGGGACAGGTCTCAGATGTGCGCTACGTGCTCGGTGCGGCGCCATGCGGTGTAGGCGTGGCGGACGGCTTCGGTGTCGCGCGGAATGCGGGCGGTGAACTCCCGGAGGTCGCCGGCGCAGTGCAGCTCGAACCGGCGGCGCCGTGCGGGCCGGGCGTGGTCGCGTACGAAGTACATGACCGTCGATCCCCGCGGGCCCTCATGGGGGTTGTAGCCGCCGCCCTCCCACAGCAACCCGGCCTCGGCGCGCCAGGCGGTGACGAGGCTTTCGAGAACGGCCGCGTCCGGGCGTCCGCACACGAACGCGGTGTGCTGCTCGAAGCCGTGCGCGACCTCGGACTTCTCGATGTCCCGGTCGAACGCGGCGCTGTCGCGGGGGAAGAGGAACACCTCGACCGAGGCGTGGCGCCGGCCGTCGGGTAACTCCGGCCGGATGCGCGTGATGTGGACGCCCGCCTCCGTCGGATCAAGACCGTAGCGCTCGCTCAGTCTTCGGCGGACCACCGTGCTGGGCACGGTGGGGAGCGGAGCGAGGCCCTGTTGTTCCAGGTGGTGCAGGCCCGCGTCGAGGGTGCGCGGGAACAACAGCACGGCGCAGTGGTCGAAGGTGCAGTGCTGTTCGGTCAGGAAGGTGGCATCGCCGCCGGTCTCCACCAGCGAGAGGAGTGACGAGGCCGACGCGGTCCACGCGGAACGGGCATCGTGGATGGCGTCGGAGAGACGCCCCAGGTCGGCTCCGGAGAAGGCGCTTTCCCCGGAGATGAAATCGAAGGGCCGCGTGCGTTCATTCGCTTTACCGGAAGGTCGTGCAACGGACATCGATACCTCCTGTGTCGGGGCCGTCGACATTCTGGGGCGGTTCTCTCCCGCTCAGCAAGCCCGCCTGGGGAGGCGAAATCAAGAAATGCGCGGCCGGAAATGATTCGGCCCCGTAAACGTGCCGGATGTCCTGGGCGAATGCGTTGTTTCGGTCTTCGCGATGGCATCCATCGGCCTCACCGAACGACTGTGCGGAGGTCGGGCACATGGATGGTTCGGGCGAATTTTCGGACCGTCTCCATTGAGATTTCTTACCGACCCGAGCCCGAAGGAGCGCAGGCCGGAGCGCGATGACACAGCAAGGCGCCCGGTATCCGGGCCGGCGGCGCATGGTTCGGCCCGGCCGATGTCACGGATCGGACGGGCCGAACCGTGCGCCGCCGGCCGCTGTGAATCCGGGGCTGCCAACGGAAACCGATCACGGGATAAGGGTTGCTTATTGTTTTTCCAGGGCGGTCAGGATCATAAATATTTATGAGGGGTTCCCTGGACGATTCCTCGGCTCACGGCCCAGAATCCGTGTCGGCCTGCCGACGCATGTTCGTTCTGCCGTAGACGGAGGATCCTCGTGAGCACTCCCCACCCAGAATCGACGACAATGCTTCCGACGTTCACCGAAGCTCTGGACCGTGCCGCCGCCCGTGGTGCGGGGCCTGCCGTGTGGGACGGCGCCCTGTGGCGGACCTGGCGCGACTGCCGGCTCCAGGCCGAGCGGACCGCCGGGGTCCTGGTCCGGCGGGGGCTGCGGGCCGGTGACGTACTGGCGGCCCAACTGCCCAACTGCTGGGAGTGGGTGGTGCTGCACGCGGCCACCGCACGGCTGGGCGTCCTGCTGCTCCCGCTGCACGCGAACTACGGGGTCCGTGAGGTGCGGTCGCTGATCGAGCAGTCCGGGGCCGTCGCGCTGGTGGCACGTGGGGCGCACCGTGGCCGGGACCGCGTGGGCGACCTCGTCGCCCTGCGCGAACACTGTCCGTCCCTGCGGGACGTCTGGGTCTCCTCCGGACCGCCCTCGGGCACCGGCGCATCCCGGCTGAGGACGCTCGGGCTCCGGGACTCGGCCGAGCTGTTGGAAGAGGCCCCGGACCCGGCCGGGACACCCGTGGACCGTCCGCAGGACCCGGACGCGCCACTGATGCTCCTCGCCTCCTCGGGAACGACGTCCCGGCAGCCCAAACTCTGCGTGCACACCCATGCGGGCCTGCTCGGCAACGCGGCAGCCGTGGCGCACGACGGCGGTCTCGGCGCGACGGACACGATCGTCTCCGCGAGCCCGCTCAGCCATGCCTTCGGTCTGCTCTCGGTGCACCTGGCGCTGGTCACCGGTGGACGCGTCGGCCTCTTCGAGGGGTGGGACGCGCGGCGATTTTTGGCGGCCCTGCGCGCCGCTTCGGCGACCGCGGCGTTCGCGGTGCCGGCTCAACTGCGCGACGTACTGGCCGTACTGAACGAGGAGGCGCCCGGCGCCGGCGCCCGGGCCCGACTGCGCGAGGTACGCACCGGCGGCGCACCCGTGCCCCGCGAGCTGGCCGACGACGTACGCCGCACGCTGGGCGCGCGCCTCATCGTCCAGTGGGGCATGACGGAGATCGGCGCGGGCACCTGCACACGTCCCGGCGATCCGCCCGAAGCGGCATCCACCATAGGGCGGCCGGTGTCCGGCGCGGAGGTCAGAGTGGTGGACAGGGACGGTGCCCCTGTCGCGCCGGGTACGGCCGGAGAGCTGCAGTACCGCAGTCCCTACATGTTCCGCGGGTACCACGGTGCCCAGGAGCTCACCCGGGCCGCGCTCACCGACGACGGCTGGCTCCGCTCCGGGGACCTGGCGGCACTCAACCCGGACGGCTCGGTCGGCTACCGGGGACGCGCCGACGAACTGATCAACCGCGGCGGACTGAAGTTCAGCGCGCTGGAGGTGGAGGAACTGCTCAACGATCTTCCGCAGCTCGCGCAGCACGCCGTGCTGGGGCGGCCGGATCCGCGCCTCGGCCAGCGCTCCTGCCTGGTGGCCGCGCTCCGCGCGGGCGCCGGTGAACTGACCCTGGGGGAGGTGACCGCCCATCTGGCGGCCAAGGGGCTGGCCACCTACAAACTGCCCGAGCAACTGGTGATCATCGACGCACTGCCCACCACGGTCACCGGAAAGATCGCCCGCGCCCGGCTGAAGGCGATCCCCCTGCCGCCACTCGCGGAGCCGCGGACGACGACCCCACCGCCGCCCGCACCCGCATCGTCGACGACAGCGCCGGCCCCCGCACCGCTGGGCACCGCACCCGAACCGCAGGCCGTGCGGCCGTGACCGGGTATCGGCGGTGGTCAGCCGCCCAGCTGCTCGCGCAACACCGCCTGGAAACCCGCCAGACTGGGGTTGGTGGAATTGCGGTCCAGCCAGGTCATGGTCACCGTGGTGCGCAGGTCGGTGTCGCCGACCTCCACGACGGCCACCTCACCCCGGTCGGCCTGTCCGCGTACGGAGATCAGCGGGAGCAGCGCGCAGCCCATTCCGGCCGCCACGCACGCGCCCAGGGTGCCGATGCCGGAGACCTCCGCGATCGGCTCCTTCGAGGGCGCGGCCCCGAAGGTGTTGTCGTACATCTCCCGGAAGCCGCACCCCCGCTCGGTGGCGAGAAACGGCTCCGCCACCAGCTCGTCCAGGCCGGCCCGTCCGCGTTCGGCGAGGTGGTGGCCCGGAGGCACGATGACGACCAGCGGCTGTTCGGCCAGGGTCTCGAAGCGCAGGCTCGCGTCGGCGGGCGGTTCACCGAAGGTCAGGCAGAGGTCCAGGTCGCCCCTGCGCACCGCCTTGTACAGCTCGCCGCGGCTGTCCTGCCCGACCCGCACCCGGGACTGCGGGTAGAGCGACCGGTAGTACGTGAGAACGGTGGGCAGCAGGTGCAGCCCCACTGTCTCCAGCGTCCCGATGGCCAGTTCCGAACCGGGGCGCGAGACAGCCCACCGTGTCTCCTCCAGAAGTTTCAGGATTCGGTCGGTGTACTCCGACAGCACCGCACCCTGCGCAGTGAGCCGGACTTTACGCTGCGACCTGTCGAGGAGGTCGACCCCCAATTCGCGTTCCAATGACTGAATTTGGTCGCTCACACTGGACTGCGCGTAGTGCAGCTCACGGGCCGCCTGCGTGACGCTGAGTGTCCGGGCCACCGTTTCGAACGTCCGAAGATGCCGCAACTCCATGCTGATGCCCCCCAGTTGCTGATCCATCGGTCGTGCCGATGTCACCCATAGGGTATTCCCTCCGCCACCAGCGTCAATTCCACTTCCGGGTCCGCTTGAATGAAGAGTCCGTCCCGACGAACCGGCTCCGGCGACGGAAAGACCGATTCTGAATCCGAGGAGAAACACATGGCAACGCAGGCGGAACCACAGCGGGCTTCCGTCACCGAGGAACCGACCGGTAAGCCGTCGCGCACTCTGCTGGTAGGACTTTCACTCGGCTACTTCATGGTCCTGCTGGACATGACCATCGTCTCGGTCGCCCTCCCCGCCATCTCCCGGGATCTGCACATCGGGCTGAGCGGGCTGCAGTGGGTCACCAACGGCTACACCATCACCTTCGCCGCGCTGCTGCTCACGGCGGGCTGGCTGTCGGACCGGTACGGCGGGCGGCGGATCTTCATCTGGGGACTCGTCGCGTTCGGAGTGCTCTCCGGCGTCTCGGCCGCGGCGACGACGCTCAACGCTCTCGTGGTGCTGCGCCTGGCCCTCGGCGTGGCGGGAGCACTTCTGCTTCCGGCATCGCTGGCCGTGATCACCAACGCGTACACCGAGGCGGCCGAGCGGGCCCGCGCGGTCGGCTCCTGGGCCGCGATCACCGGCGCCGCGCTCGCCGCCGGTCCGCTGGTGGGCGGTGTCCTGACCGACACGGTCGGGTGGCGGGCCATCTTCCTGATCAACGTGCCGCTGGCCGTGGTCAGCCTGGTCATCACCCTGCGACTGGCCCCGGAGACCGCGCGCAAGCAGCGCAGTGGCCTCGACCTGACCGGACAGCTCAGCGGGGTGACCGCTCTGGCGGCGCTGGTGTACGGCCTGATCGAGGGCCCCTCCAAGGGCTGGTCGGACGGGGGCGTGCTGATCGCCTTCGCGCTGGCGGTGGCCGCGGTGGTGACCTTCCTCGTGGCCGAGTCCCGTGCCGGTGACGCGGCGATGCTTCCGCTGCGGATGTTCCGCAGCCGTGGCTTCTCGTCCGCGCTGGCGGCCGGCCTGCTGGCCAACTTCGGCCTGTCCGGGCTCCTGTTCGTGCTGTCGCTCTTCTTCCAGGACAGCCGCGGGTACTCCTCCTTCAGCGCCGGCCTCGCCTTCCTCCCGCTGACGCTGCCGACCGCGTTCAACCCGATCTACACCGGCCGGCTCGTCGGCCGTATCGGCCCGCGCCGCCCGGCCACGATCGGCTTCGTCCTGATGGGCACCGGCGCGCTGCTCCAGGCGCCGTTCACCGGAAACTCCGCCATCGATCTCACCGTCACCGTGGTGGGCCTGCTCGCCTTCGGGTTCGGGATCTCCTTCGCCCTGCCCGCCCTGGTGGCCGGGATGGCGAGCTCGATCCCGGTCGACCTCGCCGGCATCGGGGCAGGCGCCCTCAACTCCGCGCGTCAGGTGGGCGCCTCGCTGGGCGTCGCCGCCTTCGGCGTGATCCTCAACCTCGCCTCGACCAACGCCGACGGGACCCGGTGGGCCCTGGTCGCCGGCGGGGTGGCCCTGCTGATCGGTGCTCTCATCACCGGCACCGGGCTGCGCGGGAAGACCCCCTCTCCCGCACGCTGACCCGCCGCCTCACCGGCAGCGCGCCGGTCTCTGCCGTCCCGCCCCTATGAACGAGGAGGAACATTGGAGAGCGCATCACCGCCCTCGCAGGCCCGCCGGCCGGGCCTGCGGCTGGACGGCGTCGACCATCTGGCCTTCGTCACCTGGAACCCGCGCGCTACCCAGGAGTTCTACACCCAGGCCCTCGGGATGCCCCTGATCCACGCCATCACGGCGACGGGCTGGGTCACCGAGGACTACCCGGACTTCGTGCACTTCTTCTTCGACATGGGCCGGGGGAACCGGATCGCGTTCTTCTACTACTTCGGCCTGCCGGACGAAGAGCCGCCGAGCGACCTGATGCACCGCTCCCGCCACGTCGCCTTCCACGTCGACACCGAGGAAGAGCTGCTGGCGTGGCGGGACCGGCTGAAGGCACACGGAGTCCGGGTCACCCGGCCGATGGGGCACGAGCTGATCGAGTCGATCTACTTCGACGACCCCAACGGAATCCAGTTGGAGATCACCCGGCCGCTTCGCGAGATGTCGGCGGCCGATGCCCGCGACGCGGAACTGACCCTGGCCGCGCTCGCCGACGTCTCCGAGTCCTCCCGGCCCTCGGCGCAGGCACTGTGGCAGCGCAAGGCGGAGCTCATACGTAAGAACTCGGAGGTGCCCGGCGCATGACCGTGTCGGTGTACGTGCTCGACGTACCGGAGTTCGAACCCGTGGTCCACACCGCGCGGACCGCCGGTATGGCCGCCCACCGGGTGGGCGACTACCTGAAGCTGACCACCGAGGACCGAGACGTCGTCCTCCACCGCAAGGAGACCGGAATGCGCCCTGCCCTGTGGCACGCCATGCTGACCGGCGGCCTCGACGGCCGCATCGTCTCCTTCACGCCCGATGTCGTTCACCTGACCGAGGAGGACGGGGCATGAGCACCGGCACCGGACCGACGTCCCGCCATCCCGTTCTGGTCGTCGGCGCAGGCCCGGCCGGGCTCAGCGCCGCGCTGGCGCTGCGCGCCGCCGGCCTGCCCGCCGTGGTGCTGGACAAGCGTGTCCAGGACACGGTGCGGCCCGGAAGCCGCGCCGCGTACCTGCACGGAGCGTCACTGCGCGAGCTGGAGCGGCTCAGTCCCGGGCTCGGCCAGGAGATCGCCGGCCGTGGCCTGATGTGGTCCACCAAAAGGTCGTTCTGGGCCGGGCGGGAGATATACGCGCGGACCTATCCGCCGTTGCACCGCGAGGGACTGCCCCCGTTCACCAGCCTGCCGCAGGTGCAGACGGAGGACCTGATGGCCACCGCGTGCGAGAAGCAGGGGGTGGAGTTCCACTGGGGCGTGGAGGTGGCCTCGGCCGAAAGCGGCCCGGACGGCGTACGGCTGGTGGACTCCTCGGGCGCCGAGTGGCAGGCGGACTACGTGATCGCCGCGGACGGGTCGCGCTCGCCGCTGCGGTCCGCCATAGGCAGTCCACTGGAGGGCCCGCGCTCGCGCAACACCTTCGTGGTGGTGGATCTTGACGACGACCCCGCACACCCGCTGCCCATCGAGCGGGTCTTCCACTACCACCACCCGGGGGTCGGTGGCCGCAACGTGCTGATCGTCCCGTTCGCCGGCGGCTGGCGGGTCGACCTCAACCTCCTGGTGAACGACGACCCGGAGCAGTACATCTCGCCCGAGGGACTGCGGCGGTGGATCCCCCGGGTGATGCCCGCGTCCTACGGGGAGCGGGTGCGGTGGGTGTCCACCTATCGCTTCGCCCAGCAGGTGGCCGCCACCTTCACGGACGTTCACCGCCGGGTGCTGCTGACGGGCGAGGCATCGCACCTGTTCGCGCCGTTCGGTGCGCGGGGCATGAACTCCAGCATCCCGGACGCGGTCCGCGCGGTTCAGGCCGTGCAAGCGGCTCTGTCGGCGGGGAGTTCCGTCGCAGCGCAGGCGGAGATCGTGCGGTTCGCCGACGAGCGCAAGGAGGCAGCCGGGTACAACCGTGCCTGTGCCAGTGCGGCTCTGGAACACATGCTGGCGGAACGGCCGTCGGTCCGCTTGCGGCGACGGGCAGCCGCCGCGGTCGCCTCGGCCGGACTGAAGGCGGGGGCCTGGCTGGACGCCGCCCCCTACGGTCCCAAGCTGGTGCAACGCGGCGCGGCCCGCACCTCGTACTGACCGGCCGGTGCGGCCCGGCACACCCTCGCGCCCGGGTCGCACGGAACCGGGGCCGCAGGGCCGGCCGGATCGGCCGGCCCTGCGGCCCGGACCTCACAGAGGCAGGAGGGGCATGTCCCTGAGGGTCGCGCGCGCCACGGCGCGCGCCGCCTCGAGCACGGGCTTGCAGGCTGTGGAGGAGAAGGCCAGGTGGACGAGCAGGGGTTCGGGCGGGGGTCCGAGAACACCGGCCGGAGTGGGGCGCAGGGAAAGGTGGTTGTGGTGGGTGTTGGCGGGCAGGGCCGTGTAGGCCAGGCCCGCCTGCACGGAGGCGCGGATCGAGAGGGGATCGGAGCACCAGGGGACCGAATGCCAGGGCACTTTGCGCTCGGTCAGCGTATCGATGATCCGTGTGCTGAGCGCCGAGCGCTCACTGTTGAACGCCATCGGGATGCTGTCCCCCGAAGCGAGGGGGGCTTCGCCGAACCAGGCCAGACGCAGCCGCCCCAGCACCTCGCTGCGCGGCGTCTCCGTCCCCAGCAGCAGGGCTGCCTCCAGTTCGCCGCGGGCGAGTTTCTCGGCCAGCGCGGAGCTGAGTCCGGTCGTCATCGCCCCTCGCAGGTGCGGCCGTTCCACCGCCAGTTGGCTGATCATGGTCTTCAGGCCGTCGGCAAGGTGCACCGAACACCCCATGCTGAACGACTGATGGCTCTGTATGGCCGACAACTCGCTGAGGACTTCGCTGTTCAGCAGGATGACGCGCCGGGCATGAGCCACCAGTTCACGACCGACCGGCGTGAGTTGAAGCGGCCGTTTGCCGCGCTGGAACAACGGAGCCTGGATAACGGATTCCAGGCGCTGCATCTGCTGACTCACGGTCGGCTGTGTCACGTGCAGTGTCTGGGCCGCGCGGGCAAAGCCGTTCTCGTCGACAATGGCTACGAGAGTACGCAGAAGTTTCACTTCGATGTCACGCTGCAACATTGTTCAGCACCTGATCCCGGTAGGCGTGGGCCAAAAGCATGAGCACGCGTACGGTCACGACGCGCCTGTCGACGCGTCGTGGGCCGGGCACAGGGCGGCGGTCCATCAGAAAGCCCTGTATTCCCAGTAGTTATTGCGGTGTGAACAATCAAGGCCTGAGTACATGAGGGCTGCGGACGACCCTCTGCCGGAAGGAATGGCGCCCGGTGTGCGCATATTCGCCGGCGGGTCTCGGCGGCAGGTGGGAGTAGCGACAGAACACAGTACGGCCCCCGTGTGGCTACGTCTCCGATGGTGCGGTCGTCCCCATCTTCACATAATCCATCAGTTGTGCGGTGTTGGATTTGGTATTCGAGCGTCGCTGGCGCCCGTATTGTCTGTCAAATTTGACTCGCCCTATACCCGGCGACAGTTCCCCGACGGGTACTCACTACCGGCCATCGTGACCGGTATTGATGAGCGCGTGCAGGGAAGTGCGCCACAACTCCGCGACGACGGAGGGGGATCGGCTCCCGGGGCCCCGGACGGGTTCGCCTACGCTGAAAGCATTTACCCGTACGTGAAGTACTCCGCACCGAGGAGCGAGCTGTGACGGCAGGCATACCCGAGCCCCAGCCCCGGATCGACACCAGTAAGCCTCACCCCGCCCGCGTCTACGACTGGTTGCTCTGCGGCAAGGACAACTACCCGGTGGACCAGCAGGTAGCGGAGAGCCTGCCGGAGGAGGCGCGCGGGAACGCCGCACGGAACCGGGCGTTCATGCACCGGGCCTCCGCCTGGCTGGCGCGCGGCGGGATCGACCAGTTCCTGGACATCGGCACCGGCATCCCCACGGAGCCCAACCTCCACCAGATCGTCCAGGCGATCTCGCCGGCCGCCCGGATCGTCTACGCGGACAACGACCCGATCGTGCTGCGGCACGCCGAAGCCCTCCTGGTCAGTGCTCCCGAGGGGGCCACCGACTACCTCCACGCGGATGTGCGGGAGCCGGAAGCGATCCTCGAACGGGCCGGGAAGCTGCTGGACTTCGACCGGCCCATCGCCCTGTCGCTGATCGCGCTGATGCACTTCCTGCCGGACGACCAGGATCCGTACGGCATCACCCGCACCCTGGTCGACGCGCTGCCCAACGGCAGTTACCTGGTCCTCTCGCACGGCACCGCAGATCAGCACCCGGAGCTGAAGCAGGAGACCGAGACGGCGTACAAGAAGGGCGCCATCGCGCTGCGGATGCGTACGCGCGCCGAGGTCGAGCCGTTCTTCGAGGGGCTGGAGCTCGTCGAGCCGGGGCTCGTCCCCGCGACCGAGTGGTACCGGGAGGGGCCGGCGCCGGTCGTCGAGCGGAGCGGCTTCTACGTGGGTGTCGGGCGGGTGGCCCGGTGACCGAGCGCTTCACGGCAGCCGACGGCACCGTGCTCGCCTATGACGACCTGGGAGCGGCCGGGGACCGGCCGCCCGTCGTCCTCGTGCACGGGCATCCGTTCAACCGGACCATGTGGCGGCCGCAGACCGCCGCGCTGGTCACGGCCGGATACCGGGTGATCGTGCCCGATCTGCGGGGGTACGGGGACAGTGACGTCGTCCCGGGTCACACCCCGTTCGCACGGTTCGCCGACGACATCGCCGCGTTGCTGGACCGGCTGGGCGTCGCGCGGGCCGTCGTGGGCGGTGTCTCCATGGGCGGGCAGATCGCCATGGAGTTCCACCGCCTCCATCCGGGCCGGGTGGCGGCGCTGGTCCTGGCCGACACCTCGCCGGTCGCCGAGACCGAGGACGGCAAGGCGTTCCGCAACCGTCTCGCGGACCGGCTGCTCGCCGAGGGGATGGACGGGTACGCGAGCGAGGTCATCGACAGGATGATGGCCCCGTACAACGTCACCGCCCTGCCCGAAGCCGCCGCGCAGGTGGACGAGATGATGCGGACCACCGCGCCCGAGGGGGCGGCCGCCGCCCTGCGGGGCCGGGCGGAGCGGCCCGACTACCGCGACTCGCTCGCCGGGGCCGGCGTGCCGGTCCTCGTCCTCGTCGGTGCGGACGACGTCTACACGCCCGTCGCGGAGGCCCGGGCTCTGCACGGGCTGATCCGGGAGGCGGAGCTGGTCGTGATCGAGGGGGCCGGTCACCTGCCCGGACTGGAGCGGCCCGAGCCGTTCAACGAGGCGGTGGTGCATTTCCTGGCGCGGACCGGCGGCGGGGTCTGAGGGGCCTCCCGCGCACCCGCGGGGGATCGCGTGGCAGCTGTCAGGACTGCAGGGGCTTCGCGAAGCAGCGGCTGCTGTCGTACGTCCGGTAGTGGCCGAACTTCTCACAGGGCGTGTAGCCGCTGGAGAGGTACAGCGCGATCGCCTCGGGCTGGCGGTCGCCGGTCTCCAGCACCATGCGGGTGCGGCCCGCCGCGCGGGCGTCCGCCTCAAGGGCGGCCAGGATGCGGCGGGCCAGTCCCTGTCCCCGCCCCTCGGCTATGACGAACATCCGCTTGAGCTCGGCGTCGCCGTCGGAGTAGCCCTCGTCGTTGCGCTCCTGCGAACGCCAGCCGCCGGTGGCGACCGGGCGGCCCGACGGATCGTAGGCAAGCAGGTACAGCCCGTGCGGCGGGTCGAACATCGTGGCGTCCAGCGGTGTGATGTCGCCCTCGTCCCCGTAGAGCTCGGCGTATTCGAGCTGCACGAGATCGTTGAGTTTCACGGCGTCGGGGTGATCGTAAGGGCATGACTGGATAAGCATGCGATAAATGGTACATCTATGCGTAGGCTCGGGTGGGTATCGTGCCGGAATGCTCACTGTGACCTCCGTGAATGTAAACGGTCTCCGCGCCGCCGCGAAAAAGGGCTTCGTCGAGTGGCTGGCGCAGACCGACGCCGACGTGATCTGCCTCCAGGAGGTACGGGCCGAGCCGCAGCAGCTGCCCGACGAGGTGCGTGAGCCCGAGGGCTGGCACACCGTCCATGCGCCGGCCGCCGCCAAGGGCCGGGCCGGTGTCTCGCTCTACTCCCGGCGGGCGCCGGAGCGCGTGCAGATCGGCTTCGGCGGCTTCGGTGACGCGGGGAGCGAGGAGTTCGACGCGAGCGGCCGGTACGTCGAGATCGACCTGCCCGGTGTCACGGTCGCGAGCCTGTACCTGCCGTCCGGTGAGGTCGGCACGGAGAAGCAGGACGAGAAGGAACGCTTCATGGCCGCCTTCCTGCCCTACCTCACCGGCCTGAAGGCGCGGGCCGCGGCCGAGGGCCGTGAGGTCGTGGTGTGCGGGGACTGGAACATCGCCCACCAGGAGGCCGACCTCAAGAACTGGAAGGCCAACCGGAAGAGCTCCGGCTTCCTCCCCGAGGAGCGGGAGTGGCTGACCCGGGTCTTCGACGAGGCGGCGTACGTCGATGTCGTACGCGCCCTGCACCCGGACGTGGAGGGGCCGTACTCGTGGTGGTCCTACCGCGGGCGCGCCTTCGACAACGACACGGGCTGGCGCATCGACTACCAGGTGGCGACCCCCGGTCTCGCCGCGCGCGCGGTGAAGGCGCTGGTCGAGCGGGCCGCGACGCACGGGGAGCGGTGGAGCGACCACGCGCCGGTGACGGTGGTGTACGAGCGGTAAGGACTACGCCGGCGGCTGCGGCGCCTCCGCGTCGCGACGCAGTCGCCGGTCCAGGGCCATGGAGAGTTCCGCGTCCACCACCGCACGGGCCAGCGGGCGCAGTTGGGGCGGTTCGGCCTGTGTGGTGTGGGCGCGCAGAGTGGCCACGAAGAGGTCGGCCAGGGCGTCCGCGTGCTCACGGACCCGGCGGCCCGAGGCGAGCACCTCGGCGAGCGGGACCCCTTCGCGTACGAGCTCGGACGACACCTCCAGCAGGCGGCGGCTGATGTGCACGATCTCGTCGCCGTCCGTGCCGAGGTAGCCCAGCTCCATGGCCGTCGCGAGGTTCTCCGGCGTGGAGTCGTCCTTGAAGTAGTCCGCCAACTGCTCCGGTGTGAGCCGGATCGGGGTCTCCTCGGTCGGTTCGCCCAGGCCGAGCACCTCGGCGACGTCGCGGCCGCTCTCGAAGGTGCGGGCCAGATCGGCGATGCCGGTGAGGGTGTGGCCGCGTTCCAGCAGGCCGGCGATGGTGCGCAGACGGGCCAGGTGGTGGTCGTCGTACCAGGCGATGCGGCCCTCGCGCCGGGGCGGCGAGATCAGGCCGCGTTCCCGGTAGAAGCGCACGGTCCGGACGGGGATGCCGGCTTCCCTGGCCAGCTCCTCCATGCGGTATTCGCGGTGCTCGCGTCCTTCTGCCACCCCCGCACCCTACCGGCCTCCCCTTCGCGGGGGGCCGTGGCAGTACCGCCGGTAACTTCCTGCGCCCGACCCCTACCCATCGGTACGAAGCTGCTCTAGTCTCCCAACAATGCCAGTGATTGCTGGCGGAGTCGTGTGACGTACCGCGGGAGGCGGCAGCATGGCCGAGCACGAACAAGTACGCGTGGCGGTGATCGGATCCGGTTTCGGGGGGCTTGGGGCCGCCGTCCGGCTGCGCCGCGAAGGCATCACCGACTTCGTGGTCCTGGAGCGGGCCGATTCGGTCGGCGGCACCTGGCGCGACAACAGCTATCCGGGCTGCGCCTGCGACGTACCGTCCCACCTCTACTCCTTCTCGTTCGCCCCCAACCCCGAGTGGCCGCGCACCTTTTCCGGGCAGGAGCACATACGCGCCTACCTGGAGCACGTCGCCGACACCTTCGGACTCCGGCCGCACCTCAGGCTGAACCACGAGGTGACCGTGATGCGTTGGGACAACGACGAGCTGCACTGGGTCATCGAGTGCGCGAACGGCAGGACCGTCGTCGCCGACGTCGTCGTCTCCGCGACCGGCCCGCTCTCCGACCCGAAGACGCCCGACATCCCGGGGCTCGCCGACTTCCCCGGCAAGGTCTTCCACTCCGCCCGCTGGGACCACGAAGCCGACCTGGCCGGCAAGCGCGTCGCGATGGTCGGCACCGGTGCCTCCGCGATCCAGATCGTGCCGTCGATCCAGCCGAAGGTGGGCAAGCTGACGCTGTTCCAGCGCACCCCGCCGTGGGTCATGCCGCGGATGGACCGGCAGATCAGCGGCGCCGAGCGCTGGCTGCACCGCACGCTCCCCTTCACCGGCACCGCGCGCCGCGGACTGCTGTGGGGTATAAGGGAGTTGCAGGTCAGCGCCTTCACCAAGCACCCGAACGAACTGGGCCTCGTCGAGCGCATCGCCAAGTCCAACATGGCGAGGGCGATCAAGGACCCGGCGCTGCGGGCCAAGCTGACCCCCTCGTACCGCATCGGCTGCAAGCGCATCCTGCTCTCCAGCGCCTACTACCCGGCGCTCGCCCAGCCCAATGTGGATGTCGTCGCTTCCGGTCTGAGCGAGGTGCGCGGCTCGACGGTCGTCGCCTCCGACGGCACGGAGGCCGAGGTCGACGCGATCATCTTCGGTACCGGCTTCCACGTCACCGACATGCCGATCGCCGAGCGGGTGGTGGGCGCGGACGGCATCACGCTCACCGAGTCCTGGAAGGACGGCATGCAGGCGCTGCGCGGCGCGAGCGCGGCCGGCTTCCCCAACTGGATGACGATCATCGGCCCCAACACCGGCCTCGGCAACTCCTCGATGATCCTCATGATCGAGGCCCAGCTGAACTACATGGCCGACTACATGCGGCAGTTGAACGTGCTGGGCGGCCGCGTGGCGCTCGACGCCCGCCCCTCGGCCGTCGGCGCCTGGAACCGCCACGTCCAGGAGCGCATGAAGCGCACGGTCTGGAACACCGGCGGCTGCAACAGCTGGTACCTGGACGCCAACGGCCGCAACACCACCGTCTGGCCCGGCACCACCGCCGAGTTCCGCAAGGTGACGCGGACGGTCGACCTCACGGAGTACCAGGTCGTACGGGTGCCCGCGCAACGGGGCACCAGGAACGCCGTCGCCGAGGAGGTGGCGGGATGAGCCGGCCGCTGCGCAACCAGCACCCCCGGCCGGTGCCGGCAAGCGAACTGATGGCCGAATCGGCCGACGGCTCCCGCATCCACGTCGAGGTGCACGGACAGGACGGCGCCCCGGCCGTCGTCCTCGCCCACGGCTGGACCTGCAACACCCACTTCTGGGACGCCCAGATCCGGGACCTCGCCCTGGACCACCGCGTCATCGCCTACGACCAGCGCGGCCACGGCACCTCGCCTGCCGTGGGACGCGCGGGGTACAGCACCGAGGCGCTGGCCGACGACCTCGAAGCGGTCCTCGCCGCCACCCTCGCCCCGGGCGAGAAGGCCGTACTGGCCGGGCACTCCATGGGCGGCATGACGATCATGTCCGCCTCCCGGCGCGCCGGGCTGCGTGAGCACGCGGCAGCCGTCCTGCTGTGCAGCACGGGCAGCTCCCGGCTGATAGCGGAGTCCCTCGTCGTGCCGATGCGGCCCGGCGCCGTGCGGACCCGGATGACGCGTGCCATCCTCGGGGCGCGGGCGCCGCTCGGGCCGGTCACACCGGTCTCCCGTCGGATCCTCAAGTACGGCACGATGGGGCCTGGTTCGGCCCCGGACCGGGTCGACGTCTGCGCACGGATCGTGCACGACTGCCCGCGGGCGGCCCGGGTCGCCTGGGGGCACGTGCTCGCGGACCTCGATCTCGATGAGGGCGTACGGGAGTTGCGGGTGCCCACCGCGGTGATCGCGGGTACGGACGACCGGCTGACGCCGCCCGTCCACGCCCGGGCACTGGCCGCGGCTCTGCCCGACTGCCTCGGCCTCACCGAACTGACGGGCATGGGGCACATGACGCCGGTCGAGGCACCGGAGATCGTCACGGCGAAGATCCGGGAACTGGTGACCGCGTACCTCCCGGTACGGGGTGCGGCCGATGTCGAGGGCAAGGAGGAGGTCGTATGAGCGGCAGGCACAGTCTCGAAGGACAGGTGGTCGTCGTCACGGGCGCGGCGCGCGGCGTGGGTGAGCTGCTGGCGCGCAAGCTCTCGGCGCGCGGGGCCAAGCTGGCTCTGGTCGGCCTGGAGCCGGACGAGCTGAAGAAGGTCTCCGAGCGGCTGCACGGCGACAGCGACCACTGGCACGCGGACGTCACCGACCACGAGGCCATGGCGCGGGTCGCTCAGGAGGTCAAGGAGCGCTTCGGGAAGATCGACATAGTCGTCGCCAACGCGGGCGTGGCCACGGGCGGACCGTTCGTCGACTCCGATCCGGTGGCCTGGCGGCGGGTCATCGAGGTCAACCTGATCGGCGGCGCGGTCACCGGCCGGGCCTTCCTGCCGATCCTGATGGAGAGCCGCGGATACTTCCTCCAGATCGCCTCCCTCGCCGCGATCACCCCGGCCCCGATGATGACCGCCTACTGCGCGTCCAAGTCGGGCGTCGAGGCGTTCGCGCACAGCCTGCGGGCGGAGGTCGGCTACCGGGGCGTGAAGGTCGGCGTCGGCTACCTCTCCTGGACCGACACCGACATGGTGCGCGGCGCGGACGAGGACGACGTGATGCGGGAGCTGCGCCAGCGGCTGCCGTGGCCCTGCAACCGCACGTACCCGCTGGGCCCGGCCGTCGACCGCATCGTGGCCGGCATCGAGCGCCGCTCCCCGCACGTGTACGCCCAGTGGTGGCTGCGGGGCATGCAGTCGGTACGGGGCTACCTGCCGAGCCTGATCGGTGTCGTCGGGCAGCGGGAGATGAAGCGGTTCGGGTCACGTCTGGAGGGTGTCGGCAAGGGCCTCGTGGGGGCCGGAGGTGCCGCTGACCAGGACGAACGGGCGGCGCGACGGACGCCGGATACGCAGCGTAAGTGATCGAAATGCGTCGGATGTCCCGCCGTGTAAGTCTGGTCGAGGCCCCCACGGGGCCACCCCCCAAGCACCCTCACATAGGAGTGAACAGCATGGGCATCGCCGACCAGTTCAAGGACAAGGCGCAGGAGCTTGCCGACCAGGGTCAGAAGAAGATGAAGGGCGGCAAGGGCGACGACCAGCGTCAGGGTCAGCGCCAGGGCCAGGGCCAGGACCGTCGTCAGGACGCGTCCGACCGCGCCCGCCAGGCGTCCGAGCAGGGTCGCGACCGCGCCCAGGGTGCGGCGGACGACATGCGGGAGCGCTTCGACCGTTGACGCATGTACGGCTGACGCGTTCTACGCGTCGCATGGTGAGGGGCGCGCCCGGTTCTTTCGGGGCGCGCCCCTTTCCGTGGGGCGGATGCGCCGTGCCGCTGGACATGGGTCGGCCTGAGGTCGGAGGCCTGAGCCGCCTGAGGCCGGAGCTTCAGCCTGAAGCCGGAGGGCAGCCTGAAGTGAGACGGCACCCAGAAGTCAGAGGTCGCCCTGAAGGTAGGCGCGAGCCGCGGTCATGACTTCCTTGTAGCGCTCACTGGCGATCGCCTGAAGTGGCGAGTCGTCGTCGAGTTGGGGATTCATCCCGATCATCCAGGCCCGAGCGGTGTGGAGATTCTCGGCACTCTCGATGAACTTGAAGATCTGGTAGGCGGTGCGCAGGCGCATTTCGGAGTCGAAGCGCGGTGCGTTCTGCTCCCTGCACCACTTTCCGACCTGCTTGGGATCTTCGATGCCGGCGATGAACGCGACGACGCGCTGGCTGAAGGTGTCCTGCAGGAAGCGCGCGATGCCTGCGATGGACTGTTCCGTCGTGTCGCGGAGTGCGCGGGCTTCGGCGGTGGTCTCTCGCTGAGTTTGCATGGTCTCCTCGTTTCCTCGTCGCTCGCCGGTGAGGCGTCAGCGGAGGATGGGTGCGCTGGATGCGCGAAGGCTGAGCGTGGGCGCGATTCGCTGCCGTTCGTCAGCCATGTCTGTGGGGTGCTTGCGGCGAGTGGGCAAGGGGTATTGCCGCAGCCGTGGTGTGCACCACTACAGGCGGGAGGAGGTGACCGGGGTGCCGGGGCGAGCTGATCGCTCTGCCTCTGCGGATGGGCGCAGCACTCGATAAACGTAAGTGACTCGTGGTCAACATTGCATCCCCCCTGTGGTGTTGAGCAAATGGTACCCGTTTACACGCAACTTACTCCATAGATTTCCCCCCTTGAAAGGGTGGTAAATCCCTCCTCATGTTGCCGGTCGGGCCCGTGAGCTGCATGTATTCCACGGTGTCTGCTGACGCGGACTCACAGGTGGTGTGCCGTGCGAATCACTCAGACACCAGATCGGGGGACATTTCGCACGGCCAGTCGGTCGATCGCGCCGCGGTCACCAGACGGTGAGTCCGTACTCGCGAGCCACTTCCTGTAGGTCGACGGACTCGGCGAGGATCGGTCGGCGTTCCGCCTCGGTGTAGTCGGTACCGCTCAGGACGGCCCAGCAGCGGCGGCCGCCGAACCCGGACCGGTAGACGATGCCCTGGGCCAGTTGGTGGCCCTCGGTGTTGCGCTGGGCGACGGTCCAGGCGGCGATCTGGCGGGCGACGCGGCGGTCCTTGCCGTGGATGTGGTCGTCGGTCAGTTCCCCGTCGACTCCCCATTCGCTGAACTCGTTGCGGAGCTCGTGTGCGAGTACCTCGCGGGTGATGTCCGCGTCCACGTCGAGGAACCGGGCCTCGGCCGCAAGCTTCAGCCGGACCAGGATGTGGGCGTCGCGCCAGCCGGACGCGAGGTGGCCGATCCTCATGTGACCGGGCTTGTGGGGTTCGTCGGCGAGGAGGCCGCGCACCTCCGGATGGACGCGGAAGTAGGCGAGCGCCTCGGCGTAGCAGCCGGTCGGTTCGGAGGCGCAGTACAACATGCCGTAAGTGAAGAGACTGAAGCGGCCGGCCGAGGAGCCTCCGATGGTCTCGGGCTCGACGCGGTTGAACTTCAGCGGTGCCCCCGCCTTGCCCAGGCGCCATACGCCCCGGTCGGGGGCGCGGGCGAGTACGACGGGGGGAACGTAGACGGTCATGCCAGCTGCCCCCGTCCGGCGAGGTCGGCCCCTCGTCTCCCCGTTCGTTCCCCGCGTTCGTCACGTGCGTCGAACATGTGCGGGTGGGGTCGGGGCAAGAGGCCGGCGACAGGAGCTAAGACAGCGGTCATGGATCCTCGACAAGGCTTTTCTCGAAGGTTGTTGGGCAGGGTCCGGCGGCGGGTCCGGGCGGGCCTGTGCGCCCGCCGACGCGGCTGATCATTGTTGCGCAGGTGAGTGTCGCGCGGCGGCCCGCTCGCCGACACCGAACGGGCGCAAAGGCGTCGCGCCGAGGCGCGCAGAGGGCGCATCCGGCCTCACAGGCGGTCGTGATGGATGCGGAAGATCATGGTGCCTGCCTCTCCCGTCGCCAGGAGGACCGTGGAGGGTTCGCCGGGTTGCTGCGGTTCTGTGCGCAGCGCGTTGACGCGATACCCGGTGACGATCTGAAGGAGGTGCCGGTCGGCCGCCGGGTCCCACAAGTGGATGCTGGTGCTGCCGGCTGCGGCGAAGGCGACGCGCTGTCCCTGGACCGGGAAAGCCGTCACCGCGTTCAATTCGCCGTCTCCCGGGTCGAACTCGCGCAGGGCTTCGGGTCCTGTGTCCGGCTCCCACAATCTGAGGGTGCCGCTCTGTCCGGCGGTGACGAGCTGCGGGCCGGCCGCGCCACGCCCGGGGGCGAAGGCGACGTCGTTGACGATGTTCTGACCGCACCGGATGGTGCGGCCGTACTGGGTCAGATCTGCCGCTTCCCAGATCCGGAGGTTGCCGTCACTGCCGCCCGATGCGAGAAGGACACCGCCTTCGGAGCTCTTGGAGGCCAGGCACCGGACGCTGAACTTGTGGTCCCTGCGAATCGCCAGGGCCTGCTCGGTATCGAGGTCCCACAGACGCACGGATCCGTCGGCACTCGCGCTCGCGAGCCGGGAGGACGCGCCGGGGCCCTCGATGGCCACGAGTGCGAGGGCGGGGGAGTAGTGACCGCGCAGGGTCGCCAAGGGAGCCGAATCCCTGGGGGCGGAAGCATCGAACAGGGCGATGCTGTTGTCGCTGCGTGCGGCGGCCAGCAGCACACGGTCACGCAGCCTCACCCAGGCGAGGGCGGTGACCGGTTCGTCATCGATGACGGGTTGCTTCACGCCGGTGTCGATGTTCCACGCCAGGGTGCTGCTCCCCTCGGTGACCGCGAGCCGGTGCGGTGGCCCGGGTGACAGCGCGCTGGCGGTGACCGGGGTCCAGGCGGCCCGGCCGTGCCGGAACGTGGCACCGGCCAGGGGCCAGTTCCGGACGGTGCTATCGGCTCCGGCCGTGATGAGGCGGGCGCCCGGCCGTTCGGTGAACGAGGAGAGCGCGGTGACCGGGGCGGAGTGGGCCTGAATCGGCTGACCGAGCGGTTCCAGCGGGTCGGTCCGCCACAGGCACACAGTGCCGTCCGCCCCGGCACTGGCAAGCGCCTGCCGGTCCTCGAACTCGACCAGCGCCAGCGCTGTCACGGCGCCCTCGGACGTCGCGTCGGTGCTGACGACGCAGGCCCGCCCGTGGGCGGCCACGTCGTGTACGGACAGGGTGCCGTTGCCGTCGCCCACGGCGTAGTGCCCGGCCGTCGGCAGGGCGACGAGGGCGCGAACGGCCGCCGGATGGCGGGACCGCATGACGGCTGTGCGCCCGTCGAAGCTGCTGACGGTGTCGTGCTGGGCGTAGAGCAGGAGGCCGGACCCGTCCGGCCGGGTCGTACCGCGCAGAATGGCCGCTGCCCGCTCAAGCCTGGGGAGAGGTATGTCGACCTGCTGGAACGCCGCGGTGTTGAACGCGGCGATGTGGCCGTCACTCCACGCGGCGAGCAGCACCTGGGCCCGGTCCCGCGGCCGGTAGAGCGTCAGCGAACTGACCCAGTTGCCCGGGCGCCGGAGCACCGGCACGATGGTGCGGCCGCGGAGAGCGTCCAGGACCGAGACGGTGCCGTCGGTGGCGCCCGTGGCGAGCAGGCCTTCATGCAGCGTGACCAGGTGCTCGATGGCGCCGTCGTGCACGGCGATCGGCGGCGCGGCGGCGGATCCGTCGTGCCGCAGGATACGGATGACACCGTGGTCGTCCCCCGTGACCAGCAGCGGCTGGACCCGGGCGCGCCGGCCCGCGTTCACCGTGGTCAGCGAGGTGACGGCGGCCTCGGTTACGGCCCACACGTTGTCCGGACTCGCGCAGTCGCTCCAGAGCGGGGTGACCGGCGACCCGGTGAGCACCGCGTTCCCCGGGGGCGAAGGGGGCAGGGGCTGGTGGCGTGCCGTGGCCGCGTGGTGGGCCAGGTGCAGGCTGGTCAGCCGCGACAGCGGAGTGAGCCCCCGGGAGAAGGGTTCCAACTTCGCCCAGGCCTGAAGCCATTGCTGACGGTCCGACGGGTTGTTGCCGCCCGCCAGCAGCCGGCCGAGACCGGAGCTGGATTCCCACGGCAGCAGGGAAGGGGGCACGTGCGCGTCGTCCAGCACACGTCCCTGAGCGGCATGCTGCGCCAGATGGCGTCGGAGATAGGGGTGCGGCGGGATGCCGGGATCGTCGGGCACCAGCTCGGCGAGGGCCTCTGCCAGCCGGCGGTGGATCTCGGCATGCCGGTCGCCCCCGGGCCGCCGGTTCATTCGGCTGCGCCCGGGGTGAGCGGGTCTGCGCCCGGGGCAAGCGGGTTTTTGGCGGTGGCGAGCGGGTCTGCGACCGAGGCGAGCGGGGCGCCCGGGGCGAGCCCGTCCTCGGCGGCGTCGAGCAGGGCCGCGTCGAGGTCGCAGAGCACCTCGGCCACCGCTTCGTGAGCCGGCCGGTAGACCCGCCGGTCATCCTCGTGATCGTGCGCGA
Organism: Streptomyces sp. NBC_01013; assembly: GCF_045162765.1. Classification (NCBI taxonomy): domain Bacteria; kingdom Bacillati; phylum Actinomycetota; class Actinomycetes; order Kitasatosporales; family Streptomycetaceae; genus Streptomyces; species Streptomyces sp. NBC_01013. The sequence continues at coordinate 5,004,820 of NZ_CP108687.1, forward strand.
GATAGCCGTTCAGGCGGCTCTTCAGCAGCTTTCCGATCATGTCGTCCCAGTCCGGTAACTGACGGCCCAGGAACACCCGGCCCATCTGCGGCCAGATGTTCGACCAGGGGATTCCCGCCCCCGCGGCGAACGCCGATGCCCGCAGAAGTGCCAGCGCCACGTCGGACGGAAGGCCGTCCCCTGCCACGAGTGCGAGGTCGCGTCTGAGGAGCCCCGTCATACCCCGCCGAAGCATCGCCAGCCACTCCGGCTGCCGCGCAACCGCTGCGGGATCCTCGGTGGAACGCAGCTGCTCCCCGGCGAGACGGGCCGAGATGAAGGACGGCCACACCTCGGGTGCCACCAGGGCTGCGGCCTCCTTGGCCGTATCGCGATGCCCGCCCTCGCAGATGAGCGCGTGCAGATACTGCTCGATGTCCTTCATGCTCCCCTTGCCGTCCGTCCGCTGCTCCTCGGCGGTGGGAAACGCGGCTTGAAGGGCCTCGCTGAGTCCCTGCTCCGCGTCGGGCAGTTCCACAGGGGAGTCGCTGAGCGGCAGGCTGGAGCGCACGCCGATGAGCAGGCGCAGGCCGGCAGGCGTGGAGGGGGGAGACGGGTCGCGGTCGTGCCGGGGGGCGGGTACCTGTCCGAGCTGCGGGGAGCAGAACTCGCTGAGCGGGGCGAGGACATCGTCGATGACACGGGAGAGTTCGACCGCCTCGTCGAGACCGTCGATGACCAGCGTGACCGGCTCGCTGCGGCCACGGAGGGTCTCGATGATCTGCTGCGTACAGGTGACGACGGGATCCTCGGTCGAGGCCGGCGGTCCGGGTTCGGCCCCCAGGGCCCGCAGGATGTCGCGGGCCAGGTCTGCCGGGCCTCGGTGACGCGCCAGAATCGCCCCGGTGATGGAACCGGGAGTGGGCACGGTGCCGTCCGCGGCCAGATCGACCGCGGTCTTGAAGACGGGTTCGTCCTGGAACGACGGATTGCTCAGCACCACCGCCCGTGCCAGTACGGCGGACTTGCCACTGCCGGCGGTTCCGGTGATCAGCAGGACCCCTCGTGAGCGCGCGGGGCTCAGGAACTCGGTGACACTGCGATTGATGTCGTCACGCCCGCGGAAGTACCACCCCGGATCGCTGTCCTGCGTACGTCCGGTGGCCCGGTCGAGCCAGTAGTCGGCGGCCGGAGTGCCGGCCTGGCGCAGCCCCGCTCCGACCAGGTCATGGCCGTAGCGGTAACCCGGGTTGGGGATGCAGGGCGTCGGGGTGAGGATGCCGCTGCCGTCGACCACCCGGTGCAGACGGTGCTGTCTGATCGCGGTCTCCGTGCCCAGCCCGCGTTCGAACTCGGCCATGAGCTCGGCGACCGTGAGGTACGGGGTGGTGATGCCCGCGGTAGTCCGCAGCCGCTGAAGGGCACCGCGCAGCAGTGTGGGAAACCGCCGCACCTGAACAGGCCTGTCGTGCCCGCACGTCACCAGGACATCGAGACTGCACTGGGTACGCCGCTCCGCCCGGATGTCCTCCAGCACGTCGTCGAGCTCGCTGCGGATCTTTCCCGCGTAACAGGTGTTGACGATCACGAGGACGTTCCGGACGTGCGAGTCGAGGGCGGCGGTGATGAGTTCCGTGGTGCGTACCGAGGTGTTGAGATGCCGTCCTTTGACGGAGCCGGGCAGCTTGAGGAAGTGGGTCCGCGCGCTGGAGACACCATGTCCGGTGATGAACATGACGAGCGCCTGCCCCTCCATCTCCCTCACTCCGTGCTCACGCAGGAAGTCCTCGACGTCCTCGCGCTTCGCCAGATGGGGGGGAGGGATCTGGTGGAAGGAGGACTCGGCCCCGCCCCCCTGGCCGGACCACCATTCCGTCACGACCTCCAGCTGCTCGTCGATCCCCTCGGTGAAGCTGTCGTTCCCGTCGCCGTAGTCACGCACCGCCAGGGTCAGCAGAGTCCGCCGCGATCCGGAATCCGCCTCGGTTTCCTGCGTTTGCGTGAACTCCCCCGTCCTGTTCTGCATCTCTTTAGTGTTTCAGGCATGACTGAGCAGCCGCAGACGAATCCGCCGGGCCGCGTCCCCGGCGGCCGTCCCCGTACAACTCCCGGACTGACCCCCGCCGTAACGCACGACGCCGTCGTTCTCGTCCCGGGAATCATGGGCAGCGAGCTGTACGACACCAGCACCGGCAAGGTGCTCTGGGGCCTGGCACATCCCGCGTGGCTGGCCAAGGCCTGGCTGACGAAGAGCGGGCTCGCGCCCCTGCACTTCACCGCCGAGGAGCAGGCCGGGGAGTACGGCCGGATCAAGGCGCGCAGGCTCCTGCAGATTCCGGCGTGGAGCCCGGTCCTGCGAGGCATCGAGCCGTACCACAAGATGACCTCGGCCATCGAGAACGCCGTCGCCCATCCCGCTGCCATCCTGCCGTTCCCGTACGACTGGCGGCTGCCGGTCGAGGTCAACGCGCGACGGCTCGCGAGGGAAGCCCGTGATCACCTGGAACGGTGGCGACAGCACCCGGCCCACGCGGAGGCACGCCTCCAGGCGGTGGACGAGCGCGAGGCACGTCTCGTCTTCGTCGCCCACTCGATGGGCGGCCTCGTCACCTACGCGGCCCTCACTCTCGGCTACGACTCCGGTCTCGAGGCGGACACCCGCGGCGTCATGACCCTCGGCACGCCCTTCCACGGTTCGGTCGTCGCGGCGAACATCCTGAACACGGCCCAGGGCGCCCCGCTGCCACTGCCGCACAGCCGCCTTGCCGCGCTCGCCTCCGCGATGCCCGGCGTCCACGACCTTCTGCCCGGCTTCCTCTGCGTCGAGGAGGGCCTCGACGTCCGCCGCCTCACCCCCTCCGACGTCGGCGCACTGGGCGGTGACAAGGACCTGGCCCGAAGCTCCCAGGAGTTCTTCGACGCGCTCCGGGCGAAGCCGTTCCCGCACCATCGCCCGGTCGTCGGCATCCGTCAGGAGACCGTGCAGTCGATGCGGCTGGAGAACGGCACGGTCATCGCCTCCGAGTACTGCTTCCGGACCCACTCGGACGGCGAGCTGATGCGCGACCCGGACGGGGCGCCTCGCCGTTTCCAAGTCGGGGGTGACGGAACGGTCCACCGCGAATCGGCGTCCCTGACACGTCGTACGGTGCCACTCGCCCTGCAGCACGGCGCCCTCGCCAGCGACAGGGCGGCGCGGCAGGCCGTGGTCGACTTCCTCCTGGAGGACGACCACTTGGGCCCCGACCAGGCAGACGACGGCCTCGGCCTGACTGTCCCGGACTACGTGGTGCCGAACGGCGAATGGACGGTGCGCATCACCGGCACGGACGACCCGTCGGGGGTCGACTGCACCGTGGCAGCGGTCGACGGCGCCTTCCAGCAGGAGGCCCGCCTCTACGCCGGTGACGACGATGCGCTCGGAGCGGATCTGGAGGTCCCCGATGCGGGCCTCTACCGGGTCACGGTGGAGGCGGACTACCTCCCTTCCCCGCTCACCCAGCTCGTCTTCGCGGGCCCGGGAGGCACGACGCCGCTGGACGACTGACCGGGTGGTGCCGGCCGGGGGCGGCGGCGACTTCGAGGCAGTCGCCGCCGCGTCTCACCGTGCGGTGAGCTCCGCGTGGGGCTCCCGCGGGCCGCGCAGCGGCAGCGTCCGGCTGAAGACGAGGTTGGTGGTCGTGCTCCCGAACTCGGCCAGCGCGTCGACGACTTCCTCCAGGTGGGCCATCGAGGTGGCCGCCACCTTCAGCACGTAGCAGTCGTCCCCGGTGGTACGCAGGCACTCCAGGATCTCCGGCCGCTCCCGGAGCATCCGGCGCAACGGCTCGTGCCGGCTCCCCGGGTACTTCAGCCGGACGACCGCCAGGGCCACATACCCGGCCCGCTCCAGATCCACCTCGGCCCGGTACCCCGTGACGACCCCGGCCGCCTCCAGCCGCCGCACCCGCTCCGTCGTCGCCGACGCGCTCAGGTTCACCCGCCGGGCCAGCTCCGTGAACGCGATCCTGCCGTCGCGCTGGAGCTCGTCGAGGATCGCCCAGTCGGTCGTATCAAGATTCTCGGCCATTCGCGCAGATTACCGGGGGATCCACGGGTGAACTGCGCCCGGACAGGCAGGAATCCCTTCTGCCGGCCGGTACGGCCTGGCTAGGCTCGGCAGCGTGAAGATCGGAGTGAACGTCCTCAATTTCGGACCCGGCACCGACCCCGGAGTCCTGCACAGCTGGGCCCAGACCGTGGAGGGACTGGGCTTCGACCTGCTGATGGTCTCCGACCACATCGCCATCACGCCCGACGTCGCCGAGCAGTATCCGGCCCCCTTCTACGAGCCCTTCACCACCCTGTCCTGGCTTGCCGGTCTCACCACCCGGATCCGGCTCGGTACGACGGTCCTCATCGCTCCCTACCGGCACCCGTTGCTCACCGCCCGGATGGCGGCCAACCTGAACGCGCTCAGCGGCGGCCGGCTCGTCCTCGGCGTGGGGGTGGGCTGGGCCCGGCAGGAGTTCGCCGCCCTCGGCATCCCCTTCGAGCAGCGAGGACGGCTGACCGACGCCGCCCTGAAGGACATGCGGGCGGCCTGGGCCGACACGGCCGCGTACGGAAACGGGAGGATCCCGGTGTGGGTCGGCGGCAACAGCGACGCGGGCATACGCAGGGCCGTGCGACTCGGTGATGCCTGGCACCCGCTGCGCTGCACGATGCCCTGGCTGCGGGAGGCCGCGGACCGGCTGAAGTCGACCGCGTACGAACAGGGCCTTCCCGTCCCCGCCTTTCCGGGGCGACTCGGACGGACCCGGGCAGGGCGGGTGACGCCCACAGCAGTCGCCCGAAGGGATCGGTGAGGACCTGGACGTTCATGCCGTGGCGCTTGTGTTTCCCAGAGTAGTACGGGGCGTCGGCGGCGATCCGGTCGATCGGCAGGAGGGTGCCGTCCAGGATCACGAACGCCTTGGTCCGGATGGTCTTCATCGCCTCGGTCAGGGTGGGGGCGAGGGTGGCCAGGACGTCGATGACCTCGCGTATGTAGCGGTAGACCGTCGCGATGCCGATGCGGAACCCGGCGGCGAGCTGGGCATAGGTATCGCCGCACCGCAGGTGGGCCAAGGCGAGCAGGGCCTGTCGGCCTGCGGGCAGACGCCGCCAGCGCGTCCCGATCTCCCGCCGCCGGGCATGCAGACGATCGCTCAGATAGCGCAGGGTGCGGCTGGACAGATCAATCGACGACGGGTAGACAAGCACGCGAAGCTCCTGGTGGGGCACGGTGGATCTTGGTCGTGACACCTCCTACCAGGAGCTTCACCGCGATGCAGAGCCGCCCAACTGACGGACACCGGCCGTCAGGTTGGAAACAGCTCACCGTTCGCTGCGCAGACCCGCCCTGCTACCGCGGCGGCAATGGCGGCCTTCGCCGATCCGGGGCCGTGTCGTAAGTAGGCGCCGTCGCCGGCGGGTGCGCCGCCAGCAGGTCCAGGGCGACCCGCACCGCGTCGTCCAGTACCGCGTGCCGTCCCTCCGCCCAGTCCAGCGGCGTGCGCAGCGCCTCCAGGTCCGGCTCGACGCCGTGGTTCTCCACCGACCAGCCGTACGTGTCGAACCAGGCGGCGTTCATCGGCACCGTGATCACCGTGCCGTCGCCCAGGCGGTGGCGGCCCGTCATGCCGACGACCCCGCCCCAGGTGCGCTGGCCCACGACCGGGCCCAGCTTCAGCAGGCGGAACGCGGCGGTGATCATGTCGCCGTCGGAGGAGGTCGCCTCGTCGGCCAGGGCGACGACCGGGCCCCGGGGGGCGTTGGAGGCGTACGAGACGGGCTGGGCGTTGCGGGTGAGGTCCCAGCCGAGGATGGTGCGGGTGAGTTTTTCGACGACCAGTTCGCTGATGTGGCCGCCCGCGTTGCCGCGTACGTCGACGATCAGGGCCGGGCGGGAGACCTCCAGGCGGAGGTCTCGGTTGAACTGGGCCCAGCCGGAGCCGCCCATGTCGGGGATGTGCAGGTAGCCGCAGCGGCCGCCGCTCAGCTCGCGTACGACTTCGCGGCGTTTGGCCACCCAGTCCTGGTAGCGCAGGGGGCGTTCGTCGACCAGCGGGACGATCGCGACGCGGCGGGAGCGGCCTCCGCCCTCGGCGGGGCGGAAGGTCAGCTCGACCGTGGTGCCGCCCGCCGCTGAGAGCAGGGGGTAGGGGCCGGCGACCGGGTCGACCGGGCGGCCGTCGATGTGGGTGAGGACCGCGCCCTCGCGGATGCCCGTACCGGCCAGTGGGGAGCGGGCCTTGGAGTCCGAGGAGTCGCCGGGCAGGATGCGCAGGAGGGTCCAGTCGCCGTCCCGGCACGTGAAGTTGGCGCCGAGCAGGCCGATCGCCCGCTGGTAGTGCGGGGGGCCCTCGTTGCGGCGGGCGGGGGAGACGTAGGCGTGGGACGTGCCCAGTTCGCCCAGGACTTCGCGCAGGAGGTCGGCGAACTCGTCGGGTGTGGCGACCCGTTCGACCAGCGGGCGGTACTGGTCCAGGATCGCCGGCCAGTCGATGCCGCACATGTCCGGCTCCCAGAAGTAGGAGCGGATGAGGCGTCCGGCCTCGCCGTACGCCCCTCGCCACTCCGCCGGCGGGTCGGCCTCGTGCAGGATGCGGCGCAGGTCGATGTAGACCGTGGAGTCGTTGTCTCCGGGCTCGGTCGCGGGGACGGCGCGCAGTTCGCCGTCGTCCATGACGACGAGGCGGGAGGCGTCGCCGCTGACGGCGAACCAGTCGAGGTGGGAGACGAGTTCGGTCTTCTTCGCCTTGGCGATGTTGAAGTACTCCAGGGTCGGGCGTCCTGACATGTCCGCCGGGTTGGCGAACGTCTCGCCGAGCGCGCCGGAGATCGGCCAGCGCAGCCAGACAAGCCCGCCGCCGCTGACCGGGTACAGCGCCGAGTACTTGGAGGCGGAGACCGGGAACGGCGTGACCCGGCTCTCCAGGCCCTCGAACTCGACGGAGACCGTGGAGCCCTCGGCCGTCTCCACCTCGTCGGAGTCCACCGGGTCCAGGCCGCCCGCGGCGGGACGCCCGTCGGGGGAGAGGGCGAAGGGGGAGGGGGTCGCCGAGGAGAGCGGGACGAGGTACGGGCGGCAGCCGAGCGGGAAGGAGAGGTCCCCGGTGTGCACGTCGTAGACCGGGTCGAAGCCCCGCCAGGAGAGGAAGGCGAGATAGCGGCCGTCACCGGTGAACACGGGGTTCTCGTCCTCGAAGCGGCCGTTGGTGACGTCGACGATCACAGGGTCGCCGGGGCCTTGGATGCGGGCGAGCTTGATCTTGCGCAGCGAGCGGCCGATGCCGGGGTGCGACCAGGTCAGCCAGGCACCGTCCGGGGAGAAGGCCAGATCGCGGACCGGGCCGTTGACGGAACGGATCAGTTCCGTGGGCTCGCCGGTGGACGTCTCCTCGTCGGTGTCCAGGAGGAGCAGCCGGCCGTCGTGGGTGGCGATGGCGAGCCGTTCGCCGTCCGGGTCGGCGATCAGTTCCTGGACGCGTCCGACCCGGCCGGAGGCGAGCCGGCGTGGTGGGCGGTCGCCGCTGGCGCGCGGCAGGGAGGCGATCTCGATCGCGTCCTCGCCCTCCGCGTCGGTGACGTACGCGACCTGGCCGCCGCTGCCGAGCATCTCCGGCAGCCGGACGCGGACGCCGGGGGTGTCGGCGATGGTGCGGGCGGGGCCGTCGCGGTGGGTGAGCCAGTAGAGGCTGCCGCGTACCGCGACGGCGCTGGCCCGGCCGGTCTCGTCCACGGAGAGGGAGTCGATGTTGCTGGCGGCCGGCACCTGGTAGGTCCGGCGTCCGGCGCGCGGGCCGCCGAGCCGGACGTCCAGCTTGCGGGGCACGGCGTCGGGCGACTGGAGGTCGTCGACCAGCCACACCTCGCCCGCGCACTGGTAGACGACCCGCCGTCCGTCGCTGGAGGCGTGCCGGGCGTAGAACGCGTCGTGGTCCGTGTGGCGGCGCAGGTCGGTGCCGTCGGGGCGGCAGGAGTACAGGTTGCCGACGCCCTCGTGGTCGGAGAGGAACGCGATGCGGCCGCCGACGAACATCGGTGAGTCGAGGTGCCCGCCGATGTCCGGGAGCAGCCGCTCGCCGTGCAACCACAGGCGCCCGGTCGCACCGCCCCGGTACCGCTTCCAGGCGGCCGGCTCGTGCGGCGGCTTTCCGGTGAGCAGCAGGGTGCGGCGCTCGCCGTCGATCTCCCCGACCGCGATGTCGGAGACCGGGCCCCAGGGAAGCCGGCCGCCGGGGCTGCCGTCCGTGGGCACGCTGTAGGCCCAGGAGAAGTACGAGAAGGGCTGGCGGTGCGAGGACACGGCGAGGATCTGCGCCCCGGTGTCCCCGCAGTCGGGGGTCCAGCCGCAGACCCGGGCGTCCGTCGACCCCCAGTAGGTGAGCCGGCGGGCCGGTCCGCCGGCGACCGGCGCCAGATGGATCTCCGGGTCGAGGCTGCGCCACGTCGTGTAGGCGATCCGGGTCCCGTCGGGCGAGAAGCGCGGATGGCTCACTCTGGTGCGGTCGACGGTCACACGCCAGGCGCGTCCGGGCACCTCGCCCTCGGGGACGAGCGGGGCCACCCAGAGATCGTCCTCCGCGGCGAAGCAGAGCAGATCGTCGTGGAGGTGCGGGAACCGGAGATACGAGACGTCGTCACTCACCCCCCAATGCTTTCCGTGCGAGGGGGGCGCGGCAACTTGTGGTGCGGAACACAAGCGAAACGATTTCGTTTCGCTGAGTGCACCGGGTACCGTCGAGGTGTACGAAACAGTTTCGTTCGATTGACTGATGTGCGCATCGCATCGGCTGACGTTCGAACCGCATCGACTGACGTAGGAAACGCACGAGCTCAGGAACAGGAGGTCGACCCATGGCACGCACACGGCTCACGCCCGAGCGTGAGAGCGAGCTGTACGCCGCCGTGCTCGACCTGCTCCGCGAGGTCGGATACGACGCCCTCACGATGGACGCCGTCGCCGCCCGCACCCGTTCCAGCAAGGCCACCCTCTACCGCCAGTGGGGGAGCAAGCCCGAGCTCGTCGTCACGGCCCTGCGGCACAACAAGCCCGTGACGCTGGGTGAGGTCGACACCGGCTCGCTGCGCGGTGACTTCCACGCCGTCCTGGGCCGCAGTGACGACTGCCAGATGGAGAAGGACGCCGCGCTGATGCGGGGTCTGAGCCATGCCGTCCATGACAACCCCGATCTTCTCCAGGCCCTGCGCGAACTGCTGATCGAACCGGAAATGACCGGTCTCGACCAGCTGCTGCGCCGTGCCGTGGACCGGGGTGAGCTGCGTCCGGACAATCCGGCGCTGAAATACGTACCGCACATGCTGATCGGCGCCGTCGCCGCTCGGCAGCTGGTCGAGGACCGCGCCGTCGACCAGGCGTTCCTTCTTGACTACGTCGACTCCGTGATCCTCCCCGCTCTCGGCGTCTGACGCAGCCGTCCCCACGGCCTTCTCCCCAAAGCCCCACCTGACACGCCGCTCTCGTCGTCGGGCTGGTTCCTCACGCCCTTTTCCACTCAACGACCTGACCGGGAGTACGCCTCCGTGGCCACATTCCTCTACAAGCTCGGACGGCTCGCCTTCCGGCGCCGCCGCTATGTCGCCCTGATCTGGGTGGCACTGCTGGCGCTCGCCGGATTCGGTGCGGCCTCCGCGTCCACCGCCACCTCCAGCTCCTTCTCGATCCCGGGTACGGAGGCCCAGAAGGCCTTCGACCTGCTGGAACAGCGATTCCCCGCAGCCAGCGCCGACGGCGCGAGCGCGCGCATCGTCTTCAAGGCCCCCGAGGGCGAGAAGATGACGGACCCGGCCAACAAGGCCGAGGTCAACAAGATCACCGGTGAGCTCAAGTCCGGCTCGGACCAGATCGCCTCGGTCGTCGACCCGTACGCCGGCAAGGCTGTCTCCAAGGACGGTTCGACCGCGTACATCTCGGTGACGTACAAGGTCAACTCGATGGAGCTGACCGACGCCACCCGGGACGCCCTGGAGGGCTCGGGTGAGGCGGCGCAGAAGAGCGGGATGACCGTGGAGATCGGCGGTGACGCGCTCCAGGTGATGCCGGAGACCGGGGCCACCGAGGTCATCGGCATCGCGCTGGCCGCGGTGGTGCTCGTCATCACCTTCGGCTCGCTGATCGCGGCGGGGCTGCCGCTGCTCACCGCGCTGATCGGGGTCGGCATCGGCGTCTCGTCGATCACGGCGCTGGCCAATGTGCTCGACCTGGGCTCGACCACCTCCACCCTGGCGATGATGATCGGCCTCGCGGTCGGCATCGACTACGCGCTCTTCATCGTCTCCCGCTACCGGGCCGAGCTGGCCGAGGGCCGGGAGCGCGAGGAGGCGGCGGGGCGTGCGGTCGGCACGGCCGGTTCCGCGGTCGTCTTCGCCGGGCTCACCGTGGTCATCGCCCTGGTCGGCCTGGCCGTCGTCAACATCCCGATGCTGTCGAAGATGGGCTTCGCCGCCGCCGGTACGGTCGCCATCGCCGTCCTCATCGCCCTCACCCTCGTCCCGGCCATGCTGGGCTTCGTGGGCAAGCGGGTCGTGGGACGCAAGGCGCGCAAGGCCGCCGAGGCCGAGAACAAGCCCGAGGCCAAGCCGAACATGGGCACCCGCTGGGCGCGGTTCGTGCTGCGCAAGCCGGTGTGGGTGCTGCTGGTCGGTGTGATCGGTCTGGGCACGATCGCCGTGCCGGCCGCGTCGCTGGAGATGGGCCTGCCGGACGACGGCTCCCAGCCCACCAGTACCACTCAGCGCCGTGCCTACGATCTGTTGTCGGAAGGCTTCGGCCCCGGCTTCAACGGCTCGCTGCTGGTCGTCGTCGACACCGCGAACAGCTCCGACGGCAAGACCGCCGCGAAGCAGGTCGGTGACGAGATCTCCGGCATGAAGGGTGTCGTCGCCGTCACCCCGGCCACCTTCAACAAGGCCGGCGACGCGGCGATGATCACCGTCGTCCCGAAGGACCGGCCCAGCTCCGTCGAGACGGAGAACGTGGTCCACGCCATCCGCGACACGGGCAAGGACATCAAGTCCGGCACCGGTGCCGAGGTGCTGGTCACCGGCGCCACCGCGATGAACATCGACTTCTCGCAGAAGATGAACGACGCGCTGCTGCCGTACCTGGCACTCGTCGTCGGCCTCGCCTTCCTGCTGCTGATGGTGGTCTTCCGGTCGGTTCTGGTGCCGCTGAAGGCGGCGCTCGGCTTCCTGCTCTCGGTCGTCGCCGCTCTGGGCGCGGTCGTCGCGGTCTTCCAGTGGGGCTGGCTCGGTGGGCTGTTCGGGGTTGAGCAGACCGGTCCGATCATGTCGATGATGCCGATCTTCATGGTGGGCGTGGTCTTCGGTCTCGCGATGGACTACGAGGTGTTCCTCGTGACCCGGATGCGCGAGGCGTACGTCCACGGCGAGAAGCCCGGCCAGGCCATCGTCACCGGCTTCAAGCACGGGGCCCGGGTCGTCACGGCCGCAGCCGTGATCATGATGGCGGTCTTCTCCGGATTCATCGGTTCCAGCGAGTCGATGATCAAGATGATCGGCTTCTCGCTCGCCATCGCCGTCTTCTTCGACGCGTTCGTCGTCCGCATGGCCATCGTGCCCGCGGTCCTCGCGCTGCTCGGGAAGCGGGCCTGGTGGCTGCCGCGCTGGCTGGACCGCGTGCTGCCCAACGTGGACGTCGAGGGTGAGGGCCTGCGCAAGGAGCTGGCCGGCACCCCCGCCGACGCCGGCGACGCCGGTCCGGATGCCGGGGGCGGGCGCGAACTGACCCGCGTCTGAGCCGGCCGATGAGCCGCTGACCACCGGGGCCGTGTCTGAGCGGAACGCGGCCCCGGGAGCGCCGGTTACCTGTGGGGACGGGGGGCCGGGGCGACGAGAGCCCCCGTGCACACCGTGCACGGGGGCTCTCGTCATGTCGTGGATCAGGCGGGCGCGGTCTCGGTTCTGGCCCGGCTGTGCGTACGCCGCAGGAAACGGATCAGAGGTGCGCAGTCGAACTGCACCACGTCGACGCCGTCCGCCGTATGGCGTTCGACGACCAGCTGGGCCCGGCCGCACGGCCAGATCCGGAAGCTGTCGTGTTCGACGGGGGCGCGCAGGCCGCGCTCCAGCAGATCGCGGCCGACAGCCCACTCCGTGCCGCCGGGGAAGGCGACCTGGACCGTGTCGGGGGCGGCGGCGGTGTCGTATCGCAGCTCGACCGGGACCACGGGCAGGTCGCGGGCGTCGGTGACGAGCCGGGCTCGGGCATGTTCTTTGATCACGGGGGACATGGGCCGGCTCCTCCTGTGTGCGCATGCATCTGTGTCCTCTAATGTCCCATATTTTCGTAAAAGAGCACGATGAGACCGCTTGTTAGTTGTGACAGACCCGCTCTTGCGAACGCTTCGCAACAAGGCCCTATCATTGAGAGGTTCATGACCCCGCGCAGCAATGCAGGAACGCAGGAAGCGGAGCCGCCCCCATGCATGTACCCGACGGATTCATCAACGCACCCGTCTCCGCCGTCGCCGCAGTGGCGGCCGCCGGTGCGGTGGCCGTCAGCCTGAAGGGGGCCCGGCGTGAACTGAACGAACGCACCGCGCCACTGGCAGGACTGGTCGCGGCCTTCATCTTCGCCGTGCAGATGCTGAACTTCCCCGTCGCGGCCGGCACCAGCGGGCACCTGCTCGGCGGGGCGCTGGCAGCGATCCTGGTCGGGCCCTACACCGGAGTGCTCTGCATCTCCGTCGTGCTCCTGATGCAGGGCATCCTCTTCGCCGACGGCGGGCTCACCGCGCTCGGGGTGAACGTCCTCGACATGGGCGTCGTGACCACCGTCGTCGCCTACGCCCTCTTCCGCGGTCTCGTGAGCGTGCTGCCGCGCACCCGCCGCTCCACGACCGCCGCGTCCTTCGTCGCCGCACTGGTCTCCGTACCGGCCGCGGCTGTCGCCTTCACGCTGATGTACTGGATCGGCGGAACCACCGACATCCCGATCGGCAAGGTCTTCACCGCCATGGTCGGGGTCCACCTCCTGATCGGCCTCGGGGAGGCCGCCATCACCGCGCTGACCGTCGGCGCCGTCATCGCCGTCCGTCCCGACCTGGTCCACGGCGCCCGCGGCCTCACCGCCCCGCTCAAGCTCCGCATCGACGGCGAGCTGGTCGACGCCCTCGCCGCCGCGCCCGAGCCCGCCGCGGCCGCCCACCGCTCCACCCGGGGCCTGTGGGCCACCGGCCTGGTCACGGCCCTCGTCCTGGCCGGATTCGTCTCCTTCTACGCCTCCGCGAACCCGGACGGCCTGGAGAAGGTCGCGTCCGACCAGGGCATCGACAAGGAGGCCAAGGACCACGCCGCCAAGGACTCCCCGCTCGCCGACTACGGCGTCGAGGACGTCTCCGACGCCCGGCTCTCCGGCGGCCTCGCCGGCGTGATCGGTGTCGGCGCCACCCTCGTCGTCGGCAGCGGTGCGTTCTACGTGGTCGGCCGTCGCCGTCGCACGAAGGACGAGGCGCCCGTCACCTCCCGCATCGACGAGAAGGTCTGATGGGCGCCGGGCACGCCCACAAGCTCTACCGGCACGGGCACTCGCCGGTCCACGACCTGCCGCCCCACTGCAAACTCGCTGCCGTCTTCGCCTTCGTCGTGGTCGTCGTCACCACCCCGCGCGAGGCGGTGTGGGCCTTCGGGCTGTACGCGCTGCTGATCGCGGGCGCCACCGCCGCGGCCCGCATCCCGGCCACCTTCCTCCTCAAGCGGCTGCTGATCGAGGTGCCGTTCGTCGCCTTCGCGCTGCTCATGCCGTTCGTCGTGCCCGGCGAGCAGACCCACGTCCTCGGGCTCTCCGTCAGCGTCCCCGGACTCTGGGGTGCCTGGAACGTCCTCGCCAAGGGCACCCTCGGCGTCGCGGCCTCCGTGCTCCTCGCCTCCACCACCGAACTGCGCTCGCTGCTGCTCGGCCTCCAGCGCCTGAGGCTGCCGCCGCTGCTCGTCCAGATCGCCTCCTTCATGATCCGGTACGGCGATGTGATCACCGACGAGATGCGCCGGATGTCCGTCGCCCGCCGCTCGCGCGGATTCGAGGCGCGGGGGATACGGCAGTGGGGTGTGCTGGGCAAGTCGGCGGGCGCCCTCTTCATCCGGTCGTACGAGCGCGGCGAACGCGTCCACCTCGCGATGGTGAGCCGCGGCTACACCGGCTCCATGCCGGTCATCGACGAGGTGACGGCCTCGCGTGCCCAATGGGCGTACGCCTCGGCACTCCCCCTGCTCGCCCTCGTCGTGTGTCTGCTGGGATGGACCGTATGAGCCAGTCCACGCCCGTCGCCCCCGCACCGCCCTCTCTTGAGGTCAGCGGTCTCGCCTACGCCTACCCCGACGGCCATCAGGCGCTCTTCGGCGTCGACCTGACCGTCGCGCGCGGCGAACGCGTCGCCCTGCTCGGCCCGAACGGCGCCGGCAAGACCACCCTGGTCCTCCACCTCAACGGCATCCTCGACGCGGGCGCCGGCAGCGTCCGCGTCGCCGGGCTCCCGGTCGAGAAGCGCAACCTCGCCGAGATCCGCCGCCGCGTCGGCATCGTCTTCCAGGACCCCGACGACCAGCTCTTCATGCCGACCGTCCGCGAGGACGTCGCCTTCGGACCGGCCTCCGGCGGGCTGCGCGGCGCCGAACTGGAGGAGCGCGTCGCCGAAGCCCTCCAGCAGGTGGGCATGGAGGAGTACGCGAACCGGCCCCCGCACCACCTCTCCTTCGGCCAGCGTCGCCGCGTCGCGGTCGCCACGGTCCTCGCCATGCGGCCGGAGATCCTCGTCCTGGACGAGCCCTCCTCCAACCTGGACCCGGCCTCACGTCGCGAACTCGCCGACATCCTGCGCTCGTTGGACGTCACCGTGCTGATGGTGACGCACGACCTGCCGTACGCCCTGGAGCTCTGCGGCCGCGCCGTCATCCTCAGCGAGGGCGTCATCGCCGCCGACGACCGCACCCAGGACCTCCTGTGCGACGAGGAACTCATGCGCGCCCACCGGCTGGAGCTCCCCTTCGGGTTCGATCCGCGTTCCGTAACGGTGAACATGAGGTGACCCGCCCCACTCGCGACCTGCGGCGCAATGCACCATGGGGGCATGAGCGGGAGCGCAGGAGCAGGCGTGGACGTACGGGGCACGGCAGCGCCCGGATTCGAACCGGTCCGGGATGCCTTCATCCGTAACTTCGAACAGCGCGGGGACCGTGGGGCAGCGGTCACCGTCTACCGGCACGGACAGAAGGTCGTCGACCTGTGGGCCGGCACCAGAGACGTCGACGGCGTCGAACCGTGGGCCGTCGACACCGTGCAGATCGTCCGCTCGGCCGGGAAGGGCATCGCCGCCGCCGTCCCGCTGCTGCTGCACCAGCGCGGCCAGATCGACCTGCACGCCCCGGTCGGCACGTACTGGCCGGAGTTCAAGGCGAACGGCAAGGAGCGCGTCCTCGTCCGCCACCTCCTCGCCCACCGGGCCGGCATCCCGGCCCTGGACCGGCCACTGACCCCCGACGAGGCGGCCGACGGCGTGAGCGGACCCCGGGCGGTCGCCGCGCAGCGCCCCCAGTGGGAGCCCGGCACCGACCACGGCTACCACGCGCAGACCTACAGCTGGCTCGTCGGCGAACTGGTGCGGCGCGTCACCGGCCGGACCGTCGGCCGCTGGGTCGCCGAGGAGATCGCCCGCCCGCTCGGCCTGGACTTCTGGTTCGGCATCCCGGCCGACGAGGCACACCGGGTGGGCCGGATCGGCCCCGTCGAGCCCCCCGCGGGCGACGGCACGGGAGCGCTGCGGATGCGTCCCAAGCGCTCGGTCGTCGACGCCTACCGCGACCCGGACTCGCTGACCCGCCGGGCGTTCGGCGCCATCGACCCGTTCCCCGACGAGAACGACCGCGGTTACCGGGCCGCCGAACTCCCCGCGTCCAACGGCACCGCCACCGCCCGCGGCCTGGCCCGCTGCTATGCCGCGATGATCGGCCCGGTCGACGGCCACCGGCTGTTCGCCCCGGCCACCCTCACCCTGGCCCGCACCGAGGAGTCGGCGGGCCCGGACCGGGTCCTGGTCGTGAGCACCCGCTTCGGCCTCGGCTACATGCTGCACGGACCGGCGGCCCCGCTGCTGGCCCCGGGCTCCTTCGGACACCCGGGCCGGGGCGGTTCGCTGGGCTTCGCCGACCCCGAATCAGGCATCGCCTTCGGCTATGTGACGAACGGTCTGCAGAAGGGAGTCACCGCCGATCCCCGTGCCCAGGCACTGGTCCGCGCAGTACGGTCGGTTCTATGACCCCTGAGATCCCCGAGACGACTTCGACCCCCGAGGACTCCGAGACCCCGGCCGGCCCCGCGGTCCCCGAGACTCCCGCCATTCCCGAGACGTTCGAGACCGCCGGGCTCTCCGCGGCCGCCGCCGCCTCGGTGGTCCCCGAGCTCCTCGCGGACCCAGCGGCCTCCGGTGCGCTCGCGCGCTTCGACGGATACAGGGCTCTCGTCACCGGGGCGGGCCGGGGCATCGGCGCCGCGATCGCCCGCAGACTCGCTGCGGAGGGCGCCTGGGTCCTGGTCACCGACCTGGACGGGGCCCGGGCGGCGCAGGTGGCGGCGGAGATCCGGGAGCACGGCGGCACGGCCGACTCGCTGGCCTGCGACGTGGCCGACCGGGCAGCGGTCGAGGCGGCGGTGGCCCACGCCGTCTCGGTGTTCGGCGGGCTCGACGTGCTGGTCAACAACGCCTACGCGTGCACCCCCGACGCCGCGCTCTTCGAGGACGAGCCGGACGAGACGTGGCAGCGCGACCTGGACATCACGCTGAGCGGTGCCTACCGGTGCGCGCGCGCCGCGCTGCCGCACCTCGCCGCGTCGGGCCGGGGCGCGATCGTCGGCATCGGCTCCGTCAACGGCGTGCAGGACTTCGGCAACCACGCCTACAGCGCCGCCAAGGCGGGACTGGCGAGCCTCACCCGCACCCTCGCCGGCCATGCGGGACCGCGCGGGGTGCGGGTCAACCTGGTCACCCCCGGCACGATCCGCACCGACGCCTGGTCGGGCCGCGAAGCCGAACTGGCCAAGGTGAGCGGCCTCTATCCGCTCGGCAGGGTGGGTGAACCGGACGACATCGCGGGGGCCGTCGCCTTCCTCGCCTCGCGCGACGCGGCGTGGATCACCGGCACGACGCTGTGCGTGGACGGCGGGCTGACCGCGGTGAACACGGGCTTCCGGCAGGCACTCGCACACGACTGAGACCGGTCCGGGCGCGCGGGGGCGCCCGACCGGTCAACTCGTGTGCAGCATCAGCCCGATCCCGACCACCATCAGGCCGGCCGCCGCGATCCGCGGGGCACCGAACCGCTCCTTGAAGAACACGGCCCCGATGGCAGCGCCCACGATGATCGACGACTCGCGCAGCGCGGCGACCGGGGCGAGTGCCGCGCGGGTCTGGGCCCACAGGACGAGCCCGTACGCCGTCACCGACAGGGCCGCGCCGAGCAGGCCGCGTACCGCGTGGGGGCGGAGTTGGGCGGGCAGGGCGGAGCGGCGGCGGCAGAGGGCGTACAGCGGGATGGCGATGCCCTCCAGGACCATCAGCCAGGCGACGTACCCGAGCGAGCTGCCCGAGGCGCGGACGCCCAGGCCGTCGACCGTGGTGTAACCGGCGATGGCGAGGCCGGTCGCCAGGGCCGCCAGGATCGCCGGGCGGTGGGGGCGCTTGCCGGAGCCGCGGATGCCCCACAGGGCCAGCCCGACCAGTCCCGCCGAGGCGACCGCCACGCCCGCCGTCGCCCAGCCGTCCGGGCGCTCACCCACGAACACGGCGGCGAGGACGGTGACCACGAGCGGGGCCGTGCCGCGCGCGATCGGATACATCTGGCCGAAGTCGCCCAGCGTGAACGACCGCATCAGCAACAGCATGTACGCCACGTGCAGGGCGGCGGACACGAACAGGCAGGGCCAGGCCCCGGCGGCCGGGAACGGGACGAAGGAGGCGGCGGCCGCGCCGATCAGCAGACCGCCCCCGGAGATCAGGGTGAAGGAGAGCAGCTGGTCCTTGATCGCGTGCGCGATGGCGTTCCAGCCGGCGTGGGTGAAAGCGGCCGTCAGGACGGCCATGGCGACGAGCGGGGTCACGCCGTCTGCTCGCGCACGTCCACCAGGGTGCCGCCGGCGTGCTCGATCAGCGTCTGCGGGGCGAGCGGGAAGACCGTGTACGGGGTGCCGGCGGCCGCCCAGACCACCTCGTGGGCGAGCAGCCCTCGGTCGGCCAGTACCCGGGTCCTGGTGCGGTGCCCGAAGGGCGGCACGCCACCGATCGCGTAACCGGTGGCCTCCCGGACCACGTCCGCACCGGGCCGCCGCACCATCGACGCCCCCAACTCCTGCCGTACGAGCTCCACATCAACGCGGGAGGAGCCGTCCACCAGGACCAGGACCGGCACCCCGTCGGCCTCGAAGACCAGCGACTTGACGATCTCGCCGAGCTCGCAGCCGAGGGCGGCGGCGGCCTCGGCCGCGGTGCGCGTGGCCTCCGGGAAGCGGCGGATCTCGACGTCGAGGCCGAGTGCGCGCAGCGCCTCGGCGAACCGGGGGTGGGCGGCGGTGTCGTGGCTCGTCGGGGCGTGGGCGTCGGAAGTGCTCATGCCGTGCACGCTATCGGCCGTGGTCCGGAGCGTGCGACGGGTTTGGTCCGAAGGGACGACGAGGGCCTCTGCCGCAGGCGCGGCGAAGGCTCCGAGTCCGTCCGGCTCCCCGTCACGGCCCCGCGAGCAGGACCTCCGCGACGACCGGGCCGGCCGCGTCCCCGCCGTGGCCACCGGACTGGACGAGGGCCGCCGCCGCGAGGTCGTTGCTGAATCCGGTGAACCAACTGTCGGACGTGGCATGGCCGTCGACCTCCGACGAGCCGGTCTTGCCGCCCTTCCTGCCGCCCACGCTCGCCATCGCGCGGGTGGCCGTGCCCTCCTGGGACGTGGCGGTGTAGTGCAGCATCTGTTCCAACTGCGCGGAGACTCCGCCCGGCAGCGGGCGGGCGGTGGCGAACTTCCGGTCGTCCAGGGCCCGCGGGACGATGTACGGCTGCAGGAACTGACCATGGACGGCGGTGGCGGTGATGGACGCCATGTTCAGCGGATTCATCTGGATCTTGCCCTGACCGATGAACGACGCGGCGGTCTCGGCACCCTCGGAGGCCGGTACCGCGCCGTCCCACGTCACGATGCCGGTCTGCCAGACCTGGCCGATGCCGAAGTACTGCGAGGCCTCGTTGCCGAGCGCGGTGTCCCGCTTGCCGCTGCCCAACGGCAGGATCGGCTTGATGAACGCGGTGTTGCAGGACTTCGCGAAGGCTCGCTGCAGCGTGGCGTTCGGCAGTGCGAAGTCGTTCAGGTTATGGAAGGTCCGGCCCTCCCAGGGCACCGTGGACGGACACTCGACCGCCGAGTTCGCGCTGCCCAGCCCGTTCTGGATGATCATCGCGGCCGTCACGATCTTCATCGTCGAGCCGGGCGCCACCTTGGCCAGGCGCGCCGATTCGAAGCCGTCCGCGGGGTTGTTGGCGATGGCCCGGATCGCGCCGGTCGACGGCTCGACGGCCGCCACGGACGACTTGTCGTACTTCTTCACGGCCTTCTCGGCGGCTGCCTGCACCTTCGCGTCCAGCGTGGTCGGCACCCTGCCCGGCTTCCCCTTGACCAGCGTCAGCAGCGTCCTGTCCACCCCGTCGGCGTTCGCGCTGTTGATCCAGGTCTCGATGCCCGTGGTGCCGCCCGCCTTCTGACCGTACTTCTTGCGCAGCTCGTCCAGGATGCCGCCCAGCGACGGGTACTTCTCCTTGGTGAGCACCTGTCCGGAGCGGTCGACCGCCTCGATCGACGCCGTCTTCGATTCGCCCGTCTCCAGCGACTCGCCCCTGTCCAGCTCCGGATGGATGACGGAGGGCGTCCAGTCGACGAGCGCGTGGCCCGTCGTCACCCCCCGCACCACGGTCAGCTTGGAGTCGTACGACCAGGACTTCGTCTTCCCGCCGTAGGAGACGGTCGCCTCGACCGTGTACGGAACGGTCGAGCCGGTCGCCGGGGCCGGGGTGATCACGGCCTTGGTGACGTGGGCCGATTCGCTGTAGCCGGTCAGCGCGGGCCCGGCGTCGCCCTCGTTGTTGGTGAGCCCGGCGGCGACGGCCGCGTCGCCCTTCGCCCAGGCCGCGAGGAACTTCTTCGACGTCTCGGCGATCTCGTCCTTGGTGACCGGGCCCGTCCGCACCTCGGCCGAGGAGGCCTTGCTGTCCGTGCCGCCCCCGACGCCGCTGTCTCCGAGTCCGTCCAGGATGTTGTACGCCCCGTATCCCACCCCGCCGACCACGACCGCGAACACCCCGCCGATCACGGCTACCTTCGCCCCGCTCCGCATCCCTGCAGTCCCCCTCCCCAGGAGACCCCCTTGAACATGTTCAAGGGGGCTTTTCCGGGGGACTTTACGGGACTGCCGTGACAGCGGGGCCGGTTGTTATCGGAATGCGATCCGGGTCCGCGTGAACAGACCGGTCAAATCCAGGTATCCAGCCACATGCGATCCCGCCACGAATCCTCCGGAATCAGGGTCCCGGTATACAGCGGCCAGAAATAGATGAAATTCCAGATGATCAGAAGGACCAGTACGCCGGCCGCGACCGCCCCCAGTGTCCTGCGTCGTTCGCCCGAGGGATCCTCCTTTGCGAGGCCCAGTTCGTGTTTCTCCCCCGTGCCCGCCGCCGGGCCCAGCATCGCGCCGATCATCATCGCGACCGCGAGACAGAGGAAGGGTACGAAGACGACCGCGTAGAAAAAGAAAATGGTGCGTTCCTGGTAGAGGAACCACGGCACCCACCCCGCCGCCACCCCGCAGGCGATCGCGCCCGCCCGCCAGTCGCGACGGAAGAACCAGCGCCACAGCACGTACAGCAGGGCGAAGCACGCGGCCCACCACAGCAGGGGCGTGCCGAGGGCCAGCACCTCCTGCGCGCACTTGCCGTTCGACGACCGGGTGCAGCCGTTCTGCTCCTCGTAGAAGTACGAGACGGGCCGGCCCAGCACGATCCAGCTCCACGGATTGGACTGGTAGGTGTGGCCGGACGTCAGGTTCACATGGAACTCGTAGACCTGGTTCTCGTAGTGCCACAGGCTGCGCAGCCAGTCCGGCAGCCAGGTCCAGCTGCCGCCCTTGCCGTCGGTCGCCGCCCAGTCCCGGTAGTAGCCGTGCCGGTCGGGGTCGTTGCGCATGATCCAGCCGGTCCACGAGGCGAGGTACGTGAGGACCGCGACCGGCACCGTGGAGACGAACGCCGGCACCAGGTCCCGCTTCAGCACCGCCTTGTAGGGCTGCACCGCGCCCGTGGTCCTTCGCGCGCCCGCGTCCCACAGGACCGTCATCAGGCCGAACGCGACCATGATGTACAGCCCGTTCCACTTGGTGCCGAAGGCCAGCCCCAGTGAGATCCCGGCCGCGATCCGCCACGGACGCCAGCCCAGCCGCAGCCCCTCCGCGACCCCGGTGTCCGGCCGCAGCACGCCGTCCTCGTCGACCGGCAGCGCGGCCGCCAGCCGGCGCCTCGCCCAGTCCCGGTCGATCAGCAGACAGCCGAACGCGGCCAGCACGAAGAACATCAGCACCAGGTCGAGCAGCGCGGTGCGGCTCATCACGAAGTGCAGCCCGTCCACCGCGAGCAGCGCGCCCGCCAGACAGCCCAGGAACGTCGAGCGGAACAGCCTGCGGCCGATCCGGCACAGCATCAGCACCGACAGCGTGCCGAGCACGGCGACCATGAACCGCCAGCCGAACGGCGTGAACCCGAAGAGCTGCTCACCGATCCCGATGATCCACTTGCCGACCGGCGGGTGCACCACGTACCCCGGATCGGTCGGGACCGGCACCTGGGACGGGTCGTTGAGGATCAGCTTGTCGACGTCCTTGGGCCATGCCCCCTCGTACCCCTGCTTGATGAGCGCCCAGGAGTCCTTGGCGTAATACGTCTCATCGAATATCACCGCGTGCGGGCTGCCCAGTTTCCAGAACCGCAGCAGCCCGGCGACCGCCGCGACCAGCAGCGGACCGCCCCACGCCGACCAGCGCACCAGCCGGTCCGCGAGCCGCGGGGGCACTCCGAGCACCGCCCACACCTGGCCGCCCGGGCGGGTGTACGGCGGAACAAGCCGCTCGCGCAGCCCGATACCGGGGCGCGGGGAATGGCCGAAGCGGCGCAGCCGCTGCTGCCAGGATGTCGGCTCCGGGCCGTGTTGTTCCCCGGCGTCTTGGCCCTGCCGGGCCTCGGGCGCAGTACTCGTCACCGCGCCATCGTAGGGAACGCATCTGTGCGAGTGGTGCCGCCCGTGCTGGGAGGATGGACGTTGTGACTGGAACGACTGGAACGCTGGTACTCGCAGGGACCCCCATCGGCGATGTGGCGGACGCCCCGCCACGACTCGCCGCCGAACTGGAGACGGCCGATGTCGTCGCCGCCGAGGACACCCGCCGGCTGCGCCGGCTGACCCAGGCGCTGGGCATCCACACCACGGGGCGTGTCGTCTCCTACTTCGAGGGCAACGAGTCCGCCCGTACACCCGAACTCGTCGAGGCGCTGATGGGCGGCGCCCGCGTGCTGCTGGTCACGGACGCCGGAATGCCGTCCGTGTCCGACCCCGGCTACCGCCTGGTCGCCGCCGCCGTGGAGAAGGACATCAAGGTCACCGCGGTGCCGGGCCCGTCGGCGGTGCTCACCGCCCTCGCGCTGTCCGCGCTGCCGGTGGACCGGTTCTGCTTCGAGGGCTTCCTGCCGCGCAAGGCCGGTGAGCGCCTCGGCAAGCTCCGTGAGGTCGCCGACGAGCGCCGCACCATGGTCTTCTTCGAGGCCCCGCACCGGCTCGACGACACCCTCGCCGCGATGGCCGAGGTCTTCGGCGCCGACCGGCGCGCCGCGGTGTGCCGGGAGCTGACCAAGACGTACGAGGAAGTGAAGCGCGGCCCGCTGGGCGACCTCGCCGTCTGGGCGGCCGAGGGCGTACGCGGCGAGATCACCGTCGTCGTCGAGGGCGCGGCCGAGTCCGGAGGCGAGGAACTGGACGCCGAGGAGCTGGTGCGCAGGGTGCAGGTGCGCGAGGAGGCGGGGGAGCGGCGAAAGGAGGCGATCGCCGCCGTCGCCGCCGCGGCGGGGCTGCCCAAGCGCGAGGTGTTCGACGCGGTCGTCGCAGCAAAGAATGCGGCTCGGACCGGCCCAGCGGACGGCAAAGGACTATCGTGAAAGGCAAAGCGCGAGCCGCGTTCCGGCCCCTTTTGCCACGAGAAGGCCAAAACCGGTCCAACACTCGACAGGGCCCGGTGCGCTCCCGCCGGTAAAGGCGTCCACTGGATCCAGGACGCATTCTCCGGAGTGCTTGTCCGGCGGACAAGAGGAGCAGGCATGAGCGAGATCGCATCAACCACCGTGCACGAGGCGTATGCCTTCGCCTGCATGAGGTGCGGATACGGCTGGGAACAGGCCTACGAAATAGAGCACCACATCGACGCCTCCCACCATGCGTACGTGGTCTACAAGGCGGACGGCGAACGCGTGCCGTCACCGCTTTCCACACCGACCTGCACGAACTGCGGCGGACACGTCGTCCGGATCATGCGGGCCGGCCGGGTGTCGTCGGTTCAGCAGCTGCTCCAGAGCCGCCGCCCGGCCGACGCCGACACGGAGGCGCGGGAGCCCGTCGCCGCCACCGCCGCTCCCACGGGCGACCGCCACTGGCACTTCTCCGACCTGCTCCATCCCTTCCACCGACGGTGATGCCCGCACGGTGACCTCACCGGCCACGGTCCTCGTACGATCGTGGCCATGAGCCGTACCGAAGCCCCGCCGCTGCCCGAGCCCCTCCGGGTGCCGGTCGCCGATTCGCACACCCATCTGGACATGCAGGACGGCACCGTCGAGGAGGCCCTCGCCAGGGCCGCCGCGGTGAACGTGACGACCGTGATCCAGGTGGGCTGCGACGTGAAGGGCTCCCGCTGGGCGTCCGAGACGGCGGCCGCGCACGCGAGTGTGTACGCGGCCGTGGCCCTGCACCCCAACGAGGCGCCGAGGATCGTCCACGGCGATCCGGACGGCTGGTCGCGCCAGGGGGCACGCGAGGGCGGCGGGGACGCCGCGCTGCACGAGGCGCTCGCCGAGATCGACGCGCTGGCCGCACTGGACCACGTCCGCGGCGTCGGCGAGACGGGCCTCGACCACTTCCGCACCGGCCCCGAGGGCATGGCCGCCCAGGAGGAGTCCTTCCGGGCCCACATCGAGATCGCCAAACGGCACGACAAGGCGCTCGTCATCCACGATCGCGAGGCGCACGCCGATGTGCTGCGCATCCTGGCCGACGCGGGCGCCCCCGAGCGGACCGTCTTCCACTGCTACTCGGGCGACGCCGACATGGCCCGGGTGTGCGCGGACGCCGGGTACTTCATGTCCTTCGCGGGCAACATGACGTTCAAGAACGCCCAGCCGCTGCGCGACGCCCTGGCCGTGGCGCCGATGGAACTGGTCCTGGTCGAGACGGACGCCCCCTTCCTCACCCCCGCGCCGTACCGCGGACGGCCTAACGCGCCCTACCTGATTCCGGTCACGCTGCGCGCCATGGCAGCCGTCAAGGGCGTCGACGAGGACACCCTGGCGTCGGCGATCGCCGACAACACGGCTCGCGCGTTCGACTACTGAGCGAAGCTCCGCCACGCTGGGTAGTCGCGTCGCTTTGGAGAGTGACCCGCCGCTCCGCTATCGTCCCGGGCGCGCAAGAGTGAGCCGGCCGGTACGGATCTTCTGGAGCGAGCGTCGTGAGCAATTCGCAGGGCAGTCACCGTGCAGCACGCGGCAGGGGGCGTACGGCGGGCACCGGGACGCGCGGGCCCGCCACCGTCGTCGTGCCGGGCCCGTCCCCCGTACCGCCGCACGAGGAGCTGACGCTCGCCGCGTGGCCCCGCCGCACGCCGACCGTCGTCGACATGCCCACGGGCCGGACCGTGGCCGCGACCGGCGGCGCGAGCCGTACCGCGCAGGCCCCCACCGTCACCGCGCTCCCCGTGCCGGCCTCCGGCGGCAGGCCCGGTGCGCGGAGGGGTGCTCGGCGGCGCCGGGTGTCCGTGCGTCCCGAGCAGCTGCGCCGCCTGGTGCCGCAGGCCCTCGTGGTGGCGTTCCTGGCGGGCGGGACGACTGCGTTCGTCGCCGAGGACAAGGCCGTGACGCTGGACCTCGACGGGGAGCCCCGCACCCTGCACACCTTCGCGGACGACGTCGGAGAACTCCTCGCCGAACAGGGCATCGACGCCGACGACGGCACCGCGGTGTCCCCGGCCCCCGGCACCCGCCTCTCCGACGGTGACGTGATCACCGTCGGCGGCCCCCGCCCGGTGACGCTCACGCTCGACGGGGTGCGGCGCCGGGTCTGGACCTCCGAAGCCACCGTGGGCGCCGCCCTGCGCCGGCTCGGCGTGCGGGCCGACGGCGCCTACCTCTCCGTCCCCCCGGCCGCGCCGATCGGGCGCAACGGACTGACGCTGGACGTGCGCACCGAGCGCACCGTCACCGTGATGGCCGACGGCCGCGAGCACACCGTCCGCACCAACGCCGCCACCGTCCGCGAGGCCGTGGCCGGGGCCGGAGTGATCCTGCACGGCGAGGACACCACGTCCGTGGCCCCGGAGAGCTTCCCGCGCGAGGGCCAGACCGTCTCGGTGCTCCGGATCGCCACCCTCAAGGTGGTGCGTGAGGAGCTGCTGCCGTACGGCGTGGAGCGGTCCGGTGACGGGTCCCTGGCCGTCGGCACGGAGGTGGTCGAACGGGAGGGGCGGGACGGGTCGCGCCGGGTCATGTACGCCCTGCGGACCGTCAACGGTGTGCGGCAGAAGCCCCGCGTGCTGGCCTCGGAGGTCGTACGGGAGCCGGTCAGCCAGGTGGTGAAGGCCGGCACCGGGCCCCGCACGGCCGGGCGGGGGAGGAAGCCGGACCTCCAGCGGGGGCGGGCCCCCGGGGGCGCTCAGCGGCCGTAGGCTTAACGGGTGAGCACCACAGAGCCCGACGCCCTCCTGGGCCCCGCAGACATCCGCGAGCTGGCCGCGACGCTGGGCGTACGCCCCACGAAGCAGCGCGGTCAGAACTTCGTCATCGACGCCAACACGGTCCGCCGGATCGTGCGCACCGCGGAGGTCCGCCCCGACGACGTGGTGGTGGAGGTCGGCCCCGGTCTGGGCTCGCTGACCCTGGCGCTTCTGGAGGCGGCCGACCGGGTCGTGGCCGTCGAGATCGACGACGTACTGGCGAGCGCCCTGCCGGCCACGGTCGCCGCCCGGATGCCCGGGCGCGCCGACCGGTTCAGCCTCGTCCACTCGGACGCGATGCTCGTGCGTGAGCTGCCGGGCCCCCCGCCGACCGCGCTGGTCGCCAACCTCCCGTACAACGTCGCGGTGCCCGTGCTGCTCACCATGCTCGACCGCTTCCCCAGCATCGAGCGGACCCTGGTCATGGTGCAGGCCGAGGTCGCCGACCGGCTGGCCGCCAGGCCCGGCAACAAGGTCTACGGCGTGCCGTCGGTGAAGGCCAACTGGTACACCGACGTCAAGCGCGCCGGCTCCATCGGCCGCAAGGTCTTCTGGCCCGCGCCGAACGTCGACTCCGGCCTGGTGTCGCTGGTGCGCAGGACCGAGCCCGTCGCCACCACGGCGAGCAAGGCCGAGGTCTTCGCGGTCGTCGACGCCGCCTTCGCCCAGCGTCGCAAGACGCTGCGCGCGGCCCTGGCCGGCTGGGCGGGCTCCGCCCCCGCCGCCGAAGCGGCCCTGGTCGCGGCCGGCATCTCGCCGCAGGCCCGCGGAGAGGCACTCACGGTCGAGGAGTTCGCCGCCATCGCCGAGAACAAGCCGGAGCTGTCCGCATGAGCGAGAGCGTCACCGTCCGGGTACCCGCCAAGGTCAACGTCCAGCTCACGGTCGGCGCCGCGCGCCCCGACGGCTTCCACGACCTCGCCAACGTGTTCCTCGCCGTCGGCCTGTACGACGAGGTCACCGTCACCCCGGCCGACGAGCTGCGCATCACCTGCTCGGGCCCGGACGCCGCCCAGGTGCCGCTGGACGCCTCCAACCTCGCCGCCCGCGCCGCGATCGCGCTGGCCGAGCGGCACGGCGTCGCGCCCGATGTGCACATCCACATCGCCAAGGACATCCCCGTCGCGGGCGGCATGGCGGGCGGCAGCGCCGACGGGGCAGGCGCGCTGCTGGCGTGCGACGCGCTCTGGTCCACCGGCGCCACCCGCGACGAGCTCCTCGCCCTCTGTGCCGAGCTGGGCAGCGATGTGCCGTTCAGCCTGGTCGGCGGGGCCGCCCTCGGGGTCGGCCGCGGGGAGCAGCTGACCCCCGTCGAGGTCGGCGGCACCTTCCACTGGGTCTTCGCGGTCGCCGACGGCGGCCTCTCCACCCCGGCCGTCTACCGCGAGTTCGACCGGCTCACGGCGGGCACCCACGTGCCCGAGCCCGCCGCGTCCACCGCACTGCTGGACGCACTGCGGTCCGGAGACCCGGTCGCGCTCGCCGCGACCCTCGGCAACGACCTGCAGGCCGCCGCGCTGTCGCTCCGGCCCTCGCTGGCCGACACACTCGCGGCGGGCACCGCCGCGGGCGCACTGGCCGCGCTGGTCTCGGGCTCCGGGCCGACCACCGCGTTCCTCACCGAGGACGAGGCGTCGGCCCGCAAGGTCGCCGACGCGCTGACCGCCTCGGGGACCTGCCGCACCGCCCGGATCGCGGCGTCCCCGGCGCCGGGCGCCACACTCCGCTGAGCGCGACGCCCCGGCCGGGCTCCCGGGCCGGGGCATCGTGGACGTGGCGTGGTTCAGCCGAGCCGCACGCTCCGCTTCGCCAGCTCGAACGCCGGGAGCATCCCCTTGTGCTCCTGCGCGTCCAGCCCGCCCACGTGCACCACGACCGGCCCGTCCGGGGTGGCGACGGCGAAGGCGCGGGCCGGGCGCGACTCCTCCATGATCTTGCTGTAAATCGTGTAGCCCACCTCGGTCACGGCCAGCTTTCCGACCGTGGTCTGCGTGTACGTGATCTTCGAGGCGTTCTCGTCGGCCTTCACGAAGCCCTCCAGGGCCCGGCGCGCCGTGCTCCCCTTGCCGTCGCCCTGCCACACCCGCAGGAAGCCGATGTGCCCCGCGGGCTTCGCGTCGATCTCGCAGACCATGCTCACCGGCCCCTGCGTACTGAGCGCGGCGAACTCCGAGTCCGCCTCGACGGGCTCCACGGCCTTCGCCTTCC
The DNA here is from genome assembly GCF_045162765.1 of Streptomyces sp. NBC_01013. NCBI lineage: Bacteria > Bacillati > Actinomycetota > Actinomycetes > Kitasatosporales > Streptomycetaceae > Streptomyces > Streptomyces sp. NBC_01013. Next base: position 5,033,123 of record NZ_CP108687.1, read on the forward strand.
AGTGCTGCGCCAGGTCGAAGACGACCGGCAGCTCGCATCCGGAACCGGAACCGCCGACCGTGCCGCCCTTCGCCGCGGCCTTGTCGCCCGCCCCGTGTGCGGCCGCGCCGCCGCCCGGCTTCGTGTCCGCCTTCGCACCGTCGCCGGATGCCGACGAGCAGCCCGTCAGCGCGACGGCTGCCAGCAGGACGGGCGCCAGCCCGCGAACCGTACGTCGTGTCATGAAGTCCCCCACCCGGTGAGGCCCGGGAACCGCCCCGGGCCTTGATCAATCCGCGCAAGGTACCGCACCGAGGTGTCCGCGCGACCGCCGTGCCCGGCCTGTCCCGCACGGGTGAGCGGGCGCTCGTACGGAGTCCGGCGCCGCGGCGACTACGCTGAAGGTCAGTGTTTCTCCTTCGAGCTGGAGCGTTTGTGGCCGTCAACCTCGTCAATGTCGAGCAGGTCAGCAAGGTGTACGGCACCCGTGCGCTGCTCGACGGTGTGTCCCTCGGTGTGTCCGAAGGGGACCGGATCGGTGTCGTCGGTCGTAACGGAGACGGCAAGACGACCCTCATCCGGATGCTCGCCAAGCTGGAGGAGGCGGACACCGGCCGGGTCACGCACAACGGCGGGCTGCGCCTCGGCGTCCTGACCCAGCACGACTCCCTCGACCCGAAGGCCACGATCCGCCACGAGGTCATCGGCGATCTCGCCGACCACGAGTGGGCGGGCAGCGCCAAGATCCGCGACGTGCTGACCGGGCTCTTCGGCGGCCTCGACCTGGCCGGCTTCGAGCAGGGCCTGGACACCGTCATCGCCCCGCTCTCCGGTGGCGAGCGCCGCCGGATCGCGCTGGCCAAGCTGCTCATCGCCGAGCAGGACCTGATCGTCCTCGACGAGCCGACCAACCACCTCGACGTCGAGGGCATCTCCTGGCTCGCCGGACATCTGCGCGCCCGCCGCTCCGCACTGGTCTGCGTCACCCACGACCGGTGGTTCCTCGACCAGGTCTGCACCCGCATGTGGGACGTCCAGCGCGGCACGGTCCACGAGTACGAGGGCGGCTACAGCGACTACGTCTTCGCCCGGGCCGAACGGGAGCGGATCGCCGCCACCGAAGAGGGCAAGCGGCAGAACCTGATGCGCAAGGAGCTGGCCTGGCTGCGGCGCGGCGCCCCCGCCCGTACGTCCAAGCCCCGCTACCGCATCGAGGCGGCCAACGAGCTGATCGCCGACGTGCCGCCGCCCCGTGACACCAGCGCGCTGATGAAGTTCGCCAACGCCCGGCTCGGCAAGACGGTCTTCGAGCTGGAGGACGTGACCGTCCAGGCCGGACCCAAGACGCTGCTCACCCACCTCACCTGGCAGCTCGGCCCCGGCGACCGGATCGGCCTGGTCGGGGTCAACGGTGCCGGCAAGACCTCGCTGCTGCGGGCGCTGGAGCAGGCGGCCCGCACCCAGGGCGAGGCGCAGCCGGCGGCCGGCAAGATCGTCGTCGGAAAGACCGTGAAGCTGGCCTACCTCTCGCAGGAGGTCGCGGAGCTCAACCCGAACCTCCGGGTGCTGGAGGCCGTGCAGCAGGTGCGCGACCGGGTCGACCTCGGCAAGGGCCGGGAGATGACCGCGGGCCAGCTCTGCGAGCAGTTCGGCTTCTCGAAGGAGAAGCAGTGGACGCCGGTCGGTGACCTGTCGGGCGGTGAGCGCCGCAGGCTGCAGATCCTGCGGCTGCTGATGGACGAGCCGAACGTCCTCTTCCTCGACGAGCCCACCAACGACCTCGACATCGAGACCCTGACCCAGCTGGAGGACCTCCTCGACGGCTGGCCCGGGTCGATGATCGTGATCTCCCACGACCGGTTCTTCATCGAGCGGACCACGGACCGGGTGCTGGCCCTTCTCGGCGACAAGTCGCTGCGGATGCTGCCGCGGGGCATCGACGAGTACCTGGAGCGCAGGCTGCAGATGGCCGGGGCCGCAACCCCCGCCGCCGTACCCTCCGCGGCCTCCCCGGCCACCGCCCCGGCACCCGGCGTCTCGCCGCAGGAGGCACGTGCGGCCAAGAAGGAGCTGCAGAAGGTCGAGCGGCAGCTCGACAAGATGTCGACCCGTGAGACGACGCTGCACGCCCAGATCGCCGACAACGCCACGGACTTCGAGAAGGTCGCGAAGCTCGACGCCGAACTGCGCGAACTGGTCGCGGAACGCGATGTGTTGGAGATGCGCTGGCTGGAACTGGCCGAGGACGCCTGACCGCACGCCGAAGCGTGTGGGGCCTGTCCGGCGGAGCGCCTCGGCAGGCCCCGGCTGCGTGGTGGGGGCAACTGTCGTGACCGGTGTGGCCGATGAGGTCTGTGGGACGGGTGGTAGAAAGAAACCCTGCCCGGTGCGGCAGCCGAACCTCGGCGCACCGCACGGACCGCCGGAACGACAACGGAACAGGGGGACGGGCCGATGAGCCAGCCGCCCGGACAGCAGCCGCCACAGGGCGGGTTCGGAGCTCCTGACGACCCGCCGTCCGGCGCCCAGCCGCAGCCGACCGGCCCGTACGGCGGTCAGCCCGGCCCGTACACGCAGCCCGGCCCGTACGGCGGTCAGCCCGGCCCGTACACGCAGCCCGGTTCGTACGGCGGTCAGCCCGGCCCGTACACGCAGCCCGGTTCGTACGGCGGTCAGCCCGGCCCGTACACGCAGCCCGGTTCGTACGGCGGTCAGCCCGGCCCGTACACGCAGCCCGGTTCGTACGGCGGTCAGCCCGGCCCGTACACCCAGCCGACGCAGGGGTACGGGTACGGCTACCCGCCCCAGCAACAGCCCCAGCAGCAGGGCTACGGCTATCCGACGCAGCCTCCACGCCCCAGCGGTCCGCAGGGCGGCGGCCGGTTCCGGGGCCGGACCGGGATGATCATCGGCGGCCTGCTCGCTGTGGTGCTCCTGGCCGGCGCCGGTATCTGGCTCGCCTCCGGCGACGACGGCAAGCCCACGGCGAACGGCGGCCACAGCTCCGCGCCGCCGCCGCCCTCCCCCACCGGGAGCGGGCCGGACGACGACGAGAACAACGACACGATCAGCCCGCGCGCCGAGGCCGCCGCCATCAACGCGAAGCGCAAGCCGGGGGAGGCGAAGGCCCTCTGGCTGCAGAGGAGCGGTGTCGATCTGCCGGAGGGCGGCGAGGACGTGTACGGCCCGTGGTTCGCCGGCGACATCGTCGTCACGGCCATGTACCACACCGTCACGGGCTATTCGATCTCAGACGGCACGCTCAAGTGGAGCCTGCGGCTGCCCACCAACGCGTGCGCGGCGCCCACGCAGCCCACCGCGGACGGCAAGATCGTCCTGGGCATCGAGCACAGCACCGCGAGCGACGCGTTCTGCGACAACCTTCAGATGGTCGACCTCACGACGGGCAAGGCGGGCTGGCGCAAGGCGTACGTCCGCGACGGTGCCTGGGACGGGCTCTCCGACCTCGCGATGGCGATCAACGCGGACACCGTGACCGTGGGGCGCACCAGCAGGACCGACGCCTTCCGGGTCAGCGACGGCAAGGTGCTGTTCGGGAAACTACCGGGCAACTGCCAGCCGTTCGGCTTCGCCAGCGGTCCCGTGGCGATCGCCGCGGCGAGCTGTCAGACCGCCGCGGACGACCACAAGGAACACCTGGTGCAGCGGATCGACCCCGCCACCGGCAAGGTCCAGTGGACGTACAAGGTCAAGAAGGGCTGGCAGGTCGCGCAGATCTACTCCGCCGATCCCCTCGTGATCTCGCTCAAGCAGGAGAAGAAGTGGGGCATCCTGGTGCTCAACGCCAACGGCACCTATCGCACCCAGCTCTCCGGCGGGCCGGGCAACTACGCGCCCAAGTGCGACAAGGACCAGCGCGTCCAGGGGTCCAACCTCGACAGCTGCGTCGGGGTGGCCGCCGGTGCGAACACCTTCTACATGGCGACCGGGGCCGTCGACCTCAAAGCCGGTGAGGGCAACAAGGTCGCCGCCTTCGACCTGTCCACCGGCAAGTTCAAGTGGACCGTCACCTCGCCGGTGGACCAGCCCCTCACGCCGCTGCGGACGGAGGGCGGCAAGCTGCTGATGTACCTCGCGCCGGCCAAGAACAAGGGCGGTGGCATCGCCTCCCTCCCGTCCACCGGCGGTGACTGGAAGATGCTGCTGCGGCACCCGGCCGCGGCCGCCACCGTCGAGCGCGCCTTCTTCGAGCCGCGTGTCTCCTACGTGGGCGGACGCAGCTTCCTCACGCATTCGAGGATCAGCGGCATGGACGACGAGGAAATCGAGACGCGATCCCTCGCTGCCTTCGGCAACTGACGGCCGCCTGAGGGCCTGCGGGGAAGCGACACCTTGATTCCCTGCAGGCCCTCAGGCGTAACGGCGGCATCACGGGCCGGTTCTCCCTTGGGAACAGGGAGGGACCGAACCGGAATGGGTGACGGGGCGGGTGGTACAAAGAAGCCCCGCTCGACTGACGTAACACTGCGGGATCCATGCCCGATTCGCTCCATTTCGCTGGTAATTCAGGGGTCTTGGCCGACCCTTGGGGCTCCGGCGTGATCGCGGGGGAGTCCGGACCGGGCACCGGACCGCATGAAGGGGGACGCGCTGATGACCCAGCCGCCCAGCCAGCAACCGCCGCAGGGAGGCTTCGGCGCTCCGCAGGGGCCGCCGCAGGGGATTCCTCAGCAGCCACCCCAGGGCCCGCCGCAGACGCCGCCGCCGGCGCAGCCGCCCCAGGCGCCGGCCGCCCAGCCGGGTTACGGCTACCCCCAGCAGCCGCCGCAGGCGCCGCAGCCGGGGTACGGCTACCCCCAGCAGCCCGGTCCGTACGCCCAGCAGCAGCCCGGTCCCTACGGCCAGCCGCAGCAGCCCGGTCCGTACGGCTCGCAGCCCGGCCCGTACGGGCAGCCGCAGCAGCCGGGTTACGGCTACCCGCAGCAGCAGTACCCCGGCGCACCCGTTCCGCCCGGTCCGGCGGGCCCCGGTGGCGGCAACCCCTTCAAGGGCAAGCCCGCCGTGATCATCGGTGCCGCGGTTGCCGCGCTCCTGGTCATAGGCGGCGGTGTCTACCTGGCGACGAGCGGCGGTGACGACGGCAAGAAGCCCGTCGTGAAGAAGAGCGAAGAGGTCCTGAAGCCGACCACCTCGCCGTCCGTCGACGAGGGCGACGGCAACGGCACCGGCCGGGAGGGCGACGACGACCTGAACGGCGGGCGCAAGCCCGGCGAGGCGAAGGTGCTCTGGCTCCAGACGAACGACGTCGACCTGCCGCGCAACGGCGCGGACGTGTACGGCCCGTGGATCGTCGGCGACACCATCGTCAAGGGCATGTACCGCACGGTCTCCGGCTACTCGGCGGCCGACGGCAAGCAGAAGTGGACGCTGAAGCTGCCCGCGGACATCTGTTCCGCGCCGGCGCAGACGACCGCGGACGGCAAGATCGTCATCGCGGTCAAGAACGGCACGACCGACAAGGCCGACTGCTCCGACCTCCAGCTGATCGACCTCAACACCGGCAAGGCGGGCTGGAAGAAGCCGGTCAAGAGCAGCGGGCTCTTCGACCTGATGTCGGACATCTCCCTGGCCATCAGCGGCAACACCGTGACGGTCGGCCGCACCGGCGCCTCCAACGCGTTCCGGGTGAGCGACGGCAAGGAGCTGTTCGGCAAGCGCGCCGGCATCTGCCAGCCGTTCGCCTTCGCGGGCGGCCCCAAGCTGATCGCCGCCACCAACTGCCGTACCGACGACCTCGACAACCCGCAGCAGCAGATCGAGCGGATCGACCCGAACACCGGCAAGCCCAAGTGGACCTACAAGCCCGCGCGTGGCTGGGAGGTCGACAAGGTCTACTCGGTGAGTCCCCTCATCGTGTCGCTGACCAAGGGAAGCAGCAGCGACAACAAGAAGTGGAGCATCCTCGCGTTCCGGGAGAACGGCACGCTCCGCTCCCAGATCGTCAGCGACAAGGGCGACAAGTTCGCACCGGACTGCGGTGGCGCGTTCGCCATCTTCGGTCAGCGCCTCGACGGGTGCACCGGTGTCGCGGCCGATGCCAACACCTTCTACATGGCGACGCAGGACGACACCAGCGGCTCCGCCCGCACCAACCAGGTCGTCGCGTTCAACCTGAACACCGGTAAGACGAAGTGGAAGGCGAAGGCCCCGGCCGGCCAGACCATGAAGCCGCTGCGGATGGAGGGCGCCGACGTGCTCCTCTACCTGGACGCCGGTTACAACAAGGGCGGCGGGATCGCGACCCTGGCACCCTCCGGTGGCAGCCCGAAGACGGTGCTCCAGCATCCGGCGTCGACGGCGCAGATCGAGAGCTCCTTCTGGGACGCGGAGGTGCTCTACGCGAACGGCCGCTCGTTCATCACGAGCGGGCGGGTCAGCGCGAGCAACGACGAAGAAGAGCTGGAGACGAAGACGATGATGGCCTTCGGCAAGTAACCGCTCTCCACGGCACCCGCAGGAACATCACCGGTCGCGGGCGGCACAGACCCGCCCGCGACCGGCTCCGGCCCACCGCCCCCCGAATCCCCTTCCCCCGAGGTACGCAACGCCATGACGCAGCCGCCCCAGCCGCCGCCCAACGACCCGCCGCAGGGCGGGTTCGGCGCGCCGCAGGACCCCCCACCCGGTGGTTTCGGTGCCCCGCAGGACACCCCGCCCGGTGGTTTCGGAGCCCCGCAGGACACTCCGCCCGATGGCTTCGGCGCACCGACGCCGCCGCCTGCCGACCCGTTCGGCAAGCAGCCGGCCACCCCGCCGCCCCCGGCCCCCGGTGCCTACGGGACCCCGCCGCCCGCCGGACCGCCCCAGCAGCAGCCCGGTTACGGCTACCCGCAGGGCCCGCCGCAGCAGTCCGGCTACGGATTCCCGCCCGGCCAGCCCCCTCAGCAGGGGTACGGGTTCCCGCCCGGCCAGGCCCCTCAGCAGGGCTACGGATTCCCGCCCGGCCAGCCGCCGCAGCAGGGCTACGGCTACCCGACCACCCCGATGCAGCAGCCGTACCAGCCGCAGCAGCCCGGCGGCGGACCCAAGAAGTTCTCCACCCAGTCCCGGATCATCGTCGCCGCGGCGGTCGCCGTGGCGCTGATCATCGGTGGCGGCGTCTGGTTCGCGTCCAGTGGCGGCGAGGGCGGCGGGAAGAAGGACGAGGCGTCCACCTCCACCGGCACCACCGGCGAGAACAAGGGCGGTTCGGACGACGGCGGCAGCACCGGAGGCGGTGGCAAGGAGAAGGCCCCGGCCAACGTCAAGTCCCAGGTCGGCTTCCAGCTCCCGCAGCCCAAGGTCACCGAGGTCACCACGGTCGCCGGCTCGTGGCTGACCGACAAGGCGTACGTGAAGACGGGCGTCAACGAGATCGTCGGCTACGACCTGGCCAAGGGCACCAAGCTCTGGTCGATCCCGCTGGACGGCCAGCTGTGCGCCGCGTCCCGGCACATGACCAAGGACTTCAAGACGGCCGTCGCCTTCGAGGAGGGCAAGCGGTCCGCGGCGAACAAGTACCCCAGCTGCAACCAGGTGGGCGCCCTTGACCTGAGCACCGGCAAGCTCATGTGGAACAAGTCGGTCACCGCCTCCACCGGTGGCGACCGCCCGGTCCGGTTCGACGAGATCACCCTCAGCGGCATCACGGTCGCCGCCGGTGGCACCGACGGCGGCGCGGCCTTCGACCTGAACACCGGCGCCGAGCGCTGGAAGCCGAAGGTCAGCACGGACGGCTGCTACGACAAGGGGTACGGCGGCGGCGAAGCGCTTGCGGTGGTCCGCAAGTGCGGTACGTACGACGACCCGCAGCTCGTCATCCAGGCGCTGAACCCGACCACCGGGGCCCCGCTCTCCTCGTACAAGATGCCGCCCGGAGTCGAATACGCGAGCATCGTCTCCACCAAGCCGCTCGTCGTCGCCGCCGATGTCGGCGACACCGCGGGCGACGGCAGCGGCATCTCGGACTTCTTCTCGATCGACGCGGCCAGCGGCAAGCTGCTGACCCGGATCGCGGCGGACGGCGAGAAGTACGCGGCGAGCTGCCGCGCCACCAAGGTGGAGAGCTGCCAGCACCTCACCGTCGGCAACAACCGCATCTACGTGCCCACCGAGGAGCACGAGGGCACCGAGGAGTACGGCCGGACCAACGAGATCGTCTCGTTCGACCTGACCACCGGCAAGCCGACCAGCGACCGGGCCGACGCAGGCGACCGCTACTCGATGTTCCCGGTCCGCATGGACGGCGGCAACATCATCGCGTACAAGGAGCCCCCCTACGACAAGGGCGGCCAGATCGTCTCCATCGACGGCGCGACCTTCAAGCAGACCGTGCTGATGGACAACCCGGCCGACGAGTCCGTCCGGGACGCGGAGACGAGCTTCTCCTCGGACTACGCCGAGTACCTCTACGGCGGCGGCAAGCTGTACATCTCCGAGACGATGGTCAGCAAGCCGCGGCAGAGCTCGCTGGACGACAAGGAGTACCTCGTCGTCTCGTTCAGCACGAGCTGACCGCGGCACATGCGTGAGGGGGTGGAGCCGGCCGGCTCCACCCCCTCACGCATGTCCCGCCCCGTCAGGACGAGCGGAGTCCCGGGGAGAGGCAGGATTCCCCCGAAGCCGATCCGTAATGGTCAGCAAGCAGGTCGCACCGGCCTGAATTCGGCCATGATGGGCCATCAACTCGCTCTCGAAGCACCCGATGTCGGCTATCTCGATCCTTCTGTCCGCTAAGACACCCGCCGCCTCGAACAAGCGTGTAACTTGCCGGGTCTAGAGAGGGCCGGGGGGCCTGCCGCTGCTATGGGGGGGTTGCTCGATGGGCGTGCGGCTCATGGTGGTCGATGACCACCGACTACTGGCCGAGGCGCTCGCCTCGGCACTGAAGCTGCGGGGGCACCGGGTGCTCGCCGCTGCCGCGCCCACCTCCGGTGCGGCGGAACTGGTGGTCAGCAGAGCTCCGGAGATCTGTCTTTTCGGCACGGGAGCGCCCGCCGAGCCGGGCACCTTCGACCCGATCGTCAGGATCAGGCGCGAGCGCCCGCAGACCGCCGTGGTGGTCCTGGGCCCCGTGCCCAGTCCGCGCGGCATCGCGGCGGCCTTCGCCGCAGGCGCCGCCGGGTACGTACGGCACGACGAGCGCATCGAGGGTGTGGAGCGGGCGATGGTCAAGGCGCGGGCGGGTGAGGCGGTGATCGCGCCGCAGCTGCTCCAGGGCGCCTTCGCCGAGCTGCTCAACCCCGCGGTGCAGCCGGACGACGAGGGCCGTCGGCTGCTGGGGATGCTCACCCCGCGCGAGGTCGAGGTCCTGGTCCGGGTCGCCGAGGGCGAGGACACCCGGCTGATCGCGGCCGGTATGCGGATCGCGCCCAGCACCGCCCGCACCCATGTGCAGCGCGTGCTGATGAAGCTGGGGGTCGGCTCCCGGCTGGAGGCGGCGGCACTCGCCGCCCGCACCGGTCTGCTGGACCGCGCGGCCCTGGGGACGCCGCAGGGGCCGGACACCGTCGGCTGACGGTGTCCGGCCCCTGCGACCGGCTACCGAGCGGGTGTCAGTTACCGGGTGCGTCCGTGGCGTCCGGCGCGGCGGCCGGCGGCTGGATCGGGCGCAGCTTCAGCCAGATCAGGAAGAACAGCCCCAGGGCCAGCATGGCGATGCCGGTCCACAGGTTGATGTGGACGCCCTCGGCCTTCTTCAGGTCCGCCTCGGACGGGCTGATCCCGGCGATGGTGACGATGATCCCGTAGACGACGAAGAGGCCGCCGATGATCCGCCGGATGTCGAACAGCCGGGCCGCCGTGGCGGACTTCTTCTCCAGATCGGAGACTTCCTTGTGCAGGTCGGACATGGTGGGTGACTCCGATCAGAACGAGTAGGGGACGTAGCACAGGGCGGCGAGCACGATCGCGCCCCAGCCCAGCAGCGCAGGCTTGCGGTACCAGGCGTCGTCGCCCTCCTCGGGCACCTCTTCGGCGTCCGGCGACTCGGTTCCGTAGACCAGACCGGCCAGTTCGGCCTCGGGCTTGGGAGCCGTGAACAGGGTGACGGCGACCATGACCACCGCACCGGCGACGAAGCCGACGATCGCGGAGACGAAGTTGGCGCCCTGGTCGGTCGGGATGTCGATGACGCCCTGCTTGTAGATCACGAAGTAGTTGACCATCGCGGCCGTCGTGCCCGCGAGCAGGCCCCAGACACCCGACTTCATCGAGGCGCGCTTCCAGAACATTCCGATGATGAAGACGACGAACATCGGGACGTTGAAGAAGGAGAACAGCGTCTGGAGGTAGCTCATGATGTTGGAGAAGCTGGCGGCGATGAACGCCGTGCCGATGGAGGCCAGCACCCCGATCGCCGTGATCATCCGGCCGAAGCGCAGGTAGTACGCGTCGGGCCGGTCCTTCTTCACGTACCGCGCCCAGATGTCCGTGGTGAACACCGTGTTGAACGAGGAGACGTTGGCGGCCATGCCGGCCATGAACGCGGCCAGCAGACCCGTCACCGCGATGCCGAGCACACCGTTGGGCAGCAGCTCCTGCATCAGCAGCGGGATCGCGTCGTTGTAGGTCAGGTCCGAGCCGGGCGTGCCGATCTTCGGCACGAGGACGGCGGCGACCAGGCCCGGGATCATCACGAGGAAGACGATGAAGATCTTCGGGAACGCGGCGATCAGCGGGGTGCGCTGGGCGGCCGAGAGGTTCTTCGCGGACAGGGCGCGCTGCACCTCGGCGAAGTTGGTGGTCCAGTAGCCGAATGAGAGCACGAAGCCCAGACCGAGGATGATCGTCAGCCAGTTGGCGCCCAGCGGGTTGGCGTCACCGATGCCCGTGCCGCCCCAGGCGGACAGGAAGTCCTGACCGTGGCTCTTCTCCAGCGAACCGGTCAGTCCGTCCCAGCCGCCGACGCGCTTGAGGCCCAGCAGGGTCAGCGGGATCAGGGCGGCGAGGATGACGAAGAACTGCAGCACCTCGTTGTAGATCGCGGAGGAGAGTCCGCCGATGGTGATGTAGATCAGCACGAAGAGGCCCGCGACCACGATCGCGACCCACTGCGGCCAGCCGAGGAGCGCCTCCACGACGATCGACAGGGCGTACAGGTTGACGCCCGCGATCAGGATCGCCGCGAAGGCGAAGAGTATGGAGCTCAGCAGGTGTGCCGACTTGTCGAAGCGCTGGAGGAGGAACTCCGGTACGGAGCGCACCTTCGAGCGGTAGTAGAAGGGCATCATCACGAGGCCGAGGAAGACCATGGCCGGGATGGCGCCGATCCAGTACCAGTGGACGACCGCGACGCCGTACTGCGCGCCGGTCGCCGCCATGCCGAGGATCTCGGTGGCGCCGAGATTCGCCGCGACGAAGGCCAGACCGGTCACCCATGCGGGCAGTGACCGTCCGGACAGGAAGAAGTCGAGGCTCGTCTTCACGCTCGCCCGAGCGGCGAAGCCGATGCCGAGAACGACGACGAAGTAGATCGCCAGGATCGTGTAGTCGAGCCCGTTCGTGGGGAGCCGGAGCCCGGCAGCCAGAGAGTGCATGTGGGGGTATCTCGCTTCGTTGCGCGAACTGAACCCGAAGGAAACTACGCTCTTGTGTTCAGAAAATGAACAGTCTCGATGAGGTTCTTTGTTGGATTGTGATCGTATTGCCTCAAACTTCAGCCCCAACCCCCCGAGATTCCCGTCACATCGCGGACCGCGTACTCATTGACGAGTCTGTTGATTTGTGGTTCATTGTGTTCGGTTCTGTTTGGGAGGAGTCTGGTGAAGAAGACGGTTACGACGCTGGCCGACGGCCGGGAGCTGATCTACTACGACAGCCGCGACGACGTCGTGCGCGACGCCGTGGACCCGCGCCCGCTCGACCCCGTCTCGACCTCGTCCGAGGTCCGCCGCGACCCGCTCCTCGGCGACAGCGTCGCCATCGCCTCCCACCGCCAGGGCCGCATCTACCACCCCCCGGCCGACGAGTGCCCGCTCTGCCCCTCGCGGGAGGGCCGGCAGAGCGAGATCCCGGAGCCGGACTACGACGTCGCGGTCTTCGAGAACCGCTTCCCCTCGCTCGCCGGCGACTCCGGCCGCTGCGAGGTCGTCTGCTTCACCTCCGACCACGAAGCGTCCTTCGCCGACCTCACCGAAGAGCAGGCCGCCCTCGTCCTGGAGGCGTGGACCGACCGCACCGCCGAGTTCGCCGAGCTCCCCCAGGTCACGCAGGTGTTCTGCTTCGAGAACCGGGGCGCCGAGATCGGCGTCACCCTCGGCCACCCGCACGGCCAGATCTACGGCTACCCCTTCGTCACCCCGCGCACCGAGCTGATGCTCCGCTCCGCGGCGGCCCACCGCGCCGAGACCGGCGGCAACCTCTTCGACGACATCGTGGCCCGCGAGGAGGCCGACGGTTCGCGGATCGTCCTCGCCGGCGAGCACTGGGTGGCCTTCGTGCCGTACGCGGCGCACTGGCCGTACGAGGTCCACCTGTACCCGCGCCGCCGTGTCCCGGACCTGCGGGAGCTCGACGAGGCCGCCCGCACGGAATTCCCACAGGTCTATCTGGAACTCTTGAGGCGATTCGACCGGATCTTCGGCCCCGGCGAGCCGCCGACCCCGTACATCTCCGCCTGGCACCAGGCGCCGTTCGGAGTCGAGGGGCGCGAGGACTTCGGGCTCCATCTGGAGCTTTTCACCATCCGACGTACCTCCGGCAAGCTGAAGTTCCTCGCGGGTTCCGAATCCGGCATGAGCGTGTTCATCAACGACGTGCCGCCGGAGACCGCGGCCCAGCGACTGCGAGAGGTAGCGAGCGAGTGAGCAAGTCCCCGAAGAAGTACCTGGTGACGGGCGGCGCGGGATACGTGGGCAGTGTGGTCGCGCAGCACCTGCTGGAGGCGGGGCACACCGTCACCGTCCTCGACGACCTCTCCACCGGCTTCCGCGCGGGCGTCCCGGCCGGCGCCGAGTTCATCGAGGGCCGCATCCAGGACGCGGCGAAGTGGCTCGACTCCTCCTACGACGGGGTGCTGCACTTCGCCGCGTACTCCCAGGTCGGCGAGTCCGTCGCCGACCCGGAGAAGTACTGGGTCAACAACGTCGGCGGCTCCACCGCCCTGCTCGCCGCGATGCGCGACGCCGGGGTGCGCACCCTGGTCTTCTCCTCCACCGCCGCCACCTACGGCGAACCGGTCTCCAGCCCCATCACCGAGGCCGACCCCACCGCCCCGACCAGCCCGTACGGCGCCACCAAGCTCGCCGTCGACCACATGATCACCGGTGAGGCGGCCGCCCACGGCCTGGCCGCCGTCTCGCTGCGCTACTTCAACGTGGCGGGGGCGTACGGCACCTGCGGCGAGCGGCACAGCCCCGAGTCCCACCTCATCCCGCTGGTCCTCCAGGTCGCCCTCGGGCAGCGCGCGTCCATCTCCGTCTACGGCGACGACTACCCCACCCCCGACGGCACCTGTGTCCGCGACTACATCCACGTCGCCGACCTCGCCGAGGCCCACCTGCTGGCCCTCGACGCCGCCACCGCGGGCGAGCACCTGATCTGCAACCTCGGCAACGGCAACGGCTTCTCGGTCCGCGAGGTCATCGAGACGGTGCGCCAGGTCACCGGCCACCCGGTTCCCGAAACCGCGGCCCCGCGCCGCGGCGGCGACCCGGCCGTCCTCGTCGCCTCCGCGGCCACCGCCAGGGAGCGCCTCGGCTGGCAGCCGTCCCGCGCAGACCTGGCCGGAATCGTCTCCGACGCCTGGACGTTCGCCCGCCGAGAGGAGCCCACCGCACCATGACCGACAACGCTGAGCTGACCGCCTCCTTCACCGAGCTCTACGGGACCGCCCCCGAGGGAGTCTGGGCCGCCCCCGGCCGAGTCAACCTGATCGGCGAGTACACCGACTTCAACGACGGCTTCGTCATGCCGCTCGCGCTGCCGCACACCGCACGGGCCGCCGTCGCCCGCCGCACCGACGGCGAGCTGCGGCTCCACTCCACCGACGTACCCGGCGGTGTGGTCCAGCTCCGCGTCGACGAGCTGGCCCCGCATTCCGGCCACGGCTGGGCGGCCTACCCGGCCGGTGTCGTCTGGGCGCTGCGCGAGGCGGGTCACGAGATCACCGGTGCGGACATCCAGCTGTCCTCCACCGTCCCGACCGGCGCCGGGCTCTCCTCGTCCGCCGCCCTCGAAGTGGTGACCGGACTGGCCCTGAACGACCTCTTCGGGCTCGGCCTCACCGCGCCCGAACTCGCGGTCCTCGCCCAGCGTGCCGAGAACGCCTTCGTCGGCGTCCCCTGCGGCGTCATGGACCAGATGGCGTCGGCCTGCTGCACCGACGGCCACGCCCTGCACCTGGACACCCGCGACCTCACCCAGCGCCAGGTCCCCTTCGACCTGGCCGCCCACGGCCTCCAGCTCCTCGTCGTCGACACCCGCGTCAAGCACGCACTCGGCGACGGCGCGTACGCGGAGCGGCGCTCCGGCTGCGAGGAGGGCGCCCGACTCCTCGGCATCCGTACGCTGCGCGAGCTTCCGTACGAGGCACTGGGCGACGCGCTCGACACGCTGGCCGCGTCCGGCGCGGACGAGTCCGTCGTGCGCTACGTACGCCACGTGGTCGGAGACAACCAGCGCGTCGAGCAGGTCATCGCGCTCCTCGACTCCGGCGAGGTGCGCGCGGCCGGTCCGGTCCTCACGGCCGGCCATGTCTCGCTCCGGGAGGATCTGCGGGTCTCCTGCGTGGAGTTGGACCTGGTCGTCGAGACCGCCAACGCGGCCGGTGCGCTCGGCGCACGGATGACCGGCGGCGGCTTCGGTGGTTCGGCGATCGTGCTCGTCGAGGAGGCGCAGGCGGACACGGTCGGAAAGTCCGTGCAGGAGGCGTTCGCCGCGGCAGGCTACGCGGCCCCGGGCATCTTCCCCGCGGTGCCGTCCGCCGGAGCCCGCCGGCTCGTCTGAGCCGGACGGTCCGGTCAGGGGCTCGCCGCCCCGGGCCGGACCGGTCCGAGCTCCTTGACGAGGGTGAACTCGGTGACGCCCGGAGGGTAGTTCTCGATCTGCCCCCGCACCTCGTAACCCCGCTTCCGGTAGAAGTCCGGGGCCTGGAAGTCCCAGGTCTCCACCCGTGAGCGGGCACAGGACCGCTCCGTGCGGGCCACGCTCTCCGCCTCGGCCAGCAGTCGCGAGCCGAGGCCGGACCCACGATGACGGGTGTCGACCCAGAGCAGGTCCACATGGAGCCAGTACGCCCAGGTGCGGCCGGTCAGCCCGGCGGCGAGCCGGCCGTCGTCGTCCAGCGCCCATACCTCCAGCGGTACTTCGAGCGCGGCGGGCGTATCGCGCAGGGCGCGGATCCGTGGTGAGCGCGCGGTGTTGTCGTCTCGGAGCCACCTGTTCAGCAGCTGACGTCGTTCTTTGTCCACTTCTGTCTCAAGACGGAACATGAACCACACCCTAGGACCCGACTGGCCGCCAGTTCTGTGAATCTCCTTCCCCTCGCGGCCACCGCCCGTACCCTGATGCACAGCACCGGTGGGGGCCGGTGCTGATTCAGGGGTACGAGACAGCCGGGTGCGACGCCCGGAAGGGGTGGCAGTCGGATCACGGCGGCGGCCGTGGACTGCGGTTCAGCTCCCCGCTCCGGGCGTCGTACCCGTGCCGGTCCGCCCCTGCCGGGGGTCGCACGCTTCGGGCGCCCCAGAACACACAGCGTGGGGGTGCCTGTGGCCCGTATCCGGGTTCTCGTCGTCGACGACCACCGCATTTTCGCCGAGTCGCTCGCCGCGGCGCTCGCCGCCGAGCCGGACGTCGATGTGGCCGCGGCGGGCAGTGGCCCGGCCGCCCTGCGCTGCATGGAACGCGCGGCGGCCGAGGGGCGCGGATACGACGTGATACTGGTCGACGCCGAACTGGGCCTCGTGCGCCCGCCCGGCCGCCCGGCCGCGGTACCGGTGCCGGTGCGGACCGCCGGGGCGAACAGCCTGGTCGACGGAATTTCCCTGGTGGCCGGCATCCGGTCGGCGCGGCCGTCGGTGCGCCCGGTGGTGCTCGCCGAGAAGGACGACCCGCGCCGGGCCGCGCTCGCTCTCCAGGCCGGCGCCTGCGGCTGGGTCGCCAAGGACAGCTCGCTGCAACGGCTGCTCGCCGTGATCCGGGGCGTACTGCGCGACGAGACGCACCTGCCGCCCGCGCTGCTCACGGGAGTGCTGCGGGAGCTGATGGCGGACCGCAAGCACCGCACCGAGAGCGAACAGCTCGTCGAGTCCCTGACCCCGCGCGAGCGTGAGGTGCTGCGCTGCATGGTGGCGGGGCTCGGCCGCAAGGCGGTGGCGGAGCGGCTCTTCCTCTCCCCTCACACCGTGCGTACGCACATGCAGAACGTGCTGGGGAAGCTGGGCGTGCACTCGACGCTGGCGGCGGTGGCCCTGGCCCGGCGGGCGGGCGTCGGACCGGCCGACCTCGGCGCGGAGGCCCCGGTGCCGGTCCTAACCGGGAATGTTGTCGAACGGGGCGGTCAACTGGCGTAGCAGTCCGGCCAGTTCGCTCCGCTGCTGGCGGGACAGCTCGCCCAGGATGGCTCGCTCCTGAGCGAGCAGGCCGGCCAGGGACTGGTCGGCCTTGTCGCGGCCCTCGGCGGTGAGCCGGACCAGCACACCGCGGCGGTCGCTGGGATCGGGCAGCCGTTCGACGAGGTTCTTCTTGGTCAGCCGGTCGATGCGGTTGGTCATCGTGCCCGACGTGACCAGGGTCTGGGTGAGGAGCTGACCGGGTGAGAGCTGGTACGGGGCGCCCGCGCGCCGCAGCGACGTGAGGACGTCGAACTCCCACGGCTCCAGGTGGTGCTCGGCGAAGGCGATTCTGCGGGCCCGGTCGAGGTGACGGGCCAGGCGGGAGACGCGGCTGAGGACCTCGAGTGGTTCCACGTCGAGGTCGGGGCGCTCTCGGCGCCATGCAGCGACCAGTCGGTCGACCTCGTCCTCCATGTGGATCAGTGTAGAGGGTCTGTCGACATGAAGTCTCTTGAATTCAAGTGTCTTGACATCAAGATACTTCCCCTCGATGCTGGACGGCATGACCGCGCCTACCTGGGACCCGCAGCAGTATCTGCGCCACGCGGACCATCGCACCCGCCCCTTCCACGACCTGCTGGCCCGCATCCCCGAGCCGCCGGACGCCGCGCCCCGCATCGCCGACCTCGGCTGCGGCGCGGGCAACGTCACCGCCCTGCTCGCCGAGCGCTGGCCCCGGGCCCGTATCACCGGCTACGACAACTCCCCGCAGATGCTGGAACGGGCCCGCGCCCACACCACCGACCTGCTCGACTTCGCCGAGGCCGACGCCGCGACCTGGATCCCCTCGGAGCCGTACGACCTGATCGTCTCCAACGCGCTGCTCCAATGGGTCCCCGGCCACGCCGACCGCCTCCCCGGCTGGCTGGACGCCCTCACCCCCGGCGGCACCCTCGCCCTCCAGGTCCCGGGCAACTTCGACCAGCCCTCGCACGCCCTGATGCGCGAACTCGCCGAGTCCCCCCGCTGGCGCGCCCGTCTCGCCGGCCGGCTGCGCCACACGGACGCGGTCCTGAGCCCCTCCGGCTACCTGGACCGCCTCACCGCACCCGGCCGCACCGCCGATGTCTGGGAGACCACCTACCTCCACCTCCTGCGGGGCGAGGACCCCGTCCTCGACTGGGTGAAGGGCACCGGACTGCGGCCCCTCCTCACCGCCCTCGCCGACGACCAGGACGCCAGGGACGCCTTCCTCGCCGAGTACCGCGACCTGCTGCGCACCGCGTACCCCGCGGGCCCGCACGGCACGGTCTTCCCGTTCCGCCGCATCTTCGCCGTCGCACACCGGGAGAAGTCGTGATCGCCGCCGTGGACCACGTTCAGCTGGCCGCCCCCGCAGGCTCCGAGGACGCGCTGCGCACGTACTACGTACACATCCTCGGGATGACGGAGGTCCCCAAGCCTCCCGTCCTGGCCGCCCGCGGCGGCTGCTGGTTCCGGACCGGCCCCGTCCAGCTGCACCTGGGCATCGAGGCGGAGTTCCGTCCGGCCCGCAAGGCACACCCGGGCCTGCGGGTGCGGGACATCGAGGCGTACGCGGCGCGGCTGACGGAGCGCGGCGCCGAGGTGCGGTGGGACGGGGACCTGCCGGGACACCGTCGCTTCTTCAGCCACGACCCGGTCGGCAACCGGCTGGAGTTCCTGGAACCGGAAGGGGCCCCGGCACCGGAGAACCGGTGACGGGGCCCCTTCCGGGCCGACCGCAGGGCGGGTGGGGGGAATGCGTACGACGCCCGCCCGCCGGTCAGCGGCGCTGCTCAGCTCCTGCGGTGGCCTATCAGCCGCGGCTTCGACTCCAGGTTCTCCAGACCGTGCCAGGCCAGATTCACCAGATGGGCGGCGACCTCCGCCTTCTTCGGCTTGCGCGCGTTCACCCACCACTGACCCGTCAGCGCCACCATCCCGACCAGCGCCTGCGCATACAGGGGGGCCAGCTTCGGATCGAAACCCCGGGCCTTGAACTCCAGCCCCAGGATGTCCTCCACCTGGGTGGCGATATCGCTGATGAGAGAGGCGAACGTCCCCGTCGACTGGGCCACCGGCGAGTCCCGGACCAGGATGCGGAAACCGTCCGTGGACGTCTCGATGTAGTCGAGCAGTGCGAACGCCGCCTGCTCCAGCAGCTCACGCGGATGGCCCGCGGTCAGCGCACTGGTCACCATGTCCAGGAGCTGACGCATCTCCCGGTCCACCACCACGGCGTACAGCCCCTCCTTGCCGCCGAAGTGCTCGTACACCACCGGCTTGGAGACCCCGGCACGCGCCGCGATCTCCTCCACCGACGTGCCTTCGAAACCCTTGTCGGCGAAGAGGGTGCGACCGATGTCCAGCAGCTGCTCGCGGCGTTCCTTCCCGGTCATCCGCACCCGGCGGGCCCGCCGGGCGGAAGGTGCATGGGTGTTCTCGCTGCTTGTGCTTCCATCGGTCGCCACGTCGTCAATCATGCCGCGTCGGCCCGCACGGGGTGGCGCCGGGACTCGATACGGGCGGAGTCGGGCCAGCGCACGTCGGTCGCCCAGCCCAGCTTCTCGAACCAGCGGATCAGCCGCGCACTCGAATCGATCTGACCTCGCATCACACCGTGGCGGGCACTCGTCGGGTCGGCGTGGTGCAGGTTGTGCCAGGACTCACCGCACGACAGGACCGCCAGCCACCACACGTTGCCCGACTTGTCACGGGACTTGAACGGACGCTTCCCGACCGCGTGGCAGATCGAGTTGATCGACCATGTCACGTGGTGCAACAGCGCCACCCGGACCAGCGAGCCCCAGAAGAACGCGGTGGCCGCACCCCACCACGACATCGTGACCAGACCGCCCACCATCGGCGGAATGGCCAGCGAGACGATCGTGAAGAAGAGGAAGTGACGGGAGATCCCGCGGATCGCCGGGTCCCTGATCAGATCGGGGGCGTACTTGTGCTGAGGAGTCCGCTCCTCGTCGAACATCCAGGCGATGTGAGCCCACCAGAGGCCCTTCAGCAGAGCCGGCAGCGTCTCACCGAATCGCCACGGCGAGTGCGGGTCGCCCTCCGCGTCCGAAAAGCGGTGATGCTTGCGGTGATCGGCCACCCAGCGCACCACAGGGCCCTCCACCGCCAGCGAACCGGCCACGGCCAAGGCGATGCGGAGCGGACGCTTCGCCTTGAACGAACCATGCGTGAAGTACCGGTGGAAACCGATCGTGATGCCGTGGCAGCCGATGTAGTACATCGCCACCAGCAGGCCCAGGTCGAGCCAGCTCACACCGCGGCCCCAGGCCAGCGGCACCGCCGCGACCAGAGCCACGAACGGCACGACGATGAACAGCAGGAGCGCGATCTGCTCGATCGACCGCTTGTTGTCCCCGCCGAGCGTGGCGGGGGGAAGAACCTGACCGTCGGCCGCATCAGCGGCCTCGATCACTTCGGGGCTGGACTTCATGGGGAGTCCCCTGTGGGTAGGAATGCAGCGGACAGTCGGGTTACGCACCCGTAACCTACGGCGTCGTAAGTATGGCAGCGAGAAGGCCCGCCACACGAGAGGACGACCGACCGGCACGGACGGGCGCCCCACGGGGTAGGGGAGTACGAGGCGCACCTCGCACGTACCCGCCGTGAACAGCGGGCACTCTCGGGGCGCGAACAGCACCGACAGCACGGACACCTATCCTGGAGAGGTCGGACAGCGCGGTCCGCACCCTGCCACCGGGGGGTCGCGTCGGCACCGCAGCCGATCGCGGGCCCCGGATCCCGTGCTCAACCACTGCAAGGAGCCGCACACTGTGAGCAGTGCCGACCAGACACCTGCCGCCAGCCCCGAGCTGCGCGCCGACATCCGCCGCCTCGGTGACCTGCTGGGCGAGACCCTCGTACGTCAGGAAGGCCAGGAGCTCCTCGACCTCGTCGAGCGCGTCCGCGCCCTCACCCGTACCGACGGCGAGGCCGCGGCCGAGCTCCTCGGCGACACGGACCTGGAGACCGCCGCACAGCTCGTGCGTGCCTTCTCCACCTACTTCCACCTCGCCAACGTCACCGAGCAGGTCCACCGCGCCCACGAGATGCGCGACCGGCGCGCCGCCGAGGGCGGTCTCCTCGCCCGTACGGCCGACCGGCTCAAGGACGCGGACCCCGAGCACCTGCGCGAGACCGTCAAGAACCTGAACGTACGGCCCGTGTTCACCGCGCACCCCACCGAGGCCGCGCGGCGCTCCGTACTGAACAAGCTCCGCCGCATCGCCGCGCTCCTGGAGACCCCGGTCATCGAGGCCGACCGGCGCCGTCAGGACATCCGGCTCGCCGAGAACATCGACCTCATCTGGCAGACCGACGAACTCCGCGTGGTCCGCCCGGAGCCCGCCGACGAGGCCCGCAACGCCATCTACTACCTCGACGAGCTCCACGCCAACGCCGTGGGCGACGTCCTGGAGGACCTGGCCGCCGAACTGGAGCGCGTCGGCGTCGAGCTGCCCGCCGGCACCCGCCCGCTCACCTTCGGCACCTGGATCGGCGGCGACCGCGACGGCAACCCCAACGTGACGCCCGCCGTCACCTGGGAGGTGCTGATCCTCCAGCACGAGCACGGCATCACCGACGCCCTCGAACTCGTCGACCAGCTGCGCGGACTGCTCTCCAACTCCATCCGCTACACCGGAGCCACCGACGAGCTCCTCGCCTCCCTCCAGACCGATCTGGAGCGCCTGCCCGAGATCAGCCCCCGCTACAAGCGGCTGAACGCCGAGGAGCCCTACCGGCTCAAGGCCACCTGCATCCGGCAGAAGCTCGTCAACACCCGCGAGCGCCTCGCCGCCGGCACCCCGCACCGCCCCGGCTGCGACTACCTCGGCACCGCCGAGCTCATCGCGGACCTGGCCCTCATCCAGACCTCGCTGCGCGAGCACAGGGGCGGCATCGTCGCCGACGGCCGGATGGACCGCACCATCCGCACGCTCTCCGCGTTCGGCCTCCAGCTCGCCACCATGGACGTACGCGAGCACGCAGACGCCCACCACCACGCGCTCGGCCAGCTCTTCGACCGCCTCGGCGAAGAATCCTGGCGTTACGCCGACATGCCGCGCGACTACCGGCAGAAGCTCCTCGCCAAGGAGCTCCGCTCCCGTCGGCCCCTCGCGCCCACCCCGGCCCCGCTGGACGCCGCCGGCGAGAAGACCCTCGGCGTCTTCCACACCATCAGCCAGGCCTTCGAGCGCTTCGGTCCCGAGGTCATCGAGTCCTACATCATCTCGATGTGCCAGGGCGCCGACGACGTCTTCGCCGCCGCCGTCCTCGCCCGCGAGGCGGGACTCCTCGACCTGCACGGCGGCTGGGCCAAGATCGGCATCGTCCCGCTCCTGGAGACCACCGACGAGCTCAAGGCCGCCGACGTCATCCTCGACGAGATGCTCGCCGACCCCTCCTACCGCCGCCTCGTCTCGCTCCGTGGCGACGTCCAGGAGGTCATGCTCGGCTACTCCGACTCCTCCAAGTTCGGTGGTATCACCACCTCCCAGTGGGAGATCCACCGCGCCCAGCGCCGACTCCGGGACGTCGCCCACCGCTACGGCGTGCGCCTGCGCCTCTTCCACGGCCGCGGTGGCACCGTCGGCCGCGGCGGCGGCCCCTCGCACGACGCGATCCTCGCGCAGCCGTGGGGCACGCTGGAGGGCGAGATCAAGGTGACCGAGCAGGGCGAGGTCATCTCCGACAAGTACCTCATCCCCGCGCTCGCCCGCGAGAACCTGGAACTGACCGTCGCGGCCACCCTCCAGGCCTCCGCGCTGCACACCGCGCCCCGTCAGTCCGACGAAGCCCTTGCCCGCTGGGACGCGGCCATGGACACCGTCTCGGACGCCGCCCACGCCGCGTACCGCAAGCTGGTCGAGGACCCCGACCTGCCGACGTACTTCCTCGCCTCCACCCCGGTGGACCAGCTCGCCGACCTGCACCTGGGCTCGCGGCCCTCCCGCCGCCCCGGCTCGGGCGTGTCGCTCGACGGACTGCGCGCCATCCCGTGGGTCTTCGGCTGGACCCAGTCACGGCAGATCGTGCCCGGCTGGTACGGCGTCGGCTCCGGCCTCAAGGCCCTGCGCGAGGCCGGTATGGACACCGTCCTGGAAGAGATGCACGAACACTGGCACTTCTTCCGGAACTTCCTCTCCAACGTCGAGATGACGCTCGCCAAGACCGACCTGCGCATCGCCCGGCACTACGTCGACACCCTCGTCCCCGACGAGCTCAAGCACGTCTTCGCCGACATCGAGGCCGAACACGCACTGACCGTGCAGGAAGTCCTCAAGATCACCGGCAACACCGAACTGCTCGGCACCAGCCCGGTGCTCCAGCAGACCTTCGCCATCCGCGACGCGTACCTGGACCCCATCTCCTACCTCCAGGTGTCCCTGCTGGCCCGCCAGCGCCAGGCGGCCGAGCGCGGCGAGGAAGCCGACCCGCTGCTCGCCCGCGCTCTGCTGCTCACCGTCAACGGCGTCGCGGCCGGACTGCGTAACACCGGCTGATCAACGCGCGCGGACGGGGCCCCCTCACAGGGCGATGAACGTCGCCACGAGCAGGGCCCCGCCCGCGATGCCGGCACCCCAGCCGACCCGGGGCAGCCGCAGCCCGCCGCCGATCACCAGCCCGGCCAGGACCAGGGCCCCGCCCAGCGGCATCCACGCATGCAGGAACCCCGGCGTCCCGGTGCGTACGACCTCGAACGTGCCCGGCTTCACGACGACGGGGAAACGATCCCCCTTCTTCGCCGCGACGGACTCCTCCACGGACACCCGGGAGCGCGCGGCGCCACCGTCGGACGGCGTGTAGGGCCCCGTGCAGACCTCGCTGCCGCACCCCGTGACCGTCATCGTCCCGTGCTCCCGGCCCTTCGCCAGCACGATGTGGTGCGCCGAGTCCCACGAGGACAGCACCCCTGCGACAAGCAACAGCAGGACGACGCAGCCGAGCGCCGCGCTGCGGCCGTACTGCAGGGCACGGTGGGAGGAGCTCCGCTTCATGGGGGCCGATCTTTGGCCAGGGCCCTGCAGTCGGTCAAGCTGTGGCCGAAAACAGCCCGATTACCGGTGGGTATGTCGGGTATGGCGCCGCGGCGCGGCTCAGGAGTTGTACGCGCTCTGCGCGCGCTCCAGGCCCTCCGCCAGCAGGCACTCGACCGAGTCCGCCGCGCGGTCCACCAGGAAGGCGAGTTCCTTGCGCTCGGTGGACGAGAAGTCCTTCAACACGAAATCCGCCACCTGCATCCGGCCCGGCGGACGCCCGATCCCGAACCTGATCCGGTGGTAGTCGGGACCCATCGACTTGGTCATCGACTTCAGTCCGTTGTGACCGTTGTCGCCCCCGCCCAGCTTCAACCGCAGGGTCCCGTAGTCGATGTCCAGCTCGTCGTGCACCGCCACGACGTGATCCAGCGGCACCTTGTAGAAGTCGCGCAACGCCGTGACCGGGCCACCCGACAGATTCATGTACGACATCGGCTTCGCCACCACCACCCGGCGGCTCAACGGTCCGGGCGGGCCGATCCGCCCCTCCAGCACCTGTGCCTGGGCCTTGGGGGCCCGCTTGAACTTCCCGCCGATCCGCTCCGCGAGGAGGTCGGCGACCATGAAACCGACGTTGTGCCGGTTCGCCGCGTACTCGGGACCGGGATTCCCCAGGCCCACGATCAGCCAGGGGTCGGTGGCGTCGGACATCGCGCTGGGTCTCCTCGCGTACGGGCGGTCGGCGGCAGGGACAGGCAAACGGGGCGGCAGGCTCCCGGAAGGAGACCGCCACCCCGTCAGTCAAGCAGGTGGGGTGAGGCTCAGGCCTCGGCGGGAGCCTCCTCCGCGGGGGCCTCCTCGACCTGAGCGGTGACGACCTGGAGCACGACGGCGTCCTCGTCCCCGGCCAGCACGGAGCCCTTGGGCAGCGGGACGTCCTTGGCGAGGATCGAGTCGCCGGCGTCCAGCCCCGCGATGGAGACCGTGACGGACTCGGGGATGTGCGTGGCCTCGGCCTCGACGAGCAGGGTGTTCTGCACGTACTCGAGCAGGTTGCCGCCCGGGGCCAGCTCGCCCTCGACGTGCACCGCGATCTCGACCTCGACCTTTTCGCCGCGCTTCACGGTCAGCAGGTCGACGTGCTCGATGTTGCCCTTGAGGGCGTTGCGCTGCACGGCCTTCGGGATGACCAGGGCGTCCTTGCCGTCGATCTCGAGACCGATGAGGACGTTGGCGGTACGGAGCGCGAGCTGCAGCTCGTGGGCCGGCAGCGTGATGTGGACCGCGTCGGCGCCGTGGCCGTAGACGACGGCGGGAACCAGGTTGGCGCGACGGGTACGGCGGGCGGCGCCCTTGCCGAACTCGGAACGGACCTCGGCGGCGAGCTTGATCTCGGCCATGACTGCACTCCTCGTAAGGTGACAAAACTGCGGATGGTCACCCGGCCCACGACAGGCCTGCTACGAAGAGCGCGTCGATAACGGACCGCCGTACCTATGAGTACGGCCTCCCTCGCCGAGCAACTCGCTGAGTCTACCCGGCGGGGAGGCCGCACCCAAAGTGGATCTTCTGTGACGCCTTTTCCTACTGCTCCTCGAAGAGGCTCGTGACCGAACCGTCCTCGAACACCTCGCGCACCGCGCGCGCGATCGTCGGCGCGATCGAGAGCACCGTGATCTTGTCGAGCTCCAGCTCGCCCGGGGTCGGCAGGCTGTCCGTGAAGACGAACTCGCTGACCTTCGAGTTCTTCAGCCGGTCGGCGGCCGGACCCGAGAGCACCCCGTGCGTGGCCGTCACTATGACGTCCTCGGCACCGTGGGCGAACAGGGCGTCGGCGGCGGCGCAGATGGTGCCGCCGGTGTCGATCATGTCGTCGACCAGGACGCAGACCCGGCCCCTCACGTTGCCGACGACCTCGTGGACGCTGACCTGGTTGGGCACGTCCTTGTCGCGGCGCTTGTGCACGATCGCCAGCGGAGCGTCCAGCCGGTCGCACCAACGGTCGGCGACACGGACACGGCCGGCGTCCGGCGACACGATCGTCAGCTTCGAACGGTCGACCTTGGCGCCCACGTAGTCGGCCAGGATCGGCAGCGCGAAGAGGTGGTCGACCGGGCCGTCGAAGAAGCCCTGGATCTGGTCGGTGTGCAGATCGACGGTGAGGATGCGGTCCGCACCCGCCGTCTTCATCAGGTCCGCGATCAGACGCGCCGAGATCGGCTCACGACCACGGTGCTTCTTGTCCTGACGGGCGTAGCCGTAGAACGGCACGATCACCGTGATCGAACGGGCAGACGCGCGCTTCAGCGCGTCCAGCATGATCAGCTGCTCCATGATCCACTTGTTGATCGGAGCCGTGTGGCTCTGGATCAGGAAGCAGTCGGCGCCGCGGGCGGACTCCTGGAAGCGGACGTAGATCTCACCGTTGGCGAAATCGAAGGCCTTCGTCGGCACGAGGCCCACACCCAGTTGGTGCGCAACCTCCTCGGCCAGCTCGGGGTGGGCGCGGCCGGAGAAGAACATCAGTTTCTTCTCGCCGGTCGTCTTGATCCCGGTCACAGCACAGTCTCCTCAGACGTGTTCCTGGCGCTGCACGCAGATGTCCCGATGTGCAACGAGCCAGCCGAAATGGGGTGAGCATCTATCACGGTACGCCGTGCGCGACGCACCTGTTTCCGGTCAGCTTTCGCTGCCGGTGTCCTCCGCCGCGGCCTGAGCCGCCTGCGCGGCCGCACTCCCCGGACGCTTACGGGCCACCCAGCCCTCGATATTCCGTTGCTGGCCACGGGCCACGGCCAGCGAACCGGCCGGCACGTCCTTCGTGATGACCGAACCCGCCGCCGTGTAGACGCCGTCTCCGACCGTGACAGGCGCCACAAACATATTGTCCGAACCGGTCCGGCAGTGTGAGCCGATCGTCGTGTGGTGCTTGTTCACGCCGTCGTAGTTCACGAAGACGCTCGCCGCGCCGATGTTGGTGTGGTCACCGATCGTCGCGTCGCCCACGTACGACAGGTGCGGGACCTTCGTCCCCTCGCCGATCGTCGCGTTCTTCATCTCCACGTACGTACCGGCCTTGGCCTTCGCGCCCAGCTTCGTGCCCGGCCGCAGATACGCGAACGGACCCACCGACGCACCCGGACCGACCTCGGCCCCGTCCGCGACCGTGTTGTCCACCCGCGCACCCGCTCCGACGACGGTGTCCTTCAGCCGCGAGTTCGGACCGACCTCGGCGTCCTCCGCCAGGTGCGTGGCGCCGAGCAGCTGGGTGCCCGGGTGGACGAGGGCGTCCCGCTCGAAGGTCACGGTCACGTCGATCAGCGTCGACGCCGGATCAACCACCGTCACACCCGCAGTCATCGCCCGCTCCAGCAGCCGCTGGTTCAGGAGCCGGCGGGCCTCGGCGAGCTGGACCCGGTTGTTGATCCCGAGGATCTCCCGGTGGTCGCCCGCGACCGACGCCCCGACCCGGTGCCCGGCCTCGCGCAGGATGGACAGCACGTCCGTGAGGTACTCCTCGCCCTGGCTGTTGTCGGTACGGACCTTGCCGAGCGCCTCCGAGAGCAGCCGTCCGTCGAACGCGAACACCCCGGAGTTGATCTCCCGGATGGCACGCTGCTCGTCGGTGGCGTCCTTGTGCTCGACGATCTCGGTGACCGCGCCGGTCGCCGCGTCGCGGACGATCCGGCCGTAGCCGGTGGCGTCGGGGACCTCGGCGCTGAGCACGGTGACGGCGTTGCCGTCGGCGGTGTGGGTGCCGGCGAGCGAGGCGAGCGTCGCGCCGGACAGCAGTGGGGTGTCGCCGCAGACGACGATCACGGTGCCCTCGACGCTCCCGCCCAGCTCGTCGAGCCCGACGCGCACCGCGTTCCCGGTGCCCTTCTGCTCGGCCTGGTAGGCGGTGCGCACCCGGGCGTCCGCGGCGGTGAGGTGGGCGGTGACCTGCTCGCTCGCATGGCCGACGACCACGACGAGGTGCTGCGGGTCCAGCTCGCGGGAGGCGGCGACGACATGTCCGACGAGCGAACGCCCGGAGATCTCGTGCAGGACCTTGGGGGTCTTCGACTTCATGCGGGTGCCCTCACCCGCTGCGAGGACGACGACGGCTGCCGGGCGTACGGAGCTCACGGATAGGCCCTTCGGCTTCGGGTGATGGACATCCGCAGGATACCGGGGGGCGTTGGGGCGGACATGGCTGCGGGCCCCGACCGGTTCGGTCGGGGCCCGCAGCGGAATGCTCCCCCACCAGGACTCGAACCCGGACAAATAGCACCAAAAGCTACTGTGCTGCCAATTACACCATGGGGGAATAAAGCCGAACTAACCGGACATTGCGTCAGGTCGCCGGATTGGCACCCAACACTATGCCGTACCACCGGCCCTCGACGCGACGGTACAGGTCCGCGCTTTCGTTCAC
Source organism: Streptomyces sp. NBC_01013 (assembly GCF_045162765.1). Lineage (NCBI taxonomy): Bacteria > Bacillati > Actinomycetota > Actinomycetes > Kitasatosporales > Streptomycetaceae > Streptomyces > Streptomyces sp. NBC_01013. The sequence continues at coordinate 5,061,043 of NZ_CP108687.1, forward strand.
GCGGACCTCCACTCATTCGAATCCGTTCGACGGCACGACGTGCCGCACAGGTCACCCGAAAATGAGGTGCGGCCGCCCGTACGCTGGATGCCATGACCGCAACGGGGGCAGACCGGGAAGCGGCGGGATCGACCACCCGCAGCTACTGGTGGTGGGAACGGCGACGGAGTGTCGCACTGGATGTGGGGCTGGCGCTGGCTTCGGCGCTGGAGTGCGGATTGGAAGGGGTGGTGTTCGCGGGGAACACCGGGCTGCCGGTGCCGCTCGGGGTGCTGTTCGGGCTCTTCGCCGGGTCCGTGCTGTTGGTGCGCCGGAAGTGGCCGATCGCCGTGGTGCTGGTGTCGATCGCGACCACGCCGGCCGAGATGGGCTTCCTGATGGGCCTGGTCGGCCTGTACACGCTGGCCGCGTCCGAGGTGCCGCGGCGGATCACCGCGGTGCTCATGAGCATGTCGTTGGTGGGGACGTTCATCGTCACGTACGTGCGGCTGCGGCAGGGCGTCGACGCCGACGCGGACTTCGGACCCGGCGACTGGTACGTGCCGATGCTGTCCCTCTTCATGGCGTTGGGCCTGACCGCGCCGCCGGTGCTGTTCGGCCTCTACATAGGGGCGCGGCGCCGGTTGATGGAGAGCTTGCGGGAACGGGCGGATTCGCTGGAGCGGGAGCTGTCGTTGCTCGCTGACCGGGCCGAGGAGCGGGCGGAGTGGGCGCGTACGGAGGAGCGGAACCGGATCGCCCGGGAGATGCATGACGTGGTGGCGCACCGGGTGAGCCTGATGGTGGTTCATGCGGCTGCTCTGCAGGCGGTGGCGCCGAAGGACCCGGCGAAGGCGGTGCGGAACGCGGCGCTGGTGGGTGACATGGGGCGCCAGGCGTTGACGGAGCTGCGCGAGATGCTCGGCGTGCTGCGTACCGGGGAGCCGATGATGGCGCGGGTGACGAAGGTGCCACTGGCTTCCGTGGGACGCGCGGTGCCGGTGGCGCCGGAGGACGGGCCGCGGCTCGACGAGATGGAGACGCTCGTGGGCGAGTCGCGGGCGGCCGGGATGACGGTGGAGCTGTCGGTGGAGGGCGAGGCGCGTTCGTACGCGCCGGAGGTCGAGCAGACGGCGTACCGGGTGGTGCAGGAGGCCCTGACGAACGTGCACAAGCACGCGGCGGGAGCGAGGACATGGGTGCGCCTCGCGCACCGGGGTGCCGAGGTCGCCATGCAGGTCGAGAACGGCCCGTCGGACGCGGCGACGGCGGACGCCGGGCTGCCCAGCGGGGGCAATGGGCTGGTCGGCATGCGGGAGCGGGTGCTCGGGCTGGGGGGCGTGTTCGTGTCCGGTCCGACGGATGCGGGCGGCTTCCGGGTGTCGGCGGTCCTGCCGGACGTCGACGTGGTGTAGCCGCACGGACGCCGGGGTGGCGGGGAGGCGCGGACGTCTGCGCGGCGCCGGGGCGCGGACGTCTGCGCGGCGCCGGGGCGCGGACGTCGTCGCGGCGCAAGGGCGTAGAAGCGCCGCGCGCTCAGCCCGAGACCAGGCGTTCCGGCTGGATGCCCGTCACGAGTGTGGAGAGCGCGCTGTCGATGTCGGGTCCGAGGTACCAGTCGCCGGTGTGGTCGATGCTGTAGACCCGGCCCTCGATGTCGATGGCGAGGACGGCCTGGTCGTCCCCCTCCCCGCCCAGGGGCGCGACTTCGGTCTCCAGGGCGCGTCCGAGGTCTCCCAGGGTCCGTGCCAGGTGGAGCCCTATGAGCGGGTCGATCCGCACCGCGGGCGGGGTGATCTGCCGCCCGGGTGCCGTGGCGGTGATGTGCAGTCCGCCGAATTCGGCCCAGGCCTCCACGGCGGCGGGGAAGACGGCGTGCTGGTGCCCGGCGGGGGAGGCGTGCGAGCGCAGGGCGTCGGCCCATTCCTCGGCCTGGCGGATGTCCCAGCGGCCGGGCTGCCAGCCGGCGGCGCGCAGGGCGGCGTCGACGGCGACGGGGAAGCGGGTGGAGCTGTGGTCCCGGTTCGCCGGGCCGGCCTGCTCGGGCAGTTCGGTTCGGTCGTGCATGGGGGCGCGGTCAGCCCTTCTCGGCGGCGGTGGCCGCTCCGGTCGTGGTGAGGTCGACGGGACGCACGCCGAAGTGGGCGAGCATCACGGAGCAGGAGCGGCAGGGTGCCGCGTAGCTGCCGTGGAGGGGGTCGCCGTCCTCGCGGATGCGGCGTGCGGTGAGACGGGCGTGTTTGAGCGCGCGGCGGGCTTCGCCGTTGGTGAGGGGCTTGCGCTGGGCTCGTTTGGAGCGGCCCGATTCCGCGGCGGCGAGGTGCCGGGACAGCAGTATGGCTTCGGGGCAGCGGCCGGTGAAGCGCTCGCGCTGTCCGGTGGGGAGGGCGTCGAGGAAGTCCTGGACGAGGTGGTGGAGTACGGGCGGCTGGTCGCCCTTGCCCGCGGTGCAGGTGAGTGTCTCGCCGCGTACGGACAGGGCTGCGGCCACCGCGGGCAGGATGCCGTCGCGGCGGTGGGTCAGACGGGGGGTGTGGCCGTTCTCGCTGCTGCTCCAGCTGAGTCGGGGGTCCCCGGTCGTAACGGTCTGTGCAGAGTGTGCGGTGTGCATGGTGCTGTGTCCCTCCCGTGCCCGCAGCGGCTGCTGCCGAATGTGCACGCCCCCCATGTATGCGGGTGACAGCCTGCCAAATGTGTCGGGTCCTGTGAAAGCTGGGTCGGTGAAAGGTGTCTGCGTGTCGCGCTTCAGTGTCCTGTTCGTCGCTCGTCCGTCACCCTGTTGTGACGGTTGGTGACGGATGTGGTCGGGGGGGCGGAGGGGCGGGGTCTGTTGCGGGCTCACCGCATAGGCTGTGCCTGGACCGCCCCCGTGGGCAGGTCGGTCCTCATCAGCCAGACGCAGCAGGGGGCAACCGCCATGACGACAGGTCGGCTCGGGCAGCAAGCCGCGCCACCGAACGCGGCCTACGCCGGTCAGCTCGTGCACTTCCCGGATCCGGTCCGGGCGTCCCGCCACCCCAGGGGTGTGCGTATGGACGGGAACGGCTGTCCGGACTTCGCGCCGTACGCGCGTGCCGCCGCGGAGATCGCCGAGCCTCCGCAGGGGTTCGGTGTGGACGAGCTGCGGCTCACCGACTACGTGTCGGCGAATGCGGCGCTGGCGGCGAGCGGGCATGAGCTGTGGGGCACGATTCCCGCGGTGGCCACTCCGCACGGCTGGACCTGGCACCACGTGCCCGGTGGCCGGCGGATGGAGCTGGTCCCGGTCGAGGTGAAGGCGTTGCTGCGGCATCACGGTGGTCTGGCGACCACCGCGGTGGATCAGAACAAGCGGGGCACGCGTCCGCTGCAGGAGACCCGGCCCGCGCACTTCCGGCTGCCCAAGGGCGCCGTGGCCGTGAGCGAGCAGCAGATCCAGGGCGTCGAGGAGGATCTGGGCTACCGGTTGCCGGGTGCGTATCGCTCGTTCCTGAAGGCGGCCGGTGGCTCGGCCCCGCTGGGTGCGGCGCTCGACGCGGAGCTCGGTCTTCTGGTGGACCAGCCGTTCTTCACGGTGCGCGAGGAAGCCGGCGTGAACGACCTGGTGTACGTGAACAAGTGCCTGCGGGACCACCTGACCAAGGACTACCTGGGGGTCGCTTTCGTCCAGGGCGGCATCCTCGCGGTGAAGGTCCGCGGGGACGGCATCGGTTCGGTCTGGTTCTGTGCGTACGACGACGCGCGTGATCAGGACGGCTGGAGCGTGCAGGAGCGGGTGGACCGGCTGCTGTTGCCCTGCGGCGCTGATTTCGACGCGTTCCTTCAGCGGCTGGCCGGCAATCCGCCGGAGCTGGAGACGGTGGCGAACCTGATGGTGGACGGCGGCTTCGCGCGTGCCGTCCCGGTGGAGGGGTGAGCGCGATGGTGACCTTTGCGCAGGCGCAGGAGCGCGCGGACGAGTGGGTCAACGGTGACGTCCCGGCGTATCAGCACCGGGAGGTGCGGGTCCGTGAGTTCGAACTGGGTTTCGTGGTGTGGGCCGAGGACCGTGCCGAAGGCCCGGTGTCGGACGGTGGACGGCAGCGGTTGGTGATCGCCCGGGACAGTGGCGAGGCGACGCTGTGGCCGGGGCTGCCGGTGGGTGAGGTGATCCGGCGGTACGAGGAGGAGTACGGGTCCTTGACCGGCGCTCCGTCGGCGCCGGAGCCGCCGCAGCGTATCGATCTGAATCAGACGTCGTTCCTGTTGAGCCCCCCGGAGTGGCTCCAGGAAGCGGCGGACAAGCTGGGGATTCCGGACCGGCGGGCGGAAGGGGCGGGGCAGACCCCTCCGCCGGCTCCTGCTCCGGCAGTTCCGTCCCCTTCTCCCTCCCCGTCCCCTTCTTCTGCGCAGGGCGGGCCGGTTCCGTACGAGCCGACGGCCGGTGCGCAGCCTTCGGCGCCGCAGCCGCCTGTCGGGGCCACTCCGTGGGCGGGTACCGACACGAACGCGGGCTCCGACGAGGGTGAAGTGGCCTTGCCGGCCACGGTGTTCGCACCGCCGCTCTCGGGTGCGGACGACGAGGGCGCGCCGCCCCGGGTGGTGTCGGCCGACGCCCCGACGGCGCTGATGTCGGGCGGTAGTCAGCTGCCGCAGACGTCGATCGCTCCCGGCCTGCCTCCGCAGGGCGGTCCCGCGGCCCCGCCCGCGCCGGTCCACGGCGGCCCCGGTGCTCCGCCGATTCCGGCTCCCGTCCCGGGCCGTCCGGCGGGTCCGGGCCCGAGGCCCAGTGCCGGTGACATCTCGGACGAGGCGACCAGCAAGGCCGTCGTGCCGCCGCGCGGTGCGCGTGGTGGTGGTTCGACGACTCCGCCGCCGCCGGGTGCCCCGGGTACTCCTGGCGCCCGGCCGGGCGTGCCTCTGCCGCCGCCTTCGGGGCCGGGTGCGCCGGGTGCCCCGGCGGGTGGGTACGTGCCGACGCAGCTCGTGTCGCAGCTGGGTCCGCCCGGGGCTCCGCAGCCCCCGGCGCCGCCCGGTTCCACGCCGCCGCCCGGTGGGGGCAACGTGCACCATGCGGCGACGATGTTCGCCGAGCCCGGTCAGGTGGGGCCGTCGGCTCCGCGTCCGCCGGGTCCGCCCGGGGCTCCGGGCGCGCCGCAGCCGCCTGCGCCACCCGGTTCCACGCCGCCGCCCGGTGGCGGCAACGTGCACCATGCGGCGACGATGCTCGCGGCTCCGGGTCCGGTCGGGCCATCGGGCCCCAAGCCGCCGGGTCCGCCCGGTCCGCCGGGTCCGCCGGGTGCGCCGATGGGCGCGGGCGCGTCGTTCGGCGGGGCCCCCGGGCCCGTACCACCGCCGGGTCACACTCCGCCGCCCGCGTACGGGTATCCGCAGGCGCCGGTGGGGCAGCCGACCGTGGGACCCGGCTATCAGGCCGTCCTGCGCTTTCGCGCGCCGGACGGCAGTGAGCAGCAGCTGATCCGACGTTCGGCGCCGGGCACTCCGCATCCCGAGTGGCAGATGCTGCACGAGCTGCGGGCGATGAACGTGCCGCCGCAGCAGGTCATCGAGCTGCACACGGAGCTGGAGTCGTGTGAGCTGCCGGGTGGTTACTGTGCCCGGATGATTCGCGAGACGTGGCCGCAGGTGCGGATCACGAGCGTCGCTCCGTACGGAACGGACCACGCGAGCCGGCAGCAGGGCATGCAGCATCTGCTCACCCACCAGGGTGAGCTGCATCAGGTCGCGGACGGTCCGGCGCGTCCGGCGCCGGTGCGGGCTCCGTTGCCGCAGGTGCCGCCGGCGATGCAGGTGCCGCCGGAGGCGATCGCGGAGGAGATGCTGCAGTCGTTCGGTCCGCAGGGGGTGCTGCGCTTCGATCAGCGCGCGGTGTCCCGGCAGGGCGTACCGGAGATCGTGGCGCGGACGCTGGTGTGGGCGGGGCTGCCCGCCGACTTCGGCCCGTTCTTCTGGGCGCAGCCGGGTCAGCCGGTGGTGCCCACGCTGGCGGAGCTGGCGGCGCAGCGGCAGGTTCAGGCGGCTCCTGACGCGGGGTCGTATCTGGTGATGGGGTCCGACTTCGGCCGGGCGATCTGTGTCCAGTACGGGACGGCGAACATCGTGGCCGTGCCGGTGGAGGCGGGCCCGGGCGGGCAGTCGGCGGCGCCGCAGTTCGTGAACACGGGGCTGCCGGAGTTCGCGCGTTCGATGGCGTTGCTGGGCCGGATGTGGCGGCTGCGGTTCGGGTTGAATCCTGAGCAGGCAGGGCGTTGGACGGTCGATTTCCAGGCGCAGCTGGTGGCGGTCGATCCGGCGGCTCTGGCGTCGCCGGAGAGCTGGTGGTCGGTGCTGCTGGAGCAGATGTGGGACGGACTGATCTGACGGGCCGCTCATCGATGTCGTACGGGGTGTGGCGCTCCTTCCCTTCGGGGGAGGGGCGCCACACCTCTTGTGTGGGCTGTGATGCCTGTCGCTTCCGTCCGGAAAGCATCGAATCGATTCCGACTTCTTGACCAATTGCCGCATCCTTGACGTATTGCTCGGTGGTCGGAGAGACGGAAAGAGGCGTCAAGGATGAGTTCTGCACCGGTGTCCGCGCATGGCTTCGTCGCCGTACGCGGTCGTGGTTACCGTCCTGAGCAGGTGGACCGGATGGTGGCCGCGCTGTCGGCGGAGCGGGACGGGGCGCAGGAGCGGGTGGCGCGGCTGACGGCGCTGGCGGAGGCGCTGGTGGCGGAGTCGGCTCGGCTGGACGAGGTCGTCGCCGCGCTGGCACCGCAGGACTACGCGTCGTTGGGGGAGCGGGCGCAGCAGATTCTGGCGCTGGCGGAAGGCGAGGCGGAGTCGGTCCGGGCCGTCGCCGTGGAGGAGTCGCAGGCGCTGCGGCACGAGGCGGATGTGGCGGCGCGGGCCCTGCGCGAGTCGGCGAGGGCTGACGCGGAGGCGATGCGGGCGGCGGCGACGAGTCGCGCGGAGCAGGTGGTGGCCGCCGCCGAGGATGCGGCCGGCGAGGAGCTGTCCGCGGCCCGGTCGGAGGCGGCGCAGGTGCGCGAGGAGGCGGAAGCCGCCATGGAGGCGACCCGGAGCCGCACGGCGAGTGTGCTGGCGCATCAGGAGCAGGAGCACGGTGAGCGCTGGAAGGCCGCCGGGCAGGAGCTGGCGGATGCCGAGGCGGCGCAGTCGGCGGAGCACACGGCACTGACGGAGCGGGCGGAGGCCGGTCTCGCGGCTGCGCGGCGCGCGTTGGCCGAGGTCGAGGAGGCCGCGCGGCACGGCCAGGAGGACGCGGAGGCGCAGGGGGCCGAACTGATCGCTGCGGCTCGGGTGCGCGAGGAGCGGGTGGTGCGGGAGACCGAGCGGATCCTGCGCGAGCACGAGGAGGGCCGGGAGGACGTGCAGGCGCACATGGCGCATGTGCGCAGTTCGCTGGCGGCGCTGACCGGGCGGGTGGCTCCGGGGGAGGACTGAGGGCCTCGGGCCTACCGGACCTGCGGGTCAGGGGCGGGGCCAGGGGCGCTTGGAGAGTCGCTCGATGCTGCTGTTGAAGCGCTTGAGGTAGCCGGCGAAGGCGGCGATGTCGTCGTCGGGCCAGTCGTTCATGACCTGGTCCAGGGACCGGACGACGCGTTCGCGTTCCGCGTCGAGGAGTTCGGCGCCCCGCTCGGTGATGCGGAATTTGCGGGCCATGCCGCCGTCGGGGTCGGCGATGCGTTCGGCGAGTCCGGCGCGGGTCACGGCGGCGGTCTGACGGTTGAGGGTGGAGGTGTCGAGGCCGAAGGCGTCGCTCAGCTCGCCGTTGGACATGGGGCCCTGGACGCGGAGGCGGCTGAGCAGGGTGTACGCGCTCCGGTCCAGGAGGGCGTTCTTGTGGCGCCCGCCCCGGTGGTCGGCGAGGCCGTGGCGTCCCAGCAGCATCTGCTCGTACTCCACTTCTTCTGTGGGCCTGGGCATGTCTGCGGCCTCCTGCTTCTGCGCCGGGGTCGGTCGTACGTCGGATTCTGAGCGGCGGCCCATGCTCTCACGGAGTGTGTACTGGACACATGAAGTGTATGACGCAATAGGCATGTACGATGCACGTCGCTGTCCCGGCAGACGGGACCACGACCCCAAGGAGTTCCTCCTCATGGATGCCCCCCAGCCGACAGCCGGATCAGGCGGTGTGATCGCCACGCTGGCCTTCGCCGGCACTGTGGCGGCGGTCATGCAGACCCTGGTCACGCCGCTCATCGCCGAACTGCCGAAGCTCCTCGACACGACCTCCTCCAACGCCGCCTGGGTGATCACCGTCACCCTGCTGGTCTCCGCGGTGTGCGTGCCGGTCTCGGGACGGCTGGGCGACCTGCTGGGCAAGCGCCGGATGCTGCTCGTGTGCTCGGTGCCGCTGTTCGCCGGCTCGGTGGTGTGCGCCCTCTCGGCCACCGTCGTCCCGATGATCGTCGGACGTGGTCTGCAGGGCATGGGCATGGGCATGGTGCCGCTCGGCATCGCGCTGCTGCGTGACGTGGTGCCGCGGGAGAAGCTGAGCTCCTCCATCGCGCTCGTCAGCGCCTCCCTCGGTATCGGTGGCGCTCTCGGCCTGCCGATCGCCTCGGCGGTCGCCCAGTACGCGAACTGGCGGGTGCTGTTCTGGGGTTCCGCGGTGCTGGCCCTGACCATCTCCGCACTGATCTGGTTCCTGATCCCGGACGTGCCGGCTGCCGCCAAGGGGCAGCGCTTCGACGTTCCCGGCGCCGTCGGCCTGGCCGTCGGTCTGGTCTGCCTGCTGCTCGCCGTCTCCAAGGGCGCCGAGTGGGGCTGGACCTCCGCGACGACGATCGGGCTGTTCGTCGCCTCCGTCGTGGTGCTCGTGGCCTGGGGCTTCTGGGAGCTGCGCACCACGGACCCGCTGGTCGACCTGCGCACCACGGCCCGCCCCCGCGTGCTGATCACCAACCTCGCGTCGCTCTTCGTCGGCTTCGGCATGTACGCCGGCATGCTGATCGCGCCCCAGCTGCTGCAGTTCCCCGAGGCCACCGGTTACGGCCTGGGGCAGTCGATGCTGCAGGCAGGTCTGTGGATGGCGCCCGGCGGCATCATGATGATGATCGTCTCCCCGTTCGGCGGAAAGCTCACCGACGCCCGCGGCCCGAAGTTCACCCTGATCTCCGGCGTGCTGGTCATCGCCGCGGCCTACGGGATCGGGATGCTCCTGATGGGCTCCGCCTGGGGCCTGATGCTGTTCCTCATGGTCAGCAGCAGCGGTGTGGGCCTTGCCTACGGGGCCATGCCCGCCCTGATCATGAGCTCGGTGCCGGTGTCCGAGACGGCCGCCGCCAACGGGTTCAACACCCTCATGCGTGCGCTCGGCACGTCGATCGGCGCCGCTGTCATCGGTGCGGTCCTCGCGCAGATGACCACGGAGACGGCCGGCTACAGCTTCACCTCCGAGGCCGGGTTCCGCACCGGTCTGATGTTCGGCTGCGGGGTCGCCCTCGTCGCCCTGGTGATCTCGACGTTCATCCCGGCCGTCCGTGGGCCGGCCGCGGCCGGCGAGAAGGCGGACGGGGCCGCCTCGCCGGAGGTGGCCGCGGCCAAGGGCTGATCCGGCCCACGGCCCGCCGGAACCGAACTGCCCGGCTCCGTCCCCCGACGAGGGGTCCGGAGCCGGGCAGTTCGGCGTCGTGGCCGCCTCGGCGGCGCTCGGTGCGCTACTTGATGTCGAGGAGTTGTTCCAGCGGATCGATCGCGAAGTAGACGAGGAAGAGCGCCGCGGTGATCCAGAGCAGCCAGTGGACTTCACGCGCCTTGCCCAGGCATGCCTTGATGATGACGTAAGTGACGAAACCGGCGCCGATGCCGTTGGTGATGGAGTAGGTGAACGGCATGACGGTGATGGTGAGGAACGCCGGAATGGCGAGGTCGTAGCGGTCCCAGTCGATGTGCTTGACCTGGGTCATCATCAGGAATCCGACCGCGACCAGCGCGGGCGACGCGGCCTGCATGGGCACGATCGTCAGGACGGGGGCGAAGAAGAGCGCCAAGGCGAACATGCCGCCCGTGATCAGGTTGGCGAAACCCGTGCGGGCGCCTTCACCGACACCCGCGGCGGACTCGACGTACGTGGTGGCGGAGGACGAGGAGGCGGCACCGCCGGCCACCGCGGCCGCGCCGTCGATGAGCAGGACCCGGCCCAGGCCCGGGACCTGGCCCCGTTCGTCGAGGAGGCCTGCTTCGGCGGTGACGCCGACGACGGTACCCATCGTGTCGAAGAAGTCCGACAGGATGAGGGTGAAGATGAGCAGGATGACGGTCAGGACGCTGATCTGGCCGAACGAGCCGAACAGGTCGAACTTGCCGAGCAGCCCGAAGTCGGGGGCGGCGACGGGCTTGTCGGGCATGGCGGGGACGGTCAGACCCCAGGACTTCACGTCGGCCGCGGAGTTGATGACGAGGGAGACCACGGTCATCACGACGATGCTGATGAGGATGGCGCCCTTGACCTTGCGGGCGAGGAGCACGATCGTCAGGATCACGCCGAGGCAGAAGACGAGCATGGGCCAGCCGCTGAGGGTGCCGCTGCCGAGCTGGACGGGCACGGTGGAGTTCGCTGCGTCCGGTACGCGCGTGACGAACCCGGCGTCGACGAAGCCGATGAAGGCGATGAACAGGCCGATGCCGACACTGATGGCTTGCTTGAGCGCTTGCGGGATGGCGTGCATGATCGCTTCGCGCAGGCCCGTTGCCACGAGTGCGCAGATCAGCAGGCCCTCGAACACGATGAGGCCCATCGCGTCGTCCCAGGCCATGAGGGGGGCGACCTGGTACGCGACGACGGCGTTGATGCCCAGGCCCGCGGCCAGGGCGAGCGGCAGGTTGCCGCCCACGCCCATGATCAGGGTCATCACCGCGGCCACCAGGGCGGTGGCGGTCACCAGCTGAACGGTGTCCAGCTGATCGCCGAACTTGTCCTTCGCGCTGCCGAGGATGATCGGGTTGAGCACGAGGATGTACGCCATGGTGAAGAAGGTCGCGAAGCCACCGCGCACTTCCCGGCCGTAGGTCGATCCGCGTTCGGTGATGCGGAAGAACCGGTCGAGGGCGCCATGACCGGCTCCGCCATCGGATCCGGTCGGCCGTATGTCGGCCGGGCTGGTCTTGCTGGGGTGCATGAGAACGTCTCCTGGGCCTGCGACGGACAAGGGGGAAGGGGAGGCGCAGCCGCTGCCCGGGATCGGTGACAGGCAGTCGTGCGAACACACATGCGGCGCCTTGCGAGCGGATCATACGTGTCATGGCCCTGCCCTCAAGGGGCTTACTGGATACCGTTGTTGATGACTCGAAACCGTCTGTCGCTTCCTACTAAATCGCCGGTGATCTATTGCGGCAAACCGTGATTCAGGCGACAGCGGCCATGGATTTTCCGGTGACGATGCCCATACGTTCTGTGCGTGCACCCTCCACCCCCCTTCAATGCGCGTGCTGCCCGAGCCCTGCGTGAAAAGCTCGGGATGGCCCACGGTCACGTCGCGTACGGGATGAGGGCCTCCTTCGGGATGGCTCACATCACCCCGGACCACATCGCGGCGTGGGAACGCGGCGCCGCCGCGCCCGACTCGAAGGAACTCGCCGCTCTTTCAGGGGTGTTGTGGTGTCATCCGAGCGAGATCATGGGGCACCCCCGGACCCTGCGCGAGCACCGCATCGCGTGCGGTATGTCGGCCGAGGATGTCGCGTACGGCACGGGCCTGCCCCTGGACGCCTACCTCCGCATGGAGGAGACCGGCCGGTGGGCCGGTGACAAGAGGCAGTCCGCGAAACTCGGCGCCCTGCTCCGCCTCCCGCCGCGCGACCACATCGCCATCACCGGGCTCGAGGACGAACTCGCCCGCCTGCTCACGGAGGCCGTCAGCACCCGGTGGCAGGCGCATGTTCGAGCCATCTCCAAGCTCATCTCCGTGGACCGCAAACAGCTGCAGGAGCCGCTGGACTCCATGTACAACGAGTACCAGGCCCTCATGGCGGCCACCCTCAGCCGGGCCAGCGGCAGCACCGCTTCCGGCGAGGACGGGCGGCGCTACGTCGAGGGGATCGTCGACCGCTTCTGGGCCAGGCTGCCGGAGTAGCCGGGCGGGGGCCGGAGCAGCGGGCACCGCTTCCGGCCCTGACTGCGAGCGGCCGGCCGCTGGGGGGGGGCAACCGTCATCGCTCCCGGTCCGGCTGTCCGAGGCTGCGGTCCTCGATGTCGGCCGGCAACAAGCCTCCCTGGCTCGGCTGTTGGCCCGGCCCCCGGTGGTCGTCCCGGTGCCGGGAGCCGGTCGGCCGGCATCGACCCAGAACCCGGCCGGGGCCGCAAAGAACGAGCTGGACGGGGGCGGATCCGGCGCGGCTCGATGACGCTCGCGCCCGGCAGGGGCGGCGAGCGGGTCCGTACGCCTCAGAGGCCGAGGCTCAGTACGCGGTCGACGGTGACCTCGATGACCACCAGGTCCGGCGGGGCGGGCGGGGCCGCCCCGTAGCGGGCGGTGTAGCGGCCGACCGCCTCGGCCAGGCGTACGTGGTCGTCGTCGACCGCCGCCCGCCCTTCGAGGGTGATCCAGCGGAAGCCGTCCGCCTGACAGAGCGCGACACGAGCCGCCGGGCCGCCCTCCGACACGTTGCGGGCCTTGCGCGACCCTGCCCTGGTGGTCACTCGGGCCAGACCGGCGGACGCGTCGAAGGTGAAGCGCACGGGCGCGACGTGCGGGGTGCCGTCGGGGCGCAGTGTGGTGAAGGTGGCCGTACCCGAGAGGGCGAGGAAGTGCAGTGCCACGGGCGAGAGTTGCTCGACTACCGGACTCACTTCTTCTTCACGCCCTCGTTCCAGATCAGCTTGGCGATGTTCGGCTTCACCGCGGGGGTGATGACACCCATGGCCGTACGGACGTAGCGACGCTCCTCCAGTTCGCGCAGCATGCTCGATGCGAGGTCCGCACGTGCGGTGAAGACGCCGTCGGCGCTGCTCGGCGCGGTGCGGTAGTCCGTGACGACGGGGTGCTCGAAGAGGCCCGAGGGGCGCACGAGGGTCCAGTCGAGTCCGGTCTCGCGGATCACGTCCTCCATGCGGCGCATGTCCTCGTGGAGGGTGCGGCCGAGGCGACGGTTCACCAGCGGGTCGAGCACATGGTTGAAGAAGTGCGCGCCGGTGGGCCGCCAGCCGGGGTCGGCGATACTGGAACTGATGGCGAGCAGCCGCTTGATGCCGTGGTGGCCCATGGCATCGGTGATGGCGGTGGCGCTTGCCGAGTACATGGTGATGGTCTGTTTGCTGAAGCGGGCGCCCAGGGCCGAGAGGACGGCGTCCGTGCCGCCGATCGCGGCGTCGACGGCCACCGGGTCGGTGGCGTCGGCGACGGCCACGGTGAGGCCGGGGCGTGCGGGCAGGGAGCCGGGGCGGCGGGTCACGGCGACGACCTCGTGACCGGCGGCGAGTGCCTGTTCGGTGAGGTGGCGGCCGGTCGGTCCGTTGGCGCCGAAGACTGCGATACGCATGGGGGAGGCATCCCTTCGTGTGGTGGCCGGAACGCCCTTGACTGTGCCGAGCGCGAAACGCAGGCTCAACGCTGATGAATAACGCCGACCCCGCCCCCGCACGCACCCGAGGTCGGCCCCGCGGGAATCCGCCGACCCGGGAATCGATCGTCCCGGTGGCCCGGATGCTGTTCCTGGAGCGCGGCTACCGGGCCACGACCCTGCGCGCGGTGGCCGGGGCCGCCGGTGTCGACCCGGCGCTGATCGCGTACCACTTCGGCTCGAAGAAGGGCCTGTTCGCGGACGTCATGCAGTTCCAGTGCGCCAACGCGCTGGCGGTGGACGAGGTCCTGGGCGGCGACCCGGCCACGCTCCCCGGCCGGCTCATCGACGCGGTGACGGAGCTGTGGGAGGACGCCGACTTCCGCCGGCTGACCGTGCAGGGCGACGAGGCCGCGGCGGTGATCCGCGAGTACCTGGAACGTGAGCTGCTGGCCCGCCTTGTGGAATTCCTCGGCGGCCGGGACGCGACCGCCCGCGCCACCGCCGTCGTCACGATCCTCGGCGGCCTCATCTACACCCGCTATCTCAATCCGCTCGCGACCCCCGCCGCCCTCACCCCGGCCGAAACGCGCTCCGTCCTCACCCCCGCCCTGCGCGCGGCGCTGGCCCCGAGGCCGCGCACCACGCCGGCCCCCGGCGCGGGACGTCTGCGCTAGGGCCCCCAGCAGGGCTTCTCCGTACCGCTGGGCCCTGCCCGCTCCACCCAGTGGTGTGGACCCGGGGGCGCAGCCCCTGAGATGCGTGTCCACCCTCGGGACCAGACCCCTAGGGGTAGCTCCTTACTTCTGCCCAGGGGCCGTTCCTCCCGCCGGAGGACGTGCCGGGCCCTGCTCGCTCCGTAGCGTGGTCATGCACCGAGATTGCGGCAGACCGCAGGGGGCGGGGTGGGGAAAACCCCACCCGAAGACTGCGCTGGGCACCAGCGCGCCGGACCCCCTTCAACGACCAGACTTCCCAGCAGAACGGCGACAACCTGTCGCCGACCGACATAGGAGAAATACCGTGACAACGGCTGTAACCATTCCCAGGCACGGGGGCACTGGAGGGCGTACGGCCGTCGCTGCGCGAGCGCGGCAGGTCGTCAAGGCGTACGGCGTCGGTGAGACCCGGGTCGTCGCGCTCGACCACGTCGACGTCGACATCGCCCGTGGGCAGTTCACGGCCATCATGGGCCCGTCCGGCTCCGGCAAGTCCACGCTGATGCACTGCCTCGCCGGTCTGGACACCGTGACCTCCGGGCAGATCCACCTCGCCGAGACCGAGATCACCGGCCTCAAGGACAAGAAGCTCACCCAGCTGCGCCGCGACCGCATCGGCTTCATCTTCCAGGCGTTCAACCTCCTGCCGACGCTGAACGCGCTGGAGAACATCACGCTGCCGATGGACATCGCGGGTCGTAAGCCGGACGCCGCCTGGCTGCGGCAGGTCGTCGAGACCGTCGGTCTCGCCGAGCGGCTCAAGCACCGGCCGACCGAGCTCTCCGGGGGTCAGCAGCAGCGCGTCGCGGTGGCGCGGGCGCTCGCCGCGCAGCCGGAGATCATCTTCGGTGACGAGCCGACCGGGAACCTGGACTCGCGGGCCGGCGCCGAGGTGCTGAACTTCCTGCGCAAGTCCGTCGACGAGCTGGGCCAGACCATCGTCATGGTCACCCACGACCCGGTCGCCGCCTCCTACGCCGACCGTGTGCTGTACCTCGCGGACGGGCGCATCGTCGACGAGATGCTCAACCCGACCGCCGACCAGGTGCTGGACCGCATGAAGGACTTCGACGCGCGCGGGCGGACGTCATGACCGTCTGGAAGACCTCGATGCGCAACTTCTTCGCGCACAAGGGACGCATGGCCCTGTCCGCCGTCGCCGTCCTGTTGTCGGTGGCGTTCGTGTGCGGCACGCTCGTCTTCACCGACACGATGAACACCACGTTCGACAAGCTCTTCGCCGCGACATCGGCCGACGTCACCGTCAGCCCGAAGACGGCGAAGGTCGACGACACCCCCGAGAACGGCAAGCCCCAGTCGCTGCCCGCCTCCGTCATCGCGCAGGTCGAGAAGGCCGACGGGGTGAAGAAGGCCGAGGGCGCCGTCTCCAGCTCGGCGGTCACGGTCGTCGACAGCCACAACAAGAACATGGGCTCCGACACCGGCGCCCCGACGCTCGCCGGCAACTGGACCTCCAACGACCTGCGTTCCATGGAGATCACCTCGGGCCACGCCCCGCGCGGCCCGACCGAGGTCATGGTGGACGCCGACACCGCGGACAAGCACGACCTGAAGATCGGTGACGAGCTGCGCACCATCGCGGTCACCGGCGACATCAGGGCGCGCATCAGCGGCATCGCCACCTTCAAGGTCACCAACCCGGGCGCGGCCATCGTCTACCTCGACACGGCCACCTCCCAGCAGAAGCTGCTCGGCAGCCCCGGCGTCTTCACGCAGATCGCCATCACCGCCGAACCCGGCTTCAGCGACACGCAGTTGAAGCAGAACGTCACCGCGGCGCTGGCCGGCTCGACCGCGTACAAGGTGCAGACCCAGAAGGAGGCCGCGGAGGCCAACAAGGACTCCATGGGGTCGTTCCTGGACGTCATGAAGTACGCGATGCTCGGCTTCGCCGGGATCGCCTTCCTCGTCGGCATCTTCCTCATCGTCAACACCTTCTCGATGCTGGTCGCCCAGCGGACCCGCGAGATCGGCCTGATGCGGGCCATCGGCTCCAGCCGCAAGCAGGTCAACCGGTCCGTGCTGCTCGAAGCGGTGCTCCTGGGCATCGTCGGATCGATCCTCGGCGTCGCTGCCGGCGTCGGCCTGGCCGTCGGGCTGATGAAGCTCATGGGCGCTATCGGCATGGAGCTGTCCACCGGTGACCTCACCGTCGCCTGGACGACCCCGGCGATCGGCCTAGCACTCGGCATCATCGTGACCGTCCTGGCTGCCTACATCCCGGCCCGCCGGGCCGGCAAGGTCTCCCCGATGGCCGCCCTGCGCGACGCCGGAACGCCGGCGGACGCCAAGTCGGGCTGGATCCGGGCCGGCATCGGCCTGGTCCTCACCGGCGCCGGCGCCGCCGCCCTGTGGGCGACGACGCAGGCGGACAAGGCGAGCGACGGCTCGCTGTTCCTCGGCGTGGGCGTGGTCCTCACCCTCATCGGCTTCATCGTCATCGGCCCGCTGCTCGCCGGGGTCGTCGTACGGGCGCTCAGCGTCGTCGTCCTGCGGCTGTTCGGCCCGGTCGGCCGGCTGGCCGAGCGCAACGCGCTGCGCAACCCGCGCCGGACCGGTGCGACCGGTGCGGCCCTGATGATCGGCCTGGCCCTGGTGGCCTGCCTGTCGGTGGTGGGCTCCTCCATGGTCGCCTCGGCCACGGACGAGCTGGACAAGTCGGTGGGCGCGGACTTCATCGTGCAGGGCGGCCCCGGTCAGCTGATCGTGCCCCAGGCGGCGAAGGCGCTGAAGACCGCTCCCGGCATCGAGCACATCACGAACTACAAGGTTCTCGGCGCGAAGCTCACCAACCCCGACGGTTCGACGACGGACGAGGACGTCACCGCCGCCGACCCGACGTACCCGAGCGACCTGCGGCGCGAGACCGTCGCCGGTGAGCTGGCCGCGGCGTACGGCAAGAACGCCATGTCGGTCGGGGACGAGTACGCCACCAAGCACGGGATCAAGGTCGGTGACACGGTCACCGTCGCGTTCAAGGCGGGCGACACGGCGAAGCTGAAGGTCGCCGCGATCACCTCGGACGACACGACCGTGGACCAGGGCGCGATGTACATGAACACCACGACCGCCGAGCGCTACGTCCCGGCCGACAAGATGCCCCAGAACATGATCATGTTCGCCAAGGCGCAGGACGGCAAGGAGAAGGAGGCCTACGCGGCCCTGAAGAGCTCGCTCCACGAGTACCCGACGTACAAGGTGCAGAATCAGGCCGACTTCAAGCAGGACCTGAAGGACCAGATCGGTCAGCTCCTGAACATCGTCTACGGCCTGCTCGCCCTGGCGATCATCGTCGCGGTGCTCGGGGTCGTGAACACCCTCGCCCTGTCCGTGGTCGAGCGGACCCGCGAGATCGGCCTGATGCGCGCCATCGGCCTCTCCCGTCGCCAGCTGCGCCGGATGATCCGGCTGGAGTCCGTGGTCATCGCCCTGTTCGGGGCCCTGCTCGGCCTCGGCCTGGGCATGGGCTGGGGCACCTCGGCCCAGAAGCTGCTGGCCCTGGAGGGCCTCGGTGTCCTGGAGATCCCGTGGCCGACCATCATCACGGTGTTCGTCGCCTCGGCCTTCGTCGGACTGTTCGCGGCCCTGGTCCCGGCGTTCCGCGCAGGACGGATGAACGTCCTGAACGCCATCGCCACGGACGGGTGAGGCGGGCGGTCCGCATAGACTGACGGTTCCGGCTCCGGGGCGTTCCTCCAAACGCCCCGGAGCCGGATTTCGTACGTGAGGACTCTTCGGGGGCGGCGACGCTCAGCCCCGTTGCGGGAGCGGCTGTCACCCCGGAGTCGTACGCTGGGAACCCCGGCCCGTCAGACGTGTCGGGCCCTTCGTGTTGCCCCTGGCAGCAGCCGGCTGTCAGACCTCGCCCTCGTTACCCGGACGGAAGCCCCTTCATGAGCCTGCACGGTCTGCTGGATGTCGTCGTACGTGATCCGGCGCTCGACGAAGCGGTGAAGGCCGCCGGTGACGGGCACCGGATGCACATCGACCTGGTGGGCCCGTCCGCCGCGCGGCCCTTCGCCGTGGCGGCGCTCGCCCGGGACGCCGGGCGGACCGTGCTCGCCGTCACCGCGACCGGGCGCGAGGCCGAGGACCTGGCCGCCGCACTGCGCACCCTGCTGCCGCCGGACACGATCGCGGAGTTCCCGTCCTGGGAGACGCTGCCGCACGAGCGGCTCTCGCCGCGCTCCGACACCGTGGGGCGCCGGCTGGCCGTGCTGCGGCGCCTGGCGCACCCGAGGGCGGACGACCCGGAGACGGGGCCGGTCTCCGTGGTCGTCGCGCCGATCCGTTCCGTGCTCCAGCCACAGGTCAAGGGGCTCGGTGACCTGGAGCCCGTGGCGCTGCGGATCGGGCAGAGCGCGGACCTCGGCAAGACGGTCGAGGCGCTGGCGGCAGCCGCGTACTCCCGGGTCGAACTGGTCGAGAAGCGCGGGGAGTTCGCGGTGCGTGGCGGCATCCTGGACGTCTTCCCGCCGACCGAGGAGCACCCGCTGCGGGTGGAGTTCTGGGGCGACGACGTCGAGGAGATCCGCTACTTCAAGATCGCCGACCAGCGGTCGCTGGAGATCGCCGAGCACGGGCTGTGGGCGCCGCCCTGCCGCGAGCTGCTGCTGACCGACGAGGTCCGCGAGCGGGCCGCCGCGCTCGCCGAGGCCCACCCGGAGCTGGGCGAACTGCTCAACAAGATCGCCGAGGGCATCGCGGTCGAGGGCATGGAGTCCCTCGCCCCGGTCCTCGTCGACGACATGGAACTGCTGATCGACGTGCTGCCCCAGGGCTCCATGGCCGTCGTGTGCGACCCCGAGCGGGTCCGTACCCGGGCCGCGGACCTGGTCGCCACCAGCCAGGAGTTCCTGGAGGCGTCCTGGGCGGCCACCGCGGGCGGCGGCGAGGCCCCCATCGACGTCGGCGCGGCGTCGCTGCGGGGCATCGCGGACGTCCGCGACCGGGCCCGCGAGCTGAACATGATGTGGTGGTCCGTCTCCCCGTTCGCCGCGGACGACGAGCTGGACGAGGACACCCTCAAGCTCCGGATGCACGCCCCGGAGGCGTACCGCGGCGACACCGCCCGCGCGCTCGCCGACACCAAGGGCTGGCTGGCCGACGGCTGGCGCACGGTGTACGTCACCGAGGGCCAGGGGCTCGCCTCCCGTACCGTCGAGGTGCTCGGCGGCGAGGGCATCGCGGCCCGCCTGGACGCGGACCTCGGGGAGGTCACCCCCTCACTCGTCCACGTCTCCTGCGGCGCCATCGACCACGGCTTCGTCGACCCCGAGCTCAGGCTCGCCGTCCTCACCGAGACGGACCTGACGGGGCAGCGCACCGCCACCAAGGACCTGGGCCGGATGCCGGCCCGCCGCCGCAAGACCATCGACCCGCTGACGCTGGAGACGGGCGACTACATCGTCCACGAGCAGCACGGTGTCGGCCGCTACATCGAGATGGTGCAGCGCACCGTGCAGGGCGCCACTCGCGAGTACCTGCTCGTCGAGTACGCACCGGCCAAGCGCGGCCAGCCCGGCGACCGGCTCTACATCCCGACGGACCAGCTGGAGCAGGTCACCAAGTACGTCGGCGGCGAGGCCCCGACCCTGCACCGGCTGGGCGGCGCAGACTGGACCAAGACGAAGGCGCGCGCCAAGAAGGCCGTCAAGGAGATCGCCGCCGACCTGATCAAGCTCTACTCGGCGCGGATGGCGGCCCCCGGCCATGTCTTCGGCCCGGACACCCCGTGGCAGCGCGAACTGGAGGACGCCTTCCCCTACGCGGAGACGCCCGACCAGCTCACCACCATCGCCGAGGTCAAGGAGGACATGGAGAAGTCCGTCCCCATGGACCGGCTGATCTGCGGTGACGTCGGCTACGGCAAGACGGAGATCGCGGTGCGGGCGGCCTTCAAGGCGGTCCAGGACGGCAAGCAGGTCGCCGTCCTCGTCCCGACGACGCTTCTCGTCCAGCAGCACTTCGGTACGTTCACCGAGCGCTACTCCCAGTTCCCCGTCAAGGTACGGGCGCTGAGCCGTTTCCAGTCGGAATCCGAGTCCAAGGCGACGCTCGAAGGGCTCCGTGAGGGCTCCGTCGACCTGGTCATCGGCACCCACCGCCTCTTCTCCTCCGAGACGAAGTTCAAGGATCTCGGCCTGGTCATCGTCGACGAGGAGCAGCGCTTCGGCGTCGAGCACAAGGAGCAGCTGAAGAAGCTCCGCGCCAACGTGGACGTCCTGACCATGTCCGCGACCCCCATCCCCCGTACGCTCGAAATGGCGGTCACCGGCATCCGCGAGATGTCGACGATCACCACCCCGCCCGAGGAGCGCCACCCGGTCCTCACGTTCGTCGGACCGTACGAGGAGAAGCAGATCGGCGCGGCCATCCGCCGTGAACTGCTCCGCGAGGGGCAGGCGTTCTACATCCACAACCGTGTCGAGTCGATCGACCGTGCCGCCGCCCGGCTGCGCGAGATCGTGCCGGAGGCACGGATCGCCACCGCGCACGGCCAGATGTCGGAACAGGCCCTGGAACAGGTGGTGGTGGACTTCTGGGAGAAGAAGTTCGACGTCCTGGTATCCACCACGATCGTCGAGTCCGGCATCGACATCTCCAACGCCAACACCCTCATCGTGGAGCGCGGCGACAACTTCGGCCTCTCCCAGCTCCATCAGCTGCGCGGTCGGGTCGGCCGTGGCCGCGACCGCGGCTACGCCTACTTCCTCTACCCGCCGGAGAAGCCGCTCACCGAGACGGCCCACGAACGCCTCGCCACGATCGCCCAGCACACCGAGATGGGCGCGGGTATGTACGTGGCGATGAAGGACCTCGAAATCCGCGGCGCGGGAAACCTCCTGGGCGGCGAACAGTCCGGCCACATCGCGGGCGTCGGCTTCGACCTGTACGTCCGCATGGTCGGCGAGGCGGTCGCGGACTACCGGGCCTCCCTCGAAGGCGGCGTGGAGGAGGAGCCGCCGCTGGAGGTCAAGATCGAGCTCCCCGTCGACGCGCACGTCCCGCACGACTACGCCCCGGGCGAGCGGCTTCGCCTCCAGGCATACCGCTCCATCGCCTCGGCCTCGTCGGAGGACGACATCAGGGCGGTGCGCGAGGAGCTCACCGACCGCTACGGCAAGCTCCCGGAGCCGGTCGAGAACCTCCTCCTGGTGGCGGGCCTGCGCATGCTGGCGCGCGCCTGCGGCGTCGGCGACATCGTGCTCCAGGGCTCGAACATCCGCTTCGCGCCGGTGGAGCTTCGGGAGTCGCAGGAACTGCGCCTGAAGCGCCTGTACCCGAAGACGATCATCAAGCCCGCCCTGCACCAGATCCTGGTGCCGCGCCCCACCGGCGGCAAGATCGGCGGGAAGCCGGTCGTGGGGCGTGAACTGCTCGCGTGGACGGGGGAGTTCCTCACGACGATCCTGGGGTCCTGACGGGACGGCCGGGCCGTCGCCGTCTTTATGAGAGTTGACTCTCACGAATTGTGAGAGGATGCTCTCACGTTATGGACTCCAGTAACCGCATGGGCGATGTCGAGATCACCGATCCGCAGGCGATGCGGGCGCTGGCGCATCCGGTGCGGCTGGCGATCCTCGATCGCCTGCGCCGCGACGGCCCGGCGACCGCGACCGAACTCGCACCGGACGTCGGGGCGACCCCGTCGGTGACCAGCTGGCATCTCCGCCATCTGGCGAGCTTCGGCCTGGTCCGTGACAGCGAGCCCGGGCCGGATCGCCGCAGCCGGCGGTGGGAGGCGGTGGCGCGCGGCTTCCGGTTCGAGACGCCGCAGGACCCGGCGGACGACGAGGGCCGGACGGCCGCGCGGGAGCTCTCACGCCAGATGTTCCTGCGATACGCCGATGTTCCGGGCCGCTGGGCCGCCGAGGTCGAGCCCGGGCTCGACCCGGCCTGGCGCGGGGCCGCCGGGCTGGCCCACACCCGCGTCGTGGTCACCGTCGAGGAGCTCGCCGCCATTGAGGACGGGATCGAGCGCGTTCTCGCGCCGTACGTCACCCGGGACCCCGCCGACCGGCCCGCCGACAGCCGGAGCGTCGCGCTGATGCGCTACGTCCTGCCGGAAGCCGACGGGGACCGGGGCGGGGAGCGGACAGGGCGGACGACGTGAACGGCCGCCAGGACTCACCCCCCGCCATATCGTTGTGGCGGGACCGGCGGTTCTCCCGCTTCTGGGCCGGCCAATCGGCCTCACAGGTCGGCGACCGGATCTCCGAGCTGGCCCTGCCGCTGATCGCCGTCGGCGCGCTGAACGCCTCGGCCGGCCAGGTGGCATGGCTGACGGCGCTCATCTGGACCCCCAACCTGCTCGCGATCCTTCTGGGGGCCTGGGTCGATCAACAGCCCCGCAAGCGCCGCCTGATGATCCTTGCCGACCTGCTGCGCGCCGCGGTGCTCCTGAGCCTGCCGGCGGCCTACGTGTTCGGGGCGGTGACGCTCACGCACCTGTACGCCGTGGCGATCCTGACGGGCTCGGCCGGGGTCCTGTTCAACACCGCCTACCCGCCGTTCTTCGTGCGCCTCGTGCCCCGCGCTTCCTACGTCGACGCGAACAGCAAGCTCAGCGCCGGCCGTTCGGTCTCCCAGGTGGCCGGTCCCGCGATCGGCGGCGTGCTGGTCCAGGCGCTCACCGCACCGGTCGCCATCGTGGCGGACGCCCTGAGCTTTCTGGCGTCGGCGCTTCTCATCGGCCGGATTCGGGTGGACGAAGCGCCGGCGGCGACTGCGGCGGACGGCCCTGCCGCGGCCGCGCCTTCGCTGGTGCGACGTGCCGGGGAGGGCCTCGCGTTCGTCGTGCGCCACCCCGTGCTGCGGGCCACCCTTGGCTGCGCGGCCACCATCAACTTCTTCACCTTCGTCGCGGGAAGCGGCCTGGTCGTGCTCTTCGCCAGCAGGAGCCTCGGGCTGTCCGCAGGGGTGATCGGTGCCGCGATGGGGCTCGGTGCGACCGGCGCCCTGCTCGGCGCGGTGACCGCTCCGACGCTCTCGCGGCGGCTCGGTGTGGGGCGCAGCGTCATGGCGGGCGCCGTGCTGTTCCCCGCGCCGATCGCCATCGCTGCCGCCGCGGACGGTCCCCTCTGGCTCCGTGCCGGGGTGCTGGCCGCGGCGGAGTTCTTCTCCGGATTCGGCGTCATGCTGTTCGACGTCAATCTCAACTCGCTCCAGGCGGCGGTGATCCCCGACCGGATGCGCAGTCGCGTCGCGGGCGCGTACAGCACGGTCAACTACGGCGTGCGGCCGGTCGGCGCCGTCGTCGGCGGCGTGCTCGCCACGCTCGTCGGCCTGAGGCCGACGCTCCTCGTGGCCGCCGTCGGAGGGGCCCTTTCGGTGCTCTGGCTGCTGCCCTCGCCGATACCCCGTATCCACGCCCTGGCCCTGGCGTCTCCGGCCGTCGACGCGGACGAGGCCGATCGGCCGGTGCCTCGCTGACTTGGGAGCCGGGGGAGCCGGGTCGAACGGTGGGTGAGAGGGGTCCGCGTGCCGTGCCCCGGCGGAGTCACCTCCCCCCGCTCACTCGCCGGTGGGGCTCTTCGGATCGAACAGCAGGGACGCGAGCCCCCTGAACACCTCCTCCGGGTCACGCTCACCCACTGCCCCGCTCAGATTCCCGCTGAGCAGCAGCGTGGCGAAGCCGTGGGCCAGGGACCAGGCGGCCACGCCCGCGAGCCGGGCGTCGTCCCCGCGTCCGGCGGCGGGCAGCCCGGTGACGCCCGCCCGCAGCTCCGCCGAGGCCCGCTCCTTCGCCGCGAGCAGGCCGGGGTCGTCGTCGCGGTAGAGGTCCGGCTGGAACATCACCTGGAAGTGGGCCGGGTGTTCGGCCGCGAACCGCACGTACCGCACGCCCCGCTCCCGCAGGTCCGGCGCGTCGGCCAGGGCGTCGGCGAACAAGGCGTAGCCCTCGGCCGCGATGGCGGTGAGCAGGCCCGTGCGGTCCTTGAAGTGGTGGGCGGGTGCGGCGTGGGAGACGCCGGCCCGGCGGGCCAGGTCGCGCAGGCTCAATGCGGTGGGGCCCTCGGTGCGGATGACATCGAGGGCGGCGGCGAGGACGGCCCGCCGCAGGTCGCCGTGGTGGTAGGTGCGGTCGCTGCTCATGGGAAGCACCCTACGCAGAATCTAGTCATTGACAAGTTTGCGGTGCGGGTGCATCCTGACTGCCCCGAGCATCTAGTCGGTGACTAGATCGAAGTTGCTGCGGAAGGCGGAGACATGTCCGACGAGCTGGGTCGCGTACGGCAGATGTGGCACCTGCTGGAGCCCCTGCACGCCGTTCTCTACTACGCGCCGGAGGCCTTCGAGGAGGCGTCGGCGCTCGGATATGCCGTGGACGAGCGCTGGCCGAGCTACTTCGCGTGGCGGGCGGCGCCACTCGGGGAGGCCGGGGCCGAAAGGGTCGTGGACACCTTCTACAGCTTCAGTCCGGCGATGGTGGGCGCGTACGTTCCCGCCATCTGGTCCGTCGCCTCGCCCGAGGCGGTGCTCGCCGCCCGGCGCCGGGCCGTCGACCGTACGTACCGGACCCTGCTGGGGGAGGCGGCCGCTGCCCCGGAGACGGCAGAGGCCGCCGCGCTCGTGCGGCGCGTGGCGGAGGCCGCCGACGCGACGGGCCGTCCGCTCGCCGCCGCCAACGCCGCCCTGCCCTGGCCGGACGAACCGCACCTCGCGCTCTGGCAGGCGGCGACCGCCCTGCGCGAACACCGCGGCGACGGGCACCTCGCGGCGCTCGCGGCAGCGGAGCTCGACCCGGTCGAGGCGCTGGTCTCCTTCGCCGCCATCGGCGCGGCCCGCCCGGAGGTGTTCGCGAGCCGGGGATGGGGCGGCGAGGAGTGGTCGCAGGCCCGCGAACGGCTGTTGAAGCGAGGCCTGTTGGCGGATGACGGTACGGCGACTGAGGCGGGCGGGGCGCTGCGCGCGGAGGTCGAGCGGCGCACGGACGAGGCGGCGGCCGCCCCGTGGCGGGCGTTGGGGGACGAGGAGCGGGAGCGGCTCGTGGAGCTGCTGGGGCCGCTTTGGGTGGCGGCGATCGGCTCCGGGCTGCTGCCGTCGGAGAACACGCTGGGCATTGGCAAGGTGTGATTGGGGCTGCATCGACGGTGAATGCATGCCATGAAGATGTCCTGGCGGGGAAGACGCCCGTACGATTCCCGAGTTGGTTCGGCTTTCTCCCCGTCAGGACGGCTTCGAGTGATATCTCCCCGCGATTGTCGAGTGATCGTGCCCGCCCTGGGCCTGGCGACGGTGCTGGCTCTGACCGGCTGCGACCCCGACCAGGTGGCCTCCGGTGCGGGAGGGGTGAACAGCAGCTCGAACGACGGCGGCCAGCCCGCCACCCGCTACGGCGCCAGCCCGCTGGACAACCCGGACGGTACGAAGCCGGGCCTCGCCCCCCTCACCTCCGACGCGGACCGGGCGGCGGCCCGGAAGGTCATCGAGAAGGTGGCGACCAAGGGCCGCGGTCCCAAGACCGGCTACGAGCGGGACAAGTTCGGCTACGCCTGGAAGGACTCGGTCGACGGCATCCCGCTCTCGCGCAACGGCTGCGACACCCGGAACGATCTGCTGGCCCGGGACGGCAAGGACGTCGCACTCCGGTCGGGTTCGGACTGCGTGGTCGTCGCCATGACGCTCATGGACCCGTACACCGGCTCCGCCATCGACTGGCGCAAGAAGCAGGCCACCAAGGTCCAGATCGACCACGTCATGCCGTTGTCGTACGACTGGCAGATGGGCGCCGCTCGCTGGAACGAGGCCAAGAGGCAGCAGATCGCCAATGACCCGCTGAATCTCCTGCCCGTGGACGGCCCGGCCAACAATGCCAAGCGCGACTCGGGCCCCGCGTCCTGGCTGCCGCCGTACAAGCCGGTGCGCTGCGCGTACGCGCTGCGCTTCGCCCAGGTCTCACTGAAGTACGAACTCCCGGTCACCGCCCCGGACAAGAAGGTCATGCTGGAGCTGTGCGGCGGCTGAGGCGGAGCCGGACCGCCGGGCGGCGAGGCCGCTCAGGGCCGTCCCGCAGTTCCTGGCGGCCGCACGACGACAGCTACGGCACCTCGCCGCGTTGTCGAGACGCCCGGACACGTCCACGATGCGAGGGCTTCTCCGCCCTGCCACGCACCGCGGTTGACGCCGCGCGCTGATCCACCAGGAACTGCGGGACATCCCTTAGGATGCGGGCGGACGCGGCACGCCCGTATCGCGTCCGGGAAGAAGCACCCATGGACGACGTGGTCGCCCGCATCCACGCCAAGCTGTCGGCGGCCTGTCCGGAGCCGGTTCCGCGGCGGCCGGCATTCGTGCGCGCACCGGGCGGGCGCCGTCTGGGCAGTCCGCTCGGCGAACAGCGCGTGGCAGCCTTCGAGGCGGTGAACGGCGTCCGCCTGCCCGCCGCGTACCGCACGTTCCTGCGTGAGATCGGCAACGGGGGCATAGGCCCCGACTGCGGCCTTCTGCCCCTCACCCGCTGGAAGGTCCGTGACATCCCTGAAGGTGGCGGGCGGCTGGGGCAGCCCTTCGCGTGGGATCCGGACGGCTGTGTGCCGGCGGAGTGGGCGCGTCTCTGCGCCGGTCAGACCGATCCGTACGCGGGAACCCATCGCGTCGTCCACCGGGGCTGCATGGAGATGACCCTGCTGGTCATCACCGGGCCCGCCCGGGGCCGACTCCTCGAGGCCAACCTCGGGGACTTGGCCGCACCCCCGGCGTTCCACCCGGCGCCGGACTTTCTCCGGTGGTACGAGGACTGGTTGGACGGGTTGCCGGAGGGGAGGCTGGTTCCTGACTTCAGGGGCCAGTCACCGGGCAGCAGTGATGAGCTCGTCGACCGGCTGACCGGCTCCGACTCCGCCGACGAGCGGCTGGCTGCCGCCTACACCCTGGGCGGTCGTCATCCGCTCGGCAGCCGAGCCCGGGAGGCACTGCTTGCGGCCCTCGCGGGCGACCCCCATCGCGGAGTCCGGATGGAAGCGGCGAAGACCCTGGCGGATCTGTACGGCGGGGCTGCCGGGGCCCTTGCGCGGGCGCTGGGCGATCCGGATCACTGGGTCAGGCGGCGGGCCCTGGTCCGTCTGCTGGAGGTCACCGACGATGAGCGGGCCTACGGCTCCGCGGCCCGCGCACTCCTGCACGACGAGAACCCGAACGTCAGGATGGCGGCGACCGACCTCCTCGGCCGCGCCGGCTGGGCGTGAACGCACGGGCGGAACCCGCCCGTGGGCGGGTTCCGTCGTGTCGGGCGGGTGAGGTGCGCTTCGGCGCGGGTCAGAGCTTCAGGTCCCACTGCGTCGCTTCGTACGTGAAGCCGGGGTTGACCTCGACGGTCAGGTTCTTGGCGTCCGCGGGGGCGTCGAAGGCGAAGAGGACCGTGACCTTCTTGCCCGGCAGGACCGTACCGCTGAAGCCCTCGCCGACCTTGCCGTCGAAGATCTGCTCGGCGTCGACCCCGTCCTGCCCGGCGCGCGCCGCGACGCTGACGAGAGTGGAGTCGAACTTCTCCTTGCCCGCGTTCTCGACGACGACGGCCACCCGGTAGGCCTTGTTGCCCTTGGTGTGACCGGCGGCGAACTGGCCGGGGCTGTAGGAGGTCGCGTCGCCGACCGTGACGGTGAGGTCGTCGTCGTAGACCGCCGAGTCGCCGGCCTCCAGGGCCTCGGCGGCGTCCTCCTTCTTGCCTTCGCCCTTGGCGCTCGTGCCGTCCGTGTCCTTGCCGGCGGTGGCTCCGCCCGCCTTCGGCTTCGCGGAGGCTGTCGTGTCCGACACCGCCTTGTTCAGGTCGCTCACCGCGTCGTCGACCGCCTTGAAGGTGATCACTGCGCCGACCACCGACAGGATCAGCGCGATCAGGCCGAGCGCCGCGCCGAACGTGGCCATGTTCTTGTTCGTCGCCTCGCCCTTCTTGGCGCGGCCGCGGCCGACCAGGCCCAGGATCAGCGCGATCAGGCCGAGGGTGCCCGCCAGCCAGAAGAAGAACGGGATCAGGCCCGAGACCGCACCGATGAGACCGAGGATCAGCGCCGCGACCCCGAGCCCGTTGCGCGCGGGGCGCAGGCCGGGTGTCTGGACGGGGGCGTACGGCTGCTGCGGCTGGGACTGCGGGGACTGCGGGGACTGCGGCGGCTGGGTGAACTGGGACATGGCTGTGCCCTTCGGCAAGTGCGGAGATGGGTGGTGAGCGGTTCCACGTGCCGCCTCGTGCAGCGACAGGTCAATGACACCATCTCCTGTGAACCGAGTCAACATGGTTCACAAGGATTCAATGAATGCACGCTGTGAATCGTGTGCTGTGAGCAGGTCGGTATGCTCGCCGGCACAGCAGTGAGCACGGACGGGCCATCAGCGGTACGAGCACCAGGGAGACAGCAAGTGCCGGACAACGCGACAGAGGTGACCGCCGCCGGGATCGCCCGGCTGGCGGGGGTGGGACGTGCCGCCGTCAGTAACTGGCGCAGGCGGCACACCGACTTCCCCAAGCCCGTCGGCGGCACCGAGACAAGCCCCTCGTTCGCGCTGCCCGAGGTCGAGCAGTGGCTTCGTGACCAGGGAAAACTCGCCGAGGTCCCGCTCCGTGAGCGCGTCTGGCAGCAGCTCGCCGGGCACCCCGCAGGCGCCCTCCCCGCCCTGTGCCACGTCGGATGCGCACTGCTCCTCGTACGGGACCGGCCCTCCGCCTGGCGCGAGATCACCGGAGTGTCCGACGAGCGGATGGCGGGTGTGCTCTCCCTCGCGCTGAACGAGGTGCTCACCGCGCGGTTCGGACCGGCCGCCGAGAGCGGCCGTGCGGTTCACAGCCCGGACCGCTCCGAACTCCTGCCGTCCGTCCCGCTGCTGCGGGGCGCCGCAGAGCTCGCCGCCGGGTCCGGGGCCCGGGAGACCTTCGAGTTCCTGCTGGGCCGTCAGCTCGACGCCAACCCGCGCCAGTACACGCTCACGCCGCCCGGCCTCGCGGAGCTGATGGCCGCGCTGGCGGACACCGGCCGCCCCCTGCGCTCGGTCCTCGACCCGGCGGCGGGCACCGGGGCCCTGCTCGGCGCCGTCGTGCGGCCCGGTGCGCTGTACGCGCAGGAGAGCGATCCGGACCTCGCGGCACTCACCGCGCTCCGTCTCGCCCTGCACGCCGATCCCGGCGAGTGCACGCTCGCCGTGCGGACCGGCGACACCCTGCGCGCTGATGCCTTCCCCCGCCTCTCCGTCGACGCCGTGCTCTGCCATCCGCCGTTCAACGAGCGCAACTGGGGCCACGAGGAGCTCGCCTACGACCCGCGCTGGGAGTACGGCTTTCCCGCCCGCACGGAGTCCGAACTCGCCTGGGTCCAGCATGCGCTGGCCCATCTGCGCGAGGGCGGCACCGCGGTTCTCCTGATGCCGCCCGCCGCCGCGTCGCGCCGCTCCGGCCGCCGCATCCGCGCCGATCTGCTGCGCCGGGGCGCCCTGCGGGCTGTCATCGCGCTTCCGGCCGGCGCCGCACCCCCGTACGGCATCCCGCTCCACCTCTGGGTCCTGCGCAAGCCGGACGCCGTGCCGCACCCCTCGCCCGAACTGCTCCTGGTCGACACCGCCGAGCCCGCAGAGCCGGCGTCCAGCCAGAGCGGCCGCGACCGGCTCGACTGGCCGGCCCTGCACACCGCCGTTCTCGCCGCCTGGCGGCCGTTCAGCGGCGAGGCCGGTGAGGCGGGTGAGGCCGGCGGTAAGCCCGGCGTGCCCGGTGAGCCCGGGGTGACAGGAGGTGGGGCGGCAGGGGCCGGAAGCCTCGCGGCCGGAGAGAACAGCAGGCCCCGCACCGGCGTCAGCCGCGTCGTCCCGGTCATCGAACTCCTCGACGACGATGTCGACCTGGCCCCCGCCCGCCATCTGCCGTCCGCGGCGGCGGCAGCAGCGGCCGCTCCCGCCGAGCTGATCGACGTACGCGAGCGCCTGACGAAGAGCCTGGGCCTCGCCGGCCGCCTCACTCCGCCGCCCGTGGAGGTCACCGCCCCCGCCCGCTGGCCGCTCACCACCGTCGGTGAACTCGCCAGGGCCGGCGCCCTCCAGCTCCGGACCGGCGGCTCCGGCACCGGTGCGGGCCCCGTCCTCACCGAGCACGACGTCCTCGGCTCCGCCGCCCCGTCGGGGAGCCTGCCGGCCGACGGGCCGCACGAGGAGCCCATGGTCGTCCAGGCAGGCGATGTCGTCGTCCCCGTGCTCGGCGGCGGCTCGGTCACCCGCGTCATCGACGAGGCCACCGCGGGTGCCGCGCTCGGCCGTAACCTCCAGCTGCTGCGCCCCGACCCGGCGGCGCTCGACCCCTGGTTCCTCGCCGGCTTCCTGCGTGGCACCGCCAACAACCGCCGGGCCAGCAGCTACGCCTCCACGGCGACCCGGCTCGACGCCCGCCGCCTCCAACTGCCCCGGCTGCCCCTGGCGGAGCAGCAGCGGTACGGCGAACGGTTCCGCACCCTTGCCGCGTTCGAGGACGCACTGCGCCTCGCCGGGCGGCTCGGCGGCCGACTCGTCCAGGGGATGTACGACGGCCTGACGGACGGTACGGTCACGCCGGAGTGAGCGGAACCACAACGGTTCCGCACAACCCGGGGCTCCTTGTCGGTGTCGCCCTCTACGCTCGGTCCTGCGCGCACGCCCAGGTGCGCGCGGACGTTCCATGACCAGGTATCCAGGAGCAGCCATGTACGCCCCGGGTCTTCCGCCGACGGCGCCGCGCAGAGTCCCCAGCAGGTCCTGGATCGTGTCCATGCGCGTGCTGTTCACCGTGCTCGCGGTGTTCTCCTGCGGCCTGCTCCTGTGGGCACCCCTGCTGCGGCTGGCGATCGTGCGCCGCAGAACCCTCGACTGGTGGGTGGCGGGGGCCGGCTTCGTGCTCGTCTGCGTACTGCTGCCCGTCATCGGCAGGGACGGCAACGACACCGATGCCCACGGCGTCGACTACGTCCTCATACCCGTGCTGCTGCTTGCCATGGTCGCCGCTCCCGTGCACTTCCTCGTCGCCGACATCCGCCACTACGCGCAGCTGACGGGGCAGAACGTCATGGGCGGCCCCGTGCCGCCGATGGGGGGCTACCCCTACGTGCCCACGGTGCCCATGCAGACGCCGATGCAGCCGCCCGGGCAACCCCTGCCCCCGCAGCCGTACGCGCAGCAGCAGTACCAGCAGCCCCAGCCCACGCCCCAGCCCCACTCCACGCCCCACTCCCAGCCCGTGCCCTCCGCACACCAGCCGCAGCCGCCCACCCGGCAACCGTCCTCCGGGCCGCACCCCCAGCGCATCGACCAGGTCCGCGCCGAGCTCGACGAGCTGAGCGACTACCTCCGTAAGGAGGAGGGCCGGTGAGCGGTCGCCTCATCGGCGGGCGGTACGAGCTGGCGACGATCCTCGGGCAGGGCGGCATGGGCCAGGTCTGGACGGCCTACGACCAGCGCCTGGACCGCCGGGTCGCGGTCAAGCTGCTGCGCCCGGACCGGGTCACCGGCCCCATCGGCAGTGACGCCGCAGGCGAGCTGCGCCGCCGCTTCGTCCGCGAGTGCCGGGTCACCGCCCAGGTGGACCACCCGGGCCTCGTCACCGTCCACGACGCCGGCAGCGACGGCGAGGAACTGTTTCTCGTCATGCAGTACGTCGAGGGTGCCGACCTCGGCGACCATCTCGCCGAGCACGACCCGTACCCCTGGCAGTGGTCCGTCGCGGTCGCCGCCCAGCTCTGCGCCGTCCTGAGCGCCGTGCACGCGGTGCCGATCGTCCACCGCGACCTCAAGCCCCGCAACCTGATGGTGCGCCCGGACGGCACCGTCGTCGTCCTCGACCTGGGTGTCGCCTCCGTCCTGGACACCGACACCACCCGCCTCACCCACACCGGTTCACCGATCGGCTCCCCGGCGTACATGGCCCCCGAGCAGGCCATGGGCGGTGCCGTCGGCCCGTACACCGATCTGTACGCGCTGGGCGTGCTCCTGCACGAACTCCTCAGTGGAGACGTGCCGTTCGCCGGTTCCACCGCCCTCGGTGTGCTCCACCGCCACCTCTACGAGCCGCCGGCCCCCGTCCGGCAGATCCGGCCCGACATCCCCGAACCGCTCGAAGCGCTCGTCCTGCGACTGCTCGCCAAGGATCCGCAGCACCGTCCGGGCAGCGCCCAGGAGGTGTACGAACACCTCGCCCCGCTGCTGCCCACCCGGAACGCCGCCCAGCCTTCGGGACCGCTCGACCCGACCCGTCCCTTCCTGCGCCCGCACGCTCCGTGGCCCGACCGCGCCACGACCCCGCCGGCCGACCGCCCCGCGCCGATGCCCGCCCGGCCGGACGTCGCGGCGGCCGTCGACGAGGTCAAGAGGCTGCTGGGCGAAGGCCGGATCACCCAGGCCGTCGACATGCTCGGCGGCATCCTCCCGGCCGCCGCCGAGCAGCACGGCGAAGGCTCCCCGGTCGTCCGCATCCTGCGCAAGCAGTACGCCGCGACGCTGATGGACGACGGCCAGTACCGCCGCGCCCTGCCCGAACTGCGCCGGCTGGCCGACGACCGCGCCGCGGAAGCCGGGCCGGCCGACCTGCAGACCCTGCAGTTCCGGTACGACGCCGCACAGTGCCTGGAACAACTCGGCGAACCCGCCGCCGCGCTCGCCGAGTACCGCGCGGTCCTTCCGTACTACGAGAACCAGTACGCGACGAACAACGACCCGGCCCGCTCCTACGAGATCCGCCACCGCATCGGTCAGCTGCTTCTGGCCCTCGGCGACCACGCGGGTGCCCGCGGCCAGCTCCAGTCACTGCTGTACGACACCGAGCGGATGTACGGGCCGCACCACCCGCTGCCGGTCGAACTGCGACGGCAACTGGAGCGCCAACTGAGGGTCAGGGGCGGCTGAACCGCCGCCGCATCGGCGCAGCGGCATCGGGTGCGCCGTGCACCCGGGGGCGGCGGCGCGCGCCCGCGGCCGCGTCGAAGGAGAGGGGCGACAACGTCCCCACCCAGGTCACCGTGGGGCGCTGGGGCTCCATGAACGTCTTCCTCTGCCGGGCGGACCACACCCATCCACCGCGGATCGGATTCCAGGGCCGACCGGCGGGGGACAAGCCGGCGGGGGACGCGCCGAGGCCTCCGCCCCTATAGCCGTGCGGCCCGAATCGGGCCGTAGGAGGGCCAGTTCACCCAATCGTCGTCCCCAGGCCACGCCTGCCATCCGCTCCCGACACTTTGACCGGCTGATGTACATTCGTGCTGATCTCTCTGGTGGTGCCCTGCTTCAACGAGGAAGAGATCCTCGAACTCTTCCATGAACGCGTGACGGAGGAGATGACCCGCCTGGGTCATGCCTTCCAGCTCGTGTACGTGGACGACGGGAGTGCGGACCGGACCCTGCCGATCCTCCAGAAGTTGGCAGCCGCCGATCCCCGGGCCCGCTACGTCTCCTTCAGCCGCAACTTCGGCAAGGAGGCCGCCATGCTGGCCGGCCTCCAGCACGCCGAGGGTGACGCCGTCGTCCTCATGGACGCCGACCTCCAGCACCCGCCTGAGCTCGTCGGCCGCATGCTCCAGGAGCACGCTCAGGGCTACGACCAGGTGATCGCCCGCCGCACCCGCAAGGGCGACCGCGTCACCCGCACCCTCACCGCGCGCGCCTACTACTGGCTCATCAACCGCCTCGTGGACGTCGAACTGGTCGACGGGGTGGGCGACTTCCGGCTGTTGTCCCGGCGGGCGGCCGACGCCGTACTCGAACTCACCGAGTACAACCGCTTCTCCAAGGGCCTCTTCGCCTGGGTCGGCTTCCCCACCACGACGTTCAGCTATGAGAACGCCGTCCGGGAGGAGGGGCGCTCGGCCTGGACCTTCGGCAAGCTGCTGAACTACGGCCTCGACGGGCTCCTCTCCTTCAACAACAAGCCGCTGCGCGCGGCGCTCTACCTCGGCATGCTGCTGGTGTCCCTGGCTTTCGTCTACGCCGCCTGGATCGTCGGTGTCGCCCTGGTGAAGGGCGTCGACACCCCCGGATACGTCACCCTTCTCGTGGTGTTCACCGCACTCGCCGGCGTCCAGATGGTGATGGTCGGGGTGGTGGGGGAGTACGTCGGCAGGATCTACTACGAGGTGAAGCGCCGCCCGCACTTCCTGGTCAAGGCCACCAACATCCAGACCCGCCGGCCGGCCCCGGAGCCGGAACCCCTGGAGTTCGTACGCCGATGACGATCAAGGCGCAGATGGTCCGGTTCGCCCTCGTGGGCGCCGTCAACACCGGCACGTACTACGGCTTCTACCTCGTGCTGCTGCACTGGCTGCCGTACCTGGCCGCGCACGCACTGGCCTTCGTGCTCAGCATGACCGGGTCGTTCTTCCTCAACTCGTACTTCACCTACCGCACCCGGCCCACCTGGCGGAAGTTCCTGCTCTTCCCGCTCACCAACGCGGCCAACTTCGTGATCACCACCGGCGGCGTCTACCTGCTGGTCGACCTGGCCGGGTTCAGCAGCCGGTACGCCCCACTGGTCGCGGCCGCGGCCGCCATCCCCATCACGTTCGTGGTCTCGCGCACGATCATGCTGCGGCCGGACACCCCGCCGAAAACGGCCGAACGGGTCGGCTGAGCCGGGCGGTGCGGAGCCCGGGCTTCCGTATGGCAAGGTGTCCCGGTCATATGCGCTGAGCCGGGCAAAACCGCCGCGCCGTGCAGCGCCGGTGCGGTGCTGCCTTCGGCGTGACTCCTCACGGCCCGCTCGCCGCACCGTATTCCTTGATCCATTCAGAGGTGTGTTGTGAACGCGAGAAGACGCCGGGCCCTGCTGAAAGCCGTCACGGTCATGCTGGAGCCCGGTGAGCAGGTCGAGGCGACGTCACTGGTGAATCTCAGCGAGGTCTCCGTCAAGAAGAACATAGCCATGGGCCTCGCCGCGGCGGTCCTGAGCGGCGGGACGATGATCGCTGCGGCGGCCCCGCAGCCGATGTACCTCGCGGCCAGCGGTGAACGCCTGTTCCTGTTCCTGGCCAATCCGACCTTCGCGAAGCCGGACCGGCACCTGGCCACGTTCGAGATCAAGGACGTGAAGCGGACCGAGATCAAGCGCGGATTCGTGAAGAACTCGTTCATCCTGCTCGACGAGTCCAGGGGGAGCGCGCTGCGCATCTTCTTCCAGCGGTTCGGCGGCAGCAAGGACCTGGACGCGGTGGCAGCACTCGTTCCCCAGGCGTCGGTGTAGCGGCCGGACGGTGCGGGCGGGCCTCGCCCCACGAGAGACCCGCCGAAACCGGCCGAAGGCGCCGTCCGAGCCGCGCCGCCGGACGCCCACATCCCCAACTCCTCCCGAATCGTTGGTCGAATCAGTGGCCGGGACCAGTTCCACTGCCCAAGAGCAGCCGGCACGCGGGGGGCGGCGTCGCGGGTCCGAGCACGCGCATCTGCGGCGTTGTCGTCCGTCAACAACGCTCCGCGTCGCCTCGATCCTCCGCCTTGCAGCTGCACGCACCCGGACCCGCTCCTTTTCCTGCCCCCCAAGTGCCGGATGCTCTAGCATCGATCACCGCAAGGCCTTGTGCACCGCCGCACAATCTCCTCGGGAGGCTCCTTTGCACCGCCGCCGTCGCACCGCGCTCACCGTCTCCGCCGCACTGCTCACCGCAGGGCCGCTCCTCGCCGCCTGCGGCAGCCAGGCCCACCCGGGCGCCGCGGCCGTCGTGGGCGGGGACCGGATCACGGTGGCCACCGTGCAGGGCCAGGTGGCGGACGTGCGCCAGGCGCAGGACACCTCGAAGCAGGCCGTCCAGATCACCAACCAGTCCGGCCAGCTGGTCCGCGCCAAGCTGCACGGGCTGATCCTCGACCGGGTCCTGGACAAGGCCTCGGCCGACGCGGGGGTGACCGTCACCCGCGCCGAGATCCAGCAGATGCGGCAGCAGGCCGTCGCCCAGTACAAGGGGGAGGGCGGACTGCGGGCCGCGGTGCTTCAGGAGCGCTGGATCGCCCCGGACCAGATCGACGCCTTCCTGCGCGAGCAGATCCAGCTGACCAAGCTCGGCCAGGCGCTCGGCGCCGACCCGACGACCCCGGCCGGCACGAAGGTCCTCGGCGACGCGCTGACCAAGGCGTCCAAGGCGCTGAAGGTCGACGTCAACCCTCGCTTCGGCACCTGGAACAACCAGCAGATCCAGCTCGCCGATTTCAAGGCCCCCTGGATCACCCAGGTCACCAAGCCGGCCCAGTCGGCCGCGGAGGCCGGGGCCTGATCCCGGTCCGACGGCCGGGGTAGATTCGACGCGTGAACGCTGAAGACCCCGGCCGCATCGTCCTGCTCACCGCCAGCCACCGCGTCGCGCCCGGACTGCTGTCCTGGCCCGCCTGGCAGACACTGCACGCCGCCGACCGGGTGCACTGCGCGGAGCAGGACCAGCCGCAGCTGCCGTATCTGCGCGAGGCCGGTGTCACCGTCACGCCCGGCGTGCCCGACGCGCAGGAACTCGTCGACGCGTGCGCGGGCGGCCGCACCGTGGTCGTCCTCACCGGCGGCGAGGGCAACCAGCCGCTGACCGACGGGCTGGCCCGGCTGGCCGGTTCGGGGCGGGTGCGGATGCCGAACCTGGAGCTGCTGCCCGGTTCGTACGACCTGCCCGGCGCCCGGCTCCTCGATCTCGTCCAGGTCATGGACCGGATCCGGCTCGAATGCCCCTGGACCTCGCAGAAGACTCACCAGGGCCTGGCCAAGTACGCCATTGAGGAGGCGTACGAACTCGTCGAGGCGATCGAGGACGGCAACCGCGAGGAACTGCGCGAGGAACTCGGGGACGTACTGCTCCAGGTCGTCTTCCACGCACGCATCGCGCAGGAGGACGAGGAGGAGCCGTTCTCCGTGGACGATGTCGCGGCCACCCTCGTCGAGAAGCTGATCCACCGCCACCCGCACGTCTTCGGTGACGAGACCGCCGAGACGCCGGAGGACGTCCACGCGCACTGGCTGCGCACGAAGGCGATCGAGAAGCAGCGCGAGTCCGTCACCGACGGGGTGCCGCTCGGCCAGCCCGGCCTGGCGCTCGCCGCGAAGCTCGCGAGCCGGGTCCGTACCGCCGGACTCGACGTGCCGCTCCCCGCCGGGAGCGGGAGCGAGGGCGGCGACATCGGCTACCGGCTCCTCTCCCTGGCCGTGCGCGCCCAGGAGGACGGCATCGACCCGGAGGCCGCCCTGCGGGCCGCAGGCCGCGCGTACCGGGACGCCATCAGGGCCGCGGAGGGAATCGGTCAGGGGCCGGCGGATAACGTCGGGGAGTGAACGACCGACCCGCCGCCGCCCCCGCCGGCTGCCCCGCCCACGCGACGCCACCCGCGCCCGAACTCTTCACCTGGGAGTTCGCCACCGACCCGTACCCCGCCTACGCCTGGCTGCGCGAGCACAGCCCGGTGCACCGCACCACACTGCCCAGCGGGGTCGAGGCCTGGCTGGTGACGCGGTACGCGGACGCCAGGGAGGCCCTGGCCGACAACCGGCTGTCCAAGAACCCGGCCCACCACGCCGAGTCCGCACACGCCAAGGGGAAGACGGGGATCCCGGGCGAGCGCAAGGCGGAGCTCATGACGCATCTGCTGAACATCGACCCGCCCGATCACACCCGGCTGCGCAGGCTCGTGTCCAAGGCGTTCACCCCGCGCCGCATCGCGGAATTCGCACCGCGCGTGCAGGAGCTGACCGACCGGCTCATCGACCGGTTCATCGAGAGGGGGGAGGCGGACCTCATCCACGAGTTCGCCTTCCCGCTCCCCATCTACGCGATCTGCGACCTGCTCGGCGTCCCGCCTGAGGACCAGGACGACTTCCGCGACTGGGCGGGCATGATGATCCGCCACGGCGGCGGCCCGCGCGGTGGGGTGGCCCGTTCCGTGAAGAAGATGCGGAGCTATCTCCTCGAACTGATCCACCGCAAGCGCGAGAACCCGGGCGACGACCTGATCTCGGGTCTGATCCGGGCGAGCGACCACGGTGAGCACCTGACGGAGAACGAGGCCGCGGCGATGGCCTTCATCATCCTGTTCGCCGGTTTCGAGACGACGGTCAATCTGATCGGCAACGGAGTGCACACGCTGCTGGGCCATCCGGAGCAGCGTGCGCGGCTCCAGCGCTCCGTGGCCGCGGGGGAGACGGAGCTGCTGGCCACGGGGGTCGAGGAACTGCTGCGGTACGACGGCCCGGTGGAGCTGGCGACCTGGCGCTACGCCACCGAGGCGCTGACGATCGGCGGGCAGCGGGTCGGTGGGGGAGACCCGGTGCTGGTGGTGCTGGCGGCCGCCGACCGGGACCCGGAACGCTTCGACGGGCCGGACACGCTGGACCTTGCACGGCGTGACAATCAGCACCTCGGTTACGGTCACGGGATCCACTACTGCCTGGGGGCACCGCTCGCCCGGCTGGAGGGCCGGGCCGCTCTCGCGACGCTGCTGAAACGCCTTCCTGACCTGCGACTCGCGGTGGATCCTGCCGATTTGCGATGGCGTGGCGGGCTCATCATGCGCGGACTGCGCACGCTTCCGGTGGAGTTCACGCCGGGTCCGGTGATCGGTGAAGGTGACACTCTGTCAACTCTGTGACTTTCACGTGATCTCTGCTGCATCGACTTGTGACACACGTTCGAGTCCCGCTAGGTTCACCGTTCGACTCACCAGTCACTCGTCAGTCACACGGAAGGCATTCCCATGGGCTC
Source organism: Streptomyces sp. NBC_01013 (assembly GCF_045162765.1). Taxonomy (NCBI): domain Bacteria; kingdom Bacillati; phylum Actinomycetota; class Actinomycetes; order Kitasatosporales; family Streptomycetaceae; genus Streptomyces; species Streptomyces sp. NBC_01013. The sequence continues at coordinate 5,099,906 of NZ_CP108687.1, forward strand.
CGCGAACGGCAGACACCGTCGCCCTCGGCAGGCACCCGCGATCGTCGTCGCCGCAGGCGTGACCGGCTCGGCCATCGCCATCCCGCTGCTCGGTGCGGCAGGTGCGCACGCCGCCGACGCCTCGACCTGGGACCGGGTGGCCGAGTGCGAGAGCGGCGGCATGTGGAGCGCCGACCTCGGCAACGGCTACTACGGCGGGCTCCAGTTCTCCCAGGAGGTCTGGAAGTCGTACGGCGGCGAGTCCTACGCCGAGCGTGCCGACCTCGCCAGCCGCTCGCAGCAGATCGCCGTGGCGGAGAAGCTCCTGGAGGACCAGGGGCCGAAGGCGTGGCCCAGCTGCGCGGTCATCTCGGGCCTCGTCGCGGACACCGGTCTGCCGGGCGTGGACCCGGGCAGCACCCCGTCCGTCGACCCCGCCGCAAGCGCGGACCCGTCCGCGAGCGCCGACCCCTCCGGGGACGCCGGTGCGTCGGACGACGCGTCAGAGGAGGGGGCGTCGAAGTCCGCAGACGGCGCCAAGGGCGGGACCGGGAAGCCGGATGCGTCCGCATCCTCGTCGGCCACGCCCTCCGCCACGCCCCCGGGCGACTCCTCCTCTGCCACGAAGGCCCCCTCGGAGGGCCAGGAGAAGGCCGGCAAGCACCGCGGCACGCCCGCCCCCGAGGGGACCCGGGAGAGCGGCCGCGGCAGTGACCGGGACGCGGGGCGGCACGCCTCGCGCGGTGACGGTGACGCACGCGACACCGGGATTCCGGCTGCTGACGGTACGTACACCGTCCGCGCGGGCGACAACCTGTGGGCGATTGCTGATGCACAGGAGCTGCCTGGTGGGTGGACACAGCTGTACGAGACCAACAAGGCGGAAGTGGGGTCCGACCCGGACCTCATCCTGCCTGGCCAGAGCCTCGAACTCGGCGTGAAGGCCGAATGAGCGCAGTCTGATGATCAGCTGAAAACACCCCTGAAGTTGGGGTAGTTAAGAGGCCTATGTCCCACTTTTGACTAAGTGAGACATGGGTCTCTTTGCGTGAACTGGCGCATCTTGTCCGGGAGGTCCCGCCGCATCCCTCCTCACCTGCACAAACAGTGCTTCTTCGGGTGCCCGGAAGGGCTGTTCATCCGGTATGTCCATCTTTGGATATGAGGGTTGGGTGTGTTTACGGTCGGAACCGCTCGCACCGCGGGCCCCGTCGACCGTCACGCCGAATCCTGCCGTCGGTCGAAGGGAACAGACGCGTAAAGCGCCGTAGGCAGGAGCGGGGGACCCAGGTAGGCGCCGGGCCCGATCGTCGCAGGACGCATCAGGACCGGCTTGGGGTGAAGTCGTGCGCTAGGACGTGCGACCGGGCAACTCACTTGGCCCGAACCCGACAGCTCACCTCGCAGGCGTCGGTGAGGAGAAGTCTCGATGCTGCTCAACAGCAAGGGCAACAAGCACCGTCGCCCGTCCAAGGCCGTCCGTATCGCCACGCTCGCCGGTGTCGCCGGTGCCGCCATCGCCGTGCCCCTGATGGGTGCGACCGGCGCCTCCGCCGCCTCCGTGTCCACGTGGGACGCCGTCGCCCAGTGCGAGTCCGGTGGCAACTGGTCCATCAACACCGGCAACGGCTACTACGGCGGTCTGCAGTTCTCGCAGTCCAGCTGGGCGGCCGCCGGCGGTACGCAGTACGCGGCACGCGCCGACCTGGCCACCAAGTCCCAGCAGATCGCCGTCGCCGAGAAGCTCCTCGACATGCAGGGTCCGGGCGCCTGGTCCTGTGCCGGTGCCGGCAACCTGAGCAACGACGGTGTCGACCCGGGTGTCGACACCGGCTCCTCCGCCAAGACCGAGGCCGCCCCCAAGCAGGAGGCGCCGGTCCAGAAGGCCGAGCCGAAGAAGGCCGAGCGCACCGAGGCCCCCGCCACCAACCGCTCGGACCGTTCGACCGCCCCCAAGGCCGAGTCGAAGACCGTCACCACCCCGACCGGCAAGAAGGTCGAGAAGGGTGACGGCGAGTACAAGGTCGTGACCGGTGACTCCCTGAGCAAGATCGCCGCCGACCACAAGGTCGAGGGCGGCTGGGAGCAGCTGTTCAAGCTGAACAAGGACATCGTCACGGACGCGGACCTGATCTACCCGGGTCAGCAGCTCCACCTGACGAAGTAGTGGCGATCTCTCCTCGCTGATCACTCCGGCCGCCCCGGCCCGGTGCGCACCTTCCCCCTGCGCACCGGGTCGGGGTCGGCCGGTTTCGGCGGACGCGTTCAACTGTTGTAGTTACTGGCCAGTAAAATTCTGGCCTTTTGCCCCGCTGTGCCCGCCCTTGAGTCCTTTTTCGTCCCAGGGGACGGGCGGTCGGCCGGTTGGGGCGGCCCGGCCGGTTAGGCTCTTGTCGCAAGGCCAAAGCGACCCTGCACCACCAGCGTCATATCCCAGAAGGAGATGCCTCGTGCCGTCCATCGACGTCGTCGTAGCCAGGGAAATCCTCGACTCCCGCGGAAACCCCACGGTCGAGGTCGAGGTCGGCCTCGACGACGGCAGCACGGGCCGTGCTGCCGTGCCGTCCGGCGCCTCCACCGGCGCGTTCGAGGCCATTGAGCTTCGCGACGGAGACCCCAACCGCTACCACGGCAAGGGCGTCGAGAAGGCCGTCCTCGCCGTGATCGAGCAGATCGGCCCGGAGCTCGTCGGCTACGACGCGACCGAGCAGCGGCTGATCGACCAGGCGATGTTCGACCTGGACGCCACGGAGAACAAGGGCTCGCTCGGCGCCAACGCCATCCTCGGCGTCTCGCTCGCCGTGGCCCACGCCGCCTCCGAGGCCTCGGACCTGCCGCTGTTCCGCTACCTCGGTGGCCCGAACGCGCACCTGCTGCCCGTCCCGATGATGAACATCCTCAACGGTGGGTCGCACGCCGACTCCAACGTGGACATCCAGGAGTTCATGATCGCCCCGATCGGCGCGGAGTCCTTCTCGGAGGCCCTGCGTTGGGGCGCCGAGGTCTACCACACGCTGAAGAAGGTCCTGAAGACCAAGGGCCTGTCCACCGGCCTCGGTGACGAGGGCGGCTTCGCGCCGAACCTGGAGTCCAACCGCGCCGCCCTCGACCTCATCGTCGAGGCCATCAAGGAAGCCGGCTACGCCCCGGGCAAGGACATCGCGCTCGCGCTCGACGTCGCCGCCTCGGAGTTCTACAAGGACGGCAAGTACGAGTTCGAGGGCAAGTCCCGCTCGGCCGCCGAGATGACCGAGTACTACGAGGAGCTCGTCTCCGCGTACCCGCTGGTCTCCATCGAGGACCCGCTGTACGAGGACGACTGGGCCGGCTGGAAGGTCATCACCGACAAGATCGGCGCCAAGGTGCAGATCGTCGGAGACGACCTCTTCGTCACCAACCCGGAGCGTCTGGCCCGCGGCATCGAGGAGGGCTCCGCCAACGCCCTGCTCGTCAAGGTCAACCAGATCGGTTCGCTGACCGAGACCCTGGACGCCGTCGAGCTGGCCCAGCGCAACGGCTTCAAGTGCATGATGTCGCACCGTTCCGGCGAGACCGAGGACGTCACCATCGCCGACCTCGCGGTCGCCGTGAACTGCGGCCAGATCAAGACCGGCGCCCCGGCCCGCTCGGACCGTGTCGCCAAGTACAACCAGCTGCTGCGCATCGAGGAGATCCTCGACGACGCCGCGGTGTACGCGGGCCGCTCGGCGTTCCCGCGTTTCAAGGGCTGACACACAGGCCCGGCAAAGCCCGGCGGGGTCGAGCGCCCCGGCCTCCGTCCGTCCCCGCACTCGGTCCCGTACCGTGTGCGGGGACGGACGTGCGTAATGGGGAGGCGGAGACATGGCCGCGAAGGACCGGGACCGGTTCTCCACCGCGACCCGGCTGCGGTTGCTCGGCGAGCAGACCGCGGCCCGCGTCTACCGGTCCCAGAACCGCCGTCAGGCCCGCCGCTCCCGGCTCACCGGCCGGGCCGCCTTCCTGGCTCTGATCGTCTGCTCACTGATCGTCGCCCTCGCGTACCCGATGCGGCAGTACGTGTCGCAGCGTGACGAGATCGCCGACCAGGAGCGGCTCGCGCAGGAGGCCGAGGCCCGTACCGAGGAACTGCGCGACGAGAAGGCGCGGCTCCAGGACGACGCGTACGTCAAGCGGCTGGCCCGTGAGCACCTGCACTACCTTCTTCCCGGGGAGACCGGCTACACCGTGGTCGACCCCGACGCGGTCAAGGAGCGCGACGGTAGGCCGGAGGAGACCGACCGGCCCTGGCACTCCAACCTGTGGGACGGCGTCGACAGCGCCGACCGCGGCTGACCCGTATGTCCCCCAACTCTGCAGAACCGCAGTTCGAGCAGTCCGATCAGAACCCTAGGCAGGCATGGAAACGCCCCCTCCCCAGACCGAGTCCACCGCGCCCACCGACGCGGACATCGCCGCGTTCCAGCAGCAGCTGGGGCGCCCGCCGCGCGGGCTGCGCGCGATCGCCCACCGCTGCCCGTGCGGCAACCCGGACGTGGTCGAGACGCAGCCCCGGCTGGACGACGGTACGCCGTTCCCGACGACGTTCTACCTGACGTGCCCGCGTGCGGCGTCCGCGATCGGCACGCTGGAGGCGAACGGGGTCATGAAGGAGATGACCGAGCGCCTCGCTGCGGACCCCGAGCTGGCCGCGGCCTACCGGGCCGCGCACGAGGACTACATCGCGCGGCGTGACGCCATCGAGGTGCTGGAGGGCTTCCCGAGCGCGGGCGGCATGCCGGACCGGGTGAAGTGCCTGCATGTGCTCGTCGGGCACTCGCTGGCCGCGGGGCCGGGCGTGAACCCGCTCGGGGACGAGGCGATTGCGATGCTGCCGGAATGGTGGCGCAAGGGGCCGTGCGTCTCGCCGTGCGGCGCGCCGGACGAGGGCTGACCGTCCGTACCCGGGGGCGGTGCCCCCGGACCCCCGCTCCTGGATCGCCGGAGAGGCTTGGACGGGGGCTCCGCCCCGGACCCCGCTTGATTTGGGAGTAACTCATGACGCGTGTGGCCGCCATTGACTGCGGTACCAACTCGATCCGTCTGCTCGTCGCGGATGCCGACCCCGTCACGGGTGAGCTCGTCGAGCTCGACCGGCGGATGGAGATCGTCCGGCTGGGGCAGGGCGTCGACCGGACCGGCCGGCTCGCCCCCGACGCGCTGGAACGGACCTTCGCGGCCTGTCGGCAGTACGCCGCGGTGATCAAGGAGCAGGGCGCGGAGCGGGTCCGCTTCGTCGCCACCTCCGCCTCCAGGGACGCGGAGAACAGGGACGACTTCGTCCGCGGCGTGCTGGACATCCTGGGTGTCGAGCCCGAGGTGATCACGGGCGATCAGGAGGCCGAGTTCTCGTTCGACGGGGCCACCAAGGAGCTCGTCGGGCGCGACGACCTCGCGAAGCCGTACCTCGTCGTGGACATCGGCGGCGGCTCCACCGAGTTCGTCGTCGGCGACGACCGGGTGCGGGCCGCCCGGTCCGTGGACATCGGCTGCGTCCGGATGACCGAGCGGCACCTCGTGCGGGACGGTGTCGTCAGCGACCCGCCCGCCCCGGACGCGGTCGAAGCGATCCGGGCCGACGTCGCTGCCGCGCTGGACCTGGCCGAGGAGACCGTCCCGCTCACCTCGGCGGCAACGCTCGTCGGCCTCGCCGGAACGGTCACCACCGTGGCCGCCATCGCGCTGGGGCTCGACGCGTACGACTCCGAGGCGATCCACCACTCCCGGGTCTCCCTGGAGCAGGTCCGGGAGATCACCGAACGGCTTCTCGCCTCGACCCACGCCGAGCGTGCGGCGATCGGCGCGATGCATCCGGGCCGGGTCGATGTGATCACCTCCGGGGCGCTCATCCTGCTGGCCGTGATGGAGCGGGTCGGGGCGCGCGAGGTCGTCGTCAGCGAGCACGACATCCTCGACGGAATCGCCTTCTACGCGGCCCGTTAGGGGGGCCCGCAGCCGCCCGCAGGCACTGCTCATCAGCACCCCGGCCTGCACTTTTGAGCCGTCCGGAACCGTCCTGCGGGCGCCTTCGGGGACGCGGCGCGACGAAGTTCGTGAACTTCTTCACAAGGAATTCGGCCCTCTGGGCCGGACTTCTGCTGCGAACGGGTCCGCAGGAGGGTGCGCGGGGGTCCTCGCGCCGCATACGGGGCGGTTCCGGACGCGCTGCGGGAGTGGGGTCCAACGGGGTGGTTCATCCCGCTCGGCGGCTCAAGGGCCAGCTCACAAGCGGTGAACAACGTTCGCCAGGCTGTCGTGGTTCCCCTGCCGGGTCATGACCTGGGTCACGTGGGCGGCGAAGTGTAGCAGAGGGTGGGCCATACCTTGTGAAGGGGCTCACGAGCGTGCCCCCCGGGGGAGGTGGATACTCGATGGCATGAGCACCACGGAGCGTCCCAGGATCCTCGTAGTAGGCGGTGGGTACGTAGGCCTGTACGCAGCTCGGCGCATTCTGAAGAAGATGCGCTACGGAGAGGCGACCGTCACGGTCGTCGACCCCCGGTCGTACATGACCTACCAGCCCTTCCTCCCCGAAGCTGCTGCCGGCAGCATCTCGCCTCGGCATGTCGTCGTCCCGCTGCGACGCGTGCTGCCCAAGGCCGAGGTCCTCACCGGCCGCGTCACGACCATCGACCAGGACCGCAAGGTCGCCACGGTTGCGCCGCTCGTCGGCGAGGCCTACGAGCTGCCCTTCGACTACCTGGTCATCGCGATGGGCGCAGTCTCCCGTACCTTCCCGATCCCCGGCCTGGCCGAACAGGGCATCGGTATGAAGGGCATCGAGGAGGCCATCGGCCTGCGCAACCACGTTCTCGAGCAGCTGGACAAGGCTGACTCGACGACCGATGAGGACGTCCGTCGCCGGGCGCTCACCTTCGTCTTCGTGGGCGGCGGGTTCGCCGGTGCGGAGACCATCGGTGAGGTCGAGGACATGGCCCGCGACGCGGCGAAGTACTACACGAACGTGAAGCGCGAGGACATGCGCTTCATCCTCGTCGACGCCGCCGACAAGATCCTTCCCGAGGTCGGCCCGAAGCTGGGCACCTGGGGCCGGGAGCACCTGGAGTCCCGTGGTGTCGAGGTCTTCCTCTCGACCTCCATGGACTCCTGCGTCGACGGTCACGTGGTGCTGAAGAACGGCCTGGAGGTCGACTCCAACACCATCGTGTGGACCGCCGGCGTGAAGCCGAACCCGGCGCTGGCCCGCTTCGGTCTGCCGCTCGGCCCGCGTGGCCACGTGGACACCTCCGAGAAGCTCCAGGTGCAGGGCACCGACTACATCTGGGCCGCGGGCGACAACGCCCAGGTGCCGGACATGGTCGGCCGCAAGGCCGGCAACCCGAACGCCTGGTGCCCGCCGAACGCCCAGCACGCGCTGCGTCAGGCGAAGGTCCTCGGTGACAACGTCATCTCCGGGATGCGCGGCTTCCCGCAGGGCGACTACAGCCACGCCAACAAGGGTGCGGTCGCCGGCCTGGGGCTGCACAAGGGCGTCGCGATGATCGTCATGGGCAAGGTGAAGATCAAGCTCAAGGGCCGTCTCGCCTGGTACATGCACCGTGGCTACCACGGCATGGCGATGCCGACCTGGAACCGTAAGATCCGGATCTTCGCCGACTGGACCCTGGCGATGTTCCTCAAGCGCGAGGTCGTCTCGCTCGGCGCCATGGAGACTCCCCGCGAGGAGTTCTACGAGGCCGCCAAGCCGGCGCCGGCCCCCGCCGCCGCCAAGCCCGTGGGCGAGAAGGCCAAGGCCTCCTAGGCCCGCACCCGGGCACGAGGACCCCGGTCCTCCGGCCCGGTCCGCGGATCTCCGTATCCGCGACAGACAGTCGCACGACGTCCGAAGGGGCCGTCCGCCATCCGTGGTGCGGACGGCCCCTTCGGCGTATCGGTGCAGGTGGGCGCGGCAGCCGGTGCGGGAGTACGGGGGCCAGTGCCCCGACGGATGCGTGTGCGGTACAGGTATTTTGCCGTTCCGTTGCGCAGTAGCGGGATGGCCGGCCCGCCGGAGACTGTTGAGGGGGGTGTACCTCGCCACGGCGCCAAGGGTGCCGTGGCGTGGTCCGAGACATGTGTGGGCATGTCTGGGCACGTTGGGAAACACCATCACGGAGGTGTGCGCCATGGCAGACGCCGCATTGCGGCTGACCGCTCTCGCCCAGGAGTTGCTGGGAGAACCCCTACCGGTCCGCATCCGGGCCTGGGACGGCAGCGAAGCCGGACCCCCCGGCGCCCCCGTCCTCGTCATCAGGAACCGCCGTGCCCTGCGCCGCCTGCTGTGGAAGCCGGGCGAACTGGGCCTGGCCCGCGCCTGGGTGGCCGGAGAACTCGACATCGAGGGCGATCTGTACGGGGCCCTGGACCTGATGGCCGGGCTGATCTGGGAACGCGGCGGCGACGCCAAGGACAGCGTCCACCCGGTCCGCGACCCGAAACTGAGAGCCGCTGCCAAGGGACTGCTGCACCTGGCCGGCCCCTGGCCCCCGCCCCCGCCGCCACCCGAGGAGGTACGCCGCCGCGCCGGCACCCTGCACACCAAGCGCCGCGACAAGGAGGCCATCAGCCACCACTACGACGTGGGCAATGACTTCTACGAACTGGTCCTCGGCCCCTCCATGGTCTACTCCTGCGCCTACTGGGAGGACGGCGGGAACCTCGAGGACGCCCAGCGCGACAAGCTCGACCTGGTATGCCGCAAGCTCGCGCTGAAGGAGGGCGACCGTCTCCTGGACGTCGGCTGCGGCTGGGGATCGATGGCCATCCACGCCGCCCGTGAGTACGGCGCCCGCGTCACCGGAGTGACCCTCTCCGTGGAACAGGCCGCCTTCGCCCGGAAGCGCATCGCCGAGGAGGGCCTGACCGACCGGATCGAGATCCGGGTCCAGGACTACCGGGACGTCAGGGACGGCCCGTACGACGCCATCTCCTCGATCGGCATGGCCGAACACGTCGGCTCGGTTCGCTACCGCGAGTACGCCGACGACCTCTACGCACTCCTCAAGCCCGGCGGACGCCTCCTCAACCACCAGATCGCCCGCCGCCCGGAGAGGGACGAGTCCGCGTACCACGTGGACGAGTTCATCGACGCCTACGTCTTCCCGGACGGCGAACTGGCCCCGGTGGGCCGGACCGTCGCGACCCTCGAAGAAGCCGGTTTCGAGGCCCGCGACGTCGAGTCGCTCCGCGAGCACTACGCCCTGACCCTGCGTCGCTGGGTCGCCAACCTGGAGCGCGACTGGGAGCGCGCCGTGCGGATGACCTCGCCCGGCAGGGCCAGGGTCTGGCGGCTCTACATGGCCGCCTCCGCGCTCTCCTTCGAGCGCAACAAGATCGGCGTCAACCAGATCCTCGCGGTCCGCCCGGTCGAGGGCGGGGGCGCCCGCATGCCGCTGCGCGCCCGCGACTGGAAGGCCGACGCGACCGGCTGACCCCGGACACGGCCGAGGGCCGGCCCCCGCGCGAAGCGGGGACCGGCCCTCGGCCGTCTCACGTGGCACTACTCCGTCTTGATCGCCGTCAGCATGTTCAGCTTCGCCGCGTTGCGGGCCGGCCACAGGGCGGCCAGCACCCCCACCAGACCGGCCAGCAGCAGGAAGACCGCGATCCGGCCCCACGGCACCACCAGGACGTACTGCGGGATCTCGGCGGCCACGGTCTGCCCGATCGCCCAGCCGAGGAACATGCCGAGCCCAATGCCGACCACCGCGCCGAAGAGCGAGATGACGACGGCCTCCAGCCGGATCATGCGCTTGACCTTGCGCCGGTCCAGGCCGATGGCCCGCAGCATGCCGATCTCCTGCTGCCGTTCGAACACCGACATGGCCAGGGTGTTGACGACCCCGAGCACCGCGATGATCAGCGCCATGGCCAGCAGCCCGTACATGATGTTCATCGCGAGGTTGATGGAGCCGCCGAACATGTCGCGGATGTCCTTGCGGTCCATGATGCTCATGCCGGGGTTGTCGCCCAGCGCGTCGACCAGCGCCTGCTCGTGGGCCGCGCTCGCGCCGCCGTCCGTCTTCACCCAGATCTCGCGGATGTCCGCCCGGCCCTGGTGCGGGGCCACGACGTCACGGGGAATCAGGACCGGCGAGAGGAACTCGTTGTCCTTGTAGAGGGCGCCGACCTTCAGGTTGCCCTTCTTGTCGTCCTCGTACGTGACCGGGACGCTGTCGCCGGTCTTCCAGCCGTGCGACTTCGCGGTCTTGTCCGAGACGGCGATCTCCCCCTTGCCCAGGGAGTCCAGGGAGCCCGCGACGGTGTCGACGGTGAGGACCTTCTGCACATCGCCGGGGGTGACACCGGACGCCGAGAGCGAGGTGTTGCCGATCTCCAGCCAGACCGCCTGCTGGGGCGAGAGGGCGGTGACGCCGTCCGCCTTCTCCAGGGCGGTGAGCGCCGACTCGTCGAGCGCGTCGCCGCTTGCCATCGACACCATGTAGTCGGCCTTGATGTTGTCCGTCGTCACCTTGTCGACCGCCTGGCCGAGGGTGACGCCGAGCACCGAGATGCCGGTGACGAGAGTGAGGCCGATCGCCAGCGCGGAGGCGGTGGCGCCGGTACGCCGCGGATTGCGGACCGCGTTCTGCGCCGCCAGCTTGCCGGAGACCCCGAACAACCGCCGCAGCAGCGGGCGCACCAGAGCGATCACGGGGCGGGACAGCAGCGGGATCAGGATGATGACACCGATCAGGGCCAGGAAGGCGCCGCCCGCGAGGAGCATCTGACCGTTCGACCCGGCCTGCGCCGCACCCGCCACGACGGCCGCGCCGCCGAGCAGTGCGATGACGCCACCGATCGAGTTGCGCAGCACCAGGGACTTCACCGTGGCCACCGCGTACTGGCTGTTCATCGCCGCGACCGGCGGGATCTTCGCCGCCCGGCGGGCGGGCAGCCAGGCGGCCAGCACGGTGATCAGGACGCCGACGCCGAAGGCGGCGACGACGGTGAGCGGCGCCACGACCAGCGGCCCGGCCGGGATCTTTCCGCCGATCAGGCTCATGGCGGAGCGCAGCCCGGTGGCGAGGCCGAGGCCAAGGGCGAAGCCGACCACGGATGCGATCAGACCGACCACGGCCGCTTCGAGCAGCACGGAGCGCTTGACCTGACGGCGCGAGGCGCCGACGGCACGCAGCAGTGCGAGCTCCTTGGTGCGCTGGGCGACCAGCATGGTGAAGGTGTTGGCGATCAGGAAGATGCCGACGAAGAGGGCGATGCCCGCAAAGGCGAGCAGCAGCTTGTTGAGGCTGCTGAGGGCGGTCTCGGTCTGGTCGGCCTGTTCGTCGGCACGCACCTTGCCGGTCTTGGCCTCGGCGTCCTTGGGGAGCAGCGGCTTCACGGCGGTCAGCAGCTGCTGGTCGGAGGCGCCGGGCGCGGCGGTGAGGGTGACGTCCTTGAACTCGCCCGGCCGCAGGAACAGCTTCTGGGCGACGGGAGTGTCGAACAGGACCAGGCTGCCGCCGGCGTTGACCGCGCCGTCCTCGGTGGTGAAGACCCCGGACAGGGTGTACTCCTTCACCGGTCCGTTGGTGGCGACGCGCACCTTGTCGCCGACCTCGTACTCGCCCTTCCTCGCGGTGTCCTCGTCCAGGGCGACGCTGCCCGCGGCGGTCGGCCCGGAGCCGTCGGTGAAGGTGTACTGGGCGTCCTTGCCGCCCTTGCCGGGGGCGAAGTTGGACCCGGTGTTGGACCAGCCGTTGCCGATGAGCTTGCCGTCGGGGTCGGCGACGCCGGCGAAACCGTCGACGCGGCCGGTGGCGGAGGCCACGCCGTCCAGGGCCTGGATCTTCTTCAGGGTGGCGGCGTCGATGGCGGCGGCCTTCTCGTCGCGCTGGTCGGCGTACGTGGTGACGGCGACGGCGATGTCGTCGTAGCTCTTGGCCGACTGGTTGCGGAAGGCGTTGCCGAGTGTGTCGGTGAAGACCAGGGTGCCGGAGACGAAGGCCACGCCGAGCATCACGGCGAGGACGGTCATCAGCAGCCTGGCCTTGTGCGAGAGCACATTGCGCAGGGCGGTACGGAACATGGCTGTCAGTCCTGGGAGGGGGAGGGGTTCCGGATGGGACGGCGACGAGGGCCCCGGGCGGGGGCCGGGGCTCAGCTGGTGCGGCCCTTGGCGTCGAACGCCTTCATCCGGTCCAGCACCCCGTCCGCGGTGGGGTGCATCATCTGGTCCACGATGGCGCCGTCCGCGAGGAAGATGACCCGGTCCGCGTAGGAGGCGGCGGCCGGGTCGTGGGTCACCATCACCACGGTCTGGCCCAGTTCGCGCACCGAGTTGCGCAGGAAGCCGAGGACCTCGGCGCCGGAGCGGGAGTCGAGGTTTCCGGTGGGCTCGTCACCGAAGATGATCTCGGGCTGGGAGGCCAGTGCGCGCGCCACCGCGACGCGCTGCTGCTGCCCGCCGGAGAGCTCGGTGGGCCGGTGCTTCAGCCGGTCGGCGAGGCCCACCATGTCGATGACCTTGCTCAGCCAGTCCTGGTCGGGCTTGCGGCCCGCGATGTCCATCGGCAGCGTGATGTTCTCCAGCGCCGAGAGCGTCGGGAGCAGGTTGAACGCCTGGAAGATGAAACCGATCTTGTCGCGGCGCAGTTGGGTGAGCTGCTTGTCCTTGAGGGACCCCAGCTCCGTCTCGCCGATGCGCACGGAACCGCTGCTGAAGCTGTCGAGGCCGGCCACGCAGTGCATCAGCGTGGACTTGCCGGAGCCCGACGGGCCCATGATCGCGGTGAACTCGCCCTGCGGGAAGTCCACGGTGACCCGGTCCAGGGCGGTCACCTTGGTCTCGCCCTCTCCGTAGACCTTCGACAGTTCCGTGGCGCGGGCGGCCACCGCGGTGGCGCGGTGAGCGGTGGACATGGTGGTCACGGGAGTCTCCAGGGTGGGGTTCGTGCGGGACGGGGAGCCCGCCCGACGGCCTCGCCGGGCGGCGGGGGCCCGGGGCAGGGGCTCGGCTCCATCCTCTCCGCCGATCGGCCGCCGGTCGTCACTCCCGGTGCCCGTTCCCGAGGCAGCCTTGAGTCGCACCGCAGGGGCCCTGGCGTCCTCCTGCGGTATGACATCGGCCCCGGGGGACGCCCGCGCGCCCAGGGCGTGTTTCGAAAGTCCCGCCTGCCCGCCCTCCGGGCGGACGGCGCTGCTTTCGAAACAGGCCCTAGCGGGGCGCGGCCGTCGACCCGCGGGGGACCAGCCGGGCCGCCGCGTCCTCGAAGCCGGCCGCCGTGCCGTCGGCGACCAGGGACAGCAGGGTGCGTGCGGCATGGCCCCCGTACGCCGGGATGTCGCGGCTCAGGGCGGTGAGCGCAGGCCTGACGACCCGGGAGAGCTGTGAGTCGTCCCAGGCGACGAGGGAGAGGTCGTCCGGCAGGTCGAGTCCCATCTCCTGGGCGACCGAGAGGCCGGCCACGGCCATGATGTCGTTGTCGTAGATGACGGCGGTGGGCCGCCGCGGGGAGCTGATCAGCCGTCGGGTCGCGTGCGCCCCGTCCTGTCCGGAGTAGTCCGTGTGGACGATGACGGGCTCGTCGAGGCCGAGGTCGGCGCAGACCTCGTGCTGGGCCCGGTCGCGCAGCTCCGTGTGGTTGAGCCCGGGCATTCCGGCGACGCGGGCGATGGACCGGTGGCCCAGCGCGGTCAGATACGTGAGGGTGTCCCGGAGCGCCGTGTGCTCGTCCGACCATACGGAGGGGAGCGGGCCTGCCGCCGAAGGGTGGCCGATCACCACGGCCGGCAGCCCCAGCTCGACGACGCCCTCGAGGCGCGGGTCGGGGCTGCGCAGGTCGGCGAGGAACACGCCGTCCACCCGGCCCTCGCCCCACCAGCGGCGGTGGACCTCCAGTTCCTGCGCCGGATCGGTGACGACCTGGAGCAGCAGGGCACAGCCACGGGGCGAGAGTTCGCTCTCCATGCCGCTGATCAGCTCCATGAAGAATGGTTCCGTGCCGAGGAGCCGGGCGGGCCGGCACAGGGCGAGACCGACCGCGTCGGCCCGGGCACGGGTGAGGGCGCGAGCCGCGCTGTTGGGCCGCCAGCCGATCTCCTGCGCGATGGCCTTGATGGTGGCGCGGGTCGTGGGAGAGACGCCCGGCCGGTCGTTCAGGGCGTAGGACACCGCGACCTTGGAAACCCCTGCGCGGCGCGCTATATCGGCGATCGTGGGGCGGTGTCTGGGCAATGCAACCTCACTTAACCGGTTCGTATGAAACAAACACCCTAGTCGCTGGTTCGCTCGCGGCGCGGCTCCTCTCCTGAAATGCTGATCGCTCAACTCCCGCAAAAATAAAGGAATGGGAGCGCTCCCTCACCCTTGACACGGTCTCCTGGCGGCCTTAGCTTCACGGCACTTACCCGGTTCAGTAACTCCGCTCGGCATGGACGGCGGGGAGATGGAGGGACGATGGGCACGGGATTCCGGGGACGGATCGCGGCCACGCTCGCCGTGATCGGACTCGCCGCCACCGCGTGCACGGGGGGCGGCTCCTCGGCGGGCGGCTCCGGCGGTGCGGGCGGGGGCGGTGCGCTCCCGCGCAACGAGACGCTCTACACCACCGGTACGCAATGGGGGCCGCCGGCCAACTACAACCCGCTGCACAACTGGGACCACGCCACCGGCACCAAGGGCCTGGTCTACGAGACGTTGTTCCACTTCGACCCCAACGCGGGCAAGCTGACGCCCTGGCTCGCGGAGTCGGGCAGCTGGACCGGCGACAAGACGTACGAGGTGAAGCTCCGCCCGGGCATCACCTGGTCGGACGGAAAGCCGCTGACCGCCAAGGACGTCGCGTACTCCTACGGGCTCGGCAAGATCGAGGCCTCGTCCTTCCACACCCTGTGGAGCTGGCTGTCGGACGCGAAGGCGGTGGATGCCACGACGGTCCGCTTCACCTTCAAGGAGGCCCGCTACCAGGAGTGGGACTTCACCCTCTACGGGCAGCCGATCGTCCCGGAGCACATCTGGGGCAAGCGGTCCGAGAAGGAGATCCTCGACGGCGTCAACGACAAGCCGGTCGGCAGCGGCGCGTACACGCTCAAGAGCCACTCCCAGGACCGGGTCGTGTGGCAGCGGCGTGACGACTGGTGGGGCGTCAAGGCGCTCTCCATGAAGCCCGCACCCCGCTACATCGTCGACGTCTCCAACCCGAGCAACGAGGTCGTCATCGGTCAGCTGGGTCAGGGCCAGCTGGACCTCAGCAACAACTTCCTGCCCGGTGCCTCCTCGCTGGTCAAGAGCAAGAAGGTCGTCTCGTACTACGACAAGCCGCCCTACATGCTCTCCGCCAACACGGCCTGGCTGGTGCCCAACACCACGAAGAAGCCGATGAACGACGCCGCCTTCCGCAGGGCGCTCGCCGCCTCGGTCGACACCGGCAAGATCGTCAAGGGTGTCTACGGGGAACTGGTCAAGCCGGCCAACCCGACCGGTCTGCTCCCGCAGTGGGACAAGTTCGTCGACCAGGGCCTGGTGGCCAGTGAGGGCTTCTCCTACGACACCGCCAAGGCCAAGCAGATCCTCTCGGACGCCGGCTACAAGGACACCGACGGCGACGGTCTCGTGGAGAACAAGGACGGCTCCAAGATCGGTCTGAAGCTGGCCGTGCCCACCGGCTGGACCGACTGGATGGAGGCCGCGAAGGTCATCGCCTCGTCCGCCAAGGACGCGGGCATCAGCATCACCACCGAGTTCCCCGACGCGAACGCCCTCAACGAGCAGCGCGGCAAGGGCGCCTTCGACCTGGTCGTCAACAACGAGCGCCAGCTGTCCAGCACCCCGTGGACGTACTACGAGTACATGTTCCAGCTGCCCGTCCAGAAGCAGCAGAACACGGTCAACTTCGGCCGCTACGAGAACAAGGAGGCCTGGAAGCTCGTCCAGGAACTCGGCGGGGTGAAGACCGACGACACCGAGGGCATGAAGAAGGTCATCTCCAGGATCCAGGCGATCCAGCTCAAGGAGATGCCGGTCATCCCCCTCTGGTACAACGGCCTCTGGGCCCAGTCCACCACCGGCAACTGGACGAACTGGCCGTCGGACGCCGCCGGAGCACCCAAGTACGCACCGGCGCTGTGGCGCAACTGGCTGGAGATGGGCGGCTTCGAAGCCCTCACCCAGCTCAAGCCCGTCAAGTGACACGGCCGTTCTGAGAAGGGCCGGCCCCGCGCCGGCCCTTCTCCTTCCATGACCGCTCCGCCGTGCGCCTGCCGCCCTCACCGCCGCCCGCACGGCGGGGCTCTCTCCGGGGAGCTACCTTGCGCCGCTACTTCGCCCGCAAACTGCTGATCTACGCACTGACCTTCGTCGTCGCCGTCACCGTCAACTGGATGATCCCGCGCTTCATGCCCGGCGACCCGGTCGCCGCCATGGTGGCCAGGGCCCGGGTCTCGCAGCCCGAGGCCGTCGAGGCCATGCGCGCCTACTACAACAACCTCTTCGGCTTCGACGAACCCGTCTGGCAGCAGTACCTGCACTTCTGGGGCGCCCTGCTGCAAGGCGACTTCGGGCTGTCCATCTGGGTGTTCCCCAAGCCCGTCGCCGACGTGCTGCTCGACGCACTCCCGTACACGCTGGGGCTGATGATCCCGGCCGTCCTGCTCAGCTGGTTCGTCGGCAACTGGGCCGGGGCGCTGGCCGCCCGCCGCAAGGTGCTCGACAACACCGTGCTGCCGGCGGGCTACCTGCTGACCGCGATGCCGTACATGTGGATCGCCGTCATCCTCGCCTGGGCGCTCGGCTCCAAGGCGGGCTGGTTCCCGCTCTCCGGCGGCTACAGCCTCGACATCCAGCCGAGCTGGTCCACCGCCTTCGCCGTGGACCTGCTCCAGCACTGGGTGCTGCCGTTCCTCTCGCTGTTCCTCGTCGCACTCGGCGGCTGGGCCATCGGCATGCGCAACATGATCATCTACGAGCTGGAGTCCGACTACTCGTCCTACCTGTCGGCCCTCGGCGCCCCGCAGCGGCTCATCCGTCGCTACGCCTTCCGCAACGCCGTCCTGCCGCAGATCACCGGACTCGCCCTCCAGCTGGGCGTCCTGGTGGCCGGGGCTCTCGTCACCGAGATCGTGTTCGCCTATCCCGGGCTCGGCTCGCTGATCCTGGCCGCGATCCAGAACCAGGACTTCTTCCTGCTCCAGGGCGCGTTCCTGTTCATCGTCATCGGCGTACTGATCGCCAACTTCCTCATCGACATCGTGTACGTCGTCGTCGACCCCCGGACCCGTACCGGCATGGCAGGAGGCCAGTCATGAGTACCGTGCCCGAACCGGCCACCGACACCGGCCCCGTCGCGGGGCCCGCGGCCGCCGCGGCCAAGCCCGGCCGCGAGACGCTCCACTACGCCGTGCGCAACCCCAAGCTCATCATCGGTTTCACCGTCGTCGTGCTGCTCCTGCTCGTCGGGATCATCGGCCCGCCGCTGCTCGACAACGCCGACCCCAACGAGTACGTGGGCCCGCAGGCCTCGGCGCCCGACGGCACGTACTGGATGGGCACCACCACCTTCGGCCAGGACGTGTACGCCCAGTTCGTGCACGGGCTGCGTGCCACCTTCCTGGTCGGCGTCGTCGGCGGGGCCATCGCCGCCGTCATCGCCATGCTCGTCGGCTTCCTGGCCGGTTACCGCGGGGGAGCGGTCGACGAGATCCTCAACATGATCACCAACGTGGTCCTGGTGCTGCCCGCACTCGCCGTGCTGCTGATCATCAACGCCTACCTCGGGGTCCGGTCGGTCGCCGTGCAGGGCCTGTTCATCGGTCTCACCTCCTGGCCCTGGGCGGCGCGCGCGATCCGGGCGCAGACCTTCTCGCTGCGCACCCGGGAGTTCGTGGACCTCGCCCGGCTCAGCGGCAGCGGCACCTGGCGGATCGTCTTCCGCGAGATCGCGCCCAACATGAGCTCGTACCTCTTCATGATGTTCATCCTGCTCTTCGGCGGCTCCATCCTGATCGCCTCCTCGCTCGACTTCATCGGGCTCGGCCCCACCGAGGGCGTCTCACTCGGGCTGATGCTTCAGAGCGCCCAGCAGTGGAGCGCGCTCCAACTCGGCATGTGGTGGTGGTTCGTCCCGCCCGGCGCCGGGATCACCGCGATCGTCGGCGCGCTGTACGTCGCCAACGTGGGCCTCGACGAGGTCTTCAACCCGAAGCTGCGGGAGGCCTGAGACATGACTTCCGACCGTGACCGATCTCGGGAAGGCCTGAGCACATGACCCTGACCGTGACCGATCTCCGGGTCCACTACCGCACCCTGCGCGGCGAGGTCCGGGCCCTGGACGGCGTCTCCTTCGACCTCGCCGACGGAGAGATCCTGGGCCTGGCGGGCGAGTCCGGCTGCGGCAAGACGACGCTCGGCAAGTCGCTGATCCGCCTCGACGGCCGGATGCGGCACGCGGGCGGCACCGTCACGCTCGACGGTGACGACGTCCCGGTCGCCGACGACCGGGCGATGAACGCCTTCCGCTTCCACCGCATATCGCTCGTACCGCAGTACTCCATGAGCGCCCTCAATCCGACCCGGCGCATCGGGCGCATGATCCGCGAACTGCTCGCCTCCCGCGGCGTCAGCGTGGACACCGCCGAACTGCACCGCCGCCTCGACCTGGTGGGCCTGGACCACGACGTCCTGAACCGCTATCCGATCGAGCTCTCCGGCGGCATGAAACAGCGCACCGTCATGGTGATCTCCACCCTTCTCGACCCGTCCGTCCTCATCGCCGACGAGGTCACCTCGGCCCTGGACGTCTCCACCCAGCGGGCCGTGGTCGGCGCGCTCACCGGGCTGCGCGACAAGGGCCTGGTGACCAGCATGATCTTCGTGACCCACGACCTCGGCCTCACCTCGCACATCGCCGACTCGATCATGGTGATGTACGCGGGCAAGCTCGCCGAGAAGGCCCCCACGAAGGTCCTGACGACCGCGCCCCGCCACCCGTACACCAAGCTCCTGCTGGGCTCGCTCCCCGAGGTCGGGGCCCGGTACGCCGACAAGCCCCTCAAGGGCATCGCGGGCGCCCCGCCCTCCCTGCTGAACCCCCCGGCCGGCTGCCGGTTCCGCGACCGCTGTCCGCTGGCCGACGAGCGGTGTGCCGAGGAACCACCGGTCGTCGAGATCGCCCCCCGTCACTCCGTCGCATGCTGGAAGGCCTGATGCTGACCCTCGACCACGTCACCAAGACCTACCGCGCCGGAGCCTTCGGCGGCGGTTCCGTCACCGCGGTGGACCGGGTGTCCTTCACCGCCGAACCCGGCGAGGTCGTCTCCCTCATCGGCGAGAGCGGCAGCGGGAAGTCCACCATCGGCCGGATGATCCTCGGCCTGACCGGCGTCAGCTCCGGCAGCCTCACCCTGGACGGCCGCCCGGTCCGCCCGGGCAAGGACTTCTACCGCCGCGTCCAGGGCGTCTTCCAGGACCCCTTCTCCTGCTACAACCCGGTGTTCCGGGCCGACCGCGTCTTCTCGCTGATCCGTCGTGCCTACCACCCCGGCGTCTCCGACAGGGAGTGGGCCGACCGCGTGGAGAAGGCCGTACGGGACGTGCGCCTGGACCCCGGACAGGTGCTCGGCCGCTACCCGCACCAGCTCAGCGGCGGCCAGTTGCAGCGCCTCCTCATCGCCCGCGCCCTCCTCCTCGACCTGAGCTTCCTGGTCGCCGACGAGATCACCAGCATGCTCGACGCCTCCACCCGCATCGACGTGCTCAACCTCCTGGCCGTCCTCAAGGAACGTGGCCTCGGCGTCCTCTACATCACCCACGACCTGGCGCTCGGCACCTACCTCGCCGAGAAGACCGTGGTGCTGCGCCGCGGCCGGGTCGTCGAACGGGGCGACACCCAGAAGGTGTTCGGCAACCCGCTCCACCCCTACACCCGCACCCTGCTGGCCGCCGTGCCCCGGCTCAACACCCCCTGGGACCCGCCCGAGCCGCTGGAGAGCTGCGCCTTCCACGAGGGCGGCGGCGGGAACACCGATCTGTACGAGACCGAGCCGGACCACTTCGTCGCCTGCGCCCAGCTCCCCGACTGCGGAAGGACCTCCGCGTGACCCTTCGCCACCTGCCCCTGCACGACGGCTGGACACTCGTCGCCGAGAGTCCCGGGCCGCTGGGGCTCCCCACAGGGGGCGTCCCCGCCACCGTGCCCGGTTGCGTCCACACCGACCTGCTCGCGGCGGGACTGATCGACGACCCGTACCTGGACGACAACGAGAACCGGCTCGGCTGGATCGGCCGCACCGACTGGACCTACCGGACCACGTTCGACTGGACTCCGGACGGGTACGACCAGGCCGCCCTGTGCTTCGACGGCCTCGACACGGTCGCCACGGTCCTGCTCAACGGCATCGAGGTGGGCCGCAGCGCCAACCAGCACCGCAGTCACCGCTTCCCCGTCCGCGCCGTGCTGGCCGAGGGCGCCAACACCCTCGACGTACGGTTCACCGCCCCGTACACGTACGCCGAGGAACTGCGCGACCGGCTCGGGGACCGCCCCGGCGCGTATGCGGAGCCGTACGCCTTCATCCGCAAGATGGCCTGCAACTTCGGCTGGGACTGGGGGCCGACCCTGGTGACCTCCGGCATCTGGCGGCCGGTGGCCCTGGAGACGTGGAGCGGGCACCGGATCGCCTCGGTGAAACTGCTGCCCGACCTCGACGACGCCGGGGTGCCGCGCCTCACCGTCACGCTCGACGTGGACCGGGCCGGCCGGGAGGCCCTCGACGCGGTCGTGGAGGTCGCGGGAGAGCGAGCCCCGTTCACCGTCCTCGCCGGCGAGGACCGCGCCACGGTGACCCTCGCCGTCCCCGGCGCCGCGCGATGGTGGCCGCACAGCCACGGGGAGCAGCCCCTGTACGACGTCACCGTCCGACTCGGCGAGCGGGTCTGGCAGGGCAGGACCGGCTTCCGCGGCGTCCTGCTGGAGCGCGAGGCGTTCCGCTTCGTCATCAACGGCGAGCCCGTGTTCGTACGCGGCGTCAACTGGATCCCCGAGGACTGCTTCCCGCACCGACTCACCCGGCAGGCCCTCGCCGACCGCCTGGACCAAGCGGTCGCCGCGGGGGTCAACCTGGTCAGGATCTGGGGCGGCGGCCTCTACGAGAGCGACGACTTCTACCAGCTCGCCGACGAGAAGGGCCTGCTGGTCTGGCAGGACTTCCCCTTCGCCTGCGCCGCCTACCCGGAGGAGCAGCCCCTGTGGGACGAGGTGGCGGCCGAGGCCCGGGAGAACGTCACCCGGCTCGCCCCGCACCCCTCCCTGGTCCTGTGGTGCGGCAACAACGAGAACCTGGAGGGCCACGCGGACTGGGGCTGGCAGAAGGAGCTGGGCGACCGCACCTGGGGGCACGGCTACTACCACGAGCTGCTCCCCGCGATCGTCGCCGAGACCGACCCGACCCGCCCCTACTGGCCCGGCTCGCCCTACTCGGGCACCGAGGACATCCACCCGCAGGACCCGGCACACGGCACCATCCACATCTGGGACGTGTGGAACCGGGCCGACTACCGCGCCTACGCGGATCGTGTGCCGCGCTTCGTCGCCGAGTTCGGCTTCCAGGGCCCGCCCGCGTACGCCACGCTCCGCCGCGCGATCAGCGGCCCGCTGACCCCCGACGCCCCGCTCCTGGCCCACCACCAGAAGGCCGAGGACGGGAACGCCAAGCTGCTCCGGGGGCTGGGCGACCACCTGCCGCAGCCGGGCGCGGACTTCGACGACTGGCACTGGCTCACCCAGCTCAACCAGGCCCGCGCCGTGGCCTTCGGCATCCGGCACTTCCGCTCCCACACCCCGTACTGCATGGGCACGATCGTGTGGCAGCTCAACGACTGCTGGCCGGTCGTCTCCTGGTCGGCCGTCGACGGCGACGGCCGTCGCAAGCCCCTCTGGTACGCCCTGCGGGCCGTGTACGCGGACCGCCTGATCGCGGTACGCGACGGAGCCGTGCACCTCGTCAACGACGCCCCCACGCCCTGGGCGGGCACCTTGCGTCTCACCCGGCACGGCCTGGACGGCGCTGTGCTGGCCGCGGAGGAGGTGGTGGTGAGCACGGCCGCGCGTGCGGTCGCCCGGGTCCCGTTGCCTGCGTCCGTCGCCGAGCCGGCCGACCGGACCCGCGAGCTCCTGGTGGCCCGCCTCGGTGACACCCGGGCGGTGGAGTTCTACGAGGAGGACACCCGCCTCGCGCTGCCGCCGGCCCTGTACGACGTCACGGTGACGGAGAGCGGGGGCGAGGCGCCCGGCTACCGCGTCGAGGTGACGGCCCGCACCCTTCTGCGGGACCTCGCGCTCTTCCCCGACCGGCTGGACCCGGCGGCCGAGGTGGACGAGATGCTCGTCACGCTGCTGCCCGGGGAGAGCACGGTGTTCATGATCACAGGAGCGGTCCTGACGGACCCGGAGGCGCTGGGGGCGCGCCCGGTGCTGCGCTGCGTCAACGACGCCGTCGACCGGTAGGGGTGGCGCGTCCCTGGCGATCTATGGCGTGCCCCTGGCGAAACGGCTGTGCGGGTGCGGCGACTTTCCGTCAATTCGGATACGCGGCCGCCGCGCCCGCCACCCGCCCAGGCATGTGACTATGCCTCCCGCGTGTGCTGACGGGCCCTCAAGCGATCAATAAAATAAGACAACATCGAGCCACGGTCCGTCAGGTCGGGGCAAGCCCCCGGATAGGGTCATGTGCCAACGCGGAGCGGCGCGCCAAGCCCGGATGGTGGAATGCAGACACGGCGAGCTTAAACCTCGCTGCCCCTCGGGGGCGTGCCGGTTCGAGTCCGGCTCCGGGCACCATCGTGCGCACGGCGGCGCGCGTGCGGGAGGGGTCCGTGCGGTGCCGAAGGTGGACCCGTTTCGGAGCCGACCGGTTGCCACCCCGGCCGCATCCGGTCACCTTCCGGTGATCATTGTTGACGCACTGTGGACATCCATGGGCAGGTAGGGAGAATGAATCCTCCTGTCCGGTCGTTGCGGGGGGTCACATGAACGTCAACCTGTTCGTTGTCGCGGGAGCACTGTTACTCGGCCTGCTGGCCTACTTCGTACCGACGGTGGTCGCCTTCTCGCGAGGTGTGCCGAACAAGGGCTCCGTACTCGTGGTGAACCTGTTCCTCGGCTGGACCCTGGTGGGCTGGGTCGTGGCGATGGCGATGGCGGTGCGCAGCGCGCAGCAGCAGGGGGCCCGCTACTGAGGTGCCCGTGCCCGGGCGTGCCGTGAGCGCCCGCGCATGCCCGGTGGGGCCGGTGTCCGGCAGCCGGCGCCGGGCCCGGATGCCCCCCGCCCCACCTGATCCGTGGTCCGCCACGCGCTGGGCCCTCCGCCGAGGGATTGGGCCCCGCCGGGCGGTCGCGAGCGTCTGCCTTTGGGACCTGGATTGGGCCCACGGGCCCGTGCTCGAACACACGCACCTCTCGTAGCCTCCGACCCCTAAGGCCATCGGGGAGGACACAACATGCCACGGACGAGGTGTCGGGGGGCCATGTCCTCGCGCGGTGCATGGGACGACCGGGGTGGGACCGCCCTGGAGTACGTCGGCATGGTCCTGGTCGCCGTGGCCATCGTGGGCGCCCTGCTGGTAACGGGACTCGGCGGGCAGATCAGCGAGAGGTTCTCGTGCGCCATCTCCTCGGTCATGGGCGGCGGGGGATGCTCAAGTGGCGGCGGGGGCGAGGCGGGCGGCGATCCCAACGCCGAGTTCGAGCCGCTCACCTGCGCCACCGTGACCAAGGCCGGCACGCAGGGCGGCAAGTTCGGGGTGTCGTTCGAGACGCTCGGCGTCGAGTTCGGCGGTGAGTTCGGCTTCGAGGAGACGACGACCAAGGCGAAGACGGACGTCAACAAGGACGGCAAGATCGACGACAACGACGAGCAGGTGTCGCTCACCTTCACCGACGCCGGCTCGATCAAGGGCACGGAGAAGCCCAAGGGCCGTATCAAGATCGGTGACGTGGGCAAGGACAAGGTGGAGATCGCCGCCGGTCTCACCGTCACCACGGGCGACACCTGGGTCTTCGACAGCCAGGAGGAGGCGGACCAGTTCCGCAAGGACCTCCAGGAGTACAAGAAGCTCAGCCGGCTGAACAAGCTCTCCAACCTCAGCCCGATCGTGGGCGGTTCCACCGAGATAGCCAGCTGGTTCGGCAAGGGGCCGAAGGCCGAGGAGAGCCGCCTCAAGCAGAACATCGAGGACCGGCTCGGCAACAAGCACATCACCACGCAGAAGATCAGCCTCGAAGTCGCCGCCCAGGCCGGCTTCCAGTTCGGCGCGGGCATGAACGCCCCCGACACGACGAACGCCGACGGCACGACCACCCCGGCTCCCAAGCCCGGCGCCACCGTCGAAGCCGGCCTCAAGATCTCCGAGGCGCAGGAAGTCACCCTGACGCAGAACCACATCAACAACACCGACGCGTACACCTACCAGGCGAAGGCCACCGGAGGTGCGTACGCGAAGGGCGAGGCCGGCCCGGCCAAGGCGGGTGCGGAGGCCGCCGGTTCGGCGGCCGGCGCCATCACCGTCACCGTCGACAGCAAGACCGGCAAGGTGAAGAGCATCACGATGACACGGACCCTGGAGGGCAAGGCGGAGGCCGGCGCCGGTCTCAAGGGTGACGTCAACGGCAACGCGAAGGGCGGCGGGACGACCACCCAGGTCATCACCACCACCGTCCCCCTGGACGACAAGAACATGTCCAAGGCCGAGTCCGACGCCATCAAGGCCCAGATGTTCTCCGGCCAGGGCATGAACAGCGCCTTCAACTACCTGTTCACCGGCACCCCGGTGCCGACCTCGGACCCCGGCCCGGGCGACCCGTTCGGCCACTACGCGTTCAACCACGGGCAGGTCAGCAAGCAGGAGTACGACGGTTCCTCCTCGTCCGAGGAGATCGGCCTCGACGTCAACCTGGAGGTGGCCGGCATCAACGGCGCCTACACCAGCTCCGAATCGCAGAAGAGCCTGACGAAGGCCGAGTTCCTGGGGGCTCCCTCCGGTGGTCAGCGTTCGTTCTTCCCGTACAGCTACTGTGCGAAATGAGCCACAGGTACAAGGAGACGTGATCATGACGAAGCTTTCCGTTCGGCGGACCGTGCGGGCCGTCGCCGTCACCACCGCTGTCCTGACCACCGGCCTGATGCTCGGTGCGTGCGGTGGCGAGGAGGGCTCGGACACGGCCGCCCCCGCCGTGCCGAGCGGGTGGAAGAAGCTCGCCGGACCGACCGTGTCCCTCGCCTACCCGGCCGGCCTCGCCGAGCAGGGCAAGGCGGAGCGCGGCAAGCTCAACGACGCCGCGGCCCTGCGGACCGAGGGCGGCCGGCCGACGGTGAAGGTGTCGATCCAGAGCGGCTTCGCCGACGCCTCGACCGGGGACGACGCCGCCTCGGTGGGCAGGGCACTCCTCATGGCGACCACCGAGGTCAAGAGCACGAAGAACGCGGACATCAAGGGTGCGAAGGGTGCCAGGCGCATCGACTTCACCTACACCGGTACGGGGGTCCCGCAGTCGCCCCCGAAGGGCGCGACGGTCGACGGCGTGGTCATCACGGGCGTCGACTCCGACGGAAAGATCTACTCCGTC
The DNA here is from genome assembly GCF_045162765.1 of Streptomyces sp. NBC_01013. NCBI lineage: Bacteria > Bacillati > Actinomycetota > Actinomycetes > Kitasatosporales > Streptomycetaceae > Streptomyces > Streptomyces sp. NBC_01013. Next base: position 5,125,459 of record NZ_CP108687.1, read on the forward strand.
CGCATCGACGCCCAGGAGGGCAAGCTCAGCGAAACGGACCGGACGAAGATCGTCGACAGCATCCAGGTGAAGTAGCGCCCGAACACCGGGCGACGACGAAGAGGCAGCCCCATGTCCCGATACGACGCACACCGCGGGTACGCTCCCGCCCCCGCGCCCGGCCACGAACGGCCACGGCTGCTGGACTTCATGCTGCCCTGGGCCGCGGGCATCGTGGTGATGCTGGCGACGCAACTGGCCCTCGCCATCCTCGTCTGGGACGTCATCACGGGCGACGACGTCTCCACCATGGACTCACCGGTCCGCACCGTCCTGCTGCTCCACCTGCCGTCCGCGGCCTGCGTCGCCCTGGGCACCTGGGCCGCGGCGGCTGTTCACCAAGGGGTGTCACGGGAGTCGCGGGCACGGCACTTCATCGCGGCGTTCACCCCGGCCGTCGCCCTGCAGCTGGTGATCTTCTTCTCGCAGGGGAGCGACCTCACCGTTCTCACGTTCCTGGTGCAGCTGGTGGTCCTGGTGGTTGGCTGTGCGGTGGGCTTCCTCACCGACAGGTTGCGCAACGGTTAGAAGGTTCTCCATGGACACGTCGCTCGTCATCACGGGTGTGGTCGCGCTGGTGGCGCTCAGATCCCTGGGCCGGACCGTCCAGCAGCTGCGCGGCGCCCGCTCGGGCGTGACGGCGCCGGCGCGGTGCGTCCGGGTGTACGAGCGCGACTCGGCGACGGGCTCGTCGGGCGACCGGCGGTCCTGGCACGTCTTCGCGTTCACCGCGCAGGGCGGGGAGTGGGTCGAGTTCCAGGACGGGAGCAACAAGCGCTTCGCCGAAGGGGCACGGGTCACGGTCCGCTACGACCCCGCCGCCCCGCACCGGACGGCCACCCTGGCGGGCAGCCCGCGCGCCGCGCTGGCCGAAGGGGCCGTCTCCCTGCTGCTGATGGGGCTGGTGCTGCTGATGTTCCTCACGGACTTCCCGGAGAACCTGTTCTCCTGACCGGCCGGCCCTCCGATTGTCAGTGGCCCCTGCTGTGATGACGTACGCAAGCGACGACACACAGCGCGGAGGCGGACAGTGGGCACGTGGGGCGCGGGCAACTTCGACAGCGACACGGCGGCGGATCATCTCGGCGACCTGGTCCACCGGTTGGTGACCGAGGTGACGGACGCGATGGCCGGTGATCCGGTGGAGCTCGAACCGGACGAGTACGGGGGCGTGACGGTCCCCTGCAACCTGGAACTGCTGCTGGTCCTGGACCGGCAGGGCTGGGTGGGCGTGACCCTTCCGCCCGCCGAGGTGATCCGGTCCTGGCAGAAGACGTTCCTCGGAGTGTGGGAGGCGACGATCGACGGTCTGGCGCCGGACCGCGCGCACAAGGACGAACGCAGGGCGGTGCTCAACGAGACGTTCGAGCGCCTGGCCGAGGCGTCGGCGGCGGCCGCGTCGGCGGTGGTGGGGTAGGGGCTGCCGGCCGAGCCGGACACGGATCGTGCGGGTGCCGGTGACTTCGCCGGGCACGGGACCCCCGTAGGACATGGTCTTCAGCCGGGCCGGCCCGGGAAAAATGCCCTTGGGCACGGATCGGGCGCGCGGCAAAGTGGCCTCATGACTGCGACCGGCCGGGAGACCGACCACAAGAAGGACCTGCACGTCTATCTGCAGGACGCCCGTGACGTCTTCCTGTGGAAGCTGGAGGGGTTGCCGGAGTACGACATCCGGCGGCCCCTGACCGCCACCGGGACCAATCTGCTGGGACTCGTCAAGCACGTCACCGGAGCCGAGGCCTTCTATTTCGGTGAGATCTTCGGCCGGCCCGTGGACGCGCCCGCGCTGTGGATCGCCGGTGACGCGGAGCCGAACGCGGATCTGTGGGCGACTGCCGACGAGACCCGCGAGGAGACGATCGCGCACTACCGCCGGGTGTGGGCGCACTCCGACGCGACGATCGACGAGCTGGACCTCGATGCGACCGGGCTGCTCCCCGGGGCGGAGCGCAAGGAACTCAGCCTCCACCGGGTCCTCGTCCACATGGTCGCCGAGACCCAGCGTCACGCCGGGCACGCCGACGTGGTCCGGGAGTTGATCGACGGCGCCACCGGGCAGCGGGAGAGCGGCCACCACATGGCTCCCGGCGACTCCGCATGGTGGCAGGGCCACCGGGCCAGGGTGGAGAAGGTGGCCCGGGAGGCCTCGGGGAGGTGACAGGCGCCCGGTCGCTCCTGGAAGGTGCGTGCCCCGGGTCTCAGGCCGCAACCAGGGCCGCACCTGGGGCGACGGGCCGAGCGCGGGGGGCTCGCGGCGAGCCGGGATCACCCCCGAGGATCACCCCTGAGCAGCACCGGTCCCGCCGGGCGGCGGCCGCGGAAAGATCCTCCCCTGGCACTAGGGAGATTGCTTTGCCTACCCATTACTCTTGTTCCAAGGCCACGCTGGGTGGCCATGGAGGAGTGAGATGAGGAGCAGCAACCCGGTCTTCTCGCGACGGGGCTTCAGCCGCGACAACGGTCACGCGGGCTTCAACGCGTCACCGCAGGCCGGGGCCCCCGCAGCGGGTGCCAACCCGTACGCGCAGGGCACCGCCCCGAACCCGTACGCCACCAACCCCTACGCCCAGCAGGACACCCGGACCGGCGCCCCGCAGGCGCCGGCGCGCTCCGGTGTGATGACGATCGACGACGTCGTCACCCGCACGGCGCTGACGCTGGGCACGGTCGTGCTCGGCGCCGCGCTCGCCTGGGCCCTGCTGCCGGTCGACGAGGCCAACCTGGGCAAGTCGTACGGCATCGCGATCGGCGCCGCGCTGATCGCCTTCGTGCTGTCGCTGGTCCAGTCGTTCAAGCGCAAGCCCGTTCCCGCGCTGATCATCGCGTACGCGGCCTTCGAGGGCGTGTTCCTCGGGGTGATCTCCAGCGCGGTGAGCACGTACATCTCACCGGGCGTCGTGATGCAGGCCGTGCTGGGCACCATGTGTGTCTTCGCCGGTGTGCTGCTCGCGTACAAGATGCGCTGGATCCGTGTCACCCGCCGGTTCTACGGCTTCGTGATGGCCGCCGCCATGGGCTTCATGCTCCTGATGGTGGTCAACCTGCTGTTCGCCGCCTTCGGTGGCGGTGACGGCCTGGGCTTCCGCAGCGGTGGCCTCGGCATCCTGTTCGGCGTCGTCGGCATCATCCTCGGCGCGTGCTTCCTGGCCCTGGACTTCAAGCAGGTCGAGGACGGCATCGCGTACGGCGCTCCGCGCGAGGAGTCCTGGCTGGCGGCCTTCGGCCTCACCATGACCCTGGTGTGGATCTACCTGGAGATGCTGCGCCTCCTCTCCATCCTCAGCGGCGACGACTAGGCACCACGCCCCGTCACCACGCCGATCTGACAGCGGGAACGGCCCGCAGGCTCCGGAAGTACGGAGGCTGCGGGCCGTTTCCGTTGTACGGAGACGGGGACGGGGAACGTTGGGCGGGGGCGGGGCAGACGGGGGCGGAGCCGGTCGGAGATCGCACGACCGGTGCGGTGAGGGACTCCGGAGAGCAGGTGGCGATGGGTCTCTGCGTGGAGAACGCGCGGCACTGGCACCTCCGACGCCTCGTTCGCGTGCCGGCCGTTCCCGGCGCCGTGTCCGGACATCGGCCCGTTGGCAACCATCCGGGAGGGGCGCGTAGGGTCGCGGGGTGCTCGATACGACGCCCCTGATCTCAGCCGTGGACCGATTCGCCGACCGGCTGCGCGCCGCCCCGCAGAGCAGGCTGCAACGGGGAGCGGCAGCCGAGGGGCTGGCTGCGGCCCGGGAGCTCGCGGCCCGGGCCCAGCGCGTCGAGAGGCCGGACCGGGAGCCGAGGATCATGCCGGACGCCGGGATCTTCGCCATCGGGGACCAACTCGCCGTCGCGGGGCGGGATCTGGCCGTGGCACTGGAAATGGCCCCGTCCGTGGAGCTGGACGAGGCCGTGCAGTTCGTCGAAGAGGCGGCCGCGCGGGCGTTCGCCTGAGCGGTGCGCGCGGGCGCATGACCGAGTGGTGCGCTCCGGGGCGATCGCGCACGCAGTCCTGGGGCAGCGGCCGGCGAGAGCCGCTGTGCCGGGGGTGGGGCCGGAGACCGGTCCGCGGGCTAGAAGCTCGCGATGACGCGGTCGGCCAGTATGTAGACGTTGTCCTTGCCGCACGAGAACGTCAGCGCGTACGCGCCGGAGACGCCGGAGCCGCCCAGGAGCACGGGGTGCTCGCCGGCCCGCAGCGACGCGGCCAGCTGCTCGGCCGTCTCGCGGTGACCGGGAGTCATGCAGAGCGTGGTGCCGTCGGCGAAGACGTACACGTCGAGCGTGCCGAGCGGCCCGGGACGCACGTCGGAGAGCTCCGTCCGGCTGTCGGCCAGCTCCTCGAGGCGGTTCACCGTGCGCTCGTGGTCGGTGACGACGGGCGTCTGCACCGGCACGAAGTCCGGGTGCGAGGGGTGGCGGCGGCGAGCCGCGGCCAGCTCGGGGGAGTCCTCGGCGAACTCGGCCGTCTCCGGGAGCTCGGCCATGTCGGCCAGCTCGGTCAGCTCGGCCAGCTCCGTCAGTTCCTCGAACGCCTCGGTGGCGTCGAGGTCCATCGATTCGAGCCCGGCGAAGTCGCTCTGGCGCGGCATGAAGAACGGGGCGTCCTCGCCCAGCCCGGCCAGACCGCCCAGCAGCGACGGGGCGTCGGCTGCGTCACGCGCCTCCTGCGTGGCCCAGAAGGCCCGGGCCTCGGCGAGCTCGCGCTCCCGCTCCTCGGCCAGCGCCTCGGCGACCGCCGCGCGTATCTCGGCGGCAGGGGTGGCTTCGTTTCGGCTCTGAGCGGGTACGGCGGCACTGCGGGCGCGGCCGTCGGCCAGCTCCCTCCGCAGGGCGGCTACCTGCTGACGCAGCCCGTGAGCGGCGTGCAGAGCGGCAGCGCCCACGGCCGTGGCAGCGGCGGTGGTCAGCAACAGGGCAAGAGGCATGGCGCTCACTGACATACTCCCGGTTTCAATCGATCCCCCGACTTCCTACATCAGCTTGTCCTGTACCGGCACCATGTGTCAGTGCATTACGTCACGAATTGGACAGGTCTTTGGGCCTGGGGTTTAACCCTGATGCGGGTGTGACCTGCGGGAATGAGTCTCCCCCAGGAGATAGGTCACATCCTGGGGGAGATTCGGTCACGGTCGGGGCTCGGAACCGGCCACGCGGTCCGGCTGAAGCGCCCGGAAGGCGGTCTGGGCCCGGCCGGCGCAGTTGGCCGGTGATCCGGTGGATCCGGAGAGTCATCAAAAAGTGGGAGTTGCGGAGTCGGGCGGACCACCCCGACCCGCCCCCGCAGCGGCTGAGCAGTGCGGCCCAGCTCAGCCGCTCGCGTCTTCGGTCGCGTTCGCTTCGCTTCCGCTGCGGGCAGGTGCCGCCCTCGTGCCTCGGGCGACCCCTACCCTCCGCTGCAGCTCAGCTCAGCCGCTCGCGTCTTCGGTCGCGTTCGCTTCGCTTCCGCTGCGGGCAGGTGCCGCCCTCGTGCCTCGGGCGACCCCTACCCTCCGCTGCAGCTCAGCTCAGCCGCTCGCGTCTTCGGTCGCGTTCGCTTCGCTTCCGCTGCGGGCAGGTGCCGCCCTCGTGCCTCGGGCGACCCCTACCCTCCGCTGCAGCTCAGCTCAGCCGCTCGATGACCATCGCCATGCCCTGGCCGCCGCCCACGCACATGGTCTCCAGACCGAACTGCTTGTCGTGGAACTGCAGGCTGTTGATCAGCGTGCCGGTGATCCGCGCGCCGGTCATGCCGAAGGGGTGGCCGACGGCGATCGCGCCGCCGTTGACGTTGACCTTGTCCAGCGGCAGGCCCAGGTCGCGGTAGGAAGGGATCACCTGGGCGGCGAACGCCTCGTTGATCTCGGCCAGGTCGATGTCGTCGATCGTCAGACCGGCCCGCTTCAGCGCCTGCTTGCTCGCCTCGACCGGTCCGTATCCCATGATCTCGGGGGAGAGGCCGGAGACGCCGGTGGAGACGATCCGCGCCAGCGGGGTCAGGCCCAGCTCGCGCGCCTTCGTGTCGGACATGATCACGAGGGCGGCGGCACCGTCGTTGAGCGGGCAGCAGTTGGCCGCGGTGACCAGACCGTCGGGGCGGAAGACCGGCTTCAGGCCCTGCACGCCCTCCAGCGTGACGCCCGCACGCGGGCCGTCGTCCTTGGAGACCACCGTGCCGTCCGGGGTCGTCACCGGGGTGATCTCGCGCTCCCAGAAGCCGTTCTTCAGGGCTTCCTCGGCGAGGTTCTGCGACCGGACACCGAACTCGTCCATGTCCTGGCGGGTAACGCCCTTGGTCCGGGCCAGGTTCTCCGCCGTCTGCCCCATCGCGATGTACGCGTCCGGGACCAGGCCGTCCTCGCGCGGGTCGTGCCAGCTCGCGCCGGACTCCGCGGCGCGGGCCGCGGTGCGGGCCTCGGCGTCGGCGAAGAGCGGGTTGTGGGTGTCCGGCCAGCTGTCGGAGTTGCCCTTCGCGAAGCGGGACACCATCTCCACACCGGCGGAGATGAAGACGTCGCCCTCGCCGGCCTTGATGGCGTGCAGCGCCATGCGGCTGGTCTGCAGGGAGGACGAGCAGTAGCGCGTGACCGTACAGCCGGGAAGGTGGTCCATCCCCATCTGTACGGCGATGATGCGGCCCAGGTTGTTGCCCTGCTCGCCGCCGGGGAGGCCGCAGCCGAGCATCAGGTCGTCGATGTCCTTCGGATCCAGCTCGGGGACCTTGGCAAGGGCGGTCTGGATGATCGTGGCGGTCAGGTCGTCCGCGCGCAGGTCCTTCAGCGAACCCTTGAAGGCCCGGCCGATGGGCGAACGGGCAGCAGAGACGATCACGGCTTCGGGCATCACGCGGCTCCATGAGGGCTGGAAGGCTGTCTGGCAGAACTGCTCTGGAAGTTACCCGGACGTACCTCCGAGGTCACCCGACGGGGCGTGTGATGCGGGCCTCTTTTCTAAGCAACCGCTCAGTCCGCGAACGGCGGCGTCGCGTTTCCGCCGCCGCCGTTCGCGTCCTCACCGTCGCGGAACCCGCACAGCACACCCTCAGACGGGCCTCGCCGAGGTGCCCGTATCGGTGCCCGGCCGCCGCTCCACGCGCGTCGAGCCGCCCGTCTCGCCGTGCATCTCCGGGTGCGGGTGCGGCTCCGTGGCCGCGGGCAGGCGCCGCCGCCTGCGGTGCTTGAGGAGCGCCCAGGGCGCCCGGGCCCCGGTGACCTCCGTACCGGCCTCCCTGGCCGCCTGGGAGGCCGCCTTGGCCACCGGCAGCATGTCCTCGCGCCGGGCCCCGTCCAGACGATCGCTCTCCGGCCACAGGCCGAGCACCGCGCAGAGCGTCGGCAGGAGCGCCATCGCCGCCGTCGCGTAGCCCTCCGCCGACGGGTGGTAGTTGTCCGGACCGAACAGCTCGCGGGGATTCGCCTCGAACTCGGGGCCCAGCAGGTCACCCAGCGACACCGTGCGTCCGCCCTGCTCCACCGAACCGATCGTCTGCGCGGCCGCCAGCTGCCGGCTCACCCGGCGGGCCAGCCAGCGCAGCGGCTGGTAGACCGGCTCGATCGTGCCCAGGTCCGGGCAGGTCCCCACGACGACCTCGGCCCCGGCCGTACGCAGCCTGCGCACCGCCGTCGTCAGACATCGCACGGACTGGGTGGCGGGCATCCGGTGCGTCACGTCATTGGCGCCGATCATGATCACGCAGACGTCCGGCACCCGGGACGGGTCCGCGAGCAGCAGCGAGACCTGTCGCTCCAGGTCGTCCGACCGGGCACCCGGCTGCGCGACGTTGCGCAGGTCCACCGGCCGCTCCGACACGGCCGCGAGCCCCGAGGCGAGCAGCGCCCCCGGGGTCTGCCCGGCCCGGCGCACCCCCTGGCCGGCCGCTGTGGAGTCCCCGAGCAGCCCGAACCGCAGCGGGTCCGCAGGGCCGGTGAACGCCACCCCGTACCGCCCGTCCGCACTCGGCGGGACCGGCGCGGTACCGCCCCCCACCTGCCGCTTCGCCAGCTGGACCTCCGTCAGCAGGACGCCTACCGCCGCCGCGCCCAGCAGCCCGATGCTGCCACCGCCATAGGCCGCGCCCGCCGCGATCCGCCGTGCCACCCTTGCCCTCGACACAGTCCGGTCCACCTCCTCGTCGCCTTACGGCCTCACCCTCGCCGTCGTACCGCCGTACACACAGCTAACTGCCCCCAAGTGACCGTCGTTCAATCGCTTCGCCCAATCTCGTGCCCGTACGCATACTCTTGCGGCACCATCTCGGAGACCCCGGAGTACACGGTGCAATTCCACGATTCGATGATCAGTCTCGTAGGCAATACCCCGCTGGTGAGGCTGCGCAGTGTGACGGCCGGCATCCAGGCGACGGTCCTGGCCAAGGTCGAGTACTTCAACCCCGGCGGATCGGTCAAGGACCGCATCGCCCTGCGCATGATCGAGGCCGCCGAACAGAGCGGCGAGCTCCAGCCCGGAGGCACGATCGTCGAACCGACGAGCGGCAACACGGGCGTGGGCCTCGCGATCGTCGCGCAGCAGAAGGGCTACAAGTGCATCTTCGTCTGCCCGGACAAGGTGTCCACGGACAAGATCAATGTGCTGCGCGCCTACGGTGCCGAGGTCGTCGTCTGCCCGACGGCGGTCGACCCCGAGCACCCGGACTCGTACTACAACGTCTCGGACCGGCTGGTCCGTGAGACGCCGGGGGCCTGGAAGCCCGATCAGTACTCGAACCCGAACAACCCGCGCTCCCACTACGAGACCACCGGTCCCGAGCTGTGGGAGCAGACGGACGGGAAGATCACCCACTTCGTGGCGGGGGTCGGTACCGGCGGCACGATCAGCGGCACCGGCCGCTACCTGAAGGAAGCGAGCGGCGGCGCCGTCCAGGTCGTCGGCGCGGACCCGGAGGGCTCGGTCTACTCCGGCGGTTCCGGGCGGCCGTATCTGGTCGAGGGCGTCGGCGAGGACTTCTGGCCGTCGGCGTACGACCGCACGGTCACCGACGAGATCGTCGCCGTGTCCGACAAGGACTCCTTCCAGATGACCCGCCGCCTCGCCAAGGAGGAGGGGCTGCTGGTCGGCGGCTCCTGCGGCATGGCGGTCGTCGGTGCCCTGGAGGTCGCGAAGCGGCTCGGGCCCGACGACGTGGTCGTCGTCCTGCTGCCCGACAGCGGCCGCGGCTACCTGAGCAAGATCTTCAACGACGAGTGGATGGCCGACTACGGCTTCCTGGAGGGCACCGGCCCGTCCGCCCGCGTCGCCGACGTCCTCGACTACAAGGCGGGCCCGATCCCGACGCTCGTCCACATGCACCCGGAGGAGACCGTCGGCGAGGCGATCGACGTGCTGCGCGAGTACGGCGTCTCGCAGATGCCCATCGTGAAGCCCGGCGCCGGCCACCCGGACGTGATGGCCGCCGAGGTCATCGGCTCGGTCGTCGAACGGGAACTGCTGAACGCGCTCTTCGCCCAGCAGGCCTCGCTCACCGACCCGCTGGAGAAGCACATGTCGCCGCCCCTGCCGCAGGTCGGCTCCGGCGAGCCGGTCGAGGACCTGATGGCGGTGCTCGGCGGTACGGGCGCGGCGGACGCGGCGATCGTGCTGGTGGAGGGCAAGCCGAAGGGCGTCGTCAGCCGGCAGGACCTGCTGGCGTTCCTCGCCAAGGACGCGACGGCCGCTCCCGCCAAGCCGTAGGCCGGGCGCGGTGGGCGCGTTCCGGCAGGCAGGAACGCGCCCTTCGCGAAAACGGTACGAGCGCGACACGTGGCCGCAGCACCGGCTTAACACGGCTCGGGCAGATTGGTGGGTGTCGGCAGGGAAACCCGCCGGCACCGATACGGCGACACGGACTACGGAGCGGCTCCCGGACCTCCACCGTCGCCCGGATGCGAGATCGGCCCTGACCCGGATCGCGTCCTTCGCGGGGACCGCCGTCGTCCCGCCCCCTGGGAAACCGGGGGTGCGGCGGTCCCCGCGACACATCTATGCGCGGAGACCGCGCACCCCCTCCCCGTCCTCGTCCTGCGCCCGCGGAGCGGCCGCCCAGCTCGCCAGCAGGGCGATGCGCTCCGCCGTCTCCGAACCGGGCTCCGGGGTGTAGACCACCAGGGACTGATCGGGGTCGCCGGGCACGCCGAGCGTCTCGTACGGCAGCGTCAGGCCGCCCACGAGCGGGTGGTCGATCCGCTTCACGCCGAACGTCTTCGCCTTCACCTGGTGGTCCGCCCACAGCCGGCGGAAGTCCTCGCTCTTCATGGACAGTTCACCGACCAGGGTGGCGAGCTGCTTGTCGTCGGGGTGGAGGCCCGCGTCCAGTCGCAGATACGCGACCGTCTCCGCCGCCACGGCCGGCCAGTCCGGGTACAGCTCCCGCGCCGCCGGCTCCAGGAACGTCTGGCGCGGCATGTTGCGCTCAGTGGCGGCCATCCGGGAGAAGCCGACGACCGCGTCGCCCAGCGCGTTCCACGCCAGTACGTCCATCCGGCGCCCCAGCAGGAAGGCGGGCGCACGGTCGAACGTGTCCAGGAGCAGCCGCAGCCCCGGCCGTACCCGCTGCGCGGCGGGCGGAGTGGTCTTGCGCGGCGCCGGGCGGGCCACCGTGCGCAGATAGGCGTGCTCCGTCCCGTCCAGCCGGAGCACCCGGGCTATCGCGTCGAGCACGGCGTCCGAGACGCTGGGGCCGCGCCCCTGTTCCAGCCGGATGTAGTAGTCGACGCTGACCCCGGCGAGCTGAGCGACCTCCTCGCGCCGGAGCCCGGGGACGCGCCTGCGGCCGTAGGAGTTCAGCCCCACGTCCTCGGGCTGGATGCGGGCACGTCGTGAGCGGAGGAAGTCTCCGAGGTCGCCGTCCATGCTGCCGATCGTAGAAGACCGGCTGTCGCCCAGCCTGGTACTGCCGGACCCAGGAAAGACGCATCCCTGGGTAGCGGGCGCGCCCTGTCACAGAGTGGGGCCACAGCCCGGGGAAACGCCCGGCGGCACCACATCAGGGAGTACGGACATGTCGTACGCAACGCTCGCAGGCCGCACCGCCGTCATCACCGGAGCCGCCAGCGGCATGGGGAACGCGACCGCCCGGCTGCTCGCCGCCCAGGGAGTCCGGGTGGCGCTGCTGGCCCGCCGCGCGGAGCGGCTGGAGGAGCTCGCCGGGAAGATCACCGCCGACGGCGGCCGGGCGCTCGCCGTGGCCGCCGACGTCACCGAGCAGGCGTCCGTGGACGCCGCCGCGGAGCGGGTGCACGCGGAGTTCGGCCCGGTGGACCTGGTGGTCAACGCGGCCGGTGTGATGCTGCCGAACCCGGTCGATGCGGGCCGCGCCGACGAGTGGCAGCGGATGCTCGACACCAATGTGACGGGCGCTCTGCGCATCATCCGGGCCTTCACGGCCGACCTGGTGGCGGCCGCCGCCGGGGGCCGCACCGCCGACCTGGTCAACATCTCGTCGATCGGCGCGCACATCACGTTCCCCAACTACGCCGTGTACGGCGCCACGAAGGCCGCCCTCACCTATCTCTCGGCCTCGCTGCGCACCGAACTCGGCCCGCGCGACGTCCGCGTCACGAACATCGAGCCCGGCCTCACCGATTCCGAACTGGCCGGCCACGTCGACAACGCGGAGCTCAGCGGTCAACTGGACGGCATGTTCGACGCTCTCGGCGGGCTCTCCAGTGACGAGATCGCCGACCTGATCGCGTACACGACCAGCCGCGCACGTCACATCAACCTGCGCCAGGTGGTCGTGCTGCCGACCCGTCAGGCCTGAGGCGCCGCCGGCCCGAGCCGGCCGTTGGCTCAGTCCTCCCAGTCGGACGTCTTCCGCGGCTCGTTCTCCCGGCGCCCGAACAGCCGCCTGCCGTGTGCGGCCTGGACGACGTTGACGCCGACGATGCCGAGCCAGGCCACGACGAGCCCCTCGATCCCCGCGTTCGCGACACCGATGGCGGACAGCGGGATCGCCAGGACCAGCGAGATGATCCCGAACCCGAAGCGCTCCCCGAAGTGCCCCAGCGGCGGCTCCGGAGCGCGCGCCCCCCGCGCGACGTTGATCTGCTGCTGCGCGAGATGGCGCCGGACCCGGCGGTCGAGCGTGCCGTCGAGCCGCTGTTCGACCTTGTCCAGAAACGACTCGACGAGCGCGGACTCGTACTCGGCCCCCAGCTCGCTGCGGGCCTGCAGGGTGGCCTTGAGCTCCTTCTCGAGCTCGGTGTCGGGTGCGTCCATGGTTCCACGGTACGAAGCCGGGGTGGCCGGGTCAGTGGGGCTAACCCCCCTGTTTCTCGGGGGTGAGCGCGGAGGAGGGCGCGACACGCCGCCTGGGCAAAGTCGTCCGTAACATCCGGCCCCGCCGGAGCGTGTACCTGGACAGAAGCAGTTCTCGGGGCACGTGAGGAACGGATGGGGGGCCATGACAGCAGGATCGGACGAGTTCGACGCGTTCTACGCGGCGACCGCCAGGCGTCTGGTGGCCACGGTCTACGCGATGACGGGCGACCTGGGGGAGGCGGAGGACGCCGTGCAGGAGGCATACGTACGGGCGTGGCAGCGGTGGGACAAGGTCGCCGACGGCGGTGACCCGCTGCCCTGGGTGCGGACCGTGGCCGTACGGCTGGCGATCAGTACCTGGCGCAGGACCCGCACCAGGCTGCGGGCGCACTTCCGGCACGGTGTGCCCGCCGATGTGCCGGGCCTTTCGGAGGACCGGGTGGCACTGGTCGGCGCGCTGGCGGAGCTGACCAGTGACCAGCGTCAGGTGGTGGTCCTGCACCATCTGCTGGACCTGCCGGTGGAGGAGGTGGCGCGGGAGACGGGAGTGTCGTGCGGTGCGGTACGGACCCGGCTCCACCGGGCCCGCAGGATTCTCGGCGAGCGGCTCGCCGACACCACGCTCGGATGCGAGCGGGAGGGGAGCGTCAGTCATGGCTGAGGTCGAGGAACTGCTGGACGCCGTCGCGGTGCGGTTGCCGGCGGCCGAGGAGATCCGCGCGAAGGGGCAGCGGCGGCGGAACCGCCGCCGGGCGGCCGGTGCGGGCGGCATGGCGGTGCTGGTGGCGGCCGGGGTCTGGGCGGTACTGCCGTCCGATGCGCGGGAGCCGGACCGGGGGGCTGTCGCCACCGCGACGGTCAACCCCTTCCGGAGCGACGGGGTGATCCAGATGCGGCCGGCGGACGAACTGCCCGGATACGAGCGGTGGCACTGGAAGGCGAACGGGGGACTCGCCTCGGACACCGGAGCGCCGGGCGGCCCGCTGCCCCGGATCGGGCTCGACGAAGCCTGCCCCGCCTCGCTCGTCATGGCGGACGAGCCCGATCAGACGCGGTACAGCCTGCAGTACCGGGGCAAGGGCGGGGCCCTGGCCCAGCACCGTGTCGTCGAGTACGACGACACGGCGACGGCCCGCGAGCAGCTGACGGATCTGCGCTCCGCGCTGAAGGCGTGCGGACTGAGGGCCGGGCAGCCGACCGCGGAGGAGGCGGACGAGGGGAGCAGTGTCTGGTCCGGCACGGCGAAGAACGGCCGCACCATGCGGGTCACCGTTCAGGACTGGAACTCCTGGGTGTCGGTCATCGAGGTCCTGGACGGTGAGGACGCCGGGTGAGCGGGTGACACCGGCCGCCCGCGGGGCCGTGAACTGCTCGACGTCCGCACCTCGACGGCGAGCGCCATCGACGAGGGCTCACGGCCGGGCTCGACGAGGCGTTCCGGGACGGGCTGCGCAAGACCCTCGCGGTGCCGGCCGCGCGGGCCTGCCTGCCCTGCTGAGGGCTGTCCGGGCCGGATGGTGCGGAGCTCGAACCGGCCTGGTCCCGACGGAAGACCCGGGAGCGCAAGGAGCCTGTGCATATGGACATGCAGACGGCTTGCTGGCTGAATGGATTCGCCGGCGCCGGATGCCGGTGCGACGGACCTACCGAGGGGACACGATGAGCGGGAGCAGCCCGGCCGCGCGTGTGCAGCAGCTGTTCGAGGGGCGCAGACTCACGCCCACGCAGCGGCGCATCGCACATTCGATGGTGCGCAGGGCCGGCGACGCCCCGTTCCTCTCCAGCGTCGAACTGGCCGAACTGGCCGGGGTCAGTCAGCCCTCCGTCACCCGGTTCGCCGTCGCACTCGGCTTCGACGGCTATCCCGCGCTGCGCAAGTACCTGCGCGAGGTCGCCGCGGCCGGGCCCGGTGAGGAAGGAGGTGAGGACGGCGGGGAGGACCGGTACAACGAGTACCAGCAGGCGGTGCTCGGCGAGATCGAGAATCTGCGCCACCTGGCCGAACTGCTTGCCGACCCGGGACCGGTCGAGCGGGCCGGCCGGCTGCTCGCCGCCTCCCGGCCCCTGCTCGTGCTCGGGTTGCGCGCCGCCTCCTCGCAGGCCCGGGGCTTCGGGTACTTCGCCGCCAAGGTGCATCCCGACGTCCGGGTGCTCGACGAGAGCGGCAGCATGTTGCACGACCGGATCGACGCGGCCCGGCGGGCCGGTGCGAGCGCGCTGATCTGCTTCGCGCTGCCGCGCCACCCCCGCGAGGTAGTGGACGCCCTGGCCTATGCGCGGGACCAAGGGCTGGCCGTGGTGTCGGTCGCGGACTCCGCCTTCGCGCCGGTGGCCGCGCACAGCGATCTGCTGATCCCCGCCGCCGTCGGAACGGGGCTCGCCTTCGACACCGCCTGCGCGCCGATGCTGTTGGGGCGGGTGCTGCTGGAGGCCATGTGCGACGACCTGCCCGAAGCGCAGGCGAGGCTGGAGGAGTTCGACGCACGGGCGGCGGCGCGGGGCCTCTTCGTCGAGTGAGCCGCCGCTCTCCTTGGTGCGGGGTTCCGTTCCCGAGCGCCGGACGGGCTTGAGTGGTGTGGGTCGCTCCTCGGGGGTGCGCCTGCACCGATGATGGGGTCCGGGATCGCTGCGCGGGGGACCCGCACAGGGGCCCGTCCGGCGACTGAGGGCGGGAGCCCCGCGCCCGGTCGGGCGCGGGGCTCCGCAGGCCAGGGGGTTTCAGATCTCCAGGTCGGCCTCGATCTTCTTCAGCTGGTGGCGGGCCATGGCCAGGTTGGCTCGGCCGGCGTCGAGGACCAGGTAGAGGAACAGGCCGTTGTTCCCGCGGGTCTTGAGCAGCCGGATCAGGTGGTACTGGCTGCCCAGGGTGATCAGGATGTCCTCGATCTCGTCCTGGATGCCGAGGTGTTCCATGGTGCGGAGCTTCGCGCGTACGACGTCGGTGTTGCCCGCGGCGGCGACCTCCAGATTGAAGTCCTTGCCGCCGCCGAGGGTGCCCAGCGCCATGCCGCTCGTGTAGTCGACGAGGGCGACACCGGTGGTGCCCTCGATGGACGACATCGCTTCCTTCAGTGACGCTTCGGTGTTCGCCATGAGTGCTCGTTTCCTTTCCCTGACCGGTCGGGGCGACCGGTTCCGTTTTTGGGCATGCCGGACTTGTGCGGGGGGTCGTGCGGGGTCACGTCGAGCGGTGCGGCAGGGGGCCGGGCTGCTGCGGGTTGCGGGGCACCGGGGCACGGTGGCCCGGTGCGGGCTGCGGGGCGCGCTCCAGAGCGGCGTCGACGAGCTCGCCGATC
Source organism: Streptomyces sp. NBC_01013 (assembly GCF_045162765.1). Classification (NCBI taxonomy): domain Bacteria; kingdom Bacillati; phylum Actinomycetota; class Actinomycetes; order Kitasatosporales; family Streptomycetaceae; genus Streptomyces; species Streptomyces sp. NBC_01013. The sequence continues at coordinate 5,141,013 of NZ_CP108687.1, forward strand.
CGGGAGCCCGACCTGCGGCCCTCCAGATGGAGCCGGCCGACGTTGATCCGGTCCTCGGCGAGCAGGGTCAGCACGGCTGAGGAGCCGGCCGCGTACGTCGCGATGTAGCCCGTCTCGCCGCGTACGAGGAGTTCGCGGAAGCCGCCCCGGGCCGTCGCGTCCGTCATCCGGATCGAGACGCCGAGCGCGGCGGCGGTCAGCGCTGCCACGCCCTCCGCCTCCACCCCCGGGGTGTCATGGGCCAGGACCAGGCCGTCGGTGCTGGCCGCGAGGGCGCCGGAGAGGAGCGGAACGCGGGCGCGTAACCGCTGGAGCTCGGCCAGGACATCCTGCACTTCGGCCTCGGGCACCATCAGCTGTCTCCTCCCGGCACGCTGTCTGAGCGCGCGTATCACAGGGCCTCCAATGCGTCTCGGAGCCGGCGCAGCAGGGCGACGTCGGGGTCGGCCGTGACCTCGGGGAGCGCGATCCGGCCGGCGGTGGACGGGTCCGACTTCTCCCGCACCGCCGCGACCAGTCCGGCGGCCGCCAGCCGCCGCAGGTCGACCAGGGTGTGGAACGCCGACCTGCCCAGCTCCTGCGCGATGTCCGTCGCCGTACGCACCCCGTCCACGCGCTCCAGTACGCGGCGCTGTCGCGGCGGCACGGGGGAGTCGGCCGGACGGCCGGTGGCCACGAGGGCGGCGCTGTCGGTCACCGCCTCCGGCCAGATCCGGTCCAGCAGTTCCCGGCGCCGGAGCGTCTCGCGCTGCACGGCGTCCACGGGAACGGGGCGGACGGGGCCGATCCAGTGGGCGACGCCGTAACGGAAGCGGGCCGGCGTCCGGGTCGGGGCGAGGGCGAAGAACGCCGCGTCGTACAGCGCTCCGAGGTGGCACAGCTCCAGGGCGCCGCCCGGCACCTTGCCGCTGTCCACGAGGTAGCGGCCGACCCGTTGCCCGGCACCCGCCTGGGCGACCGCGTCCCACCAGCCCTCGCGGTGCAGGGAGCCGCCCCGGGTGAGCAGGACGTCGATGCCCGGGGTGGCCGGGCTCTCCGCGTGCACCACCTTGCCGTCGGCCAGGTAGAGGGTGCCGCGGTCGCGCATCAGGGCGCCGGTGGCCCGTTCGGCGGCGAGACGCTGGAGCATGGGCGAGAGGACTGCGGCCGTGGGGGCGGTGGCCCTCATGCGAGGACCAGCCGCTCGGCCATCTCGCCCAGCCGTATCCGGGCGAGGGCCAGATTGCCCTCCGCGCGGTCCAGCCACAGGTGGAGGAAGACGCTGCTGTCGAAGTCGGTCTCGACGAACCGGAGAATGTGGTAGCCGGCGCGGGTGGTGACGATGACGTCCTCGACCGGTGGCGGGCTCCCCGTACCTCCCTTGCCGGACGCGTCGGCCGACGCCTCCGGTAAGCCGGCCGACGCCTCTGGTAAGCCGGCCGCGAAGGCGGGCTGTTCGGCCGCCATCCGTGCCACTTCCGCCGTCTCCGCGGCGGTGGCCTCGTGATCGCCGTTGGGCGAGTCACCGATGGTGCCGAGAGCGAGACCGCTCGTCCAGTCGACCACAGCGGCGCCACGGGCGCCGGGCAGTCTCATGACGTCGAGCAGGCACTCGTCGATTCCGGGCACGCGGACTCCTCTCCGACGCTGCGTGCGGCTGTGACCCCGAGGTTACGCAACGTGCTCGCTCCAGGTGGAGGTTCTGGCATTTTCCACAGGTACATGCGGACGGCCCGGGAGAATGCCCCGGCCCAGGCGGGCGGAGGTCGCGCGGAAGGCCCCGGCCCGCCCTGTTGACTGGAGCTATTCATCCGCTCAAGATGTGAATAGAAAATTCACAGTCGCGAGGAGGCATTGTCATGTCAGGACCCCGCCCCGTACGGGCACCGCGCGGTACCGAACTGAGCGCCCTGGGATGGCAGCAGGAAGCCGCGCTGCGCATGCTGCAGAACAACCTCGACCCCGAGGTCGCCGAGCACCCCGACAAGCTGGTCGTCTACGGCGGCACGGGCAAGGCGGCCCGTGACTGGCGCTCGTTCGACGCCATGGTCCGCACGCTCCGGACGCTCAAGCAGGACGAGACGATGCTCGTCCAGTCGGGGCGGCCGGTCGGTGTCATGCAGACGCACGAATGGGCCCCGCGGGTCCTCATCGCCAACTCCAACCTGGTCGGCGACTGGGCGAACTGGGAGGAGTTCCGTCGTCTGGAGGCGCTCGGGCTCACCATGTACGGCCAGATGACGGCCGGATCGTGGATCTACATCGGTACGCAGGGCATCCTGCAGGGCACCTACGAGACGTTCGCCGCCGTCGCCGCGAAGAAGTTCGGCGGAACGCTGGCCGGGACGATCACGCTGACCGCCGGGCTCGGCGGCATGGGCGGCGCCCAGCCGCTCGCCGTGACGATGAACGACGGCGTCGCGATCTGTATCGACTGCGACCCGCGTGCCATCGAGCGTCGCATCGAGCACCGCTTCCTGGACGTGAAGGCGGACAACCTGGAGCACGCCCTCCAGCTGGCCACCGAGGCACGGGACGCGCGCAAGCCGCTCTCCATCGGGCTGCTCGGCAACGCGGCGGAGCTGCTGCCCCGGATGCTCGCCGAGGGCGCCCCCGTCGACATCGTCACCGACCAGACCAGCGCGCACGACCCGCTGGCCTACCTCCCGCTCGGCGTCGACTTCGACGACATGGCGTCCTACGCCACCGAGAAGCCCGCCGACTTCACCCAGCGCGCGCGGGAGTCGATGGCCCGGCACGTCGAGGCGATGGTCGGTTTCATGGACGCCGGTGCGGAGGTCTTCGACTACGGCAACTCGATCCGCGGCGAGGCGCAGCTCGCCGGATACGAGCGGGCCTTCGACTTCCCCGGCTTCGTCCCCGCCTACATCCGGCCGCTGTTCTGCGAGGGCAAGGGCCCGTTCCGCTGGGCGGCGCTCTCCGGTGAGGCCTCCGACATCCACAAGACCGACAAGGCGATGCTGGAGCTCTTCCCGGAGAACGAGTCGCTGCACCGCTGGATCAAGATGGCCGGCGAGCGGGTCCACTTCCAGGGCCTGCCCGCCCGCATCTGCTGGCTCGGTTACGGCGAGCGCGACCGGGCCGGCGAGCGGTTCAACGACATGGTGGCGAGCGGCGAGCTCGCGGCGCCGCTGGCGATCGGTCGCGACCACCTGGACTGCGGTTCCGTGGCCTCCCCGTACCGCGAGACCGAGGCCATGCTCGACGGCTCCGACGCGATCGCCGACTGGCCGCTGCTGAACGCGATGGTCAACGTGGCGTCCGGCGCCTCCTGGGTGTCCATCCACCACGGTGGCGGCGTGGGCATGGGGCGCTCCCTCCACGCGGGCCAGGTGACGGTCGCCGACGGTACGAAGCTGGCGGGCGAGAAGATCCGCCGGGTACTGACCAACGACCCGGGCATGGGTGTCATCCGGCACGTGGACGCCGGGTACGACATCGCGGAGTCCGTGGCCTCGGACAAGGGCGTGCGCGTGCCGATGACGGAGGGCGAGGCGTGACCCTGCCCGAGGGCGCGCGAAGGAGCGGGGCGCCGACGGCCGTCGCGGCGCCGGGCCCTGCTGCGCCGGCCGCCGTAGCCGCGCCGCCGTCCTTCCAGGAGATGTGGCGGGAGCTGGCCCCTCTCGGGCTCCACCCGGACAGCGGCGGGTACCGGCGGTACGCCTGGACCTCCGCCGACGCCGACTGCCGCGCCTGGTTCCGGGCGCAGGCCGAGGCCCGCGGGCTGACCCTGGAGACCGACCGCAACGGCAACCAGTGGGCCTGGCTCGGTGACCCCCTGGCCGGGGACGCCGTAGTCACCGGCTCGCACCTGGACTCCGTGCCGGACGGCGGGGCCTTCGACGGGCCGCTCGGCGTCGTCTCGTCCTTCGCCGCGCTCGATGAACTCCGCCGCAGGGGAGTGGAGTTCACCCGGCCGCTGGCCATCACCAACTTCGGTGACGAGGAAGGCGCCCGCTTCGGTCTCGCCTGCGTCGGCTCCCGGCTCGCGGCCGGGCAGCTGACCGTCGAGGCCGCGCACCGGCTGCGCGACGCCGACGGCATCACGCTGCCCCAGGCCATGGAGGCGGCCGGACACGATCCCGACGCCATCGGCCCGGACCCCGAACGCCTGGCCCGTATCGGCGCGTTCGTCGAACTCCATGTGGAGCAGGGCCGCGCCCTCGACCTCACCGGTGACCCGGTGGGCATCGCCTCCGCGATCTGGCCGCACGGACGCTGGCGCTTCGACTTCCGGGGCGAGGCCAACCACGCGGGCACCACCCGGCTCGTCGACCGCCGCGACCCGATGCTCACGTACGCCGAGACCGTGCTGGCGGCCCGCCGTGAGGCGGAGCTGGCCGGCGCCCTCGCCACCTTCGGCAAGATCGCCGTCGAGCCGAACGGTGTCAACGCCATCCCCTCCCTCGTGCGCGGCTGGCTCGACTCCCGCGCCGCCGACCAGGCCACCCTGGACATCGTCGTCGCCGGCATCGAGCGGGCCGCCCGGGAGCACGCCGAGCGGGCCGGGATCGACCTCGACGTCGTACGGGAGTCCTTCACCCCCGTCGTGGACTTCCAGCACGCGCTGCGCGACGAGCTGGGTGCGCTCCTCAAGGGCTCCGCCGGCCGGGACCCCGGATGCGGCGTGCCCGTGCTCGGCACCGGAGCCGGACACGACGCGGGTATTTTGTCCGCTTCGGTCCCTACCGCCATGCTGTTCGTACGGAACCCCACCGGGATCTCGCACTCGCCGGCCGAGCACGCCGCCGAGGACGACTGCGTGGCCGGGGTGATCGCACTCGCCGACGTACTGGAAGGTCTCGCGTGCCGCTGACGACGGAAGCGACGGGCACGCCCGTCAACGTGACGTACTGGCTGTCCCACGCCTGGCTCGGCACCCATGTCGAGCCGGGCGTCGTCCTGGAGGTGTCCGACGGGCGGATCGCCGGGGTGCGGACCGGCGTCGACGCCCCGCCGCCCGGCGCGACCGTACTGCGCGGGCTCACGCTGCCGGGTCTCGCCAACACCCATTCGCACGCCTTCCACCGGGCTCTGCGCTCGACCGTCCAGGTCGGCTCCGGAACCTTCTGGACCTGGCGCGAGACCATGTACCAGGTCGCGTCCCGACTCACCCCCGACACCTACTACGACCTGGCCCGTGCGGTGTACGCGGAGATGACGCTGGCCGGCATCACCGCCGTCGGTGAGTTCCACTATCTGCACCATGCACCGGGCGGCACCCCCTACGACAACCCGAACGCGATGGGCGAGGCGCTGATCGCGGCCGCCCACGAGGCCGGGATGCGGATCACCCTGCTCGACACCGCCTATCTCGCCGCCGGATTCGGCCGCAGGCCCTCCCAGTACCAGAAGCCGGATCATCACCAGCTGCGCTTCTCCGATACGACAGCCGACGCCTGGGCGGAGCGCGCCTCCCTGCTCAAGGGCGACGAGCACACCCTGATCGGCGCCGCCGTCCACTCCGTGCGAGCCGTCCCCGCCGATCAGCTCGCCACCGTCGCCCAGTGGGCCGCGGAGCGGAACGCCCCGCTCCATGTCCACCTCTCCGAGCAGACCGCGGAGAACGACGCCTGCCTCGCCACCCACGGCCGCACCCCCACCCGGCTCCTCGCCGACCACGGGGTCCTCGGCCCGCGCACCACCGGCGTCCACAACACCCACCTCACCGGCGAGGACATCGAGCTCATCGGCTCCTCGGCCACCGGCACCTGCATGTGCCCGACCACCGAACGCGACCTGGCCGACGGCATCGGCCCGGCGGTCGCCCTCCAGCGCGCGGGGTCGCCGCTCTCCCTGGGCAGTGACAGCCACGCCGTCATCGACCTCTTCGAAGAGGCCCGCGCGATGGAACTCAACGAGCGCCTGCGCACCCGGACCCGCGGCCACTGGACGGCCGCGGCACTGCTGCGCGCCGCCTCCGCCGACGGCCACGCCGCACTCGGCCGGCCGGACGCGGGCCTCCTCGAACCCGGCGCCCCGGCCGACCTCGTGACCGTTGCCCTCGACTCCGTCAGAACAGCGGGGCCGGTGCCCCGGCTGGCAGCCGAGACAGCCGTATTCGCCGCGTCCGCGGCCGATGTGCGCCACACCGTGGTCGCGGGCCGGCACATCGTCCGCGACGGACATCACGCGTTGGTCGACGACGTCCCCGGAGCGCTCGCGAAAGCCATCGCGGCCCTGTACCACTGAGCGGTCCCGCACCCCCGAGCACGGCGGCATGACCGGGCACAGCGGCATCCCCGAGCGGTCCCGTGCCTCCGAACAGCCCGGCAACCCGGAGCAGTCCGGCGGAAATCCCTCCACCGCCCACACGCAAGGAGAGCAGTCCCCCGATGACGACGACCGCCATCACCCACATCTCCGCACTGGTCACCAACGACCCCTCCCTCGGTGACGGTTCCCCCCTCGGACTGATCCAGGACGCGGCCGTCGTCATCGAGGGCGACCGGGTCGTCTGGACCGGTGAATCAAGCAAAGCACCCGCCACTGACAACGCCGTCGACGCGGGCGGCAGGGCCGTGATCCCGGGCTTCGTCGACTCCCACTCCCACCTCGTCTTCGCGGGCGACCGCACGCAGGAGTTCAACGCGCGGATGTCCGGCCGCGCCTACAGCGCGGGCGGGATCAGGACCACCGTGGCCGCCACCCGCGCCGCCACCGACGAGGAACTCTCCGCCAACGTCGCCCGCTACCTCGCCGAGGCGCTGCGCCAGGGCACCACGACGTTCGAGACCAAGTCCGGCTACGGCCTCACCGTGCAGGACGAGGCCCGCGCCCTGCGCATCGCGGCCCGCCACACCGACGAGGTCACCTTCCTCGGCGCCCACATCGTCCCGCCGGACCACGCGGACGACCCGGCCGGGTACGTCGACCTGGTCACCGGCCCGATGCTCGACGCCTGCGCCCCGTACGCGCGTTGGATCGACGTCTTCTGCGAGCGGGGCGCGTTCGACGGGGACCAGGCCCGGGCGATCCTGACCGCCGGCCGGGCCAGGGGGCTCCACCCCAGGGTCCACGCCAACCAGCTCGGCCACGGCCCCGGCGTCCAGCTCGCCGTGGAGCTCGACGCCGCCTCCGCCGATCACTGCACCCACCTCACCGACGCCGACGTCGACGCCCTGGCCCAGTCGGAGACCGTCGCCACGCTGCTCCCCGGGGCCGAGTTCTCCACCCGGGCCGCCTGGCCCGACGCCCGTCGGCTCCTCGACGCGGGTGCCACGGTCGCGCTCTCCACGGACTGCAACCCGGGGTCCTCGTTCACCTCGTCCGTGCCGTTCTGCATCGCCCTCGCCGTCCGCGACATGGGCATGACCCCCGACGAGGCGCTCTGGTCCGCCACCGCGGGCGGAGCGGCCGCACTGCGCCGCGCGGACGTCGGCCGGATCACGCCCGGCGCCCGCGCCGACCTGGTGGTCCTCGACGCCCCCAGCCACGTCCACCTGGCGTACCGGCCGGGCGTGCCGCTGGTCCACGAGGTCTGGCGGCGCGGCGAGCGGGTCGTAGCTCCGCACCGTGCCTGAACAGGCACCGGAAGCACGGAAGGACCTGCCCCTCGACGGGGCAGGTCCTTGATCCGGCAGGCCCCGCACGCGCGTCGCGGGGTGCTGGCTCATTCGTCCAGGGTCAGTCCCTTGCGGAGCTTGACCAGGGTGCGGGAGAGCAGGCGCGACACGTGCATCTGCGAGATGCCGAGCTCCTCGCCGATCTCCGACTGCGTCATGTTGGAGACGAAGCGGAGCGAGAGGATCATCCGGTCGCGACCCGGCAGCGAGGCGATCAGCGGCTTCAGGGACTCGACGTACTCGATGCCTTCGATTCCGTGGTCCTCGTAGCCGAGCCGGTCGGTCAGCGCGCCCTCGTTCTCGTCGTCCTCGGGCTTGGCGTCCAGCGAGCTCGCGGTGTACGCGTTGCTCGCGGCCATGCCCTCGACGACCTCGTCGCGGGTGATGCCGAGGCGGTCGGCGAGCTCGTCCACGGTGGGCGACCGGTCCAGCCGCTGGGCGAGCTCGTCACCCGCCTTGGCCAGGTCGAGCCGCAGCTCCTGCAGGCGGCGCGGGACGCGCACGGACCAGCTGGTGTCGCGGAAGAAGCGCTTGATCTCGCCGATGATGGTCGGCATCGCGAAGGTGGGGAACTCGACGCCCCTGCTGAGTTCGAACCGGTCGATCGCCTTGATCAGGCCGATGGTGCCGACCTGGATGATGTCCTCCATCGGCTCGCTGCGCGAGCGGAACCGGGAGGCGGCGAACTTGACCAGGGCCAGGTTCAGTTCGACGAGCGTGTTGCGCACGTAGGAGTACTCGTGCGTGCCCTCGTCGAGGGATTCCAGCCGGGCGAAGAGCGTCTTCGACAGCGCTCTCGCATCCAGCGCCCCCACTTCGGAGTAGGGCGGGATCTCGGGAAGTCCTTCGAGACCGGACACGTCTCGGGTGGTGCGGTTGTCTTCGGTCTTGCTGATGTCACTGCCACTGCTGGTGGTGCTGTTGCGCGTGCCGTCCAGGACGGCCGCAGCAGGGGAGTCTGATTCGGTCAGTCCCTGAGGACATGCTGACGTCGCTTTGTGGGTACGCGCTTCGTCGAGCCGGGGTGACATGGTCTCCTCCATCGTTCTCGGCATATGGCTGCCGATGCCCATACGTGTTCCTGCGGTGAAGCGGCGCCTCCAAAGCCGGCCGTGTTTCGGGTGTCCCCCTACCCTTACCCGGTCTTTGCAGGTCGTTACAACCTCCAATTGACGCTATATGTCCGGTTTGTTGAGTTCTTCGGCTACCACGTGGCGCACAGAACGCGTAGTGTTTTAAGAACGTCAGCGACAGCTGCACCCATCTGCATGCACGTTGATGCAGAAAGTGACGAGGCGAAGAGGGGCGGGCATGGACCGCGGGACGGTCGGCAGCGCGAACCGGGGGCGACTTCAGGTCGAGACCCGGACCGAGGGCCGTAGTGAGGTTGTGACGCCGGTGGGTGAGCTCGATCACCACACGGCGGACCTGCTGCGCGAGCCCTTGGAGCACGCGGTCGAGCAAGGGCGTGTACGCCTGGTGGTCGACTGCTCGCAGCTCGAATTCTGTGACTCCACCGGGCTCAACGTGCTGCTCGGTGCCCGCCTCAAGGCGGAGGCGGCCGGGGGAGGGGTCCATCTGGCCGGAATGCTGCCGGTGGTGGCGCGGGTCTTCGAGATCACCGGGGCCGAGGCGGTATTCACCGTCCACGACTCCCTCGACGAGGCCCTGGACTCCTGATCATGGCGCGTTTCGATGCCTCGGGCGCCCCTTCTGCAGCCCGTGTCACGCGTTCCGCGTAGGCGAAGTGGGTGTTGTCACGATTCGGCAGGGCAGAAGACTCCTCGGCTGACCGTGGGAGACGTGCACGTTTCGTGTCCTTGCGGTACCTGTATCAGTGTTCGTATCAGTATTCGTTTTCTGTATCTGTTCGATGGCGACATGGTGAATCGGTGAGGTGAAGCGCTGATGAGCACCACCCGGCAGCATCCGCCGGGCGACCTCGGCCGCGAGCCGGAGGGCGCAGGCGCGGACGCACGCGCCGACGCGGGTGCGCGTGCGGACGCGCGTTCCGGCGTTCCCTCCGTCACGCACGTCGAGCCCACGGAGTGGCAGTGGCGCACGCTGCCACTGAGAGAGGCCAGCGGCATCGTGCCGACGGCCCGGGATTTCGCCCGTCAGGCGCTCCATGACTGGGGCTGGCTACCCGCCGCGACCGCCGACCGCCGCGCCGCCGCCGAGGATGTCCTGCTGGTGGTCTCCGAGCTGGTCACCAACGCGTGCCTGCACGCGGACGGTCCCGACGAGCTCCGCATCGCCCGCACACCCAAGGCGTTGCGGGTGGAGGTCGCCGACGGCGGCGCGGGACAGCCCACACCCCGCACCCCGCACCGGGCGGGCCGGCCCGGCGGGCACGGCATGTTCATCGTGCAGCGGCTCTGCCTGGACTGGGGAGTCGTGCGGGTGCCCGGCGAAGCGGGCAAGACCGTCTGGGCGGAGCTGGCCGCCCCTGCCTGAGGGCTGTGTCCCGTAGGGCCTCTCGTTCGGATCGAACGAAAGGCCCTGGGGTCTCTCGTTCGGATCGTGCCGGGCCCGCGGGGCCCGGCACGCGCGTCTGTGGCGCTGTCGTCGGTCGCCCATGCTCCGCGGGGGCTCCCTCCTCCGCCTTGCGGCCGCACGCACCGGACTCCGTTCCCTGATCCCGCCCGATCCGAACGAAAGACCCTCACCCCCTCGAAGAGCGCGCCGGATCGGCGCGCTCTTTGTCTTCCCTCCACAAGGCCCCGGGCGTACCTTGACGGCCAATCTGATGTGTCGTCAGTTTCTTGTGCCGCACGGAAGCGGCGCGCGGCGACTCCCGGCATGAGGGGATCTCGAGGTGTCGAACCAGAAGCGAACAGCTCTCGCGCTGGCGTCCGGGCTGGCGAGCGCGGTGGTGCTGCTGGCCGCGCCCGCCGCCCACGCGACGGTCGTCGACGTCAACTACCAGTGCAAGACCCCGATCGGTGACAAGGCCGCCGTCTCGCCGATCGACATCAAGAGCGTCAGGAGCGGCGGTGGCTACAAGCTCACCATGTCCTTCCAGAAGGGCGTCTCCTCCAGCCCGGTCGAACTCGGCAAGGGGGCGATGAACCCCAGTGCGGTGATCAAGGTGGGCGGCGCCGACCCCGGACAGGTCCAGGTCTCCGGCCCGGCCAACTCCGCGGCCATCCCCGCCAACAGCCCCATCAAGATCAACGATCTGTCGGGGACCTACACCCCGAAGAAGAGCGGCAAGGTCGACTTCACCGCCGGCGTGCTCACCATCAAGGCACTCGGCACGACGACGACCTGCACCCCGTCGAACAACCCGGGCCCCTCGCTCTCGCTCGACGTCACCGCGTCCGGCGGCGGCGCGACCACACCCGACACCAACACGTCGCTGCCCAGGACCGGCCCGCTGGACTCGGCGGTGGCACTCGGCACGCTCGGCGGCACGGTGCTGCTGACGGGCGCGGCCGGTGTGCTCTGGCTGACCAGGCGGGGGCAGCGGGCCACGGGCTGACAACCGCGCGAACCGCCGCCGCTGTCACGCACCAGGGAGCCGCCCATGCCGCCGTTGACCGGTCACGCCACCCGCCCCGTCCCAGGACCTGCTGCCGCACCGCGGTCCGTCGTGGGGCGTTTGGCACGCGCGGCTGCCGCACGGCCGTCCGCCGTGCGGCGTCCGACACGCGCCCTGCCGCTGCTCGCCGCCCTGTGCTGCGCGCTCGCCCCGGCGGCGGCGGCCGGTGCCACCGAGCACCCCGCCCGACCCGCGTGGACGGCGCAGCCCGCGGTGAGTGGTTCCGGGCGGGGGGAGGGCAGACCGTACTTCTACCTGGAGGGTCTGCCGGGCAGCGTCCTGGAGGACCGGCTGTCGCTCACCAACCCGGGGGCGGAGCCGGTCACCGTACGGCTGCGCGGCGCCGACGCGTACCACACGGGCAACGGCGGATTCGCGGTGCGCGGTGTGAAGGGCTCCAGCGGGACCGGGGCCTGGCTGCGGACGGCGAGTACCGAGGTGACGGTGCCCGCCAGGACCAGGGCCGACGTGCCGGTCGCCTTCACCGTGCCAGGGGACGCGCAGCCCGGCGACCACCCCGGCGCGATCGTCGCCGAGGGCGGCGGCCGCTCGGTCGGCGTACGCGTCCAACTGCGGGTCGGCGGGCCGACGCTGGCCGCGCTCACGGTGGAGGACGTGTCGGTGAGCGGCGGGAGCATCCACTACACGCTGGTCAACCGGGGCAACGTGGTCCTCGCACCGCGCCTGTCCGTCAGCGCGGACGGGGTGTTCGGGCCACTGCTGCGGCGCGGCGCCCGCACCCTGCCCGTCGAACTGCCGCCCGGCCGGCGGGCGCGGCTCACCGAGCCGTGGCGGGACACCCCCGCCCTCGACTCCGTCACCGTACGGCTGCGCGTCACGGCGGCCGGCGGCGCACACGACGAGGCGACCGCATCGGCGGCCTTCGTGCCCCGGTCGCCGGTGGCCGGTGGCGCGCTGCTCCTGGGCGCCCTCGTCGCGGGCGTGTACGGCCTCCGGCGAGCGGCCAGGCGGGGCGCACACGACGACGGGGCCGCACCGGTCCCGGACCCTCAACAGCACTCCGACGAGAGGCACCTGGTGAAGGCGGGAGCGGAATCGTGACTGGACGGACCGGACCGGCGGCATTCCGGAGCGAGGGCCGCGCGCGGGCGGCCGCCCTGCTCGCCGTACTGCTGGCCGCGATGCTGCCCGCCCTGCTGCTGACCGCGACGGGCGCCCGGGCCGGGAGCCCGAGCGCGGCTGACCCGAAACCGGTGGTCACGCTCTCGGAGAAGCAGGCGGGCAAGGGCGGCGAGATCACCGTCAAGGGCAAGGGCTGGCGGCCCGACACCCTGCTCATGATGCTGATCTGCGGGCGGTCCACCCCGGCCCGGGGCGTGATCGGCGGCACCAACTCCTGCGCCAACGCGGACGGTCGCGCCGTCACCACCGACAAGAAGGGCGCCTTCGGCAAGAAGCTGCCGGTCGCCGAGCCGCCCGCGCCCTGTCCCTGCGTGGTCCATGTCGCCACGGTCACCGGTGAACAGGCGCTGGCCGACGCGGTGTTCGTGGTCGCCGGTCACCCGGTCGCCGCGCTGCCGAAGCAGACGGGCGACGGCAAGCTCGCCGTCCTCGCGGCCACCCGGCTCGAGGGCGACAGCGGGCTGCTGACCTGGTTCGGCGCCCCGCCGTCACGGCGGCTCGTGTTCACGGTCGGCAACCTGGGCTCCGCGCCGGTCAAGGACCCGGTCTTCCGGGTCGGCACCGCGCACGGCGTCTACGCCGCGCAGTGGGACGAACAGCAGTGGCGGGGCACCGTCGAGCCCGGCCGCAAGGCCCGTATCGAACTGCCCGTCGAGCTGACGGCAGGCGCCCACGGCGACTACCAGATCTCTTTGAAGTACGGCACGAAGGTGCTGGCCGAGCAGCCGTGGGGGGTCGGCCGGCCGTGGGGCGTGACGCTCTTCTGGATCCTGCTCTGCCTCGTCGTGCCCGCGGCCGTGTTCCGCATCGGCATGGCGATCGTCGACAAGGTACGGCCGCACCCCGGGCACACCGCGAGCCGTCGGCGGGCACGGCGCCCGTCGACGCGCACCGGAGTGAGCGCCGGGTTCCCGAAGCTGCGGCGCGCCCCGGCGCCGGTCGCCGGTCCCGCCCCCGAGGCGGGGACGAGCACCACCACGGCCGCGCTGCCGTGGTTCACCCCTGATTCCGCACCGTCAGAGAACAGACCGACGACGAAGGGACATTCGTGAGTACGCAACGCAGGACGGTCGCGGCGGGAGTCGCGATGATGATCGGCGGGGCGGGCATGCTGCTGGCCGCGAGCCCGGCCCAGGCCGCCGACATCTCGTACAAGACGGAGTGCATACCCCCGGCCATCTCCGGACTGCCGGCCGTGCAGGGCACCACCAAGGTGCAGTTGACCGCGCCCGCCGAGGCGAAGGTCGGGGACACCGTCGAGGTCGTGTGGAAGACGGTCCAGGCCGCCTCCAGCAATCCCGACGTCCTCGATCTCGGGAAGGACACCGTCAAGCCGACCGGCACGATCAAGCTGGGCGGCGCCGCCAGTGGCGATCTGAAGATGGAGGGACCGCGGCAGAATCCGGCGATCCCCAAGAACAGCCCGATGGTCCTGCCGGACATGAAGGGCTCGCTGAAGCTGGAGAAGGCGGGTGATCTGACGCTGACGCCCGACGGGTACACCATCAACGTCTCCAAGCCGATCTCCACGGACACCACGTGCTCGCCGAAGGAGACGGTCCAGCCCGGCGCGACGATCAAGGTCACGGACGGCGGCGGAGGCACAGCCGGCGGCACGACGGCCGGCGGGACGACAGCGGGCGGCACGACCGCCGGGGGTACGACCGCAGGCGGCACCACGAGCGGCGGCACGACGTCCGCGGGTGGCACGACGTCCGGCGGCACGAGCAGCGGTGGCACGACCGCAGGTGGTACGGATGCGGGCGGCTCCACCGGGGGCTCGGGCGGCGCCACGGACTTCCCGGGCAAGGAAGTCGTGGTGAACTTCACCTGCAAGTCGCCGGGACCGCAGGAGGGCATCGCCTCCAAGGTGACGATCAACGCCAAGAAGACGGGCGGGAGCTACGCGCTCACGGTCAAGACGGCCAAGGGCGTGATGAACAGCCCGGCCCCGCTGCCCGCCGGTGCGCTCAAGCCGTCCATGAAGATCGTCATCGGCGGCGCGGACAAGGGTGCCGTCGACGTGACCGGGCCGGGGAACCCCGAGCCTCTGGAGACGGGCAAGCCGGTCAACCTGCCCGACATGACCGGCACCTACAAGCCGGGTGCCTCCGGCAAGTCCACCCTCACCCCCGGCGCCCTGACGATCGACGTCATGCTGGGCGGCCAGAAGATCAACATCCCGTGCGCGGTCAAGGGCACCCCACAGGCTTCCCTCGAACTCGACACCACCGCCCAGGAAGGCGGTGCTGCCGGAGGTGGCACCGCGGGCTCCGGCGGAGCCGCGGCGGCAGGCGGAGGCACGGCGTCCGGCGGCGGCCTCGCGGCCACCGGGGCCGAGGACAACGGCGCCCTGCGCGCACTCGGCCTGGTCGCCGGCACGGCGATCCTGCTGGGCGGCGCCGTGTTCACGTTCACCCCGTGGCGCCGGCTGCGCTCGGGCCGGTGAGCTGAACCAGGGACCGTACGCATACGGCAGGGGCCGCCGCACCGTGCAAACGGTGCGGCGGCCCCTGCGCGTGGAACCGGAGGATCAGCTCGCGTCACTCATGTGCTGCGTGACCTTCTTGCGGTACATCCAGATGCCGACACCGGCGATGACCGCGAGGACCGCCTCGAACGCGACGGCACCCGAGGTGTTCAGATCGACCCCCAGCTGCGGGGACGTGAGGAGACCGGTCACGGAGTCACCCGCGGTGACCGCCAGGAACCAGACACCCATCATCTGGGAGCTGTACTTCGCCGGGGCCATCTTCGTGGTGACCGACAGGCCGACCGGGGAGAGGCAGAGCTCGGCGACGGTCTGGATGAAGTAGATCGCCACCAGCCACATCGGGCTGACCCTGCCCCCGTTGGCCGCGGTGTCGATCAGCGGGATCATGAAGACGACGAAGGAGATGCCGATCAGCACGAGGCTGGAGGCGAACTTGACGGCGGTGCTCGGCTCCTTGCCGCGCTTGTTCAGCCACAGCCAGCCCGAGGCGACCACGGGGGCGATCGCCATGATGAAGATCGGGTTCAGCGACTGGTACCAGGACGTCGGGAAGTCGATGCCGAACAGGCTGTTCGTCGTCGAGTTCTCTCCGAAGATCGACAGGGTCGAGCCGTTCTGGTCGTAGATCATCCAGAAGACGGCGGCGACGACGAAGAACCAGATGTAGCCCGACAGCTTGGACTGCTCGGTGTTCGTCAGCTCCTTGTCGCGCTTCATGCGGACCAGGACGGCGACCGGAATGACCAGTCCGGCGATGGTGATCGGCAGCAGCGCCCAGTCGGCGAAGTTCCCGGTGATGCCGAGCAGGCTGTAGAAGACCGCCGCGACGATCAGCCAGACCAGGCCCTTGCGCAGGACCGAGCGCTTCTCCTGCTCCGTCGCCGGGGTGGAGACGACGTCGCTCTCCGGGCTCAGGTTGCGGGTGCCGAGCATGAACTGGGCGAGGCCCAGGGCCATGCCTATCGCGGCGAGCGCGAAGCCGAAGTGCCAGTTGACGTTCTCACCGATGGTGCCGATGGTCAGCGGGGCGAGGAAGGCGCCGAGGTTGATGCCGATGTAGAAGAGCGTGAAGCCACCGTCACGGCGCGGATCCTCGGGGCCGTTGTAGAGGTGGCCGACCATCGTGGAGATGTTCGCCTTCAGCAGGCCGGAGCCGAGTGCGACGAGTACGAGACCCGCGAAGAAGGTCGCCGAGTTGGGCACGGCAAGCGTGATGTGTCCGACGATGACGACACCGCCACCGATGGCGACCGTCCTGCGCGGCCCCCAGAAGCGGTCGGCCATCCAGCCGCCGGGCATGGCGAGCAGATAGACCATCGCCATGTAGACGGAGTAGATCGCCGTGGCCGTGGTGGCGCTCATGTGCATGCCGCCGGGCGCGATCAGGTACAGCGGGAGCAGTGCCTTCATGCCGTAGAAGCTGTAGCGCTCCCACATCTCGGTCATGAAGAGCGTGGCCAGGCCGCGGGGGTGGCCGAAGAACGTCTTCTCGCCACCCGCGGTGCTCGCCGGGTCCTTCGTCAGGCTGGACGCCATGATCGATCCTTGCTTGCTCGGGACGCGTCGCTCGTGAGCGGTACGCGCCCGGTGGGGGGAGGCCGGCACCGACGCGGGTACGCCCACCGCGTCGGGATCCACACCCGGAGCGCCCTCATCGGCGTCCCGGGCCCGGCCCACAGGTCATTCACTGAAAATCCGGACTGGCGGGTACCAGCCCTGCACATGAAGAAGGACCCTCGGCGCTCATAGCTGCCCAAAGGTCCTTGAGTAGTGCAACAGGCGTTGAAACACCATACGACACGACTGAGCGGGATATGGAAGGACTTGAGAGATGGATCACAGGCCCAGCTGCAACCACACTCCCATATTCGAAGGTCTGGACAAGAACGGGTCGCAGACCCGCAGGGCGCCCGGATCACCTCACTCCTTGTCCTCCGCGCGGACTACCATCACTGCATGACCC
This sequence comes from Streptomyces sp. NBC_01013, assembly GCF_045162765.1. Lineage (NCBI taxonomy): Bacteria > Bacillati > Actinomycetota > Actinomycetes > Kitasatosporales > Streptomycetaceae > Streptomyces > Streptomyces sp. NBC_01013. Next base: position 5,157,722 of record NZ_CP108687.1, read on the forward strand.
GTGTACTGCTCGCCGAGGACGACGCATCCATCTCGGAGCCGCTGGCCCGCGCCCTGCGTCGGGAGGGTTACGAGGTCGAGGTCCGCGAAGACGGCCCGACCGCTCTCGACGCCGGCCTCCAGGGCGGCATCGACCTGGTCGTGCTGGACCTGGGGCTGCCCGGGATGGACGGCCTGGAAGTCGCCCGCAGGCTCCGTGCCGAGGGCCACACCGTGCCGGTCCTGGTGCTCACCGCCCGCGCCGACGAGGTGGACACGGTCGTCGGCCTCGACGCCGGCGCCGACGACTACGTCACCAAGCCCTTCCGGCTCGCCGAGCTCCTGGCCCGCGTCCGCGCCCTGCTCCGCCGCGGCGCCACCGAGCCCGCCCCGCAGCCCGCCACCCACGGCGTCCGGATCGACGTCGAGTCGCACCGGGCCTGGATGGGCGACGAGGAACTCCAGCTCACCGCGAAGGAGTTCGACCTGCTGCGGGTCCTGGTCCGCGACGCGGGCCGCGTCGTCACGCGTGACCAGCTGATGCGCGAGGTCTGGGACACCACCTGGTGGTCGTCCACCAAGACCCTCGACATGCACATCTCCTGGCTGCGCAAGAAGCTCGGCGACGACGCCGCCAACCCCCGCTACATCGCCACCGTCCGGGGCGTCGGCTTCCGCTTCGAGAAGAGCTGACGTACAGATCCAGTCATGCGCCGACGTCTGATCAACTCCACCCTCGCCGTGGTGCTCGTGGTGATCGCCGTCTTCGGCGTCTCCCTCGTCATCGTCGAGACCCGCACCATCAGCAGCAGCGCCCAGGAGAGCGTCGACTCCGAGGCACTGCGGCTGATCAGCGTGATCGAGAGCCGGCTGCTGGGCGCCGAGCGGATCAACCCCGGCGTGCTGGCCGAACAGATCGACGACGGGCGCTACGCCCTCGTCAAGATGCCCGGCCGCGCCCCCATCGAGGTCGGTGACCGCCCCAGTGGCAGCGTGATCAGCGCCACGGAAGAGGGCGAGCACGGTGAGAAGGTCACCGTCGAGGAGTCCCGCTCCTCCGTCACCCGCGAGGTCGGCCGCACCCTGATGATCATCGGCGCGGTGGCGCTCCTGGCCATCGTCTCCGCCGTGCTCCTCGCCGTACGCCAGGCCAACAAGCTGGCCTCGCCGCTCACCGACCTCGCGGAGACCGCGGAACGCCTGGGGTCGGGCGACCCGCGCCCGCGCCACAAGCGGTACGGGGTGCCGGAGCTCGACCGGGTCGCCGACGTCCTGGACTCCTCCGCCGAACGGATCGCCCGGATGCTGACCGCGGAGCGCCGGCTCGCCGCCGACGCCTCCCACCAACTGCGTACGCCGCTCACCGCGCTGTCCATGCGGATCGAGGAGATCTCCGTCACCGACGACCCCGAGACCGTGAAGGAGGAGGCGAACATCGCCCTCACCCAGGTCGAGCGGCTCACGGACGTGGTCCAGCGGCTGCTGACCAACGCCCGGGACCCGCGGACCGGGTCCGCGGTCGTCTTCGATCTCGACGAGATCGTCAAGCAGCAGATCGAGGAGTGGCGCCCCGCCTACCGGAGTGAGGGCCGGGCCGTCGTCTGCTCAGGCAAACACGGCCTGCGGGCCGTCGGAACGCCCGGCGCCGTCGCGCAGGTCCTCGCCGCGCTGATCGAGAACTCACTCATGCACGGCGGCGGTACGGTCGCGCTGCGCACCCGCGTCACCGGCAACCAGGCGGTCATCGAGGTGACGGACGAGGGCCCCGGGGTCCCCGCCGACCTGGGCGCCCGGATCTTCGAGCGGACCATCAGCGGCCGCAACTCCACGGGCATCGGCCTCGCGGTCGCCCGCGACCTCGCGGAGGCGGACGGCGGCCGCCTCGAACTGCTCCAGCAGCAGCCCCCGGTCTTCGCGCTCTTCCTCAGCCAGGTGGCCCTGGACAGGAAGGAACCGGAACGCCCGGTGAGGTGAGCGGTCCTATCGCCGGGCCGTATCCGCCTCGACCCGCACCGCAGCGGCCGGTGCGGGTACGGGGGCGGCGACGGGCCGCCCCGCCTGTGCGACGTCCTCCGGGTTCAGCGTGCTCACGATCACGTCTTTGTCAGGCAGCGCCCTGAAGACCCATGTCCGGTAGGACCAGAAGCGGAACAGCGTCGCGATGCCGATTCCGAGGATCTTGAAGACGTTGCTCTGGACCGGGGTGTTCCAGCCGAACCCGTACGTCGCCGCGTACAGCACTCCGGTCTCGATGACCGCACCCACCGCGCTGAACAGCAGGAACAGCGTCAGCTCCCGGGTCCGTCCGCTCTTGTCGCGCTCCCGGTACGTCCAGTAGCGGAAGCCGACGTAGTTGAAGAGGATCGCGACGAACGTCGCCATCAGGCCCGCGCGGACCGTGGGGATGTCCGTGTAGCGCCACAGCAGGTTGGATACGGCGATATTGACGACCAGGCCGACCGCGCCGACCACGCCGAACTTGGCGACCTCCCGGGCCAGCAGATCCAGCCGGGCCCGCAGTGCGCCCCGTTCGCTCATGGTGATCGCTCAGCCCGTCTGTCGGTTCGGCTTCAGGTTCCGTCAACCCAGCCATGCTAACCAGGCGGCCCGTCGGCCGCCTGTGAGTACGGGGACGGGTGTGGCGAGGCCGTGACACCGGAGCCCTTCCGCGGCCCGCCCGCGGGGGGCCCTCCGGGGCATCGTCCGGCGGCCCGGACGGTGCGGATACCCTGGAGGAGTGACGTTCCCGGTAGTCGGCATGGTCGGTGGCGGTCAGCTCGCCCGTATGACCCACGAGGCGGGCATCCCCCTCGGCATCAAGTTCAAGCTCCTCAGTGACACCGCTCAGGACTCGGCGGCCCAGGTGGTGAGCGAAGTCGTCGTGGGCGACTATCGCGACCTGGACACGCTGCGCGCCTTCGCGCGCGGCTGTGACGTGATCACCTTCGATCACGAGCACGTGCCCACCGAGCACCTGCGGGCCCTGGAGGCGGACGGCATCCCCGTGCGCCCCGGCCCCGACGCGCTGGTGCACGCCCAGGACAAGGGGGTGATGCGCGCGAAGCTCTCCGAGATCGGCGCGCCCTGCCCCCGCCACCGCATCGTGAAGGACCCGGCCGACGCCGCGGCGTTCGCCGAGGAGGTGGGCGGCTTCCCGGTCATCCTCAAGACCGTGCGCGGCGGCTACGACGGCAAGGGCGTCTGGGTGGTCCGCTCCGAGGCGGACGCGGCCGACCCCTTCCGGGCCGGCGTCCCCGTCCTCGCCGAGGAGAAGGTCGACTTCGTACGGGAGCTGGCCGCCAACATCGTCCGCTCGCCGCACGGCCAGGCCGTGGCCTACCCGGTCGTCGAGTCGATCCAGGTCGACGGCGTCTGCGACACGGTCATCGCACCGGCCCCCGGGCTGAGCGAGAAGCTCGGAGGCGAGGCCCAGCAGCTCGCCCTCCGCATCGCCGCGGAGCTCGGAGTCGTCGGTCACCTCGCCGTCGAGCTCTTCGAGACCCGCGACGGGCACATCCTCGTCAACGAACTGGCGATGCGCCCGCACAACTCCGGGCACTGGACGCAGGACGGCGCGATCACCTCGCAGTTCGCCAACCACGTCCGGGCCGTGCTCGACCTCCCGCTCGGAGACCCGCGGCCGCGCGCCACCTGGACGGTCATGTCCAACGTGCTGGGCGGCGACTTCCCGGACATGTACCAGGCGTACCTGCACTGCATGGCCCGCGACCCGCAGCTCAAGATCCACATGTACGGCAAGGACGTGAAGCCCGGCCGCAAGGTCGGCCACGTCAACACCTACGGCGACGATCTGGCGGACGTGCGGGAGCGCGCCCGGCACGCGGCCGACTACCTGCGAGGAACGATCACCGAATGACTTCCCCCGCCTCCACCGCACCGGTCGTCGGCATCGTCATGGGCTCGGACTCGGACTGGCCCGTGATGGAAGCAGCGGCCAAGGCGCTCGACGAGTTCGAGATCCCCTACGAGGTCGACGTCGTCTCCGCCCACCGCATGCCACGCGAGATGATCGCGTACGGCGAGAACGCCGCGGGCCGCGGCCTCCGGGCGATCATCGCCGGTGCGGGCGGCGCCGCCCACCTGCCCGGCATGCTCGCCTCCCTCACCCCGCTGCCCGTCATCGGTGTGCCGGTCCCGCTGAAGTACCTGGACGGCATGGACAGCCTCATGTCCATCGTGCAGATGCCCGCCGGCATCCCGGTCGCCACCGTCTCCATCGCGGGCGCGCGGAACGCCGGCCTGCTGGCCGTCCGCATCCTCGCCGCCCACGACGCCGAGCTGCGGACCCGCATGACGGAATTCCTCTCGGACCTGAACGACCAGGCCACCGAGAAGGGCAAGCGCCTGCGCAGCAAGGTCGGGAACCCCGACACCTTCGGCTTCGGGAAGTAGTCACCGTGACGGACCGACTGGACCAGGCCCGGGAGCTCCTCGCCGAGTACCCCGTCGTCGACGGCCACAACGACCTGCCGTGGGCGTTGCGCGAACAGGTCGGCTACGACCTGGACGCCCGCGACATCGCCACGGACCAGTCGGCCCACCTGCACACCGACATCCCCCGGCTGCGCGCCGGGGGCGTCGGAGCCCAGTTCTGGTCGGTCTACGTACGGTCCGACATGGCGGGCGACGACGCCGTCGCCGCCACCCTGGAACAGATCGACGCGGTCGCCGAACTGCTGGAGCGCCACCCCGCCGACCTGCGCCGCGCCCTGACGGCCGACGACATGGAGACGGCCCGCTCCGAGGGCCGGATCGCCTCCCTGATGGGGGCCGAGGGCGGGCACTCCATCCACAATTCGCTGGGCACCCTGCGAGCCCTGCACACCCTCGGCGTCCGCTACATGACGCTCACCCACAACGACAACATCGCCTGGGCGGACTCGGCGACCGACGCCCCGGGCGTCGGCGGCCTCTCCCCGTTCGGCCACGAGGTCGTACGGGAAATGAACCGCACCGGCATGCTGGTGGACCTCTCGCACGTCGCCGCGACGACGATGCGCGACGCGCTCACCACCTCGGCCGCGCCGGTGATGTTCTCGCACTCCTCCGCGCGGGCGATCTGCGACCACCCGCGCAACATCCCCGACGACGTCCTCGCGCAGCTCCCGGCCAACGGCGGCATCGCCATGGCGACCTTCGTACCGAAGTTCGTGCTGCCCGAGGCCGTCGCCTGGACGAGGTCCGCCGACGAGAACATGCGCGCCCAGGGCCTGCACCACCTGGACACCACCGAGCGCGGGATGAAGGTCCACGCCGCGTTCGAGGCGGAGAACCCCCGCCCGATGGCGACCGTGGCCACGATCGCCGACCACCTCGACCACATGCGCGAGGTCGCGGGCATCGACCACGTCGGCATCGGCGGCGACTACGACGGCACCGCGTTCCTTCCGCAGGGCCTCGAAGACGTCTCCGGCTACCCGAACCTGATCGCGGAGCTCCTGGGCCGCGGCTGGTCCACCGCCGACCTCGCCAGGCTCACCTGGCAGAACGCGGTACGGGTGCTGCGCGCCGCCGAGGACGTGGCCCGGGACCTGCGCACCCGCCGCGCCCCGTCCCACGCCACGATCGAGCTGCTGGACGCCCCGAAGGCCTGAACCCCCGGGGCGTCGGCCGGCCGGGCGTCAGCAGGCGCAGAGACAGAACGGGTGCCCCGCCGGATCGGCGTACACCCGGAAGGTCCGCTGCCGGTCCTCCGCTTCGAGCACCGTCGCCCCCAGCGCCAGCACCTCCTTCTCCGCCGCGTCCAGGTCCTGCACGGTCAGATCCAGATGGAACTGCTGCGAGGCGTCCGGGCGCGGCCACTGAGGCGGTACGAAGCCGGGCGCGGTCTGGAAGGCGAGCGGTGCGCCGGCGACACCGGTGAGGTCCACCCAGCCCTCCTGCTGTTCGACCTTTCCGCCGAGCAGCTCGGCGTAGAAGCCGGCCAGGGCGACGGGGTCCAGGCAGTCCAGGACGACGGCACCCAGCTTGGCTACAGCCATGACGTTTCCTCCTCGGGCAGATGCGGACATGCGGTTACCGGTAAAGAAGCTCAACCGGTCACCGTTACTGCATGCTCCCGCAATGGAGGTAACGTCGCAACCATGAATGAGAGGGATTCCGCACCTGGCGGACTCGCGCTGGTCGAAGCGCTGGTCAACACCCTGAACGTCGAGACCGGTGCGGACGCCCTCGACACGACTGCCGGACGCGCCTCCCTCGCCGTCGCCGAGCCGGACGTACCGGCGGCCCGCGCCCTGCGCGAGGCCCTGCGCGCCGCGTGCCTCGCGCACGCCGGCCACCGTCCGCCCGACCTCGGTCCGGTGTCCCTGCTCGACCGTCTGCTCGCCGAGGCGCCTCTGCGGGTCGAGGTGGACGGGGAGGGTGCGGCTTGCCTGCGGCCCGTGGAAGAACCGCCCGGGCTGACCGCCCGCGTCGCCGCGGCCATCGCCGCCGCGTCGGCCGACGGCACCTGGGTCCGGCTCAAGGCGTGTGAGGCGGCGGACTGCCGCTGGGCGTACTACGACCGCAGCCCGGCGGGGCGCCGCCGCTGGTGCTCGATGTCGGTGTGCGGCGCCCGCGCGAAGATGCGCACGTACCGCGCGAAGCGCGGCTGAGGGGCAGCGGGCCTTCAGGCCTTCGGACGCCCCATCGCCCGGTACGTCCACCCGGCCTCACGCCACACCGCCGGGTCCAGGGCGTTGCGCCCGTCCAGGATGATGCGGTGGCCGGTGACCTCACCCAGCGCCTCCGGGTCCAGCTCGCGGAACTCGCGCCACTCCGTCAGGTGCAGCACGACATCCGCGCCGCGCACGGCGTCCAGAGCGGTGTCGGCGTACCCGAGGGTGGGGAAGAGCCGCCGGGCGTTGTTCATGCCCTTCGGGTCGAAGACGGTGACCTGACCGCCCTGGAGGTGGATCTGGCCGGCGACGTTCAGCGCGGGCGAGTCGCGTACGTCGTCCGAGTCCGGCTTGAACGTCGCGCCCAGCACCGCGACCCGCTTGCCGAGGAAGGAGCTGCCGCCCACGGCCTCCCGGGCCAGCTCCACCATGTGGCCGCGACGGCGCATGTTGATGGAGTCGACCTCGCGGAGGAAGGTCAGGGCCTGGTCGGCGCCCAGCTCACCGGCGCGCGCCATGAAGGCGCGGATGTCCTTGGGGAGGCAGCCGCCGCCGAAGCCGATCCCGGCCCGCAGGAACTTCTTCCCGATGCGTTCGTCGTGGCCGATCGCCTCGGCCAGCTTCACCACGTCACCGTCGGCGGCCTCGCAGACCTCCGCCATGGCGTTGATGAACGAGATCTTGGTGGCGAGGAAGGAGTTGGCGGAGGTCTTCACCAGCTCGGCGGTCGGGAAGTCGGTCACCACGAACGGGGACCCCTCCGAGACCGGCACGGCGTAGACCTCGCGCAGCAGCTTCTCGGCGCGCTCGCTCTCGACGCCGACGACGATCCGGTCGGGGTGCAGCGTGTCGGCGACGGCGAAGCCCTCGCGCAGGAACTCCGGGTTCCAGGCCAGTTCGGCGCTCTCACCCGCGGGTGCCAGTTCGACGAGCCGGGCCGCGAGCCGGGCCGCCGAGCCGACCGGCACGGTGGACTTGCCGACGACCAGGGCGGGCCGGGTCAGCAGCGGGGCCAGCGAGTCGAAGGCGCTGTCGACGTAGCTCATGTCACAGGCGTACTCGCCGTGCTTCTGCGGGGTGTTGGTGCAGATGAAATGCACATCCCCGAATTCCGCCACCTCTTCCCACGAGGTGGTGAACCGCAGCCGTCCGGTGGAGCCCTCGATGCCCGCGACGTGCTTCTTCAGGATCTCCTCGAGCCCCGGCTCGTACATCGGGACCCGGCCGGCCGACAGCATTTCGATCTTCTCGGGCACGATGTCGAGCCCCAGGACCTCGAAGCCCAGTTCGGCCATGGCCGCGGCGTGGGTGGCGCCGAGATAGCCGGTGCCGATCACAGTGATCCTGAGGGCCATGTAGTGCTCCTGTGAGATGCGGACAGACGTGCGGTGAACGAGCATAGTCCTGCCTTTGAAACGCCCCATTCCGGCTGTCGTGAAGCTCACGGCCCCAGCCCGTATGCCTGCGGTGGGGGAGGCGCCTAAAATTGGGTTACTTAACGGTAGTTAGCATCTTGGGGAGTGAGCGTCTTGGCGGGTTCGACCGATTTCGACCTGTACCGTCCGGCCGAGGAGCACGAGATGCTCCGTGAGACGGTGCGTGCGCTCGCCGAGGCGAAGATCGCCCCTCACGCGGCCGCGGTCGACGAGGAGGCCCGCTTCCCGCAGGAGGCGCTGGACGCCCTTACCGCCGCCGACCTGCACGCGGTCCACGTACCGGAGGAGTACGGCGGCGCCGGCGCCGACGCGCTCGCCACGGTCATCGTGATCGAGGAGGTGGCCCGCGCCTGCGTCTCCTCCTCCCTCATCCCCGCCGTGAACAAGCTCGGCTCGCTCCCGGTGATCCTGTCCGGCTCCGAGGACCTGAAGAAGAAGTACCTGGGCCCGCTCGCCAAGGGCGACGCGATGTTCTCGTACGCACTCTCCGAGCCGGACGCCGGTTCCGACGCCGCCGGCATGAAGACCCGGGCCGTGCGCGACGGCGACTTCTGGGTGCTCAACGGCGTGAAGCGCTGGATCACCAACGCGGGCGTTTCCGAGTACTACACGGTCATGGCCGTCACCGACCCGACCAAGCGTTCCAAGGGCATCTCGGCCTTCGTCGTGGAGAAGTCGGACGAGGGTGTCTCCTTCGGCGCCCCGGAGAAGAAGCTCGGCATCAAGGGCTCCCCGACCCGCGAGGTCTACTTCGACAACGTCCGCATCCCCGCCGACCGCATGATCGGCGAGGAGGGGACCGGCTTCGCCACCGCGATGAAGACCCTGGACCACACCCGCATCACGATCGCGGCCCAGGCGCTCGGTGTCGCACAGGGCGCCCTCGACTACGCCAAGGGCTACGTCCAGGAGCGCAAGCAGTTCGGCAAGCCGATCGGCGACTTCCAGGGCGTGCAGTTCATGCTCGCCGACATGGCCATGAAGCTGGAGGCGGCCCGCCAGCTCACCTACTCGGCCGCAGCCAAGTCCGAGCGCCTCGACGCCGACCTCACGTTCTTCGGCGCCGCGGCCAAGTGCTTCGCCTCCGACGTCGCGATGGAGATCACCACCGACGCGGTCCAGCTGCTCGGCGGCTACGGCTACACGCGGGACTACCCGGTGGAGCGGATGATGCGGGACGCGAAGATCACGCAGATCTATGAGGGCACGAACCAGGTCCAGCGGATCGTGATGGCTCGCAACCTGCCGTAGGGCTCCGCAGCCGAGCTCACACCGCACGACGGCCCCCCGGCGCATGCCGGGGGGCCGTCGGCGCCGAGGGGGACGGGGGTTAACAGCCCGTCCGGTACGAGGGCTTTTCGCCCGGGTGTCCGCCCCATCACTTCCGAAGTCGCGGTCTCGCAGGGCCGGACCGTCCTACGCGTCCTGTCGGCGCACCAGCTCGGTGATCCACACGGGCGCGAACGGAGACGTGCAGCCCGGGGGCGTCGGGTAGTCCTTGAGCACCTCCAGGCGCTCACCGATGGCGATGGCACGGGCGCGGTACTCGGGGTGTGTGATCCCGATCTGCGCCAGACAGCGGTTCATCGCCCACTGCAGGCGGTCCGGGGCGTCCTTCATCTCCGCCTCGATGACGTCGAGCAGCCCTGCGAGGTCGAGGCCCTCCGGCTTCTTCGCCACGCGCTCGGTGGTCAGCGCCCAGCCGGCACCGGCCACGACCGGATCCGGATCGGCGGACCAGGCAAGGCGCAGTTCCTCGGCGTGCGGGCTCTTCTTCACCACGTAGTTGACGAGCCAGTCGTGCACCTTGGGGGCGCGCGCCTCGCGCAGCATGGCGTCCAACCGGTCACGCTCGAACGCCTTCGGACGGCAGATCAGGATCGCCAGCAGCCGTGCCGCGGTGTCATCCGTCTCCCAGAGCTCGCCGGCGAGCTCCTGCTGGGTCTTCAGCCGCTTCGCGATCGCCCGCAGTCTGCCGAGGTTCACCCCGTGGTCGTCGCCGTGTCTCTCGTTGACCGCGCGAGCCTTCGGGTCGTCGAGCGCGGCGAGCTCGGCCATCACCTCGGCCACTGTCGTTCCGGTCACCGGAGCCTCCTGTTCCTCACGTACGGGACGCAGCCTACGACGCTGTCCGGGTGCCCGGCGTCATACACAACGGGGCAGGCCGGACGTCGCGAGTGATGCCGCTCAGGGCGGGTGGGGGGTCGGCTTCGGCGGGCCGTTCCCCCGAGTCGCGGGAGCACGCAGCCGCTGGTTCCGCGCCGGCCGATGACGGCGTGGACCAGGACCCGCCGAGGCCGTGGAGGCGTCAACCCCCTTGTGGATGCGCGTGGTTGTTCCGCGCCTACAATCCTCCGGTGATCGCGCCGAGCGGCGTGGACCGAGAGGACGTCGAGTTGACCACGCACATACCGGGGCACAGACCCCGGTCGAACCACAGACCCACCGCACCGGCCGCGGAGGCCCCAAGAGGACGCGTGCCTCATGCCCGCACGCACCGCAGCGCCTCGAACCGATGGGCGGCCCCATGCCGCTGAGCGACGACAGACGGCAGGCGGCGACGGTGGCCGACCTCCCCGCACCCCTGGCGAAGCTGCTCTGGCGGCAGCACACCGTCTACCGCGAACGCGGCGGCACCGTGGTGATCCGGGGCGAGGACGCCGGCAGGTGGATCAGTCTCGCCTCCCACGGGTCCGGCCGGGTGCGCGTCCGTGCCGGCCGCATCCTGGACGGCGGCACCACCGCCCCGGCCCGCGCCGAGACCACCGTGCCCCTCGACGGCGACATCGCCCGCCTCGCGGCCTGCTGCCGCGGCCTGCTGGCCGAAACGGCCGGCGCGAGGGAAGCGGATGCGTCCGCGTCCGCGGCGACGGCGGCCCGTCCGGGGCCACGTTCCCGGAAGGGCAGGAGCAGGCGGGGGACGACCGTGCTGGTGTGTGCCGCAGTCGTTGTCGGACTGATCGCCGCCTCGATCTTCGGCTGAACCCGGACGGGCGGCGCCACCCGTGGCGTACCTTCCCTGTGCATGACGGACATCGACACCCTCACCGGCCTGTTCGAGGCGCTGGGGGCCGACGACCCTTCGGGATGGGCCGAGTCGGAGGCCGAGGAGGACATTCCTCAGCTGGCCCGGTTCCGGCTCCTGCGCATGGTCTGGCAGGACATCGACGAGTGGAGCACCGCGGCGCCCCACTGGGTCGAGGCCTACCGGAGCGAAGGCCTGGCGGGCGGGGCCGTGGAGCGGGCGCTGCGGCTCGGGCTGACCCCGGCGGAACTGGGAGAGATAGCCCGGGAGATCGCGAGGGAGACGGCCTTCGGCCTGCTCCAGGGGATGGACGACCCGGCCCGCGGGGACGTTTCGCCCGGAGACGGGGCGCGGCTGCCCGGCTGGCGTCTTGCCGAGCTGTCGCCGGAGGGCGAGCCCACCGGGCGTACCCTCGGCGCGCTGCACGAGGACCTGAACGAGGCGGAACCGCAGAGCCCGACCGGAGGTGTCGTATGACCGCGTTCGACGTGAGCGAGCGGCGGATCTGGGAGGGGCGGGCCGAGAACTACGCCCGCACCTTCGCGCACCTCTGCGCCCACACCGTGCCCGCCCTGCTCGACGCCGCCTCCACCGGCACCGGGACGCGGCTGCTCGACGTGGGATGCGGCAGCGGCAGCGTGACGGTGGCCGCCGTGGGACGCGGCGCGGTCGTACGGGCCGTGGACGCCGAACCGGGGATGGCCGAAGCGACCCGCCGGGCAGCCCCCGGAGTCGAGGTCCGTACGGGTGCGCTGCCCCAGCTTCCGTACCCCGACGGGGAGTTCGACGCCGTGGTGGCGAACTTCGTGCTGAACCACGTCGGCCGGCCGCTGGACGCCCTGGTCGAACTGCGCCGGATCACGCGCCCGGGCGGCCGGATCGCCGTCACGATCTGGCAGGTGCCGAACGCCCCGGGCCAGGCGCTGGTCGGCCGTGCTGCCGAGGCCGCCGGGCTCACCCGGCCCGGCTGGCTGGCCGGGGTGGACGAGGAGCACAACTTCCCGCGCACCCCTGAAGGGCTGGGCGCCCTGCTGGTGGCGGCCGGACTCGGGGACGTACGCGGCGAATCGCTGTCCTGGGACCACCGGGCCGGCGCCGAGGACTGGTGGGCGGGGCCGGCCTCCGGCGTCGCCGCGATCGGGCAGCTGGTCAACAGCCGGGGGCCGGAGGGGGTGGCCGCCGCCAAGCGGGAGTACGACGTGATGTGCAAGGAATTCGAGGGCGAGGACGGGCTTTTGGCGCTGCCGCATGTGGCGGTGCTGGCGCACGGGACGGCCTGAAACGGGAGGTGGGGCGGAGGCGACTCCGCCAGGCGAAGACACTGTTCGGCACAGAGCCACAGAGCCACAGAGGCACAGAGGCACAGAGGCACAGAGCCACAGAGCCACAGAGGCAGAGGGGCAGAGGCGCGGACTGTCACGGCGATGCGGTGGTGACGTCCGTCGAGTCCGGCCAGGACGCGCCGGACTTCTTCGGTCCGGTGGAGTTCCTGAACGCGCGGGACGCGTAGGGGCTCGTACAGCCGACCGCCCCGGTACGGGGCCCGCGAGGGCCCCGTACCGGGGCGGAGGTGTCGTGTGCGCGGCCTGCCGGCGCTCTGCGCCTAGTTACCGGTGACCGTGACCTTCTCGTCGTTGTTGAGCTGCTCGACCAGCTGCTTGACCTTGGCCTTGTCCCAGACCAGGTTGCTGCCCGTGGATCCCGAGATCGGGATGTTCAGCGACGTGCCGTCGCCGCCCGTGACGCCCTTCATCGCGAAGAACATCTGGCCCAGGTCCCAGAGCGACATGTCCTTGTCCACGATGAGGGTGTCGAGACCGGCGCCCATCGTCGGGTAGAGCTTGAACGGGTTGATGATCGTCGACGGAGTCGCGGTCTGGCTCGCCAGCGCCGCGAGGAACTTCTGCTGGTTCTTCGTACGGTCCAGGTCGGAGGTGAAGGCGTGCCGGGTCCGGACGAAGGCGAGAGCCTGCTGACCGTCCAGGGTCTGCTTGCCCGCCTGGAAGTCGGCGCCGGAGTACTTGTCCTTGAACGCCTTGGGGATGTCCAGCTCCACGCCGCCGATCGCGTCCACGATCTTGGCGAAGCCGCCGAAGCCGATCTCGACGTAGTGGTCGATGTGCAGCCCGGTGTTGAATTCGACGGTGCGGACGAGGAGCTCGGGGCCGTCCTCGGCGTACGCGGCGTTCAGCTTGGTCGTGCGGCCCTTGCCCTCGTACCTCTTGCCGGAGTCGGAGCCGACGAAGGACGGGATCTCGACGTTCGAGTCGCGGGGCAGGGAGACCAGAGTCGGGCCGTTGGAGCCGTCGTGCAGGATCATCATCGAGTCGGTCCGCTTGCCCTCGGCGGAACCGGTGTGGAGCCGCTTCTTGTCGTCGGCGGTCATGCCCTCGCGGCTGTCGGACCCGACGATCAGGTAGTTCGTGCCGTCGCCCGACTTCGGCCGCTCGATGACCTTGGAGAGGTCGACGTCGCGCTTCAGCTTGGAGTCGGCCCAGAAGTACGTACCGATGGAGACGGCGAGCACCACGACCACGAGGGTCAGGACGCCGATCTTGATCCGGCGGCGCCAGTCGGGCGCGGCCGCCGGCCGGCCCTGGACGTAGCCGCCGTCGCCGGGTCCGCCGCCGTGACCGGAACCGCCGCGGCCGCCCTGGCCGCCGCCGTAGACCTGTCCCGTGTTGTAGCCACTGTCGTACTCGGGGGCGTCGCCGTAGCCGGGCTGCTGCGGCACCTGCCGCTGCCTCGGCGGCGCGGGGCGCTGCTGGGGCGGGGCGGGGCGGCGCTGGACATGCGGCATCGAGCGGGCGCTCTCGGGCCGGTCGCTCGCGCTGCCCTGCCCGTAGCCGTTTCCGCTGCGGTTGTCGCCGGTCCAACCCTCGGGCCAATCGTTCATACGGCCCAGTGTGCAGGTCCGGGCCACTGCTATTACAGGGTGTGAGGGAAATCGGACCAGGGCTGTTGCGAAGCTGATGCATTGCGACGCGCTCCCGGCCCCCGCACGGCGTCTCCGGGCCCCCGCATAAGGTGGAGGGCATGACAGATCAGGCTCCGCGCCCGGAGGGCGACATTCCGGGCAAGCCCACCGCGGCCTCCCGGACCACCCTCAGCCACATCATGACCGGCAGCGACACCAATCTGCTGGGTACGGTGCACGGCGGCGTGATCATGAAACTGGTCGACGACGCGGCGGGCGCGGTGGCCGGCCGGCACTCCGGCGGGCCTGCGGTGACGGCCTCGATGGACGAGATGGTCTTCCTGGAGCCGGTCCGTGTCGGTGACCTTGTTCACGTCCGCGCCCAGGTGAACTGGACCGGCCGCTCCTCCATGGAGGTCGGCGTCCGCGTCATGGCCGAGCGCTGGAACGAGTCGACCCCCGCCTCGCAGGTCGGCAGCGCGTACCTGGTGTTCGCCGCCGTCGACGCGGACGGCAAGCCCCGCCGGGTGCCGCCCGTGATCCCGGAGACGGAGCGCGACAACCGGCGCTACCAGGAGGCGCAGATCCGGCGCACCCACCGGCTGGCCAGGCGCCGCGCGATCAAGGAACTGCGCGAGAAGCGCGTGGCCGACGGCATCGAGGACTGAGGGCCGGGAACAGCCCCTTCCTCACGGGCAGACCACCTCGTCGCCCTTCACCGCGCCGAACCTGCCCGGATCGGGCTCCTCGGCCCGGACCCGCTCCACCGCGCGGTAGTCCGCGCCCGCGGTCACCTTCATCGTGGGGCCCTGTCCCGCCACGGCCTTCAGTTCGGCCCCCGGCAGCGCCGCCGCCAGGGACTTCGCGGACCGGTCCCAGCGCGGGTCGTACGTGACCAGGGTGTGCTGCTGCCCGCGCTGCGGCGCGGTGAGCGGAGCGCGGGTGGTGTCGAAGCCCGTGGCGTGCAGCGCGGCGTCGACCGTGGAGCCGAGGCCGTCCTTGGGGGTCCCGTTGTAGACCTGGACCCGGATCTGCTGCGGCGGGACGTCGACCGTCCTGGCCGGCGCCTGCTTGGGCCGCGCGGCGGTGAGCGGCTGGTCGTCACGCAGGGCCTGGAACAGCGCCTTCGACTTCTTCGGGTCCCACTTGACCGTCGAACCGATGCCCTTGACCTGGTAGGCGACATCGCCCATCGGCACCGAGGTGAATTCGGACGAGGAGGCGGAGAAGCCCCGCATCGCCTGGCCGAGCTCCAGCATCTGCTCGCTGCCGAAGCCCCTGTCGGCCCGTACCGCCTTCAGCATCGTCGAGGCGACGTCACGGAACTTCACCGGGTTCAGCAGCACTCCACTGCTCGTCGCCTGCTTGATCAGCGAGGCCATGAACTTCTGCTGGCGCTGCATCCGGCCCAGGTCCGCGGCGCCGTCGATGTGCCGGGAGCGCACGTACTGGAGAGCCTGGCCGCCGTTCAGCTCATGGGTGCCGGCTGCGAGGTCGAGACCGGTGTACGAGTCCTTCATCGGCCGGGCGGTACAGATGCGCACCCCACCGAGGGTGTCGACCGTGGTCATGAAGCTGGTGAAGTCGACCTCCAGGTAGTGGTCGATCTTGACGCCCGTCATGTGCTCGACGGTCCGCACGGTCAGATTCGGCCCGCCCTCCGCGTACGCCGCGTTCAGCTTCACCGGGTGGGCCGCGTGCTCCTTGCCCGTCGTCGCGTCCCGGTGCTCCGGGATCTCGGCGTAGCTGTCGCGCGGCAGGCTGACGACGCTGGCGCGCTCCTTGTCCGCGGACAGGTGCACCAGCATGATCGTGTCGGTGCAGTGGCAGGGCGCCCCGCCCAGCCGGTACTTCTTCTTCTCGTCCTTGGTGATCTTGTCGCGGCCGTCGGTGCCGACGAGCAGCAGATTCATGCCGTGACCGCCCGCGGGCCGGTTCTTCATGTCCTTGAACGGGTCGATCCGGTCGAGGCCGGACTCCAGGTTGGTCACCACGGCGTGGCCGATGCCGCCGGCGCCGAGCACCAGCACGGAGAGCGTGGTCGCCATCCGCATGCCCCAGCGCGGTCTCTCGTCCTGCTTCCGGGACCGTCTGCGCTGCGGGGGAGCGGCGCGGGGCCTCGGCGGACGGGGGGAGCGGTGCGGCGTGGGCACGGGGGGACACCTCCGCGGTGCAAGGGGGGACCGTTCGCACAGTAGGCACATACGATCTGCATCCCGGGCAGCAGGCCGGCGGCGCGCGCCGCTGTCCCCCATACGCGGTAACGTGGCGGCCGAATGACGCCGCCTGGTGGGGTGCGAGACCCCCGGCGCCCCCGAGGACCCCCCGAGGACCACATGTCTGCCGCGCAGCACCCCGCCGTCTCCGTGATCATGCCGGTACTCAACGAGGAACGGCACCTCCGGAACTCCGTCCGGCACATCCTGGAGCAGGAGTACGCCGGTGAGATGGAGGTGGTGATCGCGCTCGGCCCGTCCACGGACCGTACGGACGAGATCGCCGCCGAGCTGGTCGCGGAGGACCCCCGGGTCCAGACCGTGCCGAACCCCACCGGCCGCACCCCCGCCGCCCTCAACGCCGCGATCAAGGCCTCCCGCCACCCCGTGGTCGTGCGCGTCGACGGCCACGGCATGCTCTCGCCGGACTACATCGCGACCGCCGTCCGGCTCCTGGAGGAGACGGGCGCGCAGAACGTCGGCGGCATCATGCACGCCGAGGGCGAGAACGCCTGGGAGGACGCCGTAGCCGCGGCCATGACGTCGAAGATCGGCGTCGGCAACGCGGCCTTCCACACCGGTGGCGAGGCAGGACCGGCCGAGACCGTGTTCCTGGGCGTCTTCCGCCGCGAGGCGCTGGAGAGGGCGGACGGCTACAACATCGAGTTCATCCGCGCCCAGGACTGGGAGCTGAACTTCCGCATCCGCGAGGCCGGCGGCCTGATCTGGTTCTCGCCCGAGCTGCGCGTGCAGTACCGTCCGCGTCCCTCCGTCCGGGCACTCGCCAAGCAGTACAAGGACTACGGCCGCTGGCGCCACGTCGTCGCCCGGTACCACCCCGGCTCGATCAACCTGCGCTACCTCGCCCCGCCGACCGCCGTCGTCGCGATCGCGGCCGGTCTCGTGGTGGGCGCGGCCGTCACCCCGTGGGCGCTCGTCGTCCCGGCCGGTTACGTCGCGGCCATCGTCGCCGGGTCCCTCCCGGCGGGCAAGGGCCTGTCGCTGAAGGCGCGGGCCCAGATCCCGGTGGCGCTGGCCACCATGCACATGTCCTGGGGTTACGGCTTCCTGACCAGCCCGCGGTCGCTGGCCAGGCGCGTCATCGCGAGTCGCAGGCCGGCCCTCACCGAGCCGGGCACGCCGGTGGCCTGAGCGTCAGGGCACAGCACGTGGACGTACGAGAGGGGGCGCCCGGTTCGAACCGGGCGCCCCCTCTCGTACGTGCAGCGTGGGCGTCACATCTGGCGGTAGGGCCAGTACACGTCCATGCAGTCGTCCGTCTTGGCGCCGTTGACCGACTCGGTGCCCTCCAGCGGGTCGCTGTCGTCCTCCACGGTCTTCGGGAACGTCGTGCCGGTCCGCCAGTCCGAGCCGACCGTGAGCGTCAGCCCCGCGCCGTCCGGGGTCTCCGTCACGGCGCTGGTGGGCAGCGACAGCGCCTTGGCTACGGACAGTGCGTCCGACTTGCCCTGGGCACCGGCGCTGTGCGGGTAGGTCACCTCGGTCGTCAGCGAGGACCCGGGCTCGGTCGAGGTGTCCGCCTCGGCGAAGCCCTTGGCCTTCAGCAGGTCCCGGATGACACCGGCGCGACCCTCGGTGGCCGCCTGGCCATCGGCGGACGTGCCGTTGACGACGGTCACACCGAGCGATGCGGGGGCACCGGCCTTCGGCCCGGCCGCAGCCTTCTTCGCCGCCTTGGCGCGGTCCTTGGGGTCGAGCGACTGGTCCTCGCGCAGCAGCGCCCAGAGCTTGTCGGCGGCGCCGGGCTTCGGCAGGACGTGGGCATCCGGGTTCTGCGGGTCGGGGATCCGCGGCATCGTCAGCATGTTCATCTTCTCCAGCGGCACGTTCTTGAGCTGCATGCCGAGGTCGAACAGCTTCTTGACCGTACCGATCTCCTCCGAGACCTGGAGCGACTTGGTCGCGGTCTCGGCGAGGTTCATCAGGCGCCCGGTGTCCGTGAACGCGTTCTGACTCTTCAGCTCACGCAGGACCGAGTTCAGATACATGTGCTGGGCCTTGGAGCGCCCGAAGTCGCTCTCGAAGGCGTGCCGGGTGCGCAGCCACTTCAGGGCGTCCTCGCCCTGGATCTTGTGCCGGCCCGCCGTCAGTCTCAGGTGGGAGCCGCCGGGCACGCCGGGCTTGGACACGTCGTTGACGTTCTGCTTCACACACACCCAGGCGCCGCCCACGGCGTCCGCCATGTCCACCACTCCGGCGAAGTCGACCATCATCCAGTGGTCGATGTAGACCTTGGTGAGCTGCTCCCAGGTGTCCAGTGTGCAGCCCGGGCCGCCGCGGAGCGTCTCGTTGATGATGCCGTTGCTGGCGGGGTACTTCTGGTGGGTGTCGGGGTTCTCGCAGGCCGGGATGTTCACCCGGGTGTCCCGCGGGATGCTGATGACCGAGGCGTTCTTCCGGTCCGCCGACACGTGGAGCAGCATCTGCACATCGGCGAGCGGGGTCCCCCCGACGCTCTTCCTGGACCCGCCGAGCTTCAGGTTCTCCTTGCTGTTACGGCTGTCGGAACCGATCAGCAGGATGTTCAGCGGGGTCTGGCCGGCGGCGTTCGGCGCCTTCTTCTTCGCCGCGCCGTTGCCCGCACTGCGCTCGCCCTTGCGGAGGTTGCTGTTCAGGTGCTCGTACCAGAGATAACCGGCCGCGCCGGTCCCGAGTATGAGGAACGCGAGGGAGAAGGCTGTCCAGCGCAGTACGCGGTGCTTCTTCCGCTTGGGGGCGCGGCGGGGCCGGCCACGGCGTCCGCCATGGCTCGAGGCGCGGCGTTCTCCGCCCCCGCTCCCGCCGGGCATCGGCTTCGGGGCGTCCTCGCCGCTGCCGCTGCCGCCGTCCCCGTCCTCGTGGAAACCGTCGTTCGAACCGGGTTGGCCGGCGTGCCGGACGCGTGGTCGCGTCCCCTCCCCGGGCGTGCTGCTCCGTCCCACCAGGACCCCCCTGCTGTTCAGACTCGCTATATGGCGCAGTGACCTGGTGTCACTTGGCGCACTCTGCCTTGTCGGCACTGGACTTCGGAATGTCGATCTTCGTCGGCCCGGCGATGGGCGTGCCGGCGCCCTTGAAGTCCGCCCCCAGCGTCAGCACCATCGCCTGCAGGCCCACGGCGTTCTTGGTGCCCGGCTTCATCGCCGACGAGGGAAGCCCCATCATCGCGGCGAGTGCCCGGGCCTGGTCCGCCTGGTTCGGCGCGTAGTCGAGTGTGGTCTTGGCCGCCTTCGCCGGGGCGTTGGCCTTGTTCGTGGACTTCAGGACGCCCTTGTCGTTCTGCAGCCAGGTGACGGTCTGCTGAGCACCGCCGGCGATCTCGCCGCCGTTGTAGACATCGACACGGACGTCGGCCGCTGCCGCCTTGGTTCCCTTGAGGAGCGCATCCTGCTTGCCCTTGGCTGCCTTCTTCTGCGCGGCCACCTCGGTCAGCGAGGTGTCCTCCTGCATCATCGAGAGCAGCTGGGGCGACTTCACCGGGTCCACGACCACCGTGATCGGGGTGGGCTCCGCCGGGTTGTCGATCACCGGCAGCGTGACGAACGTGATGTTCTTCGTGTCGATCTTGGTGAGTTCCTTGGCGAGCTTGCTCAGCTTCGGCACCGAGCCGATCGCGGAGTCGACCGTCAGCGCCTTGGTCGCCGAGTCCGCCAGCTTGAACAGCTTCGTCGGGCTGGTCAGCGTGTCGTCCGACTTCATCTGCCGGATCATCGAGCCGATGAACTGCTGCTGGCCCTTGATCCGGTCGAGGTCGCTCCCGTTGGCGTAGGCGTGCCGGGTCCGTACGAACGCCAGCGCCTGCTCGCCCGCGACCTTGTTCGGGCCCGCCGGCAGGTCGAGGTGCGACTTGTCGTCCTTGACGGCGTGGGCCAGGCAGATGTTGACGCCGCCGACCGCCGTGGACAGTTCCTTCACCGCGTTGAAGTCGACCATCATGAAGTGGTCGACCGTCAGGCCGGTGAGCTCCTTGACGGTGTCCATCGTGCAGCCCGGGTCGCGGCCGAACTGGCCGAGGCTGGTGTTGAACCGGACGTTCTGGGTGCCCGGGATGGTCTTCTCCGAGCCGTCCGCCTGCTTGGTGCTGCAGTCCGGGATGTTGGTCATGAGGTCGCGGGGGATGCTCATGGCCGTGGCGTTGGTGCGGTCCTTGGACACGTGGAAAAGGATGTTGGTGTCCGCGTGGCCGGTACTGCCCTTGTCGCCGTAGCCCTCGTTGCCCTTGCCGGTGCGCTTGTCCGTACCGATGATCAATATGTTCAGCGGCGCGTTGGCCGTGATGACGTCCTTGTTGCCGCGGTCGCCGATGTCCACGGTGCTCAGGTTGCCGTTGAAGTGCTGGTACAGCCAGTAACCACCGGCCGAGACACCGACGAGCACGAAGGCCATCACGCCGCCGGTCCAGAGCAGCGCCTTCTTGCGGCGGGCCTTGGGGGCCTTGCGCTTGCGGCGGCTCGTGTTGTTCTCGGCGGAAGCGGCAGCCTCCTGACCGCGGGGGCCGGGGGCCGCACGGCGGCCGCCCTGCCGTGGCACCTCACGGGCACGGCGCGATCCCTCGCCCGCCGCGCCGCGACGCTCGCCGTCGCCTTCACGGACGGCACCTCTGCGTCCGGAACTCCGCGGAGCCGAAACCCCTGACGCCCTGCCTGAATCCCCTCCGGAATGGTTCAGTCGCAGTTCGTAGTCGCCGGTGTCCGGGTTGAGAACCCATTGGTCTGCGGGATCGATTTCTTCCGCCCGCCCACGGCCTTGTGCATCCACGGTTGCTTGAGTCCTCCGTCGGTGCCACGCGAGGCGCCTCCCCCGATAAGGCGCTCAGTCTTTCGCTCCGGAATTGCGCGGCCAGATGGCCGGAAGCACCGGATCGCGTCACACTATCCGTCCCGTTCGCTGTCGAGCGACGGGCGTGACATATTCCACGGCCCTTACAACCGGGCATTCTTCCCATTGCACGCCGAACGTTGATGTCTGCTTGGCCATTGCTTTACTGCTTGCACAGGTCCGTCGCCGCATTGTTCCCCGAGTAGGTGGGCGTGGGAGTCGGACCCGAGGCGTCGGTGGCGTCAGTGTTCTTCCCCCCGTCATCCTTCAGCTGGTCCGCGGGCACAACGGCGACGGGCTTGTCGTCGCGCAGTTGCCTGAAGAGCTTGTCCGCGTCGGGCTGCACCAGTTCGTCCCGGTTCGCGTTGGCGGCGTACGGCTGCCGGGGGACGGTCAGGAACTGCACCTTGTCGGTCGGTACGTTGCGCATGCCCCGCACCAGGTCGTAGAGGTCCTTCAGGCTGTCGAGCCCCGGGTCGGTGGTCAGCGCCTTGGTGGCCGCGTCCAGTACCGGATAGAGCCGGGTGGGGTTGAGCAGGACGCCGTTGCTCTGCACCTTGTTCACCAGGGCGCCCAGGAACTGCTGCTGGCGGTCCATCCGTTCGGTGTCACTGCCGTTGCCGATGGACTTGCGGGCCCGTACGTACCCCAGAGCCTGTTCGCCGTTGAGCTTCTGGCGGCCCGACGGGAGCTTGAGGTGGGCCGCGCTGTCGTTGATCGGCTCCTTGAGGCAGATCTCGACCCCGTTCACGGCGTTGACCATGTTCTTGAAGCCGCTGAAGTCGACGACCATGTGGTGGTCGATGCGGATACCGGTCATCTTCTCGACCGTGCGGATGGTGCAGGCGGTTCCGCCGAGCTCGAAGGCCCAGTTGAACTGCGCGAACTGGGGCTTGCTAACACTTTTGTCCGGCTTGTGGCATTCCGGGATGTGCACCATCAGGTCGCGCGGGAGCGACATCGCCGTGGCGCTTTTCCGGTTCGCGGCCAGGTGCAGCAGGATCGTGGTGTCCGAGCGCTGGCTGCCGCCGTCGTCGTGACCGTACTTGCGGTTGTCCCCGGCCCGGCTGTCCGAGCCGATGAGCAGGATGTTCTCCGCGTCATGGACCACGGAGGCGGGGCGCTCCTTCTCGTACGCCTTGAGTTCGGCGGCCGCGGAGGTGTCCGTCCTGATGTTGCCGTCGAGCTTCTTGTACAGCCACCAGCCGGCCCCGGCGGCGACGAGCACGACGAACGAGGCGCCGAGCGCCGTCCAACGCAGCCAGTGACGCTTGCGCTTGACGACGATGTCGAGGGTCGGGCCGGGTCCGTGGCCTTCCGGCAGCGGTCCGTGCGACGGGCCGCTGCCGGATCCGCTGCGGGTCTCACCGCCGGGGGCGCTCCCCGGGGCGCTGTCCGGACCGGACTCGTCACCTGCCCCCGCGCCGGGCGATCCGTCCGGCGCCCGGTCCTTGCCCGCGGCCGAGTCGTCGGGCGTCCGGTCCTCACCCGCGGCCGGGCCGTCGGGCGTCCGATTCCCGCCCGTGGCCGGGTCGTCGGGGTCGGCGGGCGTGCCGGCGCTTTCGGTCACGTCTGCGTCCATCCTTCACATGCGGCAGCGCGGTGGGCCGCCGATCGCAGAAGTAGACGGCTGAACCTCACGCTTGGTTGTGCCTTGAGTGGTCTGTACCGCAGATCATGTACCGGAGTTGGTGCTCAGGCCGGAGGGCTCGGCCCAGGCTGGGCCGGATGGGTGGCCCTCGGACCGCTTGTCGTACTGCCGAGTTGAGGTGGGCGCACCGCCGGCGGCAGCCGTGGGTGCTGCGGACCGACGTGCCCGCCCCTCCGTCACACGGTCCGCGAGACCCGCTCGCTCTCGATGCGCTGCGCCAGCCCGTCCTCGCCCAGCTGCCCGAGGTGCCGGCACAGCACCACGGAACCCCCGGTGGCGAGCGGTGCGAAGAGCCCGGCGCTGAGGCCGTCCCAGGTGTCGTACGTACGCCCCGACAGCAGGCGGGATCCGGCGCCGAGGCCCAGCGCCGCAGCGTCCGCGCGCGCCCGCGCGACCAGCTCCGCGCCAGTGAACCCGGCACCGCCCACGCCCAGCGCGGGGGCGTCCGGGTCGACGGGTGCGAACGGGGCGAACCGGTCGCCCTGGCCCGGCACCTCGACGGCGTAGTCCGCGAACCCCTCGGGAGCCTGCGGGAACCGGCCGCCCATCGGGCGCAGCGCCAGCGCGACCCGTTCGCCGCGGCAGGCCCGGGCGGCGTCCAGGCTGTCCGGCCCGGAGACGACGAGGTCGGCGGCGGCGGGGTCCCCCTGCACGTCGGCGACCACGCCGACCGAGGAACAGGCCAGCAGCCAGACCGCGGACTGCCAGTGGGCGGGCAGCAGCAGTGCGAGCCGGTCGCCGGGCTCGGCGGCGAGGTCGCCCTGCAGCAGGTTCGCCGTCTTGGCCACCCAATTGGCGAAGGTGGCCACCGACAGTTCGACGCGCTCTCCGGTGGCGTCGTCGTAGAAAGTGACCATGGGGCGGGCCGGGTCCGCGGCGAGCGCGGAACGCAGCAGGTCGGCAGGGGTGCGGTCGCTGGCGTTCATTCGCAGAAGGGTACGCGGCGGTGCCGGAAGGGGCCGGGTGCGGCGGGTGCCGGGTACACCGGTTCGGCAGACGAGTCGTCAATTGCCCCGAAAAATCTCGGTCGCCGGAGTAGTGCGCTTATGCCCAGGATCATATGTATGCGTGCCTTCATTGCATCCTCCCTCGGTGTCACCTGCGCGGCAGCACTCGTACTGCCGCTCGCCGCGCCCGCGGGCGCCGCCCCCGACACCCCCGCCCACCCGGCCACCGCCGGATCCGCTTCCGCCGACGCGACCGAACCGGCCGGAGTGCCCGGTTCGACGCAGTCCCTGGCCCTGAATCCGCTGGCCTCCCCCTCCGTACGGGCCACCGGGGCGCCCGCCGCCGCTGCCGCCGAACAAGGGCTGCCCGAGCGGGACGTCCAGCCGTTCTCCCTGGTCGGCGTGGTCTGGGACGACGTCAACACCGAACTCCACGGAACCGCCCAGGTCCGCACCCGCGCCACCGGTACCGGCCGCTGGTCCGACTGGCAGGACCTGGAGACCCACAACGCCGAGCACTCCGCCGACGCCGGCACCCCTGAACGCGACTCGGGCGCCGTTCGAGGTTCCACCGCCCCGCTCTGGGTCGGCGACTCCGACGGCGTCGAGGTCCGGGTCCGCCCCGAGACCCCCGGTCCCGGCGGGAGCGCCCAGGTCCACGTACCGCTCCCCGCCGGGCTGCGCCTCGAACTCGTCGATCCCGGCAAGGACCCGCAGCGGGTCCCCGGCGCCGACCCGGCACAGACCCCGGCCACCGGTGCGGCCGGAGCCGACCGCACCACCTCGCTCGGCGCCGCGGTGCTCCCCGCACTGAGCAGGGCCGAGACCGAGGAGGCCGCCGGCCTCGCGGCCGCCGCCAAGCCGTTCATCGGCCCCCGGCCGCGCATCATCACCCGCAAGGGCTGGGGCGCCGACGAGAAGCTCCGCGAGAGCGGGTTCGCGTACACCAAGACCGTCAAGGCGGCGTTCATCCACCACAGCGCCACCGGGAACAACTACTCGTGCTCCCAGGCGCCCTCGGTCCTGCGCGGCATCTACCGCTACCACGTCAAGAGCAGCGGCTGGCGCGACATCGGCTACAACTTCGCCGTCGACAAGTGCGGAAACATCTACGAGGGCCGCGCCGGAGGCGTGACGAAGGCCGTCATGGGAGCGCACACGCTCGGCTTCAACACCAACACCATGGGCATCGCGGTGCTCGGGACCTTCACCTCGTCGAACCCGCCGGCCGCCGCCGTCACCGCCGTTTCTAAGCTCACCGCCTGGAAGCTCGGCCTGTTCGGCGCCAACCCCAAGGGCAAGGTGACCCTGGTCTCGGGCGGCAGCAACAAGTACAAGAAGGGCAAGAAGGTCAAACTCCATGTCATCTCCGGCCACCGGGACGGATTCGCAACCGAATGCCCCGGAGCGCGTCTCTACAAGAAGCTCGGCACGGCCCGGACGAGTTCGGCCCGGCTGCAGGGCCGCTGACGCGAAAGGAGCCGCTGACCGGCGCCGGCCGCGCCGGGGGCCTGCTGCGAGCTGCTGACCGAGGGACCCCTCCACCGGTCTGCATACACTGGCCAGCCGAAGAAGCTGTTGTCCGGTCTCCGCTGGGCGCGGGGCGTCCGGCACGGCCGCTCGCGGCGTTGCCGAAGTGCCCGAATGGCTCCGCCACGAGGACACCGGCGACGCCTTGCGACGGACCGCGCCGGACGCCCCGCGCTGATCCAGCGGAGACCGGACAACAGCTTCTCACCAGGCCCGGCCCCAGCAGGAAGCAGAGACAGTGCTGTGACAGAGGCAAAAGAAGCGATTCTCCTGGTCGGTGGCAAAGGAACCCGACTGCGCCCGCTCACGGTGCACACTCCGAAACCGATGGTTCCGGCGGCAGGCGTCCCCTTCCTCACGCACCAGCTGGCGCGTGCCCGGGCCGCCGGGGTCGAGCACATCGTCCTTGCGACGTCGTACCTGGCGGAGGTCTTCGAGCCGTACTTCGGCGACGGTTCGTCGCTCGGCCTCCACATCGAGTACGTCACAGAACGCGAACCGCTCGGCACCGGCGGCGCCATCCGCAACGTCGCCCAGCGGCTCACCTCGGGCCCGGACGAACCCGTCCTGATCTTCAACGGTGACATCCTCACCGGCCTCGACATCCGGGCCCTGGTCACCTCGCACGCCGACTCCGGAGCGGACGTCTCCCTCCACCTGACCCGGGTCGACGACCCGCGCGCCTTCGGCCTCGTACCGACGGACGACACCGGCCGGGTCACCGCGTTCCTGGAGAAGCCGCAGACGCCCGAGGAGATCGTCACCGACCAGGTCAACGCGGGGGCGTACATCTTCCGCCGGTCGGTCATCGACACCATCCCGGCGGGCCGCCCGGTCTCCGTGGAACGGGAGACCTTCCCCGGCCTCCTCGCCGACGGCGCGCACCTCCAGGGCATGGTCGACTCCACGTACTGGCTGGATCTCGGCACTCCGCAGGCGTTCATACGGGGCTCCGCCGACCTGGTCCTCGGCCGCGCCCCCTCCCCGGCGGTTCCCGGCCGGTGCGGCGACCGCCTCGTCCTGCCCACGGCCTCCGTCGCCCCCGACGCCAAACTCTCCGGCGGTACGGTCATCGGCGCCGACGCCGTCATCGGCGCGGGCGCCAGGATCGAGGGCTCCACCGTGCTCGCGGGGGCCATCGTCGAACCGGGCGCCGTGATCACGGACTCCCTGGTCGGAGCAGGTGCCAGGATCGGCAGCCGTACGGTGCTGGCGGGCGCGGTCATCGGCGACGGGGCCAAGGTGGGAGCCGACAACGAACTGCTCGACGGCGTCCGTATCTGGTGCGGGGCGCACCTGCCCGCCGCGTCGGTGCGTTTCTCCTCGGACGAATGACCGGACCGGGCACCCCCTCGCAGACTCCCCGAGTGGCCGAAATCCGCCGTACCCTCGACAGGCAGCCCCGACTACCGAGGACCTCACCCGTGGCAGGACGATTCGCTCCCCGCAGTGCCCCGCGCGCGGCCGTCCCGCACCAGACGGCGGCGACGCCCGTACCGGCGCCGCTGACCCGCGACTGGACCCCGCCGGGCCCGCTCGATCTGCGGCTCGTCCTCGGCCCGCTGCGCCGAGGCCCCGCCGACCCCACGTTCCGGATGTCCGCCGACGGCACGGTCCGCCGGGCAAGCCGCACCCCCGCGGGGCCCGGCACACTCCACGTCGTCGCGCGCGCGGGCCGGATCGAGGCTGCGGCCTGGGGGCCGGGCGCCTCCTGGCTGCTGGACCAGCTGCCGACGCTGCTGGGCGCGACGGACGAGCCGGAGGCCTTCACCCCGCGCCACCGCCTGCTCGCCGTGACCCACCACCGCCGCCCGGGTCTGCGGCTGCTGCGCACCGGCCTGGTGCTGGAGTCCCTGATCCCGTCGGTCCTGGAGCAGAAGGTCACCACGGACGAGGCGTACCGGGCCTGGCGACTGCTGGTGCGTACGTACGGGGAGCCGGCGCCGGGGCCGCAGGAGTACGGCCTCTACGTGATGCCGGACGCCCGCACCTGGTCACTGATCCCGTCCTGGGAGTGGCACCGGGCGGGCGTGGACAGCAAGCGCTCGGCGACGATCCTGCGCGCGGTCCGGGTGGCCCGCCGCATGGAGGAGGCGGCGGGCATGGACCTGCCCGAAGCCATGGCCCGACTCCAGGCGATCCCCGGTATCGGCCCCTGGACGGCCGCGGAGACCCTGCAACGGGCGAACGGCGCGGCGGACGCGGTGACGGTGGGCGACTTCCACCTGCCCGGCATCGTCGGCCACGCCCTGGCCGGCAACCGGAACGCGGACGACGAGGAGATGCTGTCCCTCCTCACGCCGTACGAGGGACAACGCCACCGGGCCACCCGCCTCATCCTGCTCTCGGACAACACCCCACCCCGCCGCGCCCCCCGCATGCAGCCGCGCAACATCGCCCGCCTGTAGAGAACCCCCTGGGACGCCGGTCCGGCTCGGCCGGTCCGGCTTCTCTCGCGTACCTGGGCGGGCCGACCCGGGCCGACTCAAGCCCGTCCCGGCCATTGAGGACCGGGGACCGGGGCAGAGCCCCGAAACCCAGCCCCGCCGGCGCCTGAGAAGCGGGGCCCCGGGGCGGCGCCCCCGGCTACGGCAAGGGGCGGGTCAGGGAAGAACCGCCCTCCCGCCCCCTCACCGCACCGCGACGAACTCCTCGGCACCGCGCTCACCCCGCGCCGAAGGCGCCACCGCGGCCCGTCCCACGGCCACCGCCCCCAGCGGATCCCACGAGGCGGGCAGCGCCAGCACCTCCCGTACGACATCCCGGCAGAACATCGTCGAGGACACCCACGCCGACCCCAGCCGCTCGCCCGCCAGCGCCACCAGGAAGTTCTGGATCCCGGCGCCCGCGGCGACCACGAACATCTCGCGCTCCGCCCCGTCCCGCCGCGCGTCCCCATACGTGTGGGAGCCGTCCATCACCATGCACGGCACCACCAGATACGGCGCCCGGCGCAGCACGTCCCCGCGGCGCACCCGCTTGGCGATCGACTCCTCGCTCTTGCCGTCGCGCCGCAGATCCGCGATCCACGCGTCCCGCATCGCGTCCAGCAGCCGGGTCCGGGACTCCGGCGACTCCAGCAGGACGAACCGCCAGGGCGTCGTGTGATGCGGCGCGGGCGCCGTCACCGCGGCGGCCACGGCCCGCCGCACCGCCCCCGGGTCCACCGGCTCGTCGGTGAACTCGCGGACCGTACGCCGCTGGGTCACCGCCTCCCGCACCGCCTCGGACGTCCCCAGCCGGAACATGTCGTCGGCCGCGACCCGCACCATCGCACGGGCCCCCGCGGCATCGGCCGGGTCCAGGACGTGACCGAGCCCCCGCACGACCGCGACGGGCAGCCCGTCCGCCTTGCCCTTCACCAGGTCACCGGCCGAGGCCAGTTCGTCCGCGGTGGCGACCACGGTCGCGCTCAGCGGGTTGCCGTACGCGTCGCTGCCACCCCGCAGATCGTCCAGCACCCGCACCCCGGCCGCGCCGATCGCGACATCGGTCAGTCCGTTGCGCCACGGCCGCCCGAAGGTGTCCGTCACCACGACGCCGACATCGACACCCAGTGTGTCCCGCAGCCCCTCCCTGATCGCCCGCGCCGAGGCGTCCGGGTCCTCGGGCAGCAGCAGGACGGTCCCGGCGGGTGTGTTCGACGCGTCGACGCCGGCGGCGGCCATGACCAGGCCCTGCCGGTTCTCCACGATCCGCAGCGTGCCGCGCCGCGCCACCACCCGAACCGTCTCGGCGTCGATCGCCGCCTCCCGGTCGGTGGCCTCGACGATCCGGCCCTCCGCCTTGGAGACGATCTTCGAGGTGACGAGCAGCACGTCACCATCGGCCAGTCCTGGTTCGGTGGCGGCGATCAGCTTCGCGAGATCGTCCCCGGCCCGCACCTCGGGCATGCCGGGCAGGGCCCAGACCCGGTACGAGGGCGCGGTGTCCGGGGCGGCGGCGCTCATGCGCGCACCTCCTCGGCCAGGGCCAGGGCCTGCCGTGCCATCTCCGCCGTGGCGGCGACATCGGTCATCATCAGCGGCACGGACCGGCAGCGGATGCCCGCGGACTCCACCTCGTCCACGGCGCCCGCGTCCACGGTGTCGACGAGCCAGCCGTCGAGCAGGCCGGAACCGTAGTGCTGGGCCACCGCCGCGGCCGTCGACTCGACGCCCACCGCGGCGAGGACCTTGTCCGCCATCCCGCGCACCGGTGCGTCACCGACGATGGGGGAGAGGCCGACGACCGGCACCCCGGCCTCGGCGATGGCTTCCCGGATCCCGGGCACGGCGAGGATCGTCCCGACGGACACCACGGGGTTCGACGGAGGGAAGAGGATGACGTCGGCTGCGGAGATCGCCTCCAGGACGCCGGGAGCCGGTTTGGCCTGCTCGGCGCCCACGGGCACGATCGCCTGCGCCGGGACGGAGGCGCGCAGCTTCACCCAGTACTCCTGGAAGTGAATGGCCCTGCTCTCGCCGTCGACGTCGACCGCCACATGCGTCTCGACGCGGTCGTCGGACATCGGCAGCAGCCGGACCCCCGGCCTCCAGCGCGCACACAGCGCCTCGGTGACGGCGCTCAGCGGATAGCCCGCGCCGAGCATCTGGGTACGGACGATGTGGGTGGCGAAGTCGCGGTCGCCCAGACCGAACCACTCGGGTCCGACCCCGTAGGCCGCGAGTTCCTCCTTGACGTGGAAGCTCTCGTCGGTACGGCCCCAGCCCTGCTCCTCGTTGATGCCACCGCCGAGGGTGTACATCACGGTGTCGAGGTCGGGGCAGACCTTGAGGCCGAACAGATGGATGTCGTCACCGGTGTTGCCGATCACCGTGATGTCCGCGTCGGGCGCGGCCTCCTTGAGGCCACGCAGAAAACGAGCACCACCGATACCGCCGGCCAGAACCACAATGCGCATGCAAACAGTCTGTCAGGCGCAGCCTGATCGGTGGACGCGGGCCGTCAGACGGTGGCGGGGGTCTCGGCGCTCCGGGCCGCGCACTGTGAGGTGTGCATCGGCATGTCGGTCAGGCCCGGGTAGTAGACGTGCAGGCTGACGGCCGGTTCGAGGGAGTCGTTGACCACCTCGTGGATGTAGCCGGGGGCGAAGACGCGCTGGGCACCGGAGTCCAGGGTCCGCTTCCCGCGGTCCGTACGCTCGGTCAGTTCGCCGTCCAGCACGGTGAGTACGCCGGAGGACAGGCCGTGGTCGTGCAGGCCGCTGCCCTGGCCGGGGACCCAGCTGAGCAGCCAGACCTCGTAGCCGGGTCCGGTGCGGAGCCGGTGGTACCAGCGGGTGGTGGTGTCGTACTGGACGAGCGGGGCCCACTGGGAGCGGTCGGCGGCGATGGCACGGGCGAGCCCGACGAATTCCGCCACCGTGGCGGGGTGCTCACGGGCGGGGCGCAGGAGGTGCTGGACCTCAAGGAGGTCGCCGGCGATCTGGAGGTCGCTGTCGCTGTTCATGGGTGCGGTGGTTCCTCGGCAGGGGTGCAAGTCGTGCAGTGCGGATGCAGGGGTGTCGCAGGACCGGGGGGACCGGGTGACCGCAGAGGCCGCAGGGCGTGCGGGGGAGGGTCCGGAGGTCCGGTGGGAGCTGTGAGGGACTGGAGCGCGGGGGCTTCGACAGCCGCGGGAGCTTCAACAGCCGAGACAGCTGGAACAGCAACAGCGAGCCTGAACAGCGCTACGGAACCCACGGATGTGGGTGGCGTGCATCGCTGAGGTCACTGGCATGCCAACAAGGAGAACCGGAGAACCTCCGACTGTCAACCCAATGCCCGATATGGGGGTAATGTTTCACCTCATCCGGTTACTCCATACGGAGAAAGGTTTATGCACCCCTCGCTCCGGACAGGTGGCGCATCAACCGCGGCGGCAAACGCGGCCGCATCCCCTGTGACCCGACTGTGATCTTGATCGCTTCGGTGATCGAATCGCAACGTGTCCGCCCTCGTGGGAGTTCTTCCTCGGGGCAGGTGCGGGTACGGCGAAGCACTTGGCATATGTCAGGTTTTTGGTGATTTGAACACTTTACGCATACGCTTGGTTCCGCAGAGTGAATACCGGGCCCAATAGCAGATCTGAGCTTGACTGGCCTGGAGCTACACACTTGTAATTTCACTCGTGTCGTTCGGCCGATTCGGTAACGGCCGCATCACGAGTACGCAAGAGACAGACGAGGGGCGCACATGACCGAGCTGTTCCAGCAACTGCTGGTCGAGGACGCGGACGAGGAACTCGGCTGGCAGGAGCGCGCACTGTGCGCCCAGACCGATCCCGAGTCCTTCTTCCCCGAGAAGGGCGGATCGACCCGCGAGGCCAAGAAGGTCTGCCTCGCCTGTGAAGTCCGGTCCGAATGCCTTGAGTACGCCCTTTCCAAGGACGAGCGATTCGGTATCTGGGGCGGTCTCTCCGAGCGTGAGCGACGGCGCCTGAAAAAGGCCGCGGTCTGACCAGGACCCTCCCAGCAGTCCCCGGCCGCACCGGCCGGTCGCAATGAGCCGGACCCGAGGAGCGAGCCCTCCCCGGACCGGTCGCCCATGGCCCGCCGCCTGCACCCTGCCCGCAGGCGACGGGCCGTTGCCGTACCCACGGCTTCCTCGGGCAGGGTGGGTCCAGGGCCGCCGCGGCGCGTGCCGGACCCGTGTGCCGACCGCCCTCCACCCCTGCGCCGCCGCCCTCGTCGAACCGCTCCGCGCCATCCCGGTTATCCGTACCGTTAGTGTGGGGCCCCGTCCGAGACGCGCCAACGACCCGACAGGGCGCGCGTGTACACCGATGCAGCCCCCGGGGGGACGTCCCCCGGACCCGGCCGGAGGGCCCGTACCTCGATGTCCGTGCACAGCCAAGCAACGGCGCCGTACGCGGCTGCCGCCGCCCCCGAGTTCCCCCGGCATGTCGTCACCGCCGTGCTCGTCTCCCACGACGGCGCACGCTGGTTGCCCGACGCGCTGGCCGGACTGCTCGGGCAGGAACGCCCCGTACAGAACGTCGTCGCCGCCGATACCGGCAGCGCCGACGACTCCGCACGACTGGTCACCGAGGCGCTCGGCGCCGACCGCGTCCTGCACCTCGCGCGGCGTACGAGCTTCGGCACGGCCGTCGACGAGGCGAGCCGCACCGCCGGCGTCCTCACCCCGGACGACCTGCCGTACCTGAAGCGTCCGAGCGGCTGGGACCCCGTCACCAGGTCCTGGCGCGACGACGCCTACGACCTGCCGGACCTGCCGCACGGCGAACCGGTGCAGTGGCTCTGGCTGCTCCACGACGACTGCGCCCCCGAGCCCGACGCCCTCGCAGAGATGCTGCGCGTCGTCGACAACGACCAGCACGCCGCGATCGTCGGCCCCAAACTCCGCGGCTGGTACGACCGTCGGCAGCTCCTCGAAGTCGGCGTCTCGATCGCCAACAGCGGGCGCCGCTGGACCGGCCTGGACCGGCGCGAGCAGGACCAGGGGCAGCACGACCAGGTCCGTACCGTCCTGTCCGTCTCCACCGCGGGGATGCTGATCCGCCGGGACGTCTGGGAGGAACTCGGCGGCTTCGACCGCAGGCTGCCCCTGATGCGTGACGACGTCGATCTGTGCTGGCGCGCGCACATGGCCGGGCACCGGGTGCTGGTCGCCCCCGACGCCGTCCTGCGGCACGCCGAGGCGTCCGCCCGCGAACGCCGCCCCATCGACTGCGCGGGCCGCTCGGTCTCCAGCCCGCACCGCGTCGACAAGGCCGGCGCCGTCTACACCATGCTGGTCAACGCCCCCGGCAAACGGCTGCCCTGGGTGCTGCTCCGGCTCCTGGTCGGCACGCTGCTGCGCACGCTCGCCTACCTCGTCGGCAAGGTGCCCGGCCAGGCGGTCGACGAGGTCACCGGTCTCCTCGGCACCCTGCTGCGCCCCGGCCGGATCCTCACCGCGCGACGCGACCGCGGCAAGGGGGTCGTCGACCCGGCCGAACTGCGCGGACTCTTCCCCGCGCCAGGCGCCACCGTCCGCGCGACCGTCGAACAGGTCGCCGGGAACTTCGGCGGCGGCGCGGAGGCCGAGTCCGGCGGCTCGCGCCACGGCGCCGTCGAGTCCGGACCGGGCGGCGACGACGCCGACTTCCTGGAGATCGACCAGTTCGCCAAGCTGAAGCGCGTCGGGCGCAAGCCCGGCCCGGTGCTCTTCGCCGTCCTGCTCCTGGTCTCCCTCGTCGCCTGCCGCAGCCTCCTCGGAGGCGGAGCCCTCGCCGGCGGCGCCCTGCTGCCCGCACCCGGCGACGTATCCGATCTGTGGGCCCGCTACGCGGACGGCTGGCACGCGGTCGGCACCGGCGGCACCCAGACCGCACCCCCGTACCTGGCCGTGATCTCGGCCCTGTCCGCGCTGTTCCTCGGCTCCACCGGCTTCGCGCTCACGCTGCTGCTGGTCTGCTCGGTCCCGCTCGCCGGACTCACCGCCTACTTCGTCTCCCGCCCGCTGCTCCCCTCCCGGCTGCTCCGGGCCTGGGCGAGCGTCGCGTACGCCTTCCTGCCCGCGGCGACCGGCGCCCTGGCGACCGGCCGCCTGGGCACCGCCGTCCTCGCCGTCCTGCTCCCGCTCATCGCCCGCACGGCCGTGTCCGCGCACGGCATGCGGGGCGGCGGCGACGTCCGCGGCAGCTGGCGTGCCACCTGGGCGTACACCCTGCTGCTCACGCTCGCGATGGCGTTCACCCCCATCGTCTGGCCGCTCGCCGTGGTCCTCGGCATCGGGGTGCTGGCGCTGCGCCGCAACGACATCACGGCCTACGGGCTCCGCTTCCTCGCCGCGGTCGGCACCCCGCTGCTGGTCCTCGCGCCGTGGTCGCTCTCGCTGCTGACGACTCCCTCGTCGTTCCTGCAGGAAGCAGGGCTGGAGACCGGTTCGGGCTCCGCCTCCGCACTCGACCTCCTCGGCATCAGCCCCGGCGGGCCCAAGGCGGCCGGCGGTGTCCTGCTGCTCGGCATCGTGCTCGCGGCTCTGGCCGCGCTGCTGCGCGGGGAGCGGCAGTTCGCCGTGCGCAGCGCCTGGGCCGTCGCCTTGGTCGCCCTGGCCTTCGCCGGGGTGGCCAACGGCTCCGCCTGGGCGGGACCCGCCACCCTCGTCTACGGTGCCGCGCTCATCGCAGCCGCCCTGGTCGGCGCGGACGGGGCCCGCGTCCGGGTCGCCGAGCTGAGCTTCGGCTGGCGTCAGCCGGTCGCCGCCCTGATCGCGCTGGCCGCCATGCTCGCCCCCGTGCTGGCCGCCGTCGGCTGGATGATCGGCGGCGCGGCGGGGCCCCTGGAGCGCCGCGACCCGGTGCAGGTGCCCGCGTTCGTCGCGGAGGAGAGCGGCACCCGGGATCAGCCGCGCACCCTGGTGCTCGGCGGTACCTCGCCCGGCTCCGTCGCGTACACCCTGGTCCGTGGCTCCGGTGCGCGGCTGGGTGATGCCGAACTGGCGGCCGCCGGCGGTGGCAACAGCCACCTCGACAAGGTCGTCGCCAACCTGGTCGCGGGCTCCGGCGCCGACCAGGGCAGCCAGCTCAGCGGCTTCGCGATCCGCTACGTCCTCGTCCGGGACGGGGCCCCGAAGCAGATGAGCCGGGTCCTCGACGCGACCCCGGGCCTCAGCCGGCTCAGCCAGCTGGACGGCAGTGCGCTCTGGCGGGTGGACCGCCAGGTCGCCCGGATCATGATCATCCCGGCGGCCGCCGGTGACGAGCCGCTTCCGGTGGGTTCCGCGCCCGTCGAGGCGCACACCAAGATCCCGGCGGGCAGGGCGGGCCGTGTGCTGCGGATCGCCGACGCCGCCGACGCCGGCTGGCAGGCCAGCCTCGACGGACGGACGCTGACCCGCAAGACCGTCGACGGCTGGGCGCAGGGCTTCGAGCTGCCGGCCGAGGGCGGCACCCTGGACCTCACGTATGCGACACCCTTCACGCACTCCGTGTGGATCTGGGTCCAGGTCGCCCTCACCGTGGTCCTGCTGGTCCTGGCCCTGCCCGGCCGCCGCCGCGAGATCGACGACGACCTGCCCGAGGAGGACGTGGCGGTTCCCGCCGAACCGGTCGCCGGCGAGGGACGGCGGGCCCGCAGGCTCCGTGCGGCCGCGCTCGCGGAGGGCGAGGGCGACGACGGCGAGGGCTTCGACGCCGGCGAGTCCGCGGACGCGGGGGAGCGGGCGGGGTACGTCCCCGCCCAGCAGACCGGCCCGCAGGCCGAGGGCCCGCAGACCACCGGGCCGGAGCCGCTCGACGCGGACGACGGCCAGGACGTCTTCGTCCCCCAGCAGGCCGACGGGGACACCGGCCAGTACGCGGCGGTGCCGCAGCAGCAGTACGGGGACTGGGACGGCTCGCAGTACCAGGAGGGCGGCTACCCGCAGTACCAGGAGGGCCAGTACCAGGACGGCCAGTACGGCGCCCAGCAGCAGCCGGACGGCGCACCCGGTTACGACGCGTACGGATATCCGCAGCAGCAGGGTGAGTACGCCCCGTACGCCCAGGACCAGTACGGCAACGCCCCGCAGGCCGACGGGTCGTACGACGCCGCCGGCCAGTACGGCAACGCCCCGTACGACCCGGGCCAGTACGACCAGGGCCAGTACGCTCCCGGCCAGTACGGCGCGGATCAGTACGGCACCCAGGGCGCGTACGCCCCGCAGAACCCCGACGAGAACCCCGACGAGAACCCCGACGGGAACCCCGCCCCGGGCCGGCACCCATGGCCGACCGGTAACGCATCGCGAGGCGAGTCCGAGTGAAGTCCACCAGCCTGTCCCTCATCGCCGGGGCCGTCGCCCTCGCAGCCGTCACCGGGTTCGCCGCGGTCACCGCACCGGACGACGGGGCGACGACGACGGCCAAGCCGGCCGCACGGCTGCCCGTGGAGCGGTCCAGCCTGCTCTGCCCGGCCCCCGGTCTGTCCGACCTCGCGGAGACGGAGTACACCTCCTTCACCCCGGCAGGGAAGAGCGCTGACGCGGCGGAGCCGGCCGGCACGGCCGAACTCCTGTCGTCCACGGCCGCCAAGGCGGACGAGAAGGACTCCGGAAAGGGCAAGGACAAGAAGACCAAGAAGGCGGACCCGGACAAGCCGGTCGTCCTCCTCAAGGAGCCCGGCAAGCCGGCCACCGCCCAGGTCTCCGGCGCGGACGCTCCCGCCCTCGTCGGTACCGCCACCGGCCGGATGGCCCCCGGCTGGAGTGCCCAGCAGACCACCACGGTCGAGGCGGGCGACTCCCGCGGACTGCTCGGTGTCAGCTGCACCGCACCCGACACCGACTTCTGGTTCCCGGCCGCGAGCACGGCGAAGTCCCGCGAGGACTACGTCCACCTCACCAACCCGGACGACACCGCCGCCGTCGCCGACATCGAGCTGTACGGTCCGGACGGCACCCTCAAGTCGGACGTGGGTGAGGGCATCACGGTGCCCGCCCGGTCCGGTGTCCGTGTCCTCATCTCGACGCTGACCAGCAAGGTCGCGGACGATGTGACCGTCCACGTCACCACCAGGACCGGACGCGTCGGCGCGGTCGTCAGGGCCGCGGACAGCGAGAGCGGCAGCGACTGGCTCTCCGCCTCCACGGAGCCGACGGGCACCCTGGTCCTGCCGGGCATCCCGGCGGACGCGACCTCGGTCCGGCTGGTGGCCTTCGCCCCCGGCGAGGACGACGCCGACCTCACGCTGAAGCTCCTCGGCAAGACGGGCGCGATCTCACCCGCGGGTCACGAGGACCTGCACGTCAAATCCCGGATGACCGCCGGCGTCGACCTGAAGGACCTGACCAGAGGTGAGGCGGGCTCCCTGCTGCTGACCCCCGCCGAGGACGGCAGGGCCACCCCGGTGGTGGCCGCCCTGCGGGTGGTCCGCGGCAAGGGCGACAAGCAGGAGGTCGCCTACATCCCGGCGACCGGCCCGGTGGGCGCGCAGGCGACCGCCGCCGACAACCGGGCGAAGGGTTCGGTCCTCTCGCTCACCGCGCCCGGCGCGGCCGGGACCGTCAAGGTCACCGCGTCCGCGGGCAGCAAGGGCGGCACCCCGGTCAGCAAGACGTACGAGGTCGCCGCCGGTACGACGCTCGCGGTCACCCCGCCCGTGCCGGCCGGTCTCAAAGGCACGTACGCGCTGACCGTCGAGACGCAGTCGGGCGGCCCGGTCCACGCCGCCCGCACACTGGCGGTCCCGATGGACGGCATCCCGATGTTCACGGTCCAGACGCTGCCGGACGACCGCGGCACGGTCGAGGTACCGGCCGCCGAACAGGATCTGTCGGTCCTGGACGACTGACGGCGCTGCCACGACCGAACCGCGGGGGCTGGCCGCGAAACAGGCCCGCCCCCGCCGGTACGCGGTCGTCTACTCCTGCCCGTACCGGGGGTCGACGGACTCCGGTGAGAGTCCGAGGAGCTCCGCGACCTGCTCGACCACGACCTCGTGCACCAGCAGCGCACGCTCGTCACGGTTCTTGGTGCGGATCTCGACGGGGCGCCGGTAGACGACGATCTGCGCGGGCCGCTCCTTCTCGGCGGACATCGCGCTGCCCAGCGGCACGGTCTCCTCCACGGTCCCCGGTACGTCGAGGACCACGAAGTCGACCTCGGCCAGTTGCGGCCAGCGCCGCTCCAGCCGCTCGACCGAATCCTGGACGAGATCGCGGAAACTGTCGGCCCTGCTGGCCGAGAGCGGCACCTGGGGAGGAGCGACGGGCCCGCGCATGCCGCGGCCGTGTCGGTCTCGGCGCCGCGGTCGGGGCTCGGACGGGCGGGGCGGTACGGGACTGTCCATCACTGACGCAGCGTAGCCCTCCGCCGGGTGAGCGGCC
Organism: Streptomyces sp. NBC_01013; assembly: GCF_045162765.1. NCBI lineage: Bacteria > Bacillati > Actinomycetota > Actinomycetes > Kitasatosporales > Streptomycetaceae > Streptomyces > Streptomyces sp. NBC_01013. Next base: position 5,195,651 of record NZ_CP108687.1, read on the forward strand.
CGCGGCTGTCCGGCAGGGCGCCGGGCCTGTCCGTACCCGAACGATCCGGGCTGTCCGTTACTGAACGATCCGGCCATGGGACGGCCCGTTTCAGGCCCCGCGCCTGATCGCTGATTCCCTGTCGTATGACAGCTTTTGAGCCGAGTGGTGACCGGAATTCATGCCGTCGGTCTCGGGCCCCCTCGTCTCCCGTGCAGGTCAGAGGAGTTGCCCGACCGACGGCTGTTCCCGAGGTCACAGGGCGACACGGTGGGGTGAGCCGGGGAGAGTCGTCGCAGCCCGCTCAAGAGTGCGGTACCGTCCAACATCGTGAGCCCTGTACGTCGCTGTTCGCGCACCGCGTGCGGCCGCCCTGCCGTCGCGACACTGACGTACGTCTATGCCGACTCGACTGCGGTCCTCGGCCCGCTCGCCACCTACGCCGAGCCCCACTGCTACGACCTCTGTGCCGAGCACAGTGAGCGCCTGACCGCGCCCCGCGGCTGGGAGGTCGTCCGGCTCTCCGATCCCTGCGCACCCACCCGCCCCAGCGGTGACGACCTCGAAGCGCTGGCCAACGCCGTACGGGAAGCCGCACGTCCGCCGGACCGCGGGGACGGGGCCAGGAGCGGCGGTCCGCGCACCGCCGACCCGATGGAGGTCGCCCGCAGGGGCCACCTCCGCGTGCTGCGCTCGCCCGACTCCTGAGCGGGGACCGCCTCCCCGGGGCATGAGGCGCATCGGACCGCCGGGTAGTTTGGCGGTCCGAAGAGACCTCAGGAGGACCGGCCCGTGACCGCAGATCTGTCGCAGCTCGTGAAGGCGTACGACGTGCGCGGAGTCGTCCCCGACCAGTGGGACGAGGCACTGGCCGAACAGTTCGGGGCGGCCTTCGTCGAGGTGACGTCGGCGGCAGCGATCGTCGTCGGCCACGACATGCGTCCCACGTCCCCCGCCCTGTCGGGAGCCTTCGCCCGGGGCGCGGCGGCCCGCGGAGCCGACGTCACCCTGATCGGCCTCTGCTCGACCGACCAGCTGTACTACGCCTCGGGGTCACTGGACCTGCCCGGCGCGATGTTCACGGCCTCGCACAACCCGGCGCAGTACAACGGCATCAAGATGTGCCGCGCGGGTGCGGCCCCGGTGGGCCAGGACACCGGCCTCGCCGAGATCCGTTCACTGGTCGAGAAGTGGTCGGAGACCGGCGCACCGCTGCCGTCCACCACCCCCGGCACCCTCACCGAACGCGACACGCTCAAGGACTACGCCGCCCACCTGCTGTCCCTGGTCGACCTGTCGAGCATCCGCCCCCTGAAGGTGGTCGTGGACGCGGGTAACGGCATGGGCGGCCACACGGTCCCGACCGTCTTCGCGGGCCTGCGGCTGGAACTCGTCCCGATGTACTTCGAACTGGACGGCACGTTCCCCAACCACGAGGCCAATCCCCTCGACCCCAGGAACATCGTCGACCTCCAGGCCCGGGTGCTGGCCGAGGGTGCCGATCTCGGCCTGGCCTTCGACGGCGACGCGGACCGCTGCTTCGTCGTGGACGAGCGGGGCGCGGGTGTCTCCCCATCGGCGATCACGGCCCTGGTCGCCGCCCGGGAACTGGCCCGCAACGGCGGCCGCGGCACGGTCATCCACAACCTGATCTCCTCCCTCTCGGTCCCGGAGGTCGTACGCGAACACGGCGGCACCCCCGTCCGCACCCGGGTCGGTCACTCCTTCATCAAGGCGGAGATGGCCGCACACGGTGCGATCTTCGGCGGCGAGCACTCCGCGCACTACTACTTCCGCGACTTCTGGAACGCCGATACGGGCATGCTCGCCGCCCTCCACGTCCTGGCCGCCCTCGGAGGCCAGGAGGAACCCCTCTCGGCCCTGGTGGCCCAGTACGACCGCTACACCGACTCGGGCGAGATCAACTCCACCGTCGACGACCAGCAGGCCCGCACCGAAGAGGTACGGGCAGCGTTCGCCACTCGCGAGAACGTGACCACCGACGAACTGGACGGCCTCACGGTCACGTCCCGGGACTGGTGGTTCAACCTCCGGCCCTCCAACACGGAGCCCTTGCTGCGTCTGAACGTCGAGGCAGGCGACGAGGAGACGATGACGGCGGTACGGGACGAGGTCCTGACTCTGATCCGCACACCGGCCGCCTGACCCAGGACCCAGGGGCACTGGGGCACTGGGGCACAGGCCGGCCGCCCGGGCCCCGAGTCTCTCGACTCGGGCGTACTTCCGGGCACCGACCGGACTCGGGCGCATCTTCGGCACTCCGATTGGGCTCCGCGTACCTTCGGGCCTCGCCGGCGTTCGATGCGCGGCCTCCGGGACGGATCCCCGGTTCCGGGAAGGGCGGGCAGGGGGCAAGGCCCGCCGCAGCCGCACCACGCGGGCGTGCACCCCACACGGCGCACCCCACGCCCGCACCGTCCGCCCCGGCCGGGCCAGGCCGCGCCCCCGCCACCCCAGCGGTAGGCTGACCTCGCCCGATCCACGAGGCGCCAAGCACGTGGCACGCAGCACGCAGCACGAACAAGCTCAACCGCACAGCCCACACCCGCACCACTGTCCCGCCCCCGCTCGCCCGCCCGCCCGAAGGGACCCACCCATGCCGCTCGAAGCCGGCCTCCTGGAGATCCTGGCCTGCCCGGCCTGCCACTCCCCCCTCGACGACCGGTCGGCGGCCGACAGCCCCGAACTGATCTGCACCGGAACCGACTGCGGCCTGGCCTATCCGGTACGGGACGGCATCCCCGTCCTCCTCGTCGACGAGGCCCGCCGCCCCGCGTAACAGGGCCCCCACCCCGCACGGTGATCGGCACGTGATCGGAGGACCGTCCCCATGCTCGACGAGTCGTTGCTCGATGCCCCGGAAGCCCTGGCCCGAGCCGACCGCCGCGGTCTGCTCCGCGGCGCCGCCGAAGCCGGGGCCCGGGTCCGTACCGCCGCCCGCCACGCGACGGAGGCCGGGATCACGGCGCTGAACCCGGAGGGCCGCCCGCGCGCCGTCCTCGTCGCGGGCGCCGGCACCGCCGCATCCGGGGTCGCCGACCTGATCGCGGCCCTGGCCGGGGCGTCCGCCCCGGTCACCCGGATCCACCCGACCGGGGTCGCCCCCGCCGCAGGCGCGATGCGATGGACGCTGCCCGGCTGGGCCGGCTCCGTCGACCTGCTCCTCATCGCCACGGCCGACGGCTCCGAACCGGGCCTGGCCCTCCTCGCGGAGCAGGCGTACCGCCGCGGCTGCACCGTCGTGGCCGTGGCGCCCCGGCAGTCACCCCTGCGCGAAGCGGTCGACGGCGTGCACGGACTCGTCGTACCGATGGCCTCCGCCCCGCACGGCGAGTACGACGCCGAGACCTCGGCCGCGGGACCCGGCACCCTGTGGGCGTTGTTCACCCCCCTGCTCGCGCTGCTCGACCGCGTCGGCCTGCTCACCGCACCCGCCGAAGCGCTGCAATCCGTAGCCGACCGCCTGGACCGCACGGCGGAGCGCTGCGGGCCGGCCATCGCCACGTACAGCAATCCCGCCAAGACACTGGCCGCCGAACTCGCGGACAGCCTGCCCCTCGTCTGGACGGAGGGCGACGCCGCGGGCCCGGTGGGGCGCAGGTTCGCCGCGGTCCTGGCCGAGCTCTCCGGTCGCCCGGCCCTCGCGGCCGAACTCCCCGAAGCGCTTCCCGCCCATGGCGGCCTGCTGGCCGGAGCCTTCGCCGCCGGGGCCGACCCCGACGACTTCTTCCGTGACCGGGTCGAGGAGTCCGAGCCCCTTCACGCCAGGGTCGTCCTGCTCCGCGACCGGCCCACCGGCGGCCTGAGCGCGGCTCCCGCGGCCCGCGAGCTGGCCCTGGGCCATGACACGGCCATCAGCGAGCTGGAACCGGAGGAGGGCAGCAGGCTCGAAGCCCTCGCCGAACTCCTCGCGGTCACCGACTTCGCCGCCGTCTACCTGGCCCTCGCCTCAGCGGCCCGCGCCTGAACCCTGTGACAGCGGCCCGTCCCGCGCGGCAACCCGGTGTCCCGCGCACAGCCGAGGCCCACGCAGACCACCGTAACGACCCACGCATCCCACACAGCACGAGGACGAATTCCATGGACCGGCTCTCCAACACCGTGCGCCCGTACGCCTGGGGCTCCACCACTCTCATCCCGGCCCTCCTGGGCATCGCCCCCACCGGCGAGCCCCAGGCGGAGATGTGGATGGGTGCCCATCCCGGAGCGCCCTCCCGGATATCCCGTCACGGCTCCGCCCCCGAAGCCCCGGACGCGCCCTCGGCAGTCATCGCCGAACAGGCCCTCACCGACGTCATCGCCGCCGACCCGGCCGGGGAACTCGGTCAGGCGGCCGTCGACAAGTTCGGCCCCCGTCTGCCGTTCCTCCTCAAGCTCCTCGCCGCCGGCGCCCCCCTCTCCCTCCAGGTCCACCCCGACCTCGCCCAGGCGCAGCGGGGTTACGCGGACGAGGAGCGCCGGTCCGTGCCGATCGACGCCGCGCACCGCACGTACAAGGACGCCAACCACAAGCCCGAGCTGATCTGCGCGCTCACCCCCTTCGACGGCCTGTGCGGCTTCCGCCGGCCCGTCGAGGCGGCCGAGGCGATGGAAGGGCTGGGCGTCGACTCCCTCAAGCCCTACGCCGATCTGCTGCGCGCCCGCCCGGAAGAGGCCGCCCTGCGTGAGGTCCTGACGGCGATCCTCATCGCGGACCCGGACGAGATGGCGGAGACGGTGACCGCCGCCGCGGCCGCCGCCGAACGGATCGGCGGCACCTACGCCCCGTATGCCCGCATCGCCCACCACTTTCCCGGTGACGCCGGGGTCATCGCGGCCATGCTGCTGAACTACGTGCAACTCCAGCCCGGAGAGGCCCTGTTCCTCGGCGCCGGTGTCCCGCACGCCTACCTCGCCGGTCTCGGCGTCGAAATCATGGCCAACTCGGACAACGTGCTGCGTTGTGGACTGACGCCGAAGCACATCGACGTACCAGAACTCCTGCGCATCGTCCGCTTCGAGGCGACCGAGCCGGGAATCCTGCGCCCCGAGGCGTCCCCGTCCGGCGAGGAGTTGTACGAGACGCCGGTCGACGAATTCCGGCTCTCGCGCTTCGACCTCTCACCGGGTGCGGCCCCGGTCGACCTGACCGCGGACACGCCCCAGATCCTGCTCTGCACGGCGGGCGCACCCGAGGCCGGCGAGCTCGTCCTCGGGCCGGGCGAATCGGTCTTCGTACCGGCGGGGGAGAAGGCGGAAGTGTCCGGTACGGGCACCTTGTTCCGTGCCACTGTGGTGGCCTGACGTACCGTCCGCACCAACGACTGCAACAATGTCCGGCCGTACCGCGGCCGCCGGAGCCGCAGCACCGAAGAAGGGACACCAGGCACCCATGAGTGCGTCAGGCGGAACCAAGGCGATCGTGGCGGCACTCGGCGCCAACCTCGCGATCGCAGTGGCCAAATTCGTGGCGTTCCTGTTCAGTGGCTCGTCGTCGATGCTCGCGGAGAGCGTCCACTCGCTCGCCGACTCGGGCAATCAGGGCCTGTTGCTGCTCGGCGGCAAGAAGGCCCAGCGCGAGGCCACCCCCCAACACCCCTTCGGGTACGGACGCGAGCGCTACATCTACGCGTTCCTCGTCTCCATCGTCCTGTTCTCGGTCGGTGGCATGTTCGCCGTGTACGAGGGCTACGAGAAGATCAAGCACCCGCACGAGATCGAGGCCTGGTACTGGCCGGTGGGTGTTCTGGTCTTCGCGATCATCGCCGAGGGCTTCTCCTTCCGTACGGCGATCAGGGAGTCCAACGAGACCCGCGGCTCGCTCACCTGGACCCAGTTCGTCCGCCGTGCGAAGGCCCCGGAACTCCCCGTCGTCCTGCTGGAGGACTTCGGCGCGCTCATCGGTCTGGTCCTGGCCCTCGCCGGCGTCGGCCTGGCCATCGGCACCGGCGACGGGATCTGGGACGGCATCGGCACCCTCTGCATCGGCATCCTGCTGATCGCCATCGCGATCGTCCTGGCGGCCGAGACGAAGTCCCTGCTGCTCGGTGAGGCCGCCGGCACCGATGAGGTCGAGAAGATCAAGACCGCGGTCGTCGACGGCCACACCGTCACCGGCATCATCCACATGCGTACGCTCCACCTCGGCCCGGAGGAGCTGCTGGTCGCCGCCAAGATCGCGGTCCAGCACGACGACACCGCCACCGAGGTGGCCAACGCCATCAACGCCGCGGAGTCCCGCATCCGCGAGGCGGTGCCGATCGCGCGTGTCATCTACCTGGAGCCGGACATCTACAACGAGGCGGCGGCCGCGGCGGGCATCAACCCGGCCAAACGGCCGGGCGGAGCACCGGCCGAGCCGACGGCCGGCGACACCCCGGGCGACGCCTCCGACACCCCGGCCGACCCCACGGAATCCGGCCACTGACCGCACCCGATACGCCGATGAGGCCGCTTCCGGACCCGGTGGACTGGGAGCGGCTGGGCCGTTCGGTGTAGATTCGGTGGCAGTGTCAGACGTCGCTGCTGATGGCGGTCGATCGGTCCGTACGCCGGACCGGCCGAGGGAGAGAGGGCCTCCGACGGACTGCGCTGCGAGCCGCCCGGGCATTCGTGTGCCCACCGCGTGCCGCAGAGCCGCCCTACCCACCCTCGACCCATCACGAGGAGCAGCCCGTTATGACGACGGTCGCCAATCGCCAGGACTTCAAGGTCGCCGACCTCTCCCTCGCCGCCTTCGGCCGCAAGGAGATCACCCTCGCCGAGCACGAGATGCCCGGCCTGATGTCCATCCGCAAGGAGTACGCCGCCACGCAGCCGCTGGCCGGCGCCCGCATCACCGGCTCGCTGCACATGACCGTGCAGACGGCCGTGCTGATCGAGACCCTGGTCGCCCTCGGCGCCGAGGTCCGCTGGGCCTCCTGCAACATCTTCTCCACCCAGGACCACGCCGCCGCGGCCATCGCTGTGGGTCCGAACGGCACCCCCGAAGCCCCCGCCGGCGTCCCGGTCTTCGCCTGGAAGGGCGAGTCGCTGGAGGAGTACTGGTGGTGCACGGAGCAGGCGCTGACCTGGCCGAACACCCCCACCGGCGGTCCGAACATGATCCTCGACGACGGTGGTGACGCCACCCTCCTCGTCCACAAGGGCGTGGAGTTCGAGAAGGCCGGCGCGGCCCCGGACCCGTCGACCGCGGACAGCGAGGAGTACGCGTACATCCTCACGCTGCTGAACCGCACCCTCGGCGAGTCCCCGCAGAAGTGGACGCAGCTGGCTTCCGAGATCCGTGGTGTCACGGAGGAGACCACGACCGGCGTGCACCGGCTGTACGAGATGCACCGCGACGGCACCCTCCTGTTCCCGGCGATCAACGTCAACGACGCGGTCACCAAGTCGAAGTTCGACAACAAGTACGGCTGCCGCCACTCGCTGATCGACGGCATCAACCGCGCCACCGACGTCCTGATCGGTGGCAAGACCGCCGTCGTCTGCGGCTACGGCGACGTCGGCAAGGGCTGCGCGGAGTCCCTGCGCGGCCAGGGCGCCCGAGTGATCATCACCGAGATCGACCCCATCTGCGCCCTGCAGGCGGCGATGGACGGCTACCAGGTGGCCACCCTCGACGACGTCGTCGCACAGGCCGACATCTTCGTCACCACGACCGGCAACAAGGACATCATCATGGCCGCCGACATGGCCAAGATGAAGCACCAGGCCATCGTCGGCAACATCGGCCACTTCGACAACGAGATCGACATGGCCGGCCTCGCCAAGATCGACGGCATCGTCAAGGACGAGGTCAAGCCGCAGGTCCACACCTGGACGTTCCCCGACGGCAAGGTCCTCATCGTGCTGTCCGAGGGCCGTCTGCTGAACCTGGGCAACGCCACCGGCCACCCCTCGTTCGTGATGTCCAACTCGTTCGCGGACCAGACCCTGGCCCAGATCGAGCTGTTCACCAAGCCCGAGGACTACCCGACCGACGTCTACGTGCTGCCCAAGCACCTCGACGAGAAGGTCGCCCGTCTCCACCTCGCCGCGCTCGGCGTGAAGCTCACGACGCTCCGCCCCGAGCAGGCCGCCTACATCGGGGTCGAGGTCGATGGCCCGTACAAGTCCGACCACTACCGCTACTGACACCTTCACCACCTGCGACGGCCTGCCGGTGACCGGGCGCCCCACCACCGGGTGGTGAAGACCGGCCGCCGGCAGACCCCGCAGCGTCTGCGGACGCGTGCGCGTCCGCAGACCCGGTGCCAAGCAGCAGCTACGAACGCAGGCCCCCGCACCCCCGTGCCGGGGGCCTGCGCCGTACCGCACCCGCACAGCCCGAGGAACCCGAAGGACCCCCATGCCACGCGGCCGATATTCGCTCCACGATCTCCACGACCACACCCCCCTCGGCGAAGAGCACTTCCACTGCGCACCAGGCCCCTCCGGCTGGCGCTATGTCTCCCAGACGACCGCCCCGTCCGGCGATCACCTCGGATCCGTGGACCTCACCCTCGACGAGCTCGGCCGCCCCATTCGTCTCGAACTCCATACCGCGAGCTGGCAGGTCCGCGGCGCCGCCCTCGAAGGCGTCACCTGGGTGCGCACCGACCCGAGCGGCACTCATGCCACCGAAGGCAATGTCCGCGCCCATGCCTTCAGTGGCACGTCCCCCGCGTTCCTCATCGCCACCGCACGGCTGCTGCGTCTCACCCCCACCTCCCCGTCGACCAGGCTCCGCGTCGTCACCTTCACGGACCCGGTGCTCGCCCCCCGTACCGTCGACCAGTCCTGGGCCCTGGTGAACAGTGAAGCGCACCCCACTGACAACGGCCCCCTGACCGTGGACACATACGAGGTCAGCGCCCTGGACACCGGTGAACAGCACACCGTCCACATCGCCGGCGACGTGGTCCTCTCGGCTCCCGGTGTCGAGCTCGAAGAGCTGGGATCCCCACCCTCCGACCGATAGGGCGTGGCCGGCGGATCAGGTCGGGCAGGCCCTGAGGGCTGTCCCGCACCCCCGGTGGGCGCACGACGCCGGCTACGGCACCCTCGCCGCGTTGCCGGAACACCCCGGTGCATCCGGTAGGCGGCCGCCCCTCCGCGGTGCGCTGCAGCGCATCCGGCGCCGCGCGCCGATCCACCAGGCAGTGCGGGACAGCCCTCAGGTGTCCTGTCGGGCCCCTTGATCGAGCCCGGCATGCTCCAAGCGAGCGGCTTCAGGCGGGCGGGGCGAACCCGGTGGCTGCCGGCCGCGCCGCCTCCGCACCGGGATCGGCCGCGCCGACCGGTCCGGCAGGGGCTGCCTGCCCGTCAGCGGGACGTGCCGGCGGGGCGGGGTGGGTCACCTGAACCGCGGCGGGCCCGGCACTCCACGGCGCGTTCGCACCCACGTCGAACGCGTCCCCCCTTCCCGTCCGAGGCCTCGCGTCAACCGGACCCTTGGCAGCGTGCGGGGCGGCGGCGAACGCCCGGCGCGCGTCGCGAGCCTGCCGTTCGTTGACCACGGCGGCCAGGAACGCTGCGGCAGGCACACCGACCGGAGCGGGAACCCCGGTCCGCTCGGCAAGTCCGCCGGCCAGCCGCTCCGCCATGGCCCGTCCCACTGCGGCGTCCAGCTGGTGCATCCGCGTCAGGTACTGCCGCACAGCGAGCCACAGATCGTCCGGAACCGCCGACAGGTCCAGCCCCGCGAACCGCCCGACCAGCCAGGGCGGCGGAGGCGGAACAGCCGCGGTCCTGCCCGCCGGAACCCTCTCCCGTACGACGAGCGTCCCCGCGAAGACGTCTCCGAGCCGCCGGCCCCGCGCCGAGACCAGCGACGCGACGGAGGCGACCACACCGAGCGTCGCCAGGATCTCCACCACACCCATCGCGCCCCGCACCAGCGCATGCCGGAACCGAATGGGCCCACCGTCGTCCCGTACGACCCGCAGCCCGCACGCGAGCTTCCCGAGCGAACGGCCGTGGCTGAGCGTCTCCACCGCGATGGGTGCTCCCACCAGAACCAGCAGGAAGGTCGCCACGGTCACCGCCGCCACCGCCGCGTCGTCGAGCGAGGCCGTCGCGATGGCCAATCCGATCGACACCAGCACGAAAACCGACCCGACCACCACGAGGTCGATGGCCAGAGCCAGTGCCCGGCTCGGCAATTTCGCCGGCCGCAACCCCAGCACGACCGCGTCCCCGGTCACGAGCTCACTCATCGCCGCCCACCCTTCGCCGAACATCCCTGCCCCTCGGGGCCACAGTCTGCCAAGCTGACCCGCAACGCGCCGCAGTTGTACGCACCCGTACACACCCATGCCAGGAGCAGCAGCCGACCATGGACCTCGACGTCTTCGTCAACGCCCATCGCATCGAGTGGGACCGTCTGGACCACCTCCTGCACCGAGGGCGGCGGCTCACGGGCGCGGAGGCCGACGAGCTCGTCGACCTCTACCAGCGCACGGCGACCCACCTCTCCCTGATCCAGTCCAGCGCCCCCGACCCCCTGCTCACCGCACGCCTCACGCAGCTGGTGGCCCGCGCCCGCTCTACGGTGACCGGCACCCGCCGCGCCTCCTGGCGGGACGCCGCGCACTTCCTCACGGCGGGCTTTCCCGCAGCGGTCTACCGCTCCAGGCACTGGTGGATACCCACCGCCGTCCTCTCCGCACTTCTGGCGGCGCTGATGGGCTGGTGGATCGGTACCCATCCTGAGGTTCAGTCGGCCATCGCCGCACCGGAGGATCTCCGCCGCCTCACCAGCCCGGGAGGTGAGTACGAGACGTACTACTCCAGTCACCCGGCGGCTTCGTTCGCCGCGCAGGTCTGGACGAACAACGCTCAGGCAGCCGCCATGTGCCTGGTACTCGGGGCGTTCCTGTGCGTCCCGGTGATATGGATCCTCTTCGTCAACGTGCTCAACCTCGCGGTGGGTGTGGGCCTCATGTCGTCGGCGGGCCGGCTCGACACCTTCCTCGGCCTGATCCTTCCCCACGGGCTGCTCGAACTCACTGCGGTCTTCGTCGCAGCCGGCACAGGACTCCGACTGGGCTGGACGGTCATCGACCCCGGCCCGCACACCCGGCGTACAGCACTGGCACAACAGGGTCGAGCCGCCATCGGCATGGCCATCGGACTCGCCCTCGTCCTGTTCGTGTCCGGAGTCATCGAAGGCTTCGTCACCCCCTCAGGCCTTCCGACCTGGGGTCGCATCACCATAGGAATCGTCGCTGAGCTGGCCTTCCTCGCCTACGTCTACATCCTGGGCGGCAGGGCGGCCCGAGCCGGCGACGCAGGCGACATCGCGACAGCCGAACGGAGCGCCGAGGTACCCGTGGCAGCCTGATGTGCGTACGGCCCCGCTGACCTGCTAGTCTCCTCTCTCGCCCCAAAAACCGTTGACACGGCGGACTGGGGGAGGTAGATTTTAACGGTTGCCTCGGACTGGACAGGTTCGAGCCCAACGGTTAGGTTTACCCCGCTCTCACCGGAAATCGAATTTCCGCAGAGCCATATGACTCCCACTCTCTGACGACATGAAGCCGATCAACTTCGGTGGAATTGTTTTCTGATAACGTCGAGTCCGCCGAAAGGCAAGGCCCCTTCAACGGCCACCAGAATTCAAATACGGACCGGAAACGGTGCGGAGTGGGTCTGGTAAGGTTGGAACCGCTGAAAAGGGAAAGCGCGAAAGTGAAGAACTGGAAAGCGAAAATGCGAAACCCGCTTCGACCGGGAATCGGACACGAAAGAGTCTGATAGAGTCGGAAACGCAAGACCGAAGGGAAGCGCCCGGAGGAAAGCCCCAGAAAATGTTCTGAGGGTGAGTACAAAGGAAGCGTCCGTTCCTTGAGAACTCAACAGCGTGCCAAAAGTCAACGCCAGATATGTTGATACCCCGACCTGCTTCGGCAGGTTCGAGGTTCCTTTGAAAAGTCCTAGCAGGTCTCTGGCCTGGTAGGCAATGCACACAGCGAGGACATAGTGGATGACCGGTCATATTCCGACCTGGTTGTCCCGCTCTCGTGGTGTCTACCCGATTACGGGAAAACATTCACGGAGAGTTTGATCCTGGCTCAGGACGAACGCTGGCGGCGTGCTTAACACATGCAAGTCGAACGATGAAGCCTTTCGGGGTGGATTAGTGGCGAACGGGTGAGTAACACGTGGGCAATCTGCCCTTCACTCTGGGACAAGCCCTGGAAACGGGGTCTAATACCGGATAACACTTTCCCTCTCATGGGGGAAGGTTAAAAGCTCCGGCGGTGAAGGATGAGCCCGCGGCCTATCAGCTAGTTGGTGGGGTAATGGCCTACCAAGGCGACGACGGGTAGCCGGCCTGAGAGGGCGACCGGCCACACTGGGACTGAGACACGGCCCAGACTCCTACGGGAGGCAGCAGTGGGGAATATTGCACAATGGGCGAAAGCCTGATGCAGCGACGCCGCGTGAGGGATGACGGCCTTCGGGTTGTAAACCTCTTTCAGCAGGGAAGAAGCGAAAGTGACGGTACCTGCAGAAGAAGCGCCGGCTAACTACGTGCCAGCAGCCGCGGTAATACGTAGGGCGCAAGCGTTGTCCGGAATTATTGGGCGTAAAGAGCTCGTAGGCGGCTTGTTGCGTCGGTTGTGAAAGCCCGGGGCTTAACCCCGGGTCTGCAGTCGATACGGGCAGGCTAGAGTGTGGTAGGGGAGATCGGAATTCCTGGTGTAGCGGTGAAATGCGCAGATATCAGGAGGAACACCGGTGGCGAAGGCGGATCTCTGGGCCATTACTGACGCTGAGGAGCGAAAGCGTGGGGAGCGAACAGGATTAGATACCCTGGTAGTCCACGCCGTAAACGTTGGGAACTAGGTGTTGGCGACATTCCACGTCGTCGGTGCCGCAGCTAACGCATTAAGTTCCCCGCCTGGGGAGTACGGCCGCAAGGCTAAAACTCAAAGGAATTGACGGGGGCCCGCACAAGCAGCGGAGCATGTGGCTTAATTCGACGCAACGCGAAGAACCTTACCAAGGCTTGACATATACCGGAAAGCATCAGAGATGGTGCCCCCCTTGTGGTCGGTATACAGGTGGTGCATGGCTGTCGTCAGCTCGTGTCGTGAGATGTTGGGTTAAGTCCCGCAACGAGCGCAACCCTTGTTCTGTGTTGCCAGCATGCCCTTCGGGGTGATGGGGACTCACAGGAGACTGCCGGGGTCAACTCGGAGGAAGGTGGGGACGACGTCAAGTCATCATGCCCCTTATGTCTTGGGCTGCACACGTGCTACAATGGCCGGTACAATGAGCTGCGATGCCGCGAGGCGGAGCGAATCTCAAAAAGCCGGTCTCAGTTCGGATTGGGGTCTGCAACTCGACCCCATGAAGTCGGAGTTGCTAGTAATCGCAGATCAGCATTGCTGCGGTGAATACGTTCCCGGGCCTTGTACACACCGCCCGTCACGTCACGAAAGTCGGTAACACCCGAAGCCGGTGGCCCAACCCCTTGTGGGAGGGAGCTGTCGAAGGTGGGACTGGCGATTGGGACGAAGTCGTAACAAGGTAGCCGTACCGGAAGGTGCGGCTGGATCACCTCCTTTCTAAGGAGCACTTCTTACCGAGTCCGCTCGGTCAGAGGCCAGTACACCGGCGAATGTTCGGTGCTGGTTGCTCATGGGTGGAACGTTGACTATTCGGCACGGTTGGCTGGTTTTCGTAAGTACTGCTTCGGCGTGGAACGCGTAAACGAGTTGACTGTGTCGGGCACGCTGTTGGGTATCTGAAGGTGCGGCCGTCATGGTCGTCCTTCGGTTGCCGGCCCCAGTGAACTCGCCTGTAAGGGTGGGGTGATGGGTGGCTGGTCGTTGTTTGAGAACTGCACAGTGGACGCGAGCATCTGTGGCCAAGTTTTTAAGGGCGCACGGTGGATGCCTTGGCACCAGGAACCGATGAAGGACGTGGGAGGCCACGATAGGCCCCGGGGAGCTGTCAACCAAGCTTTGATCCGGGGGTGTCCGAATGGGGAAACCCGGCAGTCGTCATGGGCTGTCACCCGCTGCTGAACACATAGGCAGTGTGGAGGGAACGAGGGGAAGTGAAACATCTCAGTACCCTCAGGAAGAGAAAACAACCGTGATTCCGGGAGTAGTGGCGAGCGAAACTGGATCAGGCCAAACCGTATGCGTGTGATACCCGGCAGGGGTTGCGCATGCGGGGTTGTGGGATCTCTTTTTCACGGTCTGCCGGCCGTGAGACGAGTCAGAAACCGTTGATGTAGGCGAAGGACATGCGAAAGGTCCGGCGTAGAGGGTAAGACCCCCGTAGCTGAAACATTAACGGCTCGTTTAAGAGACACCCAAGTAGCACGGGGCCCGAGAAATCCCGTGTGAATCTGGCGGGACCACCCGTTAAGCCTAAATATTCCCTGGTGACCGATAGCGGATAGTACCGTGAGGGAATGGTGAAAAGTACCGCGGGAGCGGAGTGAAATAGTACCTGAAACCGTGTGCCTACAAGCCGTGGGAGCGTCGCTGTGTGTGCTTGCACATGCAGTCGTGACTGCGTGCCTTTTGAAGAATGAGCCTGCGAGTTTGCGGTGTGTTGCGAGGTTAACCCGTGTGGGGAAGCCGTAGCGAAAGCGAGTCCGAATAGGGCGATTTAGTAGCGCGCTCAAGACCCGAAGCGGAGTGATCTAGCCATGGGCAGGTTGAAGCGGAGGTAAGACTTCGTGGAGGACCGAACCCACCAGGGTTGAAAACCTGGGGGATGACCTGTGGTTAGGGGTGAAAGGCCAATCAAACTCCGTGATAGCTGGTTCTCCCCGAAATGCATTTAGGTGCAGCGTCGTGTGTTTCTTGCCGGAGGTAGAGCACTGGATAGGCGATGGGCCCTACCGGGTTACTGACCTTAGCCAAACTCCGAATGCCGGTAAGTGAGAGCACGGCAGTGAGACTGTGGGGGATAAGCTCCATGGTCGAGAGGGAAACAGCCCAGAGCATCGACTAAGGCCCCTAAGCGTACGCTAAGTGGGAAAGGATGTGGAGTCGCAGAGACAACCAGGAGGTTGGCTTAGAAGCAGCCACCCTTGAAAGAGTGCGTAATAGCTCACTGGTCAAGTGATTCCGCGCCGACAATGTAGCGGGGCTCAAGCGTACCGCCGAAGTCGTGTCATTCACACATATAGGGCCAACGCCTGTGTGGATGGGTAGGGGAGCGTCGTGTGCCGGGTGAAGCAGCCGCGGAAGCGAGTTGTGGACGGTTCACGAGTGAGAATGCAGGCATGAGTAGCGATACACACGTGAGAAACGTGTGCGCCGATTGACTAAGGGTTCCTGGGTCAAGCTGATCTGCCCAGGGTAAGTCGGGACCTAAGGCGAGGCCGACAGGCGTAGTCGATGGACAACCGGTTGATATTCCGGTACCCGCTTTGAAACGCCCAATACTGAATCAGGCGATGCTAAGTCCGTGAAGCCGGCCCGATCTCTTCGGAGTTGAGGGTAGTGGTGGAGCCGACGAACCAGACTTGTACTAGGTAAGCGATGGGGTGACGCAGGAAGGTAGTCCAGCCCGGGCGGTGGTAGTCCCGGGGTAAGGGTGTAGGCCGTGTGGTAGGTAAATCCGTCACACATTAAGGCTGAGACCTGATGCCGAGCCGATTGTGGTGAAGTGGATGATCCTATGCTGTCGAGAAAAGCCTCTAGCGAGTTTCATGGCGGCCCGTACCCTAAACCGACTCAGGTGGTCAGGTAGAGAATACCGAGGCGTTCGGGTGAACTATGGTTAAGGAACTCGGCAAAATGCCCCCGTAACTTCGGGAGAAGGGGGGCCATCACTGGTGAGGGAACTTGCTTCCTGAGCTGGGGGTGGCCGCAGAGACCAGCGAGAAGCGACTGTTTACTAAAAACACAGGTCCGTGCGAAGCCGTAAGGCGATGTATACGGACTGACGCCTGCCCGGTGCTGGAACGTTAAGGGGACCGGTTAGCTGACTTTCGGGTCGGCGAAGCTGAGAACTTAAGCGCCAGTAAACGGCGGTGGTAACTATAACCATCCTAAGGTAGCGAAATTCCTTGTCGGGTAAGTTCCGACCTGCACGAATGGCGTAACGACTTCTCGACTGTCTCAACCATAGGCCCGGTGAAATTGCACTACGAGTAAAGATGCTCGTTTCGCGCAGCAGGACGGAAAGACCCCGGGACCTTTACTATAGTTTGATATTGGTGTTCGGTTCGGCTTGTGTAGGATAGGTGGGAGACTTTGAAGCGGCCACGCCAGTGGTTGTGGAGTCGTCGTTGAAATACCACTCTGGTCGTGCTGGATGTCTAACCTGGGTCCGTGATCCGGATCAGGGACAGTGTCTGATGGGTAGTTTAACTGGGGCGGTTGCCTCCTAAAGAGTAACGGAGGCGCCCAAAGGTTCCCTCAGCCTGGTTGGCAATCAGGTGTTGAGTGTAAGTGCACAAGGGAGCTTGACTGTGAGACCGACGGGTCGAGCAGGGACGAAAGTCGGGACTAGTGATCCGGCAGTGGCTTGTGGAAGCGCTGTCGCTCAACGGATAAAAGGTACCCCGGGGATAACAGGCTGATCTTCCCCAAGAGTCCATATCGACGGGATGGTTTGGCACCTCGATGTCGGCTCGTCGCATCCTGGGGCTGGAGTCGGTCCCAAGGGTTGGGCTGTTCGCCCATTAAAGCGGTACGCGAGCTGGGTTTAGAACGTCGTGAGACAGTTCGGTCCCTATCCGCTGTGCGCGTAGGAATATTGAGAAGGGCTGTCCCTAGTACGAGAGGACCGGGACGGACGAACCTCTGGTGTGCCAGTTGTCCTGCCAAGGGCATGGCTGGTTGGCTACGTTCGGAAAGGATAACCGCTGAAAGCATCTAAGCGGGAAGCCTGCTTCGAGATGAGTATTCCCACCCTCTTGAAGGGTTAAGGCTCCCAGTAGACGACTGGGTTGATAGGCCAGATGTGGAAGCCCGGTAACGGGTGGAGCTGACTGGTACTAATAGGCCGAGGGCTTGTCCTCAGTTGCTCGCGTCCACTGTGTTAGTTCTGAAATAACGAACGGCCGTGTTTTGTTCCGGTGTTGGTTAATTTCATAGTGTTTCGGTGGTCATTGCGTTAGGGAAACGCCCGGTTACATTCCGAACCCGGAAGCTAAGCCTTTCAGCGCCGATGGTACTGCAGGGGGGACCCTGTGGGAGAGTAGGACGCCGCCGAACTCCTTTTGATAGTTAAGCCCCGTGCCCTTGTGGCACGGGGCTTTTCTGCGTTCCGGACCAGAATGAGCCCGGCCGGATGTCAGCGGGTACGACCAGTGCAGCTTTCTGTACCCGCTGATTCATCGACGGGCCGGTGGCGCTACAGCCGGCCCGCTGCCTTGAGAGCCAGATAGGCATCCGCGAGGGCCGGGGCAAGGCTGTCCGGAGTGGCGTCCACGACGCACACGCCGCGCCGCTGGAGCTGATCCGCGGTCCGACGCCTATGAGCCTGTGCTCGGGCTCCGGCAGCAGCCTCGTAGATGGCGTCCACTGAGCCTCTCGCTCCTGCCATTTCCTCGATATGCGGGTCCCTGACGGCGGCCAACAGCACGGTATGCCGCTGGGTGAGCCGCGGAAGTACGTTCAGCAGGCCCTCCTCGAGAGCCGCTGCGTCAAGGCTGGTCAGCAGCACGATCAAGGAGCGCCGGGGAGCATGGGACAACACGGCGGCGCTGAGACCGCGTGCGTCGGTTTCCACGAGTTCCGGCTCCAGTGGTGCCAGGGCGTCGACCGCTGCCGACAGCACCTCTCCGGCTGCCCGGCCGCGGACCTGGGCTCGCACGCGCCGGTCGTATGCGAGGAGGTCCACGCGATCGCCGGCGCGGGTGGCGAGGGCGGTGAGGAGCAGGGCAGCGTCCATCGAGGCATCGAGACGCGGGACATCGCCGACCCGGCCTGCTGATGTGCGGCCGGTATCGAGGACGACGAGGATGTGCCGGTCGCGCTCGGGGCGCCAGGTCCTTACGGCGACCGCCGACTGGCGCGCAGTGGCCCGCCAGTCGATTGAACGGGTGTCGTCACCGGGAACGTAGGCGCGAAGGCTGTCGAATTCCGTGCCCTCTCCCCGGGTGAGGACGCTGGTACGGCCGTCCAGTTCGCGCAGTCTGGCGAGGCGGGACGGCAGGTGTTTGCGACTCGTGAAGGGTGGCAGCACGCGCACTTTCCAAGGAGCGTGGTGACTGCCCTGGCGTGCCGCGAGCCCCAGCGGTCCGTAGGACCGGACGGTGATCCGCTCGGCCTGCCGGTCGCCTCGGCGCGTGGGGTGCAAAAGCGTGGTGAGACGGCGACGCTCGCCGGGCGGGACATCCAGTTTGTGGCGAGAGGCAGCCTGATCCGTACCGGGGAGCCAGCTGCTGGGCGGCCATGCGTCGCGGAGGTGTGCCCGTAGGCGACGGCGGGAAGGATTGATTACGGTGAGTTGCACCGCGGCGCTGTCGCCGAGTCGAACGGTTGTATCACCGGATCGGGTGAACTGGAGCGGACGCACTGGTGCTGCCAGGGCGTAGTCGCACAGAATAGCTAGAGAGAGCGGGGCATTGACCGCGAGCATGCCCGTCCAGCTCGGGGCCAGGATGCCTACAGGGAGTGACCCCAGGGCGGCGAGCAGGGCGGTGCGTCCGGTGAGGGCCACCATTCACCGCCTCAACGGGGTACGGGGACGTGGGCGAGGACTGCGGTGATGACGGAGTCGGGGGTGACTCCCTCCATCTCCGCCTCGGGCCGCAGCTGAATGCGATGCCGGAGCGTGGGGAGCGCGAGAGCTTTCACGTCATCGGGGGTGACGTAATCGCGGCCGGTCAACCAGGCCCAGGCACGGGCGGTGGAGAGCAGAGCTGTGGCCCCTCGGGGCGAGACACCCAGGGAGAGCGAGGGGGACTCGCGCGTGGCACGACAGATATCTACGACATAGCCGGCGATCTCGGGGGAGACGGTGGTCTTGGCGACAGCGGTGCGTGCGGCCTCCAGGTCGGCCGGCCCGGCTACCGGACGTATGCCGGCCGCCTGCAGGTCGCGGGGGTTGAAGCCGTCGGCATGGCGGGTCAGAACGTTGATCTCGTCGTCGCGGGATGGCAGCGGAACGGTCAGTTTGAGCAGGAACCGGTCCAACTGGGCTTCAGGAAGGGGATACGTGCCCTCGTACTCCACCGGGTTCTGCGTGGCGGCGACGAGGAAGGGGTCCGGCAGCGGACGAGGGATCCCGTCGACGGTGACCTGGCGTTCTTCCATTGCTTCCAGAAGGGAGGACTGGGTCTTGGGAGGAGTCCGGTTGATCTCGTCGGCGAGCAGGAGGTTGGTGAACACCGGCCCGGGCTGGAAAGAGAACTCAGCAGTGCGGGCGTCGTAGACGAGTGACCCGGTGACATCGCTGGGCATCAGGTCGGGGGTGAACTGGACGCGCTTGGTGTCGAGTTCGAGCGATGCTGCGAGCGCTCTGACCAAGAGGGTCTTGGCCACGCCAGGGACACCTTCGAGCAGAACATGGCCGCGGCAGAGCAGTGCGACGACGAGACCGGTGACTGCCGGGTCCTGGCCGACGACAGCCTTGGCGATCTCGGAGCGGAGGGTTTCCAGGGAGGCACGGGCCGCGGCGTCGCTGCTGATGGTCCCGGTCGTCCCGGCAGGAATGGGGGGCGGGGCGGTCATGAGGTACGGACCTCTCTTTCGAGGATGTCGAGTTGGTCTGCCAGAAGGACGAGAGCGGCGTCGTCGGCGGGTGCCGACCCGAAGAGCAGTGGGTGGAGACGGGTGGCCTCAGGTACGCGACGTGCGGACAGGGCGGGGAGGAGTGACGTGGGCGAGTGGGCGTCGCGCGGGGAGACACCGACGAGGGGGGCGATGCGAGTACGAGTGGCGTGGCGCAACGAGTCGGCCGCCCGGTCGCGGGCGTTGGCCTTGCGCTGAAGGCGCGCACGGCCCTCGGTGGATTCGGAGGCACGGATGGCTACGGGCAGCCGTTCGGCGACCACTGGACCCAGCCGCCGCGCTCGCCACACGGCCGCGAGTGCGGCGGCGAGGGCGAGCTGCAGGGTTCCCCAGAGCCAGCCCGATGGGATCAGAGCGATGAAGCTGCTCTCGTCCTTCTCGCTGGCGCCGTCCGTGCTGCTGTCCTGCCCTCCACCGCTGTTCGCGGCGGAGGGATCACTGAGCGAGGGGAGGTACCAGACCAGATGCGGGCGCGAGCCGAGGAGTTGAAGGGCCAGGGAGGCATTGCCCGCCTTGTCCAGACGGCTGTTGTAGAGGAGGTCGGCCGATCCGAGCAGAACGGTGTCACCCGATGCCGACTGCCCTGTCACGAGCAGGGAAGGCAAGCCGTCGGCCGGGTAGCAGGCCTGGGCGTCCATGCCGTCCGATGTGTAGCGGAAGCCTCCTGTCTCCGCGCTGCCGGCTTGCCGTGCGGCGGCCAGGAGACACTGCGGCGTCCGCGTGGAGACGGGCGCGGAGGATCTGGCGCGCACACCGGGGGCCAACGCGCCGACCGACGTCGGGCCCGCAGCCAGGAGCACGGTCCGGCCGCCCGTACCGGTGGTCGTCGCCCGGAGCACATGCTGCTGAGACGGCGTCAGCAGGTTGGGGTTCGCGACGAGCAGGGTGGTGTCGGGGCCGGCCGCGGACGTGGCGGCGTCGAGGGTGGTGACCACGCCGACGGAGACGCCACGTTCCTTGAGGAGTTCGGCTACGGCCCTGCTGCCGAATCGATCCGCGGAGCGGGGGTCGAGCCTTCCGTGCTGGTCTCCGGACCGGGTGGCAGCCAACGCGATGCCCGCGGCCACGAGCACAAGAAGGGCGAGCAGCAGTCCGCGAGTGCGGATCCAGACCTGGCGCGGAGTGGGCGAGGTGGAGGTGGTGCGGGCGCCGGCCGTGCTCATTCGGCAGCCCCCGGGAGCGTGCCGGACAGATGCGGTGTTGCGGCCTCGAGATCGAGGTCCAGGGCGTGTATGGCCAGATACGCCGCTCGGTCGGCGGAACGTCCCCCGTATGTGACGTCGTCGAACGCCCTGGCCGCCGAACGCAGCCGGGAGGCATGTGCGGGAAGCGTGCGGCCGGCTTCCGCTGCGGCTTCGTCGGCGGTGCGCCCGGGGCGGGCGTCGAGCAGATCGCGTTCCTCGAGGGAACGGACGACGGCCCGCATGCGCTCCTGCACTGCCTGGTTCCACCGGTCGGCAGCCGCGTGGGCGTCGGCGGCGGCGCGGTGTTCCGGTGCGCTGCGGGGGCCGCTCTCGAAGAGGGCTTCCGCAGCGCGCAGGCTGCGCTGCGGGGTGCCCAGTCGCCACAGGAGCGCGGCGATCAGAACAATGACGATCAGTACGAGTACGACCAGGCCCGCCGGCCCGCCAGGGGCCGCGCCGGAGGCGGACGAGAGGAGGTCGCCGATCCAGTTCCACAGGTGGTCCAGGGCGCGCTGGAGCGGATTCGGATCGTTCTCGTGGTACATCGGTTTCGACAGTTCGTGCCGTGCAGCCTCGCGAGCGGGCACCCGAGGGATGTCCACGGGTATGTCGCCGCTCGCCCGAATCAGGAACTCTGCCGCCGCTGTCTTTGTGTCACCCGCCCCCGACACGGTGTCAGCTCCTGTTGGCGTAGCCCGGCAGACCGGCTGCCCGGGCGAGGTCGATGTCGAGCGCTTCGCGTCGGATGCGCTGGTCCACGTACAGAAGGGCCATGACACCGGCGGACAGCGGATAGGCGATCGTGGCGACGACTACGTCGCCGATGGCGGAGACGATCAGGAACGGCCAGCCGAAATTCGCGGTTCCCTCGGTCAGCAGGGAGTGCAGACCGCCGTCATCCACG
Source organism: Streptomyces sp. NBC_01013 (assembly GCF_045162765.1). Lineage (NCBI taxonomy): Bacteria > Bacillati > Actinomycetota > Actinomycetes > Kitasatosporales > Streptomycetaceae > Streptomyces > Streptomyces sp. NBC_01013. The sequence goes on from NZ_CP108687.1 coordinate 5,217,421, forward strand.
GCCACCGCGATGAGGCCGAACGGGATGCCGATGACCAGCGACACGATGAGCGTCAGCAGGGAGGTGAGCGCGAGGATGCCGAAGGTGCGCCACCAGGCGCCGCGGACCAGTTTGGCGGAGCGCCGCATCGATGCGGTGATCGACTGCCGTTCCAGCATCAGGGCCGGGGAGGCGAGGCTGAACCGGACCATGAGCCAGAGGAACACACCGCCGGCGGCCAGCAGTCCGATGAAGGCGAGGCCCACACCTGCCGTGTCGCCGATCAGGAAGCCCGGGAGGATCCCCGCGGTCATGATGGCTGCTGCCATGGCGGTCAGCACGACGGTCAGGCCCAGGAGCGGGAGCAGCCGGGGCCGGGCCTCGGTCCAGGCGTCGGAGAGCGTGACGGGGCGGCCCAGCACCGAGCGGCTGATGACCATGGTCAGCACCGCGGTGGTGAAAATCGTGGCGAGCATCGTGATGAGCAGGGACGGTGTGCTGTTGAGCAGGCTGGAGCGGAACGAGTCGGCGGCCTGACGCAGGGCTTCCGACCCGGTGGCGTTCCGGTCGATCGACGGAGGCTCCGGCAGCAGGTACCGCTGCACCAGCAGGATGGCCGCCTGAGCGATCACGGAGACGGTGAGAGTGATGCCGAGGACCGTGCGCCAGTGCGCGCGCATCGTGGATACGGCACCGTCCAGGATCTCGCCGACGCCCAGCGGTCGCAGGGGAATGACACCGGGCTTGGCCGCGGCCGGTGGGCGCGCCCACCCGGGACCCTGCGGGGGAACGCCCCACCCGGGAGGGGGCGCGCCGGGGCCGGTGCCGGAATGCGCCGGCGGGGACCACTGCCCTGCCGGCGGCTGCGTGGAAGACCAGTGTTCCGCAGGCCCACTGCCGTCGACGGGCTCGGAAGGGCGGGGGACGCCTGCCTCCTGACCGTCGGAGGGGGCAGATCCGGGCGAAGCCCAGCCCGGAGTGTCGTTCATTCTCGCTCCTTCACGGTCCTGTCCGCGCATCGAGGCGTCAGGTTGGCAGCCATCGTGCCACGCGTTGCACCCGTCCGGGCCTGGCGCTGCATCTCGATCGTTCCTTCCTGCACGGGTGGCTCACCGGGCAGACTGGAGGGATGGCTGATCAGGACGTGCAATCGCCGGTGGGCAGCGAGCCTGCCGCGCTTTCCGTGCTTCGCTGGGACGAGCCTCCGGAAGGCCCTGTGCTGGTGCTTCTCGACCAGACGAGGCTGCCGGCGGAGGAGGTCGAGCTGGCGTGTACCGACGTTCCCGCGCTGGTGGAGGCGATCCGGTCCCTGGCGGTGCGCGGAGCGCCACTGCTGGGTATCGCAGGGGCCTACGGGGTCGCCCTCGCTGCCGCCCGGGGATATGACGTGGCGGAGGCCGCGGGCCTGCTGGAGCAGGCGAGGCCCACCGCGGTGAACCTCGGGTACGGCGTCCGGCGTGCTGCCGCGGCGTACTGGGCGGCCGTCGAAAAGGGGGCCGGCCCGGAGGGGGCGGCGGCGGTGGCGCTGGACGAGGCCCGGGCGCTGCACCGGGAGGATGCCGTGGCCAGCGGGCACATGGCGCGGTTCGGGCTAGCCCTCCTGAACGAGTTGTTGCCCGGCGGCGGGCACCGGCTGCTGACTCACTGCAACACCGGCGCCCTCGTCTCAGGGGGCGAGGGGACAGCCTTCGCGGTGGCGCTCGGGGCACACCGGGCGGGGCGGCTCAGGCGCCTGTGGGTGGACGAGACCCGCCCGCTGCTGCAGGGCGCCCGGCTGACCGCGTTCGAGGCGGCGCGCAACGGCATGCCGTACAGCTTGCTCACGGACAACGCCGCCGGGTCGCTGTTCGCCGCGGGGGAGGTGGACGCCGTGCTCATCGGAGCGGACCGCATCGCTGCGGACGGAGCGGTGGCCAACAAGGTGGGGAGTTATCCGCTGGCGGTGCTCGCGAAGTATCACCACGTACCGTTCATCGTGGTGGCACCGACCACGACCGTGGATCTGCACACCGCGGACGGGGCGGCCATCACCGTGGAACAGCGGCCGGCCAAGGAAGTGACCGAGGTCACGTCGCCGCAGCTGGGGGCTGACGGGCGGCCCCCGGCCGGAGTGCCCGTGGCGCCGGTGGGAACCCCGGCCTACAACCCCGCGTTCGACATCACACCGCCGGAGCTGGTCACGGCGATCGTCACGGAGGAGGGCGTAATCTCCCCGGTCACAGGGGTCGGACTGGCAGAGCTGTGTGCCAGATCATCGCAGATAACGATTAGCTAATGGGATGATGTCGTTTATGAAGGGACGCGTCCTTGTCGTCGACGACGACACCGCACTGGCCGAGATGCTCGGGATTGTGCTGCGTGGTGAGGGGTTCGAGCCGTCGTTCGTAGCGGACGGCGACAAGGCACTTGCTGCATTTCGTGAGGCAAAACCGGACCTGGTCCTGCTGGATCTCATGCTGCCCGGTAGGGACGGCATCGAGGTCTGCAGGTTGATCAGGGCCGAGTCCGGTGTGCCGATCGTCATGCTCACTGCCAAGAGCGACACGGTTGACGTTGTGGTGGGCCTGGAGTCCGGGGCCGACGACTACATCGTCAAGCCGTTCAAACCTAAGGAGTTGGTTGCCCGGATCAGGGCACGTTTGCGTAGGTCCGAGGAGCCGGCACCGGAGCAGTTGACCATCGGTGACCTGGTCATCGATGTGGCCGGACATTCGGTGAAGCGGGACGGGCAGTCCATTGCCCTGACGCCGCTGGAGTTCGACCTGCTGGTCGCGCTCGCTCGCAAGCCGTGGCAGGTCTTCACCCGTGAGGTACTCCTCGAGCAGGTCTGGGGATACCGCCACGCCGCCGACACCCGTCTGGTGAACGTGCACGTGCAGCGGCTCCGCTCCAAGGTCGAGAAGGACCCGGAGCGGCCGGAGATCGTCGTGACCGTCCGAGGCGTCGGTTACAAGGCCGGACCGAGCTGATATGTCCCTGGGTAGCACTGCTCCGAAGCCCGGGGAGCCGGGAGTCCGTGCGGAGCGGGCTACCGGTTCAGGGCACATGTCATCCCAGGTCGGGCGCTTCCTGCAGGGCGGCCGGTTGTTCCACGACCGGGCGCCCGGCGGGCCGGTGCCGCGGCTGCTGATGCGGTGGGTGCGGCGACCGCTGCTGCCCGCTGTGCGGCTGTGGCGGCGCAACCTGCAGCTGCGGGTTGTCGCCGGCACCCTGCTGATGTCGCTCGGTGTGGTGCTGTTGCTCGGCCTCGTCGTGATCGGGCAGGTGCGCAACGGCCTGCTGGACGCGAAGGGCAAGGCTGCCCAGACTCAGGCCGCCGGCGGGTTCGCCGCCGCCCAGGAGAAGGCGAACGCTCCGCTCACCCCCGGTGGGCAGGGCGGTGATGCCGCAGATGGCACGACGGCCAACAACTCCTGGCGGACCGAGCTCGTCGACCAGCTCGCCAGTGGCGGGAAGAACGCGTTCAACGTGGTGGCGCTGAGCGCCGACGAAGGGTCCCGTGCGCCGCGCGGCTCGGGCAGCGTCGAGGCCGCGAGTATCCCGCAGAAGCTGCGTGAATCGGTGAACAAGGGCCCGGGAGCGTTTCAGACGTACTCCCAGATCAAGTACGCGAACGGGCAGGAGTCGCAGCCCGGTCTCGTCGTGGGCAAGCGGCTCTACGACATCGACCGCAATCCGTACCAGCTGTACTACGTCTTCCCGCTGACGCAGGAGGAGAAGTCCCTGACGCTGGTCAAGGGCACACTGGCGACCGCGGGTCTGTTCGTGGTCGTGCTGCTCGGGGCCATCGCGTGGTTCGTGGTGCGTCAGGTCGTCACTCCCGTACGCATGGCGGCGGGGATCGCCGAACGGCTGTCGGCCGGACGGCTCCAGGAGCGGATGAAGGTCACCGGCGAGGACGACATCGCCCGGCTCGGTGAGGCCTTCAACAAGATGGCGCAGAACCTCCAGCTGAAGATCCAGCAGCTGGAGGAGCTCTCCCGGATGCAGCGGCGCTTCGTCTCGGACGTCTCGCACGAGTTGCGGACGCCACTGACGACGGTCCGGATGGCCGCCGACGTCATCCATGAGGCACGCGTCGACTTCGACCCGGTCACGGCGCGTTCCGCGGAGCTGCTCGGTGACCAGCTCGACCGGTTCGAGTCGCTGCTGTCGGATCTGCTGGAGATCAGCCGGTTCGACGCGGGCGCCGCGGCCCTGGAGGCGGAGCCGATAGACCTGCGGCAGGTCGTGCGGCGGGTCATCGGTGGGGCCGAGCCTCTCGCCGAGCGCAAGGGCACCAGGATCCGGGTGGTCGGCGACGAGCAGCCGGTGATCGCCGAGGCCGATGCGCGACGCGTCGAGAGGGTCCTGCGCAACCTGGTCGTCAACGCCGTCGAGCACGGCGAGGGGCGCGATGTCGTGGTGCGGATGGGCGTGGCCGGCGGAGCGGTCGCCGTGGCCGTCCGGGACTACGGCGTGGGCCTGAAGCCCGGCGAGGCGACCCGGGTGTTCAACCGTTTCTGGCGGGCCGACCCGGCCAGGGCCAGGACGACCGGAGGGACCGGGCTGGGACTGTCCATCGCCGTCGAGGACGCGCGGCTGCACGGCGGCTGGCTGCAGGCCTGGGGCGAGCCGGGTGGCGGTTCGCAGTTCCGGCTGACCCTGCCGCGTACGGCGGACGAACCCTTGCGTGGTTCGCCGATACCGCTGGAGCCCGAGGACTCGCGGCGTAACCGGGAGAACCGGGAGCGGGCCGCGGCCGCTCCCGCGCAGGGGAGCGACCACCGGCTGGTGTCGGTGCCCTCGCAGTCGGCCGGCACGGACCGGGCGGCACTGCCCGTACCGGCCCGCGCCGCCGTACCGGCCCGGACCGCCCCGGCTTCGGTGGATCCGGCAGCCCTGCCGGGCAACGGCGCGCGTGTGGTGCCGCGTCCCGCCGGCCAGCAGCCGGCCCGTCACAACGACTCTCCGGGGCAGGATCCGGGGCGGGAGGACACGACTCGTGGTCACTGACCGTCGGCAGGGCGGCCGTGGACGGGCGGCGGGGGTGACCGTGCTGCTCGGGTGCGGCGCTGTGCTCCTGTCCGCGTGCGGTTCGATGCCCGTCACGGGGGACGTCAAGGCCGTGGACGCCTCGCAGCCCGGTGACTCCCAGGTGCAGGTGTACGCGGTCGCGCCCCGTGACGGCGCCACTCCGAACGAGGTGGTCGACGGCTTCCTGGAGTCGATGACCAGTGACGACTCCGATTTCCGGACCACGCGCCAGTACCTCACGAAGGAGGCGTCGAGCCGATGGAAGCCGGGCGCGTTCACGACGGTGCTGGCCAAGGCCCCGAACCGGAGCGACCGGCCGGTCCGCGAGAGTGACCGCAGTACCAACGAGGTCACTTACACCCTGACCGGCGAGAAGGTGGCGACGGTCGACGACCAGAACGCCTACCAGCCCCTCGCGCCGACGGACTACTCCCGCACTCTTCACCTGGTGCGGCAGAAAGGGCCGGACGGCAAGGAGTGGCGTATAGACGACGTGTCCGACGGCCTTGTCCTCGGGCAGTCCGACTTCAAGCGGCTCTACCGGTCCGTCAACAAGTTCTACTTCGCCACCGGACGGACCGAGGCGCAGTCCACGCTGGTCGCCGACCCCGTCTACATCCGTAACCGGACCGATCCGGCCACCGGCATGGACACGGTGACGCAGGCCGTCCGCAGCCTCCTGCGGGGCCCGACGGACTGGCTGCGGCCAGTGGTCGCCTCCCGCTTTCCCGCCGGCACCGGGCTGCGGAAGGGCGTCACGTCACTGACCCCCGACGACCGCAACGTGCTGAAGGTTCCGCTCGACAAGAAAGCCGACGGAGTCGGGCAGCGCTCCTGCAGGATGATGGCCTCGCAGGTGCTCTTCACCCTCCGGGACCTCACGTCCGCACGCGTCGAGCAGGTGGAGCTCCAGCGTTCCGACGGCTCGGCGCTCTGCGTGCTGGGGGCGGACCAGGCCGAGGAGTACGCACCCGACGGTTCCTCGGGTGGGCCCGACAGTCAGTACTTCGTCGATGGCAAGGGGCGTGTGGAGCGCATTCCGGGGAGCACCCGGGGCAGCGGTGAGCCGGAGCAGGTGGCCGGTCCGTTCGGCAGTGGTTCGCTGCAGGTGAGCGCGGTCGGCGTGGCGCGGGACGAGCAGTCGGCGGCAGCGCTTTCACAGCACAAGGACGCGCTCTACGTCTCCTCCATCGCCGCGGACGGCGAGCTTCGTGCCCCGGTGGTGACCAGCAGCGCCAAGAATGCCGAGGACCGTCTGACGGCGCCCAGCTGGGACAGCCGGGGCGACCTCTGGGTCGCCGACCGCGACCCCCGCAACTCACGGCTGCTGCGGCTGGCCGACGGAGCGGGCAAGCCCCGGGAGGTCACCGTGCCGAGCCTGGACGGCGGCCGAATCACGGCGCTGCGTCTGTCGTCGGACGGAGTGCGTATCGCACTGCTGCTGACGCGGGACGACCGGACGACGACGTTGAAGATCGGCCGGATCGAGAGGAAGGGTCCGCAGGGCAAGGAGCAGGTCTCCGTGGTGGATCTGCGGCAGGCCGCGCCGCAGCTGGCCGATGTGACCGCGATGTCGTGGTCGGGCGGCAGCCGCCTCGTGGTGGTCGGCAAGGAGCAGGGAGGGGTGCAACAGGTCCGCTACGTGCAGGCGGACGGTTCGACGCCCTCCTCGGGTGTCCTGCCCGGCGTCAACCAGGTGCGGGCCATCGCGGCGGCGGACGACGAACAGCTGCCGCTGATGGCGGACACGCTCGGCGACGGCATAGTGAAACTGCTTCCCGGGGACAACTGGCAGACCGTCCTGAAGGAAGGCTCGGCGCTGGTCTACCCGGGCTGACGCCTACGGCACGCGGACGGGTGCCGCCCGTCGCCCGGGGTGGTCCGGGCGTTGTCCACAGGGGTGGTCGGGCTGTCCCGGCGCGTGCAGAGTGGAGCCATGCGCGGGTGGTGGCGGGAGATCGCCGGACTGGTTCTGCCGGTGGACTGCGGAGGCTGCGGCAGGCCGCGGACCGAGCTGTGCGAGGAGTGTGGTGCGCAGCTGTACGGCGGGGTGCCGCGCCGGGTGAGGCCCGACCCCGAGCCCGCGGGTCTGCCCGTGGTGCACGCCGCCGCCGGGTACGAGAACGCGGTGCGGGCGGTGCTGCTGGCCCACAAGGAGCGGGGGGTACTCGGGCTTGCCGGAGTGGCCGGCAGGGCGCTGGCGGGCGCGGTGAGGGCCGGGGCGGGGGCGTCGGCCGGAGCGGGGCCGCTGTTGCTGGTGCCCGTGCCGTCGGCGAGACGTACCGTCGCCGCGCGCGGGCATGATCCTGCCCGTCGGATCGCGCTGGCGGCCGCGGCGGAACTGCGGCGTGCGGGCACCTCGGCCCGGGTGGCCGGAGTACTACGGCAACGGCGTCCGGTGGCCGATCAGTCGGGGCTCGGAGCCCAGGAGCGCAGGGCGAATCTGGCGGGCGCTCTGGGGGTGGTGGCCGGGGGTGAGCGTCTGCTTGCCGCCGGTCGGGTGGTGCTGGTGGACGACCTGTTGACGACGGGGGCCTCGCTGGCCGAGGCGGCGCGCGCTATCGAGGACGCCGGAGGATGGGGCAGCGCAAGTTCCCCGGCGCGTCACGCGGCCGTTGTCGCAGCATCTCCGTCCGCCTTCGAAATAAACCGGAACTGGAACTGAACTTGCATCGTTGCAGGTAGTGAGTGGGTAAAGGGACCTGAACGGAGGTACGCGCGAGTAGCGGGTGCCGACATCCGTCCCGGCAGGCTATGTTCGGTTGTGAGGAATGGTGAATGCCAGGTCTCGACGAATGGACCACCAGGTTTCGGGCAGGCGACCCACCGGAGTGCGGAAACCGGAAATTCGGTGGGGTGGAGACCTTGCCGGCGGGGGAGGAGGAGGTGGAAGTCACCGAGTCCGCGGCCCCGGCCATCACCGGGGCCTGGTGCAAAAGGGAGATGCTCCGCCGCTGAGCGGAGTGATCCGGGAACGGAGTTCTGCGTGGACATCGTCGTCAAGGGCCGCAAGACCGAGGTGCCCGAGCGGTTCCGCAAGCACGTGGCCGAGAAGCTGAAGCTGGACAAGATCCAGAAGTTCGACGGCAAGGTGATCAGCCTCGACGTGGAGGTGTCCAAGGAGCCGAATCCTCGTCAGGCAGACCGCTCCGACCGGGTGGAGATCACGCTCCGCTCGCGCGGGCCGGTCATCAGGGCAGAAGCGGCCGCAGGCGACCCGTACGCAGCGCTGGACCTGGCCACAGGCAAGCTGGAGGCGCGGCTGCGCAAGCAGCACGACAAGCGCTACAGCCGCCGCGGCACAGGTCGTATCCCCGCTGCGGAGGTCGGGGAAATGGTGCCGGACGCGGCGTCGTTCAACGGCGACGGCGAGCTGGTCGCCGACGAAGCGGCACAGCCCGTGCCCACCACCAGGATCGGCTCGCTCGAGGTACAGGGCGAAGGCCCGCTGGTGATGCGCGAGAAGACACACGTCGCGGCACCCATGTCGCTCGACCAGGCGCTCTACGAAATGGAGCTGGTCGGTCACGACTTCTATCTGTTCGTCGACTCCGAAACGAAGGAACCCAGCGTCGTCTACCGACGACATGCCTACGACTACGGTGTCATCCACCTGAGGACCGACCCCCTGGCCGCCGATGAGGCGGGCGGCGCGGGCGGTGCGCTCGGCGGCTGACGCCACCACTTCGTGGTGCCCCTGGAGCGCCTGTGCGCCCCCAGGGGCACCCGCGTGCGACCACAGGATCACCGCTCTGACGTCCAGGCATGAAATCATGGCGGCCCAAGCCAATCGGTGCTCTGCGAACTGCCGTTGGCGGACAGTCAGTGAACTTCAGGCCGTGGCCTTCAGGGGGAGGAACGATGGCGGACACCTTCGGGCCCGTGCGCGATGCGAATGATGCCGACGCTGCCGGTGACCGGGCCGGCGCGGACGACGACAGCGGTTCCCGCAAGGAGCCGATCCGAGTGCTCGTGGTCGACGACCACGCCTTGTTCCGCAGAGGCCTGGAGATCGTCCTCGCGCAGGAGGAGGACATCCAGGTCGTCGGCGAGGCGGGTGACGGGGCCGAGGCGGTCGACAAGGCGGCCGACCTGCTGCCCGACATCGTCCTGATGGACGTTCGCATGCCCAAGCGGGGAGGCATCGAAGCCTGCACCTCCATCAAGGAGGTCGCTCCCAGCGCGAAGATCATCATGTTGACGATCAGCGACGAGGAAGCGGACCTCTACGACGCCATCAAGGCGGGCGCCACCGGCTATCTCCTCAAGGAGATCTCCACGGACGAGGTCGCCACCGCGATTCGCGCCGTCGCGGACGGCCAGTCCCAGATCAGCCCCTCCATGGCGTCCAAGCTGCTCACCGAGTTCAAGTCGATGATCCAGCGGACGGACGAACGCCGGCTGGTCCCGGCTCCCCGGCTCACCGAACGTGAGCTCGAGGTACTCAAACTGGTTGCCACGGGCATGAACAATCGGGATATCGCGAAGGAACTCTTCATTTCCGAGAACACCGTGAAGAACCACGTCCGCAACATTCTGGAGAAGCTCCAGCTCCACTCGCGGATGGAGGCGGTGGTCTACGCCATGCGGGAGAAGATCCTGGAGATCAGGTGACCGGCCCCGGGGCAAAGCCCCGGCAATGCGCGGTCACGCCAGGGCGCGGGCGATTTCCCTGGTGAGGGGGGTGCGCAGCTCCGGTGCGTCCACCCGCTCCAGCCGGACCTCCGTGCAGCCGACCCAGGAGGCGGCTTCCACCAGCGCCTGCGCCATCGGCGCCACTGCCTTGGCGCCTGCCAGGGACACCTGCCGGGCGACCAGCGTCGTGCCCTCGCGGGCCGGGTCCACCCGGCCCTGCAGCCTGCCGCCCGCCAGCAGCGGCATCGCGAAATAGCCGTGGATCCGCTTGGGTTTGGGCACGTAGGCCTCAAGACGGTGGGTGAAGTCGAAGATCCGCTCGGTCCGCGCACGCTCCCAGACCAGCGAGTCGAACGGCGACAGCAGCGTCGTCCGGTGGCGTCCGCGCGGCTCGACGGCCAGGGCGGCCGGATCCGCCCAGGCCGGCTTCGCCCAGCCCTCCACCGTGACCGGGACCAGCCCGGAGTCCGCGACGACGGCGTCGAACTGCTCGCCCTTGAGACGGTGGTAGTCGGCGATGTCCGCGCGGGTGCCGACGCCCAGGGACTGTCCCGCGAGTGCGACCAGCCGGCGCAGGCACTCGGCGTCGTCCAGATCGTCGTGGAGCACGTCCTCGGGCAGGGCACGCTCCGCGAGGTCGTAGACCCGCTTCCAGCCGCGCCGCTCGGTGCACACCACCTCGCCGTACATCAGGGCCCGCTCGACGGCCACCTTCGAGGCGGACCAGTCCCACCACTCCCCGCCGTTCTTCGCGCCGCCCAGTTCCGTCGCCGTCAGCGGGCCCTCGGCGCGCAGCTGCTTGATGACGGTGTCGTAGGCGCCGTCCGGCAGATCGTGATGCCACTGCGGGCGTGAGCGGTAGGCGCGTCGGCGGAAGGCGAAGTGCGGCCATTCCTCGACCGGCAGGATGCAGGCGGCGTGCGACCAGTACTCGAAGGCGCGGCCGCCCGACCAGTACGCCTCCTCGACCGTGCGCCGGCCGACCATGCCCAGGCGCGCGTACGGAATCAGTTCGTGCGACCGCGCGAGCACCGAGATCGTGTCGAGCTGTACGGCGCCCAGGTGCCGCAGCACTCCGGGCACCCCGGCCCGGCGGTCCGGGGCGCCGAGGAAGCCCTGGGCGCGCAGCGCGATCCTGCGGGCCTGGTCGGCGGAGAGTTCGGCTGCGGGAGGCTGCACAGACGTCATGCCCCGCACCCTAGAGGGCGGCACTGACATCCCGGCGAGGATCACCCGTCACGGGCGGCCGGGGGCGCCGGACGGGAGGTAGGCGTCGGTGCCGGGCAGGCCGAGGTCGGGCGGGAGCAGGGCGCCGGCCCACGCGTCGCGGCGCACGCCCTTGTTGATCACCGCGGAGCGCTGGTCGCCCTCCATCCGGAACCCTGCGCGCAGAGCGACCGCCCGCGAGGCGAGGTTGCCGGTCTCCGCCCGCCACTCCAGCCGGTCCCCGCGGAGTGAGGTGAAGGTCCAGCGGGCGGCGCAGAGGACCGCCTCCGTCGTGTAGCCGAGTCCCCGGTGCTCCCTGGCGGTCCAGAAACCGACCTCGTACGTGCCCGGCCCGGTGCGCCGGTTGATGCCGAGCGCCCCGGCCAGGGCACCGCCGTCACGCACCACCACGGCGAAGTTGTACATGGAGTCGTCCTGCCAGCCGCCGGGCGAGAGCTGCCGGGCGAACAGCTCCGCGTCCGCGCGGCCGTAGGGCGAGGGGACGACCGTCCAACGCTGGATGTCGGGGTCCTGGCAGGCCGCGTACAGGGCGTCCGCGTCGCCCGGGACGAAGGGGCGCAGCAACAGACGGCCGGTGGTGAGAGTGATCGGCTCCATGTACGGATTCTGCTGAGGGAGGGAGTGCGGGGCGAGTACTTTTCTGCCTTCCCGGCACCTTCGGTGCCTTTCGGCCGTTGACTCGGAAGGGCGCTGCGGGGTCAACGCAGTGGCAGCCCTCCCGGCGCGGCGGGGTCCTCGCTTACGATGGCCGTTGCGGTGGGGCCCACCTGCCGTGCCCGCGCCAGAGTCCATAACACGACCCAGTGCCAGGCCCGACCGGCAAGGAGACCAGCCTCAGTGTCCGTCTTCAACAAGCTCATGCGTGCAGGCGAAGGCAAGATCCTGCGCAAACTGCACCGCATCGCGGACCAGGTCAGCTCCATCGAAGAGGACTTCGTCAACCTCTCCGACGCCGAGCTGCGGGCGCTCACCGACGAGTACAAGGAACGGTACGCGGACGGCGAGAGCCTGGACGACCTGCTTCCCGAGGCATTCGCGACCGTCCGTGAGGCCGCCAAGCGGGTCCTCGGACAGCGCCACTACGACGTCCAGATGATGGGCGGCGCAGCCCTGCACCTCGGTTACGTGGCCGAGATGAAGACCGGCGAGGGCAAGACCCTCGTCGGCACCCTGCCCGCGTATCTCAACGCGCTCTCCGGCAAGGGCGTGCACCTGATCACGGTCAACGATTATCTGGCCGAGCGTGACTCGGAGATGATGGGCCGGGTCCACAAGTTCCTCGGGCTGAGCGTCGGCTGCATCATCGCCAACATGACTCCGGCCCAGCGCCGCGAGCAGTACAGCTGCGACATCACGTACGGAACGAACAACGAGTTCGGTTTCGACTACCTCCGCGACAACATGGCCTGGGCGCAGGACGAGCTCGTCCAGCGCGGCCACAACTTCGCGATCGTCGACGAGGTCGACTCGATCCTCGTGGACGAGGCCCGTACGCCGCTGATCATCTCCGGCCCCGCCGACCAGGCCACCAAGTGGTACGGCGACTTCGCCAAGCTGGTCACGCGGCTGACCAAGGGCGAGGCGGGTAATCCGCTCAAGGGCATCGAGGAGACCGGCGACTACGAGGTCGACGAGAAGAAGCGGACCGTCGCGATCCACGAGCCCGGTGTGGCGAAGGTCGAGGACTGGCTCGGCATCGAGAACCTCTACGAGTCGGTGAACACTCCTCTCGTCGGGTACCTCAACAACGCCATCAAGGCCAAGGAACTCTTCAAGAAGGACAAGGACTACGTCGTCATCGACGGCGAAGTCATGATCGTCGACGAGCACACCGGCCGTATCCTCGCCGGCCGCCGCTACAACGAGGGCATGCACCAGGCGATCGAGGCGAAGGAAGGGGTGGACATCAAGGACGAGAACCAGACGCTCGCCACGATCACCCTCCAGAACTTCTTCCGCCTCTACGGCAAGCTCTCGGGCATGACCGGTACGGCGATGACCGAGGCCGCCGAGTTCCACCAGATCTACAAGCTCGGCGTGGTGCCGATCCCGACCAACCGGCCGATGGTCCGGGCCGACCAGTCGGACCTGATCTACCGCACCGAGGTCGCGAAGTTCGCCGCCGTCGTCGACGACATCGCGGAGAAGCACGAGAAGGGCCAGCCGATCCTGGTCGGCACCACCTCGGTCGAGAAGTCCGAGTACCTCTCGCAGCAGCTCTCCAAGCGCGGTGTGCAGCACGAGGTCCTCAACGCCAAGCAGCACGACCGTGAGGCGACGATCGTGGCCCAGGCCGGCCGCAAGGGTGCGGTCACGGTCGCGACGAACATGGCCGGCCGCGGTACGGACATCAAGCTGGGCGGCAACCCGGACGACCTCGCCGAGGCCGAGCTGCGCCAGCGCGGTCTCGACCCCGTGGAGCACGTCGAGGAGTGGGCGGCCGCTCTGCCTGCCGCGCTGGAGAAGGCCGAGAAGGCCGTGAAGGCGGAGTTCGAGGAGGTCAAGGACCTCGGCGGGCTGTACGTCCTCGGTACCGAGCGGCACGAGTCGCGTCGGATCGACAACCAGCTGCGTGGTCGTTCCGGCCGTCAGGGCGACCCGGGCGAGTCCCGCTTCTACCTCTCGCTCGGCGACGACCTGATGCGTCTGTTCAAGGCGCAGATGGTCGAGCGCGTCATGTCGATGGCCAACGTGCCCGACGACGTGCCGATCGAGAACAAGATGGTGACGCGGGCGATCGCGTCGGCGCAGTCGCAGGTCGAGCAGCAGAACTTCGAGACGCGTAAGAACGTCCTGAAGTACGACGAGGTGCTCAACCGGCAGCGTGAGGTCATCTACGGTGAGCGGCGCCGGGTCCTGGAGGGTGAGGACCTGCAGGACCAGATCCGCCACTTCATGGACGACACGATCGACGACTACATCCGCCAGGAGACGGCGGAGGGGTTCGCCGAGGAGTGGGACCTGGACCGGCTGTGGGGAGCGTTCAAGCAGCTCTACCCGGTCAAGGTCACGGTCGCCGAGCTGGAGGAGGCCGCCGGGGATCTCGCCGGTGTCACCGCCGAGTTCATCGCCGAGTCGGTCAAGGACGACATCCACGAGCAGTACGACGAGCGGGAGAAGACGCTCGGCTCCGACATCATGCGTGAGCTGGAGCGGCGTGTGGTGCTGTCGGTCCTGGACCGCAAGTGGCGCGAGCACCTCTACGAGATGGACTACCTCCAGGAGGGCATCGGCCTCCGGGCCATGGCGCAGAAGGACCCGCTGGTCGAGTACCAGCGCGAGGGCTTCGACATGTTCAACGCCATGATGGAGGGCATCAAGGAGGAGTCGGTCGGCTACCTGTTCAACCTGGAGGTCCAGGTCGAGCAGCAGGTCGAGGAGGTTCCCGTGCAGGACGTGGCGACGTCGCTGTCCAAGGAGGACGGCGTTCCGGCGGCGCGTCCGGAGATCCGGGCCAAGGGGCTGGACGCTCCCCAGCGTCCGGACCGGCTGCACTTCTCCGCTCCCACGGTGGACGGCGAGGGCGGCGTCGTCGAGGGAGACTTCTCCAACGGTGACGGTGGGGCCTCCGCGGAGTCGGACGGGCTCACCCGGGCCGAGCGGCGCAAGGCGCAGAAGAGCGGTGGCGGTGGGCGTCGCCGCAAGAAGTAGCGTGCGCTGATCGTTCGCGGCCGGGGCCGGGCACCGTTGGGTGCCCGGCCCCGGCCGTTCGCGTGTGCGTTGCGGCGTGCGTGCGTGCGGGCGCCTCCGGCCGGACTTGTCCCCACCCGCCCCCTTCCCGCAGCCGGGGCCCCCCGGGCCCCACGTCGAGCGCCGGAGGAGCTGGAGAGGGGTGGGGAGCGCCCGTGCCGTCAGGGCTGTCGTACCGGGGTGTTGCCCAGTTCTACGGCGGCGCAGCGCCAGCGGAGGTCCGGGCCCTGCTCCAGGCGGAAGGCCATGGCACGGACCTGTTCGCCCGCCGCGATGCTCGCGCAGGCCTCCACGACACCCGGAGCCGGCTGGGCGCCCCGGCACATGCGGATGACGGGGCGGGCACCTCGGCTCCTGAGGGGGGTGGTGGGGGCCAGTTCGGCGAGCTGGTCGTAGGCGTCGCCGATCGTGTGCCCGAGCATCCAGTGGACGGGGCGCTGGCCGCTGAGTACCGCCAGGAGGCGTTCCGCGAACCAGTGGTGGGGCCGGATCCGCTGGGGCATCCGGCGGCGTTGTGCGGGTACGGCTTCGGGCCTGCGTGCGTCGTTCCGTCCGGCGGGCCGGGTCCTGTTCGTGCTCATCGCTGTCGCCCCCGTGCTTCAGAGGCCCGGATCAATACCGGGCGGTAACTTCTCCTGTGGATCTTCTACGGGCACTGCGAAGGCGGCCGCAAGCGTCGGTAGGCCCGGGGGTGGAGAGCCTTGGATTCACCTATCCGAGTGGCGGGGCCGGTCGGGGGAGGGGGCCCGGGACGGGCCGGGCAGGGTGAGGGCCGGTTGCCCGGTGGACGGTGAGGGGCCCGGACACGTAACCCCAAAGGGGGACGGCCCCACGTATCCTGAGGGCGTTCCGACTACGAAAGCGACCTCAGCCATGCGCGTGTACGTCCCCCTGACCCTCTCCGGGCTCGCAGCGGCGCACCGGGCCGGCGAGGTCGGCCCCGGCCCGCTCACCGCCTACGCGGTGACCCCCGCGCTTCGGGAGTGGTACGTCTCCGACGACATCGAGGAGCTGGAGTACGCGGCGCTCAACCGGGCCGCGTCCGCGTCGCTGCGGCTGATCGCCGGCGACCCCGGGGCCGCCCGCCGCCGAGTCGTCGTGGCCGTCGACGTGCCGGACGGGGCCGCGGTGGCCGACCCGGACCACATCCTGGACGCCTCCTCGCTCGGTGAGGTCACCATCGCCTCGGCGGTCGCGCTGGCCGAGGCCGCCGCCGTGCACGTCGACTCCGACGAGGCCGACAAGGACGTCACCGCGGCCGCGGCCGCCCTCGGAGCGGCGGACCTCGGTGACGACGACGCCCAGTTCACCGTCGACGGCGCCGAGGACCACGAGCTCCTGTGGTTCGGTATCCAGGAGATCCCGAATCTGATCGGGTGAGCCCGCGGAGGGCCGTGCGAAGGGCTGTTCGTCCGGCTGTCGGTGGCAGCGGGTATTTTTCTCGTATGGGGACGCACGGGAAGCACCGCACGCATCTGGTCTGGGACTGGAACGGCACACTGCTCGACGACAACACCGCGGTCGTCGGAGCGACGAACGCCGCCTTCGTCGAGATCGGCGTGGCGCCGATCACCCTTGAGCAGTACCGGGAGATGTACTGCGTCCCGATACCCCGGTTCTACGAGCGCCTGATGGGCCGGCTGCCCACGGATGCCGAGTGGGAGCGGATGGACGGGGTCTTCCACCGCAGCTACACGGAACAGCGCGAGGCCTGCGGGCTGACCGAGGGGGCCGCCGAGCTGCTGGCACAGTGGCAGCTGACCGGCCGGAGCCAGTCGCTGCTGAGCATGTACGGGCACGAGCACCTGGTCCCCGTCGTGCGGGGGTTCGGCATCGAGCGGCACTTCGTGCGCGTCGACGGGCGTACCGGTCCGTCCGGCGGCAGCAAGGCGCAGCACATGGAGCGGCATTTCGCGTCGTTGGACGGGATATCCGCCGAGCACGCGGTGATCATCGGTGACGCCGTGGACGACGCCGTGGCAGCGGCCCACGTCGGGGCGAAAGCGGTGCTCTTCACCGGCGGTTCGCACAGCCGGACCAGCCTGGAGGCGGCAGGGGTGCCCGTCGTGGACACCCTGGCCGAGGCTGCGGCCCTCGCCCAGCAGCTGGGCGAGTAGCCGGCGGCCGGCGGGGCGGGCTCAGGCGACCGGGGCCTTGGTGCGGAGCACGGTCAGGAATTCACGCATCCACGCCGAGTGGTCCGGCCAGGCCCGGGACGAGACCAGAGTGCCGTCCACCACGACCTCGGTGTCCTGGAAGGATGCTCCAGCCGTCTCCATGTCGGGCGCCAGCGCGGGATAGGCCGTGACCTGCCGGTTCTTCAGGGCGCCGGTCGCAGCCGTCATCAGCGGGCCGTGACAGATCTGGGCCACCGGCCGGTCCGCGTCGAAGAACGCCGAGAGGATCGCGCGCAGGTCCGCGTCGTTGCGCAGGTATTCGGGGGCGCGGCCCCCCGGCACGACCAGGGCCACGTAGTCGTCCGGGTCGACCTCGGAGAAGGCCAGGTCGGCGGGCCAGGTGTAGCCGGGCTTCTCCGTGTAGGTGTCGAAGCCGGGCTCGAAGTCGTGGACCACGAAGCGGAGCGTCTTGCGCGAGGGGGCGGCGATGTGGACCTCGTAACCCTCCTCGCGCAGCCGCTGGTACGGGTAGAGGACTTCGAGGGACTCGGCGGCGTCGCCGGTGACGATCAGGATCTTCGGTGCCATGGCGGGCTCCCCACGGTGCGTCGGCCTGTTCCGTTTACCGGTACCAGAGTGCGCCAGCCGGCGCCCGCGCGCTGTCCAGAGTGTCAAACTTCGGCGCCTTCTTTTGTACATATGCGGCTCGTGACGGTTACGGGGGCGGGCGAGATAGCCTGGACCCCGTGATCAGCGCGATACGCCTCGGGGGCAGCGAAGCCCCCGGCCTGCGCCCGGAGTGCCACAGCACCCGGGCCATGACTGATCCCCACAGCCCGGCCCTTCTGCCAAAAATGGCCAATAAGGTCCCGGGCATCTCTCATAGCGGCATAGCGTCAACGCAGACCGACCGTCACATGGGGGGTGGGGGATGGAGCGGGGCTGGGTGCGTGCAACTGCAGGGCGGAGGATCGAGGCATGGCGGAGCCATGGTGATCGACGACAACGCCGCAGATGCGCGTGCCCGGCCCCGCGACGCCGCCCTCCCGTGTGACGGTCGGTCTCAGACCGGAAACCCCGTGTCGTGGCGGTACGCCGTCTTTTTCACCTACGTCACGCAATGGCGCGCGACAGGAGCCAGAGGACATGCAGACCAAGCTGGACGAAGCCAAGGCCGAGCTGCTCGCACGGGCCGCCAAGGTAGCTGACAACAGCCCGGGCGGTGGTGTCGGTGGCCCGGGGGGTATCCCCCGGGTACAGGCCGCGGCCACCGGGGCCGACGACGGCACCGGGACCGGGCAGGAGCGTCCGCACCAGGACGTACTGCTCGCCTATCTCCAGCGCTACTACCTCCACACCGCTCCTGAGGACGTCGCGGGCCGGGACCCGGTCGACGTCTTCGGTGCCGCCTCCTCGCACTACCGCCTCGCGGGGAACCGCCCGCAGGGCACGGCCAACGTCCGGGTGCACACCCCGACCGTCGAGGAGAACGGCTGGACCTGCAGCCACTCCGTCGTCGAGGTGGTCACCGACGACATGCCGTTCCTGGTCGACTCCGTCACCAATGAGCTGTCCCGCCAGGGCCGCGGCATCCACGTCGTGATCCACCCGCAGGTCATCGTCCGCCGCGATGTGACCGGCAAGCTGATCGAGGTCCTCACCGAAGGTGTGGGAATCTCGACGGGCCCGCAGGCAGGCCGCAAGAACGCCAAGGGGGCGAAGGACGCCAAGGCGGAGCTGCCGCACGACGCGCTCGTCGAGTCCTGGATCCACGTCGAGATCGACCGCGAGACCGACCGCGCCGACCTCAAGCAGATCCAGGCCGACCTCCTGCGGGTCCTGTCCGACGTACGGGAGACCGTCGAGGACTGGGAGAAGATGCGGGACGCCGCGCTGCGCATCGCCGACGACCTGCCCGGCGAGCCGCTCGACGACCTCGCCGACGACGAGGTGAACGAGGCGCGGGAGCTGCTGCGCTGGCTCGCCGCCGACCACTTCACCTTCCTCGGCTACCGCGAGTACGAGCTGACGGACTCCGACGCGCTGTCCGCCGTGCCCGGCACCGGCCTCGGCATCCTGCGCTCCGACCCGCACCACAGCGAGGACGAGGCGCACCCGGTCAGCCCCTCCTTCGACCGGCTGCCCGCCGACGCCCGGGCCAAGGCCCGCGAGCACAAGCTCCTCATCCTGACCAAGGCCAACAGCCGGGCGACCGTGCACCGCCCCAGCTACCTCGACTACGTCGGCGTGAAGAAGTTCGACGCCGACGGCAACGTCATCGGCGAGCGCCGTTTCCTCGGGCTGTTCTCGTCCGCCGCCTACACCGAGTCGGTGCGCCGGGTGCCCGTCATCCGCCGCAAGGTCGCCGAGGTGCTGGAGGGCGCGGGCTTCTCGTACAACAGCCACGACGGACGCGACCTGCTGCAGATCCTGGAGACGTACCCCCGCGACGAGCTCTTCCAGACGCCGCCCGACCAGCTGCGCTCCGTCGTCACCTCGGTGCTCTACCTCCAGGAGCGACGCCGTCTGCGGCTCTACCTGCGCCAGGACGAGTACGGCCGCTACTACTCCGCGATCGTCTATCTGCCGCGCGACCGCTACACCACCGGTGTGCGGCTGCGGCTGATCGACATCCTCAAGGAGGAGCTGAACGGCACCAGCGTCGACTTCACCGCCTGGAACACCGAGTCGATCCTTTCCAGGCTGCACTTCGTCGTCCGGGTCGCCCCCGGCAGCGAACTGCCCAGCCTGACCGACGCCGAGGCCGACCGCATCGAGGCCCGGCTCGTCGAGGCCGCGCGCTCCTGGGCCGACGGCTTCCAGGAGGCGCTGGGCGCCGAGTGCGGTGAGGAACGCGCCGCCGAGCTGCTGCGTCACTACGGGCACTCGTTCCCCGAGGGCTACAAGGCCGACCACTCGCCGCGCTCCGCCGTGGCCGACCTGGTCCACCTCGAAGCGCTCAAGCAGGACGGGAAGGACTTCGCCCTCAGCCTGTACGAGCCGGTCGGCGCCGGCCCCGGCGAGCGCCGGTTCAAGATCTACCGGACGGGTGAGCAGGTCTCCCTGTCCGCCGTCCTCCCGGCGCTCCAGCGGCTCGGTGTCGAGGTCGTCGACGAGCGTCCGTACGAGCTGCGCTGCGCGGACCGTACGCACGCCTGGATCTACGACTTCGGGCTGCGGATGCCGCAGACGACGGCCAACGGCGGCTACCTGGCCGACGACGCCCGGGAGAGGTTCCAGGAGGCCTTCGCCGCCGTGTGGACCGGCGAGGCGGAGAACGACGGCTTCAACGCGCTGGTGCTGAGCGCCGGTCTGAACTGGCGGCAGGCCATGGTGCTGCGCGCCTACGCCAAGTACCTGCGCCAGGCCGGATCCACGTTCAGCCAGGACTACATGGAGAGCACCCTCCAGAACAACGTCCACACCACCCGGCTGCTGGTCTCGCTCTTCGAGGCCCGGATGTCGCCGGAGCGCCAGAGCGCCGGTACGGAGCTGACCGACGGGCTCCTCGAAGAGCTCGACGGCGCCCTGGACCAGGTCGCCTCGCTCGACGAGGACCGGATCCTGCGGTCCTTCCTCACCGTCATCAAGGCCACCCTGCGCACCAACTTCTTCCAGCGCGCGGACAGCGGCAAGCCGCACGGCTACGTGTCGATGAAGTTCGACCCGCAGTCCATCCCGGACCTTCCGGCGCCCCGCCCGGCGTTCGAGATCTGGGTCTACTCACCGCGCGTCGAGGGTGTCCACCTGAGGTTCGGCAAGGTCGCCCGCGGTGGCCTGCGCTGGTCGGACCGGCGCGAGGACTTCCGTACGGAGATCCTCGGCCTGGTCAAGGCTCAGATGGTGAAGAACACCGTCATCGTGCCGGTCGGCGCGAAGGGCGGCTTCGTCGCCAAGCAGCTGCCCGACCCGGCCGTCGACCGTGACGCGTGGCTGGCCGAGGGCATCGCCTCGTACCGCACCTTCATCTCGGCGCTCCTCGACATCACCGACAACATGGTGGCCGGCGAGGTCGTGCCGCCCAAGGACGTCGTCCGGCACGACGAGGACGACACCTATCTCGTCGTCGCCGCCGACAAGGGCACCGCGAAGTTCTCCGACATCGCCAACGAGGTCGCCGTCGCGTACGGCTTCTGGCTCGGTGACGCGTTCGCCTCCGGCGGCTCGGCCGGTTACGACCACAAGGGCATGGGCATCACGGCACGCGGTGCCTGGGAGTCCGTCAAGCGGCACTTCCGCGAGCTCGGCCACGACACGCAGACCGAGGACTTCACCGTCGTCGGCGTCGGCGACATGTCGGGAGACGTGTTCGGCAACGGAATGCTCCTCTCCGAGCACATCCGGCTCGTCGCGGCCTTCGACCACCGGCACATCTTCATCGACCCGAAGCCCGACGCCGCCACCTCGTACGCCGAGCGGCGCCGTCTCTTCGACCTGCCGCGCAGCTCCTGGGCCGACTACAACAAGGACCTGATCTCCGCGGGCGGTGGCATCCACCCGCGCAGCGCCAAGTCCATTCCGGTCAACGCGCACATGCGCGAGGCGCTCGGCATCGAGGCCGGGGTCACCAAGATGACGCCCGCGGACCTGATGCAGACCATCCTCAAGGCCCCCGTCGACCTGGCGTGGAACGGCGGCATCGGTACGTACATCAAGTCCTCCGCCGAGTCGAACGCGGACGTCGGCGACAAGGCCAACGACGCGATCCGCGTCAACGGCGAGGACCTGCGCGCCAAGGTGGTCGGCGAGGGCGGCAACCTCGGTGCCACCCAGCTCGGCCGCATCGAGTTCGCCCGCACCGGCGGCCGGATCAACACCGACGCGATCGACAACAGCGCCGGTGTGGACACCTCCGACCACGAGGTGAACATCAAGATCCTGCTCAACGGTCTGGTGCGCGACGGTGACATGACGGTCAAGCAGCGCAACAAGCTGCTCGCCGAGATGACCGACGAGATCGGCCATCTGGTGCTGCGCAACAACTACGCGCAGAACACCGCACTCGCCAACTCGGTCGCCCAGGCGCCCTCCCTGCTCCACGCCCAGCAGCGCTTCATGCGCCGGCTGGGCCGCGACGGGCATCTCGACCGGGCCCTGGAGTTCCTGCCCACCGACAGGCAGATCCGCGAACTGCTGAACGCCGGCAAGGGGCTCAGCCAGCCCGAGCTCGCCGTGCTGCTCGCCTACACGAAGATCACGGCGGCGCAGGAGCTGATCGGGACGAGCCTGCCGGACGACGCGCATCTGCAGAAGCTGCTGCACGCCTACTTCCCGCAGCAGCTGCGCGAGCGCTACCCGGACGCGGTCGACGGCCACGCGCTGCGCCGCGAGATCATCACCACCGTCCTGGTGAACGACACGGTGAACAGCGGCGGTTCGACCTTCCTGCACCGGTTGCGGGAAGAGACCGGTGCCTCGATCGGGGAGATCGTGCGGGCCCAGTTCGCGGCCCGGGAGATCTTCGGTCTCGGTGAGGTGTGGGACGCCGTCGAGGCGCTCGACAACAAGGTCGCCGCTGATGTGCAGACCCGGATCCGGCTGCACTCGCGCCGGCTCGTCGAGCGCGGCTCGCGCTGGCTGCTCGGCAACCGGCCGCAGCCGCTGGAGATCGCCGGGACGATCGACTTCTTCCGCGACGGCGTCGAGCAGGTCTGGGCCGAGCTGCCCAAGATGCTGATGGGTGCCGACCAGGAGTGGTACCAGGGAATCCTGGACGAGCTCACCGAGGCGGGTGTCCCGGGCACGCTCGCGCAGCGCGTCGCCGGATTCTCGTCCGCCTTCCCGGCGCTCGACATCGTGCAGATCGCCGACCGCACCGGCAAGGATCCGCTGGCCGTGGCCGAGGTCTACTACGACCTCGCGGACCGGCTGGGCATCACTCAGCTGATGGACCGGATCATCGAGCTTCCGCGGGCCGACCGCTGGCAGTCGATGGCCCGTGCCTCCATCCGCGAGGACCTGTACGCGGCACACGCGGCGCTCACCGGCGACGTGTTGAGTGTGGGCAACGGGTCCTCCTCGCCGCAGGAGCGGTTCGAGGCGTGGGAGGAGAAGAACGCGGCGATCCTGTCGCGGTCGCGGTCCACGCTGGAGGAGATCCAGGGCTCGGACGCGTTCGACCTGGCGAACCTGTCGGTGGCGATGCGGACGATGCGGACGTTGCTGCGTACGCAGGCGTAGGCGTGCGGGGTTGAGGGTGAGGCGGCTGCCGGGCGTTCCGGTGGCCGCCTCGCCCGCATGCGCCGGAGACGGCTGGAGATGAGGGCGCCCCGCCCGGCACATCGAGCCCCTCCGGGGCCGGAGAGGGCTCGATGTGCCGGGCGGGGCTGGAGGCCCCGGGGTGTGTCCGGCGGGCCGGGGAGGGCTCGGGGGCGGCGGGGTCCGGAGTTACTTCTTGCCGGTGAAACGCTCGTACGCCGCCACGACCTCCTTGGCCGGGCCGTCCATCCGCAGGGTCCCCGCCTCCAGCCAGATCGCCCGGTCGCAGGTCTCGGTGATCGACTTGTTGTTGTGGCTGACCAGGAAGACCGTGCCGGCCTGTTGGCGCAGTTCGATGATCCGTTCCTTGCTGCGCCGCTGGAACCGGGCGTCGCCCGTGGAGAGCGCCTCGTCGATCAGGAGGACGTCGTGGTCCTTGGCGGCGGCGATGGAGAAGCGCAGCCGGGCGCCCATGCCGGATGAGTACGTGCGCATCGGAAGGGTGATGAAGTCGCCCTTCTCGTTGATGCCGGAGAAGTCGACGATGTCGTCGTAGCGTTCATGGATCTCCTCGCGGCTCATCCCCATCGCGAGGCCGCCGAGCACGACGTTGCGCTCGCCGGTCAGATCGCTCATCAGCGCCGCGTTCACGCCCAGCAGCGAGGGCTGGCCCTGGGTGTGGACGCGCCCCTTCGTGGCGGGCAGCAGTCCGGCGATCGCCTTGAGGAGGGTGGACTTCCCCGAGCCGTTGGAGCCGATCAGCCCGATCGCCTCTCCCTTGTACGCGGCGAAGCTGACCCCCTTCACGGCGTGCACCTCGCGTACTCCGGGGGTCTGCCGGCGCGAGAGGATACGGCTCAGGGCCGAGGTGGCGCTGCCCTTTCCGGTGCGGGCGCCGTTGACCTTGTACGTGATGTGAACGTCGTCGACGACGACCGTCGGTACCACGGGATCCGTGCTGTCAGCCACGTCCGTAACTCTCCTCGGCCTGCCAGAAGTAGAGGAACCCACCCACGCCGCACACCAGCGCCCAGCCCGCGGCGACGGCCCACACGTGCGGGGGAAGCTGCGAGCCGTGGAAGCTGTCGATGAGGGCGAACCGCATCAGGTCGATGTAGACGGCTGCCGGATTGATCTCCAGCGCCAGCTTCGCCAGGTGCGGGACCCGGTTGCCCGCCAGGCTCGTGTCGAGGCTCCACATGACGCCCGACGCGTACATCCAGGTGCGCAGGATGAAGGGCATCAGCTGGGCGATGTCCGGGGTCCGGGCGGCCAGGCGGGCGAAGGCCATCGAGACACCGGTGTTGAACACGGCCTGCAACGCCAGCGCCGGCACCGCCAGGAGCCAGGAGACGTGCGGGTACTGTCCGAACGCCAGCATGATCAGCACCAGGGCGCCCAGCGAGAACAGCAACTGCTGGAGCTGTTGCAGGGCCAGCGCGATCGGCAGCGAGGCCCGGGGGAAGTGCAGGGCCCGCACGAGGCCGATGTTGCCGCTGATCGCACGGGTGCCCGCGGTGATCGAGCTACTGGTGAAGGTCCAGATGAAGACGCCGGTGACCAGGAACGGGACGTAGTCCGGGACGCCGTGCTTCGTCTGCATCAGGACGCCGAAGATGAAGTAGTAGACCGTCGCGTTGAGCAGCGGGGTCATGATCTGCCAGATCTGGCCGAGCTTCGCCTGGCTGTACTGGGCGGTGAGCTTGGCGGTGGCGAACGCGGTGATGAAGTGCCGCCGCCCCCACAGCTGCCGGACGTACACCGGCAGCGTCGGACGGGCTCCACTCACGGTCAGTCCGTGGCGGGCGGCGAGGGCGGCGAGCTCGCCCGGGGCGTGGACGGGCGGGGAGGCGGACAGCGGGACGTCCGCCGGGGCCGGGGCTGTTGTCTGGCTCACCACGATCGCTTTCGAGGAAGGCGGGCAGGGCGGGAAGTTACGCAACTACGACGGGACGGGACCGTATCGTCGCAACGCCGAGAGTAGGACGCGTTGCGTCGCTACGCAACCGTTTCGTCGTCGCGCACTATGATTCGGCCATGACCACCGACCCGGGAAGCCGCCGCCGTCCCCCCGCCGGAGCCGCCGTGCTGCGCGAGGACGTGACCGATGCGATCCGCAGCGCGGTCTTCGAGGAGCTGGCCACGGTCGGCTTCGCCCGGATGTCCATCGAGGGCATCGCCCGGCGGGCCGGTGTCGGCAAGACAGCCGTCTACCGCCGCTGGAAGTCCAAGCTGCACCTGGTCCTGGACCTGGTCTCAGCCGTCGCGGTGCAGGGCATGCCGGCCCCCGCCACCGGTTCGCTGTACGGGGACGTCCGCGCCGTGCTCGAACTGGCCGGGTACGCTCTGCGCCACCCGCTCGCCTCCCAGGTCATCCCGGATCTGCTGGTCGAGGCGGCCCGCAACCCGGAGATCTCCGAAGCCATCAAGGCCGCCCTGCTCGACCCGCAGCAGGGCATCGCCGCCCTGGTCGTACGGGACGCCGTCGCGCGCGGGGAACTGCCGCAGGACAGCGACCCGGACCGCGCCCTCGACCTGATCGTCGGGCCCCTCTACTGGCGCCTCGCCGTCGTCAGGGGCGAGCTGCCCGCGGGCTATCTGGACGACCTGGCCGCCTCGGCCGTGGCCGCCCTCACACGCTGAGGGGGCGGCCGAGCCGCGGCACCGGCGTCAGCACGCATGAGCGCGACGTCACTCGTTGGGGACCGTAACCGGTGACCCCCGGCCGTTCACGGGGTTGAGCCATACGGATAGCCAGGCCCCCGACGAACGGACGTGCTCACCATGCCGCCACGGCTCAGTGTCGTTGTCCCCGTTTTCAACGTGGAACCCTTCCTGACGGACTGCCTGAAGTCCCTCGCGGAGCAGACCGTCACCGACCTGGAAGTGGTGATGGTCGATGACGGGTCCACCGACGACAGCGCGGCCCTGGCCGCCCGGTTCGCGGCACAGGACGACCGCTTCCGGCTGGTCAGCCAGAAGAACGGCGGTCTGGGACACGCCCGCAACACCGGCGTCCGCAACTGCCACCCCGACAGCCGCTACCTCGCCTTCGTCGACAGCGACGACGTCGTCCCGCAGGGCGCGTACGAACGGCTGCTCGGCGTGCTGGAGGAGACCGGCTCGGACCTCGCGTCCGGCAACGTGCTGCGGTTGAGGGCCGACGGCAGGCTCCAGCAGTCGCCCATGTTCCGGGTGCCCATGGCGACCACGCGGCTGCGCACCCACATCTCCCGCGACCGGGAACTCGCCGGGGACCGGATCGCCTGCAACAAGGTCTTCCGCCGCTCCTTCTGGGACGAGCACGCGTTCGCCTTCCCCGCCGGCGCGCTCTACGAGGACATCCCGGTCGTGCTCCCCGCCCATTTCCTGGCCGGTTCCGTCGACATCGTGAAGGACCCCGTCTACCACTGGCGGGACCGCCCCGGCTCGATCACCGCAGGCCGGGCCGTCGTCCGCGGCGTCCGCGACCGGGTCGCGCACGTCCAGGGCGTCTCCGCCTTCCTGGCGGACCACCGCACGGCCGCCGACAAGAACCACTACGAGGCGCACGCCCTGGCCAACGACCTCTGGTACTTCATGGAGGTCCTGCCGGACGGCGACGACGACTACCGCGACGCCTTCCTGACCCACACCAACGCCTTCATCGACCAGGTCGACCCGGCGGTGCTCGACGGCCTCCCGCTGCGGCTGCGGCTGATGTGGCACCTGGTGCGTGAGCGCCGTACGGAGGAACTGCTGGCCCTGCTCGCCTTCGACAAGCGGGAGCCCGGAGCGTTCGCCGTGCGCGGCCTGCGGCGCAGGCGAGCCGCCTACCCGCCGCTGACCCGACCGGTGCCGGACCGGGTGCTGCGCGTCGGCGAGCGCGATCTGCCGCTCGTCGCCCGGCTGCGGGAGGTGCGCTGGCAGAACGGCAAGCTGCACCTGAAGGGGTACGCCTACATCCGCAACCTGCCCGTCGCCTCGGGCCCCTCCGAGTTCCGGGCGGGCTGGCTGCGGGCGGGTGGACGGCAGGTGATCCCGCTGCGGCTGCGCAGGACCGTCGAGCCGGAGGCCACCGCGCGCTCCCGGCAGAGCCTGCACGACTACGACCGGTCCGGCTTCGAGACGGTCGTCGACCCCGCCAGGCTCCGCATCACCGCGGACGGCGCGGCCGGCCACGTCAGCTGGCGCCTGGAGCTCGGCGTCGCGAGGAAAGGGATGCTGCGGCGCTCCGTACCCACCACCGCTGAGGCCCCCGTGGCGCCGCCCGTGCACCGGCCGGACGGCGACCACCGGATCGTGCCGGTCTTCGACGCCGACCGGCTGGTCCTGCACGCCGAACGGATCGATGCACGCTTCGAGACGCACCGCGCGGGCGAGACGGACGACGGGACGGCCACCGTCGTCGTCGACGGCATGCTCCGGGACCGGCTCGGCAGCCAGGACCTGCGACTGGGCCTCACCCACCGCCCCTCCGGCACTGCCTTCGAGTGCCCGGTGACGGTGCACGAGGACGCCGCGACCTCCGCGGCGGGCTGGCGGCGCTTCACCGCCGGGATTCCGCTCACCGCCCTCCTCGACGCCCGGCGCGCGTCCGACGGGGAGCGGTCGGCTGTCCCGTACAGCGTCCATCTCGTCGGCCCCGGCGGCCGCCGGACCCCCATCGATGTGCCGTGCCCCGTCCCGACGGGCCGCTACCCGCTCGCGCCTGCCGCCGACGAGGCCCGCGAGCTGGCGCTCACCGTGAGTGCGCGCGGCAATCTGCTGATCAGTGACCGTCCCGTACAGCCCACCGTCGAGCTGGCCGCCTGGACGCAGGACGGGAAGCTGCTCCTGGAGGGCGGCTTTCCGGACGACCCCCGGCGCCCGGTCGAGCTCGTGGCCCGGCACAGCGGCCATCACGAGGAGGCGGTCCTCCCCGTCACGTTCACCGGACCGGAGGACGAGCGCCGGTTCACGGCCGAGCTGCGGCCGGACGCCGTCGACATGTGCGGGGGCGGCGAGCTGCCGCTGGGGGAGGGCAACTGGTACTTCTTCCTCCGCGAGAAGGGGGCCGCCGACGAGACCCGCGACGCCGCCCTGCGTCTCCCGGCCGCCGTCCATCACACCCTGCCCGCGGCCCGCACCCTGGCGGGACGTACGTACGTCATCGAGCGCCGCTTCCACGACCAGTTGCTGCTGAGCTGCGCACCCCCACTCGACGCCAGGGAACGCGGGGCCCGTGCCCGGCGGCTGCTGAGCGCGGCCTACGCGGTCCAGCGCACCGCGCCGCTGCGCGAGACCGTGCTGTTCAGCAGTTTCGACGGCCGTCAGTACTCGGACTCACCGCGCGCCGTCCACGAGGAGCTCACCCGGAGGGGCACGGGTCTGGAGCATCTGTGGGTGGTGCGCGACCAGCAGGCGCGCATCCCGGCCGGGGCCACCGCCGTGGAGCACGGTTCGGCCGCCTGGCACGAGGCACTGGCCCGCAGCCGGCACATCGTCACCAACACCCAGCTGCCCGAGTGGTTCGAACGCCGCGAGGACCAGACCGTCGTCCAGACCTGGCACGGCACCCCCCTCAAGCGCATCGGCCTCGACCTCGCCGGCACCGCCCAGGCGAACTCCGCCTACATCGCCACCCTCGAACAGCGCGCCCGGCAGTGGAGCTTCCTGGTCTCCCCGAACACGTACTCCACCCCGGTGCTGCGCCGCTCCTTCGGCTTCGAGGGCGAGGTCCTGGAATGCGGCTATCCCCGCAACGACCTCTTCCACGCCCCGGACCGGACCAAGGTCGCCGCCGCGGTGCGGGAGAACCTCGGGATCCCCGACGGCAAACGGGTCGTGCTCTACGCGCCGACCTGGCGCGAGGACCGTCCGAAGAACCGCGGCCTCTACACCATGGACCTGCGGCTCGACCTCGCCGCCGCCGAGCGTGAACTGGGTGCGGACACCGTCCTGCTGGTGCGCCGTCACTACCTGGTGGCCGACCGGCTCCCGGACAGCGGCACGGGGTTCGTCCGTGATGTCTCGCGCTACCCGGACGCCGGCGAACTGATGCTGATCAGCGACGCGCTGGTGACCGACTACTCCTCGATGATGTTCGACTTCGCGCAGACCGGCCGGCCGATGCTCTTCCACACCTACGACCTCGAGTACTACCGCGACACGCTGCGGGGATTCGCCTTCGACTTCGAGTCGCGGGCCCCAGGCCCGCTGATCCCGGACTCCGGGGACCTCATCGAGGCGCTGCGTGACCCTGATCGGTCGACCGCGGGACACGCGGGGGCGTACGAGGCATTCCGGCGGGACTTCTGCGACCTCGACGACGGCCGGGCGGCCGCCCGAGTGGCCGACCGGATGCTGTAGTCCACCTCCCTGTGCCACCTCGTTCCCGGCCCGGCAGCAATGCGGGGTGAACTGCGGGGTGACGGGATGGTGGACGCGTATTGACGTACAGGCTGTCCGAACAGCGTGAACCGTTCGAGTGATTCGGAGAAGGTGGCGTTTGCACGGACGTGCAGGGAATCGACACTGCGGGCCGGATAAGTATGTTCATCGGTGCGTTGTATAGCGTCGCCGGGTTGCTACGTTCTGTTTTCATGGGTATCCGAATGTGGTGCGAGACATGGGATGTGCGGCGGTCCCGAGCCGCTGTGCTCGTTGCCGCGGCAGTCGGGCTCCTCACGCGCGTGATGATCGCCGCGAATACGCCGGGGCCCGCCGATGTGCGGTTCTTCCAGGGATTCGCCAAGGCGCTGTCCGTGTACGGCCCCATTCGGATCTATGAACAACCGCTGCCCGGTCTGCCCGTCTACAACCATCCGCCGCTGGCCGGTTGGATGCTGCTCGGACTGAACAGTCTTTCGGAATTCGGAATGGCGTTCGCCACGCTGATCAGGTGGCCCGCTTCGATCGCCGACTTCGTCTGCACCCTGCTCGTGTTCGAAATCGTCCGCCGGCGCGCCGCGCTGCGCACCGCGATGCTGTGCGGGATCGGAGTGGCCGTCAGCCCGGTGCTGATCGCCACCTCCGGTTACCACGGCAACACCGACGCGGTCGCCGTCATGTTCGCCCTGGCCGCTGCCCATCTGCTGGCCGACCGCAGGTCCCCGCTCGCCGCGGGGGTGGCCGCGGCGCTCTCGATCAGCGTCAAGTTCATCCCCGTCGTGGCGATCCCGGCGCTGTTCGTCGCCGCGTTGCGCGGCGGCCGGCCGGTACTGGTCCGCTTCGCCGCCGGGTTCGCCGGCGTGTCCGCGCTCGTGTGGGGGCCGGTCCTGGTGACGGTGCCGCAGGCGCTCAAGGAGAACGTGCTGGAGTACGCGGGCGGCAGCTACCGCCTCTGGGGCCTCGTCCGGTTCGCCGACGCGTTCGGCCTGCCGGAGTCCGTCATCACCTTCATGCAGGGTGGCGGGCACTTCCTCTTCGTCCTGATCTGCGTGGCCGCCGGTGCCTGGCTCGCATGGCTGAGGCCCGCGCAGCTGCCGGGCGTCGTCGCCGTCACGCTGGGCCTGCTGCTGCTCCTGTCCACCGCCTCCGGTCTGCAGTACCTGACCTGGGCGGCGGCCGGAATGTTCGTCCTCGGGTTCTGGGAAGGGCTTGCGTACAGCTGTGTGCTCGGACTGACGACCGTCCTCGGTTACAGCGGACGTTCCCCCGTGCGATGGAGCGAGCCGGTGCTGCAACTGGGCGCCGCCGGCTGGATCGTCCTCGCGGCCGGACTGGCCGCCGGCATCCACCGGCTCCTCGCCCTGCCGCCGGGCGGGGGCCCGGCCGGCCGCACCGGGCGGACGCGGTTCGCAGGCCCCCGTACTTCCCAGCCCTCCAAGTCCGCCGTCACCTGACCGCGGCGCCCGTCACCGCCCCCTCCCGACCTCAGCCACGAGCACCGAGAAACTGGAGAACGCCCCGTGAAGGAAAGCCCGAGCCCCAGGATCGGCATCCTGGTGGTCGCGTACAACGCGGAGACCACGCTGGAGAAGACCCTCGACCGGATTCCGGAGGATTTCCGGTCCCGGGTCGACGAGATTCTCATTCTCGACGACGCGAGTCACGACGCGACCTTCACCGCCGGCTGCCGGTGGTCGCAGGCCGAAGGAATGCCGCGGACCGTGGTCATGCGCCACACGAAGAACCTCGGTTACGGCGGCAACCAGAAGGCCGGATACGCGCTGGCGGCCGCGCACGGCCTCGACATCATCGTGCTGCTGCACGGCGACGGACAGTACGCCCCCGAACTGCTTCCCGACATGGTGGCCCCGATCGAACGCGGCGAATGCGAAGCCGTGTTCGGATCGAGGATGATGAAATCCGGCAGCGCCCTCAAGGGCGGAATGCCGATGTACAAGTGGCTGGGCAACCGCGTTCTCACCCGACTGGAGAACGGACTGCTCGGCTCGAAGCTCACGGAGTTCCACTCCGGATACCGTGCCTACAGTGTCGAGGCGCTGAAGAAACTCCCCATCGACCGGAACACGGACGCCTTCGACTTCGACACCCAGATCATCGTCCAGCTGCTGAACGCGGGAATGCGGATCAAGGAGATCCCCGTCCCGACCTACTACGGCGACGAGATCTGTTACGTCAACGGTATGAAGTACGCGAAGGACGTCGTCAAGGACGTCCTCGAATACCGCTTGGCGGTCAAGGGGTTCGGCACCTGCGCCTGGATCCCCAAGCCCGTCGAGTACGCCTTCAAGGAGGGCGACGGATCCTCGCACGCGGTCATCCTGGAGAAGATGCGGAAGATGCCCCCCGGCCGGGTCCTGGACCTCGGCTGTTCCGGCGGGCTGTTCGCGCAGCGCCTCGAAGCGCTCGGCCACGAGGTGACCGGGGTGGACTACGTCGAGGTGCCCGGTGTGCGCGAGAAGTGCACCCACTTCCATCTCGCCAACCTGGAGGAGGGGCTGCCGGCCGAGATCGGCTCCGGCTTCGACTACGTGGTGGCCGGGGACGTCATCGAGCACCTCTCCCGTCCCGAACGCGTACTGGCCGAGGTCGCCACCGTGCTGCGGCCGGGCGGCGAGGTGCTCCTCTCCGTGCCGAACTTCAGCCACTGGTACTCACGGCTGCGGGTCGCGCTCGGTGCCTTCGACTACGACCGCCGCGGCATCCTCGACGAAACGCACCTGCGCTTCTTCACCCGGGCCAGTCTGCGTCGTACCGTGCGCGCCGCGGGCTACGACGTCCTGGACATCGCCTCGACCGGGGCGCCGTTCTGGTCGCTCCTGGGCCGTGGGCCGCTCGCTGCCGTACTCGGCGGGCTGTCGAGGCTGCTGACCCGCATCCGGCCGACCCTGTTCGGCTATCAGCACGTCGCACTGCTCACCCCGCATGCGGCCGAGACGATCATCGCTGGAGAGCACGTCGATGTACAGGACATCCTCAACCGACAGTACGTCCCCGACCGGGTCGGCGTCTGAGGCGACGATCCCCGAACCCACCCCCGCCCCGGCATCCGAGTCCCGGGCCGCCGCAGTCAGGAGCAAGGCCTTGACCCTCCCCAGTCTGATCCTGCTGCTGTTCGCCGTCTTCTCGTCGGCCGGTGGCCAGATCATGCTCAAGCACGGGATGAAGGGCGCCGTTGCCACCGCCGGGCGGGACGGCGGTTCGGTCGCGCTGCGGGCCGCCACCAGCCCGTGGGTCGTCCTCGGCCTGGTGGTCTTCGCCGTGTCCGCACTCGCCTGGATGTCGACGCTGGCCAAGGTGCCGCTCTCCATCGCCTATCCGTTCAACGCCCTCGGATATCTGCTGATCGTGGGGGCGGGCGCGACCGTGCTGCACGAGCGGACCTCCATGTGGACCTGGGGCGGTTCCCTGCTCGTGGTGATCGGCCTCGCCACGGTCATGGCGGGCCAGCAACGCTGAGACCGGCGCCGCATACGCCGAAGGGCCCGCCACCCGGCGGGCCCTTCGGCGTATGCGGCGGGGTCAGGCCGTCGCGGACGGAGCGGGCTCCTCGCCCAGCAGCACCCGGCGCACCACGCGCTCGGCGGCGCGGCCGTCGTCGTACGGGCAGAAACGGGCCCGGAAGGACGTCAGCAGCGCCCTGCTCGCCGGGCCGTCCCAGCTGCCGTCGTTGAAGATCCGCGCCAGCTCGTCCGTGGTCGTCGCCACGGCGCCCGGGGTCTCGCCGGGCCTGCCGGACAGCAGGTCGAAGACGACGCCGCGGACCGTGCGGTACGTCTCCCAGTCCGGGGCGTGCACCACGATCGGGCGGTTCAGGTGTGCGTAGTCGAACATCACCGACGAGTAGTCCGTGATCAGCGCGTCGGCCGCCAGACAGAGGTCCTCGATCCGGGGGTGGTCGCTGACGTCGATGACCGACGGGCTCCCGGGCATCCCCGTGTCCCCGTAGAAGTAGTGCGCACGCACCATGACCACGGTGTCCGGGCCGACGGACGCGCAGAAGCGCTCCAGGTCCAGACGGCTGGTGAAGGCGGCCTCGTAGTCGCGGTGGGTGGGCGCGTAGAGCAGGGCCCGCTGCCCGGGTCGGATGCCGAGGCCCTCGCGGACCGCGCGGACCTGCTCGGGGGTCGCCGATGCGAGGACGTCGTTGCGCGGGTACCCCGTCTCCAGGCTCCGCGCGGCACCCGGGTAGGCGCGGGCCCACACCTCGGTGGAGTGCGGATTGGCGGAGACGCTCCAGTCCCACCGGTCGATGCGCTTGAGCAGCCGGTCGAAGTTCAGCCCCTGCGCCGCCGCCGGATAGTCCTGCTGGTCCAGTCCCATGATCTTCAGCGGGGTGCCGTGATGCGTCATCACATGGACCTGCCCGGGCCGCTTGACCACGTGGTCGGGGAAGTTGACGTTGTTGAAGAAGTACGTGGCGCGGGCCATCGTCGCCCAGTAGCGGCGGGTGCCGGGCACCACGTGGTCGATGCCCTCCGGCACCGATTCCACCTGGTTCTTCGAGACCACCCACACACCGCGCACCCCCGGCGCCAGCTCCTGGGCCTTGCGGAAGACGGCCTCCGGATTGCAGCTGACCCCGCGGTTCCAGTAGGCGGCGTAGACGGCGAGACCGCGGTCCAGCGGGAGTTTGCGCTGCCACCAGTAGTAGCGCCTGCTCAGGCTGCGCTTGGCCCGGTCCCGCACCGCGTCCGGTGCGGCCCGCAGGGCGCGGCGCAGGGCCAGAGCCGTGTCGAGGGCGCCGAGCACGGCGTACCGGCCGCCGCCGATCAGCCGGGGCCGCAGCCCGCGCGCGCCTCCTGCGAAACGGTGACCGGCGGGCCGGTACGCGCGGTGGAAGGCGGCGACGGAGCGTACGTAGCGCCTGCGCCGGCGCGTCACCGCCGGATATCCGGACAGCAACTCCTGGACGGCCCGTTCGAAGAGGAGCGGCTGCACCGCGAGCAGCCGGGGCCGCTCGCGGAGGAACTCCATCAGACCGGCATAGGCGTCGACGAGCTCGGCGGGCGCCGCGTCGGGCCTCGTCTCGTCGTCGAGGCCCGGCAGGTGGCGCTGCTGTCGGTGCTCGACGCAGGCGGTGGGCAGGACGGCCACGGACTCGGCGGCGGCGACGGTCTGCAGGGCGTAGATCCGCTCCCCGTGCCGCCCGGGTCCGAAGGCCAGCTTCTCGCCCTCGTGCAGGGTGCGGCGGACGGCACGGTTCCAGGACACCGGTGCGATGTCGAGGAGCGCGGACTGCCCCGGCGCGGTCAGCGGGCCCTCGGACAGTTCGCCCAGCAGCTCCAGCGACCTGCTGGGCCGGGGACGCCCGCGGAAGGGGCGCTTGTGGTGGCCGAACAGCACCAGATCGGGGTCGTCCGCAGCCCCGATCCGGTCGGCGACGGCCCGCAACGCGTCCGGCAGGAGGACGAAGTGGGCTTCCAGGAACAGCAGGTAGTCCCCGACGGCCCGTTCCGCCCCGGCGTTTCGGCACCCGCTCGGCCCGGCGCCGTCCGGGAGGTGGATGGCCTGCACCCGGCAGTCCCGGGCGGCGAACTCGTCGAGCAGCAGCCCCGAGCCGTCCGGCGCCCCGTCGTCGACACCGATCACCTCGATGTCCGTGAACGACTGGGAGAGCACCGACTCCAGGCACTCGCGCAGACTTCCCCGGGCGCGGCGGACCGGGATGATGACACTCAGGCGGGGCATACGGACTCTTTCTCGGACACGGGCATGAGGAGCAGCACGGACCGGGCGCAGCGCGCCGCGGTCCGCGCGCCGACGGCGGGGGCGTGTACTCCGTAAACGCCCGATGGGGTGACGGGGTTACGCGCAACCGCCTCGGCCACGCGAAACGCCAGGCAGGGGCAGCCCTGTCGGAGTGAACAGGACTGCCCCTGATTGACGTGCGTATGGGCGACTCGTGCGGTGGTGCGGCTACTTGACCGCGCCCGCCATCACGCCGGAGACGAACTGGCGCTGGAAGGCGAAGAACACCGCGAGCGGAATCACCATCGACATGAAGGCGCCGGGCGCCAGTACGTCGATGTTGTTGCCGAACTGCCGTACCTGCTGCTGGAGCGCCACGGTGATCGGCGGGGAGCCGGAGTCGGCGAAGATCAGCGCGACCAGCATGTCGTTCCACACCCAGAGGAACTGGAAGATCCCGAGCGAGGCGATCGCCGGACCGCCCAGCGGCATCACGACCCGGGTGAAGAGCCGGATTTCGCCCGCCCCGTCGAGCCGGGCCGCCTCCAGCAGCTCCCGCGGGATCTCCGCGAAGAAGTTGCGCAGCAGGAAGATCGCGAAGGGCAGACCGAAGGCCGTGTGGAAGATGATCACGCCGAAGGTCGTCTCGAAGATCCCGACAGCGCCGAAGAGCTTGGAGACCGGGATCAGGGCGACCTGCACCGGGACCACCAGCAGCCCCACGACCACGAGGAACCACCAGTCGCGGCCCGGGAACTCCATCCAGGCGAACGCGTACCCGGCGAGCGATCCGATCACCACGACCAGGACCGTCGACGGGACGGTGATCAGGACCGTGCTGAGCAGCGAATCGGTGAACGTCGAATTGTCCAGCAGCCGGGAGTAGTTGTCGAAGGTCAGCTCCGACGGGACGGTGAAGATCTTCCACCATCCGGTCGCCGCGATCTTGTCCGCGCTGCGCAGGGAGGACAGGAACAGTCCGACGGTCGGCATCAGCCAGAACAGGGCCACCAGGATCAGGGCGACCCGCATCACACCGCCGCCGGCCAGAGCCGCGATCCGTGCCCCGAGGGGCCGCCCGGCCTTCGCCGTGCCGGTGTCCGGGGCGTCGCCCGTCCCGGCGGGCACGGCCGTGGTCGAGGGTGTCGTCATCGGCGCCCCTCCTTCCGTATCCGCCTGATGTTGAAGAGCATCACCGGGACGACCAGCAGCAGGAGAAGCACGGCGATGGCGCTGCCGATCCCCAGATCCGCGTCCGTGCCGAACGACGACCGGTAGAGCTGGAGCGCCAGCACGTTCGCGTCGTCCTGCGAGGAGCCCGGCGCGATGATGAAGACCAGGTCGAAGACCTTCAGGACGTTGATCATCAGAGTCACCAGCACCACCGCGAGGACCGGGGCGAGCATCGGCACGGTGATCCGGCGGAACACCTGCCACTCGTTGGCCCCGTCCACCCGGGCCGCTTCCAGGAGTTCGCGCGGCAGGCCCGCCAGGCCGGCCGCGATCAGCACCATGGCGAAGCCGGCCCACATCCAGACGTAACTCCCGATGATGCCGGGCGTGACGAACGACGGGCCGAGCCATTCCACCCCGTTGTACGGCTCCTTGAAGTTCGAGGCGGGAAGGCGGAGTTCGGCCCCGTCCGCGGAGGCGGGCAGGGTGAACACCCCGTCGGCGCCCGCCGTGGCGGAGGCGACCACCTTGCCGTCCTTGACGGCCTCCACCTTGATGCCCTTGAGCCCGAGCTCCGTGGTGTCGATGACGTTGGGCTTGCCCCCGCCGCCCTTGGTGAAGTCCAGCCATGCGGTGCCGGTGATCTTCCCGTCCCCGCCCGTCTGCGGGGCGCGGGCCGGCTTCGCGTCGGTGGGCATCTTCGCGGGCAGCACCCCGACCAGCGGCAGCTGGACCGGCTGCCCGGCCCGTACCGGCACCTTCGTCACGAAGGAGCCGCCGCCCGCCGCCTTCAGCGGATGGACGGGCAACGGGTGGGCCTTGGGGAAGCCCGCCGACTCGGCGAACGTGTCGTGCACGCCCACCCATACGGCATTGGCGACCCCGCGCTCCGGTGCCTGGTCGTACACCAGCCGGAAGATGATGCCGGCGGCGAGCATCGAGATCGCCATCGGCATGAAGACGATCAGCTTGAACGCCGTGCCCCAGCGGATCCGTTCCGTCAGCACCGCGAAGATCAGCCCGAGTGCCGTGGCGACGGTCGGGGCGAAGACCACCCAGATCGCGTTGTTCTTGACCGCCGTACGGATGGTGTCGTCCGTGAACAGCGCCTTGTAGTTGTCGAACCCGGCGAATCCGGTGCCCGCCTGGTCGAAGAACGACCGGTACACGGAGTACACGATCGGATACACCACGAGCGCGCCGAGCAGGACCAGCGCGGGCAGCAGGAAGAGCGCCGCGATGACCCTGCGGGTGCCGGTCACGCTCCTGCGGCTGCGTCCGGTGTCCTGCGGTCCGGACGGCTTCCCGGACACGGGCTCCCTGGGGGCGGGTACCGAGGTCCCGCCGGAGGGTTGCTTGTCGGCGGGGAGCGCCTCGTCGGCGCCCCCCGCTGCGGCTGTCGTCATCGCGTCAGCTCTTGTACGCCTTGGCCGCGTCGGACTCCAGTTTCGCCTGGGTCCCCGCGATGTCCTTCGGGTTCTTCAGGAAGTCCTGGAGGGTCTTCCACTCGCCCTTTCCGGGCGTTCCGCCGAACGACTGCGGAGCCTGGTCGGACATGTCGAACCGGACGGCGTCACCGGCCGAGATCAGCGCCTTCGCCATCGTGCGCTGTACCTCGTTGGGGTACGCGGCGGTGTCCAGGGCCTTGTTCGGCGAGATGAACCCGCCCTGCTCGGCCCAGATCTTCGCGGCGTCGGTGGAGGCCAGCCAGGTCAGCAGGGCCTGGGCGCCCTTGCCGTCCTTCAGCGCCACCGCCGCGTCGCCCCCGGTCACCACGGGCGACTCGGCGCCGACCGCGGGGAACGGGAACACCTTGGCGTCCGTACCGATCTTGGCCTTCGTCTGCGCGATGTTGATGCCGACGAAGTCACCCTCGAAGACCATGGCGCCCTTGGGCTGGTCGCCGCCGGTGAAGGTCTGGGTGACCGACGCCGGGAACTCCGTCTGCAGTGCGCCGTCGGCCCCGCCCGCGATCAGGGACGGTTTGCCGAAGAGCTGCGCCAGCGTGGTCAGCGCGTCCTTGACGGACGGGTCCGTCCACTTGATCTTGTGCTGGGCCAGCTGGTCGTACTTCTCCGGTCCCGCCTGGGAGAGGTAGATGTTCTCGAACCAGTCGGTGAGCGTCCAGCCGTCCGCACCGGCGACGGAGACCGGGGTGACGCCCGAGGCCGACACCGTCTCGGCGGTCGCCAGGAAGTCCTTCCAGGTCTTCGCCTCGGACGCTCCCGCGTTCTCGAACGCCTTGGCGTTGTACCAGATCAGCGACTTGTTGGCGGCCTTGAAGTACACGCCGTACTGGGTGCCGTCGACCGCGCCGAGGTCCTGCCAGACCTGGGAGTAGTTCTTGGCGAGCTGGGCCTTGGCCTCCGCTCCGACCGGCTTGGCCCACTTCTTCTCGGCGGCCTGCTTGATGGCGCCGACCTGCGGGATCATCGCGACGTCCGGCGGCTGGCCGCCCGCGATCTTCGTACCGAGGAAGTTCACGATCGGGTCCTGCGCCGGGACGAACGTCACCGTCGCGCCCGTGCGCTTCTCGAACTCCTTGAGAACCTTGACGAAGTTGGCCTGCTCGGGCCCGGTCCAGACCGCGGCGACCGAGATCTTCTCGCCGTTCAGTTTCGGTAATACGACGCTCGACGCCTTCTCCCCGCCCTTGGACGAGTTGTCCCCGTCCTTCGTGCTCTTTCCGCCGTCACCGTCGTCGCCGCAGCCGGTGAGGGCCAGTGCGCCGATGGCGGTGAACACCATGGCGGCCCTGCGAATCCGAAGGGTTGTGCGCATCCCTGCCCCGTCTCTCCTGTGCGCGTGCACGGACCGGCAGCCGTCGGCCTTCCGATGGCGCCGGTCATTCATCACGTCGTCCTGTGC
The DNA here is from genome assembly GCF_045162765.1 of Streptomyces sp. NBC_01013. Classification (NCBI taxonomy): domain Bacteria; kingdom Bacillati; phylum Actinomycetota; class Actinomycetes; order Kitasatosporales; family Streptomycetaceae; genus Streptomyces; species Streptomyces sp. NBC_01013. The sequence continues at coordinate 5,256,384 of NZ_CP108687.1, forward strand.
GCACAGTCCTACGCCCGGTATCCGGGCGCCGCAATACCGTCAGTGGGCCCAACTCCTTGATCGTAATGGGCTCGTGACGTGAGGTCAGGGCAGGTATGAGGCGATTGCGGACGGCGGGGCCCACTCGGGCGATCCGTCCCCGCTCACGGGTGGACCGGACGCAGCGGCGGCAACGGCTCGGCGTTCACCGAACGGGCCGCCCGCTCCAGCGCACTGGCCAGCAGCGCCAGGTCGGTGGGCCCGTTGCCCAGTTCGCGGACCGGGCGACGGGTGGGGGGATCGCCCATCCGCTCCCACTCCAGCGGTACGACCGTGGGCCGCAGCGTCGCCGTGCGCGGGATACGGCCGGTCACCCGGCCGCCCTGGAACGGCGTCACCCGTCCGTCGGGGTGGCCCAGCCGCCCACGGCCCGGGGCCGGTTCGTCCGGCGACGGCGGAACCACGGGAGGGTCCAGCACGACGCGCAGCCGCGCCCCGCGGGCCAGTTCGCTGTCCTCCGTGCGGTCCGGACGGGCGGACGTGGCGACCAGATGGATGCCGAGCCGGCCGCCGTCCCTGGCCACCGCCTCCAGCGCCCGTACGACCGAGCCCGCGGCCGGCCGGCCCGGACTGCCCAGAGCCGGGGCGATCAGCGCGTCGAAGTCGTCCACGAGCACGACGAGCCTGGGCAACGGCGAGGGGCCCGGGTCCGTCGCCCGTGCCGAGGCGGGCCGCAGCCGCAAGGTGCCGCTCATCGCGGACTCGACGTCACCGCGCTGCTGGGACGGGGCGGGGGGATGCCGGTCGGACATCCGCTGAGCCACCTCGTGCCGGCTGTGCCAGTCGGAGAAGTCGAGGCCGCCGAGGAGCTCGGCACGCCGCTTCACCTCACCGCCGAGCGCCTGGGCGAACTCCCGCATCCGGACCGGATCGGAGGCCACCAGGTGCGTGAACGCGTGGGGGAGCTCGGTGCAGGGACGCAGGCTCTCGCCGCGCTCGCCGCCCGCCCCGTCGACCAGCAGGATGCCGAGGCGGTCCGGCCGGTCGGCGGCGGCCAGCGAAGCGGCGACCGCCCTCAGCAGTTCGGTACGCCCGCTGCCGCCGGGCCCTTCGATGAGCAGGTGCGGGCCCTCCTCGGAGAGATCCACACTCACCGGACCGCGGGGCCCGGCCCCGAGCACCACGACGGGCCGCCCGGCCGCCCCGGCCGGCACGTCCGCCGCCGGTCCCTGTGCGGCGGCGCGCACGGCGGCCCGCCCGGGCTCGGCACCGCGCGTGGCGACCTGGGGCGCGTCGCCCTGGCGCGGCCCGCTGACCCGGTTCGAGGAGCGCCCCGATCCCGCGGTGCGCATGCTGTCGGCGCCCTGGACGTCTCCGGCCTCGCCCCATGAGCGGGTGTCGGAGCCCGGCAGGGTGCGTGAACTCGGTCTGTCCCCAGGCCCTCCCTCGAAACGCTGCGCCCCCACCCGGGGGTGAGGGGTGCGGCCGGAACCAGGGGCGTCCGTGGCGCCGGGGTAGGGGGTGCGGCCTGTGCCCCTGGTGCCGGGGTAGGAGGTGCCTTGCGAGCCGGCGTCGTCGGGATACGGCGTGCCGCCGTAGCCCGGGCCGTCGTGCACATCGCCACGGCCGGAGGTGCGGCGCGGCACACCCGCGTGGGTGTCGTTGCCGCGGGGGTACGGCGTGCGGGCGGAGTCGGTGGCGGGTCCGCCGGTGGGGTACGGCGTGCGTCCGGAGCCCCGGGTGCGGTAGTCGTCGTCCGTGCCGCGAGGAGCGCCCGCGGGCTGCGGATCGGCGGGGGCGCGCTGGGTGCCCACGCGGGACCCCGGGGCGGCCGGGTGGGCAGTGCGGGCGGAGCCGCGTGTGTCGTCGGCCGCCGCTCCCGTACCGCCCGTCCAGCTGCCCGCGCCGCGGACCGTCGCTCCGGGCTGCTCGTCCGCCGCCGAGGCCCAGCGGGCCATCAGAGAGGCCGGAGTGGCGCGGGCCAGGCCCAGTTCGTCCAGGAGGCGGGCGGACGGCGGGAGGGCCACCGCCGCGCGCCGGCCCGGCAATGCGGTCGAACCCTCGGCGCGCAGCGGAGCCAAGGCGCGGGCGAAGCGCTCCGCCCAGTGCGCCGACACCGCGTCGACCGTGGCCACGGTGCCATGGCCGGCGGCCCGGCCACCCGCGGTGCGCAGCAGCCGCAGGGCCGTCGCCACATCACCGCTGAGCACGGCCACGGCCCCGCACTCCCTGAAGGCGATCGAGGCATGGCAGGCCGCCTCGTACGTCGCGGCGACCGGTGAGGTGGGAGTGGCGGCCGGGGTCTCCGCCAGACAGATCAGATGGATGCCCGCCGCCGCGCCCGCCGCCGCCAGCCGGGCGGTGTTCTCCCGCAGCACCGCGGTACCGGGGTCGCCGTCGACGACGACCACGGTGAACGGGCCCTCGTAGTGGCGGGCGGCCTCGGCGAGCGTACCGGGGTCCAGGCTTGCCCAGCCGGGTCCGAGCGGTCCCTCGTCCAGGCGGCGCACCAGCTCCGTCGTCCGGGCGACGGCCTGCTCACGGTCGTACGCCAGCAGCAGCCGGCAGTCCTGGCCGTGCATCGGCCGCAGATGCGGAAGCCAGCCGAGCCAGGCCCACTCGCGCCGCCGCTCGTCCGTCCCGCGTGCCCGGTCCGTGCTGATCAGCACGATCTCCAGGTCGGCGGGGGAGTGCAGTGCGGCCAGCTGGGCCACGGCGGAGCGGGCGAGCCCCGCCAGCCGTTCACGGGGCCCCGCGAGCCCGAGCGAACCGGCCTCCCGCAGCCCCACCGTCACCGGAACGGCGGGCAGGTCCGCCCGGTCGGTCGTGCCCAGCCGGACCACCAGCGTCTCCGGGTGCGCGGTGCCGCGCTCCCACAGCCGGGGCCCCGGGCCGAGCGCGGTCAGCAGGACGGAGGCCGGGTCCGGCCAGGTGCCTTCGGGGGCGGTGGGCCGCGCGGTGAACGTCGAGGCGGGATCCGGGGCGGTCTCGTCGGTCGGGCTCTCGTGGACCGGATCGCCCTTGCCGCCCGCGAGCCGGCGGGCCCAGGCGCCTATGCCACGGCGGGGGGCCGCGTCGTCCGGCTGCCGGCCGGTGCGTCCGGAGCCGGAGTGCTGCGGGCGCGCCACGAGCAGCCCGTCGGGGCCCGCCGGGCGCTCGTCCTCGTGGGCGGCGTACGGCCCGGCGTGTTCCTCCGGTCCGCCGTACGCGGGCCCGTGGTCCGGGGCAGCCGGGTCGGCGGCCGGCGCCCTGGCCACCCGCAGGTGGCCCTCGCCGTCCGGTGCCGTCTCCAGCGTCGGTGTCCGCGCTCCTGAGGTGAGCCGCAGTGTCGATTCGCCGAGCCGGAGCAGCGCACCGGGGGCCAGCCGTACCGGGCGGTCGCGGACGTCCGTACCGTCCAGGGAGGTGCCGTTGGTGGAGCCGAGATCGGCTACGGAGACCCGGCCCTCCGCGGAGACCGTCACCGCGCAGTGCAGCCGGGACACATCGGGGTCGTCGAGCGGGACGTCGGCGTCGGCCGAGCGGCCGATCCGGATCTGCCCCCCGTGCAACAGGTGGACCCCGCCGGCGTCCGGCCCCGCGATCACGTGCAGCTGAGCCGGGACGGCGTCGTCCGGCGTCTCTTCCTCCCCCGGGACCTGGAGCGAGAGCACAGCTCCGTCGACCAGGGGCGGCTCACCGAGCGAGCACCGCTGTGCGTCGAGCCGCTCCCGCCCGGCGAACAGCACCACCGCCCCGCTGCCGAGGGAGCCGTCGGGCCCGGAGACGGAGGCGGCCAGGTGGGACGCCACGGCGGCCAGCGCCGTGCCCGCGGGGGCGGTGACCAGCACGTCGCAGGCGCGCGCCGGGGTCTGGCCGCTGCGCGGCGCGAGGACGGTCAGCCGGATCTGCATCGCCGTCAGCGGTCCCTTCTGCGCGTGGTGCCCGGCAGGGGGGACGCCCTGTGATTCCCCCCACCCGGCACGGACGCGTCGTCCGGTACAGGTTCGTCACGTACCGCAGGGCTCCCGACCCCACAGTTCCGTGCTGGAGGCATCCTCGCACCTGCCACTGACAACACGCCCGGGGGTCACCGCTAAGTGATCTTGAAACGTCGGCTCTGCGCCCAAAAGTGCCGGCTTGGCCTGCCCTCCGGGGCACTCGCGGGGGTCCCGGCGGACTCGGCGTGACCCCGGCCGTGGGTCCGGATTCGTTCCGTCGGACTTCTCGGCGGCAACCATCTGCCCGGGATGAGCGTCTTCCTCCGCATCCGGGGAGCCGGGGCGGCGGGCGGGCCGGTGGGCAGGCCTCCGGGCAGACCGCACCTCTCCGGGGAACTACTGAAAATGTCGACAAAAAGGTAACCTGCCCGACTCGGCCGTCCACTCCGGCCGCCCGGGCGCCTGCCCGGCGGATCATGGCCGAGTGTGGCGGCCGGCACGGCACCTCGCGGCGTCGCCGGAACGCCCTCATGGCTCCGCCGTGAAGGCGCTCCTGCGCCTTGCGCGGCATCGCGCCGGACGCCGTACCCTGTCCGCCCCCGATCCGTCGGACAGGCCCTAGAGTGGGCCGGAAACTCCGGACGGATCCGGGGGACCGCAAGCACCACGAGCAGCAGGGAGCGCATGACGTGCGGCCGGTAGGCAGCAAGTACCTGCTCGAGGAGCCGCTGGGACGCGGCGCCACGGGCACCGTCTGGCGCGCCCGCCAGCGTGAGACCGCGGGCGCCGAGGCGGCCGTCGCCGGCCAGCCCGGCGAGACCGTGGCGATCAAGGTCCTCAAGGAGGAGCTCGCCAACGACGCGGATGTCGTGATGCGGTTCCTGCGCGAGCGCTCCGTCCTTCTGCGGCTGAGGCACGAGAACATCGTGCGCACCCGCGACCTGGTCGTGGAGGGCGATCTCCTCGCCCTCGTCATGGACCTGATCGACGGCCCCGACCTGCACCGCTACCTCCGCGACAACGGCCCGCTCACCCCGGTCGCCGCCTCGCTGCTCACCGCGCAGATCGCGGACGCGCTCGCCGCCAGCCATGCCGACGGCGTCGTCCACCGTGACCTGAAGCCCGCCAACGTGCTGCTCGACGAGCGCGACGGCCAGATGCACCCGATGCTCACCGACTTCGGCATCGCCCGCCTCGCCGACTCCCCGGGCCTGACCCGGACCCATGAGTTCGTCGGGACGCCGGCCTATGTGGCGCCCGAGTCGGCCGAGGGCCGCCCGCAGACCTCCGCGGTCGACATCTACGGCGCCGGAATCCTGCTGTACGAGCTGCTCACCGGCCGTCCGCCGTTCGCCGGCGGCACCGCGCTGGAGGTCCTGCACCGGCACCTCAGCGAGGAGCCCCGCCGCCCCAGCACCGTCCCCGCCCCGCTGTGGACGGTGATAGAGCGCTGCCTGAGCAAGGACCCGGACCGCAGGCCCAGCGCCGAGAACCTCGCCCGCGCGCTGCGCACGGTCGCCGCGGGCATCGGCGTCCACGCGAACTCCGCGCAGATCGCGGCCGCCGACGGCGTGGGCGCCCTGCTCGCGCCCGACCCGGCGCCCACCGCCGTCCCGGAGACGCCGGGAGCGGCCGACCCCACCCAGGTGCTGCCGAGCAACGCGGGCTCGTACGACCCGAACGCGTACGACCCCAATGCGGCCACCAGCGTCATGCAGCAGAACGCCGGGCCGGGCGGGCCGCACGCCGACCCGACCGCGGTCATGCCGCCCGTCCCGCCGCGCCCCGAGGGGACTCCGCAGCCCGACGGACCGCACCCGTGGCAGTCCCAGCTCCAGGCCGCCCGCGACCGCAACGAGCAGACGCAGGTCCAGTACCTCGACCCGAGCCAGGACCCGCTGCGCCGCCGCCCCCAGCGCCAGCAGCCGCAGCAACAGCAGCAGCCGCGTCGCCAGCAACAGCAACAGCCGCAGTACCGCCAACAGCCCCAGCAACAACAGCAGTACCAGCAGCAGTACCAGCCCCAGCAACAGCAGCAGTACCAGCCCCAGCAACAGCGCCAGCAGTACGCGCCGCCGCAGCCGCAGCAGCCCCAACAGCCGGCCCAGCGCCCGCCCCGCGAGCCGAGGCAGCGCAACGCCAATCCGATGAAGATCCCCGGCCTCGGCTGTCTCAAGGGCTGCCTGTTCACCCTGGTGCTGCTCTTCGTGGCGAGCTGGCTGATCTGGGAGCTCACCCCGCTGAAGGACTGGATCGGCCAGGGGCAGAGCTACTGGCACGCGCTCACCGACGCCTTCGACACCGTCACCGGCTGGATCTCGAAGCTCGGCGGCGACAGCGGCAGCGGCAGCGGAACCTGACAACACCTGACCGGACACCGGGCCGGTCGGGTTCCACTACCCGGCACCGACCGGACTCTGTAGCTATATCGACTTCTGCGGACCAATTCCGTGGCAATTCGCCCGTAGAAGTGAAGGTTGGCGCCATCCAGGGCACGCAACCTCCCGATCGCCGCGTAACTTTGTCGACCGGGGGTTGTTGTGCGAGGGTCCATCGCCAGCCGCTGAGGGAGCAGTCTTGGCACGGAATATCGGCAGCCGGTACACCGCCCACCAGATTCTGGGGCGCGGCAGCGCCGGCACGGTGTGGCTCGGCGACGGCCCCGAGGGGCCCGTCGCCATCAAGCTGCTCCGCGAGGACCTCGCGTCCGACCAGGAGCTCGTGGGCCGCTTCGTCCAGGAGCGCACCGCGTTGCTCAAGCTCGACCATCCGCACGTCGTCGCCGTCCGCGACCTCGTGGTGGACGGCAACGACCTGGCCCTGGTCATGGACCTGGTCCGCGGTACGGACCTGCGGACCCGGCTCGACCGCGAACGCCGGCTGGCCCCCGAGGCCGCCGTCGCGATCGTCGCGGACGTGGCCGACGGCCTCGCCGCCGCGCATGCGGCCGGGGTGGTCCACCGCGACGTCAAGCCGGAGAACATCCTGCTCGACATGGAGGGCCCCCTCGGCCCCGGCAACTCCCACCCCGCGCTGCTCACCGACTTCGGTGTGGCCAAGCTGATCGACACCCCGCGCCGCACCAAGGCCACCAAGATCATCGGTACGCCGGACTACCTGGCTCCCGAGATCGTGGAGGGCCTCCCGCCGCGCGCCGCCGTCGACATCTACGCGCTGGCGACCGTCCTGTACGAACTCCTCGCGGGCTTCACGCCCTTCGGCGGCGGCCACCCCGGCGCCGTGCTGCGCCGCCACGTCACGGAGACCGTCGTCCCGCTGCCCGGCATCCCCGACGAGCTCTGGCAGCTGCTGGTCCAGTGCCTCGCCAAGGCTCCGGCCTCCCGGCTGCGCGCCTCCGAACTGGCGGCGCGCCTCCGGGAGCAGCTCCCGCACCTGGCAGGCATACCGCCCCTGGACGTGGACGAACCGGACGACGAATCCGAGTCCGAGTCGCACGGCCAGGCCTACGACGAGCAGCAGTACACCCCGGCCACCGAGGAGCCCCGGCGTCGCGGCGCGGTCCCGCTGGTCCCCGGCTCGTCCCCCGACTCCAACCGGGACACCCACACGAGCATGCGCGTGCCGGCCCCCGACGAACTCTCCGGCGGCCCCCGCGGCACCGCCCGCGCCCCCCGCGCCCCGGGCAAACCCCGCCCCGGCTCGGCCCGCAACAAGTCGGCCGCCATCCGTAAGCGCCGCCTGACGCTGGGCGCAGCGGCCCTGGTGCTGGTCGCGGCGGTGGGGGTGGGCGGCTGGCTGGCCCTGGGCGGCGACGACGCGGGAACGACGCCGCAGGACACGAAGAACTCGGCGCCTGCTGGGCCGTAGTGTGGCGATTCGACGCCGGGGACCACGCCGAGGCGGAGGGCATGAACCGGCTCGGTACGAGCTGCGCGTGGGCTGCCGGGGAGCGCTGTCCGGGAACGTGGCGGCTCGCTGCCTGTAGTGGTTTCGGCACACATCGCCTCCACCCCCCGGGTGCGGGACAGCCCTTAGGGTGCGCAAGAGACGCCGGTCGGACTACCGCAGGCCGGGATCCGACTCGGCCGCAACCCAAAACTCATCGTCCGCTTCAAGGTTTCCTCGATCGCCAACGAAGAATATTCCTGAACGGTAGAAGCCGCAGAAAGCATTCACCATTTTCTCAATGCTTTTGTACACGACAAGCGCTTCGTTGCCCACCATCATGTGCGCTACCTCCGGCTCTTCGCAGGAGGCTCCGTACACGGCTGCATAGAAGTCTCCGCCACCGGTTGCTAGTAGGGGCGTCCAGAATTCACCTAGAACCGCGTCCTCGATCTCGTACGACTCCCGCACCGCTCTTGCTTCGCGCAAGGAGAGCGGCTCGTAGCCTGGCACCAGATAAGCGTCGTCTTGAATCTGTCCAGGAAGGTACTCAACGCCATTCGACCACCCAAACCAGGTAGCGACGTCCTCCGGTACAACACTTCCCAGGATCGCTTCGGCCTCGCCCGCCGTCACTCCAGGAGCGTGAGATCCGGTGATCTGGCGGTTGAGGTTCTCAACCTCGAGCCAGAGTTGTTCAAGCGATCGAATGAGCATCTCCCGCTTCCCTTTCTCTACGGCACACGAACCGCGAAACGATCACCATTGCCGATGTTTTTCCAGCCCAGAACCATCTCAGTAGCGAGCCATGGCTGGATTTTACCGACCCTGGCGAGAGTGTCAGAGGTGATGCCCGCTTTTCCGAGTGGATCTGGGACCGCTTCCGGAGAAACTCCGGCACTGCGGGAATCGGCGTCGTCGGAACGCCGGTCGAGGACAATCGGTTGATCACGGACCAGAACCGAGGAGGCGTTGCCCCTCTCTCCCGGATCGATCGGGACGTGCTGACCGTTCCGGGCCTCACCGTGGTCATTGCGCAGGGCATTCAGGACATCGCGGGTGGATCCGATGACGCAACGGTCACGAGCGCCTGCACCACGGTGGCGGACATGCTGAGGGCACGGGGCATCAAAACCGTGTTCTCCACGCTGACTCCCTGTAGCGGGTACACCCCGTGCACGACAGCCGCGGAGGATACGGAGGCAGCACTCGCGGTGTCGGATGCCGCGAGCACTCTTGATCCGCCTCCGCTGCTCCTCGGCAACGGCGCGGCACCGGCCGACTTCGACGCCGGTGATCACGTGAATCTCACCCAGAACGGATACATCGCGGCTGCGGACGCCTTCGGTCCTTCGGTCCTGGTCCCGGACGTCCTGCCGGGCGGCTGGGCCTGAGCTCGCCTTCCCCCTCCCGGGCCCCGATCGACGGGCCCGGGAGGTTCACGGCCCGTCCGTACGCGATCGTGATCATGCCGTCCGAGGAACGCCCGCGCCGACAGCCGTTACGCTGGACCCGTGGCAGTCGTCGATATTTCCGAAGAGCTGAAGTCCCTCTCCTCGACCATGGGGTCGATCGAGGCCGTCCTGGACCTGGATGCGCTGAGGGGTGACATCGCCGTGCTCGAGGAGCAGGCTGCCGCTCCGTCCCTGTGGGACGACCCGGAGGCGGCGCAGAAGATCACCAGCAAGCTTTCGCACCTCCAGGCCGAGGTCCGCAAGACCGAGACCCTGCGTGGCCGGATCGACGACCTCGAAGTCCTCTTCGAGCTCGCTGAGGACGAGGGCGACGCCGATGCCCTCGCGGAGGCCGAGAACGAGCTGGAGTCCGTCCGCAAGGCACTGGACGAGATGGAGGTCCGCACCCTCCTCTCCGGCGAGTACGACGCCCGCGAGGCCCTCGTCACCATCCGTGCCGAGGCCGGTGGCGTCGATGCCGCGGACTTCGCCGAGAAGCTCCAGCGCATGTACCTCCGCTGGGCCGAGCGGCACAACTACAAGACCGAGGTCTACGAGACGGCGTACGCCGAAGAGGCCGGCATCAAGTCGACCACCTTCGCCGTCGAGGTGCCGTACGCCTACGGCACGCTCTCCGTCGAGCAGGGCACCCACCGGCTCGTCCGGATCTCGCCGTTCGACAACCAGGGCCGCCGCCAGACGTCCTTCGCGGGCGTCGAGGTGCTGCCGGTGGTCGAGCAGACCGACCACATCGAGATCGACGAGTCCGAACTGCGCGTCGACGTGTACCGCTCCTCGGGCCCCGGCGGTCAGGGCGTCAACACCACGGACTCCGCGGTGCGCCTGACCCACCTGGCGACCGGCATCGTCGTCTCCTGCCAGAACGAGCGCTCGCAGATCCAGAACAAGGCGTCCGCGATGAACGTCCTCCAGGCGAAGCTCCTCGAGCGCCGCCGCCAGGAGGAGCAGGCGAAGATGAACGCGCTCAAGGGCGACGGCGGCAACTCCTGGGGCAACCAGATGCGCTCCTACGTCCTGCACCCGTACCAGATGGTCAAGGACCTGCGTACGGAGTTCGAGATGGGCAACCCGGAAGCCGTTTTCAACGGTGAGATCGACGGCTTCATCGAGGCGGGCATCCGCTGGCGCAAGCAGAGCGAGAAGTAGTCCCGCACGACGGGACACCAACGAGGACGGGCGTGGGAGCCGCGGCTCCCACGCCCGTCCTCGTCCCGGCTGAACGAGGTCAGGAAGCGGTGCGGCCCAGGCACTGCTTCAGTGCGTCGACCTCGTAGAAGTAGCTGCCCTTCGCCACCGGCTCGCAGCCCTTCCTGAACGCGGTCTGCTTCTCGTTGTAGAGCATTCGCACCAGGTACTTGTTCCCCTTCCGGAACAGGTCCCACTGGATGTTCGTGGCCATGGACGCCACCGATTCACCGCGCCACGGGTTGTCGGCGTACGTGTACGGCTCGGCCTCCGACACGGGCTTCGTACTGCCGGGCAGGCCCATGAGCGCGGCCAGCGGGATGATCTCCTCCGCGTGCGTGAAGCGCAGCTCCGCGCCGGCGTTGCTGGTTCCGTTCCGCTTGGCGTCGATCTTCGTGAAGAAGTCGTCGAGCAGGACGTTCGCCATCCTGTAGGTGATGTCGCTGTCGGCGAAGCCCGGCCCCTTCTCGTAGAAGTCCTCGGCGTCGCTGAGGTAGGCGAACCACTGCGCGTCCTGGGGCGCGATGTAGCGCTTCATGTCCCAGTCGCCCTCGTCGGCCATGGCCGGCGCGATGCTGTAGAGGGCGTAGACCGCCTGTGCGGCCTCCACCTCGGTGCCGATCGAGTCGAACTCGCCCGCCGAGATCCGCTTGACGAACGCGGGCTTGAAGATCTTCTTCAGTACGTTGCGTGCCGCGGTGTGCGAGGCCGGCTGGTCGGTGATCGCGTCGAGAGTGGAGGCGAGCCGCTCGTCGTTGTCGACGTAGTCGCGGTACTCCGCTCCGCCGGCCGACTTGTGGAAGTAGAGCAGGTCGGCATCGGTCCTGGCCGGTGTGATGAGCGGCGCCAGGGCCGGGTCCCTCTCGGCGAGGGCCTCGACGAACAGGTTCCCGCTGTCGACGGCACGGTCCTTGCCGGAATTGGTGACGTTGATCTGCTCGGAGTCCTTGGCGATCTGCTGGAAGAGCCCGGGAAGCCGCTTCTCCAGCCGCACGGCTGTTTCCCGGATCTCGCGCACGCCCCGGCCGCTGAGCTGCCCGTATCCGATCTTGTCCATGGCGGCCAGCAACGCCTTCGTCTCGCCACCGAACTGCTCGCCGGCGCGGGTGAGCTGCCCCTCGCTCCGCGCCTTCTCCCACAGGGCCAGGATCAGGTCGCCGTCCTCGCTGTCAGAGGCCGCGCGGGAGCCGTGGCGGGAGACGTTCTCGGTGAACACGGGGACGAAGCCCTTGGGAGCGTGCTGGTACGACCGCGGGTTCTGCTGCGGTGCGTACGGGGTCTTGGTGGCGTAGTAGCCGGCGGAGTCCGACTGTGCCTGCGCCGGCAGCGCCGTCGGCAGCAGGGCGGAGACAGCGAGCGTCAGGGAGAGTGCGGCGGTTCGCTTCTGCATGGGTTCACCGGGTTCGGGACGAGTCGGTTCGGTTGAATGCCCCGATCCTGATCGTTTCGAGTGAACCGGGCATGACCGCAGGGCGACCGGAGGGCGTACGAAACGGGCTTTGGGGAGCGGGAGTTGGCGTGGCGAGTTGCGTAGAAGGCGTGGCGAGTGCGTCACAGTCGTGGTGCTGAACGAGAGTCAACTCGGCTCAAAGCGGTGCACATTGCACAGAACGGCCTTGACGTAGTCCTTAACTCTGGACAGGCTGCTAGGGCAGCATGCATATGTCTGGGACGGGTGTGATCGGGGGCGGGCGGCATGGCCACGGCACGACGTGGGCCGACGTTCGGAGCAAACCCCGCTGGGCCATGCCCCGCATATGGCTGCTCCATTGACGAGAACAGCTACTGGGGGTAGCAGCACATGACGAAGAAGACGCGAGTACGCGTCGCGCGGATAGCCGCGGGTGCGGTCATTGCCGCCGGCGCCTCGCTCACTGTTGCAGGCGTGGCACAGGCCGTCGAGGCCGACGTCGACGTCGCGGGTGTTCATTTCGGTGTCCAGGCGGCTGGCGACACCGAGGGCAACACGCTCGAGGGTGGCGACGCCGAGGGCAACACCCTTGAGGGTGGCGACGCCGAGGGCAACACCCTTGAGGGTGGCGACGCCGAGGGCAACACCACCGAGGGTGGCGACGTCCAGGGCAACACCCTTGAGGGTGGCGACGCCGAGGGCAACACCACCGAGGGTGGCGACGTCCAGGGCAACACCATCGAGGGTGGCGACGTCCAGGGCAACACGGTGGAGGGCGGCGACGTCCAGGGCAACACGGTGGAGGGTGGTGACTCGAAGGGCGGCACCACCGAGGGCAACACGGTGGAGGGCGGCGACTCCAAGGGCGGCACCACCGAGGGCAACACGTCGGAGGGCGGCAACTCGAAGGGCGGCACCACCGAGGGCAACACGTCGGAGGGCGGCAACTCGAAGGGCGGCACCACCGAGGGCAACACGTCGGAGGGCGGCAACTCCGAGGGCGGCACATCCGACGGCGCGGCCTCCGCAGGTGCAACGGCGGGCAGCTCCACTGCCGGCTCCACCACCGGTGACACCGGCACCTGCACCGTCTCCCTCGACGGTGCCGAGTGCGTCGACAGCGACAACACCGACACCGACTCGGTCGGCAACCAGCCGGTCGAGCAGGGCAAGGGCAAGGACGAGCTCGCCGAGACCGGTGCCGCTGAGACCACGTTCCTGCTGGTCGGCGCCGCGACGATGATCGCCGGAGGCATCGGCTTCCGGATCCTCCCGCGCCTGGTGAACGGCCGCACCGCCGCCTGACGGCAGCAGCGGTACGTACACGTACGCACACAGGGGCCCCGGACACCGATCGGTGTCCGGGGCCCCTGTGCGCGTGTACGCGTACGAGGAGGGCCGGCTACACCGTCTGGTGCGCCAGCAGCGCCAGGGCGGCCAGCAGCACCACCATCAGGGCGATCAGCATCGCAGGGCTGAGCCCCGCGAACGGTCCCTGCTCCTGTTCCTGCTGCAGTCGCGCGCGGCTGGCCCGGCATACGGGGCAGCGCCCCTCGTTCACGGGCGCCGCGCAGTTCGCGCACACCAAACGGTCATAGGTCATGCGCTTTCCTCCTCCCGCGCGGCGGAGCCGCACAAGCCTTCTCTCCGCACAACGCTCACGGACACGCAACCGTTCCCCCTACCACTGTGCCAGCTCGCACAGCTTTCGGCGCGCCCCGCCGGATACCTCCCGGTCCGTTCCTGTTCCGGCAGGACCCGGCCCGCTGCCGTTTCACCGTAAATCACCCATCCCGGTACGCGTGCCTGCACGCGTGAGGCGGGTTCGCGTATGGTCACGCTCACCTACTCCCGGCCGACCGTGGTGCATCCGTGATCCGATTCGACAACGTCTCCAAGACCTACCCGAAGCAGAGCCGTCCCGCTCTACGGGATGTGTCTCTCGATATCGAGAAGGGCGAGTTCGTCTTCCTGGTGGGCTCCTCCGGCTCCGGCAAGTCCACCTTCATGCGTCTCATCCTCCGCGAGGAGCGTGCCAGCCAGGGCATGGTCCACGTCCTCGGCAAGGACCTCGCGCGCATGTCCAACTGGAAGGTGCCGCACATGCGCCGCCAGCTGGGCACGGTGTTCCAGGACTTCCGCCTCCTTCCCAACAAGACCGTCGCGGAGAACGTGGCGTTCGCCCAGGAAGTGATCGGCAAGCCGCGCGGCGAGATCCGCAAGGCGGTTCCGCAGGTCCTCGACCTCGTCGGTCTCGGCGGCAAGGAGGACCGGATGCCCGGCGAGCTCTCCGGTGGTGAGCAGCAGCGCGTGGCGATCGCGCGGGCCTTCGTCAACCGGCCCATGCTGCTGATCGCGGACGAGCCGACCGGCAACCTCGACCCGCAGACCTCGGTCGGGATCATGAAGCTGCTGGACCGGATCAACCGGACCGGCACCACCGTGATCATGGCGACCCACGACCAGAACATCGTCGACCAGATGCGCAAACGCGTCATCGAGCTCGAGCAGGGCCGTCTCGTACGCGACCAGGCGCGCGGCGTCTACGGCTACCAGCACTGAGCACCCAGCACTGAAAGGACGCCATGCGCGCCCAGTTCGTCCTGTCGGAGATCGGCGTCGGCCTCCGTCGCAACCTCACGATGACCTTCGCCGTCGTCGTCTCCGTCGCCCTCTCGCTCGCCCTGTTCGGTGGCGCGCTGCTCATGCGCGAGCAGGTCAGCACGATGAAGGACTACTGGTACGACAAGGTCAACGTCTCCATCTACCTCTGTGGCAAGGGGGATGCGGAGACGGTGGTCCAGTGCGCCAAGGGTGCGGTCACCGATCCGCAGAAGAAGGAGATCCTCGGCGATCTGAAGAAGATGGACGTCGTCGAGACGGTGATCTACGAGTCGTCCGACCAGGCGTACAAGCACTACCAGGAGGAGTTCGGCGACTCCCCGATGGCGGGCAACATCACGCCGGACCAGATGCCGGAGTCCTTCCGCGTCAAACTGCACGACCCGACGAAGTACAAGGTCGTCGCCACGGCCTTCGCCGGGCGCGACGGAGTGCAGTCGGTCCAGGACCAGAGAAGCATCCTGGACAACCTCTTCGGGCTGATGAACGGCATGAACGTCGCTGCGCTCTTCGTCATGGCGCTGATGCTCGTCATCGCCCTGATGCTGATCGTGAACACCGTCCGGGTGTCCGCGTTCAGCAGAAGGCGGGAGACGGGCATCATGCGGCTCGTCGGGGCCTCCGGTTTCTACATCCAGATGCCGTTCATCATGGAGGCCGCGTTCGCCGGCCTGATCGGTGGTGTGCTGGCCTGCGTCATGCTGCTGGCAGGGCGCTACTTCCTGATCGACGGCGGTCTCGCCCTCCAGGACAAGCTGAACCTGATCGACTTCATCGGCTGGGAGGCAGTCCTCACCAAGCTCCCGCTGGTCCTGGCGATCGGGTTGCTGATGCCCGCAGTTGCCGCTCTCTTCGCGCTCCGCAAGTACCTCAAGGTGTGACATGCGCCCCGTGGGGCGCGCGGCCAACGGGCCGTGCGCCGCCGGGGCTTTGTCCTAGACTCGGCGCCATGTCGGGTCCTGAGTTGCGTTTCGGGTCCCGCGGCCTCTGCCGCGGGGCGGCCCTGACATTGGTCTTCGCGAGCGTGCTCGCCACGGCCGCCGCCACCGGCTCGCTGCCGCACGGAGAGGGTCGCAGCACCGAGATAGAGACCCGGTCCGTCGCCGCGTCCGCCGACCGCGACGCGGTGGCCGACGCGGCCGCCCAGGCCGTGGCGGACGGCAAGTCCGGTACGGAGGCGGCCGAGGAGGTCGTCAGCCGCAGCGGAGACCGCTGGGGGGCGGTCTACGACGAGCGGGAGTACCAGGAGTTCGAGCAGGCACTCGACGGTTCGTACACGGGCGTCGGGATCGCCGCCAGACGCTCCTCCGACGGGCTGGTCGCGGTCGCCCGGGTCCAGCCGGGCAGTCCTGCCGCGCGGGCCGGAATCCGAGCGGGCGATGTGCTGCGTACGGTCGACGGCAGTCGGGTCGACCGGCGCCCGGTCTCCGATGTCGTGGCGCTGCTGAGGGGGGACCGTACCGACGCGGCCGCCGGGAGCACCGTCGTGCTGGGTGTCCAGCGCGGTTCCGTCACGCGCACCGAGCCGCTGCGGCGGGCCCGTCTCGCCACCGAGGCCGTCTCCGTGCGGCGGATCGGACCGGAGCGCTCCGATGCCTCCGCGGCCGTGCTGATCGAGGTCGACTCCTTCACCAAGGGCTCCGGCACGGAGGTCCGCGACGCGGTCATGAAGGCGCCGGCGGGCGCCGGGGTGCTGCTGGACCTGCGCGGCAACTCCGGTGGACTGGTCACCGAGGCCGTCACCGCCGCCTCCGCCTTCCTGGACGGCGGTCTGGTCGCCACGTACGACGTGCACGGCGAGCAGCGCGCTCTGTACGCCGATGCGGGGGGCGACACGGAGCGCCCCGTGGTCGTGCTCATCGACGGCGGGACCATGAGTGCCGCCGAGCTCCTGACCGGCGCGCTGCAGGACCGGGGCCGGGCGGTCACGGTCGGCTCGCGGACCTTCGGCAAGGGATCGGTCCAGATGCCGAGCAAGCTCGCGGGCGGTTCCGTGGCCGAGCTGACCGTGGGCCACTACCGTACTCCGGCGGGCCGCAGCGTCGACGGCCGGGGGATCACCCCTGACCTCGCGGTGAGCTCGCGGGCCCAGGAGCGGGCCGAGACGGTATTGAGTGGCCTCGGGGGCGGGTCGTAGTGCGAAAATGGCCGCACTATGGCTAAGGAAAAAGACACCGGGCGCAAGATGGTCGCGCAGAACAAGAAGGCGCGCCACGACTACACGATCCTCGACACCTATGAGTGCGGCCTCGTACTGATGGGTACGGAGGTCAAATCCCTTCGCATGGGCCGGGCCTCCCTGGTGGACGGCTTCGTGCAGATCGACGGCGGCGAGGCGTGGCTGCACAACATCCACGTGCCCGAGTACGTCCAGGGGACCTGGACCAACCACGCGGCCAAGCGCAAGCGCAAGCTGCTGATGCACCGGGCCGAGATCGACAAGCTGGAGTCGAAGTCGCAGGAGACCGGGCACACGATCGTGCCGCTCGCCCTGTACTTCACCAACGGCCGGGTCAAGGTCGAGATCGCGCTGGCGAAGGGCAAGAAGGAGTACGACAAGCGGCAGACGCTGCGCGAGAAGCAGGACACGAGGGAGACGAACCGGGCGATCTCGGCGGCCCGCCGCCGACAGCGGAGCGCCTGAGCGCACCATGCCGGTGGCTGCCGGCCGGTGCGGCAGGAATACGCTGGCATCGTCGTGCGTTGGTCACGTACGATGGCACTGCACCCCACGGGGTGTGTACCACCTTTGAAAAATCAACATGGGGATGATCGGTTTCGACAGCGGATGTCGAAGCAGGGGAAGCGAGTCGAGGAAGCGGCAATGATCTCGTAAACCATATGTCGCAAACAATAATCGCCAATTCCAAGCGCGATTCCTCCGCCTTCGCCCTCGCTGCCTAATTAGCAGCTAAGCGAAGACTCTGCGGAGTGTCAGCCCGGGGGTGATCCCGACCCGGATCCTGGCATCAATGAGGGATCTAAACTTCTAAGCCCGGTCACGGGGCCTAGAAGGAAATCAGACAGTGGCTGGGCCTGTCGGAGGCTTGTTCGCGTGACCTCCGGGGCCGAGAAAAGCGTAGCGAACTGCACTCGGAGAAGCCCTGGTTCCGCACCGTTGGACGCGGGTTCGATTCCCGCCATCTCCACAATTCCCATGTGGACGAGGACCCCGCTGCCACCGGCAGCGGGGTCCTCGTTTTTTGTTGCGGAGGTACCGCGACCGGCGCGCGGGGGCGTGCGCTCCGGCGCGTGCCCCCGCCCCGCGCTCCCGTGGCCGACCCGCACGAGGCAGTGCCCGCACCGCGGTTCGAAAACGGTTGTATCTCTCATGATGAACAACACCGGCCGGTGGGGTCGGACTGTCGTTGACGTGCGCTACATTCATGGCCCGGGTGCACTGTGGTAGGGGGCGCGCGTGGACAGGGTGGGGGCCCGGTCCGGCGGCACATATACGGTCAGTTGCGCGCACCCGATCCTGAGTGGGGGAAGTGCGTACAACTGTGGAAACTTGGCGTGAAGGTGCCCGTGCGGGGCACACACACGAGCCGAACGAAGTCACCATCCAGCTCGACGGACTGGGACGGCAGCTCTCCGAGCTGCTCCCGGAACCCAGCGCTCCGGACGGCTCCGACGGCCCCGTCTTCGTCGACGAGAGCGGCCGGCGCAGCAAGACGCTCCGGCGGCTCGGCTGGGTCCTGGCCGCGATCTTCGTCGGGTACGCGGTGACGCTCGTCGTCGCTCTGCTCGGAGGCAACTCCAGCGCTCCGTTCCTGCCGCTTTCCGGCCAGGAGGAGCATCAGAAGGCGGAAGAGGTACGGGCGCCGGCCACTCCGGCCGAAAGCCCGGGTGTCCAGGCCTCACCAGGGGTGACGTCGGGCATCTCGCCGTCCGGCATCCCGGATACCGGAGGGAGCGCTGCGCTCCCGGGCGGTGCCACCGGCAACGGGAGCTCCTCGGTCCCGGCGACCGGATCGTCCGCCTCGGCCCCCGTCGTACCGTCCGTGCGGCACACCGGCGCCACAGCGAGCACCGGTGGCGGTGAGCCGGCCGGAGAGGCGTCCGGCTCGGCTCCGGGCGCCGACCCCGGGACCCCGAGCGTCGAGCCGACGACCGTGTCCCCGGACCCCGTGACCCCGCCCGCCACCACACCGGATCCTCCTGTGCAAGAGCAAGAAAGCGCCAGCTAGATGACCCCCCCCGCCCCGCGGGGCAGGCACCACCGTAAGAAGCAGACCCGGCGGCGCAGGCTCCCCATGCGCTACATGCTGCCGTTCCTGTTCCTCGTTGCCCTGCTCGCCATGTTGATGCTGCGCGGATACGTGCACAGCGAGATCCTCGCCGACCACCGGATCCAGCCACCGGCGGCCACCGACCGGGTGCCCGAGCAGGTACTGGACGGCGGCCCGGTCATCGACGCGCGCAGCACCACCGAGCCCGCCAAGTCGCTCGGGATTCCCGACCACCGGATCGTGCTGACCTTCGACGACGGCCCCGACCCCGTGTGGACCCCCCGGGTGCTGGACAAGCTGAAGGAGTACCACGCGCACGGCGTCTTCTTCGTCACCGGCACCATGGCCTCCCGCTATCCCGATCTGGTCGAGCGCATGGTCGAGGAGGGGCACGAGGTCGGGCTGCACACCTTCAACCACCCCGACCTCTCCTACCAGTCCACCGAGCGCATCGACTGGGAGCTCTCCCAGAACCAGCTGGTGCTGGCAGGCGCGGCAGGCATCCGTACGTCCCTGTTCCGGCCGCCGTACTCGTCGTTCGCCGATGCCATGGACGACAAGTCCTGGCCGGTCACCCAGTACGTCGGCAGCCGCGGCTACCTCACCGTCGTCAACAACACCGACAGCGAGGACTGGAAGCGGCCCGGGGTCGGCGTCATCAGCAAGAACGCCACTCCGAAGGACGGCAAGGGTGCCATCGTCCTGATGCACGACTCGGGGGGCGACCGGTCCCAGACCGTGGCCGCGCTCGGCCACTTCCTGCCCAAGATGCAGGACGAGGGGTACGAGTTCACCAACCTCACCCAGGCCCTCGGAGCCCCCAGCGCACACACCCGGGTCACCGGGTACGCGCTCTGGAAGGGCAAGGCGTTCGTCTCCGCCGTCGAGGTCTCGGAGCACATCACCGACGTCATGGTCGTCGGTCTGGCCGTCATCGGAGTGCTGGTCCTGGCCCGTTTCGGTCTGATGCTGCTGCTGTCCTTCGCGCACGCCCGCCGGGTCCGGAAGCGGGACTTCAGCTGGGGTGAGCCGCTCACCCGTCCGGTGTCCGTCCTGGTGCCCGCGTTCAACGAGAGCAAGTGCATCGCCAACACCGTCCGCTCCCTGGTGGCGAGCGACTATCCGCTGGAGGTCATCGTCATCGACGACGGCTCCACGGACGGCACGGCGGACCTGGTCGACGCGATGCGGCTGCGCCATGTCCGGGTGGTGCGCCAGCGCAACGCCGGGAAACCCGCCGCTCTGAACAACGGCATCGCGCACGCCCGTTACGACATCATCGTGATGATGGACGGCGACACAGTCTTCGAGCCGTCCACCGTCCGTGAGCTCGTGCAGCCCTTTGCCGACCCCCGGGTCGGGGCCGTGGCGGGCAACGCCAAGGTCGGCAACCGCGACTCGCTGATCGGCGCCTGGCAGCACATCGAGTACGTGATGGGCTTCAACCTCGACCGTCGCATGTACGACATGCTGCGCTGTATGCCCACCATCCCCGGCGCGGTCGGGGCGTTCCGCCGCGACGCGCTGAACCGGATCGGCGGCATGAGCGAGGACACCCTCGCCGAGGACACCGACGTCACGATGGCCCTGCACCGGGACGGCTGGCGCGTCGTGTACGCGGAGAACGCCCGCGCCTGGACCGAGGCGCCCGAGTCCGTGCAGCAGCTCTGGTCGCAGCGCTACCGGTGGTCGTACGGCACGATGCAGGCCATCTGGAAGCACCGCCGCGCGGTGATCGAACGCGGCCCGTCCGGCCGCTTCGGACGGGTCGGGCTGCCGTTCGTCGCCCTGTTCATGGTCGTCGCCCCGCTGCTCGCCCCGCTCATCGACGTCTTCCTGCTGTACGGGCTCGTCTTCGGGCCCACCGAGCAGACGGTCGCCGCCTGGCTCGGCGTCCTCGCGGTGCAGGCCGTCTGCGCCGCGTACGCCTTCCGGCTCGACCGGGAGCGCATGACCCATCTGCTCTCGCTGCCCCTCCAGCAGGTTCTCTACCGGCAGCTCATGTACGTGGTGCTGCTCCAGTCCTGGATCACCGCTCTCACCGGAGGCCGGCTCCGGTGGCAGAAGCTGCGCCGCACGGGGGTCGTGGAGGCGCCCGGTTCGATGCCGAGCCAGAGCCGACGCAGCAATGACCGGAGGCCCGTCGCATGAGCCATCCCTCGGCGTACCCGCAGCAGCCGCCCCGGGAGCCGCACACGGTGCCGTTCCCGGTGCAGCCGCAGGACGGGACACAGCTGTCCGGCCGGCAGGCGTGGACACGGTCACCCGGGCCGGCACCCTGCACGCAGGCCCCCGTACCCGAGCCGGAACCCGCACCGGCCGTCGCGGAGAAGCCGGGCCGGGACCGCTATCTGGACCTCCTGCGTGCGGTGGCCCTCGTCCGCGTCGTCGTCTTCCACCTCTTCGGGTGGGCCTGGCTGACGGTCCTCTTCCCCTCCATGGGCGTCATGTTCGCCCTGGCCGGTTCGCTGATGGCCCGGTCGCTGGCGAGGCCGGCGTGGAGTGTCATCCGCGGCCGGCTGAGGCGGCTGCTCCCGCCGATGTGGGCGTTCGCCGCCGTCGTCGTACCGATGGTCTTCCTGCTCGGCTGGAAGCCGGTCCGGGAGGAGGGCATCTGGTGGTTCCTCAAGCTGGGCTGTTACGTGCTCCCGGTTGGCACGCCTCCCTTCCCGTGGGAGAGCGGCGCCGAGGGGGGCTTCCTGGAGACCTCCTGGGCCGAGCAGGCGATGGGACCGCTCTGGTACATCCGCGCCTACCTGTGGTTCGTCCTGGCCTCACCGCTCCTCCTGAAGGCCTTTCGCCGACTCCCCTGGGTCACCCTGCTCGCCCCGATCGGTCTCACCGCCGTCATCGGCACCGGACTGGTCACGGTGCCGGGCACGGCAGGGGAGGGGCTGGTCGACTTCGCCGTGTTCGGCTCCTGCTGGATCCTCGGCTTCGCGCACAACGACGGTCTGCTGCGGACCGTCCCGCGCTACCTCACGGTCTCCATGGCGGCGTTCCTCATGGCCTTCGCCCTCTGGTGGGGTTCCGGGCACCTCACCGAGGAGGGCTGGAACCTCGACGAGATCCCGCTCGCCCAGGCCACCTGGTCGCTCGGCTTCTGCGTCATCCTCCTGCAGTACGCGCCCTCCTGGCGGCAGCTGCCGGGCCGGCTGGCGGGCTGGGACAGCCTGGTCACTCTCGCCAACAACCGGGCCGTGACCATCTACCTCTGGCACAACCTGCTGCTGATGGCAGCCTTCCCGCTCATCGACCAGCTGTGGAACGTGCCGTGGGTCGGTGACCACCTCGGCACCTACATCGACGCCTCGTACAACACCCTGGCGCTGATCCTCGTCTGGCCGCTGATCGGGTTGATGATCATTGCTGTCGGGTGGGTCGAGGACGTCGCGGCCAAGCGCCGTCCGCGGCTCTGGCCCAACGGGCAGGAGCGCAAGCGCGGCGCCGACGGCCGCGCGGCCGTCGGGCCGGACGGTTCGCACCGGCGCTGACCACCGTCTCACCGGGCCGGTCCCGGCCCGGTGAGAGCAAGGTTGCGCACCGGTCACCTCGCGGCACCACACCGAAACGCGCGCTGCCTAGCGTCGGGGACAACACCCCGACCACCCGTGGAGGCGCGTGATGGCTGGCCGTTGGATCGAGCACTGGGAACCCGAGGACGAGACGTTCTGGCGGGAGAAGGGCGAGCGGATCGCCCGCCGGAACCTCTGGTTCTCCGTACTCTCCGAGCACATCGGATTCTCCATCTGGACCCTGTGGTCGGTGATGGTCCTGTTCATGGGACCGGAGTACGGGGTGGACCCGGCAGGGAAGTTCTTCCTGATCTCCACCGCGACACTGGTCGGCGCCCTCGCGCGGGTCCCCTACACCTTCGCCGTGGCCCGGTTCGGCGGCCGGAACTGGACCGTGTTCAGCGCGTTCACCCTGCTGGTGCCGACGATCGCCGCCTTCCTGGTGATGGAGCCGGGGACCTCGTACACCACCTTCGTGGCAGTGGCCGCGCTGACCGGCATCGGCGGCGGCAACTTCGCCTCCTCGATGACGAACATCAACGCCTTCTTCCCTTTGCGCAAGAAGGGCTGGGCGCTCGGACTCAACGCGGGCGGCGGCAACATCGGGGTGCCCGTCGTCCAGCTCGTCGGGCTGCTGGTGATCGGGACCGCGGGCGCCATGCACCCGCGGATCGTGCTCGGCGTGTACATCCCGCTGATCGTCGTCGCCGGGCTGTGCGCCGCGTACTTCATGGACAACCTGGCACCCGTACAGAACGACACCGGAGCCGCGAAGGACGCCGTGCGCGACCCGCACACCTGGATCATGGCGGTGCTCTACATCGGCACCTTCGGTTCCTTCATCGGCTACAGCTTCGCCTTCGGCCTCGTCCTGCAGACCCAGTTCGGCAGGACCCCGCTGCAGGCCGCCTCGCTCACCTTCATCGGCCCGCTGCTGGGCTCGCTCATCAGGCCGGCCGGCGGCTGGCTCGCCGACCGGTACGGCGGCGCCCGCATCACCCTGGCGAACTTCGCCGCCATGGCCGTCGCGACCGGTGTCGTCGTGTACGCCTCCGGCATCGAATCGCTCACCGTGTTCCTCGTCGGCTTCACCGCCCTGTTCGTCCTCACGGGACTCGGCAACGGATCGACGTACAAGATGATCCCGGGCATCTTCCACGCCAAGGCGATCGCCCAGGGGCTGCGCGGCGAGGAGGCGGCGGCCCAGGGGCGGCGGCTGTCCGGGGCGGCGATGGGCCTCATCGGCGCGGTCGGGGCGCTCGGCGGGCTCGCCATCAACCTCGCCTTCCGGCAGTCCTTCCAGACCTCGGGCACCGGAACGGCGGCCTTCTGGTCCTTCCTCGCCTTCTACGGAGTGTGCTTCGCGCTCACCTGGGCGGTATACCTTCGCCGCACCGCGGCCGTCCCCGCGAAGCCCCAGCTCAGCTACGCCGAAGTGTGATGATGACCCAGGTCCCGTCGGGATCAGGCCGGGGCCGCGGGGCCCGGTGCCTGGTGATCCGAACGAAAGGTCCTGGCGATGTCGGGTGACGTAACGGGCGGGAAATACGGGTGAACCGAGCCTGTCACGCATCGTTGGCAGGCTCGGACCTCCGCACCATTGAGCAGCAGCGGGACGAGAGCCGGGTAGACCATATGCACGACGACGAACAGCACGGGCCCCTCGCGGGCTTCACGGTCGGTGTCACCGCCGCGCGCCGGGCGGACGAGCTCGGCACCCTGCTGCGGCGGCGGGGCGCCACCGTGGTGCACGCGCCCGCACTGCGGATTGTGCCGCTCGCCGACGACAGCGAACTGCTCGCCGCCACCAAGGAACTCATCGACACTGTCCCCGACGTGGTCCTCGCGACCACCGCCATCGGCTTCCGCGGCTGGATCGAGGCCGCCGACGGCTGGGGCATCGGGGAACAGCTGCTGGACACCCTGCGCGGGGTCGAACTGCTGGCCCGTGGGCCCAAGGTCAAGGGCGCGGTCCGCGCCGCCGGGCTGACCGAGACCTGGTCACCGGCGTCCGAATCCATGGCGGAGGTGCTGGAACGCCTCTTGGAGGAAGGGGTCGAGGGCCGCCGCATCGCCCTCCAGCTGCACGGCGAACCCCTCCCCGGCTTCGTGGAGTCGCTGCGCGCGGCCGGCGGCGAGGTCATCGGCGTCCCCGTCTACCGCTGGATGCCGCCCGAGGACATCGCCCCCCTCGACCGGCTCATCGACACCACCGTCGCGCGCGGCGTGGACGCACTCACCTTCACCAGCGCCCCGGCCGCGGTCTCGCTGCTGCGCCGGGCCGAGGAACGCGGGCTGCTGACCGAGCTGATGGGCGCCCTGCAGGGTGACGTCCTGTCGGTCTGCGTCGGACCGGTCACCGCCCTCCCGTTGCAGGACCGGGGCATCGAGACCGTCCAGCCCGAGCGCTTCCGGCTCGGCCCGCTCGTCCAGCTGCTCTGCCGTGAACTCCCCTCCCGGGCTCGGACCTTGCCCGTCGCCGGTCATCGCGTCGAGATCCGCGGCCACGCGGTCCTGGTGGACGACGAACTGCGCGCGGTGCCGCCCGCCGGCATGGCCCTGCTGCACACCCTGGCCCGCAGGCCAGGCTGGGTGGTGGCCCGCGCCGATCTGCTGCGCGCGCTGCCCGGCAGCGGTACGGACGAGCACGCGGTGGAGACGGCGATGGCCCGGCTGCGCACCGCGCTCGGGGTTCCCCGGCTGATCCAGACGGTCGTCAAGCGCGGCTACCGACTGGCCCTGGACCCGGCGTCGGACGCCAAGTACGCGGATTCCTGAGGGCTACGCGGACTCCTGACGGCGCCGTCGCGCACCGGCGCCCGGACCGCGACACCCTCACCGCTCGCAGTTCCCCACGCAGTCGTCCCAGCGGGCGCGGGGAGCCGCGGCGCGGGCACCGCACCGTCCCTGAGCGTCCGCCCGGGCCGTGTCGCGCCCGGGATACCGTGCGGGGATGAACCATGACATCCATCGGCTGGACGCGGAGATACGGCTCCGTTCCGTTGCCATGGCCGACGCCGCGTCCCTCGCCGAAGTGCTGACCCGCAACCGCACGCACATGCAGCCCTGGGAGCCCGTACGGCCCGACGACTTCTACACCGAAGCGGGGCAGCGCGAGCGGCTGACCGGTGTGCTGGCGGACCGCGACGCGGGGCGTGCGATGCCGTGGGTGCTCATCGACGGGCAGGACCGGCCGATCGGTATGTTCACCCTCAACGGTGTGGTGCTCGGGCCGTTCCGCAGCGCCGCCCTCGGCTACTGGGTGGACGGGGACTTCTCGGGGCGGGGACTGGCCACCGCCGCGGTGCGGCTGATCTGCGAACTGGCGCGGGACGAGATGCGGTTGCACCGGATCGAGGCCGGGACACTGCCGTACAACGAGGCATCGCAGCGCGTGCTCGCCAAGTGCGGCTTCGAGCAGATCGGCCTGGCACCGGGCTACCTCCACATCAACGGCGAGTGGCGCGACCACCGGCTCTTCCAGCGCATCCTGCACGACGGCCCGGTGACCGGGGCGGAGACGGCGCCCGAAGCCTGAGCAGCTCCGGGCATCAGCGTCCGGGGCATCAGCGTCCGGGGCCGGCTGCCCGGCGCTCGTGACGGTGGCCGTCGAGCGGCCACGGCGGGCATGCGGGCAACACCTCCGCAAGGCCGTACCCGGCCTTCTCCGCCACCCGGCAGGATGCCTCGTTGTCCACCTGGTGCAGCAGGTCCAGCCGTACGAGACCGTCCCCGGCGAACACCGTGAACGCCCAGTCCGTGAGCGCGGCGAGAGCCTGCGGGGCGATCCCGCGGCCGCGGCAGGCCGCCACTGTCCAGTAGCCGACCTCGGCCGCCCCCGAGCCCGGCGCGGGGTGCACGAGGACGGCGTTTCCGACGGGCCCGTCCCCGAGCGCCGTGTCGACCACGGCGAAGCCGTGGCGGAGCCCGGACGCACGGCCCTCCTCCTGGTCGCGCAGCCAGCGGGCCGCCGCCGCCTCGTCCTCCACCGGGGCGCGCGACCCTGCCCGGATCGCCGGGTCGCGGTACGCGTCCAGCAGGACCGTGAGGTCGCCCGGCTCCCAGGGGCGGAGCACCAGGGAGCCGGTCCGGAGGCGGGCGTTGCGCGGATGGGTGTTCATCGGCTCATCGTATGAGGGGAGTTGCCGCGGCCGGGGTGGCGGCGGGGGTTACGGGCGGGGGCCGGGCGGGGCACTCTGGTGAGGACGGCGGCCGGACCCGAGGCGGTGGCATGCGCATGGCGAGGCGCAGGGGCTCGTACGACGGGCGCTTCGATTCCGGGCGGCTGTGCCTGGACCTGGTCGCGACGGGAGCTGCAAGCCCCGGCGCCGCCGACCCGCTGGACCGGCCCGAGGGGCTCGCCGACTGGCTGGTGGCCGCCGGGGCCGTGCCGCGGGGCACCCGGCTCGACGGTGTGGACGACGACTGGCTCGTGCGGTTCCGGCAGCTGAGGAGCGCCGTGGACCGGCTGCTGACCGCGCAGCTCGGCGGGCGGGCGGCGGACGGCGCCCTGGAGCGCGTCAACGCGCTCGCCGCGAGCGCCCCGCCCGGTCTGTGCGCCGTGCGCGCCGGTAACGGGGCCCTGGTGCGCGGCCTGAGCACCGAACCCGGCTGCGGGGCGCTGCTGGCCGCCGTGGCGCGGGACGCCGTGGAACTCCTCACCGATCCGGTCGCGCTGGCCGGGCTGCGCCGCTGCGAGGGCGACCACTGCCGCCGCGTCTACCTGGACACCTCACGCGGCCGGCGCCGGCGCTGGTGCTCCAGCGAGGTCTGCGGCAACCGGGAACGGGTCGCCCGGCACCGGCGACGCCACACGGAGTCGGCGGGCGCCTCCCCGCAGCACGGGGGCGACGCGGAGCGAGAGGGCGGCTCCGAGCCGTAAAGAATCTTGGACGCGCATTGAATGGATCGTCCGGCATCCCCGTATCGATGGCCAAGGAGCTCAACAGGGTCTCGACCGGGAGGTTCGGGTGCGCAAGGATGCGGCCGTGGCCGATGACCGTCCGCACAGGGCCCGGCATCGCGGTGGGCCGCCCCCGTCACCCTCCGCCGTCCCCGACGAGGAGCTGATGCGGGCGCTCTACCGCGAACACGCCGGACCTCTGCTCGCGTACGTACTCCGCCTCGTCGCCGGCGACCGACAGCGCGCCGAGGACGTGGTGCAGGAAACACTCATCCGTGCCTGGAAGAACGCCGGTTCGCTCAACAGGGCCACCGGTTCCGTCCGGCCCTGGCTGGTGACGGTCGCCCGGCGCATCGTCATCGATGGCCACCGCAGTCGGCAGGCCCGGCCGCACGAGGTCGACCCGTCGCCACTGGAGGTCATTCCCGCGGAGGACGAGATCGACAAGGCGCTGTGGCTGATGACGCTCTCGGACGCGCTCGACGATTTGACCCCCGCCCACCGGGAAGCATTGGTCGAGACCTACTTCAAGGGCCGTACGGTCAACGAGGCGGCCGAGGTGCTCGGGATACCCAGTGGCACGGTGCGGTCCCGGGTCTTCTACGCACTGCGTTCGATGAAGCTCGCACTCGAAGAGAGGGGGATCACGGCATGAGCGACCACGAGTGGCAGCCCTTCGAGCCCCGGCCGGCCGGTCCCTCCGGCCCCGCCGGGCCGTTCGCCGCCCCCGGCGGCCCCGTGGACGAGGCAGGGCACGACGCGGCGGGCGCCTACGTCCTCGGCATCCTGGACGGGCCCGAGGCCGCAGCCTTCGAAGCGCACCTGGCCGGCTGCGCCCGTTGCGCCGCCCACCTCGACGAGTTCGCCGGCCTGGAGCCGATGCTCGCGATGCTCGCCGAGTCCCCGGCCGCCGTGCCCGGCGCCCGCCCGGTCCCGCACGTCCCCGCACCACCGGCGCCCCGCGTGCTGGACACCCTGGTGGACGAGGTCGCGGCCAAGCGTGCCCGGCGCACGCGGCGCGCGAGGTATCTGGTGGCGGCGGCAGCGGCGCTGATCATCGGCGGACCGGTGGTCGCGGTGATGGCCACCAGTGGCGGCACGAGCAACGTGGAGGCGGCCGATCCGCACCCCACCAGCCCCGCCGAGGACGCCTTCTTCCACCACATGAAGGAGAAGGCGCAGGCGACCGACCCCGTCACCGCCGTCGACGCCACCGTCGGTATGGAACCGAAGGCCTGGGGCACGCACACCGTGCTGGAACTGAAGAACGTGAAGGGCCCGCAGAAGTGCCGGCTGATCGCCGTGTCGAAGACCGGCGAGGAGGAGGTCGTCACCTCCTGGGCCGTACCGAAGTGGGGGTACGGCATCGCGGACTCCACCCATCCCGCTGCCAGGTACCCCCTCTACGTCCATGGCGGGGCCGCCATGGACCGGGCCGACATAGACCACTTCGAGGTCCGTACGTTCGACGGCGAACGGCTGGTGAGCGTCGGAGTCTGAGAGACCCCCGGAGGCGCCCGCCGGGCGTCCGACACGCAATCGATATCCCGGCGCGCGAGATCGATGCCTGCGGCAGGTGCGCGACGGCCCCCCTTCGCATAAGGTTGACGGCTGCCCAATGCACGTCAGAAGGGGGTCTCGGTGACCGCGCAGGATGCCGCTGTCGATTCGTTGCGGGACCGGGAAATCGGTGTCGAGCAGGAACATCTCGACCGTGTTTACCACCGCCTCGAGGAGAAGATCCACGAGGCGGAATTTCTTATGAACGACGCCGTCAAGCGCGGCCAGGTGGGTACACCGGGAGCGCTCGCCGAACGTGACGCCCAGGTGTTCCGCGCCGGAATCCACCTCAACCGGCTGAACAGCGAGTTCGAGGACTTCCTCTTCGGAAGGATCGACCTGCTGCTCGGCAAGGACGGTGAGCGCGGCCCGGACGGCGCCTTCACCTCCGTCGAACCGGCCGACGACGCCGTACGGGCGGACAGCACCGCCGATATCGCCGAGACGCTGCACATCGGCCGGATCGGGGTCCTCGACTCCGACTACGCGCCGCTGGTCATCGACTGGCGCGCCCCGGCGGCCGCACCGTTCTACCGCTCGACACCGAAGGAACCGGGCCGGGTGGTACGCCGCCGGGTCATCCGTTCCAAGGGCCGCCGCGTCCTCGGGGTCGAGGACGACCTGATGCGTCCCGAGCTGACCGCGTACCTGGGCGGCGACACGCTCCCCGTCATCGGGGACGGCGCACTGATGGCGGCGCTCGGACAGGCCCGCAGCCACACCATGCGGGACATCGTCTCCTCCATCCAGGCCGAGCAGGACCTGGTGATCCGGGCGCCCGCCGCCTCGGTCACCGAGGTCTCCGGCGGTCCCGGCACCGGCAAGACCGCGGTCGCCCTGCACCGTGCGGCGTACCTGCTCTACCAGGACCGGCGGCGGTACGCGGGCGGCATCCTCGTCGTCTCGCCGACGCCGCTGCTGGTCGCGTACACCGAAGGCGTGCTGCCCTCGCTCGGCGAGGAGGGCCAGGTCGCGATCCGTGCGGTCGGCTCGCTGTCGGACGAGGCGGCCGGTATCGAGGGCGCCACCACGTACGACGAACCGGCTGTCGCGCGGATCAAGGGGTCCTCCCGGATGCTCCACGTGCTGCGCAAGGCGGCACGCGGGGCGCTGGAGCAGCCCGTGCCGCGCCCGGCCGCCCAGGAGGGCCAGCTGGCCTTCGCGGAGGCCGAGGCGGCCCCTCAGGAGGCCGCCACGCCCACCCGGCTCCGCGTGGTGGCCTTCGGCGCCCGGGTCGAGCTGCACGAGGACGAGCTCCGGCGCATCCGCAACAACGTGCTCAGCGGCACCGCGCCGGTCAACCTGCTGCGCCCGCGCGCCCGCAAGCTGCTGCTCGACGCGCTGTGGAACAGGTCGTCGGGCCGGGGCCGCTACACCGATCAGGAACTCGCGGCCGAACTGCGCTCGTCGTTCGACGAGGACGTCTCCACGGAGACGCCGTTCCTCGCGTTCCTGGACGCCTGGTGGCCCGAGCTCACCCCGCGCGGGGTGCTTGCGGCGATGGCCGACGAGAAGCGCCTCGCCCGCTGGTCACGCCGCACCCTGAACCAGGGTGAGGTGCGCCGGCTCGCGCGCTCCCTGAAGCGGCTCGACGCGGAGGGCCGGGGCCCGCTGTCCGTCCACGACGTGGCGATCCTCGACGAACTCCAGACGCTGCTCGGCACCCCGCACCGGCCCAAGCGCAAGCGCGAGTCCGATCCGCTGGACCAGCTCACCGGTCTGGAGGAGCTGATGCCGCACCGCGAGGAGACGCAGTGGGAGCGGGCCGAGCGGCTCGCGGCGGAGCGCACGGAGTACGCGCACGTCATCGTCGACGAGGCGCAGGACCTCACGCCCATGCAGTGGCGCATGGTCGGCCGCCGCGGCCGGCACGCCACCTGGACGATCGTCGGCGACCCGGCGCAGTCCTCCTGGTCCGATCCGGACGAGGCGGCCGCGGCCCGTGACGAGGCGCTGGGCAGCCGTCCGCGCCGGAACTTCACGCTGACCGTCAACTACCGCAACCCGGCGGAGATCGCCGAACTCGCCGCGAAGGTGCTGGCGCTGGCCATGCCGGGCATGGAGTCCCCGGCGGCGGTCCGCTCCACGGGCGTGCGGCCGCGCTTCGAGACCGTGCGGGACGGCGATCTGGCCGGCACCGTGCGCGAGGAGGCCAGACGGTTGCTGGGCGAGGTGGACGGCACGGTCGGTGTCGTCGTCGCGATGAACCGGCGGGCGCAGGCGCGTGGCTGGCTCGCGGAGCTCGGCGAGCGCGTGGTGGCCCTCGGCAGTCTGGAGGCGAAGGGCCTGGAGTACGACGCCACGGTGGTCGTCTCGCCCGCGGAGATCGCGGACGAGTCCCCGGCGGGGCTGCGGGTGCTGTACGTGGCACTGACGAGGGCGACCCAGCAGCTCACGGTCGTCTCGGGGGAGCGCGACCTGCCCGACGAGGACGGGGTGCCGGACCTCCTCAGGGACTGACGGGCCCCGTGACGGGCCTCGGCGGCGGGGGCGCAGGAGCCTTTTTTCGGTCAACCTGCGCTGGGGGAATCACTTCTCCGGGGTGTTTGTTAGCCTGGAGTCGGCACCGGCTCGATCCAAGCCCCCGGGCCCAACCTTCGTCGCTTCGAGCGACCACTTGCCGCGAGGCGAGCATGGCGGGTCGGTGCCGTTCAACTGAAGAAGACAGACCCGCTTCACCCTCCGGTGAAGCGGGTCTGTTTTCGTTTACGGGCCTGTTCGCGCACCGGCAGGGGTTCCGCTGGTGCCCTCATATCTCGTATGGTGGAAAACACTTTCCGAAAAGTGGCGGTCATTACCGGCTACTCATCGGTAGGTGCGAATATCGGAAGGCGTGTCCGGAGCGACAGTTCCGGCCACGCGCAGCAATGAAGCTAAGAGCGTCCGGCCGTCGGGGAGCGCGAAGGAGCGGGGCCGGGCGCGTGCGTCTGCAGGCGGAGGATCGAGACATGGCGGAGCCATGGTGATCGACGACGCCGCCGCAGACGCACGCGCCCGGCACCGCGACGCCGCCCCCCCCGATGACCGCCGCTCTGAGGAAAGCGAAGGACTCGGCCATGGCAACGGCGCCCAGCGTCTCGTACTCGATGACGGTCAGGCTGGAGGTGCCCGCGAGCGGCACAGCGGTCTCCCAGCTCACCACGGCCGTGGAGTCCTCCGGAGGCTCGGTCACCGGCCTCGACGTGACCGCTTCCGGCCACGAGAAGCTGCGGATCGACGTCACGATCGCCGCCTCCTCCACCTCGCACGCGGACGAGATCGTCGAAGGTCTGCGGGACATCGAGGGCGTCGTCCTCGGCAAGGTCTCCGACCGTACGTTCCTGATGCACCTCGGCGGCAAGATCGAGATGGCGTCGAAGCATCCCATCCGCAACCGTGACGACCTCTCGATGATCTACACCCCGGGTGTGGCCCGGGTCTGCATGGCGATCGCCGAGAACCCCGAGGACGCCCGGCGCCTCACCATCAAGCGCAACTCCGTCGCAGTTGTGACGGACGGCTCCGCGGTGCTCGGCCTCGGCAACATCGGCCCGATGGCCGCCCTCCCCGTGATGGAGGGCAAGGCGGCCCTCTTCAAGCGCTTCGCCGGCATCGACGCCTGGCCGATCTGTCTGGACACCCAGGACACCGACGCCATCGTCGAGATCGTCAAGGCGATCGCCCCCGGCTTCGCGGGCATCAACCTGGAGGACATCTCCGCGCCTCGCTGCTTCGAGATCGAGGCCCGGCTGCGCGAGGCCCTCGACATCCCCGTCTTCCACGACGACCAGCACGGCACCGCGATCGTCGTCCTGGCCGCCCTGACCAACGCCCTGCGCGTGGTGGGCAAGGGGATCGGGGACGTGCGGGTCGTCATGTCCGGCGCCGGAGCGGCCGGCACGGCCATTCTGAAGCTGCTCATCGCCGCGGGCGTCAAGCACGCGGTCGTGGCCGACATCCACGGTGTGGTGCACGCCGGGCGCGAGGACCTGGTCTCCGCGCAGGCCGACTCGCCACTGCGCTGGATCGCCGACAACACCAACCCGGAGTCCGTCACCGGCACCCTCAAGCAGGCCGTCGTGGGCGCCGATGTCTTCATCGGCGTCTCGGCTCCGAACGTCCTGGACGGCGTCGACGTCGCGGCCATGGCCGAGGGTGCGATCGTGTTCGCGCTTGCGAACCCGGACCCCGAGGTCGACCCGGCAATCGCGCGCCTGACGGCGGCAGTTGTGGCCACCGGCCGCTCGGACTTCCCGAACCAGATCAACAACGTCCTGGTCTTCCCCGGTGTCTTCCGCGGTCTGCTGGACGCTCAGTCCCGCACCGTCAACACGGAGATGATGCTCGCCGCCGCGCGCGCCCTCGCCGACGTCGTCGCCGAGGACGAGCTGAACGCGAACTACATCATCCCGTCGGTCTTCAACGACAAGGTCGCCGGAGCGGTCGCGGGAGCGGTCCGGGAGGCCGCGAAGGCGGCCGGCGCGGCTGTGACGGGCCCCACGTCCGCCTGATGTCCGGCGCGTCGCGGGTCGCGGCGCCCCAAACGCCCCTTTAGGGTGGGCGGGCGACGCGTCCCGCAGAGCCCCGCATCAGGTGCGGACCGCTTCTGGGGAGTCGACGGAACGTCACCACGACGAGGCAGTGGTGCTTTTCGTGTGACTCCGGAAGGTGCCGGATTGGCTTTCCCGCCGCAGGTGGGGGCAGGATGCTTTCCCAAGGACTTCGTCCGGGGGAGACCCCACGGGGCGCGAAGGTCTCAAAAATT
Source organism: Streptomyces sp. NBC_01013 (assembly GCF_045162765.1). Classification (NCBI taxonomy): domain Bacteria; kingdom Bacillati; phylum Actinomycetota; class Actinomycetes; order Kitasatosporales; family Streptomycetaceae; genus Streptomyces; species Streptomyces sp. NBC_01013. The sequence goes on from NZ_CP108687.1 coordinate 5,289,776, forward strand.
CGGACCCGGGTCCGGGGACTGTCCGAGGGCCCTGGCAGCATCGGCTTCGATCTCACGCCTCACAGGCAAGAAGAACACGGGAGTAACAACATGAACCGCAGTGAGCTGGTGGCCGCCCTGGCCGACCGCGCCGAGGTGACTCGCAAGGACGCCGACGCCGTGCTGGCCGCGCTCGCCGAGACCGTCGGTGAGATCGTCGCCAAGGGCGACGAGAAGGTCACCATCCCCGGTTTCCTGACCTTCGAGCGCACCCACCGTGCCGCTCGCACCGCGCGTAACCCGCAGACCGGCGACCCGATCAACATCCCCGCCGGCTACAGCGTGAAGGTCTCCGCGGGCTCGAAGCTCAAGGAAGCCGCCAAGGGCAAGTAACACCCCTGAGCACGCCGAAGGGCGGTCACCCCGACCAGGGTGGCCGCCCTTCGGCGTGCGGGCCGCAGAACGCCGTTCTACGGCCCGCCAGGCGTGTTCCCGGGGACGCGGACCCCCGGGAACCCAGCCTCAGACCAGCGAACCGCCCGGCAGCTCCACCTTCGCGCCGAGCTTCTCCAGCTTCTCCATGAAGTTCTCGTAGCCGCGGTTGATCAGGTCGATCCCGTGGACCCGGGACGTCCCCTGGGCCGCCAGTGCGGCGATCAGGTACGAGAAACCGCCGCGCAGGTCCGGGATGACCAGATCCGCGCCCTGCAGCTTCGTCGGCCCGGAGACGACCGCGGAGTGCAGGAAGTTGCGCTGGCCGAAGCGGCAGTCGGAGCCGCCCAGGCACTCGCGGTAGAGCTGGATGTGCGCGCCCATCTGGTTGAGCGCCGAAGTGAAGCCGAGCCGCGACTCGTACACCGTCTCGTGGACGATCGACAGGCCGGAGGCCTGCGTCAGCGCCACGACGAGGGGCTGCTGCCAGTCGGTCTGGAAGCCGGGGTGCACGTCCGTCTCCAGCGCGATGGCGTTCAGCGCGCCGCCCGGGTGCCAGAAGCGGATGCCCTCGTCGTCGATCTCGAAGGCACCGCCGACGCGGCGGAAGGTGTTGAGGAACGTCATCATCGAGCGCTGCTGGGCGCCGCGCACGTAGATGTTGCCCTCGGTCGCCAGCGCCGCGGACGCCCAGGAGGCGGCCTCCAGACGGTCCGGGATCGCGCGGTGGGTGTAACCGTCGAGACGGTCGACACCGGTGATCCGGATGGTCCGGTCGGTGTCCATGGAGATGATCGCGCCCATCTTCTGCAGTACGCAGATGAGGTCCTCGATCTCCGGCTCCACCGCCGCGTTGGACAGCTCGGTGACACCCTCGGCGAGCACCGCGGTCAGCAGCACCTGCTCGGTGGAGCCCACCGACGGGTACGGCAGCCGGATCTTGGTGCCGCGCAGCCGCTGCGGGGCCTCCAGGTACTGGCCGTCCGCCCGCTTCTCGATCGTCGCGCCGAACTGGCGCAGCACGTCGAAGTGGAAGTCGATCGGCCGGCCGCCGATGTCGCAGCCGCCGAGCCCCGGGATGAACGCGTGGCCCAGCCGGTGCAGCAACGGCCCGCAGAAGAGGATCGGGATGCGCGACGAACCCGCGTGGGCGTCGATGTCGGCGACGTTCGCACTCTCGACGTGGGTGGGGTCGAGGATCAGCTCACCCGGTTCGTCACCTGGACGGACCGTTACGCCGTGCAGCTGCAGCAGCCCGCGCACCACCCGCACGTCGCGGATGTCGGGGACGTTGCGCAGCCGGCTGGGCCCGCTGCCGAGCAGCGCGGCGACCATTGCCTTCGGCACCAGGTTCTTGGCGCCTCGGACGCGGATCTCGCCCTCCAGCGGGGTTCCGCCGTGGACAAGCAGGACATCGTCTGTGCCGGTCATGAATCTCGCGTTCCGGAGTGGTCGGGCAGGGGGCCAATCGAAAGGGTAATGGCCCGGCGCCCCCCTTCCCTAAGGGAGCGGGGGGTGTGCGAACGCCATGGATCCGTCCCGGCACTCTGTGCTTCCCGGATCTTGCGGAGGGTTACCGTCCGGATGGGCGGCCGGGTTGTGCGCTCCTCGTGCATCCGTGCGCCCTGAGCTGCGCTCGGGCATGGTGCGGGACCAAGGACGCTCTTGGCCCCCGCGAACGCCGAAGATGCGGGATCATTTCTGCCATGACGGAGGTGTCCTCGCTCACAGGGCGACTGCTCGTGGCCACACCCGCCCTCGCCGACCCGAATTTCGACCGCGCGGTGGTGCTGCTCCTCGACCACGACGAGGAGGGCTCCCTGGGCGTGGTCCTGAACCGCCCGACCCCGGTCGGCGTCGGTGACATCCTCGCGTCCTGGGCGGAGCTCACCGGCGAGCCCGACGTCGTCTTCCAGGGCGGCCCCGTCTCGCTGGACTCGGCGCTCGGCGTGGCGGTGATCCCCGGCGACGAGGGGCCCCTGGGCTGGCGCCGGGTCTACGGGGCGATCGGCCTGGTGGACCTGGAGACGCCCCCGGAGCTGCTGGCTGCGGCGCTCGGCTCGCTGCGGATCTTCGCCGGATACGCCGGCTGGGGGCCGGGCCAGCTGGAGTCGGAGCTGTCCGAGGGCGCCTGGTACGTCGTCGAGTCGGAACCGGGCGACGTGTCCTCGCCCCGCCCGGAGAGCCTCTGGCGGGCGGTCCTGCGCCGTCAGCGCAGCGAACTGGCCATGATCGCCACCTATCCGGACGACCCTTCGCTGAACTGATGCCCGGACTTTCAGTACGCTTGGCGGTTATGAGCACTCTTGAGCCCGAGCGCGGGTCAGGCACCGGAACCCTCGTGGAGCCGACACCACAGGTGTCGAACGGCGACGGCGACCACGAGCGCTACGCCCACTACGTTCAGAAGGACAAGATCATGGCGAGTGCCCTGGAGGGCACCCCCGTGGTCGCACTGTGCGGCAAGGTCTGGGTACCGGGGCGCGACCCCAAGAAGTACCCGGTCTGCCCCATGTGCAAGGAGATCTACGAGTCCATGGGCGCCGGCGGCGACAAGGACAAGGGCAAGGGCGGCAAGGACAAGCAGTAGTCCGGCCGCACGACAGAACGGCCCGGGAGAGCCCCCGGGGTACGCAGCCGCGTGCCCCGGGGGCTCTTCTTCGTGCGGTCCGGCGGTGTTGCACGGCTGCGCCAGGGGCACGGAGTGGTCGAGACCACTTGTCGCCTCCTTGGTCCGGACCTAACGTTCCGCACGGTGTGCACAACGAAACGAAAGGCGCATCGCGCATGCTGCAAGCCCTTTCCGTGGGGGGCTTCCGGTCCCGTACCGGGCGTATTCGTAACTCGTACAGCGACGCCGGGTCCCCGAACCGGCGGAGCGGTTAAGGACTGACGGCATGGACATGGAACTGATCCCGGCGCCCGTGAGCGTCGGCGACCAGGGGCGGTGCGGGTTCCTCCTGGACGCGTCCACCCGCATCGACGCGGCCCCCGGCACCGAGGGCACCGAGCGCTGGCTGCGTGCCACGCTCGGCGCCGCGTTCGGCCTGCCGCTCGCACCGGGCGCCGAGGGGGCCCCGCGCGCCATCCGGCTGCGCGTCGACCCGTCGTCGGCGTCCGAGGGCTACCGCCTGACCACCGGACCCGACGGAAGCGTCGTGATCGCGGGCGGCAGCCCCGCAGGGGTCTTCTGGGGCGCGCAGACGCTGCGTCAGCTGCTGGGCCCCGAGGCCTTCCGGCGGGCCCCCGTCGGCGGCCGCGCCACGCACGCCCTCGGGTTCACGGACATCGAGGACCGTCCCCGCTTCGGCTGGCGCGGACTGATGCTCGACGTGTCACGGCACTTCCTGCCGAAGGACGACGTCCTGCGCTACCTCGACCTCCTCGCCGCCCACAAGCTGAACGTCTTCCACTTCCACCTCACCGACGACCAGGGCTGGCGCGTCGAGATCAAGCGCTACCCGCGCCTGACCGAGGTGGGGGCGTGGCGCTCGCGTACCAAGTACGGGCACCGGGCGTCCGAACTCTGGGACGAGACTCCGCACGGCGGTTACTACACGCAGGACGACATCCGCGAGATCGTGGCGTACGCCGCCGAGCGGCACATCCGGGTCGTTCCCGAGATCGACGTCCCGGGCCACTCGCAGGCCGCCATCAGTGCCTATCCGGCGCTGGGCAACACCGACGTCGTCGACACGTCCGCGCTGGCCGTGTGGGACAACTGGGGTGTCAATCCGAACGTGCTCGCCCCCTCCGACCACACCCTGAGCTTCTTCGAGGGCGTCTTCGAGGAGCTGTTGGAGCTGTTCCCCGCGGACACCTCGCCGTTCATCCACGTCGGCGGCGACGAGTGCCCCAAGGACCAGTGGAAGCAGTCCCCGGCCGCCCAGGCGCGCATCAAGGAACTCGGCCTGGCCGGCGAGGACGAGCTGCAGTCCTGGTTCATCCGGCACTTCGACACCTGGCTCACCGCGCGCGGTCGCCGTCTGATCGGCTGGGACGAGATCCTGGAAGGGGGACTGGCCGAGGGCGCGGCCGTCTCCTCGTGGCGCGGTTACGCGGGCGGCATCGCGGCGGCCGAGGCCGGGCACGACGTCGTCATGTGCCCGGAGCAGCAGGTGTATCTGGACCACCGTCAGCACGGTGGCCCCGACGAGCCGATGCCCATCGGATACGTCCGCACCCTGGAGGACGTCTACCGCTTCGAGCCCGTGCCGCCGGCCCTCTCCGAGGAAGCGGCCCGTCATGTCCTCGGCACTCAGGCCAACGTGTGGACCGAGGTCATGCAGAACCGGTCCCGCGTCGACTACCAGGTCTTCCCGCGCCTCGCCGCCTTCGCCGAGGTCGCCTGGTCGGCCCTGCCCGCCCCCGCGGACCGGGACTTCGCGGACTTCGAGCGCCGAATGGTCACGCACTACGCGCGACTTGACGCGCTCGGCGTCGACTACCGGCCGCCGGGCGGTCCGTTGCCCCGGCACCTCCGCCCCGGGGTCCTCGGACGCCCGATCGAGGGAATGCCCCCGAACGTGTGAGTCCGGACGCGGTCCGGTTGCCGCCACCACGGTCCCCGGGGCCGTGGTGGCGGTGCCGTTCGCGCGGGAGTGCCGCCCGCGGGAGCCGTCGCCGGCGGGAACGGACAAGTCGTACAAGCGCGTTGAACGGCGGCAATTCGCATTCTGCGCTGAAGAGGTGCGAAAGGGGATCATTTCCCTGATCGGGGACGGATACACCCTTCGCGGACCCTCGCGTCGGGCCGGTCCGAAGATGTGCCAGAGTTGCCACGTCCGGGCTTTGAGCACGTACCGTACGGCGAAACAGGCGGGACGCCGGGACACCGGGAAGGGGCAGCTGGGTTGACCACGCACGCACCGCAGGCGACGCAGTCCGTCACGCTGCCTGCCTCGCTGGACGAGGCCGTGGCGGCACTCGGCGCCATGCCCGCCGCCGTCCCCGTGGCAGGCGGCACGGACCTGATGGCGGCCGTCAACAAGGGACTCATGCGCCCTTCCGGACTGGTCGGCCTCGGCCGGATCAGCGAGCTCCGCGGCTGGCACTACCAGGACGGCCACGCCCTGCTGGGCGCCGGTCTCACCCACGCACGCATGGGGCGGCCCGACTTCGCCGCCCTCATCCCGGCCCTCGCCGCCTCCGCCCGCGCGGCAGGCCCGCCCCAGATCCGCAACGCCGGAACGCTTGGCGGCAACATCGCCACGGCCGCACCGACCGGTGACGCACTGCCGGTGCTCGCCGCCCTGGAGGCCGAACTCGTCATCGCGGGCCCCGGTGGCGGGCGCCGCGAGATCCCGGTCTCGCACCTGCTGGCCGGCCGCGAGATGCTGGAGCCCGCCGAGCTGATCGGCTTCGTCCGCGTCCCGCTGCTGCATGCCCCGCAGGTGTTCCTCAAGGCGACCGGACGCACCGGCCCCGGCCGGGCCACGGCCTCCGTCGCGATCGTGCTCGACCCGGCGCGGCGCGGGGTGCGCTGTGCGGTCGGCGCCATCGCGCCGATGCCGCTGCGGCCGCTGGAGGCCGAGCGCTGGATCGCCTCACTGATCGACTGGGACGGCGAACGGGGCCTGGCCCCCGACGCGCTGGCCGCTTTCGGCGAGTACGTCGCCGCGGCCTGCATCCCGGACCAGGCACCGCCCGACGACGGGGGAGAGGCACCACCGCTGCCCCCCGCCGTACTGCACCTGCGGCGCACCGTCGCCGCGCTGGCCCGACGCGCGCTGGGGAGGGCACTGTCGTGAGCAACGAGGACCACGCCGACCGGCGCGGGCACTGGGAGCCGACCCCGCAGGGCGGCGAGTACGACGCCGAGGCGACCGCCTTCGTCCACCTGCCGCCCGAGGACCTGGCGAACGTACCCCTGGCCGCACCCGGCCAGGGGTACGTACCCCCGATGATCCTTCCGCTGACCCCGGCGGCCGGCCTCGACCCCGCGGCCACCGGCAGCTGGGTCGTCCAGACGCCGGGCCGGCAGGACCAGCAGGGTCTGCCCGACCACCAGGACGCCGGCGCGGAGCCCGCACCGGCCGCGGTGCACTGGCCGGACCCGAACCAGCAGCAGACGCCGTACGGATACCCGCAGCCCGGTCCGCAGGCCTCCCAGCAGTACCCGGAGCAGGAGTACCCGGAGCAGCAGTACCCGGAGCAGGAGTACCCGGAGCAGTACCCCGGGACCTCGGCCGCCACCGGTCAGTGGAACTTCGCCGAGTCCGGCGGCCCCGCCGAGGCGTCCGGCCACACCGGACAGTGGACGATCCCGGTCGCCGACGGCGATCTCCCGGAGGAGTCCGGCGAGTTCTCGGCCTCCGCCCTGGCCGCCGGCTGGTACCAGGACCGCACCCCTCCGGCCACTCTGCCGGGCGGAGCGCCCGCGCCGTGGGCGACGCAGGAACCGCAGTCCGGTGCCGGGGGCACCCCGGCCCTGGGTACGGATCTGGGCACGCTCCCGGAGCCCGCTGCCGACGCGCCGGCCGACGCCCCCGCGGACGAGCCGGGACCGGAGCCGGTCGCGGACGACATCGTGGCCGGGCCCGATTCCCCGGACGCCGCCCCCGAGGACGCCCAGCAGCCCGCCCCCGAGCAGCCCGACGCGGCAGCCCCGGACGCAGCGGGCCCGGACGCAGCGGACCCGGACGAAGCGGACCCGGACGAAGCGGTGCCGGACGCGGCCCCGGACGACGAGGCGGTCGAGGAGTCCCCGCCCGCCGTACCGCTCGACCTGCCCAGCGAACACCCCGCCACCTCGTACGTGCTCCACGTGAACGGCGCCGACCGGCCGGTCACCGACGCCTGGATCGGCGAGTCGCTGCTCTACGTGCTGCGCGAGCGCCTCGGCCTCGCCGGTGCGAAGGACGGCTGCTCACAGGGCGAGTGCGGTGCCTGCAACGTCCAGGTGGACGGCCGTCTCGTCGCCTCCTGTCTGGTCCCCGCTGCCACGACGGCGGGCAGCGAGGTCCGTACGGTCGAGGGCCTGGCCGTCGACGGCGAGCCGTCCGACGTCCAGCGCGCCCTGGCGGACTGCGGTGCCGTCCAGTGCGGCTTCTGTATCCCCGGCATGGCCATGACCGTCCACGACCTGCTGGAGGGCAACCACGCCCCCAGCGAGCTGGAGACCCGCCAGGCCCTCTGCGGCAACCTCTGCCGCTGCTCCGGCTACCGCGGCGTGCTCGACGCCGTGAACGAGGTCATCGCGGGCCGTGAGGCCGCCTCCGAGGCGACCTCGGCACCCGCTCGGGAATCCGCGGTGCCGGACGAGGCCCGCATCCCGCACCAGGCGGCGCCGGGCGCGGGTAGTGTGCAGGCCCATCTGCAGGACGGAGGCATGGCGTGAGCAACGACGCAGCCACCGCGGCGGGCGCGACCCACACGGCGATCAGCATCCCGTCGCTGGACGGCCCGAGCGGCCCCGAGACCGAGCAGCCGCTGCTCGGCCTGGGCGCCTCCCTGCCGCCCGCCGACGCCCGCGCCAAGACCGAGGGCACCTTCCCCTACGCCGCCGACCTGTGGGCCGAGGGACTGCTCTGGGCGGCCGTGCTCCGCTCCCCGCACCCGCACGCCCGCATCCTGTCCATCGACACCACGGGCGCGGTCGGGATGCCGGGCGTCCGCGCCGTCGTCACCCACGAGGACGTCCCCGGCGAGAAGTCCTACGGCCGCCGCGTCGTCGACCGACCCGTCTTCGCGTCGGACCTGGTGCGCCACCACGGCGAGCCGATTGCCGCGGTCGCCGCCGACCACCCGGACACCGCCCGACTGGCCGCTGCCGCGATCACCGTCGAGTACGAGGTGCTGGAACCGGTCACCGACCCGGAGAAGGCGTTCGCCGCCGAGCCGCTGCACCCCGACGGCAACCTGATCCGCCACATCCCGCTGCGCTACGGCGATCCGGAGATCGTCGGCGAGGTCGTCGTCGAGGGCCTGTACCGCATCGGCCGCCAGGACCCGGCACCGATCGGCGCCGAGGCCGGCCTCGCCGTGCCCCGACCCGACGGCGGAGTGGAGATCTACACCGCCTCCACCGACCCGCACACCGACCGGGACCTCGCCGCGGCCTGCTTCGGCCTCGAACCGGACCGGGTGAAGGTCGTCGTCACCGGAGTGCCCGGCGCCACCGGCGACCGCGAGGACCCCGGCTTCCAGCTCCCGCTCGGCCTGCTCGCCCTGCGCACCGGCTGCCCGGTCAAGCTGGCCGCCACCCGCGAGGAGTCCTTCCTCGGCCACGCGCACCGCCACCCCACCCTGCTGCGCTACCGCCACCACGCGGACGCCGAGGGCCGTCTGGTCAAGGTCGAGGCCCAGATCCTCCTGGACGCGGGCGCCTACGCGGACGCCTCCTCGGAGTCCCTGGCCGCCGCGGTCGCCTTCGCCTGTGGTCCGTACGTCGTGCCGCACGCCTTCATCGAGGGCTGGGCGGTCCGGACGAACAACCCGCCGTCCGGCCATGTCCGGGGCGAGGGCGCGATGCAGGTGTGTGCCGCGTACGAGGGCCAGATGGACAAGCTGGCGGCCAAGCTCGGCATCGAACCGGCCGAACTGCGGATGCGCAACGTCCTGTCCACCGGCGACATCCTGCCCACCGGGCAGACGGTGACCTGCCCCGCCCCCGTCGCGGAGCTCCTGCGTTCCGTCCGGGACTTCCCGCTCCCCTCGCTGCCCAAGGACTCCCCGGAGGACGACTGGCTTCTCCCCGGCGGCCCCGAGGGCGCGGGGGAACCCGGCGCCGTGCGGCGCGGGGTCGGGTACGCGCTGGGCATGGTCCACATGCTCGGCGCCGAGGGGACCGACGAGGTCTCCACCGCCACCGTCCGGGTCCACGACGGCGTCGCCACGGTCATCTGCGCCGCGGTCGAGACGGGTCAGGGCTTCTCCACACTGGCCCGGCAGGTCGTGCAGGAGACGCTCGGCATCGAAGAGGTGCACGTCGCCTCCGTCGACACCGACCAGCCCCCGGCCGGCCCGGCGACGCACGGGCGCCACACCTGGGTCTCCGCCGGAGCGGTCGAACGCGCCGCGAAGATGGTCCGCACCCAGCTGCTCCAGCCGCTGGCCCACAAGTTCGGCATGTCCACCGAGCTGCTCCAGATCGCCGACGGAAAGATCACCTCGTACGACGGGGTGCTCTCCACGACCGTCGCGGAAGCGATGGACGGCAAGGAGCTCTGGGCCACCGCCCAGTGCCGCCCCCATCCCACCGAGCCGCTCGACGAGTCCGGCCAGGGCGACGCCTTCGTCGGCCTCGCGTTCTGCGCGATCCGTGCGGTGGTGGACGTCGACATCGAGCTCGGCTCGATCCGGGTCGTCGAGATGGCGATCGCCCAGGACGTCGGCCGGGTCCTCAACCCGTCCCAGCTGGCGACCCGCATCGAGGCGGGCATCACCCAGGGCATCGGGGCCGCCCTGACGGAGAACCTCCGCAGCGCCCGCGGTCTCGTCCGCCACCCCGACCTGACGGGTTACGCCCTTCCGACGGCGCTCGACGCTCCGGACATCCGCATCGTCAAGCTCGTCGAGGAACGTGACGTGGTGGCCCCCTTCGGTGCCAAGCCCGCCTCGGCGATCCCGGTGGTGACCTCGCCGGCCGCGGTCGCGGCGGCGGTCCGGTCGGCCACCGGCCGCCCGGTCAACCGCCTCCCGATCAGGCCGCAGGCGGCGGTCGCCGCCCCCAAGTCCTGACCGGACCCGCCCCCTGAACGCCACCGCCCGCCCCTCTGCGTGAGGGGCGGGCGGTTCGGTGTGGAGACCGTGACCGGATTCGAACCGGTGTAACTCGAGTTGCAGTCGAGCCCCTGAGCCTCTCGGGCACACGGTCGTGCGTTGCTGCGACGTCCCGACCGTAGGCCCGCAGCCGCGCGGCGTACAAGGGTGCGGGCCGCCGTGCAACGCGACTGCCATACGGCGTTCACGATCGCCGGCGGTTCCGCGAGCTCCGGTCCTACGACCAACGGACGACCATGTGAGCGACCCGCGACAGGTCTGATACCGGACTTCGCCCCTTACTCTTGGGCTCATGACCGTCCTGGAACCGCGCGACGCCGACGTCTCGCCCCTCACCGAAGACGCCGGCATCGCCCTGGGCGAAACGGTGTCCGCAGCGCCCGACGGGGTTCTCGGGCGGACCTACCGGGCACTCAGCATCGGCATCGTCTCCGTCGTGTTCCTGATCGCCTTCGAGGCGACCGCCGTGGGGACCGCGATGCCGGTCGCCGCCCGTGAGCTGCACGGCATTCCGCTGTACGCCTTCGCCTTCTCGGCGTACTTCACCACCAGCCTCTTCGCCATGGTGCTGTCCGGCCAGTGGGCCGACCGGCGCGGGCCGCTCGCACCGCTCGCCGCCGGGATCAGCGCCTTCGGGGCGGGGCTGCTGCTGTCCGGGACCGCGGGCACCATGTGGATGTTCATCGCGGGCCGGGCGGTGCAGGGGCTCGGCGGCGGACTGGTGATCGTCGCGCTGTACGTGGTGATCAGCCGGGCCTACCCGGAGCATCTGCGGCCGGCGATCCTGGCCGCGTTCGCAGCGAGCTGGGTGATTCCGTCCGTCGTGGGGCCACTGGCCTCCGGGAGCGTCACCGAGCACCTGGGCTGGCGCTGGGTCTTCGTCGGTATCCCCGTGCTGGTCGTCTTCCCGCTGGTGCTCGCGCTGCCCGCGATCCGGCGGATGGCCTCCGGCCCTGCCGATCCGGCGGCGCCCGTCGAACCGTACGACCGCCGGCGCATCGTGCTGGCACTGGGCATCTCGGTGGGCGCCGGTCTGCTCCAGTACGCCGGGCAGGAGCGGAACTGGTTCTCCCTGCTCCCGGCCGCCGCCGGTGTGGCCCTGCTCGTCCCCGCGATCCGTGGCCTGCTGCCCCCGGGCACCGGCCGTGCCGCGCGCGGACTGCCCGCAGTGGTGCTGCTGCGCGGGGTGGCGGCAGGGTCGTTCATCGCCGCCGAGTCGTTCGTCCCCCTGATGCTGGTGACCCAGCGCGGGATGTCCCCGACGATGGCCGGACTCTCCCTCGCCGCCGGCGGCGGAACGTGGGCGCTGGGCTCGTACATACAGTCCCGGCCGTTCGTGGAACCGCACCGCGACCGGCTGTTGGTGGGCGCCATGGTGCTGGTCGCCGCGGCGATCGCCACGGCACCGGCGGTGCTGATCGACGGGGTACCGGTCTGGACCGTGGCGGTGGCCTGGGCCTTCGGCTGCTTCGGCATGGGCATCGTGATCGCCTCGACGAGCGTGCTGCTGCTGAAACTGTCCGCGCCCGAGGAGGCGGGGGCGAACTCCGCGGCCCTGCAGATCTCCGACGGCCTCTCCAACGTCCTGCTGCTGGCGGCGGGGGGTGCGGCCTTCGCCGCGCTCGGCGGAGGTGCGGTGGGAGCGGTGCACGAGGCGGTGGAGGTGGGCGCGCCGGGCTCGCACCCGGGGGCGTTCGCGGTGGTGTTCCTGCCGATGGCGGGGGTGGCGCTGGTCGGGGCGTGGGTGGCTACGCGGGTGCGGACGCGGGCGTAGGAGCGATACCTCGCCATTTCCGGGGCGCTGCGGCCCTGCGCGGCGTTCCTTTCGCCGCCGTGCAAGGCCGCCGCTCCGGTACTGCCGATGAGCAGCGCAGCCGGCCCTACCGGCCCTCGACGTCTGCCGGGGAGTCCTGGACACGCCCAGGATCGTGGAGCGGCTGCCCGGGTCCGCCACGTAGCCGTCGCACCCCTGTGAAGCGGGTCTCAGCAGTACCGGACCACGGCTGGTTCGTACGGGGTTCGGCGCCGTCCCCCGGTAGGGTGGCCCGGTTGTCGTATCGCGTACGGGCCCGTCCCGGTCCGCGCGGACAGCACCACACGTACCCGAGAGACCCGAACCGGAGACCGTGACTACTACCGCCTCCCACCACCTCTCACCCGCCTTTCCCGGCCGCGCCCCCTGGGGCACGGCCGGCAAGCTGCGAGCCTGGCAGCAGGGTGCCCTCGAGAGGTACATCCAGGAGCAGCCGCGCGACTTCCTCGCGGTCGCGACCCCCGGCGCAGGGAAGACCACCTTCGCGCTGACCCTCGCCTCATGGCTGCTCCACCACCACGTCGTGCAGCAGATCACCGTCGTCGCGCCCACCGAACACCTGAAGAAGCAGTGGGCGGAGGCGGCGGCCCGGATAGGGATCAAGCTCGACCCCGAGTACAGCGCGGGCCCCGTGAGCAAGGAGTACCACGGGGTCGCGGTCACGTACGCGGGCGTCGGCGTCCGTCCGATGCTGCACCGCAACCGCTGCGAGCAGCGCAAGACCCTGGTGATCCTCGACGAGATCCACCACGCCGGTGACTCGAAGTCCTGGGGTGAGGCCTGCCAGGAGGCGTTCGACCCGGCGACCCGCCGGCTCGCCCTCACCGGCACCCCGTTCCGCTCGGACACCAACCCGATCCCCTTCGTCGCGTACGAGGAGGGCAACGACGGCATCCGCAGGTCCTCGGCCGACTACACCTACGGCTACGGCAACGCGCTCGCCGACGGCGTCGTCCGCCCCGTGATCTTCCTCAGCTACAGCGGCAACATGCGCTGGCGCACCAAGGCCGGTGACGAGATCGCCGCCCGGCTCGGCGAGCCGATGACCAAGGACGCCATCGGCCAGGCCTGGCGCACCGCGCTGTCGCCCACCGGCGACTGGATCCCCAACGTCCTCAGCGCCGCCGACAAGCGGCTCACCGAGGTCCGCAAGGGCATCCCGGACGCGGGCGGGCTTGTCATCGCCACCGACCAGGAGTCGGCGCGCGAGTACGCCAAGATCCTGAAGAAGGTCTCCGGCGACAAGGTGACCGTGGTCCTCTCCGACGAGAAGGCCGCGTCGAAGAAGATCGATCAGTTCACCGAGGACGGCTCGCGCTGGATGGTCGCGGTCCGCATGGTGTCGGAGGGCGTCGACGTGCCGCGCCTGGCCGTCGGCGTGTACGCCACCACCATCTCGACGCCGCTCTTCTTCGCCCAGGCCGTCGGGCGCTTCGTCCGCTCCCGCAGGCGCGGTGAGACCGCGTCCGTCTTCGTCCCCACCATCCCGATGCTCCTCGATTTCGCCAACGAGATGGAAGTCGAACGGGACCACGTCCTCGACAAGCCCAAGAAGGGCAGCGACGAGGAGAACCCGTTCTCGGAGGAGGACAAGCTCCTCGCCGACGCCGAGAAGCTGGAGGACGAGGAGACCGAGGAACAGCTGCCCTTCGAGGCGCTGGAGTCCGACGCGGTCTTCGACCGGGTGCTGTACGACGGTGCCGAGTTCGGCATGCAGGCACACCCGGGCAGCGAGGAAGAGCAGGACTACCTCGGTATTCCGGGGCTGCTCGAACCCGACCAGGTGCAGCTGCTGCTCCAGAAGCGGCAGACCCGGCAGATCGCCCACAGCCGGCAGAAGCCGGCCTCGGAGGCGGACCTGCTGGAGAAGCCGGCCGGTGACCGGCCGGTGGTCACGCACAAGCAGCTGCTGGGCCTGCGCAAGCAGCTGAACACGATGGTGTCCGCCTACACGCACCAGAGCGGCAAGCCGCACGGGGTCATCCACACCGAGCTGCGCCGGGTGTGCGGAGGGCCGCCGAGCGCGGAGGCCACGGCCGGGCAGATCGAGCAGCGGATCAAGAAGGTCCAGGAGTGGGCCACTCGCATGACGTGAGCCGGCGGGGACCGTACGACGCACCGGCCCGGGACGGGGGCACAGATCCCCCGTCCCGGGCCGGCGTCATACCCGGACCGTTACCAGAGGAACGGCGTGGACAGGGCTGACGTCGCCACGCACGGCACGGTGGCGGACGTCGGGGACGAGGCCACGATCTGCAGTGACCAGTTGGTGGCGCTCGGGGGAGTGGGCAGCACCACGGTGTTGGTGCTGTCCCCGGCCGCGAGCGTGCCGGAACTGAGCTTGAGCGGCCCGAGAGTGATCGGGTTGCCGCCGCTCATGCCGGGGTTGGTCTTGGCGGAGAACTGGACCTGACTGGTGACGCCGCCCGAGGTCTTGGTGAGCTTGAGCGTCGTCGTGATGCTGTTCGGGTCGGCACTCGTACCGCTGGGCATCGTGATCGCCGAGGACGTGACCTTGACGGTCTTGCTGGTGCCCGACGCGGCTGCTGTCAGGGTGGCGAGGCCGCTGCCCCAGGAGCCGCAGTTGAAGGTGGCCGTCGCGGTGAGCGGGGTCACCGCGGAGGCCGTCGGGGCCGACAGGGCCAGCAGGGCGCCGGCCGAACACGCCGCCACCAGGACCAGCGGTAGGCGTCTTCGTTCCGACGTGCGGTGGGAAGAGATCGACATGACGGGTGGAACTCCTTCCGGTTTGAATTCCGCGGATCCGCCGTATCGCTGCACTCGGTGCATTTTGCTGTACGTGCGGATCTACGTGCCGGGCCCGGCATGTCGGGTGCAGTGAAACGGTGATCTTCGAAGAAGTCAACAGGTATGCGAGAAACGTCAGTCAAAATCCCTTTGGGGCATTTCCGAAAAGGATCAATTGGCTCTCTCTTGACTTCTCTGCACCCGGCCTCCTCAATGTGCGCAATCAATGGTCCATGAAAGGGTGTCAGGTGATCCGACGACGAAGACCCGGTGTGACCGGTCTGCTGGCGGCCTGCCTCGTGCTGTCACTGGGCTGCGTCGGGGCGACGGCCGCACCGTCCCCGCCCGCCGATCCGGTGGCCGCGGCCGGGACGGTGACCCCGACCGTGCACTGCGTTCTGCCCGCGGGCCAGGGCGAGGCGACCGGGCCGCAGGAGATGACCGTCGACCTGTCGCCGGCCGTAGTCGAACCGGGCGGCAAGGTGCACGCGACGGTGACGCTCGGGCCGTCCCCGGCCACCAGCGGCCTCGCGTTGGACGACGTGCCGACCATCCCCAGCCTCGACCTCGCGATGACCGGAGGGGCCACCGGAACCGTCACCGTGCGGGGCGCCGAGATCGTCATGGACATTCCGGCCGGCGTGCCCATCGAGATCCCGGCGTACGAAGGCGACTTCCTGGTTCCGGCGGACGCCTCGGGCGAGATCTCGCTGGCTCCGGTCCGTACGCTGACGCAGACCAAGGTGCTCGGATCGGTCTTCGAGACGCCCTGCGACATCGTCGACGGCGGCGGTTCCATCGGCACGGTCACCGCGGAGGGGTCCGCCTCGGAGCCCGCCACCCTGACCGCGCCCGCCGACCCGGTACGCCCGCACACCGACGTGAAACTGGGCGGCTCGGGATGGACCCCGGGCGCCGCACCCGTACCGTCGCTGTGTGCCGCGGGCGGTGGCGGCTGCGACCCGCTGAAGTTCGTCGCCCACACCCTGAGGATCGACTCCTACGGCACACTCACCGGCACCGCGACCCTCGGTGAGGCCGGAGCGGTGCCCGACGGCCGCTACGAGGTGAAGGTCAACGACGGTACGAAGGAGGCCACCGCCCCCCTCACCGTCGAAGCCGTCGCCGCCGGCAACCGCGAGATCGCCCTGTCGGCGGACAGCGGCCCGGTAGGCAGCGTGATCACCGTCAGTGGCCGGAACTACAACCCGGACCGCTGGATCAACGTCATCGGTCTCGACGCCGCGGGCTCGACGCTCGACGACAGCGCGGTCTACGTCAAGAGCGGCACGGACGGCACCTTCGCCGTCGAGTTCACCGTCATCTCCGACGCCGTCGCCGCCGTCCAGGCGGATGAGGGCAACGACCCGGCGACCGTGCGCACCGCCCCGTTCACCGTCACCACCGAAGGCGGCGGGGACGGCAGCACGGCCGAGCAGCAACTGAGCACCCAGGTCAGGGCGGGAACACTGTCCATGACCCAGGACGGTGACACCGTCGACTTCGGTACGACGGTCCTGGGCGCGGACAGCGGACCGCAGCGGGCCCACCTCAACCGGGTGGAGGTGCAGGACGCCCGCGGAGTCAACAGCGGCTGGTCCCTGACCGCCACCCTCACCGGCTTCACGAGCGCCGACGGGAACACCATCCCGGCCGGTGCGGTGCGCTGGGCGCCGGCCTGCACGGCACAGGACGGGAGTGCGGGCACGCCGGTCGCCGGAACGCCCACCGTGCTCGGGAGTGAGGCGGCGAGCCTCTGCCGGATGAATCCGGACGGATCACGTCCGTTCACCGGCGGAAAGTTCGACGCCGAGGCGGGCCTTTCTCTCACCGTTCCCGAATTCACCCGGCCCGGAGATTACAGCGCCACCCTGACCCTGACCCTGCTGTAAAGGGCCGGCAGGGAAAGCACCGACGACGCCCGTCTGTTCCGTACGGCAAGGGAACAGGCGGGCGTCGCCCATTCCGTATTCGGATCAGACGCATTCCGCTTCCTTTGGAGGAGCCGCATGTTCGCGCATCGCAGACCCGCCGGAAGGCCCGGCCGCTCGGCCTGGCGCCGCGCCGTCGCCCTCGGCGCCGGAGCCGTACTCGCCTGGACCGGGGGAACCGTCGCCCTCGCCCCCCTCGCGCACGCCGGTACCGTCACCCCGACCGTGCACTGCACCCTGCCCGCCGGTCAGGGCGAGGCGACCGGGCCGCAGGCGTTCGGCATCGAGCTGACACCCGACGTCGTCGACCCCGGCGGCAAGGTCCATGCCAAGGTGACGCTCGGTCCGTCCCCCGCCACCAGCGGACTCAGCCTCAACGACGTGCCCACCACCCCGAGCGTCGACCTCGCCATGTCCGGCGGCGCCACCGGCACGGTGACCGTCACCGGGCCCCAGGTCACACTAGACATCCCGTCCGGGCAGCCGATCGAGATCCCGCCGTACGAAGGGGACTTCCTCATCCCGGCCAACGCGAGCGGCCCGATCACCTTCACCCCGCTGCGCAACCTCACCCGCACGAAGGTGCTCGGCTCCACCTACGAGACGGCATGCGTCGTCACCGCCGGCGGCGGCTCCATCGGCACCGTGACGGCTGAGGGCAGTGCCGGTCAGCCGGCCACCCTCATCGCCCCCACCGCACCGGCCCGGCCGTCCACCTCCGTCGCCCTGTCGGGCAGCCGCTGGACCGCGGGTGCCACCCCCGTGCCGTCGCTCTGCGCGGCGGACGGCGGTGGCTGCGACACCGGGAAGTTCGCGGACAACTCCCTCGCGATCAACGGTTCCGGACAGCTGACCGGCAGCGCCGTGCTCGCCGGGGCCGGCGCGGTGCCGGACGGCTCGTACCTCGTGAAGGTCGGCGACGGTTCGAAGGAGGCGACCGCCCCCCTCACCGTCCAGGCCTTCGTCCCCGACGGGCCCCGCGCGATCGCCCTGTCCCGCGGCAGCGGCCCCGTCGGCAGCGTCATCACCGTCACCGGCAGCGACTACTACCAGGACCGGTGGATCAACACCGTCGGTCTCGACGCGACCGGAGCGACGCTCGACGACACGGCCGTCTACGTGAAGAGCCGGCCCGACGGCACGTTCTCCGTCGACTTCACCGTCTCGGACCCGGCGATCGCCTCCATCCAGGTCGACGAGGCCAACGACCCGGCGACCCTGCTGACCACGCCGTTCACCGTCACCGAGGCCACCGCGACGCTTTCGGCGGGCACGGCCAAGGTCAAGCCGGGCGGGACGATCAGCGTCTCCGGTGACGGCTGGCCGTCAGGCACCACCCCCGCCGCGGCACTGTGCGCGGCCGACGGCAGCGGCTGCAACGCGGCCGGGATCAGCGGCTCCACCCTGCGGATCGCCGCCGACGGCACCCTCACCGGTACGGTC
This sequence comes from Streptomyces sp. NBC_01013, assembly GCF_045162765.1. Lineage (NCBI taxonomy): Bacteria > Bacillati > Actinomycetota > Actinomycetes > Kitasatosporales > Streptomycetaceae > Streptomyces > Streptomyces sp. NBC_01013. The sequence goes on from NZ_CP108687.1 coordinate 5,307,845, forward strand.
ACCGCCGCAGGATCCACTGCCCGCGGCGTCTACGCGCTCCAGGTCACCGCCGGCAGCTCGCAGGCCCTCACCCAGCTGACGGTCGCCCCGACGTTCGTCGTCCTCACCCCGGCTGCCGGACCGAAGGGCACCGCGGTCACCGTCCTCGGCCAGGGCTTCGCGAAGGTGGCGACCGTGTCGATCGTCGGGCTGCGGGCGAACGGCTCGCAGACCTCCGACCCGGTGCGCACCAAGGTGGTCGGCCTCGACGGGGCGTTCTCGCAGACCTTCACCGTCAACGCGACCGACACCGTCGCCCTCAGGGTCCGCGAGGTCCTCGTCAACCCGCGTACGGAGACAGCTGCGTTCACCGTCCAGGACGGCACCGCCCCCACCGGAGCCTCCTTCGCGCTGTCACCTCCCGAAGGTCCGCCCGGCACGGTGGTCCAGGTGACCGGCCGGGGCTTCGCACCGGTCGCCACGGTCTCCGTCACCGGACGCACCGCGGACGGGAAGCAGACCTCCGACTCCTACGTCACCCGGATCATCGGACTCGACGGCACGTTCGCCCTCAACTTCACCGTCCGGGACCCGGCGACGAAGGCGATCAGGGCCTGCGAGGTACTCGTGAACGGAAAAACTGTCCAGCAATTGTTCACAGTGAGTTAACGCCGGTTCACCTCCGGTGTACGGAGCGTCGCGGGGGAGTCGGCCGACATGGACGCGCGTAGATGCGCGCCGTTCGGCCGACGCCCCGCTGACCGGCACTTATGTGTTTCCGGCACAACCCCTTTTCCGGAGGCGCCCGGATTCTGGACGAGGTCTTCCGCTGAGCGGACTGGCTCGCTACTGTCCCGAAAATGTGAACGCCCCGTGGCAACGCCGCCGCGGAGCGCAGCCGGTGCCTTGGCCAGGCCGGCGGCCTCTCCGTGCGTCGCCGCTGGGACCGGTGGCGCACACACCGTGGGACCAGCCGCCGCCGCTCACCAAAGAGGAGAGGGCGTCGTGACCGCGGAGACCTCCCAGACGCTCGACCGGGGACTGCGTGTCCTCAAACTGCTCGCCGACACCGACCACGGCCTGACGGTCACCGAGTTGTCCAACAAACTCGGCGTCAACCGCACCGTGGTCTATCGTCTGCTTGCCACCCTGGAACAACACACCCTCATACGACGGGACTTGGGGGGAAGGGCGCGAGTCGGCCTGGGCGTGCTGCGCCTGGGCCGTCAGGTCCACCCGCTCGTCCGGGAGGCCGCGCTGCCCGCGCTGCGCTCGCTCGCCGAGGACATCGGGGCCACCGCCCACCTCACGCTGGTCGACGGCACGGACGCGCTTGCGGTCGCCGTCGTCGAACCGACGTGGACGGATTACCACGTGGCCTACCGAGCCGGGTTCCGCCACCCCCTGGACCGGGGTGCCGCGGGCCGCGCGATCCTCGCCGCACGGCAGAAGCCGGTGGGCGAGACGGCGTTCACGCTCACCCACGGCGAGCTGGAGGCCGGCGCGAGCGGGGCCGCGGCCGCGCTGATGGGGGTGACGGGGGTCGAGGGCAGCGTCGGTGTGGTGATGCTCGCGGACGCCGTCCCGGAGCGGGTGGGTCCGCGGGTGGTGGACGCGGCCCGCGAGGTCGCGGACGCGCTTCGCTGAGTCGGGGCCCTTGGGCGGGCGGCGCCGGGGTCCTGACCTTGCCCCGGTCCGGGGCGGGGGTTCTGTCCTCAATCGCCGGACGGGCGGGTGCCCCTGCGGGGCGTTGCGCCGGAGTTTGGCTGCGCCCCGGTCCGGGGCGGGGGTTCTGTCCTCAATCGCCGGACGGGCTTGGTGTGGTGCGGGTGCCCCCGCAGGGGCGCTTTGGCCTGGTGGTGGGGGTCCGTGGCCCCTCCGGGGCGTCTCCTCAAACGACGAACGTTCCGCGGGTACGCAGCGGACCCGGGTCGATGTTCGTCGTCCTGCGGGGACTCCCCTGCACGGCCCCGGACCCGGCCGCCCTGCGTCTGCGACAGTCGTACGGCCGGTGTGCACACGCGAGTGATGCAGGGTGGGGCCGTGCAGGGCAGTCCCCGCAGAAAATGGCGTACGACCCGGGTCCCCCGCGTGACCGGGTGCACACGCCATTTTTGAGGAGTCTGCCCGGAGGGGCACCACCCCCACCCACCCGACGTGGCGCACCCCGCGGAGCAACCCGCACCACTCAAGCCCGTCCGGCGATTGAGGACGGAACCCCGCACCCCGGACACAGCGCACCCCGCAGGGAACCCGCACCCCGCGGAGCGACCCGCACCCCGCGGAGCGACCCGCACCCCGCGGAGCGACCCGCACCCCGCGGAGCGACCCGCACAATCAAGCCCGTCCGGCGATTGAGGACGGGCCCCCGGGGAAGGTGGGGCCGGGAGGCCCAGGGGTGGCGGTTAGATTGGGTGGGTGTTCACTCGTCGCTCGCGCCCCCGCACCCTCGCCCTGTGCGCCCTTCCCGTCCTCGCCCTCTTCGGCGCCGCCGCCTTCGCGCCGCTGCCGTTCACGCTGGCGCAGCCGGGGACGACGGCGAATGTGCTCGGCGATGACCACGGCACGCCGGTGATCAGTATCGAGGGCACCCCCACCCGGCCCACCAAGGGCCAGCTGCGGATGACGACGATCGTGGCCACCGGGCCCACCGCCGACGTCGGGATCGGTGACGTGATCGACAGCTGGTTCCGTGCGGACCGGGCGGTCATGCCGCGCGACTCCGTCTACCCCTCCGGCGGCTCCGATAAGGAGATCGAGAAGCACAACCTCGACGACATGGTGAGGTCGCAGGACTCCGCGGTCGACGCCGCCCTGAACTACCTCGGCAAGAAGCCCGGCTCGGTCGACGTGACCCTGCACCTGGCCGACGTGGGCGGCCCCAGCGCCGGCCTGTTCTTCGCGCTCGGCATCGTCGACAAGCTCGATGGTGACGGCTCCGGAGGCGATCTCACCGGCGGCCGCACCATCGCGGGCACCGGCACCATCGAGGCGGACGGCGACGTCGGCGCGGTCGGCGGGGTGTCGCTCAAGACGCAGGCGGCCCGGCGGGACGGGGCCACCGTCTTCCTCGTACCGAAGGCCGAGTGCAAGGAGGCGAAGTCCGAGCAGCCGAAGGGGCTTCGGCTGATCCCGGTCACGACGCTGAAGGGCGCGGTGGACTCGCTGCGGGCGCTGGATGACGGGGGGAAGGTCCCGAGCTGCTGACCGGGTCCGCCGCGGGGCTGTCGGTCTGCCCGGAGAGCGGGTCGTCCATCGTCCGCCAGGCGGGGAAGACCAGTGGGCTCAGCGTCGCGATCAGGAACACCGCCCCCATCGCCAGCAGGGCACCCGTGGCGCCCGCGCTCTCCACCAGCAGTCCGGCCGCCAGCCCGCCCACCGGCATGGCCAGCTCGCACCCGGCGGTGATGGCTCCGGAGACCCGGCTGCGCAGCGCGTCCGGGACGCTCCCGTAGATCACCGTCGTCAGGATCGGGTTCAGGACGCCGCCCGCGACCCCGCTGAGCACCATCGTCACCGCGAGCGGAAGCGTCGTACCCGTCAGCGCGGCGACCAGGAATCTCGGCGCCCCGCACAGCACCACGCACACCGTGAACACGGTCCGCCGCGAGTAGCGGTGCCCCACCGCCCCGTACAGCAGCGCACCGGTCAGACCGCCCGCCCCGAACAGTGCGGTGAGCAGCCCGAGGTCGCGTGCGCCGCCCAGTTCGGCGGAGGCGTGCACCGGGAGCAGGACGGCGTTCCAGCCCTGGTCGGTGCCGTTCATGAACAGGACCATCAGGACGACGCCAAGCAGCAGCCGGTTGCCGAACAAGTAGGCGTAGCCTTCGCGGAGTTCGCCCCGGTAGGTGCGCAGGGAGACCGGTGCTGCGGCCTTGACCGGCTCGGCTGCGTGCACGCCCCGCACCCCCGCCGCGATCAGCGCGGCCGAGGCCAGGAACGTCGCCGCGTCCAGCAGCAGCACGGTCTCCGCCCCGACCAGTGCGATCAAGACGCCGGCCAGCGCCGCACCGACCATCCGGGCCCCGCGCGACACCGCGTCGAAGAGGCTGGCGGCGCGGGCGAGTGTGGTGCCCGCGTGCTCGGCGAGTTCGGGCACCAGGACGTAGCGCGCGGTGTTGCCCGGGGTGTGGGCGAGCCCGTTGAGGGCCATCAGGGCGCAGAGCATCCAGAAGGCGAGGGCGTCGGCGTAGTACAGCAACGGCACCGCGGCGACGGCGAGTCCGCACACCGTGTCGGAGCCGACGGCGACCCGCCGCCGACCGATCCGGTCGATGACGGGCCCGCCGATCAGTGCGGAGACGACGATCGGCAGGGTCGCGCAGAAGGCGACGAGACCGGCCCTGCCCGCGCTCCCGGTGGTTTCGAGGACGAACCACGGGACGCCGATCAGTGTGAGTGAAGTCCCGGCTGTGGAGATGGAGTTGGCGGCCAGGACGGCGATCAGCGGCAGCCGTCCCGGCTCGTCGTTCCTCGGCTTGTCGTTCTTCCCCCCGTCCACGGCTACGCCGTACGAGGTGCGCGGGTGGTCATGGTGGTCCGGTCCGGCAGGACGCGCAGGCCCAGCTCGACCATGGTCCAGCCCAGCCGGGTCCGCAGGTCGTCGCGCGGGGCGTCGGGGCGGCGCGCGAGGCGGAAGTCGTCGGCCTGGCCGCGCAGTTCGACGGAACGGATGTGGTGCAGCTGAAGGTGCGTCTCGGGATGCATGGCTGGTGGACCCTTCAGTCGGTGGGGCGCGGGAAGACGTGCAGATGGGTGCGGACGACGGCGGAGCCCTCGGTGTCCTCGGGGACGCGTCCGCGGTAGCTGTTGACCAGGTCGTGGACCTTGTCGGCGAGTTCCCTGGAGAGCTCGGGAGTGAGCCGCACCTTGAAGTCGCTGAGGTCCGAGCCCTCGTACCACTCCCTGGACCACTCGTGCATCGTGCCGAGCCAGGTGTTCAGTTCCTGCGCGTGCGTCGTCGCGACCTCGTGGAGTACGACGCCCATGGCGCCGCGTACCTCGGGGTCGGGGTCGTACAGGAACTCGGGGTTGAACGAGGCGCCGGCGTGCACGGCCCGCCACCAGCGCTCGCGTCCCTTGCCGAGTGCCGGGTCGTCCTCGACGAATCCGTACGAGGCCAGCTGGCGCAGGTGGTAGCTGGTGGCGCCGCTGGACTCGCCGAGCCGGTCGGCGAGTCCCGATGCGGTCGCGGGTCCGAACTCGCGCAGCGAGCTGAGCAGCCGCAGACGCAGCGGATGGGCGAGACCCCGCAGGGAGCGGGCGTCGATGTTGAGGACCTTCGGGTCCGGTGCGGTGGCGGCGCTGTCGTCGCCGGCTGACGTTGGCATGCCGCAACCATAGAGTTACAAAGACAGCTTTGCAACAGGTCTTTGCAACGTCTTCTTTGGAATGTCGTCCCGGAACCCCTCACCCCTTCTTGATGAATCCCTCCTCGATCAGCCAGTTCTTCGCCACGTCGTGCGGGTCCTCCCCGTCGACATCCACCTTGGCGTTCAGCACCTGTGCGACCTCCGTGGTCAGCCGAGCGCTGAGCGGGTCCAACAGGGCTGCGATCACCGGGTACTTGTCGAAGGTCGCGGTGTGGACGACCGGGGCCGCGTTGTAGTTGGGGAAGAAGTGCTTGTTGTCCACCAGTACGTCCAGGTTCATCGCCTTGATGCGGCCGTCGGTGGTGAACACCTCACCCAGCAGGCAGGAGTCGGACTTCGACACCTGGGTGTAGATGATGCCCGCGTCCATCTTCTTGATGTTGCCGGCCGGGATCGACATCCCGTACGCCTTCTCCATCCCGGGCAGTCCGTCGTTGCGCGAGGCGAACTCGTTCTCCACGCAGACCGTGACGGCCGAGGGGTTCTTCTTCGACAGTGCGGCGACGTCGGACAGCGTCTTCAGGTGGTACTTCGCGTTGTTCGCCCTGCTGATGGCGAGCGCGTAGGTGTTGTTCAGGGTGGACTGCGGCAGCCACGTCACGCCGTTCTTCCGGTCCGCGTCGCGCACCGCCTTCCACTGCTCCAGCGGGTCGGTGATCGGCTTGGCGTGGCCCAGGTACGTGATCCAGCCGGTGCCCGTGTACTCGTACATCGCGTCGGCATCGCCCTGAATGATCGCCTCCCGGGCGCTGATCGAGCCCGGCAGGTTCGTCCGGTCCAGGACCTCGGCCCCCGCGGCCTTGAAGATCAGGCCGATCATCTGGCCCAGGATGATGTTCTCGCTGAAGTTCTTCGAAGTGACGGTCAGCGATGCGCCGTCCAGCGGCTGCCCCCCGGCGACCTTGCCGGGCGTCACGTCGTCCACCATCGGCGAACCGCTCTTCAGCCCGCACCCCGCCAGCGCCAGGGCCAGAGCGGCCGCGCCCGCCAGGACCGTACGCACGCGTCGCGTCCTCATCGCCCCACCTCCAGTCCGCGCGGCGTCAGCGCCACCTCGACCAGCGAGGCCAGCCAGTCCACCAGCAGCGCCAGCACCACCGTCAGCACGGAACCGAGCACCAGGACCGGCATGCGCTGCGTCTGGATGCCGGACGTGATCAGGTCACCGAGCCCGCCGCCACCCCCGAACGTCGCCAGGGTCGCCGTGCCTACGTTGAGCACCAGCGCCGTCCGTACACCGGCCAGGATCAGCGGCACGGCGAGGGGGAGTTCCACCTTCCGGAGCGTCCCCATCGCCGACATGCCGATCCCGCGCGAGGCCTCCACCAGGGTCGGCTCGATCGCCTTCAGCCCCGCCACCGTGTTGGAGAGCACCGGCAGCACCGCGTAGATCACCATGCCGGTGATCGCCGTCGACGGGCCGATGCCCAGCCAGATCACCAGCAGCGCCAGCAGCCCGATCGCCGGTGTCGCCTGCCCGATGTTGGCGATCGCGGTGACGAGCGGCGCGGCCTTGCTCAGCCCGCGCCGGGTCAGCGCGATGCCCAGCGGAATGGCGATGATCAGCACCCAGAACGTCGAGATGGCCGTCAGCCTGACGTGCTGCCACCACCGCAGCTGGACCGTGTCGCCGACCAGGGAGTTCTCCGCGATCGAGTCGAGCTCGACGTTCGTGATCCACACGTACGTGATGACCAGCACCACCGCGAGCGCCGCCGGGACCACCACCAGCTTGCGCCAGGTGAGACGCCGCGGAGGACCGGCCGGCGGCGCGGCCGGCTCCTCCTCCTCGTCATGGAAGGCGAGGCCCTTGACGTCGTGCTCGCCCGGCGGGCGGTCCCGGTCGGACGCGGGGACCGGCCCGGTGGAACGGCGGCCGGATGGGGAGTCGGGAGTCATGCGCCCCCACCGCCCTCCAGCTCCTGGACGGTCTGGTGGGTCCGCAGCTCCTCCAGGTGGTGCTGGTGCTCGATGGCGGTGAGCCGGTCGGCCTCCAGGAGTTCGTGCACCGAGTTCATCAGGGTGCCCATGTCGACGACCCCGATGAACTCGCCGCGCCGCCCGGTCACCGCGACCCGCCCGCCGCTGTCGGTCAGCACCGCCTCCAGGGCGTCGTGCAGCGTCGCGTCCCTGGTCACCGTGTCGTGCACCAGCTGCCCGGCCCGCGCCAGCGAACCGCGGGCCCGCATCAGGTCGCCGCGCCGCAGCCACTTGTACGGGCGGTTCCTGCGGTCCAGCATCAGCAGTTCGTTGTGCGAGCCGCTACGCAGCTTGTTGAAGATGGACTGGAGCGGCTCGTCGACCGTCACCGTCGGGAACTCGGCGATCTCCACGTCCCTGACGCGGGTGAGGTTGAGCCGCTTCAGCGCCGCACCGGCCCCGACGAATCCGGAGACGAAGTCGTCCGTCGGATTGGTGAGGATGGCCTCCGGGGTGTCGAACTGCGCGATGTGCGAGTGCTCGCGCAGCACGGCGATCCGGTCGCCCAGCTTGATCGCCTCGTCGAAGTCGTGCGTGACGAAGACGATCGTCTTGTGGAGCTCGTGCTGGAGCCGGATCAGCTCGTCCTGGAGGTGGTCACGGGTGATCGGGTCGACCGCGCCGAACGGTTCGTCCATCAGCAGCACCGGAGGATCGGCGGCCAGCGCCCTTGCCACACCGACGCGTTGTTGCTGACCGCCGGAGAGGGCGCGGGGATAGCGGCCGTGGAACTCACGCGGATCCAGGCCGACGAGATCAAGCATCTCCTCGACCCGGTCCTTCACCTTCGACTTCGACCAGCCCACCATCTTCGGCACGAGGGCGATGTTCTCGGCGACCGTCATGTGCGGGAAGAGCCCGGACGACTGGATCGCGTAGCCGATCTTGCGGCGCAGCTTGACCGGGTCGATGTCGGTGACGTCCTCGTCGCCGATCCGGATCCGGCCGGAGGACGGCTCGATCAGCCGGTTGATCATCTTCAGGGTGGTTGACTTCCCGCAGCCGGACGGTCCCACGAAGATGACGGTCTCGCCGGCTTTGATGTCCATCGAGACGTTGTCCACGGCCGGGCTGGGGTTGCCCGGGTAGATCTTGGTCAGGTCCTCCAGCTGGATGGTGGCGCCGGAGGTCGCGTGGGCGGCCGGCTCCGGTTCGGCCGGTGCCGTGGTCTCAGACACGGATCCCCCTCGGGATGGTGAGCCGCCCCAGCAGGACGTAGGCGGCGTCGAAGAGCAGGGCGAGGATGACGATGCCGAGCGTGCCGGCGAGCACGGAATTGATCGCGTTGGCACTGCCCAGCGAGGCGATGCCCCGGAAGATCTCGTTTCCGAGACCCGGTCCGGAGGCGTACGCGGCGATGGCGGCGATCCCCATCAGCATCTGGGTGGAGACCCGGATCCCGGTGAGGATCGGCGGCCAGGCGAGTGGCAGCTCCACCTTGCGGAGCCGGGTGATCCGCGACATCCCGATGCCCTTCGCGGCGTCCACGAGCGCCGGGTCGACGCCGCGCAGTCCGACGATGGAGTTCCGGACGACGGGCAGCAGCCCGTACAGCGTCAGGGTGATCACCGTCGGCGCGACCCCGAGCCCGACCAGCGGGATCAGCAGACCGATCGCGGCGAGGGAGGGAATGGTCAGGACGGTCGCCGTCGAGGTGATCGCCACCGAGGAGCCCCAGCCGCTGCGATAGCTGACCACCCCGATCAGCACACCGAGCGCGGTGGCGATGACCATGCACTGGAAAACCGCGCTGGCGTGCTGGAACGCGTCGGTGAGCAACTGCTGGTGCCGGTTTCCGAGGTACTCCCAGAAGCTCACACGTCACTCCTCGGCTCAGTCGGTGTCCTGTGCTGCCTGCTCCACGAGCGGGATGATGCGCAGGGGTACGGGGTTCTCCATGACGATGGCCGTGGAGGCCCGGACGATGCCATCAAATCCGACAACTCGGTCGATCACCCGCTGGAGATCGGCGTTGGAGCGAGCGACGAGCCGGCAGAACATGTCGCCATGGCCGGTGGTGGTGTGCAGCTCCAGCACCTCCGGCACGCCCCCCAAGTGGGCCCGCACATCGGCGCCTTGGCCTTGCTTGATCTCCAGAGTGGCGAAGGCGGTCACCGGATAGCCGAGGGCCGCAGGGTCGACGTCGGGACCGAAGCCGCGGATGACGCCATTGGACTGAAGACGGTCCAGACGCGCCTGGACCGTCCCGCGCGCCACGCCGAGCCGGCGTGACGCCTCCAGTACCCCGATCCGTGGCTCGCGCGCGAGCAGCACGATGAGCCGCCCGTCCAGATGATCGATTGCCACGGCCGGCCTCCGGAGTGTCGGTGTGATGGTCATCATGTACAGATAGCCCGCCCATCATGGCCGGGCGATGGACAGATTGACCAGCAGATTCGCGAACTGTTGCGCACCTTGCGAAGCGGCGGGAACCTTCGGACATGACTGAGACGATGCACAGCACCCCCGGGACAGCGCGGCAGGCCGATCCCTTCCCGGTCAAGGGAATGGACGCCGTCGTCTTCGCCGTCGGCAACGCCAAGCAGGCCGCGCACTACTACTCGACGGCCTTCGGCATGAAGCTGGTCGCCTACTCCGGACCGGAGAACGGCAGCCGCGAGACCGCCAGTTACGTCCTGACCAACGGCTCCGCCCGCTTCGTCCTCACCTCCGTCATCAGGGCGTCCACGGACCACGGCCGCTTCCTCGCCGACCACGTGGCCGAGCACGGCGACGGCGTCGTCGACCTGGCCATCGAAGTCCCCGACGCCCGGGCCGCGTACGCCTACGCCGTCGAGCACGGCGCCCTCGGCCTCACCGAGCCGCACGAGGTGAAGGACGAGCACGGCACCGTCGTCCTGGCCGCGATCGCCACGTACGGCAAGACCCGCCACACCCTCGTCGAGCGCACCGGCTACGAAGGCCCCTACCTCCCCGGCTTCGCCGCCGCCGCCCCGATCGTCGAGCCCCCGGCCAAGCGGACCTTCCAGGCCGTCGACCACTGCGTCGGCAACGTCGAGCTCGGCCGGATGAACGAGTGGGTCGGCTTCTACAACAAGGTCATGGGCTTCACCAACATGAAGGAGTTCGTGGGCGACGACATCGCCACCGAGTACTCCGCGCTCATGTCCAAGGTCGTCGCCGACGGCACGCTCAAGGTCAAGTTCCCGATCAACGAGCCGGCCGTCGCCAAGAAGAAGTCCCAGATCGACGAGTACCTGGAGTTCTACGGCGGCGCCGGCGTCCAGCACATCGCGCTCGCGACGAACGACATCGTCGCCTCCGTACGGGTGATGCGCGCGGCAGGCGTCCAGTTCCTCGACACCCCGGACTCCTACTACGACACCCTGGGCGAGTGGGCGGGCGAGACCCGGGTGCCCGTGGAGACCCTGCGCGAGCTGAAGATCCTCGTGGACCGCGACGAGGACGGCTATCTGCTGCAGATCTTCACCAAGCCGGTCCAGGACCGGCCGACCGTCTTCTTCGAGATGATCGAGCGCCACGGCTCGATGGGCTTCGGCAAGGGCAACTTCAAGGCCCTCTTCGAGGCGATCGAGCGCGAGCAGGAGAAGCGCGGCAACCTCTGATCCACGGCGCCCGCCGATCCACGCACTCCCTGCTCCACGTCATCCTCCGCTCCGCAGGGGACACAGGACGGGCGGACCGGAGATCCGGGCCGCCCGTCCTGCCGTGCGGTACGGGGCGTCAGTGCCCCGCAGGCGACTGCGGGGCCGACGGCTTGACCGGGGTGCGCGTGGCGGAGGTCTTCGGCGCGCTCGGCTTCGCCCGCTGCCCCGGAGCGCCGGCCGCCGGGGCCGGCGCCTCACCGGGATTCTGCGCGGGCTCCCCGGCCGGGGTGTCGGGCGCCACCTCAGCGGTCTGCGGACCGGCCTCCTGCGAGGGTGCCGGCGCCGGCGGGGCGGCCGGCTGCATGTCGCGCGGACCGCCGGCCGGCGGCAGCCCCAGCGTGTCCAGCGTCTCCTGCGCCCGGGGCGCGTCCAGCGGCGAGAACCGCGGGTTGGTGCGCAGGGCTTCCTCCAGATGGCGGCGGGCCGGGCCGAAGTCGTTCAAGGCCCGCTGGACCATGCCCAGGTGATACGCGTACGACGCGTTCTGACCGCCCGAGTCCACCGCCCGCTCCGCGTACTCCAGAGCCGAATCCGAATCGCCCGAGCGATGCAGCGCCCAGCCCAGCGCATCGGCCACCGCCGCGCTGTGGTGCCCGCGGCCCCACTCAGCCCGCAGCAGCTCCACCGCCGCGGCAGCGTCACCGTGAGCGGCCTCGAAGCGGCCCAGGAGCAGGGACTCGTCCACGCCCCGCGCCCTGTTGTGGGCCAGCGCCTCACGCAGCTTCGTGTACTGGTTGACCGAGTCGCCGTCCAGGCCGAGCGACTCGTACAGTTCGCCCAGCTCCAGCAGATAGGCCGGTTGCGGCGACGTCTTCAACGCCGCCTGGTAGTCGCGCTGGGACTCGTCGGTTCGCCCGAGCGCCGCCAGCGCACGGGCCCGGCCGGCGAGGGACGGGTGGTGGGCGGGATCGGTGCGCAGCGCGGCACCGTACTGCGCCACCGCCTCCTTCGGCTCCCCCCGCTCCCAGGCCAGCTCTCCCAGCCTGGAGAGGCAGGCGGCCTTCTCCGCGGGCGTCTTCGCCCGGTTCGCGGCGTCCTGCGCGGTGGCCAGCGCGTCCTCGCGCCAGCCCCGGTCCCGGTACATCTCCGCCGTCAGCCCCAGCGACGGCACGCCGGACCGCAGCGCGGCGTACTTCTCCACCGCCGCCGTCGCCGACCTGTAGTCACCCAGGCCGTTGTACGCGTCGATCAGCTCCGGGTACACCGCCCACTGCCTCGGCTGCCGGGACCGTACCGTCTCGCCCCACTTCTTCGCCGTCACGAAGTCGTGCCGTGCGTTGGCGAGCGAGGCGAGGCCCACCCAGGCGACCTCGTTGCCCTTCTCGCCCGGTTGTACGTCCAGGGACCGCTTCAGTGCCTGCTCGGCCCGGGTGTAGTACGCCGCGTCCGAGGCCCGCTGCCCCCACTCCACGTACGCCGACCCGAGCACCGCCCACGACTGCGCGTCCGACGGATGCGTCCCCACCCACTTCTGCCGGTCGCCCATGAGCGCGGTCAGATCGGAGAGCGACGCGGGTGAACCCGCGGCCGTCGCGCTCATCGCCCGCGAGACCGGACCCGGCAAAGGCCGCGCCGCGTCCTGCTCGTCGTCGGGCACCGCGACCACCGCACCCGTCACCAGCACCGCCCCGGCCACCACACCGAACGCGGCCCTGCGCAGTGACGTGCGCAGCGAGGCGGGTGGCGGCTCGGCCAGGGACGCGGGGTCGGGCGGGGACTCACGGGGCGCGGCGCGGGGAGTCTCGGGGTCGTGGTCCGGCCCGGGGGCCGTCGGGGTCTGCTGTGGCGTGACGTCCATGGCGATCACTCTGCGTCAGTACGAAGAACACACCGCGCCTTACGAACGCGGCCGCCTACGGGTTCACACCAATGGGCCCGGGTGCCAGTCTTGGATCATGGACGATCTCCTCGAACTACTGCGTGCGGGTCTGCCGGCCGAGGCCCTGATCACCGATCCCGACATCACCACCACCTACGCCAACGACATGGCGAGCTTCTGCGACGCGGGCACCCCCGCCGTCGTCACGCTGCCCCGCACCGTCGAGCAGGTCCAGCACATCATGCGCACCGCCACGGCCCTGCGCGTCCCGGTCGTCCCCCAGGGCGCCCGCACGGGCCTGTCGGGCGCGGCCAACGCCTCGGACGGCTGCATCGTGCTCTCCCTGGTCAAGATGGACCGCATCCTGGAGATCAGCCCCGTCGACCGCATCGCCGTCGTGGAGCCGGGCGTCATCAACGCCGTCCTCTCCCGGGCGGTCAACCAGCACGGGCTCTACTACCCGCCGGACCCCTCCAGCTGGGAGATGTGCACCATCGGCGGCAACATCGGCACCGCCTCCGGAGGCCTGTGCTGCGTGAAGTACGGAGTCACCGCCGAATACGTCCTGGGACTCGACGTCGTCCTCGCCGACGGACGCCTGCTCACCACCGGCCGCCGGACCGCCAAGGGCGTCGCCGGATATGACCTCACCCGGCTCTTCGTCGGCTCCGAGGGCAGCCTCGGCATCGTCGTCAAGGCCGTGCTCGCGCTCAAGCCGCAACCGCCCCGGCAACTCGTCCTGGCCGCCGAGTTCCCGAGCGCGGCGAGCGCCTGCGACGCCGTCTGCCGGATCATGGAGCGCGGCCACACACCGTCACTCCTCGAACTGATGGACCGTACAACCGTCCATGCCGTCAACAAGATGGCGAACATGGGCCTCCCCGAGTCCACCGAGGCGCTCCTGCTCGCCGCCTTCGACACGCCGGACCCCTCGGCGGACCTCGCCGCCGTCGCGGCCCTGTGCACCGCCGCCGGAGCCACCGAAGTCGTCCCGGCCGAGGACGTCGCCGAGTCCGACATGCTCCTCCAGGCCCGGCGGATGTCGCTCACCGCGCTGGAGACCGTCAAGTCGGCGACGATGATCGACGACGTGTGCGTACCACGCTCGCAGCTCGGCGCCATGTTCGAAGGCACGGCGGCCGTGGCCGAGAAGTACGACCTCACCATCGGCGTCTGCGCCCACGCGGGCGACGGCAACACCCACCCCGTCGTCTGCTTCGACCACACCGACGCCGACGAGTCCCGGCGGGCCCGCGAGTCCTTCGACGAGATCATGGCGCTCGGCCTCGAACTCGGGGGCACCATCACCGGCGAACACGGCGTGGGCGTCCTCAAGAAGGAGTGGCTCGCCCGCGAACTCGGGGAGGTGAGCGTGGAACTGCACCGGGGCGTCAAGCAGGCCTTCGACCCCCTGGGTCTCCTCAATCCGGGCAAGGTCTTCTGAGACCTCGTGCCGCCCCGGCCGCCCTCTCAACCCTCCCCGTCCTGCGACTCGTCCGACGGCCACGGGTCGCTCATCCACAGGTCGTCGGCCGGCAGCGGCGCGAGCAGCTCGGCCAGGGCCTCGTCGATGCCGAGCCGCCCGGCCTCCGTACCCGGCGGGACGATCCGCAGCGTCCGCTCCACCCAGGCGGCCACCGCGGCCGACGGCACCTCCAGCAGGGCGTTTCCGTCGGGCGACGTCAGCGCCACGCAGATGATGCTGCGGGCTTCGACCTTGGTGGGCCAGATCCGCACGTCCCCGTGCCCGCACGGCCGGAACACCCCCTCGACCAGCAGATCGCGGGCGAACGTCCAGTGCACGGGGGCGTCGGAGCCGATGTGGAAGGTGATGTGCACGGCGTAGGGGTCCTCGGTGCGATACGTCAGCCGGGCGGGCACGGGAATGCTGCGCTCGGGCGACAGCACCAGCTTCAGCTCCAGCTCGCGTTCCACGACGGTGTCCATGAGGTGCGTCCTTTCGATGCCTGTGGGCCGGTCGCACGACCGCCCGCACAGGGAGAGAGCACCCTCCCCGCCATCCATTACGCGACTTCGGGAAAAATATTTCGGGGGGACCGGAAAGTGGCCCAAACACCAGGACCGGCCCGGTGACAGGCGGGCGTCTGATAGATGTGGACCCTTGTATGAGGACCGGTCGTCCCCCCATTGCCGGCCGGTCCCAGGCCTCGAAGAGATACGGGACCACGGTGATGAGCGCCCCAACCCCGGCACCCGGTGACGACAGCCCCCGCGAGGGGTACTACCCCGACCCGTCCATTCCCGGATACGTCCGGTACTGGAACGGCGCTTCGTGGGTGCCCGGCACCAGCCGGCCCGCCCCGCAGCAGGGCGAACCCATGCCCAGCGCACCCGCCGAGGAGGAGACCGCGCCGCACGCCCCCGCGCCGGCTCCCACCGCGGTGGACGAGACCGGCCCGGTCTTCTTCGACGAGGATTCGTACGAGGGCAACCGCCCCGAACCCGCCACCGCCTGGCAGGCGGACGCCTCCCGGCAGACCGGCTTCGGCGGCGACCGCGACCGGCGGATCTCCTGGGGCGGGCAGCCCGAACCGCAGGGCGGTAGGGCCGAAGCCGATCCGCGGACGCCCCCGGCCGGTTCCCCGGACATCCGTACGCCCGGTGACGCCGCCCCGGCGAACCGGGCCCCGGCCGACCCGCGGCGTCCCGCATCCGCGGACCCCACCGGAGGCGCACTGCCCGGCATGCGCGACGGCAGCGGACAGGCTCCCGAGAACACCGTCGCCATCCGGGTCGGCCGCCCGGGCCGCCCGGGGGCCGGGAGCGGCGACACACCGCGCCCGCCCGTGGACGGCACCGTCACGATCCGCGCCGTGGGATCCGGCGGCAGGACGCCCGGCCCGCGCGAGGCACAGCAGCCGCCCGCCGACGGCACGATGACGATGCGTGCGATCAACCCCGGCACCGCGCCGGCCGCACCCGCCACCCCGCAGGCCGCCGCGCACCCCTCCACGCCCGCCGTACACCCTGCCGCGCATGCACCGCAGGCCGCCGCGCCCGGCCCGGCCCCCGCGGAGCTCAACAGCCCGCTCACGCCCGGCCCCGGCGGTGGCTCCGCCTCCTGGGCGCAGCAGGCCCATCAGCTGGCCCGGCCCGAACAGGACTTCCGGTCGCAGCCGCAGGCGCCCGCACAGCAGCAACGGCCCGCGTTCCCGCAGCAGTCCCAGCAGGCGCCGCAGCCCGACCAGCCCGTCGTGCCCTGGAAGCCCCCGGTCGACGACCACTTCCAGCAGCTCGCCGCGGCCCGGACGTCGGCCCGCCCGGCGGCACTCGGCAAGCGGCTCGCCGCCCGGCTCATCGACACGGTGGTGCTCGGCGCGCTCGTCGGTGCCGCCGCGGTTCCGCTGGTGTCCCGGGCGACGGACCACGTCAACGAGAAGATCGACGCCGCCAAGCTCTCGGGCGAGACGGTCACCGTCTGGCTGCTGGACTCCACCACGGCCTCCCTGGCCGGCGTGGTCCTCGCCGTCTTCCTGGTGATGGGCATCCTCCTGGAGGCGCTGCCGACCGCGAAGTGGGGCCGCACGCTCGGCAAGAAGCTCTGCGGACTCGACGTACGGGACATCGAGTCCCACGACGCGCCCGGCTTCGGTGCCGCCCTGCGCCGGTGGCTGGTCTACGGCGTGCTGGGTCTTCTGGTGATCGGCGTGATCAACGTGCTCTGGTGCCTGATCGACCGGCCGTGGCGCCAGTGCTGGCACGACAAGGCGGCCCGCACCTTCGTCGCGGGCTGACAGGCGGCCGGGAGCGACCCGCACGGCTGACCGCCCTTCGGGTGAGGGCCTTCGGACGGACGGCGTTCCCCCGAACGCACCTGAGCCGTTGCGGGCGTCCGTGGGGCGGGGTGCACTGCCCCCATGAGCAACGATCAGCCGACGTCCGGTCAGCCGCCCGAGGACGACCCGTTCTCCAAGAGGCCGCCCGGGTCCCAGCCGCCGCCGTCATCGGGCTCGCCCTACGGCGGCGCGCCGCCCCCGCCGCCCTACGATCCCGGTCCGTACGGCGGTGGCCCGTACGGCGGATCGGATCCGCTGGCGGGCATGCCACCGCTCGCGGAGCCCGGCAAGCGGATCCTGGCCCGGCTGATCGACTTCCTGATCATCTCGATCCCGCTGTACCTGATCTCGCTGCCCTGGGGCGGCGCGGTCGAGATGTCGGACAACAACAACGACGACAACGTCGGTGACGTCTTCGCCCAGACCTACAGCGGGCATCAGTTGCTCTGGTCGCTGATCGCTCTGGTGGTCTACGTCGCGTACGACACGTACTTCACGCACAAGGACGGCCGCACCCTGGGGAAGCGGCTGCTGAAGCTGCGGGTCGCGATGCTCAACGACGGCCGGGTGCCGGACACCGGCAGCGCCTTCCTGCGGGCCGTGGTGCTGTGGCTGCCGGCACTGCTGTGCTGTCCGTGCCTGTGGTGGCTGATCAACATCGTGCTGATGTTCACGGACAAGCCCTACAAGCAGGGGCTCCAGGACAAGGCGGCCAAGACGGTGGTGGTGGTCACCAACTGATGAACTGCCGGGAGGGCGTCGGCACCCTCCCGGCGGTGGCGTTCAGCGCCGCAGCGAGTGCTCGCCCACCCGCTCCGATGCGGGGCGTGCGGCCGGGATCCTGCTCTGTACGGGGTCGAGGGTGCGGCCCTCGGGTTCGGCAGCGGCGGCGACGGAGTCACGGTGTGCGGACACCGCGGCCCTCGTGCTCGCCGCTTTCGCTGTGTTCCTGCGCGCGGGCAGGGGAACGGTGACGGCCACCAGCAGACCGAGCGCGAGCGCGGCCGTACCGATGACGGCGATGCCGATGCCCGATTCGGTCCGGGACAGCAGCAGCATGGCGAAGGTCGAGAAGACGACGGTCACCGAACCGTAGGAGAGCTGTGCAGCAGTGGGACGCGGCATGGCGGTATCCGTCCTCGGGACGTCGGATGGGCAGTCTCTCAACGCGGACTCGCTGTCAAGTGACTCTACGACGGTGGATGCCCGAGAGGAACGGGTAGTAAGCGTCACCTAACCCACGGTACCGGTGCACGGGGGGCGCATGGAGTCATGTCGCAAGCCCCTGAAGGGCTTTGGCGCGCCGGTCGGCCGTGAACAGGTCGTCCGCATAGCGGAAATGCGCTCCTGCATAGTGCACTTGGTCTGTTCAAGTCAAGGTCTGTCTTTTCTTCCGTAACTCCGGTCGAATGTCGTCACTTGTGACGCGTTACCGCGCGCGGCCCCTTTACACCTTCAAGGCCGCAGCCGCGGGCGCCGGGGAGGACTGCATCACGTGATCATTAAAAGACGGGCGCTTCGCACCGGGGCGGTTGTCGTGGCCATGGCCGCGACCGCCGCCACCGCATCCGCCTTCGCCACCGCTCAGGCCGATGACCAGGCGTCAGGCTCCGCTGCCACCGCCATAGACCGCCGGGACCCGGGGTCGGCCAAGGGCAACGCGCACGATCTGGAAGGCCCGTTCAGCAAGGAGCAGGACGCCCAGCGTCAGGCTGCCCTGGAACAGGTCATATCCGGCGACAAGAAGGTGTCGACGCGCAGCGGTTCCAAGGTGGTCAAGCTCGACGACAAGAAGTACGTCGAGCTCAGCCGCCAGAAGACCGACAAGATCTTCACCGTTCTGGTGGAGTTCGGCGACAAGATCGACAACACGACCATGTTCGACCCGGACGGCGACGGCCCCAAGCCCGCCGTTCCGAAGTACGGCGGCACGGCGGGACCGGCGCACAACCGGATAGCCAAGCCGGACCCCGCGAAGGACAACAGCACCGCCTGGCAGGCCGACTACAACCAGGCCCACTTCCAGGACCTGTACTTCGGCGAAGGTGCCGGCAAGAACTCGCTCAAGACGTACTACGAGAAGACGTCCTCCGGGCGCTACTCGGTCGAGGGTGAGGTCTCCGACTGGGTCAAGGTCCCGTACAACGAGGCCCGCTACGGCTCGAACTACTGCGGTTCGACCAACTGCGCCAGCGCCTGGGACATGATCAAGGACGGCGTGAACGCCTGGGCCGCCGACCAGAAGGCCAAGGGCCGTACGCCCGAGCAGATCAAGACGGACCTCGCTCAGTACGACCAGTGGGACCGTTACGACTTCGACAACGACGGCAACTTCAACGAGCCCGACGGCTACATCGATCACTTCCAGATCGTGCACGCCGGTGAGGACGAGTCCGCGGGCGGCGGCGTCGAGGGCACCAACGCCATCTGGGCGCACCGCTGGTACGCCTACGGCACCAACGCCGGCGCGACCGGCCCGGCCGACAACAAGGCCGGCGGCACCCAGATCGGTGACACCGGCATCTGGGTCGGCGACTACACCGCACAGCCCGAGAACGGCGGCCTGGGCGTGTTCGCCCACGAGTACGGCCACGACCTCGGTCTGCCGGACCTGTACGACACGACCAACACCGCCGAGAACTCGGTCGGTTTCTGGTCGCTGATGTCGGCCGGATCCTGGCTCGGCACCGGCAAGAACAGCATCGGTGACCTGCCCGGCGACATGACCGCCTGGGACAAGTTCCAGCTGGGCTGGCTGGACTACGACGTGGCCAAGGCCGCGACGAAGTCCACCCACAAGCTGGGTGTCTCCGAGTACAACACCAAGAACAAGCAGGCACTCGTCGTCGAGCTGCCCGACAAGGCCGTCACCACCGCCGTCACGACGCCCGCCGAGGGCGCCAAGCAGTGGTGGAGCGACATGGGTGACAACCTCAACAACACCCTGTCCCGCTCGGTCGACCTGACCGGCAAGTCCAAGGCGTCCCTGGACCTTTCGGGCTGGTGGGACATCGAGGCCGACTACGACTACCTCTACACCGAGGTCTCGGACAACGGCGGCACCAGCTGGACCGCGCTCGACGGCACCGCCGACGGCAAGGCCATCCCGCGCGACGCCAGTGACAAGCCGGCCCTGACCGACGTCTCCGGCACGTACCAGAAGCTCTCGTACTCGCTGGACGCCTACGCCGGCAAGAAGATCGACATCCGCTTCCGTTACACCACGGACGGCGGCGCGGGCGGCGTCGGCTTCGCGGCCGACACCATCGCGGTCAACGCCGACGGTGCCGCGCTCTTCACGGACAACGCCGAGGGCGACGACAACGGCTGGACCGCCAAGGGCTTCTCCCGGGTGGGCTCGTCCTTCACCAAGGACTACCCGCAGCGTTACATCGCGGAGAACCGCCAGTACGTCTCGTACGACCAGACCCTCAAGGTCGGCCCGTACAACTTCGGGTTCTCCAAGACCCGTCCGGACTGGGTCGAGCACTACCCGTACCAGAACGGCCTGCTCATCTGGCTGTGGGACGGCTCGCAGAAGGACAACAACGTCTCGACCCACCCGGGTCAGGGCCTGATCCTGCCGATCGACGCGCACGCCAAGCCGCTGAAGTGGTCGGACGGCACGGTCATCCGCAACAAGATCCAGCCCTTCGACGCTCCGTTCAGCTGGTACCCCACCGACGGCTTCACGCTGCACAACGGTGACGTAGCCACGAAGATCAAGCCGCAGCTCGGCGTTCCGGTCTTCGACGACCACAAGGGCACCTACTGGTACAAGGAGAACAAGACCGGAAGCGTGCAGGTAACTGACACCAACACCCGGATCTCGATCATCAACGAGCCGTTCAGTGGCTCCACGGTGACCGTCCGCGTGGGTCCCTCGCACAAGTAATCTGGTAAAACCGCAGGTCAAAGCATGATCGGCCGTCGCCCTCTAGCGGGCGGCGGCCGATCGTGTTTAGGTGCCTCTTGTTCGGATTCTTGTTGACACACGAGGTCTCACGGGGGAGCGCGGAGCATGGCAGGCGGAGGATTCAGCAAATTGCCGAACGGCAGTGTGGTCGTCGCGATCACGCTGCCGAGCCCGGCGGAGGGCGTGGGGCCGGACACTCCGGTGCGCGTTCTGGTGCACGCGGCGAACCGGGCCCGCGCGCTGACCCGACTGCGCAATCTGGGCCTGCGCGCCGTCTACCTCCGCGGTAACGCGGAGCCGCCCACCCCGGACGAGATCACTGCCGTCCTGCACCACCCCGACGGGCTCCTGTGGCGCGCGAGACCCGAGCGGGCCCAGGAGCTCTGGCACCCGATACGCGCCCTGCTGAGGCCCGCGCTGCCGGCCCGGCAGAGCTGATCCGGCAGAGCCGATCCCCGGACCCGCCGCTCAGACCACCGGCTTGCCGGACAGGACCACGCCCGCGTCCCGCAGCTCGGTCAGCGCACGCTCCGTCGTCGCCTCGGCGACGCCCGCGGTCAGATCCAGCAGTACGTGGGTGGCGAAACCCTCACGGACGGCGTCGAGCGCGGTGGCCCGGACGCAGTGGTCGGTCGCGATGCCGACGACGTCGACCTCGGTGACCCCGCGCTCACGCAGCCACTCGGCCAGTCCCGTGCCGTTCTCGTCCTGGCCCTCGAAGCCGCTGTACGCGGCAGCGTACGCACCCTTGTCGAAGACGGTGTCGATCGCCCCGGAGGCGACCGCGGGGGCGAAATTGGGGTGGAACCCCACGCCTTCCGTGCCGGCGACGCAGTGCGCGGGCCAGGAGTGCTCGAAGTCCGGCTCCGGGGAGAAGTGGTCACCGGGGTCGACGTGGTGGTCACGGGTGGCCACCACGTGCCGGTAGCCGGGCTGGGCCTCACCGATCAGATCGGTGATGGCGGCAGCGACATCGGAGCCCCCGGCCACCGCGAGACTCCCGCCCTCGCAGAAGTCGTTCTGGACGTCCACGACGATCAAGGCGCGGTGCATGGCGGGTTCCTTCGGTGGGGGAGCGAGCGGCGGTTACGGGGGTGGCAACGAGCCTAGGGAATCAGGCGTGCGTTAGGGAGGGGGACGCCCAGGGCAAATCAAGCGCGGCCGGGCAAAATCAAGCTTGTCCGGGCAAAATCGGGCCCGTCGAGGGGGCCCCGCGCCCGTCGGGCCGGGGTGGACCGAGCACGAAATGACCGCCGGGCGCCCCCGTACCGCATCCCCGCCCCCTCACACGTACTCCGTGGGCAGCACCGGCTCCCCCCGGGACAACTGCATCGCAGACATCGGCAGCCCCGCCCGCGCGGCGATGTGCCGCTCCCGCGCAGCGTCCAGCGGCTCGCGCGCGACCACCTCGCCGGCCCTGACCAGCTCCACCAGCAGCTGCCGGCCGGCCAGCTCCGCCGGGACCGGACCGGTGCCGATCACCTCGGCCTCGGCGACACCGTCCTCGTCCAGCCGGCGAGCCGCCCACTTGCGACCGCCCTTCGAGGACTTCGCGCCCAGCGACTTCTTCGCCACCGGCAGCAGCTCGTCCGCCGGGTCCGCCGAAGCGGCGCGGGCGACCAGCTTGTAGACCATCGAGCAGGTGGGGTGCCCGCTGCCGGTCACCAGCTGCGTGCCCACCCCGTACGCGTCCACCGGCGCCGCGGCCAGCGACGCGATCGCGTACTCGTCCAGGTCCGACGTCACCACGATCTTCGTCTCCGTGGCACCCAGCTCGTCCAGCTGCTGACGCACCCGGTGGGCGACCAGCAGCAGGTCGCCGGAGTCGATCCGTACCGCGCCCAGCTCCGTCCCGGCCACCTCGACCGCCGTACGGACCGCGGCGGTGACGTCGTACGTGTCGACCAGCAGTGTCGTGTCACGGCCCAGCGAGTCGACCTGGGCGCGGAACGCATCGCGCTCGGAGTCGTGCAGCAGGGTGAACGCGTGGGCGCTCGTGCCGACGGTCGGGATGTTGTAGCGGAAGCCCGCGGCGAGGTCCGACGTCGTGTCGAATCCGCCGATGTACGCCGCACGGGCCGACGCCACCGCCGACAGCTCGTGCGTGCGACGGGCCCCCATCTCGATCAGCCTGCGTCCGCCCGCCGCCGCCGACATCCGGGAGGCCGCCGCGGCGATCGCGGAGTCGTGGTTGAGGATCGACAGGATCACCGTCTCCAGCAGCACGCACTCGGCGAAGGAACCCTCGACCCGCAGGATCGGCGAGCCCGGGAAGTACACCTCGCCCTCCGGGTAACCCCAGACGTCGCCGCTGAAGCGGTAGTCGGCCAGATAGTCGAGCGTGGGCCCGTCGACGACGCTCTGGTCGCGCAGGAAGGTGAGCATCTCGTCGTCGAAGTGGAAGTTCTCCACAGCGTCCAGAACCCGCCCGATGCCCGCGACGACGCCGTAGCGCCGTCCCTCGGGCAGCCGGCGGGTGAACGCCTCGAAGACCGAGCGCCGGTCGGCGGTGCCGGCCTTCAACGCGGCCTGCACCATCGTGAGCTCGTACTGGTCGGTGAAGAGCGCGGTCGACGGCACACCGACCCGTCGCCCAAGGTCCGCTGAGTTCATGCCGGGGATGCTACCCCTATTTCGTCAAAGTGACGAGATGGGGGTGGCGCGCCCGCCGCGCCACCGGCCCCGTTTGTGCGATGCCCCCTCCCGGGTGGCAGCATGGGGTAGGTGAGCGTCGCCCCCGTAGAGATCGAACGTCCCGAATCGGCCGAGGAGAACCTCGTCGTCCCCGAGCCCGACGTCCCCTGGGTGACGCTGGTCCACAACGACCCGGTCAACCTCATGAGCTACGTGACCTATGTCTTCCAGGCCTACTTCGGCTACTCCAAGGACAAGGCGCACAAGCTGATGCTCGACGTCCACCAGAAGGGCCGTGCCGTCGTCTCCAGCGGCAGCCGCGAAGAGATGGAACGCGACGTCCAGGCCATGCACGGCTACGGACTGTGGGCCACCCTCACCCAGGACCGCAACTGACCCCCTGATCCGTCCCGTCCGCCCCGCCCGACCACCATCGGAGAGAACCCATGGCCGGCCACTTCGAGGCCACCCCCGGCGGCGGCGCGGCCGTCGCGCTCGACGAGGTGGAGATCGCGATCCTGCGCTCCCTCGCCGTCCAGCTGCTCGAGCTCATCGGCCCCGGCGACGAACCCGCCGAGGGCGAGGACCCGCTCGCCGCCCTCTTCGCCGAGGGCCCCAGCGAACCGCCCTCCGACCCCGCCCTGGCCCGCCTCTTCCCCGAGGCCTACGGCGACGACGACACCGAACTGCGCGCCGCGTCGGCCGAGTTCCGCCGCTTCACCGAGAACGACCTGCGCACCCGCAAGCGCGACGACGCCCTCGTCGTCGTCCGCACCCTCGACGCGCTCACGCCGCAGCCGGAGGAGGCCCCGCGCAGCGAATCCGGCAGGGGCGGTGGGCGAGGGGCGGGCGGTGTCGCCGTACTCACCCTCGACGCCGACGAGTGCCGCAGCTGGCTCGGCTCCCTCAACGACCTCCGGCTCACCATCGGCACCCGGCTGGAGGTGTCCGACGAGGACGGGAGCGAGGACGGCTCCCTCTACCGGCTGCCCGACAGCGATCCGCGCAAGCCCATGGTCATGGCCTACCTCTGGCTGGGCGCACTCCAGGAAACGCTTATCGAAACGCTGATGCAGTAACGCAGCACGCACGGGCAGCGGCTCTGTGTTCGCTCAACGGACGCTCAAATCCGAATAACGATCGCGTCACCTGATCGGTCTTTTTTGCAGTGCCTGGACACCGTTGTCCGCTTTTTCCTGTGGCATGCGCCACATAATGTCCGGTGGATCACCGATGTGGCCGTGATAAATCTTCACGACCACTCGGGGACGCCACCCCTGTTCCCGGGTAGGCGCTACGAGCCGGCAACCGCCGGTGGCACTCCATCCATATCCGGGGGGATCAGGACCTGATCCGCAGCCGCAAGGCGCGGATCAGCGTGGAGAAAGGCGCATCACATGACATCGGCGCAGGTCGACGACAAGGGACAGGGCGGCCCGCACCCCGCAGCCGCGGATGCCACGTCCGCCGAGGGCTACCAGAGAGCACTCGGCGCCCGTCAGATCCAGATGATCGCGATCGGTGGGGCCATCGGTACCGGCCTCTTCCTCGGCGCGGGCAAGGCCATCGCCAAGGCCGGACCCAGCCTCATCCTGGCGTACGCGGTCGCGGGCCTGGTGATCTTCTTCATCATGCGGGCTCTCGGTGAACTCCTCATGTACCGCCCGGTCTCGGGCTCCTTCTCGGAGTACGCCCGCGAATTCATCGGCCCCTTCGCCGGCTTTGTCACCGGCTGGACCTACTGGCTCTTCTGGGTCGTCACCGGAATCACCGAAGTCACCGCTGCGGCCCAGTACATGACCTTCTGGTTCGACATTCCGCAATGGGTGTCCGCACTGATCTTCACGATCATTCTGTACGGCGTGAACCTGATCTCCGTGAAGCTGTTCGGTGAACTCGAATTCTGGTTCTCGATGGTCAAGGTCACCGCCATCGTCGGCATGATTCTCATCTGCGCCGGAATCCTCACGCTCGGCTTCTCCGACGCCGGCGACACCGCTTCCGTCACCCACCTGTGGTCCGACGGCGGCTTCTTCCCGCACGGCATCAAGGGCACCCTGATGACGCTGCAGATCGTGATGTTCGCCTTCCTCGCCGTCGAGCTCGTCGGTGTCACCGCGGGCGAGTCCAAGGACCCCAAGACTGTCCTGCCCAAGGCCATCAACACCGTGCCGTGGCGCATCGCGGTCTTCTACGTCGGCGCCCTCATCATGATCCTCTCGGTCGTCCCCTGGACCGAGTTCTCACCGGGCGTCTCCCCGTTCGTCGAAGCCTTCGAGAAGATGGGCCTCGGCCTCGGCGCGGGCATCGTCAACTTCGTCGTCCTGACCGCCGCGCTCTCCTCGTGCAACTCCGGCATGTACTCCACCGGACGCATGCTGCGCGACCTCGCGCTCAACGGACAGGGCCCGAAGCTCTTCACCCGCCTGACGAAGAGCGGCACTCCCCTCGTCGGCACCACGGTCTCCGCCGCACTCATGCTCGTCGGCGTCTGGATCAACTACCAGTGGCCCGGTGACGCCTTCACCTACGTCGTCTCCTTCGCCACCATCTCCGGCATGTGGGCCTGGATCATGATCCTCATGAGCCAGCTCCGCTACCGCCGCCTGGCCGACCGCGGAGCCCTCCCGCAGTCCACCTTCCGGGCCCCCGGCGCCCCGTACACCAGCGTCTTCGCGCTCGCCTTCATCGGCGTCGTCATCGTCATGATGGGCATCGACAAGGACACGAGGATCTCGCTCTACTGCGCCCCCCTGTGGGCCCTGATCCTCGGCGTCTCCTACCTGGTCCTCAAGGCCCGCAACCCCGAGAACAAGGCCTTCGCCGACCGCTGAACCACAGGCCCCACAGAGGTCGCGTCCACGATGCGGGCCCCTGCGTACCACTCCTCGGTACGCAGGGGCCCGTCGTCCTATCCTGGGCGCCATGCTGACCATCACCCAGGCGCTGTACGACCAGATCGTCGCGCACTCCCGCGCCGACCACCCCGACGAGGCGTGCGGCGTGGTCGCCGGGCCCGCCGGAACCGGCCGCCCCGAACGCTTCATCCCCATGCTCAACGCGGCCCGCTCGCCCACGTTCTACGAATTCGACTCGGCCGACCTCCTCAAGCTCTACCGCGACATGGACGACCGCGACGAGGAGCCCGTGATCGTCTACCACTCGCACACCGCGACCGAGGCCTACCCCTCCCGCACCGACGTCACGTACGCCAACGAACCCGGCGCCCACTACGTCCTCGTATCGACCGCGGACGCCGACGAGGCAGGGCCCTTCCAGTTCCGCTCGTACCGCATCGTGGACGGCGAGATCACCGAGGAGGACGTCGAGGTCGTCGCGGCGTACCCCGCCGCCTGACCCGCCCCCGCAGCCGCCGGGCAGGGCCGGCCACCCGGCCCTGTCCACCTGTCGAACGCCAACCATCCACCAGGTGAGATCACATTCCGGATCCCGGACCGGGAATCGATACGATGAGCGCATGGTTCCCCATGACGTGAGCGACAAGACGCCGGGCATGCTGCTCGTGGCGCGCCTGCACGTCGACCTGTGCCGACTCGCCAGCGCGATCTGTACGAACCACCGGACCGCCGACCGCGAGGCCTGAGCCGGGCCGAGGCCCGGCGCCGCCCCACCGGACGTCACCGAGCACGCACCACCCCCGCGCGGGGGCAGAGCCGCGCGCCCACCGCCACCACTCCGCTTCGACAGGAGCCCACGCCATGGCCATCGAGGTCCGCATCCCGACCATCCTCCGCACCTACACCGACGGCGCCAAGGCCGTCGAAGGCAACGGGGACACCCTCGCCGACCTCTTCACGGACCTGGAAAGCCGCCACACCGGCATCCGTGAGCGCATCGTCGACGGAGAGCAGCTCCGCCGATTCGTGAACGTCTACCTCAACGACGAGGACGTCCGTTTCCTCGACGGGATCTCCACCAAGCTCAGCGACGGCGACAGCATCACCATCCTCCCGGCCGTCGCGGGCGGCATGAACTGATGCGCTATGACAGCCCGCTCGCCGCAGTGGGCAACACCCCGCTCGTCCGCCTGCCGCGGCTGTCACCGTCGGACGACGTCCGCATCTGGGCCAAGCTGGAGGACCGCAACCCCACCGGCTCGATCAAGGACCGCCCCGCGCTCCACATGGTCGAGCAGGCCGAGAAGGACGGCCGGCTCACCCCCGGCTGCACCATCCTCGAACCCACCAGCGGCAACACCGGCATCTCCCTCGCCATGGCGGCCAAGCTCAAGGGCTACCGCATCGTCTGCGTGATGCCGGAGAACACCTCCCAGGAGCGGCGCGACCTCCTCGCCATGTGGGGCGCCGAGATCATCTCCTCCCCGGCGGCGGGCGGCTCCAACACCGCCGTGCGCGTCGCCAAGGAACTCGCGGCCGAGCACCCCGACTGGGTGATGCTCTACCAGTACGGCAACCCCGACAACGCGGGCGCGCACTACGCCACCACCGGCCCCGAGATCCTCGCCGACCTCCCCTCCATCACCCACTTCGTCGCGGGCCTCGGCACCACCGGCACCCTCATGGGCGTCGGCCGCTACCTGCGCGAAAACGTCGACGGCATCAAGATCGTCGCCGCCGAACCGCGCTACGACGACCTCGTCTACGGCCTGCGCAACCTCGACGAGGGCTTCGTCCCCGAGCTCTACGACGCCTCCGTCCTCACCACCCGCTTCTCCGTCGGCTCCGCCGACGCCGTCACCCGCACCCGCGAACTCCTCCAGCAGGAGGGCATCTTCGCGGGTGTCTCCACCGGCGCCGCGCTCCACGCCGCGATCGGCGTCGGCAACAAGGCGGTCAAGGCGGGCGAGAGCGCCGACATCGTCTTCGTCGTCGCCGACGGCGGCTGGAAGTACCTGTCGACGGGCGTCTACACCGCGCCCACGACGGAAGCGGCGATCGAAACGCTGCACGGCCAGCTCTGGGCGTAGCTGCCCGCGCGCTTCGGCCTCCCGGACGCCGGGGCCCCGGACCACACAGGTCCGGGGCCCCGGCGTCCGCCGTTTCGGGGGCTCCGCCCCGGGGCGGAGCCCCCGAAACGGGAAGGGCGGGCAGGGGAACAGGCCCGTCGCAGGCGCCCCCGCCACAAGCCCCCCAGGGGCGCCGCGCTTCCATCGAACCGGTGACAGCACAGGTGAGTTCCCCCACAACGACCCGCCTCGAAGGAGCGACCACCTCTTTCGCGCCTTACGCTCAACGAACCGCACGAACCCTCCCCGTTCCCACGTCTCGGAGGTTCACGCTCCATGAAGCTCACCGTCGTCGGCTGCTCCGGCTCGTTCCCGTCCGCGGGATCGGCATGCTCGAGCTACCTCGTAGAGGCCGACGGCTTCAGGCTGCTCCTCGACATGGGCAACGGCGCCCTCGGCGAGCTGCAGCGCCACGTCGGTCTCTACGACCTCGACGCCATCTTCCTCAGCCACCTCCATGCCGATCACTGCATCGACATGTGCGCGTACTTCGTCGTCCGGTACTACCCGCACGACGGCGGACGCCCGGCCCGCATCCCGGTCTACGGCCCCGACGGCACGGAGCAGCGGCTCACCACCGCACACGCCGACACCCCGTCCGACCACGCGATGAGCGAGGTCTTCGACTTCCACACCCTGAAGCCCGGCTCGTTCGACATCGGCCCCTTCTCGGTGCGTACGGAGAAGCTCTGCCACCCCGTCGACACGTTCGGCATCCGCATCGAGCACGGCGGCAGCTCGCTCACGTACTCCGGCGACACCGGCACCTGCGAGGCCCTGGACGAGCTCGCGGAGGGCGCCGACCTCTTCCTCTGCGAGGCGTCGTTCATCCACGGCAAGGAGGACATCCCGGACCTCCACCTCAACGGCCGCGAGGCGGGCGAACTCGCCGCCCGGGCGCAGGTGGGCCGCCTGGTCCTCACCCACATCCCGCCGTGGACCGACGCCGACCGCAACCTGTCGGACGCCCGCGAGGTCTTCGGCGGTCCGACGGAGCTGGCGGTGCCGGGCGCGGTGTACGAGATCTGAGGCACGGCGTACGACGAAGCCCTCACCTTCCGTCGTGAAGGTGAGGGCTTCGGTGCTGTCGGGCTCGCTGACCGGGGCCTACTTGGTCAGGTCCTCGATCTCCTCCTCGGGCTCACGGCCCGGGGTGGTGAGGTTGAACTTGGTGATGGCGAAGCGGAAGACCACGTAGTACAGCGCGGCGAAGACGAGACCGATCGGAATGATCAGCCAGGGCTTCGTATCGAGCTTCCAGTACAGGGCGTAGTCGATGAGACCGGCTGAGAAGTTGAAGCCCGCGTGGACGCCGAGGGCCCAGGTGACTGCGAGGGACAGGGCCGTGAGGACCGCGTGGATCACGTACAGCAGTGGCGCGATGAACATGAACGAGAACTCGATGGGCTCCGTCACGCCGGTGACGAACGAGGTCAGCGCCAGGGAGACCATCATGCCCATCACGGCCTTGCGGCGCTCGGGGCGGGCGGCGTGGGCCATGGCGATGGCGGCGGCCGGCAGGCCGAACATCATGATGGGGAAGAAGCCCGACATGAACATACCGGCGGACGGGTCACCGGCGAGGAAGCGGCCGTAGTCGCCGTGCGAGACGGCGCCTGCTGCGTCGGTGAAGTCACCGAGCTGGAACCATGCGACGGTGTTGACGAACTGGTGCATCCCGATCGGGATCAGCCCGCGGTTGATCAGACCGAACAGAGCCGCACCGCCCGAGCCGAGGCCGGTCATCCACTCACCGAAGTTGCCGATGCCCTCGCCGATGGGCTCCCAGACCAGACCGAAGAACACGCCGACAATCACACCGACGAAGGCCATGATGATCGGCACAAGGCGGCGGCCGTTGAAGAAGCCGAGCCAGTCGACCAGCTTCTTGCGGTGGTACCGCTGCCACAGCACCGCGGACAGCAGGCCCATGATGATGCCGCCGAGCACGCCCGGGTTGTTGTACGTGGCCGCAGTGTCCGCGCCCTTCTGGACCACCGCTTCGGTGACGGGGAAGGCCTCAAGGACCTTGCTGTACACCAGGAAGCCGACAAGGGCAGCGAGTGCGGTGGAGCCGTCGGCCTTCTTGGCGAAGCCGATGGCCACGCCTATGCAGAACAGCATCGGCAGGTTGCCGGTGATCGCGCCGCCTGCGTTGCCGAACACGGCGGCGACCTTGTCCCAGCCGAGACCGTCGGCGCCGAACACGTCCGGCTGCCCCAGCCGCACCATGAGGCCCGCGGCCGGCAGCACGGCGATCGGCAGCTGGAGGCTGCGCCCCACCTTCTGCAGTCCCTGGAACACGCCGGAGCCCCGCTTCTTCGCGGGGGCCGCCGTGGCGGTGGCCGTACTCATCAACTTCCTCCAGTAGGCAAGGCGCCGCCAGGGACAGGGTGTTCTGGGTGGGCGACGACTCAAGAAACGCGACGCGCAGGCGTCGCGTGGTCTGGACCACTGAGTGGTGTAGACCAGTTGTAGCACGGTGAGGGTTAGATAAGGAACCTGTGATTTCCGACTACTTCGCAGTAGCCACCACCCACGCTCAGTGACATGCCGAAGGCCCCCGGACCCGAGGGTCCGAGGGCCTTGGCAGCCCGGGGCTCACACCCCGTGGAGCAGCTACTTCGTGAGGTCCTTCTCGATCTCCGCCTCCAGCTCGTCGGGCTCCCGGCCCGGGGTCTGGAGGTCGAACTTGGTGATCGCGAAACGGAAGATCGCGTAGTACACGACCGCGAACGCCAGCCCGATCGGGATGATCAGCCAGGGTTTCGTCGCCAGACTCCAGTTGATGACGTAGTCGATCAGACCGGCCGAGAAGCTGAATCCGTCCTTGGTCCCGAGCCCCCACGTCACCGCCATCGACACGCCGGTCAGCACCGCGTGGATGGCGTACAGCAGAGGCGCGACGAAGAGGAACGAGTACTCGATCGGCTCCGTGATTCCCGTCACGAACGACGTCAGGCCGACCGAGATCATCAGGCCGCCGACCGCCTTGCGGCGGTGCGGCTTGGCACAGTGGTAGATCGCCAGCGCCGCCGCCGGCAGCGCGAACATCATGATCGGGAAGAAGCCCGTCGTGAACTGACCGGCCGTCGGGTCGCCCGCCAGGAACCGGTTGATGTCACCGTGCACCATCGTCCCGTCCGGCTTGGTGTAGTCACCGAACTGGAACCAGACGAAGGTGTTCAGGAACTGGTGGAGACCGAAGACCAGCAGGGCACGGTTGGCCACACCGAAGATGCCGGACCCCAGCCAGTCCAGGCCCACCAGCCACTCGGAGAAGCTGGTCAGGGCGTCACCGACCGGCTGCCACAGCCAGGCGCACAGCGCCGCGAAGAGCAGGCCGACGAAGGCCATGATGATCGGGACGAGGCGCCGGCCGTTGAAGAAGCCGAGCCAGTCCACCAGCTTGACCCGGTGGTACCGCTGCCAGAACCACGCCGACATCAGGCCCATCACGATGCCGCCGAACACTCCGGGGTTCTGGTACTCGGCCGCCGTCACCTCGGCGCCCTTCGTCACACACGTACCGAACCAGGTGCCGCCCGACACGAACGTCGAACCGGACGCGCAGTCCACCGGGAACGCGTGCAGCACCGCGTAGTAGACGAGGAACCCCGTCACCGCCGCCAGTGCCGTCGAGCCGTCCGCCTTCTTGGCCATGCCGATCGCGACACCCACACAGAACAGCAGCGGCAGACCGAGACCCGAGTCGAGCAGCGCACCACCGGCCGCCGCGAACACCTTGGCGATGTTGTTCCAGCCGAGACCCTCGTCGCCGAACACATCCGGCTGGCCCAGCCGGTTCAGGATGCCTGCCGCCGGCAGGACGGCGATCGGGAGCTGAAGGCTGCGCCCCATCTTCTGGAGGCCCTGGAAGAGGCCGTTCCACCACTTCTTCTGTGGGATCGCTGCGCTGCTTGAGCTCATCGGCGTCCTCCCGGAACAGGCCACGTTTGGCGGGTGTTGCAAACTGGTGTAGACCAGTTGCGGTACGGTGCGGAGCCCGCCCGGAAGACAGGGCGCCGGTGATCGTCATCATTGGTGATGGTCCGGTCACTCGCTCGCGAAGTTGGGCCAACCGTGCGTTACCGTGACGAAACGGACCCAGGGTGGGCCGTCGCACGTACGTGAAGAACCAGGGAGAAGGCCATGGCCAGCAAGGCTGAGAAGATCGTCGCCGGGCTCGGCGGAATCGAGAACATCGAAGAGGTCGAAGGCTGCATCACCCGCCTCCGCACCGAGGTCATCGACCCGGGCAAGGTCGACGAAGCCGCGCTCAAGGCCGCCGGAGCCCACGGCGTCGTCAAGATGGGCACCGCGATCCAGGTCGTCATCGGCACCGACGCCGACCCCATCGCCGCCGACATCGAAGACATGATGTGACCCGCCGCTGAACGCCACGGGCTCCGGCCCGACACCCCGCAGGCCCCGCCCACCGGGCGGGGCCTGCGGCGTACGCGGCACCCGCCCCGCACCGCAACGGCCCACACCCCGCACCCGATAAAGTCGACGCCATGTCTCGTATCGACGGCCGCACCCCCGACCAGCTCCGCCCCGTCACCATCGAACGCGGATGGAGCAAGCACGCCGAAGGATCCGTACTCGTCTCCTTCGGCGACACCAAAGTCTTCTGCACCGCCTCCGTCACCGAAGGCGTCCCCCGCTGGCGCAAGGGCAGCGGCGAAGGCTGGGTCACCGCCGAGTACTCCATGCTGCCCCGCTCCACCAACACCCGCGGCGACCGCGAATCCGTTCGCGGCAAGATCGGCGGCCGCACCCACGAGATCAGCCGCCTCGTCGGCCGCTCCCTGCGTGCCGTCATCGACTACAAGGCCCTGGGCGAGAACACCATCGTCCTCGACTGCGACGTCCTCCAGGCCGACGGCGGCACCCGCACCGCCGCCATCACCGGCGCCTACGTCGCCCTCGCCGACGCCATCACCTGGGCCCAGGGCAAGAAGATCATCAAGCACGGTCGCAAGCCGCTGACCGGCACCGTCTCCGCGATCAGCGTCGGCATCGTCGACGGCACCCCCCTCCTCGACCTCTGCTACGAGGAGGACGTCCGCGCCGAGACCGACATGAACGTCGTCTGCACCGGCGACGGCCGCTTCGTCGAGATCCAGGGCACCGCCGAGGCCGAGCCCTTCGACCGCAAGGAACTGAACGCCCTCCTCGACCTCGCCACCGCAGGCTGCGCCGACCTCACCCAGCTCCAGAAGAGCGCCCTCGCCCGCACCCTCGGCGAGTAGCGACAACGGCCGGTCAGGTAAAGAAGCAACCAAGTCCCCACGCACAGCGTCGATACGAATACGGGCGCACGGGTCGAACCGTGCGCCCGTCCGCGTATCCGCACCCGGGGAGGGACCCACCCATGGCCACGCGCCACCGACACCACCGCCGCACCGCACTGGCCATCGCCGCCGCGCTGCTCACCGTCACCGCCGCAGCCGGCTGCGGCGCACTGGACAAGACCCTGGACTGCGTACGCACCGCCGACGCCATCGCCACCAGCGTCGACAACCTCCAACAGGCCGTCGCCAACGCCTCCAACGACCCCACCCAGGCTTCCGAATCGCTCGACCAGATCGAGAAGGAGCTCGGCAACCTCGGCGGCAAGACCGACGACGCCGACCTCAGCAAGGCCGTCGACGACCTCCAGGCAGGCGTCGCCAACGTCCGCGACTCCATCGACAAGGGCGACGCCACTCCCGACATCACCCCCGTCACCGACGCGGCAACGGAGATCGGCAAGGTCTGCACCCCGTAAGCCGCGGCCACCCGGGCGGCGATAATCGACCCATGACCCGCCTCATCCTCGCCACCCGCAACGCCGGGAAGATCACCGAACTCCACGCGATCCTCGCCGACGCAGGCCTCACCCACGAGCTCGTCGGCGCGGATGCGTACCCGGAGATCCCCGACGTCAAGGAAACCGGCGTCACCTTCGCCGAGAACGCCCTCCTCAAGGCCCACGCCCTGGCCCAGGCCACCGGCCACCCCGCCATCGCCGACGACTCCGGCCTCTGCGTCGACGTACTCGGCGGCGCCCCCGGCATCTTCTCGGCCCGCTGGTCCGGCACCCACGGCAACGACCGGGCCAACCTGGACCTGCTCCTGGCCCAGCTCTCCGACATCGATGCCCCGCACCGTGCCGCCCACTTCGCCTGCGCGGCCGCGCTCGCCCTCCCCGACGGCACGGAACGTGTGGTCGAGGGCCGCCTGCTCGGCACCCTGCGCCACATCCCCGCCGGTGCGCACGGCTTCGGCTACGACCCGATCCTCCAGCCGGAGGGCGAGACCCGCACCTGTGCGGAGCTGACCCCGGCGGAGAAGAACGCGATCAGTCACCGGGGGAAGGCGTTCCGGGCGTTGGTGCCCGTGGTGCGGGAGCTCGTGAGCTGACACCCAGAAGGCCGCCACCTTCGAAACGAAGGTGGCGGCCTCTTTTCGCCTGTGGGCCCGGTGGGATTCGAACCCACGACACACCGGACCTAAACCGGCGCCCTCTAGCCAGCTGGGGTACGGACCCGCGCGGCCTACTCTACTGTGCGACGTTGCGGCGCTTCGAGAAGGTTCCGGTCCGACTGTGGCAGGACGCGCACAGGCATCGCAGGTCCTGCCGGCGGTTGTTGAGCCGGTTGCCATCGATGTGGTCGACGTCGAGGACGAGACGGCTTCCCCGCCACGTCTCGTCGGTGCCGCACCTCGCGCACTCGCGAGGAACCCCGACATCGTCGAGCGTGTCGATCCGCAGGCGGCCCGCACCGCTTTCGTCGAAGCGGTACGGGCCGTGAGGGTGGGGCGAGGATCAGAACTTCGGGTCCGGGGTCTGGGCCGCGACCAGTTCCTCCGCCTCCGCGTCCGTCTCCACCGACGGGGGCGAGCCGGCCAGCGGCTTGTTGGCGGTCTCCTTCATGCAGGCCACCGCGATCACGCCCACCAGTGCCGCCGCCATCGCGTAGTACGCCGGCATCAGGTTGGACCCGGACCAGCTGATCAGCGCGGTGATGACCAGCGGGGTGGTACCGCCGAAGATCGACGCCGACAGGTTGTACCCCACCGACAGGGACCCGTAGCGGACGTTCGTCGGGAACAGGGCCGGGAGCGCCGCGGACATCGTCCCGAGCATGCAGACCAGGGAGAGGCCCAGCATCAGCATGCCGATCGTGATCGCGGGGATGCTGCCCTGGCGGATCAGGAGGAAGGCGGGGAGGGAGAGGATCAGGAAGCCGAGCATGCCCGTCATGAGGAGGGGCTTGCGGCCGAAACGGTCGGAGAGTTTGCCGACCTGGCTGATGATCAGCATCAGGAACACCATGACGGCGAGCAGGATCAGCAGGCCGTGGGTCTCGCTGTAGCCGAGTTCGTCGGAGAGGTACGTCGGCATGTACGACAGGAGCATGTAGTCGGTGATGTTGTATGCGCCGACCAGGCAGATGCAGAGGATCAGCGTCGGCCAGTAGTCGCGGAAGATCCTGGCGAGGTCGCCCTTGGCGGTCGTCTCGACGCTGTCCGCCGCTTCGGTGGCGTGCGCGGTGCCGCCCTCCAGTTTCTGGAAGGCGGGGGTCTCGTCGAGGCGCAGTCGCAGGTAGAGGCCGACGAGGCCGAGGGGGCCGGCGACGAGGAAGGGGATGCGCCAGCCCCAGGCTTCCATCTGGGTGTCGTTGAGGAGGGCGTAGAGCGCGGTGACCAGCCCGGCCGCTCCGACGTATCCGGCCAGGGTGCCGAATTCGAGGAAGCTGCCGAAGAAGCCGCGTCGTTTGTCGGGGGCGTACTCGGCGATGAAGGTGGAGGCGCCGCCGTACTCGCCGCCGGTGGAGAAGCCCTGGAGCATCCGGAAGACGATGAGCAGGATGGGGGCGCCCACGCCGATGGTGTCGTGGGAGGGGATGACGCCGATCGCGAAGGTGCCGACCGCCATCAGGATCATGGTGAGGGCGAGGACCTTCTTGCGGCCGATCTTGTCGCCCATGGGGCCGAAGAACATGCCGCCCAGGGGGCGTACGAGGAAGGCGACGGCGAAGGTGGCGAAGGAGGAGAGGAGCTGGGTGGTGTCGTTCCCGGACGGGAAGAAGACATGGCCCAGGGTGGCGGCCAGGTAGGAGTAGATGCCGAAGTCGAACCACTCCATGGCGTTACCGAGTGATGCCGCCTTGACCGCGCGCTTGACCGCCTGGTCGTCCGTGACGGTGATGTCCGTCCTGCGCAGTTTGGGGTTCTGGCGCTTTCGGATGGCACGGAAGAGCGCGGGGTGGCGTTTGACCGCTTCAGGGTCGGCCGCCTGGTGGGGGTCGGAGGCCGCCATGGCCGGGTCCTTTCCTCGGTGGGTGTTCCAGGAAAGGCTTCTGCGCGGTCATGGCGGTTGCAAACCGATTCGCCCGAGGATTGGGATGTCCATCACATGTTTCGGCCGTTCGGCCCAATCCGCGGGGGGTTTCCGGCCGTTTTGGCCCGGGTCAGATACCGAGATCCTTGATGATCTTGGCGACGTGGCCGGTGGCGCGGACGTTGTAGAAGGCGTGCTCGACCTTGCCGTTCTCGTCGACGACGATGGTGGAGCGGATGACGCCCATCACCGTTTTGCCGTAGTTCTTCTTCTCGCCGAAGGCGCCGTAGGCCTCCAGGGTTTCCTTGGCGGGGTCGCCGACGAGGGTGACCTTGAGGTTTTCCTCCTCGCGGAACTTCGCGAGCTTCTCCGGCTTGTCGGGGGAGACGCCGATGACGTCGTAGCCGGCGGCGGTGAGGAGGTCGAGGTTGTCGGTGAAGTCGCAGGCTTGCTTGGTGCAGCCGGGGGTAAGGGCGCGGGGGTAGAAGTAGACGATGACCTTGCGGCCCTTGTGGTCCGCGAGCGAGACGTCGTTCCCGTCGGCGTCGGGGAGGGTGAAGGCGGGGGCGGTGTCGCCGGGCTTGAGTCGCTCGCTCATGGTTCTCCTCGTTGGTACGTGGGGTGTACGGGACCGAGAGTAATAGGGGTGCCGTCGGGTGCGGGAGCGGTCGAGCTGACAGACTGTCGATGAAGGTTTACCGGACGAGGACCACGGAGGCGGCGCAGTGTCGGATGCCAGGAGCCCTGCGCAGATCGAGGCGGACATCATCAGCAGGCGCGAGCAGCTCGCGGTGGTGCTCGATGAGATCGGGGTGCGGGTGCACCCGAAGACGATCATTGGTGATGCGAAGGCGAAGGTGGCCGGGACTGTGGACCGGACGGCCGGGCGGGCGTTCGTCGCGGTGAACCGGGCGGTGTCGGACGTGAAGGCGCAGTTCGTCTCGGAGGACGGCGCACCGCGGTTGGAGCGGGTGGTTCCGGTGGCGTTGCTGACGGTGGGTGTGATGGGTCTGTTCGTTGTGTCCGGGCGGCGCAGGAAGCGTTGACCCCCGAGGGCACGCGTTGGTGGCGCGGACAGGTAGGTTGCGGGGCGTGAGCGAGAACAGCGACGACAAGCTGCCCATCCGGATGTTGCACGACCGCGTGCTGGTGCGGTCCGATTCGCCGGAGGGCGAGCGGCGTTCCGGCGGAGGCATTCTGATTCCGGCGACGGCTGCGGTCGGGCGTCGGTTGGGGTGGGCCGTAGTGGTCGCCGTGGGGCAGAACGTGCGGACGGTGGAGCCGGGGGACCGGGTGCTGTACGACCCCGAGGACCGTGCCGAGGTCGAGGTGCGGGGCGTGGCGTACGTGCTGATGCGGGAGCGGGATCTGCATGCGGTGGCTGCGGACCGGTTCGAGGGCTCGGTGGATTCGACCGGGTTGTATCTGTAGCGCTCGCGGACTGTGGGACGAGGCCTGGTGACTGTGGTCACCAGGCCTTTTGCCTGTTCCTTGCTACGGTGGTGTGACCCCGACGAGACGCGCCGTACCGGGTTTCGCAAAGACGACGCACCGTGATGTTCGCGTGTTCGTTCTCGTCGGAGGTGCTGTCGTGGCGTGGGTCTTGTTGGTGGTCGCGGGTCTGCTGGAAGTGGCCTGGTCGATCGGGATGAAGTACACCGAGGGGTTCACCCGCTTGTGGCCGAGTGTGTTCACGGGGCTGGGGATCGTGGCGAGCATGCTGTTGCTGTCGCATGCGGCGAGGACCCTGCCGATCGGTACGGCGTACGGGGTGTGGGTCGGAATCGGTGCGGCGGGTGCGGCGGTGCTGGGCATGGTCGTGCTGCATGAGCCGGTGACGGCGGCCCGGATCTTCTTCGTGTGTCTGTTGCTGGTGGCCGTGGTGGGGCTGAAGGCGACGTCGGGTCACTGACGGCCGGGGGCGGCGGGGGCGCGGGTGCCGCGGGCGCCTTCGAGGAGGCCTCCGGTGCCCCCTTCCTCCCGGCCGCCGTTGCCGCCTCCGTCGTTGCCCTGACCGCCTGTGCCGCCCCCGTTGCCGCCGCCCCCGTTGTCCGTGCCGCCGTCCGTGATGCCGCCGATGGGGTTGTCGGAGGTGCCGGGGGTGGTCTGCGGGGTGGAGGGGGCGGTGGGCGGGATGCTGGTGGGGGTGTTCGG
The DNA here is from genome assembly GCF_045162765.1 of Streptomyces sp. NBC_01013. Taxonomy (NCBI): domain Bacteria; kingdom Bacillati; phylum Actinomycetota; class Actinomycetes; order Kitasatosporales; family Streptomycetaceae; genus Streptomyces; species Streptomyces sp. NBC_01013. Next base: position 5,346,444 of record NZ_CP108687.1, read on the forward strand.
GGTCGTGCTGGAGGGGGTCCGGGAGGGTGTGCCGGTGGTGCCGGGTGCGGTGTTCTCCGCGCTGGGCAGTTCGGTCGCGCCGGTGCCGCTCTCCAGGTCGAGGTGGAAGTTCTCGACGGGGGTGCCCCGCAGGGCGGTTCGGGTGTACTGGGCCCAGGTCTGGGCGGGGGCGCCGCCGCCGTTGATGCGGGGGAGGCCGAGTGCTCCGTAGAGCGGTTTCTGGGCGCCGGTGTCGGGGTTCTGGCCCATGACGGCGATGACGGTGGCGAGGTCGGGGGTATAGCCGGCGAACCAGGCTGCTTTGTCCTCCTCGGCGGTGCCGGTCTTTCCGGCGGAGGGGCGGCCGGAGCCCTGGGCTGCCGTGCCGGTGCCGCCGTCGACGACGCTCCGGAGGATCGAGGTGGTGGTGTCGGCGGCTTCCCGGGTGACGGCCTGTTCGGTGGTGCGGTCGGGGAGTTTGATGGCCTCGCCGTCCTTGGTGACGTGGTCGACGAGGACGTGGGCGCCGTGTTCGCCGTGGTTGGCGAGGGTGGCGTAGGCCTCGGTCATGTCGAGGACGCTGGCGGTGGAGGGGCCGAGGGCGATGGAGGGGGAGGCGGTGAGGTCGGGGGTGTCCTTGGGGATGCCGAGGTCGATGGCGGTGGTGCGTACCTTTTCCGGGCCGACGTCCTCGGCCATCTGGGCGTAGACGGCGTTGACGGACTTGTCGGTGGCGGTGCGGACGGTGATGGGGCCGTAGCTGACGTCGTCCTCGTTGGCGGGGGCGTATCCGGTGGGTCCGCCGGGCCCCTGGACCATGCGTTTGTTGGTGCCGTCGTAGATGGTGCTGGGGGTGATGCGGCGGCCGTCCTGGGTGGTGGAGCGGTTGGCGACGGCGGAGGTGAAGACGAACGGCTTGAAGGTGGAGCCGACCTGATAGTCGCGGCGGGTCGCGTTGTTGACGTACTGCTGGGTGTAGTCGATGCCGCCGTACATGGCGAGGACGCGGCCGGTGGCGGGGTCGATGGAGGCACCGCCGACGCGGACGTTGCGGTCGGCCTTGTTCTGTTTGCTGGTCTTGGACATGACGTTGTCGTCGACTGCCTTGACCAGGGCGTCCTGCTTCTTCTTCTCCAGCGTGGTGGTGATGCGGTAGCCGCGGGTGGCGAGGGTCTTCTCGTCGAGGATGTCGTTCTGCACGAGGTAGTCCTCGACGGCCTGGACGATATAGCCGCGTTGTCCGGAGAGGCTGTTGGCGGGCTTGACCGCGCCGGGCATGGGGAAGGCGAGGATGGCGCGTTCGCCGGGGCCGAGCCAGTCCTCCTTCACCATGCCGTCGAGTACGTAGTTCCAGCGGGCGAGGACGGCGGGTTTGTTCTCGGGGTGGGTGACGACGTCGTAGGCGCTGGGCGCGTTGAGCAGGGAGGCGAGGTAGGCGCCTTCGGCGGTGGTGATGTCGCCGACGTCCTTGCTGTAGTAGGCCTGGGCGGCGGCCTGGATGCCGTAGGCGTTGCGGCCGAAGTAGCTGGTGTTGAGGTAGCCCTCGAAGATCTGGTCCTTGGACTGTTCGCGGTTGAGCTTGATCGCGATGAAGAATTCCTTGATCTTGCGGACGACGGTCTGTTCCTGGCCCAGGTAGTAGTTCTTGACGTACTGCTGGGTGATGGTGGAGCCGCCCTGCTTGCCCTTGCCGGTGAGGGTGTTCCAGCCGGCCCGGACCATCGCCTTGATGTCGACGGCGCGTTCGGAGTAGAAGTCGCGGTCCTCGGCGGCGAGGACCGCGTGCTGGACGGTGCGGGGGACCTGGGCGAGTTTGACGTTCTCGCGGTTCACCTCGCCGTCGCGGGCGATGACGCTGCCGTCCTTGTAGAGGTAGACGTTGGACTGGGCGGTGGCGCTGGCGTTGGCGGGCGGGATGTCGACGAGTTGGTAGCCGGCGATGAAGCCGCCGATCAGAACCAGTGCGACGAGGAGGATGCCGCCGAGGACCACGCGCCAGGTGGGGATCGCGCGTCGCCAGCCGGTCCGTTTGGGGCGCCTGGGCTTCTTCTGCTTTCCGGCGGCCTTGGCAGGGGTGCCCTGTTCCGCGGGGGCGGCAGCGTCGGCAGTCAGGTCCCTGGGGGCCCAGCCCCGGTCGTCCGGGTCCCCGTTCTGCTGCTGTGGCTCGTCGCTCATGTCGGTGCAGACTCCTCGGCCGCGGTCAGTTCCCCCATACTGCACTTTTCTGCGGAATATCTACCGGATCGACCTCCGTAAAGCGGTCGCGGCGGCTGCCCCGGCTGGGCTAGGCTCCTGCGCTTTGGTGTCCGCACGCGGTGGGGCACCCCGATCGTGGGGGGTTGTGGTGCGGCTCTATGCGGTGGTGGCGGCGGGCGGGTTCCGTCGCTATGCCACGTACCGGATCGAGACGGTCGCGGGGATCTTCACCAACACGGTCTTCGGTTTCATCCTGGCGTACACGTATGCGGCCCTGTGGGACGAGCGTCCGCAGCTCGGTGGATACGACATGGCGCAGGCGCTCACGTACGTGTGGCTGGGGCAGGCGCTGCTGATGACGTGCGTGATGATGGGCGGCGGCTTCGAGGACGAGCTGATCGAGCGGATCCGGACGGGTGATATCGCGGTCGATCTCTACCGGCCGGTCGATCTGCAACTGTGGTGGCTGGCAGGGGACTTGGGCCGGGCGGCCTTTCATCTGATGGGGCGGGGCATTGTGCCGATGGTCTTCGGCTCGCTCGCTTTCGATCTGGCGATGCCCGCGTCGCCGGGGACCTGGTTGGCGTTCCTGGTCGCGGTGACGCTGGGTGTCGTGGTGAGTTTCGCGATCCGCTACCTGGTCGCGCTGTCGGCGTTCTGGCTGCTGGACGGGGCGGGGGCGGCGCAGATGGCGTTCCTGGCGGGGATGTTCTTCTCGGGGATGCTGCTGCCGCTGAACCTGTTCCCGGGGCTGCTGGGCGAGGTGGCGCGGGCGCTGCCGTGGTCGGCGCTGCTCCAGGTGCCGGCCGATGTGTTCCTGGGCAGGCACACGGGCTGGGATCTGGTGGGCGTGTACGTGTTCCAGGCGGGCTGGGCGCTGGTGCTGCTGCTCGCGGGGCGGCTGCTGCAGTCGGTGGCGACGCGGAGGGTGGTGGTCCAGGGTGGCTGAGGCGCTGGACGAGACGGTGGTGGTGGGGGAGACGCTGCCCGCGGAGGTGTTCGTTCCCCGGTCGCGCCTGGTCGAGGGGGTGCGGGCGTACGGGCTGATCGTGGCGATGTGGCTGCGTTCGACGATGGCCTACCGGGCGTCGTTCGTGATGACGACGTTCGGGAACTTCGCGGCGACGGCGTTCGACTTCGTGGCGATCCTGCTGATGTTCTCCCACATCGACGTGCTGGGCGGTTTCACGCTGCCGGAGATCGCCTTTCTGTACGGGGCGGCGGGTACGTCGTTCGGTCTGGCGGACCTGTTGATGGGGTCGATGGACCGGCTGGGGCGCCGGGTGCGGGACGGCACGCTGGACACGCTGCTGGTGCGGCCCGTCCCGGTGCTCGCGCAGGTGGCGGCCGACCGGTTCGCGCTGCGCAGGCTGGGGCGGGTGTCGCAGGGCTTGCTGGTGTTCGGCTATGCGCTGGTGGCGCTGGACATCGACTGGACGGTGGCGAAGGTGGTGCTGGTGCCGCTGATGGTGCTGAGCGGTGCGGCGATCTTCGCTGCGGTGTTCGTGGCGGGGGCGGCGTTCCAGTTCGTCGCGCAGGACGCCTCGCAGGTACAGAACTCCTTCACGTACGGGGGTGCCACGCTGCTCCAGTACCCGCCGTCGGTCTTCGCGACGGATCTGGTGCGCGGGGTGACGTTCGTGGTTCCGCTGGCCTTCGTGAACTGGTTGCCGGCGCTGTACGTGCTGGGCCGGGACTATCCGCTGGGCCTGCCGGACTGGGTGGCGTTCCTGCCGCCGTTGGTGGCGGGCGCGTGCTGGGCGGTCGCGGGCGTGGCGTGGCGGGCGGGGCTGCGGGCGTACCGGAGTACGGGAAGTTGACGGGGTTCGGGCGAGAAGGGGAAGAGAGCATGGACACGGACTTCATCGAGCTCGACGGTGTCGAGAAGGTCTTCGACGTCCGCCGCAGGACGGGCCTCCTGCGCAGCGAACGGCGGGAGGTGCGGGCCGTCGACGGGATCAGTTTCCGGGTGGCGCGCGGCGAGATGGTCGGCTACATCGGCCCGAACGGGGCGGGGAAGTCGACGACGATCAAGATGCTGACCGGCATCCTCACCCCGAGTGCCGGTTCGCTGCGGGTGGCGGGCATCGATCCCTCCCGTGAGCGTACGAGGCTGGCACAGCGGATCGGTGTGGTCTTCGGGCAGCGCACCACGCTGTGGTGGGACCTGCCGCTGCGCGACTCGTACCGGCTGGTCCATCGGATGTACCGGATTCCCGATGGCCGCTTTCGCGCCAACATGGACCGTTGTATCGAACTCCTCGATCTCGCGTCGCTGTTGGACGTGCCGGTGCGTCAGTTGTCTCTGGGGCAGCGGATGCGCGGTGACATCGCCGCGGCGCTGCTGCATGATCCGGAGGTGCTGTACCTGGACGAGCCGACGATCGGTCTCGATGTGGTGTCGAAGGCCAAGGTCCGGGGCTTCCTGCGGGACTTGAATGCGGAGCGCGGTACCACGGTGCTGCTCACCACCCACGATCTGACCGACATCGAGCAGTTGTGCAAGCGGGTGATGGTGATCGACCACGGCCGTCTGATGTACGACGGCGCGCTTGCCGGCCTGCACGAGGTGGGCGAGAGCGAGCGGACGCTCGTGGTGGATCTGGAGCGTGAACTCCCGCCGATCCGACTGGAGTCGGAGCCGTTGGTGCGCACGGTGAAGGTGGAGGGGGTGCGTCAGTGGCTGGCGTTCCCGGCGTCGGCTTCGGCGGCGCCGTTGGTGGCGAGGATCGCCGCGGAGTACCCGTTGATGGACCTTTCGGTGCGGGAACCGGACATCGAGGCCGTGATCGCGAAGATGTACGCGTCGGCCACCGGCCTGTAGAGCGGTGACGTGAACGTACGTGGTCAATAGGCTGCTCGGTATGACAAGTGAACTTCCGGATATGCGTGCCTCCGACACCGAGCGTGAACGAATTGCCGAGACTCTGCGTGAGGCGGTGGCCGAGGGCCGGTTGGAGATGGAGGAGTTCGAGCAGCGCCTCGACGCCGCCTACAAGGCCCGTACACACGGTGAGTTGAAACCACTCGTCCGTGACCTGCCCGCGCTCGGGGCGGCGCCGGCGCCCGTGGCCGGGGGCCGGCCCCGGACGGGCTCGGCGGCGCGCTGGTCGGACCGGATCGGCAAGCCCGCGACGTCGGGTGGCGGCTTCGCGTTGTGGGGCGGGTTCCGGCGACAGGGGAACTGGACCGTCGGACGGGCGTTCACCGCGTTCGCGATGTGGGGCGGCGGCAACATCGATCTGCGCGAGGCGAATTTCGAGGCCCGTGAGGTGGTCATCCGCTGCTTCACGATCATGGGCGGCATCCATGTGACGGTGCCACCGGACCTGAACGTCGACGTCCGTGGGATCGGCATCATGGGCGGATTCGGTGAGCACACCAAGGACGAGGCGGTTCCCGCACCGGACGCGCCCCGGGTACGGATCACCGGCGTCGCGCTGATGGGCGGCGTCGGTGTGGAGCGCAAGCGGAGCAGGGCGGAGAAGCAACGACTGCGGGACGCGGACAAGCAGCGTCTGCGGGACGCGGAGCGCCCGCGGCTGGAGAAGGGCGACGGCGCCCGGTAGGGCGCCTTCGCCACGCCCCGCCGTCGCTCAGCTCACAGCACGTCCGACGTCGGCCGGGTGCGCAGCAGGTCGGCCACGTCGGCCAGGGAGCCCAGACGTTGGTAGCCGGCGTCCGTCAGGTGGACGTGGTCGCCGGAGTCGTAGCGGGGCTGCAACCGGTCCGGGTGTGACGGGTCGAGGACCGCACGGTCGAAGTCGAGGACCTGGTCGAAGATCCGGCCGGCCCGGATCGTCTCGTTGACCTGTGCGCGTACGGCGTTCTGGGCGGGGGTCCAGGCGCGGTAGCCCTCGTACGGCATCACGGTCGTGCCGATGACCCGCAGCCCGCGGGCGTGCGCGCGCATGGTCAGGTCGTGCAGGGCGTCCGTGATCCGTGCGGGGTCGGTCTCCCGGGGGATCGCCTGGATGTCGTTGACGCCGAGGGCGATGACCACGGTCTTCACGCCGGTGACACCCAGGACATCGCGTTCGAAGCGGTCGAGGGCGCGTGGTCCGATGCCGTCGAGCAGGAGGCGGTTGCCGCCGATGCCCTGGTTGACCACCGCGTACCGGCCGTGCAGCCGGTCGGCGAGGACGTCGGGCCAGCGGCTGTTCGTGTCGGTGGTGGAGCCGCTGCCGGCGGTGAGGGAGTCGCCGAGCGCCACGAGGGTGCCGACGGCGGTCCTGCCCCGCACGTCGACGGCGGTGAGGTAGCGCCAGTCCGTGGTGCGCCGGATGCCCCGCGCGTCCTCGACGGAGGACGTCTGGTGGCTGTTGGGGTGGATGGTGACGGGGCCGCGGGCGTGGGGAGTGCGCAGGGCGACGACGAGATCGGTGTCGGCGGCGACCGGCACCCCGACGGGGTCGCTGACGATCTGCCGGCCGGCGGCGACGGTCACGGCGGGCGCGCCGCGGAACGTCACCGGGAAACCGTTCACGGTGACCTGGTCGAGGAGCAGCGGATGCGTACCGAAGAGGTTGGAAAGCGTGACGCGGGCGGCGTCACCGCCGACGCTGGTGTGCACGACGTTACGGATGGTGCGCGGACTCGGGCCGGCGCCCGGGCCCGGTTCGAGTGCCCCCACGACGGGGGCGGCGGCCCAGGTGGCGAGCCAGAGGCCGGTGGAATGGGCCCGTGCGGCGGGGTTTCGGGCCACGCCCTGGGGGCCGGGGGAGGAGGGCGTGGTGGCCCGGGGTCCGGAGAACAGCAGTGAGCTCGCGAACGCCACGGTGGCGGCGAGCACGGCGGTTCCCGTCACTAGGGCAATGAGCAGGGCGGACCCCTGACGCCTGGGCATGGACGGTGTGTCTCCTCGTTCGTTGGTGGACCGGACCCATGATGCGGCAGGGCGCGGGGAACTCGACGTGCGGCCCGGGAGTAGGTCAGGTAGGCACAATGCGTACGGGACGCCGGGGGCGACGGTCACGCGGACGGGTGGAGCGGATGGAACGGATCGAAGGCACGGCCGAGGACGCGGCGGCCGGCGGGGCGGCGGGCACCGGCCCGGGCGCGGGCGGCTCCGGGGGCGGCCCGGGGCGAGGGCAGGGGCGGGGGACGGGCGTCCGCCCGTCGGCACCCCTCGCCTCGTTCGCGTACACGGCCGCGGACGCGGAGAAGCGGCGTGGCGTACGCCGTATGAAGACCACGGCCACGGGCCTCCTTCTGCTGGTCGCGCTGGTGTACGTCCTCGCCACCTGGGCGAAGAACGAAGGGGTGGGCGGCTGGCCGGGCTTCGTCGCGGCGGCCGCCGAGGCGGGCATGGTGGGTGCGCTGGCCGACTGGTTCGCCGTCACGGCCCTCTTCAAGCGTCCGCTCGGTCTGCCGATTCCGCACACCGCCATCATTCCCACGAAGAAGGACCAGCTCGGGGCCTCACTCGGTTCCTTCGTCGGCGAGAACTTTCTGTCGGGCGGGGTGGTTCGTGACCGAATTCACTCGCTCGCCATCGGCGGCCGGCTGGGGGCCTGGCTCGCGGAGCCGGAGCACGCGGACCGGGTCACGGCCGAGCTGTCGACCGCGCTGCGGGGTGCACTCACCGTGCTGCGTGATGCGGATGTGCAGGCAGTGGTCGGTGAGGCCATCACCCGGCGGGCCAACGCGGCGGAGGTCGGCCCCGGTCTCGGCAAGATGCTGGAGAAGGTCGTCGCGGACGGTGGCCACCGCAAGGTGGTGGACCTGGTCTGTGTGCGGGCTCACGACTGGCTGGTGCAGCACGGCGATTCGGTGATGGACGCGGTGCAGGGCGGCGCGCCGGGCTGGACGCCGCGGTTCGTCGACAAGCGGGTGGGCGAGCGGGTCTACAAGGAACTGTTGCGCTTCGTCACCGAGATGCGTGACATGCCGGGGCATCCGGCACGCGGCTCGATCGACACCTTCCTGACCGACTTCGCGGCGGATCTCCAGACGGATTCGGAGACCAGGGCCCGGGTCGAGCGGCTGAAGTCGGAGATCCTGGGACGCGGCGAGGTCCAGGACGTCATCGCCTCGGCCTGGTCGTCCGTGCGCACGATGGTGATCGCGGCGGCGGAGGACGAGCGGAGCGAGTTGCGGCTGCGGGCCCGCGCCTCTCTGATGGCGCTGGGCGCGAGGCTGGCGACGGACGGGCGGCTCCAGGCGAAGCTGGAGGGCTGGGTGGAAGACGCGGCGGTGTACGTCGTGACGACGTACCGAGAGGAGATCACGTCGCTGATCAGTGACACGGTGGCCGGCTGGGACGCCGACCAGACGTCGAAGAAGATCGAGGCGCACATCGGCCGTGACCTGCAGTTCATCCGGATCAACGGCACGGTGGTGGGCGCGCTGGCGGGCCTGGCGATCTATTCGGTGTCGCGGGCGTTCGGAGGCTGAGGGCTGGGCCGCGATGCCTGGCGGATCAGCGCGCGGCCACGGATGCGCTGCATCGCAAGGCGGAGGGACGCCCGCCCACGGGATGGATCAGGGCGTTCCGGCAACGCGGCGAGGTGCCGTGGCCGCCGTCGTGCGCCCGCCGTGGACCGCGGGTCAGCCCTGGGAGCCGCCCCGGGGGCCGGGTGCGTATCCGCCCTGTCGATTCGTTCGGATACGCACCCGGGTTACGCGGGGGAGTGCCCATGAATACGCGCCCCGCGCCGCCCGCGTTCACCCCGCGCCGAGAGAGTTTCCGGGCGGGCGGGAAGCTTCCGCTCAGGCCGCGCGACGCGTGACGACCCACGACGCCGCGGCCACGGCGCCCGCCACGGTGAACACCGCGGGCCAGGCACCGACCTTCTTCGCGAGCGGGTGCGATCCCGCGAAGGCGGCCACATAGGCGGTGGTCAGGGCGGCTGCGGCGCGCGGCCCGGCCTGCCGGTTCCACTCGTACGCGGCGGCGCCTCCCGCTGCGGCGAGCGCGACCCCGCCGAGCGGCCGCTTCCTGGTCCATCGTGCGACGGCGTAGCCGCCGACCAGTCCGCCTGCCGCCACCGCCGCTGCCGGAACCTTCGCCATCGCAGCCACCTCAGCCTTCTCGTAGATCGTCACCGGACACGCGGCAAGTCCGCCCGTACCGGCTTTCGGCTCCGAGGCTAACGCGGCGATCCGCCTTCCCGTGGCCGAGGGGGTGCACAAACGTTTACCCTGGGGGTGAACAGACGTGCACCCCCTTGTTTTCCGCCAGCCGAGCCCCGTACGGAGACACATGCCCGCGGACGTACCGGCCCCAGCCGCCCCCGCGACCCCCGAAGTCCGGCCCCCGCACCCCCGCTTCGCCGTCGGCGTGCTCGCCTTCTGCGGGGTCGTCGTCGCGGTCATGCAGACCATCGTCGTGCCGCTGCTCCCGCACATCCCCGAGCTGACCGGCGCAACCCCCGCCGCCGCGAGCTGGCTGGTCACCGTCACGCTCCTCACCGGCGCGGTCTTCACCCCCGTCCTCGGCCGGGTGGGCGACATGTACGGCAAGCGCCGGGTGCTGGTGGGCTCGCTCACGGTGCTGGTCGTGGGCTCGGTCCTGTGCGCGGTCAGTTCCCACATCGGGGTACTGATCACCGGCCGCGCCCTGCAAGGGGCCGCGATCGCCGTCGTACCGCTGGGCATCAGCATCCTGCGTGACGAACTGCCGCCCGAGCGGGTCCTGTCCGCCGTTGCCCTGATGAGCTCGACGCTCGGGATCGGCGCCGCCATCGGTCTTCCGGTCGCCGCGCTCGTCGTGGAGAACTTCGACTGGCACACGATGTTCTGGGTCTCCGGGGTGATCGGCCTCATCGACATCGCGCTGGTGCTGCGCTGTGTACCGGAATCCCCCTTGCGTACCCGCGGCCGCTTCGACGCGCTCGGCGCACTGGGCCTGTCCGCCGCCCTGGTGTGCCTGCTGCTCGCGGTCACCCAGGGCGCCGACTGGGGCTGGGGCTCGGCGCGGACCGTCGGTCTGCTCGCGACGGCCGTGGTCGTGGCACTGCTCTGGGGCGCGTACGAGCTCCGCGTGCAGACGCCCATGGTCGACCTGAGGGTCTCGGCGCGGCCGGCCGTCCTGCTCACCAACATCGCGGCGCTGCTGATCGGCTTCGCGTTCTACGCGAACTCGCTGGTCACCGCGCAGATGGTGCAGGAGCCGCGGGCCACGGGGTACGGACTCGGCGCCTCGCTCGTCGTCAGCGGACTGTGCCTGCTGCCCGGCGGGGTCGCGATGGTGGCGCTGTCACCCGTCTCGGCGCGGATATCGGCCAAGCACGGCCCGAAGGTCAGCCTCGCGCTGGCGGCCGGGGTCATGGCGGTCGGCTACGGGCTGCGGTACTTCACCAGTCACAGCCTGTGGCTGATCATCGCGGGCGCCACGGTCGTCGCCTCGGGTACGGCCATCGCCTACTCCGCCCTTCCCGCGCTCGTGATGCGCGGCGTCCCGGTGAGCGAGACCGGCGCGGCCAACGGGCTGAACACCCTCATGCGGTCGATCGGGCAGGCCTTCTGCAGTGCGACGGTCGCCGCAGTCCTGGCCAACATCACCTTCCAGGCGGGCGGCAGGACCGCGCCCACCCTCCACGCGTACCAGCTGGTCTTCGTCATCGCGGCGGGCACGGCCCTCGCGGCGCTGGCCGTCACGCTGTTCCTGCCGGGCGGCAGGCAGGCCGGGGCGGGTACGGTCGAGGAGAGCCGCAAGGCGCCGGACACCCGTAAGGAGGGTGTGCGGACGGCAGAACTCCAGGAGGGCGCATGACCGGCGGCCAGGCCATCGCGGCGGCCCCCGTCGCCCCCGTCGTTCCCGCGGAGGCGGGCAGCGGCCGGGACGCGATCCTGCGCGCCGCACGAAGGGCGTTCACCCAGCGCCCGTACGCCGAGGTGACGATCCGCAAGATCGCCGCGGACGCCGGAGTGAGCCCGTCCCTCGTGGTCAAGCACTTCGGCCGCAAGGAAGAACTCTTCAACACCGTGGCCGACTTCGGCCCGGCGGCCGCGGAACTCTTCGACGCCCCGCTGGACGTCCTGGGCCGCCACATGGTCATCACGCTGGTGACGCACCGCCGCGCACTCAAGTCGGACCCGCTCCTGCGCGTCGTGTTCTCCCTCGGCAACCAGGACGAACGCTCCCTGCTCCGCGACCGCTTCCACGAACAGGTCACCGACGCCCTGACCGCCCGCCTCCCCGGCCCCGACCGCGCCCTGCGCGCCGAACTCCTGGCCGGCCTCCTCCTGGGCCTGGGCGCGACCCTCAGCCTCCACCGCGAGGGCGCGGGGGCGTCCGCGACGCCGGAGCGCATCGCGGACCTGTACGCGCCGGCGCTCCAGAAACTGATCACGGGCTGATCCACGGCTGACCCGTCGCGGGTATGGTCTCGGCCAACCGACGAGGGGGGCCTCACATGTCCGTCCACTTCCGCTTCCGCACAGCCACCGCCGCACTGGCGTTGACGTCCGCCGCTCTGGTGGCGGCCCTGGCCGGCTGCACCGAGGCCAGTACGACGCAGGGCCCCGGGGGCGACGTCCCCTACGTGGCACCGTCGGTGGACGCGTCGGCGGCGGCCGTAGGGGTGGAGAAGGCCGAGGCGTCGGCGGCGGCCGCGGCGGCTGCCGACGCCAACGCGGAGCGGGCGGCGAAACTGAACGGACCGGAGGACGTACGCGACGCCTTCGCCGGCCTCCAGGCCACACTCGACGACAGCTGCACCCCCGGCGCCGGGGACTGCGCCTACGTCCTGGGACGGGTGAACGAGGAACTGGACGGCCTGGACCAGGCGATGAAGGCGGACAGTGCTCGCCCGGACCACTTCAAGGAACCCTTGGGATGGCTGAACACCCTGCGCAAGAAGCTGGCCGGCGACAGCTCGACGGCCAACCTGGAGAAGCACTCTGACGACCTGATCGGCACGCGCGACCGCATCAACACCTGGATGCAGGGGCACCCGGAGGACTACCGTTGAGGGACAGCCCTTAGGCCAGTTCGAGCTCCGCGACCACCTGGTCGCCACTCAGCTCGCCGGTCGGGCGGAAGCCGAGCTTGCGGTAGAACTCCTCGGGGCCGTACACACCGGGTACGTACGAGACGGTCGTACGGGTGCTTCCGCGTCGCCGCAACTCGTCGTTGACGGCCCCGACGGCGAACCGCCCGTATCCGCGGCCTTGCTCCGCGGCGGCGATGTTCAGCCGCCAGAGCCCGGAACGCAGCGGGTCATCGGGCTTCCCGGGGTTGAACCGCACGTCGAGGAAGGCCATGACGAAGCCCACGAGCGTCTCACCGTCGGCGATCAGCCGTGGCCACGCGGTCTCGGGGGTGGTGTAGGCCTGGGCCAGCGACCAGGCGACGGGCTTCACGAGTCCGCTCTGGTCGGGCCGGACGGTGAGGGCGCAAGCAGCTTCGACGTTGTCGGACGTGACCGGCACGAGCCGGATCGGTGAGGGCATGCCCGCAAGCTACCTCTGCGAGGTGGTGGCCGCGCCGGGCGGGGAGGCAGTCGGGCCCCCGCCCCAACTGCCTCCCCGGGTGAGACCGGTCAGCCGGTCGCGTTGCGCCAGACGGTCAGGTCGATCGTCATGTAGTCACTGGGCGAGTCCTCCGGGGAGTGGCCCTGGTAGGTCAGGAGCCCCAGGTGCCCCGTGCCCGTCGTGATGCAGACCTGCCGCCCCTTGGAGAGCTTGTCCACGTAGATGTTGCTGGTGAAGCGGGTCTCCGAGCGGCAGGTGGCCAGTGACCCCTCCTGGCCCGGGTCGAGCAGGACCAGACGCCCGCCGTCGCTCTCCGCGTCGAGATAGCCGCCCGTGTCGTAGGCGAGTTCGTACCCGTCGTCCTCGCCGTCCTGGGGCCGGACGTCCTGGTCCCCGAGCGTCAGGTGGTAGCCGGCCGTGAGGTTGATGCCCGTGAAGTCGGCAGGCTCGGGATCGGCCTTGCCGGACGGCGTCGGATCCGTCGCGGGGTCCGAGCTGACCTCGTCCGTACCCGGCGACGATGAACTCCCCTGCTTCGGGGTGCTGCCACCCTTGGGCGACTCGTTGCTCTGCGACGACTTCCCTTCGTCCTTGAGCAGGAAGTACGCCGTCCCGCCACCCGCGATGCCGAGAACGAGCGCGACGGCGATCGCGATGGCGGCGACCCGGCCACCGCGCCGCTTCGCGGGCTGGGGAGCCGCGGGCCCCTGGGGCGGGAAGTGCCCGGGGTACGTCTGGGCCTGCGCCGGGTACGGGGTGGGGACCGGCGCCGGGGTGTGCGCCTGAGCCGACGGATACGACTGCGCGGTCTGCGGCGCCTGCGCCTGAAGCGGATACGGGGTGTGCGGACCCTGCGGCGACTGGCCGGGCGCCGGCGTGACCGGCGGGCCGTACCCCGGGGGCGGGGTGCTCGGGGCTGCCGGCGTCGTGGGCGAATAGCCGACCGACGGGGCCACGGTGGGGGCGGCGGCCGGGGGCGGCGGCGTCTGGACCGGGGCCGGGGCGGCCGCCCGTACGGTGATGTCGGCGGCCACCGGGCTCGGCAGCCAGTCCTCGGGGCGCCGTAGCACCGTCTCCGCGTTCGCGGTCTGGCACAGCGCGATGACCTCGGCGACCGAGGGCCTGGCCTCCGCGTCCTTGGCCAGGCAACGGCCGACGAGCTCCATCAGCCGTTCCGGGACACCGGTGAGGTCCGGCTCCTCGTGGACGATCCGGTAGAGCACCCCGTGCGAGGTCCCCTCACCGAAGGCCGGGGACCCCGTGGCCGCGTACGCCGCGACCTGACCGAGCGCGAAGATGTCGGTGGCCGGAGTGACCCGGCGGCCCGCGGCCTGCTCCGGGGCCATGAACGACGGCGTGCCGATGGTGACGCCGCTGCCGGTGAGCGAGGTCGCGTCGGCCGCGTACGCGATGCCGAAGTCGATGACGCGCGGCCCGTCCGCGGCGAGCAGCACGTTCGACGGCTTGAGGTCGCGGTGCACGATGCCCGCCCCGTGGATGACGTGCAGCGCCTCCGCCATGCCGGCGATCAGCAGCAGCACGGCCTCGACCGGCAACGCCCCGTGCGCGACGACCGCGTCGGCGAGCGAGGGCCCCGGCACGTACGCGGTGGCGAGCCACGGCTGCGCGCCCTTGGTGTCGGCGTCGATGACGGGCGCGGTGAACAGCCCCTGCACACGCTGCGCGGACTGCACCTCCTGCGCGAACCGCCGCCGGAATTCGGGGTCTTCGCCGAACTCGGGCCGGATGACCTTGATGGCGACGGGCCGCCCGCCGGGCGTGTACGACAGGTACACCTTTCCCATGCCGCCCGCGCCGAGCTTGGCGGCGAGACGGTACCCCGCGATGGTGACCGGGTCGTCGGCCGCGAGTGGCTGGAAGACCTGGGAGGCGCTGCCGCGCTGTGGCTGCTGACCGCTCATGAACTCGTAACTCCCCCGGAGAGCGCTGCTGTCGACACGGCACCCTATCCAAATCCTGAACGGCACAGGACCCGACTTCCAGGAGGCCGGTTCTCAGGGGGTCGTACGCTGGGGCGGGATACCCCGTGACGATGCCGGTCAGGCCGCCCTCGGCCGCCGCCCGTCGCGCAGCCACGGGCCGTGCGGTCCCGCTCTGCGCAAGTGCCGACCACGGCGGCCGGGCGCTGCGGCTCTTCCGGCTGATTCCACGGACCCCTGCCCCGCGGGCTCTTCGAGTCCCGGGCCCTCGCTCCGGGCCGGGCGGAAGGCGCCGTTCCCGTTGCACGGCGTGAACGCCTGCTTGATCATGACCCGATGGCTGCCGACGCAGCGGCGGCCGGCCACCGACGAAAGGCCCTTCGTGCGCAAGCTCGTGTACTACATCGCCTCCACCCTCGACGGCTTCATCGCCGGGCCGGACGGCGCCGATCCCTCCGGACCGGACGGATTCTGGCCGATCCCGGAGGACTACGTCGGGCACCTGATCGCCGAGTACCCGGAAACCCTCCCCGGCCCGGCGCGCGCCGCGCTCTCCATCACGGCGGAGGGCACACACTTCGACACCGTCGTCGAGGGGCGCCGCTCCTACGAGATCGGCCTCAAGGCCGGCGTGAGTGACGCCTACCCGCATCTGCGGCACCTCGTGTTCTCGCGGACGCTGGGCGAGAGTCCCGACCCGGCCGTCGAGATCGTCGCCACCGATCCGGTCGCTCGGGTGCGGGAGTTGAAGGAGGAGGAGGGCAAGGACATCTGGCTGGTGGGAGGCGGTGAGCTGGCGGGCTCCCTGTACTCCGAGATCAGCACGCTGATCATCAAGCTGAGCCCCGTGACGATCGGATCGGGCATCCCGCTCTTCTCCGGCAAGGCCGAGTTCCTCCCGGACGAGTGGACGCTCGCGGACCACAAGGTCCTGGACAGCGGGGTGCTGTTCCTGACGTACGAGCGCGCCACGACCAGCATCAAGCTCACCGTCACCGACGACGACTGACCGGCCGGCGGAGTCGTTGGCCTCCACCGGCCGGCCTCACGGCGTCACTTGCTTCACACCACTACGCGGCCGCGCTTCGTCTCATGCGGCGGCGCAGGCCGCGCCGCTGAGGGTGAAGGCGGCCGGGGCGGCGTTCGTACCGGTCTGAACGCCGGTGAAGCCGACGGTGACCGAGCCGTTCGCGGCGATCGACGAGGTGTACGACGCCGGGGCGACGCTCACCGAACCGCCGGTCTGAGTGGGGGTTCCGCCCCACATGTTGGTGACGGTCTGGCCGTTGGCGAAGGTGAAGCCCAGCGTCCAGCCGTCGATGGTGGTGGTGCCGGTGTTGCGGATGGTGATCTCACCCTGGAAGCCGCCCTGCCACTGGCCGACGACCCGGTAGCCGACGGAGCAGCCGACCCCTGGCGTGCTGCCGCCCTCGTCCGTGGTGACGCTCACCGTGGCCGAGCGAGCCGAACGGTTTCCTGCCGCGTCACGGGCGTACACGGCGAACGTGTACGCGGTGTCGGCGGTGAGGCCGCTGACGGAGACGCTGTTGGTGGCGGAGGCGGCCACGGTGGTCTCGGAGGTCCCGCTGACGCGGACGACGTCGTATCCGGCTACGGCAACGTTGTCGGACGACGCGGTCCAGGTCAGGGAGGCGGAGGTGTCCGTCACCGCGGAGGCGGCCGGGGCGCCCGGAGCGGTCGGGGCCTCGGTGTCCGCGGAGGCGCCGCCGTAGACGGTCGCCTCGCGGGAGGTCTGCGCGATGCCGTTGGCACCGTGGAAGATGCGCTCACCCCAGGAGCTGAGCTTCGTGGGATCGAAGCCGATCGTCAGGTCGAGGATCGGGTCGGTGTTGCCGCTCCAGGACCAGGCGATGTAGCCGAGCTTCAGCTGCTCGGCCTTGGCCATCATGGTGTCCTCGTCCGGGTCGCCGTACTGGTCGGCAGGGCCCCCGAACTCCCCGATGACCAGCGGCAGTCCGGCGTTGACGAAGGCGTCGAGGTAGTCGGTGACCTTCTGGGCGGTGTTGTAGACGCTGTACATGTGGATCGAGAAGATCAGGTTGCCGGTGGTGTCGGCGTCGTACACGGCCTGGGCGTTGTCCCGCATGACGCCCTGCCAGTCCTGGCCCCAGTTGGGGGCGTCCACCATGATCGTGTGCGCGAACCCGGCGGCGCGCAGCTTCTGGATCGCGGCGGTCGTGGGTGCGGTCCACCCGGCGGGGTCGGTGTTGCCCCAGGGCTCGTTGCCGATGTTGATGATGACGTAGTCCTCCTGGCCCGCGAGGACGTCCTTCAGGCTGATCCAGTAGTCGGCGGCGTGATCGAGCGTGCCGGCTGCGGAGTCCTCCCCGTACCCCGTGGTGTCGTGCACCTCGAGTACGCAGATGAGCCGGTTGGCCTTGCACTGAGCGATGACGGCGGCCACGTCGGCGGGGCTGTTCTTGCTCCAGCGGAACCCGTCGGAGAGGACGACGCGGACGGTGTTGGCGCCGGTGGCCTTGATGTCGGCCAGTGACTGGGTCTCGCCCGGGTACCAGGTGTGGGCGTGGTTGACCCCGCGCATGACGAAGTCGTTGCCGTTGCCCTCGACGAGCCGTCCGTCGCTGATGTGCAGCCCGGTGGCGGCGGCGGTGGCGGCCTGCGCGGGGGTGAGACCGCCGAGGGCGAGGAGCCCGAGGAGGGTGACGAGGGCGGTCAGGAGGACGGTGACGGGACTCTTGCGCGCGGGGTTCTTCGCCGTACTTCTTGCTGTTCTCACTGCGGCTCCAGGGAGTGGGCGGGATCGAGAGCTGAGCATCGACAGACGTTCCGCAACTGCGTGGGAGCGCTCCCATATTTGCGCGCTCCCATGAAGCCATTCAGTCAGGGGCACGTCAAGACATCGGACGGATTCGGTACGCGGACGGCGAAGGCGGAGCGGAACCACGGGTGCGCGCGGGCGTGGGTCCGGCGGAGCGCGGCAGCGGGCTGACCGGCCGAAGTGGCGGGCCGGCGCCGTCCCGCCCGGTGCCCCGCCCGGAGAAACCACGACGCGACGCCCTGACGTGTCGGACCGAAGGCGAGCTGACTCGTCCGGAACCCGTCAGCCGGGCACGCCCCGGTCATCGGTGCCTCATCCACACCGGCGCAGGTACGCCTCCAGCTCGGCGGCCCCGGCCAGCATCGCCCGCCCCCGGGCCGACAGCCGGGCGTGCCAGTCGTGCAGTGC
This sequence comes from Streptomyces sp. NBC_01013, assembly GCF_045162765.1. Taxonomy (NCBI): domain Bacteria; kingdom Bacillati; phylum Actinomycetota; class Actinomycetes; order Kitasatosporales; family Streptomycetaceae; genus Streptomyces; species Streptomyces sp. NBC_01013. The sequence continues at coordinate 5,364,186 of NZ_CP108687.1, forward strand.
GGCCTCCAGCGGCTCCAGCCCCCCGGCCGTCCGGACCTGGGCGATCAGTGGGGCGATCTGCTCCAACCGGTAGCCGCCCCGCCGCAGTTGGTGGGCCAGCCGGGCATCCCGGACGTCGGCATCGTCGTACACGCGGTACCCGGTCTGCGGGTCGCGGTGCGGGCGGACCAGCCCGGCGCGCTCCCACGCGCGCAGTGTCGCCGGCCGGAGGCCGAGCCGCTCCGCCAGCGGTCCGATGAACGTGCGGCCTGGCCTGGGCGCCGGAGCCGTAGGGGACACCGGGCCGAGGTCCGCCGCCTCGGCGGGGTCCAGGTCGCGCAGGGCCTTCTCCACGGCCTGGAGGGTTCGGCGGTCGTCGAGGAGCTGGGCGTGACTCTCGTCGATGAGGCGGAACGCCTCGTCGGCCGCGCTCCGGTTCACGGCCTGCATGACGGCCGTCGCCGTCGGGTGACCGTGACCCGGCACCAGGGCGAGGAACGCGCCGAGGGCTCCCGCGTGCAGAGAGGTGTACGTGCGGTAGCCGTGGGCGGTGCGAGCGGCGGCCGGGAGGATGCCGGCCGCCTCGTAGTTCCGGACGGCCTGCGTGGACAGGCCGTGCCCGCGCGCCAGGTCAACCGGCCTGAGCCGCTCACCGCTTTGAAGGTTTTGACTCACTTTCCTGCCCACATTACGGCTGCTCCGCGAAAAAGTTTCAAACGAGGCTTCAACGATACCGTTGAGGGCATGGCTACTGACATCAAGGACGCAGTCCACTCCTTCGGGGCCTCCGCCGTCATGGGACTCCTCCCGGCCCGCCCCCGGCTGCTCGCCCTCGGCGAGCCCACCCACGGCGAGGACGCCCTGCTCGGCCTGCGTAACGAACTCTTCCGGCAGCTTGTCGAGCAGGAGGGCTACCGGACGATCGCGATCGAGAGTGACTGTCTGAGGGGCCTGATGGTGGACGACTACGTCACCGCGGGCACCGGCACTCTCGACGACGTCATGGAGCACGGAATCAGCCACGGCTGGGCCGCCTTCGCGGCCAACCGCGACTTGGTGCGCTGGATGCGCGCCCACAACGACGGCAGGCCCGCCTCCGACCAGGTCCGCTTCGCCGGTTTCGACGGCCCGCTGGAGATCGCCGGCGCCGCGAGTCCGAGGCAGGCCCTCACGGCACTCCACGACTACCTCGTCCGGGCCGGGGTGGACACGGACCTGCTCCCCTGCACGGCGCAATCGCTCGACCGCCTCCTCGGAGCCGACGACCGGTGGACGGAACCCGCCGCGATGAGGGACCCCTCGCGGTCCGTGGGGCGGTCCGCCGACGCCGCCCGGCTGCGGCTGCTCGCCGACGACCTGGTGGCGCTGCTCGACGAACAGATGCCGCACCTGATCACGACGACCTCGGGCGAGGACCGCGAGAGGGCACGCCTCTACGGGCGCACTGCGGCCGGCCTGCTGCGGTACCACTCCTGGATGGCCGACACCTCGCCCGGCCGCCTGGCCCGGCTGGTCGGCGTACGCGACCGGATGATGGCAGACAACCTGTTCGCCCTCGCCGAACGGGGACCGGTATTCGTCCATGCCCACAACGCCCATCTCCAGCGGGAGAAGAGCTCGATGCGGATGGACGGGAAGCCGCTGGAGTGGTGGAGCGCCGGTGCGCTGGTGAGCGCCGAACTCGGGGACGCGTACGCCTTCGTGGCCACGGCCCTCGGTACGATCCGGCACCAGGAAGTGGACGTGCCGCCGCCGGACACCGTCGAAGGCATCCTGTACACGCTTGCCGAGGACCACTTCGTCGTCGACACCCACCGACTGGTCACCGCCCTCGGGGGTGTGCGGCCCGCGCACCGCACATCGCCCTGGTTCGGCTACGCCCCGCTCGACCCGGCCCACTTGGCGGGCAGCGACGGCATGGTGTTCGTCAAGGACGTCGAGGGAACAGCTGGAAACCTCGCTTCCTGATCACGTCGGACCCGCAGGGTTCGGGCGGCACCCCTCCGAGGTTTCGGCTCCGCCCGGCCAGAGGTGGGAGGCGGCCGGCCGTCCGGGGAGCCATCGAGGAGGGGACCGTGATCCTCCATCGCCTCGCGTGCGGGGAGGCGGACCCGAGGACCCTTCCGCGGCGGAGGAGCGACGCGGGCCCGATGGCCGCGTACGGCCCCTTCCGGGCTCGGCGACGAGCGGCGGCCTGGCTACGCTGACCCGCATGCCTACGCTCACGCTCGCGCCCCTCCGCTTCTCTGCGGAGGAGCTCACCGAGGTCGTCGATCTCTATGCGGGCAATCCGGAGTACTGGCGCGCCGCCGGGGAGCACGACCCCGAGCACATCGACGCCGACCGGGTCGAGGCGGACCTGCGCGAGGAGGCCGGTACCGAGGGCTGCGAGGTGCTCCTCGCCCGCGACCGGGAGGGACACCTCGTCGGGCTCCTGTGTCTGCTGGACCGCCATCCCACGGACGGCTACCCCTGGATCGGTCTGCTGATGGTCCACCGCCGCTTCCACCGCAAGGGCGTCGGCCGGATGCTGGCCGACCTGCTGGAGGAGCGGTTCCGCGGGGAGGGGCGGCACGGCGTCCGACTCGCCGTCCTGGAGAACAACCCCGCTGCCCTCGGGTTCTGGACCTCCCTGGGGTGGTACGAGATCGACCGCCGCGCCGACAGGCAGCACGACCGGCCCTGCATCGTCATGCACAAGGAACTGCACTGACGGCCCAGCGGCACCCCTGCGCCGTCACCGCCGGTGCCTGCCCGCCGCGCGGGATGCCCTCGGCGCGCCGGCGGCACGGGCTTCCGCTCGATCCCCGAACCGGAGCAGCCCCGGCGTGTGCGGGCTTGACGTTGCCCCCGAGGGGAGGGTTTACGTTCGTCGCACCATGAGGATCAGTGAAATCGCCCGGAGCGCGGGCGTGACGACGAAGACGGTGCGCTACTACGAGTCGTTGGGGCTCATCGCCCCGGCCCGGCTCCCCAACGGCTACCGGGACTACTCCGCACTCGATGTCCGCCTGGTGCGCGAAGCCCGGCAGCTGAACCGGCTGGGGATTCCGGTCGAGCGAACGCGTCCCTTCCTCGACTGCCTGACCAACGGCCGGGATCACGCGGACGACTGCCCGTCCTCCCTGGCCGGCTACCGCGACGCCATCGACGACCTGAGCCTGCGGATCCAGGAACTCACCGCCCGGCGGTCCGAACTGACCCGGCATCTGCACGAGGCAGCCCATCGCCACAGCGTCGTCGACGGATCCGCCGAAGGGGACACCGCGAGCCACCTGACCGAGCTTCCCGCAGACCTTCCGGCCCCCGAGGACGACGGGGCGGCCGCGCACCTTGCCGGCCGGGCGGTGCCGGACATCGAACTGCCCGACACCGCCGGTGGCACCGTCTCGCCGGCCGCCCTGGGGGAGGGCCGGTCGATCGTCTACTGCTACCCCCTGACCGGCCGCCCCGGCACAGACCTTCCCGAAGGCTGGAACAGCATCCCCGGTGCGCGTGGATGCACCAGCGAGGCATGCGACTTCCGCGACCACCACGACGACCTCGTGGCTGCCGGAGCGACCCATGTGTTCGGCCTGTCCAGTCAGGACACCGCCTACCAGAAGGAGGTCGTGGACCGGCTGCGCCTCCCGTTCACGATGCTCTCCGACACGGGCTTCCGACTCGCCGCCGCGCTCGGGCTGCCGACCTTCGAAGCGGACGGAGTGCCCCTGTACAGGCGCCTCACCCTCGTCCTTCGCGACGGCGTGATCGAGCACGTCTTCCATCCGGTCTTCCCGCCGGACACACACGCCCAACAGGTGCTCGAATGGCTCCGGGAGAGCCCTTAGGCTGTGGATCATGTCGGACGACTCCCCCCTCATACAGAGCCTGCGGACCGCGGTCGCCGCCGTGCCCGCCGACGTACCCCTGCGGCTCCACCTGGCCCAGCTCCTGCTGGAGGCGGACCGGTCCGACGACGCCGTGGCCGAAGCGGCCGTGGCCCTTCAGTACGCGCCGGGCGACGCCCAGGCCCGAGCCCTGATGGCCCGGGCGATGGGCGCACCGCCACCGTCCCCGGCGCAGCCCGTGAGCCCGCCGCCGGCGCAGCACCCGGGCCCGTCCCCGGCGCAACACCCCCGCCCGCGGGCCGGGTTCGACTGGAAGGCGGCCGAGGACCAGGTCGGGGACGCCGTGCCGCCGCGGTTCGCCGAGACACCGGTCCGCGCGGACGGGCAGGACGACTCCGCGGACGCCGACGCGTGGGACGTGCAGGGGCCCGGCGCCGTACGGCTGGCTGACGTCGGCGGCATGCAGGACGTGAAGGACCGTATGGAGGCCGCCTTCCTCGCCCCGCTGCGCAACCCCGAGCTGCGCAAGCTGTACGGCAAGAGCCTGCGCGGCGGGCTGTTGCTGTACGGGCCGCCCGGCTGCGGCAAGACGTTCATCGCGCGGGCGGTGGCCGGTGAACTCGGTGCCGCGTTCCTGTCCGTGTCCGTCAACGACGTGCTGGACATGTGGATCGGCAACTCCGAGCGCAACATGCACGAGGTCTTCGAGACCGCCCGCCGCCGGGCGCCGTGCGTGATCTTCCTGGACGAGCTGGACGCCCTGGGCGCCAAGCGCAGCCGGACCTCGCACGGTGGCATGCGCAACGTGGTCAACCAGCTGCTCACCGAGTTGGACGGCATCGACTCGGCCGCCAACGAAGGCGTTTTCGTGCTGGCCGCCACCAACGTGCCCTGGGACGTGGACAACGCCCTGCGCCGTCCCGGCCGCCTGGACAGGACGATCCTCGTCCTCCCGCCCGACCGGCCCGCCCGGGAGGCGATCCTGCGTTACCACCTGCGGGACCGGCCCATCGAGAACGTCGACCTGGGCAAGCTGGTCAAGGTCACCGACGGGCTCTCCGGCGCGGACCTGGCCCATGTCTGCGAGGTGGCGGCCGAGCGCGCACTGCTGGACTCGGTGCGCACCGGAAACGTGCGGATGATCAACATGAAGGACCTGCTGACCGCCGCGGACGAAGCCGTGCCGTCCGCCGAACCGTGGTTCGCCTCCGCGCGCAACGTGGCGATGTTCGCCAACGAGGGCGGCATGTACGACGACCTGGTGACGTACCTGAAGAAGAGGCGCAAGCTGTGACCACGACCCTGCACCCCGCCGTGGAACGGGCCGACCTGCTCATCGGCCTCAAGCGGTACGAGGAGGCCAGGGAGCTGCTGGCCGGGCGCCTCACGGAGGACCCCGAGGACGTCCGCGCCTGGGTGGAGCTGGCCCGGAGCCACCTCGGGGACGAGGAGAACGGCGCGAAGGCGCTGGAGGCGACGGAACGGGCCCTCGCCCTGAACCCCGAGGACATCGGGGCACTCCTCACGCATGCGAACGCCCTGCGGGTGGGGGGCCGCTTCCCGGAGTCCGAGGGCGTGCTGCGCGAGGCGATCCGTCTGGCCCCCGACCACTGGTACGGCTACGCGAGGCTCGCCGACTGGCTGTGGCGCATCAGGATCATCGGTTCCGGGCAGGCCAACGGCGGCCAGGTGCAACGCGAGGACATGCTGGCCGCCCTGCGGGAGTCCGACCTGATCGCCCAGGAGGCCATCCGGCTCGGCCCCGAGAAGGTGTACGCGTACGAGGTGGCGTGGCTGATCGCCGATATGTCGGGCGACCGGACCGCCGCCGACCGGATGGACGAGGCCATCCTCCGGCTCGACCCGCAGCACGAGCGCGCCCTGGCCCGGCGGACGCAGAAGGCCGCGACCGCCCCGGGTGTGAAGGCGACGGAGGCCGCCACCCTGTACGCCGACGCGCTGGCCTCCGCCCCCGGCTCCGAGCCGATGCGGCGCGGCCTGGACGCCGCCTCGTACCGCCTGCTGCGCGGCCTCCGGTGGCTGGCCCTGCTCTGTCTGGCCCTCTCCGCGGCGGGTATCGACCTGTTCGCGACGGAGGGGGAGACACAGCGGGAGCTGCCGCTGGTGCTCGGCCAGCGGCTGTGGGACCTCGTCCCCATGGCGGCCGTCTGGGCTCTGGGCGCCCTGCTGCGGTACCGCCGCCTGCGCGCCGGTGTCCGGGTCAACCTGCCCTCGCTCATCCGGCGTCTGGCGTGGGCCCGGGTCGTGCTGGGCCAAGCGGCGTGGGCCATGCTCTGTGCGCTGCTGATCACCCAGATCCCCTGGACGGAACGCACGGTCCCGCTCGTACTCTTCTGGGCCGGGTTGGTGCCGGCGTTGGCGACGATGTGGTTCGACCGGCCGCGGAACGGCTGAGACGGCCCGACAAGGGGGAGTTGGAATGACGGAGACCGAGGCGTGCGTCATCTTCGACATAGGCGGCGTACTGGAGCTCACACCGGAAACGGGATGGGTGCAACGCTGGGAGGAGCGGCTGGAGCTGCCGCCGGGCACGGTGCACGAGCGGATGCGCGACGTATGGCAGGCCGGGTGCACCGGGGGCATCAGCGAACGAGAGGTGCACGAACAACTGGCAGCCCGCCTGAGCCTCGACGCGGCTCAGGTCGACGCCCTCGTGGCGGACCTGTGGACGGAGTACCTGGGTACGCCCAACGAGGAACTCATCGCCTATGCGCGGACCCTCCGCGGAGCGTGCAGGCTGGGCATCCTGAGCAACAGCTTCGTCGGCGCCCGGGAGCGGGAGACGGCGCTGTACCGGTTCGACGAGCTGGTCGAGCAGATCGTGTACTCGCACGAGATCGGCATCGAGAAGCCGGACCCCCGGGCCTTCGAGGCGGCTTGCGCAGCTCTGGGGGTGCGGCCGGAGAACTGCCTGTTCATCGACGACGTCGCAGTCAACGTGGAGGCCGCCGAGGCAACGGGAATGCAGGCGCACCTCTTCGAGGACAATGCCCGGACGATCGCGCGGATCGTGGCGCATGTGGGCGCGGGTCCGCGCTGAAGCCCTGCGCGCAGGCCGACCAGGTACGCGCAGCGGCCCGTGACTCGGGCCGCCACCGACCCGCGGCGTCGGTCACCGGTCGCGCGCTCGGACCGCCCGCCCGGCGGTGTGACCCGGCGGTGTGACCCGGCGGTGTTGCCCGGCAGTGTCGTCCGCCGTGCGGCACAGCGGCCGCCCCGGACCTCAGAGGTCTCCGGGGCGCCCGCCGCCCCCAGCCGCAGTGCTCGGCGGAGGATCGCCGTGACCCGTAGCCGCAGTACGCGGCTACGGGGCGCCGTGGCCCTCGGCCGCAGTGCGCGGACCGAGCAACGGAGAACGGAGGCACCGCGGTTCCCTGTCGCGGACCGTGCCGACGCACTCCGTCCCCCAGTGCCTCACGGACGGCCTCAGTAATGCCAGCGGTTGGCGCTGGACTGGTAGCCGCACGTGATCCTTCGTCCGGCCGCGTCCGTGGTCGTCGCCCCGACATCGGCCTTCCGGCAGAACTGTCCGGCGCGGTAGCAGTTGCCGGCGTTGGACCGGATACTGCACACCTGCGTCGTGGTGGAGCCGCCGCCGGTCGCCGTGCTTCCACCCGAACCGGAACTGCCGCCGCTGCTGCCGCCGGATGTGGAGGATCCGCCACTGCTCGACGTACCGCTGGACGCAGCACGGGGCGGGTGCGCGCATGACTCGTTCGCCTCCACGATGGTGAAGGCGAGCTTGGTGGAGGTGCCGTAGGTCCCGACGGCCGGACTTTGCTTGCACACCTTCCAGTTGGAGGTGTGCACCACGGAACGCCGCAGCTCGCTCGCGTCCGTGTACGACACGGACCTGACGTGGTGACCGCGGGCATCAGCCACGGCCTTCCGGAGGTTCCACCCGGTGTAGTCGGTCACGGTCTCCACGACGACGGGCTTCTTCGACGGAGTCGCGGACGGAGAAGCCGAAGCGGTGGCCGGCGGGGATGTCGTAGCCGTGGCCGAGGGGGTGGCCGAAGCCGTGGCCGAAGGCGAGGTCGACGCGCTCGCCGAAACGGAAGCCGAGGCCGAAGCCGTGTTCTCGTCCCCGCCGGAGCACCCTGAAATGCTGACGGAGAGGGCCACGAGCCCGACCACCAGGGCTCCATAGGCCCGGCGCGTCCTTCCTCGGCTCTTCATGCCCTGGCCGCCGCTGGATATCGAAGACCTCGGCGCATCCCGAAGAGACATGCCACCCCCCAGTTCCTGTTCTCAACCACTGCTGCGGTGCGACGCCCGCGTGGGCGCCGTGGACACACGTCGCCCCCCGAGGCATGAGCCGCTCGGAGCGCCCGACCGGTGAGAGCTTAGGGCTGTTGTGAGGATTGTGTGTAGCTGATCTCGATATTCTGTGACGGCTGCGCGGTTTCGGGTGCTCCGGGCGGCAGCCCTGCCGGCACCGCAGCGGTGGCGACCGTGCCGGTGCTGAGGCTGCCGCGCCGCCCTGCTGTCCCGGACGCCCGTCGTGTCCGTCCCTGACACCCGCCGTACGGAAGGGCGGAGCCGCTGGCCGCTACCCGCCCAACTGGGCAGCGACCTGTGCCGCCTTGTCCGGTTCCAGGGGATAGGGCGAGCCGTACAGCACTTCGCCCGTGACCACGGCGGCGCCGGTGACCGGCGGAGAACCGTGCTCGGCTGCGAGCCGGCTCGCGGCGGGGTTGGGCGCACCCGGGTGGGGGCGGCCGGGCGCGATCTCGACGTGCCAGAGAGTCAGGTCATCGCCGATCCTGGTCGACCGTATGTGCTCGGATCCCAGGAGGCGGCTCACCTCCTGGACGAGTTCCATCCCGGACAGTGAGGTCGGCACGTTCTGCACGCGTCCGTCTTTCAGGAGCAGCATGCGGTGCGTCCCGTTGCTGCTGTCCTTACGGCGGCTGAAGAGTCCCATCCGGCGACCCTAATGGCGTGAGCACGTCATGCGGGGGGAGTTGGGCCGGTCGTGCGTACGGGCAACGACCCGCAGGCGAGCGTGCCTTCGCCTTCAGGGAACGCTCATGGGCAGCCCCCGCACATGGCGACTCGGACCGGCGCACCTCCCGGTCGGAATCGACCGCACCATCTCCGGGGACGCCGCCACGCGCTGGGGAGCTCGCCGTTCCGTGACCGAATCGGTCGTCGTTCGTGCTCCCCGCGAGCGGTGGGCCCGTACATGGTGGTGCAGGGGGTGTTCTTGTGCGCAGATGGCTTGGTCTTCTGGTACTTCTTCCGTTGCTCGCCGGCTGCTTCGCGCCCGGTCCGCCGCACATCGGGGTGGCCGAGGATCCCGAAGAGGCGTTTCGTGTGCCGTTGCCCGTGCCGACGGACACCTCGGGCGGCTGGGCGCTGGTGGACCCGCGCTGGGGGATCATCGGGCAGGGCAGAGTCGTGGCGAGGATCGATGAGGACGGAAAGGTCCTCTGGCGTACGACGCTGCCCATCCGGTTCGCGCTTACCGGACGGCCGGGGCAGGCGCATGCCGTCGCCACCCCGGTCGGCGAGGTGACGCTCGTCGGCGCAGCCGACAGGGGCCGCCTGCCACGCGTGGCGAAACTGGACATCCTCACCGGCCGCTTCCAGAGCCTCGCCCTCCCCCCGGCCCGCCCCCCTGGGAACGTGCGGCTCGTGACGGTCTCGTCGACAGCGGGGGGAGCTCCTCAGGCGGTGGCCGCTACGTGCCTGCCCGGGGCGTCCTGCACACTGACGGCTTGGGACGCCGTCACCGGCCAGGTCCGGTGGACCTACCGGACCCGCGGCCCGGCCGTCTTCGCCGCCCCGTGCGACCAGGGCGGGGGACGCAACGGTGTGGCGCCCCCGCGGAAGTGCGATCCGCTGGCCTTCGTCGCCGACGGCCGCCTCGTGACGCTCCGGCAGGGAGAGGACCGGCTCCACGCAAGGCCTGTCAAGCTGCCCCGGGGTGAGGTCGCGCAGGTGATCCCCACCCTCTACCGCGCCCTCGTGATGACGGCTCCGCACGGCCCCGACTGCCGGGCACAGGCAGCGGCGTACGACCTCACGACCGAGTCGCCCACCCCCGTCTGGCAGCGCGCTCTCACCTGGGACCAGCCTCAGGCCGCCGTCCACCAGGGCTGCCGCAGGGATCCGTCGATTCCGCTGCTCATGGCCTACCGACTGGTCCTGCCGGACGCGGCGGGCGCTCTGGTCGGGGACGACTTCGACGGCACGTTCCCCCTGCGCCTGAAGCCCGGCGAGTACCCCGTCGCCGACCGAAGCGAGATCTTGGCCTACCGCACGGACGGCCGCTACCGCGATCCGAGTACCGCCCGGTCCCACACCCCCCGAAAGCGCCCCAAGGAACTCGGACCCACCGCACGTGAGTTGGGGGAAGGCATGTGGTACGTCCCCGGGAGGGGCCGGAGGGGCGAGATCATCGCCGTCGACGTCTACGGCGAGATCACCTGGCGGCGTCCCACCAGCGGACCCCCGTTCTTCCTGACCGGCAACCGCCTTGTCCATGCCGAGGGCTCGACCCTGGTCGCGCTCCGCGCCGCGGGCTGAGCGGCGGGGCGTGCTTGCGGGGGCCGCGGGCACGGGTGGGAGCAGCTCATCCACGCCTCAAGGAGGCCACGAACTCAGACCAGGAACTGCGGGTCACAGCTATGTGCGGTCCGCAGCGGTTCTTCGAATCCCGCACGCCGACCGAGTCGTGCAGCTCGGCCACTTCGACACACTCACCCCCCGTCCCGTTGCTGAAACTGCTCTTGCGCCACCGGGGAGGGGGTGGGGGTTGCATCATCGGTCATGCTCCTTCAGGATCGCGCGCATCAACGAGACGGATCGCTCAGGGCCGAGCGCCAAAGCCCTGAGGTGGTCGAACGCCTTGGTGTACAGGCTGACATCCGCGACGGCCTCCAGGTAGACCGAATCGGTCAGGCCTTCCCGGTACACGACGTCCGGGTCCTCCTGCTCGGGGAAGCCCAGGATGGTGAACGGGCCCGTCGCAGGATAGGCGCCGGCGTCGAAGGGCAGGACCTGCACGGTTACGTTGCGCAGTGCTGTCACGCCCAGGACGTGGTTGATCTGCGCAGCCATGGTGGACCGATTGCCTACCACGTGCCGGAGGACGCTTTCATGGATCACGGTCCAGAGGTCCGGCGAGGGTGTGCTCGTGAGTAGCTGTTGTCTCCGCATACGTACGTCGACGAGGTTTCCGATCTCGTCCTCGGTGCGGTCGGCGGAGGCCCTGCTCAGTTCCGTCGCGTACTCCGGCGTCTGAAGCAGACCGGGGATGAACTCGCCCTGATAGCTGCGCAGATCGGACGCTGCTTGTTCCAGTCCCACATAGACGGAGAACCAGGCGGGCACCGCTTCGCCATGGCCGTGCCACCAGCCCTTGGTCTTCGACTCCTTGGCGAACGATTTGAGCAAGTCGCGGAGTTCGGTCGATGTTCCGTAGAACCGGCACAGCGCATCGACATCAGATGGTTGGACGCGACCGAGTCCCGTCTCCAGCCGATTGACCTTGGAACCGCTCCAATCAAGCTCCCTGCCCACGTGGTTGCAGGTGAAGCCGCTTTCCTCACGGAGCTTCTTCAGCTCGATGGCGAGGCGTCGACGCCGTGCTGTGGGGGATCCGGACACTTCAACTCTCCTTATTCCGGTGAGGGTTCCATCCCATCCGAAACCCCCGCCATGGGCCATCACCCATAAGGGCGAATCCCCTCGTGCACATTGCATGGCGGGATTCCAGGAGGGCATTCTTGACGGGCAGCCACTGCGAGTCATGGTTCATCGCACAGGGTGATGGTCGTGGTTGCTTGTCGAGAGGAGTGGGCTCGTGACGGAGGTATCCGGGATGGAAGGTTGCATGACAAGGGACGCGTGGGAGTTGCCATTCCTGGCTGAACCGCGAGAGGTCGCCGGTCTCCGCCGAGTGATGCGGCAGAACCTGTTGTCGTGGGGATTGGCCGACCTTACTGATGTCGCCGAGATCTGCGTGAGTGAACTCGCGTCGAATGCGATCCGACACGTCGGTGAGGGCGCACGGTGCACGCTCACCGTCGAGATGCGCGACACGCGTCTGCGTATCGCGCTCAAGGACCCGGACCCCCGCAGCCTGCCGACTCTTCTCCCGCCCGACGCGGAGGCGGAGACAGGGCGTGGAATCGCGCTCTTGGATGCCGTCGCCGATAGGTGGGGGGTGATTCCGGGCCTGGGCCACAAATTCGTGTGGTGCGAGTTCACCACCCGGGTTGCTGCTCCGAATGGTCACATCGATGATCCCCGGGTCGGCCGGGGCGGGGCGTGCTTGACGCTGTACGCGGGAGACGAACGCCCGGGCGGAAGCGGCCACGCACACCTGCATCATGCGGCAGTCGTGCTGATCGCGGACCTTCTGCACTGGCTGCAGGCTCACGGGCACGACCCGGACACGGCGCTCGACCTGGCTCAGTCGCGCTTCGAGGCGGAGCCGAGCCAGGTCGGACGCGGGGTGATCAGCCGGCCAGCGCCTCGCTGAAGAACCCGATCGAGGGGTCTTCCGGTGTGCCGATCAGCAGTGCGCGGTCGAGCAGACCGTTGTTGTGCTCGCAGCTGGTTTCGGGCAACAGCACACACGCGTGGCAGGCGGCGAGGTTGATCTCGCCCACGCCGCTCCCGCGGGACTCCACGCAGAGCGGGTCGGCCGAACACCACTGGGCCCTGAGGAGCGCCGAGCGCAGAGCCGATTCCAGGCGGTCGGGCTCACCCTGGGCGACCAGGCCACCAAGACTGCCGGCGGAGTCGCTGGTCGCCGTACAGATGAGAACGCCGGCCATCGATGCGTCCGCGTACAGCCGCTCCCGGAGCGATGCTGCCGGATACCCGCCGTCGAGGCTCCACTCGTTGATCAGCGCATGCGACAACGTGTGCAGAAGCAGCATGCGCGCGTCGACCGGCGAATCGGGTACGGACGCCGGGTCCTGGGCGCGCTCCCGAAGCAGACGCTGATGGTTGGTCCGGATCCGCTCCGCGCGGGCAGCCACCGCGGCGTTCCGCGCCCAGTCGTCGAGTCTGTGCTCCTCCAGGCGCAGGAAGACGCCCTCGCCCTGGACCTCCATCGCCGGAAGCCAGTCCATGGGGTCCAGAGACAGCGCCGCCTCGTGGACCTCCGTGTGCGTCTCCGGTGTGTCGACGCGGGAGAAGGCCTTGAGAGCGCGTACCTCCCGCAGGCGCTTCACCAGCATCGGCCCTGTCACTCCGTAGGGAGCCAGTCGCGTTGCCGGCGAAAGAGGGGGCTCGCACACGAACTGGTCCTCGTGATCCGCCTCGCTCTCGAGACGCCCCGCGATCAGCCGTTCGTACTCCTGCTTGCGCAGGGCGACGTAGGCACTGTCGACGGCCTGCTCGTCGTTCGGGTCGGAATCCTCGTGGTTCTCCGCCTCGAGGAGGTCCATGACCTTGTCGACCGAGAACTCGTAGTTCTCCTGCAGTGTCAGAGCCTTCAGATATATCGCGATCGCATCCCGGTTGCCTTCCATCTCGCGGAGGGTGTCCCAGTGCATGCCCAGACGAGCGGCGTGTCCGTCGCTCCACGGCGGGATGGACAGGGCCGTCTTCACGATGGGTTGCCAGGCTACGGACGAGCCACGCTGGAGCGTGCGCGGCTTCTCCGTGCAGTGCTCGGAAGGTGCGTTCCCCAGCCAGGGCCGTCGACCGTTGCAGTAGACCTTCAGGTCCGAGAGAGCGGCGCGTCGGAAGGCTCCTTCCAAGGAGACCTCGGGGACTCCGCAGGTGCAGGAGATCAGGATCGATCTGAGCGACGCGGTCTTGCCACTGGTACGCAACCGCATCTCCCCTCCGCACAGGCCTGCATCGCCGTCCTGTCGGTTGTTGCGGTGTGCCCACTTCCAGTACGGGAAGTCCTCGATGTGGCCCTTGGCGCAGGCCATGACGAAACGCGAGGGCACCAGTTCCTCGTCGCAGTCCCCGCACTCGTTCTTGCCAGGAGGGGAGTTGAACCGGCTCACATGCTGAAGGGAATGGCAGCCGGGACACGAGTGCCACAGCGGGAAGCGTCGTACGCGGACCCCGTCCTTGCTGGTGTCGTCGGAGGCCGGGGGGAGACGGAACGACTTCACGCCGAGCACACGCGCCAGGCGATGCTCGAAGATCGTCGGAGCCTCGCTGATGTTCCACGAGTCGATCCCGCTCACCATGAACGACTCGTTGTCCACGGCGATGATGGAACCGACGCCATAGGTGGTGATCATCTGCGCGCGACGGACCGAGCCTCGTCGCGGGTAGCTGCGCTCGGGTGCGCCGGCCCGGCGTCGGCGGGAGGGGGGCGGGGTCATCGGGTTGCCTCCATGAACAGAGCGGATTCGGCGTCGACATCGCGCAGACTCCACAACGTCGGCCATGCTCCCTCGTCCTCGTTGTCGAACGCGCTCAGCAACGACGGTGTCCTGTTGCCGCGTTTCGGTTCGTAGAGAAGCCCGCCGTGTGCGTCGGCCTCGCCCTGCCACCACTCGATGAACTCGTCGAATGCGTCGGCGGTCGCCCGGTACTCGTCCGGGGCGACGGACTGTACGCGTGTGAGGAGCGGGGTACGGACTTCCCGTACAAGCTCCGCACGGAACTCCCCGATGCGGCCGGCGCCGTCGTTGGGTCCCGCCGCCGGAATCAGGATGCGCGCGAGGGCGACGACCACCGCGTGCAGCCCCCGGTCGCGCGCGCGGGACGAGAAGGGAGTCACGCTGGTCGATTCGACCTCTCGGTACAGCGCGGAATGGAAGTGCTGGAAGCTCTCGTAGTGGGAACGGTCGCGGGACCGGGACGCATTCAACATGACGGCGACCAGGCCGGGATGGCGCCGGCCGACACGACTGGTCGCCTGGATGTACTCGGCTGTGGTCTGTGGCTGGCCCATGACCGCCATCAGCCCGAGCCGGTCGACGTCGACGCCGACCGAGATCATGTTCGTCGCCAGCAGGACATCCACCGTGTCCGGGTGCGGCAGCCCCCGTTCGATCTGTTTGAGGCGCTTCGGGATGTCGCTCGAGTTGGCTCGGCTGGTCAGCTCGATCTGCTCCAGCACCTTTCGCTTCGGCCGGTCGTCACGCGAAGCCAGGTATTCCAGATAGGCGTCGACGTCGTCGTGGACCTGGAGCTCGGCCGCAGCCAGCAGACGAAGACTGTTGAAGTAGCCGACGAGTGTCCAGTACGCGTCACGCACCTCCTCGTCGACGTCGGCGAGCGCGGCCCGGTGGAGGAGGTTCGCGTAGGTGCGGATGAGTAGCGTCGACTGGCTGGTGCTCGGGGCGAGGAGTCCGACGTACCGACGGCTCGCCTTGCGCTCCTTCGGGGTCTCCACGGCGAACCAGGAGTCCCGCGCGTCGATCCCTGCCGGGGGGAACTGAGCGACCTCGCGGTTGAAGAGCATCTTCCCCTGAACCGACGCACGGCGGATCGTGGCGGTCGACGCGATGACCTTCGGGCTGTTGGCCAGGATGTCCACAGCAGTCTCGTACAGGCCGGTGAGGGTGCCCAGTGGGCCCGAGATGAGATGCAGTTCGTCCTGGACGATCAGCTCCGGAGGAGGAGTGCCGTCCGTGCGGTCCCGGTTGAAGAGAGCGGCGGTCTGCACCCGCCACGGCATCGCGGCGAACTTGTCGACGGTGGCGATCACCAGGGTGGGTCGGGCGTCGTAGACGGCCTCGTCGACAAGATGGACCGGCAGACCGTCACGGAAGTCGCACCAGTCGTCGGGGCAGCGGACTCTCATCCGCTTGGCCACCTCGTCCACCTCGTACTGATAGGCGTCCAGACGGGTGCCGCACCAGGGGCAGGCGTGCAACTGGACGGGGTTCCGCTCCTGGAGGTCCTTCTCCTTGCGCAGTTCGACGAGGCTCTTCTCGGCGTCCGAGAGCCGGTTGGGGGTGGCGGACTGGCCGACCCACATGCCGATGGAGATCGGCTCCGTGCCGAGCGTCCCTTCGTGGTCCGACCGGATGCGTTCCATGGCGCAGATGAGAGCCGCTGCCCGCTCGAACTGCTGCAGGGTCAGCAATCGCAGCGTGTAGCGCATGAGTACGGTCACACCGCCTCCCCGCTCCTTGAGGCGCAGGCGCCGCAGGAACGTGGTGAACGCGATGAGGCCGAGATACGCCTCCGTCTTGCCGCCACCGGTGGGGAACCACAACAGGTCCGCCACCGCTCGGTCCTCGTGCTCGGGGTCGACGATGCCCTCCAGACAGAGCAGCACGAAGGAGATCTGGAACGGACGCCACCGCCCGCGCGTCTCGTCGGGTGCCCCGTCGCGTCCGTTCTTCACCCATTCGCCCCGGGAACGCTGCTGGGCCATGGCGCGGTTGGCGAGTCGGAAAGCCCGCATCGCGTCCGAGTTCCGGCCGAGCGCCTGGATCCCTCGGCGCATCCGGGCCAGAGCGGTGCGACACTGTTCGATCTGCGCCCGCGCCGGTGGGGCGTACGGGGTGCCGCGAAAGGCTTCGGAGTCCGTCTCCTTGCGATCGATCCATTCCGCGTAGTCGGCCATCAGCTTGTTCAGCGCGGCCAGGATCTCGCTCTCCGGCCGGGTCGCCAGGCCGTGCATGGTGAGGGCGGAGTCGTCGATGTCCGGGTTGGAGTCGGTCAGCAATACCTCATGGGCCGGCAGGAACTGGGTCCTTACGGTGGAGATAGCGGCGCGCGAGTTGTCGAGGGAGCCGATGGGCGGCGCGGCCCAGTCCCACTCGGCCGCGCAGCCGTGACCCACGGCGAAGGTGGGCGCATGGCGGTGGATCAGCCGGCTCGTGGCCACTTCGGCGTCGACCGCGCGTCGGTCGGAGGGCCGTTCCACGAAGGCGGGCGCTCCCGAGGCGGTCGTTACGATGAGGCGGGGCTGGTAGAGGCAGTACGCGTCCTGAAGCTCCCGTTCGCTGACCCGGTGGGTGTTGATCAATGTGACGGTGACAGTGACCGTTCCAGCGGCCGCGGGGCGCACGAGGATCTCGACGCGCACCCCGTCGTGCAGCGGTGGAGGCCGGTGCATCCTCGGGGCCGTCACGTCGATCGTCAGCGGATCGAGATCGAGGGCTCGCCGGCGCCAGTGCTCCCTCTGGTCCGAGGTGCTGCGTGCCTCGGCCCGCTCGGCGGAGACAGGACGCCCCTGGGGGTCGATCGGGTCGTACATCGCGGCCTCCGCGTGCACGACGACACTCGACGATGCCGAGGGATCGACAGCGAACGTGATCCCCATGGAGGACGGCCGACGATCTCCTGTGCCGGAGGCGCCGAGGTCCGGGACCGCCTCCTCTATGTCCTTGCGTCCTCGCACGAGAGGGACATCGTCCAGCCCCTCCGTCTCGGCCTCGTCATCCTCCAGGGCCCGTTCGGCCTCTTTGTCCGAAGGCCGAGGGAACAGCACCCCGATGGGGTAGGCGGTGATCGGCGGGTCCTGCGTCAGGATCTCGTCGGCGGCCCCGGGGCCCATGAGATCCCGGCGAAGCTGATCGACAAGTTCCTCGCGTGCGGCGTAGTGGGTGGCATGCGGGTTCGGCGCATCGGTCATCGGTCGCTCTCCTCGTGTGTGTTCGCGCCGGTCCACCTGTAACGGCCGAGTCCTGACAGGCGGGGCACCAGCCAGACACCGTGATCGCCCAGCCCCGCACGGGCCCCCGAAGCCGTGCTGCCCGCCACACTCTCCAGGCAGTCGACGCGGTAGCCCTCGATACTCGTGGGCCAGCTGATGTCCCAGGTTTTGCTGATCTTGAGCGAGATATAGAGGTCCTGGCGGAATCTTTCCGAGGCGACGGCGACGGGGTGGTCCCGGTGGAACACCGTGTACGGCGGGCTCTCGTCCGAGGCCATGGTCATTTCGTGCTCAAGGCGCAGTTCCAGGGCGTCCCCGGGGGCGACGGAAGACGTGAGGTAGTCCTGCAGCGCCCCGGCATCGTGTGCGAAGCCATCGGTCCCCGGGGGATGTTCGCGGGACACGTCCGCACTCGTGGCCGAGATGCCGTAGCGCTGATAGGGCTTCCACCCACCCGCGTAGTAGCGCCCGGTGCGGCGGTCCCTGCGGATCAGGGCGGTGTCCGGCTGATCGACGCGGAACAGGTCGTCCCGCGAGCGCGTCATCGCGACGTACAGGGCGCGGGCCTCCGCCGCCGGGTCGATATGGCTGTGCTGTTTGCGGAGCTCGGCCATCGACGCCGGACCGACCACGATCACCCGGTCGAATTCGAGGCCCTTCGCCCGGTGGACGGTCGACACCACGAGGTCGGCCGGCTCGACCGCGGCCAGGTCGTCGGGAAACCTGCCCTGGGCCACGGCCCGGCGCACGGCGGAGACATCCATGAGCCCTCGGGGCGCTCGTGCCACGCCGCGCAGCGACCTCCATATCCGCGCGGGGTCCCCGACGGGCGAGACCGGACCGCTTGCGAGCAGGTCCTGGAAACGGTCCTCCGTCAGGGTGGCCGATCCGGTGCCGCGAAGCACCGGTGCCACCCAGGCCGGCACCGGGCGGTCCTGGAGGTCCCGCTGGAGCCGGTGACGCACACCGTGGGCGAAAAGCGTTTCCGACAGCACCAGGGCCTGCCGATTGTCCCGACACAGAATCGCGCACGTCCCCCGGAAGTCGCGCAGGGAATCGAGCGTGAAGGAGTCGTCTACGGCTCCGAACGACGGGCAGGCGCGGAGAACGTCCGTCAGGTTCCGATGGATGTCCTCCCCGGCGGCGTCCGACGCAGAGGTCTCGGACGGCAGACGCCGGAGCGAGGCGCCCATGGGCAGCGCGACACCGGCCTCGGCGGTGCGAGCCCTGAAGTTGGCGGAGAGGTGAAGTTCCACGAGGTCGTCCGGGTAGGAGCCCCGCAGCCAGTCGAAGAAGTAGTTCGTCTCTGCGGCGCGGGCATCCTCGTCGGACACCTGGAAGCCGTAGATCGCCTGCGCCCCGTCACCGACCACGGTGAAGCCACAGCTCTCCTGGAACCGGTCGAGAAGCGTCTCCACCATGTCCCGCCGATCCCCGACCAGGTCCTGGACCTCGTCGATCACGACGTGGGCGGGCGCACCCTGTTCGCTCTCCTCGACGGCGCCGCGCAGGATCGCCTCCGTGGCCTCGGCGATCCTTTCGTCGAAGCGAAGGGTGCTCCAGTCCCGGTCGGGTTGTTCACTGCGCAGAAGTGCGTAGGCCCAGGAGTCGAACGTCTGCACCCGGACCCGACGTGCCTCACGGGCATGACGGGCGATCCGTTCCCGCAGCTCCCGCACCGCGGCCCTGGAAAAGCTGAGCACGAGGACCTCGCGCGCCTCGAGCGCTTCCTCCTCGTCACTCATGAGTGCGTCGAGCCGGCGGACCAGCGTATGTGTCTTACCGGCTCCGGCCCCTGCCGTCACCAGGAGTCGGGTGTCCCAGGGCTGGTCGACGACAGCCTGCTGCTCCTCCGTGAGGGGCGGGCTGTCGAGGTACGCGTCGGTCACTTGGCCCTCCACAGATGCTCGAACTGAGTGAAGGCGAGGGCCTTGTCGTAGTTCGTGATGTTGTCCCGGACGTTGAGGATCAGGCACTCCTCCTCGCCGCCGTTGCCGGGGCCCCGAAGGCCTCGGCCGATCATCTGCTGGTAGACGTTGGGGCTGTATGTGGGACGGGTGATGACCACGGCCCGGGTCGCCGGTGCGTCGAAGCCCTGGGTCAGCACTCCGTAGTTCGTCAGAACCCTCACACGACCGCGACGGAAGTCGTCGATGCTCCGGCGGCGTTCACCCGTGGACGTGGCCGAATCCACCGAGGCGGCGGTGATGCCGAGGCCCTTCAGCTTCGCGGCCAAGAACTTGGCATGGGCGACCGACGTGGCGAAGACCAGCACGGGCCAGTCCTCCGGCATCGCGCCGATCTCCTGGAGGATGCGATTGTTGCGGTCCTGGTCGTCGGCGAGCCGCTGCTCCGCGGCCTTCGACAGCAGGCTCATCTGATCGGCCCGGTTCTTCTCGTCCTGGGTCAACTCGATCGTGCCGCCGAGCAGCTCCCGGTGCGTGACCCTTGCCAGCATGCCGAGCTCCTGCAACTCCGCATACGGATCGCCGGAGGGGAAGACTCCGTCGTCGAGCCGTGTGGCACCGAATCTCTGGACGAGACGCTTGGTCTCCGCGTCGTTCGTGTTGCGGAACGGGGTGGCAGTGAGACCGAGCAGGTGGCGTCGTGTCTCGTACGCCGTCAGCCCGAGCTGCGTCAGGATCTCCGTGTACTGGGGTGAGATGGCGACGTGGGCCTCGTCGACGATGACCAGACTGGCCTCCCGCAGCCAGGAATAACCCTCGGTCCCCAGGCAGTGGCGGAGCTTGGCGTCCGTGGCGACGACGAGATGAGGACGGTCGGCGACGGGGCCGGCCTCGTTGGTCGTCCACAGCCTGCTGATCGTCAGAGGGGAATCGGCCCCCACCTTCGACCAGACGAAGCTCCAGCTCTGTACGGCCTGCTCGCAGAGTTCCTCGGTCTGGGCGATCCACAGAATGGGGCCGCTCAACTCCCCCACCTGCTTGACCCAGCGGATGACGGCCTCCGCCGCCACCCGCGTCTTGCCTGCGCCGGTGGGCAGGGAGAGCATGCCGCGCTGAGGAGTGAAGCGATCGAGCATCGCGAACACCTTCGCCGCGAGCCGCTCCTGATAGTCGTGCAGGCGCGGGAACTCCGACGGGCCCGCGACCTCGATCCGGGGCGGCAGCGACGGCGTCCGCGCGCCGGCGAAGGAATCGGGGAAGCCGAATTCCGAGACGAACTTCACGGCCGGAGACGCGCCGGTGAAGCTTGAGGGGGCATGGCTCGGGTAGGCGAGCTGCAGATCCCGGACGTGCACCTGAAGCACTCCGTCGCCGTGGGCGTCGTGGGCCAGGCGGGCGATGTGACGTGGGGACGGCTCGGCGCCTCCCGGCTCCGGCGGTTCGCTCTCCAACAGTCCCGGGGGGAGACCGGCGCGGAGAGCGGGCGCACCGATGAGCAGCTCCAGCTTCTCCTCGACGCTGCTCGCCTGCCGGACCCGTCGGAGGGATGCCTGCAGCTCTTGGTCCGCCTCCTGTCGCGCCTGCGCGTCGAGGACCGCGCGGCATCCGGACTCGTTCAGCCCCCAGCGCAGTTCACGGTCCGCGCAGACCAGTGTCGTGAGGCGATCCGCGGAGTCCAGGACCAGGACGGTCGTACCCTGCAACGCACTCTCGAGAGGGGTCGTGTCGGTGCCCTTGGGCGTTCGAAGCACTTCTTCCAGCTCCGAACAACGCAACAGACGATGGTCGTTCACGGCAGGACCCAGCCGTTGGCGGAGCGTGGGGAACTCGTCCTGCAGGAGGATGGGCTCACCGACCCCGACGTGCCGGATCTCCTTGCTCACGACGTCGGCATAGCGCAGCATCCCCCAGGTCTTGACCAACAACGCCGCGTCCTCCGGCCCCCCGGCCAACAAGGCCGGAATCTGCTCGGCACGCAGCGCGCGGTACTCGGCCTCGGTCGCGGCGACGGCGATTTCGCTGTCCTCGCGGGCATCCCACTCCGCCCCCACCCGGCAGCGGGTGAGCTGATCCGGGAAGTCCACTTCGAGCCGGGTCAACATCACGTAGGTGCGCCCCACGAAGGCATCGTCGTCACTCTCCCGAAGTTGTTCGAGCAGGCGGTCCCACTGCTTGGGCGGGACCTCGTCGACCAGCACGGGAAGGTGGAGCTTGCGGGCCTTCTCCGCGCTGATCTCGGCGACGGGAAGGACATCCGCATAGGCATGCAGTTGGGGGCCGACGGCACTGGCGATCGGGACGATTCCCTGTGATGTGGACACGCGTCCGTGACGGCGCAGCATCCACCGCAGCGGCGAGTGGATCACCTTGCGCGTTGTGGCCTGGACACCCACCTGCAGGGTCCAGGTGTCGATGACGCTGTCGTCGGGCAGGGTTTTGACGAAGGCCGCACGACCCTCCTCCGACAGCAGTTCCAGCAGGTGCAGGGGACCACCGACGGGAGAGCCCTCCAGCTTGATCCGGGAAAGGCTTGGGCGTGAGGCGTTGCTGCTCAATGTCTTGCAGTAACTGTCGTAGATCGCGGTGCGGTAGTCCTCGAACCACGGCTCGTTCGTTGGCCGGTGCCCGTGCGTGGGCCTGTCGCGCATGCCGAACTCGCGCAGCACGTGCAGGTCGTCCGAGTGGAAGGACGGATCCACGACGACCGACGTGTCCCGGGACCCGTCGCCCGGCACCACCGGGCCCGGAAGCAGGCACTCATGCATCCGGTGGAACCGTCCGTCGACGGTTCGCACGAACAACGTCCCCAACGGATTGGGCACACGGGCGGTCACTTCACCGCTGACCCGGCTGCCGCCCGCGCTGTGGAACAGCTCCCAGAAGCGGGTCCAGTCCTGGGGCCCGTAGTTCTCGATCCCCTGTTCCAGCACACCGATGAAGCGGCCCCTGGGGTCCGCCTCACGGATACCGATCTCGTTGAGGTCGCTGATCAGGGACTCGTCCTCCGACAGCTTCGGGTCGACGTACGTCGTCCCGTCCCGCAGTCCGTCCTGCACCGTCCGGCGGTAGACCTTGCCCACGACGGGAGCCACCAGTCCGCTTTCCTCGGTCAACACGATCCGAGCCGTGCGGGCCTCGGAGGCGAAGGGGGAAGACTCGCGGATCATGGCGGCGAGGATGCGGATCGCGACGGCGGAGGCCTCCGCCGTCGGCTGTGCCACCAGCGCTTCCAGCCATTCGCGGACGGTCGCACGTCGCTGCTTCGTCTCCTCCAGGATGTGCCCGACCTTGCCCGCGCGGAACTCGGCGGCTTCGACGGAGGGGTGGATCCAGTTCGACGGCCTGCCGGGGCACGCGCTCCACATGCGGAGCCATGTCTGCTGGAGCGGCACCTTGTTGTGCGGGGCCGGGTGCACATGAATGTCACGGGGGACCCGCAGCACACCCTCCTGGTCCGGCAGGGACGGACGTTCCGCCGCCAGCTTCCAGATCTGCTCCGTGAGGTATCGGTCCGCCCAGTTCAATGTCTCCGATTCCTTGGTCCGACCGGGGAGCAGCGGGAGATAGGCGGCCGGGTCCTGGGAAGGGGCCAGATGCGGCAGGGAGTCGACCACGAGTCGGGCGGCGACACGGATGATCTCCTGGTTGAACGGGCTGGAATCCAGCAGGTTCTGTCGATCCTCGTTCGTCTTCCATGCGCCGTTGAGTGCTCCCCGCAGCGTCATCGGGTACTTCGTCGGGAAGAACGACCAGAATTCTCCTCGACCTCTAGGAGTGCTGAGCACGGTTTCACCCGTGTACTCGGGCACGGCCCACGAAATGTCGATGGTGCCCCGGTCGTGCATCTCGCCGGCGCCGGCGCGGGCGGCTTCGGTCGGCCGGTGGGCGTGGGTGAACACCTTCCATGCGGAACTGGACTGTGGCCGGCCGGTGCGCGCCTCATGGATCGTGCGCCGGAAGCCGTCGTGGTCGACCGTGATCTCACGGCGGATCGGCGGCATGGACCGTATGTCCTCCAGGATCACCTTTCCGACGTGGTGGGAGAACAGCTGGAACCGGGCGGGGAACTCACGCTTCTCCTCGGCCTTGTTCGCGGAGTCGTAGATGTCGTGGCCGAGCCGTTCGGCGGCCCCGGGAAGGAGCGGCAGCCGAACGACCGTGGTGGCCCAGTCGAGGAGGTCGTTCAGGACGGGATCCGCCATCCGTTCCCTGTCGGCGTCCAGCGGGCGGGCCATCCGCAGCACAGGTGCCTCGAAAGTCTCGTCGGGCGAGGTGCCTCGGGCCTTCCTGATCTCCTCGTACGACCACACCCGGTCGAAGCCGAAGGCACCCGAAGTGCTGAAGAACTGAGGTGTGTTCGTGACCGCGAGGATCGACTTCACGCCAACGCCGAAACGGCCGATCTGGCCTCCGCGCTTCCTCGATACGCTCATGCGGAGGATGGTTTCGGCGCCCTCGGGTGTGACGGGTGTTCCCTCGTTGGCGCAATAGAGGTGCGTCGCGGTGAGGACGACGTGTACCTTTCCGCCGGGATCGGAGGCGATCTCGTCCGCCGCATTCTGGACGAGTTCGAACAACTGGCGGTCTCCGTAACCGCCTTGGGCGATCCTTCGCTCACCGTTGGCATGTTCCAGGATCAGTCCGGGGTCCACGCGATAGGTCTCCAGGACGCGCGTCGACTGCTCGATGATCTTCTGGATGACCGGCAAGGCTCCCGAAATACCCGTCACGTCGCTGTGGTTCAAGGTGTTCCCATTTCATGGCCGTGGGATGAACGTGGGGGAGCGGAGGCCGGCCGCTGCGGGGGTGCGGGGGTGCGGCCGGCCGACGAGCTCAACGATAGGTGGCGGATGTCGGGAGGACGCCGGATTCAGTCCAGTCCGATGACCACGATGAGCAGCACGACGCGGGGCCTGCGGCGCCGGGACGCGTACCGGATGTCGGTCCGGTTCGCGGGGTGCGTACCGATTACCCGGGGGCGGCGGTTCGAGCGCGAACGGCTGCGACGCGGTTCGCGGCGGCTCGGGGGCTCCGGGGCGGCCTCTGCAGCACCCTCGAGGGCGTTACGGAGGTCCCGAAGCCTTTCGATGTCGGCGACCGTCCGACCGGTGCTCTTCAGGTAGTTCCCCTTTTCCCACGACTTCTTGTATCCGTCGTACTCATCGATGAGGAAGAAGGCATGGGAGCCGAACATGCTTGTGCCCATAAGGTGGTACCCCTTGTTCTTGTGTGTATGGCACGGATCGGTTCTGAGAGTTGCGCACGTGCAGACGGCTGAATACACACAAGGTGGGGGCGGTGAATTCGGCGAAGGGCAAGAGGAAAGGTTTCTCCGAAGGGGATTGCGGATCCGGGAAGGATTTTCCGAGGATCAAACCGCACTTCCCGGAAGGGGGCAAGGGGTTTCGCCGATCCGGTGAACTACCGTGAATCGAACGTGAGGTTGGCGTCCGAGCACAGCAAACAAGGCACCTGATGAAGCGTGCTTCTTCGAGCCCGTTCAGGGCCCTTCCGGCCTCAATATTACAGGCCCTGCCGGGCTTGCCACAAGAGTCTTTCGGCACTGAAGGCGACGCTGGCGAGCGGGTGTTCAGTGGATAATTCGGACCGAACGGATGATGAGTGACAAGCGGGGTGTCCTGCTTCAAGTCAGGACTTTCGAAGCATTTGGATCAGGGAAGTAATGAATGCTCGAGCCGTCTCCCAGAGCTGTCAAATTTCGTTGTCGGCCGCCGGGGCTTGTCAAATTTCCGGTACAGTGACCCCATGGTCGTCCGGGCGGTTGAGGAGTGGTTACGTTGGACAGCGGCATGGATTTCGGTCCCTGGCTCGCTCGGCAACTGAGGCAGTCGGGCCTGAGTCAGGCCGACCTCGCCGAGCGCATCGGAATGACACGGGCGGCGGTGTCGGCCTGGATCACCGGGCGTGCGGCCCCTCGTGGCGAGACCATCGCGAAGATCGCGGAAGCTCTCGGCACCGACCTCGGCACCATTCACACGCGCACCTCCGACACCTTGGGCGGTCTGCCCGTCTCCTGGTACCACCGCCCCGGATATGCCGACGGGGGGCGCGACTTCGGAAACGCAGCGGCTTTCGCCTTCGAGGCCGATGTCGAGGTGCTGGCGCGCGAGGCGACGCAGAACAGCCTGGACGAACGTCTCGATCGCAGCCAGCCGGTACGAGTGCGGTACACATTGCACGAGTTGACGGGCGAAGCTCTGGCCCGCTTCCGGGAGGAGATCCGCTGGGACGAACTCCTTCCGCACTACGAGGCGGCGGCGTCCCAGGATCAGAAAGTCGGACGGGTCATCGCCGCCGGCCTGCGCGACATGTACGAGCGGGACCGACTGGTTCTTCTGCGCGTCGACGACTACAACGCCTCCGGCCTGACCGGTGACGACTACGAGACCGGGCGATTCGCCGCCGTGGTGCGTCGGCAGTTGGACAGCCACAAGACGGTGAGTGGGGCGGGCGGCTCGTACGGCCTGGGAAAGGCGACGCTGTGGGCAACGAGCCGTCTCGGCCTGGTCCTCATGCACTCCACCCTCTCCGAGCCGCACGAGGGACGCACCGAGCGACGACTTATCGGCCGGCTCGACCTTCCCTGGCGCGAAGTGGAGGGCCGCCCCTGGGCAGGCCCCGCCTGGTTCGGCCGACCCGACCCGGACGCCAACAGTTCGGATGTCGCCCGTTCCTGGTGGGCCGACGAGGACAAGGTCAGGAGGCTCTACCTCACCCGGGAGAGCGAGGAACCGGGCACATCGTTCCTGATCGTCGGCGCCCACGACGTGGCCAGCCTTGTCGAGGCGGACCCGGATTCCGACAACAACGGTGTGGAGGACGACGACAGCGTGCACCGGATGCACAAGCGTCTCGTCCAGGCCCTCAGTCGGAACTTCTGGGCTGCCATGACCGTGGGCGAGACACGACGACCGTTGCTGGAGGCATCCGTAAGGACGCTCCGCAACGGCGCGGAGATCATCCAGGAGGAACGGGTCGATCCCAAGGCCATGCAGCCGTCACGCACTCGCGCCCTACAGGCGTTCCTCGACGGCACGACCGTGGAGCGGCTGACCTCGTCCGGCCAGGTGGCTATGGCGACGGTGTCGCTCAACGTACCGGCCCTTGCCGGACGTAAGGGCAGCGTTGAGCACCGAGCCGTTGTCCTCGTGACGGAGGCCGAGGACGCAGACGACGGTAAACCGAACAGCGTGGTCATGATGCGGGGCAACCGCATGACCGTCAGGACGACTCGGGTACGGGAACTGCCGGTAGGAACCAGCCCTTTCCAGGCGGTGCTGCTCACAGGCCACGCAGTCGGCGAAGACGCCCCCGGTGCGGACGAGGCGGAGGCATTCCTCCGTACCTCCGAGCCACCCGAGCACAACAAGTGGGGGCAGACGGAAGAGCTACGCATGCTGTACTCGCCGTCCGCATACCGCCGAATCGCCAAGCTCACCACCGACACGAACAAGGCGGTGCGCGAACTTGTCGCCCTGCCCAAGGCGAACCGGTCGGGCGGGGCCGAACGGCTGCGCAAGAAGTTGACGCTGGGGGGCAAGAGGGCGCCCCGGCCCGCGGGCCCGACGGCACTGCCGATGTTGGAGGAGCTGGACGCCTTCGTGGACGCCGACGGTGCGTGGTGCGTCACGGGAGAGGTGAAGATTCCCACCGGTGGTGACTCCTCCCGGCCCACTCCCGTAGCGAAGTTGGACGTGCGCTCTGGCCCGCGCACCGTCCTTGCGTGGTCCGAGCTCGTCGCTGTTCATAACTGTGAAGTCGTGGACGGATCTCTGCATTTCGCGCCGGGCGCCCGCAAGGCGACGTTCCGGGGAACGACCGACGTATCCACGCACCCCGTGCGGGCTGTTTTCACCGGACTGATCGTCGAGCTCGGGACCGACAAGGGGGGCCAGGCATGAGGGGCTATCCGTACAAGCGGCTTCCCGGCACGGTGACGCTACGAGTCGCCGCGGTCGAACTGCGGGGTCCCGGAGAAGCTCGGGAACCGCTCGACACGAAGACGTTCTCGACCATTGAGCAAGTGGTAGCCCTCGGGCTGGCCGAGCGGGACGACTGGGAGCGAGCCCGGCTGACCCTCACGGCTATGGTGCCCGGACGTGCGACGGAACCCGACGGGCCCTGGTCCGACGTGTCGGTCGTGGTCGTGCTCACCGAGGGCGCCACCAACGCGCGAACCACCGTGTGTCTGGAGCTGCGCGCCGAGGGCGGCCGTGAATGGGCCGGCTCCCTGGACCTCTGGCGGGCTGATCACCTCGATCGCGCCACGATGTCGGTCCACGTGATCGCCACGGTCGATGGCGTACCGGGGCGCATGATCGCCGCGTCGGAACGTGACTGGATCGTCGACCTGAAGGCCGACGCCCCTCTGCGTGAGCGGGAACTGGCGGTGTCCGAAGTCGGGTTCCGCGACGGGCCCGAGTGGTTGCGCCCGTTCGGGGATGTGCCGTGGACCGTCGATACCTCCGGTGACGTACCGACCGTGCACATGAACACCGATTTCGAAGGCATCACCGAACTGGTCGGTGGCAACGGTACTGCGGTCGAGAGCCTCGTCCGAGATCTCCTGATCGCCCAGATGTGCACGGACGTGTGGACTGCCGTGTTCCACACCGCCATCGGCGACCTGGAGATCGAGGACGACGGCACCCCGCTCTTCCCCCAGGACTGGCGGGGTGAGGTGCTCCGCGAAATGCTTCCGGACGTCGTGCCCGGTCTACCGCTCGGGGACGCGCTCCGGGAAGTGCACGGCCGAAGGACCGGAGCGTCCGGATGGACCGACCTTCAGCCCCGCATTCACTACGCCGCGACGCGTAGGGCGGATGTGCCGAAGGCGCTGACCGCGACCATCCGCGGCCTCGACCGACTCGACCGGGGGACCGACGCGTGACCGACAAGCCCAATCACCTGCCGGAACGCCTGGCGTTCCTCGCGGATCTCAACGCCGCCCGGTACCTCACCGAAGGTCTGCTCACGGGCAAGGAGGACGTTCCGGCCATAGCGCTCAACAAGGTCGCTGAACCCCTGCCGGGTGACGAGGCCAGGGGTGCGCTGATGCCGGTCCGCGATCTCGTCGACGATGCCATGCACGCTTTTCGCGACGAGAAGGTCACTGCCGCCGATGCCTGGTTGGCTCCTCGGCTCCACGCGACGCTGAGGCTCACGCGCAGGGAAGCGGCCGATCGGAGGTTGTGGAACTACCTCGCTCTGGGAGTCGCTCCCGACTACGTGGTGTGGCGGCACATGTCGGAGCCGAAGAAGGAGAGCCTCGGAGAGGCGGGGCGCGTCGCCGCGACACGCTTTCGCGGTGCGTCCTACACCCAGGCGTTCGCCCGCCTGTGGTGGGCCGCCGAGCTCTTCCGCAACGGTTCCGACTACGGGCCGGTGGTGACCGTCTGCGCGCACCAGGACATGCTCAACACCGGGTTGCGGCTCGACGCGATCGATCACCGGCCGACGGCACTGGCGCTGGCGCGTCTGATCGAGCGCGGCACCGTCAGTACCGGCAGGGAGATCAACGCACTCGCACGGGTGGTCAACGCTTCCGCGGCCACGCTCATGTACGACGTCGTAGCACCGGACGTGGAACGCGACGGCCGCCCGACGGCTCAGTGGATCGAGGCCGCGGAGAGTGCGCCGGCCGTGCCGCGAAGAGCACTCCCGGAAGGGCCGGACGAGGAGAGGGCGCCGGAGGACGCGGTGACCGCTCTCGCCGATCATTTCGGGGAACTCTTCGCCGGGGCTCCCGTGCGGGGGAGGAAGACCGACGACAACGAGGCGGACTGACCGGGCCGCCGAGGGTCCTCGTATCAGGAGCCTTCGGCGGAGGAGTCTCCCTCCGCCGAAGGCGACCCAGGCTTCCACTCCTCGAGCCGGGTGAACCATTCGTCCTTCGGGACCCCGCGCAGGAGCGCGGCGCTCAGAATGTGGAGCGAGAGACGCGGCGGGACGGCATTGCCGATCTGCTGGGCCACATCGGTGGATTGCCACGGGTAGCGGGCGGGGAACGACTGGAGAAGTCCACCCTCCACGACCGACAGTCGGTCCAGTTCCTCGCCGACCTCCTTCTCGCCCGACTCGCCCTCCTTCAGCAGGAAGAGCCGATTGCGGCGGAACTTGCCGGTGATTGTCGCGGCCGGTTCCTGCGAGGTGCGACGCCCACGGTTCTTCGGGTCGCCGCCCGAGCCGTAGTTGGAGACCAGGACGAAGTCGCGGGGGCGTGTGGCGCCGAGCGCGTCCCCCACCGACACCCAGGGGCTCATCGTCCCGGACTCCTGGGGGTTCCTCGGCGGCGCGAACAGGAAACCGTCCTGCTGCCCGGGGGCCGTGCCCTGGTGCTTCTGAAGCAGTAGGCGCTCGGCTCCCTTGCGGTATCGCTGATGGGTGGCACGAGGGAAGGGAACCTGTCGTCCCGTGTTGTCGGGGTCCCACTGAGCGATCAGCACGGCCCGCCGCCGTGTCTGGGGGACGCCGAAGTCTTCGGCGTGCAGCACATGGGCGTCGGCCGCGTAGCCGGTTCGCCTGAGGAGCGCGGCGTAGTGCTTCCACACCGGCAGCACTGTGGGGACCTGCTCCAGCACCACCACGTCATAGGGCTTGCCGCGCCTGAGCTTCGCTTCCATGATCCAACGCAATGGCTGGAGAACGAACCCCGTGCGTTCGTCGGACATGGAGTCCGTCTCGGTCTTGACTGCCCTCCAAGCAGCTTCGAAGGATGCGAAGTCCTGATGGCCGACCAAGCAACCGGCCAGACGCTTCACGTCGTCCAGGGCCTTGTGACCCTCCCGGTTGCCGGCCACGGAGAACGACTGGCACGGCGGCCCACCGGTGAGGACGTTGGCGCCCCTCACCTGGGGATCGCATGCGCTCAGCGCTGCCACGTCCTTCTCCACCGTGGTGCGAAGGCCGGCCGCGGCGCGCGTCGCGCGGGTCGGGTCGTCCCACTCCACCCCGATGCTCTCCACTCCCATGATCGAGGCCGCGATATCGAGGCCACCCGGACCTGCGAACAGGTCCACGATGCGGAAATCCGCAGGTAGGAGCGGTGGATGAGGTGTGTGGGTCATGGGATTGAAGTGTAGCCGGCCGTTCAAGATCAACTGACCCTCGGACCGACACTGTCTCGCGTGCGGTCATCGCGCAGAGCCTCCGCGACAGCGGCACCCAAGGCGTTCCCCACCGGCGGCGGTGAGGCGTGCCCGATCTGGCGGTACCGGGCCGTCTTCCTGCCTGCGAACAACCAGTCGGGCG
The DNA here is from genome assembly GCF_045162765.1 of Streptomyces sp. NBC_01013. Taxonomy (NCBI): domain Bacteria; kingdom Bacillati; phylum Actinomycetota; class Actinomycetes; order Kitasatosporales; family Streptomycetaceae; genus Streptomyces; species Streptomyces sp. NBC_01013. Next base: position 5,394,740 of record NZ_CP108687.1, read on the forward strand.
GAAACCCCTGCAGCAGCGCGGCCTGCGCGTCCGTGAGCTTGATCATGTCCGGGCAGCTGTCCAGCTCGGGTCCCGGAACCTCGTCGGCCAAGGCGCCCCCGTTGACCCCCATGCGCGCCCAGGCGGCCTTCGTGCCCGTCGGGCCGAGATCGGCGCCCCCTCGATTGTCGGAGCCCCCGACCAGTGTCGGCGCCACGGTGATCGCCCTTGCCGCCCAGGCGTCCGCGCCGCTCCATCCACGAGCGGCCATGGAATGACGCAGTGCCCTGCCCACCGAGACGCGTTCCATCACCGTTCGTACCGGCGGCCGAAAGCGGTCGGAGTATCGCTCCTTGAGAGCCACCAGCACTCCCTGTTTCCGATCCTGTGGCACACCGAAATCTGCTGCGTTCAGCACGAACCAGTGCAGGCGATATCCGAGATGCTCCAGCTCCTTGCGCACGAAATCACGCAAGGGCTCGAACGCCTCGGCGTCGACGAGCCCCGGCACGTTCTCAATGATCATGGCGCGTGGCTGGATCGAATACGCGAGGAGGACCGTCGCCTGCAGTAGACGTTCCTCCTCCTCGGTCTCGGCCCTTGCCGCAGTCGCACTCGACTTCACACGGGGCAGCCCGGCGGACAGCAGATCGACGTCGTACGTCTGTGGGTGCTCGTCCGGAACGAAGTCCAGGAGGTCCATCTCCCGGACGTCCCACTGCGGTCGGTTCATGTGCAACGTCTCGCAGGCAACGGGTTTGTTGTCCAGCAACAGCACCGGATCGAACCCCGCCCGTTCCAGTCCGAGGGCCAGCCCTCCGGCCCCCGCGCACACGTCCACGAACCGTAATCCGGTCACAAGCCCTCACCTTCTGATCCTGTCCGCTCAGCGGACTTCTTTGAATCGACGACTTCCGCCACCTGCTCGGCGACCAGTACGGGGGACTGGTGCTCCCAGAAGCGCAGGACCGTCCACCCCTCGGTGACCAGATGCGCCGTGGTCTCGGCGTCCCGGGCCATGTTGCGATCGAGCTTCTGCCGCCACCACTCGGCGTTCGCCTTCGGTTGCGTGGCGTGCTCGGGGCAGCCGTGCCAGAAACAGCCGTCCATGAACACGGCGACCTTGGCCCGCGTGAAGGCGATATCGATGGTCCGCCGGGGCATGTGAGGCACCCGCTCGTTGAGGCGATACCGGTAGCCGGACGCATGCAACAGCTTCCGGACCGCCACCTCGGGGGCAGTGTCGCGGCTGGCTTGGCGACTCATCCGGGCGGCGACGCCGGGAGAGGACGGTTTGACGATGGTCATCACTGCCAAGTCTCCTACGAGCCGACCCGTCCCCGATCGATGATGGCGGAATCGCGCCTGTTCGAATCGATGGCACGGAATCGCACCAGACTCTGCTGTCCGGTGTTCCGTGCAGCCGGGGCCACGAGGGAGAAGGCCATGACGACGTTCCCGGGATCGATCGCACCGCCGGAGGAGAGCCGGGGCTCGTCCTCGATCACCGGGTAGAGAACCAGGACACCTCGGCTTTCGCGCACGAGTGATTCGACCGAGGGGTCACCCGAGTCACTGAGCGCACCGGCGACCCGCAGAGCGGCACCGCGGTGCTTGGGCTCGCTGATCGCCCCGAAGAGATCGCCGCGACGCCGCGTACGGCGCGCGAGCGAGAGCGGGCGGGATCCCAGAATGCTCGCCTCGTCGCCACGGTCCGACGTCTGCTGCGGAACGATCACCAACCAGTCGTCGATGGTGTTGTCCGCCTCGCCCGCTGAGACGAGGGACTGCAGGTGCGGGGCGAACTGGGTAGGAGCGGACCACTTCAGATCGCACAGGATGCCGATCAATGTCCTGTGGTCGACAGTGCCCAGCACGGCTTCGTAACTGTCGTTCCGTCCGAGCTCGACGGAGGAACATCTCAGCGTGACAGGAGCGGATTTCAGCCCTTCGAGGACAGGCCGCCATACCTCCGCGTTGTGCCGCAGATCCTCCGTCCCCGTCGGGTAAGCCGTAGGCTCCACCCACTGCCCCGGCGACCGGATCTCCACCAGCTCCGCGTTGAACATCTTGTTGCGAGCCGAGGGCCTGATCCAGGACAGGTGCTGGGAGACCAGCGGGGGGATCTGGGCCGGGGTGAGCTGGGGCTTGCCGTCCACCAGGGTGGCGTATCGGGTGAGCTGGGTGCGGAACGTTTCTTCGTCGCGGCAGATGGCCTCGAAGGCCTCGTACAGGTCGACCGTCCTCGACTTGCCCAGGGCTTCCTCGCGGCCGATGTACAGGCGGACCAGGTCGCGGTAGCCGGGGCGGAAGCCGAACCAGCGGCCCATCTGCATCAGGGTGTCGGCCTGCTGGGTGGTGCGGCGGTAGTACGTCACCGTGAGGCCCTCGACAGTGAAGCCGCGAGAGAGCTTGGTGCCGCCGACCAGGATCTTCCACACGTGGGGAGTGCGGTCGAAGTCGAGTTCGGGCTGGGCGTAGTCGCGTTCCGTGTCACCGTTGACCACGAGTACCGGGGTGCCGCCGGAGTTGATCCGTTGGCGGGCGGTCGCGACGTAGCCCTTGAGTTCCTCGTACGACTCCGGGGTGGGCAGCCCGTCGTCCGCGTAGCGCCGGAAGTCGGACTCGAGGAGAGCGGCCAGGCGTTCGTGGCCCTGTCGGCTCGTGTACGCGGCCTGGTGCCACAAGGAGTTGATGCGCAGGGCGAGGGCGGTGTGCTCCGCCATTCTCACCGACTCGTGGACGAGCATCGTGTGATGGCGGAACGGTTCGTCGACGCCGTGGTCCTGGCGGTACAGCTTGAGCGCGCCGGTGAGGATGAAGGCGTCCAGGGCCTCCTGGAGACGGTCTCCCGTGGTCTCGTAGATGCCGCGGATGTGCGTCTCCTCGGCCGAGCCCTCCGCCGCTTCGAGGTCGTGGAAGTCCTGCACGCCCATGTAGCCGGTCGGGCGGGGCAGCGAGATGAGGAAGTCGCGCGGGAAGATGTCCTCCCCGTCGCCCGGGTCGACGAAGACGTTGGCGAACGGGGTCGCGGTGTAGCCGACGTACTGGGCACGCGGCAGCAGCCCGAGCAGCTGGGAGATCTGGCTGTTGATGGCCGTGCGGGCCACCTTGCCGTCCTCCCACTTCTTGGGGTCGGTGGTGTTGACCGAGGCCTGGTCCGACTCGTCGTCGATGATCAGCGCGGGGATCTCGGAGAGGATCGGACCGATCTTCTTGAGGTCCCTGATGAGCCTGTCCAGCACGGACTTGTTCTTCTTCACGACCATGACGCGGGCTGCCGCGTGGTGCAGGTTGGCCGGGTCGTGGAGCGGAAGGGTGCGGGCCTGCTTCTCGAATTCGAGGGCCCGGATGCCGTTCAGCAGGCTCTTGTAGTCGTCGTCGCGGGTGGTGAGGCGTTCGATGTCGAACGCGCCCAGGGCGGACGGGCGGCCGCCGTGACTGACGAACTTCGCCGGCCAGTCCGCGTCGTCCTGGTAGTCGATGCCCACCAGCGCGTCCGGATCCGCCGGGTCGGCGCCGCGCAGGATGTTCTCCTGGCCGATCAGCTCCATGTCCAGGCGGCGCTGGGTCTGGCCGCGCAGGAGGTTCAGAGTGCCGCCGAGCACGATGACCAGACGGTAGCCGGCGTCCATGGCCTTGGCCGTGACGCCCGTGAAGTTGGCGGTCTTGCCCGACTGGACGTAGCCCACGACGAGACCCCGCGCGCCGTACGCCTCGGTCCGTGTGGGATCGGAAAGCCGCTCGACCACGGCATGGCTCGCCTCGTCGAGACCGGCGACCGCCGCGTCCGACCAGCCCTTGCGGCGCAGCAGCTGCTCGTAGGAGTCCCAGTAGAAGGAACGCGCGGCCGCGGTGTCACGGGAGTACCAGGACGCGAACTCCTTGCTGATCACCGTGGGGCCGGGCTCCTTGAACACCGGCACCGCACCGTCGAGTGCCTTGCGCAGGTCGGCGCCGAAGCCCAGTCGGTCGTACGTGTCCGAGCGGCGGGCGTCGGTGCGGGCGGGGGCCTCCGACCAGTCGACCTGTTCCGCCAGGTCCCAGGTGGTCAGAGTGCGGTGCCAGAGCGCGATCAGTCCGTCACCGGGGTCCGCGGCGAGAATCCGGTCACGGAAGTGGCCGAGCGCGGTGTCGGCGGGTTCCTCGGCCTCGGAGAGCACGAAGGCGAGCTTGGCGAAGAGCTTCGGACCGCGCCGCATCGCGGCCAGCACATCGCCGTGCAGGGTGAACAGGTGGTCGGTCATGGCGTCGCGGCTCTCTCAGGTCGGAACGGGGTCGGGGACGGGGTGGTTCAGCGTTCGAGCTCGCAGCGCGCCGCCGTCACCAGGACGCTGTTCCACAGGGCCACGTTGTCGGTGTGGACGGCCCGCACCCGCTCCTTCTGGAAGATCTCGTTGACCATGAGGTAGAGCATGCTCTTCACCACGGGGGCGTCGTTCAGGCCCCCGCGGCGGCCCCCGTTGAGGACCTGTCGGTACTCCTTGTTGAGCCGCACCTCCCGCTGCTCGCGGTCGATCTCGAAGAACACGTCCGACGGAAGCGCGTCCCAGCGGAAGGCGATCGGGTCCTCGCCCTCCAGCTCCGGCAGCTCGTCGCGCAGCGTGCGCCGCAGCTTGGGGTCCATGCCCTTGCCGGCCGGGAGGACGGCCTTGCGCTGAGGCTCGGTCGCGCGCCTGGCGGCCTCCCGGTAGGTGGCCGCCGCCTCCTGCACGTACGTACCGAAGGTGTGGCCCCCGCCGTCCACGGCCTGCTCCAGGCCGCGGGCGAACGCGGGTGTGACGGTCACGCCGTCCTTCTTCACCGTGAGACCGAAGACGTCGTTCGGCGCGGAAGGCAGATCGACTGCGATCCGGGCGAGGGCGAGGTGGCCCTCGGGGCTGCGGGTGCTGTTCCAGCCGCCCGCCTGGACCAGCCGGTTGTTGCGGTAGATGTAGAAACCCTGGCGTTCGGCGAGCGGGCCGATGCCGCGGTAACTGACGAGGGGCGACTTGGGCGGCCAGATGTGCGCGGTGAGCTCGACCTCGCCGACGCCCTGGACGGGTGCGGTGTACGTACGCGGGAAGCCGGCCCGGCCGGGCACCCGGTAGCCGAACGGGTCGATCGGTTCGACGCCGCGGTGGTCCAGCTCCTCCTTGGTCCGGACGTCCTCGACCACGATGTCGATGTTGAAGTCATCGCGGACGAGGAACCGGTGGAGGTGGAGGCCCAGGTGCGTCTCCAGCTTCTCGATCGCGTCGTTGAGGTAGCGGTCGGCCTGGCCGGTGATGACGGTGTCGAAGGCCCGCACGTTGTCCCAGCGCACGATCGTGCCCTGCCACTCGATGAGGCCGTCGTACCGGTCGACGAGGTCCTGGCAGTACCCCGGGTCGACGATGTCGCAGGTGAAGTCGGCCTGGGCGCGGGCCGTCAGCCAGCGGCGGCCGGTGGACGGGCTGCGCTTGGTGCGGCTGATGACGGTCAGTGAGTCGGCATGCGAGAGGGACGCGGCCTTGAGACCCGCGCCGAAGTGTCCGAGGGCGTCGTCATCGTAGTTCTGCCGGCCGCCGACCGTCATCGCGGTGTCCAGGCCCGCGTCGTCCATCCCGTAGCCGTCGTCTATGACGAGCAGGCTGACCAGACGGTCCTCGTCGCGCAGAAAGCTGACGACGACGTTACGGGCGCCCGCGTCGATGGAGTTGTCGACCAGGTCGGCGATGGCTGCCTCGAACCCGTACCCCTGATGCGTCAGCGACTCGACGTAGCGGGCGGCCGGCGGGAGCCGCTTGGTGCCGGTGGTGGGGACCTCGAACTGCCAGTCGGCAGAGGGCTGGTAGGGCGGCATGAAGACTTCCTCGCGCACACAGAGCTGAGACCTGCGTGGGAGGTGCGGCCCTGGAATGAGTGGTGGACTGTGATGATATTGCAAAGGTCGGACAGGGGGGAATCCCAGTGACAAATGCGCTGCCGGTCGGTGAGTCCGATCCCCTAACCCCCGAACCACGCCCGGCACTCCGGCTGGTTCGGCCGGACGACGAGCAGGATCGCCAGGACGAGCCAGACCAGGGTCAGGATCAGGACCGGCATGAACATCATCACCACCACCGTGAAGGCCAGGGCCGCCCAGCCGTAGGCGATGGCTGAATTGCGCACGTTGGGGAGGCGGGTGGGGAACTTGAGAGCCGTGAGGATGCCCCAGGCGCCCATCGCCATGATGAGCAGGCCGACGAAGACCACCGTGCCCGAGTGGGACTCGCCGGTGGCCTGGCGGGCGTACGCCGGTGCGTCGTCCTCGCCCCAGAGGGAGGTGGCGATGGCGACGCTGTTGGTCACCAGGGCCAGGCCGAGGACGGCCTGGAGACCGCCGACGACCATCATGAGGGTGCGCAGGCTGCTGACCGGGGCGGGCATCGGGACGCTGCCCGGGAACGGGCCGCCGCCGAATCCGGCCGGTCCGCCGGAGCCGGGCGGGCCCGGGGGGCGGGGCGGTTCGCTGGGGCCCGGGTTGCCGCGGGCCCAAGGGCGTTGGGGTGGAGGGTTGTTGTCCGGCGCAGCCGGGCCGTCCGTGCCCATCCGGTGGCCTCCCCCGAAGCGGTCCATGGTCCAGGAGGCCAGGATCGGTGGGTGCGGTGTGCTTGGCCAGAGGTAAGTCGGCCATGTCGGCGGTGACCGTTCCCGCGCATCCGTCCCGGGCGGGGTGGGACGGATGCGCGGGGTGGGACGGATGTGCGGGGTGGGACGGATGTGCGGGGTGCCCGCGCCCGGTTTGCGCCGGGCCCGTCGGTCGGGCCGGGGGCGGATCCGGCGCCTACGAACGGAACGGCCTGAGCGTGGCGCGGACCGTCTCCGCCGCCCCCCAGTCGTGGTCGAACTGGGCGATGACGGCCAGGTGCTGGCGCAGCTGGATGATCGGCATCCTGGCGGGCCAGTCGTCGTCGAGTCCGGTCAGCTCCGCGTACCGTGCGAAGAACGGCTTCGCCTCGGGCGGGTGCGGCGAGGTCCACAGATGGGCCAGATCCACTTCGGGCCACATGTAGGAGACCGCCGGGTCGATCAGGGCGGGCTGTCCGTCCGGGGTCGCGAGGATGTTGTGCGCCCACAGGTCGCCGTGGGTCAGGCAGGCCGGACGGGAGGGCAGCAGTTCGGGCAGTCGCTCGCACAGTCGCTCCAGCGCACGCCGGTCCTGCTCGTCCAGCGCTGCCCTGACCCGGGGTTCCGGCAGCCAGCGGAGCAGGCGGCTCCGGGCGAAGAAGGCGTGTCCGTCGGTGTTCCAGGTGTTGTCCTGCGGGGAGCGCCCCAGCCAGTTGTCACGGGACCAGCCGAAGCGGTCGTGGACGGTGGTGGTGTGCAGCCGGGCGAGGGTGTGGGCGAGTTGCTCCCAGAAGTCCTCGCGCGCCGGACGCGCCTGGAGGACGGAGAGCACCAGCACGTCCCGGCTCGCGCACACCACGTCCGGAGTGGTGGCCCCGCCCAGTTCGCGCAACGCCCGGAGCCCTTCGGCCTCCGCTGCGAACAGGCCGTCAGCAGGCGTGTCGTGGAAGGCCTTCACGAACACGGGCGGACCCTCGCGGCGCGTCGCGATACCCGCGAGGGCGGCCAAGCCCCCCTCCGCGGGAGTCACCGACACCGCGTCGTTCAGCCCGGCCCGGTGCAGCCGGTCCAGAAGGAGGGAAGGCGTGGTTGGCATGGACATGGGCGGACGCTATCGCACGGGGCGGTGCCTACGTCACCGCAACTGCCCTGTCACGCAGCCCGGGTGGGAGGCGGTGTGCCGGGTGGTGATGTCAGGCCTGTCCGGAGGGCTCGGCCGGCAGCTTCCGTACGTAGCCCACCCCCCGCTTCCCTCCCAGCACCGGCTCCTCTCCCGTCGGGACGAACCCCGTGCGCGTCAGGACCGACCGTGAGGCGGTGTTGGTGGCAGCGGCCGCCGCGTGCAGCCTCGTCAGGGCGTACGTGGTGGTGCAGAGCGTGAACAGCCGGTGGACCGCGGCCGTCGCCAGGCCGCGGCCCGTGGCCTTCTCGGCCAGGCGGAAGCCCAGGTGTGCGGCGCCGTCCGCCACGTCCACCAGGTTGAACCTGCCCAGCACCTCGCCGTCCTCCGCGACCAGCACGTGGAAGTGGCAGGCACCGGTGGCCTGTTCGGCGATGCGTTCCGCGAGCTCGGCGGCGAAGTGGGTGAAGTACTCGTCGCCGCGGTCCGGCACGGAGGCGGCGAAGAAGGCGCGGTTCTCCTCCTCGAACGCGAGGAGGGCCGGGGCGTGCTCGGGGCGCAGGCGCTGGAGTTCGGGCATGGCGGCAGGGTATGCGGGCGGGGCGGCCGAGGGCATCGGAAATCGACCGGGGCGGGACGGGCCGGGATCGGCCGGGGCGGGGGGCCCGGGGGCGGCCCCGCCCCGCTCTCGGAAGGGCCCGCCCCGAAGCCGTACTACGCCGCCGCGCCCCCGTGGCAGTCCCGGTACGACCGCCCCGAGCCGCACCAGCACGCCGCGCTTCTCGCAGGCGGCCACGGGACCGCGCGGCCGCGGGCCGCCAGGGTCGTCGCGTACTGGGGGAGCAGGTCCGGATCGGACGGGGAGGCGGCCTCGGAAGCGGCGAACGCCTCGTACGACGGGACCGTGCCCGTCACGATGCCGAGGTTCGGGGTCCCCGCCGCGTGCAGGTCGCGGAGCGCCGCCTCCAGGCGGGCCAGGTGGTCCGGGTGCGAGGTGTACTCGCTGCCGAGGCCGGGGTACGCGGTGAGGAGTTCGCGCAGTTCGGGCTCCGGCCAGTGGAGCACCGCCACCGGGAACGGACGGGACAGGGCCGTGCGGTACGTGCCCAGTTCTGCGCGCAGGCGGGTGATCTCGGCCCGGAGCTCGCCCGGGTCCGAGGAGCCGAGCGCCCACAGCCGTTTCGGGTCGTGGAGTTCGTCCAGCGGGACGGCCGCCGTGTGGAGGGCGTCGGCCAGCTCGTCCCAGGCGTCGTGCGTGACGCCCATCAGACGGCGTACCCGGTGGCGGCCGGTCAGCAGCGACTGGGTGGCGTACGGGACCTCCTCGCCCGGGGCGATGAGCAGGGTGAGGGCCGTGGAGAAGTAGTCGTGGGCCGCTTCGAGCTCGTCGTGGGCCTCCAGGGTCTCGGCCGCGATCTCCCACGGGGCCGCCTCCAGCGGACCGGCCGCGCGGATCCCGTCGATGATCGCGCGGGCTTCCGCCTCGTGGCCGTACTCCCACAGGTTGGCGGCGTTGAGAGCCTTGACCAGGTAGGGGTGTTCGGTGTCGGGGTCGCTGAGCAGGGCGTCGTAGAGCGTGGTGGCACGGGTGCGGTCACCGGCGAGTTCCAGATGGGCCGCCGCCTGGAGGAGCAGCGGTTCGTGGTCCTCGGGGTACTGCGCCGCGGTGCGCAGCAGGCGCTCGGCTTCGGTGGTGTGGTCAGCAGGCGTGTCGGGGCGCATGCACCACACGGTACTGCTGGACGGGCGCGGCACGGAGGCCTGTTCCCGCTCTGGAGAGTTACGGGCCCTGGCCCTATCGTGCGGGCCGTGCGTCAGCGGATACGTGAGCGGATACCGGTGGTGGTGCAGCGCGACCCGCGCGGGAGGCGGCTGGCCGCGCGCGGGCTGTGGACGGGCGCGGAGCTGGTGGTGACCCTCGGTGTCGTCCTGCTGCTGCTCGTCGCCCATCAGCTGTGGTGGACCAACCGGCAGGCGCACGCCGAAGCCGCCGACACCGTACGGGCCCTTCAGCGGGACTGGGGGGAGCCCGCGGGGGTGGATCCGCCGGTGGCGGAGGCATCCCCGGAGCCCGCGGACGGCGACAGTCCCGTCGTGGGGGAGAAGGGCGGCGGAGGCGGGGAAGGGCGGACCGCCGGCGCGCCCGCACCCCGCCGGTCCCAGGCGTACGCCGTCATCCGTGTCCCACGCATCGGGCTGACCGCGCCCGTCGCCCAGGGCATCAGCAAGCACGGGGTCCTGGACAAGGGGTACGTCGGTCACTATCCGGGCACCGCGCAGCCCGGCGGCTCCGGGAACTTCGCGCTCGCCGGGCACCGCAACACCCACGGCGAGCCGTTCCGCTACATCAACCGGTTGCGGCCCGGCGACCGGATCACCGTCGAGACCCGGGACGCCGTCTACACGTACACCGTCGACAGGACCCTCGCCCGCACCCAGCCGGGCGACGGCGGTGTCGTCGCCGCCGTGCCGCGCAGCAATGTGAAGCCGTACGCGGGCTACCGGACGGCCGGGTCCTATCTGACGCTGACGACCTGCACGCCCGAATTCACCTCCCGGTACCGGCTGGTGGTCTGGGGGAAGCTGACCGGGGTACGGGAGCGCTGACCATCGGGGACGAGGTCGTAAGGTTCTCTGACGTGCTCAGACGACGTCCGCAGTTGTTGTGGTTGCTGGTTCCCTACGTGCTCTACCTGGGGGCGCTGCCGTTCGTGAACCGGGTCGATCCCGTCGTTCTCGGGCTGCCGTTCCTCTTCTTCTGGCTGCTCGGGGCGACCCTGCTCACCCCCGTCGCCGTATGGCTGACCCGGCGGGGTGACCGCCGGTGAACGCCGCCGTCGCGACCTCCGTCTTCGGGGTCTTCATGGTCGCCACCGTGGCCCTCGGCCTGCTCGCCGTGCGCGGGCGGCGCGGGGCGAAGGGCGGTGGGCTCGCCGAGTGGTCGGTGGGCGGGCGCAGCCTGGGGACCGTCTTCATCTGGGTGCTGATGGCGGGTGAGGGCTACACCAGCTTCAGCTACCTCGGCGCTGCCGGGTGGGGCTACAACTACGGGGCGCCCGTCCTGTACGTGGTCGCGTACATGTCCTGCGGTTACGCCCTCGGCTATGTCGTCGGGCCCATGCTCTGGGCGTACGCGCGCAAGCACGGACTCGTCGGGATCACCGACATGGTGGCGCACCGCTTCGGCCGGCCCTGGCTCGGGGCGCTCGTCGCCGTCCTGGCGACCGTGTTCCTGCTCCCGTACATCCAGCTGCAGATCACCGGCATGGGCGTCGTCGTCTCGACCATCTCCTACGGCGCGATCAGCCTGAACTGGGCCTACTTCATCGCCTTCGCGGTCACCACCGGCTTCGTCGTGGTGAGCGGGCTGCGCGGCAGTGCGTGGGTGTCCGTGCTGAAGGACGTGATGGTGATCGCCACGCTCGGCTTCCTCGCCCTCTACGTGCCGTTGCACTACTTCGACGGCTACGGGCCCTTCCTCGACCGGCTCGTCACCGAGAAGAGCGAGTGGCTGACCTTCCCCGGGCACGGGGACAGCGGCCTGGGACAGGCCTGGTTCATCACCACGTCCTTCCTCAACTCCCTCACCGTCGTGATCTTCCCGACGACCGTCGCCGGCTACCTCGGCGCGAGGAACGCCGACGTGCTCCGGCGCAACGCGATGTGGCTGCCCGCCTACAACGTCCTGCTGTTCGTCCCGATGCTGCTCGGGATGGCCGCCCTCTTCGTCGTCCCCGGCCTGGTCGGGGCCGAGTCGAACCTGGCGCTCTTCAAGCTGGTCGTGGACTCGCTGCCGGCCTGGTCGGTCGGGATCATCGGCGTCGCCGCCGCGCTCTCCTCGATCGTGCCGATGGCCGTCTTCATGCTGGTCATCGGCACGATGTGGGGGCGCAGCGTGCTCTCGCTCGTGCCGCGCTGGGAGCAGCGGCAGAAGGGTGTGGCGCAGCTCGTGGTCGTGGTCGCGGGAGGCCTCGCGCTGTTGCTCACGTACACGGCGCCGAACACCCTCGTGCGGCTGTCGCTGATCTCGTACGAGGGCATGGCGCAGTTGCTCCCCATGGTGCTGCTGGGGCTGATGTGGCGACGCCTGACGCTGCTCGGGGCGATGAGCGGGCTGGTCGTCGGGGTGGGGGTGGTGTGCGGGTTCGTGTTCACGGACAACGACCCGGTGTGGGGTGTGAACGCCGGCATCGTCGCGCTGGGCGCCAATCTGGCCGTCGCGCTGGCGGTGACGTACGCCGGACCGCGCGAGCACGATCCGCGGCCGGACGACGAGGTGCTCGCGCGGGACGAGATCGACGACGAGCTCGTACCCGCGGGATGACGGCGGGTGCGGTCAGGTCCGCTCCCGCAGCAGCAGCACGCTGACCGTCGCCACGAGCGCCAGTCCCACCGACAGCAGCAGCGCGCCGTCGGCGCCCGAGTCCGTCGTGGCGACGGCGATCGTCACCGCGACGCCCGCCGACGAGCCGATGTAGCGGGCGGTGTTGTTCGCGCCCGAGCCCATCGCCGCCCGCTCCTGCGGCACCGATTCGATCGCCAGCCGGGGCAGCGCGGCGTTCAGCAGTCCGCTGCCGGCGCCCGACACGATCAGGGCCGGGAGCAGCCGGAGCCACACGCCCGGGCCGGGGTGCCCTTCGGTGTTCAGCGCGCCCAGCAGGGACAGCACGCCCACCGCGTGCAGGACGAAGCCCGCGGCCGGCTGATGGCGGGCCGGCACCCGGCCCGTCAGCCGGCGCGACTGCAGGGCCACGACGAACGCCGTGCCCGACCAGAGCAGGAACAGCCACGCCGCATCGATCGCCGACACCCCGAGCGCCCGCTGGAGCAGAGTCGGCAGATAGCTGAACAGGCCGATCACCGAGAGGCCGGTGAACAGCCCGCCCGCCGACGAGGCCAGGAACGGACGACTGCGCAGCAGGGCCGGATCGATCAGCGGGGCCGCCGCCCGGCGCTCCACCGCGAGGAACACCGGGACCAGTGCGAGCGGCACGATCAGCAGCAGTCCCACGGGGGCGCGCAGCCAGCCGTCCCGGCCGAGGGTCAGCGCGGTCAGCAGCGCCGTCATCGCCAGACCCAGCACCGCCGCGCCCGCCAGGTCCGGGCGGCCGCCGCGCGGGGCCCTGGACTCGTCGAGCACGCGGAAGGCGAAGGCGGCCGTGAAGAGGGAGGCGAGGCCCAGTGCGGCGTACGTCAGCCGCCAGTCGATCGAGCCGAGCGACCCCGCCAGCAGCGGGCCGAGCGCGATCCCCGCGCTCACGAACGCGCCCCAGATCCCCGTCGCCCTGATCCTGGCCGCGCCGGCCGGGAACGCCCCCACGAGCAGCCCCAGGCTCGTGGCCAGGATCGCGGCGCTCGCCGCCCCCTGGGCCGCCCGGGCCAGCGTGAACGTGAAGGTGTCGGTCGCAAGGGCGCCGAGCCCGGCGGTGAGGCCGAGGGCGAGCGTGCCGATCAGGAACAGTCTGCGCCGGCCGTAGTCGTCGGCGAGGCTGCCCGCGACCAGCAGCACGACGGCCAGTCCGAGCGGGGTGCCGTTGAGCAGCCAGGCCTGACCGGAGGGCGGGGTGGCCAGGGCGGCCGAGATGCCGGGGAGCGCCGTCATCGGGGCGGTGTAGTCATCAGCGCCACGGCGGTGGCGGCGGAGGTGATCGCGAGGGTCGGTCCGGAGCGTGGGCGGGGATGAGCGGGGCCGGGCGGCGGTGCGGTGACCGACTGGGCTGGGCGGGGGCGTAAGGACTGGGACATGGCATCGCTCCGGGAGTTCGCCGGGTTCGAGCGGCCGTCGTGCGACCGGCCCGCGGGGGGGCGCGGGACTTCCCCGAGTGGGTTCGGTGAATGAACTCATGTCGAGAGCGCTGACGCTAGCACGGTGGGTTCATTCATCGAACCCAGGAGGAGTAAAGTGCCCCCATGGCTCTCGGCAAGGACTACGCGCACCAGCAGTGCTCCATCGCCCGCGCACTCGAAGTGGTCGGCGAGCGCTGGACCCTCCTGGTGGTGCGCGATGCGTTCTACGGCGTACGCCGGTACAACGACTTCCTTGTGCACCTCGGTATCCCGCGCGCCGTCCTCGCCACCCGGCTTCAGTCCCTCACGGAGGCCGGGATCATGGAGAAGCGCCGCTACCAGGAGTCGCCGCCGCGCGAGGAGTACGTCCTGACCGACAGCGGCAAGGCGCTCTGGCCCGTCGTCTGCACCCTCGGGGGATGGGGGCGCAACCACCTCCCCAGCACCCGCCCGACGCGCCTCTTCCTCCACGCCGCCTGCGGTACGGAACTGAACGCGTACGGCACCTGCCCGGCCTGCTCCGTCCCCGTGCCGCCCGAGGACATCGAGATGAGGCCCGGCGACGGGTTCGACAGGAACACCGACAACCCGGTCAGCCGCGCACTGCTCGCGCCCCGTCGACTCCTGATGCCCCTCGAAGTCGATCGTGTATAACGGTTAATGGTTGAAGTGCCGCGCCATCGCGCGGCCGCAGGTGAGCGGAAGGGGGAGGAACCATGGACGCACGCGCCGCGAACCGCATGCGCGGGGCCCTCGCCCGGGTCCTGCGGCCCGCCGGGCTCCTGCTCTTCTTCCTCACCGAGGTCCTGCTCGCCGAGGGCGGCAGCCTCTCCGCCGCCGTCGCGCTCGCCGCCACCGCGGCCGCCGGCACGGCGCTCGTCGCCTGCTCGGTCATCAGCGCGCGCTGCGCCGTCCCGGTGCCCCGCACCCGGGTCCGTACCGCGATGCGCGACCGGGAGAAACGCACCGCGTTCCTTCCGCAGCGGGACCCCGACGCCAAGGGGCGCCGGCGTCCCCGAGCCCCCGGCCACGTCCTCCTGACGGCCGCGTAGGGCTCGCCCCCTTCCCTTTTTCCCGCACCGCATCCGCACACCGGCTGCGGTGACGCGGGGCGCCCCGCGCGGATCGTCATGCCGAAGCTGATCCACATCCCGGCACGACGAGACCCCCGGAGGGCTCATCCATGTCCGCCTTCATGTCCGCATTCGCCAGCCTGGTCGGCGCCCTCGCCGACGCGCTGCACCCGCTCTTCCAGAACGCGTCCACCGCCGCCGCGATCATCCTGTTCACCGCGCTGGTGCGGCTCGCCGTGCACCCCCTGTCCCGGGCCGCGGCACGTGGACAGAAGGCGCAGCGCCGACTCCAGCCGCAGATCGCCGAACTGCGCAAGAAGCACAAGAAGAACCCCGAGCGGATGCAGAAGGCGCTCATGGAGCTGCACAAGGAGGAGAAGGTGTCCCCGCTCTCCGGCTGCCTGCCGAGCCTCCTGCAGATGCCGGCCTTCTTCCTGCTCTACCACCTCTTCTCCAGTACGAAGATCGGCGACGACGCCAACGAACTCCTCGGCCACCAGCTCCTCGGTGCCCCGCTCGGCGAGCGCTGGCACGACGCGATCGCGGACGGCGGGATCTTCGGGGCGCAGGGCCTCGTGTATGTGGGGCTGTTCGCGGTCGTCGCCGCCGTCGCCACGTTCAACTACGGGCGGACCAAGCGCCAGATGGCCGCCAATCCCGTCACCCCGGCCACCGGCCCCGACGGACAGCCGGTCCCGGGCATGGGCGCCATGACGAAGGTGATGCCGCTGATGTCCTTCTTCACCCTCTTCACCGTGGCCTTCGTGCCGCTGGCCGCAGCGCTGTACGTCGTCACGAGCACCACCTGGACCGCGATCGAGCGGGCCTACCTCTACCGCGACATGCCGGCCGCGGGCGCTGCCATGGCCACGGCGGTGTAAGCGCCGACGCGAGCGCTGCGGTCCAGTGTGTGAACAGGGTCTTGCGGAGTGATCGGATGTCTTGGAGGATCGGACAAGCCTGCGATGGCCGCCACCCATCCGACGGGCCCATCTCGACCAAGAGACCCAAGGAGGGGAAGACCGTTGAAGCTGCTTCGTGTGGGTACGGCAGGCGCGGAACGACCGGCACTGCTGGACGAGGACGGAACCCTGCGTGACCTGTCGGGGATCGTCACCGACATCGACAGCGCGCTGCTCGCCGACGAGGACGAGCTCGCCCGGGTGCGGGCCGCAGCGGCCGCGCCCGGGGAGCTGCCCGCGCTCGACGCCGAAGGGCTGCGGGTGGGTCCGCCGCTCGCCCGGATCGGCAAGATCGTGTGCATCGGGCTGAACTACCACGACCACGCCACGGAGACCGGCGCCCAGATCCCGGGTGAGCCGATCCTGTTCTTCAAGGCGCCGGACACGGTCGTCGGACCGGAGGACACCGTGCTCGTGCCGCGCGGCAGCGAGAAGACCGACTGGGAGGTCGAGCTCGCCGTCGTCATCGGGCGCACCGCCCGGTACCTGGACTCCGCGGAGGAAGGACTCGCGCACGTCGCCGGCTACGCGGTGGCGCACGACGTCTCGGAGCGCGCGTTCCAGATCGAGCGCGGCGGCACGTGGGACAAGGGGAAGAACTGCGAGACGTTCAACCCGCTGGGCCCCTGGCTGGTGACGGCCGACGAGGTCGCCGACCCGCAGGCCCTGCCGCTGAAGCTCTGGGTCAACGGCGAACTGAAGCAGGACGGCACGACGGCCGACCAGATCTTCCCGGTCGGCGAGGTCGTGCGCTACCTGAGCCACTTCATGACGCTCTACCCGGGCGACGTGATCAACACCGGCACGCCCGCGGGGGTGGCGATGGGGCAGCCCGAGCCGAAGCCGTATCTGCGGGCCGGGGATGTCGTGGAGCTGGAGATCGCCGGCCTCGGACGGCAGCGTCAGGAACTGAAGGACGCGTAAAGATCGGAGGGGTGGGTGCTGCCCGGCGGCGGCGCCCACCCCGTACGCACCTCAGTCGCTGATCTGCGTGGCGAACTGCTCCAGTGCCTCGACCACCAGCGCGTGGTCCTCCGCCTGCGGCAGCCCCGACACCGTGACCGAGCCGATGACGCCGGCACCCTCGACCGCGATCGGGAACGAACCGCCGTGCGCGGCGTACGTGTCCGGATCCAGGCGTGAAGCCTCGTCGAACGTCGTCCCCTTGGCCCGGAACCGCGTCCCGACCAGGTACGAGCTCTCGCCGTACCGCTCGACGACCTTGCGCTTGCGGTCGATCCACGCGTCGTTGTCCGCGCTCGAACCGGGCAGCGCCGCATGGAACAGCTGCTGGGCGCCGCGCCGGATGTCGATCGCGACCGGCGCGTGCCGCTCCCGGGCCAGGGCGACCAGCAGGCGCCCGAGCGCGTACGCGTCGTCGTACCCGAAGTGCGGCAGCGTCAGCCGGCGCTCCTGAGCGATCAGCTCGGAGATGGTCGGAGCGGTGGGATTCATGCGGACTGCTCCTCGGTGGCGTGAGCGGTGGCGGACACGGATGCGGATGCCGACGGCAGGGTGACCGTGATCCCTTCGCGGGCCGAACGGCGGGCGGCCTCCAGGACGTCCAGCGCGGCTGCCGCCTGAAGGGCGGTCACCGGATTCTCGCCCTTCCCGCGCAGCGCGTCGGCGACCGCCGCGTAGTACGCGGGGTAGTCGCCGGGCAGCGTACGGACGGCGGTGCCGCCGCCCGTGAGCGGGGACTCGCCCGAACCGAGCCGGCCCCACAGCGCCTGGTCCTCCACACCCCACGGACCGTCCGCCATCGGGCGCACGCCCTCGCGCAGGGCGGCCTCCTGGGGGTCGAGGCCGTACTTCACGAATCCGGCGGCCGAGCCGAGAACCCGGAAGCGCGGGCCGAGCTGGGCCGTCGTCGCGCTGACGTACAGATGCGAGCGGACCCCGTTCGTGTGGGTGATGGCCAGGAAGGTGTCGTCGTCCGCCGCCGCACCGGGGCGGCGGACGTCCGACTCCGCGTACACCTGGGCCGCCGGTCCGAACAGGACCAGTGCCTGGTCGACGACATGGCTGCCCAGGTCGTAGAGCAGCCCGCCGATCTCCGCCGGGTCGCCCGACTCGCGCCAGCCGCCCTTCGGCTGCGGGCGCCACCGCTCGAAGCGGGACTCGAAGCGCTGCACGTCACCCAGCTCGCCATCGGCGATCAGGGCGCGCAGGGTGAGGAAGTCGTTGTCCCAGCGGCGGTTCTGGAAGACCGAGAGCAGCAGCCCGCGCTCCTCGGCCAGGGCGGCCAGCTCCCGGGCCTCGGCAGCCGTACCCGCGACCGGCTTGTCCACGACCACCGGCAGACCGGCCTTCAGCGCGGCCGTCGCGAGCGGGACATGGGTCTTGTTCGGCGACGCGATCACGATCAGGTCGAGCTCGTCCGAACGCTCCCACAGCTCGTCCGGCGAGGCGGCGAACCGAACGGCGGGGAACTCGGCGCGCGCCTGCTCCCGGCGCTCCTCGTTCGACGTGACGACCGTGTCCAGGACGAGGCCCTCGGTCGCGGCGATCAGCGGGGCGTGGAAGACGGAACCCGCCAGGCCGTAGCCGACGAGTCCGACGCGCAAGGGGGTGGTCCCGGACGATCCGGAGGTCTCGTGAGTCGCGTGGGCAGTCATGCGTTCCACTTTCGCAACGCTGTTGCCAAAGTGCAAGCGCGGGAGACAATGGGGCCGTGAACAGGAGTAACAGCGGCGCGAACCTGCCGACACTGCGCAGCCACAACGCGGCGCTCGTGCTGGATCTGCTGCGGGCGGCCGGCGAGCGCGGCATCAGCCGGATCGAGCTCGCCGGGCGGACCGGACTCACCCCGCAGGCCGTCAGCAAGATCACCGCCCGGCTGCGGGACGAAGGGCTGGCCGCCGAGGCCGGGCACCGCGCCTCCACCGGCGGCAAGCCGCGTACCGTGCTGCGGCTGGTGCCGGACGCCGGTCACGCGGTGGGCCTGCACCTGGACAGGGACGAGCTGACCGTGGTGCTCGTCGACCTCGCCGGCACGGTGGCCGCGAGCCGTACGGCCCCGCTGGACCTGGGCGCCCCGGCGGACGTGGTGCTCGGGGCGGCGGCCGGGGCGGTCGCCGCGGTGCGGGGCGACGGCGCGCTGCCGGTGCTCGGGGTGGGCGTGGCCGTACCGGGGCCGCTCGACCACCGGGGCGGGGTGCTGCACCGCGTCACCGGGTTCCCGCAGTGGGACGGCTACCCGCTCCGGGACGCGCTTGCCGCGCGGACCGGGCTCCCCGTCGTCATCGACAAGGACACCAACGCCGCGGCCCTCGGGCTCGCCCTCCAGGCCCCGGCCCCCGTCGACTTCGCCTACCTCCACCTGGGCACCGGCCTCGGGTCGGGCCTGGTGCTCGGCGGGGCGGTGCACCGGGGGGCCCGCACCGGAGCGGGGGAGTTCGGCCATCAGACCGTCCAGCTGGACGGGGCCCCGTGCAGCTGCGGTGGGCGCGGCTGCATCGAGGCGCTCTGCCTGGCCGCCGTCGACCGGGGCGACATCGCCGAAGCCGCGCGGGTGCTGGGGACCGGCGCAGCCAACCTGGTCGGGTTGCTCGACATCGACCGGGTGGTCCTGGGCGGACGCACGGTCGCCGCCGACCCCGACGCGTACGTCCGAGGAGTGCGCGCGGTGCTCGGTGAACGGGCCCGGCGCGACGGGACGGACGGGGCGCCCGTGCCGGTCGTCGCCTCCGGCCGAGGGGACCGGCCGGTCGCCGAAGGTGCGGCGCAGCTGATCCTCGCCCCGCTGTTCGGCCGCGTGGGGGGTGCGGATACGGACCCCGGCGGGGGCGCGAGTGCCGGCCGGCGGCCGGGTCCCGCCGCCGAGCCCGCCGAGCGCGCCGAGCGCGCCGAGCGCGGCTGACGGCGCGGGGCGGGGGCGGCGCGGCGTCGAGTCGACGCACCCGGAGCGGGCCAGTGCGCTCCGTCTGCGGGCAGGCGGGCACCCCCTTCGCCAGGAACATGGTCCTGTGACCGCCCGGCCTGCGGGCGACGGACCACCGGTGGTCGTGGCACCCCGGCCGGGCGCACCGGGCGACTTCCCGTGACTCTTGCGGTGGCCAGGGAACGGCCGGTTGCGGGGTGAGGGACGGGGGCTGGGCTGATCGAGCGGTCCTGGGCGGCCGTCCGGGCGGTCCGGCGGCATGTCCGTGGCGACCGGGCCGGGTGGGCCTGGCAGGGTCGCGGCCGAGACCGGTGAACTCCGGGCCCGGGGCGAGCCGACCGTATTCCGCGACGAGCGAAGGCTGCCCCCTCATGCCCCCCACACCGCCCCCCGCCGATCCTTCCCCCGAACCCTCCGCCCTGGCGCGCCCGCCATCGGCGCCGCCCCCTGGGGGCGGCCGCCCCCGGCACGGCCTCGTGCTCGGGCTGGCCGCGGCGAGCGTCATGCCCGCCGTCGTGCTCGGCGGTGCGGCGGCCACGTCCGCCGCACCGCAGCGCAACACGGCCGCCACACCCACCACCCATCTGACCCCGGCTTCCGCAACGGGTGCCGGCACCGCCGACCAGCGGCCCGCCTGCGGTGACACGGGGGCCACCGGCTTCCCCATCGACACCCGTATCCACGGAGGTCCGGACACCTACGCCTCCGGTGGGGGCTACGGCACCTGGTTCCTGGACCTGACCAACACCACCGCCGAGCCCTGTCGCGCCATCCACCCCGTCCTGGTCCTCACCGACGAGGACCGCGCCCTGACTTCGGACCAGATCCAGCTGGAGTTCTCCGAACGCGCCCACCCCGGCGTCGAACACCGCGTCAGCTGGGAGACGACCGACCGTGACGAGCACATCGGCGTCTTCGGCGGCGTGGGCGACGACGCCTTTCCCGGCTTCACCGTGCCGGCGGGCCGCACCGTCACGGTCCAGGTCAGGCTGGCGTTCACCTCCGACACCAGCCCCGGCCGGATCACCGCGAACGCCGCGATCGTCCAGCGACAGCGCGCTTCCGGCGACCCCGCCGGCAAGGGCCTCGACGGGGAGTGGGTCGGTGAGTCCGAGGACTACCCGTTCACCGTGGTCGAGGACGACGGCGGCGGGACCGGGTCGGACGACGGCATGACGGACGTACCCGACGAGACCGGCGAGGTGGGCAAGGAGAAGGAGAGCGACAGCCGCCTCTCCGGCAGGCCCGACGTGAACCCCACCACCGGGACCACCGGCACCCCGCGCCCGATCCTGTCGGGCACCCCGCGCCCGGTCGTGTCCGGCACCCCGCGCCCGATCCTCTCGGGCACCCCGCGCCCGGTCGTGTCCGGGGCCCCGCGCCCGGTCGCACCCGGCCGGGACCCGGCCGGAGTTCCGGAACTCGCCAGGACCGGGATCTCCGTGCCCGTACCGGTCCCGCTGTCCGCCCTCACCGTCTCCGGTCTCCTCATCGGCGGCGGAGCCATCGTCATCAGAGCCCGCCGGACCCGCCACGGCCGACCATGACCACCAGGTCACACCTGCCCTGCCCTTCCCTCGCCCGTTGCCCGACCCCCTAAAATCGGGGACGTCGGCGCTGCACAACGCGGTGCCGCCGGCGTCCCCGCACCTGGCGTACGGCAACTGGAGTCCCACATGGCAGAGCGCAAGCCGATCTCGTCCTGGCTCACCGACATGGACGGAGTCCTCATCCACGAGGGGACGCCGATCCCCGGCGCGGATGCCTTCATCAAGCGGCTGCGGGATTCGGGGCTTCCCTTCCTGGTCCTCACCAACAACTCGATCTACACCGCCCGGGACCTGCACGCCCGGCTCAGCCGCATGGGCCTCGACGTCCCCGTCGAGAACATCTGGACCTCCGCACTCGCCACCGCCCAGTTCCTGGACGACCAGCGGCCCGGCGGCACGGCCTACGTCATCGGCGAGGCCGGCCTCACCACCGCCCTGCACGACATCGGCTACGTCCTCACCGACCACGAGCCCGACTACGTGGTCCTCGGTGAGACGCGTACGTACTCGTTCGAGGCGCTCACCAAGGCGATCCGGCTGATCAACAACGGGGCGCGCTTCATCTGTACCAACCCCGACGAGACCGGCCCGTCCGCCGAGGGCCCGTTGCCCGCGACCGGCTCCGTCGCCGCCCTCATCACCAAGGCGACCGGCAAGGCCCCGTACTTCGCGGGCAAGCCCAACCCCCTGATGATGCGCACCGGGCTCAACGCGATCGGCGCCCACTCCGAGTCCAGCGCCATGATCGGTGACCGGATGGACACCGACGTGCTGGCCGGGCTGGAGGCGGGGATGCAGACCTTCCTGGTGCTGACCGGCCTCACCACGGTGGCGGACATCGACAAGTACCCGTTCCGGCCGTCCACGGTCGTCGACTCCATCGCCGACCTGGTCGACCTGGTCGAGCCGGCCGAGGCGGGCTGACCCGCCCGGGAGCGGGCCGGTGGCCGGTGGGGCCGTGTCCCCCACTCCACCGGCCCAGTCCCCGGCCCCCTGCGGATGCGGAAAGCCGCGGCGCGCGTGAACCTTCCATAAGGAGGTTCACGATGCGTTCAATACCCCTCACGTTCTGTGCCGCCGCGGTGGTCGCGGCGACCCTGATGCCCGCGCCCGTCGCCCTGGCCAACTCCGACTCGGATCACCAGGACTCCCGGTCCCGGGCCACGCTCACCCTCTCCCCGGCTTCCGTCTCCCCGGGCGGTGAGGTCGACCTGGAGGTCACCGGCTGCAAGGGCAAGGAGGCCAAGGGGAGCTCCGATGCGTTCGTCTCCGAGGCGCGCTTCTCGCCCGGTGACGACCGGACGCTCTTCGCCGAGGCCCGCGTCCGCTCGGACGCCGAGCCCGGTGACTACGACGTCCAGGTGGTCTGCAAGGACGACAAGCGCTCCAAGGCGTCGGCCGTTCTGACCGTGGTCCACCACAACCGGCCCATGCCCCTCGCCCCGGTCCGCGCGGGTGGCGGAGGCACCGCCGTACTCGCCGACCAGGCCGCCCAGCAGGACGGTCCGGGTACCGTTCACGCGGTGGTCGGCCTCGCCCTGGCTGCCGTCGCGGCCGTCGCCGTCGCCTTCCGCAGCGCGCGACGCCGCCGCCCGGCCATCGACTGACGTGTCCGCCTCGGACCACTCGGCGGGGCACGGCAGGCTGCTCACCGGAGTGGCCTGGGCCGTGCTCCTGCTGGGCCTGTGGCTCTGGGGCCGCGGCATCACCGGCGGCTCCGGCGCAAGTTCCGCGCCGACCACCGGCGACGTCGCCGCGGTCGGGCGTCCTCTCGGCGTGCCGCTGCCCCCGGCCCACGACCCGATCGAGGGCGTCGCGCCCCGGAGTGTCGAGATCCCGTCGATCGGGATCCGGGCGCCCGTCGTCTCCCGGGGCCTGGACAAGGACGGGGCGATCGAACCGCCGTCCTTCGACACGCCCCAGACGGTCGGCTGGTACGGCGACGGCACCGAGCCCGGCGCCAAGGGTCCGGCCCTCTTCGTCGGCCACGTCGACACCGAGACCAAGCCGGCCGTCTTCTACGGGCTCAGCGCGGCCCGCCCCGGCGCCGAGGTCGAGGTGACCCGGACCGACGGCACCGTCGCCGAGTTCACCATCGACGACGTCCAGGTCTTCACCCGCGCACGCTTCAACGCCCAGAAGGCGTACGGCCCCCGCAAGGACGGCCGGGCCGAGCTCCGGCTGATCACCTGCGGCGGCACGTACGACCGTGAGTCGAAGTCGTACACGGCCAACGTGGTCGTCTCCGCCTATCTCACGGGCGAGAAGTCGCAGGAGAAGGTGCGGGAGGAAGCCCAGGAGAAGGTGCGGGAGCAGGCCGGCCCGCAGGCCGGGGAGCGCGCGGCCAGGGCGGACGCGCTCGGCGGATGATCCCTTCGGTACCCGGCCCGGCCGGCTGCCCGGTTCTCCGGGCGCCGGCCGGGCCGGTCCTCGACCGCGGGGCGCGGGCCGCGGGAGTGGCCCGGCGCGGACACGGGAGGTCGTCGGCGTCCGGGTCCGCCGCACGCCCCACTGTAGGGGCGCGAACTCCGCTCGTGCAGCGCGTTTCTGACTTTACGTCGATAACCAGTCACCCTCCGCACGCGGACGGGTCGGACAGAGTGTGGTGAACCCGTCGTAACAGCTCTCCGGTGAAGCGGTGAGGGCCCGGCCGTCCCCGGCCCCTGTGTCACGTCGGACGGCGATGCCGCAGTGCCCGCCGTCGCACCCGAGGGGCAGTGGATGTACGGCAGCCACAACGGCCGGTTCGGCATGGGGTGTGCGCGACTGCGGCCGGCGCAGCGCCCCTGCTCGGCGCCCGGCTCCTCGGCGCCGTCACCGAGATCGCGCTGTCCGCCCCGCTTCAGGTCCGGCGCCACCGGGCGCGGGTCGGTGTCCGTGACGCGGGTGACCACGCTCGGCCGCATCGGCGTCACGTCGGGCAGCAGGGGCGCGCGTCCAGGGAGGTGCCGTCCCTGAACTCCGGGCCGGCGTCCTTCTGGGCCAGGGTCACCAGCCGGGACTCCTCGCTTCCGGTTATCGCAATAATGGTAAAAAAGGCGCATACCCACCCACGTGTGCGATGTGTGGGGTGCTTGCGGAGGGGTGGTGCCGGGGCGTATCGGGGGTGCGCGGGGAGGTGTCGCGCCGTTGCTCGACCGTGTGGCGCGTGACTGTTCGGGTGCGCGGGGGTCGTGCGTGAGCGAACCGTTCACCGAGTGGCACCTGCGCGGCGCGGCAGGGGTGACGCCTGTGCGGTGCCGTGAGGGGCACGAAAACAGTCAAGGCCCCCTCACGCGTGGTGAAGGGGCCTTGACTCTGCGTGCGCCGCCAGGGACTCGAACCCCGGACCCGCTGATTAAGAGTCAGCTGCTCTAACCAACTGAGCTAGCGGCGCCTGCTGACCTGGAGAACTCTACCCGACCTCCGGCCGTGCTCCCGACCATTCCCCCTCCCTCGCGGCCTGTCGGATGGTCGTTTTTTACCTTCTATCCGTCAAAATGCGATATGCAAGGAGAGTTAAGACACTGGCGCCCGTACAGATGTGCCAAAGATCTTGATGAGTGCGGGAGGGAATCGCATGACTGTGCCGGCCTTCGAGGAGTACGTACCTGCCATCGACTGCACCTGTGCGGGATGTGCCGCTCAGCGGCGCACCGCAGCAGCGGGACTGCCGACGCGATACGGAGGACATCCGGCCGCGCACGGAGCGCGGCGGGCGATGGTGCTGGTCACCGCTGCCGGCGTGGTGCTCGGCGCCGGTCTCGCGGAGGCGGCGGGCGCGGCGGCCGACCCGGCCCCGGTGACGGACCCGGGCCAGGCGGCGGACGCGTCCGCGGTGACCGACGCGGCCGCGGACGACCCCGCGGACGGCCCGCTCGAACCGGGACCGGACAGCCCGCAGGGCGGACCAGGGCCGTTGCAGGGCTCGGGGGCCTCGGGGCCACCGGCATCCCAGGCGTCCCCACCCACGCTGCGCGAGACCACCCGGGCCGACATCATCAACCGGGCGAAGAAATGGGTCGCCGGGCAGGTCCCGTACAGCATGGAGAAGTACTGGTCGGACGGGTATCGCCAGGACTGTTCCGGCTATGTCTCGATGGCCTGGAACCTGGCCGGCAACGAATGGACCGGCAGCCTCGCCACGTACGGCACGCGCATCGCCCGGGAGGAGCTCCAGCCCGGCGACATCCTGCTCTTCCACAACCTGGCCGACCCCGCGAAGGGTTCGCACGTCACGATCTTCGGCGGCTGGACGGACTACACGCACACCCACTACACGGCGTACGAACAGACCAAGCCGCACACCCGCAAGCAGACGACGCCCATGGCGTACTGGACCAACTCGGGCAGCTACCTCGCCTACCGCTACAAGGGACTGACCAGCGGGACCGCACCATCGACGAAACGGTTCCCGGGTGCCACGAGGTTCGGCGGCGGCAAGACGAACGACTACGTCACCCGGCTCGGCAGGATGCTCGTGGAGCGGGGCGGCGAACGTTTCTACAAGGTCGGCCCCGGCCCCGGCTGGAGCAGCGCCGACCGGGCCGCCACCAGGGCGTTCCAGAGGGCCCAGGGCTGGAAGGGCAAGGAGGCCGACGGCCTGCCCGGCCCCCACACCTGGCGCCTGCTGGTGAACGGAACCGGCCGCGACATCCCCGCGGCCGGCGGCTCCACATCGGTTGCGGGCTTCCCCGGACGGGGCTATTTCCGGCCGGGTCAGTCCAGCAGCCATGTCGACAGGCTCGGCAAACAGTTGGTGAAGAAGGGATACGGCAAGCACTACCTGTCGGGCCCCGGACCTCGATGGACCGAGGCGGACCGGCGCAATGTCGAGGCCTTCCAGAAGGCCCAGGGCTGGCGGGGCACGGAGGCCGACGGCTATCCGGGTCCGGAGACCTGGCGGCGACTCTTCGCGTGACACGACGCACATGACGGAGGCGGGAATGCGATCCACGGTGTCGGACAGCTCCGGGAACCCGGAGAACCGGGAGGACCCGGAGTACGGGGAGGAGAGGTACGGGGCGGTCCCGGTACGGGAATGGGTGGGGCCGGACGGAGCGGGCCGGGTCACCGACGCCTGGGCCGCGGCGGGGGAGCGGGCCGGGGCGGGCGGCTGGGCGCTGCAGGACGAGCCCGCCGACCGGGGTATGCCGCTCGGCCGGGAGGCGGGGCCGGGCGCGCCGGTGCCCGGGCCGGCCGTGATGCCCGGTGCGGCCGAGGCCTCCGGGCCGGACTCCGTCGTCGACCTCGTGCTCGACCTGGTGCCGGGCAAGGCCGAACGCGAACACGGGGGCTCCGGCTTCGGGGCGACCTCGGCGTCGGTGTCGGTGCCGGCTTCGGTGACGGGCTCGGCCGTGGACGCGACGGAGAGCGCCGTGGCGGCGGAGGCCGCGCATCGCCGACCGGTGTTCCGGCCGGCCGCCGGTGCCGAAGCCGGTGCCGGTGCCGGCAAGCGGCCGCCGCTGCGCGACGCCGGGGCACACGTCTCGGAACTGCTGCCCGGCCCCGCGCCGGAGTCCGGGCCGGTGCCCGGTCCGTCGTCCGGGCCGGGGGGACCCGCCCACGAGGTTCGCGAGGTCCGCGAGAGCCACGAGGGTCATGGGGTCCACGAGGTCCGAGAGGTCCGCGAAGTTCAGGCGGCCCAGGCGGTCCAGTCGGTTCGTGAGGCCCCGGACGCCGACGATGTCCACGAGGTTCACGAGGTCCAGGAGGTCAACGAGGTCAATGAGGTTCACGAGGTCCAGGAGGTCAACGAGGTCAATGAGGTCCACGAGGTCCAGGAGGTCAACGAGGCATACGGCACCCACGAGGCCCCTGAGACTCCCGAGGACCACGAGCTCCGCGAGGACCACGACCTCCCCGAGGTGCCCGACCTCCCCGAAGTCTCCAAGCGCCCCGACCTCCACGACCTCCCCGAGCTTCCCGACCCCCACGACCCCCACGACCTCCCCGACCTCCCCGAGGCCTCCGCATCCGTGAGCGGCCCGGGGCCCGCCCCTGCCTCCGCCTCGGTCTCCCTGATGTTCACCGGCGAGGACACCGGCGAGTTCCGTACCGATGCCCGCGTGGACACCGGCCGGCACCAGGCGGTCATCGCCAACGAGCGCACCGCGTCCATCCCCGTGCACCTGCTCTTCCGCCAGGAGCCCGAAGCCCGGGCGGACGCCACGGCGCTGCCCGCCGGCGTCGTGCGCAAGGCCCCCGGGGGCGAGCAGTCGGCCGGTGAGCGGCGGCCGCCCGTCCCCAGGACTCCGCAGGTGCGGCCCTCGACCCGGCCGTCCCCGGTCGCCGACCCCCGGCTCCACGAGCGGCCGGGACCCTCGCTGCCCGGCTGGGTCGCGCTGCTCACCGGCTTCGGCGGGATCGCCGCGATCGGCGGAGCCCTGTGGTGGACCGGCGCGTTGCCGGCCCGGGTGCTGTCGCGGATCGGAGTCGGCCCGCGACCGTACGACGGACTGGGCATCGGCACCTGGGCGGCGCTGGCGCTGCTGGTGACCCTGGTGCTCTTCGCGTTCGGCGGTCTGAGCCGGGGGCGGGTCGGGTACACATGGGTGCTCACGCTCTTCGGCCGGTACCGCGGCAGCGTGCGGCGGACCGGGCTGATGTGGGTCAGCCCGCTGCTGCTGCGACGCCGGGTCGACGTACGGCTGCGGCACTGGCGCAGTGAGCCGCTCCCCGCGATGGACGCCAACGGCACCGCGCTGCGGGTCGTCGTCCTCGTCGTGTGGCGGGTCAAGGACACCGTGCGGGCGACGCTGGGCATCGAGGACCACGAGGAGTACCTGCGCGAGCAGGTCGAGGCCGCCATGGCACGGGTCCTGTCCCAGCTGCCCGCCGACGCCTTCCACGAGGACGCGCACACCCTGCGCAACGCGGAGGCGGTCGGCGACGCACTGACCCGGATGCTGAAGGCGGACTGTGAACCGGTCGGAGTCGAGGTGTACTCCGCGCAGCCGACCGGGATCGAGTACGCCCCCGAGGTGGCGGCGGCCATGCAGCGGCGCCGGATCGCGGCCATCGATGCCAAGTACCGCGACAGCGTGCTGACTTCTGTGGTCGACGCCGTGGACGACACCGTCAATCGGCTGACCGCCCGGGGTCTCGTCGAGCTCGACGACTACGAACGCAAGGCACTGGTAAAGGACTTGACGGTCGCCTTCTACACCGGCCGCACCGGTGGGGACAGCGCCTGAGCCATCCGCCCGGCACCTCGGAGACCACCGGAATCCAGGTCTCATTGGTCTGGACATGTTCATGCCGCGTCAATAATCTAGGCCTTGGTCTAGACCGCACAACGCGCGCGTAGCAGTGCTCATGGAACCCCCACGTCTCCGAGGAGCGGCAGCAATGCGTAAGAAGACAAGCGCGGCCCTGGTCGGCCTTGCGGTAGCGGGCGTCTCGATGTTCGCGACCAGCAGTGCCAGCAGCCACGGCTACACCGACAACCCCATCAGCCGCCAGAAGCTCTGTGCCAACGGCACGGTGACGGGCTGCGGCAACATCCAGTGGGAACCGCAGAGCGTCGAGGGCCCCAAGGGCTTCCCGGCGGCCGGTCCCGCCGACGGCGCGATCTGTTCCGCCGGTCACGGCGAGTTCGCGCAGCTCGACGACCCGCGCGGCGGCAACTGGCCCGCCACCCGTGTCACCGCGGGCCAGGGCTTCAACTTCCGCTGGCAGTTCACCGCCCGGCACGCCACGACGGACTTCCGCTACTACATCACCAAGAACGGCTGGGACCCCACCAAGCCGCTCACCAGGGCGGCTCTGGAGTCGCAGCCCTTCATGACGGTGCCGTACGGCGGTCAGCAGCCGCCGGCGACCCTGACCCAGCAGGGCACCATCCCCACCCAGAAGACCGGCAAGCACATCATCCTCAGCGTCTGGAACATCGCCGACACGGCCAACGCGTTCTACTCGTGCTCGGATGTTCAGTTCTGACGCCTGGTCGGTTACCGTGCGGCGCCATGGGGAGCGCAGGCACCGTCGCGGAGCTCGTACAGCGCCAATGGGGCGACCACCGGCCCGGGTTGAGACACGAGGGCACCGTCCTCAGTCACCACCAGGTCGCCTCGGGCGCTGCCGCACGGGCCGCGCTCCTGGCGGATCTGCTGCCGGCGGGCAGTGAACCGCACCTCGGGGTGCTTTTGGACAACACCCCTGAATTCCCGCTGTGGTTGAGCGCGGCGGCCCTGGCCGGGGCCGCCGTAGCAGGAATCAACCCCACGCGTCGCGGCGCCGAGCTGGCCCGCGACATCCTGCACACCGAATGCCGGGTGCTGGTCACCGAGCGCGCCCATCTGGCGCTGCTCGACGGCCTCGCGCTGCCCGGCGTACGCGTACTGGTCACGGACACCGACGCGTACACCGCGCTTCTCGCCCCCTACGCCGGGGCGCGCCCCGGCGACACCGTCCTGACCCGGCCCGGTCCCGCGACCCGGATGCTCCTGTACTTCACCTCGGGGTCCACCGGCGCGCCCAAGGCCGCGATCTGCACCCAGGGGCGGCTGGCGGCGGCCGGGCGGTCGCTCGTCGACCAGTTCGGGATTTGGGGCGAGGACGTCCACTACGTCTGCATGCCGATGTTCCACGGCAACGCGGTGATCGCCGACTGGGCACCCGCTCTGTCCGCCGGTGCCGCCGTCGCCCTGCGCCGCCGCTTCTCCGCGTCCGGTTTCCTGGACGACGTACGCGCGCACGGCGCCACGTACTTCACCTATGTCGGCCGTGCCGTGCAGTACCTGCTGGCCACTCCCGAGCGGCCCGACGACCGCGAGCACCCGCTGCGGCTGGGTTTCGGCACCGAGGCCGGCGCGGTGGACGCGGCCCGCTTCCGGGAGCGGTTCGGGGTGCGACTGGTCGAGGGGTACGGCTCCTCGGAGGGCGGTGCGGCGATCCAGCGGACGCCGGACACCCCGCCGGGTGCGATCGGCCGGGCGTCCGACCGCGACGATCTCGCCGTCGTCGACCCGTCGAGCGGCAGGGAGCGCGTCGCCGCGGTCTTCGACTCCTGCGGCACCCTGCTCAACGGTGGCGCCGCGATAGGAGAGCTGGTCAGCCGCGGCCGGACGCCCTTCGAGGGGTACTGGCGCAACGAGACGGCCGACGCCGCCCGGGTGCGCGGCGGCTGGTACTGGACCGGCGACCTCTTCTTCCGCGACGCCGACGGCTTCCTGTACTTCGCGGGCCGTACGGAGGACCGGCTGCGGGTCGACAGCGAGAACCTGGCCGCCGCGATGATCGAGAACATCCTGGCCCGCTGGAGCGACGCGGCGGCCGTGGCGGTCTACGCGGTGCCCGACCCGGTCGCGGGGGACCAGGTCATGGCGGCGCTGGCCCTGCGCGACGGGGCGCGGTTCGATCCGGAGGCGTTCGCCGCCTTCCTCGGTGACCAGCCCGATCTGGGGACGAAGATGGCCCCCCGGTTCGTGCGTGTCGTCCGGGCGATGCCGGTGACGGCGACGAACAAGGTGCACCGGATCGAGCTGCGGCGTGAGGGGTTCTGGTCCGGGGGGGCCGCTGTGGTGGAACGAGGACGGCGGGGCGTACGTACCGTTCGGCGACGCACAACTCGCGTCGCTGGTGCGGGAGTACGAGGAGCACGGGCGCCATGATCTGCTGTCCTCACGCGACGGAGGGCTCTGAGCCGGCGGCCGTCCGGCGCAGACGCGTCACCGCCAGCACGGCCCCCACCAGCAGGAGCAGCCCCCCCGCCACCGAGGCGTACTGCATGCTGTGCACGAAGGCGTCCCGCCCGACCGCGATCAGCGAACCGTCGCCGGTGGACAACGCCCCCGGCAACGTCCTGCGGGCCACCTCCGGCGCGGCGTCCGGCATGTCCGCGGTGTAGACCGCGGTCGCCACCGCTCCCAGCAGCGCCATCCCCATCGCCCCGCCGAACTCCTGCCCCGTCTCCAGCAGCGAGGCCGCCGAGCCCGCCTTCTCCGGCGGACTGGTCGACATGGCCAGGTCCGAGACGAGCGCCATCACGGTGACGATCCCGCAGCTCATCACGGCCGAGCCGATGAGCAGGATCGCCAGGGAGTCCGTACCCGACAGGGCGAGGACTCCGAATCCGGCGGCGGCGATGACGAACCCGGCGCAGATCACCCGGGCGCGCTCGGTCCGCTGGGCGACCGCGGTGGCCGCGGGGGCGGCCGCGCCCACCGCCAGCGACGGGGCCAGGCTCCACAGGGCGGCCTCCATCGTGCTCATCCCGAGCACCGACTGCAGGTACTGCGTGGTGAAGAACGACGCCCCCATCATGGCGAACGCGGCCAGCGCGTTCAGCCCGATCCCGGCGGCGAAGTTCCGGTCGCGGAACAGGTCCCGGCTGATCATCGCGTCGGAGCGGCGGCGCTGGCGCCGGACGAAGACCCAGCTGACGGCGAGCCCGGCGGCGACGATCAGACCGTTGCGCGGATCCAGTCCCTCGGCGGCGGTCTCCTTGACCCCGTAGACGACCGGCAGCACGGCTCCCATGGACAGCGGAACGCTCAGGAAGTCGAAGCGCCCGGGGTTCGGGTCCTTGAACTCCGGCACCAGCACCGGTACCAGGACCAGCAGCAGCACCATCGCCGGCACGTTGACGAGGAAGACCGAGCCCCACCAGAAGTGCTCCAGCATCACGCCGCTGAGCACCGAGCCGAGCGCGATCCCGCCCGCCATGGCACCGGACCAGATACCGATGGCCCGGCCGCGCTGCCGCTCGTCACGGAACATGTTCCGCACCAGGCCCATGGTCGACGGCATCAGGGTCGCCCCGCCGATCCCGAGCAGTGCCCGGGCCGCGATGAGCATCTCCGGGCTGGTGGCGTAGGCGGCGCCGACCGATGCGGCGCTGAAGGCGACCGCGCCGAACATCAGGAGCCTGCGGCGCCCGATCCGGTCGCCGAGCGAGCCCATCGTGATGAGGAGACCGGCCAGCGCGAAGGCGTACACATCGAAGATCCAGAGCTGCTGGGTGGCACTGGGCTCGAGGTCCCGGTCGATCGACGGGATCGCGAAGAACAGGACGGACACGTCCATCGAGACCAGGAGGAGAGGGAGGAGCAGGACCACGAAGGCGGTCCACTCCCGACGTCCGGCGAGATCGCCGGGGAGCGCGGTGGTGCTCGTTGGGTTCGGCATGCCAGGAAATATACGAGCGTTTAACACGGCTGTCTAGTACGCCTGTGTAACACGCTTGTATAGAAGTGCGGGCAGCACAAAACACACGAGGCGGCCTCCGTTGAACGGAGACCGCCTCGTGTGGTGTCTGTGCGCCGCCAGGGACTCGAACCCCGGACCCGCTGATTAAGAGTCAGCTGCTCTAACCAACTGAGCTAGCGGCGCCTGCTGACTCGAAAATAATACCTGGTCCTCCGGGGTGCTGATGACACGTGCCCCCGAGCACCCTCGGACGCCTCCTTGGGTGCTCTACAGGGCCAGTGACAGCAGCACCGGCGCCGCCTGCCGGTTCAGAGTGTCCGCCGCCGCGCGCAGGCGGTGCGCGTCCTCGACCGGCAGGGACAGTGCCAGGCATCCCGCCGACGACCCCGCCGTCAGCGGCACCGCCGCGCACACCGTGCCGACCGCGTACTCCTGGAGGTCGAGCATCGGCACCGTCGCCGGCTGGCTGTCCAGCTTGGAGAAGAGGACCTTCTCGCTCGTGATCGTCCGTGACGTCAGCCGGGCGATCTTGTGGCGGGAGAGGTGGTCGCGCCGGCCGTTCTGGTCGAGCTGGGTCAGCAGGCACTTGCCGATCGCCGAGGCGTGCGCCGCCGACCGGAAGTCCACCCACTCGTTCACCGCGGGCGTCCGTGGGCCGTCGGCGTACTGCGTGACCCGGATCTCGCCGTCCACATAACGGCTGATGTAGACCGCGGCCCCCACCGAGTCCCGGAGCTGCGCCAGTATCTGCTGGAGCTTGGCCTCCAGGGCCTGCCGGCGGGCAGCGCCCGAACCGAGAAGCAGCAGCGAGGAGCCGGTGACGTACGCGCCGTCGGTGATCTGCTCGACGTACCCCTCGCGGCGCAGTGTCAGCAGCAGGGAGGCGAGGTGCCCGACGGGCAGTCCCGTCTCCCGGGCGATCTGGGCGTTCGTCACGCCGTTGCCGTGCTTGGACACCGTTTCGAGTACACGAAGGGCGTACTGCACCGAATGGAACGGAGCCGTCGGTTCGGGCTTCAACGCCACGGTTTCCCCCTACCAGGTTGTGACCGCAAGCTTTGGCACCACGATAGCCGCCAAGAGGCCGTTCAGGGGCGGCTGTTGGCCACCGGCTGGTGCGCCCCGGCTCTGTCAGCTGGGGCGCACTCCTCTGGCATATGCCGGAGTCAAAGACGATCGACGGATGCCGAGGTCACAGCACCGCGTTGAGGAATTCGCGAGTACGTTCGTGTTCGGGATCGGAGAAGATTTTTTCCGGCGAACCCGACTCCACGACCCGCCCGGCATCGAACATCAGTACCTGATCCGACACGTCCCGGGCGAAATTCATCTCATGGGTCACACACAGCATCGTGATGTCGGTGTTCCTGGCGATGTCGCCCAGCAGCTCCAGCACCCCCGCCACGAGCTCGGGGTCCAGCGCGGACGTCACCTCGTCCAGGAGCAGGATCTCCGGCTCCATCGCCAGCGCCCGCGCGATCGCGACCCGCTGCTGCTGACCGCCGGAGAGCTGGGACGGATGCGCGTCGACCTTCGCTGACAGTCCGACGAGGTCGAGGAGCTCCCGGGCCCGGGTCTCCGCCTTGTCCCGGTCCATGCCCAGGACGTTGACGGGCGCCTCGGTGATGTTCTGCAGCACCTTCATGTTCGGGAAGAGGTTGAACTGCTGGAAGACCATCCCGATCTTCTTCCGGGCCTCGCGCAGATGCTTCTCGGAAGCGGGCTTCAGCGAGCCGTCCGCCGCCTTCATGTGCGACAGCGGATCACCGTTGATCCGGATCACGCCGTCGCTGACCTTCTCCAGCGTCATCAGCAGCCGCAGGATCGTGGTCTTGCCCGAGCCGCTGGGTCCGATCAGGGTGACGTGCCGGCCGCGCTCGACCTCGAAGTCCAGTTGATCGAGCACGACATGGTCGCCGTACCGCTTGACGACCTTGTCGAAGCGGACCAGCGGGTGTCCGGTGCTCCGGGGGGCGGGGACCGCGACGACGTCCTCGGGGGCCGTGGCCGCGGTCTTCTGCAGGGGGAGAGGTTCAGTGGCCAAGGCGCTTCTCCAGCTTTCTCATCAGGAGCGAGGTGGGGTAGCTCGCGACCAGGAAGACCAGTCCGGCGAGTGTGAACACCTCGGTGTACGCGAAGTGGTCACCCCCGTACTTACGGGCTTCGAAGACCATTTCCTGCACCGTGATCACGGCGAGGAACGGGGTCTCCTTGAACATCGAGATCGCGTAGTTCCCGAGTGCGGGCAGTACGTTGCGCACCGCCTGCGGCAGGATCACCGCCTGCCAGGTCCGCCGGGGCGTCATCGACAGGGCCCGGCAGGCTTCCCACTGGCCCTTCGGCACACCGTCGATCCCGGCGCGGTACACCTCCGAGGTGTACGTGGCGTAGTGGATGCCCAGCACCACGATGCCGATGGTCAGCGGTTCCACCGAGGTGAACAGCGCGGCCGCGCCCACCAGCTGGACCAGCAGCGGGGTGGAGCGGATGAACTCCATCACCATCTTCACCGGCACGGTCACGAACCGGGTGGGGGCCCGCCCGGCGACCGCGATCGCCAGCCCGAGCACCGCGGCGACGACCGTGCCGAGCACCGTGGCGAGCAGGGTGACCTTGAACCCCTGGAGGACCAGGGGGAGTGCTTCGCCGACCGCGTTCCAGTCGAATCCCTCGTTCACCGGGCACCTCCGGCGGCCGGGGCGGTCACGGCACTGCGGGACTTCAGCAGGCTTCCCCCGCCACTTGCCAGGCCGAGCCGCCGCTTGGCGGACCGCTCCAGCAGGTTCATCAGCAGGGTCAGCGCGTAGGCCAGGACGAAGTAGCAGGCCAGCAGGGTCACATACGCGGTGAGGGTCTCACCCGTACGGCTGCGCAGCTTCTCGATCGCGGTCATGAGGTCGGCCGCCGAGATCAGCCACAGCAGCGGTGTGCACTTCAGCAGCTGGATGAAGAGGTTGGTGAAGGACGGGATCATCTGCACCCACGCCTGCGGAAGGATCACCTTGCGCATCCGGTGCAGGGGCGTCATGTTCAGCGCGACCGCCGCCTCGTACTGGGCCCGCGGTACGGAGTTGATGGCGCCGCGCACCACCTCGGCGCCGTAGGCCCCGTAGTTGAGCCCGAAGGCGACGACGCCGCAGAGCAGGGGCGTCAGCTCGTAACCCGTCAGCGGTGGCATCGCGTAATAGAGCCAGAACAGCTGGACGTACAGCGAGGTGCCGCGGAAGAACTCCACCACCACGCGCGAGACGCCCCGGGGGACGAGCTGCCGGCTGATCGACATCAGGCCGAGGACGAATGAGAGGAACAGCGCCAGCAGGGCGCCCAGGACGGTGGCCTGGAGGGTCACCCACAGTCCCGAGCGCAGTTGTGGCAGGTCGTCGGCGAAGGCGGAGAAGAAGTCACTCATGCGGTGGGTTCCGTCCCTGTCAGCCCTTGCACAGATCGGCCGTCTTCAGCGTGGCCGGCGGAAGCTCGGTGGCCCCGAAGCCGTAGTCCCGCAGCAGCTCCACATAGCGCGACCTGTCGGAGACGATCTTCTTCAGCTCGCGGTTGAACGCGTCCCGCAGCTCCTCGTTGCCCTTGCGGAAGACGGCCCCGCCGGGGCTGTACTGCTTCACCCCGTCGAGCTCCGGCAGGAAGGCCTCGGTGACCTCGGTCTCCGGGTTGGTCTTCGCCAGCCAGCGCAGCGAGATGCCGGTCAGCAGGAACGCGTCGACCCGTCCGCCCTTGACCGCGTCGGCGCCGTCCTGCGGCTTCTGCAGCGACTTGATCTTGTCCTTGGCTATCCCCGCGCCCTCGGCGTACGAGCCCTCGACGGCGCCCGCCATCACTCCGACGGTGATCCCGGCGGCCTTCGCGGAGGCCAGGTCGGTGACCTTCTTCGGGTTGCCCTTCTTCACCATCAGCGCGGTCGGAGAGATGAACTCCGGCTCCGAGAAGAGGGCGTTGGCGCAGCGCTCGGGGGTGATCGCCATACCGGCGCTGACCACGTCGTACTTGCCGGCCTGCAGGCCCGGGATCAGTCCGTCCCACTCGGAGAGGGTGGGGCGCAGCTCGTCCACGCCCAGCGCCTTGAAGATCTCCCGGTGCAGGGC
Organism: Streptomyces sp. NBC_01013; assembly: GCF_045162765.1. Lineage (NCBI taxonomy): Bacteria > Bacillati > Actinomycetota > Actinomycetes > Kitasatosporales > Streptomycetaceae > Streptomyces > Streptomyces sp. NBC_01013. The sequence continues at coordinate 5,430,891 of NZ_CP108687.1, forward strand.
GGGCGCCTCGCCCTTGAGCTCCTTGCCCTCCATGTAGCCGTACGGGGCCTCGTCGGCGTACGCCACCCGGACGAAACCCTGCTTGCGAAGCTTGTCGAGCGCTCCGTCGCCGTCCGCCGAGTCGGCGCCGGTCTTGCTGCACGCGGTGAGGAGGCCCGGGACGACGAGCAGACCGCCCACGGCCGCCGATCGGTTGAGAAAGCCCCGGCGGGACAGGTTCGGGAAGTCAGCCATGGTTCGCAGTCTCCTGGAGGGGTCGAACAGTCCGGACAGGGTTAGCGCCTGCCCGATCCCGTACGTCTATGCCGGAAGAAGTCGCATGTAACCGAACGGTGGCCGGAGGGTGACCTTCCCGTGTCCGGGCGGGGACGGAGTGCCACGGGGCATGAACGGGGCGTGTTCCCCTGCCCGGTAGGGCGCATGACGGGGTGTTACCCGCAGATGTCCGTCATGGGGTGGTGAAGTGGGGCGTGCGCGACACGGGTTGGAGTCACTCCTCCCGGTCCGTGCCGGGGATGTAGCCGAGTTGCTTGTCCACCACGTTCGGCAACGCCTCACCGGCAGCCCAGCGTTCGTACATCGCGACGAACTGCTCGCCCAGCCGGTCGCGCCAGCCCACCGTGTCTCCGCTCATGTGCGGCGACACGATCAGACCGGGTACGTCCCACAGCGGATCCTCCGGGTCCAGTGGTTCCCGTTCGAAGACATCCAGTGCCGCGCCCGCGATCCACCGCTTGCGCAGGGCGTCGGCGAGATGGTCCTCGACGACCGTCGGGCCGCGTCCCACGTTGATGAACCGCGCGGACGGCTGCATCAGTCCGAAGAACCGGCTGTCGAACATCCCGTACGTCTGCGGGGTCAGCGGTGCCGCGCAGATCACCCAGTCGGCCCGCGCGGCCAGCGGGCCCAGATCGCCGACGCCGTGGATCGTGCGCCGCGCCGTACGTCCCACGAGCGCCACCTCGACGCCCAGGGCCATCAGCAGCCGGGTGATCGCGCGCCCGATCGGCCCGGCGCCGACGACCACGGCACGTGAGCCCGCGACCGGGACGCTCGCGCGGTGGCGCCACTGCCGCCGCCGCTGGAGCTCCAGCGTGCCGGGAAGATCCTTGGCGAACGCCAGCACCAGCCCCGCCACGTACTCGGCGATCGGCTGCTCGAAGACCCCCCGGGCGTTGGTCACCACGGTGTCGCAGTCCACCAGCTCCGGGCACAGCAGCCGGTCCACGCCCGCGCTCGCCGTGTGCACCCAGGCGGGCCGCGGCCCGTCGCCGGGCCAGGCGTTCCGTACCGCGTCGGAGGTGAAGTCCCAGACCAGCAGGACATCGGCCGACGGGAGCTGCGCGGCCAGACCCGCCCCGTCGACGTGGCGGATGCGCACCCGACCGGCCAGCCGGCCCAGTCGCGGCGGCGGATCGGCGTCCAGGACGAGCAGGACGGGCTCCGGCATGGGGGGCGGTCCTCCGCGTCGGCCGGGGTGGACGGATGCACCACGCTCGCAGTCGCTCGGGCCTCCGTCAACAGGTCGGGGCGATGACCGGGGCGTATGGGGGAATACTTGAGACAGGAGAGCGGGGGGAGCTTCACCACACAGGAAGGGTGGACATGACGACCGTTGGATTCCTCTACCCGGGCCACTTCGCGGAGGACGACTACCCGCGCATGGAGATCCTGCTCGACAGCACCATCCGGCTCGTCGTCCGCCACACGGAGAGCCCCGACGGCGCCTACCGCGAGGACGCCCTGCGCGCGCTCGGCGCCCCCGGCCGGCTTGCCGCCGGGGTCGAGGAGCTGCAGCGCTCCGGGGTCCAGTCCGTCGTCTGGGCGTGCGACGGCGGCAGCTTCCTGTACGGCTCGCAGGGCGCCCACGACCAGGTCATGGCCGTGGCACGAGCGGCGGGTGTACCGGCCTCCAGCACCTCCATCGGCTTCATCCACGCCGTACGGAAGCTGGGCGCCAACCGGGTGGCCGTCGCCGCGACCTACCCCGAGGACATCGCCGCGCACTTCAGCGCGTTCCTCGGGGCCGCGGGCATGGAAGTGGTCGCCACCCACGCCGCGGGCGTGTCCGGTGCCGCCGAAGCCGCCGCCTGGGGGCTCGACCAGGTGAAGGAGCTGGCCGCCGCGGCCGACCGGCCCGAGGCCGATGCCGTTCTGCTGCCGGACACGGCCCTGCACACCGTCGGCCACCTCGCCGAACTGGAGGAGTTCCTCGGCAAACCCGTCCTCACCGCCAATCAGGTGGCCGCCCGGGAAGCCCTGCGACTGGCCGACCGCCCGGCCTGGGCGCCCAGGCTCGGCGCCCTCTTCGCGGCTCGCGAGTCGCCGCCGGCCCCGGTGGAGTGGGGGAGCGGGCGGGCGTACGCGCGGGGCGGGCGGGCAGTGAGGGAAGGTGCTCGTCCGGAATAAACGGAGTCAACCTCCTGTTGGTCTTCTCCGGAACCGAGCACAGCCGAGCACCACCGGAGAGGCCAGGACGTGGACGAGATTCGAGGCGACGAGATCCGTGGCAAGGCGGAGGGGACGGCACCCGTGCCCCTCTCGGTGCTTGACCTCGTCACCGTGGGCCAGGGCCGCACCGCGACCCAGGCCCTGCGGACCGGTGTCGAGATCGCACAGCTCGCCGAAAGCCGTGGCTTCCACCGCTACTGGGTCGCCGAGCACCACTCCATGCCCGGCGTCGCCTCCTCCTCGCCGGCCGTGATCCTGGCCCACACCGCCGCCCGCACCGAGCGCATCCGGCTCGGCTCCGGCGGTGTCATGCTGCCCAACCACGCCCCGCTCGTCATCGCCGAACAGTTCGGCACCCTGGAGGCCATGGCCCCCGGCCGGATCGACCTCGGCCTCGGCCGCGCCCCGGGAACGGACGGCGCCACCGCCGCCGCCCTGCGCCGCACCGAACGCCTCAACGAAGGCGCGGACGACTTCCCGCAGCAGCTCATGGAGCTGACGCGCTTCCTGGACGACGACTTCCCCGACGGCCACCCCTACGCCCGCATCCACGCGGTCCCCGGCCCCGTCCAGGCCACCTCCGAGGGCGGCGTCCAGTCCCCGGGCCGGCCGCCGCTGTGGCTGCTCGGCTCCTCCGGCTTCAGCGCCAGGCTGGCCGGCATGCTCGGCCTGCCCTTCGCCTTCGCCCACCACTTCTCGGCCCAGAACACGATTCCGGCCCTGGAGCTGTACCGCGAGTCCTTCAAGCCGTCCGCTGTCCTGGACGCCCCGTACGCCCTGATCGGCGTCGCCGCCCTGGCAGCCGAGGACGAGCGGGAGGCCCGCCGCCAGGTGCTGTCGGGCGCCCTGTCGATGCTCCGTCTGCGCTCCGGCCGCCCCGGACTGGTCCCGACGCCCGAGGAGGCGGAGGCGTACGCCTTCAGCCCGATGGAGCGGGAGTTCGTCGACAGCTGGCTCGTCAACATCGTCCACGGCACCGCGGACGAGGTCCGCACCGGCCTCGACGACCTGGCCAAGCGCACCGGCGCCGATGAGCTGATGATCACCGCCAACGCCCACGGCGGCGAGGCCCGCCTGCGCAGCTACGGACTCATCGCGGACGCGTACGGCCTGCCGACGCTCTGACGGACGGCCCGGAGGCCGGTCCGGCGGGCCGGGGCCGGGGCGGCAGTTGGCCCGCCGGGCGGCCTCCGGGAGGGCTCAGGCCTTCAGGGCCCGCGCGCCGAGCAGCTCCGCGATGCGTTCCGGGCCGACCGCCCGGGAGTAGAGCCAGCCCTGGCCGGTGTCACAGCCGATCCGCCGCAGCCGTTCCGCCTGGCCGGCCGTCTCCACGCACTCCGCGGTGACGGTCAGGCCCAGGCGGTGGGCCAGCTGGACCATGGCCTCGACGATCGTCTCGTCGGCCGGGCTGGGATGCGTGCCGTCCTCGTACCGGAAACCACGCACGAAGGCGCCGTCCAGCTTCAGTACGGAGACCGGCAGGCGGCTCAGATAGGCGAGGTTGGAGTAGCCGGTACCGAAGTCGTCGATGGCGATCCGGACGCCCATGTCGCTGAGCGCCTGCAAGGCCTGCAGCGGCCGGCCCGCCGACCCCATCACCGCCGACTCGGTCAGCTCCAGCTGCAGCAGCGCCGGGTCCAGGCCGGTCTCGGTGAGGATCTCCGCGACGTCGGTGACCAGGTCGGAGTCCCAGACCTGCCGTACCGCGACATTGACGCTGATGAACAGGGGCGGCTCGTCCGGGTGGTCGAGCTGCCAGCGCCTGGCCTGTCGGCAGGCCGCCCGCAGCACCCACCGGCCGAGCTGCACGATCGAGCCGTCCTCCTCGGCGATCGCGACGAACCGGTTCGGCGAGAGCATGCCGAACTGCGGGTGGTTCCAGCGCACCAGCGCCTCCACACCACGTACGACACCGTCGGCCATGCAGACCAGAGGCTGGTACTCGATGGTGAACTCGCCGCGCTCCACCGCCGGGCGGAGATTGGACGACAGGGCCTGGCGGGTCATCCGGTGCGCGTTGCGCTCGGGGTCGAAGAGGGTCCAGCGCGCCTTGCCGTCCGCCTTCGCCCAGTACAGCGTCGTGTCGGCCGCCTGCATCAGCCCCGTGGCCGAAGTGCCCGCCACGGGGCGCTCCACCACACCGATCGACGCCGAGACCGAGAGCCGCTGCCCGGCCAGGTCGAAGGGCTGCTGCAAGGCGGCGAGCACGGTGCGGGCGAGATCGGTCAGCTGCTGCGTACCGGTGGATTCCTCGACCAGGATCGCGAACTCGTCCCCGCCCAGTCGCGCCACGAGATGGGCGCCCATGGGGTGCGGGCCCTCCTGCGCGGCGCAGTCGGTCAGCCGGGCCGCCACAGCGGCCAGCAGCCGGTCGCCGATCCGGTGGCCCAGGGTGTCGTTGACGGCCTTGAAGCCGTCCAGATCGAGGTAGCAGAGCCCCACCCGGCCCCGCTCGGGCATGCTGTCGTCCTGGTACGGCGTCGTCTCCAGGACCGCCGAGAGCCGCTCGAAGAACAGCGTCCGGTTGGGCAGCCGCGTCACCGGGTCGTGCATCTGGAGGTGGCGCAGCCGCTTCTGGAGCTCGCGCCGGTCGCTGACGTCGGCGACGGAGAGCAGGACCTGGCCGGGCGCGGCGCCGGCCCCCTGCTCGGGGGCGGCGGGATCGGTGGCCGCGTCCATCGGTACGACGGTGATCTCCGCCCACAGCGAGCGCCCGTCGGGGTGCTTGAGCCGGCGGGTGCAGCGGAAGCGTGAGCGGCGGCCGTGCAGCACCTCGCGGTACGCGTGCCAGGTGCGGCCGTCCGCGGCGAGGTCGACCAGATCCGATGCGGACTGCGCGGTCAGCGCGGCCGCGCCGACACCGGCCAGCGCGGCCAGTGCCTCGTTGGCGGTGACGATCAGACCCTCGCGGTCGACGACGGCCATCGGGACCGTGGCGGCCCGGAAGGCGGCCCGGTAGTCGTGCGGTCCGGAGGAGGCCCCCGCGGACGGCCACATGTCGTCACGCTCCGTGAGGCCGGGTGGTGGGGCAGAGGGTGCTGTGCCTGCCGCGGGCATGCGCCCTTCGGAGGTTCCGCTCACCGTTCGCTCCCGCCGTGCAGTTCTGTCCCGGAGACCTCTGGTCGGACTGGCCCGCCGCGTGGAGCGCCGTCGTCAGAGGCGGAAACCGCGCAGGAAAGCGAGGTGAAGCATAGAGGCTGGCACCTCGGCCGTTCCAGCGCCCCGACCGTTGGGGGCCCCGCGTCCGCTGCACTTGAGCCATTCGCGGGGTGACCCGCTTTGCCCATGGCTGATCGTTTCTGTGCGGCTCTGTTCCCTCCCGTTGTAGCGGTGATCGATTGTGACTGTCTGTGAGGGATGTGTGCAGTTCGGCTGCTGACCCGACTGGGGCAGCCCAACAGGACGTACTACCTGAAACGCCAGAAGGTGGTCAGGAGGGTCCTGGAGCCCGCACCCCGCACCGGAGGTAGATGTGCCGCGTCAGCAAGGGCCCGGAGGGATGGAGAGACCGAGTCCGCGCGCGATGGCAGCGGGTCTGATCTCCCTCCTGGCGCTCGTCGCCACCTCTCTCGTCGCCGGACCGGCCGTGGCCGTCACCGGGGAGGCGGCCCCTTGCGCGCTGCCCCGGACCGAGGCCCACCACTCGCTCGGCCTCGACGCGTGGAACGGCGCCTATCCGCGGCCCGACCATTCCCTCGACGCGGTCATGGTCTTCCTCTCGTTCCCCGACGCCCGGCCCGTCACCAGTCCCGCCGAACTCGCCGCCGACCACTTCCCCGCCACCAGCGAGTTCTTCCAGCGCGCCTCGTACGGAAAGTTCACCCTCCGCCCGCATCCCCTGCGGCACTGGATCCGCATGCCCAAGCCGTCCGTCCAGTACGGGATACAGCGCGACTGGGACGACGACCGGCGCAGCGCCTACCTGCGCGACGCGATCGACGCGGCCGACCCCGAGGTCGACTTCTCGAAGTACGACATCGTCTACTTCGTCGCCGACCCGGACGCCCCGGGAGTCGATTCCGACGCCACCAAGGTCGTCAACTTCGACCGGCCGCTGCACGCCGACGGTACGGACATCAGGCGCGTCGTCACCGTCTTCGAGCAGCACCCGCCCGACCACAACGTCCTCGCCCACGAGACCGGCCACGTCTTCGACCTGCCCGACCTCTACCACCGGCCCTCGGACGGCAAGGGGGACTGGGACACGTACGTCGGCGACTGGGACGTCATGGGCAGCCAGTTCGGCCTCGCGCCGGACCTCTTCGGCTGGCACAAGTGGAAGCTGGGCTGGCTCGACGACCGGCAGGTGACCTGCATCCAGGGCGACCGGGTCATCACTCTGGAACCGATGGCCGCCGTGCCCGTGCCCGGCGCGTCCATCGGTACCCGGCTCGCCGTGATCAGGACCGGCGAGGGCAGTGCCGTGGCCATCGAGGCCCGCAGTGCCACCGGCAACGACAGCGCGACATGCACCGAGGGCGTGCTGCTCTACCGGATCCGCAACGGGACGCCGTCGGGGGGCGGCCCGGTCGACGTCCTCGACACCCACCCCGACACCGACGCCTGCTGGGACCGTTCGGTCTACCCGCCGCTCGCGGACGCGCCGCTGAGGGTCGGCGAGACGTACTCCGTCCCCGGCGGCCACACCACGGTCGAGGTGGCCGACCGGACGCCGTCGGGTGCGTGGACGGTCCGGATCACCACGGGGACGTGACGGGGGGCCCACGGACAGGCCGGACGTGGTGGGTGACGACGCGACGCGGTGGGGGACAACGAAGAAGCCCCCTCGCTCTCGCGAGGGGGCTTCTTCCGTCTGTGCGCCGCCAGGGACTCGAACCCCGGACCCGCTGATTAAGAGTCAGCTGCTCTAACCAACTGAGCTAGCGGCGCCTGCTGACGTCGTAGACCTTAGCACCCTGATCGGTGGGAGGAAAAATCGAAATCCGGGGGGCCGGAGCGGGCGCCGACCGGGCCACCCGGACGCAGGCCCAGAGCAGGACGTCCGGCCCCGGAAGCCAGGGATTGCGGATGTCCGGTGCGACCACCCAGCGCGGCCCGGAAGCCGACGGGCCGCAGGTCAGCGGCGGGACCGTCACCGCGTCGCCCGTGCCGTGACAGAGCAGCGGCGGCACCCTGGGGCCGTCCTCGTCCGGCCCCACCGGGTCCCTGCCGGACCGCGTCCCCGGACCGGATCCCCACTCCTCCCAGTCCAGCAGCGAGGGCAGTCGCTGGGCGGTGCCGGGGGAGGCGAACAGCAGCATCCGGCCGCGGTGCGTGGCGACCGGACCGGAACCCGGGCCGTCGGCCCACAGGTGCTCCAGCATGCGTCGCCCGAAGAGAGTCGGCACGTTTACCACGTCGAAGGCGGAACCGCACGGCAGGACCCCGGGGGCGGAGGGGTGCGACTCCCACTGGGCCAGGGTGCTGCGCGGATACGCCGAGGCGCCGGCCAGCCAGGCGGCCCCGGCCGCGGTCACCTGGGCCGTCCGGTTCCCGGCCTGCTCACGCAGGACGGCGAAGATGTCGGCGTCCTCGTCGGTGCGCCGACGGGACGCGCCGCCGTGATGGCGGGGCGCGTTGCCGTGATGCAGGGTCGTTTCGTCTGGCAGCCATGCGGTCATATGCACAGGTCTACCCGGAGTGATCAACCGGATTCCGAGAGTTGCCGGAAATCAGGACAGGTGGGGGGAGTGGGGAGTATCTTGCGCAGCTGGCATATGCCAGCGGTTGTACCCGGAGTCATCGCAGCCCTCGCAAGGGCTGTCGCGGCGGTAGTGCAGTGCGGGGCGCCGTCAAGGCTCGGAACCGGGCGCCCTTCACGCCCGGGGATCTCGGATCGTGCGGGCGTCGTCAGGCTCCCGGGTCGTTCAGCAGGCTGCGGCCGAACTCGACCATCTTCACGGCGTAGTCCTCGGTCCACTCCGCCCGCTGCGCGATGTCCTCGGTCGTCAGCCGGTCGAACCGGCGGGGATCCGCCAGCTGTGCCGCCGCGATCGCCTGGAACTCGACCGCCCGGTCCGTCGCGGCACGGAAAGCCAGGGTCAGCTCGGTGGCGCGGCTCAGCAGTTCCTTCGGATCGTCCATCGACTCCAGGTCGAAGAAATGCTCGGGATCGGCGACTGCTGCCGACGGTTCGAAGAGCAGGGGTGCGGGGCGCAGCCGCTGCTGCTCGTTCCGCTCGGGTTGTGCCATGTGGTTCTTCCTCCTCCGGTGGGCCCGACGGCCACCCTCCATTGTCCAGCCCGCCGCAAGGGCGCCTGGGGCCTCTCCGTGAACTGGCGGGGGGCGTGCGGCCGCCCGCTTCCGATCCGGTGTGCCCCCATGCGCCCCCGCCTCCAACGCTTTTGGCGCGCCCGGTGTTCCGTCGGTGCCCGGACCGCGGCGGGGGGACGGCTCCTGGGGAGGCCGTGAGGATCGGTCAGCGTCGGCCGACAGGGCGCGGCGTCAAAGGCAGAGGCGGGGTCAGGACGGGTTCGAGCAGCTGGGCGAGCTGTCGGCGCTGTGCCGCGTCGAGGCGGCCTGTCGCCGGCGCCAGGGCGGCACGGGCCTCCAGGTACAGCCGGCCGGTGAGTTCGCGGCCCGCGTCCGTGATGAGGACATCGACGGCCCGCTTGTCGTCCGGGTTGGCGGCGCGTGTCAGGAGTCCTCGCTGTTCGGCGCGGGCGATGAGGCCGGAGAGGGTCGACTTGTCCAGGCCGAGGAAGGCCGCCAGGTCGCTCATGCGGGGGCGCCGGTCCCGGAGGATGCCGAGGACCCGCAGCTGGGTGAGGGACAGGTCCTGCTCGGCGCCGATACGGGTGAGTACCCCCATGATCTGGAACGCGCTGCGGACGAGTCCGTCGATCAGGGCGTCCTCGGAATCGGCGACGGCATCCTCGGGGTCGTCGATGGCGCCCTCGGGGTCGTCGGTGGTCATACCCGCCACTCTACTTGACATTGTTTGCATTACCAATAACTCTGGATTTGCTTGGTAATGCAAACGAACCCGACCGGGAGTCCCTCATGCATGCTGCGGTCATCACCTCGTTCGACGCTCCGCCGGCATACGGCGAGCACCCCGATCCGGTCGCCACCGGCGAGCACGACATGGTGGTGGAGGTTCTCGCGGCGGGCCTGCACCACCTCACCCGGGCGAAGGCGAACGGCACGCACTACTCCAGCTCCGGCGGCTTCCCCCTCGTGCCCGGCGTCGACGCCGTGGTGCGCGACGGTGCCGGACGCCTGCGCTATGCGGTCCTGGACGACACGCAGCTCGGCACCTTCGCGGAGCGCACCGTGATCGACGTCCGCCGCAGTGTGCTCCTGCCGGACGACATCGACCCGGTCCGCGTCGCCGCCGCGATGAATCCGGGCATGTCCTCCTGAGTGGCGCTGCGCCGGCGCATCGACTTCCGCGAGGGCGGGCGGGTCCTCATCCTCGGCGCCACCGGCAGCGCCGGAAGCATGGCGATCCAGATCGCCAAGCGGTTCGGCGCCGCGCAGGTCATCGCCGCCGGCCGTGACACCACTCGCTTCAAGGCTCTTGAGGCACTCGGAGCGGACCGGACGATCACCTTCGACGAAGCCGCGGTCGCGGCCGACGTCGACGTCGTCCTCGACTTCGTCTGGGGCGGACCCGCCGCCGGCGCCATGCTCCCGATGCTCACCGCCCGGGCCGATCGCTCCGCCCCGCTGACCTGGATCCAGATCGGGTCCATGGCCGGCGCGACCGCCCCCGTACCCTCAGCGGCGCTGCGCGCGGCGCGACTGCAGATCCTGGGCAGCGGCATCGGGTCGGTTCCGTCCCGCGACTTCGTCGCGGAGCTGCCGGAACTGGCCGCGGCGGTCGCCGAGGGGGCCCTCGACGTCCGGGCCCGGGCCGTGCCGCTGGCCGGGATCGCGCAGGCGTGGACCGAGCAGACCGGCGAGCGCCTCGTCCTGGTCCCGTAGCACCGCTGCCCCGGCCCGCCCGCCAGGCGCGGGGGCGGTCCTCAAGGGCGCCACGACACCCGGTGGTTGGACAGATGGTCGTACGTGGTCATCATCGCCTCCCAGCCGTCCGGGAACTTCACGGTGACGCCCAGCTGGACCGGTTCCGTCGAGGGATGCTCGTCCAGCAGATCCGTGACTCCCGCGCGGCACACCATGATGCAGGCGTGACGGTGGCGGGAGGCCAGCACGCACAGCCGGCCCGTCTCCAGGTGGAACGCGGTGGCGTCGGGGCGGCCGGACAGCGGGTGCAGGACCACCGTGACGTCGAACTCACGGCCCTGGAGGCGGTTCGCGGTGTCCACCGCCACCCCCGTGACCCCGAGCTCGGCGAGGGCGGCCCGCACCGCGGCCGCCTGGTCGCGATGGGCCGTGCCGACCGCGACCCGGTCCGCCGTCACCGGCGCCGGGTCCGGGGAGCGTTCGCTGGTCGCCGCCCCGCCCCGGTCCAGCAGCCGGCGCACCACCAGGGCCACGGCCCGTACGGCCTCGGGGTCGGTGCGCGGGGTGTGCCGGGCCGGGAGCTCCAGCAGGCCCCAGCCCGACTCCGCCGCCTCGTCCAGCACCCGGTCCGCCGGAGAGCCGTCGGACGCGACCCCGAAGGACAGGAGCCGGTCGCCGTGATCGGTACCGCTGCGGAACGGCGTGTACGGGTAGAACGCGTCCGACACCAGCGGCGCGGCCGAGGCCGGCAGCCGCCACGAGACGGGCAGCCGGTGCTGAGGCAGCTCCGGGTTGTGCGCGAGCAGAGTGTTGACCGCGCTGGCGGAGGGGTCGTAGCTCAGCCCCGCCCACTGGTCCGCGCCGACGATCGAGAACGGGTCCAGCTGGCCCGGATCGCCGACGAACAGCGCCCGTTCGAAGAGCCCGGCCACGGCCAGCAGCGCGTCCGAGCGCATCTGGTACGCCTCGTCGACGATCGCGTGGCCCCACGGCTCGACGTTCTTCACGTGGGCCCACTTCGCCGCCGTCGAGATGACGACGTCGAGCCCGGCCAGGTCCGCCGCCTTCGCCGACTTCCGCACGTTGGCCAGGCCGTCCAGCACCTTGTCGTACGGATCGGAGTCGTTGCTGTGCAACCGGCCGACCGGCAGGCCGGGATCCTTCTCGGCGAGCCGGACCACCAGGTCGTCGACCTGTGCGTTCGTCTGCGCGACCACCATCAGGGGCCGGCCGGCCGCGGCGAGCTCCAGCGCGGCGCGTACCACCAGCGTCGACTTGCCCGCACCCGGCGGGGAGTCCACCACGATGCCGCGGGCCGAGCCGTTCAGCGTGTCGTCCAGGATCCGGGCGGTCGCCAGGCCCGCTGCCGCGCCCGGGTCGAATACGGCCGTCACAGCAGGTCCTCCGTGGTCACGGGGTCGGGGAGCTCCACAGCCGCCGCGCCGCCCGGCGGGCCGCCGTGGGTCCACGGGGTCTCCTCCGGATCCGGCAACTGCGGCCCGCCGCGCTGGTCGTGCTCGAAGAGCGTCCAGGCGATGACGTCACCGGGCTCCGGCACCGAACCGGGGGCGGGCTCCTTGCCCCGGCCCATCCGGTCGGTGATCCGCAGCACCAACGACTGCGGACCGGCGTCCGCCGCCGCGTAGCCGGCGAACTCGGCGGTCTGCGGCTTGCCGTCCAGCGAGCGGTAGACCTTCACGCGCTCGCCCAGATGGGGCTGCTCGGCCGTGCGGACCGTGACCAGCGGGCGCGGCGAGGGCCGCTTGGACTCGCTGTACGCCATCTCCACGGCGGTCACCTCGCCGAGGAACGCCTCGCCCGCCAGCCGCCGGCCGGCCAGCACCAGCGGATCGTCCAGCGCCTCCTGGGCGTCCAGCTGCGCCTGCGCCGTCTCCCGCGCCGCCAGCTTGCGGGCCGCCGTCACCGCGTCGTCCCGGCGCGGCTGTGGTGGCTCACCGGCCCGCACCCGGTCGCGGTGGGCGGTGAACGACCAGCGGTCGCGGGTCCAGCGGTCCTCGGCCCTGGACCCCTCGGGCAGTTCCCGCAGCAGATCCAGGCCCCGCCACACCGCGTCCCAGGTCGGCCGCAGCACACCGGCCAGCAGCCCCCGGATCTCCCGCTCCGCCGCGGTCAGTTCGGCGAGCCGTGCATCGGCCGCCAGACCGTCCTCGGCGGCGGCCAGCGAGGTGCGCGCCCGGTCGTACTTCTCGATCGCGGGGGCCAGCAGCCGGTTGTCGAAGTCCGGGTCGGTGGCCGGTCCGGCGGGCGGGCACAGCAGCTGGTGCCCGGCGTCCCGGGCCAGCTCCGCACGGAGCGCGGCCTCGGCCCCCGACTCGCCCGCCGGCGGGTCGATCCAGGCGAGCAGGGCGCCCAGGTGCTGGTCCTCCAGGGAGGACTGGCCCGTCGCCCAGTGCCGATTCAGGAGATCGGTGCCGGCCAGCAGCAGCGAGGAGCCCGGAACCCGGGCACGCTCGCCGTAGTGCGTCAGCCAGCGGCCCAGCAGCGGGACCCGGGCGGGCGCCGGATACGGGGTGTCGGGGTCGTCCTCGGCGGTGCGCCGGAACCGCATGGAGCGGCCGAGCAACCGGACGAACTCGATGCCCGCCCGGCTCGGCACGATCAACTGCGCCGCGTCCGTGCAGAGCTCGGTCTCGACCTTGACCTTCTTGCCCGTACCGGGGTCGGTCTCGCTCCGTTCGGCCGGCTCGATCACATCGGCGTACGACTCGATGTACGGCAGGACCGTCTCGGCCAGCTCCGCGAGGAAGGCGAACCGCAGATCCCGGTCGCGCGGCTGGGCGACGGCCAGCAGCCGTGGGGCGTCGCGGTCCGTACCGACGAGGGCGCCGAGCGGGGCGCCGGCCTCGCCCGCCGTGGTGAGCGGCACCAGCACGAGCGGCCGGTCGCCGAGGTGGCGGTGGCGGACGGTGGCCATCGGCCGGGCGCGGCCGCTCTCCACGGCCTCCAGCCGGGCCAGGGTGCCGATCAGCGACATGCGGTGCTGCCCTCCAGAGCCTCGGCCCGCAGCGCGGCCGCGCGGAGCAGCGCGGCGACCGTCGGGTCCGCTGGGTCGCCCTCCTTGCCCGCGGCCGCGGCGAGCACGCCGGCGACCGTGGTCAGTCCGCCGAGCTCGCCCCGCACACTCCGCCCGAGCGCCCCGACCGCACCGGCGGCGCGGGCCTTCGCCCGGCAGTGGAAGGCCAGCTCGCAGGCGGCCAGGCACTCCGGCGCGTAAGCCGCCGGGACGGACTCGACGGCGGTGTCCAGCTCCTCGGCGGAGCACTCCGGGTCGAAGGTGGTGCCCTCGGGCAGGGCCCCCGCGATGTCCTCGATCCGGGTGAGCCTGGTCAGCTGCCGGCGGGTGACCGCGCGCTGCTTGCGTACGTCGACCACGGAAGCGGTCGGCAGGTTGGAGAAGTCCTTGGGGCAGACCAGCAGCACCCGGTGGCCGACCGCGGCGCCGTCGGTCGCCGCGGCGACCTTCTCCAGCGCCAGCACGTAGACGGCGGACTGGCGGGCCGCCGCGCCCACCTTCGCCGCGTCCGCGGAGCCGTCGATCATGGGGAACGACTTGATCTCGACGACCGTCCACGTGCCGTCGGGGTGGACGACCACCGCGTCCGGCTCCAGATAGGCGGGGGACCCGGCCACCTCCAGGGCCAGCATCGGGTGGTCGAGCAGCGCCCAGCCGCCGGACGCGGTCGCCTCGCGCAGTGCGAGCGCGGTCCGGGCGGCGCGGCCCTCGGGGCCCGCGGCCGCCAGATCGGGCGTGGCGACGTCCCGGGGTGGTTCGCCGGACTCGCCGAACCCCTGGTGGAGCAGGCGCATCAGTTCCGTACCGCCGTCGGCCTTGACCCTGGCCTCGAAGGCGTTGCCCCGCATGAAGGCGAACTGGGACTGGCCGAAGGCGGCCGGTGAACCGAGCGCGGTGGCGAGCGCGCCCTTGTCGACCCCGGCCCCGTCGAGCAGGGCGCGCCGCTTGCAGCCGGGGTTGGCGGCGAGGGCGGCCAGCGCGCGGGCGTCCAGCGGACGGGGCGCTACGGCCGGTCCCCTCAGCTCAGCGAGCCGCCGTCGCAGCGTCACCGCCTGCGGCTCGTCCCGCGGCGGCGGGGACGTCGGCCGGGGCAGGTGGGCCGGCCGGTGCTGTTGCATCGGTGGGATCTGCGGAGGTGGACCGCTGGCCGGGGATTCGCTCACCCGCGGAAGTCTTGCATCCGGCACTGACATCCGGGGACTTCATGGCGGGGGACACCCGTGCGAAGCGGGTCAGGACCGCGCTCCGGACCCGGTCGGCGAGGCGCATGACGGGCCTGGCGAGCAGAGCCCCGACGCCCATGACGGCCGCGCCGGCGACGGCGTCGAGGAAGTAGTGGTTGGCGGTGCCCATCACCACGATGACCGTGATCAGCGGGTAGGCGACGCCGGCGGCCCGCAGGAGGGGGTGCCTGCCGTGGCGCCAGATGAGGATGCCGCACCAGAGCGCCCAGCCGACGTGCAGGCTCGGCATCGCCGCGTACTGGTTGGTCATGCCGCCCATGCCGCGCGGGGCGCTCGCCTCGGTGCCCCACCAGCCGTACGCGCTGTACTGGGCCATCGTGTCGACGAAACCGTGCCCGGCGGCCAGCAGCCGCGGCGGGCAGGTCGGCATCAGGGTGAAGCCGATGAGGCCGAGCATCGTGGAGGTCATCAGCCATGTCCTGGCCCGGCGGTAGGCGGCCGAGTGACGCCTGAACATCCAGATCAGGACGGCCGGGGTGACCAGGTAGTGCAGGGAGGCGTAGGCGAAGTCGGCGGGTATGCCTATGGAGGGGTGGGCGGTGAACAGCCGGTTGAGCGGATGTTCGGCATTGAGGAAGAGGGCCTTCTCCAGATGCAGGATGCGCAGTCCGTGGTCGACGGCGGTCGACACGTCGCCGCGGACCAGGAGTCTGCCGCCCGAGTAGGCTGCGTACACCAGGGCCAGGAGCGGGAGCTCGGTCCACCAGCGGGGGCGCGGCACGGGCGCGGTGGTGGCATGCGGCATCCGGAAGTTCTCCATCATGTGTTCATGCGGCCGACGGCGGGCGTTCAACCGTACGGTGCGGGTCGGCCGCGCCGCGCCCGGGGTGCACTTTCGGTGGCCCCTCAGCTGCTCGGATTCGTCTGTGGTCAGTGGGACGCCGATGCGGCCCCCCGGGTTGCCTCTCGCGAAGGTACGCGATGATGGAAATCCGGACGATCCGTTTCCCCGCTCCATCCGTTCCGCCCGTTCCATCCCGGACGGATTCGTCCCCGTAGACGTCCAAGATCTCAGATCCCGCATCTCAGGTCCCAGTTTTTCAGGGAGAACTGACACATGGCACCGCGCATCCTGCTGGCCCGGCACGGCCGGACTGAATGGTCCGTCAAGGGCAATCACACCGGCAGGACGGACATTCCGCTGCTCGATTCCGGGCGCGAGGGGGCCAAGCTGCTCGGTGAGCGGCTGCACCGCAGGCCGTGGGTGGATCTGCCCGGCCTGGAGGTCCGCACCAGCCCGCTCGTGCGGGCGTCGGAGACGTGCGAGATCGCGGGGTTCGGCGACCGGGCCGAGCCGTGGGACGCGCTGATGGAGTGGGACTACGGCGCGTACGAGGGGATGACGCCCGCCGAGATCAAGGCGGATCGCCCCGACTGGTTCATCTGGAGCGACGGGGTGCCGGACGGGGAGACCCTGGCCCAGGTGTCGGCCCGCGCCGACGAGGTCGTCGAGTGGGCGCTCTCGGCCGACCGCGACGTCCTGGTCTTCGCCCACGGCCACATCCTGCGGGTGCTGGGGGCGCGGTGGCTGGGCGAGGACGCGTCGTTCGCGGCACGCCTCCGGCTGGAGCCGACATCGCTGTCGGTCCTGGGATGGGCGTACGGTGCGCCGGCACTGGAGCGCTGGAACGACACGGGGCACCTGGAGGGATAGGGCGCGGTGCGCTCGGGGGCCCGGCGCCCCTCACCCCGTCCGGCAGGCGAGGACGGAGCCGGTGCGCCGCGTTCCCGGGCGCCGGCCGTGGCCCTCGATCGGGGGGACCGGCTGATTCACGGGCCCCGGCCCCCGCCCCCGGGCGAACGGTTCCGTCCGCGATCACGCGGCGGGCGCCCACCGTCCGGCACTCCCGGCCGGGTGCGCCGGAGGGGCTGGACCGGCCTACGGCCGCCCGTGAGGGGCACCGGCTTCGCGGCCACTCGGGAGTGAGTCCGTCACGTGCCGGCCGCCGACATCGCGTGACGGTCCAGGAAGTCCTTGACGTCCACCGAGCCCCGGCCCCGGGGCCGCAGGACCGTGACCGCGTCCGCCAGCATCGACCGGATGCGGGTGGACTGGACCTGGTCCAGCAGGTCGAGCACCCGATGGCCCGTGGCCGCAGCCTCCTCCGTCAGACCCGCCCGGGCCAGGTCCCAGGTCAGCTCCGTGCGGTACAGCGCCAGGTTCCGGGTGAAGTGCGGGTCCTGCAGCCGCGTGGCCCGCCGCGCGTGGCGGGCGGCCCTCGACCAGTCGCCGAGCGCCGCCCAGCACTGCGCCTCCAGCATCTCCAGCTCCGCCTCCCGGAAGAACGTCATCCACTCCGGGTCCGCCGCGGACGGCCCCTTCCCGAACGCGGTGTGCGCCCGGCCCAGCGCCCGTTCGCAGCCGGTGCGGTCCCCGAGCCCGGCCCGGCCCCCCGCCTCCCGCAGCGCGAGCAGCGCCAGCAGCCGCGGCGAGCCCAGCGGCTGTGCGGCCCGCTGCCCCGCCTCCGCCGCGCGTACGGACTCGCGCGGCCGGCCCGTATCGCGGGCCAGGAACGACGCGTTGCAGAACGCGTGCGCCTCCAGCGCCGGATCCCCTGCCAGCCGTGCGGTGGCGAGCGCCTCCGCGTAGTGCGAGCGGGCGTCCTCGAACCGGCCCGAGTCATGGGCCAGCCAGCCCACCGAGATGGCCAGTTCACCGGCGCCCGCGTGCAGCCGGTCCGCCGTGGAGCGGCGGGTCGCGGTGCCGGCGTCGAGCAGGGCGTACGCCGCCCGCAGCGGCTGCGACGCCCGCCGGTAGAGGCCGTCACCTCCGTGCCGGTCGTCGAGCAGGCGGATCTGCCGCACCGCCTTCTCGACGGCGCTCACCTCCGCCTCGCCGACCCGGCGCTGTGCGGGCACGGAGGCGGCGGCGGGGCCACCGAGGCCCAGGCCCAGGGAGGCGGCCGCCACCGCGGTGGTGCCGCTCGTCATGAATGCGCGACGCAGCACGTCGCTCTCCTCGTCGGTGTCGCTGCCGAACACGAGCAGCGGGGAAGTCGGGGGTGGCAGGGCGTCCGCGGTGGTCCGGCCCCTCCGGCCGCGTACCGATTCGCGCGGTGAGAAGCCCAGGTCCGCCAAGGTCGCCCCGGGGAACATGTGCAGGAAGACCCGCTCGTACGCGTAGTTGGGACAGCGGATCTCGCCGGACTCCACGCGTCCGATGTACCGGGCGTCGCACGCGACCTGCTCACCGATCTCGCGAGCGGACCTGCGTACCGCGGCAGCGAACTCCCCGGCGGAGCGCCGTCCGCGCAGCCGCCGGAAGGCGAGGTTGGGAACTGCCCGTGTCGACACCATGGCGGGGCCCTCTCTGGTGCGAGCCGGGCGCCTGTTTCCGGTGTCCCGGCGGAGCAAGAACGTACCTGCTGTGACGGGTCACACACGCTGCGTTTGCCCGCAAAAAGGACATCTCGACCACGATCCGCCATGAACTGCCACCCTTTGCGGCGGTGCTGCACCGTAGCCCTTGACGCGGTCCGCGCGTTGGTCCATGCGGAGACGGAGTCCGGCTCCGCCCGGCGATGAGAGGAGAGGTCCCTTGTTGCACCTCGGCACGGCGACCGGATCGCGAACGACCGCGACGACGGCGGCCACCACGGCGACGACAGGCACCACGGCACCCGCCGAGACGCCCGGCGTCCCCGGCGCACCCACCGAGCCCGAACCCTGCGATCTCGTGACCGTCCCCGCCCGGCAAGGGCTGGAGGCCGTCGACATCCTTCGGCGCGGCGCCGATCAGGAGGCGGTCGGACCGGTCCTCCACGACGGAGCCTGCGCCACCCTAGGCTTCCTGGTGCCCCCCGGCACCGCGCAGGCGTGGGACGTACCGGGCAGCGCCTGTACGCAGACCGACGGCCGCGGGCTGCGCCTCCCCGCCGAGCCGCCGGTCCAGGGCAGCGGCTGGCTGCTGCCGCCCGCCGACGACACCCCGGTCACCGACCCGGCCGTGCTGCGGGCGGCGCTCGACCAGGCGGCCCGGCTCATCGAAGCGGCCGACAACCGCCGCTGAGAGGCTGCCGGGCCGCCTGCGAGCTCATAATGGCCGGACGGCGGGTGCCTCGATCAGCCCGTCACGGCCGGTCCCCGACCGGTCCCGGACACGATGAGCAGTGAGCAGGGACGAGTAGCAGTGGCACGTCGAGGAGCGGCCGGCGGTGCGGGCGACCGCAAGCAGCGCGCGGACCGCAGGACCGACCGCAAGGCCGCGCGCGGCTCCGAGCGCCCCGGGGGCAACGTCACCGAACCCGTGGACGGCGGTCTCGCCGAGCTCGTACCCGACCGGGAGCGCCGGCGCGCCTGGACCCTGACGATCGACGGTGCCCCGCAGTCCCATGTGGACCTCGACGATCCGGCGTACCTCTCGTTCGAGTACCAGCGCCGGATCGGTCACATCGCCGACCTGGTCGCACCGGCAGGACAGCCCCTGCACGTCGTGCACCTGGGCGGCGGGGCCTTCACCCTCGCCCGCTACATCGCCGCGACCCGCCCCCGCTCCACCCAGCAGATCGTCGAGGTGGACGCCGCCCTCGTCGAGCTGGTGCGCCGGGAGCTGCCGCTGGACCCGCAGGCCAGGATCCGGGTCCGCGCCACCGACGCCCGCGCCGGGCTCGGGAAGATGCAGGACGGCTGGGCCGATCTCGTGATCGCCGACGTCTTCAGCGGAGCCCGTACCCCCGCCCACCTCACCAGCACCGAGTTCCTCGCCGAGGTGCGCCGCGTCCTGAAGCCCGGCGGGAGTTACGTGGCCAACCTCGCCGACGGGCCGCCGCTGGCCCACCTGCGCGGCCAGATCGCCACCGCCGCGGCCGTCTTCCCCGAGCTGGCGCTCGCGGCGGACCCGACCGTGTTCCGCGGCCGCCGCTTCGGCAACGCCGTACTGCTCGCCTCGGACGTGGCGCCGAAGGTCGCGGAGCTGACCCGCAGGGTGGCGACCGACCCGCACCCGGGGCGCGTCGAACACGGGCGGGCGCTCGCCGACTTCACCGGTGGCGCGGCTGCCGTGCACGACGCGGATGCCCGGCCCTCACCCGCGCCGCCGGCCTCCGCCTTCGACTGACCACGGGCCGGCCGTCGTCACGACTTCACGATCTCGACCTGCGGCGGGTGGTCGTTCCAGGTGCAGAAGACCGACACCGTCGTGCCGTCGTCCTTGGAGAAGTTGACCCGGATCCACGTCGTGTTCGTCCAGACCTGCACCGACCAGTCCTGCTCCGGAGTGGCCGACACCAGCTTCGCCGAGTCCGTGCCGAACTCGAAGACGATCCGGCCGCCTTCCGTCCGGTAACTCTTGGCCGTGCCCGACGCGGTGGTCGTCGTGGCCGTCGGCTTCGGAGTTCCGACGGGGGTGCGCGACGGTGTCCGGGACGGGGTCGCGGAGGGCTTCGGCGTGGAACGGGATGTGGCGGACGGTGTCCTCGACGGAGGCGGTTGCGGGCGGTGCGTCGAGGACGACAGGGTCTCGGCGCCGTCCCGGACGCTCCGGGCACCCGCCGAGATCGGCACCGCGCGCGGCGGGTCGTACGCCGTGCCCGCCATCACGGTGTGCACACCCCACCACGTCAGGGTGACCGCGGCGCCGGTGGCGAGCGACCACGCGAGCGCGTGTACGAGTCCTCGTTGCATCGGCCACATCCTGCACTACGGCCGCGGGCGGTGTCCCGACTGCCACCGGACGGACAGGACCTGAATGGCGTACGGTGCCGCCCATGCCAAGTGTGCTCGTGGTCGAGGACGACCAGTTCGTACGTTCCGCCCTCATCCGGCACCTGACCGAGGCCTCCCACACGGTACGGAGTGTCGGCACCGCGCTCGAAGCGCTGCGCGAGGTCGCCCACTTCCGGTTCGACGTCGTGATCCTCGACCTCGGGCTGCCCGATCTCGACGGCGCCGAGGCGCTGAAGATGCTGCGCGGCATCACCGACGTGCCGGTCATCATCGCGACCGCGCGCGACGACGAGAGCGAGATCGTCCGACTGCTCAACGACGGCGCCGACGACTACCTGACCAAACCGTTCTCCGTGGAGCACCTCGCCGCCCGGATGGCCGCCGTACTGCGCCGCTCACGGGCCGCCGGTGCCGAGGCCCCACCGCCCCGCGTCCTCCAGGTGGGCGGCCTCTCCGTCGACCCGCTGCGGCGCCGGGCGGGACTCGACGGCACGGAACTCGACCTCACCCGGCGCGAGTTCGACCTGCTGACCTTCCTGGCCGGGCGCCCGGGCGTCGTCGTCCCGCGCAAGGAACTCCTCGCGGAGGTCTGGCAGCAGTCCTACGGGGACGACCAGACCATCGACGTCCACCTCTCCTGGCTGCGCCGGAAACTGGGCGAGACCGCCGCCCGGCCGCGCTATCTGCACACCCTGCGCGGCGTCGGCGTGAAGCTCCAGCCGCCCGCCGCACCCCCGGAGCAGCCCGCATGAGATGGGCCCTGGTCAAGGTCTGCCTGGCCGTCACCGCGATGGTCGTCGTCGCCTTCGCCGTACCCCTGGGCCTCGTCATCAAGGAGATGGCGCGCGACCGCGCGTTCTCCGACGCCGAACGGCAGGCCGCGGCCATCGGCCCCACGCTCTCCATCACCACCGACCGCACCGAGCTGGAGAAGGCCGTCCTGACCACCGAACCGGGAGCCGCGGGGCGGATGGCCGTCCACGTCCCCGCGTCCGGTGAGGCCGGCAGCGTGGCGGTGGAGATCGGCCGTCGGCGCGCCACCCGAAAGGACCTGGAGACGGTACGGGAGTCGGGGCGTGCCTCCATCACCGAGGTGCCGGGCGGCTCCGCGCTGCTCCAGCCGACCGCGCTGGGTTCCGAGGGAGCCGCCGTCGTCGAGGTGTTCGTGCCCGAGGACGAGGTCTCCAACGGGGTCGCCACGGCCTGGCTGATGCTCGCCGGCGTGGGCGTCGCGTTGATCATCGGCTCGGTCGCCGTGGCCGACCGACTGGGCGTGCGCATGGTGGAACCGGCCCGGCGGCTCGCGGGTGCCGCGCACGACCTGGGGGAGGGGCGGCTCGGGACCAGGGTGCCGGAGGAAGGGCCGACCGAACTGCGTTCCGCCGCCACCGCGTTCAACTCGATGGCCGACCAGGTCGTCCAACTGCTCGCCAACGAGCGGGAACTGGCCGCCGACCTCTCGCACCGGCTGCGCACCCCGCTCACCGTCCTGCGGCTGAACGCCGCCTCGCTCGGAGAGGGGCCGGCGGCCGAACAGACCCGGGCGGCCGTGCAGCAGCTGGAGCGCGAGGTCGACACGATCATCAGGACCGCCCGCGAACAGCGTCCCCAGCCCCAGGGGCAGAACGGCGGGCCGGGGGCGGGCTGCGACGCCTCCGAGGTGATCCGTGAGCGGATGGACTTCTGGTCCGCGCTGGCGGAGGACGAGGGCCGCGAGGTGCGACTCGCGGGAGTCGACCGCACGGTACGCATCCCGGTCGCCCGCCCCGAACTGGCGGCCGCGCTGGACGCGTTGCTGGGTAACGTCTTCCGGCACACCGCGGAGGGCACCGCCTTCGCCGTGGACGTCCACCACAGCGGGGACGCGGTCATCGTGCTCGTCTCGGACGCGGGCGGCGGCATAGCTGACCCGAAGGCCGCACTGGCGCGCGGCAGCAGCGGGCGGGGCGGGGCCAAGGGCGCGGTGGGCTCGACCGGACTGGGGCTCGACATCGTCCGCCGCGTCGCCGAGTCCACCGGCGGTGACGTGCGCATCGGGCGGTCCGTGCTCGGCGGCACCGAGGTGCGCATCTGGATCGGGCTCCACGGACAGCAGCCGCAGGGGCGCGGGCACCGGGTGGGGCGGCAGCGGCGCGGAGTGATCGGGCGCAGCACAAAACGCCGATTCCGATCCGGTGCGGGCCCGAACCTTTAGACCGGCCGATGCGCTCCTTAAGCCAACCCTAAGAACATCAACTCCGGTCCGGATCATTCCGTTTGTCGGATTCCGGGCCGCTAGCGTGCTCCCGCATCCCCACTTCCGTATGACGAGGCAGGCACGCGATGGGCACCAGCACGCACCGGCGAACGGCGAGCACCAGGACCAAGGCGATCGGCGCGGTCGTCGCCGCGGCCGTGATCGGCGGGACGGTCTTCGCGCTCACCGGCACGGCCCAGGCGGCGGCGGTCGGCGCCGCCTACACGAGGACCAGCGGTTGGACCGGTGGGTACACCGGGCAGTACGTCGTCACCAACGACACCGACCAGGTGAAGACCGACTGGACACTCGAGTTCGACCTGCCCGCAGGTACGAAGCTCAGCTCCCTCTGGAACGGCGAGCACACCGTCAGCGGCAACCACGTCACCGTCAGGCCGGCGAGCTGGGACAAGCAGCTCGCACCCGGCGGGACCGTCACCGTCGGCTTCGTCACCAGCTCCGACGGCACGGCGGCCGACCCCACCGGATGCCTCATCGACCACGCCACGTGCTCCGTCGACACCGGCGCGACACCGGAACCGAGCGGCCGCCCCACCGAGACCGCGACCCCCACCCCGACCGCCTCGGCCACCCCCACCGACCAGCCCACCGCCACCGCGACGCCGACCCCCACGCCGACGCCCACCAAGACCGACGGCAGTGGCGGCACGGTCAGCGGTGCGGGCTTCGCCCCGTACGTCGACACCTCGCTCTACCCGGCGTACGACCTGGTGGACACCGCCACCAAGACCGGTGTGAAGCAGTTCAACCTCGCCTTCATCACCTCCGGCGGCAGCTGCGCCCCGCTCTGGGGCGGGGTCACCGGCCTCGGGGACGACCACGTCGCCTCTCAGATCGGCGCCCTGCGCGCGGCCGGCGGCGACGTCCGGGCCTCCTTCGGCGGTGCCGCCGGCTCCGAGCTGGCGCTGAACTGCACCTCGGTCACCGATCTGGCGGCGGCGTACGGCAAGGTCGTCGACACGTACAAGCTGACCAAGGTCGACTTCGACATCGAGGGCGGGGCGCTGCCCGACACCGCGGCCAACTCCCGTCGCTCCCAGGCCATCGCCCAGCTCCAGAAGTCCCACCCCGGCCTGGACGTCTCCTTCACCCTGCCCGTGATGCCCGAGGGCCTGACCCAGCCCGGCGTGGACCTCATCGCCGACGCCAGGAAGAACGGCGTGGACGTCGGGGCGGTCAACGTCATGGCGATGGACTACGGCGCCTCGTACAGCGGGGACATGGGCACGTACGCCATCCAGGCGGCGACGGCCACCCAGGCCCAGATCAAGGGCGTGCTGGGCCTCTCCGACGCGGACGCGTGGAAGGCCGTCGCCGTCACACCGATGATCGGTGTGAACGACGTGGCCACGGAGATCTTCAAGGTTGAGGACGCCACCCAGCTGGTGGCCTTCGCCAAGGAGAAGGGCCTCGCCTGGCTCGCGATGTGGTCGGGCACGCGGGACAAGGAGTGCGCGGGCGGGCCGAAGCCGTCCGCGGACGCGTCGTGCAGCTCGATCGCGCAGGAGCCCCTCGCCTTCACGAAGGCGTTCGGCGCCTACAAGTAGCCACCTCCCCCGCCCGTGCATCCCGGCCGGCCCCCACGCTCCCCCCACCCGGCCGGGATGCGCGCCCCGTGCGTCGCCCTTACCGCGTCACACCCGCGCCCGGTTCACCGCCGACAGCACCGCCGCCACCGACGCGGCCACGCCCGACGCGCCCCGGCCCGCGCCCCAGCGCACCCGCTCGCCGACCCGGCACTCCGCGTACGCGGTCACCGTCCCCCCGACGGCCCCGTGCTCCGCGAAGTCGAGGACCGTGACCTTCACCCCGGCAGCCTCCAGCGCATGCGTGAAGGCGCCCACCGCACCGCTGCCGGTGCCCTCGCAGTCACCCTCGCGGCCGTCCACCCGCAGCGTGCAGACGAGGTGGAACTCGCCGGCCGGACCGCTCCGCGTCGACCAGGAGGTCAGGGCGACCGAGCCGTCCCGCCCGGGGGACAGGTACGTCGTGTCGAACAGGTCCCACAGGTCCTCGGGCGTCACCTCCAGACCGCTGTCGTCCGTCGCGACCTGCACCGTGCGGGAGAAGTCCGCCCGCATCCCCGCCGGCAGGTCCACCTCGTGGTTGGTCCGCAGCAGATGGGCGATGCCGCCCTTGCCGGACTGGCTGTTGACCCGGATGACCGCCTCGTACGTACGCCCCACGTCCGCCGGGTCGATGGGCAGGTACGGCACCGACCACAGGCCGGAGCCGCTGCTCGCACGGTGCGCGAACCCCTTGCTGATCGCGTCCTGGTGGGTGCCGGAGAACGCGGTGTACACGAGGTCACCGCCGTACGGATGGCGCGGCGGCACCGGCAGCCGGTTGCAGTGCTCGACCGTGCGGCGGATCTCGTCGATGTCCGAGAAGTCGATCATCGGGTCGACGCCCTGGGCGTGCAGGTTGAGGGCCAGGGTGACCAGGTCGACGTTGCCGGTGCGCTCCCCGTTGCCGAACAGGCAGCCCTCCACCCGTTGCGCCCCCGCCAGTACGGCGAGCTCGGCGCAGGCCACCCCCGTCCCGCGGTCGTTGTGCGGGTGGACGGAGAGGATCACGGAATCACGCCGGTCCAGATGGCGGTGCATGTACTCGATCTGGTCCGCGTACACGTTCGGTGTCGCGATCTCCACCGTGGCCGGGAGGTTGTGGATGACCGGCCGGTCAGGCGAGGCGTCCCACAGCTCGGTGAGGCTGTTGCAGATCTCCAGGATGTAGTCGGGTTCGGTCAGGATGAAGACCTCGGGTGAGAACTCGAAGCGGATGTCCGCCCCGGGCCCGGACCGCGCCAGCCGCTCCATCTGCCGCGCGGCGTCCAGCACCACCCCGTGCACCTCGGCCCGGCTGCGGCCGAGGACGACGTCCCGCCAGACGGGCGCGGTCGGGATGTAGAGGTGCACGACCACCCGGTCCATCCCCGCGACGGACTCGAAGGTCCGCTCGATCAGCTCGGGCTTGGCCGGGGTGAAGACGACCACGGTCACGTCGTCGGGCACCACCCCGCCCTCCGCCAGATGCCGGACGAAGCCGAAGTCGGTTCGGCTCGCGGACGGGTAGCCGATCTCGATCTCCTTGTAGCCCATCGCGACGAGCAGATCGAACATCCGCCGCTTGCGCGCAGTGTCCATCGGCTCGGCCAGCGCCTGGTTGCCGTCGCGCAGGTCGACGGGGACCCACAGGGGGGCGCGCTCGATACGGGCCTGCGGCCAGCCCCGGCCGGTCAGCGGGATGTCGACGCGGTCGAACGCCGACCGGTAGCGGTGCGACGGCATCGAGCTCGAACGTTGCGGGTTCCAGTGGGGCGCGGCCTCGGGAACGGGTCCACGGGGGGTGCAGATCGTGGGAAATCCGTGCATCGGTGACAGGACGTCGGACATGAACTCGGGCATGAGCGTGGTCTCTTCTCGCATCGCCGGATGCGACCGGCACAGCACGGCACCCCGCGGCGGGGTGCCGATCGCTTCAGGCCCCGCCGCGGCAGCCGAGAAGAAGGAGACCGCGGTACGTCATGATCGGTACAGTAGCCAGAAACCAAGTCCTCAGACAACCTGACAGGTGAATCCCGTGTCCTCGCTCGGCCCGCTCCGCCCCAGCCCCCTGGTCGAACAGGCCACACGTCATCTGCGCGCGCAGATCACCGAGGGGAACTGGCCGGTCGGCACGAAGATCCCCGGCGAGACCACGCTCGCCAAGACGCTCGGCGTGGGCCGCTCCACCGTGCGCGAGGCGGTGCGCACGCTCGCCACGCTCGGCCTGCTCCAGTCCCGCCAGGGCGCCGGCGTCTTCGTCATCGCCGACCACGCGACGGAGGAGTGGCCGGTCAGGCTGCGTCGGGCCGCGGTCACCGACGTCTACGAGGTGCGGATGCTGATCGAGGTCCAGGCCGCCCGCCTCGCCGCGCAGCGCCGCACGGACGAGGACCTGACCGCCCTGGACGCGGCGCTCCGGGCCCGGCGGGCGGCGGGGGCCGAGCAGGATGACGCGGCGTTCGTGGACGCCGACATCGCCCTGCACCGGGCGGTCGTGACGGCCGCCCACAACCCCGTACTCATCGACCTCTTCGCCGAGTTCGCCCCGGCGCTGCGGCAGGCCCTGATCGACCTGGTGGACCTGCTCGGGCTGCGGCGCGGCGACCCCCACCACGGGGAGGCCCAGCACCGGGCGCTGGTCACCGCCGTGGTGGCGGGTGATGCGGAGTCCGCGGGGCGGACGGCCCAGGCGGAGTTGCAGCACACCTTGGACCGGCTGCGCGGGGCCTGAGGGCGCCGGTCGCCCCGGCCCGTCCGTGCGCGCGCCCTGAGCGGCCCCCGGCCCCGGCCCCCGGCGCCGCTGCCCTGCCTGTGCCCGTCCTGCCCTCGGCGCGCCCGTCCTGCCGGCCCTCGGCGTGCCCGGCCGTCCCACCCCCGTTCCACCCCGCATCGCGAGGCCCGACGCGTCCAGTCGGCCCGGCCCGGCCCGGCCGCCCGGGCCGCCCCGAGAGGGCGGCTTGTCCGGTTCCGCGGCTTCCGCGGGCCTCGTTCAGGTCACCGGACGGGTCGTCGTTTCGGCCACCGTCCGGCGCTCGACTTCGGGGAAAGAACACGGAGATGGCCTTGGACGCCCCCTGCGCGTGACGTCCCGTTCACCTTCCGGCGGGCCCGGTCGGCGGAATCGGGGGTGGCGGAGGGTGTTTCCGGGGGTTTCCGGAAAACCGGCGCGTTCGGGTCCGCTTCCCGGAGCTGACCGCGAGATCCACTACCAACAGGGCTCCCACCTGCGGGAATTCGGGAATCTGTCAATCCGCTTCCGATGGTGACGCGCTTTGGCAAGCCTTCGGCCGGACACGGTCTCGTGACTTGCAGGACACGCTCGCGCAACGGAAGCGTCTTCAACTCTTGACACCCACCCCTCCCAGGCAGCAACCTTCCGACATCGGCGCATGGGAGCGCTCCCACATCGCAGGAGGATTTCTCGTGCGAACGGCACTGCCCGTGTCCTCCCCCCTGAACCAACTGGCACCCGCACTCACCAGCGCGTATGCCACGCAGTGAGCCAGTCCCACCCTGGAACAAGGAGTAGTGGAATGCGTATCACCCGCACCGCCGCCGGTCGGAGCCGCAGAGTCGCGGTTCTGGCCACCACGGGCCTGACAGCCACGGCGCTGTTGCTGACCGGCTGCAGCAGCGACTCCGACTCGTCGGACGACACGTCCTCCGACGCGAACGGGAAGATCACGCTGACCGTCGCGGACTTCGGGCAGTTCGGCTACAAGGAAGCCGGCCTCTTCGCGAAGTACCACGAGCTGAACCCGAACATCACGGTGAAGGAAGACACCACCGCCGATGAGAAGGTCTACTACCCCAAGCTGCTCCAGCAGCTGAACTCGGGCAGCGGGCTGGCCGACGTCCAGGGCCTCGAGGTCGGGCGCATCAAGGAGCTCGCCGACACGAAGGCGGACCAGTTCGCCGACCTGAGCAAGGTCATCGACGTCAACGAGTTCGTGTCCTGGAAGGAGAAGCAGGCCACCACCAAGGACGGCAAGGTGATCGGCGCGGGCACCGACATCGGCCCGATGTCGCTCTGCTACAACACCGAGCTCTTCAAGAAGGCCGGCCTGCCGACCGACCGCAAGGAAGTCGCCGCGAAGATCGCCGGTGGCTGGGAGGACTACCTCAAGCTCGGTGAGGAGTACAAGAAGAAGGCGCCCAGCGGCACCTACTTCATGGACTCCGCCAGCGCCATGTACAACGCCGTCGTCAGCTCGAACGCGAAGCAGTACTACGACGAGAACGGCGAGGCGGTCTACAAGGACAGCCCCAGCGTCGAGCAGGGCTGGAACCTGGCGGCCGAGGCCGCGGACAAGAAGCTGACGCAGGGCCTCGCCCAGTTCAGCGACCCGTGGAAGGCCGCTCTGCGCAAGAGCACCATGGCCACCGTCGCCTGTCCCGCCTGGATGGCCGGTCAGATCTCGGTGAACGCCGGTGACGCCAACAAGGGCAAGTGGGACATCACCACCGCCCCGGGTGCGACCGCCGCCAACTGGGGTGGCTCCTTCCTCGGAGTCCCGAAGGCCGGCAAGCACGTCGAGGAGGCCGGCAAGCTCGTCAAGTGGCTGACCGCCCCCGAGCAGCAGGCCGCCGTCTTCAAGGCGATCGGCAGCTTCCCGTCCAACAAGGGCGCGTACGACCTGCCGGACGTGAAGACCGCCAAGCTCGCGTACTTCAACGACGCGCCGATCGGTCAGATCTACGCCGACGAGGCCAAGTCCATCCCCGAGACGATCCTCGGCCCGAAGGACGGCATCATCAAGGACACCATCTCCACCCAGATCAACAACATGGAGCAGCGCGGCACCAAGCCTGACGACGCGTGGAAGGCAGCGACCAACGCGATCGACAAGGCGATCGGCTGACGGTCGTAGCGGCGGGCGGCCCCCGGGCCGCCCGCACCTGCGTGTTCCCGCCCCCCTCACGGGGGCACGGGGCCGAGCAGGCCCGCGTGCCGTGGGCTTCCACGGGGGAGACCGGTAACCCGGCCGTTCCGCGGGAAGCCCGCCGCACGCGCCGCCCGTCCGGCCCCCGTCAGCTGCTGTAGTCCGACACCCGCCCGGCCCGGACGCCCGGTGCGCCGCTCGCCGCGTCGCCGAACTGCCCGCATGGCTACGCCTTGAGGTCACTCCGGCGCCTTGCGATCGACCGCACCGGCCGCCCCCCGAGCCGGTCCCGTCGGGAGTGGGACTGCAGCTTCCACCCGGGTAACCCAAGCAATCCAGGGAAGGAATATCGCCCGTGGCCACCTCGTCTCCCACCCGGGATGTATACGCCCCGCCGCCCCCCGGCTCCCAGCGGAAGCCGGTCAGCACCCGCCGGCAGGCATGGCGCAGCCGCCTCTGGCGGTTCGACGACAAGGCGTCCCCGTACGCCTACATCGCCCCGTTCTTCCTCGTCTTCGGCGCCTTCGGGCTCTACCCGCTGATCTACACCGGCTGGATCGCCCTGCACCGGGTGGAGATGACCGGCCTGGACCAGATGGAGTGGGTCGGCTGGGACAACTTCGACAAGATCCTGCACGACTCGGAGTTCTGGACCGCCGTCACCAACACCTTCCTGATCGGTGTCATGTCGACGGTCCCGCAGCTCCTCGTCGCGCTCGGTCTGGCGCACCTGCTGAACTACAAGCTGCGTGCCAGCACCTTCTGGCGGACGGTGATCCTCACCCCGTACGCCACCTCGGTGGCCTCCGCCGCCCTCGTCTTCGCCCTGGTCTTCCGGGCCGACGGCGGTCTGCTGAACTGGGCGCTGGAGTTCGTCGGCCTCGGCCACACCAACTGGGCCAACGGCCACTGGACGTCCAAGATCGCCATCTCCGTCATCGTGATCTGGCGCTGGACCGGCTACAACACCCTGATCTACCTCGCCGCGATGCAGGCAGTGCCGTCCGATCTGTACGAGGCCGCCTCGCTCGACGGCGCCTCGCGCTGGCAGCAGTTCCTGAAGGTGACCATTCCCTCGCTGCGGCCCACGATCCTGTTCACGATCGTCATCTCGACCATCGGCTCCATGCAGCTGTTCGGTGAGCCCCTGCTGCTGGAGGGCGGCACCCTCGGCGCGATCGGCGGCAACGAGAACCAGTACGAGACCCTCAGCATCTACCTCTACAACTACGGCTGGAACCTGGGGCATCTCGGTCCGGCCGCCGCAGTGGCCTGGGCGATGCTCGCCCTCCTGCTGATCATCGCCGCGGTCAACTGGCTCATCGGCCGCTTCGTACGCAAATCCGCGGTCTGACCGGGAGCGATATCCATGACCATCACCAGCCCCACCAAAGTCCCGGGCTCCGTCCTCCCGGCGCGCACCGCGCACCGCGCGCCGAAGCGTGCGAGCCGCTTCAAGCCCGGTGCCGGGCAGCAGCTGAAGGGCGGTCCGTTCGCCTACATAGCGCTGACCGTCGTCGGCATCGGCTCGCTGCTGCCGCTGTACTGGACCCTGGTGGCCGCGTCCCACACCCAGGACGAAGTACTGGCGTCCACCCCGCCGTTCCTGCCCGGCGACCGGTTGTTCCACAACCTCGACGCCGCCTGGAACCAGGCCCACCTGGGCAAGGCGATCCTCAACAGCTTCATCGTCTCCAGCTGCATCACGCTGGCGACGCTCTTCTTCTGCACCCTGGCCGGCTACGCCTTCGCCAAGATGCGCTTCCGCGGCCGCGGCGCGCTGATGACCGGAGTCATCGCCACCCTGACCATCCCGCCGCAGCTCAGCGTCGTCCCGCTGTTCATGATGATGTCCGACCTCGGCTGGAGCGGAAGCCTGGAGTCGGTGATCTTCCCGACCCTGGTCAGCGCGTTCGGCGTGTTCTTCATGCGGCAGTACCTGACCGAGGCGCTGCCGTACGAGCTGATCGAGGCCGCCAAGATCGACGGTGCGAGCAACTTCCGCATCGTGTGCAGCGTCGTGCTTCCGGTGGCCCGCCCCGCGATGATGGTGCTGGGCATGCTCACCTTCGTCCAGGCATGGAACGACTTCTTCTGGCCCTACCTCGCGCTGAACGCGGAGAACCCCACCCTTCAGGTGGCCCTCGGCCAGCTGAAGGCCTCCTACACCCCCGACGAGAGCATCGTGATGGCCGGCGGGCTGATCAGCACGCTGCCGCTGCTCGTGGTGTTCGTCATCTTCGGCAAGCAGATCGTCGGCGGGATCATGTCAGGCGCCGTCAAGGGCTGACGTTTCCCGCAGCCCCTCGCTACTTCCCGGAACTCCCGTACGGCCCGTACCTGACCGCGGGTTGTACGGGTTCCGGAGTTCCACCCCCCTTCACCGCCCCTGTCCGTCCACCCCTGGGAGCGCTCCCGCATGACTGCCGTACGACCCGACATCGCCCCGAAGCAGGCGCCCGAGGCAACGCAATTCCCGACGGGCTTCGTCTGGGGGGCGGCGACCGCCGCCTACCAGGTCGAGGGCGCCGCTGCCGAGGACGGCCGCACCCCCTCCATCTGGGACACCTTCAGCCGTACCCCGGGCAAGGTGCGCAACGGCGACACCGGCGACATCGCCGCCGACCACTACCACCGCTACCGCGACGACGTGGCGTTGATGAAGCAGCTGGGGCTGAAGGCGTACCGCTTCTCCATCTCCTGGTCCCGCGTGCAGCCCACCGGCCGCGGCCCCGCCGTCGAACGCGGTCTGGACTTCTACCGCAAGCTCGTCGACGAGCTGCTCGAAGCGGGCATCGCACCCGTCGCCACCCTCTACCACTGGGACCTGCCCCAGGAGCTGGAGGACGCCGGCGGCTGGCCCCAGCGGGGCACCACCGACCGGTTCGCCGACTACGCCGCGATCATGGCGGGCGCGCTCGGCGACCGGGTCGCGACCTGGACCACCTTCAACGAGCCGTGGTGCTCGGCCTTCCTCGGATACGGCTCCGGTGTGCACGCTCCCGGCCGCACCGAGCCCGCCTCCGCCCTGCGGGCGGCCCATCACCTCAACCTCGCCCATGGCCGGGCGATCGAGGTTCTGCGCGATCAACTCCCCGCTGGAGCGCAGACCTCGGTCACCCTCAACCTCCACCAGGTCCGCCCGCTGACCGCGAGCGCGGCCGACGCGGACGCCGCCCGCCGGATCGAGGCGGTCGGCAACCGGATCTTCACCGAGCCGATGCTGCGGGGCGAGTACCCCGAGGACCTGCTCGCCGACACCGCGCACCTGGTGGACTGGTCGAAGCTCGTCCAGGACGGCGACCTGGCCGCCATCTCGCGTCCGGTCGACATCCTGGGCATCAACTACTACACGCCGACGCTGGTCTCCACACCCGAGAAGGGTGAGGCGGGCAGTGGCAACGATGTCCACGGCTCCAGCGCGTTCTCCCCTTGGCCCGGTTCCGAGCACGTGGCCTTCCACCTCGCCGAGGGGAAGGCGCGGACCGCGATGGACTGGCCGATCGACCCCAACGGGCTCTACAACCTGCTGATGGACGTCACCCGCGACCACCCCGGCATGCCGCTGATGGTCACGGAGAACGGCGCCGCCTTCGACGACTACGTCTCGCCCGAGGGCCGGGTGGAGGACCCCGAGCGGATCGCCTACCTGCACGGCCACCTCGACGCCGTGCAGCGGGCGGTGGCCGACGGCGCGGACGTCCGTGGCTACTTCCTGTGGTCGCTGATGGACAACTTCGAGTGGGCCTACGGCTATTCGAAGCGCTTCGGCACGGTGTACGTCGACTACGCGTCCCAGCGCCGCATCCCCAAGGCGAGCGCCCACTGGTACTCCGATGTGATCCGCCGTCACGCGCTGCCGCCGGCGGACCTCTCCTGATCCTCGCGCCGCCCACCCCCTGAGACCCACCCCCTGAGACCCGGCCCCGTGCCGGGTCTCAGGCATGTCCGCGACCCCTTCCGCCGCCCGTACCCGGGACCTGCGCGAGCCGGTTGACCACGCGCGTAGAGTGGGAGCGCTCCCACGATGCGGGCCGGGGAGAGGCGGGCCGGTCCCGTCGAGTGTCAAGGGATCCCACACCAGGACTTGGTTTGGTTATCCGACTGTGAGAAATTGACCGCGAACGGGAGGCAGCCATGACGGCAGCGCGAGTACGGAGCGGGGGCCGGCCCACGCTCGAAGAGGTCGCGGCACGGGCGGGGGTGGGGCGCGGCACCGCCTCGCGGGTCATCAACGGTTCACCGCGGGTCAGCGCGCACACGCGCGAGGCGGTGGAGGCGGCCGTCGCCGAGCTCGGGTACGTACCCAACCGCGCGGCCCGCGCCCTGGCCGGGAACCGGACGGACGCCATCGCGCTCGTCGTGCCCGAGTCCGAGAGCCGCTTCTTCACGGAGCCCTACTTCTCCGACATCGTCCGCGGAGTGGGCGCCGCCCTCGCCGACACCGAGATGCAGCTGCTGCTGACTCTCGTCGGCAGCGACCGCGAACGCCGAAGACTGGCCCAGTACTTGACCGCCCACCGGGTGGACGGCGTGCTGCTGGTCTCCGTGCACGCCGACGACCCGCTGCCCGATCTGCTGGAACAGCTCGGCATGCCCGCCGTGATGAACGGCCGCAGGTCCGCCACCGAGCCGCTGCCCTCGGTCGACTCGGACAACTTCGAGGGCGCCCGCGGAGCGGTCGAGCACCTGGTCTCCCGAGGGCGCCGTTCCATCGCCACCATCACCGGGCGGCTGGACGTCTACGCCGCCCAGCGGCGCCTCGACGGCTACCGCAGGGCCCTGTCCGACGCCGGCCTCGAACCGGACGAGCGGCTGATCGCCCCCGCGGACTTCTCCGAGGAGGGCGGTGTCCGCGCCATGCGCGAACTGCTCGCCCGCCGCCCCGACGTGGACGCGGTCTTCGCCGCGTCCGACCTCATGGCCGCAGGTGCCCGTCAGGTGCTGCGCGAGGCCGGCCGGCGCATCCCGGAGGACGTGGCCCTCGTCGGCTTCGACGACTCCTCCGTGGCCCGGCACATGGACCCGGCGCTGACCAGCGTGCGCCAGCCGATCGAGGAGATGGGTCGTGCGATGACCCGGGTGCTCCTGGCGGAGATCGCGGGCGAGAACACCGAGCGCCCGCAGATCGTGCTGCCGACCGAACTGGTGGTCCGGGACTCCTCGTGAAGGGATGCACGGTCCTGACCGGCCACCGGCCGAGTCCGATTCCGTGACCGTCCGTCCCGCAGCCCGGGTGCCCGGCCGCGGGCCGGTCATCCGCTCCTCGTGACTGGCGATCAGGGCCATGGCCCGGCGGGCACGCCCCGAGCCGCACGCGCGTGACCGTGTCCGTGACCGCGGCCCCCGTGGCCGGGTCCGGGGCCCGGTGGGCGCCCGGGTGTCCTCGGTGCGCGCCCTATGGGGATGTCTGTCACCGTGCCTGATCGTGGCGAAGCGCGTGTGCGGCCGCCCCCTGTGCCGGTCACCGGTCCTCACAGGTCGATGTTCCGGCCGGGGGGAAGGAGGGTGAGCTCGATGCCGGTCAGGCCGGCCAGGATGGTTCGGGTCGAGGCCTGGCCCAGGTCGCTGAGCATGAGTTCGTGGATCTGGATCGCCTGGCGGGGCTCGACCGCGCGCAGGTAGTCGGCAGCCTCGCCCAGCTTGGTCCAGGGCCCGCTGGTGGGCAGCAGCAGCGTGGCCACGGGTGCCTCGGGCACGAAGTAGGCGTCGCCCGGGTGGAAGACCGCCTCGTCGATCAGGTAGCCGAGGTTGTCGACACAGGGGATGTCCGCGTGGATCGTGGCGTGACGTCCGCCGTGGACCGCGACGGTGAAGCCGGCGATGCCAAGGGTGTCCCCGGCCGCGAGGACCCGCACCCGCCCGGCGTGGCTGCCCAGTTTGTCGAGTACCGCTCGTGGTCCGAAGACGCGCAGTTCGGGATCGGCGTCGAGGGCGGATGCCAGCAGGGCGTGGTCGAAGTGGTCGAAGTGCTCATGGGTGATCAGGACGGCCGCGGCGCCGGCGACTGCGTCCTGTGTGTCGGGGGTGAGTGTTCCGGGGTCCAGCAGGATCCTGGATCCGTCCTTCTCCAGCGCGACGCAGGCGTGGGCGTACTTCGTCAGCTTCATGGGGTTCCGTTCATGGGTGGGGCGTTCATGCGGGAGAAGTATACAGTTTTCCTGTATTTATCGCGCGGGGTGACCGCCCGGCGGCGACCTCGTGGCGCCCCTTCGTCGCCAGCGAGGGCGTCGAGAGTAATGCAGTAAAACTGTATAATCGGTCCATGGTTGACCAAGATCGTTTGGCGGAGCGGCTGCGGACCTCCGTCGGGCGCTTCGTGCGCGCGACGCGCTCGCGGGCCGACGCCCTTCCGCCGCCCCTGGCCACGACCATGGGCCTGCTCGACCGCGAAGGCAGCGCCTCGACGGCCTACCTGGCGCAGCGGCGTGGCGTGCGTCACCAGAGCCAGAGCGGAACCGTGAAGGATCTGGAGGCCCGTGGCTTCATCGCCCGGCGCGAGGACCCGCAGGATCGCCGCGGCTTCCTGCTCACCCTCACCGAGCGGGGCCGCTCCGCCCTGGACTCGGACCGCAAGGCCAGGCGCGACTGGGTCGCCCAGGCGATGGAGGCGCTCCTGAGTCCGGACGAGCAGACCCAGCTCGACGCCCTGCCCCGGCTCCTGGACCGCCTGTCCGAGTACGACAGCGGTCGGGGATGATCCTGCGCGCGTGACGTCCGCCGAGGTCGAGGTCGAGCTCCCGACGGGCCCTCAGCCCGTGGCGGGTGCCACGTCGCCCCCGCAGTGATCGCGGAGTGGGTGGGTGGCGAGGGGGACGGACACCTCACGCCTGCCGGCGTGGGGTGAGCCCGGCCGCCGAGGTCACTCAGGGGCTCCTCCGGCGGGCCGCGGAAGGCACCCTGGTGCTCCTTGTGTTCCTGGTGTTCTTGGCGGGCCGCAGAAGGCGTAGCGGGACACGACGGTGCGAGCCCTGGGCGGAGGTTCGTGCTGCCACCACCCACTGGTCCGTCAGTGCGTCACCGTGCACGTGCGGGCGCGCTCAGGCGGGCTGCCACAGCTCGACCCTATTGCCCTCGGGATCGGTGACCCAGCCGAATCGACCCACACCCTCCATGTCCTGTACCTCCTCGGCCACGTCCGCTCCGCGGGCGCGCAGTTGCGCGAGCATCGCGTCGAGGTCGCGGACCCGGAAGTTGAGCATGGTCCGCTGGGTGGGGGACCCGAAGTAGTCGGTCCCGGACTCGAACGTCGCGAACACGGTCGGCCCGGCCGTCTGGTGCCAAAGGCCGTTCTCACCGGCGTCCAGCCCGAGGCAGTCGCGGTACCACGCGCTCAAGCCCGCGGGGTCGGCAGCCCGCAGGAAGTAGCCACCAATGCCCAGCACGCGTTCCATGCCGCCATCTTCGCAGGACGACAGGCGCGAGGTCCCGGCATCACACCAA
This sequence comes from Streptomyces sp. NBC_01013, assembly GCF_045162765.1. Classification (NCBI taxonomy): domain Bacteria; kingdom Bacillati; phylum Actinomycetota; class Actinomycetes; order Kitasatosporales; family Streptomycetaceae; genus Streptomyces; species Streptomyces sp. NBC_01013. The sequence goes on from NZ_CP108687.1 coordinate 5,467,325, forward strand.
CACCCGCTGCGCAGCTGCGATCCCGCCGTTGCGATCCGCGCGTCCCCCTGGTTCCCCGATGACCCGTCAACGCTGCCCGGTGACGCGCAGACCGTCCTTCGACGCGCGCGGGGGCCGTGAGTCGACGGGACTCGCGCGCGCCCCTCGGTGCGCCTCTCCTCCGGTGAAGCAACGGCATCGGACCCGTGCCGCGCCGGGGAGGTCGCCGGCAGTCGTGCGGCGTCGCTGCGCGGTCCACGAGTGGCCGGCGACCGCAGGGGCTCACGGAACAGGGGGAGAGCCGGCGCACGTGCACCGCAGACAGGCGGAAGGGGTTCGCGACGGTGGCCGGCGTCACACTCCCGGTCCGGCGGTGAACGCCCTGAGGGGGAGGTGTGGATCCACCCCGCGTCGCCGGCCGTCCCGGATCCGCGGGTCGAGGGCCGCGAGGCGGTCGACACGGCGCCTGGCCCGGTCGGCAGGACATCGGACCGACTGGCCGCGGTCCGGTGAGTCCAGGGAACGAGAAAGCCCCTGACCTGCGATAAGCAGATCAGGGGCTTCCCTGAAGAGGGTGAGTAACGGGACTCGAACCCGCGACATCCTGGACCACAACCAGGTGCTCTACCATCTGAGCTATACCCACCATGTCCGGGCGTTTCCGACCGGCCGAGAAAAAGTGTACAGGGTCCGAGAGGGTGCTCGCGCCCTCATTGTTCAGCCGCCGATCCCGGCCCCCGGGAGGGCCGTGACCAGCGGCTTCACCAAGACCTAGGCCGAGGGCTTCGACAGGCGCGCGGCGATCGACTTCGCGCGCTCGGAGTCGGGCCCCGGCTGCGGGACGAAGACCGCCTCGCGGTAGTACCGCAGCTCCGTGATGGAGTCACGGATGTCGGCGAGCGCCCGGTGGTTGCCGTTCTTGTCCGGACTGTTGAAGTACGCCCTCGGGAACCAGCGGCGAGCCAGCTCCTTGACCGAGGAGACGTCGACGATCCGGTAGTGGAGGTAGCCCTCCAGCGACGGCATGTCCCGCGACAGGAAGCCGCGGTCCGTACCGACCGAGTTCCCGCAGAGCGGGGCCTTGCCGGGCTCCTTCACGTGCTCGCGGACATAGGCCAGGACCTTCTCCTCGGCGTCGGCCAGGGTGGTGCCCCCGGCCAGCTCGTCGAGCAGGCCCGAGGTGGTGTGCATCTGCCGCACCACCTCGGGCATGGTCTCCAGCGCCGCGTCCGGCGGGCGGATCACGATGTCCACCCCTTCGCCGAGCACGTTCAACTCCGAGTCGGTGACCAGTGCGGCCACCTCGATGAGTGCGTCTTCCGTCAACGAGAGCCCGGTCATCTCGCAGTCGATCCACACCATGCGGTCGTTCATGCGTCCCACCCTACGGGGCGCTCCGCTGTCCCGGCAGGGCCGGGCGGCCCGAGGCGTACGCCTCGGAGACCGGTTTCCCGTGCTCCCCGCGGGGCACGTCCGCCGTGGACGGACCGGCGGCCGGCTGACCCGCCGCAGCCGCCACCGGGGCGCGACGGCCCGCGGAGGTGCCCTGGGCGGGCACGGCCGGCTCGGCCGCCGTGACGACCTGCTCCGGCCCACCGCTCTGCGGACGACGGGCCCGGTAGGCGGCCCGGTAGGCGGCGGGGGAGGAGCCCAGCTGGCGCCGGAAGTGTCCGCGCAGCGCGACCGGCGAGCGGAAGCCGCAGCGGCCCGCGACCTCGTCGACCGAGTAGTCGGACGTCTCCAGCAGCCGCTGTGCCTGCAGCACCCGCTGGGTGATCAGCCACTGGAGCGGTGCGCTGCCGGTGAGCGAGCGGAACCTCCGGTCGAAGGTCCGCCTGCTCATGTAGGCGCGCGCGGCCAGCGTCTCCACGTCGAACTGCTCGTGCAGATGCTCCAGTGCCCAGGCCACGACCTCGGCGAGCGGGTCGGAGCCGATCTCCTCCGGTAAAGACCTGTCGAGATAGCGCTCCTGGCCGCCACTGCGCCGCGGCGGCACGACGAGCCGGCGGGCCAGAGCCCCGGCGGCCTCCGTGCCGTGGTCCGAGCGGACTATGTGGAGACAGAGATCGATGCCGGCCGCCGTACCGGCGGAGGTGAGCACATCGCCGTCGTCGACGAAGAGCTCGCGCGGATCGACGTGCACCGACGGGTAGCGCTTGGCCAGCGTCGGTGCGTACATCCAGTGCGTGGTGGCCGGACGGCCGTCCAGCAGCCCGGCAGCGGCCAGCACGAAGGCACCCGTGCACAGCCCCACGATGCGTGCGCCCTCCTCGTGGGCGCGGCGCAGCGCGTCCAGCGCTTCCACGGGCGGTGGTGAGGTGATCGAGCGCCAGGCGGGCACCACGACGGTGCCGGCCCTGCTGATCGCCTCCAGCCCGTAGGGCGCGGTCAGTTCGAGTCCCCCCGTGGTGCGCAGCGGTCCCTCTTCGCCGCCGCACACGAGCAACCGGTAACGCGGAACTCCCGCGTCCTGGCGGTCGATCCCGAACACCGAGAGCGGGATGGAGCTCTCGAAGATGGGGCCACCGCTGAACAACAGCACGGCGACCACCTCACGGCGTCGGCGCCCGCTCAGCTTCCGTACAGCCTCCGTTGCGGTGGCGGAGTCCTGGCTCATGACGCTAAGCCCCCCTCGGTGTTCGCGTCTTCCTGGTCCTTACGGGCCTGTCGCACCTGCACATGTCCCCTCGGTCGTGCACGAGTCCCCAGCCTTCGACACCCAAGATCGAATCTACTGCGTCCCGTGGTGCCGTCGTGACAAGTTCACCAACCGGCTTTATGTCGACAAGGCAACCTGGCGGGAAGCATTCGATCACGAAGCGTTTCACTCGTGAGTCGTGCAGGGAAGTGCGCCTGCCGTTCATGGCCCGTCCCCATGGGGTGGAAGCGTACCGCTTGGTCTCTTCCTGCCTGCTGGCAAGGGGGTTGATCGGCCAATTCGACAAGGAATCAACTGCGTCCTGAAGTTGGCTGAAAACATACGGTCGCGTGTACGGAATTCAGTCGTTCTACCGGCGCACGACCCGAGCGACGTGGTCACTTCTGTGCGCCCCCTCGGCCGGACATGAGGCCGGACATGAGGCCGGACACGAGCCGGACACGGGGCCGGGGCGGGCAGCCGGGGAGGCGGCCGGGTGGTGTCCGCGTCGACGGCCGGACGGGCGGCTGCACGGGCCGACCGACGGAGCAGTGCCCGGCAGGTCACGGTGGCGGCGGCCAGGCCGCCGTGGGCGAGGAGGGTGACGGGCGCCGGCGGACAGCCGGAAGCGCCGGGCGGACCGCATCGGTCGCCGGCTGCGCGACGGATTCCGGAGGGGTGGGCGCGGGGGGACGGGTGCGGGCGCGGGATGTTCCCCGGGGCGGCTCGGGGGGTGTTCCGGTCGGTACGGAACGCCACGCGGCCCCCGCGGCAGACGTGCTGGGGCGGGCCGCCCGGCCGGGGGCCGGGCCCCGCCCGGGCACCGCACGCGGGTGTCCGGGGCCCGCGACGTCGGTGTACTGGGCAACCGGCATTGCCATACGGGGCGGTCTCGGGCATGCTCCGTGAAACGTCGCACGCGCTTTGCGCGGGTCTGGGCAGTGGAGGAGTGGCGCCGTACCCTTGGGGGTAAGGGGTCGGGAAGATGATTCCCGGACACCGCAACACCGCCCGCTGACGCAGCTTCCCCACGTCGCTCTCCTCACGAGGACTCTCTTCGCCGAGACACCGATGGCCGGTCACGAAATCCCCGAACCCGCGGACCGCAAGCAGGTAGCCGACCCTCGGTCGGACCAGCAGGCGGCCGAAGACGCACGCCATGCGTGCGATCCCGCTTTCAGGCACGGTGTCGTCGTCGGCTTCGACGGCTCGACCTCCAGTGAGCGGGCCCTCGCGTACGCCATCGGCATGGCCCGTAGGACGGGCTCCGGCCTGATCATCGTGCACGTCGCCAACCGGCTGCCGACCACGGTCTGGGCGGGGTGCGAGCCGCCCGTCTTCGTGGACGTCCCCGATCACCGCACCGAGGTCCTCGGCCTGGAGCTCGCCTGCGCGGACTACCTCTCCGAGGTGCCGTGGGTGCTCGTCGAGCGCGGCGGGGACATCTGTCACGAGCTGGAGGAGGTCGGCCGGGAGTACTCGGCCGACGCGATCGTCGTGGGGTCCACGCACGGGATCGTCGGCCGGATCTTCGGCTCGGTGGCGGGCCGGCTGGCACGCCGGGCGCAGCGCCCGGTCGTCGTCATCCCGTAGCTCCGCCGTACCTGCGTCCGTAGCGGCCCCGGTCCCGGCATGCGCGGTACCCCTTCCGCCCGTTCCCGCGTCAGCCGGGAGCGGGCGGTCTGTTTCGGTCTGCTTCCGGTTCCGGGGTGATCCACTTCGATCGACGGCCGGTCTCGTTCCATCGAAGTTGAGCGGACGTGGCGTCAACTCGACTACGGAAACAGCGGAAAAGACGAAGCTACCGGTCCGTAGATGTGGATTGTGCGTTTGTGAAGGGTACATAAGCGTCACTGGAAACAGCACGATCGCATGTGAAGGGAGCCCGCCGTGGACAACGACGTCTCTGCGGGAAACACCAGCACCTCCACCCTCGGCCATCTCGCCCTGGGACTCACGCTGTTGGCATTCGGGATCGGTCACACCGGGGCCGTGGACGGGGTGACGGCGGCCGATGCCGTCTCGCTCGCGCTGTACGTCGGCGGTATCGCCCTGTTCGTCGCCGGACTCCTGGAGTTCCGCGGCGGTAACGGCTTCACCGGCACCGCCTTCGCGGGCCTGGGAGCCTTCTGGTTCACCTGGGGCACCGGCGCCGACGCCCGGGTGTCGGACCACGCGGCGGGGCTGTTCCTGCTGCTCTGGGCGCTGTTCGCGCTCACGCTGACACTCGGGGCGGCCGGTCGTGGCCTGCTCGGCCAGGGGACGTACGGACTGCTGTTCGTCGCGCTACTGCTGCTGGGTGTCGGGCAGTTCGCGGACAGCGGCTTCCTGGGCAGGGCGGGCGGCTGGTTCGCCGCGGCCGCCGGTCTCGCCGCCTGGTACGGAGCGACTGCCGCGTTGGCCCACTGGCCGACCTCGGTGCCCAAGCGTGCTGCCGGCCGGGGAGTGACGGCCACCGGCTGAGGCAGCTGCCCGGGGCCGGCCGAGGGCGGCGCCGGCCCGCACGGGAGAGCGGCCCCGTGCCCACGGATGAAGTGGGCGCGGGGCCGCTCTCGGCGTCCGTGGCGCGTGCCTACTCGACGGTGACGGACTTCGCCAGGTTGCGCGGCTTGTCGATGTCCCGGCCCATCGCCAGCGCGGTGTGGTAAGCGAGCAGCTGGAGCGGGATGCCCATCAGGATCGGGTCCAGCTCGTTCTCGTTCTTCGGGACGATGATCGTGTGGTCGGCCTTCTCCTGCTCCCGGTGGGCCACCGCGAGGATGCGGCCGCTGCGGGCCTTGATCTCCTCCAGTGCTGCGCGGTTCTTCTCCAGCAGGTCGTCGTCCGGGACGATCGCGACCGTGGGGAGCGCCGGCTCGATGAGCGCGAGCGGGCCGTGCTTCAGCTCCGAGGCGGGGTAGGCCTCGGCGTGGATGTACGAGATCTCCTTGAGCTTCAGGGAGGCCTCCAGCGCGACGGGGTAGCCCCGGACACGGCCGATGAACATCATCGACTGCGCACCCGCGTACTCCGCGGCCAGCTTCTTGATCTCGTCCTCCGACTCGAGGATCCGGCCGATCTGCTCCGGGAGCTTGCGCAGGCCCTCGATGATCCGCTTGCCGTCGGAGACCGACAGGTCGCGGATCCGGCCCAGGTGCAGGGCGAGCAGTGCGAAGGCGACCACGGTGTTGGTGAAGCACTTGGTGGAGACGACACAGACCTCGGGGCCCGCGTGCACGTACATGCCGCCGTCGGCCTCACGGGCGATCGCCGAGCCGACGACGTTCACCACGCCGAGGACACGGGCACCCTTGCGCTTGAGCTCCTGTACCGCGGCCAGCACGTCGTACGTCTCGCCGGACTGGGAGACGGCTACGTACAGGGTGTCGGGGTCCACGACCGGGTTGCGGTAGCGGAACTCGGACGCGGGCTCGGCGTCCGCGGGGATGCGGGCCAGCTCCTCGATGAGGCCGGCGCCGATCATGCCCGCGTGGTACGAGGTGCCGCAGCCCAGGATCTTGATGCGGCGGACCCCGCGGGCCTCGCGGGCGTCCAGGTTCAGGCCGCCCAGGTGCACGGTGGAGAAGCGGTCGTCGATGCGGCCGCGCAGCACGCGGTCCACGGCGTCGGCCTGCTCGGAGATCTCCTTGTGCATGTACGTGTCGTGGCCGCCCATGTCGTACGACTCGGCCTCCCACTCCACCGTGGTGGGCGTGGCCGTCGTGGTCGAGCCCTCGGTGGTGTACGTACGGAAGTCGTCGGCCTTGAGGGTGGCCATCTCGCCGTCGTCCAGGGTGACGATCTGGCGGGTGTGGGCGACGAGGGCGGCGACGTCCGAGGCGACGAACATCTCCTTCTCGCCGATGCCGAGCACGACGGGGGAGCCGTTGCGGGCGACGACGATGCGGTCGTTGAAGTCGGCGTGCATGACGGCGATGCCGTAGGTGCCCTCGACGGACTTCAGCGCCTCGCGGACCTTCTCCTCCAGGGTGACCGCCTGCGAGCGGGCGATCATGTGGACCAGCACCTCGGTGTCGGTCTCGGAGAGGAAGACGACGCCGTCGGCGACGAGCTTCGCGCGGAGCTCGGAGGCGTTGTCGATGATGCCGTTGTGGACGACGGCGACCTTGTTGTCGGCGTCCAGGTGGGGGTGGGCGTTCTCGTCACTCGGGGCGCCGTGGGTGGCCCAGCGGGTGTGGGCGATGCCGGTGGTGCCGGTGAAGCGCTTGGGGACCCGGGACTCCAGCTCGCGGACCCGGCCCTTGGCCTTGACCATCTTCAGCGCGGCGGGCTTGCCGGCCGCCGGCTTTCCGGTGATGACGATGCCCGCGGAGTCGTAACCCCGGTACTCCAGCCGCTGCAGACCCTCCAGCAGCAGCGGGGCCACATCACGCCTTCCGATATAACCGACGATTCCGCACATAAAGACTCTGCCCCTCCATCGACGTACAGGTTCGAACAAGTAGCTGGGTGCCCGGCCGCGAGCCGGTCCTCCGGTTCAGCCGTAGACGATGCGACGCAGCTGGCGGAGCGAGAGCTCCGGCGGCGCGACCGCCCGGTGCGGCAGCTCCGCCGAGATCCGTTCGAAGATCTCCGCGTTGACCAGGCCGCCCGACTGCAGTTCGCGGTGGCGTCGGCGGACGAAGACCTCCGTCGTCTCGTCGAAGTAGGCCAGCACGTCGAGGATCACCCGGGCCGCTTCGCCGCGCTGGAGCGCGGTGCTGCGCACCAGGTGGTCAATGAGGTCGTCGTAGGACGAGCGGCGTTCGAGCACTCGTCGATATTGCTGTGGGCGGGGCTTCCGCGCAACATTCCTGCCCGATATCGGGCAGGAATGCGGTCAAGTGTCGCCAATCCTGTCGGCCTGGACCCTTCCGGCCCGCCCGTGCCGCCGCACGCGGTCCGTGGATCGCCCCCAGCGGTCGGGGCCGGAGCGGCGGGCGGCGGGGATTCGGCCAGATGCCCGTGACGGCTCGGCCACGTTCAGGCGCGGGCAATGCGGGGAAGTGGTCTACACCTTGACCATCCGTGAGGCACGCGGTACGCATGGTGACGGTTCGAATGGTCAGGAGATCCAGGTGTGAACCAGCAGAAAGGGACCCGGCTTGTGAGACTGCACACCGCGCAGCGCAGTGCTCTTCCCCGTGCTCTACCCCGCCTCCTCGGCTCGCTGCTTCTCGTCACGGCGGCCGGAATCTCCACCGCTTGCGCCGTCCCCGCGGCGTCCGCGGCGAGCAAGGGCTCCGCCGCCTCGGCGCCCCGGCCGCTGGGCCAGGTCGTGCCCGCCCCCGCCTCGGTGAGGCCGGGCGGATCCCCGTACACCCTCACCGGCGGCACCAGGATCCGCGTCGACAGCTCGTCCGGCGAGGTCCGCTCGATCGGCGAGTACCTGGCGGGCGTGCTGCGCCCCTCCACCGGGTTCGCCCTGCCGGTCACCGGCCGGGCCGGCCCCGACGGCATCCGGCTCCGGCTCGGCTCCCACGACAGCGGGCTGGGTGCCGAGGGCTACACCCTGACCGCCGGCCGGGGCTCCGTCACCATCACCGCCCGCAAGCCCGCAGGGCTCTTCCACGGCGTCCAGACGCTGCGTCAGCTGCTGCCGGCCCGGGTGGAGAGCGGCAGCCGCCAGAAGGGGCCCTGGAAGGTCGCGGGCGGCAGCATCACCGACGCGCCGCGCTACGCCTACCGGGGCGCGATGCTCGACGTCTCGCGGCACTTCTTCTCGGTCGACGAGGTCAAGCGCTACATCGACCAGATCGCTCTGTACAAGATGAACACCTTCCACCTGCACCTCTCCGACGACCAGGGCTGGCGGATCGCCGTCGACTCCTGGCCGAAGCTGGCCACGTACGGCGGTTCCACGGAGGTCGGTGGCGGGCCCGGCGGCTACTACACCAAGAGCGAGTACCGGGAGATCGTGCGCTACGCGGCCTCCCGCTACCTGGAGGTGGTGCCGGAGATCGACATGCCCGGCCACACCAACTCCGCCCTCGCCTCGTACGCGGAGCTGAACTGCGACGGCGTCGCGCCGCCGCTCTACACCGGGACCAAGGTCGGGTTCAGCTCGCTGTGCGCGGCCAAGGACGTCACGTACCGGTTCATCGACGACGTCATCCGCGAAGTGGCCGAGCTGACCCCCGGCAGGTACATCCACATCGGCGGCGACGAGGCGCACTCCACCAGTCACGAGGACTACGCCAGGATCATGGAGCGGGCGCAGGCCGTCGTCGGGAAGTACGGCAAGACAGTGATGGGCTGGCACCAGCTCACCGGGGCCACGCCGGTCGAGGGTGCTGTGGCCCAGTACTGGGGCTACGACAAGACCAGCGCCGCGGACCGGCAGCAGGTGGCGGACGCGGCGAAGAAGGGCACCAAGCTCGTCCTGTCGCCCGCGGACCGGGTCTACCTCGACATGAAGTACAACGAGCAGACCGAACTGGGCCTGAAATGGGCCGGTCTGGTCGAGGTGCAGCGCTCGTACGACTGGGACCCGGCGACCTACCTGGCGGACACCCCGGCGGACGCGGTGCTCGGGGTCGAGGCGCCGATCTGGGCCGAGACGCTGACCGACAGCGACGACATCGACGTGATGGCGTTCCCGCGGCTGCCCGGTGCCGCGGAGCTGGGCTGGTCCCCGGCCGAGACGCACGACTGGGACACGTACAAGGTGCGCCTCGCGGCGCTCGGGCCGCGGTTCACGGCGCTGGGGATCGACTACTACCGGTCGCCCCAGGTGCCGTGGCCGGCGGAGCCGGCGGCGGGCTGAGGTGACCGGGACCGTCCGGCGGTCGGGGGTGGCCTCGATCGCCGGACGGGCTCGAACGGCTGTCCTCGGTCGACGGGCGGGCCCTGGGTGTCCCGGGCGGGCTCACCCGCCCGACGGGCCGGCTTCCGCCGCCTCGCGGAGCTGCTCCTCGCTCAGGCCGCGACGCCAGTAACCCACGAACGTCACCCGCCTGCGGTCGAAGCCGCGCTCGCGCACCAGATGCCGGCGCAGCTCCCGCACGGTGGACGCCTCGCCCGCGATCCAGACGTACGGGGTCCCTGCGGGCAGTTCCGCCGCGCGCACGGCCTCCACGGCGTCCGGAGTGCCCGTCCCGTCCCGCACCAGCCAGGTGATCCGGGCGTCGGCCGCGGTGTCGGGAGTCCGGCGGTCCCCGGTGTGCGGGACCTCCAGCCAGACCCGGGCCCGCAGGTGGCCCGGCAGCCACTCCAGGGCTGCCGTCGCGGCGGGCAGCGCCGTCTCGTCGGCCCAGATCAGCACCCAGTCGGTGTCCTCGGGCGGGCGGAAACGGACGGCCGTGTTGTCCTCGACGGCCGGCCCCAGCGCTTTGAGCACGTCGCCGGGGGAGGCCGCGGCGGCCCAGCGGCAGGCTGGGCCGCCGTCCTCGTGGAGCGCGAAATCGATGTCGATCTCGGTGGCCGGACCGTCGCCGGTGCGCCGCTGCGCGCGGACCGTGTACGAGCGCAGCACCGCCCGCACCTCGGCCGGAAGCGCACGCCAGGGGCCGAACCAGTTGCCCTCGTTATCGACCGGAACGACTGGTTCCGGCTGTCCGGGGTGCGGCAGGAACAGCGACAGGCTCTGGTCGCGGCCCCCGGAGGCGAACCCGTCGAGCCCCCGCCCGCCGAACGTGACCCGGAGCATGGAAGGCCCCAGCCGCCTGGTGCGCAGGACGGTCAGGCCGAAGATGCGGAAGGGGTCGACGTCGGGCCGGGCGGCGGTCGTCATGGTCAGGCGGTCTTCTTCGCGCTCTCGATGGCCTTCGCGAGGTCCTCCAGGATCGGCGCGCACTTGTCGTAGCTGTAGATCGGCTCGGTGGTGCGCGGGACGACCTGGCCGGCCTTGACGGCGGGCAGCTGCGCCCAGGTCGGCCTGGAGGTCAGGGCCTCGGGCTGCAGGGCCGAGGACCGGTTGTCCATCATGATGATGTCGGCGTCGTACTTGCCGACGTTCTCCCAGCTCAACTCCTCGAAGAAGCCCGCTGCGTTCACCTTCGGCTCGACGAACTTCACGCCCAGCTCCTGGAAGTACAGGGTGTCGGCAGACGTCTTGGCGAGCGACACGTAGAACAGGTCCTGGCTGGCCGAGCCGACCATCACCTTGATGTTGGGCTTGGACTTCGCGGCGGCGCGCAGCCGGGCCGCGGCCTTCTCGAAGCGGGCCTTCGCGTCCGTGACCGTCTTGGCCTTCACGTCGGCGCCGAGCGAGGCGGCGAGGTCCTCGTGACGCTGGATCGCCTTGGGGATCGTGGTCTGGGCGGCCCACAGGGCGACGCTCGGGGCGAGCTTCAGGATCTTGTCCTTGGACGCGTCCGGCACGTACCAGAGGGCGTCCTTCTCCCACATCGCGGTGACCAGGAGATCCGGGCCGAGCGCCGCGTACTTCTCGACGTTGAACTCGCCCCAGACGTTGCCGAGGATCTCGACCTTGCCGATGTCCAGGCCGCCGGCCTGCACGTCGGCCTTGCCGTCCTTGGTCTTCGTCGGGCCGAAGACGCCCTTGACCTCGATGCCGTAGTCGTGGAGCGCGGCTGCGACGCCGGTGAAGGCGACGATGTTCTTCGGGGCGGACTTGGCCTCGGCCGTCAGTCCGCGGTCGTCCTTGAAGCTCCAGGGCCCGGCGTCGGCGCTCTTGGAGCCGGTGGAACCGGAGTCCTTCGAGTCGCTGTCACCGCAGGCCGCGAGCACGGCACCCAGGCCGACGGCGCCGCCCATGGCCAGCAGGCCGCGGCGGGTGGGACGGGACACTCGGGAAGTGCGCATGACGGAGTCCGCTTTCGTACGAGCCGGAAACCGGCCGGTGACAAGTTCGAGGGAAGGTTAGCCTAACCTCATGAACTGTCGAGCCTGCCGAGACCCCCGTGCTCCGGACGCGGACGTGCGCCGGCAGGCTCATGCGCCGAACATCGCCCGGCAGCCGTCGAGCCCCTCCACCGTGACCTCGACCGAGCGGTGCTCCTCCCATCGCGCGTGCTCCAGGCGCAGCCGCTGGAGCGTCACACGGTCCTTCCGCAGCGCCGCGACCGTCAGCCCGTCAGGGAGGTAGCCGAGCCGCCGCGAGACGCCCAGCGAGCGCGGGTTGTCCGTCATCGCGGTCGAGACGGCCGCACCGGCGCCCAGGCCGGCGAAGGCGAGATGCAGGACGGCGGCCCGCATCTCGGTGCCGATGCCCCGGCCCTGGTGCGCGAGCCCCAGCCAGGAGCCGGTCCCGACCTCGCCGGTCACCGCGAAGTCCGTCGCCATCAGGTCCTGGCGCCCGACCACCCGGCCCTCGTGCAGCACCGCGAGGCTCAACGACCAGTCCCGCACCTGCCAGTTGGCGACGCTGCTCAGTACGTGCTGGAAGACCGCCCGGCCGCGCTCGGCGGGCGGGCAGTCGGTCCAGGGGACGGTGAAGGGCATGGTGTCGGCCGAGTGCACACCGTCGGCGGCGACGGAGGCCAGCTCGTCCAGCAACTCCAGCTCCGGAAGGCGCAGTTCCAGACGGGGCGTGCGGATGCGGAGCCCGTACAGGGGCCAGTGCCGAGGTTTCATGGACAGACTCTGCCGGGCCGGGGAGGCCGCTGTCGAACGGATTGCGGGGGCGGGGCGCAGGTCACGGCCCGCGCCCCGCCCCCGCCCCGCGGTCAGGCCGGCATCCCCAGCTCCCGGGCGATCAGCATCCGCTGCACCTCGCTCGTGCCCTCGCCGATCTCCAGGATCTTGGAGTCGCGCCACATCCGGGCCACCGGGTACTCGTTCATGAAGCCGTAGCCACCATGGATCTGGGTCGCCTCGCGGGCGTTGTCCACCGCCACGGTCGAGGAGTACAGCTTCGCGATCGCCGCCTCCTTCTTGAACGGTTCGCCCGCCAGCAGCCGTGACGCCGCGTCCCGCCAGCCGATCCGGGCCATGTGCGCCCGCATCTCCATGTCCGCGATCTTGAACTGGATCGCCTGGTTGGAGCCGATCGGCTTCCCGAACGCGTGCCGCTCGGCGGCGTACTTCACCGACTCGTCCACACAGCCCTGCGCGAGGCCCGTCGAGAGAGCCGAGATGGCGATCCGGCCCTCGTCGAGGATCCGCAGGAACTGCGCGTAACCCCGGCCCTCCTCGCCCAGCAGGTTCTCCAGCGGGACGCGCACGTCGGTGAAGGACAGCTCCCGGGTGTCCGAGGCGTTCCAGCCGACCTTGGAGTACGGGGCGGCGACCGTGAACCCGGGGGTGCCGGACGGCACGATGATCGACGAGATGCGCGGGGCGCCGTTCTCCTTGCGGCCGGTCACCGCGGTGACCGTCACCAACTCGGTGATGTCCGTACCGGAGTTGGTGATGAAGCACTTGGAGCCGTTGATCACCCACTCGCCCGTCGCCTCGTCGCGCACCGCCGTCGTGCGGGTGCCGCCGGCGTCCGAGCCGCCGTCCGGTTCCGTCAGGCCGAAGGCGCCGAGCGCCTCGCCGGAGCAGAGCTTCGGCAGCCATTGCCGCTTCTGCTCCTCGGTGCCGAAGCGGAACACCGGCATCGCGCCGAGCGAGACCCCGGCCTCCAGGGTGATCGCCACCGAGGAGTCGACCCGGGCCAGCTCCTCCAGGGCGATGCCGAGGGCGAGATAGTCCCCGCCCATCCCGCCGTACTCCTCCGGGAAGGGCAGCCCGAACAGGCCCATCCGTCCCATCTCCCGCACGATCTCGTACGGGAACTCATGGCGCTCGTAGAAGTCGCCGATCTTCGGCGCGACCACGTCGTGGGCGAACTCCTCGACGGTGCGGCGCAGTTCCTCGTGCTCGGCGGTCAGCCGGTGGTCCAGGGACATGGGGTGGTCACTCCTTGTGGGCGTTCACTGCGCCGCGAGTGCGCGGACGGTACGGGACGGGCTGGGTCGGCCCAGATGTCCGGCGAGCCACACGCTCGTGGCGGTGAGCTCGTCGAGGTCGACCCCGGTTTCGATGCCGAGGCCGTCGAGCATCCACACGAGATCCTCGGTGGCGAGATTGCCGGTCGCGCTCTTCGCGTACGGGCAGCCGCCGAGGCCCCCCGCGGAGGCGTCCACGGTGGACACACCGTGCTGGAGCGCGGCAAGGGTGTTGGAGAGGGCCTGCCCGTACGTGTCGTGGAAGTGCACGCCGATCGTGTCGGTGCGCACACCCGCCTCGTTCAGCCCGGACAGCAGGGTCTGCACGTGGCCGGGGGTCGCGACCCCGATGGTGTCGCCGAGCGAGAGCTCGTCGCAGCCGAGGTCCATCAGCGCCTTGGCGACCCGGACGACCTGGTGAACCGGGACGGGGCCCTCCCACGGGTCGCCGAAGCACATCGACAGGTAGCCGCGCACATGTACCTTGTCCGCCTTGGCGCGGGCCACGACGGGCTCGAACATGGCGAGCGACTCGTCGATCGTGCGGTTGAGGTTGCGGGCCGCGAACGTCTCCGTCGCGGAGCCGAAGACGGCGATCCGGCGTGCCCCGAGAGCCAGCGCCCGGTCCAGCCCCCGCTCGTTCGGCACGAGGACCGGCAGCGCCACGTCTCCCACGTCCCCTACGTCGCCGAGCATCGGGAACAGCTGCTCAGCGTCCGCCAGTTGGGGAACCCACTTGGGGTGGACGAAGCTCGTCGCCTCGATCGTGGTCAGGCCGGCGACCGCGAGCCGGCGGATGAACTCCGCCTTCACCTCGGTCGGCACGACCGTCTTCTCGTTCTGCAGCCCGTCGCGGGCGCCGACCTCGTGGATACGGACCCGGGCGGGCAGATCCGCCGCGGTCACGGTCATGGGCAGGATGCGCTCGCTCGTCATGCCTGCTCCCCGGTGGTGGCGGTCGCCGGTACGACCACGGCCAGTACCTGGTCCATGGCCACCGTGGTCCCGGCGGTGACATCGAGTTCGGTCACGGTGCCGGCGTGCGGGGCGGAGATGACGTGCTCCATCTTCATCGCCTCCACCACCAGCAGGCTCTGCCCGGCCGCGACCTCGTCCCCGACGGCCACCTTCACCACGGTGACGGTGCCGGGCATGGGCGCGGCGAGCGTGTCCGCCCCGGAGCGGGCGGCGCCGGTCAACGACGCCTCCACCGGGTCGTGGTCCCGGACGTGCCAGGTGTCGCCGTCCCGGCCGAGCCAGTAGCCCTCCGGAGATGCGGCGTACGCGAACGCGTGCGTGACACCGGCGAGTTCGAGGGTGATGCGGCCCCCGTCGACGGACAGGGCCCTGGCCGTCTCGGCACTCCCGGGCAGCGGGCCCAGCGGACCGCAGGTGCCCGATTCGGGGACCGGTGGCTGCGCGCCCTCCCCGACGTGGCCGAACGTCAGCTCGGCGCCCCCGCCGCGCGGCCGCAGGCCCACCTGGACCGGGTCGTGGCCGGGGATCCGGAAGTGCCGCACCGTACGCGCCGGGGTGCCGCCGAGCCGCCAGCCGTCACCGGCCGAGAACGGGTCGGCCCAGCCCCCGGTGGCACCGGTGCGGCTCACGGCGGGTGCGTGCCGGCGCAGCAGCGCCGCGGCCGCGTACACCTCCTCCGGCACACCGTCCGGGATCAGGGCGTCCACCTCGCGCTCCACCAGCCCGGTGTCCAGGTCGCCCGCCACCACGGCCGGGTGGCCGAGCAGCCGGCGCAGGAAGCCCGCGTTGGTCGGGACACCGAGGACCACCGTGTCCGCGAGTGCTGCCCGCAGCCGGCGCAGCGCCGTGGCCCGGTCGGGGCCGTACGCGATCACCTTCGACAGCATCGGGTCGTACAGGCTGCCGACCTCGCCGCCCTCGGCGAGCCCCGAGTCCGTCCGCACTCCGCCGCCCTGCGGCTCGTTCAGCGCCAGCACCGTGCCGCCCGCGGGAAGGAAGCCGCGGGCAGGGTCCTCGGCGCAGATCCGGGCCTCGACGGCGTGCCCGGTGAGCGTGATGTCGTCCTGGGTGCAGGGGAGCTGCTCGCCGGACGCGACGCGCAGCTGCCACTCCACCAGATCGAGGCCGGTGATCAGCTCGGTCACCGGGTGCTCGACCTGGAGGCGGGTGTTCATCTCCATGAAGTAGTACGAGGCGGGGTCGTTGCCCGGGACGATGAACTCCACCGTCCCCGCGCCCACGTACCCGCAGGAGCGGGCGGCCTGCACGGCCGCCTCGCCCATCGACGCCCGGGTCTTCTCGTCGAGCAGGACCGAGGGCGCCTCCTCGATGATCTTCTGGTGGCGGCGCTGGAGCGAGCACTCGCGCTCGCCCAGGTGCACCACGTTGCCGTGGCCGTCCGCCAGCACCTGGATCTCGATGTGGCGCGGGCGGTCGATCCACCGCTCCACCAGCAGGGTGTCGTCACCGAACGAGGCGCGTGCCTCGCGCCGGGCGGCGGCGATCTCGTCCGCGAGCAGTGCTGCGTCGCGGACCAGCCGCATGCCCTTGCCGCCCCCGCCCGCGGAGGGCTTCAGCAGTACCGGCATGCCGATCTCGTGTGCCGCGTCCGCCAGTTGGCCGTCGGTCAGCTCGCTGCCCGTGGAGCCGGGCACCACCGGGACGCCGGCCGTCGAGACCGTCTCCTTCGCCCGGATCTTGTCGCCCATCAGCGAGATGGCGGCGGCGGGCGGCCCGATGAAGGCCAGCCCCGCCTCCGCGCAGGCCCGGGCGAAGCCCGCGTTCTCGGCGAGGAAGCCGTAGCCGGGGTGGACGGCCTGGGCGCCCGTGCGACGGGCGGCCTCCAGCAGCCGGTCCGCGCTCAGATAGCTCTCGGCGGCCGGTGCGGGACCGATCCGTACCGCGGTATCGGCCTCCCGTACATGCCGGGCGTCCGCGTCCGCGTCGCTGAAGACGGCGACGGAGCGCACCCCCAGCTCGCGCAGGGTCCGGATGACCCGGACCGCGATCTCGCCGCGGTTGGCGACGAGAACCGTGTCGAACATCGTCATCTGTTCCTCACATCCGGAAGACGCCGAAGCCGGCATCGCCCAAGGGGGCGTTGGCGCACGCGGTCAGGGCCAGCCCCAGCACCTGCCGGGTCTCCATCGGGTCGATCACGCCGTCGTCCCAGAGCCGGGCGGTGGCGTAGTACGCGTTGCCCTGGGTCTCGTACTGCTCGCGGATCGGAGCCTTGAACGACTCCTCGTCCTCGGCGCTCCAGTCGTCGCCCAGCTGGTCGCGCTTGACCGTGGCGAGGACGGACGCGGCCTGCTCGCCGCCCATGACGGAGATCTTCGCGTTGGGCCACATCCACAGGAAGCGGGGGCTGTAGGCCCGGCCGCACATGGAGTAGTTGCCCGCCCCGTAGGAGCCGCCGACCACCACGGTCAGCTTCGGCACGCGGGTGCAGGCGACGGCGGTGACCATCTTGGCGCCGTGCTTGGCGATGCCGCCGGCCTCGTAGTCGCGGCCGACCATGAAGCCGGAGATGTTCTGCAGGAAGACCAGCGGGATGCCGCGCTGGTCGCACAGCTCGATGAAGTGCGCGCCCTTCTGGGCGGACTCGGAGAACAGGATGCCGTTGTTCGCGACGATGCCGACGGGATGGCCGTGGATGTGCGCGAAGCCGGTGATCAGCGTCGTCCCGTACTCCGCCTTGAACTCGGCGAAGCGCGAGCCGTCGACGACGCGGGCGATCACCTCCCGTACGTCGTACGGGGTCCGGGAGTCGACCGGGACCGCCCCGTACAGACCGGCGGGATCCACCTTCGGCTCGTCCACCTGCTGCACGGACCACGGCAGCGCGCCCCGGTCCGGCAGGGTCGCCACGATGTTCCGCACGATCCGCAGTGCGTGCGCGTCGTCCTCCGCGAGGTGGTCGGTCACCCCCGACGTCCGGGAGTGGACCTCGCCGCCGCCCAGCTCCTCGGCGGTGACGACCTCGCCGGTCGCGGCCTTCACGAGCGGCGGCCCGCCCAGGAAGATCGTCCCCTGGTTCCGGACGATCACAGCCTCGTCGCTCATCGCGGGGACGTACGCCCCACCGGCCGTGCAGGACCCCAGCACCGCCGCGATCTGCGGGATACCGGCTCCGGACATCCGGGCCTGGTTGTAGAAGATCCGCCCGAAGTGCTCGCGGTCCGGGAACACCTCGTCCTGCATCGGCAGGAAGGCGCCGCCCGAGTCCACCAGGTACAGGCACGGCAGCCGGTTCTCCAGCGCCACCTCCTGCGCCCGCAGGTGCTTCTTCACGGTCATCGGGTAGTACGTGCCGCCCTTGACGGTCGCGTCATTGGCGACGATCACGCACTCCCGGCCGCTGACCCGGCCGATCCCGGCGATCACCCCGGCGGCCGGCGCGGCGCCCCCGTACAGCCCCTCGGCCGCCAGCGGGGCCAGCTCCAGGAAGGGCGAGCCCGGATCGAGCAGGGTGTCGACCCGCTCCCGGGGCAGCAGCTTGCCGCGCGCCACATGCCGGGCGCGGGACTTCTCACCCCCGCCGAGCCTGGCCGTCGCGAGCCGCTTGCGCAGCTCGTCGGTGAGCGCGTGATGCGCCGCCTCGTTGGCCTGCCAGGCCTCCGAGGCGGGATCGGCCGCGCTCGCCAGCACCGGTGCCTGCTGCATCCTGTCGAGCCCCCTTGCCCGTACCGCAGTGTGACGACCTCACCCACGACGGTGAGCGGGAGAGGTTGTTAGTGAGCGTTAACGTCGTTCATAGGTTAACGACCGCTAACGCGCCTGTCTAGAATGACTGCTCATGAGCACCCATGCCGCCGCCCGCGTCGCGGCCCCCACCCGCCGCGAGCAGATCCTCAAGGAGGCCGCCCGCCTCTTTGCCGAGCGCGGCTTCCACGGCGTCGGCGTCGACGAGATAGGCGCCGCCGTCGGCATCAGCGGCCCCGGCCTCTACCGGCACTTCCCCGGCAAGGACGCGATGCTCGCCGAGCTGCTCGTCGGCATCAGCGAACGGCTGCTGGCAGGCGGACAGCTGCGGGTCTCCGAGGACGCCTCCGGAGACAGCTCCCCCGAGGCGCTCCTGGACGCGCTCATCGAGGGCCACATCGACTTCGCCCTCGACGACCGCCCCCTGATCACCCTGCACGACCGCGAGCTGGACCGCCTGCGGGACACCGACCGCAAGCGGGTGCGCCGGCTCCAGCGCGAGTACGTCGAGGTGTGGGTCGCCGTCGTCCGCGACCTCCACCCGGCCCTCCCCGAGCACGAGGCCCGGGCCACCGTCCACGCCGTCTTCGGCCTCCTGAACTCCACCCCGCACCTGGGCCGCCCCGGAGCGCTGCCCGGCCGCACGGACACGGCGGCGCTGCTGCACCGGCTGGCGCGGGGGGCCTTCGCGGCCGCGGGCGAGCGGAAACCCGTCTGACCGGCGCCGCACCCAGGGGCGCCCACCCCTCAATACGGGCGGCACGCTGCGCACACCCCACGGCACAATGGGTTCATGCCGATACCCAGCCGTGCCGCCCTCGTCGACCACCTAGTCCGTACGCGCATAGCGGGAGACGTCGCGACCCCGCGCGACAACAACCTCTCCCACTACCGCAAGCTCGCCAACGGCGACCGCCACTTCTGGCTGGGACTCGAGCTCGGCGACCGGTGGCGCGACGAGCAGGACGTCCTGGCGGTCATGGCGGAGAGGTGCGGTGTCAGCGACGACCCCCAGCACCGGTTCGGCCAGGACACCATCGACCCCGAGCTCACCGTGGCCGCCCTGGACCGGGCCGCGGCCCGGCTCCGGAAGGCGGCCGACGCGGCCGAGCGGGTGCTCTTCGCCACCGGCCACCCGGGCGGGCTCCTGGACGTCCACCGGCAGACGGCGGCCGCCCTGAGGGCGGCCGGCTGCGAGATCATGACGATCCCGTCCGGGCTCATGGCCGACGAGGGCATGGTCTTCCAGTTCGCCGATGTCGCCGTTCAGGAGCGCGGCGCGACCCTCTGGCACACCCACTCCCCGGCCCCGATGGCGGCGATCCTGGACGGCCTGGAGCGGGAGGGGCGCCCCATGCCGGATCTGGTGGTCGCCGACCACGGCTGGGCCGGCTGTGCGGCACAGCGCGGACTGGACGCCATCGGATACGCGGACTGCAACGACCCGGCCCTGTTCCTGGGGGAGGCCGAGGGCACCCTCCAGGTGGCCGTCCCGCTGGACGACCACGTGCTGGACCCGCGGTTCTACGACCCGATGACCGCCTACCTGCTGGACGCGGCCGGACTGCTCTGAGCGGGCGGGGGCGGTGCGGGGGTGGCGCGGGCGTACCGCGCGGCGAGATCGCGCAGGTGCGCGACCAGCTCGGCGGGCTCCGTCACGGTGAAGTCGTGGCCGAGCATCCCGAGATGGACGGCGAGGCCGTCCAGCGAGTCCGCCCCCGTGGCCAGCACGCAGGTGTGCTCGTCGACGGCCTCCACCACGCCCACCGCCGGGTTGATCCGCTCCAGCACGGCTGCCGCGGGCGCGTGCACCGTGACCCGCGCCCGGTGGCGCCAGGCCGCCGCCGACGCCTTGCCCGCCACATAGACGGCGGCGTCCCCCTCCGGGTCCTCGCGCGGCGCGAAGCGCGGGCCCGACGGCGTGCGCGGCGTGATCCGGTCCACCCGGAACATCCGCCAGTCCTCACGGTCCACGTCCCACGCGACGAGATACCAGCGGCGCCCCCAGTTGACGACGCGCTGGGGTTCCACCAGCCGGCGGCTCGGCGTCCCCGCGTGGTCCCGGTAGTCCAGCCGGAGGCGTTCGCGGTCCCTGCAGGCCGATGCCAGCGTCATCAGGAGCTCGGTGTCGATGCCCGGGTCCGCCCGGTCGGCGGGCACGGGCACGGTGTACTGCTGCAGCGCCCGTACCCGCCGGCGCAGCCGCGACGGCAGTACCTGCTCCAGTTTGGCCAGCGCCTGGAGCGAGGTCTCCTCCATGCCCGGCATCGCGCTCCGCGCGACCGTGCGCACGGCGATCGTCACCGCGACCGCCTCGTCGTCCTCCAGCAGCAGCGGCGGCATCGCCGTCCCGGCGGCCAGCCGGTAGCCGCCGGCCGATCCCCGGGTGGCGTCCACCGGGTAGCCGAGCGTGCGCAGCCGCTCGATGTCGTTGCGCACGGTGCGGCCGCTCACCCCCAGCCGCTCGGCGAGTTCGGTGCCCGGCCACTCGCGCGGCGACTGGAGCAGGGACAGCAGTCTGAGCAGGCGTGCGGAGGTTTCCAGCATGGTCCGGACACTGCTCCCTCATTAGGAACGAACCTTTCCTGATGCCATCCTAGAGTTCTGTCCATGGAGAACAGCAGCGCCACCGCAGCCCGCACCGCCCAGGACGCAGCCGCCACGGCGATCCGCCCCTTCCGGATCGAGATCCCGCAGGCCGACGTCGACGACCTGCGCCACCGCCTCGCCCGCACCCGCTGGAACACCGGTCTGCCGGGGGTCGAGGGCTGGACGCGGGGCGTTCCCGCCGACTACCTGAAGGGCCTGGCGGCGTACTGGGCCGACGGGTTCGACTGGCGCGCGGCCGAGGCTCGGCTGAACGAGTTCCCGCAGTTCCTCACGGAGATCGACGGCCAGGACGTCCACTTCGTCCACGTCCGCTCGGCGAAGGCCGACGCCCCCGTGCTGCTGCTGATTCACGACTGGCCCGGTTCGTTCGTCCAGTTCATCGACGTCATCGAACCGCTCTCACAGGACTTCGACGTCGTCGTCACCTCCACGCCGGGTGTCGGCTTCTCCGGCCCGCTCACCTCGGCCGGCTGGACCACGGGCCGGATCGCCGCGGCCTTCACCACCCTCATGGACCGGCTCGGCCACGGGCACTACGGAGTGCAGGGCAACGGTGGCGGCGCCTGGATCGCCGCGGAGATGGGCCGCCTGGCCCCCGACGCCGTCACGGGCATCCATGTGAACGGCCTGGTCACCTTCCCCTCGGAGGACCCGGCGGACTTCGCCGGGCTCACGGAGTCCGAGCAGACCCGGCTGGAGCGCCTGCAGAACTTCCGCGTCGACAAGATGGGCTTCAACGCCATCCAGTCGACCCGCCCCGAGACCCTGGCCTTCGGCCTGCACGACTCCCCGGTGGGGCAGCTGGCCTGGATCACCGAGAAGTTCAAGGAGTGGACCGACCCGGCGAGTGAGCTCCCCGAGGACGCCATCGGCCGCGACCACCTGCTGACCAACATCAGCGTGTACTGGTTCACCGGTACGGCGGGCTCATCCGCGCACCTCTACTACGAGATGGCCCACGACCCGTCCGCGTGGGCGCCGAAGGACCGCGGCACCGTCCCGACCGCCGTGGCCGTCGCGCTGCCGGCCGACGTCGCGATCCGCCGGTTCGCCGAGCGCGACCACCACGTGGTGCGCTGGACCGAGCTCGACCGTGGCGGCAACTTCCTCTCGCTGGAACAGCCGGAACTGCTGGTCAAGGACGTCACCGAGTTCTTCCGCACCCTTGGCTAAGGGTTGTCCAGGCGGTCGGTGAACAGCCCTCCGCCGTCCCCGTTGCCCTCCCCGTCGCCGGGCCCGACCACCGGATTCCCTCCGGCCCGGGCCCGGCGGCGCTGGGCCACCCCCGGCGTCGGGTCCAGATACACCCGCTTGATCGACGGATACCGCTCCCGCAGCTGCTGTTCCGCCTCCTCGCAGGCCCACTCGACCTGTTCGGCACTGGCCACGTCCCGGAAGTCGACCTTCGCGGCGATCAGGATCTCGGACGGCCCCTGGATGAGTGTGGTCAGCTCCAGGACGTCGATGATGTGCGGCACCGTGAGCAGTTCCTCCCGCACCCCCGTCCGCATCGACGGGGGCACGGGACGGCCGATCAGCAGCTGGGCGTTGGAACGGCCGAGCACCCAGGCCACGTACACGAGCAGCACGCCGATCAGGATCGACGCGATGCCGTCCCAGACACCCGAGCCCGTCAGCTGGCCGCCCAGCAGCCCGCCCGCGGCGAGCAGCAGTCCGACCAGAGCCGCCGAGTCCTCCATCACCACGGCCTTGACCGCGGTGTCGGGCGTGCGGCGCAGGTACCGGGTGGGGGCGGCGCCCAGCCGGGCGGCCTCGCCGCGCACCTGCCGCAGTCCGGTGCGCAGGGAGTATCCCTCCAGGAGGAAGGCGACCCCCAGCACGATGTACGAGATGAGCGGATCGCCGAGATCCTCGCCCTGCGTCAGGGTGTGGATGCCGTCGTACAGCGAGAAGACCGCGCCGCCGACGAATGTGGCGACGGAGGCGAGCATCGCCCAGATGTACCGCTCGGGGCCGTAGCCCAGCGGGTGTTCCTCGTCGGCGGGCTTCTCACTGCGCTTGAGCGCGGTGAGCAGCAGTACCTCGGTGACCGTGTCGGCGACGGAGTGGGCCGCCTCGGAGAGCATCGCGCTCGATCCGCTGATCAGCCCGGCGACGGCCTTCGCCACGGCGATGCCGAGGTTGGCCGCCGCCGCCACGATGACGGTGAACGTGGACTCCCCACCAGCAGATTTCTCGTCACTCATGGTGGGGAGTATGTCCGCAGCCGGGCCGGGCATGTCCGACGCGTGGCCGTGCGGTTCGTTCAGCCCTCCCGGGGGACCCGGACGACGCCCTCCTGGATGACGGTGATCGCCAGCCGGCCGTCCTGGGTGTAGATCCGGGCCTGACCGAGCCCGCGCCCACCGGACGCGGACGGCGATTCCTGGTCGTACAGCAGCCATTCGTCGGCCCGGAACGGGCGGTGGAACCACATCGCGTGGTCCAGGCTCGCGCCCACCACGTCACCGACCGCCCAGCCGCCGCGCCCGTGGGCGAGGAGCACCGAGTCGAGCAGCGTCATGTCGGAGACGTACGTGGCCATGCAGACGTGCAGCAGCGGATCGTCCGCCAGCTTGCCGTTGGTGCGGAACCACACTTGCGAGCGGGGCTCGCGCGGTTCGCCGACCGTGCCGAACGGCGGGGCGTCCACGTACCGCAGGTCGACCGCGGCCCGCGCCTCGATCAGCCGGTCCACGACCGTCGGGTCGCTGAACCGGTCCGCGTACCGCGGCAGCATCTCGGCGGCCGTGGGCAGCGTGTCGGGGTCGGGTGCGGCCGGCATGTCCGCCTGGTGCTCCAGCCCCTCCTCGTGCGTCTGGAAGGACGCCGAGAGGTGGAAGATCGGCTGCCCGTGCTGGACGGCGACGACCCGCCGGGTGGTGAAGGAGCGGCCGTCCCGGATGCGGTCGACGCTGTAGACGATCGGCGCGCCCGGATCCCCGGCCCTCAGGAAGTAGGCGTGCAGGGAGTGGGCGGGCCGGTCCGCGGGGACGGTCCGGCCCGCGGCGACGAGCGCCTGGGCCGCGACCTGTCCGCCGAAGACGCGGGGCACGATCGCCGAACGGCTGGTGCCCCGGAAGATGTCCTGCTCGATCTGCTCCAGGTCGAGCAGGTGGAGCAGATCGAGCAGGGCGTCCGGTTCTGAGCTCATGGAGAGAACGTAGCCGCTCTACAGGCCCATGGACTTCGCGATGATCGACTTCATGACCTCGCTGGTGCCGCCGTAGATGCGGTTGACGCGGTTGTCCGCGTACAGGCGGGCGATCGGGTACTCGTTCATGAAGCCGTAGCCGCCGTGCAGCTGGAGGCAGCGGTCGATCACGCGGTGCGCGACCTCGGTGCAGAACAGCTTCGCGGAGGCGGCCTCGGCGGCGGTCAGCTCACCGGCGTCCAGGGCCTCCAGCGCGCGGTCGGCGACGGCCTGGGCCGCGTCCACCTCGGCCTGGCAGGCGGCCAGCTCGAACTTGGTGTTCTGGAACGAGGCGACGGTCTTGCCGAAGACCGTGCGGTCCTGCACGTACTCCTTGGCGAACCGGACGGCCGCCGCGGCCTGCGCGTACGCGCCGAAGGCGATGCCCCAGCGCTCGGAGGCCAGGTTGGTGCCGAGGTAGCCGAAGCCCTTGTTCTCCTCGCCGAGCAGGTCCTCGACCGGGACCTTCACGTCGACGAACGCCAGCTCGGCGGTGTCGGAGACACGCAGGCCGAGCTTGTCGAGCTTGCGGCCGATCGAGTAGCCCTCGGACTTGGTGTCGACGGCGAACAGGGAGATGCCGAAGCGGCGGTCGTCCTCGCGCGGGGCGGAGGTGCGGGCGCAGACGATCACCCGGTCGGCGTGCACGCCGCCGGTGATGAAGGTCTTGGAGCCGTTGAGGACGTAGTGCGTGCCGTCCTCGGAGAGCTTGGCGGTGGTCTTCATGCCCGCGACGTCGGAGCCGGTCCCCGGCTCGGTCATCGCGAGGGCCCACATCTCCTCGCCGGTGGTGAACTTGGGCAGCCAGCGCTTCTTCTGCTCGTCGGTGGCGAGCATCTTGACGTAGGGCAGGCCGAGCAGCGTGTGCACACCGGAGCCGCCGAAGGAGACGCCCGCGCGCGCGGTCTCCTCGTAGATGATCGCTTCGTACTTGTGCGAGTCGATGCCCGCGCCGTCGTACTCCTCGTCCACCGTGATGCCGAAGACACCCAGCTCGCCGAGCTTCAGGTAGAAGTCGCGCGGGGCCTGGCCGGCCGCGAACCACTCGTCGTACACGGGCACGACCTCGGCCGCGATGAAGGCGCGGATGGTCTCCCGGAACGCCTCGTGGTCCTCGTTGAATACCGTACGGCGCACGGGGTGCCTCCCTGGTCGGCTTCGCTCGGCTTGGCTAAGCGCTTGCTCAGCCTTGGGTAAAAGTTACCCGGCGGTCACCGGGGCTGTCCAGGGTGATGCTGAGCACGCCGACGGGGAGGGCGTCCATGCCGGGCCCGGGGTCCGGTCCCTGGGTGTCGGATGCCGCTCGCGGGGCTCGCGCCCTCAGGTGCCGGATGGTGTGGGGCGGGGCGCGGGCCCTCGGGTGGCGAAGGCCGTTCCCGGGGGTCGCCTCAGATGCCGAGCCGGGCGGCGATCCCGTCCAGTACGCAGTCCAGGCCCGTCTCGAACGCCCAGGTCGCGTCGTCCTTGCGGGTCGCGCGCTGTCCGTAGCGCTTGTACGTGGGGTAGCGGCCGGTGTCCATCAGGTACATCATCTGCGGCGCCAGGCCGAGCCGGGTCTCGTCGCCGGATGACCAGCCCGCCGACTCGGTCCATTCCCGCAGGGCCACCTCCGACTGTCCCGCGCCGTGGGCGAAGGCACTGACGGTTCGGAACGCGACCATCATCGCGTCCTCGTCGAGGCCGAGCCCGTCGAGCGCCGCCAGCTGTCGTTCGGCGATGGCCAGCCGGCCGGGCGTGAGCACGAAGAGATGGGTGGGCAACTGCCCCACCCACGGATGCCGCAGCATCGTGTCCCGGGTCAGCAGGCCGAAGGCGCGCAGCACCTCGCGCCACTGGGTCACCTCGTCGGGGATCCGCATCTCCGCGGCCACCCGCTCGGCCATCAGTGCCCACAGGTCGTCCTTGCCGGAGACGTGACGGTAGGCGGCCATGGGGGCGACGCCCAGTTCCGTGGCGAGCCTGCGCATGGTGACGGCGGCGAAACCCTCCGCGTCGGCGATCTCCATGGCGACGGCCCCGATCCGCTCCAGGGTGAGTGAGGCGCGAGGTGCGGCCGCCGGCTGCTCCAGGCGCTGCCAGAGGGACGTGTCAGGCCCCGTCCTGCCGCCCGCCCGGCCGTCCTTGCCGCTGTCCTTCTTCTGGCCGGCCATGGACGTCCCCTTCTCTCTCGATGGACGGTCAGCGTACAGCGTATCCGTCAGTAGACGACGTACACATTGGCGTGTACGTTGTACGCCAAGGGATACGCAGTACACATTCATTGCCTCCAGGGGGACCCATGACCAGCACCCGCCCGCAGCTCCGCGTCGCCGTCGTCGTCGGCAGCACCCGCGAGGGCCGCTTCGCTCCCGTCGTCACCCAGTGGCTGAAGGGGCACCTGTCCCAGCGCGACGACATGGCGACGGATGTCGTCGACCTCGCCGAGACCCCGCTGCCCACCGTCCTGCCCGCGTTCGGGCAGCCGCCGGCGCCGGGTGTGGAGGAGGCTCTCGCCCTGGTGTCACCGCGCCTCGCGGCGGCCGACGCGTTCGTCTTCGTCACGCCGGAGTACAACCACAGCTTTCCCGCTTCGCTGAAGAACGCCATCGACTGGCACAACGAGCAGTGGCACGCCAAGCCGGTCGCCTTCGTCTCCTACGGAGGCCTCTCCGGCGGCCTGCGCGCCGTGGAACAGCTCCGCGTCGTCATGGCCGAGCTGAACGCCACGACCATCCGCAACACGGTCAGCTTCCACAACGCCTACGGCCGGTTCGGCACGGACGGCACCGTGGACGACGCCCAGGTCGACGCGGCGGCCAAGGCGCTGCTGGACCAGCTGGCCTGGTGGGCGCACGCGCTGCGCGAGGCCAGGGCCGCAACCCCGTACGCGGCCTGACGACTCATCACCGGATTCGGGGCGACCATGAGCCATTACGCGGGCGACACGAGCGACACGCACGACCGGCAAGGACCTGCGGCCTCCGGGCCACCCGCCGAGGAGGGCGGAGGCCCGTCGAAACTCGTCCTGTTCGGCCTCCTCCTCGGCCTGATGCTCGGCCTGCTCGACGGCACGATCGTCGGCACGGCCCTTCCCACGATCGTGGGCGACCTGGGAGGCCTCGACCACCTGTCCTGGGTGGTGACCGCCTATCTGCTCACCGCCTCCCTCTCCACCCCCATCTGGGGCAAGCTGGGCGACCTCTACGGGCGCAAGGGCAGTTTCATCTGGTCGGTCACGGTGTTCCTCGCGGGCTCCGTACTCTCCGGACTCGCCCAGGACATGGGGCAGCTCATCGCCTTCCGGGCCGTCCAGGGTCTCGGCGCGGGCGGGCTCATGGTCGGTGCCATCTCCATCATCGGCGTCATGCTGCCGCCCTCCCAGGCGGGCCGTTCGCAGGCGATGATCGGTGCCATGATGCCGGTCGCGCTGGTGGGCGGGCCGCTGCTCGGCGGCTTCCTCACCGACCAGCTGAACTGGCGCTGGGTCTTCTACGTCAACGTCCCCATCGGTGCACTCGCCCTGCTCGTCGTCGGGCTGCGCCTGCGCCTGCACACCGAGCGGGTCAAGGCGCAGATCGACTACGCGGGGGCCGGCCTGCTGTGCGCCGCCATCCTGGCCCTGACCCTGCTGGGCAGCTGGGGCGGTACGACGTACGCCTGGTCGTCACCGCAGATCATCGGCCTCGGCGTGACCGGAGCCGTCGCCCTGGCCTGGTTCGCCCGGGTCGAGCGGCGCGCCGTCGAACCGGTCATCCCGCCCCGGCTGTTCGCCGACCGCAACTTCACGGTCGCCCAGGTGCTCACGTTCCTGACGGGTGCCGCCATGCTCGGGGCGGCCGCCTATCTGCCGCTGTACATGCAGTTCGTCCGCGGCGCCTCCTCGACGGCCAGCGGCATGCTGCTGCTCCCGCTGATGGCGGGGATGTTCGGCGCCCAACTCCTGCTCGGCAAGGTCCTCGCGGC
Source organism: Streptomyces sp. NBC_01013 (assembly GCF_045162765.1). Taxonomy (NCBI): domain Bacteria; kingdom Bacillati; phylum Actinomycetota; class Actinomycetes; order Kitasatosporales; family Streptomycetaceae; genus Streptomyces; species Streptomyces sp. NBC_01013. Next base: position 5,495,184 of record NZ_CP108687.1, read on the forward strand.
CGGTGGCCGCTACCGCCCGTACCCCGTCATCGGCGGCGCGCTGACGGTCCTGGGCGCGCTCGTCCTGATGACGGTGGACGCCGGCACACCCACGGCGGTGACCTCCGCGCTGACGCTCGTACCGGGCGTGGGCATGGGCCTGTTGATGCAGAGCACGCTGCTCGTCACCATCAACAGCGCGACACCGCGCGACATGGGCGCCGCGACCGGAACCACCACCCTCATCCGTACGATCGGGAGCTCGCTGGGCATCGCGGTGCTCGGTGCCGTGTACACGAGCCGGCTCCACTCGGCCGGTATGCCCGAAGGCGGTGCGTCCTGGACGCCCGAGGCGGTGCGCCGGATGCCGGACGGGGTCCGGGACGCCGTACGGACAGCGGTCACCGAAGGCCTGCACGGAGTGCTGCTCGGCGCCGCGCTGCTCGGGGCGGTGATCTTCCTGGCGGCCTGGCTGATGCGGGAGGTGCCGCTCCGGAAGGAGTGACGAGGGCCGGAGGATCCGCCCGCCCGCCCCGCAGCCGGGCGGGCGGTTCCCGTCGTCCTCTACGTCGGCGACCATCCTGCGCAGCACCGTGAGCGGGGCCACGTACTCCTCGTCACCGATGCCGTCGCGGACCACGGCGCGCGGGCGCCGTGGTCCACAGGGATCGCCGGGCAGCCCTCAGCGGGCCTCCGCGAAGGCGTCCACGCCCGTGAGGCCGGCCGACAACGCCCAGAGGCGCGCGGCCTGTCCGGGATCAGTGGCGTGTGCGTGCACGCCGCCCTCCGCACCCTCGCCGGCGGGCTCGGCGATGTCGCAGTCCTCGCAGTACACGCCGCCCATGCCCGCCAGCTGGGGGGAGGTCGCCGCCCAGACATGCGTCGCCGCGCCCTGGGCGGGCGACTTGAAGGTGGGATCGGTCGGGTTTCCGGCCTCGTCGATCCAGCCCGCGTCGACCATGTCCGACTTCGCGAGGTGGCGTTGCAGCGGAGTGAGGATGCTGCCCGGATGCACGGCGAACGCCCGGACCCCGGCGTCACGGCCGAGTGCGTCGAGGTGCACGGCGAACAGCACGTTCGCCGCCTTCGCCTGCCCGTACGCCTCCCACCTGTCGTAGCCGCGCTCGAAGTGCACGTCGTCCCAGCGCACACCCATGCCGTGGGCCCCGGAGGACACGGCGACCACGCGCGCGCCGCCCCGGGCGATCGCCGGCCAGAGACGGTTGACCAGTGCGTAGTGCCCGAGGTGGTTGGTGGCGAACTGTGCCTCCCACCCCGGGCCGACCCGTGTCTCGGGGCAGGCCATGATCCCGGCGTTGTTGATCACGATGTCGATCTCGCGCCCCGAGGCCAGGAACCGCTCGGCGAAACCTCGGACGCTGTCGAGGTCGGCCAGGTCGAGGTCGTCGGTCTCCACGCCGTCGATGCCCTCGACCGCTTCCTGGGCGACGGCCGGGCGCCGGGCAGGGACGACGACGCGGGCCCCGGCGGCCGCCAGGGCGCGGGTCGTCTCCAGGCCGAGCCCCGAATAACCGCCCGTGACGATCGCCGTGCTGCCGGTCAGGTCGATCCCGCTCAGGACGTCGTCCACGGTGCTCCGGGCGCCGAAGCCCGAACCGATCTTGTGCTGAGGTGTCGTCATGGTGGGCACGCTAGGTGCTGGACTGCGCTCCAACGCAAGGCAGTTGACGGAGAACGTCCGGCCTCCGCCGGGACGCGGGCGGGATCACTCCTGCCGGAGCGCGAGCCACAACTCCGTCCGTACGTCCATGTCGTCCAGGTCCATCTCCAGCAACGCCCCGCACCGTGCGATGCGCTGGCGGACGGTATTGCGGTGCACGGACAGGGCCACCGCCGTGCGGTCCCAGCTGCCGTGCAGGGAGAGCCAGCAGCGCAGGGTCTCGGCGAGTGGCGCGGTGAGCGGGGCGAGCAGGGCGCGGGCGCGGTCGGCCGCCGGGCCCGGCGGGAGCAGGGCGGCGAGGCCGGAGAGCGGTGCGTCCACCGCGAGCGGGGCGCGGGTCGCCTCCGCCCGGCCGAGTGCGCGCCCGGCCTGGGCGTCGGCGGCGTCCAGGGCGTCCGCCGGGGCGGGGGCCGAGGCGCCGAGCGTCCATCCCGGCTGCGCGGTGATCCGGTCGCCGCCCGGGACCAGGACCCGTACGGTGCCGCCGTCCCGGTCCGCGTCCACGAGTGCCGAGCCCAGGGCCGCCCCGAGAGCGCCCACCGTGAGCGGGTCCGCGACCGCACCGGCGCTGCGGCGCGCGTGCACCACCGCCCACCGGCCGTCGCCGCCCAGCAGTGGCGCGACGTCCGCCGGGTCCGCGCCGAGGAGCAGCCGGACCAGCGCCGCCGAGCGGCCGGCCGCGCCGGCGCCCTGGTGCGGGGCGGCCAGCAGCGAGAGCAGGACGACCGCGATGCCGGCGACGGTGTGATCGCCCGCCTCCCGGTGGTCCGTTGCGAGGGTCAGGGCGAGTTGCCGGCCGCCGCCCAGCGCGTACGCCGACAGATGGGAGGCGCCCAGGGCGTCGGTGGCCGAGGCGGGAGCGGGGCGGACGCCCGGGGCGACCACCCGGGCCAGCCGGGCGAGTGCCGCCCGTACCTCAGGGGCCGGCGGCGGGCCCGCCGCGTGCAGTTCCTCGCCGTCGGCCGCCAGCAGTGCCGCACGCCCCGACAGCCGGACCGCCAGCTGGTGCAGCACCGCGGGAATCGGGTCCGGCCGTGCCGCCGCCGTCGCCAACGCCTGCTGGGCCCGGGTCACCCGGCGCAGCTCGCGGTGGCGCGCCGCGGCCATCAGCCCCCACACCGCCCGCGCGATCGCGGTGAACGGGGTCCCGGGCGGGACCTCCACCAGCGGCAGCCCGTGCCGGTCGCACGCCGCGACGAGCTCCGGCGGCACCGTGTCGTGCACCGGCCGCACCCCGAAACCCAGCGCGGCCGCCCCCGCCTCCACCAGTCGGGCCACGTAGGTGTCCGGGTCCGTGAGCAGCACCCCGGCGCTCAGCAACAGCTCGCCGCCGAGCAGGTACGGGTACGGGTCCGCCATCTCCGAGGTGTGCACCCACAGCAGCTCGGCGTCGTCCGGCCCCGCGATCAGGCGGAGCCCGAGATCCTCCAGGGCCAGCAGCCCGGCCAGCGGAACGGGCGGGGTGGGCGGTCCGGCGGGGGAGTGGGGCATGGACGTTTCATCCGTTCGGTGGTCCGAGAATGGAGGAAACATACACTTCAGGGTCGCCGCCCCGCCCCCTAGCGTCATCAGCGGAGTCGTACGCGTGGCTCCGTGCCGTCCCGGGGGATCCGGCACACTCGAAGCAGCGCGTCACCGAAGGAACCGAAGAAGCCCGAGGCACCGAAGACCGAACGCGCCGAAGGCACCGAAGGAAAGGCCACCCGCCCCATGAGCAGCAACGAAACGCCGCGCGGCCCCGTCGACTCGTCCCGCGTCCCGCGGTACGCCGGACCCGCGACGTTCGCCCGGCTGCCCCGCCTCGACGAGGTCGGCCGGGCGGACGTCGCCGTCGTCGGTGTGCCCTTCGACTCGGGCGTCTCCTACCGGCCCGGCGCCCGCTTCGGCGGCAACGCGATCCGGGAGGCCTCACGGCTGCTGCGCCCGTACAACCCGGCGCAGGACGCCTCGCCGTTCGCCCTCGCGCAGGTCGCCGACGCCGGGGACATCGCCGCGAACCCCTTCAACATCAACGAGGCCGTCGAGACGGTCGAGGCCGCGGCCGACGACCTCCTCGGCACCGGCGCCCGGTTGATGACGCTCGGCGGCGACCACACCATCGCGCTGCCGCTGCTGCGTTCCGTCGCCAAGAAGCACGGTCCCGTCGCGCTGCTCCACTTCGACGCGCACCTCGACACCTGGGACACCTACTTCGGCGCCGCGTACACCCACGGCACCCCGTTCCGCCGGGCCGTGGAGGAAGGCATCCTCGACACGTCCGCGCTCTCCCACGTCGGCACCCGCGGCCCGCTGTACGGCAAGCAGGACCTCACCGACGACGCCAAGATGGGCTTCGGCATCGTCACCTCCGCGGACGTCATGCGGCGCGGCGTCGACGAGGTCGCCGACCAGTTGCGTCAGCGCATCGGCGACCGGCCGCTCTACATCTCCATCGACATCGACGTCCTGGACCCGGCCCACGCCCCCGGCACCGGCACCCCCGAGGCCGGCGGCCTCACCTCCCGGGAGCTGCTGGAGATCGTGCGCGGGCTGTCCTCCTGCAACCTGGTCTCCGCCGACCTGGTCGAGGTCGCCCCGGCGTACGACCACGCTGAGATCACCTCCGTCGCCGCCTCGCACACCGCGTACGAACTGACGACGATCATGACCCGCCAGATCGCGGAGGCCCGGAACCCGGTCGCGGAGGCCCGCCAGAAGTGAGCCACGACCACGACGAGCGGCCCGAGCTCACCCCCGCCCAGATCGCCGCCGCCCTGAACCCCCCGCCCGGACGCAACGGCGGCGACCTCGTCGTCGAGACCCTCCAGGGCCTCGGCGCGACCACCGTCTTCGGCCTGCCCGGGCAGCACGCGCTCGGTATGTTCGACGCGCTGCGCCGCTCGTCCCTGACCTACGTCGGCCTGCGCGTCGAGAACAACGCGGGCTTCGCCGCCGACGCCTACGGGCGCATCACCGGCGAGGTCGCCCCGCTGCTCCTGTCCACCGGACCGGGCGCGCTGACCTCGCTCGCCGCACTCCAGGAGGCGGCGGCCGCCTCCGCCCCCGTACTGGCCGTCTCCAGCCAGATCCCGAGCGCGGGGCTCGGCGGCGGGCGCCACGGCTACCTGCACGAACTGCGCGACCAGAAGGCGTCGTTCCGCGACATCGTGAAGTCCGTCCACACCGTCCGTACCGCCTCGCAGATCCCGTCCGCGATCGCCGCCGCCTGGGAGTCCGCGCTCACGGCCCCGCACGGCCCGGTCTGGATCGAGATCCCCGAGGACGTACTCGTCGCACCCACGACGCTGCCCGTCGTCACGGCGATGGACGCCACCCCGCCCGAGGTGCACGCCCGACCCGAGCTCATCGCCGTCGCCGCCCATCTCCTGTCGCATGCGGAGCGCCCGGCGATCATCGCGGGCGGCGGAGTCGTACGGTCCGACGCGTCCGGCAAGCTGCGCGCCCTCGCGGAGAGGGTCGGTGCCGCCGTCGTCACCACGTACGGCGGCAAGGGCGCCTTTCCGTGGGAGCACCCGCTCTCGCTCCAGTCCTGGATGGAGGACCGGCACACGACGGACTTCCTGGAGGACGCCGACGTCCTGCTCGTCGTCGGCTCCGGCCTCGGTGAACTCTCCTCCAACTACTACACGTTCGCCCCCCGCGGCCGCGTCGTGCAGATCGAGGCCGACGCCGGGAAGCTGGAGGCCAACCACCCGGCCCTCGGCATCCACGCCGACGCCCGCGACGCGCTCTCCGAACTCCTCGAAGCCGTCACCCCGCGCGAGGACCCGGCCGCCGCCGAGCGCGTCGCGACGGTGCTCGGCCGGATACGGGACCGGATCGCCGCTCAGGGACTGACGCTGGAACAGCACCTCGTCGCCGAGGTCCGGACCGCCCTGCCCGACACGTCCCCCAGCTTCTGGGACATGACGATCCTCGCCTACTGGGCGTGGGCCGCCTTCGACGCCCGCCACCCCAACACCATGCACTCCGCGCAGGGCTCAGGCGGCCTCGGCTACGCCTTCCCGGCGGCCATCGGCGCGGCCGCCGCCGACCGGACCAGACCCGTCCTCGCGGTCTCCGGCGACGGCGGCGCGATGTACTCGATCGCGGAACTCGCCACCGCCCGTCAGTACGACCTCCCGGTCACCTGGCTGATCGTCGACGACGGCGGCTACGGCATCCTGCGCGAGTACATGACCGACGCGTTCGGCGAGACCAGCGCGACGGAACTGTCCCGCCCGGACTTCGTGGCCCTCGCCGAGTCCTTCGGCGTCCCCGCGGTCCGTACGAGCCCCGAGACGCTCGCCGACGACCTGGCCGAGGCGATGGCACAGCCCGGCCCCTCGGTCGTCGTCCTCCCGGCGCTGTTGCGGATGTTCGAGCCGACGCACCTGTAGGACGCCACCACACCGTGCCCGGGACCGCCGCGGTCCCGGGCACGGGTGTGCCGCGCACAGGACCTACGTCGATGGTCCCGTATTTGTTGCGGCGGGATGAAATCCGCAGCCCACCGCGTTGGTGCCTTCCGGTAGAGCAGGTCGATCGGGAGGCACCGGGTGTCGGACGCAGGGGAGCAAGGGAGCGGCACCCAGCCGCGCGGCTGGGCGAGCAGGCTGTGCGGTTACGCCTGGCGCTACCGGCGCAACGTGCTGCTGGCGCTCGGTTCGTCGCTCGCCGGAATGGCGGTGATGGCCCTCGTCCCGCTGGTCACCAAGGTGATCATCGACGACGTGGTCGTCGGTCACACCCGGTCCCTGGCCGTCTGGACGGGCCTGCTGATCGTCGCGGCAGCCCTCGTGTACGTCTCCACCTACATCCGCCGCTACTACGGCGGCCGGCTCGCTCTCGACGTCCAGCACGACCTGCGGACCGAGATGTACGGGACGATCACCCGCCTCGACGGCAGACGCCAGGACGAGCTCTCCACCGGACAGGTCGTCGGCCGTGCCACCAGCGACCTCCAGCTGATCCAGGGCCTGCTCTTCATGCTCCCGATGACCATCGGGAACGTGCTGCTCTTCCTCATCTCCCTGGTGATCATGGCGTGGCTCTCACCGCTGCTGACCCTCGTCGCCGTCGCTGTCGCCCCCGCCCTCTGGTTCATCGCCCGCCGCTCCCGCACCCGCCTCTTCCCCGCCACCTGGTACGCCCAGTCGCAGGCCGCGGCCGTCGCCGGAGTCGTCGACGGGGCCGTCTCCGGCGTCCGCGTCGTCAAGGGCTTCGGGCAGGAGGACCAGGAGACCGGCAAGCTGCGCGAGGTCGGGCGCAGGCTCTTCGCCGGCCGGCTGCGCACCATCCGGCTGAACTCCCGCTACACCCCCGCGCTCCAGGCCGTCCCCGCCCTCGGCCAGGTCGCGATGCTGGCCCTCGGCGGATGGCTCGCCACCCGGGGCGAGATCACCCTCGGCACGTTCGTCGCGTTCTCCACCTACCTGGCCCAGCTCGTCGGCCCGGTCCGGATGCTCGCCGTGGTCCTCACCGTGGGCCAGCAGGCCCGCGCCGGGGTGGAGCGCGTACTGGAACTGATCGACACCGAGCCGTCCCTGCAGGACGGCACCAAGGAACTCCCCGCCGGCACCCCGGCCCGCGTCGAGTTCGACGACGTGCGCTTCGGCTATGACGAGGAGCGCCCCGTCCTCGACGGCTTCTCGCTCACCATCGAACCCGGCGAGACCGTCGCCCTCGTCGGCGCGTCCGGCAGCGGCAAGTCCACCGTTTCGCTGCTGCTGCCCCGGTTCTACGACGTGGCGCACGGCGCCGTCCTCGTCGGCGGACACGACGTGCGCGAACTGACCCTCGACTCGCTGCGGGCCGCCATCGGACTCGTACCGGAGGACAGCTTCCTGTTCTCCGACACCATCCGTGCCAACATCGCCTACGGGCTGCCGGACGCCACCGACGCGCAGATCGAACAGGCCGCCCGGTCCGCCCAGGCCGACCGGTTCATCGCGGAACTTCCCGACGGCTACGAGACCACGGTCGGCGAGCACGGGCTCACCCTCTCCGGCGGCCAGCGCCAGCGCGTCGCCCTCGCCCGCGCCATCCTCACCGACCCCCGGCTGCTCCTCCTCGACGACGCCACCTCCGCCGTCGACGCCCGCGTCGAGCACGAGATCCACGACGCGCTGCGCCAGGTCATGGCCGGCCGCACCACCCTGCTGATCGCCCACCGCCGCTCCACCCTCAATCTCGCCGACCGGATCGCCGTCCTGGAGAACGGCCGGCTCGCCGACATCGGCACCCACGAGGAGCTGGAGCGCCGCTCCGCGCTCTACCGGCGCCTGCTCACCGACCCGGACGAGCTGGGCGCCACCTCACCCGGCCACCTGGCCAGGACCGCCGTTCCGGACCCCGCCGACGACCGCGCGCTCCAGGAGGAGATGGACGCCGAGTTCGACGCCGAGCGGGGCATCACGCCGCAACTGTGGGTCCGCAAGGAGGAGGCACGCGAGACCGACGCGGCCGGCACCCCCGCCACCCCCGAGCTCCTCGCCCAGGTCGAGGCCCTGCCCCCGGCGACCGACACCCCCGACATCGACGAGGCCCGTGCCGTGCACGCCGAGGAGTCCTACGGGCTCCGCCGGCTGCTGCGCGGCTTCGGGCTGCCCCTGCTGGTCAGCCTGGCACTGGTGGCCGTGGACGCCGGAGCGGGTCTGCTGCTGCCCGTACTGATCAGGAACGGCATCGACGACGGAGTCACGCAGCTGGCGCTCGGCGCGGTCTGGGCCGCCTCCGCCTTCGGCCTGGTCGTGGTGCTCGTGCAGTGGGCGGCCCAGATCGGCGAGACCCGGATGACGGGCCGCACCGGCGAGCGGGTGCTCTACTCGCTGCGGCTGAAGATCTTCGCGCAGCTCCAGCGCCTGGGCCTCGACTACTACGAGCGCGAGCTGACCGGCCGGATCATGACCCGGATGACGACGGACGTGGACGCCCTGTCCACGTTCCTCCAGACCGGTCTGGTCACGGCCTTCGTCTCCGTCGTCACGTTCTTCGGCATCATGGTCGCCCTGCTGGTCCTGGACGTGGAGCTGGCCCTGGTCGTCTTCGCGACACTGCCGCTGCTCGTCATCGGCACGTTCTTCTTCCGCCGCAAGAGCGTCAAGGCGTACGAGCTGGCCCGTGAGCGCATCAGCGTCGTCAACGCCGACCTCCAGGAGTCCGTATCAGGCCTGCGGATCGTGCAGGCCTTCCGCCGCGAGCGCGACGGCGCCGACCGGTTCGCCGCGCGCAGCGATCACTACCGCGAGGCCCGGGTCCGCGGTCAGTGGCTGATCTCGGTGTACTTCCCGTTCGTACAGCTGCTGTCGTCCGTGGCCGCCGCGGCCGTACTGATCGTCGGCGCGGGCCGGGTCGACAACGGCACGCTCACCACGGGTGCGCTGGTCGCCTACCTGCTCTACATCGACCTGTTCTTCGCGCCCGTGCAGCAGCTCTCCCAGGTGTTCGACGGCTACCAGCAGGCCACCGTCTCCCTCGGCCGCATCCAGGAGCTCCTCCAGGAGCCGACGTCCACCGCCGACCGGGACGCACCGAAGGACGTCACCTCGCTGCGCGGCGACATCGCGTTCGAGGACGTGTCCTTCGCGTACGGCGGCGAGGAGGCCGCGCTCACCGGCATCGACCTGCGCATCCCGGCAGGGCAGACGGTCGCGTTCGTCGGCGAGACCGGCGCCGGCAAGTCCACCCTGGTCAAGCTCGTCGCCCGCTTCTACGACCCGACGGGCGGCCGGGTCACGGCGGACGGCACCGACCTGCGCCACCTCGGCCTCACCGCGTACCGGCACCGGCTCGGGGTCGTGCCGCAGGAGGCGTACCTCTTCGCGGGCACGGTGCGTGACGCCATCGCGTACGGGCGGCCGGAGGCCACCGACGCCGAGGTGGAGGCGGCGGCCCGGGCGGTGGGCGCGCACGACATGATCGCCACCCTGGACGGCGGCTACGTCCACGAGGTCGCCGAACGGGGCCGCAACCTCTCGGCCGGGCAGCGCCAGCTGATCGCGCTGGCCCGCGCCGAACTCGTCGACCCGGACATCCTGCTGCTCGACGAGGCCACCGCCTCGCTGGACCTGGCCAGCGAGGCCCTGGTCAACCAGGCGACCGACCGTCTCGCGGGCCGGCGCACCACCCTCGTCGTCGCCCACCGCCTCACCACCGCCGCCCGTGCCGACCGGGTCGTGGTCATGGACCACGGCCGGGTCGTCGAGGACGGCACCCACGACGAACTCCTCGCCCTGGACGGGCACTACGCCCTGCTGTGGCGCACCTTCATAGGGGAGGACGAGCCGGCGGGCGTCTGAACCGGCCCGTGTCCGGGGCGACTTCCGCTACTCGCGGACCCCGGAGATCTTCCCGGTCTCCAGGTCCGACCGCACCTTCAGGTACGTGTACGTGGGGTCGGTCGCCGATCCCCAGGTGAGCCGGACCGTCGACCAGGTGTGGCCGGCACCGCTGTCGCCCTCGGCGACACGGAAGCCGGCCGGGGTGTTCTGGGCGCGCAGCACACCGTCGGCGTGGTTGGCCGCCTCCCAGTCGCCCAGCTCCGCGCGCAGGCGGGGCGTGAGGTAGAAGTCCCGCAGCGAGGCGGCCAGTTTCCCGCCGTCCTCGGCGGTGACCGCGTCGATGTAGGCCCCGTAGAAGTGGGCGACCTGCTGATGCGCCGCGGCCACGCCGCGGGCCGACGTCGCAGCCGGTGCGCCCCGCGGTCCGACGGCGGCGGCCGGGACGGCCGCCACGGCGGCCAGCAGAGCGGCGGAGAGCAGCGTGCGGCCGATGAGGTGCCGGCCCCGAGGGCGACCGGAGGTGCGGAGTCGGGTCATAGCGGTTCCCGCCTTTCGTACGGCTCTGTCCGGTGACGCCCATCGTGTGCCGACCCGGCCACGCGCAACGCGGAGCGCGCCGGGTGCAACCTCCGGATGGCCTCTCGCGTCGTACGCAGATACACGTGTGTGCGTACATGTGTGGGATGGAAGCATGTGCGTTCGATGAGGCGATGGGGCTGCTGGTGACCAGAGGGACCGAAAGACACGACGGGCGCACGGGACGCGGCGTCCCGTTCCGCCTGCTCGCCCTCGCTCTGGCGACCGCCCTCGGGCTCGTCGTCGGCGGTGTGGAGGCGAGCAGTGCCGACGCCGCCTCGGTGTGCGCCGGACGGCCCGCGAAGACGGTGAAGTTCGCGACGGGAGAGCTGCGCGTCTACAGGACCCGCTCCTACGCCTGCGCCACCGCCGTCGCGGCCAAGCCCGGCAAGCGGCGCCCGATGTCCGTACAGATCCAGCCCCGCGGCGGCCGGCCCGTGGTCGACAGCGGCTCCTTCACCGAGCGGGCCGGACCCGTGACCGTCCACGCGCTGAACCGCTGCGTCCGGGCCTCGGGCACGATCTCCGGGAGCACCGGCACCACGAGCTGGATCCTGTGCTGACCGGGTGACGCGAGCACACGCCCGGGCAACGGGGGGTGGTGGTACGGGTATCGCCCCGCTAGGTTCACGACGTTCTGTTGTGAATCAAGGGGAGGGTGTATGCGCAAGGCGCTCAGAGGGTTCCTGTCGCTGGCAGTGCTCATCGGCACAGTCAGTGCGACGGGTGCTTCGGCCGGGGCGGCCACCGCCGCAGAACCGGCCGCGGTCCGTTCCGCCGTCGGCGACAGCGGTACGAGCACGGACATCAAGGACCGCATCCTGGCCATCCCGGGCATGAGTCTCATCCAGGAAAAGCCGGTGGACGGGTACCGCTACTTCGTCCTCAACTACACCCAGCCGGTCGACCACCGGCACCCGTCCAAGGGCACGTTCCAGCAGCGCATCACCCTGCTGCACAAGGACACCTCGCGCCCGACGGTCTTCTTCACCAGCGGCTACAACGTCTCCACCAATCCCAGCCGCTCGGAGCCGACCCGGATCATCGACGGCAACCAGGTCTCGCTGGAGTACCGTTTCTTCACCCCATCGCGCCCTTCGCCCGCCGACTGGTCCAAGCTCGACATCTGGCAGGCCGCCAGTGACCAGCACCGGGTGTTCACCGCGCTGAAGCGGATCTACTCCAAGAACTGGCTGACCACCGGCGGTTCCAAGGGCGGCATGACCGCCACGTACTTCGAGCGCTTCTACCCGAAGGACATGGACGGCGTCGTCGCCTACGTCGCACCCAACGACGTGGTCAACAAGGAGGATTCGGCATACGACCGCTTCTTCGCCGACGTGGGCACCAAGGAGTGCCGCGACCGGCTGGAGGGCGTGCAGCGCGAGGCGCTGGTCCGCCGGGAGCCGCTGGAGGAGAAGTACGAGCAGTACGCCGCCGACAACGGCTACACCTTCACCACCGTCGGCACCCTGGACAAGGCCTACGAGGCCGTGGTCATGGACTACGTCTGGGCGTACTGGCAGTACAGCCTGCTCGCCGACTGCGACTCCATCCCGGCCGACGCGGAGAACGCGCCCGACCAGGCGATCTGGGACTCGATCGACTCGATCTCCGGCTTCTCCGCCTACGCGGACCAGGGCCTGGCGAACTACACGCCGTACTACTACCAGGCGGGCACCCAGCTGGGCTCGCCCGACATCGAGCAGCCCTGGCTCGGCGGGCTCAGCCGCTACGGCTACCAGCCGCCCCGCAACTTCGTACCGAGCTCCATCCCGATGAAGTTCCAGCCCTCGGTGATGCGCGACGTCGACAGCTGGGTGAAGAACCACGCCAGCCACATGCTGTACGTGTACGGGGAGAACGACCCGTGGGGCGCCGAGCGCTTCCGGCTCGGCGCGGGCGCCCGTGACAGCTACGTCTTCACGGTGCCCGGCGGCAACCACGGCTCGAACGTCGCTGGTCTCGCCCCGGCGGAGAACGCCACGGCCACCGCGGCCATCCTGCGCTGGGCGGGCGTCGCCCCGGCCGCCGCCCAGGCGGACCCGGCGAAGGCGAAGCCGCTCGCGAAGTACGACGCGCGGCTCGACAAGAAGGACCTGACGACCGAGCACCGGCTCGGCACCAGGCGCCCGTAACGCCGTAACGGGAACAGCCCCGCGCCGGCGGCCGGTACGCAACCGGCCGCCGGCGCGGGAACCGCTCCGGAGCCTCTCGTTCGGATCATGCCGGGTTCGCGGGGCCCGGCACGCACACCTGCGGCGTGATCCGGACGCAAAGGCCCCAGGGCGTGTTTCGAAAGTCCCGCCTGCTCGGCGACGCCTGGCACGCACGCTCGCCGCGTTGTCGGGATCACCCCGATACACCCAGTATCGGGGCGACCCTCCGCCTTGCGATCGCACGCACCAGACGCCGCCGAGCCCGCCCTCCGGGCGGACGGCGCTACTTTCGAAACAGGCCCTAGTACGTCAGCCCGTAGCCCACCGGGTACAGCACCTGCGAGGGATCGTCCGGGCGCTGCACCGGAACCGGCAGCTTCCCCTCCGGCTCGGCCTGCCCCGCGATCACCCGCGCGGCCGCCCGCAGTTCGACGTCGGTCCACGAGTACGAGGCCAGGCTCGCCGCGTATCCGGTGCCGGCCAGACGGGCGATGTCGTACGGGTTGCGGATCGCGATCGTGATCACCGGGACGCCGGTCGCGGCCAGCTCACTCACCAGGGTTCGCTGCGAACTGGTCGCCGTGACGTTGTACGTCCCCACGACCACCGCGTCCTTGCCCTGCGCGGCCGCCACCGCCGCGTCGATGGCCGCCCTGGTCGGAGTGGTGCCCGTGGACAGGGCCGTGGCCGTGTACCCCAGCTCGTTGAACGCCTGTGCCAGGGTGGTGGTCGGCGGCCCCGTCGTGCCGGACGGTGAGGCCGGATCGGCCCCCACCACCAGCAGGTTCCTGTGCGAGCGACGGGACAGCGGCAGCACCGCGCCGGTGTTGGCCAGCAGCGTGGTGGTGTGCTCCGCGATCCGGTCGGCGGCGGCGAGGTGCGAGCGGGTGCCGACGTTACGGTCCACACCCCGGTGACTGACGAACGGGTCGTCGAACAGTCCCAGCTTCGTCTTCAGCCGCAGGATGCGCAGGATCGATTCGTCGAGGCGGGCCTCGCTGACCTCACCGCTCTTGACGGCCGCCAGGAGGGCGTTCCAGGACACCTCCAGGCTGGGCGGGTTGAGCAGTTGGTCGACACCCGCCTGCAGTGCCAGGACCGGCACCCGCTCGTCGCCGTACTTCGTCCGCACGCCCTCCATGCCGAGCGAGTCGGTGACCACGACGCCGTCGTAGCCGAGCTCCTCGCGCAGGATGCCGGTGAGGATCGGCTTGGACAGCGTCGCCGGGTCCTCGGCCGGGTCGAGCGCGGGGACCACGATGTGCGCCGTCATGATCGAGTCGATGCCCGCGGCGATCGCCGCCCGGAACGGCGGCGCGTCCAGCTCGGCCCACTGCTCACGGGTGTGGGTGATCACCGGCAGGCCGGTGTGGCTGTCGGTGCTGGTGTCGCCGTGGCCCGGGAAGTGCTTGGCCGTGGAAGCGATCCCGGCGCTCTGGTACCCCTTCACCTGGGCTGCGACCATCCCGGCCACGGACTGCGGGTCGGAGCCGAAGGAACGCACGCCGATGACCGGGTTGGCCGGGTTGACGTTGACGTCGGCGTCCGGGGCGTAGTTCTGGCAGATACCGATCGCGGCCAGCTCGGCGCCCGCGATCTGCCCGGCCCGCCTGGCATCGGACCGCGAACCGCCCGCGCCCAGCGCCATCGCGCCCGGCATCAGTGTGGCGGGCTCGCCGACGCGGCAGACGATGCCGTGCTCCTGGTCGGTGGAGATGAGGAGCGGCAGGGAGTTGGGCCCGGCCAGACCGGCCCGCTGGATGCCGTTGGAGAGATCGGCGATCTGGTGCGGGTCACGGGTGTTGTGCGCCCACGCGAAGTAGATGATGCCGCCCACGTGGTACTTGGCGATCATCTCGGCAGCGGTACGCACCCCGATCTCGGCGAGGTTGGCGTCGATGTCCGCCTGATCGGGCTCGGTCGCGGAGTGCCCGTAGACCCGCATGACGAAGAGCTGGCCGACCTTCTCCTCCAGGCTCATCCGGGAGATGAGCCGCTTCAGCCGACGGGTGGTGGCGGCGGAGGTGGGGCTGCTGCTTGCGGACTTCTGGGCGGCGACGGCGCCGGGGGCGACTGCCATGCCCGCAGCCGCCGCGACGCCGGTGGCCGCGGTGGCGGTGAGGAGGGTGCGTCTGGAGGTGCGGTCGTGCACGTGAGCTCCTTCGGCCGTACTCGGTGACGAGGGGGTGGTGAAAGAAACTGCCAAGCAGTACGGATATCCAGAAAATAACTTTCGGTCAAGGGTTCGGACCATTTTGCGCGCGTCTTCGCGCAGGGTGATCCGCCCCGGCGCGGCCCACGGTTGCCGCAGCCGCACACCCGCGCGGCGCCGTGGTCACCGCAGCCCCGCACCCGCCCCGTGTGCCTGAAGTGCCGAGACCGCCGCCGTGATCGCCGGGCGGCGCGCCGCCTCCGTACGCCACAGCGCGTACAGCCGCCGCACCGGTACGGGATCGATCCGCACCGCCACCACCCCGTCCGGCAGCGGCCCGCGCCCCAGTCGCGGCATCATCGCCACTCCGAGCCCGGCGGCGAGCAGGGCCAGCTGGGTGTGGTTCTCCTCGGCCTGGTGCCGGATGTCCGGCTCGTACCCCGCCGTGCGCAACGTCCGTACGAGCCAGTCGTGGCAGACCGTCCCCGGCGGCTGGCAGATCCACCGCTCCTTCGCCAGCTCCTCGCGCCGCACCCCGTCCCGCCCCGCGAGCCGGTGGTCCGCGGGCACCAGCAGATCGCAACGGTCCTCGCCGAGCACGGCCTGCGCCACACCCTCCGGGGCCGGCAGCGGGGCGATGTCCCAGTCGTGTGCGACGGCCAGGTCGATCACGCCCTTGGTCACCAGGTCCACCGAGAGGTGCGGGTCGACCTCGGTCAGTCGCACATCCAGGGCGGGGTGCTCGCGGTCCAGCTCTGCCAGGACCCCGGGCAGCAGCCCGCGCGCCGCCGAGGCGAACGCGCCGATCGAAAGCCGGCCCGTCGGCAGCCCCCGCCGCTCCTCCAGCGAGGTCTCGGCCCGCTCCACGATCGCCAGCAACTCCTGTGCGGCGAGGGCCAGATGCACCGCCTCCTCGGTGAGCGCGACCCCGCGGCCGCGGCGCTCCAGCAGTGTCGTGCGGGTCTCCCGCTCCAGCTTGGTGATCTGCTGCGAGACCGCAGACGGGGTGTAGCCGAGTGCCGCGGCGGCCCCCGCGACGGAACCGTGGACGGAGATGGCGTGCAGGGCGCGCAGCCGGGCGAGATCGAGCACCGGAGCCTCCGAGGGCCAGTCGATTGATTAGCGACGCTCAATTGCACCATGAAGAAATCCGCGCTGGTGCTACATGGTCCACCGACGGGATCCTCGGTGCATGCGTCCCCTCCACATCGCCCTGGCCGTCCTGGTGGCCGCCCTCTGGGGCGTCAATTTCGTCGTCATCGAGCTCGGGCTCGACCACTTCCCGCCGCTGCTCTTCTCCGCCCTGCGCTTCCTGGTCGCCGCTCTGCCCGCGGTGTTCTTCGTGGGTCGGCCGAAGGTCGCGTGGAAGTGGATCGTGGGGGTGGGGCTGGCCCTGGGAGTGGCGAAGTTCGGCCTGCTCTTCATCGGGATGGACCGGGGGATGGGTGCGGGGCTCTCCTCCCTGGTCCTTCAGGTCCAGGCGGTCTTCACCGCGCTCTTCGCGGCACTCGTGCTGGGTGAGCGGCCGGGAAAGGTCAAGCTGGCGGGGATGGCGGTGGCACTGTCCGGCATCGGAGTGGCCGCCGTCGACGAGGGGGCGAGCGGGCCCGTGCTCGCCTTCGTCCTCGTGATCGCCGCAGCGGCCTGCTGGGGCGTGTCGAACGTGCTCACGCGCAGGGCCGCCCCGCCCGACGCGCTCAACTTCATGGTCTGGGTCTCCACCGTGCCCGTCCTTCCGCTGCTCGGCCTCTCCCTGCTCTTCGAGGGCTGGGACCGCGACCGGGACGCGCTCTCCGCGCTCGACTGGAGCGGGGCCGGAATCATCGTCTACGTAGCCTGGGTCGTCACGATCTTCGGCTTCGGGGCGTGGGGTTTCCTGCTCAGCCGCTACCCGGCCTCGTCCGTCGCCCCGTTCACCCTGCTCGTACCGGTCTTCGGGATGTCGTCGGCCGCGCTGCTGCTCGACGAGTCGGTGCGCCCGCTGCGGTGGTGCGCGGCGGCGCTGCTGGTGGGCGGGGTGGCGCTGACCTCGCTCGCGGGGGCGCGGCGGACCCGCGTACCCGCCCCCGAGCCGGCCCCCGTCTGAGGACCGGCCCCGCGGCCCGCACCGCGCGGGCCCGCCCGTCCGCAGTGGATGCTCGCGGCCCGCACCGCTGCGTGGGCGTGCCCGTCCGCGGTGGATGCCCGCGCAGGGGCTACTGCTTGGGCGCACCCAGGCGCAACAGGTGCTCGCGCCCCGCGGCGAGCATCGCGGGCAGCTCCGCCGCCTGGGGGTACCAGCGCTTCTCGTACTCCCAGCAGACCCAGGTGTCCGCGTCCAGGGCGTCCAGGCACGCCCGCAGCGGCAGCACCCCCGCGCCCAGCGCCACCGGCGTGGTGTCCTCGGTCGAGGCGATGTCCTTCACCTGTACGTATCCCAGGTGCGGGGCCAGCACCGCATGGCTCGCCACCGGCTCCTCGCCCGCCAGCCAGGTGTGCATGACGTCCCACAGGGCGCCGATGCTCCCGTGCCCCACCGTGCCGACCACCCGCGCCACGTCGACCCCCGCGCGGTGCGAGTCGTGGGTCTCCAGCAGGACGCGTACGCCCAGGTCGGCGGCGTACGGTGCGACCGCTGCCAGCCTGCGGGCCGCCGCCGCGTCGGCTGTGGCGGGGTCCTGGTCGCCGCCGCCCGGGAAGACCCGGACGTGGGGCGCGCCCAGGTCCCCGGCCAGCTCGATCAGCCCGGCGAGCTCGTCCAGCACCGGCTGGTCGTCCCCCTCGGCGGCCGCCCGCACGTAGCCGGCCACGGTCAGGATCTCGACCCCTCCCCGCTTGAACTCATCGGCCACATCGGCCCGTTCGGCCTTCGACAGCCCGGGGTGCACCGGCTCCTCGGGATGGGCGCGCAGCTCCACCCCCTGGTAGCCGTGCTCGGTGGCCAGCCGGACGACCTCGGTCATCGGCAGTCCCGGAACCCCGAGGGTGGAGAAAGCGAGCTTCACGTGCGTGTTCCTTCCGTCGGTACGTGCCCCTGCACCGTACGGACCGGGGCACGTCCGCCGCGTACCCCGGTCACGGTGACTCGACTCATCCCCGGGGTGCGGCCGTCGACCCGCGCACCATCAGCTCCGCGGCGATCGTCGCGATGCCACCCGGCGGCGGGGCCTCCTTGCCCGTCGCCAGCCGGCCGGCCCGGGCCCCCGCCTCGACGAGCGGCAGCCGTACGGTCGTCAGGGCCGGGACCACGTCCACGGAGAACGGGAGGTCGTCGAAGCCGGCCACCGAGATGTCCTCGGGGATGCGCAGTCCGCGGTCACGGATCGCCGCGGCGGCGCCCAGGGCGACCGTGTCGTTCGCCGCGACCACGGCCGTGATCCCCGGTTCACGGCGCAGGAGTTCGACCGTGGCGTCGTAACCGGAGCGGCGGTCGTAGGAGCCGTGCACGGTGAGCCGGTCCTCGTCGCCCGAGACCCCCGCGGCCTTCATCGCGTCGCGGTGGCCCTCCAGCCGGTGGCGGGTGGTGGTCCGCTCCACCGGGCCCGCGACGTATCCGATGGCACGGTGGCCCAGTGAGAGCAGGTGTTCGGTGAGGCGCCGGCCGCCGCCCCGGTTGTCGAAGGCGAGCGCGGCCACCACGGAGGCGTTGTCCGGCAGCGGTGGCCGCCCGCACAGCACCACCCGGGTGCCCGCGTCCGCGAGCTTCGCCAGCTTCGCGGACATCGCGGCCTGGTGGGCCGGGTCCTCGACCGCGCCGCCGGTGAGGACGACAGCGGCGGCGCGCTGACGCTGGAGCAGGGTCAGGTAGGTGAGCTCGCGTTCCGGCGTGCCGCCGGTGTTGCAGACGATCGCCAGCTTCTCGCCGCCTGCCCGGCCCGTTCCGTCGCCCGGACCGCCGATCTCCGTCTGGGCAGCGCCCGCCATGATCCCGAAGAAGGGGTCGGCGATGTCGTTGACCAGGATCCCGATCAGGTCGGACGTGGCCGCGGCGAGGGAACTCGCGGGCCCGTTGAGTACGTAGTCCAGATCGTCCACCGCACGCAGGACCCGCTCCCGAGTGGACGTCGCCACGGGGTAGTTGCCGTTCAGCACGCGGGAAACGGTGGCCGGGGACACCCGGGCGCGAGCCGCCACGTCCGCCAGGGTGACTGTCATCGCATTCCTCCGAGGAGTGATGAGGGAGTGGACCAAACCAATCAGCGTGCCCCCTCTTGTCCAGGTCGCTGTCGGCAGGCTAGCGTCATACCGCATAGAAAGCGCTTGCTACGGCTGTATGGAGGAACTTTCGTGACACGCAGGACAGTGCGCATCGCCATGAACGGCGTCACGGGTCGCATGGGATACCGACAGCACCTGGTGCGCTCGGTCCTCGCGATCCGCGAACAGGGCGGCCTCGATCTGGGCAACGGCGACGTGCTGTGGCCCGAGCCGGTCCTCGTCGGCCGCCGCGCCCACGCGTTGGAGGCACTCGCCGAGCAGCACGGTCTGACCGAGTGGTCGACCGACCTGGACGCGGTCCTCGCCGACGACACCATCGACATCTACTTCGACGCCCAGGTCACTTCGGCCCGGGTCGAGGCGATCAAGAAGGCCATCGCGGCGGGCAAGCACATCTACACCGAGAAGCCCACCGCCACCGACGTCGAGGGCGCCCTCGACCTCGCCCGCCTCGCCCGGGATGCCGGCATCAAGCACGGTGTCGTCCAGGACAAGATCTTCCTGCCGGGCCTGCTGAAGCTGAAGCGCCTCATCGACGGCGGTTTCTTCGGCGAGATCCTCTCCGTACGCGGTGAGTTCGGCTACTGGGTCTTCGAGGGCGACTGGCAGGAGGCCCAGCGCCCCTCCTGGAACTACCGTGCGGAGGACGGCGGCGGCATCGTCGTCGACATGTTCCCGCACTGGGAGTACGTGCTCCACGAGCTGTTCGGCCGGGTCACCACCGTGCAGGCGCACGTACAGACGCACATCCCCGAGCGCTGGGACGAGCACGGCAAGCCGTACGCCGCGACCGCGGACGACGCCGCGTACGGCATCTTCCAGCTGGAGGGCGGCGCCGTCGCCCAGATCAACTCCTCCTGGACGGTCCGCGTCAACCGCGACGAGCTCGTCGAGTTCCAGGTCGACGGCACCCACGGCTCCGCCGTCGCGGGCCTGCGCAACTGCCGCGTCCAGCACCGCTCGGCCACGCCCAAGCCGGTCTGGAACCCCGACCTCCCCGTCACCGAGTCCTTCCGCGACCAGTGGCAGGAAGTCCCCGACAACGCGGTCTTCGACAACGGCTTCAAGGCCCAGTGGGAGCTGTTCCTCCGCCACATCGTGCTCGACGAGCCGTACACCTGGGACCTGATGGCCGGCGCGCGCGGCGTCCAGCTCGCCGAGCTCGGCCTCAAGTCGTCCGCCGAGGGCCGCCGCTTCGAGGTCCCGGAGCTGACCCTGTGATGCCGCGCCCCACCCCCGTCGCACCGGAGCGGACACCATGACCATTCACCTCCCGCAGGGCCCGTACGAGCCCCGCACCACCCCGCTCGACCTCGCACCCGACGGCGCGCCCCTGGCCTCCCGTACGGTCTTCTCCGCCGCCCACGTCGTGGCCGACCCGTACGCCGACATCAGCCCGGACTCGCCCGCAGCCGTTGACTGGGACGCCACCCTCGCCTTCCGCCGCCACCTCTGGTCGCACGGACTGGGCGTGGCCGAGGCCATGGACACCGCCCAGCGCGGCATGGGCCTGGACTGGGCAGGAGCCGCCGAGCTGATCCGCCGCTCGGCCGCCGAGGCCAGGTCCGTGGGCGGCCGCATCGCCTGCGGCGTCGGCACCGACCAGCTCCCCGCCGGTCCGGCCACGCTCGCCGAGGTGCGGTCCGCGTACGAGGAGCAGCTCGCCCTCGTCGAGGAGAGCGGCGCCCAGGCCATCCTGATGGCCTCGCGTGCGCTCGCCGCAGCGGCGAGGGGCCCGCAGGACTACCTGGAGACGTACGCACATCTCCTCCGCCAGGCCACCGAACCGGTCGTCCTGCACTGGCTGGGCCCGATGTTCGACCCGGCACTGGACGGCTACTGGGGCTCCACCGACCTGGACGCGGCGACCGACACCTTCCTCCAGGTCATCGCGGAACACCCCGACAAGGTCGACGGCATCAAGATCTCCCTCCTCGACGCGGAGCGCGAGATCGACGTCCGCCGCCGCCTCCCGAGCGGGGTGCGCTGCTACACCGGCGACGACTTCAACTACCCCGAACTGATCGCCGGCGACGACCGCGGCTTCAGCCACGCGCTGCTCGGCATCTTCGACCCGCTCGGCCCGCTGGCCGCGCACGCGGTGCGGGTCCTGGACACGGGCGACACCAAGGGGTTCCGCGAACTCCTCGACCCCACGGTCGAGTTGTCCCGCCATCTCTTCCAGGCACCGACCCGCTACTACAAGACGGGCGTGGTCTTCCTCGCCTGGCTGGCCGGTCACCAGGACCACTTCACGATGGTGGGCGGCCTGCAGTCGTCCCGCTCCCTGCCACACCTGTCCAGGGCGTACGAACTCGCCGACCGCCTCGGCCTGTTCCCCGACCCGGAACTGGCGGAGTCCCGGATGCGCGCGCTCCTCACGGTCAACGGAGGCCCCCGATGAGCGACGGCCGTCTCTCCATCAACCAGGAGACCATCAAGCAGTGGTCCCTGCCCGACCTGGCCGAGGGCTGCGCGAAAGCGGGCATCGACAAGGTCGGCCTGTGGCGGGCCCCCGTCCAGGAGTACGGCGTCGAGGCCACGGCCCGGCTCCTCTCGGACTCCGGCCTGTCGGTCACCAGCCTCTGCCGGGGCGGGTTCTTCACCGCCCTCGACCCGGTCGAGCGGGCCCGCGCCCTGGACGACAACCGCGCGGCGCTCGACGAGGCGGCGGGCCTGTCCACGGACACCCTGGTCCTGGTCTCGGGCGGTCTCCCGGAAGGCAGCAAGGACCTGTACGGAGCCCGCGAACGCATCGCGGACGCGCTGGCCGAACTGGCCCCCTACGCAGTCGAACGCGGTGTACGCCTGGCCATCGAGCCACTGCACCCGATGTTCGCCTCGGACCGCTGCGTCGTCTCCACCCTGTCCCAGGCGCTGGACATCGCGGAACGCTTCCCGGCCGACCAGGTGGGCGTGGTCGTGGACACGTACCACCTCTGGTGGGACGACCAGGCACCCGCTCAGATCGCCCGCGCGGGCGCGGCAGGCCGCATCCACTCCTTCCAGCTCGCCGACTGGATCACCCCGCTCCCGGCGGGCGTCCTGCTGGGCCGCGGCCAACTCGGCGACGGCAGCGTCGACTTCCGCGCCTTCCGCACGGCGGTGGAGGCCACCGGCTTCGACGGCCCGGTCGAGGTGGAGATCTTCAACGAGGCGCTGTGGGCACGCGACGGCGCCGAGGTCCTGGCGGAGGTCGCGGCCCGCTATGTGAAGCACGCCTGCTGAGGCGGCGATCCGGCCCTCCGGGCGTCCGAGGTAAAGAGATGGCCAAGGTGTACAACCCTTGAGTGCCATGCCGGGTCATATCTGCGTCGGACGCTTCCGGGGAGGGATCCGGGGGGATGTGGAAGCTCCGGCCGAGGGGGAAAGCGAGTGGGGCCCGGTCGGGAGACCGGGCCCCGTTTCGCCGCAGGGCTGTGCCGGACAGCCGATCGTCGGAGGCCCGGACGGGCGGGAGCCGTCGGCACAAGTCTCCTCGAAGGGCTCTGAGCAGGTCCGTTGCGCGGGAGCCAGGCCCTCGCCGTCCCCGCTCGGACAGACGACGCCGCGACGAGGACCAACTCCCGGACCGGGCCTGTCAGGTGCCTCGCACACGTCCTCCAGCCCCATCCTCAGCCGTGTCGGGCGAAGACCTCACGGATGCCGGGCAGGTCCGCTTCCTTCTCGTCCTCGTACCGACCGTCTTCGTCACGGATCGTCACGAGGGCTCCGGGGCGAAGTCCTGGCCGAAGCGGTAGGCGCGCAGGCAGTAGTCGAAGCCGGACTCGACGAAGAGGTCCGCGCCCTCGCGGCGGCAGTGCTCCGCCAGGCCGTCGGACACATGCCAGCGCGTGCCGTCGTACCAGAAGACGCCGCCTGCGTAGTGGATCGTCCGTCCCGTCGCGGAGTCCGTGAGGTTCAGCGACTCGTAGTTCTCGGGACGGTCGCGGACCAGGGCGACGAGGGATTCGGGGACGCCGTCGTAGAACGACTCCTGAAGGGCGAAATCCTCCTCGGCGTACAGATTCAGGTCCGACTCGTGGTCGAAGGTCAGCAGCAGCACGCGGCCGTCCTCCGTGAAGTACCAGACCGCGGACTGGCCGCCGCGGTCGTTCCAGGCCAGACGGCGTGCGCCGGACACCTCCACCGGTGCGACCTCGGCGAGTTCGTCCATGACGGCCGCGCGGCGCCGCACTTCCGGGAGAGGGGTCGCTGTCAGGGCGTCCCATGTCGCGTTGCTCATTCGGGCAGGGTATCCGCCGCCTGTGACACGGCCGTCAGCCGCTGCTTCGCCGTCCTCCACTCGCCCGATCCGGTCGACACGCCACGGCTCAGTCCGCCGGGTCCGCCGGGTACGTCACCTCGCCGCGCACCCCGATCCGGGGGCTCGCGCCCCAGGTGCCCAGGACATGGGGCCGCGGCTCGCCCGTCCCCATGATGTGCCGGACCGTCCAGCCGCGTGCGGTGAGTGTGTTGGCGATGAGCAGCCGGTGGCAGCGCCACGGCATCGGCTCACCGCACATGACGGCGACGCGGCCGCGGTCCGCGAGGGAGGTCAGGCGGGTGATGCCGCGCTCGTACTCCGGGAGCTGTGTGTAGTCCGCGTAGTTCTTGAAGCTCGCGTGGTGCCAGCCCGCGTTCACGAGGGGGTCCACTTCCTGCTTGCGCCGCCGCCCGCCGAGCTCGGCCAGGTACACGTAGTCGATGCCCGCCCGCTCCAGCCATCCGGGCAGCACATCCTGGGAGAACTGCGGGCTCCGGCGCGAGCCGGGCTGGGCCCGGACATCGGCCAGCACGTCGATGCCCTGGCCTTCGAGCAGTCCGGTGAAGGCCTCCTCCGGGCATGTCCAGTGCCCGATCGTCCAGATCTCGCGCATCGCATGCTCCTCTCCGAAAGAGCCGCCCTCGGACATACTGCACCGGCCGCGGCGCAGCGCCGCCACACCGTGCGAAGCATGTCCCGGGCGGGACACTGGAGGAGGCGGGAGACACCGTCATAACGGAAGGCGAACCGATGACCAGCGATTTCGCGACCGGGGACCATGTGCGTTGGAACTCCGAAGCGGGCCATGTGGAGGGCCGGATCACCCAGGTCCACACCGACGACGTGGAGTTCAAGGGCCGTACGCGGCGTTGCAGCCCCGACAGTCCCCAGTACGAGATCAAGAGCGACAGGACTGACCACGTCGCGATGCACAAGGGCGAAGCGCTGACGAAGATCACCTGACCGGCTGCCGTTTCTCGGGCGGCAGCGCGGCAGCACCGATCATGTCGCCGATCGTCTTCCAGTCCTCGTGACGTACGCCAGTTTCCGACGCGGGGCACCGCTGTCAGCCCGGCCAAGTACCGTCACCACCATGTCCACCACGTCGTCCACGGCCCCCTCCACGCCGAACATGGCCGTCCTGGAAGGCGTACTCGAGCGCATCACGTACGCCAACGAGGAGAACGGGTACACGGTCGCGCGCGTCGACACCGGGCGTGGTGCCAATGACCTGCTCACCGTCGTCGGCTCGCTGCTCGGCGCGCAGCCCGGCGAGTCGTTGCGGATGGAGGGGCGGTGGAGCTCGCACTCGCAGTACGGCAAGCAGTTCACCGTCGAGAACTACACGACCATCCTCCCCGCCACCATCCAGGGCATCCGCCGCTACCTCGGCTCCGGGCTGATCAAGGGCATCGGGCCCGTCATGGCCGACCGGATCACCACCCACTTCGGTGTGGACACCCTCGACATCATCGAGCAGCAGCCGAAGCGCCTCGTGGAGGTCCCCGGGCTCGGGCCGAAGCGGACGAAGATGATCGCCGCCGCGTGGGAGGAGCAGAAGGCGATCAAGGAGGTCATGGTCTTCCTCCAGAGCGTGGGCGTTTCGACGTCCGTCGCCGTCCGCATCTACAAGAAGTACGAGGACGCCTCGATCTCCGTCGTGAAGAACCAGCCCTACCGGCTGGCCGCCGATGTCTGGGGCATCGGCTTCCTCACCGCGGACCGGATCGCCCAGGCCGTCGGCATTCCGCACGACAGCCCGGAGCGGGTCAAGGCCGGGCTGCAGTACGCCTTGTCGCAGTCCAGCGATCAGGGACACTGCTTCCTGCCCGAGGAGCGGCTCATCGCGGACGCGGTCAAGCTCCTGCAGGTCGACACCGGGCTCGTCATCGAGTGCCTGGCCGAGCTGGCCGCCGAGCCGGAGGGTGTCGTACGGGAGAAGGTGCCGTCGCCCGAGGGCGGTGAGCCGATCACGGCCGTCTACCTGGTGCCGTTCCACCGGGCGGAGATCGCCCTGGCCGCCCAGGTGCGCCGGCTGCTGCGGACGCCCGAGGAGCGGATGCCGGCCTTCGGGGACGTGGACTGGGACGCGGCGTTGAAGTGGCTCGCGGGGCGGACCGGTGCGACGCTGGCTCCCGAGCAGGAGGCGGCGGTGCGGCTCGCGCTCAGCCGCAAGGTGGCCGTGCTGACCGGAGGGCCCGGCTGCGGGAAGTCGTTCACCGTCCGGTCGATCGTGGAGCTGGCCCGCGCCAAGAAGGCGAAAGTGGTGCTGGCCGCGCCCACCGGGCGGGCGGCAAAGCGGCTCTCCGAGCTGACCGGCGCCGAGGCGTCCACCGTGCACCGCCTGCTCGAACTGAAGCCGGGCGGCGACGCGGCGTACGACCGGGACCGACCGCTCGACGCGGATCTCGTGGTCGTCGACGAGGCCTCCATGCTCGACCTGCTGCTCGCCAACAAGCTGGTCAAGGCCGTGGCGCCCGGGGCCCATCTCCTGCTCGTCGGCGATGTGGACCAGCTGCCCTCGGTCGGTGCGGGGGAGGTGCTGCGGGATCTGCTCGCCGGTGGCAGCCCCGTCCCGGCGGTCCGGCTGACCACCATCTTCCGCCAGGCCCAGCAGTCCGGGGTCGTCACCAACGCCCACCGGATCAATTCCGGCGTACCGCCTCTCACCCAGGGCCTCAGCGACTTCTTCCTCTTCGTGGAGGACGAGACGGAGGACGCCGGGGTGCTCGCGGTGGATGTGGCGGCCCGTCGCATCCCGGCCAAGTTCGGGCTGAACCCGCGCCGGGATGTGCAGGTGCTGGCGCCGATGCACCGCGGCCCGGCCGGAGCCGGTCATCTCAACGGGCTGCTCCAGCAGGCCATCACCCCGGGCCGCCCCGGTCTGCCCGAGAAGCGGTTCGGCGGCCGGGTGTTCCGCGTCGGTGACAAGGTCACCCAGATCCGCAACAACTACGACAAGGGCGAGAACGGTGTCTTCAACGGGACCGTTGGTGTCGTCACCGCCCTCGACCTGGACGAACAGAAGCTGAGCGTGCTCACGGACGAGGACGAGGAGATCAGTTACGACTTCGACGAGCTCGACGAGCTGTCCCACGCGTACGCCATGACGATCCATCGCTCCCAGGGCAGCGAGTACCCGGCCGTCGTCATCCCCGTGACGAAGAGCGCCTGGATGATGCTCCAGCGGAACCTGCTGTACACGGCCGTGACGAGGGCCAAGAAGCTCGTCGTGCTGGTCGGCTCCCGGCAGGCGATCGGCCAGGCGGTCCGCACGGTTTCCGCAGGCAGACGCTGTACGGCGCTGGATTACCGGCTGCGGGGAGGTGCGGAAGGAGGATCCTCGGTAAAAATGATCGATCAAATCGGTGGGAAACATCACGGAGGTCTTCCGCAACCGCAGTCAAGGGGGCAGGATGAATAAGTTCGCGGCACTCAGTGCCGCGAGTAGGTCCAATGGACGACCCCGAGTGCACTCTCCTGAGCCAAATGGGGGAGGGTGGAGACAGTCAGGGAACCTCGAAGAAGAGGCACTACGTCGGTGAGGGATGACGTGAGCGAGCACACCAGCAACGCTGTAGTACTGCGGTACGGCGATGACGAGTACACCTACCCGGTGATCGACAGCACCGTCGGCGACAAGGGCTTCGACATCGGGAAGCTCCGGGCGAACACCGGTCTGGTGACGCTGGACAGCGGATACGGCAACACCGCTGCCTATAAATCGGCCATCACCTACCTCGACGGCGAGCAGGGCATCCTGCGGTACCGCGGCTACCCCATCGAGCAGCTCGCCGAGCAGTCGACGTTCCTCGAGGTCGCCTACACGCTCATCAACGGTGAGCTTCCGAAGGTCGATGAACTGTCGACCTTCAAGAACGAGATCACCCAGCACACGCTGCTGCACGAGGACGTCAAGCGGTTCTTCGACGGCTTCCCGCGCGACGCCCACCCGATGGCCATGCTGTCCTCGGTCGTCAGCGCGCTGTCCACGTTCTACCAGGACAGCCACAACCCGTTCGACGAGGAGCAGCGTCACCTCTCGACGATCCGGCTGCTGGCCAAGCTGCCGACCATCGCGGCGTACGCGTACAAGAAGTCGATCGGCCACCCGTTCGTCTATCCGCGCAACGACCTCGGCTACGTCGAGAACTTCCTGCGCATGACCTTCTCGGTCCCCGCCCAGGAGTACGTGCCGGACCCGGTCGTCGTCTCGGCGCTGGAGAAGCTGCTCATCCTGCACGCGGACCACGAGCAGAACTGCTCGACCTCCACCGTGCGTCTGGTCGGCTCCTCGCAGGCGAACATGTTCGCCTCGATCTCCGCCGGCATCTCGGCGCTGTGGGGCCCCCTGCACGGTGGCGCCAACCAGTCGGTCCTGGAGATGCTCGAGGGCATCCAGGCCAACGGCGGCGACGTCGACAGCTTCATCCAGAAGGTGAAGAACAAGGAGGACGGCGTCCGCCTGATGGGCTTCGGCCACCGGGTGTACAAGTCCTTCGACCCGCGCGCCAAGATCATCAAGGCCGCGGCCCACGACGTGCTGTCCTCGCTCGGCAAGTCCGACGAGCTGCTCGACATCGCGCTCAAGCTGGAGGAGCACGCGCTCAACGACGAGTACTTCGTCTCGCGCAACCTCTACCCCAACGTGGACTTCTACACCGGTCTGATCTACCGGGCCATGGGCTTCCCGAGCGAGATGTTCACCGTGCTCTTCGCGATCGGCCGCCTTCCGGGCTGGATCGCCCAGTGGCACGAGATGATCAAGGAGCCGGGTTCCCGCATCGGCCGCCCGCGTCAGATCTACACCGGCGAGGTCCTGCGCGACTTCGTCCCGGTCGAGGGCCGCTGACCCCCGGACCGCCCCCGCACCACCCCGGCCCTGACGGCCGGTTGCCTTCGCCCCGACTGCCGCGCTTTCGCACAGAGCGCGGTGTCCGGGGCGATTTGCTTGTCCGGACAGCTTCCGCCGACGGGCTCCCGCCGGCGCGCTCCCGCGCTCCCGTCCTTCCCGCGGGAGCGCTCCCGCGGGAAAGCGAGAAGCGCCCCGCCGTCGATCCCCCCACGGGCCGACAACGAGGCGCTTCCCATATCCCGGAGCGGATTCCCCCCACGGGATCCGGCCGGGCGTTCAGTGGGAGCCGAAGCTCCTGGGTTCCTCGGGTACTGCTGGTCCTGCGCTGTTCCTCGTACCGCCTGCGCGTGCCGCCTGCGGTCTGCCGGGGTACGTACGGACGGGAGGGCCGCTCAAAGCTCCCCGGTGCACGTGCCCCGGCCTACGCGTGCCCGGAGCGTCCCCCAAGACCCTCCGTCGGACGTCCCCCAAGACATCCTTTGGCATCGCACTCTAAGACTCGCGAACCCGCCGAATGGTTACCCCTGAACCGGTGTGATCTAAGTCTCTTTGTGGAAATTACGTGAAGGACCGCAGGCGCAGGCTGTTCGTCACGACGAAGACCGAGGAGAAGGCCATCGCCGCTCCCGCAATCATAGGGTTGAGCAGGCCAAATGCCGCAAGGGGTAGAGCAGCAACGTTGTAACCGAATGCCCAGAAAAGGTTGCCCTTGATGGTGGCCAGGGTGCGGCGCGAGAGCCGGATGGCATCGGCTGCCACCTTGAGATCTCCACGAACGAGCGTCAGATCGCTCGCCTCGATCGCGGCGTCGGTGCCCGTTCCCATCGCCAGGCCGAGGTCCGCGGTGGCCAGTGCCGCCGCGTCGTTGACCCCGTCACCGACCATGGCGACCGCCCGCCCCTCGGCCTGCAACCGCTCGATGACGTGCACCTTCTCCTCGGGCAGCACCTCTGCGCGGACCTCGTCGATCCCGACCGCACGGGCCACGGATTCCGCCACCGCGCGGTTGTCGCCGGTCAGCAGGATCGGCGTCAGGCCGAGCGCGCGGAGGTCGGCGACGGCGGCCGCGCTGGTGTCCTTGACCGCGTCGGCGACTTCGAGGGCACCGCGTGCCTCGCCGTCCCAGGCGACCGCGATCGCGGTACGGCCCTGGGCGGCTGCCTCCGTCATCGCGGCGGCCAGGGCGTCGGGGATGCCGATTCCGGCGCCGGCGAGCAGCCGGGGGCGGCCGACGAGGACCGCGTGGCCCTCGACGGTGCCCTGGACGCCGAGGCCGGGGAGGTTGGTGAAGTTCTCGGGGGTGGGGAGGGGTGCTCGGGTGTGGTTGGTGGCGCCGGTGGCGACGGCTTGGGCGATGGGGTGTTCGGAGGCGTGTTCCAGGGCTCCGGCCAGGCGCAGGACGTCGGTTTCGGTGGCGTTGTTCGTGGTGTGGACGGTCTGGAGGGTCATGCGGCCGGTGGTGACGGTGCCGGTCTTGTCGAGGACGATCGTGTCGATGCGGCGGGTGGTCTCCAGGACTTCGGGGCCCTTGATCAGGATGCCGAGCTGGGCGCCGCGTCCGGTGCCGACCATGAGGGCGGTCGGGGTGGCGAGTCCGAGGGCGCAGGGGCAGGCGATGATCAGCACGGCGACGGCGGCCGTGAACGCGGCCGTCGCGTCGTCCGTCACCAGCAGCCAGGTGACCAGGGTGACCAGGGCGGTCACCAGGACCACGGGGACGAACACCGCGGAGATCCGGTCGGCGAGCCGCTGTGCCTCGGCCTTGCCGTTCTGGGCGTCCTCGACGAGCCGGGCCATCCGGGCCAGCTGGGTGTCGGCCCCGACCCGGGTCGCCTCGACGACGAGCCGGCCGGAGACGTTCACGGTGGCCCCGGTGACGGAGTCCCCGGCCCGCACGTCGACGGGAGCGGACTCACCGGTGAGCATGGAGGCGTCCACAGCCGACGTGCCCTCGACGACGGTGCCGTCGGTGGCGACCTTCTCGCCGGGGCGGACGACGAAGCGGTCGCCGACGGCGAGCCGGCCCACGGGGATGCGTACCTCCGCACCGCCCCGCAGGACCGCGACGTCCTTGGCGCCCAGGTGCATCAGCGCCCGGAGGGCGGAACCCGCCTTCCGCTTGGACTTCGCCTCCAGATAGCGGCCCAGCAGAATGAAGGTGACGACCCCTGCCGCGACCTCCAGATAGATGGTGGAGGCGCCGTCGGCGCGGGAGGCCGTGAAGTCGAAGCCGTGCCGCATGCCGGGCATCCCCGCGTCGCCGAGGAACAGGGCCCACAGCGACCAGCCGAAGGCGGCGAGGGTCCCGACCGAGACCAGGGTGTCCATGGTGGCCGCGCCGTGCCGGAGGTTGGTCCAGCCGGCGCGGTGGAAAGGCAGGCCGCCCCAGACGACGACGGGGGCTGCCAGTGTGAGGGACAGCCACTGCCAGTTGTCGAACTGGAGGGCGGGGATCATCGCGAGCGCCACGACGGGGGCGGCGAGGACGGCCGAGACGATGAGCCGGAGCCGCAGCGCGGCGAGGGTGGAGGCGTCGTCGTCGGCGCCGGCCCGGGCCGCGGTATGGGTCCCGGTGTCGTCATCGGTCTCCGGAGCCGATGCCGGGGCCGCGGGCGCCGGTGCGGGGGGAAGGGGAACGGGCGGCGTCGGTACCGGGCGGCGCACCGGCGTCGCCGTGTAACCGGTCTTCTCGACCGTGGCGATCAGATCCGCGAGACCGGTCCCGGGACCGTAGGCGACCCGGGCCTTCTCCGTCGCGTAATTGACGGTGGCGGTGACCCCGTCCATCCGGTTCAGCTTCTTCTCGACCCGGGCCGCGCAGGACGCGCAGGTCATCCCGCCGATCGTGAACTCGGCCCGCGAACTCTCCGCCGCCGGGATCTCGACATCTGTTGCGCTGTGCATGTCCGAACTCCTGAAACGCCGACCGGGCCGTGCCCCACCAGTATCTGCTGGTCGGACCGGCCCGGCGGCAAGGGGGTGGTGCGAGTGCGGTGGATCCCGGTGCGGTCAGGCGCGGCCGGCGAGCTCGTAACCCGCCTCGTCGACGGCGGCGCGCACAACCTCCTCGTCCAGGGGGGCACGGGAGACCACCGTCACCTGCCCGGTGGACGCCACCGCCTTCACCGAGGTGACACCCTCGAGGGCGGAGATCTCTTCGGAGACCGCACCTTCGCAGTGTCCGCAGGTCATGCCCGTCACCTGGTAGACGGTGGTCACGCCGCCCTGCTCGGCGTCCGTGCCCGCGGGGTCGTGGCAGGAACCGGTGGGCGAGCAGCAGGAGCCGGTCGCCTGGGGGAGCTGGGTCTCGGCGGTCATCGTGTTCTCCTCTTCGACGAGCACAAATGGATGTGGCGGCAGGGGGCCGGGGGGACGCCGGTAAGGGCGGTGCGCCTCCACACTCTCGACTATATACCCCTAGGGGGTATCAATGCGAGTGACTCCCGGGATGGTGGGCCAACCGGGTGAAGGGCGGTCACTCCCGGCGGCCCCGGTTGCCCGGACGGGCGGCGACCCAGGCGCGGACGGTGTCCGCGAACCAGTAGGGCTTGCCGCTCTCGACGTGGTCCGGAGCCGGGAGAAGACCGTGCTTGCGGTAGGAGCGGACGGTATCCGGCTGCACCCGGATGTGTGCGGCGATCTCCTTGTAGGACCAGAGCCTTCTGTCCGTCATACGTGCCACCTCTCTGCGCCGCAGCGGTGGCCGGGGGGCCGTCGGGGGAACTGCGGCACGGACGCTGCGGATCACTCAGCCTCTGTCCGGTGAACGAGGGCGACGGGAGGTGGGGTGGGGCTGTCGAGCGCCTGTGACGGAAAACCCGCGTAACGGAGACATGCGTGACGAAGGGGTCACCTCCGGGACAGAAGAAGCACAGGGGGCGAAGGTGACGGAGCCTGGGCCGGCGGGTGCGCCCCACGATCCGGGGGGCGCACCCCGGGCGTCAGGCGTGCCAGAGCGCCGACCAGGTGCGCGGCCCGACGAGGCCGTCCGGGACGAGGGGCGGGTGGTCGGCCTGGAAGCGCTGGACCGCCGCGAGGGTCCGCGCCCCGAACACGCCGTCGACCGCCTCCCACGGCAGGTAGCGCCGGTTGGCGAGCATGCACTGCACCTGGGAGACGCGCTCGCCCTGTTCGCCGAACGCAGTCAGCCCGTCCCCGTCGTAGAAGGCGCAGACGGGGCTGGAGCCGGCCGGGGGCACGTTGCTCTCGTCGGCTGTGGCGCCGGGGGCGAGGGCCAGTGCGGCGGCCAGGACGAGCGCGGCCGGGGCCGAGCTCCGGGCGGCGCGGCGGAACGGCGGAGTCGTACGGATCACGGTGGGGTACTCCTCGGACGATGCGGTGACGGGGCCGGTGCCGTAGGCGCGGGGCCTCGTCCTCTCTTCGGGGACAACACCGCGTACCGCCGTGACGTCACTCCCGGGACGGCCGCCGGGGCCCGGAACCGGGAGGAGTTCACCTACTTGTCACCGGGGAGAGTGAGGGGACGGTACTGCCGTCGGCCGGTGGCTGTACGGTGCACACCTCAGATGAGATCTTTGAACTGCTGGGCCGGACAGGAGTGTTCAGCGGGGTTTCCGACTTCCCGTCTGTACGCGTGGTGCCCATGCGCAGATCGCCTCCGGCGCAGGCGGCCGCTTCGCCCTGGCAGGAGCGAAGTGCGAGCGACGACTCCCCGCTCGCTACGGCCCCGCGCCGGAGGTACCCGTCGGGCTGCGCGGCAACGGTCCGCGCCAGGTGCCGCCGCCCCCTCCGCCCTCGCCGCGGCCGGCATGCCCCCGCCCGGACCGTCCTCCTTGTGTCTACGCCGGTACCGAAACGGCAGACACAGTGTCGGGCCCCCCTCCGGCGCGGGCGTGGTGGGATGTTGGCAGGAGGAGGGTACTGAAGACCCTGGCTGGGCCCGCAACGACTGGCACGCACATCTGCGGCGTTGCCGAAGCGTCCTGATAGCTCCGCTATGAGGACGCTCCGGCGCCTTGCAGCCGCACGCACCAGGCTCCGCTCCCTGATCCGGACAGGATCTTCAGCACCCTCCCAGCCGAAGAAGGCCACTAGTCCGTCGGCGGTCACAGCACGGGAGAGCATGAGCGACACCCCACCGACCGACGCCGCCACACCTCTGAAGGAGACACCGTATGAAGACCGTCAACCACTGGATCGGTGGCAAGACCGTCGAGGGCGCGTCGGGCAACTACGGCCCGGTCACCGACCCGGCCACCGGAGCCGTCACCACTCAGGTCGCCCTGGCCTCCCCGGACGAGGTCGACGCAGCGGTGGCCGCCGCGAAGGACGCGTACGCGACGTGGGGCACCTCGTCGCTGTCCGCCCGCACCGCGATCCTCTTCCGCTACCGTGCGCTGCTGGACGCCCACCGCGACGAGATCGCCGCCCTGATCACCGCCGAGCACGGCAAGGTGCACTCCGACGCGCTCGGCGAGGTCGCCCGCGGTCTGGAGATCGTCGAGCTGGCCTGCGGGATCACCACCCAGCTCAAGGGCGAGCTGTCCACCCAGGTCTCCACCCGGGTCGACGTGTCCTCGATCCGTCAGTCCATCGGTGTCGTCGCCGGCATCACCCCGTTCAACTTCCCGGCCATGGTGCCGATGTGGATGTTCCCGCTCGCCATCGCCTGCGGCAACACCTTCGTGCTCAAGCCCAGCGAGAAGGACCCGTCGGCGGCCAACCTCCTTGCTGAACTGGCCTCCGAGGCCGGCCTGCCGGACGGCGTCCTGAACGTCCTGCACGGTGACAAGGTCGCCGTCGACGGCCTGCTGAACCACCCGGACGTCGACGTCGTCTCCTTCGTCGGCTCGACCCCGATCGCCCGCTACATCCACGCCACCGCGTCCGCCAACGGCAAGCGCGTCCAGGCGCTCGGCGGAGCCAAGAACCACATGCTCGTCCTGCCGGACGCGGACCTCGACGCCGCCGCCGACGCCGCCGTCTCCGCCGCGTACGGATCCGCGGGTGAGCGCTGCATGGCGATCTCCGCGGTCGTCGCGGTCGGCGCCGTCGCCGACGACCTGGTCGCCCGGATCAAGGACCGCGCCGAGAAGATCAAGATCGGTCCCGGAAACGACCCGACGTCCGAGATGGGCCCGCTGATCACCGCCGCCCACCGCGACAAGGTCGCCTCGTACGTGACCGGCGCGGCCGCCCAGGGCGCCGACGTCGTACTCGACGGCACCGGCCACACCGTCGAGGGCTTCGAGGACGGCCACTGGATCGGCCTCTCCCTCCTCGACAACGTCTCCACCGACTCGGACGCCTACCAGGACGAGATCTTCGGCCCGGTCCTGTGCGTGCTGCGCGTCGGCACGTACGAGGAGGGCGTGGCGCTGATGAACGCCTCGCCGTACGGCAACGGCACCGCGATCTTCACCCGGGACGGCGGCGCCGCCCGCCGCTTCCAGCTGGAGATCGAGGCCGGCATGGTCGGCATCAACGTCCCGATCCCGGTGCCGGTGGGCTACCACTCCTTCGGTGGCTGGAAGGACTCGCTCTTCGGGGACCACCACATCTACGGCAACGACGGCGTGCACTTCTACACCCGCGGCAAGGTCACCACCACCCGCTGGCCGGACCCGGCCGACGCCCCCGCCGGCGTCGACCTGGGCTTCCCCAGCAACCACTGACCCGCTCCTCCCCGCACGGCACAGCACTGCAGGGCCGCTCCCCCGGGGCGGCCCTGCAGTGGTTCGTGGGAGGTCAGCGACCGGTACCGGCCGCCTCCTCGATCATCCGCTCCATCGGTACGACAGCGACCCGCCCCGAGACGACGAAGGCCAGCACCATCGCCGCCCCCAGGACCACCGTGCCGGCCCACACCATCGTCTCGACCGGCACGGTGTACGCCCCCGCGGCCCGCACCACGCACTCGGCCAGCAGCGCCGCACCCCACACCGCGGAGAACCGCACCTCGGCCCGCCGGAACGCGTCCGACTCCACCGAAAGCCGCTGCCACGCGGCGGACTTGGCCGCCTCGCCCCGCGTCAGCCACGGCCGCAGAGCCGCCGTCATCATCGGCCGCCCGCGCAGCGCGGTCACCAGGATCACCAGACCGATCGTGCTGCTGACCCCGCTGTCCTTGAGAAGCATCAGCCGCGGGTCACCGGCCACCAGGCTCAGCAGCAGCCCCACCGCGTTGACCGTCACCATCAGCGCCGCAAGCCCGTTGAGCCGCCGGTCGCGCACCACGCCCCACACCGTCCGCACCGCCGGCACCACACTGCTCCAGGCCAGCGCGCCGAAGGTGCCCGTCCCCGCGGCTTTCAGCAGGTAGTACGAGGCGAGCGGCACCGCCACATCCACGAGCAGCGGCATCAGGCTGTCCAGCAGGGCCTTGCGGGGCGAGAACGGAACGGCAACGGCCGGAGCGCCGACGGCAGGTGCGGTGACGGTGGCGACCGGGCTGCTCATGACGGGTTCCTCCCGTATCGGCGGCGCCCTCGCGGCTCCCGCTCTCGATACGTACAGACTGGCCGCCGGACCCCGCTCCCCGGCAGAGCCGTGTGTACTGACCTCGGTGTGACGAATGTCAGTGTCCAGGGATGACGCGGGCCCCGCCCGGCCTCAAGTGGGCAGTCGTCCGGACCACTTCATTCAGGCGGCGTCGGAAAACTGTTCGCCCCCGGCGCCCGTCGCTGCTGGGATGTCCCCATGACCGCACCCGCCCCACCGCAGCACCAGATCCGCGCGCTCCACACCGCCACGACCGTCACCGTCTACCAGGCGTACTCCCCGGCCCTCGGTCTCCCCGCCGCCCGTGACGGCCGCTTCCCGCCCGCCTGGAAGCGCGACCGCATGACATGGATCAAGCCGAGCTTCCTGTGGATGATGTATCGCTGCGGCTGGGCGGCGAAGGAGGGCCAGGAGACCGTCCTGGCTGTCCAGATCACCCGCGAGGGCTTCGACTGGGCGCTGGCCCACGCCGAACTCTCGCACTACGAGCGGGGCGTGCACCCCGACCGTGCCACCTGGCAGCGCACCCTCCGCCGCGCCCCGGCCCGCGTTCAGTGGGACCCCGAACGCGACCTGCACCTGAACCGGCTCCCGTACCGCTCCCTCCAGCTGGGCCTGGCGGGGGAGGCGGCGCGGCGGTACGCGGACGAGTGGACGGTGGCGATCCACGATGTCACCCCGCTCGTGCGGGAGATCCATGGACTGGTCGGAGCGGGCAAGGCCGAGGCGGCAGCCCGGCTGCTGCCGGAGGAGCGCGTCTACGCGGCGCCTTCGGCGACTCCGGGGACGGGGTGAGCCGCGCACCGCTCAGTGCGCGATGCCGTCGATCAGTTCGCGCGCGCCCTGACGCAGGAGGGCGACGGCCACCGAGGTGCCGAGGGTGGCGGGGTCGAGGCGGCCGGCCCACTCGTGGGCGTTGAGGACCGTCTTGCCGTCGGGGGTGAAGACCTTGGCCCGGAGCGAGAGTTCACCGGTCCCTTCGACCTGCGCGTACCCGGCGATCGGCGAGTTGCAGTGCCCCTGAAGGACGTGCAGGAACATGCGCTCGGCGGTGGTCTCGCGGTGCGTGGCAGGGTCGCCGAGCGGGCTCACGAGGTCGATGAGCCCGGCGTCGCCTTCGCGGCACTGGAGAGCCAGGACCCCCGCCCCGATCGGCGGGCACATCACCTCGGGCGACAGGACCTCGGTGATCACGTCGGTGCGGCCGATGCGCTCCAGCCCGGAGACCGCCAGGAGCAGCGCATCGGCCTCCCCGGCGGCGAGCTTCTCCAGGCGGCGGTTCGCGTTGCCGCGCATCGGTACGCAGGCCAGGTGCGGGTGCGAAGCGGCGAGTTGCGCGGATCGCCGCACGGACGAGGTGCCGATCCGGGTGCCGGGCGGAAGCTGGTCGAGGCGGACTCCGGCCGGGTGGACGAGGGCGTCCCGGATGTCGTCGCGCTTGAGGAACGCCGCGAAGGTGGTCCCGGCGGGCAGGGGCCGGTCGGCGGGGATGTCCTTGACGCAGTGCACCGCGAGGTCGGCGTCGCCGGCGAGCAGAGCCTGGTCGACCTCCTTGGTGAACGCGCCCTTTCCCTCGACCGCGCTGAGGTCGCCCATCCACTTGTCGCCGGTCGTCCTGACCGGGACGACTTCGGTGCGGGTGCCTGGGTGGAGCGCGGCCAGTTCGGCGCGGACCCGTGCCACTTGGGCGAGCGCCATGGGGGAGTCGCGGGACACGATACGGATGAGATCCAGGTCGGTCATGGCAATGATGATAGGCCGTCAGGCATGCGGGAGCGGGTGGCGAGTGGCCGGGCGCGCGGACCGGCGAGTTACCCGGGCAGCAGGCATCGCGCCCGTGCTGCCGCCCGAGCAGGCAGCGCGAACCTCCCCGCACGGGAGGGGCATGGGGGATCATGGCGCTGAGGTGCGGGGTGCTGCGGGCGGCCGAGGGGACAGGATGATTTCCGAGCCGGAGATGGCGGGGGAGTTCGGCGCGTCCGCCGGACATGAAGTGCTGGACCATTCCGGCGCGCGGCCGGAAGGCGCGCGCCCGCCGCGCGCTCCGGCGCCGGGGGCACGGTGGCTGTGGGCCCTCGGCGGGGCCGTGGCGGCGTCGGCCGTGTGGGGGGCGCTGCTGTTCACGGACGGCCCGCGTGACGGGGCGCCCGACATGCACGGATACCGGCTGAGCCAGGATCCCTGTCCGGCCGTGGGGCTACGGTCGATCGGGGCGGCGATCGCGCCCAGAGAGCCCGAGCGGGGGTTCGAGGCAGGGATGCTGCGGCATGCCGCTCTCGACCGGGCCCAGTGCTACATCCCCCTCCGTCCCGAGAGCGCCCAGCAGCGGTCGGACAAGGGCTGGTTCGTCGGCTACACCGTCACGATCAAGATCGCGCTGCACAAGAAGACCGACCCGCGCGTCGAGTTCGAGGCGGGGCGGACCGCGACCGAGCTCGGGGTGGCCCCGGAGACCGAGGTGGAGGGGGTGCCGGAGCTCGGCGACAAGGCGTTTCTGCTCTCCTTGGACGGCGGGGAACAGGAATTGCGGGTCCTGGACGGCGGGGCGGTCCTTTCCCTCGCCCTCACAGCCTCCCTCGACTGGGCCGGCAGCGAGGGGCCGGGGCCCGGCGACGAACAGGGGAAACTGCCGGATCTGGCCCCCCACAAGGCCGCCATGATCAGCGACATGCGGGACTTGATGGCCGGCCTCAAGAGCTGAGACGGCGCTCCTCCTTACGCACCGGACCCGTAGGGGCCCGACACCCCGGCCGTTTCGCGTCCGTCCCTGAGTGGCGACGTGCGGGGCACAGAGCCGCCCTCTCCGCACGCGCCGGACCGTCGTAGAGGTGCCGGGCAGCTTCGAGGCCGGCGACGGGCGCGCGCCGGATTCACGCCCAGTCGTCCATGACGGGCCCTCTGGCGGTCGAGCCGGGCCGCGCGGGGGGCATACCGCGTGCGGAGTACGCCGACGGAGCTCCGTACGCCCAAAGGATGCCGGGGACCTCCGCCTGACGGCAGCGTGGGCGGGGCGGCGCCCCGCATAGGCTCGACAGCATGGAGACCCCTATTGCGCGTACGTCCCGGTGGCGGCGCCTGCTGCCCCGCGCCCGCGGCCGGTGGGCCGCGGGTATCGCCGCGCTCGTCGTGCTCGCCGGGGCGGGCACCTGGACCGCCGTGGCCGATGACAGCGCGCCCGCCGTGCACCGCCAGGATCGGATGATGCGCGTCGACGGGGTGTCCGTCGACACCTCGTACTACACCACCGGTGGCACCGGGCGCCGGCCCGCGGTGCTCATCGGTCACGGCTTCGGCGGCAGCAAGGCCGAGACCCGGGCGCAGGCCGAGCAACTGGCCGCCGACGGCTACGCCGTCATGACCTGGTCCGCGCGCGGCTTCGGCAGGTCCGGTGGCAAGATCTCGCTCAACGCCCCCGACCACGAGGTCAGGGACGTCTCCCGGCTGATCGACTGGCTCGCCGCCCGCCCCGAAGTGCTGCTCGACGGCAAGGGCGACCCCCGCGTCGGGATCACCGGCGCCTCCTACGGCGGCGCGGTCTCGCTCCTCGCCGCCGGGTACGACCAGCGCGTCGATGCCATCGCCCCGGAGATCACCTACTGGAACCTCGCCGACGCCCTCTTCCCCGACGGGGTGTTCAAGAAGCTCTGGGCCGGCATCTTCGTCACCACCGGCGGCGGCTGCGAGAACTTCGAGAAGCGGCTCTGCGACATGTACGAGAGGGTCGCCGTGAGCGGCAAGCCGGACGCCGCCGCGCGCGCCCTGCTCACCGAGCGGTCCCCGAGCGCCGTCGCCGACCGCATCAAGGTCCCCGCGCTCATCGTGCAGGGGCAGACCGACTCCCTCTTCCCGCTCGGCCAGGCCGACGCCATGGCGAAGGCCATCAAGGCCAACGGCGCACCCGTCTCCGTCGACTGGATCGCCGGCGGACACGACGGCGGCGACAGGGAGACCGGCCGGGTGCAGAAGCGGGTCGGGGACTGGTTCGACCGCTATCTGAAGAAGGACGAGAGCGCCGCCACCGGCCCCGCCTTCCGCGTCACCCGTACCGGCGGCATCGACTCCACCGACGGGGCCGCGCTCACCCGGGGCGCGAGCAGCGACACCTATCCGGGGCTGCGCAGCGGCCCGGAGCGCATCGAACTGCGAGGTGGCGAGCAGAAGTTCCGCAACCCCGCCGGAGCCAACCCGCCCGCCATCTCCGCCGTTCCTGGCGTCGGCGGTGGCCTCGCGCAGCTGTCCACCCTCGGTGTCGGGCTCTCCGTCGACTTCCCCGGGCAGTACGCCCGCTTCGAGTCCGCCCCGCTGACCGCCTCCCGGCGCATCACCGGCTCACCCACCGTCCGCGTCAACGTGACGGCGGGACAGGGCGACGCGGTGCTGTTCGGCAAGGTGTACGACGTGTCGCCGGACGGGAAGCAGCAGGTGCTCCCCTCCCAGCTCGTCGCCCCCTACCGGATCACCCCCGAGCAGCAGGGCAGACCCCTGGAGCTGACGCTGCCCGCCGTCGACCACGAACTCGACTCGGGTCACCGCCTGCGCCTCGTGCTGGCCGCCACCGACCTCGGTTACGCGTCACCGGCCGCGCCCACCACCTACACCGTCTCCCTCGACGGCCCGCTCACCCTGCCCACCGCCCCCGGCCTGAAGACCGCCGCGGCCGCCCTGCCCTGGTGGACCTGGGGGCTCCCCGTCGCCGCAGCGGTGATCGCGGCGGCCCTGCTGCTCACCACCCGGCGCCGCACCGCCACGCCCGCCCCCGACCCCGCACTCACCGACGTACCGCTGCAGATCACCGGCCTGTCGAAGAAGTACGCCAAGTCCGCCGACCGGTACGCGGTCAGGGAACTGTCCTTCCGCGTGGAGAAGGGACAGGTGCTCGGACTGCTGGGGCCGAACGGCGCCGGCAAGACCACCACGCTGCGCATGCTCATGGGGCTCATCACGCCCGACGACGGCGAGATCCGCGTCTTCGGACGGGCCATCCGGCCCGGTGCGCCCGTGCTGTCCCGCGTCGGGGCGTTCGTCGAAGGGGCCGGCTTCCTGCCGCACCTGTCCGGCCGCGCCAACCTGGAGCTGTACTGGCAGGCCACCGGACGGCCCGCCGAGGACTCGCACATCGAGGAGGCCCTGGAGATCGCCGGGCTCGGCGACGCACTGGCCAGGGCCGTGCGCACGTACTCGCAGGGCATGCGGCAACGTCTCGCCATCGCCCAGGCCATGCTCGGGATGCCGGACCTCCTCATCCTGGACGAGCCGACCAACGGGCTCGACCCGCCCCAGATCCGCGAGATGCGGGACGTGATGATCCGGTACGCGGCCGGCGGCCGTACCGTCATCGTCTCCAGCCACCTCCTGTCCGAGGTCGAGCAGTCCTGCACCCACCTGGTGGTCATGGACCGCGGCCGGCTCGTCCAGGCCGGACCCGTCGCCGAGATCACCGGCTCCGGCGACATGGTGCTGGTCACCTCCGCCGAGGAGATCACCGAACCGCTCGTCGAGAAGATCGCTGTGCTCGCGGGGATCGGATCCGCCGTCCGTACCGACGACGGGCACGGCCTGCTCGTCCGGCTCGACGGCGCCACCTCGCCGCAGCTCGTCACCGAACTGGTGCGCCTGGACATGCCGTTGACCGGCGTCGGACCGCACCGCCGCCTGGAGGACGCGTTCCTCACCCTCATCTCCGGAGGCTCCGCATGAGTACCGCAGCCGAAGTCGCCGAAGCACCCGAGGCGCCCGGATACCGTGCCCGGCGCACCCTTCCGCTGCGTGTCGAGGCGGTACGCCAGCTGCGCAGGCGGCGCACCCTGCTGATGGGCGGGGTGCTGGGCGCGCTGCCCTTCATCCTGATCATCGCGTTCGCGATCGGTGGCACCCCGGACGGCGGGCCCGGGGGCGGCGACCGGCTCACCCTGATGGACACCGCGACCGCGTCCGCCGCCAACTTCGCGGCGACCTGCCTGTTCGTCTCTGCCGGCTTCCTGCTGGTGGTTCCGGTGGCGCTGTTCTGCGGCGACACCGTGGCCTCCGAGGCAAGTTGGTCCTCGCTGCGCTATCTGCTGGCGGCGCCGGTGCCCCGGGCCAGGCTGCTGTGGAGCAAGCTCGTCGTGGCGCTCGGCTTCAGCCTCGCCGCGATGGTGCTGCTGCCGCTCGTCGCGCTGGCCGCGGGGGCCGCCGCGTATGGCTGGGGACCGCTCGAACTGCCCACCGGCGGGGCACTGGCGACGGGGGACACCGTGCCGAGGATCGCGCTCGTCGTCGCCTTCATCTTCGTGTCGCAACTCGTCACCGCGGGGCTGGCGTTCTGGCTGTCGACCAGGACGGACGCCCCGCTCGGCGCGGTCGGCGGGGCGGTCGGGCTGACCATCGTCGGCAATGTGCTGGACGCGGTCACCGCGCTCGGCTCCTGGCGCGACTTCCTGCCCGCCCACTGGCAGTTCGCGTGGGCCGACGCGCTCCAGCCCGACCTGGAGTGGGCCGGCATGGCGAAGGGCACGGCCATCTCGGTGACGTATGCCCTGATCCTGTTCGCCTTCGCCTTCCGGGGGTTCAGCCGTAAGGACATCGTGTCCTGACCTTGACATTCCGCCGGATGTCCGTGCGCCGTTGCCGCATCGAGACGGTTCCGCAACCCCTTCGAGGGCTCCGACGCCCCTGCTCGCACGTCACATTCACCAGTGGTGACACGACGACGCTGGGGGCCGAAGGATGAAACGCCGGACGAGGACGTACCGAAGCACCGTGGGCCTGTTCCTCGCGGGGGGCGTACTGCTCACCGCCTGCTCGGGGGGCGGGACGAGCGACAGGAGTGCCGCCGAGAGCGGCAAACGGGCGGCCGGTCCCGCACCGGCCGCACCCGGCGGGGCGGCCGCGGACGCGGCGCAGCCCGCGGACGGCGCGGAGAAGGCGGA
Organism: Streptomyces sp. NBC_01013; assembly: GCF_045162765.1. Classification (NCBI taxonomy): domain Bacteria; kingdom Bacillati; phylum Actinomycetota; class Actinomycetes; order Kitasatosporales; family Streptomycetaceae; genus Streptomyces; species Streptomyces sp. NBC_01013. The sequence goes on from NZ_CP108687.1 coordinate 5,537,659, forward strand.
CGGGCTGAGGGAATCCATCGCGCCCGACTACCTGTCCACGTTCGCGCTGGACGTGGACACCGCCTCGTACGGATACGCGCGCCGTACCCTCGCCGACGGCAGGCTGCCGGGCCCGGAGACCGTACGGCCGGAGGAGTTCGTCAACAGTTTCCGCCAGGGCTATCACCGCCCTGCCGGCAACGGCTTCTCCGTCTCCGTGGACGGCGCGAGCGCCGGCTCCGGGGGCTGGTCGCTGGTACGGGTCGGCCTGGCCACCAAGGCGGCGCCGAGCAGTGCCGAACGGCCGCCCGCCGCCCTCACATTCGTCGTCGACATCTCCGGTTCGATGGCCTCGTCCGACCGCCTCGGACTCGTGAAGACCTCGCTGGGCATCCTCACCGACGAACTGCGCGACGACGACTCGGTCTCCCTGGTCACCTTCAGCGACGAGGCGAGGACCGTCCTGCCGATGACCCGGCTGCGGGACCACCGGGGGCGGATCCACGAGGCCGTCGACTCCATGGAACCCGCCGACTCCACCAACGTGGGGGCAGGCGTCCGGCGCGGTTACGAGGAAGCCGTCGAGGGCCACCGCAAGGGCGCCAACAACCGCGTCGTCCTGCTCTCCGACGCACTCGCCAACACCGGCGAGACCGACGCCGAGGCGATCCTCGAACGGATCGACTCCGCCCGCCGCGACTACGGCATCACCCTCTTCGGGGTCGGCGTGGGCAGCGACTACGGCGACGCCTTCATGGAACAGCTCACCAACAAGGGTGACGGTCACACCACGTACATCGCCGACGAGGAACAGGCCCGCAAGGTGTTCGTCGACCAGTTGCCCGCACACCTCGAACTGACGGCGCGTGACGCGAAGGCACAGGTCGCCTTCGACCCGAAGACCGTGGAGAAGTTCAAGCTGATCGGTTACGAGGACCGCAAGGTCGCCGACGACGACTTCCGCAACGACAGCGTGGACGGCGGCGAGATCGGCCCCGGCCACACGGTGACGGCGCTCTACGCCGTACGCCTGCGGGACGGCGCCTCCGGCCGTGTCGCCACCGCCACGGTGCGCTGGATGGACCCCAAGTCCCGGGCGGCGCACGAGGAGACCGGATCGGTCGGGACCGGGGGGATCGACGGCAAGCTGTGGGGCGGCAGGAGCATCCGGCTTCAAGTGACGGCCGCGGCCGCCTACTTCGCGGACAACCTGCGCGGCGGCACGCTGCCGGGCGCGCCCGGGCTCGGTGAACTCGCCACGAAGGTAGACGAACTGGCCCGGAGCACCGAGGACGACTCGGTGGCGAAACTGGCCACCGCGATCGGCCGGGCGGACCGCCTGAAGGGCGGCCGCGCCGACACAGGTGCGGGCGCGGACGAGGGCGAGATGGACTGAGCGGCGCCCCGCCGCGCCGCAGCGGGAGCCGGTCGTACAGCCCTGCGCATACGGGCTGTACGACCGGCCGCGCCGCGCCATGATGAGCCCATGGACTCCCTGTTCCTGACTCTCGCCGTGATCACGACCGGCCTCTACGCAGGCTTCATGCTGACGTTCCTCATCGCGATCATGCCCGGACTCGCCGCCCTGCCCGACGAGGGCTTCACCACGGCGATGCGCCGCTTCAACGAGAAGGTCCCCGGGCCCGTCTTCCTCGTCCTGTTCCTCGGCGTGATCGCCTTCCCGGCCGTCGCGGTCTTCACCGAGTACGGCGACGACGGGTGGCCGCTGGTCGCCGTGGCGCTGGCGTGCGCCGTCGTCTCCCACCTGATGACGATCGCCGGCAACATCCCGCTGAACACCGGGCTGGCCGAGTCCGAGGGCGGCGACGACAGTGCGGCCCGTACCGCGTTCGAGACCCGGTGGAACGCCCTCCACCGCTTCCGTACCGCACTCTCGCTCGCCGCCTTCGTCCTGCTGGCCGCGGCGGGCTGAGCGCGGCTCCGCGGGCGCGTCACGCCAGGTGGAACACCTCGGTGAGCGGCACCATGGCCTCGTCCGCCGCCTCCGGCTGCTCGAAGAATTCCGCCATGTCACGCTGCCACCGCTCGTTCACCTCGGTCGCGGCCATCGCCTCGCGGGCCGCGTCGAAGTCCTCCGTCTCCAGATAGCCGACCAGCAGCCCGTCCTCGCGCAGGAAGAGCGAGTAGTTGTGCCAGCCCGCCTCGGAGAGGGCGGCGAGCATGTCCGGCCAGACCGAGGCATGACGCTCGCGATACTCGTCGACGCGGTCCTTGCGGACGTTCAGCAGAAAGCAGACGCGCTGCATGATCGGGACCCCCGGGCGGGTGGGCGCGCCGGTAGCGAGACCGCAGGGCGCACGGACTGAAAGGTTTCAACCTGACTCGTCGAAAGCTAGACGGGCGGCCGGTGTGGGGTCAATGGGGGGCGGCTTCTGTTTCTTACACGGTCGCTACGCCGCCTTCGCTACCGTGCGGTGACCTGCCGAAAAGACCCTCCCGGGGGAGGGCCTGGCATGGGCTGGGCTGATGCGCCCCCGGCAGGACTCGAACCTGCGGCCAAGCGCTTGAGAAGAGAGTGACTTTCTCTGAACGGCGCGGGTCTCTGACCCGCCAAGTAGTGGTAGGCGCCAATCCGCCGACCCGCTCGGCACCGCGCATTCACCGGAAGGCACTATTCCGTCTGCTGTACGCGGGCCTGAGGGCAGGGCGTTGCGTAGTGGGTGCGAGGTGGTGGCCCCACCCCTGCACCCAAGTAGGTGCCGCTCGGGTAATTCTCAAAACCCTGCTGCGCAAGCCCTCGCCTTGTCAGGATGTGCGCATGGACACTTCACCCGCCCTGCCGGATCCTCTCCGCGCGATCATCTTCGACGCTAACGCGCTCGGCAACGGACTACCGCACCTGGGGAAGGTGCGGCGGATCGCGGCCCTGGCAGCAGACGCAGGAGTCGAGACATGGATTCCGGAGCTCGTGGCCCTGGAGTGGGCGGAGCACCTAGTCCGCGAGGTCGAGGCATTCCGCGTCGCAGCGAAGTCCGCAGTGAAGGTGATGTCTGCGGCAGGCATCAAGGTGCAGCCCCCCGTACTCCCTTCGGATGGCCAGGTTGTCGCCGAGGACTTTCTCAGGGAGCTGGAAGCCGTGCCGGGCGTCACGATGGTGGGGCTAAGCGGAGACGCGGCACGCGCTGGACTGAGGGACCAGGTCATGCAGACTGGGCCCGGCCGGAAAAAGCAGGGAGTCAAGACCGGTGGTTCCGACTCCGCCTGGCTGCGGGACGTCCTGGTAAAGGCCGGTGGCTCGTTCGACGATGTCGCCCTGCTCAGCCAGGACGGCGATGTTCAGGCCGCCTGCAAGGCTCTTCGGGTGGCTCCTCCCCAGATGATGAACTGGAAGGACTTCAACCAGGCGCTGTTCAGGCTGGTGGAGAGGCCGCAGGTACTGGAGCGCAGGATCACCCACTACTTCTCCTCGCTGGTGGACTACTCAAAGGGGACTCATCACGACTGGGCCGAACCGGAGATGGACCTCGGCGGCTTCGAGGCCGATGAGGAGCTCCTGCTGGCCGACAGCTACCAACACCAGCCCGAACTGAATGACGTCACCCTGAGCCGGGTGTACGAGGTGCTCGATGTGTCGGACATCCGCATGGAGTACGCGACGACAAGCAAGGAGCCCGGCGATGACCCTCGAAACGCCACGCTGGAGGCGACCGTAGCGTTCCGTGCCGACCTAAACGTCTCTACCTATGAACTCACAGTGGATGGCGGCGTAGAGATGGGTTCTCACCCCGTAGACGACGTACGCGTGACCAGTTCGCTCATCATCGAAGTCTCCGAAGGAGAAATCCGCTCGTACGAGCCGGTCGATAGCTCCCGCGTGACGCGTATGTGACCTTGTCCTCGCTGGGTGAGGCATGGCTCCGCTACCCGATCGGCTGTCGTAGATCATTTACGGGACAGCCTTGGTCTTCTGGTGGCTAATGCAGTGCTGTCGGCGACACCGCGCGGCCGATCCCGGTGTCGACAACCGCCGAGTACGCGGGTATCTCCAGCTTGGAGAGGGATACCCAAGCAGCGAGAGCCAGCTGGGTCAGACCAGGTAGGGATTGCGCGTGGATTGCACCACGAGAGCGACTCTGCGCGAGGTTCCGCGGTTGCCAGTCGCCGGATGTACGTCGCCGGCGACTGTTCAACGGCGGTGCCGTTGCCACCTGTAGGGCGTGCTCAAGTGCGAGGCCGCAGACCGTGGGGCCCATCTCCTCGACCAACGAGTGTTCGTTTACAGGTGCTTCGGGAAGCAGCAGTGGCCAGCGGATCACCACCACCCTCTCCCAAAGTTCGGGTGGCACCGTGTTGGCCAGGTGGTGGCTCTCACCCACCGGCAGGTCCCGCAGACGGCGCTCGGCCTCCTGCGTCTGCCCTACGTAGCAAAGTCCCGCACCAGCGGCGAATACCCCGTAGAGGGCGGGTCCTGTGATGGCAGGGCCCGCTCCATGCGCCTCGGTCAACAGGGCTCCGACTCGATGAGCGAACTGAAAGCGCCGCTCCTGCCACCGAGCAAGCAGTGTGGGATCCGCCAGCAGGGTCGTCAGAGACGTTCGCCAACCGCGGTAGGCATCGTCGTAGGTCTGATCGTCCACGCACCGCAGCGTAGACCTTGGCTCAGGTGGTGATCAGGCAAGCCACTGCCGTGAACTGGTACGACTCCGCTCTCCAGTTCACCGACCTCCAATGGGGTCGGACGGCCCGTCTCCCATCAGGCGGGCGCGAGCACATCAAGGCCGAGGACCTGAAGCCGAGCGATCTGCTGTTCCAGGGGGAGAGGGGCGAGCTGCTCGCAGGCTCCGTCATTCGTCGGGCCTGGCGATCCGCTCGTGTGAAGGTCCTCACCCCTGATGAGTTCGCCTCACCCTTGGGCAAGTGGGTGTACGACCTGCGGCACACGCGGCTGACCAAGTGGCTCAACGATGGCATTCCGCCGGCGCAGGTCGCGGAGTGGGCAGGGAACAGCGTGCCGATCCTGCTGGCCATCTACGCCCGCTGTGTGTCCGGTCGGCTCTCCGAGCTCAAGAAGCGAATGGAAGCGGGTGAGGACCTCCCCGAGCTGCCTGACGCGGGCTGACGGGGGCACGGAGAACTTCACCGTGCATTCACCGTGGCCACCCGTAGAAACCCGGTGACAGCCGGACAGTGCCGGACCGCCCTCACAGCCGCCCGAGGTCGGTCCGGCGCTTACGCGACCTCTACGAGAAACCCTCTAGGGTGCGTCTGACCAGCAAAAAGGCCCTCCGGGGTGGAGGGCCTCAAAGTGGTGTGCGCTGTGCGCCCCCGGCAGGACTCGAACCTGCGGCCAAGCGCTTAGAAGGCGCCTGCTCTATCCACTGAGCTACGGGGGCCGGGTGTGGGCCTCGATGGCCTGGAGCCCTGGGGACCCGGGTGGTCCGTGACCTTGCCGGGACAAGGATAGGGCTCCGATCGTCTCGGCCCGGTTGCTTCACCTGCGTGGCACGATGTGGAGGTTCGGTGAAGCGAGACGATAATCGCAGGTAGGTGCGATTCATGCACCGCTTTTGACGCCTCGCGCCCCGGGTGTTGTGCACTCGTTATGCCTGCGCCCCACTCGCCCCCTCTGTCCGGACGGGGGAACCGGCGCGCAGAGGTGGCTATACGCTTCAAAAAGGCGCCAAAATTGGGCATTCTTCGCATGTGGTGACCTTGGACGTACGGCCTCAGCTCATCGACGCACTTTCCGCCCTGCGCGACCGTGTCGCTGCCGTGCGTCTTCCACTCCCGCTCCCAGGAGCCCCACGAGCCCGGCAGACCAGGATCGAGCTGCTCGCTCAGCTCGACGACTACCTGCTGCCCCGGCTCAAGGACCCCGAGGCGCCCCTGCTCGCCGTCATCGGGGGATCCACCGGTGCGGGCAAGTCGACGCTCGTCAACTCCCTCGTCGGACGCCGGGTCAGCGAGGCCGGGGTGCTGCGGCCGACCACGCGGACACCCGTGCTCGTCTGCCATCCGGATGATCACCACTGGTTCGCCGACATCCGCGTGCTGCCGCAGCTCACCCGGGTCTGGCTGGCGCCCGAGGAGTCCGCCGACCCCGGCCAGTGCGACGACCTCGACGGACCCGACGGGAATGCGGCCGAGGAAGGGACCGCGCTGCGCGTCGAGACCGCCACCGGGCTGCCGCGTGGTCTCGCCCTGCTGGACGCCCCCGACATCGACTCGCTCGTCGTACGCAACCGGGTCCTGGCCGCCGAACTCATCTGCGCGGCAGACATCTGGGTCATGGTCACCACCGCCTCCCGCTACGCCGACGCCGTACCGTGGCATCTGCTCCGCACGGCCAAGGAATACGACGCCTCCCTCGTCACCGTCCTCGACCGGGTGCCGCACCAGGTGATCGCGGAGGTGTCACGGCAGTACGGCGCGCTCCTGACCAAGGCCGGGCTCGGCGAGGTGCCGCGCTTCACCATCCCCGAACTGCCCGAGTCGGCCGGCGGCGGCAGCGGACTGCTGCCCACCACCGCCGTCGCCCCGCTGCGCGCCTGGCTCACCCACCGCGCACAGGACCCGGCGGCCCGTCAGCAGGCGGTCGGGCGGACGGCGGCCGGGGTCATCAACTCCCTCGACGTCCGGATGCCGGCCCTGGCCGGAGCCGTCGCGGCGCAGTACGCGGCCGCCGTACGGCTGACCGGTGTGGTGGAGGACGCGTACGGCAAGGAGGGCGCCCGCGTCAGGAAGCGGCTCCAGAACGGCGGGGCGCTCGCCGGGGACGCCCGCACCCGCTGGCGCGGCTACCCGCTCTACAGCACCTCGGAGGAGGTGCTCGACGCACTCGTGGACTCCCTCGCCGCACTCCTGGAGTGCGCCGTGGCCGCCGCCGACGAAACGATCCGCGCGACCTGGCGGCGGGAACCCGCGGCCGGGCTCTTCCCCTACGAGGCGGCAGGCCGGGAAGCCGGCGGGTGGGGGCCCGCCGAGGACATCCGCGGCCGGATCGCCATGACCGTACGGAGGTGGCGCCGCGTCCTGGAGGAACTGGCGGAGGAGGAGCTGCGCCTCATGGAACGCAACACCGCGCCCGACCCCGAGACCGTCGCGGCGCTCCTTGCCGCCGCCCTCCTCGGCGGACGCCGGGCCCGTACCGCCGGAGAGCAACTGGCCGAACGCATCGGCGTCCAGGGCGCCCTGCGGCTCCGCGACAAGGGCGGCGAACTGCTCACCACCTACCTCGACCACGTGCTCGGCGGCGAACGCGACCGCCGGCTCGCGCCGCTGGACGCGCTGGACGTGACCCCCGAACCGCAGGCCGAACTGATCGCCGCGCTGTCCGTACTGCAGAAGGAGAGGTGGCAGCGATGACTGCCGTCACTGACGAAGGTCCGGGACAGAGCCGGGGACGGACCCGGCCCCAAGAGCCCGAATCCGGGCGGAGCCCGGACGGCGGGACCGCCGCCGGCGAGGGCCCCGGGCGGGACCGGGAAGAGCCGCACGGGGGCTGGGACGACGGACTCATCGCCCGCCGGGCCGCAGCCGAGGAGGCCGCGCCCGACCGGGCCCCCGTGACGGTCCAGGAGGACGACGTACGGCCCCAGGTCGAGGCGTACGTGCCCTCCGGCAGCCCGCTCAGCCCGCGCCTGGACGCCCTGCGCGAACTCGTCGGCCTTTCCAGGGCCCGGCTCGACCGGACCGCCCTCGCCGAGGCGGGACGGGTGCTGGACGAGGCCGCGGCCCGGCAGCGGCTCTCCTCCCGCCACACGGTGGTGGCCATCGCGGGGGCGAGTGGCAGCGGCAAGTCGACCCTCTTCAACTCCCTCGCGGGCGCCCAGATCTCCGAGACCGGCCTCCGCAGGCCCACCACGGCCGCACCCCTTGCCTGTTCCTGGACGGACGGCGCCGCGGGGCTCCTGGACCGGCTCGCCATCCCCGGACGGCTCAGGCGCAGGCCGCAGGCGGGCGCTACCGCAGCCGACGAGGCGCTCCAGGGCCTCGTCCTGGTCGATCTGCCCGACCACGACTCGGCGGCGAGGGGGCACCGCGACCAGGTGGACCGGGTACTGGCGCTCGTCGACGCGGTGATCTGGGTGGTGGACCCGGAGAAGTACGCCGACGCGGCCCTGCACGAGCGCTATCTGCGGCCGCTCGCCGGTCATGCGGAGGTCACCTTCGTGGTCCTCAACCAGATCGACCGGCTGCCGGGCGAGGCCGCCGACCAGGTCCTGGACGACCTGCGCCGGCTCCTCGACGAGGACGGCATGGCCCTCGGCGAACACGGCGACCCCGGCGCCACCGTCCTGTCCCTGTCCGCGCTCACCGGTGACGGAGTGGGCGAACTGCGCGAACTGCTCGGCCGGTTCGTCCAGGACCGCACGGCGGCCACCCGCCGTCTCTCCGCGGACGTGGACGCCGCCGCGGCCAGGCTCCGCCCGGTGTACGTGGCCGAGGGGCGGCCGGGACTGGGGGAGCGGGCCCGGGAGGAGTTCACCGACCGTCTCGCGGAAGCCGTGGGTGCCTCCGCCGCCGGGCAGGCGGCCGAACGCGAATGGCGCCGCAACGCCGGACGGGCGTGCGGGACGCCGTGGCTGCGGCTGTGGCGCTGGTACGAGTCCACCCGGCGACCCGGCGGCTTGGACCACGGCGCATTCACCGCGCCGCCCGAGGAACAGCTCACCGCACGCCAACGGGTCGAACAAGCCGTGCGCACAGTGGCCGACGACGCCGCGGACGGGCTGCCCGGACCGTGGGCGCAGGCGGTGCGCGAGGCCGCGGTGCACGGGGCCCAGGGTCTGCCCGAGGCGCTCGACGAACTGGCCGGGCGGGCCGTGGGGACGGACGGCCGGGACGCGGACGCCGACAGCGACGCGGACGGCGCGGCGACGGGTGTCCGAGGAGGCGCGGCCCACGCTCACGCGGGCCGCGGTACGAAGCCCCCACGGCCGGCGTGGTGGCCCGCGGCCGTACTGGCCCAGGTGGCCATGACGCTGCTGCAGATCTTCGGGGGACTGTGGCTGGCCGGTCAGATCATCGGCGTACTGCAGCCCGGGCTGCTGACGCCCGCTCTGGTGATGCTGGCGGGCATCATCGGCGGTCCGCTGGTGGAGTGGTCGTGCGCGGCGGCCGCCCGGGGGCCCGCGCGGCGGTACGGCCAGGAGGCCGAGCGAAGGCTGCGCGAGGCGGCGGCGGCCTGTGGGCGGGCCCGGGTGCTCGATCCGGTGTCGGCGGAGCTGGTGCGCTACCGGGAGGTGCGCGAGCGCTTCGTGGCGGTGACGGAGTTTTCCACAACGGGCCGTTAGTCCACAGGCCTCAGCAGGAATTCCGCCTCCCCTTCAGCATGGGATCAGTGACCGGACGCAAGGGCGTGGTCACCGATATCCGGACCGAAGGGGAGGCGGAGTCATGAACGAGACCTTGGTGACGCTGGTGGGGAACGCGGCGACCGGTGTGGAGTTCCGGGAGACCGCGAGCGGGGGAATGGCGCGATTCCGGTTCGCGGTGACGCCGCGCCGATGGGACCGGGAGAAGCAACTCTGGTCGGACGGACACACCAGCTTCTACACCGTGTGGGCGTGGCGCGCCCTGGCATCGAACCTGACGGGTTCCGTGGCAGTGGGGGAGCCCTTGGTGGTGCACGGCAGGCTGAAGGTGCGCGAGGAGGAACGGGAGGGGCAGCGCCGGACCTTCGTGGACATCGAGGCGGTGGCGGTGGGACACGATCTGACCCGGGGGACGTCGGCGTTCCGACGCGTGGTCAGGGGTGAGCCGGGGCTGACGGCACGCAGCGGCGGTCGGGAGGCCGGTGAGCCGGACCAGTGGACCGTGCGAGACCGCCCGGCGGGTGGCGAACAGCCCGCGGAGCAGGCGGAGCCACGGGCTGCGGAGCGCGTGCCCGCCGTGACCGACCGGACGAAGGTTCCTGCTACGAGGCGTCGGACGGCGCGTCAGAAGTCCGCTGCGGAGCTGGTGTCGGCGCCCTGACGGTCTGGCCCACGCGGAAGGCGCAGGTCGCTTCGCGGCCCGACTCCCGTCTCCCGCTGGGGCGATACCCGGGATAACGATTCCGATTCGGAATGGTTGTCGGACGGTATGACGGGGGACCGTGCTTCGTTCAGTCCTTAGGATTCCTCAGTACTCACAGGGCACTTGAGTGGGCTGGCGGGACATTCCCCACACGCGTACCGGACGCGAGGGGCTCGCCCGGAGGGGAATTCTGTGTTTTCTGCTTCTTCAGCGACCGTCTTGTCATCCACGAGGACGGCCAACACCCGACGACCCCGGGGCGTAGCCCGGCTGGCCGCCTCGGTGGTGGCATCAGGCCTGGTCATGGCCGGCGCCCTCACCGGGGCGGGTGGCGCGATGGCCGACGAGGCACCCCAGCACCTGGGAGGTGCGACCGCGACCCTGGACGGGCTGAAGACGTTCGACACCGCGGTCCTCCACGCGGACGGCGAGGAGCAGAAGCTGCCCGCCGGCCTCTTCGAGATGACCGTCGACGGCGGCGGCAAGTTCAAGACGTACTGCATCGACATCCACAACCCCACTCAGGACCGGGCCGAGTACCTGGAGACGCCCTGGAGCCAGACGTCGCTCGGCACGAACAAGGACGCCGGCAAGATCCGCTGGATCCTGGAGCACTCGTACCCGAAGATCGACGACCTCCAGGCACTCGCCGAGGAGGCCGGCACGGGCCCGCTCAGCGAGCAGACCGCGGCAGCCGGCACCCAGGTCGCCATCTGGCGCTACTCGGACGACGCCGACGTGACCGCATCCGACAAGCAGGCGGAGAAGCTCGCCGACTGGCTGCAGACCTCCGCCACCGACACCGCCGAACCCAAGGCGTCCCTCGCCCTGGACCCGGCCGTGGTGTCCGGCCGCTCCGGTGAGCGCGTCGGCCCCGTCACCGTCCGCACCAACGCCGGACAGGTCTCCGTGACCCCGCCCGCCGACTCCGCCAGCGGTGTCCGCATCACCGACAAGAAGGGCAAGGCCGTCACCACGGCCGCCAACGGTTCACAGCTCTACTTCGACATCCCGGCAGGCGCCGCCGACGGCTCCGCCTCCCTGACGGTCCAGACCACCACCTCGGTCCCCGTCGGCCGGGCCTTCGCCGGTGCCACCAAGAGCCAGACCCAGATCCTGGCCGGCTCCAGTGACTCCACGGTCTCCGCGAGCGCCTCGGCGACCTGGGCCGGCAAGGGCGCGATCCCGGCGGTCACCGCGAAGAAGAACTGCGCCAAGGGCGGCGTCGACGTCACCACGAGCAACAAGGGCGACGAGGCCTTCACCTACGAACTGGCCGGGGCTGAGCACACGGTCGGGCCCGGCAAGTCCGAGACGGTGACCGTGCCGGTCGCCGAGGACCAGGCGTACGACTTCACCGTCACCGGCCCCGCCGGGTTCACCCGGACGTTCAAGGGCGTCCTGGACTGCCTGACCACCACGACCAGCAACGACGGCCTCACGACCCAGACCGCTGACCAGCCCACCACGACCACTGCCACGGCCGGCGGCAGCACGACCGGCGTCGAGGGCAACCTGGCCGAGACCGGAAGCTCCAACGCCACCCCGATCATCGCGGCCGTCGCGATCGGCCTGGTCGTCATCGGCGGCGGCGGGGTCTTCCTCCTCCGCCGGCGCAAGGGCCAGCCCTCCGGCGAGTGACGAACGGCAGGCGCACGGTCACCCGTCGCTGATCACGGCCCCGGTCACGCTTCGGCGTACCGGGGCCTTCGCCTGTCGCGACCTCATCGTCCGGGACCGGGGACTCCTGGGCGCTCGACGTAATGGGGTACCCGCCGGTGAGGGCTCACGGGCGCTCGAAGTACTGGAGCACCCCTCCGGCGGAGAAGCAGACTGCTCCGGTGAGGGTGCCCCAGTTGGCGATGTCGACGTTCACGAGGCTTCCCGTGGCGGGGCGGGTGAAGTCGGCCAGTGCCGCGCCCAGGAAGAGCACGGACCCGAGTTGGTTGATCGCGACGATCCACCAGCCGAGATCGCGGGGACGGATTCCCGGCCGGCCATGGCAGACCTCGACCAGGGCGAAATGCCCCGAGAGAAGGAACAGGGTGCACCCCACCATGTCGGGGGCCCACACAAGCCTGTTCACCTGCTGCACCGAAAGCCCCTGCAACAAGGAACTCAGCAGGTTGATGCCGAACACCAGCGTTCCCACGAACAGCAGGAAGGTGCTCAGCCAGTCGATCCGGCCGGGCTCGTAGCTCCACCATCTCCAGTGCCGGGCGGCAAGCGCCCCGATGCCGTCGTCCCGGCGAGGAGCGTTGACTGCCTGAAGCAGCGACACATAGCCGCCCGCGTTGAAGAACAGGCCGCCGACGAAGTAGATCCAGGCACCCGTCGCGCCGCTCGTGCCGAACTGCGCCACCGCTGCCCCGGCGGCGAACAAGCCCCCGCCCACCGCGAACGCACCCGCCGCCATGGCGTTCAGCCTGCGGAGGCGGCCGACCGACGAGCTGTCCGCCGGCCGGGAGCGGGGCTCGGTCTCACCTGCTGCCCGCACAGTGAGCAGCCCGCGCTTGCGCGCCGGCCGCGACTCCCAGACCGCGGTGCCGCCATCGCTGAGGCGCCAGGTCAGTCGTGTCGTGAAGGGCCCCGCACCCTCAGCGGTTCGCTCGATTCGGCTCACTGCTCGACCCTAGCCGTTTGGTGGGCATTCATCCCTTATGCGGCTCGGCCTCCCGCAGGAATGGCGGGGCCCTTTCGCCGGGCAGGCCCGGCTGTGGCAGCCCAACCGCGGACGTCAGCGGACCATCAGGGCAGGTGGCAGGCGGAGCAGCCCAAGGATGGCGAGCATCCCAAGTTGCTTCGGGACGCAGAGGCCCACCCCTTGAGGGTTGGACCCAAGGTTCAGATTGGTATGACCTTTGATGCCCGAGGTATTCATGCCCGACTACGCATGCCGCCTGGAGCAGGCGAGGTAGCGTTTGCTGGAGGCCGTGGGCAGCGATGCGGATATCGAAGCGGGGGCGTGAAGGACCTTGGAGTCACTCGGGTACGCCCTTGCCGCCGTGGTGTGGGGCGGCGTCGGCATGGCCCTACTCGCAGGCGTGGCCGCCACGGTGCTGGCGGTCAGGTGGCGTCGGCGCGCCATAGCGGCTCTGGAAGGCGAAGAGCTGGCTGTCGAAGGGCGTCAAGCCCCGGCCCGGTCTGACGTCTCCCCGTGACATCGGCGGTGCCACCGCCGACAGTCCCGCCCGAGGCCGTCATGAGGGTGGGCCGCTCGGCGGACAGCTGACATCGTCGAGCCCGCCGCCCTGTGCGAGATCGTTTACGAGATCCCGGTCAGTCGGCACTAGTTTTTGGACGGGCGCCAACTTGGCTGTGTGCCTCAGTTGGCGTCGAACGCCGAGCGGGCTTCAAGGGCCGAGCGGAACGGGGGATGGCTGCGAGCTGTCCGAGGGAGGGCGGGAACCGTGACTGCGAACAGTGAGAGGGAGCGCTGGGAGTGGGTGCCTGGGGTCAGTGTGGGGCCCTTGCGGTTCGGGATGAGTCCGGCCGATGTCGCCGTTGCGCTCCAGGTCCTCGCCCCGCAGCAACGGGTTGGCGGACCGTACTCACAGGAGAACTTCGCCGACGGGGTGAAGGTCTTTTACGACGACGACGACGACGACGACGGGGGCGGGCTGGCGTGCGTGTCCTTGGATGCGTTTGTGGGCCCTCAGGCCTTCCTCGCCGGTGTGGCGCTGGCCGGCCGCGATCCCGAGAAGGCGCACCAGTTCCTCCTGGACCACGCTTCGGAGCACGGAAACTGCTTGCTCTACACGCCCGACGACTCCCTTGCCTTGACCGATCTCGGGTTGCTTCTGCGGACTCAGCGGGTCGGCGACGTGCTTTTGTCGCGGCCGCTCTTCGTGATCGAGGAGTGGCTCGAATCGGAGTACTACCGCGACCGTCTCCCGCTGGAAGGCGTCCCGATCGTGCACGTATGGAACGAGCCTTCGTAAGGCGACTCGCACGTGATTCTGCTGTGGCGTCTCCGTCAGCCCTGGGCCGTCTGTGGGCCGTGCGACGCCGCCAAGGGCCGGCAACCAGCGACCGACAGTGACAGTCCAGCTACCGGGGCTCGGCCGGAACCCCCAGGTCAGGCCCACCCGCCGATACGGGTTTCCGTCAAGAGGTAGCCGTCAGGCAAGATGGGGTGTATCTGCCCACTCATCGATTGCCGGACGGTTTCTCTTGGCTGAGTACATCTACACGATGCGCAAGACACGCAAGGCGCACGGCGACAAGGTCATCCTTGACGACGTCACGCTGAGCTTCCTGCCCGGCGCGAAGATCGGTGTGGTGGGTCCGAACGGTGCCGGTAAGTCCACGGTGCTGAAGATCATGGCGGGCCTGGAGCAGCCGTCCAACGGGGACGCCTTCCTGTCGCCCGGGTTCAGTGTCGGCATCCTCATGCAGGAGCCCCACCTCGACGAGTCCAAGACCGTTCTGGAGAACGTGCAGGACGGCGCCGCCGAGATCATGGGCAAGCTGAAGCGCTTCAACGAGGTCGCCGAGCTCATGGCGACCGACTACTCCGACGCGCTCATGGACGAGATGGGCAAGCTCCAGGAGGACCTGGACCACGCCAACGCGTGGGACCTGGACGCTCAGCTGGAGCAGGCCATGGACGCGCTGGGCTGCCCGCCCGGCGACTGGCCCGTCACCAACCTCTCCGGTGGTGAGAAGCGCCGCGTCGCGCTCTGCAAGCTCCTCATCGAGGCGCCCGACCTGCTGCTCCTCGACGAGCCCACCAACCACCTCGACGCCGAGTCGGTGAACTGGCTGGAGCAGCACCTCTCGAAGTACGCGGGCGCCGTGGTCGCCGTCACCCACGACCGGTACTTCCTGAACAACGTCGCCGAGTGGATCCTCGAGCTCGACCGCGGCCGCGCCATCCCCTACGAGGGCAACTACTCCACGTACCTGGAGAAGAAGGCCACCCGCCTCAAGGTCGAGGGCCGCAAGGACGAGAAGCGGCAGAAGCGGCTCAAGGAAGAGCTGGAGTGGGTGCGGTCGAACGCCAAGGGGCGTCAGACCAAGTCCAAGGCGCGTCTCGCTCGCTACGAGGAGATGGCGGCCGAGGCGGACAAGATGCGGAAGCTGGACTTCGAGGAGATCCAGATTCCGCCGGGCCCGCGGCTCGGCTCCATCGTCGTCGAGGTCGAGAACCTCTCGAAGGCCTTCGGCGACAAGGTCCTCATCGACGACCTGTCGTTCACGCTGCCGCGCAACGGCATCGTCGGCATCATCGGTCCGAACGGCGCGGGCAAGACCACGCTGTTCAAGATGATCCAGGGACTGGAGGCGCCGGACACCGGCTCCATCAAGGTCGGCGACACGGTCAAGATCTCGTACGTCGACCAGAGCCGCGCCAACATCGACCCGAAGAAGACCCTCTGGGCGGTCGTCTCGGACGAGTTGGACTACATCAACGTCGGTCAGGTCGAGATGCCGTCGCGGGCGTACGTCTCCGCGTTCGGCTTCAAGGGCCCGGACCAGCAGAAGCCGGCCGGTGTGCTCTCCGGTGGTGAGCGCAACCGCCTCAACCTGGCCCTGACGCTCAAGGAGGGCGGCAACCTGCTGCTCCTCGACGAGCCCACCAACGACCTCGACGTCGAGACCCTCTCCTCGCTGGAGAACGCCCTTCTGGAGTTCCCGGGTGCGGCCGTGGTCATCTCCCACGACCGTTGGTTCCTGGACCGGGTCGCCACGCACATCCTGGCGTACGAGGGCGAGTCCAAGTGGTACTGGTTCGAGGGCAACTTCGAGTCGTACGAGAAGAACAAGGTCGAGCGTCTCGGTGCGGATGCTGCCCGCCCGCACCGTGCCACGTACAAGAAGCTCACGCGAGGCTGATCGTCTTGGCTCGTCATATCTACAGCTGCCCGCTGCGCTGGTCGGACATGGACGCCTTCGGCCACGTCAACAACGTGGTCTTCCTCCGCTACCTGGAGGAGGCGCGCATCGACTTCATGTTCCGGCTGGCGCCGGGGGACGGCTCGCCGTCCTTCGCGGGCGGTTCCGTCGTGGCCCGGCACGAGATCGACTACGTGCGTCCGCTGGTCCACCGGCACGCGCCGGTGACCGTCGAGTCGTGGGTCACGAAGATAGGTGCCGCCTCGCTCACGATCGCGTACGAGATCAAGGACCCGGATCAGGTGTACGTGCGGGCGTCGACCATCGTCGTGCCGTACGACCTGGTCGAGGAGCGGCCCCGGCGGATCTCCGCGGAGGAGAGGCTCTTCCTCCAGGAGTACCTGGCCGAGGAGCCCGCGGCGGCATGACCGCGCCCGTACAGTCCCTGCGGTTCGCCGACGAGAGGGAGGCCGCGGATCTCGCGGCCTTCCTCGGCCGGCTGCTCCACTACGACCGTGCCGCGGCCGTGCGGCTGCAGTCGGGCGGCGGTGCGCTGGCCGTGTTCGGCCGGCCGCCGTCGTTCGAGGTCCTGGCGATCCGGGCGGTGCGGCTGGCGGACCGGTGCGACTTCGACGTGACGGTGTCCGCGGGCGAGCTCCTCGAATCACTGGAGGAGTCGACCGGTTCCGGTGCCGTCCCCCCGCCGGTGACGGGGCCGCCCTGGACCGGCGTGCTGCCTCCGCGCGGCGGCTGGCAGGAGCGGCAGGGGCTGCCCGGCCCCCCTGCTCTGCATACGGCGCTGAGCGAGGCCGTCGCCGAGTTCCGTACGCGGGACGCGGCACTGCCCGAGGAGCGGCGTACGCGGGCGGAGCGCGATCTCATCGGGCGTGACATCTGGTCGCGGACCGTCGGCGGTACGGAGCTTCCGCTCCGCGCCGTGCACGCGGCGCAGGCTCTCGGTTTCCTGCGTGCCGCGCCGGACTTCCCCGTGGCCCTGCTGGTTTCGGGGGCCTGGCTGCGGCTGCGTACCCCCTATGGCTCGATCGCCCTGCGGCGGGCGGGCGCTGCGGGGGGTCTGGGGGCGCTCGCCGTCTCCGTGGGCGGGTGACTCCCTCACCTCGCCTCACCAGCGCATGTGGACGTCCTCGGCCCAGCCCAGCAGGCGCTCCACGGCGATCTCCGTGCCGTCGTCCGTGCGAATCCGGCCGTCGTAGTAGCCGAAGCACTGGTCGGTGCGGTTGTCGATCAGGCCGGTCTCCGTGCGCGTCGACCGGTTGTGGAACGGCGTGAACGTCAGATCGACCTGATCGGACGACGGCGTACGGATGGTCCACGGCGCGAGCAGGTCGGTCGTCGACCACCGCCAGTCCAGTTCCTCGCCGATCTTGGTCAGCCGGCCGTCCACACAGAGGCCGTTCTCGGTGGAGCCGGTGCCCGCCGTCCAGCGGCCGCCGAACTGGAGGCCCACCGTGTGCCCTCCGGTGCGCCCGGACGCGGCGCCCCAGTTCCAGTCGACCGTGCGCGGCCAGCGGCCGCGGCCGTGGTCCAGGACGGCCCAGGTGTCGTCCCCGTCGAACTCCAGGTACTCGCTGCCGATCCTGACCCGGCCGGAGGCGGGGAGCGCGGTGTGTTTGGAGGTGTACTGGAAGCGTCGTTCGTCCCACGGCACGACGACGGAGAGCGACTCGTGCTCCGGCGGCCGGGCGACCAGGAGGTCGACCTCCAGCGGAAGCCGCTCCGGGGTCAGGCAGCGGGCCCTCAGCCGGGTGCCGGCGTTCTCGTCGCGGATCTCGACGCGCACCTTGCCGCCGGACGGCCGTTCGGGACCTACCACCACGTCCCGGGAGCCGGGGGCCCCGGCGACGGTGTCGGGCAGCTCGACGCCGAAGCCGCCGGGGATGATCGCGGTGCGCTCCACCTCAAGCCCGCCCGGCGCGTATTCGAGCAGGTAGACGGTGTTCAGAGCGAGGAAGTCGAGATCACTGACGGTCAGCGCCACGAGATGGGTGGGCGTCGTCACGCACCAGTACTCCCACCGCTTGGTCCGGCCCCAGCCGCGGAGGTTGGCGCGGTGAAGCGGCACCCGGGACCAGCCGACCGCGGCCGGATCGAGAGTGCCGTCGGGCAGGCACAGGTCGGTCGGCCCGGTGATCTCGCGTTCGGACGTCGTCATGCGCCGATCCTATGGCGGGGACCGGAGGCTATCCGGGCGTGGGCCCGGCGCCGTCCGGCCACACGCCGATGTGGTCATGCTCCAGTTCCAGCATCACACGGTGCTCCATGCCCAGCGTCTGCGTGTAGTCGGCGGGCAGTTGGAGCCGGCCCGCCCGGTCGAGCATCGCGTACTCGCGTGCCACCTGGGACTCCTGGCCCGTCGCCGCGTCGACCTCGGTGCGGCGCAGCACCTCGAAGGACGTGCGGCCGTCCCGGATGGCCACCGTGCGGCGCACCTCGTTCGCGACCGCCTGGTCGTGCGTGACGATCACGATCGTCGTGCCGAGCTCCTCGTTGGCGCGGCGGAAGGCGGCGAAGACCTGTTCGCCCGTGGCCGAGTCCAGCTCGCCGGTCGGTTCGTCGGCGAGCAGCACCGAGGGGGAGTTGGCCAGCGAGACAGCGATGGCCACCCGCTGCTGCTGGCCGCCCGACATCTGCCGCGGACGCCGGTCGCGGCAGTCGGTCACCTCCAGCATCTTCAGCAACGACTCGGCACGCGCGGTGCGTTCACGGTTGCGGCCGCGGCCGCGCAGTTGCATCGGCAGCGTGACGTTCTGGATGGCTGTCAGATAGGGAAGGAGGTTGCGGGAGGTCTGCTGCCAGACGAAACCGACGACGTCCCGGCGATAGCGGAGCCGTTCCTTCTGGCCCATGGAGAGCAGGTCGCAGCCCGCGACCTTCGCTGCCCCCGCCGTGGGTTCGTCCAGGCCCGCCAGGATGTTCATCAACGTCGATTTGCCGCTGCCGGATGCGCCGACCAGGGCCAGCAACTCGCCCTCGGTGACGAGCAGGTCCAGGCCCTGGAGGGCCTGGACCTCCACTCCGTCCGTGGTGAAGATGCGGACCAGGCGGTCGCAGGCGATCAGCGCGTCGTGGCCGTAGGAGGGCCGGTCGCGGCGGGCGGCGGCACGCTGTTCGAGCTCCGCCAGCGTGGAATCGGTCGACGGCGTCGTCATCGGGAGTCTCCTGCCCTGAGTTCGGTGATCGATCCACGGCGGGCCGCCCACCATGCCTGGACGCCGGCCACCACCGCGGCGAGGACGATCACGCCCACCGCCGGAAGGACCAGTGACCACGGATCGGTCCGCAGCGGTGCGGTGTCCAGCAGGCCGGAGCCGGCACTGGACGAGAGTGCGAGCCGCACCAGATCGATGCCCGGTGACAGCAGCGCGATGGTCGCCCAGCCGACGAGGAGCCCGCCCCCGGCGGCCAACAGGGCCTGCGGCATGGCCTCGAAGCCGAGGAGCCGGCCGCCCTGCCGGGAGGTGAGGCCCATGGTGCGCAGCCTGGCCAGCAGCGTGGTGCGTTCGGGTGCGGTCTGCAGCAGGGAGAGCAGCACGGCGAGGAGCGCGTATCCCGCGCCGGCCGCGATCGCCGCCTGGTAGATCCGCTCGGCCCCCGTCTGCATCGGGGTGTCGACGTACGTGGCCCGCGCTTCGGCGCGCATCTGCACGGTGGCCTCGTCGCCCGGGCGCCCGGCCGCCGTGCGCAGTGCCTCGCCGTCGAGCCGGTCGCCGGTGAGCAGCAGAGCGGTGGTCTGCCGATGGGTGAGCGAGGCGGAGTCGACGAGGATGAAGGCGGTGTCGTCGACGGCGGGCGTGGCCGCCACCGTGCCCGCCACCTGGACCTTGAAGTCCCCGGCCAGCGACTGGAGATCGCGCGGCCGGTCGCCGAGCCGCTCGGCGACGGACGGCGAGACGAGGACGGGCAGCACCCGGTTCTTCGAGGGCATCGCGCCCTTGGGCGTCGCCGGTCCGGTCGCCTTCAACCGGTCGGCGGAGAAGGGGCCGATGCCGGTCGAGCGGGCCAGCCGGGCGTAGGTGACCGGATCGACGCCGACCAGGGTGGCCCCCTTGGCGTCCTCGAATCCGTGCTCGGGCGCCGGAAGGGCGACCCCGTACTCGATCTGGACGCGTGCCACCTCCCGTACGCCGTCCGCCTTCCGCACCGCCCGGATCAGGCCGTCCGACAGGGGTGCGGAGTCGGCCGGGCCGCTGATCCGGGCATCGGCGCCGACGGCACGCACCGCCGCGCCGTCCCGGGCGTCCGCGACCCCGGCGAGCACCGAGCCGCCGAACGCCGCCGTCGTCAGCGCGACCAGCAGCGCCAGCAGCGGCAGGGTGCCGGCGGCCGAGGAACGTCCGGCGCGGGCGAGCGACAGGAAGCCGACCGCGCCGCGCAGCCGGGCCACGGAGCGCAGGGCGAGCCGCAGGGGCAGCGGGTAGAGCCGGACGAGGACCACGGCGGCGATCAGGCCGACCAGTACGGGGGCCGCGCTGATCAGCAGGTCGGTGCCCTCGGCGCCGTCCGTACCGCGTCGGCGCAGCGCGGCGACCGCGCCGACGGCCAGGACCAGCAGGGTGAGTTCGGCTACGGCACGCCGCCGGGACGGGCGGGCGGCGACCAGGTCGTCGCGGCCGCCGTGCAGTTGCGGAGTGCGGTGCAGCAGTGCCGTACGCAGAGGGAGCGCGGCGCAGACGAGGACGACGACCGCGGCGGCGCCCGCCGCGGCGGGCCACAGCCGGGCCTCGCCGATGGCCAGGACCGCGAGCAGCAGGCCCAGGGCCCCGGCGGGCACGGCCGTCACCGCGGTCTCGGCCAGCAGTCGGCCCCCGATGCCCGCCAGGGAACCGCCACGGGCCCGCAGCAGTGCCAGTTCGGCGTGGCGGCGGCCTGCCATCAGGCCGCCCGTCATGAGCAGGACGACGGCGGCGACGGCCCCGATGCCGACGGCGGCGACCGTGACGACCGGCTGGATCGCGGCACGCATCCCCTCGTAGCCGGTCAGCACCTCGTCCAGGTCGGTCGTGGCCGTGACGGTGGCACCGGCCCTCCCGCGCATCTTCAGCAGCTCCGGGCCGCCCTCCAGGGAGGCCACCGCGGTCCGCAGCCGCGGTACGTCGAGTGCGGTGAGGCGAGAGGCGTCGGGCGCGATCCGCCAGTACAGCTCGGGCTGCCCGGTGGTGGCGAGCAGGGCGGGCGCGGCGTCCGGCGGGAGGAGCAGCGCCGCTGTCCAGTAGTAGCGCGGCGTCTCCTTGGTGGGCCGGGCGACCAAGGACGGGCTGCGGAGCAGGGGTTCGGCCGACCAGTAGGAGCCGGCGGGGTCCCGCGGGGTGACGGTTCCGGTGATCCGTACCGTCAGCGGCTCACCGCTGCGGGTCGGGACGGAGACGGTCGATCCGGCCTTGATCCGCAGTGCCTTCGCGGTCTGCTCGGTGACGGCGGCCTCGACCTCCTTGGTCGTGAGTGTCACCTCGCCGCGGACGGCCGGCCACTTCCCCGTCCGCAGGGCCGCGTGGTCGGACAGCGCGGACTGGGTGACGTACGTCAACGCGGGGTCGAGGCCGTACGGGCGGGGGAACCACGGCTCGCCCGCCAGGATCGGCTCCGAGGTACGCACCCCGTACGCGGACTGGGAGGCGTCGGCCCGGACCGGGTCCGGCAGCCCGGCCAGGATGTCGCGCTGTACGGAGCCGAGCGTGGCCCCGCGCACGGCGGACTCGCGGGCCGCCACGGGCAGTTCCAGGCCGGGCTGGGGACCGCTCAGTTCCAGGACGCTGCGCGTGGCGTCGACGTTGCCGAGGTCGTGGCGCAGCCCCTTGTTCTCGTAGTTGTCGACGGCCCGGGGGAAGGCCGCGGCGAGGAAGGCCGTCACCACCACGAGGAGTGCGAACGCGCAGGCGGCGCCGGGGGCCGTACGCAGCCGGGTGCGTACCCAGGGAGCGCAGGCGGTGGCGGCGCGGGGGGTTCTCGGTCGCGGGTTCATGTCAGTTGTCCCCCTGGGCGCGCAGCGAGATCGCCGGGTCGACGCGGCGCAGTGTGAAGGCCGCGACGATGAGCAGCGGCAGCGCAGCGACTCCGGCGAGCAGTACGGCCACCTGTGCGGCCGGCAGCTGCACCAGCACCGCGGGCACCGGCTGGGCCGCCTGACCGGTCAGCACGATCAGCGGGACGACCGCCCGGGTGAGCAGGGCTCCGAGCGCGGCCCCGACCAGCAGCCCGATCGTGATCAGTACGGCCTGTTCGGCGGCGGTCATCCGGGCCAGCCGGCGGCGGGAGGCGCCGAGCGCCCGCAGCACGGCGAACTCGGCGGAACGCTCCCGCTGGGAGCCGACCGAGGCCACCGCGAAGCCGACCGCGGCGAGCGCGGCGGCGATGACGGCCACCGCGAGCAGCGCGGACTGCGGACCGGCCCCCAGCGGATCGCTGATCAGGTCCTCGGCCACCTCGTCGCGCACCTGGACCTGTACGGGGTCGGTGTCGGGCTGCTTGCGCAGTGCGGCCGCGACGTCCGCGGTCCGGCCCGGTTCGGTGCTCAGCCACCACTCGGTGGCGGTGAGCCGGGCGTTGGGGCGTTCGGCGAAGACCTGGCCCAGGGAGCGCAGGTCGAGGAGGAGGGCCCCGCCGTCCCGGGCCTTCTGCGATTCTCCGGTGGAGGCGGAGGAGCCCGAGCCGGGGCCGGTGGTCGGCAGCCGGTGCACCGTCCGTGTGATCTTCACCCGGACCGTCTCACCGGCCAGCGTGACGTCGACGTCCTGCCCCCGCTCGGCCCCGGTCGCCTTGAGATAGGCGTCGGTGGCCACGGCGTGCAGGGCCGGCGCCTTGGTGCGGAGCGCGGTGATCCGCACGTTGAGGGCCGGTATCGCCCACACCGCGTGCTCGGCCGTGACGGATCCCGTGGCGTAGTCGAGGGCGAGCGGGGCGGCGGCCGAGGCGGTCGGGAAGACGGCTGCACCGGGCTGCACCTCACCGAACACGTCGGCGGTCACCGCAGCCTGCCAGCGGAAGCCGTCCGGTACGGGGACCGGCCGTTCGGTGCCGCCCGGCCCGACGGCCCGCAGGGCGCTCACCGTGAGCCGGTGCGCCTCCCCCTTGCCGACGGGCTGCTTGCTGTCCAGCTCGATCCCGGTGACGGCCAGTTCACCGGCGGCGGCCACGTCGACCGAGACCGGATGTGCCTTGCCGTCGACGGGGACGGAGCCCACGACCACCTGGTACGGGATGCCGTAGCGGTCCTCAAGACCTACGGTGACCAGCGGAGCGATGCCGGACGGCGAGACCTTGCCGGGCGCGGTCACCGCGGAGAGCCTTACGTCGAAGCGCAGTTGTGTGCTGTTCTTCGGCAGCAGCAGTCCGGCCCGGGAAGTCTTCGGCGGGGAGAGCGTGTCGAACAGCCGGTCCACGGACCCGTCGCCGAGGTCGTCGCGCATCAGCATCCGCTCGTCGGCATGCGCGGTGTCCAGCGCGAGCACCTCTGCGGTGCGCTCGTCGGAGAGGTCCACCGACGCGCGGAAGGCGGGCGCCGCATTCCGTACGCCCGGCAGTTTCGCGTACGCACCGGCCTTCGCCGGGTCCGCGCTGACACTGCCGGTCATACGCACCGACGCACCGGACCTGAAGTCCGCCTGATCGCTCTGTGAACGGTTCCAGGACGCGCTCTGCCCGATCGCGAGCATCCCCATCGCCACCGCGAGCACCAGCAGCAGGACCGGCCCCGCCCCCCGGAGGGGGCGGCGGCTGAACTGCCAGCCCGCCAGCGCCGTCGCCAGTCCGCGGCCACCCGCCGCCCGGCGTTCCGCGAGCCTCGCGGCGGGCGGCAGCAGGCGCAGTGTCAGCACGGTGCCGGCGAGCAGCGCCAGTGCGGGTGCGGCCACCAGCAGCGGATCGATGCCGAGTTCGCCCGCGCGGTCGCCGCTGAGCGCACCGCCGCCCGAGCCCTTGGTCTGCCGGTCCAGCTGCCAGTACGCGACCGCGGCGATCACCAGCAGGGCGATGTCCGCCCCGGCCCGCACCGGTGCGGGCAGCGCGGCGGAACGGGTGGAGCGCCGGCCCCCGGCACTGGCGGCCAGCGCCGGAGCGACGACGGCGAGCGCACAGGCCAGCGCGGTGACGGCCGCGGTCAGCCACACCTGGCCGGTGACGCCGCCGTCGAGCCGCAGCCCGATCCGGGTGAGTTCGGAACGGTCCGCCAGCAGGCGGGTCAGCGGTCCGCAGAGCAGTGGGGCGACGACAGCAGCCGGCAGCGCGAGCAGCAGCGCCTCGACCGCTGCGAGCGAGGTGATGCGGGCGCGCGACCCGCCGCGCGCCCGCAGCAGTTCGGTCTCCCCGCCGCGTTCGCTGCTGAGCAGCCGCGCCACCAGCAGCAGGGCGTACCCGGCGAGCAGGACCAGCTGCACCGCCACGATCGACAACGTCGACCGGGAGACCAGCAGGGCCCGGTCGATCTGGTCGAGGACGGTGGGCAGCGAAGTCTGCGCAGTGGCCCCGTCCTTGAAGTCGGGAGCGGCGAGCAGTGCCTTGGGCCCCGTGGTCGCCGAGTCGCGCAGCGCGGCCATCCGGTCGGTGGTGACGGTCCCGAAGTCTGCGGAGGCCAGCCAGGACATCTCGCCGGAACTGATCCGGCCGGAGCCGAGCACGGCCGGGTCGGTGAGCAGCGGACCGTACGTCGTGAAGACGACCTTGCGGATGCCGCGCCCCCCGAGCGCGTCCAGCTGCCAGTACGGATCGGACTGGTCCGCGGCCTTGTAGAGAGCGGTGACGAGGATCTGTACGGGCTTACCGCCGAGCCGGTCGGTGAGTTTCAGCCGGCTGCCGGGCTTCAGCCCGAGGGTGTCGGCGGCCGTGACGGGGAGCGCGACCTGGACGGGGGCTCCCGCCTCGCCGGTGCCGGCGACCGGCATGCGGCCGGCCGTGAGCCGGATGCGGCTGCGGTCCAGGGAGGCGAAGTGTGTGAGGTCGGGGTCTCCGCGACGGGCGGCGGGGGCCTGCAGACTGCGCGGCAGCGCGTAAGGCCCGGAGGACTCCAGCTTCCTCACGGTCACCGGGAGCCCGTCGAACGTGGTGTGGGCGGCCCGGCGCGCGGCGGCGTCCGCGGCGTCCCGGCGGTCGCGCTCCACCTGCACGGATATGACGAGAGAGGCGGGCGCGGCGGACCGGTGGGTCAGGGTGTGCCGCAGCGCGGCGTCACCGATGGATCCGGAGAAGGCGGTGAGAGCGGCCAGGACCGAGGTGGTGAGGAGGACGGCCAGCACGGCCGCGGCGAGGAGGAGCCGATGAGCCCTTACCCGCAGTAGGACGAACCCCGTCACCTGGCCCCCTAGTCACCGCACGCTGCGCACGCATCGCCCCCGGCGCCGTCGTATCGGATGCTTTCAGACACCAGCTGCTGCTGGAAACCGCTTACAGGTAGACCTTGATGGGATTGTGATCGATATCCGAAGGTGGAGTACCGAATTCCGCACACCTTCTGACCGGTTCAGCCCTCGGTGTTCACCATCGAGGCGGCCGCGTAGGTGAGGTAGTCCCACAGCTGCCGGTCGTGCTCCGGGGTCAGGCCGAGTTCGTCCAGGGCCACCCGC
Source organism: Streptomyces sp. NBC_01013 (assembly GCF_045162765.1). Lineage (NCBI taxonomy): Bacteria > Bacillati > Actinomycetota > Actinomycetes > Kitasatosporales > Streptomycetaceae > Streptomyces > Streptomyces sp. NBC_01013. The sequence continues at coordinate 5,563,029 of NZ_CP108687.1, forward strand.
ATATGGCTCAGCCAGGCGTCGTGCGCGGCGCGGTCGACCCGGAACGGCACGTGCCGCATCCGCAGCCGGGGGTGCCCGCGCTCCTCGCTGTAGGTGCGGGGGCCGCCCCAGTACTGCATCAGGAACAGCGTGAACCGCTCCTCGGCCGGGCCCAGGTCCTCCTCCGGGTACATCGGCCGCAGCAGCGGGTCCCCGGCCACACCCTGGTAGAAGCGGTGGACCAGGCGTCGGAAGGTCCCCTCGCCGCCGACCTGCTCGTAGAAGGTCAGCTCCTGCAGCGTGTCGCGCGGATTCTCAGTCACCCGTCCATGGTCGCAGACGCGCCCGCCGGGCACGGGGGACCGGGTGAAGCCGGCCGGCGCGGACAGCACGACGGCCGGCGAGGAGCGCTCCCTCGCCGGCCGTGTCCGTTTCGGAGCCGCGTCAGTCCCGGCGGATCGTGATCGTCGTCCACGCCCCGACGTGCACCTGGTCGCCGTCCTGGAGGGGTACGGGGACGTAGGGCTGGATCGGGTCCTCGGCACCGTTGAGCGTGGTGCCGTTCGTCGAGTTCTGGTCGACCACGGCCCAGCTGCTGTCCGGCTGCTGCACCAGCACCGCGTGCTGGTGCGAGACGCCCGGATCCTCCGGGGGCACCGACAGGTCGATGTCGGGGGACTCGCCCGTGCTGTGGCGCCGGCGACCGATGGTGATCTGGTTGCCGACGAGCGGCAGCTGCTGCTCCGGGGAGTAGGCCGGGAGGTTGAGCCCGGTGGCCTCGGGGCCGCTGCGCTGCATCATCGCCAGGAAGTACTCACGGTCGGGCGCGATGACCGCGGTCCAGTTCATGGACTGCGGAGCCTGACCCTGACCCTGCCCGGGGCCCGGTCCCTGGTTCTGCCCGAAGCCCTGGTTCTGCCCGGGCCCCTGGTTCTGTCCCGGGTACGGCTGCTGCTGCATCGGCGACTGCGGGCCCTGGGCCTGCGAGGGCGGTGACAGCAGCCAGTCGTCACCGCCGGTCTGCGGCGCCTGCGGCTGCGGCGGGGCCGGCGGTCCGGGCTGCCCGAAGACCGGGGGAGCCGTCTGCTGGAACGCGGGCGGCGCACTCTGCTGCTGGTACGGCGACGGCGGAGGCTCCGCCGGCTGTCCCTGCTGCTGGAACGGCGGCGGGGGCGAGCCCTGCGGCGAATTCTGCTGCTGGAACGGCGGCGGGGGCGAGCCCTGCGGCGAATTCTGCTGCTGGGCGTGCTGCTGCCCCTGCGGGAAGCCCTGCGGACCGCCCTGCTGTCCCTGCTGCTGGAACGGGGGAGGGGGCGGCGGACCTTGCTGTCCCTGCTGACCTTGCTGCTGGAACGGGTGGGGTGGCTGCTGACCCGGTCCCGGAGGGCCGGGCCGGCCCGGGCCCGAGGAGAGCGGCTCGGCCGACCGGTTCATCTGCGAGGGGCGCGAGCCCTGGTACTCGAACGGGTCGCGCTGCTGCGGCGGACCCGGCGCCTGCTGGGCCTGGAAGCCCGGCGGAAGATTGAGCCCGGGGACGGGGCCGCCCGGACCGCCGCCGTGCTGCGGGGCCAGCGGCGTGTACGACGTGGCGGTGTTCGTGAGGAAGTTCCAGCGGCACTCCTCGCAGAACGGAGCCATGGACTCCCGCGGGGTGCGGCACTGGGGGCAGAGCTCGGCCTGCTGCGTCGCGTCGGGGCCGGGGCCCTGCGGGTATCCGTAGCCGGGCGCGGGTGGTGGGGGAGGCGGCGGGGGGACGGCGCCCGCGGGCGCGCCCGCCTCGGCCATGCGGTGTCCGCAGACCTCGCACCAGTCCTCGGAACCCGACTGGTGTCCGTTCGGGCAGGTCGGCATGTCGGCGCTTCCCCCTTTCCTCGTCCGGCCCCGGGGGCCGTCATTCTTCTTGCGTCGCCGCCCGGCGGACCTGGCCGGTCGGGCGGCTCATCAGTGCGGATATGTGGCTATTTCTTGACGCGGACCGTCTTCGTGGAGCGCGTTTCGAGTGTCATCTCGTCCGCTTCCGCGACCTTCGCCTTCAGTCGCACAGTACCGGTCGCCGCGTCGACGACGTCTACCACCTTCGAAAGCAGTTTCGCAGTGTCCTCGTTCCCGGACGCGGATGCCAACTGCACCGCCCGGCCGAGTTTGGCCGTCGCGCCGTCGAAGTCTCCCGACTTGCGTGCATCGAGCCCCTGCTGGATGACTTGTGCCAGTTCCGCCTGGCCCGTGTAGTGCGCGACCTGCGGATTGATCGAGGTCGACGCCACCATGTCGTCCGTCCACACCGCCCGCACCAGGCCCTGCGAGAGCGTCTGCGGCGTCCCGCCCGCGGGGGCGGGAAGGATCAGGGAGACACGGGCCGCCAGCATCTCCTGCCCGATACCGGCCTCCGGCACCTGCACGCACACGTGGTAGTCGCGGGACTCGTCCCCCCAGGACCCGGTGGGATAGTCGCCCGCGCGCGGTCCTGCCTCGGTGCGCCGGCCGGTGAGCTCGGCCACTGTCGGCGCGACCTGCTTCACGAACTTGATCTCCACGCCGACCGGGGTCCAGAGCCGCAGTGCCACGTCCGCGACCTCCTTGCCCATCGCGTTCTCCATCATCTGCGTGAAGTCCGCGGCAAGCCCCGACGGGTCGGCGACGATGTCGGCCGTGCCGAGCAGCGCGGAGGCGATCGCTGTGACCTCTTTCACTTCCCAGTCGGTGCCGACGCCGCGGGCGTCACACGTGAACCGGCCCGCGCACGCGTCGAGCGCGGCCCGAAGATCCTCCGGTGCCTCGTGCTCGTTGCGCCCGTCGGTCAGCAGGATCCCGTGCCGGATCTCCACGTCGGCGGCGCCGAACAGCCGGTCCGCCAGCCGCAGCCAGGTCCCGATCGCCGTACCGCCGCCCGCGCTGAGCCGGCGCAGGGCCTCCTTGGCCTGGGCCTTGGTCTGCGCATCGGCGACAGCGAGCCGCCCGTTGCCCGGGTAGACGTCCTTGGCCACGTGCGTACCGCTCACCACCGCGAAGGACGTGCCGTCGCGCAGGGTGTCGATCGCCGCCGCCGTCGCGTCGCGGGCATTGCGCATCTTCGTCGGCGGGTAGTCCATCGAACCCGAGCAGTCCACCATGATCACCACGGCCGCGTTCGCCGCGCCGCCCCCCGCATGCGAGGTCGCCGCACCCGACAGCGGAACGCCGCCGGTGGTGCCACCCCCGGTCGAGGTGACCGTGATGATGCCGTTGACCTCACGGCCGCCCTCGGGCAGATATTCGTTCTGATACACCTCGACGGAGAACTGCGGCACGTTGGACTTGGAGAAGTTGGCCATCTGATCGGCTCCTTGAGGCTCCACGTGTCAGATGAAGACAGATGTGCGGACAACGGCATCGGAGGTGCAGGGGGCGGACAGAACGGGACTCAGCCACTGCTGTAGGCGGATCCTGCCCCTTGCGGTGGTACGGCGAACGGCACCAGGGCCACTGTTACGTTGTCGTGGCCCCCGCCGTCGAGGGCGTGACCCACCAGCACCTGGGCACCGTGCAGCGGCCGTTCGTACGCGTCCTCGGGCACCGCGGCGGCCATTTGGGCGGCGGACTCCGCGTAGTTCCACAACCCGTCCGTGCAGACCACCACGAGTCCCGGGCGGTCCGGCTTGAACGACGCGGTGTGCGGCTCCAGCTCGTAGGCGTCCGCGCCGAGCCAGCCCGTGATGGCGTGGGCACGCTCGTCGGCGTACGCCTCCGCCTCGTTCATCAGGCCGGCCGCGACCATCTGCGCGGCCCAGGAGTCGTCCTCGGTGAGCCGGGCGGGCGGGCTGGAGCGGTCCTCGGGCACCCAGTACACGCGGCTGTCGCCGACCCACCCGACGACCAGCAGACCGCTCGCCATGATGGCGCCGACCAGCGTGCAGGCGGGAGCGTTCTGGTGGCGGTGCGGATCCTGCTCCTGGGCCTGAGGGGAGTCCTGCGCCAGCCGGTTGACCGACTCGGCGGCCGCGACGATCGCCTCGTGCATCGCCTGCTGCGGGTGCGTGCCGCGCGGCAGCGACTCCAGCAGCGCCTCGTTGGCGGCGTGTGCGGCGGCGGCCGAGGCCTCGTCGGGCCGGCTGGCCGACGACACCCCGTCGCAGACGATCGCGACGACGGCGGGCGACCCGTCCGGCAACGCGGTCGTCGACACGGCGAACGAGTCCTCGTTGCGATGATGACGCAGTCCGCGGTCGCTGACGGCGGCGACCGAACCGAGCTCCTGCTCCATGTGGTCGCGCTCGCGAGGCTGGGCGTGGCCGCAGTTCTCGCAGTAGCCGTCGCTGTCGACCCGGCCGGCCCGGCAGGCCACACACACCTTGGCGCCGGCCGGCGGAGCCGGGTCTGGGCCGGGGGACGTACGGGGATCGGGCGCCGCCCCCGCCGGAGCGGCCAGCTCGAAGTCGCCCGACGCGCCGGGCCCGTCGAACCGGGTGCCGGGCAGTGCCGAACGCTCCACGCCCGGCGCGGAGCCGGGCACCGGCTGCCCCGGGGCAGGCTCCGCCGCCCCGGGGGCCGGCCCGAAGCCGGCACCCGGAGCGGAGTCACCGGCCGGGGTGACGATGGCGATCGTCGGACGGTCCTGCGGCGGCTCGGGCACGGCCGACAGGTCGTGTCCGCACGCACCGCAGAACAGGTCCCCCGGCTCCAGCGGCTCCTCGCAGCCGGGACACCTCGACAAGGCAGTCTCCTGGTGCTTCTGCGACATGTTCACACCCACGTTCGGGGGCGGAAACGGTTGGCCCGCTCCACCAGCTCGATCCTCTCGTCGCCGGGCTCCGCAAGCCGGGCGAGCATCCGATACGACCGCTCCAGCCCGAAACGCAGGCCGCGCTCGTCCAACTCACTGCCGAGCAGCGTCTTCGGCCCCTGAGCCCCGGCGTGCGGAACGGACTTGGGGTCCGAGGGCCGAGCCGTGGGACTACCGGAGAGTACCCAGTCCAGGGCCGTCCCCAGCACCTCGGTCGACAACTGCTCGCGGCGCACCGCGTCCAGACCGAGCCCGGCCAGCCCCGTGACCTGGGCCGAGGCCGCCATCAGGTCGGTGATCAGCGGCTCGTCCGGGGCCCGCTCACGCAGCCGGGCCCGCACCGCGGCGACCCGGGCCGCCGTGAAGTGGATCGAAGCCTCCGGCACCGACTCCAGGGTCCGGACGGCTCCGCTCCGGTCCCCGGCCGCGATCTGCACCCGGGCCAGGCCGAACGCCGCGCTCACGAAGCTCGGGTCGGTCATCCACACCAGCCGGTAGTACTCGGCGGCGTTGTCCAGCTGACCCAGAACCTCCGCGCAGATGCCGAGGGCCAGCTTCGGCGCGGGCTCCCCGGGAAACGCGTCGTAGACCGCGTCGAAGGACAGGGCCGCGTTCTCCTTGTCACCGGAGACCAGGGCGGTGAGCCCGCGGTACCAGACCACCCGCCAGTCGTCCGCGTGATGAGCCTCCAGCGACGTCAGGGTCTCCGTCGCGCCGCCGAGGTCGTGCATCTCCAGGGCGGCCCGCAACTCGCGCAGCCTGGTCTCCAGCGAGGCGGCCGGCACGGCCTGCAGCGCGGCGATCAGTTCGGCGGGCGCCGAGGCCATCACCCCGGCGAGGAAACCCGCGTTGGGGTCGCTCGCGTCGACCCGGGGTACCGGCAGCGCGAGGGAGGTCGCGCGCACGTCCAGCCCGGCCAGCCAGGAGCCGTTCGCACTGTACGGCCCCGGCACGGCGCCCGGACTCACGACCGGGACCCGGGGGGCCGGAATGGCCGCCGGGGCCTGCGCGTACGGAGGCGGGGCGCTGTTCCCCGCGCCGGCCGGGGCGCTGCCGCGCAGATGCGTGGTGGTGGAGTGCAGCGGTCCGGCTCCCGCGGCGAACCCGGCGGGCAGGGCGCCCGGGACGCCGCCGGGCGGCGCCACCGCGGAAGGCGGGGCCGGGGGCGGCGCCACCGGAGCTCCGCCGCCCCGCCGGCGCCCGAAGAGGCCGGACCGGCCCGGCTCCTGGGACCTGGCCCCCAAGCGGGAGACGTCACCGGTCCGGCGGGTGAAGAGCTCCGTGTCGGTGACCCGCAACTCCGCGCCGAAGAGCGTCGACAGCGCCGGGCGCGGGCGCCCCGTCTGCAGGGAGACCACCTCGCGCAGCACGCCCGTCAGCTGCTCAGCCATCTCCGCGGCGGAGGCGAACCGCCGTGCCGGATCGGGATCGGTCGCCCGCACCAGCAGCCGGTAGAACGACTCGTAGGTCCGGAACACCTCGATGTTGTCCGGGTCCGGCAGCGAGTCGACGAAGACGTTCGTGTACCCCTGGAAGTCGAAGGTCATCACCGCGAGCGTCCGCGCGACCGTGTACAGGTCGGACGCCACCGAAGTGCCCACCTCCGCGACCTCCGGCGCCTGGTACCCCACCGTGCCGTAGATGGCCGACTCCTCGTCGTCCATCCTGCGCACCGCGCCCATGTCGATCAGCTTCAGCTGGTCCTCGGTCTGGATCGCGTTGTCGACCTTGAAGTCGCAGTACAGCAGGTTGCGGCTGTGCAGATGGCCCAGCGCCTCCAGTGCCTCGATGCCGAACGCGCACGCCTGCTCGACCGGCAGCGGGTCCCGCTTCCCGGCCGGTGTGCGGCGCTCGTTGGCGATCTCCTTGAGCGACTTGCCGCCGACGTACTCCATGACGATGTACCCGTCGAGGGAGCCGGTCCGCTGGTCGAGGTGCTCGACGAAGTTGTAGATCCGGACGATGTTGGAGTGCTCGATCTCGGCGAGGAACCGGCGCTCCGAGATGGCCGCCGCCATGGCGTCCTGGTCCCCGGTGTCGAGCAGGCCCTTGAGCACCACCCACCGGTCGGAGACCGCACGGTCCACCGCGAGGTAGACCCAGCCGAGCCCGCCGTGCGCCAGACAACCCGCGACCTCGTACTGCCCGTGGACGATGTCGCCCTCCTGGAGCTTGGGTACGAAGCTGTACGGGTGGCCGCACTTGGTGCAGAACCCCTCCGTGCGCCCCGGCCGGTCGCCCCGGGCACGGCCCACCGGCGCCCCGCAGTCCGAACGCGAACAGAACCGCTTGCGCTCGGGCACCTCGGGGTTCTCCATGACCGCGGTGCGCGGATCGGGGCGCGGCACGTCCGGTACGAGCACCAGCCCGGCGCCCAGCCGGCTGCGGCCCGAGGAGCCGGTCGACCTGGCCGAGGAACGCACCGAGACCGAACGCGATGCCGTGTTCCCGGACAGCGCCCGCGAGAGCCGCCCCGACACCGAACGCCGTGAGGTCGACGAGCGCGAGGAGGCCCGCGAGGACGCCCTCGACGACGCCTGCGAACTGCTGCGGGCCGAGGTGCTGTTGCTGCCCCTGCTGCCCCGGCCGCCGCCCGCGATACCGGTGGGAGGCGAGCTCACCATGCCGTTCGGTGACACGACCGGCGCCAGACCGCAGGTGTCGCAGTACAGCTCACCGCCGCCCATGTCCTCGTAACTGCCCTCGCACGCGGGGCGCTGGCACTGCGTACTCATGGTCGTTCCCCCTGTTCGCCCCGCCGCCGCAGCGGCCACGTTGCTCCGTCACTACCCGTCCCGCACACGTTCTGCCCCAGGATCCCCGGGCGTCTCACGAGCGCCCCCGCCTGTCCTCGGGACCGGACGACGCGCGCCCGGCCAGCATGTCCAGCGCCGCGTCCTGATAGCGCTGCACCGTGAGCGCGGCGACCCGCAGATCGCACGGCGCGCTCCACAGCATCCGGCGCGCTGCGTCGTAACGCTCGATGAGGACCGGGTCCTCCGCCAGACCGTGCCGGGCCACCTTCGCCTTGTAGGCGTCCAGCCGGCCGCGCAGCTCGGCCCGGACGGCCAGCGGCGCGGTGACCGCCGTCAGTTGCTCCCTGGCCCGCAGCAGCTCCTCGTCCGCCTGCCGCTCCAAGGAGTCCAACAGCGGCGAGAGCCGGTGCCACTGGGCATGCCTGCGGTATTCCGAGGCGGCGGCCAGCCGCTCCTGGAGTGCCGTCGGCGGACCGTTCACCGCGGGTACCTCGGACGCGGCGATCTTCGCCAGCACCTCGCCACGCGCAGCCCTGGCCTCGGCCAGGGTGCGGTCGGCCCGGGAGAGGACGTCGCGCAGCTGGACCAGGCGCTGCTCGGCATCCTGCCGGACCGCGAGCACCGCCTCGACCTCACGCCGCACCTCGTCCAGCGCCCGCGCCGCCCGGTCGTAGCGCGTCGTGTCCGGGCGACCGCCGCCAGGTGCCGAACTTCCGGGCCCCGGAAGCCAGAACGACAGCGGGTCGGAGATCACCTGCACCCGCAGCGTGGTCAGCTCCTGGATGATCGACTCCAGGTCGTCGCCGGCCGGGTGCTCCCCGGGCCGTACCCCGACCGAGTGCGCCAGCGAGTGGGTGCGGCGCAGCTCGGCGGCGAGCAGATCTATCCGGGCGGGCATCGCCGACCACACGGAGTCGGAGGCGACGACCATGTCGAGCGAGCGCGCGTACAGCTCGTTCATCCGCTGGACCAGCTCCTCCAGCGAGAAGCGCTCCGAGAGCCGGGCCGGGCCGGTGATCGACGGATCGTGTGCGGCAGCCGCATGCGCCACCGTGACCCCCTGGCCGCGCAGCAGCTCGGTGAGCGCCACCAGGTCCTCGCGGTTGGGCTGACGACGCCTGGCCCGCACCTCGCGCGCCCGGTTCAGTGCCCCCGCGTACGCGTCGAAGTAGGTCCACAACAGCGTGATCGACTGCTCGGTGGTGTTCCAGCGCTCCTTGGTGACACCGGTGAGCTCGGCGCCCTCCAGCAGCCGGCGGCCGGCGTGGTCCTGCAGAGCGAGGAGCGAGGTCTCGATCGCCTCGTGTTCCGCGCCGAGCCGGGCCAGCGCACGGTCGGCCTCGTCCCGGTCCATGACCGGGCCGGGAGGCCGGGCCGCGTAGCTGGGGAAGGGGCCCGCGACGCCCATCGATCACCTCTCCGCTCTCCTGCCGGGCGGGGGCCCGGCAGGATCAGTGCTGCCAACCCGCCGTCCGGGTGCCTGTGCCCCTGATCCGGCCTGATCCGAACGAAACGCTCAAGTGCTGCGACCGGCAGAGCCTGCCGGGGGGCGCTAGTCGTTCCGGTACTTGGGCGCCGGTGGCCCCTTGATCCCGGGGAGACCGTCCGCCAGCCAATGGCGGTACGAGATCATCCACGGGCTGTCCGTGCCGCCGGCCCGGTAGTCGACGAGCACCTCGTTGACCCGGGAGACCAGGTCGTCCGCGCCCTTCTTGGTGGCCACGCCGTAGTACTCGGTGGTGAAGGGCGCGCCCTTCAGCTCCACTGCGGGGTCCTGGGCTGCCTGCCCGGCCGCGAGGGCGTTGTCCGTGACGACGGCGTCGACCTCGCCCATCTGGAGCCGCACCAGGCAGTCCAGCTGGTTGGGGACGGTGAGCCTGTCCTCGTCGGCCGCGCTGCCGTCGTGCTCGTCCTTGAACACGGAGCCGAACGACTCCTTCTCCAGCGCCTCGTACGCGGTGGAGCCCTCCGCCGTACAGACCCGCTTGCCGGCCAGCGAGGAGTTGAAGCCGGTGATCGTCGCGTCCTCCTTCGCCGCGAGGACCTGCTGACCGGCCTGGAAGTAGGCCGTGGAGAACGACACCTGGTCCAGCCGGGAGCAGTTGATCGTCATCGTCCGGACGACGACGTCGACCTTGTCGTTCTCCAGCGCGGCGATGCGCTGGTTGGTGGGGATCGCCCGGAAGATGACCTTGTCCGGGCTGCCGAGGATGTCCTTGGCCACGGCCCGCACCAGATCGATGTCGAAGCCTTCGAGATTTCCCGACTCCGGGTTACGGAATCCCCACTGGAAGCTGTTCTGGTCGACGCCCGCGATCAGTTTGCCGCGGTCCTTGATCCGCTTGATCGCGTCACCTTCGGCCCGGCCGGGCTCCAGGCTGGCCTCCGGGTCCGTGCAGTCGTCGGCCCGTGTCTGAACGGCGTGGGCCGTCCCGCTTCCCGCTCCCTGCGCGTCGAAGGCGTCCTTGCCGCTGTGGGAGAGTGGCAGCAGGGTCAGCGATGCCGTCACCGCGCAGGCCGCGGCCATGCCGGTCACCCCGCCCCAGCCGCGCAGCCGGTGCAGCCGGCCCTCACGGGCCGTTCCCGGGCCCGTCCTCGGGTCCTTCGCTGTCATCGCTCCCCCTGTCACCGGAACTCCGAGAGCCTGCGGTTGACCCCGACGATCGCCGCCACCGCGCCGAGCACGGCGAGAGCCGCGGCCCCGATCGGCAGACCGCCCAGGGCCCCCCGCCCGTCCTTGGCGGCCTGGGTGAATTCGCTCTGCTCGTGGGCGAGCGCCTTCCGCAGCGCTTCGTCCACCCGGCTGAAGGACTCACCCGTCGAGTTCTCCGACCCGATGATCTGCTTCAGCGCGGTGTCGTAGTCGCCGCCGTCGTCACTCTTGCGGGCGGTCCGGTGGCGACCCTGCCACTCGGTGACAGCCGAGACGGCATCGGCCACCGGCTTGCTTCCCTCGGCGTCGCCGGTGTCCTTGGCCAGCTTCGCGGCCTTGTCCAGCTCTTCGCCGAGTGCCTTCATGCCCGTGCCGTAGTCGGTCTCGTACTTGTCGTTCTTTCCGTCCGCGGTGAGCACCGCACCACGCGCGACCACCGTGAGGTTCTCGCTGGAGCGCGCCTTCAGCGAGTCGATGCGCGCCCGGTTGAGCACGTCCAGGGACTGCTGGCCGTGGGTGTTGGCCTCGGCCAGGCCGGACCGGGCCACCGTGTGCCCGACCGCCAGCCACAGCAGCACCACCGTCGCCGCCGCTGTCGCGGCCAGCAGACCGTGGTTGAACACCCGGTTCGTCCTGCGGTAATTGCGCCGCTGCGCCCAGAACAGCACCGCCAGCGCGACGACACCGATACCGAGGGAGAAGAACGGCCACATCCGCGCGGCGTGGTAGTCCTGGTCGAGCCGGTCGGTCTCCGCCGTGTACAGCCGTTCGGCGGCCGGCAGCAGTTCGTTCGTCATCTTCTGGTTCGCGTACCGGAGATAGGCGCCACCCAGCGGCAGCCCCTGCCGGTTGTTGGCGCGGGCTCGCTCGATCAGGCCGGTGTAGCGCGGGAGTTCCTTGTTGAGCGTGCTGATCTCGTGACCGGAGCTCGTCGACGCGTCCGTGTTGGCCGCGGCCTTCACCAGCAGCCGGGAGGCGTCGTCGATGTCCTGGACGTACCGGTCGCGGACCGCGCGTGATTCCTGCCGTCCCTCCAGGAAGCCGCTCGCGGCCGCCGCGTCCGCGTCGGCCAGCGAGCGGTAGATGCCCGCCGCGTCCGCGCTGAGCGGCTGACTGTGCTCCACCACGTCGTTCGCCGAAGCCGCGCGGTCGCTGATCTCGAACGCCGTCACCGCTCCGAACGCGACGACGAGCAGCGCCAGTACGGCCCCGATGATCTGGAGCCGGCCCGGCTCGGTGGTCGCCGCGGCACGCAGCCGCTCGGTCACCACGGCCCGGACGCTGTGCGGCGGTGGCGCGGGTACGGCCGTTGGCGCAGGCGGCTGCCCCGGCGCGTGGTGCGGAGCCGGACGCACATTCGGCGGGTATGTCACTTGACCTCCCCCTCGGTCACTGACGGCGGCCCGCCCCCCGGCCGATCGGGGGACTGGTACCCGGCCAGAAGTATGGCCGCAGGGACCGGCGTCCACATGGGGAACGCCTGGATCCTGCACCGGTCCATGAAGCAGCCAACTGCGATCAGCCGCGGTCACACAGCATTCGATCAAGGCCGACGCCACCGATCAAGCCGATCGCCGACGCAATCCCCCGAACTGGATCGATCTCCCCCTCATGAACACGTCCGGGACAACTGATCGGTTCCCCCACGCAGAAGGCGTCCCGTGACCCGAAGGTTACGGGACGCCTCCGGCACCGGCCGGCGCAGCCGCCGTCAGACGTACTGGGCCCGCAGCCGGGCGTGCACCTCGGGCGCCGCACCCGTGTGGTCCATCCCCAGCAGCCCGGCGCCCAGGACGGGGGGCTCCTTCACCACCCGTACCGTCGCCTTGGGAGCGCGTACGGAGAGGAGTTCGCCGATGCGCTCGTCCAACCGCGGGTGACGCGCCGCCAGTACGCTGCCGCCCAGGATCACCGGGGCCACCTCGTCGAGCAGGCCGAGGCGGGACAGCGCGACCGTGGACAGCGCCACGACCTCGTCGGCCAGCCGGTCCACCAGCCCGCGCGCCACCGCGTCACCGGCCGCCGCCGTCGCGAACAGCACCGGTGCCAGTTCGTGCCGTCGTTCCGACGCGATCCGGCCCAGGTGCAGCGCCTCGATCAGCGCGTACATCGAGCCGAGTCCGAAGTGGGCGGGCAGCGTACGGGCCAGTTCGGTCGGCTCACCGCGGCCGTCCTCGGCGCGCGAGGCGAACCACATCGCTTCCTCGGAGAGCCCCGAACCCCCGCCCCAGTCACCGGATATCCGGCCTATCGCGGGGAACCGTGCCGTCCGTCCGTCGGGCACCATGCCCACGCAGTTGATCCCCGCACCGCACACCACCGCCACCCCGCGCGGCTCGTCGGCCCCGGCCCGCAGGATCGCGAAGGTGTCGTTGCGCACCTCCACCGTGCGGCCCCAGCCACGGGCGCGCAGGGCCTCGGTCAACTGCTCCTCCTCGACCGGGAGATCGGCGTTGGCGAGGCAGGCCGACACATGGGCGACGGACCCGGCGTCCACGCCGGCCGAACCCAGCACCTCCGCCACCGCCGCGCCGAGCACGTCCACGGCCGTCGGGACACCGACCAGCGGAGGCTGGAAGCCGCCGCCCCGGGCCGTGGACAGCACGGTGCCGTCCTCACCGATGAGTGCCACATCGGTCTTGCTGTTCCCCGCATCGATCGCGAGGACCGAACCGTTCATGCCCACGCGAGATGCTCCCGGTTGTGCGCGACGAGCTTGTCGGTGAGCGCCTCGGCGTACTCGAACTGACCGATCAGGGGGTGCGCCAGCAGTGCCTTGAAGACCCGGTCGCGGCCACCGCGCAGCGCGGCCTCCAACGCCAGGTCCTCGTACGCCGTCACGTTGGCGATCAGACCGGCGTACAGGGGGTCCAGCTCCGGCACGGCGAGCGGCGTCGCGCCCGTCCTGTCCACCGCCGCCTGCACCTCGATGACCGCGTCGTCCGGCAGGAAGGGCAGCGTGCCGTTGTTGTACGTGTTGACGACCTGGTGGGCGGAGCCGCTGCCGCCGAGCAGCGAGGCCGCCAGGTCCACGGCCGCCTCCGAGTAGAAGGCGCCGCCGCGCTTGGCGAGCAGCGCGGGCTTCTCGTCCAGTGCGGGGTCCCCGTACATGGCGAGGAGCTCCCTCTCCATCTCGGCGACCTGGGCCGCCCGCGACGGCTTGGTGGCGAGCTCCCGCACGACCTCGTCGTGCGCGTAGAAGTACCGCAGGTAGTACGAGGGGACGACGCCGAGCCGGTCCACGACCGCCCGCGGCATGTGCAGGTCGTCCGCGATCGCGTCGCCGTGCTCGGCTATCAGCCGGGGCAGCACGTTCTCGCCCTCGGGACCGCCGAGGCGCACCCCGAGCTCCCAGCTCAGGTGGTTCAGGCCGACGTGGTCGAGGTGCACCTCACCGGGGGTCACGTCGAGCAGAGCTGCGAACTTGCGCTGGAAGCCGATCGCCACGTTGCACAGGCCGACCGCCTTGTGCCCGGCCTGGAGCAGCGCCCGCGTGACGATGCCGACCGGGTTGGTGAAGTCGATGATCCAGGCGTCCGGGTTGGTGCGCCGGACGCGCTCGGCGATGTCCAGGACGACCGGGACGGTGCGCAGGGCCTTGGCGAGGCCGCCGGCGCCGGTGGTCTCCTGGCCGACGCAGCCGCACTCCAGCGGCCAGGTCTCGTCCTGGTTGCGGGCGGCCTGGCCGCCCACGCGCAGCTGGAGCAGGACCGCGTCCGCGCCGGCGACGCCCGCGTCGATGTCCGAGGTGGTGACGATGCGCCCGGGGTGACCCTGCTTGGCGAAGATCCGCCGGGCGAGGCCGCCCACGAGTTCGAGCCGGTCGGCCGCCGGGTCGACGAGCACGAGCTCCTCGACCGGCAGGGTGTCCCGCAGCCGTGCGAATCCGTCGATCAGTTCAGGTGTGTAGGTGGACCCGCCACCCACTACTGCGAGCTTCATGAATCAGCCCTTTACTCCGGTCAGTGTGACGCCCTCGACAAATGCCTTCTGTGCGAAGAAGAAGACGACGATCACAGGGGCCATGACCAGAACGGTCGCGGCCATGGTCAGGTTCCAGTCGGTGTGGTGTGCGCCCTTGAAGGACTCCAGTCCGTAACTCAGTGTCCAGGCCGCCGGGTTCTCGGAGGCGTAGATCTGCGGGCCGAAGTAGTCGTTCCAGGCGTAGAAGAACTGGAAGAGGGCGACGGCGGCGATGCCCGGCTTGGCCATCGGGATCACGACGCGCAGCAGGGTGCGCAGTTCGCCGCAGCCGTCGACCTTCGCCGCGTCCAGGTACTCGTTGGGGATGGTGAGCAGGAACTGCCGCAGCAGGAAGATGGAGAACGCGTCGCCGAACGCCATCGGGATGATCAGCGGCCAGAGCGTGCCGGACATGTCCAGCTGCTTGGCCCAGAACAGGTACATCGGGATGACGACCACCTGCGGCGGCAGCATCATCATCGAGATGACGAGCATCAGCGACAGATGCCGGCCCCGGAAGCGGAACTTGGCGAGCGCGTACGCCACGGGCAGCGACGACACGACCGTGAGGACGGTGCCCAGACCCGCGTACAGCAGGGTGTTCTTCCACCAGGTAAGGAAGCCCGGGGTGTTGAACACGTCCTTGTAGTTGCTCCACTCGAAGGGGTGCGGCCACAGGTCACGGGTCAGTGCCTGCTGGTCGCTCATCAGCGAGGTGAGGAAGAGGAAGACGAACGGCAGCACGAAGAAGAGTGCGGCCGCGACGCCGAGCGAGTGCACGGCGATCCAGTGCAGCAGCGACTTGCGTCGGGCGACCCGCTCGGCCGGGGTGACGGGGTCACTCACCGGGCCGGCGGCCTTGGGGGTGTCGAGAACCTGCGCCACGTCACTCACCTGCCTGGATCAGCCCGCTGCGGCGCCGCATCAGCAGTGCGGTGAACGCCATGGCGAGGACGAAGAGGACGAGCGCGACCACACAGGCCGAGCCGTAGTCGAAGCGCTGGAATCCGAGGTTGTAGACCAGCTGCGGAAGCGTCAGTGTCGACTTGTCGGGATAGCCCGGCTCGAACTGCTGCCCGGAACCGCCCATGACACCCGAGGCGACCTTCCCGGCCACCAGCGGCTGGGTGTAGTACTGCATCGTCTGGATGATGCCGGTGACCACGGCGAACATGATGATCGGCGAGATGTTCGGCAGGGTGACGAAGCGGAACCGCTGGTACGAGTTCGCCCCGTCGAGCTCCGCCGCCTCGTACTGCTCCTTCGGTACGTCGAGGAGTGCGGCCATGAAGATCACCATGAGGTCGCCCACCCCCCACACCGCGAGGGCGGTCAGCGCCGGCTTGGACCAGGTGGCGTCGGTGAACCAGCCGGGGGTCGGCATTCCCAGATCCCCGAGGATCGAGTTCACCGGTCCGGTGCCCGGGTTGAGCAGGAAGACGAAGCCCAGGGTGGCGGCGACCGGCGGGGCCAGGTACGGCAGGTAGAAGAGCGTCCGGAAGACCCCGGTGCCCGTCTTGATCCTGGTGATCAGCATGCCGACACCCAGACCGAAGACCACCCGGCAGGTGACCATGACGAGGACCAGCCAGAGCGTGTTGCGCAGGGCGGGCCAGAACAGCGGGTAGTCGTTGAAGACGAACGACCAGTTCTGCAGCCCACTGAACTCCGGGGCCGAGAAGCCGTCGTAGCTGGTGAAGGAGAAGTAGAGCGTGGAAATCAGCGGGTAGGCGAAGAAGACGCAGAACCCGATCAGCCACGGCGACATGAAGGCCGCCGTACGGAGCGCCGAGCGGCGGCGCTTCGAACGGAGTGTGTACGTGCTCATCGTGGTGCTACTTCGCCTGTGCGATCGCGGCGTCGATTTCCTTGGCCGTCTTCTCCAGGCCCGCCCCGATGTCCTTCTGGGTGCCCTTCTCGACCTCGAAACCGAGGTTCTGCAGGGACGTCAGGTAGGCGCCGCCGTTCACCGAGGGCGGGGTGGTGGTGGACTTCGGGTCGGCCGCGATGTCCAGGAAGGTCTTGAAGCGCGGGTCGTACTTCAGCTTCGGCGACTTCAGTGCGGCCAGCGTGGACGGCACGTTGTGGATGGCGTTGGCGAAGTTCACCACCGCGTCGGTGTCGGTCGTCATGAACTTCACCAGCTCCCAGGCGGCGTTCTGCTTGCCGGAGGTGGCGGCGATGCCGGCGATGGTGCCCGTCAGGTAGCCCTTGCCGTAGGTGTCGGCCTCGTCGTCGGCGACGGGCATCGGGGCCACGCCGATCTCGAACTCCGGATGGGTGTCCTCGGCCATGCCGAGCCTCCACTCACCGTCCAGCTGCATCGCCACCTGGCCGGTGTGGAACGGGTGCTTCGCGCCCCACTCGTCGCCGAAGCCGGTACGGAACTTCTCCAGCTTCCGGTAACCGCCCAGGGAGTCGACCAGCTTCTTCTGGTTCGTGAGCAGCGCGGCGAACGCCGGGTCCTTGGCGATGTTCGACTTGCCGTCCGCGTCGAAGTACGTCGGGTTCCAGCCACCGAGGTAGTGCTCGGTCGTCGACTCGTAGCCGTGGTAGTTCGGCATGAAGCCGAGCTGCTCGTACGTGTCGCCCTCGGTCTTCGTCAGCGCCTTCGCGTCCGCGGCGAACTCCGACCAGGTCTTCGGCGGACCGTCGATGCCGGCCGCCTCGAACGCGTCCTTGTTGTAGTAGAGCCCGTACGCGTCACCGAGCAGCGGCACCGTGCAGCGCACGCCGTCGAACTGCGTGTACTCGTTCATCGCCTTGGGGAAGGTCGCCTCCGCGTCGATCCCGTCCTTCTTCAGGAACGGGTTGAGGTCGACGAAGGCCTTCGACGAACAGAACTTGCCCACGTTGTTCGTGGTGAACGACGAGACGACGTCCGGCGCCTTGGAACCGCCCGCGCGCAGCGCCTGGTTGATCTTGTCGTCGGTCATGTTGCCGACGACCTTCACATGGATGTTGGGGTGCGCCTTCTCGAAGGCGTCGACCGTCGCCTGAATCCCCTTGACCTCGTTCGGGGCACTCCAGCCGTGCCAGAAGTTGATGGTCGTCTCCTTGGAGGCGTCATCACTGGCACCGGAACTGCTCTGACCGGTACAGGCGGAGGCGAACAGGGCGAGCGCGGCGGTCGCGGCGAGTGCGACGGCCGGCTTCCGGCGGTTTCCGGACATGGTGGTGTCTCCCGATGAAGGGTTGGGACGGGCAAGGGGACGCACGCGAATGTGCGGGGTCAGCGGTGTACGTGGACGTGGAGTCAGCGGTGTACGTGGGCGGGCGGGCTCAGCGCGAGGTGTCGAAAACTTCGTCGCGGGTGGTGGCGAGCGCGCTCTCCAGCGCGCCCCGCAGTACGGGGCGGTGGGTCACCTCGCCCGTGATCAGCCTGGGCCGGGAGGCCGCCAGCTCGGCGAGCTCGGCCGCCACCCGGCTGCGCAGCGGCTCCCCGCCGCGCGCGATCAGCTCTCCCGACAGCACGACGACCTCGGGGTCCAGGACGGCGACCATCGAGGCGAGACCCGTCGCCAGACCGGTGGCGAACCGGTCGAGGAGCCGGCCGTACGGCCCGCCCTCGCCCTGCTCCACGGCCTCGGCAGCCCGGCCCACCAGGCGGGCCGCGATCTCGTGATGGGTGCCCGGGCCGCGCACCGCCTCGTCGTCGATGCCCAGCTCGCAGGCGAGCCGGGCGAGCACCTGGGCGCCCGCCAGTTCCTGGAAGCCGCCCGCGTTCGCCTTGGTGACCTGGCGGACCAGCGGGGCGCCCGGCACCGGCAGGAAGCCGACCTCACCGGCGCCGCCGGTGAAGCCGCGGTGGAGCCGGCCGTTGATGACGAGGGCGGCGCCGAGGCCCTCCTCGTTCCACAGCAGCACGAAGTCCTCGTGCCCCCGCGCCGCGCCGAGCCGCTGTTCGGCCACCGCGACGAGGTTCACGTCGTTCTCGTACTCCACCGGCATCGGCAGGAAGGCCGCCAGCTCGTCCAGCAGGGTGGGGGAGTGCCAGCCGGGCAGGTGCGAGGCGTACCGCAGCCTGCCCGTGCCCGGGTCGAAGGCACCCGGCGTACCGATGACGACCCGGTGCACGTCGGACCGGGTCAGCCCGGCCTCCTTGACGGCCCCGCCCAGCGCGTCCGCGACCTGCCGGACCACGCTGTCGGCGCGCCGTCCGGGGGTCCGCAGCTCGAACTCCCCGACCGTCTCGCCCGTCACGTCGGCGACTGCGGCGACGATCCGCTGGGCGTTCACGTCGAGCCCGGCGACATGCGCGGCCGACGCGTCGACGGCGTACAGCTGTGCGTTGGGCCCGGGGCGCCCGGCCGCGGTCCCGGTCGCGACGACCAGCCCGGCGGCCTCCAGCCGGGCCAGCAGCTGGGAGGCGGTGGGCTTGGACAGCCCGGTCAGCTTCCCGATCCGGGTCCGCGAGAGGGGCCCGTGCTCCAGCAGCAGATCGAGGGCGGCCCGGTCGTTCATGGCGCGCAGAACGCGGGGGGTCCCCGGTGTGGTTCCGGCCATGGTCACTGCACCCGCCCTCTGTTAGGAAAGTTTCCTATTCGGTGAGAGGACCGTAGGGCGAGCGTCACCGGGGCGTCAATGGGCGGCACCGCGGTGGCAACCAAAGTGTTACCTGGACGGGGCGCCACGGAACGGTCCATGCCCAACGGGAACACCGGCGAATCGAGTTGGCCGGAACCCGGGGCGGGCCGAGAGCGGGACGGCACACCTGAGGGGCGCCCCGCAGACCTCGCGGGGCGCCCCTCAGGTGTGCCGCGTGCGTCCGGCAGCTACTTCGTGATGCTCGGCGGCGCCGGAGGTATCGGGGTCGCGGCCAGGGACTGGGGCGAGGTGGCCGAGGCGTACGCCGAGGGAGCGGCCATCGCGGCCGTGGGGTCGGCGGCCGAGGGCTCGTCCGGCTGGGCCGGGATGCCGCCGACCATGCGGATGCCCGCCTCGTCGAAGGCACGCTTGATGCGCCAGCGCAGCTCGCGCTCCACGCCCAGGGCCTTGCCCGGCATCGTCTTCGCGGTCACCCGGACCGTCATCGAGTCGAGCAGCACGCTGTCCAGACCCAGGATCTCCACCGGGCCCCACAGGCGTTCGGTCCACGGATCGTCCTTGGCCATCAGCTGTGCGGCCTCGGTGATCACCGTACGGACCCGGTCGAGGTCCTCCGTGGGGCGGACCTGCACGTCGACGCCGGCGGTGGACCAGCCCTGGCTGAGGTTGCCGATCCGCTTCACCTCGCCGTTGCGGACGTACCAGATCTCGCCGTTGTCGCCGCGCAGCTTGGTGACCCGCAGGCCGACCTCGATGACCTCGCCGGAGGCGACGCCCGCGTCGATGGTGTCGCCGACGCCGTACTGGTCCTCCAGGATCATGAAAACGCCGGAGAGGAAGTCGGTGACCAGGTTGCGGGCGCCGAAGCCGAGCGCGACCCCCGCGACCCCCGCGGAGGCCAGCAGCGGGGCCAGATTGATCTCGAACGCGCCCAGGATCATCAGGGCGGCCGTGCCGAGGATCAGGAACGAGGCCACTGAACGGAGTACGGAACCGATCGCCTCCGAGCGCTGCCGGCGCCGTTCCGCGTTGACCAGCAGGCCGCCGAGGGCGGTGCCCTCCACCGCCTGGGCACTGCGGTTCATGCGCTCGATGAGTTTGGTCAGTGTGCGGCGCACGGCGATGCGCAACGCGATCGCGATGGCGGCGATGAGCACGATCCGCAGACCGGTGTTCAGCCAGGTGGACCAGTTCTCCTCGACCCAGCTCGCGGCGTTGCCGGCCTGCTTCGCGGCTTCGTCCAGCGAGCCGCCTGGCTCGGGTGACGGGGCTGCGGCCAACAGGACGGACAGGGACACGGCGAAACCTCCGGTTGGGCGAGCGCTGGACAACCACACTAACGGGGCATCCGGAATGCTCCGTTGCCGTGATCGAGGGGAGAGACGCGTCTCACCCGGGGATATGGAAGAGGTAAGGGACTCGTCCGCGCAGGGCGGTGGCGAGCGGTGTGTACGGGCGGCCCGTGGCCGGTCGCACACCGGGCGCGGTCGTGGCGGCAGCCCGCCGAAGCACCTGTTCCGGCGCGTACCGGCGTACGGGCGGCAGGGTCCCGGAGAAAAATCCTTCCGGCCCGTTACCCGCACGTGGTGGCGCTTCGACCAGGCAGGAGGGGAGACTGAGATCGGATCGTCCCGGCGCGAGCCACGCGCCGCCGGCGTACAAGGAGGCGTCCACGTGCCGCATGTCCTGGTTCTCAACGCGTCGTACGAGCCACTCGGCGTCGTACCGCTCCGCCGCGCGCTCGTCCTCGTCCTCGAGAACAAGGCCATCTGCCTCGAGGAGTCCGGCGCTTTCATGCACAGTGCCACCCGTGCCGTCCCGGCACCCAGCGTCGTCCGCCTGAAGCGTTTCGTGCGCGTCCCCTACCGGGGCCCGGTCCCACTGACCCGCAGGGCCCTCTTCGCCAGGGACGGCGGGCGTTGCATGTACTGCGGCGCCGCCGCGACCAGCGTCGACCACGTCATTCCGCGCAGCCGCGGCGGGCAGCACGCCTGGGACAACGTGGTGGCCGCCTGCCGCCGCTGCAACCACGTCAAGGCCGACCGCCATCTGCCCGAGCTCGGCTGGCGGCTGCACCAGGAGCCCGCCCCGCCGACCGGACTGGCCTGGCGGATCATCGGCACGGGGCACCGCGACCCGCGCTGGCTGCCCTACTTGCAGCCGTTCGGCGCGGACGACGCCATGGCCCGGATCGACGGCATCTCAGCCTGAGACCGGGCCTCTGTCGTCCTGGCACCCACCGGGCGGCCCGGGGCCCCGGCATGTCCCGGACGAAGGGGCCTACTCCGCCACCGCGTACGCCTGGACCGACCACAGCGAGTAGCCGTACTCGGTCGCCCGTCCGTCGCCCTGGATCCTGATGAAGCGGGTCTCCTTGGCGTCCATCCGGACCGCTTCGTGCCCGCCCCCGCCGTTGCGGACGGTAGCCGCCGTGCGCCAGGTGCGGCCGTCCGCGGAGACCTGTACGCGGTAGCGGGAGGCGTACGCGTCCTGCCAGTCCAGGACCACCTGGCCGACCCGGGCCGGAGCCGGCAGCTCGGCCTGCCACCACGCGCCGTCCTCGGCGGGCGAGGACCAGCGGGTCCCGGGGTCGCCGTCCGAGGCGGCGGCCGCCGGGAAGTCCGGGGTCTCGTCGCCGGAGGAGGACGCGGTGGCCGTTCGCAGCAGATCGGGGCCCGCCGTGCGGGGGAAGGCCCGTACGGTCAGGGTGGTCTCCTCCGTACCGAACGAGAGCGGCACCTCGTACTCACCCACCGGCGTGCCGGCCGGGACGGTGATCTCCACGGGAACGGCGGTGCGGGACCCGCGCGGCAGGGTCGTCCGCTTCGGTACCCGTACCTCGATGCCCTTGGGCGCCTTCGCGGTGAGCGCGCCGCGCACCTCGGCGGGGCGGCGTGCGGAGAGCCGCGCCTCGACCCGCAGCGGATCGCCGCCGATCTCGGCGTCCGTCTCGCCCCGCGCGAGAGCGAGCCTGGCTGCGGGCTCGTCGCCGAACCACGGCACCAGCGAGCGCACCCGGGGGGCCGTTCCGGTGGACGGCGCGGTGCCCGCGAGCGGAGGGATGATCAGGGGCGGTGCGCCGGTGATCGCCGGGGTGGCGGTCGGCCAGCTGATCCGGACCGCGTCCGCCCGCAGGCCCTGGCCCGGCGACTGGGTCCAGCCCCGCGCCGACAGGGTGCCGAGACTGCGCCAGCCCTCGCCGGGCACGTGCGCCTGGACCGTCGCCCCGGACACGGAGGTGTCGCCGCCGGGCACGGTCATCGCCGTGACGGCCTCCAGCGGGCGGGTCCGGTGGAAGCGCACGGTATAGCTGCCCGGGGCCTCGGTCACCGTGCCGTTGTCTCGGTCCGAACCGGTCCAGGCGTCGGCCTCCTTGTGTGCCCGGTCGAGGAACGGGCCGAGCACTCCCTTGCCGACGGTCGCGCCGCCCGCCTTCACGGCCTTGAGCGCCGGTTCCAGGGCCAGTGAGGCCTCCCAGGCGGCCGCGCCGTCGTCGTGCGCCTGCGCCTGGAGCAGATCGACGGCCAGCTCGCCCGCCCGGCCGAAGCGGGCCAACTGCTCGCTCCACGGACGCACTTCGTCATCGAGCCGCCCGTCGGCCAGGCCGGCCAGACGCTGCGGGGTCTCACGCATCACCGTGAACGCGGCCCGCAACCGGCGCGCCGCCTCGTCGCGAGCCGATGCGCCCTCGGCCGTACGGGACTTCCAGAACGCGGCGAACAGCGGCTGCAGGTACGCCGATTCGTCGCCGCCCAGTACGGACCCCGCACTGTTGCCCGCCAGCGCCCGCAGCGCGTCACGACTGCGGGCGTCGCCGCCCGCGAGATCGTCCATGGCTGCCTGCCAGGACTCCTGCGGCTGGTACCCCTTCGGGTTCCAGGCGAAGTCGGCGGCGGTGAACAGCGGGATCCGGGACGCGGACGGCTGCTCCATCGCATTGGCGAGCAGCGCCGCCGAACCGATGGCGACCGCCGGGTCGCGGCCGGTGTACGGGCCCAGGAAGATCCGGTCCTGGGCGTAGTCGTTGACCGGATAGTTGTCCATCGTGACCAGCGGATGACGGAACGTGGTGCGCGCGCCGGCCAGTTCGCCGCCGGTGATGGTCCTCGGCACCACCCCGACTCCGGTCCAGGCGACCTGCACCCGCTCGTCGAGTTCCTTGGCGAGTGCGGTGCGGTAGTCCGTCGCCCCGTCCTGGTAGAACTCCGTCGGCATCATCGACACCGGCTCCGAGCCCGGATGCCGCTCCGCGAGGTGCCGCGCCACCTCGCCCAGGACGCGCGCCTGCGCCGTGGCCGCCGCCTCCGGGCCCCTGCCGAAGGTGTCGGCATCGGCCGAGCAGTGCCATTCGCTGTAGCTGACGTCCTGGAACTGCACCTGGAAGACCCGCACTCCCAGCGCCCACATCGCGTCGATCTTCTTCGTCAGTGCCTTCACGTCGCGGTCCGACGACATGCACATGGACTGTCCGGGGGCGACGGCCCAGCCGAGGGTCACATGCTCGGCGGCGGCCCGTTCGGCCAGCGCCCGGAACTCGGCACGCCGCTCGGCGGGGTACGGCTCGCGCCAGCGGTCCTGCCGGTACGGATCGTCACCGGCCGCGTAGAGGTAGCGGTTCTGCTTGGTGCGGCCCATGAAGCCGAGCTGGGCGAGCCGTTCCTCCTGGGACCAGGGCTGACCGTAGAAACCCTCGGTCAGCCCGCGTACGGCGCCGCCCGGCCAGTCCCGGACGGTGACGCCCGCGATGCGGCCGCCCCCGGTCAGCTGACGCAGCGTCTGCACCGCGTGGAACAGGCCGTCGTCGCCGACGCCGTCCACGGCCACGGTGTCCCGGCCCGCGACCCGGCCGACCGCGATCCGGTAGCCGCCGGACGGGAGGTCGGCGCGGTCGGGCGCCCGCAGCGTGCGCAGCGCGTCCGTGGCGCCGTCCCCGCCGAGCCGGATGACGGGGCCGCCGCCGGGCAGCGACTCGTGGACGGTTTCCGCGCCCGCGTCGCGCAGCACCCGGTGGAGCGCGTCGACCGCGTAGGGGTCGGCCCCCTCTCCGGCCAGGACCGTCACCTCGCCGGAGAGGGGGACCGGGGAACCGGACACCTTGATGCTCTGCGGACGCGGCCACACGGCGGGCGGCCCGGCGTCGTCGGTGCGGTCCGGTGTGGTGACGGCGGGGGTGCCGGGCGGCGGCGGAGCCGCGACGGCCGCCGGGGCCCCCGCGGAGAGCAGCCCGCCGAGCACGGCCACGGCGACGGCCGTCGCGTGCTTCCTGCGCCTGAGCTGCATGCCCGTCTCCCCTCACGTCCACCGGTCGGCCCCGAGCCCACCATCCGGGCGCGAGGGTGTCAATGCGCGTGGTGGGTGTGGTGCAAATGCCCGGTATGGCGGTCGTGGTGAAGGGGTCGCGGCAGCCGGTGGTGCACGCGAAAGACGGCGCCGTATGGCCGAAATCAGCGGACGTCTTACGGATATCAGGCCCCGGGGGAACGGATTGTGACCCGGAGCACGTTGAACTCGTTGTCATCACGCCTACGTCTGCGGCCGCGTCCGCTGGGTAGGTCTGCTGTGTCCTGTTCCCCTCGGCCAGGAGGCCACCATGCCCGCCGCAGCGCAGCTCCTGCTCTCCGCCCTGTGCAAACAGGTACCGGATCCGACCCTGTACGTCAGCGCCTCCCCGGCCACCCTCGGCACGCCCGGCCCGCTCACCAGCGAAGCGCCGCTGGCCGACGCCATACCCCTGACCAGCGAGCCGCCGCTCGCCGACGCCACACCTCTCACCAGTGAGCCCCCGCTCGCCGTCCTCGCCCCGCTGACCAGCGAGCCGGCTTTCTCCGGCAGTGCTTGGGGCATGGAGTCCTCAGGAGTCTGAATGGGCTTGTCCCGGCTCGCCGCACTGCACGGTGTCGCCACCTCCTTCTCCCCTTCCGCCGATGTCACGGTGCCCGTCCCCGAGGCCACGGTCGTCGCGGTCCTCGCCGCGCTCGGCGTCCCCGCCGCCACACCGGAGGCGGTGGCGGCCGCGCTCGCCGCGGCCGATTCCGCGGCCGGCTCCCGGCTGCTCCCGGCCACCCTGGTGGTGTGGGCCGGGGAGCCACTGCCCCCGGCCCTGACCGCGCTGCCGTCCGGCACGGAGCTGATGGTCCGTCCCGAGGGGCCCGCCGACGCCCCGCCGCCCCCGATGCGCGTCCCCGCCGGGGGTAGGGTTCCGGCCGTTTCCGGCCCGGGCGAGGTCCGGGCCGCCGAGGGCCTCGCGACAGCGGCCGCGGTGCCGGCAGCAGCCCCGCCCGGCTGGTGGTCCGAACCGCCGTTGGGGGTGCACCGGCTGACCGTCCTGCCACCGGGTGCACCGGCCGAGACGTGCACGCTCGTGATCGCCCCGGCCCGGGTCCCGCAGCCCCCCGAGCGCAGCCACGGCTTCCTCGTCCAGCTCTACTCCCTGCTCTCCGCCCGCTCCTGGGGCATGGGCGACCTCGGCGACCTCGCCGACCTCGCGTCCTGGTCCGGGCGCAGCCTCGGCGCCGGCTTCGTCCAGGTCAACCCGCTGCACGCCGCGGTGCTCGGCACCCCCACCGACCCCTCGCCCTACCGCCCGTCCTCGCGTCGGTTCCCCGACCCCGTGCACCTGCGCATCGAGTCCGTCCCGGAATACGGGCACGCGCCCGACCCGGCCGCCCTCGACGAGCTGCGCCGCCGGGCCGCGGAGCTCAGCGACGCCGTACTGAACAAGGGCGCCCTGATCGACCGGGACGCCGTCTGGGCGCTCAAGCGGAAGGCGCTCGACATCCTCGTGGGCGTCCCCCTCACGCCCGGCCGCCGCGCCGCCTACTGCGACTTCCTCGCCGAACAGGGGCAGGCCCTGGAGGACCACGCGCTGTGGTGCGCCCTCGCGGAGGTGCACGGCTCGGACTGGCACACCTGGCCGGCCGGACTGCGCGACCCCCGTTCGAAGGAGACGGCCCGCGCCCGCGCCGCGCTGCTGGACCGGGTCGACTTCCACTGCCGGCTCGCCTGGCTGACCGACGCTCAGCTCGCCGCGGCCCAGCGCGCGGCGGAGGACGCCGGGATGGCCGTCGGGATCGTCCACGACCTCGCCGTGGGCGTGCACCCCGGCGGCGCCGACACCTGGGCCCAGCAGGACGCGTTCGCGCACGGCATGTCCGTCGGCGCGCCCCCGGACGCCTTCAACGCCCGAGGCCAGGACTGGGGGCTGCCGCCCTGGAGACCCGACGCGCTCGCCGCGTCCGGCTACGCCCCGTACCGAGGACTGCTGCGCGGGCTCCTGGCCCACGCGGGGGCCCTGCGCATCGACCACGTGATGGGCCTGTTCCGGCTCTGGTGGGTGCCCGAGGGCCGACCGCCCACCGAGGGCACCTACGTCAGCCACGACGCGGAGGCGATGCTCGCCGTCCTCGTCCTGGAGGCCCACCGCGCCGGCGCCGTCGTCATAGGGGAGGACCTGGGCACCGTGGAACCGGGCGTCCGCGAGGCGCTCGCGCTGCGCGGCGTCCTCGGCACCTCCGTGCTCTGGTTCGAGCGGGACTGGTCGGGCACCGGCCGGCCGCTCGCCCCCGAGGAATGGCGCGAGGACTGCCTGGCCACCGCCACCACCCACGACCTGCCGTCCACCGCCGCCCGGCTGACCGGCGACCATGTGACGCTGCGCCACCGCCTCGGTCTGCTCACCCGCCCGCTGGACGAGGAGCGCACCGAGGACGGCACCGACACCGCGGAGTGGCTCGGCCTGCTCTCCCGCCTCGGCCTGCTCCCCGAGGGCGGCAACGACGAGGAGGCCGCCGTGCGCGCCGTCCACCGCTTCCTGCTGCGCACCCCCGCCCGCATGGCCGGCGTCTGGCTCCCGGACACGATCGGTGACCGCCGCCCGCAGAACCTGCCGGGCACCTGGGACCAGTACCCCAACTGGCGGCTGCCCATCGCCGACGCCGAGGGCCACCCGGTCACCTTGGAGGAACTCGCCGCCTCACCCCGGCTGCACCGGCTGATGGAGGTCCTCAGGCCTCGTCAGGATCCTCCGAGGACCCGTACGGCACCCCCGGGCGAGCGTCGCTCCTAGGCGTTCGCTACGTTTGCACCGTGGACAAGAAGAACGCTATGCGCGCCGGCGCCGTCGCTGCCGGTACGACGCTGATGATGCTGCTGATGTCGTCCCCCGCGCTCGCGCTCACCCGCGACGACGGTGACGACCCGGGTACGGGCCTGAGCGTGATCGACACGGTCGGTCTTTTCGTCGTGGCGCCCATCGTCCTGTTCGCGGTCATCGCGGGCCTGGTCATGGTCCTCGACAAGTCCAAGAAGCAGGCCTGAGCCTCTCAGGACACCCTGGTCATCCCGGGTGCGCCGCCGGTACCTCCGTACCGCGCGGCGCATTCGCATGTCCGGACCCGGCCCCGGAGCCGGACCTGCACTCGGGTCCTGGCCTGCACCCGGACCCGGAGTCGGACCCCCGTCGCGCCCCCGGCGCCCCGGTAGGTTGCGGCCATGATCGAGTGGGACGTCAAGAAGCTCCGCATCCTGCGCACCCTGCGTGACCGGGGTACCGTCACCGCGGCCGCCGAGGCGCTGCTGATGACCCCTTCGGCCGTCTCCCAGCAGCTCTCCAACCTCTCCCGGCAGCTCGGCGTACCGCTGCTGGAGGCACAGGGGCGGCGCGTCCGTCTGACCGACGCCGCCCACCTGGTGCTGCGGCACGCCGAGGCCGTCTTCGCCCAACTCGAGCGCGCCGACGCCGAACTGACCGGCTATCTGCGCGGCGAGGCCGGTGAGGTGCGGATCGCGGCGTTCGCCACCGCCGTGCCCGCCCTGGTCGTGCCGGCTGTGCAGACGCTGCGTGACGGGGACCGCCCGGCGCCGGAGGTACGGGTCCGGGAGGCCGAGGCGGCGCAGGCGTACGAACTCCTCGCCGCAGGGGAGGCGGACCTCGCCCTCTCGCTGGCCGCCTACGCCCCGACCGCCCGTGACTCCCGGTTCGCCGTGCTGCCGCTGCTCGCGGACCCGCTGGACGTGGCGCTGCCGGCCGGTCATCGCCTCGCTGCCGCATCCGGGCTGCGGCTGGCCGACCTGTCCGCCGAACCGTGGATCTTCGGCGGCTCCGGCCCCTGGTCCGAGATCACCACGGCCGCGTGCCAGGCCGCGGGCTTCGTCCCGGAGCAGGCGCACAGCGCCTCCGGCTGGACCGCGATCCTCGCCATGGTCGAGGCGGGCATGGGCGTCGCGCTGGTCCCCCGCATGGCGTCGGCGGAGCGCCAGGGCCGGGACGGGGTGGTGATGCGGGTCCTCGACGCGGACCGGCCACGCCGCCATGTGGTGGCCGCGGTCCGGCAAGGAGCCGAGGACGGACCGGCGGTGGCCCGGTTCCTGGCGGCGCTCCGCGAAGCGGCGGAACCGTTCAGCCGGCCTTAACGGTGCGTGCGAAAACTTTCGATGGACCTGATGGCTTCCGTCCCGCGACAGTGAACGCATGACCTTCGAACAGAATGAGACCCGCAACGAGGACCCCCACGCCAACGACGCGGCCCCGTACGGCGGTGGTGACCCGTACGCCGACTACCGCACCACCGACCTCCCCTTCACCGAACTCGTCGACCTGGCCGACCGCCGTCTCGGCGCGGGCGTGATCGCCGCCAACGACGAGTTCTTCGCCCAGCGCGAGAACCTCCTGGTCCGGGAGCGCGCCGTCTTCGACCCGGAGCACTTCGGACACAAGGGCAAGATCATGGACGGCTGGGAGACCCGCCGCCGGCGCGGCGCGGACGCCGCCCACCCGTTCCCCGCCCCGGACGAGCACGACTGGGCCCTGATCCGTCTCGGCGCCCCCGGCATCATCCGCGGCATCGTCGTCGACACCGCGCACTTCCGCGGCAACTACCCGCAGCGCGTCTCGGTCCGGGCGACGTGCGTCGAGGGCTCGCCCGGCCCCGCCGAACTCCTCGCCGACGACGTGAAGTGGGAGGAGATCGTCCCGCCGACCCCCGTACGCGGTCACGCCGCCAACGGTTTCGAGATCACCGCAGGACGCCGCTACACGCACCTGCGTCTCGGTCAGCACCCCGACGGCGGCATCGCCCGCCTGCGCGTGCACGGCGAGGTGCTCCCCGACCCGGCCTGGCTCGCGACGCTCGGCATGTTCGACCTGATCTCGGTCCTGAACGGCGGCAGTTACGAGGACGCCTCGGACCGTTTCTACTCCTCGCCGACCCAGATCATCCTGCCCGGCACGTCCCGCAAGATGGATGACGGCTGGGAGAACCGCCGTCGCCGGGTCCGCGACACCAACGACTGGGTCCGCTTCCGGCTGCCCGCGCAGGGCGCGGTCCGCGCGGTCGAGATCGACACGGCCTACCTCAAGGGGAACGCGGCAGGCTGGATCGCCCTCCAGGGCCGCAACGGCGAGACGGGCGAATGGTTCGAGATCATCCCGCGCACCCGGCTCCAGCCCGACACCCTGCACCGCTTCCCGCTCCGTGCCCAGGCCGTCGTCACCCACGTCCGGCTCGACGCCTTCCCCGACGGGGGCGTGGCCAGGATGCGGCTGCACGGCTCGCTGACGGAGTCCGGCGCGGCCGAACTGGCCCGCCGCCACGAGGCGTCGGGCGCATAACCGGCCCTCAGTACCGCCGCCCGGCGGACAGCTGCGCAGCAGCGCCTGTCCACCGGGCGGTTTCCAACCGTGCGGTCAGCGGCCCTGATCCCGCTCGTGCCGCGTCCCGTCATCCCCGGCGGGCGCACGACGCCGGCTACGGCACTCGCCGCGTTGTCGGAACGCCCCCATACCTCCGGCATGAGGACGCCCACCTCCTTGCGATGCACCGCATCCGACGCCGCCCGCCGATCCGCCGGCGATCGCGCGACAGCCCTCAGGCGGTCGCCGCCGCCGCGTCTGCCGCCTGGGCCTTCAGCGCCCGCTCGACACCCGAGCGGGACTCCGACATCAGCCGTCGCAGCGCGGCGCCCGGCTCGGCCGAGGCCAGCCAGGCGTCCGTGGCCGCCAGGGTCTCCTGCGAGACGTGGAGCGCCGGGTAGAGACCGATGGCGACCTGCTGCGCCATCTCGTGGCTCCGCGACTCCCAGACGTCCTTCACCGCGGCGAAGAACTTCTCGGTGTACGGGGCCAGCAGTTCGCGCTGATCGGTCTGGACGAAGCCGCCGATGACCGCCTCCTGGAGGGAGTTCGGCAGCTTGTCGGACTCGACGACCGAGGCCCACGCCTCCGCCTTCGCCTCCTGGGAGGGCCGTGCCGCACGCGCGGCCGCCGCGTGCCGCTCGCCCGCCGCGGTCCGGTCGCGCGCATACTCGGCGTCGATCTCCTCGTCGTCGAGCAGCCCGGTGGCGGCCAGCCGCTCCACGAACGCCCAGCGCAGCTCGGTGTCGACGGCCAGGCCCTCGATCGCCTCGGTGCCGTCGAGCAGCGCCTGCAGCAGGTCGAGCTGCTGCGGGTTGCGGGCCGTGGCCGCGAACGCGCGCGCCCAGGCCAGCTGGTGGTCGCTGCCCGGCTCCGCCGCGCGCAGGTGCGCGAGCGTGGCCTCGGTCCACTGCGTCAGACCCGCCTCGCGCCACTCCGGCGCCGCGTACACGTCCAGCGCCATCTTCGCCTGACGGTGCAGCGACTGGACGACGCCGATGTCCGTCTCCTTGCCCACCCCTGCCAGGACGAGCGAGAGGTAGTCACGGGTGGCGAGTTCGCCGTCGCGGGTCATGTCCCAGGCGGACGCCCAGGACAGGGCGCGCGGCAGCGACTCGGTGAAGTCGCCCAGGTGCTCCGTGACGACCCGCAGCGACTCCTCGTCGAGGCGGACCTTCGCGTACGAGAGGTCGTCGTCGTTGAGGAGGATGACGGCGGGACGCGCGGTACCGGCCGGGAACGGCACGGTGGTGCGCTCGCCGTCCACGTCCAGCTCGATCCGGTCCGTGCGGACCAGCTTCCCGGCCGCGTCGAGGTCGTAGAAGCCGATGGCGATCCGGTGCGGCCGCAGTGTCGGCTCGCCCTTCGCGCCCGCCGGCAGCGCCGGCGCCTCCTGGAGGACGGTGAACGAGGTGACGTGGCCGTTGCCGTCCGTCTCGATCTCCGGACGCAGGATGTTGATGCCGGCCGTCTCCAGCCACGCCTTCGACCAGGTCTTCAGATCGCGGCCGGAGGTCTTCTCCAGCGCGCCCAGCAGGTCCGACAGACGGGTGTTGCCGAAGGCGTGCGCCTTGAAGTACGCCTGGACGCCCTGGAAGAACGCGTCCATGCCGACGTACGCCACCAGCTGCTTCAGGACCGATGCGCCCTTGGCGTAGGTGATGCCGTCGAAGTTGACCAGGACGTCGTCCAGGTCACTGATGTCCGCCATGATCGGGTGCGTCGAGGGCAGCTGGTCCTGGCGGTACGCCCACGTCTTCATGGAGTTGGCGAACGTGGTCCAGGAGTGCGGCCACTGCGACCCGTCGGCGTACGCCAGGCACGCGATCGACGTGTACGTGGCGAACGACTCGTTCAGCCACAGGTCGTTCCACCACTCCATGGTGACGAGGTCGCCGAACCACATGTGGGCCAGCTCGTGCAGGATCGTCTCGGCCCGCGTCTCGTACGCCGCGTCCGTCACCTTGGACCGGAAGACGTACTGGTCGCGGATGGTGACCGCGCCCGCGTTCTCCATCGCGCCGGCGTTGAACTCCGGGACGAAGAGCTGGTCGTACTTGGCGAAGGGGTACGCGTAGTCGAACTTCTCCTGGAACCAGTCGAAGCCCAGCCGGGTCACGTCGAAGATCGCGTCCGCGTCGAGGTACTCGGCCAGCGAGGGACGGCAGTAGATGCCGAGCGGGACGGACTGGCCGTCCTTCTCGTAGCTGCTGTGCACCGAGTGGTACGGACCGACGATCAGGGCCGTGATGTACGTGGAGATGCGCGGCGTCGGCTCGAACGACCACACGTCGTCCTTGGGCTCCGGCGTCGGCGAGTTGGAGATCACGGTCCAGCCGGCCGGGGCCTTCACGGTGAACCGGAAGGTCGCCTTCAGATCGGGCTGTTCGAAGCTCGCGAAGACGCGGCGTGCGTCCGGGACCTCGAACTGGGTGTACAGATAGGCCTGCTCGTCGACCGGGTCGACGAAGCGGTGGAGGCCCTCACCCGTGTTGGTGTACGAGCAGTCGGCGACGACCTTCAGCTCGTTGGAGCCGGCCGCCAGATGCGCCAGCGTGATCCGGGAGTCCCGGAACACGGCCGCGACATCCAGGGCCCTGCCGTTCAGCTCGACCTCGTGCACCGCCGGGGCGACCAGATCGATGAAGGTCTCCGCGCCGGCTTCGGCGGAGTCGAAGCGCACGGTGGTGACGGACCGGTAGGTCCCACCCTCCTGCGCTCCGGAGAGGTCGAGATCGATCTCGTACGCGTCCACGGTCAGCAGGCGCGCCCGCTCCTGTGCCTCTTCGCGGGTCAGATTCGTGCCAGGCACGCGGTCATCTCCTTGCTCTGTGATGTTTCCCGCCATCCTTCCACGTGACCCCTGCCAGGGCGATGTCCGTTTTCCGCCGGTCCATGCCGGGCGGGCGGGCCATTCTCGTCGTATGACCAGTTACGAGCCACGCGCGATCGACCCGGCCGCGCTGAAGGAACTCCGGGAGACCGACGACGCGGGACGCCCCTGTGTCCCTTACACCGCCACGGCCGCGGGCAGCCCGCTGCGGTGCTGCCTGCGGGGCAACGAGCTGGGGGAGGAGATCGCGCTCGTGTCCTACGCGCCGCTGCGGCGCTGGGCGGCGGCGAGCTGGGCCCGCCCCGGGGCGTACGACGAGCAGGGACCGGTCTTCATCCACGCCGGGGAATGCGACGGGCCCGAGGCCGGCCGGTCCGGCTACCCGTTCTCGCGGGCGGGCGCGCTGCGCACCGTCCGCCGCTACAACGCGGACGGGCACATCGTGGGCGGCCGGCTGATGGAGATTCCGGCCGACGAGGAGCGAGGGTACGACGCGGCCTTCCGGGAGGCGTTCGACGATCCGGAGGTGGCGCTGGTGCACGTCAGGGCCGTGGAGTACGGCTGCTGGCACTTCGAGGTCCGGCGCCCCTGAGCGCCTCGGCGGCGCTGCCGCGGGCTCCCGGAGGGGGCGGGCAGGGGGCGGCGACGCCGCACAGCGGCACCGCCCCGGCGCTTCAGCCCCGAAGCTCCGCGGCGACCAGCTCCGCGATCTGCACCGCGTTCAGCGCGGCGCCCTTGCGCAGGTTGTCGTTGGACACGAACAGCGCAAGTCCGTGCTCCACGGTCTCGTCGACCCGGATCCGTCCGACGAAGGACGCATCCTGCCCCGCGGCCTGGAGCGGGGTCGGGATCTCCGAGAGCTCGACGCCGGGCGCGTCCTTCAGCAGCTCGTACGCGCGCTCCACGCTGATGGGCCGGGCGAAACGGGCGTTGACCTGGAGCGAGTGACCGGAGAAGACGGGGACCCGGACGCAGGTGCCGGACACCTTCAGCGCCGGGATCTCCAGGATCTTGCGGGACTCGTTGCGGAGCTTCTGCTCCTCGTCCGTCTCGAAGGACCCGTCGTCGACGATGGCACCGGCCAGCGGCAGCACGTTGAAGGCGATGGGGCGCTTGTAGACGCCCGGCTCGGGGAAGTCGACGGCGCCGCCGTCGTGGGTCAGCTTGTCGGCGTCCGCGACGACCTTGGAGGCCTGGCCGTGCAGTTCGGCGACACCGGCCACTCCGGAGCCGGACACCGCCTGGTACGTGGCGACGGTCAGCGTCTCCAGGCCTGCCTCGTCGTGCAGCGGGCGCAGCACGGGCATGGCGGCCATCGTGGTGCAGTTCGGGTTGGCGATGATGCCCTTGGGGCGGTTCGCGATCGCGTGCGCGTTGACCTCGGAGACGACCAGCGGGACCTCGGGGTCCTTGCGCCAGGCGGAGGAGTTGTCGATCACGACGGCGCCCTGCGAGGCCACCTTCTCGGCGAGCGCCTTCGACGTCGCGCCCCCGGCGGAGAAGAGCACGATGTCCAGGCCCGTGTAGTCGGCCGTGGAGGCGTCCTCGACGGTGATGTCCTGTCCCTGCCACTGGATGGTGGAGCCTGCCGAGCGTGCGGAGGCGAACAGCCGCAGCTCGTCGGCAGGGAACTTCCGCTCGGCCAGGATCCTGCGCATGACTGTGCCGACCTGACCGGTGGCGCCGACGATTCCGACCTTCACAGGGACTCCTTCAAACGTACGAACGGGCACGGTTGCCGCTCCATGATGCGTCTGTCCACGGCTTCCTTGTCCAATCCATTGTCCGACCTGCGGACGAGGGGCGCAGGGGAGGCGGACAGCGCAGTGGGGCGGGCGCCCGTCGAGCGCCCGCCCCACTGTCGTACGGATCACATGGTCACGCTGTAGCGGTTACGGCGTGACCTTCTCGATCACGACGCTGCCGGTGCCCGCGGCGGTGCCGCGGGAGTTCACCAGCTGGACCTCACCGAAGAACTGCCGGCCCTCGGGGGCCGCCCCGGCGACCGCGACCTCGGCACCGACCTTGGCCGATGCGCCGTTGGCCAGGTTGACGGCCTTCGACTCGTCGACGTTGATCGTGCCGAGCGACGGCGCGTAGTACACGTCGCGGTAGTCGTACTCGGTCGTCCCGGCCGGTACGTCGTAGCCCTCGATGACGACCGTGTACGTGCCGGCGGCCGGCTTCAGCAGGCTGACGGTCTCCTCGGAGCCCGCCGTGGTGGAGGAGCCCACCTCGTCCGCGCCCTTGTAGACGTACAGGTCGAGGTCGGCGTTGGCGTCCGAGGTGCCGCCGATTGCGACGTCCAGCTTCTCGACGCCCGCACCGATGGTGACCTCCTTGACGTACTCGCCGTGCGTGGAGATCGACGGACGCTCGACATCGGCCGAGCCCAGCGAGCCGCCCTTGAGCTTGCCCGCCAGGTCACCGGCGTTGTTGGTGACCGTCCAGTCCACCGCGGCAGGGGTGCCGATCTTCGCCTCGGCGATGGTCTGCACCGCCGGGTCGAAGGTCGCGCCGAGCAGCGAGACGTCCAGCTTGTACGGGTTGTCGAGCAGCGGCGACGTGCGCCGGGCCTCGACCTCGATCTCCCAGACGCCGGCCTGCGGGTCGGCGTACGAGCGCACGTCGGGGCGGCAGGTGTTGGCCGGGTTCTCGTAGTTCGGGTAGCAGAACGGCGTCCCGCTGTCCTCCACCGCGACCCCGTACGGGTGGATGGAGATGAAGCGGGTCTGGCTGCCCGAGCGCAGGGCGCTCATGGCGACCTCAAGGGTCTTGGCGCCCTCCGGCACGTTCACGAAGTACGACGTGGTGCCGTTGCGCTGCACCGAGCCGGACGCCGTGTACGCGTAACCCGGCTTCACCAGGTCCTTGGCGACGACGACCGTCGCAAGGATCTGCTGGTCCACACCGGAGGTCTTCGCGTCGTCGAGCTGCAGGATCGCGCTGTGCACGCCCGCGCTGCCCGGCTTCGCCTGGACCTTGACCGTCACCGGCTTGCCGAGCGGCAGTGAGACGGTGCTCGGGCCGGTCAGCTTGAAGGTGCCGTCGTTGTACTTCCAGGAGAGCTTGTGCCTGACGTCCTTGTCCGGGCCCGTGGTGCGGGTGACCGTGACGTCGTACGACTTCTTCTGGCCGGCCTTGAGGCCGCCCTCGCGGTCGTACAGGCCGGTGCCGAAGCCCGGGGTCTTCAGCGCGAAGTCGATCGCGGTGTCGACCGGGGCCTTGACCGTGTACTCGTGCGCCGGGGCGCCCTGCTTCTCGATCTGCTTCCAGGCGCCGACGATGTTGATCAGACCGGCACCCTGGGCGTGCGCGGGCACTCCCTTGATCTGGGTGGCGGTGCTGGTCAGCGCGGTGCGCAGATCGGCCGGGGGCAGCTCGATGTGCTTCTGCTTCGCGGCGGACAGCAGCAGCGCGGTCGCGCCGGCGGCTTGCGGGGAGGCCATCGACGTGCCCTGGAGCATGGAGTAGCCGGCCGGGAGGGAGTAACCCGCCTCCTTGACCGGACCGCCGGGCAGCCAGGTCTGCGTCGAGTTGATCGCCGCGCCGGGTGCCGTCAGGGTCGGCGTGAAGCCGCCGTCCTCACGCGGACCGCGGGAGGAGAACGGCATCATGTCGTACTTCTTGGTGACGCCGGAGCCGTAGTTGGCGGCCCAGGTCTCCTTGGAGATGGACGCGCCGACGGAGATGACGTGGTCGGCGAGGCCGGGGTCACCGATGGTGTTGATGCCCGGGCCCTCGTTGCCGGCCGAGATGACCAGCTGGACGCCGTAGATGTCGATGAGCCGCTTGTACAGCTCCGCGCGGGCGTTGTTGCCGTCGTTGAGCGGCGGCAGGCCGCCGATCGACATGTTGACGACGTCGACGCCGCGGTTCACGACGAGGTCGATCATGCCCTCGGTGAGCGCGATGTTGGTGCAGCCGCCGGACCAGGTGCAGGCGCGCGAGGAGACGATCTTCGCTCCGGGCGCGGCCCCGCTCATCTTGCCGCCGAACAGGCCGTTCGCGGAGGTGATGCCCGCGACGTGCGTGCCGTGCTCGGACTCGATGACACCGATGTTGACGTAGTCCGACGTGTCGCCCGCCGCGTTGTACACGACGTCGCCGCGGGTCTCCACGACGAACGGGATGCGCTCGACGACATCGGTCCGCGGGTCGTCCGTACCGAAGTAGGAGACCTGGTGCTTCTCCTTGTACGGCTTCAGGACGGCGTCGTCGGAGAAGTCCGCGTTGCCGTTCAGGTCCACCCGGGTGGTGCCGGCGACCGGGTCGTAGAGGACACCCCACGCGTCGGTGGTGTCACCGTCGCGGTTGAGGTCGCCCGCCATGTCACCGCCCTTGGTGGCGGCTTCCTTGAACACGCTGATCCGGTACGAGCCCGCCGGGGCCGAGTAGGTACGGCCGCCGTAGGCGAACGTCGGGCCGGACACGGCGTCCGTCATCCGCAGCCAGGTGCCGTCACCGTCGCTGACCGGGTCGGTGGCCGTCACCCAGTCGGTGATCTTGCGCTCGCCGGTGGTGGTCTTCTGCAGCGCCGGGTGGCCGAGGTCGACACCCGAGTCGAGGATGCCGATGGTCACCCCGCGGCCGTCGGCCTTCGGGTGCTGCTTGACGAAGTCGACCGCACCCGTCTCGAAGGACGGGTTGTACGGGTTCTCCGCCGGGGTCTTCTTCCCGGGGGCCGGGTAGGTGCCGGTCGACTTCACCGAGGCCCGGCTGCCGGTCGCCCGGTCGCCCGCGGGCGTCGGATCGTCCAGCACGATCTCCTGCTTGAGATCGATGCCGTGGACGGAGGTCAGCTTCGAGGCCGCCCTGATCGTGGCCTCGGCGGCCGCGGTGGGCACGGTGGCCCGGACGTAGCCGAGCTTGTCGTAGGCACGCCCCAGCACGGAGCCCTTGACGGCGTCCAGTTGCTTGCTGACCTGCTCGGTCGCACCGGGAGCGGTGGCGACCATCATCGTGATGTTCTTCTCGCCCTTGGCCCTGGCCTTGGCGAGAACATCGGCGTCGGCCGTGCCGAGCTTGTCCGCCGGGTTGTCGCCGGTGGCGGCCTTGACGGGGGCGGTGGCCGGGTCGTCGGCGGCGAAGACGGGAACGGCACCGGTGGCGGCCAGCGCGGCCACCAGTCCGGCGGCGGCCGCGACGCGGGCCACACGTCTCGCCCCGGGTATGTAGCTGGGGGATTCGGAGGTCATCAGCATCCCTGTATGTGAAAGAGAGAGTCCGGAAATCGGTACCGGATGACCGCTCACCCTTTCGTAGATGACAGGGGTTTGTGGAGAGTTGTGAGGGGCGAGTTATGGACATGGCGGACTTCCGCCAGTGAGTTCGAAGCGTCACATGGGACGAAACGGTGGATACACGGCGCCCGAGGGCCTCACCTGGGCAGGATCATGACGTACGCGGCCGGTTCGCGGTCGGCCGCCGCCATCAGTGCCGTCCGGACGACGGCCGCCTGCTGCTCCCTGGTGTCCCGAAGCTTCTTCGGCGTGAGGTGGACGACGGTGACGCCGAGTCGCTCCAGGTGCTCGCGCCGGGCGGCGTACGCGGACCACTCGGCCTCGTGCTCCTCCTGGCGGTGGTCGTCGTCGAGGCGGCTGTGGCGCGGGGACCTGGTGTCCAGTTCCACGGCGACCGCCTCCTCGGGCCAGTACGCGTCGACCGCGCCCAGATGCGGGCCGCCCGGCAGGCGCAGGTCCACGTTCCACAGCGGCTCGGGGAGCCCGTGGGTCCGCACCATGTCGTACAGCCGCTCCTCCGCCAGCGCCCGGCCCTCGGCGAGCAGTGAGTCCACGGCGTTCCCCACCTGGGGGCGGCCGAGCACCTTGGCACGGTTCAACTCGCCGACCAGGACGGCAGGTTCGCAGTGACCGCCGCGGACCGCCTCGGTGAGCAGCCGGCGCACGGTGTGAGCGTCCCCGAGTCCGGTCACGGCGTCCGCGACGGCGCGCGCCACGGGCGCCACCGCGATCGCGTCCACGTACTCCGGCCGCGGCAGTTCGGAACTGCGCACCAGGCGGACGTACCGGACCGACCGCAGCCGGCGGACGCGGGGGACCAGCACCTCGACGCGGTCGGTGGAGACGGCGGGCGGGGCGGCGGTGAAGCCGTACAGCGAGAGCGCGGCCAGCCCGGTGACCATCGCCTCGCCGTACCCCGGGTCCGCATCACCACCGGCCCGCGCCGGTACGGTCCGCCGTCCGGCCGCCGGTGGCCGTCCCGCGTACAGCAGGGCCGCCCGCAGCCGTTCGCGGCCACTGAGCGGCCCCGGGTGCAGCACGAAGACGCCGGGCAGCGGCTGCTGCCACGGCCCACCGGTCCGGCACCGCTCGCCGGCCTGCGCGGGGGCGACGCCACGGGACTTCAACTGGGCGGCGGACAGGACGCGTTGCCGGAGATCGGAGGTGATGCGGAGGTGGCAGGGGGAGAGCGGGGTGTTCTGGGTCATGCTTCGGTGTATCCCGCCGGCGGCCGGGACCTTAACCCCTGTTACAGGCCCGTCGACATTTCAGGACAACGCCGTCCTGAAGTAAGGGCGTTCGACTGCCGAAAAGGGCTGACCCGTCGGGGATCGGGAGCGCCCCGAAGGGCGCACCGACCGGGCCGGGCGCCGCCCGCGCACGCCCCTTCCAGGCCTGTGTGCGGGACGACGAGGCCCCTGCCGGGAAGTGCGCACCCCGGCAGGGCCTCGTGCCGAACGCCGTCAGACGGCTTTGCCGTCACACGCCTGGGCGCGCAGCCCACGCGCGAGGTCGTCCCTGGCCTCAAGGACCAGCCGCCGCAGCGCCGGCGCCGCGTCCGCGTGCGCCGTCAGCCATGCGTCCGTCGCCGCCAAGGTGGCGGGATCGTCCTGAAGGTCCGGGAACAGGCCCTTCACCACGGCCATCCCGATCTGGATGGACCGCTCGCTCCACACCCGCTCGATCGCGTCGAAGTACTTGGCCGCGTACGGCGCCAGCAACTCCCGCTGCGAGGACTGCGAGAAGCCCAGGATCGTCGCCTCGACCAGCGCGTTGGACAGCGTGTCCGACTCCACGACGCCCGCCCACGCCTGTGCCTTCACCGCGGCCGACGGCCGCGAGGCCAGGCACCGCACCTGGTGCCGCTTCCCGGAAGCCGTGTCGTCGCGGGCCAGTTCGGCGTCGATGGCCGCCTCGTCGGCCGCACCGTGCGAGGCCAGCGGCGACAGGAACGCCCAGCGCAGCTCCTGGTCGACGTCGAGACCGTCGATCCGCGCCGTGCCGTCGAGCAGCCCGGACAGCAGCTGG
Source organism: Streptomyces sp. NBC_01013 (assembly GCF_045162765.1). Taxonomy (NCBI): domain Bacteria; kingdom Bacillati; phylum Actinomycetota; class Actinomycetes; order Kitasatosporales; family Streptomycetaceae; genus Streptomyces; species Streptomyces sp. NBC_01013. Next base: position 5,602,421 of record NZ_CP108687.1, read on the forward strand.
AAGTCCGTGTCCGAGGAGGCGACCGCGGCGAAGAAGCGGGCCCAGGCCAGCTGCGGCTCACTGCCCGGCGCGGCGAGCCGCAGTTCGCGCAGCGCGCCCTCGGCCAGCGCCCGGCCGCCCTCCTCGCGCCACGACGGGGCCGCGTAGTGCACCAGCGCGGTCCGGGTCCAGGTGTGCAGCATCTGCAGGACGCCGATGTCCGTCTCCCGGCCGGAGAAGGCCAGGACCATCGCGGCGAAGTCGCGGGCCGGCATCAGCCCGTCCCGGGTGAGACTCCACAGCGCGGACCAGCACAGGGCCCGCGCGAGCGGGTCCGTGATGTCACCGAGGTGCGCCCGGAGCGTGGCCAGCGACACCTCGTCGAAGCGGACCTTGCAGTACGTCAGGTCGTCGTCGTTGACGAGGATCAGCTCGGGCCGTTCGGCCCCGGCCAGCTCCGTGATCACGGTGCGCGGCCCCGCCACGTCCGCCTCGGCCCGGGCGTACCGCACCAGGTCACCGTCGGGCGTGCGCCGGTACAGGCCGACCGCGACCCGGTGCGGGCGCAGCTCGGGGTGAGACTCGGCCGCCTCCTGGATGACCACCAGTTCGGTGATCCGGTCCGCGGCGTCGTAGGTCGCCACCGGGGTCAGTGAGTTGACGCCGGCGGTCTGCAACCAGGAGCGCGACCACGAGGTCATGTCCCGCCCGGACGTCTCGGCCAGCACCGACAGCAGGTCGCCCAGCCGGGTGTTGCCGTACGCGTGCCTCTTGAAGTAGCGCCGTGCGCCCTCCAGGAACGCGTCCCGCCCCACGTAGGCCACCAGCTGCTTCAGCACCGAGGCGCCCTTGGCGTAGGTGATGCCGTCGAAGTTCAGCTTCGCGTCCTCCAGGTCACGGATGTCGGCCGTGATCGGGTGGGTGGACGGCAGCTGGTCGGCGCGGTAGGCCCAGGACTTGCGGTTGTTGGCGAAGGTGATCCAGCCGTCCTCGAACCGGGTCGACTCGACCATGGCGAACACGCCCATGAAGTCGGCGAACGACTCCTTGAGCCACAGGTCGTCCCACCACTGCATGGTGACGAGGTCGCCGAACCACATGTGCGCCATCTCGTGCAGGATGACGTTGGCCCGGCTCTCGTACGCCGCCCGCGTCACCTTCCCGCGGAAGATGTACTCCTCGCGGAACGTGACGCAGCCCGGGTTCTCCATCGCGCCGAGGTTGTACTCGGGCACGAAGGCCTGGTCGTACTTGCCGAACGGGTACGGGTAGTCGAAGTTGTCGTGGAAGAAGTCCAGACCCTGCTTGGTGATCAGGAAGACGTCGTCGGCGTCGAAGTGCCGGGCGAGGCCCTTGCGGCACATCGCGCCGAGCGGGATCTCCAGCGTCGAGCCGTCGTCGAACGTACGGCTGTAGGAGTCGGTCACGTAGTGGTACGGACCGGCGACGACCGCCGTGATGTACGTCGAGATCGGCTTCGTCTCGGCGAACCGCCACACCCCGCCGTCCCGGGACTCCTCGGCGCCGTTGCTCCAGACCGTCCACTCCTCGGGGGCCGTCACCTGGAAGCGGAAGGGGGCCTTGAGGTCGGGCTGCTCGAAGTTGGCGAAGACGCGCCGCGAGTCCGCCGGCTCGTACTGGGTGTAGAGGTAGACCTCGCCGTCCTCGGGGTCGACGAAGCGGTGCATGCCCTCGCCGGTCCTGCTGTACGCGCACTGCGCGTCCACGACCAGGACGTGCTCGCCCTCCGGCAGGTCCGCCAGCGCCACCCGCGTCCCGTCGAAGACCGAGGCCGGGTCCAGCGGCGTGCCGTCCAGGGTCACCGCGTTCACCGAAGGGGCGATCAGATCGGCGAAGGTCGTCGCACCGGCGCGCGCCGAGCGGAACCGGATCGTCGTCACCGAGCGGAAGGTCCTCGGACCGGAGTCCTGCCCGGCCTCCCCGTCGGGCCCACCGATCGCTGACCGGACGTCGAGCACGACGTCGTAACCGTCGACGGTCAGCAGCTCGGCCCGCTCACGGGCCTCGTCACGGGACAGGTTTTCACCGGGCACGAGCACACTCCTTTGTGTCACGTTCGAATACTTTGATCCTCCCATGCCGCCTTCCGCCCCGGCATTCGGGAATGGCGGGAGCGTCCGCCGGTGTTTCTCGGTCACAGCATGCGATCGGCCCTCATGAGGAGAGAGATGTCTGACAACAGCACGGTGACCGGCAAGACCCCTGCCGATTTCTGGTTCGACCCGCTCTGCCCCTGGGCCTGGATGACCTCCCGCTGGATGCTGGAGGTGGAGAAGGTCCGCGACGTCGAGGTCCGCTGGCACGTGATGAGCCTGGCCGTGCTCAACGAGAACCGGCTGGACGAGCTGCCCGACGAATACCGCGACATGCTGGAGAACAAGGCCTGGGGCCCGGTCCGCGTCGTGATCGCCGCCCAGCAGAAGCACGGCGACGACATCCTCGGCCCGCTGTACACCGCGCTCGGCACCCGCTTCCACAACCAGGGCGAAGGCCCCACGCGCGAGGCGATCGAGGGCGCCCTGAAGGACGTCGGCCTGCCCGTCGAACTCGCGGACTACGCCGACTCCGACGCGTACGACACCGAGCTGCGCGCCTCCCACCAGGAAGGCATCGACAAGGTCGGCCAGGACGTCGGCACGCCGGTCATCGCGGTACCCGGCGCGGACGGCGAGCAGATCGCCTTCTTCGGCCCGGTCGTCACTCCCGCCCCCAAGGGCGAGGACGCGGCGAAGCTGTGGGACGGCACGCTGCTGGTCGCCTCGATCCCGGGCTTCTACGAGATCAAGCGGACCCGGACCGCCGGGCCCAGCTTCGAGTGACCCCGTGGGTGCGGGACCGGGCGGCCCCGCACCCCGCCGCGTCAGCCGTACAGCGCGTCCAGCTTCGGCAGGCGCAGCGCCACCTGCTCCGCGTCGTCGAAGTCGAAGTCCCACTCCGGGTCCAGAGCCGGGTAGTCGATGGTGAACGAGTCCGGCGGCAGGGTCTCGCCCGTCGCCTCCCGGTACGCGTCCCACACCACCCCGAGCACCCGCTCGCACTCCATCTCCTCGAACTCGACCGCCGCCGCCCGGATGACCGGCAGGCCGGCCAGCGAGTCCGGATCGGCCACCACCCGCTCGAACACCTCCCGGCCCTGCGCTATCAGCCAGCCCCGGAAGTAGTCGAAACCGTCGTCCGAGCAGCCGCCGTTGACCGTGTACGCCGCAGCCCAGAGCGGGGCCCGGTAGGAGGCCGCCATCAGGTCCCACAACAGCTGCTGCGCGATGAGGATGTCGTCCACCGGCCGCTCGGCGAGCAGCGCCGCCATCCGTTCCGCCACGGCCTCGGCGTCACAGGGGTCGACGACCAGGGTGCGCGCGTCGTCGATCAGCTTCCAGAAGTCCTTGGTGTCCATGGGACGAAGCATGCGGCAGGGGTCTGACAGTCAGGACGCGGGCGGCCCCGCCCGGAGGCCCGGCCCGGCGCTCCCCGGCCCGCAACGCAGCGACGAGGCCGGATTCGGCGGTGCGCACGTCGGTACGATCGCGCGCCCGGTGTCGCCGGGACGCCGGTGATGCGACCACCGGTCCACGGAGAGGCGATGCGGCGCCCCTTCATACCCGTTGCCCATGTCGCGGCGCTCCTGTGCGCGGGGTGGCCCTCCGGGTCCGGCTCCGGACCGGTGAGCGATCCGGAGAAGCCGGCGAAACGATTCACGTTCCTCCAGGGGGCCTTCGTCATCCGCTGCGCGCCCGGCCGCTGTTGTGACGCCACCGTGACGCGATATGTGACCTGGGGCACAGCCTGGCCGGGTGGCCCCTGATCTTCTGGGCGCATGCGTACCGCCACTCCTCTCGCCCTGTGTGCCGCCCTCGCGAGCACCGCGCTGCTCGCCGGATGCGGGACGGAGACGGCCGGTGGCCCGGGGTCGCCTGCCGCCTCCGCCACCTGCGCGACCGCCTCGCCCGTCGCCGATCCCTCGGGCCGCACCTGGGACAACGTGTCGCTCGTCAACCGGCTCTGCGGGCCCTCCGGCGCCCCGGTCACCGAGTTCGCGGTCACCAACACCGAGAAGGAAGCGCTCACCTTCACCATCACGTTCACCCTGATGAACGAGTCCGGCCAGGCGATGGACAACACCACGCGCACGGTCGAGTCGGTGAAGCCCGGCCAGACCGTGCGGCGCACCCTCGACACGGACGACGAACCCGTCGTGGCCCGGGAAAGACTGGCCCGGATCATCAAGGTGCGGACCGTCCCGGCGGACGAGGCGCCCTCCGGGGCCGGCGCCTGCCCGCCCTCCGGGATCCGGGTCACGGCAGACCGGGGCGACGCCGCCATGGGGCTGCGCGTGGTGGGCCTCCACCTGCTCAACTGCGGCTCGGCCGCCTACGCGGTCGACGGCTATCCCGGGCTCCAACTCCTCGACGAGGAGCGCGAGCCGGTGAACGGAGTGCAGATCCTCCACGGCACCGACAAGATCTCCACCGGGATCGGCGGCGATGCCGCGCCCCGGCCCGTCACGCTGCGGCCGGGCGAGTCCGCGTACGCCAACCTGGCGTGGCGCAACACCACCGGCGCGGGTGAAGCGGTGAACGCCCCGTACACCCGGGTCACGGTGAAAGCCGGGGCCGCGCCCGTGACGGTTACCCCGGAACTCGACCTCGGGACCACGGGCCGCCTCGGCGTCGGCCCGTGGACGAAGGACGACACCTCCGCCCGGTGAGCCCTCCGGGGCCGCCCGGAGCCCCGCGGCACAGCAGAAGGCCCCCCGCGAGTCACGTCCTCGCGGGGGGCCCTCCTTCATCCGCCTGCCCGGCGAAGGCTGAGAAGACGATCACGAGGCAGGACGTTCTCGGTGTGCCGGACTTCAGGGTGCGAGCAGCAGCACGTCCGCGCGCTCCTTGGCGGCCGCGTAACGCCTGGCGACGTCCTGCCAGTTGACGACGCGCCACATCGCCTCGATGAAGTCGACCTTCTGGTTCTTGTACTGGAGGTAGAAGGCGTGCTCCCAGGCGTCGAAGACCAGGACCGGGACCGAGCCCTGGCCGACGTTGCCCTGGTGGTCGTAGACCTGCTCGACGATCAGCTTGCCGCTGACCGGCTCGTACGCGAGGACGCCCCAGCCGGAGCCCTGCGTGGTGGCCGCGGCCTTCGTCAGCTGGGACTTGAAGCCCGCGAAGGAGCCGAACGAGTCGGTGATCGCGTCCGCGAGATCGCCGACGCCGTCCGCGGCGAGGGGCTCGCCACCGCCGTCACCGGTCATGTTGTGCCAGTAGATCGAGTGGAGGATGTGGCCGGAGAGATGGAAGGCGAGGCTCTTCTGGAGCCCGTTGACCGCGCCCCAGGCCTCCTTGTCCCGCGCCTCCGCCAGCTGCTCCAGGGTGTCGTTCGCACCCTTCACGTACGCGGCGTGGTGCTTGTCGTGGTGGAGCTCGATGATCTGCGGATTGATGACCGGTTCGAGCGCCGCGTAGTCGTACGGGAGTTCCGGGAGCGTGTACGTGGCCATGGTCGAACCCTCCAGCTGCTGAACTGTTGTTATTGCAACCTATGTGCAAGAGCAGGCTAGCAGCAGGAGTGGGTGAGGGGGCGTCGCGGAGCGTCAGCCCTTCGGCGTAGGACCGCGGCCCGACGGACACCCTCCGGGTACGAAAAAACGCCGGGCGCGCCGCATCGCTCCGGCCCGCCCGGCGTTACGCGTGCCGGGCTACTCGTCCGTCGTGGTCGCGGAGCGCCGCTGCCGCACGGCACCGATCACGATCAGGGCAGCCGTCAGTGCGCCCGTCGCCAGCAGTTGGTCACGGGTGTCGGGCTGGCGGAGCATCAGGAAGAAGATGCCGGCCATGGCGAGGAGGGCCACCACGGTCAGGCCTGGGAAGAGCCACATCCGCACCACCAGCTTCTCGGGCGCCTCGCGCTCCAGCCGGGTGCGCAGGACGAGCTGGGAGACCGCGATGAAGATCCACACGACCAGGATCACCGCGCCGATCATGTTGAGCAGCCAGGGGAACACGTCGTCCGGCCGCCAGTAGCTCAGCAGCACGCACAGGAAGCCGAACACCGACGAGACCAGGACCGCCGTGCGCGGCACACCCGAGGTCACCCGGCCCAGCCGCTTCGGGCCCTGGCCGCGGGCGACCAGCGAACAGGCCATGCGCGAGGCCCCGTAGATGTTGGCGTTCATGGCGGAAAGCAGCGCGACCAGGATGACCACGTTCATGATCTCCGCCGCACCACTGATGCCGAGGTGGTCCAGGGCCGCGTAGAACGGGCCCACCTCCACCACCTTCGCGTCGTCCCACGGCACCAGCGTGACGATGACCGCCATCGAGCCGACGTAGAACAGTGCGATCCGCCACATCGCCGTCCGCACGGCCTTCGCGACACCCTGCACCGGGTTCTCGGACTCCGCCGCGGCGATGGTGACCGTCTCCAGACCGCCGTACGCGAAGACGGAGGCGAGCAGCCCGATGACCAGGCCCTCGGAGCCGTTCGGCATGAAGCCGCCCTCACCACTGAGGTTGGCGGTGCCCGGGGCGTCCGTGCCAGGGAGCACGCCGAGGATCGCCAGGACCCCCAGCACCAGGAACAGTGTGATCGCGGCGACCTTGAGGGCCGCGAACCAGAACTCGAACTCACCGAACTTCGTCACCGAGGCCAGGTTCGTCCCCAGGAACACCACCATGAACAGCGCCACCCAGGCCCACTCCGGAGTCCCGGGCAGCCAGCCGCTGACGATCTGCGCGGCACCGATGCCCTCCAGGCCCACGGCGACACAGAGCAGCACCCAGAACGCCCAGCCCGCCGTGAATCCCGCCCACGGCCCGATCGCCCGCTCGGCGTGGACGGAGAACGAACCGGAGGCCGGATTGGCCGCCGACATCTCGCCGAGCATGCGCATCACCAGCATGACCAGCAGCCCGGAGATCGCGTAGGCGATGACGATCGACGGTCCCGCGGCGGCGATGCCCGCGCCGGAGCCGACGAACAGCCCGGCGCCGATGACACCGCCGAGGGCGATCATCGACAGGTGGCGCTGCTTGAGTCCGTGAGTGAGGGCCGAGTCGCTTCCGGTGCCGGAGGTGACGGCCGGGGAGCCTGTGGGGGGAGACGCGGAGGTCCGAGGCATGGACGAGCTCTGTTCGGTCGGTGAGACGGGGACGGGTACCCAGTCTGGACACGGGCCCCGTTCACGGGGAACGGCTGTCCGCTATACGGGCACCAGGCTCACACATCGCGTACACCCGGCCTCGTGGGGTCGCTCACCGTCATGGACCGTCGTTTTAGAGGGAATTCACAGTCCGGCCCCAGGGCGCCTCCCCGGTCGGACGCGGCAGTATCCGCCCCCACCTCCGTGACGAGCATCACGCCCCGGCGCGATTGCGTGACGTCCGTTGTGCGAACCCCACCAATCCCCCAACCGACGCTTTGTGGGCCGCTGATGGTGATCCGGCCATACTCCGTCGGCTAACGTCAGCATCGATCCGTCCCCACCCACCCTCGCCTGCCCCTCACCCCGCGGAGTCCCGATGAGCACTGCTGCCGCCGCCCCCGTCCGTACCGGAGCGGTCCTCGCCGACCTGCTGCCCGCAGTCCGGCACCGCTACGCCGTGGACACCGCCCTGGTGCTCGGCGGCGCCGCGCTGACCGGCATAGCGGCCCAGATCGCCGTCCCGGTCCCCGGCTCCCCCGTCCCGGTCACCGGCCAGACCTTCGCCGCGCTCCTGGTCGGCACCGCGCTCGGCGCCCGCCGCGGCTTCCTCGCGCTCGCCGTGTACGCGCTCGTCGGTATGGCCGGCATGCCGTGGTTCTCCGCCGGCAGCTCCGGCGCCGGCGGTGCCTCCTTCGGCTACGTGCTCGGCATGCTGCTCGCCGCCACCGTGGTCGGCGGCCTCGCACGCCGCGGCGGCGACCGCTCCGTGCTGCGCACCGCGGGCACGATGGTGCTCGGCTCGGCGATCATCTACGCGGTCGGCGTGCCGTACCTGGCGCTGTCCACCGGCATGTCGGCGAGCGCCGCGATCGCGGCCGGCCTGACGCCGTTCCTGCTCGGCGACGCGCTGAAGGCCGTGCTCGCGATGGGCGCGCTGCCCGCGTCCTGGAAGCTCATCGGGCGTCGCGGCTGATGCCGTAGCTCCCCCCGAAGAGGCTCGCCGGGTCGTAACGCGACACCAGACCGGCGAGCCTCCTTCGCGTCTCCGGGTCGTGGAAGGCGTCGGTACGGTCCCCGCCGCCGAAGGAGAAGTTCAGCGAACGGCCTACGGCCGTCGCTCCCAGGACGTCGGCCACCTCCCCGTACAGCGCCCGGACCGACGCCACGTCCGTACCGTCGAGCGGCGACAGCAGCCGCAGCAGGAAGCCGGCGTCCCGGTAGGGCACCGCACTGTCCGGTTCGGGCGCGGCGGCCAGCGCGCCGCCCAGGTGGTTGAGCTGCACCACGGTCATCATCGGCGCCTTCCGTCCGGCGAGCTCCAGCACCCGCGCCGCACGCTCCGGATCGATCCCGCTCAGCATCAGCCCGTCCCCGTAGTAGGCGTGCGGGAACGGCGGATCGCTGTGGATGGTGTGGCTTTCGCTGTACGGCATCTCCCGCAGCGAGTCCGCCAGTGCCGGTCCGATCGCCCGCAGCGGTGCGACGTGGCGTTCGCCCTCGGTGGCGGATCCGGTGAACGCTACGCGCACCGAGACCACGTACCGGCCGCGCAGCGGCTCAGGCAGCTGGGGCAGGTCCGGGTACACGAGTGCGCCGACCGAGGAGGTCAGCGACGCGGGCACGGTCCGGGTCCACTCCAGATAGCGCCCGAGCACCTCCGCGCCGGCCTCGCCGTCGCCGTCGAAGGCGATCGAGCCGCCGTACAGCCGGGCCACCGGGACCAGGCCCGTCTCCATCCCGGTCACCACGCCCAGCCGGTGGCCGCCGCCGCGCAGCCCCCAGAACAGCTCGGGCTCGTCCGCGGCGGTGACATGGCGCAGCACCCCGTCCCCGGTCACCACGTCGAACGAGCGGACCAGGTCGGCGGCGTACCCGAACTCCCGGGCCAGCACGCCCAGACCGCCGCCGAGCGTGTACGAGACGGCGCCGACACCGGGGGAGGAGCCGTTCAGCGGGGCGAGCCCGTGCGGGGCCGCGGCCTCGATCACCTGGCCCCAGGTGACACCCGCGCCGATCCGGGCGGTGTGGCGCACCGGGTCGACCAGGACCGAGTCCATGGCACGGGTGCTGATCAGGACGCCGCCGTCGACGGGCCCTGCCAGGCCGTGCCCGGTGGCGTGGACGCGCACCCGGAGCCCGTCCCGGGCGGCCCGGGCCACTGCGGTGCGTACGTCCTCCGCGTCGGCGGCCTCGACGACGAGGTCGGGGCGGATCGCGAAACCGGTCTGGTAACCGGTGGGGGCGGCAGTCATGGGGAGGCTCTCCAGTCGCTCGCTCGATGCGCTGACGACCTCACCCGCGAGGACCGGCGGCGGCGCGGCCGGTCGCGGGCGAGGTCGTTACGGCGGAGAGCCTCCCCGGTATACCTGACAACGGCCGTCAGGTATGGACGATCACGTGTCGCTGGGCACGGCAGGCTCACCGCTGCGGCGCCTGCGGGCCTCACGCACCAGCGAGACGGCCACCACCAGTACCGCGACCAGCAGCGAGAGGAGCACCTGCTCGCGTCCGGCGTCGTCGGTCAGCATGTAGACCAGCACGAACGAGATCATCGCGATGGTCGCCCAGGTCAGGTACGGGAAGAGCCACATCCGTACGACCAGCTTCTCGGGCGACTCGCGCAGGATGATGCCGCGCATCCGCAGCTGGGTGAAGCAGATGACCAGCCAGACGAAGAGGGCGACAGCGCCGGAGGAGTTCAGCAGGAACGCGAAGACGGTGTCGGGCCACTGGTAGTTGAAGAAGACCGCGACGAAACCGAAGACGACCGAGGAGAGGATCGCCGCCTGCGGCACGCCCCGCTTGTTGGTCCGGGCGAACGCCTTGGGCGCGTCACCGCGCCCGCCGAGCGAGAACGCCATCCGGGAGGCCGTGTACAGACCGGAGTTGAGGCAGGACAGCACGGCCGTCAACACGATGACGTCCATCACCTGGCCGGCGTGCGGGATGCCGATGACGTCGAGCGCCGCGACGTAGCTGCCCTTGTCGAGGATCGACGGGTCGTTCCACGGCAGCAGGGTCAGCACGACGAAGATCGAGCCCAGGTAGAAGACCGCGATCCGCCAGATGACGCTGTTGGTGGCCTTCTGGACGGCACGCTGCGGATTCTCCGACTCACCGGCCGCCAGCGTCACGATTTCGCTGCCCATGAAGGAGAAGACGACCATCAGCACCCCGGTGAGGATCGCGCCCGGCCCCTTGGGGAAGAAGCCGCCGGTGTCGGTGAGGTGGGCCAGTCCGGAGCCGGCGTGGTCCGATCCGGGCAGTACCCCGAAAACGGCGAGCAGGCCGACGATCACGAACGCGCCGATCGCGACGACCTTGATCCCGGCGAACCAGAACTCGAACTCGCCGTACGAACCGACGGACACCAGGTTCGTCGCGGTCAGCACCAGCATCACGATCAGTGCCCAGCCCCACTGCGGCACGCCCGGCACCCAGCTCTCCAGGATCTTGGCACCCGCCGTGGCTTCGACGGCGAGCACCACGACCCAGAAGAACCAGTACAGCCAGCCGATCGAGAAACCGGCCCAGCGGCCGAGCGCCTGGTCGGCGTAGGCGGAGAAGGAGCCGGAGGCGGGGCGGGCGGCCGCCATCTCACCGAGCATCCGCATCACGAACACGACCATCAGGCCGACCAGTGCGTACGACAGCAGGATGGCCGGTCCGGCGGCGGCGATGCCGGCTCCGGAGCCCACGAACAGGCCCGCGCCGATCACACCGCCGATCGCGATCATCGAGAGGTGACGGTTCTTGAGACCGGCCTGGAGCCCGTCCTGGGTCTCCGTCCGGTCCGAACGGTCCGGCCCGTCGGGCTGGTGGCCCGGCCCTGCCAGAGTCGTCTGCGACGTCATGGATCGAATCCTTACGTTTTCGGATCACTCGGTTGCGAGGCTCGCCGCACCGCGGTGGCGGAACGGCGAGCGATGCATTGAAGCCCGGCGAACCCCGAAAGCGGAACCCATTCCTCCGGTTCTTTGACCGGATCGTTGCCTCTGTGGCATCGCACACACAGGGCCCGCACATCGCGGCCACACCGCACCCCGTCGTCGGTTACCCGGCGTCGCTCGTGCCACACTCCTCCCATGCGCGTGTACCTCGGATCCGACCATGCCGGTTACGAACTCAAGAACCACCTCGTCGAGTGGCTCAATGCACAGGGCCACGAAGTCGTCGACTGCGGTCCCCACATCTACGACGCCCAGGACGACTACCCGCCGTTCTGCCTGCGTGCCGCCGAGAAGACGGCCGCGGACCCGGACAGCCTCGGCATCGTGATCGGCGGCTCCGGCAACGGCGAGCAGATGGCCGCGAACAAGGTCAAGGGCGTCCGCGCCGCACTCGCCTGGAGCGAGCAGACCGCCGCGCTGGGCCGCGAGCACAACAACGCCAACGTGATCTCCATCGGCGGCCGGATGCACACGGCCGAGGAGTCCACCAAGTTCGTCGAGATCTTCCTCTCGACCCCGTACTCGGGCGAGGAGCGGCACACCCGCCGCATCGAGATGCTCACGGCGTACGAGAACACCGGCGAGCTCCCCCTGATCCCGGCCCACCACCCGCAGCAGGGCTGACCGGGTCATATCCTGAACTGTGCCGCCGGTACCCCCGGCGGCACAGCCATGTCACCGAGGAGAACCGCAGCCGTGCCCGAGGGACACACCATCCACCGCCTCGCGGGCGACCACCGGGACCGGTTCGCCGGACGGCCCGCGCGGGTCAGCAGCCCGCAGGGGAAGTTCTCCGACAGCGCCGCCCTGCTCGACGGCCGGGTACTGGAGGGGGCGGACGCGCACGGCAAGCACCTCTTCCTCGGCTTCGAGGAGACCGGCTGGGTCCACATCCACCTCGGCCTGTTCGGCAAGCTCGGATTCGGCACGGTCCCGGCCCCGCCGCCCACCGACACGGTCCGCCTCCGCCTCCTGAACGACGAGCACCACGCGGACCTGCGCGGCCCCACCACCTGCGCCCTGATCACCGACGCCGAGAAGCACGCGATACACGACCGCCTCGGCCCCGACCCGCTGCGCCCCGGCGACGACGGCGAGCGGGCCTGGCAGCGGATCTCCCGCAGCCGGATCACCGTGGCCGCCCTCCTCATGGACCAGAAGGTCGTCGCGGGCGTGGGCAACGTGTACCGCGCCGAGGTGCTGTTCCGGCACGGCATCGACCCGTACCGGGCCGGCAAGGACCTCACCCGCCGCGAGTGGGACGCGATCTGGGCGGACCTGGGCGCGCTGATGCGCGAGGGCGTACGGAACAACCGCATCGACACCGTGCGCCCCGCGCACCTGCCCGAGGCGATGGGCCGCCCGCCGCGCGTGGACGACCACGGCGGCGAGGTGTACGTCTACCGCCGCGCCCGCCAGGCCTGTCACATCTGCGGTACGGAGATCCGCACGGCGGACCTGGCGGCCCGGAACCTGTTCTGGTGCCCGGGCTGCCAGAGCCGCTGACCACCGTCGAGCCCGTCCGGCGACCGGGGTCAGCCCGGTCGCGGACGCACTCGGCTCCTCAGAACCCCCGCGGCAACCACGGCGCCACGTCGGACAGGAACGCCGAGGACACCTCCGCCACCGCCCCGGCCCGCAGCTCCCTCACCCGCCCGGCCAGGGCCAGCGATCCCAGGGCCTCGCCGCCCAGGTACGCGGAGCCCAACTCCCGCACGGACAAAGCCAGGTCCGCCGCGTCCTCGGTGCGCCCGCACGACGCGCCGCCCTTGGCGTCCACGATCAGCCGCCAACGCCCGGTGTTCCAGGGGCAGAAGGTGTCCTCGACCTCGAACACCACGTCCAGCGGCCCCCGGTAGGTCCGCGCCTCCAGCGCGGCGCCCACGTCCACCAGGCGCACATGGAGCGAGTCCCGCAGCCGGATGTCGCACCGCCGTACGTCCGAGACCAGGTGCAGCACCGCGTCGTCCGCCGGCCGGTTCCGCGCCTCGACCGTCGACGTCAGGTCGATCCCGAACAGGAACTGCCACAGCGCCGCGTACGCCATCGGGTCCAGCGCCGCCAGATCGCTCACCACGATGCGGCCCTTGGGGCCCGACATCTCCCATTCCGGCTTGATGTGGTAGTTCGTGTAGCCGACGACTTCGCCGTCCCGCTCCGCCAGCACGCACTGCAGCACCGAACCGCCGCCGCGTGAACTCGCCGGGTCCGTCAGCGGCTTGCGCTCCCAGCCGGGGCCGTGGGCCGGGGTGCCGGGCCGGCCGGGCACCAGCCGTGCGTACACGCTCTCGCACGCGGCGACCGCCTCGTCCTTCCTCGCGTGCCGCAGCCGGACCGCGTCCGTGCCCTCCGGCACGCTCAGCCGTACCCGGTCTGTGTCGATCGTCAGGGACATCTGCCGGGTCGCCGCCCCGTAACCGAACCGGCCGTAGATCGCCGGCTCCGAGGCCGTCAGCACCGCGATCGGCTCACCCAGCGCCCTCACGTCGTCGAGCTGGCGGCGCATCATCGCGGTCAGCAGACCGCGCCTGCGGTGCGTGGAGGCGACGCTCACCATCGTGACCCCGGCCGCCGGCACCAGCGCCCCGCCGGGCACGGCCACCCGGAAGCTGAACGCCCCCGCCGTCGCGACCACGTCGTCGCCGTCCCAGATGCCGATCGACCGCTCGCACTCGGTCAGCGACTGTTCCAGCTCCCGCTGCTCCGCGGACTCCTGGACCCCTCCGAACGCGAGTTCCAGGGACGAGAACCACTTGTCCCACTCGGACGGCTGCAATACGCGGAGCTCTGTAGTCATACGGCATGCCTACCAGGGCTTCCGCAGCCGGGCGAGCCGTTTTCGAACGCATTGTCACAGGGGTCCCCCTGCACCGGAGCCCGCCGGGTGGATAGGGTCCCCGCAATGGCACGACGCGCAGGAGCAGAGACATATCCGGCCCGATTGCGGAAATCGGCGCACCGGGTACGCACCGCGCTGCGCAGGTCCGGGGTCGACTACTTCCGCGGGGACGGCTCGGACTGGATCGCCCTGGCCGCGCTGCTGCTGACCATTCCGGCGATCACCTGCGGAACCCTGCTCAATCCGGTGTGGTGCTCGCCGACCGTACTCGTCCTGCCGATCGTCGCCGGTGGCCTGCTGCTGCGGCCCGCCAGCCTGCTGGGTCTGTACGCGACCGCTGCCGCGGCCCTGATCGTGGAAGCCCTCTGGCTCGGCCCGTACGCGGACGGTCCGGCCAGGGTCACCCCCGGCACCGTGCTGACGGTCGCAGCCTGCGGGTTCCTCGGGCTGATCCTCGCCCAGTTCCGCGCCAGGGTCGGCGTGCCATGGCGACGCGGCGGCACCATGCTCTTCGACCTGCGCGAACGCATCCGGGTCCAGAGCGCGCTGCCCCGCCTCCCGCAGGGCTGGCACCGCGAGATGTCGCTACGCCCGGCGGGGGGCCAGTCCTTCTCCGGGGACTTCGTCGTCGCGGCCCGCACCAACGGCGGCCGCACGCTGGAGGCCGTGCTCACCGATGTCTCCGGCAAGGGCATGGACGCGGGCTCACGGGCGCTGCTGCTCTCCGGCGCCTTCGGCGGACTCCTCGGATCGCTGCCGCCGCACGGCTTCCTGCCGGCGGCCAACGGCTATCTGCTGCGCCAGGACTGGGACGAGGGCTTCGCCACCTCCATCCACCTGGTCCTGGACCTGGAGTCGGGTGACTACGAACTCCTCTCGGCAGGCCATCCGCCCGCCCTCCAGCTCCACGCCGGCAGCGGCCAGTGGGAGGAGATGGCGGCGGAGGGCCCGCTGCTCGGGGTGTACGACGGGGCGGAGTTCGACGCGGTGAAGGGCCACCTGGCCCCCGGCGACGTCCTGATGCTGTTCACCGACGGACTGGTCGAGGCATCGGACCGGGACATCGCGGAGGGCATCGACCGGCTGACGGGCGAGGCCGACCGTTATGTCACCACGGGTTTCGAGGGTGCCGCCTGGCACCTCATCGAGGCATGCGCCAAGGACGTCAACGACGACCGCGCTCTGCTGCTGCTGTCACGCCGCGCCTGAATCCTGAACCGTACGCAATCGGTTCGAACCGGGCGTACGTCAATGTGGGCGAACCCATCACCGGTTCGGGAGCGGAATCGTCTCGCGCCCACGGGGCAGGAAGCGGGCCAGCCAGTGCGAGCGCCCGGCCGCCAGGGGGGCCAGGACCGCGAGGACGAGCACATAGCCCGCGATGAACGGGGAGAGCCGTTCGTCCAGCCCCGCGCCCGCCGCCATCGTGGCCAGGATCAGGGCGAACTCACCGCGCGCCACCAGGGTCGTGGAGATGTTCGCCGTGGCCTGCGGGCCGAAGCCGTAGACCTTGGCGGCGGCGATCCCGGCCACGACGTTCATCGCGAGGGTCACCGCCACGGCGGCCAGGACCGGCCACAGCACGGTCGGCAGATCGCCCGGGTTGATGGAGAGGCCGAACGCGAAGAAGAAGATCGCTCCGAAGGCGTCGCGCAGCGGGTGGACCAGCTTGAGGATGCGTTCCCCCGAGGTGGTGCTGCCGAGCATCAGGCCCACCATGAAGGCGCCGATGGCGTCCGCGACCCCGAACCACTCGGAGATCCCGGCGACGAGGACGGCGGCGCCGAGGAAGGAGATGACGAGGAGTTCGTCGTCCCGGGTGTTGATGAGCTTGCCGATGACCTTGGTGCCGAACCGGGCGGCCAGCGCGAGGAGCAGCAGGAATCCGAAGGCCTTGCCGCCGTCGACCGCTGCCGACGCGAGGCTGTCGGCGCCGGAGAGGATGGGCTGGAGGGCCGCCAGGTACAGGGCGAGGAACACGTCCTCGACGACGATGATGCCGAGGATCGGCTTGGTCTCCGGATTGCCGATGCGGCCCAGGTCGACCAGGACCTTGGTGACGATGGCCGACGACGAGATGCCGAGCACCCCGGCGAGGACCAGTGCCTCCGATGTGCCCCAGCCGAGCACGAAGCCGAAACCGAGCCCGGCACCCACGTTCAGGGCGAGATAGGTGCCGCCCGCGACCGCCATCTTGCGGCCCCCGGCCTTGAGGTCGTCCAGGTGGAACTCCAGGCCGAGGTAGAAGAGCAGCAGCACCAGACCGAGTGCGGAGAGCATCTCCAGGTCGTGCGGATCGGCGACGAGAACGATGCCGGGGGTGTGCGGGCCGAGCAGTATCCCGGCCAGGATGAACAGCGGGATGGTCGGCAGGCCGATACGGCTGCCGACGCGGGCGAGTACGGCGGCGGCGAGGAAGGCGCCGCCCATGGCGATGAGCGTGTCTGCGTGTCCGATGAGCTTGATCCTTCGTCGGGTCAAGAGAGCGTCAAGAAATCGTCAGTAATTAGTTTACCGAACGATTGACGCTGCAACTCTTCCCCGGCTGGATCCCCCCGCCGGCGGGGCGGCCGGCCGGGGAGCGGCCCTCGTAGAGTCGGGCCATGACGGCATCACACGCACAGTTGACCCTGACCGAAGTCGAGGCCATCGCCCGCGGGGCCCATGCGGGGCAGCGGGACAAGGCCGGACGGCCGTACGCCGAGCACCTGGCGGCGGTTGCCGAGGGGGTGCGGGCGAGGGGCGGCAGCGACGGGCAGATCGCCGCCGCGTGGCTGCACGACGCGGTCGAGGACGACGCGCTGTCGGAGCGGTGGCTGGCCGGGGCCGCACTGCCGCAGCAGGTCAAGGACATGGTGCTCGCCGTCACCAAGCGGGACGGCGAGGACCTGCCGGCCTACACCCGGCGCATCCTGGCCACGCCGGGCGCCCTGCTGATCAAGGAGGCCGACCTCGCCCACAACGCCGACCCGGCCCGCCTCGCGGTCCTGGACCCGGCGACCCGTACCCGGCTGACCGAGAAGTATGCGCTGGTACGGGGGCTGCTCGGGCTCACCGACCCGCAACCGCCCGCCGAGCAACGCGATTGAGCCAACACGCCGGGGCCCGGCCCTCGAACGGGCCGGGCCCCGGGGCGCCGGTGCACGTCTTCTCCCTGGGCTCTCAGGGCTTTGCGGTGTCCCGCCGGAACGCCCAGTTCATCTCCGGCTCGGTCACACAGCGCAGGGCGCGCCGTACCGGCGGCGTGCACATCAGGGTCACCCCGGCCGACGCCACGACCGTGACCAGCACCAGGCCGACCGGTGAGATCAGCCAGTCGTTCCGGTCGAAGACCCCGGTGTATTCGGCACCCTTCACCATGAAGCCGTGCAGCAGGTAGCCGCAGATCGTGCCGGCGCCGAGCACCGTGAACCATGTGTGGCGCCGCGGGACCCATGACAGGAACCCGGCGGTGAGGAGCGTCGCGCAGCCGAACAGCACGAGCGTCATGACCACGCCCGACCACCAGGGTGCGCCCAGGTCCTGGGCGGCGTAGTCACGCAGGAACCAGTCCGTGGTCATCCGCGGCGCCACCCAGTAGGCGACGGCCAGCGCCCCGGCGAACAGTGGCAGGGCCAGCAGCCGCACCTCGCGGCGTCGGACCAACTGGAAGTGCTCGGGCTTGAGTTGGAGGCCGAGTACGAAGAACGGCAGGAATTGCAGGACGCGCGGCAGGTCGAGGTGCTCGGTGATGCCGGGGGTGGCCGAGGCGAGGACGGCGATGACGAGGGAGACCGTCAGCGGGTAGCGCATGCTGCGCCACAGCGGGGTGGTGAGCCGCCAGATGAACAGTGCGATCAGGAACCAGGCGAGGTACCACGGGTCGGTCAGACTGATCGGGGAGTCGGGTGCGTCACCCGCGTACCGCCGGAACAGTGTGTAGGCCGTCTCGAAAACCACGTAGGGCACGGCGACGCCGGTGATCAGGCGCTTCGCCTTGGCCGGGCTCATGTCGAACGAGCGTGAGAAATAGCCGGAGATGATGATGAAGGCCGGCATGTGGAAGGTGTACGTCATCATGTACAGCGCGCGGGCGGCCCTGCTCCCGTCCATGACCGGCACCCAGGAGTGCGCCACCGCGACCAGCACGATGGCCAGGTACTTGGCGTTGTCGAAGTAGGCGTCACGCCTCTTCGCGGCGACCGTCGGCGCAGGCCGGCCCGCGGCCGGTACGGGGCCGTCGTCCGTCGTCACCGGTGCTTGGCGTCTGGGCTCCGACTCCCGGGTCGCCGGTGGGAGCGTGGCCCTCTGAAATACGTTCGGAGCGGGGAACATCTCAGGCACCCTAGACGCCTCGATTGCAATTCGTAAAACCACCTTCGGTTATTGCGTGTTCCCGTTCGAATAAATATCAAACCATCGAAAACTGTCCGCTATGGCCGTGTTAATCCTCCTTAAATGGTGCATATCGTGGAGGAGTTGGAGGCAGTGAATTACGTCTCGCTCGGGCGCCGAAATAGCCTGTGAATAAACTGTGTGGATACAGAAACGGTCACCGTTGCATATTGCCCGGACCGGCAGGGTTTCCGCTGCTGGGGGCCCTGGCGGCTGTCCTGCTGCCGCACGGCCGGCGCCCGCCCCCGCCTCCGTCAAGTGACCGGCGCGCAGGGGGCGCAGGGGGCGCAAGATGGCGCGATATCGACAGGTCGATTCGTCACCTGGCAGCGACCACAGGGGAGTTGGTGGCACGATGGACGCCGACGGAGGAGTGCGCAGCCGCACGCCTCCGGGCCGGCAAGGCGGACCGACCGAGGGTGTGAGCAGTCGTGGCCATTTCGCTGTCTGTGGTGCTTCTTTTGGCGATCATCCTGGTGGTCCTGATCCGAGGTGGCTCCATCAAGGCCGGACCCGCGATCGTCGCGGTGCTCTTCGGCTTCTTCCTGGCATCGACCGGCATGGCGCCGTCGATCCAGAAGTTCATGGACTCGATAGCGCAGAGCATCAACCAGATCAGCTTCTGACCGCGGGCCGCTCCCCGCGGGGAGCGGCCGGAAACGCAAGAGGCCCGGTCCGGCGAACACCCCCCAGGGGGTACCGCCGGGCCGGGCCCGAAGCATGGAGCGGGCGACGGGAATCGAACCCGCGTAGCTAGTTTGGAAGACTAGGGCTCTACCATTGAGCTACGCCCGCATGCAGTGCACCGCAGGTCACGGGGACCGCGGCACGAGAAGCATCGTAGCGGGTCGCGGGGGATGTCCGCACACCTGATTGCGACGAGCGGCTCCGAGTCGGGCGACGCCTGCGTAAAGCGTCCGATGCGCGGCCCTTCTGCATGTACCCTACGTGTCGCACCGACGGGGTGTGGCGCAGCTTGGTAGCGCGTCCGCTTTGGGAGCGGAAGGTCGTCGGTTCGAATCCGGCCACCCCGACCACCGGCAAGATCGCATTGTGGGAGTTCTCCCCCTTGCCGTTACTATGCAAAATGCGTGCCCGTGTGTCTGATGTACCGGGCTCGGTCCGCGAAGCCGCCTCCTGTGCGGTGGAGCAGAACCCCAAGAAGTCAGCCACCAAGGAGACCGAACCGTGAAGAGCGCCGTGGAGACCCTGAACCCGACCCGGGTTCGGCTCAGCATTGAGGTGCCCTTCGAGGAGCTCAAGGACAGCCTCGACGCGGCGTACAAGAAGATCAACCAGCAGGTCACGGTGAAGGGGTTCCGCAAGGGCAAGATCCCCAACCGGGTCATCGACCAGCGGTTCGGCCGTGGCGCAGTGCTGGAGGAGGCCGTCAACGACGCGCTCCCGAAGTTCTACACCGAGGCCGTCAACGAGGGTGAGCTCAATGTCCTCGGCCAGCCGGAGGTCGACATCACGGAGCTGAAGGACGGCGAGCTGCTGTCCTTCACCGCCGAGGTTGACGTACGCCCCGAGATCGAGATCCCGGACTACTCCGGCATCGAGGTCACCGTCGACGCCCTCGAGGTCAGCGACGAGGACGTCGAGAAGGCCGTGGAGCAGCTGCGCGAGCGCTTCGCCTCGACCAACCCGGTCGAGCGCGCCGCAGCCGAAGGCGATGTCGTGACGATCGACCTGCAGGCCAAGGTCGAGGGCGAGGTCCTCGAGGACGGCGTGGCCGAGGGTGTCTCGTACACCATCGGTTCCGGCGAGCTCCTCGACGGCATCGACGCCGCAGTCACCGGCCTGGAGGCGGGTGGCGAGGCCACCTTCGCGTCCGAGCTGAAGGGCGGCTCCGCCGAGGGCAAGGAGGCCGAGGTCACCGTCAAGGTCACCGCGGTCGCCGCCCGTGAGCTCCCCGAGCTGGACGACGAGTTCGCCCAGATGGCCAGCGAGTTCGACACGCTGGAGGAGCTGAAGGCGGACAGCCGCAAGCGCCTGGAGGACACCAAGCAGTACGAGCAGGCCACCCAGGCCCAGGAGCGCGTCCTCGAGGAGCTGCTGAAGCTCGCCGAGGTCCCGATCCCGGAGAAGCTGCTCGCGGACGAGGTCCAGACCCGCAAGCACAACCTGGAGCACCACCAGCTCGGCCAGATGGGTCTCGACCTCGAGAAGTACCTGGAGATCCAGGGCAAGACCCTCGAGGAGTTCGAGGCGGAGACGTCCGAGCAGGCCATCAAGGGCATCAAGACCCAGTTCATCCTTGACGAGCTCGTCAACAAGGAGAAGCTGAACGTCAACCAGGAGGAGCTCACCGAGCACCTCATGCGGCGTGCCGCTTCCTCCGGCATGAGCCCGGACCAGTTCGCCCAGGCCGTCGTCGAGGGCGGCCAGGTGCCGATGCTCGTCGGCGAGGTCGCCCGCGGCAAGGCGCTGGCCGTGGTGGTCGAGGCCGCCAAGGTCGTCGACACCAACGGTGAGGTCGTCGAGCTGGAGGACGACGAGGAGGCCACCGAGACGGTCGAGGCCGCCGAGGGCACCTCCGACGCCGCCGCCGAGGAGAAGACCGAGGCCTGAGCCTCGCGTTGAACCCCGTACGACGGGCTCCGGACGCCACCGCGTCCGGAGCCCGTCGTCGTATCGGCGCACGCCCCCCACAACCCTTGTGCGGACTGCGGAGCTTGCGCTCCCAGCGAACAGTTGCGGAAGCGGGATGGCGTTGTCCCACCTGCGCGTTAGGGTCCATGAAGAGGAAGGGTCGGGGAGTCCCGGCCCACCCGGTACGAAGACGCTGAGACGGCCGGAGCCGTCAGAGACGAGCAGGTGGATACGTGACGAATCTGATGCCCTACGCCGCCGGAGAGCCGTCCCTCGGTGGAGGCCTCGGTGACCAGGTCTACAGCCGACTGCTCGGCGAACGCATCATCTTCCTCGGTCAGCAGGTCGACGATGACATCGCCAACAAGATCACCGCACAGCTGCTTCTCCTTGCCGCCGAGCCGGACAAGGACATCTACCTGTACATCAACAGCCCCGGCGGCTCGGTGACGGCCGGCATGGCGGTCTACGACACCATGCAGTACATCCCGAACGACGTCGTCACCATCGGTATGGGCATGGCGGCCTCGATGGGCCAGTTCCTGCTCACCGGTGGCGCCGCCGGCAAGCGCTTCGCGCTCCCGAACACCGACATCCTCATGCACCAGGGTTCGGCCGGTATCGGCGGTACGGCCTCGGACATCAAGATCCAGGCCCAGTACCTGCTGCGCACCAAGCAGCGGATGGCGGAGATCACCGCCCGCCACTCCGGCCAGACCGTGGAGACGATCATCCGCGACGGCGACCGTGACCGCTGGTACACCGCGGAGGAGGCCAAGGACTACGGCCTCATCGACGAGATCATCACGGTCGCATCTGGCGTTCCGGGCGGCGGCGGCACCGGCGCCTGACCCGGTCAGTACCGGATCACGTCGCACCGCCCCGCTTTTCTCTCGTACGCCGAGACACCCAGCCACAGAACGCCACCAGGATGGTGAACACCCACATGAACAACTTCCCCGGCGCGTCCGCGAGCGGCCTCTACACCGGCCCGCAGGTGGACAACCGCTACATCGTCCCGCGCTTCGTGGAGCGCACCTCGCAGGGCGTGCGCGAGTACGACCCGTACGCGAAGCTCTTCGAGGAGCGCGTGATCTTCCTCGGTGTGCAGATCGACGACGCGTCCGCCAACGACGTCATGGCGCAGCTGCTGTGCCTGGAGTCGATGGACCCGGACCGGGACATCTCGATCTACATCAACAGCCCCGGCGGCTCGTTCACCGCGCTCACCGCGATCTACGACACGATGCAGTTCGTGAAGCCGGACATCCAGACGGTCTGCATGGGCCAGGCGGCCTCCGCCGCGGCCGTGCTGCTCGCCGCGGGCACGCCGGGCAAGCGCCTGGCACTGCCTAACGCGCGCGTCCTGATCCACCAGCCGTCCTCGCAGACCGGCCGTGAGCAGCTCTCCGACCTGGAGATCGCGGCCAACGAGATCCTGCGGATGCGTGCTCAGCTGGAGGAGCTGCTGGCCAAGCACTCCACCACGCCGATCGAGAAGATCCGTGACGACATCGAGCGCGACAAGATCCTGACCGCCGATGACGCCCTGGCCTACGGTCTGGTCGACCAGATCGTTGCCACCCGTAAGAGCGCGGCCGCAGCGGCCGCCTGACGTCGGCCTTTACCCCTTGGTACGGCAGGGTCACCCGGTCTCGGCCGTGTGAACCGTGCCAAGGGGGGCCCGAACGGGGGGCCAGGCAAGGTACCGTCGGATAGAGGCACCAGGAGCCGCTGAACCAGGCGGATCCCAGGCGAAGGGGAAGCACCTCGTGGCACGCATCGGTGATGGCGGCGACCTGCTCAAGTGCTCGTTCTGCGGAAAGAGCCAGAAGCAGGTGAAGAAGCTCATCGCGGGACCCGGTGTGTACATCTGCGACGAGTGCATCGATCTCTGCAACGAGATCATCGAGGAGGAGCTCGCGGAGACCTCCGAGGTCCGGTGGGAGGAACTCCCCAAACCGCGCGAGATCTACGAGTTCCTCGAGGGTTACGTCGTCGGGCAGGAGCCCGCGAAGAAGGCCCTCTCGGTCGCTGTGTACAACCACTACAAGCGGGTCCAGGCCGGCGAGAACGGCGGCGGTTCGAGCCGCGACGACGCGATCGAACTCGCCAAGTCCAACATCCTGCTGCTGGGCCCCACGGGCTCGGGCAAGACGCTGCTCGCGCAGACACTGGCCCGCATGCTCAACGTCCCGTTCGCCATCGCCGACGCGACGGCGCTGACGGAGGCCGGCTATGTCGGCGAGGACGTCGAGAACATCCTGCTGAAGCTGATCCAGGCCGCGGACTACGACGTCAAGAAGGCCGAGACCGGGATCATCTACATCGACGAGATCGACAAGGTCGCCCGCAAGAGCGAGAACCCGTCGATCACCCGCGATGTCTCCGGCGAGGGCGTGCAGCAGGCGCTGCTGAAGATCCTGGAGGGCACCACTGCCTCCGTGCCGCCGCAGGGCGGTCGGAAGCACCCCCACCAGGAGTTCATCCAGATCGACACGACGAACGTGCTGTTCATCGTGGGCGGCGCCTTCTCCGGGCTGGAGAAGATCATCGAGTCCCGGGCCGGCGCCAAGGGCATCGGCTTCGGCGCCACGATCCGCTCCAAGCTGGAGATCCAGGCGAGCGACCAGTTCCAGGAGGTCATGCCGGAGGACCTGGTGAAGTTCGGGATGATCCCCGAGTTCATCGGCCGCCTCCCGGTCCTGACCTCGGTCCACAACCTGGACCGCGAAGCCCTGCTCCAGATCCTCATCGAGCCGCGCAACGCCCTGGTGAAGCAGTACCAGCGGCTGTTCGAACTCGACGGTGTGGAGCTGGAGTTCGAGCGCGAGGCGCTGGAGGCCATCGCCGACCAGGCGATCCTGCGCCAGACCGGCGCGCGAGGCCTGCGCGCCATCATGGAGGAGGTCCTCCAGTCGGTGATGTACGAGGTGCCGTCCCGCAAGGACGTCGCCCGGGTCGTCATCACCGCGGACGTGGTCCGCAACAACGTCAACCCGACCCTGGTCCCGCGCGAGCCGCGGACGATCGGCAAGGGCGACGAGGGGCGGCACGAGAAGTCGGCGTAGCCGCGGTTTCGTACGCAACGCGAAGGGGCGCCCCGCCGGTTCAGCCGGCGGGGCGCCCCTTCGCGTTGCGCGGGTCAGATCTTGGTGCGGGAGGTGTTGTACAGCTTCGCCGCGACCGCGGCGACATCGTCCTGCGACATGGCCTGGTTCTTCATGGCGAGACCCATGTCGACACCGGTGACGATGCCGACGGTGCTGTAGTCGGCCCAGATGCAGATGGGTGCCTCGATCGACTTCGGCCCCTTCTCGACAGTGCCGTCACCGCCTTCGATGTCGGTCTTGACGTTCTGGCACCTCATCAGCGCACCCTTGAAACCGGCCGGGGTGACGTCCTTGGGGGAGCCGACCAGTTCGGCCTTGTTTCCGTCCTCGCCCTTGGTCATGTTCAGCTTGGCCTGGTTGAACGACTTGTTGATCACGTTGGCCGGGTCGCTGACCTCACCCCAGTAGCCCTGAAGGTTGATCATCTTCAGGCTCATGTCCTGCTCGGAACCCCCCTGGTAGTTCGCACCGGCTCCGTTGGGGTTCTTGACTCCGGCGGCCTCGATCTCGCTCTTCTCAGAACCGGTCAGTGGCCCGTTGGTGGTGCCGCCGCTGCCCTTCTTGTACCCGTCCACCGAAGCCGCCGGCGTCAGCTTGTACCCCTTCGTGGAGTCCGCGACATCGCTGTTGCTGGCCCCGCCCGACGTCAGGAAGTACACGCCGCCGCCGATGACCGCCAGCGCCACGATGACGCCGCCCACGATCAGGCCGGTCTTCTTCTTCGGCGGCTGGGCCGGCGGGAAGCCCGGCTGCTGGCCGTAGACCGGCTGGCCGCCGTACGGGGGAGTGGGGGGCTGCTGGCCGTACGGGCCGGGCTGCTGGGCCTGGGGGTAGCCGTAACCCGGCTGCGGGGGCTGCTGCTGGGGCGGGACGCCCTGGGGGGCCTGCTGCTGCGGGTAGCCATAACCGGGCTGCCCCTGCGGCGGGCCCTGCGGCGGCTGACCGCCGTAGGGGCCCGGCTGCTGGCCGTACGGTCCGGGCTGGCCCTGCGGCGGCTGGCCATCGTACGGGCCCGGCTGGTTGTAGCTCATCTGCGGTGTCCCCTGTTCGTCATACTTATGCGTTGCGAACATCCTGACGGACGGTCCGAGGGCGTGGGGCACCGGGAGGGAGACCGTTACTGAACAAACCGGTTTCAGTGCACGCTTGTGACGGCCCTAAACTGTGCGGCGTGACCGAGAACGCAGCGCAGCAGCCAGCCAGCACCCCCGAACTGCCGACCCAGTACACGCCGGCCGAGGTAGAGGGGAAGCTGTACGAGCGCTGGGTAGAACGCGGTTACTTCGAGGCGGACGAGAACAGCGACAAGCCGCCGTACTCCATCGTCATCCCGCCGCCCAACGTCACCGGCTCCCTGCACCTGGGACACGCCTTCGAGCACACGCTGATCGACGCCCTCGTCCGCCGCAAGCGGATGCAGGGGTTCGAGGCGCTCTACCAGCCCGGCATGGACCACGCCGGCATCGCCACCCAGAACGTCGTCGAGCGCGAGCTCGGCAAGGAGGGCAAGTCCCGCCACGACCTGGGCCGCGAGGCCTTCGTCGAGCGCGTCTGGCAGTGGAAGGACGAGTCCGGCGGCCAGATCTCCGGCCAGATGCGCCGCCTCGGTGAGGGCGTCGCCTGGTCCCGTGAGCGCTTCACCATGGACGAGGGCCTGTCCAAGGCCGTCCAGACCGTCTTCAAGCAGATGTACGACGACGAGCTGATCTACCGCGCCGAGCGCATCATCAACTGGTGCCCGCGCTGTCTCACGGCGATCTCGGACATCGAGGTCGAGTACCAGGAGGACGACGGCGAGCTCGTCTCCATGCAGTACGGCGAGGGCGACGAGACCATCGTCGTCGCCACCACGCGCGCCGAGACGATGCTCGGTGACACCGCCGTCGCCGTCCACCCCGACGACGAGCGCTACAAGCACCTGGTCGGCAAGCAGATCAAGCTGCCGCTGACCGACCGCACCATCCCGGTCGTCGCCGACCACCACGTCGACCCCGAGTTCGGCACCGGCGCCGTCAAGGTGACCCCGGCACACGACCCGAACGACTTCGAGATCGGCAAGCGCCACGACCTGCCGTTCCTCACGGTCCTCGACGAGCGCGCCGTCATCACGGCCCCCGGCCCCTTCCAGGGGCTGGACCGCCTGGAGGCCCGCTCCGCCATCGTCGCCGCCCTGCGCGCCGAGGGCCGGATCGTGGCGGAGAAGCGGCCGTACGTCCACTCCGTCGGACACTGCTCGCGCTGCAAGACGACCATCGAGCCGCGCCTCTCCCTCCAGTGGTGGGTCAAGGTCGCCCCGCTCGCCGAGGCGGCCGGTGACGCCGTCCGCGACGGCAAGGTCAAGATCCACCCGCAGGAGATGGAGAAGCGGTACTTCGACTGGGTCGACAACCTCCACGACTGGTGCATCTCGCGCCAGCTCTGGTGGGGCCACCGCATCCCCGTCTGGTACGGCCCGAACGGCGAGGTCGTCTGCGTCGGACCGGACGACGAGGCGCCCACCGGCGAGGGCTGGACCCAGGACAGCGACGTCCTGGACACCTGGTTCTCCTCCGGCCTGTGGCCGTTCTCCACGCTCGGCTGGCCCGAACAGACCGACAGTCTCGCGAAGTTCTACCCGAACTCCGTCCTGGTCACCGGCTACGACATCCTCTTCTTCTGGGTCGCCCGGATGATGATGTTCGGCCTGTACGTCAACGACGGCGTCCCGCCGTTCGGGACCATCGTCCTGCACGGCATGGTCCGCGACGAGCACGGCAAGAAGATGTCGAAGTCCTTCGGCAACGTGGTCAACCCGCTGGACTGGATGGACAAGTACGGCTCCGACGCGCTGCGTTTCACGCTCGCGCGCGGCGCCAACCCCGGTACCGACGTCCCGATCGGTGAGGAGTGGGTCCAGGGTTCCGCCAAGTTCTCCAACAAGATCTGGAACGCCACCCGCTTCGCCCTGATGAACGGCGCGACGATCGAGGGTGAGCTGCCGTCCGCCGACGAGATGTCGGTGACCGACCGCTGGATCCTCTCCCGCCTCAACAAGACGGTCGCCGAAGTCGACGCGTACTACGACGACTACCAGTTCTCCAAGCTCAGCGAGTCGCTCCGGCACTTCGCCTGGGACGAGGTCTTCGACTGGTACGTCGAGCTGTCCAAGACCACGTTCTTCGGCGGCGGCCGTCCGGCCGAGGTCTCGGGCCGGGTCCTCGGCGAGGTCCTCGACGTGATGCTGCGACTGCTGCACCCGGTCGTCCCGTTCGTCACGGAGACCCTCTGGACCGCGCTCACCGGCCGTGAGTCGGTCGTCATCGCCGAGTGGCCGGAGGACAGCGGCTTCCGTGACGACGCGGCCGAGAAGGAGATCGAGCTCGTCCAGCAGGTCGTCACCGAGGTCCGCCGCTTCCGCAACGACCAGGGGCTCCAGCCCGGCCAGAAGGTCCCGGCCGAGCTCACCCTGACCGGCACGGCACTGGCCCCGCACGAGGCGGCCATGCGCCAGCTGCTGCGTCTGCAGCCCGCCGGGGACGGCTTCCACGCCACCGCGTCGCTGCCGGTCGCGGGCGCCACGGTCGCACTCGACCTGTCCGGCACGATCGATATCGACGCCGAGCGCAAGCGCCTCACGAAGGACCTGGAGGCCGCGCAGAAGGAGAAGGCGCAGGCCACCGGCAAGCTCGGCAACGAGGCGTTCCTGGCCAAGGCCCCGGACAACGTGGTCGACAAGATCCGCGGCCGGCTCACCAAGGCCGAGGCCGACATCGAGCGGATCTCCGGCCAGCTCGCGGCCCTGCCGCAGGCCTGACACCGCGCCGAAGCCCCCGTACGCCTCCCGCGAGGGGTACGGGGGCTTCCCCGCACCCCTCGCCGCCGGGCGCTGCGCGCGTTGTCCGTGCCGATCCGTAGACTGGCCCCGTGAGTGAGCCCCGCCCTTCCGACCGGCACGACGCGTCCGACTCCGACGAGACCTTCGCGGAGATCGTCGACGAAGCGACCCAGCGCGACCCCGACCTGGCGGTGATCGAGGCCGGGAGCCGTACGCTGCGCGCCGCCTCCGGACCGCCCCAGGGCGAAGAGGTCCCCGCCCGCCCCGCCGACCCGGAGGTGGACAAGGCGCTGCGCGCGGTGGAGCAGGAGCTCGCCGGGCGCTGGGGCGAGACCAAGCTGGAGCCGTCCGTGGCGCGCATCGCCGCGCTGATGGACCTGCTCGGTGACCCGCAGCGCGCCTACCCCTCCATCCACATCACGGGGACCAACGGCAAGACGAGCACGGCCCGCATGATCGAGGCGCTGCTGGGCGCCTTCGACCTGCGTACCGGCCGCTACACCTCGCCGCACGTCCAGTCGATCACCGAGCGGATCAGCCTGGACGGCTCCCCGATGGACCCCGAGCGGTTCATCTCCACCTACGAGGACATCAAGCCGTACGTCGAGATGGTCGACGCGCAGCAGCCCTACCGGCTCTCCTTCTTCGAGGTGCTCACCGGCATGGCGTACGCGGCCTTCGCCGACGCGCCGGTCGACGTCGCCGTCGTCGAGGTCGGCATGGGCGGCAGCTGGGACGCGACCAACGTGATCGATTCCACGGTCGCGGTCGTCACCCCCATCTCGCTGGACCACACCGACCGGCTGGGTTCCACGCCGGGCGAGATCGCGGTGGAGAAGTCCGGGATCATCAAGCAGGGCGCGACGGTCATCCTCGCCCAGCAGCCCGTCGACGCCGCCCAGGTCATGCTGAAGAAGTCCGTCGAGGTCGACGCCACCGTGGCCCGCGAGGGCATGGAGTTCGGTGTCGTCTCCCGGGAGATCGCGGTCGGCGGCCAGCTGCTGACGCTGCGCGGCCTCGGCGGCGAGTACGAGAACATCTTCCTTCCGCTGTACGGCGCCCACCAGGCGCGCAACGCGGTGGTGGCGCTCTGCGCGGTCGAGGCGTTCTTCGGCATCGGCGCCGAGCAGACCGGATCGCTCGACGCCGACATCATCCGCAGGGCCTTCGCCTCGGTGATCTCGCCGGGCCGCCTCGAAGTGGTCCGCTCCAGCCCGACCGTCGTTCTGGACGCCGCGCACAACCCGGCAGGCGCCCTGGCCACTGCCGAGGGGCTCTCCGAGGCGTTCGGCTTCTCCCGGCTGATCGGTGTGGTCGGTGCCAGTGGCGACAAGGACGTGCGGGGGCTCCTGGAAGCCTTCGAGCCGATCTTCGCCGAGGTCGTCGTCACCCAGAACTCCAGCGCACGCGCGATGGACGCCGACGAGCTCGCCGCCGTCGCCGTCGAGGTCTTCGGCAACGACCGGGTCCAGGTCGAACCCCGGCTCGACGACGCGCTGGAGGCGGCGATCACCCTCGCCGAGGAAGAGGACGAGTACGCGGGCGCCGGGGTGCTGGTGACCGGATCCGTGATCACGGTCGGCGAGGCCCGGTTGCTTCTGGGAAGGCGCTGACCGACGTGCGTACGCTCTGTGCATCGACGCTGATCGGCGAGTTCTTCGTGATCGGGTTCGCCGGGCTCGTCGCGATGAAGTCCGACGACCTGACGACCGCCACGGTCTGGACGGTCTGCGGCATCGGCATGCTGCTCTCCGTGCTGCTCTGCGGGATGATCACCCGTCCCGGCGGCATACAGCTCGGCTGGGCCCTGCAGATCGCGCTGGTCGCGAGTGGCTTCGTCGTCCCGATGATGTTCATCCTCGGCGTGGCCTTCGGCGGCCTGTGGTGGGCCTCCGTGCACTACGGCCGCAAGATCGACGCGGTGAAGGCCCGGTGGGCCGCGCAGGAGGCGGCGCAGGCGCCGGCCGGCAGCTGAGGCGCTGCCGGGCAGCCAAACCCGGCCGCCGGCCCGTCACCGTACCCCTGTAACCTCGCCTCACCGCACCCGTATGCCTGCAAGGAGCCGCACATGACCCAGCGCACCCTCGTTCTTCTCAAGCCCGACGCCGTCCGTCGCGGTCTGGTCGGCGAAATCGTCGGCCGCATCGAGCGCAAGGCCGGCTGGAAGATCACGGCGCTGGAGCTCCGCACCCTCGACCGCGCCACGCTGGAGCAGCACTACGCCGAGCACGTCGGCCGGCCGTTCTACGAGCCGCTCGTCGAGTTCATGCAGTCCGGCCCGATCGTCGCCCTGGTCGCCGAGGGCGAGCGGGTCATCGAGGGCGTACGCGCCCTGGCCGGCCCCACCGACCCGATCGCCGCCGCGCCCGGATCGATCCGTGGTGACTTCGGCTCGATCACCCGGGAGAACCTCATCCACGCCTCGGACTCCGAGGAGTCCGCAGAGCGAGAAATGAAGCTGTTCTTTCCGGGACTTTCCTGACCTTCGATCAGCCGAACAGCGCTCATGACCTGGGGCGACCGAAGTAATTCGGTCGCCCTTCGGTATAGGGTCCCCGATCGCGGGAACGCATCCCTTCGACGTAACGTCACCATGAGTGGAACGGCCACCCGTTCTGCTCAGCATGGCGAAGGACCCTCGCGCTGTGTCGGTGTTTCCGGCACTACGATGGAAGCTTCCACGCCCGCAGCGCTCATCTCGCCTACCAAAACAAGCCATCGCTTTCGCTTGGGAAGGCCCGACGCATCCTCATGGGGAACAAGGGGAACTCAATGTCGTTCATCGGCCGTGACATGGCTATCGACCTCGGGACTGCCAACACGCTGGTGTACGTCAGGGGGCGCGGCATCGTTCTGAACGAGCCGTCCGTCGTGGCCATCAACACCAACACCGGCGGCATCCTCGCGGTCGGTTCCGAGGCCAAGAAGATGATCGGCCGTACGCCGGGCAACATCGTTGCCGTACGGCCCCTGAAGGACGGCGTGATCGCCGACTTCGAGATCACGGAGCGGATGCTCCGCTACTTCATCCTGAAGATCCACAAGCGCCGCTACCTGGCCCGCCCGCGGGTCGTCGTCTGCGTGCCCTCCGGCATCACCGGGGTCGAGCGACGCGCCGTCATCGAGGCGTCGACGCAGGCCGGCGCGCGCCAGGTGCACATCATCGAGGAGCCCATGGCGGCGGCCATCGGCTCCGGCCTGCCGGTCCACGAGGCCACCGGCAACATGGTCGTCGACATCGGCGGCGGCACCACCGAGGTCGCGGTCATCTCGCTCGGCGGAATCGTCACCGCGCAGTCCATCCGGGTCGCCGGTGACGAACTGGACAACGCGATCATCCAGCACATCAAGAAGGAGTACTCCCTCCTGCTCGGTGAGCGCACCGCCGAACAGATCAAGATCACCATTGGTTCCGCGTTCGAGCTGGAGAAGGACGAGCACACCGAGATCCGGGGCCGCGACCTCGTGTCAGGGCTGCCCAAGACCGTGGTCATCTCCGCCACCGAGGTCCGCAAGGCGATCGAGGAGCCGGTCAACGCGATCGTCGACGCAGTCAAGACGACGCTGGACAAGTGCCCGCCGGAGCTGTCCGGCGACGTCATGGACCGCGGCATCGTCCTGACCGGCGGCGGCGCACTGCTGCGCGGCCTGGACGAGCGGCTGCGCCACGAGACGGGCATGCCGATCCACATCGCCGAGGACCCGCTGGACTCCGTCGCGCTCGGATCCGGCAAGTGCGTCGAGGAGTTCGAGGCGCTCCAGCAGGTGCTGGACGCCCAGCCCCGGCGGTAGGAACTCCACGAACCTCCGGGCGGACACTGCCGTTCCGCCCGGAGGATCGTTGATATACAGGCACGAACATTCCTACGAGGAAGGCACGGCCGCCGCACGTGAGGGACACACGAGAGAGCCGGCTGCTCCTGGTGCTGCTGATCGCCATCGCATTCGCACTGATCACGGTGGATATCCGCGGCGGCGAGGAGTCACCGGTGGACGGCGCCCGGCAGGCCGCCGCCACCGTCTTCGGACCGGTGGAGAACGGCGTGGCGTCAGCGGTCGATCCGGTGGGCAACGCCATAGGGGCCGTACGCGCCTCCGGCACCCGCCACGACAAGATCGCCGCGCTGGAGAAGCAGAACGCCGAACTCAAGGCGAGGCTCGGCAGTGACGACCGCAACCGCAGCCGGGTCCGCGAGCTCGACAAGATGCTCAAGAAGTCGGACGCCGGCCAGTACGGCATCAAGGCCGCCGAAGTCATCGCCATAGGAGCGGCCCAGGGCTTCTCCTGGACGGTCACCATCGACGCCGGTTCCAAGGACGGTCTCAAGCGCGACATGACCGTCCTCAACGGCGACGGTCTCGTCGGCCGCGTCACCACGGTCGGCCCGGACACCGCCACGGTGCTCCTGGCCAACGACCCCGACTTCACCGTCGGCACCCGGATGGAGTCCACCGACGAACTCGGCTTCGCCACCGGCCAGGGCTCGCGCCCGCTGTCCGTCCAGTTCCTGAACGGCAAGGCCAAGGTCAGGAAGGGCGACCGTCTCGTCACGTTCGGCTCCAGCAAGGACAAGCCCTTCGTGCCCGGTGTCCCGGTCGGCGAGGTCGTCCGGGTCGACCCGTCCGGCGGCGACCTGACCCGTACGGTCTACGTCCGGCCGTTCGTCGGCTTCACCAAGCTCGACATCGTCGGCATCGTCGTCCAGGCACCCCGCGAGGACCCGCGCGACGCCGTTCTGCCGAAGAAGCCCGTCAAGCCGGCCAAGCCGAAACCGACCCCGACCGTGACCGTCACCATCTCGCCCAACGGCGACATCGTCGACACCGGCGGCAACGTCGTCGGGAACATCCACCAGAGCGCGACCCCCACCGGCAGCCCGAACCCCGACCCGAGCGGGAACGCCACACCGAACGCCGACAACGCGGTAAACGAACAGAGGTAGAGCTGATCCCCATGCGCGTCAACCGGACTCTGCTCTCCATCGTTCTGGTCGTGATCGCCCTCGTCGTCCAGGTATCCGTACTCGCCCGGCTCCAGCTCCCCGGAGCCGTACCCGACCTGCTGCTCATGGTCGTCCTCGGACTCGCCTTCGTGTACGGGCACGTCAGCGGGGCTCTCATCGGCTTCGGCGCGGGCCTCCTCGCCGACCTGGCGCCCCCCGCCGACCACGCCGCCGGACGCTACGCCCTGGTGCTCTGCATCATCGGCTACCTCGCCGGACTGGCCAGGCCGGAGAACGGGCAGCTCAAGTCCGCCTTCGTCCCGATGGCCGTGGTCGTCGCGGCGGCGATCGGCTCGACCCTGCTCTACGCGGGCGTCGGCGCCCTCGTCGGCGACACGGCGGCCCGCCATGTGGGCCTGGGCAGCCTGCTGTTCACCGCGGCCGTCTACGACCTGCTCCTCGCACCGTTCACGGTCCCGCTGATCATGGCGATGGCCAGACGAACGGTGAACGACCCGCTGACCGAGTCCTCCTCCGGCCGCGGCGACGCCGCAGCCGGCTGGCTCGCCGCGGGCACCGGGCTGCGCATCGGCAGCCAGCGCGGCGGACTGCGCGTCAAGGCAGCCCGCAACCGTGCCGCACGCGCCGGACGGATCAAGGGAGTCAAGCGACTGTGAGGCTGCATACCTCCGGGGGCAACCCCCCCGCCCCCAGCCGAACCACCACCGGGGGCGCCCCGTGAGCAACATTCCCGAGACGGGACGGACCCAGCGGGTCCAGATCCGCCTCATCGTCATCCAGGTCCTCGTCTTCTCCCTGCTGCTCACCCTCGGCGGCCGCCTCTGGTACCTGCAGATCCGCAACGGCCAGGAGTATTCGGACGAGGCGAAGAACAACCACGTCCAGCAGGTCGTCCAGCCCGCCGCACGCGGCTCCATCCTCGACGCGCGCGGTGTGCCGCTCGCCGACAACGAGACCCGGCTCGTCGTCTCCGCCAGCCGCACCGAGCTGATGAAGATGGACGACGACGGCAAGGGCGTCCTGACCCGGCTCGCCGGCGTACTCGACATGAAGCCCAAGGACGTCCTCGACAAGGTCCGGCTCTGCGACGCGAAGACCCCGCAGCCGTGCTGGAACGGTTCGCCCTACCAGCCGATCCCGGTCACCGACGAGGCCACCACCCAGCAGGCACTCCAGATCCGCGAACGCGCGGAGGACTTCCCCGGCATCACCGCCGAACCCACCGCCGTACGCCGCTACGCAGCCCCCGGCAAGGCCAACTCCGCCCAGGTCCTCGGTTATCTCTCTCCCGTCACCGACGACGAGATCACCAAGGCCCAGGACACCGACTCGCCCTACCTCCGCTCCGACCAGGTCGGCCGCTCCGGCCTGGAGCGCACGTACGACAAGGAACTGCGCGGCAAGGCGGGCGTCACCCGCTACGAGGTCGACAACCTCGGCCGGGTCATCGGCCAGGCCAAGAACGACGAGGCGGAGGCCGGAGCCAGCGTCGTCACCTCCATCGACGCCCGCGTGCAGGCCGTCGCCGAGTACGAGCTCAACCAGGCCATGAAGAAGGCCCGCCAGGAGTTCGACACCAACACCGGCGAGAACTACAAGGCAGACTCCGGCGCCGTCGTCGTCATGGAGGCCAAGACCGGCCGTGTCGTCTCCATGGCCTCGCTGCCCAACTACGACCCCAACGCCTGGGTCGGCGGCATCTCGGGCAAGGACTACGCCAAGCTGACGGGCAAGAACTCCAACTTCCCGCTGCTGAACCGTGCCATCCAGGGCCAGGCCGCCCCCGGCTCCATCTTCAAGGTCATCTCGTCCACCGCCGCGGTCAACGCCGGATACCCGTTCGACGGCAACTACCCCTGCCCGAGCTCGTACTCCATCGGCGGCCAGACCTTCAAGAACTTCGAGTCCCAGGGCTACGGCAGCATCACGATCGGCCGCGCCCTCGAAGTCTCCTGCGACACGGTGTACTACGGCCTCGCGCACAGGGAGTGGCAGAAGGACGGCGGGAACAACCCCAAGAAGAAGCCCAACGACTGGTTCTACAGGACCGCCCACCAGTTCGGCCTCGGCAAGGAGACCGGCATCGACCTCCCCAACGAGGTCAGCGGACGCGTCCCGGACCGCGAGTGGAAGAAGAACTTCGCCAAGGCCAACCACGACGCCTGGTGCAAGCAGGGCAAGAAGGACGGCACGTACGTCGAGAAGATCGCGTACGAGAACTGCCTCGAAGGCGACAGGATGCGCGCCGGTGACTCCGTCAACTACTCGATCGGCCAGGGCGACACCCTCGTCACCCCGATCCAGATGGCCACCATCTACGCGGCCATCTCCAACGGCGGAACCCTCTACAACCCCACCGTCGGCAAGGCGATCGTCAGCGGCGACGGCAGGACCGTCCAGGAGATCGAGCCGAAGTCGCACGGCAAACTCCCCTTCACCAAGAAGACGCGCAACGAAATAGACCAAGCCCTCGCGGGTGTCGCGACCCGTGGCTCGGCCGCCTGGCGATTCGGCGGCTGGCCGCAGGACAAGATCCCGATGCACGCCAAGACGGGCACGGCCGAGGTCTACGGCAAGCAGACGACCTCCTGGTTCGCCACGTACACCAAGGACTACTCGATCGTCATGACGATCTCCCAGGGCGGTACGGGTTCCGGTGCGTCGGGACCCGCCGTCCGCAACATCTACAACGCGCTCTACGGCCTCGACGCCTCGGGCAAGCAGGACCTCAAGAAGGCCCTCCTGCCGACGCCGCAGAAGTCCCTGCCGAAGATCCAGACGGACGGCACCATCGACTCGCCGAAGATCAAGCCGTACGACCCGAACTCGCAGAAGCCGGCGGCCGAGCAGACCCTCGCCGCAGTCCTCGGGAGGCGCGACTGATGGCCGGCTTCTCCGTCCAGCGGTACGCCCCCGAGCGCTCCGCCTGGGGCAGGTTCACCGCCCGTGACTCCGTCGTGCGCCGCCTCGACTGGCCGCTGCTCGGCTCGGCGATCGCGCTCTCCTTCATCGGCTCGCTGCTTGTCTACTCCGCCACCCGCGGACGTGACTCCCTCACCCACGGCGACCCGTACTACTTCCTCTTCCGCCACGCCCTCAACACCGGCATCGGCGTCGCCCTGATGATCGGCACGATCTGGCTCGGCCACCGGACCCTGCGCGGTGCGGTGCCGATCCTGTACGGGCTGTCCGTCCTCCTCGTGCTGACGGTCCTCACCCCGCTCGGCGCCACCGTCAACGGCGCCCACGCCTGGATCATCATCGGTGGCGGCTTCTCCCTCCAGCCGTCCGAGTTCACCAAGATCACCATCATTCTCGGCATGGCGATGCTGCTCGCCGCCCGCGTCGACGCGGGCGACCAGCTGCACCCGGACCACCGCACCGTCGCCAAGGCCCTCGGCCTGGCCGCGCTCCCGATGGCGGTCGTCATGGGCATGCCGGACCTGGGCTCCGTGATGGTCATGGCCGTCATCGTGCTCGGCGTCCTGCTGGCCTCCGGCGCCTCCAACCGCTGGGTCTTCGGACTCCTCGGCGCGGGCACCGCCGGGGCCGTCGCCATCTGGCAGCTCGGACTGCTCGACGACTACCAGATCGCCCGGTTCGCCGCCTTCGCCAACCCGGCCCTCGACCCGGCCGGTGTCGGCTACAACACCAACCAGGCCCGTATCGCGATCGGCTCCGGCGGTCTCTCCGGCACCGGCCTCTTCCAGGGCACCCAGACCACCGGCCAGTTCGTCCCCGAGCAGCAGACCGACTTCGTCTTCACCGTCGCCGGTGAGGAACTCGGCTTCCTCGGCGCCGGACTGATACTGGTGCTGCTCGGCATCGTCCTGTGGCGCGCCTGCCGCATCGCCCGCGAAACGACCGAGCTCTACGGCACGATCGTCGCCGCCGGGATCATCGCCTGGTTCGCCTTCCAGGCCTTCGAGAACATCGGTATGACGCTCGGCATCATGCCGGTCGCCGGACTGCCGCTGCCGTTCGTCTCCTACGGAGGCTCCTCGATGTTCGCCGTCTGGGTGGCCATCGGACTGCTCCAGTCGATCAGGGTGCAACGGCCGATAACGGCCTGAGCCGTCGCGGGCCCACTGCCCATCCGCGTACATCACGTCTAGATTCGATTGCATGGCGGACTCGAAGCGCGAGATCGAGCGGAAATACGAAGCCACCGGTGACACCCGGCTTCCCGATCTGAACCGGGTGGCCGGGGTCACGGCCGTCGACCACCACGGCGTCAGCGAACTCGACGCCGTCTACTACGACACCGAGGACCTCCGGCTCGCCGCGGACCACCTCACCCTGCGCCGCCGCACCGGCGGCCCCGACGCCGGCTGGCACCTCAAGTTCCCGGTCGCCTCCGGTATCCGCGACGAGATCCGGGCCCCGCTCGCCGACACCCTGCCCCCTGACCTGGCGGGCCTCGTCCGTTCCCGGGTCCGCGACACCGCCCTCGTGCCCGTGGTCAGGCTCCGCTCCGCCCGCGACGTCCACCTGCTGAAGGGCCCGGGTGGTGAACCGCTCGCCGAACTCAGCGTGGACGAGGTCCGCGCCGAGCGGCTGAACGGAGGCGGCCGCAGCACCGCCTGGACCGAGATCGAGGTCGAACTCGCCGACGACGGCGACCCCGCCTTCCTCGACGCCGTCGAGAAGCGGCTGCGCAAGGCAGGGATACGGCCCTCCGCGTCGCCCTCCAAGCTCTCGCGCGCCCTGGCCGAGACCTCCCCGAAGAAGCAGCGGGAACCGGAACCCTCCGCGTCGCCGCGCACCGCCGGCGACCACGTCCTCGCGTACGTCCAGCACCAGATCACCGCGATCGTCGCCCTCGACCCGGCCGTGCGCCGCGGCCTGCCCGACTCCGTGCACCGGATGCGGGTCGCCACCCGCAGACTCCGCAGCGCCCTGCGTTCGTACCGCAAGGTCCTCGACCGGACGGTCACCGACCCCGTCTGCGCGGAGCTGAAGTGGCTGGCGGCGGAACTCGGCGTGGACCGTGACCAGGAGGTCCTCGACGCCCGCCTGCTCACCCGGATCGAAGGGCTGGCCCCCACCCTGGTCCTCGGCCCGGTGCGCGCCCGGCTGCGGATGTGGTCCACGGCCCGCCGCAGCGGCTCCCGCCGCCGTACCGTCGAGGTGCTCGACGGCACCCGCTACCTCGCGCTGCTGGAGAAACTGCACGCGCTCCTGGCCGACCCGCCCCTGCGGCCCGCGGCCGCCGGCCCGCCCGGCAAGGCGCTCGCCCGCGCCGCGCACAAGGATCACGCGCGCCTGGCCACCCGGCTCGCGCACGCCCGGGAACACCCACCGGGCCCGGACCACGACCTCGCCCTGCACAACGCCCGCAAGGCCGCGAAACGCGCACGGTACTCGGCGGAGGCGGCCCGCCCGGCCCTCGGTAAGCCGGCCAGGAAATCCGTCAAGCGGCTGAAGGCCGTGCAGAGCCTCCTGGGCGACCACCAGGACAGCGTGGTCGCCCGCGAGGCCCTGCGCACTCTCGCCGTCCAGGCCCACGCGGCAGGGGAGTCCTCGTTCACCTGGGGGCTGCTGTACGGACAGGAGGAGGCGGCGGCCGCGGCACTGCGGCGGGAGTTGCCGAAGGTGTGGGCCCGCGCATCCCGGGCCGAGATCCGGACGGCGTCCGGAGGCTGAGCAGCGCGGTACGCTGGGTGGTCACCCCTGCCAGCTCTCGAAAGTTCGCGATGTCTGTCGATTCGGTCTTCCCACAGCTCGAAGCTCTGCTCCCGCATGTGCAGAAGCCCATCCAGTACGTCGGCGGTGAGCTGAACTCCACCGTCAAGCCGTGGGACGAATGCGACGTCCGCTGGGCTCTCATGTACCCGGACGCGTACGAGGTCGGGCTCCCCAACCAGGGCGTCATGATCCTTTACGAGGTGCTCAACGAGCGCCAGGGCGTCCTCGCGGAGCGCACCTACAGCGTCTGGCCGGACCTCGAAGCGCTGATGCGCGAGCACAAGGTCCCGCAGTTCACCGTGGACGGCCACCGCCCGGTCAAGGCGTTCGACGTCTTCGGGCTGAGCTTCTCCACCGAGCTCGGCTACACCAACATGCTCACCGCCCTGGACCTGGCCGGCATCCCGCTGGCCGCCAAGGACCGCGGCCTCGACGACCCGATCGTGCTCGCCGGCGGCCACGCCGCGTTCAACCCCGAGCCGATCGCGGAGTTCATCGACTGCGCGGTCATCGGCGACGGCGAGCAGGCGGTCCTGGAGATCACCGAGATCGTCCGCGCCTGGAAGGCCGAGGGCCGCCCCGGCGGCCGCGAGGAGGTGCTGTTCCGTCTCGCGAAGACCGGTGGCGTCTACGTCCCCGGCTTCTACGACGTCGAGTACCTCCCGGACGGCCGCATCGGACGCGTCGTTCCGAACAAGTCGGGCGTGCCGTGGCGGGTGTCCAAGCACACGGTCATGGACCTCGACGAGTGGCCCTACCCCAAGCAGCCCCTGGTCCCGCTCGCCGAGACCGTCCACGAGCGGATGTCCGTGGAGATCTTCCGCGGCTGTACCCGCGGCTGCCGTTTCTGCCAGGCCGGCATGATCACGCGTCCCGTGCGGGAGCGAAGCATCACCGGCATCGGCGACATGGTGGAGAAGGGTCTCAAGGCGACGGGCTTCGAGGAGGTGGGCCTGCTCTCGCTCTCCTCCGCGGACCACACCGAGATCGGTGAGATCGCCAAGGGCCTCGCCGACCGCTACACCGAGGACAAGATCGGCCTCTCGCTGCCCTCCACCCGCGTCGACGCGTTCAACGTGGACCTGGCCAACGAGCTGACCCGCAACGGCCGTCGCTCCGGTCTCACCTTCGCCCCCGAGGGCGGCTCCGAGCGCATGCGCAAGGTCATCAACAAGATGGTCTCGGAGGAGGACCTGATCCGTACGGTCTCCACCGCGTACGGCAACGGCTGGCGTCAGGTGAAGCTGTACTTCATGTGCGGTCTGCCCACCGAGACCGACGACGACGTCCTGCAGATCGGCGACATGGCCGTCAACGTCATCGCCAAGGGCCGCGAGGTCTCCGGACAGAACGACATCCGCTGCACCGTCTCCATCGGCGGCTTCGTCCCCAAGCCGCACACCCCCTTCCAGTGGGCCCCGCAGCTCAGCGCCGAGGAGACCGACGCCCGGCTCACCAAGCTCCGGGACAAGATCCGCGGCGACAAGAAGTACGGCCGTTCGATCGGCTTCCGCTACCACGACGGCAAGCCCGGCATCGTCGAGGGCCTGCTCTCCCGGGGTGACCGCCGCGTCGGCTCCGTCATCCGTGCCGTCTACGAGGCCGGCGGCCGTTTCGACGGCTGGCGCGAGTACTTCAGCTACGACCTGTGGATGAAGAGCGCCGAGAAGGCACTGCCCGCCTTCGGTGTGGACGTCGACTGGTACACCACGCGCGAGCGGACGTACGAAGAGGTCCTGCCCTGGGACCACCTGGACTCCGGTCTCGACAAGGACTGGCTCTGGGAGGACTGGCAGGACTCGCTCGACGAGACCGAGGTCGAGGACTGCCGCTGGACGCCGTGCTTCGACTGCGGGGTGTGCCCGCAGATGGACACGAGCATCCAGATCGGTCCGACGGGCAAGAAGCTCCTGCCGCTGACGGTCGTGAAGTAGATCCGCAGCTGACACGGCACGACCCGGCTCCTGTCGGTGACATCTCGGTGACGAAGGCCCGGTCCGGGGAAACCCCGGGCCGGGCCTTTGCGTCATGAGGTGCATGGAATACGGAAAGCACCAGGCACCCGCGCGGTACGAGAGCGGTGACGGCTGTCTGACCACGCTCGTCAGGATTCCGGTGAGGATCGTCGTCCTCGTCCTCGTCCTGCCGGTGCGGATGGTGTGGGACGCCCTGGTCGCGGGCGCCCGTGCTGCGGACCGGA
This sequence comes from Streptomyces sp. NBC_01013, assembly GCF_045162765.1. NCBI lineage: Bacteria > Bacillati > Actinomycetota > Actinomycetes > Kitasatosporales > Streptomycetaceae > Streptomyces > Streptomyces sp. NBC_01013. The sequence goes on from NZ_CP108687.1 coordinate 5,643,093, forward strand.
TTCTGCTGCGCCCGCTGGGACGGGGGCTGGCGTGGCTGTGCGAGGTACTGGTCGCGCTTCCGGCCCGATGGCTGTACGCGCGGGTACTGACCCCGCTCGGGCACGGGCTGCGATCGCTGGCCTTGGCGGTGTTCGTCCGGCCGTGGGTCGCACTGTGGCGGTACGGGGTGGTGCCGGGGGTGCACTACGGGATCGTGGTGCCGCTCGTATGGCTGTACGAGCAGGTCCTCACCCCGCTCGGGCACGGGGCGCGGTGGGTGTGGCGGGCGCTGGTGCTCCCGGCGGGACGCGGCATCGCCACGGCCGTCGGGTGGCTGCTCACCGCCGTGCTGGTCATGCCGCTGGTCCTGCTGGGGCGCTACGTCCTGAAGCCGTTGGGGGCGGCCGTCGCCCGGCTGGTGGAGCACCTGATCGTGCTGCCGCTGGTGTGGGCGTACCGGGAGCTGCTCACTCCGCTGGGCCACGGCCTCGCCTGGCTGCTCCATCTCCTGGTCCGCGGTGTCGAAGCCGTCGGCCGAGGACTGTGGGCCGCCGTCCGGTGGCTCATCACGGTGGTCCTCGTCACCCCGGTGGTCTGGGTGTACCGGCGGGTCCTGACCCCCCTCGGGCGGGAGATCGCCGCCGCGGTCGGCGTGGCCTGGCGGGTCGCCGGGTTCGTCTCGCGTGCGGTCGGCAGGGCGCTGGCCTGGCTGGCGTGGCACCTCGTCGGAGCGCCGGTGACCTGGGTCTACCGCACGGTGTGCACCCCGGTCGGGCACTTTCTGCGTGACGCGGTACTCGCGCCGGCCGGGCGGGCCGCCCTCGCGGTGGGCCGGACGGCCCGGCAGACGCTCCGCACGGCCCGCGAGACCGTACGGCAGGCCAGGCGCGACGCCTGGCGGGCCTTGGTCGGCGGGGCGCGCGAAGCCGGGCCCCGGGAACCGGGAAGCCTCTCTGCGCGTACTCTGGGTAGTACAACGATCGTGCCCAGCGCGGCGCCCGAGCCAGAGATCTCCCTGCGGAAAGAGAAATCCGTACCGCAGGGGTGAGCCGGAGCGGACACCCCCGGGCCACCCGTCTTTCGAGGGCGGCGCGCCACCGCGTCCGCTCCGCACGGAGGAGAAGAACCACTGGGCAAGCGACAGCCCGAAGGCCCGCCGCCCGCACCGGCAGTGCAGCGCATCCGACTGCGCTACACCAAGCGCGGCCGCCTCCGGTTCACCAGTCATCGAGACTTCCAGCGTGCCTTCGAGCGTGCACTGCGCCGCTCCGAGGTGCCCATGGCCTACTCGGCGGGCTTCACCCCGCACCCCAAGGTGTCGTACGCCAACGCCGCACCCACCGGCACGGGCAGCGAAGCCGAGTTCCTGGAGATCGCCCTCACGGAGGCCCGTGATCCGGGCACGCTGCGCGAACTCCTCAACGACTCGCTGCCGGACGGCCTCGACATCACCGACGCCGTGGAGGCCCGCACCTCGGGTCTCGCCGACCGGCTCACCGCCTCCATCTGGGAGATGCGGCTGAACGGGGTCGCCGTGGAGGACGCCGAGAAGGCCGTCGCCGCTTTCAACGCGGCGACGAGCGTCGAGGTCGAGCGCCGCACGAAGAACGGCATGCGGAGCTTCGACGCCAGGTCCGCGGTCGTCGACCTGCAGGCCCTTGATCATCAGCCTGATAGGCCCGGGGACAAGGCCTGTGCGATACTGCGGCTGGTTGTTCGGCACGTGACACCTGCCGTTCGGCCTGACGACGTCCTGTCCGGTCTCCGCGTTGTGGCCGACCTGGCGCCGCCGGTCCCCGCAGCGGTGACCAGGCTGGCGCAGGGGCTCTTCGACGAGGAGTCCGGCACGGTGACCGACCCGCTCGCGCCTGACCGCGAGGCAGCCCCGGCCGCTCCATCCACGGCCGCCGGGACCGCCGTCGCGACAGCGCCTGAAGGTGCAGGTTCCGCGTAAGGCGGTCGTTGTAGCGCAGCCCTCGGACTCGGGAGCCACCTGGGCCGGGCCGCGCGCTGACCCATAAGACTTTCGCCAGGCCGTACGCACACCGCGTACGGAACCGGCGAGCCAGACATTCAGCCCCCGTGCGGCGCCCGCGCCCCGGACGGCGGTACCGCGTATCACACGCGGACCGTGCCGGACCGGAATCAGGTGCGGCGCCCGGGAGCCCGACGGGAGAACCGCCCGCATGCCTCAGCCCACCGAACCCGGCACGGCCGGGAACGCAGAAGACAACAACACCCCTGGCGACAAGCTGCCGCCGCGCCGCAGGCGCCGCGCGGCATCGCGCCCGGCGGGCCCGCCCACGACGGGTGTGCAGGCCGGAGCCGAGGGCTCGGCCATACCGGTCGTTGACGCCGGAGTGTCGGAAGCCAGCACCGAGAACACCGCCGAAGCAGCGCCGCCCGTGCGTGCACGCCGTCGCGCCGTCCGCAAGGCGACCGCCCCCGCCGGCGCGCCGCAGGCCGCCGAGGCCGCGGAGGTCGTCGAGCCGGTCGTCGCGGCCGCGACACCGGTCGAGGAAGCACCCGCGGAGCCGGTCGAGGCGCCGCGTGCGCGTCGTCGCGCATCCCGTAAGGCGACCTCCCCGGCCGGTGCGCCGCAGGCCGCCGAGGTCGTGGAGCCCGTTGCCGCGGCTGCCGCACCGGTCGAGGAAGAGGCCGCGGAGCCGGTCGAGGCGCCGCGTGGCCGTCGTCGCGCATCCCGTAAGGCGAGCGCGCCCGCCGGTGCGCCGCAGGCCGCCGAGGTCGCCGAGATCGTCGAGGAGGCCATCGCGGCGGAGGCCGTGGAGCCCGCCGTGGCCGAACCCGTCGTCGCCGAGGCGCCGCGTGGCCGTACCCGGCGCCGGGCTTCCGCCCCCGCCGGTGCGCCGCAGGCCGCCCGGACCGAGGCTGCAGCCGAGCCGGCGGTCGCCGTCGAGACGCCGGCCGAGGAAGAGGTTGCGGAGCCCGTCGAGGCACCGCGCGGCCGTCGTCGCGCCTCTCGCAAGGCGACCTCTCCCGCGGGTGCCCCGCAGGTCACGGAGGCCGTCGAGGAGCGGACCGAGACACAGACGGGCGAGAGCCTGCCCGAGGCAGCCGTGGAGGAGCTGGCCGCCGAGACCGCCGAGGTCGAGGAGGCGGCCCCGCGCGGCCGTCAGCGCCGTCGGGCCACCGCCGCGGCGGGCCGCCCCGAGTTCACCGGCAAGGTCGAGGAGCCCGCGCGCAAGAGCCGCAGGGCGACGCGCCCCGCCGTCGCCGTGTTCCAGGCGCCGGTCTTCGCCGAGCCGATGTTCCAGACCCCGGAGACGGCCGCCGCGGCCGCCGCCGCCCAGCCCCCCGCCCCGCTCGACGAGGAGCCGGAGGACGAGGCCGTGACGGTGGAGGAGCAGACCGCTCCCGCCGAGACGGCCGCCCCCGCCGAGGCCGCGCCGCAGGGTGGTTCGCGCCGCCGTCGCCGCCGTCGTGGCGAGGCCGCCGAGGCCGAGCCCGTGTCCGCACCCGCCCCGGCCGCCGCTCCGGTCCAGGAACAGGCCGAGGACGAGCACGAGCCCGAGAACGAGAGCGACGTCGAGCAGGACGGGGAGGAGACCGACGAATACGGTGACCGCCCGTCGCGCCGTCGCCGTCGCGGTGGCCGCCGCCGCCGTCGTGGCGAGTCCGCCGAGGACGACGCCGCCGAGCAGCACGCCGACGAGGCCCCCGAGCGCTCCGACGACGAGCACGAGCCCGCTCAGGAGTCCGAGGACGAGGGCGACGACGAGCAGGACGACCACGAGTCCGCCTCCGGATCCAGCAGCAGCCGTCGGCGCCGTCGCCGTCGTCGCCGCAGCGGTGACGCGTCGTCCGACGCCGAGAACGGCACGGACGACCCGGAGCGCACGGTCGTCAAGGTCCGCGAGCCCCGCAAGAAGGAAGCCGAGCGCGAGCCCGGCACCGGCTTCGACGAGGTCCAGTCCATCAAGGGCTCGACCCGTATGGAGGCGAAGAAGCAGCGCCGCCGTGAGGGCCGCGAGCAGGGGCGCCGCCGGGTTCCGATCATCACCGAGGCGGAGTTCCTCGCCCGTCGTGAGGCCGTCGAGCGTGTCATGGTCGTCCGCCAGAACGGCGAGCGCACCCAGATCGGCGTCCTCGAGGACAACGTGCTCGTCGAGCACTACGTCAACAAGGAGCAGGCCACCAGCTACGTCGGCAACGTCTACCTGGGCAAGGTCCAGAACGTCCTGCCGTCCATGGAGGCCGCGTTCGTCGACATCGGCAAGGGGCGCAACGCCGTCCTGTACGCCGGTGAGGTCAACTTCGAGGCGCTCGGCATGGCCCACGGGCCGCGCCGTATCGAGACCGCGCTCAAGTCCGGCCAGTCCGTCCTCGTCCAGGTGACGAAGGACCCGATCGGTCACAAGGGCGCCCGCCTGACCAGCCAGGTCTCGCTGCCCGGCCGCTACCTGGTCTACGTGCCCGAGGGCTCGATGACGGGGATCAGCCGCAAGCTGCCCGACACCGAGCGCGCCCGGCTCAAGACCATCCTCAAGAAGATCGTCCCCGAGGACGCGGGGGTCATCGTCCGTACCGCCGCGGAGGGCGCGAGCGAGGACGAGCTGCGACGCGACGTCGAGCGGCTGCAGCAGCAGTGGGAGGACATCCAGAAGAAGTCGAAGAGCAGCGGCAGCTCCAACGCGCCGACGCTGCTCTACGGCGAGCCGGACATGACCGTCCGGGTCGTCCGCGACATCTTCAACGAGGACTTCTCCAAGGTCATCGTCAGCGGTGACGACGCGTGGGAGACCATCCACGGCTACGTCTCGCACGTGGCGCCCGACCTGACGGACCGGCTGTCGCGGTGGACCTCCGAGGTCGACATCTTCGCGACGTACCGGATCGACGAGCAGCTCATGAAGGCGCTGGACCGCAAGGTCTACCTGCCGAGCGGCGGCTCGCTGGTGATCGACAAGACCGAGGCGATGGTCGTCGTCGACGTCAACACCGGCAAGTTCACCGGTCAGGGCGGCAACCTCGAGGAGACCGTCACCAAGAACAACCTGGAGGCGGCCGAGGAGATCGTGCGGCAGCTGCGGCTGCGCGACCTCGGCGGCATCGTCGTCGTCGACTTCATCGACATGGTGCTGGAGTCCAACCGGGACCTCGTGCTGCGGCGTCTGCTGGAGTGCCTGGGACGCGACCGCACGAAGCACCAGGTCGCCGAGGTCACCTCGCTGGGCCTGGTCCAGATGACCCGCAAGAGGGTCGGCCAGGGCCTGCTGGAGTCCTTCTCCGAGACCTGTGTCCACTGCAACGGGCGCGGCGTGATCGTGCACATGGAGCAGCCCACCTCGATCGGTGGCGGTGGCAGCGGCAAGCGGTCCAAGAAGCGCCGTGGCGGCTCGGGCCAGGAACACGACCACGACCACGAGCACCTCACCGAGACGGACACCGACGTCGAGACCGAGGCCGAGGTCGCTGCGGAGGTCGCCACCCCGCTGGCGCTTCCCGAGCCGGAGTTCGTCCCGGACGAGGAGCTGTACAGCAGCCCGGCCGAGGCGGAGGCGGCCGCCTCGCGTGGCCGTGGCCGTCGCCGGGCGACCCGTAAGGCGACGGCTCCGGCCGGCGCCCCGAGGTCCGCGTCCGCCCCGGCCCCCGCGGCCGAGCCGGTCGTGGCACCGGAGCCCGTCGTGGAGCCGGTCGAGGCGCCGGAGCCGGTGGCCGAGACCCCGGTGACCGAGGCCCCGGCCGAGGCACCGCAGGGCCGTACGCGCCGTCGGGCGACCCGCAAGGCGACCGCCCCGGCGGGATCGCCCGCACCGGCCGCCGAGCCCGTCGCGGTCGTCGAACCGGCCCCCGCCGCGGAGCCCGCCCCGGTCGCCGAGGAGCCGGTGTCCCATGCCGACCCCGTCGCCGCGGAGGACCCGGTCGTCGAGGCGCCGCACGTCGAGGCGCCGCACGTCGAGGCCCCTGCCGAGGAGCCGGCCGCACCTCCGCGTGCCCGGCGCCGGGCGACCCGTAAGGCCACCGCGCCCGCGGGTTCACCCGCAGGTGCCGAGGACGCCGAGGTCGTCGTGGTGACGGCTGCCGAGCCGGAGTCCGCCACCGAGGCGGAGGCCGAACCGGCACCCGCCAAGAAGGCGGCCCGCAAGACCGCGAAGAAGGTCACGGCCAAGAAGGCCGCGGTCAAGAAGACGGCGGCCAAGAAGACCGTCGCGAAGAAGACGACGGCCAAGAAGGCGGCGGCGAAGAAGACGGTGGCGGCCGAGCAGTCGTCGAGCACCGTCACGGCCTCGACCGACGAGGTCTGATCTCCTCGCACCGCGCGCGACGCAGTCAGGCCGGTCCCTCCACGGGGCCGGCCTGCTGCGTTCCGGCGCCGGTCGCACCCGCCCCCACACGGAAGTCCCCGCACATGCACAGGATCCAGAAGGCCGTCATACCCGCAGCCGGGCTCGGTACCCGATTCCTCCCGGCGACGAAGGCGACGCCCAAGGAGATGCTGCCGGTGGTCGACAAACCGGCGATCCAGTACGTCGTGGAGGAGGCCGCCGCCGCGGGGCTGAACGACGTGCTGATGATCACCGGTCGCAACAAGCGTCCTCTGGAGGACCACTTCGACCGGAATTACGAACTGGAGTCGGCGCTGACCCGCAAGGGTGACGGCGAACGGCTGGACCGGGTCCAGGAATCCAGTGACCTGGCGACCATGCACTACGTCCGGCAGGGCGACCCGAGGGGCCTCGGTCACGCGGTCCTGTGCGCGGAGCCGCATGTGGGCTCCGAGCCCTTCGCCGTCCTGCTCGGCGACGACCTGATCGACCCGCGTGACCCGCTGCTGGCGCGCATGGTGGAGATCCAGGAGCGCGAGGGCGGCAGCGTCGTCGCGCTGATGGAGGTCGCGCCGGCGCAGATCCACATGTACGGCTGCGCCGCGGTGGAGCCCACTCCGGAGAACGACGTCGTCCGGGTCACCGGACTGGTCGAGAAGCCGGAGGCCGCCGACGCCCCCAGTAATCTGGCGGTCATCGGACGGTATGTGCTGGACCCCGCCGTCTTCGGGGTGCTGCGGGACACGGAGCCCGGCCGCGGCGGCGAGATCCAGCTGACCGACGCGTTGCAGCAGCTGGCCGCCGACGAGAGGCTCGGCGGCCCGGTGCACGGCGTCGTCTTCCGCGGCCGCCGCTACGACACCGGTGACCGGGGCGACTATCTGCGGACCATCGTCAGACTCGCCTGTGAGCGTGAGGACCTCGGCCCGGACTTCCGTACCTGGCTGCGCACGTTCGTGGCCACCGAGCTCTGAGCGACGCCCCGCACGCAGCCCCCACCCGAGCCATCCGCACCAAGGACCAAGGAGAACCCTCATGATCGGCATGATCCTGGCGGCCGGCGCAGGCCGACGTCTGCGCCCCTACACCGACACGCTTCCCAAGGCCCTGGTGCCGGTAGGCCCCGAAGGGAACGAGGAGAGCCTGACCGTCGTCGACCTGACCCTCGGCAACTTCGCCGAGGTCGGCCTGACCGAGGTCGCGATCATCGTGGGTTACCGCAAGGAGGCCCTGTACGAGCGCAAGGCCGCCCTTGAGGAGAAGTACGGCGTCACCCTCACGCTGATCGACAACGACAAGGCCGAGGAGTGGAACAACGCCTACTCCCTCTGGTGCGGCCGTGACGCCCTCAAGGACGGTGTGATCCTCGCCAACGGCGACACCGTGCACCCCGTCTCCGTCGAGAAGACGCTGCTCGCCGCGCGCGGTGAGGGCAAGAAGATCATCCTCGCCCTCGACACGGTGAAGCAGCTCGCCGACGAGGAGATGAAGGTCGTCGTCGACCCCGAGAAGGGCGTTCGGCGGATCACGAAGCTGATGGACCCGGCCGAGGCCACCGGCGAGTACATCGGCGTCACCCTCATCGAGGGTGACGCGGCCGAGGAGCTGGCCGACGCCCTGAAGACCACGTATCTGCGCGACCCGGACCTCTACTACGAGGACGGTTACCAGGAACTCGTCAACCGCGGGTTCAAGGTCGACGTGGAACCGATCGGCGACGTCACGTGGGTCGAGATCGACAACCACGAGGACCTCGCCAAGGGCAGGAAGATCGCGTGCCAGTACTGACCCGGCTGATCCCGGCGCCGGTCGTCGTCGACATCCGCGCCGGCGCCCTGGCCGACCTGGCGGCGGTCCTCGCCGATCAGCGGATCTCCGGCTCGGGCAAGCTCGCGATAGCGATCAGCGGGGGTTCCGGCCGGGCACTGCGGGAGCGGCTCGCGGACAGTCTGCCGGGTGCTTCGTGGTTCGAGGTCGGCGGAGGGACGCTGGACGATGCCGTCAAGCTCGCCGATGCCATGAGGACCGGCCGGTACGACGCCGTCGTGGGTCTCGGCGGCGGCAAGATCATCGACTGTGCGAAGTTCGCCGCGGCGCGCGTCGGGCTGCCGCTGGTCGCCGTGGCCACGAACCTGTCCCACGACGGTCTGTGCTCACCGGTGGCCACGCTGGACAACGACGCGGGCCGCGGCTCGTACGGTGTCCCGAACCCGATCGCCGTCGTCATCGACCTCGACATCATCCGTGAGGCACCGGTCCGCTTCGTGCGGTCCGGGATCGGCGACGCGCTCTCCAACATCTCCGCCGTCGCGGACTGGGAGCTCGCCCACCGGGTCAACGGCGAGGACATGGACGGCCTGGCCGCCGCGATGGCCCGTCAGGCCGGCGAAGCCGTGCTGCGCCACCCCGGGTCCCTCGGGGACGACGGCTTCCTCCAGGTGCTGGCCGAGGGCCTGGTGCTGACCGGCATCTCGATGTCGGTGGCGGGGGACAGCCGGCCCGCCTCCGGTGCCTGCCACGAGATCAACCACGCCTTCGACCTGCTCTTCCCCAAGCGTGCGGCGAGTCACGGGGAGCAGTGCGGTCTGGGCGCGGCGTTCGCGATGCACCTGCGCGGCGCGCGTCAGGAGTCCGTACGGATGGCCCGGGCGCTGCGGCGCCACGGCCTGCCGGTCACGGCGGAGGAGATCGGGTTCAGCGCGGAGGAGTTCGTCCAGGTGGTCGGTTTCGCCCCCCGCACCAGGCCGGGCCGCTATACGATCCTGGAGCATCTGGACCTGCCCCCGGACGGGATCCGGGAGGCCTACGCCGAGTACGTCCGGGCCGCCGGGGCCTGAAGTCCGGCCCGGATCGGGGGCCGGTTTGACCGGGCTGTACAGGTCCCCGTAATCTTGACCGTCGGCGTTTGTTCGCCACACCTCTGAGCACTGACCTCCCGCTCGTACGGGAGAGGCCGCTCGTCCAATCCGGATCATCACGGGTCCCCGGACCCGTGTGAGCGGCTGGCATCAGAGGTTTCCGCTTCGAGTGAGAGTGAGATCCGCGTGTACGCCATCGTGCGCAGCGGTGGTCGCCAGCACAAGGTTGCTGTCGGCGACATCGTTGAGGTTGACAAGATTCCCACCGCCAAGGTTGGCGACACGGTAGAGCTCTCTACCCTGCTCGTTGTCGACGGCGACGCCGTGACCAGCGACCCGTGGGTCCTGGACGGCATCAAGGTCCAGGCCGAGATTGTGGACCACCACAAGGGCGCGAAGATCGACATCCTTCGCTACAAGAACAAGACCGGCTACCGCCGTCGCCAGGGTCACCGCCAGCAGTACACGGCGATCAAGGTCACCGGTATCCCCGCGGCTGCGAAGTAAGGGACTGAGGAGACATGGCACACAAGAAGGGCGCATCGTCCACCCGGAACGGGCGCGATTCCAATGCTCAGCGGCTCGGCGTGAAGCGCTTCGGCGGTCAGGCCGTCAACGCCGGTGAGATCCTGGTCCGCCAGCGCGGCACCCACTTCCACCCGGGCACGGGCGTCGGCCGTGGCGGCGACGACACGCTGTTCGCCCTCGCCGCCGGTGCGGTCGAGTTCGGCACGCACCGCGGCCGCAAGGTCGTGAACATCGTTCCGATCGCCGGCTGATTTTCGGCGCTCGTCGAGCGGTATGACGTGGAGGCGGACCTCACTTCCTGTTGTGGGAAGTGGGTCCGCCTTTCGCGTGTTGCTCCTACAGGAGCGCACGAGCGAGACATTTCTGCATGTATGTAACTGGAGGTACCACCCATGACCACCTTCGTGGACCGCGTCGAACTGCATGTCGCCGCGGGTAACGGGGGCCACGGCTGTGCCTCCGTTCACCGTGAGAAGTTCAAGCCGCTCGGCGGCCCGGACGGCGGCAACGGCGGCCGTGGCGGCGATGTGACCCTGATCGTCGATCAGGCCGTCACCACGCTCCTCGACTATCACCACCACCCCCACCGCAAGGCCACCAACGGCCAGCCCGGCGCGGGCGACAACCGCACCGGCAAGGAGGGCCAGGACCTGGTCCTGCCCGTGCCGGACGGCACCGTCGTCCTCGACGCCGAGGGCAACGTGCTGGCCGACCTGGTCGGCCAGGGCACGATGTTCGTCGCAGGTCAGGGCGGCCGCGGCGGCCTCGGCAACGGCGCGCTGGCATCCGCCCGGCGCAAGGCGCCCGGCTTCGCGCTGCTCGGCGAGCCCGGCGAGAGCCGGGACATCGTCCTGGAGCTCAAGACCGTCGCCGACGTCGCCCTGGTGGGCTACCCGAGCGCCGGCAAGTCCTCGCTGATCTCGGTTCTGTCGGCTGCCAAGCCGAAGATCGCCGACTACCCGTTCACCACCCTCGTCCCGAACCTGGGCGTGGTCACCGCGGGCAGCACCGTCTACACCATCGCCGACGTACCGGGCCTGATCCCGGGCGCCAGCCAGGGCAAGGGCCTCGGCCTGGAGTTCCTGCGGCACGTCGAGCGCTGCTCGGTGCTTGTGCACGTGCTGGACACGGCGACGCTGGAATCCGACCGCGACCCGGTCTCCGACCTCGACATGATCGAGGAGGAGCTCAAGCTGTACGGAGGGCTGGAGGACCGGCCCCGCATCGTCGTCCTGAACAAGATCGACATCCCGGACGGCCAGGACCTCGCCGACATGATCCGGCCTGAGCTGGAAGCCCGCGGCTACCGCGTCTTCGAGGCCTCGGCGGTCGCCCGTACCGGCCTCAAGGAGCTCTCCTTCGCGCTGGCCGCGGTCATCGCCGAGGCGCGAGCCGCCAAGCCGGTGGAGGAGGCGACCCGTATCGTCATCCGCCCCAAGGCGGTCGACGACGCCGGGTTCACCGTGGTGCTGGAGGACGACGGCATCTACCGGGTGCGCGGCGAGAAGCCGGAGCGCTGGGTGCGCCAGACCGACTTCAACAACGACGAGGCCGTCGGCTACCTCGCGGACCGGCTGAACCGGCTGGGTGTCGAGGACTCGCTGCGCAAGGCAGGTGCCCGGGCGGGCGACGGTGTGGCCATCGGTGCCGAGGACAACGCCGTCGTCTTCGACTGGGAGCCGACGGTGACGGCCGGTGCGGAGATGCTCGGCCGCCGCGGCGAGGACCACCGCCTGGAGGAGCCGCGTCCGGCGGCTCAGCGTCGTCGCGACCGGGAGTCGGAGCGCGACGACGTGAGCAAGGAGTACCAGGAGTTCGACCCGTTCGCGTAGGACCGGACTGCTGGTGACCACGCAGAACGCCCGGCCGGGTTTTCCGGCCGGGCGTTCTGCGTGGTCCCGGGCCCTGACCGCGGTCAGCGCTCGTCGGCGAGCTCCTTGGCCTTCGCCAGCATGCGGTCCACCACGCGGTCCGAGGCGTGGCCGTCGTCGAGGTCGCAGAAGAGCCTGTGGAATTCCTCGTAGCGCTCCTCGTGTTCGGCCACCACCTCGTCGATGTCGAGGATGGCGCCGATCAGCTCCTCGGACGTACTGATCAGCGGGCCGGGTGCCTCGTTCTCGAAGTCGAAGTAGAAGCCGCGCAGCTTGTCCCGGTAGTGCTCCAGGTCGTAGGTGAAGAAGAGCATCGGCCGCCTGAGGTGCGCGTAGTCGAACATCACGGACGAGTAGTCCGTGACCATGATGTCGGCGACGAGGTAGAGATCGGCGATGTCGGGGTACTCGGACACGTCGAAGACGAACCCGTTCCCTGCCCCGGGGATGCTGTCCACCACGTTGGAGTGGCGGCGGATCAGCAGGATGTGATCGTCGCCCAGCCGCTCCCGCGCCTGCTCGATGTCCAGCCGCAGGTCGAACTTGAACTGACCCTGCCGGTGGGCCAGATCGTCGCGCCAGGTGGGGGCGTAGAGCACGATCTTCTTGCCGTCCGGCAGTCCGATCCCTGCCTTGATCTTCTTGGCCCGGGTCTCGCGGTCGGGCGCGTAGAGGTAGTCGTTGCGTGGATAGCCGGTTTCGACGATCTCCCCCTCGTACCCCATGGCCCGCTTGAGGATCGGGGTGCTGAAGCGGTTGGAGGACACCAGCATGTTCCAACTGCGGGACTCCTGCTGGAGCTGGGCGTGGTACTGGGGGTTGAACTTCGGCGCGCTGATGTCCAGGCCGATCTTCTTCAGCATGGTGCCGTGCCAGGTCTGGACGATGACCTGCCCCGGCCGGCGCTCGATCCAGTGGGGGAGATGCGCGTTGGTCACGATGTACCGGCAGCGAGCCAGTGCGTCGTACCACTCGGTTCCCCAGAAGCGGACCTTCTCGGCCGTGGGCGGGAGGTCCACCTGTCCGTCCCTGACCAGCCACAGGTGCTGAACGTCCGCGTTGCGCCGCAGCAGCTCCTCGTGGATGGCCCGAGGGCTGTCGGAGTACTGCTTGCCGTTGTAGCTGATGTACAGCACGGAGTCGCGCAGCGGTTCCTTGCGACCGGCCTCGTACACCTCGCGGTACAACCTGTCCTGCCGGTAGCGGCCGCGTTCGAGGATGGTCAGGTCCGAGGGACACTGCAGCTGGGGGAAGTCGTGCCAGCGGGATTCGAAGTGGTACTGGCGGCCTGCGTGTTCTCCCGAGACCGGGAAGGCCGGCACGGCGAGTCGGTCGATGACGAACGGGAGGTCGGGGCGCCCGTCCCCGGACCGCAGGTAGAAGTTCCACCGGCCGCTCTTCAGCGGCTTGGGGCCGTTGGGCCCGGGCATGGCCGAGGGCGTGAACGTGGCGACGAACGTGCCGTCCGGGAAGACCTGCACCGGCACGGTCTTCTCGTCGAAGAAGTCACGGGCCTTGATGAGGAGGACCGGGTCGCTCAGATCGGCCGGCGTGGAACCGTGGACCACGTACTCGCCGTCGACCAGCCGCACCGCCGTCATCTTGGCCTGGAGCGGGCGGCCGGAGAACTTCAGGTAGCCGTTGTTCCCCGCGAGCAGCGCGAGTTCGTTCCGTTCAGCCCCTGGGGCCACGCTTGCGGGGAGGCGGATCTGGCGGTCGGCCAGTCCGTCACGGACCACTGTGCCGAACCGGCGCTCCGTCCCCTCGGGGGTGGTGGCGACCAGCTCGGTGCTCCAGTTCCGCCGCGAGGCCAATGCCGGATTGCCACCCTCCGCGGCGTTTCCTTCATCGACGACGTCCTGGTGTTCGGGCAGCAGCGCGATGTCCCGGAGCGGCACGACGACCCGGAAGGCGGCGCGGCCGCCCTGAGCGGTCTCCAGGACGGCGGGGTAGGAGATGACCTCGCCGCTCTTGCGGTTGGAGACCTCCAGGTGCACCGACTCGCCTGTCTTCAGCGGGACGCGGATCTCACCCTCGATCTCCACGTTCTCGTCCACGCCACGGTGGCCGGTGATCAGGGCGCGTACCCGCTCGACACGCAGCTTCAGCGCACCCGTGGAGGTGAGGGGGAGCAGCCGGAAGTCCTCGTCCAGCCACGCGTACGGCGAGTGATTGGCCTCACCCGCTCCACTCGCGTGCACGGCGCGCTTGCGGACCAGCCCCGCGGAGGCGATACCGAGGCCCACGTGCCAGGTTCCCTCCACCCACTGGCCGCCCTTGCGGAGCTTTGCGGGGTCGAACAGCAGCTCCCAGCCGGCCCAGTCGTAGTTGTACTGCTTCCGGGAGGACAGTGCGGTGCACTCCGGGCTGTAGACGTTGCGCAGGGGCAGCACCGTGCGCCGGCGCGAGCCGTTCTTCTTGAGGGCCAGGACCTTGACCGCGCTGCGCTTCGTCGACTGGTCGATCCGGTCGATCCACGCATGGCCGAACAGCCGCAGTTTCCCGTTCTCCCAGGTGACCTTCTGAAGCGGAGCACGCGGAGTCAGGTCGGGGTCGATCCTTCGCGCCCGCTTGGGTATCAGGGCGGCGATCGTGTCCAGGTCGCTGAAGCTCGCGTACTTCCGGAGCCGCCCGGCGATCTCGATCGGGTCTCCGCGGCGCTCGGAGTTGATCAGCTCGACCAGCTCGGTCATGGCGTGCTTGCGCACCAGCAGCCACTTGATGCGCTGGACGGCGGTCAGCTCCATGACCACCTGCGGATCGACCTGGTCCAGGAACTGGTTGATGACGCGCAGGAACTCGGCCCGGAAGTCCTCGTCCCCGTCAGGAAGGACGTTGAGGAAGATGCGCAGATCGCCCTTGAGGACGGTGCTGTCGTACTCGCGCTTCAGCGTCGCGGCCTCTTCCCCGGGCTGCCTGCCGAAGAAGCGGCTCACCGACTCCACCGCGGTGGACCGGTCGCGTACGGCCTTCGGCTCGGTCCTGCGCTGGGTGATGGACGGGGTACCCTCGCCCTCGCGCAACCGCCAGTAGTACGTGGGAGCGCTGATGATGTCGACGGCCTCGGCCAGGAACTGGGCGGGCACGATGACCGGAACGTCCTCGTAGAGCACCCCTTCGGGGAAGGCCAGCTCGTGCTTTTCCCAGAACGAACGCCGGAAGACCTTGTTGCAGGCGATCTTGTCGTTGAGCAGCTTCTTGTTCACCGACACATGCGTCCGCTGGACGGCGCCGCCGGCGAGGATGCGGTGCATCGGGGACTGCCACACCTTGGTGCTGTTGATGTGCAGCACATTGCCCGTGATGAAGTCCGAACCGCTCTCGTCCAGGCTCGCCAGCATGAGGCGGTAGGCGTCCGGCGGAATCATGTCGTCACTGTCGACGAACGCGATGAACTCGCTCTCGGGTGCGAGCAGTCCGAGCCCCGTGTTCCGCGCGGCACCCAGGCCGGCGTTCTCCTTGGTGATCAGCCGGAACCGCGGGTCACGGGCCTCGTACTCGGCCGCGATGGCGGCGGAGTTGTCGGGGGACCCGTCGTTCACCATGATGACTTCGAGGTCCTTGAGGGTCTGCGCAGCCAGCGAGTCCAGGCAGGCGGGCAGGTACTGCTCCACGCTGTAGATCGGCACGATGACACTGAGACGAGGGGTCATAGTCGGTGCAGTTTCCTTTCGGGATCAGACCCGCTCGAACAGCTCGAGCGCCTGGGCTGGGGTGGGTGCCGGCTCGCGGTCGGCGAGCGGTACGACGGGAAGGAGGCTCTCCTCGCCCAGGAAGACTCTGCGGACCACCCGTTCCGAAGCCCGTCCGTCGTCGAAGTCGCAGAAGCGCTCTCGGAACGCGCTGCGCAGAGCGGCGGACGCCGGGCTCCGCCACTCGCCCGAGCGAAGGATCTCGGTGAGCTGCTCCTGGCTGGTCGCGACGGCGCCGGGCGGCTCGGCCATCAGGTCGAAGTAGCTGCCCCTGACGACCCTGTACGTGTCCCAGTCGTCGGCGAAGATCACGATCGGCCGGTCGAGGTTGGCGTAGTCGAACATCGCCGACGAGTAGTCGGTGATCAGGGCGTCGGCCGCGAGGTAGAGCTGTTCCACGTTCTGGTGTGCGGAGACGTCGATCACGCGGCCGCTGGCCTGGAGCTCGGCGAGCCGGCCGGTGGCCCTGTAGAAGTAGTGGCCCCGCACCAGCAGGGTCACGTCGGGGCCCAGCTTCTCGGCCAGCTCCTCGAGGCGGATCCGCGGCGTGAATTCCTTCTGGTACTCCCGGTGGGTCGGCATGTACAGGAAAACCGTGGAGCCGTCCGCCGCGCCCAGTTCGCGACGGGCCTGCGCGACCTCCCGCGCTCCGGCGTTGATCAGCACGTCGTTGCGCGGATAGCCGGTCTCCAGCGAGGTGTAGGAACAGGGATAGACCCGCTCCCACACCGAGGTGGAGAAGCTGTTGGACGACAGGCTGTAGTCCCAGCGGTCGCACCGCCGCAACAGGTCCTCCATCTTCATGCTCGTGGAAGCCGGGAAGTTGGCCTGGTCGAGGCCCATGGTCTTCAGCGGGGTGCCGTGATGGGTCTGCAGGTGGATCTGGCCCTTGCGCTTGACGAGCGCGTCCGCGAAGTTGACGTTGTTGACGAAGTACTTGCCGCGCGCCAGCGCCGTCCAGTATTCGCGGGAGCCGACGACGGCCACTTCGACGCCCTTGGGCACCCGGCCCACGTGCTCCGCGCGTACTGCCCAGATCCGGCGGATGTGCGGGGCCAGCCGGGCCAGCTCGGCATCGACGGCCGCCGGGTTGCACGAGTAGCCACGGTTCCAGTAGGCGGAGAAGACCGCGAGGTTCTCGTCGACGGGCAGCCTCAGCTGGGCCTGGTAGATCACCCGCATCGCGGCCCGCTTGACCTGGCCGATGCCCTCACCGGTGCGCGCCCGCGCCCGGTGGCGCACCCGGTTCGCCCGGGTGGCACCGGTCAGGGCCGGATAGGAGCCCAGGCTGAGCAACGCGTACTTGTAGCCGCGGCCCCCGCCCGGACGCTCGAACCCTTCGGGCAGCCGGCGTCTGTAGTCGGCGGCCGCCCGGTGGAAGAATTCGGACCGCGCGTTCTTGGGGAGGCGGCCCGCCTTTTCCATGACGGTGAGATAGTGGTCGACCATTTTTCCGAACAGTGCGGGACGCCAGCAATTGTCTTCCGGGTGTTCGTCCAAATAGGCGAATACGCGGTCGTACTGGTCGAACACGTCGAAATGCTTGCGGCTGACCGTGCGAAGGATGTTTCCGCCCTCGCGTCGCTGCCGGTAGAGCACACAGGTGCGGCCAAGTGTCGCGATGCGTTCCGCCGCGAGCAGGGTGGTGTACGTCCAGGGGGCGTCCTCGTAGTACCCGGACGGGAACCGGAATCCGTGTGCCTCGACGAAGTCGCGGCGGTAGGCCTTGTTCCAGACGATCTGCAACAGGTCGAGGAGCTCGGGCCGTTGGGACAGCGGGAAGACTGCGGGCTCGCTGCGGTTCAGGAGTTCGGCTCGTTGGTTGGGCAGCAGCCGGCCGTCCCAGTACGTGCGCACATAGTCGTAGATCAGGATGTCGGGGTCGTCCGTGACGTCGAGGCGGCCGGCGATGGCGCTCAGCGACCCGGGTGTCAGGGTGTCGTCGCTGTCGAGGAAGAGCAGATAATCGCCGGTCGCCTGTTCGATTCCGGCGTTACGGGCGTGTCCCAGCCCCACGTTCTCGCTGAGGTGGAGCACCCGGACCCGCTCGTCACGCCTTGCGTACTCGTCGAGGATGGCGCCGGAGGAGTCCGGTGAGCAGTCGTCGACGGCGACGACCTCGAAGTCGGTGAAGTCCTGCTGCAGTACGGAGTCGAGGCACTCCCGAACATACCCCTGAACCTTGTACGCGGGCACGATGAGTGTCAGTCGAGGCATCCTTCACCAGTCCAAAGAGCTGTTTACAGGGTCCGTGCGGTGGCGCCGATTCGCAGCGCGGAATCGTGGCGGAGCACCTAACACCTGAACAGCGTAATTGATTGACATCCGCCTGCCGTGGCCTTGCGTTTACCCCGGCTTCATTCGTCACCCCCGGGCTTCTGCGGTCAGTGTTCCCGGGCGTCAACCATGCAAGGCTGCTTGTCGCACGATAATACTGTCGGGGGCCACGTTTGTCTGATTCGATTTATGCACACACAGAGTGAACCTTTCCGTAGGGCTAGGGGCGGGGTGAGAGTGGGGGGTGTAGGAAATGACCTTGGTGGTTATGTGCGGGGCCCGGATGCGCGGGTGCGCACGACGTGCGGGCGATGCCTGCCCTGAGGTCTGCGGGTGGTCGTCCACGACGACCTTCCGGCGGGGAACGCCGGGGGTGTGCCCACGGGGTTCCCCTGGTCACCGGCGGCATGCGGGACCGGAGGCCCTGCACGCGGTGCTCCGCGGCCACCCCCGGCAGGCGTGGTGTGTGTTGCGGGCGGGGAGCCGTCCGGCGAGTCCGGCGGGGGCCGGATGCGCCCGTACGGGGAGGCCGCGCTCAACGGCGGATGGCTGATCCACGCTGCGGCGCCCGCCCATGAGCCGTGCCGCGCCTTGCTCCGCCCCTTCCGCGCCGTCGGCGCGGGCCTCGCCCGGGGCCTGCCGACACCGGGGCGATCGGCCTCGTCCCGATGGTCATCGCGCGCCTGGAGGCCGGGGAGGTCCGCGGATTCCGGGCGACGACGGCGCCCCCATGGCACATGCGTGCGAGGGCGTCCCTGTGGGGAGTGAGCCCCGGCCCACCTCGCGGCCGCACGCGCCGGTCGGGGCGGGGTCCGGTGCGGACCTCGCACTGAACCTCGGTCGCGGCGGGGGCGGCGCGGTGCATGACGGCGACGATCGGTTGACAAGCGGAGTCCGACGAATGTGCGAATGCAGGGAATTCGGTATCGAGTTCGATATCGCGCGGGCAGCACCATTTTCGCGGACGGACGTGAGACGAACCCGAATGGTTACGGGCGGCCGCCGCTTTTCCTTCGGACGAGTCGGTAAGCGGGCCGACCAAGCTGTTTCGTCGCGGATGAGAGGCGGAGTCTGACTAAGGTCACCCGGTAGGTCGCAGCTGCTGCGACCGGACCGCCGACTCATCGTGGGGGCAGAACTGTGAAGGCTCTCGTACTTTCCGGTGGGGCAGGCACCCGGCTTCGTCCCATTACCCATACCTCGGCCAAACAGCTCGTCCCGGTGGCGAACAAGCCGGTGCTGTTCTACGGACTGGAAGCCATCGCGGAAGCCGGCATCACCGAGGTCGGCATCATCGTCGGGGACACCGAGGAGGAGATCCGTGCGGCGGTCGGCGACGGCTCCCGGTTCGGCATCGACGTCACCTACATCCCGCAGTCCGAACCGCTCGGCCTCGCGCACGCGGTCCTGATCGCCCAGCGCTTCCTCGGCGACGACGACTTCGTCATGTACCTCGGTGACAACTTCATCGTCGGAGGGATCGCCGGTCTGGTCGAGGGGTTCTGCGCGGACCGGCCCGACGCCCAGATCCTCCTCACCCAGGTGCCCGACCCGACCTCGTTCGGCGTCGCCGAACTCGACGGGGACGGCAGGGTCGTGGCTCTGGAGGAGAAGCCGAAGGAGCCCAAGAGCGACCTGGCGCTCGTCGGCGTCTACCTCTTCACCCGGGTCATCCACGAGGCCGTCCGCTCCATCCGGCCGTCCTGGCGCGGTGAACTGGAGATCACCCACGCCATCCAGTGGCTGATCGACCAGGAGCGCGACGTCCGTTCCACCAGGATCCGCGGATACTGGAAGGACACCGGCAACGTCACCGACATGCTGGAGGTCAACCGCACCGTGCTGGAGACCGTCGAACCCTGCACCCGGGGCGCCCACGTCGACGACGAGAGCGAGATCATCGGCCGGGTCAGGATCGAGCCGGGCGCCCGGGTCACCCGCAGCCGGATCGTCGGCCCCGTCATCGTCGGGGCCCGCTCGGTGATCAGCGACGCCTACGTCGGACCGTTCACCTCGGTCGCCCACGACTGCCGGATCGAGGACAGCGAGATCGAGTACTCCATCGTGCTGCGGGGAGCCTCGATCGACGGCGTCCGCCGCGTGGAGGCCTCCCTCATCGGCCACGAGGTCGAGGTGACTCCCGCCCCCCGGAGCCCGTCCGCCCACCGACTCGTCCTCGGCGACCACAGCAAGGTGCAGATCTCCTCATGACGACCCACATCCTGGTGACCGGGGGCGCCGGCTTCATCGGCTCCCACTACGTCCGTACGCTGCTGGGCCGGGGCGGCCCCGGCGATATCGCCGTCACCGTGCTCGACAAGCTCACCTACGCCGGCAACCCGGCCAACCTCGACGAGGTGCGGGGCCACCCCGGATTCTCCTTCGTGCAGGGCGACATCTGCGACGCGGAGCTGGTCGGCGGTCTCATGCCCGGGCACGACCAGGTGGTGCACTTCGCCGCCGAATCGCATGTGGACCGCTCCATCGACGGCGGCGCCGAGTTCGTCCGTACGAACGTCCTGGGCACCCACACCCTCGTCCATGCCGCGCACCTGGCGGGCGTCAGCACCTTCGTGCACATCTCCACCGACGAGGTCTACGGATCGGTCGACGAGGGCTCCTGGACCGAGAGCGAACCCCTCGCCCCCAACTCCCCGTACTCCGCGTCCAAGGCGTCGAGCGACCTGATCGCGCTCTCGTACCACCGCACCCACGGACTCGACGTGCGGGTGACCCGCTGCTCCAACAACTACGGGCACCACCACTTCCCCGAGAAGGTCATCCCGCTCTTCGTCACCAACCTGCTGGAAGGCCTGCCGGTCCCGCTGTACGGCGACGGCGCCCACGTGCGCGACTGGCTGCACATCGACGACCACGTCCAGGGCATCGAACTCGTCCGCACCAAGGGCCGCGCGGGCGAGGTCTACAACATCGGAGGCGGCACCGAACTCTCCAACAAGGAGCTCACCGGGCTGCTCCTGACGGCGTGCGGCGCCGACTGGGACACCGACGTCGTCCACGTCGAGGACCGCAAGGGCCACGACCGGCGCTACTCCGTGGACTGCACCAGGATCCGCGAGGAGCTCGGCTACGAGCCCCGCAAGGACTTCCGCACCGGGCTCGCCGAGACCGTGCGGTGGTACCGCGAGAACCGCTCCTGGTGGGAGCCGCTCAAGGCGAGGGCCGCCCTGTGAGCCCGGTCTGGCTGGTCACCGGGGCCGCCGGAATGCTCGGACAGGACCTCATGGCCGCGCTCGCCCACGAGGACGTCACCGCAGTCGCCGCGGACCGTACGACCCTGGACATCAGCGACCCCGGCCGCGTCCGCGCGGTGCTCGCCGCGCACCGCCCCGCCGTCGTGGTCAACTGCGCGGCCTGGACCGCCGTCGACGACGCCGAGAGCCAGGAGGGCGCCGCGCTGCGGATCAACGGCACCGGCCCCGCGGTCCTGGCCGCGGCCTGCCGTGAACGGGGCGCCGTCCTCCTCCACGTCTCCACCGACTACGTGTTCGCCGGGGACGCCGGCCGGCCCTACGCCGAGGACGCCCCCACCGCCCCGCGCAGCGCCTACGGCCGCACCAAGCTGGCCGGCGAACGCGCCGTGCTGGAGACCCTCCCCGACACCGGCTACGTCGTGCGCACCGCGTGGCTCTACGGCGCGGGCGGCACCAACTTCGTCCGCACGATGATCCGGCTGGAGGGCGTCAAGGACACCCTCGACGTGGTGGACGACCAGCGCGGCCAGCCCACCTGGACCGTCGATCTGGCCGGGCTGCTCGTCCGGCTCGGACGGGCGGCGCTCGACGGCACCGCCCCGGCGGGCATCTACCACGGCACCAGCGGCGGCGAGACGACCTGGTGCGGCTTCACCCGGGAGATCTTCCGGCTGCTGGGCGCGGACCCGGCCCGCGTCCGGCCCACGACCAGCGCGGCCTTCGTCCGACCGGCGCCCCGGCCCGCGTTCAGCGTGCTCTCCCACGACCGGCTCGCGGCGGCAGGGACCGATCCCATCCGGGACTGGCGCACCGCACTGGAGGAAGCGTTCCCGGCCCTGCTCGCCGCTGAACGCCCCCTGGATCAGCGGCCGGCCGGGCTGAGGGGCCGCGCGGCGGCCACCGGGACCGGCGCGCCCGCACGCAGTCGGGCGTAGTACGCCTCGCACGCCCCGTACGACGGAAGCAGTCCCTGCTCCTCGGCCTCGGCCAGTGAGGGCGCCGAGGCGTCCTTCCCGGACAGCAGCGTCGTGATGTCCGCGGGCCACTCGATGCCCAGCTCGGCGTCGAGCGGGTCGATGCCGCGCTCGCGCCCCGGCGCATAGCCCTCGGAGCAGAGATAGAGGACGCACGCGTCGTCGGTCAGCGCCATGAAGGCGTGTCCCAGCCCTTCGGCGATGTAGACCGCCCGGTGATCGGTGTCGTCGAGGCGGACGCCCTCCCACCGCTTGTACGTGGGCGAGCCCGCCCGGACGTCCACGATCACGTCGAGCACGGCGCCCCGCACGCACTTGACGTACTTCGCCTGGCCGGGCGGCACGTCGGCGAAGTGGATCCCGCGCAGCGTGCCCCGGCGCGAACACGAGAAGTTGGCCTGCGCGAGCCCCAGCGAATGCCCCGCGGCCTCCCCGAGATCCGAGGCCCTGAACCACTCGTGGAAGCTGCCGCGGCTGTCGGGGATGACCTCGGGCTCGTGCACCCAGGCCCCGGGAATGGAGAGCTGGCGCATGCGATCACGTCCTGTTCCTGAAGTCCGCCGGGTTTCTCGGCCGTGGGCCGACACCTCCTGCAACGAGTCCCGGCGCGAAACGGATACGGAAGGCCACGGATCCGGACGAAACAGGGTCCACGGTGCGGAACGCGAAGGCGCCGGATTCCGCGCTCGCGTAGATTGCGGGGTCCAGCGAGGCGAACCATGGGGGATACGCGTGTCAGGGGCCAGGCAGGGCGTCACGGAGGCCCGCAGGATCGTGGTCAAGGTCGGTTCCTCCTCCCTCACCACCGCCGCCGGAGGCCTCGACGCCGACCGGGTCGACGCACTCGTCGACGTGCTCGCCAAGGTGCGCAGCGGCGGCGAGCGGGAGGTCGTCCTCGTCTCCAGCGGAGCCATCGCAGCCGGGCTGGCCCCGCTCGGACTGCACCGCAGGCCCAAGGACCTGGCCAGGCAGCAGGCCGCGGCCAGCGTCGGCCAGGGACTGCTCGTCGCCCGTTACACCGCTTCCTTCGCCCGCTACGGGGTCCGCGTCGGCCAGGTCCTGCTCACCAGCAACGACACCAGCCGTCGCGCCCACTACCGCAACGCCTACCGCACCCTGGACCAGCTCCTGGACATGGGCGCGCTGCCGATCGTCAACGAGAACGACACCGTCGCCACCGACGAGATCCGCTTCGGCGACAACGACCGGCTCGCCGCGCTCGTCGCCCACCTGGTCCGCGCCGATCTGCTGATCCTGCTCTCGGACGTGGACGGCCTCTACGACGGCGACCCGAGCATCCCGGGCACCACCCGCATCGCGGAGATCACCGGTCCGGCCGATCTGGCCGGGGTCAGCATCGGCAGCGCCGGCAAGGCAGGTGTCGGGACCGGCGGCATGGTCACCAAGGTCGAGGCTGCCCGGATCGCCACCGCGGCCGGTGTCCCGGTCGTGCTGACCTCGGCCAGCCACGCGGCCGACGCACTCGCGGGCCGCGACACGGGCACCTACTTCCACCGCACCGGACGCCGCTCGGCGGACCGGCTCCTGTGGCTCGCCCACGCCTCCACCCCGCAGGGTTCGCTGACCCTGGACGACGGCGCCGTGCAGGCGGTCGTGGAGCGCCACAGCTCGCTGTTGCCGGCCGGGATCGCCGCGGTGGAGGGCGAGTTCACCGCGGGCGACCCGGTGGAACTGCGTGACCTGCGGGGCCGCCCGGTCGCCCGTGGGCTCGTCAACTTCGACGCCAAGGAGATCCCGCAGCTCCTCGGCCGTTCCACACGCGAGCTGGCACGCGAGCTCGGCCCCGCCTACGAACGCGAGGTCGTACACAGGGACGATCTCGTCGTTCTCCACAGCTGACCGACCCCTGAAACGGCTGAAAGTCCAGCCTTCGGGCAGAGACCTTCACGAAAACCGCCCCAAGCCGGGCCGCGGACTGGTCCACTTTGTAGCAGGGACACTGCGGGGTTCACCACAGCAACACATTCACAGGAGGCCGCCGGTGAGACGAGCGCGCCCGGGGGCGCCGCCCCGAGGAACGGGTGGCCGCGCCCTGACCAGCGTCGGAGCAGGGACCGGTTTCGACGGAAGCAGGTCCACGGACCGGAGGGACGAACGGACCACCGGCGCCGAGCCGAGAGCGGTCGGCCAGGAACGCACTCAGTCGAAGCTGTGGCACATCACGCTCTGTGTCTCCGGCAGCGAGGTGCCGCTGAACGAGGTCAGACGCGGTCTCGAACAGCTCGCTCACGACCACCCCTTCCTGCTGACCAGCCGCTATGCCAACGACCACGCGGAGATCCGCTACTGGGAAGAGGCCCGGGACCTCCACGACGCGGCGGCGGTGGCCCTGCGGCTGTGGGGCGAGCACCGCTCCAGCGCGGGGCTGCCACCCTGGGAGATCGTCGGCCTGGAGGTCATCGACCGCGAGACGTACCACCAGCGCGTCGCCGAGGGGTACGGACCGCCCCCGGCCGCCCCGGTCGGGGTGCACCCGTACTGAAGCGTGTTCCGAAGGAGTCTCCGTCTCGCATCACGGGATACGTGACGGATGCCCGCAGCGTGCGCATTACGCTGCGGGCATGACCACGCTTTCGCCGTACGACAACATGTCCCCGGTCGCCCAGACCGCTTACCGGGCCCGTTCCGCGGCCGCCGACATCGCGCCACTTCCGCGCGCGGCGAAGGACGACGCGCTACTGGCGATCGCGGACGCGCTCGAGGTGCGGACCAGCGACATCCTCGCGGCCAACGCCGAGGACGTGGCGCGCGCCCGTGAGGCGGGGACCAGCGAGTCGGTCGTGGACCGGCTCACCCTCACCCCCGAGCGGATCAGGGCCATCGCGGCCGACGTGCGGGACGTGGCGGCGCTGCCCGACCCGGTCGGCGAGGTGGTGCGCGGCTCGACCCTGCCCAACGGCATCGATCTGCGCCAGGTCCGGGTGCCCCTCGGCGTGGTCGGCATCATCTACGAGGCCCGGCCCAATGTGACGGTGGACGCCGCCGCGCTCTGCCTCAAGTCGGGCAACGCCGTGCTGCTGCGTGGTTCGTCCTCCGCCTACGCGTCCAACAGCGCCCTCGTCCGGGTGCTGCGCGACGCGGTCGGCGGCTCCGGCCTGCCGGCCGACGCGGTTCAGCTGGTGCCGGGCGAGAACCGTGACTCCGTGCGCGAGCTCATGCGGGCGCGCGGCCTGGTCGACGTCCTCATCCCGCGCGGCGGAGCCTCACTGATCCGCACCGTCGTCGAGGAGTCCACCGTCCCGGTGATCGAGACCGGTACGGGCAACTGCCACGTGTACGTGGACGCCCAGACCGACCTCGACATGGCCGTCGCCATCCTGGTCAACTCCAAGGCGCAGCGCCCGAGCGTCTGCAACGCCGCGGAGACCCTCCTGGTCCACAAGGACGTGGCGGACGCGTTCCTGCCGCGCGCCCTGGACGCCCTGGCCGAGGCCGGTGTGACCGTGCACGGTGACGAGCGCGTCATGGAGTACGCGGAGGGGTCCAAGGCCACCGTGGTGGCGGCGACGGCGGAGGACTGGGAGACCGAGTACCTCTCGTACGACATCGCGGCGGCCGTCGTGGAGTCGCTGGACGCGGCCGTGGCACACATCCGGCTCTGGTCGTCCGGCCACACCGAGGCGATCGTGACGACCTCGCAGGCCGCCGCCCGTCGCTTCACCCAGTTGGTGGATTCGACCACGGTGGCCGTGAACGCCTCGACGCGGTTCACGGACGGCGGTCAGTTCGGCTTCGGCGCGGAGATCGGCATCTCGACCCAGAAGCTGCATGCCAGGGGGCCCATGGGGCTGCCGGAGCTCACGTCCACGAAGTACATCGTGACCGGCGACGGTCATGTGAGGTGACCGCCCATTGCGGCGAATGCGTCGTCTCCCTGCCCAAAACCACCCCGCGGGTCTAGGCTGAAGCTGTGCCGGACGACGTGGGGGGCAGGCCGTTCCCGAACGGCTGGGAGCCCGACGACGACCGCGGGGGCGCGGACGAGGACTTCGCCTCCGTGGTGTTCGACGAGGATTTCGTACGGGCAGCCGCATTCCACGAACCGACCGCCGACGAGCGATTGTTGGCGGCCGCCGAGGCGCGTGCCGAGGCCGACGCCCACCGGGCCCGGACCGTTGGTGGCCCGCTGGACGACGACCTCTACGACGACGGCTACGGCCCGGGCGGCGCCTACGGCAGCAGCGGCTACGACGACCCGCTCGACGCGGACGACGACTATGACGGCAACGGCCCCTACGGGCGGCATGGTGGCGCCCTGCGTCCCTACCGGGGTGCCGCGCGCTGGCACCGGCCGGTGGCCTGGCTGCTGGCGGTGCTGATGGGCGTCGGTATGGTCGCGCTGGCCTTCAGCGCCGTCTTCCGCAACGCTGCGGGCGACCGCCAGGACCAGGTCCCGCCACCGGCCACGAGCGGCGTGGACAGCGCACCCGGGCCCACCTCGGCTCCGTCCGCCGCTGACGGCTACTCCCGTCCCATGGTCTCGGCCGTCCCCCGCACCCCCTGACGCACGGGGGCGTTCCAGGGCGCCGGCCTGCGGCCGGCCCAGGGCGCACCCCCGCTCGGACGGCCCCGCCCGCCGGCTCACGGATAGGCCCGGGCGCCGGCTCACGGATGGGCCCGGGCGCCGGCTCACTGACGGGCCCGGGCGCCGGCTCACTGACGGGCGACGGCTCTCGGTCTCGTCCCGGAGCTCCGGGGGGCGGCCCAGGCGCACCGGGGCCGGGGGCCCGCGCTCTCGCCGGCCCCGTTCCCGCCGCTGACGTTTCCCGGTCAGGATCCGCCCGACCGGGGGAACCCCGGGTCAGTTCCCGCCCGTCACCGCGTTTACCTCCGTCGTAATCGACCTACTCTGAAGATATGACCCCTCACCCGCTCGAAGAGGGGGCTTCTCATATGTCCGTACATGTCCCCGCATGACGGGCAGGCCCTGTCCGGAGCCTTCCGGCCGCAAGGGGCGCACCGTTTCGGCCCCGGTCGGTGGCGTGGAGTCGGGAGAAGTCATGGCAGACCGCGGAGATCCACCCGAAGGCCCGTCGGAGAACAGTGCGAGCGGTAGCGAGGACGAGTACCGGTCCCTGGTCTTCGACGAGTCCTTCGTCCGGGCTGCGCGGCTGCAGGAATTCTCCGCCCAGGAGCGCATGGGAGAGCACGCCCGCGCCGTCCGGAGCCTGCCGGGCCGCGCCGTGCGCCACGGCTCCCGGGCCGCACTCGCCCTGGTCGTCCTGATCGCCCTGGCCTTCGGCGCCGCCGTCTTCATGGGCTTCCGTCACCCGTACCAGAACCCCGTCACCCGACGGGCCGAGCCGCTGCGGATGACGGTCGTTCCGCTGGCACCGAGCGGAACCGTGCCCGCCGGCACCCCGGCCGGCCTCTTCGCGAGCAGCCCCGCCGCCTCGTTCCGGAAGGGAGCCGCAGGTATCAGCCTCCCGGTCACCCGGCGGACGGCGAACTTCACCGACAGCCAGGTGTATGCCGCCCTGGCCACGGCCAAGGACTATCTGGCGGCCTCCTCGCTCGACCCGGACGTCCTCGGCGGGAGCGCGGTGCGCCCCGTGGAGGCGTTGCTCGACCCGGACCAGATGGAGCAGTTCGAGCGGAGCATGAACGCCCCGCACGACGACGGGCAGCACGCGGCGACCGGCTGGCTGGTGCGCTTCGACCCGGCCGAGGTCACCCCCCACCCGGAGATCCGGGTCCAAGGAACCCTGCGCTACGCCGAAGCGGGGGCCGACACCCTGGAGGTGGTGTCGGACCACACCTTCGCCTATGTACTCCGCCCGGCCGTCGCGGGCCCCCAACAGGCGGGCGGAGCCTCGCTGTTCACCGTACGACGGGAGATGCGCTTCCGGTTCGACCGTGACGATCTGCGGCTGCACCGGCTGGAGGTGCAGAGCAGCTACGTCCAGGCCGGACCGCAGTCCTGCTCCGCCGACACCACCGGGGCCCTGCGGCCGCTGCTCGCGGGCAGACGGGCGGTCGACGGCGGACCGGCGGGCACCGACCCGTATGCCACGGGCCGGCCCGCCGCGGCGCTGTGCGGGAAGCTGGCGGTCAGCTCCCCGGTGCCGCAGGCGGCCCCTCAGGGTCCTCGGGCCTCGGG
This sequence comes from Streptomyces sp. NBC_01013, assembly GCF_045162765.1. Lineage (NCBI taxonomy): Bacteria > Bacillati > Actinomycetota > Actinomycetes > Kitasatosporales > Streptomycetaceae > Streptomyces > Streptomyces sp. NBC_01013. Next base: position 5,670,896 of record NZ_CP108687.1, read on the forward strand.
GACTGCCCCGAGCCGTCGGTAGCGTCGCCCTTGGCAGCCCCGGCTCCCCTGGCACCGCTGCCGCCCGCTCCGGTGAACTTGTCGCGGAGCTTGCCGCCCAGGTCGCCGGCGCCGCCGGCTATGTCGCCGACCAGCTTCATCAGCGGATCCTTGCTGGTGCGCACCGAATCGGCGTAGTGCGAGGCGGACTCCTTGAAGGCGTCCGTCACCGAGGTGTCCTTGTCCTCGTCGCGCCGCGGGTAGTGGCCGTCCATGATCCGCTGGTAGTCCCGGGTCTCGGACCACTTCTTCAGTTCGGCCGCGCGCACCGTGGTGAACGGGTGCGAACGGGGGAGTACGTTCAGGATCTTGAGGACGGAATCGCGCAGGTCGCCCGCCTTCTCGTACTCGTCGGCCTGGGCGAGGAAGGCGTCCACGTTCATCTCGTGGAGGTGGTTTCCGCCGGCGATCTTCATCAGTCCGCGCATGGAGGCCCGCAGATCCTGGCCGACCAGCAGCCCGGCGCGGTCGGCCGACAGCTCGGACTTGCGGAACCACTCGCGCAGCGCAGTGACGATCCCCATGATCGCGACATTGCCGAGCGGGATCCACGCCACCTTGAGAGCGAGATTGGTGAGGAAGAGCAGGATCGTGCGGTACACGGCGTGACCGGACAGGGCGTGCCCCACCTCGTGCCCGACGACCGCCCGCATCTCCTCCTCGTCGAGCAGCTCGACGAGGCCCGTCGTCACCACGATGATCGGCTCGTCCAGCCCGATGCACATGGCGTTGGGCTGCGGGTTCTGGCTGACGTACATCGGAGGGACCTTCTCCAGGTCCAGGATGTAACAGGCGTCCCGCAGCATGTCGTTGAGGTGGCTGAACTGCGCGTCGCTCACCCGGACGGAGTCCGACAGGAAGAGCAGCCGCAGACTGCGCTCCGGCAGCAGTCCGCTCAGCGCCTTGAACACGGTGTCGAACCCGCTGAGCCTGCGCAGCGCCACCAGGGCCGAGCGGTCCGCCGGGTGTTCGTACGCCCGGGAGGAGATCCCCGGGAAACGCCTGCGCTGCCTGCTCGGCACCTGGCCATGGCTCTCGTGGCTGCCGTCGGTCATGAATGGGCCCCCTGTTCGTACGAGACGTCGCTCGCCCCCCTGGCACATCCCAGCGTAGGTGCTGGGGCTACGGTGTGCGGGGGCTGTGGATAACTGAGGAGACGCCCGACATGCCGCACACCGTTGCTCTGTTCGCCGCCGCATCCGAGGATCAGGGGCCGGGCAACACGATCCGCATCGTGCTCATCGCCTCGCTCGTCGGAGCGGCTCTGCTGGCCTGGTTCCTGCTGCGCGGATACCGCAACGACGACAACAACGACTGAGTCGGCGTGAGCGTGCCCGGGGCTCCCGCATACGATGTCCGCGACGTCTTCCCTCCGACTCCCGATCGATAGGTCCTGCCGAAGATGAGCCTCACGAGCACCGCACACCAGCTGGTCACCGTCGCCGCCGAGGGCGAGCACGGTGGGAACCACGAAAGTCTCAGCCCGCTCCTGACCGGTGGTGGTGCGTTTGTCGCGCTTCTCCTCCTTCTGTGGATCACCACGCGCTTCAACCGCGACCGCTGAGGCCGAGGCGTACAGCTGTGCCAGTAGGCTCTGCACGCATGGGAGAGCAGGAAGTGCCTACCGGCCGCGGGAAACGCCGACTCGGCGTGATGGGCGGGACGTTTGACCCGATCCATCATGGACACCTGGTGGCGGCCAGTGAAGTGGCCGCCCAGTTCCACCTCGACGAGGTGATCTTCGTTCCGACCGGGCAGCCGTGGCAGAAGAGCCACAAGCAGGTCTCCCCGGCCGAGGACCGCTATCTGATGACAGTCATCGCGACGGCGTCCAACCCGCAGTTCTCGGTCAGTCGGAGCGACATCGACCGAAACGGCCCCACGTACACGATCGACACCCTGCGGGACCTGCGCGCCGTCCATGGCGACGCGGACCTCTTCTTCATCACGGGTGCAGACGCCCTCTCCCAGATCCTCACCTGGCGGGACGCCGACGAGCTCTTCTCGCTGTCCCACTTCATCGGTGTGACGCGGCCGGGGCACGTGCTCACGGATGACGGGCTCCCGGAGGGGGGCGTCTCCCTCGTGGAGGTCCCCGCGCTGGCGATCTCCTCGACGGACTGCCGTGGCAGGGTCGCCCAGGGGGAGCCCGTCTGGTACCTGGTGCCGGACGGCGTGGTCCGCTACATCGACAAGCGCCAGCTGTACCGCGGCGAATGAGCCACGGAGAGGGGCACCGGTGAACGACCGACAGAATCCGTACGACCCGTACTACCAGCAGCCGCAGATCGTCGGCTACGACGAGTACGGGCAGCCGGTGTACCAGCAGCCCGGGCAGCAGCAGTACGACCCGTACGCACAGCAGCAGCCTCAGCCGCCGCACCAGGCCCAGCAGCCCCCGCAGCAGGCGCCGCAGGCCGGTCAGGGGTACGGCTACGACCCGTACGCCGAGCAACAGCAGCACCCTGCCGCGCCTCCGCAGCAGTACGACCCCTACGCCGCGCAGCAGCACCAGCCGCCCCAGCAGCAACCCCCGCAGCAGGGTTACGGCTACGGCGGCGGCTACGGCTACGACACGGGGCAGCAGCCCGCCGCGGTCGACACCACGCAGCAGTGGAGCATCCCGCAGCAGGCCCCTGCTCCGGCCGCTCCGCCGCAGCGGACCCCCGAACCGCAGCCGGCCGCGGAGCCCGAGGCGGGCGTCCCGGGGCCGCGCCGGGGAGACCGCGACTACCGCACGGAGCAGTTCTCCTTCATCGAGGAGCCCGACGAGGACTCCGAAGACGTCATCGACTGGCTGAAGTTCACCGAGAGCCGGAGCGAACGCCGCGAGGAGGCACGCCGTCGCGGTCACAACCGCATGGTCGCGCTGATCGTCGTCGCCGCCCTCGTCGTGCTCGGCGGCGTCGGCTACCTGTGGTCCGCGGACAAGATCCCCGGCCTCTCCGCGTCGGAGAAGGAGAACACCACGGCCACGGGCCCGCAGCGGCGGGACGTCATCGTGGTCCACCTCCACAACACCAAGCGGGGCGGTACGTCCACGGCCCTGCTCGTCGACAACGTCACCACGAAGCAGGGGACCACGGTTCTTCTGCCGAACTCGCTGGCCGTCGCCGACCAGGACGGTTCCGCCACCACTCTCGGGAAGTCGGTCGACGACGACGGGACCTCGGGAACGCGTGAGGCCATCGATTCGCTGCTCGGCACCGAGATCAGCGGCACGTGGCGGCTCGACACCCCCTACCTGGAGAACCTCGTCGACCTGGTCGGCAACATCGAGGTCGACACCGACACCGCCGTTCCCGACACCAAGAAGGGCGCCGCGCCCCTGGTGAAGAAGGGCAAGGCGCAGACGCTCAGCGGGCCGATGGCCGTCGCGTACGCCACGTACCGCGGTCCCGGCGAGGCCGAGGCGAAGCAGCTGATGCGGTTCGGGCAGGTCATGCGCGGAGTGCTGCGGAAGATCTCCGACGACCCGAAGGCCGCCACGGTCACCGTGGAGACGCTGGCCCAGATCCTCGACCCCTCCCTGCCCGAGCAGGATCTGGGTGCCTCCCTGGCCAAGCTCGCCGAGCACGCCAAGCTCGGCGACTACAAGACCGCGCTGCTGCCGGTCCAGGACGACGGCACCCTCACCGAGGCTGCCACGGAGAGTGTGGTCAAGGACATCCTGGGCGGCACCTTCAAGGCTCCTGACGCCGACGCGGCGGTACGGGTCGGGGTCAAGAACGCCACGGGCAGTGACCGCGGTACGGAGTCCGCCCGGATCGAGCTGGTCAACGGCGGCTACACCTTCGTCAACGCCGGGAAGTCCGATGCGGTGGCGTCCTCCGAGGTCGTCTACAAGAGCTCGGCGGACAAGAAGAAGGCGACCGAGGTCGCCGCGACCCTCGGGCTGCCGGCGACCGCGGCGAAGAAGGGCACACCGGCCGGAAACGCGGACGTGTCCGTCGTCATCGGCCGGGACTACAAGATCAAGTAGGCGGTGGTGCGGCCGGCCCGGCCGCACCGGCCCGATCGGGGCGGCTCGGGGACGGTTCCGACACCGGCAACGGTGTCCGGGGACGGTTCCGGGCCGCCCCGCAGCCGTTCCCGGCCCGCTCCCCGAGCCTCCCGCGGGCCGGTCCGGGAGGTTCCGCAGCCGCTCCCGGAGGCCGCCGGACGGCTGCCGACCGGCCCTCGGAAGATGACTGCGTGGGCTGTCGGCGGTCCGTGAGACCCTAGAGGTTGATCTGACCGCCGACGAAAGCCTGCATGTGACCGCCACGGACCGCTCCATCGAGCTCATCAACGCCGCCGCTCAGGCGGCCGCCGACCGGCTCGCGCACGACATCATTGCGTACGACGTCAGCGACGTGCTGTCCATCACGGACGCCTTCCTGCTGGCCTCGGCCCCCAACGACCGCCAGGTCAAGTCGATCGTCGACGAGATCGAGGAGCAGCTTCAGAAGAAGCTCGGCGCCAAGCCGGTCCGCCGTGAGGGCGACCGCGACGCCCGCTGGATCCTCCTCGACTACGTCGACATCGTCATCCACGTCCAGCACAGCGAGGAGCGCGTCTTCTACGCGCTCGAGCGCCTGTGGAAGGACTGCCCCGAGATCCCCCTCCCCGAGGATGCCGTGAAGACCCGCGGCAAGGCCGAGGAGCACGCACAGCTCACCGGCAGCACGGAAGGTGAGCAGAACTGAGCGGCAGCGGAGGCGGCAGGGGCCGCAGGATCGTCCTCTGGCGGCACGGCCAGACGGCCTGGAACCTGGAGCGCCGGTTCCAGGGCTCCACGGACATCGATCTCACCGAGGAAGGTGTCGGGCAGGCCCGCCGGGCTGCCCGGCTGCTCGCCTCGCTGGGGCCGGACGCGATCGTCGCGTCCGATCTGCGGCGGGCCGCGGCCACGGCGGCCGAGCTCGTCGCGATCACCGGACTCGACGTCGCGCACGACCCGGGGCTGCGCGAGACCTATGCCGGCGCCTGGCAGGGCCTCACCCACGAGGAGATCGTGGGGCTGTACGGCGAGCAGTACGCCGCCTGGAAGCGCGGTGAACCCGTGCGGCGCGGCGGCGGTGAGCTGGAGACCGAGGTCGCCGACCGGGCCGCCCCCGTCGTGCTCGCGCACGCCGACAAGCTGCCCGACGACGGCACGCTCGTCGTGGTCAGCCACGGCGGCACCATCCGGACCACCATCGGCCGGCTGCTGGGCCTGGAGGCGCACCACTGGGAAGGGCTCGGCGGACTCTCCAACTGCTGCTGGTCGGTGCTGGGCGAGGGTGCCCGCGGCTGGCGTCTGCTGGAGCACAACGCGGGCACTCTGCCCGAACCGGTGCTCGGGGACGACGCCTGACCGGCTGCCCGGCAGCGCCCGCAGGGCGTCTTCGGGCGGCGTCGGCCGGATTTCACTTTCTGGCTGGTCACAGGCTAAAGTTCTTCTTGTTCGCAGCGCGGAAACGCAGGGAAACACAGCGAACAGCGGGGCTATAGCTCAGTTGGTAGAGCGCCTGCATGGCATGCAGGAGGTCAGGAGTTCAATTCTCCTTAGCTCCACAATCAGGATCCCGTCCCCGTCAGGGGGCGGGATCCTTGCTTTTTCCCCGAGTCCGGGGGCTTCCCCGGGCGGTTCGGGACGCCGCCGGCCCGTGCCCGCCCCTCCTCGTACGGGGTTTCGTCGCGGGGCGGGATCTCCGGCGGGCTGACCCCCTTGCGGCGTCATGGCAGAATCGGACCGCCGGAGGGGGAGACGAGCGAACGGGGAGGAGTGCGCGATGCCTGCGAGCCGCCACGAACTCCCGGCCCTGCCGCCGGAGCCCGTTCCCGGTCGTCCCGCCGGCACACCCCCGGCAGTCCGAACGCCCGGCGCCCACGCCGGGATTCTCTCCATGTGTACGGCCCGCGGCCGCAGCCGGAGCTGATTCATGGGTGCACACAGGCGGAAATGCGACTGGTGCGGCAGGGGTACGCCCATCGTCAGGGACATGGACCCCATCAACGCCGACTACCAGTACTGGTGCGAGGAATGCGCGAGGGCGCTGGTCATAAAGGGCGACGCCATCGAGACCTACCGGGAGCTGGAGGGCGAGCCGATCTACGGACGGCTGCTGGAGGAGCACTGCACTCTCAAGCGCTTCTACTCCTTCGCCACCGCCTGACCGGGCTCGGCGATCGGCCGCAGAGGGGCCCGGCGGGAATCGATTTGGTGGACGGCAGGGGTGACCGGTAATGTTCTCGATGTCGCCACGGGAGACCGGGCGGCACAACGAGGGGCTATAGCTCAGTTGGTAGAGCGCCTGCATGGCATGCAGGAGGTCAGGAGTTCAATTCTCCTTAGCTCCACAATGAAGATCGACTGGTGGGCCATCCGATTCGGATGGCCCACCAGTCGTTTCTGCTCCGTCAACCAAGGCCGCTGCCCAGGGCCTTACGGCCGTTGCCCGGAGGCAGCGCGGGCCGCTCGGGAGCCTGCTGCTCGATCCGGAGCGCCAGCGCGGGACAGCGGCGTACGGCACGCTGCGCGCGGCCCCGCAGGTGCATCAAAACCGCCGCGTCCGCGAGCGCCGGATATCCGTCGGGGCCCAGCCTGATCAGCTCCGGGACGATGTCCGCACAGAGGCCGTGACCCCGGCAGAGCGTCCAGTCCACGGCAAGCTTCTCGCCACTGGGAATCGACTCCTCCACATCCTGGTACCCGGGTGCGGGAAGGGGGAGCACACCGAGCGTCTCTCTGCCGCAGCCACCGTCCAGCACATGCGCCGCCAGATCGTCGGTGAACGCGGAGAGCGTGGACGACAGGAAGCGCGCCGAACCGTCCGGATGCTTGCAGGCACCCCGGCCCTTGACCGCCAGCGTCACCTCACGCAGCGCCTCCAGGGCGGCGGGCCCGCCCCCGTTCAGTACGTCGGAGAGTCCGCCCGCGGCGGCCGGCAGTCCGAGCTTGCAGGGGCCGCACTGACCCGCCGTCTCGGCGGCCAGCCAGTTCGCCACCCGCAGGGACTCGCCGAGCGGACAGGTCTCCGGCCCGATCGGCAGGATCGCGCCCGCTCCCAGGGCGCCACCTGCCGCGGCCAGCGACTCCCGGGAGATGACGGCGTCATGCGTGGCGTGCGCGCTGATCCAGTTGCCGTGGTAGCCGCCCGTCAGCACCCCCTGCGGCAGCGGCGGCGCGCCTGCCAGCTGGAGCACGTACCGCAGCGGCACACCGGTCGGCACCTCGATGACCATCGGACGCGCGACGGCGCCGGAGAGCGTGAGGAGTACCGTGCCTGGCTCGTCCGGCAGGCCGGTGTTCCCGTATCGGCGGGCGCCCATGCGGGCGGCGACGGCGAGTTGTGCGTACGTCTCCGCGTTCGACAGCAGGGTGGGAGCGCCGCCGACCCCCGACTCGGCGGCCCGTTCGCGGCGCCCGGGCGGCAGAGCGGGGCCGCCGGACGCCGCCCGGATGACGGCCGAGGCTTCGCCGGAGACCATCCGCTCCGGCGTCCGCACCACCCGGGCCCGCAACGGCTGACCACGGCGGTCGGACAGACCTCGCTCGGCCAGGGCGGAGCGCACCGAGATCTCCGTGGAGTTACGGGTGACGGCAACGATCAGCGTGCGGGCGCCGAGCGCCTCGGCGGCCAGCAGAGCGCCGTCCAGGATGAGGTGCGGCGCACGGTTGAGCATCACCGTGTCCTTCCGGCAGGCGGGTTCGCCCTCGCTGCCGTTGATCACGACGACCGGCCGCACCCCTCGCCGGATTGACGCCTTGGCGACGGCCCGCAGCTTTCTGCCGAAGGGGAATCCGGCACCGCCTCGGCCGTTCAGCGAGATGGACTCGGCGAGTTCCGCCAGGCGTTCGCCGGTCATCGGCTCCAGCGGTCCGTGCACCTTCAGGTGCATGCCCAGGTCGAGTCGCTCCACCAGGTCGAAGCCGCTGGTCAGTTGGGGGAGGCCGACGACGCGGACTTCCGGGACGTCCGGCAGGGGGATGTTCACGGTCGGTCTCCTGCGGGTGCGGTCCAGGGTTCTCCGGCCGGGGGCGGATAGAACGGTCCCGGGAGCGGTGCGGTGTCGCCGACGACGGGCAGCGGAGCGGTCGATCCGCCGGCGGCGTACGGAGGTTCCTGGGCGGGGACGTGGGGAGCGGTGGGCGCAGGCGTGAAGGACGGCGCGGGGGGCTCGTAGGCGGCGTACTGGGGGTGCGCGGATCGCGCGTGGTCGGGGGCCGTGCGCAGTCCCCGGGCCGGCGGGGCGGGTGACGGCGCCGGCCAGCGCCCGGACTGCTGCCGGCGGGCGGCGGCTCCGGCGGTCGGTGAGACCGCGCGGTACCCGGCGGCGATCCCCGGGCCCGGGCCCGTGAGGCCGCCGGGCGTACTAGGGAACGGGTCCGTGAGGCGGTCGGAGCTGCGGGGCGGGGCCTCGTACAGCGGCGGTGCGGGCGCGGGGAGCGTGGCCCTGGGAGGCTCGAAGGACGAGGGCAGCGGGGTTCCCCGCAGCCGGTCGTCGAGGCCGAGCCGGTCCGCGCCGCCCGCGTCCGTTCCGTACGTCCTCGGCAGGCCCGCGATGTCCGCACCGGGCAGCGGGGCCTCGCGGGTCACCGGATCCGGTTCGGCGGGCAGGGCTCCGGGCTTGATCAGAGCAGTGATCAGATCCGCGATCCGCCGCTTCAGCGGCGGCGGCAGCGTGCGCAGGCACAGCGCTGCCGCCACGGCGACGAGGCTCATGCTGTACATGACGACGACCCAGCCCGCGGGCGGCCGGCCCGCGTACAGACCGTGCACCAGGGCGGCACACCAGGCCGGGTAGGACAGCGCGTGCAGCGCACGCCAGCGCCCGGCGACCTTGCTGGGGGTGGCGAAAGCGCTGCGCAGCGCGCCCGTCGCGGCGGCCACCACCATCAGCAGCCCGGCCAGCGCGCCGAAGCCGATCAGCCCTGCCGTACCGCTGAATCCGAGGCCGAACGGTATGAGGGCGCCGAGCAGCGCCACATGCCCCAGCGAGACCTTCACCGTGACATGGAGCAGCAGGAAGCCCAGCGAGGCGGCAGCGGCGGTGCGGTGGACGGCCTGGCCCACCAGCCGCTGACGTGAGGAGAGGAACAGCCGGTCGGTGGCGAGCAGACCCCAGCCCACCGCGGCGGTGAGGGAGACCAGCGAAAGCACACCGGTCGTGAAGTCGAGCGTGGCGCGCAGACCGTCGCTGCCCGCCACGGCGAGCAGGGGCAGGAGAACCAGCACAGCGACGGTCAGCCCGCCCTGCACCTGGCGGCTCGGCCCCTGGAGAGGGGCGGCCGATGAGCGGATCTTGCGATGAGGGTTCATAGGGGGGCGACTCCGAATGGTTCGGCAAAGCGGTCCCGTTGCCGCATGCTAAGGCGCCCCATACCGACCAGTACGCGGTTTGGGTGGTTGCCCCGATAGAGGGCATTACGCGGAGTAACCCCCGCTTCCCGGACGTTCCGCCGCATGGTTCGCAGCCCCGTGTGTCCACGGATCGGCGGCCCCCGAATGGGGGCCGGGCCTGTGCGGTACCCTGACGCCATGCGTGCCGTACGCCTTCTGCTTAGCGAGCCGCGCTGATCAGTCCCGACCGGTGAGAATGCCTGGTCGGCATCGGCGCGGCGTCCCCTCCTGTGCGAGGGGATTTTTCGTTTCCGTAGACGCGTGTCCGTAGACGTGGGCGCCCGGCAGATGACGATCGATGGAGCTTTGAGGATCATGAGCGAGACGAATTCCGCAGCCGACGTTGCTGCGCCGCACCGCTACACGGCAGCGATGGCCGCCGACATCGAGGCACGCTGGCAGGACTTCTGGGACGCCGAGGGCACCTACGAGGCGCCGAACCCGACCGGTGACCTGGCGGGCGACCCGGAGCTGGCCGCCAAGCCGAAGAAGTTCATCATGGACATGTTCCCGTACCCCTCGGGTGCGGGGCTGCACGTGGGCCACCCGCTGGGCTACATCGCCACGGACGTGTTCGCCCGCCACCAGCGGATGAGCGGCCACAACGTGCTGCACACCCTGGGCTTCGACGCCTTCGGCCTGCCCGCGGAGCAGTACGCCGTACAGACCGGTACGCACCCGCGGATCTCCACCGAGGCCAACATCGAGAACATGACGGCGCAGCTGCGCCGGCTGGGCCTGGGACACGACAAGCGCCGCTCGTTCGCCACGATCGAGTCCGAGTACTACAAGTGGACCCAGTGGATCTTCCTGCAGATCTTCAACTCCTGGTACGACACCGAGGCCGACCGCGCCCGGCCCATCGCCGAGCTGGTCGCCCAGTTCGAGAGCGGCGAGCGTCCGACCCCGGACGGCCGTGACTGGAGTGTGCTGAGTGCCGCAGAGCGTGCCGACGTCCTGAGCGACTACCGGCTGGCCTACGCCTCCGACGCGCCCGTCAACTGGTCGCCCGGCCTGGGCACCGTCCTGGCCAACGAGGAGGTCACGGCCGACGGCCGCTCCGAGCGCGGCAACTTCCCCGTCTTCAAGGCCAAGCTGCGCCAGTGGAACATGCGCATCACGGCCTACGCGGACCGGCTGCTGAACGACCTGGACGGGCTGGACTGGCCCGAGGCCATCAAGCTGCAGCAGCGCAACTGGATCGGCCGCTCCGAGGGCGCGCGCGTCGACTTCCCCGTCGACGGCGCCGGCAGCATCACCGTCTTCACCACCCGCCAGGACACCCTGTTCGGTGCCACCTACATGGTGCTGGCGCCGGAACACGAGCTGGTCGAACAGATCATTCCCACCGCCTGGCCCGACGGCACCCACGCGGTCTGGACCGGCGGACACGCCACACCGGCCGAGGCCGTCACCGCGTACCGCAAGCAGGCCGCCGCCAAGTCCGACGTGGAGCGGCAGGCCGAGGCGAAGGACAAGACGGGTGTCTTCACCGGTGCGTACGCGACCAACCCGGTCAGCGGCGAGCAGGTCCCCGTCTTCATCGCCGACTACGTCCTGATGGGTTACGGCACCGGCGCGATCATGGCCGTGCCGGCGCACGACGCGCGCGACTTCGCCTTCGCGCGCGCCTTCGAGCTGCCGATGCGCTGCGTGGTCGAGCCGTCGGACGACCGCGGCACGGACGCCTCGACGTGGGAGGACGCCTTTGGTTCGTACGACGCGAAGCTGGTGAACTCCGCGAACGGCGAGATCTCGCTGGACGGCCTGGGCGTCGTCGACGCCAAGGCCAGGATCACCGAGTGGCTGAAGGAACACGGCGTCGGCGAGGGCACCGTCAACTTCCGGCTGCGCGACTGGCTGTTCAGCCGTCAGCGCTACTGGGGCGAGCCCTTCCCGATCGTGTACGACGAGGAGGGCATCGCCCACCCGCTGCCCGAGTCGATGCTGCCGCTGGAGCTGCCGGAGGTCGACGACTACTCTCCGCGCACCTTCGACCCTGACGACGCCGACACCCAGCCGGAGACCCCGCTGTCGCGCAACGCCGACTGGGTCAACGTCACGCTGGACCTGGGCGACGGACCGAAGAAGTACCGCCGCGAGACCAACACCATGCCCAACTGGGCGGGTTCCTGCTGGTACGAGCTGCGCTACCTGGACCCGAACAACGCCGAGAAGCTGGTCGACCCGGCGATCGAGCAGTACTGGATGGGGCCGCGCGAGGGCCGGCCGACCGGTGGCGTCGACCTGTACGTGGGCGGTGCCGAGCACGCCGTGCTGCACCTGCTGTACGCGCGCTTCTGGTCCAAGGTGCTGCACGACCTGGGTCACGTCTCCTCCGCCGAGCCGTTCCACAAGCTGTACAACCAGGGCATGATCCAGGCGTTCGTCTACCGGGACGCCCGCGGCATCGCGGTCCCCGCGGCCGAGGTCGAGGAGCGTGACGGGGCGTACTACTACGAGGGCGAGAAGGTCTCCCGGGTCCTGGGCAAGATGGGCAAGTCCCTGAAGAACGCCGTGACGCCCGACGAGATCTGCGGCGAGTACGGCGCGGACACGCTGCGTCTGTACGAGATGGCCATGGGCCCTCTGGACGTGTCGCGCCCCTGGGACACCCGCGCGGTCGTCGGCCAGTACCGCCTGCTGCAGCGCCTGTGGCGCAACATCGTCGACGAGGAGAGCGGCGAGGTCACCGTCGTCGACTCCGAGCCGGGCGAGGACACGCTGCGTGCGCTGCACAAGGCGATCGACGGCGTCGGCGGGGACATGGCCGCGATGCGTTTCAACACGGCCATCGCCAAGGTCACCGAACTGAACAACCACCTGACCAAGGCAGGCGGCCCGCTGTCGCGCTCCGTCGCCGAGGCGCTGGTGCTGCTGGTGGCGCCGCTGGCGCCGCACATCGCCGAGGAGCTGTGGCGCCGGCTGGGCCACACCGAGTCGGTCGTGCACCAGGACTTCCCGGTCGCCGATCCGGCGTACGTCGTCGACGAGACCGTGACCTGCGTCGTCCAGATCAAGGGCAAGGTCAAGGCGCGCCTGGAGATCTCGCCGTCGATCACGGACGCGGAGCTGGAGGCCCTGGCCCTGGCGGACCCGGCCGTTGTCGCGGCACTGGACGGGGCGGGCATCCGCAAGGTGATCGTCCGGGCACCGAAGCTGGTGAACATCGTTCCGGCCTAGCCTGCCGGTGGTCTGTGGTCTGTGGTCTGTGGTCTGCGTTCAGAGGTCGGTGGTCGGCCGTTGACCAATCGCAGATGGCAGATGGCCGACGGTGACCCATGGCGGAGGGTCTGCTGGTGACGAGTGACGAGTGACGGGTGACCGGTGGCCGATGTCAGGGCGGCGTGAGGGCCTTTCGGTGTGAGGGCTTTCCCCTACGGGCAGGTTGGGGGTTCCAATGGAACCCTCCGCCTGCCCGTTCCGTTTACGGTGGAGGGGCGGGTGAAACCGTGCCGCAAGCCTTCACACCATCCGAGGGGCGCTCATGGAAGCCGTGATCCTGATCCTGGGGCTGCTCGTCGTCGCGTTCATGGCGCTGGGCGTCTACGCGACCGTCAAAGTGATCGGGGCGGCCAAGCGCGGCGTGGACCGCACGATCACGCAGGCCCGCCGGACCGTGGAGGACACCACGCTGCGGGCCAAGAGTTACGGGCAGGTGGGCGTCGGCGGCGAGCTGGCGCAACTCCGCCTGTCGCTGCGCACCTCGATGCGGGCCACCCAGGAGGCGCTGCAGACGGGTGTGGTCGAGGACGCCTCGCTCTCGGAGTCGCTGGGTCTGTTCGAGCGCCTCGGGGTGCACGGCCGCGAGCTGGACGAGGACCTGAAGCGGCTGGAGCGGGAGCCCGACAAGGCGACGGTCACCTCGCTGCTGCCGGATCTGAAGAAGCGCACCGAGCGGATCACGCGAGCTGCGGAGTCCCTGCGGTGGGCGGCCCGGGACCGGGCCCGGCAGTTCGCCGACGACGATCTGGCGGCGCTGAACGTGCAGATCGATGTGGAGGCCGGGGCGCTGCGGCACTGGACGACGGCGGAGGAGCCCGTACCGGGGCGCCCGGCGGGCCGCGGTCCGGAGCAGGCCCCGGGGAGCCCTGCGGAGGGCGAGGGGGCCCCGCAGGCGATCACGGCCACGGACCCGCGGCTCCAGGCCCGGCATCCGTGGCAGAAGTCGGCACGGCCGGAGACCACGAACTGACGTCGTTCGAAGGCGTGCTGACAACTTCCCCAGGCGTGCTGGCACCGTTCAGAGGCGTGATGGCAACCTTCGGAGGCGTGCTGATGGCGTTCGAGAGGCATGGGGCGATCTTCGTTTCCGTCGGTCACGCGGGTTGGTGGGCCACGACCGGGGCTGCAGATGAGCAAGGATGGCAGGATGCGGACCGTAGCGATCGGAACTGATCATTCGGTCGGGGTCGGACTGCCGAGCCACCTTCCCGGCAGGTAATCTCCCGCTCATGTCCCGCCATGTCGCGATCGTCACCGATTCCACGGCCTACCTGCCGCCCCAGGCGATGGAGCGGCATGGCATCACCGCAGTGCCGCTGACCGTCGTTCTCGGCGACCAGGCGCTGGAGGAGGGCACCGAGATCTCTGCCCGCTCCCTCGCGCTGGCCCTGCAGAAACGCCGTTCCGTGACGACTTCACGGCCCAGCCCCGAGGTCTTCGCCGCCGCCTACCGCGCGGCTGCCGACGCCGGTGCGAGCGCCATCGTCTCGCTGCACCTGTCGGCGGAGTTCTCCGGCACGTACGACGCCGCGCTCCTCGCGGCGAAGGACGCTCCGGTGCCGGTGCGCGTGGTGGACACCGGGATGGTCGCCATGGCCCTCGGGTTCTGTGCGCTGGCCGCGGCGGAGACGGCGGAGGCGGGCGGTAGTCAGGACGACGCGGTGGCCGCAGCCGAGAAGCGTGCGGCGGGCACGTCGGCCTACTTCTACGTCGACACCCTGGACTATCTGCGCCGAGGCGGCCGGATCGGCGCCGCGCAGGCCCTGCTCGGTTCGGCCCTTGCCGTGAAACCGCTCCTGCAGCTGCACGGCGGCCGGATCGAGCTGTTGGAGAAGGTACGGACGGCCTCGAAGGCCATCGCCCGGCTGGAGGAGATCGTCGCCGACCGGGCGGGCACCGGACGGGTGGACATCGCGGTGCATCACCTGGCGGCCCCGGAGCGGGCCGAGCGACTGGCCGAGCGGTTGCGTGAACGGGTTCCGGGCCTGGCCGATCTACATGTCAGCGAGGTGGGTGCGGTGATTGGCGCCCACACCGGCCCCGGTCTGCTGGGAGCGGTGGTTTCCCCTCGCTGACGTCACTCTCCGGAGTGGTGGAGTTATCCACAACGAGGCGGTTTTCCACCGGAATTGGATGCGCTCAGCGGGATCCGGCGGAAGTCCCTAGCGTCATGTGGCATGGCTTCCCGATCACATCGTGCAACCAATCGCGCCGCCGGGCGTGTCAGCGGCATCGGTCGATTTGCCCGGTCCGGCAGCGCGTCCCGCAGCGAGTCCGACACTCGGTCCGGCGGCGGGTCCGGTCCCGGTAGCGGGCCGGGGCGTGTTCCCGCCTCGGACGGCCGTGCCCGGACCGGGGCGGGCACCGGGCCCGGCCGACGGCAGCGGACGAGGGCACGCACGGCCGCGGCCGCGGCTTCGCGCAGCCGCGCGGATGCGCTGATGTCGGGAGGCTTTGGAGGGCGGGTCGCACGGCCCGTGCTGGGCGTGGGCACAGGCTCGTCGGTGATTCGTCCGGAGTCGACTGCCCGCTCGGAGTCGACTGCCCGCTCGGAGCCGGCTGCCCGCTCGGAGCCGGCTGCCCGCTCGGCGATGGCTGCCCGCTCGGAGTCGGCTGCCCGCTCGGCGATGGCTTCTCGCTCCGTGGTCGCGCCTCTGCCCTCGGTGGTCCTGCCCTCGGCGGTCCTGTCCTCGGTGGCTCTGCCCTCGGCAGTCCCGCCCTCGGCCGGGGTGCCTTTCGACGGCGAGCGCCCGAGCGAGTCGTCGCCCCTGGGCACATCAGGGTTCCCGGCCGTCCCGCGGGCGGGTGGGCGCTCGGCCGAAGCCGAGGCCGGTACCGCCTCGTCGGTGGGACAGGAGCGGGCGCGAGGGCAGGAACGGGGGCCGGGGCCGGGGCGGGAGCCGGGGTGCTTCACGGTTCAGGACCCGCTACCGAAAGCTCCGAGGGCGGACCGGCGGGGGCCGGGCTTTCCCGCGTTGCGGGAGCGGCTTCCGGTCTGGCTCCAGCTCAGGTGCGGCCTGGAGCCGAGGGCCCTGGCCGCGCTCGGTGTCGTCCTCGTCGCGGCAGCGGTCCTCGCCGCGATGCACTTCTGGACCGCCCGCCCCGATTCCGTGCCTGCGCCGGAGCGCGTCGGCGAGGCCGCGCAGGTGCCCGTGGGCCAGACGGATGCGGACGGGGGGACGAGCGGGGATCCGAACGGCACCCGCACGCCGGAGCCCTCTCCCGGAGCGCTGCCCGCCGCCGGCCCGGGAGGGCAGGTCGTGGTGGACGTGAGCGGGAAGGTCAGGCGGCCCGGGATCCACCGGCTGCCGTCCGGAGCCAGGGTCGCCGACGCACTGCGAGTGGCGGGCGGAGTGCGGCCGGGCGTGGATCTCGACAACCTCAACCGGGCCCGGGTCCTGATGGACGGGGAACAGATCGTCGTGGGTGCCCCACCCGGCACGGCCGCCACCGGTGGTGCCGGAGGGGGCGCGGGCCCGACCGGCGCCACGGGGCCAGTGAGCCTCAGCACCGCGACGCCGGAACAGTTCGACACCCTGCCGGGCGTCGGCCCCGTCCTCGCTCAGCGCATCGTCGACTACCGCACCCAGCACGGAGGATTCCGGTCCGTCGACGAGCTCCGTGAGGTCAACGGGATCGGTGACCGCCGGTTCGCCGATCTCCAGCCGCTGGTGCGTCCATGAGCTCCCAGGACGTCCACACGGCGTCTGGCCGACGGCTGGGGGCCTCCGACCCGCGGCAGGAGGGTCCGGTCGATCTGCGGCTGGTCCCCCCGGCCCTGGCGGCCTGGGCCGGTGCAGCGTCGGCCCTGGACGTGCCCGGCCGCTGGGTGGCCGTGGGCGTGGCGCTCTGTCTCGGGGCATCCATGGTCTGCCTGGCCCTACCGGGCATCCCGCCCGTCCGCGCGGCGCGGACAGTCCGTGAGGAGGGCTCCGCCGGTGACCGGCGGCGGTTGCGCACGAGATTGCACACCACGGCTGTCGCGGCGGTGCTGCTCTGCGCGGCGGCCGGCGCGGCCTCCGCAGGCCTGCACCGGGCCGATGCACGGCAGGGGCCCGTGCCCGGGCTGGCCGGGCAGTTCGCGCGCATCGACGCGGAAATCGTCCTGACCTCCGACGCCCGCCGCACGGCCCCCCGGGTGCGCGGAGACCGCAGCACCCCTGTCTCCCTGCTTCTGGACGCCGAGATCGTTCGGCTGACGAGCCGCGGCGGCGCGACCGTACGGCTGCGTACGCCGGTGCTGGTCATCGTCACGCCCGCTCGCGCGGCCGCACCGTGGCAGCGCCTGCTCCCCTCCACGCGGCTGCGCGTCAGCGGCCGGCTGGCCCCGCCGATGCGCGGCGGGGAGCGCGCCACCGCCGTGCTCCGCGCAGAGGGAAAGGGGCCGCCCCGCGTCATCGGCCCGCCCACCCGGCTCCAGCGCACGGCGGGCGGACTACGTGCCGGTCTGCGCACGGCGACGGAAGACCTCGGTCCCGACGCGCGGGCGCTGCTGCCCGGACTGGTCGTCGGCGACACCACGCGCGTCACACCGGAACTGCACGAGGCGTTCCGGGCGACTGATCTCACCCATCTCATGGCGGTATCGGGTGCCAACCTGGCCATCCTGCTCGTTCTGCTCATCGGGCCGCCCGGCAGCGCCCTGCGCGTCGAACGCCGCGGACTGGCGCCCGCGTGGGGGATCTCCCTGCGGGGGACCGCGCTGCTCGGCGGCGGGCTCACCCTCGCCTTCGTGCTCGTCTGCCGGCCGGAACCGAGCGTGCTGCGGGCCGCGGCCTGCGGTCTGATCACACTGCTGGCCATCGGTACCGGGCGGCGCAGATCGCTGATTCCCGCGCTGGCCGCCGCTGTTCTGCTGCTGGTGCTCTACGACCCGTGGCTGGCACGCGGTTACGGCTTCGTCCTGTCGGTGCTGGCCACCGGAGCCCTCCTGACCCTGGCCCCGCGATGGAGCGAAGCGCTGCAACGGCGAAGGGTGCCACCGCGGTTGGCCGAGGCCCTGGCTGCGGCGGCCGCGGCGCAGGCGGTCTGCTCGCCCGTCGTGGTGCTGCTCGCCTCCCGGGTGAGCCTGGTGGCGATCCCGTGCAATCTGCTGGCCGAGTTCGCGGTGGCGCCCGCCACGGTGCTCGGGTTCGCCGCACTGGCGCTGGCGCCGGTGGCCATACCGGTGGCCGGACTGCTCGCGTGGCTGGCAGGGTGGCCGGCGGGATGGATCGCCTCCGTGGCCCGGACCGGAGCCGCGCTACCCGGAGCGGAGACCGACTGGCCCGACGGCCGGCGGGGGGCGCTGCTGCTGGCCGTGCTGACGCTGCTGCTGGTGCTGTTCGCGCGGCGCATCGGGCGTCATCCGTGGATCTGTTGTGCCGCGGCGCTGTTGCTCGTCCTCGCGGTGCTCCGGCCCGTGCCACTGACCCGGGTGCTGACCGGATGGCCGCCGCCCGGCTGGGCGTTCGCGATGTGCGACGTCGGTCAGGGGGACGCCCTGGTGCTCGCGGCGGGGCCCGGCGCGGGCGTGGTCGTCGATGCCGGCCCCGACCCACGGCTCGCCGACCGGTGCCTGCGCGACCTGGGCATCACCCGCGTCCCGCTCCTGGTGCTCACCCACTTCCACGCCGACCACGTAAGGGGACTGCCCGGTGTGCTGCGGGGCAGAGCGGTGGGCGCGATCCAGACGACGAGCCTGGACGAGCCCCCGGAGCAGGCCGGGTTCGTCAGGCGAACGGCCGCTGCGGCGGGCATCCCGGTGGTGCGTACCGTCCCCGGCGAGCAGCGCAGGATCGGGGCACTCTCATGGCAGGTGCTGTGGCCGCCGGGTGGCCCGAGCACTGCGGCGGGCCTGGCAGCCGGCCCCGTACCGGAGGAACCGAACGATGCCAGCATCACCCTGCTCGTGCGGGCGGGCGGGCTCACGCTCTTGCTTCTGGGAGACCTCGAACCCCCCGCCCAGCAGGGTCTGTTGCGCAGTCACCCCACCCTGCCTCGGGTGGATGTGCTCAAGGTCGCCCACCACGGCTCCGCACATCAGGACGCGGCACTGCTCCGCAGCGCGCGTCCGAGGTTCGCGCTGGTGAGCGTGGGCCGGGACAATCCGTACGGGCATCCTGCCGCGCGGACGGTCGGGGCGCTCAGTTCCGGGGGAGCGGTGGTGCTCCGTACGGACAGGGATGGCGCGATCGCCGTGACGGGCGCCGGTACGGGACTGCGGGCGGTGGGCCGGTCATGACGGGGCGTTCACTCCAGCCAACGGCCGCCTGCCATCAGTTCGCGGCCGGCCAGCTCGTTCTCCTCACGCCACGCCCTGACCGCGTACGGCGTGAACCGCAGATACACCCATGCGGAACGCCCCCGCAGGTCCCAGCCGAGCTTCGTGGCAAAGGCGTCACCCGACTCCGCGAGAAGCTCCGCGCCCTCGACGAGCTCCGCCGTCGCATCGATGAGGACCACGTCGCGGGTGGGTCCGAGCGCGATCCGCGCCTGCCCTGCCGGCGTCACGTTGACCGCCGTCGGATTGGTACGCCTGGTGGCCATCAGCAGGGTCCCCCGGTCCCACACGAACGAGAGCGGCACCAGGGTCGGCACCCCGTCGGCCGAGGCGGTCGACACCCAGGCATCCGTGTCCTTCTCCAGATGATCGAGTACATCCTGCGTGCGCTGTTCGCGGCTGCGCGCCGGCGCCCGGTTCGTCATACCCGGCACGCTAGTGAGTGCGACGGGCGGCACGCCTCCGCCGCCGGTCCTAGGACCATCGGCTCAGGGCGCGGCGCCGCTCGGGGGGACAGACTGCCCTCATGGACCCGCAGCTGCCGCAGACCGTCGACGCCTACCTGGAGCGCATCGGCGCCACCCGGCCAACCCGCCCCGATGCCGCGGCGCTGCGCGAGTTGCAGCTGCGCCACCTCACCACGGTGCCCTTCGAGAACCTCTCGATCCACCTCGGCGAGAACATCGTGCTGGAGGAGCAGGCGCTTCTCGACAAGATCGTCGTCGACCGCCGCGGGGGGTTCTGCTACGAACTCAACGGCGCCTTCGCCGCATTGCTGCGCGCGCTCGGCTTCCACGTCACACTGCTCCAGGCGCGGGTCCACGGTGACGAGGGGCGGCTCGGCATTCCGTACGACCACATGGCGCTGCGGGTGGAGACGGACGACGGTACCGGGCCGTGGCTCGCCGATGTGGGATTCGGCGACCATGCCCAGCATCCGCTCGTGCTCGGTGACCGCACCCCCCAGCGGGACCCGCGCGGTGCCTTCCGGATCGTGCGGGCCCCCGTCGAGGGTGGCGAGGACTACGGGGATCTTGATGTGCTGCGGGACGGCCTTCCCCAGTTCCGTCTGGACCCGCGCCCCCGGGCGCTGGCCGACTTCCGGGGCGGAGCCTGGTACCACCGGACCTCACCCGATTCCGGCTTCACCCGGTCACCGGTCTGCTCGCGCTTCACCACCACCGGCCGGATCACGCTCAAAGGCCACAAGCTGCTCACGACGGTGGGTGCCGAGCGCCACGAGACGCGGCTGGACAGCGACGAAGAGGTTCTCGCCGCCTACCGCGAGCATTTCGGAGTGTCTCTCGACCGGCTTCCCGCGGAGGGAGGCGCCGGTGTTTCTGTGACGAATGGGTGACACACACACAAGCGGAACTATCAATTCGGACCTTCGGTAACACCTCCGCCCAAGCCGTTGCGAGCCGCTCTGTTTGCCTCGAACGTCTCATTGGTGATCGAATGCATGATCGTCGGCGGGCCGCTGCTCCGACAACGAAGTCCAGTCCTTCGGCCCGAGGTGAAACCGCCCCCGGGAGTGCGTGGAGATGTTCGGCCGTTGGCTCGGAAACAAGGGAGCGACGGGTGCCGTCCGCGGCAACGCCCTCGCCGGACTCGCCGTACCGGACTCCGCCGGTGTCCTCAGCTGCCGGGTGCTCGACCCGGTCAGTGAGGCGGTGCAGCAGGCCGAGTTCGTCGTCTCGGACGCGGCGGGCCGCAAGGTCGTCGGCGGGGAGACGGACCCGTTCGGGACTGTCCTCGCCACAGTGCCGGCGGGCGAGTACCGCCTGGCTGTCACGGCGGAGGGGTTCACCCCGTTCCATGGCTCGGCCACGGTCGTCGAGGGTGCGCACGCGGGCCTGGGCGATGTGACCCTGCAGGTCTCCGCGCCCCCGCAGCTGCCCGAGCCCGGCGAGTGGGAGATCGAGCCGATGCACTCCCAGATCGGTTTCACGGCCCGGCACATCGGGATGGCCCGCGTCCACGGGCGGTTCAACACCTTCGCCGGCGCGGTCCGGATCGCTGACCGCATGGAGAACTCGGCCATGCACGTGATCATCGATGCGGCGTCGATCGACACGAACGTCCAGATGCGCGACGACCACCTGCGCTCGAGTGACTTCCTCGATGTCGGCCGCTATCCGACGCTGGAGTTCTACAGCGAGCGTTTCGTCCACCGGGGCGGCACCCGATGGGGCGTCAGCGGTGCGCTGACCCTGCACGGAGTGAGCCGCACGGTGACGCTGGACACCCAGTACCTCGGCCTCGGTAACGGCCTGGAGGGCGAGACCCGGGCAGCCTGCCGCGCCACCACCGAACTGCACCGTGAGGACTTCACCCTCACCTGGCAGACGATGCTGGCCCGTGGCATCGCCGCGGTCGGCTCCAGCATCTCGATCGACATGGACATCCAGATCGTTCCGAAGAGCTGACTCCGCGGGCCTGCCCGTAACCCGGCTCCCGGGCAGGCCCCCACGGAGCGTCGGGTACCGCTAGGGAGCCTCCAGCCAGCCCTCGTGCTCCGCGGCGAACGCATCGAGTGCCGCGGAGTCGAGGCGCCGGCCCGGGTCCTCCACGACCACCAGCCACTGGGCGTCCTCGGCGTCGTCCTCGCCGGCCAGCGCGTCGCGTACGAGCTGCGGCTCCTCGGCCACCCCGAACCGGTCGGCCAGCTCACCCGCCGCCTCCTCCGCGGCGTCGCGGTCGGGCAGGACCAGTACATGTCTCACATCGCTCACCCGCCCATTCTCGGCCATGAACCGCCGGTGGGGCCCCACGGGTCGCGGCGTCCCTGACGGGCGGCCGCAGCCGGTCTGTCAGTGGCCCGTGGGATGCTGGACGGCGATGGCCACCAGAAGGAATTCCACCGACGATCCGCTCGCCCCCCTCACGCTCGCCGTGGGGCAGGAGGACCTGCTCCTGGACCGTGCCGTGCAGCAGGTGGTGGCAGCGGCCCGGGCCTCCGACGCCGACACCGACGTCCGGGACCTCACCTCCGACCAGCTTCAGCCGGGCACGCTGGCCGAGCTGACGAGCCCTTCGCTCTTCGCTGAGCGCAAGGTGGTGATCGTGCGCAACGCGCAGGATCTCTCCGCCGACACGATCAAGGACGTCAAGAAGTATCTCGACGACCCGGTCGAGGAGATCACCCTCATGCTGCTCCACGCGGGCGGCGCCAAGGGCAAGGGGCTGCTCGACGCGGCGCGCAAGGCCGGGGCGCGGGAGGTCGCGTGTCCGAAGACCACCAAGCCCGCCGAGCGCCTCTCCTTCGTGAGGGGCGAGTTCCGGACGCTGGGACGCTCCGCCACGCCCGAGGCCTGTCAGGCGCTGGTCGACTCCATCGGCAGCGATCTGCGAGAGCTGGCCGGCGCGGCTTCACAGCTCGTCGCGGACGTCGAGGGCACGATCGACGAAGCCGTGGTCGGGCGTTACTACACGGGCCGCGCGGAGGCGTCGAGCTTCACGGTCGCGGACCGGGCGGTCGAAGGACGGGCGGCGGAGGCCCTGGAGGCGCTGCGCTGGTCGCTGTCGACCGGTGTGGCCCCTGTCCTGATCACCAGCGCGCTCGCGCAGGGCGTTCGGGCGATCGGCAAGCTCTCGTCGGCGCGCGGGGGGCGGCCGGCGGACCTGGCCCGGGAGCTGGGCATGCCGCCCTGGAAGATCGACCGGGTGCGTCAGCAGATGCGGGGCTGGACTCCGGACGGGGTCGCCGTGGCGTTGCGGGCGGTCGCGGACGCGGACGTGGGGGTCAAGGGCGGCGGCGACGACCCGGAGTACGCGCTGGAGAAGGCCGTCGTCGCGGTGGCGCGGGCCGCGCGGACGGGGCGATGACGGGGTTGCCGCGGCGAGGGTAGCCGAGGGTCACGGTGCCGGTGGGGCGACGGCTACCGGCGCGCGAGGCTGACCGCGGTGGCCGCAGTCGCCGGACGGGCTCGAATGTGCCGTTCCGGGTGTTCTGGATCATCGGACGGCTCGACCGTGCCGTTCACCCGTGCCGTTCACCCGTGCCGCTCATCAGGCCGTTCGGAATGTCCTCGATCCAAGGCAGCGCGTGAGATCGCCTTCGCCCGCCGGACGGGGCCGGGTGGGGCAGGTGCACCCGGGCATGCAGAGCGAGTCGGCGTGCGCCCAGGGCGCCGCGCTGAAGGACGACATCACGAAGGCCCTCGTCGTTTCCCTGGGGAGGGGAACGACGAGGGCCTTCGGTATGTGCTTGGTGCGCCGCACCCGCGTGGCGAACGCAGGTTCGGTGTGCGGCGCGGGGTGCCGGTCAGGAGCGGGAGAGAGGGCCCGCTGGGTCCGTTCCGGCGATCACATCAGAATGCTCAGCCCTGGAGGGTGGCAACCTTGGTGGCCAGCGCCGACTTCTTGTTGGCGGCGGCGTTCTTGTGGATGACACCCTTCGAGACAGCCTTGTCGAGAGCGCGCGAAGCGTCGCGAACGGCCACGGTGGCCTTCTCGACGTCGCCCGCAACGACGGCCTCGCGGGCCTTGCGGATCGCGGTCTTGAGCGAGGACTTGACGGCCTTGTTACGCAGGCGCGCCTTCTCGTTCGTCTTGTTCCGCTTGATCTGGGACTTGATGTTCGCCACGAAAGAGCCTTTTCAGGTTCGTTGGATCTTCGATGTGTGTCCTTGCGGCCCGAGAGCCACGAGGCACAGCTGTCCACGGTACCAGCAGCACTCCGACCGGCCCAAACCGGTCCTCGCCCCCCAGGCGTGGGACGATGGAGGCTACGTACAGATCCGACCGACCCGACATCGACCCGAGACACGGCGTTCGGCGTCTCAAGAATCAGGACCCTGCGTGCCCGCGACTCCTCTCCACGTGCCCGAGCCGAGCCGTACCGACCCGGCGCTGATCCGCAATTTCTGCATCATCGCGCACATCGACCACGGCAAGTCGACCCTTGCCGACCGGATGCTCCAGCTGACCGGTGTGGTCGACCAGCGGCAGATGCGCGCTCAGTACCTCGACCGGATGGACATCGAGCGCGAGCGTGGCATCACGATCAAGTCCCAGGCGGTACGACTGCCCTGGGCGCCCACGACCGGTGAGGGCCAGGGCAGCACCCATGTCCTCAACATGATCGACACCCCGGGACACGTCGACTTCACCTACGAGGTCTCCCGGTCGCTCGCCGCCTGCGAGGGCACGGTCCTGCTGGTCGACGCCGCGCAGGGCATCGAGGCCCAGACGCTGGCCAACCTCTACCTGGCGATGGAGAACGACCTCACCATCGTCCCGGTGCTCAACAAGATCGACCTGCCGGCCGCCCAGCCCGAGAAGTTCTCCGAGGAGCTGGCCAACCTCATCGGCTGCCAGCCCGAGGACGTCCTCAAGGTCTCCGCGAAGACCGGCGTGGGCGTGGACGCGCTGCTCGACCGGGTGGTCCGGGACGTTCCCGCCCCCGTCGGCCAGGCCGACGCCCCGGCCCGCGCGATGATCTTCGACTCGGTCTACGACTCGTACCGGGGCGTCGTGACGTACGTGCGTGTCGTCGACGGCTCGCTCAACAAGCGCGAGCGCATCCGCATGATGTCGACGGGCGCCACTCACGAGCTGCTGGAGATCGGTGTCTCCTCCCCGGAGATGACCCCGTCCGACGGCATCGGCGTCGGCGAGGTCGGCTACATCATCACCGGGGTGAAGGACGTCCGGCAGTCCAAGGTCGGTGACACGATCACCTCCCTGAGCAACGGGGCGACCGAGGCACTCGGCGGCTACAAGGACCCCAAGCCGATGGTGTTCTCGGGTCTCTACCCGCTGGACGGATCGGACTACCCGGACCTGCGCGAGGCCCTGGACAAGCTCCAGCTCAACGATGCCGCCCTGGTGTACGAGCCGGAGACCTCCGCCGCGCTCGGCTTCGGCTTCCGCGTCGGCTTCCTCGGTCTGCTCCACCTCGACGTGGTCCGTGAGCGGCTGGAGCGCGAGTTCGGTCTCGACCTCATCGCCACCGCGCCCAACGTGGTCTACCGCGTCGAGATGGAGGACGGCACCGAGCACATCGTCACCAACCCGAGTGAATTTCCCGAGGGCAAGATCGACAAGGTGCACGAGCCGGTCGTCCGGGCCACGGTCCTGGCGCCCAGCGAGTTCATCGGCGCGATCATGGAGCTCTGCCAGCAGCGCCGCGGCACCCTCCTCGGCATGGACTACCTCTCCGAGGACCGTGTCGAGATCCGCTACACCCTGCCGCTCGCCGAGATCGTCTTCGACTTCTTCGACCAGCTGAAGTCCAAGACGCGCGGCTATGCCTCGCTCGACTACGAGCCCACCGGCGAGCAGTCCGCCGAGCTCGTCAAGGTCGACATCCTGCTGCACGGCGACAAGGTCGACGCGTTCTCCGCGGTCACGCACAAGGACAAGGCGTACGCCTACGGCGTCCGGCTCGTGGCCAAGCTGCAAAAGCTCATCCCGCGGCAGAACTTCGAGGTGCCGATCCAGGCGGCCATCGGCTCCCGGGTCATCGCCCGCGAGACCGTCCGCGCCATCCGCAAGGACGTCCTCGCCAAGTGCTACGGCGGTGACATCTCCCGTAAGCGGAAGCTGCTGGAGAAGCAGAAGGAAGGCAAGAAGCGGATGAAGATGGTCGGCAACGTGGAGGTGCCGCAGGACGCGTTCATCTCCGTCCTGTCGACCGACGAGTCCGCCGGGGAGAGCAAGGCGAAGAAGTAGTACGCGGACGGGGGCGGCGAGCCCGCCCCCGTGTTCGTACCGGCCAGTAGACGAACGGGTCCCCGCATCGCAGAACGCTGCGCCGCGGGGGCCCGTTCGTTATGAAGCGGGGTCCCGTTGCCTCTTACGCGGGGCGCGCGGGCGCTTTACTCTGATCACGGCTTCGTAGTTACTCGCCAGTTAAACAAGCACCATCAGCATGCAGACGTAAGCGGAGAGCACACCCCAACCAGCAGCCCGTCGTGAAGCACTGCCGCAGGCCCGGAGGATGTCGTGAGCGACACACAGACCATGATCGAGAACCGTCCGCCCTCCGTGGCGACCCTCTTCATCGACCGGGTGGCGGCCACCCCGGACGGGGAGGCCTACCGCTACCCCGTCCCCGCGGCCGCCGGCCAGGGGCCCGACGAGTGGAAGTCGCTCAGCTGGGCGCAGGCCGCCGAGCGGGTCTACGCCGTCGCCGCCGGGCTGATCGCTCTGGGGGTGCAGCCGGAGGAGCGGATCGCACTCGCCGCGAGCACCCGGGTCGAATGGATCCTGGCCGACCTCGGGGTCATGTGCGCGGGCGCCGCGACCACCACGATCTACCCCTCGACGAACGCGGAGGAGTCGGCCTTCATCCTCTCCGACTCCGAGAGCCGGGTACTGATCGCCGAGGACGCCGCGCAGCTGGCCAAGGCCCGCGAGCGCCGCGCCGAGCTGCCGAACCTCGCTCACGTCGTCGTCATCGACGCCGAGGGCGCCGGACCGGCCGAGGGTGACCCGGAGGGCTGGGTGCTCTCCCTGGCCGACCTGGAGGCCCTGGGCGCCGAGCACCTGGCCAAGAACCCGGCCGCGGTCACCGAGCGGGTCGACGCGATCACCCCCGAACAGCTCGCGACCCTCATCTACACCTCCGGCACCACCGGCCGTCCCAAGGGCGTACGGCTGCCGCACGACAACTGGTCGTACATGGCCAAGGCCACCGTCTCCACCGGCCTGATCACCAAGGACGACGTCCAGTACCTCTGGCTGCCGCTCGCGCACGTCTTCGGCAAGGTCCTCACCTCCGGACAGATCGAGGTCGGGCACGTCACCGCGGTCGACGGCCGGGTCGACAAGATCATCGAGAACCTGCCGATCGTCCAGCCCACCTACATGGCCGCCGTCCCCCGGATCTTCGAGAAGGTCTACAACGGCGTCGCGGCCAAGGCGCGTGCGGGCGGCGGGGCCAAGTACAAGATCTTCCTCTGGGCGGCCGGCGTCGCCCGCGAGTACGCGAAGGTCTCCCAGGACAACTTCCGGCGCACCGGCACCGCCTCCGTGCCCTTCGCGCTCGGCGCCAAGCACAAGGTCGCCGACGCCCTCGTCTTCGCCAAGATCCGCGAGGCGTTCGGCGGCCGGCTCCGCGCGTGCGTCTCCGGCTCCGCCGCGCTCGCCCCCGACATCGGGTTCTTCTTCGCCGGCGCCGGCATCCACATCCTGGAGGGCTACGGCCTCACCGAGTCGAGCGCCGCCTCCTTCGTCAACCCGGGCGAGGCCTACCGCACCGGCACCGTGGGCAAGCCGCTGCCCGGCACCGAGGTCAGGATCGCCGACGACGGCGAGATCCTCCTGCGCGGCCCCGGCCTGATGCAGGGCTACCAGGGACTGCCGGACAAGACGGCCGAGGTGCTGGAGGCCGACGGCTGGTTCCACACCGGCGACATCGGTGAACTGTCCGTGGACGGCTATCTGCGGATCACCGACCGCAAGAAGGACCTGATCAAGACGTCCGGCGGCAAGTACATCGCGCCGGCCGAGGTCGAGGGCCAGTTCAAGGCGGTCTGCCCGTTCGTCTCCAACATCCTGGTGCACGGCGCGGACCGTAATTTCTGCACCGCGCTGATCGCCCTCGACGAGCCGACCATTCTCGGCTGGGCCGCGGAGAACGGCATGGAGGGCAAGTCGTACGCGGACGTCGTGGCGTCCCCGAAGACCGTCGAACTCGTCGACGGGTACGTGAAGCGCCTCAACGAGGGCCTGCAGCGCTGGCAGACCATCAAGCAGTTCCGGCTGCTCCCGCGTGACCTCGACATCGAGCACGGCGAGGTCACGCCCAGTCTCAAGCTGAAGCGACCGGTCGTCGAGCGCGAGTACAAGGATCTGATCAACGAGATGTACGCGGGCTCCCGCGAAGCCTGACAGCGGCACGAAGTCCCGGCCCCCCGCGCCCCGCGCACGGGGGGCCGGGGCGTTGTTCTCCACTCACTTCGGTAACTCGACGCGTATGCGAAGGGTCGATCTGTCACTCTGTCCGTGTCGTCAGCGGCGCTCAGAGGGTGCGTCCTACGGAGAACAGGCAGCGAGAACAGGTCAGGAGCCGCCCTGTGGGGTCCATTCCCTTGCAGCGGGACATCGTGCAGCGTCCCGGAACCACTGGCGCGTCCACGGGCGAGCAACCCGTCGCCCGGACGAGTCTGCCCGGGAACCTGCTCGCGCCCTCCGCGGCCCGGCAGTTCGTCGCCGCGGCGCTGGCCGAGTGGAGCGGGCTCGGGCTGCCCGCGGCCGTCGGCTTCAGCGAGCGGCTGTCCGACGACGCGGCGGTCATCGTCAGTGAACTCGTCACCAACGCCGTCGTCCACGCCGGGACCACCGTCGACCTGCTCTTCCGGCTGGAGGAGGCGACCGAGGACGAGGCCTCCGCACTCGTCCTGGAGGTGTCCGACCACCACCCGACCCGTGCCGTGCGCAGCGACCGCTCCGAGAGCGGCTCCGGAGCCGACGAAGGACCGGGGGAGCCCGACGAGTACGGGCGGGGCCTGGCACTCGTCGCCACCCTCGCCGAACGCTGGGGCATCACCTATCGCACCGGCCTCAAGACCGTCTGGGCCCGGCTCCCCGTCGACGACTGGAACCCCTTCCCCGACGCGCCGGAGGCTGGATTCCAGCGCCAGCTGCGCGCCGCCGAACTGCTTGCCCCCACCGCCCGCCGCGCCCTGCGCGACGATGCGGACTGGGCCGGCCGCGGCGCGCTGTCGTTCCTCGCCGAGGCCTCGGACCTGCTGGCCGGACAGCTCGACGAGGACATCGTGGCCGCGCTCGCCGGACAGTTACTCGTGCCCCGGCTCGCCGACTGGTGTGCGATCTGGCTGGAACCCGAGACCGCCGGCCGCGCTGCTGTCCCGCGGCTCGCCAAGGTCTGGCACGTCGACGAGGCCCGCATCCAGCCGCTGCGCACCCTGCTGGAGGGCCATCCGCTCCGGCTCCCCGAGCGGGTCGGCACCGGGCCCGTCTCGATGCCGTGGCCCGGCAGCGCGGAGGACGGCGGTCAGCCGGACGGCCTCGAAGGCGTCACGCTCGCCTACCGGATCACCTCGGGCGGCCGCACCCTCGGCGCCGTACTCCTCGGCCGCGAAGGCATCGCCCGCGTCCCCGACGAGGTCACGGCACTGATCGAGGACTTCGTGCGCCGGGTCGGCCTCGCCGTCGGCGCGGCCCGCGCCTACACCCGGCAGGCCACCATCAGCCGCATCCTCCAGCGCGGACTGCTGCCCAGCAAGGTCGCCGACATACCGGGCGTCGCCAGCTCCCTCGTCTACGAGCCCAGCGACGACGGCGTGGTCGGAGGTGACTTCTACGACATCTTCCCCTGCCCAGGTGACCGCTGGTGCTTCGTCCTCGGCGACGTCCAGGGCAGCGGTCCCGAGGCGGCCGTCGTCACCGGGCTCGCCCGCCCCTGGCTGCGGCTGCTGGCCCGCGAGGGCTTCCAGGCCGGCGAGGTCCTGGTCCGCCTCAACCGGCTGCTCCTCGACGACGCGATGGAGGCCGCCGAAGCGGCCGCGCTCATGGTCGCCGCCGCGGGCGGCCAGCAGTCGGCGGACAGCGGACCCCGGTTCCTCTCCCTGCTGTACGGGGAGCTCGTGCCCCTGCCCGACGGCGGCGCGCGCTGCACCCTGGCCAGTGCAGGGCACCCACTGCCACTGCTGCTGCGCCCCGACGGCACGGTGCGCCCGGCCGCCGAACCACAACTGCTCCTCGGCGTCATGGACGACGCCGTGTACGAGACCCAGAGCTTCGACCTGGCTCCCGGCGACAGCCTCCTGTGCGTCACCGACGGGGTGACCGAACGGCGTTCGGGACCGCTCATGTTCGACGACGCCGAAGGGCTGGCGCAGGCACTCTCCGGCTGCGTGGGGCTGACCGCGGAAGAGATCGCGGACCGCATCAAGCACGCCGTGCACGCCTTCGCCGAGCGCCCGCCGGACGACGACCTGGCCCTGCTGGTCCTCCAGGCCCAGTAGGAGGCGGTCGGGCGGCTCAGGGCGGAGCGGCCACAGGCGTCGGACCGCGTCCGCTTCCGGCCCGAGGCCACCCGATCGCGCCTGCGCCGCCCGCCGTGGCGTCGAGGTGCCGGGCGGCGCGCGACAATGGGCGGTATGCCTTCCGTACTGCCCGATGGTGAGCCCGTGCCCGACGACGGGGCGCTGCCCCGCCACGCCCTGGAAGGCGCCGCTGACCGCCCGCTCGGCTTCTACCTGCACGTGCCGTACTGCGCGACCCGCTGCGGCTACTGCGACTTCAACACCTACACGGCGACCGAGCTGCGCGGCTCCGGCGGTGCGCTGGCCTCCCGGGACAACTACGCCTCCCACCTCGTCGGCGAGGTCCGCCAGGCCCGCAAGGTCCTCGGTGACGACCCCCGCCAGGTCCGTACGGTCTTCGTCGGAGGCGGTACGCCGACACTGCTGGCCGCCGCCGATCTCGTCCGGATGCTGGCCGCGATCCGGGAGGAGTTCGGTCTCGCGGACGACGCCGAGATCACCACCGAGGCCAACCCCGAGTCCGTCGGGCCCGCCTACCTCGCCGAGCTGCGTGAAGGCGGCTTCAACCGGATCTCCTTCGGGATGCAGAGCGCCCGGCAGCACGTCCTGAAGATCCTCGACCGCACCCATACCCCCGGCCGGCCCGAGGCCTGTGTCGCCGAGGCCCGGGCGGCCGGTTTCGAGCACGTCAACCTCGATCTGATCTACGGCACCCCTGGCGAGTCCGACGACGACTGGCGCGCCTCCCTCGACGCGGCGATCGGCGCGGGGCCCGACCACGTGTCGGCGTACGCCCTGATCGTCGAGGAGGGCACTCAGCTGGCCCGCCGGATCAAGCGCGGTGAGATCCCGATGACGGACGACGACGCGCACGCCGACCGGTATCTCATCGCGGACGAGGCGATGGCCGCAGCCGGCTTCTCCTGGTACGAGGTGTCGAACTGGGCCCGGACTCCCGAGGGCCGCTGCCTGCACAACGAGCTGTACTGGCGTGGGGCCGACTGGTGGGGCGCCGGACCCGGAGCGCACAGCCACGTGGGCGGCGTGCGCTGGTGGAACGTGAAACACCCCGGGGCGTACGCGCAGGCGCTGGCCGAGGGGCGCTCGCCCGGCGCGGGCCGCGAGATCCTCTCGGCGGAGGACCGCCGGGTCGAGCGCATCCTGCTGGAGCTGAGGCTCGTCGACGGCTGCCCGCTCTCGCTCCTCGCGCCGGCCGGGCTGGCGGCGGCGGGCCGGGCGGTCACGGACGGGCTGCTGGAGTCCCGCCCGTTCGCGGCGGGCCGCGCGGTGCTGACCCTGCGCGGGCGGCTGCTGGCGGACGCGGTGGTGCGGGATCTGGTGGACTGAGGGGACGGCCCGGGGGCCTGCGGTCGGACCGGGCCGGATCAGTGGCCGGCCGGATCGGAGAGCGGCCGGATCGGGGAGCGGGCGGACCGGGCCGGATCAGTGTGCGTTCCGACCCGCCCGAAGGTGCCTACGCGGGAGGCGCCGTCACGAAGTCGATCAGCTCCTCCACCCGGCCCAGCAGCTCGGGCTCCAGGTCCCGGTAGGAACGGACCGTGGACAGGATCCGCTGCCACGCGGCACCGGTGTTCTCCGGCCACCCCAGCGACCGGCACACGCCCGTCTTCCAGTCCTGGCCGCGCGGTACCACCGGCCACCCGGCGATCCCCACGGAGGACGGCTTCACGGCCTCCCACACGTCGATGTACGGGTGACCGACCACCAGCATGTTCCCGTCCGAGATCTGCGCCGCGATCCGGGACTCCTTGGAACCGGGCACGAGATGGTCGACCAGCACCCCGAGGCGTGCGTCCGGGCCCGGCGAGAACTCCCGGACGATCGCGGGAAGGTCGTCGATGCCCTCCAGGTACTCCACGACCACGCCCTCGATGCGCAGGTCGTCGCCCCAGACCCGCTCCACCAGCTCGGCGTCGTGCCGGCCCTCCACATAGATCCGTCCGGCCCGGGCCACCCGCGCCCGAGCCCCGGGAACCGCCACCGAGCCGGAGGCCGTACGAGCGGGCCGGGCCGGGCCGCCGGCCGACGGGCGCACCAGCGTGACGACCCGGCCCTCCAGCAGGAAGCCGCGCGGTGCCATCGGGAACACCCGGTGCTTGCCGAAGCGGTCCTCCAGGGTCACCGTCGGGCCCTCGGCCGTCTTCTCACACCGGATCACCGCTCCGCAGAAGCCGGTGGCGACGTCCTCCACCACCAGATCCGGTTCGGCGGGCACCTCGGGAACGGGGGCGGACTTCTTCCACGGCGGGGTCAGGTCCGGCTGGTAGCTGCGCATCGGACGACGATAAGCGCGGAGCGCGCTACGACACGCCGAACCGAGCAGCGAGATCATCGCGCTGGGACCGGACGAACGCGGCGTCCACCACCGCCCCGTGCCCCGGCACGTAGAGCGCGTGCTCGCCGCCCAGCGCCAGCAGCCGGTCCAGTGCCGCCGGCCAGCGCGCGGGGAAGGCGTCCGGGCCCGCCTGCGGTTCACCGGACTCCTCCACGAGGTCGCCGCAGAACACGATCGCGGGTGAGCCGGGGACGCCGGGCACCAGCACCGCCAGATCGTGACCGCTGTGCCCCGGGCCGACGTTCACCAGCACGACCTCGCGCCCGCCCCCCAGATCGAGCGTCCATTCGCCGCACACCTCGTGATGCGGCGCCACCAGCACATCGGCGGACTCGGCGGCGTCGTGCTCGGCCAGACCGTGCCGCACCGCGTCGGCGTGCAGCTCGTCCGCCCCGCGCCGCAGCAGCTCCGTCAGGCCGGCCGCGCCGAACACCTGCGCCCCGGCAAAGACCGCCGTGCCCAGCACGTGATCGAAATGGGGGTGGCTGAGTGCGATATGTGTCACCCTCGTACCGAGCAGCGACTGTGCCTGGCGGCGGACTTCGACCGCTTCACGGAGTGACGATCCGGTATCGCAGAGCAGCACTCCGTCCGCCCCCTCCACCAGGGCGACCGTTGCATCCCACACCGGAAGGCGCCGACGGCCCACTCCGTGTCCGAGTCGCTCCCAGCCGAACTCTTCCCAAGAGGCGTCCATACGACGACGCTATCGGCAACGACCTGCGCAGTCTCGCGGTAGCGTGGCCGGTCGCCCTTGCTAGGGGGCTACCCCGTCGCCGTACACTGGCCGGGGGATCGCTGGCACTCGTACGCACAGAGTGCCAGGGCAGGACCCGGGAACGACCCGAGAACCACCGAGGTACACAGCTGGAGGTGTGCGCGATGCTCAGCGA
Organism: Streptomyces sp. NBC_01013; assembly: GCF_045162765.1. Lineage (NCBI taxonomy): Bacteria > Bacillati > Actinomycetota > Actinomycetes > Kitasatosporales > Streptomycetaceae > Streptomyces > Streptomyces sp. NBC_01013. Next base: position 5,704,000 of record NZ_CP108687.1, read on the forward strand.
ACGCAGACTCGAAGTGCTGCGCGCCATCGTCCAGGACTATGTCGGCACCGAGGAGCCCGTCGGCTCCAAGGCGCTCACGGAGCGGCACAAGCTGGGGGTCTCCCCGGCCACCGTCCGCAACGACATGGCGGTGCTGGAGGACGAGGGCTTCATCGCCCAGCCGCACACCAGCGCGGGACGCATCCCGACGGACAAGGGGTACCGGCTCTTCGTCGACAAGCTCGCGGGCGTCAAGCCCCTGTCGTCGCCCGAGCGCCGTGCCATTCAGAATTTCCTCGACGGCGCGGTCGACCTCGACGATGTCGTGGGTCGCACCGTACGGCTGCTCGCGCAGCTGACCCGGCAGGTCGCCGTCGTGCAGTACCCCTCGCTGACCCGCTCGACGGTGCGGCACGTGGAACTGCTGTCCCTGGCCCCCGCCCGGCTGATGCTCGTGCTGATCACGGACACCGGCCGGGTCGAACAGCGGCTGGTCGACTGCCCCGCGCCGTTCGGTGAGACCTCTCTCGCCGATCTGCGGGCCCGGCTCAACAGCCGGGTCGTGGGACGCCGCTTCGCGGACGTCCCACAGCTGGTGCAGGACCTGCCGGAATCCTTCGAGAGCGAGGACCGGTCCACCGTGTCCACCGTGCTCTCGATCCTCCTCGAATGCCTCGTCGAGGAGACGGAGGAGCGGCTGATGATCGGCGGCACCTCCAACCTCACCCGCTTCGGGCACGACTTCCCCGTGATGATCCGGCCGGTGCTGGAGGCATTGGAGGAGCAGGTCGTGCTGTTGAAGCTGCTCGGTGAGGCGAAGGACTCGGGCATGACCGTACGTATCGGGCACGAGAACGCCCACGAGGGGCTCAACTCCACGTCCGTCGTCGCGGTCGGCTACGGTTCGGGCGACGAGGCAGTCGCCAAACTCGGCGTGGTCGGACCGACCCGCATGGACTACCCCGGAACGATGGGAGCGGTACGCGCAGTGGCACGTTACGTCGGACAGATCCTGGCGGAGTCGTAAGTGGCCACGGACTACTACGCCGTACTCGGCGTGCGCCGCGACGCTTCGCAGGACGAGATCAAGAAGGCCTTCCGGAGGCTCGCACGCGAGCTGCACCCGGATGTGAACCCCGATCCGAAGACCCAGGAGCGGTTCAAGGAGATCAACGCCGCCTACGAGGTGTTGTCGGACGCTCAGAAGAAGCAGGTCTACGACCTCGGCGGCGACCCGCTGTCCGCCTCCGGAGGCGGCGGCGCGGGCGGATTCGGACAGGGTGGCTTCGGCAACTTCTCCGACATCATGGACGCGTTCTTCGGTACGGCGTCGCAGCGCGGACCCCGTTCGCGCACCCGTCGCGGCCAGGACGCCATGATCCGGCTGGAGATCGACCTCTCCGAGTCGGCCTTCGGTACGACCAAGGACATCCAGGTCGACACGGCCGTCGTCTGTACGACCTGCAGTGGCGAGGGTGCCGCACCCGGCACCTCCGCCCAGACCTGTGACATGTGCCGCGGCCGCGGTGAGGTCTCGCAGGTCACCCGGTCGTTCCTCGGCCAGGTCATGACCTCGCGGCCCTGCCCCCAGTGCCAGGGCTTCGGTACGGTCGTGCCGACCCCGTGCCCGGAGTGCGCCGGCGACGGCCGCATCCGCTCGCGGCGCACGCTCACCGTGAAGATTCCCGCAGGTGTCGACAACGGCACCCGCATCCAGCTCGCGGGCGAGGGCGAGGTCGGCCCCGGCGGCGGCCCGGCCGGCGATCTCTACGTCGAGATCCACGAGCTGCCGCACGCCGTCTTCCAGCGGCGCGGCGACGATCTGCACTGCACGGTCACCATCCCCATGACGGCGGCGGCCCTCGGCACGAAGGTGCCGCTGGAGACGCTCGACGGCCTGGAGGAGGTCGACATCCGGCCGGGCACCCAGTCCGGTCAGTCCGTCCCGCTGCACGGGCGTGGCATCACGCACCTGCGGGGTGGCGGGCGGGGCGACCTGATCGTGCACGTCGAGGTGATGACCCCGACGAAGATGGACCCGGAACAGGAACGCCTCCTGCGCGAGCTGGCGAAACTGCGGGGTGAGGAGCGGCCCACCGGCCAGTTCCAGCCCGGGCAGCAGGGTCTGTTCTCGCGGCTGAAGGACGCGTTCAACGGCCGCTAGGGCCTGAACGGAGTTCGACCGACGATGGTGTACGGGCCCGGTTTCCGGGCCCGTACGGCATTGCGGACAAAACGTGGCAGCGGGGTGCGCATCACGGGGCAGGGGCGACATGACACGATGCGGTCATGTCATCCGCGTTGACCGATCTCTGCCGGTATCCGATCGTGCAGGCCCCGATGGCGGGCGGACCCTCCTGTCCGCAGCTCGTCGCGGCCGTCGCCGAGGCCGGCGGACTCGGTTTCCTGGCCGCCGGGTACAAGACGGCGGACGGCATGTACAACGAGATCAAGCAAGTGCGCGGGCTCACCGGCCAGCCCTTCGGCGTCAACCTCTTCATGCCGCAGCCGAACCTCGCGGACCCGGCCGCCGTCGAGGTGTACCGGCACCAGCTCGCGGGCGAGACCTCCTGGTACGAGACCCCGCTCGGTGAGACCGACGCCTGCGGCGACGACGGCTACGAGGCCAAGCTGGCCATCCTGCTGGAGGACCCCGTCCCGGTCGTCTCCTTCACCTTCGGCTGCCCCTCCCGCGACACCCTCGACGCGTTCGCCGCGGCGGGTACGTACACCGTCGTCACCGTCACCTCGCCGGAGGAGGCCCAGGCGGCCCAGTGGGCGGGAGCCGACGCGGTCTGCGCCCAGGGCGTGGAGGCGGGCGGCCACCAGTCCACGTTCCGCGACGACCCGCAGACCGACGGATCCGGCACCGGGCTGCTCTGCCTGGTGACCCAGGTCCGTGAGACCGTGCAGATACCGGTCATCGCCGCGGGCGGGCTGATGCGCGGTTCCCAGATCGCCGCGGTGCTGGCGGCGGGTGCCGATGCCGCGCAGCTCGGTACCGCCTTCCTGGTCTGCCCCGAGTCGGGCGCCCATCTGTTGCACAAGCAGGCCCTGACCAACCCGCTGTTCGTCCGCACCACCCTGACCAGGGCGTTCTCCGGGCGCCCGGCCCGCGGCCTGGTCAACCGCTTCGTGCGCGAGCACGGACCGTACGCCCCTGCTGCCTACCCGCAGGTGCACCATCTGACGGCCGTGCTGCGCAAGGCGGCGGCCAAGGCCGGGGACGCACAGGGCATGGCGCTGTGGGCGGGGCAGGGGCACCGGATGGCACGCGAGCTTCCCGCGGGACGACTGGTCAGACTGCTCGCCGAGGAACTGGACGCCGCACGGACGGCACTGAGCACGAGGAGTACACAGTGACGGCACCCGTCTTCGTCGTCGAACAGCTGCCGGACGGGCCCGGGTTCGTCCTGGAGGGGCCCGAGGGGCGGCACGCCGTCTCGGTGAAACGCTTGCACGCCGGTGAGAACGTGGTCCTGACGGACGGGCGCGGCCGCTGGGCCGAAGGTGTCGTGAGCGCGGCCGAGGGCAAGGACCGGCTGGTGATCACCGACCTGGAGCCCGTCCACGAGGAAACCCGTCCCGGCGTCCGCATCACCGTCGTCCAGGCGCTGCCCAAGGGTGACCGGGGCGAGGTCGCCGTCGAAACGATGACGGAGACCGGCATCGACTCGATCGTGCCGTGGCAGGCCGCGCGCTGCATCACCCAGTGGAAGGGCGACCGCGGCCTCAAGTCCCTGGCGAAGTGGCGCAACACGGCCCGCGAGGCCGGCAAGCAGTCGCGCCGGGTCCGGTTCCCGGACGTGGCGGACGCGGCAACGACCAAACAGGTTGCCGCACTTCTGGCCACAGCTGACTTCGCGGCCGTGCTGCACGAGGACCGCGGGTACGCCAGCGAGCCGCTGGCCACCGTCGACCTGCCCGACAAGGGCGAGATCGTGCTGGTCGTAGGCCCCGAAGGGGGCGTCTCGCCGGAGGAGTTGGCCGTCTTCGCCGCCGCCGGCGCGCGGACCTGCCGGCTCGGACCGACCGTGCTGCGCACCTCGACGGCGGGCACCGCGGCGACAGCGCTGCTGCTGGGGCGCACGGGCCGCTGGTCGTAACGGCCCACGCCCGGGGCAGTTGTGGCCGCAAGCGGTCTACCGCTGCGTCAGGAGTGGTGGGAAGCTGCCCGTATGGGGACATCAAGGGCATGGGGTCGCCGGGCGACCCGTCGCTTTCCGGCCGCGATCTGCCTCGCGGCCGTCGCCGTCGCGGGCCTCGTCGCCTGCGAACCCGCGGACGGACTGAACACCGCGTCCATCGCCGTGACCACCGACCGCACCGCCACCCGCGCCCTGGAGCACGAAGGCGTGCACGTGCGGTGGCTGACCTGCACGGCGAACATCGACGGGGGTGGCACGAAGGCATCGTCCGCACGGGCGGGTTCGGCCACCGCCTCCACGCGTCGAGTCGCCGACGTCGACTGCAGCGGCCGGACGAAGGAGGGCCGGGACATCAAAATCGCCGGCCAGGTCCGGCAGGCGGTCGACGGCCGGTGCGTGCGGGGCGACCTGACCGCGAAGGCCGACGGCCGGACCGTGTTCCGGGCCAGCCTGCTCGGCAACTGCGAGGCCCCGCCCTCGGCCTCCGTACCGGACAACGGCAACGGCGACGGCAGCAGCGGGGGAGGGGCCCGGCCGACGGTCACCGTGACCGTCACGGTCACCGAGCACCCCCAGGGGAAGTGAGGGGCCGCTCCGACTGGACTACCGCGCCCACCGGTTGCCGGACCCCTTGCGTGTGCCGGGCATCCACCGCAGGGCGTACTCCGGCCAACTCCGTTCCGCCGGCCGCGGCCGCAGCCTAGGGTGATCGATGTGACACAGCATTCCTACCTCCGGTACCCCCATGTCCAGGGCGATTCGATCGCCTTCACCGCCGAGGACGATGTCTGGCTCGCGCCGCTCGACGGCGGCCGAGCCTGGCGTGTCAGCGCCGACAACCGTCCCGTCACCCAGCCGCGGATATCTCCCGACGGCACCCTCGTGGCCTGGACGTCCACCCGGGACGGAGCGCCCGAGGTGCACCTCGCGCCCGTCGACGGCGGTCCCTCCCGGCGGCTGACCCACTGGGGCGACGCGCGGACCGCCGTGCGCGGCTGGACCCCCGACGGCGACGTGCTGGTCACCAGCACCCAGGGCCAGGTCTCGCTCCGGCGCTCCTGGGCCCGGGCCGTCCCGGTCGACGGTGGTCCCGCACGGACCCTCCCGTACGGCCCGGTCGGCTCCCTCGCGTACGGGCCCGGCGGACGCGTCCTGCTGCTCTCGGCCACCATGGGGCGTGAGGCCGCTACGTGGAAGCGCTACCGGGGCGGCACGGCGGGCAAGCTCTGGATCGCGGACGAGGGTGACCCGGCGCAGTTCGTACGTGTCCACGAGGAGCTCGACGGCAACATCGAGTGCCCCCTGTGGGTCGGTGACCGCATCGCCTTCCTCTCCGACCACGAAGGCGTCGGCGCCCTCTACTCCTCCCTCCCCGACGGCACGGACCTGCGCCGGCACACCGGCGTCGAAGGCTTCTACGCCCGGCAGGCCACCACCGACGGCACCCGCGTCAGCTACGCGTCCGCCGGTGAACTGTGGCTCCTGGACAGCCTGGAGAGCGACGGACCCCGCCGCCTCGACATCCGGCTCGGCGGCCAGCGCGCCGACCTCCAGCCGCACTCCGTGCACGCCGGCAGCCACCTGCACGCCGCGTCGCCCGACCGCACCGGCCGCGGCAGCGCCGTCGGGTCCCGCGGCGCCGTCCACTGGGTCACCCACCGCGAGGGCCCGGCCCGCGCACTCGCCGTCGAACCCGGCGTACGGGCCAGGCTGCCCCACACCTTCCAGGCCGACGGCGACCAGCACGTCGTCTGGGTCACCGACGCCGAGGGCGACGACGCGCTGGAGTGCGCACCCGCCACCGGGACCGGCCCGGGCGCCGTACCCCGCCGTCTCGCCGCAGGCCGGATCGGCCGGGTCCACGACCTCGTACCGGCACCCGACGGCAGCCGGTTCGCCGTCGCCGCCCACGACGGACGCGTCCTCATCGTCGAGCGGGAGAGCGGCGAGGTCCACGAGGTGGACCGCAGCGAGCACGGCGACGCCTCCGGGCTCGTCTTCTCACCCGACTCCGCCTGGCTCGCATGGTCGCACCCCGGACCCGAGCCGCTGAGCCAGCTCAAGCTCGCCCACCTGGCCGACCTGTCGGTCTCCGAGGCGACCCCCCTGCGGTTCCGGGACTTCGCGCCCGCCTTCACCGCCGACGGAAAGCACCTGGCCTTCCTCTCCGAGCGGGCCTTCGACCCGATCTACGACGCCCACGTCTTCGACCTGGCGTTCATCGGCGCCTGCCGGCCGCACCTGCTGACACTCGCCGCGACCACGCCCTCCCCGTTCGGGCCGCAGCTCCACGGCCGCCCGACCGAGAGGGAGAAGGCCGGCGACGGGGAAGACAACCCCACCGCGCTCCCCGTCACCCGTATCGACCTGGACGGCCTCGCCGACCGGATCGTGCCGCTGCCCGTCGAGGCCGCCAGCTACTCCTCGCTGCGGGCCGCGAAGGACGGGCTGCTGTGGCTGCGCCACCCGGTGACCGGGGTGCTCGGCACGAGCGCGGCCACTCCCGACGCCCACGACGCCGAGCCCGTCCTGGAGCGGTACGACCTGGAGAAGCTGCGCTGCGAGGAGCTCGCCTCCGACATCAGCCGGTTCGCGGTCAGCGGCGACGGCAAGCGGCTGGTCCTGCACAGCCACGGCAAACTGCGCGTCGTCCCGTCCGACAGCCGGGTGTCCGCGAGCTCCGACGACGACGGCGACGACGGCAACATCACCGTCGACCTCTCCCGCGTCCGCCGCACCCTCGACCCGGCCGCCGAATGGCGCCAGATGTACGACGAGGCCGGCCGCATCATGCGGGACAACTTCTGGCGCCCGGACATGGGCGGCATCGACTGGGACGGCGTCCTGGACCGCTACCGGCCCGTCCTGGAGCGCGTCGCCACCCACGACGACCTCATCGACCTCCTCTGGGAGGTCCAGGGCGAACTCGGCACCTCGCACGCCTATGTGACCCCTTCCGGCGGCTGGCGCGACGACTCCGCCCGGCAGGGACTGCTCGGCGCCGACCTCTCCCGCGCGGACGACGGGAGCTGGCGCATCGACCGCATCCTGCCGTCCGAGACCTCCGACCCCGCCGCCCGGGCCCCGCTCGCCGCGCCCGGCGTCGCCGTCCGGCCCGGCGACTCGATCCTGGCCGTCGACGGGCACCCCGTCGACGCGCTCACCGGCCCCGCGCCCCTGCTCACCGGCTCGGCCGGCAAGCCCGTCGAGCTGACCGTCTCCCCGGTCGACGGCGGCGACCCGCGCCATGTCGTCGTCGTACCGGTCGCGGACGAGGAGGCGCTGCGCTACCACGCGTGGGTCGCCGACCGGCGCGCGTACGTGCACGAGCAGTCCGGTGGACGACTGGGCTACCTCCACGTCCCCGACATGGTCGGCTCGGGCTGGGCGCAGATCCACCGCGACCTGCGCACCGAGGTCGCCCGCGAGGGCCTGGTGGTGGACGTACGGGAGAACCGCGGCGGCCACACCTCGCAGCTGGTCGTGGAGAAGCTGGCCCGCCGGATCGTCGGCTGGGACCTGCCCCGCGGCATGCGGCCCTACAGCTATCCGGGCGACGCGCCGCGCGGTCCGGTGGTGGCCGTCGCGAACGAGTTCTCCGGCTCGGACGGCGACATCGTCAACGCGGCGATCAAGGCGCTGAACATCGGCCCCGTGGTCGGCGTACGCACCTGGGGCGGAGTGGTGGGCATCGACAGCCGCTACCGGCTCGTCGACGGCACGCTGGTCACCCAGCCCAAGTACGCCTTCTGGCTGGAGGGCTACGGGTGGGGCGTCGAGAACCACGGCGTCGACCCCGACGTCGAGGTCGTCATGGCGCCGCAGGACCATGCGGCGGGCCGCGACCCGCAGCTGGACGAGGCGATCCGGATCGCGCTGGAGTCGCTGAGCCGCACACCGGCGAAGGTGGCGCCGACACTGCCCCGGTGACACCCGCGGGGCCCGGGGACGCCTCGGCCCCGCGCCTCGATCGCGGGCGGGGCCGAGGCGTCGGCCCCGCCCGCTAGGCTGCCCTGTAACGGATCACCGAGACAGAGGAGCGCACCCCATGGCAGGAGAACCGCAGCCCGACTGCCTGTTCTGCAAGATCGTCTCGGGCGAGATCCCGGCCACCATCGTCCGGGAGACCGACACCACGGTCGCCTTCCGCGACATCAACCCCCAGGCCCCGACCCACGTCCTGGTCATCCCTCGCGTCCACCACCCCGACGCCGCCTCCCTCGCCGTCGCCGAGCCGCAGATCCTCGCCGACGTGGTGCGCGAGACCGGACATGTCGCCGCCGACGAGAAGGTCGACGCGACCGGGTACCGGGTCGTGTTCAACACCGGCGTCGGAGCCGGCCAGACCGTCTTCCACGCGCACGCCCACGTCCTGGGCGGCCGCGGTCTCCAGTGGCCCCCCGGCTAGGACCGGACGAAGCAGCCGCACCCATGTCGCCACGTGAACTCGTCGTCCTCGGCACCGCCAGCCAGGTCCCGACCCGCCACCGCAACCACAACGGCTACCTGCTGCGCTGGGACGGCGAGGGCATCCTCTTCGACCCCGGCGAGGGCACCCAGCGCCAGATGCTGCGGGCCGGCGTCGCCGCGCACGACATCAACCGGATCTGCGTCACGCACTTCCACGGCGACCACTCGCTCGGTCTCGCCGGGGTGATCCAGCGGATCAACCTCGACCAGGTCCCGCACCCCGTCACCGCGCACTACCCCCTGAGCGGACAGCACTTCTTCGACCGGCTCCGGTACGCCACCGCCTATCGCGAGTCCGTCGAGCTGACCGAGGCTCCGGTCGCCGCCGACGGGCCGCTGGCCACCACGAGCACGTACACCCTCAGCAGCCACAAGCTCTCGCACCCCGTCGAGTCGTACGGCTACCGGCTGGTCGAGCCCGACGGGCGGCGCATGCTGCCCGCGAAGCTCGCCGAGCACGGCATCGCCGGCCCGGACGTCGGCCGGATACAGCGCGAGGGCGCCCTCGGCGGCGTCTCGCTCGACGACGTCTCCGAGCGCAGGCGCGGTCAGCGGTTCGCGTTCATCATGGACACGAGACTGTGTGACGGCGTGTACGCGCTCGCGGAGGGCTGCGACATGCTGGTCATCGAGTCGACCTTCCTCGACGAGGACGGACGACTGGCCACCGACCACGGTCATCTGACCGCCGGACAGGCGGCCCGGGTCGCGCGGGACGCGGGGGTACGGCACCTCGTGCTCACGCACTTCTCCCAGCGCTACCCCGACCCGGAAGCCTTCGGGAACCAGGCCCGGGCGGCCGGGTTCGAGGGCGAACTGACGGTCGCCCAGGACCTGTCGCGGGTCCCGGTCCCGACGCGTCACCCGTAACACCTGACAGCACCACCATGCGTAAGTGAGAATCCCGTGCACCTCCCCAAAGCAGAACTCCACCTCCACATCGAAGGAACCCTCGAACCCGAGCTGGCCTTCGCGCTCGCCGCACGCAACGGTGTGCCGCTGCCCTACGCGGACACCGAGGAACTGCGCACCGCCTACCTCTTCGACGACCTGCAGAGCTTCCTCAACCTGTACTACGCGCTGATGGCGGTGCTGCGGACCGAGGAGGACTTCGCCGAACTCGCCGACGCCTACCTCACCCGCGCCGCCGGCCAGGGCGTGCGCCACGCGGAGATCTTCTTCGACCCGCAGGCGCACACCGCCCGCGGCGTCCCCATCGGCACCGTGATCGAGGGACTCGGCCGGGCACTGGAGCACAGCGAGGAGAAGCACGGCATCTCCACCCAGCTGATCATGTGCTTCCTGCGCGACGAGTCCGCCGAATCGGCACTGGAGACGCTGGAGGCCGCGAAGCCCTACCTGCACCGGATCAGCGCCGTCGGCCTGGACTCCGCCGAGGTGGGCCACCCGCCGGCCAAGTTCCGTGAGGTGTACGCGGCAGCCGACGCGCTCGGACTGCGCAAGGTCGCCCACGCGGGCGAGGAGGGGCCGCCCGCGTACATCACCGAGGCGCTCGACGTACTCGGCGCGGAACGCATCGACCACGGGCTGCGCTGCATGGAGGACCCGGAGCTCGTGAAGCGGCTGGTCGCCGACCGGGTGCCGCTCACTCTCTGCCCGCTGTCCAACGTACGGCTGCGCGCCATCGACACCCTGGAGGAGCACCCGCTGCGGGCCATGATGGACGCCGGGCTGCTCTGCACCGTGAACTCCGACGACCCCGCCTACTTCGGCGGGTACGTCGGGGACACCTTCCACGCCGTCCACGAGGCGCTCGGTCTGGAGCGCGAGCAGCTGCGCACCCTGGCCCGCAACTCCTTCGAGGCGGCCTTCCTCGACCACGACGAGGAGCGCAGGGCGCGCTACCTGTCGGAGGTCGAGGCGTACGCGTTCGACTGACCGGCGCCCGACGGGCCGGCCGTCCGGAAGGCACTCCTGACCAGGCGCCGGCGGCGCAGCGAGGGCAGGCTGATCTCCGTGACGGCCTGCTCGGGCGCGCCCAGCTTCGGCACGGCCCCGGGTACCGCGCCGGTGGTGACGGCGAGCAGGGCTGCCGGAGCGCCGCCCCTGCGGCGCACCGAACCCGGCACCAGCGGACGGCCACCGGTGTGCAGGGCCACCGCTGTCACCGGCACCGCGACCAGCAGCGTCACGGCGCCCAGGATCAGCCCCATCACCGGGAAGCCGGCCCCCTCCGACAGCACACTGCCGAGGACCGGACCGCAGGCCACACCGACCGACGAGGCGGAGCCCGCCAGGACGGCCCAGCGCCCGCGCACGTCCAGGGACGCGGCCAGGCCGATCAGATACGACAGGACCACCGGGTAGACGGTGTTCCACAGGATCTCGCCGGTCGCGAACGAGCCGAGGCTCCCGGCCGAGGAGCTGAGTACGATGCTCGCCGCGATGATCATGGTGCCCAGGCCGATCGGCACCGCCCGCCCGAGCCTGGCCCCGAGTACCCCGGCTCCCATCACGCCGAGCAGACCGGCACCCAGCGCGGCGGCGAACACCGCGCCGATGGTGACCTCGGAGAGGCCGACCTGGTCCACGCCGATACGGCTGCTGACGCCCCACAGCGCGTTCTGCGCCATGGACCAGACGAGCATGCCGCCCGCCAGCACCAGGCCCGAACGGCGGTGCGGCAGCCGTCCCGACGCCGGGACAGCGGGGCCGGCCGGGGCCGGGCTGCCGAGCCGGGAGGTGGCCGGCCAGACCAGCAGCGCGACCAGTGCGATCGACGCGAACGGCAACCGGTGCCCGCCGCCCAGATGCGGGATCGTCAGATACAGGGCGCCCGCGGTCGCGGAGACGCTCAGCAGTCCGAGGGACGACGTCCGGTGCGGATCACGCTGGGCGGCGATGCCGGCCGCGGCCACCGCGGTCGCCGTACCGGAACCGAAGCCGCCGGCCATCGCGCCCAGGACCACCAGCGGCACGGAACCCGCGAGCGCGGCGCAGCCGTACCCCAGCACGGCCAGCAGCAACCCGAGCCGCGCCGGTCTCTGCGGCCCGTACGTCTCGACGCGGCCCGCCAGGCAGAAGCCGGCCGAGGCCGAACTCAGCAGCAGGGCGCTGCCGACCAGACCGGCCTGGGCCGTGGTGAGCCCCAGATAGACGGAGAGCCGTCCCACGATGGTGGGGAGGAGATAGGCGGCGAGGTAACCGGCGGTGAACACGGCAACCAGAGGCCACGCGGCGCGAGGGCGCGAGGACATGGGCGTTCCTGAAGACATGCCAGAGGAGGCGAGAAGGCAGAGGGGGGCAATGCGAGAACTGCGAAGAATGAGAAACTGCGAGAAGCGCTGAAATGCGGGGAGTCGGCACACTCGTCGGTCAGATCCCCAACGGTGGTCGCGGGCCAATTTGTATCAAGTGCTCCCGGCCGACCGAAAGCCGACTCGATGTGATCTGGGTCACTTATGCGTTTGCCGTGTTTCTATGCGGGTAGCAGCCCATGTTTATGCAGGTCAGCCTCTGCATACGCGGAGCCGCCTCAACCCGGCGCGGACCCGGCGCACACGGACGGGAATCGGGCACACTGGCCGGAACCGCCACGACCGGGGAGTGCAAGGTGAGCACCGACATTCCAGCCATCGACCCACTGGACGGGCTGCGCGCACCGCAGGACCCCGACTGCGACGTCTTCCTCACCGGCACGGTCTTCCTCGACATCATCTTCACCGGCCTGGACAGCGCCCCCGTACGCGGTACCGAGTCCTGGGCCCGCGGCATGGGATCCAGCCCCGGCGGCGTCGCCAACATGGCCACCGCGCTGGCCCGTCTCGGCCTCCACACCTCGCTCGCCGCGGCGTTCGGCGACGACCACTACGGCGAGTACTGCTGGGACGCCCTCGAACAGGGCGAGGGCATCGACCTGTCCCTGTCGCACACCGTCCGCGGCTGGCACTCCCCGGTGACCGTCTCGATGGCGTACGAGGGCGAGCGGACGATGGTCTCGCACGGCCACGAGGCCCCGCCCCCGCCCGCGTTCGCTCCTCCCGGCGCCCCCGCGGCCTCCCCCCGGTGCCCGCCCCGGGCCCGGGCCGCGATCGCCTCGCTCGCCCCCGGCCGCAGCGAAGCCTGGGTCGCCACGGCTGCCCGCAGGGGCGCCCTGGTCTTCGCCGACGTCGGCTGGGACCAGACCGGCCGCTGGGACCTGAACGGTCTGAGCGACCTGGAGCACTGCCAGGCCTTCCTCCCCAACGCCGAGGAGGCCATGCGGTACACCCGCACCGACTGCCCGCGGGCCGCCGCACACGCCCTGGCCGAGCGGGTCCCGCTCGCCGTCGTCACCCTCGGGGCAGAGGGCGCGTACGCGGTCGACGCGGCGACCGGGACCACCGCCGAGGTCCCCGCCATCGCGGTCGAGGCACTGGACCCGACCGGCGCGGGCGACGTCTTCGTCGCCGGCTTCGTCACCGGCACCCTCGCCAACTGGCCGCTCGCCGACCGCCTGGCCTTCGCGGGCCTCACCGCGGCCCTCTCGGTCCAGGAGTTCGGCGGCTCGCTCTCGGCCCCCGGCTGGGCGGAGATCGCCGCCTGGTGGCAGCGGATCCGTACCGTCAACGGCCAGGACCCGGCCGCGCTCCAGCGGTACGCCTTCCTCCAGGACCTGCTCCCGGCGGCCACGCGCCCCTGGCCGCTGCGCCGGGCCGTCCCCACGATCGGCTTCCGCCCGTAACCCTGCGTCCTCCTTTCCCCCGCGAAAACCTCTCGGCGTTGTCAGTACGGAGTCGTAGGCTGGGAACACCTGAGGTTTTCGAGCAGCGAGAACCCTGCAACGGGAGGTATGTGCAGGCCCGAGGGCCGGCCCATGACTCAGACACCCACACAGCCGCAGGCGCGTGCCCACATCAGCATCCCGGCCGCACACCCCATGGTGATGCTCCTGGGAGCGGGCGACTCGCTGCTGCGCGTGATCGAAGCGGCGTTCCCGGCGGCCGACATCCACGTCCGGGGCAATGACATAAGCGCGACGGGCGAAGCGGCGGACATCGCCCTGATCCAGCGCCTGTTCGACGAGATGGTGCTGGTGCTCCGCACCGGTCAGCCGATGACGGAGGACGCTGTGGAACGGTCGATCGCGATGCTCAAGGCCAGCGAGAACGGCCAGGCGGACGGGACCGAGACCCCGGCCGAGGTGCTCACCCAGAACATCCTCTCCAGTCGCGGCCGCACGATCCGTCCCAAGACGCTCAACCAGAAGCGGTACGTCGACGCGATCGACAAGCACACGATCGTCTTCGGCATCGGCCCCGCCGGTACCGGCAAGACGTACCTCGCCATGGCGAAGGCGGTTCAGGCCCTGCAGTCCAAGCAGGTCAGCCGGATCATCCTGACCCGCCCGGCGGTCGAGGCCGGCGAGCGGCTCGGCTTCCTGCCCGGCACGCTCTTCGACAAGATCGACCCGTACCTGCGCCCGCTCTACGACGCCCTGCACGACATGCTCGACCCGGACTCGATCCCGCGGCTGATGGCGGCCGGCACGATCGAGGTGGCACCCCTGGCGTACATGAGGGGCCGCACCCTCAATGACGCCTTCATCATCCTGGACGAGGCGCAGAACACCAGTGCCGAGCAGATGAAGATGTTCCTGACGCGGCTCGGCTTCGACTCCAAGATCGTCGTCACGGGTGACGTCACCCAGGTCGACCTGCCGAACGGCACCAAGAGCGGTCTGCGTCAGGTGCAGGACATCCTCGAAGGCATCGATGACGTGCACTTCTCCCGGCTGACGTCCCAGGATGTCGTCCGGCACAAGCTGGTCGGCCGTATCGTCGACGCGTACGAGAAGTACGACAGCCAGGGTGACCAGGACGGCCAGGCCGGAAACGGCCGGGGCCGACGCAACGGGAAGCAGTAGCAGCGCACCATGTCGATCGACGTCAACAACGAGTCCGGAACCGAGGTCGACGAGCAGGCGATCCTCGACATCGCCCGCTACGCGCTCGCGCGGATGAGGATCCACCCGCTCTCCGAGCTCTCGGTGATCGTGGTGGACACCGCCGCCATGGAACAGCTCCACATCCAGTGGATGGACCTGCCGGGCCCGACGGACGTCATGTCCTTCCCGATGGACGAGCTGCGTCCGCCGGCCAAGGACGACGAGGAGCCCCCGCAGGGGCTCCTCGGTGACATCGTGCTCTGCCCCGAGGTCGCCAAGAAGCAGGGCGAGGACGCCGAGACGCAGCACTCCATGGACGAGGAGCTCCAGCTCCTCACCGTCCACGGGGTGCTGCACCTGCTCGGCTACGACCACGAGGAGCCCGACGAGAAGGCCGAGATGTTCGGCCTCCAGGCGGCCATCGTGGACGGCTGGCGCGGCGAGCACGGGCTCACCGGTCCGTCCCCCGCACCCACCGTCTCGTGAGCCTGCCTCTCGTCTTCGGGGTCGTCCTGCTGGTCGTCGTCGGCTGGCTCGCGGCCTGCGCCGAGGCCGGCATCGCGCGGACGTCGAGCTTCCGGGCCGCCGAGGCGGTCCGCTCGGGGCGGCGCGGCAGCGACAAGCTGGAACAGGTCGCGGCCGATCCGACGCGTTATCTCAACGTGGCCCTGCTGGTGCGGGTCGCCTGCGAGATGGCGGCCGGGGTGCTCGTCACGTACGCCTGCCTGAAGGAGTTCCCGGAGACCTGGGAGGCGCTGGCCGTCGCCATGGGCGTGATGGTCCTCGTCTCGTACGTCGCCATCGGTGTCTCGCCGCGCACCATCGGCCGCCAGCACCCGCTGAACACGGCCACCGCGGCGGCGTACGTGCTGCTCCCGCTCGCCAGGATCATGGGGCCGATCCCGCAGCTGCTGATCCTCATCGGCAACGCGCTGACGCCGGGCAAGGGGTTCCGCAAGGGGCCGTTCGCCAGTGAGGCCGAGCTGCGGGCGATGGTCGACCTCGCGGAACAGGAGTCGCTGATCGAGGACGAGGAGCGCCGGATGGTGCACTCCGTCTTCGAGCTCGGCGACACGCTCGTGCGCGAGGTCATGGTGCCGCGCACCGACCTGGTCTGCATCGAGCGCTACAAGACGATCCGGCAGGCGCTGACCCTGGCGCTGCGGTCCGGTTTCTCGCGCATCCCCGTCACCGGGGAGAACGAGGACGACATCGTCGGGATCGTCTACCTCAAGGACCTGGTCCGCAAGACGCACATCAACCGGGACTCCGAGGCCGATCTGGTGTCCACGGCGATGCGTCCGGCGGCGTTCGTGCCCGACACGAAGAACGCCGGTGACCTGCTGCGGGAGATGCAGCAGGACCGCAGCCACGTCGCCGTCGTCATCGACGAGTACGGCGGCACGGCGGGCATCGTCACCATCGAGGACATCCTGGAGGAGATCGTCGGGGAGATCACCGACGAGTACGACCGCGAGCTCCCGCCGGTCGAGCCGCTGGTCGACGGCTGCTTCCGGGTGACCGCCCGGCTGGACATCGGAGACCTCGGCGAGCTGTTCGGCCTCGACGAGTACGACGACGAGGACGTGGAGACCGTCGGCGGGCTGCTCGCGAAGGCGCTGGGGCGGGTGCCGATCGCGGGTGCCTCGTCCGAGGTCGAGCTTCCCGACGGGCGCCGGCTGCGGCTGACGGCGGAGTCGCCCGCGGGCCGGCGGAACAAGATCGTCACGGTGCTGGTGGAGCCGTTGGCTCCCGAGGAGGAGGAGGAGGCGACGGCATGACACCACAGCAGCTGAGGGCGTTCTGCCTGGCGTTCAACGCGAGCGTGGAGGAGTTCCCGTTCGGGCCGGAGACGTCCGTCTTCAAGGTGCTCGGCAAGATGTTCGCGCTGAGCACGCTGGATGCGCGGCCGCTGACGGTGAACCTCAAGTGCGACCCCGACGACGCGGTGCGGCTCCGGGAGGAGTACGAAGCCGTGGCGCCGGGGTGGCACATGAACAAGCGGCACTGGAACACCGTGACGGTGTCCGGTCTGCCGGATGCGAAGCTGCGCGAGCTGATCGAGGACAGCTACGACCTCGTGGTGGCGAAGCTGCCGCGGGCGGAGCGGCTGCGGCTCGACCGGGCGTAGGCCGGGAACGTCACTTCCGCCAGAGCAGGTGGTGCACCACGTCGCTGCTCGGGCTCGGGACCTTCTCCAGGTGAAAACGGTCGGTCAGCGCCTCGGGGCTCTCCCACAGCCGTTCGCCCGCGCCGATGTCGAGCGGCGAGACGGCGACGTGGAGCGAGTCGATGAGGTCGGCTTCGAGGAACTCCCGGACCGTGGCGACACCGCCACCGATGCGGACGTCCTTGCCCTCGGCGGCCTCGAAGGCGCGGGCGAGCGCGTCCTTCGGGGACGCGTCGAGGAAGTGGAACGTGGTCTCCCCGAGCGTGATCGACGGGCGTTCGTGGTGGGTGAGGACGAACACCGGGGTGTGGAACGGGGGCTCCTCGCCCCACCAGCCCTCCCAGTCGTGGTTCTCCCACGGGCCGCGCTGCGGGCCGAACTTGTTGCGCCCCATGATCTCGGCGCCGATGTTGTTGGAGAAGTCGCGGGTGAAGTAGTCGTCCAGCCCGAGGGTGCCTCCGGGGTCGGTCCGGTTGGGCCAGTGGGCAGTGGCACCGGCCCAGGAGATGAGCCGGCCGGGGTCGACGTTGCCGAACGGGCGGTCGAGCGTCTGCCCCTCCCCGGCGCCGTAGCCGTCGCGGGACACACAGAAGTTCTGGACGCGGACCAGCTGTTTCATCGGAGCCCTCTCTGGTTGCAAACTGCAATCGGTTCGTAAGCTATCTAGACTGCTCCCATGTTGCAACCAGTTCCGGTCGGAAAGCTGCCCGTGTCGCCGGGCCGGTCAGGCTGCCCGATCAACATGACGGTCGAGCTCCTCGGGGACCGCTGGAGCCTGATCGTGCTGCGCGACATCATGTTCGGCGGCCTCACCCACTTCCGTGAGCTGCTCAACGCGTCCATGGAGGGCATCGCGTCCAACATCCTGGCCAACCGGCTGGCGAAACTCGTCGAGGCGGGGCTGCTCACCCGTGACGACGACCCGAGCCACCGCCAGAAGGTCGCATACCACCTCACCGAGGCGGCCGTTCAGCTCGTCCCGGTGATGGCCCAGCTCGGAGCCTGGGGCGCCCGCTGGCTGGACACGGCGCCGGAGCTCACGGTGCGGGCCGAGCTCCTTGCCGCCGGCGGCCCCCCGATGTGGGAGCGGTTCATGGCCGAGCTCCGCGCCACCCACCTGACCGGGGCACCGGCCCGCACGGACGGCGTACTGGCGGAACTGACGGCCGCCTACGAGGAAGCGGTCGCCCGGGAGACCCGCACCCGCTGAGCCCGCCGTAGCCCGCACCCCTCGGCCCCGCCGCAGCCCCGCGCACCTTCAGGCCCGCCGCAGCCCCGCGCCCACCACGCCCGCGGCGACGACCAGCAGCCCCGCGGCCACCGCGACCACGGTCCGTACGCCGTCGAACAGCGAGCCCTGGGTCGTCGCCAGCACGCCGAGCAGCGGGATCCCGATCGTGAGCCCGACCTGCTGGGTCGTGGTGACCAGGCCGGTCGCCAGGCCCTGCTCCTCGTTCTGCACCCCCGAGGTGACAGTGACGCCGTACCCGATGATCGCGCCGAGGTGGCACATGCTGGCCAGCGAGACCGCGGCCGTGGCCAGCCAGACGCCCGAACCCGTACCGAGGCCCAGCAGGGCCGCGATGAACAGGCCCTGGCCCAAGAGGGAGGCGGCCAGGGTCTGCCGGGCGCCGAACCGGCCGATGACCTTCGGGGCGTACGCACCCGCCGCCACGGAGGCGACGCCCTGCGCCCCGAAGACCAGCCCGGTCCCGAAGGCGGACAGGCCCAGGACCTCCTGCAGGTACAGGGTCAGGACGAAGACGATGGTGCTCATCATCGAGAAGGTGACCAGCCCGCCCAGATTGCCGAAGGCCACCGTGCGCCGGCGGAGCATCGGCAGCGAGACCAGAGGGGCGGACGCGCGCGACTCGACGACCACGAAGGCGGCGAGCAGGACGAGTCCGGCGGCCAGCGAGGCCTGCACGTCCACGCGGCCGAAGCCGTGCTCGGCCGCCGTGGAGAGGGCGTAGATCAGCGCGAGGAGCCCGCCGGTGACGGTCACGGCACCCGGTACGTCCAGCCGCGGCCGGTCGGGCGTACGGGACTCGGTGAGGAGCGCGGGCGCCGCGGCGAGCACGTCGCATCCGGCCGTGGGCGCACTGGTCATGGAAGCGACCCAGCTGCGCATCCCGGCGCGTCCGGATCTCGCGGTCGTGGTGCACCACCCGTGGCCGGGCACCGGCACCGAGGAGAAGCTGCGGTGGCTGGCCTCGCCGGAGGGCCGGCGGGGCTCGATGCGCCAGGTACGGACCTGAGCGGCCGGGGCGCCCGCGTGCCGCGCCCGTCGCCGCACTTCGTATGCTCGGCACATGACCGATAGCACCGACCTCGGCGCCGAGGACCGCAAGATCGTCACGCTGGCGCGCAGCGCCCGCGCCCGCAACGGTGTGCCGGAGGGCGCGGCCGTGCGGGACGAGACCGGACGTACGTACGTGGCGGGCACCGTGGAGCTGGAGTCGCTGCGGCTCAGCGCGCTGCGGACGGCCGTCGCGATGGCCGTGGCCAGTGGGGCCACGTCCCTGGAGGCGGCCGCGGTCGTCTCCGAGGCGCTGACCCCGTCCGACGAGGACCGGGCCGCGGTACGGGACCTGGGCGGTGCCGACACGCCCGTGCTGCTCGCGGGGCCCGACGGGGTGCTGCGGCTCACCGTGACGGCGGGCTGAACCTCTGCGGGACCGCCGTCGTGCGCAAGAACGCCCCGCGTCCCACCGGCGCGGGGCGTTCGCGCAGGATGTGCGGGAATCGCGGATCCTGACATCATCTGATGGCCCATCAGTCGGCGCCTTTCGATGCCATTGACTTCTTTTGGGCCGGAGTCATCAATGGCCCCCTGCCGGCGCGGAAGAGCCGCGCGCCGGATCCCGCAGGAGGGGGCTCCATGCGTTCAGCCACACGAAGATCCGACAGTCGAAGATCTTGTCGCCGGGACCGTCCGGTGCGCGGCCGCCGCTGGGCAGCGGCCCTGGGCGTCGGTGCGCTCGTCATCACCGGGGGAGGGCTGCTCGCCGGACCCGCGCAGGCCGCCGCGACGGCCTCGGTCGCGGTGGACTTCCCGACCCACTGCATCCCGCCCGCCATCGCCGGCATCCCGCCGATCGACGGGACGACGTCGGCCGAGATCGCCGTCGACAACGCAGCCCCGAAGGTCGGCGACACGGTCACGGTGACGTACACCGTCGTCAAGCCGGCCGCGAGCAACCCCGTCGACCTGGCGCTGCCCGCCGACATCATGACGCCGACCGGCAAGGTCACCGTGGGCGGTGCGCAGTCCGCCGACGTCACGGTGGCGGGCCCGAAGAAGAACGAACCGGTGCCCGGCAAGGGCGACTTCCCCTCGTTCTCCATGACGGGCACCTTCACCGTCACCGCGCCCGGTGAGATCACTCTCTCGCCCGGCGACTACAACATCCACACCAGCTACATCATGGAGCTGGACACGCCGTGCACGGTCACCGATCCGCCCGCCCCCGTCTCCCTGACGATCATCGCCACAGACGGCGGCGGCCAGGTCAACGAACGCGCCATCCAGCTCGGCACGGCCTCCGGGGCGGCCGGTGACCAGGTCGCCGTGACCGGGTCGAAGTTCACCGCGGGCGCGTCAGTCACACTCGCCGGCCGGGCCGGGGACGCACCGACCGGCGACACCGCGACGGTCACGGCGGACGACGCGGGCACCTTCACCGGACAGCTCACCGTCAACGATCCGGCCACCACCGGCATCGTCGCCTACGAGGGTGCCGACTGGGACGCCACCAAGGGTGCGGGCCCGCAGGCCTACACCGTCACCGGAGGCGGCGGCGAGATCCCGGACGGCAGCCAGAAGCTGACCTCCTCCGTCAAGCCGGGAATGCTCACCATGGCCCAGACCGGGGACTCCGTCGCCCTGTCGGCGGTCGACTTCGGGCAGGGCGGCGCCTCCACCGGCGCCCTGCGGACCGTGACGGTGCAGGACTTCCGCGGCGGCCCCGCGGGCTGGTCCCTGACCGGCAAGGTCACCGACTTCTCGGGCCCGGGAGGGGCGACGATCGGCGCGTCCGCGCTCGGCTGGAGCCCGGCCTGCGCGACGAAGCCCGGCAGCCCGAGCACCTGCGCGGCCGGGTCCGAAGGAACGGTCGGCAGCGCGGGGGCCACCCTGGCGTCCACGCCGGACGGCGCGTTCACCGGCGGCGAGTTCACCGTCGACGCCCAGCTGTCGCTGGACGTACCGGCGTTCACCGCCCCCGGCGCGTACACCGGAGTGCTCACGCTCACACTCACGTGAGCGAGCGCCACTGATCAGCCGGTGGGCCGGGCGCGCACCCGGCCGGCCCACCCCGCCCGAGCGTGCACCTGGGAGCCCGCACCGTGCGCAGACCCTCCGTACCCCTGACGGCCCTGCTGGCCGGAGCCCTGCTCCTGCTCGGCGCGCCCGCCGCCGGCGCCGCCGACAACGGCAGCTGGTCGGTCTTCCCCGCGACCGCCGACGCGGGCACGCGGCCGTACTTCTACCTCTCCGCCGACCCCGGCGCCACCCTCACCGACAAGGTCACCGTCACCAACAAGACCGGTGAACCGCTGACCTTCCGGCTGTACGCCGCCGACGCGTACAACACCGCACGCGACGGCGGATTCGCGGTCCGGGCACAGAACGAGAAGCAGCGCTCCGTCGGAGCCTGGGCGAAGGCCGACCGCGACCGGGTCACCGTGAAACCGCACGGCTCGGTCACCGTGCCCGTCACCATCAAGGTGCCCGAGGGCGCCGAACCGGGCGACCACCCCGGGGCGCTCGTCGCCCTCGACGAACGCATCGACCCGGCCGACGCGGGCGCCGTCGCCGTCGGCATCCAGAAAGCGGTCGGCGCCCGGATCTATCTCCGGGTCAACGGCCCGACGATGCCGGCGCTCTCCGTCGAGGACGTGACGGTCGAGCACACCCAGCCGCTGGTCCCCGGCACCGGCACCTCCCGGGCCGTCATCTCGTACACCCTCCGCAACCGCGGCAACGTCACCCTGAGCCCCAAGGTCGCCCTCAAGGCCGAGGGCCTCTTCGGCCGCACCCTGCTCGCCCGCGACCTCAAGCGCATCCCGTCCGAGCTGCTGCCCCGCCAGGAGGTCCGGCTCACCGAGGAGTGGGCGGGCGCGCCGCAGGTGGAGTGGGGCGAGATCAAGCTGACCGCGAGCGCCCGCGACACCCGAGAGTCCGCCTCCGTGTCGTACTTCGCACTGCCCTGGCTGGTCGCCGGGGTACTCCTCGCGGCGCTCGCCGGGGGAGCGGCGCTGTGGATCCGGTCACGCCGCGGCCGTCGCCGCACGGCCTGAGAAGCGGGTCAGGTGGCCGCGGCGACCTCCTTGGTGCCCCGCGGCCGCCGGGATCGGGGACAATGGGCGCCATGAGCGCTCGACCTAACCCAGAAGCTGCTGCGCAGCAGGCTGAGAACACCGCCCCCCACCGGGCCGGTTTCGCCTGCTTCGTGGGCCGTCCCAACGCGGGCAAGTCCACCCTTACGAACGCTCTGGTCGGCCAGAAGGTGGCGATCACGTCCAACCGGCCCCAGACGACCCGGCACACCGTGCGCGGCATCGTGCACCGGCCGGACGCACAGCTGATCCTGGTCGACACCCCCGGCCTCCACAAGCCGCGCACCCTGCTGGGCGAGCGTCTCAACGACGTCGTACGCACCACCTGGGCCGAGGTCGACGTCATCGGCTTCTGCCTGCCCGCCGACCAGAAGCTCGGCCCCGGCGACAAGTACATCGTCAAGGAACTCGCGGGCATCAAGAAGACGCCCAAGATCGCGATCATCACCAAGTCCGACCTGGTCGAGTCCAAGCAGCTCGCCGAACAGCTGCTGGCCGTCTCGCGCCTCGGCGAGGAGCTCGGCTTCGAATGGGCCGAGATCATTCCGGTCTCGGCGGTCAAGGACGACCAGGTCGGCCTGCTGGCCGACCTGATCGCCCCGCTGCTGCCCCAGAGCCCGCCGCTCTATCCGGAGGGTGATCTCACCGACGAGCCCGAGATGGTGATGGTCGCGGAGCTCATCCGGGAGGCCGCGCTCGAAGGCGTACGGGACGAGCTGCCCCACTCCATCGCGGTCGTCGTCGAGGAGATGCTGCCGCGCGAGGACCGTCCGGCGGACAAGCCGCTGCTCGACATCCACGCCAACGTCTACATCGAGCGGCCCAGCCAGAAGGGGATCATCATCGGCCCCAAGGGCAAGCGGCTGAAGGAAGTCGGCACGAAGTCGCGCAAGCACATCGAGGCTCTGCTGGGCACGCCGGTCTTCCTGGACCTGCACGTCAAGGTCGCCAAGGACTGGCAGCGCGACCCGAAGCAGTTGCGGAAGCTCGGGTTCTGACCCCCCTCAGCGGTACGCCCGCGGTCTCACGCGCCCTCCTTCAGGACGCGTGAGACCAGGGCGCGCTGGGCGTCGGTCAGCCGCGGGTCCGCGCAGTGCACGGACCGGTCGCCGACCGTGATCCGGTAGCTGAAGCCGTCCGGAACACCCGGCGGCGGAGAGTCCCCGCCGTCGGTGAGCGCCGATTCGGCCAGGGCCTCCCACTCGTGGGCGTCGGCCCGTCCCGAGGTGTCGATCTCGCGGTGGCGCGCGATGCCGGCGAAGCCGCCGGTCCTGCTCACCTGGATCCGCATGCGGTGTCCCTCCTCGACGGGCCTGTCCTTCGGATCGGGCCGGTTACGCGGTCGGCACGCCCACCTCCGACCAGGCCTTGAGGACCGCCTCCACCTCGTCGCCCTCGCCGAAGCGGCTGCGGGCCGCCGCCACGGTCAGCCGGGCGAAGGACGCGAAGTCCGCGTCCACCGCCAGTTCACCACCCGTGAGCACATCGAACCAGAGCTGGCCCGCCCGCTCCCAGGAACTGCCGCCGAGCGCGGTGGCCAGCAGGTAGAACGCGCGGTTGGGGATGCCGGAGTTGAGGTGCACCCCGCCGTTGTCCTCGCCCGTGTGGATGTAGTCGTCCATCGAGGCGGGCTGGGGGTCCTTGCCGAGCACGTCGTCGTCGTACGCGGTGCCGGGCGCCTTCATCGATCGCAGCGCCACGCCCTGCACGCGGGGCGCCAGCAGGCCCGCGCCGATCAGCCAGTCCGCCTGCCCGGCGGTCTGCCCCAGGGAGTACTGCTTGACCAGGGAGCCGAACACGTCCGACACCGACTCGTTGAGCGCGCCGGACTGGCCGTAGTAGTTCAGGTTGGCGGTGTACTGGGTCAGTCCGTGCGCCAGCTCGTGCGCGATCACGTCGATGGCGACGGTGAAGTCCAGGAAGATCTCCCCGTCCCCGTCGCCGAAGACCATCTGCTCGCCGTCGAAGAAGGCGTTGTTGTACTTCTCGTCGTAGTGCACGGACCCGATCAGCGGCAGCCCGTTGCCGTCGATCGAACGCCGGCCGTAGGCGCTGAGCAGCAGTTCGAAGGTGGCGCCGAGTCCTGCGTACGCGCGGTTGACGCTGGCGTCGGACGTGGGGTCCTCGCCCTCGGAGCGGACCTTCGTGCCCGGCAGGTCCGTGCCGTGGCGGCAGTCGTAGAGCGTGCGGTCGGGTTTGCCGGACCGGTCCCCCTCCGGCGCGGGGGCGACCGTGGTCCGGACGACGGTGGTCACCTGACGGCGGGTGCGCCGGGCGGCGTCGGCCTCCAGGGTGCGGCGGGCCGGGCCTGCCAGGACGGGGTCGTCGGACTGGGACAGCTTGTCGAGGACGTGGGGCGGCACGATGGTGCAGAAGACAGGACGGAGTTCGTGCTGAGATCGAGGCTGCATACACCCAACTGTGGCAGTGCGTGATCGCCATGTCACCGGTTGCGACGAGGATTGATGAAATAGAGTGATCCCTCACTGTTCACCCGTTACCGGCACCCGGTCCCGCATACTGATACGGCACCGACGTCTCGGGCGTCCCTCGGTTAGTCTCTTCGCATCATGCGTTTCGGGCTGCTTCTTCTTAGCTGCCGCGGCGAGGGCCTGTAGTCGTAGGCCGACCCCCTCCCCGCGGAGTCTGGTGTTGCAGCAACACAGTCGGCCGTCCCCTTGCCGGACCCCGAGGAGCCCTACGCCATGACCGAAGTGAACCCCGCGCAGACCCCCGCCGCCAACGCCGTGGGCCGTCCCACGCCGATCACCAACGCCACGGGCCTGCAGAAGCCGTCCGGGATGCCGGTCCACAAGTACGGCCGGTACGAGGCCGTCGAGATCCCCGACCGCACCTGGCCGGACCAGCGGATCACCGTCGCGCCCCGCTGGCTCTCCACGGACCTGCGTGACGGCAACCAGGCCCTGATCGACCCGATGTCACCGGCCCGCAAGCGCGAGATGTTCGACCTGCTGGTGCGCATGGGTTACAAGGAGATCGAGGTCGGCTTCCCGTCCTCGGGCGAGACCGACTTCGCGTTCGTCCGCTCCATCATCGAAGAGGGTGCGATCCCCGAGGACGTGACGATCTCCGTCCTGACGCAGGCCCGCGAGGAACTGATCGAGCGGACGGTCGAGTCGCTGCGCGGCGCCCACCGTGCCACCGTGCACCTGTACAACGCGACCGCCCCCACCTTCCGCCGCGTGGTCTTCCGCGGCTCCAAGGAGCAGGTCAAGCAGATCGCCGTGGACGGCACCCGGCTGGTGATGGAGTACGCCGAGAAGATCCTGGGCGAGGAGACGATCTTCGGCTACCAGTACAGCCCCGAGATCTTCACCGACACCGAGCTGGACTTCGCCCTGGAGGTCTGCGAGGCGGTGTGTGACGTGTGGCAGCCCGAGGAGGGCCGCGAGATCATTCTCAACCTGCCCGCCACCGTGGAGCGTTCGACGCCCTCCACGCACGCGGACCGGTTCGAGTGGATGTCGCGCAACCTGTCGCGCCGCGAGTTCGTCTGCCTGTCCGTCCACCCGCACAACGACCGCGGCACCGCCGTCGCCGCCGCCGAACTGGCCCTGATGGCGGGCGCGGACCGGATCGAGGGCTGCCTGTTCGGCCAGGGCGAGCGCACCGGCAACGTCGACCTGGTGACGCTGGGCATGAACCTGTTCTCGCAGGGCGTGGACCCGCAGATCGACTTCTCGCAGATCGACGAGATCCGCCGCACCAGTGAGTACTGCAACCAGATGGAGGTCCACCCGCGCCACCCCTACGCGGGTGACCTGGTCTACACCGCCTTCTCCGGCTCCCACCAGGACGCCATCAAGAAGGGCTTCGACGCCATGGAGGCCGACGCGGCCGCCCGGGGCAGGACCGTGGACGACATCGAGTGGGCGGTCCCGTACCTGCCGATCGACCCGAAGGACGTGGGCCGCTCCTACGAGGCCGTCATCCGGGTCAACTCGCAGTCCGGCAAGGGCGGAATCGCGTACGTCCTGAAGAACGACCACAAGCTGGATCTGCCGCGCCGGATGCAGATCGAGTTCTCCCGGATCATTCAGGCCAAGACCGACGCCGAGGGCGGCGAGGTCACCCCGAAGCAGATCTGGACCACGTTCCAGGACGAGTACCTGCCCAACCCCGAGAACGCCTGGGGGCGCGTACAGATCCGCTCCGGCCAGACCACGACCGGTTCGGACGGTCAGGACACGATCACCGTCGAGGCGAACGTGGACGGCGCGGACACCGTGCTCACCGGCACCGGCAACGGCCCGATCTCCGCGTTCTTCGCAGCGCTGCAGGCCATCGGCATCGACGCGCGGCTGCTGGACTACAGCGAGCACACGATGAGCGAGGGTGCGAGCGCGCAGGCCGCCTCGTACATCGAGTGCGCCATCGACGGAAAGGTCCTGTGGGGCATCGGCATCGACCCCAACACCACGCGGGCCTCCCTGAAGGCGGTCGTCTCCGCGGTCAACCGCGCCACCCGCTGACCCGGGCGCCCGAAAGGGCATGAAGTCGTACGGTCCGTGACCCCGTCCACCCGCACCCGGGGGGCGGGGTTCGGCCATCTCCGGACGGTCGGGGCGGTCGGGGTGCTGACGCCGCTTCACGGATGTGGTTAACATCACGTCCAATGCGGCAATGTTGCCGGAGCATTACGGAGGTGTGCGACGTGCGGTCAAGCCTGGGACGAAGCGCCACAAAGCTGCGTATCTGCGGCATCCGCACGCTGTGGGACGCCGTCGGTGACGGCGAGTTCTTCTGCCCCGGCTGCGGGGGCGACCGCAACTACCGCCGCCTGACCGGGCGCCGCCGCTTCGCGGTCCTCGGGGTGCCGCTGCTGCGGCGCGGCACCGTGGGCCCGGTCGTCGAATGCGCCGCCTGCCACGCCCACTTCGACACCGAGGCGCTCGACCACCCCACCACCACGCGGTTCTCCGCGATGCTCAGGGACGCCGTCCACACCGTGACCCTCGGAGTCCTCGCGGCGGGCGGCAGCACCTCCCCTACCGTCCTGGGGACGGCCGTCGAGACCGTGCGCGACGCCGGCTTCGACGACTGCACACAGGACCAGCTCGCCACCGTCGTCGAGATCCTCGCCGCCGACATCGGCCACGGCTCCGCGTTCGACCCCGCGGCCGAGGCCTGCGGCGCGGCCCTCGCCATCGAGCTCCACGAGGCGCTGGAGCCCCTCGCCCCGCATCTGGCGCCCGCGGGCCGCGAATCGATTCTGCTCCAGGGCGCCAGGATCGCCCTCGCCGACGGTCCGTACAGTCCGGCCGAGCGCGAGGTGCTGACCACGATCGGCGGCGCGCTGCGGCTGCGCGGCGAGGACACCGCCCGGCTGCTCGCGGCAGCGGCGCGCACGCCCTCCTGACGCCCCGGGCCGAGCAAGGGCCCGGTAGCGTGGCTCTCTTCGGGTGGTGAAGGCCTCCGGAGTCCCGATTGCGAGCTCCACGATGAGCGCCGAAGAATCCCGCGCACACCAGCGCCTCGATGCCGCGCTGGACCGCCTGGCCCTCACTTTCGCCGGCATGACAGCCCGCCCCGACGAGTACAACTGCGTGTGCCATTGGGGCGATGCCGAGGAACTCGCCCGGCTCAAGGTGGCGGACACGGAGCTGGACCCCGACCTGCTGCGGCGCACCTGGCAGGCCTGCGACTGGAGCGACCACCCCTCCGTGCTGCGCAGGGTCCTGCCCCAGTTCGCCCGGTCCCTCGTCGCCGGTTCCGCCGATCCCTGGTACGCGGAAGCGGGGCGGTCGTTCGCCCGGGGCCGGTGGCGGCAGTGGCCCGCCGAGCAGGCCGGCGCGGTCCGGGAGTTCCTGCACGCCTGGTGGGCCCGCACTCTCGTCGATCCCCGCCCCGTGGTGCCCGTCCCCGACGTCCTGGCCCTGGCCACCGAGGCGTCCGGTGACGTCGTCCCGTGGCTCAGCGTCTGGGAGACGCTGACAGGGGCAACAGCCGACGGACACCTCGCCGCACTGGTCGAACGGTGGGAATGGGAACTCATCGGCGACCAACTGCCGTGGAGCGCCTGGGACAACGAGGAGGAGATACGCACCGGGCTGTGCTCCTGGCTGGTCCGCAACGCGCCCGCCCGCCTCCGCGCCCACGGCGCACCGGCGGAACTGCTCAACCGGATACGGCTGCTGGGCCTCGACGGCGCCGCCCGCTGGGAGGACCCCGGCTGGGACGGCCGGCCCTGCTGACCCACGGGGCCCGTCGTCGTCTCGCCGCCGCCCCTACTCCCGCGGGAGTATCCGGGCCCTCGTGCCCTCCGCGGCAGTAGCGGGGAAGTCGGCCCTCGGTGCGACGAACCGCCCCCGGCGCGACGGGAGTCTGGACATGACCGGACACCCGTACCGAAGAGGGGGCCTCCCATGAGGGCCGCAGCACAGGACAGTGGAGAGCGGACGCGACCACGGAGCAGGTGGCGCATGCTGCCCTGGGCGATCGTCGCGCTCTGGGTCGCCGTGATCGCGATCGCGGGCCCGCTCGCCGGCAAGCTCGGGGACGTACAGGTCAACCGGGCCGTCGACTACCTGCCGGCGAGCGCCGACTCCACCCAGGTGGCGAAGATCCAGGACACGCTGCCCGGCGGCGAGTCGACCGACCTCGTCCTCGTCTACCACCGCGACGGCGGACTGACCGCCGCCGACCGGGCCGCCGCGGCCCGGCAGACCGCCGAGGTCGCGGGCGCCCACACCCTCACCGCAGCGCCGCGAGCCGTGCCCTCCCAGGACGGCACGACCCTCATGTACCCGGTCTCCACCACTGAACCCGGCCAGGACGACGAGGCGCGGACCGCGTTCGTCGACGACGTGCGCGACACCGTGCGGGGCGACGGCGGACTGAGCGTCGAGGTCGGTGGCCCCGGAGCTCTGAACGCCGACGCGCAGAAGGTCTACGGCTCGCTCGGCGGGCCGCTCCTCTACACGACCGTGGCGGTCGTCGCCATCCTGCTGATCCTCATCTACCGCAGCCCGTTGCTGTGGCTGGTGCCGCTCGTCGTCGCGGGCGTCGCCGACGCCCTGTCGATGGCGGTCGTCTACGGCCTCAACCGGGGCTTCGACGTCACCGTCACCGGACAGAGCTCCGCGGTGATGACCATCCTCGTCTTCGGCGCCGGTACGGACTACGCCCTGCTGCTCGTCTCCCGCTACCGCGAGGAGCTGACCCGCGTCGCCCGGCCGCACGAGGCGATGGCGGCGGCGCTGCGCGGCTGCGGCCCCGCCGTCGTCGCGTCCTCCGCCACCGTCGCGGCGGGTCTCCTGTGCCTTCTGGCCGCCGATCTCACCAGCAGCCGGGGTATGGGGCCCATCGCCGCCGTGGGCGTGCTGTGCGCGCTCCTGGCGATGCTGACGCTGCTCCCTGCCGTCCTGGTGCTCCTGGGCCGCAGGGTGTTCTGGCCCCTCGTGCCCGTGTACGGCGCCGAGCCGGGGAAGCGCCGCTCGCTCTTCGCCGCCATGGGCGGCTCCGCGGGACGCCGCCCCGTCGCCGTGCTCGTCGTCGGCGGTGTGCTGCTGGGTGCCCTGTCGCTCGGCGCCTTCAACCTGCCCGGAGACCTCAAGCAGGAGGACTCCTTCATCAGCAAGCCGGACTCGATCGCGGCCATGGCGACCCTCGCCGACGCCTACCCCGGCCGTTCCACCCAGCCGATCACCGTGATCACCCCCACGGACCGGGCCGCCGCCGCACTGGCGAAGGCCCGTACGACCGCGGGCGTCGCCTCCGCCGAACGCGGCCGCAGCGGCGGCGGCTGGACCGAACTGTCCGTCGTCGCCAAGGACCGGCCGGAATCCGCGGGGGAGCGGGACACCATCCACGCCCTGCGCGACGGGCTGGAAGGCAGCCACGTGGGTGGGCCCGGCGCCCAGCAGATGGACCTGGAGACCGCCAGCTCCCGGGACCTGGGGATCGTCGTCCCGCTCGTCCTGCTCTCCGTCCTGCTGATCCTGATCGTCCTGCTGCGCAGCCTCGTCGCCCCGCTGCTGCTCGTCGCCGCGGTCGTCGCGGTCTGGGGCGCCGCGCTCGGCATCGGCGGACTGCTCTTCGAGCCGGTCCTCGGGCTCAAGGGCACCGACCCCGGACTGCCGCTGCTCACCTTCGTCTTCCTGGTGGCCCTCGGCGTCGACTACGGCATCTTCCTGATGCACCGCGTCCGCGAGGAGGCCCGGCGGGGGGCCGAACCCACCGAAGCAGCCCTCACCGCCCTGCGCACCACCGGCGGAGTGATCGCCTCGGCCGGACTCGTGCTGGCCGCCACCTTCGCCGTCCTGACGAACATGCCCCTGACGGGCCTGGTCGAGATGGGCTTCGTCATCGCCGTCGGCGTCCTGCTCGACACCTTCCTCGTCCGCACCTACCTGGTGACCTCGGCGAGTGTGGCGCTGCAACGGAGGATGTGGTGGCCCGGCGCGCTCAGCCGCACCCCCGCCGTACCCGCCCCGCACGAACACGAACTCGTAGGGACGCCCTGACAGTGCCACGCCCCGTACCGGAGGATGGCGGCGTGTCCACCACCGCAGGCCGCCGCGAGCGCATCCTGGCCGTCGTCAACCGCGACCCCATGCACGCGCCTCACAAGACGCGCACCGACGCCCTCATCGCCGTGGGCGCCGGTGCGCTCTCCGCCACCCTCGCCCTGTCCGCCGGCGACGCCGTCGCGCCCGACGCGCTCGGCTGGCTCCTGCTGCTGGGCAGCGCCGCTCCGCTCGTGTGGCGGCGGCGCAACCCCGTCCTCGTCCTGCTCAGCATGATCCCGCTGCTGATGCTCTACCACGGCCTCGACAACACCCACACGGCTCCGATGCCGCAGACCTGGATCGCGCTCTACACCGTCGCCGTGACCGGCCGCCCGCTGCGCACCCTGCTCACCGGCATCGGTGTGACGTCCGTGATGGTGACGGTGGTGCTCAGCATCGACGCCCATCAGGGACTCGAACTGCTGCGCATCTCCGGGTGGATCGTCGCCGTGCTGTTCTGCGGCGTCGACGTACGCATCTACCGCCAGTACGTCGCCTCGATGCTGGAGCGCGCCGAACGCGCCGAACGCACCCGCGAGGAGGAGGCCCGGCGGCGGGTCGCCGAGGAACGGCTGCGGATCGCCCGGGACCTGCACGACCTGCTGGCCCACAGCATCACCCTCATCGGCGTCCAGACCTCCGTCGCCTCGCACATCCTGACCGTCGACCCGCAGCGGCTCGACCGGGAGGCGATCGCCGCATCCCTGGACGACATCGCGGACACCTGCCGGGAGGCCAGGGCGGAACTCCGGACCACCCTCCAGGTGCTGCGCGACACGGGACACGGCAGCCGTCACGAGGCGGACGGCCCGCTGCCCGATCTGGCCGCGCTGCCCGGACTCGTACGGGCCGCGGAGGCGGCCGGGGCCCGGGTCGACCTGAGGGTGCGCCTCCCGGACGGCCGCCTCGCCCCGGCGACCGGAGCGGCCGCCTACCGGATCGTTCAGGAGTCCCTGACGAACGCGGTACGGCACGCGGGCCCCGGCGTCCGCGTCGTCGTCGCCGTCGAACCCGCCGGCACGGGCGGCCTGCGGGTCACGGTCACCGACGACGGCACCGGCCCGGCGGACAAGGGTTCCACCCCGGCGGACGAGGGCTCCGCCCCCGGCTTCGGCATCGTGGGGATGCGGGAACGGGCCCGCACCGCCGGCGGCACCCTGGACGCCGGACCCCGCCCCGACGGCGGCTTCGAGGTCTCGGCGCTGCTGCCGCACCGGTACCAGGGCGAGGGACAGGCCCCGCAACCGCCGTCCACACCAGCACCCCAGACCTCTGCGCCAAGGGCCCAGGCATCGGAGACCGCCTCATGATCCGCGTACTGCTCGCCGACGACCAGACACTCGTCCGGGCGGCGTTCGCGATGCTCGTCGGCTCCGACCCGGACATGGAGGTCGTCGGTGAGGCCGGCACCGGACTCGAAGCCGTCGCACTCGCCCGCTCCGCCCGCGCCGACCTCGTGGTGATGGACATCCGGATGCCCGAACTCGACGGCATCGAGGCCACGCGCCGCATCGCCGCCGACGAGGACCTGGCCGGGGTGAAGGTCCTGGTCCTGACCACGTACGACACCGACGACCACATCGTCGACGCGCTGCGCGCAGGAGCCTCCGGCTTCCTGGTCAAGGACACCCGGCCCGCCGACCTGCTCGCCGCGATCAGAACCGTGGCCGCGGGTGATTCCCTGCTCTCGCCCGGTCCGACGGCCCGGCTGATCGCCCGGGTCCTCAGCGCGCCGCAGCCCCCGTCCGGTGCCGGAGCGGGCGGCCCCGCCATGCTCTCCGACCGGGAACGCCAGGTCCTCGCCCTCGTCGCACGGGGCCTGAACAACACCGAGATCGCCGAGAGTCTCGGCCTCAGCCCGCTCACGGCCAAGACCCACGTGAGCCGGATCATGGGAAAACTGGGCGCCCGCGACCGGGCCCAGCTGGTGATCGTCGCCTACGAATCCGGGCTCGTCGTGCCCGCGGGCGGCGGCGCGGACGTGAACTGACCGGACCGGGTCGTGGGGCCGGGCCCGCCGGGCGTCCCGCGTACCGGACAATGGAGCCATGAGTTTGTTCCGGGACGACGGCGTGGTGCTCCGCACGCAGAAGCTGGGCGAGGCCGACCGGATCATCACGATCCTGACCCGAGGCCACGGCCGGGTACGGGCCGTCGCACGCGGCGTGCGGCGCACGAAGTCGAAGTTCGGGGCCCGGCTGGAGCCGTTCTCCCACGTGGACGTGCAGTTCTTCGCACGCGGCAGCGAGCTGGTCGGGCGCGGACTGCCGCTCTGCACCCAGAGCGAGACCATCGCCCCGTACGGCGGCGGAATCGTCACGGACTACGGGCGCTACACCGCGGGCACCGCGATGCTGGAGACCGCCGAACGCTTCACCGACCACGAGGGCGAGCCCGCGGTCCAGCAGTACCTCCTGCTGGTGGGCGGCCTGCGCACGCTGGCCCGCGCGGAGCACGAGCCGAACCTCATCCTCGACGCCTTCCTGCTGCGCTCCCTCGCGGTCAACGGCTACGCACCCAGCTTCGTCGACTGCGCCCGGTGCGGAATGCCCGGTCCGAACCGGTTCTTCTCCGTCGCGGCGGGCGGCGTCATATGCGCCGACTGCCGGGTACCCGGCAGCGTCGTACCCTCGGCTGAGGCCGTCACCCTGCTGAGCGCACTGCTCTCCGGCGACTGGGAGACGGCGGACGCGTGCGAGGCGCGTCACGTCAGGGAGGGGAGCGGGCTGGTGTCCGCCTATCTGCACTGGCATCTGGAGCGCGGCCTGCGTTCGCTGCGGTACGTGGAAAAGTGACACAGGGAGACTGAAGAGCTCATGGCAGTACGCGGATTCCTCGGCGGCCGTAACCGGCGCGACTACAAGACCCCGGAGCCGCACCCGTCCGGTGCCGTGCCTCCGAAGATCCCCGGTGAGCTGGTGCCCAAGCACGTCGCCGTCGTGATGGACGGCAACGGCCGCTGGGCCAAGGAGCGCGGTCTGCCGCGCACCGAGGGCCACAAGGTCGGCGAGGGCGTCGTCATGGACGTGCTCAAGGGCTGCATCGAGATGGGCGTCAAGAACCTCTCGCTGTACGCGTTCTCCACCGAGAACTGGAAACGGTCCCCGGACGAGGTCAAGTTCCTCATGAACTTCAACCGGGACGTCATCCGCCGCCGCCGCGACGAGATGGACGAACTCGGCATCCGGATCCGCTGGGTCGGCCGCATGCCGAAGCTGTGGAAGTCCGTCGTCCAGGAGCTCCAGGTCGCCCAGGAGCAGACCAAGGACAACGACAAGATGACGCTGTACTTCTGCGTCAACTACGGCGGCCGCGCCGAGATCGCGGACGCCGCGCAGCGGATCGCCGAGGACGTCGCGGCCGGGAGGCTCGACCCCTCGAAGGTCAACGAGAAGACGTTCGCGAAGTACATCTACTACCCGGACATGCCGGACGTCGACCTCTTCGTCCGCCCCAGTGGCGAACAGCGCACTTCCAACTACCTGATCTGGCAGAGCGCGTACGCCGAGATGGTCTTCCAGGACGTGCTGTGGCCGGACTTCGACCGCCGCGACCTGTGGCGGGCCTGCCTGGAGTTCGCCCAGCGCGACCGGCGCTTCGGCGGTGCGGTGGAAGCGGCGCAGGAGGCGGAGCCGACGGCCTGATCCGCTGCCGGTACGATCACGGCTCTTCACACTTCAGGGGGGGCCATGAGTGAGCAGCAGGGGGCCGTGCACGGTGCGGTCGATTTGAGATACCGCCCGGTGCTCCAGGACTATTCGGCGGCGCTCCGCGCCCGCAACCGGGTCGGTTCGTCGGGTCGGCGGCAGCGGATTCTGGGGGTGGTCACGACGGGCTGTGGCGTCGTGGCCGCCTCGCTGTCTTTGGCGGAAGGCACCGACGTGCCGGTGCTGATGCTGGTGGCGCTGCTGGTCAGCGGTCCGCTACTGCTCCTGAGCCCGTGGCTGATGGCGCGCCAGCTGTTCCGGTTCGTGGGGCGGCAGGGCGAGTTCCGGGTGCGGGTCGAGGAGTCCGGCGTCAGCATCGACACGGACCACTCCAGTGGGGTCATCAAGTGGCAGGCGCAGCCGCGGTACGTGGAGACAGCAGATCTCTTCGTGATGCTCAGCGACGACAAGAACGCCACCGCCCTGACGGTGATAGCCAAGCGCGGCGTCCAGGACCGGTCCGACGTGGACCGCCTGCGTGAGATCTTCGACCGGCACCTGACGAAGGCCTGACGGCCGGAGCCCGGGGGCGCCGCCCCCGGGCTTCACCCCTTGTCGCTCGCGCACTCCACGCACGTACCGAAGACCTCGACCGTGTGCGCCACGTTCACGAAGCCGTGCTGCGCCGCGATGGTCTCGGCCCATGTCTCCACCGCCGGGCCCTCGACCTCGACGGCCTTGCCGCACATCCGGCACACCAGATGGTGGTGATGGTCGCCGGTCGAGCACCGGCGGTAGACGGACTCGCCCTCGGTGGTGCGGAGCACGTCGACCTCGCCCGCGTCCGCGAGGGACTGCAGGGTGCGGTAGACCGTGGTCAGCCCGACCGAGTCGCCGCGGTGCTTGAGCACGTCGTGCAGGTCCTGGGCGCTGCGGAACTCGTCCACCTCGTCGAGCGCCGCCGCCACCGCTGCCCGCTGGCGGGTCGACCGGCCGCGTACAGGTGCCGCGTTCGTTCCACTGATCGGCGCCGTCGCCACAGGAGCCTCCTTGTGTCGCCCGTACGTGTGTCGGGCCATTGTGCCAGTCCGCACCGGCGGCGGGGTCAGGCCGACCGCACAGGTGCGTCGTCCGCGGCCGGGCGGGTGGCCGGTACTTCCAGGGTGCACCGCTCGTCCACCGTTTCGCGCCGGCGGGCACGGATCCGGGCCAGCGGGGCGGCGAGCAGGGTCAGGGCGATGAACACCCCGATGGCCAGCAGCACGATCGTCGCTCCGGGCGGGACGTCCTGGTAGTACGACGTGATGGTGCCGGCCAGGGTCACCGCGACCCCGGTGACGACGGAGAGCACGAAGGTCACCTTGAACGAGCGGGTGATCTGCTGCGCGGCGGCGACCGGGACCACCATCAGGGCGCTGACCAGCAGCAGCCCGACGACCCGCATCGCGACGGTGACGGTGACCGCGGCGGTGACCGCGATCAGCAGGTTCAGCACGCGCACGGGCAGCCCGGTGACCCGGGCGAACTCCTCGTCCTGGCTGACGGCGAACAGCTGCCGCCGCAGTCCCACCGTCACCAGCAGCACGAACGCCGCCAGCACGGCGATCGCGGTGATGTCCTCGGAGGAGACCGTGGACAGCGAGCCGAAGAGGTAGGAGGTGAGGTTGGCGTTGGAGCCGGTGTCGGAGAGGTTGATCAGCAGGACACCGCCCGCCATGCCGCCGTAGAAGAGCATCGCCAGCGCGATGTCGCCGCGGGTGCGTCCGTACCAGCGGATCAGTTCCATGGTGACCGCGCCCACGACGGCGACGGCGGTGGCCATCCAGACCGGGCTGGTGGAGAGCAGGAAGCCGAGGCCGACGCCGGTCATCGCGATGTGGCCGATGCCGTCGCCCATCAGGGCCTGCCGGCGCTGGACCAGGTAGATGCCGACGGCGGGAGCGATGACGCCGACCAGCACGGCGGCGATCAGGGCCCGCTGCATGAAGGGAGGGGTGAGGAATTCCATGATCAGCTCAGCAGTCCCGTCCGGACGGGCTCGGAGGCCGCGTGGGGGTGTACGTGGTCGTGGCCGGGCAGCGCGTGCTGGCCGAGGGCCTTCGGGGGCGGGCCGTCGTGCATCACACAGCCGTCGCGCAGCACGACCGCCCGGTCGATCAGGGGCTCCAGCGGTCCGAGCTCGTGCAGGACGAGCAGCACGGTCGTGCCGGCCGCGACCTGCTCGCCCAGCGTCTCGGCGAGGATCTCCTGGCTGGCCAGGTCGACGCCGGCCATCGGCTCGTCCATGATCAGCAGCTCGGGTTCACAGGCCAGCGCGCGGGCGATCAGGACGCGCTGGTGCTGACCGCCGGAGAGGGCGTCCACCGAATCCTTGGCACGCTCGGCGAGGCCGACGAGCGCGATGGCGCGGTCGACGGCGGCCCGGTCGGCCCTGCGGGGCAGTCCCAGCTTGGTGCGGGACAGCCGCCCCGAGGAGACGACCTCGCGGATCGTGGCGGGCACACCACCGGCCGCCGTGGTGCGCTGCGGTACGTAGCCGACCCGGGCCCAGTCGCGGAACCGGCGCAGTGGGGTACCGAAGAGATCGACGGTTCCGCCGGTGAGGGGGACCTGGCCGATGACGGAGCGCACGGCGGTCGACTTGCCGGAACCGTTGGCGCCGAGCAGGGCGACGACCTCGCCGCGGCGCACGGTCAGGTCGATGCCACGCAGCACGGGGCGTGCGCCGAGGGTGGCCGTGGCGTCGCGTACGACGATCACGGGTTCGGGTGTGGAGCCCTGGGGCTCGGGCATGAGCGCCTCCGGTGCTGCTGCCGCGCGGTTCGGGTCGGCCGGGTGGGCCGGGTCTGTGGGGCCGGTGGGATCAGTAGGGCTGGTGGGTCCGGTGGGGTCGCTCACTTCGCGCCGAGGGCCTTCTGCAGCGCGATGAGGTTGGACTCCATGACCTCGATGTAGTCATCGCCCTTGGACTTGCCGGTGATTCCCTCCAGCGGATCCAGGACGTCGGTCTTCAGGCCGGTGTCCCGGGCGACGGTCTTGGCCGTCTTGTCACTGGCGAGCGTCTCGAAGAAGACGGTGGTGACCTTCTTCTCCTGCGCGATCGAGTGCAGGGCGCTGATCCGGGCGGGGCTGGGCTCGGCCTCGGGGTCGATGCCGGCGATGCCCTCCTGTGTGAGGCCGTAGCGCTCGGCCAGGTACCCGAAGGCGGAGTGGGTGGTGATGAACGTCTTGGTGGCGGTGTTCTTCAGCCCCTTCTCGTACGCGGTGTCGAGCGCGTCGAGCTTGGCGACCAGAGCGTCGGTGTTCTTGCGGTAGTCCGCGGCGTGGTCGGGGTCGGCCTTCTCCAGGGACTTCCCGACCCCCTTGGCGACCTGGGCGTACTTCACCGGGTCCAGCCAGATGTGCGGGTCGGCGCCGGCCTCCTCGCCCTCGTGCTCGTGGCCGTGCTCCTCGCCGCCGACCTCGGCGCCGTGGTCCTCCAGCGTGGTGAGCTTCGCGGCGTCGACGGTGTGCTCGGACTCGGAGAGCTTGATCGCGTCGTCGACGGCAGGCTGGAGGCCCTTGAGGTAGAGGATGTAGTCCGCGTCGCTGAGGCCGCCGACCTCCCGCGGGCTGAGCTCCAGGTCGTGCGGCTCCACGCCCGGCTTGGTCAGCGTGGAGACGGAGACGTGGTTCCCGCCGATCTGCTCGGCCAGGAACTGCATCGGGTAGAAGGACGCCACCACGTTCAGCTTGTCGCCGCTCTTGTGGTCGGCGGCGTCGGACGCCGAGCAGGCGGTGAGGGCCGTGAGGCCGAGGGCAACTGCTCCGGCGACGGCTGTGGCGGGTATGAGGCGGCGTACGTTCATGACAGTCATTTTCAACAAAAGTGGAAACGATTGTCAACAAGGCTGATGAGATGCCCTCGGGCCGGACCGCTCGGCGGGCCGCACGAGGGACCGGTCCGATACCGATTTGATCGAAGGGGCGTGCCCGCCGGTAATCTGAGGCATTCGCCCACCCGTCTCCCGACCACCACCCCACACCGAGGCGCTTCGGGCCCACCCTGTCCAATTTCGTCGTCGTAATGAAGAGAGCACCGTGGCCGCCGACAAGATCGACTCCATCGTCAGCCTGAGCAAGCGCCGTGGCTTCGTCTACCCCTGCAGTGAGATCTACGGTGGCCAGCGCGCCGCCTGGGACTACGGGCCGCTGGGTGTTGAGCTCAAGGAGAACCTCAAGCGTCAGTGGTGGCGCTACATGGTCACCTCGCGCGAGGACGTGGTCGGACTCGACTCGTCGGTCATCCTGGCCCCCGAGGTGTGGGTGGCCTCCGGCCACGTCGCCACGTTCTCCGACCCGCTGACCGAGTGCACCTCCTGCCACAAGCGCTACCGCGCGGACCACCTGGAGGAGGCGTACGAGGAGAAGCACGGCAAGCCGCCGGTCAACGGCCTCGCCGACCTCAACTGCCCCAACTGTGGCAACAAGGGCACCTTCACCGAGCCCAAGCAGTTCTCCGGCCTGCTCTCCACGCACCTCGGCCCGACCCAGGACTCCGGCTCGGTGGCCTATCTGCGCCCCGAGACCGCCCAGGGCATCTTCACCAACTTCGGCCAGGTGCAGCAGACCTCGCGCAAGAAGCCGCCCTTCGGTATCGCGCAGATGGGCAAGTCCTTCCGGAACGAGATCACTCCGGGCAACTTCATCTTCCGCACGCGCGAGTTCGAGCAGATGGAGATGGAGTTCTTCGTCAAGCCGGGCGAGGACGAGCAGTGGCAGGAGTACTGGATGGAGCAGCGCTGGAACTGGTACACCGGCCTCGGCATGCGCGAGGAGAACATGCGGTGGTTCGAGCACCCCGCGGAGAAGCTCTCCCACTACTCCAAGCGCACCGCTGACATCGAGTACCGCTTCCGCTTCGGCGGCAGCGAGTGGGGCGAGCTGGAGGGCGTCGCCAACCGCACGGACTACGACCTCAAGGCGCACTCCAAGGCGTCCGGCACCGACCTGCAGTTCTACGACCAGGAGGCCGGCGAGCGCTGGACCCCCTACGTCATCGAGCCCGCGGCCGGTGTCGGCCGCGCGATGCTGGCCTTCCTCCTGGACGCCTACATCGAGGACGAGGCGCCCAACGCCAAGGGCGTCATGGAGAAGCGCACCGTGATGCGCCTCGACCCGCGCCTGGCGCCGGTCAAGGTCGCCGTCCTGCCCCTGTCCCGCAACCCGCAGCTCTCGCCGAAGGCCAAGGGCCTGGCGGCCGACCTGCGGCAGAACTGGAACATCGAGTTCGACGACGCCGGCGCCATCGGCCGCCGCTACCGCCGTCAGGACGAGATCGGTACGCCGTTCTGCGTCACCGTCGACTTCGACACCCTCGACGACAACGCGGTGACCGTGCGCGAGCGCGACACCATGAAGCAGGAGCGGGTCTCGCTGGACCAGATCCAGGCGTACCTCGGCGCCCGTCTGCTCGGCTGCTGACGCGTCGCACCCGCTTCATCCGCTGAACGAAGCCCCCGGTTCCCCTTACGGGGCCGGGGGCTTCGTGCACACTGGGCACACTCGTCCACAGGAGGCCCGGATGCCGTCCATGACCACGAGCAAGGTCAGCAGATGGGACCAGCACGGCCGTGAACACGTCGTTCACGTGAAGAAGTCGGGGGTGCAGCGGCAGCTGACCTGCGATACCTGCGACTGGCGCAAGGCGGTGCAGTTCCTGCCCTGGCTCAAGGCCGAGGAACACCTCGCCGAGGCCCACCAGGCGACGGTCGACCCGACGGCGACATAGCGGGCGAGGCGCCCTGGGGCCGGTCCACCGGGCCCGCGCACCGCCCTCAGGCGCGCAGGCCGCGCAGCAGGAGGTCCGAGACGGCGGTGAACTCGGCGGCGATGGCGGGCTTCTGCCACTCCGCGGCGTACGCCGGGTCATGGAAGCGCGCTGTCGCGTCGAAGACGGCCTGGGCGCTGGCCGCTGGGTCCTGCGCGGCGAACTGCCCCTCTCGCACCCCCTCTTCGATGATCTCCCGCAACTGGCCGACCAGTTCACGGATGTGGTCCTCGACGACGGTGCTTTCGCCCATCAGTACCTCGTACGTGGCGAACAGCTCGGGATCGTCGCCCGCCTTGTGCCGTTTGGCCTCGAACAGCGTCTCCAGCCACTGCCGCAGCTTCTCCGGAGCCGGCTGGGCGGCGGCGTGCAGGATCTCGGTGAGCGCCAGCTCCG
Source organism: Streptomyces sp. NBC_01013 (assembly GCF_045162765.1). NCBI lineage: Bacteria > Bacillati > Actinomycetota > Actinomycetes > Kitasatosporales > Streptomycetaceae > Streptomyces > Streptomyces sp. NBC_01013. Next base: position 5,744,377 of record NZ_CP108687.1, read on the forward strand.
TACGTGTCAGCCAGCGGCCGGTCACGGCCTCGCGCAGGGCGGCCTTGGTACGGAAGTGGCGGTAGACGCTGCCGTGGCTGACACCGAGTGCGCGGGCCACGTCGACCACGGTCGCCTTGGCGGGCCCGTACCGGCGCAGCACGTCCTCGGTGGCTTCGAGGATGCGCTCGGGAGTCAGCGGGTCGGACGGCGGCGTCATGGCGGTGGGCTGCCTTTCGGGGGGTCGTGCCGGGAGGGGCCGGAAGCGGGGCGGGCCGCACCCCAGCTGACCGTACCCGGAGGTCAGCGCTCGCTGTCCAGGTGGGCCATCTGGTTGTCGGGGTAGCGGGCGCCCGCGGCCGCACCGGCAGGGACGGCCTCCTCGATGGCGGCCAGGTCGGCCGCGTCCAGCCGCACGTCCAGGGAGCCGAGAGCCTCGGTGAGCCGGTCGCGGCGGCGCGCACCCACCAGCGGCACGATGTCCGTGCCCTGGGCAAGGACCCAGGCGATGGCCGTCTGTGCGACCGTGACGCCTTTCTGCTCGGCGATCTTGCGCAGTGCGTCGACCAGGTCGAGGTTGTGCTGGAGGTTCGCGTCCTGGAAGCGGGGGCTCATGGACCGGAAGTCGCCGGCGGCCAGCTCGCGGTCGCGGGTGAAGTGGCCGCTGATCAGGCCCCGGGAGAGCACTCCGTAGGCCGTGATGCCGATGCCCAGCTCGCGGCAGGCGGGCAGGATCTCCGCCTCGATGGAGCGGGAGATCAGGGAGTACTCGATCTGCAGGTCGCAGACCGGGGTCACGGACGCCGCCCGCCGGATCGTGTCCGCGCCGACCTCGGAGAGTCCGACGTGGCGGACGTGGCCCGCCTCGACGAGCTCCGCGATGGCACCGACGGTCTCCTCGATCGGGACGTCGGGGTCGAGGCGGGCGATGCGGTAGACGTCGATGTGGTCCGTGCCCAGCCGTTGCAGGGAGTACGCCGCGAAGTTCTTCACGGCTGCCGGCCGGCCGTCGTATCCGGTGAAGCCGCCTTCCACGGTCCGCAGGGCGCCGAACTTCACACTGGTCAAAGCCTGTTCGCGTGCTGCGGCGGGGGCGGTGCGCAGGGCCTCGTTGATCAGCAGCTCGTTGTGCCCCATGCCGTAGAAGTCGCCGGTGTCCAGCAGCGTGATGCCGGCGTCGAGAGCGGCATGGATGGTGGCGATCGATTCGGCACGGTCGGTCTCGCCGTACAGGGCGGACATGCCCATGCAGCCGAGGCCGAGCGCGGAGATCTGGGGGCCGGTGGAGCCGAGGGTGCGGGTGGCGAGGGTGGTCATGGGGAACTCCCGGTGGCGGGCTCGTCGGGTGGACGGGCGGTGGGTGGGCGTGGCCGAACGGCTCGGAAGGCGGCACGGGAGGGGCCAGGCCGCCGTGTCATTCCGTAGGTCCACCATGGCATGCGGGATGACAGATTTCAATATCTGTCAGTCCATGTTCCCTCGGGAAGGTGAGTGAGGGGCGGCCGGAGGGTGGGTGAGGGCCGGCCGGAGGGTGAGCCGGGGCCGCCCTCCGTTGCGCGTCCGTCCACGTTCGGGGGTCCGAAAATCCGGTGCTGGGGCCACGCGGCGCGGGGTACCTTTGCCGCATGTATTCGTTCTTCCAGATCTACGAGTGAGAGCGCGGCGGGTCCGACCACCCGCTGCCCACCGGACCGATCCAGGGTCTTCTCAGACCTCACTTTCACCACGAATGGGAGAACCCCGTGGCCAAGAGCCGTAACAACCTTCTCGGCGTCGGCGGACAGCGCAAGAAGGTGTCCCGCGCCGAGCAGCAGGGCGCCGGCGCCGGGCGCGACGCCGACCGCAGGACGGCTGCCGAGCAGAAGGCGGAGCTGCTGCGCAAGATGCGCGAGCGCGCCGCCGGGACAGAGACCGAGCAGTCGGACGCCCCCGCCGCCCCGGCCGAGCAGGACGCCCCGGAGCAGGACGCGCCCGCCCAGAGCTGACGCCTCCTCCTCCCGGAGACCGGAGCTGACGCCTCCTGGCGGAGAGCAGTTCCCTCCTCCTCGCGGAGGCCGGAGCTGACGCCTCCTGGCGGAGAGCAGCTCGCATCACCCGTACGAACGTGGGCCCGGAGCACCTCAGGTGTTCCGGGCCCACACCCGTATCGGCGCCGCGCCCGGTCGCACGCCAAAGGGCGTCGGCGAGGTGATCCCGACCCCGGCCGACGGGTGGCAGTTCTCGCTCATGCGTGTCGGCGCGCGTCGGCGACGGATCGAGTGCTCCGGCACGTTACCGCCGGGTGCCGGGCTTCGATGACGGAGCACGTCGCCGTCGGGTGCCGGGCTTCGATGACGGAGCACGTCGCCGAAACTTCGCGGAAGGGACCGGGTGAACGGGCTGAAGCGCCTTCAGGCCCTGGTGCCCGACGGCGAGGACTGACCCGCAGGTGCGCCGGGCGGGGCCACGGCCGTGGACTCCTCCAGCCGTTCAGCGGTCCGGCGGGCGGTGCCCCGGGCCCAGCGCCCGCTGCTCACCGCGCCGACCAGCAGGACGCACACCCCGCAGCCGGTGATGATCCACCAGGCGGCCCTGCTCGCCGCGACGAAGTCGCCCGCCGACCCGTTGCCGTACGAGGAACCGGCCTCGGCCACCCCCGCCGCCAGGACGGCGCCGATCACGGCGACGCCCAGCGTCTGGCCGATCTGACGGCTGGTCGAGGCGATCGCCGCGGCGACGCCCGCCTGCGATCGGGGCATGCCGGACACTGCGGTGTTGGTGATGGGCGCGTTGACCGCACCGAATCCGAGGCCGAACAGCACATAGGCGGTGAACATCGAGGCCGTGCCGGTCTCCGCGTCGAACGCCGCGAACATCAGCCCGCTCACCGCGATCGCGACGCCCGCGACCAGGAGCGGGATGCGCGGCCCGCGACTGGCGACGAGCCGCCCCGAGAACGGCGACAGGACACAGACCACGGCCGCCATCGGCAGCATGTAGAGACCCGCGTCGAGTGCGCTGAGGCCCCGTACGTCCTGCAGATAGAGGGTGTTGAGGAAGAGGAAGCCGCCCAGGGCGGCGAAGGCGCTGACCGCGATGACGGTGGCCCCGCTGAAGGGGGCGCTGCGGAAGAAGCGCAGATCGATGAGCGGGTCGGCGCGCCGGGCCTCGTACACCAGCAGGCCGGTCAGGGAGGCCACCGCGAGCGCGGCGAAGAGCAGGATCTCCGCCGAGGCCCATCCCTTCTGCGGCGCCTCGATGATCGCGTACGTCAGCGAGCCCAGCAGCGTGATCACCAGCAGCTGGCCCACCGGATCGGTGCGGCGGGCCTTCGCGGCGCGGGACTCGGAGACGTAGCGCCAGGTCAGCAGCAGTGCGGCGATGCCGATCGGCAGGTTGATCCAGAAGATCGACCGCCAGCCGACCGAGTCGACAAGGAGGCCGCCGACCACCGGCCCCGCTGCCATGGAGACGCCGACGACAGCGCCCCAGACCCCGATCGCCCGGGCACGTTCGCGGGGGTCGGTGAAGGTGTTGGTGATGATCGACATCGCCACCGGGTTGAGCATGGACCCGCCGACGGCCTGCACCATCCGGAACGCGATGAGCGCCTCCAGGCTGGGAGCCAGCGAGCAGAGCGCCGATCCCGCGGTGAACAGGACGAGGCCGGCCATGAAGACCTTGCGCCGGCCGATCCGGTCGGCGGTGGAACCCGCGAGCATCAGCAGGGAGGCAAGGACGAGCGTGTACGCGTCGATCGTCCACTGCATCCCTGCGACGCTCGCATCCAGGTCGTGGCGCATGGCGGGCAGGGCGACGTTGAGGACGGTGTTGTCGAGGCTGACGATCAGGAGACTCATGCAGCAGATCGCCAGTACGAGCATCCGCCGTCGGTGGCTCAGCTCAGGCATGCATGGATAGTACGGCTAACTAACGACTTCCGCTGCCAGTACCTCGGCCACCCCGGCCACCAGCGGGTGATCGCCCGCCGCATCCGCCGCGGGCTTGGTCGTCAGCACCGCCAGCACCACGGGGACCCCGTCAGGCGTCCAGGCGACGCCCACGTCGTTGCAACTGCCGTACGAACCGCCGCCGGTCTTGTCCGCGACCGTCCACTCCGGCGGCAGCCCCTTCCGGAGGCGGGTCCCACTGGTCCGGCAGTTCAGCAGCCAGCCGGTCAGCCGCTCGCGGTCGCGGGGCTCCAGCACGTTTCCGAGCACGAGCCGCGCGTAGTCGCGGGCGATGGCGGCCGGGGTGGTGGTGTCCGTACGCCGCTGGGGCTCGGCGGAATTGAGATCCGGCTCCCAGCGGTCGAGCCGCGTCGTCGGGTCGCCGATCGAGCGGCTGAAACGGGTGATCGCCCGCGGCCCGCCGAGCTCGCGCAGCAGCAGGTTGCCCGCGGTGTTGTCGCTGTCGCAGATGGCGGCGTCGCAGAGCTGGGCGACGGTCAGCCCGCTCGCGATGTGTTCCGGGGTGTCGGTGATCGGGGAATCGACCACGCAGTCCGCCTTCGTGTAGCGGACGAGCCGGCCGAGCACCTCGCCGTCCCGGTCGAGATCCCTCAGGACGGCCGCGGCTGCGAGCGTCTTGAACGTGGAGAGGACGGGGAACCGCTCATCGGCCCGGTGGCGGACGGCGGCCCCGGTGGCCAGGTTGTACGCGAACGCGCCGACCCGGGCGCCGTGGACGCGTTCCAGCTCGAGCAGCCGGGAGGACGCCGGTCCGGCCGTGCGCGCGGCGGCCCGGGAGGGGCCCGCGGCGGCGACGAGCAGCGCACCGGCCGCCCCTGCCGTGCCCAGCGAGAGCAGGGCGCGGCGGGTGGGGGCCGCCCCGGCTGCGGGGGCCGTCGGTACGGTCCGGTCTAAGGATCGGGTGGAGCTCATGGTGGTCATGCCCTTCGGTCGCTGTATCGGTACCAGCCCTCACGCTACGTGCGGCGGCCGGCGACGGGCCCACGCACCCCGGGCGGTCTCCGCCGCCGGAGCAGTTCCCGGCGTACGCGACAATGGGGGAATGACCACGCTCGCCCCCTCGCCCCAGCTGCTCCGCATCGGCCCGCACACCGTGCAGCCGCCGGTGGTCCTGGCCCCCATGGCCGGCATCACCAACGCGCCCTTCCGCACCCTGTGCCGGGAGTTCTCGGGCGGCAAGGGGCTGTTCGTCAGTGAGATGATCACGACGCGGGCCCTGGTCGAGCGCAACGAGAAGACCATGCAGCTCATCCGCTTCGACGCGAGCGAGACCCCGCGCTCGATCCAGCTGTACGGAGTGGACCCGGTGACGGTCGGCAAGGCCGTCCGCATGATCGTCGACGAGGACCTCGCCGACCACATCGACCTGAACTTCGGCTGCCCGGTCCCCAAGGTCACCCGCAAGGGCGGCGGATCGGCGCTCCCGTACAAGAGGCCGCTGCTGCGCGCGATCCTCAACCAGGCCGTCTCGAACGCCGGCGACCTGCCGGTCACCATCAAGATGCGCAAGGGCATCGACGACGACCACATCACCTTCCTCGACGCCGGCCGGATCGCGGTCGAGGAAGGGGTCACGGCCGTCGCCCTGCACGGCAGGACGGCCGCCCAGCACTACGGCGGCACCGCCGACTGGGACGCCATCGCCCGGCTCAAGGAACACGTCCCCGAGATCCCCGTCCTCGGCAACGGCGACATCTGGTGTGCGGACGACGCCCTGCGGATGATGCGCGAGACCGGCTGCGACGGCGTGGTCGTGGGCCGCGGCTGCCTGGGCCGTCCCTGGCTCTTCGGCGATCTGGTGAGCGCGTTCGAGGGTACGGAGACGAGGCAGGCACCCACTCTGCGCACCGTCGCGGACGTCATGCTGCGGCACGCGACCCTGCTGGGGGAGTGGATCGGTGACGAGACCCGCGGCGTGATCGACTTCCGCAAGCACGTGGCCTGGTACCTGAAGGGCTTCGCGGTCGGCTCCGAGATGCGCAAGAAGCTGGCGGTCACCTCGTCGCTGGAGGAGCTCGGCTCCCAGCTGCACGAGCTGGAGCTGGACCAGCCGTGGCCCGACGGCGCCGACGGCCCGCGCGGACGCACGTCGGGCAACAACCGGGTGGTCCTCCCGGACGGCTGGCTGAAGGACCCGTACGACTGCGCCGGTGTCAGTGCGGACGCGGAACTGGACACGTCCGGCGGTTGACAGTCCGCCCTGCGGGAGGGGCACCGGGTGCCCCTCCCACGGTAGTGCTCATTTGAGCGTGAAATTCGGCAAGAATTGGCCAGCTGGGCCGAGAAGTGACGTTCCACGTGTCCGTGAGGTGCTCCCAGCTACCCCTGTGTGAGCAACGGCCCACGGTCAGCCACCTGGAAGGCGTCCGGATGGTGACATCTGAGCGGCGGTCGCGGCGTGATTCTCGCCACCCTGAGATGAGTGTCGCTCACATGAGCGCGCCTGAACAGGCTGCACTTCTCAAATGATGGCACTGGGTGCCAGGTGCCTCCACTTCGACCGATCACCGGATTCGCTACCCGGCGTCAGCGATTTCGCGCCCATGTGGAGCGCTCCGTAGTCATGTGTTCAATGTTTGAACGCATGGCGGGGGTGGGTTCGCCCGTGGGCTTACTTTCGATCTGCTGGCGGACGGGTGGTTGAGGCCGCATGACGCGCATGCGGACGTACCGAGACACCTTCGATCTGGGTATGTTCCTCGCCGTCAGGGCAGCCACCGCGTCGTCGAGGAGTCGAGACTCGTGTCGGAAAACGAAGACCTTCAGAAGTTCGTCTACGACTTCACCGAGGGCAACAAGGAACTGAAGGACCTTCTGGGCGGGAAGGGTGCGAACCTCGCCGAGATGACCAACCTCGGGCTTCCCGTCCCTCCGGGTTTCACCATCACCACCGAGGCCTGCAAGGTCTACCTCGACAGCGGCGAGGAGCCGGCGGCCCTGCGCGACGAGGTGAGTGCGCACCTCGACGCCCTTGAGGCGCGGATGGGCAAGAAGCTCGGCCAGGCCGACGACCCCCTGCTGGTCTCCGTCCGCTCCGGCGCCAAGTTCTCGATGCCCGGCATGATGGACACGGTCCTCAACATCGGCCTCTCCGACGCCTCCGTCGTCGGTCTCGTCGCCCAGTCGGGCGACGAGCGGTTCGCGTGGGACTCCTACCGCCGCCTGATCCAGATGTTCGGCAAGACCGTCCTCGGGGTCGACGGCGACCTCTTCGAGGAGGCCCTGGAGGCCGCCAAGGAGGCCAAGGGCGTCACCGTCGACGTGGACCTCGACGCGGGCGACCTGAAGAAGCTGGTCAAGCAGTTCAAGAAGATCGTCACGCGGGACGCAGGACGTGACTTCCCGCAGGACCCCCGCGAGCAGATGGACCTGGCCATAAAGGCGGTCTTCGACTCGTGGAACACCGACCGGGCCAAGCTCTACCGTCGTCAGGAGCGCATCCCCGGCGACCTCGGCACCGCGGTCAACGTCTGCTCCATGGTCTTCGGCAACCTCGGCCCCGACTCCGGTACGGGTGTCGCGTTCACCCGTGACCCCGCCAGCGGCCACCAGGGCGTGTACGGCGACTACCTGCAGAACGCGCAGGGCGAGGACGTCGTCGCGGGCATCCGCAACACCGTGCCGCTCGCCGAGCTGGAGTCCATCGACAAGAAGTCGTACGACCAGCTGATGCAGATCATGGAGACGCTGGAGACCCACTACAAGGACCTCTGCGACATCGAGTTCACCATTGAGCGCGGTCAGTTGTGGATGCTCCAGACCCGTGTCGGCAAGCGCACCGCCGGCGCCGCCTTCCGGATCGCCACCCAGCTCGTCGACCAGGGGCTCATCGACGAGGCCGAGGCGCTTCAGCGCGTCAACGGGGCTCAGCTCGCGCAGCTGATGTTCCCGCGCTTCGACGACGAAGCGAAGACCGAGCGGCTGGGCCGCGGCATCGCCGCCTCGCCGGGCGCCGCGGTCGGCAAGGCCGTCTTCGACTCGTACACCGCGGTCAAGTGGTCCCGCTCCGGCGAGAAGGTCATCCTCATCCGCCGTGAGACCAACCCGGACGACCTCGACGGCATGATCGCCGCCGAGGGCATCCTGACCTCGCGCGGCGGCAAGACCTCGCACGCCGCCGTCGTCGCCCGGGGTATGGGCAAGACCTGTGTCTGCGGGGCGGAGGACCTGGAGGTCGACACCAAGCGCCGGCGGATGACGGTGGGCGGGCGGGTCATCGAGGAGGGCGACGTCGTCTCCATCGACGGCTCGACCGGCAAGGTGTACCTGGGCGAGGTCCCCGTCGTACCGTCGCCGGTCGTCGAGTACTTCGAGGGCCGGATGCACGCGGGCGCCGACGACGCCGACGAGCTGGTCGCCGCCGTGCACCGGATCATGGCGTACGCGGACCGGGTGCGCCGGCTGCGGGTGCGGGCCAACGCGGACAACGCCGAGGACGCCCTGCGGGCCCGCCGCTTCGGTGCCCAGGGCATCGGGCTGTGCCGCACCGAGCACATGTTCCTCGGTGAGCGCCGCGAGATGGTCGAGAAGCTGATCCTGGCCGACACCGACCAGGAGCGCGAGACGGCCCTGGAGCAGCTGCTGCCGCTCCAGAAGGCCGACTTCATCGAGCTCTTCGAGGCGATGGACGGACTGCCCGTCACCGTACGGCTGCTGGACCCGCCGCTGCACGAGTTCCTGCCCGACATCACCGAGCTCTCGGTCCGGGTGGCGCTCGCGGAGTCCCGCAAGGATGCCAACGAGAACGATCTGCGGCTGCTGCAGGCCGTGCACAAGCTGCACGAGCAGAACCCGATGCTCGGTCTGCGCGGGGTCCGGCTCGGACTGGTCATCCCCGGTCTGTTCGCCATGCAGGTGCGGGCGATCGCCGAGGCCGCCGCCGAACGCAAGAACGCCAAGGGCGACCCGCGCGCGGAGATCATGATCCCGCTCGTCGGTACGGTGCAGGAGCTGGAGATCGTCCGCGAGGAGGCCGACCGGGTCATCGCGGAGGTCCAGGCGGCGACGGGCACGAACCTCAAGCTGAAGATCGGCACGATGATCGAGCTGCCGCGCGCCGCTCTGACCGCCGGGCAGATCGCCGAGGCCGCGGAGTTCTTCTCCTTCGGCACCAACGACCTGACGCAGACGGTGTGGGGCTTCTCCCGTGACGACGTGGAGGCCTCGTTCTTCACCGCCTACCTGGAGAAGGGCATCTTCGGGGTGTCGCCGTTCGAGACGATCGACAAGGACGGCGTGGGCTCGCTGGTGCGCAGCGCGGTCGCGGCCGGCAAGGCGACCCGTCCCGACATGAAGCTCGGCGTCTGCGGCGAGCACGGCGGCGACCCCGAGTCGGTGCACTTCTTCCACGAGGTGGGGCTGGACTACGTCTCCTGCTCACCGTTCCGCATTCCGGTGGCCCGCCTGGAGGCGGGCCGGGCGGCCGCGCAGTCGCGGGGCAGCGACAGCCGCTGAGCCGGCAGAGCCACTGATTCCGCGGGCTGCCGCAGGACCGGACGACCCTCATCGGTCGGGCGGCGGGCGCGGAATTCCCTGAGGCGGCGGCACCCTGTGCGGGGGTGCCGCCGCCTCGTCATGTCCACGGACTTCTGTCCGGTGGCGGCATCGCCCCCGCGCCGCGGGGGGAAAGTGAGCGCTTTCTGCAATACGCGGCACTCCGGGCTGCTTCATTGCTTCGTTTAATGCGCAAAGAGATGGGTGGAAACGGACCGGGGTGCGGCCCAGGGATCCCCATCCCTGGGCCGCACCCGGCTTACCCCCGTCGGGTGCGGAGCCGCACCGTCACCAACCGCCGCCGAACGAGCAAAACCCCCCACGGCCTTCACTCGCTCTTCCGGTGGCTCCGGAATCGCACCCGACGTCGTACAGCCTTTCGGGTGACGGTGGGTCGGGGCGAGACGTTTCACCTCTGGCCGAAACCCCGTGGTGACGTGTAGTTACCCTTCGCATACTCTGAAGCGGGGGCGATTGCAGGTGCAAGGGGTGGGGGTTCGGTGCTGCGTATCCATGTCTCCGGATGGGACCTTTCAAAGGTGCGGATGGCCACAGGGCCGGACGCATTATGGGAGACCATTCTCAGTTTTCACCGGCTGAGAGACCGGCGGGCTTCCACGGTGTTCGGTAAATGGCGCTCCGAGGCGCGGCCGCGGTTGAATGGTGACGTTCGCCTGCTGTCCGCCGTGGTTCCACCGCGCGGCTATTTCCCGGACTTTCTGACGCCTTCCCAGGAAGGCGCCGAACCGATGGACTTCACCACCGGTATGGAGGCCCTGCGCGACACCCCTCCCGAGCGCCTGCGGGCCGAACTGGCGGTGCTGGGCGCCCAGGAAGCCGTCGGCGGCCGCGGCGTGGCCCGGCGTGCGCCCCGTCCCGTGCCACTGGACATGCTGGGTGAGGGGCGCGCCGAGCCCCTGGGGCGGCTCATCGGCGTCCTGCGTGCCTACCACCGGGCCGCTGTCGAGCCGTACTGGCCGCACATCCAGGCCAGCATCGAAGCCGACCGCGCCCTCCGTGGCCGCGCACTCCTGGACGGTGGCGCCGACGAACTGCTGGCCTCACTCCCGCCGGTGATCCGCTGGCGGGCCCCCGTACTGGAGGCGGACTACCCGGTCGACCGTGAACTCCACCTGGACGGCCGCGGCCTGCTCCTCCAGCCGTCGTTCTTCTGCCGCGGGACCCCGGTCGTCTACCGCGATCCGCTGCTCCCGCCGGTGCTCGTCTACCCCGTCACCCACGCCGCCGCCCCGGCCTTCGCCGTGCCGGGCCCCTGGCTCGGCCGGCTGCTCGGGAACACCCGATCGACGGTTCTGAGGGTCATAGGCGACGGCTGCACGACCAGCGAGCTCGCCCGGCGGGCCGGAGTGTCCCTCGCCTCGGCCAGCCAGCACGCCTGTGTGCTGCGCGAGGCGGGCCTGGTGCACACCCTGCGCCACGGCAGCTCGGTCCTGCACACGCTCACCCCGCTGGGCGGCTCGCTGCTGCGGGGCGGTGCGCCGATCGCCGTGTCGTGAGCCCCGGCCGGTTCCGGGGAGGTTTTCCGTCCGGCGCCGCGCGGCAAGGATTCTTCGTCCGGCGCCGATGAGTTTCCGGCGGACCCGGCGTCTACCTGTCGTAACGCGTTCGAGAAGCGCACCCGGAGCACCACCGAGAGAGCGAGACGACCATGCCTCAGATGATCTTCGTGAACCTGCCGGTCAAGGACCTGGAGACGACCAAGGGCTTCTTCGACAAGCTGGGCTACTCCTTCAACCCCCAGTTCAGCGACGAGCACACCGCCTGTCTCGTCATCAGCGACACGATCTTCGTCATGCTCATGGAGGAGCCGCGCTTCAAGGACTTCACCAAGAAGGAGATCACGGACGCCTCGACGCACACCGAGGTGATCCTGGCGCTGAGCGCCGACAGCCGCGAGAAGGTGGACGAGTTGGCGGACACCGCGCTCGCCTCCGGCGGATCGCCCGCCAACGAGACCCAGGACCTCGGCTTCATGTACGGCCGCTCCTTCCAGGACCCGGACCACCACATCTGGGAGGTCGTCTGGATGGACCCGGCGGCGGTCGAGGCCGGCGGTCAGCAGGCCTGAACGGCGGCGGAGGACGCCGCGCGGCGCCGGTGGCGGCGCCGCGCGCGAGAGGCCCCGTTCAGCTCCGGAACGGCCCCGTGACCTCGTAGGTGATGCCGCCGGAGGAGCTTCCGCTCGTCCCGCGCTGCGAGGAGAAGTAGAGCCTCGTGCCGTCCGGGGAGAACGCCGGCCCGGTGATCTCCGAGCCCGACTGGCCGCTGATCCGCAGGAACGGGGCGACGGTGTCGTCCGGGGTGATCAGGCAGATCTCCATGTTCCCGCCGTCCTCGGCGACGTACAGATCACCCGACGTGGACCGGGTGACGTTGTCCACGCCCGTCAGCGGGGCGCCGCCGCCGGAGACCAGCGAGTCGTCGTAGGCGAGCGAGATGCTGGACGCGTTCGCGTCGTAGGCCCACACCCGGTTGTCGCCCTTCGTGGTGAACCAGCAGGTGCCCGCCGCGTAGAAGCAGCCCTCGCCGCCGTTGAAGACCTTGGCGCCGGAGACCTGGTAGCGGGTCTGGGTGGGTGAGCCGTCCGGGTCGGGGACCGTCGCCCAGGTCACCGGGCCCGAGGTGCCGGTGCCCGCCACCAGGACCTGCAGGGTGCCGGATGACAGGTTGCCCCAGGTGGTGGGGCGGAAGCGGTAGAAGCGCCCGTCCGTCTCATCCTCGGTCAGGTAGACGTAGCCGTGGTCGGGGTCGGCCGCCGCCGCCTCGTGCTTGAAGCGGCCCAGCGCGGGGCGCTGCACGGCCGCGTTCACACCCCAGGGGTCCGTCTCGTACACGGATCCGCGGCTGACCTCCTCGCAGGAGAGCCAGGTGTTCCACGGGGTGCGGCCGCCCGCGCAGTTGTTGTTGGTGCCGGACAGGATCCGGTAGGCGGAGGTGACGGTTCCGGAGGAGTTGAAGCGCACCGCGCTCGCCCCGCCGCCGCTGCCGCTGCCGGAGGAGACTTCGGCGTTCGAGACATAGATCCAGCCGCTGCCGTCGGCGAACGTGGCGCCCCCGTCGGGTGCGCTGTGCCAGGCGTACGAGGTGCCGGGGACGGTCTGGCCCGAGCGGGCGACGATTCTGCTGGTGAAGCCGCTCGGCAGCAGGATGCCGTTGCCGTTGGCCGCCTGCAGCGTGCCGTACGGGCCGGTCGCCGGCTGGGCGGGGCCGGCGAAGGCGGCACCCCGCCACAGGGTGCCGCCGAAGGCCGCCGCCGAGCCGCTGATCACTGCGGTGCGCAAGAAGGTCCGACGTTCCACGATCACTCCACGGGTGACGTGAGGGCCCGCCGGTCCGGTCGGCCCGGCGGGTCGAACGTCAGGACACTAGGGGTGCGCAGTTGACGGAGCGTCAACGGTCAGTGAACGCGGGGCGATCAGTCCGCGCGGACCTCGAAGACCGGTACCGAGACCTCGTCGTCGTCCAGGCACGCGCCCGTCGCCAGGTCGAAGCGCTGTTTCAGGAGCGGGGAGGCGACGAACGGCTGCCCGCCGTCCGATCCGACCAGGCCGCGCGAGAGCACGTACGCCCCGGTGAACGGGTCGCGGTTGTCGATCGCGTACGTGCGCCCCGCCCGGTCCACGAAGAGCGCGACCTGCCGGCCGTCCGGGAGGAGGGCTGCGACACCGCGGCCCGGCGTCAGCAGCGAGCGGTCGCAGACCGTCAGCCAGTCGTCTCCGGCAGCGAGCCGGATGACCCGGGTGTCCGGCGCGGTCTCCATCGTTGCGTTCATCGTCTGGGTCGTCATCAGGAGGCGGTCCCTTCAAGAGTGCGGATGGCGAGAACCGGGCCCGCGAGGATGTCCAGGTCGGGCTTGACCTGATCGCGTTCCGGGACGAACTTCACCGACGGGTCGGGCGCGTCGGGGGCGTTGACGAAGGTGACGAAGCGGCGCAGCCGCTCCGGGTCGTTGATGGTCTCGGCCCACTCGTCGCGGTAGCCCCGGACGTGGTCGGCCATCAGCCGCTCCAGCTCGTCGCAGAGCCCCAGCGAGTCGTGGACGACGACGTCCCGTACGTGCTCCAGGCCGCCCTCGATCCGGTCCAGCCAGGTCGAGGTGCGCTCCAGCCGGTCCGCCGTGCGGATGTAGAACATCAGGAACCGGTCGATGAGGCGCACCAGTTCGGCATCCGAAAGGTCCTGGGCCAGCAGGTCCGCGTGGCGCGGGGTGGCGCCGCCGTTGCCGCCCACGTACAGGTTCCAGCCGCCGGCGGTGGCGATGATCCCGAAGTCCTTGCCGCGGGCCTCGGCGCATTCGCGGGCGCAGCCGGACACCGCCGACTTCAGCTTGTGGGGGGAGCGCAGGCCCCGGTAGCGCAGCTCCAGGTCGATCGCCATCCTCACGGAGTCCTGGACCCCGTAGCGGCACCAGGTCTGCCCCACGCATGACTTGACCGTCCGCAGTGACTTCCCGTACGCGTGCCCCGACTCGAAGCCCGCGTCGACCAGCCGGGTCCAGATCAGCGGCAGCTGGTCGACGCGGGCACCGAACAGGTCGATCCGCTGGCCTCCGGTGATCTTGGTGTAGAGCCCGAAGTCGCGCGCCACCTCGCCGATCACGATCAGCTTCTCCGGGGTGATCTCGCCGCCGGGAATGCGCGGCACGATCGAGTACGAGCCGTTGCGCTGGAGGTTGGCCAGGAAGTGGTCGTTGGTGTCCTGGAGGGCCGCCTGCTCGCCGTCCAGCACATAGCCGCTCGCGCCGACCGTCGGTGCCAGCGAGGCGATGACCGAACCGACCGTCGGCTTGCAGACCTCGCAGCCGTCGCCGCCGCGCGCCGCCTCCCGGCCGTGCGAGTCGAGCAGCTCGGCGTAGGAGGTGATCCCCAGGGTGCGGACGATCTCGTACAGCTCACTGCGGGTGTACGAGAAGCAGCCGCACAGGCCCTTGTCCTGGCTCTGCGGGAGCAGCTGGCCAATGACCTTGACGCAACTGCCGCAGCCCGTACCGGCCTTGGTGCACTTCTTCACCTCCGGCAGCGTGGTGTGCTCGCAGATCGCGCCCTTGGTGACGTTGTGGCAGGAGCAGATGACTGCCTCGTCGGGCAGCGAGGAGGGGCCGAGGGTGACCGGTGCGCCCGCACCGGCGGGCAGCACCAGCTGTTCGGGGGCGACCGGCAGGACCGTGCCCGTCATCGGGCGGAGCGTGCCGTACTGGTCGGCGTCCCCGACGAGGACCCCGCCGAGCAGCGTGCCGTCCTGGCCGATCACCAGCTTCTTGTAGACGCCGGAGCGGGAGTCCGCGTACACGACGTCCAGGCAGCCCTCGGAGGTGCCGTGGGCGTCACCGAAGGACGCCACGTCCACACCGAGCAGCTTCAGCTTCGTCGACAGATCGGCGCCGGTGAACGCCGCTTCCCTGCCCGCGATCACCTCGGCTGCCGTCTGTGCCATCTCGTAGCCGGGCGCCACCAGGCCGTACACCCGGCCGTCCGAGGCGAGCGCGCACTCGCCGATCGCGAAGACCGCCGGGTCGGAGGTCCGGCACTCCTCGTCGACGACGATGCCGCCGCGCTGCCCGACCTCCAGACCGCAGTCCCGGGCCAGCTGGTCGCGGGGCCTGACGCCGGCAGAGAAGACCACCAGGTCCGTGGCGAGCGAGGAGCCGTCGGAGAGCGACATCCCGTTCACCGAGCCGTCCTCGCCCGCGGTGACCTCCTGCGTACCGACGCCCGTGTGGACGGTCAGGCCCATGTTCTCGATGGTGCGCAGCAGCGCCGCGCCGCCGCCGTCGTCGACCTGGACCGGCATCAGCCGCGGCGCGAACTCCACCACGTGGGTGTCGAGGCCGAGGCCCTTCAGCGCGCCCGCAGCCTCCAGACCGAGCAGTCCGCCGCCGACGACCGCGCCGGTCGTCGCCGTCTTCGCGTACTCCTCGATGGCGAGGAGGTCCTCGATCGTCCGGTAGACGAAGCAGCCCTCGCTGTCCTTGCCGGGGACCGGCGGGACGAACGGGTAGGAACCGGTGGCCAGCACCAGCGTGTCGTAGCCGAAGGTCTCGCCGGAGCGCGCGGTGACCGTGCGCGCCTCGCGGTCCAGGGACTCGGCGGGGTCACCGACCCGCAGCTCGAAGCCGTGCCGCTCCATGAAGCCCTGCTCGACCAGCGACAGGTCCTCGGGGGTCTTCCCCGAGAAGTACGAGGTCAGCTGCACCCGGTCGTAGGCGGCGCGGGGCTCCTCGCAGAGGACGACGACCCGGGCGGTGCCGGCGGTGGCGGTCAGCCCGCGGTCGGCAAGCGCCTCCAGGAACCGCTGGCCGACCATTCCGTGCCCGACGACCACGATGGTCGGCACGGCTGCTGTGGTGGAGGTGTGGGCGGTCGGGATAGTGGACACCGGCATCTCAGAAGCCTCCGTCGTTGGTGAGCAGGTGGAGCAGGGACGTTTCGGCGGGGAGCGGTGCGTCGTCCTGCCAGGTGCGGGCCAGGGTGCCGACCGCGGCGAGATCGCCGAGCAGCACACCGCCGGCCAGCCGGTCGCCGCGGACGACGACCGTGCGGTACGCGCCCCGGGTGGCGTCCGCCAGCCGGATCACGTCGTCGCCGGGCAGCGGCCGCGAGTCGCCGAACGCGGCGAGATCGAGCGACCCCGCACCGGGGTCGTCCGGGCCGTTGAGCGTCAGCCGGGTCAGCGCCCGGGTGCCGTCGTAGCGGGCGGGCCGCCCGGCCAGTACCTCGGCGAGCACATCGGCCTGTTCCAGTGCCGGGCCCGCGAGCCCGTACACGGTGGAGCGGTGCTCGGCGCAGTCGCCCACGGCGTGGATGTACGGATCGGAGGTGCGCAGCTCGTCGTCGACGACGACACCCTTGCGGACCTCCAGACCGGCCGCCTGCGCGAGCCCCGTGCGGGGACGCACCCCGCAGGCCAGCACGGTGATCTCGGCGGCAAGCTCGTAGCCGTCGGCGAGCTCCACCGCACGGACCGCACCCCCGGAGCAGCGCAGCCCGCGGACCCGGCACTCGGTGTGCACCTCTACGCCGAGCGACTCCAGATGGCTGCGCAGCAGCCCGGCCGACTCCGCGTCCAGCTGGCGTTCCATGAGGTGCTCGCCCTGCTGGGCCAGCACCACCTGGGCGCCGCACTCGGCCAGCGCGCGGGCCGCCGACACGCCCAGGAGACCGCCGCCGATGACGACCGCGCTCACCCCCGGCCGTACCGAGGCGCGCAGCGCCATGCAGTCGTCGAGTGTGCGGAAGGCGTGCACCCCGTCCGGCATCGTGTTCCCGAGCCCGCGCAGCGGCGGGAGCACCGGGTTGGAGCCGGTCGCCAGAACCAGCCGCCCGTACCGCACGACGCTTCCGTCGTCGCAGTGCACCAGCCGGTCGTCCCGGTCGATCCGCACCACCCGCACCCCGCGCCTGACCTCGGCCGGGGGAAGTGCGATCACGTCCGCCGGATACCGGCCGGCCAGCACCTCGGCCAGCAGCACC
Organism: Streptomyces sp. NBC_01013; assembly: GCF_045162765.1. Classification (NCBI taxonomy): domain Bacteria; kingdom Bacillati; phylum Actinomycetota; class Actinomycetes; order Kitasatosporales; family Streptomycetaceae; genus Streptomyces; species Streptomyces sp. NBC_01013. The sequence continues at coordinate 5,761,289 of NZ_CP108687.1, forward strand.
CGGTTGTAGGGGGCGTGCGACTCCTCGCCGATGACGGTGACATCGGGCACCTTGGCGGCGAGGCGTGCGCCCGCCATTCCGGCGCCGATCACCACCACCCGCGCCGTGTTCTCCGTCCGTGTCCTCATGACTGGAAGCGTGACCGGGGGGTGTTACCCGTCCGGATCCCCACTGTTTCCCGGGAGGAACCTTGCGCTCAGCGCCCACGGAGTGTGTCTGTGAGGGCCGTCGAGGGCGCCGAGCTCAGAAGTGGCTCAAGAATTCCGGGACGGTTGGACGGGACACGTACCGTTTCCTTAGGGTCGCGATCATGCCTGACATAACCCTGACCACCCTCGTCGTGCTGTGCCTCGCCGCGGCCGCGGCCGGCTGGATCGACGCGGTGGTCGGCGGCGGCGGACTGCTCCTGCTGCCCGCGCTGCTGCTCGGACTGCCGCACGTCCCGGCCGCGCAGATCCTCGGCACCAACAAGGCGGTCGCGATCGTCGGCACGTCGGGCGCGGCCGTCACCTACGCGCGCAGGGCGCCGGTGAAGATCGGCACGGCGGTACGGATCGGGCTGGCGGCACTCGCCGGATCGATGACCGGTGCCTTCTTCGCCGCCGGGATCAGCAGCGAGGTGCTGCGCCCGGTGATCATGGTGGTGCTGCTGGCCGTCGCCGCGTTCGTGATGCTGCGGCCCCAGTTCGGCCGGCCGGCCGAGGACGGCACCGCGCCCCGGGTCACCCGGGCCCGCACCGTCACCGCGATCGTCCTGGTGGGCGGCGGCATCGGCCTGTACGACGGGCTTTTCGGCCCGGGCACCGGCACCTTCCTCGTGCTGGCGCTCACCGCGGTGCTCCACCTCGACCTGGTGACGGCCTCCGCCACCGCCAAGATCGTCAACGTCTGCACCAACGGCGGGGCCCTGGCGATGTTCGCCTACCAGGGCAACGTGATGTGGCAGCTGGCCGCGCTGATGGCGGTGTTCAACCTCGCGGGCGGCCTGTTCGGGGCGCGGATGGCGCTGCGCAAGGGCAGCGAATTCGTCCGCGGGGTGCTGCTGGTGGTGGTCTTCTCGCTGGTCGCCAAGCTCGCGTTCGACCAGTGGCAGGCCTGAGGGGCCGTCGGGTCCTTCAGCGCACGCCGGTGAGGTGCGCGTAGGCGACCACATTGCCCTCGTAGCCGGTGGCGTCGGAGAACCCGCCGCCGCAGGTGATCAGGCGCAGCGAGGCGTGCTCCGAGGCCCCGTACACCCGCCGGTCGGGGAAGTCGTCGTTGTCGTACACCTCGATCGCGTCGACCGAGAAGAGCGCCGTGCGGCCGTCCTGGCGGAGCACCTCGACGGTGGTGCCCTTCCTCATCGACCCCAGGTCGTAGAAGACGGACGGCCCCTGGGCGTTGTCGACGTGACCGGCGACGATCGCGGTGCCCTTGGCGCCGGGCGGTGGGCCGTCCTTGTACCAGCCGACGATGTCGGTGTTCCCGGCCGGCGGTACGTCGAGGCTGCCGTCCGGTCCGAGCCCCAGCCGCATCATCGGGGCGTCCACCCGGATGCCGGGAATCCTGATGCGCACGGGGGCGGAGGGCCGCAGCGGCTCGGCGACCGGCGATCCGGGCAGCAGGCCGGGACCGGCGGCGAAGGCGTCGGCGGACGTCGGGGCCGGTGGGGTCAGCTGGGTGCCGGCGCCGTTCCGGATCAGCCAGAGGCCGGCCAGCGCCGCGACGACGAGCAGCCAGCCCTTGGCCTTCTGGGACACGGTCGTCCTCCGGGTGACGGGGACCGGACGGGCCGGGCCCGGGTGGGAAGGGTCCCGTCCCGGTGGCGCGAGGCCACCGGGACGGAATCCGGGCGGTACGGAGAGGTGGAAGTCTCCGTCAGCTGCCGTCCTGCGTGCCGCTCGCCCGACGACGCAGGAGCCAGGCTCCGCCGACGGCGGTCGCGGCGAGTACGCCGGCTCCCGCCGCGATCTGGGTGGTGTCCGGTCCGACGCTGCCGCCGACACCGGTCTTCACATGCCCCGTGGGGGCGGTGGGCGCGGCCGAGGGGTGGTGGCCGGAGGGGTTCTCGTAACCGTCGGACGGGTCCTCGTGCCCGGCGGAACTCTCGTGCCCGGAGGGGATCGGGCGGGGGGTGGGCGTGCCGCGCCCGGCGAGGAGCGCGGGGGCGTCCGGCACGAGGGCCGCACCGGAGGCCTCGGCCTCGTCGAGTCCGGTGGCGTCGTACTCCTCGGAGTCGTACAGGTCCGAAGGCAGACCGGCATCGGCGGGGGAGTCCGCCTCGGAGGACCCCGCGGCGCTGTCCTTGACCGCACTGTCCTTGCCCGCGGTACCCGCCGTCTTCACCTCGATCTCCCCGGTGGCCCGCTTCCCGTTCTCGCAGGCTACGTCGATGCTGTACGGCCCCGGCTCGATGTTGCCCGGAACCCGGAACGAACCGGCCAGGACCTCCTTGAGGGTGGCCGGAGCCAGCGCGAAGTCCGAGGCGTCCAGGGCGCTCGCGTCACCCGTGGCGGCGGTGTCTCCGCCGCAGGCGCTGGTGTTCACGGTGACGGTGGCGCCCGGGGCGGCACTCGCGGGGGTGATCTCCAGTGGCCCCAGCTCATCCCCGTACGCGGACGGGGCGGCGGCACTGAGGCCGAGCGCGGCAGCGGCGAGGGCCGCGGCAGCGGTGCCGGTCACGAGGCGGGCAGGACTGCGCATGGGGTTCCTCCGAGCGGGATGGCGCGGGCTGGTTGTCCTGGTTCCGAGCTAACGGCCGGTCCGCCATCCATGCCTGTTGACACCGGGTCAGCTTTCACCCGTTCGGACCGGCGCCGCCTCCTTGCAGGCGTGCATGTGCGCAGGTCACCGCGGTGATGGTGGAGCTGGGGCCCCATCCTTCGGTGTCCGGTGCCGATCGGGTGATGGCGACCGAAGGGGGAAGTGGCGTACGTCACACGCATGAGTCGGTCGTTCGGGGGCACACGAAGTACACCCCCCACGGGACGGTGCGCTCAGCCGCCCCCGGCCACTGCTCTCACCGGGCCCGCCCCCCCCTGGGCCCGGTGAGAGTGGTCGTCCTGCGCCGGAAGGTGCTCCCTCAGGCCGGTGCGCCGGCGGACCACCGGATGACGGGCGGCCGGACCCTGGCGCAGAGCGGCTGCCCCTTGGTGTCGGAGAGTGGCAGTCGTGCCGTGAGGTGCCCGGAGCGCACGGCGGCTTCGAGGACGTGCGCGTCGATGTCGGCGAACATCAGCTTGGCCCGCCGGAACATGGAGAACAGGCCGTCCGCGTCGACCGTGCCCCACGACAGGTAGACGAACCGTCCGCCGAGCCGGTCCTGCACGTACGGGCCGCTCACCTCGATGCCGTCCGGGCCGGCGGCGGTGGCGCAGTCCAGGGTCCAGCGCGCGGAGGCGGCGTCGCCCGGGTGCAGCCCCAGCAGCTCATCGGGCCGGTCCTTGCGCTGGACGCCCACGTGGATGTTCTGGCGGCCGGCGAAGTCGCCACCGGGGCCGCAGTCGCGACCGGGCAGGTGGGAGCCCTCGATGTGGATCTGCATGCGCGGCGGAGGTCCTTCGGTCGGTTACTGCACGGTCTCCATGGTCCATCGTCCCGGCGGCCCGCCGGGCCGGTGCGTCAGACGGTGTCCCAGGGGGCGGCCTCGTAGGCGGCAGCCAGCCGTTTCATCAGCTCCCCGTCGACCGTGAACGCCGTGTCGTCGATCCGGGCGACCGGTGCCATGCCCTGGGAGTTGGTGACGAACGCCGAACGGTAGGCCCCCAGTCCGCTCAGGTTCACCGGCCGGCGCAGCGACGGCACGCCCGCGCCGGGCAACTCCTGCTCCAGCAGCGCCATGGTGATGCCCAGCAGCGCGGGTGCCTGGGGCCAGACGACCGAAGTGCCTTCCCAGAAACCGATGTTGGTGATCGCCCCCTCGGTCACTCCGCCGTCCGGCAGGGTCAGCAGCGCGTCGTCGAAGCCGGCCCGGCGGGCGAGCTCCCCGTAGTACGTCTGGCCGAATTCGCCGGGGCGCTTGAGGTGCGGCGCGGTGCGCGCAAACGGGACGGACTGCAGGCTGACCGGCCACGGGTCCATCCGGGCCGGCCCGCGCACCGTGACCATGACGGTCGTCGCGGCGGCGCCCGGCGGTCGCAGTCCTTGCACGCGCACTGCGGCGTCCGTCGTGCCCGCGCCCCGTAGCGCGTGCCGGATCAGTTCCCGTACCGGGCCGCCCTTCAGGGGAAGTTCGAACAGTTCCCGGTTCGCGGAGTCCAGCCGCTCCAGATGGAGTCCCAGGCCGCGTACCCGGCCGTCCCTGACCTGCATGGCCGTGAAATGGCCGTAGCCGAAGAAGGCGGCCGTGCGCAGGTCGTCCTCGGTGGCCGGATGTCCGTCGAACTCGGCGTAGGGGAGCGGGGCGGCTGCTGGAAGCGTCATGCCGACCACCGTATGCCGACCCGCGCGACGGGAGGGCCGGCGGTGCGGGCTTGACCTCAACCATGGTTGACGTACGAGCCTCTTCGCATGGACCTCACCACAGCCGCAACTGCGGCCACCGCTCTGCCCGGGACCGCACCCCTCAAGGTCGCGGTCATCCTCGCCAGCAACCGCGAGGGCCGGTTCGCGCCCGTCGTCGCCGACTGGTTCCGCTCCCGTACCGACGGCCACCCCGGCATCGAGACCGACCTGGTCGACGTCGCCGCACTCGCCCTCCCGACCGCCCTCTCCCACCGCCCCGGACCCGAGGACCAGGTCCTGCTGGCCGAGGTCTCCGGCCGGCTGGCAGCCGCCGACGCCTTCGTCGTCATCACCCCGGAGTACAACCACTCCTACCCGGCCCCGCTCAAGAACCTCATCGACTGGCACCGCGCCGAATGGCAGGCCAAACCCGTCGCGTTCGTCTCCTACGGCGGGGTCTCCGGCGGTCTGCGCGCGGTCGAGCACCTGCGGCAGGTCTTCGCCGAGCTGCACGCCGTCTCCATCCGGGACACCGTCTCGTTCCACAACGCCGGTGCCCTCTTCGACGACGAGGGCACGCACCGCGACCCGGTCGGCCCCGACGCGGCGGCGAAGTCACTCCTGGACCAACTGGTCTGGTGGGGCAGGGCGCTGAGGGATGCCAAGGCGGCCCATCCGTACGGAGGCTGACTGCGCGGCGGCACCACCTGGTCGACAATCGGCAGGAGAGCCCCGCTGCCGATACCCGAGGAGACCGCAGGTGACACCGCCCGCATGGCTGACCGTACTGACCGCGACGGACAGCGAGGAGAAGGCCCAGCTCCTGGCGCAGGGCGCGGTGGAGGCGAGGCTGGCCGCCTGCGTCCAGATCTCCGCGCCCGTCACCTCGGTGTACCGGTGGCAGAACGCCATCGAGACCACCGAGGAGTGGCAGCTGTCCTTCAAGACGACGGCCGAACGGTACGACGAGCTGGAGGAGTACCTCCAGGAGGCGCACGACTACGACACCCCGGAGATCATCGCCCTGCCGGTGCTCCGGGGCAGCGCCCGCTATCTGGGCTGGGTGTCGGCGCAGACGGCCCCGGTGACCTCGCTCTGAGCGGCACCGGAGCCAGGGACGACCGCCTCCACGCGCACCGCGCACACCTTGAACTCCGGCATCTTCGACACCGGGTCCAGGGCCGGGTTGGTCAGCGTGTTGGCCCGGCCCTCACCCGCCCAGTGGAACGGCATGAACACGGTGTCCTCCCGGATCGACACGGTGATCCTGGCGGGCGCCACCGCCCGCCCGCGCCGTGAGGTGACCGCCACCGGACCGCCCTCGGTCACCCCGATCCGCTCGGCGAGCCGCGGGTGCAGTTCCACGAAGGGCCCCGGGGCGGCGGCGTTGAGCTCCGCCACCCGGCGGGTCTGCGCCCCCGACTGGTACTGGGCGACGACCCGGCCCGTGGTCAGCACCACCGGATACTCCGCGTCCGTCTCCTCGGCGGACGGCCGGTGCGTCACGGGTACGAACCGGGCCCGCCCGTCGTCCGTCGCGAACCGGTCCAGGAACAGCCGCGGCGTACCGGCGTGCTCCGTGTCCGGACAGGGCCAGAAGACCCCGTCCTCGGCGGCGATCCGCTCGTACGTGATGCCCGCGTAGTCCGCCGGGCCGCCCGCCGAGGCCCGGCGCAACTCGTCGAACACCTCCGCCGGGTCGGCCGGGAACCCCTTCCCGTGCCCCAGGAGACCGGCCAGCCCGTGCAGCACGTCCAGATCGCTGCGCACGCCCTCGGGCGCGGTGACCGCACGCCGGCGCAGCAGCACCCGGCCCTCCAGATTGGTCGTGGTCCCCGTTTCCTCGGCCCACTGCGTCACCGGAAGCACCACATCGGCCAGCGCGGCCGTCTCCGACAGCACCACATCGGCGACCGCGAGGAAGTCCAGCGACCGCAGCCGCTCCTCCACATGACCCGCGTGCGGCGCGGAGACCACCGGATTCGACCCCATCACCAGCAGCGCCCGCACCTCGGTGCCCAGCGCGTCCAGCAACTCGTAGGCACTGCGCCCCGGCCCCGGAAGCGAGTCGGGATCGACCCCCCACACCCCGGCGACATGGCGGCGCGCCGCCGGGTCGGTGAGCTTGCGGTACCCGGGCAACTGGTCGGCCTTCTGGCCGTGTTCGCGGCCGCCCTGGCCGTTTCCCTGCCCGGTCAGACAGCCGTAGCCGGACAGCGGGCGGCCCGCGCGCCCGGTGGCCAGCGCGAAGTTGATCCAGGCCCCGACGGTGTCCGTACCCTTCGACTGCTGCTCGGGCCCCCGCGCGGTCAGCACCATGCCGCTCTCCGCGTCGCAGAACATCTCGACGGCCGCCCGCAGCTGGGGCACCGGGACGCCGGTCAGCCGCTCCACCAGCTCCGGCCAATGGGCCATCACCCCGGCCCGCGCCTCGTCCCAGCCGCTGGTGCGCTCCCGTACGAACTCCTCGTCCACCCGCCCCTGCGACACCACCAGGTGCAGCATGCCGAGCGCGAGCGCCAGGTCGGTGCCGGGCCGGGGGGCGAGGTGGAGGTCGGCCTGCTCGGCGGTCCGGGTGCGGCGCGGATCGATGACGATCAGCCGGCCGCCGTTCTCCCGCAGTTCGGTCAGATAGCGCAGCGCGGGCGGCATGGTCTCCGCCAGGTTCGATCCCACGAGGATCACGCACCCGGTGCGCGGGATGTCCTCCAGCGGGAACGGCAGCCCGCGGTCGAGGCCGAAGGCGCGCTGGTGCGCGGCGGCCGCCGACGACATGCAGAACCGCCCGTTGTAGTCGATCTGAGAGGTGCCGAGCACCACGCGGGCGAACTTCCCGAGTGCGTACGCCTTCTCGTTGGTCAGCCCACCGCCGCCGAACACCCCGACCGCGTCGGCCCCGTGCTCCGCGCGCGTGCCCCGCAGCCCTTCGGCGATACGGGCCAGCGCCTCGTCCCACCCGGCCGGCTCCAGCTCCCCGCTCGCCGCACTGCGCACGAGCGGCCCGGTCAGCCGCACCGCGGAGGACAGCACGGCGGGAGCGGACCGGCCCTTGCCGCACAGCGCTCCCCGGTTCACGGGGAAGGCGGTGCGCTCCTCGACCTCGACGACCGCGTCGCCGGCGGCCGGGCGCAGGTTCATGCCGCACTGCAGTGCGCAGTACGGGCAGTGGGTCGCGGTGGCGGCAGTAGCGGTGCTGGTCATGGTCCCAGACTGCGAGCCGGGTGTTACACGGGTGCCCGCTCCCGGTTACACCACCGGTACGCCCACCTCAGCCCGCCGCGCACCCGGCGGTGAGGTGAGCGGCGCCGTCACCGGGCAGATGCCGCGAGCGCGCTCTCCACCCCGGGCTCCTTGGGCCCCAGGAAGCGCGGATCGGGCTTGAACAGGGCGTCCAGGGCGGCCTTCCCCGCCGCGAACACCTCGCGAGTGCCGCCGTAGTACCAGGTCGCTTCGTGTACGGCCTCGACCCCGACGCCGTAGGCGTCGATCCCCGCCGCCCGGCAGAGCGCGATCGCCCGCCGGATGTGGAACCCCTGGCTCACCAGCACGGCCCGCTCGACCCCGAAGATCTTCCGGGCCCTCACGCACGAGTCCCAGGTGTCGAAGCCGGCGAAGTCACTGACGATCCTGCTGTCCGGCACCCCGTGCGCCACCAGGTACGTGCGCATCGCGTCCGGCTCGTCGTACTCCACCCGGCTGTTGTCGCCGGTCACCAGCACGACCTTCACCTTCTTGTCCCGGTACAGCTCGGCCGCGGTCCGCAGCCGGTTCGCGAGGTACGGGGACGGCTTGCCCTCCCACAGTCCCGCGCCGAACACCACGGCGACCTGCTGCGCGGGCACGTCCGCCGTCGTCCTGACCCGGGCGTCGGCGACGGTGTGCATCCAGGTGGCCGGGGCCAGTGCCAGCACACAGGCGACCATCACGCCCTGCACGGCCAGGCGCCGCCCCCGCCGGGTCCGCAGCCGGACCGCGGTCCGCCGCAGCGCCCGGACCGCCCGCCCTCTCCATGACCTCAGCCGCATCAAAGCCCCCATGTCGCTCTTGTCGTGTCGCACCGTCCCCTATCGCTTGACGAGCGGACGGCCGAAACGGTTCTCCGCCACACCCGTCGGTAGCATCGGCCGATGTTGCTCCCACGGCTGATCGCCTCGGATCTAGACGGCACCCTGCTCCGTAACGACGGCACCCTCTCCCCGCGCACTCTGCGCGCCCTGCGCGCGGCCGAGGAGGCCGGCACGGAGATCGTCATCGTCACCGCCAGGCCTCCCCGCTTCGTCGACCGGCTCGCCGAGGCCACCGGCCTCGCGGGCACGGCGGTGTGCAGCAACGGGGCACTCGTGTACGACATCGCGACCCGCACCGTCGTCTCCTCCCGCATCCTCCCCGTGACCACCGCCCACCGGGTCGCCACCGCACTGGCCGCCGTCGTGCCCGGGGTGGGCTTCGCCCTGGAGACCGGCAATCAGGTGGTGTACGAACCGGCCTACCGGCTGCGCATGTCGGAGGACGCCGGCGCCGAACTCCCCGTACCGACCCTCGCCGACCTCTGGCTCACCGAGGCCCCCGTCACCAAACTGCTCGCCTGGTCGGACCGGCTCGACGCCGACACCCTGATGGCCGCCGCCAGGCCGGGCGCGGGCGACGAGGTGCAGCTCACCCACTCGGGCGGGCGCGGACTGCTGGAGATCAGCGCCCCCGGCGTCACCAAGGCCGGCACCCTGGCGGTGCTGTGCGCCGCACGGGGCATCGACGCCACCGAGGTCATCGCCTTCGGCGACATGCCCAACGACCTCACCGCCCTCGCCTGGGCAGGCAGGGGTTACGCCATGGCCAACGCCCATCCGGCCGTACTGGCGGCCGTGCCGACGCACACCGGAACCAACGAGGAGGACGGTGTCGCCGACGTCATCGAGCGGTTGTTCGCCGCGCAGGTCCGGCCCCGCCGTCCGACAGCGGGCAGGGGCTCATGGTGAGGCGGCGGAAAACGCCTGTGACCGGCGCGCAACGACCCGGCAACCTGCGCCCGGCACCATCGGTCCATGACGGAGTCGGCACCGGAACGTCCCCAGGAGTCCCTGCCCCTCGACAGCACGGCGCACGAACGTCCCCAGGAGCCCCTGCCCCTCGACAGCACGGCGCAACTGCTGACCCGTATCACCGCACAGCTCGGCACCCAGCTCAGCCTCGTCTCCCTGAACGGAACCCGACGGCCCATGCACCGCACCCCGCAGCAGCCCGCGCACAGCAACGTGAGCCCCCTGACACCCACCGCCCCCACCCTCGTCGCCGTCGCGCACGGCAGCCGGGACCCGCGGGCACTGCACACGGTGACGGAGCTCCTGGACCGGGTGCGGGAGCTGCGGCCGGGGCTCGACGTCCGGCTCGGCCACATCGAGCTCAACGAACCCCTCCTCCCGCAGACCCTGGACGCCCTCGGCGGCGGTGAGGCGGTCCTCGTACCGCTCCTGCTGGGCCGCGGCTACCACGTGAAGCAGGACATCCCGGAGGCGGTCGCCGGCGCCGTCGCCCTGCGCACGCGCACCGCCGCACCCCTCGGACCGCACCCGCTGCTGGTCGAGGCGCTGCACGGCCGGCTCACCGAGGCGGGCTGGAGGCCCGAGGACGACGGGAACCGCAACAGCGCCGTGGTCCTGGCCGCAGCCGGTTCGCGTGATCCCGAATCGGCGGCCGGTACCCGTCGCACCGCGTACCTGCTCAGCGAACGGCTCGGCGGGGTGCCTGTCGTGCCCGCGTACGCCTCCGCCGCTGCGCCCAGCGTCCCGGCCGCTCTGCGCGCCTTGGCCGCCCGCGGCCGCCGAAGGGTCGCCGTCGCTTCGTACTTCACCGCCCCCGGACGCTTCGCCTCGGCCGCGGCGGCCCGGGCGCCCTGGATCGCCGCCGCCCCCCTCGGCGCCCACCCGGCCATGGCACGCCTGCTGCTGCACCGCTACGACCAGGCTCTGGCAGTCGGTGCACCTGTGCACGAAAACCCGATGAACACACGTTTCCTGGCCTCCGCCTGAGCCTTCCTGTCAGTCCGGCGGATTAGTGTCGGACATATGGAAGGCACGGACGACGCGTACGACACACAGAACCCCGGCACGGCTCCCTACAGTGCGGCCGACGCCGAGCGCTGGGACACCGAACCGGACAAACGGCCCGGTCGCACCGCCTTCCAGCGCGACCGCGCCCGGGTGCTGCATTCCGCCGCGCTGCGCCGGCTCGCCGGGAAGACCCAGGTCGTCACCCCGGGCACCCGCAGCCATGTCTGGGACGCCAGCCCGCGGACCCGGCTCACGCACTCGCTGGAGTGCGCGCAGGTCGGCCGCGAACTGGGTGCGGCGCTCGGCTGCGACCCCGACCTCGTCGAGACGGCCTGTCTCTCCCACGACATGGGCCACCCGCCCTTCGGGCACAACGGCGAGCAGGCGCTCAACGACTTCGCCTCCGACTGCGGCGGCTTCGAAGGCAACGCCCAGTCGCTGCGGCTGCTGACCCGCCTCGAACCCAAGCGGTTCGTGCGCGACACCCGCACCGGCGACCTGGCCAGCGTCGGACTCAACCTGACCCGCGCAGCGCTCGACGCCGCCACCAAGTACCCCTGGCCCAGAGGCTCCCATCCCACCGACCCCGGCTCGCCGAAGTTCGGGGTGTACGAGGACGACCTGCCGGTCTTCCACTGGTTCCGCAAGGGCGCCCCGCAGGACCGCAAGTGCTTCGAGGCCCAGGTGATGGACTGGTCCGACGACGTGGCGTACTCGGTCCACGATTTCGAGGACGGGCTGCACGCCGGACACATCGACCCCAACTGCCTCGACGCGGAGCCGGAGCGGCAGGAGATCTGGGCCGTCGCCATCGGACGGTACGTCCCCGCCGGCACCGATCCCCAGGAGCTGTCCGACGCGCTGGACCGGCTCATGGGCCAGGACTGGTGGCCGCACGGGTACGACGGATCGGCCGTGGCGCAGGCCCGGCTCAAGGACGCCACGAGCCAGCTGATCGGCCGTTTCTGCCTCGCCGCCGAAAGCAGCACCCGGCAGGCGTACGGCACCGGACGCCTCGGCCGGTACGGGGCCGAGCTCGTCGTCCCGAGCGAGGCGCGCCATGAGTGCGCGGTCCTCAAGGCGGTCGCCGACCGGTACGTCATGCAGCGTCCCGAGCAGGAGGAGATCCGCGCCGATCAGCGGATCGTCATCGCCGAGCTGGCCGCGGCGCTCACCGCCCGCGCACCGGAGGGGCTGGAGCCGCAGCTGCGGGCGCTGTACGAGGCGGCCCCCGACGACCGCGCCCGTAAGCGGGTCCTCGTCGACCAGATCGCCGCCCTGACCGACGCCTCGGCCCGCTCCCTCCACCACTCGCTCACCGCACGCCGCGGCTGAGCGGCCCGGTGGCGGACCCCTGGGGCGCGGCGATGACGGACGGCGGGGCGCAGGTGGTCTGCTGGGGTACACATACCTCTCTGCGCAGGGGCGCGGGGGCCGCCCTCACACCCTTGCTCCCGGCGTGCGGGCCCCGGCCCGCGCACCGGCCCATGACCACTGGGGGTGACCTGATCGGGTCACACCCCCTTTCGCCATCACGCTGCGTGCGGGACGCTCGCAGTTGGCGCCGCGCAGCAAGCACCGAGGAGGCATCAAGTGGTCGACGCACATCGGACGTTCGTCATTGTCGGCGGAGGACTGGCCGGAGCGAAGGCAGCGGAGACGCTCCGGTCGGAGGGTTTCAGCGGCCGGGTCATCATGATCGGCGATGAGCGGGACCACCCGTACGAACGCCCGCCGCTCTCCAAGGGGTACCTGGCCGGGAAGGAGGACCGCGACAGCGTCTTCGTCCACGAGACGGCCTGGTACGCGGGGGCCGACGTAGAGCTCCACCTCGGCCAGCCCGTCACCGCGCTGAACCGCGCGGCACGCTCCGTGGAGCTCGGCGACGGCACCGTCATCCACTACGACAAGCTGCTCCTGGCCACCGGCGCCGAACCGCGCCGCCTGGACATCCCCGGCACCGACCTGGCGGGCGTCCACCACCTGCGCCGCCTCGCCCACTCCGACCGGCTGCGCAACGTGCTGGCCGCGCTCGGCCGCGACAACGGCCACCTGGTGATCGCCGGCGCCGGCTGGATCGGCCTGGAGGTCGCCGCCGCGGCCCGCGGGTACGGGGCCGAGGTCACCGTCGTCGAACCGGAGGCGACCCCGCTGCTCCGGGTCATCGGCCCCGAGCTCGGCCAGATCTTCACCGACCTGCACAGCGACCACGGCGTCCGCTTCCACTTCGGCGGCCGACTCACCGAGATCGTCGGCCAGGACGGCATGGTCCTCGCCGTGCGCACCGACGACGGCGAGGAGCACCTCGCCCACGACGTCCTCGCCGCGATCGGCGCCGCCCCGCGCGCCGCCCTCGCCGAGGCCGCGGGACTCGACATCGCCCCGCGCGCCGAGGGCGGCGGCATCGCCGTGGACGCCTCGCTGCGCACCAGCGACCCCCACATCTACGCGGCCGGGGACGTCGCCAACGTGGCCCACCCGCTGCTCGGTACCCGGCTGCGGGTGGAGCACTGGGCCAACGCGCTGAACAGCGGCCCGGCGGCGGCCCGCGCCATGCTCGGCCAGGACGTGGTCTACGACCGGGTGCCGTACTTCTTCTCCGACCAGTACGACCTCGGCCTGGAGTACTCGGGCTGGGCGCCGCCGGGCAGCTACGACCAGGTCGTGATCCGTGGTGACGCGGGCAAGCGCGAGTTCATCGCGTTCTGGCTGAAGGACCACAAGGTGCTCGCCGGGATGAACGTGAACGTGTGGGACGTCACGGAGACCGTGCAGGAACTGATCAAGGCCGGCCAGCCGGTCGACCCGGACACCCTGGCCGACCCCTCGGTGCCCTTGGACTCCCTGATCTGAACGGGCACGGGTGCCCTTGCGGGGCGTTGCGCCGGGTTTTGACCTTGCCCCGGTCCGGGGCGGGGGGTTCCGTCCTCAATCGCCGGACGGGCTTGGTTGGTGCGGGTGCCCCCGCAGGGGCACTTCGGCTCGGTGGTGGGGGTCCGTGGCCCCTCCGGGGCGTCTCCTCGAACGACGAACGTTCCGCGGGTACGCAGCGGACCCGGGTCGATGTTCGTCGTCCTGCGGGGACTCCCCTGCACGGCCCCGGACCCGGCCGCCGTGCGTCTGCGGCAGTCGTATGGCGTGTGTGCAGACGCACGGCCCCGGACCGGCCGCCCTGCGTCTGCGACAGTCGTACGGCCGGTCTGCACACGCGAGTGATGCAGGGTGGGGCCGTGCAGGGCAGTCCCCGCAGAAAATGGCGTACGACCCGGGTCCCCCACGTGACCGGGTGCACACGCCATTTTTGAGGAGTCTGCCCGGAGGGGCACCACCCCCACCCACCCGACGTGGCGCACCCCGCGGAGCGACCCGCACCACTCAAGCCCGTCCGGCGATTGAGGACGGACCCCCGAGCCCCGGACGGGGCGCACCCCGCAGGGAACCCGCGCCCCGGACACAGCGCACCCCGCAGGGACCCGGCACGGCCGAGGAAGTCCGCGGCCGGACGCGGACTGTCCCACCCCACCCGTAGACTTCACTCGTGGCAGGCAGGATCAATGACGACGACGTGAAGGCGGTCCGGGACGCGGTCCCGATCGACGCCGTCGTTTCCGAGTACCTCCAGCTGCGCAACGCGGGCGGGGGAAACCTCAAGGGCCTGTGCCCCTTCCACGACGAGAAGTCCCCCTCCTTCCAGGTCAGTCCGAGCAAGGGTCTCTTCCACTGCTTCGGCTGCCAGGAGGGCGGCGACACGATCGCCTTCGTGCAGAAGATCGACCATCTGACGTTCGCGGAGGTCGTCGAGCGCCTCGCCGCCAAGGCCGGCATCACCCTGCGGTACGAGGAGGGCGGGTACAACCCCTCCCACCAGCGCGGCGAGCGCATCAGGCTGGTCGAGGCGCACAAGGTGGCCGCCCAGTTCTATGTGGAGCAGCTCGACGGCCCCGAGGCCGAGATCGGCCGCAAGTTCCTCGCGGAGCGGGGCTTCGACCAGGCGGCCGCCGCTCACTTCGGCGTCGGCTACAGCCCGGCCGGCTGGGACCACCTCACGCGCTACCTGCGCGGCAAGGGCTTCAGCGACAAGGAGCTGATCGCCTCCGGCCTCTCCCAGGACGGCAGGCGCGGCCCCATCGACCGCTTCCGCGGCCGGCTGATGTGGCCGATCAGCGACACCTCGGGCGAGGTCGTCGGCTTCGGCGCCCGCAAGCTGCGCGACGACGACAACGGCCCGAAGTACCTGAACACCCCCGAGACCGCGATCTACAAGAAGTCCCAGGTGCTGTACGGCATCGACCTGGCCAAGAAGGACATCGCGAAGGCCAGCCGGGCCGTCGTCGTCGAGGGTTACACGGACGTGATGGCCTGCCACCTCGCCGGGGTCACCACTGCCATCGCCACCTGCGGCACCGCGTTCGGCGGCGACCACATCAAGATCCTGCGCCGCCTCCTGATGGACAACGGCAGCGCCCGGGTGATCTTCACCTTCGACGGCGACGCGGCCGGTCAGAAGGCCGCCCTGCGCGCCTTCGAGGACGATCAGAAGTTCGCCGCCGAGACCTACATCGCGATCGCCCCGGACAACATGGACCCGTGCGACCTGCGCCTCGCCAAGGGCGACGACGCCGTCCGCGACCTGGTCGAACCCCGCACGCCGCTCTTCGAGTTCGCGCTCCGCCAGATCGTCGGCCGCTACGACCTGGAGACCCCGGCCGGCCGCGCTGCCGCCCTCGACGAGGCGGCCCAGGTCGTCGCCAAGATCAAGACGGGCAGCGTGCAGCGCGAGGTCGCCGTCCAGCTCGCCGGCTTCATCGGCATTCTGGACCAGGAGTACGTCGTGCACCGGGTCAACCAGCTCGCCCAGTGGGCCCGTGGCAGGGGCGGCGACAGGGGCCCCGCACCCGCCGCCCGCGGTGGCTCACGGCGCCAGGAGGTGCAGGCCCCCGTCGCTCCCTCCGGCCCCGCGCTCAACCTCCGCAGCCCGGCCCACCGCACCGAGCGCGAGCTGCTGAAGCTCGCCCTCCAGAAGCCCGCCCTGGTCTCCCCGGCGTTCGACGCCTACGGGGTCGACGAGTTCACCGCCCCGCCGTACGCCGCGGTCCGCCAGTGCATCGCGGAGGCGGGCGGTGCGGAGCTCGGCGTCCCCGAGACCCGCGAGTACCTCGTGCAGGTGCTCGACGCGACACCCAACGACACGGTGCGCAAGCTCGTCACGGAGCTGGCGGTCGAGGTCTTCCACGGCAAGTCCATCGACGAGGCGTACGCGGGCGAGCACCTGGTCAAGGTCCGCCTGCGCGCCGTCGACCGCCGGATCAACGACGTCCAGGGCAGCCTCACCCGCCTCGGCAGCAATGTGGCCCCGGACCACCTGGCCGCCGCACAGAACGAGGTCTGGGTCCTTCAGCAGTACGCCCAGTCGCTGCGCAACAACGGCGCCGACGCGCTCTGACGCCCCCGGGCCGCGCTCCGCGGTAACCGGCCGATCACGGACCGGATTCAGAAAGTCCCCGCACGCCCCTCGTGGCAGCTGTGTGTCGTACCCCACACTGGATGGCGGTGCCTGAGTCATCGGAGCGCGGCCGGCTCACCGAACGGTGGTCCTCCATCCCCGCGTTCCGGCAGCGATCACCTGGAGGTCGCCCCCGTGCAGACCCGGACCGTGACCGAAACCGAGCGTGTCCCGGCCATCCCCGCGCAAACCCGGGCCGTGCATCACCCCGAGGCCGCGGCGGACCCGCCGACACCCCTGCCCGCCCCGCAGAGCCTGCCCGGACCGCCCGAGGCCGTCATGGAGGAGCCGGAGCTCCCCGAGCCCTCGGAGCCGCGCAGTCGTCCGGACACCGGCGGACCGTCGTCCGACCTCTTCCGGCAGTACCTGCGCGAGATCGGTCGCATCCCGCTCCTCACCGCCGCCGACGAGGTGGATCTCGCCCGCCGCGTCGAAGCCGGCCTGTTCGCCGAGGAGCACCTGGCCCGCACCCCGGACCCCGACACCCGGCTGGCCGTCGACCTGGACCGGCTCGTGGTCATGGGGCGGATGGCCAAGCGCCGCCTCATCGAGGCCAATCTCCGCCTCGTCGTCTCGGTGGCCAAGCGCTACGTCGGCCGCGGACTGACGATGCTGGACCTGGTCCAGGAGGGAAACCTCGGACTGATCCGGGCGGTCGAGAAGTTCGACTACGCCCGCGGCTACAAGTTCTCGACGTACGCGACCTGGTGGATCCGTCAGGCCATGTCCCGCGCCCTCGCCGACCAGGCGCGGACCATAAGGGTCCCGGTCCACGTCGTCGAACTGATCAACCGCGTCGTCAGGGTGCAGCGCCGGATGCTCCAGGAGCGAGGCTACGAACCGACGTCCGAGGAGGTGGCCGGCCAGCTCGACCTGACACCGGAACGGGTCGGCGAGGTTCTGCGCCTCGCCCAGGAACCCATCTCCCTGCACGCCCCGGTGGGCGAGGAGGACGACGTCTCGCTGGGAGACCTCATCGAGGACGGGGACGCCGCGTCCCCCGTGGAGTCCGCGGCCTTCCTGCTGCTGCGAGAACACCTGGAGGCGGTGCTCTCCACGCTCAACGAGCGCGAGCGCAAGGTGGTCCAGCTGCGCTACGGGCTGGCCGACGGCCGGCCGCGCACCCTGGAGGAGATAGGGCGGATCTTCGGCGTGACCCGCGAGCGCATCCGTCAGATCGAGTCCAAGACCCTCAACAAACTGCGGGACCACGCCTTGGCCGACCAGCTCCGCGGCTACCTGGACTGACGTGCGGTCCAGGCAGCCGCCGGAGCGGGTGCCCGGGCTTCCCGTCCGGATCATGCCGGGCTCACGGGTTCCGTGATCCGGCCCGATCCGGACGACAGGCAGGCTGGGGCGGGTTTCGAAAGTCCCGTCTGGCCCGGGACGCCGCGGGCCCCGCCCTCCGGGCGGACGACGCTCCTTTCGAAACACGTCCTAGTCGACCTCTGCGACCGCCTGCGCGAACTGCGCCGCGTACAGCCGGGCGTACGCGCCGTGCGCCTCCAGCAGCTCGTCGTGCGTGCCCTGCTCGACGATCGACCCGTTCTCCATCACCAGGATCACGTCGGCGTCCCGGATGGTGGAGAGACGGTGCGCGATCACGAAGCTCGTACGACCATGGGCCAGGCCCGCCATCGCCTTCTGGATCAGCACCTCGGTACGGGTGTCGACGGAGCTTGTCGCCTCGTCGAGCACCAGTATCACCGGGTCGGACAGGAACGCCCGCGCGATGGTGATCAGCTGCTTCTCGCCCGCGCTGACGCCCGAGCCCTCGTCGTCGATGCGCGTGTCGTACCCGTCGGGCAGGGTACGGATGAAGCGGTCGGCATGGGCCGCCCGCGCGGCCTCCTCGATCTGCTCACGGGTGACGTCCCCCGACGCACCGTAGGCGATGTTCTCCGCGATGGTGCCGCCGAACAGCCAGGTGTCCTGGAGGACCATGCCGATCCCCGAGCGCAGGTCGTCGCGCGACATCTTGGCGATGTCGACCCCGTCCAGAGCGATCCGGCCGCCGGTCACCTCGTAGAACCGCATCAGCAGATTGACCAGCGTCGTCTTGCCGGCGCCGGTCGGACCGACGATGGCGACCGTGTGGCCCGGCTCGACGCTCAACGAGAGGTCCTCGATGAGTGGCTTCTCCGGGTCGTAGCGGAACGACACGTTCTCCAGGGACACGCTGCCGCGCAGCTCCCCGGGGAACTCGGCCTCGCCCTTCGTCGGGTCCGCGTCCTGCTCGTCCGCGTCCAGCAGCTCGAAGATCCGCTCGGCCGAAGCCACTCCCGACTGCACCAGGTTCGCCATCGACGCGACCTGGGTCAGCGGCATGGAGAACTGGCGCGAGTACTGGATGAAGGCCTGCACGTCACCGATCGACAGCGAGCCCGAGGCGACCCGCAGCCCACCGACGACAGCGATCAGCACGTAGTTCAGGTTCGACACGAACATCATCAGCGGCTGCATGATCCCGCTGTTGAACTGCGCCTTGAACCCGGCCTCGTACAACGCGTCGTTCTGCTCGGCGAAGTCCCGCGCCGATTCGTCCTGCCGCCCGAAGACCTTCACCAGGGTGTGCCCGGTGTACATCTCCTCGATGTGGGCGTTGAGCTTGCCCGTCACCTTCCACTGCTGGACGAACTGCGGCTGCGAGCGCTTGCCGACCTTCGTCGCCACGACCACCGACAGCGGCACGGTCACCAGGGCGACCAGCGCCAGCAGTGGCGAGATCCAGAACATCATCACGAGTACGCCGACGATGGTCAGCAGCGAGTTGATCAGCTGCCCCATCGTCTGCTGCAGCGTCTGCGAGATGTTGTCGATGTCGTTCGTCGCCCGGCTCAGCACCTCGCCGCGCTTCTGCCGGTCGAAGTACGACAGCGGCAGCCGTGACAGCTTCGTCTGGATGTCCTCACGCATCTGGAACACGACCCGGTTGATCACCCGGATCGACAGCCGCGTCGAGACCAGCATCAGCAGCCCGGCACCGACGTACACGGCCAGTGCCACGAGCAGCACCCGGCCGATCGCGTCGAAGTCCATGCCCTGCCCCGGGGTGAAGTCCACCTTGGAGAGCATGTCGGCCAGCGAGCTGTTGCTCTTGCGCAGGCCCTCGACGGCCTGCTCCTTCGTCGTCCCCGCGTCCATTCCCCGGCCGACGACACCGGCGAACACCAGGTCCGTCGCCTTGCCGAGGATCTTCGGGCCGACCACCGAGAGCGCCACGCTCAGCGCGACGGCCACCAGCATCACGTACAGAGTGGCCTTCTCCGCCGCGAAGCGCTTCAGCAGCCGCTTCGACGAGCCCTTGAAGTCCATGGACCGCTCGGTGGGAGCCCCGCCCGCCATCATGCGTCCGCCAGGCCCGGCCATTACGCGGCCTCCGCTTCCGTCAGCTGGGAGAGAACGATCTCCCGGTATGTCTCATTGCCGTCCATCAGCTCGTGGTGGCTGCCGGAACCGACGACGCGGCCCTCGTCCAGCACCAGGATCCGGTCGGCGTCGCGGATGGTGGACACCCGCTGCGCGACGATCACCACCGTCGCCCCCTGGGTCTCCCGCAACAGCGCCGCACGCAGCGCCGCGTCCGTGGCGTAGTCCAGTGCCGAGAAGGAGTCGTCGAAGAGGTAGATCTCCGGACGCTGCACCAGGGTCCGGGCGATCGAGAGCCGCTGTCGCTGCCCGCCGGAGACATTGGTGCCGCCCTGCGCGATCGGCGCGTCGAGCCCGTGCTCCAGGGCCTCGACGAACTCCTTGGCCTGCGCGATCTCCAGCGCGTGCCACAGCTCCTCGTCGGTCGCGTCCGGATTCCCGTACCGCAGATTCGTCGCGACCGTCCCGGAGAACAGATAGGGCTTCTGCGGGACCAGACTCACGGTCTTGGCCAGCAGCACCGGATCCAGCGTCCGTACGTCCGTCCCGTCGACCAGCACCTGGCCGTCCGTCACATCGAACAGCCGGGGTACGAGACCGAGCAGCGTCGACTTCCCGCTGCCCGTCGACCCGATGATCGCGGTCGTCTCGCCGGCCCGCGCCACCAGATCCACCGAGCGCAGCACCGGTTCCTCGGCACCGGGGTAGCGGAAGTCCGCACCGCGCACCTCCAGATGCCCCTGGGCCCTGAGCTCCCGTACCGGGTTCACCGGCGGCACCACGGAGGAGTCGGTCTCCAGGACCTCCTGGATGCGCTCGGCGCAGACCTCCGCACGGGGCACCATCATGAACATGAAGGTGGCCATCATCACCGACATGACGATCTGCATCAGATACGAGAGGAACGCGGTCAGCGCCCCGATCTCCATCCCGCCGCTGTCGATCCGGTGCGCGCCGAACCAGACGACGGCGATCGACGACACGTTCACGACCGTCATTACGGTCGGGAACATCAGCGCCATCAGCCGGCCCGTGGACAGCGCCACGTCCGTCAGCTCGGTGTTGGCGCCCCGGAAGCGCTCCTCCTCGTAGCCGTCGCGCACGAAGGCGCGGATGACCCGGTTGCCGGTGATCTGCTCTCGCAGCACCCGGTTCACGGTGTCGAGCCGCTCCTGCATCGTCCGGAACAGCGGACGCATCTTCCGCACGATGAGGCTCACCGCGATGCCGAGGACCGGCACCACCGCGAGCAGCACCGCGGACAGCGGGACGTCCTGCCCGAGCGCCATGATGATGCCGCCGACGCACATGATCGGGGCCGACACCATCAGCGTGAACGTCATCAGGGCCAGCATCTGGACCTGCTGCACGTCATTGGTCGTACGGGTGATCAGAGAGGGCGCACCGAAGCGGCCGACCTCACGCGCGGAGAACGACTGCACCCGGTCGAAGACCGAGGCCCGGACGTCGCGGCCGAGGGCGGACGCGGTGCGGGCACCGATGTAGACGGCCCCGATGTTGCAGACCACCTGGGCGATGCTGACGACGATCATCACGCCGCCGTACTGGATGATGTAGCCCGTGTCCCCCTGGACGACACCGTTGTCAATGATGTCGGCGTTCAGGGTGGGCAGGTAGAGCGTGGCGCAGGTCTGCAGCAGCTGGAAGACGACCAGCAGCGCAATCGGTTTCTTGTACGGACCGAGATAGGCCCGCAGGAGTTTTATGAGCACGCGTGTCTCTCGGAGTCGGCGAGGTCGGGAGTCGACTCATTTTCGGGCACCGCCCACCGCGACTGCGAACGTTTTTCCTCAAGTCCAGGTCAAAAAACGGACCCGGTCCATAATTTCCGTGTCCGGACCCCACCAGGAGGCCCGGACACGTCACGGTGGGCGTTCGTATCAGCGCGCGGAGTCGAACGCCCCCGGGTGGGTCTGGTCCCGCGTCGCCACGTACTGCTGACGCACCGCCTGACCGACGGGCAGCTCATCGCCGGGCTCCAGCACCTGAGTCGCGGCGCCCTGCCACGGCGGGGGAGTGCGCCCGTCCATCGTTCCCTGGGATACGCCCAGCGCCCAGGCCGCCTGCCGGGCCGCACCCAGCGCCGCGTACTGCGCCGGCTGCGGCACGACCACCTGGGTGCCCAGCAACGCGGGCGCCAGTCCCTGCACGGCCGGCAGTTCGGCGGCGGCCCCCAGCAGGAACACCCGCCGCACCTCCACCCCGCGGCCGCGCAGCACGTCCAGCGCGTCGGCCAGCGAGCACAGCATTCCCTCGAACGCCGCCCGGGCCAGGTGCTCCGGCTTCATCGACTCGCGCCGCAGCCCGCACAGCGTTCCGGCGGTGTGCGGCAGATCCGGGGTGCGCTCACCCTCCAGGTACGGCAGGAGTACGAGCCCCGAGGAGCCGGGCGTCGACTTCAGCGCCAGCGCCGACAGCTCCTCCAGCCCGTCCACCCCCAGCATCTCGGCGGTGCCGCGCAGCGCGCGTACCGCGTTCGAGGTGTGGACCACCGGCAGGTGCATCCCGGTGGCATCGGCGAAGGAGGTGATCATCCCGGTCGGGTCGGCCAGCGCCTCGTGATGGACCGCCATCACCGAACCCGACGCCCCCAACGACACCACGGCGTCACCGACCGCGACACCCAGCCCGAACGCGGCCGCCATCGTCTCGCCCGTACCCGCCGAGATCAGCAGCCCCTCGGGCGTCGTCCCCGCCGCGTCGGACGGGCCGAGCACCTCCGGCAGCGCCGCCTGGTGCCCCAGGGCGAGCTCCACCAGTTCCGGCCGGTACGACTCGCTGCCCGCCGACCAGTACCCCGTGCCGGAGGCGGCCCCGCGGTCGGTGGTCCGCCGGGCCGGCCGGCCCAGCAGCTGCCACACCAGCCAGTCGTGGGGCTGGAGCACCGCGGCGACACGCTGCGCCATGTCCGGCTCGGTGCGCGCCAGCCAGCGCAGCTTCGACACGGGCTGGGCGGCCTGCGGTACCGACCCGACGGCCTCGGCCCAGGCCTGCCGCCCGCCGAGTCCGTCGATCAGATCGGCCGCGGCGACCTGCGCCCGCCGGTCGTTGCCGAGGAGCGCCGGACGCACCAGATTGCCCTGGTGGTCCAGCGGCACGAGCCCGTGCTGCTGCGCCGACACACCGATGGCCTGCACCCCTTCGAGCAGGCCGCCGGCGGCGGCCTCACCGAGAGAGAGCAGCCACGCCTGAGGATCGACCTCGGTGGCCTTGGCGTCGACGGGATGTGTGGCGTATCCCTGACGCAGCACGGCACCCGTGTCCGTATCGCAGACCACGATGTGCGTGAAGGCGGATGAACTGTCCAAGCCGGCGACTATGCCCATACATGGATTCTGCCGCACCCCCGGAGGTTTCCCGACCGGTGGTGCGGCAGATGTGGCGGTGGCGACTCAGGTGTTGGTCGTTCCCCAGTCGTCCTCGCCGTTCGCCCCGCGCCCTCGCAACGACCGGACCCGGTCCGCCACCGAGGCCGGCACCTTGTCCCCGACCTTCTCCTCGACCGCGTGGTACGCCTTACCGGCGAACTGGCGGCCGTTCTGGGCCGCCGTCTCGCAGGTGTTGCGTACGGCCGGGTTCTGGGCGAACTGGCGTGCGGACTTCTTCAGCTGCTCGTAGCGCTCGCGCCCGGCACGCGTGCCGAGCACGTAACCGAGGGCCACTCCGGCGATGAACGTGAGCCGGTACCGCATGGCTGCCACCCTTCCTTCGCTCCGTCTTCGCTCCGTGCGACGTGTGCTGCTCGCCTACCCGCAGACGCCCGAGATCACCCCGGGCGATACCGATTGGCAAAGCACCCCCCTGCTTGCGCTAATGTATGTGTCGCAGCGAACGCGCGCCGCTCGGCAGTAGCCAGGCAGGTACGTTCGAGGCAACGCAGCAATCCCCTGTAGCTCAATTGGCAGAGCAGCCGGCTGTTAACCGGCAGGTTACTGGTTCGAGTCCAGTCGGGGGAGCGCGATCCCCTGTAGCTCAATTGGCAGAGCATTCGGCTGTTAACCGGAGGGTTACTGGTTCGAGTCCAGTCGGGGGAGCGGAACGGAAGAGGACCCCACGGGGTCCTTTTTCGTGTGCCCGGCACCAGTGCGCGGGGAGCCTGCGGTGGTGATGCCGGTGGGGCTCGCGTGACTCTTTCGCGTCAACCTTGGGCCATCTGGAACCGGGCAGCGAGCAGCGCGGTCTTCATGGTCATGAGGAGCCGGGCAGTCGGAGCGAGAGATCGTATGACCGGCTATGCTGCGGCAGACGGCGCGCACACGTGTACGCGCCACGCCGAAAAGGGGCGGTAGCTCAGCCGGTTAGAGCAGCGGACTCATAATCCGTCGGCCGTGGGTTCGAGTCCCACCCGCCCCACCGAGCGTCCCCAGGCAGAATCGTTCTGACCTGGGGAGACGTGTTTTTCGGCGGCGGTTTCCGTGCAGCGAACGTGGCGCTTGGGGTAGGCGTAAAAGGTCTTACGTGGCTGTGACCTGGGACTTTCCCGGTGTCGTGTCCGTGGGAGCGTCGTGGTGTGCTCCCACGGCCGCTTGAACGGCGATATATCCTGGTTGCTCACGCCTGTGATGGTGAGGGGGGTATCTCCGGCGCGGTCTTTCCCGCTGAGGTACTGGCGCTTGCCAGGTCAGCCTGCCGACGCGCAGCGGAGCTGTAGGGGCAGTGCCCGTGTGATGGCTCGTGAAGTCGAACTCGTCAGTTCTGCGGTGCCCGGGCAAGGTCCTGAGTGAGGTTCCCGGTTGAGCCGGGAGCGGCGGGGGCCGACGGCTCCTTCTGCGAGTGAGCGGCGGTCGGTTATGGGCGCACAAGGCGTCTGGCGGTGAGTGATGGTGACGGCGGAGTCCCACGTGAGCGGGCAGGTGTGCTGTCCGGGAGTGTGTTACGCAACATCACAGACGGTGCCTGAGGTGAGAGTTGCGCTCGTCGCACCTTGTGTGTGTCGTCGACGACACCCCCGACAAAGCCCTGGCCCAGGCCCGGGCAGCAGCCGACGGTCGGGACGTCCGCCTCGGCGGGGGCGCGCGGACCATCCGCGCCTTCCTCTTGGCGGATCCGGTCGACACCCCGTACGTAGCGGTCTCCCCCTGGAGCTCGTCCGAGCACCAGGCTCTGGCAGTCCCCGGACGAGCTCGATGACCGATTCCCTCACGACGTCGTCCCCAGCCCCAGCGGGGCGGTCCACCACCTACTCCGGAGACGTTGACCGACCGATCGCGCTGCTCGACGGCTCCACCGAACTGCGTCCCGTTGATCGATCCTGTTGTGGCACGCTCAGCGTGCGCCCGATGGTCACCGGAGCGTGACCAGTACGGGATTCCCTCGCGAGACGCAGCTCGTGGAGTGGAACCGGCCGAATCCTTGCCGGGGGTATGCAGGCAAGTCGGGTTGGTCGCCTCCCGGACGAGCGGCTCGTGCCGCTAGCCTGTAGCGCATGGAGTTGATCAGGGCAGCTTCGGCAGAGTTCGAACGAGTTGTGCGTCAATTGCCCGCGGACTCGTCGGAGCAACCGACGCCGTCGGGAATCTCGGTACGCGAGTTGATTGAGCACGTGGTGGTGGGGAACCGCTTCACCGCACTTCTGCTGGCAGGTGTTGGTCGCGGCGAGGCCCGCGCCATGCTCGCAGCCAAGCAGGCCGGCGATGACCCAGTCGCTGACGTGAGTGAGTCCGCACAGCGCCAAGCACAGGCATTCTTCGCGACATCGCCCGGGCAACAGGTCGCGGGCCCGAACGGAAATGTTCCCGTCGCCGCCTACTTGCGATTCCGTCTCGTCGACCTGGTAGTGCACGCGTGGGACCTCCTGCGTGCCGCGCGTCTCGACGAGACCCTCGATCCGCAGACTGTTCTCGGCGTGCTGAACACGGTCGAGCCGCACCTGGACGAAATGCTTTCCTTCGGAGCGTATGGTGCCGGTCCGAGCGGAACGCTGCCTGCTGACGCGTCACCACAGATCCGGCTGCTCGACTCCTTCGGGCGACGACCGTAGCCACATCTCCGATTGTGCGGATGACAATCCTGCTCTGGTGACTGACGCCCTCCGGTCATGTGGTCCGCTGAAGGACCCTCGGCCGAGCCGAGTGCCGACGGCCTTCCGACGCTCTCGTGCAAGGCGATGGGGTGCGCCGATCCGGTTGTCATTCAGTGGGCGCGGGTGCGCTGTCCGCGGACTGTCCGGGGGCTCATCCCGAGCTCTTGGCTCATGGCCCGTCGAAGTGCCGTCGGGTCGCTGTACCCGACTGCATGGGCGACTCCGGTGACGGCGAGGTCGGTGTTGTGCAGAAGCTCGACAGCTCGCTCGACACGCAGGCGTCGTAGGAATCGAGCAGGTGACATACCTGTGGCTTCGCTGATTCTGCGGGTGAAGGTGCGCGGACTGAGGTGTGCGGCGGCGGCCAAGTCCCTCACTCCTATGCTTGTGTCGAGGTGCTGGAGCGCCCATGACCGCGCGATTGCGACATCGCTGTCGGCGCCCTTGACCGTCTCGGGCATCACGTAGGGGGACTGCGACCGACGACGGTCGACCGCGAGGTACCTGGCGCACTCCCGGGCGAGCGCCTCCCCACCGTGGCGCCCTACGAGCGTCAGCATCAGGTCCAGGTGCGCCAAGGCTGCCCCTGCGGTTGTCACCGGGCCGTCGGTGACGACGAGATCAGCAGGTGTCAACCGGACTGCGGGGTACCTGCGGGCGAACAGCGGCGCCAGCCACCAGGTGGTAGTCGCACGTCGCTGATCGAGGATGCCGGCTTCGGCGAGGAGGAACACTCCGGCGCACGAGGCTGCGATCTCGCTACCTGCTGCGGCGGCTTCCTTCAAGTAGTGCGCCCCCGCTCTGGCATCGGGCGCTGCGAGTCGGCTGCGAACTTCTTGGGTGTTTCTCATCCCGAGGCCAGGGACGACCACGAGATCCACCGGATCCGTGGCGTCTCCATAGCCCTTGGCGACCCAGGGCTGGACGTCGAACTGATCGGCCCGTCCCGATCGGAGGGCCAGCCGGTTCGCGGTGTCGAGGACATCAGCCGTGATGGCCACGGAGGTGGCCATCGCTCCCTCGAGATCCAGTACGCGGACCGAGGTCATGTCTCGAACCGCCCGGAATATGGCCGGTCACGCTCTCTCAGGGACTTCATCGTGATCCATCGTAGTCACCAGATCGGCCGCACTCCGCGACGATCCATCGCAGGGGGGATCTCTATGACGGATCACGACGTGACCCAAGACGACGACCTCGCCGACTTCACCGTCCGGTCCATCTCGCTCCTCGGCCAGGTGCGTCGCGTGTATGTCAGCGGTGGCGGTCCCGGCGTGATCGTGATGCACGAGATGCCCGGCCTCAGCCCACACGTCGCTCGTTTCGCCCGATGGGTCCGCGATCGTGGCATGACGGTCTACCTTCCTTCCCTCTTCGGCACCGACGGCGCCCTCGGTGACGCCGACAGCGGGGCACAGGTGTTTCGTCGTCTCTGCGTCGCGAAGGAGTTCCGCGCACTCGGCGGTGGCGAGTCGAGCCCCATCACGACGTGGTTGATGGCCCTCGCTCGTTTGGCGCACCGTGAGTGCGGGGGATCAGGTGTGGGCGCGGTCGGGATGTGCTTCACCGGCAACTTCGCCATCACCATGATGCTCGAGAGCGCCGTCGTCGCGCCGGTGGCCTGCCAGCCGTCCCTGCCGTTGGACGAGCCGGGTTTCCTGGAGATCAGCGACGCCGAGCTCACCGCCGTGAAAGAACGTCTCGACCGTGACGATCTCACCGTCCTGGCCTACCGATTCGAGGGTGACAAGGTCTGCACCAGGGCACGCTTCGATGCCTACGCGCAAGCCTTGGGTGGCTCCTTCGTCAGCCGCGAACTCCCCGACACTGCCGCGAATCGTGATGCACCGCCGTTCTTCGCCGCTCACGTTCCCTATCCCCACAGCGTGGTCACTGTTCACCTCATCGATCGAGAGGGCGAACCGACCGCCACGGCACGCGACGAGATCCTCGACTTCCTTGTCCACCGGCTTCACGGCCACGCCAACTCGGACCGCTCGACCGACGCTCATGCGAACCGACCCTCTCCAGACAGGAACCTTCTGTGACTGCCTACGCCATCGCCCATCTGCGCGACGCCGAGCCGCACCCGGACGTCGCCGAGTACATGGAGCGGATCGCCGGCACGTTCGAGCCCTTCGGGGGCCGCTTCCTGGTGCACGGCACGCCACCGGAGGTGAAGGAGGGCGCGTGGGCCGGACACGTCGTGGTGATCGCCTTTCCCGGGATCAACGAGGCCAGGGACTGGTGGGACTCTCCCGCCTACCGGGAGATCGCACCCCTCCGCTCCCGGCACATCCAGGGCGACATCATCCTCGTCGGCGGCGTTCCCCAGGACTATGACCCGAGCGCCACCGCGCAGGCCATCCGGAACGCCCCGGCATCGCGCTGAGGTCGTCGACCCTGCAAGGACTGCGGTGTCAGATTCGTACCTGCGTACGACACCTTCACCCACCCCCTCGCCCGGCGGCCTGGCCCGGAAGGCCCAGCTGGTCGACTGCGCGGTGGACGTGCTGCGCAGGCACGTCCGTCGCCGAGGTTGCCTGCCGCGCAGGCGTCAGCAACGGAGTGGTGACCTGCCACTTCCCTACCGAGGAGGACTTGTTGAGCGAGGTGGTGACCTCCCTCTACCGCGAGGCCGGGTGGCAGATCGGCCAGGCGACGGGCGACAGCGACTCGGTGATCGGCGAGCTCGCGACCTGCATCAGGAGCAACCTCACTTTCGTCGCCGACCATCCGAGGCACGTGCGCGCAGTCATGGAGGTGGCGGCGAACATGCGACCTGCGGACGGCCCCCCGGGAGGCGAGGATCCCCTGAGCGCCCACCGGCGAGAGCTGATCGAGGGAGGGCAGGCGACGGGTGAGGCCGCGGATGTGGACGCCGGGGTGCTGACCATGACGATCCGGGCGTCGACCGACGCCGCCGCGGCCCGCGCCGCCTGCGACCCGACGGCTGACCCACGAGGCCACGCCGAGCACCCGGTCACCATCGTCCGACGTGCACTGCAGGCCACGGAGCCACGATGAGGGCCCCGAGAAGCGGTCCGGTCGCCTTCACCGGCTTCCTCCTCATCGACCTCGTCGTCCCGCTCGCGTCCTACTACGTGCTCCGCGCACTGGGCGCATCCGTCTGGACAGCGCTCCTCGCCGGGGCCGCCCTGCCTGTGCTCCGCCTGAGCGCCGGCCTGGTCCTCCGGCGGCGCGTCCCAGGGGCGAGCCTCTTCGCTCTCGGGCTCATCACCGTCGGGACTGCGATCGGCCTCATGACCGCCGACTCGCGGCTCCTGATGGCCCGCGAGAGCTATCTGACCGGCTTCGTCGGTGTTTGGGTCCTGCTGTCGCTGCTGCGGGCACGACCGCTCGTCTTCACGGCGACCGTCGGTTTCATGCCCCCGGCACCGGCCGAGGACTGGCACCGGTCCTGGGAGACGAGCGAGACCTTTCGGCGAGCGATGCGGGGCATGACCTGGGGCTTCGGACTGGCCTTCCTCATCGATGCTGCGGCTCGGGTCGTGATGAGCTACACGCTGCCTCTGGACCTCGTCCCGGCGACCTCCGCCGCACTTCTCGCCGTGATGCTGGTCGTCGTGGTCCAGACGGGCAAGGCATGGGGACGCCGACACATGCGCCGGAGCACCGTGCCGCCGACGCGCCCCTACACCCGTGGCCCGTGGTCGTACTTGGCGTGGCTCGTGTCTCGGCAGCGCGGCCGGGTCACGCTCGGAGCGGTGCTCGGCAGCGCCTGGACGGTGGGGCTCGCCCTACCGCCGTACGTACTGTCCCGTGCGGTCGACAGCCTCGCGGAGAGCCAGCAGAACGTGGTGCTGGGGTGGACGGCTGTCCTGCTCCTGGTCGGGGGCGTCCTGGCAGGCCTGAGCATCTGGCGGCATCGCACCATGACCCGGGTGCGCATGGATGCGGCGCTGCGGACGGTGTCAGAGGTGAACGCCCACGGCATCCGTCTGGGAGACACGATGGCGCGTCGCGCGCTCACCGGGGAGGTCGTGGCCATCGGAGGTGGGGACGCGTGGACGATCGGGCGCAGCCTCACCGCGACCGGGCCGGGAGTCGGTGCGGTGCTCGCCTACGTGGTGATCGCGGTGCTGCTGTTGCGGATCTCGGTGCCACTGGCTGTGGTCGTGCTGGCGGGGGTTCCGGTCCTGGCCCTGGTCGTGGGTCCGGCGACGCGCCGGCTCCGGACGGTCGGTACGCCGTATCGCGAGCAGCAGGGCCGAGTGACGGGTCGGATGGTGGACATCGTCGCGGGGCTGGGCGTCCTGAACGGCCTGGGCGGCAAAGCGGTCTACGCCGACCGTTTCCGCGCCGAGTCGCAGCGGCTGCTGCAGCACGGCTATCGGGTCGGCCGCGTCACGAGCGTGATCCAAGCAGCCGGTCTGGGGCTGCCGACACTGTTCTCCGCAGTGGTGGTGTGGCTGGCCGCCCGGCTCGCGGTCGAGGGCAGCATCACGGTGGGCGAACTGGTCGCGGTCGCCGGCTACGCCGCGGTGCTGGCGGTGCCGGTTGCCTCCTTCATCGAGGGCGCGCTCGATCTCAGCCAGGCTCTCGTGGCCGCACGTCGGGTGACCGACTTCCTGGACGTGCGCCCCGACAGCACCGGCACGGCGGTGCCCCCGGTGCGGGGAGACCTGATCGACGAGGCCTCCGGGCTGCGGATCACACCGGGGACGTTCGCTGCGGTCGCCACCGCCCAGCACTCCGACGCCGTGGCCCTCGTCGACCGACTCGGCGGTTTCCGCCCAGGTGCCACCTGGGCCGGGCAGCCGACCTCCGAGCTTGATCCCGCCCAGTTGCACGAGCAGGTGCTGGTGGCCGACAACGACGCCGCCCTGTTCGCCGGGTCCCTGGCCCAGGTAGTGGCCGGTCGCCTCGACGCCGCCGACCTCGGTGAGGCTGCGATCCTGGACGCGCTGCACACCGCCGCCGCCGACGACGTGGTGCGGGGCCTGACCGAGGGCCTGGGGTCGAGGATCGACTCCGGGGGACGGAACCTCTCAGGCGGTCAACGCCAACGCGTCCGCCTCGCTCGGGCGACGATCGCCGACCCGGCCGTCCTGCTCGCGGTGGACCCGACCTCGGCGCTCGACGCCGCCACGGAGGCCACCATCGTCGACCACCTCACCCACCACCGTCGCGGTAAGACCACATTGGTCACCTCGACGTCCGCGCTCGTGCTGCAAGGAGCCGACGAGGTGCACCTGCTCGCCGACGGTCGGGTGGTCGCAAGCGGCACCCACACCGCCTTGCTGGCCAACCCCGCCTACGCTGCTCTGGTCCACCGCGGAGGACCGGCCACCAGCGGCCACGACCCCGAGATCCAGGCATGAGCGCGCAGCCGTTGCCGGTGGCAGAGCCCGGCGAGGTCCGCCGTGCTGCGTGGCGGCTCATCCGCTCCGACCGCGCAGCATTCATCGTCGTGCTGCTCGCCAACTGTGCGGCGGCAGGCGCAGGTCTGGTCGGGCCGTGGCTGCTCGGGCAGATCGTCAACGAGGTGCAGGCCGGGGCTGGGGTCGCGACCATCGACCGGTTGGGCCTCCTCGTGGTGCTTGCCGCGGCCGTGCAGCTCCTGATCGGGCACCAGGCCCGCCGCCTGGGCCACCGGTTCGGCGAACGGACTGCCGCCCGACTGCGCGAGCAGCTGGCCGACCGGCTCATGCGGATCCCTGCACGAGCTGTCGAAGGGGCCGGCACCGGCGACCTGACCTCACGTGCCACGACCGACGCCGGCCTGGTGTCGTTCGCTCTGCGCGACGCCGCGCCAGAGATGGTGTTCGCCCTTGCCCAGGCGCTGATCATCGTCGTCGCCGTCGTCCTGCTCTCCCCCGTGCTGGGCGCCGTCGGACTGGTCGCACTCGTCGCCATCCCCGTGGTCCTGCGCTGGTACCTGCGCCGCGCCCGGTCGGCCTATCTGGCCCAGGCAGCCGCGCATGCCGAGGTCGCCGACGTCCTGGCCGGCACCGCCGCCGGCGCCCGGACGGTGGAAGCGCTCGGCCTGCAGGAGCGGCGGGCCGCCGACTGCTCGTCCGCGATCGCTGCCGCGACAGCCGCCCAGCTGCGCACCCTTCGCCTGCGGAGCGTGTTCTTCCCGACCATCGACGCCTCCACCGCTCTTGCCGTCGGCGCCGCGTTCGGCGTGGGCGGCCTGCTCTACCTCGACCACCGGCTCAGCCTCGGCACCGTCGTCGCGGTCGTCCTCTACCTGCGCCAGCTCACCGCCCCGATCGACACGATCCTGATCTGGGTGGAGACTTTGCAGAGCAGCGCCGCCTCGTTCGCCCGCATCGAGGGCCTCGCCTCGTCAGCGCAACCGCCACGACGCAGCGCCGAGGGCGTCACGGCCGTCCCCACCGACCAGGACATCGTCGTCACCGACGTCCGCTACGCCTACGACGGGGCCGACGTCCTCCACGGTGTCGACCTCGACGTCCGGGCCGGCGAGCGTCTCGCCGTCGTGGGGACGTCGGGAGCAGGCAAGACCACCCTGGGTCGCCTCATCGCCGGCATCGACCGTCCCCGATCAGGGAGGGTCACCGTGGGCGGTGCGGACGTCGCCGACCTCGCACCCGAGCAGCTTCGCCAGCACATCGTCCTGGTGACCCAGGAGCACCACGTGTTCGCCGACCCGCTGCGCGACAACCTCACCATCGCGGCACCTCACGCCACCGACGCCGAGCTCCTCGAGGCCCTCGGCGTCCTCGGCGCAGACTGGTTCGACGACCTCCCCGACGGGCTCGACACCGACCTCGGCACCCATCGGCTCGGCGGCGCCCAGGCCCAGCACGTCGCGCTCGCCCGAGTCCTGCTCGCCAATCCCCACACCCTCGTCCTCGACGAGGCCACCGCCCTGCTGGACCCGACGACCGCTCGCCGCACCGAACAAGCCCTCGCCGCCACCATCCAGGGCCGCACCATCATCGCCGTGGCCCACCGACTCCAGACAGCCCGAGACGCTGACCGCATCGCCATCATGGAAGGGGGCCGCATCACCGAGCTCGGCCACCACGACCACCTCGTCACCACCGCGACCTCCTACGCAGCCCTCTGGGAAACCTGGAGTGCAGACACCAGCCACGAGGGGACTGACAACCATGAGTGACACACGAAGCCGACCCGCGGGACCCGTGCCACCGGCAGTCCGTCCGCTCACGATCGTCACAGGCGGGGCGCGAGGGATCGGCGCCGCCACCGTCGCGCACCTGGCGCGTGCAGGACACGACTTGATCGTCGGCTACCGCGACGACCGCGCTGCCGCCGAGAGGACAGCCGCAGCAGCACAGGACCACGGCGTGAGAGCCGTCGCCGTGGCCGGCGACGTGACCGACGAGGATGACGTTGCCGAGCTGTTCGCCGCTGCCGCGGACCTGGGCGCCGTCACCGGACTGGTGAACAACGCCGGACTGACCGCACACCTTGGAGACTTGGCGGACACCCCGGTCGCGGTGCTGCGCCGGGTCGTCGACGTGAACCTCGTCGGCGCGCTGCTGTGCGCGCGCGAGGCGGTCCGGGCAATGTCCACCACCCGCGGCGGACACGGTGGGGCAATCGTCAATGTCTCCTCGGCAGCAGCCACGCTGGGCTCGGCACACGACTACGTCCACTACGCCGCAGCCAAGGCCGGGGTCGAAGCGATGACCGTGGGACTCGCCAAGGAGGTCGCCGATCAAGGGATCCGGGTCAATGCCGTGGCGCCGGGCACGGTGCACACGAGGATCCACGCCGATGCCGGGGATCCGGACCGCGCCGGGCGCGCTGCCGCACGCATCCCGTTGGGCCGAGCCGGAGAGCCCGACGAGATCGCTCCGGCCATCGTCTGGCTGCTCGGCTCCGAGGCCAGCTATGTCACCGGAGCCAGCATCCGAGCGGCTGGTGGACTGTGACCCGCTCGGCCGCTGACGATCGCGAAGGTCGGCGACGTCGAGCCCGCAGCACCAGCGCAGCACGCGCGTTCCGGCGAGAGGATGATTCAGTGCTCCACAGTGACGACAGGCCGTCGACGTCCGCCCGATCGCGGGAGCTCCGCGAGCTGTACGAGGCGTTCAACGCCCGCGAGATCGATCGGGTCCTCGCGGCCATGACCGCCGATGTCCAGTGGCCCAACGGCTGGGAAGGCGGGCACCTCGAAGGACGGGCGTCGGTCCGCGACTACTGGATTCGCCAGTGGGCTCAGCTTCGGCTGTCTCTCACGCCTGTGCAGTTTCGGGAACGGGGCGACGGCCGGATCGAAGTCGCGGTCAGACTGGTGGCTCGCGACCCGGGCGGTTCCGTTCTTGCTCGAGAGGAGGTCCGTCATGTGTACGAGTTCGAGGGTCGTCTGGTCCGTCGCATGCAGGTCGAGCAGTAGTCGGTGATCGCCCGAATCGGGTCACGGTCTCAGAGGGCGGTATGCGAGTCGTTGTCTGATATCTGACTCTGTCATGGGATTGGCGTGCAGGTCAGGGCTGGTGACGATCGCCGGTTGCATGGTGAGGGCGAAAAAGTCAGCGGGCTGTCCCAGCCTGGGCTCTGCGACACACTGCGGTCATGAGCCGAGAGGAATCTGTGCGGCTGGCGAGAGCCCTCATCGAGTTCCGTGAGGCCGAAGGCATCTCGGAACGTGAACTCGCGCGCCGCACCTGGCTGAGTGAGGCGACCTTCAGGACCTTCGAAGGCGACCGTGGGGACCTGCCCACCCCGATTGTTGCCCGAAGCTTCGAGGGAGTCCTTGGCTGGGCTCCGGGCAGCATCAAGGCCACGCCGTCCGAGGCGATGGGCCGTGAGCCATCGGCGGACTCGGCCATAGACCTCGAGTAGGCGCGCTGGGCAGGGCTAAAATACGAACGCAAGGCCGATCACTTCCTGGCCTTCACCAGCATCGCCTGCACACTCATCTGCTACCACAGACTCGCCAAATGAGATGACTCTTCAGTCCATCGGATAGAAATCAGGCTCCGGAAACGGCCTCGCGATCGAGAACGGCTCGAAATCGGGATCGGTCAGCACTCGGCAGACGAACTCGGAAGTGGACATGTTCACTTCGTGCCAGGGATACGGATCTCCCTGTGTGACAATGGGCCAGCTCGCCGGATCCTCATCCGCGGACGCTAGCCAGAAGTAGCTGCACTTCATCTCACCGAACGCCCAGGGAATGAGGCCGCGCCGACCTGGCCGGTACATTCGGTAGGGCTTGAAAGCGGGATCTGGGCCGCTCTCCGGGCCGCCCTCGAGATACTTCTTCCAGATCCTGACCAGGTCGAACTGCCTCGTGGCATCGACGGTGAAAACACGCAAGAACTCCGAGAATTCGCCCTTGCCGAACGTCTCGGCAAGCTTCTTGTAATCTTCGGGCAGTTGAGTACCAAGATCTTCTTCGATGCTTTTCCAGGGAATATCGAGCCGAAGCGGCTCCCAGTGTGTAGCCTCAGTGATTCGCTCGATCCACATTCTCTTCACATTCCGATCGAAGGCTTGGACCGGGGGCGTATCAGATATACGACACGCCCCCGGTCTCACTCTATGGGGTGTTGTAGACCGGTACCGAACAGCTGGCGTCGCTCGAACTGTTCCAGGTGATGTCGAACTGGTCCAGTGGCATAGGAACACGTGGTGAGGGCTTGCACTGCTAACTGTCGCCCGAAGCAGAGTGGGTGTGGCGCGGATGTGGCGATCCATTCGCCACGGCCGGACCTCTTGAACGACCCCTTTCCCCTCTGTTGGCCTGACCGCAGAGCCTCCCCGCCCGGCGGCGAGACCTTCCCCCTCCGCGCCCGGCCTTAATGCCGTGCGCCCACGACCGGCTCACATACGGGAACTCGCTGAAGGTCCCGGTCATGGACCTCACGTGACCCGAGTGCGCGCCGGATGACCATCGGTGAGACAGAGGGCTATCGCCTGGCCCAGATGAGAATGGCAGCAAGACGGAGTGCAGCCAGGTAGACAATGGCCAGCTTGTCCGTTCTCATCGCGAGACCACGCCACTGCCTGAGCCGGGCGATGCATCGCGCGACAGCATTGCGCCGCTTGTACGCCTCGGCGTCGAAGGTGGGAGGCGGGCCTCCCACACGACCGCGTCGCCGTCGGTGACCTACCTGGTCGGACGGTTGGGGAATGGCGGCACGGATCCCGCGCCGACGGAGATGGCTCCGGATCGCACGGGACGAATACGCGCGGTCCGCCAGAACAGCGTTCGGCCGGACCCTCGGTCGTCCCGGCCCAAGCCGCGGGCCACGAATGCCTGCCAGCACCGCTTCGAACGACGGCGCATCGCCCGCCTGGCCTGCGGCACCAGCATTCCCTGTCCCACCGACACCGGCCCCGCATTTTTTCGGGCCGCCTGCTTGGGGCCGCACGCCGTTGGCCACCGCCGTGCCGACGATGTCGGCCTCGGTGCCGACACCGGGCGGAGGGATCAGGGGAGTGGGTCCCGCACCTACGCCAGTACTCCGTGGAAGGGGCCGGGTCGGACTCGTCTCGACGGTGAAGGTTTTGATCACTTACAGTCACGCGGGGTGTCGAGTAGCCTCCTTTTCCTGGATGCCTCGCCAGCGTGGCGGTCACCAGCGGAGCCCCACACCGTGTCGATCGAGAAGCGCGTGATCGGATGTGCTTGACGCGGCTTCTTGTGCCTCTCGTACCGGTGCAGCGAACGCTGCACCGGATCCGCTGGAGTCGGATCGAGGGGGATTCAGCAGGATGGAAACAGGACGGTATATCCGTGTCTCTGAGAAAACCGCAGGTGAGACGCGTCACCGTTTTGGGTTCGAGTCCCACCCGCCCCACCGAGCGTCCCCAGGCAGAATCGTTCTGACCTGGGGAGACGTGTTTCCCGAGGGGCGTTTCCCGTGCATCGGACGCTGCGTGCAGGTGCAGCGAACGTGGTCCTTGCGGACTCAGGATGGGCCGTACAAGGTCTTGACCGGGCTTTTGCGGTGACGCCTTCGCAGGAGCGTCGTGCCACGGTCCCACGGCCGTTGAGAGGGACGCCACACTCCACCTGACCGCCCGCATCGACGCGGCGTAGCTGCTGATCCCAGGGCTACCTCTGGTCGGCGCTCGCGCCGACGCTGACCAGCCCTGTCTCGTAGGCGACGATGACGGCTTGGACGCGGTCGCGGAGTCCGAGCTTGGCGAGGATGCGGGCCACGTGCGTCTTGACGGTCGTCTCGGCCAAGTGGAGGCGGGTGGCGAGTTCGGCGTTGCTCAGTCCTCGGGCCAGCAGGCCGAGCACCTCCAGTTCGCGCGGGGTGAGCGAGGCGAGGTCGCGGTGGAGGGCGGCGGTATCGCTGCCACGCTGGGCGAACCGCTGCACGAGACGGCGGGTGATGGCCGGCGCCAGGAGGGCGTCGCCGGTACGGACGGTGCGGACGGCTGCTACCAGGTACTCGGGGGTGACGTCCTTGAGGAGGAAGCCGCTCGCCCCTGCGGAGAGTGCCGCGTAGACGTACCGGTCCAGGTCAAAGGTGGTCAGGATGATCACACGGGGTCCACCGGCCAGGGGAGTCTTGAGAATATGGCGGGTGGCTTCCAGGCCGTCCATCTCGGGCATTCGGATGTCCAGCAGGACCACGTCAGGCCGGGTGCGGCGGGCCGCTTCGACGGCTTCGGCCCCGTTCGTCGCCTCGGCGACGACGTCGATGCCGTCGGCGCCGAGGATCATGCGGAATCCGGTACGGACCAGTGTCTGGTCATCGGCGAGAAGCACACGCGGCGGCTCGGTCACTGTGCCTCCAGGGGCATCAACGCTTCCACACGGTAGCCGCCGGTCAGGCGTCGGCCGGTGTCCAGGGTCCCGTCGTAGACGGCGAGGCGCTCGCGCAGCCCGATCAGGCCCCGGCCGTTTCCGTCGGCTGCGCCCGCGCCCGCGTGCCCTCCGGTATCGGTGACCTCTACCCGGAGCCGGTCCGGACCGTATTCGACGGTCACGGCAGCGGTGGCACCAGCGGCGTGCTTCACCGTGTTGGTCAGAGCTTCCTGTACTACGCGGTAGGCGGCGAGTTCGACGCCGGGCGGGAGGGGGAACGGCGGGCCGGTCACGGTCAGTTCGACCAGCAGCCCGGTGTCCCGGACCCGCCCGACCAGCGTTTCCAGCTGGTCCAGGCCGGGTTGCGGGGCCGGCACCGCGGTCGGGCCGTCCAGTCCTGTCACCCCGCCCTCGTCAGCCATGGTGAGCAGTCCCATGACGTGGCGCAGTTCGGTCATGGCCGCCCGCCCGCCTGCCTCGACGGCGAGCAGTGCCTCGCCGGCCTGCCCGGGGGAGGTTTTCATGATCTTGCGGGCGGCGCCCGCCTGGATGATCATCACGCTGACGTTGTGCGTGACGACGTCGTGCAGTTCGCGGGCGATCCTGGCCCGCTCGTGCTCGACGGCCCGGCTGAGGGCCTCGGCCTGTTCACGTTCCAGAGCGGAGAGCCGGGTGCGCCCCTCGTCCGTGCGGAGTTTCCAGGTGCGCAGGCCGACGGAGGCCACGGCCATCGGGACCAGGATCAGCAGCGCGATGTATTCGTTGGGGACGATTGGGGTGACCGAGTTCCCCGAGGTGCTGACCAAGAGGATCGACACCGGCAGTGCCGCCAGGGTCGCCACCCGGTACGGGCTGTACACGGCGGCGCTGTAGACGGCGATGACGTATGCGTAGAAGGTCAGCCGCAGGACGCTCTGCGGTGTCGCCAGGGTCGCGGCCGTCACGACGCACAGCACGGCGAGCGGGTAGCGGCGCCGCAGTACCAGGGCACCCGAGGCGATGGCCGCGAGGGTCACCATGAAGGCCATGCCGCCGGGCCCGTTCGGGCGCGCAATGACGCGCTCCACTCCGGGCGCGATCTCCCGCACTACGACATTGCCGGCGTTGTCGATGCCGTAGTAGACGGTGGCGATACCGATCGTCAGTGCCGCCAAAACGTCGAACTGCCAGGCGCGCCTGGTGGGCCGTAATGGTGGGCCACCGGCGAGCCAGACCTCGCGGACCGTCTGACGCGCGGCTTCCTGAAGCCGCTTCAGCCCCGTAGTTACGTTCGTCACCGGCTCATTGTTGCTGCCGCTCGGACCTGCGGAGTCCGCCTTGGCGGTCATCTCCGTCGCACCGGCTGCATCACCCGCCTACATCCCAGGGATGACGCTTCCGGGGCTCATCCCAGCGCGGTACCGCAATGGGTTCGGGCGGTTGACGCGTGACAGCCGGTCCCGCTCCTACCGTTCACGTGTCCAACCGCCGTACCCGAGGAGCCGTTTCATGCCCATGCCGGTGATCGAACTGCGTGAGGTGAGCCGCCCGTACGACGACGGCCCGCCCGCCCCGAGTGGAGAACGGACGAAGCCGTGAACCCTGCGCTCCTCCGCCGTGGCCTGACCGTCGCCACCGCACTGCTCACGCTCGCCGTCGGCCTGGGCGGACCTCCCGCCGCGGCGGCCGGCGGCCCGGGCAGCGCACCGTATCTGCCCAGGCCGACCGGGCCCCGTGCGGTCGGTACCACTTCCCTGCACCTCACGGACGACTCCCGCCGCGATCCCTGGGCTTCCGGGGTCAACGCCCGCGAACTCATGGTCTCCCTGTGGTATCCGACGGCCTCGCCGAACGGGCGTCGGGCGCAGTACATGACCCCGACGGAGTCCGAACTGCTCCTCGGCGAAGGGGGTATCGACGGTGTGCCGTTGGACGTGCTGAGCACGACACGGACCAACGCCTTCGCCGACGCCCGACCGGCAGGGCACACGCGAGGTCTGCCACTGGTCGTGCTCTCTCCCGGCTTCACCAAGCCGCGCACCACACTGACCACTCTCGCCGAGGACCTCGCGAGCCACGGCTACGTAGTGGCCGCGATCGACCACACCTACGAAAGTGTTGCCACTACCTTCCCGGACGGCCGGGTCGCCACCTGCACCGCCTGCGAGGTCCCGCATGACGAAGCGTTCTGGAATCGGCTGGTCACGAGCCGGGCTGCAGACGTCTCCTTCGTACTGGATGAACTGACCGAGGCGCACGCGCAATGGGAGGGCTCCCGGCTCATCGACCGATCGCGGATCGCGATGGCGGGCCACTCCGTCGGCGGTGCGAGCTCCGTCACGTCCATGCTGGCCGACCCCCGGGTACGCGCGGGCGTCGACATCGACGGCACGACCCAGGTCCCGATCCCGGACAGTGGTCTGTCCCGGCCGTTCCTCTTCCTCGGCAGGGAGGCCCAGTACAGCCCGGGCAGCGGTGACGGCGCCGTCGCCACCTGGGAACGCGACTGGCAACGCCTGACCGGGTGGAAGCGATGGCTCGTGGTGGCCGGAGCCGAACACGCCTCCTTCACCGACGTCGGACTGCTGGCCGAGCAGTTGGGAATCGACATCGGCGCCGAATTGCCGGCTGCCCGCGCCTCGGCGATCGTCCGCAGCTACTCCCGCGCCTTCCTCGACCTGCACCTGCGCAACCGGCCGCAGCCCCTTCTGGACAAGCCGTCCACGCGCTACCCGCAGGTCCATTTCTGCACTCCGGAGACGAGCACCTGCGTCTGAGCATCGATATCACCCGCCTGTGTATGCCCTGCTGCTGCGTCGGCGAGCGCGCGCAATGCTGCGTCCGCGTCGGAGTGAACAGGGGAACGGTCGCGGCGTCGCCGACCGGCGGGGCCGTCCCCACGGTGCCGTCGGCCCAGGTCCGCAGGGCGCATATGTGGCGGTCGGGCAGGTGTGTGGCCTGGCTGTCCGACCGCGCCTCGGGAGATTCTGAGGGGGTCCCAGGGCGTCAGCGGCTCCCGACGTCGTTGCCCTCGCGGAGGGGCCGGGCAGCGGCCCCGGGCCGGGGGGCCGCCTCGTCCGTGGTCGGGCCGTCTTCCTGCCCCACCTGTGCGGGCTCCGGTTTGCGGACCGGGTGCAGGGCCAGCAGGAGTACGGCCGCGCCGAAGAGCGTGATGAGCATGATCCAGATCGCACCGACGTGCATGGAGTGGATGAAAGCGTCATCGGCCGCGTGCCCGAGCGCGGGCAGGTGGGACGTGGTGGCGACGTGTCGGGTCTGTTCGGCGGAGACCCTCGCCTGCTCCCGCACCGGTCCGGGGACGTCGTGAAGCGAAGGTTCGATCGCGTGCCGGTACACGATCGACATGATCGTGCCGCCGACGGCGATCCCGATCACGCTGCCGGTCTGGCGCACGGTGTTGGTGACGGCCGATCCGGCTCCGGCCCGTTCCAACGGCAGGGTGTTGATCAGCGCCGCGGTCACCGGGCCGAGCGCCATACCGATGGACAGGCCCTGCACCAGGAGCAGGACCTCGATCCGGGCGAGGGGGGTGTCCAGCCCGAAGAGCCCGTACGCGCCCATGGTCAGCGCCGCGAGGGTGAGGGCCGGCACGGCGACGATCCGCAGCGACCAACGACGTACCAGGCGCGCGCCCAGGGGTGCCCCCAGGATCGCGCCGAGCGCGGTCGGCAGGCCGGCCAGGCCCGCCTCGATCGGTGAGTAGCCGCGGGCGCCCTGCAGGTAGAACGCGTGGTAGAAGGTGATGGCGGAAACGGCGAACAGGAGCAGTCCGAGGGCTACGTTGCCGCCACCGAAAGCGCGTTGGGTGAGGAGCCGGGGGTCGAAGCTCGGCATCCTGCTGCGCAGTTCGACGCGTACGAACGCGGCCAGCAGGATCAGTCCGACGACGATCGGTGCCCAGACGTCCGTACGGCCCCAGGCGGCTACCTGGCCCGTGCGGATCAGTCCGTAGGCGAGCGCCGCGAGGCCGCTGACCGACAGCAGCATGCCGGCCGGGTCCAGCGGTCGCACGACGGGGCTGCGGAAGTTCGGGACCAGCAGGACGATGCCGAGCAGCGCGAGGACCACGACCGGGACGTTGACCAGGAAGACCGAGCCCCACCAGAAGTGGTCGAGCAGCATGCCGGCGAGCACCGGGCCCACGGCCATGCCGACGCCGGCGGAGGTCGAGGAGATGGCGATAGCCGTCGACCGCGAAGGGCCGGTGAACGTCCACATGAGGATGGCCATGTTGCCGGGCATGATCAGCGCGCTGCCGACGCCCATCGCGGCCCGGGCGGCGATCAGCTGCCCCGCGTCGCCCGCGAACGCCGCCCACACCGAGGCCGCGGCGAAGACCACCAGGCCTGCGGCGAGCACGGTCCGGTGACCGAAGCGGTCGCCCAGCGCGCCCGCGGTGAACATCAGGGTGGCGAAGGCCAGCGTGTACGAGCCGGTGGCCCACTGCAGCTCGGCAGGGCTGGCGTTCAGCCCACGGACCGGGTCAGCGAGGGTCTCCAGGGTGGTGCTCAGCACGGTGTTGTCCAGCCAGATCAGCAGGGAACACACCATGAGAACGGCAAGGATCAACTGCTGCCTGGACTTCGGCAACGTGGATGTTGTCATGAATACCTTCGGTCGCGGTCCGGAAAACCTGACGAGCGGACCGTAAGCGACTGCCGAGCGAGTGTCAATTCTTTGGTGATAAATGAAAGTTGGTAAATTACCGGCGTATCGAGGGCATGCCTCGCGGTGCTCTGTCAATTCTTGAAGAGGTGGTCGGTCCGGCGATGTGGAACGCCGCCGAGGGCATGCCGTCAGTGCTCTGTCAATTGCTGCACCCGATGTTTGACCTCGCGGAAATTTCGTGCCTCGCCTAAGGGCTGTCCCTCAGGGTTCTGCCTCCGTCTCGCCCCGTGATCTGTTCCGGGCGCGGAGACGGGGGTGCGAGGAACGGGTGCGCCCGTTCCCGGAGCGCGTACTGGTGGGCCTGAGGGCAAGGGGAGTGGCAGGGTGCCCAGGCGGCCACCCCCTCGTGAGTGACCCTTTCGGCCCGCCGATCCAGTGGGTCGAAAGGGTGAAAGGGTCGCCTGCATATCTCCGCATGGGATGAGCGGAATTATCCCGGGTCGACGGAATGGGAGACTGCAGTTTTCTGAGGCGAGGTGGGGAATAGTGCTGCAGGGGCGACGGCGGAGCGAAAGAGTCAGTTATTTCTCGGGCGTTCTCCTCATTGGATTCGGGCCGTCATCCGGTTCTTCTCCTGCGCAGCCAGGTGATACCAGGTGTCGAACCGAACCCATCCGCCCTCCACGTATGTCATACGCGGCGTGACAAAGGCGTGCGGAAAGGGGATGCCGTAGCCGTTCTGGCGCCCGACGCCTAGGCGAATTCGACGTCGCGGCGCTTTCATGAGTGCGCCGTTCGCGACGGCGTGAGGATGCCGGTCGGGTGCGCGACCGAACGCCTGTGAAGGGGCGGCGGGTCGCGCGCTCCACGGTGCGTGAGCACTGACTCGACGACATCGGCAGAAGGCCGCACGGCACCCCGCCCACCTGTGGCAGCACGCCGCGCGAGAGGGCGGAGCGGTACGTCACGTTCATGGGTGGGGCGGACGCGGTGGACGGCAAGGCCCGCGCGTCGTTCCAGGCCGGTGGCCTGTGCGC
Organism: Streptomyces sp. NBC_01013; assembly: GCF_045162765.1. NCBI lineage: Bacteria > Bacillati > Actinomycetota > Actinomycetes > Kitasatosporales > Streptomycetaceae > Streptomyces > Streptomyces sp. NBC_01013. The sequence continues at coordinate 5,804,052 of NZ_CP108687.1, forward strand.
TACCCCGGAGCGCTCAGCCAGGCGCTATTCGCCCGAGCGAGGACCGCCCTTACCTCGCCGACCCCGTACCCATCGGTGCGCGGGCCTTCAACTGCCGCTCGCCATGGGAGAGATACGCCTTTCACGCTACAGGCCCGTGTGGACCGGACCGGGTCTCCCGTCGCGGTGGGATCTGCCGTGCCAGTCCAGGATCAGGACCGTGGCGTCGTCCTTGAGGTGGCCGTAGCAGGCGTCGAGCACCGCCCCCGTCAGACTTCGGACCGCTTCTCGCGGGTGCAGCGCTCTGGTGTCGCGAATGACCGAGGCCAGGTCGACGGCGGCCGCATCGCGCTCCTGCATGCCGTCGGTGAGCAGGACCAGGCGGTCTCCGGGAAGCAGTTGGAATTCTTGCAGGAGGTAGCTGCTGGAGGACGCCACGCCGAAGGGCAGGTTGACGGCGAGTTCGACCTCCTCGACGGCGCCGTCGCGCAGCCGCAGGGGGCGGGGGTGGCCGGCGTTGACCAGTTCGCACAGGCCCGTGTCCAGGTCGACGCAGAGCAGCTGCCCGGTGGCCAGGCCGCGGTTGTGGCTGAGCAGGGCCTGATGGGCGTGGTGGGCCTGCTCGACGGCGTCGCAGCCGCCGCGGCGCGACTGCCTCAGCGCTCCGACAAGCAGGGTGGCCAGCAGTGCGGAGTCGGTGTCGTGGCCCATCGCGTCGGTGATGGACAGGTGCAGGGTGTTGCGGTCGAGGGTGTAGTCGTAGGTGTCGCCGCCGATGTCGTCGGCCGGGATCAGCCCGGCTGCGAGGGTGAACTCGGCCGCCTCGCAGCAGGGGGCCGAGGGAAGCAGCTGGTGCTGGATCTCCGCGGCCAGGCTGGTCCGGGTGGTGCGTTGGCCCAGGTGGTACAGATCGGTGAAACGGCGGTCGGTGACGATGATGTAGGCCAGCGCGTGGGCGGCGTCGCGGACCTGCCGGAGCACGGTGTCGTCGTCGGCCCGCACGGTCACCTCCAGGACGCCGATGCGGTCGCCCCGGTTGGTGACCGGTGTGATGACGCGCCGGCTGCCGTGCCCGTCCGCCTCCACGTGCTGGCACTGGCTCTGCAGGACACGGTCGTAGACGCTTCCGAGCAACTCGATCGGCTCTTCGGTGCCCTCGGTGTCGTTGCCGGTCGCGGTCAGCCGTACCAGTCGTTCGCCGATCAGGTCGACGAACAGGAAGGACACAGATTCCGCGCCGAGCCGCTTCTGCAGGTCGTGCGCCACCACCTCGACGGACTCGCCGGGCGGAGCGGCCTCAGCAGCGGCCAGCAGTTCATTCAGCTCCAGATCTTCACCCACCACAACAACCTCCCATCGGGTTCCGCACCTTCTTCCCCGCATCCCGGAAACCTCACCTGCTGATCCTGCTGTGCCTGGTCAGGGCCCGATAGCGGGCCCTTTCGGCCGTTCCGGAGGCTGCCGAGAGGCGCCTGCGGGCGGTCGGTGGCCGGCGGTCAGGGCGCGGCGAAGGCGACGGAACCGGGAGCGGCGCAGCAGAAGCCTGACCAGTCGCCGACCGGCCGCGGACTCACACCGAGTCCGGTGGCAGGAGAGTACGGACGCCATCGACCGTCACGGCCGGTGTGGGGGAGCCGAACGGCTCCGCCTGCCCGCTCGGAGCGGGGCGGACGGCCTGTCGCGGCCGACGGCCAGTGGACCGGCCCACCTCGGCCGGGCACGATCCGGGCGCTGGGGGCCGGTCGTTACCATGCTTCGTGACTGAATCCCTGACCGAACCGACGGAGGCGGCCGAACGGCCGGAACCCCGCGCCCGGATATTCGCCGACCTGACCCCGCTGCGGACCTCCCCCGACTACCGGCGGCTCTGGTTCGGGAACACGGTCTCCTGGGTCGGGCAGGGCATGACGTCGCTCGCCGTGTCGCTCCAGGTGTACGACCTCACCGGCTCCGCCTTCTCCGTCGGACTCATCGGGTTCTGTTCGCTCGTGCCACTGGTCGTCTTCGGACTGTACGGCGGAGCCGTCGCCGACACCCTCGACCGGCGCAAGCTCGGGCTGGTCAGCGCCTTCGGATCGTTCCTGCTGTCGGTGGGACTGGTCGCGGTCACGGTGGCCGGGGTGGAACAGGTCGGGCTGCTGTACGGGGTGGTGGCCCTCCAGGCCGTCTGCTTCGCGCTCAACTCGCCGGCCCGCAGCTCGATGATCGCCCGGCTGCTCCCGGCCGGGCAGCTGCCCGCCGCCAACGCCCTGAACTCCATCACCAGCACCACGGGCATGCTCGTCGGGCCGATGCTCGGCGGGCTCATCGTCGGCTGGTGGGGGTACCGGGCCGCGTACGGGATCGACGCGATCACCTTCACGGCCTCGCTGTACGCGATGTGGCGGTTGCCCTCGATGCTGCCGGAACGGGGTGAGGAGAAGGCCGGGGACACCAGGCGTGCCTCCGTCATGGACGGGCTGCGGTTCCTCGGGACCCGGCCCAATCTGCGGATGACCTTCTTCACGGACCTGTGCGCCATGGTGCTCGCGCACCCCCGCGCCCTGTTCCCCGTCGTGGCCGTGCTCTGGTACGGGGGTGACGCGAAGACCACCGGACTGCTGGTCGCCGCCCCGGCGTTCGGGGCGCTGATGGGCGGGGTGTTCTCCGGCTGGCTCGGGCGGATCCGACGCCACGGACTCGCGGTCCTGCTGGCCGTCGCGAGCTGGGGAACCGCCATCGCCGTCTTCGGGCTGACCCGGCAGCTCTGGCTCGGGCTGATCTTCCTGGCGCTCGCCGGGGCCTCCGACACCACGTCCATGGTGTTCCGCAACACCATGCTCCAGGCCGCCGTACCCGACGAGATGCGGGGCCGCCTCCAGGGCGTGTTCATCGTGGTGGTGGCGGGCGGTCCGCGGCTCGGGGACTTCCTGGCCGGGTCCGTCGCCGATCTGGCCTCCCCGGGCCTCGCCGCGACCGGCGGGGGGATCGCGTGTGTGGCGGCAGTGGCAGTGTTGGCGCTGCGGTGGCCCGGGTTCGCCCGCTACGACGCGCGCGCACCCGAGGCCTGATCCAGCGGCTGGGAGCAATCGCCACCGACCTGCGGAGACCCGCGCGTAGAGACGGGAGGAGACGGCTTCCGACGCGCCCCCGCGCTCGGGTCGCACGGAGTCCCGCCTCCGTCGCGGTCAGGTCGTGCGCGTCGGCTATTGTGCGATGCGCTTCGGACTTCCGAAGCGCAGAAGCCGCGCCACTCGTGCGCGCGAGCTGCATCCGGGTTGCGGCAGGGCCTGTCAGGGATTCCCGTCGGCCGCCGTCCGTGGGTGCGTCGGATGCGGTCGTGAGCCGCACTGAATGGGGTGGGGAATGTCCAGACATCGGCTGTCCAGGAAGAGCCGTTACATCGCTTGGGGGGCAGCGGGGGCTGTCGTCGTCGCGGGTGCGGGGATCGCGGCACAGACCTCCATGGCGGCTACCGCCTGGCCTGCGCAGAAGACCTACACGGGCCGGGCGTTCGACACGTGCACCGCACCCTCGCTCAGTGCGATGAAGGCGTGGCACACGGGGTACTACGGCGCCGCCGCCGTCTACATCGGCGGAAAGAACCGTGGCTGTGCCCAGCCCAACCTGACGAAGTCCTGGGTGACGTCGGTCAACGCCACCGGATGGAAGCTCATACCGCTGTACGTCGGCGCGCAGCCGCCCTGCCAGACGAGTGCGAATCGCGAGAGGTTCACCTCCTCCACGGCCGCCTCCGTCGGCGCGAGCAACGCCAAGGACGCGATCGCCAAGGCGTCAGCGCTCGGGATGAAGGCCGGCAGCCCCATCTACCTGGACATGGAGCCGTACGCCATCACCGACACGGCGTGCAACAACGCCGTCCTGACCTACGTGCGCTCCTTCACCAAGACCCTGCGCAACGCCACCTACCGAGGTGGCTTCTACGGCTTCAGCAGCTCCAGCGCCAAGGCCATCGCCACGGCCACCAACAAGACGGACCTGCCGGGCAACCTCTGGTACGCACTGTGGGACAAGACGAACACGACCACCACGGACTGGCCGTGGAAGCCGACCCAGTTCACCAACCACAGTCGCGGCCACCAGTACATGGTCAACAGCAAGGAGACCCGCGGCGGTTACACCCTCACCGTCGACCGCGACGCCTGGGACGCTCCGGTCGCGATCATCGGCTGACGGACGCACAGGGTGTGCCTGCCGACGGCGGAGTGAGGGGCCGGCCCGCGCCGAGGGCCGTACCGTACGGGCGTCGGCACGGCGGAGCCGGTCATGGCCGCGGGCTTCGCGGCGGCGGTGACAGCAGGGTGTGGAAGCGACAGCAGGGCGATTCCGCGAGGCCGAGTCGCCCTGCGCGTGCCACGGGTGGGCTGGTCAGACGTCCTTGAGCTCGGGCATGTCTCCGCCGGTCGTCGTGCCGTCGATCAGCGAGAACGCGGCGCCCTGAGGGTCGGTCAGCGCGGCGAACCGGCCGAAGGGCATGGTCATCGGACCGAACCGGAGCTGCGCCCCGAGTGCCTTGGCCTTCTCCACCGCCGCGTCGCAGTCCGCGACGCTGAAGTACACGTTCAGGTAGGGCGGCATCTCGGGCGGGAAGTCCTCCGTCATCTTCATCCGGCCGAGTACGGGGTCCGCGCCCAGGTCGTACAGCGTGAAGTCCACCGCGTCGTCGTCGATGCGCTTCACCCCGTACCCGAAGACCGCCGGGAAGAAGGCGTCCGCCTTCTCCGGCTCCCGGGTGAAGATCTCGGCCCAGCTGTAGGCGCCGGGCACCGCCCGTGCCTGGAAGCCCTCGTGGATGCCCGCCTGCCAGACGCCGAAGGCCGCTCCACCAGGGTCGCTGGCCAGCACCATCGTGCCGAACTCGCCGACCCGCATCGGCTCCACCAGGACCGTGCCGCCGTGCTCGCGGACCGCGGCGGCGGTCGCGGCCGCGTCCGGCGACGCGAGGTACAGACACCAGGCGGCGGGTACGTCCTGGCCGGGCATGGGCGGCATCAGCGCGGCGACGGCCTTGCCGTCCACGTAGGCCTGGGTGTAGTTGCCGAACTCGGGCAGCGAGTCGCCGTACGTCCAGCCCAGCACCTCACCGTAGAAGCGTTTCGCCCCTTCGAGGTCGCCGAACGTCGCGTCGGCCCAGCACGGCGTGCCCTGTGGTTCTGCGGCCATGACCGGTCATCTCCTCACGTGTGAATGGCCCCTCTGCCACGCTAGCCACCCCACGCCCCTCCTGCGCGTCGGACACGAGTCAGCGCCCCGGCGGATCCGCCCGGACGTCGGAACGGGCCTCGGAGGGGACGACGGAACGGGCGACGCCCAGGTCCACCAGGTCCTGGGGGCGCAGCCGAAGCTGGTCGGCCGTGTCGTGTACGTGCTCAGGGGAGCGCTTGAGGATGGCCGCCGCGAGCTCGGGGGCGATGACGGAGAAGTAGCTGTCCGCGGTGACATGGGTGTTGTCCGGCGCCGCGAGGGCCAGCGCCCCGCCCGAGCCGCCCTCGCCGATCACCAGCGTCGTGACGGGGACCCGGGCCGCCGCGACCGCCGCGAAGGCGTCGGCGATGGCCGCGCCCGCCCCGGCCCGCTCCGCCTCCGCGTCGTTGGCCGCGCCCGGGGTGTCGACCAGCGTGAGGACCGGGACCCCGAGCCGGTCGGCCAGCCTGATCACCCGGGCCGCGGTGCGGTACCCCGCGGGGCGGGTCGCGGTGCCGCACTGCGCCACGTACGCGACCGGCTCCCCCTCGTGCAGCCCGAAGCCGGCCAGCAGCCCCGGGTCCGTGCCGCCGCAGCGGTCCCCGGTCAGGGGGAGCCGCAGGGTGAAGTAGGCGTCCAGGTACGCCTCGGCGTGCGGCCGGGACGCGGACCGGGCCCGGAGCACCGCGTCCCAGCCGGTCCGGGGGAGCCCCGCCGAGGAGAGCGCCGCCGGGACCGGGGCGGGGACGGGCGGGGTGGCGCGGTGGGCGAGCAGCCGGAGCCAGTGCCCCACCGCGGCGGACAGGTCCTCGGGCGGGACGACCGCGTCGATCTGGCCGGCCGCCAGCTGGCCCTCGGCGGTGTAGGCGCCGGGATCCGCGTCCGCCGGCCGCACCCGGGAGCCGGCGAACCCGACCTGTGCGCCCGGGAGCGCCAGGATGACGTCGGCGCCCGCCCCCAGGGTCGCCCAGCCGCCACCGGTCGTCGGGTCGCGCAGGACCGCGAGCTGCGCCGGCCCGGCTGCGCGCAGCCGGGCCGAGGCCCGGGCCACCCGGTGCAGCTGGGTGAGCGCGATCATGCCCTCCTGCATCCGGCTGCCACCCGTCGCGATGAGCGAGACGAGGGGGAGCCGTCGGGCGACGGCCTCCTCGTACGCCGCCTCCAGCCGGTCTCCCGTGCGCTGTCCGAGTGAGCCGCCGAGGAAGCCGAACTCGAAGGAGATCAGCACGCAGGGCCGGCCGCCGACCGTGGCGGTGCCGTGGACGACGGACTCCTGCTCGCCGGTGCGGGCGGTGGCCCGCGCCCGGGAGTCGGCGTAGCCGGACCAGTCGAGCGGTCCGTCGGCCGCGGTGTCCCCGGCGGGTGCGGCGGACTCGGTGAAGTCGGCGGTGAGGGCGGCTATCGCCTCGCGGGCCGTGGGGCGCTCAGCCATGGAGGGACCGCTTCATGATCTTGCCGAGATCGTTGCGCGGCAGCGCGTCCAGGTAGCGGACGGTGCGCGGGCGCTTGTGCGGGGAGAGCTGGGCGGCGACGTGGTCGGCCAGTGCGGCGGCCGAGGGCGGGGAGGCGGGGTCGGCCGGCACCACCCAGGCGACGACCCGCTCGCCCAGGTCCGGGTCCGGCTCGCCCGTGACGGCGGCTTCGCGCACGCCCGGGTGGTCCAGGAGCGCGTTCTCGATCTCACCGGCGCCGATCTTGTACCCGCCGCTCTTGATCAGGTCGGTGGCCTTGCGGCCGACGATCCGCACGTACCCGTCGGGGTCGAGCGTGGCCATGTCGCCGGTGCGGAACCAGCCGTCGGAGGTGAGCGCCCCGGCCGTGGCGTCGGGGCGGTTGAGGTACTCGGTGAACAGGTTCGGCCCCCGCACCTGGATCTCGCCGATGGACCCCGGGTCCGCGAGAGGGGTGCCGTCCTCCTCCACCAGACGCAGTTCCACGCCGCGCAGCGGGGCGCCGACCGTGCCGGGGCGCGGTTCGCCGTCGGCCCGTACGCCGGTGTTCATGAGGGTCTCCGTCATGCCGTACCGCTCGATGACCCGGCGGCCCGTCGCGGCCGCGATCCGCTCGTGGTCGTGGACCGGCAGGGCGGCCGACCCCGAGACCAGCAGCCGGGCGCCGGCGAGGGCCTTCGCGAGGCCGTCGGACGCCGACGGATCCGCCAGCGCGTCCGCCAGCCGGTGGTACATCGTCGGCACGCCGAACAGCATCGTGCCGCCGGAACCCAGCTCCCGGGCCACGCCCTCGGTGGAGAACCGGCCGAGATGGCGTACCGACCCGCCCCGGCGCAGCGGGCCGAGGATGCCGAGGATGAGGCCGTGCACGTGGAACAGCGGCAGGGCGTGCACGAGGACGTCGTCCCCGGTCCACTGCCAGGCGTCCTCCAGTGCGTCCAGTGAGGCGGCGATCGCCCGGCGCGGCAGGACGGCCCCCTTGGGCGGGCCGGTGGTGCCGGAGGTGTACACGACCAGGGCGGGGGACTCGGGGGGCGGTTCGGGGAATCCGGCACCGGTGGGCGCGGGGCCCGCCTGCGTGGTCACGTCGAGCCGTTCCAGGGCCGCCAGGGCGGGCGGCAGCACGTCGGAGGCCGAGGCCAGCACCGTGGACGGCGCGCTGTCGGTGACGATGTGCGTCAGTTCCCGTTCCCCCGTCCTCGGGTTCAGCGGCACGGCGGGGACGCCCGCCCGGAGTGCGGCCACCACCGCGACCACGGTCTGGGCGGTGGGCGTGGCCCACACCGCGACCCGGCCCGCGTCGGCGATCCTGGCCGCGAGCGCATCCGCTGCGGCGGCCAACTGTGCGTAGGACAGGGTGGCTTCATCGAACCGGACGGCTTCGCGGGTCGCCGCCGGGGCGGCCGCGTCCTGAAGTGCGGGCAGAAGTGGCATCACCCTGTGAACCCTAGAGCGTGGTCCCGCCTCAGGAGTCCCGCTGGACGTTGCGCATCCGTCCGTACGCGTACACGCAGCCCGCCAGCGCCAGGTCGGACAGCAGCATGTAGCCGATCGAGTAGGAGCCCTTCGCGCTGTAGATCGCCCCCATCACCAGCGGCGGCACGAAGCCGCCGAGCCCGCCCATCGCTCCGACGATGCCGGTGACACTGCCCACCTTCGCCTGCGGTGTCACCTGCGAGACCAGGGCGAAGATGCTGCCGCTCGCGGTGCCGAGGCCGGCCGCCATGCAGAGCAGGGCGATGGTGCCGCCGGGCGTCAGTTCAGGGTCGAAGGCCTGGGCGATGGCCGTCAGTGCGGCGAGGCCGAGGGCGGCGGACGTGACGATCGCCGGGTGCATGCGGTCCGAGAGCCAGCCACCGATCGGCCGGAAGACGACCGTGACCAGGGCGAACCCGGCGGCCTTCGTGCCGGCGTCGGTCGGCGAGAGCTCGTACCAGGTCTTCAGGTACGTCGGCAGATAGACGCCGAACGCGACGATGCCGCCGAAGCCGATCGCGTACAGCGCGGACAGTTCCCAGGTGACCCGCAGCCGGCTCGCCGCACCCAGCCGGTGGGCCAGCGTGTCGGTCGGCACCTGACGGCCCGGCCGGTCGTTGACCAGCATCGCCGCCAGCGCCGCGTAGACCACGAGTGCACCGGCGACCACGAGGAACGGCAGGTTGTCGCCGTGCTTGGCGATCCGCGGGGTGAAGTAGCCGGACAGCGCGACGCCCCCCATGCCCATGCCGAACACGCCGAGCGCGAGGCCGCGGTCGGCGGGCGGGAACCACGAGTTGACCAGAGGGATGCCGATCGCGAAGGTGGTTCCGCCCAGCCCGAGCAGAAAGCCCACGGCCAGCATCGCGCCGTAGGAGTTCTTCGCCGGGATCAGCAGCAGCACCGGCACGACGGTGAGTGCCGAGACCAGCGGGAACATCAGACGCGCACCGTACTTGTCGGTGAGCGCCCCCACCGGGATGCGGCCCAGCGAGCCCACGAGCACCGGCACGGCGACCAGCAGGGACTGCTGGAACGAACTCAGACCGAGCCGGTCCTTGTAGTCCGCCGACATGGGGGCGATCAGGTTCCAGGCCCAGAACGTGAGTCCGAAACCGATCGTCGCCATCGCGAGGTTGCGGTAGGCGGCGCCGGATGGCTTCTCGGCGGCCGGTGCCGGTGACCGTTTCACTGCTGTATCCACCCACTCAGTCAAGGGCGGAAGCGGGTCGCGAGCCCGCCGGGTTACTCCGAACGAGGGCCCGTAACAGCCGCCCGCGGCGGCGGGCCGACGTCTGCGAAGTCGCATTCGGCCAGAAACTGGGACAATCGCGGTATGGACCGTCTGGACAGGGAAATCCTCGGCGTTCTCCAGGAGGACGCACGGATCTCGTACCGCGATCTGGGTGTACGGGTCGGACTGAGCGCCAACGCGGCCGCCGACCGGGTGCGCCGGCTGCGCCGGGACGGCGTCATCCGGGGCTTCAGCGTGATCATCGACCCCGCCGCCGACACCCGGACCGGGCTCGTCGTCTTCATCGACGTGACCCTGCGTACGGACACCACCAACGAGGTCTTCGAGCGGGCGGTGCTCGCCCTTCCCGGCATCACCGAAGTGGTGCACGTGACGGGCGGGCACGACTACCTGGTCCGGGCCACGGCCGCCGACACCGCTGCGCTGGACGGTCTGCTGCGCAGACTCAAGCGCGAGGCGGGCGTCGCGCACTCCAACACCCGGATCGCGCTCAGAGCGGCGCCTGCCAGATGACGGTCGAGGGGCGCGAACCGTCCGGTTCGCGCCCGTCGTCGGCGACCACCAGCCGGACTCCGGCCCGGCCGTCGGGCAGCACGGCCGTCGCGTCCACCTCCACCTCGATCGCCGACACCCCAGGCCTCCGGTGTGCCGCCGCCAGCGCCCCGCGCAGTGCGGCGAGCAGTTGTCCGGCCGCCGGGTCCGGCACGAGTGCGTCCACCGCACCCGTGAAGTGCACCGAGGGCGGGAACCCGAGCACCGCGGCCGCGCCGCTGGTCTCCCGCAGCACCCGGCCACGGAAGGTGGTGGGTGCCTGTGCGGGTGGCTGCTGGAGGGCGAAGATGGCCGTCCTGACCTCCTGGATGGTGGAGTCCAGCTCGTCGACGGCCCGGCCGAGCAGCTCGTCCGTGTCCGCTGCGCCGGCCCGGCGGCGCGTCGACTCCAGCATCATCTCGGTGGCGAACAGCCGTTGCACGACGAGATCGTGCAGGTCACGGGCGATCCGGTCCCGGTCCTCGTACACCGCGAGCTGCTCGCGGTCGTGCTGGGAGTCCGCCAGGACCAGGGCCAGCGCGGCCTGCGAGGCGAACTGGGCGGCCAACAGCCGGTCCACGTCCGTGTAGGGGCGGGCGCCGCGCCGCCGGGGCAGGGCGAGGGTGCCGATGAGCCGCCCGCCGCTCTGCAGCGGCAGCATCATGCTGGGGCCGAAGCGGGAGCGCACCGGCGTGGTCATGCGCGGATCGGTCGCCGAGTCCTCGATGAACACCGCCTCGCCGCCCAGCAGCTGGACGAGGACGGGGGAGCCGGGGGCGATCGCCGTGCCCACCAGCCCGGCCGGGTCCTCCAGGGTGGACGCGACGACGATCTCCATCCCGCCGTCCTCGTCCGGCTGAAGGATCACTCCGGCCGACGCGTCGCTGAGGATCCTGGCCCGTTCGGCCACGGTCATCAGGGCGTCGGAGGCGTTCTCGCGGTTCAGCAGTGTGTTGGTGACCGCGGCCGCGCCCTCGATCCAGCGCTCCCGCTGCCGGGCGCTCTCGTACAGCCGGGCGTTGCCGATCGCGATGCCGGCCTGCGCGGCGAGGACCCGGAGCAGCGTCATGTCGGTGTCGCTGAAGTGCCCGCCGCGCTTCTCGGTGAGGTAGATGTTCCCGAACACCTTGCGGCGGACCCGGATCGGGGCGCCGAGGAAGGAGCGCATGACGGGATGGCCGGGCGGCACGCCGCAGGAACGCGGATCGGTGGTCACGTCGTCGGAGCGCACCGGCCGCGCGCCGTTGATGAGTGCGCCGAGCAGGCCCGTGTGCCCGTCGGGGAGGTGGCCGATGGCCGCCCGTTCGCTCTCGTCCATCCCGGTGACGAACAGTTCGCCGATCCTGCCGCTGCCGGGGCCGAGGACTCCGAGCGCGCCGTAGCGGGCGTCGGTGAGAGCGGTCGCGGTGTCGATGATCTGCTGGAGCGTGGCGCGCAGTTCGAGGTGCGTGCCGACGCGCAGCACCGCCTCCAGCAGCATCGGCAGCCGTGGTGACCGGGGGACTCCGCGGCCGGGCGTCTCCTCGGGTGGTTCGTCGCTCATCCGCCGTGCCCCGCGGCAGTCAGCCGGCGAGCGGGTCGAGGACCATGGGGCTGATCTTGCCGTCCAGCATGGCGCCGAGCCCGAGGACGGAGCAGACGTCGGGCCGCTCGGCGATGTGCACGGGCATGCCCGTCGCGTCGCGCAGCATCCGGTCCAGGCCGGGCAGCAGGGCGCTGCCGCCGACCATCATGATCCCGCAGTCGGCGAGATCGGCCACCAGATCGGGCGGGCAGTCCCGCAGGACCTTGCCCAGGCCGTCGAGGACCGCGGTCAGCGGGCGGTGGATCGCCTGTCGCACCGCGGCGGTGTCGACCTCCACGGAGCGGGCCAGTCCGGTCGCCACGTCCCGGCCGTGGATCTCGGTCACGGCCGGGCCGTGCGGGGTCAGCCCGGCGCCGCTGAGGGCCAGTTGGAGGGGGCGCACGGAGTGGCTGGGCAGCATCAGCTCGTGGAACTGGCGCAGATGCTGGATCACCGCGTGGTCGATGGCGTCGCCGCCGATCGGGATGCGTACCGCGGTCACGATCGAGCCGAGCGAGAGCACCGCGATCTGGGTGGTCGCGGCCCCGCACACCATGATCATGGTGGCGGTCGGCTGTTCGACCGGCAGTCCGCAGCCGACCGCCGCCGCGATCAGGGTGTCGACGAGCTCGACCCGCCGGGCCCCGAGACCGACCAGGGTCTCGACGGCCGCACGCTGGGCGAGCGGATCGCTGTCGTGCGGGATGCAGGCGGCGGCGCGCAGCCAGGGCTTGCGGCGAAGCTGACGGCGGAGCTTCTCGCCGAGCAGATGGCGCAGCATGCGCTGGGCCATTTCGATGTCGACGACGGTTCCGCCGGAGACCGGGCGGACCACCCGGATGTAGTCGGGGGTGCGGCCCGTCATCTGCTCGGCGAGCACGCCGACGGCGATGAGCGAGCCCGTGCGGGTGTTGACGGCGGCGGCGCTCGGCTCGTCGACGACGAGCCCGAGCCCCTTGACGTACACCCGGGTCCGGGCGGCCCCGAGGTCGACGGCGACATGGCAACGGCGCAACTGATCAAGGCTGACGGTCACGGCAGGTCTCCCGAGAGCGCTGATGGAGGGACCGACGGGCAGCCGGTTCTCTTCGCATCGTGCGCCGTTCGGGGGCATCGTGCGCGTTGGGATACGCCGGAGGGGGTACGGAGCTGACGGCGTGTCGGCAACGGCCCCGGGCCGGCTCAGCCGGGGAGCAGCCGCTGGAACAGCCCCCAGGTGAACTCGGCGACGTACGGGGTGCCGGTGGCCGCGTCGGTGAGCGCGAGCGCCCAGCGGGTCGGCGCGCTGCCCTCCATCGGACGGGCCGGCGCGAAGGCCCGGGCCACCTCGTTCACGGTGCACGACCAGGGCCGCAGATCCCCGGCCCGTCCGAGCACGGGGGCGGCCGCGCCCGGGGCCCGCACCAGCCATTCGTTCCACACCGCGCCGCCCGGCGCCACCATCACCTCGAACCGCAGGTCCGGCCAGAGCGGCACCGGCCAGAACAGCGCGTCGCATTCCAGATCGCCGACCGCGCGGCGCAGGGAGGACTCGGGCTCGCCGAGCACCGCACGGTAGCGGCGCAGCGCCCCTCGACCCCGCGGCGCCCGCACCATCGCCTGCCATCGGCGGTTGGCCTCGCGCATCTCGGCGAGCGTGGCGCTCAGTTCGTGCCGGGCGTCCTCCACGAGGCCGGGCTGGTGGTCCGCCATCCGGCGCAGCAGGACGAGTTGGAACTCACGGGGGCCGAAAGGCGTGGCAGCGGTCATGGAATCAACGGTTCCACACAGGATCCTCACGTGAGCGGCTATCTCCGTTGTCCGGCGGCCGTCTACTCTGCGGGCGCCATGGATTACTGCCAGCCCTGTCAGCGTCATCTCAATGGCGCCCTGGCCTGCGCCGGATGCGGAACCCCCGCTGAAGCGCTGAGCCCCTACGCCGCGCCCGCGGCCTTCGGCCACGAGCCGGACGCGCGGGACGAGCAGGCCGCGCCGTCCCCGCCCGGGGGCCGTCGCCGCCGCGAGCGCGATGCTGCCCGGACGCGGGGCGGTGCGCACGGCGGACGCGGCCCGGGACGCCGGCGCGCGGCACCCGACGAGCGGCCGGGCCGGGGCCGCCGGGGCCGCAGCCGCCGGGGTCGTACGGCGTTGCTGGGCCTCCTCGGGGCGGTCCTGGCGGCCGGTGCGCTGAGCCTGGCCGAGCTGGCGACCGAGCCGGACGGCGGCGACGGCGCCTCGGACTACGTACGTGAGTCGACGTCCGCCACCACCGCGCCCGCCCCGGAGCCGACGGCCAGCGATACGGCCGAGCCGCCCGGGCCGGTGCGGACCCCGGTGGGCACCCCCTCGGCCGTCCCGGCCACCGACGCCCGCACTCCGGACAGCACCCGGACCGGCCCGGCCACGGACGCGGCGCGGCCCGGGGGCGCCACCTCCGTCCCCGAGACCTCGGCCCCGGCCCCCACGCCGTCGTCGGCAGCGCCGTCGGTCACCGCCGGTGGCCCGTCGGAGCCGGGTGACGCGGGCGATGTCCCGTCGCCGTCGGCAACCACGCCGCCGCCCACCCCCACGCCGACCCCCACGCCGTCGCCGACCCCGTCGGACGACAGCTGTTGGTTCCTGTGGTTCTGCTGAGCCCCTGAGCGCTCAGGCCGTCGGGGCCGGCGGTTCCACGCCGAGCATCCGGCGCAGCAGGTCCCGCAGCACCGCGCGGTCCGCGTCGGAGAGGCCGGCCAGGGGCTCGCGGGCGAAGTCCAGGGAGTCGCGCAGCTCCCGGGCCGTGCGGGCGCCCTTCTCCGTGGGGGCGGCCAGCTTCACCCGCCGGTCGGCCGGGTCGGGCCGCCGCTCCACCAGGCCCCGTGCCTCAAGGCGGTCGACTATGCCGGTCACGTTCGACGGTTCGCACTTCAGCTTCTGGGCGATCCGGCGCATCGGCAGCGGATCCAGGGAGAGCAGCCCGAGGACCCGGGCCTGGGCGCCGGTGAGGCTGTGGGCGGCCGCAGCCTGCTCGTACTCCTCGTAGTAGCGCGCCACGACCGCGCCGATCAGCTCGACGACTTCGAGGGTCAGTGGGTCCGTACGGGTGGTGGCCATGGCATCCAGGATAGCCGGTTACTTGACAAGGTGAAATATCCAGGCGCATGGTTGTTTCACGTCCTGAAGCTTTTTCGCTCCGGTGACGGCTTCCCGCATCCCCCTAGACATCGAGGAGACACCGAGCCCATGTCTGCAGCTCTTCCCACGTCCGGCCGTGAATGGCACCTCGTAGCCCGTCCGCACGGCTGGCCGAAGGCCGAGGACTTCGCACTGCGTGAGGCTCCGGTCACCGCCCCCGCCGAGGGCCGGGTCCTCGTCCGCAACCTGCACTTCTCGGTCGATCCCTACATGCGCGGCAGGATGAACGACGTGAAGTCGTACACCCCGCCGTTCAAGCTGGACCACCCCATGGAGGGTGGCGCGGTCGGCGAGGTCGTCGCGTCCAACGCCGAGGGCTTCGCGGTCGGCGACCACGTCCTGCACGGTCTGGGCTGGCGCGAGTACGCCGACGTCCCCGCCAAGCACGCGGTCAAGGTCGACGCCTCCCTCGCTCCGCTCTCCGCCTACCTGGGCGTGCTCGGCATGACCGGGCTCACGGCCTACGCGGGCCTGTTCGACGTGGCCTCCTTCAAGGAGGGTGACGCGGTCTTCGTCTCCGGCGCCGCCGGCGCGGTCGGCAGCCAGGTCGGTCAGATGGCGAAGCTCAAGGGCGCCTCGCGGGTCATCGGCTCCGCCGGTTCCGACGAGAAGGTCAAGCTGCTCGTCGAGGAGTACGGCTTCGACGCCGCCTTCAACTACAAGAACGGCCCCGTCGCGGAGCAACTGCGCGAGGCCGCCCCCGACGGCATCGACGTCTACTTCGACAACGTCGGCGGCGAGCACCTCGAAGCCGCGCTCTCCTCGTTCAACGTGCACGGCCGCGCGACGATCTGCGGCATGATCGCCCAGTACAACGCGACCGAGCCGACCCCGGCCCCGCGCAACCTCGCCCTCGTCATCGGCAAGCGGCTTCGCCTTCAGGGCATGCTCGTCGGCGACCACGCCGATCTCCAGGGGCAGTTCGTCCAGGAGGTGGCCGGCTGGCTGGCCTCCGGCGAGCTGAAGTACCGCGAGACGGTCGTCGAGGGCATCGAGAACGGCTTCGAGGCCTTCCTCGGTCTGCTCCGCGGTGAGAACACCGGAAAGATGATCGTCTCTCTCGGCTGAGTGCCTCACGGGCACGGGTTAGGCTCGTGCCAGGCCGTCGCGATCGTGGGCGCGAGTCGCGGCGCATCAGCAGGAGGAATCCTCAAGCATGACGATTCAGGACATAGCCGTCGCGTACACCGCCGTCGCCACCGCTTCGAGCGGCCGTGACGGCCGGGTCTCCTCGGACGACGGCAAGCTCGACGTGGTCGTCAGCCCGCCGAAGGAAATGGGCGGCAGCGGAGCGGGCACCAATCCGGAACAGCTCTTCGCGGCCGGATACGGCGCCTGCTTCCAGGGCGCGCTGGGGGTGGTGGCCCGCCAGGAGAAGGCGGACATCTCCGGATCCACGGTCACCGCCGCGGTCTCCATCGGCAAGACCGAGGCCGGCGGCTTCGGGCTGGAGGTCGCGATCACCGCGGCCATCCCGAACGTGGACAGGGCGACCGCACAGGCGCTCATCGAGAAGGCGCACCAGGTGTGCCCGTACTCGAACGCCACACGGGGCAACATCAAGGTGGAGCTCTCGGTCGTCTGACCGCCCGCACCGCCCGTACACGGCCGAGGGCCGCACCCCAAGAGGGTGCGGCCCTCGGCCTTTTCGTGCCCACGCATCCGGTGACTCCCGTGCGAAATCCCGGACATTGTTCGGAATTCTTGCGTGACCCATTGACGCGCAAGCGCTTCGATTTTACCGTCCGTTCGAGGTTACGGGCAGCATTCGATATTTCGAATAGTGAGGGCGGGCATGGACACGGGACCACCTGGCCCGGATCGCAGGCGGCTGATCGAGGAGCTGGGCTGGGCGGGGCCGCCGGCGGCTTCGGCTTCGCTGCGCCGTCCCTCTCCGCGGTCGGTATCTTCACCTTCATCGCGTCCCGGAACAACTTCCCGTGGCCGTGCGTGGTGACCGGCAACCCCGACCTGACGACCATGCCGAACGGCATCGCGAGCGTCATGGACCCCCACGGCGTCCAGTGGGCCCCGCTCATGGCCGGCGGGCTGATGGCCGGGCTGCCGCTGATCTTCGTCTTCGTCCTCCTCCGGCGCCACATCGTCAGTGGCGTCGCCCGCACCGGCCCGGCCGGACAGTGACCTGCCCCTCCCGCCGATCCATGACCGAAACACCGAACACAGCGAGGAAGTCATGACCCGCACCGCCCGTTTCACCCTCGACCCGGCGTTCACCGTCGGCGATGTCGACCCCCGCCTCTTCGGCTCGTTCGTGGAACACCTCGGCCGCTGCGTCTACGACGGCATATACGAGCCCGGCCACCCCTCGGCCGACGACGCCGGCCTGCGTACCGACGTCCTGGAACTGATCCGCGAGCTCGGCGTCACCGCCATCCGCTACCCCGGCGGCAACTTCGTCTCCGGCTACCGGTGGGAGGACAGCGTCGGCCCCGCCGAGGAACGGCCGCGCCGCCTCGACCTCGCCTGGCGCTCCACCGAGACGAACCGCTTCGGGCTCTCCGAGTACATCGACTTCTGCAGGAAGATCGGCCCGCAGGCCGAGCCCATGATGGCCGTGAACCTCGGCACCCGCGGCGTCCAGGAGGCCATCGAACTCCAGGAGTACGCCAACCACCCGGGCGGCACCGAACTCTCCGACCGCCGCATCGCGCACGGCGACAAGGACCCCTTCGGCATCAAGCTGTGGTGCCTGGGCAACGAGATGGACGGCCCCTGGCAGACCGGCCACAAGACCGCCGAGGAGTACGGCCGGATCGCCGCCGAGACGGCCCGCGCGATGCGGCAGATCGACCCGTCCGTCGAACTCGTCGCCTGCGGCTCCTCCGGCAGGTCCATGTCCACGTTCGCCGCCTGGGAGGCGACGGTCCTCGCCGAGACCTACGACCTGGTCGACTACGTCTCGCTGCACGCCTACTACGAGGAAGTCGGCGGCGACCGCGACTCGTTCCTGGCCTCCGCCGTGGACATGGAGTCCTTCATCGAGGACGTCGTCGCCACCTGCGACCACGTCGGGGCCCGGCTGAAGTCCACGAAGAGGATCAACCTCTCGTTCGACGAGTGGAACGTCTGGTACATGGCCCGCAGCCAGCAGGACGCCGAGCAGAACCCCCTCGACTGGCCCGAGGCGCCCCGCCTCCTGGAGGACAACTACTCGGTCACCGACGCCGTCGTCTTCGGCACCCTGCTCATCGCCCTGCTGCGGCACGCGGACCGGGTGACCGTGGCCTGCCTGGCCCAGTTGGTCAACGTGATCGCCCCGATCATGACCGAGCCCGGCGGACCGGCCTGGCGGCAGACCACCTTCTTCCCGTTCGCCCAGGCCGCACGGCACGGCCGGGGCCAGGTCCTGGACGTGCGGGTGGACTCGCCCACGTACGGGACGGCCAAGTACGGCGAGACGGACCTGCTGCACGCCACCGCCGTCCGCGACCCGGAGACCGGCGCGGTCACCGTCTTCGCGGTCAACCGCGGCCAGGACACGGCACTCCCGCTCGAAGTCGCCCTGCACGGCATGGGCCTGACGGGGATCACCGAGCACCAGGTCCTCGCCGACGCCGACCCGGACGCCCGCAACACCCTCACCGAACCGGGACGGGTCGCCCCGCACCCGGCGAAGGACACGGTGCTCGACGGGGGAGTGCTGCGCGCCACACTGGAGCCGATGTCCTGGAACATGATCCGCCTCGCCTGACCGCACCCCCTCGCGCGAAGGGCCCGCCCCCGTCCCGTTACGCTGACGCCATGCGTGATCTCGGGGCGGGCCTCGGCTATCTGATCAAGGGGCAGCGCTGGGTCGTCCAGCACGGCAGGTGGTTCGGCATCGGGCTGCTGCCCGGCCTGATCACCCTCTTCCTGTACGCGGGCGCCCTCGTCGGCCTCGGCTACGGAGCCGACGACCTGGCGGACTGGGCGACCCCGTTCGCCGACGACTGGTCCTCGCCCTGGCTCGGCCTGCTCCGCACCACGCTGACGGTACTGGTCTTCGCCTTCGGCCTCTTCCTGGCCGTCATCACGTTCACCGCCGTGACCCTGCTCGTGGGGCAGCCCTTCTACGAGTCGCTCTCCGAGGAGGTGGACCGCGCCGAGGGCGGCGAGGTCCCCGAGTCGGGGCTGCCGCTCTGGCGGGAACTGTGGATCTCCGCCCGCGACAGCGTACGCATCCTGGTGCGCGTGGCGCTGTACGCGGTCCTGCTCTTCGCCCTCGGATTCATCCCGGTCGCCGGCCAGACCGTCGTCCCGCTCATCGGGTTCTGCGTCACGGGGTACTTCCTCGCCGAGGAGCTCACCGCCGTCGCGCTCCAGCGCCGCGGCATGGTGCTGAAGGACCGGCTCGTCCTGCTGCGCGGCCGGCGGCTGCTGATCCTCGGCTTCGGCGTACCGCTGGGGCTCGCCTTCCTGGTCCCGTTCGTCGCCGTCTTCCTGATGCCGGGGGCCGTCGCGGGGGCGACGCTCCTGGCGCGTGACCTGGTGGGGGCGGGGAGCGACGCGGACGATGCGCGGGGCGAGGGTACGGTGCCGTCCCCCTCGCCCTGCCCCCTGGACGACTGAGCCGCCCGTCCCCGGTCAGCTCGTGTGCACCTCCAGTGCGGTGCGGACCGCGGATTCCAACGCCCCTTCGATCCAGGCGGGCTTGACGGACGTGTGGCAGCCCGCGAAGTGCAACGGACCCTCGATCGACCGTACATCGGCGAGCAGCTCGGTGTGCTGGCCGGGCAGCAGGACGGACGCCTCTCCGTACGCGTACGGGTCGCGCATCCACGACTGCGTGGCGCCGGCCCCCGTGTAGAAGACCTCGACGCGTTGCCCGTACACGTCCTGCACTCCGCCCAGGGCGTGCGGATAGCGCTCGTCGTCCCCCAGGGAGTCCCACTTCAGGGCGTCGTCGGCCCAGCTGTACGAGGCGAGGAGCACACCGCCCCTGCTGCCGGCGACCGGGTGGGAGGGCTGGTACATGAAGCGGTTGGCGTTGTCGGTGACCGAACCGCCGCCGATGACATGGGCTGCCGCGGGCTGGTCGCGGGCGGTCGCGCGGTACGCCGCGTAGTGCACGCGCTGGTTCGGCGCGAGATGGCCGGGCGGCACGGAGGGGTGCGCGCCCAGCAGTGAGCCGTCCGCCGGGGCCTTCCCGAGCCGGTAGGCCTCGTACAGCCCGGGCCGGACCCGCTCCAGCTCCCTCTTCCAGTCCTTCTCCTCGAACTCCCACCAACGGCGGCTGAATTCGAGCAGCACCTTGGTGGCCGCGTCGTAGTGCACCTCGGTGATCGCCCGCCGCTTGCCGTACGAGAGCGGGGGCGTGACCGGGACGTGCCGCAGACCGGAGAACGGCACGGTGACGATCGCCCGGTCGCCGGTGAACGTCTCGCGCACGACCGTGCCGTCCCGGCCCTCCGACACCGTCTCGACCCGGACGCCCTCGCCCCCGTGGCTGATCCTGGCGGCCCGGCGGTCCATCCGCACCAGGTCCTTGACCCGCGCGTACATGGCGTCGGCCAGCGTCCCCGTGCCGTCGGGCAGCTCGTAGAACGCGGTGTCCGGGCTGATCAGGGAGGCCCCGATGAAACTGTGCACGAAGGCGAGGGGGAGTCGCGAGGTGAGGTTCTCGACGGTTCCGACGAGGTCGATGGTGCGCTCGTCGAGCCCGGCCGCCTCGGTCAGGAAGCGGAACATCGACCAGTGGCCGTACCTCTGGATGACCCGGGCCCAGCCCTTGACGAGTTCCGGTCCCTCCTTGCCCTCGAACTCCTTGCGTACGGGCGCGAAGGCCTCCCGCACGATGGTCGAGGCGGCCTTGTCCTCGAACGCCGCGGGGACCCCGAAGGAGCGGTTGACCGCCTGGGGCTTCTTCGCGTAGTCCGCCTTGCGCACCCGGATGCCGTTGACGTGGATCCAGGTGTGGTTGACGGGCTGTCCCGAGCCGTCGACGTCCACGAGGTGGAAGCGCCGCCGCTTCAGTCCGAAGCCGTCCATGAGCCCGGTGACGAGGGGGTGGCTCTCGGGGATCCGCATCGCCCCGGCCTCGGCGTACTGCTTCGGGTCGGCGAACGGCGACTTCGCGTTCTCGTGACCGCCCTTGCGGAAGGTCTTGATCCGGCCGCCGACCCGGTTCCCGTTGGCCTCGATCACGGTGACGGTGTGTCCGGCCTCGCGAAGCAGGTGGGCGGCGGTGAGCCCGGCCGGTCCCGCGCCGATGATCAGCACCTTCTTGGGGTCCTTGCCGCTGCGCGGCAGGCCCTTGGAGAGCAGGACGTCGCGGTAGTGCGGTACCAGTGACTCGTCCTGTTCGTCGCGTACGAGGATGGCGCGCGCGACGGTCAGGCAGGCGTCCCAGTCGGAGCCGGGGGCCGCGACGGGGGCGGTGAGGGGTGCGGCTGCGGCGGCCGCGGTGGGCGTGGCGAGGGCGGTGGCACCCGCGGCGGCGCCCGCGATCACGGTGCGCCTGGAAGGCAGGCCGGAAGAGGGCAGGCCGGACGACGGTCCGGCAGGCTTGGAGGTCATGCGGCCACCCTGGGGGGCGCGGAAAGGGGCGCATTGCGCGAACGCGCGTAGACCGTCCGGAATCACTCCCAGGTGCCGCTTAACGATCTTGTAGTATCGGTGTTCCCGCAGGTCAGGTCACCCGCCGACGGGAACACCGGAGGCATCTGGGACGAGCCCGCGGGTCAGCGCACCGAGAAGCCGTACACCGTCGTCGACACGTACTCCTCGCCCGGACGCAGCACCGTGCTCGGGAACTCCGGCCGGTTCGGCGAGTCCGGGAAGTGCTGGGTCTCCAGGGCGATCCCGGCGCACGGGCCGAACGGCCGTCCCTCGAAGTGGTCCGCGGTGTACAGCTGCATGCCCGGCTCCGTCGTCGTGACGCTCAGGACGCGCCCCGACGCCTCGTCGTACAGCTCGGCCACCGGTCCGCTCACGCCCTCGTCCAGCACGAAGTTGTGGTCGTACTCCTTGGAGACCGGCTGCGCCTCCCGGAAGTCGAACCGGGTCCCGTCCACGGGCAGGAACTCACCCGTCGGCAGTGACTGCGCGTCCACCGGGGTGATCCGCCCGGCCGCGATCCGCAGCCGCTGGCCCAGCGCGCTGCCGGAGTCGGCGCCCGCCAGGTTCCAGTACGTGTGGTTCGTCAGGTTCAGCACGGTCGGCGCGTCCGTCGTCGCCCGGTACGCGATCCGCAGCGCCCCGTCCTCGTCCAGCGTGTAGGCCACCGAGACCTCCACCCGGCCCGGGAACCCCTCCTCGCCGTCCGCCGCGACCAGGGACAGCTCCACCCCGTCGGCTACCTCATGGGCGTCCCACACACGCTTGTCGAAGCCGATCGCCCCGCCGTGCACATGGTTGCGCCCCTCGTTGCGCGTGACGTGACAGGTCTGCCCGTCGAGGACGAACGACGCCCCGCCGATCCGGTTCGCGTACCGCCCGACCAGCGCGCCGAAGTACGGCCCGGTGTACTTCTGGTACGAGGCGAGATCCGGCAGCCCGAGCGCCACCCCGGCCCGCGTGCCGTCCCGGTCCGGCACCTCCACCGACTGCACGATGGCGCCGTACGTCAGCACCCGGACCCGCGTGCCACCGCGTTCCAGGGTCCAGCGGTCCACGGCGGTGCCGTCCCCGAGGGTGCCGAAGTGTTCCGTACGCATCACCGTGTTCGAACCCGTCTCCATGATCGCGAACTTTACGCGGGAGGCCGCGCCGCCGTGACATTGCGGTAGGCGATCTCGGCCAGCCGGGCCTGCCCGTTGCGCCCCGGGTGGAACCAGTCCCACTGGCTGAGCTGCTTGCCGGTGAACCGGTAGTCGAACACCGCCCCGCCGTCGTAACGGCAGCGCCGATCCTTCGCGCACACCTCGCGCAGCACCCCGTTGTACGCGACGACGCGGTCCTGCACCTCCGCGCGCCTGGCCACTGCCGAGGCGCCCAGGTTGTCCGCGTCGCCCAGCATCGTCCTGCAGATGCCCAGCTTCCAGATCTGCTTGCCCAGCTGGTTGCCCCGGCCCGTCGACCAGAGCCGCTTGAGGTCCGGCACGCTCGACACGTACACCTGCGCCTTGGGTGCCGCGCCGCGCAGCTGACGCATCGACGCCTCGAACGACGCCCGGAAGTCCTCTACCGGCGTCATGGACCGTAGCGAGTCCCGGCAGGCGTCGTTGGCGCCGATCATCACCGTCACCAGATCCGGGTCCTCCTTCGCGGCCAGCGCCATCTGCTCCGGCAACTGGGCGATCCTGGCCCCCGTCTCGGCGTGGTTCCAGCTGCGGGTGGCCGCGCCCGACGCGCCGAGGAGCCGCACCGCGAGACTGCGCACCGAGCTGTCCGTGCCGGTCGACCACGAGGCCTCGGGGCAGTCGGCCAGCACCGAACAGGCGTCGAAGCCCCGGGTGATGGAGTCCCCGACCGCGGCGACCGACTCCGGACTGCGGTCCCAGACCGGTGCGGCCGCCGGCCGCCTGCCCTCCTGGGCCGTCGCGCCCTTCGTCGTCCCGGCGGACCCGGAGTCACAGCCCGTCAGGACGGCCGTGCCGAGGATCGACACGGCGGCCAGCGTGGCCAGTGCGGTCCGCGAGCGGTGCCGTACGGAGCGATCCGGCATTGTCCTCGTCCCCTCCTGTCCCATGCCTCCGGCACACCCGTGCGGCACCGGTCGGCGGGCCCCCGCGCCCTGCCGGGTGAATGCCGAGCGAATCGTGGGCCCAGGACCGACGGTACGTCACACCTCGGACGCCGCCGCACGGTAGCTTTTCCACGTCGAACCAGTGCCTCTTTCGGGCGCCCGGCTCCACTCGGGTGGCTCTCGAACATCACATCACGTCATATACCCGTCTTTCTCCGGACATTACCTCCCGATACTGTTTACTGATGACAGCCTCGGGAACCGGCCGGTAAGAGGTGGTACGGCGCGAGGCCGCTGGGGAAGGCGAACCTCGTCCCACACTGGAGGTCCCGGTGACGACACGTGGAGTCCTGTACGTCCACTCAGCCCCGCGCGCGCTCTGCCCTCACGTCGAGTGGGCGGTGGGGGGCGTACTCGGCGTGCGGGTCCAGCTCGACTGGATCAGACAGCCGGCCGCGCCCGGCACCTGGCGTTCCGAATTCTCCTGGCAGGCCCGCCCGGGCACGGCGTCGAAGCTGGCCTCCGCGCTGCGCGGCTGGGATCTGCTGCGATTCGAGGTGACCGCGGAACCCTCACCGACCGCGGAGGGCGAGCGCTACAGCTCCACGCCCGAGCTCGGCATCTTCCACGCCGTCACCGGCATGCACGGCGACATCCTGGTCCCCGAGGACCGGCTGCGGGCCGCGCTGGCGCGTTCGCTGAGCGGGGAGACGGACCTGGAGGGCGAGATCGCCAAACTTCTCGGCAAGCCGTGGGACGACGAACTGGAGTCCTTCCGCCACGCGGGCGAGGGTGCGCCGGTGCGGTGGCTGCACCAGGTGGTGTGAGCGGGGCTCCGTCCCGCACTCCGGCGCCTCGAACGCCCGCATCAAGCCCCAACGGCGATCGAGGAGCCGGGGCCCTGGGCAGGGCCCCACGGAAGGGCCCGCGCCAAGCCTGAGGCCCGCCTCCCCTCACGGGGAAGCGGGCCTCAGGCGTACAGCGGGAAGATCACACGCTACGGAACGCCAGCACCACGTTGTGCCCGCCGAACCCGAACGAGTTGTTGATCGCCGCGATCGGCCCCTCGGGCAGCGCCCGGGGTTCGCCGCGCACGATGTCCGCCTCGACCGCCTCGTCGAGGTGGTCGACGTTGATGGTCGGCGGAGCCATCCGGTGGTGCAGGGCCAGCACGGTCGCCACGGTCTCGATACCGCCCGCGCCACCGAGCAGGTGCCCCGTCATCGACTTCGTCGCCGAGATGGCGACGTGGTCCAGGTCATCACCCAGGACCTTGCGCAGGGCCTTCAGCTCCGCGATGTCGCCCTGCGGTGTGGAGGTCGCGTGCGCGTTGAGGTGCACGACCTCGGACGGCTTGAGGTCCGTCTGGTCCAGCAGGTTCTGCATCGCCGTGGCGATACCGCGCCCGGTCGGCTCCGGCTGGGCGATGTGGTGGGCGTCCGCGGACAGCCCCTGGCCCAGCACCTCGCAGTAGACCCGGGCGCCGCGCGCGGCGGCGTGCTCCGCGGACTCCAGGACGACGACACCGGCGCCCTCGCCCAGGACGAAGCCGTCGCGGGCCGTGTCGTAGGGACGCGAGGCCTTCTCGGGCTCGTCGTTGCTCTTGGACATCGCCATCATGTTGGCGAACGCCGCGATCGGCAGCGGGTGGATCGCCGCCTCGGTGCCACCGGCGAGGACCACGTCGGCACGGCCGGTACGGATCATCTCGACGGCGTAACCGATGGCCTCGGCGCCCGACGCACAGGCGGAGACCGGGGTGTGGACGCCCGCCTGGGCGTTCACCTCGATCCCCACGTTGGCGGCCGGGCCGTTCGGCATGAGCATGGGCACGGTGTGCGGGGAGACGCGGCGGACGCCCTTCTCCTTCAGCACGTCGTACTGGTCGAGCAGGGTGATCACACCGCCGATGCCGGAGGCGATGACCGAACCCAGCCGCTCGGGCCGGATCTTCTCGTCCTCACCGGCGGGGCCGGTGAAGCCCGCGTCCGCCCACGCCTCACGGGACGCGATGAGCGCGAACTGCGCCGAGCGGTCCAGCTTGCGGGCGAGGGGGCGGGGCAGGACGTCGCCCGGGTCGACGGCCGCGAGGGCCGCGATCCGGACAGGCAGTTCGGCGAAACGTTCGCCCTCAAGAGGCTTGACGCCGGAACGGCCGGCCATCAGACCTTCCCAGGTCGATGCGGAATCGCCACCCAGCGGAGTGGTTGCGCCGATACCGGTGACGACCACGGTGCGATTGGTCGAGCTCACTGGAAAATCTTCTCCACGTGTAGAGGGTCGTGAATCAGCGGCGCCACCGCCGGGTGGCGACACAGCCGGGCTGGGATCAGCCCTGGTGCTTGAGGATGTAGTCGGCGGCGTCGCCGACCGTCTTGAGGTTCTTGACGTCCTCGTCGGGGATCTTGACGTCGAAGCGCTCCTCGGCGGCGACGACGACCTCGACCATGGACAGCGAGTCGACGTCCAGGTCGTCGGTGAAGGACTTCTCCAGCTCGACGTCCTCGACGGGGATACCGGCGATCTCGTTGACGATCTCGGCGAGACCGTCGACGATCTCCTTCTGCGTGGCGGCCATGTTGGCGCTCCTTCGGTGGGTTTCTGCTGGGTTCGGGCGTCCGGGCGAAAAGACCCGGTGTGCCTAGGGGAGGGTAACGACCGTCGCGGCGTAGACGAGACCCGCCCCGAAGCCGATGACGAGCGCGGTGTCGCCGCTCTTCGCCTGACCGGTCGCCAGGAGCCGCTCCATTGCGAGCGGAATCGAGGCGGCGGAGGTGTTGCCGGTGGTCTCCACGTCACGGGCGACCGTGACGTGCTCCGGCAGCTTCAGGGTCTTCACCATCGAGTCGATGATCCGCATGTTGGCCTGGTGCGGAATGAAGACGTCCAGGTCTTCCGGGGCGATCCCGGCCGCGTCCAGCGCCTGCTGGGCGACCTTCGCCATCTCGAAGACGGCCCAGCGGAAGACCGCCTGGCCCTCCTGCGTGATGGCGGGGAACTTCTCCGGACGGTCGGCGTGGAAGGTGTCCCACGCCACGGTCTGCTTGATCGTCTCGGACTTGTCGCCCTCGGAGCCCCAGACCGTGGGGCCTATGGCGGGGACCTTGGACGGGCCGACGATGACCGCGCCGGCGCCGTCGCCGAACAGGAACGCCGTCGCGCGGTCGCTCAGGTCCGTGAGGTCGCTCAGCCGCTCCACGCCGATGACGAGTACGTACTCGGCGGAACCCTCGACGATCATGCCCTTGGCGAGCGTCAGGCCGTAGCCGAAGCCCGCACAGCCGGCCGAGATGTCGAAGGCGGCGGGCTTGCCCGCACCGACCTTGTGGGCGATCTCGGTCGCGATGGCCGGGGTCTGCTTGAAGTGCGAGACGGTGGAGACGATGACCGCGCCGATCTGCTCCGGCGTGATTCCGGCGTCGGCGATGGCCTTGCCGGACGCCTCGACGGACATCGCGGCCACGGTCTCCTGGTCGGAGGCCCAGTGGCGGGTGGCGATGCCGGACCGGGAGCGGATCCACTCGTCGGACGAGTCGATCGTCTCGAGGATCACCTCGTTGGGCACGACACGGGTCGGGCGGTAACCGCCCACACCCATGATCCGTGCGTACGGGGCGCCCTGACTGGGCTTGATCTTCGACATGCTCTCGGGCTCCTTAGGCGCCTGCGTGCTCAGCGATGAGCGCGCGGGCCGCGTCGAGGTCGTCGGGGGTCTTGAGCGCGAGGGTCTGCACGCCGGGCAGCGCACGCTTGGCCAGACCGGTCAGCGTGCCACCGGGGCAGGCCTCGACGATCGCGGTGACGCCCAGCGCCTTGAACGTCTCCATGCACAGGTCCCAGCGGACCGGGTTGGCGACCTGGCCGACCAGCCGCGAGATGACCTCCGCACCGGTGGCCACGGTCTTCCCGTCGGCGTTCGAGACATATGTCACGGCCGGGTCGGAGACCTCCAGGGCCGTGGCGGCCTCACGGAGACGCTCGACCGCGGGAGCCATGTGGTGCGTGTGGAACGCGCCGGCGACCTTGAGCGGGACCACCCGGCGCACGCCCTCGGGCATGTCCTCGGTGAGCGCGGCGATCTGCGCGGCGGTGCCGGCGGCGACGATCTGGCCGCTGCCGTTGATGTTCGCCGGAGTCAGACCCAGCTTCTCCAGGTGCAGGACGGTGACCTCCGGGTCACCGCCGAGCAGGGCGGCCATGCCGGTCTCGGTGACCGCGGCGGCCTCGGCCATGCCGAGCCCGCGGGTGCGCACGAAACGCAGCGCCGCCTCGTCGCCGATGACCCCGGCGAGAGCGGCTGCGGTGATTTCACCCACGCTGTGACCTGCGACGACAGCCGGTGAGGCGTCAAGCGCGGTGGCGGAGAGCAGGCCGGCGGCGACCAGCAGCGGCTGAGCCACCGCGGTGTCACGGATCTCCTCCGCGTCGGCCTTCGTGCCGTAGTGGGCAAGGTCGAGCCCGATGGCGTCGGACCAGGCCGCGATGCGGTCGGTGGCACCGGGGAGGTCGAGCCAGGGAGTCAGGAAGCCGGGCGTCTGAGCGCCTTGGCCGGGAGCGACGAGTACGAGCACCCTCACACTCTCTCTTGTGAACGGTACGGAACGCCCGTGGGGACAGGGACGAAGAACCGTAGGGGGAATTGTTGATGTCCGACAAAAGTCTAGGACTGGAGATCCCTGTCGGCCAGACGCCCCAGAATCAGGGCGATCCGCAGAGTGAACGCCGAGCGGACGTCGGAGGGCGACCACCCGGTGACGTCTGTCACACGTCGGAGCCGGTAGCGCACGGTGTTGGGGTGGACGAACAACATGCGGGCGGCACCTTCGAGGCTGCTCGCCTGTTCCAGATACACACTCAGCGTCTCCAGGAGGGCAGAACCTGCTTCTTCGAGCGGTCTGTAGATCTCCTCCACCAACTGATCCCGCGCGGCGGGGTCGCCCGCCATGGCGCGCTCCGGCAGGAGATCGTCCGCGAGGACCGGCCGCGGGGCGTCCTGCCAGGCGCTGCACGCCTTGAGCCCGGCGGCAGCCGCCTGCGCGGACCGGGTGGCCGCCAGCAGGTCCGGCACCACGGGGCCGGCGACGACCGGTCCCGCCGCGTACGGACCGATGAGCGCCTTCGCGACCTGCAGCGGATTGTCGCTGCCGCCGGCGATCACGACCAGGCGGTTGCCCAGCACCCCGGTCAGGACCTGGAGCTTGGCGTGCCGGGCGGCCCGGCGGATCGCCTCCACGGTCAGTTCGCTGTCGCCGTCCGGGGCCGTACCGAGCAGCACGCACACGTGCTCGGGGGAGTTCCAGCCGAGCGCGGCGGCCCGGGACACGGCACCCTCGTCGGCCTCCCCGGACAGCACCGCGTTGACCACGAGTGATTCGAGGCGCGCGTCCCAGGCGCCCCGGGCCTCGGCGGCCTGCGCGTACACCTGGGCGGTCGCGAAGGCGATCTCCCGCGCGTAGACGAGCAGCGCCTCGCGCAGCACCGACTCGTCGCCGGGCGCGGCGACTTCGTCGATCGCCGCCTCCATGACCTCGATGGTCGTCCGCACCATTTCTACGGTCTGCCGCAGCGTGATCGCCCGGGTCAGTTCGCGCGGGGCCGTGCCGAAGACATCGGTCGAGATGGCCTGCGGGGTCTCCGGATGCCGGAACCACTCGGTGAACGCGGCGATGCCGGCCTGGGCCACCAGCCCGATCCACGACCGGTTCTCCGGAGGCATCGCCCGGTACCACGGCAGCGACTCGTCCATGCGGGCGATCGCGTTCGCGGCCAGCCGGCCGGAGGACTGCTCCAGCCGCTTCAGGGTCGCGGCATGGAGATGGGCGGCGTTCGCAGCGGGCTGCTCAGGATCGGGTCGGGGCACGGGGACAAGACTGCCCTATCCGGACGGGTGCCCGAAGGGGCGGGGCCGGTGGCGGGTCGTACCGGCGGGTAGTCGCCCCGGGGCCGGGGCGCTGGTCAGGCGCGCGGGCTACCGTGGGCAGGTGATTTCCGTACGTCGCTCGGGCGACCGATTCAGGGGCGGGGACGGGGCGGCCGGCATCGAGTCCCGGCACTCCTTCTCCTTCGGCACGTTCTACGACCCCGACCACCTGCGCTTCGGCCCGATCCTGGCCTGCAACGAGGAGCGTCTCGCCCCGGGCGCGGGCTTCGAGGAGCACCCGCACAGCCACACGGAGATCGTGACCTGGGTCGTGGAGGGCGAGCTGACCCACCGGGACTCGGCCGGTCACGCCACCGTCGTGCGGGCCGGAGACATCCAGCACCTCAGCGCGGCCTCCGGTGTCCGGCACGAGGAACGCAACGACGCCGAAGCGCCGTTGACGTTCCTCCAGATGTGGCTCGCGCCCCTGGAGCCGGGCGGCGAGCCCTCGTACACGACGGTTCCCGGCATCGCCGACTCCACTCCGTACGCCCTGCCGGAGGCCGGGGCGATGCTCCACGTGCGACGGCTGGCCGAGGGGGAGCGCGCGGCGGTACCGGACTCGCCCAAGGCGTACGTCCATGTGGTGGCCGGGGACGTGCGGCTCGGCGACGAGGAACTGAGGGCGGGCGACGCGGCGCGGATCACGGGGGAGAAGGACCTCGAACTGGTCGCGGGCGGGAAGGCCGAGGTGCTGCTCTGGGAGCTGGCGGACTGAGGCGTCGATCCGGTCGGCCCGTCCGGCGGCAGGCCCGCCTCGCTTCACCAGTCGAACTTCTCCATGTCCTCCTCGGTCGCGCTGCGGTAGCCGGTGATCACGTCACCGTCGAACCGCACGAGGCAGAAGCCCTTGTCGTCCAGCCCGCACTGCTTGCACCACTCGGGATAGCCGGGGACCTCGAAGCGGCCCGTCCGGGGGGACCCCTTGGCCGTGTCCGACCACGCAATCGTGTCACCGACGCGAAACCTGTGCAGGTACACGTCCCCGAAGTGGAACTGGATCACCACGTCCTCCTGCGAACCGCACTGGGGGCAGGGAGACGGGGCGGGGACGAACAGCCGGTCGTACACACCCATGTCCGGGCGCCTCTCGTTCGGAACCCTGTCCCTGACCTGAGCACGGCCGGAACGCTCCGCACAGCATGAGCGGGAACCGCCGGTCGGACAAAGGCTTTTCAGCGGCCGTTCTCGCGGCGCCACATCGACCACATCGGCGGCCCGGACCGAAACGTCATCTCCTCGTGCACGGCGAAACCATGCCGCTGGTAGAACGTCAGATTGCGCCGGTTGCTCGACTCCAGGAAGACCGGGCGCCCGTCCGTGTCCGCCCGCTCCAGCAGGGCGCTCAACACCTGGGAACCGCGCCCCGTACCGCGCGCGTCCGCGTGGGTGCCGATGTACTCGACGTACCAGTGCGCGGGTCCCGCCGGATGCCGGTGCTCCAGCGCGAGCAACCGCATCCCGGTCCTGGGCAGTTGGGCCCGCCCCGCCCGTACCAGTGTGCCCGCGTTGCGCAGCAGGTGGCTCACCGGCAGCTTCCACTGTCCGGGCTCGGCCCACACCGCCGCCACCGTGCGGTCCTCGTCCGTCCACACCCGCCCCACCGGGACCTGCTGGGCGAGGTGTGCGGTGAACAGGAGACGCAGCCTGCGGTCCCGGTCGTGCGGCATCAGCCACGACCAGACGGGGTCCTCGGCGTAGGCGCTGGCGAGTACGGCGGCGAGAGCCGGGACGTCGGAGGCGGTGGCGCGGACTATGGCGGTCATGGCCGAGGAGGGTAGCGGGTGCCGCGTCGGCCATGGCTTCCTGTCCGCCGAGCCTGCCGATTCTGCCCCCGCGTACCTGGCGGCCACCGGCCTCGTCCGCGTAGGGATGGAGAGGCTACTGCCCTGTGCACCCGGAAGGTCTCTGATGCGATCACGCGAGTTCGACCCCACCCGTGCTTCCCGTCGCGCGCGTACGCCGGAGAAGGACCCGGCGGCGGGCGAGCTGTCCGCGCGCACGCCGCTGGCCCTCCAGGGCAGCCTCGGCAACGCCGCCGTCGTCCAACTGCTCCGGCAGGCGGGACACCCCTCGGCGCAACCCAGGGAAGAGCATTCCGAGGAGCACCTGCACGACGTACAGCGTTCCGCCGTCCACGACGTCCTGCGTACTGGCGGCAAACCCATGGGCGCCGCGCTCCGCGCGGAGATGGAATCCCGGCTGGGAGCAGACTTCTCCGACGTACGCATCCACGACGACAGCGCCGCCCGCGCTTCCGCCACCGAGGTCGGCGCCCGCGCCTACACCTCGGGCCACCACGTCGTCGTCGGCAACGGCGGAGGTGACAAACACACGCTCGCCCACGAACTGACCCACGTCATCCAGCAACGGCAGGGCGCTGTCTCCGGCACGGACAACGGTGCGGGCCTGCGGATTTCCGACCCCTCGGACACCTATGAGCGGGCTGCGGAGCAGAACGCCCGCCGGGTCATGTCCGGACCGGTGCGGGCCGGCCTGCCAGGGGACCGGGAGACGGCCGGGGCGAGCGCGTCGACGACCGCACGGACGCCGGTCCAGCGTGCCGGTGACTGGAAGAACAATCCGACGAAGAACGCCCTGGCCGCGGAGAAGGCCGCCAACCCGGGCAACGCGCTGGTGCACACCCTGCACCACATCGTGCCCAAGTCGCTGCTGGAGAAGTTCGCCGCGCTCCTCACCCAGCCCCAGCTGACCGACGTCGTGACGGCCCTGGCACCGGTCGCCCCGACCGCGTTCACGACCACCAGCGACCAGCTCGCGGCTGTGACGAAGGCGTTGAAGAACCTGCCGGCCAACTTCGCACTCGGGCCCGCACCGGGGGACAGGAACGACGACCCGGGCAGCAGCGGACCGGACCTCAACTTCGGCGGGGACGGCGCCATCACGCCCCGTTCCGAGCAGCTGGAACGGGTTCACGATTTCATCGACGCGAAGGTCAGTGCTGGGGCGGCCGTCACGCAGGCGGAGTTGCAGGCCGACTTCATCACTCCGCTGCGACTGGCCTGCGTCGAGCACGCCGCCGTGATCGCCAGTCTCGGCCTCGCCAATGGCGTGGGCCTCGACCCGAACCGGACGTCCTGGTCGGGCAGCGCGGCCACGCGCTCCCAGCACCGGACCGGCATGATGGGACCGCTCGTGTGACGGAGCGGGCGCGAAGGGCCGTTCGAGCGCGCGGGCTTAACCCCGAGTGAGCGGGGCGGCAGCCACGGGTGTGTCGCAGCCGCAGGCCCCCGTGAGCTGTGGCGGCCTGCACGACGAACACCGTCGGCACGGCATGTCCGAGCCTGACGAGGGCCGTGCCGCTGCGGTACCGGGCGGCCGGTCCCCCGCCGCCACACCGATCGCGCAGGCGCCCCGGACCAGGGCGTCATCTCCTCGTGCCCGGCCCGTCCGTGCCGCAGGGGGAACGTCGGTGGGGGGCGAGTTCCGGCTGTCCTCGTGAAGCACCTCGACCCGGCGCCGAGGGCCGTGAAAATCTGCCGGTGTCTCAGGAAAACGTCCTTGGTTCCCCCGCCGTTCGTTCCGGCGGCCTGAGGGCTGTCCCGGAATCGCTCCCGCAGAGGTGCCCCCGATGACCTTCCAGTCCACCGAGTCCCCGTATCCTGACATGGAGAACAGCGAGAGGCCGGAGCACGCCGACGGATTCCGGATCACCCGGCGCCGGATGCTCCGGACAGCCGCCGTCACCCTCGGTGCGATCGCTGCGGGTACGGCCGCCGAAGCCGTCGGCGGGGCGCAGGCCAGTGCGGCCGAGTACGTCCTGCCCGAGGGCTTCAACGGCGACATGTCCGATCTGAAGCACGTGGTGATCCTCATGCAGGAGAACCGGTCCTTCGACCACTACCTCGGTCAGCTGCCAGGTGTGCGCGGACACCACGACAAGCAGGTCCTGAGATTCCAGGACGGGACCGACGTCTTCCAGCAACGCGACGCCGCCGGCGCCATCGTGCGGCCCGTCGTGTCGACCGCCACCTGGAGCGACAACCACAACTTCTACGGTGCCAACGGCGGGCGATGGGACACCTGGGTGAAGGACAAGGGCGACCACTGCATGTGGTACTACACGCCCGACTACATGCCGTGGATGTACTCGCTCGCCTCCCAGTACACCGTCTGCGACATGAACTTCTGCTCGCTGCACGGGCCGACCATCCCGAACCGCTACTACCTCATGACCGGTGCGGCGGGCGGCGAGGTCACCAACGCCGGGCAGAACGACTACAGCCGCAGCTGGACCACGGTCCCCGAGCAACTCCAGCAGGCCGGCATCGACTGGCGGGTCTACTCCGACAACAGCGGCAACGGTGTCCGGGGAAGCCTCCAGAGCGGGTACGTCGGCGAGTACGGCTGCAACGTCACCAACAGCTTCAAGGCCTTCGACCCCCGCACGGCGGACGAGGACGACCTCGCAGCGGGCACCGGCAAGATCTGGAAGGCCAACTCCTTGGTCTACGAAGGCGCCACCACGCCCGACGACGACTCCGAGGCGAACCTCGACGCGGTGCTCCGCGACCTCATCGCGGCCTGCGAGCCGGGCGCGGAGCACCCGCTTCCCGAGGTCTCCTGGGTGGTGATGCCCGCCGCGTGGAGCGAGCACCCGGGCTTCGACACCGTCCACGGCGAGCGCTACATGGACAAGGTTCTCCGGACGCTCCAGAGCAACGAGGACATCTGGAACCACACCCTGGTGATCATCACCTACGACGAGAACGACGGAAAGTTCGACCACGTCCTGCCCCCGCGCCCGGAGGAGGGCACCCCGGGTGAGTTCTCCGGCACCACACCGTACGGGTTCGGTCCCCGAGTGCCGATGCTGCTGGTCTCCCCGTGGACACGAGGCGGCCATGTCGCGTCGGAGGTGTTCGACCACACGTCGGCCGTGAAGTTCCTGGAGACCTGGGCCGCCCATCTGGGCAAGCCGTTCACCTGCCCGAACATCACCGACTGGCGCCGCTCGATCGCCGGCGACCTGACCAGCGCGATCGACTTCGCGCACCCGCGGCCGGGTCCGGTCGTCATCGCCGACCCGGTCACCGGGGCCCCGCCGAAGCTGCCGGAGGACGGGATGAAGCCGCGCGGCCTCTCCTTCCACCCGCACGCCACCTTCACCGAGGACCGCTCCGCCGGCACGGTGACCGCGGACATGACGCTGGCCGGCGGCCCGGCGGGCAAGGCGGTGAGCCTTCAGGTCTTCCCCGACCAGTACCTCGCCTTCGACAACACGCCGTACACGGTGAGCGCGGCGAGCCCGCGTTCGTACACCTGGGATGCGACGAAGACCGACGGCAAGTACGCCTTCTCGATCTACGGGCCCGACGGCTTCCTGCGCTCCTTCGCCGGACAGGTGATTCCCGAGAACGAGAGCCGGAAGCACATCGGCATTCCGCGCGTCGAGGCGGAGCTGGTCAGGAGCAGGCGCTCCGAGGTCAGGCTGAGGCTGCACAACGACGGCAAGCACCCCGTCCGTTACACCCTCACGGCCAACGACTACCTCGGCGGCTCCCGGAAGTACACCGTCCCCGGCGGCGGCTCCACCGTCGTGCACTGGCCGACCGAGCACGGCTACTACGACGTGGTGCTCACGGCCGATACCGGGACCGGATGGTCCCAGCGGTACGCGGGCCGCGTGGCGACGGTCCGATAGGACGGTAGGGGCTCAGGACGATCTCCGGATCGCCCTGAGCCCCTACCGCCGCACGGGCTCAGAGCCCGGCTACGAAGCCGCGCCAGGCATCGGTGCCGACGACGAGGACGGGCCCGGAGGGGTTCTTGCTGTCGCGGACGGGCACGGAGGCGGCGCAGCCGTCGGCCACCTCGACGCAGTCGCCGCCGGTGCTTCCGCTGTACGACGACTTCCGCCAGGCGGCGCCGCCGGCCACGGTGCACTCGACGCACTCGCCGCCAGAACTTCCGCTGTAGCTGGACTTACGCCACTGCGCGCTCTTCAGGTCGGGGCCGTTCTCCATAATGCTCCTCCATCACGCGGGCGATCAGAGCCGCCGAGTCCTCCACGGAGAGGGCGGCGGCCTGCAAGTGAGCGTATCGGAGCGAGGCCTCTCGGACCGTGTCGGGGCTGGCGGTCATATGGCCGGAGATGAGGTCCTCGGTGTAGATGATGTCCGGGTCGTCGTCGAAGCGCAAAAGGTTGAACGTGCCGTCCAGGCTTGAGTGTTCACCCGCCGAGAAGGGCAGCACCTGGATGCGCATCCACCGGTTGGTGGTGAAGTCCAACAACCGCACCAGTTGGGCGCGCATGACCTCGTGGCCGCCGACCGGGCGGTGCAGCACGGCCTCGTCCAGGACGGCCCAGGCCAGTGGCGGCCGTTCGCGCTCCAGGATGCGCTGGCGCTCCATGCGGGCGGCGAGCAGACCGTCCAGGTCATCGGGCATGCCGGTGGCCAGCACCGCCCGTGCGTACTCCTCCGTCTGCAGCAGCCCGTAGACCAACTGTGCCTGGTACGTCGAGATGTAAGCGGCCTTCGCCTCCATCTCCGCGTACGGCTGGAACCAGGTCGGCAGCTGGCTGCGCAGGACCAGGCCCATCAGCCGGGAGAACGTCCCGTCCGTGCCCAGCGCGGCGTCGACGCGTTCGGAGAAGTCGCGGGTGGGCAGCTTCCTCGTCGTCTCGATCTGGCCGATCAGCGAACCCGTACAGAAGATGATCTCGCCCAACTGGGCCTGGTTCAGGCCGGCGGCTTCGCGCAGGCGGCGTAGTTCCCAGCCGTAGTAGTCCAGCGGGGAGGCGCTGGGGTCGAGTGACTGGACGTTGGCCACGGCGGGACCTCCGGTGTGCAACGCCTCGCGGCGTTCGTTTCGGTACGTAGCCGAGCGTAGTCACGCGGTCGCACGATGGTGTCATGAATCACGTAACTGCACCCCGGGCGGGGTCCGAAGAGCCCGTCTACCGAGCCGACTTCGCCATGGGCGAGCACTCGGCCCGGCACCTGCGGCGCATCCTGCGGCTCTACCTCGACGGGTGGGGTCTGGGGTGCGTGGCCGACGTGGCGGAACTCGCGCTCACCGAGCTGATCTCGAACGTCGTCCGGCATGTCCCCGGCCGCCGGTGCCAGACCTTCGTCTTCCGGCTGCCGGGCGGTGAGGGAGTGCGGGTGGAAGTGGCGGACGGCTGCCCGGGGCTGCCCGTCGTGGTCGCGGGTGATGCGCTCGACGAGGGTGGGCGGGGGCTGCTCCTGGTGGAGGCCGTCACGGACAAGTGGGGTGTGGAGGTGCGCCGCGACGGCGGCGGCAAGGCGGTGTGGTTCGAGTGCCTGGTCGCCGCCGAGCCGGTTACGCCTTCAGCTCCGCCAGTACCGCGTCCGTGAACGGGGGCCACACCTCGGCCGCCCACGGTCCGAAGGCCCGGTCGGTGAGCGCCACGCACGCGACCCCTGCGGCGGGATCGATCCACAGGAACGTGCCCGACTGCCCGAAGTGCCCGAAGGTCGCGGGTGAGGAGGAACTGCCGGTCCAGTGCGGAGACTTGTGGTCCCGGATCTCGAAGCCGAGGCCCCAGTCGTTGGGGTTCTGGTGGCCGTAGCCGGGCAGCACGCCCTTCAGTCCGGGGTGGACGACGGTCTGTGCCTCCAGCACCGTGCGCGGGTCCAGGAGCCGGGGCGCCTGCACCTCCGCCGCGAAGCGCGCCAGATCGTCGACGGTCGAGACGCCGTCGCGTGCGGGCGAGCCGTTCAGCGTGGTCGCGGTCATCCCCAGGGGCTCCAGCACCGCCTGGCGCACGTACTCCGGGAACGGGATCTCGGTGGCCTTCGCGATGTGGTCGCCGAGGACCTCGAAGCCCGCGTTGGAGTACAGCCGGCGCGTGCCGGGCGGGGCCGTGACCCGGTGCTCGTCGAACGCGAGGCCGCTGGTGTGGGCGAGCAGGTGCCGGACCGTGGAACCCTCGGGACCGGCCGGTTCGTCGAGCTCGACCGCGCCCTCCTCGTACGCCACCAGCGCCGCGTAGGCGGCGAGCGGCTTGGTGACGGAGGCGAGCGGGAAGCGGTGCCCGGCCGGGCCGTGGGTGCCGAGGACCGTCCCGTCCGCTCGTACGACGGCCGCCGCCGCGGTGGGGACGGGCCACTTCTCGATCATCGCCAGGCTCTGCATGCGTACGAGACTAAGTTCTGAGCGCTCGTGGCCGAAACCCGCATCCGATTGCGCTTGCCTAGAGTGCACTCCAAGGTTCTAGCGTGGAGGGCATGACGGTGATGGAGACGCAGACCACTTCGGCAGGAACGGACGCCTGTGCGGCGCCTCCCCGGCCCCATCCGCGTCCCGAGGGCCAGGACCGCTACACCATCAGTGAGGTGGCCGCCTTCACCGGGCTGAGCGCCCACACCCTGCGCTGGTACGAGCGGATCGGGCTGATGCCGCACGTCGACCGCTCGCACACGGGGCAGCGCCGCTTCACCAACGCCGACCTGGACTGGCTCGCCTTCGTCGGCAAGCTGCGACTGACCGGGATGCCGGTCGCGGACATGGTCCGTTACGCGGAACTGCTGCGTGAGGGCGAGCACACCTTCGAGGACCGGAGGGAACTGCTGGAGGCGACCCGCCGCGACGTGAGAACGCGGATCGCGGAGCTCCAGGACACCCTCGCCGTCCTCGACTACAAGATCGAGTTCTATGCAGGCGCCCAGCGGGTGCCGGAAAGGCCCAGTGCCTGATGAGTGACAACAAGATCGCCACAGTGGAGCTCGGCGGCGGCGGCCCGCAGGTCGGCGTCCAGGGGCTCGGCTGCATGGGCATGAGCGAGTTCTACGGGGAGACCGATGAGTCCGCCGCTCGCGAAACGCTGGAGACGGCCCTCGCGGCCGGCGTCACGCTCTTCGACACCGCCGACGTCTACGGCCTCGGCGCCAACGAGACCTTCATCGCGCCCTTCGTCGGCGCGCACCGGGACGAGATCGTCCTCGCCACGAAGTTCGCCATCGAGCGGCGCGAGGACGACCCCCACTACCGGGGCGTGCGCAACGACCCCGCGTACATCCGGCAGGCGGTCGAGAACAGCCTGCGCCGGCTGAACACCGACGTCATCGACCTCTACTACATGCACCGCCGCGACCCGTCCGTACCGCTCGCGGAGTCCGTCGGCGCGATGGCCGAGCTGGTGCAGCAGGGCAAGGTCAGGCAGCTCGGGCTGAGCGAGGTGACCGGTGCCGAGCTGCGCGAGGCGCACGCCGTGCACCCCATCGCCGCCCTCCAGTCCGAGTGGTCGCTCTTCAGCAGGGATGTCGAGCGCAGCGCCGTGCCCGCCGCCGCGGAGCTGGGTGTGACCTTCGTGCCGTACTCGCCGCTCGGCCGGGGATTCCTGACCGGGGCGTTCGCGGACGCGGGCAAGGACCTGGGGAAGAACGACTTCCGGAAGTTCCAGCCGCGCTTCACCGGCGACAAC
This sequence comes from Streptomyces sp. NBC_01013, assembly GCF_045162765.1. Lineage (NCBI taxonomy): Bacteria > Bacillati > Actinomycetota > Actinomycetes > Kitasatosporales > Streptomycetaceae > Streptomyces > Streptomyces sp. NBC_01013. Next base: position 5,842,603 of record NZ_CP108687.1, read on the forward strand.
GCCAAGGCGAACGCCGCGCTGCTGGAGCCGGTCCACAAGATCGCCGCCGCGCACGGGGCCACCGCGGCCCAGGTGGCGCTCGCCTGGGTGCAGCAGCGGGCCCAGGTGCACGGGCTGGCCGTGGTCCCGATCCCCGGTACGCGCAAGAGCAGCCGGCTGCTGGAGAACATCGGCGCCACCCGCCTCACGCTGTCGTCCGAGGAGCTGGCGCTGCTGGAGCCGATCGCCGGCCAGGTGGCGGGGGACCGTTACCCGGACATGAGCTCGACGTCCGCGGCCCGCGAGTAGGGGCTGCGGCACACCGGTCCCGAAGCGCCGTTCACGCCAGTCCCAGGGCGAAGACCGCGAACCCCGCCGCGAGCACCCCCGCAAGCGCGCGGCGGGCGTGCGCGGCGCGGGTTCCCGCCTTCCACGGCGCCTCGAACCTTCGCGCGTACCGGGCGATCAGCACCAGCAGCCCCGCGAACACCGGCATCCAGGCGAGCCGGGCCAGGACCCAGCCGAGCGTGTCCGGCCCGGTCGTCAGGCCGGGCACCGCGCCCGCGAAGGACGCCGGAACGGCCGCGGCGAGCATCGCCGTCTGGTGCCAGCACAGGATCGTCATCGCCGACAGGTTGATCACGACGACCGGCGCCCACACCAGCGGCCTGTGCAGCAGCCGGCCGATCCGCCTCCGCAGCAGGATCGCCGCACCGCTCTGCGCGGCAGCCAGCGCGAGGACCAGCAGCGACGGTGGATGCGAGTTGGTGCGCGCCTCGCCCGGTACCCCGACCATCGAGGCCGGGTAGTGGAAGAGCAGCAGCAGGGCGGCGAACAGCACGCCGCCGCCGACGAGCAGCGACCGGGCGCCCCGCTTCCCGATCCGGCCCTCGCCCCAGGAGACACCGAGCTGGTACGCGAAGAGCCAGCCTGGAACGATGTTGAGCATGCTCAGCCAGGAGGGCATGGCGTCACCGAGCGGTCCGTACCGCAGCAGGTCGACGACGGCGACCGCGCCGAGCAGCGGGGCCGCGGCCCAGCTGCCAAGTCTCCTCGCCATGCGGACGCAGTACGGCGTCAGCGCGGTGACCACCGCGTACACCCCGACGAACCAGAGCGGCTGGATCACCAGCGTCGACCCGGTCCGCAGCGTGTCCCCCGGTACTCCGAGCGCGTGCAGGACCGGGATCATCGCCGCCCAGACAGCGGTCACCCCGAGCACGGGCCGGCCGAGACGCGCCATCCTGCCGCGCAGCCAGGCCCCCGTCGTGGACTGCCTCCGGCGGTACGAGAGCACCGAGGCGTACCCGCCGACCAGGAAGAAGACGCCCAGCATCTGGAGCGCCCAGCTGAACGGGGCGAGGGCGCCGAAGGCCGAGAGCGGGCTGGCGTTGTGCAGAGCCCCGCCGTCGTCGAGCCGGAATCCGCCGAGCAGCCAGTGCCCGGTGGGTACGGCGAGCAGCGCCAGGGCGCGCAGACCGTCGAGGGCGCGGTCGCGGTGGGCGGGGGTGCGGGCGTCGATGCGGGAGGCGAGGGCGCGCAGTCTCATCGCGAGCCCCCTTCCGGTGCCGTCCCCGCGTACGTGCCGTCCGCGATCGCGGCGAAGGCGTGGAGGGACTCGGTGCCCGGGGCGAAGTAGCCGGTGTGCCCGTGGGCGTCACCGGCGGGCACCCGGCGGGCTCCGAACTCGGGGGACGTCGGGTCGGGGCCGTGGCCCAGCCCGGCGATCTCGACGTTCGGTACGTCGTCGATCCAGTCGTCGGGGTCCTTGGCGGCCCACACCCGCGCGTCCGTGTGCAGCTCGCCGACGTCGGCGGCGCGCATCCCCGGGGAGCCGAGGACGACCAGGTCGCCCGCGTGCAGCCGGGGAGCGGCGAGCCCGCAGACGACGGAGCCGTAGCTGTGGCAGAACACGGTGGGCTCGGGCAGGCCGACGGCCGTGAGCCCGTCCGTGAACCGGGTCAGGCGGTCCGCGCCGGCCTCGGCGAGCGAGCCGGTGGCGGCGTCCACACCGACGCCGACGGGCGTGGTGTATCCGGCCCAGGCGATCACGGCACTGCCCGGTCCGGTTTCCGCGTACAGCGACTTGGCCATACCGGCGGGAGTCCCGTACACGTCGGTCGTACGGTCGAAGGTCCCGGCGTCGATGTCCGAACCGGGCACCACGACGGACACTCGCTCTGCTGTGGCCAAGTCCCCGAAGACCTCGGCGACCTGGCCGCGGCCACGCGGGTCGAACGCGAGGATCCGGCGGTGCGGATCCGCGGCGAGGCCTGCGTAGCGAGGGTCGTGATCGGCCTTCAGGGCCAGGGCGTTGGCCCGGTAGCGAAGCTCGACGGGCACGCCGTCCAGGTTTCCGACGACGAGCGGATGCCGGACGATCAGGGACTGCTGGTCCTTCGGGCTCAACCCGGCGAAGAATCGCGTCACTCGGGCGGGTGTGTCCCGCGCCGGATCGGGCAGCTCCCGCCCCAGCACGTGATCCGACCGCCAGGCGGCGGTGCCGGGCGGCGGCCCCGTCAGTGCCTGCTGGGCGTTCCCCGACGCCCAGCCGGCGGTCCCCGACACGACGGTGACCGCCAGGGCGACCGCGACCAGGGTCCTCGCATAGCGGCGCATGCGACCCTCCCTCTCCGGCTGAACCGGCTCCCGCACGCCGTTCGGCGCGACGGAGAGGAAGGTAGGAGGACGACGGGTGCGAGGGCGTCACACCGGAGGGCCAAGTACGGGGTGATACCGCAGTAGGGGGTGTACGGGGTGCTGCCCCGAGGACGCGCGGGGGGTCTGCACCCGACGTCACCCCTCGCCGGGCACGACCAGCCCCGCCTCGTACGCGAAGATCACCGCCTGGGCGCGGTCGCGCAGGTCCAACTTGGCCAGAACCCGCCCGATATGGGTCTTCACCGTCTGCTCCGCCAGCACCAGCCGCCCCGCGATCTCCTGGTTCGACAGGCCCCGGGCCATCAGCTCCAGCACCTCCCTCTCGCGCGGGGTCAGCCCGTTGAGCCGCAGCGCGGGCCCGCTGCGCGCGGCGCCGGACGGCCGCCGGCGGGCGAAGTCCGCGATCAGGCGCCGCGTCACGGACGGCGCCAGCAGCGCGTCGCCGGCCGCCACCACCCGGACCGCCGAGATCAGGTCCGCCGGAGGGGCGTCCTTCAGCAGGAATCCGGACGCGCCTGCGCGCAGTGCCTCGTACACGTAGTCGTCCACGTCGAAGGTGGTGAGCATCAACACCTTCGGCACGTGCACCACGCCGGCCGGTGGGTTCAGCAGCTCGTGCGCCGCGGCCAGGCCGTCCATCTCGGGCATCCGTACGTCCATCAGGACCACGTCCGGACGGGTGTGGCGGCTGACCTCGACTCCCTGGCGCCCGTCCGGCGCCTCGCCGACCACGTCGATGTCGGCCTGCGCAGCCAGCAGCGCCGCGAATCCGGCCCGCACCATGGCCTGGTCGTCGACGATGATCACACGGATGGTCAAGAGTCCTCCGGAGCAGGGGGCGGGGCGGAAGAGGCCGAGGCGGGCGGCGCGGCAGGGGGCAGCGGCAGTCGTGCGGCCACCCGGAAGCCCCCGCCCGGCAGCGGCCCGGTGTCCAGCGTGCCGCCGGTCAACCGTACGCGTTCGCGCATACCGACCAGACCGTGTCCCGTCCCCGTCGTCTCCAACGGGGCGAGCGACGAACCCGTGGGTTCCGGAGGGTCGTTGACGACCAGCACGGTCAGATGTGCGCCGTCGGACGTGATCGACACCCTGGTCCGGGCACCCGGCGCGTGCCGGACCACGTTCGCCAGGGCCTCCTGCACGATCCGGTACGCGGACAGATCCACCGTCTGCGGTACGCCCTCCAGGCCGGCGGGCAACGACACCTCTGCCGGCAGGCCGGCCCGTACCGTCGCCTCCACCAGCTGCTGCACCCGGTCGAGCCCCGGCTGGGGCGCCCGCTCGCCCTCCGTGCCCTCGCTGCGCAGCACCACCAGCAAGCGCCGCATCTCCGTGAGGGACTCCCGCGCACTCGCCGCGATCGAACCGAACTCCTCGCGCACCTGGTCCGACAGACCCTCCAGCCGGTACGGGGCGGAGTCGGCCTGGACCGTGATCACGGACATGTGGTGCGCGACCACGTCGTGGAGTTCGCGGGCGATCCTGGTCCGCTCCTCCAGCAGCGTCCGCCGGGCCCGCTCGGCCTCGCTGATGGTCTGCTGCTCGACGAGCCGGCGCTGGGCGACACCCCGCTCCCGCACCGTCGCGCCGATCACCAGGACCACGGCGCCGAGGATGAACAGCAGGAGCGAGTTGTCGGTGCCGCGGTGGGGCGAGACCAGATACAGGACGAGCCCCGCGGCGCCGGTCGCCAGCCAGACGGCGACCAGGGTCCGCCGCTGCTCGCGCAGGCCCAGCGCCAGGAGCAGGAAGAGGTAGCCGATGAGGCCGGGCGGTGTCCAGGGCCAGGCCTGGTCCTGCCCGCCGTCCTGACCGAGCAGCACGACGGCGCCCAGGATCTGCGCCGGGAAGATGATCCACCAGGCCTGCAGCGGGCGGTGCGCCAGCATCAGCAGCGGGGCGGCCTGAGCGAGGGCGAGCGCCCCCGCCGTGCCGCCGTTCAGACCGTACTGACCGGACAGAACGGTGGCCGTGACCGGGACGAAGACGGCGACGAGGGCGAGGACGGCTGCGTAGGGAAGCAGCCGTTGCCATGGTTTCGGTGCCCCGGCCAGCAGCGGTGTCGGCGGATGGGAAGGGTGGGACAGCGCGTGGCCGGTCTCGCGCAGACTGCGGCGGGCGGCACTCAGCAGACCGTCCGCCGGCGGGCGCGCGGGAGCGGGCGGCGGGGATGACGGGGGCGGGGAGGAAGGGCACATGGCGTGATCAGGATAGGCAGCGGAGCCGTGCTGTGGCGTCATACCGGGGTCCCGGTCCGCCGCGCCCGTTCTCGTACGGGGGTATGACCCGCTCGTACGAGAACGGCGGGGGCGGCCGCCCGCAGCTCCGGCCCGCTACAGCTCGGCGAGCAGCTGTGCCTTCTTCGCGCTGAACTCGTCGTCCGTCACCAGACCTGCCTGGTGCAGCTCCCCGAGATGACGGATCCGTTCCGCGATGTCCGCCGGATCACGCCGCCCCGCGCCCACCGGAGCGGCCGCGACCGGCGTGGACTGCTTTCTGCGGACGGACTCCAGCACGGCCGCGGCGAAGGGCAGCGACTCGTGCACGGGGCCGTATCCGAGCCCGAAGATCACCGCGGCCGGGTCCTGGTCCGCCCGGGCCGGGCGCGCCGCCATCGACTGCGCGCTCGGGGCGGTGCTCGTCAGCAGGCCCGCGCCCGGTCCCGCGCCCGCCGGGGCGATCGTGTCGGCGGCCGGGCCCACGGACGCCGGCCCGCGCGGCACGAGTCGCAGATAGCCCTCGAAGGCCTCGGGCGAACGCCACTCGACCCCGCTCAGTTCGGTGACCGGGAACGTCTGGTCGCCCGCCTTCCACTTCTCCGAGGAGGCACCCGTCCAGAACCACCGGAACGAGATCCGGTCCCCGTCGAAGCTGGCCCTGCCGTCGTACGCCTTGAAGCGCATCGGCGCCTCGGGGGCCGCGACCAGGAACCGGTCGGCGGGTTCGCCCGCCTCGGGGCCCAGCCTCGCGCGCAGCTCGTCCGCGTAGTACTCGGCGAGCGTCTCGCGTTCGGCGGGGAGCACCAGGCGGTACGGATCGCAACCGTCCTTCAGCTGCCCGGCCGCCGCCTCCAGCAGCGGATCGGCGCCGGGTCTCGGGACCGCGCGCAGCACCACCGTGCCCCGCTTGCCCGGGGTCAGCGTCACCGACGACAGCGCCGCATGCGGGACGCGGCGCTCACGGAGGCTCTGGAAGAGCCTCGGCGTACGGATACCCCGTTCGAAGCGGATGAGCACGGAGTCGGCGTCGAACTCCCAGGTGGCATGAATTCCGGCCAGCACATCACCCATGTGCCTCATCGTATGCGGCACTTGCCCGCTCGTCCCCCCTCGGAGGCACTCACAATTCCTGGCCGGTCGCGGTTCTCTACGCGCGTCAGAGCCGGACGCCTGGTTGTTTACACGCGTCAGGCGGCCTTGTGGCCGGAAATCTGTTCGTGACAGCCACTGTCGGACGGGGCGCATGTCACGGAGGCGTAGGCGCCCGCACCGATCGCGGCGAAGTTGCCGAGACTCTCCGTTCCCGGCTCGAAGTAGCCGCTGTGACCGATCGCGTCGCCCGCCGAAGCGATCCGCGCGCCGAAGTCCGGATCGACCGGGTCGGCGCCGTGACCCAGGCCCCCGACCTCCAGGTTCGGCACGTCCTCGATCCAGTCGTCGCGGTCCCGCATCGCCCACACATTGGCCCGGGTGTGTAGTTGGCCGGCGTTGTCGGCCCGCATGCCAGGACTTCCCGCGACCGCGATGTCCGTCACCCGGCCGGGCAGCCCGTCCGCGGCGACGCCGCACAGGACGGAGCCGTAGCTGTGGCAGAACAACGACACGGGAGCGGTCCCCGGCAGCGACCCGACGAGTGCGTCCAGCCGGACGGCCCCGCGCTCGGCGAGGTTGCCCAGGGCCGCGTCCATGCCGATGCCGGCCGGTGCGGTGTAGTCGGCCCAGGCGATCACCGCGGTCCGCACGCCGGGGTGTGCGGAGTGCTCGGCCGCGTACAGGGACTTGGCCATGCCGACGGGGGCGGCGTTCGTCTTGCTCCCGGTGCGCTCCAGCGTCAGCAGGTTCGTGTCGACGCCCGGGACGATCACCGAGATCCGCTCGGCCCGGTCGAGGTCACCGAACACCTCTGCGGCGTGCCCACGGCCCGACGGGTCGAACGCCAGGAAGTGCCGGCCCACGGCGAGCATCGACCGGAAGCGGTCCACCCGGTGCTGCGCGTCGGCGCGGCCGTCGGGGGAGAGCCTCGGGTCGTGCACCCTGGCCTGCTCGGCCGTGCGCGCCTGCTCCAGCGCCACCCTGTTGGCCCGGTAGCGCAGGGCGACCGGGGCGCCGTTCAGATTCCCCACCACGAGGGGGTACTTACGGGCCAGTCCCCCGCTCTGCTCGTCCGTGAGCGCAGCGAAGAAGTGCGCCAGCTTGTAGGCAGGCGCATCCGCCGCGGGGAGCGCGTGCCCCGCTATCGATCCCTTGGCCCAGGAAGCGAGGGCGGCGGTGCGTGGCTCGGCGGAGTGTTGATGACGCACGGCCGTCCAACCGGTGGTCGCCAGCATCACGAACACGACCGCGATGGCGAGAAGAGCGCGCCAGGCGGTGAGCGTGGGGGAGGAGTCGAAGGAAGTCACTTCGGCACACATTAGGAGACGCGCGTAAGGCGTCGTTAAGTGGGTGACGCACATCACCCGACTGTGGGGAACGGAACGCCGTTTCGCTCACGCTGTGTTCGGCCTTGCGCCACGCTGCGGCGCGCCCGGCGCCTCCGGGGGTGCCGCATCGGGGCGTTGGGGGCCGCCTGTTGTGAAGTCGGTCATGCATCGCACCTGAGATGTGCGGCACACCACCTCAGTTGAGGTGAGCCGTCCCGGCCGGGCGTGCGCGCCAGTCCCCGGCGAGGGCCGGTCCCAACTGGTCCAGATAGGTCTCGGTCAGGGCCCGCAAGGAGTCCATGCTCCCGTCGTTGCCCCGCCCCCACAGCTGCCCGGTCACCCGCATCACCCCGCAGAACGCGGCGACCGCGACGCGCGGCCGCGGGTCCCGGGTCAGGTCCAGCCCCTCGCGCTCGGCGATCAGTCCGGCGATCTGGTCCTCCACGGCGACGCTGCGCCGCATGTGGGCGGCGAGCAGGGACGGTGTGGACTCGATCATCCGGTACGTCTGCATGTGGAGTTCGACCGGGATGATGGCCTCGATGGCCTCCCCGATACTGTTCCAGGCGCACAGGACCGCGCGGCGCATGGCCTCGAAGGGGGTCTCGGCGGCGGGGCGTTGGCGCAGTTCAAGGATGAAGCGGGTCTCGACCATGTCCTGGACGGCGAAGACGACCGACTCCTTGCCCGCGAAGTAGCGGAAGAAGGTGCGCTGGGACACCTCCACGGCGTCGACGATCTCGTCGACGGTGGTCTCCTCGTATCCCTGGCTGGTGAAGAGTTCGAGTGCGGCACGGAGCAGTGCGTCCCGGGTGCGCCGCTTCTTGCGTTCGCGCAGCCCGGCCGGAAGGCCTGCGACTCGCTGCCCGTCGGTCACTGAACTGGTCCTCTTTTCCCTGCTTTGTCCAGCTCAGCCTACCTGTGAGCTACGTGACAGTTACCGACTTGTGAATTGGTTTGTCAACTGTCAGCGACTGACACTAATCTCCCGCGTATGACTAGTCAGACCACCGTCGAAAAGGCGTCGCGGGAACCTCGGGACCCCCTCGGCACCGCACCTGCCAAGGGCCTGCGCGGCCACCCCTGGCTGACACTCTTCTCCGTGGCCATCGGCGTGATGATGGTCGCGCTCGACGGCACGATCGTCGCCATCGCCAACCCGGCGATCCAGCAGGACCTCGGCGCCTCGCTCGCCGACGTCCAATGGATCACCAACGGCTACATGCTGGCCCTCGCGGTCTCGCTGATCACCGCGGGCAAGCTCGGTGACCGGTTCGGTCACCGTCAGACCTTCCTCATCGGTGTCGTCGGCTTCGCCGCGGCATCGGGCGCCATCGGCTTCTCCGACAGCGTGGTCCTGGTGATCACCTTCCGGGTGCTGCAGGGCCTGTTCGGCGCCCTGCTGATGCCGGCCGCGCTCGGTCTGCTGCGCGCCACCTTCCCCGCCGAGAAGCTGAACATGGCGATCGGCATCTGGGGCATGGTGATCGGCGCCTCGACCGCGGGCGGCCCGATCCTCGGTGGCGTGCTCGTCGAGCACGTCAACTGGCAGTCCGTCTTCTTCATCAACGTGCCGGTCGGCGTGATCGCCCTCGTCCTGGGCGTGCTGATCCTCAAGGACCACCGCGCCGAGAACGCCCCGCGCTCCTTCGACATCGCCGGCATCGTGCTGCTGTCCACGGCGATGTTCTGCCTGATCTGGGCGCTCATCAAGGGCTCGGAGTGGGGCTGGGGCGACACGAAGACGATCGGCTTCCTGGTCGGAGCGGTCGTCCTGTTCGTCGGGTTCGCCCTCGTGCAGCAGCGCGTACGGGAACCGCTGATCCCGCTGGCGATGTTCCGCTCCGTACCGCTCTCCGCGGGCACGGTCCTGATGGTGCTGATGGCCTTCGCCTTCATGGGCGGCCTGTTCTTCGTCACCTTCTACCTCCAGAACGTGCACGGTCTGAGCCCTGTCGACAGCGGTCTGCACCTGCTGCCGCTTACCGGGATGATGATCGTCGCCTCGCCGCTCGCGGGCGCCATGATCACCAAGTTCGGCCCGCGGGTTCCGCTCGTCGGGGGCATGGTCTGCACCGCGGTCGCGTGCTTCGGCATGTCCCAGCTGACCGTCGGCACCGGCACCCTGACCATGTCGATCTGGTTCGGTCTGCTCGGCCTCGGCCTCGCCCCGGTGATGGTCGGCGCCACCGAGGTCATCGTCGGCAACGCCCCGATGGAGCTCTCCGGCGTCGCCGGCGGACTGCAGCAGGCCGCCATGCAGGTCGGCGGCAGCCTCGGTACGGCGGTGCTGGGCGCGATCATGGCAGCCAGGGTCGACTCCGAGCTGCCCGGCAACTGGAAGGACGCGCAGCTTCCGCCGCTGTCGCCCGCACAGCTCGACCAGGCGTCCTCCGCCATCAAGGTCGGCATGCCGCCGGTCGCCGAGGGGACCCCGCCGGACGTCGCGGGCAGGATCGTGGGCGTCGCTCACGACACCTTCGTCTCGGGCATGAGCACGGCGTTCATGGTCGCCGGCATCGTCGCGGTGATCGCCGCGCTGGTCGCCACCCTGACCAAGCGCGGGGAGAACGCCGAGGCGGGCATGGGCGCCGGTCACATCTGACCCGACCCGACGCCCCGCCGCGTCAACACAGTGCATACGACAGCCCCGCCGGAACGTTCCGGCGGGGCTGTCGCCTATCAGGGTGGTCCCGCCGCCGTTCCCCTTCCCGAGCCGCTGCCGCGCGGCTCAGGGTGGATGCGGAAGATCCACATCACCACGGGGGTTGATTTCGCATGCGTACAACCGTTGTCGCGGCCGCCCTGGCCGCCACCGCCCTGATGCCGCAGACACCGGCCCACGCCGCACCCGGCCGGCTCGGGGACTGCGGGAGCGGCCAGCTCTGCCTCTGGGCGAAAGCCGACTTCACCGGCGCCCGGCAGGTCCACGAGCTCTCCACCGTCGACATCGAGAGCTGTGTGCCGCTGAAGGCCGGCGCCACCGTCCAGTCGCTGGCCAACCGCACGGGCCGGCCCGTGACCACCTACCAGTCGGCGGAGTGCGACGAGACCGGCGAGTTCGAGACCTACCCGGGCGGAGGCACCTGGACGCCGCGCTCCCCGTACCAGGTGCGGGCCTTCAAGATCTGGGAGAACTGACCGGCGGACAGCGCCGCGGGGCGGCGGGAGCCCGTCGGCTCCCGCCGCCCCGCGGCCGTGCGCTTCGGTCCTACGCGTCGCCGCCGGCCGCGCCGGGGTCGGCCGAGGCCACGTCCAGCAGCTCGTAACGATCGACCGCGGTCTTCAGCGCCGAGCGGTCGATCTTCCCCTCCTTCGCGAGCTCGGTGAGCACCGCGAGGACGATCGACTGCGCGTCGATGTGGAAGAACCGGCGGGCCGCCCCGCGCGTGTCCGCGAAACCGAAGCCGTCCGCACCCAGCGACTGGTAGGCGCCGGGCACCCAGCGGGCGATCTGGTCCGGCACCGACCGCATCCAGTCCGAGACCGCCACGAACGGCCCCTGGGCACCGGACAGCTTGCGCGTCACGTACGGGACGCGCTGCTCCTCCTCCGGATGCAGCAGGTTGTACCGCTCCACGTCCACGGCCTCGCGCCGCAGCTCGTTCCAGGACGTCGCCGACCAGATGTCCGCCTTCACGTTCCACTCGTCGGCGAGGATGCGCTGCGCCTCGACCGCCCAGGGGACCGCCACGCCGGACGCCATGATCTGGGCGGGGATCTCGCCCTTCTCGCCGCTGCTGTAGCGGTGGATGCCCTTCAGGATGCCCTCGACGTCCACATCGGCGGGCTCGGCCGGGTGCTGGATCGGCTCGTTGTACACGGTGAGGTAGTAGAAGACGTCCTCACTGTTCTCGCCGTACATCCTGCGCAGACCGTCCTTGACGATGTGCGCGATCTCGTACCCGAAGGCCGGGTCGTACGCGACGCAGCCCGGGTTCGTCGAGGCGAGCAGCTGTGAGTGGCCGTCCGCGTGCTGGAGACCCTCACCCGTCAGCGTCGTACGGCCGGCGGTCGCGCCCAGCACGAAGCCGCGTGCGAGCTGGTCGGCCATCTGCCAGAACTGGTCACCCGTGCGCTGGAAACCGAACATCGAGTAGAAGACGTACACCGGGATCAGCGGCTCGCCGTGCGTGGCGTACGCCGATCCCGCGGCGATCAGCGAGGCCGTGCAGCCCGCCTCGGAGATGCCGTCGTGCAGCATCTGACCGGTCGGCGACTCCTTGTACGCGAGCAGCAGATCGCGGTCCACCGACTCGTACTGCTGTCCCAGCGGGTTGTAGATCTTCGCGCTCGGGAAGAACGCGTCCATACCGAAGGTGCGGTACTCATCGGGCGCGATCAGCACGAATCGCTTGCCGATCTCCTTGTCCCGCATGAGGTCCTTCAGGATGCGGACGAACGCCATGGTGGTGGCGATCGACTGCTGGCCCGACCCCTTCTTCGCGGTCGCGTACGTCTTGTCCTCGGGCAGGACCAGCGGCTTCGCCCGTACCACACGGGTCGGGACGTAACCGCCCAGGCCCTTGCGGCGGTCGTGCATGTACTGGATCTCCTCCGAGTCGCGGCCCGGGTGGTAGTACGGCGGGTTGCCGTCCTCCAGCCGCGAGTCCGCGATCGGGATGTGCAGCCGGTCCCGGAAGCGCTTGAGGTCCTCGGCGGTGAGCTTCTTCATCTGGTGGGTCGCGTTGCGGCCCTCGAAGTTCGGCCCCAGCGTCCAGCCCTTGACCGTCTGCGCCAGGATCACCGTCGGCTGACCCTTGTGGGCCTTCGCCGCCGCGTACGCCGCGTAGACCTTCCTGTGGTCGTGGCCGCCGCGCCCGAGGTGCAGGATCTGCTGGTCGGACATGTCCTTGACCATGTCGCGCAGCCGCGGGTCGTCACCGAAGAAGTGCTCACGGATGTACGCACCCGTTTCGGTGGCGTACGTCTGGAACTGGCCGTCCGGCGTCGTGTTCAGCTTGTTGACCAGGATGCCCGTGCGGTCCTGCGCCAGCAGCGGGTCCCAGGAGCGGTCCCAGACCAGCTTGATGACGTTCCACCCGGCGCCGCGGAACTGCGACTCCAGCTCCTGGATGACCTTGCCGTTGCCGCGCACCGGGCCGTCGAGGCGCTGCAGGTTGCAGTTGACGACGAAGGTCAGGTTGTCCAGGCCCTCGCGGGCGGCGATGGAGAGCTGGCCGAGCGACTCCGGCTCGTCCATCTCGCCGTCACCGAGATACGCCCACACGTGCGAGTCGGAGGTGTCGGCGATGCCGCGCGCCTCCATGTAGCGGTTCATCCGCGCCTGGTAGATCGCGCCGAGCGGGCCGAGGCCCATCGAGACGGTCGGGAACTCCCAGAAGTCCGGCATCAGCCGCGGGTGCGGATAGCTGGACAGGCCGTTCGGCGCCTTCGACTTCTCCTGGCGGAAGGCGTCGAGCTGTGTCTCGCTCAGCCGGTCCAGCAGGAAGGCGCGGGCGTAGATCCCGGGGGAGGCGTGCCCCTGGAAGAAGATCTGGTCACCGCCCCGGCCGTCGTCCTTGCCGCGGAAGAAGTGGTTGAAACCCACGTCGTACAACGAGGCGGAGGAGGCGAACGTGGCGATGTGACCGCCCACGCCGATCCCCGGACGCTGCGCACGGGACACCATCACGGCCGCGTTCCAGCGGGTCGCGTTGAGGACCTTGCGCTCGATCTCCTCGTCGCCGGGGAAGAACGGCTCGTCCTTCGTGGCGATCGTGTTCACGTAGTCCGTGCTGCGCATCTCCGGCACGGCGACACGCTTCTCGCGCGCGCGCTCGATGAGCCGGAGCATGAGGTAGCGGGCCCGCTCACGGCCCCGCTCGTCGACGGCGGCGTCGAGGGAGTCGAGCCATTCCTGGGTCTCTTCGGGATCGAAATCCGGGACCTGACTCGGAAGGCCGCCAATGATGATCGGGTTGCGATCGGATCCGGAAGCCACGCTGTTCCTTCGCTGTTCGGTGCTGCTCTACGGGGCCTGGTCACGGGAGGCGTCCCCCCGGTGTGTCTGCGCGTACGCCATCCCATCGTGTACCGCGAGGGCGTAAACGTCATCTCTACCGGGAGGTAACCACCGGTGTTGCGAAGCCGTGTCCCGGACGGACGCACGGGCCGCGCCGGAGTGGGTATCCGACCGGTCAGGAGGCATCGGGCAGGATGGGTCGGGCCAAACCGCAACCATACGCCCAAGGGGTCCATACGTTCCCGAATGCTGTTCGACTCCGTTTGCCGGACCGAAACCGCATAAGCTGTTCAAGGACGTAAAGGGTGTGGACGGCAGCGCCGGCTCCCGCAGGGGGCCGCCGACAGGGCGGCGACGTGGCAGGGAACGTCACCGTTTAGGCGGTCTCGTACGCTGGGTACTTGCGCGATCCGCCGCTCCCGTGTGGACTACGGCCAACGCCCCGCGCACGCGCGTGGCTGAAGCATTTTCCGAAACATGATCAGGAGGCAACCCGTGAGCGCGACCGCGGACCACGCGGAGGAGCGGACCAACCCGGCAGCACGCCTGGGGTTCGAGCCCGGACAGGTGGTCCAGGAGATCGGCTACGACGACGACGTCGAGCTGGAGCTCCGTGAGGGCATTGAGGCCACTACCGGCCAGGATCTCGTCGATGAGGAGTACGACGACGTCGCAGACGTCGTCCTGCTCTGGTTCCGCGACGAGGACGGCGACCTTACGGACGCGCTGGTGGATGCCATTGGTCTGCTCGAGGACGGCGGTACGGTCTGGCTGATGACGCCGAAGACCGGCCGTGACGGATACGTCGAGCCGAGCGACATCAACGAGGCTGCCCAGACAGCCGGTCTCGCCCAGACCAAGAGCATCAGTGCGGGCAAGGACTGGACGGGCAGCCGTCTGGTCACGCCGAAGGCGGCCAAGGCCAAACGCTGAACCGCACTCGCCCCTGAAGGCCCCGGACGGCATCGCGCCGTCCGGGGCCTTCGTACGTTTCCCGCCCGCCCCGCCCGTCCGCAGGAACCTTTCACGGGTGCCGCACGGCCGTCCGACGCCTCTGCGTAGGGTGGGAGTCACCCGGACAGCCCAGCCCGGTGACGTAGCGAAGGGACGCGTTTTCATGGCGATCGAGGTCGGCACCAAGGCCCCGGATTTCGAGCTGAAGGACAACCACGGCCGGACCGTGAAGCTCTCCGACTTCCGCGGCGAGAAGAACGTGGTGCTGCTGTTCTACCCGTTCGCCTTCACCGGCGTCTGCACGGGTGAGCTCTGCGCGCTCCGCGACGAGCTGCCCGCCTTCGAGAACGACGACACGCAGCTGATCGCCGTCTCCAACGACTCCATCCACACCCTGCGCGTCTTCGCCGAGCAGGAGGGTCTCGAGTACCCGCTCGTCTCGGACTTCTGGCCGCACGGTGAGACCTCGCGTGCGTACGGCGTCTTCGACGAGGACAAGGGATGCGCGGTGCGCGGCACCTTCATCATCGACAAGGAGGGCGTGGTGCGCTGGACGGTCGTCAACGGCCTGCCCGACGCGCGCGACCTCAACGAGTACATCAAGGCGCTCGGCGCCCTCTGATCCGGGATCGGGTGGATCTCGGGACGCCCCCAGGCCAAAAGCCTGTTTTGGCCGGGAACCGGTCACTAGGATCCAGTCGTTGATCGGATGCCAACACGACGTGGAGGCGCCGGCACCGGCCGGCCCCCAAAGAAACCAATGGGAGGACTCGTGGGAGTCAGCCTCAGCAAGGGCGGCAACGTCTCGCTGACCAAGGCCGCGCCCAACCTGACCGCGGTCATCGTGGGTCTGGGCTGGGACGCCCGTACCACCACCGGCGGAGACTTCGACCTCGACGCCAGCGCCCTGTTGACGAACGCCGAAGGCAAGGTCGGCAACGACGGCAACTTCGTCTTCTTCAACAACCTCAAGAGCCCCGACGGTTCCGTCGAGCACACCGGTGACAACCTCACCGGTGAGGGCGAGGGCGACGACGAGGTCATCAAGGTGAACCTGGCCGGTGTCCCGGCCGATGTCGACAAGATCGTCTTCCCGGTCTCGATCTACGAGGCCGAGTCCCGCCAGCAGAGCTTCGGCCAGGTGCGCAACGCGTACATCCGCGTCGTCAACCAGGCGGACAACACCGAGCTCGCGCGCTACGACCTCAGCGAGGACGCCTCGACGGAGACCGCCATGGTCTTCGGCGAGCTGTACCGCAACGGTGCGGAGTGGAAGTTCCGCGCCATCGGTCAGGGCTACGCCTCGGGGCTGCGCGGCATCGCGCAGGACTTCGGCGTCAACGTCTAGACAGCAGTTCCGGGGGCGCGCCCGTGCAGGCGCGCCCCCGGTCCGCACCAGCACGTCCCGTCCGGCGCCGCACCCCGTGCGGCGCCGGACGCGCTCGGCAGAAGGACCCACCGGTTCATCAACGGTTCATCGACTCGGGGAGGACACACCATGGGCGTCACGCTCGCCAAGGGAGGCAATGTCTCCCTCTCCAAGGCCGCACCCAATCTCACCCAGGTGCTCATCGGGCTCGGCTGGGACGCACGATCCACGACGGGGGCGGACTTCGACCTCGACGCCAGCGCACTGCTGTGCCAGTCGGGCCGGGTGCTCGGCGACGAATGGTTCGTGTTCTACAACAACCTCACGAGCCCCGACGGCTCCGTCGAGCACACCGGTGACAACCTCACGGGTGAGGGCGAAGGCGACGACGAGTCGGTCATCGTGAACCTCAATGAGGTGCCGGCCCATTGCGACAAGATCGTTTTTCCGGTCTCCATCCATGAGGCCGACAATCGCGGGCAGACGTTCGGTCAGGTCAGCAATGCGTTCATCCGGGTGGTGAACCAGGCCGACGGCCAGGAACTCGCGCGTTACGACCTCAGCGAGGACGCCTCCACGGAGACCGCGATGATCTTCGGTGAGCTCTACCGCTACAACGGCGAGTGGAAGTTCCGTGCAGTAGGACAGGGGTACGCGTCGGGGCTGCGGGGCATCGCTCTAGACTTCGGGGTCAACGTTTCGTAAAGCCGCGCACGGCGCGGGGGAGCCCCGTGCTCTTCGGGGGAGACCCGTTACATACATGATGGGGTAGCCAGTGCTTCTGAAAACCTTCGGCTGGTCGCTCGCGATTACCGCGATCGGCCTGGTCGCAGCGTGGTTCTACGGGGGGTGGGAAGCCTTCGGAGTGGTGGCGATCCTTTCCATCCTGGAGATCTCGCTGTCCTTCGACAATGCGGTGATCAACGCCGGAATCCTGAAGAAGATGAGTGCCTTCTGGCAGAAGATCTTCCTCACGGTCGGTGTGCTCATCGCGGTCTTCGGCATGCGGCTGGTGTTCCCCGTCGTGATCGTGGCCATCACCGCCAAGCTGGGACCGATCGAAGCAATCGATCTCTCCTTCAACGACCCGGACCGCTACAAGGAACTGGTCACCGACGCTCACCCGGCGATCGCCGCTTTCGGTGGCATGTTCCTGCTCATGATCTTCCTCGACTTCATCTTCGAGGAACGTGACATCCAGTGGCTGCGCTGGATCGAGCGCCCCCTCGCCAAGCTCGGCAAGGTCGACATGCTGTCGGTCTGCATCGCGCTGATCGTCCTGCTGATCTCGGCCCTGACGTTCGCCGGCTCGGCGCACCAGCACGGCGGCGGCCACGCGGACAAGGCCGAGACGGTCATGCTCGCGGGCATCGCGGGTCTGATCACGTACCTCATCGTCGGTGGCCTCTCCGGCTACTTCGAGAACAAGCTCGAAGAGGAGGAGGAACGCGAGCACGAGCAGGAGGAAGAGGCCAGGCGGTCAGGCAAGAAGATCTCCGCGGTGGCTCTCTCCGGCAAGGCCGCGTTCTTCATGTTCCTCTACCTCGAAGTGCTCGACGCGTCCTTCTCGTTCGACGGCGTCATCGGCGCCTTCGCGATCACCAACGAGATCGTGCTGATGGCCCTCGGCCTCGGTATCGGCGCCATGTACGTCCGTTCGCTCACGGTCTACCTGGTCCGCCAGGGCACCCTGGACGACTACGTCTACCTGGAGCACGGCGCGCACTACGCGATCGGCGCGCTGGCCGTCATCCTGCTCGTCACGATCCAGTACGAGATCCACGAGCTCATCACCGGTTCCGTCGGCGTCATCCTGATCGGCTGGTCCTTCTGGTCCTCGGTCCGGCGCAACAAGGCGATCGAGGCCGACGGGGGCGAAGGCAGTACGGAAGTCACCGCCGGGGTGTGACCCGGTAGGGAATGAGGAACGCTCTCTGCGGGGCGGCTCGTACGGCAACGGCTCCGGGGACCACCCGGAGCCGGCCCGGAGCCGCCCCGCAGCGGTGCGTGCGTCGCACGTGCCGCGTGCGACGGGTGGGGCCGACATGTGTGGGGGTTGGGGATGGCGTTCTGGAACAACCTGTGGCCGGGGCGGGAAGCGCAGTTCGAATCGGGCAGCGCGGCCACCAACTCCATCGTGCTGTCGAGACGGCACGCCACGGTCTCACTGACCAAGCAGGGCGCGCTGACCGGCAATCTCCGGGTCAACCTCTCCTGGCGGATGCGCACGTCCGACATCGAGGGCCGGTCGCGGCAGAGCGGCCGGCTGCTGCGGCCGCTGAAGCTCTTCCAGCCCGACGTCGTCCAGGCGCACACCCAGGGTGTCGTCAACGTCGACCTGGACCTGGGGTGCATGTACGAGCTGACGGACGGCACCAAGGGCGTGGTGCAGCCGCTCGGCAATCTGATCGGCGATCTGAACGGGCCGCCGTACATCAGGCTCAGCGGCGACGACCGCTTCGGGGCGCCGTCCGGGGAGACGGTCTACGTCAACCTCGACCAGCGCGACCAGATCAAGCGGATGCTGTTCTTCGTCTACATCTACGACCAGACCCCGGCCTTCGACCGTACGCACGCCAAGGTGACGCTCTACCCGGGCAACGGGCCGCGCATCGAGATCGAACTGGACGAACGGGCCCCGCAGGCCCGCTCGTGCGCCGTGTTCACCGTGGAGAACCAGAAGGGTGAACTGATCGTGCGGCGCGAGGTGAAGTTCGTGTACGGCTTCCAGTCGGAGCTGGACCGCTTGTACGGGTACGGCATGCAGTGGGGGCGTGGCTACAAGACCCGTGCGTGAGAGGTGTCCGGCGCGGCGGTCACGGCCGTATGAACTGCGGCCCCTGTGGTGGCAGGACGAAATTCGGGTCGGGCGCGTGCGCTGCCGCCGCCGCGGGCTGGGGGTAGCCGTAGGCGGGCTGTGTGGAGGCCGGCTGGGGGTAGCCGTAGGCAGAGCCCGGGGCGGGCGCCGCGGGGGCCGCAGCGGGCTGCGGATAGCCGTACGCGGGCTGCTGGTGCTGGACCGTGGCCTGGGCGTCGGGGCCGGGCGCCGGTGCGGGAGGGAACGCGGGAGCGGGCGGAGGCGTAGGGCCGGGCTCGGCGGAGGCCTCCGACTCGTCCACCGAGATGCCGAACGCGGTCGCGAGACCGATGAGACCGGTCGGGTACCCCTGTCCCACGGCCCGGAATTTCCAGCCATCGCCGCGCCGGTACAGCTCGCCGCAGATGATCGCGGTTTCCTGGCCCGTTTCCGGACGCACGTCGAAGACGGCGAGCGGTTCGCCCCCCGACGCCGCGGCGTCGTAGAGCAGGACGCAGAGATCGCGCACCTGCTCGAAAGCGGCCCCGTCGGAGGACGCGGCGATGACCACCTGGTCGACCGACGGGTCGAGGGCGTTCAGGTCGGCCTCGATGGTGTCCGTCAGGCCCTCGGGAAGGCTGCGCTTGGGCAGCCGTCGTACCAGGCCGGAGGGGTGTCGGGGCTGGTTGTAGAAGACGAAGTCCTCGTCGGAGCGCACGCGGCCGCCCGAACCGAGCAGCAGGGCCGAGGCGTCCACATCGGGGACCCCGGCGCCCGGGGTCCAGCGCAGCACGGCCCGTACGGCCATGGCGTCCAGGGGGACGTTCGAGCCCTTCACCATCGCGTGCGTCATGCCGGTCATCCTGCCTGCTGGCAGCCCGTGCGGACAACGCGGGGTCGCAGGCCGTGTCTCACGCACATGCCGGAACGAGTCCCTCCGCACCCTTCGTAACCGTCGCTAAATGGACGAGTTACCCGGAATTCATGCGGGCAGGGAACTGTCGACACCGGTCCGTACGTACTATTACCGGCCACACGTTGTCCGGTCGGTCAGGTAGTACGGGGGGAATCACATGCGTCATTTCGGGCATATCGCACCGGCCGCGAGGGGCG
Organism: Streptomyces sp. NBC_01013; assembly: GCF_045162765.1. Taxonomy (NCBI): domain Bacteria; kingdom Bacillati; phylum Actinomycetota; class Actinomycetes; order Kitasatosporales; family Streptomycetaceae; genus Streptomyces; species Streptomyces sp. NBC_01013. Next base: position 5,862,080 of record NZ_CP108687.1, read on the forward strand.
ATCTGTTCTTCCGGGAACCGTGCTCCTTCGACGCCGACTCGCCGGCCCCCGTCCTCGCGGCCGCCCTGGGCGCCACGCTCTACAGCCCCGCCACCCGGCCCAGGCTTGCCGAGGACGTCCTCAAGCAGGCTCGCCGCGGGGTCGTCTCCATGGTGCTGTGCCTGGAGGATTCCATCGATGACTCCGAGGTGCCGGGCGCCGAGGAGAACCTGGTCAGGCAGTTCGCCGACCTCGCCGAACGCGGTGCTGAACTGCCCCTGCTCTTCATCCGGGTGCGCGAGCCGCGCCAGATCACGGACCTCGCGCGCCGGCTCGGCGAATGCGTCCGGTTGTTGTCTGGTTTTGTACTACCCAAGTTCACGCAAGAGCGGGGCGTTCCCTTCATGGAAGCGCTCCGGAAGGCCGAGTCCACCGCCGGACGACGCCTCTTCGCCATGCCCGTGCTCGAATCCCCCGAGCTGCTGCACCTGGAAACCCGCCAGGAGTCCCTCCACAAGATCGCCCGCACCGTCGACACCTACCGCGACCGGGTGCTTGCGCTGAGGCTCGGCGTCACCGACTTCTGCTCGGCGTACGGACTCCGCCGCGCACCCGACATGACGGCCTACGACGTCCGGATCGTCGGCGACGTCATCGCCGACGTCGTCAACGTGCTGGGCCGGGCGGACGGCACGGGCTTCACCATCACCGGCCCCGTCTGGGAGTACTTCAGGCTCCAGGAGCGCATGTTCAAGCCACAGCTGCGCCGCAGTCCCTTCCTGGAGGGCCGGGTGGAGGAACTGCGCACGGCCCTGATCGAGCACGACCTGGACGGGCTGCTGCGGGAGATCGAGCTCGACCGGGCCAACGGCCTGCTCGGCAAGACCTGTATCCACCCGTCACACGTCGCACCAGTGCACGCGCTGTCCGTGGTCAGCCACGAGGAGTTCAGCGACGCGCAGGACATCCTGCGGCCGGAGCGTGACGGCGGCGGGGTGCTGCGCTCGTCGTACACGAACAAGATGAACGAAGTGAAGCCGCACCGCGCCTGGGCCGAACGCACACTGCGGCGGGCCGAGGTCTTCGGCGTGGCCAAGGAGGACGTCGGCTTCGTGGACCTGCTGGCGGCGAGCCTCGCGGAATGAGCGGTGCGGGCGAACGGGTTCCGTAAGGAGGGCCCGGTGAGCGGGCGCGCATGAGGACGACACGGCGCCCGGTGAGCGGGTGCACGAGAGGCGACGGCTCCCTGAGCGGGCGCATGGCAGGTCAACGGAGAGGGACGGCGAACGTGGTGTGGTCGGGTAGCTGGGTCGCGGAGCGACTGGGCGTCGAGCTGGTGGGCGACGCGGAGCTCCGTGAGCTGCTGGGCCTCGCCCTGCGGCGCAACCCCAAGCGGGCACACCTGCTCGTGTCCAACGTGCTCGGCAAACACGTGCCGCAACGCCCCTCCGTCGTGTACGGGGCCGGCGTCGAGCTCGGCCGCCGGGTGCGCGACCTGCTCGGCGTGGCCGGGGCGCGGCAGGCGGTGGTGCTCGGCTACGCGGAGACGGCCACGGGCCTCGGTCATGCCGTCGCCGACGGGCTCGGAACGGCGCCCTACCTCCACTCGACGCGGCGCCCCGTCGAGGGCGTGGCGCAGGCGGGCGGCTTCGAGGAGTCGCATTCCCACGCCACCTCGCACCTGCTGCTCCCGGAGGACCCGGACCTGCTGGCGGGGGACCCGGGCGACGAAGGCCCCGAGGGCGCGACCCTGGTGCTCGTGGATGACGAGTTCTCCACCGGCAACACCGTTCTCAACACCATCCGGGCCCTGCACGAGCGCTACCCCCGCAAGCGGTACGTCATCGTGGCCCTGGTCGACATGCGCTCACCGGCCGACCGCGGACGGCTCGCGGAGTTCGCCGAGGAGATCGGTGCCCGCGTCGACCTGGTGGCACGGAACACGGGCACGGTCCGCCTCCCGGAAGGAATTCTGGAGAGCGGGCAGAAGCTGGTCGCCGAGCAGGAGGCGGCGCAGCAGGCGGCCCAGCCGCCGGTGGGGTGGCCGGGGGAAGCGCCCCGGCCACCGCGCGACCTCCCCCGTCCCTGCACCCGGATCGACCTCCAATGGCCCGCCGCAGTGCCCGACGGCGGCCGGCACGGCTTCACCCCCGCACACCGCGCACTTCTGGAACCCGCTCTCCCCGCCATGGCGGAGCGCATCGCGCAGGCGCTGGGCGAGCGCCCGCGCCGGGTGCTGGTCCTCGGTTTCGAGGAGCTGATGTACGCCCCCCTGCGCCTGGGCGCCGCCCTGGAGGAGCGCATCGACGCCGAGGTCCGCTACTCCACGACGACCCGCTCCCCGGTCCTCGCCGTGGACGACCCGGGCTATGCGATACGTACCCGCCTGGTCTTCCCCGCCCACGACGCCCCGGCGGACGGCCCCGGCGACCGCTACGCGTACAACGTCGCAGGCGGCGACTTCGACGCCGTGGTCCTCGTCGTCGACTCCACCGCCGACACCCGCGCGCTGCACGACCACCGCGGCCTGGTGCAGCAGCTCACCCCGCACACCGCCCACGTCCTGCTGGCGGTCGTCCCCTCGTACGTACCGCCCGGGGCCACCGCCGCCGAGCCGTCACCGTCGTACGTCCCCCAACGGCAGGAAGAGCCCTCCATGCTGCCCGAGCCCCTCCGCGGCCCCGCCTTCTCCTCCTACGCGCCCGACGAGGTCGGCTGGCTGCTCCAGGACCTGTCGGACACCCAGCTGGAGGCGCCCACCGAGGAGCGCGAGGAGGCGATACAGAGCGGTGGCGCGCACTACGCCGAATCCCTGCCGGTCGAGTACCAGCCGTCCGAGGAGTACCAGGACCTGTTCAAGGCGGCCCTGGACCTCTCGGCCGCCCGCATCGCCCGCGCCGTCGGCACGGTCACCGAGACGGTCCTCGCCGAGCGCGGCCCCCGCCCGGTGCTCGTCTCGCTGGCGCGCGCCGGCACCCCCGTCGGCGTACTGATGCGCCGCTGGGCCCGCCTCCGGCACGGCGCGGAGCTGCCCCACTACGCCGTCTCGATCGTGCGCGGCCGCGGCATCGACGCCAACGCCCTGCGCTGGCTGGCCGCACACCACGACCCGGCCGATGTCGTCTTCGTCGACGGCTGGACCGGCAAGGGCGCCATCACCCGCGAACTGGCCGCCGCGATCGCCGAGTTCGAGGAGTCCGAGGGCATCCAGGGCTTCAACCCCGAGATCGCGGTCCTTGCCGACCCGGGCGGCTGCGTCCGTACGTACGGCACCCGCGAGGACTTCCTCATCCCGTCCGCCTGCCTCAACTCCACCGTGTCCGGACTGATTTCGCGTACCGTCCTGCGCTCCGACCTCGTCGGGCCCGACGACTTCCACGGCGCGAAGTTCTACCGGGAGCTCGCCGGGTCGGATGTCTCCGGCCACTTCCTCGACACCGTCACCGACCGCTTCGGTGAGGCCGCCCCAGCCGTGGACGCCGAGGTCAAGGAGCTGCTCACCGCCGACCGTGCCCCGACCTGGGAGGGCTGGGCCGCGGTCGAACGGATCAGCGAGGAGTACGGCATCCATGACGTGAACCTCGTCAAACCCGGCGTAGGCGAGACCACCCGCGTCCTGCTGCGCCGCGTCCCGTGGAAGATCCTCGCCAAGCGCGGCGCGGGCGCCGACCTGGAACACATCAGGCTGCTGGCACAGCAGCGCGGCGTGCCCGTCGAGGAGGTCGACGAACTCCCGTACACCTGCGTCGGATTGATCCACCCGAAGTACACGCGCGGGGCCACCGGGGCAGACGGCAGGGCGGTGGAGTCGAAGTGACTCCCCCTCTGACGCTGGTCGCGAGCGACCTCGACCGCACCCTCATCTACTCCGCTGCCGCCCTCCAGCTCCCGATGCCGGACGCGGAGGCCCCCCGCCTGCTCTGTGTCGAGGTGTACGACAAGAAGCCCCTCTCGTACGTCACGGAGGCGGCCGCGACCCTGCTCGACGCGCTGACCCGTTCCCCGTCCACGGTCTTCGTGCCGACGACGACCCGCACCCGCGAGCAGTACCACCGCATCCATCTCCCGGGCGCCGCAGCCGAGTTCGCGATCTGTGCCAACGGCGGACACATCCTGGTGAACGGCGTGTCCGACCGGGACTGGCAACGCACTGTGGCCGGCCGGCTCGCCGAGGAGTGCGCCTCGCTGGAAGAGATCCGCACCCACCTCGTCTCCGCCTCCGACCCCGCCTGGCTGCTCAAGGAACGGGTCGCCGAGGACCTCTTCGCCTACCTCGTCGTCGACCGGCCCCTTCTGCCCGCGGACTGGACGAAGGAGCTCGCCGCGTGGGCGGAGCCGCGCGGCTGGACCGTTTCGCTCCAGGGCCGCAAGATCTACGTCGTACCGCGCCCGCTCACCAAGAGCGCGGCCATGCGCGAGGTCGCCCGCCGCACCGGAGCCACGCTCACGCTGGCCGCGGGCGACTCCCTCCTCGACGCCGACCTGCTGCTCGCCGCCGACCGCGGCTGGCGCCCCGGCCACGGCGAACTGGCCGACGCCGGCTGGAGCGCCCCGCACGTGGAGGCGACCGCCGGGAGCGGCGTGGCGGCGGGCGAGGAGATCCTGCGACGCTTCCTCGATGCGTCGGGGCAGCACCGAGGGGCCTGAGCCGAGGGCCGGCCCGCGATCACCGCGGGCCGGCCCTCGACGCGCCGCCGTAATCGCTCGAACCGGACCCGCCCGGCGACTAAAGTCACCGCGTTCCCGCCCGACGGCGGAGCACTCGGGCGAGCGGGGAGTGGTGCGATGACCAAGGGCAACGAAACCAAGATCACCGACGAGTTGTACGCGTACATGCTGGCCCACAATCCGCCGCTGGACGCGGTGCAGCGCGAACTCGTGGAGACCACGTACGCCAGGCTGCCCGACCACGCCGGCATGCAGTCGGCCGAGGAACAGGGCCCCCTGCTCGCCTTCCTCGTACGGCTGACCGGCGCCCGGCACATCGTTGAGGTCGGCACCTTCACCGGGTTCTCCGCCCTGGCGATGGCCCAGGCGCTGCCGGCCGGCGGCCGGCTGATCGCGTGCGACATCTCGGAGGAGTGGACCGCCTACGGCCGTGAGGCCTGGGCGAAGGCGGGCGTCGCGGACCGGATCGAGCTGCGGATCGCCCCGGCCCTCGACACACTGCGGGCCATGCCCGCGGAGCCGCACATCGACTTCGCCTACCTGGACGCGGACAAGGGGAACTACATCGCGTACTGGGAGGAACTGGTGCCCCGGATGCGCCAGGGAGGCGTCATCACCACGGACAACGTCCTCTTCCACGGCGGCGTGACGGACCCGCGGGCGGCCGGAGCGGCGGCGGCCATCCAGGAATTCAACAACCACGTCTCCGCCGACCCGCGCATGGACAGCGTGATGCTCACGGTGTCGGACGGACTGACGCTCTCGCGCAAGCGGTAGCCGGAGCGGGGACAGCGGCCGGGGCTGTCGGGGCCGGACGGCTCAGCCGCAGCATCCCCCACCGCAGCAGCCCCCGCCACCACCCGCCGAGGGAGCGGGCGCGGAACCGGCCGATCCCCCCACGGCGACGGCGGAGAGAAGCTTCACGGTGTCCTCGTGCCCGGCGGGGCAGGAGGCGGGGGCCGAGGACTCGGCCATCGGACGGCTGAGCTCGAAGGTGTCTCCGCAGGAGCGGCAGCGGTACTCGTAACGAGGCATGCCACCAGGCTATCGGCCGGGCGCCCCGACGTCCCGGACGACCGGCATCTCCCCGACCTCACGCCGCCGCGTCTGCCGCTGCTCCCGCTCGGCCTCCTCGGGGTGGCGGGCCCGCCAGTAGGGGTTGTCGTGGGGGAGTCCGCCGCTGACGCGTCCGTACATCCCGAACATCATCAGCATCACGCCGACCGCGAAGCTGAAGAGCACGTTCTGGATCTCGAAGGCGAGGAAGTTGAGCCCGGTGTCCAGCAGGGCGAGATTGACGAAACCGCTGAGGATGAAGGCGATGCCCAGGACCATGTTGAGCGTCGAAGCGAAGTTGCCGCCGATGACCATCCCGATGAAGAGCAGCAGACCGACGCAGATCGAGAGGACGCTGAGCGCGCCGTTGGTGCTCAGACCGGCGACGGTGTCGCCGCCGGTGTCGAAGAAGCCGATCTTGTCGATCAGTCCGAGGATCCCGAAGGCGAGCAGCACCAGCCCCATCACCCCGGCGCCGATCCGGTAGACGCGGCTGAGCCGGTGGTCCACAGGCAGCTGCTCATCGAGCAGCGCGGCCTTGCGATGGGCGGGACGCCGAGCGGGGCGCAGTACATGCGTGGCCATGGGGCCTCCTTCACGTACTACCAGGATCACGCGGGGACGGTCCCGCCGCACGTCAGGCGCCCGGCCGCGAGCGCAACGGCCCAGGTCCGGGCCCGGGACGCCCGCGCGACCGGCCCCGGCCGCCGGGGTCCCGGGCCGGGACGCACGCGCGACCGGCCGTCGGGGTCCCGGGCCTGGCGGTCAGGCCTCGGCCAGTCAGGGAGGGGCTGCGGGGATCGAGCACCGGCTTGGTCAGGGAGGGGCTCCGTCAATCGAGCACCTGCCCGGTCAGGGAGGGCTGCGGGGATCGAGCACCGGCCTGGTCAGAAACAGGCTCCGTCGATCGAGCCCCGGCCCGCCCTGGGCTTCAGGCGCCCGCCCCGGCGCCGCGCTCCTCGCGGATCTCGGCGACGACGCGTGCGACGGTCTGCCGCACACCCTCGGTCACGGTCAGGAAGTGCCAGTAGTCGGGATGGCGCCCGTCGAGGGCGGTGACGGCCTGGTCGAGCCGGGCCACCGCGTCGTCGAGCGGCCGCGCATGGCGCGGCTCGGGTGTGTGGCGCCCGGCCATGGCGAGACGCTGGGCGTCGCGGATCGCGAACCGGGTGCGCTGGATCTCCTGCTGCGGGTCCTTGGCGACGGCGTCCAGTCGCTGCAGCCGGTCACCGGCCGCCGACACCGCCTCGTCCGTGGCGTTGAGCAGGGCCCGTACCGTACTCAGTCGCGAGGTGGCATCCGCCCAGCGCTGCTCGGCACGGGCCGTCGCGGCCTCCTTGAGCTTCTCCTCCGCCTGGCGCACATTGACGGCCGCCTGCTCGGGAACCGGCTGGAGGTCCTGCCAGCAGGCCGCCGAGAAGCGCCGTCGCAGCTCGCTGAGCACGGGCTCGACGGAGGCGGACCGGGTTGTCAGTGCCTGGGCTCTGGTGCGCAGCGTCACCAGCCGCTTGTCGATCTCGGCGGCCCGCTCGGGCAGTTGCGCCGCCTCGGCGCGTACGGCTTCGGCATCGCGCAGCACCTGATCGGCGCGCTGGAGCGTCTCCGGCACGCCGTGCCGGCCGGCGCCCTGGTTGAGCTTGGTCAGCTCGGGGGCGAGGGCGGCGAGCCGGGCGGCGAGATCATCCGCCCGCAGTCCGGACGCCCGCACCGAGTCGAGAGCATTGCTCGCGGACAGGAGCGCCTGTCGCGCCCGCTCCACGGCGGGGGCAAGCCGGGCGAGCTGCGTCTCGGCGGACCCCAGCAGCGGCCCGAGACCGGCGGCGAACCGGTCCAGCTCGCCCTTCACGCGTACCAGCTCGTCCTTAGCGGACGACAGCTCGGCCTTGGCACGGGAGGCGACCGCGGGTTCAAGATCATCCCGGTCGAGGTCGTGCGCGTCGACCGCGGTGATGTAGGTGTTGCTGGCCTCATCGATGCGCCGCCCCAGAGCGGCGAAGTCATCGACCACCTTGCGCGCCGCCGGCGAGCTGTCCACGGCCGTGATCGTCTCGATGGAGATCTGCAGATCGCGCTGAGCGGTGTCGAGCTCGTAGAAGGCCTCGGCGGCGGCGTCCTTCGCGGCCTGAGCCTCCGCCCGCTGCCCTTCCCCGCGCCCGCCGAACCAACGCCGCGTGCCGCCCCCGGCGAACGCGGCGGGCGCAGCGGCGGCGATCAGCGGCACGGGCAGCAGCATCAGCAGGAGAACATCACGAACGCCGCGACCGCGACCGTGTCCGCCGCCACCACCGCGACCGCGTCCGGCCGGACGGCCGGCAACATCACTGAGGGCGGAACTGACGGCGGAGCTCCCACCCGCTCTGGCCTGCGGCTTCGCGTGTGTCGCCGTCACATCCCTCTCCCGTGCTGCTTCGCCCTGACCGGTACATTCTCCCACCAGGTAAGGACGAACACACGGGCCCGTTAGTTCGCGGTTCGCACCGTGACTTCGCCGTTGTCGCTGTGCGCCTTCACGGCATGAGGGCTGTCGTCACTGCGGGGCACGGACACGGAGACGTCCCCGTTGTCGGCCGATGCGGACACGGCGTACCGGTTACCGCCCGACGGCAGATCGATGGTGATGCTCCCGTTGTCACTGACGGTGTCCACCAGATCCGGAACCCGACTGAAGTCGAGCTTCACCGAGCCGTTGTCCGACCGCGCCACCACGGAAGCACCGGAGATCCGCTCACCGCGCACGGAGCCGTTGTCGCTCTTCAGCTCCAGCGGCCCGGTGACATCCCGCACCACGACCCCGCCGTTGTCGGAGAAGAGCTTGAGCGGCGTACCGAACCCGGAGGCGGTGACCTTCCCGTTGTCCGCATCCACGGTCAGGGCGAGCCCGCGAGGCACCTTCACCTCATGATGAGCCTCGCAGTCGCTGATCAGCGCATCGCACTTCACCCGAAGCGTCAGCTTGTCGCCCTCCAGCTTCCACACGGGATGCGGCCCACTCCCGAGTACGACCCACCCGTCGACCCTGCGGGTCACCTCGATCCGCTCCACGTCGGCGGGCACGACGTCCACGGTGGAGTTCTCCGCGTCGATGGTCAGCGTCTTCCCGCTGTACGCGAACGACTTGTGCTCGGCGGGGGCGTCCTCCACGTCCGTACTCCCACAACCACTGAGCACGCCGGCGAGCAGCACGGTGCCCCCGGCAGCCACGAGGGCGTGGGGCCGGACACGGGTGCGGGTGCGGGTACGGATGGTCATGGCGATTCGAGTCCCCCTGGCTGGCGCTGCCGATGTGCCTCCACCGTATGCAGCGCCGGCGGCGGGGACGATGCGGACGGCTACCGTCTCGGGGGTGGGGATATCCCCCGTACGGCCTGCGGGCGGGAGGCCCCGGCCCGGGTAACCGATTGTCGACGGGCGCCGAGAGGCATGTAACCTGTTGCCTCATCCACGGGTGCGTAGCTCAGGGGTAGAGCGCTGCTCTTACAAAGCAGATGTCGGCGGTTCGAAACCGTCCGCGCCCACCAGCCCGAACGCCCCCGCAGCGAGCCGCTGCGGGGGCGTTGGCGGTAGTGGGTGACGGCAGTCTCTCGGGCCGCGAGCTTGCCCGGTTGTGTGAGTAGAAACCTTCCCTACGGGTTCAAGGCGCCGCGCGAGCACGGCGCGCGCCGCCTCTGTCTTCGCCCCCGGCTGCCCCGGCCGGGTGGTGGCCCACCGAGCGCGACACCAGCCCGAGAAACGACCGGACGTTGCGACCAAGGCCGAGCTCGCTCGGCACCTGGTGCCGCGCGTACTCGCCTCATGCTGTCGGCTCGGTGGCCGCTGATTCCGCCCACGGTCAGGAATGGGGCTCTCGCCGGATGCGGAGGAAGCCGGTGGCGGCGATGTGCTCGAAGTGTCGAAATCGCAGCAGGTCAAATCCATGGCAGGGACTTGGCGCATCGACCAGCTCATCACCGAAGGCGACGTTCGCCGGGTTCATGAGAGGGAGCGGGCGGCTACGGATCCGAACAGTCCGATCAGCAGGATGAACGAGAGATACGTCGAGACCAGTGAAGGCGCCAACATGACCCTTGTGCCCGCTTGTATCCGAACTGGTGTTACTTGACGCGCCGTTGGTGCTCTGCGGGTGAGAGCGGTCTTCCAGAAGATGGACAGGCGCTCCCAGTACTCGTGTTCATCGGCGGGCGAAGGCCGCACCTCACCCAGGAGAGCGATGAGGTCGTTGCGGTAGAGGTCGAATGCGACAGCGATCTGCTGCGCATAGGCGACCGCGATGGACAAGGATGCCCGGTAGCTGAGCCAGGCCAGTCCTGCGCCACCCCACAGACACCCGAGGAAAAGGGTGGTCGAATCCGAGGCCCAGTAGGTGTACCCGCCCGCGACCAGCGAGAAGGTTCCGCTCAACGAGCTGACCGTAAGCATCAGTTCCAACTGCGCCCGGGCATCGATTAGCAGGGAGAGCAGACGTTCCGGGAGGACGTGAAACAGCCGTGGCCAGATCAGGACGGCGTCGATGCCGTACCTTGCGAGTGGGTAGAGCTCGCCAGCGCGCAGGATGTTCCCGAGCCTTGTCGGCTGTATCTCCTCAGCCATCGTCGGGGGCGGATATGTCAGGGACGCGGGATCAGTGGCGGCTCGGGTGAACCTGCGCCGGTGCAGGAACAGCCCCAGTGGTGCGATCCGAATGCTCCGCAGTACGGTCCAGTGCCCTTCAAAGCCCCGCACGATGAGGAACCTCGACACCGCGAGGATTTGCGCCAGCAGAGCCGCGCTCACGAACAGCGTAAGCAGCATCAAAACTTGGGCGCTGCCGCCCTGGGTCGTCCACCAGTCGAGGCTCGCCTTGAAAGTGTGTTGGCGGGCGGCTGTCACCGTCGCGGCCAACATGGCACAAAAGAGCAGGCTGGGCAGGAAGGCCGTGATGAAGAGCCTCCGGTCGACGACACCGGAGGCTTCCTTTACCGCGCGTCCAAGCATGCTCAACTGTCCAGCGCGATCTCAAGAGCGTGCTCGGGTGATTGCGAGCCACCGCAGATCGGTGGACGTCGCGGATCGTAGAACGCCACAGAGTTCACATAGCTGCAGTTCTGACAGACGACCAGTGCCTCTGCGGTGGATGTGCCGGGCAGTCCGGAGTCACTGGCAGACACCTTCCAGTCGGAGGAGCGGACGTCGTGAGCCCGATGGTGCGGCAGATAGGCCTCGATGGTTGCGGCAGGTACCACGCCGACCACCGCGTCCTGAGCGACGAGGACGAACCCGTGTGTGAGGTCCAGGAGCGTGATTCCGTCGGAATCAGCGAGTTCACCAAGTGCCAGTTCGGGTGCGCACGTCACCACCGGACGGAGTGGGACTCTGGAAGCCGAGACCGGGTCCAGATCGTCCGCCGTGATCAGGGCGAGTGGTCGTTGCGTCGAGTTGAGGACCACACCAAACCGGCAGCTACCCAGTCGTTCGGCCGCCTCAGCGCGCGACGCATCTCGCGGAATCAGGCTGAACGAGCGGCCTGCGAGCGCGACCAGCGCGGTATCGGCCTTCAGTTGTACGGTCACCACTCACCTACCAGGATGAAGGGGGCCCAGTAATACGGGCTTGAATAGGGCGTCCGGTCGTAGTCGAGCGAGTCGGCGGACGACTCGCCGCTGCGCAGGACCCTTTCCATGCGGACCGCCTTGCGATATTCCGCGCTTCCGGGCGGGGCGACGGTGGCGATCTCGGTGTAGTCAGCCCGGGCCCGCGCATTGTCACCGGCCAGAGAACGAAGCTCAGCTATATCCAGCGCAGACAGCAGCAGATCCCGTGTCGCAGGTCCTGCGAAATGCCCACAGTTGTCGATCGCCTCAAGCACCGTGATCCGACGTAGCCGCTCTTGGGCCTGCCGCAGCGCTTCGGCCTTGGAGGCTCCCGTCCCCAGGGCCGTGTAGAAGGCGTCCATGAGAAAAGTCGTCGAGATGTCATCCACCTTCCACAGACTGACCAGGACCGATCTGCTCCCGGCGTGCAGCAGCGCCCGGGTGAGTCCGACGAGGTCGTCACCGGTGCGCCGTCCTCCACGGCCGCTCTCGCACGCGCTGAGTGTGACAAGCGAGGTATTCAGCCGAAGCGCGCTCAGGTCGGCCATGGTCACGACGTCATCGCCGATCCGTAGGCCGGATGCGATGGGGTTCCGCTCATCGAACAGACCATGACACGCCAGGTGGATGACGTCGTACTCGGAGTCGGCCAGGCGGTCGAGAAAGACTCTCCGTGAGGCGCTGGAGCCAACCAGCAGGTCCGTTCCGCCGCCGAACCGGCGCATGACTGCATGGGCCTCCCAGCCGGTGTGCGGCGGAGCGCTCTCCACGCGGGTGTCCGCCAGCACCAGGGCCCGCCCGACCGGGGAGCGGTTGCCGCGTCGGACGTATGTCATGGCCGAGGCACTCGGCGTGTAGCAGACCGGGTTGCGCATGGAGAGCGGCCCCTCATCGACCGGAATGGCGTGCAGCGGAATGTGGTGCAGATGCCCGTGCGGCACGAACCAGATCAGGTCTCCCGGGGCAGTGCGCTCAAGCAGGCCGTCCACCAACGGGGCTAGCGCTTCGCCCCAAGGGTCCGGGGGGCTCAGACCTATGCGGTCGGAACCCGATTCAATCGCTTCCACCAGATCCGGACCGAGGTTGATGCTGACGACGTCCGGCTGCTCATCGTCCGCCCGGACGATGAAAACGAAGAGCGTCTTGTCCGTGAAGAAGTACTCGGTCAGGACGGCGCCCGTCGGCATGGAGCGCATGATTGGTCCCAGTTCCGCAAAGGACGTGGGGGTGCCACGACGTATCGCGGCGTACTCACGTCCAGCCGGGTCCGACTGCTCTATCTGGTCCCAGATGGAACGGAGGCCGTCGTGGGCAACCTTCAGATCAGCCAGTGCTTGCTCCTGCCGGGCGGACGAGAACGAAGACTCCTGGGCCAGTCGAGACTGTGCCATACCGACGTCGTCGAGTGCCTGCGCCTCCGCGCTCGCGAACGCTGCTGGAGGCCTCAGCGCGGCAGCCAGCCCCAGCAGTCGCAGCAGATGTGCCGAACGGGCCTGCTCCATGATCTGAAACGCCCGAGCCATCGGCCGATCATGAGGAGAACGCACTTCGAGTGAGTGGCACCGCGTCACGAGGAAGTCGACGGCTTCCGCGTACGCCTCGTCCGTGAGGTCCTGGTAGATCTCCGGGTCTGCCACCTGGGTACGCATCTCTTCGAATACTTGGATCTGCCGTCTGAGGAAGAAGTCGACCTTCCCCCAGTCCTCTTGCAGCTCAAAAAGCTGCGCGAGGTGCCGGTACGATCTGCGTGCCCAGAAAGGTTCACGGCTCTGAAGCGCCTGCTCTGCTGTTTCCCATGCTTCCGACAGCGACTCGCCGTACTCGCCAGCGAGCATGAGCCGCTCAGCCTTGGCGAGACGCCCCGCAGGCGTCGCCGGAGCCAGGCGTTCGAACATCACACGTGCCTCAGTGGGGAGTTGGACCCTGACCGTGCTCCCCCTCTGTCGGTCGACCGTAGCCAGTCGCTCTGCGAGCGCCTCCACACGCGACTCGATCCTCAATCGGAGGAGTCTCCGCTGGGCGGCCGGGGAGATGCTCCTGTGGTGCAGTTCGTTGGAGAGTCGGTGCATGTCACCTCGGGTGATGCGGATACTCGGTATCCGTCTCAGCACACGGACAGCGGGTCGCTTACTGCCCTCCGCCATGAGGCATTCGGCATGGATGACGAGCGCGAGAACCAATACAGGCGACGCCAGCTCCGGATCCGCCAGCGTAGGCGCGAGCATCTCGGCCGCGGCCCGGGCGCGGTGCAGCTGGCCCAACAGAAGGTCTGCCGCCGTGCAACGTTCAAGGGCGGCACTCCCTGTCAAGCCTGCCGCCTCATAATAGTCAACGGCCTTCCGGTGATTGGCTAACTGGATGTCCGGTTGTCCTGCGACAGAGGCGATGGAGGAGGCGATGTTTCCCTGCGCGGCCAGCACGGCCAGTTCAAGCGGTTTTCGCTGGACATCATCAACGGGGAGCACCTCATCGATAATGTCCAGCGCTCTGCCGGCCGACTCGAGGAATGCCGCCCGCGCATCCGGTCCGCGCTTCAGTAGTGAATTCCTTACGGACGGGGCACGGGTCAGACACCCCAGTTGACGGCCTTCCAGCACGCTGACCGAAAGCTCCGAGAACGCGAAGATCAGTCCGAGGTCGGGGCGGCGGAAGGGGCGACGGAGCACGAAGTCATAGACCCACCCGCGCAGTGCCACTTCGCGATGCTCCGGCGCCATCCCAGCGGTGTTGACGGCGTCCTCGAGGTCCATCGTCGGCCGCCCGGTCACGATGATGAGCAGGCCTTCTGTCATAGCCAACAGGACAGCAGGCGTGATCAGTTCGGGCCTCGGGTGGTACAGGGCGCCTATGGCGAAGACCGGGACTCCGCGACCCAGCAGAGCACGGAGGACCCAGGCGAGTCGGCCCAGCGGGAACAGCCAGCCGATCAAGGTGCGGCTACCCAGACGCGGCGGAACATCATCACTCGGCCCCTCCCGCATCATCTCGGTGCGCGACATGCCGATGAGTCGATTGATGCGTCGATAGACCAAAGAGATTAGGAAGGGGACCGTGAACCCCACGGCCCAGCCCACCCAGTCCTCATGTCGGGCAATTTTGGAGAAATATGTATAGATCAGTGTTGAGCCGGCCCCCACTAACCCATATAGAACGCAGCGCAGAAGGAGCTGTTGGTTTTCAGGATCCATGGGTAGCCAGCGACGGCGGCCCAGTAGGACGACGTACCGGTCGTCCTTGACCTTCCACCGCCGCCTCCGACCGAGGCGCCGCACCGGGCCGAATCGAAGCAGATCGTGGCGGGCGCCCAGCGGACTCTCCATGGTCAGCCAGGCCAGGAAAGAGATACCGCAGAGAATCAGACCGCCACGGATTCCCCGAAAGGGGGATCCCGCCCACACGTCCGCCAGCCAACCGCCGAACGAAGATGCTGCGACCCAGAAGACCGCCACGAGGGCCAGCGCCCGAACCGCGAGCTCCCCGCAGCGCTTCGTTCGCGTCTGATGTCTTGTCCACCAGCCTCTCACCCAGAGCCTGGCCGCCAAGAGCGCGCCGCCCACACATCGCCACCACCATAAGTGTTCGGATGGCGGCGGAAGTGACAGGACTACGGCGCCCAGCAGAGGCCAAGCCGTCACGGCGAAGAAGGTGAGCTTCCAGAAGTGGTGACTCAGCGGAAGTCTCGGGAACCACCCCTCACAGGCCAGGAACGTGTTGCGTGTCTCGTTGTGCGGTAGCGCCACGACGCTCCCCAGGGACCCGAGGGTAGGGGCGTCAAGGATAGCCAATCCGATAAGTAGTGCTCAAGGTTTGTGGATTGCACCGGAGGGCGCCCTTGATGTTGGGGTGCACGTCCTCGTACAGGCAGGCGAGCAGATCCCTGTAGCAACAGAGAGCGGGGTGCCCGGCAGTCTTCGACCGGGCGGCCCGCCCCTGCATGTAAATGGGATCCCGGCGGCCTCAGCTGCACGGCCCGTACGGCGCCGTTGCAGCGTTTGTTGGAGGCCGTGGGCAGCGACGAAGACGACGAATCGGGGGCGTGAAGGGCCTTGGAGTCACTTGGGTACGCCCTTGCCGCCGTGGTGTGGGGCGGCGTCGGCGTGGCCCTACTCGCAGGCGGGGCCGCCACGGTGCTGGCCGTCAGGTGGCGTCGCCGCGCCATCGCGGCTCTGGAAGGCGAAGAGCTGGCTGGCGAAGGGCGTGAGCCCCGGCCCGGTCTGACGTCTCCCCGTGACGTCGGCGGTGCCACCGCCGACTGGATGCTGCAGTGTTGCGGAGGGAGGTTCGAGCCAGGGGATGTTGTCTCGTGGAACTACTCCGTTCCGGGCACGACCGTACCGGTTTCGGTTGCTGCTCGCGGTCAATGAGGGGGCCAGCGGACGCGTGCCAGATCGAACGGCCAATCACGGTCACTGGCGGATTGCTGCGGCCTCAACCGCTTGTGACAGGCGTCGTAGTTCGCAGAGGGGCTGAGCTGCCATGACGGATCAGCTGCGGGCGCCAGGCTTACAAGGCAGATCGGCGGTTCGAAACCGTCCGCGCCCACCAGTACAAAGGCCCCCAACCGATCACGGTTGGGGGCCTTTGGCATCCACTTCTGACGGCAACGGGCGTGGTCATCCACGGGCGGACGCTGCCGCTTCAGCATGCGGTCGAGGTGACTCACGGCCTCGCGCTGCGTGTTCTGGGCAGCGCGGGCGTAGATGTTCGTCGTGACCGCGATCTGGCTGTGTCCGACGATCTCCCTCAAGATGCGGGGCGGGACGCCGGCCGCGGTTAGCGGCGTCGCGCAACCGTTCCTGGCATCGTGCAGTCGAATCACGCGGAGTCCGGCCGACTTGCCGACCCGAGTGAACGAGCGGTACAACTTGCGCGGCTCGATCGGCCGGCGCGTGCGGGTGGTGAAAACGTAGCCGGGTCTCCTCCCCCTTCTCGCTAGCGGCTCCGCGCATGGCGGCCTGCCGCATTCGTTGCCGGCGAAGGGGAGCGACACAGGTCGCGGGCTGGGGAGAGCTGTGGGGGAGTCACCGCGAGGCTCCGACCCAGGTCAGCGAAGGTGCAGGTCCTCGGACCATGGCAGCTCCCGCCCAGAGTCTCTCTATGCCGACCTTCCCTGCCAGGTGTGCGGACCGTAATCGCGAAGCGCGCCCCAGCCCGCATTGACACCAGGACTTGAACGCGTTCAGGATGATGTTCACCGCTTCCTCGAGGCGTCGCTACCGGGCATGTGCGAGACACGAGAGGCAGGGCCGCATGGCTGTCGTCCAGCATCAGCGGACACGACGTGCATTCATGGGCGCTTCGTTGGGAGGTGCGGTGACATTCCTGTTGGCCGCCTGTTCCGGCTACTACCCGGTCGAGGTCGACACCGTTGATCGGCTGACGGGCGTGTGGTCGGACTGGTCCGGGGCGACAGTTGAGTTCAAGGACGACGGCACGTTCACAGCCGAGGGCTTGGACAAGGCGGACGTCATCGGTTGGGGGTGCTCCGGGTTCGCCGACCGGCAACACGGAACATGGTCTTCCTCCGGAACGTACGGCGAGGTCACCTTCGACGGTGTGGACTGTGAGGACATGAAATTGGCCTTCTACGGCTCCCCGGATTCCTTCATCGCCTGCTTCACGCGGGACGTGACTTCCGGGGGATGCACGCACGAATTCAGCCGGGAGGAAGGCTGATCCAAGTGGTCTTGGCCGCGAACCGACTACGTGATCGCCACGGCACGGGAGGTGTGCGGGACAACTCGTCAGCCGGAGGGCGTATCAGACGCTTGAACTGCAGAGACATGGAGAATCGGGCCGGCCTCCGGAGTCGGGTGTGTGGAGCGGCATCATGTTCTCCATGACCTCCGATCCAGCAGCGCGCCCATTGGGAGTGCCCAAGTTACGGCCGTGACCGATGGTGTCGCCCAAGTCTTCAACTGGGAGGCGGACGCGCGGATCGAGGTGCGGGACCTTGGGGGAGAGGTCGTCATTGAGGCGAACGCCGCAGGTCTCAGGGCGCACGCTGGGCATCTCCTCGTGTTGGTCGGCGATGGAGTTCCCGATGGAAGTCACCTATACATCGAGGACGGCAACGGTCTGGAGGGCGGGTCCGCCGGTTTGGTCCTGCGGTGGAAGCGCAAGCAGGCACTAGCTTCCGGCCGAGCTCACCATTCAGGTGTCCCCTGCGAGCGCCGCACGCTCAGATGACGGGCAGGAGGCGGCTGTCAGAGCCAGGTGGGAGGGTGTCGCCATGCAGGCCGCGCTCTATGAACTGCCGGACGAGTCTTTGGAACACGCCGTGATCGCTCGCTTCCAGCTGGGCGGCGAGGACTTCGGTGAACCTGACCAGAGGTCATTGGTCTTCGAAGCCGAGCGGTCCATCGGGGCCGTGGTCGCAGCCGCTGGAGTGGGTGACGTCGACGGCAATGAGTTCGGCGGGGGAGAGGTGGCGATCTACGCCTACGGTCCTGATGCCGAAGCCTTGTTCCGGGTGATGGAGCCTGGGTTGCGCCTGCTTCCGTTTCGGCCGGCACACGTCGTGCTGCGCTACGGGGAGCCCGGTGACGACGTGGTGAGCGAGCGTGTCGAGCTTCAGGCGCGCGCGCCGATGCGGGCCGGACCGAGCGGTCAGGCACGGTCATTCGGAGAACCTCAAGGCGTCAGCAACTGGTGACAGCCGCGGACGGGCGGGGCTGGGGTGGGTGGTGAGTGGAGCCGGTGGGCGAGGCGAGGATCGAAGGACAAGGGCACGGCCCAGCCCGCAGCAGGCCGAGTGCCGGCAGCGGGGCGACGCGCACCCAGCGGTGCAGGGCCAACTGCGCCTCTGGGCCCGGCGGTGGCGCTGTCATCCGGCAGGCAAGCCGGGTGCGGTGAGAAGGCGGAACCGGCCGGATTCGAACCGGCGTCCTCGCGGTTTTGGAGACCGCGCGCGACGACCTCTGCGCTACGGCTCCGCCCTGCCGCCATCCTAGGAGGGCGTTCTGCCGGGCTGTACGGGTGCGGGGCGATGTCGCTGTCAGAGCAAGGTGATGACGTCGTGTGGGTCGCGGGGGCGACCATTCGTGGTCGCGAGTTCCCGAGTCCCAGCCGGCCGGCGCGGACGTCGCCGTGTTCCGTGCGCCGCCGTCAGGCGGCCGAAACCGGGCCGGGTGGCAGGTGGACCGTCATGATCAGGTGGCAGGCATCGGGGCCGACGCCGCGGTACGTGTGGGGGGCGTCGGCGTCGAAGGTGGCCGTCTGGCCGGCCTCGACGCGGTGCTCGGCGCCGTCGACGACGAGCGTCATGCGGCCGGACGTGACGCTGACCGTTTCCACGACCCCGGCCTGGTGGGGGTGGCTGGGGTACTCCTCGTCCGGTTCCAGCCGCCAGCGCCACACCTCGACCGGGGCCGGGCCCGAGGTCGTCAGCATGAGCCGGGCCTCGCTGCCCTGCGCTCCGGTCCACAGAGGGGCGACGGCGTCGGCCGTCACCACGCGGACGCGGCCTTCCGCCGGTCCTTCCATCAGTGCGGACACCGAGATGCCGAGCGTGTCGGCCAGCCGGACCAGGGTGGCGAAGTTGGGGTTGCCCTGGGCCTTCTCCAACCCGACCAGAGCACCCTTGCTGACCTGTGCGCGCCGGCCCAGTTCGTCCAGGGACAGGCCGGCGCGGGTGCGGGCCGCTCTGACGTTGTGCGCGAGCGAGCGCAGAGCCGTGTCCGTCTCGGCCATCCGATCACCATCCTTGCGAGAGACCAATGGAGTGCACCGCGCGGTCGTTTGGTTGACACGGGGCGGTCGGTTCGTTGTACCGTTGGGTCGTTCCACTGAATAGTAAGGGATGTGCCCGTGATTGCTCTGCTGCTGGCCCTGGGCAGCTCACTCGCCTACGGGTGCGCCGATTTCCTGGGCGGCCTCGGCGCCCGTAAAGCCCATGTGCTGCGCACCGTGATGATCGCGGCCCCGGCCTCCCTCGTGGTCGAGCTGCTGCTGTGGCCGTTCCTCGGCGCCTCGTTCAGTGCCGGGGCCCTGGGCTGGGGCGCCGCATCCGGTGTCGCGTCCGCCGCCGCGTTCGCCCTCCTCTACAGGACTCTGGCGATCGGCCCGATGAACGTGCTGTCGCCCGTGACCGCGCTGGTCTCCGCCATGCTGCCCGTAGGCGTCGGCCTGTTGCAGGGGGAGCACCTGGGTGTCGCCGGACCGGTGGGTCTGCCACTGGCCCTGGCGGCGGTGGTGCTGGTCAGTGCCGGGCACGGGTCGGGGTCGGTACGGCCTTCGCGTACGGCGCTGCTGCTGGCACTCGGTGCGGGCGCCGCCATCGCCCTCCAGCTGATCTTCCTGCACCAGGCCCCCTCCGACAGTGGGGTCGCACCGCTGATCACCGGCAGGGCCGTGTCCTCGGCCGTCACGCTGGGCGCTGCCGGACTGATGCTGCGCAGGCTGGGGTCCGAGAGGCCCGCCTACGCGATGGCCGCCGCCGCCGGCGTGCTGGACTCGGTGGCGAACCTGCTGTTCCTGCTCGCCGCCCGCAGTGGGGACCTCGCCGTCGTCGCCGTCATCACCGCTCTCTACCCGGCCGGTACCGTCCTGCTGGCCCGCAGCGTGCTGGCCGAACGCATCCACCGAGGCCAGCTCGTCGGACTCGGCACCGCCGCCGCTGCCGTCACTCTCCTCGCCCTCACCTGATCGCCCGCCGGCCCGCAGCAGCGAGTGCCGACGCCGGCCCGCAGCAGCGAGAGTCACAAGGAAAGGAGCAGCATGTTCATCCAGCCCTGGGACGCCGCCCTGGACGAAACCGAATGGCAGACCTGGATCGCCGGCGGTCACGACTTCGGACAGCTCAGCGTCAACGGCCTGCCTGGCCGCCCGCCCGCCGTCGTCCCCACCCACTTCACCATCGACGGCAGCGACCTGCTGATCCACTTCGCCCGGCCCAACCCGGTCTGGGAGCCGATCGAGCACGACCCGAACGTCACGTTCACCGTCATCGGCGACTACGCCTTCATCCCCGGCCCCTGGCGCGCCAAGCCCGGAACCCCGCCCGCCGAAGGAGTTCCGACCAGCTACTACGCGGCCGTGCAGTTCGCCTGCCGCGCCACCGTCGTCGACGACCCCGAAGCGAAGGCCCTGCTGCTGCGCCGCCGGCTCGCCCACGTCCAGCCCGACGGCGACCACGCCCCCGTCGCCGTCGGCCGGCCCCCGTACGGCCGGATGCTGCCGGGCATCCGTGGGCTGCGCCTCGAAGTCACGGAGGCCGTGGCCACGTTCAAGTACGACGACCACAAGCCCGTCGAGCACCGAGCGGCCGTGGCCGACAGTCTCACCCGACGCGGGAAGGGCCTCGACGCCCCGACCGCAGGTCAGCAGCGCCGTCGTCTGGACCGCATGGGCCCGTGGAAGGCCTGACCCCCGCAACCGTCGTACGTACGAAGCAACGGAGCCCTCGCCTCATGACCGATGTCCACCTTGCCCCCGCCGTGGCCGACGCCTTCCCCGAGACCCTCATCGCCGTGGTCACCGCCACCGGTCTGCGCGGCCGTGAGGACTGGCCCGGCACCGCCGCCGCCCTGGAGGAGCTGGAGCAGCAACTCGCCGACGGCACCTGGCAGCCCGCCGAAGAGACCGACCCCCGCATCGAGGCGTGGCACACCGCCTACCGTTCCTTCGGCACGAACCCCCGGCGCATCCGCCCCAGCGTCGACGCGCTCGGCAGGCGCCTCGCCAAGAAGGGGACCTTGCCGCGCATCAACCCGGCGGTCGACTCCTACAACGCCGTCTCCGTGCGGCACGGTCTGCCCGCGGGAGCCTTCGACCTCGACCGGGTCACCGGCGACATCGACATCCGGTACGCGGACGGCAGCGAGGAGTTCACCCCGCTCGGTGAACCCGGCACCGTCGAGAACCCCAAGCCCGGTGAGATCGTCTACACGGACGGCAGCGGTGTGCTGACCCGGCACTGGAACCACCGCGACGCCCACCGCACACGGGTCACCGAGGACTCCACACGCGTGGCCTTCGTCCTCGAAACCTTGCAGGCGGCCCGCGACGGACACCTCCTGAAGGCTGCGGCGTCGCAGCTGCAGGAACTTCTCGCTCCGCACGCCGAGCAGACCGCGGTGCACTACCTCGGCCCGGCATCCTCGCGGACCACCGGGTGAGAGGTGCTGCCGGTCACCTGAGCCGCCGGCCGGGGCGTCTCAGGGCTTCGGAGCCGTCCGGGCGCCGCTGCGCGCCTGTTGCCGGCAGACGCTCGGCGGACCCGGCCGCTGTGCGTACGGAAGGTCTCTGCCCAGACGCGCCAGCGGCGAGAACGCCATGAACAGCGGGGACAGGGCGAGGGCGGCGGCGGTCACCAGCAGACTCGTGCGCAGCCCCCAGTGGCTCGCCAGGAAGCCGCCCAGCAGGGAACCGACCGGGGTCAGACCCATGCCGGCGAAGTTGATGGTCGCCACGACGCGGCCCTGTATCCGGACGGGTGTAAGGGCCTGCCGCACGGCCATCATCGTCACGTTGACCAACTGCCCGAAGGTGCCGAAGAGGAAGTTGACGCCGACGAGTACGGGGAGCGTGACAGTCGTCGAGCCGTGCAGCGCCGGTACGCACAGCATCACGCCGTCCGCGACGACCGCCGAGAACACCAGCACCCTGCCGTACCCGAACCGCCCCGGCAGCCGGGCAGCCAGCAGCGACCCCAGGACCGCACCAGGGCCCATCGCGGCGAGCGCCAGGCCGACGGCCGCGCCCGACAGGTGCAGTCCGCGTGGAAGATGGAGCAGATAGACGGTCATCAGCGCGGCCAACCAGAACTGGAAGAGGGCCGAGGCCACGCCCACCGCCCGCAAGGAGGGGTTGCCGGCCACGAAGCGCAGGCCCTCGAGGATCTGCCGCCGGATGCGGACAGGGCCCTCTCCTCGCGCGGGGACCTGCTCCCGCCCGCGGATACGCCCGATCGACACGGACGACAGCGCGAAGAAGAACGCGCCCATGACCACGGCGACCGGGCCGGAGAACAGCGACACCAGCGTGCCACCGAGTGCCGGGCCGCCGATCTGCGCGGCCGATCTGCTGCCCTCCAGCGCACTGTTTCCCTGCAACAACCGGTCGCGTTCCACCAGTCGTACGAGCGAGGCCTGGTACGCCACGTCGAAGAACACGCTCAGTACGCCGACGAGCAGCGCGACCACGAGCAGCACGGGCAGCCCGAGGACTCCGAGCAGATACGCGGCGGGGACCGCTCCCAGGGCGAGGGCCCGGCCGCAGTCCGCCGACACCATCACCGTGCGGGCGCGCCGACGGTCCACCCACGCGCCCGCGAAGAGCGAGAGGAGCAGGATCGGTGCCTGCTCCACCGCACGCAGCAGACCGAGTTGACCGGGCCCCGCGTTGAGCGACACCACGGCGATGAGCGGCAGGACGACCTGTGTGGCCTGCGCCCCGAACTGGGAGGCGGTCTGGCCCACCCACAGTCTGCGGAAGTCGGCGTCCCGCCACAGGCCCGGCCAAGAACCGGTGCGGTTGCTGTCGGCCGCCTTCATCGCGTGCCCCGTACGTGCGCGGGGGCGGGGAAGGTTCGGGTGTACGGCGTCGATTGCACAGAGACCTCTTGAGCTGCGGAGGACAACGTTCGCCGGCCGGGCGCGGGGAAGCACACCGGCGGCTCGGGCGAGAAGGCTCGCTGCGCCGCAGAACAGGGCGGCGCGCGATGACGGGTCGGTCACGACCTGAGACGTCAGCGCGCGCTCGGGCGACCGGCCATTCCTCACTCCTGTCCCGGGGTCTCGTGGTGGACCGAAGGGTAGCCGCCGGGATACCGGACGGGGAGTGAATTTCCGCCTGGCACATGGCTCGCGGGCGGCCCATTACGGGGCAACCAAAACGGTAATGGGCCCCTCACCCGTTCGGCCGCGTCGAGTAGCAGTGCCCGGACGCGCCGAGGAGGGTCGGTCTGACGTGAAGTTCCACCGGCCCAGGAGTCCTCATGGCACAGACCGCGCCCACACCGGGCAGTTCTTCCCCACCTCCGTCCCACCCCGGCGGCATCAACCCCTGGGCCGCCGGCGGGATCATGTTCGCCGGTGTCCTGCTGATGGTCGACGGGGTGCTGGGGGCGATCAAGGGCATCACCGGGATCGCTTCGAACGACGTCTACGCGCGGATCGACGACTACGTCTTCAAGTTCAACGTGACCGCATGGGGCTGGATCCACCTCGTCCTCGGCATCATCATCGCCGTCGTCGGCTGGGGCATCCTCAAGGGTGCGGCCTGGGCGCGCTGGGCCGGTGTGGGGCTTGCGGCGCTCAACATGATCGCCAACTTCATGTGGCTGCCCTACCAGCCCATCTGGGCCGTGGTCTCCCTCGCCATCGACACCTTCGTGATCTGGGCCCTGTGCACGGACCGTTCCAAGGCGGTCATCTGACAGGCACGACCAAGGTTCCGGCCCGGTGGTGGCAGTTGCTGCCACCGGGCCCGTCCTTCTGCCCGTACATCCAGGGCGGCTGGTACCGGGACGTTGTCAGTGGGGCGGTCCACACTGGAGACATGTGCCGCAGCATCAAGACCCTCCGCCCGCCGGCCCTCCCCGAAGAGGCGACCGACGAGGACATCCGCGCCGCCGCCCTGCAGTTCGTCCGCAAGGTGTCCGGCTTCCGCGCCCCGGCCGCGCACAACAGGGAAGTCTTCGACCGGGCCGTCGACGAGATCGCCGAAGCGACCACCCGGCTGCTGGACGGCCTGGAAGTGCGGGGTGGTGTCAGGACGCCGTAGGGACCGATACCGCGGAGGAGGCAGCGGCGGCCGCGGCCGCCGCGGGGCGCTTCATCAGGAGTGCGGCGAACGCCCCCGCGCCGAAGAGCGCCAGGACCGAGAGGGCCGTGCCCAGCCAGCTCGCGCCGAGCCAGTGGGCACCGAAGTAGCCGAGGCCCACGCTGTAGCCCGCCCAGGCCACGCCTGCCACGGCGGACCACGGCAGGAACTCCTTCACGTCCCGGTGTGAGGCGCCCGCGCCCAGTGAGACGACCGAGCGGCCGGCCGGTGCGAAGCGTGCGATGACGACGAGGACGCCGCCACCGCGGCTCAGGGCGGCGCCGAGACGTTCCTGCGCCGAGGTGAGGCGGCGTGAGCGGGCGATCGTGCGGTGCAGGCGCTCGCCGCCGCGCCAGGCCACCCGGTACGCGACGAGGTCGCCTATGACCGAGGCGGCGGCCGCACAGAGGATCAGGGCGAGGACCGAGGGGACCTCGGTCACGTGACGGGCAGCACCCGCGGCGTCCGCGGCGACGGTGGTGGTGCCTGCGGCGGCGGCCGTGGCGGCGGTGATCACGAGGACCCCGCTCGGCAGCACGGGAAGGAAGACGTCCAGCAGCACGGAGAGGGCGACCACGGCGTAGATCCATGGGCTGCTGGTCAGCGCACCCACACTCTCGAGCACCTTCTACTCCCCGTTCCGTAACAACGCCGCGACGTCGCAGGGGAGCGGCAGGAGCGGCAGGGCCAGCTGTACAGCGTACGCCTGTCGATCACCGGAAGATCTATATATGTGCGCGATGTTGGGCATCTCACGTGCGTCACAGACGCACCATGCACACCCGTGCTGCCCCTGCTCGCGTGCCTCGTGCCCGCCGGGGAGCGGTTCCCGGCGGGCACGAGGTCCAGGTGGTGTGGTCGGCCCGGTCGGCGCGGGCCGGTGCTGTGGGTGCGGGGAGTGGGTCAGGCGGCGATCGGGGTGCTGGGCTCCGGTGTGCGGTCCTGGCCGCCGTTCGCGGTGGTGCGGGAGGTGAACAGCCGGTCCAGGGCCAGGGCGCCGGGGCCGGTGAAGACGAGCAGGAGGAAGGCCCAGCAGTAGACGGCCGAGGGCTCCCCGCCGTTCTCCAGGGGGAAGAGCGCCTCGGGCTGGTGCACCTTGAAGTAGGCGTACGCCATGGAGCCGGATGCGACGAGGGCGGCGATACGGGTGCCGAGGCCCAGTACCACGAGGCTGCCGCCGACGAGCTGGATGACCGCCGCGTACCAGCCGGGCCAGGTGCCGGCGGGTATGGAGCCGCCGCCCATGGCGCCGCCGAGTACGCCGAAGAGCGAGGCGGCACCGTGGCAGGCGAAGAGCAGGCCTACGACGATGCGGAAGAGCGCGAGGGCATAGGGCTGGGCCTGATTCAGGCGTGTGTACATGTGGGGAGAGCTCCTTCGGTCTGGTGGGGACGTGAGCCGACTGAGCGCCACAGATTAGGTAGGCCTCACCAATACTTGCAAGTTCAACGTTTTGTCGACTGGCTGGATCGCGACGCGTTGTCATCGGTCAGTGAGCGGTCGAAGGCCAGCTCCAGCACGGTCCCCTTCTTGCCCGACTTGGCCTGAACCATTGACAACGCGGCTTTCCGGCCACGCAAAGTCAGCGTCATCAGCTGATTGCCGAACCACGGTCCGCCCGCCCTGTGCCACCGCACCGACGGCGTTCCGGTGCGCCCGTGCCGGGCCAGCAGCCGGCCGAGCAGCCGTCCCGCCCGGCTCCAGGCGAAACGGAAGCCGCCCCTGAGCGGTGCGGGGATGGAGTTGTGCACGGGAGAGCAGGTCAGCTGCAACACGCGAGCGGTCGGTGCGTCGCCGGGTGCTGGAGCGGACGGGACGGGCTCCGCGATGTACGCGTGGTGCACATCGCCCGACAGCACGCATACCGTCGCAGGGGCCCCAGGTCCGGCGGCCACCTCCCGGATCAGCTCCGTCAGTTGCCGGAACGACTCGGGGAAGGCCGCCCAATGCTCCAGGTCGGAGCGCTGTCGCAGGAATTCGCCCACGCGGGCCCAGCGGCCGTCCGGCCCGCCCCGCTCGCCCCGGCACAGCGCGGCGCTCCACTGCTCCGCGTCGTGCACGAGAGGCGGCAGCAGCCACGGCAGCGAGGTGCCGATCAGGAGGTGGTCGAACGAACCGAGAGCCGCCAGGGCCTCCTCCCGCAACCACTGAGCCTCCTGCGGGTGGAGCATCGCCCGCTGCTGCTCGTCGAGCACCCGGGCCGCGCGGCTGTCCACCATGAGCAGCCGTACTCGGCCGAAAATGCGTCGGTAGCTCCAGCGGGTGCGGGTGGGGTCGGCGGCGGCCGCGGCCGCGAAACGGCGCACCGCGTCGGTGGCGTCCGGGGTGGCGTGCACCGCCGTGTGGAGCGGGTCCGCGGCGAGTTCGGCGGGGGAGAGGTTGCCCAGGTGCTGGTAGACCCAGTACGACATCAGCCCGCTGACGATCCGCTCGTTCCACCAGGACGTGGCGCGCATGCCGGCCAGCCAGGCGGCGCTGGTGTTCCAGTCGTCGATGACGTCGTGATCGTCGAAGATCATGCAGCTGGGCACGGTCGAGAGCAGCCATCGCACCTCGGGGTCGCGCCACGACTCGTCGTACAGGAAGGTGTATTCGTCGTAGTCCGCCACCTCCGCCCCCGGTGGCTCGTCCAGATCGCGCCGGGCGGCCAGTCGGCGGCGGATGGCCTCCGAGGTCTCGTCCGCGTAGACCTGGTCGCCCAGGAGCAGCAGCACGTCGGGGCGTGCGGCGCCGGGGTCGGCGGCGAGCCGGGCGGCGAGGGCGTCCAGGGCGTCGGGGCCGACGGGGTCGTTCCGGCCCGGAAGGTGGCCGGCTGCGGGCGGCGCCGCCCAGCGGCAGGAGCCGAACGCGACCCGCACCGTCCCCTGCCCTGCCTCGGTGCCGCCGTCCGCGGCCCCGGGTATCGGCGGGGTGGTGATCGTGCTCGGCGGGAACGGGTACTGCTCGGGTGGCCACACGGGGCGGTCGTCGAGCAGTACCTCGTACGCGGTGGTGGAGCCGGGCGTCAGTCCGGTCACCACCACCAGGGCGTAGTGATGACCGGCGACCGCGAAGGTGCGGGACGAGCCCGACGCTCCGTCCGCGCACCGGACTTCGGCTGTGCAAGGCCGGTCCGCCTCGACCCAGACGGTCGCGGTGGAGGCGGTCTCCCAGTCGACGTACCGCAGCAGTGGTCCCAGGCGCAGGCCGGCCATGTGGTGCTCCTCGCGTCGTTCCGTACGGGACGGTCCCGTGGGTGGTCCGTACGGCGGATGCGCACGGCGGGTTCGTACCGTACGGAACGACGGGGGAGTGCGGGGCGGTTCCGGGGCGGGCGTCCTCAGCAGCCGTTGAGCACGGACTGCAGGGCGCTCTTCTCGGCGGAGTCGACGCTCAGCCCGTAGTAGTGCTTCACGTGCACCCAGGCGCGTACGTACGTGCACTTGTACGCGGTGCGCGAGGGGAGCCAGGTTGCGGGGTCCTGGTCACCCTTGGACTGGTTGACGTTGTCCGTGACAGCGATGAGCTGGGGGCGCGTCAGGTCGTTGGCGTACGCCTGCCGTTGGGCTGTGGTCCAGCTCGATGCGCCCGAACGCCAGGCCTCGGCGAGCGGGACCATGTGGTCGATGTCCAGATCGGATGCGGCGGTCCAGGTGGCCCCGTCGTACTGCGAGTACCAACTGCCGCTGACGGCGGCACAGCTGGAGTCCTGCGAGACGTTCGTGCCGTCCCGCTTGAGTACGACTTCGCGGGTGTTGCAGGCGCCCGACTGGGTGATCCAGTGCGGGAACTTGTCCCGGCTGTATCCGGTGGACGAGCCCTCCGCCTGCACGGTCAGTTCGCCGAGATACGTACGGGCGGTGGCGGCGGAGACCGGGGTGGGCATGGCCGCCTGGGCGCTGGGGGCCGTGAGCAGTCCGGTGGTTGCCGCGAGGGCGGCGGATGCGGCGAGGACGGCTATGCGACGCGCGTAGACACCTGACATGCGAACTCCCTTGATGTGGGGGGATGGTGGACGGCCGTTGGACGTGGCCCGGCCATCGTGGCGGCGCCAGGTTTCTGGGGGGTGGGCGCCAGGTAACAGAGTGGCGACATGGGCACGTCACATCAAGGGGTCTGACAAAGGGGTTCGAGGTACGGGGGCGTACCGGAGTGCGTGCGCGGGCGTACGGAACTGAGGAGTCGGCAGGTCCGGGGGCCGGGACGGACCGCGACCCGCCGCGGGGATCCCGGTTCGTGGCGGGGGGCCGGGCTCGTGCGGTCTTAGGGTGGCGGCGTGCTGCTTCCGGTCACCGTCACGCTCGGCATCGTCCTGGCGCTGCTGCTCGCGGCGGCCGCTGCCGTCGCCCGGTTCGCGTCCCTCGGCCGGTCACGCGAGATCGTCGTGGCCGGGCTGCGGGCGGCGGTCCAGCTCGCCGCGGTCTCCTCGCTGATCGGCTGGGTGGTCCACGCGCTTGCGCCGATGTTCGCGTTCATCGCGCTGATGTACG
This sequence comes from Streptomyces sp. NBC_01013, assembly GCF_045162765.1. Classification (NCBI taxonomy): domain Bacteria; kingdom Bacillati; phylum Actinomycetota; class Actinomycetes; order Kitasatosporales; family Streptomycetaceae; genus Streptomyces; species Streptomyces sp. NBC_01013. The sequence goes on from NZ_CP108687.1 coordinate 5,890,584, forward strand.
CCGTCGCCGTGTGGACCGCGGGGCGCCGGGTCACGCGAAACCGCACGTGGTGGTGGGTGGCCGTGCCGATCGGGGTCGGGGTAGCGCCGGTCGTCGCCGTGCTGCTGCTCACCGGCCTTCTTCCGGTCCGGGGCATCGCGCTGATTCCGGTGACGGGCATTCTCATCGGCGGCGCGCTGACCGCGACGGTGCTCGGCGGCCGGCGGGCGCTCGATGAACTGACCACGCGGCGGGGGGAGGTGGAGGCGGCGATGGCCCTTGGATTCCTGGACCGGGACGCACGGATGGAGATCGCCCGGCCCGCGGCGTCGGACGCGCTGCTGCCGGGACTCGACCAGACGCGCACGGTGGGACTCGTCACGCTGCCCGGGGCCTTCGTGGGCATGCTGCTGGGCGGCGCCTCACCGGTACAGGCGGGCGCCGTACAGCTGTTCGTGCTGGTGGCCCTGATGGCCGTGCAGGCCGCGGCCGTAGCGACCGTGCTGGAACTGGTGGCGCGGGGGCGGCTGCACCGGGGCCCGGCCGGGGAGCGTTGAGGGTGGTTACCGTCCGCTGATGTGCAGGACGACGGAACCGTCCGCCGCCGCCTCGACCCGGATCTGCGTCAGGTCGTCCACGTGTGCGTCGGGGGAGAGCGCCGCCGCGCGCGGGCCGACCCCCACGACACGCATGCCCGCCGCCCGGCCGGCCGCGATGCCCGCCTCGGAGTCCTCGAAGACGAGGCAGTCCGCCGGTGCGAAACCGAGCCCCGCCGCTCCCTTGAGGAAACCCTCGGGGTCCGGCTTGCTGGCGCCGACGCTCTCGGCGGTGACCTTGAGCTCCGGCATCCGCAGCCCGGCTGCGGTCATCCGGGCCCGGGCCAGAGCCAGGTCGGCCGAGGTGACCAGGGCGTGGGGGAGCGTGGCGATGGCGTCCATGAACGCGGGGGCGCCGCCGATCGGGACGACCCCGTCGGTGTCGGCGGTCTCCTCCGCGAGCATCAACCGGTTGTCCGCGTAGTTCTCCTCCATCGGACGGTCCGGGAGGAGCACCGCCATGGTGGCGTATCCCTGCCGGCCGTGGACCACCTTGAGTGCTGCCTCCGGGTCCAGGCCCTGCCGCAGTGCCCAACGCCGCCAGCAGCGCTCCACGACGGCGTCGGAGTTCACCAGCGTGCCGTCCATGTCGAGGAGGAGTGCGTGGGCGGTGAGGGCGGTGGCCGGCATGGGCGGGCTCCAGAGCGGGGGGAAGCGAACGCCGCGCGGAGACGTGCGGCGCGGGAAGGAGAACAAGTGGCCCCCGCTCGCCGGTCAGGGTATGCGCGCGGAGGCCACTTTGTTTCTCCACGATACAAAAACGGTGCCGGGAAAGCCAATCCCGGCACCGGGGCGGCCTCCCGCGCGGGTCAGTGGCGCCCCCGGCCCGTGGTGGCTCCTTCCAGCGCCTGCCGGGTGTTCGGCCCGTAGACCCCCTTCGGGTCGCCCTGGATGTTCCACCAGCTCTGGAAGTCGCCCACGGCCTTCTCGACCCGCTCCGTGTAGTCGTCGTCGGTGGGCCCCTGGTCGAGGACCCAGACCTCCTGGAGACGGCGCTGCAACTCGGTCACCTCCGGGCCGGAGTCCCCGCGCCGCAGCGTCGCGGCGCTCTGTGACTGGACGGGCGGCGCCACCGCCGCGGGGGTGCTGCTTCCCGCCGTGGCCGCGGGGGGCGATGCCGCCTCGGCCGACCCTGTCGGGGACGCCGACGCCGAACTGGACGCGGAGCGGGACGCGGACGGCGAGGTGGAGGCGGACGCCGAGGCCGAGGCCGACGCGGACGGCGAGCCGGATGCCGGACGGGAGGGTGAGGGGGAGGTGGACGCCGAGGCGGAGCCCGACGGCTCGATGCTCTCCTCGTGGACACTGCTCACCGTGGAGGGCAGCGCCTGGTCCAGGTCGGCTTCCTGGCTCCTGTCCCCGTTGAACAGGCCGCCCACGAAGGCCGCCGTGCCGACCACGGTGACGACGGCCGCCCCCGCGGCCAGCGCCGCGAAGGGCCGGCGGCGACGTGGCTGCACCGGGTCGGGGCCGGTCGTGAGGAGTGCGGTCTCGTCCAAGCCCTCCGCGCCGGCCGGGTCCGCCGCGCCCGGCAGCGCGCCCACCGGATCCAGGAACAGCGGCATCGTCGTGGCGGCGCCCCCGGGCGCGTCCCCCCGGGCGGGTTCGGAGGCGGCCGCCTCGGGCTCCTCGCCGCCCAGCGTCACGTACGGCCGGATGCGCAGCGGGTCGAAGTCCTCCGCCGCCGCCATCTCCGCCGACCGCTCGGCGTGCTGTGCCGCGATGCGCTGCTGCTCGGCGGCCCGCTCCCGGTCGTCGGGACGGGCGGCGGCCTGCTGCGCGAAGGCGGCGTCGGGGGCGGTCTGCCGCTGTCCGGCCGCGCCGAGCTGCCCGTCGTTCTGCCGCGGTCCGGCGTCACCGCGGGCCGCGCGTGGCGCGCAGGCGCAGTGCGGGCCGGTGCCCGGTCTGTTGTCCGTACCGCACTCCGGGCACATATGTCCGGTCATTGTGGGTCCCCTCCCCTTGAACTGCCTGCGATTATGCAGCCCGCCGCCGGTAAGCCCAATCACGGACTTCCTCGGCAGGCCATAACGGTGCAGAACAGACAGGATGGGGGGGTAGCGGATCCGAGGAGATGTTCTATGGCCCAGCAGTTGAGCCCTACGGCCCCGGCCCCCGGCGCCGACCGCTCCACGCGGTCGGTTCTGGTGGCGATCGGCGCACTGCTTCTCGGCATGCTCCTCGCCGCACTCGACCAGACCATCGTCTCCACGGCTCTGCCGACCATCGTCAGCGATCTCGGCGGTCTGGAGCACCTGTCATGGGTGGTCACGGCCTACCTGCTGGCGTCGACCGCGGCGACCCCCCTCTGGGGCAAGCTCGGCGACCAGTACGGACGCAAAAGGCTCTTCCAGACCGCCATCGTCATCTTCCTGATCGGCTCGGCCCTCTGCGGCATCGCTCAGAACATGCCTCAGCTGATCGGCTTCCGCGCCCTCCAGGGGCTCGGCGGCGGCGGTCTGATGGTGCTGTCGATGGCGATCGTCGGCGACCTCGTCCCCCCGCGCGAACGCGGCAAGTACCAGGGCCTGTTCGGCGCGGTGTTCGGCGCGACGAGCGTCCTCGGACCGCTCCTCGGCGGCTTCTTCACCGAACATCTCAGCTGGCGCTGGGTCTTCTACATCAACCTGCCCATCGGAGTCGTCGCCCTCGTCGTGATCGCCGCCGTGCTGCACATCCCGGTCCGCCGGACGAAGCACACCATCGACTACCTCGGCACCTTCCTCATCGCCTCCGTCGCCACCTGCCTGGTCCTCGTCGCCTCGCTCGGCGGCACCACCTGGGCCTGGGGGTCGGCACGGATCATCGGCCTCGCCGTGCTCAGCGTGGTGCTGCTGATCGCCTTCGTGTACGTGGAGCGACGCGCGGCCGAACCCGTCCTGCCGCTGAAACTGTTCCGGATCAGGACCTTCAGCCTCGTCGCGGTGATCAGCTTCGTCGTCGGATTCGCGATGTTCGGCGCGATGACCTATCTGCCGACGTTCCTCCAGGTGGTGCACGGCATCACGCCGACGATGTCCGGCGTCCACATGCTGCCCATGGTCTTCGGCCTGCTGATCACCTCCACCGTGTCCGGACAGATCGTCAGCCGTACGGGCCGCTGGAAGGTCTTCCCCGTCCTGGGCACCGGCATCACCGCGATCGGCCTGCTGCTCCTGCACCGGCTGACGGAGTCCAGCAGCACCTGGGAGATGAGCATCTACTTCTTCGTCTTCGGTGCGGGACTCGGTCTGGTGATGCAGGTCCTGGTCCTGGTCGTGCAGAACGCCGTCTCGTACCAGGACCTCGGCGTCGCCACCTCGGGCGCGACGTTCTTCCGTTCCATCGGAGCCTCGTTCGGCGTCGCCATCTTCGGCACCATCTTCACCAACCGGCTCACCGACAAGCTCGGCTCCGCACTCGCCGACCGGCCGCTGCCGCCAGGAGTCAGCGCCAAAGGTCTGGCCGCGGACCCGCGCGCCATCGGCCAGCTGCCCCCGGCGCTCCAGCAGCCCGTGCTCAACGCGTACTCCACGTCGATCACCGATGTGTTCCTGTACGCCGCCCCCGTCGTCCTGGTCGCCTTCCTCTTCGCCTGGCTGCTCAAGGAGGACAAGCTGCGTGGCTCGGTGACCGCCCCCGACTCCACCGAGACGCTCGCGTCGAATCCGGTCGAGCGTTCCTCGTACGACGAGTGCGCCCGCGCCCTCTCGGTCCTGGCCACCCGGGAAGGACGCCGCGAGGTCTACGAGAAGATCACCGCGCGGGCCGGGTACGACCTGCTGCCGGCCGCCAGCTGGATGCTGCTGCGCATCAAACGGCACGGCACCGTTGAGCCCGCCCGGCTCGCCGACATCGCCCCCGTGCCGTTGCGGGTGATCAGCGACGCCGCCCGGCAGCTGGAGGAGCGCGGTCTGGCCCGCCGGCTGGGGGTGCAGATGGTGCTCACCGAACCGGGCGCCGAGGCCGTCGTGAAGCTGGCACAGGCCCGCGAGGACTCCCTGGCCGAGCTGCTGGGCGACTGGTGGGGTCCGGACCGGCCGACCGACCTGGTCGCCCTGGTGTCGGAACTGACGGCGGAGACCAGCGGATCGAGCAAGGAGCGCCCGCACAGCCCGGCGCCCAAGCGGGATCACGCGGCCGGGCACCCGCACCAGCCGCCCGTCTGACCCTTCGTCCGGGCCGGGGGCGCGCGCGGCCTCACGACCAGGTGGGCGACGGAGCACACCAGGTCGTCACAGCTCCTTGGTGAACCAGTGCTCCGCGTACTGCCGGCGGTGGAAGGCCGGGACCTCCCGGTAGCCGTGTTTGGCGTACAGTCCGCGCGCCTCGACGAGATCGTTACGGGTGTCGAGCCGGATCCGCCGCACGCCGGCGGCCCGCGCCAGGCGCTCCACGGCCGCGAGCAGCAGCCCGCCACCACCCGTCCCGCGTGCCTGGGGACGGACGTAGACCCGGGTCAGCTCCGCGGTGCCCGGCTCCGTCACGATCAGCCCGGCACACGCCGCCGCGGCGCCCTCGAAGCGACCGACGACGAACTCGCCGGTCGGCGGGACGAGCAACTCGGCACCGTCGTCGGTGAGCCCCTCGTCGATCTCCCGGGCCGTCGCGGGCCGCTCCCAGTAGCGACTGGCCACCTCGTCGTAGTAATCCCTGCGCAGCAGGGCGGCGTCGGGGGAGTCGAAGCGCTCGGGGGTCACGGTCCACGTCATCGGGTCAGTCTGACGCGCGCCCGAGCGTAGGGAAAAACGATTTCGTGCGCGGAGGGCGTCGTGAGGACCGTCGTCCCGCGATTCACCCAGCGTACGTACGTCCACGACCCGTCGGACCGGCCCCGGCGCTCACCGCAGCGGCGGCGGCACGGTGACCGGTGGCGGCGGCGACACCGGCCGCCGTCGCCGGGCCCGCAGCGCCGCCAGCAGCGCGGCGACCACCACCACGGCTCCACCGAGCAGCGACAGCAGCCAGGCCGGGGCGCCGCCCACGGTCAGCAGCTCGTCGCGGTAGTCCATGGTCCGGTACGGGGTGTCCGCGGCGGCTGCCCGCAGTTCGTGGTCGCCGTCGATCAGCTCCGGCCGGGGGAACGACTGGTCGATCGCCGTGACGAACACCGGCTTCCCGCCCGTCAGCGCATCCAGCGCCGGGTACTCCCCCTCCTCCTGCCGGGCGTCGACCCGCCCCGCGTACGTCACCTCGGGCAGCTGTCCGCCGATAGTGCCGCGCGGCTCCATGCGGTGCGCCGCGAGCACGTACAGGCCCAGCGACTGCGGCGTCGCGGCGAGCCGGGACAGACGCATCGGGTAGACCGGACGGTCGCTGGCGAAGCGCAGCCGCAGCGGGTCGAGCGTGCCGCTCAGCGGTCCGCCGGGCTCCCGGGGGGCGAGGCGCACGGCCACGTACTCCCATTTCTGCTCCACATACGGGCGCAAGGCCGTCGCGAGCCTGTCCGGCAGCTCGAAGCCGTTCTCCTTCAGCCAGCTCTCCAGCGCGGCGGGATCCGTCGCGGCCAGCCGGGCCACGTCGAACGGACCGAGCCGCTCCCGGCCCACCACCTCGACCGGGCCGGCCGCCGAAGGAGCGGCGGCGCCGTCCCCGGAGCTGTTGCCCGACCCGCTGAACGGCCAGTCCTTGGCCCGGGGCCAGAAGTAGTGCCGGGTGGCGCTCACCGGTGCCGTGAGGGTCTGCAGCTCGGAGAAGAGCGAGGCGTCACCGAGTTCGACCGTGGCACGGTGCGGCACGGGCATGATCCAGGCGGCGTCGGGGGCGTTCCCACGCACGGTGAGCCGCATCACGATCTGCTCGGTACTGCCGTCCCAGCCGACGACCGACGTCTCCCGGTCGACCGAGACCCGCGAGTCGCGGTCCACCACCATCGCCCCGCAGCCACACGCGTACGCCGGCGCGATCAGCGACCCCAGTTGAGTGGAGAACACCAGCATGGCCAGGGACAGCGCCCGGAGCGCCCACCCGCGCGGCCGATGCCGCACCTCTCGATCTCTCCCCGCACACCGCATCTTCCGCGTCCTCCCCATAGCCACTGATCAGGGGCTCAGACGTGCGCACGCCCCCGCCGGTTCCGGCCGTTCCGGCCTGTCCGCACCGCACAACCGGGCATCCTTTCCGACAAAAGCGGGATGACAGTCAGGTGAAGAGGGGGTGATTGTGTCTACCTCATAGGGCAATGCGAAGGTTTCACAGCATGCCGGGCAGAGAATCGGCACCAAACGTTGGGAGGGTCGGCGCAACGTGGCGAACGCGGAGCACAGTGTGCGCACAGACGCGGCGACGGGAGCGAGGACCGGGGCTGCCCGTGCCGTGCTCTGGCTTGTTGTAGCCGCATTGGCCGTGCGGCAGATGGCGGTGGTGCTGCGGCAGCCGCCCGGCGAACGCCTCACCGATCTGGAGACGTGGATCGGTGAGAACGGTGTGCTGCATGTGACGGGCTCGCTGTACGACACCGACCGGTTCACCGGCACCCCCTTCGCCGGCCTGGTGCTCAAGCCCCTGACCCGCACGGCCGAACAGAGCCTCGGCGTCGCCTGGACCTTCGGCTCACTGCTGCTCGTCGCCGCCCTCGGTATCGTCGCGGCGCGCGCCCTGCCCGGCCCCGTCAGCCGCCGCACCGCCCTGCTCGCCGCACCCGTCGCGATCAGTCTGCTGATGCTCTCGCTGCCGGTGCGCAACGCCCTCCACCTGGGCCAGACCAGCATCCTGCCGGTCCTCCTGGTCCTCGTCGGCTGCTTCGCGGCCCGCGGCGAACGGGCCTCGGGCCTGCTGATCGGGATCGCCGCAGCCCTCCAGCCGACCGTGCTGCTCTTCGCCGTCCTCCTCTGGCTGACCGGCAGACGCCGGGCCGCGCTGACCGGCGGCGCGGCCTTCGCCGCCTGCACGGCGCTGGCCTGGGCCGCGATGCCGCACGACTCGTGGACCTACTGGGTGCACCACGTCGCGGGCGCCGGGCTCGGTGACCAGGCCGACAGCCTCGCCAACCAGTCGCTGCACGGCGCGCTGCTCCGCCTGGGCCTGGAAGGCCCGTGGGAGATCGCGCTCTTCGTCGTTCTGGCCGCGGCCGTCTGCTTCCTCGGACTTCGCCGCGCCGCACGGTACGCGAGCGACGGCCAGCTGCTGCTCGCCGTGGCCGTGACCGGCTGCGTCTCCGTCGCCGTGGCCCCCACCGCCTGGCAGCACCAGCTGCTGTGGGTGCTGCTCGCCGTGGTCGGCCGGGTCGGCAAGCGGGCCTCCGACCGGATGGTCTGGCCGGCCGTCGTGATCCTCGTCGTCACGCTGCCGGGCAAGATGCTGCTGCCGAACATCGAGGCGATGTTCCCGGTCCGCGACAACGTGCTGCTGATCGCCGCGCTCGCGGCCGCGTGCGTGGCCCCGTTCCTGCCGCGCACCTCGCCGTACTGGCAGCAGCCGATCCAGACCGGCCACGCCTCCCCGGTCGCCGCCCGCTGGAGCGGGGTGCCGCTGCTGCCGTTCTGGCAGCGGGTGCTCAGCCGGCCGAACCTGCTGTTGGAACTCCTGCTGATCAGGGTCGTCTACTCCGCGTACCAGCAGGTCAGGCTGGCGGCGACGGCAGGCCGCGCCACCGCGGAGCACCACGGCCGGCAGATCCACTCGATCGAACAGTGGCTGCACATCGACGTGGAGCACTGGGTCAACCACTCGGTCGTCAAGGTCGGCTGGCTGCGGGACTTCTTCGACTACTACTACTCGACGTTCCACTTCGTCGTGCCGCTGACCATCCTCGGCGTGCTGTACGTACGCCGCCCCGCGGACTACCGCTGGGTCCGCAGCTCCATCGGCTTCGCCACCCTGCTCGCCCTGGTCGGCTTCTGGCTCTACCCGCTGGCCCCGCCGCGGCTGATGCCGGGGCTCGGGTTCATCGACACGGTCCACGGCGTCCAGGACTTCGCGAAGCCCGACTACGGCACGCTGACCGGGGTCACCAACCAGTACGCGGCGATGCCCTCGCTGCACTTCGGCTGGTCCCTGTGGTGCGGTGTGGTGATCGTGATGCTCGCCCCGAAGCTCTGGATGAAGGCGCTGGGGGTGCTGCACCCGCTGTTCACGGTCTCGACGATCGTCGCGACGGGCAACCACTGGGTGCTCGACGCGGTGGGCGGTGCAGCGGTGGTGGCCCTCGGCTTCGGCCTCACGTACGCGCTGTCCGGCCCCCGCAGGCTGCGGGAACCGGGGGACGAGACGCCGCCGGACGCAACCAGCACGACGTCGTCGAAACCCGTCGGGCGTGTCACCGAGAGCGCCTGACGGGCGACGTGCCGAAGGGGTGCCGGGCGGCAAGAAGCGCCCGGCACCCCTTCGGCATGTGGATCGTCGCCCCACCAGCATCCGCCCGTCGGGCGGGCCCCGCCACTCCAACGGATCAGCCGGACGCCCCCAGCGCCCAGGCGGCGAAGGACAGCGTGACCATCGACACCACCGTGGAGGCCACCACGCAGGTGCGGGCCAGGCCGGTGTCCAGCTCGTACTCACGGGCGTAGAGGTAGGCGTTCTGCGCCGTCGGCAGCGCGGAGCAGAGCACCACGGCCAGCACCTGGTGGTCCGGCAGGTGCAGAAGCGGTCCGGCGACGACGTAGGCGACCGCGGGCTGGACCAGCGTCTTGAGCGCGACCGCGACGCCTACCTCAGCACGCCCCGTGACACGGCCGGTCCCGCCGTCCGCCTCCTCGGCCCCGTCCCGGCGCCCTCCGCCGGGGCCGCCGTGCAGGGACAGGCCCAGCGCGATCAGCGCCGTCGGTACGGCCGCGGCACCGAGCGCGTCGCAGGAGTGGGCGACGGCGGCCGGCAGACGCAGCCCGCTCGCGGAGACCGCCACTCCGAGCAGTGAGGCCATGATGACGGGGTTGCGCACCGGCATGGTGAGCATCCGCCGCAGTCCGCCGCCGAGGGGCCGGCCGCCCCGCGCGCCCGAGTCCAGCAGGGTCAGGACCACGGGCGAGACCAGCAGCACCTGGAACAGGATGACCTGCGCGACGAACGAGGCGTCGCCGAGCACGTGCACCGCCACCGGGATGCCCAGATTGGCGGAGTTGACGTAGCCGGACGCCATGCCGCTGATCGACGCCTCGGCTCTCTTGCGGCCGAAGAAGCGTCGGCCCGCCACGTATCCCGACGTGGACACCAGCACCGTGCCTGCGGCGAACGCCACCATCGACGGATGGGCGAAGGCGTCCAGCCGTGAACCGGACACCATGGTGAACAGCGCGGCGGGCATGGCCACATGAAAGACGAACCGGCCGAGCACCGACTCCGCCTGCTCCCCGAGGAGCCCGCCGCGGGCTGCCGCGTAACCGATGGCGGTCAGGATCCAGATGGGGGCGAAGCCGGAGAGGAGCGCAGGCATGGCCGCCATGATCCCCGTACCCCCGTCCGACAGGCGGACGGGGGTACGGGGATGGCTCAGGCGGCCGTCCTGCTGACCTGGAGCTGTTTGATGCCGTTGAGCCAGGCCGACCGCAGCCGGCGCGGGTCACCGACCAGCCGCAGGTCCGGCAGGACGTCCGCGATCGCGTTGAAGATCAGGTTGATCTCCATCACGGCCAGGGACTTGCCGAGGCAGAAGTGCGGACCGCCGCCGCCGAAGCCGAGGTGCGGGTTCGGGTCGCGGGAGATGTCGAACTGCTCCGGGTTCTCGAACACTTCGGGGTCGTTGTTGGCCGAGGAGTAGAACAGCCCGACCCGGTCACCCTTCTTGATCTGCTGCCCGCCCAGTTCGAGGTCCTGGGTGGCGGTCCGCTGGAAGGAGACCACGGGCGTCGCCCAGCGGACTATCTCCTCGGCGGTGGTCTCCGGCCGCTCGCGCTTGTAGAGCTCCCACTGCTCGGGGTGGGTCAGGAACGCGTGCATGCCGTGGCTGATGGCGTTGCGCGTGGTCTCGTTGCCGGCCACGGCGAGCAGGATCACGAAGAAGCCGAACTCGTCCGAGGAGAGGTTGCCCTCGCCCTCGGCGGCGACCAGTTGGGAGACGATGTCCTTGGCCGGGCACTCCTTGCGCGCTGCCGCGAGGTTCATCGAGTAGGAGACGATCTCCATCGCCGCCTCGGCGCCGATCTCTTCGGTGATCGCGTACTCCGGATCGTCGTACGCGGCCATCTTGTTCGACCAGTCGAAGATCCGCGCCCGGTCCTCCTGCGGTACGCCGATGAGTTCGGCGATGGCCTGAAGTGGCAGTTCCACGGCGATGTTGGTGACGAAGTCGAACGAGCCGTCGTCGTCCGCCCCGGCGAGTGCGGTCTCGACGATGGAGCGCGCCCGGTTGCGCAGCGTCTCCTCCAGGGACCGGATGGCGCGGGGGGTGAAGCCGCGCTGGACGATCTGACGGACCCGGGTGTGCTCGGGCGGGTCCATGTTCAGCATGATCAGCTTCTGGACGTCGATCTGGTCCCGGCTGATCGACTCGTTGAAGCGGATCACCGCGGTGTTGGTGTTCGACGAGAACAGCTCGGGACGGGTCGAGACGTACTTGACGTCCGCGTGCCGGGTGACGACCCAGTAGCCCGCGTCGTCGAAGCCGGAAATGCCGGTGGGCTGGGTGCACCACCAGACCGGTGCCGTCTCCCGCATGAGGGTGAACTCCGGGTGTGGGACCCGGGCATGGAGCAGGTCGGGATCGGTGAAGTCGAACCCTTCGGGCAGATGGGGGCAGGGCATCGGCAGCTCCAGGTCGAGAACGCCAGGTCGGTCCGAGAGCCGTCGGCACTTTGTCTGACGACCCATCAGAAGCTGCCCGCAAGGTAGTAACGAGTTCTACAAGTGACAAGGGGCATGGCCGGATCTGTTGCGTGAGGCGGTGGTGAACCGGCCGTTCTGCGGTGGGCGTGGGTGGTGAAGCCCGGGCAAGGTGCGTGCAAGACCCTTGCGTACCGGGGGTAAGCCTCATAAGACTGCTTGCAGAACTAGAACGCGTACTAGTTCCTTCCGTGGGCGCCGGGACGCCTCTGCGGAAGAGCGAGGAGAGGACGAGCTCATGGCCGCGGAACCCGTCATCGTCGAAGCCGTACGCACCCCCATCGGCAAGCGTGGAGGCGCGCTCGCCAACCTGCACCCGGCCTACCTGCTGGGTGAGACCTACCGTGAACTTCTCGGCCGGACCGGCATCCACGCCGACTGCGTCGAACAGATCGTCGGCGGCACCGTCACCCATGCCGGCGAACAGTCCATGAACCCCGCGCGCAACGCCTGGCTCACCGTGGGGCTTCCGTACGAGACCGCCGCGACGACCGTGGACTGCCAGTGCGGCTCCTCGCAGCAGGCTTCCCACATGGTCGCCAACATGGTCGCGGCCGGGGTGATCGACGTCGGCATCAGCTGCGGGGTGGAGGCCATGTCCCGCGTTCCGCTGGGCAGCGGCTCCAAGCACGGGCCGGGCAAGCCGTGGCCCGACGAGTGGAACGTCGACCTGCCCAACCAGTTCGAGGCCGCCGAGCGCATCGCCCGCAAGCGCGGCCTCACCCGGGAGAACGTCGACTCGCTCGGCCTCCTCTCGCAGGAACGGGCGGCCGTCGCCTGGGCCGAGGAGCGCTACAAACGGGAGACGTACGCGGTCCAGGTACCCACCACCGAGGCCGAACAGGCCGCGGGCCAGGGCATGTGGCGGCTCGTCGATCACGACGAGGGGCTGCGCGACACCACCATGGAGGGGCTCGCCCGGCTCAAGCCCGTGATGCCCACGGCCGTCCACACCGCGGGCAACTCCTCGCAGATATCCGACGGAGCCTGCGCGATCATGTGGGCGTCCAAGCGCATGGCCCGGGCCCTGAAGCTGAAGCCGCGGGCCCGGATCGTCGCCCAGGCGCTGGTGGGCTCCGACCCGCACTTCCACCTCGACGGCCCCGTCGACGCGACCCGCGCGGTGCTCGGCAAGGCCGGGATGTCCCTCAAGGACATCGACATCGTGGAGATCAACGAGGCTTTCGCGTCGGTGGTGCTGAGCTGGACGCAGGTCTTCGACCAGGATCTGTCGAAGGTGAACGTCAACGGGGGCGCGATCGCGCTCGGTCACCCGGTCGGCGCCACCGGGGCCCGGTTGATCACCACGGCCCTGCACGAGCTGGAGCGCAGGGACAAGGAGTTCGCGCTGATCACCATGTGTGCGGGTGGCGCCCTGGCGACCGGAACGATCATCCAGCGCCTGTAGGGGGCCTGCGGGCGGGCCCCGGCTCGACGCGCCGGCCGCGCCCGGCCGGGGAAACGACGAGGGACCCTCCACCGCGCACATGCGGTGGAGGGCCCCTCGTCGCTACTGGCTGCGGTCCGGTGGACTCAGTACCAGTTGTTGGCCTGCCAGAACGACCAGGCGCCACAGGGGCTGCCGTAGCGGGAGTTCATGTAGTCCATGCCCCACTTGATCTGGGTGCTGGGGTTGGTCTGCCAGTCGGAGCCGGCGGACGCCATCTTCGAGCCGGGCAGCGCCTGGACCAGGCCGTAGGCGCCGGAGGAGGCGTTGGTCGCGCTCGGGTTCCAGCCGCTCTCGTGGCTGACGATGTTGCTGAAGCACTGGAACTGCGCGTCGTCACCGATCATCTGCTTCGCCGTGTCCTGAGCACTCGCGGCAGCTGACGTCGGCGCGGCGGACGTGGCCGCCATGGCCGGGGAGACGCCCAGCGCCACACCGGAGGCACCCAGCAGCACGGCTGCACCGGCGATGGCGGACTTGCGACGGGCGAGGATGTTACGGGCGAACGACACAGGGAACCTAACGTCGGGTACGGGGGAGTCGCGTGCTCCGGCCCGAATCCTGCGTGGACCGTTGCGCGTTGACCGCTGTCCGTTCCGGTGGACGCTGCGGTGCTCGGCGACTTCTCCAGTGTTAGCGGCGCCGTTCAACCACCGCAACGACCCCGGATACGACCCCGCCTCGCACCCAGGGCCGAAGGTCCCGAACCATATCGAAATGCTCCATAGCAGGTCGGAGGGGGAGGAACGGGGTCAGGTGGGGGTTTCCCCGACTACTGTCCCGCTTCGTACAGGACCAAGGTCCTGTGGGTGCCCTCACTCGCCGGGAGCCTCGAATGTGACCTGGGCCTCGAAGGCGGCCCGCCGCGTGGCCCGGCGCAGCGCTTTCAGCAGCGCGGTGCCGACGGTCAGCGTCAGCACGACGGTGAGCACGGCCCGGCCCAGATCCCAGCCGAGCGAGGTGGCCGTGCAGTACGCGAGGAAGCGCACCAGGTTGTCGCCCAGCGGGTCTCCCGGCACGAAGGAGATGCCCGAGCCGAGCCCCGGCACGATCGTCCACCCGTAGAGATTCATGACCGTCCCGTACGCGAACGAGGCCACCGCCCCGTACGCGGCGAGCATCAGCAGCTCGGCGCGTCCACGGACCCGGTCCGGGCCCGGCAGCAGCCCGGCGCCCATCGCGAACCAGCCCATCGACAGCATCTGGAACGGCATCCACGGACCCACTCCGCCGGTCAGCAGCGCGGAGGCGAACATCGTCACCGAGCCCAGCACGAAGCCGAAGCCGGGCCCGAGCACCCGCCCGCTCAGCACCATCAGGAAGAACATCGGCTCCAGACCGGCCGTACCGGCCCCCAGCGGGCGCAGCGCGGCCCCGACCGCGGCCAGCACCCCCAGCATCGCCACCGCCTTCGCGTCGAGTCCGGAGTCCGCGATCATCGCCACCACCACCCCGACCAGCAGCGGCAGCAACGCGGCGAACAGCCACGGCGCGTCCTCGGAGTGCGCGAGCCCGGAGTCCGGGCCGGCCAGCAGCGGCCAGCCGAAGGCGGCCACTCCGATGGCGCTGATCAGCACCAGCGCGGCGACGGCCCGCGGCCCGAGCCGCACCGGCCGCGCCCCCCGTTCTCTCGTGCCCGTCACTCAGCACCTCCCAGTGCCCGGCGCACCTGCGACACGGTGAGCCACTCCTGCGGAGCGAGGATCTTGGCGGTCTGCGGGGCGAACGCGGGCGAGGACACCACGACCTCCGCGGTCGGCCCGTCCGCGACGACCTCCCCGTCAGCGAGGATCACCACCCGGTGGGCCAGTTCGGCGGCCAGCTCCACATCATGCGTGGCCAGCACGATCGCGTGGCCCTCGGCCGCCAGCGCGCGCAGCACCCCGACGAGTCGGGCCTTCGCCGCGTAGTCCAGACCGCGGGTCGGCTCGTCCAGGAGCAGCAGCGGGGGGCGGGCGGTGAGTACGAGCGCGAGCGCAAGGGCGAGGCGCTGTCCCTCGGAGAGATCACGGGGATGGGTGGCGTCGGCGACACCGGGCAGCAGCTCGGAGACCAGCTCCCGGCAGCTGCCCGGCGCCGCTCCCGCGTCGGCGTCGGCCGCCGCGCACTCGGCGGCGACGGTGTCCGCGTACAGCAGGTCGCGCGGCTCCTGCGGTACGAGGCCGACGCGGCGCACCATCTCGCGCGGCGGTGTGCGGTGCGGGGTGCGGCCGCCGACGAGCACGGTGCCGGAGGCGGGCTCGACCATGCCGACGAGCGCGGAGAGCAGGGTGGACTTGCCGGCGCCGTTGCGTCCCATCAGGGCGACGGTCTCGCCGGGGGCGACGGTGAGCGTCACCCGGCGCAGCGCCTCGACGCGCCCGCGCCGCACGGCGAGGCGCTCGACACGGGTGGTGGTGTCGGTGACGGGCTCGGCGTGGGGGGCCTCCTGCGCCGCACGGCCGAACAGACGGGCCAGGCCGGAGCGCCGTGGCGCGGGGCGGGCGGGAGGCGGTGGCGGGAGAGGCTTCCGGTGTCCGGTCCCGCCCACCGGCCCGGGCGTCACGGTCGACAGCCGGTCCCGCATCCCCGCCGCCTGCCGCCGGGCATCGCGGACCGACAGGGGCAGCGGCTCCCAGCCGGCCAGCCGTCCCAGCGCCACGACCGGCGGATGTACCGGTGAGAGGGCCATCACGTCGGTGGGCGCCCCCATGACCGGGGCGGCGCCCGGCGACGGCAGCAGGACGACCTGGTCCGCGTACTGCACCACGCGCTCCAGCCGGTGTTCCGCCATCAGGACCGTCGTCCCCAGGTCGTGGACGAGCCGCTGCAGAACCGCGAGGACCTCCTCGGCCGCCGCAGGGTCCAGCGCGGACGTCGGCTCGTCCAGCACCAGGACACGGGGGTGCGGGGTCAGCACCGAACCGATCGCGACCCGCTGCTGCTGACCGCCGGACAGGGTGGCGATGGGCCGGTCGCGCAGCCCGGCGAGGCCCAGCAGGTCGAGGGTCTCCTCCACCCGCCGCCGCATGACGTCCGGGGCGAGGCCCAGCGACTCCATGCCGTACGCCAGCTCGTCCTCGACCGTGTCCGTCACGAAGTGGGAGAGCGGGTCCTGGCCCACGGTGCCGACCAGATCGGCGAGCTCGCGCGGCTTGTGGGTACGGGTGTCGCGCCCGCCGACGGTCACGCGCCCGGTCAGCCGACCGCCGGTGAAATGCGGCACGAGCCCGGACACGGCGCCCAGCAATGTCGACTTGCCGACCCCTGAGGGCCCGACGAGGAGCACCAGCTCACCCTCGGGAACGGTCAGCTCGACGCCCGACAGGGTGGGGCTGTCCACCCCCTCGTACTGCACCGAAACATCGTCGAACCGGATCACACCTGCTCCTCGAAGCCTGTGGGGGAGGGCGGGACGGGCGCGACCACCGCCGGCAGCAGGCCGATCAGCACCGCGGCGGCCGGCCACAGCGGCAGCACGGGCGCGGTCAGCGGTACGACACCGGGGTGCAGCGCCGCCGGATCCGCACTGCCCGCCCAGATCATCGCGACCGCGACCGCCGCACCGGACCCCGCGACCAGCCAGGCCCGCGCCCCCCAGCGGTCGGGCCGGTACCGGGTGCGGACCGAACGGGCCCCGCCGAGCCTCAGCCCTGCCATCGCGGCCACGAGACCGGCGATCAGCAGCGGCAGCCCGTACACCGCGCCCTGCGCGGCGAGCAGCCCGTACGTACCGGCGCAGACACCCAGCAGCCCGCCGAGCGTGAGGACGTTCGTGGTGTGGCGGACGGCGGCAGGCACCTGCGCCGTGCGGCCGTAGCCGCGGGCGTCCATCGAGGCCGCCACGGCGACCGACCGCTCCAGTGCGCCCTCCAGGACCGGCAGCCCGATCTGGAGCACGGCCCGCACACCGCCGGTCGGGCGGCCACGCAACCGCCGGGCGGTGCGCAGCCGCATCACGTCGGCGACCATGTTCGGCGCGAACGTCATCGCGACGACGACGGCCACCCCGGCCTCGTACAGCGCACCGGGCAGCGACTTCAGCAGCCGGGCCGGGTTCGCGAGGGAGTTCGCCGCGCCGACGCAGATGAGCAGAGCGGCGAGCTTCGCCCCGTCGTACAGCGCGAACAGCACCTGTTCGGCGGTGACGCGGCCCCCGATCCGGACCCCCTTCGCCCAGTCCGGCAGCGGCGCCTCGGGCAGCGTGAACACGACGTGCGTGCCCGGGATGGGGGAGCCGAGAAAGACGGAGAAGAGCAGTCGCACACCGATCACGAACAGCCCGATCCTGATGAACGCCCCGTACGACCGGGCCCACGGCGCGTCCGTGCGGCGCGCGGCCACGACGTACCCCGCGACGCCGACCAGCAGGCCGAGCAGCAGCGGATTGGTGGTCCGGGAGGCGGCGGTGGCGAGCCCGAGCGCCCACAGCCACCAGGCGCCGGCGGGCAGCGCGTTGCTGCGGGTCGCGGCGGGTGCGCGCCAGGCACGGACCCGGTCCACCGGGGCGTCCGCGATATCCACGGGCGTACCACTCGTCGAGCCGGTCATCCGCGGCGGCGGCGGGCCTGCGCGACTGCGGCGATGCCGAGGAGGAGGACGGCGGCGACGCCGACGAGGACCCCCGCGGAGGGCCCGCCATGGTCCGGACCGTCACCGACGGCGACGCCCGCCGACGTGGGCGCGGAGGCGTCAGCCGTGGCGGTCCTGCTGTCGCCCGCGCCCTCGTTCCCGGTCACCTGCTCACCGCAACCCGAGACCGGGTAGCCGGAGATCGCGCAGAGCAGCGCGTCGCTGCCGTATCGCAGCGGCTTGGCCACCGAGGCGAGCGCCTCCGCGCTGCTCGCGTCCTCGGGGATCTGCGCGCACGCCGTACGCAGTGCGGGCGGCGTCGCCCCGTCCGGGGCGTCGGCGGCCGTACCGGGATCGATGACGAGCGCGACCCGCTTGCTGCCGTCCTCGGCGGGCGTGGCCGCGCAGATCTTCGTGAAGTCGGGGGCGCGGCGCGGCTTGGCCGCGTCCTGCGAGTCCGCACTCACGGCGAACCGGAAGCCCTGCACCGAACCGTCGGCCGGGCGGACCAGTGACGGCCCCTGCGTCGCATACGTCCACCCGCTGCCGGAGCCCTCCCAGAACGACCAGTAGCGGTAGCCCGCCGCCTGGGCCGTGCCCGTGCCGAGCACGGCCAGGGCAGCGCCCAGGACCACCAGCAGCGCGGTGACCCGGCCGGCGCGCCGCAGGGGCCGTCGGGTGACCTCGGACCGGGAGGCCACGCCCCGGCACGCACGCTTCCGGCGGGGGCGCCGTTCATCCACGCTCCGCGTCGGCTCGCCCGTCCGCCTTGGCATCGCACGCCGAGGACCGCGTCCGCTCATCCGGTCCGGTGCCATCCGACAGGGCCTCACAGCTGCTGGTTCTTGCGGCGGCCGCTGATCAGGAACCCGGCGCCCGCTCCGACGGCGAGCCCGATCCCGACGAACCACCAGACACCGCCGATCCCGTCCCCGTCGCCGCTGTCCTTCTTCTCCTCCTCGGTGGCACTCGCCGTCGGCTTCGCGACGGCGGCGGGCGCGGGCCCGGTCGCGTTCAGCTGGGCGACGAGGTCGGCGCCGCCGAAGTCGTGGACGTCCGCACCGGTGGCGTGGGCGGCCATGACGAGCTGCGCATACGCGGCGGGGCCGTTCTCCTTCGCCCAGTCCGCGGAGTTCTCCGCGAGCCACTTCACGGACGCGGCGGCCTTGTCCTTGTGGCCGGACGCGGACAGGGCGACGACCGCGTCGGCCGTGTTGCCGAAGTCCGGCTGCGGGGCGCTGTCCTCCGCGCCGGGCATCGGCGGGGAGTCGAGGTGGCCGGTCTTCGCGAGGGCGCCCGCAAGGTAGGAGGCACCGTTCTGGGCGGCCTGCTCGGGCTTGAGAGCCTTGCCCTTGGTGCAGGTGGGGTCCTTGACCGCGGCGTTGTCCCCGATGACGAACCCCTTGCCCAGGGAGCCGAGCACAGCGGCCGCCGTGGCGTCGCCGTTGGCGACGAGCTTGCCGGCCTTGTCCGGCTGGTACGCGAACGCGCCGCCCTCCTTGCCGCCGCAGGGGATGGCGAAGCTGAGCAGGGCGTCGTACGGGGTCTTGCCGCCGTCCGTCGTCACGTCGCCGAGCTTCTGCCCGGCCCGGCCGAGGGTGCCGATGACGATCGACGTGGAGTTCGCGTCACTGGGGCTGCCGGCGGTGTAACCCCAGCCGCCGTCCTCGTTCTGTACGGACTTCAGCCAGTCGACGCCGGTCGCGACGAGGTCCTCGTGCCCGCGGACCTCGTGCAGTGCCTGCACGGCGGCCGCGGTCGCATTGGTGTCGATCATGGTCTTGGCGTCGCAGGGCACGGAGGCGTCGGGCCGGTACGCGGGGAAGGCCCCGCTGTCGCACTGCTGGCCGATCAGCCAGTCGACGGCCTCGGCGGCGGGCGTGACCCCCACGGTCCGCTGCGCGACGAGCGCCAGCGACTGCCGCCACACCCCGTCGTACGTCGGGTCCTTCGTGCCGTGCAGCCCCGAAGGCAGAGCCACGGAAGGCGAGGGGGAGGGGGACGGCGCGGCGACTGCGGCCGGGGCTGCGGCCGCACAGAGCACGGTGGCGGTGGCGGCGAGCGCAGCTGCGCTGCGGCGTACGGTCATGGCGGGCGGGGCCTCTCCTGGGGGAACCGGGCACAGGCACACACAGGCACCAGGCTCCGGCTCCGTCTACCTCGACGGTGCCGGCCACCGGGGGTCCCGACGGCACGAGCCGGTCACGACACGGACAGGGCATTCCGACTTCCGCCCGGGAGGGCGGTCACGGGATGGGGCTCCCCTGCTCGAGCGGAGTCGAGAGCTTGGGGAAGGGTCGGTGCCGGATTCGCTCCGGCTTCCCCCCTGAACGGGCATGATGACGACTCGCCCACTCTACCGGGCGGGTACCACGGGGCCCTGGCCGGGCGCCGCGGCACACAGGGCCGGGGAGGTGGGGCGTGTCCCCTCCGGGTCCTGCACCGAAGTGGACCCGCCCCGGCGCCGCGCACCGAAGTGGACCCGCCCCGGCGCCGCGCACCGAAAAGGAGCTGAGGGGCGCCCCCGGTCCGTGGTTGCATGAGCCGCATGGTGTCTGCCGAGCACTTGCTCGCCTTCGCGGCTATGTCGTTCCTGCTGATCGTGATTCCCGGGCCCAGTGTGCTGTTCGTGATCGGACGGGCGTTGGCGCAGGGGCGACGCGCGGCGCTGACCACGGTGGCGGGGAACTCCCTGGGCGCCTACGTGCTCATCGTGGCCGTGGCCCTCGGGGTCGGGTCGGTCGTGGAGCGCTCCGTCCTGGTCTTCACGGTGCTGAAGCTGGCCGGTGCCGTCTACCTGGTGTACCTGAGCGTCCGAGCGTGGCGGCAACGTGGCTCGCTTCAGGACGCGTTCACCGGCACGACGACCGCCCAGGGCGGTACGCGCACGTTCTGGGACGGCTTCGCCGTCGGCGTGGCCAACCCCAAGACCATGGTGTTCTTCGCTGCCGTGCTGCCGCAGTTCGTCGACCGCGGCCAGGGACACACCGTGGTCCAGATGCTGGTGCTCGGGCTGGTCCTCAACATCATCGCCCTGACCTCCGACAGTCTGTGGGGGCTGCTCGCGGCCACCGGGCGGGACTGGTTCGCACGCTCGCCCCAGCGGCTGTCGCTGGTCGGAGGAGTTGGCGGGGTCACGATGATCGGGCTCGGTGTCACCATCGCCGTGACCGGACGCAAGGACTGATCCCGCACCACGCAGGCTGCGTCGGTCACGTCGGTCGCCGGCCCGCACTCGCCGGCCCGCACTCGCCGGCCCGCACTCGCCGGCCCGCACTCGCCGGCCCGCGCCCGCCGGCGTACGGCCGCCGCCGGTCACAGCACCCGGACCTCCCCCTCGGGAAGCTTCGCCCACCAGTGGTGGTAGCGGCTGTAGACCGCCGCCTCGCGGTCGCCGAGGAGAGCCGTCAACGACTGTGCCTCCGCGGCGAGCCCGTCCCAGTCGGCGCGTGACAGCGGGTGGAAGGCGGTGGCCTCGATGCCGTCGGCCGTGGAGCGCCACACGCCGGCGACGCGGCCGTCCACCAGCAGGGTGGGCAGCACGTCGCCGTTGCGCCGGATCACCAGGGGTCGGTACTCCGGAGGTATCACTCGGCTGCGGTCGGCGTAGGCCAGCAGAACGCTGTCCCACATGGCCATGAGCCGCGGTGGGGCGGGGACGTCGGCCGGGGGCCGGGGCGCACCGGGCAGGTCGAACAACGTGCTGCCGTCCGGCCCCCGGAGCTGCTCGACGGTCTCACCCATGGCCTGGAGCGCGGTGCGTACGGACGTCCGCCGCACCAGGGCGAACTGCGCCACGTCGGCGATCGAGGCGGGCCCGAACCCCGCCAGGTAGCGCAGGATCAAGGTCTGCAGCGCCTGGGCGTCCACAGCCCGGCCCACGGGTGCGGGCCCTTCGCCGGCCGCGACGAAGGAGGGCCGGTGGCCGAAGGCCCAGGTGGCGTCCGTGGGGACGTGGTGCAGCGGCGCGTAGGCCTTCAGCCCCCACCACCCTCCGTCCTTCTTCTCGGCGCCCAGCCGCTCCTCGGCCCATGCCTGCATCTCGGCGGAGGTCCGTGGGGCGCGGGCGAAGGCCAGCAGCTCCGGCACCAGCTCCTCCGCGTCCGCGGGAGTCAGCCCGCACACGGCGAAACGGGCTCCGAGCCGGGAGGCGTACAGCGTCGGCTGCATGGCCGCACGGAAGGGCGGGTAGTCCTCGGCGTGCACGGCGTGCAGCGTGATCCGCATCAGGGTGGCCTTGACCACCGCACGCTCGGCGAAGGCGGCGTCGAGTTCGGCCGGAGTGAAGTCGGTGAGCCGGTTCCACAGGGCGAGGTAGGGGGACGCCGGGTGCTGTGCCTGGAGCGCGACCACCCGTCGCACGCCGGCGGGGACGCTCAGCGGCTCACGGGCCAGGAGCAGTTGGCGGCCGAGGGTGGCCCGGTTGAGTTCGCGCGCGGTGATCGTCACAGCTCAGGATTGTGCCCTGAACCGGCCGTTGGGAGGGGGCGCGCCGTCCGTCGGCGGTCAGCCCTGCGGATCGGCCGTCAGCTCCACGGCGTCCAGGACGACGGGCTCATCGAGGCGCTCTGTGCTCACGGGGACAACTGTGCCATCGCACTGACGGCCGCCCCGCGGGAGCACCTCGTTCGGGTGAATAGTCGTTCCGGTTTGTCCTCTGTCATCCGTTACGCATAGATTCCCGTCCACGCTGTCCGGGAACTGTTGTCTCTCGGCTCGCAGTTGAGCGACAACGCGACCCGTCATCATCGGCTGGGAGGGCCCCGCCCCTATGTCCGGAACCGTCGACCGGTGGACCATCGCACTGCGCAGCGCCTGGAAGGACGGCACGGCGTGGCCGTGGTGCCTGGCGGCTCTCGCGGCGGCGTGCGGCTATGCCGTGGCCACCGTCTTTCACCCCGGATACCTCAGCGCGGACAGCAACACCCAGCTGTGGCAGGCGCTCGGGGACGAGCCGGTGAACGACTGGCATCCGCCGGTGATGGCGCTCGCGTGGCGCATCCTCATCCAGGTCACGGGGAACTTCTCCACCATGGCGGCCGTGCAGGCCGCCGTGCTGTGGGGGGCGCTGTGGATCCTCGCCCGGCTGGTGTGGACGAGGACCCGCAGCCGTGGGCTCTCCCTCGCGGTGCTGGCCGTCGGCTGGGCGCCGCACATCGTGAACCTCACGGGAGTGGTGTGGAAGGACGTGCACCTCGCGTACGCGCTCCTCGCGGTCTTCGCGATCGTGCTCACCGTGCGCGAGCTGCCCCGGGAACGGGTCAGGACCCGCTGGGCCCTGCTGGTGCTGGGTCTGCTGTTCCTCACCTACGCCGCCCTCGTACGGAAGAACGGCATCCCCGCCACGATCCCGGTCTTCGCCCTGCTGGTCCTCGCGGCGTGGCCCGCCCCGGGCCGGCGCCGATGGCTGGCCGCCACCGCTGTCTTCGCCGCGGTCGTGATGGGCGGCAGCGCCGCTGTGAACGCGGCGACCCATCCGTTGGCCACGCGGGTGTACGCGGTGATCCCGGTGGACGACCTCGTCCACGTGCTCACCCCGGACCAGGTGCGCACCGCCGCCGAACAGGCGGGCGCGGGCACCGACCTGCGGGACCGTCTGATCGCCGCAGCCGTCACGTGCCAGAAGCGGAACATCACCTCGGACGGGTACCTGCAGTGCTTCCCGCAGCGCCGGCCGTTCGACGTGACGTATCTGGACCGGCACGCCGACGTTCTCGTGCGCATGTGGACGCAGCAGATGCCGAAGCACTGGAAGGGCTACGCGGAGTACCGGGCCCGGGTCTTCACCAAGCTGCTCTTCCGGAGCAACCAGACCTTCTGGAACGGCACCCGTGTCAATGCCGGTGCCCGGCTGCACCCCGAGGTGCGGAAGCAGCCGCTGAACGACACCCTGAGGTTCGCTCTGCAGAACTACGTGACCGGTTCCTCCCGCGACCTGCCGATGCTCTTCCAGGGCTGGTTCTGGCTGGCGGTCTCGCTGGTGCTGGTGCTGCGCCGCCGGTGGGCCGGGCCCTGGACCCGCGAACTCCGGCTCCTCGGGGCGAGCTCCCTCCTGTACCTCCTCGCCTACCTGCCCACGGCGCCCGAGTCCAACTACCGTTACGTGTACTGGCCCGCGCTCTCCGGGACCGTTGCCCTCACCCTCGTTGCGACCGCCTTCGTGGCGCGCCGCCGCTCGGTGCCGGCCGGCCCCGCCGGTGAGCCGGACGCCCGGCCCGCCGTTCCACCGGCCGGCCGCGCTCCCGAGGCGGCCCCGGCGGGACCCCGCGAGGACACCGGCGCCGCCGTGTGACCCCGCTCGGCGCCCTGCTCACACCGCCACGTATGTCACGGGCTCGCTGCCGGCCACCGCCTCCGCGCGGCCCAGCTTCACCAGCCGGCGCAGATGTGACTCGGCCTCCGAGACGGCGATGTTCCGTGACCCGTAAGGGATCTGCTCCCAGGGGCGGTTCCACTCCATCCGCTCGGCCAGCTGCCAGGGCGTGAGCGGTTCGGCGAGCAGGGCGAGGAGGCCCGTGAGGCGTTCCTCGTGATGGTCCAGGAGTTCCTGTACGCGCCCTGCCGCGTCCGCGAACGCGTACTGGTGCGCCGGAAGGACTTCCGCGGCGCCCAGGCGGCCGATGCGCTCCAGGGAGTCGAGGTAGTCGCCCAGCGGGTCCGTGGCCGTGGCGTCGTCCGGGTCCTCGTAGAGGCCGACATGCGGGCTGATGCCGGGGAGCAGGTGATCGCCGGAGAAGAGGCGGCCGCGGCCGGGGAGGTTGGCCGGATGGTCCTCCTCCAGGTGCAGGCAGACGTGGCCGGGGGTGTGCCCCGGTGTCCAGATCGCACGCAGGGTGCGGCCCGCGAGGTCCAGGAGCTCGCCCGGCACGATCTCACGGTCCGGGATCGCGGCCCGCAGGCCGGGCAGGGTGCGCATGCGGCCGCCCTTCTCGCGGGCGGCCAGCAGCGGCGCGATGTGGTCCTCGGGCGCTCCGACCGTCGCCAGCTTCGTCGCGAGGTAGGCGAGCCAGGTCCCCGGTTCGGACGCGCGGGTGCGGCGGACGATCGCCGTGTCGGCGGCGTGCATCGCTATCCAGGCCCCGGACGCCTCCCGGACCTGGCCGGAGAGGCCGTGGTGATCGGGGTGGTGGTGCGTGATCACCACTCCGTGGATGTCGGCGACGTCCACCCCCACGGTCGTCAGTCCGGCCGTCAGGGTGTCCCATGCCTCCGGGTCGTCCCAGCCGGTGTCGATAAGGACCGGGCCCCGGTCCGTGTCGAGGAGATGGACCAGGGTGTGGCCCAACGGGTTGTCAGGGATGGGGACCTTGATGCTGTGGACGCCTCCACCGTGGTTGATCACCTGCGACATGAACTCCCCATCTCTCCGCGGCCTCGGCGGCGTGCGGGGTGCGGCCACGACGCGTCGCGTCCACTGTAACGAGAACTTGTTCCAGTGGTAGCCCCGGTCGACCATCTGGACGCGGTATCCCGGGACGGCTATCCGATCAGGGTGGCCTTCGGGCGCACGACGCAGAACTCGTTGCCCTCCGGGTCCGCGAGCACGGTCCAGGACTCGTCCCCGGTCTGCCCGACGTCCACGCGGCGTGCGCCGAGCGCGAGGATGCGCTCGATCTCCGCGGCACCCTCCTCCGGGCCCGTCGTCAGGTCGAGGTGCAGGCGGTTCTTCACGGTCTTCGCCTCGGGTGCCGGCATGAAGCAGATGCCCACCGGGGCGTCCGCGTCCGGGCCGATCACGACCTCGCGCTCCCGTTCGGACAGGATGCGCCACTTCAGTACCGCGGCCCAGAAGCGGGCCAGGGCGGGCAGGTCGTGCGTGTCGATGACGATGTGGTGCAGGGATGCGGTCATGGACGTCAGTCTGCCGTCCGGGCCGCGCTGCCGGTGCTGTCCCGGCCGTGGACTCCTGGAAGTGGAACTGGTATCAGTTCTGACACGGAGTCAGATGAGGGGCCGGACGCGGATGTGGGCGCGGGAGCGGACGCGGGAGCGCCGGCGGATTCTGATGCCAGGTCAGTCAATGAGTCGATCGGGTCACGTGCCGCGTCGCGGGAGGCAGCAGCCATGAGCGAGCTTGTCGAACACGGAAAACTGTTCATCGGCGGGGAGTTGGTCGATCCGCTGGGGCGGGATGTCATCGAAGTCATCTCCCCGCACACCGAGCAGGTCATCGGCCGCGTGCCGCATGCCGCCGAGGGGGACGTGGACCGGGCCGTCGCCGCCGCCCGGCAGGCGTTCGACCACGGGCCCTGGCCGCGGATGACGCTGGACGAGCGCATCGCCGTCGTCACGCGGATCAAGGACGCCTTCGCCGTTCGGTACGAGGAGATCGCCCGGGTCATCAGCTCGGAGAACGGCACCCCGTACACCTCCAGCGTCATGGTGCAGGCCCTCGCCGCGATGATGGTGTGGGACGCGGCCATCACCGTCGCCCGCACCTTCCCGTACGAGGAACGCCGGGACGGGGCCCTCGGGCCACTGCTCGTGCGGCGGGAGCCGGTCGGCGTCGTCGCGGCCGTCGTGCCGTGGAACGTGCCCCAGTTCACCGCCGCCGCCAAGCTCGCGCCCGCGCTGCTCGCCGGGTGCTCGGCCGTCCTCAAGGTGTCGCCCGAATCTCCGCTCGACGCCTACATCCTGGCCGAGATCGTCACCGAGGCCGGGCTGCCCGAGGGGGTGCTGTCGATCCTGCCCGCCGACCGCGAGGTGAGCGAGTACCTCGTCGGACATCCCGGGGTCGACAAGGTCTCGTTCACCGGGTCCGTCGCCGCCGGCCGGCGCGTCATGGAGGTCGCCTCGCGCAACCTCACCCGCGTCACCCTGGAGCTCGGCGGGAAGTCCGCCGCCGTCATCCTCCCCGACGCCGACCTGGGCGCCGCCGTCGCCGGCATCGTGCCCTTCGCCTGGATGATCAACGGGCAGGCCTGCGTGGCCCAGACCCGCATCCTCGTGCCGCGTTCCCGGTACGAGGAGACCGCGGAGGCCTTCGCCGCGGCAGCCGGCGCGCTGAAGGTCGGCGACCCGCTCGACCCCACCACCGAACTCGGACCGCTCGTCGCGCGGCGCCAGCAGCAGCGCTCCCTCGACTACATCCGGATCGGGCAGGAGGAAGGTGCCAAGGTCCTGACCGGGGGCGGCCGGCCCGCATCCCAGGAGCGTGGGTGGTACGTCGAGCCGACGCTCTTCGGCGATGTCGACAACTCCATGCGCATCGCCCGCGAGGAGATCTTCGGGCCGGTCATCTGCCTGCTGCCGTACGGCGACGAGGACGAGGCCGTGAAGATCGCCAACGACTCCGAGTACGGCCTCAGCGGCAGCGTCTGGACCGCCGACACCGAGCGCGGCATCGACATCGCCCGCCGGGTCAGGACCGGCACCTACAGCGTGAACACCTTCAGTCTCGACATGCTCGGGCCCTTCGGCGGCTACAAGAACTCCGGGCTGGGCCGCGAGTTCGGACCCGAGGGGTACGGGGAGTACTTCGAGCACAAGATGATCCACCTGCCCGCCGGGTACGGAGGAGAGGCCTGATGGGGGACCGGTGGAGCGTTGAGGTCGACCGCGGGGTCTGTATCGGCTCGGGGATGTGCGTGAACCACGCTCCGGACGGCTTCCGGCTGGACTCTGCCCGGCAGTCCCACCCCGTCGACCCGGAGACCGACGCCAACGAGCGGGTCCTCGCCGCCGCCGAGGGATGCCCGGTCGAGGCCATCACGTTGGCGCTGGCCGACTCGGGAGAGGTGGTGTTCCCGCCGGAGGACTGAGGGGCGCGGGTGCGGGCTGTGCCGTCGGGGCGGGCGGCGACGGCGGTGTCACCGGCATCGTCTCGGCGCGGGTGGTGGCGACCGGTGAGGCCTCCCGGCGAGGGGGCAGTCGGGCAGTCGTACGCTCGCCGGAGGGGAGGCACTCATCGGCTGTCTCCTTGGCTCCCGCGGCCCCGTCCGGCACCCGATGCCGTCCCGGCTCCCGACGTCCTCCCGCCCCCGCCCGTCAGGCGGGCGGGGCGACCAGCGTCCCGGACCGGTGCGAGCGGCGCAGCGCGTCGGCCACGAATCCGTCGGCCTTCAGTTCCTCGACCAGGTCCCGCAGGAACCGCACCGTCTCAGGCGTCCGGCTCCGGGTCGTTCCCACCGCCTGCCGGATCTCCATGAACCGGTCCTCGATGAGCCGCACCACGTCCGGGTGCCCCTCGACGTACTCGGTCAACGGCTGCCGGATGCCGGCCGCGGCCTCCAGGCCCTGCTCGCGGAAGACGTCGACGCCCTCCGCGCCGCGCACCACGGTCGCGTGCCGGAGGGTGCGGGTCAGGAACAGGTCGTATGCGGAGCCCTGCTTCACGCCGATCCGGACACCCGCCCGGTCGACCTCGGCGGCGGAGACGAGGTCCGATCCGACGGGTACGGCGTACACGCCCTCGATCATCACGTAGGGGGTGGTGAAGGCGACTTGGGCCTCTCGCGCCGGCTCGATCGCCAGGAAGCAGATGTCCGCCCGGCCGGAGGCCATCGCCTCGTACGACCTGCGCGCCGCGTCGAAGCAGAGCAGCTCCACCGGCACCCCCAGGCGCGCACCGATCTCCCGCGCGAGATCGACCGTGACGCCGCTCGGATCGGCGGACGTGCCCTGGGCGAGGACGGGGTTCCCGAGGTTGATCGAGGCCCTCAGTACCCCCGTCCGTGCCAGGTCGGTGGTGACGGAGGCGGTCGCGGTCTTCATGGTGCGGAGTGTAGGACACCCGCTCAAAGGCCGGCTTCGGGCGCCGAGCCCGACAACAGGTACAGCCGCAGCGCCAGTTGCAGCTCCAGTGCCCGGTCCGGCTCGTTCCAGTCCCGGCCCAGCAGGACCTGGATCCGGTCGAGGCGCTGCACCACCGTGTTCACGTGCACATGCAGCTCGTCCTTGGCCCGGATCAGGCTGCCGCCCGCGCCGAAGTACGCGCTCAGCGTCCGCACCAGATGCGTGCCGCGCTGCGCGTCGTACTCCAGCAACGGCCCCAGCGCCGCCGTCACGAAGCCGTCGACATCCTGCGCGTTGCCCAGGACCACGCCCAGGAAGCCGAGTTCCTCCACGCACGCGCCCTCGCCGGTGCGCCCCAGCACCCGCATCGCCCGCAGACAGCGCGCCGCCTCGCCGTACGCCTGGGCCAGCTCCCGGGGTCCCCGGGCGGGCCCGGCGGCGGCCACGGTGACGGGGGACTGCGCCAGCTGTCTCAGCTGGGCCGCCGCCGAACGGGCCGCGCGGCCCGCGGCCGTGCCGTCGTCCTCGATCAACAGGACCACCGTGCCCGCGTGTTCGGCACTCACCCCGTGGATGTCGCCACCGAACAGATAGCGCATGGCGGCCGGGGCCAGCCGCTCACGCGCCCCGGTCTCCGCCACCAGCAGCAGATGCGGGCGGTCCAGGTCGATGCCCAGGCGGCGGCCGCGCTCGGCCAGCCCCGCCGGGTCGCGGCCGGTGTCCGTCAGCAGGTCGGCGATCAGCTCGCCCCGTATCCGGTTCTCCGTCTCGGCCACCGTGCGCCGCAGGAGCAGGAGGAGTCCGGTGACCACCGCAGACCGTTCGAACAGCCGGCGGTCGGAGTCGTCCAGGGGGCGGGCGCGGTGCAGCACCAGTCCGGCCAGCAGCTCCTGCCCGGCGAGCACCGCGCAGACCACCCGGCCGTCGCGGTGCACGGCACGCGCCCCCGTACGGGACTCCTCTGCCGCCTCCGCCAGCCACCCGGCGTCCATGCTGTCGGCGGCGAAACCCGAGCCGTCCGGGCGCACAGCCGCCAGCGGACGGCCGCCCGGGTCGTGAATGGTCAGCGGGGAGTCCAGCAGCCCGGCGACGGCGGCCGCGACGTCCTTGACGTCCCGGCCGCGCAGCACCAGGTCCGTCAGCCGGTCGTGGGACTCCTCGGCCCGCTGCATGGCCGCCGAGTGTGCCCGTACGGAGGCGTTGGCCTCGGCCAGCTCCGCGTTCGCCTCCGCCAGCTCGGCGAGGGCCGCGGTGGTGTCGGCGAGCGCGCGGGCCGTGTCGATGGCGATCGCCGCGTGCGCGGCCAGCGAACAGAGCAGCGCGACCTCGTCGGGGCTGAAGACCCGGGGCGCCCGGTCTGCCGCGAAGAGGACGCCGATCACCTTCCCCGTGCCGCCGCGGCTGGAGCCGAGCAGCAGGGGCACGCCCAGGATGGCGACCAGGCCCTCGTCCAGGACTCCGGCGTTGATGTTGCGGGTGTGGTGGAAGCGTTCGTCGGCGGGATAGTCCGGAGTCGCGTACGGGCTCGCGGTCTGCGCCACGAGGCCGCCGAGCCCCTCGCCGAGTTCCAGGCGCAACCGCTGGAAGAGGACCGACACCGACCCGTCGGTCACCCGCATGTAGGTGTCGCCCGCCTCCTCGTCGGGAAGCGTGAGGTAGGCCGTGTCCGTGCCCAGCAGCATCCTGGCCCGCCGCACGATCGCCTTCAGCACGTCGTCCAGGTCACGGGAGGCCGCCAGGTCGCCCGCCGTGTCGAACAGCGCGGTGAGCTGGAGCTCCCGGCGCCGGTGCTGACGCAGGGCGCCCCTGATCCGCAGCGCGGTGGCCGTGGCGCGTTCCACCTCGGCGAGCCCCTCCACCGGCACACCCTCCCCCCGCGCCTGCGAGAAGACCGCCCCCAGCGCCTCGGCGGGCGCGTCGTCGGCCAGCAGGTCGAACAGGCGCCGGAGGTGGGGCGCGGCGGAGGGGAGCGGTTCAGGCATGGCGTCCAGCGTTCGTAGGAGGTGGGTCGAGGCCGGTCAGTTGGCGGTCCAGCCGCCGTCCATGGAGAGCGAGGTGCCCGTGATGTGCCCGGTGCGCGGTCCGCACAGCCACAGGACCGCCTCGGCGACGTCCGCCGGCTCGATCAGCCGCTTGATGGCGCTGCGCTCCAGCATGACCCGCCCCACCACGTCCGCCTCCGAAATGCCGTGCGTCCGCGCCTGGTCGGCGATCTGGTTCTCGACCAGGGGTGTGCGTACGTATCCGGGGCTGACGCAGTTGCTCGTCACCCCGTGCTCCGCCGCTTCGAGCGCGACCACCTTGCTCAGCCCCTCCAGTGCGTGCTTGGCCGTCACATAGGCCGACTTGTAGGGACTCGCGCGCAGCCCGTGCACCGACGAGATGTTGACGACGCGCCCCCAGCCGCGTTCGTACATGCCCGGCAGGGTCCTGCGCAAGATGCGGAACGGGGTCTCCACCATGACGCGCTGGATCAGGGCGAAGCGCTCCGGCGGGAACTCGTGGACGGGAGCGACGTGCTGGAGCCCCGCGTTGTTGACCACGACGTCCACCTCGGCCGGCAGTGTGTCGACGACCGCGGGGTCGGACAGGTCCACCACCCAGGGCGTCCCGCCGATCTCCTCCGCGAGGCCCTTCGCGGCCTCGCCCGACCTGTCCACGACGTGCACATGCGCGCCCGCCGCGGCCAGCGCCTGGGCGCAGGCCCGTCCGATGCCGCTCGCCGCACCGGTCACCAGCGCGGTGCGCCCGGCCAGGACCGGTTCTGCGGGTACCTGCGGTGCTCCGCCGCCGGGAAAGGGGGCGGCGGGCTCGTGATCCGGTCTGCGGGAAGTCTCCATGGCCGTCACCGTAGGTACGCGACGGCCCGTCTCACACGGCGCCGGTGCACACACCCTGGGCCCCCGGCATGGTGGCGGCGTACATGGTGTGTGCTCCGGCCCGGTCCGTCAGTTCGCGGCGTCCAGTGCCGCCCGCTGCTCCGCGGTCAGCTCCAGGTCCACCGCTGCCAGGCTCTCGTCCAGCTGCGCCACCGACGAGGCGCCGACCAGCGGGACCACCGGGACCTCACCGCCGATGAGCCAGGCCAGCACCACCTGACCGGGGGTCGCGCCGGTGGCCTCGGCCACCGCCTGCAGCGCCTCACGGCGGGCGGGCGTTCCCGGGTGGTCGAACTCCGGGCCGAGCGGCCGGTCCGAACGGCTGTAGGCGCCGCCCAGCAGCGGCGAGTAGGCCACCGGAACGAGGGAGGGCTCGGACCGGAGATAGCTCAGCAGGTCGCCAGCCATGACTCCCTCCTGGCCGTCCGGGGAGCGCAGACTCGGAAGGTCCGTGCGCCGGCGCAGGTAGCTGTGGTGGTACTGGAGCACCTCGTACCCGGGCAGACCGGCGGCCGCCGCGAGCGCACGGGCCCGTTCGACCTGCCACGCCCAGTGGTTGCTCACGCCCAGCAGCCCGACGGTGCCCTCCGCGACCAGTTCCCCGAAGGCCTCGACCGTCTCGCTCAGGGGAATTCCGCGGTCCTGGACGTGGGCGTAGAGCAGGTCCAGCTTGTCCACCCCGAGGTTCTCCAGGCTGCGCTCCGCGGACTCCCGGATCACCTTGGCGGACAGGCCCTCGATGTCGCGGGAGAACCCTTTGCTGGGGGTGTTCGGGCGGCCCCCGAGCTTCGTCGCGATGACGATCTCGTCGCCCACCCCGCGGCTGCGGCGCCAGCGGCCGAGCAGCTGCTCGCTCTCCCCGCCCTGGGTGCCCTCGACCCAGAACGCGTAGTTGTTGGACGTGTCGATGAAGGTGCCGCCGGCCTCGGCGTACCGGTCCAGGATCGCGAAGGACGTCGCCTCGTCGGTGAGCGTGCCCATTCGCATGGCGCCGAGGCTGAGCACGCTCACCTCCCGGCGGGTCCGCGGGCCGGTGCCGATGGTGCGGTAACGCATGGGGTTCCCCTCCCAACAGCCCGTCTTGGTACGGGCGTCGAGCGGTGCAGTCTGCATGCTGGAGCGCGCTCCATGTCAACCTCCAGACCCCGCCGTCCAGGGCGCGGGCCGCCACGCAAGGGCGGCGGCGCACACAGCCGGGGCCGGGGAGTGTCCACCGGTCCCATGGGCGCGGACGCCCCCTGCTCGTAGGTTCCGGCAGCAACTCGTACCCCCCACTCTCCGACCAAGGAGGCCGCCCCCGTGCGCCCATCGATCATGAAACGCCTGTTCCGCCGCGTCGCGTCCACGGCCGTCCTCGGCCTGCTCGCGGCGACGCTGAGCACCACCACCGCCGCGCAGCCGGCCGCCGCTGCCGGTGGCCTCCAGCAGGTCACCGGCTTCGGATCCAACCCCGGCAACCTGCAGATGTACGCCTACACACCCGCGGGCCTCCCGGCGAACGCGCCCCTGGTCGTCGCCCTGCACGGCTGTACCCAGACAGCGAACGCGTACTACACCAACTCCGGCTGGCCGAAGTTCGCGGACAAGTGGGGCTTCGCCGTCGTGTTCCCGCAGACCACGTCCGCGAACAACTCCCTCTCCTGCTTCGGCTGGTTCGACCCGGCCGAGGACACCCGCGGCAAGGGCGAGGCCGCGTCCATCGTGCAGATGGTCGAGTACGCGAAGCAGAGTTACGGCTCCGACGGCCGGAGGGTGTACGTCACCGGTCTCTCGGCGGGCGGCGGCATGACCGCGGACCTGCTGGCCGCCTACCCGGACGTGTTCGCGGGCGGCTCGGTGGCCTCCGGGCTGCCCGCACAGTGCGCGACGAGCCAGGCGGCCGCGTCGGGCTGCCAGACGGGCCCGCAGAAGCTGACCCCCGCGCAGTGGGGTGACAAGGTCCGTGGCGCCTATCCCGGGTACACCGGGCCCTGGCCCCGAGTGGCGATCTGGCAGGGCACCTCGGACTACACGGTGTACCCGGCGAACGCCACGGCGCTGCGCGACCAGTGGACGGACGTCTGGGGCATCGGCCAGACCCCGTCGTCCACCGACACCCTCCCCGGGAACACCACCCGCAGCGTCTACGACGACGCCTCGGGAAGCCCGGCCGTGGAGACGTACTCCGTCTCCGGCATGGGCCACGGCCTGCCCGTGAGCCCCGGCTCGGGTGACCAGCAGTGCGGGAGCACCGCCGCCTACTTCCTCGCCACGATCTGTTCGACGTACTACACGGGCGTCTTCTGGGGCCTGGACGGCGGGACCCCCGGCGGTGGCGGCGGTCAGCTCCCCGCGCCCGCGGGTGTGACCGTCACCGGCACCACCGCCGCCACCGCGTCCCTGTCCTGGAACGCGGTCGAGGGCGCGGCCTCCTACGAGGTCCGCCGCAACGGCACGAAGATCGCGTCGCCCACCGCCACCACGTACACGGACACGAACCTGACCGCCGGGACCGCCTACCGCTACACCGTGGCGGCGGTCGACGGATCGGGCACGGCCGGCGCCGCATCGGCCCAGGTGACGGCGACCACCACCGGCGGCAGCACGCCCGCACAGTGCTACACCGCCACCAACTACGCGCACGTCACGGCCGGCAGGGCCCACACCACCGGCGGGTACGTGTACGCCAACGGCTCCAACCAGAACATGGGCCTGTACAACGTCTTCGTCACCCACGTCCTGAAGGAGTCGCCTGCGGGGTACTTCGTGATCGCGGACAGCGGCTGCACCGGCTGACCCGTGGGGTGGGCCGGGCCCGGCGGGGGACCGCCCGGCCCGGCCTCCTCGTCAGGCCCGCGCGTACGCCACCAGACGGTCGGCGATCTCCTGCCCGCCCCGCTCGCCCGTGAGCACCGTGTAGTGGTTGACGTCCTTCACCGCCACCGGCTCCACCGCGGTCCCGCCCAGGCCGGCCATCGCGAGCCGGCTCTCGTCGTACAGCCCCTGCTCCTCGTCCATCAGGCCCCGTGCCGCCCACAACAGCGTCGCCTCGACGGGCAGCTTGCGTACGGCGTCGAGCACCTCCTCGTCGAACAGGCCGACGCCGTCCGTGCGGATCGCCTCGATCCGGCACGTGGAGCGCAGGACGGGCTCCTCGCCCGTCAGGTCACGCTGGATGTACGCGTCCACCTCGTCCGACCACGCACCGGCGAACGCCGGGTGCGCCTGCCAGAAGGCGCGATAGGCGGCCCGGTCCGTGAACGTCATCGACAGACGGTCCATCGCCGGGCCGATCACCGCCGTCAGCAGCTCGTCGGGCGTCAGATGCGTGGGCGCGGGGAAGCCGATGCCGCCGTCGACGAGCAGCAGCGGGCCGAAGCGGTCGGGGTGGCGCACCGCGGCCAGCGCCGCCACGAACGCGCCCATCGAGTGGCCGGCCAGCACCACCCGTCCCAGGCCCAGGGCCTCGGTCAGGGCGGCGATGTCGTCCGCGTGCGTGGCGATGCCGTACGGACCGGGGAGACCCGAACTCCGTGCCCTGCCCCGCAGATCGGGGGCGATGAGCGTGACGCGGCCGGCCAGCAGCCGGGCCACCGGGCCCCAGGAGAGCGCGTTGGCCGTGATGCCGTGCAGCGCCACGACCGTCGGCGCCTGTGGATCGGTGGCCGGCCAGCGCAGTGCGGCCAACTGGCCCCCGTTCACGGGGACTTCGATCTCCTCGTACGGAGTCACTGGTTTCCGGTCTCCTTCCGGTGCAGGACAGTCCTGAGTCGGGACGGCAACCGGGCAAGCCCGCCCGGCAGCAGATGTACCACGGCCACGAACAGCACGCCCAGCAGGAACAGCGGCTGGGAGAGCGGGACGCGGAGCACCGCGGGCAGATCGGCGACCGCGCCCGAGCCGG
Organism: Streptomyces sp. NBC_01013; assembly: GCF_045162765.1. Taxonomy (NCBI): domain Bacteria; kingdom Bacillati; phylum Actinomycetota; class Actinomycetes; order Kitasatosporales; family Streptomycetaceae; genus Streptomyces; species Streptomyces sp. NBC_01013. The sequence goes on from NZ_CP108687.1 coordinate 5,925,387, forward strand.
CCAGGTCGCCGAGCCGGTGGTCCGCCCAGGTGTAGAGGATGCCGCCGACCATCGGCCCCCAGCGGGTGCCCGAGCCGCCCAGCACCACCATCACCAGCAGCGACAGCGTGAAGTCGGACGTGGTGGTCTGGGGCGTGGAACCACCGGTCAGGAGCAGGTGCACGATGCCGCCGAGCGCGGCGAGCGCGCCCGCGACGACGAAGGCCGTCAGCTTGAAGCCGTACGGCTTCAGCCCCAGCACCTCCACCCGGCGCTCGTTCTCCTTGATGCCCTCCCAGACGCGTCCCGTGGGGGAGCGGACCGCCCAGGTCACGACGGCCAGAGTGAGGACGAGGTAGGCGAGCGCGATCCAGTAGAGGTTCGCGGTGTGGTCGATACCGACGAGCCAGGAGGGCAGCAGGTCCGCCGGCGCCGCCCGGCCCTCCTCGCCGCCGGTGACGCCACCGGGGTTGCGGGACACCAGGATCGAGCCCGCCTGGGCGAAGGCGAGGGTCACCATGGAGAAGCCGATCCCGGTGACGCGCAGGCTCACCGACCCCAGCACCAGGGCCAGTGCCGTCCCGAAGAGCAGACCGAGGAACGCGGCGAGGGCGAAGGGCAGCCCCGCCTCCAGCAGGAACATGTTGGTGGCGTAACTGCCCGCCGCGAAGTAGAGCGCGTGGCCGAACGAGAGCAGTCCGGTGCGCCCGAGCAGCAGGTCGTATCCCGTGGCCAGCGCGCCGAACAACAGGCACGTGGCCAGGAGTTGGAGGCTGCCCGCGCTGCCGAGCGGCCCGTCCAGCAGGCCCGGCACCGGCACGGCACTGAACGGCGCGACGGCGAGGACCAGCAGCACGGCGGCCGGCCACCAGCGCAGCAGCCGAGGCGTGCCGGTCGTCCGTATCGGGGCCACGGGGCCCTGGGTGCGGTCGTGTGTCTCGGTGGCGGTGCTCACGCGAGCCTCCCCGTCAGTCCGCGCGGGCGGATCAGCAGCAGCGCGGCGAGCAGGACGACGACCGCCAGATCACCGAGACCCGCCGCGGTGTAGTAGTTGGCGAACTGCTGGACCAGGCCGATGACGACGGACGCCACGGCGGCGCCGGTCACCGAGCCCATGCCGCCGGTGACCACGACGACGAACGCGAAGATCAGCAGCGAGGTGCCCTGGCGGGGGTCGACCGAGCCGAAGTACAGCCCGCCGAGCGCCCCGCCCAGGGCCGCGGCCGAGCCGCCGATCGCGAAGACGAGCGTGAACGCCTTGCGGACGTCGATGCCGAGCGCGGTGACCATCGCCCGGTCCTCGACGCCCGCCCTGACGACGAGGCCGTGCCGGGTCCGGCCGAGGAAGAGCCGCAGCGCCACCAGGACCACGACGGCCGCCGCGATCAGCACCAGCCGGTTGACGGGGACCTGCGCGCCCAGCAGCCCGAAGGTGCCGGAAAGGGCTTCGGGCCCGGGGAAGGTCCGGGCGTCCGAGCCCCAGATGCCCGACAGCAGCGCCGGGACGGCGAGCCCCACCCCGACCGTGGCGAGCACCTGCTCGCGCGGACGGGTGTACAGCGGGCGGACGACGGCGAGTTCGAGGAGTACGGCGGCCGCGGTGCCCACCGCCGTACCGAACAGGACCGCGAGGACGAAACCGGCGCCCCCCGGCCCCGCGCCGGGCAGATTCCCGGACGCCGCCCACCACGTGCCGTACGCGCCGATGGACAGCAGCGCACCGTGGGCGAAGTTGAGGACGTCCATCAGGCCGAAGATCAGCGAGAGTCCGGACGCGATGAGGAAGTAGAGGGCTCCCAGACCGAGACCGGTCAGAGTGAGCAGGACGAGGGTGGACATCAGGAATCCGCCTCCGCGGTGTGAGGGGTCAGCGGGCCGTGGCCCACGCCGAGCAGCCTGCGGGCAGCCTCCGCGTCGCCGAGCAGCGCGTCCGCCGGGCCCCGGTGGGCGGTCCGTCCGTCGGCCAGCACCACACAGTGCGCGGCCAGTCGCCGTACGACGGCGAGGTTCTGTTCCACGAGCAGCACCGGCACCGCCTCGGCGGCCCGCTCCAGCACCTGCGCCACCTCGGTGACCACCCTCGGCGCCAGGCCCTTGGTGGGTTCGTCCGCGATGATCAGCCGGTTGGCGTTGAGCAGGGTGCGCCCGATGGCGACCATCTGCTGCTGACCGCCGGACAGCGTGCCGGCCGCCTGCCGGGCCCGCTGTTTCAGTTCGGGGAACAGCTCATGGACCAGGGCGTACGCGGGCTCGCCCGCGCCGCGCCGCTCGGCCAGCCGCAGGTTCTCCGCGACGGTCAGGCCGGCGAAGATGCCGCGGTCCTCGGGGGCGTAGCCGATCCCGCGCCGTACCAGCGCGTGCGTGGGCAGTGCCACGGTCTCCTCGCCGTCGAGGCGGACGCTGCCGCTGCGTGGGACGAGACCGAGGACGCCCCGTACGGTCGTGGTCTTCCCGGCCCCGTTGCGGCCGAGCAGCGCGGTCACACCGTGGGCCGCGACGTCCAGGTCGACGCCGTGCAGGATGTGGCGGCCGCCGATCAGGACCCGCAGATCCCTCACGTCGAGCAGGGGTTGCTCCGTCATCACAGTCCCTCCCCGAGGTAGGCCTGCTGCACGGTGGGATCGGCGGTCACGGCCTCGGGCGTGTCCAGGGCGAGCAGCCGGCCGTGGTGCATCACGGCGAGCCGGTCCGCGAGGCCCAAAAGGACGTCCATGTGGTGCTCGACCATGAGGACCGTGCGGCCCTCTTCCCGGTGCAGGGTGCGGATCAGTTCGGTCAGCGCCGGGACCTCCTCGGCGCTCACCCCGGCCATCGGCTCGTCGAGCAGCATCAGCCGCGGCTCGCCCACCAGCAGCACGGCGAGCTCCAGCTTCCGCTTCTCGCCGTGCGACAGTTCGGCTGCCGTCGCCCCGGCCCGGTGGCCGAGGCCGGTGCGCTCCAGGACACCGGCCACCTCGGCGGTGTACGGGTCGGCCCGCCGCCAGAGGCGGTACGAGCCGCCCCGGGCGGCCTGCGCGGCCAGCCGGACGTGGTCGGCGACCGTCATCGCGGGCCAGAGGCTGGACGTCTGGAACGTCCGGCCGATGCCCCGCCGGGCCCGGACGTGTGCGGGCCGGTCCGTCATGTCCGCGCCGTCCAGCGCGATCGTGCCCGCGGTGGGCAGGGTCAGACCGCTGATCAGGTTGAACAGGGAGGTCTTGCCGGCCCCGTTGGGGCCGATGAAGGCGAGGAACTCGCCTTCGCGGACGCTCAGGGAGATGTCCTGGACGATGGTCGCGCCGCCGACGCTCCAGCCGATCCCGTCCAGCCGCAGCACGGGCGTCGCCGGGTCCCCCGGGCCACCGTCCCGGTGCCCGAGGGGGTGAGGTGCGGTCACGGTTCAGCCCGCCGAGGGCTTCGCGGGCGGTGCCACGGTGTCCGGTGCCTCGGTGTCCAGCAGTTCCGGCTTCGCGGCTGCGCCCTTGCCGGTCAGCCGGGCCACGAACATCGGCTGCAACAGCGCGTGGTCCTCGGCCCGGACCTGCTGCTTGCCCTTGGGACCCTCGAAGGTCCAGCCCTCCAGGGCCTTCACCATCGCGGCCGGGTCGGTGGCGCTGCCCTCGGCCACGGCGTGCACGATCATCTGGGCCGCGGTGAAGCCGTCAGGGGTGAACAGGTCGGGGGTGCCACCCGCCCCGGTCACCGAGTCGAGCATCGCCTTCTCCACGGCGTTGCCGCCACCCGCGCCCGGGAAGTAGTGCGCCAGGAACGACACCTTGGAGCCGGCAGCTCCGAATACCGGGTACGAGGCGGTTCCCGCCAGGCCGGTGACCACCTTGCCCGCGCCCAGCACGCCCTGCTGGTCCAGCGCGGTCCACAGGGCCGGGGCGGTGGAACCGGCCCAGGCGACGAAGACCAGATCCGGCCCGCCGGCCTTGACCTGCCGGGCGAACGGTGTCAGGTCCGTCGCGCTGGGCGGCGCCATCACGGAGCCCACCTTCGCGCCCTTCGCTCCGAGCACCGCCTTCACGGCTGCGACGTTGGCCTGGCCGAAGGTGGAGTCCTGGGCGAGGACCGTGACCTTCTTGCCCTTGGCATCGCCCAGCATCGCGCCCGCCGTCAGGATGTCCTGGTAGGACTGGCGGCCCGAGCGGAACGTGAAGTCGTTGATGCCGGTCACCGCGTCGGTGGCTGCCGGGCCGCTGACGTACAGCACCTTGTTCTGTGCGGCGAGCGGCGCCATCTGGAGGGCGACACCGGAGTCGGTGGTGCCGGCCAGCACCTTGTAGCCCTTGCCGATCAGGTTCTTCGCCGCGGAGACGGCCTTGCCGGGATCGCCCGCGTCGTCCTGCTCGGCGACCTCGATGCGGTGGCCGGCGACCTTTCCGGTGCCCTTGGTGGCGTAGTCCAGGCCCGCCATGAAGCCGTCGCGGTACTGCTTCCCGTAGTCCGCGAGGAGCCCGGTCCGGGAGTAGACCAGGCCGACCTTCACGGGCGCGTCCCCGGCGGACTTCCCGGACCCGTCGGACCCGGAGCCGCCCGCCGTGCCGGCGGCGGTGCAGCCGGTCAGCAGCAGACCGGCGACGGCCAGTACGGTGACGGCTGACAGGGACCTGTGCTGGACGGTGCTGCGGGTGCCTGTACGGGATCTGCTGGCTCTGCGACGCATGGTGACCGGCTCCTCGGCGTGTTCCTGTGATGTCGCCGAACCGTATGAACACCGTGCCGTCGTCGATATGGTGCAGGGGACCCCACCTGACCCGGGAGCCATGTGGGTGCGCTCCATAGGCAGAGGTCGGGGGGCGGGCGCCCCGAGCGCTCAGCCCGCCGGTTCCTGCGCCGTCAGGTCGATCAGCCGGCAGACCGTCTCGATGTCTATCTTCACCTGCGCGATCGACGCCCGGCCCGACAGCCAGGTGATCAGTGCCGAGTGCCAGGTGTGCTCGATGACCCGGACGGCCGAAAGCTGCTCGGGCGTCGGGTGGTCGAGCCCCATCGCGTCCAGGATGATCGCCGTCGTGAGCCGCGAGACCGTGTCCACCTCGGGGCTCACGCTGCGGTCCGCGAAGGTCAGCGCGCGCACCATCGCGTCCGCCAGATGCGGTTCGCGCTGCATCGCGCGGAAGGCGCGCATCAGCGTGTCGGCGACCCGCTCCGCCGCGTCGTTCCCGGTCGGAGGCCGTTTGCGGAGCGTCCCGTGCATGTGCTGGAGCTGGTCCTGCATGGTGGCGACCAGCAGATGGACCTTGGACGGGAAGTAGCGGTACAGGGTGCCCAGGGCCACCCCGGCGGCCTCCGCCACCTCGCGCATCTGGACGGCCTCGAAACCACCCCTGCTGGCGAGCTGGGCGCTGGCGTGCAGGATGCGGCGGCGGCGTGCCTCCTGGCGTTCCGTCAGGGGCGGCGATGCCGGTCTGGCTTCCGCTGTCATGTGTCCCATCCCGAGGCTTCTCTCCGCGGCCGCGAGGCTGCGGCGGCCGGTCCGGCGGCGCACAGCATGCCAGGGTGTGTGCCGTGGCGCGAATCACCTGATCCGGCCGTTGCACCGTTGCTACCTGCCGGTAGATTCGTAGCTCATTGAACGATCCAGTCGGAGACCGACCGGCACAGGGGGACGGGTGGAGGAGCGGGGCCGGTCACGTGCAGCTGCAAGGCGGAGGATCGAGTCATGGCGGAGCCATGATGATTGACGACAACGCCGCAGATGTGCGTGACCGGCCCCGCGACGCCGCCCTCCATGTGCCGGTCGGTCTGTAACTTGTTCTAGATTAGCGCGAGCGGTTACGCTCCGGCGAACACGCAGTGAGAAGGGGGCCGAGTGTGACCGCTGAGGCCATAGAGTCGGGCCCCCGTACGGGCGTCGATACGTCGGACACGGGCGCGGCCGGCGACCGGCCCCTGCGCATCGCGCTCCTCACCTACAAGGGCAACCCCTTCTGCGGCGGCCAGGGCGTCTACGTACGCCACCTCGCCCGGGAGCTCGCCCGCCTCGGCCACAGCGTCGAGGTGATCGGCGCCCAGCCCTACCCCGTGCTCGACGAAGGCGTCCCGCTCACCGAGCTGCCGAGTCTGGACCTCTACCGGCAGCCCGACCCGTTCCGCACCCCGAAGCGGGGCGAGTACCGGGACTGGATCGATGCCGCCGAGGTCGCCACCATGTGGACCGGCGGCTTCCCCGAACCGCTCACCTTCAGCCTGCGCGTCCGGCGCCATCTCGCGGCCCGGCGCGGCGAGTTCGATGTCATCCACGACAACCAGACGCTCGGCTACGGGCTCCTCGGCGACCTCGGCGCCCCACTCGTCACCACGATCCACCACCCCATCACCGTCGACCGGCAGCTCGACCTGGACGCCGCCCCGACCCGTCGCCGCCGCGCCTCCGTACGCCGCTGGTACGCCTTCACCCGCATGCAGAAGCGGGTCGCGCGCAAGCTGCCCTCCGTCCTCACCGTCTCGGGCTCCTCCAAGCAGGAGATCGTCGACCACCTCGGTGTGCGGCCCGGGCGTGTCCACGTGGTGCACATCGGCGCCGACACGGACCTGTGGTCGCCCGACCCCGCCGTCGCCGAGGTGCCCGGCCGGATCGTCACCACGTCCAGCGCCGATGTCCCGCTCAAGGGCCTCGTCCACCTCGTCGACGCACTGGCCAAGCTCCGTACCGACAACCCGGCGGCGCACCTCGTGGTCGTCGGCCGCCGCGCCGAGGACGGGCCGGTCGCCCAGGCCATCGAGCGGCACGGCCTCGGGGACGCCGTCGAGTTCGTCAAGGGCATCAGCGACACCGAACTCGTCGACCTGGTGCGCAGCGCCCAGATCGCCTGCGTCCCCTCGCTGTACGAGGGCTTCTCGCTGCCCGCCGCCGAGGCCATGGCCACCGGCACCCCGCTCGTCGCCACCACCGGCGGTGCGATCCCCGAGGTCGCGGGCCCGGACGGCGAGACCTGTCTGGCCGTCCCGCCCGCCGATGCCGGGGCCCTGGCCGACGCGCTCGGCCGGCTGCTCGGCGACCCGGAGCTGCGTGCGCGGCTCGGGGCTGCGGGCCGCGCACGGGTGCTGGCCCGGTTCACCTGGAAGCAGGCGGCGATCGGCACCGCCGCCCTCTACCGGGAGTCGATCGCGGCCCGCGCCGCCACCGGCCCCGGCGGCCGACGGTGACCCCCCGCTTCCCGATCCGCTGACCTCCGTTCTCCCCTCCCGACACCTCGACCGCGAAAGCAGGCATTCGTGCTGACCGTGGACTTCACCCGCTTCCCGCTCGCCGCAGGCGACCGAGTGCTCGACCTGGGCTGCGGCGCCGGACGCCACGCCTTCGAGTGCTACCGGCGCGGCGCCCAGGTCGTGGCTCTCGACCAGAACGGCGAGGAGATCCGCGAGGTCGCGAAGTGGTTCGCCGCGATGAAGGAGGCCGGGGAGGCGCCCGAGGGTGCCACCGCCACCGCGATGGAGGGCGACGCGCTCAACCTGCCGTTCCCCGACGAGTCCTTCGACGTCGTGATCATCTCCGAGGTCATGGAACACATCCCGGACGACAAGGGCGTGCTCGCCGAGATGGTCCGGGTCCTCAGGCCCGGCGGCCGGATCGCGATCACCGTGCCGCGTTACGGCCCCGAGAAGGTCTGCTGGACGCTCTCCGACGCCTACCACGAGGTGGAGGGCGGCCACATCCGCATCTACAAGGCCGACGAGCTGCTGGGCAAGATCCGCGGCGCCGGCCTCAAGCCGTACGGCACCCACCACGCGCACGCCCTGCACTCGCCCTACTGGTGGCTCAAGTGCGCCTTCGGGGTGGACAACGACAAGGCGCTGCCGGTACGGGCGTACCACAAGCTGCTGGTCTGGGACATCATGAAGAAGCCGATGGCGACGCGGGTCGCCGAGCAGCTGCTCAACCCGGTCGTCGGCAAGAGCTTCGTGGCCTACGCGACCAAGCCGCACCTGCCCACCGCCGCGGCCGCCGCCCCGGCCGACGATTCCGCCAAGGCCGAGGCGTGAGTCTTCCCGAGCAGACCGAACACCTCGTCCTGCCCGGGGTGCTCACCGCCGGAGAGGCAGCCGAGACCGTCGCCGCGGTGCTCGCCGTACAGCGCGACGACGGGGCCATTCCGTGGTTCCGCGGCCACCACCTCGACCCGTGGGACCACACCGAGGCAGCCATGGCGCTGGACGCGGCCGGCGAGCACGCCGCCGCGGCACGCGCCTACGAGTGGCTCGCCCGCCACCAGAACGAGGACGGTTCCTGGTACGCGGCCTACCACGACGGCGACCCGCAGCAGCCGACCGACCGCGGTCTGGAGACCAACTTCTGCGCCTATGTGGCCGTCGGCGTCTGGCACCACTACCTCGCCACCGGCGACGACGCGTTCGTCGACCGGATGTGGCCGACGGTCTACGCCGCCGTCGAGTTCGTCCTGAAGCTCCAGCAGCCCGGCGGGCAGATCGGCTGGAAGCGGGAGGCCGACGGCACCCCGGTGACGGACGCGCTGCTGACCGGCTCCTCCTCCATCCATCAGGCGCTGCGCTGTGCGCTCGCTCTCGCCGAGAGCCGCGAAGAGCCGCAGCCCGACTGGGAGTTGGCGACCGGGGCGCTGGGACATGCGATCCGCCGCCACCCGGAGCGCTTCCTCGACAAGAGCCACTACTCGATGGACTGGTACTACCCGGTCCTCGGCGGCGCGCTCAGCGGACCCGCGGCCAAGCAGCGGATCGAGGAGGGCTGGGACCGCTTCGTCGTCCCGGACCTCGGCGTGCGCTGCGTGCTGCCCAACCCGTGGGTGACCGGCGGTGAGAGCTGCGAACTCGCCCTGGCCCTGTGGGTGATGGGCGAGTCCGACCGGGCCCTGGAGATCCTCCAGTCCATCCAGCACCTGCGGGCCGAGGGCGGGTTGTACTGGACGGGGTACGTCTTCGAGGGCAACCGGGCGTTCTGGCCCGAGGAGCACACGGCGTGGACCGCCGGCTCGCTCCTGCTGGCGGTGGCCGCGCTCGGGGGGGACGAGGCGACCACTGCGGTCTTCGGCGGGGAACGGCTGCCGAAGGGGCTGGAGCCGGACTGCTGCGGTTGAGACCGGCCGCCCTCCTGTGCCGGCCGGTCCGAGCCCGCCCGGCACAGGAGGGCGGCCGCGGGCCGAGCCCGCCCCTCCTCGGCGCTTCTCAGTGCCTGATGCGACCGGCGACCGCGTGACCGACGAACAGGTACACGACGGCGGCGAGTCCGTATCCGGCGACGACCCTGGCCCACGCCGCGTCGAACGTGAACAGGTCGTACGACCAGCCTGCGAGCCACCGGGCGCTGTGCTGCACGAATTCCACCAGGTCGTTGCCCCGGTTGGCGTCGAGCAGGTACATGAGGATCCACAGGCCGATGATGAAAGCCATGATGTCGGCCACCACGGCTATGACACGTGCTGCGGTGCTGCTTCCCTTGCCTCTGCTGTAGGACATGGATTCCAGGTTGCCGCTTTCCGCCCGGTGAAACCCGGACGGCGGTCCCGAGGTGGCGGAGCGGGACCGCCGGACCCAGCCTTGCGGGGGAGTGCCGGGTGCCGGCGCCCACCGTGATGTCCCCGGTCAGGGAGGCCCGCCGTGCCCCGTTCCGAACCGCTCCGCAGACTGCTCGTGGCTTTGGTGCTGTCGTGCTCCGTACTGGTGGGTGCCACCGCGTGCGGGGGTGACGACACCGGCGGGGCGAGCAGCTCGGCGTCGCCCACCGGCACGTCGTCGGCCGAGGCGCAGAAGTTCGCCAAGGCGCGGTTCGTCGCCAACGCGGGGCTCGCGGCGGGCGCCACGTACCAGTGGATCGTCAAGCCGTACCGCGCCGGGAAGTTCAAGAAGGGTGCGGACGGGCGGACCTTCGCACTCGTCAAGGCGGGGCTCGCGGGCGGCTTCGCCTACAACCGGCTCAAGGCCGCCTCCGACAACGCCAAGGGCGACCCGCTGCTGTCGAAGGCCGTCGCCCCGCTGACCGCGGGCATCGCATCGCTCAAGGGCATGGCCACCAAGCTCCGCAAGGGCGAGGTGGGCGACGGGGACGTCGGTGTGTTCGAGGGCGTCATCAACAGCGTCAAGGACGCCGGGAAGAGTGCGGGCGCCGAGGTGAAGGACACGGTTCCGTCCACCTCGCAGCTCGGCGGATAACCGCATGTGAGAGGGATCGTGGCAGCACTGAGGGCTGTCCCGGCAGTAATTCGGGACAGCCCTTAGGGTGCGGGCATGGCATCCCTTTCACATGAGCGCTACTGCGACGAAATCATTCGGCTGACCCAGGAGTTGAGGTCCGCGATCAACGGCGCGGACCTTGAGGCGACCGTCCCCACCTGCCCGGCGTGGACGCTGCGCGAACTCGCCGTCCACCTGGGCGGCGCCCACCGCTGGGCCGGTGAGATCGTCCGCACCCGGGCCACCGAGGCGCTCGGGGAAGAGCAGGTGCCGGCCTTCACGCCGGACGGCGACGACCCCGCCGTGCTCGACGCCTGGCTGGCGGACGGGGCCGCCGGGACCGCCGAGGTGCTGCGGAAGGCGGGCCCGGGGCTGAAGGTCTGGTCCTGGTACGGCCGGGACCGGAGCGCGGGCTTCTGGGCGCGGCGGATGGCGATCGAGACGGTCGTCCACCTGGCGGACGCGGCCCTGACCGCGAAGGTGCCGTACACCATGTCGCCCGAACTGGCCGCGGACACCATCGACGAATGGCTGGACATCGTGGCCGGCGCCCAGGCCGAGGGCGATGCGGAGGCCGCGGAGCTGCGCGGGGCGGGCCGCTCCATCCATCTGCACGCCACCGACGTGCCGGACGCCGAGTGGATCGTCGAGTTCGACGAGGACGGCTTCACCTGGCGCCGCGCGCACGGGAAGGCGACGGTGGCGCTGCGGGGACCGCTCACCGACCTGATGCTGGTCTTCAACCGCCGCCTGGCCCCTGACAGCGACCGGGTCGAGCTGCTGGGCGAGGCGGAGCTGCTGGACTTCTGGCTGGCCCGGTCCTCCTTCGGCTGACCGGGGCGGCGGGGCCGGGTGGCGGGAGCGGCCCGTGTGCGGGCCTGGCGGGGCTGGGTCAAGCTGGATGGGCAGCTCGTCCCGTCCAGCCAGGAGGTGCCGATGGACCCGGTCCGTGCCCTGGAGCGGATCGCCTTCCTGCTGGAGCGGGGCAGGTCCGACACCTACCGCGTCCAAGCCTTCCGCACGGCCGCCCGCACGGTGGCGGCGATGGGCGAGGGCGAGGCCGTCCAGCGGGTGACCGACGGCTCCCTTGAACGGGTCAAGGGCATCGGCCCCCGCACCGCCCAGGTCGTCCGCGAGGCGGTCGCCGGGCAGACGCCCGCCTATCTGGAGCGGCTGGAGGCGGAGACCGCGCAGAGCGGCCCCCTCGCCGAGGGCGGTGAACGGCTGCTCGCTCTGCTGCGCGGCGACTGCCACCTGCACTCCGACTGGTCGGACGGCGGCAGCCCGATCGAGGAGATGGGCCGTACGGCGGCGGAGCTCGGGCACGACTGGGCGGTGCTGACCGACCACTCGCCCCGGCTGACCGTCGCGGGCGGACTCTCTCCCGAGCGGCTGCGGCGGCAACTCGACGAGGTGGCCGAACTCAACGAGCGCTGGGCCCCGTTCCGGCTGCTGACCGGCATCGAGTGCGACATTCACCTCGACGGCACCCTCGACCAGGAGGAGGAGCTCCTGGAACGGCTGGACCTGGTCGTGGTGTCCGTGCACTCCAAGCTGCGCATGGACCCCGGCCCGATGACCCGGCGCATGGTCGCCGCGGTCCGCCACCCGCAGGCGAACGTCCTCGGACACTGCACCGGGCGCCTGGTCACCGGCCGGGGCCGCCCCGAGTCGCAGTTCGACGCGGACGAGGTCTTCGCCGCCTGCGCCGAGTCGGGTACGGCGGTGGAGATCAACAGCCGGCCGGAGCGGCTCGACCCGCCCCGGCGGCTGCTGCGTCGAGCCGTGGAGGCGGGCACGCTGTTCGCCGTCGACACCGACGCGCACGCGCCCGGCCAGCTCGACTGGCAGATCCACGGCTGCGCCCGCGCCGAGGAGTGCGGGGTCCCCGCGGGGCGTGTCGTCACGACGTGGACGGCGGACGAGTTGCTCGGCTGGACCCGCGAGGGACGGCTGCCCGTGTCCGCTGGATGATCAATTTCAAGGGGCGTCTTGCGACTGTGCATCACAGTTGGCCGGCACATGACCCATTTGGCAGGCTGAGTGCGCGGTCACTGTCAAGGGGTTCAGGGGTGCTGGGTGATCCCGGCTGCGGCGCGCTCAGCTGAAGGCAGGGAGCTGGCGGGCGAAGCGGCGGACGGCGTCGGTGAAGGCATCTGGATCGTCGAAGTTCGCGAGGTGCCGTGCCCGCGGGATCAATTCGACGCGAGCATGCGGATGCGCGCGGGCGAAGTCCGCTTCCCCGGCCCGGAAGACGGCGTCCTTCTCGCCGTTCAGGATGAGGACCGGAGCCTTCACATCACGCATCGCACCCGCGTCGAAGCGTCCGAGAACCTCGTCCCAGGCTGCCGGCAGGGTATGGAAGGCGTAGCCGGAACGGATGGTCGCCTCCACCACTTCCCGTGGGTAGAGCCGCCGCAGCAACCGGTCGTTCCACTGGGCCAGGCGATCCGCAGGCATATGAGGGACCAGCCTGGCGACCCACCGATAGGGTGCTGCCCAGAGGCCGCGGGTGGAGGCACTGGCTCCCGCGAGGATCAGCCCGCGCAGTCGTTCCGGACAGCGCCGCGCGAACTCCAGCGAGGCATATCCGCCGAGCGAGTGCCCGACGACCAGAGCCGGCCCGCGGTCGAGCGAGTCCACCGCGGAAGCGATGATCTCCGTCGCAGTGCTCAGGCTCCAGGGCTGAGCCGAGCGCTCCCCGTGGCCGGGCAGGTCGATGGCGACTGCCGGGAATTCGTCCCCGAGTGCGGCAAGCTGCATGCTCCACTGTCCCGCGCTGAAGCGCGTCCCGTGAACGAAGACTATGGGCACTGCATCCGCTGCCGTCATCAGTCCCCCCAGGTGACACGGTCCTCACGCCGACTCTACCGGCGGGATCTTCCTCGCGATCAAGAAAGATCCCAAAAGGTTCCGAAACGGCCAAGTGTGTGGCGCTCAGTCACATGCCTGCGGAGACGAGAATGAGGGCGTCCAAGATCGTTGTGTGACGAACAGCCGACACCCTCACTCCGGCCGCGACTTCGAACAAGAACTCGCCTAGCAAGGACCCCAGTTGCTACGGCCGACCCGCAAGGGCGAACGGCAGCGACCCGGCGGATCCCTGTTCAAGCCGTTGCGGCAGGTCATCGAGTCGGTCAGCGAGACTTTCAAGGGGCAGCTCGACCTCGAACAGCACCGAGGGTGCACACCCCGCGGTGTCATCGCCCGCGTTATGCAGCGCATACTCGCGCTGGCCGTCGTGATCTGGCGCAACGATCACACCGGACAAGACACCCTCCGTTCGCTGACTTCATACGATCACTGCCCCTCGGAATTGATCATCTAGTGGTTGAGCTCCGCCAGCACCCGCAGGGTCCGCTGGTCCGGCGCCGTCACCAGGAGGTCGGTCACCGGCCCCTTCCGCCACAACTCAAGCCGCTCCGCGATGCGTTCGCGGGGGCCGACCAGCGAGATCTCGTCGGCGAAGGCATCCGGAACGGCCATCACCGCTTCTTCCTTCCGCCCCTCCAGGAACAACTGCTGGATCCGCCGCGCCTCCTCCTCGAACCCCATCCTGGCCATCAGGTCCGCGTGGAAGTTGCGCGCCGCCGCGCCCATGCCGCCGATGTAGAAGCCGAGCATCGCCTTCACCGGCAGCAGCCCCTCCGCGACATCGTCGCAGACCTGCGCACGGGCCATCGGCGCGATCATGAACCCCTCGGGGAGGCCGCTCAGTGAGGCCTCGTACACATCGGTGCGCAGCGGCGACCAGTACAGCGGCAGCCAGCCGTCCGCGATCCTGGTGGTCTGGGCGATGTTCTTCGGCCCCTCCGCGCCCAGCAGCACCGGGAGCCCGGCGCGCAGCGGATGTGTGATCGGCTTCAGCGGCTTGCCGAGGCCGGTGGCGTCCGGGCCGTTGTACGGATGGGAGTGGAAGCGGCCGTCCAGGGTGACGGGTGCCTCGCGGCGCAGCACCTGACGGACCACATCGACGTACTCGCGGGTGGCGGTGAGCGGACTGGCGGGGAACGGCCGCCCGTACCAGCCCTCCACGACCTGGGGCCCCGACAGCCCGAGGCCCAGCATCATCCGGCCGCCGGAGAGGTGGTCCAGGGTCAGGGCGTGCATCGCGGTCGCGGTCGGGGTGCGGGCCGACATCTGCGCGATGGCGGTGCCCAGCCCGATACGGGAGGTGTGGGCGGCGATCCAGGTCAGCGGGGTGAAGGCGTCCGAACCCCAGGCCTCCGCCGTCCACACCGACGCATAGCCCAGCTCCTCGGCCTCGCGGGCGAGATCGAGATGGGCCGGGTTCGGGCCGCGGCCCCAGTATCCGAGAGCCAGTCCGAGCCGCATTCCGCCGCCTCCCACCTTTGCTGACGATGCATCAGAACTAGTCGGAGGGTACGGCAGCGGCCCTCCGCCCGGAAGGGGCGGAGGGCCGCTGTCGGTGGTGCGTGGCGTGAACCGTCGGGTCAGCCGCGCTGGATGCCCGTGGTGTCCTGGAGCACACCGCGACGGCCGTCCTGCGTCTGGGCGATGAGGCCCGAGCCGCTCTGCTCCACCGCGAGGTACCAGGTGCCCGGCGCCAGTTCGGCGATCGGGGACGGCGATCCGTCCTCGCCGTACAGCGGGCGGGCCACCGGCACCGCGAACCAGAACGGGGTGAAGTCCCCGGCCGGGGCGGCCTGCTGGGCGGGCGCCTGGGCCTGCTGCGGGTCGGGCTGGCCGGCCTGCGGCTGACCGCCGAACGCCGGCGCCTGGCCCTGCGGCTGACCGCCGTAGGGCGGCTGCTGGGCACCCGGGTAGCCGTAGCCCTGGTTCGGCTGGCCACCGTACGGCGGGTGCACGGCCTGCGGCTTCGGGGCGCCCGCCAGCGGGGCCTTGAGGGCCGGAAGCAGCGGGGAGGCGACCGCGCCCGCGGCCAGCGCCAGGGAGGCGATCAGGCCGAGGATCAGGCCGGCTCCGGCGTCGATCTGGCCCAGGTCGATGATGGTCCAGAAGAGGCTCCATGCGGTGAACACCGTTGCGGCGACACCGAACTGAGCGAGGTCGAGACCGGCGACCTTGCGCGGCTGGGGCTGCGAACGTGACAGCACGATGAGTGCGGCACCGATCACCCCGACCATGTAGACACCGATCGCGTTGCCCAGGGAATCCCAGGAGTTCGGTGCGTCGACGCTGGTGCTTCCGTAGTCGAAGTAGTCGAGGAAAGAGGCGATGAACAGCACGACCGCTGCTCCGATCACCACGCCATCGCCTCGAGTGAGGGAGCGGATATTCACGTGAAGGTCCTTAGTCGGTCGTCTCGTCGGGGCGGTCGTCGCTGCCACCGGTACGGCGGGTACGGCGCGAAGCTCGGGAGCGGCCCCCCATCGTACGGATGAATCTATCGTCTGCCCGGGCGGGTTGTGTCCCTGCCCGGTCCTTGGGCGGGCATCCTCCCGAATTCATCGCAGAACCACCTCTTACTACCCCTTGAGGTAGCTGCTGATGCCGTCCGCGATGCCCTGGGCCGCCTTCTGGCGCCAGCCCGCGCTGGTGAGCAGGGCGGCATCCTTCGGATCACGCATATTGCCGCATTCGATGAAGACTTTGGGCACGGTCGACAAATTAAGTCCACCGAGATCCTTGCGGGTGTCCAAGCCGGTATTGCCGCCGATGTAATTGGAAGGCGCACTTCCGGTAGCGCGCACGAAGAGTCCGGCGATCCGGGTACCCAGATCGCGCGAGGGACCCACGATCGTCGAAGTGTCCGCGCCACCGCCGCGCACCGCTGCAGGAAGAATCACATGGAAGCCGCGGTTGCCGACCGCCGAACCGTCGGCGTGAACCGAAACGACCGCGTCCGCACCGGCCTTGTTCCCGATCCGGGCCCGCTCGTCGACGCAGGGCCCGTACGCGCGGTCGCCGTCGTAGGTCAGGACGACCCTCGCGCCCTGCGCCTGGAGCAGCGTGCGCAGCCGGTGTGAGACATCGAGCGTGAACGAGGCCTCCGCGTAGCCGGAGTTGGTGGAGGTGCCGGTGGTGTCGCACTCCTTGTGCGTGGTGCCGATGTCCACCTGGCGGTTGATCTCGGCGGTGTGCAGGTGGTTGCGCGGATTGTGCCCCGGGTCGATGACCACCGTTTTTCCGGACAGCGGCCCGGACACCGTGTCCCGCGAGGACGGCGAGGGGGGCGTGGGCTTCCTCGACGGGGACGGTGACGTACGCACCGGTGACGGCGTCGCGGGGGCGGCGGGGGCGGACGCGGCAGCCGAGGAAGGGGCCGCATCGCCGCCCTTCCCGGGCTGCGCCTGTGCGGCGCCACCGCCGCCGCAGCCGGCGACGCCCAGCGACAGCGCGGTGAGCGCCGCGGCGGCGGACAGGGCGGGGCGGCGGTGGGTGGGGGGAAGGCTCTCGTCGTGACGCACCCGGCGATGCTATCCGGGTGCCCATGCGGTGTCCGGGGTGCTCAGATTCCCACGCCGGTACGCCGCAGGACCCGCAGCGAATCCGTGACGGAGATCTCGGTGAACGCCCCCGAGGCCAGTGCCCGCAGATACACCCGGTACGGGGCCTGGCCGCCGTGCGCCGGGTCGGGGAACACGTCGTGGATCACCAGCAGCCCGCCCTCGGCGACATGCGGGGCCCAGCCCTCGTAGTCGCCGTTCGCGTGCTCGTCGGTGTGACCGCCGTCGATGAAGACGAGGCCGAGCCGGCCGCCCCAGACGGCCGCCACTTGCGGGGAGCGCCCCACGAGGGCCACCACGTGCTCCTCCAGGCCGGCTGCGTGCAGCGTCCGGCGGAACGTGGGCAGCGTGTCCATCCGGCCCACCTCGGGGTCCACCACCGTCGGGTCGTGGTACTCCCAGCCGGGCTGCTGCTCCTCGCTGCCCCGGTGGTGGTCGACGGTGAGAGCCGTCACCCCCGCCGCACGCGCCGCGTCGGCGAGCAGGATCGTGGAGCGCCCGCAGTACGTGCCCACCTCCAGCAGCGGCAGACCGAGCGCGGCCGCCTCGGCGGCGGCGGCGTACAGCGCGAGACCCTCGACCACCGGCATGAAGCCCTTGGCGGCCTGGAACGCGGCGAGAATCTCCGGCTTGGGCTCGGCGGCCACGGGGTTCCTCCTGGTGGGACGGGGTGCTTCGACGGCGCCCCATCGTGCCGCACACCCCCGCCGACCGCGTCGGCGGGGGTGTGCGGCTGCGGGAGAGGGACGCCGGACGGGGAGGGGGTGCTGAGAGCAGATACGGGATCGGATAGCGTTGAGCGCAACTATTTCCCGTTATGTGCACATTGGCCGGACGGCACCGGCATCGCGACCGTCGCCGTACCGGTTGTCCTCGGGCGGGCGAACCGTACGGAAGCCTCAGCCCGGGGGGGTGCGAAGGAGTGGTTCGAGGGCGCTCCCGAGAACCGCCTCGACGCGCTGCGGCAGGCCGCAGAACTGCTGGAGAAGCGCCTCACCCGTCCGCCGCAGCGCCCGAAGCCCAAGGCCCGCCGCACCCGGGCGACGTGACGCGGCACCGGGCTGCCCACCCGCACGACCTGAGCCGGCGCCGGGTCCGCCGCACCCGCACGACCTGATCCGAAGAGAAGCCCCAAAAGGAACCCCGTGAATCTGCTCCTGCTCTCCAACTCCACCCAGTACGGCTGCGGTTACCTGGAACACGCCCTCGACACGGTCACCGGGTTCCTGCCCTCCGGCGCCCGTCTGGCCTTCGTGCCGTACGCCCTCGCCGACTACGCCACGTACACCTCCCGCGTCCGCGACGCCCTCGGACCGGCGGGGATCAGCGTCCGCGGCGTCCACGAGAACGCCGACCCGGTCGCCGAACTCGCCGCGTCCGACGCCGTGTTCATCGGTGGCGGCAACTCCTTCCGGCTGCTGAGCGCGCTCTACCGGACCGGTCTGCGGAGCGCCGTCATCGAGGCGGTGCGCGAGGGGCTCCCGTACATGGGGGCCAGCGCGGGGACGAACATGGCGGCGCCCACCCTCCGCACGACCAACGACATGCCCATCGTGCAGCCGCCGTCCTTCGAGACGCTCGGCCTCGTCCCGTTCCAGATCAACCCGCACTACCTGGACCCCGACCCGGACAGCACCCACAAGGGTGAGACCCGTGAGGAGCGGCTCACCGAGTTTCTGGAGGAGAACGACGTCCCCGTACTCGGTCTGCGCGAGGGATCATGGCTGCGCGTCAACGGGCGCCAGGCCCGGGTCCAGGGCGCCCGCCCCGCCCGGCTGTTCACCCGTGGCGCGCAGCCGCAGGAACTTCCGGCGGGGACGGACGTCTCTCATCTGCTCACGACCGCGCCGCGGTTCGACGCTCCGGTGCGGTGACCGTCAGCACCAGATCGGTCTCGGCCCGCGGCCCGTCCGCCGGGTACGACGCGGGGCGGGCCCGCGGCGCGTATCCGGCGGCCGATCCGGCCAGGACGAAACTGCCGTGGCCGGGGGCGGCGAGCGCGTAGTGGCCCGCCGCGTCCGTCGTGGTGAGCCCGGCCTGCCGGCCGTGCCGGTCGATCAGGGTCACATTGGCACCGGCCACCGGCGTCCCGTCCGCCTCCGTCACGCGGCCGCGGAACCCGTCGGAGCCGGGATGCGGGTGCGGGACGGCGGGCAACGGCTGACCGGCCTCGCGTGCGGCGGCGTCGGCCGCGCTGCTCGCCAGTAGTACCGGCGCGGCGGCCTTGCGCGGCGACGGCAGGAATGCCGCCAGGACGAGGCCGACCAGCACCGCGCCCGTCGCGATCATGAACGAGGTCCGGAAGCCCTCCATGCTGGGCACCGCGACCGGCCCCCTCTGCACCGAGGTGTTCGCCAGCACCATGCCGATCACCGCGCTCGACACCGAGGTGCCGATCGAGCGCATCAGGGTGTTCAGCCCGTTGGCCGCTCCCGTCTCCGAGGCGTCGACCGCCCCGATGATCAGCGCGGGCAGCGAGGAGTACGCGAGTCCGATACCGGCTCCGAGCAGCACCGCGATCACGACGGTCTGCCAGGCGGCACTCATCAGGCCGAGCCCGGCCCCGTAACCGATCGCGATGACCAGCATGCCGATCATCAGGGACACCTTGGGGCCGTACCGGGCGGAGATCCGCGCGTACAGCGGGGCGACGAACATCATCGTCAGACCGAGCGGGGCCACGCACAGCCCGGCGACCACCATGGACTGGCCGAGTCCGTAACCGGTGGACGTCGGAAGCTGGAGCAGCTGCGGGAGGACCAGCGAGACGGCGTAGAAGGCGACCCCGACCATGATCGAGGCGAGGTTGGTGAGCAGCACCTCGCGCCGGGCGGTGGTCCGCAGATCGACCAGTGGCGCGTCGTTGCGGAGCTCGAAGACGCCCCAGAGTACGAGGACCACCACGGCGGCGGCGAGCAGGCCGAGCGTGGTGGGGGAGGTCCAGCCCCAGTCGCTGCCCTTGGTGATCGGCAGCAGCAGGAGGACCAGGCCGAGCGAGAGGCCCAGTGCGCCCGTGACGTCGAACCGTCCCGGTGCGCGCAGCGAGGTCTCCGGCACCGCGAGCACGGTCAGACCCATGGCGAGCACGCCGAGACCGGCCGAGCCGAAGAAGAGGGTGTGCCAGTCGGCGTGCTGGGCGACCAAGGCGGCGGCGGGCAGCGCGAGTCCGCCGCCCACCCCGATCGAGGAGCTCATCAGGGCCATCGCCGAGCCGAGCTTCTCGCGCGGTAGCTCGTCGCGCATGATCCCGATGCCCAGCGGGATGGCGCCCATGGCGAAGCCCTGGAGCGCACGGCCCACGATCATGATCACGAGGTCGTCGGTGAACGCGCATATCAGCGAGCCGATCACCATCACGGCAAGACTGGCCAGCAGCATCTTCCGCTTGCCGTTGAGGTCTCCGAGCCGTCCCATGATCGGGGTGGCCACGGCTCCGGCGAGCAGGGTCGCCGTCATCACCCAGGTCGCGTTGGACGGGTCCGTGTTCAGAAGGGCGGGCAGGTCCTTGATGACGGGGACGAGCAGGGTCTGCATCACTGCGACGGTGATGCCCGCGAAGGCGAGCACGGGGACGATCCCGCGCCCCCCCTTCGGTGTCCGTGGATCAGGAAGCTCCACGGCGGGCTTCTCGTGCGTCGTCTGTGGCATGCGTGCGGCCTCCGGGCAGCAGGAGAGGGAGGGGCGGGGGCGGGTGTGCGGTCCCTGCGGCGGACAGCGCTGACCGCCAAGTACGTGCAGGGTGAAACCTTCCCGACGTCCGGGGTATTCCGGTGAATAGGGCAAGAACAGGTCAAGGCGGCCTGCCGGGTTTCCGGCCCGGTCGTAAGTCGGCGCTCATCTGACCTTCCGTCAGATTGGAACGTGTTCTACTCTTGCGCCGTTCCAGTGGCTGCGACCGGCGAGGATCCGCATGGGCATCGGAATCACCGAAGAACACAGGGAGCTCGCACAGGCCGTGCGGGGATGGCTGCTACGCGCCGTACCGGCCGGGGAAATCCGCAAACTGCTCGATGCGGTCGCCCCCGCCGCCCCCGGCGCACGCCCCGCGTACTGGGACGGCCTCGCGGAGCAGGGTCTGCTCGGCATCCATCTGCCCGAGAGGTACGGAGGCGGGGGCGGCGATCTCCTCGACCTGGCCGTCGTCCTCGAAGAGGCGGGCCGGGCCGCACTGCCGGGCCCGTTCCTGGCGAGCGCCCTCGCCTCGGCCGTCCTGAACGAGGCCGTCCGGCACGTCTCGGGCTCCGGTGGGCCGGCGAACGAGTTGGTGTGTGAGCTGGCGGCCGGTACCCGCATCGGGGCCGTCGCGCTCGCCCCCGGAACCCTCACCGCCGTCGAGCGCGAGGACGGCCACCTCCTGGACGGTGAGCCGCCGCCGGTGCTCTCCGGCGCCGAGGCCGACCTGCTCCTGCTCCCGGCCGCCTCGGCCACCGGCCTGCGCTGGTTCGCCGTGGACGCCGCAGCGCCGGGCCTCACCGTGCGCCCTCACCGCGGCGCGGACCCCACCCGCCCCACGGCCGAGGTCCGCGCCGACGGCGTCCTGGTCCCGGCCGGCCGCGCCCTGCGCACCGACTCCGGCCTCGTCCGCGACCTCGCCGCCGTCCTCCTCGCCGCCGAGGCCTGCGGCACCGCGGCCCGCTCGCTGGACACCGCCACCGAACACGCCAAGGTCCGCGAACAGTTCGGCCGCCCCATCGGGCAGTTCCAGGGCGTCAAGCACCTGTGCGCCGACATGCTGGTACGCGTCGAGCAGGCGCGCGCCCTGGTCTGGGACGCCGCCCGGGCGGCCGGTGAGCCGGAGGAGGTACGGGGCCTGGCTGCCGCGCTTGCCGCGGCGACGGCCCTGGACGCCGCGTTCGGCTGCGCCAAGGACGCCATCCAGATCCTCGGCGGCATCGGCTTCACCTGGGAGCACGACGCGCACCTGTACCTGCGCCGCGCCCTGGTGGCGCGCCAACTGCTGGGCGCCGGGGACGAACACCGCCAGCGGGCCGTCCGCCTGGCCACAGGCGGTGCGCGCCGCGAGCTCACCCTGGAACTCCCCGCGCAGGCGGCCGCGCACCGCTCGGCGGCCCGCGTGGCCGTCACCGCCGCCCACGGCCTCGACCCGAGAGCCGCCCGCCGCGCGCTCGCCCCCACCGGCTATGCGGCCCCGCATCTGCCGAAGCCCTACGGGCTCGGTGCCGGCCCCGTACAACAACTGGCCGTCCAGCAGGAGTTGCGCGAACAAGGCGTGAAGCTGAGCGACCTGGGGATCGCCACCTGGGTGGTGCCCTCCCTGATCGCGCACGGGACCGCCGAGCAGCAGGAGCGCTACCTCCTGCCCACCCTGCGCGGCGAACTCCTGTGGTGCCAGCTGTTCTCCGAACCCGGCGCCGGCTCCGACCTCGCCTCACTGCGCACCCGCGCCGAACGGACCCCCGAAGGCTGGCGGATCAACGGCCAGAAGGTGTGGACGAGCGCTGCCCAGTGGGCCGACCACGGAATCCTGCTCGCCAGGACCGACCCCGACGCCCCCAAGCACCAGGGGCTCGGCTACTTCCTCGTGGACATGAAGAACACCGAGGGCATCGACATCCGCCCGCTGAAGGAGATCACCGGCGACTCCCTCTTCAACGAGGTGTACTTCGACGACGTCCTGCTGCCCCACGACGCCCTTGTCGGCGAGCCCGCCGGCGGCTGGCAGGTCGCCCGCAACACCCTGGGCAACGAACGAGTCCACATGGCCGACCAGGTGGCCTTCGACACCGGGCTGGAAGCCCTGATCGAACGTGCCGAAGGGCTCGACGGCGCCTGCCGGGCCCGGCTCGGGGCACTGGCCGCCGAGGCCCACGCGCTGGCCTGCATCGGACTGCGCACCACCCTCCAGCAGGTCTCAGGACTGGAGCCGGGCGCGGGTGCCTCCGTACGCAAGCTCGTCCAGACGCTCCACCAGCAGAAGGTCGCCGAACTCACCCTCGAACTCCTCGGACCGGACGGGTCGGTCTGCGAAGGGGCGGGGGAGCGGGCGGTGCACGGCTTCCTGATGTCCCGCTGCCTCACCATCGCGGGCGGCACCACCCAGGTTCAGCTCAATGTCGTCGCCGAGCGCATCCTCGGCCTGCCGCGGGACTGAGAGGACACCCTGTGAAGGCGTACATCGTCGGAGTGGGCATGACGAAGTTCGAGAAGCCCGAGACACGCGACTGGCAGTACTGGGACATGGTCAGGGAGGCCGGGACCGCGGCGCTGGCCGACGCCTCGGTCGCGTACGAGGACGTCCAGCAGGCCGCCGTCGGCTACTGCTTCCAGGCCTCCACCGCCGGGCAGCGCGCCGTCTACGAACTCGGGCTGACCGGCGTACCCGTCTACAACGTCAACAACAACTGTGCCACCGGCTCCACCGCCCTGATGATGGCCCGCCAGTTCGTCGAGGGCGGCGGCAGCGACTGCGTCCTCGCCGTCGGCTTCGAGAAGATGGCGCGCGGATCGCTCGGTGGCGGCGCCGACGGCGCGAGCGACTTCAAGACCTCCCCCGTCGCCCGGCACTACGGGATCATGGCCGCCGCCCACGGCTTCGAGATGACCCCGCCCACCGCGCAGATCTTCGGCAACGCCGCCCGGGAGCACATGGAGCGATACGGCACCACGGAGGCGCAGCTCGCCGCAGTAGCCGCCAAGAACCACCGTCACTCGGCCGGTAACCCCTACGCCCAGTTCCAGGACCTGTACACGGTCGACGAGGTCCTCGCCGCCAAGACCGTCCACCGCCCCCTCACCCGGCTCCAGTGCTCCCCCACCTCCGACGGGGCGGCGGCAGCCGTCGTCGTCTCGGAGCGCTTCGTCGAGCGGCACGGCCTCGGTGACCGGGCCGTCGAGATCGCCGCCCAGGCCATGACGACCGACACCGAAGCCTCCTTCGCCTCCGGCTCCTGCATCGACGCGGTCGGGCTGCCCATGTCGAGGGAGTCGGCACGGCAGGTGTACGAGGCCGCCGGAATCGGCGCCGGCGACCTCGACGTCATCGAGCTCCACGACTGCTTCTCCATCAACGAACTGCTCACCTACGAGGCACTCGGACTGTGCGGCGAGGGCGAGTCCGGAGCCCTCGTCGAGTCCGGCGCCACCACCCACGGCGGCCGCTGGGTGGTCAACCCGTCCGGCGGGCTGATCTCCAAGGGGCACCCGCTCGGGGCCACCGGAATCGCGCAGGCCGCCGAACTGACCTGGCAGCTCAGGGGCGAGGCCGGGCCCCGCCAGGTACCCGACGCCCGGACCGGGCTCGCCCACAACATCGGGCTCGGCGGAGCGGCGGTGGTGACACTCCTGCGCCGCTGAGGTGCCGGTGAGGTCAGGGGCCTACGCCGTCGGACCGAGGCCGGTACGGTCCGGAAACCGATGTACGGGGTGCGGGGCGGCTGCGAGTATGACGTTCATGGTTGACGTCTCGACCCCCACACGCCGTAATGGCGGTACCCGGACCCGTACCTGGGCGGTCGTGCTCGCCGCCTGTACCGGTCAGTTCCTCGTCGTCCTCGACGTGTCCGTCGTCAATGTGGCGCTCCCCTCCATGCGCACCGACCTGGGCCTGAGCGCCTCGGGACTCCAGTGGGTGCTCAACGCGTACTCGATCGCGTTCGCCGGATTCATGCTGCTCGGCGGGCGGGCCGCCGACCTCTACGGCCGCAAGCGGATGTTCCTCGTCGGCCTCGGCCTGTTCACCGCCGCCTCGCTCGCCGGTGGACTCGCCCAGGAGGGCTGGCAGCTGCTCGGTGCCCGGGCCGCCCAGGGGCTCGGCGCCGCAGTACTCGCCCCCGCCACCCTCACCCTGCTCACCGCGGCCGTCCCCGAGGGGCCCGCCAGGACCAAGGCCATCGGCACCTGGATGGCCGTCGGCGCGGGTGGCGGCGCGGCCGGCGGGCTGATCGGCGGGGTGCTCACCGACGCCCTGTCCTGGCGGTGGGTCCTGCTCATCAACGTGCCCGTCGGCGTGCTCGTCCTGATCGGCGCCGCGCTGTGGCTCGCCGAGGGCCGGGCCGGTGAGCGCGGCCGGATCGACCTGCCGGGCGCGTTGCTCGTCACGGCGGGCCTGGCCTCGGTGGCGTACGGCATCGTGCAGACCGAGGAGTCGGGCTGGACCGCCGCCGCCACCCTGGTGCCGCTGCTGGGCGGCCTGGCGCTGCTCGCGCTGTTCGTCCTGGTGGAGGCCCGGACGGCGAAACCGCTCATGCCGCTGCGGGTGCTCGGGGCGCGGGCCGTGGCGTCGGCGAACGTGGCGATGTTCGTGATCGGCTCGGCCACGTTCTCGATGTGGTACTTCATGACGGTGTACGCGCAGAATGTGCTGGGCTACTCCGCGCTGGAGGCCGGACTCGCCCTGATCCCCACCTCGGTGGCCGTCGTGGTCGGCTCCAAGTGCGCGCCGCGGCTGATGGTCCGCACCGGCGCGAAGAATCTGGCGCTGATCGGCACGGCGATGGCCGCCGCGGGCTTCGGCTGGCAGTCCACGATGACGGCCGACGGCTCGTACCTCACCGCGGTCTGCCTGCCCGGCGTCCTGATGATGGCCGGCACCGGACTCGCGGCCACCCCGCTCGCGACCCTCGCCATCTCGGGCGCGGCCCTGGGCGAAGCAGGCCTGGTCTCCGGCCTTGTCAACACCTCCCGCACGATGGGCGGTGCCCTCGGCCTCGCCGCACTCTCCACGGTCGCCGCCGCCCGCACGGACGGCTCCGCGAACCCGGTGGAGCTCACGGCCGGCTACGCGCTGGCCTTCCGGACGGCCGGCGGGGTGCTGCTCTGCGGGCTGCTGCTGATGGTCATCTGGCTGCCGCGCCACAGGACGGCACGGGACCAGGGCCTCTTTCGAAAGTAGCGCCGTCCGCCCGGAGGGCGGGCTCGGAACACGCCCTAGGACCGGTACGACGGCCCCTCAGAGCCATCCCTGCTGCCGGGCCGCCCGGACCGCCTCCATCCGGTTGCGGGTGCCCGTCTTCCCGATCGCCGCGGACAGGTAGTTGCGGACGGTCGACTCGGACAGGTGCAGCTTCAGCGCGATGTCGGCGACCGTCGCCCCGTCCACCGACGCGACCAGCGCATCGCGCTCCCGCGCGGTCAGCGGGCTCGGTCCGGCGCTCAGTGCGGCGGCGGCCAGGGCGGGGTCGATCACGGTCTCCCCGGTCAGCACCCGGCGGATCGCCACCGCGAGCTCCTCGACCGGCCCGTCCTTGACCAGGAACCCGGCCGCCCCGGCCTCCATCGCGCGCCGCAGATAGCCGGGCCGGCCGAAGGTGGTGAGGATCAGCACCCGGCAGTCCGGCACCTCCTCCCGCAGATCGGCGGCCGCGTCCAGACCGCTGCGGCCCGGGAGTTCGATGTCGAGGAGCGCCACATCGGGCCGTGACGTCAGGGCTGCGGCCACGATCTCGTTGCCCGCGCCCACCTGGGCCACCACCTCGATGTCCGGCTCCAGCCCGAGCAGCAGGGCGAGCGCACCGCGCATCATGCCCTGGTCCTCGGCGAGCAGTACCCGTACGGACTTGGTCGGCCGGTGATCCTGCGGCATCTCGTTCACGCAAGACAGAGTAGGGCCGGGGGACCCGGGTTCATCCCGTCAGCCGCGCCCGGTACACCGTGACCCGGCGCCCGTGCCCGGCGGTTTCGGAACAGCGGACGAAGTGCTCGCGCAGGACGCGCTGTTTGGCCCGGTCGCGAGCGGTTCCGGTGGACGGAGCGCCCGCGTCAGCGACGACCACGATGCGGCGCGCGGTCAGCATGGCCTGCGCTATCTGCTCCGGCGTGCCCTCCGTGCCGTTCATCGTGCCGGATTCCAGCGGGCCCCGGACCAGCGCCAGATCTCTGAGCCCGGTGAATTCGGCCGGTGAGACAAGGGCGGTGTCACGACGCGCCGCGGGGATGTACAGCACCCCGTCACCCCTCTCGTGGACCGCGGCGACGTTCGCGGCCGTGGACAGCACGTCGTCGATCCGGCCGTCCGGGCCGCGCAGGGACAGCTGGACGGGAAGCAGACCGAGGAAGGCGGCGGCCGTGACGGCGAGGATCAGCCGGCGCGGTGCCGCGCACAGCCGCGATGCGAGGGCGTGGCACGCCGCGCCGATGAGCAGGGTGAGTCCGAGGTGGCTGAACAGGACGTAGCGGGTGAGGTAGAGGGGGTGGGCCAGGGAGGCCATGAGGAGCAGGAGCGGAGGAACGGCCAGCAGCGGCAGGGCGACCGCGGTGAGCGATGTCCGGGTACCGCGGGCCGTGCGGTGGTCCTTCCCGGTGCGTGCGAGCCAGGCGCAGAGCGTGCCCGCGAGCAGGGTCAGCGCGAGGCCGAGCAGGGCACTCGGACGGGCCGGGGGTATCCACGCGACCTGCCCTGTCTGGCCCTTGCTCGCCATCACGAGGGGCAGCGTTCCTGCCACGGCGACGGTTGCGGCGACCCCCCAGCGCAGGACCGCCACGCGGGACGGGCGGGCGAGGGCCAGCGTGAGCGCGTGGGCGAACAACACCAGGAGCGAGAACCAGTTGAGCAGCGCGGCCACCAGCAGCGTCGCACCGTACGCCGCCCAGCGGCCCGACCCCGGGCTGTCGACCGCGTCGACCAGCAGCAGACAGGCCAGTGCCACACAGGCCGTGACCAGCGCGTAGGAACGCCCCTCCTGCGCGTACTGCTGGACTGCGGGTATCAGGGCGAAGGCCAGCCCCGCGGCGAGACCGGCGCAGGAGCCGGCCAGCCGGGTACCCAGGAGGGTGACCAGGGCGGTGGCACCGGCCATGGCCAGCACGGAGGGCAGCCGCAGGGAGAGCAGACTGTCTCCGAAGACGACGAAGACGCCGTGCATGAACAGGTAGTAGAGGCTGTGGACGACATCGGCCGTGTCCAGCAGATGCCAGATCTCCGGAACGGTCCTGTGGGCCACCTGCCAAGTCGCCGCCTCGTCGCGCCACATGCTGTTTCCTCGGGTGATTCCCCACAGGCCGAGTAAGAGGGCGAGAGCTGCCGGAGCGGCGGCGCGCGTGGTTCTGGGCATGGCGAAGCTCCGGCCGGCGTGAAGGAAGAGGAGGCGATCGGAGCGCCGGACAGCCGCCGGGCCGTTCCGATCACCAGCACGCTAAGCCGCGGAGGCGATCAGGGTCGTCACCTGAGCCGACGACCCCGGGGGTCCGTCGCGGGAGCTACGGAGGGTGCGACCTGGGTCGTACGGCGTAGTCCTCCGGTTCACGGGACCGGGTTCGGGTCGTCGTTCCTGCCCGAGTGCCCGGCCGCTTCCATCGGGAGTTCCGCCGTGACCACGAAGCCACCTGCCGGGCCGGGGCCGGCCTCCAGGGAGCCGCCCGCCACGGCCAGGCGTTCGGTGAGGCCCTTCAGGCCGGTGCCGCCGATGCCCGGGGTGGGCGGGGCGGCCGAGGTGTGCCCGTCGTCGGTCACTGTCAGGCGGACCCGGTCCGGGGTGCCCTCGACGACGAACGCGCAGGTGGTCGCGGCGGAATGGCGGACGGCGTTGGTGACCGCCTCCCGGACCACCCAGCCCAGCAGCGCCTCCGTCTGCGGCGCGAGCGGGGGGCCCGAGCGGCGGACCGACGGCTCGATTCCGGCGGCGGTCAGCGCGGACCTGGCCCCGTCGAGCTCGGTGGCCAGGCTGCCCTCCCGATAGCCCGTGACCGCCTCGCGGATCTCGGTCAGCGCCTGGCGTCCTACCGATTCGATGTCGGTGACCTGGAGGAGGGCCGCGTCCATGTCGTGCGGCGCGAGCCTGCGCGCGGCCTCCGACTTGACGACGATCACCGAGAGCGTGTGGCCCAGCAGGTCGTGCAGATCGCGCGAGAAGCGCAACCGCTCCTTCTCGACGGCGGTACGAGCCAGTTCCTGCCGGGTGGAACGCAGTTCCATCACGGTCTCCGACAGGGTGAGGATCGCGGCCGTCACCGCTCCCGAGATGAACGTCCCGTAGCCCAGTGTCCAGGGCGTCGGCCCGCCGTCCTCGCGCCACACGGAGATCAGGCACGCGGACACGGCAAGGCCGAGCAGCCCGACGGCGAGCAGGCGGCGGCGCAGGATCGTGCCGCACGCCAGTGAGAGCAGCGGGAAGAAGAGCAGCCAGCTGCCGCCGTAGCCCATGGCCAGGCCGAAGGTGATGACGGTCATCGCCCCCAGCAGGGCGTACGACACGGGGCTCTCGCGCTTCTCCTTGACGAATCCGCGGAACACCACGGAGATGTAAAGGGAGTTGAAGGCGAGCAGCCCTAGGCCGCCGATCCAGGGGTTGGGGGTCTCACCCTGGAAGAGGTTGGAGAAGGAGCCCAGGCCCATCAGCAGCCAGGGCAGCAGGGCGTACGGTCCCGGCGGGCCGGGGCGGCGCCCCTCCTCGCGTAGCCGGCGCCGCTCCTTCCGTGCCGCTCTTCCGTTCTCCGGCATGTTCACTCCTGTCACACGGTCCTGGCGGACCGACGGTACGAGATCACGGCGTACGCGCCGAACAGCAGCAGCCACGCGGAGAGTACGCCGAGGGTCGTGGCGCCGGGTGCATGGCCGTCCGTGGTCGCCCAGCCCAGGTCGGCGAACCGGTTGGCAGGGGTGAACCTGCCGGCCGATCCCAGCCACCCGGGAAGCATCTCCAGCGGGAACCACAGCCCGCCGACCACGCCGAAGCCCATCAGCAGGGCGACGTTGACGACTCCGGTGCCCTGTGGGGTGAGCCGGTAGCCGTTGCCCAGGCCGAGCAGGGTGAAGGGCAGCGCGCCGATCCAGAGCAGCAGGACCAGGGCCGCCCACTGCCAGGCGGCCATCCGCACGCCATTGACCAGGCCCCCGGCCAGCATCACCGTCAGGATCGTCGGCAGCACGGTCACCGAGCCGCTGATCGCCCGGCCCACCACGGCGTGCGTGGGGGAGAGCGGGGTGATCCGCAACTGCTGGAGCCAGCCCAGGGACTTGTCGGACGCGACGCCCGTACCGATCGACATGGCGGAGCCGAGCGCCCCGTACGCGGCCATGCCGACCATCGAGGCGGTCTTCCAGCCGTCGACGTCGTCACCGCCGCCGATGTTCGTGAAGATCAGATACATCATCACGGGCATTGCGGTGCCGAAGATCAGGAAGGTGCTGTCGCGCAGGGTGCGGCGGATCTCGAGCACGATGTAGCGGTACATCAGACGGACTCCTTCTCGGACCGGGGAGCGCCGGTGGCCGGCGCGGTGAGGGTGAGGAAAGCGGCCTCCAGCGTTGCCGGGGACACCTGCAGGCCCCGGACCAGGCCGAGCCGGGCGAGCTCCACCACGGTGGCGTCCGAGTCGTCCGTGTGCAGTACCGCCCGGTCGCCGGTCACCTCGGCCGTCACGACACCCGGCAGCAGCTCCAGGCCCTCGGTGGACCGGCCCGCCAGGTCGAAGGAGACCTGGCTGTGGCCCGCCGCTGCCTTGATGACCTCGCCGCTGCCGTCCGCGACGATCCGGCCGCGGTCGATGACGACGATCCGGTCGGCGTTCTCGTCGGCCTCCTCCAGATAGTGGGTGGAGAAGAGCACGGTGTTGCCGCGCCGGGCGTAGGCCCGCATGGAGTCCCAGAACGTGTGCCGCGCCTCCACGTCCAACGCGGCGGTCGGCTCGTCGAGCACGATCAGCTCCGGATTCCCGGCCAGTGCGACGGCGAACCGGACCCGCTGGATCTGGCCGCCGGAGAGCTTGTCGATGCGCCGGTTCGCGTACTCCGCCACCCCCGCCAGGGCCAGCGCCTCGGCGACCGGCATCGGCCGCGGGTAGGTGGAGGCGACGAACGTGATCAGCTCGCGGACGGTGACCCGCTGGATGGGCCGCCCGTCCTGCAGCATGGCGCCGACCAGACCTGCCCGTACGGCCTGCTCGGGGGTGCGGCCCAGCACCCGCACGCTGCCCGCGTCCGGCTCGTTCAACCCGAGCAGCAGGCTGATCGCGGTGGACTTCCCCGCACCGTTGCGGCCGAGCAGGGCGATGGTCTCGCCCCGCTCGACGGTGAGTCCGATCCCGTCCACGGCCCGCACCCGCTGCCCGGGCCTCCCGAAGGTCTTCACCGCCCCGGTGAAGACCACCGCGGCTCCGTTCCCCGTTGTCTGCGTCATGCATACGACGCTACGGAGCCCGGACCCGCCGCGGCAGAGGCTCATGTACGGAGTCCGCCATGACAAATGTCATTGCTCGCGCGGAGGGCGAAAGGGCTGCCCCACAGTGGATCTGACGGGACGTCAGCAGTCTTCACAAGTGCTGGGCGCTGCGTTATACATAGGGCCAACCGGCTAGAACGCGTTCTAGGGCGTGGTTCGTCAGTAGTGCCGTCCGCCCCACGGGGGGCAGGCGGGACTTTCGAAAACACGTCCTGGGAGGGGCGCGGTCTCCGGTCCCCGCACGACCTCGGTGCGGCCGACGGTGCGGACGGCCGCACCGAGGTCTTTCACCGTCGAGGAGCAGCTTCCCCATGCCCATTGATGCCGAAAAAGCTCTCGCTGCCGAACCCCGGACCAGCCGGATCAGCTGGGACCACAAGGACGTCCAGCTCTACCACCTCGGGATCGGCGCCGGCGCCCGCCCCGATGTGGCCGACCCGGCCGTCGAGCCCGGCGAGCTGCGCTACACACTGGAGTCCCGGCTCCAGGTGCTGCCCTCCTTCGCCACGGTCGCGGGCGCGGGAACGGCCATGGCCGGCGGCCTCTCCGCACCAGGTGTCGACATCGACCTCGCGGCCGTCCTGCACGGCGGGCAGAGCGTACGGGTGCACCGGCCTGTCCCCGTGAAGGGCAGCGCCCTGGCGACCTCCAAGCTCGCCGCGGTGTACGACAAGGTCAAGGCCGCCGTGCTGGTGCTGCGTACCGAGGCCGCCGACGACGACGGGCCGCTGTGGACCAGCGACTCCCAGATCTTCGTGCGCGGCGAGGGCGGATTCGGCGGTGAGCGCGGCCCGTCCGAGCGCATGACCCACCCCGCCGTCGCCCCCGACCGCGTCGTGGAACGGCCGGTCCGACCCGACCAGGCGCTGCTGTACCGCCTCTCCGGGGACTGGAACCCGCTCCACGCCGACCCGGACTTCGCCGCGCGTGCCGGCTTCGACCGCCCGATCCTGCACGGTCTGTGCACCTACGGCATGACGCTCAAGGCCGTCACCGACACGGTGCTCGGCGGCGATGTGACCCGTATCCGCTCCTACCGCACACGGTTCACCGGGGTCGTCTTCCCCGGCGAGACCCTCCGCATCGAGATGTGGACCGCCGGGAACGAGGTGCGGGTCGAAGTGAAGGCCGTGGAGCGTGACAACGCCACGGTCCTCGGCGACACCTTCGTCGAACACTCCTGAGCCCGAAGCCCGAAGCCCGAAGCCCGGAGCCCGAAGCCCGAAGCCCGAAGCCCGAAGCCCGGACCCCGAAGAACCGAAGTCCGGAACCCAAGAACCCGAGACCCGAACCGCCCGGACCCCGTATCCGTACCGATCCCAACCGCACCGCAGGCCCGTGAGGGGAGCCGCACCATGCGCGCAGCCGTTCTGCACGAGATTGGCCAGGACAAACTCGAAGTACTCGACGACGTCGAGGCGGTGGGCTTCGGCCCCGGCAAGGTGAGGCTCCGCATCCGGGCCACCGGGCTGTGCCACTCCGATGTCTCCGCGATGAGCGGGGTGCTCCCGCAGCCCGCCCCCTTCATCCCCGGCCACGAGGGCGCCGGAGAGGTCGTCGACGTCGGTGACGGCGTCACCGGGCTGAGCGCGGGGGACCGGGTGCTGGTCTGCTGGCTTCCGGCCTGTGGCACCTGTCCGGCCTGCAAGCGCGGGC
This sequence comes from Streptomyces sp. NBC_01013, assembly GCF_045162765.1. NCBI lineage: Bacteria > Bacillati > Actinomycetota > Actinomycetes > Kitasatosporales > Streptomycetaceae > Streptomyces > Streptomyces sp. NBC_01013. Next base: position 5,957,701 of record NZ_CP108687.1, read on the forward strand.
AGACCCACCTGTGCCTCGCCGGTTTCATGAACGCGGGCACCCCCAACTTCAAGCGCCCGGGCGGGGACGTCTTCGGTTTCGCCGGCACCGGTACCTTCACCGAGGAGGTCGTCGTCGGCGCGGGATGCGCGGTGCCGATCCCCGACGACGTGCCGTTCGAGATCGCCGCGCTGATCGGCTGCGGGGTCACCACGGGCCTCGGCGCCGCCATCAACACCGCGCAGGTGGAGGCCGGTTCGTCGGTCGCCGTGATCGGCTGCGGCGGGGTCGGCATCTCCACCATCCAGGGGGCCAGGGTCCAGGGCGCCGCCCAGATCGTCGCCGTGGACCCGGTGGCGTCCCGGCGCGAGGCGGCGCTGCGGTTCGGAGCGACCGAGGCGGTCTCGCCCGACGAGTTCGCCGACGCCAAGCAGCGGATCACCGCGGGCGAGGGTTTCGACTACGTCTTCGAGGTCGTCGGCAAGTCCGCCACGGCCCGCACCGCGTATGAGCAGACCCGGCGCGGCGGCACCCTCTGCATCGTCGGCGCGGGGGCCATGGACGACAACTTCCAGGTCAACATGTTCGAGCTGTTCTTCGACGAGAAGCGCATCCTGCCTTCCATGTACGGGGGCGGGGACGTACTCCGGTCGTACGAGCGGGCCATCGCGCTCTGGCGGGCCGGCCGCATCGACCTGGAGTCGATGATCACTCACCGGGTGCGGCTCGACGGCATCAACGACGCCCTCGACCAGATGCGGACCGGCGAGTCGCTGCGTACCTGCATCGAACTCTGACCACCCGCCTCCCCGGCCCCGCCCCCTCCCGAGAGGACCCCGAGTACCGATGTCACTTCCCCTGGACGGACTGTCCGCGATCGTCACCGGTGCAGGCCGCGGCCTGGGACGGGCCGAAGCGCTGGAACTGGCGCGGCTCGGCGCGGCCGTCGTCGTCAACGACTACGGGCAGCCGGGCCGCGACGGCTCGGGCGAGGCCTCCGCGGCCCCCGCCGAGGAGGTCGCGGAGAAGATCCGTGCCGCGGGCGGCCGGGCGGTCGCCCACCTCGGCGACGTCTCCGACCACGATCAGGCCCGCGAACTGGTCGAGCTGGCCGTCAGCACCTACGGCAAGCTCGACATCCTGGTCAACAACGCGGGCATCCTGCGCGACAGGATGATCTTCTCGATGACCGAGGACGAGTGGGACTCGGTCCTGCGGGTGCACCTCAAGGGCCACTTCAACACCACGCACTTCGCCGCCGCCCACTGGCGGTCGAGGTCCAAGGGGTCCGGCGGCCCCGTGTACGGCCGCATCATCAACACCTCGTCGGAGGCCTTCCTTGCCGGTTCGGCGGGCCAGCCCAACTACGCGGCGGCCAAGGGCGGCATTGTCGGGCTCACCACCTCGACCGCGCTGGCGCTGGCCAAGTACGGGGTCACCGCCAACGCCATCTGCCCGCGTGCCCGGACCCGGATGACCGAGGACGTCTTCGCGGGCTTCCAGGAACCGCAGGACGGGCGGCTCGACGCGCTCGCACCCGAGCACGTCTCGCCGCTCGTCGGCTATCTGGCCTCCCCGGCGGCCGCCAGGGTCAACGGACAACTGCTCGTGGTGCACGGCGGGATGGTCGCGATCGTCGAACGCCCCAGGGTGGCGGCGAAGTTCGACTCGTCGAAGGAGACGTTCTCCTTCGACGAACTGGACGAGCTGATCTCCCCGTACTACGAGGACCGCCCGCCGAACGAGACGTTCGCGGCGGCGGAGGTGCTCGGCCTCAAGCGCGGCTGACCGCCGGCCGGACGCGCACAGAGAAGGGCAGCACAGAGAAGGGCAGCACAGAGAAGAGCAGTACAGAGGAGGGCCCCCGCAGCCGACCGGCTGCGGGGGCCCTCCTCTCCCTCGTTGCGTTTTCTGGGCGGTCAGGCCGCCCTGCTGCCACCTTCGCAGGGGCGGCGGTGACGGCCGTGCGGTTGAGCCGCCGAGTCGTCCGTTGCCACACCCCCTCGGTGCTTTCCGGAGCCACCGGCTTCGGCCCGTTGCGCGTCCGCCCCCGGCGGACGCGTCTGGGTCGTGTCGGATCGCGCCTCAGACATCTGGGAAGTCACCCCGTTGTGATTGCTTGCGTGTGGGTCTCCGGGGTCCCCGCGCCACCGCCCGGGAACGGTCACCGTCGGCGACCGCGGTGCGCGATTGCGTGAGATCCCCGGCCCAACTCTAGTCAGGTGCCGTACGCCCCAGGAGAGGCGCCTGCCCCAGTGGAACGGGTCTGCACACAGAAGGAGGCGCTACGGCGGCGGAAGGTTGCCTGTCGTTCTGCCCACAACTCCCCAGGGCCCCGTCCGGGGCCGCGTTCCCGGAGGGCTCCACGTCGGTGGGGGCCGTCAGGAGGGCCACCGCGCACGCCGCGTCCCCGTTGGCGTAGGGCAGTTTGAGTACGCCGTCGCGCGACCAGATCCCGCTGCCGGCCAGCCAGCCCCCGGGCGCGGCGAAATGATGCAGCCGACGGCCCGAAGGGCGCCAGATCCCGACCCAGCTGCCTGCCGCCCCGTCGATCCGCAGGGCCACCGCACAGCTCTCCGGCATCAGCATCTGCCCCGGCTGCACCGCGAACGGCGTCACGGCGACATCGGGCAGACGCAGGCACTCGGGGAAGCGCACCGGCAGACAGCTGCCCAGCACCCCCCAGCCGAGCCGGTCGTGCCCCGGCGCGTCGGAACGGATCAGCAGCAGACCGCTGTCCGGATCGGCGAGCAGCAGCCGGTCGTTGCTGTCCGGCGCGATCTGCAGCAGGGGCGTCATCTCGGCGCCGCGCCCCAGGTCCACCGCGACCGCCTTGACCGGTCCGCCGCCCGCCGGTTCCCGGTCCAGGGCCAGCAGCCGGCCCGCCCGGTCCAGCCAGACCCCACCGGAACAGTGCCCCGGCAGATCCGCGATGTGTTCCGGCCCGAACGCGCCGCCCGCCACCAGCCAGAGCCCGGTGGAGTACACACCGGGCGCCAGGGCGTACGCGCTGACGCCGTCCGGCGACGGCGGCAGCAGGGTCAGCTCGGCGCATTCGACGGCGCCGAGCGGGAGTTCACCGGTGCCGGGCCCGGTCGGGTAGAGCAGCGAGAAGGAGTGGTGGCCGGCGACCCGGCGCCGGATCAGCACCCGCCCGTCGGCGAGCGGCAGCACCTGCGCATCCGCCTCCTCCGGCTGGTCCAGTGGGAGCGGCACGGCATACGGCTCGTGGCCGTCCAGAGTCCAGCGCTCCGCGTACCAGGCCGCCCCGCCGCCCGCTTCCGTCCCGGCGGCGTCGCGGACGGCCGTGAGCCGCGCCGCGTAGGCGCCGTCCGCAGTGAGCGTGAACGCGGGCAGGACCGTTTCGTCAGGACCCGGCTCCACCGGCTCCACCGGCTCCACCGAACCCACTGGCTCCACCGGACCCACCGGACCCACCGGACCCACCGGCTCCACCGGCTCCACCGGCTCCGCCACCGGACCCACCGGACCCGTCGCGCCCCCGACCGGATCCGGTGCCTCTTCGGCTCCCTCCGGCTCGTCGGACTCCGGCTCCACCGTCTCGCCGGTTCCGGCCGCCTCAGCGGTCCCGTCCTCGATGGCACAGGCAGTCATCGACTCATCACCTCCGGCAACCGAAGCTAGTTTTCGCACTTCCTGCCGAACAACACGAGCTACGTCACTTCACACATAAGGGTGGCGATGCCCGGATTCGCCTGAGAGGGCGGGGGTGGTTGTGCTGCGGGAGATGCGGGTGGCTAAGGTTAGGCATTCCTAAGTGTTACCTGTGTGACCCTCGACTGGAGTAAGTGATGTCCCTTCGTCGCCGCGGCACCGCCGCAGTCGGCCTGGCCGTAGTGGCCGCTCTGTCCCTCTCTGCCTGCGGGAGCGACGGCGACGCGTCCGGCGCCTCCGGCAAGTCCGACGCGGGCGGCGACAAGAAGGCCGCGGTCGCGACGGGCGGCAAGGACTTCGGTGATGCGGCGAAGAAGACCGCGACGTACGGCACCGACGCCCCGGCCGGCACGTTTCCCCGCACCGTCACGCACGCCATGGGCAGCACCGAGCTCAAGGCCGCCCCGAAGCGGGTCGTCGTGCTCGACGTCGGCGAGTTCGACAACGTCGTCTCGCTGGGCGTGAAACCGGTGGGCTACGCCCCCTCCGAGGGCGACGCGGCCATCCCGTCGTACCTGAAGAAGGACGCGGGCGACCCCAAGAACGTCGGCACGATCAACAACCTCAACCTTGAGGCGATCGCCGGACTCAAGCCCGACCTGATCCTCGGCAGTCAGCTGCGCGCCGCGGACAAGTACGACGAGCTGTCCAAGATCGCGCCGACCGTGTTCTCCATTCGCCCGGGCTTCACCTGGAAGGAGAACTACCTCCTCAACGCCGCGGCGCTCGACAAGACCGCCAAGGCGAAGTCGGCCCTCGGTGCCTACGAGGTGAACGCCAAGAAGCTCGGCGAGGAGATCGGCCCGAAGAAGCCGACCATCTCCATGGTCCGCTACCTGCCGGACAAGATCCGCCTCTACGCCAAGGCCTCCTTCATCGGCACGATCCTCGACGACGCCGGCCTGCCGCGGCCCAAGAACCAGCAGATCGACGATCTCGCCGCGGAGATCAGCCCGGAGAAGATCGACGAGGCGGACGCCGACTGGATCTTCACCGGTGTCTACGGCGACGTGAAGGCCACCAAGCGCGACACCACCCAGGCCAACCCGCTGTGGAAGAACCTGAAGGCCGTCAAGGAGGGCCGGGCCAAGAACGTCTCCGACGAGACCTGGTACCTCGGGCTCGGTGTCACGGCCGCGAACCTGGTCCTCGACGACCTGCGCGCGGACCTCGTCAAGTAGGAACCGCACCCACGGGGGCCGGTACGCCCGTGACGCCATGGCGCCGTGCCCCCACGGCGTCGTGGCGCCGTGACGTAACGATTTCGACCGGTCGGCGGTCCGATGACGCGGGTCCGACCGGCCATGGGATGTGGGGCACGGAGGCCAGGTAGCCTTTCCTCCGTGCCCCGTCTGTCTGAAGTCATCGCCGAGCTCGACGCCCTGTGGCCGCGCGAGTGGGCCGAAGGATGGGATGCGGTCGGCACCGTCTGCGGTGATCCGGACGCCGAGGTCGACCGGGTGCTCTTCGCCGTCGACCCCGTACAGCCGATCGTGGACGAGGCGCTGGAGCTCGGCGCCCAGCTGATCGTCACCCACCACCCGCTCTATCTGCGCGGTACGACGACGGTCGCGGCCGGCACCTTCAAGGGCCGGGTCGTGCACACCCTCATCAAGCACGACGTCGCACTGCACGTGGCCCACACCAACGCGGACTCCGCGGACCCCGGCGTCTCCGACGCCCTGGCCGGCGCCCTCGACCTGCGCATCGAGCGCCCCCTCGTGCCGGACCCCACGGACCCCGCAGGCCGCCGCGGCCTCGGCCGCATCTGCGCGCTCGACCACCCCGAGACCCTCGGCGCGTTCGCCGCCCGAGCGGCCGCCCGGCTGCCCGCCACCGCGCAGGGCATCCGCCTCGCGGGCGACCCGGAGGCCCTCGTACGGACCGTCGTCGTGAGCGGCGGGTCGGGCGACAGCCTCTTCGACGCGGTGCGAGCCGCGGGCGTGGACGCCTTCCTCACCGCGGACCTGCGCCACCACCCGGCCTCCGAGGCCGTCCAGCACTCGTCGCTCGGCCTGGTCGATGCCGCACACTGGGCCACCGAGTGGCCGTGGTGCGAGCAGGCCGCCACACAGCTCGACGCGATTTCCGACCGCCACGGATGGGACCTGCGGGTCCACGTCTCGAAGCAGGTCACCGACCCCTGGACCACCCACCACTCTTCTGGAGCCCCCAACTGAACGCCGCGCCCGCCGACCAGATCCGACTCCTCGACGTCCAGGCCCTCGACCAGCGTCTCTCCCAGCTTGCGCACCGTCGCAGGTCCCTGCCCGAGCACGCCGAGATCGAGTCGCTCACGGCCGACCTCGCCCAGCTCCGTGACCTCCTCGTCGCCTCGACGACCGAGGAGAGCGACACCGCCCGCGAGCAGACCAAGGCGGAGCACGACGTCGACCAGGTGCGCCAGCGCGCCGCCCGCGACCAGCAGCGCCTGGACTCCGGCGCGGTCACCTCGCCCAAGGACCTGGAGAGCCTCCAGCGCGAGATCGTCTCCCTCGCCAAGCGCCAGGGTGACCTGGAGGACGTCGTCCTCGAAGTCATGGAGCGCCGCGAGTCCGCTCAGGAGCGGGTCGCCGAGCTGACCGACCGGGTCTCCGCCGTGCAGGCCAAGGTGGACGACGCCACCGCCCGCCGCGACGCCGCGACCCAGGAGCTCGACTCGGAGGCCGCCACGGTCACCAAGGAGCGCGAGGTCGTCGCCGGCTCCGTCCCCGCGGACCTGCTCAAGCTGTACGACAAGCTCAGCGCTCAGCAGGGCGGGGTGGGCGCCGCCCGCCTCTACCAGCGCCGCTGCGAGGGCTGCCGGCTGGAGCTCAACATCACCGAGGTCAACGACGTGAAGGCCGCGTCCCCCGACACGGTGCTGCGCTGCGAGAACTGCCACCGCATCCTGGTCCGCACCGCGGACTCGGGTCTGTAGTGACGCAGTCGCGCCGGTTCGTCGTCGAGGCCGACGGGGGCTCCCGGGGCAACCCGGGGCCCGCCGGTTACGGCGCGGTCGTCATCGACCCGGCGACGGGGGAGACCCTGGCCGAGGCCGCCGAGTACATCGGCGTCGCGACGAACAACGTCGCCGAGTACAGGGGCCTCATCGCCGGACTGCGTGCCGTGCGGGCACTGCTGCCGGACAGCCCGGCACAGGACGGTCCGCAGGTCCGTGTGCGGATGGACTCCAAGCTGGTCGTGGAACAGATGTCGGGCCGCTGGAAGATCAAGCACCCCGACATGAAGCCCCTCGCGGCCGAGGCGGCGAGCATCCTGCCGGCCTCCGCCGTCAGCTACGAGTGGATCCCGCGCGAGAGGAACAAGCACGCGGACCGGCTCGCCAACGAGGCCATGGACGCGGGCAAGCGCGGCAAGCAGTGGGAGCCGTCCTCCTCGACGGCGGACCTCGACACCCCGAGGTCCTCGGTGGCCGCAGCCCTGCCGCCGGTCTCCGGACCGCCCGGTGACGCGGCGGCCGGTGCGGCCAGGGCCAGAGCGGCGCTGAACCGTTCCGCTCCCGCCGCCACGGCCACCCCGCAGGTCGGCTGGGGCGCCGCCCCGGACCTCGGCGAGCCGGCCACGTTCGTGCTGCTCCGCCACGGCGAGACCGCCCTCACTCCGCAGAAGCGGTTCTCGGGCAGCGGTGGCACGGACCCCGAGCTCTCCGCCGTCGGCCGCGGACAGGCCGAGCACGCCGCCGACGCCTTCGCCGCCCGCGGCACGATCCAGGAGATCGTCAGCTCCCCGCTGCGCCGCTGCCGTGAGACGGCCGCCGCCGTCGCGGCCCGGCTGGGGCTGGAGGTCCGGATCGAGGAAGGGCTGCGCGAGACGGACTTCGGTGCCTGGGAGGGGCTGACGTTCGGTGAGGTCAGGGAGCGGTACGGCGCCGATCTGGATGCCTGGCTCGCCTCCGCGAAGGCCGCCCCCACCGGAGGCGGCGAGAGCTTCGCCGAGGTCGCCCGTCGCGTCGCCGCCACCCGCGACCGCCTCGTCACCCGCTACGCCGGCCGCACGGTCCTGGTGGTCACGCACGTCACGCCCATCAAGACCCTGGTCCGGCTGGCGCTCGGCGCACCACCGGAGTCGCTGTTCCGGATGGAGCTCTCGGCGGCGTCCGTGTCGGCCGTGGCCTACTACGCGGACGGCAACGCCTCCGTACGGCTGCTCAACGACACGTCCCACCTGCGGTAACCAGCCGCATCCGCGACCGACGACAGCGCCGGAGGCGGAGGTCTCAGGCGTCGCGACGCCCCCGAAGGCCGCAGGTGCCGGTGAGGGCGGGGCGTCGCTCCGCGTCCGGACAGCACTCGGCCCCATCGGCGGGGGGAGTCCGATGGGGCCGAGGCGGTTCCGGGAGGCGGGGGGTTGCCTGCCGGAACCCGGGTCACCCGGAGTCCGGGTCACGTGTCCCTGAAGGGTCTCGTGCCCCGGTTGCCGGGGAGCATGCATGCGATTCCGCGGAATCGTGAAAATCGCGAGCCGCGCGTGATCAGCCGCGCAGCGCCGCCGCTTCGGCGGCCAGCCGCTCCACCCGGGCCCAGTCCCGGGCGGCCACCGCGTCGCCGGGGAGCATCCAGCTTCCGCCCACGCAGCCGACGTTGGGAAGGGCCAGGTAGGAGGGCGCAGACGCGAGCGAGATGCCGCCGGTCGGGCAGAACCTGGCCTGGGGGAGCGGGGCGGAGAGAGCCTTCAGGTAGGCCGTGCCGCCCGCCGCCTCCGCCGGGAAGAACTTCATCTCGGTGACCCCGCGCTCCAGCAGCGCGACCACTTCGGACGTCGTCGAGACACCCGGCAGGAACGGCACCCCCGACGCCTTCATCGCGTCCAGCAGCGCGTCCGTCCAGCCGGGGCTCACCAGGAACCGGGCGCCCGCCGCCACCGTGTCGGAGACGTGCCGCGTCGAGATCACCGTGCCGGCGCCGACCACCGCGTCCGGAACCTCCGCAGCGATGGCCTTGATGGCGTCCAGGGCCGCGGCGGTCCGCAGCGTCACCTCGATCGCCGGGAGCCCGCCCGCGACCAGGGCCCGGGCGAGCGGCACCGCGTCGCCGGCGTCCTCCAGCACGACGACGGGCACGACGGGGGCAAGGTCCAGTACGGAGGTGGTCATGGCCCCATCCTGCACCGGGGACCGCACTGTACGCAACGAACGTTGCACAGGATGCAACGGAAGAGGTCGGGCAGGGCGCGACGACAGGACGGCCGGGGGTCAGTGGATCTCCGTCACCACCACGTCGAGCTCCCACGTACGCCCGGACCGTGCGGGTGCCTGGGCCTCCACCACGTACCCGAGGTCCCGCAGGGTCGCCACCAGCTCGGCCGGATCCTTCGGCCGGGCCCCGGCCCGCAGCAGATCGCGGACCATCCGCCCCTTCGTCGCCTTGTTGAAGTGGCTGACCACCGACCGCTTCTCCACCCCGTCCACCAGCTGCGAGTGCAGCACCCGCACGCTCGCCGTGCGCTCCGCGACCGTGCCCTTCGGCTTCCAGGCCGAGGTGTACGCGGACGACCGCAGGTCCAGCACCAGGCCGTCCCCGGCCGCCTCAGGCATGACCTCCGCCATCGGCCCGCGCCAGAACGCCCCGAGAGCGCCGAGCCCCGGCAGCTTCACGCCCATGGAGCAGCGGTACGGCGGAATCCGGTCGCCCACCCGCACCGCACCCCACAGCCCGGAGAAGACCAGCAGCGACTTCCCGGCCCGACGGCGGGCGGGCGTGTCCAGGGACGCCAGGTCCAGCGCGTCGTACAGCACCCCGGTGTAGAGCTCACCGGCCGGACGCGCGCCCGCGGTCCGCAGCTCGACGTTCTTCGCGATCTCGCCGCGCAGCCCCTCGCTGAGCCCCAGCACCATGCGGGCCTTCTCCTCGTCCGCCGCGCACAGCTCCACCAGCCCCTCCAGCACAGCGGCCCTGGCGTCGGCGAGACCCGGCAGCGAGAGCGACTCGGGCTTCAGAGGTGCTCCGCGCCCCGAGGCGGCCTTTCCTTCGGAGGGCGGCAACAGCACGAGCACGGCGGTTCTCCTTCGTACGTACGGGAAAGGGGCCCCAGCCTGCTCACGGTCCCCGAGGTGTCACCCGGACGCAGGGCAGACCCCTCGCGCCAGCGTACGGGGGAGCAGCGACCGTCCCCTCCGCCACCCGGGATGCCGCCCGCTCCGCCCCGCCATACGCTCGGTCCATGCCCCGCCGCCATCTCCACATGACCGGCGCCGCCGATACCCCGCTGCGGGCGGCCCTGCGTGCACTGCGCACCGAGCTCGGCCTCCCCGGCGGCTTCCCCGCCGATGTGCTCGCCGAAGCGGCCGACGCGACGCGGAACCCGGTGGTCTCCGGGCACGAGGACGCCACGGATCTGCCGTTCCTCACGATCGACCCGCCCACCTCCATGGATCTCGACCAGGCGATGTACCTGGAACGCCGGCCCCACGGCTACCGCGTCCACTACGCCATCGCCGACGTCGCCGCCTTCGTCCGCCCCGGCGGCGCACTCGACACCGAGGCCCGCCGCCGGGTGACCACGCTCTACTTCCCCGACGGCAGGGTGCCGCTCCACCCCGAATCGCTCTCCGAGGGCGCCGCCAGCCTCCTGCCGGGCGAGACCCGCCCCGCCGTGCTCTGGGAGATCGACCTCGACACCGAGGGCCGCACCGTCGCCACCCGGGTGCGCCGGGCGCTCGTACGCAGCCGTGCCAGGCTCGACTACGGCGGCGTGCAGCGGAAGATCGACGCGGGCACGGCCGAGGAGCCTCTCGCCCTGCTCAAGGACATCGGCAGGCTTCGCGAGGAACAGGAGATCGCCCGCGGCGGCATCTCCCTCGACGTGCCCGAACAGGAGATCGTCGAGCGCGACGGCACCTACGGACTCGAATACCGTGCCCCGCTCCCCGCCGACGGCTGGAACGCCCAGATCTCGTTGCTCACCGGCATGGCTGCGGCCCGGCTGATGCAGGAGTCCGGCACCGGCATCCTGCGTACGCTCCCGGTCGCCCCCGACGGCGCGGTGGCCCGCCTGCGCCGCTCGGCCGAGGCCCTGCACATCGACTGGCCGCACCACGTCCCGTACGCGCAGGTCGTCCGCTCGCTCGACCCGCGGAGGACCAACCACGCCGCCTTCCTCCAGGACTGCACCGCGCTGCTGCGCGGCGCCGGCTACAGCGTCTTCGAGCACGGCGAACTGCCCACCCCGGCCGTACACGCAGCCGTCGCCGACCTCTACACCCACTGCACCGCGCCGCTGCGCCGCCTCGTCGACCGGTACGCGGCCGAACTCTGCGTCGCGGCCGCGGCGGACCGCGATCCACCCGACTGGGTCCTGACCGCACTGCCCGGCCTGCCCGGGGAGATGGCGGACGGGACCCGGCGCGCCAACACGGTGGAGCGCGAGTGCGTCGACCTCGTCGAGGCGGCGCTGCTCAAGGACCGGGTCGGTGCGGTCTTCGACGCGTACGTGGTGGACGTCAAGGAGCAGGAGCCGACCAGCGGCACCATCCACATCGACGACCCGGCGATCGTCGCCCGCATCGAGGGCGGTACCGCCGAACTCCCCCTGGGGCAGCGGCTGCGGGTCCGGCTCACCCAGGCGGATCCGGGATCGTCGAAGGTCCTGTTCGCCCCAGCGTGAGCGCGGCCACGGCAACGCGTGGACCATCGGCGTGGAAACGGACCGCAACCGCCTGCCCGTGGCCGCCGAGTGGCCGCACGAAGCCCAGCGGCGAGGCCGGCCGGACCGCCCCCGTCGTCCGCCCTCGTCGTCCGGCCCCGCCGGCCGCGAGATCGAGGGCCTCCCACACCTCGTCCGGCGCCGGGCCGCGCACCCCTGGTCCCCGCCGCGCCTGCCCCCATCTCGTACGATCGCGCCTTCGGCCCCGTATCCCGAGCGCGCAGGAAGAGGACGACCGGTATGAGCGATCTCGCGGCCCGGCCCGCCACCGAGCGCGCCCGCCAGATCCTCGGCGCGGCGCGCAGCCTGCTGGAGCGGGAGGGCTCGGACGCCCTCACCATGCGCCGCCTGGCCGGATGCGTGGGCATCACCGCACCCTCGCTCTACAAGCACTTCCCGGACAAGTCGTCCGTGGTGGACGCTCTGGCCGACGCGATGCTCCGGGAGACCGCCGACGTGCTCGAAGCGGCCGAGTCCGCGACCCCCGGCTCCTTCCCGGCCCTGGCCACCGCCTACCGCGCCCACGCCCTGGCCCACCCCCACCTCTACCGCCTCACCACCGGTCACCCCCTCCCGCATGACCTGGAGAAAAGAGCCGCGGCGCCCCTCTTCCGCGCCCTGGCCGGTGACGAAGGGCTCGCCAGGGCTGCCTGGGCCTTCGCGCACGGGATGGTCGTGATGGAGCTCAACGGCCGCTTCCCCACGGACTCCGACGTCGCGGCGGCCTGGACGGCGGGGATCGCGGCCTTCGCGTCGGGCCGCCTCTGACAACCGCGTGCGGTCCTGCGCCATGATCGGGAGAAACACTCCCGGCACCCTTCGCGCTGGATCTGGAGACCGGGCGTTCATCCGAGCCGTCCACTCGCCCTGTCGGGCCCGCCCCGTGCGGCCGGGTAGCATGGGCGGCACGGCAGACGAGCCGGGCGGACGGCCGCGTGAGGATCTTCGGACCCTCCCGAGGAACGTCCGGGCTCCACAGGGCAGGGTGATGGCTAACGGCCACCCGGGGTGACCCGCGGGACAGTGCCACAGAAAACAGACCGCCTGGGACTTCGGTCCCCGGTAAGGGTGAAACGGTGGTGTAAGAGACCACCAGCGCCTGAGGCGACTCAGGCGGCTAGGTAAACCCCACCCGGAGCAAGGTCAAGAGGAGCCGCCGCAAGACGGCTCTGCGTGAACGTTCGAGGGCGGCCCGCCCGAGTTCGCGGGTAGACCGCACGAGACCGGCAGCAATGCCGGTCCTAGATGGATGGCCGTCTCCCCGGCCGCCGCGAGGCGACCGGGCGACAGAACCCGGCGTACAGCCCGACTCGTCTGCCGCTACCAGCGGTTCTTGCCCGCTCCGCCGTCATGGCTCTCGATTCACGGCCTCCCTGGCCTGTGGCGTGTTCGCCACAGGTGCCGGCACGGCCTGCGCCCGGATCGGAAACGTCGGCCACGGCCGGCCCGCCGTGCTGGACACGGGGGCGCGGCCGAGGGCGGTCCGGACACGTCCGGCCGGTCGGCGGGCCGCGGAGCGTGCCGCCGCCGCGGGCGGTCCGGCTTCGTCCGGCAGGCCGGCGGATCGGTGGATCAGTGATGGCTCAGTACGTTGACGACCCGCCCGTTGGGATCGCGTACGAAGAAGCGGCGTACGCCCCACTCCTCGTCGGCCGGGCCGTACACGATCTCCGCGCCGCCCTCCACCATCGCCGCGTACGCCACGTCCACGTTCTCCACCTCCACGCTCAGGTCCGGGGTGACGGGCCCGGTCCGGTCGGCGGTCATGACGCTGATCTGGGCCGTGGGGTGGGAGGGGGAGGCGAGGGTCATGATCCATCCCTGGTTCATGACCTCCTCGAAACCCAGGCGCCCGTAGAAGGCGGCATTGGCCCGCATGGCTTCGGGGGCGTCACCGGTCCCGCCGCCCGATCCGATCGGGATGTTGGGGACGACGCGGCGGACGGACATCGGCGGCTCCTGTCGGTGGCTGGTGTCGAGCCACCGAGCCTACGACCTGGAGCGTGACGGAGCGGGTCGCCGGCCTCGGACTGTCACGGCGACCGGTTGCGGACCGTCCGGTCTGATTCAGGTGCTCAAAAGGCCACCGAAGGAGGTCAGTTGGGGGCGCCGGCCTGGCTGGGTATGTTTTCGAGGCTGCGGAGCAGACGCTCACCGCGATCTTCGGCCATGTCCAGAGTGGCGAGGACGGCCGGGGTCGAGATGCTCGGCAGGACGTAATGCAGAAGGACCGAGATCCGCCGGCCCAGATCCTCGCGGTTGGACAGGACCTGGGACATCACCTGGATGCCCGAGAAGGATCCTGCCAGCATCTCGGCGGCCTCGGTCGGATCTACGTGGGGCAGCAGCTCGCCCTGCCCCTTGGCGGCCACCAGAAGGTGTTCGAGCCGGTCTATCCAGCCGCGAAAGGGCGTGCCGCGGTCGAGGCCTTCCACGGCCTGGTCCATGGCGAGGCCGACGCTGGCACGGACCAGAGGCTCGTGGCGCAGACGGTGGGCGAGGAGCATGCCCTGGTCCACCAGTTCCTGGAGCTTCGTCAGCTGGGGCGGCAGCGGATCGCTGTGGAGCTGTATGTCCATGACCCCGAGCGCGAGGTCTTCCTTCGAGGCGAAGTGGAAGTACAGCGCGCCCTTGGTCGCCCCCGCACGCGCCAGGATCTCGCTGATGGTGGCGCTGCTGTAGCCGCGCTCGTCGAACACGTCGGCGGCCGCCACCAGGATCGACCGGCGGGTCTGGATCGCGCGCGCCTGCTGTGCCATCAGCTTCTCTCTAATGGTGGCGTGGTTGGTGCCACAGGGGGTTGGCTGGAAAGGAAAACCGGGCTGTCAGTATCTTACTGCGGGGCGGCTCGGCCCTTTGACTCGGATCCTCCTGGGGGAACTTCATGGTTCAGCTCACCTCACGCAGCGCTTCGATGTCGGTGGAGAGCGTCGAGCACGCCGGGCACTCTGCAGGTGCCGGCCGTGCCGAGGTCTCCTCCGGGGTCCCGGCCGAGGCACTCTCCGCAAGTGGCGAGGAGCCTGGCCGCAGAGAGGTGTCGTCCGACCGACTGAGACAGCTGGTCCACCGGACCGACCCGCAGGACGTCTTCCCCACCGGGCTCACCCCGCTCACCGACACCCAGTTCTCGGTGGCGGCCCACTGGCCGCGTTCCCACCGGTTCTTCTCTCCCGTCGACGGCCGCCACCAGGATCCCCTGCTCATAGCCGAGACCATGCGGCAGACGACGATGCTGGTCGCCCACGCCCAGTTCGGTGTGCCGGTGGGCGACGCCTTCGTGATGTGGGAGCTGAGGTACACCTCCGCGTCCGAACGGCTCGAGCTGGGCGACGACCCGTGGGACATCACGGTCGATGTCTCCTGTTCCCGGATCCGCCGCCGGGGCCGGAGCCTCGGCTCCATGCAACTCGAACTGCTCCTGCACCGCCGCGGCACCGTGCTCGCCTCCGGCGGCGGCCGGATCAGCTGCACCTCGGCAGGGGCGTACCAGCGGATGCGCGGCCACCGAGGAGCCGTGCTCGACACCCCGATACCCCTCCTGCCCGCCGTCGCCCCGCGCACGGTCGGCAGGACCTCCGAGCAGGACGTCGTTCTCTCGCCGGGCACGGACCCCGGCTCCTGGCTGCTGCGGCTCGACACCCGGCATCCGACCCTCTTCGGCCGCCCCAATGACCACGTGCCGGGCATTCTGCTGCTGGAGGCGGCCCGGCAGGCCGCGCACGCCTCCACCGGTTCGAGCTTCCTGCCGACGGCGCTGCAGGCCGACTTCCTCCAGTACGTGGAGCTGGACCGCCCCTGCCGGATCGAGACCACACCGCTCCCGGCCGACGCCGACTCGCCCGCCGGAGTGTTCGTACGGGCCGTTCAGGACGGCGAACCGGCCTTCACCTGCACCCTCCGCCCGCCCGCCGCCCATCCGGCCGGGCCCGGCCACGCCAGGAGCGATCTCTCGTGACCCCCCGCATCCTCATCACCGGCGCGACCGGCTTCATCGGCAGCCGGGTGGCCGCGGCCGCCCGCGAGACTCCCGGGGTTCGGCTGCGCCTGATGACGCACCGGACCGCGCTCGACGCCGCAGCCGCCGGGCCCGGCTCCCAGACGGTGTACGGGGATCTCGCCGAGCCCGGATCGCTGCGGGGCAGCTGCGAGGGCGTCGACGCCGTGATCCACTGCGCCTCCCGGATTGGATCCGACGAACGGACCGCCCGCACCGTCAACGACCACGGAACCCGTGCGTTGGTCGACGAGGCCGTGCGCAGCGGCGTCGGGCGGATCGTGCTGCTGAGCACCGCGTCCGTCTACGGCCGCGGCCCCTTCACCGCACTGCTCCCCGGCGAGGCCGAGACCGCCCCCGTCTCCGCCACCAGCCTGACCCGGGTCGCCGCCGAGCAGCACGTCCTGGCGGCCGGGGGAGCCGTCCTGCGCCCGCACATCGTGCACGGCGCGGGGGACCGGTGGGCGATCCCCGGACTCGTCGCACTGCTGCGGTACCTGTCGGCGGCGCCGGCCGGCTGCGACGCCCGCCATTCGCTGATCGACGTGGAGACCCTGGGCCGGGCGCTGCTCGGGGCGGCGCTCGCCCCGAAACCGCCGTCCGGCGTGTACCACGTCAATCACCCCGAGCCGGTGACCTGTTCGGACCTGCTGTCCACGGTGCTGGGCGCGCTCCGCCTTCCGTGGGCGGGCAAGGAGATCGGGCTGGACGAGGCCCGCGCCCGGCTGGCCGGTGTCCCGTACGCCACGCACCACTTCGACATGCTCACCGTGGACCACTGGTTCGCCGACCAACGCGTCGAGGACGACCTCGGCTGCGCCCCGGGCCCGGACTTCCGCACCTCCTTCGCGGAGCACGCCCCCTGGTACCGGGAGTTCCTCAGTCGCTGAGGCACGCGCTCACAGCGGTGCGGGGCTTGCCGTCACGCGCCCGCCGGGTCCGGGATGCGGGTGCCCGTCCCGCTCACCCGGACCCGCGCGTCGCCCGCACGCAGGGTGACGGTCAGCGTGCCGGGGCGGCCCATGTCCTCACCCTGGTGCAGGGTCAGTCCGGCGGACTCCGGGACCAGGGACAGGGCGCGCAGGTACGCGCCGAAGGCGGCCGCCGCCGCGCCCGTCGCCGGGTCCTCGATCACGCCGCCGACCGGAAACGGGTCGCGGACGTGGAAGACGGTCTCCGAGGCACGCCACACCAGCTGGACCGTGGTGAGGTCCAGACGGCGCATCAGCGCTTCGAGACGCGCGAAGTCGTAGGAGAGCGCGGCCAGTCGCTCACGGCTCGCGGCGGCCAGCACCAGGTGGCGGGCGCCCGCGTAGGCGAGCCGGGGCGGCAGGGCCGGGTCGAGATCGGCGGCCGGCCAGTCCAGGGCGGCCAGCGCCTCCGCGAGGTCCTCCGCAGCGACATCCGTGACGTGCGGCTCCACGCTGGTGAGGGTCGCCCGCAGTTCGGTCCCCTCGCGGACGACGGTGACCGGCACCGGGCCCGCCGCCGTGGCGAACTCCAGGTCCCCCGGCCCGTCCCGCTCGGCGAGGGCCAGGGCCGTGGCCACGGTGGCGTGACCGCAGAACGAGACCTCGGCCTTCGGACTGAAGTAGCGGATCGTGTATCCGCGTACGCCGGGCTCCGACGCCTCGGCCGGGCCGGTCAGGAACGCCGACTCGCTGTAGCCGAGCTCCGCCGCGACGGCGACCATGTCCGCCTCGTCCATGTGTGACGCGTCCAGCACGACGCCTGCCGGATTTCCGCCCTCGGGGTCGGCGGAGAAAGCGGTGTAGCGCAGGACCTCGGTCCCTGGAAGATCAGTCATGTGCGGGACAACCGAGCAGCCTCCGGGAACATTCCCCGAAGTCCCGCCCGTTCGCCGGGCGGGAGGACGGACGTCGGTCGACGGCATGTGACAGCCAGTCAGTTGTGGTCGTTCGGCAGCCGGTTCGGCCGCGGATCGGTCACCCCCGGCCCACGTACGGCATCGCCGTCGCCATCACGGTGGCGAACTGGATGTTCGCCTCCAGCGGCAGCTCGGCCATGTGGACCACCGTCCGCCCCACGTCCGCGGCCGCCATCACCGGCTCCGCGGCCAGCTCGCCGTTGGCCTGGAGGATTCCGGTCTGCATCCGCTCCGTCATCTCGGTCGCGGCGTTGCCGATGTCGATCTGCCCGCAGGCGATCCGGTACGGACGCCCGTCCAGCGACAGCGACTTCGTCAGGCCGGTCATCGCGTGCTTGGTCGCGGTGTAGGCGACCGAGTGCGGGCGCGGCGCGTGGGCGGAGACCGAGCCGTTGTTGATGATCCGGCCACCCTGCGGGGCCTGTGCCTTCATCTGCCGGTACGCCGCCTGCGCGCACAGGAACGCCCCCGTCAGGTTCACGTCCACCACCGTGCGCCAGTCGTCGTACGAGAGGTCCTCGACCGGCACGGCCCGCGGCCCGAAGGTGCCCGCGTTGTTGAAGAGCAGATCGAGTCGGCCGAAGCACTCACGTACGGAGGAGAACAGGGCGTTCACGTCGTCCGGGTGCGACACGTCGGCGGGAACCGTGATCACCCGGGCGTCCGGTCCGGCCAGTGCGGCGGTCTCGGTGAGAGGCTCGGGGCGGCGGCCGGCGAGGGCCACCGACCACCCGGCGCCGCTCAGTGCCAGAGCCACCGCCCGGCCGATTCCGGAGCCCGCGCCCGTGACCAGGGCCGTCTTCGTCGGGGAATTCAACGGATTGTTGCTCATGAGGCGGCAGCGTACGCCGAGCCGTTCGGCGGCCCGCTTCCGGAGGGGCGGGGCGGCGCCAAAAGGTACGTCCGGAGAGGGTGTTCGTGCCCCGGAGAGTGATTTCCGGCACGGAACCGGCGATTCCCGGAGTGCCGCCCCCGAAGTTGATGATCATGGTTTTGGCCGCGTACGCGGATTTTGCCCCCGGGAATCCATTCCTGCCGCATTCCTCATCCACGCGATGCCCGTGCGACGTGAGCACGCCAACCGCCCGATGTGCCGGCCCGGTGGACTTCCCCCACATCACCAGTCAGGGGAGGGACAGATGACGCACTCATCGCACCAGCAGGAGCTGCGCGACGCGGCCCGGCACACCGGTCGCCGCCGCTTTCTCACCGTCACCGGAGCCGCTGCCGCACTCGCGTTCTCCGTCGGCCTGCCGGCCGCGGGAGCGGCGAGCGCCGCGGAGCTCGACACCCGGCAGATCGGCGAGGACCCGTTCACCCTCGGCGTCGCCTCCGGTGACCCGCTGCCCGGCTCCGTCCTCCTGTGGACGAGACTCGCACCCCGCCCGTTCGAGCCCGACAGCGGACTGCCCGCCGCCCGCGTCGAGGTGCGCTGGGAGCTGGCCCGCGACGAGCGCTTCCGGCACGTCCTGCGGCGCGGCACCGCCATCGCCCACCCGGAGTTCCACCACAGCGTCCACGTGGAGGTCGAGGGCCTCGCCCCGGACCGCGTCCTGTACTACCGCTTCCGCGCCGGACAGTGGACCAGCCCGGTCGGCCGGACCCGAACCGCGCCCGCCCCGGGCGCCCACAAGCGCGAACTGAGCCTGGCCGCCGTCTCCTGCCAGGCCTACCACGACGGCTACTTCACCGCCTACAAGCACCTCGCCCAGGAGGACGTCGACGTCGTCTTCCACCTCGGCGACTACCTCTACGAGTACGCCGTCACCGCGACCGGCGGGGCCCGTAACTACACCGACCGCACCCTGCCCGCCCTCTTCAACCGGGAGACGACCACGCTGGAGGACTACCGGCTGCGGTACGCCCTCTACAAGTCCGACCCCGACCTGCGCGCGGCCCACGCCGCGCATCCCTTCGTCGTCACCTGGGACGACCACGAGACGGAGAACAACTACGCGGGGGAGACGCCCGAGAACAGCGTGCCGCCCGAGGAGTTCCTGATCCGCCGGGCCGCCGCCTACCGTGCGTACTGGGAGAACCAGCCGCTGCGCACCCCGCAGCGGCCCAGCGGCCCGGACATGAAGCTCTACCGGCGCCTGCAGTTCGGCCGGCTCGCGCAGTTCGACATCCTGGACACCCGCCAGTACCGCAGCGACCAGGCGTACGGCGACGGGTGGCAGACCCCCGGACCCGAGTCCGAGGACCCCTCGCGCACCCTGACCGGCGCTGCCCAGGAGCGTTGGCTCATCGACGGCTGGCGCCACTCGAAGGCCACCTGGAACGTCGTCCCGCAGCAGGTGACCTTCGCCCGGCGACGCGATGTGCCGACCGACGCCTACAAGCTCTCCATGGACTCCTGGGACGGCTACCCGGCGTCCCGGGACCGCATCCTGAGGGGCGCCGAGGCGACCGGGGTGGACAACCTCATGGTGCTGACCGGCGACGTGCACGTCGGCTACGCCTTCGACCTGAAGCGGGACTTCGACGACCCCGCGTCCCGCACCGTCGGCACCGAGATCGTCGCCACCTCCATCGCCAGCGGCAAGAACGGCTCGGAGAGGCCGGCCAACTGGACGAACCAGACGACCGCCAACCCGCACATGAAGTACTACAACGGGCGCCGCGGCTACGTCCTCGTCACGCTCCAGGAACGCCAGGCACGCGCCGACTATCGCACGGTGTCCGCCGTCACCACGCCCGGCGCCCCCGTGACGACGGCCGCCTCGTTCGTCACGGAGGTGGGCGACCAGGGCCTGACCCCGGCCTGATCCGGAGGCAGGGTGGCCGGGGCGGCAGGTACTACGACACCACGCCGTCCACGGGGTAACGGACGCCGATGCGCTCACGTACCGCGTCGAGCGTCCGCATCACCGCGAGCGAGCCGTCCAGCGGCACCAGCGGGGACTCCGTCTCGCCCGCCCGGACCGCGCGCATCACCTCGGCCGCCTCGAACTGCATTCCTGTCAGACCCTGCGGCCCCGGGCCGGAGGTGATCTCCTGCGGCTCCTTGCCGTCACGGTGGAGCACGAAGCGCTTCGGGAAGAAGAAGCCCTCCGGGAAGTCGATCCGGCCGGCCGTCCCGATGACCGTGGCGGCCGTCGGGTGGTGCCCGACGATCGAGCAGGACAGCAGGGCGTTGGCACCCGATTCCCAGCCCAGCAGCATGCCGGTGTTCAGGTCGACGCCCTCCGGCGACAGCAGCGCGTCGGCCTGCACCCGGTCCGGCTCACCCAGCAGCAGATGCGCGAACGACACCGGATAGACCCCGAGGTCCAGCAACGCGCCTCCGCCCAGTGCGGGATCGCGCAGCCTGTGCTCCGCACCGATGTCGCCCGCGAAGCCGAAATCGGCCTGCACCGTGCGGATCTCACCGATCGCCCCGTCCCGCACCAGCTCCGTCATCCGCCGGATGACCGGGTTGCAGTACGTCCACATCGCTTCCATCAGGAAGAGGCCGCGGTCCCGGGCGAGCTTCACCAGCTCCCGGGCCTCGCGCTCGTTGATCGTGAACGCCTTCTCGCACAGCACGTGCTTTCCGGCCTCCAGGGCGAGCGCGGTCGCCTCCCGGTGCGCGGAGTGCGGTGTGGCCACGTACACCACGTCGACGTCCTCGTCGGCGACGAGAGCGGCCCAGCTCCCGTAGGCCCGCGGTATCCCGAACCGCTCCGCGAACGCCGTCGCCGAGGCGTCCGTCCGGGAGGCCACGGCCACCACCTCCGCATCGGGCATCGCCTGCAGGTCAGCGGTGAAAGTCGCCGCGATTCCACCTGTCGCCAGCACGCCCCAACGGACAGTCCTGCTCATGCACGCTCCCAAAAAGGTGTCGACCATTCCGGCTGAGCTGAGAGCATAGAGGCGGATTCAACAACTATGGAGATGAGAATGCCGGAGAGCGGCGTAAGCCGGGCCCAGCAGATACCCACCACCCACACCGGGGCCGCAACTCCCCGCACCACCCCTCCACCCGCCCTCGCGGCCGCCCGGCGCACCGGACTCCTCGTCACCCTGGTCCTCGGCGGACTGACCGCGCTGCCGCCGCTGTCCATGGACATGTACCTCCCGGCGCTCCCCGCCGTCACCGACGCGCTGCACGCACCCGCCGCGACGGTCCAGCTCACCCTGACCGCCTGCCTGACCGGCATGGCGCTCGGCCAGGTCGTCGTCGGTCCGATGAGCGACCGCTGGGGCAGGCGTCGCCCGCTGCTCGTCGGGATGATCGTCTACGTCCTCGCCACCGCGGTCTGCGTCTTCGCCCCCAGCGCCGAACTCCTCATCGGCTTCCGTCTGGTCCAGGGGCTCGCGGGTGCGGCCGGCATCGTCATCGCCCGCGCCGTCGTGCGTGACCTGTACGACGGCATGGAGATGGCGAAGTTCTTCGCCACGCTCATGCTGATCTCCGGCGTAGCCCCGGTCATCGCCCCCGTCATCGGCGGACAGGTCCTGCGGATCACCGACTGGCGGGGCATCTTCGCCGTCCTCACCGTCGTCGGCGTCCTGCTCACCTTCGTCGTCTGGAAGTGGCTGCACGAGACCCTGCCGCCCTCGGAGCGCCACACCGGAGGTGTCGGCGACGCCCTGCGCACCATGCGCGCGCTGCTGGCGGACCGCGTCTTCAGCGGCTACATGATCGCGGGAAGTCTCGCCTTCGCCGCGCTCTTCGCGTACGTGAGCGCCTCGCCGTTCGTCGTCCAGGAGATTTACGGCGCCTCGCCACAGACCTTCAGCCTGCTCTTCGGTATCAACTCGGTCGGGCTGATCGCCGTGGGCCAGATCAACGGCAAGATCCTCGTCGGCCGGATCAGCCTCGACAAGGCGCTCGGTTTCGGGCTCGCGGTCATCGTGCTGGCCGCGACGGCGCTGCTGCTGATGACGTCCGGGGTCTTCGGGGACGTCGGACTCGTACCGGTGGCGACCGGCCTCTTCGTGCTGATGTCGGCGATGGGCCTGGCCATGCCGAACACCAACGCCCAGGCGCTGATGCGCACCAAGCACGCCGCCGGTTCCGCCTCCGCGCTGCTCGGCACGTCCTCGTTCCTGATCGGCGCCGTGGCCTCGCCCCTCGTCGGGATCGCCGGGGAGGCGACGGCCGTACCGATGGCCGTCGTGCAGCTGGTGTGCTCGGTGGGTGCGATGGCGTGCTTCCTGGGGATGTGCCGACCCTGGCAGCGGGTGGCCGCACGGCCCTGAGGCCGTGCGGGGGCGGGCGGGCCGGGCGTCAGTCCGCCCGCGGGTAGCCGATCAGATGCAGCCGGTCCTTGTCGTCGGTCCAGCGGAACAGCCCGACCCCCTCCGCGGCCTCCGCGCCCGGAACGCGGGTGATCGGTGCCAGCATGTCCGTGGTCCCGGTCGAAAGGTCGGCCTCGACCGGGAACCCGCCACCGGCCAGCACATCCGCCGCGTTGCGCACGTTCGTCGCACCGTAGGCGGTTCCGCTGTCGGTCACGGATGCCAGGACGAGGGTCCTGGACCCCTCGGCGTCCTCGAAGCAGAAGCCCTTGCCGGCCTCCAGATCGAACGCCAGGTTCCCCGCCACCAGATAGTCGCCCGACGACGAGACGACGGCCTGCGGGTACTGCCCCGGCGCGATCGCCGGTTTGTGGCACTGCACGGAGACCAGCGCCTTGCCCGTCTCCGTGTCGTGCACCGTCCACAGCTCGTGGGTCGCGGCGAGCTTCGCACCCTTCGCCAGCTGCCACTTCGCCAGGACCACGCCGGGAGCCACGGACGTCGGGACGCCGCTCCGCCGGTCGGCGCCCTTGGGCGCCACGTTCCGGCTGAACCAGCCGCCCGGCACCCAGAACTCCCGCGCCCCGCTCACGAGCAGGCCCTTCGAGGTCAGTCCGCGGACCTCGGTGAGCTGCTTGCAGGAGGCGCAGCCCTTCGGGTACTTCAGCGCCTTCGCGGTGGCCTTGGTGACCCTGCCGGAGGCCGGGTCCACCACCGCGCTCGTGGTCCCGCCGTCGCCGATCACGATGCCGGGGCCGGTGGCGGTGACGGTCGGCACCGAGGTCCACGGCACTTCGACGCGCTGCCGGCTGCCGTCCTCCACGGTGTACACGTCGAGGGAGACGATCCGGTCGGCCGGCGCCGGGGCGTCCTCACCGACCTTCCCGTACGCCCAGGTCACGAAGTACTCCTGGTCGTCAGTGGTGACGGTGAGCAACTTCGGGAAGTGCGTCGCGGCCGGCGGGCGCCAGGCGTCCCCGCTCCAGCCGGCCCGGCCGGTCTCCGAGTCGATGGTCCTCAGCTGGTACTCGCCCTCGGCCGTCCGCACCAGATAGGCGAGCCGGCCGGTCGTCCGGGAGAGCGCGTAGTCGGGAGAGGTGCCGATGAGCTCCCAGCCGCGGCGGGTCGTGTAAGCGGACGGGACGGTCAGCTGCGTCGCCGGGGCCGCGCTCTTCTTCACCGGCTTCTTCGGCTCGGCGGAGTCGTCCTTCTTCTGGGCGCTGCCACCCCCACAGGTGGCCAGCAGGAGCAGCAGGGCCAGCAGCAGCAACCCGCCGAGCAGGGCCCGGCGCACGACCCTCTGCCTCGTGGTCCCTCCGCCGACCGGAGCCAGGCGCCTGAATTTCAGTCTCATGGTTCCCCCGATGGGCACGATACGACCTCGCGGCGGCCAGAGTAGCAACTGCCGTGTATGCGTTTACAGTTCGGTTCCGTCGCTGTTCCGTCCCGATCCTGAGCGGAGTCCGGGCCCGTCCGCGTCCGCCTACAATTCCTCGGTGAACGCCACCCTCCCCACCGCGGAAGCCCTGCGCGCGGCCCTGGCCGGACTCCTCGACGGGCTGCCGCCCAAGCAGGCCGCACAGGCCGTCGACCGGCTCATCGCCAACTACCGGGGGACCACTCCCACCGACGCCCCGCTGCTCCGCGACCGCTCGGACGTCGCCGCGTACGCCGCGTACCGGATGCCCGCAACCTTCGAGGCGGTACGGGCCGCCCTCGACGCCCTGCGCGAGGCCGCCCCCGACTGGGCGCCCGCCACCCACACCGACGTCGGGGGCGGCACCGGAGCGGCGAGCTGGGCGGTCGCCGGGGCCTGGGGCGGACAGCGGACCACCGTCCTGGACTGGGCCGAGCCCGCCCTCGCGCTGGGCCGCGAACTGGCCGAAGCCTCCGGCATCCCGGGACTGCGTGCCGCCGGGTGGCAGCGCGCCCGGATCGGCAAGGACCTCGACCTCGACGCCACCGACCTGGTGACCGTCTCCTACGTGCTCAACGAGCTCACGCCCGAGGCCCGCACCGCCCTCGTCGACGCCGCGGCCCGCGCCGCGCAGGTCGTCGTGATCGTCGAGGCCGGCACCCCCGAGGGCTACGCCCGCGTCATCGCGGCCCGCGACCGGCTGATCGCCGCCGGACTCACCGTCGCCGCACCCTGCCCGCACAGCGACGCCTGCCCCATCGAGCCGGGCACGGACTGGTGCCACTTCTCGGCCCGGGTCAGCCGCTCCTCGCTGCACCGGCAGGTGAAGGGCGGCACGCTGCCGTACGAGGACGAGAAGTTCAGCTACGTCGTGGCCACCCGCTTCACCCCGCGCCCCGTGGACGCACGGGTCACGCGCCGGCCGCAGATCCGCAAGGGCCAGGTGCTGCTGGAGCTCTGCACCCGCGACGAGGCGCTGCAGCGCGCCACGGTCACCAAGAGGCACGGCAAGCTGTACCGCGCCGCCCGGGACACCGACTGGGGCGACGCCTGGCCGCCCCCGCAGGACGACGTGGACCAGGGCCTGTCCGGACCCTGATCCGCGCCGGCCCTCAGCCGCGCAGCTCCTGGGTACAGCACTTCACGCTGCCACCTCCCTTGAGCAGCTCGCCGAGATCCATCGGAACCGGGGCGAAGCCGCGGTCGCGCAGCGGGTCGAACAGGCCCGTGGCGGCCTGCGGCAGCAGGACGTGGAGCCCGTCGCTCACCGCGTTCAGTCCGAGCGCGGCGGCGTCCGCCTCGTCGGCGATGAGCGCGTCCGGGAACAGCCGCGCCAGTACGGACCGGCTGCCCGGCGAGAAGGCGCCCGGGTAGTACATGATCTCGCCGGACGCTTCGTCGAGGACGCTCAGCGCCGTGTCCAGGTGGTAGTAGCGCGGATCGACCAGGTCCAGGCCGATCACCGGCCGCCCGAAGAACTCCTGGGCCTCGTCGTGCGAGAGCGGACTGGAGCGGAAGCCGCGCCCCGCCAGCACGTACGAGGAGGTCACCGCGAAGTCACCCTCGCCCTCGTTGACGTGGACCGGCTCATGGAACTCGGTGAAGCCGTGGCAGCGGAACCAGTCGCGGTGGGCGGCAGCCTCGGGGAACCGTTCCTGGTACGCGAAGCGGGCGCCCAGGACGCGGCCGTCGATGACGGTGGCCCCGTTGGCGGCGAAGACCATGTCCGGCAGCTCCGGGTCGGCTGTCAGCAGCTCGACGGTGTGACCGAGGGCGCGGTAGCGGTCGCGCAGGTCCTCCCACTGGGTCTGCGCCAGCGGCAGGTCCACGGGCTTGGTCGGGTCCATCCACGGGTTGATGGAGTACGTCACCTTGAAGTGCGAAGGGGCGCACATCAGGTAGCGGCGGGGTGTGGCTTCACGAGGCAATGGGGGCTCCTCACGAATAGTCGCGGCGGCATAGGTGGCCGCGCGGCCGGTGCGTCGCACGGGTGTGTGCGTGAGTTCATGGTGCGCCGTTCCGGGCCGCAGGCACAGTGGACCGATCGGGTGGTTCCGTACAGCCGTATGACGTGTGATCGTGCCGTTCCGCGCGAGGGTGGCGCCAACCCCCTTCCAGGGCGCGGATCACCTGAAATTCATCTGCCATTTCCTGACAATCGGCATGATAACGATCAATGTGGAGCTGCGGCGGCCGTACCCCGCTTCGGGACTCTGGCCACCCGAAGCGCAGGATGGTGGGACCATGGGCAGGGGCAACGCTGAGGTAAGGGGATAGATGGGCGCCGATTTCAGCCACAGTCGCGGCTCGCAGAGCAGGTTTTCCCACTGGCTGCGCCGGCGGCCCAAGCCGCAGCAGAGCGATGTCGACGGCACCGCGCGCGTGGCGTTGCTCCTGGCGGTCGCCGAGGCCGGGATGCCGATCGCGCCCGCCGCTCATCCGGTCGGCTACCGATGTTCGTGCGAACGCATCGGCTGTCCCACCCCCGCCAGGCACCCGGTCTCCTTCGCCTGGCAGACGCAGTCCACGACCGACCGCGCCCAGATCGAGCGATGGGCCCACAGTCAGCCGCAGGCCAACTTCATCACGGCGACCGGCATGATCCACGACGTTCTCGACGTCCCGCTGTCGGCGGGCACCCAGGCGCTGGAGCGGCTCCTCGCCGCCGGCATCGAGGTGGGGCCGGTGGCCCGGTCCGGTGACGACCGGATGCTGTTCTTCACCGCGACGCGCGGGACGCCGGAGGACGAGGACGAGTGGTGGCCGTGCGAGCTGGACTGCCACCCCGAGACGATGGACGAGCACCCCGGACTGCGATGGCACTGCCGAGGCAGCTATGTGCTGCTGCCTCCGGCCATGCTCCCGGGTGAGCTGGACGTCCACTGGGTACGGGGGCCGGAGAATCCGCTGCCGGACCCGCTCACGCTGCTGGAGACCCTGACGGACGCGTGTGCCCGGTTCGTCGGCTCCGCGGAGCAGAGTGACGTCGACCACGAGTCGGTGACCTGGCCGCTGAGCCGGTAGCCGGGCGGGGGAGGGCCCCGGGGCGGAGCGAAGCCCCCGGGCCTCCAGGACCCCCGGCCCCTACGAGCCCTTCGCCGCCGTCAGGCCCGGTACGCGGTTCAGAACGATCACCTTGCCCGTACCGGCACCCTTCTTCGGGACGTACACCAGCTGGCTGGAGACCCGCTCCTTCGTGAGGGTGCTCCGCACCTCACCGGTCAGCAGCGCCGCGACGTCCTGGGACACCACCGGGCGCAGTCCCTTCGCCGCGGTCTGCTGTTCGAAGTGCTTGCTGCTGAAGAAGACCAGCGCCCCGCCGTCCGCCGTCTCCAGGCCGAGCGGTCCGAACGCCCCGCTGCTGAGCGGCTGGTCGATGAACTGATACGAGAACCCGGCCCGCCGGGCGTTCAGCCGCGCGTCGCGCCAGAGCGAGGTGGACGCTCCGGGGGCGAACACGTCCGGGGTGCCCTTTTGCAGGTATCCCGTGTACTGCGCGGCCAAGTCCTGCGGAGCCACCGCCAGTTCGGCGCTGTCCGCGGCCGTTGGCGTGGCCCGGCCCTCGCTGTCCTTCGCGAAGTCGGGGAGCTGGGACGGGGTGACGACCGACAGGTAGGCGGCCTTCCACCCCGCGTCGGGGCCGGACTTGACGAAGACGAACAGCCAGCGGGTGTCCTGCTTCCCGCTGTCCTGATCACGGTTGGAGTCCGTGTCCGCGAGGAACCACCGCGGCCAGCCGGCCTTCTCGGGGATGACGTACTTCGCGTCGGTCAGCTCCAGCGGCCGGTGGTTCTCGTTGCCGTTCGGATGGTTCTTCCGGCGGGCCCGCAGACCCGCCTGGTTGATCGCGCCGAGCGAACCGGTGACCTCGTCCGCGTCCAGCGCGGGATCATAGGCCTTGTCCGCCGCGTTGTACGCGGCGGTGAAACCGTCCAGCGCCTGCGCGGCCTCAGACCGCGTCGCCGCCGGGACGACTTCCAGCTCGCCGTGCACCGTCACGCACCCGCTCGCCGTCATGCTCAGCACCGTCGCTGCCGCGAGCCCCGTCGCCAGCCGAACCGGCCTCAGGCTTCTCATCCGTTGCTTTCCGCGCCTTCTGATCCGTCGCACCCACTGCAGGGCCCTCTGACCGTCCGAACCCTACCGGGGAGAGGAACAGCGCGAGTGTGGGGATCAGATACAGCGCCCACACCGTGATCTGGAGAACCGTCGGATCGGGCTGGAAGTTGAACGTCCCCTTCAGCAGCGTGCCGTACCAGCTGTCCGGCGGAATCGTGGCGCTGATGTCGAACGCCCGGTTCTGCAGACCACCGAGGAACTCGGCCTCCTGGAGGTCATGGACGCCGTAGGCCAGCACACCCGCCGCGACGACCACCAGCATGCCGCCGGTCCAGGTGAAGAACTTCGCCAGGTTGATCTTCAACGCACCGCGGTAGAACAGCCAGCCCAGCACCACGGCGGTGAGGATGCCCAGCAGCGCTCCGATCATCGGGTGCCAGCCGTCGTCCGCCGCGTGCACCGCGCGCCACACGAACAGCGAGGTCTCCAGGCCCTCACGGCCCACCGCGAGCAGCGCCGTGGCGACCAGGGCGCCGGTCCCCATCGCGAGCGCCGCGTCGAGCTTGCCGTGCAGCTCCCGCTTCAGGTGCCGGGCGGTACGGCGCATCCAGAAGACCATCCAGGTGACCAGGCCGACCGAGACGATCGACAGCGAACCGCCGAGCGCCTCCTGCGCCTTGAACGTCATCTCCTGCGAACCGAACTCAAGACCGGCGCCGAAGGCCAGGCTGACGACGACCGCGATGCCGACACCGACCCAGATCGGCAGCAGCTTGTGCCGGTTGCCGGTCTTCACCAGGTACGCGATGAGGATGCAGACGACCAGGCTGGCCTCAAGGCCTTCGCGCAGGCCGATCAGGAAGTTACTGAACACGTTTCGGTTCCCTTTCCGCTTCGAGTCCCGTTACGAGAACAGCGCCCGGCCCCACCAGTCGTCCTTGTCGCGGACGCCCGGCGGGACGGCGAAGTGCGCCGAACCCACGTGCTGGATGTACTCGTTGAGTGCGTCGTGTGCCGCCAGGCGCCGCTGGAGCGGTACGAACGCCTTGCGGGTGTCGCGCTGGTACGCGAGGAAGAACAGCCCGGCGTCGAGCCGGCCGAGGCCGTCCGTGCCGTCGGTGAAGGAGTAGCCGCGCCGCAGGATCGTCGCCCCGTCATTGGTGTCGGGGTGCGCGAGCCGTACGTGCGCGGTCGGCAGCATCGCCTTCAGGAACGGTTCGTCGCGCTCCTTCGCCTTGCCGACCGGGGCGCCCTCGCCCTTGTCGCGGCCGAAGACGTCCTCCTGCTCCTGCAGTCCGGTCCGGTCCCAGGTCTCGATGTGCATCCGGATGCGCCGCGCCACCAGGTAGGAACCCCCGGTCATCCAGCCGGCCCTGTCCTTCTCGCCGACCCATACGTGCCGGTCGAGGGCGGCGGTGTCGGTGCCGGAGATGTTCCGGGTGCCGTCCTTGAAGCCCATCATGTTGCGCGGGGTCTGGGCGTCGGGCGTCGTCGACGACGTCTTGCCGAAGCCCAGCTGCGACCAGCGGATCGCGGTACGGCCCATGCCGATCCTGGCGAGGTTGCGGATGGCGTGCACCGCCACCTGCGGGTCGTCCGCACAGGCCTGGACGCACAGGTCGCCGCCGCTGCGGGCCTTGTCGAGGTTGTCGCCAGGGAACTTCGGCAGCTCGACGAGCGCCTCGGGCCGCCGGTCCTCCAGGCCGAACCGGCCCTTGGCGAACAGCGAGGGACCGAAACCGATCGTGAGCGTCAGCCGGGAGGGCTTGAGCCCCAGGGCCTCGCCCGTGTCGTCCGGCGGCGCCTCGGCCGGACCTCCGTAGGCGCCGTCGCCGACCGCGTGGCCGGCCGTCATCCGCTCGGCGGCCCTGGTCCACTCCTTGAGCAGCGCGACCAGTTCCGCCCGGTCCTTCGTCGTCACGTCGAACGCGGCGAAGTGCAGCCGGTCCTGGACGGCGGTGGCGATCCCGGCCTGGTGCGCACCGTGGAACGGTACCGCCGCGCCGCTGTCGGCTGCCGCCACGGGGGTGTCCCCGGAGCCGACCGCCGCCACCGCGCCGCCGGCCGCCACCGCGTCGAGCGCGAGCCCGGCACCGCCCCAGCCGAGCAGGGCACGCCGGGAGGGCGCGCCCCCCGAGGCCTCGGCGGTCCCGGTGGCGTCGTCGGATGTCTGCCGCTTCTGCTCTGACATGCGTGGAGCCTCCTTCCGGCCGGTTACTTCGTCACCGCGGCGGCGAGCCGCGAGAGGGGCTCGGCCAGCGCGTTGACCGCGTCGGACAGCTCCTTGCGGTCCGCCTTGCCGACCTTCTCGTACGAGGTGAACTCGTACGAGCCCTTGTCCGTGCGGTACTTGTCCAGCAGCGTGTTCAGCGCCGCGAACTGCTTGTCCAGGGTGGAGGTCAGCGCCGCGTCGTTCTTCGTGGCGATCGGCTTCAGCAGCTCGTACGACTTCTCCGCCCCCTCGACGTTGGCCTTGAAGTCGACCAGGTCGGTGTGGCTGTAACGCTCCTCCTCACCGGTGACCTTGCCGGTGGCGACTTCGTCGAGGAGCTCCTTGGCGCCGTTGGCCATCGACGTCGGGGTGATCTCCGCCGTGCCGACGCGCTTCTGCCAGTCGAGCAGGTCCTTGTGGAGGGCGGGCGCGAGTGCCTTCTCCTCGGCGCCCAGCTTCTTGTCGTGCCACAGCGCCTTCTCCAGGCGGTGCCAGCCGGTCCACTTCTGGCCGTCCTCCAGGCCGTCCTCGCGGACGTCGACCTTCGGGTCGATGTCGCCGAAGGACTCGGCGACCGGCTCGGTGCGCTCCCAGCCGATGCGGGAGTCGGCGTACGCCTTCTTCGCTGCCTCGATGTCACCGGCGGCGACGGCGTCCGTGAAGACCTTGACCTTGGGCAGCGTCTCGTCGGCCTGGGCCTGGACGTACGTGCGGTAGGCCGCGACGGCCTTGTCCATCTCGGGGCTGCGCTTGGCCGCCTTGCCGCCGCTGACCTCGATCTTCTGGCGGATGCCGTGGCCCTTCATGCCGGGCTTGCAGGCGATCTCGTACGAACCGGCCTTGATCTCGGCCGTGATAGTGGCCTTCGTGCCCGGGCCGATGTTCTCGCGCTCGGCGACGATGCGGTCGTCCGGGAACAGGACGTAGACCTCGGTGACCTTGGAACCCTTGTTCTGTACGGCCAGCTCGACGTGTCCGGCCGGCAGCGTCGTCTTCGAGACCTCGCAGGAGTCGTCCTTGGCGACGACCTGGACGGCACCCTCGCCCTTGCCGTCGCTCTTCTCTGCGCAGCCCGTGACGGCGGTCAGAGCGGCCACGGTGGCGGCAGCGGTGACGACGGAGAAACGAACGGCTCGCATGCGGGCTCCACTTGAGGACGAAGGAGAAGGGAGGGGAACGGTCGGACAAAGGTGGGTGAGGCGGACCTAACTTAACCGAGGCTTACCTGACCGATACCCACCCGTGCAGTGATTCAGCTCTCACTGGGGTCTCATGGGAACGAAACGATCACGGTCGACCCATGAGCGAGCCCCCGAAAGGTCAAGTAATGGTCAAGAGATCCTTTACGGTGTGACGCCCGGCACCCCGGTCCGCCGGATGTGGAAACACTTCGACCGGCTGCCGCAGGCCCTGCTGAGCAACGCGCCGGTGGACACGGGTACCGGCGTGACCGCGAATCGTGGCGGCGGGGCGGGGGCTCGGGCGCCCCGGCCTCCACCGGCTCGACCCCCGGCCGGTGCTTGAATGCGCACGTGAACGACTACGACGTACCCGCCGGCATCGACGTACTGCGCGTGTTCTGCGGTCCGGACGGCCGCCACGGCAACGCCCTCGGAGTCGTACGCGACGGGCGCGACCACCCCGACGAGGCGTCCCGGCAGAAGCTCGCCCGGGAGCTCGGCTTCAGTGGGACCGTGTTCGTGGACGACCCCGAGCGCGGTCATCTGGACATCTACACACCGGGGCTCCGCCTGCCGTTCGCCGGGCATCCCGTGGTCGGTGCCGCGTGGCTGCTGGACCTGGAGATCCTGGAGCTGGGTGTGGGGGAGGTCTTCGCCCGCCAGGACGGGGAGTTCAGCTGGATCGCCGCCCGCCCGGAGTGGGTGCCTCCGCGCACGCTTCAGCAGTACGGCTCGGTCGCCGAGGTCGACGCGCTGCCGGCGCCGCCGCCCGGTGAGGGCCGGCTCTACGCCTGGGCGTGGGAGGACGAGGCCGCGGGCCGGGTGAGGGCGCGGGCGTTCCCCCGGCGGTTCGATGAGCGCGGCGGCAGCCGCTCCGGTGGAGCCGGGGCTTGCACCGGGGGCATCGTGGAGGACGAGGCGACGGGGGTGGCGGCGCTGCTGCTCAGCGACCGGCTGGGCCGCGCCCTGAACATCAGGCAGGGCCGCGGCTCCCAGATCCTCACGGCCCCCGCCCCGGACGGCACGGTGGAGATCGGCGGCCGGGTGCGGCTGGCGGCCCACGGCTGACCGCCCCGCGGCCGATCGGCCCGCGGCGGCCAAGGGTCGGGCCCGTCCGGCGAGGGAGGACGAAAAGCGAGGCGGCGGGACAGCCCTCAGGCGCTGAGCGGGAACACCTCGCCCAGCTCCCGGAACACCGCGGTGTTCAGCGCGAACGCGCGCTTGCACTCGTCCACGATCCGCTGCTTCTCCAGATCGTCCGCGTCCACCGCGTCGAGCAGTTCCCGGTAGTCCCGCTTGAAGGAGGCGGGGTTGGATATCCCCTCGAAGACGTAGAACCGCACCCCGTCACCCTTGTGTGCGAGGCCCCATGTCTTCTCCGCCTTGTCGCGGATGATCTGGCCACCCGAGAGGTCGCCCAGGTAGCGGGTGTAGTGGTGGGCGATGTATCCGGCCGGCCAGGTGCGGGCGCACTCGGCGACCCGGGCGGCGTACGCGGCCGTGGCCGGGAGCGGCTCCAGGCCCTCGTGCCAGTCCGCACCCCGCAGATGGGCCAGATCGCGCTCCAGTTCGGCGGTGCGCATCAGCTCCGGCTGGATGAACGGTCCGGCGACCGCGTCGTCGGCCAG
This sequence comes from Streptomyces sp. NBC_01013, assembly GCF_045162765.1. Lineage (NCBI taxonomy): Bacteria > Bacillati > Actinomycetota > Actinomycetes > Kitasatosporales > Streptomycetaceae > Streptomyces > Streptomyces sp. NBC_01013. Next base: position 5,990,604 of record NZ_CP108687.1, read on the forward strand.
CGCCCGCGCCCCGTCCTCCAGCGCCCGGTACACGAACCACAGCTGCTCGGTGTAGCGCGTGTACGCGTCCACTCCGAGGCGCCCGCCGAGCAGATCGCTCATGAAGGTCGAGGTCTCCGCCTCGGTGTGCTGCTCGTGCGACGCGGTGCGGATCAGCGTCGAGAAGGCGGGGGCGTCGGCGGTTGTGTCCAAGGCGGGCCTCCGGGGGCCGTGGGGGACGGGAAGTCCGGAAAGGGACGGAAGTGCCGGCCCGCCGAGGCCGCTCGCCCCGGCGCTTGCCGATGCGTCGATCTTCCTGCTTAGGCTTACCTAAGTCAACCGTTTCCCGACGGGCTGTCGGTAAGTGCGGCCGGGGGCGACGGGAAACGGCCGCCCCGGAAGGGGCGGCCGCTGAGCGGGGAGGGTGAGGCTACGGAAGCGTGAGGATCTCCGCGCCCGTCTCCGTCACCACGAGCGTGTGCTCGAACTGCGCGGTGCGCTTGCGGTCCTTGGTGACCACGGTCCAGCCGTCGTCCCACATGTCGTAGTCGTGCGACCCGAGCGTCAGCATCGGCTCGATGGTGAAGGTCATGCCGGGCTGCATCACGGTGGTGGCGTGCGGGCTGTCGTAGTGCGGAATGATCAGCCCCGAGTGGAACGAGGAGTTGATCCCGTGCCCCGTGAAGTCCCGCACCACCCCGTACCCGAAGCGCTTCGCGTACGACTCGATGACCCGGCCGATCACGTTGATCTGGCGGCCCGGCCGTACCGCCTTGATGGCCCGGTTCAGCGACTCCTCGGTGCGCTCCACGAGTAGCCGCGACTCCTCGTCCACGTCACCGCAGAGGTACGTGGCGTTGTTGTCGCCGTGCACCCCGTTGATGTACGCCGTCACGTCGAGGTTCACGATGTCGCCGTCGCGCAGCACCGTGGAGTCCGGGATGCCGTGGCAGATCACCTCGTTGAGCGAGGTGCAGAGCGACTTGGGGAAGCCCCGGTACCCCAGCGTCGACGGGTAGGCGCCGTGGTCGCACATGAACTCATGCGCGACCCGGTCGAGTTCGTCCGTCGTGACCCCCGGGGCGATGAGCTTCGCGGCTTCGGCCATGGCCTGGGCGGCGATGCGTCCCGCGACGCGCATGCGCTCGACGGTCCCGGCGTCCTGGACCTCCGGGCCGCTGTACGGCGTCGGGGCGGGCTTGCCCACATACTCGGGGCGCCGGATGTTTCCGGGCACGGAACGGACGGGAGTGAGCTCCCCTGGTACAAGCAGCGACTGGCCAGACATGCCAGCGAGTCTAACCAGCGTGTCTGGGGCAGCATGGCATCGAGGAAAGGAGCCGGTGATGGCCCTGTTCAAGAAGCGCACGGTCGGCAAACCGGGCGAGTGGTTCTACTGCCTGGAGCACAAGAAGGTCGAGGAGGGCCCCGAGTGCCCGGCCAAGGACCGCTTCGGCCCGTACACCTCCCGCCAGGAGGCGCAGCACGCGATGGAGACCGCCCAGGAGCGGAATCTGGAGTGGGAGACCGACCCCAAGTGGCACGACCGCGCGGGGCCGGACGCCGAGCAGTAACCGACCCCCGTGCGCCCGCACTCGTGCGCCCACCCTCCCCGCCGGCTCGGGCCCTGCCGGCGGGTGAGGGGCGGCCCTTGGGGGCCATGTGCCTCACCACCGTGACGGCGGAGGCGCGGTCAGCTGGTCGGCGAGCCGGGACAGCCGGTCCCGGAACCGCCGCCGGCCGCGTTGCACGGGCGAGCTGTTCTCCCCCGCAGCCGCGCTGACCAGGTGCTGGACCGTGTCGAGGTCGACATCGTCGCCGCCCGTCACGGAGAGCGCCTCGTGGGCGATTCCCCGCACCTCCGGATCGCCGTTGTCCAGTGACAGGACCGTCGCCCCGGCCCGGCGCGCATCGTGCACCCGCTCCAGCAGCCCCTCGCCCGGCTGCTCCGGTACCACCACGAGCAGCGTCTCGCCCCGCCCGGCCGCCTCGATCCGGCCGAGCCCCACCGCCAGGTGTGCCGGGTCGCCGGGCTCCACCCGGTGGCGCACCAGGGTGGGCGTGAGCTCGGGCAGGCCCGACCAGGCGGACTCGTCGACCAGATGGGCCGCCAGGTGCCACGGCTCGTACACCTCGGTCCCCACCAGCAGCAGCCCGCCGCCGTGCGGTACGACGGACGAGCGCAGCGTCCCGGCGAACCGGCGGGTGGCCGTCGGCCACTGGGTCCCGGCAAGCACCTCACGCAGCAGCGCCACACGTACGGCATCCATGGCCCGGCATCATGCACCACACCCGGGGCCCCGCACCGGCGAACGGCGGCGGAACCATCCGGACGGGCGGCGCGCGGGCATCCGTCCCGCGGGCCGCGGACACACCGTCCCGCGCCCGTACCTGGCAGTAGTGTCGGGGCCATGACTACGAATGACAGCGGCAGCGCCCCCAAGCCCCCCGCCAAGGACCCCTGGGACCTCCCCGACGTGTCCGGTCTCACCATCGGCGTCCTGGGCGGCACCGGACCGCAGGGCCGCGGACTCGCCTACCGGTTCGCCCGCGCCGGACAGTCCGTGATCATCGGCTCCCGTGCGGCGGACCGTGCGCAGGCCGCCGCCGACGAACTGGGGCACGGCGTCCGCGGCGCGGACAACGCCGCCTGTGCGCGCGACAGCGACGTCGTGATCGTCGCCGTGCCGTGGGACGGGCACGCCAAGACCCTGGAGTCCCTGCGCGACGAACTCGTCGGCAAGCTCGTCATCGACTGCGTCAACCCGCTCGGCTTCGACAAGAAGGGCGCCTACGCCCTGAAGCCCGAGGAGGGCAGCGCCGCCGAGCAGGCCGCCGCCCTGCTGCCGGACTCCCGGGTCACCGCAGCCTTCCACCACCTCTCGGCGGTCCTGCTCCAGGACGAGGCGATCGAGGAGATCGACACCGACGTGCTGGTGCTGGGTGAGGCCCGCGCCGACACCGACATCGTCCAGGCACTGGCCGGCCGGATCCCGGGGATGCGCGGCATCTTCGCCGGCCGGCTGCGCAACGCCCACCAGGTCGAGTCGCTCGTCGCCAACCTGATCTCGGTCAACCGCCGCTACAAGGCCCATGCGGGGCTGCGTACCACCGACGTCTGAGCCGGCCGCCACACCCTGCTCGGAGCGGCCGGGGGTATGGGGGACACTGGACGGGACCGCGCACCATCCCCCGACAGGAGCCACCCCCATGCCCCGCCTCGCTCTCTACGCCTTCGCCGTGTGCGTCCTCGCCGTCGCAGCGGCCGTGATCTCCTTCGTGCAGGGCAGCTGGCTCCTCGGCGTGGTCTGGGTGCTGCTGGTCGGACTCTCTTCCAACATGGCCTGGTACTACCTGCGCCGGCAGCGCGCCGTGAACGCGCAGGGTGCTCAGGGCGCCTGAAGGACGTCCGCACACCGGAGGTCTTCGGGCGTTCCGGCATCGCGGCGAGGCGGCGTAGCGGTCGTGCGCCCGCCGGGGCCCGGCGGGACGGCCCTCAGCCGGCCATCGTGCAGACCGGGTTCGCCGTCTGCCAGAACCGGTAGGCGTCGAGACCGCAGTACGTCTCGAACTCGCTGACGCCCAGTGACCGCAGCAGCGCGTCGATCGCGTCGAAGAAGGCCGCGTTCACCCCGGGGACCCACAGCAGCGCGAAGACCGCGATCAGCCCGAACGGCGCGAACGGCTCCACCGCGCGCCGGAGCGAGTGCGAGAGCCACGGCTCGATCACCCCGTAACCATCCAGCCCCGGCACCGGTACGGAGTTCAGGATCGCCGCCGTCACCTGGAGCAGCGCCAAGAAGGCCAGCGCGTACCGGAAGGGGACCGGGACGCCGTCCAGCGCGTCCAGCCAGAACGGCGCGGTGCACACGAGCGCGAACAGGACGTTCGTCAGGGGACCGGCGGCCGAGATGAGACTGTGCTTCCAGCGGCCGCGGATCCTGCCCCGCTCGATGAAGACCGCGCCACCGGGCAGCCCGATCCCGCCCATGATCACGAACAGCACGGGCAGCACGATGCTCAGCAGCGCATGGGTGTACTTCAGGGGGTTCAGCGTGAGGTAGCCCTTGGCGCCGATCGAGATGTCGCCGCTGTGCAGCGCCGTCCGGGCGTGCGCGTACTCGTGGAGACAGAGCGAGACGACCCACGCCGCCGTGACGAACAGGAAGGTGGCGAAGACGGGCTGTTCGGCGAAGCCCGTCCACACCGCCCAGCCGGACACAGCCGTCACGGCGGCGATGCCGAGGAAGACCGGGCTGATCCGCCGGTCGCTGCGGGCTGGTGCGAAGGACATCGGCGGGCTCCTGGTGGCTGCGGGGAACGGGAGCGGGCGGGCGCGAGCCCCGACGGTACAGGCGACACGCGAAAAACGTCTGGCATCGGGCCGGTGGTTCCATGAAGGGTGAGGGCATGACGGGCAGGTATACGGGCGGGCTGGGCGGGTACGGGCGGGCGGCTGTGGATGACCCGGTCCCGGTCACGGACAATGGGCGCGTGCGCTACGGCATCCTCGGTACCACCCAGGCACTTCGCGACGACGGCACGGCCGTCGCCATCGGCGGGGCACGGCTGCGCGCCCTGCTCGCCGTGCTCGCGCTGCGCACCGGCCGGACGGTGCCCGTCGCGGTGCTCGTCGACGAGGTGTGGGACGGCGACCCGCCCGCCGACGCGTCCGGCGCCCTGCAGGCACTCGTGGGCCGGCTCCGGCGGGCGCTCGGCCATGCGGCGATCGCCTCCGCGGACAGCGGCTACCGGCTGGCAGCCGAACCGGACAGCGTCGACCTGTTCCGCTTCGAACGCCTGGCGGGGGAGGGCACCAGAGCCCTGGAGGCCGGTGATCCGGCGAAGGCCCTGAGCGTTCTCGACGATGCGCTCGGCCTCTGGCGCGGACCTGCACTGGCCGACCTTCCCGACCGGCACGCCGTCGCCGCCCGCTGGACCGCCCGCCGCCTCGACGCCCGACGGACGAGGCTCACCGCGGCCCTCGCCCTCGGCCGGGCCGACGAGGCGCTGCCGGAGCTGGCCGCGCTCTGCGACGAGCACCCCATCGACGAACCGCTCCAGGCGCTGCGGCTGCGGGCCCTGCGCGATGCCGGGCGCACGGCGCAGGCACTGGCGGCGTACGACGGGGTGCGCAGGGTGCTCGCCGACCGGCTCGGCACCGACCCGGGCCCCGAGCTCAGCGCGCTGCACGCCGAGCTGCTCCGCCAGGAACCGGCGCGCCCCCTCCCGAAGACCGCCCCGCGAGCAGCCCCCCGCACCCCCGGGCCCGCCGCGCCGCAGGGCAACCTCCGGGCCCGGCTCACCAGCTTCGTCGGACGCGAACGCGACATCGACGCCCTGCGCGGCGACCTCTCCCGGGCTCGGCTCGTGACCCTGCTCGGGCCGGGAGGGGCGGGCAAGACCCGGCTCTCGCAGGAGACCGCGGAGTCCTTCGACCCCGCGTCCTGGCCCGACGGCGTCTGGCTGGCCGAACTCGCGCCCGTCGACGACCCGGAAGCGGTGCCGGAAGCGGTCCTCGGCGCGCTCGGAGCCCGGGAGACCGTGCTGCGCGGTGCGGGTGCCGAGGAGCTCCGGGCCGCCGAACGAGGAGCGGCCGAGCCGGGGGCGGGCGAGGCCCTCACCCGGCTCACCGAACACTGCTCACGGCGCCGGATGCTGTTGCTCCTGGACAACTGCGAGCACGTGATCGCGGCCGCCGCAGCCCTCGCCGACCATCTGCTGGCCCGCTGTCCGGAGCTCACGGTCCTCGCCACCAGCCGCGAACCCCTCGGCGTACCCGGCGAGTTCGTCCGGCCCGTCGAGCCGCTGCCCGACCCGACGGCGCTGCGCCTGCTGGCCGAGCGCGGCGCGGCCGCGCTGCCCGGCTTCCGCGTCGACGCCGACGAGGCGACGGCGGCCGCAACGGCCGAGATCTGCCGCCGCCTGGACGGTCTGCCGCTCGCCATCGAACTCGCCGCCGCGCGGCTGCGGATGCTCACTCCGCAGCAGATCGCCGCCCGGCTCGACGACCGGTTCCAGCTGCTGACCAGCGGCAGCCGCACCGTCCTCCCGCGCCAGCAGACCCTGCGGGCCGTCGTCGACTGGTCCTGGGACCTCCTTGCCGAGGACGAACGCGCCACCCTGCGCCGGCTGTCCGTCTTCGCCGGCGGCTGCACCCTCGAAGCGGCCGAGGCGGTCTGCGCGGACCGGCCGCGGGCGGCCCAGGAGGTCGCCGGGCTGCTCGGCTCCCTCGTCGACAAGTCCCTGGTCGTCGCCGCACCCGCGGCGGACGGCGGCATGCGCTATCGCCTGTTGGAGACCGTCGGCGAGTACGCGACGGAACGGCTCGACGAGTCGGGGGAGCGGGAAGCCGTCGAACGCCGGCACCTCGTGTACTTCCGGGAGCTGGCCCGCACCACCGACCCGCTGCTCCGCGGCGCCGGACAACGCGCCGCCATCGAGCTCTTCCGCCGCGAGTACGAGAACCTGCGCACCGCGCTGCGGCACGCCGTCGCCGCGCGCGACGAGCAGGAGTCACTGTGTCTGGTGATCTCGCTCTCCTGGTACTGGCAGATCCGCAATCTGCGCAGCGACGCACTGCACTGGGCCAACGCCGCGGCGGCCCTCGGCCCCGACCCGTTCGCCCCGCCCGTGCAGCCCGCGCCCTCGATCCACGAGCGCTGTACGGACGCGCCCCCGCCCATGGGTCCCGAGCTGCTCCAGGAGGCGCGGCGCCAGGTGGGGCTGGTCCAGCTGGTCAGCATGGACCATGCGATGGACGAGTGGACGAACGAGGCCAGCATGGTGCGGCTGCGAGGGATCGCAGCGGCCTACCGGGCCGGTCAGCCGCAGACCTGCCGGAGCCCCGCCTCGCTCTGGTTCTTCGCCGTGATGCTGACGGGGGGTGTCGCGGACCTTCGGCACCTGCTGGACGAAACGGTCCGCGCCGCAAGGGAGTTCGCCTTCGAGTGGGAGCTCGCCGCCGCCCTCCAGATGCGTGCCAACGTGACGGCCAACCGCCCCGACTGGGCTGGTGCGGCCCATGTGGACGCCGCCGAGAGTCTGGAGATCTTCGGTCGTCTCGGCGACGACTGGGGCATGGCCGAGGCGCTCTCCTCCCGCGGCGAGGCGAACGAGAAGACGGGCGACTACGCCCGGGCGGCCGAGGACTACCAGGCCGCGATCGGCTACGCGGAGAAACTCGGCGCCCTGGCCCAGGTATCGGTGCTCCGCACCCGGTACGCCTCCGCGCTCACCGAACTCGACCGCGGCGCGGAGGGCGAGGTGATCCTGCGCGAGGTGATCGCGGAGGGACGGCACACCGGGCACGAGGCGCGGCCGGCGGCCCGGCTCTTCCTGGCCCTGTGGCTGGGCCGCTCCGGACGTACCGCCGAGGCGCGCGAGCAGTTCCTCGAACTGCTCGAGGAGTTCAGGTCCCAGACCATGGCGATCTTCGAAGGCTTCGTGCTGGGCGGCCTGGCCTGGCTGGACAACCAGGACGAGAACTACGCCGGCGCGCTGGAAAGCGGCCGCAAGGCCCTGCTGCGGCTGGGCGACCCGTTGACGCAGATGGTGGCGCCGCAGATGGCGGTGATCCACCTGGTCACCCTGGCGTGGGCGCTGGGCGGCCTCGGCGAGGAGCGCGGGGCGGCGCTCGGTGCGCGGCTGCTGGCCGCCGGCCGGGCGCTGCTGCCGGAGGGGCACTTCCAGACGTCCATGGAGCGCGAGAACTTCGAGCGTGCCGAGGCGCTGGTCCGTGCCGCGCTCGGGGACGGCGCCTTCGAGGCCGCGTACGCCGAGGGCGGTGGCCTCTCCCTGGAGGAGGCCACCGCCCTCGTCGACGCGTACCGGCACTGAAGGGTCCGAACCCCTGCGGTCAGGACTTCTTGCGGAACCTGGACACCGCGAGCGGGGCCATGACCGCCGTGATGACCACGGTCCAGCCGAGTGTCAGCCAGACCGAGTTGCCGAGCGGGCCGCCCATCATCAGACCGCGGGCCGCGTCGGCCAGGTTGGACAGCGGGTTGTAGTCGGTGAAGGTCTGGAGCCAGCCGGGCATCGTCGTGGGCGGGGTGAAGATCGAGGAACCGAACTGGAGCGGCATCATCACGATCATCCCCATCCCCTGGACGGCCTGGGCCGTCTTCATGGCCAGTCCGAGCAGGATGAAGATCCACATGATGGCAGCGCCGAAGGCCGCCGCCAGTCCGATGGCCCCGATCAGCCCGAGCACCGACCCGTGGAGCTCCAGGCCGAGCGCGAAGCCCATGCCCAGCAGAATGAGCGTGGCGACCATCATCCGGCCGAGCTCGACCACGATCTTCGCGATGAGTACCGAGGAACGGGCGATCGGCATCGTACGGAACCGGTCCATGACCCCCTTGCGGAAGTCGTCGTTGACACCGGAGCCGACCGCCATGGCGATGTTCATGCCCATCATCGCCATCAGACCGGGAATCAGGTAGTTCAGGTACTCCTGCCGCCCGCCGCCCATGCTGCCGCCGACGGCGCCGCCGAAGACGTACACGAACAGCAGGACGAAGATCACCGGCATCAGGAGCGCGTCGAACATCGACTCCGGATCCTTCTTGATCTGGAGCAGATTGCGCCGCACCAGCGCCCCGATGTGGCGCAGGTTGTTCCGCAGGCCGATCCGGCCCTCGTCGTGGACCTTCGCGGCCGGTGCGGCCGTGGCCGCGTCGGTGGGGGTGGGCGTCAGAGTCGTCGTGCTCATGCCGCGACCTCCTGGGGAGTCGTGTCGGTGACGGTGGCCTTGTCGCCGGTGATGGCGAGGAACACCTCGTCCAGGCTGGGCAGTGCGGTGGCGACGTGCGCCAGCGAGAAGCCCCGGGTGCCGAGCAGGCCGATGACGGCGGTCAGCTGCCCGTCGCTGAGGATCGGTACGTAGAGCAGTCCCTCGTCCGGGACCGCCTGCGCACCCGACACACCGTCGAGGCCGGCCTCCCGGATCGCCTGCGCCATCGCGGCCAGCTCGGCCGGGTCGGAGGGGCGGATCTGCAGGGTGCGGCCGCCGACCTTGGCCTTCAGCTCGTCCACACCGCCGCGGGCGATGATCCTGCCCTTGTCGATGACCGTGAGCTCGTTGGCGAGCTGCTCGGCCTCTTCCATGTACTGGGTGGTGAGCAGCACGGTCGCCCCCTCCGCGACCATCCGCTGCACCTCGTCCCAGACCTCGTTGCGGGTGCGGGGGTCGAGTCCCGTCGTCGGCTCGTCCAGATAGAGCACGGCCGGGCTGCCGATCATGGAGGCGGCGAGGTCCAGCCGGCGCCGCATGCCGCCGGAGTACTCCATCGCGGCCTTCTTCGCCGCGTCGGTGAGCGAGAAGCGCTCCAGCAGTTCGTCGGCGCGCGAGCGGGCCTTGTTGCGCGGGAGGTCGAGCAGCCGGCCGATCATGTAGAGGTTCTCCCAGCCGGAGAGCTTCTCGTCGACCGAGGCGTACTGACCGGTCAGGCCGATGGTGCGGCGCAGCGCGCGGGGCTGCTTCACCACGTCGAAGCCCGCCACGATCGCGTGTCCGGCGTCGGGCTGGATCAGGGTGGACAGCACTCGGACGAGGGTGGTCTTGCCGGCGCCGTTGGGGCCGAGCACGCCGAGGACGGTGCCCTCGCGCACATCGAGGTCCACGCCGTCCAGAGCCTTGGTCGAGCCGTAGTGCTTGACCAGCCCCCGTACCTCGACGGCGTTCGTGCCGCTCCTGGGGTTCTTGTCGATTCGCGTCATGTCCACCATCAGACCAGCCGCCACCGACAGCCCGCCGACAGTCCGCCGACAGCAGGGCGACAGCCCGCCGATGGGGGATGTCGGCGGGCTGTCGGTGGTGCGGCAGTGGTCGTTCGGTCCTGGGCCGTGTCGCTGATCTGCCTATGGGCTGTCTCTGGAAAGCCCTTAGTGGAACGTGTGCTCCGGCGCCGGGAACGTACCGCCCACGACCTCGTCCGCGTACGCCTTCGCGGCGTCCCCGAGGATCTGGCGCAGGTCGGCGTACTGCTTGGTGAAGCGCGGCACCTTGCCGCCGGTCAGACCGACCATGTCGGTGTAGACCAGCACCTGTGCGTCGGTGTCGGGACCGGCTCCGATGCCCACGGTCGGGATGTGCAGGGTGCGGGTGACCTCGGCGGCCAGCTCGGCCGGTACGAGTTCGAGGACGACGGCGAACGCGCCCGCGTCCTGGACGGCCTTGGCGTCGCGCAGCATCTGCTGGGCGGCCTCCTCGCCGCGGCCCTGCACGCGGTAGCCCATCGCGTTGACGGACTGCGGGGTCAGGCCGATGTGGGCCATCACCGGGATACCGGCGTCGACCAGGAGCTTGATCTGCTCGTGGCTGCGCTCGCCGCCCTCCAGCTTGACCGCGCCGACCCCGGCCTCCTTGATCAGCCGGGTGGCGTTGCGCAGGGCCTGGACCGGGCTCTCCTGGTAGGCCCCGAAGGGCAGGTCGGCGACGATCAGGGCGCGCTTGGTGCCGCGGACGACGGCGGCGGACAGGATGGCGATCTCGTCCATCGTGACGGGCACGGTGGTCTCGTAGCCGAGGTGGCAGTTGCCCATGGAGTCGCCGACGAGCATGACCGGGATGCCGGCCTCGTCGAAGACGGACGCGGTCATCGCGTCGTAGGCGGTGAGCATGGGCCACTTCTCGCCGCGAGCGGTGGCGGCGGCGATGTCGTGGACGGTGACCCGGCGGTTGCTCTTGCCTCCGTACAGCGCCTTGCTGCTGTCGGAGGGGGCTCCCGCGGGGGAAATGGGGGACTGGTCGTGCGCAGCCTGAAGCGACATTGCCAACGGCTCCTTCGTCATCTCGAGGCGCCCTGACGGCGTCCCCGGATCTCTTCCATGGTGGCATCCCGGAGCCCTTCACGGGAAGTGGGCCCGCCGCGCGGGTGGCATCGGGTGTCAGGCCCGCCCGGTAAAGACTTTCCAATACGAGACGGTCTCGTATCGAAAGAGGGGTAGGTTCGGGGCATGTCCATACCGTCCGGCGCTCCCGCCGCCGTGCCCCACGTCCCCGAGGCGGCCCACCGCCGCCGCTGGGCGATCCTCGCCGTCCTGATGTTCAGCCTGCTCATCGTCGTGCTGGACAACTCGATCCTGAACGTCGCTGTCAAGACGATCGCGTCCCCCTCACCCACCGGTCTGGGAGCCACCCAGAGCGAGCTGGAGTGGGCCATCAACTCCTACACGCTCGTCTTCGCCGGGCTGCTCTTCACCGCGGGCCTGCTCGGCGACCGCATAGGACGCAAGAAGGTCCTGCTCTTCGGCATCGTGCTCTTCGGCGTGGGTTCCGCCTTCGCCGCGATGTCGGGGTCGCCCGGTGAACTCATCACCTGGCGCGCGGTGATGGGCTTCGGCGCCGCCTTCGTCATGCCGGCCACGCTCGCCGTCCTGATGAACGTCTTCGAGCGCGACGAACAGCCCAAGGCCATCGGCCTCTGGGCCGGCAGCGTGGGCCTCGGCATCGCGATCGGCCCGATCACCGGCGGACTGCTCCTCGAACACTTCTGGTGGGGCTCCGTCTTCCTGGTCAACGTGCCCGTCGTGGTCGTCGCGCTGATCGCCATGGTCGTGCTCGTACCGGACTCCAGGGACCCGAAGCCGGGACGGCTGGACCCGCTCGGCGTGGCGCTGTCCGTCGTCGGCCTGGTGCTGCTGGTGTACGGCATCATCCGCGGCGGTGAGCTCGCCGACTTCACCGATGTCTCCGTGCTCCTGCCGTCCCTCGGCGGTCTGGCCGTCCTGGTCGTGTTCGTCCTCCACGAGAAGCGCAGCAGCAGTCCGGCCATCGACATCTCGTACTTCAAGAAGCCGGCCTTCTCCGCCGCCGTCGCGGCCATCGCGCTGATCTTCTTCGCGCTGATGGGTGTGACGTTCTTCTCCGCCTTCTACATGCAGAGCGTACGAGGCTGGAGCGCCCTGCAGTCCGGACTGCTGATCCTCCCGCTGGCCGTCGCGCAGATGGTCTTCGCCCCGCGCGCCCGGCTCGTGGTCGACCGGTTCGGCGCCCGCGCCGTGTGCACCGCGGGCATGCTGATGGTGGCCGTGGGGCTGGCGGCGTTCGCCCTGTTCGACGCCACCACGCCGGTCTGGGTGATGTGCCTGGTCTTCTTCGTCCAGGGCACGGGCATGGCCCATGTGATGCCTCCGGTCACCGTCGCCGTGATGCAGGCGCTGCCCCGCGAGAAGGCCGGGTCGGGCTCGGCCGTCAACAACGTGTTCCGCCAGGTCGGCGGCGCCCTCGGGATCGCCGTCCTCGGATCGGTGCTGTCCACCGTCTACCGCGGAGACATCGAGAAGCACCTCGACGCCGTACCGGCCGCCGCCAGGGACGTGGCGGGGGAGTCGATCGAGGCGACACTCGGTGTCGCGGAGAAGATGGGGCCGGCGGGCACCCCGCTGGTGGCCGCCGCGCACGACGCGTTCATGGGCGCCATGCACGTCACCGCCATCGGTTCGGCGTGCGTCGCCCTGATCGGGACGATCGTGGTCGCCCTGTTCCTGCCGGGCCGGCCGCGCACCGAACCGGCGCTCGCCCAGGAGGAGCGGTCGGTGTCCGCGGACGCCGGGCGCTGAGGCCCCGGGCGCCCGCCCGGCCCTGAAGCGGTCGGGCGCCTTCCGCATCGGCGAGAATCGGGGGCGGTGAAAGGTGGTTCCACGTGCAGGCGCAGGCATCGGACCGGTACGACCGGGCCCCCGGCGAGCAGGACCGCGGGGTCCGCGGCGGCCGGGGCCCGGACCCGCGGACCCTCGACGGCCGGGACCAGGACCCGCACCCCGGTGACGATCAGGAACCCCGCCGCGGCCGCCCCCGCAGCGCCGCAGCGGAGCGGGCGATCCTGGACGCCGTCGTCGAACTGCTGGAGGCCGGTGAGCCCCTGGCCGGCCTGTCCATCGAGCGGATCGCCCGCACGGCCGGGGTCGGGAAGGCCACCATCTACCGGCGATGGGCCGGCAAGGAGGAACTCTTCGTCGACGTCCTGCGCGAGATCGAGCCTCCGGAACCCGATGTGTCCGGCACCGGGGGCCTGGGCGACCTGCGCGTCCTGCTGGAGTCCATGCGCACCCGCGGCCTCGCCCAGCGCTCCTCGGTGCTGCTGCACAACGTCTTCGCGCAGATGAAGAGCCACCCCAAGCTGTGGAGCGAGTACCAGCGCACCGTGATAGCCCCCCGCCGGGCGGCGATGCTCGCCGCCGTCGGCCGGGCCGTCGAGGCGGGGGAGCTGCGGGGTGACACGGACGTGGAGCTGATGGACGACCTCTTCCTCGGCCCCATGCTCGTACGCACCATCCACCGGCCCGAGGCGCCGCTGCCCGAGGACCTCGCCGACCGCATCATCCGCCTGCTGGTCGAGGGGCTCGGCCCGCGGTCCGCCGCCGGGTCCGGTGACGACGCCGGTCGCGGCTGACTCGCCCGGGCCCGGGTGAGTGTGATCGTTCTGTCACAAGCCACCACAGACCGCCCGTGACCGGAACCCTTCGCACCGCCCGCGTCGTCATCGTGGCAGTACGGCCGTCGCCGACGGCCGGAAAGGCATCGCGCATCCCCTAGGGTCGTGGGCGCGGCGATGTGTACGGCAAGGCAGTGAGGACAGCGCAATGGTGCAGGCGTACAGGGCGGACACCGGGAACGGCGGCGTGGGACCGCAGCGCACCGGAACCCGATTCCGGGACCTGCGCGACAGACTGACCCGGGACCGCGGTATCTGGCGGCGGGGGATCGTCCTGGCGATCTGTGCGGTGCTGCTGACCCTTGTCATGCTCCTCCACGCACAGATCCCGAACACCATCGGCAACCTGGGCAGCCTCACCGAGACGTTCCTGCCCTGGTGTGCCGTCTTCGTCCCGCTGCTGCTGATCCTGGGGCTGGTGCGCCGCTCGGCGACCGCCCTGATCGCGCTGCTGCTGCCGATCGTGGTCTGGTTCAACATCTTCGGCGGCCTGCTGACCGACAAGTCGGGCAGCGGTGGCGACCTCACCGTCGCGACCCACAACGTCAACGCGGACAACCCCGACCCCGCCGGCACCGCCCAGCAGGTCGCCGGCTCGGGTGCCGACGTCATCGCCCTGCAGGAGTTGCCCAGCGGCAAGGTCGCGGCGTACGAATCCGCGCTGGCCGGCCGCTTCCCGTACCACTCGGTGCAGGGGACCGTCGGCCTGTGGAGCAAGTACCCCCTCAAGGACACCCGCCCGGTGGACATCAAGATGGGCTGGGTCCGCGCCATGCGGACCACCGTCACCACCCCCGAGGGGCCGATCGCCTTCTACGTCGCGCACCTGCCCTCGGTACGGGTCAAGCTGCACGCCGGATTCACCGCCAACCAGCGGGACCAGAGCGTGGACGCCCTCGGCGAGGCCATCTCCCACGAACCGCTGGAGCGCGTCGCCCTGCTCGGCGACCTCAACGGGACCATGAACGACCGCTCGCTCCACGCGGTCACCTCCCAGATGCGCTCCACCCAGGGCGCGGCGGGCGACGGCTTCGGGTTCAGCTGGCCCGCGTCGTTCCCGATGGCCAGGATCGACCAGATCATGGTGAAGGGCGTGGAGCCGATGTCGTCGTGGACGCTCCCGGCCACGGACAGCGACCACCTTCCGATCGCCGCCCGCGTCAAACTGTGACGCCACGGTCCGTTCGCGACCTGGCGCGCGGGGGTGCGGGGCTCCCGGCGCCCCGCGGCGTCGACTCCGGCGCCGCCGGCCGACGGCGCTCGCGGCGCTCGACGTCCCGCTCCGGACCCGCGGCCGCGTGACGCCGCTCGCCCATCCGTTCACCACCGCGCACCAGGTCGTTTACCTCCGGGCATAAAACGTCTGAGAGACTTTGTTCCGAACGGGAACAAGGTCACCGGCGAGGAAGCCGGTCCGTCACCGTGCGATCCGGCCCCGGCCGGCCCGCGCCGGTGCACGTACGGCCGCACTCCCTCCTGCCCCTCCCGCTCCCCGAAGGCCCGCCGGGCCCGGCCCGGAGCGCACGGGGCCCACGTCGGAAAGGTCTCTTCTCATGCCACTGGCTCTGCTCGCACTCGCGGTGAGCGCCTTCGGCATCGGTACTACGGAATTCGTGATGATGGGCCTGCTGCCCGACGTCGCGGACGATCTGGGCACCTCCGTCCCCACGGCGGGCTACCTCGTGTCGGCGTACGCGATCGGCGTGGTGCTCGGCGCACCGCTGCTCACCGCCCTCGGCTCGCGCATCCCGCGCAAGCGGATGCTCCTGCTGCTGATGGGGCTCTTCACCGTCGGCAACCTCGCCTCCGCGCTCGCCCCCGGCTTCGGCTGGCTGCTCGCCGGACGGCTGCTGGCCGGGCTGCCGCACGGTGCCTTCTTCGGAGTCGGCGCGGTCGTCGCCACCCGGCTGGTCGCCGAGGGGCGCCAGGCACGGGCCGTGGCGACGATGTTCCTCGGCCTGACCATCGCGAACGTCGTCGGCGTCCCGGCCGCCACACTGCTCGGCCAGCACCTCGGGTGGCGGGCCACCTTCCTCGTGGTCGCCGTGATCGGGCTCTGCGCGATGGCCGCGCTCGCCCGCCTCGTCCCGCAGATCCCGGCCGAGGCACACCGGCACGTCCGCCACGAGTTGCGGGCCCTGGGCAACCGCCAGGTCCTGCTCGGACTCCTCACCGCCGTCTTCGGTTTCGCCGGCGTCTTCGCCGTGTACTCCTACCTCTCGGCCATGACGACCGAGGCCATGGGCTTCGGCGAATCCTCCGTGACGCTGGTGCTGGCGCTCTTCGGTATCGGCATGACCCTGGGGGCCCTCGCCGCGGGTCCGCTCACGGACCGGGCGCTGCGCCCGACGCTGTACGGGTCACTGAGCGCGCTTGCCGTCGTGCTGCTGGTCTTCCCCTTCGCCGCCCACGTGCAGTGGGCCGCGCTGGTGATGGTGGTGCTGCTGGGCGGGGTCGGCTTCATGACGACCACGCCGTTGCAGATGCTCGTCATGAACAAGGCCAAGGACGCCCCGACCCTGGCGTCCGCCTCCAACCACTCCGCCTTCAACCTGGCCAACGCGGGCGGCGCGTGGCTGGGCGGCATGGCCATCGCGGCAGGCTGGGGCTGGACTTCCCCGGCCCTGGTCGGCGCCGCGCTGACGCTGGCGGGACTCGCGGTGGCGGTCACGGCGGGCGTACTGGACCGTGGCCGCACCCCTTCGAGGATCGTGGCGCGGGCGGCGGCGTCCGCACCGCGGAAGTCCGCGGCGGACGTGCACTGAACCCTGCCGACCGAGACGGGCCCGTCCGGCCGAGGACGACACCTCGGCCGGACGGGCCCGCTTCCACCCTTACGACCCGGCCTCAGCCGGACTCGCGCCACCGGTTCGTGATCGGCAGTCGCCGGTCCTTGCCGAAGCCCTTGGGCGAGATCTTCGTGCCCGGCGGATACTGCCGCCGCTTGTACTCCGCGGTGTCCACCATCCGCAGCGTCTTCGCCACCAGCGCCGCGTCGAACCCGGCCGCGACGATCGAGTCGAGTCCCTGGTCCCGGTCGACGTACATCTCGAGGATCCGGTCCAGCACGTCGTAGTCGGGCAGCGAGTCCGTGTCGACCTGGCCCGGCCGCAGCTCCGCGCTCGGCGGCTTGGTGATGGAGGCCTCCGGGATCGGCGGGGTCTGCCCACGCTCCTCGGCGGCCCGGTTGCGCCACTTCGCCAGCCGGAAGACGGCCGTCTTGTAGACGTCCTTGATCGGCCCGTACGCGCCGACGGAGTCGCCGTACAGCGTCGAGTAACCGACCGCCAGCTCCGACTTGTTGCCCGGCGCCAGGACGATCTGCCCCTCCTGGTTGGAGACGGCCATCAGCATCGTGCCGCGCAGCCGCGACTGCAGGTTCTCCTCGGCGAGGCCGGTGAGCCCCAGTGACCCCATGTACGCGTCGAACATCGGCTCGATCGGAACGGTCCGGAAGTTCAGCCCGGTACGCCGGGCGAGCTCGGCCGCGTCGCCCTTGGAGTGGTCCGAGGAGTACTTCGACGGCATCGAGATGCCGTACACGTGCTGAGCACCCAGGGCGTCGCAGGCGATCGCCGCGACGAGCGCCGAGTCGATCCCGCCGGAGAGCCCGACCAGCACACTGCTGAAGCCGTTCTTCGCCGCGTACGCCCGCAGGCCCACGACGAGCGCCGAGTACAGCTCCTCGTCGTCGTCGAGCCGGTCCGCGTACCCTCCGGCCAGCTCCGCCTCGTACGCCGGCAGCGGCTCCTCGGACAGGACCACATGGTCGATCCGCAGCCCGTCGTTGACCACGCCGGACGGCGCCTCGGGGGAGGCGGCCGGCAGGTCGAGGTCCAGGATCACGCTGCCCTCGGCGAACTGCGGGGCGCGGGCGATCACTTCGCCGTCCTTGTCGACGACGATCGAGTCACCGTCGAAGACCAGCTCGTCCTGGCCGCCGATCATCGCGAGGTACGCGGTCGTGCAGCCGGCCTCCTGGGCCCGCTTGCGGACCAGCTCCAGCCGCGTGTCGTCCTTGTCCCGCTCGTACGGAGAGGCGTTGATCGACAGCAGCAGCCCTGCCCCCGCGGCGCGCGCGGCCGGCACCCGGCCGCCGTCCTGCCAGAGGTCCTCGCAGATCGCGAGGGCCACATCGATGCCGTGCACCCGCACGACGGGCATCGAGTCGCCCGGCACGAAGTACCGGAACTCGTCGAAGACCCCGTAGTTGGGCAGGTGGTGCTTGGCGAAGTTCAGCGCGATCCGCCCGCGGTGCAGCACCGCGGCGGCGTTCCGCGGCGATCCGGCGGGCTGGCCGTAGCGGGCCGCGGCGGACTCGGAGCGGTCGAGGTAGCCGACGACGACCGGGATCTCCCCGAAGCCCTCCGCGTCCAGGCGCGCGGCGAGCGCCCGCAGCGCCTCCCGCGACGCCTCGACGAAGGATGACCGCAGGGCCAGGTCCTCGACGGGGTAACCGGTCAGCACCATCTCGGGGAACGCCACCAGGTGGGCGCCCTGTTCGGCGGAGTGCCGGGTCCAGTGGAGGATCGACTCGGTGTTGCCGGCGAGGTCACCGACGGTCGAGTCGATCTGATTCAGTGCGAGGCGTAGTTGAGGCACGCCGCCCAGTGTAATCGTCTGACTGACGCGATGTCCTGGCGGGCCGCGCGGAAAGCGGCACGGCCCGCAGGGAGGGCACTCAGCTGCGGTAGCCGAGGACCGTCATCATGCCCGCCTCCGAGTGGTAGAGGTTGTGGCAGTGGAGCATCCACAGACCCGGGTTGTCCGCGTCGAAGTCGACGGTCAGCGTCTGCCGGGGCAGCACGATCGCGGTGTCCTTGCGGGCTCCGGAGGCGCCACCGGTCAGCGCGAAGGTGTGTCCGTGCAGATGGATGGGGTGCCACATCGCGGTCGGGTTGCGGAACTCCAGCCGGACCCGCTCCCTGGCCTTCACCGGATGGCGCTGGTCGGCGGTGTACGGCTTCCTGTCGAAGGCCCAGTCGTACGCCTCCATGGAGCCCGTCAGCCGCATCATCACCGTGCGGTCGGGCTTGCGCGGGGACAGGGCCACGGACGCGTCCGGGGCCAGCCGGCCGGCCGTCACCAGTTTGCCGTCCAGCTCCTTGGGACGCGCGGACGCGCGGGGCGCCGCACCACCCCCGGTCCGCAGCAGGGCCATCGCCGAGGCATTCTTCCCCTCGGCCAGCGCGGTCAGCGGGAACACCCCGTCCCCGGCGGTGACCAGCACGTCGTACCGTTCGCCCATCCCGAGAAGCAGGGCGTCCGTCGTGGTGTGCCGGACGGGGAAGCCGTCGGTGTGCGTCACCGTCATCCGGTGGCCGCCGAGCGCGACGCGGAACGCGGTGTCGCCGCCCGCGTTGATGATCCGCAGCCGGATCCGGTCGCCCGGCCGTGCGACGAAGGCGGACGGGTCGTCGGCGGTGCGGCCGTTGACCAGGTAGTACGGGTAGTCCACGTCACCGGCGTCGCCGCCCAGCAGCTCACTGGTGGCGCCCCTCAGCATCCGTGAGGGCCCGCTGCCGCCCGGAGCCGGCGAGGGCGTCGCCGCCATGGCGTGCCCGCTGTGGCCGCTGCCCCCGGTGAGTTCCTGGAGCACGGCGTCGGGGGTGGAGCCGTCCACCCCGTCGACCCAGTCGTCCAGGACGACGACCCACTCCCTGTCGTACGCCAGGGGTTCCTTCGGGTCCTCGACGATCAGCGGCGCGTACAGCCCGCGGTCCAGCTGCACGCCCGAGTGCGGATGGAGCCAGTACGTGCCCGGGTCGGGCACGGCGAAGCGGTACGTGAAGTCGGTTCCCGCCCCGATCGCCCGCTGGGTCAGCCCGGGCACCCCGTCCATGTCGTTGCGCAGGGCGAGACCGTGCCAGTGCAGCGAGGTCGGCTGCGGCAGGTGGTTGGCGACGGTGAGGGCGAGCGTGTCGCCCGCCGTGACCCGGATCTCCTGCCCGGGAAGCCGGTCGCCGTACGCCCACGAGCTGACGATGCGCCCGCCGCCGAGGTGAAGCCGGGACGGGGTCGCGGTCAGGGCGACCCTGCGCTCGGGGCCGGGGCCCCGCCGCTGCTCGGCTGCGGCGACCTCCGGCCCGTCGGGCGAGACGTAACCCTCGGGGACGGTGGTGCCGGAGGGTGCCGGGTGATTCATGGCGGAGTGGTCCGCGGCGACGCCGTGGTCAGCGCAGGCTGCGACAACTCCCGTACTGGCAAGGGCGATCGAAGCGCCGAGCACGGCGCGGCGGGTGTGCTGAGCAGGCATGCCGGTCACGCTACCCCCGCCAGGTATGCGAACGGTGGTGGACCGTGCCCGCGTGGCGAGGTGTCGGGCCGCCACCGTTCGTACGGCGTACGAGGGGGTGACGTCGTCAGTTGCGGGAGTAGACCTTCTCCGCCCAGCCGGCGATCTGGTCGTCGGAGAGATGCCGGGCCAGGTTGGCCTCGCTGATCATGCCGATCAGCTTCTTGTTCTCGACGACCGGCAGCCGGCGGATCCGGTGGGTCTGCATCTCCTCCAGCACCGCTTCCACCTCGGCCTCCGCTTCGATCCAGCGCGGGGTGCCCTGGGCGAGGTCACCGGCGGTCACCTTCGACGGATCCCGCCCCGCCGCCACGCAGGCCACCACGATGTCGCGGTCCGTGAGGATGCCGACCATCCGGTCCTGCTCGCCGTTCTCCGAGATGGGCAGCGCACCGACGTTGTGGTCGCGCATCAGCTGGGCGGCACGGTCCAGGGTCTCGTGCGCCGGGATCCAGGTGGCGCCGGTGTGCATGATGTCCTTGGCGGTGGTCATGGGGATTCCTCCTGCGTGCCGATGGCACTTGCGTACGACCCCGAGCGAACCCATCGTCATGGGCGCGTTCGGGGCGCGCGACCGCTGTCACCCATTCGGGTGCGGCCAGGGAGGACGCCTCCGGAACCGTCAGGACGCCTTCCCGGGCCGGGGCGCGGCCCCCCGCTCCGCCAGCATCCCGGCCATGGCCTCCAGCTCGGAGTGCTGGCCCTCGACCATGCGCCGGGCCAGCCGCTTCTCCGCCTTCACGGTGCACAGGTCCGCGCAACCGCGGGCCATGTCGATGCCGCCCCTGTGGTGGTCGGTCATCAGCTGGAGGTACAGGACCTCGGCCTGCCTGCCGCTGGCCCGGCGGAGCTGTTCCAGCTCGGTACGGGTCGCCATGCCGGGCATGAGGGATCCGTCATGGGCCTCGTAGGCGCCTTTCATGCCGGGCATCCCGGCCATGTCGTGGCCCGAGTGCCGGCCGGCGGCCATCCAGGCCATCGGTTCCTGCCCGGCGGCCGCCTTCGGCAGCTCCCACAGGTCCAGCCAGCCGAGCAGCATGCCCCGCTGGCTGGCCTGCGTGTTGGCGATGTCGTACGCGAGACGGCGCACGTCCTCGTCCTCGGTGCGGTCGCGCACGATGAAGGACATCTCCACGGCCTGCTGGTGGTGGACGGCCATGTCACGGGCGAACCCGGCGTCCGCGGAGTCGGCCGCCGGGGCCCGCGCGGCCGGGGCGGCCGCATGGTGGTCCGCGTCGTCCCGCGCGGAGGCGACCGTCGCCGCCCCCGCGAACAGCAGCGCCAGCGCGACGGCGGAACCCGCCGCCCACCGGACGCGCCGGGTGCGTTCCGTCACGGTCACGGGGCCGCCCGCCCGCCGGTGCACGCCGCGCCCGGCTCCGGCGTCTGCGGGCCCTGCACGTACGCGGCGAAGAACTGCGCCACCCGGCGGTCATCGGCGCTGTCCACCGTGACCTGCTTGCCCCAGGCGCTCAGCATGATGGTGCCCGCCTGGTCCTTGTACGGACTCATCAGCGAGTACGGGGTCTTCCCGACCCGGTCCGCGAGCTTGTCCACATCGGCGGCCGAGGCCCCGTCCGTGTAGGTCACCCACACCGAACCGTGCTCCAGCGCGTGCACGGCGTTCTCGTCGGGAATCGCCTTTTCGTATACCTCGCCGTCGCAGTTCATCCAGACGGGGCTGTGGTCACCGCCGACCGGCGGCTTCATCGGGTACGAGACGGCCTCGGTGACGTGGTTGCGGGTCAGCTTCTTCGCGTCCCACGTCTTCTCGCCCTGGATCGGCCCGCCGGCCAGTTCCTTCTTCTGCGCGTCGGACTGCTCGGTGTTCTTGGCGTCCGAAGTCTTCCGGTCGGCCGAGGCGTCGGACTTGTCGACGAGCGTGTAGGCGCCGAAGGTGACGAGACCTGCGACGACGACGGCGCTGAGGCTTATGACCAGCACGCGGGTGCGGCGGTCTCGCGCGCGGTCGGCTTGGCGCATCTGCTCTATGCGGGTCCTGCGGTCGAAGCTCATGTCGGAGGTCCTTCTGCGAAGGGGCGATGAGGTGACGGAACGGGTCGGGAAGCGGTGCGCGCGGGGCAGATGCGTGGCCGCCGCACCCCGTACGCACCATGGCCGACGATCGTAGTGGGTGGCCGAGTGCTCCATCTCACGTCGGGTGCGTAATCTGGGTGAAATCCGGGGTCGTGATACTGGACTCTCCCCCTTACCCCGGGCGGTGGTGCACGGACCGTCTGAACTGCAAGGATGTGGCTATGGACAAGCAGCAGGAATTCGTCCTCAGGACCCTTGAGGAGCGCGACATCCGGTTCGTACGGTTGTGGTTCACCGACGTGCTCGGTTACCTCAAGTCCGTGGCCGTGGCCCCTGCCGAGCTGGAACAGGCGTTTGACGAGGGAATCGGCTTCGACGGCTCCGCCATCGAGGGCTTCGCCCGCGTGTACGAGTCGGACATGATCGCCAAGCCGGATCCGGGCACCTTCCAGATCCTGCCGTGGCGCGCGGAGGCCCCCGGCACGGCCCGGATGTTCTGCGACATCCTGATGCCCGACGGCTCGCCCTCCTTCGCCGACCCGCGCTACGTCCTCAAGCGCATCCTGGCCAAGACCTCCGACCTGGGATTCACCTTCTACACCCACCCGGAGATCGAGTTCTTCCTGCTCAAGAACAAGCCGGTCGACGGCAGCCGCCCCACCCCCGCGGACAGCTCCGGCTACTTCGACCACACCCCGCAGAACGTCGGCATGGACTTCCGCCGCCAGGCGATCACCATGCTCGAATCCATGGGCATCTCGGTCGAGTTCAGCCACCACGAGGGTGCCCCGGGCCAGCAGGAGATCGACCTGCGGTACGCGGACGCGCTCTCCACCGCCGACAACATCATGACCTTCCGCCTCGTCATGAAGCAGGTCGCGCTGGAGCAGGGCGTGCAGGCGACCTTCATGCCGAAGCCGTTCTCGGAGTACCCCGGCTCGGGCATGCACACCCACCTCTCCCTCTTCGAGGGTGACCGCAACGCGTTCTACGAGTCCGGCGCCGAGTACCAGCTCTCCAAGGTCGGCCGCTCCTTCATCGCTGGCCTGCTCAAGCACGCCGCGGAGATCTCCGCCGTGACCAACCAGTGGGTCAACTCCTACAAGCGCATCTGGGGCGGCTCCTCCCGTGCGGCCGGAGCCGGCGGCGAGGCCCCCTCGTACATCTGCTGGGGCCACAACAACCGCTCCGCCCTGATCCGCGTCCCGATGTACAAGCCCGGCAAGACCGGCTCGGCCCGCGTCGAGGTCCGCTCCATCGACTCCGGCGCCAACCCCTACCTGACGTACGCGGTGCTCCTGGCCGCAGGCCTCAAGGGCATCGAGGAGGGTTACGAACTCCCGGCCGGCGCCGACGACGACGTCTGGGCCCTGTCCGACGCGGAGCGCCGCGCGATGGGCATCGAGCCGCTGCCGCAGAACCTGGGCGAGGCCATCTCGCTGATGGAGAAGAGCGAACTGGTCGCCGAGACGCTGGGCGAGCACGTCTTCGACTTCTTCCTGCGCAACAAGAAGCAGGAGTGGGAGGAGTACCGCAGCGAGGTCACGGCCTTCGAGCTGAAGGCGCTCCTGCCGGTGCTGTAAGCGCTGTTGGCGCCCGTGCGGGCGTGTGGTCCGGTCATCGGGCCGGCGGGCTTCGTGCCCGTCGGCCCGATGCCGTATCAGCCCGACGCCGTACGAGGGTCGGGCCCCGGTCCCGTGTGGGGCGCCCGGTGCCCGCGCCACGGAAGGCGGCGTCGTATCGGCCCCGGCCGCACGAGCGGCAGGGCAACGATCCGCGACCGCAGCGCTACTGACTATTCGTCAGTTCTCTGCGATGCTCCGCGCCATGACGGACGGACCGGGAACGACGGGGGCGACGGGCGAGGCGCCCCGGCGCGCCCCGGATGTGCTGGCGCCGGCCCGGCTCGGGCCGCTGAGGCTGCGCAACCGGGTCGTCAAGGCCGCGACCTTCGAGGGCGCCACCCCCGACGCGCTGGTCACCCAGGAGCTCATCGACTACCACCTGCGCCCCGCCGTGGGCGGGGTCGCCATGACCACCGTGGCCTACTGTGCGGTGGTGCCGGAAGGGCGTACCGAGCGGCGGCAGCTGTGGATGCGGCCCGAGGCGTTGCCCGGGCTGCGCAGGCTGACCGAGGCGGTGCACGAGACGGGCGCCGCGGTCTCCGCCCAGCTGGGCCACGCCGGCCCGGTGGCCGACGGCCGGTCCAACGGGCTGGCCTCGCTCGCCCCGATGGCGGGGTTCAACGCGCTGAGCATGCGCCGCAACAGGGCGGCCACCGCCGAGGACGTCGACCGTGTCGTCGGGGCCCACGCCTCGGCCGCGCTGCTCGCGGCTGAGGCCGGATTCGATGCCGTGGAGATCCATCTCGGCCACAACTACCTGGCGAGTGCCTTCCTCAGCCCGCGGCTGAACCGTCGCACCGACTCCTTCGGCGGTTCACTGCGCGCCCGTGCCACCGTGGCGCTGCGCGTCACCCGGGCGGTGCGCGACGCTCTGGGTGACCGGCTCGCCATCACCGCCAAGCTGAACATGAAGGACGGTGTCCCCGGCGGACTCACCGTGGACGACAGCCTCCAGGTCGCCCGCTGGCTGGAGGAGGACGGGAGCGTCGACGCGCTCGAACTGACGGCGGGCAGTTCCCTGCTGAACCCCATGTACCTGTTCCGCGGAGGTGCGCCCGTAGCCGAGTTCGCGGCCAATTTCCCCCTCCCGCAGCGTCTCGCGATCCGGGCGGTGGGGCGCGGCGTGTTCCGTACGTATCCCTACCGCCCCCTGTACCTGCTCGAAGCCGCCCGGCAGTTTCGCGCCACGCTGGGGCTGCCGCTGATCCTCCTCGGCGGGGTCACCGACCGGCAGGGCATGGACCGCGCCATGGCGGAGGGCTTCGAGTTTGTCGCGATGGCCCGCGCTCTGCTGCGCGAGCCCGACCTGCTGCAACGGATCGGCCGGGACGCGGCCACCCGCTCGCAGTGCATCCACTGCAACCTCTGCATGCCCACCATCTACACGCGCACCCACTGCCCGCTGACCGGGGAACCGGAGCGCTGAGCGGTCCTCGGCCTGCGGGGGCCGGGCCGGAGGCGGCCACCGGAAGGGCGCGCCCCGGAGGCGTGGCGTCGCGAGTCGTCCGATGGTGGACCCATGACGTCCGCCCCTGGCGGACAGCGCTGCGGCTGAGCGACTGCCGGATCACCCGAACGGTTGAAGGAGTGGTGTACCCATGCGCGTCCTCCTGGTCGGAGCGGGAGGTGTGGGCACGGCGATCACAAGGATCGCTGCCCGCCGCCCGTTCCTCGGGCACATGGTGGTCGCCGACTTCGACCTCGGGCGGGCGGAGCGGGCCGTCGCGGACCTGGGGGAGAGCGGCGGCCGCTTCAGCGCGGTCCGGCTGGACGCCTCGGACCGGTCAGCGGTGTCCGCGGCCCTCACCGAGCATCGTTGCGACGTCCTGCTCAATGCCACCGATCCCCGCTTCGTGCTGCCGCTGTTCGAGACGGCTCTCGCCCGCGGCGTGCACTACGTCGACATGGCCATGTCTCTGTCCCGGCCGCATCCGGCCCGTCCGTACGAGGAGTGCGGGGTCAAACTCGGGGACGCCCAGTTCGAACGGGCCGCGGAGTGGGAGGCCGCGGGGCGTCTCGCGCTCGTGGGCATGGGCGTGGAGCCAGGCATGTCCGATGTGTTCGCCCGGTACGCCTCCGACGAACTCTTCGACGAGATCGAGGAGATCGGGATCCGGGACGGGGCGAACCTGACCGTGGACGGCTACGACTTCGCCCCGTCGTTCAGCATCTGGACGACCATCGAGGAGTGTCTGAACCCGCCGGTCGTCTACGAGCGGGAGCGGGGCTGGTACACCACGGCTCCCTTCAGCGAGCCGGAGGTCTTCGACTTCCCCGAAGGCATCGGCCCCGTGGAGTGCGTCAACGTGGAGCACGAGGAAGTGCTCCTCGTGCCGCGATGGCTGAACGCCCGGCGGGTCACGTTCAAGTACGGACTGGGAGACGAGTTCATCGGGGTGCTCCGGACACTCCACATGCTCGGACTCGACCGGACCGAACCCGTGTCCGTGGCGAGTGACCTCGGGCGGGCCGCGGTATCGCCCCGTGACGTGGTCGCCGCCTGCCTGCCCGACCCGGCGGGCCTCGGGGAGCGGATGCACGGCAAGACGTGCGCGGGAACATGGGTGAAGGGCGTCAAGGACGGCCGGTCCCGCGAGGTCTACCTCTACCACGTCGTCGACAACCAGTGGTCGATGCGGGAGTACGGCTCCCAGGCCGTCGTCTGGCAGACCGCGATCAATCCCGTGGCCGCCCTCGAACTCGTCGCGAGTGGGGTGTGGAGCGGCAGCGGGGTGCTGGGCCCGGAAGCCATGCCGCCGCGCCCGTTCCTCGATCTGCTCACCGAGTACGGCGCCCCGTGGGCCATGCGCGAGCAGTGACCGGTGGCCCGTACGTCCGCCCCACCGCGTGCACCGGTGCATGTGCTGACCCGGAACTGCCTCAATAGCATGTGAAAAGTACATTCCGCCCGATGTTTCACCCGGGCCCATGACCGTAGCGAGGGCGCATGGCAGAGGACCTGATCGAACCAGCGCGGCCGGCGACTCTGAAGCCCGACGCGATCGGCTTCGTCGACGCGCTCGTCATCGGGCTGAACGCCACCTCCCCGGCCTACTCGGTGGCGGCCGTCATCGGTCCGATCGTCGCGCTCGTCGGCATCTACGCGCCCGGGGTGCTCTTCGCCTCCTTCGTGCCGATGCTCCTCATCGCCTCCGCGTTCTACTACCTGAACAAGGTCGATCAGGACTGCGGGACGACGTTCTCCTGGGTGACCCGCGCGATGGGGCCGTGGACGGGGTGGCTCGGCGGCTGGGCCATCACGATGACCGGGGTGCTCGTGGTGGGGTCCCTGGCGGACGTCGCCGTCAGCTTCGGGCTGATGGCCGTCGGACTCGACAGCTGGGCCGACAACACCTTCGTGCGCCAGCTGCTCACCGTCGTCCTGATCCTCGTGATGACGGGGCTGTGCGTCATCGGCACCGAGCTCTCGGCCAAGGTGCAGAACGTGCTGATCCTCGCCCAGGTCGCCTTCCTCCTGGTCTTCGTGCTCGTCGCCCTCTACCGCGTCTACGCGGGCACTACGTCGTTCGACTCCGTCCACCCGTCCGCCGCGTGGCTCAATCCGTTCGGGGCGGGCGGCGCGGCCCTCACCGGCGGCCTGCTGCTGGGCGTGTTCATCTACTGGGGCTGGGAGTCCGCCGTCAATCTCACCGAGGAGGTCGAGGACTCCGCGACCGCTCCCGGCAAGGCGGGTGTGTGGTCGACCGTCATCCTGCTGGTGACGTACCTGTCCGTCGGCTTCGCGGTCGTCGCGTTCGCCGGAACGGCGTACCTGGCCGAGAACGCCGACGAGGAGGAGTTCATCTTCGCCCTGCTCGCCCGGGAGGTCATGGGCGGCTGGGACTGGGTCGTGCTGCTCGCGGTCGCGACGTCCGCGCTCGCCTCGACCCAGACCACCATCATCCCCGCCTCCCGCACCGCGCTGTCGATGGCCCGCCGGCAAGCGCTGCCGACGCACTTCGCTCACATCAGTCCGCGCTTCCGGACACCTGACGTGAGCACCTGGTGGGTGGCTGCCATCGCCATCGCGTGGTACCTCGTCGTCAACCAGATCAGCGAGAACGCCCTCTTCGACTCGCTCACGGCGCTGTCCCTGCTGATCGCCTTCTACTACGCGCTGACCGGTGTGGCGTGCGCGGTCTACTACCGCCACCATCTGACCGAGAGCGTACGGAGCTTCCTGCTCATCGGCTTCGGGCCGCTGGTCGGAGCGGGCCTGCTGACCTGGCTGCTCGTCCGGTCCGTCATCGACATGTCGGACCCCGCGAACTCGTACAGCGGCACCTCGTGGTTCGGTCTCGGACCGCCGCTCGTCATCGGCATCGTCATCAGTCTGACCGGTGTGGTGCTCATGGTGGTGTGGAGGCTGCGGTCGTCCCTCTTCTGGAACGAGCGCCGGGGTGTGGTCGATCCCGGCCTCGTGCACGGCAAGGAGTCCTGACATGTCCGTGGTTCTCGGCTACGACGAGTCGCCCGGTGCCGCACGCGCCCTGCAGATCGCGATCGAGGTGGCCGCCGCCTACGACGAGCCGCTCGTCCTGGTGTACGGGGCGGCGCCGCCCGGCCCCACGGGCGAGGAGTACCGGGCGGCCTACGACGCCGTTCGCCAGGCCGGGCGCTCGGGCCTCCAACGTGCGCTCGCGGCGGCCGACGCGGCGGGCGTGCCGGCTACCGTCGAGGTGATCGACCGTGCTCCGGCGCAGGCCCTGATCGAGGCCGCCGCACGTCACGGAGCCCGGGTCATCGTGGTGGGCAGCTGGGGGGAGAGCCCGATACGAGGGGCGCTTCTCGGCTCCACCACGCACAAGCTCCTGCACCTGTCGAGCGTGCCGGTGCTCTGCGTGCCGACGGAGGACTGAACCCGTCGGCCGGGCGCTCCGACCCTCCGCGCGGCCCGCATTCCCGCACTCAGCCGAAGCTGCGCCCCATCTCGTCCAGGACTCCGTCGATCACGTCGACGGGGTCCCGGGCCAGCTCCTCCTCGATCCACATCCGCATCGCGATCCGCAGCGAGCAGAGGAACGCCGCGGCGAGTACCTGCGGGCTGACCGGGTCCGGCGCACGGGACGGGCGGGCGGCCACGGCATCCGCCAAGTCACGTTCCATCGCTGCGTGGTTGGCCAGCTGGCGGGCCAGGAGGGAGGGGTGGTGCATGGCGAGGCGGGTACGGACGGCCCATTCGCGTTCCGGGGGTGCGACGCGCTCGGCGAACCGGGCCACGGCCGCCCGCAGCGCCGTCCAGGCGCCCTCCTCGGCGGGGCGCTCGCGCACGGCCCGGACGAGCTCCCTGATCTGTTGCTCCTCGCCGTGGAGAACAGCGTCC
Source organism: Streptomyces sp. NBC_01013 (assembly GCF_045162765.1). NCBI lineage: Bacteria > Bacillati > Actinomycetota > Actinomycetes > Kitasatosporales > Streptomycetaceae > Streptomyces > Streptomyces sp. NBC_01013. The sequence goes on from NZ_CP108687.1 coordinate 6,019,305, forward strand.
TCCTTGCCGGCGAAGTAGTTGGAGAAGGTTCTGCGCGAGATCCCGGCAGCGTCGGCGACCGCCTCCACCGTCAGCTGGTCGAAGCCGTGCTCGACGGTCAGCCTCAAGGCCGCTTCGTGCACGGCCTGCCGGGTGGCTTCCTTCTTGCGTTCCCGCAGTCCCACAGCGCGCTCCATGAATGTCATTATCCGCGGCCGGAACAACCGGAGCAGACGTGACCGGCCCGCAGGCCACCGGCTATTGCGGTGGACTGATTGTGGCGGGACACCGACAATGACCGCATGGCCGCCGAGTTCACCGTCGGGCGTGGAGGGGGATGGGCGATGACCGAGGTCTTCGTGGTGATCGGAGTGCTGTTCTTCACGATCGTCTTTCTGATCGTGAAGCTGACGCTGAAGGAACGGCGACGCCGTACGGACAACTTCGACGGCCAGCAGATCGAGCGCCACCACAGCGCGGAGATCCGCAACATCCGGGCGGCCAACACATCGATCGCCGTGCACAACCGCTTCATCGACGGAGGCAACGACCACCGTCCCCGTAAGCGCTGAGGCCGGGCGGGGCAGGAGCGGAGCCGGGCTGGGGTAGTGTTTCGCATCCCCGCACGGGGACGTACCGAAGGAGGTGGGACCCATTACCGCTGTATCAGGCTGGGTGCTCGCCCCACATGATCGCGTGGTCGACCGGACGTAACCGGCCGCGGAGCACCCATCGGCGTTTCCCGAAAGGCTCCGCTCCATGCCGGTCCCGCTGTCACCGCTCGCTCTCTCCACTCTCGTCACCACCCTCCGCTCCGCCGGCTGCGTATTCGCCGAGGACGAGGCGGACCTCATCGCCGCCACCGCTGCCGGTCCCGTCCAGCTCGCCGCCATGGTGGAACGGCGCGTCGCCGGTCATCCCCTGGAACACGTCCTCGGCTGGGCCGAGTTCAGCGGCCTGCGCATCGCCGTGGACCCCGGGGTCTTCGTGCCCCGCCGCCGCACCGAGTTCCTGATCCGCCAGGCCGCGGAACTGGCCCCGAGCCCGGCCGTCGTGGTCGACCTCTGCTGCGGTTCGGGCGCTCTCGGTGCCGCACTCGCCGCCGAGCTGGTCGATGTCGAACTGCACGCCACCGACGTGGAACCCGCCGCGGTGCGCTGTGCCCGGCGCAACGTCGGCGGCCTCGGCAGGGTCTACGAGGGCGACCTCTTCGCCCCCCTGCCCGGCTCCCTGCGCGGACGCGTCGACCTGCTCCTCGCCAACGTGCCGTACGTACCGACGGAGGACGTCGCCCTGCTGCCCGCGGAGGCGCGGGTCCACGAACCCCTCGTCGCCCTCGACGGAGGCGGCGACGGCCTCGACGTCATGCGGCGGGTGGCCGCCGAGGCTCCGCACTGGCTCGCTCCGGGCGGCAGCCTGCTGGTCGAGACCAGCGAACGCCAGGCGGCACGGGCCGAGGAGGCCGTGGGCGGCAGCGGGCTCGTCCCGCGCGTGGTCACCTCCGACGAGCTGTACGCCACCGTCGTCATCGGCACCCTGCCGGCCGGCTGAGCCGATGTCCTGAACGGGCCCGTACACAGGGCCCGTTCAGGCCGTCGGATCAGGCGAAGTGCCACCGGGTCTGCGTGAACGGGTCACCCTTGCCGAAGCCGAACACCGTCCGCGGGGACACCGCGAAGACCTCGGCCCGGTTGTCCAGCGAGCCCACGAACGCACCGTCGGCCACGTCGAAGTGCCAGTCGTCGCCGTACTTCGACTTCCACGCCTCCGCGAGCGCGGCCAGCCTGCCTTCGTCGGTCACCCGTTCCGCCCGGCCCTCGACCACCACGTCGAGCCCCTCCGACCAGGAGTTGCACCCGGTCGTGAGGACGACCTCGTCGTTGGCCGCCAGATTGCGGGCCTTGCGTTCCTCGGGGCCCGTGCAGAAGTGCAGCGCGCCCTGCCACCAGACACCGATCAACGGCGTGACATGCGGCCGGCCGTCCGGGCGGACCGTGCTCAGCCAGTACAGCTCGGCCTCGGACAGCAGTCGCCGGGCGCCGGCCCAGGGACTGGGCACCGCGCCGGGGCTGCTGTAGCGGGGGTCCAGCTCGGCGACTGGTTCGGATGCGGACATGGTCGGTCCTCCCGGTCGGTCCTGAAAGCGATCCTGCCTACCACGTACGGACTGCGCACCCGCTCCGTATTCATCGGTGCGGGACGGGGCCGACCGGCACATGGGGGGCGTCGCGGGGCGCGCGTTCCCCCGAGCTCTCGGCGCCGCGGCAGGACACGGATGCGCCCCCGGGTCGTCGTCCATCACCATGGTCCCCGGGCTCTCGGCTTCGCGCTCGGGCAGGGAGGCCATGCGCCACGGCTCGGTCCCCCGTCCCGCCCCCGCACGCACCCGGTACCGCGCCTTCACCCACTCCCCCCTGAGCCGGTCGGTCTAAGCTCGTAGAGCTGGGTGGTGATCGGGCGGCGGGCAGGAGAGCGCGGAATGACGACGTTGCCGGGGCGCAGGAGCAGCACGTTCACAAGACTGCTGAGGCACGGTTTCACCGATCCGTCGGCCGCCGAGCGGCTGCTGGATCTGCCGGAGCTCTCCACCGTGCGCTCCGACCCCGTCCTCCTCGACGCCCTCGGGGCCACCGCCGACCCCGATCTGGCGCTGCGCGGGGTCGTCCGGCTCGTCGAGGCCGAGGAGGCCGACGAGCGGCAGATACTGCTGGACACCCTGGTCACCGCCAAGCCGCTGCGTGACCGGCTGCTCGGGGTGCTCGGGGCGTCCGAGGCCCTCGGTGACCACCTGGCCCGGCACCCGCGCGACTGGCAGGCACTCGTCACGTACGAGGCGGCAGATCTGCACCCCGGTGTCCCCGAGTTCGAACGCGAGCTGGTCGGGGTCGACGATCCGGACACGCTGCGCATCGCCTACCGCAGGTGCCTGCTGTCGATAGCGGCGCGCGACGTGTGCGGCACGACCGACGTCGCCGAGGCCGCCGCCGAGCTGGCCGACCTGGCCACCGCGACGCTCCGGGCCGCGCTCGCCATCGCCCGTACCGCCGCGCCCGACGACGCCGCACGATGCCGGCTCGCCGTCATCGCGATGGGCAAGTGCGGCGGCCACGAGCTGAACTACGTCTCCGACGTCGATGTCATCTTCGTGGCCGAACCCGTCGACGGCGCCGAGGAGAGCGCGGCCATGCAGGCCGCCACCCGGCTGGCCGCCCACATGATGCGGATCTGCGCCGACACGACCGTCGAGGGCACCATCTGGCCCGTCGACGCCAACCTCCGGCCGGAAGGCCGCAACGGGCCCCTGGTGCGCACGCTCAGCTCGCACCTCGCCTACTACCAGCGCTGGGCCAAGACCTGGGAGTTCCAGGCGCTCCTCAAGGCCCGCCCGGTGGCGGGCGACACCGAGCTGGGTGCCGAGTACGTCGAGGCGGTCTCACCGCTGGTCTGGCAGGCCGCCGACCGCGAGAACTTCGTGCCCGACGTCCAGAAGATGCGCCGCCGGGTCATCGACACCATCCCCGCCGACCGGGTCGACCGCGAGATCAAGCTCGGTCCCGGCGGACTGCGGGACGTGGAGTTCGCCGTCCAGCTGCTCCAGCTCGTGCACGGCCGCAACGACCCCGCCCTGCGCAGCGGATCCACCCTGGAGGCACTGGGCGCGCTCGCCGAGGGCGGATACGTGGGACGGGTCGACGCCGTCCAGCTCGACGACGCCTACCGCTTCCTGCGGGCCATGGAACACCGCATCCAGCTCTACCGGCTGCGCCGCACCCATCTGGTCCCGGTGGACGAGCCGGACCTCCGGCGGCTGGGGCGCTCCCTCGGGATGCGCACCGACCCCATCGCCGAGCTGAACCAGGCCTGGAAGCGGCATGCCTCCGTGGTGCGGCGGCTGCACGAGAAGCTGTTCTACCGGCCGCTGCTCGACGCCGTCGCCCAGCTCGCACCCGGCGAGTCGCGCCTCAGCGCGAAGGCCGCGGCACACCGTCTCGAAGCCCTCGGATACGAGGACCCGGCAGCCGCCCTGCGGCATCTGGAGGCGCTGTCCTCCGGGGTCTCGCGCAAGGCCGCCATCCAGCGCACGCTGCTGCCGGTGCTGCTCGGATGGTTCGCCGACTCCGCCGATCCGGACGCCGGACTCCTCGGCTTCCGCAAGGTGTCCGACGCGCTCGGCAAGACCCCGTGGTATCTGCGCCTCCTGCGGGACGAGGGCGCGGCCGCGGAGAACCTCGCCCGGGTCCTGTCCGCCGGCCGGCTCGCCCCCGACCTCCTGCTGCGTGCCCCCGAGGCGGTCGCGATCCTCGGCGACCCGCAGGGGCTCAAGCCCCGCAGCCGGGAGCACCTGGAGCTGGAGGTGCTGGCCGCGGTCGGGCGGGCGGAGGACGCCGAGTCGGCGGTGGCCGTGGTGCGCGGAGTGCGGCGGCGCGAGCTGTTCCGTACGACGGCCGCGGACCTCATCGGCTCCTACGGCACCGAGGAGAGCCCGGCCGAACCCGACCCCGGGGCGCTCGTCGACCGGGTCGGCAGCGCCGTCACCGATCTGAACGCCGTCACGATCGCCGGGGCGCTGCGCGCCGCCGTCCGCGCGGAGTGGGGCGACACCCTGCCCACCCGGTTCGCGGTGATCGGCATGGGCCGTTTCGGCGGGCACGAGCTCGGATACGGCTCCGACGCGGACGTCCTGTTCGTGCACGCGCCCCGGGAGGGCGTCGACGACCAGGAGGCGAGCCGGGCCGCGAACCGGGTGGTCGCCGAGATGCGCCGGCTGCTCCAGCTGCCCACCGCCGACCCGCCGCTGCTCATCGACGCGGATCTGCGCCCCGAGGGCAAGAGCGGGCCCCTGGTGCGCACGCTGAGGTCGTACGGGGCGTACTACCGGCGCTGGTCGCTGGTCTGGGAGAGCCAGGCATTGCTGCGCGCCCAGCCGATGGCGGGCGACATCGACCTGGGCCGCGACTTCATCGAGCTCATCGACCCGCTGCGGTATCCGGTGGAAGGGCTGGGGGACGACGCTGTCCGGGAGATCCGGCGGCTCAAGGCCCGGATGGAGTCCGAGCGGCTGCCGCGCGGTGCGGACCCCACGCTCCACGCGAAACTGGGGCGTGGCGGACTGAGCGACGTCGAGTGGACGGTCCAGCTGATGCAGATGCAGCACGGCTGGGCGGAGCCGGGCCTGCGCACCACCCGGACGAGGGAGGCGCTGGCCGCGGCGTGCGCGGCGGGACTGATCCCGTCGGAGGACGCGCAGACTCTGGACGAGGCATGGGTACTGGCGTCGCGGGTCCGCAACGCGGTGATGCTGGTGCGCGGGCGGCCGGGCGACACCTTCCCGTCCGGGCCGCGTGAGCTGACCGCGGTCGGGCGGTATCTGGGGTACGAGCCCGGGCATGTCGGAGACATGCTGGACGACTACCGCCGGATTACGCGGAGGGCGCGTGCGGTGGTGGAGGAGCGGTTCTACGGGGCGGCGTGAGGGCCCCGGTGGTGCCGCTGCGGGGGAGTGATCAGTTGCGGCCCGCAGCGGCCTTCGTGCGCCGGGGCTGCCTCGTCACCGCGGCCAGGCGGGGACGGCGGCCGGTTTTCGGGGGGATCAGCTTCGGCAGGTGGTGCGGCAGCGCTCCGTACCAGGCGTACGACACCGCGTAACCGAAGGCCAGGCAGGCCATGCCGCCCACCGCGTCCAGCCAGAAGTGGTTCGCCGTCGCCACGATCACGATCAGGGTGACCGTCGGGTAGATCAGGCCGAGGATGCGCGCCCACGGCGCGGAGGCCAGTGCGAAGACGGTCAGACCGCACCACAGGGACCAGCCGATGTGCATCGAGGGCATCGCCGCGTACTGGTTCGACATCTGCTTGAAGTTGCCCGAAGCCATCGAACCCCAGGTCTGGTGGACCATGACGGTGTCGATGAAATTGCCGCCGTTCATCAGGCGCGGCGGGGCCAACGGGTACAGGTAGTAGCCGAGGAGCGCCACCGCTGTGGTGGCGAACAGCGCCAGGCGGGCCGGTGCGTAACGGCCCGGGTGGCGGCGGAAGAGCCACACGAGCACCCCCACGGTGATGACGAAGTGCAGGGTCGCGTAGTAGTAGTTCATTGACACGATCAGCCATGTCACCGAGTTGACGGCGTGGTTGACCGACTGTTCCACCGCGATGCCCAGGAACCGCTCGACCGACCAGAGCCAGTCCGCGTTGGACAGGGCCGCGGCCTTCTGCTCGGGGACGGCGTTGCGCACCAGCGAGTACAGCCAGTAACTGACCGCGATCAGCAGGATTTCGAACCAGAGGCGTGGCCGCCGGGGCGACCGTGGGGCGCGCAGTCCTGCCAGGCCGCGGTCGAGCAGTCTGCCGATCCGGTTCGCGTCGCCGTTCTGCTTCGTATTCGCCTCAGGAGCCGCCTCGTTCACGATGGGTGACGGGGTGGCCTCCGTACGGCCTTCCTGTCGTTTCACGCTCAATTCACCCATAGGCACAGAGTCTGCCAGATTCGCCCCCTCTGCCCGATGATCCTCCGGTGGGGAGCGGGTTGCACGTCCTGCGGGCTACGAACGCGCGTGGGATCCTGGAACAGCCGGGGCACCGGACGTCGCGTCGGGGCCCGGGCCTGCCGCTGTCGAACCGCGCACGACCAGTTCCGGCATGAAGACGAACTCGCTGTGCGGGGCGGGTGTGCCGCCGATCTCCTCCAGGAGCGTGCGCACCGCGGCCTGGCCCATCGCGGTCACCGGCTGCCGGATCGTGGTCAGCGGCGGGTCGGTGAACGCTATGAGCGGTGAGTCGTCGTAGCCGACCACCGAGAGCTCGCGCGGCACGTCACGGGAGAGCCGACGGGCGGCCCGGATCGCACCGAGCGCCATCATGTCGCTCGCGCACACCACGGCCGTGCAGCCCCGCTCCATCAGCGCCGAGGCCGCGGCCTGACCCCCCTCCAGCGTGTACAGGGAGTGCTGGATCAGCTCCTCGACCTGGTCCGCCGTCAGGTTCAACTGCTCCTGCATCGTGGCGTGAAAGCCCTCGATCTTGCGGAGTACGGGCACGAAGCGCTTCGGGCCGACCGCCAGGCCGATGCGGGTGTGGCCCAGCGACACCAGGTGCGTCACCGCGAGCCGCATGGCGGCCCGGTCGTCCGGCGAGATGAAGGGCGCCTGCACCTTGGGGGAGAAGCCGTTGACCAGGACGAAGGGGACGCCCTGGGCGCGCAGTTGTTCGTAGCGCTGCATGTCGGCCGAGGTGTCCGCATGCAGCCCGGAGACGAAGATGATGCCGGAGACGCCCCGGTCCACCAGCATCTCCGTGAGCTCGTCCTCGGTGGAGCCGCCGGGAGTCTGGGTCGCCAGCACCGGGGTGTAACCCTGCCGTGTCAGCGCCTGGCCGATGACCTGGGCGAGCGCCGGGAAGATGGGGTTCTCCAGCTCGGGCGTGATCAGGCCGACCAGGCCCGCGCTGCGCCGGCGCAGCCGGACGGGCCGTTCGTAGCCGAGGACGTCGAGCGCCGCAAGGACGGATTCGCGGGTGGTCGCGGCAACACCGGGCTTGCCGTTCAGTACGCGGCTGACCGTCGCTTCGCTGACCCCCGCCTGAGTTGCGATATCGGCAAGCCGTGCGGTCATGGGACTGGACTGTACCGGGCGTGGGTCGGATTGCCCACCATGCACAGGAATCGGGCGACAGCGCCCGCGGGGCCCCGTGCGAGCGAGTCGGAGCACGTAGCCCGACGGGTCGGCAGCAACATCTTGCAAGACCTTGCGAGGCGGGTTTGCCGGTTGCGGTCAGATCGTCGCACTGCGGAATCAGGCCGGGCCGCCTGCTACTGCCAGGGACTGGGCCCTCCCGTCAAGAGGCTTGACGGCAACCGTGAGGACACGCGAATGTAACGATCGCCGGAGCTTGCAGAAATCTTCCGCAAAGTCTTTCGGCCTTCTTTCATCCTTGTTACGTTCACGTCGACCCGGCGCCGCGACGGAGCGGTACGGCAGTTGAAGGAGTTCAGATGCGACGTGGCATAACGGCCACCGCCCTGGTCGCGGCCCTGGCGCTCGCGGCGACCGCCTGCGGCAGCGATGACGACAGTTCCAACAGCACCTCCAAGGGCTCGGGCGAGCTCTCCGGCACCGTGACGTGGTGGGACACCTCCACCGCGGGCAGCGAGGACAAGGTCTTCAAGAAGATCGCCGAGGGCTTCGAGAAGGCGCACCCGAAGGTCGACGTCAAGTACGTCAACGTGCCCTTCGGTGATGCCCAGAACAAGTTCAAGAACGCTGCGCAGTCCGGCTCCGGCGCCCCCGACGTGATCCGCTCCGAGGTCGCCTGGACGCCCGAGTTCGCCGACCTCGGCTACCTCGCCCCGCTGGACGGCACCGCCGCCCTCGTGAAGCAGGACGACTTCCTGAAGCAGGCCGCGGCGTCCACCAAGTACAAGGGCAAGACGTACGCGGTGCCGCAGGTCATCGACTCCATGGGCATCTTCTACAACAAGAAGATCTTCAAGGAGGCCGGTGTCGAGGTTCCGAAGTCGATCGACGAGCTGAAGGCCGTCTCCAAGAAGATCAAGAGCAAGACCGGCAAGACCGGCTTCTACCTGCGCGGCGACGACGCCTACTGGTTCCTGTCCTTCCTGTACGGCGAGGGCGGCGACATGGTCGACGCCGCCGACAAGTCCGTCACCATCGACAACGCCGCCGGCGTCAAGGCCATGAAGGTCGTCAAGGACCTCGTCGACTCGGGCGCCGCGAAGACCGACGCGACGGACGGCTGGGAGAACATGCAGTCGTCCTTCAAGGACGGCGACGTCGCGATGATGATCAACGGCCCGTGGGCCGTCGCCGACACGTACGCCGGCAAGGAGTTCAAGGACAAGGCGAACCTGGGCGTCGCCCCGGTCCCGGCCGGCTCCGCCGCGCAGGGTGCCCCGCAGGGTGGTCACAACCTGGCCGTCTACGCCGGTTCCAAGAACCTTGACGCCTCCTACGCCTTCGTCGACTACATGACCTCCGTCAAGACGCAGGCCCAGGTCACCAAGGAGCTCAACCTCCTGCCGACCCGCACCTCGGCCTACGCCCAGGAGGCCGTCGTCGACAACGAGATCGTCGGCTTCTTCAAGCCGGTCGTCGAGAGCGCCGTCGAGCGCCCCTGGATCCCGGAGACCGGCAGCCTCTTCGCCCCGCTCGTCACCGAGTACACGAAGGTCCTCACCGGCCAGACCTCCCCGGAGAAGGCCGTCAAGACGACAGGCGACTCCTACCGCAAGCTCCTCAAGGGCTGGAAGTAACTCAGGAAGGCAGGCCGGCTGATGGCTGTCCACACCAGCCAGTCGGTGGCGAAGGCCGCGGGCGACGACGTCGCCCGCGGCCGGAGCCGCGGTACTGGTAACCCCCCGCCCCCGAGCAGGCTCCGGCGGGCCCTGTCGACGCACTGGTACGCCTGGACGATGGTGGCCCCGGTCGTCGTCGTGATCGGCGTGATCATCGGCTATCCGCTGGTCCGCGGCATCTACCTGTCGCTGACCGACGCCAACGAGCGCAACGTCGCGCGGTCCATCGGTGTCAACCACATGCCCGCCACGTACGAGTTCGTGGGCCTGGACAACTACGCCGACGCGCTCACCGGTGACCAGTTCCTCGGCACGCTCGGGTGGACCCTGGTGTGGACGGTCTCCTGCGTGGCCATCACCTTCGCCCTCGGCATGGCGCTCGCGAACATCCTGAACCGCAGGATCGCCGGGCGCTCCGCCTACCGGATGGCGCTCATCCTGCCCTGGGCCATCCCCGGATTCGTCTCCGTCTTCGCCTGGCGCTTCCTCTACAACGAGGACCGCGGGCTGCTCAACAAGATCCTCTCCGGCGGCGGCTTCGACGGCATCGCCTGGCTCGACGACCCCACATGGGCGAAGATCTCCGTCATCGCCGTCAACGTGTGGCTCGGCGTGCCGTTCATGATGGTCGCCCTGCTCGGCGGCCTGCAGTCCATCCCCAGCGAGCACTACGAGGCCGCGGAGATGGACGGCGCCACCGCCTGGCAGCGCTTCCGCCACATCACGCTGCCCGGACTGCGGCCGGTCTCCACGACCGTGATCCTCCTGTCCACCATCTGGACCTTCAACATGTTCCCGGTGATCTTCCTGCTGACCCGTGGCGGACCCGGCGACGCCACCCAGATCCTGGTGACACAGGCGTACAAGTTCTCCTTCGAGATCAGCCCGCGCGACTTCGCGCAGTCCTCCACGTGGGGCGTGCTGATCCTCGTACTCCTGCTGCTCTTCGCCGCCGTGTACCGGCGAGTCCTCCGCACCCAGGGAGACGACTGGTGACCACCACCGCATCCACCCCCGCCGCGCGGCACTCCGCGCCCAAGGTCCGGCTGCGCGGGGAACGTTCACCGCTGGCCTCCACGGCGCTGCACCTCACGCTCATCGTCGCGTCCGTGATCGCGGTCTTCCCCGTGCTCTGGGTCCTGCTCACCTCGCTGAAGCCCGCCGAGTTCGCGACCACCACGGACTTCTTCAAAGAGACGACGTTCGAGAACTACACGAACCTGCTCCAGAACACGAAGTTCCTGACCTGGTTCGGCAACTCGGTGGTCGTCGCGGGGCTCACCACGCTCCTCGGCGTGATCGTCTCCGCCTCGACCGGGTACGCGGTCAGCCGCTTCCGGTTCCCCGGCAAGCGCGGACTGATGTGGACCCTGCTGATCACCCAGATGTTCCCGGTCGCCGTCCTCATCGTGCCGATCTACAACATCATGGCGGGCATGGGGCTTCTGAATAAGCCGGCCGGGCTGGTGATCACCTACCTCACCATCTCGGTGCCCTTCTGTGCCTGGATGATGAAGGGCTTCTTCGACACCATCCCGCGCGAGATCGACGAGTCGGGCCAGGTCGACGGACTCACCCCGTTCGGGACGTTCTGGCGGCTCATCCTGCCGCTGGCCAAGCCCGGCCTCGCCGTCACCGCGTTCTACTCCTTCATCACCGCCTGGGGCGAGGTGGCGTACGCCTCCGCGTTCATGGTCGGCGAGGACAACCTCACGCTCGCAGGCGGACTGCAGCTGTTCGTCAACCAGTACGGGGCCCAGTGGGGTCCGATGACCGCCGCGTCCGTGCTCATCGCGATACCCGCGGCCCTGGTGTTCCTGTTCGCGCAGAAGCACCTCGTCACCGGCATGTCCGCCGGAGCCGTCAAGGGCTGACCCGGGAGCCGGCTGACGATGCCGGCCGGGCTCCCGGTGTCCGGTCGCCGATCCGGCCGGGATCGTCAGCCCCCTCTCCCCGCGACAGCACGGCCGTACGACCCGCACGCACCAGTCACGGTGGCGCCGGCATCCCGACCCGGTCCCGGCGCCACTCCCCACCCAGACACCCCAGGGACGACATGACCCAGCACCTCGCTGCCCCCTCCACCGGCACGTCCGACGACGCCGCGGGCCACCGCACCGGCTGGTGGCAGGACGCGGTGATCTACCAGGTCTATCCGCGCAGCTTCGCCGACGGCAACGGTGACGGCATGGGCGACCTCGCAGGCGTCACCGCCCGCCTCCCGTACCTCAGGGACCTCGGCGTCGACGCGGTGTGGCTCAGCCCCTTCTACGCCTCCCCGCAGGCCGACGCGGGCTACGACGTCGCCGACTACCGGGCCATCGACCCCATGTTCGGCACCCTGCTCGACGCCGACGCCCTGATCCGGGACGCCCACGACCTCGGCCTGCGGATCATCGTCGACCTGGTGCCCAACCACTCCTCCGACCAGCACGAGTGGTTCAAGCGCGCGCTCGCCGAGGGCCCCGGCTCCGCGCTGCGCGAGCGCTACCACTTCCGCCCCGGCAAGGGCGTCTCCGGCGAACTCCCGCCCAATGACTGGGAGTCCATCTTCGGCGGCCCGGCCTGGACCCGTACGACGGACGCGGACGGCACGCCCGGCGAGTGGTACCTCCACCTCTTCGCCCCCGAGCAGCCCGACTTCAACTGGGAGCACCCGGCCGTCGCCGACGAGTTCCGCTCGATCCTGCGCTTCTGGCTCGACATGGGCGTCGACGGCTTCCGGGTCGACGTGGCGCACGGTCTCGTCAAGGCCGAGGGACTGCCCGACCTGGGCTCGCACGACCAGCTCAAGCTGCTCGGAAACGATGTCATGCCGTTCTTCGACCAGGACGGTGTGCACGAGATCTACCGCAGCTGGCGCACCATCCTCGACGAGTACCCCGGCGACCGAATCGCCGTGGCCGAGGCCTGGACGCCCACCGTCGAGCGCACCGCCAACTACGTGCGCCCCGACGAGATGCACCAGGCGTTCAACTTCCAGTACCTGGCGACCGCCTGGGACGCGGCCCAGCTGCGCACCGTCATCGACACCTCGCTGAACGCCATGCGTCCGGTCGGTGCCCCCACCACCTGGGTGCTCTCCAACCACGACGTCACCCGGCACGCCACCCGCTTCGCCAACCCGGCCGGCCTCGGCACCCAGATCCGTACCGCGGGCGACCGCGAGCTGGGTCTGCGCCGGGCTCGTGCGGCCAGCCTGCTGATGCTGGCGCTGCCCGGCTCCGCCTACGTCTACCAGGGCGAGGAGCTGGGCCTCCCCGACGTCACCGACCTGCCCGACGAGGCCCGCCAGGACCCGTCGTTCTTCCGGGCCGAGGGCCAGGACGGCTTCCGCGACGGCTGCCGGGTCCCGATCCCGTGGACCCGCGAGGGCAGCTCCTACGGTTTCGGCGCGGGCAGCAGCTGGCTGCCGCAGCCCGCCGGCTGGGGCGAGCTGAGCATCGAGGCACAGACCGGCGTGGCCGGTTCCACCCTGGAGCTGTACCGGGCCGCGATCGCCGCCCGCCGAGTGCACCCCGGACTCGGCGCCGGCACCGCGGTGGAGTGGCTGGACGCGCCCGAGGGCCTGCTGGTCTTCGCCCGCCCCGGTTTCGTCTGCACCGTGAACACGACGAGCGCCCCGGTCCGCATCCCCGTGCGCGGCACCGTCCTGCTGTCCAGCACCCCGGTCGCCGCCGACGGGGCCGAGATCGAGCTGCCGGCGGACAGCACGGTGTGGTGGACGGTGTGAGTGTTCCCCCGCCGCGAGGCCCCGGCACGGGCGGCGCGCTGCGACTGTCGGACATCGCCGGCCAGGCGTCCGTCAGCGAGGCGACCGTCAGCCGGGTGCTCAACGGCAAGCCGGGCGTCGCGGACACCACGCGTCAGCGGGTGCTCGCGGCGCTCGACATCCTCGGCTACGAGCGCCCCGTGAGGCTGCGGCAGCGCAGCGCCGGGCTGATCGGACTGGTGACGCCCGAGCTCACCAACCCGATCTTCCCGGCGTTCGCGCAGTCCGTCGAGCAGGTCCTGGCGGGCCACGGCTACACCCCGGTCCTCTGCACCCAGCTGCCCGGCGGCGCCACCGAGGACGAACTCGTCGAGCAGCTCGTCGAACGCGGCGTCGGCGGCATCGTGTTCCTCTCCGGACTGCACGCCGACACCTCGGCCGACCCGGCGCGCTATGCCGCGCTGACCGACCGTGGAGTGCCGTTCGTCCTGATCAACGGCTACAACGAGCGGATCAGCGCCCCGTTCGTCTCGCCCGATGACAACGCTGCCGTGCGGATGGCCGTGGGGCACCTCGCCGAACTCGGCCACCGCCGGGTCGGTCTCGCGATCGGACCCCAGCGCTATGTGCCCTCCCGCCGCAAGCGGGACGGCTTCGTGGACGCCGCAGTCTCCCTGCTGGGCCTGGACCGCGATGACGCCGAAAACCTGGTGTGTTCCACGCTGTTCAGCGTCGAGGGCGGCCAGGTGGCGGCCGGTGCGCTGCTGGACCAGGGGTGCACCGGCATCGTCTGCGGCAGTGACCTGATGGCGCTGGGCGTGGTGCGTGCGGCCCGGGACCGCGGGCTCGACGTGCCGCGGGACGTGTCGGTGGTCGGCTTCGACGACTCGCAGCTCATCGCGTTCACCGACCCGCCCCTGACCACGGTGCGCCAGCCCGTGCAGGCGATGGCGGCGGCCGCGGTGGGCGCGCTGCTGGAGGAGATCGGCGGAAGTCCCGTACAGCGCACGGAGTACGTCTTCCAGCCGGAGCTGGTGGTACGGGGGTCCACGGCGGCGCTGCGCAGCGCCTGAGGCGCCGTGCGCGAAGGGGTGGAGGGCCGGCCGGAGGGGGGCCGGCCCTTCGCGTGCCCGGTGCGGGGCAGTGCCCCGTCAGGGCCGGACCGGTGCGAGGGAGCGGGCGGCGGCGGGCCTCAGTCCTGCCCGTCGCCCTCCTTGAACAGCCGTACCGTGCCGAGGATCTGGCGGATCGTGCTGTCGGACACCTCGTCCGGCACCCCGTGCGCCCCGACGTAGGTCCACGACACGAACTTGCCCTCCGCGTTCTTGAAGGCGAACGTCACCGCCTTTCCGGCGGTGTCGCACTTGCCCTTCTTCGGAGTGCCGGACGACGTGACGGTCACGAGGCTGCCCTCGACGCCCGACCTGGTCCGGTACGACTCGGGCTCACCGATCGTGAGCCGGGTGGTGTCGGGCTGGGTGTAGGCGCCGTAGACCCAGGTCCTCGCGGTGTCCTCGGCGGCCTCGGCGGCGCTCTTCGCACCCTTCTCCCCGGTGGTGCCCGTCGAGGCGAGCGAGGTGTTCTCCTCGGTGCCGTTCTTGTCGTCGTCGGACGTGCACCACTTCTCCTTGAAGACCGCCGGGGCCATCATGGCGACGAGCGGCTTCTCCTCGGGATCGTCGTCCTTCGCGACGTAGCTGACCCAGTCCGCGGACTGCCGCGCCCAGGAGGCGGGCACGTCGAAGGTGATGCCGCGCTTGGCGTTGACCACCGTGTTCCAGCCGGGGACGAGGGGGCCCGAGCCGCCGTCGGCGGCCGACCGGGCCGTGCCGTCGGGGCTCGCCGAAGCGGATGCGGAGGACTTCGTGTCGGCCCGGTCCTTCCCGTCGCCGCCGTCGTCGCGGAGCACGAGGAAGCCCGTCACCCCGCAGGCCACGACGACGGCCGCGGAAGCGGCCACGGCAGTGACCGCGGTGCGGTTCCAGGGGCGGCGGGGCGGTTCGGGCGCCGAACTGACGTAGGTGTCCTGCGGGTTCGGCTGTCCGGGGGGCGACTGCTGTCCTTGCCACATGGGCGGTGAGTCTAATCGGCCTCGTCGGACCGTACGCGGAGCCCTCGGCGCACGTCAGGCCGGCCGTGCGCGGGCGTGTCCGCGGGCCTCGCGCAGCCAGGACGCACGCATCTCGTCGGAGGATGCCCGGCGCTCGTCATGGCCGGTGAGGCGCCGTCGGGAGAAGCGGCCGTCGGGCAGGTGTCCGTCACGCACACGAGGGGCACCGGGAGTCGACCCGGACGGGTCGGCGGGGAGTGTGACCCCCAGGTGCCCCTCTTGTACGTGACCGGCCCGGCCGGCCGGGCGCGTGGGGCCCGGGGTAACGGGACCCCCGGCAGACCGGACCGGAGTCGGGAGAAACGTAACAGCGCTGCAATGTCTTGCGTAAGACCTTGCAGGAAGGAATCTCCAGTATTTCGTAGATGTGAGCAGCTGATGTCCAAAGGGTTGACCGGAACCTGACGGGCTCGTACCGTCTCCCCGCAGCAAGATTTGCATTCTTGCAGCAAGAACATTCAGGAGCCTTGAGGGCAGGGCGCGTTGCCGTATGAGGCTGCACCTCACCCGTGTTTCCCCCACCGCAGGAGGAAAATATGGCCAGCAGACCCCTGTCTGCCGCGCTCGCCCTGATAGCGGGCGCCGCCGCACTCGTGGTCCCCGCCACGAACGCGCAGGCCTCTGCCCCGGGCACCAAGGACGTCACCGCCGTCCTGTTCGAGTGGAAGTTCGACTCCGTCGCCAAGGCGTGTACGGACTCCCTCGGCCCGGCCGGCTACGGCTACGTACAGGTCTCGCCGCCCCAGGAGCACATCCAGGGCGGACAGTGGTGGACCTCGTACCAGCCGGTCAGCTACAGGATCGCCGGACGCCTCGGCGACCGCACCTCGTTCGCCAACATGGTCAGCACCTGCCACAGCGCGGGCGTCAAGGTCGTCGCCGACTCGGTCATCAACCACATGTCGTCCGGATCCGGCACCGGTACCGGCGGGTCCTCGTACAGCAAGTACGACTACCCGGGTCTCTACTCGGTCAACGACATGAACGACTGCCAGTCGAACATCACCAACTACGGCGACCGCGCCAACGTCCAGAACTGCGAACTCGTCGGCCTCGCCGACCTGGACACCGGTGAGGACTACGTCCGAGGCAGGATCGCCGGTTATCTGAACGACCTGCTCTCCCTCGGTGTCGACGGCTTCCGCATCGACGCGGCCAAGCACATGCCCGCCGCCGACCTCGCCAACATCAAGTCCCGGCTGAGCAACTCCGGCGTCTACTGGAAGCAGGAGGCGATCTACGGCGCCGGAGAGGCCGTCTCGCCCGACGAGTACGCCGGCACCGGCGACGTCCAGGAGTTCCGCTACGCCCGAAGCCTCAAGCAGGTCTTCAACAACGAGAACCTCGCCAACCTGAAGAACTTCGGCGAGGGCTGGGGCTTCATGTCCTCCTCGAAGGCCGCGGTGTTCGTCGACAACCACGACACCGAGCGCAACGGCGAGACGCTGAACTACAAGAGCGGCGCCGGCTACACGCTCGCCAGCGTGTTCATGCTGGCCTGGCCCTACGGCTCGCCCGACGTCCACTCCGGCTACGAGTGGTCCGACAAGGACGCCGGTCCGCCGAACGGCGGCACCGTGAACGCCTGCTACAGCGATGGCTGGAAGTGCCAGCACGCCTGGCGCGAGATCTCCTCCATGGTCGGCTTCCGCAACACCGCGCGCGGCGAGGCCGTCACCAACTGGTGGGACAACGGCGGCGACCAGATCGCCTTCGGCCGCGGATCCAAGGCGTACGTCGCGATCAACCACGAGGGTTCCTCGCTGACCCGTACGTTCCAGACCTCGCTGCCCGCCGGCGACTACTGCGACATCCAGTCCGGCAACGGCGTCACGGTCAACGGCTCCGGCCAGTTCACCGCCACCCTCGGCGCCCACACGGCTCTCGCCCTGCAGGCGAACGCCCGCACCTGCTCCGGCGGGGGCACCGGCCCGACGGATCCCACGGACCCCGGCACGGGCACGTCCGGCGCCTCCTTCGGCGTCAACGCCACCACCCAGGTCGGCCAGAACATCTACGTCACCGGCAACCAGTCCGCCCTCGGCAACTGGAACCCCGCGGCCGCGCCGAAACTGGACCCTGCCACGTACCCCGTCTGGAAGCTCGACGTGAGCCTCCCCGCCGGTACGACGTTCGAGTACAAGTACGTCCGCAAGGACGCGAGCGGCAACGTGACCTGGGAGAGCGGTGCCAACCGCACGGCCACGGTGCCGTCCTCCGGCAAGGTCACCCTGACCGCCGACGTCTGGCGCAGCTGACCTCCTCCTCCTGTCCGGGGGGCGCGCCGGGTCCTCCCCGGCGCGCCCCCCGGCGCACCCTCGCCCCTCATACAAGGAGACCCCGCCCGTGTTCCGTTCCACCCTGAGACGGGGAGCAGCCGCCGCGTTGTGCACGGCGCTGCTCCCGCTCGTCCCGGCGGCCTCCGCGTCCGCCGCGCCCCGGCCTCCGAGCCCGCCGTCGGACGCCCGGCTGGCCGCTCAGCCCGCCCGCCACGACCTGACGCGCGAGCAGTTCTACTTCGTCATGCCCGACCGCTTCGCCAACGGCGACACCGGCAACGACCGGGGCGGGCTGACCGGTTCGCGGCTGGAGACGGGGTACGACCCCACCGACAAGGGGTTCTACCAGGGCGGCGACCTCAAGGGGATGACCAGCCGCCTCGACTACATCAAGGGGCTCGGCACCACCGCCATCTGGCTCGCGCCGATCTTCAAGAACCGGCCCGTGCAGGGCACCGGCAAGGACGCCTCGGCCGGCTACCACGGTTACTGGATCACCGACTTCACCCAGGTCGACCCGCACTTCGGCACCAACGCCGACCTGACGAAGCTGATCGACCAGGCCCACCGCAAGGGCATGAAGGTCTTCTTCGACGTCATCACCAACCACACCGCCGACACCGTCGACTACGCCGAGAAGACCTACGGCTACAAGCCCAAGGGCGCCTACCCGTACCTCGACCGCGACGGCCGCCCCTTCGACGACGCCTCGGGCCTGGCGAAGGTGGACGCAGACTCCTTCCCGTACAAGCCGGTCACCACCGGCGGCAAGACGCCGGCCTGGCTCAACGACCCGACGATGTACCACAACCGTGGTGACTCGACCTACGCCGGCGAGTCCACCACGTACGGCGACTTCTCCGGGCTCGACGACCTGTGGACCGAGCGGCCCGAGGTCGTCTCCGGCATGGAGAAGATCTACGAGAAGTGGGTCCGCGACTTCCGTATAGACGGCTTCCGGATCGACACCGTCAAACACGTCGACCTGGACTTCTGGACCCAGTGGGCGACCGCGCTCGACACGTACGCGGCCAGGCACGGCCGCAAGGACTTCTTCATGTTCGGCGAGGTCTACTCCGCCGACACGGCGATCACCTCGCCCTACGTCACCCAGGGCCGGCTGGACGCGACGCTCGACTTCCCCTTCCAGGAGGCGGCCCGCCAGTACGCCTCGCAGGGCGCCCCGGCCTCGAAGCTGGCCGCCGTCTTCGGCGACGACTACCGCTACACCACCGACAAGGCCAACGCCTACGAGCAGGTGACCTTCCTCGGCAACCACGACATGGGCCGCATCGGCACCTTCCTGAAGCAGGACAACCCGAAGGCCGACGACGCGGAGCTGGTCAAGCGCGCCGAGCTCGCCAACGAGCTGATGTTCCTCAGCCGCGGCAACCCCGTCGTCTACTACGGCGACGAGCAGGGCTTCACGGGTGCCGGCGGTGACAAGGACGCCCGGCAGACGATGTTCGCCTCGAAGACCGCGGACTACCTCGACGACGACGAGCTGGGCACCGACCGCACGCACGCCTCCGACGCCTACGACCCCACGCACCCGCTCTACCGGTCCATCGCCGCGCTCTCCGAGCTGACCGCGAAGAACCCGGCGCTGCGCGACGGCGTGCAGACCGAGCGGTACGCCGAGGGCTCCGTCTACGCCTTCTCCCGTACGGACCCCGAGCGCGGCATCGAGTACGTCGTCGCCACCAACAACGGCACCGGGGCGAAGAGCGTCGAGCTCGCCACCGAAGCCGCCGGCATGGACTTCCGCACGCTGTACGGCGGTTCGGGAACCGTCCGCAGCGGTGCCGACAAGAAGATCACCGTCAGTGTTCCGGCGCTGTCCAGCATCGTGCTGCGCGCCGCGAAGACACCGGCGGCCCCCGCGGCCAAGCCCTCGATCACGCTGAAGGCACCGGCCGCGGGCGCCACCGGCACCGTCGAGCTCACCGCGGACGTCGACGGCGGCTCCCTCAACCGGGTCGTCTTCGCCGCCCAGACCGGCAACGGCAGGTGGACCACCCTCGGCACCGCCGACCACGCCCCGTACAAGGTCACCCAGACCATCGGTGACACCGTCGCCGCCGGAACACCGCTGCGCTACAAGGCCGTGGTCGTCGACCGCACCGGCCGCACCGCGAGCGCACTCGCCGCGACGGCCGCCGGACAGGCGCCCGCCCCGGCCAAGCCCGTCGCCGTCGAACGCGACTACGCCGTCGTCCACTACAAGCGCTCCGACGGCGACTACGAAGGCCGGCACGTCAGGTCCGGCGACACCACCGCCGCCTTCGCCGGCCGGGACGCCTACGGCGCCTTCGCCTGGATCAAGGTCCCGGAGGGCGTCTCCTCGGTCCCGTACACCGTCGAGAAGTCCGGCACGGCCGAGGGACCGGAGCGCGCGGTCGACCTCGCGAAGACCGGACAGGTCTGGATCGAGCAGGGCAAGGACGGCCAGGCCGACACCGCCCCCGACGGCGCCTACCCCGCCCAGGACACCTCCAGGGCCGTCCTGCACTACTACCGGGCAGACGGCGACTACGACGGCTGGGGACTGCACACCTGGACCGGCGCCAAGGAGCCCACCGACTGGTCCAAGCCGCTCCAGCCGGTGAAGAAGGACGCCTCGGGACTCACCTTCGAGGTGCCGCTCGCCGACGGGGCCACCGCGCTCAGCTACATCCTGCACCGCGGCGACGAGAAGGACCTGCCCAGCGACCAGTCGCTGGACCTCGCCACCTACGGCCACGAGGTGTGGATGCTCGGCGGAACGGCCGGCTACCTGCTCCCGCAGACCGGCGGAGTCCCCACCCCCGACCTCACCAAGGCCGAGGCGCAGTGGATCGACTCCGACACCGTCGTCTGGAAGGTGAAGGCCACCGGAGCCACCAGCCAGCAGCTCGTGTACGCATCGAGCGGCGGCATCTCCGTCGTCGACGGCGCGCTGACCGACGAGGGCCAGTGGCTGCGGCTCAACCCGTCCGCGCTGACCGACGCGCAGAAGGCGAAGTACCCGCACCTGGGGGACTACCCGGCGTTCACCGTCGACGCCCGTGACCGGGACCGGGTCCGCGAGGCCCTGCGCGGCCAGCTGATCGCCACCCAGCGCGCCGCCAACGGCGCCCTGCTCTCCGCCACCGGCGTACAGAGCGCGGGCGTGCTCGACGACCTCTACGGGACGAAGGCGAGCAGCGCCGCGCTCGGCCCCGTCTTCCGTGACGGCCGTCCCACCCTGTCCGTCTGGGCGCCCACCGCCCGGACCGTCTCGCTCGAACTCGGCGGGAGGACCGTCCCGATGCGGCGCGACGACCGCACCGGCGTCTGGTCCGTCACCGGCGACAGGAGCTGGAAGGGCAAGCCCTACCGGTACGCCGTGACCGTCTGGGCACCCACCGTCCAGAAGCTCGTCACCAACAAGGTCACCGACCCCTACTCCACCGCCCTGACCACCGACTCCGCCCGCAGCCTCGTCGTCGACCTCGACGACCGCGCGCTCGCACCGAAGGGCTGGAGCGGGCTGGCCAAGCCCGCTGCCGTGCCGATGCGCGACGCTCAGATCCAGGAACTCCAGATCCGTGACTTCTCGATCGCGGACCCCACGTCCGAGCACCCCGGCGAGTACCTCGCCTTCACCGACACCCGCTCGGACGGGATGAAGCACCTCAAGGAACTCGCCGACGCCGGCACCGACTACGTCCACCTGCTGCCCGCCTTCGACATCGGCACCATCCCCGAGAAGAAGTCGGACCAGCAGAAGCCGGCCTGCGACCTGTCCGTGTACGCCCCCGACTCCGAGGAGCAGCAGGACTGCGTGGCCAAGGCCGCCGCGAAGGACGCCTTCAACTGGGGCTACGACCCGCTGCACTACACCGTCCCCGAGGGCAGTTACGCCTCCGACCCCGACGGCACGAAGCGCACGGTCGAGTTCCGGCAGATGGTGCAGGGCCTCAACGGCGCCGGCCTGCGGACCGTCATGGACGTCGTCTACAACCACACCGTCGCCTCCGGCCAGGACGACAAGTCCGTACTCGACCGGATCGTCCCCGGCTACTACCAGCGGCTCCTGGAGGACGGCACCGTCGCCACCTCCACCTGCTGCGCCAACACCGCGCCCGAGAACACCATGATGGGCAAGCTCGTCGTGGACTCGATCGTCACCTGGGCCAAGGAGTACAAGGTCGACGGATTCCGCTTCGACCTGATGGGACACCACCCCAAGGCCAACATCCTGGCGGTACGCAAGGCGCTCGACGCCCTGACGACCGCCAAGGACGGCGTCGACGGCAAGAAGATCATCCTGTACGGCGAGGGCTGGAACTTCGGCGAGATCGCCGACGACGCCCGCTTCGTCCAGGCCACCCAGAAGAACATGGCCGGCACCGGTATCGCCACCTTCTCCGACCGGGCCCGCGACGCCGTGCGCGGCGGCTCCCCGTTCGACGAGGACCCCGGCGTGCAGGGCTTCGCGACCGGCCTCTACACCGACCCCAACACCTCCACCCACAACGGCACCGAGGCCGAGCAGAAGGCCCGGCTGCTCCACTACCAGGACCTGATCAAGGTCGGACTCACCGGCAACCTCGCCGACTACACCTTCACCGACACCGCCGGCCACACGGTCAAGGGCTCGGGCGTCGACTACAACGGAGCTCCGGCCGGATACGCCGCCGCGCCCGGCGACGCCCTCGCCTACTCCGACGCCCACGACAACGAGACGCTGTACGACGCCCTCGCCTTCAAGCTCCCGGCGGGCACCTCGGCAGCCGACCGTGCCCGCATGCAGGTGCTCGCCATGGCGACGGCCACCCTCTCGCAGGGCCCCTCGCTCTCCCAGGCCGGTACCGACCTGCTGCGCTCCAAGTCGCTGGACCGCAACTCCTTCGACAGCGGCGACTGGTTCAACGCCCTGCACTGGGACTGCCGCGCGGGCAACGGCTTCGGCCGCGGACTGCCGCCCGCCGCGGACAACAAGGCCAAGTGGTCCTACGCCAAGCCGCTGCTCGCCGACGCGGGCATCAGTCCCGGCTGCGCGCAGATCGACGGTGCCTCGGCCGCGTACCAGGACCTGCTCACCATCCGGGCCACGGAGAAGGACTTCGGCCTCTCCACCGCCGGACAGGTGCAGTCCACGCTCTCCTTCCCGCTCTCCGGCAAGGACGAGACGCCCGGCGTGATCACCATGCGGCTCGGCAAGCTGGTCGTCGTCCTCAACGCGGCCCCCGGCGCCACCACCCAGAAGGTCGCCGCCCTGGCCGGAAAGAGCTACGCCTTGCACCCCGTCCAGGCAGCGGGCGCGGATCTTACCGTCAAGAGGTCTACGTACGAGAGGAGTTCGGGAAGCTTCACCGTCCCGGGGCGTACGGTGGCGGTGTTCTCGCTGCGCTGACCGGAGCAGGACTACCGTATGGGCAGCCGCCGGGGAGAGCCGCAGCACCACACTCCCGGGCGTGCCCTCCCACTCCACCCGGCCGGTCCCGGCCCCCTTCCCGTACGCACCGGCGTCGATCGCCCCAGCCGGTGCCGTACGGGGCGCGGGGGCCGGGACCGGCCGCTCCACCTGGTCAGCGACGGTGACGATGGCGAGCAACATTCCCGACGAGGCCACGAGCTTCGTCGGACGCGAGGCGGAACTCGACGGGATCGGACACGCCCTCGCCACCGGCCGGCTGACCACCCTCACCGGCACCGGGGGAGTCGGCAAGACCCGGCTCGCCGTCCGCGCGGCCCGGCGCGCGGACTCCGCCTTCCGTGACGGTGTCCGGTGGGCCGACCTGGCCCCGCTCCACGACGACGAACTGCTCCTGGCCACCGTCTCCGACGCGGTCGGGCTCAGCGACCACACCCTGCGGATGCCCGCCGACGTGCTGTGCGAGTGGCTCGCCGACAAGGAGCTCCTGCTCGTCCTGGACTCCTGCGAACACCTGCGCCCCGCCTGCGCGCACCTCCTCGGCGAGATCCTCACCACCTCGCCCGGGCTCACCGTCCTCACCACCAGCAGACAGCCCCTGGGGATGAAGGGTGAGCAGATCGTCGACGTGGAGCCGTTGCCCGTCGACGGGACGGCCGATGCCCTCACCCTGTTCCGGGAGCGCGCGGCAGCCGCCGACCCCGCGGCCCCCCTGGACGAGCCGGCCACCGTCGCCGCCGTCGGCGAGATCTGCCGACGCCTCGACGGCATCCCCCTCGCCATCGAACTCGCCGCCGCGGGCATCGGACGCCAGAGCGCCCAGGAGATCGCCGGCCGGCTCGCCTCCCGCCTCGACGTGTTCGCCGACGCCACGCTCCGGCCGCAGCGCCACCGGACCCTGCGCACCACCATCGGCTGGTCCCACGAGCTCTGCACCCCGCTGGAGCGGTTGCTCTGGGCCCGCCTCGCCGTACTGCGCGGCGACTTCGACGAGGGCACCGCCGTCGCTGTCTGCGCCGGTGGACCGCTCACCGCGGACGCGGTCCCTACGGCCCTGCGTGCCCTGGTCGCCAAGTCCGTCGTCACCCGCGACGGCGAACGCCACCGCATGCTGGACACACTGCGCGAGTACGGCCGGATGTGGCTCGCCGAACTCGGCGAGGAACGCCCGGCCGCAGACCGGCACGCGTCCTGCTTCCTCCAGCTGGCCCGCGGCGCCCATGCGGGCTGGACCGGCGACGACCAGATCCTCTGGTACCACCGCATCGCCGACTCGCACGCCGATCTGTGCGCCGCCCTCGATCACCTCCTCGCCCACGACCCAGCCGCAGCCCAGGAGATGGCCGGCCGGATCGGTTTCTTCTGGTGCTGCTGCGGCAATCTCCCGCAGAACCGGGGCTACGCCCAGCGCGCCCTGGACAAGGGCCCGGCCACCGGCCCCCACCGCACCCGCGTCCTGTGGGTGCTCGGCATGTGCGTCCTGCTCCAGGGCGACTACCCGGCCGCCGAGCGGATCGGCGAGGAATGCGTACGGGCGGCCGCGGCCGACGGCACCGACGAGGGACTCCTCGCGGCCGCGTACCTGCGCGGCCTCACCCATCTCATGGCCGGCGACCCGGAGAAGGGGCTCCGGGAGGCCGACCGGGTCCCGCTCACCACCGGGTCCGGCACCCCGCTCGAATCCGCCTACCGCCTGCGCTGCCGCCTGATCACCGTCTTCGCCCTGACCGGCCTCGGCCGGCTGGACGAGGCGGTCGAGGCGGCCGTCGTCCTGCGCGCGGCCTGCGAGGCCAGGGACGAGTGCTGGACCCTGAGCTACGTCGACTACCAACTCGCCCTGATCGCCCTGCTCCAGGGCCGCGCCGAAGCCGCCGCCACGCATGCCCGGGCGATGCTCGCCGGCAAGCGCCGGCTCCGCGACACCTTCGGCATCGCGCTCGGCCTGGACATCCTGGCCGCCGCGATCGCCGCCCAGGGCGAGGGCACGCTCGCCGCACGGGTGTACGGCACCGGGCAGGTCTACTGGCGCATGGTCGGACACCCCCAGCGCGGCACCCCGGAACTGGGGCCGCTGCGAGAGGCCTGCGAACGCCAGGCCCGCGCGGCCGTGGGCGACGCCGCCTACTGGCGCGCCTTCGAACGAGGCCGCTCCGACAGCGCGGAGGAGGGCCTGAGCCAGGCGCTCCAGGGTGAGCTGCTCACATAGTGAATCCTGCTTGTGCGTCTTCCTCGGCAGGGGGAAGGGTGGGGGTGACCACCGCCCCGCGCCTGCCCAGGAGGCCGCCATGCCGCAGATCACCGTCGACTACTCCGCCGAACTCGACGACACCTTCGACCGCTCGGGCTTCGCCGGCGCACTGCACCCGCTGATCGCCGAGACGGTCACCACGAAGATCGCCGCCTGCAAGACCCGCTTCCGACGGGTCGAGGAGACGGTGGTGGCCGACGCCCCCGGCGGCGACGCGCTCGTGCACGTCGACATCTCGTTGCTGCCCGGCCGCACCCCCGAGGTCAAGGCCAGGCTCACGGAGGCCGTACGGGACCTGCTGACCGCCCACATCCGGCCGGCCGACGGGCTGACCCTGCACCTCTCCGCCGAGACGCGGGACCTCGACCCCTCGTACCGCAAGATCTGACGTCCCGGGGCCTACCGCAGCCGCTGCGGGGGCACGGCCGGCACGGCGGGCGCCAGCGAGGAGAGCCGCACCAGCAGGTCTCCGAACGGCCCGTCGGCCGGCTCCTGCGCCAGGACCCGCAGCACGATGCCCGCCATCTCCTCGTTGTACGCGGCGCTCACGGCAGCCAGTGCGGCGAAGTCGTGCACCAGCTGCAACTCCAGCTCCGCACGGGGAATGTGCCGCCCGTCCAGCCAGATCAGGGCCGTCGACTCGGCGAGCGACACCCAGGACCGGACGACCAACTCCATCCGGGCCGGGGGCTCGTCGACGCCCAGATGCGCCAGGATCTGCTCGCAGGCCGCCTGGCGGACCCCGTCGACCATCGCGTTCGCCGTCGACGAACCCACCGCCGGACCGCCCCGCATCAGCGCCGCGAACCCGGGGCCGTGGTCGTCGACGAAGTCGAAGAACCGCCCCATCACCCGCAACAACCGTGCCCCCAGGGGCCCTTCGTGCGGCTCCAGGAACCGGGCCGCCAGCTCGTCCGCCGCCCGTCGCAGCGCCGCCTCGTACAGGCTCTGCTTGCCCGGAAAGTAGTGGTAGACCAGCGGCCGGGAGATCCCGGCCGCCGTGGCGATCTCGTCGATGGAGACCTCGTCCGGGGGCCGGTGACTGAACAACTCCAGCGCGACACCGATCAACTGCTGCCTGCGCTCCTCGACGCCCATCCTGCGCCGCACCCCGGTCGTCATGAGGAACAGGGTACCGACCTGCACCGCCTACAGATCCAGCACCAGCCGCCCGCCCCGGCACCGCGACACGCAGATCAGCATCGAGTCGTGCCGCTCCGCGTCCGTCAGCAGGTCGTCCCGGTGCTCGACGTCGCCCACCAGGACCCGCTGCCGGCACGTACCGCAGAAGCCCTGCTCGCAGGAGTACGGGACGTGCGGCAGCTCGGCACGTACGGCGGCGAGCACCGACTGACCGGCCGCGACCGGCACGGTGCGGCGCGAGCGGTGCAGTTCCACCTCGAAGGGGGCCGACCCTGCGGCGTCCGTGCCCGTCGCGGAGAACCGCTCCAGGTGCAGGGTGCAGCCGGCCGGGAGCGCGGCCTCGACCGCCTCCATCAGGGGCGCCGGACCACAGCAGAAGACGGCCGTGCCCTCGGCCGCGTCCACGAGGGCCGCGGCGACGTCCGGATGGCCCGCCTCGTCCTGCGGGACGACGGTGACGCGGTCGCCGTCGGCGTCCAGCTTCTCGATCTCGGCCAGGAACGGCATCGTCGCCCGGCTGCGCCCTCCGTACAGCAGCCGCCAGTCGGCACCCGAGGCTGCCAGCGCGCGCAGCATCGGGAGGACCGGCGTGATGCCGATGCCGCCGGCGACGAAGACGTAGGAGGGGGCGTCCGCCAGTGGGAAGCGGTTGCGCGGGCCGCGAACCTCGATCTCCAGGCCCTCGTGGAGCAGGGCGTGCACCTCGCGGGAGCCGCCGCGGCCCTCCTCGGCCAGCCGGACGGCCACGGTGTACGTGCCGCGGTCGGCCGGGTCGCCGCACAGCGAGTACGGGCGGACCGGACCGGAAGGCAGCACCAGGTCCAGATGCGCGCCCGGCTGCCAGGGCGGCAGGTCCGGGCCCTCCAGGCGGAGCTGTACGACTCCGTCCGCCGGAGTGGTCCGCTCGGTGATGAGCAGCCGCCGACCGGTGGTGGAACGGCGTTGCGCACGGCCGGATGTCGGCTCCTCCAGCGCGGGCAGCGGCCACAGTGGGGACTTCTCGATGCGCCGGCGCATCGCCCGCTTGGTGAGCAGTGCGGCGCCGGCGAGCAGGGCGGCAGTCCGCAGACGGGGGAAGGGGAGGGACATCGTCAGCCGGCTTCCGTCGTACGGGCCTCGGCCGCCACCGCGGCGGGCGACTGGGCGAGGTAGCCGACGGCCTGAGCCGTGCTGCCCTCCTGCGAGGGGTGGTACGTACGGCTCAGATAGCGCGGGATGGACCGCAGCATCGACGGGGTGCTGGGCAGGGTGCCGCGCCGGCCGCTGCGGTAGAACTGCCCGAAGGACGCCTTGCCGTCCAGCAGGCTCGGGTCGTTCTCCATGAAGAACCGCGCCCCGCGTTGCCAGAGGAAGAGCAGAGCGGAGAACGCCGTCGCCCAGGTCCGTACCCGCCGCCGGTATCCGCCGTCGACGTGCATGAACACATCGAAGGCGACCGAGCGGTGCTCGACCTCCTCCGCGCCGTGCCAGCGCAGCAGGTCCAGCATCGTGGGATCGGCGCCACGCCGGTCCAGCTCCCCGGCGTTCAGGATCCAGTCGCCGAGGAACGCCGTGTAGTGCTCTATGGCCGCGATCGTCGCCACCCGCTCCATCAGCCACCACGTGCGTGCCCGGCCCGGCGGCAGCGTCCGGTCGCCGAGCATCTTCTCGAAGAGCCAGTCGACCTGCGCGGTGTACGGCGTGGGGTCGAGGCCGAGGTCCTTGAGGTGCGGGAGGACGTCGTCGTGGGCCTGCGAGTGCACCGCCTCCTGCCCGATGAACCCGAGCACGTCCTTGCGCAGTTGCTCGTCGTGGATGTACGGGAGCACCTGGCGGTAGACGTGGATGAACCAGCGTTCCCCGGCGGGGAGCAGCAGATGGAGCACGTTCATGGTGTGGGTGGCGAACGGATCGCCCGGCACCCAGTGGAGGGGCGTACGGTCCCAGGCGAAGGACACCCGCCGGGCCTTGAGGTGGGTCTGCTCCGATGCCACCGCCGCCGGCTGCTTATGAGACATGTTGTCAATGTACTGATGGGTAAGCCTGGGGAACAGGGGCATGTCACGACTTCCCGATCCCGGCAGCCCCGGCCGGCCGGGGCGCTCAGCCCAGAGCCCCGACCCGGCGGCCGTCCGTCAGCCGCCCGTGCAGCTGCGCCCGCTCGCCCGCACGGGCCGGCACCACGAGCAGCCTCCCCCGCGCCCGGCCCCTCACCCCTCCGGATGTGGTCAGCGACGCGAACTGCTCGCTGCCCGCCGCGAGTACGTACCACCGGCCGCCCCGCGACTTCCACAACACGCCCGCCAGCACCTGTGGGGCGCGCGTCCCGCACTCCGGCGCGTCCTCGGCACGCGCCGCGACCACCCCCGGCGGCCTGCTGTCCGGTGCCCGCCCGGACGGGGCCTGGAACTGGGCGAGGACCCTGCTCCCGGTTCCCCGCCAGGTCTCCGCCCGGGTGCACACCCACTCGGCCGTGCCGTTCCCCTCGGGCAGCGGCTGTGTCGCGTACGCCCATGAGTTCACCGTGCGCACCCCGTGCGAGCGCACGGCCGGCAGCAGACAGGCGGTCCGGGCCCAGCTCGCGTACTCCGCACGCCCCGAGACGTCGTGCGGCCGCGCAGGCGGGCCCGAGGTCAGGCGGGCCGGGGCGAGTTCGCCGAGATCCGTCACCAGCCGCACCGCCGCGGCGTCGGCCAGTTCGACCGCGTGCCAGGACCGGCAGCCGGGTGCGGTCGCCGGGCTGGACAGCGCGTCGGTCACCCCGTCGGGGGAGCGGTGCAGGGCGTGCGGTGCCCGGTCCGGTGCCAGCAGATCCCGCACCCGCACCTGCCGCACCCAGGGGGCCGTCAGATAGCGGACCGCCCCCCGCGTCCGTTCCACCACCAGGGCACTGGCCGAGGTCACGTCCGCCCCGTCGACCCGGGCGAAATCCAGCGCCGCGCCCTCGGACGGATCGGCGTCACGGGGCTCCGCGTACCGCACGACGCGCAGCCCGTCGTAGAACAGCACCACCGCGGACGCGTCCACCTCGCCCGCGTACAACAGTTGCGGCGACCCCATCGGCGGGCCCGCCGGCGTCCGCGGCGTCGCCGACGTCCGCACGCCGCCACCCGGCCGCGCCCACACCCGCAGCGCCCGCCGCAGCAGCCGGGTGTCCTCGGTGCGGTCACCGCGGGTGGGCCAGGCGGTGAAGTCGGTACGCGGCGACCGCTGCCAGAACGTCTGCGGGACCCGCCTCAACGCCCCCGGATCCAGCGCCGCTTCGGCAGCCGGGTTGCGCGCGTACAGGGGCGCGGACAGGGTGCCGCGGCCCCAGCCCCCGCCCGGCAGGCCCAGCAGCGCCCCGCACACCAGCAGGGCGGCGACACCCGCCAGCGCCGCCCGGACGTATCTGCGGCGCCGCGGCAGGTCGGGCGGCCGGGCCTGGAGCGAACACGGGTCGAACTCGGGTGACGCCAGCAGCGCGTAGGGAGCCGACACCCCGTCCGCCTCCACCAGCGCAGCATGCGGATCGGCCACGCCCGCGTCGGACAGCACCCGCCGGACCTCGCCGTCCGCCAGCCCCTCCAGACCGCGCAGGACGAACGCGGCCCGCGCCGCCCCGCTCACCGCCGACAGCCGCTGCTCCAGAACGAGTTCACCGGCGCCGCCGGAGTGCGGGAACAGTCTCAGTCCCCACGTCAGCGGGAGCACGGGAGGGAACTGGGCCCGGCGTGGCCGGGGGCGCAGGCGCAGCGGCCGCCCCGCAGCCAGCGCCCCCCGCAGCACCTGCCGCCGGACGTAGGCGTAACCGGGATCGGCGGTCTCCGCAAGAGCGGAACGGCGCGGGAGCGGAACCGCGCCGCCGTCGCAGGGCCCGGCCCTGCGTGCCGCCTGCAAGGACCGTTGGGCCAGCGCGTGGGCCGTGAGGACGCGCCGGTCACGGCTCAGCGAATGCGGCAGGACCAGATAGCCGAGCCGGGCCAGCCGGGGGTAGTGGTCGACGAGCGCGGCCTCGGACTGCTCCGCATCGGACCCGGCGACGGCTGACGGTACCTCTGGCAGTGGACGCACGTTCAGCAGAACGAGCGAATCGTGCGATGGTCACTCCGGGCAGGCCTTCGCGCCCGTCCTGCCCGGGCGCGCCGCGGAGATCCATCCCCCCACGGCCCTTCTCCCGTTCGGCTGCCGGGAGGCCTCCCGAAGCGGCACGATGGCCGCATGGTGAAGCGGAACGGTGGGCGGCGGGCGTCGCGGGGTGTGCGGTGCGCGGCCGTCGTCGCGGGCCTGGTGCTGCTCGCTGCGTGCGGCGGTGGCGGCGACGGGAACGGAATCCCGCCGACCGCCACCGGCACGCTGGAGGAGCTCGCCGCGCAGGCGCGGTGCGAGCCGAGGCTGCAGACCGACGCCCAGGAGCTGCGCCAGGCCAACTGCGCAACCGACGACGGGCGTTACGTGCTGGCCACCTTCGCCACCGACCGCGGCCAGCGGGAGTGGATCAACGAGGCCAACGACTACGGAGGTTCGTACCTGGTCGGCCGCCGGTGGGTCGCCGTCTCGGACGCCAAGGTGATCGCGGCACTGCGCGGCCGCCTCGGCGGGACGGTGGAGAGCGCCTCGCCGCACCACTCGGGAAGTGGCGGCAATGGGGGGAACGAGGCTGGACACTCCGGTCACCGCGGAAGCTGACCGCGCAGGTGTGTGGGGGCGGCACGCCGCCGAGGTGGCCCTCAGCGGCACTTGCGCCCGTCGTTGATGCAGCTCACCGCCTTCCGCATCAGCCTGTCGTCGAAGACGTTGATGAAGTCACCGTGGTCGGTGACGGGCTTGTGCAGCTGCTCCGGGAAGGAGTCGACGGCGAACCCGGGCCCCGGCGGCACGTCGTACACGATGCGCTGGACCAGTTGCGGAATGGCCCGGAAGCCGTTCGGGCACCTCCCGTCGTCCTGCGTGAACGCCACATGGGTGCGGTGGTTCGCGCTGTCGGTGTTCTGCCCGTCCCAGCAGCTCTGGAAGGCGAAGGACCGGACGACCTGACTGCCCTCCGGGCAGATCGGGTACTTGTCCTTGAGCTGCCGGTCCTCGAACCCGGTGCAGCTCCAGGAGGCGTTGGCGTTGGCGTCGCCGTTGGTGAACGCCTTGGCGTCGCCGGTGATGATGCGCAGGAAGCGCGGCATGGCCGCGACCTTCCCGGTGGGGTTCCCGATGAACTTCAGCGTGACCTGGGACGGGGTCTGGATCTCCCCGACGTTCTGGTCCCTGCCTCCGCCGTCGGCGTCGGCGTCGTTCTCCGCCGCCCCGTTCCGCAGGCGGAGCACCGGCCAGTAGTACGTGGACCGGTCGCCCTGGTTGCGGCAGGTGGTGTCACCGGCCGCGAGGTCGTCGTCGCCGGAGAACGCGTCCGTGGCCTGGTTGCCGACGTAGTCGTGCATGTGATGAGCGCCGTTGGCGACGCCGGGGGCGGCGATGACGTTGTCCGGGTTGAACTTCCCGTTCTGGTTCCGCCCGCACTCGGTGGTGAAGGTGCCGCGTGAGGCGCCGCGCCGCCGGGCCGGCTTGTCTCCGTTCGGCTGGACGGACCGGATGTCGACGAAGTCGGAGTCCTCGGGGCCGTTGCCCTCCTGGCCCTGGTCCTGGCCGCCCTCGTCCTGGTCGTCTCCGCCGTCGTCCTGGCCCTGGCCCTGGTTGTCCTGGCCTTGACTGTCTCCGCCGTCGCCCTGGCCGTCCCCGTTGCCGTGGTCGTCTCCGCCGCCGCCGGAACCGTCGTCCGTGGGGTCGTCCGCCTCGTCGTCCGCGCGCAGACTGCACGGGGCCAGCGAGCCGAGGCCCTCCGGGCGCTGAGCGCTGCGGCCGATCGCGGTCGCGATGCGGTCGATGCTGGCGGTGCGCCGGGCCTTCAACGGGCCGAGCACGGCGTTCTGGGCGAGCTGCGGGTCACGGGCCATCCGGTCCCGGCGGTCGGCGAACTGTCGGTAGGCATCGGTGATCTGGGTGTCCATGGCCGCCAGCTCGCGGTCGACCTCGGCCCGGGCCGGATCGGGTACCTCGGGGATCTCGTTGACCACCTCGGGGCAGTCGATGGTGGAGGCCTGGCGAGCCGGCTGCCAGTTCCGGCCGTGCGCGGGGCCGGACGACCCCTCGCCCGCAGAGGCGTAGACGTTGACCGCCGCCAGCCCACCCCCGCCCAGGATCAGTGCGGCCGAGGCGATGATCGCCCGGTTGGCCAGGGTGGAGCGTTTCTTGCGCGATGTGCGTCCCATGGAACTCCTCGGACTCCTCAGGCTTCGCGGGGGAGAAGCGTGACGTTCCATACGGGGCGGGCGCACGTTCCGTTCAACGAGGGGATGGGCTCGCTGAATTCACCCGTCAGGCGAACTGTGCGAGTTGGGCGTCGATCGGCGCGTCCGTGAGCCGGTTGGCCAGAGTCGACATGGTGTAGGCGCCGATGCCCAGGACCACCTCCAAAGCGTTGCGGGAGGTGTATCCGTGCGCCAGGAACGACTGGAGCGAGCTTTCGTCGACCGCCCCGCTCGCCGCGATGACGGCCAGGGTGAACTGCCGTACCGCCTCCAGACGTTCGTCCGGCAGCGGGCTCCCGTCGCGCAGCGCGGCGATGAGGGCGGCGTCGGCTCCGAGGGCGGTGAGCTTCGCGGTGTGCATGGCCACGCAGAGGTGGCAGCCGTTGCGGGCGGCGACCGTCATGACCAGGGTCTCCCGGGCGAGCGGGGCCAGGGTCGTCGACTCGAAGAGCGCACTGGTCTTCATGAAGCCGTCGAGCAGTTCCGGCGCCGTGGCCAGCCGGGCGACAGCGACGGGGAGATAGCCCTGCTTCCGGGTCACGGCCGCCATGGTGGGGCGGGCGGCGGCGGGGGCGGATTCGAGGGTGTGATCGGGAAATGCGGTGGCGGACATGAGTGGCCTCTCGCGATAAACTCGACAACGTGATTGACGAAAAGGTAAACCAGATTGTCGAGTTTCGCAATGGCTGAGCGTGCGGACGACGTCCCCGCCGAGGCCGGGGCGGGCTTCGAACTGCCCGTTCTGCTCTTCGCCGGATTCCGTTCGATCATCGATGCGTTGCACCGCGAACTGGCCGAGCACGGCCATCCCGGCATGAGTCCCGCGTACGGGTACGCGCTTCAGGCGGTGGGCCGGGACGGGTCGACCGCGGGGGAGATCGGGCGGCGGCTGGGGGTGTCCAAGCAGGCCGCCGGCAAGACCGTCGAGAAGCTCGAAGGCCTCGGGTACGTCGAGCGCGTCGACGACCCGAAGGACGGCCGCCGCAAACTGGTCCGGCTGTCCCCGCGCGGGATCGACATGCTGGTGCGGTCCTCCGAGGGCTTCGACCGGCTGCGCGCCGAGTGGATGCGGGTGCTCGGGGCCGAGCGGGTCCGTGCCATGGAGGCCGACCTGCGCACCGTGGTTGCCCCGGACGCCTTCCGGCTCGATATGGCCGCCTGGTTCAACGGCTGAACGGGCGGGTGCGGGCTTGGACTTTACACACGAGAGATAGGACGTATGGAGCGCGCACCCTTCCCGGGAACTGCTCCATGGGGCAGCATGCACGCGTCGGCACTCGATAGATCCGACCACTTGTGGTCGTGAAGGCGAGGGAACCATGGCACGACGCACTCATGTGCTCAGCGCGGTCGCGTTGGCGGCGGCCGCCGCGCTCGTCCCCGTACAGGCCACGGCGCAGCAGACCACGCCCCAGCGGTCCGCGTCGCCCGCCGCCCCGTGCACTGCGCCCGTGAGACCCGCGTCGCAGATGGCGGTCGAGGCGTGCGACAGTCCCGAACGGATCATCGAGAAGGCGGCGAACATCGTCCCCACCACGGGACAGCTGGCCTGGCAGCAGCGGGAGGTTACCGCCTTCACGCACTTCGGGATGAACACCTTCACCGACCGTGAGTGGGGTTCCGGCACGGAGGACGAAAAGCTCTTCGCGCCGAAGAGCATCGACGCAGACCAGTGGATGCGCGCCTACAAGGCGGCCGGCGTCGAGCAGGTCATGCTCACCGTCAAGCACCACGACGGCTTCGTCCTCTACCCGAGCCGTTACACCGACCACTCGGTCGCCCTCAGTCCCGGCAGCCCCGACGTCGTCGCCGCCTACGTGAAGGCCGCCCGCAAGGCGGGGCTGAAGGTCGGCCTCTACCTCTCGCCCTCCGACGGCGCTGAACTCCCGCACGCCTGGCACGCCGAGTGGGTCGAGAAGATCCGTGCCAAGCAGGCGGAGGGCAAGCCGCTGAGCCTGCCCGAGCGGATGGCGCTGGCGGACGGCGACCGCGCCCCCGCCGGTCAGGGCCGCTTCGGCAACGGCAGCGCCGTCACCGAGCGCACGATTCCCACCCTCGTCCCCGGTGACGACCGTGCCGACCGCGTGAGGAGCGGCGAGCTGCCCACCTTCAAGGTGCGGGCCGACGACTACGACGCGTACTACCTCAACCAGCTGTACGAGATCTTCACCCAGTACGGCCCCGTCGAGGAACTCTGGCTCGACGGCGCCAACCCGTGGTCGGGCTCCGGCATCACGCAGAAGTACGACGTCAAGCAGTGGTTCGACATGGTCAAGGCGCTCTCGCCGAACACCGTCGTCTTCCAGGGCCCGCAGGGCGTGCGCTGGGTCGGCAACGAGTCCGGCACCGCCCGGGAGACCGAGTGGAGCGTCACCCCGCACGCCACCGACCCGTGGACGGGCCTCGGCAGTCTTCCCAACGACTCGACCGACCCCGACATCGGCTCCCGGGCCGAGCTCCTCGGCCCGGACGTCCACTACCTCCAGTGGTATCCGACCGAGGCCGATGTCTCCAACCGGCCCGGCTGGTTCTACCACCGGAACGAACAGCCCAAGACCGCGGCGCAGTTGATGAACCTGTACGAGAAGAGCGTCGGCCGCAACGCCTCGCTCCTGCTCAACGTCCCGCCCGCGCCCGACGGCCGGATCGCCGAGGCGGACGTCGCGTCCCTGACCGCCTTCGGAAACGACGTGCGCCGGGTCTACGGCACCGACGTACGCGCCCAGGGCCCGGCCCCGTACACCTTCGACCGCGTGGCGGTCCGTGAGGACATCCGGCACGGTCAGCGGGTCGAGAAGTTCGCCGTGGAGGCCCGGATCGGCGGAGTCTGGCAGCGGATCGCCGAGGGCACCACCATCGGCCACGAGCGCATCCTTCCGCTCCCCACGGCCGTCACGGCCACCGCGGTTCGCGTCAAGGTGCTGGAATCCCGGGCGAAGCCGCACCTGGGCGCCACGACGCTGCACCTGTCCACCCCGCCGGCCGGCTCCTGACCGGCCCCGAGACCGCGCGTCCGGACCGGCCCTGACCCGGTCCGGACGCGCGCCCCCGCTCCGACCCGGTCCGGACGCGCGCCCCCGCTCCGACCCGGTCCGGACGCGCGCCCCGCCGCGACCCCGTCCGGGTGCGCGCACCGCGCCCTGGCCTATCCCTGGTCCAGATACGCGAGCACCGCGAGAACGCGGCGGTTGTCGTCGTCGGAGGGCGGCAGGCCGAGCTTCCCGAAGATGTTCGACGTGTGCTTGGCCACCGCCCGCTCCGTGATCACCATCTGCGAGGCGATCGCCGCGTTCGAACGGCCCTGGGCCATCAGCTCCATGACCTCCCGCTCCCGCGGCGTCAGTCCCCCCATCGGCTTGTCCTGCGCGCGCCGCGACAGCAGCTGCGAGATCACCTGCGGGTCCATCGCCGTGCCGCCCGCCGCGACCCGGCGCACCGCGTCGATGAACTGGTCGGCGTCGAAGACCCGGTCCTTGAGCAGGTACCCGATCGCCCCGTTCCCGTCCGCCAGCAGCTCGCGCGCGTACAACTGCTCGACGTGCTGGGAGAGTACGAGGACCGGCAGTCCCGGCCTGGCCCGCCGCGCCGCCAGGGCGCACTGGAGGCCCTCGTCCGTGTGGGACGGCGGAAGCCGGACGTCGACCACGGCCACGTCCGGCTTCAACTCAGCGAGGGCCCGGGTGAGTTCGGGACCCGTCTCGACGGCGGCCGCGATCTCGAAGTCGTACGCCTCCAGCATGCGCACCAGGCCGTCGCGCAACAGGAAGAGATCTTCGGCTAGGACAACTCGCAAGGGATCTCCATGGTCACCATGGTGGGACCGCCGGCGGGGCTGCTGACGGCCATGATGCCGTCGAATGTACCGAGTCGGCGTTCGATGCCGCTCAGCCCGGAGCCTCCTCGGGCCACCGCGCCGCCCTTCCCGTTGTCCGTGACCGTGATCCGCATCATGCCGTCGACGTGGTGCAGGTCCACCCAGATGCGATCCGCGCCGGAGTGCTTCGCCGCGTTCGTCAGCGCCTCGCTGACCGCGAAGTACGCCGCCGACTCGACCGGGGCCTCGGCCCGGCCGTCCAGCTCCACGTCCACCTCCGACGGGATCGGCATCCGCAGCGCCAGCGCCCTCACAGCGTCCCCGAGACCGCGCTCGGCGAGCACCGGCGGGTGGATTCCCCGTACGAGATCCCGCAGCTCGGTCAGCGCCTCGGCCGAGGACGCACGGGCCGTCGCCAGGAGCTTCTTGGCCTGCGCCGGGTCCTTCTCGATCAGCGCCTCGATGGTGCCGAGGTTCATGCCCATGGCGACCAGCCGGGCCTGCGCACCGTCGTGCAGATCCCGCTCGATGCGCCGCAGCTCCGAGGCGGCGGTGTCGACCGCCTCGTGCCGGGTCTCGGTCAGCCGGTCGATGCGCAGAGCCAGTTCCTGCTCATGGGTGGGGGCCAGCACCGAGCGGGCGATCACGAAGTGCGCCCGCAGCAGCCGCTCGCTCAGGACCACACCGGTCGCGAAGAGTGCCACTCCGAGCGCGGCGGCGGCCAGCCCCGTCGCCTGGCTGTCCACGGGCACGAACGCGTACCAGTACCGGTCGTCCGTGAAGGCCCGCCACAGTCCCGCCGCCAGGACGAAACCCTCGACCGGGTAGATCATCAGCGCCGCCGCCAGGACCGCCACCACGTAACCGGCGGTCATGTCGACCAGCATCCACTGGATGTCCCGCCAGGTCGCCGGATCCTTCAGCATCACCGTGGTCCGCTCCACCTGCCCGGTGAACCCGCTCCGCACGCCCTTCGGCAGGGGCCGGTACGGAACGGGGATGCGGACGTCCGCCCAGGTCACGGCCAACAACCGGCGCTGGTTGGCGTGCTTGCGGACCGCCGTCAGCACCCCGGGGGTGGTGACGAGCCCGATGCCCAACGGGATGAAGGCGATGGAGAGCACCGTCAGCACGAACAGGGTGACCGACCCCGCCATCGAGGCGACCGACAGCACCAGCCCACGTCCCGCCGCCAGCAGTGCGGCCCTGACCCGGCCCCGTTTCGCGTTCATCCTGATCCCTCTTCCCTCGCCGAGCCGGCGCCTGTCCCGACCCTGAACCCCCGGACAGACCCTGGCGGAGCCGTCGTGCCGGCCCCGGTCCGCCACAGTCTGACCCGAAGGAGACCCCGCGCGTCAGCCGTCTCGCCACCGGGCGGGGGTGTACCTAGCACCACCCCTTGGACCTGGCCCTACGTCGCGCCGAGTGGGGGCTTCGGCGGCTGGGGCGGCGGCCGCCGGATTCCTAGATTCGGAGGTGTCCGGTCCGACGTCTACATCAGGGGGCGAACAACGCCATGAGGCGTAATCTCGCGGCACGTATCGGTGTGTGGAGCGCACACCATCGCAAGACGGCCATTCTCGGCTGGCTGCTCTTCGTCGTACTCGCCGCGGGGATCGGCGGCGCATCGGGAATGGTCGAGATGACCAACGCGGAGAACGGCGCCGGTGACTCGGCACGCGCCGAGCAGATCCTCCTGGACGCCGGCCTCGGCCACCGCGCGGGCGAGCTCGTCATGGTGTCGTCGACCACCCCCGGCGGCTGGCGGACGGCTGCGGGAGAGCTGTCCGCGGCCATCGGCGGGACCGGCGAGGTGACGGACCTCGCGGCTCCGGTCCCGTCCAAGGACGGCAAGGACGCGCTGATCACCTTCGAGATGAAGGGGGACGCGGCCACCTCCGCCGACCGGGTGCAGCCCGTCCTCGACGCCGTGGCCGGGGTCCAGGAGAACCGGAAGGACGTCACCGTCCACCAGTTCGGCGAGGCCAGCGCGGGAAAGTGGCTCGGTGACCTGCTCTCCGAGGACTTCAAGAAGGCCGAGTTCACCGCCGTACCCCTGGCGCTCGGCATCCTGCTGGTCGCCTTCGGGGCCGTCGTCGCGGCCCTGCTGCCCGTAGGACTCGCCCTGACCGCGTGCATGGCGGCCTTCGGACTGCTCTCGCTCGCCAGTCACCAACTGCACCTCTTCCAGACCACGTACTCCGTGATGTTCCTGATGGGCTTCGCCGTCGGCGTCGACTACTGCCTCTTCTACCTGCGCCGCGAGCGCGACGAGCGGGCCGCGGGACGCGACGCCGAGACGGCACTGCGGATCGCCGCGGCGACCAGTGGCCGGTCCGTGCTCGTGTCGGGGCTGACCGTCATGGTCGCGATGGCCGGCATGTTCCTGTCCGGACTGCTGCTGTTCAAGGGCTTCGCCCTCGCCACGATCATCGTCGTCTTCATCGCCATGATGGGCTCCGTGACGGTCCTGCCCGCACTGCTCTCCTGGCTGGGCGACCGGATCGACGCCGGACGCGTGCCGTTGCTGAACCGCCGCAACAAGCGCGGCAAGAAGGAGAGCGGCCGGATCGCCGGCAAGCTGCTGCGCCCCGTCCTGTCCAAGCCGAAGTTCTTCGCCGCCGCCTCGGTCGTGGTCCTGCTGGTGCTCGCCGCACCGGCCCTCGGCATGAAGACCGAGTCGCTGGGCCTGGAGAAGCAGTTCGGGTCGGACTCCGCGCTGTCCGTCGCCTACCGGCACATCAACGAGACCTTCCCCGGCGGCCCCGCCCCGGCCCAGGTGGTCGTCGAGGCGGACGACATCGAGGCACCCGCCGTACGCAAGGCGCTCGCCGGCTTCGACAAGGTGACCGTCCACCGGGCGCAGAACGTCGCGGAGATCGAGGTACCGCTGCCCGGCGGCAAGGCCGGCCTGTCCGAACTGCGGGAGGACCGGCTGCCGGCCGCGTTCGACGGCACGGGCGCCCGCGTCCATGTCACCGGTGAGGTGGCCGGTTCCGTCGACTTCAACGACCAGCTCAAGCGCGGTATCGCACCTGTCTTCCTCTTCATCACCGCGGTGACCTTCCTGCTGATGCTGTTCTGCTTCCGCAGTTACGTCATCGCCGTGACGTCGATCCTGCTCAACCTGCTCTCCGTGGCCGCCGCCTACGGAGTGATGACCGCCGTGTTCCAGCACGGCTGGGGCGCCTCGCTGATCGGCTCGGAGGGGGTCGGCGCGATCGAGTCCTGGATGCCGCTGTTCGTCCTCGTCGTCCTGTTCGGGCTCTCGATGGACTACCACGTCTTCGTGGTCTCCCGGATCCGCGAGGCGCGCCAACGCGGTCTCTCCAACCGGGCCGCGATCGACGAAGGCATCCGGCGCACGGCCGGTGCGGTCACCGGCGCGGCCGTGATCATGGTGGCGGTGTTCGCGGTCTTCGGGACGCTGTCGATGCAGGACATGCAGCAGATGGGCGTAGGGCTGGCCGTCGCGGTGCTGCTGGACGCCACGATCGTACGGATGGTCCTGCTCCCCTCCGTGATGGCACTGCTGGGCGAGCGGAACTGGCGCACCCCGCGAGGCCTGCGGCGCCTGCCGGAGCTGGATCACGGCGAGCCGGAGCCCACCCCCGCGGCAGCCCCGGCGATGCAGGGCTGAACCTGTACGGACGAAGGGGTCCCGGATGCGGTACGTACCGCATCCGGGACCCCTTCCGCGGTCAGGGCGTGTACTTGTATCCGACGCGCCGCACCGTCTGGATCGACCGGCGGTGCTCGGCGCCCAGCTTGCGGCGCAGCCGGGCGATGTGGACGTCGACGGTGCGCCCGTCGCCCACGTGCCCGTATCCCCAGACGGTCGTCACCAACTGGTCGCGACTGTGCACCCGGTGGGGGTGCGTCACCAGATGGGCGAGCAGCTCGAACTCGAGGTAGGTGAGGTCGAGGGTGTTCCCGTTCACCGCGGCCGTGCGCTGGACGGAATCGATCCGCACCGGCCCGGCCCCGGCGTCCTCCAGCACCTCGGGCACCACGTACTGGGCGGCAGCGGCCGCGATGGCCGGCTGCTGGTCGGCGGGGACGAGCACCAGATAGCCGACCATCGGCGGCCGGCCCGGCAGCGCCGGCAGGGTGTGCTGGGGTGCGGGCAGCCAGGTGGCGCCCGGAGTCAGGAACGCGGAGACGTCGGCCGTCCGGACGACCTCGTCCGGGGCCACGGCCCGCAGCCGGTGGCGGTTGGGGGAGGGAGGGCGGGAGGAGGCGGTCGCAGCGGTCGCCGACGGCGCCGCGGTGGCGGCTGTGGCGGCGGAGAAGATACGGGTGTTCGCCATGAGGGTCAGCTCTTTCGCGCGAGGGAGTCGTCTGTGGACGGACTTGCTTCGTGCGCGAGGACCGAAGACCGGGGTGAGCGGTGTTAGAGGGCCCGCGCGTTCCACGCGCGGCAACACACCCGGTCGAAGTCGTGATGCTGACGGGAAGGCCAGAACGGCTCGAGGTCGCTGCGACCTGTCGAGGTGTGCTGGATGCTGGCCATGTCCCCATTGAACCAGAGAACAGGGCGGGGGAGCAGACCTCTCTCACCCGTCGATACGGATGCTCTGCCTCGGACCGGCACCCTCGCCCTCAGCCCACCAGTCTCTTGCGCCAGTCCAGGCCCGGCAGTTCGATCGCCTGGTCCGGCGAGCCGTCCCACTCCACGGTCAGTCCGGCTTCTCCCAGCACGGCCACGACCTCGCGGCCCACCGCGGCCGTCGTCTCCGCGGACCCGTCGAACCCGCCGTAGTACAACGTCAGTCCGTGCCCGGCCGCTGCGCTCTCCGTACCCTGCAGGTGGAAGAAGACGAAGCCCCGTGCGTCCTCCCGCCCTTCGGCGTGGATCTCGGCGAGCCCGCACGACCGGCAGCACGCGAAATGCTCCCGGGCAGTGATTCCGCGCCCGTCCAGGAGAGCGAACGCGCGCTCCACCCGGTCCGCACCGGTCACGTCCGACCACAGCTGCTGCTCCTCGACACGCTCCAGCCACAGCCGCTCCACCAACTGCCGCGCCTGCGCCAGGGTGACCGGATGCACGCCGTCCTTCACCAGGTAGTCCTCGGCCGACTCGGCGAGCTCCGCCACACCGCCGTACCCGCCGCGGAGCAACTCCCGTACGCGCTCCTCCAACTGCTCGCGGATTTCCGGAGCCGGCTCCGGCACGGGCTCCGGCTCCGGCAGGCCCAGGCTCTCCCAGACGATGCCCGCGTCCCACCCGGGCTCCTGGCGGGCCCAGCGGGCCATCAGCGCGGCGACCTGTTCGGGTGTCTCGACGAGGGTGCGGACATGGGTGGCCGCTCCGCCGGTGCGGTGCTCCACGTCGTACGCCCCGTCGACCTCGTGCCACACCTGGATGAACGTGCCCGGGATATCCGGTATCCGCTGCACGACCAGGAAGCGGTCGCCGGCCATGCCGATCCTGTGCACCAGGTCGCCGAACTCCTGGTCCTGGGGACGGGTGTGCGTCTGCTGGTTCTCGGTCACGATCTTGATGTCGAGCATGCGACCAGCCTGGCACACCGCACTGACAGGGCCCCGGGCACACGAAGGGGCGCCCACCGGACGTGCCGGTGGGCGCCTGTTCGTACGGGTGTTGCCGCGGGATCAGACCTGGTCGGCCTTCTCCAGCGCGGTGCAGCAGGTGTCGACGATCAGCCGGGTGACGACGTACGGGTCGACGTTGGCGTTCGGGCGACGGTCCTCGATGTAGCCCTTCTGGTCCTGCTCGACCTGCCACGGGATACGGACCGAGGCGCCGCGGTTGGAGACGCCGTAGCTGTACTCGTTCCACGGGGCGGTCTCGTGCAGGCCCGTCAGCCGGTCGTCGATGCCCGCGCCGTAGTTCTTGACGTGGTCCATCGGCTTCGAGCCCTCGCCCAGCGACTCGCACGCGGTGATGATCGCGTCGTAGCCCTCGCGCATCGCCTTGGTGGAGAAGTTGGTGTGTGCGCCCGCGCCGTTCCAGTCGCCCTTGACCGGCTTCGGGTCGAGGGTCGCGGAGACGTTGAAGTCCTCGGCGGTGCGGTAGAGCAGCCAGCGGGCGATCCACAGCTGGTCGGAGACCTCCAGCGGGGAGACCGGACCGACCTGGAACTCCCACTGACCGGGCATGACCTCGGCGTTGATGCCGGAGATGGCGAGGCCCGCCTTCAGGCAGTTGTCGAGGTGCTTCTCGACGATGTCGCGGCCGAAGATCTCGTCCGCGCCGACGCCGCAGTAGTAGCCGCCCTGCGCGGCGGGGAAGCCGCCCTCGGGGAAACCGAGCGGACGGTGGCCGTCGAAGAAGGTGTACTCCTGCTCGATGCCGAAGACCGGCTCCTGGGCGCCGAACCGCTCGGCGACCGGGCGCAGCGACGCCCGCGTGTTGGACTCGTGCGGAGTCATGTCGATGTTGAAGACCTCGCACAGGACCAGGACGTCGTCACCGCCGCGGATCGGGTCCGGGCAGGTGAAGACGGGCTTCAGCACCCGGTCCGAGGCGTGACCCTCGGCCTGGTTGGTGCTCGACCCGTCGAAGCCCCAGATGGGCAGCTCCGCCACGTCGGACGACGGGGTACCGGGCATGATCTTGGTCTTGGAACGGAGCTTGGCGGTCGGCTCGGTGCCGTCGATCCAGATGTACTCAGCCTTGAACGTCACGGAAGCCCATCCTTTGCGGGTGCTGCGGTCTATGCAGCGCAGCTTCGCAAGACGCGATTTCCCGACCGTTGCCCTCGTGTGAACCCCGTGTTACCGAGGTTTCCTGCGTAAGACCGACCGGAGAAGGGGGGGGCTACCGGCTGCGGTCCCGGAGCAGGGACGCGAAGCCGGCAGCCCGGATCCGGCGCATCAGCTCGTCCTGGCTGGTGCCGAGCTCCCTGGCCGCCCGGGAGAGCAGCCAGTCCGCGTCGGCGAGCCGTTGCAACAGGTGCCCCCGCCGGATCTGCGCCTCCGACAGCCGGAACGTCTTCAGGTAGGCGACCCGGCCCTTGTGATCGGTGATCGTCTCGCCGATGTGCTGACCAGCCCGGTTGCGCAGGAACGGAGGCAGGAACCGGGACAGCGTGAACGATCCCATCCGGTAGACCCTGTCGAAGCCGTACGAGGTGTCCAGCAACTCCCGCGCGAAGAGGGTGTCGTGAGCCTCGCTCCACTGCCGCTCCTGACGCAGCGCGGCCGCCCGAAGAGCCGTGAGCGTCCGCAGGTGCGGCCCGTCCGGGATCCGCGCCCCGAAGTCCGTCACCGGTGCGCCGTACAACGCGTACTGGTGGACCAGCTCCCCGTACAGGTCCTGGATGAGGGTCGGGTGCAGCAGGCGGTAGTCGCCGGGGTGCGGCACGACGAACGCGGCGGCGAGCGCGTCGGCCGTGTAGACCATCACTCCGCACTGGCCGGGATGGATCTCGAACGCCCGCAGCGCGTCGCCGAGCCCGCGCACCGTCCAGCCCAGGTACGCGTCCTCCGCGCGCGGCGACAGCCCGTCCCGCAGCGCCTGGCGCGACCACTCCTCCCAGGCGGTCGAGGGCCCGCCGAAGTGCAGCGCCAGATAGC
Source organism: Streptomyces sp. NBC_01013 (assembly GCF_045162765.1). Classification (NCBI taxonomy): domain Bacteria; kingdom Bacillati; phylum Actinomycetota; class Actinomycetes; order Kitasatosporales; family Streptomycetaceae; genus Streptomyces; species Streptomyces sp. NBC_01013. The sequence goes on from NZ_CP108687.1 coordinate 6,063,100, forward strand.
CCTCCATCGCGAGATGCAGCGGCAGGAAGCGCAGCCGGTTCCCGGGCTGCCGCTTGGCCAGGCGGTGGTGCCGGTGGCGCGGCAGGGCGAGCGTCCTGGGCGGGGCGCTCTGCGTGCCGCGCCCGCCCGTGGTCGCCAGCTGCGTTCCGTACGCGGCGGTGCTGGTCCCCTCACCCGTCCAGTCCGCGACGAATCCATGCGGGATGTACGAGGTGTAGTGCGTGCGCGGGCCCACCTCCACCGTGCCGGCCCCGTATCCCCCGTACACCTCCCGGTGCAGCCGCAGCCCCTCGACGGGCTTGTCGCGTACCAGCGGCACCAGCCGGACGCCGCCCCACACCTGCGACGGCCGGGCGGTGAGCCCGGTCAGTTCGAGCCTGGTCACCGCGGTCCCCCCGACGGGTCGTCGACGTACCGGGCGACCTGCCGGTCCAGGTACGCGTACAGCTCCGCGGGGCCGGTGCGGCCCTCGGAGAACTGCGCGATCTCCACCAGCGCGGCCAGATCCTCCGCGTCCCGGATCCCGGCCGTGGGCACGCTCGGCGACAGCCGCCGGACGTCGAAACCGTCCGCGTCGTATACAGGGTTCAGGTGGACCACCGCGGTGCGCCGGTCCGGATCGAGCCGGGTCCGCCACACCCGCAACACCTCGCCGGCCAGCCCCGGTGGGGCGTTGTCCCAGCCGTCCGAGACGATGACCAGCCGGTCCGGGCCATGCTCCAGGGCGTCCAGCACGCGGATGCCGAGAGGGGTCGGCCCCCACGGCCTGACCAGCAGCGGGTCCTTCGCACCGGTGGTCCACAGCGGGGTGTACGCGCCGGGCGCGGCGAGCACCTCCAGCAGGAAGTGGCATGCCAGCGCCACGGCAAGCGGACGACGCCGCTTCTCGCCCGAACCCGACGACGAGTAGCTGTCGTCGAGCACGGCGGCGACCCGCCCCCAGCTCCCCGCAAGCGGCCCCGCCGCCCGGCGGGCAGCAGCGCGCAGGGCGGTGCTCAGCTCCGCACGGTCGCGCGCCCGCGCCTCGGAGTCGAGCGTCAGGACGTACAGCGCGAGCCGGGTGAGCGGCATCACGGTCAGATCGACATCCGCCACCACCCCCGCAGGAGCGGCCCCACCGCGCTGCCCCTGGGTACGCAGCCGCTCCAGGCGGGTCATCCGGGGCACCATCCGCTCCAGGAACGCCTCGCGCTCCATGCCGTGACGGGCGGCGAAACCCTCGGCGACGGTGAAGGGCAGCTCGTCGACGGCGCCCTGCTCGTAGTGGGCTCGACGCCAGGCGTCGAGCAGCCGGTGCCGGTAGCGCGGCAACCGTCCCGGCCGGAAGAGGAAGGCTCCCAGCTCGGTGTCGCGCGGATCGCCCGGGGCCCGGCCCGGCACGACGTCGCCGTCGTTCAGCCGGAGATGGGCGTGGCGGACCGCGGTCTTCAGCCCCGCGCGGTACTTGACCGCGTCGTGCGCCGGATCCGGACGCCCGGCCAGCCAGTCCCGCATGATCGCGCGGGTGCGCCGGTTGTTGACCTTGGCGCCGCGCAGCCCCCGGAACAGCCGGTACACCCGCTGCGGCGGCAGTCCGGCCAGCCGGGCGGCGATGAGCCGGCCCTCGGTGTGCTTCTCCTCCACGGAGGCGTCACCGGCGTGTTCCAGCAGGCCGTGCACGATGCGCACGGCGTTGTGGTCGTTGATGTCCAGGGCGAGCGCCGCGGCGTACAACCGGCGGTAGTTGACCCGTACGTACTCGTGCAGGAAGTCCAGCGAGAGCCGCTGTCGGTACGCCTCCGAGCGGAACTCGCGCTGGCCCGTCGCGGTGACCGCCGCGTTGAAGAAGAGGAGCACGTCCTCGGCGGCAACCAGGTCGGCCTGGGTCTCGGTCGTCATGATGCATCCCCCGTGGTGTTCCGCGCGGCGGCACGCACATGCGGAAGCCGGCCGGGGAATGAGGGCGCGAGCAGCGAAATGTTTGCTTCAGAGGCAAGTCCCGGAAGTCGCACCGGAGTCCCGCGGCCGGCCCCGCCAACATAACGACCTCCTCGCATGCCCCGCCACCTGATTCGAACGCCCACAACGACGCACCGGGCACACTGTTCCCATGACGACACCCGTGACACCGCTGCGTATCGGCCTGGTCGGCACGGGCCCCTGGGCCCGCATCACCCACGCCCCCGCCCTCGCCGCCCACCCGGGCGCCGTGCTGAGCGGGGTGTGGGGCCAGCGGGCCGAGGCGGCCGAGGAACTGGCCGCCGTGCACGGCACCACGGCGTACACGGGTGAGGCGGGGCTCGACGAGCTCTTCGCCGCGAGCGACGCCGTCGCCTTCGCCCTGCCGCCCGACGTCCAGGCACCCCTGGCCGCCCGGGCCGCGGCGGCAGGCTGCCATCTGCTGATGGACAAGCCGGTGGCCACGACCGTCGAAGGCGCCCGTGAGGTGGCCGAGGCGGCGGAGCAGGCCCGGGTCGCCTCGATCGTCTTCTGCACGCTGCGGTTCGCGCCGGAAACAGCGGACTGGATCGCCGAACAGCAGGCGACAGGCGGTTGGTTCACCGCTCACGCCCAGTGGATCGGCGCCCTGTGGGCCCCGGGCGCCGACAGCGAGTACGCCGCGTCCCCCTGGCGCAGGGAGAAGGGCGGCCTGTGGGACGTCGGTCCGCACGCGCTCTCCGTCCTCATTCCGGTGCTCGGCGACGTCACCGCCCTCACCGCGGCCCGCGGCCCCGCCGGAACCCATCACCTCGTGCTGCGCCACACCTCCGGGGCCTCCAGCACGGTGACGCTCACGCTGGCGGCGCCGGTGGCCGCGGCAGGGGTGGGGATCGAACTCAGGGGTGAGCACGGCGTCGTCGGCCTGCCCCGGTGGGAGGGCGCCGCCGGGGCGTTCGGCGCAGCGGTGGACGCGCTGATCGAATCGGTGCGTACGGGGGAGCCGCACCCCTGCGACGTACGGTTCGGGCTCCGGCTGACGGAACTGCTCGCGGAGGCCGAGGCGCAGGCGGCCGGCTGAGCCGCGGAGGCACGGCGGGCCGGGGGACCGGTCAGCGCCCCAGCGCGTCCCGGACCGCCTCGTCCGTGCGGGCCACCAGGGCCGTGCCGTCCTGCGCGGTGATGATCGGCCGCTGGATGAGCTTCGGATGCTCGGCGAGCGCCGTGATCCAGCGCTCCCGCGCATCCGCGTCACGCGGCCACTCCTTGAGCCCCAGCTCCTTCGCGTCCGCCTCCTGCGTCCGCGTGATGTCCCACGGCTCCAGCCCCAGCCGGTCGAGCACGGCCCGGATCTCGTCCGGCGACGGCACGTCCTCCAGGTAGCGGCGGACGGTGTAGTCGGCGCCCTCCGCGTCGAGCAGCGTCAGTGCGCTGCGGCACTTGGAACAGGCGGGATTGATCCAGATCTCCATGGGTCCAAAGGTACGCGATGGACTCCCGAAAACCCCTCTGGCCAGGGGCGATTGTCAGTGGGGGGCAGTAAAATAAGGGTAGTTCGTGAGGGTTCCACCACCGTGCCAGGAGGTTGCCAATGGCCGTAGCCGCAGTCACGACCAAGCCGCTCGACACACCCCTGAAGAAGAAGCCGCTCCCCGCCGGCCGTCCCCGTGAGTGGTACGTCTCCCACAATCGCCGGCTGAAGGCGATGCGCCTGGCGATCGCCCTGCTCGACACGGGCGTGTACTACCCGTCGAGCGCGAGCAACGCCCGGATACGCACGACCGCCGAGCGCCTCGGCATCCACCCGCCGTCCGACACCACCTGCCGCATGGTTCGCGCACTCATCCGCTACGGCCGCTGACCGACCGCCCGCCCGCACAAGGCCGCGCCCCCGGGAGACCGGGGGCGCGGTCGCGTCTCGGTGCCCGGAGAGACCGGTGCGCGGTCGCTCCTCAGTAACCGCTGCACGTGGCGGTGGCGAAGGCGCCGGAGGCCGTGGCGGTGCGGCGGGTCCCGTCGTCGACCGTCACCGAACAGGCCACGTCACCGCCCGACTTCCCGAGGCTGACGACGAACGAACCGCCACTCATGAAGCTCTTGGTGTCGAGCTCCCCGGCCCACGGCAGGCTCCGCAGGGTCAGCCGCCCGGTCGACAGCTCCTCGCCCTTCCACGTGCTGTACGTGAGGGTCACATCCTCGGCGGCGCCGGTGACCTCGTAACGGACGTGTACGGTGCGCGAGCTGTCCGCCGAGACCTCGCGGGCCAGTACCGCGGAGACCGCGCCGGCTGCGAGTGCGAGCAGCACGAGGATCATCAGCAGCACCCACGGCCACAGCCGCCGCCGCGGAGGCGGCGGGCGAGTCTCGGGTGTCTGCTCGTTCATCCCCCCAGCCTCGGTGGTCCGCGCCCCGCCCGCGACCCCACGGCCGCCGTCCCCTCACCCGTCCGGCCTACACCGCGTGCGCCCCCGGCCTGCCGACGCCTTGACTTGGAGCGACGGACGACTGCTGGGAGGCACGATGACAGGGCGAGGCGCACGGGGCGCGAGCGCGGTGCTGGTGGCGATGACGATGGCGATCACGGCATCGGCGTGCTCGGACGACGGGGACAGCGCGTCCAGCACGGTGTCCAAGGCGGCGTCCGCGGCCTCCTCGGCCGCCTCCAGGGGCGCCGATGCGGTCGCCTCCGCGACGGCGGCCGCCGGGGAGAAGCTCAACAGCATCAAGGACGGCGTGAACGCGGGCGGCGACGTCAAGGCAGGAGCCCCGGTCACCGACAAGGACGGCCGCATCACCTCGAAGATCACGGTGGCGAACGGCACCGGCTCGACGCAGTCCTACGCCGTGCAGATCAACTTCAAGGACCCGAGCGGCAATCTGCTCGACACGGTGGTGGTGACGGTCGACGACGTGGGTTCCAAGAAGACCAAGGACGCCACGGCCCGCAGCAACCGCAAGCTCGACGGGGACGTCAAGGTCGAGGTCGGTGAGGCGGTGCGGCACTGACCGCCTCGGCTCGCCGTCGTTACCCGCGTGCCGGGACCGCGGCACGTGCCGACGGAGTTGGCCGAGTACCCGGCCGGGCGTGGGAGACCGAGGGCGTCCCATGCCTGAAGCTGTACGGCGGGCGGGACGGTACGGCCCGTGCGCACGCCGGGAACCCAGGATTCCGGAAGCCGGCGGGGCTGTGCCGTGCCGTCGGCGGCGATCAGGGCCTCAGTGCCCTGCCCGCGATCCGTGAGCCGTGCTGTCGGCCGGAGTGAGGCAGCGGCGCACGAGGGCGAGTGTGCGCGTGGTGACCGCGTCGAGGGGGGCGCCGTGCTCGACCGCGGCCAGGGCGGTGTGCAGCATCCCGGCGATCAGGTCGGCCGTGAGCGCGGGCTCGGGAACGCCGAGCTCCCGGACGGCGGCCCGGAACGGTTCGACCTGTTCCAGGTGGAGTTCCCTCAGCCGTTGTTGGCAGGCGGGATGGAGGCCGGCGTCCATGAGGGCGGCGGCGGGTCGGTGGGCGCCTTCGGCGCCGAGGCGGAGGCTTTCCCTGAAGAACGCCTCGACGTGTTCCAGCGGGCCGTTCGCGGTGGCCAGGGCGCGGGTGAGTGCCTCGTTGGAGCGCAGGAAGGCTTCCTCTGTGATGGTGGCCAGGAGGGCTGCCGAGGAATCGAAGTACTGGTAGACGCTGGAGCGGGCCAGGCCCGCGCGGGCGCCGACCGCCGCCGGTGTGACGGCGGTGGCGCCCTCGTTGACCAGGATGTCGACCGCTGCCTCGATCAGCGCCTCGCGTTGCTGGGCGCGGTGCTCGGCGACGGTGGAGGCGTTGATCTTCGGCATGTGGGGCGGGCTCCTGGCGGGGTGGACGGGGCCGGGAACGAGGTGCCGGTCTGCGGCCGCCGGTCAGGACAGGCGGCCGTCGACCATCTCGTGGACCCGGTCGGCTGCGTCCATTATCGCCATGTCGTGGGTGACCATGACCGTGGCCGTACCGCGCTCATGGGTCTGCTCGGCTATCAGCCGTACCGCCTCGGCCGAACGCACGCGGTCCAGTGCCGAGGTGGGTTCGTCCACCAGCAGGACGGCGGGGGAGGTCATCAGGGCGCGGGCCAGGCCCGCGCGCTGGCGTTCGCCTCCGGAGAGCTGGTGCGGGCGGGAACCGGCACGGTGCGTGAGCCCGACCGCTTCGATGAGTTCGTCGGCCCGGGCCCGGGCCGCGGCGTCGAGGCGGCCGTCGATGTGCAGGGGCAGCAGGAGCTGTTCCCTGACGGTGAGGGAGGCCAGCAGGTTCGACTGCTGGAAGACGAAGCCGATGTGGCGGCGGCGGGCGGCGGTGCGTTCCTTGTCCGAGAGGGCGGTCAGCTCGGTGCCGGCGATGTGTACGGTGCCCGAGGTGGGCCGTTGCAGGCCGCCGGCGACCGCGAGGAGGCTGGACTTCCCGGATCCCGAGGGGCCGACGACGGCGACGAACTCGCCGGGGGCGACGCTCAGGCCGACGTGGTCGAGGGCGGTGACTGCGGTGTCCCCGTCTCCCAGGGTGAGGGTGACGTCGTCCAGGCGCAGTCCGCCGGAGCCCGCAGTGGGGGCGGCGGTCTGGTGGTCGGTGGCGGGGGTGGTCATCGGGTGGCTCCCAGAGCGGTCAGGGGGTCGACGGCGGTGATGCGGCGGATGGCGACCACGGCGCCGAGGGTTCCGAGGACGATGAGGAGCCCGGAGGAGGTGGCGATGGCCGGGGCGGAGAGGGCGAAGGGGGCCTTGCCGATCATCATGCTTCCCAGGGCCATGCCGACAGCGGTACCGACGGCCGTAGCGCCGACGAGGACGGCGACGACCTGGGTGAGCGCGTCGCGCAGGACATATCCGGTGGGAGCGCCGAGCGCCTTCAGCAGGGCGATCTCGGCCTTGCGCTGCACGGTCCAGACGGTGAAGAAGGCGCCGACCACCAGGGCGGAGATGGCGTAGAGGAAGCCCTTGATCAGGGCCATGGTGCTCGACTCGGCCGTGTAGCCGGGGGACGCGCCGAAAGTAGTCTCCTTGGTATCGGCTCGGGTGCCGGTCGCCTTCTCCACGGCGGCGACATCGGCACCCGGCTCCAGCGTCAGGGCGATGGCCGTGGCCTGCTGGCGCGCGGCCTCGGGCAGGTCACCCGGCAGGCCGTAGTGCAGGTGACGCCAGGTGTCGAGGTTGGCGTAGGCGATGCCGATGTGACCGTAGGAGACGGCCTCGTCGACCAGGCCGACGACCTTCAGCCGCACCTCGCTCTTGTCCGCGGTCAGGACATCGCCGACCTCCACGCCCAGGTCAGCGATCTCCTGGGTGATCACGATGCCGGCACTGCCCTCTTCCAGGCCCTCACCTTTGCTGGGGCTGGGAGCCAGGGAGGAGTCCGGTGCCATGCCGAACACGGCGAGGTTGACCTGCTCGCCCTTCTTGCCGCCCTGGGCCACCCGGGCATTGGTCAGGGTGGTTCCGAACGGCTCCGCCCGCTCCACCCCTGGGGCCTTTGACCATGCCTGCCAGTCCTCCTGCTCGACGGTCGAGCGGGAGAACTGTTCGCTGGTCGCCTTCTCGTCGAAGGCCATATGAGTCACGGGCAGCGCGCGCAGACCGGATATACCGGCATCCGCCAGACCGGAGGCAAGTCCGGACAGGAGTACGCCGAGGACCGCGATGAGCGCGACCACCGCGCCCATCAGGGCGAAGCGACCGCGGGCGAAGCGCAGATCGCGTAGGGCAAGGAACACGGAACTCTCCGAGCGATGAAGGGGATGAGGGGCACGACGACTGGACGCGCCGCTCCTTTGCGTTAACTTGACGACGCATGTGTCGGTATCCTATCCGATGTTACCGACACGTCTGTCGGCACGTTGCGCGCTCTCGACCGGGCTGCCGCCCCGGGGGGTGCGGTCCGGCTCCGCATGGGGTTCGTGCCGGGCCCATCGGCCGGGTGGATCGGTGAAGAGGCAGGTCGGCGGCGGCTGCCGCCGGGAGCGGTCAGGTTGGTGAGCTCGGTGAGCGCCTGTGGACGGCTTGGGCCGCGGCGGACGTTGTCCGGTTTCCGGCGCCGGGACTCTGCCCTCGGCATCGGCAAGTCAGGCCCCGGGCGGCGATGGGCGAGGAAGACCGGTCCGCGGGTGCGGCCCCGTAACAGGCCGGGAGGAGCCGGGCGGTGCGGGCGTCCCCGTGCACGGTCTCCCGTACGTGGTCCTCGCGGGCCGGCCCCGGTGGGGGCCTCGGACCGGGCAGCCTTCGCCTGCACCGGGCCTGTGGACAACCACGGGCGCAGCTCGGACCGTGACACGCATGCCCACGTGGACGATCGACGAGGAGCCCGTCAGCGGCACGGGTGTGGACGAGATGATGGCCCAGTACTTCAGTGAGATGGGGCTGCGGGTACGGGGGCGCCCGGTCACGGAGGGGGAGCTCCGCCGGGTGATCGACGATGATCCGCACAGCGGTCTCGGCCCACCGCACGGCACGTTTCTCGTCGCCCGCGACTCCGGCGGTGAGATCCTCGGGTACGCCGGGGTCCGGATGCTGGCGGGGGTCCCGGCGACAGCGGAGCTGAAGCGCATGTACGTGCGTCCGGCGGGGCGGGACTGGGGCGGGGCCTGCTCCGGGCTGTCGAGGCGGCGGCGCGGAGGCTGGGTGCTTCCCGCATCGTGTGCGAGACCAATACCGAACTCACCGAGGCGCGGGCCCTGTACACGGCGCACGGCTACCGGGAGACCGGACCCTACAACGATCACGGCAAGGCGGAGCACTGGTACGTCAAGCCGCTCGGCGAAGGGGCGGCAGCACTCGGATAACGCGGAAGGGCCGCTACCCCGACTGCGGGATGCTGTTGGTCATCAGCATCCCGACTGCGGGGTAGCGGCCCTCTCCGTCATCTGCGAACAGGCCACACCTTGGCTGTGGCCCACCCGGCCTAGAGGTCGAAGTACAGCTCGAACTCGTGCGGGTGCGGGCGCAGCTGGATCGGGGCGATCTCGTGCGTGCGCTTGAAGTCGATCCACGTCTCGATGAGGTCGGACGTGAAGACGCCGCCCGCCAGGAGGTACTCGTGGTCCGCCTCGAGGGCGTCGAGCACGGCCGGGAGGGAGGTCGGGACCTGCTGGACGTTGGCGTGCTCCTCGGGAGCCAGCTCGTACAGGTCCTTGTCGATCGGCTCCGGCGGCTCGATCTTGTTCTTGACGCCGTCCAGGCCGGCCATCAGGAGGGCCGAGAAGGCGAGGTACGGGTTGGACGACGGGTCCGGGGCGCGGAACTCGACGCGCTTGGCCTTCGGGTTGGAGCCCGTGATCGGGATGCGCATCGCGGCGGAGCGGTTGCGCTGCGAGTACACCATGTTGACCGGGGCCTCGAAGCCGGGGACCAGGCGGTGGTAGGAGTTCACCGTCGGGTTGGTGAAGGCCAGCAGCGACGGGGCGTGCTTCAGGATGCCGCCGATGTAGTAGCGCGCCATGTCCGAGAGGCCCGCGTAGCCCTGCTCGTCGTAGAACAGCGGGTCGCCACCGGCCCACAGGGACTGGTGGACGTGCATGCCCGAGCCGTTGTCACCGAAGATCGGCTTCGGCATGAAGGTCGCGGTCTTGCCGTTGCGCCAGGCGACGTTCTTCACGATGTACTTGAAGAGCATCAGGTCGTCGGCCGCGGCGAGCAGCGTGTTGAACTTGTAGTTGATCTCGGCCTGGCCGGCGGTGCCGACCTCGTGGTGCTGGCGCTCGACCTGGAGGCCGTTCTTGTCCAGCTCCATGGAGATCTCGGCACGCAGGTCGGCGAAGTGGTCCACCGGCGGGGTCGGGAAGTAACCGCCCTTGTAGCGGACCTTGTAGCCGCGGTTGTTCTCCTCCGACCCGGTGTTCCAGGCGCCCGCCTCGGAGTCGATGTGGTAGAAGGACTCGTTCGCCGAGGTCTGGAAGCGGACGTTGTCGAACACGTAGAACTCGGCCTCGGGGCCGAAGTACGCGGTGTCGGCGATGCCGGTGGAGGCGAGGTACGCCTCGGCCTTCTTGGCCACGTTCCGCGGGTCACGGCTGTACTGCTCGCCGGTGATCGGGTCGTGGATGAAGAAGTTGATGTTGACGGTCTTGTCGCGGCGGAACGGGTCGACACGGGCGGTCGACAGATCCGCGCGCAGCGCCATGTCGGACTCGTGGATGGCCTGGAAGCCGCGGATCGAGGAGCCGTCGAAGGCGAGCTCCTCGGTCGGGTCGAAGACCGCCGCCGGGATGGTGAAGTGCTGCATCACACCGGGCAGGTCGCAGAACCGGACGTCGATGAACTTGACGTCTTCGTCGGCGATGTACTTCTTCACGTCGTCGGCGTTCTGGAACATCCAACTCCTCCTACTCCCGGCCCGGGCGGGACGGGGTTGCAGCTCGTTGTGTGGCCAGTGCGGTGGCACACGCTGGACCCGACCATAGGCAGACCGGATTTCTCAAGCATGACCCATTTGTTTCGCCGAAGTTAACCGAGCCGGGTGTGAGCGGCACCTCGTGAGTGCGGCGACGGCCGGTTCCCGGCGCATTCCGGTCCGGTTTCGGTGCGATGTACCGGATAGGAGCGGCCCCCGCCCGCCGGAGGCCGTGGGCGGGCGCAGTACCGTGGTCGGGTGGACAATAGGCAAGCAATCGGATCGTGGCTCTCCGGGCCGCGCGCGGCCGCCGAGGAGATGGGCGCCGACTTCGGGTACCGGGGCAAGCGGCTCGGGCTTCCCGAGCACGGGCCGGGCGCCTCGGCGCCGCTGGGCCGGCGCTTCGGCGCGATCTTCGTCGACTGGGCCCTGTGCATGCTGATCGCATACGGGCTGTTCGCTCGCGGTGACCAGCAGACGAGCGGTAACTGGGCGCTCGGCATCTTCTTCGTACTGAGTGTGCTCACCGTCGGCACCATCGGCTGCACGCCGGGCAAGCGCCTGCTGGGCATCAGGGTCGTCGCCGAAGGGGGCGGCCGTCTGGGCTTCGGGCGGGTGCTGGTGCGCAGCGTGCTGCTGTGCCTGGTGATCCCGGCCCTGGTCTGGGACCGCGACGGACGCGGACTGCACGACCGGATGGCCCGCGCCGTTCAGGTCCGTATCTGAGGCCGGGCCGAGGGCACGTCCGGCGAAGCAACGAGGGCGGGTCGCGAACCCTGTGGTTCGCGACCCGCCCTCTTCGTGCGTTCTCTCAGTCCGCTCAGCGCATCTTTCCGCCGCGGGGCATCCGCATGCCCTTGGGCATGGGGCCCTTCGGCAGCGGCATGTTGCTCATCAGGTCGCCCATCGCGCGCAGCCGGTCGTTGGCGGCCGTCACCTGCGGGCCGGTCAGGACGCGCGGCAGCTTCAGCATCTTGGTGCGCACCTTCTTGAGCGGCACCTGACCCTCGTCGTTGCCGACGATGATGTCGTGCACGGGTACGTCGACCACGATGCGGGCCATCTTCTTCTTCTCGGCCGCGAGCAGGCCCTTCACCCGGTTCGGGTTGCCCTCGGCCACCAGCACGATGCCCGCCTTGCCCACGGCACGGTGGACGACGTCCTGGCTGCGGTTCATCGCGACCGCCGGCGTCGTGGTCCAGCCACGGCCCACGCGGTCCAGCACGGCCGCGGCCGCGCCCGGCTGACCTTCCATCTGCCCGAAGGCAGCCCGCTCGGCACGCCGCCCGAAGACGATCGCCATCGCGAGGAGGGCGAGCACGAAGCCCAGGATGCCCACGTAGATCGGGTGGTCGATCAAGAAACCGATCGCGAGGAGGACACCGAAGGTGACGATTCCCACACCCGCGACGACAAGACCGATCTTGGAGTCGGTCCGCCTGGTCATCTTGTAGGTCAGGGCGATCTGCTTGAGCCGCCCCGCGTTCTCGGCGCTGTCCGCGCCTTCAGTGGATTTTGCCTTCCTCGCCATGCAATGAAGTTTACGTGGCCTAGGAACGGTGGTCGGCCACGGCCTCCAGTACGTACTCGGACTCGACCCGGTCCTTGGCCCGGCGGCGGTCCTCGAGGACCGCCGTCCAGGCGTTGCGGCGGGCGGTGCGCTGGCCGCTGCTCAGGAGCAGCGACTCGACGGCGCGGAGGGCATCGGTGACGGACGGAAGGGCGGTGGCGCGTACCGGCGCGGCCTGCATCGTGGAAGTCCCCTCGGAACGAGTGCGCTCACCGGACGGTGCCCGGCGGGCGGAGTGTGCTGCGCGGACTGGATACGGGACGCAGGGCGGCAGCGGCCCGAAGAACCACTGCTCTGCGTGCATCCAGGGTCACTGCTCGGTGTTACCAGCGCATGACCGGTCGGTCAAACACCAATGAAACCTTGATATCGGCGCCGCGCACGCCGACGCGGCCCATCCGCGCCTCCGACCTGCGAGGAGCGTAGGGGCCGCGTCGAATCAGCCATTACTGTTCAGTAGCTTCTTGTGCTCGGATTCACACGGCCGCTGCTACGCGGTCGGCGTCGGAGCCACGGCACCGCGCCGCTCGATCGCCTGCTGGAACAGCCGGCCCGCGCGGTACGACGAACGGACCAGCGGCCCGGACATCACACCGGAGTAGCCGATCGCGTCGGCCTCCTCCTGGAGCTCCACGAACTCGTGCGGCTTCACCCAGCGCTCGACCGGGTGGTGGCGCGGCGTCGGCCGGAGGTACTGAGTGATCGTGATGAGCTCGCAGCCCGCGTCGTGCAGGTCGCGGAGCGCCTGGCTGACTTCCTCGCGGGTCTCGCCCATGCCGAGGATCAGGTTGGACTTGGTCACCAGGCCGGCCTCGCGGGCGCGGGTGATGACCTCCAGGGAGCGTTCGTAGCGGAAGCCGGGGCGGATCCGCTTGAAGATCCGCGGCACCGTCTCCACGTTGTGCCCCAGCACCTCGGGACGCGAGGAGAAGACCTCGGCGAGCTGCTCGGGCTCCGCGTTGAAGTCGGGGATCAGCAGCTCGACCTTGGTGTGGCCGCCCTCCCGCTCCGCCGTCTGCGCGTGGATCTGGCGCACGGTCTCCGCGTACAGCCAGGCACCGCCGTCCTCCAGGTCGTCGCGGGCGACGCCGGTGATGGTGGCGTAGTTCAGGTCCATCGTGACGACCGACTCGCCGACGCGGCGGGGTTCGTCCCGGTCCAGCGCCTGCGGCTTGCCCGTGTCGATCTGGCAGAAGTCACAGCGCCGGGTGCACTGGTCGCCACCGATGAGGAACGTGGCCTCGCGGTCCTCCCAGCACTCGAAGATGTTGGGGCAGCCGGCCTCCTGGCACACCGTGTGCAGACCCTCGCTCTTCACGAGCTTCTGCAGCTGGTTGTACTCGGGGCCCATCTTCGCCCGGGTTTTGATCCACTCGGGCTTGCGCTCGATGGGGGTCTGGCTGTTCCGGACCTCAAGACGCAACATCTTGCGCCCGTCGGGTGCGACAGCGGACACTCCGGCACTCCCCTTTGCTTTCGCTGCATTGGATTCTTCGGCGAACACCAGGGTACGCCCGTTGTTCAAACGGCTTTACGTCTGCCCAACCTGTGGCCGACAGGGCCTATTCCCGCGGAGGTGTTCCGAGGGTCAGGCCGTGGCCACGGCATCGTTCGTGCGCTCGATGGTGCGCGGGGCGAGCTCGGCGTTCTCCAGGATGTCCCGGAGGTGCTTCTCGACGACCGGGAGCACCTCCGCGATCGTGATCTCGCGGCCGAGTTCGTAACTGAGCGAGGTGACCCCCGCGTCGCGGATGCCGCACGGCACGATCCGGTCGAACCAGGTGTTGTCCGGGTTCACGTTGAAGGAGAAGCCGTGCATGGTGACGCCCTTGGCGACCCGGATGCCGATCGCGGCGAGCTTGCGGTCCTCGCGGCGCTGGCCGGCGTTGGACGGGGCGTACTCGGGGCCGTTCAGCCGGGCGTCGAACTCCTCGTCCTGCAGCCTCGGGTCGAAGTCGAGGGACAGCCCGCCGACGGACGGGCGCTGCTCGACCGGGTCGCCCAGGACCCAGACGCCGCTGCGGCCCTCGACGCGGCTGGTCTCCACGCCGAACTCGGCGGCCGTACGGATCAGGGCGTCCTCCAGCCGGCGGACGTGCGCGACGACGTCCACGGGGCGCGGCAGCTTCTGGATCGGATAGCCGACCAGCTGGCCCGGGCCGTGCCAGGTGATCTTGCCGCCGCGGTCCACGTCGATGACCGGGGTGCCGTCCAGCGGACGCTCGCTGTCGGCGGTGCGGCGGCCCGCCGTGTAGACGGGCGGGTGCTCCAGCAGCAGGCAGGTGTCGGGGACGGTGTCCTCGAACCGCGCCGCGTGCACCTCGCGCTGCTTCTGCCAGGCCTCCTGGTAGTCGACGGCGTCCTCGCCGAATCCCAGACGGACGAACCGAAGCTCAGTCACGACAGCAGCCTCTCTACTTGCGGTGCCGGGGGCCGGGGGTGTCCCGTCATCACGTCACCATGCACCGAATCGCGCCTCCGGCCACTGTACGACCGGCGTCGGAGCGGGGGCCCGGCAGGTGGTTCCCGTCAGCGCCGCCCTCAATCCTCACACGATCGGATGAATGTGAAGCGAAGGCGGCCGAGGTGGCCCCGGGGGCCGCTAAATTCACGCCGTTCCCTAGGGCCCAGCCCAGCACCGCGACGCCGCGGGGAGAACGCAGAACAGTCCCTGAGGGGCTGCCCGCCCGGCCCCGTAGGCAGGAGACCGTACAGCTGATGTCGGAACGACCTCCGCAGCGCACCCCCAACCGCCGACTCGCCACGCTCATCACCGAGGCGGGGTTCTCCAACGCGGGCCTCGCCCGCCGGGTGGACCAGCTCGGTCTCGAACACGGTCTCGACCTGCGGTACGACAAGACCTCCGTGACCCGCTGGCTGCGAGGGCAGCAGCCGCGGGGCACCACACCCGCGCTGATCGCCGAGGTCTTCACCAGGCGGCTCGGCCGCCGGCTCTCCGCGCAGGACCTGGGCCTGGACGCCTGCGCGCCCGTCTACGCGGGCCTGGAGTTCGCGGCCACGCCCTCCGAGGCGGTCGACATCGTCAGCGGACTCTGGCGCAAGGACTCCGGCAGTCATGTGGAGCTGCGGAAGATCGCCTTCACCCCGGCGGGGCTGGTCGTCCCCAGCCGGGACTGGCTGATCGGGCGGGCGGACGAGTGGGTGGGCCGGGCGGGCGAAGCCGCCCCGGTGGCGGGCGGGGCCGGCAGGGCACACGGGGCCGCCCAGGCGTACGCCGGGCCGCGCACGGGGCCCGGAGCGCACGGAACCTACGCCGGTCCGGCGAACGGGCAGCACGGCGGCGGGAGCGGCCTCACCGGACCCGGTACCGGCGTCGTGCCGGGGGCGCCCGGAGTGCCCGGGCAGGGCGGCGGGTCAGGGCCCGGCGTACGGCACGGCCTGCGCGGGCCCACTCCGTCCCGGCCCGCAGGACCGCACGCGCCGGGCGGCTCCCCGGCGCCCCTCGGGTCCGGCGGCCCCGGCGTTCCCCGGCAGCGGCAGACCGAGCGGGGCTCCGGGCAGAAGGTCGGCAGCGGCGACGTGGCCGCCCTGCGCTCGGTCGCCGAGCTCTTCCGCACCCTGGACAACGCCTACGGCGGCGGCCACGCCAGACAGGCCCTCGTCCGGTACCTGGAGCACGAGACGGAGCCGATGCTGCGCGGCACGTACGGGGAGGCCACCGGGCGGCGGCTCTTCGCGGCCGCCGCCGATCTGACCCGGCTCGCCGGCTGGACCTCGTACGACATCGCGGCCCACGGACTCGCCCAGCGCTATTTCGTGCAGGCGCTCCGGCTGGCGCAGGCCGCCGGTGACCGTGCCTACGGCAGTTACGTCCTGATCACCATGAGCCGGCAGGCCGTCTACCTCGGGCACGGCCGGGAGGCGGTGCAGCTGGCGCGGGTGGCCCAGCAGGGCGTGGGCTCCTCCGCGCCCCACGCCGTCCTCGCCCTGCTGCACGCCGTCGAGGCACGCGGACACGGGGTCCTCGGTGAGGCCAAGGCGTGCGCGGCCTCCCTCGCGCGGGCGGAACGCGCGCTGGAGGCCTCCCGCCCCGGCGACGAGGTGCCGCACTGGGCGCGCTACTTCGACGAGGCCCAGCTCGCCGACGAGTTCGGGCACTGCCACCGCGACCTCCAGCAGTACCGGAGCGCAGCACAGCACGCGGAGCGCTCGCTCCAGCTGCGCGCGCCCGGGTACGCCCGCAGCCGGCTGTTCTGCCGGGTGGTACTGGCCTCCGCCCGGCTCGGGCTCGGCGAGCTCGACCAGGCCTGCCGGCTGGGCGCGGAAGCCGCGCAACAGGCCGCCGAGATGCGGTCCGTGCGGGCCACGGAGTACGTACAGGACTTCGAGCGGCGCCTCGAACCCTTCCGTGACGCCGCCGCGGTCCGCGGCTACCGCGAGCGGGTGGCCGCGCTGGGGTGACGCGTGGACCCGACAGCTCCTCAGGCGGCTTCCGGGAGTGCGGCGGTGTCCCCGGCGGCCGGTCGTACACCCAGGTCGGTGAGGATCGCCGCGGCCGCGCGCCGGCCGGAGGCCAGGGCGCCCTGGACCGAGCTGGTGTCGCGGTGGTCACCGCACACGTACAGCCCCGCGAGCAGCCGCACCGGGCGCTGCGGGTCGTGGGGGGGCGGCATGGCGGGCACCGCCTCCGGGTCGTGATGGGCGGCCAGCAGTTCCCAGTCGTCGGTGGGTGTGCCGTAGAGCGTCGCGAGGTGGGCGCGGACCGAGCGGTCCAGGTCGGCCGGTGGGGTACCGAGCACCGTCGAGCTGATCAGGACCCGGCCGTGCGGGGCGCGGGCGGGGTCGACCTCGCTCATCACCGCGGTGTGCGCGACCGGGCCCGCACGGTCGGCGTCCAGCAGCAGCGAGGCGCCGGTCGGCGGGGGAGCGGGGGCGGTGTGGTGGAGCACCGTCACCGGGTGGAAGGGCGGCACGCGCAGACCGGGCAGCAGCTCGGCCGCCGCACCCGCCCCGGTTGCCAGCAGCAGGGAACGACAGCCCAGTTCGCCGTGCTCCTTGGTGCGCACCGAGGTGATGTCCGCCGCCGTGACGTGCACGCCCGTGCGGACGGTGCCGGGCGGCAGCGAGGCCGCGAGCAGTTCGGGGAGCGTGACCGAACCCCCCGACGGCACGCAGAGCCTGCCGCTCGCGTAGCCGCGCAGTGCGAGGTCGGCGCACCGGCTCGACGTCGTGAGCGCGGGATCGCTGAGCAGCGCGGTGAGCAGGGGGCGCACGAAACCGTTGAGCGTCCGGGCGGAGAGGCCGCGGCCTGACAGGGCGTCGAGCGCGGCTCTCTCGGGCCGGGCCAGGACGCGGGCCCGGGGGGTGGCCGCGAGCCGGGCCAGCGCCACGCCGAGCCGCGCCTGGTCGATCGCCCCGCCCATGGCCCCGGTGAGCGTCCCGCCCAGCGGTGGCCGGGGATTCCCGCCCAACGGCGCCCGGGGGGCGCTTGCCAGGGCGCGCGCTGCTTTGAATGCGCCCCGTGCGCTGCGCGCGCCCCGGGGGCCGCGTATCTCGCCGGTCCGGTACCGGCGGCCCTGGCTGTGGACGAGCACGCCGGGATCGAAGTTCCGCAGAATGAGTCCGTCGAGTCCTGGCGTCGTGTACAGCTCCGGATACGAGGTGTTGAGAAGCGGTCCGATGCGGTCGAGCCGGAACCCGTCCACCTCGTCGGTCATCATCCGGCCGCCGACGCGGGGGCCGGCTTCCAGGACGCTGACGCTCACTCCCGCACTGGTCAGTCGGTGGGCCGCTGAGAGGCCGGCGATCCCGGCCCCGATGATGACGACGTCCGCGTGGTGTGCCGTGCTGAGCACGTGCCCCTCCCCGAGTCGGCGCAACTGGTGGGGAGCTCTTGCCCTCAACGGGCCCCCGGAATGCGCGAGTTCGGCATGAGGCTAGAAGGGTGGCGGGATGGCGCGCAGTCGCGCGCGGGCCGGGGCACCGGTGCACGGGGTCGCACATCCGTCTGAATGTGGCGACGAGGAAGGGTTGGTGGGGCGCGGAGTCAGCGCAGGGCGGCCCGGATCGCGGCGTCGATTCCGGGGAAGGCGAAGGCGAACCCCGAGTCCAGCAGCCTTCCGGGGAGCACCCGCTGACTGCCCAGCACGTCCTCGGCGAAACCGCCCAGGGCGATCCGCAGCGCGGGCGCGGGAGCCGTGAACAGCGTGGGCCGGTGCAGCACCCGGCCCATCGCCGCCGTCACCTCGCCGTTCGTGACCGGATCCGGCCCGGTCAGGTTCACCGGCCCGGTCAGCTCCGGGGTGTCCAGGAGGTGCCGCAGCGCCGCGATGTGGTCGTGCAGCGCGATGAAGCTCCAGTACTGCCGTCCGTTGCCGAGCCGGCCGCCGAGCCCCGCACGGAACAGCGGGAAGAGCCGGCCCCAGGCACCGCCCTCCCGGGCGACGACCAGCCCGGTGCGCGCGTGCACGGTCCGCACCCCGGCCTCCTCCGCGGCGGCCGTGGCTTCCTCCCATTCCACGCACACCGACGGCAGGAACCCGTCGCCGGGCGGCGCGCCCTCGTCGACCGCGCGGTCGCCGGTGTCGCCGTAGTAGCCGATCGCGGACCCGGACAGCAGCACCTTCGGCGGTACGTCCAGCGAGGCGACGGCGTCGGCGATCGCGGCCGTGCCCAGCACCCGGCTGTCCCGGATCTCCCGCTTGTACGCCTCGGTCCAGCGGTGGTCGCCGACCCCGGCCCCGGCGAGATGGACAACCGCGTCGCAGCCCACCAGCCCGGCCACGTCCACGTAACCCCGCGTGGGGTCCCACTCCACCTCGTCGCCCGTCCGCGCCGGGCGCCGGACCAGCCGGACCACCTCGTGCCCGTCGGCCCGCAGCGAGCGCACCAGCGCCGCTCCGATGAGTCCGGTCGATCCGGTGACAGCGATTCGGGAGTGCGGCATGGGACCCATCCTGCCCCATGTGCGGCCGAAGACGCGTGGCACAGTGATGCTCATGGCCGAGTCCTTCACTCCTCCCGCCCCGACCGTCCGGCCCGCAGTCCTCGACGACGGCCCCGCCCTCGGGGAGCTCGACCGGAGCACCTGGTCGACGCTGCACGAGGTGGTGGAACGTCCACAGCCTCCCTACGCGCCGTTCTTCGACGAGCGGCACCGGCCGCAGGACGTCCTGGTGGCCGAGGAGGTGAGCGGGGACGGCGGAGCGGCCATCGTCGGATACGTGCGCGTGGTGCCGCCCACCCCGCTCGTCTGCAACGCGCACGTCCGGCAGATACAGGGCCTCGCCGTGGCCGGCCGGGCGCGGGGCCGCGGCATAGGACGCGCGCTGATCCGGGCCGCGTGTGTGGCGGCACGCGGCCAGGGGGCCAACCGGATCACCCTGCGGGTGCTGGGTCACAACGCTCCCGCCCGCGCGCTGTACGCGTCGGAGGGGTTCACCGTCGAGGGGGTGCTGCCCGGCGAGTTCTTCCTGGGCGGGCGTTACGTGGACGACGTGCTGATGGGCCGGCCGCTCAGCCCGTGACCGGGCCCCGGCCGGGCGCGCCTCACCCGGCGCCGAACCGCTGCCACAGCTCGGGCAGCCGCGCCGCCAGTACTTCGTCGTCCTCGAAGTCGAACGCGGTGCCCTCCGGCTCGGCGGCCTGGGGCGGCAGCCCGAGATCCGGCGCGACCACCCCGGTGAGCTGCTCGTACGCCTCGTCGGCGGCGTAGCCCAGCTCCTCGGCGTCCCCGTCCAGCTCCTCGTCGAAGCCGTCGAGGAGCTCGGCCAGACTGTCCGGATCGTGCACCGCGCCCTCGAAGACCTCCCGGCCCTGGCCGATCAGCCAGCAGCGGAAGTAGTCGAACGCGTCGTCGCTCGCCCCGCCGAGCAGCACGGCGGCGGCAGCCCACAAGTCCCAGCGGTAGGCCCGGTTGTAGCGGGCTTCGAAGTGCCGGGCGAAGTCCAGCACGGAATCGGGGTCGAGCTGCACCAGCCGTTCGACAAGCAGGTCGGCATGGTCTTCGGGGTCGCCGTCGGCGGCCTCGCGGGTGCTGTCGATGAGCTCCCAGAATTCCGTCTCGTCCATCACGGGTCCAGCATCGGCCCCGGAGACGGTCGATGCACGCCCAGACGCCGAAATGAAGCCTTACGGCCTCAGACCGTCACCGGTAGAGCGCGCGCAGCGCTTCGGCGGCCGCGGCGAACCTGGTGCGCAGGGCGGCCGGCTCCAGGACCTCCAACTCCGGTCCCAGGGCCAGCAGCTGACCGTATGCGACGTCCAGGGACTCGACCGCCAGGACGACCTCGACCCAGCCGTCCGGGCCGGCCGGGCCGGCGGCGCCCAGGGCGTCCCGGGCGGCGACGCGGTCCACGGCGTGCGGCAGCCGGCGCACGGCCGTCTCCGAGAGCCGCAGCGTCACCTCGGTCCGCAGGATGGACCGGGCGAACTGGGTGGCGCGCTCGTCCCAGAAGGCGGGCAGGTCGAAGCCCTCGTCCCGGACGAACCGGGTGTCCGACACGGTCACCGCCGTGAAGCGGTCGATCCGGTACACCCGGACGTCGTCGCCCGCGCGGGCGCAGAGGTACCAGACGCCGGCCTTCAGGACGAGCCCGTACGGTGCCAGCTCGCGTTCCACCTCGGCCTCCTGGCCCGCCCGGCGGTAGCGGGCCCGGACGGTGCGGTCGTCCCACACCGCCTCGGCCACGACGGGCAGAAGTCCTGGGGTGGCCGGTTCCTGGTACCAGCCCGGTGCGTCCAGATGGAAGCGCTGGGAGGCGCTGGCGGAGGCGTCCCGGAGGGAGGGCAGAAGGGCTGCCGACACCTTCAGCCGGGCGGCGGACGCGGCGTCCTCCAGGCCCATCTCGCGCAGGGCGGAGGGCAGGCCGGAGAGGAAGAGGGCCTCGGCCTCGTCCCGGGCGAGACCGGTGAGCCGGGTGCGGTACCCGCCGACGAGCCGGTACCCGCCCGCGCGCCCCCGGTCCGCGTAGACCGGGACCCCGGCCTCGGACAGCGCTTGGGCGTCCCGGGTGACGGTCCGCTCGGACACCTCCAGCTCCCGGGCGAGCTCGGCGGCGGTCATGGCGGGGCGGGACTGCAGGAGCAGCACCATTCTGATGAGCCGGGCAGCACGCATGCGGCCATTGTGGCCGCGGTACGGGGCGGGCGTGGCCCCGGGGGCGCCGGGCTCGGAGCGCGGCCCCAGGCACCGGCCGGCACCGGAAGGCTTCGTGAAGCACCGGCCGGGCTCGGAGCGCGGCCTCGGGCACCGGCCGGACTCGAAAGACGCCCTCGATCACCGGACGGGCTTGATCCAGCCGGCTGCGGGCGAACCAGCAGCGGAAGAACCGGGCCGTCCGGTGACGGAGAGCGAAGCCCGTGCCGGAGCGGGGCAGACGCATGCGGAGGACGGGGAGCCGGGCGGACCCGCTCCCCGTCCTCCGAGCCGTCAGAGCCCGTACCGCTCGCGGGCTTCCTTGACCGCCGACGCGGGCACCTCGCCGCGGCGGGCCAGCTGGGCCAGCGCCGCGACCGTGATCGACTGGGCGTCGACGCCGAAGTGGCGGCGGGCCGCGTCACGGGTGTCGGAGAGGCCGAAACCGTCCGTACCGAGCGAGGTCCAGTCCTGCTCCACCCACTGGCTGATCTGGTCCGGCACCTGGCGCATCCAGTCGCTGACCGCGAGGACCGGACCCGGTGCGCCTTCCAGCGCCTGGGTCACGTAGGGCACCCGCAGCTCACCGCGGAGCAGTGCCTCGTCGCACTCCAGCGCGTCGCGGCGCAGCTCGCCCCACGAGGTGGCGGACCAGACGTCGGCCGTCACACCCCAGTCCGCGGCGAGCAGCTCCTGGGCCTCCAGGGTCCAGTGGATCGCCGTACCGGAGGCCATCAGCTGCACGCGGGGCGCGTCCGCCTTCGCGGGCGTGCCCTCCTTGAACCGGTAGAGGCCCTTGAGGATGCCCTCCTCGACGCCTTCCGGCATCGCGGGCTGCGGCTTCGGCTCGTTGTAGACCGTCAGGTAGTAGAAGACGTTCTCGGCGTCGGGGCCGTACATCCGGCGCAGACCGTCCTGGACGATCACCGCGATCTCGTACGCGAACGCGGGGTCGTAGTTGAGCGACGCCGGGTTCGTGGACGCGATCAGGTGCGAGTGGCCGTCCGCGTGCTGGAGACCCTCGCCCGTCAGCGTCGTACGGCCCGCCGTGGCGCCGACCACGAAGCCGCGGCCGAGCTGGTCGCCGAGCTGCCAGAACTGGTCGCCCGTGCGCTGCCAGCCGAACATCGAGTAGAAGATGTAGAAGGGGATCATCGGCTCGCCGTGCGTCGCGTACGACGTGGAGGCGGCGATGAAGTCGGCCATGGCGCCGGCCTCGGTGATGCCCTCGTTGAGGACCTGGCCGTCCTTGGCTTCCTTGTAGTACATCAGCTGGTCGCGGTCGACCGGGTCGTACGTCTGCCCCAGCGGCGAGTAGATGCCGGCCGACGGGAACAGCGCCTCCATGCCGAAGGTGCGGGCCTCGTCGGGGACGATCGGAACCCAGCGCTTGCCGGTCTCCTTGTCCCGCATCAGGTCCTTGGCCAGGCGGACGAAGGCCATCGTGGTGGCCAGCTCCTGCTTGCCGGAGCCCTTCTTCAGCGCGGCGAACGCGCGCTCCTCGGGCGCGGGCAGCGCCATCGCGTGCACCCGGCGGGCCGGGGCGGGGCCTCCGAGGGCGGCACGCCGCTCCTGGAGGTAGCGGACCTCGGGGGAGTCGGCGCCCGGGTGGCCGTACGGCACCAGGCCCTCGTCCAGTTTCGAGTCCGGGATCGGCAGCTCCAGCAGGTCGCGCATGGCGCGGAACTGCTTGCCGTCCAGCTTCTTCATCTGGTGGTTGGCGTTGCGCGACTCGAAGCCCGGGCCGAGCGTGTAGCCCTTCACCGTCTGCGCCAGGATCACCGTCGGGGCACCCTTGTGCTCCAGCGCCGCCCGGTAGGCCGCGTACACCTTGCGGGCCTCGTGGCCGCCGCGCGAGGTGTGGAAGCACTCGGCGATCTTCGCGTCGGTGAGCAGCTTCGCCAGCTCGGCCAGCGCGGGCTCGGCGCCGAAGAAGTGCTGGCGGATGTAGGCGACGTCGCGGGTGGCGTACGTCTGGAACTGCGCGTCCGGGACCTCGCGGAGCCGGCGCACCAGCGCGCCCGTGGTGTCGAGCTGGAAGAGCTCGTCCCACGCGGTGCCCCAGAGCGTCTTGACGACGTTCCAGCCGGCGCCGCGGAAAGCGCCTTCCAGCTCCTGGACCACGCGGAAGTTGGCGCGGACCGGACCGTCGAGGCGCTGCAGGTTGCAGTTGATGACGAAGGTCAGGTTGTCGAGCTGCTCACGCGCCGCGAGGGCGAGGGCGGCGGTCGACTCGGGCTCGTCCATCTCGCCGTCGCCCAGGAAGGCCCAGACGTGCGAGTTCGACGTGTCCTTGATGTTGCGGTTGGCCAGGTAGCGGTTGAAGCGCGCCTGGTAGATCGCCGAGAGCGGGCCGAGGCCCATCGACACGGTGGGGAACTCCCACAGCCAGGGCAGCCGCCGCGGGTGGGGGTAGGACGGCAGGCCGTCGCCACCCGCCTCCTGGCGGAAGTTGTCGAGCTGCTGCTCGTTGAGCCGGCCGTCGAGGAAGGCGCGGGCGTAGATGCCGGGGGAGGCGTGGCCCTGGATGTAGAGCTGGTCGCCGGAGCCGTCCCCCTCCTTACCGCGGAAGAAGTGGTTGAAGCCCGTCTCGTACAGCCAGGCGGCCGAGGCGAAGGTGGCTATGTGGCCACCGACGCCGAAGCGGGAGCCACGGGTGACCATCGCGGCCGCGTTCCAGCGGTTCCACGCGGTGATCCGCGATTCCATCTCCAGGTCGCCGTCGAAGACGGGCTCCGCGGCGGTGGGGATGGAGTTGACGTAATCGGTCTCCAGCAGCTTGGGCAGCGCGAGACCGGCGCCCTCGGCATGCTGGAGCGAGCGCCGCATCAGATAAGCGGCGCGGTGCGGGCCCGCGGCCTTGGTGACGGCATCCAGGGAGGCCGCCCATTCAGCGGTCTCCTCCGGGTCGCGGTCCGGGAGCTGGTCGAGCTCGCTCGGAAGCTTTCCTACGGGGTCGGTCATGATCGCCGCCTTCCGGTGAGGAGGGGGGTGGAGAAGTCCCTGACTGGCAGGACAGGGCGATGGGGCCGGTGGGCCCGCGGAGTGAACTGTAAGGCTCCGATCGATGATCGATCAAAGGATGAAAGGCAAAACTTCTCGATATGAAGAAAAGTGGCATGGGGTGCCGCTAAACGGGGCACGGAGTGACGGGATTTAACGCGCAAAAGGGGCATCCATCTGCACAGGCGAGCACCCCTCGCGACACATGCGCACCGCGGCGCGCCATGGCCTCAGGCGCGTGGCACGCCGGTCTCAGGCGCGCGGGGCGCAGCCGAGCACATGGGCCTTGACCAGCACCCCGATGTCCGGGTCCTTCCGCAGGAACGCCTCGATGAGTGCCTCGTGCTCCTCGGCGTACGACTTCTGCACCGTGCCCAGCCAGCGGATGGAGAGTGCCGTGAACACCTCGATGCCCAGCCCCTCCCAGGTGTGCAGCAGGACCGCGTTGCCGGCCGCCCGGACCATCTCCCGGTGGAACCCGACCGTGTGGCGCACCTGCGCCTCGCCGTCGGCCCGCCGGTCCGCCTCGTACAGCGCGGCCACGTGCGGGGCGAGCGGCGAGCAGTCCTCGCCGAGCCCGGGGGCCGCCAGCTCGGCGGCGATCTGCTCCAGGCCGGCCCGTACCGGGTAGCTCTCCTCCAGGTCCGCCGCCGTGAGGTTGCGGACCCGGACGCCCTTGTTGGGTGCCGACTCGATCAGCCGGAGCGTCTCCAGCTCCCTCAGCGCCTCGCGCACGGGCGTCTGGCTGACCTCCAGCTCCGTGGCGATGCGCCGCTCCACGATCCGCTCACCCGGCTTCCAGCGCCCGCTGACGATCCCGTCCACGATGTGCTCGCGGATCTGTTCGCGCAGCGAGTGGACGACGGGCGGGGTCATGAGGGGCTCCTTCGGGGCAAACCGGTGCTGCCTGCACCAACACGGCGGCCGGAGCGACCGGTGGTGTCTAGACAATACGGCGGCGCCCCCGCCCGGGAGTGTTCCGGACGGGGGCGCCGCTGGTGAGGCTGGTTACAACTGCGGTGCTCAGAGGCCGAGCTCGACCTCGAACTCACCGGCCTCCAGGATCGCCTTGACCGCGGTCAGGTAGCGGGCGGCGTCCGCGCCGTCCACCAGACGGTGGTCGTAGGAGAGCGAGAGGTACGTCATGTCGCGGACGCCGATGACGGTGCCCTCGGCGGTCTCGATGACCGCCGGACGCTTGACGGTGGCCCCGATGCCCAGGATGGCTGCCTGGTTCGGCGGCACGATGACGGTGTCGAACAGGGCACCGCGCGAGCCGGTGTTGCTGATGGTGAAGGTGGCACCGGACATGTCGTCCGGTGTCAGGCCGCCACCGCGGGCCTTGCCGGCCAGCTCGGCGGTCTTCTTCGAGATACCGGCGATGTTGAGGTCGCCCGCACCCTTGATGACCGGGGTCATCAGACCCTTCTCGGCGTCCACGGCGATGCCGATGTTCTCCGAGTCGAAGTACGTGATCGTGCCTTCGTCCTCGTTGATCCGGGCGTTGACGACCGGGTGGGCCTTCAGCGCCTGGGCGGCGGCCTTGACGTAGAACGGCATCGGCGAGAGCTTGACGCCCTCGCGGGCCGCGAACGCGTCCTTCGCCCTGTTGCGCAGCTTCATCAGCTTGGTGACGTCGACCTCGACGACCGAGGTCAGCTGGGCCTGCGAGTGCAGCGCCTTCATCATGTTGTCGCCGATGACCTTGCGCATGCGGGTCATCTTGACGGTCTGCCCGCGCAGCGGGGACACCTCGAGCTTCGGCGCGGCCTTCGCTGCCGGGGCGGCGGCCGGAGCCGGAGCGGCGGCGGCCTTCGCGGCCTCCGCGGCGGCGACGACGTCCTGCTTGCGGATACGGCCACCGACACCGGTGCCCTTGACCGCGCCCAGGTCGACGCCGTTCTCGGCGGCGAGCTTGCGGACCAGCGGCGTGACGTACGCGCCGTCGTCGCCGGAGGTCGCGGCCGGAGCGGCCGGAGCGGCCGGGGCGACCGGAGCCGGAGCGGCGACGGGCGCCGGAGCGGCGACGGGTGCGGCGGGAGCCACCGGAGCCGGCGCGGGTGCAGCCGGCGCGGGGGCAGCGGCGGGAGCCGGAGCCGCGGCGGGAGCCGGAGCCGCAGCGGGAGCCGGAGCCGCAGCGGGAGCCGGAGCCGCGGCAGCCGGTGCGGCACCGGGAGCGCCGATGACGGCCAGCTTGGCACCGACCTCCGCGGTCTCGTCCTCGGCGACGACGATCTCCAGCAGCACGCCGGAGACCGGGGCCGGGATCTCGGTGTCGACCTTGTCCGTGGAGACCTCGAGGAGGGGCTCGTCCTCCGTGACCTCCTCGCCGACCTCCTTCAGCCAGCGGGTGACGGTGCCCTCGGTGACGCTCTCGCCGAGCGCCGGAAGGGTGACGTCGGTGCCGGAGGCACCGCCCGCCGGGGCGGCAGCCGGAGCCTCGGCCGCGGGGGCCTCGGCGGCGGGGGCCTCGGCCGCGGGAGCCTCGGCCGCGGGAGCCGGGGCCGGGGCGGCCTCGGGCTCGGCGGCGGGAGCCTCGGCGGCCGCGGGGGCGCCCGTGCCGTCGTCGATGACGGCCAGCTCGGCGCCGACCTCGACGGTCTCGTCCTCGGCGACCTTGATGGAGGCCAGGATGCCGGAGGCGGGGGCCGGGATCTCGGTGTCGACCTTGTCGGTCGACACCTCGAGCAGCGGCTCGTCGGCCTCGACGCGCTCGCCCTCGGCCTTCAGCCAGCGGGTGACAGTGCCCTCGGTGACGCTCTCGCCGAGCGCCGGAAGGGTTACGGAAACCGACATGGTTTCAGTTGCTCCTAACGAAAATGCGGAAGTGGTCGGTCGTCGCGCCCGGTCGACTGATCAGTCGTGGGAGTGCAGGGGCTTGCCGGCCAGGGCCAGGTGGGCCTCGCCGAGCGCCTCGCTCTGGGTCGGGTGGGCGTGGATGAGCTGCGCGACCTCGGCCGGCAGCGCCTCCCAGTTGTAGATCAGCTGGGCTTCGCCGACCTGCTCGCCCATACGGTCACCGACCATGTGGACGCCGACCACGGCACCGTCCTTGACCTGGACGAGCTTGATCTCGCCCGCGGTCTTGAGGATCTTGCTCTTGCCGTTGCCCGCGAGGTTGTACTTCAGCGCGACGACCTTGTCCGCGCCGTAGAGCTCCTTGGCCTTGGCCTCGGTGATGCCGACGGAGGCGACCTCGGGGTGGCAGTACGTCACCCGGGGGACACCGTCGTAGTCGACCGGGACGGTCTTGAGACCGGCCAGCCGCTCCGCGACCAGGATGCCCTCGGCGAAGCCGACGTGGGCGAGCTGGAGCGTCGGGACGAGGTCGCCCACGGCCGAGATCGTCGGCACGTTCGTCTGCATGTACTCGTCGACGAGGACGTAGCCGCGGTCCATCGCGACGCCGGCCTCCTCGTAGCCCAGGCCCTGCGAGACCGGGCCGCGGCCGATCGCGACCAGCAGCACCTCCGCCTCGAAGGTCTTGCCGTCGGCGAGGGTCACGCGGACGCCGTCCTGCGTGTACTCGGCGCTCTGGAAGAACGTACCGAGGTTGAACTTGATGCCGCGCTTGCGGAACGCGCGCTCAAGAAGCTTCGAGCTGTTCTCGTCCTCGACCGGCACGAGGTGCTTGAGGCCCTCGATGATCGTGACGTCGGTGCCGAAGGACGTCCACGCCGAGGCGAACTCGACGCCGATGACGCCGCCGCCCAGCACGATCGCGGACTTCGGGACGCGGTCCAGCTTCAGCGCGTGGTCCGAGGAGATGATGCGGTTGCCGTCGATCTCCAGGCCCGGGAGCGACTTCGGCACGGAGCCGGTCGCCAGGAGCACGTGGCGGCCCTGGATGCGCTGGCCGTTCACATCCACCGAGGTGGCGGAGGAGAGACGGCCCTCACCCTCGATGTAGTGCACCTTGCGGGAGGCGACGAGACCCTGCAGGCCCTTGTACAGGCCCGAGATCACGTCGTCCTTGTACTTGTGGACGGCCTCGATGTCGATGCCCTCGAAGGTCGCCTTGACACCGAACTGGCCGGCCTCGCGCGCCTGGTCGGCGATCTCGCCGGCGTGGAGCAGGGCCTTCGTGGGAATGCAGCCGTTGTGCAGGCAGGTGCCGCCGACCTTGCCCTTCTCGATCAGAGCGACGTCCAGGCCCAGCTGCGCTCCGCGCAGGGCCGCGGCATAACCGCCGCTACCACCGCCGAGGATCACTAGGTCGAAAACGGTGCTGGCGTCGTTCGCCACGTCACGTCCTCCATGCATGTGCGCCGGATGCCGGGCCCCGTCATCGGGGTGTGACCGGCCGGTCGGCTGGTGTTCGGCCGCTTTTGTCATTCGGCCCTGTGGTGGGGGCCCTGTCCTGCCGAGAACCCATCTTCGCACTTGTTGACGGTGGGCGGGACGCGGGGCCCGTGTCTGGGACGGATGATCGTCCGTCCCAGCGGGTTACCGCTGCGTAGAGACCTGCTGATTTCGTCGAGAGCGAAACCCGCCCGGTCCCGGCCGCGGTGCCGTGGATGCAACACGTACGGCCCCGGACGTATGCCCGGGGCCGTACATCAACCGCTGCCTCAGCCGAGGTCTCCGGCCGCGGTGCGCTCCGCCAGCTTCAGCAGGGTGCGGACCGCGGATCCGGTGCCGCCCTTCGGCGTGTAGCCGTAGGGGGCGCCCTCGTGGAAGGCCGGGCCCGCGATGTCCAGGTGCGCCCAGGCGATGCCCTCGCCCACGAACTCCTGCAGGAACAGACCGGCCACCAGGCCGCCGCCCATCCGCTCGCCCATGTTGGCGATGTCGGCGGTCGGGGAGTCCATGCCCTTGCGCAGGTCCGCCGGGAGCGGCATCGGCCAGGAGGCCTCGCCGACCTCGTCGGCGATCTCGTGGATCGAGGTGCGGAAGGCGTCGTCGTTCGCCATGATGCCGAAGGTGCGGTTGCCCAGGGCCAGCACCATCGCGCCGGTCAGGGTCGCCACGTCGACGATCGCGTCCGGGTTCTCCTCGGAGGCGCGGGTCAGCGCGTCGGCGAGGACGAGCCGGCCCTCGGCGTCCGTGTTGAGGACCTCGACGGTCTTGCCGCTGTACATGCGGAGCACGTCACCGGGGCGGGTGGCGTTGCCCGACGGCATGTTCTCGGCGAGCGCCAGCCAGCCGGTGACATTGACCCGCAGACCCAGCCGGGCGGCCGCGACGACGGTCGCGAACACGGCGGCGGCGCCGGCCATGTCGCACTTCATCGTCTCGTTGTGGCCGGCGGGCTTCAGCGAGATGCCGCCCGAGTCGTAGGTGATGCCCTTGCCCACGAGGGCCAGGGTCTTCTCCGCCTTCGGGTGCGTGTAGGCGAGCCTCACCAGGCGCGGGCCGCGGGCCGCGCCCTGCCCGACGCCGAGCAGACCGCCGAAGCCGCCCTTGACGAGCGCCTTCTCGTCGAGCACCTGCACCTTGATGCCGTGCTCCTTGCCGGCGGCGGTGGCCACGGCGGCGAAGGACTCGGGGTACAGGTCGTTCGGCGGGGTGTTGACCAGGTCGCGGGCGCGGTTGATCTCCTCGGCCAGCGCGACGGCGCGCTCGGCGGCCGCCTTGAACGCCTTGTCGCGGGGCTTGGCGCCGAGAACGGCGACCTCGCCGAGCGGCAGTTTCGCGCCGGCCTCCTTGGCGCCCTTGGGAGCGAGCTTGTTCTCGCCGCCCTGGTAGGCGATGAAGGCGTACGCGCCCAGCAGCGCGCCCTCCGCGATGGCCTCGGCGTCCTCGACGGAGCCGACGGGCAGCGCGAACCCGGCCTTCTTCGATCCGCTGAGCGAGCGGGCGGCGCAGCCCGCGGCCCGGCGCAGCGCCTCGGCGTCGTACGACCCGTCCTTCTCCGGGACGGGGCCGAGGCCCGCCGCGATGACGACCGGGACCTTCAGGCCGTCGGGTGCGGGGAGCTTGGTCAGTTCGCCCTCGGCACCGGAGGCGCCCAGGGTCGCCAGGACGGCGGCGAGCTTTCCGCCGAACGCCTTGTCGACGGCCTCGGCGCCCGGTGCGAGGACCAGGTCGCCGGACTTGGAGCCGGCGCCCTTGGCGACGCCGACGACCAGTGCGTCGGCGCGCAGCGTCGCCGCACCGGCAGTGCTGAGAGTGAGAGCAGTCACGGTGGTGAAATCTCGCTTCCGTTGAGTTCTTTGTCGGTCGAGGGGTGGGCCGACCGTGCCCGGCGCATCGTAGACGCCGCCGCGATGTGCCGGGAATGAGCCTACGCGCGCCTTTGCTGCCCGATTACGGCGGCGGGCCGTCAGTGCCCCGCGGCGGCCG
The DNA here is from genome assembly GCF_045162765.1 of Streptomyces sp. NBC_01013. Taxonomy (NCBI): domain Bacteria; kingdom Bacillati; phylum Actinomycetota; class Actinomycetes; order Kitasatosporales; family Streptomycetaceae; genus Streptomyces; species Streptomyces sp. NBC_01013. Next base: position 6,093,316 of record NZ_CP108687.1, read on the forward strand.
TACGGTTGTCACGCCGGGATGATCATCCCGGCGGAACGGATCGCGGGCGCACAGGCGTTGGCGGACGTCCTGTGGACGGGGGAGAACGATGGACGACCCGATGGCCGCCCGGGTGACCGGCCGGCCGACGGCGCTGCCCGTCACCGTACTGATTCTGCTGGTGATGCTGGCCGGCTGCACCTCGGCACCCGGGTCCGCCCCGTCACCGGCCCCCTCCGGGCGGTCCGCCGCGGCGCGCTGGCAGCCGGAGCCGGGCACCGACTGGCAGTGGCAGCTCTCCGGACGGCTCGACACGAGCGTGGACGCCCCGGTGTACGACATCGACGGCTTCGACCACGAAGCGGACCGGGTGGCGGAGCTGCACCGCAAAGGGCGCAAGGTCATCTGCTACCTGTCGACGGGCGCCTGGGAGGACTTCCGGCCTGACGCGGCGAGGTTCCCCACCGCCGTCCTCGGCAAGGGAAACGGCTGGAAGGGGGAGCGCTGGCTCGACATCCGGCGCACCGACGTCCTGGAGCCGCTGATGGAGAGCCGGATCTCCATGTGTGCGAAGAAGGGCTTCGACGCGGTCGAGCCCGACAACATGGACGGCTACCGCAACCCGAGCGGCTTCCCGCTGACCGCCGCCGACCAGCTGCGCTACAACCGGCTCATCGCCCGCATCGCCCACCGCCACCACCTCGCCGTCGGCCTGAAGAACGACCTGCCGCAGATCCCCGAGCTGGTGGGCGACTTCGACTTCGCGGTCAACGAACAGTGCGCCCAGTACGAGGAGTGCGAGGAGCTCTCCCCGTTCGTCGAGGCCGGCAAGGCGGTCTTCCACGTGGAGTACGAGCTGCCGGTGGCGCGGTTCTGCCCACAGTCCCGGCGGCTGGGGCTGAGCTCGCTGCTCAAGAAGTACGAGCTCGGCGTCTGGCGGGAGCAGTGCCCGGCGGCAGGGGCCTGACAGGACGTCGCAGGGGGCTCAGCCCAGGGCCAGCCCCACCAGCGTCACCGTCGCCGCCGTCTCCGCCAGCGCGCCGAACACATCACCGGTCACCCCGCCGAACCGCCGCACACAGTGCCGCAGCAGCAGCTGGGCCCCCGCGAGCCCGGCCACGGCGGCGAGCGCGCAGCGCAGGGCCCCGTACCCGCCCAGCAGCGCACCGGCGCCCGCGCACGCCGCCAGGGTCAGGGCCGCGACGGCCGCCGCGCCGGCGCCCGGGACCGTGCCCGCGACCGCGGCGCCCAGCCCCTCCGGCCGGGCCGCCGGAACGCCGCGGCGGGAGGCCAGCGTGAGCGCGAGCCGGGCGACGGCGCCGGAAGCGGCGGCCGCCACCGCGCCCTGGGCCCAGCCCTGCGCGTACAACTGCTGGAGGACCGCCACCTGGGCGAGCAGCACGAACAGCAGGGTGATCACACCGAACGGCCCAATGTCCGACTGCTTCATGATCCGCAGCGCGTCGTCGGCCGGCTTGCCGCTGCCCAGGCCGTCGGCGGTGTCCGCGAGACCGTCCAGGTGCAGCCCCCGGGTGAGGGCCGCCGGCACCGCGGCGGAGGCGACCGCCGCAAGCAGCGGCCCCGAGCCCAGCAGCAGCGACAGGCTGCCGGGCACCGCGGCGAGCACCCCGACGACGAGGCCCGCGAGCGGGGCGCACAGCATCCCCGCCCGGGCGGCGTCGCGGTCCCAGCGGGTGACGCGGACGGGGAGCACGGTGAGGGTGCCGAAGGCGAAACGCAGGCCGTGGCTGTTCAGGGAGGTCACGGCGCGCAGGCTAATCGGTGGGCGCTGCCGATAGATTGTCCGGAACGTCATGAAGCAGGGTATGAGCGACTTTTCGGGAGTGGGTGGGATGGGTCACTGGTTCGATCGGAACATCGTCGAGCCGGGGAAGCTGCCCCTGCTCCTGGCCCTGGCCGCCTTCGTGCTGACGTTCGCCGTCACCCGGGTCATCACCCGGATGATCCGGGCCGGCAAGGGCCCGTTCCGCAACATCACGCCGGGCGGGGTCCATGTCCACCATGTGGTGCCGGGCGTGGTGCTGAGCGTGGTGGGCGGGTTCGGCGCGGTGGCCAGCGGAAAGCACGGCTTCGCGGCCGGCGCCTGCGCGGTCGTCTTCGGCATCGGTGCGGGGCTGGTGCTCGACGAGTTCGCGCTGATCCTGCACATGGACGACGTGTACTGGACCGAGCAGGGCCGCCAGAGCGTGGAGGTCGTGGTCCTCACCGCCGCACTCGTTCTGCTGGTGCTCGGCGGCTTCTCGCCGCTCGGCGTGGACGGCCTGAGCGACGATCAGCAACAGGGCCGGCTCGGGGTGGTCCTCACCCTCGTCCTTAACTTCTGCTTCGTGCTGATCGCGCTGTTCAAGGGCAAGGCGCGGATGGCGGTGGTCGGCACCCTGATCCCGTTCGTCGCCCTGGTCGGGGCCGTCCGGCTGGCCCGCCCGGCCTCGATGTGGGCCAAGCGGTTCTACCGCAACCGGCACCGCGCCCGGTCCCGCTCGGTCCTGCGCGCGTACCACCACGACCGCCGCTGGGCCGGGCCGCGGCGCAGGTTCCAGGACCTGATCGGCGGCGCACCCGACCGCGTTCCGGCACCCTCGCCCAAACCCTGACGGCGCCGCCGGCGCAGGGCCCGGACCGCGCACAGCACGAGCGCCACCACGATGGCCGCAAGGTGCTCCCGACCGGCCAGGTTGTCCTTCACCACGACCTCCACCACCATCGCGACGATCACCAGGGACGCGGTGAACCGGGCCCGGCAGGCGCAGCAGACGCAGACCGCCAGGGCGACCACGGCCGCCGAGGGGCCGGTGTCGACGACCTGGGCGTCGGAGCCCGGCAGGCCCAGGAACCCGTCGGGGCCCACGGCGACGCCGATCCGCGCGTACAGCGTGCCGGCCAGCGTCGCGGCGTACGCGATCAGCAGCGTCCGCCACCGGCCCAGGCAGATCTCCGCGATCCCGAACACCAGCAGCACCTGCGCCAGCGCACCCCACACCGGCAGGTCGAGCGCGGGAACGAACAGCGACAGCGGGGTCCGCAGCAGAGCCGCCCCGAGCGGGTCCTCCGCCCGTACCGCCCCGAGCGCCTGCACCGGCCCGTAGCCCCACGACCGGTTCTGCACCACCTGGAGCAGCGCCGTCAGACAGACCGCGCCCAGGGTCATCGGGAGGGCCCGCAGCCGCTCGGTGGCGAGCGCCGCGCGTACGGTCGTCCACAGCGGACCCCACTCCCGGCGGGCCGCCCGGCCGAGCGGCTCCAGCGGGGTCATCCACGCGGTCCGAGCTTCGAACGGTGCAGCCACTTGGGCAGTCCCGGCGCCTCCAGGAAGCCTTCGGCGCGGCCCGCGGCGATGCCGATGCGCGGCAGGTCCGCGCTCTTCTCGAAGAGCAGGTAGCGCGGCTCCCAGATCGGCCGGTACTTCGCGTTCGCGCGGTACAGCGACTCGATCTGCCACCACCGTGAGAAGAAGCTGAGCAGCGAACGCCACAGGCGGAGAACGGGGCCCGCGCCGAGCCGTGATCCACGCTCGAAGACGGAGCGGAACATCGCGAAGTTCAACGACACCTGGGTGACACCGATCTTCTCGGCACGTTGCAGGAGTTCGATGACCATGAACTCCATCAGGCCGTTCTCGGCGTCCCGGTCACGGCGCATCAGGTCGAGCGAGAGGCCGTTCGGCCCCCACGGGACGAAGCTCAGTACGGCGCGCAGCGCACCGGCGGCGCCGTCCTCGGCAGGGGTGGCGTCACGGCATTCGAGCATCACGCACTGTCCGTCGGCCGGGTCGCCGAGCCGGCCCAGCGCCATGGAGAAGCCGCGTTCGGTCGCGCCGTCGCGCCAGTCGTCGGCCCGCCGCACCAGTTCGGCCATCTCCGCGTCGGGGATGTCCTCGTGGCGGCGCACCGTCACCGCGTAACCCGCCCGCTTCACCCGGTTGTACGCCTGGCGGACGGTCCGCATCGCGCGCCCCTCCAAGGTGAACTCGGCGGTCTCCACGATCGCCTCGTCCCCCAGCTCCAGGGCGTCGAGGCCGTGCCGGGCGTAGATCGTGCCGCCCTCCTCGCTGACCCCCATCACCGCCGGGATCCAGCCGTGCTCACGGGCCTCGGCCAGCCAGGGGGCGATCGCCCCGGGCCACGCCTCGGGGTCGCCGATCGGGTCGCCGGAGGCCAGTGAGACCCCGCCGACCACCCGGTAGGCGACGGCGGCCTTCCCGGTCGGCGACCAGATGACGCTCTTCTCGCGACGCAGCGCGAAGTAGCCGAGCGAGTCCCGCTCGCCGTGCTTGTCGAGCAGGGTCCGCAGCGCCGCTTCGTCCTCGGGAGTGATCGGGTCGACCGCGCGGCGGGCGCGGAAGGCCGCGTACACGACGGCGATGAGCAGCAGCGTGGACAGGATGTTGATGACGACGTTCACCCAGCCCGGCGTCCTGATGCCGGGGAAGCGGGAGTCGTCCGCTGCGACGGAGACCAGGCGCAGCGCACCGTATCGCCATCGGTCCAGGAACGTCGAGCGGTAGTCGTCGTGCGCGGTGTTGGTGAGCGTGACCAGTCCGGCGGCGATCAGCGAGGTGGCCAGCAGCCCCCCGACGGCCACCAGCGCGGCCAGTTTCGGGTTGGACCGGTCGCCCTTCGCGTAGAACTCGCGACGGCCGAGGACGAGCGCGAGGACGAAGGCGGCGGTCAGCGCCAGCGAGATCCAGTTCTGCGGGTACCGGCGGATCTCGGGGAAGCCGATCACCGCGGCGAAGAGCAGCAGCGTGAGGCCGCTCAGCACCATGTTGACGATCCACGCCGCCCGCTTGCGCCGCCGCATCGTGACCGCGAGGAACAGTGCGACGACCCCGGAGGAGAAGCCCGCGGTGAGCAGATAGGGCGTGAAGTAGTTCTCCGTGTTGTGGCGTCGGAGGTCCTGGCCGAAGGTGACCCAGACGGCGCTCAGGAAATTGATGAACGACACGACGCGCAGGTACCAGATGGCGAAGGCCGCGCTGCGTCGCGACCGGTCGGTGCTCTGCGGCCGGACGGCGGACCGCCCGGTTTCCTCGCTGGCCAATCGGACCTCTCCCATGAAACGCGATCATATGGGGCATCGCGCTTCATGAAGGAGACCGCGCTGCGGCCGGTGTCCGGACGGCCGCAGTCCGGCGCGTCAGCTGCCGCTCGTCATTCCCCGGCCGGGTCGGTCCCTTCGTCGGCGGACATCTCCCCGTCGCCCTCGGCGTCGTCCTCGTCGGCTTCCGGTGCCCGTTCGGGCAGCTCCGCCGCCAGTGCGGCCGCGGCCTGAACGAACGGAAGCGCGAGCAGGGCCCCGCTTCCCTCACCGACGATGACGCCGTGGTCGAGCAGCGGGTTGAGCGCCATCCGGTCCAGCGCCTTCGCCTGCGCCGGTTCACCGCTCATCTGTCCCGCCAGCCACCAGTCCGGCGCCCGGAACGCGGCCCGCTGGCCGACCAGCGCACACGCGGACGAGACCACACCGTCCAGGATCACCGGGAGCCGGCGCACCGCGCACTGGAGCAGGAAGCCGGTCATCGCCGCCAGGTCCGCACCGCCCACCGTCGCCAGTAGCTCCAACTGGTCGCCCAGCACGGGCCGGGCCCGGCGCAGCGCGTCACGGATCGCCGCGCACTTGCGCATCCAGGCCAGGTCGTCGATCCCCGCACCGCCGCGACCGGTGACCACCGAGGCGTCGGTGCCGCACAGCGCCGCGATCAGGGTGGCCGCCGCCGTCGTACCGCCGACGCTCAGGTCACCGAGGACCACCAGATCGGTGCCCGAGTCGGCCTCCTCGTCGGCGATCGCCATGCCGAGGCGTACGGCCTGCTCGGCCTCCTCGACCGTCATGGCGTCCTCGATGTCGATCCGGCCGCTGCCGCGCCGCACCCGGGTCCGTACGACCGCTTCCGGCAACAGCTCGGGCTCGCAGTCCAGACCGGCGTCGACGATCCGCACCGGCACGGAGAACCGGCGGGCCAGCACGGCGAGGGGCGTCGAGCCCTCCAGCGTGGCGCGCACCAGCTCATGCGCACTGCCGGCCGCGCGGCCGGAGACCTTCAGCTCCGCCACCCCGTGATCACCGGCGAACAGCACCACTCGGGCCTGCTCGATCGTCCTGACCGGCACGGCCTGCTGGGCGGCCGAGAGCCATTCCCCCAGCTCGTCGAGGCGGCCGAGGGCGCCCGGAGGCACGATGAACCGCTCCCGGCGTTCCTCGGCATCTCGCCGCACACCCCCGTCGGGGCGTTCGATCAGGTCGGAGAAGTCGTCCAGATTCACGGGGGTCTGCCTCGCGGGTCGATACGTGGTGTGGGCCGGGGAGCCCGGCGGCGGGTCCAGCCTGCCGATGGCTTCCTCCTGCCGAACAGTACCCGCCGCGATTTCCGGCCCCCCTCAGTGCGCCGTCCGGTCCCCGAACCGCAGTTGGGTGATCGCGGGCGTGAGGGTCCGCAGCCCGGGGAGCAGGTTCTGGATCCGGATCACCTCGCCCATCGCACCCCGCCCGCGGGGCAGGTGCAGCGCACGCACCTCCGTGATCCCCGGATGGGCGCTGCGCAGCTTCCCGCGCTCGCCCGGGTCCATCGCCCAGCGCATCGGCGGAATCGTCATGCCACCGACCTTCGAAGTGCCCGCCACCGTGCCCTTCGCGAGCCACCGGGCCATGGTGTCCAGGACGAGGATGCCGCCCGGCAGCCGTTCGGCGCAGGCCGCCAGGATCCTGCGCACCTCGGCCGGCCGCAGGTACATGAGCAGCCCCTGGGCCGTGACGACCACGCCCCGGCCCTCCGGGTCCTCGATCTCGTCCAGCCAGGACAGATCCGTCGCCGATCCGGAGAGCGTCCGCAGCCGGTCCGGGGACGGGAGGAGGGCGCGGCGCAGCGTGGCCACCTCCGCAAGCTCCACGCTCAGCCAGTTCAGCAGTCCGTTGTCGACCCGCCAGAAGCCGGTCTCCAGGCCGTCGCCGAGCGCGACGACGGTCGCGGTCGGACGGTCGGCGAGATAGTCCTGCACGGCCAGGTCGAAGCAGCGTGAGCGCAGCGCCTGGGCCTGCGAGTTGAACGGGTTGGGCAGCCCGAACCGTTCCTCGAACGGGTAGTCCAGGTCCGTCAGCAGCCGCAGCGCCATCGGGTCGTCCAGCACCGGATAGGGCCGTCCCGCCTCGTACGCCCGGTTGTACAACGTCCACAACAGGGTCTCCGGCACCCCGTCCAGCATCGGCCGCACACGCGCCATGTCCGCTCCTCGTGTCCCGTTCTGCTCTTGTTCCCCGGTCCCGTTCTGCTCTGTCCCCGGCAGGGCCGCCGGGGGCCCGTCAGCCGCGCAGCGTCAGCACCTGCCCGGCCACCACCAGCAGCACCTGTTCGCACTCGTCGGCGAACGCGGCGTTCAGCCGGCCCAGTTCGTCCCGGAAGCGCCGCCCGGCGGCGGTGGCGGGCACCACTCCGGAACCGGTCTCGTTGGTCACCGCGACCACGGTGCGCCGCGTCCCGCGGACGGCGGCGACGAGCTCGGCGGTCCGCTCCCGCAGCGCGGTCTCGCCGTCGCCCGCCCAGGCCGCGTCGTTCCAGGCGTCCACCCGGTCCATCGCGTCCGTGAGCCAGAGCGAGAGGCAGTCGATCAGCAGTGGCGGTCCGTCCGAGGCCAGCAGTTCCGCCAGCTCGCAGGTCTCCTCCGTGCGCCAGGCCGCCGGTCTGCGCTCCCGGTGCAGCCCGATCCTGGCCGCCCACTCCGTGTCACCCTCCCGGCCGCCGCCGGTCGCCACGTACACGACCTCGGGATACGTCTCCAGCCGTCGCTCGGCCTCGACCGACTTCCCGGACCGGGCCCCACCGGTGACCAGCGTGCGCCGAGGGACCTCCGGTTCGGCGTGGTACGCGCCGACCGTCAGCGTCGTCCCGTCCGGCACGGCCCGGGTCCCGGCCGCGGCGAGCCGGCGGTCGAGTTCGGGCCCGGGCGGGGCGTCATGGTCCAGATGGACGGCGATCACCTCGGTGGCCAACCCGATCGCCTCGACGGCCCGCAGCCGGGCCACCGCGTCGGGCCGCCCCACGATGTCGGCGACGACCATGTCGTACGGCTCCGTCATACGGTCGGCGAGACCGGCCGGTGCGGCCCCCGGCGGCAGGTAGAGCAGCCGCTCGCCGTCCGGCGCCGTGACCTCGTACCCGGTGCCGGGCGCGTCCATCGGCACGGCCCGCACCCGGTGTCCGCTGATCAGGGTCAGCACCCGCCCGTCCGGCACCCGGCCCGCCGGGGGCAGCCCGGCGGGCAGTTCGACGGCGGGCCCGTCGTGCGGATGGGTGAGCAGGACCTGGCGTACGCCGGTGAGTGAGTGACCCGCGCGGGCCGCGGCGAAGACCGCCCCGGGGGTGAGGTCGAGCAGCAGCGCGTCGTCGATCAGCAGGGCGGTCGCGGCCCGCGCCCCCGCCCCGCGGGCGGTGGCGCAGGCGGCGCAGGGGCAGTCGGGCCGCGGCAGCCCGTCGGGGGCTCCGGTGCCGAGCAGAGTCAGTTCCACGCCCCGATCCTCCCGCGTCCCCGCACCGGATGCGCGACGTGGGGGTGGCCGGGCGTAGACGGGTCCCTTCCGGGGCAGGTCCGAAGCGTGGGTGCCGCTCCCGGCAGGGTTCGTCCCGTCGCTCCGGCATTGCGGGTCCCGGCACTAGGCTGCGGACGGAACAAAGTGACCCAGGAGGCGGACATGGCGTGGACGTGGCGGTTCGAGAAGTCCGACGGTACGGAGACGGAGCCGGCCCTGCAGCCGGAGGAATTCACGACGCAGGGCGACGCGGAGTCCTGGATCGGCGAGTACTGGAAGGAACTCCTCGACGGCGGGGCGGACCAGGTGACGCTCTTCGACGACACGACGAAGATCTACGGCCCGATGAGCCTCCAGGCCGAGCAGAGCTGAGCGTGACGTGCGCCGGGCGGACCCGTGAGGGCCCGCCCGGCGCACGCCGCGTCACGCGTTCCGGTGCCGTGGCTGCCGGAGCCTTCGGCAGTGCTGCGTCACGGCCGAGTGCGACCTCGGCCGACCGCTCGAAACACGCCGTCGGGCAGCCGGCTCCCGCCGGGCGCGACCCCGGTCATGACCGGCAGAGGCCGTCGGCCGGGGATCCGGGGTCGTTCGTTCGGATCAGTGTGGGTCAGGCCCGGTCACGGACCCCGCAAGCCCGGCCGGGCCGAGCGAGAGGCCCTAGATCTCGCCGAGCGTGACCTCGGCCGTCCTCTTCGCATCGTTGCGCAGATACGTCACGGTGACCTTCTCGCCCGGCTTCTCCGGGGCCAGTGCCTCCGACAGGGAGGTGATCGTGGTGACGGGCACGTCGCCGATCTTCGTGATGATGTCGCCGACCCGCAGTCCTGCCTTCTGCGCCGCACCGCCCTTCGTCACACTGACGATCGCGACTCCCGTCGGTTTGTAGCTGTCGTCGACGACCGTGCGGCCGGTGATGTTCAGGGCCGCCCGCCCCGAGTCGGTGACCTTGCCGTTCTTGATGATCTGGTCGGCGACCGTCTTCACCATCGAGACGGGGATCGCGAAGCCGATGCCCGGTGCCGCGCTGTCACCCATCTGGGGGTCCGTCGCCGCCAGCGTCGGGATGCCGATGACCTCGCTGTTCAGGTTCACCAGCGCGCCCCCGCTGTTGCCCGGGTTGATCGCCGCGGAGGTCTGCACCATGTTCGCGATGGTCGCGCCGGTGCCACCGCCCGCGCTGCTCTCGCTCACGGTCCGGCCGAGCGCCGAGACGATGCCCTGGGTGACGCTGCTGGACAGCCCGAGCGGTGAGCCCATCGCCAGCACGATCTGGCCGACCTGGACCTTCTCCGAATCGCCGAACTCGGCGGGCTTCAGCCCGTCCGGGAGGTCGTCCAGCTTGATGACGGCCAGATCCTGCTCGGGATAGGCGGCGACCAGGGAAGCGCTCAGCACCTTCTCCCCGGTGGCCACGGTGACCTTGAACGTCTTCTCGTCACCCACGACGTGGGCGTTGGTGACGATATGGCCCTTGGCGTCGTAGACGATGCCCGACCCCAGGCTGTTGGAGGCGTCGATCTGCACCACCGACGGAAGCACGTTCTTGATGACGGTCTGGTACGCGCCCTGCAGATCGCCGGTGGCCTTCGAGGCCGAACCCTGCCGGGCCGACCCGGACTTCGTCGGGGCGGCGTTCGAGGCGTTGGAAGCTGAGTCGGAGCAACCGCTCACCAGCGCGATCGCACAGACACCTGCGGACAGGGGCAGCAGCAGCCGGCGCACACGACGGCGGGGGTGAAAGGCATCCATGTCCGGATTATGGCTTTTAACCCGGTCGGTGGCCTGTTGGGTGCACCCGCAGGGGCCGAAGACCCGTCCGCCTCGCGGCCGGGGGCGATCCTTCCGCCCGTCCGGCGCTCTCGGGCGACGCGGCCGCCGGGGCGACCCCGGTGCGGTCCCCTGCCCCCGGCGCTCTACCCCCGTACCCCGCACAGGTGCAGCAACGCGGCCACGCCGCGGTACGGATCCGTCCGCCCCGCCCGGTCCTCGGCCGCCAGCACCCGCTCCAGCTCCGCCGCGGACGGCAGTTCCACGTCATTGCCCACGTTGTCCGTGAAGATCCGCACCCCGTACCAGGCGTGCAGCGGCGCCGCGATGCCGGCGAGCGTGGCGGTGAGGGCGTCGAGCCGGTCCGCGCGCACGGAGAGCCCGAGGCGGTTGGTGTAGCGGTCCGAGTCGAACGCGGCCAGTGCCGCGTCCCAGTTCCCGGCGGTCCCGGGCCGCATCGCCAGCGCGTCGGCGTTCCGTACGAGGAGGGACAGCAGACCGCCCGGCGCCAGCATCCTTGCCAGACCCGCCACCATGGCGTCGGGTTCCTGGACATACATCAGCACCCCGTGGCAGAGCACCACGTCGAAGCTGCCGGGAAGGAAGTGGACCCCGGTGTCCTGCCCGTTGCCCTCGATGAACCGGACCCGCTCACGGATGCCCGCCGGCTCGCCGCCGAGCGCCTCGCGGGCGACCCGCAGCATCTCGGGGTCGGATTCGAGACCGGTGACGGTGTGGCCGGCCCGTGCCAGGCGCAGGGCCTGGGTGCCCTGGCCCATGCCGACGTCGAGGATCCGCAGCCGCTGCCCGACGGGGAAGCGCGCCGCGATCTGTTCGTCCAGTTGCCGGGCGACCAGCTCCTGGCGGACGGTGTTGCGCAGTCCGCCGAGCCCCTTGAGCCACACCGACGCAGCCCCCGAGAACCCGGAGACCGCACCACCCGGCCGGCCGGCGGACACGCCGCCGACCGAACCGGAAAGATCCGTACTCAGGGCCGCTCTCCGCGCTTGACCTGCGGCTTCGGCAGCCTGAGCCGACGCATCTGGAGCGTACGCATCAGCCCGTAGGCCACCGCGCCGCGCTTCGGCGTATCGGGGAAGCGCTCGTTCAGCTGCTTGCGCAGACGGAACGTGAGCCCGATCGAGTCGACGACGATCAGCACGATCACGCCGAGCCAGAGCAGCAGCGAGATGTTCTGGATGCCCTGCACCTGGACCACGCTGAGGATCAGGATGACCACGGCGAGCGGCAGGAAGTACTCCGCGATGCAGAAGCGCGAGTCCACGAAGTCGCGGACGAAGCGACGCACCGGGCCCTTGTCGCGGGCAGGCAGATACCGCTCGTCACCACTGGCGAGCGCCTCACGCTGCTTGGCCATGTCGACGCGACGCGCTTCGCGCTGCCGCTTCATGGCCTCCTTGCGGTCGAGCGGCGCACCACTGGAGGCACGACGGCGTTGCGACTGGGCGTCGCTTCGCTTGGGGGTGGGGCGACCCTTGGGAGCCTGCGGGTCGCGGGACGTCTTGGAGAGGTCCGCCGTCACCTTGTCGGTGGGGGCCTTCTCTTCCTTGGAGCGGCTACGGAACACAAGGCCCAAGGGTACGGGGTCGATCGCCACGACACCGGGCCGGCCGGGAACGATCCGGCAACGGCCTGCGTCCTTGCTGGTGTCCGAGCGGGACGATTCGGGCGCCGGCACCGGTGTCCCTGACCGTCACCTACTCCCTGGGCCGGAGCGGTCACCGGGGGCAGTCGTCCTTGGGGAGGACCCCATCCCCGCTCGAACAGTGCGGTAATAGAGACAGGGCCCGTACTGTGGGTTCTGTCGGAGTGCTGGTGACCGGTTGAGTCAGAAGGGGGCGCGCGAAGCCCATGAGCGGTGTCATGAAGCGTATGGGGATGATCTTCCGCGCGAAGGCAAACAAGGCCCTTGACCGGGCCGAGGATCCGCGCGAGACCCTCGATTACTCGTACCAGAAGCAGCTGGAGCTGCTTCAGAAGGTGCGCCGCGGTGTCGCCGATGTGGCGACGTCGCGCAAGCGCCTGGAGCTGCAGCTGAACCAGCTGCAGGGCCAGACGTCCAAGCTGGAGGACCAGGGCCGCAAGGCGCTCGCGCTCGGCCGCGAGGACCTGGCCCGTGAGGCGCTGTCGCGCCGTGCGGCCCTCCAGCAGCAGGTCACCGACCTGGAGACGCAGCACACCACGCTGCAGGGCGAGGAGGAGAAGCTCACCCTGGCGGCTCAGCGGCTGCAGGCCAAGGTCGACGCCTTCCGTACCAAGAAGGAGACCATCAAGGCCACCTATACGGCTGCCCAGGCACAGACCCGGATCGGTGAGGCCTTCTCGGGCATCTCCGAGGAGATGGGCGACGTCGGCCTGGCCATCCAGCGGGCCGAGGACAAGACGCAGCAGCTGCAGGCGCGCGCCGGCGCGATCGACGAGCTGCTCGCCTCCGGCGCCCTGGACGACCCGTCCGGCACGGCGAAGGACGACATCGCCGCCGAGCTGGACCGGATCTCCGGTGGTACGGATGTGGAGCTGGAACTGCAGCGCATGAAGGCCGAACTGGCCGGCGGTTCCACCTCGCAGCAGGCGATCGAGGGCGGCCCGCAGGATGCCGCCCAGCAGCAGCAGGACCGGTCCCCGAACAAATTCGACAAGAACTAAGGCAGCGTCATGATCGTACGGATCATGGGGGAGGGCCAGGCAGTCCTGGCCGACAGTCATCTCGCCGAGCTCAACAAGCTCGACAACGAACTGCTCGCCGAAATGGAGAGGGGCGACGGCCCCGGCTTCCGCTCCACGCTCCACGCGCTGCTCGCCAGGGTGCGCGAACTCGGCACACCCTTGCCGGACGCCTCCCTGGAGCCGTCCGAGCTGATCCTGCCGTCGCCCGACGCGACTCTAGAAGAGGTCCGCGCCATGCTCAGCGACGACGGGCTGATCCCCGGCTGACCGGCTGACGACCGGCGGCTCCAGCACCCGCACCCCGTGCCCCGTGGACGGCCCGCCGGCCCACGGGGCACAGCACTGTCCACGACCGGAGCGGCCGTCCGGACCCGGCCCCGCACCGCTCCCTCCGGTCGCGCGCACCGGTCACCTTGCGACACGCCGTAACGTAGCTTGACGTGACCACCCTCGGAACCGGGGTTCTGCGCATCCGGAACTGGCTGCGCGACCATCCCCTCGCGCTGGACGGCGCGCTCGCCCTGGCCGTGTACGTGGCGATGGTCGTCGGGTCGTTCGCCGCGCCCGGCGTACACCACGGACCCACCTTCGGCACCAGGGCGCCCGCCGTCGGCAGTGTGTTCCTGATGGCGCTGAGCGCCATCGCCCTGATCTGGCGCCGCCGACGGCCGATGGCGGTACTCGCCGCCACCGGGGTGCTGGCCGTCGTCGAACTGGTGGCGGCAGATCCGCCGGCCCCCGTGGTGATGAGCACCGTCATCGCGCTCTACACCGTCGCCGCCCGCACCGACCGGCCGACGACCTGGCGGGTCGGACTGCTCACCATGGCCGTGCTCACCGCGGCCGCGATGTTCTTCGGGGCGGCCCCCTGGTACAGCCAGGAGAACCTGGGGATCTTCGCCTGGACCGGGATGGCGGGCGCGGCGGGGGACGCGGTCCGCTCCCGCCGGGCGTTCGTCGGCGCGATCAGGGAGCGCGCCGAACGGGCCGAGCGGACCCGCGAGGAGGAGGCCCGGCGTCGGGTGGCCGAGGAGCGGCTGCGCATCGCCCGTGACCTGCACGATGTCGTCGCCCATCACATCGCTCTGGTCAACGTGCAGGCCGGGGTCGCCGCCCATGTCATGGACCGGCGCCCCGACCAGGCCAAGGAGGCGCTCGCCCATGTCCGCGAGGCGAGCCGCTCCGCGCTCAACGAACTGCGGGCCACCGTGGGGCTGTTGCGCCAGTCCGGCGACCCGACGGCGCCGACCGAACCCGCCCCCGGGCTCGCCGTCCTGGACGAGCTCGTGGAGACCGTGCGGCGGGCCGGGCTGCCCGTCGAGGTGGCCTGCTCGGCGAAGGAGGGCCCGCCGCTGCCCGCCGCCGTGGACCTGGCCGCGTACCGGGTGATCCAGGAGGCGCTGACCAACGTGCGCAAGCACGCCGGCCCCGGGGCGAAGGCCGAGATCAGTGTCGTACGGGTCGGGGCCACGGCCGAGGTCATGGTGCTGGACAACGGGCAGGGCACGGCCGGCCGCGCGGACGGCGACCTCGTCGGCGGCGGCCACGGCCTCCTCGGCATGCGGGAACGGGTGACCGCCCTGGGCGGCACCCTCACCGCCGGACCCCGTTACGGCGGCGGCTTCCGGGTCCATGCGATCCTGCCCCTCAAGGCCCGTGCGCAGGAGCCGGATCAGCCGGACGCGGCGGGCCGGACGGGGGAGAACGCATGACACCGGCCATCAAGGTGCTGCTCGTCGACGATCAGGCGTTGCTGCGCAGCGCGTTCCGGGTGCTGGTCGACTCGGAGCCCGACATGCAGGTGGTCGGCGAGGCCGCGGACGGGGCGCAGGCCGTGGAGCTGGCCCGCTCGACGCGTGCCGACGTGGTGCTGATGGACATCCGGATGCCCGGTACGGACGGTCTCACCGCGACCAGGATGATCAGCGCCGATCCGGAACTCGCGGACGTCCGCGTGGTCATGCTCACCACCTTCGAGGTGGACGAGTACGTGGTGCAGTCGCTGCGGGCCGGGGCCTCGGGCTTCCTCGGGAAAGGGGCGGAACCTGAGGAACTCCTCAACGCCATCCGGATCGCGGCCGGCGGCGAGGCGCTGCTGTCGCCCGCCGCGACCAAGGGCCTGATCGCCACGTTCCTCGCACAGGGCGGCAGCTCGGGTGACGGGGGGCCGGGAGCGGCCGAGTACTCCGCGCGTCTGGAGGCTCTCACCACCCGGGAGCGCGAGGTGCTGGTGCTCGTCGCGAGCGGGCTGTCCAACGACGAGATCGCCGAGCGCCTGGCGGTCAGCCCACTCACCGTCAAGACCCACGTGAACAGGGCGATGGCGAAGCTGGGGGCCAGGGATCGCGCTCAACTGGTCGTAATTGCGTACGAATCGGGCCTGGTGCGCCCGCGGGTGGAGTGAGGTGCAGACGCGGCGTACTCCACCTGCGGTATGCGCGGCATAAGAAAGCGACCCTGGGACCGACGATTCCGGTGCCGCCGATGGGCGATCGTACAGGTGGGCCGGGTCTGTCCCCGAGTCACCCGCCCACCTGCCGCGTAAGCCACAGAAGAGAGACCCACCCATGTCCTGGCTGTCCAGATTCAGCCTCGCGCAAAGGGCCCTGATCGGGCTGATCTCGATCGTCGCGCTCGTGTTCGGAGCCATCGCGATCCCGCAGCTCAAGCAGCAGCTGCTGCCCACCATCGAACTGCCGATGGTGTCGGTGCTCGCCCCCTACCAGGGTGCGTCCCCCGATGTGGTCGAGAAGCAGGTCGTCGAACCGCTCGAGAATTCGATCAAGGACGTCGACGGCGTCACCGGACTGACCTCGACCGCCAGTGAGGGCAACGCCGTCATCATGGCGACGTTCGACTTCGGCGACGAGGGCACCAAGCAGCTCGTCGCGGACATCCAGCAGGCGGTGAACCGCGCCCGTATCCAGCTGCCCGACGATGTGGACCCGCAGGTCATCGCCGGCTCGACCGACGACATCCCGACCGTCGTCCTCGCCGTCACCTCCGACAAGGACCAGCAGGCGCTCGCCGATCAGCTGGACCGCACCGTCGTCCCCGCGCTGGAGGACATCGACGGCGTCGGCCAGGTCAACGTCGACGGTGTGCGGGACCTCCAGGTCTCCATCACCCCCGACGACAAGAAGCTCGCGGCGGCCGGACTGAACCCGACCTCGCTCGCCGAAGCGCTCAAGGCCGGCGGCGCGACCGTCCCGGCGGGTTCCTTCTCCGAGGCGGGCAAGAGCCGCACCGTCCAGGTCGGTGGCACCTTCACCAGCCTGCGGGAGTTCGAGGACCTGCGGGTCTCCGGGCAGAACCCGGCGACGGGCAAGCCCGGAAAGCCGGTCCGGGTCGGTGACATCGCCACGGTGAAGCAGGAGCCGTCCACCACGGTCTCCCTCACCCGTACGAACGGCAAGCCGAGCCTCGCCGTCATGGCGACGATGGACAAGGACGGCAGCGCCGTCGCCATCTCGGACGCCGTCAAGGACAAGCTCCCGGACCTGCGCAAGGACCTGGGCGCCGGTGCCGAGCTGACGGTCGTCTCCGACCAGGGCCCCGCCGTCTCCAAGGCGATCTCGGGCCTGACCACCGAGGGCGCGCTCGGCCTGCTCTTCGCGGTCATCGTGATCCTGGTCTTCCTGGCCTCGCTGCGGTCGACCCTGGTCACCGCGGTCTCCATCCCGCTCTCCGTGGTCCTCGCGCTGATCGTGCTCTGGACCCGCGACCTGTCGCTCAACATGCTCACCCTGGGCGCGCTGACCATCGCGATCGGCCGGGTCGTCGACGACTCGATCGTGGTCCTGGAGAACATCAAGCGCCACCTCGGCTACGGCGAGGAGCGCCAGTCCGCGATCACCACCGCGGTGAAGGAGGTGGCCGGCGCGGTCACCGCCTCGACCCTCACCACGGTTGCGGTCTTCCTGCCGATCGGTCTGGTCGGCGGCATGGTGGGCCAGCTCTTCGGCTCGTTCTCGCTGACCGTCACCGCGGCCCTGCTGGCCTCCCTGCTGGTCTCGCTGACCGTCGTCCCGGTCCTGTCGTACTGGTTCCTGCGCGCCCCCAAGGGCAGCGCCGAGGACCCGGACAAGGCCCGTCGCGAGGCCGAGGAGAAGGAAGCCCGCAGCAAGCTCCAGCGGATCTACGTCCAGGTGCTCCGCTTCGCCACCCGTCGCCGCATCACCAGCATCGTCATCGCCGTCGCCGTGCTGTTCGGCACCTTCGGCATGGCCCCGCTGCTGAAGACGAACTTCTTCGACCAGGGCGAGCAGGAAGTCCTGTCCATCAAGCAGGAGCTCACCCCGGGCACCAGCCTGGCGGCCGCCGACGAGGCGGCCAAGAAGGTCGAGAAGGTCCTGGCCGGTGACGAGGGCGTCAAGGACTACCAGGTCACCGTCGGATCGTCCGGCTTCATGGCCGCCTTCGGTGGCGGCACGGGTGCCAACCAGGCCTCCTACCAGGTCACCCTGAAGGACTCGGCCGACTACGACGCCACCCAGGAGCGCATCGACGAGGCCCTCGGCAAGCTCGACGGCATCGGGGACACCACCATCGCCGCGGGTGACGGCTTCGGCAGCCAGGACCTGAGCGTCGTGGTCAAGGCCGCCGACGGGGACACCCTGAAGAAGGCCTCCGAGGAGGTGCGCGCCGAGGTGGCCAAGCTCAAGGACGTCACGGACGTCCAGAGCGACCTGGCGCAGAGCGTCCCGCGCATTTCGGTCAAGGCCAACAGCAAGGCCGCCGACGCCGGCTACAGCCAGGCCACGCTGGGCGCGACCGTCGCAGGCGCCGTGCAGGGCACCCCGTCCGGCAAGGCGATCCTGGACGACACCGAGCGTGACGTCGTCATCAAGTCGGCCCACCCGGCCACCACCATGGAAGAGCTGAAGAACCTTCCGCTGGGCGCGGTCAAGCTCGGCTCGATCGCCGATGTGAAGCTGGTCCCCGGACCGGTCGCCATGACCCGGATCGACGGCCAGCGCGCCGCGACGATCACGGCCAGGCCCACCGGTGACAACACCGGCGCGGTCAGCGCCTCGCTCCAGTCGAAGATCGACGCCCTGGACCTCCCGGACGGCGCCACCGCCACCATCGGCGGTGTCTCCCAGGACCAGGACGACGCCTTCATGAAGCTGGGCCTGGCCATGCTGGCGGCCATCGCGATCGTCTTCATGCTGCTGGTCGCCACCTTCCGGTCGCTCGTCCAGCCGCTGATCCTGCTCGTCTCCATCCCGTTCGCGGCGACGGGCGCCATCGGCCTGCTCCTCATCACCGGCACCCCGATGGGCGTCCCCGCGATGATCGGCATGCTGATGCTGATCGGCATCGTGGTGACCAACGCGATCGTGCTGATCGACCTGATCAACCAGTACCGCGCCCAGGGCATGGCCGTGGTCGAGGCGATCGTCGAGGGCGGCCGTCACCGGCTCCGCCCGATCCTGATGACGGCCCTGGCGACGATCTTCGCTCTCCTCCCGATGGCGCTCGGCGTCACCGGCGAGGGCGGCTTCATCTCGCAGCCGCTGGCCGTCGTGGTCATCGGCGGTCTGGTCACCTCGACGCTGCTGACGCTGCTCCTGGTGCCGACGCTGTACGCGATGGTGGAGCTCTTCAAGGAGCGCCGCGCGAAGAAGAAGGCCGCGAAGCGGGCCAGGAAGGCCGGCGTGCCGGCCCCGGCCGAATCGGAGGGGACCTCCTCCGACGAGCCGGAGCCCGCGAAGGCCTGACCCGGCGGGTACGGCGAGGGGCCTGTCCCACACGAGTGTGTGGGGCAGGCCCCTTCGGGTTTCCTCGATGCCGTTCCGGACGGGAGGCGGCGTTATCCGCTCCCGTCCGGGGCGCGCGAAGCCCTACGGCAGCGCCAGCATCCGCTCCAGCGCCAGCTTCGCGTACTTCTCCGTCTCCGGGTCGACCTCGATCCGGTTGACCAGGTTCCCCTCGGCCAGTGACTCCAGCGTCCACACCAGGTGCGGCAGGTCGATCCGGTTCATCGTCGAGCAGAAACAGACCGTCTTGTCGAGGAAGACGATCTCCTTGTCCTCCGCGGCGAAACGGTTGGCCAGGCGGCGCACCAGGTTCAGCTCGGTGCCGATAGCCCACTTCGAGCCGGCCGGGGCCGCCTCCAGCGCCTTGATGATGTACTCCGTCGAGCCGACGTAGTCCGCGGCCGCGACGACCTCGTGCTTGCACTCCGGGTGCACCAGCACGTTGACGCCGGGTATGCGCGCCCGTACGTCGTTGACGGACTCCACCGAGAAGCGCCCGTGCACCGAGCAGTGTCCGCGCCACAGGATCATCTTCGCGTTGCGCAGCTCGTCGGCGGTGAGGCCGCCGTTGGGCTTGTGCGGGTTGTAGAGGACGCAGTCCTCCAGCGTCATCCCCATGTCCCGCACAGCCGTGTTGCGGCCCAGGTGCTGGTCAGGCAGGAACAGCACCTTCTCGCCCTGCTCGAAGGCCCACTCCAGGGCACGCTTCGCGTTCGACGAGGTGCAGATCGTGCCGCCTTGGCGGCCGGTGAAGGCCTTGATGTCCGCGGAGGAGTTCATGTACGAGACGGGCACGACCTGGTCGGCGACGCCGGCCTCGGTCAGCACGTCCCAGCACTCGGCGACCTGCTCGGCGGTGGCCATGTCGGCCATCGAGCAGCCCGCCGCCAGGTCCGGCAGCACGACCTTCTGGTCGTCGGTGGTCAGGATGTCGGCGGACTCCGCCATGAAGTGCACGCCGCAGAAGACGATGTACTCGGCCTCGGGCCGGGCCGCCGCGTCACGGGCGAGCTTGAACGAGTCGCCGGTCACATCGGCGAACTGGATGACCTCGTCGCGCTGGTAGTGGTGCCCGAGGACGAAGACCTTCTCGCCCAGCTTCTCCTTGGCCGCGCGGGCGCGCTCCACCAGGTCCGGGTCGGACGGGGAGGGCAGGTCGCCGGGGCATTCGACGCCACGCTCGCTCTTGGGGTCGGCGTCGCGGCCGAGCAGGAGCAGGGCGAGGGGTGTCGGCTGGACATCGAGTTCCTGGACGGGGTGGGCCGTGGTCACGTCACGCACCCTTTCTTCTCTGCGGGGCAAGCCTTTTCGTCTAATTGACGCTATCTATCATAACTGCTTCACGTCACTTTGACGATGCCGATAGCGTCGATGTGACGCATCCGCCCGCGTGGCCGGTGTGCGAGCATGAATGGAACAGGCAAGCGCTCGGCCCGGAATGAATCCGCGGTCCCGACGGTTGCAACGTCGGCAAGCAGTCTCCGTACAACCCGGGAGAGAAGCAGATGTCCGTATCGGACGAGACCACCACCGTGAGCGACGGCATCCTCCTGTCCGACGCCGCCGCAGCCAAGGTCAAGGGCCTGCTGGAGCAGGAAGGCCGCGACGACCTGGCGCTGCGCGTCGCCGTCCAGCCCGGCGGCTGCTCCGGCCTGCGTTACCAGCTCTTCTTCGACGAGCGTTCGCTGGACGGCGATGTCGTGAAGGACTTCGACGGCGTCAAGGTCGTCACGGACCGGATGAGCGCCCCGTACCTGGGCGGCGCCTCCGTCGACTTCGTCGACACCATCGAGAAGCAGGGCTTCACGATCGACAACCCGAACGCCACGGGTTCCTGCGCCTGCGGTGACTCCTTCAGCTAAGAGGGCCCGAGCGCGAAGCGACAGCGGCGAAACGGTACGGCGGCGGCCCCGGAGAACAGTGATCCGGGGCCGCCGCCGCTGTCGTGCGCGGGTCGCCTCAGCCGCGCGGCACCACCCTGCCGGACGCCGCGTCGACCACGTTCCGCCCGTCCAGCGGCTGGTCCAGCGTGACCTTGCGGGTCAGCTCCTTGGCGATCATGATGCAGACCTTTCCGGCCTCCGGCTTGGACTCGGTCACCGATACCCGCACCGCGGAGCCGTCCTCGTCGGCACTCGCCGCGTACTTACTGCAGACGCCGCCCCAGAAGGTCACCGAGAGTGTCCGTCCGTCGGTGCTGTACGACAGGACCGTGCGCCCGGACTTCGTCGTTCCGCCGCCGTCCGGGGTCTTCTCCGAGGGGGCGTCCTTCGACAGGTACGCCGGATCCACCGCGACCTGGGTGACGGTGTCGCCCCTGCCGCCCGCACCCGGCCGGACCGTGAAGATCCAGGACGGTACGAGCAGCTGCTTCCCGTCCACGTACCGGGCCGCCAGACCGAAGACCGCCTTGTCGACCGTCACCGTCGTCGTGGACGGCTCCGCCCCGGTCCGCTTGCCACAGCTCATGCCGGACGACTTCTCGCCGTCTTCCAGCGGTGCGGGAGTGGCGCAGTCGCCGGTCTTCCCGGCGCCCGGCGGCTGTGCGGCGTTCAGCCGCTCCAACGCGTCGTCCGCGCCGATCACGGGATACTCGGCGCCCTTCTCCAGGCCCTTCAACTGTCCGCCGCCGCCGACCACTTCGCCCTCGGAGCCGATCTGGATGCCGGTCGCCCAGCCGTACGTCGGCAGCCCGCTCACCACCGGGTCGGCGTTCACCACCCGGACCGAACCCATCAACTGGCGGGCATCGAGGGCCGCATCGTCCTGGCCGACCGCCTTCAGTACCGGCACCGCGGCGGCCTTCGCGGCCTTCTCGCTCACGGGTGACCCGGAGTCGCCCGGAGTCATGGGTTTGCCCGAACAGGTGCTGCCCTTTTGGCAGTTGTCCGTGCCGCCGCTGCCGTTCCGGGCGAACGTCCATGTCCCCGGAGCCTGCTTGGCCACCCGCAGCAACGGTCCTGAGCCGTCCCCGTCGGACCCCACCTTCCAGGACGTGCCCTCTGCCCGCGGGGTGCCCTGCACGCCCAGCGCCTTGGCCAGCCGGGCCACCTCGGACGCCGACACGGTCCCCTCGGGGCGCTGGACCGCCGCCTCGTCCGGACCCTCCGGCAGAGCGCCGGACGCGCGGTAGACCAGCCGGCCTCCATGCGGGTCCGGCTCACCCGGCGCGATGCCCTGAGTCGGCGCCGAGGGTCGGGGGGAGGGCGTGTCCGGGCCGCCCGCAGGCTCGTCCAGGGAGAGCGGCGGGGGAGTGCCGCCGGAACCTTGCGCGGCGCTGCCGTTGCCGCCGTCCGCCGCGGTCGCCGCCCAGTACGCGCCGCCGCCGCCCGCCAGGAGTACGGCCGCCGCCACCGAGGCCACGGCGAGTGGCGACCGCCGCCGGGGGCCGGTCACATCGTTGTCGGGTCGCTGGGTGCTCACCGGTTCGCTCCTTAGCCGTCGTACGCCGTGGCCCCGCTGGGGCCCGTCCGCCGGTGCGGACACCGTTGGGACGGGGCGGGGGCGAGGACGGTTCCCTCCGGGGTGGCGGCCGGTGCGACGGGGAGCCCCGCCCCGCCTCTCAGTCGCCGTATTCCGTCATCGCGTCGATCAGCCGGGCCGAGGCGGGCGGCACGGTCACGCCGTGAATGAGGGACGGCGTCACAGGGGTGGGAGCGATCCTTGTGGGTACCACCCAGTGCGGAGCCATGCGCGCGCAGTCTCCGCGCAGCTCGGCCAGACCGGTCTCGGACTCGCGCGGAACGATGTTGTTCGACATATCGGCACCGTAGGCACCCCCGAGCTCAGGAGGAAAGCCCTACTATCGGGTAGTTTTGCCCCTTAGCCTGATTGCCGGAACCGGTAGCGTGAGAAGGCCCGGTTTCCGGGCCCCCTCATCTGTCACGCCGTCCGGGGAACGCAGTCGCCGTTCCCCTCGACCTCCGCAGGAGCAGTCTCCCCGTGCGTATCGCAGTCACCGGCTCCATCGCCACCGACCACCTCATGACCTTCCCCGGCCGATTCGCCGACCAGCTGGTCGCCGATCAGCTGCACACGGTCTCGCTCTCCTTCCTGGTCGACAACCTGGACGTGCGCCGGGGAGGTGTCGCCGCCAACATCTGCTTCGGCATGGGTCTGCTCGGAACCCGTCCGATCCTGGTCGGCGCCGCGGGCTCCGACTTCGACGAGTACCGGGCCTGGCTCGACCGTCACGGGGTCGACACGGGCTCGGTCCGGATCTCCGAGGTCCTGCACACCGCCCGCTTCGTCTGCACGACGGACGCCGACCACAACCAGATCGGCTCCTTCTACACGGGCGCCATGAGCGAGGCCCGTCTGATCGAGCTGAAGGCCGTCGCCAACCGCGTGGGCGGCCTCGACCTCGTCTCCATCGGCGCCGACGACCCCGAGGGAATGCTCCGCCACACCGAGGAGTGCCGCTCCCGCGGAATCCCGTTCGCCGCGGACTTCTCCCAGCAGATCGCGCGCATGGGCGGCGACGAGATCCGCATCCTGCTCGACGGCGCCACGTACCTCTTCTCCAACGAGTACGAGAAGGGGCTCATCGAGTCCAAGACCGGCTGGACCGACGCCGAGATCCTCGCCAAGGTCGGCCACCGGGTCACCACCCTCGGCGCCCAGGGTGTGCGGATCGAGCGCGTCGGCGAGGAGCCGATCGAGGTCGGCTGCCCGGAGGAGAACGTCAAGGCCGACCCGACCGGCGTCGGCGACGCCTTCCGTGCCGGATTCCTCTCCGGTCTCGCCTGGGGTGTCGGACTGGAGCGCGCCGCCCAGGTCGGCTGCATGCTCGCCACCCTGGTCATCGAGACGGTCGGCACGCAGGAGTACACCCTGCACCGCAACCACTTCATGGACCGCTTCACCAAGGCGTACGGCCACGAGGCCGCCGCCGAGGTGCGCACGCACCTCGCCTGAGGGGTCTCAGGACAGCCGGCGGACCACGTAGGCCGAGCCCCGGTCCGCCGGCTCCTCTCCCACGTACTCCTGTTCCCGCATCGCGCACCAGGCCGGAATGTCCAGGCGCGCCGCCTCGTCGTCGGACAGGACCGTCACCGTCCCGCCCACCGGTACCTCTCCGATCACCTTTGCGAGCTCGATCACCGGAATCGGGCAGCGCCTGCCGAGCGCGTCGACGACGAGCGAGGGCGCCGGGGCGGGGGAGGGGATGGTCGCGGCCGGGGCGCCCAGCTTCTCCCGGACACCCGCGACCGCCGGGGGCAGCGCCGCCAGGAAGCGGTCGACGTCCTCGTCGGACGTACCCGCCGGCAGTGACACCCGGACGTTGCCCTCCGAGAGCACCCCCATCGCCTTGAGTACATGGCTCGGCGTCAGCGTGCTGCTCGTGCAGGACGAACCGGACGATACGGAGAAGCCGGACCGATCCAGCTCGTGGAGCAGGGTCTCTCCGTCGACATAGAGACAGGAGAAGGTGACCAGATGCGGCAGTCGTCGCACCGGATCACCGACCACCTCCACGTCGGGCACCAGTTCCGGTACCCGGGTCCGGATCCGGTCGACCAGGACCCGCAGCCGCAGCGACTCCGCGGCCGCCTCCTCCCGTACCGCCCGCAGGGACGCCGCCGCGGCCACGATCGCGGGGATGTCCTCGAAACCGGCGGCCCGCCCCGACTCCCGCTCGTCCGTGGGGCCTTGGGTCGCGAACCGCACCCCCTTGCGCACCGCGAGGAACCCGACTCCCGCCGGGCCGCCCCACTTGTGTGCGCTCGCCGTCAGCAGCGACCAGCCGGCCGGGACCGGTCCCCAGCCCAGCGACTGGGCGGCATCCACCAGCAGTGGCACCCCCGCGGCCCGGCAGAGCTCGGACACCTCGGCCACCGGCTGTTCGGTGCCCACCTCGTGGTTGGCGGACTGCAGGCAGGCCAGTGCGGTGTCCTCGCGCAGGGCGCCCCCGTACTCCTGCGCGCTCACCGCCCCGGTTCCGTCCACCCGGACCTCGGTGAACGATCCGCCCCCGCTCTCATGGGCGGCGGCCGAATGGAGCACCGACGAATGTTCGACCGCGGACACCACCAGATGGCGGCCGACACGCCGACGCCCCGCGAGCGCTCCGGAAATTCCGGAATGGACCGCCCGTGTGCCCGACGAGGTGAAAGTCAGCTCGTCGGGGCGGCAGCCGACGGCCTCCGCGGCGGCCTCCCGGGCCGCGTCCAGCAGCAGCCGGGCACGCCGTCCCTCCCGGTGGAGGCGGGCGGGGTCGGCCCACCCCTCGTCCAGCGCGGCAAGCAGCGCCTGACGGGCGACGGGGTGGAGGGGGGCGGCGGACGCGGCATCGAAGTAGGGCACCCGGCCACGCTAGCCCGGTCCCGGCCACGGCCCGGGGCCCGGCTGCCGGGACGGCCGGGAGAGGGGCCGTCAGATGGCGCCCGGAGCCCCGGATTCCACCCCTTCGGGGAGTCGGGCGGCGCGTTGGGCACCCTCCCCGCGCGACCCCAAATAGCGTCCAGTAGGGTTTGGTCCGCATAAACATCCAAACCCCTGCCCGCGTCAGGGCCGGCGACCGACCAGCGAGACGGGCGCGCCGACCGTGCGGGCGAGACTCTCGGGAAGGCGCTACGTGAGTCCCAACGGCTCCGACCGCTCGTCGCGGCGCCCGATGCGGCGGAAGCTGCCGCAGGTGCTGACTGCGGGCCTGATCCTGGCGACCGCAACCGGTTGCACATACAAGGACTTCCCCCGCCTTGGTATGCCTACGCCGGTAACGGAAGAGGCCCCACGGATCCTTTCCCTCTGGCAGGGCTCGTGGGCGGCAGCGCTCGCCACGGGCGTGCTGGTCTGGGGCCTGATCCTGTGGAGTGTCATCTTCCACCGGCGCAGCCGCACCAAGGTGGAGGTACCTCCGCAGACCCGGTACAACATGCCCATCGAGGCGCTGTACACCGTGGTCCCTCTGATCATCGTCTCGGTGTTGTTCTACTTCACCGCGCGAGACGAGACGAAGCTCCTCACGCTCTCCCCGAAGCCGGCCCACACCATCAACGTGGTCGGCTACCAGTGGAGCTGGGGCTTCAACTACATCGAGAACGTGGACGGCTCCGCCGCCACGGGCAACGAGGTCCCCAAGGAGCTCGACGCCATCCCGAACAGGTTCCGTGACCAGTTCCCCAAGGGTGCGGACGGCGTCTACGACGTCGGCGTTCCGGGGACCCGGAACCCGCAGACCGGCAACCCCGGCCCGACCCTGTGGCTGCCCAAGGGTGAGAAGGTCCGCTTCATCCTGACTTCGCGTGACGTCATCCACTCCTTCTGGGTGGTGCCGTTCCTCATGAAGCAGGACGTCATTCCGGGCCACACCAACGCTTTCGAGGTGACTCCCAACCAGGAGGGCACCTTCATGGGCAAGTGCGCCGAGCTCTGCGGCGTCGACCACTCCCGGATGCTCTTCAACGTCAAGGTCGTCTCCCCGGAGCGCTATCAGGCGCATCTGAAGGAGCTGGCGAAGAAGGGCCAGACGGGCTACGTGCCGGCCGGTATCGAGCAGACTGACCCGGCCAGGAATGCGGAGACGAACAAACTGTGAGCATCCTCAATGAACCTCAGGGTGCCGCGGCAGCAGACGACTCGTACGAGGACGAGCTGCCGGTCCGGCGCAAGCAGCCGGGAAACGTCGTCATCAAGTGGCTGACCACCACTGACCACAAGACGATCGGCACGATGTACCTGGTCACATCGTTCGCGTTCTTCTGCATCGGTGGACTGATGGCGCTCTTCATGCGCGCCGAGCTGGCCCGTCCGGGCACGCAGATCATGTCGAACGAGCAGTTCAACCAGGCGTTCACGATGCACGGCACGATCATGCTGCTGATGTTCGCGACGCCGCTGTTCGCCGGATTCGCGAACTGGATCATGCCGCTGCAGATCGGCGCGCCCGACGTGGCGTTCCCGCGGCTGAACATGTTCGCGTACTGGCTGTACCTCTTCGGCTCGCTCCTCGCGGTGGCAGGTTTCCTCACCCCGCAGGGCGCCGCCGACTTCGGCTGGTTCGCCTACTCCCCGCTGTCGGACGCGGTCCGTTCGCCGGGTGTCGGCGCCGACATGTGGATCATGGGTCTGGCCTTCTCCGGCTTCGGCACGATCCTCGGTTCGGTCAACTTCATCACCACGATCATCTGCATGCGCGCGCCCGGCATGACGATGTTCCGCATGCCGATCTTCGTCTGGAACGTCCTGCTGACCGGTGTCCTGGTCCTGCTGGCCTTCCCGGTGCTCGCGGCGGCGCTCTTCGCGCTGGAGGCGGACCGTAAATTCGGTGCGCATGTCTTCGACGCGTCCAACGGCGGCGCGTTGCTGTGGCAACACCTCTTCTGGTTCTTCGGCCATCCAGAGGTGTACATCATCGCCTTGCCCTTCTTCGGGATCATTTCGGAAGTGATCCCGGTGTTCAGTCGCAAGCCGATGTTCGGTTACATCGGCCTCGTGGCCGCGACGATCTCCATCGCGGGTCTCTCGGTGACCGTGTGGGCGCACCACATGTACGTCACCGGCGGTGTGCTCCTGCCGTTCTTCTCCTTCATGACGTTCCTCATCGCGGTCCCGACCGGGGTGAAGTTCTTCAACTGGATCGGCACGATGTGGAAGGGCTCGTTGTCCTTCGAGACACCGATGCTCTGGGCGGTCGGATTCCTGATCACCTTCACCTTCGGTGGTCTGACCGGCGTCATCCTGGCCTCGCCGCCGATGGACTTCCACGTCTCGGACTCGTACTTCGTGGTCGCGCACTTCCACTACGTCGTCTTCGGCACCGTGGTGTTCGCGATGTTCTCCGGATTCCACTTCTGGTGGCCGAAGTTCACCGGCAAGATGCTCGACGAGCGGCTCGGCAAGATCACCTTCTGGACGCTGTTCATCGGCTTCCACGGCACGTTCCTGGTGCAGCACTGGCTGGGCGCCGAGGGCATGCCGCGTCGTTACGCGGACTACCTGGCCGCGGACGGATTCACCGCGCTGAACACGATCTCGACGATCTCCTCGTTCCTGCTCGGACTGTCGATCCTGCCGTTCTTCTACAACGTCTGGAAGACCGCCAAGTACGGCAAGAAGGTCGAGGTCGACGACCCGTGGGGTTACGGCCGTTCGCTGGAGTGGGCGACCTCGTGCCCGCCGCCGCGGCACAACTTCCTCACGCTGCCCCGGATCCGTTCCGAATCCCCGGCGTTCGACCTGCACCACCCGGAGATCACGGCGCTCGAGCAGCTGGATCACCTCTCCGAGGGTGACAAGGCCCTCGCCGGCGGCAAGGAGGCGGGCAAGTGAAGATCCAGGGCAAGATGTTCCTCGGTCTGGCGCTGTTCATCCTCGTCATCGCCATCACCTACGGCGTGTGGTCCAAGGAGCCGGTCGGCACCACCGCACTCGTCCTGGCCTTCGGGCTGAGCGTCATGATCGGCTTCTACCTGGCCTTCACGGCCCGGCGGGTCGACGCACTGGCGCAGGACAACAAGGAAGCCGATGTGGCGGACGAGGCCGGCGAAGTGGGGTTCTTCTCCCCGCACAGCTGGCAGCCGCTCTCGCTGGCGATCGGTGGCATCTTCGCCTTCATGGGAGTCGTCTTCGGCTGGTGGCTGCTCTACTTCTCGGCCCCGATGCTTCTGATCGGTCTGTTCGGCTGGGTCTTCGAGTACTACCGCGGTGAGAACCGCACCCAGTGACACCGCTCCACCCGTGACACCGCTCCACCTGACGGGGGGCCCGCACTTCCGGGAGAAGTGCGGGCCCCCCGTTTGCAGTCACCCGGCGCGCTGAAACGGATGAATCTTCTTAGCGTGGGTTCATGAACCACACGCCGCGTATCCGTCCCGTCATGAGCAGTGCTCTGCTGGCCGCGACCCTGGTCGCAGGGGCGGCCGCCTGCGGGGAGTCCGACGGCCATCCGCTCTCGGCACCGCCGTACGACGCGGCGGACGAGATCTCCGTCAACGCCCCCGACGGCGGCGAGAAGGTCGACCCGGACAAACCTCTGGAAGTCAGCGTCGACGGTGACGACGGCCGGATCACCGATGTGACGGCCGTGGACACCGAAGGACGCCACCTGGCGGGCGAGCTCGCCGCCGACGGGCACCGATGGCACTCCACCGCCCCGCTCGCCGCCGGAACCCGTTACACCGTCAAGGTCAGCATGGAGGACGACGACGGCGCCCCGGGCATCCGTACGCTCTCCTTCGCGACCGCCGCGGCCAAGAACCTCCTGAAGGTCACCTTCGGCCCTCAGGCGGGCACCTACGGCGTCGGACAGCCCGTCACGGCGGTACTCAGCGCCCCGGTCTCCGACAAAGCCTCCCGAGCCACCGTGGAACGCGCCCTGAAGGTGCGCTCCACGCCTGCCGTGACGGGTTCCTGGTACTGGGTCGACGACAAGACACTGCACTACAGGCCGCGGGACTACTGGCCGGCCAAGGCCACCATCGAGGTCAGCAGCGACCTGACGGGCATCAAGGTGACCAAGGCGCTGTACGGCGCTCCCACGAAGGCGCTGAAGATCACTACCGGGGACCGTATCGAGGCCATCACCGACGCCTCCGAGCACTCCATGACGGTCAAGCGCAACGGAGAAGTGATCAACACCATTCCGGTGACCACGGGCAAGCCCGGCTTCTCCACCCGCAACGGCGTCAAGGTCGTGCTGGGCAAGGAGTACTACGTACGTATGCGCGGGGAGTCCATCGGGATCGCCGAGGGCTCGGACGACTCGTACGACCTGCCGGTCTACTACGCGACGCGGGTCACCTGGAGCGGCGAATACGTGCACGCGGCCCCGTGGTCCACCGGATCACAGGGCTACGCGAACGTCAGCCACGGCTGCACCGGCATGAGCACCAGCGAAGCCGAGTGGTTCTTCAACACCGTCCGGGAGGGTGACATCGTCACGGTCGTCGGCAGTGAGGGCGAGACCATGACGCCGTTCGACAACGGCTACGGCGACTGGAACCTGTCCTGGGCCAAGTGGCAGAAGGGCAGCGCCCTGAGCAACGACGCCACGCCGGACCGCGTCGACACGGTCCGGGCGGCACGACTGCGCCCCAAGGTCTGACGGCCGGGTGCGCCGGCCCTCGGAGCTACGGCGGGAAGCCGGGGCCTCAGGCCCCCACGGAGAGCCTGCTGCGCAGCAGGGCGGCCAGGGCGTCCGCGAACTCGACCGGCTCGACCGGGAGGGTCACCGCGGCGTCCGCGCGGCTCCAGGTGGCCAGCCAGGCGTCCTGGGGGCGGCCCATCAACAGCAGCACCGGCGGGCAGCGGAAGATCTCGTCCTTGATCTGCCGGCACACGCCCATGCCGCCTGCGGGCGCCGTCTCGCCGTCCAACACGCAGACGTCCACGCCTCCGTGCTCCAGGGCGTCCAGGACGGCGGGCAGGGTCGCGCACTCCAGGAACTCGACCTGCGGTACGTCCGCGGCAGGCCTGCGCCCGGCTGCCAGCCTCACCTGCTCACGGGTGTGTGCGTTGTCGCTGTAGACCAGGACCGTGGCAGTCGGCTGCATTGTTCCTCCGTGACGTCTGTGTCTTCGGGGCTGTCGGGGCATGGACCGATGCGCGGATCGTACTCCGACCGACAGCCTGTCAGCACCGCCCGGGACAGCGGATCCATGGGCCGTTCGGGGAGGACACACCCCTCTGACACACCGAACGGCACCCCCCGGAGTGAGGGCGGGATAAGCGACCGACATAATGTCGGTCGTGGCGACAGCAACGACAGTAGAAACCGGGCACGCGCACCCGTCGGTCAATCGGCCGAACCTCACCAGCGTCGGAACCATCATCTGGTTGAGTTCCGAGCTGATGTTCTTCGCGGCCCTCTTCGCGATGTACTTCACCCTGCGATCGGTGACCGGAGCGGAACACTGGAAGGAAATGGCGTCAGCCCTGAACTTCCCGTTCTCGGCGACGAACACCACGATCCTGGTGCTCTCCTCACTCACCTGCCAGCTCGGCGTCTTCGCCGCGGAGCGGGGCGATGTGAAGAAGCTCCGCGCCTGGTTCGTGATCACTTTCGTGATGGGTTCGATCTTCATCGGAGGCCAGGTCTTCGAGTACACGGAGCTGGTGAAGAAGGACGGCCTCTCGCTGTCCTCGGATCCGTACGGCTCGGTGTTCTACCTGACCACCGGCTTCCACGGTCTGCACGTGACAGGCGGTCTCATCGCCTTCCTGCTCGTTCTGGGCAGGACATACGCAGCCAAGAGGTTCACCCATGAGCAGGCGACCGCAGCCATCGTCGTGTCCTATTACTGGCACTTCGTCGATGTCGTGTGGATCGGCCTGTTCGCCACGATCTACATGATCAAGTAACCGGGCTCGTACCCGATCCATCATCGACGCAGAAGATCCTGACACCGGGGTAATCCGTGAAAAAGCTCTCCGCACGACGACGCCATCCGTTGGCGGCGGTCGTCGTACTACTCCTCGCGCTTGCGGCTACTGGGGGGCTGTACGCCGCGTTTGCGCCCGCGAGTAAGGCGCAGGCCGACGAAACCGCCCAGTCCCTCGCCATCGACGAGGGCAAGAAGCTGTACTCCGTCGGTTGCGCCAGCTGCCACGGAACCGGCGGTCAGGGCTCCACCGACGGGCCCCAGCTTGTCGGCGTGGGCTCCGCCGCCGTGGACTTCCAGGTCGGTACGGGCCGTATGCCGGCACAGCAGCCGGGCGCCCAGGTACCGAAGAAGAAGGTCATCTACACCCAGGCCGAGATCGACCAGCTCGCGGCGTACGTCGCGTCGCTCGGCGCCGGTCCGATCGTCCCGACCAAGAGCCAGGTCAGCCCCGAGGGCGCGGACGTGGCCAAGGGCGGCGATCTGTTCCGTACCAACTGCGCCCAGTGCCACAACTTCACAGGTGAGGGTGGTGCCCTGACGAACGGCAAGTACGCCCCCAGCCTCGAAGGCGTGGACCCGAAGCACATCTACGAGGCCATGCAGACCGGCCCGCAGAGCATGCCGTCCTTCCCCGACTCGACGATGCCCGAGCAGCAGAAGCGGGACATCATCGCGTACGTCAAGACCGTGAACGGCGCCCAGTCCGAGTCCCCCGGCGGCCTCAAGCTCGGTGGTCTCGGTCCGGTCAGCGAGGGCCTGTTCGGCTGGATCTTCGGGCTGGGTGGTCTGATCGCCGTTGCCGTCTGGGTCGCGGCCCACACCGCTAAGGCCAAGAAGTCATGAGTAGCCAAGAGATGCCAGAAGAGAACCTGCCCGCAGAGCAGGGCCCCGCGCACGACGCGGTAGACAAGGCGCACGACCCGTTCGCCGATCCGGGGCTGCCGGCCCACAGGCCGCGCATCCAGGACATCGACGAACGGGCCGCCAACCGGTCCGAGCGCACGGTCGCGCTCATGTTCACGCTTTCCATGCTGGCGACGGTCGGCTTCATCGCCTCCTACGTCATCTTCCCGGTCGACAAGATCGTCTTCATCTTCCCGTTCGGTCATGTCAGCGCGCTCAACTTCTCCCTGGGGCTGACCCTGGGCCTGGCGCTCTTCCTGATCGGCGCGGGCGCGGTCCACTGGGCGCGCACGCTGATGTCCGACGTCGAGGTCGCCGACGACCGGCACCCCATCGAGGCCGAGCCCGAGGTGAAGGCCAAGGTCCTCGCCGACTTCAAGGCCGGTGCCGAGGAGTCCGTGCTGGGGCGGCGCAAGCTGATCCGCAACACCATGTTCGGCGCGCTGGCCCTGGTGCCGCTCTCCGGCGTCGTGCTGCTGCGCGACCTGGGTCCGCTGCCGGAGAAGAAGCTCCGCAACACCCTGTGGGCCAAGGGCAAGCAGCTGGTCAACATGAACACCATGGAGCCGCTGCGTCCCGAGGACGTCGTCGTCGGTTCGCTCACCTTCGCCATGCCCGAGGGCCTGGAGGAGGACGCGCACGACTTCCAGACGCAGATCGCCAAGGCCGCACTGATGATCATCCGCATCGAGCCGGAGAACATCAAGGACAAGCGCGAGCGTGAGTGGGCGCACGAGGGGATCGTGGCCTTCTCGAAGATCTGCACCCACGTCGGCTGCCCGATCAGCCTGTACGAGCAGCAGACGCACCACGTGCTCTGCCCGTGCCACCAGTCAACCTTCGACCTCTCCGACGGCGCCCGCGTCATCTTCGGTCCGGCCGGTCACGCCCTTCCGCAGCTGCGGATCGGCGTGAACAGCGAGGGCAACCTCGAGGCGCTCGGTGACTTCGAAGAGCCCGTCGGTCCTGCATTCTGGGAGCGCGGATGAGTACTGCGACCGATACGAACCGCAAGGCGCCCGCCGGTGAGCGGGTGGCCGACTGGGCGGACGGCCGGCTGGGGATCTACTCCCTCGCCAAGTCCAACATGCGGAAGATCTTCCCGGACCACTGGTCCTTCATGCTCGGGGAGATCTGCCTCTACAGCTTCATCATCATCATCCTCACGGGTGTGTATCTGACGCTGTTCTTCCACCCGAGCATGAACGAGGTCGTCTACCACGGCCCGTACGAGCCCATGCAGGGCATCCGGATGTCCGAGGCCTACGCCTCGACGCTCGACATCAGCTTCGACGTCCGCGGTGGTCTGCTGGTCCGGCAGATCCACCACTGGGCAGCGGTGATCTTCCTCGCCGGCATGTTCGTGCACATGTTCCGGGTGTTCTTCACCGGTGCGTACCGCAAGCCGCGCGAGATCAACTGGCTGTTCGGCTTCCTGCTGTTCGTCCTGGGCATGTTCACCGGCTTCACCGGTTACTCGCTCCCGGACGACCTGCTGTCCGGTACGGGTGTGCGCTTCACCCAGGGCGCGATCCTGTCGATGCCCGTCGTCGGTACGTACATCTCGATGTTCCTGTTCGGCGGCGAGTTCCCCGGCGACGACATCGTCGCCAGGTTCTACTCGATCCACATCCTGCTGCTGCCGGGCATCATGCTCGGGCTGCTGGTCGGCCACCTCATCCTGGTCTTCTACCACAAGCACACGCAGTTCGCGGGTCCCGGTCGCACGAACAAGAACGTCGTCGGCATGCCCCTGCTGCCCGTGTACATGGCCAAGGCCGGCGGCTTCTTCTTCCTGGTCTTCGGCTTCATCGCCATCATCGCGGCCATCGCCTCGATCAACCCGATCTGGGCGATCGGCCCGTACCGGCCGGACCAGGTGTCCACGGGCGCCCAGCCGGACTGGTACATGGGCTTCGCCGAAGGCTTCGTCCGTGTGATGCCGGGCTGGGAGATCAACCTCTGGGGCCACACGCTGGTCCTGGGTGTGCTCATCCCGCTGGTCCTGTTCGGCGTGATCCTCGCGGCGCTGGCGCTGTACCCGTTCATCGAGTCCTGGATCACCGGGGACAAGCGCGAGCACCACATCCTGGACAAGCCGCGCAACGCCCCGACCCGCACCGCGCTCGGCGTCGCCTGGGTGACGATCTACTTCGTCATGCTGATCGGCGGCGGCAACGACATCTGGGCTACGCACTTCAGCCTGTCGCTCAACTCGATCAGCTGGTTCGTCCGTATCGCCTTCTTCGTCGGACCCGTCCTGGCGTTCATCGTCACCCGCCGGATCTGCCTCGGCCTTCAGCGCCGCGACAAGGAGAAGGTGCTGCACGGGCGCGAGTCCGGTCTCATCAAGCGCCTCCCGCACGGTGAGTTCGTCGAGGTCCACGAGCCGCTCGGACCGGAGCAGCTGCACACGCTCACCGCGCACGAGCAGTACAAGCCGGTCGAGATCGGCCCGACGGTCGACGAGAACGGCGTCGAGCGCAAGGTGTCCGCGGTGCAGAAGCTGCGGGCCAAGCTCAGCCACGCGTACTACGGCGAGAACAACCAGATCGCCAAGCCCACCGCGGAGGAGTACAAGGAGATCACCAGCGGCCACGGCCACCACTGATCACCTGAACTGATCGCCACAGCAGGAGCCCCGTCCATTCGATGGACGGGGCTCTTCGCTGTCCGTGGGGCTCGATAGGGTGGCCCCATCCCCCTTATCGGCTGTGGACCCCAGGAGCGGACCATGAACGTTGTGACCCCGGCAGGCGGCGACAGCGTGGCGGCTCGTTCCTGGCCCGGCGTGCTGACCCCTCTGCTCCGCGGCCAGGACCTGACCGCGGACGACACCGCCTGGGCGATGGACCGCATCATGAGCGGTGAGGCGACCGATGTGCAGATCGCCGGCTTCGCGGTGGCGCTGCGAGCCAAGGGCGAGACCGTCACGGAGGTCTCCGGTCTGGTCCGTGCGATGTACGAGCACGCCACGACCATCCATGTGCCCGGCCGCACGGTCGACATCGTGGGCACCGGCGGCGACATGGCCAAGACGGTCAACATCTCGACCATGTCGGCGATCGTCGTGGCGGGGACCGGCGCCAAGGTCGTCAAGCACGGCAACCGCGCCTCGTCGTCGGCGAGCGGTTCCTCCGACGTCCTGGGGAAGCTCGGCGTCAATCTGGAGCTGCCCCCGCAGCGCGTGGTGGAGGTGGCGGAGGAGGCGGGCATCACGTTCTGCTTCGCCGTGAAGTTCCACCCCGCTCTGAGGTACGCGGCGAAGGCCCGGGCGGAGCTCGGCGCGCCGACCACGTTCAACATCCTCGGCCCGCTCACCAACCCGGCCAAGGTGCGCTCGCAGGCGATCGGTGTGGCCGACCTCCGGATGGCACCCATCGTCGCGGGGGTCCTCGCCGAGCGCGGCAACTCCGCCCTGGTCTTCCGCGGCGACGACGGCCTGGACGAGCTGACCACCACCGCGACCTCCCGGGTCTGGATCGCCAGGGACGGTGCGGTGCGCGAGGAGGCCTTCGACCCGCGCGACGTCGGAATCGACCTGGTGCCGGTGGAGGCGCTGCGGGGCGCCGACGCGTCGTACAACGCCGATGTGGCCCGCCGCCTGCTGGCCGGGGAGACGGGCCCCGTGCGGGACGCCGTCCTGCTCAACTCGGCGGCGGCGCTGGTTGCGCTGGACCCGGGCCGGGGGACGCTCGCCGAGCAGCTCGCCGCGGGGATCGCGAAGGCCGCCGAGTCCATCGACTCGGGCGCGGCGGGCCGGGCCCTGGAGAGATGGGTCGTGGCCAGCAACGCCTGAGGGGGCGTCGGGTGCGAGACGGGGCGCAGTCCAGATCATGGACTGCGCCTTGCGCGATTCCGTGCGTATGGCAGGATGCTGGGCAGGTCATGAGTGACAGCGACTACGGCCCCGGCCCGCTGTCCGGCAACCCTCCGTCCGTGGCGGGGTGCCCCGGGTGAAGACCAGGCCGCAGGCAGCGAGGTCTGCGGCAAGCGCGGACCCCTCGACGTCGTGAGATGTCCACCCGTGGGGTCCTGGTCCTCAGGGAGCCTCTTGTGAGCAAGCGAATGCGATAGGGCTTTTCGGCCCTTCTCCGCACACCTTCTTTCTTCCCTCCGTGCTGCCGCGTATCCGCAGGCACGCGGAATTCGCCTGCCTGTTACGGGAGTTCGTCATGTCTGTCCTCACTGCTGCCACCGACCAGTCGATTTGTGCCCCGCTGCCGGTTCTGGGCAAGGATGTGACGGTTCCGCTGGTCACCGGCGGAGAGGTCACCTACGCCGCGCTGGACTACGCCGCCAGCGCCCCGGCCCTGCAGAGGGTGTGGGACGACGTGGCCGCGTACGCGCCGTACTACGGCAGTGTCCACCGCGGCGCCGGCTACCTCTCGCAGCTCTCCACGGACCTCTTCGAGAGCAGCCGCGTGACCGTCGCGGAGTTCCTCGGCTGCCGCGCCGATGACCAGGTGGTCTTCACCCGGTCCACCACCGACTCGCTCAACCTGCTCGCCGCCGCGCTGCCCGCCGACTGCCAGGTGTTCGTCTTCGAGACAGAGCACCACGCCTCGCTGCTGCCCTGGCGTGACGCCCGCGTGACGTACCTGAACGCGCCGCGCACCCCGGCCCAGGCCGTCGAGACCCTGGAGCGGGCGCTCGCCGTCCGCGACCCCTACGGTCCCGCCCTGGTCTGTGTCACCGGCGCCTCCAACGTCACCGGCGAGTTGTGGCCCGTCAAGGAGCTCGCGGCCGCCGCGCATGCCCATGGCGCCCGGATCGTGCTGGACGCCGCCCAGCTCGCCCCGCACCACCCCGTCGACATCGACGAGCTGGACGTCGACTGGGTCGCCTTCTCCGGTCACAAGCTGTACGCACCCTTCGGCTCCGGGGTCCTCGCCGGCCGCTCCGACTGGCTGCGCGATGCCGAGCCGTACCTGGCCGGCGGCGGCGCGTCCCGCCAGGTGGCCCGGCGCGCCGACGGCGGGGTGGACGTCGAATGGCACACCACCGCCGCCCGCCACGAGGCCGGCTCACCCAACGTCATCGGCGTCTACTCCATCGCCTCCGCCTGCAAGGCGCTCACCGAGGCGGGGTTCGACAGCCTGGTCGCCCGGGAGCAGCAGCTCGTCACCGCGGTCCGCGCGGGCCTCGCCGAGGTCCCCGCGGTCAAGGTGCTGTCGCTGTTCGGCGACGACGCCCCGAGGGTCGGCGTCATCTCGTTCGTGGTGGAGGGCTGGAACAGCTCGCACTTCGCCGCAGCGCTCTCCGCCGAGTACGGCATCGGGGTGCGCGACGGACTCTTCTGCGCCCACCCCCTCGTGCGCACCCTGCTCGGCAGTGACCCGCAGGACATCGGGGAGTGCGGCGCGCCCGAGGCGGAGCCGGGCCAGAAGTCGCTCAACGCGATCCGGGTCAGCTTCGGCGCCGGTACGCCGGACGAGCACATCGAGCGCTTCCTGCGGGCGGTCAAGGAGCTCGTGAGCGAGGGCGCCCAGTGGAAGTACCGCACCGAGGACGGCCGTTGCGTCCCGGACAGGGGTGCCGCTCAGGTCTGAGTCCCGTCAGCACGTGGGGCCGGGTACGGACGGCTGTCCGTACCCGGCCCCACGTGCTGACGCGGTTACGCGTCCAGACCGATGGCGAAGGCCGCCTCCAGGTCGTGCTGCGAGTACGTACGGAACGCCACGTGCGTGTCGGTTCCCTCGACGCCGGGGATCTTGCTGATCCGGCCGGGGATGACATCGGCGAGATCGTCGTGCTTGGACACCCGGACCATGGCGATCAGGTCGTACGTACCGGTGACCGAGAAGACCTCGCTGACGCTGTCCAGCGCGGCGATGGCCTCGGCGATCTCGGGAATCCGGTCCACGCTGGTTTTGATGAGCACGATCG
Source organism: Streptomyces sp. NBC_01013 (assembly GCF_045162765.1). Lineage (NCBI taxonomy): Bacteria > Bacillati > Actinomycetota > Actinomycetes > Kitasatosporales > Streptomycetaceae > Streptomyces > Streptomyces sp. NBC_01013. The sequence continues at coordinate 6,131,171 of NZ_CP108687.1, forward strand.
CGGTGATCACGGCTTGCTTTCTCCCTCGGTCGCCGTGGCTGGAGACTTCACTCTAGCCTCACGCCGATAGCGTCCCCAGGCATAGAGGAACCCGGTGGCGAAGCCGACCACATGGGCGAGGTAGGCCACCCCGGGGCCGCTGCCGGCGCCCTCCGCGGCCAGCCACTGCAGGACGAACCAGAAGACCAGCACGATCCACGCGGGGAAGCGCAGGGGCAGGAACAGCAGGAAGGGGAACAGGCTGGTGACCCGGGCCCGGGGGAAGAGGTAGAGGAACGCTCCCAGGACCGCCGAGATCGCCCCCGACGCGCCGACGAGCGTCTGGTCGGAGGTGGAGTGTGCGGCCGCGTAGGCGAGCAGGGCCAGATAGCCGCAGCCGATGTAGAAGAGCGCGAATTCGGTGTGGCCCATGCGCTCCTCGGCCATCGCCCCGAACACGTAGAGGAACAGTATGTTGCCGAGCAGGTGCAGCCAGCTGCCGTGCACGAACAGTGCGGTGAGCGGGGTGAGGACGGCGTGCGCCGAGCCGTCCCACAGCTCGCTCGGGATCACGCCCCAGCGCTCGAAGTACCCGGCCTGTGCGGCGAGCAGGGCATCCGCGGTGCCGTAGACCGGGTTGAACCCCGACAGCGGGCTGATCACGAAGACCACGCAGCACAGGGCGATGAGGGCGTACGTCACCGGCGGCCCGCCCGAGGTGGCCGCCCGCAGGATTCTGCCGGCCGCAGCCCGCCGATCGATCATGAACAGAGCATGACGCAAGCGGAGGGAACGGGACAGACCGCCTCGCCGTGCCGGTGGGAAGCACCGAGGCCGTAGGGTTGACCGCAGGACATCCGCAGTTCGACGGCGCACCGCGAGATCCTTGTCCGGCAGCTCACGGCTCGACGAAAGAGGACGCAACGATGACGACGGTTCCCCAGCCGACCGACGGGACCCGCTGGCGCTGCACGCTCTGCGGAAATCTGACGAGGTTCGACGTGACGCGATCGTCCAAGGTCGTCGAGTACGTTCACCTCGACCTGGCCGGTGAGTCCAGCGTCGAGGAACGCGAGGTGGTCAGTGAGACCATCGAGTCGGTGCGCTGTCGTTGGTGCAACGCGGTGGACCAGATCGAACTAGTCGACAGGCCGGGTGCAGACTCCTGACGGGGCCGTGCGCACATAAATGATGAGGTGACGGATGGTGGAGCAGCCCGATGGCGGCGCCACGTCGGCCGACGCGGCCGACGACGCCGTGGAGGCGCTCGACCGCCCGCTGCCCGAAGGTGTGCGGCGTCGGGTCATCGCGCTGGTCGCGGATGCTTTCGGCGGCCTCACGGTCACCGAACTCCCGGCCCAGCTCCGACAGTACGCCCGCTTCACGCCGTCCCGTCGGGCCAAGTTCGCGGGGAACGCGATGGCGGCCGCCCTGGAGGGCGACGCGGCCTTCCGCCGCCGCATCGGGGAGCGGCTGAAGGAGACACAGTCGGAGCTGGCCGGCGCGCTGGTGGCGGGGTCTCCGCCCGCCGCCGCGGATCCCGTCGACGTGGCCGCCGCGGCCTATGTGCTGCGCCCGGCCGGCTGGGTCAAGCTGGTGGCCGCCGCCGGCGAGGAGGCCGAGCGGGCCGGTGCCGAGCGGGCCGACGAGGAGGTCCGGCTCGAACTGGAACGGCTGCGGGAGGAGCTCACCAGGGCCCGCGCCCAGACGAAGAGCGAGACCGAACGGCTCCGCGCCGAACTGGACGCCGCCCGCAAGGAGGCCGACTCGCTCCAGCGCAAGCTGCGCAGCGCGGCCAACGAGGTGAAGCGCGGCGAGGCGGCGCTGCGCCGGGGCAGGGCCGAGAGCGATGCCCTGCGGGCCGAGGCGGCCGCCCAGGTCTCCGCGGCCGAGAGCGAGACGCGGCGGCTGCGGACGAGGCTCAGCGAGGCGGAGGCGTCCGTCGAGGCGGGCCGCAGGGCAGCCAGGGAGGGGCGCTCGGTCGAGGACATGCGGCTGCGGCTGCTGCTCGACACCGTGCTCGAAGCGGCCGGCGGGCTGCGGCGCGAACTGGCGCTGCCGCCCTCCTCGATGCGTCCCGCGGACAGCGTGGACGCGGTCGAGCCCGGACGGATGTCGCCGAAGGACATTGCCGCCAGGGCCCTTTCGGAGACCGATCCGGCACTGCTCGACCAGCTGCTCGCACTGCCGCAGGCCCATCTGATCGTGGACGGCTACAACGTCACCAAGACCGGCTATCCGCAGATGCCGCTGGAGAAGCAGCGACTGCGCCTGCTGGGCGGCCTGTCGGTGCTCGCGGCCCAGACGGGTGCCGAGATGACCTGTGTCTTCGACGGGGCCGAACTGGCCGCGCCGGTCCTGCTCGCGCCACCGCGCGGGGTGCGGGTGCTGTTCAGCAAGCCGGGGGTCACGGCGGACGAGGTCATCCGTCAACTGGCCCGTGCCGAACCGCCCGGACGGCCCGTCGTGGTGGTCTCCACCGACCGTGAAGTGGCCGACGGGGTGGCGAAGGCGGGGGCCAGGCCCGTTGCGTCCCTGTTGCTCCTGAAGCGGCTTTCGCGCGTCTAGCGTTTCTTGTCGCATCTGGACGGATATCGGGGAACGGACCGTCAAGTCACCGCTACACCCAGTGTGATGTGAGTAAAGAAGTACCTCCTGGTGCGAGATTTTTCCTGTGAGGATTTGAACTGATCACAGGATGGTCACTAAGGTCGGGCCTCGAACCTTCGCACGGTTGATCACCCATCCGGGGTGGCAGTGAAGGAACCGCCGAGGCCGTGACGTGCACGGAGCTGGGGATTCACCGTCCCCCGTAACCCGGTAGGCGGCTCAAGGAAGAAGGAGCTCGCCTTCGTGGGGTCCCACCGTCGTCCCAAGCAACCGAGCCGCGCTCGCGTGACCGTGCTCGGCGTGACTGCCGCCGCGGCAGTGGCCCTGACCTCCCAGGCCGCCCACGCCGACCCGAAGCCGACCAAGAGCGAGGTCAAGGAGAAGGTCGACAAGCTCTACGAAGAGGCGGAGAAGGCCACCGAGCAGTTCAGCCTGGCCAAGGAGAAGCAGGACAAGCTCCAGAAGCAGATCGACGCGATCCAGGACAAGGTCGCCCGCGGTCAGCAGGAGCTCAACAACCTCCGCTCCGGCCTCGGTTCCCTCGCCGCCGCGCAGTACCGCTCCGGAGGCATCGACCCCTCCGTCCAGCTCTTCCTCGCCTCGGACCCGGACAGCTTCCTGGACCAGGCCTCCGCGCTCGACCAGTTGACGGCCAAGCAGGCAGAGTCGCTGGCGAAGATCCAGGAGAAGCAGCGGTCCCTCGCGCAGGAGCGCAAGGAGGCCCAGGACAAGCTGGCCGACCTCGCGGACGTCCGCAAGACGCTCGGTGAGAAGAAGAAGAAGCAGCAGGGCAAGCTCACCGAGGCGCGCCAGCTGCTCAACACCCTCACCCAGGCCGAGCGCGACAAGATGCGGGCGGACGACCAGCGCGCCAGCCGTGCCGCCAGTGAGCGGATCGACCTCGGCAACGAGGCCCCCGCCTCGGGGCTGGGTGCCGCCGCGCTCCAGGCAGCCGCCACCCAGATCGGCAAGCCCTATTCCCCCGCTCAGGCCGGTCCCAACTCCTACGACTGCTCGGGCCTGACGATGTGGGCCTACGCCCAGGCCGGTGCCAACATCACCCGCACCACGTACACCCAGATCAATCAGGGCACCCGGATCGGGATGAGCCAGCTGAGGCCGGGCGACCTCGTCTTCTTCAACGGCAACCAGCACGTGGGCCTCTACGCAGGCAACAACACCGTGCTGCACGCCCCGCGCTCGGGGACGTTCGTCCGTTACGAGTCGATGAGCACCATCGGCAGCTTCTACGGCGCGGTGCGCATCTGACCACGCCCGAACGGGCGAATTCCCGCGCCCCGTACTGACAGCCGCCCCGCCGGAGACCACAGGTCACCGGCGGGGCGTCACTGTGTGTGCCTCCCGTCCGACCGGCGCGGTCTTTGTCCGCTCCGTGATCGCGCGACTACTGTCTGCCTGCTGTGCAGCTCCCGTGTATCGGTCCGCCCACCCCGGGTGGCAGGGGCTGCGCACGTCTGCGTACAGCGGAAGGGAGTGCGGCGTCCTGTGGTGTCCCATCGCCGTTCCACACAGCCCGGCACGAGCCGGAGCGTCCGGGTGACCGTGATGTCGGCTGCGGCGGCGACCGCCGCTGCGGCGCTCGGCGCGGCCACCGCGAACGCCGAGCCGCAGGACACGCCGCGGACCGCCGGTGCCCGGGTCGACCGCCTCTTCGCCGAGGCGGAGCGGGCGACCGAGCACTACAACGAGGCCGGCGAGAACGTCGTACGGCTGCGTGGCGAGGTGAGCCGGGCGCAGGAGCGGGCGGCCCGGGGCCAGGAGCGCGTCAACCTGATGCGTACGGAGATCGGCTCGGCCGCCCGCGAGCAGTACCGGGCCGGTGGCCTCGATCCCTCGCTCACCCTGCTGTTCTCGTCCGACCCCGACAGCTATCTCGACCGTGCCGCGACCCTGGACCGGGTCGACCGCCGCCGAGCCACCGCCCTGGCCGGCCTCCGCAAGGCCCAGCAGGCGCTCGACCAGACGCGCGCGGAGGCTGCCCGCTCGCTCGCCGGCCTGGAGCGCAACCGTGCGGCCGTCAGCCGTCACAAGCGCACCGTCGAGCGCAAGCTCCGTCAGGCCAGGGAACTGCTGAGGAAGCTGCCCGGGGCCGAGCGGTCCGCCTTCGAGCGGGCCTCGCGCACCGGCCGTGAGGACGGGGCCGCGGGACCGGCGGCGGGACTGCCGGCTGGTTCGGCCCGAGCGGCTGCGGCCGTCATGGCCGTGCAGCAGGCGCTGGGCCGCCCCTACGTCTGGGGTGCGAACGGACCCTCCGGATTCGACTGTTCCGGCCTGATGCAGTGGGCGTACGCCCAGGCCGGGGTCAGCCTGCCCCGCACCTCGCAGGCCCAGCGGTACGCCGGCCGCATGGTGCCCCTCTCCGAGGCCCGCCCCGGCGACCTCGTCACCTACCGCGCGGACGCCAGCCACATCGGGATGTACGTGGGGAACGGCCAGGTGATCCACGCCCCGTACCCGGGAGCCCCGGTCCGCTACGACCCCGTCGGCATGATGCCGGTCTCCTCGGTCACCCGGGTCTGACCCCGGCACTGATCCACCGGGTACCCCGGAACAACCCTTACCCTCGGTCCTGTGGCTGATCAGGGGCGTACCGCGGAGCGGACACGCGGCGCGCGACGGCGCGGTGCGGGCGCCGCGCTCGCCGCGTTGCTGTGCGCGGCCGCCTGCGCGGCTCCGGCCGACGAGGCCCCCGACACCACCGCCCGCGACATCCACGCCACGCTGGACCGACGGGCCGCAGCCGTGCTGCACCACGACGTGGACGCCTACGTCGCCGTCGTGGACCCGGACGCCACCGCGCTGCGGAGCGCGCAGCGCAAGGAGTTCGGCCACCTCGCCGACGTACCGCTCGGCACCTGGACGTACCGGGTGACCGACCTCGCCGCGCACGGGGCCGGCCGGGCCACCGCCGACGTGCGGCTCGGCTACCGGATCGAGGGCTACGACAGCGCACCGGTCTTCGTCGACCGGGTGCTCGACCTGGAGCGGGACCCCGCCGACGGCCGCTGGTACCTCACCGCCGACCGGGCGGCCGACGGCGGGGGCAGGCAGCTCTGGGAGCAGGGTGACGTCGAGGTGGTGCGCGGCACGTACAGCCTGGTGCTGGGGGTCGACCGGTCCCGGGACGAGCTGCGGGGGATCGCCGCCACCGCGGACCGGGCCGTGCCCGACGTCTCCGCCGCCTGGCCGGAGCACTGGGCGGGGCGCGTGGTGGTGCTGGTGCCCGGCACCGTGACGGACATGGCGGAGCTGCTCGGATCGCCCGCCGCGAACTACCGGGGCATAGCGGCCGTCACGACCGGCGAGACCGGCGGCTCGGGGAAGGCGCCCGCCGACCGGGTGATCGTCAACCCGGAGGCGTACGCCATGCTCGGCGCCTTCGGACAGCGCGTCGTCCTCACCCACGAGACCACCCATGTGGCCACCCGTACCGACACCTCCGCCGCCACTCCGGCCTGGCTCTCCGAGGGCTTCGCGGACTGGGCCGCCTACCGGGACGGGGGGCGCACCGCCGCCGAGATCGCGCCGGAACTGGGCGACGCCGTCCGCGGCGGCGACATGCCCGCCGCACTGCCCACGGACGAGGACTTCGGCTTCGCCGGCGACCCGAACCGTCTGGCGAGGGCGTACGAGGGCGGCTGGCTGGCCTGCGAGCTCATCGCCGACCACTGGGGCGAGGAGAAGCTGTTCGCCTTCTACCGGGCCGTCGGGGGGCACTCAGGACGGGACGGAGCGGTCGAGCAGGCCCTGCACGAAGTGCTCGGCACGACTCCGCAGGACTTCACGACGCGCTGGCGGGAGTATCTGGAGAGCCGGCTCGGCTGAGCGGTGCCTCCGCGGGTGCCCTGCCGGCGGGGAGCGGGCCGGCAGGAAGGCGCACGGTCTCCTGCCACAGCCGCGCGCACGCGAGCAGGGACGCCGCCACCAGCAGCCCGTTGCGCAGGAACATCAGGGTCACGCCCGTCGCGTCGCTGCTCACCACATGGCCGAAGCCGAGCGGGAACTCCAGCTGGGTGACGCCGGTCGCCACCAGCACCAGCGCGGACGGCCAGGCCATCCGGCTCTCCCGGAAGACCAGGCACACCGCGGCCAGCCCCACCAGCCACAGCATGTACTGGGGACTGATCACCCGGCTCGTGGTGGTGAACAGCAGCACCGCCGTGAACGCCGCGTCCGCCGTCGTGCTCACCCCGAACGTACGGGCCCGCATGCGCCACACCAGCAGCCAGCCGAACGCGAGCACACTCAGCCCCAGGGAGAGGGTGCTCACCAGCGGCACGTGCGGCCCCAGGAACTCCAGCGAGCCGTAGTGCAGCTCCACCCGGCCCTGCCAGCCGAACTGCCGCGCCACATGGAAGACGAGCGCCCCCAGCGACTCGACCTCGGTGCCCCGGTCCCGCTGGAAGCCCACGAACGCCAGCGCGCCGGGCGCCGCCGCGGTGCACAGCACCAGCAGCCCCAGGGCCACCCCGGCCGCCGTCGTCCACGCCAGGCGGCTACGGCGGCCGCGGGCGGTACCGGCGAGCAGCAGCACCGGCCACACCTTCAGCAGCGCCCCGAACGCGGCCAGGGCCCCCAGCGCCCGCGGATGCCGGACCCCGGCCAGCAGCGCGGCCACCGCGACGGCCGTCACCATCACGTCGTACCGGGCGTACGCGGTCGTGCCGAGCAGCGGCACCCCCGCCACCCACACCCAGGCACCCGCATACCGCCGGCGGGCGCCACGGCCCGCGTACAGCAGCAGGCCCAGCACCAGCGCGTCGCACAGGAAGGCCAGGACGAAGAAGGCCGAGGCGTAGTCCAGGAAGGGCAGCAGGGCGGGGGAGAGGATCGCGAGCGCCGCGACCGGCGGGTACTGCCAGGTGATGTCGGACTGCGGGTAGCTGCCCGACCTCAGCACGTCGAACCAGCCGTGGTAGATCACCGACACGTCGCTCGTCACGTCCGGGCCGGGCAGCGTGACCACCTTGACGAGGCAGAGCAGGAGCAGGGACCTGGTGAGTGCCCACACCGCGAAGACTGCCGGCCGTGTGCCGCCCGAACCCGTCATGACCCGCCCTCACCTTTTCCTTGCCGACGAGGTGCCATGATGCCCGCCCCCGCTGTGCGAGAGCCATGAGGCGGGGCCGCCCGGTACTGTCGGCGGCGATGGACAAGACCTTGATCGTGACCAATGACTTCCCGCCCCGCCCCGGTGGCATCCAGGCGTTCCTGCACAACATGGCGCTCCGCCTGGACCCCGAACAGGTCGTCGTCTACGCCTCCACCTGGAAGCGCGGCGCCGAGGGTGCGGCGGCCACCGCCGCCTTCGACGCGGAACAGCCCTTCACCGTGGTCCGCGACCGTACGACGATGCTCCTGCCGACCCCGCGGGTGACCCGGCGCGCCGCCCAGCTGCTGCGCACCCACGGCTGCTCGTCCGTGTGGTTCGGCGCCGCCGCCCCGCTCGGGCTGATGGCACCGGCCCTGCGCCGGGCCGGAGCCCGCCGGCTGGTCGCCACCACGCACGGGCACGAGGCAGGCTGGGCCCAGCTGCCCGCCTCCCGCCGGCTGCTGCGGCGGATCGGCGAGGGCACGGACACGATCACCTACCTCGGCGAGTACACCCGGTCCCGGATCGCCGCGGCGCTCACCCCGGCCGCCGCGGACCGCATGGTCCAGCTGCCGCCGGGCGTCGACGAGAAGACCTTCCACCCGGACTCCGGCGGCGACCTCGTCAGGGCCCGGCTCGGGCTCACCGACCGGCCGGTCGTCGTCTGCGTGTCCCGGCTGGTGCCCCGCAAGGGCCAGGACACCCTGATCCTCGCGATGCCGGCGATCCTGGCCGAGGTGCCCGATGCCGTCCTGCTGATCGTCGGCGGCGGACCGTACGCCGGCGAGCTGGAGAAGCTGGCCGCACAGACCGGGGTGCGGGACTCCGTGCGGTTCACCGGTCCGGTGCCCTGGGAGGAGCTGCCCGCGCACTACGGGGCCGGTGACGTCTTCGCGATGCCGTGCCGCACCCGGCGCGGCGGCCTCGACGTGGAGGGCCTCGGGATCGTCTACCTGGAGGCGTCCGCGACCGGGCTGCCGGTCGTGGCGGGCGACTCGGGCGGGGCCCCGGACGCGGTGCTCGACGGCGAGACGGGGTGGGTGGTGCGCGGCGGCTCGGCCGAGGAGTCGGCGGAGCGGATCGTCCTGCTGCTCGGCGACGCGGAGCTGCGGCAGCGCATGGGGGAGCGGGGCCGGGCCTGGGTCGAGGAGAAGTGGCGCTGGGACCTGCTGGCGGAGCGGCTCAGGGCGCTGCTCTGAGCGCGGAAGGGGCCCGCACCGGAAGTGGTGCGGGCCCCTTCTTCGTACGCGCCGGACGGATCAGCCGCGGTAGATCGACTCCACCTCGTCCGCGAAGTCCTTCGCCACCACATTCCGCTTCAGCTTCAGCGACGGCGTGATGTGGCCCGCCTCCTCGGTGAACTGGGCAGCCAGGATGCGGAACTTGCGTACGGACTCCGCCTTGGAAACCGCGGCGTTGCCGTCGTCGATCGCGCGCTGCACCTCGGCCAGCAACTCCGGGTCCTCGCGCAGCGACAGGGGGGTCGAGCCGACGGGCTTGCCGTGCTCCTCGGCCCAGTGGCCCAGGAACTCCTCGTCCAGCGTCACCAGGGCGCCCACGAACGGACGGCCGTCGCCGACGACCATGCACTCCGCCACCAGGGCGTGCCCGCGGATGCGGTCCTCGATGACGGCGGGAGCGACGTTCTTGCCGCCCGCCGTGACGATGATCTCCTTCTTGCGGCCGGTGATGGCGAGGTAGCCGTCCTCGTCGAGGGTGCCGATGTCGCCGGTGTGGAACCAGCCGTCGGCCAGTGCCTCGGCCGTGGCCGCCTCGTTGTTCCAGTAGCCGGCGAACAGGTGCTCGCCGTGCAGCAGCACCTCGCCGTCGTCGGCGATGCGCACGACGGAGCCGGGCAGCGGCTGGCCGACCGTACCGATCTTCTGCCGGTCCCACGGGTTGAAGGCGGTGGCGGCACACGTCTCGGTCAGGCCGTAGCCCTCCAGGACGGTGAAGCCGATGCCGCGGTAGAAGTGGCCGAGCCGCTCGCCCAGGGGGGCGCCGCCGGAGATCGCGTACTCACCGCGGCCGCCGAGCACGGCCCGCAGCTTGCTGTAGACCAGCCGGTCGAACACCTTGTGCTTGAACTTCAGGCCCACCGACGGCCCCTGCGGGGTGCCCAGCGCGCGACTGTAGGCGATCGCCGTGTTCGCGGCCTTGTCGAAGATCTTTCCCTTGCCGTCGGCCTGCGCCTTGGCCCGCGCCGAGTTGTAGACCTTCTCGAAGACCCGCGGCACCCCGAGGATCAAGGTCGGCCGGAACGCGGCCAGTTCGTCGGTCAGGTTCTTGATGTCCGGTACACAGCCGAGCTTGATCGGCGCCATCACGGAGGCGACCTCGACCAGCCGGCCGAAGACGTGCGCGGCGGGCAGGAAGAGCAGCACGGAGCACTCGCCGGTACGGAACAGCGGCTTGAGACGCTCCACCACGTTCCCGCACTCCGCGAAGAAGCTGCGGTGTGTCAGCACACAACCCTTGGGCCGGCCGGTCGTGCCCGAGGTGTAGACGATGGTGGCCGGATCGTCGGCCTTGGCACTCACGCTGCGCAGATCCACGGTCTCCTCGGAGACGCCCGCGCCCGAAGCCGTCAGCGCGTCGACGGCGCCCTTGTCGATCTGCCACACATGGCGCAGTCCGGGCAGCCGGTCGCGGACCGAGGCGACGGCCTCCGCGTGGGCGTCGCTCTCCACCAGGACCGCGACGGCGCCCGAGTCGCCGAGGATCCACTGGACCTGCTCGGGCGAGCTCGTCTCGTACACCGGCACGGTGACGGCGCCCGCGCTCCAGATCGCGAAGTCCAGCTGCACCCACTCGTAGCGGGTGCGGGACATCAGGGCGACCCGGTCGCCGGGCTCGACACCGGCGGCGATCAGTCCCTTGGCGGCGGCTCTGACCTCGGCCAGGAACTGGGTGGCGGTGACGTCCGTCCAGACGCCGGCCACTTTGCGGCTCATCACCGCGACATCGGCATGCTGAGCGGCATTGCGGCGGATGAGATCCGTCAGGTTGCCGTCCGAGGGGACCTCGTACAGGGCCGGAAGGCTGAACTCGCGCAAGACTGCTGCTCCTCATCGGGCTCCGGTGCCACGGCTCTGTGTGACGCACCGGCTGCGGTCCAAGATCGGGGGTGCTCAGTGGGGTGAGCACGATCGGACTGCCCGGACGTTACCCACCGGTACTCGGTTCCGGATAGGGGGTTCAGGCCAGATGTCTTATGCGTCACACATATCGGTGGGCCTCATCCGCACAGTAGTGCACCTCGTTCCACACCCGGAGGTAACCGCAGGTCCGGCCCCCTCTACCCATGCGGACGCCGGGGTCCTAGGGTGATCGTCATGCGAGCAGGACCTGACAGCCGGGGTACGTCCGCCGGACGGCGCACCCGCGTACACGTGGTCAGCGACGTGCACGGGAACGCCGAGGCGCTGGCCCGCGCCGGGGAAGGTGCCGACGCCCTCATCTGCCTGGGTGACCTGGTGCTCTTCCTCGACTACGCGGACCATTCGCGCGGCATCTTCCCCGATCTCTTCGGCGTCGAGAACGCCGACCGGATCGTCGCCCTGCGCACCGAACGCCGCTTCGAGGAGGCCCGGGACTTCGGCCGGGGGCTGTGGGCGGGGACGGACCGCAACGCCGCGATCGTCGGCGCGGTACGCAAGCAGTACGCCGAGATGTTCGCCGCGCTGCCCACCCCGACGTACGCCACCTACGGCAATGTCGACATCCCCGGCCTGTGGCCCGAGTACGCGCGCCCCGGCACCACCGTCCTGGACGGCGACCGCGTGGAGATCGGCGGCCGCGTCTTCGGCTTCGTCGGCGGCGGCCTGCAGACCCCGATGCGCACCCCGTACGAGATCAGCGACGAGGAGTACGCGGCCAAGGTCGAGGCGATCGGCCCGGTCGACGTGCTGTGCACGCACATCCCGCCCGAAGTCCCGGAGCTGACCTACGACACCGTGGCGCGCCGCTTCGAGCGCGGCAGCCGGGCACTGCTCGACGCCATCCGCCGCACCCGGCCCCGGTACTCCGTGTTCGGCCACGTCCACCAGCCGCTGGTCCGCCGGATGCGGATCGGGGACACCGAATGCGTGAACGTCGGCCACTTCGCCTCGACCGGCCGGCCCTGGGCGCTGGAGTGGTGACCGGAGCCCCCGCCCGAACCGGCCGGGCCCTGGGACGAGGCGCGACGCTCACGCGATAGCCTTCTGACGGCAGGCCTCTGCCGACCGACCGGTACACCGCACTGGAGGGCCACAGCGATGGCTGAACACACCAGCTCGAGCATCACGATCGAGGCGGCACCGGCCGACGTCATGGGTGTGATCGCCGACTTCGACCGGTACCCGGAGTGGACCGGCGAGGTCAAGGAGGCCGAGGTGCTCGACACCGACGACCGCGGCCGCGCCGAGAAGGTCCGCCTCGTCCTGGACGCCGGCGCGATCAAGGACGACCACACCCTCGCCTACACCTGGATCGGTGACTACGAGGTCAGCTGGACCCTGGTCAAGTCCCAGATGCTGCGCGCCATCGACGGCTCGTACGCGCTCGCGCCGCTCGGCGACGGCGACCGGACCGAGGTCACCTACCGGCTGACCGTCGACGTCAAGATCCCGATGCTCGGCATGATCAAGCGCAAGGCGGAGAAGGTCATCATCGACCGCGCCCTGGCCGGCCTGAAGAAGCGCGTCGAGTCCGTCCCGAAGGCCTGACCCGTGCGTACGGTCCTGGTCACCGGCCTCGGCGGCGCCGGCCGTACCACCGTCGCGGCGGCCACCGCACTGGCGGGCGCCCGCACCGGCGCCCGCACCCTGCTGATCTCCGCCGACGCCATACCGGGCTTCCCGTCGGCCACCGAGCCCACGCAGGTGACCGACGCGCTGTGGTCCGTCCGGATCGACTCAGGCGCACACTTCCGCAGCGAACTGCTCGCCCTTCAGGACCAGTTGTCCGGCATGCTCGACCTCCTCGGCGGCAACCGCATGGACGGCGAGGAGCTCACCGAACTCCCCGGCAGCGCCGAACTCGCACTGCTGCACTCCCTGCGCCGCGCCGCACGGGACGACTGGTCCCGCGCAGGCTACGACCTCCTCGTCGTCGACCTGCCGCCGCTGCACGAGGCCCTCGCCGTGCTGGCCCTGCCCGGCCAGCTGCGCCGCTACCTTCGCCGGCTGCTGCCCCAGGAACGCCAGGCCGCCCGCGCCCTGCGCCCGATGCTCGCCCAGCTCGCCGGTGTCCCCATGCCCGCCCAGTGGCTTTACGAGGCCGCCGCCCGGCGCGACGCCGAGCTCGCCGAGGTCCAGGCACTGATCGAGGACCGCGCGACCACGCTCCGGCTGGTCGCCGAACCGGGCCCGGCCGCCGAGGACGCCCTGCGCGCCGCCCGCACCGGGCTCGCCCTGCACGGGCTGCGGGTCGACGCGCTGGTGGCCAACCGGGTGCTGCCCCGGCACTCGTCCGACCCCTGGTTCGCGGCGCTCTCCGCGCAGCAGGAGAAGTGCCTCGACCGCTGGCTCGCGGAAGGGCCCGCCGAGGCTCCGCCGCTGCAGGTGCCCCACCTCGGCCGTGACCCGCAGGGCCCCGACGACCTCACGGCCCTCGCGGACGGCCTCCCCGCCCTGTCGCCCGACGTCAGGGACGGCGGCCGCGCCGAGGACCCCTGGTGGATCGAGGAGGCCGGCGCCCCCGAGGGGCAGGACGGCGCCGACGGCATACTCGTCTGGTGCCTGCGCCTGCCCGGCGCCGTCAAGAAGGACCTCCAGCTGGTCCGCCGCGGCAGCGAACTGCTCCTCACCGTCGGGCCGTTCCACCGCATCGTGCCCCTGGAGTCCGCCCTGCGCCGCTGTACCGTCTCCGGCGCGGCCCTCACGGACGGGGTGCTGCGGGTGCGCTTCACACCGGACCCCGCGCTGTGGCCCAGGACGAGCTGAACGGCGTACCCCCGTTCGGGCTCAGGACGAGCTGAACGGCTTACCACCGTTCGGGTACCGTCGTTGGTAGGGGTCCCGGATGCCGGGCCGCCGGCCAACCACGTCGCAGGAGTCCGCCATGAGCGAAGCCACCGATCGTCCCGTCGACGACGACGCGTGGGCACAGGCCTGCGCCGAGGACCTCGCCGCCGAGAAGGCCCGCCGACGCGCCGGCTACGGCCCGCCGCCCGGCTCCGCGGCCGAGGAGCTGCGCAAGCTGGTCGACGCCGTGGCCGACAAGCTCGGCTCCCTTCAGACTCCGCTGTTCGGCGTCGCGGCCCAGGGCGCCGTGCAGCAGGTCATCAAGCAGGCGAAGTCCGCCGTCGAGCCCGTCATCGAACGTAATCCGGACGTTTTCGATCACATCGCGGCGGCCGGGAGCGAACTGCTCGCCGCATACCGCTCCGCGGTCGAGGGCCAGGAACGCCGCTGGACCCAGGGTGCGGGGGACCCCGCAGGCACGGAATCAAAGGCGGAGGACCCCACCGACCCTCGTGATGAGGGGCCCGGCGCCGGCGAACACATCGACCTGGACTGACCGGCGCCGACCGGGCGGGGCCCCGCCTCGGGTACGGTTGCCTCAGCGGGGCTCGACCGAAACTGAGGGATTCATGGGACTCACCATCGGCGTCGATATCGGCGGCACGAAGATCGCAGCTGGAGTGGTGGACGAAGAGGGCCACATCCTCTCGACCTTCAAGGTGTCGACCCCGCCGACGGCCGAAGGCATCGTGGACGCCATCGCGGCGGCGGTGTCCGGCGCGAGCGAGGGGCACCCGGTCGAGGCCGTCGGCATCGGCGCGGCCGGATACGTCGACGACAAGCGGGCCACGGTGCTGTTCGCGCCGAACATCAACTGGCGGCACGAGCCGCTGAAGGACAAGGTCGAGCAGCGCGTCGGCCTCCCCGTGGTCGTGGAGAACGACGCCAACGCGGCAGCCTGGGGCGAGTACCGCTTCGGCGCCGGCCAGGGCCACGAGGACGTCATCTGCATCACGCTGGGCACCGGCCTCGGCGGCGGCATCATCATCGGCAACAAGCTGCGCCGCGGACGCTTCGGCGTGGCCGCCGAGTTCGGCCACATCCGGGTCGTCCCGGACGGGCTCCTCTGCGGCTGCGGCAGCCAGGGCTGCTGGGAGCAGTACGCCTCCGGCCGAGCCCTTGTCCGGTACGCGAAGCAGCGCGCCAACGCCACCCCCGAGAACGCCACGATCCTGCTCGCGCTGGGCGACGGCACGGTCGAGGGCATCGAGGGCAAGCACATCAGCGAGGCCGCCCGTCAGGGCTGCCCGGTGGCCGTCGACTCGTTCCGTGAGCTGGCCCGCTGGGCCGGCGCCGGACTGGCCGACCTCGCCTCGCTCTTCGACCCGTCCGCCTTCATCGTCGGCGGCGGCGTCTCGGACGAGGGCGAGCTGGTCCTCGACCCGATCCGCAAGTCGTTCCGGCGCTGGCTGATCGGCGGCGAGTGGCGCCCGCACGCACAGGTGCTCGCGGCCCAACTGGGCGGCAAGGCCGGGCTGGTGGGCGCGGCGGACCTGGCCCGGCAGGGCTGATCCGACCGCACACGGACACGCCGGACGCCCGTCGCACCCCGGGGGCGCGTCCGCGAAGAACCACCGGCCGCCCGAGGGCCGGCCGGACGAACTTCGCGGACACGACCTGGGAGCGGCGGGCGTCCGCCGTATCGTGACCCCCATGGCCATGATGTCGCTGCCAGACTCCCGTACCGAGCAGGACGGCTCGGCCGTCATCAGAGTGCTCAGCTACAACGTCCGGTCGATGCGTGACGACAGCGAGGCGCTCGCCCGGGTCATCCAGGCCTGCGCGCCTGACCTGGTCCTCGTCCAGGAGGCTCCGCGCTTCTTCCGCTGGCGCAAGCGTGCCGCCCGGCTCGCCGCCCGCAGCGACCTGGTGGTCCTCGGCGGCGGTGCCACCGCTGCCGGCCCCCTGCTGCTCTGCTCGCTGCGCTCCACGGTGGAGCGCACCGAGGACGTCCTGCTGCCGCTCACCCCGGGACTGCACCGCAGGGGCTTCGCCACCGCGGTGGTCCGCATCGCGGGCACCCGGATCGGCGTGCTGAGCTGTCACCTGAGCCTGGAGCGCGCAGAACGCCTCGCCCAGGCCGAGCGGCTGCTGGAGACGGTGGACGCTATGGGCGTGGACCACGTCGTCGTGGCCGGCGACCTCAACGACGTACCGAGCGGGCGGGCGTTCCGGCTGCTCGCCGGGCGGTTCCAGGACTGCTGGGAGGTACGGCCCCGGGGCGGCGAGTACACCTTCCCGCCGCACGACCCGCGCAAGCGGCTCGATGCCGTCTTCGCGACCGGCGGCATCGAGGTGCTCGGCTGCGGGGTCCCGACGGGACTGCCCGGGGTCCTCGACGCCGACCTGCTGGCGGCGACCGACCACCTCCCGGTGCTGGCCGCGCTCAGGGTGCCCGCGACGACGCCCTGACGTGCGGGCCGGTCAGACCACCGCACCGCGGCCGGGATCGTCGCCGTCCTCGTCGTCGTCCTCCATCCGCGCCACCAGCGTGACGAAACCACCCAGGAAGCCGCCCACACCGACCGTGGTCAGCCACCACGTCATCTCCCACTGGAGCAGCACGGCCAGCAGCAGGAGGATGGGGCCGCCGACCACCGCGAGCCAGGCGAACTTCGCCGTGACGTCGGCCTCCGGCAGCGGTGGCGGCTCCGGCGGAACGAAGTGGCCCTCGCCGCTGTCGTCGTCGGTGTCGCCCTCGGCGGGTGCCGCCGGCTCGTAGTCACGCGGACCGCCGACACCCGGGGCGAAGACCACCGAGCTCCCGAGCGGCTTCTCCGGCGGCTTGGGCGGCCGCTTGTCGATGCCCTTGTCCGGGTCCAGAGCGGTGACGTCGTCCTCCGGGAGTGCGAGGTCCTCGATGGACCGGAAGGGCCTGGCACCCGGCGGGTCCGGCGGCTCCTGCCCGTATCCCTCGACGATCGCCTTCCAGACGGCGTCCTCGTCGACCGGACGTTCGCCCTCCGCCCCACCGGGCGCGGGCGGGGTCTCCGGGACCGGCGCGCTGCCGTCCTCGTCGGGGACCGCCGCTCCCCCGGCGGGGAGCGGCTCGCGCTCCTCCTCGCTGCCTGTGCGCTCCGCGTCGTGCTCAGCCACCGGACGTGCTCCCCTTCTTTCCGACGCTCGGAGCGAGGCGGCCGATGAACGAGTAGCTCTCGTCGAAGATCCGCTCCGCATCGTGGTCCAACGTCGCAACGTGGTAGCTCTGTTCCAGGAGGATCTCCTCGACGTCCGTCGAGGACACCCGGCTCAGGATCCTGGCGGTGTCCGCGGGCGGCACCACATGGTCCTGCGGGCTGTGCAGCAGCAGGATCGGCTGTGTCACCTGGGGCAGTTCGGCGTCCACCAGCCGGAAGAACCTGCGCACCGAGTACGCCGCGTGCAGCGGCACCCGGTCGTAGCCCACCTCGTGGGAACCCTCCAGCGCGATGTCGCTCGCCAGCCCCTTCGTGGTGGGCACCAGATGGCGGACGACCGGCAGGGCGTGTGCCGCGAGGCCGTGCACCTTGTTGGCGGGGTTGACCAGCACCAGACCCCGGACCGCGTCGCCGTGCTTCGCCGCGAGCCGCAGCGAGAGCGCGCCGCCCATGGAGAGACCGAACACGAAGACCTGCTCGCACCGCTCCAGCAGCGCCCGCAGCTCCCGGTCCACCTCCGCGTACCAGTCCTGCCAGCCGGTCACCTGCATGTCTTCCCAGCGCGTTCCGTGCCCGGGCAGCAGCGGCAGGGAGACCGTGAGCCCGCGCTCCGCCAGATAGTCGGCCCAGGGGCGCAGCGACTGCGGGGAGCCGGTGAATCCGTGACAGAGGAGGACGCCGACCTCTCCGCCCTCGTGGCGGAACGGCTCGGCTCCAGGAAGGACCGGCACCGGGGTCTCCTGTTCGTGAGGCTCGAAAGGGGAGCGAAAAGGGGGAGTGCAGAAGGATTACTTCACCGTACGCGACCGGGCCGACACCGACCAGGGCCGTCACCGGCCGGGGGCGGTGCGCACCCCGCCCGTGCCGGGAAGGAGCAGGGACGGCCGAATGCCTTAAGGTCTGTCGGACAGCACACAGGAGGCACCCGAGTTGATCTACGGCGCTATGAAGTTCTCCATCGGCGGGTCTCTGAAGCTCGCCTTCAGGCCGTGGGTGGAGGGCCTGGAGAACATTCCCGCGCAGGGACCCGCGATCCTCGCCAGCAACCATCTGTCGTTCTCCGACTCCTTCTTCCTGCCTGCCGTCCTGGACCGCAAGGTCACCTTCATCGCCAAGTCCGAGTACTTCACCGCGCCGGGGGTCAAGGGGAAGCTCACCGCCGCCTTCTTCAAGGGCGTCGGACAGCTCCCGGTGGACCGCTCGGGCGCCCGCGGGGCCGGTGAGGCCGCGATCAAGGCCGGCATCGAGGTCATCGAGAGCGGCGGTCTGTTCGGCATCTACCCGGAGGGCACCCGGTCACCCGACGGCCGCCTCTACCGGGGCAAGCCCGGCGGCCTCGCCCGGGTGGCGCTCGCCACCGGTGCGCCGGTCATCCCCGTCGCGATGATCGACACGGAGAAGATCCAGCCGCCCGGCCAGGTGATGCCCAAGCTGATGCGCCCGGGGATCAGGATCGGCAAGCCGCTCGACTTCAGCCGCTACCACGGCATGGACGGCGACCGCTTCATCCTGCGCTCGGTCACCGACGAGGTCATGTACGAGATCATGAAGCTCTCCGGCCAGGAGTACGTCGACATCTACGCGACCGCCGCCAAGCGGCAGCTCGCCGACGAGGCGAAGCACCGGGCGGAGGCCGCCAAGAAGGCCGCTGCCGGCGGGCGGGACGAGCGGGACACGGACTCCGGCAGCGCCTGAGCGCGCGACGGGGTCCGTCCGGGGGTGGGGGAGAAGAAGATGGCCAAACGTGTCCGGGTCGTGAGGATGTCGGTCGAGCAGCCGCTGTGGCGTGCCCTGACCGCGTACCGCATCCTCACGATGCTCTACGCGATCCTGCTCGCCGTCTTCGGACGCGAGAAGTACGAGCGGCCGGAGGTGGCCATCGCCTTCCTGGCGGTCATGGCCGTGTGGACGCTCGCCACCCTGCCGAAGGTCGGGGGCGCCGCAGCCTGCACCAAGCGCTTCCTGGGCGCGGACCTCACGCTCGCGCTCATCGGCATTCTCATCACCCCGCTCGCCGACTTCCAGGCCCAGCACGTCGACGGTCCGACCCTGCCGTCCATCTGGACCGCCGGCTCCGTCCTGGCCTTCGCGATCAAGGGCGGCTGGCGGTGGGCGGCGTTCGCCTCCACCTTCGTCGCGGTCGCCAACCTGATCGAGCGCGGCGAGCCCAGCCGCGACACCCTGCACAACGTCCTGCTGGTCTGGGTCGCCTCCATCGCCATCGGGTACGTCGTCGAGGTCGCCCGCGCCAGTGAGCGCACCCTCGCCCGCGCCCTGGAGATCGAGGCCGCCACCCGGGAGCGGGAACGCCTCGCCCGGGACATCCACGACAGCGTGCTCCAGGTCCTCGCCATGGTGCAGCGACGGGGTACGGCGATCGGTGGCGAGGCCGCCGAACTGGGCCGGATGGCCGGGGAACAGGAGGTCGCTCTGCGCACCCTGGTCTCCAGCGGTCTCGTGCCCCCCACCCGGGTCTCCGAGGACGCGGCCGAGGGTGCCGTGGTGCGGACCGTCGAGACGGACGACGACGAGACCGAGGACCCGGCCGAAATCGACCTCAGGACCCTGCTCGCCCGGCACGCCGGGTCGCGGGTGACCTTCGCGGAGCCCGGCGCACCGGTGCTGCTCACGCCCGCGGCGGCCGGGGAGCTGGCGGCCGCCGTCAGCGCCGCCCTGGACAATGTCCGGGTGCACGCGGGGGAGAGCGCCCAGGCGTGGATCCTCGTCGAGGACTGGCCGGACGAGGTGATCGTCACGGTCCGGGACGACGGGCCCGGCATCCCGGAGGGGCGGCTCGCCCAGGCCGAGGGAGAGGGGCGCCTCGGCGTCGCCCTGTCGATCCGCGGGCGGCTGCGCGACCTGGGCGGCACGGCAGAGCTGATCTCGGTGCCCGGCCAGGGCACCGAGGTCGAGTTGAAGGTTCCGAAGTTGGCACGGGGGAAGGCGGGTTCAGTCCGATGAGCGCAGCAACCGAAGAGGGCGCGGGGCAGCAGCGGCCCATCAGGGTGATGGTCGTCGACGACCACCCGATGTGGCGCGACGCCGTCGCCCGGGACCTCGCCGAGGCCGGCTTCGACGTGGTGGCGACCGCGGGCGACGGCCCGCAGGCCGTGCGCCGGGCCGGGGCCGTCACCCCCGACGTCCTGGTCCTCGATCTCAACCTGCCCGGGATGCCGGGCGTCCAGGTCTGCAAGGAGCTCGTCGGCTCGCAGCCCGGGCTACGGGTCCTGGTGCTCTCCGCGAGCGGCGAGCACGCCGACGTACTGGAAGCGGTCAAGTCGGGCGCCACCGGCTACCTGTTGAAATCGGCGAGCACTCAGGAGCTGACGGAGGCGGTCCGCAGCACCGCGGTCGGCGACCCCGTCTTCACCCCCGGCCTCGCCGGACTCGTACTCGGCGAGTACCGCAGGCTGGCCTCCGAACCCGCACCCGTCGCGTCGAACGAGCCGAAGGCCCCGGAGCTCACCGACCGGGAGACCGAGGTGCTGCGGCTGGTGGCCAAGGGCCTTTCGTACAAGCAGATCGCCGAGCGGCTGGTCATCTCGCACCGCACGGTCCAAAACCACGTCCAGAACACCCTGGGCAAGCTCCAGTTGCACAACAGGGTGGAGCTCGTGCGCTACGCCATAGAGCGAGGGCTCGACGACGCCTGAGATCAGTTCCCGTGCATTGCACGGGAATTGACCGTCCCGCCCATCCCGAAGTGACCTGGATCACCCTTAGCGTGGTGACGAGTGAGCTCACTTCGGCGAAGGGATGCTTCCATGCGTGTCGGAGTACTGACCGGGGGTGGGGACTGCCCCGGGCTCAACGCCGTCATCCGCGCCATCGTCCGCAAGGGCGTGCAGGAGTACGACTACGACTTCATCGGCTTCCGGGACGGCTGGCGGGGGCCGTTGGAGGACGTGACGGTTCCCCTCTCCATCCCGGCGGTGCGCGGCATCCTGCCGCGCGGCGGCACCATCCTCGGATCCTCGCGCACCAATCCGCTGGGTGCCGAGCACGGCATCCGCCGGATCAAGGACAACCTCGCCAAGCACGAGGTCGACGCACTCGTCACGATCGGCGGCGAGGACACCCTCGGCGTTGCGGCCACCCTGTCCGACACGTACGGCGTCCCCTGTGTCGGCGTACCGAAGACCATCGACAACGACCTGTCCGCCACCGACTACACCTTCGGCTTCGACACCGCGGTCTCCATCGCGACCGAGGCCATCGACCGGCTGCACACCACGGCCGAATCACATATGCGGGTCCTCGTCGTCGAGGTGATGGGCCGCCACGCCGGCTGGATAGCGCTCCACTCGGGGCTGGCCGGCGGGGCCAACGTCATCCTCATCCCGGAACAGCGCTTCGACATCGACCAGGTCTGTGCCTGGGTGACCTCCCGGTTCCGGGCGAGCTACGCGCCGATCGTGGTGGTCGCCGAAGGGGCCATGCCCGCCCGGGGCGAGATGGTCCTCAAGGACGGCTCGCACGACTCCTTCGGCCATGTCCGCCTCTCCGGGGTCGGCGAATGGCTGGCCAAGGAGATCGAGCGCCGCACCGGCAAGGAGGCGAGGACCACCGTGCTCGGTCATGTCCAGCGCGGCGGCACCCCCAGCGCCTTCGACCGCTGGCTGGCCACCCGGTTCGGGCTGCACGCCATCGACGCCGTGAAAGACGGCGACTTCGGGAAGATGGTCGCCCTGCGCGGCACGGACATCGTGCGGGTGCCGATCGCCGAGGCGACCGCCAGGCTCAAGACGGTCGACCCGGCGCTCTACGCGGAGGTGGGGGTCTTCTTCGGCTGAGCGGCGCTCCGGGCCGCACGGACTTATATTCGCGATGACCGGCCCCGCGGGGCCCGCTCCCCGAGCGGGCCCCGCACCTCGCCCGCATCAGTCACGGGAGACGTCGTGGAAATCCTGGCATTCGGTGTGCAGTCCGACGAGAAGCCACTGATCGAGAAGGCCTTCGCCGGGAAGCACGAGGTGCGATGCCTGGACGTCTTCCTGAACCGGGACACCGCCCCCATCGCGGCGGGCTACGAGATCATCTCCACCAGCGTCAACGCCGACCTGGGCAGCAAGGTCCTGCAGACCCTCGCGGCCGGCGGCACACAGATGATCGCCCAGCGCTCCACCGGCTTCAACAACATCGATCTGGACGTTGCCGAGCGACTCGCCCTGCGGGTCTCCCGGGTCTCCTGGTACTCGCCCTACTCGGTCGCCGAATTCGCCTGGACCCTCGCCATGGCGGTCAACCGCCGCGTGGTCCGTGCCACGATCCGCACCCGGGACTTCGACTTCCGCCTCGACGGCCTCCTCGGCCGGGACATGCACGGCCGCACGGCCGGCATCATCGGCACCGGCAAGATCGGGGAGGCGTTCACCCGGATCGCCCATGGCTTCGGCATGAACCTGCTCGGCTGGGACGTCGCCGAGAACCCGGCCTGCGTCGAGCTCGGCATGCGGTACGTCGACAAGGAACAGCTCCTCGCCGAGTCCGACCTGATCAGCCTGCACGTCCCACTGATGCCCGCCACCCACCACATCATCGGCAAGGACTCCCTGGCCCACATGAAGGACGACGCGATCCTGATCAACTCCAGCCGCGGCGGACTCATCGACACCAAGGCCCTGGTCGA
Organism: Streptomyces sp. NBC_01013; assembly: GCF_045162765.1. Lineage (NCBI taxonomy): Bacteria > Bacillati > Actinomycetota > Actinomycetes > Kitasatosporales > Streptomycetaceae > Streptomyces > Streptomyces sp. NBC_01013. Next base: position 6,153,647 of record NZ_CP108687.1, read on the forward strand.
GGAGTTGCGGGTGGGCCGGCTCCTGGGGGTGGGACTCGACGTGTACGAGGCGGAAGCCGGGCTCTTCTTCCTCGACAAGTCCCTGGAGGGCGTCGACGACGACACCCTGGCCCGCCTCGTCACGTTCCCGAACGTCCTCGTCACCTCGCACCAGGCGTACTACACCGAGGACGCCCTGGGGCAGATCATCGGGGCCACCGTCCAGAACGTCGACGACTACCTGGCAGGCCGCCGCAGCGAGAACGTGCTGGTCCCGGCGGCGCCCGGATCCTGACAACCCTCAGCAGGGCCCGGGCGGCGGCGGGAGCGTCAGCCGCGTACCGGAAGCCCCGCCAGCAGTTCGCCGACGATCGCCGAACCGCGCAGCGTCAGCACCGACTCCGGATGGAACTGCACCGAGGCGAAGCCGTCCCCGCGCAGCGCGTGCAGCTCCCCGGTCGCCGGGTCCAGGCTCGCCTCGATGCCGTGCGCCGCCAGCTCGGTGGCCGTCGCCCCGTCGCACCGCGCGGTGAAGCTGTTGTAGAAGCCGACGGTCTCCGGGCGGCCGAACAGATCGATCCGGGTCTGCGCGCCCTGGTACGGAACGCTCTTGCGGACGATGTCCAGCCCCAGTTCCGCCGCGATCAGCTCATGGCCCAGGCACACCCCGAGCAGCCCGTGCCGGTGATCCCGTACGAGCTCCGCGGCCAGCGTGCGCAACAGCCGCATCTTCGGATCGGCCGCGTCACCCGGATCCCCCGGGCCGGGACCCAGCACGACAGGCCCCTCGTGCGCCGCTACGACCTCGCGCAGCCCCGGCTCGTCGTAGCGGCGCACCGTCACATCGAGGCCCGAGGCGCGCAGCAGATGCCCCAGCATCGAGGTGAACGTGTCCTCACCGTCGACCACCAGCGCATGACCGGACAGGGCGTCGGTGCGCTCCTGCATCCGCAGCCAGAACGGCGCCAGCCCTTCGCGCCTGGCGTCCAGGGCCGCGCGGACCCGGGGGTCGTCGGCCAGCTGCGGCCTCGCCCCCTCGGCCCGGGGCCGTCCGGGCCGCACACCCAGCGCGGTCAGCACACCGGCCGCCTTGGCGTGGGTCTCGGCGACCTCGCTGTCCGGATCGGAGTGGCGCACCAGCGTCGCCCCGACGGGCACCCGCAGCTCGCCCCGGGCCGAGATGTCGGCGGTCCGGATCAGGATCGGCGAGTCCAGCGTCTGCGTTCCGTCGGGCCCCTCGCACACCAGGGCCAGCGCGCCCGCGTAGTAGCCGCGTCCGCCGGACTCGTACCGCTCGATGACCCGGCAGGCGTTCTGCACGGGGGAGCCGGTGACCGTCGCCGCGAACATGGTCTCCTTCAGCACCTCGCGCACATCCAGCGAGGAGCGGCCGCGCAACTCGTACTCCGTGTGCGCGAGATGGGCCATCTCCTTGAGCCGCGGTCCGATCACCACCCCGCCCATGTCGCCCACGGTGCACATCATCTTGAGTTCCTCGTCGACCACCATGGAGAGCTCCTCGGTCTCCTTGCGGTCGTCGAGGAAGGCCAGCAGGCTCTCGGCGGTCGGCCCCTGGGCGGGGTAGCGGTAGGTGCCGCTGATCGGATTCATCACGACGGTCCCGCCGGACATCCGCACGTGCACCTCGGGGCTGGCACCGACCAGCGTCCTGTCCCCGGTGTGTACGACGAACGTCCAGTACGCGCCGCGCTCTCCGGCCAGCAGCCGCCGGAAGAGCGCCAGCGCGTCCGCCCGGCCGAACTCCGGGATCTCGCCCCGGAAGGTCCGCCGGATGACGAAGTTCGCGCCCTCACCCCGGCCGATCTCGTCCTCGATGACCCGCCGCACGGTCCCGGCGTACTCCGCGTCGGACACGTCGAACGCACCGCCCTCGACCCGCACCGCGTGGGCGGGGAGCGCGGCCAGCGTCTCGTCGAGAGGCAGTTCGTACGTCTCGTCCGCGACCAGTACGGACAGCGGTGTCCCGTCGTCACGGACGTCGAAACCACGCTCGGCGATCTGCCGGAACGGGACCAGGGCGAGGGCGGGCTGTTCGCCGACGGGGATGTCGGCGAGCCGCTCGGCCTCCCGTACCCGGCCGATGAGCACCTCGACGGTGTCGTGGTCGTGGCCGGGGGTCCGCCTGCGCAGCAGGGCGAAGGGCGGGCAGTCCTCGCCCAGGAGTCTCTGGACGATCGGGTACGCGGCGGTCTGCGGTGCCATCTGCGGTGTTCCTTCCACTGGGATCAGCTGGGAGGAACGGCCACCGGACATGGGAAAGGCCGCCCCTCGGGCGGCCTCTGCGTCGATGTGTACGCGCGATCAGTGGGCCGCTGGATGAGCGGTCCACCACCAGTTACGGGTCGAGTGCGCGAACATGACCGAACCCTAACCCATGACCCGGCCGCGGAGGGGTCCGTTCCGCCCACCGGGCGGGCCTTGTGTCCGTCTCATCCGTTGAGCACCCGGAAAACGAGTGGACGCGACCCCGTAATGTGGGAGCCGTGACCGTGAACGCCAATACCTCCGTCGCCGGTGGCAACACCTGGCGAGACCTTCCCGCGGCGCAGCAGCCCGAGTACCCCGACTCCGAGGCCCTGCGCGATGTAGTCGCGGACCTCGCGTCGTATCCGCCGCTCGTCTTCGCCGGCGAGTGCGACCAGCTGCGCGCCCGCTTGGGAGCCGTCGCCAAGGGCGAGGCGTTCCTGCTGCAGGGCGGTGACTGCGCCGAGGCCTTCGACGCCGTGTCGGCCGAGCACATCCGCGCCAAGCTGAAGACGCTGCTCCAGATGAGCGCCGTCCTCACCTACGCGGCCTCCGTGCCCGTCGTCAAGGTGGGCCGCATCGCCGGTCAGTACTCCAAGCCGCGCTCCAAGTCGACCGAGACCCGCGACGGCGTGACGCTGCCGACCTACCGCGGCGACTCCGTCAACGGCTTCGCCTTCACCGAGGCCGAGCGCATCCCGGACCCGGACCGGCTGAAGCGGATGTACCACGCGTCCGCCTCCACGCTGAACCTCGTCCGCGCCTTCACCACGGGCGGTTACGCCGACCTGCGCCAGGTGCACGCCTGGAACCAGGACTTCGTGAAGTCGTCCCCGTCCGGCCAGCGCTACGAGGCCCTGGCCCGCGAGATCGACAACGCGCTGAATTTCATGAAGGCCTGCGGTACGGACCCGGCGGAGTTCAAGGCCGTCGAGTTCTACGCGTCGCACGAGGCCCTGCTGCTGGACTACGAGTCGGCGCTGACCCGCGTCGACTCGCGGACCGGGCAGCTGTACGACACCTCGGCCCACATGGTGTGGATCGGTGAGCGCACCCGCCAGATGGACGGCGCGCACATCGAGTTCGCCTCGAAGATCCGCAACCCCATCGGCATCAAGCTCGGTCCGACGACCACCGTCGACGAGGCCCTCGGCTACATCGAGCGCCTCGACCCCGAGCGGGAGCCCGGCCGGCTGACCTTCGTCGTCCGGATGGGCGCCGACAAGGTCCGCGACAAGCTTCCGGAGCTGGTCGAGAAGGTCACCGCCTCGGGCGCGACCGTGGCCTGGGTGACCGACCCGATGCACGGCAACACCTTCGAGGCCGCGTCCGGCCACAAGACCCGCCGCTTCGACGACGTCCTGGACGAGGTCAAGGGCTTCTTCGAGGTGCACAAGGGTCTCGGCACGCACCCCGGGGGTATCCACGTCGAGCTCACCGGTGACGACGTCACCGAGTGCGTCGGGGGCGGCCACGAGATCTTCGTGGACGATCTCCACCAGCGTTACGAGACGGCCTGCGACCCGCGCCTCAACCGCAGCCAGTCGCTGGACCTGGCGTTCCTGGTCGCCGAGATGTACCGGGACCAGTAGGCGTCACCGAGCGTGGCACAGGTACGACTGTGGGGCACGGATCGATGTGATCCGTGCCCCACAGGGCGTTCCGGGGCTTTTGCCGGCCTGGAGCGACAGGTAAGGTTAGGTTAGCCTCACCGATTACCGGGGTGGCGTCCACGATCCATCCCGCGGGAGGTGAACCGCATGTACGTCTGCTCGTGCTTCGGCGTTACGGAGCAGCAGGTCAAGAAGCATGCGGAAAACGGCGCCTGCACGCCGCGCCAGATAGCCTCCGCCTGCAAGGCGGGGACCGACTGCGGCGGCTGCGTCCGCACCATCCAGGCACTGCTCGGCCGCGGCGACTGCCCGCGCCGTGACCTGCTCGACCAGAAGAGGGCGCCGGGTGCCGCGGACCGGGTCACGGCCGACGCCGCTCCCGATGCCGATCAGGGCGTCGCCCCCGGCGTCCGCCCCGTTCCGGGGCCCGTCTCTCTTCCCGAAGCCGCCTGAGCCCGAGCGTGGCGGGCGGGAGTCCGTCGGCGGCCCCTGTGGCGGGTCAGCTCTCCGGCTGCTCGATCAGCTGGGCGATGTAGAGCGGCTCCCCGAGTTTCTCCACCAGTTCCAGCTGGGTGTCGAGATAGTCGATGTGGTGCTCCTCGTCCGCCAGGATCGACTCAAAGATATTTGCGGACGTGATGTCGCCCTTGCCGCGCATGAGCTCGATCCCGCGCTTGAGGCGGTCGATCGCCTCCACCTCGACCTGGCGGTCCGCCTGGAACATCTCGGTGACCGTCTGGCCCACCCGTACATGGAAAAGCCGCTGGTAGTTCGGCAGTCCATCCAGGAAGAGGATGCGGTCGGTCAGGATCTCGGCGTGCTTCATCTCGTCGAAGGACTCGGAGCGCGTGTACTTCGCGAGCTTGGTCCAGCCGAAGTTGTCCTGCATCTTCGCATGCAGGAAGTACTGGTTGATGGCAGTCAATTCGGCGGTCAGCTGTTCGTTCAGGAACTCGAGGACCTCGGGGTCGCCCTGCATCGCAGAGGCTCCTTCCAACCGGTGAACTGGGCAAGTTGGCCGCATCCTCGCATCGGACCCGGGGAGCGTCCAGTAAGTGCATGCTTAGTACGAGTTGCCCGAAACGCCTCTGCCCTGGTCATGACCACCCCTGCCTGTCTGTCACCATGGAGCCATGGGTCAGCCGGAAAGCCGGGAACACCGCGCATCAGAGCAGTCCGAGCTTCCGCCGGGGCAGCGTCTGCAGCGTGGCTGGCCGGTTACCCACTACGGGCCGGTGCCCAAGTTCAAGCCCGACCGCTGGGAGTTCCGCGTCTTCGGGGCCACGGCCGACGGTGAGAAGCGCTGCTGGAACCATCAGGAGTTCTCCGCGCTGCCGTTCTCCTCGGTCGTCGCCGATCTGCACTGCGTGACCAAGTTCAGCATGCTCAGCGCCGAGTGGGGCGGAGTGCTCGCCCGCGACGTCGTGGCGCTCGCGCCGCCCGCGCCGCATGTCACCCATGTGATGGTCTGGGCCGAGTACGGATTCAGCTCCAACCTCCGTCTCGACGACTTCACCTCCGAGCGGACCCTGTTCGCCACCCACAAGGGCGGCGAGCTGCTCACCGCCGAGCACGGCTTCCCGCTCCGGCTCGTCGTGCCGCACCTGTACGCCTGGAAGGGCCCCAAATGGGTCCGGGGCGTCGAGTACATGAGCGCCGATCGCCGCGGCTTCTGGGAGGAGCGCGGCTACCACAACATCGGCGACCCCTGGAAGGAACAGCGCTACTCCTACCAGGAGGAGCCCGGGGACGGCCCCGAGCTCTGAGGCGCCACCGCCCTGCCGTGCCGCCTCAGTGGTGGTACTGGTGCACCACCGCGTGTCCCTTGCCGCGACCGATCATCCACTTGTTCACCGGGGTGGTGACGACGAAGGCGACGGCGAGCGAGATCGCGAGCGCCCCCCAGAACAGGACGTCCGCGAGCGTGGCGTCCATGGCGCCCGGCCACAGGGCGATCACTCCGTTGTCGATCAGTTCCATCACCGCGATGGAGAGCGTGTCGGCCGCGAGCGCGACCCGGAACGCCGTCCTGAAGGCGACGCCCGACTTCAGCACGGACCGCAGCGTCAGCGCGTAGCCGAAGAAGAACGCCAGGACGATCGCGAGAACCATCGTCGCCACGTTGCCCCAGCCGAACGCGGTGCCGATCACCATGCCGAGGATCTCGCCGATGGCGCATCCCGTGAGGCAGTGGAGCGTGGCGCGCGCCGCCATCGCCCAGCTCGCGCCGCCACCCGCGCCGTGGCCGCCGGGATAGGTGTGTTCCGCGTGCTGTGTGTGCTCTGCGTGGTTCTGCATGATGAACCCCCATACCGAGGAGCGGTTCCGGCCGACAGTGGGAACCATATACCCCCCTAGGGTATTCCTCGGGTGTGCGCCCGAGTCAGCCCCGGCCGCGCAGCTCCTTCAGCCGGGCGACGTCCGTCGCGTGGCCCTCCTTGCCGCCGGGCGTCTCGATGACCAGCGGCACGCCGTCGGTGGCCGGGTGCGTGAACAGCTCCCGGAAGGGCTCCTCGCCGATGTGGCCCGACCCGATGTTCTCGTGCCGGTCCTTGTGGGCCCCGGCCACGTCCTTGGAGTCATTTGCGTGGATCAGCTTCAGCCGTCCCTCGCCCACCGTCCTCACCAGCAGGTCCAGGGTCTCCTTCATGCCGGCCGGACCGGCCAGGTCGTGTCCCGCCGCGAAGATGTGGCAGGTGTCGAGGCAGACACCGAGCTTCGGATGCGCGTCGAGCGCGTCGAAGTACGGGCCGAAGTCCCAGGTCCGTGAGCAGAGCGAATATCCCTGCCCCGCGGTCGACTCCAGCAGCAGGAAGGGGTCGTCGTCGTGGGTCAGCTCGTCCAGCAACGGCCGCATGTGCGTACGCACCTGCGCCAGCGCCTCCTCGCGCGGCCGGCCGTTGGTCGCCGAACCGGTGTGCACCACGACGCCCAGTGCGCCGATCTCGCGGGCCCGGCGCAGCGAGTGGCGCAGGGAGTCCACGGACTTCTCCACGGTCGCCGGGGTGTGCGAGCCGAAGTTGATGAGATACGGGGCGTGGACGTACGCCGGTATGGACTCGGCGGCGCACTCGGTGCGGAAGAGCTCGTCCTGCACCGGGTTCCCGGCCGGGGTCGCCCAGCCGCGCGGATTGGCCACGAAGACCTGGACGGCCTCCGCGCCCATCTCGCGTGCGTAGGGCAGGCCGACCTTGGAGAGGCCGCCGGCCACCGGGATGTGGCCGCCGACAGGGTTGCGCATACGGATCTACAGTCCCTTGGTCTTGATGGTGATGGTGCTGCCCTCGGGGGCCTGGTCGCCGCCCTCGACCGACTGGCTCCCGACGGTGTCGCTGAAGGAGAGGAACGGGCGGTCGACCTTGACCTCGAAGCCCGCGTCCTCCAGCTCGCTGCGGGCGTCGTCGACGTCCTTGCCGGTGACGTCCGGTACGTCGATCATCTGCGGGCCCTTGGAGACCGTCAGCGTGATGGTGTCGCCCTCGGCCGCCTCGGCCCCCTCCTCGATGGACTGGCGGGCGACGTCGCCCGCGTCCTCCGGGGAGTTGACCCGGCCCGGAGCGACGACGACGTCGAGGCCGGCGTCCTCCAGCTCCGCCGTGGCGTCGTCGACCGACAGACCGGTGACATCGGGGACGTCGATCGGGCTGCCCTTGGAGATCACGATCGCGACCGCGGAGTCGGGGTGCCGCTCGGCGCCCGCCTCGGGATCCGTCCGCACCACCTCGCCGACGGCCACGTCCTCGCTGAACTCCTTGGTGGTCATCCCGGGCACCAGGCCCTTCTTCTCCAGCTGCCGTCTGGCCTCGGGGAGCGCGACGCCCTGGAGGTCGGGCACCGTCACGATCTCGGGACCGCGCGAGACGACCAGCGACACCGAGCCGTTGCCGCGGATCCGGGCACCCGGCTTCGGGTCGCTGCTGATCACCTTGCCGCGGTCGACGGTGTCGCTGTAGGCCCGTCGTACGCCCTTGAGTTCGAGGCCGGCCTTCGAGAGGCGTCCCTGGGCCGCCTTCTCGCTCTGGCCCAGCAGCGAGGGCACATGGGTGAACTGTCCGGAGTTGATGTACCAGACGCCACCGCCGACCCCCAGGACCAGCAGCACGGCGAGGACCGCCGCGATGATCCCGCGACGCGGCGCCCCTCGGAGCGACGCCCGACGGGCCGGCGACTGCGGGGGCAGCGGCGGGGACATCTCCAGCCGGCTGGTGTGGTGGGCGGTCCCCTGGTCCGGCGGCAGCACCCGCGGGATCACACTGGTGCGGTCCTCCGCGCCGTCGCGTACCTCGGTCAGGGCCTGCGGCGGCAGGGCGTCCAGCTGCCCGTCGGTGAGGCCGGAGCGGGCCCGGCGCGATTCGGCGAGCAGCGCCACCGCGTCGAACGGCCGTACCTCGGGGTCGCGGGCCGTGGCGCTCGCCACCAGGGCGTCGAGCGCGGCGGCGAGATTCGGGACGACGGCGGAGGGGGCCGGGACGTCCTCGTTGAGGTGCTGGTAGATGACCTGGGCGGGGGAGTCCCCGGTGTGCGGCTTGGTGCCCGTGAGCATCTCGTAGAGCACGACGCCGCACGCGTACACATCGGCGCGGGTGTCGGCGGTGCCGTGCTCGATCTGCTCGGGGGCGAGGTACGAAACCGTCCCCAGGATGGTCCCGGTGGTGTTCGTGACCGAGCCCACGGCGCGGACCAGGCCGAAGTCGGCGACCTTGACCCGGCCGTCGTCGCCTATCAGCACGTTCTCCGGCTTCATGTCCCGGTGGACGAAACCCGCCCGGTGCGCGGCCCCCAGCGCGGCGAGCACCGGCTCCAGGATGTCCAGCGCGGCACGCGGCTGCAGCGCGCCGCGCTCACGCAGCACATCGCGCAGCGTGCACCCCGCCACGTACTCCATCGCGAGATAGACGTACTGACCCTGGGCACCCTGGTCGAAGACCGCGACCACGTTGGGGTGCGCGAGCCGGGCCACCGACTTGGCCTCGCGGATGAAGCGCTCGACGAACGAGGCGTCGGTCGCGAGTGCCGGATGCATCACCTTGAGGGCGAGCACCCGGTCGAGCCGGATGTCCATGGCCCGGTAGACCGTGGCCATGCCGCCCACGGCGATGCGGGCATCGATGCGGTAGCGGCCGTCGAGCAGCTGCCCGACGAGAGGGTCCTGGAGGGTCGTATCCACGCAGCCGAGTCTACGAGGCACCGCGGACACGACCGACTGGCCGCAGCCCTACTGCAGCCGACCCGTGACAGGGACATGCGATCCCTCGTCATGGAAGGGCCGCGCCCCGGGGGGTCGGGCCGCGCTGTGGCACGGACATGAGATCCCCCTCACGCACCCCCGCCGGCCGGGCTCAGAACGCCGGGCGCTCCGGATCCAGCGCCGCCCGCCCCGCCACCGGCGAGGAGGCCTCGGCGAAGTGGCGGCGGGGGATCCGCCCCGCGCGGTGGGCGAGCCGCCCACCCGCCACCGCGTGGCGCATCGCGGCGGCCATCAGCTCCGGCTCCTGGGCCCGGGTCACCGCCGACGCCAGCATCACGGCCGCACATCCCAGCTCCATCGCGAGCGCCGCGTCCGACGCCGTGCCGGCGCCCGCGTCCAGGATCACGGGTACCCGTGCCTGCTCGATGATCAGCTGGAAGTTGTGGGGGTTGCGGATGCCCAGGCCGGACCCGATGGGGGAGCCGAGCGGCATGATCGCCGCACACCCCACGTCCTCCAGCTTCCGGGCCAGCACCGGATCGTCGTTCGTGTACGGCAGCACGGTGAAACCGTCGTCCACCAGTGTCTCCGCGGCGTCCAGCAGCTCGATGGGGTCGGGCAGCAGAGTGCGCTCGTCCGCCACCACCTCCAGCTTGACCCAGTCGGTGCCGAGCGCCTCGCGGGCCAGCCGGGCGGTGAGCACCGCCTCACCCGCCGTGAAGCAGCCCGCCGTGTTCGGCAGCACGCGGATGGAGAGCCGTTCCAGTACGGAGAGCACGGAGCCCTGCACGGTCGGATCGAGGCGGCGCATCGCCACGGTCGTCAGCTCGGTACCGGACGCGATCAGGGACCGCTCCAGGACGTCGAGGCTGGGCGCCCCGCCCGTCCCCATGATCAGCCGGGAGCCGAAAGCGGCGCCGCCGAGCGGGAAGAGGTCGTCGGACATGGTCAGCCTCCCTGGACCGCGGTGAGGACCTCGACCCGGTCGCCGTCGCTGAGCGCGGCCGTGGGCCACTGCCCGCGGGGTACGACGGTCTCGTTCAGGGCGGCCGCGACGCCCGAGGGCGCGCCGGTCAGCGAGGCGACCAGGGTCCCCAGGGTGGTGCCCGGCGCGACGGCGACGGCCTCGCCGTTCACGGAGACGTTCACGGAGGCGTTCGCGGACACGTTCGCGGCGGCGTTCCCGGAGCCGCTCGCGGAGCCGGGAAGCGCGGTGGGGTCGGTCATACGGGCTGCTCCTGACGTACGGGGGCGGCGGCGGGCGAGAAGCGGCCGGGGGAGAAGGGGCGGGCCACGTCGGGCAGCACGCCGTCGGCCAGCAGCTGCGCCATGGCGTCCCCGGTGACGGGGGTGAGCAGCACCCCGTTGCGGTGGTGGCCGGTGGCGAGGTGGAGGCCGGGCAGCGCGGTGCGGCCGAGCAGCGGGGCGTTGTCGGGGGAGGCGGGGCGCAGACCGGCGCGAGTCTCGGTGAGCGGCAGCTCGGTGATGCCCGGCACCAGTTCGTGGGCGTCACGCAGCAGTTCGTACACACCGCCCGCCGTGACCGTGGTGTCCCAGCCCATCTCCTCGCTGGTGGCGCCGATGACCAGCTCGCCGTTCTCGCGCGGGACGAGATAGACGTGGCTGCCCCGGACCACCGCCCGCACGGTGCGGGACAGGAAGGGGGCGTACGCGGTGGGCACGTGCAGCCGCAGCACCTGGCCCTTCACCGGGCGGACCGGGGGCAGGACGTGCTCCGGCACGCCCGCGAGCCGGCCGCTGAGGCTTCCCGCGGCAAGCACGACCTGATCGGCTCCCGCCTCCGTACCGTCGGCCAGCACGGCTCCGGCGGCACGGCCGCCCGTGACCGAGAGCCGCTTTGCCGGTTGGCGGTGGAGGACGACCCCGGCCCGCTCGCACGCCGTCAGCAGCGCGGCGGCCAGGCGTCGCGGGTCGACCTGGTGGTCGCCGTCGACCCGCAGTCCGCCGCGTACGCCCGGCGCGAGCATCGGCTCCAGGCGCCGGCACTCCCGGCCGGTGAGCCACTCCGACTCCAGTCCCGAGCGGCGTTGCAGAGCGTGCAGCTCGCGCAGGTGGGCGCGGTCGTCGGCGTCGAGCGCGACGGCCAGGGTGCCGCAGGCGCGAAAGCCGATGTCCTGTCCGCTCGCCGCCTCCAGTTCGGCCGCGAACAGCGGATAGCGCGCGGCGGAAGCGACATTGAGGCCGAGCAGCATCTCCTCGCCGTAGTGGAGTTCGGTGACGGCGGCCAGCATCCCGGCCGCCACCTGGGCGGCCCCGCCGCCCGGGTCGGGATCGACGACCGCGGTGGCCAGGCCGCGTTGTGCGGCCCGCCAGGCGACGACCAGGCCGATGATGCCGCCCCCGATGACGAGAACGTCGGACCCGTTCCCACGGTGTGTGCGCATGGGCGTCCAGCCCCTCCCTTCGCCGGCATGACCCGGATCAGGTTCGTACGGTCGGAGGCCGTCCAGCCTCCCTCTCAGCCCGGTACGCCAGGGCTCCCGCGAGTGATGTGCACGGCCACCCTAAACCCCTGGCCCGCGCCCCCGGCAAGGGAGCCGCCGGTGCCGCGGGCGAGGGCACGGGCGATGCGGTCCGGCAGCGATGATCCGGACACCGACTTCCTGACGCAACGTCAGGTGTTTAAGGTGGGCTGGTGGACGAGCAGACCGGACAGCAGCAGACAGAGCCGCGGCAGAGCCGCCGCGTCGTGATCGCCGGAGCGGGCATGGCGGGCGTGCAGACCGCCGTGGCCCTGCGCGAACAGGGCTTCACCGGCCCCGTCACGCTGATCGGCGCCGAACCGCACCAGCCGTACGACCGCCCACCGCTGTCGAAGGCGGTCCTCCTCGGCAAGGCCGAGGACTCGGCGTTCGACATCGACTTCGAGGCGCTGGACATCACCCTGCGGCTCGGCCTCGATGTGACCGCGCTGCGCGCGGCCGACCACGAACTGGACACCCCCGACGGGCCCGTCCCCTACGAGGTCCTGGTCATCGCCACCGGAGCCGAGCCCCTGACGCTGGCCGGTTCCGAGGGCGTGCCCGGGGTCCATCTGCTGCGCACCCTGGACGACGCCGCCCGGCTGCGGCCGGTCCTCGAACGGCAGCACGACGTGGTGGTCGTCGGCGCGGGCTGGATCGGCGCCGAGTTCGCCACCGCCGCCCGCGCGGCCGGCTGTGCGGTCACCGTCGTGGAGGCCGCCGACCGCCCGCTCGCCGGCGCCCTGCCCGCCGAGGTGGCCGCCCCCATGGCCGGCTGGTACGCCCAGAGCGGCGCCGCACTCCTCACCGGCGCACGGGTCGCCCGCATCGAACCCGGCCGCGTGGTCCTGGCCGACGGCCGCACCCTCCCGGCGGGCGCGGTCGTCGTCGGCATCGGTGCCCGGCCCGCGACGGGCTGGCTCGCCGGATCCGGGATCGAGCTCGGGCCGGACGGATCGGTGACCGCCGACGCCTCGCTGCGCACCTCGCTCCCCGATGTGTTCGCGGTCGGGGACTGCGCCTCCTTCCCCTCGGCCAGGTACGGAGAGCGGCTGCTCGTCCACCACTGGGACAACGCCCTCCAGGGCCCCCGGACCGTCGCCGCCGCCGTCGCTGCCCCCCTCGCCGGCCCGGAGGGCGGTGGGCCGGCCCCGGTCTACGACCCCGTGCCCTACTTCTGGTCGGAGCAGTTCGGCCGCTTCGTCCAGTACGCGGGCCACCACACGGGGGCCGACGCCCTGGTGTGGCGCGGCGACCCGGCCGAACCGGCGTGGACGGTGTGCTGGCTGCGCGACGGCGCGCTCGTCGCCGTACTGGCGGTCGGCCGTCCGCGCGATCTGGCGCAGGGACGCAAACTCGTCGAAACCGGCGTGGAGCTCGCCCCCGAGCAGGTTGCCGACCCCTCCGTTCCCCTGAAATCGGCCACGCTCTGACGGCCGTACGGCCCCCGTACGGTCGGCCCGGGTACCGACTGTCGGTCCGGGATGGCACGCTTGTCCCCGTGACCGAGATTGACGCAAAGATCGATGCTCTCGTCCCTGCCTGGCTCCACCTTCCCGACATCGCCGAAATGTTCGATGTCCAGGTGACGCGCGTGCGCCAGCTGGTCAAGGAGGGCCAGCTCATCGCCGTACGACGTGGTGAGAACCGGGCGCTCCAGGTGCCTGCCGCCTTCATCGACGGCGACAAGGTGGTCAAGGGCCTTTCGGGGACCCTGACGCTCCTGAGGGACGACGGCTACTCCGACGAGGAGATGCTGGAATGGCTCTTCACCCCCGACCCGAGCCTGCCGGGTACGCCCGCGCAGGCGCTGAGTGAGAATCGCGGCACGGAGGTGAAGCGCCGCGCCCAGGCGCTCGCCGTCTGACCGACAGCCGCACAGGGGATGCGGGCCGCACGTCGCGGCCCGCATCCCCTGCGGCGCCGCACCGAACCACCGTCATCGTCGTCCCCGGGGGAACCGCACCATGTCCACGCCTCGCGCCCTGCTGTCCGACGCCCGGCTCTACCTGTGCACGGACGCCCGCCGGCGTCAGGGCGACCTCCCCGCGTTCCTCGACGCGGTCCTCTCCAGCGGGGTGGACATCATCCAGCTGCGGGACAAGGGCATGGAGGCGGCCGAGGAACTCGAACACCTCGCGCTCTTCGCCGACGCCTGCAAGCGTCACGGCAAGCTCCTCGCGGTCAACGACCGGGCCGACGTCGCCCACGCCATCGGCTCCGATGTGCTGCACCTGGGCCAGGGTGACCTGCCGGTCCCGGCCGCCCGCGCGATCATCGGCCAGGACGTGGTCATCGGCCGCTCCACGCACGCCGAGTCCGAGGTGGACGCGGCCGTCGCCGAGCCCGGCGTCGACTACTTCTGCACCGGCCCCTGCTGGCCCACCCCGACCAAGCCCGGCCGGCACGCCCCCGGCCTGGACCTCGTCCGCTACGCCGCCTCGCTGGTACCCGCCCGCCCCTGGTTCGCCATCGGCGGGATCGACGCCGGCAATCTCGACGAGGTGCTGGACGCCGGAGCTCGCCGGATCGTCGTCGTGCGGGCCGTCACCGAGGCGTCCGATCCGGCTGCTGCCGCCGCCGGGCTGGCGGGAAGGATCCGGGACCGCGCCGAGGGGTGACCCGGAGGTGCGGCCGAGGCCCGGTTCGAGACGGAAGTGTCCGAAGCGTGGACAAAGATCGGGCAATAAAGCCAAATCGCCCCAGTTCGGTTGGGACGCCTGCCGCCCCCTGGTTAACCTGCCGGTATGGCCCTAGGTACACCCTCCACCAGGACAGATCACGCACGCACCGTGCGTGAGATGCTCGCGACCGGCAAGACCTCGTACTCCTTCGAGTTCTGGGCGCCCAAGACCGAGAAGGGCGAGCGGAACCTCTGGAACGCGCTCCGCCGGGTCGAGGCGGTGGGACCGAGCTTCGTCTCCGTGACGTACGGCGCCGGCGGCTCCACCCGGGCCGGGACGGTGAAGGCGACCCAGGACATCGCCGCCGAGTCCACGCTCACCCCGGTCGCGCACCTCACGGCGGTCAACCACTCCATCGCCGAGCTGCGCAACATGGTCGGCCAGTACGCGGATGCCGGGATCCGGAACATCCTCGCCGTGCGCGGAGACCCGCCGGGCGACCCCATGGGTCCGTGGATCGAGCACCCGCAGGGCGTGCGCTATGCGGCGGACCTCGTCCGGCTGATCAAGGAATCCGGCGACTTCTGTGTCGGCGTCGCGGCATTCCCGGAACGGCACCCGCGCTCGGCCGACTGGGACGCCGATATCCGGCATTTCGTGGACAAGTGCCGGGCCGGCGCGGACTATGCGATCACGCAGATGTTCTTCGACCCGGACGCCTATCTCCGTATGCGTGACCGGGTGGTCGCTGCGGGTTGCGCCACACCGATCATCCCCGAGGTCATGCCCCTCACGAGCGTCAGGCAATTGGAGAGATTCGCGCAGCTCAGCAACGCGACCCTGCCCGCGGACCTGAAAGAACGCATCCTCGCCGCCAAGGACGACCCCGCCGCTGTACGCTCCATTGGCATCGACTTCGCAACGCGGTTCTGCGCGAAGCTGCTTTCCGAGGGCGTCCCCGGACTGCACTTCATCACGTTGAACAACTCGACGGCGACGCTCGAAATCTACGAGAATCTTGGACTGCACAAGCAGTCCTGACCGGCCGTACCCGCCGCGACCCGGGGCGGTGGCCGTAGAAGGGGGCGGGCATGGGCTGGACGGTCCTCTACATCGCGTTCGGCATCGTTGCGCTGTGGCTGCTCGGTGAGGTGCTGCTGCAGTACAAGGCGCGCCTGCGCTGGCGTCTGCTCGCCTTCACCGGTTTCGTCGGTGTCGTCGTCGGTGTCCTGATGCCGTCCGTGTTCGTCATCGCTGTCGGCGCGATCGCCTTCGCGACGGGCCAGACGTACGTCACGCTCTCCTTCCGCCGCGGCTTCTCGACGGGCTGGGCCATAGGCGGCAGCCCCGGGGAGAGCCGCCGCCGCCGCGGCGGCGGTGCCGACCGCGAACCCACGCTCCAGGTCTCGGACCTCGAGGTGGAGTACGACCGCGAGGGACCGTCGCAGCCGGAGGCCGGGCCGGCCGAGGTCTACGCGCCGGAGCCGCTGCCGGACGACACCGGGCAGTACGGCATCTACACCGATCCCCGCCCGCAGCAGGAACAGCAGCAGGATCAGCACCAACAGCCCCAGGGGCAGCCGCAGTACGCCGCGTACACGGACTACTCCGCATACCCGGCGCAGAGCCAGGACACCTACGGCGGCCAGGACTCCTACGCGGGGGCCGGGCAGTACGACTACGGCACGGGAGAGCAGCAGTACGCCGCGTACTCCGATCCGTACATCGGCACTACCGCCGCCACCCCGCAGTACGGGGCGTACGACGCGTACGGGCAGCACGACAGCTACGGAGGCGGCCAGCAGTTCGCCGACCCGTACGCCCAGTTCCCGCCGTACGCCTCCGAGACTCCGCCGGGCGGCGTCTGGGTGCCGCAGCAGCGCGAGGGCGAGCAGTACCCGCCGGCGCCTCCGGAGCAGCCCGCCCAGCCGGCGCCGTACCAGAACGGCTATGACACGGGCTACAACGAGCAGTACCGCTACTGAGACCGGCCGGCACGCGGGCGGCGGGCCCGTGGGTCAGGGACGCACGCGTCCGCGGCGCCGTCCGAGTGGCGGACCGAGGACGGGGCGGGGCCCCGCCCCACCCGCAGACCTCACTGCGATCCGCGGAAGCCGTCCCCCTCCACGATGAGCCCCGCGACCAGCGCCCCGGACATTCCCGCGTGCGCCGGACCGCCGCCCGGATGCGACCAGCCGCCCGCCAGATACAGCCCCGGCAGCCGGGTGCGGTTGCCCGCGTGGAGGTAGCCGCCCCCCGCGCCCGCCAGCGCGGGCGCGGGAACCGCACCGCCCGGAGCGCCCGTCTCGGCCGCGAAGTCCGCGGGCGTCCGCACCTCCATGTGCAGAACCCGGTCCCGGAGGCCCGGCACGGCCGCTCCCGCGGTGTCGATCAGGGTGTCCGCGAACCGCGCCCGCAGCGCCTTGTCCGTCCAGTCCACCGTGCCGTGCGGGGGGACCGTCGCCGTCAGCGTCACGGCCTCGTGAGCCTCGTCGGGGCGGGTGGAGGGATCGTCGGGGCGCAGCACCGTCACCGTGGGGTGCGCGGCGAGCCGGCCGCCGAACACCGCCTCGCGCTCGGCTGCCCCGTCCGCCGCATGCACCAGAGTCCGGTGCGCGGCGTCCGCGGGCCGGGCGCCGCGCAGCGACAGCAGCACCAGGAACCGGCTGGTGGGGGCGGAGCCCTCAGGGCGGGGCTGTACCGTCACGTCGCCGTCCTGCCAGAGATCCTGAGCGGGCATCAGGTCCTGGTGCGGCCGGGCGCCCAGCACCACGTGAGCCGCCTGGGCGACCGTCCCGTCCGCCAGCTCCACGCCCGCCGCCCTGCCGTCCTTCTCCAGGACCCGGGCCACCTCCGCGCCGAAGACGAACTCCACTCTGCGGGCCAGACACCGCTCGTACACCGCCTGCGCCAGCGCCCGCATGCCGCCGGAGACGTACCAACTGCCGAACGTCTCCTCCATGTACGGCAGCAGGGCCGTGCTCGCCGGGGCGCGCAGCGGGTCCAGGCCGTACGACAGCGCGTACCCGTCCAGAAGGGCGGCCAGCCGGGTATCCGCCAGCTCCCAGGACCCGATCTCCGTCACCGTGCCGGCCTGAAGCGCGGGGCGCAGCAGCCGCCGCCGCACGGGCGCCGGATACGGATCACGGGTCAGCACCTGCCAGTCGGGACGCAGGGGCTCCTCCAGCAGGGGCCGCCTCGACCGGTCCCACGCGTCCCGGGCACGGTCGAGGAACGCACCCCAGCTCCTGCCCGCGCCGCCACCGAGTGCGGCGTCCAGGGCCGCGACGGCGCCGGCCCGCGAGGCGTTCGGCAGGGAGACGTCGGTGCCGTCCGCGAAGACATGGCGGCTCGCCGGGTCGACCTGGGTCAGGGTGACGCACCGCTCCAGCGGCTCCTTGCCGGTCTTCACGAACAGGTCGCGGTAGACGGCCGGCAGATGGAGCAGGCCGGGGCCGGTGTCGAACGTGAAGCCGTTGAGGGCATGGCGGCCGAGCGAGCCGCCGAAGGTCTCCGACCGCTCGTACACCGTCACCCGGTGGCCTGCCACGGCCAGCCGGGCCGCCGCCGACATCGCGCCCAACCCGGCGCCGATCACCGCAATACGTGCCATGGCTGCGACTTTAACGGCCGCTACCGACAGCTCAGCCGTCAGGCCATCGGGAGACGGCGCCCGCCGGCCGTTTCTCCTCGCGCCGTTGTGCTCTGCGGCGCAGGAACCGACGGATCCGGGAGGCGAGGAAGACCAGTATCACCAGGCCGAGCAGCAGCAGCGTCGCGGCGACGCCTGCCGCGACCCACGGATGGAATATGGCGAACGTGACGATTCCGGCGACCCCGAGGTCCTCGGCGATGCTCACCGCGATGTTGCTGAACGGCTCGGGGGAGGTGTTGACCGCCATCCTGGTGCCCGCCTTCACCAGATGGCTCAGCAGCGCGGTGGAACCCCCGATGGCTCCCGCCGCGATCTCCGGAAGCGAACCGCTGTCGCCCGCCAGCAGCGCCGCCACGACCGCCCCCGCGAGCGGCCGGATGACGGTGTGCGCCGTGTCCCAGACCGAGTCCACGTACGGGATCTTGTCCGCCACCACCTCGCACAGGAAGAGCACACCGGCCACGATCAGGACATCGGTGCGCTGCAACGAGGCGGGCACCTCGTCGGTCACTCCGGTCGCACCGAAGACGCCGAGCAGGAGGACCACCGCGTAGGCGTTGATCCCGCTCGCCCAGCCACTTGTGAACACCAGGGGGAGTACGGACACGGGGGTGATCGTAACCAGCACGCGTACCGGTCCGGGAGGGGGCGGGTACGCAGCTCTGAGTACCCGTACCTAGGGGGTGAGATGAGTAGGGACGCGGATGGGGTGCGACCTGCGGGGACGGCAGAGTGGGGACCACGGAAGGGGCGCCGCGCCGGTACCGCCGGCACGGGGCGGCGGAACAGGCGCGGCACTCTTCTCCGAACGGGGGTGCACGGCGGAGGACTCGGGACCACGGGGGAACACGGGGTCACGGGGGAAGGTCCTCCGGCAGCACGGAAGGCGCCGGTCGGGCGAGGCTCGGGGGGATCGAGCCCCGTCGGACCGGCGCCTTCGTGCGCCCCGGTCCCCCGTGTGGCGGGGGTCAGCGCCCGCTGACCCGCCCGTGCAGCAGCAGGGACAGCGCCGAGTGCACGTCGTCGATCGACCGCTCCGGCTGGAACGCCTGCCAGTCCAGCGCCGCCACCAGCACCATGCCGACCAGCGCTGCCGCCGTCAGCGGGATGTCGATCTCCTCGCTGAGCTCGCCGCCGGCGACACCCTCGCGAAGGACGCCCTCGACCACGGCGACGGCCTCCTGACGCACCACCAGCAGGGTGGCCTGCCAGGCGCGGTTGGTGCGCCACAGCTCGGCCACGTACAGCTGGGTGAAGGCCGGGTAGCGGTCGATGAAGACCAGGCCGGCCCGGATCATGGCGTCCAGTGCCTCGACCCGGCTGCCACCGCGCTCGTCGGTCTCCTCGGCGGCCGTACGCAGCGAGGAGGTGAGCAGGCCGACGCCGTGCCGCAACAGCTCCTCGAAGAGCTCGGTCTTGCTCTTGAAGTTGTAGTACACCGTGCCCTTGGCGACCCCGGCACGCTCGGCGATCTCGTCCACCGTGGTGGCCGAGAAGCCCTTCTCGGCGATGAGGGTCACGGCCGCTTCGTAGAGCTTCTGCCGGGTGGCCTGGCGGCGTGTGGCGCTACTGCTTTCCATGCTCCTGATTCTCACAGGTCCCGGACCGCTCACAGACTCAGCTCGGGGTGCAGCCGGTCCAGGGTCCACACCTGCTTGCGGCGCGCGGAGACGGCGGTCAGCGCGAGCGCTCCGGCGGTGAAGGCCATCAGCACCGCACAGCCCTGCCAGACCGGGCCGAGTCCACCCCCGGTGATCAACCGGCGCAGGCCCTCGACGATGTAGCTCATGGGCAGGTACGGATGGATCGCGTTGAAGAAGCCGGGACTCGTCTGTACGGGGTACGTGCCGCCGGCCGAGGTCAGCTGGAGCATCAGCACCGCGAGGACGAGGATGCGGCCGGCCGCCCCGAAGCAGGCGTTCAGCCACTGCACGATGGCGCCGAAGCAACACGTGACCAGGGCCAGGAAGCCGATGGTCCCGGCGGCGTGGGCCATCTGCAGGCCGAGCCCCCAGTGCAGTACGGACATCAGCGCGGCCACCTGGAGCAGACCGATCGCGGCCACCGGCAGCCAGCCCGCGAAGGCGATCCGCCAGGCCGGAGCCCCGGCGGCCAGGGCGCGCCGGTTCAGCGGCTGGATCAGCATGTACGCCACCATCGCGCCGACCCAGAGGGAGAGCGGGATGAAGTAGGGGGCGAAGCCCGTGCCGTAGTTCGGGGCCGCGTGCAGCGACCGGGAGGCCAGTTGCACGGGATCGGCCATGACCCCCGTACGGGCGTCGCGGTCCTTCTTGTCGTAGTCGGGAATCCTGTCGACCCCGTCGTCCAGCCCCTGGGCGAGAGTGGCCGAACCGTCTCCGAGCCGGATCATGCCGCTGTCCAGGCTCGTCGCACCCTTCTTGAGGTCACCGACCCCGGTGTTCAGCTCGGCGGAGCCCGACTTGGCCGTGGCCAGTCCGGTGTGCAGCTGGTCCGCGCCCTTGGCCACCTTGTGGGCGCCGGTGTTGAGCGTGTTGACCTTCTTGACCGCGCTCTCCAGGTCCTCGTCCAGGTGGGGCGAGCGCTCGGCGAGGGCGTCGGCCTGCTTCTGCAGGGTCGTCAGCTGGGAGCGCAGCTTCTTGAGGTCCCCGTTCTGGTTCTTGACCAGCACGTTCACGTCGTCGGCCACGGCGGCGACATCGGCAGCCGCGGTCACGGCCCGTTCCAGTGGCGCGCAGACGGTGGGATCGGGAAGCGGCTGGTCCTCGCACCGGGCGCGGTGGACCTCGGTGAGGTCCTCGGACGCCTTGTGTGCGGCGGTGGCGGCGGTGGGCGCGGCCTTCACCAGCAGGTCGAGGTTGTCCCGTACGGTCTGCGAGGAGTCGGCCACGAGCCGGGCCGTGTCGCCGATCGTTTTGCCGTTGTCCTTGAGGAAGGGGCGGACGTCGGCGGCCACTCCGTTGACCTTGTCGGCGAGCAGCTGGGTGCCCTCCGCGACCTGGCGCGAGCCGGTTTCGAGTTCGCCCGCGCCCTTGTTCAACCGCACGATGCCGGTTGCCAGCCGGCTGCTGCCGGCCTTCGCGTCCTTCAGGCCGTCCGCGAGGTCCTTCGAGCCCTTCTTCGCCTTGACGATCCCGCCTTCGAGGTCGGCGGCGCCCTTGGCCGCCTTGGCGGTCGCATCGTGGAGATCGGAGAAGTTGATGAAGATCCGGTCGAGGAAGCCCCGGGAGGCGTTGGCCGACGCGGCGGTGCGGACCTCGGAGAACACCGTGCGGGAGATCTGGCCGACGATGTAGTTGTTCGCGTCGTTGGTGCGCACCTGGAGCGCGCCCGTCTCGGGGGAGTCGCCCGCGCTGGACGCGATGCGCTTGCTGAAGTCCGCCGGCATGGTCAGCGAGAGGTAGTACGTGCCGTCCTCGACGCCTTCGTGGGCCTCGGCGGCGCTCACCTCGTGCCACTCGAAGACCTTGGAGTCGAGCAGCTTGCCGGTGATCTCGTCCCCGGCGGCGAGGTGCCTGCCCTCGGCGGTGGCGCCCTTGTCGTCGTTGACCAGTGCGACGGGGATGCGGTCCAGGCGTCCGTACGGGTCCCAGAAGGACCACAGGTACAGGGCGCCGTAGAGCAGCGGCAGCAGCAGGAGAGCGGCCAGTGCGGCGCGCGGCAGCTTCCCCCTGCCGAAGCGCCGGAGCTCAAGAGCGGCCAGTCTCGGCGAACGCATCGGCCGTCCCTTCGTCGTGTGCGGGGGTCGCCGACGGCGCGGGCTCCCCGGTGATGTCGGTGGGCTCCGTCGCTCCGGTGGTACCGGTGCGCACGGTGAGGGCGCCTTCGGGAGCCTGGCTGCACACGGCCAGCACGGTCGTGCCGTCAGCGGCGAGGAGGCGTAGCAGCTCCCAGGCCTCGGCGCGTTCCGCGTCGGAGAGCTTGAGGTCGGTGTCGTCCACCGCGAGGAGCCGCGGCCGGCCGATGAGCGCGAGGGTGACGGAGAGGCGCAGCGCCTCCAGCCGCTCCAGATCCCGTACGGAGGTCCGCTCGGCCTTGGGCAGGGTGGCGGGGTCGAGCCCGGCTGCCTCGAGCGCGGCGTCGATCCGGTCCCGCGCCGCGGCGACGCGCTCGCGGCGCGGCCGCAGCAGGGCGCGCAGCGAGCCGCCGAAGCGGCGTTGCAACAGGGCGCGTTCGCGCAGGTGCTCGGCGACGGTGAACGCCGGATCGAGTTCGCTGACCCCGGGCACCGGGCCCAGTGCCGCGATGCGGCGCACGGCGCCGGCCCGGCCCGGCAGAGGCAGGCCGCCGGTCGTGGCCTCACCTTCGGTGGGGCGCATCCGTCCGGTGAGGGCGAGCAGCAGGCAGGTGCGGCCCGAACCGGAAGGGCCCTCGATCGCGATCAGGGACCCGGGGGCGGCGTCGAACGTCACACCCCGGAACGCCCATCCGCGCGGCCCCTTGAGGCCGAGACCGCCGGCGGTGACAGCTGCCCCGTGCGGGCTGTCCACAGACCCTCCCGTGTTCTTTGAACTGACCAGTCAGTACAAAAAGGTAGCCCGAACTCGCGATCGAAGCAAAAGGCCAGGTCAGAGGTTGATTTGAGGTGATTGTCAGTGGTGGCCGTCACGATGGATACAGACGGCCACGAAGCCGTTACGAGACAGGAGGTTCTGTCATGGCCCACTCGTCCGCAGCAGCCGCTCCGCGACGCCGCGCAGACGGCCCTGCCCCCTCACCGACCGGTCCGGCGAACGACGTCCACCCTGTACTCCGGCGCGCCACCGCGCCGCCCGCCGCTCTCGATCTCCTCGCCCAGGCCCGTGCCGGCCTCGAAGAGGCAGCTGTTCTCGACGTGCCGAACGAGCGCTATGCCACCGCCCACCTCGCCGCGCTGCGCACCGCCGCCGCTGTGCTGGCCGTCCGCGGACGCCCCGAGACCTCCCGGCGGCGCCGGGAGAGGATCCGCAGCGCCTGGGAGGTCCTGCCGGAGATCGCTCCCGAGCTCACCGAGTGGAGCGCGCTGTTCGCCTCCGGTGCCCGTCGCCGGGCCCGGGCGGAAGCCGGCATACCCGGTGCGGCCGGACGGCGGGACGCGGACGACCTGCTGCGCGACGCGGCGATGTTCCTGCGCCTGGTGGAGCGGCTGCTGGTGCTTCAGCCGGTCCTCCCGCAACCGCGCGGAGAGCGGTCCGATGCGGGATGACGGCGACGGCGGCGTGAGGCAATAGGGTGGACGGGACCCATCACCTGCGCTGTTCACGCTCCGCCCTCAGCGGCGGCACCGTGCCGAGGAGACAACTGCCGTGTCGGACCAGTCGCGCCCCCGTGCCTCCCTCCGTACCGCCGTGGTCTGGGAGGTCCTCAAGGACGCTCTCGACCGCCAGGTCAAGGCGACCGGCAGGGACGCCCTGGACGTTCTGGACACCGGCGGCGGCACGGGCAACTTCGCCGTACCCGTCGCGCGCCTGGGTCACCGGGTCACCGTCGTCGATCCCAGCCCCAACGCGTTGTTCGCGCTGGAGCGCCGCGCCGCCGAGGCCGGTGTCGCCGACCGGGTCCAGGGAGTCCAGGGCGACATCCTCGGCCTGTTCGACGTGGTCGGGCGCGGGGGATACGACGCGGTGCTCTGCCACGGGGTCCTGGAGTACGTGGACGACCCCGCCGAGGGGGTACGGCACGCGGTGGAGGCTCTCCGTCCGTCCGGCGCGCTCAGCCTGCTCGCCGCCGGGCTCGGCGGCGCGGTCCTGGCCCGAGCCCTTGCCGGGCACTTCACCGACGCCCGGAACGCCCTCGGCGATCCGGCGGGGCGCTGGGGCGAGGGCGACCCGGTGCCGCGGCGCTTCACGGCCGAGCAGCTCACCGAGCTCGTCGAGGGCGCGGACGTCGAGGTCGGCGCGGTCCACGGCGTACGCGTCTTCGCCGACCTGGTGCCCGGGGTCCTGGTGGACACCGAGCCCGGTGCGATGGAGGCCCTGCTCAAGCTGGAGGCGGCTGCCGCCGAGCTGCCGGCGTTCCACTCGGTGGCGACCCAGCTGCACGTCCTGGGCACCAGGCGGGCCTGAGAGGCCGCCGGATCGCGACGGCAGCGCGGCTGATCAGCAACGCAGCTGCAGACGGAGTACGCCCCAGCAGCCCCGATCGGGGCCTTGGCCCCGTATGATCGGGGGACACCATCCGGCATGACGGATCGGAGGTTGGGGAATCAACGCCTCAGCAGCTGAGCCGTCGTGGCGGCCCGGACTGGCTGATTGGCAATGAGGGCGGGTTTCACGGGGGCGATTCCCTGCCTATCCTGGAAGGGCCGCATACCGGCCGCCCCCCGCGGCCGACGACGAGGAGGACTCCGTGCCGCTCTCGGAGCACGAGCAGCGAATGCTCGAGCAAATGGAGCGAGCGCTGTACGCCGAAGATCCCAAGTTCGCGACAGCGCTCGAGGGAAGTGGGCTGCGTACATACACCCGGCGACGGGTCTACCAGGCAGTTGCTGGCTTCCTGGTGGGAATCGCGCTCCTCATGGCCGGAATGGTCGCCCAGCAGATCTGGATCAGCGTGGTGGGATTCCTCGTCATGCTGGGCTGCGCGGTGCTCGCGGTAACGGGTTGGCGCAAGGCGCCGAAACCGGGCGAGCAACAGGCAGTCCGTGCGGGTGCGGGCGAGCGTCGACAGCCCAAACAGCGCCGGTCCGTGATGAACCGGATCGAACAGCGGTGGCAGCGCCGCCGCGATGAGCAGGGCCAGTAAGCGCTCAGAACACTTATGGGTGAGGGGCGGTCGCATTTCTGCGACCGCCCCTCACCCATGTGCCCCGATCACGTGTGCCGCCCGGCCCGGTCCCGCCCGCACCCGCCGACGTACCGACGGCGTGGTTCCCGACGGCCGAGGGGACGGGCAGGCCCTAAGAGCGGGCCTGCCCCGGGTGTCAGCCCTGCTGCCGGGACGGCCGCCGCAACCACGCCGGTCGCTGCGGTGCCCGCCACCGGCCGGTCAGCGCCGCCCGGCGCTCCGACACCGCCCACACCACCCGTACGGCCGATCGCGGTGCCACGACCGCACGGAACCGGGCGAACCGGTCTGCTGAATTCCGGAGGCCCGCCCGTACCGCCTGCGCATCCTCTCCGAGCCCCGAAACCGGCCGGGGTTCCGGTGCATAGAGCACCTGCTCCACCGCGCTCGCCACCCGGTGCACCGCCGCGGCCACCTCCGTGTCGAGCCGGCCCAGCCGCACCACCCGGGCCGCGGCCTTTCGCGGGGTCAGGGACTCGTCCGGTTCGATGCCGTGATCCCACGCGGTGTCGGTGATCTCCTCCCAGGCCGCCAGCGTTCTGGCGGTCGCGTCCGCCGGGGAGCGCCCGGTGGAGAAGCCCAGCCGTCGGGCCCGCATCCGTGCGCGCCAGAACATGGGCAGCAACGGGAGCAGCAGGACGAGCAGGACCACCAGGGCGATCCCGAGCACGGTGCCCGCCGGCGTCCCCGTGTCCGTGGGCGTCACGGCACCCGGAAGTGCGGAGCTGCCGCACTCACCCTGCCGGCGCATCTGCGCCGGGCAGCTGTCCGAGGCGGACGGTGTGACCGGCGCGGCCGCCGAGGCATCAGCCTCCGGCTGGGCCGGATCGGCCGAGTCACCGGAAGGAGCGTCCGGCAGCGTGTAGGACGGTGTGGAGCCGCGCGTCGGCGTGGGCTCGAAACGGGTCCATCCGACGCCCTCGAAATACAGCTCGGGCCAGGCATGGGCGTCCCGCAGGCCCACCGACATCGAACCGTCCGACTTCGGGGCGCCGGGTGTGAAGCCCACGGCGACCCGGGCGGGGATGCCCAGGGTCCGGGCCATCGCGGCCATGGTGAACGAGAAGTGGACGCAAAAGCCCCGCCGGTCCCTCAGGAAGCGGCCGATCGCCGCGCTGCCGGTACCCGAGTTCACCGAGGTGTCGTAGGTGAAGCCGCCCTCGGAGGCGAAGTAGTTCTGCAGCTTCACCGCCTGCTCGTAGGCGTTGGCGGACCCCTTCGTCACCTCTACGGCCGTCTTCCTGACCACCTCGGGCAGGGAGCTGGGCACCTGGGTGTACTCGCGGCGCAGGGCTGCCGGAACCGTGCCGGCGTCCGCGAGCTGGTCCGCGGTCGGCTGCACGACCAGACTGGAGACCTCGTACTGCGCACCGCCGGTGGTCTCCCCGTCGTCCCCGACGAGGGTGCGGCCCTCGGGCTCGTAGCGCCAGCGGCCGCCCACCCTCACCTCGGTCGCCGGGTAGGGGAGCGGCAGGTAGGTCTGCCGGTACGAACGGGACGCGGAGATGTTCGTGCTGATCTCCGTCACGGCGACGTCCGGCGACAGACCTGCCGGGTTCGGGAGCCGCTTCGGCACGTCCTTCAGCCGGCGGGTGGAGGCCCGCCATTCGTTTCCGTTGAACTGGTCCAGGGCCAGGATGCGGAGGTAGAAGTCCTGCACACCGGTCGCGTTGGTGCGGTACGACATCACCTCCCGGTTCTCCGGCTGGTTGAGGTTGTTCTGCAGTGAGACCAGCGGGTTCACCGCGGAGATCGTGCCCCCGCCGCTGCCCTTGCCGTTGCCGCCCCCCGTACCGGCCAGAAGTCCGCCGTCGAGCGCGGGCAGGGCCGCGGGTACGACCAGGGCGATTCCCAGTGCGAGCGCGCCGATGCGTCGCCCCGCGCGTACCGGCGCGAGCGCCCTGCCGCCCGAGGCGCCGATACCGGAGGAACCGTCCCGGGGAGTGGACGCTCCGGCGAAGACCCGCCCCCACTGGGAGAGCCGGTCGCGTCCCTCGGCCAGCAGGAGGAGCAGGTAGCCGCAGGCGGCCAGCAGGAACCACAGCCAGTCCGCGCCGCCGTCGGAGAGGCCGGCGGCGACGGAGTAGAGGGCCAGCAGGGGCAGCCCGGCAGGCGCGGCGCTGCGGAACGTGACGGCCAGCGCGTCCACCGCGAGCCCGACCAGCAGCACTCCGCCCACCAGCATCAGCCGGATACCCGCGGTGGCCGGTGCCGGGATCGCGTAGCGTCCGACGTCATCCGCGCCCACCGTCAGCAGATCCGCGATCCGCTGCACGGACTGCGGGCCGGGCAGGAAGCCCGCCAGCGCCTCCTCGCGGGCGAACGCCACGGTCAGCAGCACCACCATGACCATCGCCTGCACCGCGACGGTCAGCAGCCGCGGCAGCGGCACCCGCCGGCCGAGCGCGCCGACGCCGCACTGGACGGCCAGCAGGAACGCGGCCTGCAGGATCCAGGTGACCGGGTCGACCAGCGGCAGCATCGAACAAGCCGCCATCAGCGTCGCCGCAAAGGCGCACAGCGCCAGCCGACCACGACCGCTCATGACCGTCCCCTCATGACCAACCACCGGAGAAACCCGTCGTACCGCCCGTTGCGCCGCCCACCGCGGCGGACTGGGTCAGCGCACCCTGATGGCTCGCCTGCAACCACAGCCGGGCAAGATCCATGCCGGGACGTACCGCCACCACCGTCCACCCCGACTCCCGCAGCAACCGCAGCCGCCGCTCACCGGCCGCCTCGGAGGCGGGCGATTCGCCGTGCACCCAGGTGGCGCTGTCCAGGACGAACGCGACCGCCCCGCCGCTGCGCTGCCGCATCCGTGCCGCCACCGCAGCCTGCGCCTCGTCCAGCTCGCCGAGGAAGGCGATCAGCAGGCCCTCGTTGCCACCGCGCAGCACGTCGTACGCGCGGGAGAGGCCGCCCCCGTCGGAGTGGTCCACCACGGCGAGGGCGTCCATCATCAGGCCGGCCGATTCCGCCGAGTCCTGGGTGGAGCCCGCGAAGCCGCTCTCGCCCTCGCCCGGCACCGCCGTGCCGTCGTCCGTCAGCAGCCGGACCGCGAAGCCCCGTTCCAGCATGTGCACCAGCGCGGACGCGGCGCCGGAAACGGCCCACTCGAACGCCGAGTCGGGCCCCGCCCCCTGGTAGGCGGTGCGGCGGGTGTCCAGCAGGACCGTGCATCTGGCCCGCTGCGGCTGCTCCTCGCGGCGCACCATCAGCTCGCCGTACCGTGCGGTGGAGCGCCAGTGGACCCGGCGCAGATCGTCGCCGTGCCGGTATCCGCGCGGAATGACGTCGTCCTCGCCGGCCAGCGCGAGCGACCGCTGCCGCCCCTCGCCGTAGCCGGTGGCCTCGCCCGCCAGTCGCACGGGGGGCAGCGGCTCGGTCCGCGGGATGACGACGAGCGTGTCGTACGCGCTGAACGAACGCGTCAGCTCGCACATCCCGAACGGATCGCTCAGCCGCAGTTGCAGAGGGCCGAGCGGGTAGCGCCCCCGCAGATCCGACCGCACCCGGTAGGACACCTCGCGTCGGCCGCCCGCCTCCACGCGGTCGAGGACGAACCGGGGGCGCGGCCCGAGCACGTAAGGAACCCGGTCCTGAAGCATGAGCAGCCCGGTGGGCAGCCGCGAGATGTTGTCCATGCGCAGATGGACCCGCGCCTCGGTGCCCGCGGGCACCCGGGAGGGCGAGAGCCGCCGGGTGCCCGCGACCCGGTAGCGGGTCCGGAAGAGCACCGTCACACAGACCAGAGGCAGCACGGCGAGCAGCAGGCCGACCCGCAGCAGGTCCCCCTGGCCCAGCACATAGGCGCAGACCGCGGCGGCGATCCCGGCCGCCAGGAAGGACCGGCCACGCGTGGTCAGTCCGCCCAGGGCGGCCCGCAGACCGCCCTTGTCGTCGCTGTCGTCCATCGCGGCCGGCCCCCCGACGGCCATCAGAGCCGCCGTGCGCCGGGCTGCTGCCGGCCGCCGTACACCGCGCCCGGCTGGTGCGGGGGCGCCGGGACGGACGCGCCGCCCGAAGCCGTCGGCACGGGGGTCTGCTGAAGGATCTCCAGCACCACCTGTTCGGCGGTGCGGCGGTTCAGCTGGGCCTGCGCCGTCGGCAGCAGCCGGTGGGCGAGCACCGCGGCGGCAAGAGCCTGCACGTCGTCCGGGAGGCAGTAGTCCCGGCCGCTCAGTGCTGCGGAGGCCTTGGCGGCGCGCAGCAGGTGCAGGGTGGCACGCGGCGAGGCGCCGAGCCGGAGGTCGGGGTGGCTGCGGGTGGCCCCGACGAGCTGCACCGCGTACCGCCGCACGGCCTCGGCGACGTGGACCGTGCGCACGGCCTCGATCAGCTTGACGATGTCGTGGGCGTGCGCCACCGGCTGGAGATCGTCGAGCGGCGAGACGCCGCCGTGCACGTCGAGCATCTGCAGCTCGGCCTCGGCGCTGGGGTAGCCGATCGACACCCTGGCCATGAACCGGTCGCGCTGGGCCTCGGGCAGCGGATACGTGCCCTCCATCTCCACCGGGTTCTGGGTGGCCACGACCATGAAGGGATCGGGCAGCTCGTAGGTGTGCCCGTCGATGGTGACCTGGCGCTCCTCCATCGACTCCAGGAGCGCGGACTGGGTCTTGGGCGAGGCGCGGTTGATCTCGTCGCCGATCACGATCTGGGCGAAGATCGCGCCCGGTTTGAACTCGAAGTCGCGGCGCTGCTGGTCGAAGATGGACACACCGGTGATGTCCGAGGGCAGCAGGTCCGGCGTGAACTGGATGCGGCGCACCGAGCAGTCGATGGACCGCGCCAGCGCCTTGGCCAGCATGGTCTTGCCCACGCCGGGGACATCCTCGATCAGCAGATGGCCCTCCGCGAGCAGCACGGTCAGCGATAGCCGTACGACCTCGGGCTTGCCCTCGATCACACCTTCCACCGACCTGCGCACCCGCTCCACTGTGGTGGTCAGATCTGTGAGGCTCGCTCGATCGTCATAGGTCGTCACCCGGCCCTCCTCGGCCCTGCCCCACGCTCACCAGGAGCACGGGATTCCCCAGTCACGGGCCGGCGCCCTTGTGCGGCCCGGCCCACCCCGAAACACGGACACGGCGCCGGACGAGGTCCGGCGCGTGTCACACCCGCATTCTTGTTGCCGTTACCGCTTCGTGTCACTCGCCTGTGGATAACTGGGGACGATATGTCGGGTCGATGGGGATTTTCGCTGCAGGAATACGCTCGTCCTGCGCCCTCGGTGCAGGAGAGTCAGGAAACCGGAAGGATCTCGCGCAGCAGGCCGGTGGTCACGTCGAAGACGAAACCGCGCACGTCGTCAGTGTGCAGCAGGAACGGCGAGGTGCGGACCCGCTGCATCGACTGCCGCACATCCTGGTCCGCGTCGCTGTAGGCCTCCACCGCCCAGGCCGGCCGCTGGCCGACCTCCATCTCCAGCTCCCTGCGGAACTCCTCGGTGATCGACTCCATGCCGCAGTTGGTGTGGTGGATGAGAACCACGCTGCGGGTGCCGAGGGCCCGCTGACTGATCGACAGCGACCGGATGACGTCGTCGGTGACCACGCCGCCCGCGTTACGGATGGTGTGGCAGTCGCCGAGCGCCAGGCCGAGCGCCTTGTGCAGGTCGAGCCGGGCATCCATGCAGGCGACCACGGCGACGCGCAGCACGGGCTTCGCGTCCATTCCGGGATCGCTGAACTCGGAGGCGTACTGGACGTTCGCCTCGACGAGGCGGTCGGTGACGGTGCCGCCGGTGCGGGCCTGGTCCATGGCAGGGGTGTGCGCGGAAGTCGACATGGACAAGACGTTAACTCTCGCCGGCACCGCCGGCTTGGTGTCGAAGCGGACAAAGAACGTCAACGACGCTTGTTGTGAGGTACCCCACAAGCCTCACACCCGGTCACTCGGTCGGGTGAAGAACGCGAGGGCCGACGCGCTGTCGGGTTGATTGATCGGGAATCGATCGAATGGCAGGGTGGACTAAAGTGACGGGAAGTTACCGACACCCTGCACATTCCGATGTATTCCCCGTGTGCGCGGCGTACGTACGGCCCGGCCCTCTCCCGCTCGCCGGTCGGCTGACGCCCCTTCCCCGGCGCCGGCGGACCTCCCCTTCGCGAGCGGGCGGGGACCAGGCCGTACGTGCAGCGCCCCGGGCCTGAGCCTGAGAGGGCGCATGAGCCAGACCCGACACGTCCCGGTGATGCTCCAGCGGTGCCTGGACCTGTTGGCCCCGGCTCTGGAGGCACCGAGCCCGCAGCCGCCCGTGGTCGTCGACTGCACCCTGGGCCTCGGCGGACACAGCGAGGCGCTGCTCTCCGCCTTCCCCACCGCCCGGCTGATCGCGCTCGACCGGGACAAGGAGGCGCTGCGGCTCTCGGGTGAACGGCTTGCGCCGTACGGCGACCGCGCCACCCTGGTGCACGCCGTCTACGACGAACTTCCCGAGGTGCTCGGCCGTCTGGGCGTCCCCAAGGTCCAGGGCATCCTGTTCGACCTCGGCGTCTCCTCCATGCAACTGGACGAGGCCGACCGCGGGTTCGCGTACGCCCAGGACGCCCCGCTCGACATGCGCATGGACCAGACGACCGGCATCGGCGCGGCGGAGGTGCTCAACACCTACCCGCCGGGCGAACTGGTCCGGATCCTGCGCGCGTACGGCGAGGAGAAGCAGGCCAAGCGGATCGTCTCCGCCGTCGTGCGCGAACGGGAGAAGGAACCCTTCAGCAACAGCGCCCGGCTCGTCGAGCTGATCCGTGACTCACTGCCGCAGGCCGCCAAGCGCACCGGCGGCAATCCGGCCAAGCGCACCTTCCAGGCGCTGCGCATCGAGGTCAACGGCGAGCTCACCGTGCTGGAGCGGGCCATCCCGGCCGCGGTGCGGAGCCTCGCCGTCGGCGGGCGCATCGCCGTCCTGTCGTACCACTCGCTGGAGGACCGCCTGGTCAAGCAGGTGTTCGCGGCGGGAGCCGCGAACACCGCTCCGCCCGGGCTGCCGGTCGTCCCCGAGCGCTACCAGCCCCGGCTCAAGCTACTGACCCGCGGCGCCGAGCTGCCCACCGAGGAGGAGGTCGCCGAGAACCGGCGCGCCGCCCCCGCGCGGCTGCGCGGAGCCCAGCGGATCCGCGAGGAGGAGCGATGAGCACCCGGCGCCCGGAGACCTCACGGACCCGGCACGGGGACGGAGCGGCGCGGTGAGCGAACCGGCCGGCCGGCTGAAGGGGCGCGCCGCGCGGCTCAGCCGGCTGATGCCGTCCGGGCCGAGCAACGCTGCCCGGACCCCGTTCGTCCTGCTGGTCGTCCTGCTCCTGGGCGGCGGCCTGATCACCCTGCTGCTGCTGAACTCCGCTCTGAACGAAGGATCGTTCCGGCTGAGCGAGCTGAAGAAGCGCACCACCGACCTCACCGACGACCAGCAGGCGCTCCAGCGCGACGTCGACAACGCCTCCGAACCCGACGCCCTGGCGCGGCGCGCACGGGAGCTGGGCATGGTCCCCGGCGGCAGCCCCGTGTTCCTCGACCCGGACGGCAAGGTCCGGGGCGTACCCTTCGCTGCCAGCGCGGTGCCGACCACCGAGGCGCCGAAGCCCGAAACCCCCGCGCAGCCCCCCGTGACCTCGCCCCGCACCTCTGTGCCCACCGCGTCGGCCACCCTCACACCCCGGCCGGACACGCCCGCGGCCGCGCCCGGCGTGTCGGCCACGACGACCGGCACCGCGCCTGCGGGAACGAGCGTCTCCGCGAACGCCCGTATCCCGGCAGAACAGCCCTCCACGAGCCCCGGCAGGTGACGCAGTGCCTTCCCAGGAACCACCGCGCCGCCGGGTGCCCGGCCCCGCGCGTCCGCGTAACGCGGCGGCCCGCTCCGGCCGCCCCAAGCCCGCCACCCGCCCGGAACCGCGACGGCGGCCCTCCTCGGCGGCGCCGCGCGGACGGACCCCCCGGGCCCGCTCAGGCAGGCCGCTGCGCCTCGGCAGCCCGCGGCCGCGGCTGCGGCTCGTCAGTCTGGCCCTGACCCTCGTCATGATCGCGTTCGTCGTCCGGCTCCTCCAGGTGCAGGCCGTGGACGCCAACGCGTACGCGGCCAAGGCCGAGAAGAACCGCTACCTCAGCTACACCGTCGCCGCCGAGCGTGGCGAGATCACCGACCGCGGCGGCATCGCGCTGGCCACCAGCGTCGACGCGTACGACATCACGGCCGACCCCAAGATGTTCACCCCCGAGGACAGCAAGGCACCCGACGCGCCCCAGCAGGCCGCCGCGCTCCTCGCCCCCATCCTCGGCGTCGACGCGGCCGAGCTGACCAAGAAGTTGTCGAAGCCCAAGAGCCGGTACGCGGTGTTGGCACGCCGACAGACCCCGCAGGTCTGGACACAGATCAAGGACCTCAAGTCCGTCTTCGCCGAGAAGGCCGGCAAGGACAAGGCGGCCGGGGGTGCGGGGGCCAACGTGATGGCGGGCGTCTTCCAGGAACCGACCACGAAGCGCGTCTACCCCAACGGCGGCCTCGCCGCCGGGATACTGGGCTACGTCAACGCCGACGGCAAGGGAGCGGGCGGCCTCGAATCGCAGCTCGACAAGGAGCTCGCGGGCGAGGACGGCACGATCAAGTACGCCCAGTCCGGTGGCCGCCGGGTGCCCACCGCGGGCACCAAGGAGGTCCCTGCCGTCGCGGGCTCCGACATCGAGCTGACGATCGACCGCGACATCCAGTGGGCGGCCCAGAAGGCCATCTCCGACCAGGTGCAGAAGTCCAAGGCCGACCGCGGATACGTCGTCGTGCAGAACACCCGCACCGGGGAGGTCCTGGCCATGGCCAACGCCCCCGGCTTCGACCCCAACGACCTCTCCCACGCCGACGCGGCCTCCCTGGGCAACGCGGCGCTCCAGGACGTGTACGAGCCCGGCTCCACCAGCAAGGTCATGTCGATGGCCGCCGTGCTGGAGGAGGGCGTCGCCACGCCCGGCACCCACGTCACGGTCCCCAACCGTCTGCACCGCGGCGACCGGCTCTTCAAGGACGACATCGACCACCCCACCTGGTACCTCACGCTGAACGGGGTACTCGCCAAGTCCAGCAACATCGGCACCATCCTGGCCACCGGACAGCTGGGCAGGACCCAGGCCGAATCCAACAAGGTGCTCTACAGCTACCTGCGCAAGTTCGGCATCGGTTCCCCGACCGGACTCGGCTACCCGGGCGAGACCGCCGGGATCCTCGCGAAGCCGCAGGACTGGTCGACCTCGCAGCAGTACACGATCCCGTTCGGCCAGGGCCTCTCGCTCAACGCCATGCAGGCGGCCTCGATCTACTCGACGATCGCCAACGGCGGGGTCCGAATCGAACCGACCCTCGTCCGCGGCACCAAGGGCGCGGACGGCCGCTTCGCCCCCGCCGAGGCACCCGAGCAGACGAGGGTGGTCAGCAAGAAGACCGCCAGGACGCTCGCAGCCATGCTCGAATCGGTGGTCGGCGACGAGGAGGGCACCGGAACGAAGGCCAAGATCCCCGGCTACCGGGTCGCGGGCAAGACCGGTACGGCCAACCGGGTCGACCCGGTTCGTGGCGGCTACCACGGCTACACGGCCTCCTTCGCCGGATTCGCCCCCGCCGACGACCCCCAGATCACCGTCTACTGCGCCATCCAGAACCCCACCAAGGGCAGCTACTTCGGCGGCCAGATCTGCGGGCCCATCTACAAGCAGGTCATGGAATTCGCGCTGAAGACACTGCAGACCGCACCCTCCGGCAGCGAGCCGGCCCGGCTGCCGGTGTCCTTCAAACCCGGCGAGTGAACTCGGGGAGACCACCAGTGACAACCATCACCCCCGATCCGGGGAACCGGAACGGGAACCACCGCACCCCCGCCCCCTCGCTTCGCGAGAGGCCGGGTGCGCCCGGTACGCTCACCGCCGTGCCCCACGCTGAACAGTCCCGAACCACCCAGAAGGACGCCCCTGTGAACTACCCGGGAGCGCCCCGCCCGGATCGGCTGCGGCCGACCTCCCTCGGCGAGCTGGCAGCCCGGCTGGGAGTCGAACCGCCGAGCAGCGGCGAAGTCACCGGCATCACCCACGACTCCCGGGCCGTGCGCCCCGGGGACGTGTACGCGGCGCTGCCTGGTGCCCGTCTGCACGGTGCCGACTTCACCGCCCAGGCCGCCGGACTCGGTGCCGCCGCCATCCTCACCGACCCGGCGGGCGCCGAACGCGCCGCCGCCACCGGACTCCCGGTGCTGGTCACCGAGGACCCACGCGGCCGGATGGGCGAACTCGCCACCGAGATCTACGGACACCCCGGTACCGACCTGCTCCAGATCGGCATCACCGGAACATCCGGCAAGACCACGACCGCCTACCTCATCGAGGGCGGCTTCCGCGGAGCCGGACGCAGCACGGGCCTCATCGGCACCGTGGAGATGCGGATCGGCGACGAGCGCATCAAGTCCGAGCGCACCACCCCCGAAGCCACCGACCTGCAGGCCCTGTTCGCCGTCATGCGCGAACGCGGCGTGGAGGCGGTGACGATGGAGGTCTCCAGCCACGCCCTGGTGCTCGGCCGGGTCGACGGCTGCGTCTTCGACGTCGCCGTCTTCAACAACCTCAGCCCCGAGCACATGGAGTTCCACTCCGGCATGGAGGACTACTTCCAGGCCAAGGCGCGGCTGTTCACCCCGCAGCGCAGCAGGCAGGGTGTCCTCAACTACGACGACGAGTACGGCCGCAGGCTGATCACCGAGGCATCCGTCCCCGTCACCACGTTCTCCGCCGAGGGCCACCCGGACGCCGACTGGCGCGCCGAGGACGTCGAGGTGGGCCAGCTCGGCTCCACCTTCACGGTCGTCGGGCCCAAGGGGGAGCGGGCCACTGCCCAGGCCCCCCTGCCCGGCCCGTTCAACGTCGCCAACACCCTCGCCGCGATCGTCACCCTCGCCGTCGCCGGAATCGACCCGCAGACCGCGGCCGACGGCGTCGCCGCCGTGCCCGGTGTGCCGGGCCGGCTCGAACGCGTCGACGCCGGACAGCCGTACCTGGCACTCGTCGACTACGCGCACAAGACCGACGCAGTCGAGTCGGTGCTGCGCTCCCTGCAGAAGGTCACCGAGGGCAAGGTGCACATCGTCCTCGGCTGCGGCGGCGACCGCGACACCACCAAACGCGGCCCGATGGGCGCGGCCGCGGCCCGGCTCGCCGACACCGCCGTACTGACCTCCGACAACCCCCGCTCCGAGGACCCCCTCGGCATCCTCGCCACCATGCTCGCGGGCGCCGCCGAGGTGCCCGTGCACGAACGCGGTGACGTCCTGGTCGACGCCGACCGGGCCGCCGCCATCGCAGCCGCAGTCGGACGCGCCGGCCCCGGCGACACCGTACTGATCGCCGGCAAGGGCCACGAGCAGGGCCAGGACGTCCACGGAGTGGTGCGCCCCTTCGACGACCGGGTGGTCCTGCGCACGGCCATCGAGCGGTCCCTGGGACACGAGGACACCACCCACCGTGCCCCCACCCACGAGAACAACAGTCAGGGATGACCAAGTGATCGCCCTTTCCCTCGCCGAGATCACCGAAATCGTCGGCGGGCAGTCGTACGACATGCCGGATCCGGCGGCAACGGTCAGCGGGCCCGTCGTCATCGACTCCCGGGAGGTGAAGCAAGGCAGCCTCTTCGTCGCGTTCGCCGGCGAACGGGTCGACGGCCACGACTACGCCCAGCGCGCCGTCGAGGCGGGCGCGGCAGTCGTCCTGGCCGCCCGCCCCGTGGGCGTCCCCGCGATCGTCGTCGACGACGTGGTGGCGGCGCTCGGCGCGCTCGCCCGCGAGGTCGTCGGCCGCCTCGGCACCACCGTCGTCGCCCTCACCGGCTCCGCCGGCAAGACCTCCACCAAGGACCTGATCGCCCAGCTCCTGGAGCGCAAGGGTCCGACCGTCTACCCGGCGGGCAACCTCAACAACGAGATCGGCCTGCCGCTCACCGCGCTGCGCGCCACCGAGGAGACCCAGCACCTGGTCCTCGAAATGGGTGCTCGCTACATCGGCGACATCCGCTACCTCACCGGGCTCGTCCCGCCGAGGATCGGTCTCGTCCTCAACGTCGGCACCGCGCACATCGGCGAGTTCGGCGGCCGGGAACAGATCGCCCAGGCCAAGGGCGAGATGGTGGAGTCCCTCCCGGAGGACGGCCTCGCCGTACTCAACGCCGACGACCCGCTCGTCCGCGCCATGACCTCCCGGACCAAGGCCCGGGTCCTGCTCTTCGGCGAAGCCGCGGATGCGGACGTACGGGGTGAGAACGTCCGCCTCACCGAGGACGGCCGCCCCACGTTCAGGCTTCACACACCCACCGGGTGCAGTGATGTGACCATGCGCCTGTACGGTGAGCATCACGTGTCGAACGCGCTCGCCGCGGCCGCCGTCGCCCATGAGCTGGGCCTGTCCGCAGACGAGATCGCCGTGGCGCTCTCCGAGTCGGGCACCCTCTCCCGCTGGCGCATGGAGGTCACCGAGCGTCCGGACGGCGTGACGTTCGTCAATGACGCCTACAACGCCAACCCCGAATCCATGAAGGCCGCGCTGCGCGCGCTGGCCGCCATGGGGAAGGGGCGTCGTACGTGGGCGGTGCTCGGCCAGATGGCCGAGCTCGGCGACGCCTCGCTCACCGAGCACGACGCGGTCGGACGGCTCGCCGTCCGGCTCAACGTCAGCAAGCTCGTCGCGGTCGGGGGCAGAGAAGCCTCCTGGCTGCAACTGGGCGCATACAACGAGGGTTCGTGGGGTGAGGAGTCGGTGCATGTGTCCGACGCACAGGCTGCCGTCGACCTGTTGCGCAGTGAACTGCGCCCGGGAGACGTCGTGCTGGTGAAGGCGTCCCGGTCGGTCGGCCTGGAGCAGGTTGTCAGTGCACTGCTGGACAACGCGTCCGAGGGCGAGGTTGCCGGCCGATGAGGCAGATCCTCTTCGCGGGGGCCATAGGGCTCTTCCTGACCCTGGTCGGTACCCCGCTGCTCATCAAGCTGCTCGCCCGCAAGGGATACGGGCAGTTCATCCGGGACGACGGCCCGCGCAGCCACGGATCGAAGAAGGGCACGCCCACCATGGGCGGCATCGCCTTCATCCTGGCGACGATCATCGCGTACGTCCTGGCCAAGGTGATCACCGGCGAGGAGATGCGCTTCTCCGGTGTGCTGGTCCTCTTCCTGATGGCCGGCATGGGGCTCGTCGGCTTCCTCGACGACTACATCAAGATCGTCAAGCAGCGTTCGCTGGGTCTGCGGGCCAAGGCGAAGATGGCCGGCCAGCTGATCGTCGGCGTGGCCTTCGCGGTGCTCTCGCTCCAGTTCGCCGATGTCCGCGGCAACACCCCCGCCTCCGACAAGCTCTCGTTCGTCGAGGACTTCGGCTGGTCGATCGGCCCGGTGCTCTTCGTGCTCTGGGCGCTCTTCATGATTCTCGCCATGTCCAACGGCGTGAACCTGACGGACGGTCTGGACGGTCTGGCCACCGGCGCGTCGGTGATGGTCTTCGGTGCCTACACCTTCATCGGGCTCTGGCAGTTCCAGGAGTCCTGCGCCAACGCGGCCACGCTCACCAACCCGAGCGCCTGCTTCGAAGTGCGAGATCCACTCGACCTCGCGGTCGTGGCCTCCGCGCTCATGGGCTCCTGCTTCGGCTTCCTGTGGTGGAACACCTCGCCCGCCAAGATCTTCATGGGGGACACCGGCTCGCTCGCCCTCGGCGGCGCGCTCGCCGGTCTGGCGATCTGTTCCCGCACGGAGTTCCTGATGGCGGTGCTCGGCGGCCTCTTCGTGATGATCACGATGTCCGTCGTCATCCAGGTCGGTTCGTTCAAGATGACCGGCAAGCGCGTCTTCCGGATGGCACCGCTCCAGCACCACTTCGAACTCAAGGGGTGGTCCGAAGTCCTTGTCGTGGTCCGCTTCTGGATCATCCAGGGCATGTGCGTGATCGTCGGCCTCGGCCTCTTCTACGCAGGATGGGCAGCCAAGAAGTGAGCAACGTGGACTGGCAGGGCAAGCACGTCACGGTCGCCGGACTCGGGGTCTCCGGGATCCCGGCGGCCCGGGTGCTGCACGGCCTCGGCGCCGCCGTCACCGTGGTCAACGACGGGGACGACGAGCGCTCCCGCGGCCAGGCCGCCGAGCTGGAGGCGCAGGGCATCACCGTGCGTCTCGGTGACGGGGCCACCCTGCCGAAGTCCACCGAGCTCATCGTCACCACCCCGGGCTGGAAGCCCGACAAGCCGCTCTTCGCCGCGGCCGCCGAGGCGGGCGTCCCCGTCTGGGGCGACGTCGAACTCGCCTGGCGGCTGCGCGGACCCGACGCCGCACCCTGGCTTGCTGTCACCGGTACCAACGGCAAGACCACGACGGTACGGATGCTCGCCTCGATCCTGGAGGCCGCCGGGCTGCGCACCGCGGCCGTCGGCAACATCGGGGTCTCGCTCCTGGACGCGGTCCTCGGCGAGGAGACGTACGACGTCCTGGCCGTCGAGCTCTCCAGCTACCAGCTCCACTGGTCGCCCTCGCTGCGCGCCCACTCCGCCGCGGT
This sequence comes from Streptomyces sp. NBC_01013, assembly GCF_045162765.1. Classification (NCBI taxonomy): domain Bacteria; kingdom Bacillati; phylum Actinomycetota; class Actinomycetes; order Kitasatosporales; family Streptomycetaceae; genus Streptomyces; species Streptomyces sp. NBC_01013. Next base: position 6,192,760 of record NZ_CP108687.1, read on the forward strand.
CCTCAACCTGGCCCCCGACCACCTCGACTGGCACGGCTCCATGGAGGCGTACGTCGCCGACAAGGGCCGGATCTACGAGGGCAACACCGTCGCCTGCGTCTACAACGTGGCGGACGCCGCCACCGAGGACCTGGTGCGCGAGGCGGACGTCGAGGAGGGCTGCCGGGCGATCGGCTTCACCCTCGGCGCCCCCGGGCCCTCGCAGCTCGGTGTCGTCGACGGCATCCTCGTCGACCGGGCGTTCGTGGCGAACCGCCAGAAGCAGGCCCAGGAGCTCGCCGAGGTCGCGGACGTCAACCCGCCCGCCCCGCACAACATCGCCAACGCGCTGGCCGCCGCGGCGCTGGCGCGGGCCTTCGGGGTGGAGCCCGCCGCCGTGCGCGACGGGCTGCGGGCCTTCCGCCCCGACCCGCACCGCATCGAGCACGTCGCGGACGTCGCCGGGGTCGCGTACATCGACGACTCCAAGGCCACCAACACCCACGCCGCCGAGGCCTCCCTGGCCTCCTACGACCCGATCGTCTGGATCGCCGGCGGACTGGCCAAGGGCGCCACCTTCGACGAGCTGGTGACCGGGTGCGCGAAGCGCCTGCGGGGCGTCGTGCTGATGGGCGCCGACCGGGCTCTGATCCGTGAAGCCCTCGCGCGACACGCGCCCGAGGTCCCGGTGACCGACCTCGACCGGACCGACACTGGGGCGATGTCCGAGGCGGTCCGCGAGGCGGCACGGCTCGCCCGGCCGGGAGACACCGTACTGATGGCCCCGGCCTGCGCCTCGATGGACATGTTCGTCAATTACAACAAGCGGGGCGAAGCCTTCGCGGACGCCGTCCGCACGCTCGCCGCCGAGAGCGCCTGACGGGCCCGGCCTCCGCGCCGTACGGTCCCGGTGCACCCGGGCGACTACGGCGGTGCCGGGGGCCAGGGCCCTCGGCACCGGAGCCCCGGGCACGAGCAGTGGAGGGGACAGGGACCATGCCGGCCGAAGAGAGCTCCGCCGCACGCCGCGGGAACCGCTCACGGGCGACCTCAGCGATCAGCCGGGCGCTCCGGCCACCCCTCCTCGCGGCCGGGGGCGCACCGCTGCCGGCCGGCGCGGCCCTGCGCGTGCGGCCCGCCGCCGGCGCCCGACGCCCCCCTGCGGCGCGTTCCGGCGCCTCCGGCGGCTCCTCGTCCCGGGGCGGTGGCCCGCGGCGGCTGTACGAGCAGGCACGCCGGGCCTGGGACCGCCCGCTGACCGCCTACTACCTGATCCTGGGCGCCGGACTGCTCATCACCGTGCTCGGTCTGGTGATGGTCTACTCCGCCTCGATGATCAAGGCGCTGGAGCTCGGCAAGCCGGGGACGTACTTCTTCCGCAAGCAGTTCCTCGCCGCCGTCATCGGGGCCGGGCTGATGGCGGCAGCCGCCCGGATGCCCGTCAAACTTCACCGGGCCCTGTCCTACCCGCTGCTGATGGGCGCGGTCTTCCTGATGGTGCTGGTCCAGGTGCCCGGGATAGGGATGTCGGTCAACGGCAACCGGAACTGGCTCTACCTGGGCGGCCCCTTCCAGCTCCAGCCCAGCGAGTTCGGCAAGCTGGCCCTCGTCCTGTGGGGGGCCGACCTGCTCGCCCGCAAACAGGACAGACGACTGCTGACCCAGTGGAAGCACATGCTCGTGCCCCTGGTCCCGGTCGCCTTCATGCTGCTCGGGCTGATCATGCTCGGCGGTGACATGGGCACTGCGATCATTCTCACGGCCATCCTGTTCGGACTGCTCTGGCTGGCCGGAGCACCGACCCGGCTGTTCGCCGGGGTGCTCGCCTCCGCGGGTCTGGTCGCCTTCCTGCTGATCAAGACCAGTCCCAACCGGATGTCCCGACTCGACTGCATGGGGGCCAGCGAACCGGGCCCCGGCGGCTCGTGCTGGCAGGCCGTGCACGGCATCTACGCTCTGGCGTCCGGCGGATGGTTCGGATCCGGGCTCGGTGCAAGTGTGGAAAAATGGGGCCAACTGCCCGAACCTCACACCGACTTCATCTTCGCCATCACTGGGGAGGAACTGGGGTTGGCGGGGACGCTGTCGGTACTCGCCCTCTTCGCGGCTCTAGGCTATGCGGGTATCCGCGTGGCCGGACGCACGGAGGACCCCTTCGTGAGGTACGCAGCGGGAGGTGTGACCACCTGGATCACGGCTCAGGCCGTGATCAACATCGGTGCGGTGCTCGGCCTGCTGCCGATCGCCGGTGTCCCGCTCCCGCTGTTCTCCTACGGGGGGTCGGCCCTGTTGCCGACCATGTTCGCTGTCGGGCTGCTGATCGCGTTCGCGCGAGCGGATCCCGCCGCGAAGGCGGCCCTGGCCATGCGGAGGCCCGGGGTGAGATGGAAGACGATGAGACGGCGCGTCAAGAAGCGTCCGTCCGGAGAGCGGTGAATTTCGGTGCATGTCGTACTCGCCGGTGGGGGGACCGCCGGCCACATCGAGCCCGCGCTTGCCCTCGCGGACGCACTGCGGAGGCAGGACCCGAGCGTGGGAATCACCGCTCTCGGCACGGAGCGCGGACTCGAGACCAGGCTCGTACCCGAGCGGGGGTACGAACTCGCCCTGATCCCGGCCGTACCGCTGCCGCGCAAACCCACCCCTGAACTCATCACCGTCCCGGGCAGGCTCCGCGGCACCATCAAGGCCGCCGAGCAGATCCTGGAGCGCACCAAGGCGGACTGCGTGGTCGGCTTCGGCGGCTACGTGGCACTGCCCGGCTACCTGGCCGCCAAGCGCGCCGGTGTGCCGATCGTGGTGCACGAGGCCAACGCCCGGCCGGGCCTGGCCAACAAGATCGGTTCGCGGTACGCGCACGGGGTCGCCGTCTCCACCCCCGACAGCAAGCTGCGTGGTGCCCGCTACATCGGCATCCCGCTGCGCCGCACCATTGCCACCCTGGACCGGGCGCGGGTCCGTCCGGAGGCGCGTGCGGCCTTCGGCCTCGACCCCAACCTGCCGACGCTGCTGGTCTCCGGCGGCTCGCAGGGCGCCCGCCACCTCAACGAGGTGGTCCAGCGCGTCGCGCCGCTGCTCCAGCGCTCCGGGATCCAGATCCTGCATGTGGTCGGCCCGAAGAACGAAATGCCGCGCGTCGACAACATGCCCGGGATGCCGCCCTACGTCCCGGTACCGTACGTGGACCGGATGGATCTCGCGTACGCCGCGGCCGACATGATGCTCTGCCGGGCGGGCGCGATGACCGTCGCCGAACTCTCCGCCGTCGGGCTGCCCGCCGCCTACGTCCCGTTGCCGATCGGCAACGGCGAACAGCGGCTCAACGCCCAGCCGGTGGTCAACGCCGGCGGCGGACTGCTGGTGGACGACGCGGCGCTCACCCCCGAGTGGGTGCAGGGCAACGTCCTGCCGGTGCTGGCGGATCCGCACCGGTTGTACGAAATGTCCCGTGCCGCCGCCGAGTTCGGCCGCCGGGACGCCGACGATCTGCTGGTCGGCATGGTGTACGAGGCGATTGCCGCACGCCGAGGCGCGTGAGGCGGGCGGGTCCGGGGGCGGCGCCCCCGGACCCGGCATAAGGAGCGAGCGTGGCCGGACCGACGACCGCCCAGCGCGGTTCAGCGCAGCAGAAGGACGACACCCCGGACCGCCCGTCGCGCCCACGGACGGAGGGGCGCCGGATGTCCCGGCGCGCGCTCCTGATCGTGATCGCGGCGGCCGTACTCCTGCTGGGTTCCGGCGTCGTCTGGGCGCTCTACGGCTCCTCCTGGCTCCGCGCCGAACAAGTCCGCATCACCGGTGTCGACGTACTGACACCGGCCGAGGTGGAGACCGCGGCGGCGGTGCCGATGGGGGCCCCGCTCATCTCGGTGGACACGGACGCCGTCGCCGAGAGGTTGCGCCAGAAGTTGCCTCGTATCGACTCGGTGGATGTCGTACGGTCATGGCCGCACGGCATCGGACTTAAGGTGACCGAACGACAGCCGGTCCTGTTGGTGAAAAAGGGCGCGAAGTTCATTGAAGTGGACGCCGAAGGCGTGCGCTTCGCCACGGTGGACAAGGCTCCCGGGCGCGTACCGCTGCTGGAACTGACACCTGGTCAGTCCGCGAGTCTGCGCCGATTCGGCAGTGACCGGCTGGTGCGGGAAGCAGTCCGTGTCGCGGGCGACCTTCCGGACGTGGTCACCAAGGAGACCCAGGTCGTGCGAGTCGTCTCGTACGATTCGGTCTCCCTGGGGCTCACCGGGGACCGTACGGTGATCTGGGGGAGCAGCGAAGAAGGTGCGGTGAAGGCGAAAGTCCTCACCGCTCTCATGAAAGCCGCTCCCAAAGCGGGACACTTCGACGTGAGTGCACCCACCGCTCCGGCGGTGTCGGGTAGTTGACGCACATTTGGCCTGGCCAGCACCCTGGTTGGTCAGCGCTACGGGTGATCACATAGGGTGAAAAGAAAAACGGGAGGTTCGGCGTGTTCGTTGAACGTGCGCCACTTGTCGACTTAGTGTCCTGTTCGGAAGAGTCCATGAAGCAGACACACTGGTAACCCTAAACTTCAACGTTAGGGTTTGGGTCGGCGTTCGGACCGTCCCAATCGGCATCCGTCGTCGCGGCGGGACTACCGCCAAGCGACGACACGTAACTCGAGGCGAGAGGCCTTCGACGTGGCAGCACCGCAGAACTACCTCGCAGTCATCAAGGTCATCGGTGTCGGCGGCGGTGGTGTCAATGCCATCAACCGAATGATCGAGGTCGGTCTCAAGGGCGTCGAGTTCATCGCGATCAACACGGATGCGCAAGCCCTGTTGATGAGCGACGCCGACGTCAAGCTCGACGTCGGCCGTGAACTCACCCGCGGCCTCGGCGCCGGGGCGAACCCGGCCGTCGGTCGTAAGGCGGCAGAGGACCACCGTGAGGAGATCGAGGAGGTCCTCAAGGGGGCCGACATGGTCTTCGTCACCGCAGGAGAAGGCGGCGGCACCGGCACCGGTGGCGCACCCGTCGTCGCCAACATCGCGCGCTCGCTCGGCGCCCTGACGATCGGTGTGGTCACCCGCCCGTTCACTTTCGAGGGCCGGCGTCGCGCGAACCAGGCGGAGGACGGCATCGCCGAACTCCGCGAAGAGGTCGACACCCTCATCGTCATTCCCAACGACCGTCTGCTGTCCATCTCGGACCGTCAGGTCAGCGTGCTCGACGCGTTCAAGTCGGCCGACCAGGTGCTGCTCTCGGGCGTGCAGGGCATCACCGACCTCATCACCACCCCGGGCCTGATCAACCTCGACTTCGCCGACGTCAAGTCGGTCATGTCCGAGGCCGGATCGGCGCTCATGGGCATCGGCTCGGCCCGCGGCGACGACCGCGCGGTGGCCGCGGCGGAGATGGCGATCTCCTCGCCGCTCCTGGAGGCGTCCATCGACGGCGCCCGCGGTGTCCTGCTCTCCATCTCCGGAGGCAGCGACCTCGGTCTCTTCGAGATCAACGAGGCCGCCCAGCTGGTGAGCGAGGCGGCACACCCCGAGGCGAACATCATCTTCGGTGCGGTCATCGACGACGCACTGGGCGACGAGGTGCGGGTCACCGTGATCGCGGCGGGCTTCGACGGCGGACAGCCGCCGGCCCGGCGGGAGAACGTCCTGGGTGCGAGCTCCACCAAGCGTGAGGAGCCGGCTCCGCCGGCCCGGGCCGCAGAGCCCGTGCGACAGTCGAGCGGGCTGGGTTCCGTGCCCACGCGCGAGGAGCCCCCGGCCCAGGCCGAGCCGGTTCCGGTGGCCCATGAGAGCCACCTCCCGCCGGTCGCCCCGCCGCACGTCCCGCCGGCCCGTCCCTACCAGGACTCCCAGGCCGAAGAGCTGGACGTTCCGGACTTCTTGAAGTGATAGGTCCGCACCACTCAGTGAGCCATGAGGATTCTGTTCCTTCGGACGGCGGCGCTCACTTCTCCTTCACCGACAGGTGGGGCGGGGTGAGCGCCGCTCCGTACGCGGAGCTCAACCTCGGCGGCGCGGTCGGTGACGACCCCGCCGCCGTTCTCGCCAACCGCGAGCGGGCCGCCGAGGCCCGCGGGCTCGATCCGGCGCAGGTCGTCTGGATGAACCAGGTGCACGGGCGCGATGTCGCCGTCGTCGACGGGCCCTGGGGCGACGACCGCGAGATTCCCGCCGTGGACGCGGTGGTGACCGCGCGACGCGGGCTCCCGCTCGCCGTCCTCACCGCCGACTGCACCCCGGTACTGCTCGCCGACCCGGTCGCCGGAATCGTCGCAGCAGCACATGCGGGCCGCCCCGGTCTGATGGCCGGAGTCGTGCCCGCCGCGGTCGGGGCCATGGTCGAACTCGGCGCGGACCCGTCCAGGATCACCGCCCGCACCGGGCCGGCCGTCTGCGGCCGGTGCTACGAGGTGCCGGCCGCGATGCGGGACGAGGTCGCTGCGGTCGTCCCTGCTTCGTGGTCCGAGACCAGTTGGGGCACCCCGGCGCTGGACGTCACCGCCGGAGTCCACGCACAGCTGGCCGGCCTCGGCGTCACCGACCGGCAGGCGTCGCCGTTCTGCACCCTCGAATCGGGCGATCACTTCTCGTACCGACGCGACCGCACCACCGGGCGGCTCGCCGGATATGTCTGGTTGGACTGATAGGGCATGACGGATCGTAAGGAACAACTCGCCGCAAATCTGGCACAGGTGGAGCAACGCATTGCTACCGCCTGCGCCGCTGCCGGTCGCAAACGGGAAGAGGTGACCCTCATCGTGGTCACCAAGACCTACCCCGCGAGCGATGTGCGGATCCTGCATGAACTCGGTGTGCGCCATGTTGCGGAGAATCGTGACCAGGATGCTGCTCCCAAAGCTACCGAATGCGCGGATCTGTCCCTCACGTGGCACTTTGTCGGTCAATTGCAGACGAACAAGGTCCGATCTGTTGCGAGTTATGCCGATGTCGTGCAGTCCGTGGACCGTACGAAGCTGGTGACCGCACTCTCGGCCGCGGCCGACCGCGACGGACGCGAACTCGGGTGTCTCATCCAGGTCGCACTCGACGCGGAGAGCGGTGAGCGGGGAGAGCGCGGCGGGGTCGCACCCGACGGGATCGCGGAGTTGGCCGACGCGGTCGCATCCGCGCCCGGACTGCGGCTCGACGGTCTGATGACCGTCGCACCGCTCGCCGGACCGTTCGCCGGAAGGCAACGGGCGGCGTTCGACCGGCTGATGGAATTCTCATCCCGGCTGCGCGGGAACCATCCGGCTGCGAACATGGTCTCTGCAGGGATGAGTGCGGACCTCGAGGACGCGGTTGCGGCCGGAGCGACACATGTGCGCGTCGGTACTGCGGTACTCGGAGTCCGACCCGGGCTCGGGTAACGTCGCCAAGCAAGTCGGACCACAGCAGAAAATATGGTCATTACCGCCCAGGGCGGGCTGACCACAGTGGATCGCGGGCACTTGGTGACAGATGCCGATCCACCACAGAGCGGAGGACTCAGAGCATGGCCGGCGCGATGCGCAAGATGGCGGTCTACCTCGGCCTCGTGGAGGACGATGGGTACGACGGTCCGGGGTTCGACCCCGACGACGAATTCGAACCCGAGCCGGAGCCCGAGCGCGACCGGCGCCGGCATCAGCCCGCGCATCAGGTGGAGCGGGAGCGGGACGAACCGGTACGAGCGGTGCAGCCGCCGGCGCAGCGTGAGCCGGTTCAGATTCCGGCTGAACGAGAGCGACCCGCCCGAATCGCACCCGTGGCATCCATCACACCTGAACGCCCGAACATGGAGAAGAACGCACCGGTGATCATGCCCAAGGTCGTGTCCGAGCGGGAGCCGTACCGCATCACCACGCTGCACCCCAGGACCTACAACGAGGCCCGTACCATCGGGGAACACTTCCGTGAGGGCACTCCGGTGATCATGAATCTCACGGAGATGGACGATACGGACGCAAAGCGACTTGTCGACTTTGCCGCGGGACTTGTCTTCGGTCTCCATGGCAGCATTGAACGAGTGACGCAGAAGGTGTTCCTGTTGTCGCCTGCTAACGTCGATGTCACGGCGGAGGACAAGGCCCGCATCGCAGAGGGCGGATTCTTCAACCAGAGCTGAGAACACGACACCGGGAACAACCCGGCCGCAAGGCCGGAGCTACGAGAGCCAGGGGAGAGGGAAGCGCGAGGATGGGCGTCGCACAAAGTGTTGTCTACATCGCGTTGATGTGTTTCCTCATCGTGCTGATCTTCCGGCTTGTCATGGACTACGTCTTCCAGTTCGCACGTTCATGGCAGCCGGGCAAGCCGATGGTGGTCGTCCTTGAGGCCACTTACACGGTCACCGATCCACCGCTGAAGCTCCTGCGGCGGTTCATTCCGCCGCTGCGTCTCGGGGGCGTGGCACTCGACCTGTCCTTCTTCGTTCTGATGATCATCGTTTCCATCCTGATCGCCATCGTGATCAGGCTGTGAGCGATACGGTCCTGCCGACTGCCGACGACTACGTAGAGGTGAAGAAGAGATGCCGCTGACCCCCGAGGACGTGCGGAACAAGCAGTTCACGACGGTCCGCCTCCGAGAAGGTTATGACGAGGACGAGGTCGATGCCTTCCTCGACGAGGTCGAGTCCGAGCTGACCCGCCTGCTCCGTGAGAACGAGGACCTGCGCGCCAAGCTGGCCGCCGCCACGCGTGCCGCCGCGCAGAACCAGCAGCAGCAAGGCATGCGGAAGCCGGAGCCGCAGGACCGTCCGGGTGCTCCCGTGCCCGCCGCCATATCTGGTCCGCCGGTCCAGCAGCAGCAGCCCCCGCAGATGGGTCCGCCCCAGCTGCCCGGTGGTGCTCCTCAGCTGCCGGCCGGTCCCAGCGGCCACGGCCCCCAGGGTCCGCACGGCCCCGGTCCGCAGGGCCCGCACGGCCCCGGCCCGATGCAGGGCGGTCCCATGGGCGGACCGATGGGTGGTCCCATGGGCGGCCACAACCCGCAGCAGCAGATGCAGCAGATGCAGCAGCAGCAGCCGCCGCAGATGCAGCAGCAGGGCCCCGGCGGCGACAGTGCCGCCCGTGTCCTCTCCCTGGCGCAGCAGACCGCCGACCAGGCGATCGCTGAGGCCCGTTCCGAGGCCAACAAGATCGTCGGCGAGGCACGCAGCCGCGCCGAGGGTCTGGAGCGCGACGCGCGTGCCAAGGCGGACGCGCTGGAGCGGGACGCGCAGGAGAAGCACCGCGTGGCGATGGGCTCGCTGGAGTCGGCCCGCGCGACGCTGGAGCGCAAGGTCGAGGACCTGCGTGGCTTCGAGCGCGAGTACCGGACGCGTCTGAAGTCCTACCTGGAGAGCCAGCTGCGTCAGCTGGAGACCCAGGCCGACGACTCGCTGGCTCCGCCGCGGACGCCGGCTGCCGCTTCGCTGCCGCCGTCGCCCTCGCTGGCTCCGGCCGGTGCAGGCGCCATGGGTCACACCATGGGTGGCAACCACGGCGGTCACGGCAGTCAGCAGATGGGCGGCAACCCGTCCATGGGTGGTGGCCCCTCGTACGGCGGCCAGCAGCAGATGTCGCCGGCGATGACGCAGCCGATGGCACCGGTGCGGCCGCAGGCGCCGCAGCCGATGCAGCAGGCTCCTTCGCCGATGCGCGGGTTCCTGATCGACGAGGACGACAACTGAGCGGGTCGCGCTCGCTGAGCGCGTAGCCGTCGGCAGGCTGAGGGCCGGGCCCCGGGGTTTCCCCGGGGCCCGGCCCTTTGCCGTGGGCGGGGGCGGTGGGCCCGGGGGAGGCGGCGTGGGCTGGGCTTGGGGCCCGGGCCGCTGCGCGGAGCTGTTCCCCGCCCCTCCCCGCCCCTCCCCGCCCCTCCCCGCCCCGCCCCTCCCCGCCTCGTAGCGGGGCTGGGCTCCGGACGCCGCTTCTCCATGGCAGGGGGATCGCCGCGCGAACGACGAAGGCCCGCCCGGACCGAGACGGTCCGGGCGGGCCTTCGTTCGGCCGGGGAGGCTACTGCTCCGTCTTGCGGAGCCGGAACGTCAGGGACAGGCCCTCGTCCTCGAAGGGCTCGCCGTACGCCGCGTCCGCCTCGCCCTCCTCGTACTCCAGGGCCAGGACCTCGTCCGCGATGAGCGAGGCGTGCTCGGTCAGTGCCTCGGCCGTCGCGGGAGAGGTGGACGTCCAGCGGACGGCGATGCGGTCCGCCACGTCCAGGCCGCTGTTCTTGCGGGCCTCCTGGATCAGGCGGATCGCGTCGCGGGCCAGGCCCGCACGCCGCAGCTCCGGGGTGATCTCCAGGTCGAGGGCGACCGTCGCGCCCGAATCGGAGGCGACCGACCAGCCTTCGCGCGGGGTCTCCGTGATGATGACCTCGTCGGGGGAGAGTGCGACCTGCTCGCCGTCGACCTCGACCGACGCGGTGCCCTCGCGCAGGGCCAGCGAGAGTGCCGCCGCGTCCGCGTTCGCGACGGCCTTCGCCACCGCCTGGACGCCCTTGCCGAACCGCTTGCCCAGGGCCCGGAAGTTCGCCTTCGCCGTCGTATCGACCAGCGAGCCGCCCACCTCGGACAGGGAGGCCAGGGAGGAGACGTTCAGCTCCTCAGTGATCTGTCCGTGCAGCTCGGGGGAGAGGGTCTCGAATCCCGAGGCCGCGACCAGGGCGCGCGACAGCGGCTGGCGCGTCTTGACGCCCGACTCGGCACGCGTGGCGCGTCCCAGCTCGACCAGGCGGCGCACGAGGGCCATCTGCGTGGAGAGCCCCGGGTCGATCGCCGACAGGTCCGCCTGCGGCCACGTCGAGAGGTGCACCGACGCCGGGGCGTCCGGGGTGACCGGCGCGACGAGGTCCTGCCAGACCCGCTCGGTGATGAACGGGGTCAGCGGGGCCATCAGCCGCGTCACCGTCTCGACGACGTCGTGCAGGGTGCGCAGCGCCGCCTTGTCACCCTGCCAGAAGCGGCGGCGGGAGCGGCGCACGTACCAGTTGGACAGGTCGTCGACGAAGGCGGACAGCAGCTTGCCGGCGCGCTGGGTGTCGTAACCCTCCAGAGCCTGGGTGACCTGGTCCACCAGGGCGTTGAGCTCGCTGAGGAGCCAGCGGTCCAGGACCGTGCGGTCGGCCGGCGCCGGGTCGGCGGCAGAGGGCGCCCAGTTCGACGTACGGGCGTACAGGGCCTGGAAGGCGACCGTGTTCCAGTACGTGAGGAGGGTCTTGCGGACGACCTCCTGGATCGTGCCGTGGCCGACGCGGCGTGCCGCCCACGGGGAGCCGCCCGCCGCCATGAACCAGCGGACCGCGTCGGCGCCGTGCCGGTCCATGAGGGGGATCGGTTCGAGGGTGTTGCCCAGGTGCTTGGACATCTTCCGGCCGTCCTCGGCGAGGATGTGGCCGAGGCACACGACGTTCTCGTAACTGGACTTGTCGAAGACCAGGGTGCCGATCGCCATCAGGGTGTAGAACCAGCCGCGCGTCTGGTCGATGGCCTCCGAGATGAACTGCGCCGGGTAGCGGCTCTCGAAGATCTCCTTGTTCTTGTGCGGGTAGCCCCACTGCGCGAACGGCATCGAGCCCGAGTCGTACCAGGCGTCGATGACCTCGGGGACGCGGTACGCCTCCAGCTGGCAGTTCTCGTGCGAGCAGGTGAACGTGATCTCGTCGATGAACGGCCGGTGCGGGTCGAGGCCGGACAGGTCGGTGCCGGTGAGCCCGGTCAGCTCGGCGCGCGAGCCGACGCAGGTGAGGTGGTCGTCCTCGCACCGCCAGATCGGCAGCGGCGTGCCCCAGTAGCGGTTGCGGGACAGGGCCCAGTCGATGTTGTTGTTGAGCCAGTCGCCGTAGCGGCCGTTCTTGACCGAGTCCGGGAACCAGTTGGTCTTCTCGTTCTCTTCGAGGAGACGGTCCTTGACCGCGGTCGTGCGGATGTACCAGGACGGCTGCGCGTAGTAGAGCAGCGCGGTGTGGCAGCGCCAGCAGTGCGGGTAGCTGTGCTCGTACGGGACGTGGCGGAAGAGCAGACCGCGGTCCTTGAGGTCTTCGGTGAGCGCCTCGTCGGCCTTCTTGAAGAACACCCCGCCGACCAGCGGCACGTCCTCCTCGAAGGTGCCGTCGGGGCGGACCGGGTTGACCACCGGAAGGCCGTACGCCTTGCAGACCAGGAGGTCGTCGGCGCCGAAGGCGGGGGACTGGTGGACCAGACCCGTACCGTCCTCGGTCGTCACGTACTCGGCGTTGACGACGTAGTGCGCGGGGGCCGGGAAGTCGACGAGAGCGAACGGGCGCTCGTAGGTCCAGCGCTCCATCTCGCGGCCCGTGAAGGACTGGCCCGTGAGCTCCCAGCCCTCGCCCAGTGCCTTCTCGACGAGCGGGCGGGCGACGACCAGCTTCTCCTCGCCGTTCGTCGCGACGACGTACTCGACCTCGGGGTGCGCGGCGACGGCCGTGTTGGAGACCAGGGTCCAGGGGGTCGTCGTCCAGACCAGGAGGGCCGCCTCGCCGGCCAGGGGGCCGGAGGTCAGCGGGAAGCGTACGAAGACCGAGGGGTCGACGACCGTCTCGTAGCCCTGGGCCAGCTCGTGGTCCGAGAGGCCGGTGCCGCAGCGCGGGCACCAGGGGGCGACTCGGTGGTCCTGGACCAGCAGGCCCTTGTTGAAGATCTCCTTCAGGGACCACCACACGGACTCGACGTACTCGGGGTCCATCGTGCGGTACGCGTCGTCGAGGTCGACCCAGTAGCCCATCCGGGTCGTGAGGTCGGTGAAGGCGTCGGTGTGCCGGGTCACGGACTCGCGGCACTTGGCGTTGAACTCGGCGATGCCGTAAGCCTCGATGTCCTTCTTGCCGGTGAAGCCCAGCTCCTTCTCGACCGCCAGCTCGACCGGCAGCCCGTGGCAGTCCCAGCCGGCCTTGCGGCCGACGTGGTAGCCCTGCATGGTGCGGAAGCGCGGGAAGACGTCCTTGAAGACGCGGGCCTCGATGTGGTGGGCGCCCGGCATGCCGTTGGCGGTCGGCGGGCCCTCGTAGAAGACCCACTCGGGGCGGCCCTCGGACTGTTCGAGGCTCTGGCTGAAGACCTTGTTCTCGCGCCAGAAGTCGAGCACGGCGTGCTCCAGCGCGGGCAGGTCGACCTGGGCGGGTACCTGGCGGTACTGCGGCGATGTCATGTGCGGGCTTCCTCCGGCGGACGTCTTCCACTTCCGTCGGAGGGACGAGAACCGATGCCGGATCCCGCGGTACCACCCTCCTTGGCCCCGGGCGTGCCGCCCGTGGCCCCCTCATTGGGGTGCGATGCCGGTTCTACTGGCCTTGCGCCCGTGGGCGGAGCCCACTGGTCAAAGCTTTCCTCCGGCGGCTCCGGGGTGATCTTCGCGGCGCGCTCGCCCCCGGGCTTCCACCGTCCCCGGGTCGCTCTGGGCTGCGTACGACGCTACTCGTCCCATCCATGCCTCTCGCTGCGGCCAGTGTACGGGCCCGGACGGGTGGCGGCCGACCGGATTTCCGCAGCCTCCCGCGTGACCCGAATGGCCAGACGGGGTGTACGGGTTCGCGGCGCCGCCCGGCGGGCGGCCGGAAGGCGGATTACCGGGCGGGGAGCTGGGCACAACGGTTTCAGGCGCGTGGTGATCCGGACACGGGGAGGGGCGATGCGGCGGCGTGCCCCGTTGCCGCGGGGCTGGGGCCGATTTATCGTCCCAGCACGACTCGCGAGCAAGATCACAACGCGTGAAGGGGCCGCGGCCATGGTGGCGAAGAAGACCGCCGCAGAGAAGACGGCGTCAGCGAGATCCACGGGCGCGGCAGCCGGGGAGACGACGGGAGAGACCGGCCGGGACGGCGCGTCCGACGCGGACGCGCGGACCGGGCCGGAGCACACGGCCGCGAAGGCCGCCGCTCCCGCCGAAGCCACGGGGAAGACCACGAAGAAGGTGGCCAGGAAGACGGCCGGGAAGACGACGACCAAGAAGGCGGCGGCGAAGAAGGCCGCGCCGAAGAAGAGCGCGGCCGCGAGGACCACGGCCGAGAAGGCTTCGAACAAGGCCGCCGAGACGGCCACGGAGGCGGCCGAGGCCGCCGAGCAGACGGGAGCCCACACGGTGGTAGCCAAGAAGAGCGCGGCCAGGACCCGGCCGGCCGGGACGAGCACGGCACCCGTGCCCCCGGCGCGGGCCTCGGCGACGGCCCCGGGGGAGCTGGCCGTACGGCCCGGTGAGGACCCCTGGACGCCGGAGGAGGTCGCGGCCGCCCGTACCGAGCTGACCGGCGAGATCACGCGGCTGCGCAACGAGCTGGAGGCCTCCGGGCTGGCGCTGGCCGGGCTGATGCGGGACTCCGGCGACGGGGCGGGTGACGACGAGGCGGACACCGGCACCAAGAACATCACCCGCGAGCACGAGATGTCGCTCGCCGCCAACGCCCAGGAGATGCTGGAGCAGACCGAACGCGCACTGGCCCGCCTCGACGCGGGCACGTACGGGCTCTGCGAGATCTGCGGCAATCCGATCGGTAAGGCGCGGATGCAGGCGTTCCCCCGGGCCACCCTCTGCGTCGAGGACAAACAGAAGCAGGAACGACGCGGCTGACCCCCACCGGTGTGTCGTACCCTCGTCCTCAGTCGGGAACTAGGTTGAGGGACTCACGTGGCAGAGGCGGAGCGCATCATCGGTACGCCGGACATCCCCGAGGCTGAGGGACACGAAGGAGCCGAGCCGGAGAAGCCGGCAGGGGACGAGTCCCCGCAGGCCGTCGAGCCGGACGGGCTGGACACCGGGGACGGGGAAGCGGCGGTCGACCGGTCGCCGGCCACGCGTCGGCGCCGGATCATCCTGCTCTTCTGCGTCGCCGTCCTCGCGTACCTGCTCGACCTGGGCAGCAAGATGCTCGTGGTGGCCAAACTGGAGCATCAGGAGCCGATCGAGGTCTTCGGCGACTGGCTCAAGCTCGACGCGATCCGGAACGCGGGCGCCGCCTTCGGCTTCGGCGAGGCCTTCACGATCATCTTCACTATCATCGCGGCGACCGTCATCGTGGTGATCGCCCGGCTCGCACGCAAGCTGTACAGCCTGCCGTGGGCGATCGCGCTCGGCCTGCTGCTCGGAGGCGCCCTCGGCAACCTCACCGACCGCATCTTCCGCGCGCCCGGTGTCTTCGAGGGCGCGGTGGTGGACTTCATCGCCCCCGCGCACTTCGCCGTCTTCAACCTGGCGGACTCCGCGATCGTCTGCGGAGGCATCCTGATCGTGCTGCTCTCCTTCAAGGGCCTGGACCCCGACGGCACCGTGCACAAGGACTAGGGCCCTGTTTCGAAAGTAGTGCCGCCCGGAGGGCGGGCAGGCGGGACTTTCGAAACACGGCCTGGGGCCTGCCCGGCGGAACAGGGGCGGACAGGCCCCGGGCCGTGCCGTCCGGCAGACAATCGCCGGTCGATGGCACGGGGACGCGCAAGGCATACTCGACAGGTGAGTACGCAACCCGAGGTCCGCACCCTGCCCGTACCCGACGGCCTGGAGGGCGAGCGCGTCGACGCCGCCATCTCCCGCATGTTCGGCTTCTCCCGCACCAAGGCCGCAGAGCTGGCCGCCGCCGGGAAGGTGCAGGTGGACGGTTCGGTGGTCGGGAAGTCCGAACGGGTGCGGGGAGGCGCCTGGCTGGAAGTCGAGATGCCGCAGGCTCCCGCTCCGGTCCAGATCGTCGCCGAGCCCGTCGAGGGCATGGAGATCGTCCACGACGACGACGACATCGTCGTGATCATGAAGCCGGTCGGCGTCGCCGCGCACCCGAGCCCCGGCTGGACCGGCACCACCGTCATCGGCGGTCTCGCCGCGGCCGGGTACCGGATCTCGACCTCCGGCGCAGCCGAGCGCCAGGGCATCGTGCACCGGCTCGACGTCGGCACCTCCGGGCTGATGGTCGTCGCCAAGTCCGAGCGCGCCTACACGCTGCTGAAGGCCCAGTTCCGCGACCGGGTCGTCGACAAGAAGTACCACGCGCTGGTCCAGGGCCACCCGGACCCGATGAGCGGCACCATCGACGCCCCCATCGGACGCCACCCCACCCACGACTACAAGTGGGCCGTGGTCGCCGAGGGCAAGCCCTCCGTGACGCACTACGACCTGATCGAGGCGTACCGCGCCGCCAGCCTCCTGGACATCAAGCTGGAGACGGGCCGCACGCACCAGATCCGGGTGCACATGTCCGCCCACCGCCACCCCTGCGTCGGCGACCTGACCTACGGCGCCGACCCCACCATGGCCAAGCGGCTGGGCCTGACCCGGCAGTGGCTGCACGCGGTCCGGCTCGGCTTCGAACACCCCGCGGACGGCAGCTGGGTGGAGTTCTCCAGCACCTACCCGGACGACCTCCAGCAGGCCCTCGACAGGATCGCGGCGGAGAGCGAATGACCTCCTACACCACCCGCACGGTCACGGGCGAGCAGGACCGGGCCGCCTGCTTCCGGATCCGCAAGGACGTCTTCGTCGGCGAGCAGAACGTGCCGGAGGAGATCGAGTACGACGCCTACGACACGGACGCGGTGCACGTCATCGCCGTCGCCGCGGACGGCACGGCACTCGGCACCGGACGGCTGCTGCACGGCGCCGCCGCGGCGGCCAAGACCGGCGGCGACCCCACCGTGGGCTCACTCGGCCGACTCGCCGTGACCAAGCAGGCGCGCGGTCTCGGCGTCGGCGCGGCCCTCGTGCGGGCCATCGAGGACGCCGCCCGCGAGCTCGGCCTGTCCGCCGTCGACCTGCACGCGCAGACCCATGCTCTCGGCTTCTACGAGCGGATCGGTTACGAGGCCTACGGCCCCGAATTCCCGGACGCGGGCATCCCGCACCGGGCGATGCGCCGGGCCGTCGAGGCGTAGGGCCCCGTCCGCCGGATCGCGGCCCGAGCCGCGGTGTCACCGGTGCCCGATGGGGGGCGTTGTCCGGATTGTGGGGCCTGCATGGCAGGCTTGCTCCGGGCCGGCCGGTCACCGAGGCCGGTCCGGCGCGCTCCGGAAGGCACCTCGTGGATCAAATGGCCCTGCTGCTCCTGCTGCTGCTCGGAGCCGTGGTCACCGTGCCACTGGGAGACCGGCTGGGACTGCCCGCGCCGGTGCTGATGACGCTCGCGGGCGTCGGGATGGCCTTCCTCAGCTTCGTACCGAATGTAGACATCCCGCCCGAGATCATTCTTCCCGCGCTGCTGCCCCCACTGCTCTACGCCTCCGTGCAGCGCACCTCCTGGCGGCAGTTCGCCGCCAACAAACGGCCGATCTTCCTGCTGGCCGTGGCCCTGGTCTTCCTCACGACGGCGGCCGTAGCCGCGGTCGCCAACGCCGTCGTCCCCGGACTGCCCCTCGCCGCCGCCGTCGCGCTCGGCGCGCTCGTCGCGCCGCCCGACCCGGTCGCGGCCACCGCCGTCGCCGGATCGGTCGGACTGCCCCGCAGGCTCGTCTCCATCCTGGAGGGCGAGGGGCTGTTCAACGACGTGACCGCGATCGTGCTCTACCACGTGGCGATCGCCGCAGCCGTCAGCGGTACCTTCTCACTGCCCGAGGCCTTCGGTCTGCTGGTCCTGTCCGCCGTCGTCGCCGTGGCCGTGGGCGTCGCCCTCGGCTGGCTCACCATCAAGCTCATGGGGCTGCTGGGCGATGCCACCCTCCAGGTCGGGCTGACCCTGCTGGTGCCCTTCGTCAGCTACGTGCTCGCCGAGGAACTGAAGGGCTCCGGGGTGCTCGCCGTCCTGACCACCGCGCTCTTCCTCGCGGAGCACACCGCCGACGCCGACGACGTCCTCGGCCGGCTCACCGGCCGCACGTTCTGGGAGATCGTCGACACCCTCGTCACCGGTGTCGCCTTCGGGCTGATCGGCCTCGAACTGCACAACGTCTTCGGCACCGCCGACGGGCGCGAACTGCAGATGGCCGGATGGGCCCTGGCCGTCGTCGCCGTCGTCGTCGGCGTACGGCTGCTCTATCTGCTCCCCGCCACCTGGCTGGCCAAGCGGCTGCACACCCGCCGCGACGTCAGCGAGGAGATCCCCACCAGCTGGCGGGAGACCGTGATCATGTGGTGGGCCGGGATGCGCGGCGTGGCCTCGGTCGCCCTGGCGCTCGCGATCCCGCTGAAGACGGACGACGGGAGGCCGTTCCCCGGCCGCGACGAGATCGTCTTCATCGCCTTCGCCGTGATCATGGTCACTCTGGTCTTCCAGGGCCTGACGCTTCCCTGGCTGGTGCGTCGGCTGGGGGTCCGGGCGGACACGGACGCCGAGGCCGCGCTGGAGCGGGACCTCGCGATCCGCGCGGCCAAGGCGGCCAAGCAGCGGCTCAAGGAGATCCAGGAGGTCGAGGAGCTCCCCGAGGACCTCGCCGAACGCCTCCAGCGGCTGGCCTACGACGTGGGCGCCCGGATCAGCCCCGACATGGTCGACAACGAACGGCGCGAGGCCCTCGCCCAGCGCGCCGAGCGGTTCAAGGCGGTCAGCCGCATCCAGCGGGAGATGATGTCGGCCGCCCGCCACGCGGTGCTCTCCGCACGCAGCGAGGCAGGCGCGGACCCCGAGGTGGTCGACCGCGTGCTGCGGCAGCTGGACGTACGCAGCCTGCGCTGAGCGTCGGGGGCCGCGCGCGCCCTGACCGGCAGGCTCTGCCCCGCGTCGTGGGCGGCCCCTGCCGGTCACGGCGCCAGGACCTGACCGGCGGATCAGGGTCGGACGGCCCCGGCCCCGGGGCCCTAACCGCGCCCGGTGCGCGGCGCCCGGCCCCAGCCCGCCGGCTTCCCGTCCGCGCCGTCCATCGCCGGCCACACATCACCGGGCGCCAAGGCCGCGGGGGCCGTGGCGATCCTCGGCAGCGCGTACGGATGGTGGTCGCGCAGCCAGCCGATCAGCTGCTCCCGGACCGCGCAGCGCACCGTCCAGATGTCGTCCGCGTCCTTCGCCGTGACCACGGCGCGCACCTGGATGGTGGAGGGTGTGGTGTCGGTGACCGCCAGCGACCAGTCCCGGCCGTCCCACGCGGCGCACTCGCCGAGGATGTCCCGCAGCTGCTCGCGCATCGCGGCGACCGGCGCCGCGTGGTCGAGGTGGAAGAAGACCGAACCGGTCATCTGGATCCCGCCGCGCGACCAGTTCTCGAAGGGCTTGCTGGTGAAGTAAGAGACCGGCATCGTGATCCGCCGCTCGTCCCAGGTCCGGACCGCGAGGAAGGTCAGCGTGATCTCCTCGATCGTGCCCCACTCGCCGTCCACCACCACCGTGTCGCCGATCCGCACCATGTCGCCGAAAGCGATCTGCAGGCCTGCGAAGAGATTGCCGAGCGTGGACTGGGCGGCGACACCCGCGACGATGCCGAGGACGCCGGCCGAGGCCAGCATCGAGGTGCCGACGGTCTGCATGGCGGGGAACGTCAGGAGCATCGCGGCGACGGCGACGGTCGTCACGATCGCGATGACCACGCGCTGGATCAGGGTCACCTGCGTCCGTACCCGGCGCACCCGCGCCGGATCGCGGGTGCTCGCCGCGTAGCGCGCGTACACCGAGTCCACCACCGCCACGGCGATCCCCACCACCAGCCAGGCGGACGCGCCGATCAGCACGAGTGTGAGCAGCTGTCCGATGCCCGTCCGGTGGTCGCTGACCACGTGGAGCCGGGTATGGGTGTACGTGGCCCGCAGCAGGGCAGCGCCGAGCGTCAGCTGGAACGGGATTCTGCAGCGCCGCAGCAGGCCCCACAGCGGCGTCTCGTGGTGGCGGCCGTCGGCACGCCTGAGCAGCAGGTCGACCAGCCAGCCGACCAGCAGCGTGATCACGACCGAACCGCCGAGGATGATCAGCGGTCGCAGTACGTCTTCCATGCTGTCGCTCTCCATCCTTTCGAACGCAAATGGCACCATGGGCCTCATGAACATCATGCTTTTCCACTCGACGTATGGTCTGCGCCCCGCAGTGCACGCGGCCGCCGACCGGTTGCGCGGCGCCGGGCATGAGGTGCACGTGCCCGATCTCTTCGGGGGACACACCTTCGAAACCGTCGAGGAGGGGCTGGCCTTCAAGGAGGAGACGGGTAAGGAGGAACTGCTGAAGCGGGCCGTGCTCGCCGCGGCGCCGTACTCCGACCGCGGGCTGGTCTACGTGGGCTTCTCCCTCGGCGCCTCCGTCGCCCAGACGCTGGCCCTCGGGGATGCGAAGGCCCGGGGGCTGCTGCTGTTCCACGGCACCTCGGACATCGCCGAGAACGCCTCGGTCGACGATCTTCCCGTACAGCTGCACGTCGCCGATCCCGACCCGTTCGAGACGCACGACTGGCTGAACTCCTGGTATCTGCAGATGCAGCGGACCGGCGCCGATGTCGAGGTCTACAGGTACCCCGGCGCGGGGCACCTGTTCACCGACGCGGAGCTGCCGGACTTCGACCAGGCATCGGCCGAGCTGGCATGGAAGGTCGCGGTCGGCTTCCTCGCGACCCTGTGAGAGACGCGACGGGCCCCGCGCACGGTGTGGCGCGGGGCCCGTCGGGGAGTGCGGAGGGGGGTCAGCCGCGGTACGCGGTCCAGCTGTCGCTCATCCGCTGCACCTGGCCCGCGGTGAACTGGTACATGCAGGAGTCGTACGTGTAGTCCATGAAGTTGTGGATCGGGTCGACGCCGGTCTTGTTGGTGCAGGTGTCGCGCCCGGTCGGGCACTCGAACGCGGCGCTCTTCTCCGCGGGGGTGTCGGAGACGTAGTCGCCGTTGCCGCTACAGCCGCCCTGGAACGTGTGGTAGAGCCCCATCCAGTGGCCGACCTCGTGCGTCGCCGTGTCGCCCTCGTCGTAGTTGGTGGCGGAGCCGCCCGGCAGCGAGGCGTCCAGGATCACCACTCCGTCCATGGAGGGGCTGGAGGTGTAGGAGCTCGGGAACGTCGCCCAGCCGAGCAGCCCGCCTCCGAGGTTGGCCGTGTAGACGTTCAGTGCGTTCTTGCCGCCCTTGCGCAGGGCCGTCTTCATGGCCTTCTCGGCCGACGAGCCCGAGGAGAGGTTGTACCAGGAGGCGTTGTCCGTGTAGTCGGTGCCCGCCAGGGAGAACTGGAAGCCGGTGGGGCTGTTGCCGGTGCCCTGCCCGCTGTACGCGGCGTTCAGAACGCTCATCTGGCTGCTGATGGCGCCCGCGGTGAGCTTGCCCGTGGTGCCGGAGTGGATGACGTGGAAGTAGACCGGGACGGTCGCGCCGGCGGCGAGGGTGGAGCCGGTGACCCGGCGCTCGGCGACTCTCTGCTTCAGCTGCTTGTCCATGGCCGCGGTCTGGGAGGCGGTGAGCTCGTTGGGTTCCGCGGCGTGCTGCGGGCCCGTGGGGCGGGACTGGCGGGCGGCGGCGCCGGCCGGGGAGCCGGCGCAGGCCTCGGCCGAGGCGGCGGCGGTGGCCTTGCCGTTGGCGGCGGTGGCGCCGGTGGAGACGGTGAGCGGTGCCAGGGCCAGGGTTCCGGCCAGGACGGCGGTGCCGATCGCACGGTGGCGCATACGCGGGGATATACGAGCAAGAGTGCGCACAGGGTCTCCTAGCGGATGTGGGGGGGAGGGATTTCCTCACCCGCCGCCGGGAGATTACGTGGGCATGTCATATGGGCGGGAGGATCGATCCGGCCCAATCATTCGTGGAGCAAACCAGGGCAGAGGGAAGAAAATCTTCTGTCTGCTCCGGAGTTTGAGAGGCGGACGTCATCTATCGGGTCGTTCCGTTGGCCGGTGTGTCCCCATTGGATCCGTACGCGACGGCGTCCGACGCGGGGCTGTCACCCGCCCGCAACACATCCCGTGGTGGCCGGATCTCGACGGTCCGGGCGCGCGGCGGACGCGAACGGGCAGGTGAACCCACCGGGTTCACCTGCCCGTTCGACCGGAGTCGCGCGAATCAGCCCTTCAGCGCGGCGGTGATCGCGGTGTTGAAGTCGGCCACCGTCATCGGGGCGCTCTTGTTGTCCGAACCGGTCAGTGTCTTGCCGTCCATCTTCAGCGTCGGAGTGCCCCCGACGCCGCTCTTGTCGAAGGTCTTGGACATCTTCATCGCCCAGGCGTCGTACGTGCCGTCCTTGACGTTCTTCCGGAACGCGTCGTTGCCCTTCAGCGCGTCCACGGTGTCGGCGACCTTGATCAGGTACGAGTCGTCCTTGAACTTGTCGTCCGTCTCCTCCGGGTGGAACTTGGTGGAGTAGAGCGCGTACTTGTAGTCGAGGAAGGCCTCGGGGCTCACGTTCAGCGCGGCACCCAGCGCGCTCAGGGCGTTCTTCGAGCCCTCGCCGCCGTTGTTGTCGATGAACGTGGCACCGATGTACTTGACCTTGTACTTGCCGGCGTCGATGTCCTTGTGGACCGTCTCGCCGACCGTCTGCTCGAACGTGGCGCAGATCGGGCAGCGGGAGTCCTCGTACAGCTCCAGGGTCTTCTTGGCGGTCGACTTGCCGACCACGACGGTCGTGCCGTTCTCGCCCGAGGTGTTCTTCGGCGCGGTGACGTTCTTCGCGTCCTTCGCGGCGTCCCAGTGGTCCGGCTTGTTCAGCTGCATCACGCCGTAGGCGACGCCTCCCGCGATCGCGAGGACGGCGACGACCGAGATGCCGACGACGACCTGCCGGCGGGTCTTGTCCTTCCTGGCCTGGCGCTCGCGCTCCACGCGCAGCCGCTCACGGGCGGCGGACTTGTTGGCCTGGCTGTTGCGGTTGCTCATGATCGGTTCTCCGAGGGGTGCGTGGTCTTGCGTCATCAGGGACTTGCGTGCTCAGGCGGTGGCGCAGGCCGAGCGCGGCGGTCCCCTCCGTCCCACGGAGTGCACCAGGAGGCGGGCGTGGGCGAGCAGGTGCGGGCGGGGGCCGGCGATGCGCGCCTTGAGGCGTACGGAGCGGCGGGCCGCCCCGGCCACGGCCACCGCGATCAGCAGCGGCCGGAACGCCAGCAGGGCGAACGCGCCCAGCAGTCCGGCGAGTGCCAGCTCTCCGCGGTGCAGCCAGGCGGCGGCGAGCAGCCCCACCGTCACGTGCGCGGCCAGCAGCAACCACGGAACCAGGGGGCCGGGCGAGGCCAGCAGCGCGGCCGCGCCGTGACCGCCCGCAGCCACCGAAGCCAGCGGGGTGCCCACCTCGCCGACGCCGGCGAGTCCGGTCGCCCCCGTCCCGACGTCACCGCCACCGCACAGCACATCGACGCCGACCGACCGCAGCGGCCCCGCGATCGGGCCGCCCGCCGCGCCGTAACACAGGTGCTGACCCGTGGTGAAGACGGTGTCCGTCGCCAGCTCCAGCGGCACCAGCAGTCCGGCGATGGCCCCGAAGCCGCGCTCCCGGCCGGCCAGCGCGTACGCCATGACGAACACGGCACCCGCCAGCACGGCGACGAGGGTCAGCGGCAACGGGACCCGGGAGAGCAGCACATGGGAGGCAGCGGAGAGCGTCACGACGAGCGCTGTGAAAAGCGCCGCGCGTACGACTCTGAGCTGCGTCCCGGAGATGTCCATCGTCAGGGAGTGTCGCATGTGAACCTGTAAGGCATCCCTAAAGGCTGTCCCGCAATTCCTGGTGGATCAGCGCGCGGCGTCAGATGCGGTGTACGGCAAAGCGGAGAGGCGCCCGCATACGTGATGTATTCGGGCGTTTCGGTCACGCGGCGAGGCGCCTTGGCTGTCGTCGTGCGCCCGCCAGGACTCGCGGGACAGCCCCTGAAGGGCCGCTGGGGGAAGGCTTGCGCCCTCCCTGCGATCCTCAGCGGCCGAGGTCGCTACAGACCCGGGATGCGGCCGTTACGGAAGAGGTCCACGAAGATCTGGTGGTCCGCGCGCGCCCGCGCGCCGTAGCTGTGGGCGAAGTCCACCAGCAGGTCCCCGAAGCCGTCCTCGTCCGCCGCGATCGCCGCGTCGATCGCCCGCTCGGTGGAGAACGGCACCAGGGAGTGGCCGCTCTCGTTGTCCGCCGCGGAGTGCATCGTCGCCGTCGCGCGGCCGAGATCGGCGACGACCGCCGCGATCTCCTCGGGCTCGTCGATGTCCGACCAGTCCAGATCGACCGCGTACGGCGACACCTCGGCGACCAGCTGCCCGGCCCCGTCCAGCTCGGTCCAGCCCAGCCACGGGTCGGCGTGCGCCTGCAGGGCGCGCTGGGAGATCACCGTGCGGTGCCCCTCGTGCTGGAAGTAGCCCCGGACCGCCGCGTCCGTGATGTGGCGGGAGACGGCGGGGGTCTGTGCCTGCTTGAGATAGATCACGACATCGTTCTCCAGGGCGTCGCTGTTGCCCTCCAGAAGGATGTTGTACGAGGGCAGTCCGGCCGATCCGATACCGATTCCGCGCCGGCCGACGACATCCTTGACCCGGTAGGAGTCCGGGCGGGTCAGACTCGACTCCGGCAGCGTCTCCAGATAGCCGTCGAACGCGGCCAGGACCTTGTAGCGCGTCGCCGCGTCCAGGTCGATCGCCCCGCCGCCCTCCGCGAACCTGCGCTCGAAGTCACGGATCTCGGTCATCGAGTCCAGCAGCGAGAACCGGGTCAGGGAGCGGGCGACGCGCAGGGCGCCCAGTAGTGGGCCGTCGGCGGTGTCGAGCGTGAACGGAGGCACCTCGTCGTTCTTCGCGCCCGTCGCCAGTGCGTGGATCCGCTCGCGGTAGGCCGCCGCGTAGACCCGGACGAGCTCGGTGATCTGGTCGTCGCCCAGCGCCTTCGCGTAACCGATCAGGGCGACGGAGGCGGCGAAGCGCTTGAGGTCCCAGGTGAAGGGCCCCACATAGGCCTCGTCGAAGTCGTTCACGTTGAAGACCAGGCGGCCGTTGGCGTCCATGTAGGTGCCGAAGTTCTCCGCGTGCAGATCGCCGTGGATCCACACCCGCCCGGTGCGCTCGTCGAGATACGGCCCGCCGTGCCGCTCCCGCTCCAGGTCGTTGTAGAACAGGCACGCCGTGCCCCGGTAGAAGGCGAAGGCCGAGCCTGCCATCTTCCGGAACTTCACCCGGAAGGCAGCCGGATCGGCGGCCAGAAGCTCACCGAAAGCGGCGTCGAAGACCTCGAGGATCTGCTCCCCGCGCTGCGCTGCGCCGGTCTGCGTTTCCGACATCTCTGGGTGCCTCCTGGTACCTGGCCTGCATGATGACGTACATGACAAAAGGGACGGGCGTCCTCGCCCTTCCAACGCGCGACCGTATCGCGGAGTGCCCGCCACTCGTGACCCGGGAGACGTAGACTTCCACGCTGTCCCCCTCACTTCCCCCGGAGGCACAGCGCCGTGACCAAGCCGCCTTTCACGCACCTTCACGTCCACACCCAGTACTCGCTGCTGGACGGTGCCGCGCGGCTCAAGGACATGTTCGAGGCCTGCAACGAGATGGGCATGTCCCATATCGCGATGACGGACCACGGCAACCTGCACGGTGCGTACGACTTCTTCCACTCGGCGGCGAAGGCGAATGTGACGCCGATCATCGGGATCGAGGCGTACGTCGCCCCCGAGTCGCGCAAGCACAAGCGGAAGATCCAGTGGGGCCAGCCGCATCAGAAGCGTGACGACGTCTCCGGTTCGGGTGGTTACACCCACAAGACGATCTGGGCGTCGAACGCCAAGGGGCTGCACAACCTCTTCAAGCTGTCCTCGGACGCCTACGCCGAAGGCTGGCTGCAGAAGTGGCCGCGCATGGACAAGGAGACCATCTCCCAGTGGTCCGAGGGCCTGATCGCATCCACCGGCTGCCCCTCCGGCGAGGTGCAGACCCGGCTGCGGCTCGGACAGTTCGACGAGGCGGTCCAGGCGGCCTCCGACTACAAGGACATCTTCGGCGAGGGCAAGTACTTCCTGGAGCTGATGGACCACGGCATCGAGATCGAGCGCCGGGTCCGTGACGGGCTCCTCGAAATCGGCAAGAAGCTGAACATCCCGCCGCTCGTGACGAACGACTCGCACTACACCTACGCCAGCGAGGCGACCGCGCACGACGCGCTGCTCTGCATCCAGACCGGCAAGAACCTCTCGGACCCGGACCGCTTCCGTTTCGACGGCACCGGCTACTACCTCAAGACGACGGACGAGATGTACGGCGTCGACTCCTCGGACGCCTGGCAGGAGGGCTGCGCCAACACCCTGCTGGTGGCGCAGCAGATCGACACCACCGGGATGTTCGAGAAGCGTGACCTGATGCCGAAGTTCGACATCCCGGACGGCTACACGGAGATCACCTGGTTCCAGGAGGAGGTCCGCGTCGGCATGGACCGCCGCTTCCCGGGCGGGGTCCCCGAGGACCGGCAGAAGCAGGTCGAGTACGAGATGGACATCATCATCCAGATGGGGTTCCCGGGATACTTCCTGGTTGTCGCCGACTTCATCATGTGGGCCAAGAACAACGGCATCGCGGTCGGCCCGGGCCGAGGTTCCGCCGCCGGCTCGATCGTGTCGTACGCGATGGGCATCACCGACCTCGACCCGATCGAGCACGGGCTGATCTTCGAGCGCTTCCTGAACCCCGAGCGCGTCTCCATGCCCGATGTCGACATCGACTTCGACGAGCGCAGGCGCGTCGAGGTGATCAGGTACGTCACGGAGAAGTACGGCGCCGACAAGGTCGCCATGATCGGCACCTACGGCAAGATCAAGGCCAAGAACGCCATCAAGGACTCGGCCCGCGTCCTCGGCTACCCGTACGCGATGGGCGACCGGCTCACCAAGGCCATGCCCGCCGACGTCCTGGGCAAGGGCATCGACCTCAACGGCATCACCGACCCCAAGCACCCGCGCTACAGCGAGGCCGGCGAGATCCGGGGGATGTACGAGAACGAGCCCGACGTCCGGAAGGTCATCGACACCGCGAAGGGCGTCGAGGGCCTGGTCCGGCAGATGGGCGTGCACGCCGCGGGCGTCATCATGTCCAGCGAGCCGATCGTCGACCACGCCCCGGTCTGGGTCCGCCACACCGACGGCGTCACCATCACGCAGTGGGACTACCCGCAGTGCGAGTCGCTCGGCCTGCTGAAGATGGACTTCCTGGGGCTGCGCAACCTGACGATCATGGACGACGCCATCAAGATGGTGAAGTCCAACAAGGGCGTCGACCTGGAGATGCTGGCGCTGCCCCTGGACGACCCCAAGACGTACGAGCTGCTCTGCCGCGGCGACACGCTCGGGGTGTTCCAGTTCGACGGCGGCCCCATGCGATCCCTGCTGCGCCAGATGCAGCCCGACAACTTCGAGGACATCTCCGCCGTCTCGGCCCTGTACCGGCCGGGTCCGATGGGCATGAACTCGCACACGAACTACGCCGAGCGCAAGAACGGCCGCCAGGAGATCACTCCGATCCACCCGGAGCTGGAGGAGCCGCTCAAGGAGGTCCTCGGCCTCACCTACGGCCTGATCGTGTACCAGGAGCAGGTGCAGAAGGCCGCCCAGATCGTCGCCGGGTACTCGCTCGGCGAGGCCGACATCCTGCGCCGCGTGATGGGCAAGAAGAAGGCCGACGAGCTGGCGAAGAACTTCGTCCTGTTCGAGGCCGGGGCCAAGAAGAACGGCTTCTCCGACGCCGCGATCAAGGCGCTGTGGGACGTGCTGGTCCCCTTCGCCGGATACGCCTTCAACAAGGCGCACTCCTCCGCGTACGGGCTGGTCACCTACTGGACGGGCTACCTCAAGGCCAACTACCCCGCCGAGTACATGGCGGCGCTGCTCACCTCGGTCAAGGACGACAAGGACAAGTCGGCGGTCTACCTCAACGAGTGCCGCCGCATGGGCATCAAGGTGCTCCCGCCGAACGTCAACGAGTCGGAGTCGAACTTCGCCGCCCAGGGTGACGACGTCATCCTCTTCGGGTTGACGGCCATCCGTAACGTCGGCCAGAACGTCGTCGACTCGATCATCCGGTGCCGCAAGGCGAAGGGGAAGTACAGCAGCTTCCCCGACTTCCTGGACAAGGTCGAGGCGGTCGTCTGCAACAAGCGGACCGTGGAGTCGCTCATCAAGGCCGGCGCCTTCGACGAGATGGGCCACACCCGCAAGGGCCTGGTCGCCCACCACGAGCCCATGATCGACAACGTGGTGCAGGTCAAGCGCAAGGAGGCCGAGGGGCAGTTCGACCTCTTCGGCGGCGGTGAGGAGGACAGCGACGAGCCGGGCTTCGGGCTCGACGTCGAGTTCTCCGACATCGAGTGGGAGAAGTCCTACCTGCTGGCCCAGGAGCGCGAGATGCTCGGGCTCTACGTCTCCGACCACCCGCTCTTCGGCATCGAGCACGTGCTGAGCGACAAGTCCGACGCGGCGATCTCGCAGCTCACCGGCGGCGAGCACAGCGACGGTGCGATCGTCACCATCGGCGGCATCATCTCCGGCCTCCAGCGCAAGATGACCAAGCAGGGCAACGCCTGGGCCATCGCCACCGTCGAGGACCTGGCCGGCTCCATCGAGTGCATGTTCTTCCCGGCCACCTACCAGCTGGTGTCCACCCAGCTCGTCGAGGACACCGTGGTCTTCGTCAAGGGACGGCTCGACAAGCGCGAGGACGTGCCCCGGCTGGTCGCCATGGAGATGCAGGTCCCGGACATCTCGAACGCGGGCACCAACGCCCCCGTGGTCCTGACCATCCCCACCGTCAAGATCACCCCGCCCATGGTCAGCCGGCTCGGTGAGGTGCTCAACAGCCACCGGGGCGACACCGAGGTACGGATCAGGCTCCAGGGCCCCCGCAAGACCACGGTCCTGCGGCTCGACCGTCACCGGGTGAAGGCCGACCCGGCGCTCTTCGGTGACCTCAAGGTCCTGCTCGGCCCGTCCTGTCTGGCCGGCTGACACACCTGAGGCACACGCACGGGAGGGGCGCCCCGCGACTGCGGGTGCGCCCCTCCCGGCTACCGGCCTGTGGCCGTACCGGAGAAGTCCGGTCAGTTGTGGCCGAAGCGCCGCTGATGCTTACGCGCAACATCGGCAGGGCTGCCCTGGGACTGCGCCTGGGGCTGGTTCTGCGACTCGAAGGCCGTGGACCGTGCCTCCTGCGCACCGCGCTCCGACTCGGAGGCGCGATCCTGCTGGCTGCCCTGCTTGCGGTTCTTGTTCTTGGCCATGGTGTTCCTCCTATAAGGACTCTCGGGGCCAGGACCGCTGTCAGATTCACATAATCGGATAAACACCGCATGTTGGATCATTACCGTGCGTAGTGAGGGGGTATGATGCGCCGTTTTCCGGATCCGCCACGCCGATGATCGAGTTCCGGCCGTCAACCCTCGCGCGGTCGGGCAGACTCGAAGGAAACCCTGAGTAAGCGGATCCGTCCCTTTCCCGGAGACCGGACCCGCTGGACCCGTTCCCGAATTCCTGGAAGAGGGTGGAACGCGTGGACCGTTGCGTCGTCCTGGTGGACGCCGGCTACTTGCTGGGCGCAGCCGCGAGCTTGCTGGCCGGAGAGCCCGCCCGTTCCCGCATCACCGTCGACCACGCGGCCCTGATCCAGGGCCTGCGGGAGCGGGCCGAGGCCGATACGGAACAGCCCCTGCTGCGGATCTACTGGTTCGACGGCGCCCCCGACCGCGTACCGCAGCCCGAACACCGCAGGCTGCGTGTCATGCCACGGGTGACGGTACGGCTGGGAGCCCTCACCCGCAGCGACGGGCGGTGGGCGCAGAAGGGTGTCGACGCGGCGATGCACGCCGAGCTCACCGAACTGGCCAGGAACCGGGCCTGCTCGGACGTGGTCCTGGTGACCGGCGACGGTGATCTGCTGCCCGGTCTGATGTCCGCCAAGGAACACGGCGTCGCCGTTCACCTCTGGGCCGTCCAGGCCGCCGACGGCGACTACAACCAGTCGGAGGACCTCGTCGCGGAGGCCGACGAGCGGCGCGTGCTGGACCGGGCCTGGATCACCCAGGCCGTACGGGCCAAGGAGACCGGGGGCGCGTGCGCCCCGCCTCCCGTCCCGCGCCCCGAGATCGCCGCGATCCTCTCCGCGCCCCTGCCCGAGGCGGCCCTCGCGGCTTCCGCCGAGCGGGGTTCCCAGGCCCAGGCCCAGGCCGAAGCCGACCGCAACGGCACGTCCGCCCCGCCCGACGAGAACACCGGCCACACCGTGCACGGCCAGGGCGGCAGAGGCGTTCCCACCCCGAAGGACCTCGCGGGCACCCTGCGCGGCCCGGCCGCCCAGGCGGACCGCCAGCACCCCGCCCCGTCGCCCGCCGGTGCGACCCTGCGCTGGTCCTCCGACCGGGGGTGGGTGGAGCGGGCCGGCCCCCTCGGCGAACCGCCCGAGACCGCCTCCCTGCCGACGCTCGCCCAGCTCACCAGCGCCGAGCAGCGCTGGGCGGACCGGGAGGAGGACATCACCACGGTCGGCGGTGATCCCTTCGAGGTGGGGCAGGTGTTCGCCCGGCGCTGGATGGAACGACTGCCGGAAACCGTCCACCTGCAGAAGCTGTCCACCATGTACCCCCGCATCCCGCACCGCATCGACGGCGAACTCCTGCGCTACGCCGCGCGCTTCGGACTCCTCGCCCACAAGGACGACCAGATCGACGAGCACGACCGGTACGCGATCCGGGCGGGATTCTGGCGCGAGATCGACGTACGGGCCGCGGCGGAGCACGCTCCCACGGGCGAGAAGCACCCCCCGGCGGCCGACCGGCCCGCGGCCGCCGCCGGGAAACCTGCGAGCACGGCGGCATCCGGGGACTGAGTGCGCGTCGGTACCCGAGGTGCTCAACCCGGCCGTTGTCTGCCGCGACGATGTCCGATCGGTGCGGCCCCGGGCGTAATGCGGGTCCCCGGACCCCGTACCCTCGTACCTCGTGAGTACGGGCACAGCACAGGCGCAGACGGCGAACGGCACCGTGTGCGCGGTGCGGGATCTGGTCAAGACCTACCCCGCGGCCCGAGGCCGGCGCGGCACCCCCGCCACACCCGAGGTGCGGGCCACCGACGGCATCAGCCTGGACATCCGGCGCGGTGAGATCTTCGGACTGCTCGGCCCCAACGGTGCCGGCAAGTCCACTCTCGTACGTCAGCTCACCGGACTGATGCGGCCCGATTCGGGCAGTGTCGACATGCTGGGCCACGACCTCGTGCGCCACCCCGAACGGGCCTCCCGGCTGATCGGCTACCTGGGGCAGGAGTCGACCGCCCTCGACGAGCTGACCGTCGCCCTCGCCGCGGAGACCACCGCACGGCTGCGCGGCCTGCCCGTGCGCGAGGCCCGGGCCGAACGCGACGCGGTGCTCGACGAACTCGGCCTCGGTGAGATCGCCGGCCGCCCCCTCAAGAAGCTCTCCGGCGGGCAGCGACGGCTCGCCTGTGTGGCCGCCGCACTGGTCGGGGAGCGGGCGGTGCTCATCCTGGACGAGCCGACGACCGGCATGGATCCCGTGGCACGACGCGCCGTCTGGGCCGCGGTCGACCGGCGGCGGGCCGAGCGCGGTGCGTCGGTGCTCCTGGTCACCCACAACGTCATCGAGGCCGAGACCGTCCTCGACCGCGTCGCCGTCATGGAACGCGGCAAGGTCATCGCCTGCGACACCCCGGCCGGACTCAAGGAGCGGGTCGCGGGCGAGGTCCGGGTCGAACTGGTGTGGCGCGAGCGCGCGCCGCTGGACGTACCCGAGGTCGCCGCGCTACGGGCGTCCGCGCAGGAGTCCGGCCGCCGCTGGGTGCTGCGGCTCGGACCCGACGAGGCGCGGGCGGCCGTCGCCGCAGTGACCGGGGGCGCCGCCTTCGCCGCACTCGACGACTTCACCCTGGCGACGCCCAGCCTGGAAGATGTGTACCTGGCGCTCGGCGGGGACGCGACCAAGGGGCTGGTGAAGTCATGAGCGGGATCAATGCGGTGGCCGGAGCGGCCGGAGCGGACCGGTGCGGGTGTGCGGCCGGACAGGGACCGAACAGGAGCAGCGCCAGGTGACGAGCATCGTTCCTGCGGAAGCGGTGGCCGGGCAGTCCGGGCAGCCGAGCCGGACAGGGCGTGACGGCGAGGGCGCGCAGGGCCGGGCGCCCGCGCCGCTCGCGCCGCGCGCCCGGCTGTTCCCCTCACTCGCCGCGGTCTACCGGGCGCAGTTGTCCCGGGCCCGCGTCGCGCGCATCCCGCTGCTCTTCGTAGCGACGTTCCAGTCAATCGGGATCATGGTCCTGATGCGTGGGGTCGTGGACGGGGGCGACGAGGCCCGTGCCGTGGTGGCCGGGTCCAGCGTCCTGGTCGTCGCCTTCGTCGCGCTGAACCTGCTCGCCCAGTACTTCGGGCAGTTGCGGGCGGGTGGCGGCCTCGACCACTACGCGACCCTGCCGGTGCCGCCCGCTGCCGTGGTACTCGGTGCGGCCGGGGCGTACGCCTCCTTCACCGTGCCCGGCACCATCGTGACGGCCGTGACCGGCAGCGTTCTGTTCGGGTTGCCGATGACCCACCTGTGGGTCCTCGTCGCCGTCATCCCGCTCGCCGGGGCGGCCCTGGCCGGACTCGGCGCCGCCCTCGGGCTGCTCGCGCCGCGACCGGAGCTCGCCACCCTGCTGGGGCAGCTCGGCATGTCCGCGGCGCTGCTGCTGGGCGTGCTCCCCGCGGCCCGACTGCCGCAGCCGATCGGCTGGGCGCGCGACCTGCTGCCCTCCACGTACGGAGTCGAGGCACTCTCCCGGTCGTTCGACGCCCACCCCGACTGGGCCGTCGTCGGCCTCGACCTCGGCGTCTGCGCCGTCGTGGGCGTTCTCTCGCTCGCCGTGGCGACCTGGGCGTACCGCAGGGCAGCGGTCCGGTGAGGCGTGCCACCGGGACGCCTGGCACGATGGCACGGTGACAGCACCTCTGACGCCGCCGCACCAGCCCTCGCCCCACGACCCGTGGCAGACGCCGCCGGAAGGGGGCGGCCCAGGCGGTTCCCATCTCGGAACCCTGTTGCGGTCGCCGCAGGAGGAGGAGTTCCGTAAGGAACTGCGCCGGGCGGCGGTGGTCGGCGTCGCCGTGACGGTCGCCGGGTTCGCGCTCGGTCTGCTCTGGCTGTGGCTGGCGCCTCGTGTGCCGCTGGTCTCCGACGACACGGCCGTCTTCCTCAGCGACAGCGAGGGCGAGGAGGCGATCGGCGCCGACGGCACGTTCGCGCTGCTCGCGCTGGCCTTCGGTGCGGTGTCCGCGGGGCTGGCCTTCTGGTTCAACCGCAAGGGCGGGATCCCCGTCGTGGTGGCGCTCGCGCTGGGCGGCGGGCTCGGTTCGCTCCTGGCGTGGTGGCTCGGTACGCGCCTGGGGCCGACCGACGATGTGGTCGCCCATGCGCGAGAGGTCGGCAAGGGTGTGGTCTTCGACGCGCCGCTGGAGCTGCACGCGAAGGGCGTTCTGCTGGCGTGGTCATTGGCCGCGATGGCCGTGCATCTGGGGCTGACGGCGCTGTTCGGGCCGCGGGATCCGGAGCCGGAGTGGGGGGTGTACCACGGGGGGCCTGCGGGGGGTGCGTCGTACGGGCCCGGGCCTTCCGGTCCTGCGCCGTCGTCGCCCGATTCGCCGTCGCCGTCCGGGCCGTCGCCTTCCGGTCCTGCTCCGTCGTCCTCGCCCGAGCCGCCCGCGCCGCCTGCCGGGGGGTGAGCGGGGCCGCTGCGCGGGGTCTTTCCCCCACCCGCCCCTCCCCGTAACCGGGGCTCCGCCCCGGGCCCCGGTCCTCAGGCGCCGGACGCGCTGGATGTGCGGGGACGGGTCCCTGGGCGGGTGCGCCGGCCCGTTCCTCAGGCGCCGGACGGGTTCGATGTGCCCCGGCCGATCGGGGCGAAGACCGCGTTCGTCAGGGCGGCCAGGTCCGTGGGGGACAGTTCGACCTCCAGGCCGCGGCGGCCCGCGGACACGCAGATCGTGGTGTGGGACCGTGCCGACGCGTCCAGCACCGTGGGCAGCCGCTTGCGCTGGCCCAGGGGGGAGATGCCGCCGAGGACGTAGCCCGTGGTGCGCTCCGCCGCCGCCGGGTCGGCCATCGCGGCGCGCTTGCCGCCGGCCGCGGAGGCCAGGGCCTTCAGGTCCAGGGAGCCCGCCACGGGGACGACCGCGACCGTCAGGTGGCCGTCCACGTCGGCGACCAGGGTCTTGAACACCCGGTCGGGGGAGACGCCGAGGGCCTCGGCCGCCTCCTCGCCGTAGGAGGCCGAGGCGGGGTCGTGCTCGTAGGCGTGCACCGTGAACTCCGTGCCCGCCGCGGTCAGCGCGACCGTCGCGGGGGTGCCGCCGGACTGGGGCTGCTTCTTCGGCTTCTTCGCCACGGGGGAGTGGCCCTCCGGTCGCTCAGTTGGGGTGGGTCGGGGCGCGGGTGAGATCCACGGCCGGCAGCGACGGGAGATGGCGGATGACGGCCGTCTCGGACCGCAGGATCGTCAGCTCCTCGCGGAGTCGCGTCGCGGTGTCCGGGGCCTGGAGCAGCCGCTGTTTGGCGGGGATGTCGAGGACCGCCGCGGCGGCGACCAGATAGGAGACGACCGACGGCTCGTCGGGCAGGTCCGCGCCCGTCGTCAGGGAGCGCTCGTTCGCGCCCGCCAGTCGCTTCTGGTAGGCGCGGAAGGCCCGCAGGACGCCTTCGGTGAGCGCCTCCGCCTCCTCGCCCGGCTCCTCCTCCAGCTCTTCGAGCTCGGCGGTGAGGAACGGGCCGCTCGCGTCCACCGACAGGAGCTTCACCCGGCTGGTGCCCGTCGCCAGGACCTCGAAGCTGCCGTCCGCGCGCTCCCGGATCTTCGCCGCGTCGGCGATGCAGCCGACCCGGTGGAACGTCTGGACCGGGTCCGGGCCGAAGCCCTCCGCCGGGCCGCGCTCGACGGGAACCGTCAGCGCGTCCGGCATGCCCGCGCCCGTCGGAGCGGTCTCACGGCCGTCTCGGATGGCGACCACGGCGAACCGGCGCGGTTCGTCCTCGTCGGTCTTCGACAGCTCGCGCATCATGGCGCGATAACGCTCCTCGAAGACGTTCAGCGGCAGCACAAGGCCGGGAAACAGCACCGCGTTCAGCGGGAACAGAGGCAGGCGAGCGGTGGTCACAACGGTCAAGCGTAATGGCCGCGCGCGTGTCCCCGGTCGGCCCGGTGGCGCAAGGGCGTCCCGGAGGCCACCCGGAGCCGCGCTCCGTCCCGTGTGTCGAGGAACCTGCCGAGCGGATCGTCGGACACCGAGGCCCACGGGAACGACGCCGCGTGTGGTCCGATCTGCCGGAACTGTTCCAGCGCCTCGGCCCAGCGGCCCCGCACCACCAGCACGTACGCGAGCAGGTTGCGCACCTCCGCCGGCCACGGGTCGCCGGCCGCGAATGCGGCGGACAGCGAGATCGCCAGATCCGCCGCGGCGTCGATCCGCTCCTCCTGCACCGAGGTGAACCCGGCCCCCGGCCCCTCGGTCAGCACCGCGAAGGCGGCCCGCAGCGGCAGCGCCTGCACCAGGGAGCTGGGAGTTGAGTCCTCGGCGGCCCGCTCCGCGAAGTCGAAGCACTCGCGGTGCGAGCCGTACCAGGCGGCGGAGAGGTACTGGAGAGCGGCGACATGACAGCCGTAGTGGTGCGTGGAGCGCTGTATGGCCTGTTCCCACAACGCCTCGAACGTGGTGTGCGTGGCATGGGTGCCACGGGCGTGGTCCAGTGCGAGGCGCCAGGGCACCGGATCGCGTGGATCGCCCTCCGCCGCCGCGGTGATCATCGGCCCGACCGCGCGGAGCTGCTCGGCGCGGGCCGGCGACTCCCAGGCTCGCTCCACGGCCAGCTGGGCCTTGACGAGGATGGCGTCGGGATCGCGCGGAGAGGCGGCCAGCCAGTCCCTGAGCCACCCGTCCCGGTTGCGGGCGAAGGCGACCAGCCGGTTCAGATAGCGGTCCCGGCTCTCCCACTCGGCGGCGCCCCGGGTCGTCGCCAGCAGTTTCGCCGCCGGTTCGTACTCCCCGAGTGCGGCCGCCACCAGCGCGGGCGAGAGGCGCTCGTCGGGGGCGTCGAGCATCACCGCATGGTCCGCGGGCAACCCGGCAGACAGCTCCGGAGTGTGCCGGATCATGCGCGCGGTACGGAGCAGGGCGCGGAGGAAAGGCATGGTGCAGACCATTGAAAAGCGCTGGTCGGACAGGCGCCAGAGGGGCGCTGTGAAGCTTTGGTGCCGAGTGGATGGGTTGTACTGAACGCGGCCAAGAAAGAGTAAAGAAAATAACGGAATCTGGCCTGTTCCGGTCGCTCAGGTGGTGGGCTCCGGCGGTCTGTCCGGCGCTCGGGCAGGCCCGGCCGGTCAACTCCGGGCCCGGCGGCGCAAGGGCGCCCGGCCCGGGCGCCCTCCGGAAGGCCGCACGCGCCGGTCAGCCGCGGCTCAGCAGCCGCGAGGCGCCGGCGGCGACCGTGGTGGCCAGTATCCATCCCAGCAGGACGAGGGCCGCTGCCACCCACTGCCAGCCGCCCTCCAGCCGCCAGTACCCGTCCTGGCCGAGGTTGATCACCGGCACCAGCAGATCCAGCGCGTACAGCGCGGGATTCCACTCGGGATGCTCGCTGCCCTTGATCGACGTCGGTTCGTACCGCGAGAACGCGACCGTTCCGGCCGCCCACAGCACGGCCATCCACACCGCAGCCCGCCCCGGGCGGTAGCCGTACGCCACCGTCCAGTCCTGGACGAAGCCCCAGAGCTTGGCGGCGGGTGGCAGCGTCTCGCGGCGGCGCCGCTGCTTGGCGAGCAGCACCTCGCGGGCGTCCGCGTCCTCCCCGCTGTTGCGGAGCACGGTGGCCAGCCGTTCGTAGGGCTCCGGTACGTACTCCGGGGTCGCGGCGGACACCCATTCCAGACGGCGGGAGAGCGGGAAGTGCCCGTACGGGACGAGGTTCTCGTACACGAATCCGCCCATCGCCAGACCGCCCGGGCCCGGCCAGCTGGTCGACACGTCGATGAGCGTGACGACCTTCGCCCCGTTGAGCACCACCCGGCCGTGCGCCGGGCGCTCCGGGTTGAACCGCAGTTCCGGAGTGACGATCCGGCGCAGCGACAGCTCCTCGTGGCCGGTCAGCACGAAGACGGCCTTGTGCAGATCGACCGCGTCGCCGAACCGCCCGTCGTCCAGCCGCACCCCGCCCCGGCACCGGAAGACCTGTGAGCGGGTGCCGCGGGCGGGCGTCGGGGAGCTGGCGATGCCGTACGGGGGAGTGGCGCCCTGGTTCCCCGTGTCCACGCTGACCCAGGCCTCGCTCATGTACAGCGTCCGCTCCACGCTCAGCTGCGGGGCGTTGAGCGCGCGGCGTCCCTGCGTCGCCCGCAGCCGGCTGCCGCGCAGACTCAGCGAACCGCCCACCTTCGCCCCGCGCAGGCTGAGCTCGCCGAGCGTCTGGACCATCTCAGCCTGCAGGTCCTGGGCGACCGTGAGTCCGTCACCGACGAGTGCTCGCCCCTGCCGGTCGGGGCCGATTTCGATCTGGCTGATCAGCAGATCCGTACCGATCTGGGCATCCGTGAGCCGGATCCCGCGTTCGACCCGGCACCGCGGCAGATGCAGGTCGCCCTCGGTGCGCAGCCGCGCCGCCTCCAGCCGGGGCATCGCGCACCCCACCAGCCGCAGGGTCGTGAAGTGGCACTCGGGCAGCACCACCTCCTCCTCGAAGCGGCAGCCCGTCAGCTCCACGTACGGATCGACGCGGCCGCCCGCGAGGTCCAGCCTTCCCGTGACCCGTAGCCCCCGGAGCTTCAGTGCCGCCACCCGGCCCGGCCGGGCCGGTGGACCGCTCAGCAGCAGCCGGGCGACGACCTGGGCCTCCACGCTGCGTTCGGGGCCCCAGGCGTGCGGGGCGAAGGGATCGTCGCGCACCCCGTCGCGGGCGCGCAGGTCGTAGGTGGTCCCGGTCCGGAAAGCCAGCCACATGCCCAGCTCCGCGGCGCTGAGGCCGTCCGGAATGTCCCCGTCGTGCGGTTCGGTCACCGACGCTCCTTCCGCTCGGAGCAGAAACGGCCGGGGGTGCGATGGCGGGCGGGCTCCCGAGCCCCGCGACTGCGACTCCGGCGTTGTCGTCGGTAACGACGCTCCGCGTCGACTCCCTCTTCCGCCTTGGATTCGAAGCCGCATGGCGGCGCTCGCCGGTCCGCTCTCCGTCGCGCACCAGGTCGTAACCCGCTTATTCCCTCTGAGTGACCGAATGAACGCTCATAGTCAGCCGTCACACGAAGGGCATGTATCAGCCAGTGATACGGACGTCCGGGCGCCTGAGGCGGTCTGCGAGAATTGCGGTGTGATCTCTCGAATCGATCTGCGCGGCAATGCCCTCCCCGAGGGCGGCGCCCTGCGCGACCTGCTGCCCCGTGCCGAGTTCGACGTGGAAGCCGCCCTGGAGACGGTGCGGCCCATCTGCGAGGACGTACGCCATCGTGGCTCGGCGGCAGTGATCGACTGGGGGGAGAAACTCGACGGCGTGCGGCTCTCCTCGATCCGCGTCCCGGCCGACGCGATCACCGGCGCACTGGAACAGCTCGACCCCGCCGTGCGTGCCGCGCTGGAGGAGTCCATCCGACGGGCCCGCCTCGTCCACCGCGAGCAGCGCCGCCGCACGCACACGACCCAGGTCGTGCCCGGCGGCACCGTCACCGAGAAGTGGGTGCCCGTCGAGCGCGTCGGGCTGTACGTACCGGGCGGACGTTCGGTCTACCCGTCCTCCGTCGTGATGAACGTGGTCCCGGCCCAGGAGGCGGGTGTCGAAGGCATCGCCGTCGCGTCCCCGCCGCAGAAGGAGTTCGGCGGCCTGCCGCACCCCACGATCCTGGCGGCCTGCGCGCTGCTCGGGGTGGACGAGGTGTACGCCGCCGGTGGCTCCCAGGCCGTCGCGATGTTCGCGTACGGCACCGAGGACTGCCTGCCGGTGAACCTCGTCACCGGCCCCGGCAACATCTACGTCGCCGCCGCGAAGCGCCTCCTCAAGGGCCGCATCGGCATCGACGCCGAGGCCGGACCCACCGAGATCGCGATCCTCGCCGACGCCACCGCCGACCCGGTCCACGTCGCCGCCGACCTGATCAGCCAGGCCGAGCACGACCCGATGGCCGCCGCGGTCCTGGTCACCGACTCCGAGGAACTCGCCGCCGCCACCGAGGCCGAGCTGAAGCCCCAGGTCGCCGCGACCAAACACATCACCGACCGGATCGAGCCCGCACTGGCCGGCCGCCAGTCCGCGATCGTCCTGGTCAACGACCTGGAGGACGGACTCAAGGTCGTGGACGCGTACGCCGCGGAGCACCTGGAGATCCAGACCGCCGACGCCGCGGCCGTCGCCGGCCGCGTCCGTAACGCCGGCGCGATCTTCGTCGGCCCCTGGTCGCCCGTCTCCCTCGGTGACTACTGCGCCGGCTCCAACCACGTGCTGCCCACCGGCGGCTGCGCCTGCCACTCCTCGGGCCTGTCCGTGCAGTCCTTCCTGCGCGGCATCCACATCGTCGACTACACGCGCGACGCGCTCGCCGAGGTCACCCACCACGTGGTGACCCTCGCCGAGGCGGAGGACCTCCCCGCCCACGGCGCCGCGCTCAAGGCCAGGTTCGGGTGGAAGGTTCCGCAGCAGTGACGAACAACAGCACCACGGGCAACAGCTCCAGGGACAAGGGCACCACCGGCGACAGCACCCCGCGCAACGCCTGGGACGGCCTCCCGATCCGTGACGAACTGCGCGGCCAGTCCCCGTACGGCGCGCCCCAGCTCGACGTACCCGTCCGGCTGAACACCAACGAGAACCCGTACCCGCTCCCCGAGGCGCTCGTCGACCGGATCGCCGAGCGGGTCCGCGAGGCCGCCCGCGACCTCAACCGCTACCCCGACCGGGACGCCGTCGAGCTCCGCACCGAGCTCGCCCGCTACCTCTCCCGCACCGCCGGGCTCGAAGTCACCCGCGCTCACGTCTGGGCGGCCAACGGCTCCAACGAGGTGCTCCAGCAACTGCTGCAGACCTTCGGCGGCCCCGGCCGGACCGCGGTCGGCTTCGAGCCCTCGTACTCGATGCACGCCCTCATCGCCCGCGGTACCGGCACCGGCTGGATCTCCGGGCCGCGCAACGCGGACTTCACCATCGACGTCGACGCCGCCCGTGCGGTCATCGCGGAGCGCCGGCCCGATGTCGTCTTCATCACCTCGCCCAACAACCCCACCGGGACCGCCGTCGACGCCGACACCGTCCTCGCGCTGTACGACGCCGCGCAGGAAGCCGGACCGTCGATGGTCGTGGTCGACGAGGCGTACGGAGAGTTCAGCCACCACGCCTCGCTGCTCCCGCTGATCGAGGGCCGCCCCCACCTGGTGCTCTCCCGCACCATGTCGAAGGCGTTCGGAGCAGCCGGACTGCGCCTGGGCTACCTCGCCGCTGACCCGGCCGTCGTCGACGCGGTCCAGCTCGTGCGGCTCCCGTACCACCTGTCCTCCGTCACCCAGGCCACCGCGCTCGCCGCCCTGGAGCACACCGATACGCTCCTCGGGTACGTCGCGCAGCTCAAGGGCGAGCGCGACCGGATCGTCACCGAGCTGCGCGCTCTCGGCTTCGCCGTCACCGACTCGGACGCCAACTTCGTCCAGTTCGGCCGCTTCGCCGACAGCCACACCGCCTGGCAGCACATCCTCGACCGGGGCGTCCTGGTCCGGGACAACGGCGTACCGGGATGGCTGCGGGTCTCCGCAGGGACCCCGGCAGAGAACGACGCGTTCCTCGATGCGGTACGCGAACTGAAGAAGGAGCACGACGCATGACTCGCGAGGCCCGCGTAGGAAGAGTGGAGCGGACCACCAAGGAAACCTCCGTGGTCGTCGAGATCAACCTCGACGGCACCGGCAAGGTCGATGTCGCGACCGGGGTCGGCTTCTACGACCACATGCTCGACCAGCTCGGCCGCCACGGACTGTTCGACCTCACCGTCAAGACCGACGGCGACCTGCACATCGACTCGCACCACACCATCGAGGACACCGCCCTCGCGCTCGGCGCCGCGTTCAAGCAGGCCCTCGGCGACAAGGTCGGCATCTACCGCTTCGGCAACTGCACCGTCCCGCTGGACGAGTCGCTCGCCCAGGTCACCGTCGACCTCTCCGGCCGGCCGTACCTGGTGCACACCGAGCCCGAGAACATGGCGCCGATGATCGGCGCGTACGACACGACGATGACCCGGCACATCCTGGAGTCGTTCGTCGCCCAGGCGCAGATCGCCCTGCACGTCCACGTGCCGTACGGGCGCAACGCCCACCACATCGTGGAGTGCCAGTTCAAGGCGCTCGCCCGTGCCCTGCGTTACGCCAGCGAGCACGACCCGCGCGCGGCCGGCATCCTCCCTTCCACGAAGGGCGCCCTGTGACCGGCCTCAACACCGTCCTGATCCTGGTCGGCCTCTTCCTGGCCGGCGGGGTCTACTCCTTCTCGAAGCAGGGCATGCCCAAGGGCGTCATCGTGCTGCTCGGGATCGCCTCCGTGATGTGCCTGGTAGCGGGCGTCATGCGGATCCAAGGCCTCTGGGACTGAGGGAGCACACGTGGATACGAAGAAGAAGGTCGTGGTCTTCGACTACGGCTTCGGCAACGTCAGGTCCGCCGAGCGCGCCCTCGCCCACGTCGGCGCCGACGTCGAGATCACCCGTGACTTCGACACGGCGATGAACGCCGACGGGCTGCTGGTGCCCGGCGTCGGCGCGTTCTCCGCGTGCATGGAGGGCCTGAAGAAGGCCCGCGGCGAATGGATCATCGGACGCAGGCTCTCCGGCGGACGCCCCGTCATGGGCATCTGCGTCGGCATGCAGATCCTCTTCGAGCGCGGCATCGAGCACGGTGTGGAGACCGAAGGCCTCGACGAATGGCCCGGCACCGTCGGGCCGCTCCAGGCCGACGTCGTCCCGCACATGGGGTGGAACACGGTCCAGGCACCCGAGGACTCCCGGCTGTTCGCCGGACTCGACGCCGAGGCCCGGTACTACTTCGTGCACTCCTACGCGGCGCACGACTGGTCCCTCGAAGTCACCAACGCCAAGATCCGTGCTCCCAAGGTCACCTGGGCCACGCACGGCGAACGGTTCGTGGCAGCCGTGGAGAACGGCGCGCTGTGGGCCACCCAGTTCCACCCCGAGAAGTCCGGCGATGCCGGCGCCCAGCTGCTGACCAACTGGATCGAGACGCTGTAATGCCGAAGCTTGAACTGCTCCCCGCCGTAGACGTCCGCGACGGCCAGGCGGTCCGCCTGGTGCACGGGGAGTCCGGCTCCGAGACCTCCTACGGCTCCCCGCTGGAGGCCGCACTCGCCTGGCAGCGCGCCGGTGCCGAGTGGCTGCACCTCGTCGACCTGGACGCCGCCTTCGGCACCGGTGACAACCGGGCGCTCATCGCCGAGGTGGCCGGCGCCATGGACATCAAGGTCGAGCTCTCCGGCGGCATCCGTGACGACGCCTCGCTCGCCGCCGCCCTCGCCACCGGCTGCCGCCGCGTCAACCTCGGTACGGCCGCCCTGGAGACCCCGGAATGGGTCGCCAAGGTCATCGCCGAGCACGGCGACCAGATCGCCGTCGGCCTCGACGTCCGCGGCACCACGCTGCGCGGCCGCGGCTGGACCCGCGACGGCGGTGACCTCTACGAGACGCTCGCCCGCCTCGACTCCGAAGGCTGCGCCCGCTACGTCGTCACCGACATCGCCAAGGACGGCACGCTCCAGGGCCCGAACCTGGAGCT
The DNA here is from genome assembly GCF_045162765.1 of Streptomyces sp. NBC_01013. Taxonomy (NCBI): domain Bacteria; kingdom Bacillati; phylum Actinomycetota; class Actinomycetes; order Kitasatosporales; family Streptomycetaceae; genus Streptomyces; species Streptomyces sp. NBC_01013. Next base: position 6,235,277 of record NZ_CP108687.1, read on the forward strand.
CCTGAAGAACGTCTGCGCGGCCACGGACAAGCCCGTCGTCGCCTCCGGCGGCGTCTCCTCGCTCGACGACCTGCGGGCCATCTCCTCGCTGGTCCCGGCCGGTGTCGAGGGCGCGATCGTCGGCAAGGCCCTGTACGCGAAGGCCTTCACCCTCGAAGAGGCGCTGGAGGCGGTCTCCGTATGACCGACGCCGTCAAGCGCATCTCCTCCGGCGCCCCCTGGGAGGAGAAGTTCGGCTACTCCCGAGCGGTCGAACTCTCCAACGGGCTCGTACTCGTGGCCGGCTGCACGTCCGTGGTGGGCGGCCAGATCTCCGCCGGCAGCCCCTACGAGCAGGCCGTCACCTCCTTCGAGGTCGCTTTCGAGGCGCTGAAGCAGGTGGGCCTGGGCCGCGAGGACGTCGTCCGCACCCGGATGTACATCACGCACGCCCGGGACGTGGAGGAGGTCGGCCGCGCCCACAAGGAGCTGTTCGACGCCGTGCGCCCCGCCGCCACCATGATCATCGTGTCCGGCTTCGTCGACCCGAGCCTGGTCGTCGAGGTCGAGGTCGAGGCCTACCGGGCAGGTGTGTGATGACGCTCGCGGTACGTGTCATCCCCTGTCTCGACGTGGACAACGGCCGCGTCGTCAAGGGCGTCAACTTCCAGAACCTGCGCGACGCCGGTGACCCCGTCGAGATGGCGAAGCTGTACGACGCCGAGGGCGCCGACGAGCTGACCTTCCTCGACATCACCGCGTCCAGCGGTGACCGGGAGACGACGTACGACGTGGTGCGCCGCACCGCCGAGCAGGTCTTCATCCCGCTCACGGTCGGCGGCGGCGTCCGCACGCCCGACGACGTCGACAAGCTTCTGCGGGCCGGCGCAGACAAGGTCGGCGTCAACACCGCGGCCATCGCCCGGCCCGAGCTGATCCGGGAGATCGCCGAGCGCTTCGGCCGTCAGGTCCTGGTGCTCTCCGTGGACGCCCGGCGTACTCCCGCCGGCACCTTCGAGGTCACCACGCACGGCGGCCGCAAGGGCACCGGCATCGACGCGGTCGAGTGGGCGCACCGGGCCGCCGAGCTGGGCGCGGGAGAGATCCTGCTCAACTCGATGGACGCCGACGGCACCAAGGACGGCTACGACACCGAGATGATCGCAGCCGTGCGCAGGCACGTGACCGTGCCCGTCATCGCCTCCGGCGGCGCGGGCAGGCTCGCGGACTTCGCACCGGCCATCGAAGCGGGGGCCGACGCGGTCCTCGCCGCGTCCGTCTTCCACTTCGGTGATCTGCGGATCTCCGAGGTCAAGGGCGCTCTGCGGGAGGCCGGACACCCGGTCCGCTGAGGGCCGGCGGGGGAGCACCGGGTCGGCCCGTGGGGGCCGGCGGGGGCAGCACCCGGTCGGTCCGCTGGGGGCCGCCAGGGGGAGCACCGGTCGCGGAGACCGGTGAAGTTGCCGATGTGCGCCACCGGGGTGCACCGCGAAAGTGGCGACCGCCAGAGAACAACGGCGGTTCCACGCGGTGCACCCCGAAGGCCCCCGGTGACGACGGGCCCCGGCCCCTCCCGGCGTGGCTCCCGCCACGACCGAGAGGCCCCCCTCGTGCAGCACCTCCCCTCCGGCGACACCTCCTCGCGCCACCGGATGTCCAAGAGCCGTTCCCGCCTCGTCAAGGGCCTGCTGGCCGCCACCGTCGCCACCGCGGGCCTGTGCACCGCGCTGATGCCGGGCGCCCAGGCCGCCGACAATCCCTACGAGCGCGGCCCGGCCCCCAGCAATTCGAGTATCGAGGCGAGCCGCGGCTCGTACGCGGTCTCGCAGACCAGCGTCTCCTCACTGGGCGTCAGCGGCTTCGGCGGCGGCACGATCTACTACCCGACTTCCACCTCCGACGGCACCTTCGGAGCAGTCGCCATCTCGCCCGGCTTCACCGCCTACCAGTCCAGCATCGCCTGGCTCGGACCGCGGCTCGCCTCACAGGGTTTCGTCGTCTTCACCATCGACACCAACACCACGGTGGACCAGCCCGACAGCCGCGGGCGTCAGCTCCTGGCCGCCCTGGACTACCTGACGAAGTCGAGCTCGGTACGCAGCCGGATCGACACTTCCCGGCTCGGCGTGATGGGCCACTCGATGGGCGGTGGCGGCACGCTGGAGGCCGCGAAGAGCCGCACCTCGCTGAAGGCGGCGATCCCGCTGACCGGCTGGAACCTCGACACCACCTGGCCCGAAGTCCGTACGCCCACCCTGATCTTCGGTGCGGACGGTGACACGATCGCCCCGGTCGCCACCCACTCCGAGCCGTTCTACCAGTCGCTGCCGAGCACGCTGGACAAGGCGTACGTGGAGCTGCGCGGGGCCACTCACTTCACCCCGAACTCCTCCAACACCACCATCGCGAAGTACAGCATTTCGTGGCTGAAGCGCTTCATCGACAATGACACCCGCTACGAGCAGTTCCTCTGCCCGATCCCGCAGGTGAGCCTCACGATCGCCGAGTCGCGGGGCAACTGCCCGCACACCTCGTAGCTCCTGACGTCCGGTCGGAGGGCCGGGCCGCGCCCAGCGGTCCGGCCCTCCGGCGCGCCGCCCTGCCCCCGGACTGTGCGCGCGCACAGCCAAGTGCGGCTCGCCTTGGGAGGGTGCCCCGCAACCTGCCGGGCGTGGCGCGGGGCCGGACGCACATCTTCCGGCGCTGTTTACGCGGAAGTAACGTGCTGGTTGTGACTTCATCGACGACCGTGCACAGTCCGCTCCGGCTGTACGGCCGCAGCGGTGAACTCGCCATCCTCGACACCCTGTTGATGCGCCTGCGCGACGGTGACGGCAGTGCCCTGGTGCTGACCGCCCTGCCCGGAGTCGGCCGCTCCGCGCTCCTGGACAAGACGGTCGAGGCGCACCGCGAACGGCGTACCGGCCCCGTCCTGACCGCCACCGCCGCTCCCGCCGAGCAGCGGCTGCCCTACAGCGGGCTGCACGCCCTGCTCTGTTCCGCCCCCGGTCCGCTTCCACTGCCCCCGGACCGGGTGCTGCGCGACGGCATCACCCCCACGGAGCTGCTGGCGCTGCTGCGGCAACTCGGCGCGGAAAAGCCACTGCTGGTGTGTGTGGACGACGCGCACGCCTGGGACCCCGATTCGCGCGCCGCCCTCGTCTTCGCCGCCCGCAGGCTCGGCGCGGGCAGCCGGGTCGCTGTGGTGGTCGGTGCCGGTGACGAGACGAGCTTCGAAGGACTGCCCGCCCTCCGGCTCGGGCCACTGGACGACGACGCGGCCGCGGCTCTCCTGGACCGGATCACCGATGCCACGGGCGCCGCCGACCCGGTCGATCCGGTGGTCCGTGGCGAACTCCTCCGACAAGCGGCCGGAAATCCCCGGCTGCTCGCCGGCCTGGCCTCCCGGCTCACCCCCGATCAGTTGGCCGGCCGTACCCCGTCGCCCTATCCGCTGCCCGGCGCCGAGGACGTCCTGGACGCGCACGCCGCCCGCCTCGACGGGCTGCCCCCGGACACACGCACACTGCTGCTGCTCGCGGCCGCGGCGCAGGAGCACGAACCGGAGGGTGCCGGGGCGGACATGGCCCTGCTGCACCGCGCGGCCACTTCGGCGGGCCTCGGCCCTGCGGCACTGGACCGGGCCCTGCTCACCCCGGCCGGGACCGCCGGATCCCTCCAACGGGCGGGCGACCGACTCCACTTCAGCCACCCGCTGCTGCGCCGGGCGGTCCTGCACCGCGCCTCCCCGCAGCGCCGTCGCGCGGCGCACGGCCTGCTCGCCACCCTGCTGGCGGCGACCCCTGCGCTTCCCCTCGCGCCGCGCTCGTTCCGGTCCGCGCCGGGGCACCTGGCCGCAGGGCCGTCCCTGCTGCCCGCGCTCGTCCAACGCGCCTGCGCCGCCGGGGGCCCCGACGACGGGCTGGCCGACGCGCTGGAGGCGGCGGCCGTGGCGCCGCGGCCGCATGCCGAGCGGGCGTCCGCGCTGGCCCGCGCCGCGGTGCTCTCCACCGACGAGGCGGTGCGGGCCGCCCGGCTCGCCGGTGCCGCCGAGCATGCCCGGCTCGCGGGCGACACCGGCCGGGCCCGCGCCCTGCTGGCCCGGGCCGGCGCGCATCCCGCACACGACGGCGCGCATCTGGTGCGCGGACTGCTCGCTCTGCGCGACGGGCCTGCCGCCGACGCGCACGAGGCGCTCCTCACCGCTGCGGCGCTGCTCGCCCCGTACGACCCGCGCCGCGCGCTGGACGCCCATCTCGGTGCCGCCGAGGCCGCCTGGGCGATGGGAGACGCGCTCGCGTACCTCGACGCCATGACCCGGATGCCGGTCTCCGTGCCCGATCCGGCCCTCGCCCAGTACTGCGACGGTCTGAGCGCGGTGCTGTGCGGACGCATCGCCGAAGGGCAGACACTGCTGCGCCGCTGCCTCGACTCGGCCGGCCGGGCGCACGACGCCGCCCCGTTGCTGCGCGGCGGGGCCTCGGCCCTGGTGCTCGGCGACGTCGACGCCGCCTGCAGGATCGGGACCCGGGCCCTCGCCGCCGTACGGTCGGCCGGTCCCGAGGCCCTGCTGCCGCAGGCCCTGGAACACCTGGCGTACGCCGAGCTCAGGGCCGGCCGCCATGCCTCCGCCCGCGCCCACGCACTGGAGGGCCTGCGCGCCGCCCGGCGTACCGGGCAGCCCAACACCGCCTCCCACCTGCACGCCGTGCTCGCGCTCGCCGCTTCCGTGGAGGGCGGCCCGGAGGCCTGTGCGGCCCATGCCGACGCGGCCCTCGCGGGGGCCGGGCCCCACGGACTCGCCCAGGCCGCGACCCTGGCCACCTGGGCGCTGGCCCGCGCCGACCTGGCGGCGGGGCGCTCCGGCGCGGCCGCGGCCCGGCTCGACCCGCTCGTCCGGCCAGGCCCCCGTCGCGGGCACTTCGCCACCCGGATGCTCGCCGTGCCGTGCTACGTCGAGGCGTCCGTCCTGGCCGGGCGGCCGGACCGGGGCAGGGGAGCGGACCCCGTCGCCGACGCCGTGGCGGAGTTCGCCGTCTGGGTCACCCGCACCACCGATCCCCAGGCCCCCGCCCAGCTGGCCCGCTGCCGTGCGTTGCTTGCGGCACCGGGCGATGCGGCCGGCCGGTACGAGGAGGCCCTCACCCACCACGACCGCGCCGGCGGCGACTTCGAACGCGCCCGCACCCAGCTGCTGTACGGGGCGTGGCTGCGCCGCCGCCGCCGGACCCGTGAGGCCAGGGGCCCGCTGCGGGACGCACTGGTCGCCTTCGAGCGGTGCGGGGCGCGGGCCTGGACGGACCGGGCGAGCGGTGAACTTCGGGCCGCAGGAGAAGCGGTGGAGGGCCCGGCCGCTGCCGGGGGCGCGGATCCGCTGGCCGCGCTGACCCCGCAGCAGCAGCGCATCGCCCGGTGCGTCGCCGAGGGCGCCACCAATCGTGAGGTGGCGCTGCGGCTCTCGGTGAGCACACGGACCGTCGACCACCATCTGCGCAACGTGTTCGCCGCGCTGGGCGTGCGGTCGCGGACCGAGCTGGCCAGGTTGCTGGACCGCTGACGCGGGCCCCATAAGGGGCCGACGCGGGTCGGGAGCGGACCCGGGACGGATCCGGTTCGGGTGCCGTGCGGGCCCGGTTCGGGCCCGAAACGACGTCCCGGTTTCGGACCCGAGGCCGGGAGGTTGCAGGACCGTGATGAGAAGTACGCCGCAAACCTCTAGGTACCGACTGGGCGGTATGCCATTCTGCGGGCGTCAGGATGATTCGGTGTGCTCATGCCCAACGCCGGGCTGGGTGAACCGGAGCCGGCCGTTTTCCGGAGCCGGCCGAATCCCGGTGGAGGCCGCCATGCCGCAGGTCGTACGTTCACGGGTCAGGGCGTTGCACGGGCCTCCCCCCGTCGCGCCGGTGCCGCGCCGCTTCCGTTCGCTGGCCGATCGCGAGGCCGTCGCCGTACTGCACCGGGCTGCCCGGGCGCTGGTGGAGGCGCTGCCGGAGCTGACGGACCGGCTCGTGGAGGCGCTGCGCGAACAGGAGCCCGCCTACCGCTCGGCCATCGAGGCCGACGCGGCGGAGATCTGGCAGGAGGTGCACCACTCGCTGCGGCACAACGTCGGATCGCTGATCCAGCCCCGGGAGTTCCGTGACGCGGCGCACCGCACCTCCCGGCGGATCGGTGAGGTGCGGGCCGAGCAGGGCCTGCCGCTCGACGCGGTCCTGCACGCCTTCCGGATGGGCGGTGCGATGGTCTGGCAGGACCTGGTGGACGACACCGCACGCCGCCACCCCGAGGACATCCGGCTGCTGGTGCATGTCGCGGCGGACGTCTGGAACTTCGTGGACGAGCACTGCGGTGTCGTCGCGGACGCCTACCGGCAGACCGAGCGCCGGCTGGCCTGGCGGCGGGAGAACCGCCAGCGCCTGATGACGGCGGCGCTGCTGGACGGCACCGCGCAGATCGCCGAACTGCCCGAAGCCGCCGCGATGCTGGGGCTTCCCGAGCACGGCAGGTACGCGGTACTCGCGGTCTCCACCGCTCGTCGCGCCCCGCACGGCACCGCGCAGCCGCCGATGACGCTGCCCGCGGGCACGGACGCGCTCTGGCACCCGGGTCCGGACGCGGAGTTCGCGATCCTGCCGCTGGCCTGGAGCGAAGAGGCGGCGGGCCCCGCCGCCCCGCTCCCCTCCACGGCGACCGGTTCCGCCGTGGAGGGGAGCGACCCGCCTGCCGGCGCGGTCGACGGGGACACGGAACTCGCGGCGCTGGCCGCCGGGTTGACTGCTCCGCCGGGCGCCCGGGTCGGCATCAGCTCCGTCGTCGACGGGCTGGCGGCCGTCGGGGATGCCCGGCGCCTGGCCGAGACCGCCCTGCGGGCCTGCCCGGCCGGGGGCGGGGTCGTCCTGCTCGACGACCAACTGCCCGCCGCCCTGGTCGTCTCCTCCCCGGGGCTCGGCTCGGCGCTGGCCGCGCGGGTGCTGGGCCCGCTGGACCGGCTGGACCCTGCCGACCGCGACGTGATCATCGAGACGCTCACGGCGTGGCTCGACTCGGACGGTTCCGCGCAGCGGGCCGGGGCCCGGCTCTACTGCCACCGCAACACGGTCCTGAACCGGCTGCGCCGCTTCGAGCAGCTGACCGGCCGTTGTCTGACCCGCCCGTCCGACGCGGTCGAGGTCTCCCTCGCCCTCGCGGCACGACGCCTGCTCGCGGGCTGACGGGGGCGCATGCGCTCGCCGGCCGGCGGGGGCGGTGCCCTCCGCGGCCGACGGCGCGTGTGCTCGCGCACAGTCCTCGCCCCTGCCGGCTGTACCCGCGCAGCGCGCCCGCCCTGGCCGCTGTACGCGGACCCGGGCGCCTGATGCCGTAACCGGCATGTCTTCAGCGTCCCCGACCCCTCGCACACCGCGCGCCCCCGCGAGCGCCTGCGCATCCGCCACCCCCGCGCCGGGACCGCGCCGGTGAGCGGCGGCTTCGACGCCCGGTCCCTCGCCGTGGTCGTCTTCCTCGGATTCGTCGCCGTGTCGCTGCTGCTGTGCGGGCTGGCCGCGGCGGACCAGGACGACCCGGAACACTTCTACGCCGGCGGCGGCTCCGCCCTCGGCCCGGCCGGGAGCGGGCTGGCCATCGCCGGTGACTACATCTCGGCCGCCACCCTGCTCTCCACCACCGGTTCCGTGGCGCTCGCCGGCTTCGACGGCGTCCTCTTCGCGGTCGCCACGGTCGTCTCCCTCGTCCTGGTCATGCGGATCCTGGCCGAACCGATGCGCCGCAGGGGAGTGTTCACCCTCGGCGACTTCCTGGCGGACCGGCTCGGCGACCCGACCGTCCGGCGGGCCCTCGGGATCACCACCCTGGTCGTCCTTGCCCCCCTGCTGCTGGTGCAACTCGCCACCGCCGGACGGGTCATGGCCTCCGTGTTCGGGCTTCCCGACGGCGCACTCACCAGTTGCACCGTCGCCAGCGGCGCCCTGATGGTCTGCTACTCGGCCGTCGGCGGCATGCGCGGCACCGGTTACATCCAGATCGTCAAGGTCGCGGTGGTGCTGGCCGCGGTGACCCTGCTCGCCGGGCTGGTGCTCGCCCGCTACGGCTGGAACCCGTTCGCCCTCTTCGACGCCGCCCAGCACGGCAGCGGTGCGGGCGGCTCGTACGCGCGCCCCGGACTGCAGTTCGGCCATACCTTCGCCGGCACCCTGGATCTCCTCGGCTTCCAGCTGACCCTGGTCCTCGGGGCGGCCTGCATGCCGCACATCATGATGCGGCTGCACCCCATGCGCGACAGCTGGACCGTGCGGCGCGCCACCGTCTGGGCGGCGGCGCCGGTGGCCTTGCTGTGTGCCGGTGTCGTCGTGGTCGGCCTCGGTGCGTCCGCCCTGCTCGGCCACAAGATCATTCAGGCCGCGGACCCCGCGGGCGGCACCGCGCTGCTGCTGGTGACCGGCGCACTCGACCCGGGGGCCGCCGGGCCGCGCGAGAGCCTGCTGTTCGCGTTCGTGGCCTGCGCCGTGTTCGCCACCACGCTGGCCGCGGTGGCGGGCATCACGCTGGCCGCCGCCTCCTCCGTCGCCCGCGACTTCGCGGCGAAGGCCCGGTCGCGTACGGCCGTCCGGTCGGACCGGTCCGCCGGGCGAGAAATCCTCCGCGCCCGCCTGGCCGTCGTCGTGACCGGCGCCCTGTCCGTCTACGTGTCGATGTACACCCATGACCGCAATCCCCAGGTGCTGCTCTCGCTGTCGTTCGCGGCCGCCGCCTCCGTACTGCCGCCGGTCCTGCTGTACGCGCTGTTCCGGCCGGGCTTCAACGCCCGCGGGGTGCGCTGGACCGTCTACGGCACGCTGCCGCTGATCGCGGTCCTGATGGTGTTCTCGCCCGCGTTCTCCGGCACTCACATCGCGCTGTTCCCGTCCCGCGACTTCCACTGGTTCCCGCTCCAGACGCCGGGGCTGGTCACGATCCCGGCCGGATTCCTGCTGGGGCACCTGGGGTCCCGAGCCGGGCGGAGGGAGCGGTCGGGGGCGGCCCATCGTGCAGGATCTATTGCGCAATAGATATTGCGCAAATTTTCTTTCCTATCTACCGTGAAGGGCATGGCAAGCAACGAATCACGCCGGGTGTCCGACCTCGGCACGCTCAAGGCGTTCGGGCACCCCCTGCGGATGAAGCTGTACCGGGCGCTCTACATCGCCCGGCAGGCCACCGCCTCCCAGCTCGCCGAACAGGTGGACGAGCAGGTCTCGCTGGTCAGCTACCACCTGCGCAAGCTCGCCGACCACGGCCTGATCGAGGAGGCCGGCCGCGAGGGCAAGGACGGCCGCGAGCGCTGGTGGCAGCCCGCGTCGAAGGGGCTGCGCTTCCACGACGAGGACTTCAGCGACGCGCCCGAGAAGGCCGCCACCCACACCGCCGTGAGCAGGCTCTCGTTCGACCAGCACATCGAGCTGTACCGCCGCTTCCTCGACGCGTACCGGAGCTGGTCGGCGAAGTGGCGCAAGGCCTCCTTCAGCTCGGAGTACCTGGCCCGGCTGAACCCCGAAGAGCTCAGCGCGCTCGAACGCGAGTTGGACGGGGTGATCAGCCGGTACGAGGAGCAGGGCCGCGCCCGCGACGAGGCCGGCGACACGGAGAACCGCGAGAACGTCGCCCTGCACCTCTACGGCTTCCCGTTCCGGACCTGATCCGGCGACCCGAGAGGACGAGCCCGTGACCGTCACCCTCCCCGCCACCGAAACCACCGGACGCCCCGCCCACCGCGACGGCAACGTCCTGCGCTGGCTCGGCGCCTACACGGCGTCCACGATCGGCGACAGCGTCTACTACATGGCCCTCGCCTGGGCGGCGGCCCGCACCGGGAGCGCCTCGCAGACCGGTCTGGTGCTCGCGGCCGGCTCCGTACCCCGGGCCGCGCTGCTGCTCGGCGGGGGAGTGCTCGCCGACCGGCTCGGCCCGCGCCGCGTCGTCGTCGCGAGTGACACGGCCCGCTGCCTCGTCATCCTGGGCCTGGCGGGCAGCCTGCTCCTCACCTCGCCCACCGTGTGGATGCTGATAGCCGTCGCCCTCGTCTTCGGCGCGGTCGACGCCCTCTTCCTGCCCGCGGTCGGCGCCCTGCCGCCACGGATCACCGCCGCCTCCCAGCTCGCCCGGGTCCAGGGCCTGCGCGGCCTCGCCACCCGCACCGCCAACGTCGTGGGCGCCCCGCTCGGGGGCGTCGCGGTGGCCCTCGGCGGCCCGGTCCTCGCCTTCGCCGCCGCGGGCGTGCTCTTCGCCGTCTCGCTGCCCCTGCTGCTGGCCGTACGGATGAGCCCGCTGCCCGCGCGGGACCCGGCCGACGCCCGCCCCGCCGGGACCGCCTGGCGTGAACTGGCCGACGGACTCGGGTACATCCGCCGCCACCCGATGCTCGGCCCCCTGATGCTCGTCGTCGCCGTCAGCGAACTCGGCTTCGTCGGCCCGCTCAACCTCGGCCTGATCCTGCTCAGCGAGGAACGCGGCTGGGGCGCCTCCGGCATGGGCTGGGTCATCGCCGCCTTCGGCACCGGCGCGGGCGCCTCGGCCCTGCTGCTCACCGTACGCGGCCGCGTACCCCGGGCGGGACTCGTCATGTGCCTCACCGTGCTGACCGGTGCCGTCGCCATCGGAGCCCTGGCGTACGTCCCCTCCGTGCCGCTCGCCGCGGGAGTCGCCGTCCTCGTCGGACTCTTCGCCGGCCTCGGCGGAGCCCTGTGCGGCGCCCTCACGCAGACCGCCGCCGACCCCGCCTACCTGGGCCGCGTCACCTCTGTCTCGACGCTCTTCACCCACGCCCTGGCGCCGCTCAGCTACCCAGTCACCGGCGCGGCCGTCGCGTTCTGGGGCACGGGCCCGGTCTTCGTCGCCAGCGCCTCGCTGTGCGCGGCGGGGGCGGTGACGGGCCTGCTCCTCGCCCCGCTGCGCCGCGCGGAACTCCCTGGCTGAGCACACGCGACGCCCGGCTGCAGGCGGAACGCCCGGGCCGGGGGGCCGGTACGCCGCACTACATCCCGAGCTTCGCCGTCGTCAGCCGGCCGATCGCGTCCTGCTCGCCGTCCATCTCCACCCGTGCCGCGTCCTGCCGCCCGAACGCGAACAGCAGCAGCTCGCCCGGCTCGCCGGTCACCGTCACCACCGGGGTGCCCCTGTGCGCCACCGCCGTCTGCCCGTCCGGGCGGCGCAGCACCAGCCCCACCGGCGCCTTGCGCCCCAGGACCCGCGCCGCCTTCTCCGTGCGCGACCACAGGACATCGGCGAACACCGGGTCCAGCTCCCGCGCCGACCAGTCCGGCTGTGCCCGGCGTACGTCCTCCGTGTGCACGAAGAACTCCACGGTGTTCGCCACCTCGTCCAGCTGCTTGAGCCCGAACGGGGACATGCGCGGGGGACCCGTTCGGATGAGCTGGATCAGCTCCTCGTACGGCTTGTCGGTGAATTCGGTCATGACCCGCTCGCGCCGGTTCTTCAGCGGACCGATGACCAGACCCGCCGCCGCGTCCGGCCGACGCTCCCGCACCACCACGTGGGCCGCCAGATCGCGGGCCGTCCACCCGTGGCAGAGAGTCGGGGCCTCCGGGCCCACGGCCTCCAACAGGTCGGCAAGCAGAAGTCGTTCGCGCTTCGCATGGGTCGACATGCCCGCCAGCGTACGACCGCCGACCACCGTCCGCCCAGTGGACGCACGCCCGAACGGCCTCCCGGGCCACGGCACAATGGGCACATGACCAGCACGCCCGGCACCCCCCGGCCCGCAAGTGACCTCGACCCCGCCATCGCCGCCCGCCTCAAGCGCGGCGCCGACGGACTGGTCCCGGCCATCGCCCAGCAGTACGACACCGGCGAGGTGCTGATGCTCGGCTGGATGGACGACGAGGCGCTGCACCGCACCCTGACCACCGGCCGCTGCACCTACTGGTCGCGCAGCCGCCAGGAGTACTGGGTCAAGGGCGACACCTCCGGCCACATCCAGCAGGTGAAGTCCGTCGCCCTGGACTGCGACGCCGACACCGTCCTCGTCAAGGTCGACCAGACGGGCGCCGCCTGCCACACGGGCGACCGCACCTGCTTCGACGCCGACGTCCTCCCGCTCGGACAGTAGGGTCTGCCGCCATGGACCTCGACACGTTCCGCAAGCTGGCCGTCGACCGGCGCGTCATCCCCGTCACCCGCCGGCTCCTCGCCGACGGCGACACCCCGGTCGGTCTCTACCGCAAGCTCGCGGGGGAGCGCACCGGCACGTTCCTGCTGGAGTCCGCGGAGAACGGCCGCACCTGGTCGCGCTACTCCTTCATCGGCGTACGCAGCGCCGCCACGCTCACCACCCGCGACGGCGAGGCCCACTGGCTCGGCACCCCGCCGGTCGGTGTCCCCGTCGACGGCGACCCGCTCCAGGCCCTGCGCGCCACCATCGAGACCCTGCACACCCCGCACGACCAGGAAGCCGGACTGCCGCCCTTCACCGGCGGCATGGTCGGCTACCTCGGATACGACATCGTGCGCCGGCTGGAGAAGATCGGTGAGAGCGGCGGCGACGACCTGAAGCTGCCCGAGCTGACGATGCTGCTCACCTCGGACCTCGCCGTCCTCGACCACTGGGACGGCAGCGTCCTGCTGATCGCCAACGCGATCAACCACAACGACCTGGCCACCGGTGTCGACGAGGCGTACACCGACGCCGTCGCCCGGCTCGACGCCATGGAGCAGGACCTGCGCCGTCCCGTCGAGAACGCCCCGGCCGCCCTGCCCCCCTCCGAACTCCCGCCGTACACCGCCCTGTGGGGCGGCCCCGCGTACCAGGACGCGGTCGAGGACGTGAAGGAGCGCATCAGGGCAGGCGAGGCCTTCCAGGTCGTTCCCTCCCAGCGCTTCGAAACACCGTGCACCGCAAGCGCGTTGGACGTCTACCGGGTGCTGCGCGCCACCAACCCGTCGCCGTACATGTACCTCTTCCGTTTCGACGGCTTCGACGTCGCGGGCTCCAGCCCCGAGGCCCTCGTCAAGGTCGAGGACGGCCGCGCGATGGTCCACCCCATCGCCGGCACCCGGCACCGCGGCGCCACCCCGCAGGAGGACCAGGCCCTCGCCGACGAACTCCTCGCCGACCCGAAGGAACGGGCCGAGCACCTGATGCTCGTCGACCTCGGCCGCAACGACCTGGGACGGGTCTGCGAACCCGGCAGCGTCGAGGTCGTCGACTTCATGTCGATCGAGCGGTACTCGCACGTGATGCACATCGTGTCCACCGTCACCGGCCGCGTCGCCGAGGGCCGCACCGCCTTCGACGTCCTCACCGCGTGCTTCCCGGCGGGCACCCTCTCCGGAGCGCCCAAGCCGCGCGCGATGCAGATCATCGAGGAGCTCGAACCCACGCGCCGCGGACTGTACGGCGGCTGCGTCGGCTACCTCGACTTCGCCGGGGACTCGGACACCGCCATCGCGATCCGCACCGCGCTGCTGCGGGACGGCACGGCGTACGTCCAGGCCGGCGCCGGTGTCGTCGCCGACTCCGACCCGGTCGCCGAGGACACCGAATGCCGGAACAAGGCCGCGGCGGTGCTGCGCGCCGTACACACGGCGAACCGCCTCGGCGGCAACTGAGACGGCCGGCACACGGGGGGCGGTCGGCCACCACGGGGCCGTAAGGGATAGTGGAGTACGTGAGCGCCGTCCCCGTACCCCAGCCCCGTGCCGAAGCCGCCGCCGCGCCCGACAGTGCGGGAAGCCGCCGAAGCCTGGCAGCCGGCCTGCTCCTCGGGGCGGCCGGCGCCACCGTCGTGCTGCTCGCCTCCGGGCAGACCTGGGCCGGGGGCAAAGCCGCGATCGGCGGCGGCACCCTGGCGCTGAACGCCGACGGACAGGACGTCACCGGCCTCCCCGCGGCCCTTGCCATAGTCGGTCTGGCCGCCCTCGTCGCCGTCTTCGCCGTCCGCGGCGCCGGCCGGCTGGCCGTCTCCGGGCTCCTGGCCCTCAGCGGGCTCGGCGCCGCACTGAGCGCCTACCTCGGCGCATCCGACAGCGCCGCACTCGACGAGAAGGCCGCGCAGGCCACCGGCGACAGCTCCGCCACCATCGAGGCCCTCAGTCACACGGCCTGGCCCTACGTCACCGCGGTCGGCGGCCTGCTGATCCTGCTCGCCGGGCTCCTCGCCCTGCGCTTCGGCAGCCGCTGGCCCACGATGTCCGGACGGTACGAGCGCGACGGCACCCCCCGGCCCCGCAAGACCCCCCGCGCCGCCCCGGACCCCGACCGGCCCGAGGACCTGTGGAAGGCCCTGGACCGCGGTGAGGACCCGACGCGCGAGGCATGACCCCCCAGCTCACGTCGCACTCGCACGTACGGGACAATGGCCGTGAGCTCGCAGCACCGCGGCACCCACAGCGGCACGGGCGCGGCGACCCCGAGCGATACCAACAGCGCAACACCAACGAGGAGCAACTCATGGCGGGCAGCAGCCACGGACACACCCCGGCCGCCTGGACCGGTGTCATCATCGCCTTCATCGGCTTCTGCATCGCGGGCGTCTTCATGGTCGCGGCCAACCCCCTCGGCTTCTGGGCCGGCATCGTCGTCGTCTTCGTCGGCGGGATCGTGGGCCTCGCGATGAAGGCCGCCGGCCTCGGCATGCCGAAGGAGTCGTCGGAGCTGGCGGCGGCCAGGGCCCGTGCCGGGCAGGCGCAGACCTCCTGAATTCCTTTCGCGGACGCACGCGTGCGAGGCGCAGCCCGGTCCGGGCTGCGCCTTTCCGTCTCAACGGCGACAATCACCGAGTGGACGCATCGTCTTTCCCCGCAGCGCCTTCACAGGCCGCCGCCCCACCGGTTCCGGGCCCGCACCCGGTGACCGGCCCGCCGGCGGCGCCCGGACACGGGCCGGCGCCGGTCTTCCCTCCCGGGCCCGCCCCCGTCGCCGCTCCCGTCCCACGGCTCCGACGGATCGCCACGCCGGCCGCCGTCCTGGCCGGCGTCGTCGGAGCCTTCGCCTACGTCGGCACCGTCGATCCCAACGAACCGGGTCACTACCCGGTCTGCCCGCTGCTCCGGTTCACCGGCATCTACTGCCCCGGCTGCGGGGGACTGCGCAGCGCCCACGCCTTCGCGCACGGCGACGTCGTGGCGGCGCTCGGTTCCAACGCCCTCGCGGTCATCGGATACGCGGCCTTCGCCGTGCTCTGGGCCCTCTGGATGGTCCGCGCGGCCGCCGGGAGGCCGCTGCGGATCGACCTCAAACCGGTCCACTGGTGGGGGATCGGAGCCGTACTGCTGATCTTCTCCGTGGTCCGGAACCTGCCGTTCGGATCGGCGCTGGCGCCGTGAATGCCCAGGTAGTGGGACATCCGCCGGACGGATGCGGGCCCACCGGCCTCCTGCGGATACCATCGACAGGGGCAGTCCTGTTCCCTTGTCAACGTCCCGGAAGGGGGCCTCTCGCGTGAGTGTGCTCGACGAGATCATCGACGGCGTTCGCGCCGACCTCGCGGAGCGACAGGCGCGCGTCAGCCTCGACGAGCTCAAGGAACGCGCAGCCCGCGCTCCCCAGGCCAAGGACGGAGTCGCCGCCCTGCGTGGCGAAGGCGTGACCGTCATCTGCGAGGTCAAGCGCTCCAGCCCCTCCAAGGGCGCCCTTGCCGCGATCGCCGATCCTGCCGCGCTCGCCGCGGACTACGAGGCCGGGGGCGCGTCCGTCATCTCGGTCCTCACCGAGGAGCGCCGCTTCGGCGGATCGCTGGCCGACCTGGAGGCCGTCCGCGCCAAGGTCGACATCCCGATCCTGCGCAAGGACTTCATCGTCACCTCGTACCAGCTGTGGGAGGCACGCGCCTACGGCGCCGACCTCGCCCTGCTGATCGTCGCAGCCCTCGACCAGCAGGCCCTCGTCTCCCTGATCGAGCGCGCCGAGTCCATCGGCCTCACGCCGCTGGTCGAGGTGCACGACGAGGAGGAGGCGGAGCGCGCGGTGGAGGCCGGTGCGAAGATCATCGGCGTCAACGCGCGCAACCTGAAGGACCTCAAGGTCGACCGCTCCACCTTCGAGCGCGTCGCCCCCGAGATCCCCGACCACATCGTCAAGGTCGCCGAGTCCGGCGTCCGCGGCCCGCACGACCTCATCGCCTACGCCAACGCCGGCGCGGACGCCGTACTGGTCGGCGAGTCCCTGGTCACCGGCCGCGAGCCGCGGGCGGCCGTCGCCGACCTGGTCGCCGCCGGCGCCCACCCGGCGCTCCGGCACGGACGGAGCTGACCGCACCCGTGTCCGCCGACCGTTCCGCGCTCCGCCCCCGGGCGGGCCTTCGCCCCGCCGGGGCGCGGCAGTTGCGGGACCCGCACGCGCCGCTGGCGCGCGGCTGCCGCCCCCGCGGCTGCCGCGCACCCGCCCGCCGTGTGCACGGACGGCGGGTGCGGTACGTGATCGGCGACGAACCCGGTCAGGTCAACGGCATGCGATGGCGCACGGGGTCCGCGCAGTAGAGCGAGCCCCGGCCGTCACCCCCCGCCCCACCCGGCGGATCCGCACGACCGCACCGCCCGGCCGTCATGGCCGCGGCGGGGCCCGCTCACGGCGCCCTACGGTGAACCCACCCACTGCCATGCCGAGGAGCACGTCGAGATGTCGTCCGACTTCTTCATTCCGGACCCGGAGGGTCTGATCCCCAGCGCCGAGGGGTACTTCGGTGCCTACGGCGGAAAGTTCATCCCGGAGGCGCTCGTCGCCGCCGTGGACGAGGTCGCCGTCGAGTACGACAAGGCCAAGGCCGACCCTGCCTTCGCCGCCGAACTCAACGAACTGATGGTGAACTACACCGGCCGGCCCAGCGCCCTGACCGAGGTCGGGCGCTTCGCCGAGCACGCCGGCGGAGCACGGATCTTCCTCAAGCGCGAGGACCTCAACCACACCGGTTCGCACAAGATCAACAACGTGCTGGGCCAGGCGCTGCTCACCAAGCGCATGGGCAAGACCCGCGTCATCGCGGAGACCGGAGCAGGCCAGCACGGGGTCGCCACCGCGACCGCCTGTGCGCTCTTCGGCCTCGAATGCACCATCTACATGGGCGAGATCGACACCGAGCGCCAGGCGCTGAACGTGGCGCGCATGCGGATGCTGGGCGCCGAGGTCATCGCCGTGAAGTCCGGCTCCCGCACGCTCAAGGACGCCATCAACGAGGCGTTCCGCGACTGGGTCGCCAACGTGGACCGCACCCACTACCTCTTCGGTACGGTCGCGGGCCCGCACCCCTTCCCGGCGATGGTCCGGGACTTCCACCGGGTGATCGGCGTCGAGGCCAGGCGGCAGATCCTGGAGCGGGCCGGCCGGCTGCCGGACGCCGCGATCGCCTGCGTCGGCGGCGGCTCCAACGCCATCGGCCTCTTCCACGCCCTCATTCCGGATGCCGGAGTGCGTCTCATCGGCTGCGAGCCCGCCGGGCACGGAGTGGAGACCGGCGAGCACGCCGCGACCCTGACCGCGGGCGAACCGGGCATCCTGCACGGCTCGCGCAGCTACGTCCTCCAGGACGACGAGGGCCAGATCACCGAGCCCTACTCCATCTCGGCCGGTCTGGACTACCCGGGCATCGGCCCGGAGCACGCGTACCTGAAGGACACCGGCCGGGGCGAGTACCGCGCGGTCACGGACGACGCGGCCATGCAGGCGCTGCGCCTGCTCTCCCGCACCGAGGGGATCATCCCGGCCATCGAGAGCGCGCACGCGCTGGCCGGCGCCCTGGAGGTCGGCAAGGAGCTCGGCAAGGACGGCCTGATCCTGGTCAACCTGTCCGGCCGCGGCGACAAGGACATGGACACCGCAGCGCGCTACTTCGGGCTGTACGAGGCCGACGCGGCCGTCGAGGCCGACGCGGACAGCGATGGCGCCGAGATCGAGGGGGACGTCAAGTGAGCGGCAACATCGAACTGCTGAACACCAGGCTCGCCGCCGCCGGCGCCGAGAACCGGGCCGCGCTGATCGCGTACCTGCCCGCCGGCTTCCCGACCGTTGACGGCGCCATCGAGGCCATCAAGGCCGTGGCCGCCGGCGGCGCCGACATCATCGAGGTGGGGCTGCCCCACAGCGACCCCGTGCTCGACGGCCCCGTCATCCAGACCGCCGACGACATCGCACTGCGCGGCGGCGTACGGATCGCCGACGTGATGCGTACGGTCCGCGAGGCGTACGAGGCGACCGGCATCCCGATCCTCGTCATGACCTACTGGAACCCGATCGACCGGTACGGCGTCGAGCGCTTCACCGCCGAGCTCGCCGAGGCCGGCGGCGCCGGGTGCATCCTGCCCGACCTCCCGGTCCAGGAGTCCGTGCTGTGGCGGGAGCACGCCGGCAAGCACGGTCTGGCGACCGTGTTCGTCGTCGCGCCCAGCAGCAAGGACGAGCGCCTCGCCACCATCACGGCGGCCGGCTCCGGTTTCGTCTACGCGGCGTCCCTGATGGGAGTCACCGGCACCCGGGCCTCGGTCGGCGAACAGGCCGAGGACCTGGTGCGGCGCACCCGCGCCACCACCGGCATCCCGGTCTGCGTCGGTCTCGGCGTCTCCAACGCCGACCAGGCCGCCGAGGTCGCCGCGTTCGCCGACGGCGTCATCGTCGGCACCGCCTTCGTCAAGCGGATGCTCGACGCCCCGGACGAGGCGGCAGGCCTCGCCGCCGTCCGTTCGCTGGCGGCCGATCTGGCCCTGGGTGTTCGAAAGCGCTGACACCCGTCGTCATCCGAATGGGTGGATATGGGACCGGGGAGGCACGCGAGTGCCTCCCCGGTTCGTTGCTGCGGGTGTGAGCGAGAAGAACCAAGAGGGAAAAAGGGCCGCGCGTGACCGGCTGATCCAGCAGCGGGAGCAGGCGAGGGCGCTTGAGCGCCGCCGTCGCACGCTGATCGTCTCCGCGGCCGTCGTGGGGGTCCTGGGACTGGCCGCCGTCGTCGGCGTGATCGCGGCGAACACCGGCGGCAAGGGCGACAAGGGCAAGGCGTCCGGCCCCGCCGTCGCGCCGTCCGGTGCCACCGGCAAGGACAGCCTGGCCATTCCGGTGGGAGCGGACGACGCCCCGTCCACGCTCACGATCTGGGAGGACTTCCGCTGTCCGGTCTGCGCCCAGTTCGAGACCGCGTTCCGCGACACGATCCACCAGATGGAGCAGAGCGGCCAGATCAAGGTCGAGTACCACTTCGCCACGCTGATCGACGGCAACATGGGGGGCAGCGGCTCGCTCAGGGCGGCCAACGCGGCAGCCTGCGCCCAGGACGCCGGCAAGTTCCCCGCGTACCACGACGTCCTCTACAGCAACCAGCCGCAGGAGGCCGACGACGCCTTCGCCGACAACGGCAAGCTGATCGAGCTGTCCAAGAAGGTGGAGGGGCTCGACACGCCCACGTTCCGCAGTTGCGTGGAGGACGGTGCGCACGACGCCTGGGTCCAGAAGTCCAACACCGCGTTCCAGAACGGCGGATTCCAGGGGACACCGACGGCGCTCCTCAACGGCGAGTCGATCTTCCCCAAGAAGGGGGACGAGCCCATCACCGTGGCCAACCTGAAGAAGTGGGTCGCCGAGGCCAACAAGGGCAAGAAGCCGGGCACGGCCACACCTGCCCCCTCGGGCTCCTGAGCGGCGCGCAACCAGGGGAATCGATGACCTGCTCGTTACCCAGACGTTGTCGGGCGGGTTGCCGTACGTCCCGCCCGGCAGGGTAGCGTCGACGATGCCATGAACCTTGCCTACATTCCCAGCCCGTCGACCGGCGTGATCGATCTCGGACCGATCCCGCTCCGCGGCTACGCGTTCTGCATCATCATCGGTGTCTTCGTCGCCGTCTGGTTCGGCAACAAGCGCTGGGTCGCCCGAGGGGGCAGAGCCGGCACCGTTGCCGACATCGCCGTCTGGGCCGTGCCCTTCGGCCTCGTCGGAGGGAGGCTCTACCACGTCATCACCGACTACCAGCTGTACTTCAGCGACGGTGAGGACTGGGTCGACGCCTTCAAGATCTGGCAGGGCGGCCTCGGCATCTGGGGTGCGATCGCGCTCGGCGCGGTCGGTGCCTGGATCGGCTGCCGCCGCCGCGGCATCCCGCTGCCGGCCTGGGCCGACGCGCTCGCCCCCGGCATCGCCCTGGCCCAGGCCTGCGGCCGCTGGGGCAACTGGTTCAACCAGGAGCTGTACGGCCGGGCCACCGACGTCCCGTGGGCGCTGAAGATCAGCGAGGGCCCCAACCGGGTCGCCGGCACCTACCACCCGACCTTCCTGTACGAGTCGCTGTGGTGCATCGGTGTGGCGCTCCTGGTGATCTGGGCCGACCGCCGCTTCAAGCTCGGACACGGGCGGGCCTTCGCGCTGTACGTGGCCGCGTACTGCGCGGGCCGTGCCTGGATCGAGTACATGCGCGTCGACGAGGCCCACCACATCCTGGGCCTGCGCCTGAACGTGTGGACCGCGCTGATCGTGTTCGTGCTGGCCGTGACGTACATCGTGATCTCGGCGAAGGTACGGCCGGGGCGCGAGGAGATCGTCGAGCCGGAGGCGGTCGACGCCGCAGGCGTCGAGGACACGGAGTCCGGTGACACGGAGCCTTCCGCCGGTGCGACGCCGGCCGATGCCGGCGCGAAGCCGGCCGACGTCGAGGCCGAGCCCGAAGCGGACGCGCCGAAGACGAACGGTGAGGCGGAGACGGCCAAGGGCTGACGCCCACACACACGAGGACGAGGGGCCGCCGAACCATTCGGCGGCCCCTCGTCATGTGGTGCGCACGTCCACCGGGACCAGGTGCGTCCTCGATGACCGCCGGACGGGCGTGCCCCCGCTGCCCGCACGGAATCTCTGCGGGTCGTGGCGCCCCCCGGTAGCCGGCGGTTCCGGTTCCGCCGGGCAGCGCGGCATCAGGCCCGTCCGGCGACTGAGGACAAGCCGGTCAGCGGGACTCCTCCCGCTCCCCGACGCCCGGCCGCCGCGAACCGCTCACCGGCCCCGACCGGCCAGGGCCAGTGTGCGGTGGGCCTGGGCCACCACCGCCGCGTCGACGAAACGTCCGTCCGGCAGGGCCAGTGCACCCGCCTGCACCCGGGCCGCCTCGACGATCTCCTGTGCTGCTTCGACCTCCTGCGCCGTCGGCCGGAACGCCCGCTCGATCACCGGAAGCTGCCGGGGGTGGATCGCCGCCCGCCCGAGGAAGCCCAGTGCCCGCCCATGGGCGCAGGAAGCCCACAGCCCGTCCAGGTCCCGGACGTCCGGGAACACCGACTGGGTGGGCGGGGCAAGCCCGGCCGCCCGGGCCGCGACCACCACCCGGCTGCGCGACCAGTCGAGCCCCGCATCGCTCCGTACCCCCAGATCCGCCCGCAGGTCCGCCTCCCCGAGTGCGACGGAACGCACCTGCGGATGGGCGGCGGCCACCGAGTACGCGTGCTCGATGCCGAGCGCCGACTCCAGCAGCGGACAGAGCGCGACGCCCGGGGCCAGCGCCGCGATGTGATGGACGGACGCCGCGTGCGTGATCTTCGGCAGCCGTAGCTCGGCGAGGCCCGGCAGCCCGGCCAGGGCCAGGACGTCCGCCTCCGTGTGGACCCGGACATGGACGGGGGCCGCCATGGGGGAGGCCGGTTCGCGCAGCAGCTCGGCGGTTGCCGAGCGTGCGTACTCCTTGCGGTCGGGGGCGACCGCGTCCTCCAGGTCGACGATCACCACGTCCGCCCCCGAGTCACGCGCCTTGCGCACCACGTCCGGCCGGTCGCCGGGGACGTACAACCAGGTCAGCGGGGTCTGCGTGGTCACAGGACACGCTCCGTCCGGAGCGCGGCGATCTCCGCGCCGCTCAGACCGAGCCCGGTGAGGATCTCGTCCGTGTCCGCCCCGTGCGGCCGCCCGGCCCAGCGGATCGATCCCGGCGTCCCGGACAGTCGGAAGAGGACGTTCTGCATCCGCAGCGGGCCCAGCTCCGGGTCGTCGACCTCCGTGATGGAGTCCAGGGCCCGGTACTGCGGGTCCTCCATCACGTCACGGATGTCATGGATGGGCGCGATGGCCGCCTCCGCCTTCTCGAACGCCGAGAGCACCTCGTCCCGGGTGCGCCGCGCGATCCAGTGGCCGACCGCCTCGTCGAGCTCGTCGCTGTGCTCGGCCCTCGTGGTGCCGGCGGCGAACCACGGCTCGTCGATCAGTTCCGCCCGGCCCACCAGACGCATCACTCGCTCCGCGACGGACTGCGCCGAGGTGGAGACGGCCACCCACTGCCCGTCCGAGGTGCGGTAGGTGTTGCGCGGCGCGTTGTTGCGCGAACGGTTGCCGGTGCGCGGCTGGACGTACCCCAGCTGGTCGTACCAGAGCGGCTGCGGACCGAGCACCGTCAGGATCGGCTCGATGATCGCCATGTCGACGACCTGGCCCACGCCCGTGCGGTCCCGGCCGGCCAGCGCCGCCATCACGGCGAACGACGTGGCGAGCGCCGCGATCGAGTCGGCGAGACCGAACGGCGGCAGCGTCGGAGGACCGTCCGGCTCCCCGGTGATCGCCGCGAAACCACTCATCGCCTCCGCCAGCGTGCCGAAGCCGGGCCGGTGCGCGTACGGGCCGGACTGACCGAAGCCCGTGACCCGGACCAGCACCAGCCGCGGGTTGACGGCATGCAGCTCCGCGGGTCCGAGCCCCCAACGCTCCAAGGTGCCCGGCCGGAAGTTCTCGATGATCACGTCGGTGTCGGCGGCGAGCCGCAGCAACAGGTCACGGCCGCCCGGGCAGGACAGGTCGAGCGTGAGATTGCGCTTGTTGCGGCCGAGCAGTTTCCACCACAGTCCGACCCCGTCCTTCGTCGGCCCGTGCCCCCGGGACGGATCGGGCCTGCTCGGATGCTCGACCTTGATCACCTCGGCACCGAAGTCGCCCAGCACGGTGGCGCAGAGAGGGCCGGCGAAGAGGGTGGCGAGATCGATGACCCGCAGCCCGGTCAGGGGTGGTGCTCCGGGCGCGCTCACGCGGCGTCGATTTCGCTGCGGTACGGCATCGAGATCGAGGCGCCGGCCTTCTGCACACACAGCGCGGCCGCCGACGAGGCCCAGGCGACGGCCTGCGGCACCGGCCGTCCCTCCCCGAGTGCCACCACGAGCGTGCCGACGAAGGTGTCCCCGGCGCCCGTGGTGTCGACGGCGGTCACCTCGGGCGCGGGGAAGTGAACGGTCTGACCTCCCCGTGCCGCGTACAGGCAGCCCTTCGAACCGAGCGTGATGACGACCGAGGGAACCTGGCTGAGCAGGATCTCGGCCGCCGCGTGCGGTTCGGCGTGCCCCGAAAGTTCGGCCGCCTCGTGCTCATTGGCGATCAGCAGGTCGACGCAGTCCAGGAGTTCGGCGGGCAGTGGCTGTACGGGGGACGGGGTCAGGACCGTCCTCACCCCCTGGGCGTGCCCCGCCCGGGCCCCTTCGATCACGGCGGACAGCGGCAGTTCCAGCTGGAGCAGCAGCAGATCGGCCTCGGCGATGGCGGCGATCTCGCCAGGGCCGAGCGCGGTGACGGTGCCGTTGGCGCCGGGGATGACGACGATGGCGTTGGAGCCCTTGCCGTCGACCACGATGTGCGCGGTGCCGCTCGGCCCTTCCGCGGTGTGCAGGAGATCGGTGTCGACCCCCGAGTGCTCCAGGTTCTCCCGCATCCGCAGGCCGTACTCGTCGTCGCCGACCGCGCCGATCATCATCACGTCACCGCCCGCGCGGGCGGCGGCGACGGCCTGGTTGGCGCCCTTGCCGCCGGGAATGGTGCGGAACTCCCGCCCGGTGACGGTCTCCCCGAGCCCCGGGGCCCGGTCGACGTAGGCCACAAGATCCATATTGGTGCTGCCGAGCACCGCGACTTTGGTCATGGGCGGAGTGCCTCCTCGTGGGTGAGCCGGTGGGTCAGGTCGGCGAGGGTGTCGAAGCCGACCGAGTCGAAACCGGGGACGGACGTGGCGAGCCGGTTCTTCAGCGGGGTGGTCCACCGGTCGGGCAGCGCGTCCGGCCGCCCGGCCAGCAGACCGGCGAGCGAACCGGCGGTCGCCCCGTTGGAGTCGGTGTCCCAGCCGCCGGACACCGCACGGCAGACAGAGCCGGTGAAGTCACCGCCGGCATGGGTGAGGGCGGCGGAGAGCAGAGCCGCGTTGGGCAGGACATGCACCCAGTGATACCTGCCGTACGCCGCGTGCAGCCGGTCGACGACCGTATCGAAACTCTTCTCCTCAGCAGCCGTGGCGATGCCGTCCCGCACGGCCTGCGCGAACCTGGAGCGCGGGGGCACCACGCGCAGACCGGCGGCGAGGCACCCGTGCACGTCGGCCTCGCCGCCGGCCGCCTCGGCGAGCGCGGCGGCGGTGAACATCGAGCCGTACACCCCGTTCCCGGTGTGGGTGAGGACGGCGTCGCGGTGGGCCTGTTCCGCCGCCGCGGCCGGGTCGCCGGGGTGCGTCCAGCCGTGCACGTCCGCGCGGATCTGCGCCCCGATCCACTCCCGGAAGGGATTGCGGTGGCGAGCGGTGTCCGGCGGTTCGAGACCGTCGAGCAGATTGCGGTACGCGACCCGCTCTGCGGTGAACGTCCGGCCCGCCGGGAGCTCCTCCAGCCAGAGCCTGGCCAGGTCGGCGGTGGTGAAGGACCTGCCGTACCGCTGAAGCAACAGCACTGTCAGCAGCGGATAGTTGAGGTCGTCGTCCTCGGGCATCCCGTCGATGTTCTCGGCCAGCGAGGTGGACTTGGAGCGCCGGTTCCAGGGATATGTGGCCGCCAGTGCCGGGGGCAGGCCGCGGCCGGTGAACCAGGTGCTCAGCGGCCAGTTTCCGGTGGCGCGGGCCAGGGCGCGGATGCCCTCCAGCGGCAGCTTCTCGACCGGCTTGCCGAGCAGACAGCCGGCGGCGCGCCCCAGCCAGGCCGCGTGCAGCCGCTCGCGGTCCACGGCGAACCGCTCCGTGCGGGGGTGCGGCCAGTGCGGACAGGCGTCCCGGATCTCGGCGAGGCCGGTTGGTTCGTCGTCGGCCAGCGGCGAGTCCAGCAGGGTGAGTTCGTCCAGCAGGTGCCCGGCGACCGCGCGCAGCCCGGGAGGGGCCGGGGGCACCGAGGCGCCTGCTCGGTCCGGGGCGGGCGACCCGCCGGCCTCGTACCACCGGCGCGCGATGTCCCGGACGTCCCGTCCGTCCTCGGCCGCCTGCCGCAGTTCGTGCCCCACCAGGTCCTCGGGCTGGACCCAGGTGGCCCGCACCGTGTCGGTCATGGCCGGTCCGCCAGCGTGGCGAAGGCGGCCTCGTGGGCGCGGCGGCGGGCCGTGTCGTGGGCGAACACCTCGCGGGCGACCTCGGCCAGGGTGCGGGCCGGGGCGTGCAGATCGAGCCGGCTGGCCTCGCCGACCGTGCGCACCCATTCGGCCGGGATCGCCCGCTCGCCGTGCAGGGCGCCCGCGACCGCGCCGCCCATCGTGGCGATCGAGTCGCAGTCCCGCCCGTAGTTGACCGAACCGAGCACGGTCCGACGGAAGTCGCCGTCCGCCACCAGCAGCATCCCGAGGGCGACCGGGAGCTCCTCGATGGCGTGCAGCCGGGATGGGCGGCGGGCGCCGAGCGAGGGGGCACGGTAGTCGGGGCCGACCGTGTCGAAGGGGGCGACGGCCTCCCGCAGCGGGACGAGCGCCGACTCGAAGTCCCGGTGGGCGACGGCCGTTTCGCACACTGCTTCGATCGCGGCCCGGGTGCCGTCCTTGGCCAGCGACAGACACGTCTCGACGACGCTCGCGGGCGTCGCCCCCGGAGCGCAGGCCGCGGCGACGGCGGCCGCGAAGACGCCGGCCGCCTCCCTGCCGTACGAGGACTGATGGGCGCCCGCGACATCCAGCGCCTCGGCGTACGCGGCCTGCGGATGGGCTGCGTTCACCAGGCCGACCGGCGCCATGTACATCGCCGCACCGCAGTTGACGATGTTTCCGCTGCCCGCCTCGCGCGGATCGACATGGCCGTAGTGCAGCCGGGCGACGATCCACTTCTCGGCGAGGAAGATCCGCTGCACAGGCAGCGCCTCCGCCTCCAGCTCCGGAATCCAGCGCGGGTTCGAGATCAGCTCCGGTACGAGGTGGTCGGCGACGGAGTACGCGTCGAGGTGGCCGCGGACCTTCCCGTACACACGGACCAGCGCATGGGTCATCAACGTGTCGTCGGTGACGTGCCCGTCGCCCTTGTGGTACGGCGCGATGGGGCGGGCGGTGCGCCAGTCGTCGCCGTCCCACGGGCCGACGACGCCGGTGATCCGCCCGCCGTGGCGGGCCACGATCTGCTCCGGGGGCCGGCCCTCGACCGGCCCGCCGAGCGCGTCGCCGACGGCTGCGCCGACGAGCGCGCCCGCGATCCGTTCATCGAGGGTGGGCTCCGCGGGCGTCGTGGGGGGTGCGGACCTCGTGGGCGCCGTCGGCGCGGTGGATGTCATGTCCGAATTGTCCACCCAGTGGCACCGGTTCCGTGTCTGCCAGCAGCCCGGCGAGTTCGATCAGATCCGTACCCGCCAAACGGGGCAGCGCACACCCGGCCAGGGTGCGGCATGCCTCGCGCCAGCCGTCGGGCACGGCGGTGATCGAGCCGAGTGCCCCGGTGAGCGCCCCGGCCAGCGCGGGTGCCGAGTCGGCGACACGGGAGAGACAGGCCGCCGCCGGCACGGCCTGCGCGATGTCGCCGCGGGCCGCGGTGGCCAGGGCCAGGGCGACGGGAACGGTCTCGGCCGCGGCGATCCCGTAGCTGTAGACGTGGTCGACGATCTGATGCTCCAGCACCGGTACGAGGGCGAACGCTCCGGCCCGCTCACCGGCGAAGTCCCGGGCGATGCGGACCGCGTGGGCCGCGTTGCGGGCGATCTCGGTGCCCTCGGGGAGCTGGGTGAGCGCGGCGTTCACCGCGGCGTCGACGTCCGCCCCGCCGAGCGCTTCGGCGATCGCGGCGGCCATCGCCCGTGCCCCGTGCACCCCGTCACCGTCCTGGGTGTAGCGCGCGTCGAACTCCGCGAGGTCGGCCGCGGCCCCGGGGTCGCCGGGGTGCACGACGGCCAGCACGGCGGCGCGCACGCACGCGGCGTCGTCGAAGTAGTGCGGGTTGTCATGACCGGTGGCGGGCGGGCGGAGGCCGGCGGCGAGGTTGCCGAGCCCGGCCCGCACCGAGATCCGGGCGCGCAGCGGCAGGACGGCGGACTCGACCTCGGGCGCCCGGGCGGCGGCGGCGGCCACCTCGGCGGCCAGCGCGTTCCAGGCGGTGTCCACGGCGGCCCGCATCCGCCGCCCGGGGGCCAGACCCTGCAGCGCACCCGCCGCCGAGGTGAGTACGGTCCCGGCGGCGAAGGCCGCCCATTCGGCGTCGTCGGACGGGCCTAGCCGCAAGGGCTCGGGCGGCTGATTGAGCGCGATGGGGACGGGCAGCGTGGTGGTCGCGTTCTGCTCGGCGAAGGTGTCGAGCTCACGGGTCAGGCGCCTGGTCCACTCCGGCATCCGGGCCGCCCGGTGCCGCGCCGCCGGCCATCCGGCGGCGTCCCCGGCAGCCAGGCCGAGCAGCAGGCCCTCGATGCGGGCCCGGCGCGGTGCTGCCGGCCGGGCGGCTCCCGGGCCGGCTCCGCTCCGTGCGGTCTCCCGCGGCCGCTCGTCGCCGCGCTGCTCACGGGCGGCGTCGGGACGCGTCGCGGTGTCCGGGTGGCCGGCGGCCTCCGGCCGCGCGGTGCGGGAGGTGTCCCTGGCCGTCGTCATCGCCCCACCACCGCTCCGGGGGCGGTGTCCTGGCGACCCTCGCGTCCGGGCGCACCGCCCCGGCCTCGCTCGCCCGCACCCCGCTCGTCCGTCTCGTCCGGGGTGAGCAGCTCCGCGATGTCCAGGACGTGGTAGCCGCGCATCGACGGGAGGCAGCTGCCACGGACCGGGCCGATCGCCTCCGCCCAGGGGCGCGGGATGGCGGACGCGCCGTGCAGCGCTCCGGCCAGGGCGCCCGCCACCGCGGCCGTCGTGTCGGCGTCGCGGCCCATGTTGACCGCCGTCAGCACCGCCGTACGGAAGTCACCGCGCGCCGCCGCGAACGCGCCGAAGGCCAGGCCCACCGCCTCCGGCGCCAGGTCCGTCCACGGGTACCCCCCGATGACGACGGCCGAGCGCACCGCCCGCTCCCGCGTGAGGCGGTCGGGATACGGGTGCTGCGCGGCCGTCACCGCCCGCCGCAGGGAGCGTGCCGTCCACGAGTCCATCGGTACGACGGAGAGCGCGGCGGCGATCACCGAGGTGACCCCGGCCCCCGTCATCGCGGCCGCCACCCCGGCGGCCACCGCCTGACCGCCGTAGATGCCCTCGCCGTCATGGCTGACCCGGCCGTCCACCGCGACCAGCCGTGCCGCCTCCGTGGGCCGGCCCGCCGCGAAGACACCGAAGGGCGCCGCCCGCATCGCCAGACCGTCGCTCCACGCATGCCGGTGCTGCGCGGAGATCGGGGCGGCCAGGCCCCGGCGCAGGTTCTCCAGCGTGCCCCGCTCGCTGAAGCCGGCGCCGCGGAACGGCCCCTCGTCCAGGTCGGCGATCCACAGGTGCCAGGCCCGCTCGACATGGGTGACGGTGAGTGCCGATCCGTGCCGGGCCAGCAGGAGTCCGGAGAAGATCGCGTACTCCGTGTCGTCCGTGCCCGCCGGGTCGTCGCTCACGAAGCCCTCGATCCGGCCCCAGCGGCGGCGGATCTCGGAGGGCCGCATGTTCTCCGCGGGTGCGCCCAGCGCGTCGCCCACCGCGAGGCCCAGCAGCGCACCCCTGGCCCGGTCGCCGAGGCCGCCGTGGGCGGGACCGGCCGGGCCCGGGGCCCCGCGTACCGCCGCCCGCGCGCCGTTCGTCCGTGGCCCTGCCGGATTTCCTGCGGTCAGCTCCATCGCGTCGACCCTTCGCTCGTACCGAGCCAGTTCTCGCCCCTGTGGGATCTGTGCCACGCGGAGCCGAGACAGAGGCCGATTATCACCACAAAAGGGCCACTCGGATGACGGCCTTCGGACAGCAAGGCAAGGCGTACCTACCTGGTTACGGAGGGTGGTAAGTACGGCCTGCCTTGCTGGCGGGAGCCATTTTTCGTGCGTACTTTCGATGATGTCGAGCGGGCGGAGCGCACGAAATCCGCTGCCGGAGAAGGGGAGAGCTGTGTCCATCATCGAGACCGACGCCGTACTGCACGAGGCGCACCGGGACAACCACACCCACCGTGATGTCAACGGCGGATGGCTGCGGCCGGCGGTGTTCGGTGCCATGGACGGGCTCGTCTCGAACCTCGCCCTGATGACCGGTGTCGCGGGCGGTGCGGTCTCGCACCGCACGATCGTGATCACGGGCCTGGCCGGTCTCGCCGCGGGCGCCTTCTCGATGGCGGCCGGCGAATACACCTCCGTCGCCTCGCAGCGCGAGCTCGTCGAGGCGGAACTCGACATCGAGCGGCGTGAGCTGCGCAAGCACCCCAAGGACGAGGAGCGGGAGCTCGCCTCACTCTACGAGTCGCGCGGGGTCGAGGCCGGACTGGCCCGTGAGGTCGCCCGTCAGCTGTCGCGCGACCCCGAGCAGGCCCTGGAGATCCACGCCCGCGAGGAGCTGGGCATCGACCCGGGCGATCTGCCGTCGCCCCTCGTCGCCGCCGTGTCCTCGTTCGGCGCGTTCGCGCTGGGCGCGCTGCTGCCCGTGCTGCCGTTCCTGCTCGGCGCGGACGCGATGTGGCCCGCCGTGCTGCTGGCCCTGGCCGGACTCTTCGGCTGCGGCGCGGTGGTGGCCCGGGTCACGGCCCGCAGCTGGTGGTTCAGCGGGCTGCGCCAGCTGGTGCTCGGCGGTGCTGCGGCCGCGATCACCTACGGCCTGGGCGCCCTCTTCGGCGTCGCCGTCGGAGGCTGAGCCTCCGCATCCGTCCGTAAGGCCTCGCTCACCTCCCGGTGCGCGAGGCCGTAACGTATCCGCCATACGTGTGACGTACGTCCTGATCACCGCCCCTGGGCGGATCGGGCGTACGCGCCGTAAAATGAGACTCTATGCAGGACTACACATAAGTAGTCGTTACCCGGCGGTTTCGTTTCCTTTGCCGCCGGGCATGAGCCGTAGACACCGCAGGCAACGACGCCTGCTCTCTGCGGTCTCCCGGGCGCCGATCCTCCGACTGCGACCCCCTCCACCGTCACGGCGGTGTCCGTATGTTGGAACAAGCTATCCGCTTTTTGAGAAGCGTCCCATCATGTAATCTGCACGAAATTTCGCAGAGGGCCAACGTCGTCCCTCGGCACTGCATATGCCACGACGACGACGGGAGAGCCGATGCGCACCGACGCCTGGTCGCCCATGGACGGTCGCCCCGCCCAGCAGGGGATGTACGACCCCCGCAACGAGCACGACGCCTGCGGTGTCGGATTCGTAGCCACTCTGACCGGTGTGGCCGGCCACGAGCTGGTCGAGCAGGCGCTGACCGTACTGCGCAACCTCGAACACCGCGGAGCCACCGGATCCGAGCCCGACTCCGGTGACGGCGCCGGAATCCTGCTCCAGGTCCCGGACGCCTTCCTCCGCGAAGAGGTCCCCTTCGAGCTTCCCGAAGCCGGTGCCTACGCCGTCGGCATCGCGTTCCTGCCCGCGGACGACTCCACCGAGGCCGTCCGCAACCTCGAGAAGATCGCCGCCGAAGAAGGCCTCAAGGTCCTCGGCTGGCGCGAGGTCCCGGTCACCCCCGGCATCCTCGGCAACGGCGCCCGCGCCACCATGCCCGAGTTCCGCCAGCTCTTCGTCGCGGACGGCGAGAGCACCGGCATCGTCCTCGACCGCAAGGCCTTCGTGCTGCGCAAGCGCGCCGAGCGCGAGACCGGGGTCTACTTCCCGTCGCTCTCCGCCCGCACGATCGTCTACAAGGGGATGCTCACCACCGGGCAGCTGGAGCCGTTCTTCCCGGACCTCTCCGACGGCCGTTTCGCCACCACGGTCGCGCTGGTCCACTCCCGCTTCTCCACCAACACCTTCCCGAGCTGGCCGCTCGCACACCCGTACCGTTTCGTCGCGCACAACGGCGAGATCAACACGGTCAAGGGCAACCGCAACTGGATGAAGGCCCGCGAGTCCCAGCTCGCCTCCAGCCTCTTCGGTGAAGCGCAGCTCGACCGGATCTTCCCCGTCTGCACCCCGGACGCCTCCGACTCGGCCTCCTTCGACGAGGTCCTGGAGCTCCTCCACCTCGGCGGCCGCTCGCTGCCGCACTCGGTCCTGATGATGGTCCCCGAGGCGTGGGAGAACCACGACTCCATGGACCCGGCCCGGCGCGCCTTCTACCAGTACCACTCCACGATGATGGAGCCCTGGGACGGCCCGGCCTGCGTCACCTTCACCGACGGCACCCAGGTCGGCGCGGTCCTCGACCGCAACGGTCTGCGCCCCGGCCGCTACTGGGTCACCGACGACGGCCTCGTCGTGCTCTCCTCCGAGGTCGGCGTCCTGGACATCGATCCCGCCAAGGTCGTCCGCAAGGGCCGCCTCCAGCCCGGCAAGATGTTCCTCGTCGACACCGCCGAGCACCGCATCATCGAGGACGACGAGATCAAGGCGTCCCTGGCCGCCGAGAACCCGTACGAGGAGTGGCTGGAAACCGGCGAGATCGAGCTCGAGGACCTCCCCGAGCGCGAGCACATCGTCCACACCCACGCCTCCGTCACCCGCCGCCAGCAGACCTTCGGCTACACCGAGGAAGAGCTCCGCGTCCTCCTCGCCCCGATGGCCCGCACCGCCGGCGAACCGCTGGGCTCCATGGGCACGGACTCTCCGATCGCCGCGCTCTCCGAGCGCCCCCGGCTGCTCTTCGACTACTTCACCCAGCTGTTCGCCCAGGTCACCAACCCGCCCCTGGACGCCATCCGCGAGGAGCTCGTCACCTCGCTGCGCTCCACGCTCGGCCCCCAGGGGAACATCCTGGAGCCGACCGCCGCAGCGTGCCGCGCAGTCACGCTGCCCTTCCCGGTGATCGACAACGACGAGCTGGCCAAGCTCATACACATCAACGCCGACGGCGACATGCCGGGCATGAAGGCCGCGACGCTTTCCGGCCTCTACCGGGTCAGCGGCGGCGGCGAGGCACTGGCCGCGCGGATCGAGCAGATCTGCACCGAGGTCGACGCCGCCATAGAGGACGGCGCCCGCCTGATCGTCCTGTCCGACCGGCACTCCGACGCCGAGCACGCGCCGATCCCCTCGCTGCTGCTCACCTCGGCCGTCCACCACCACCTCATCCGCACCAAGCAGCGCACCCAGGTGGGCCTGCTGGTCGAGGCCGGTGACGTCCGCGAGGTCCACCACGTCGCGCTGCTGATCGGCTACGGCGCCGCCGCGGTCAACCCGTACCTGGCCATGGAGTCCGTGGAGGACCTCGTCCGGGCCGGCACCTTCATCGAGGGCATCGACGCCGAACAGGCCATCCGCAACCTCATCTACGCGCTGGGCAAGGGCGTCCTGAAGGTCATGTCCAAGATGGGCATCTCCACCGTCGCCTCCTACCGCGGCGCCCAGGTCTTCGAGGCCGTCGGCCTCGACGAGGACTTCGTCGCGCAGTACTTCAACGGCACCGCCACCAAGATCGGCGGCGCCGGACTCGACGTCGTCGCCAAGGAGGTCGCCGCCCGGCACGCCAAGGGCTACCCCGCCTCCGGCATCTCCGCCTCGCACCGCGCGCTGGAGATCGGCGGCGAGTACCAGTGGCGCCGCGAGGGCGAGCCGCACCTGTTCGACCCGGAGACGGTCTTCCGCCTCCAGCACGCCACCCGCAACCGCCGGTACGACATCTTCAAGAAGTACACGGACCGGGTGAACGAGCAGTCCGAGCGCCTGATGACGCTCCGCGGCCTCTTCGGCTTCACCTCGGACCGCGAGGCCATCGACATCGACGAGGTCGAGTCCGTCTCCGACATCGTCAAGCGCTTCTCCACCGGCGCCATGTCGTACGGCTCGATCTCCCGCGAGGCGCACGAGACCCTCGCCATCGCCATGAACCAGCTGGGCGGCAAGTCCAACACCGGTGAGGGCGGCGAGGACGCCGACCGGCTCTACGACCCGGCCCGCCGCTCGTCCATCAAGCAGGTCGCCTCCGGCCGCTTCGGTGTCACCAGCGAGTACCTGGTCAACGCGGACGACATCCAGATCAAGATGGCGCAGGGCGCCAAGCCCGGCGAGGGCGGCCAGCTGCCCGGCCACAAGGTCTACCCGTGGGTCGCCAAGACCCGGCACTCCACCCCGGGTGTCGGTCTGATCTCCCCGCCGCCGCACCACGACATCTACTCCATCGAGGACCTGGCTCAGCTGATCCACGACCTCAAGAACGCCAACCCGGCGGCCCGCATCCACGTGAAGCTGGTCTCCGAGGTCGGTGTCGGCACGGTTGCCGCCGGTGTCTCCAAGGCCCACGCGGACGTCGTCCTCATCTCCGGCCACGACGGCGGAACGGGCGCCTCCCCGCTCACCTCCCTGAAGCACGCGGGCGGCCCCTGGGAGCTCGGCCTCGCCGAG
Source organism: Streptomyces sp. NBC_01013 (assembly GCF_045162765.1). Classification (NCBI taxonomy): domain Bacteria; kingdom Bacillati; phylum Actinomycetota; class Actinomycetes; order Kitasatosporales; family Streptomycetaceae; genus Streptomyces; species Streptomyces sp. NBC_01013. Next base: position 6,268,758 of record NZ_CP108687.1, read on the forward strand.
ACCCAGCAGACCCTGCTGCTCAACGGCCTGCGCGACCGCATCGTCGTGCAGACCGACGGCCAGCTCAAGACCGGCCGCGACGTCGTCATCGCCGCGCTGCTGGGCGCCGAGGAGTTCGGTTTCGCGACCGCGCCGCTCGTCGTCTCCGGCTGCGTCATGATGCGTGTCTGCCACCTCGACACCTGCCCGGTCGGCATCGCCACCCAGAACCCGGTCCTGCGCGACCGGTTCTCCGGCAAGGCCGAGTACATCGTCAACTTCTTCGAGTTCATCGCCCAGGAAGTCCGCGAGATCCTCGCCGAGCTCGGCTTCCGTACGATCGAAGAGGCAGTCGGCCACGCCGAGCTCCTGGACACCGACCGTGCGATCACGCACTGGAAGGCACAGGGCCTCGACCTCAAGCCGCTGTTCCACGTCCCGGAGCTGCCCGAGGGCGCCGTCCGCCACCGGATCAACGAGCAGGACCACGGTCTCGCCAAGGCCCTCGACAACGAGCTCATCAAGCTCGCCGCCGACGCCCTGAACGCCGACAGCGCCGAGTCCGCCCTGCCGGTCCGCGCGCAGATCGCGATCCGCAACATCAACCGGACCGTCGGCACGATGCTCGGTCACGAGGTCACGAAGAAGTTCGGCGGTGCGGGCCTGCCCGAGGACACCATCGACATCACCTTCACCGGCTCCGCGGGCCAGTCCTTCGGCGCCTTCCTCCCCAGCGGCGTGACGCTGCGCCTGGAGGGCGACGCCAACGACTACGTCGGCAAGGGCCTCTCCGGCGGCCGCGTCGTCGTCCGCCCGGACCGCGGCGCCGACCACCTCGCCGAGTACTCCACCATCGCGGGCAACACCATCGCCTACGGCGCCACCGGCGGCGAACTGTTCCTGCGCGGCCGCACCGGCGAGCGGTTCTGCGTCCGCAACTCCGGCGCCACGGTCGTCTCGGAGGGCGTGGGCGACCACGGCTGCGAGTACATGACCGGCGGACACGCCGTCGTCCTCGGCGAGACCGGACGCAACTTCGCGGCCGGCATGTCGGGCGGTGTCGCGTACGTCATCGACCTGAACCGCGACAACGTCAACGTCGGGAACCTCGGCGCGGTCGAGGAGCTCTCCGACACCGACGAGCAGTGGCTGCACGACGTCGTGCGCCGCCACCACGAGGAGACCGCCTCCACGGTCGCCGAGAAGCTCCTCGCCGAGTGGGACACCGCGGTGACCCGCTTCAGCAAGATCATCCCGTCCACCTACAAGGCAGTGCTCGCCGCCAAGGACGCCGCTGAGCTCGCCGGTCTCTCCGAGCAGGAGACCACCGAGAAGATGATGGAGGCGGCGACCAATGGCTGACCCCAAGGGCTTCCTGACCACCGGCCGCGAGGTCGCCAAGACCCGCCCCGTCGGTGAGCGCGTCAAGGACTGGAACGAGGTCTACGTTCCGGGCTCGCTGCTGCCGATCATCAGCAAGCAGGCCGGCCGCTGCATGGACTGCGGCATCCCGTTCTGCCACAACGGCTGTCCCCTCGGAAACCTCATCCCCGAGTGGAACGACTACGCCTACCGCGAGGACTGGACCGCCGCGTCCGAGCGTCTGCACGCCACGAACAACTTCCCGGAGTTCACCGGGCGGCTCTGCCCGGCCCCGTGCGAGTCGGCGTGTGTGCTCGGCATCAACCAGCCGGCCGTCACCATCAAGAACGTCGAAGTCTCCATCATCGACCAGGCGTGGGACCGCGGCGACGTCACCCCGCAGCCGCCCGAGCGCCTCTCCGGCAAGACCGTGGCCGTCATCGGCTCCGGCCCGGCCGGACTCGCCGCCGCCCAGCAGCTGACCCGGGCCGGCCACACGGTCGCCGTCTACGAGCGCGCGGACCGCATCGGGGGACTCCTCCGGTACGGCATCCCCGAGTTCAAGATGGAGAAGTCGCACATCAACCGCCGCATCGAGCAGATGCGCGCGGAGGGAACCAAGTTCCGCACCGAGGTCGAGGTCGGCAAGGACGTCGACGCCGCGAAGCTGCGGCGCCGCTACGACGCCGTCGTCATCGCCGCCGGCGCCACCGTCTCCCGCGATCTGCCCGTCCCGGGCCGTGAGCTGAACGGCGTGCACTTCGCGATGGAGTACCTGCCGCTCGCCAACAAGGTGCAGGAGGGCGACCTGACGGTCTCCCCGATCACCGCCGAGGGCAAGCACGTCGTCGTCATCGGCGGCGGCGACACGGGCGCCGACTGCGTCGGCACCGCCCACCGCCAGGGCGCGCTCTCCGTCACCCAGCTGGAGATCATGCCGCAGCCGGGCGAGGACCGGAACGCCAACCAGCCCTGGCCGACCTTCCCCATGCTCTACAAGGTCACCTCCGCGCACGAGGAGGGCGGCGAGCGCGTCTACTCCGTCTCGACGACCCACTTCGAGGGCGACGACGAGGGCAACGTCCAGGCCCTCCACCTCGTCGAGGTGGAGTTCAAGGACGGTAAGCTGGAGCAGAAGCCCGGCACCGAGCGGAAGATCCCCGCACAGCTGGTCACCCTCGCGATGGGCTTCACCGGCACGGACCAGGCCAACGGGCTGGTCCAGCAGTTCGGTCTGGAGCTCGACGCGCGGGGCAACGTGGCCCGTGACGACGACTACGCGACCAACGTCGACGGCGTGTTCGTCGCCGGAGACGCCGGCCGCGGCCAGTCCCTCATCGTGTGGGCCATCGCCGAGGGCCGCTCCGCGGCACGCGGCGTGGACCGCTTCCTGACCGGAGCCAGCGCACTGCCGGCCCCGATCCGCCCGACGGACCGTTCCCTGACGGTCTGACCACGGCACACAGACGTCCCGTACAACGGCGTACGGAACTGAACGCGGCGCCTGCCCGTCCCCGACCGGACGATTCGGCAGGCGCCGTGGCGCATCCCGGGGCAGATCGCCGAACGCGGTGACTCAGGTGACCAGAGCCAGCGCGCAGGTGGCGGCGGCCACCGCCGTCACCGACAGCACCAGACCGGTCAGCATGAAGCGCCGCACGGCGATCCGCGTCCCCTGCCAACGGCACCGCTCGAACCACAGCAGCGTCGCCAGCGACCCCCACGGTGTGACGACGGATCCCGCGTTGACCCCGATCAGCAGGGCCAGCAGCTGGTTGTGGTTGCCCGCCGGGATCACCGCCTCGCCCGCCACGTACGCCGGCAGGTTGTTCAACACGTTGGACAGCCCCGCGCCCACCCCGGCCGACCGCAGCATGCCCACGAAGCCGTTGTCCGAGCCGAGTGCGCGCACCAGCAGCTCATGCAGTCCGTGCGCGTTGACGGTCTCCACGACCAGGAACATCCCGGGGACCAGCACCAGCAGCCGCCACGGGACCAGCGACACCCGCAGCTCCTCCCGGCGGCGCACCGCGTAGGCCGTCACCACGACCAGCATCGCGACCAGCGAGGCGGACCACAGCGGGACGTCCACCAGCAGGATCGCCAGCAGGAAGCCGCCGCACGCCACCGAACAGATCCGCAGCAGCACCGGATCACCGGGCACCGGCACCGCGGGCGGGGTGTAGCGGTCGGCCCCGCGACGACCGCGGCGCCAGTAGAACACCCACAGACACAGGGCCGTCACCCCGATCGCGGCCAGCTGGGGCAGCCACATCACGGCGGCCAGACCGGCCGGGGACAGCGCCACCCGGTCCGCCGCCAGCAGATTGGTCAGATTCGACACCGGCAGCAGCAGACTCGCCGTGTTGGCCAGCCACACCGTCGTCATCGCCAACGGCAGGGCGGCGATGCCCACCCGGGTACCGAGCGCCAGCATCACCGGGGTCAACAGGACCGCGGTGGTGTCCAGATTCAAAGTGATCGTGGTCAGCGACGCGAACACCACGCACAGCCCGAAGAGCAGGGGATAGCGGCCTCTCCCCGCCCGCGCCACCCAGGCCGCCACCACATCGAACACCTGGGCCCGGCCCGCCAGCTCCGCCAGCACGATCACGGTGGCCAGGAACACCAGCAGCGGCCCGATGCGCCGCATCTGATCCGCCGCGGGATCCGCCGGCAGCAGCCCGGTCACCACCGCCGCGAGCCCCAGGACGAGCAGTCCGCCCGCCAGCCAGTCCAGTGGATGCAGTCGACGCATCAGGGAGACCGCACCGGAACGCACGGCTCCCGGCGCGGAGTGATCATTGGGCATGCGGTCATCGTGTCAGACCGGCCACCCGGCAGCCTCTCACCCCGTCAGCGCCGAGGTCTTCAGGACCACCAGCAGCACCAGCACGGCGAGCAGCACCACACACCCTGCCGCCTGGACCGGCGTACGCCGCTGCGCCGGGGCGTACGCGTAGACGACCGTGACCAACGCGCCGGTCAGCAGCCCGCCCAGATGAGCCTCCCACGAGGTGAATGCCGCCGAGATCACCATCCAGATCAGGAAGCCGGCCAGGAACCGGTTCACCGCCTGCATGTCCCGGCCCAGTCGTCGGTTGATCACGTAGAACGACGCCGCGAGACCGAAGACCGCACCCGAGGCGCCCACCGTGGAGTCGAGCGGCGCGATCAGATAGACCAGCACCGAACCGCCCAGCGCGGACAGCAGGTACAGCGCGAGATACCGGACCCGCCCCAACTGCTCCTCGACGACCCGGCCCAGATTCCACAGCGCGTACATGTTGAAGACGATGTGCAGGACCCCGAACGGCAGCGCGCCGAAGGAGGACTCGCCCGGCGGCAGGTGCAGGAAGGCCCCGGTCAGCAGGCGGTACCACTCACCGTCCAGCACGCCCGTCACGTCGAAGCCGGGAAGGCCCCCGTCCACGTAGAGGTACTGGCCGCCGTCCGGGCCGACCAGCCCGCCACCCAGCATGGCGAACCGGTCGACGACCCCCGGGCGGACCAGCTCGGCCAGGTAGGCCAGGACGTTGAGGCCCATCAGCACGTAGGTGACGACCGGCACCGCACTGCGGGGCACCGCACCGCCGAACACCGTCCGCGCCTGCCGTATCGAGCGCTGTCCCTCCTTCACGCAGTCCACGCAGTGATGGCCGACGGCTGCCTCGCGCATGCACGTGGGGCAGATGAAGCGCTCGCACCGGGTGCAGCTCACATAGGTCTCGTACGAGGGATGGCGGTAGCAGGTGGTGACGGCGGCCTCCATGGCCGGCTCCTTCATCGGTGTGTGGACACGAGGCCGGTGGGGCGGCGGCGATCAAGATAGCGAACCGTGGGTGCCGGTTTAGGCTCGGGGCCCCTCACCACCGACGATCGGAGCCCGCTGATGACCGCCGAGGCGTTCAGGATCCTGCGTGCGGCCGGCCGCACCCAGGTGGCATGGAAGAACGGCGCGGGCACCACCCGCGAGATCGCCGCGTCCCCCGCCGCCACCACGGAGGACTTCGACTGGCGGGTCAGCCTGGCGGCCGTGGCCGAGGACGGGCCGTTCTCCGTGTTCCCGGGCGTCGACCGCACCCTGACCGTGGTGGAGGGAGCCGGGATGGACCTGATGGTCGGCGGCGAGCACCACATCGTCGACGAGCCGTACTGGCCCCACGACTTCCCGGGCGACGTGGAGACCGACGGACGGCTGCTGGGGGGCCCGGTCGTGAATCTCAACGTGATGTACCGCCGGGACCGCACCCGGGCCGAGACGGCGGTGGTACGCGGCACCCTCCGGCTGATGGCTCCGGAGGGCGGGGCGGTGCTGGCCGTGGCGCTGGAGGACGGTGCCGTCATCGACGGCACGGACACCGGGCTCGGGTGCTACGACGCGGTGCTGCTGCGCGGCGCGGCGTCCTGCGTGCTGCGGACGCAGGGATACGCGGCGCTGGTCACGCTGTCGCGCTACGAGCCCGGCAGCCAGTAACGGTGCACCTGCGAGACGGCCGGGCGCCCGCCCGCGGCCGACAGGCCCTGCTTCTCGGCGACGGGCATCATCACCGCGCCGAACTTGTCCATGGCCTCCTCGGACTCCCAGAGGTCGTACACCTCGATGCCGGCGTCAGTGGGGACGCAGACGTGCGCCAGGCAGCCGGCGAACGTGTCGCCCGGCATGGACTGGAGTTCCGCGTTGAGCGCCTCGTACTGGTCCGTCGTCACACCCGGCAGCGACGCCTTCATGAAGATCGCCATCTGAACTCACCTCGGAGCGGGGAGTGGCCCTCCCCGCCGCCCGGACGGCGGCCTCCACCTCTTCCAGCACACCACGGAGGCGCCCGTACGGCATCCGTCCGGGTGGTCCGCGTGGTGTGCTCGGAGAAACCGGACAGAGGATGTCGGGATTCCCGGGTTCGATGGAGCGATGACCTCACATTCCTGGGCAGATTTCCGGTCGGCTGAGCCGGACTTCGCCGACACCGTGCGACAGCGCTTCGAGCAGTACAAGCACCACGTCCTGGCGACGGTCCGCAAGGACGGCTCCCCCCGGGTGACCGGACTCGAAGTGGAGTTCCGGCTGGACGAGCCGCTCCTCGGCATGATGCCGAACTCACGCAAGGCGCTGGACCTGCGCCGCGACCCCCGCTTCGCGGTGCAGGCCAATCCGGGCCCCGACGCCGAGATGGCCGACGGGGACGTACGGATCTCGGGACGCGCGGTGGAGGTGACCGACCCCGGCCTGCTGGCCCGCTTCATCGGCGAGGTGAAGCCGCCGGAACCCTTCCACCTCTTCCGGGTGGAGCTGACCGAGGTGGTACGCACCGGCCTCGAGGGTGGCGACACCCTGGTCATCCAGGTCTGGCGCCCCGGCCACCCGCTGCACACGGTCCGCAGGGGCAACGACGACGGCTCGGCGGCCGGCACGCCCTGACCGCTCCGGCCGGGCGGGTGGCGGCCCGTCGGCGGGCCGTGGGCGACGGGGCGTCCGCGGCCGCTCCCGCGGAGCGGAGAATGGGGGGGTGCCTACCAAGAAGAAGCCCCAGGGGACCCCCTCGCCCGAGCGCCGCGGCGAGTTGCTCGCCACCGCCGCCGAGGTGTTCGCGGCCCAGGGATACAACGCCACGACCGTCCGCAGGATCGCGGACGAGGCCGGCATGCTCGCGGGCAGCCTCTACTACCACTTCGATTCCAAGGAATCGATGCTCGACGAGATCCTCTCCACCTTCCTGGGCGAGCTCTGGGAGGGGTACGACGCCGTCCTCGACGCCCGGCTCGGCCCCCGCGAGACCATCGAGGCACTCGTGACCGAGTCCTTCCGCGAGATCGACCGGCACCGCGCCGCCGTCGCCATCTACCAGAAGGAGGCCCGGCACCTGGCGGCCCAGCCCCGGTTCCAGTACCTCGTCGACTCGCAGGAGAAGTTCGAGAAGGCCTGGCTCGGCACCCTGGAACGCGGCGTCGCCGGGGGGACGTTCCGCGCCGATCTGGACATCCGCCTCACCTACCGGTTCGTCCGCGACACCGTCTGGGTCGCCGCCTCCTGGTACCGGCCGGGCGGACAGCACAGCCCGGAGGAGATCGCCCGCCAGTACCTCTCGATGGTCCTGGACGGCATCGCCCTGCGTGGCTGAACCCGCCGGGGGACCGGTTCCAGCGATTTCGACACGGCTCCAGGCCGGACGCCCCAAGGGTTCGCCCGAAAATTCGCCGCTCGCGGCGCGGCGTGTCCCACCGCTGGTCGGCAGATCGTGCTACGGTGATCCGGTTGCAGTTTTGGTACCCATGAACTTTATGTGCGCCTGACGGGAATGCTTCCTCAGGCGCTTTAATGTTTTCCGGCTTTCTCCGGGTGGGGCTCAATGCGGCGACTTGGAATTCGTAAAGTGCGGATTTCCGGCACTGCACCTGTTTTAGGAGAATGACATGGCTACTGGAACCGTGAAGTGGTTCAACTCGGAAAAGGGCTTCGGCTTCATCGAGCAGGACGGCGGCGGCGCCGACGTCTTCGCCCACTACTCCAACATCGCCACCCAGGGCTTCCGTGAGCTCCAGGAGGGCCAGAAGGTCTCCTTCGACGTCACGCAGGGCCAGAAGGGCCCGCAGGCGGAGAACATCGTCCCGGCCTAATTGCCGGACGCGTACCTCGCAGCCGGGGCCCGCACCGTGAAGGTGCGGGTCCCGGCTTGTGCTGTCCCTGGGAAGTGACGCAAAGACCGGGCGCCGTTCGGCGCCCAGCACCGGGTGCGACGAAGCACCCCGGGTGTCCAGAGAGTTCCACGCGCCGCGCACAGCGGTTCATCCGCATGCCCATGCGGCCCCCGGAACCCTCCGCAGTCCCCAGCAGTCCCACGTAGTTCCCAGGAATCCCCCAGGAGGGCAATTCCGTATGACCCGCTCCGAACGTCAGGACCGTCCCGCCCGCAATCGCCCGTCGAGGGGGCGTGGCACGGCCCAGGCACAGGCAACCGCACAGGGTTCCGGCAAGGGATCCGGCAAGGCGTCACCCCGTCGCAGGGCCACGCCGCCGCAGGGTGAGTTCGCCCTGCCCGAAACCATGACCCCCGCACTGCCCGCCGTCGACGCGTTCGCCGAGCTGGACATGCCCGCCGCCCTGCTGAAAACCCTTGCCGCGCAGGGCGTCACCGACCCGTTCCCGATCCAGGGCGCCACCCTGCCGAACTCGCTCGCCGGCCGGGACATCCTCGGCCGCGGCCGCACCGGCTCCGGCAAGACCCTGGCCTTCGGCCTCGCGCTGCTGGCCCGCACCGCCGGACGCCGCTCCGAGCCGAAGGCGCCGCTGGCGCTCGTCCTCGTCCCGACCCGCGAGCTCGCCCAGCAGGTCACCGACGCGCTGACGCCGTACGCCACCGCCGTCAACCTGCGGATGGCCACCGTCGTCGGCGGCATGTCGATCAGCAAGCAGTCCGGCACCCTGCGCCGCGGCGCCGAGGTGGTCGTGGCCACGCCGGGCCGGCTCAAGGACCTCATCGAGCGCGGCGACTGCCGTCTGGACGAGGTCGCCATCACCGTCCTCGACGAGGCCGACCAGATGGCCGACATGGGCTTCATGCCGCAGGTCGTCGCCCTGCTCAAGCAGGTCGAGGAAGGCGGACAGCGCATGCTGTTCTCCGCGACCCTGGACAAGAACATCGACCGGCTGGTCAAGATGTTCCTGACCGACCCCGTCGTGCACTCGGTCGACCCCTCCGCCGGTGCCGTCACCACCATGGAGCACCACGTGCTCCACGTGCTCGACGAGACCGACAAGAAGGTCGTCGCCACGAAGATCGCCGCCCGCGAGGGCCGGGTGATCATGTTCGTCGACACCAAGCGTGCTGCCGACCGCTTCGCCAAGCGGCTGCTCGCCAGCGGTGTACGGGCTGCCGCTCTGCACGGCGGGCGTTCCCAGCCGCAGCGCAACCGGACCCTGGACCAGTTCAAGAACGGCCAGGTCACCGCCCTGGTCGCGACGAACGTGGCGGCCCGTGGCATCCACGTCGACGACCTCGATCTGGTCGTCAACGTGGACCCGCCCACCGACCACAAGGACTACCTGCACCGCGGCGGACGCACGGCACGCGCCGGGGAGTCCGGCAGCGTCGTCACGCTGGTGCTGCCCGAGGAGAAGCGGGAGATGACCCGGCTGATGCAGGACGCGGGCATCGCGCCCCGCACCACCCGGATCAAGTCCAGCGACGAGGAGCTCACCCGGATCACCGGGGCGCGCGAACCGTCCGGTGTCGCGATCGTGGTCGAGGTTCCGCAGCCCACCCAGCCGAAGCCGCGCACGCGGTCCGGCGGGGGCACGGGCACCGGCTCCGGCACGGGCGGCGGATTCCGCTCCGGCAGCCGGGGCCGGGGCCGACGCGGCGGCGCGGGTGGCGCGGCTGCTGCCGGAGGCAGCGGAGCGCAGGGCTCGGGCGCGTCCCGTGGCTCAGGGGCCGGGAGCTCCTCGCGCGGCTCCTCCGCCGGCACGGGCGGCGCCTCGCGCGGTACCGGTGGCGCGGGTCGCTCCGGCGGCTCCGGCCGGGGTGGCGCCCCGGCACGCGGTCGTCGCGCGGCCTGACTGAGACGGAGGGGCCCACGTCGTGCTCGGCACGACGTGGGCCCCTCCGTCGATTCAGCAGCGCGGTCACGGGGGCAGCGCCCCCGTACCGGGCGGCGCCGGCGTTCCCAGCCGCGCCAGCACCTCCGCGCCGAACGCCCGCAGCAGCGGGTCATCCGCCGCGCACCACGCGGCGGCCGCCTGCCGGGTCTCCTCGTCGCCGCGCGCGCACAGCGCCTCGGCCGAAGCCCGCCAGTTGTCCAGCTCCGGACTCGCGGTCCGCAGAGCCCGTCGCGCCAGTTCCTCGAAGGGGGCGACGAGTCCCAGCTCCCTCTCCAGGACCGTGGCGATCGCACCGTGCCCCGTCTGCTGGTCCCGGCCCGCGGCCGGCCGGCCGTCGCGGACGAGTTCGGCGGTCAGCGTCTCCCCGCCGTCGACAACGGTCCGGCGCACCACGATCTCGTGTGCCCCCGTGTCCCCGTACAACTCCCGCAGACCAGAGCGCAACTCCTGCTCCAGGTCGGTGTCCAGCATGCGCCGCGCCTCGCCCAGCGCCTCCTCGACCGCGCCCTCCGGCGCCCCCGCACCGTGCCGCAGCAGCGCGCGCACGGTCGGCGAGGAGCCCCTGCGGGCCGCGAGCAGCAGGGGCGACTCGCCCTCCGGTCCCGGCAGACACGGGTCGGCGCCGTACGCCAGCAGCACCTCCGCGGTCCGCGCGTGACCGAGCCCCACCGCCCACCGCAGCGCCGTGAACCCGAACTGCTCGCGCAGATCCGGCCGTGCCCCGGCCGCCAGCAGCGCCTCGACCACCTCCGTGTGCCCGCCGCACGCCGCGCCGCACAGCGGAAGGTCACCGGACTCCGGACCACAGGCCCGGTCGGGGTCGGCGCCCGCCGCGAGCAGCAGCCGTACCACCCCCGGCCGGTCCGACACCGCGGCCAGATACAGCGCGCTCGCACCGTCCTCGTCCACCGACTCCGCGGACACGCCGGCGCGGAGCATCCGTACGACGGCGTTCTCGCCCTCGTACAACGCATCGAACAGGCTCGGCCCGCCCGCAGCCGCCGCCCTCGGATCATCTGTCACATTTCGACTGTAATACGCCGCGTGCCAGGGCCACTTGCCCGCAGCGGCGCCTCAGGTGGTGCAGTCCAGCACCGTCCGGCAGAGCGCGCACCGCGCCCGCACCCGGCCGCGGACCGGAACCCTGTTGCGCTGATGACAGGTCGGGCACGGGAACGCGACCCGCAGCCCGTCCCCTCCCGCCTCGAACGCGTACGGGACCTCGGGGCCCTGGACCGAAGCCGCGCCGGGGTGGTCCTGGGCGTAGCGCCGGTCCTTGGCGTACCGGCGCCGGCCCGCCCAGCCCGCGGCCGTCAGCGGTGGCTGCGCGCTCTCGCGCAGGGCCTGCGCCCGGCCCTTGGTGTACGCGGTGTACGCCTGCGGGCTGGTGAACCACGGCGAGGGATCCTCGCCGAACGCGAGCGCCCGCTTGGCCAGCACGTACCCGAACTCCTCCGGGGTGAGGTAGCCGAGCTTCTGGCTGGAGGTGGCGTCCTCCCGGAACGCGTCCAGCAGCAGCCAGCCCGCCCCCAGATAGGCCGCCGCGGTGTCGGTGAGGATCTCGTTGTCGCGGGTCCCCGTGAACTCCAGGCCGAGCCGGTGCAGCAGCACATGCATGACCTCGTGCGACAACGCGGCGCCGATGTCCCTGCGATGCGTACGGAAGCGGTCGTTCAGCTCGACGAAGTACTCCGGGCCCGCCGCGAGTTCGACACTGCCCGCGTGCTCCATCGCCCGGAACGCCACGATCACCCGGGCGTCCGGCAGCCGCAGATGCTGCACCATCGCCCGCGCCACCCGCTGCGCACCCAGATGCAGGTCGTCCGCATCGGCGAACGCCGCGTCGCCGGGGGCGAGGCTGGGGGCGAAGCGGTGGACCCCGTCGTACGACAGCCGCCGGTAGAGCGCGGTGATCGCCGAGCGGACGGTGGCCAGATGAGGGAAACCGTGCACCACCGGGCTGCCGTGGGGACTGTCCGACACGTGCTCACCCCCACGTCGCGACGCTCAACTCCTCACCACTGTAGACCGCGGCGGCCGCGGACCGTCAGGCATCCGCATCCGCATCCGCGTCCGCCGGCCCGCCCGCCCGCACGGGCACGCCCGGCCCCAGCAGCGCGTACGGCGCCGCCGCACCCTCCAGCTCCAGCACCCATACCTCGTTCACCCCGTCCCGCAGCACCGGGCCCGGCACGTACAGCGTCCGCTGCGGGCCCGCAGCCCAGTACCGGCCGAGGCAGAACCCGTTCACCCAGACGAATCCACGCGTCCAGCCCGGCAGTTCGAACCCCGCATGCCCGGTGCCGGACACGTCCCCGACCTCGAACGTGCCCCGGTACAGGCCGCTGCGCCCCGATCCGTCGACCGGTACGAACGGGACGTCCGCCACCGCGGCCGGCCCGTCGAACGCATCGAGCCGGAGCGCCCGCGCCCGTACGCCGTGCAGGAACTGGCGCTCGTGCAGCACACCACCGGTGATTCCCTTCGGCTCGCCCAGCCGCGGCCCGTAGTTGACCCGGCCCAGCGACTCGACCCACAGCTCCACCTCGGCGGGCCCGCCCACCGGCTCCGCGAGACAGTCGTCCTCCTCGCTCAACACGCCCTTGCGGACCCCGTCCACGTACACCACCGCCCGGTCCCGAAGGCCCGAAACCCCCAGGGTGTACGGGCCGCGCGGACCCGGCACCGCGACGCGGTACCGCACCAGGCCACGATCCACCCCCAACTCCTCGAACGTGGGCGGCACACCGGATTCCGGCGCCTCCGCATCACCCAGCGCCTCCATGACGTCGGGCAGCGGCGCCCACCGGGTCAGTTCGGCCCGCACCGGCGCCAGGCCGGTGGGCTCGGGCGGCAGCGGAGGGATCGGCCCGTCCGCGTACGGGGCGAGGGCCTCCCGGAACAGGTGGAACTTCTCCGTGGGCCGCCCGTACTCGTCGACCGGCGCGTCGTAGTCGTACGACGTCACCGTCGGCAGCAGATCCTGGTCCTGGAGCGGCCCGGAACGGTTGGCGCCCGCCCAGCCGGCGAAGTTCGTCCCCCCGTGCGCCATGTAGATGTTCACCGAAGCCCCGCACTCCAGGATCTCCCGCAACGCGTCGGCGGCCTGCGCCGGATCCCGCTGGACCGGCGGCGCACCCCAGTGCTCGAACCAGCCGCACCAGAACTCCATGCACATCAGCGGACCACCGGGCTGATGGCGCCGCAGCACGCGGAACGCCTCACGCGCCCCCGAACCGAAGTTCGCCGTGGCGAGCAGGCCGGGCACCGAACCGCCGGTGAGCATGTGGTCCTCGGGCCCGTCGGAGGTGAACAGCGGAACGCTCACCCCGCACTCACGGAGCATCGCCGCGAGCCGCCGGAGATGGACCGCGTCGGTGCCGTAACTGCCGTACTCGTTCTCCGCCTGCACCATGATCACCGGACCGCCGCGGTCGGTCTGCCGTGCCGCCACCTGAGGCAGCAACTCGGCGAACCATCGCTCCACCGCCTCCAGATACTCCGCGTCCCGGGTCCGCACCCGCCGGCCGAACCGCCCGGTCACCCAGGCGGGCAGCCCGCCGTTCTCCCACTCCGCGCAGATGTACGGCCCAGGGCGGACGATCGCCCACAGGCCGGCCCGCTGCGCGGCGTCCAGGAAGCGGCCGAGCGCCCCGACGTCGCGGAACTCGCCCGGACGCGGCTCGTGGAGGTTCCACGGCACATACGTCTCGACACAGTTCAGGCCCATCGCCCGCAGCATCGACAGCCGGTGCTCCCACTGCGCCTCGTGCACCCGGAAGTAGTGCAGGGCCCCCGACAGCAGCCGTACGGGCTTCCCGTCGAGCCGGAAGTGGCCGTCCGCCACGGTGAAGTCAGCCATCGTGCTCGTTCTCTCCTGTGCGCGCGGTCCCGTGAACGCCGCGCTGCGCGGCCCCGTACGAGCGGAACGCGGTACGTGTGACGGAGCGGGCGAACCCGGGAGGAATGTCACGGCCCAGCCTCACCCTCTGGCGTGCGGCCGGTCCATGGACAAAGATCACTGCTGATTGGACGCAGCACGCATTGCCGCGGCACCCACGGCTTCAGCAGACATCGCCGCAGCCCACAGGCCCGCGGGGCACGACACAGGAACCGGAGGAGCGAAGGCCGATGTACCACACCTGGATGCGCTTCTTCACGCCGAGCCCGCTCCACCATCGCCTCGGTCTGGTCTGTCTGGGGGTGGGCCTGCAACACGGCACGCTGCCGACCGTCGGCCCCCGCACCCTGGACCACCACGTGGCCGTGGTCATCAACGGGGGCAGCGGGTGGTTCGCGGGACCGGACGGGCGGCGGATCCCCGTCACCGCGCCCAGCTTGATCTGGCTGACCCCGGGCACCCCGCACCACTACGGCGCGGACCCGGTCACCGGCTGGGACGAGAGCTTCGTCGACTTCACCGGACCCGCCACCACCACGTACACCGAGCTCGGCTACATCGAACCCGAACGCCCCCTCGTCCCGCTCGCCGACACCGCGGCGCCGCGTGCGGCCGTGGGCCGGATGGTCCGGGCGGCCCGGCGCGGCAATCCGCTGCTGGAGGTGGAGACGGGGGCGGCCGTCCACGAACTCCTCGTCGCGCTCCGCCGGGCCCGCGCGGACGTCAGCCCGGACGGCGACCCCGTGCTGCAGGCCCTGGCCCGGGACGCCTTCCAGCCGCTGTCCGTCGCCGAGCACGCCGCCCGGCACGGCATGACACCGGCCGAACTGCGCACGGCGGTGCGGCGGGGGGCCGGCTGCAGCCCGAAGGACTACCTCCTCGGGATCCGGCTCGGCCGCGCCAAGGAGCTCCTGGCCACCGGCGACCTGCCCGTCGCCGCAGTCGCCCGGCGCGTGGGGTACGACGACCCGGCGTACTTCTCCCGCTTGTTCGCCCGCCGAGTGGGTATGGCCCCGGTCCGCTTCCGCGAACAGCAGGGACGCAGCGTGCCGGGCGGCTGGAGCGACCGGGTCCCGGACCCGGAACACCCTCCGACGATCATCCCGTAGCCGGGTCCCTCTAAGCTCACTGACCATGACCACGAGCGACATCGACGATTCCGTAGGCGCCGAGCTGAACCGGCTGCGCGAGAGCATCGACAACATCGACGCGGCTGTTGTCCACATGCTCGCCGAGCGCTTCAAGTGCACCCAGCAGGTGGGCCACCTCAAGGCCGCCCATCACCTTCCCCCGGCCGACCCGGCCCGCGAGTCCCGCCAGATCGCCCGGCTGCGCCAGCTGGCGGAGAGTGCCCACCTGGACCCGGCGTTCGCCGAGAAGCTGCTGAACTTCATCGTGGCCGAGGTCATCCGGCACCATGAGCGCATCGCTGACGAATCCGCGAACGCGGGAAGCGGTCCGGCCGTCTGAGAGGGCGCGGACCGGGTCTGCCCGGGCGACCCCGCCGGGTGCCCGGGCAGACCTGAGAGTGATCGGTTCAGTGGTACGGCGTGCAGGTCGTGGCGCCGTTCGACTTCACGATGCAGGCCCGGGCCCTGGAGGTCGACGGGTTGTAGTACATCGGGGTGCGGGTCACGTACGTGTGGGAAGTGCCGGCGACCTTGGCGGTCCAGCCGGAGGCGCCCGCCTTCGTGTAACCGAGATATGTGGTGCACGGGGTCCGCTCGAGTTACAGCGCTCAATCATGATGTGGCAATCCGGTGCAAGGCTGAAGTATGCGAGGCGGGCCCAGCTGTACGGGTCGCCGTCAGTCCTTCCCCAGCGCAGTTCCAGGAATTCGGAGCCCCCGACCTGGACAGCCCGGCCCGTCAGGGCGAGATCTCCTCCAGCGAGCGGTTCGCGGTCTCCTCCGCCAGGGTGCCCGCCACCGCCGCGCCCGCCAGGGCCACCGCTCCCAGCATCACGAACACGGCGGTGACGCTGTCGTTCGCCGCGTAGACCACGCCCACCAGGATCGGGCCGAGGATCACGCCCAGCCTGTTGACGGCTCCGCCGACGCTGCAGCCCAGGGCGCGCATCCGGGTCGGGTAGAGCTCGGGCGTGTACAGGTACAGGCAGATGTTGGAGCCGAAGAAGCCGACCGCCGAGAGCGAGGTCCAGATCAGGACCTGTACGGGGGTGCCGGCGCCCAGCGAGGCCAGGGTGAGCAGGAGCGCGGCCGAGGCGCCGAGGCCGAGGGCGAAGATCCGGCGGCGCCCCAGGACGTCGACCGTGAGGGCGGCGATCAGACAGCCGAGCAGACCGGCGACCGAGGTCACCGTGGAGTAGAGCAGGGCGTCGGAGAGGGGGAGGCCGTACTCGTCCCTGTAGATGCTGGGCAGCCAGGACGTCACGCCGTAGTTGACGAAGTAGCCGGTGAACCAGATCGCGCCGACGACGAGGGTGCGGCGCCGGTAGCGGCCGGTGAACAGGCCGCGCAGGCCGGTCGCGGCGCGTTCCGCCGGGGTGGCGGCCGCTGCCGTGGGTTCCGGGGTGGAGGTGGGGGCGGCCGGCCGGGGGAGTGGTTCGCCCGTCGCCGCCGACACCTTCGCCTCGATGGCGGTCATCACCGCTTCGGCCTCCGCCGTCCGGCCCCGCTCCGCGAGCCAGCGCGGAGACTCGGGGACCTTGCGCTGGACCAGGAAGGCCAGCAGGCCGGGCACGGCGGCGACCGCGAACATCACACGCCAGCCGGCCGCCGGGACCACCCAGGCCGCGACCAGTGCGCCGATGGTGAGACCGGCCGGGAAGACGAGCTCGTACAGCAGGACGAAGCGGCCCCGCTTGAAGCTCCGGGTGATCTCGCTGATGAAGGCCGCGGCCACCGGCACCTCGCCCCCGATCGCGAGCCCCTGGAGGAAACGCAGCGCCATGAAGGGGGTGAGCGAGGTGCAGGCGGTCAGGGCCAGGCTTGCTACACCGGACGCGGCCACGCAGTACGCGATCACCTTCACCCGGCCGTAGCGGTCGGCGAGTCGTCCCGACAGCAGGGCGCCGACGAGCATGCCGGCCGAACCGACCGTGAGGACCGCTGTGGCGTCGCCCGTGGACAGCTGCCACTCGTCGCGGAGCTCCGGCAGCGCGTAGGCGATCAGCAGCTGGTCGAAGGCCTCGAAGAAGGTGACGACACCCACGATCAGGCGGACGGTGACATGCCAGCGGGAGAGCGGCAGTCGCTCGAAGCGGGCGGCGATGGTGGCGCGGGTGGTGCCGGCCGGCGACGAGCCCGGTGCGGCGTCCTTCGAGATGTCGGTGCTCATCCAGGGTTCCTCCTGCTCCGCGTGGGGGCGGAGCGGTTGGGGAGCCAGGTGTGTACGAGGTTGCAGAGGGGAGGTGTGAGTCAGCCGAGCGTACGTGTGGGGAGCCGTCGCGCGGCGCTCGTGAGCTTGTGAAATCTCCCACTGCCCTCGGAGAACTTCTGTAGGTGCCTAGCTTCTAAGTGCTTAAGTTTTACCCGCCCGGGGGTGGTGGCCGTCAAGACCTCCGGAGGCAAAGGGAGATTTTGCCGAGGGGGCTTGCGCCCAATTACTTAAGCCCTTAGATTTTTAGCTCTGAGGTAACCGATTCGATCGCAGGAGGCCAACTGATGCTTGCCGACGAGGTGTTGGTAGCGGGGCAGTGGCGGCAGGGCCGTGGCGCCCTCATCGAGACGGTCGACCCGGCCACCGGCCAGGTCATCGCCGGAGTGCACGCCGCATCCCTCGACGACGTCGAGGAGGCCGCCGAAGCCGCCGCCCGGGCCGCGCACGACCCCGCCTGGCGCGAGCTCCCCGCCCACCTCCGCAGCCGGCTGCTCCACCGCATCGCCGACCTCGTCGAGCAGAGCGCCGACCGGCTCTCCGCCCTGCAGACCGCCGACACCGGCAAATGCCGCACCGAGACCCGCGCCCTCGTCCTCAGCGCCGCCGGCACCTTCCGCTACACCGCCGCCGCCCTGGAGACCGCCGAGGACGCCCTCACCCCCTCCCGCGGCCCGTACGTCACGATGAGCGTCCACGAACCCGTCGGCGTCGTCGCCGCGATCACCCCCTGGAACTCGCCGATCGCCAGCGACGCCCAGAAGCTCGCCCCCGCACTCGCCGCGGGCAACGCCGTTCTCCTCAAGCCCGCCGAGTGGACCCCCCTCGTCGCACTCGCCCTGGGCCGCCTCGTCCACCAGGCACTCACCGAGGCCGGACTGCCCACCGCCCTGCTCTCCGTCCTGCCCGGCCGCGGCAGCGTCATCGGCGACGCGATCGTCCGCCACCGGGCCGTGGAGAAGATCACCTTCACCGGCGGCACGGCCACCGGCCGCGCCCTCGCCCACGCCGCCGCCGACAAGCTCATCCCCATATCGCTCGAACTCGGCGGCAAGTCCCCGACGATCGTGCTGGAGGACGCCGACCTGGAGCAGGCCCTCGCCGGCGTCATGTACGGCGTCTTCTCCTCCAGCGGACAGAGCTGCATCGCGGGCTCCCGCCTCTTCATCGCCCGCTCACGCTACGAGGAGTTCCTCGGCGAACTCGTCTCCCGTACCGAGAAGCTCCGCGTCGGACCCGGCACCGACCCCGACACCCAGGTCGCCCCGCTCGTCCACCACCGCCACCGCGACAGCGTGGCCGCCTACGTCGACCTGGCCCGCGAGGAGGGCGCCACCGTCCGGTGCGGGGGAGCGGCACCCGAGGGCGACCACTACCGCGACGGCGCCTACTACCTCCCCACCGTCCTGGACGGCCTGCCCAACACCGCCCGCGTCTGCCAGGAGGAGATCTTCGGCCCGGTCCTCGTCGCCCTGCCCTTCGACGACGAGGACGACCTCGTCGCCCAGGCCAACGACAGCGTGTACGGACTGGCCTGCGGCATCTGGACCCGCGACCACGCCCGAGCCTGGCGCCTCGCCCGCCGCATCGACGCGGGCACCGTCTGGATCAACACGTACAAGCAGTTCAGCATCTCCACCCCGTTCGGCGGGCTGAAGGACAGCGGCATCGGCACCGAGAAGGGCCGCGACCTCATCCGCGGCTACCAGCGGCAGAAGTCCCTCTACTGGGCCACCGACACCACCCCCCTGCCCTGGGCCACCCAGTGAAGCCGAGCGAAAAGAAGCCGGAGCCCCCCATGCCGCACGAAAACCTGCACACCCGACGCCCGAACGAACCCGTCGCCCGGCTGCGCGCCCTGCGCTCCGTCGAGCTCCGCACCCCCGCCTTCACCGAGTCCGCCGACTTCTACCGTGAGGTCTGGGGCCTGGAACCCGTCGAACGGGAAGCGGACGCCACCTGGCTGCGCGGCACCGGCGAGGAACACCACGTCCTCCACCTCAGCCGCGGCGAACGCAACGGCCTCGGCCGCATCACGTTCGCCGTCGCCACCCCCGCCGAGATCGACGACGCCGCCCGCCGGCTCCTCGCCCGCGGCATCACCCCCGTGGCCGGCCCCGGCCCCCTCGACCAGGTCGGCGGCGGCTACGGGCTCCGCTTCACCGACCCCGAGGGCCGGCTGATCGAACTCAGCGCCCAGACCCACGCCGTCACCCCCCGCGGCCGGGACGCCGCCGTCCCCGTCGGCGTCACCCACACCGTCCTCAACACCACGGACATCGACGCCGCCGTCGCCTTTTACACCTCGGTCCTCGGCCTGCGCGTCTCCGACTGGTCCGAGCACCAGATGGCGTTCCTGCGCTGCAACGCCGACCACCACTGCATCGCGTTCAACCAGGCCGAGTGGACCTCCCTCAACCACGTCGCCTACGAGATGACCGACGTCGACCACTTCATGCGCGGCCTCGGCCGGCTCCGCCACCACGGCACCAACCCCCAGTGGGGACCCGGCCGGCACGGCCCCGGCAACAACACCTTCTCGTACTTCACCGACCCCGCCGGACTCGTCTGCGAATACACCTCCGAGGTCGCCCAGATCGTCGAGGACGCCTGGATCGCCAAGGTCTGGCGCCGCACCCCCGACCTCTCCGACCTCTGGGGAACCGCAGGCCCGCCCTCACCCGCAATCCGCAGCCACATGGCCGGCACACCCGACCCCGGCCCCCTCGCCACCACCCCCTCCGACACCACCGAAGAGGTGACCGCATGACCGCCACCCTCACTCCCCGGCCGGACACCACCGCCCGCCCCGCCCGCCCCGTGCGCCGCATCGGCCTCGTCGGCTGGGGAGCCATCGGACGCGTCGTCGGCACCGCACTCGCCGAAGGCCACATCCCCGGCGCCGAACTCACCTGCATCATCGACAACCGCCCCCTCGTCGACGCCCCCGCACCCCAGCTGTCCTTCGAGGACGCCCTCGCCGTCTGCGACCTCATCGTCGAAGCAGCGGGCCAGGCAGTCGTACGGGAATGGGCCGAGCGCGTCCTCGACAGCGGCGCCGACCTGCTGATCGCCTCCACCGGCGCCCTCGTCGACCCCGCCCTCACCGACCGGCTGCGCGCCGCCGGACCCGGCCGCGTCTACTTCACCGGCGGAGCCGTCGGCGGCCTCGACCTCCTCCAGGCCGTCCGCGGGCTCGGGCCCCTCACCTCCGTCACCCTCACCACCACCAAACTCCCCACCACCCTCCACCAGCCCTGGATGGACGCGGAACTGACCGAACGCCTGCGCACCACCACCGAACCCGTCGAGGTGATGCGCGGCACCGCGATCGACGTCCCGGTCAAGTTCCCCAAGTCGACCAACGTCGCCGCATCCGTCGCGCTGGCCACCGGCGACCCCGCCCTCGTCGAAGTCGTCGTCGTCGCCGACCCGGCCGCCACCCTCACCCGGCACGTCATCGAGGCAGCCGGACCGCACGGCACCTACCGCTTCGAGGTCGCCCACCGCCCCGACGAAGCGAACCCCGCCACCAGCCAGGTCGTCCCGCACGCCGTGCTCCGCAGCCTCGGCGCAGTTGTCGGCCGGGCGGGACAGATCCTGTGACCGCCCCCACCCTCGACGCCGGGGCCGTCCACACCCAGGAGGCAGGCGACCCCGACGCCCCGCTGCTGCTCTGCCTCCACGGCATCGGCTCCTCCTCCGCCGCGTTCGCCCCACAGCTCGACCAACTCGCCGACCAGGTGCGAGTCGTGGCCTGGGACGCCCCCGGCTACGCGGCCTCCGCCGACCCCGAACACGCCCCCGGCCTCGACGGCTACGCGGACACCGCCGCCGCCCTCATCCGCGAACACGGCGGCCCCGCCCACGTCCTCGGCGTCTCCTGGGGCGGCGTCATCGCGCTGCGCCTCGCCACCCGCCACCCGGACCTCGTCGCCTCCCTGATCGTCGCCGACTCCAGCCGCGGCTCCGGCACCCACCCCGACAAGGCCCGCGCCATGCGCGAACGCGCCGGACAACTCGCGGACCAGGGACCCGAAGCCTTCGCCGCCACCCGCGGACCACGCCTCGTCTCCGCCGCCGCACCCCCCGCCCTCGTCGAACGCGTCGTCGCCACCATGGCCTCCTCCGTCCGCAACCCCGGGTACGGATACGCAGCCGCGTCCATGGCCGAAGCCGACCTCACCGACGACCTCGCAGCCATCACCGCACCCGCCCTCGTCCTGTGCGGCGAACAGGACACCGTCACCGGCACCGACGAGTCACAGGCCATCGCCGGCGGACTCACCAAGTCCGTCTACGTCACCCTCTCCGGCGCCGGACACCTCTCCAACCAGGAACGCCCCGAGGCCTTCAACGCCTGGGTCCGCGCCCACCTCCACGTCGTCGCCCGCGTCCCCGCGTAACGACGCACCCCACCCCCACCACCGCACCGAGGAGCATCCCGTGCCCATCGACAACACCCCCTACGAGACCGACGGCGACCTCGCCAAGTTCACCGACTCCCTCATCGCCACCAAGGACTCCCGCGAACCCGACTGGAACACCCTCTCCTTCCAGGAGAAGGCCGGCGCCCAGTACCGCCGCGCCCAGATCCGCTACGTCGGCTCCGGTGCCACCGGCAACCACGAGAACGACAACCGCATCCTGCCCTCCGGCGGCTTCACCCT
The DNA here is from genome assembly GCF_045162765.1 of Streptomyces sp. NBC_01013. Taxonomy (NCBI): domain Bacteria; kingdom Bacillati; phylum Actinomycetota; class Actinomycetes; order Kitasatosporales; family Streptomycetaceae; genus Streptomyces; species Streptomyces sp. NBC_01013. The sequence continues at coordinate 6,290,604 of NZ_CP108687.1, forward strand.
CTCCAACATGCTGCTCCCGCCGGGCGCCGAAGGCCCCGAGCACACCCACCACGACGTCGAGGAAGCCTTCTTCGTCCTGGAGGGCCAGGTCAAGGTCGGCATCCACCGCGGCGCCGACGAGGCCGAATACCGCACCCTCGGCTACCGCGACATGATCGTCGTCCCGGCCGGAGTCGCCCGCTCGCTGAAGAACGAGGGCGACACCGACGCCCTGTTCTGCGTCATCATCGGCACCCAGAAGCCGCAGGTCCCCACCTACCCCGAGCACTCCCCGATGCACGGCATCACCCGCGACTGATGACCACCGACCACACCCCCCGCACGGTCGTCGTCACCGGCGCCGGCCGCGGCCTCGGACTGGCCGCGGCCCGCCGGATCGGCAACGACGGCCACCGCGTGGTCATCGCCGAACTCGACGAGACCACCGGCCGGCACGCCGCCGACGAACTGCGCGCCGACGGCATCACCGCCGACTACCACCCGCTCGACGTCGCCGACCCCGGCTCCGTCGCCGCCCTCGCCACCACCCTCGCCGATGACGGCAGCCGGCTGTACGGACTGGTCAACAACGCCGGACTCGCCAACGCCGTGGGCGGCAAACCCTTCCACGAGATCGACGTCGAGGCCTGGGACCGCATCATGACGGTCAACGCCCGCGGCCCCTGGCTCGTCGCCCGCGCCCTCCTCCCGCTCATGCGGGCCCACGGCAGCGGACGCATCGTCAACCTCGCCTCCGACGCCGCCCTGTACGGCTCGCCCCGCCTCGCCCACTACATCGCATCCAAAGGCGCGGTCATCTCCCTGACCCGGGCCATGGCACGCGAGACCGGCGACTTCGGCATCACCGTCAACGCCGTCGCACCCGGCCTCACCGAAGGGGAGTCCGCAGTGGACATCCCCGCCGAACGCCACGAGCTGTACCGGCTCAACCGGGCGATCTCCCGGCCCCAGCAGCCCGCCGACCTCGTCGGACTGATCGCCTTCCTCATCGGCGACGAATCCGGCTACATCACCGGCCAGACCTTCGCCGTCAACGGCGGCTTCACGATGAACTGACCCGCCCGGGCCGACCGCGGGCCAAGGCCGCCCGGGCGGCCGCTCAGGCCCGCCGGCGAGCGAGGACAGCCGCCTCCCCGCACCACCCACCCGCACCCCCGACCCGCAAGGAACCCCCCCATGGACCTCCGCCTGAAAGGCCGCCGCATCCTCGTCACCGGCGGCAGCTCCGGCGTCGGCCTCGCCACGGTCCGCATGCTGCTCGCCGAAGGCGCCCTCGTCGCCACCTGCGGTCGCCGCGCAGACGCCCTCACCAAGGCGCTGGACGGACTCGCCGACCCGGACACGCTGTACCACGCACCCTGCGACGTACGCGACGAAGCCGCAGTACAGGCCTTCACCGAGAACGCGGCCACCCGCCTCGGCGGCCTCGACGGCCTCGTCAACAACGCCGGCGCCTCCCGGATGAAACCCTTCGCCGAGACCACCGCCGACGACTGGCGCGACGAACTCGAACTCAAATTCTTCGGCGTCCTCAACCCCCTCAACGCCGCACTGCCCCACCTGCGCGCCTGTGGCAACGCCTCCGTCGTCAACATCAACGCCGTCCTCGCCAAACAGCCCGAGACCGCACTGATGACCACCAGCGCCGCCCGCGCCGGCATCCTCAACCTCTCCACCTCCCTGTCCAAAGAACTCGCCCCCGACGGCATCCGCGTCAACTCCGTCTGCCTGGGCCTCGTCGACACCGGACAGTGGGAACGCCGCTACGCCGCCTCCGGCAGCCCCCTCGACTACACCGCCTGGCAGAGCGAACTCGCCGCCGACCGCGGCATCGCACTCGGCCGCCTCGGCAACGCCGACGAAGTCGCGTACGCCGTCACCGCACTCCTGTCACCCAGGGCCTCGTACATCACCGGCACCACCGTCGACGTCTGCGGCGGAGTCAACCGCGCCATCGCATAACCCCTCACACCCCCACCACCCCTCAGGAGCACCCGACATGACCCGACCCAACGGCGGCGACCTGCTCGTCGAGACGCTGCGCGGACTCGGCGTCGACACGGTGTTCGGCATCGTCAGCGTGCACAACCTGCCGCTCGTCGAAGCCGTCGACCGCGACCTCCGCTTCGTCCCCGTCCGCCACGAAGCCGCCGCCGTCAACGCCGCCGACGGCTACGCCCGCGCCACCGGCAACCTCGGCTGCGCCCTCACCAGCACCGGTACCGGAGCGGGCAACGCGGCAGGCTCCCTCATCGAGTCCCTCAGCTCCGGCACCCCCGTCCTCCACATCACCGGACAGATCGACAGCGCATACCTCGGCTCCGGACGCGGCTTCATCCACGAGACCAAGGACCAGCTCGGCATGCTCCGCGCGGTCTCCACCCACGCCGTCACCGTCACCGACGCCGAAAGCGCCGGCGACATCCTCCGCGACGCCGCAGCCCGCGCACTCACCGCCCCGCACGGCCCCGTCAGCGTCGAATGGCCCATCGACCTGCAGTTCGCCCCCCAGCAACTCACCGCCACCCCCGTGCCGAAGCCGGCCACCCCCGCCCTGCCCGACCCGGCACTCCTCGACGAAGCGGCCGCCCTGCTCTCCGCAGCCCGCCGCCCCCTCGTGTGGGCAGGCGGCGGAGCCAACGACGCACGCCCCGAACTCGCCGCACTCCTCGACGCCCTGAACGCCGGACTCGTCACCTCCAACTCCGGCCGCGGCTCCGTCCCCGAGTCCGACGACCGCGTCCTCGGCAACTACGCCACCGCACCCGCGGGCCGCGCCCTGCTCGCCGAAGCCGACGTCCTGCTCTCCATCGGCACCCACTTCCGCTCCAACGAGACCGCCGACTACAGCCTCGAACTCCCGGCCGTCCACATCCAACTGGACCTGGACCCGGCCGCCCCCGGCCGCGTGTACCCCGCCACCGTCGCCCTCCACGGCGACGCGACCGCGGTCCTCGCCGCACTCCTGGGACGCGTCACCAGCGGAGTCACCGAAACGACCTGGCCCGCGCGCGTACACAAGGCCCGCACCGACGCCCGCAGCGCACAACGCCACGCCATCGGACCCCAGGCCGCGATCAACGACGCCATCCGCGACGCCTGCCCGCCCCGGTCCGTCATCGCCCGCGACGTCACCATCCCCTCCTCCACCTGGGGAAACCGACTCCTGGAGATCACCGACCCGGCCACCAACGTCTTCCCCCGCGGCGGCGGAATCGGACAGGGCCTCGCCATGGGCATCGGCGCCGCACTCGGCCGCCCCGACACCCCGACCGTCGTCATCGCCGGCGACGGAGGCCTCGCCGTCCACCTCGGCGAACTCCTCACCCTCGCCCAGGAGAAGCCCGACCTCACCCTCCTCGTCTTCAACGACGGCGGCTACGGCGTCCTGCGCAACATGCAGGACACCCACTTCCCCCGCCGCTCCGGAGTCGACCTCACCACCCCCGACTTCGGGCTCCTCGCCGCAGCCATCGGCCTCCCCTACGCGAGGATCGCCGCCGAAGCCGACGCCGGACCCGTCATCAAGGAGGCCATCACCTCCCCGGGCCCCACCCTCGTCGAGATCGACCTCACCGCACTCGGCCCGATGAACACCCCGTTCACCCCGCCGGTCAAGCTCCCCGCCACCGCGACCGATACCCCTGGACAGGGAGGCAACCCGTCATGACCACCGCCGAAGAACCCCGGTTCGACCTGCTCGTCCACCGCATGACGTGGGAGGCCGACGGCGTCCTGAGCATCGAACTCACCCACCCCGCGGGCGACCCCCTCCCCGCCTGGCAGCCCGGGGCCCACATCGACGTACACACCGGCGGGCACATCCGCCAGTACTCCCTGTGCTCCGACCCCGCCGACACCACCCGCTGGCGCATCGGCGTGCTGCGCGAACCCGCCTCCCGCGGCGGCTCCGCCCACCTCCACACCCAGATCCGCCCCGGCCAGACCCTCCACGTCCAGGGCCCCCGCAACCACTTCGAACTCGACACCACGGGCGACGCCGCCGGCTACCTCCTCATCGCGGGCGGCATCGGCATCACCCCGCTCCTCGCCATGGCCCGCGAGGCCACCCGCACCGGCACGCCATGGCGCCTCGTCCACGGCGGCCGCACCCGTACCTCCATGGCCTTCGGCACCGAACTCACCGCACTCGCCGAACACTCCGGCGGAACCGTCGAATTCGTTCCCCAGGACGAACACGGCCACATCGACCTCGACACCCTCCTCCGCGACCTGACACCAGGCACCCAGGTCTACTGCTGCGGCCCCGAACCCCTCCTCACCGCCGTCGAGGAACGCCACCCCGACGCCCGTACGGAACGCTTCGCCGCCCCCGCCGCCGCACCCCGGGACGGCGAGGACACCGGCTTCGACATCGTCTGCTCCCGCACCGGACGCACCGTCGAGGTCGGCCCCACCACCTCCGCACTCGACGCGCTGGAGAACGCCGGCATCCCCGTCACCTCCTCCTGCCGCGACGGCATCTGCGGCACCTGCGAGACCAAAGTCCTCGAAGGCACCCCCGACCACCGCGACTTCCTCCTCACCGAGACCGAACGCGAAGCCGCCGCCTCGATGATGCTCTGCGTCTCCCGCTCCCGCACCCCACGCCTCGTACTCGACCTCTGACACGCCTCCGAAAGGAGCCGACATGACCAGCCCGACCACCCCGCAGTACCTCGAACCCCACCAGGCACGCACCGCCGAGCCCACCCCGTACGAGAAGAAGCTCGCCGCAGTGATCGAAGAGGTCTTCGGCAGCGGAGCCCACGACCTGCCCGGCCTCGTCGCCGGACTCAACGCCCGCGACCTGCCCGCCCCCGACGGCAGCCCGTGGACCGAGGACACCTTCCGCAACGAGATGCGACGCCTGGGAGCGTGAGACAACCATGACCACCGACACCCCCACCCCCGTACAGCCGGGCACCCCCACCCGCCCCTCCGAAGTCGCCCGCCCCGGCAACCGCACCGCCCAGCAGCTCTTCGACACCGGCATCCGCAACCAGTGGTACGCCGTCTGCCCCTCCGACTTCGTCCCCGCCGGCGGCATGAAGCGCCTCACCCTCCTCGGCGAGGAATGGCTCCTCTTCCGCCGCGCCGACGGCACCCTCCACATGCTCGAGGACCGCTGCCCCCACCGCGGCGCCCGCCTCTCCCTCGGCAAACACCTCGGCGACCGCATCGCCTGCTGGTACCACGGCGTCCAGGTCGACGGCACCGGCACCGTCGCCGCCGTACCCGGCCTCCCTGGCTGCAACCTCGAAGGCAAACAACTCGTCGCAGCCCCCCACGTCATCGAGACCGCCGGCGGCATCCTCGCCTACTTCGGCGACAACGAACACCCCGAACCGGCACCACTCGTACTCCCCGAACACCTCACCGACCCCGGCACCTCCGCGTTCCTCTGCTACGCCGAGTGGAACGTCAACTGGCGCTACGCCGTCGAGAACCTCCTCGACCCCATGCACGGCTCGTTCCTCCACCGCGACTCGCACAGCATGGCCGAAGGACAGACCACCGCCCGCTTCCGCATCCGCGAAACAGAGCGCGGCTTCTTCTTCGAGAAGACCGACCAGAGCGGCATCAACTTCGACTGGGTCGAACTCTGCCGCACCGGCATCGACTGGGTCGACCTCACCATCCCCTACCCGCCGACCGCCGGCCCCGGCGGACCCTTCGGCATCGTCGGCATGGCCACCCCCATCGACGAGAACCGCTGCGCCGTCTTCTTCTGGCGCTACCGCAAGGTCACCGACTGGCAGCGCGACACCTGGCGCTTCCTCTACAAGACACTCCTGGAGGACCGCCACTGGGACGTCCTCGAACAGGACCGCATCATGCTCGAGGACCTGCGCAGCGACGCAGACCAGGCGGAAAACCTCTACCAGCACGACCTGGGAGTGGTCCGCGTCCGCCGCATGTACCGCACGGAAGCGGAAGCCCAGGCAGCGGCGAACTGAACGACGTCCTCAATCGCCGGCACCGGCAACCAGCCACCAGCGCCACCAATCCGACCCCCGGCACCAGGACCCGGCCCGGCGACCGAGAACGTGCCACGCCACGGAAGCCGACGCCACCCACTCCGCGCCGCCACCGGCGGACCCGAGCGGTACGGCGATTGAGGACATCCCCACCCCTGGGCGACGGCGCCCCACGCCACGCCCGCCGGGCAATCGAGGACACCCACGCCGGAGCGACCCCGCGCCCGCGCAGCCGCCCCCGCACCAGCGAACCGCTACGCGCCCGCCTCCGCCGCCAACACCGAGCGCTCCAGCTTCTCCAGCAGCCCCGCCAACTGCGCACACTCCTCAGCCGACAACCCGGCCAGCATCCGCCGCTCATTGTCCAGATGCTCCGAGAACAACTCGTCGATCACCGACAGACCCTCGTCCGTCAACCGCGAATGCACCACCCGACGGTCCTGCGGATCCCGCTCCCGCCGAATCAGCCCGTCCTTCTCCAGACGGTCTATCCGCAACGTCACACCCGCCGAACTGATCAGCCCCGAATCAGCCAGCTCACCCGCCGTACGCCGAAACGGCGCCCCCGCCCGCCGCAGCGCCGTCAGCACATCGAAGCCCGCCATCGAGAGCCCCTTGCGCTCCACCGGCCGCGAGATCGCCGCGCTGTACCGCAGGAACGCCCGGTGCAGCCGGCCGAACACCTCCAACGGAGCCGTATCCAGCTCGGGCCGCTCCCGCCGCCAGTCCGCCACGATCGACGCCACCGCGTCCGGACGCCTCACGGAACCGGCAGCAGCGCCCGAATCCCCGGACCCCCCGGAGCCTGCCCCCACGCCGGAACTCGCGGAAGCCTGGTTCTTCGCCATCCCGGGCACTCCTCCGTACAGGTACACGTCATCAAGAATCTTAGCCCTCAAAGGACCCCGACGGACCTCGTCAGCCCTGCGAGAACCCACCTGCACACCGCCCACCGCGTACGGCAGCATGGCATCCATGTCCGTACTGACGCGCGATGAAGCGCAGGCCCGAGCCCAGTTCCTCGACGTACAGCAGTACACGATCGACCTCGATCTGACCGCGGGGGAGGAGACCTTCGACTCCCGTACCGTCATCCAGTTCACCGCCCTCGCCGCCGGTGACACCTTCGTCGAGCTCAAGCCCGCCACCTTGCGCTCCATCAGCCTCGACGGACACCCCCTGAACCCCTCGGACCTCACCGAGAACCGCTTCCCCCTCACCTCCCTCACCGCAGGCCCCCACGAACTACGCGTCGACGCCGCCATGCGCTACTCCCGCACCGGCGAAGGCATGCACCGCTTCACCGACCCCACCGACAACGAGACCTACGTCTACACCCAGCTCTTCATGGAAGACGTCCAGCGCGTCTTCGCCGCGTTCGACCAGCCCGACCTCAAATCCGTCTTCGCCCTCACCGTCACCGCCCCCGAAGACTGGACCGTCCTCGGCAACGGCATCGCCCAGCACACCGGCGACGGCCACTGGACCATCGCCCCCACACCCCCCGTCTCCACCTACCTCGTCGCCGTCGCCGCAGGCCCCTGGCACTCCATGACCACCGAACACGCCGGACTGCCCTTCGGCATCCACTGCCGACGCTCGCTGGCCCCCCACCTCGACGCCGACGCCGACGAAATCCTCGGCATCACCCGCGCCTGCTTCGACCGGTTCCAGGAAAAGTTCGACGAGCCCTACCCCTTCGACTCCTACGACCAGGCCTTCGTCCCCGAATTCAACGCGGGCGCCATGGAGAACCCCGGCCTCGTCACCTTCCGCGACGAATTCATCTACCGCTCCGCCGTCACCGACACCGAACGCCAGACCCGCGGCATGGTCATCGCCCACGAAATGGCCCACATGTGGTTCGGCGACCTCGTCACCCTCGCCTGGTGGGACGACATCTGGCTCAACGAGTCCTTCGCCGAATACATGGGCTACCAGACCCTCGCCGAAGCCACCCGCTTCACCGACACCTGGGTCGACTTCGGCGTCTCCCGCAAGGGCTGGGGGTACGACGCCGACCAGCGCCCGTCCACCCACCCCGTCGCCCCCGACCCCGCAGCCGTCCCCGACACCGCCTCCGCGATGCTCAACTTCGACGGCATCTCCTACGCCAAGGGCGCATCCGCGCTCCGCCAACTCGTCGCCTGGCTCGGCGAGAAGGACTTCCTGGCCGGCATCAACACCCACTTCGCCCGCCACAAATTCGGCAACGCCACCCTCGCCGACTTCATCGACAACCTCGCCTCCGCCACCGACCGCGACGTCCACGCCTGGGCCGACCAGTGGCTGCGCACCACCGGGGTCGACACCCTCACCCCCCACCTCACCGAAGCCGACACCACCTGGTCCCTCACCGTCGACCACCACGGCACCCGCCCCCACCGCATCACCGTCGGCGCCTACGACCACGCCATCGACACCCAGGGCGGCCCCGACCGGCTCGTCCTGCGCGAGCGCTTCGAGATCGGCATCCCCCAGGAACGCACCACCCAGGACGGCCCCCGCGAAGGCGACGGCACCACCACCCGCCCCGGCCGCCGCCCCGCCCTCGTCGTCCTCAACGACAACGACCTCACCTACGCCAAGGTCCGCCTCGACCCCGACTCCTGGCACACCGCCCAGGACAGCCTCTCCGGCATCCCCGACGCCCTCACCCGCGCCGTCATCTGGAACGCCGCCCGCGACATGGTCCGCGACGGCGAACTCGCCCCCACCACCTACCTCGAAGCCGCCCGCAACCACCTCCCGCACGAAACCGACCTGGCCCTCCTCCGAGGCGTCCTCACCTTCGCCGACACCCAGATCGCCGCCCGCTACATCACCCCCCAGGACCGGCCCGCCGCCCTCGCCACCCTCACCGCCCTCACCCGCGACCTCATCCGCCGCACCGAGGACAGCACCAACCCCGGCCTCCGCCTCACCGCCGTACGCCACTTCATCGACGCCGCCACCCAGCCCGACACCATCCACGGCTGGCTCACCGACGGCACCGTCCCCGGCGGCCCCGAACTCGACCCCGAACTGCGCTGGCGCATCCTCACCCGCCTCGCCGTCCTCGGCGCCACCGACGAAACAGCCATCGCAGCCGAACTCGAAGCCGACCCCAGCGCCACCGGCCAGGAAGGCGCCGCCCGCTGCCGGGCCGCCCTGCCCACCCCCGAAGCCAAGGCCGCCGCCTGGCACGCCATGTTCACCGACGACACCCTCTCCAACTACCTGTTCATCGCCACCGCCCAAGGCTTCTGGCAACCCGAACAGACCGACCTCGTCAGCGCATACGTGCCCCGCTACTACCCCGACGCCACCGCACTCGCCGTCCGCCGCGGCCCCGCCATCGCCGAAGCGGCCGGACGCCACGCCTTCCCCGTCTGCGCCATCGACGCCGACAGCGTCCACCTCGGCGAACAAGCCCTCACCGACCAGGCCCTCATCCCCGCCCTGCGCCGCAAACTCACCGACCAGATCGACGACCTGCGCCGCGCCCTCGCCGTCCGCAACGCCCACTGACCCCCACCCCGCACCCCGCACCACCCGTGCCCGGCCCGCCCTCACCCCGAGGACAGGCCGGGCACACCCACATCCGGACCCACAACCCCACGCACCACTACCACCCGAAGCCCACCCCAACGCCCCCAAGCCCCCACCCCTCCCCCTTTCGAGTTCACATCACCAGGCTCCCCGGCAACGCCCACCGAAACCCGGACAAGCTGGCATGTCCAAACGTGCGCACCCGAAGGGCCACCACCCATGCCCACCCCACCCCTCGCCGGATCCACCAACGGCCCCACCGCCCTACGCCCCCTCATCGACACCGTCCTCACCGCCCTCCAAGAAGGCGCCCGCCGCCGCGACGGCCCCCTCCCCGCCGGCGGACCCCACACCGTCACCACCCACACCCGCAACGCCCTCGACCCCCTCATCCCCGAACACGGAACCGGCCCCCACCACGCCCTCGCCACCCTCATCGGCGCCCTCACCGAAGGAGCCGCCGACCCCGCAGACCCCCTCTGCGCAGCCCACCTCCACACCCCACCCCTCGCCCTCGCCACCGCCGCCGACCTCGCCGCCTCCGCCCTCAACCCCTCCATGGACTCCTGGGACCAAGCCCCCGCCGCCTCCACCCTCGAAGCCGACACCACCGCAGCACTCGCCGCCGAGATCTACCCCCGACACCCCCACCCCGACGCCCTCATCACCACCGGCGGCACGGAAGCAAACCAACTCGCCCTCCTCCTCGCCCGCGAACGCCACGGCACCATCCAGACCATCTGCGGCACCAACGCCCACCACAGCATCACCCGCGCCGCCTGGCTCCTCGGCCTCCCCACACCCCTCACCGTCCCCGCCCCCGACGGCACCATCGACCTCACCGCACTCAACGACACCCTCACCCACCACCACGGACCCCACCCCCTCCTCGTCACCGCCACCGCAGGCACGACCGACACCGGCCAGATCGACCCCCTCACCGCCATCGCCGACCTCTGCCACACCCACAACGCCGAACTCCACATCGACGCCGCCTACGGCGGCCCCCTCCTCCTCAGCCCCACCCACCGCCACAAAGTCAACGGCCTCGACCGTGCCCACAGCGTCACCCTCGACCTGCACAAACTCGGCTGGCAACCCGCATCAGCCGGCATCCTCGCCGTCCCCGACCACCACCACCTCCACCCACTCCACCACCACGCCCCCTACCTCAACGCCGACGACGACACCCAAGCCGGAATCCCCGACCTCCTCGGCCGCTCCCTGCGCACCACCCGCCGCCCCGACGCACTCAAAATCGCCGTCACCCTCCAAGCACTCGGCCGCACCGGCCTCGCCGACCTCATCGACCGCACCTGCACCGCCGCCCACCACCTCGCCGACCTCATCACCAAAACCCCCACCCTCGACCTCTACGACCGCCCCACCATCACCACCGTCCTCTTCCGCCCCACCAACGCCGACGACCACACCGTCGCCACCATCCGCCGCGCCCTCCTCACCCGAGGCCACGCCGTACTCGGCCGCACCCGCACCCACGGCCACCTCTGGCTCAAAGCCACCCTGCTCAACCCCCACACCACCCCCCACGACCTCCAAAAACTCATCGACCTCGTCACCCACCTCACCACCGAGCTCACAGAAAGCAACACAAACCGATGACAGCCCGGACCGACCGGCCCACCCCCCAGACCAACCAGCCCCACGACCTCGTCGGCATCGGCATCGGCCCCTTCAACCTCTCCCTCGCCGCCCTCGCCCACGGCCTCCCCACCCCCCTCACCACCACCTTCTACGACCAACGCCCCGCCTTCCACTGGCACCCCGGCCTCCTCATCGACGGCGCCAGCCTCCAAGTCCCCTTCCTCGCCGACCTCGTCACCCTCGCCGACCCCACCAGCCCCTGGACCCTCCTCAACTACCTACGCACCCGCGACCGGCTCTTCCCCTTCTACTTCGCCGAGCGCTTCCACATCCAACGCGCCGAATACGACGCCTACTGCCGCTGGGTCAGCCAACAACTCCCCGCACTCCACTTCAGCCACCACATCGACGCCATCCGCTGGAACCCCCAACACGAACTCTTCGAAGTCGACTTCACCCAACTCGACCCCCACGGCGAAGCCGAAGCCCTCGGCCGCACCCACACCCGCCACATCGCCCTCGGCATCGGCACCGAACCCCACATCCCCGAACCCCTCAAACCCCTCACCCACGCCGGAACCGCCCCCGTCATCCACTCCGCCGACTACCTCCACCACCGCCAACAACTCCTCGAAGCCGAACACATCACCGTCATCGGCTCAGGACAATCAGGCGCCGAAATCTTCCTCGACCTCCTCCGCGCCCGCCCCACCGGCCACGAAAAACTCCACTGGCTCGCCCGCACCCCCGCCTTCGCACCCATGGAGTACTCCAAACTCGGCCTCGAACACTTCACCCCCGACTACACCCGCTACTTCCACGCCCTCCCCGAACCCGTACGCGACCAACTCGTCCCCCACCAATGGCAACTCCACAAAGGCATCGACCACGACACCATCACCGCCATCCACGACGAGCTCTACCGCCGCACCCTCCACGGCGGCTGGCCCGACGCCACCCTCACCCCCGGCGTCTTCGTACGCACCGCAGGCCGCGTCGCCACCACCCGCATCGAACTCCACCTCGAACACACCCAACAAGGCACCCGCACCCGCCTCACCACCGACGCCGTCGTCCTCGCCACCGGCTACCGCGAACGCCCCCTCGACCACATCCTCGGCAACCTCACCACCCACCTACGCCGCGACACAGCCGGACGCCCCCGCATCGACGCCCACTACCGCCTCGACCTCGACCCCACCATCACCGGCAACATCTACGTACAGAACGCCGAACGCCACACCCACGGAGTCGGCGCCCCCGACCTCGGCCTCGCCGCCTGGCGCAGCGCCACCATCCTCAACAACCTCACCGGCACCACCCCCTACCCCCTCCCACAACGCACCGCCTTCACCACCTTCGGCCTCACCCCCCACACCACCGAGATCCCCGCACAACCCCCCACCCTCGTCCCCCTCGCCCAAGGGAACTGACCACGCACCGACACAACAAAGGCGGCCGCCCACTCCCCGCAAAGGGAAAAGAGCGGCCGCCCCGACCACAGCCCTCAGAACACCGGAGAACCATCCCGCGTCAGACGCCAGTCCACCGAAGCGAACTCCGCACCATCCACCGAACCCTTCGCCTGCACCCACGAAATAATCGTGTTCCGGATCTCCTCCGAATTCGCCCACAACTGCTTAGCAGCCGGCACATGCGGGAAGTTACCCCCACCACTCGCCCGGTAGTTGTTCACCGCCAGAACAAACTGCGCCGCCGGATCGATCGCCTTCCCCTCGAACGACAGACCCACGATCCGCGAACCATTCGGCTTAGCAATGTCGATGTCATACGTCAGGCCGGACACCGCATCGTAGTTGTAATCAGGAATACTGTCCGCATTCGTCAGCTTCGCCGTATCCACCGGCGCACCCGCCGCCGTCTGCACGTAATACCGCGCCGAGAACTCCAGATAATCCTTGATCTGCGCCCCCGTCAGCAACCGCGCCTCAAGCGTGTTCTCGAACGGATAAAGACCCGCCGCATCCTTGATCGTCACATTGCCCGCAGGAATCTGCGCCGTACGCGAGAAACACGACGCCTGAGACAACACCGGCAGCGCCGCATACTCGCCGCCCGCCAGCGCCGCCTTCACCGTCTCCGCCTGGACGACATTGATCAGATCAATGATCGGCTCGTCCTTCCACGCCGCCTCGGCCGTCGTCATCGCCGCAGTCGACGTACCGATCACCTGATTGACGTACGCAACCACCTTCGTGTGCTCATCCGCCAGCATCTTCGTGATCTTCGGATCCTCAGCCACCGTGTTCGAGTTCAACACCTGCGAACCGGCCCTCTCGACCACCCAGCGACCCTTCTCCCACACCAGGTCGAAGTCGAACAACGTCAACCGCTGCCCCCACTTCAACGGCTCCGACAACACGACCTTCTTGCCCGTCTCCTTGTTCTCCACGAAGTACTCGGGGACCTCCGCATGCGCATGACCCACCAGAATCGCATCGATCCCCGGAACCTGCTCCGCCACCAGACCCGCAGCATTCTCCACATACGGAATCTGATCACCGTACGAAGACGTCCCACTGCTCCCTGAATGCGCCGACACGATCACCACATCCGCACCCATCGAACGAAGCCGCGGCACATACTTCGCCGCCTGCTCCTCAAGACCCGGGAACACCATCTTCCCGCCGACATTCGCCTTGTCCCAGATCGCGATCCCCGGATTCGTCAACCCCAGGATCGCCACCTTCACGTCCCGGCCGTGCGGCGTACGCAACTTCTTGATCACATACGGGGCAAACGCCGGCCGCAACGTCTTCGCATCCAGCGCGTTCGCACCCAGCAGCGGGAAATCACACTGCTCCTCGAACTTCCGCAGCACCGGAATACCGTAATTGAACTCGTGGTTGCCCAGCGCCGCCGCGTCATACCCGATCGCGTTCATCGCCTGCGCCATCGGATGCACCGGCCCGCGCTTCGCCGTGATCGGATCGATCTTCGCGTAGTAGTACGACAACTGCGTACCCTGAATCGTGTCACCCGCATCGATCATCAGGGTGTTGTGGCGGCCCTTCTCCCGGCGCACCTGATCCACCAGCGTCGAGATCTTCGCCAGACCGACGTCGTTGTGCGCCTTGTCGTCGAACTCCTTGTCCGTGAAGTAGTCCCAGTTGAAGACGTTCCCGTGCAGGTCCGTCGTCCCCATCACGGTGAACGAGTACCGCTTCGGCGGACGCCCGTGCCCCCGGCCATGCGCCTCGGCCGGCACCGCGGTACCACCCGCGATCGCCACACCGGCACCGGCCGCGGCCGATGTGCCCAGGAACGTCCTTCGGTTCAGCGGCATCTCGTCTCCCACATCTCTGTTCTCTCCGTGCACAGTTCTGTCCGTACACAACGCGCGTAGACCCCACGCACGCGTGGACAACGCGCGTAGATAATCACCCACACACCACCCCCGGCAACACCCCCGGCAGGTTGCTGTTCGATGACCATCCACCACCCCATCCACCACCACACCCCGTTGCCACAGCGAACTCGGAGCCCACACCGCCCGATCCCACACCACCCGAACCCCCCACCGAATGCTCATCCGAGCACCCCGCCGCACAATTCAACACTTGTCAAAAACCCTTCACCCAAAGGACGTTGACCAGTCATACGCAGCCAATTAACTACCCGTAGGTAAGGTTTAGGCTCGCCCTATGCGCCGAGCCAAAATCGTTTGCACCCTGGGACCCGCCACCGACACATACGACCAGATCAAAGCCCTGGTCGACGCGGGAATGGACATCGCCCGCCTCAACCTCAGCCACGGCACCTACGCCGAACACGAAGACCGCTACCACCACGTACGCAAGGCATCCGACGAATCCGGCCGCAGCGTCGGCATCCTCGCCGACCTTCAAGGCCCGAAGATCCGCCTCGGACGCTTTCGCGAAGGCCCCGTACTCCTTGAACGCGGCGACGACTTCACCATCACCGTCGAACCCATGGAAGGCGACCGCCACACCTGCGGCACCACCTACACCGGCCTCAACGCCGACGTCACCGCCGGCGAACGCATCCTCATCGACGACGGCCGCGTCACCCTCGAAGTCACCCAAGTCGACGGCCCCCGCGTCCACACCACCGTCATCGAAGGCGGCATGGTCTCCGACCACAAAGGCCTCAACCTCCCCGGCGTCGCCGTCTCCGTACCCGCCCTCTCCGAAAAAGACATCGAAGACCTCCGCTGGGCCCTGCGCACCGGCGCCGACGTCATCGCCCTCTCCTTCGTCCGCAGCGGACGCGACATCGAAGACGTCCACCGCATCATGGACGAGGAAGGCCGCCGCCTCCCCGTCATCGCCAAGGTCGAAAAACCCCAGGCCGTCGACAACATCGACGACATCGTCGCCGCCTTCGACGGCATCATGGTCGCCCGCGGCGACCTCGGCGTCGAAATGCCCCTGGAACAGGTCCCGATCGTCCAGAAGCGCGCCATCAAACTCGCCAGGCGCAACGCCAAGCCGGTCATCGTCGCCACCCAGATGCTCGACTCGATGATCGACAACTCCCGCCCCACCCGCGCCGAAGCCTCCGACGTCGCCAACGCCGTCATCGACGGCACGGACGCCGTGATGCTCTCCGGCGAGACCAGCGTCGGCAAGTACCCCATCGAGACGGTCCGCACGATGTCCCGCATCGTGGAGGCCGCCGAGGAGGACGTCCTCGCCAAGGGCCTGCCCCCACTCACCGACCGCAACAAGCCCCGCACCCAGGGCGGTGCGGTCGCCCGGGCGGCGGCGGAGATGGGCGACTTCCTCGGCGCGAAGTTCCTGGTCGCCTTCACCCAGAGCGGCGACACGGTCAAGCGCCTCTCCCGCTACCGCTCACCCATCCCGCTCCTGGCCTTCACGCCGGACCCGGCCACCCGCTCCCAACTGAACCTCACGTGGGGCGTGGAGACGTTCCTGGGGCCGCACGTGGACTCGACCGACGCGATGATGGCACAGGTCGACGAGGAGCTCCTGAGGATCGGCCGCTGCCGGAAGGGCGACGTCGTGGTCATCACGGCCGGCTCGCCTCCGGGCGTCGCGGGCTCGACGAACCTGGTGCGCGTGCACCACATCGGCGAGGACGACAGCCCGAAGTAGGGGCTCGCTCAGTATTTCGGCCCGACGTGTGCATCCATGAGCGCTACGGACGCGCGTCGGGCTACGGAGACGTTGTACTCCTTGCCCGCGCGGGTGCAGTGCGTCCACTCGATGCCGAGCTTGTCGAGAGTGTCGGTGTAGAGCCGCCGGATGTCGTCCGAGACATTGGTGAACCAGTACCGCGGATACTCGTACCGTTTCCGCACACCGCCCACCATCCTGGTGGTCCAGTTGATGTTCCGGCAACCGTCGGAGTGGATGAGGCCGCGGACAAAGTCCCAGGGGTGGACGTCGATGATTTCCTGCTGCCATGGCTCGAGGGCGATGGAGCGGTCGTGCTTCTTGCCGGGACCGTGCTGGGGGAAGAGGCACGTCCAGTGCTTGCTGAAGGACTTGACCTCGACGCAGCCGTTTCTCTCGCGTCGGCCCGTGCGTGGCATTGGCATTACTTGGAGGATCGCCCACTCGGCTTCATCGATCAGGCCTGGGTATACCTCACCACAGAAGATCGACAGGTGATGTTGCTTCCGCTTGGAGGTGATGTGGCCGTCGCCCAGATAGAGGCCCAGCAAGTAGGCGTAGGCGCTGCGATCGAAGTCACGGCCAGTGCAGATCGGGCAGTCAGTTGGTTGCACGTATGGAATTCCGCGCCGCTTGCGGTCCTCGTGCAGCCACCACCCGATGGTTCCGCGGGGCACATTGAGGAGCTCTGCAACCGCTCGGTTTGTTCTTCCGCTCCTCAGGAGGGCAAGCGCTTCGTCACGTATCGACGGATTGTGCTGTTCCATGCACTGGAGTCTTGTGCGACTCTCGCTGGCGTGTGCCCATCAGCGGGGTGCGTTCACCAGCAAGGGTGAAGATCGCCAAAATGTGCATCGGCCTTGGAATCGAAGGAGAAGTGCCCCGAGTCGGATTCGAACCGACGCTGGATGGGTTTTGAATCCATGGCCTCTACCGCTGGGCTACCGGGGCCCCTTCGAAACGAAGGATGTGTGAGACCCTCCGTGCCTCAAACATACCGTAACTAGGTAGGCTCTTGGGAGCAGCACCCCTGTCTTGATCAAGGAGCCCCGTGACCACCCCCGAGTCGCCCCAGCCCGTCGCCGACGACGACAAGTCGCACGTCCCGCCGCTGACGACCCGCGTCGTCATCGCCGAGGACGAGGCACTCATCCGTCTCGACCTCAAAGAGATGCTCGAAGAAGAGGGGTACTCGGTCGTCGGTGAGGCCGGGGACGGGCAGCAGGCTGTCGAGCTCGCCCGGGAGCACAAGCCGGACCTGGTCATCCTCGATGTGAAGATGCCGGTCCTCGACGGCATCTCCGCCGCCGAGAAGATCGCCGAGGAGTCCATCGCGCCCGTCCTGATGCTCACCGCGTTCTCGCAGCGCGACCTCGTGGAGCGGGCCCGGGACGCGGGGGCGATGGCGTACCTGGTGAAGCCGTTCAGCAAGAGCGACGTGGTGCCGGCCATCGAGATGGCGGTGTCGCGGTTCGCGGAGCTGAAGGCGCTGGAGGGCGAGGTCGCGGACCTGTCGCAGCGGCTGGAGACGCGGAAGCTCGTGGACCGGGCGAAGAGCATCCTGCAGACGGACTACGGGCTCTCGGAGCCGGCCGCGTTCCGGTGGATCCAGAAGACGTCGATGGACCGGCGGCTGTCGATGCAGCAGCTGGCGGAGGCGTTGATCGAGGACGCCGAGGAGAAGAAGCGGGCGGCCGAGTAGGCGTACCCGACGCGTACGCGTACACGAAGAAGGCCCGCGTCCCGGAGCAGATCGTCCGGGGCGCGGGCCTTCTTCGTGTGAACGTCAGTCCTCGCCGAGGTACGCCTTGCGGACGGACTCGTCGTGGAGGAGGTCTGCTCCGGTGCCGGAGAGGACGATCTTGCCGATCTCCATGACGTGGCCCTGGTCCGCGAGGGAGAGGGCGGCCTGGGCGTTCTGCTCGACGAGCAGGATCGTGGTGCCCGAGGCCTTGAGTTCGACGATGGTCTCCATGATCTTCTGCATCATGATCGGGGAGAGGCCCATGGAGGGCTCGTCGAGCATGAGCAGTTTGGGCTGGGACATGAGGGCGCGTCCCATGGCGAGCATCTGCTGTTCGCCGCCCGAGAGGGTTCCGGCGGCCTGTTTCCGGCGTTCCCCGAGGATGGGGAAGAGGTCGTAGGCGCGCTGGATGTCCTTCTCGATGCCTGCCTTGTCGTTGCGGAGGTAGGCGCCGAGGAGGAGGTTCTCGGTGATCGTCAGCCGGGGGAAGATGTGGCGGCCTTCGGGGGAGTGGGCGAGGCCCAGGGAGACGATCTTGTGTGCGGGGATGTTGGCGAGTGGTTTGCCCTCGAAGAGGACGCGTCCGCCGATGGGCTTGAGCAGTCCGGAGAGGGTGCGCAAGGTGGTGGTTTTGCCGGCGCCGTTGGTGCCGATGAGGGTGACCACCTGGCCGGCGTCGACGGTGAAGGAGATGCCTTTGACGGCTTCGATCTTGCCGTAGGCGACGCGGAGGTCCTCGACCTCGAGCAGTGCGGTCATCGGGTGTCCTCCTCCTCGGTGGTGGTGTTCTTGGTGCTGGTGGGTGCTGAGGCTTCTGCCTCCGCCACTGCCTCCGCCGCTTCGACTTCGGCGACTTCTTCGGCGCCGGGGGCGCCTTCGAAGGGGGTGCCGAGGTAGGCGGCGATGACGCGTTCGTCGCTCTGGACGACTTCGGCGGTGCCTTCGACGAGTTTTTCGCCCTGGACGAGGCAGGCGACGCGGTCGCTGAGGTTGAAGATGAAGCGCATGTCGTGCTCGATGACGAGGACGGCGATGCCTTGGTCCCGGATGGCGAAGATGAGTTCTTCGGTGACGCGGGTTTCCTGGGGGTTCATGCCGGCGGTGGGCTCGTCCAGGAGGAGGAGTCCGGGGTCGCTGGCGAGTGCGCGGGCGATTTCCAGCTTGCGCTGGTCTCCGTAGGGGAGGTTGCGCGCGAGGTGGTCGGCCTTGTCCTGGAGGCCGATGAACTCCAGGAGTTCCATGGCGCGCTCGTGGCTGGCCTGTTCGGCTTTGGTGAAGCCGGGGAGGCGCAGGAGTGCGGACCAGAGGCCTTCTTTGGTCCTGGTGTGGCGTCCGACGAGGACGTTTTCCAGGACGGTCATGTTGGCGAAGAGTCTGATGTTCTGGAAGGTGCGGGCGATGCCTGCCTTGGTGACGAGGTGGGGCTTGGGGGGCAGGATGGTGCCTTTGTAGCTGACCTTGCCCTCGGTGGGGACGTAGAGGCCGGTGAGGCAGTTGAAGAAGGTGGTTTTGCCGGCGCCGTTGGGGCCGATGAGTCCGACGATTTCGCCCGCGTTGACGGTGAGGTCGACGTTGCGTACGGCGGTGAGGCCGCCGAAGCGCATGGTGACGCCGCTGGCGTCGAGGACGGTGGTTGCGGTTTTTGTGGTGGTGGTCATGGTGTTCACGCCCCCGCCTTGGTGATGCCGGCGTCGGCTTCTTCGGGTTGCCGTGGTTCGGGTACGACGATGGTTTCGTCGTTTTCGTGGAATTCGAGTTGTTTCCGGCGGTCGGCGACCAGGCCTTCGGGGCGGAAGCGCATCAGGAGGATGAGTGCGATGCCGAAGAGGAAGAGCTGGTAGTCCTGCATGAACTGCAGTTTGGCCGGGATGAGGTAGAGCAGTGCGGCGCCGACGAAGGGTCCGCTGAGGGTTCCCATGCCGCCGAGGATGACGGCGGCGAGGAGGAAGGCGGAGTTCGGGGGTACGGAGCCGGCGAACTGGTACTGCTCGGGTGTCACGGTGTAGTTGACGTGGGCCTGGACGGTTCCGGCGAGTCCGGCGAGTGTGGCGCCGAGGGCGAAGGCGAGGAGCTTGAGCCGGAAGGCGTTGATGCCCATGGCGGTGGCTGCGGTTTCGTCTTCGCGGATGGCGACCCAGGCGCGGCCGATGCGGGAGTCTCCGGAGCGGCGGAAGACGAGGACGACGACGGCGGTGACGACGAGCATCAGCAGGTAGTAGTTGGCCGGCCTGCTGAGGGTGAAGGGGCCGATGCCGTGGCTGAGTCCGAAGTCGAATCCGAAGAGGTCGAGGTCGGGGATGCTGGGGATGCCTTGGGAGCCGTTGGTGAGGTCGGGTCCGCTGTTGCCGTTGAGGTTGTTGACGGTGACGCGGAAGATCTCTCCGAAGCCGAGGGTGACGATGGCGAGGTAGTCGCCGCGCAGCCGCAGGGTCGGGGCGCCGATGAGGACGCCGAAGATCAGTGAGACGAGGGCTCCGGTGAGGACGGCGGCCCAGAAGGGGAACTGGACGCCGATGGCGGAGAGTGGTGCGCCGGAGACGAGGGCGGCGGTGTAGGCGCCGACGCCGAGGAAGGCGACGTAGCCGAGGTCGAGGAGGCCTGCGAGGCCGACGACGACGTTGAGGCCGAGTGCGACGGTGGCGAAGATGAGGATGTTCGCACCGATGAGGGCGTATTCCGCGGTGTCCTGGGTGAAGGGGAAGCAGAAGGCTGCGGCCAGGGCTGCGGTGAGGGTGACGTTGCGGTGTTTCGTGGTCAGCGCGGTGAGGCGGGCGATGAGTCCGGCCCGGGTGAGTGCGGTGAACGCGAAGCCTGCGGTGATGAGGAAGCCGATGAACTGTTCGGATTCTTCGGTGGGGATGTCGACGCCGAAGGTGAAGATGTACAGCGCGATGCCGAAGGCGCCGGTGATGATCAGGATTTCGGCCCAGGAGGGGAGGGCTTTGGCGCGGCCGACGGAGGATGCGGCGAGGCTGTTGCGGAAGAGTTTCCAGGCGCCGGGCCGGGGTTCGTCGGCGGGGAGTGGCTGGTCGCTGGGGAGTCCGAGTGCGGCGAGGAGGGCGATGAGTGCGCCGATGCCGCTGACCCAGGCTCCGGGTTCGAGGTTGACCACGCCGCCGAGTTCGTAGGCGATGGCGCCGATGGTGTAGCCGGTGGTGCCGAGGGTGGCGAGGGCGAGGAGGCGGACGGGGCTGTTGGTGCCGCCGGGGGTGAGCCAGCGCAGGCCTCGGATGCCGTATCCGCAGAGGGTGAAGAGGAGGGTGAGGATCGCGGCGGTGAGGGTGAGGATCTGGAGGCCGCCGGGGTAGCCGGTGACGGTGAGGTCGCCGGGGAATTCGGAGGTCCAGGTCCAGGGGAGGAAGGTGCCGGCGAGGGCGATGGCCGCGCCTGTGGCGGTGGCGATGCGGGCGAGCGGTGCGGGCAGGGGGATGAGTGCGTTCTGGGTGGTCATCCGTATCACGCCCTGTCCGCGACGCGTTCGCCGAGCAGGCCTTGTGGCCGGAGCAGCAGGACGACGATGAGGAGGACGAAGGCCCATACGTCCTTCCAGGCGCCGCCGCCGAAGAGGTCCATGCCGGGGACGTCGCTCATGTAGCCGGTGGCGAGGGATTCGGCGACGCCGAGTACGACGCCGCCGAGCATGGCGCCGTAGATGTTGCCGATGCCGCCGAGTACGGCTGCGGTGAAGGCCTTGAGGCCCATGATGAAGCCCATTTTGAAGCCGATCTGGCCGTTCTTGAGCCCGTAGGCGACGGCGGCGACGGCTGCGAACGCGGCACCGATGGCGAAGGCCATGACGATGATGCGGTCGGTGTTGATGCCCATGAGCTTGGCGGTGTCGGGGTCCTGGCTGGTGGCTTGCATGCCGCGGCCGGAGCGGGTCTTGGAGACGAAGAGCCCGAGGGCGATCATGCAGATGGGGGCGGCGATGAGGACGAAGAGGTCACCGCGCTGGATGTGGGCGCCGAGGATGTCGAACGCTTCGCCCTTGAACTGGGGGAAGGGGCGGTCCTTCGTGGCGTTGGGGTACCACTTCCAGATGGCCTGCTGGAGTGCGAGGGAGAGTCCGATCGCGGTGATCAGCGGGGCGAGCCGGGGGGCGGTGCGCAGCGGCCGGTAGGCGAAGCGTTCGGCTGCGACGCTGATGGCGACGGAGCATATGACGCCGCCGATGATCATGAGGGGGACGATTGCGAGGAGGTTGGAGCCGGCCGGCATCCAGAGGTACACGGTGAGAGCTCCGAAGCCTCCGATCATGAAGATCTCGCCGTGGGCGAAGTTGATGAGCTGGATGATTCCGTAGACCATCGTGTAACCGATCGCGATGAGTCCGTACATCGCGCCGAGGATGAGTCCGTTGGCCAGCTGTTGCGGCAGTTCGTGCACCGCAGGGCCTCCGTGGAGTGGTTCGGATATGGCACCGCGCGGGAGCGCTCGTAGCGCTCCCGCGCGGTCTGGTGTCAGTCGTTACGTGACCGGGGAGCTTGTTACGGCTTGTAGGCCTCGCTGAGCTTGGACGCCCACTTGCCGCCGTCGACCTGGTAGGCGGTCATCATGGTGTTGGTGGTGTCGCCGAACTCGTCGAAGGCGACGGGGCCGGTGACGCCTTCGAAGCTGACCTTGCTGACGGCTTCGAGGACCTTGGCGCGGGCGTCGTCGGGGAGCTTGCCGTCGTTGGCTGCGACGACGGCCTTGACGGCCTCGATGATCGCCCAGGTGGCGTCGTAGGTGCCGCCGCCGTAGGCCTCGTAGGCGTCCTTGTATCCGGCGGTCTTGTAGTCCGCGATGAACTTCTTGGCGGATTCGAGTTCCTCGACGGGCTTGCCGACGGAGGTGGCGATGTCGCCCTGGGCCTTCTTGTTGAGCTTGATGAAGTCGGCGCTGTACATGCCGTCGCCGCCCATGAGGGGGATCTGGACGCTGTCCTTGAGCTGCTGGCTCAGGGGTGCGCCGGCGGGGTACTCACCGCCGTAGTAGACGGCCTTGGCGCCGGACTTCTTGACCTTGGTGACGACGGCGTTGAAGTCGCGGTCGTCGGGGTTGACGTGGTCGGAGCCGGCGATCTTGCCGCCGAGGCCGGTGAACGTCGCCTTGAAGGAGGCTGCGAGACCGGCGCCGTAGGGCTTCTGGTCGTCGATGAGGTAGACCTGCTTGATCTTCGCGTTGTTGTACAGGTACTTCGCGGCGAAGGCGCCCTGGATCTGGTCCGTGGTGGCGGTGCGGAAGTAGGTCTTGAAGGGGCGCTTCTTGTCGCCGGTCTTCCAGTTGTCGCCCTGGGTGAGCTCGGTGCCCGTGTTGGCGGGGGAGATCTGGGTGAGGCCGGCGTCGTTGAGCGGCTTCTGCATCGACTGGGAGACGCCGGAGTTCAGCGGGCCGACGACGCCGACGACCTTTTTGTTGTCGATGAACTTGGTGGCGTTCTGCTGGCCGACGGAGGGCTGGGCCTGGTCGTCGAGGGGCTGGACCTCGAAGGTGATGCCCGGGACCGTCTTGTTCTTGTTGGCCGTTTTGGCGGCGAGGTCGGCGCTGTTCTTGATGCCGAGGCCGAGGGCGGAGAGGTCGCCGGTCAGGGGCGCGTCGACGCCGATGACGACGGTCTGGGTGCCGCTGCTGTCGCTGCTCTTCTTGTCGTCGTCGCGCGACCCGCAGGCGGTGAGTGTCAGTGCTCCTGTGGTGAGCACTGTGGTGAGGATGAGCAAAGAACGGTGTCGCACGAAAGGTCCTTTCCCTGGCGCGGCCTCCTCTGCTTGAGGTGCCGTGTCGTTCGCCGGGCCGTACTGGTTGGTACAGGGGCCGTGCTGCAGACGCGCCCGGCGGCGCGGTGACTGGCGGTGACTCTAAGGGCAGGGGCGGGGGTCGGGGATGGGGGTGGAGCAGGATGTGACTGTCTTGTTATGCCCTTGAGCAAGGCTTGAGGTGGCTGTGTGGACATGTACGGCTTTTTACCGGACGGCGAAGTGACCGCATGCTGAGAACGCGCAGCTCTGTTAAGGGGCTTGGATGGATCTTGGTGCTGTCGCGTGAAGGGGGTGTGTGAGGGCGGGGGAGGGCGCGCCTGAGTGCCCGGTGCCTGCGGGGCCGGGTTCTTTGTGTGGCGTCGGGCGGGCGCACATTGCGTGTTTGTTACGCAGTGTTACGTCCGGGGTGGTGTGGTCGACGCGGTGTGGTGGGGGCGCAGGCGGGGTGTGGCAGATGAGTGGGCCATGGAACGGGGTGGGTGGTCAAGGGCGTTGGCTGTCGGTGTTG
The DNA here is from genome assembly GCF_045162765.1 of Streptomyces sp. NBC_01013. NCBI lineage: Bacteria > Bacillati > Actinomycetota > Actinomycetes > Kitasatosporales > Streptomycetaceae > Streptomyces > Streptomyces sp. NBC_01013. Next base: position 6,314,831 of record NZ_CP108687.1, read on the forward strand.
TGCAAGTTCGGTGTGTGCGGCTGTGGTTGTGTCCGGGTATGGGACTGCCCGGCCGGATTCGGGATCCGGCCGGGCAGGGGTGGTGCGGGGTGGTGGGGGGTCAGGGGGCTTCGGGCTTGGGGAGGTCGCGCAGGAGGCAGGTGAGGCGGGCGGTGCAGACCCGCTTGTCCTGTTCGTCGGTGATGACGATCTCGTACGTGGCGGTGGTGCGGCCGCGGTGTACGGGGGTGGCGACGCCGGTGACGAGGCCGCTTCGTGCCCCTCGGTGATGGGTGCAGTTCAGGTCGACGCCGACGGCGAGCTTGGTGGTGCCGCCGTGCAGCATGGAGCCGACGGAGCCGAGGGTTTCGGCGAGGACGGCGGAGGCGCCGCCGTGGAGGAGTCCGTAGGGCTGGGTGTTGCCTTCGACGGGCATGGTGCCGACGACGCGGTCCGCGGAGGCTTCGGTGATCCGGACGCCCATGCGTTCGCCGAGGTGGCCTGCGGAGAAGAGGGCGGGGAGGTCGACGCCGAGGGTGGCGTATTCGTCGATGATCTCCTGGGGGAACTTGGGTGTGGTGTGCTCGCCCATGGGTCCGGCTCCGATCGTCTGCGGTGGCTGGTTGCTGTGTGCACGTTGTCGCGTGTGTGCACTGTTCTTATCAGACGACTGAGCGGGCGCTTAGTGCGCCCGCCCCGGGGTGTCAGCGCGCGTTCTCGAAGCGCACCACGACGGACTTGCTGGCCGGGGTGTTGCTGGTGTCGGCGGTGGAGTCCAGGGGGACCAGGACGTTGGTCTCGGGGTAGTACGCGGCGGCGCAGCCGCGGGCGGTGGGGTAGTGGACGACGCGGAAGCCGGGGGCGCGTCGTTCCGTTCCGTCCTTCCATTCGCTGACGAGGTCGGTGTAGGTGCCGTCGGGGAGGCCGAGTGCGGTGGCGTCGTCGGGGTTGACGAGGACGACGCGGCGGCCGCCCTTGATGCCGCGGTAGCGGTCGTCGAGGCCGTAGATGGTGGTGTTGTACTGGTCGTGGGAGCGCAGTGTCTGCAACAGGAGGCGGCCTTCGGGGAGTTCGGGGTACTCGACGGGTGCGGCGGTGAAGTTCGCCTTTCCGGTGGCGGTGGGGAAGCGGCGGGAGTCGCGGGGGCCGTGCGGGAGGGTGAATCCGCCGGGGTGGGCGACGCGTTGGTTGAAGTTCTCGAAGCCGGGGACGACGCGGGAGATGCGGTCGCGGATCGTCGCGTAGTCCTTCTCGAACTCCTCCCAGGGGGTGGTGGAGGCGGGTCCGAGTACGGCGCGGGCGAGGCGGGCGACGATGGCGGGTTCGGAGAGCAGGTGGGGGCTCGCGGGGGTGAGGTTGCCGCGGGAGGCGTGGACCATGCTCATGGAGTCCTCGACGGTGACGAACTGCTTGCCGCCGGCCTGGACGTCCTTGTCGGTGCGGCCCAGGGTGGGCAGGATGAGGGCGCGGGTGCCGGTGACGGCGTGGGAGCGGTTGAGCTTGGTCGAGACGTGGACGGTGAGGCGTGCGGTGCGCATCGCGGCCTCGGTGACGTCGGTGTCGGGGGAGGCGGAGACGAAGTTGCCGCCCATGGCGAAGAAGACCTTGGCGTCGCCGTCGCGCAGGGCCTGGATGGAGCGGACGACGTCGTAGCCGTGGTGCCGCGGTGAGGTGATGGAGAATTCCTTGTCGAGGGCGTCGAGGAATGCGGGTGCGGGCCGCTCGAAGATGCCCATGGTGCGGTCGCCCTGGACGTTGGAGTGGCCGCGGACGGGGCAGACTCCGGCGCCGGGCCGGCCGATGTTGCCGCGCAGCAGGAGGAAGTTGACGACTTCGCGGATGGTCGGCACCGAGTGCTTGTGCTGGGTGAGGCCCATGGCCCAGCACACGATGGTGCGCTTCGACGCGAGAACCATGGTGAGGGCCTCTTCGATGGCGCCGCGGTCGAGGCCGGTCGCGGCGAGGGTCTGTTCCCAGTCGGCTTCGGCGGCCGCGGCGGCGAAATCCTCGTAGCCGTGGGTGTGTCCGGCGACGAAGGTCTCGTCGACGGCGCCCTCGGTCTCGAGGATCATCTTGTTGAGCAGCCGGAAGAGGGCCTGGTCGCCGCCGATGCGGATCTGGAGGAACAGGTCGTTGAGCGCGGCGCCCTTGACCATGCCGAGGGGGGTCTGCGGGTTCTTGAAGCGTTCGAGTCCGGCCTCGGGCAGCGGGTTGACCGAGATGATCTTCGCCCCGGCGGACTTGGCCTTCTCCAGGGCGGAGAGCATCCGGGGGTGGTTGGTGCCGGGGTTCTGTCCGGCGACGATGATCAGGTCGGCGTGGTGCAGGTCCTCCAGGGAGACGGAGCCCTTGCCGACGCCGATGGTCTCGGTGAGTGCCGAGCCGGAGGACTCGTGGCACATGTTGGAGCAGTCGGGCAGGTTGTTGGTGCCGAATTCGCGGGCGAACAGCTGGAGGAGGAACGCGGCCTCGTTGCTGGTGCGGCCCGAGGTGTAGAAGAGCGCTTCGTCGGGGGAGGCGAGCGCGCCGAGCTCCTCGGCGATGACGGCGAAGGCGCGCTCCCAGGTCACGGCCTCGTACCGGTCGGCGCCCTCGGGCAGATACATGGGTTGCGTGATGCGTCCCTGCTGGCCGAGCCAGTAGCCGCTGCGGGTGGCGAGGTCGGCGAGCGGGTGCGCGGCGAAGAAGTCCGGGGTGACGCGGCGCAGGGTCGCTTCTTCGGCGACGGCCTTGGCGCCGTTCTCGCAGAATTCGGCGGTGTGCCGCTTGTCGCCCTCGGGCCAGGCGCAGCCGGGGCAGTCGAAGCCGTCCTTCTGGTTGACCTTGAGGAGGGTCTGCGCGGTGCGGCGGAGTCCCATCTGCTGCTGGGCGACGCGCAGGCTGTGGGCGACGGCGGGCAGCCCGGCGGCGGCGTGCTGGGCCGGTTCGACCCGGGGGGCGTCCTGGACCGGGTCTCCTGCGGGCGGCTTGGTGGCCATCGTGCTCCCCTTCGAGCCTGCTGCGGGCCCCGTGCGGTCCGCTGCGTGTGATTCCTTCTCCTCGATCCTGGCACGCGGTGCGGGCGGGCCGCCCGGCGAGCGGCCCCCGGACGGCGGCGGGCGGTCGCCGGTCCGGATTGTCAGTGGTACGTGGCAGGATCGGGGTGTGGCTGAGACGGCATCGAAGAAGACGGCAGACAACCGACCGCGCCTGCTCCTGATGGACGGGCACTCCCTGGCGTACCGGGCGTTCTTTGCGCTGCCTGCGGAGAATTTCACGACGGGGGCGGGACAGCCGACGAACGCGGTGTACGGCTTCGCGTCGATGCTCGCGAACACGTTGCGTGACGAGGCGCCGACGCATTTCGCGGTGGCGTTCGACGTGTCGCGCAAGACGTGGCGCTCGCAGGAGTTCCCCGAGTACAAGGCGAACCGTTCGAAGACGCCGGACGAGTTCAGGGGCCAGGTCGAGCTGATCGGTGAGCTGCTGGACGCGATGCACGCCGACCGTTTCGCGGTCGACGGCTTCGAGGCGGACGACGTCATCGCGACGCTGGCGACCCAGGCGGAGGCGGCCGGGTTCGAGGTGCTGATCGTCACCGGTGACCGGGACTCGTTCCAGCTGATCACGGACAATGTGACGGTGCTCTACCCGACCAAGGGCGTTTCGGAGCTGACGCGCTTCACCCCCGCGAAGGTCGAGGAGAAGTACGGGCTCACTCCGCAGCAGTACCCGGACTTCGCGGCGCTGCGCGGTGACCCGTCGGACAATCTTCCGGGCATTCCGGGAGTGGGCGAGAAGACGGCCGCGAAGTGGATCAACCAGTTCGGTTCGTTCGACGAGCTGGTGGCGCGGGCCGAGGAGGTCAAGGGGAAGGCCGGGCAGAATTTCCGCGACCACTTGGACGCGGTGCGGCTGAACCGGCGGCTGACCGAGATGGTCCGCGACGTGGAGCTGCCCAAGACCCCGTCCGACCTGGAGCGCGCTCCGTACGACCGCACGGCGGTCACCGGGGTGCTCGATGTGCTGGAGATCCGTAACCCGAGCCTGCGTGAGCGGCTGCTCGCGGTGGACCCGGGCAAGGCCGAGGACGAGGCACCTGCGCCCGCCGCGGGCATCGCGCTGGACGGTTCGGTGCTGGGCGCGGGCGAGCTCGCCCCGTGGCTGGCCGAGCACGGCGCGCAGCCGCTCGGCGTCGCCACGGTCGACACGTGGGCGCTCGGCAGCGGCACGGTCACGGAGATCGCGCTCGCCGCGGCCGGCGGGGCGGCGGCCTGGTTCGACCCGGCGCTGCTCGACGCGGCGGACGAGCAGGCGTTCGCGGCGTGGATCGCGGACGCGGACCGGCCGAAGGTCATGCACAACGCGAAGAGCGTGATGCGGGTCTTCCCGGAGCACGGCTGGCGGACCGAAGGCGTCTCGATGGACACGGCGCTCGCCGCCTACCTGGTCAAGCCGGGCCGGCGCTCCTTCGCGCTGGACGCCCTCGCCGTGGAGTACCTGGGCCGTGAGCTGGCTCCGGCCGCGTCGTCCGACGGGCAGCTGGCGTTCGGTGCGGACGACCAGGCGGAGGCCGACGCCCTGATGGCGCAGGCCCGTGCGGTCCTCGATCTCGGTGACGCGTTCACGACGCGGCTGAAGGAGGTCGGCGCGGCCGAGCTGCTGCACGACATGGAGCTGCCGACGTCGATCCTGCTGGCCCGGCTGGAGCGGCACGGCATCGCGGCGGACCGGGCCCATCTGGAGGGCATGGAGCAGCAGTTCGCGGGCGCCGTGCAGCAGGCGGTGAAGGAGGCGCACGCAGCGGTGGGCCGTGAGTTCAACCTCGGTTCGCCCAAGCAGCTCCAGGAGGTCCTGTTCGGCGAGCTGGGCCTGCCGAAGACGAAGAAGACGAAGACCGGGTTCACCACGGACGCGGACGCGCTGGCGTGGCTGGCCGCGCAGACCGAGCACGAGCTGCCGGTCATCATGCTGCGCCACCGCGAGCAGGCGAAGCTGCGGGTCACGGTCGAGGGCCTGGTCAAGACGATCGCGGCGGACGGCCGTATCCACACCACGTTCAACCAGACCGTGGCGGCGACCGGCCGGCTGTCCTCCACCGATCCCAATCTGCAGAACATCCCCGTCCGTACGGACGAGGGCCGGGCGATCCGCCGGGGCTTCGTCGTCGGCGAGGGCTTCGAGACGCTGATGACCGCGGACTACAGCCAGATCGAGCTGCGCGTGATGGCCCACCTCTCCGAGGACGCGGGCCTGATCGAGGCGTTCACATCCGGTGAGGACCTGCACACCACGGTCGCCTCGCAGGTCTTCGGCGTCGACAAGTCCGCGGTCGACCCGGAGATGCGGCGCAAGATCAAGGCCATGAGCTACGGGCTGGCGTACGGGCTGTCCGCGTTCGGTCTGTCCCAGCAGCTGAACATCGAGGCGGGCGAGGCCCGGGGCTTGATGGACACCTACTTCGAGCGGTTCGGCGGGGTGCGTGACTATCTCCACCGGGTGGTGGAGGAGGCCAGGTCCACCGGTTACACGGAGACGATCTACGGCCGCCGCCGCTACCTCCCCGACCTCAACAGCGACAACCGCCAGCGCCGCGAGACGGCCGAGCGGATGGCGCTCAACGCACCGATCCAGGGCACGGCCGCGGACATCGTCAAGGTCGCCATGCTGCACGTCGACCGGGCGCTGACCGAGGCGAAGCTGACGTCACGGATGCTGCTCCAGGTGCATGACGAAATCGTGCTGGAGATCGCCGCGGGCGAGCGGGAGCAGGTGGAGAAGATCCTGCGCCACGAGATGGCGACGGCGGTGCAGCTGCGGGCGCCGCTGGACGTGTCGGTCGGGGTGGGCCGGGACTGGGAATCCGCAGCGCACTGACGCGGGTTCCCGCCGGAAGCCGGAAGCCGGAAGCCGGAAGCCGGAAGCCGGAAGCCGGAAGCCGGAAGCCGGAAGCCGGAAGCCGGAAGCCGGAAGCAGGAAGCCGGAAGCCGCCGCGCCCACCGGGGCGCTGTGCCCTCAGTCGCCGGTCCGGGTCGTGTCCCGGGCCGGACCGGCGGCGGGGAACCCCGGTGTGCCGGTGTCCCGGCCCCGCAGCCGCATCCACGTCCCGTACAGCACGAGCCCGACCGCGAGCCCGGCGCCGGCGCCGAAGCAGGCGGTCGGGATGATGTCGAGCGGTGTGTCGATGTGTCCGAAGTAGGCGTACCAGCGCGCACAGCGGTGCACGATGCCCAGCAGTACGCACAGTCCGATGGCTGCCCCGGCCCACCACCGCGCCCGGCGGTCCAGGGCCGGTACGGACGCCGGCGCCGGCCGGGCTCCGGCACGGCGCAGCCCCGACACGGTGAACCACCCGAGCACCGCCAGCGCCAGGGCCGAACTGCCGTACTGCACCAGCTGGAACACCGGATACCCGGCCGTGTCCCGCCCGAGCACCGGTACCAGCCGGACTCCCCACCGGTCGTGGTGGGTGAAGGCGTCCCAGACGACATGCGTAGCGGCCCCGATGACGGCCGACAGCACGAACCACGCACCGTCCCGCAGGCCCCGCGGCCCCTGTTCCGGTGCGCGCCCAGGTCCGCGGACCCACGCGTGCACGCGCCCCTGCCAGGGCGTGGGCAGCAGCGCCACGAGGGGTTCGCGCAGCAGCAGCCACACCGCCACGGTCGCCGCGGTGATCAGGACATCGACGGTGAACACTCCCCACCACGCGTGGGTGACCTGCCCGAACTCCATGGCGCCGGGGATCGCGGTGTCCGCGTAGTACGTCATGTCGGGGGCGAACGAGCCGGCGACGAGAGCCGAGGCGAGGAGCGGTCCGCGGCCTGTTCCGTCGCGGCGGACCCCGGGGAGGACGGCTGCGGCGTGGCTGAGCGTGAACGGCATGGAGGAAGTATGCGGGAGGCGCCGTCACGGACTTTTCACGGACCGGACAACGTGCAGACCGGAAGGTGAGAAACCGGTAAGAAGCGGTCCGGCGGCTGTGTTGGGACGGCACAAGTTGCCGTAGGGTCGCCTGAGTCCAGGCGCAGGGGAGCGCGGACGGTCGACGAGGGGGAGGGCCCACACGTTATGGCAGCGCAATTCGGACGCCGGCTGCGCAGAGGTGCGACCACGACTGCCGTGGCCGCCGCGGCTGTGGCGGCACTCACGGCTTCGCAGGGCCCCGGCGGGTCGCCCCTGGTGGCGTCCGGCACCGGCCGACCCGCCGCGGGTTCGACGACGCCCCCGGGTGACAGCGGCGCCTCCGGCGACTCGCCCTACTTCACGGACCTGCCACCACTGAACACGCCCAACAAGCCGGGCACTTCGGTCAATCTGCCGGTGACGGGCAGCGCGGAATCGGGCATTCCGGCGTCGATCCTGGCGGCGTACACGAAAGCCCAGCAGGCCATCGCGAGCACGGACGCGGCCTGCCGGCTGCCGTGGCAGCTCCTGGCCGCGATCGGCAAGGTCGAGTCGGGTCAGGCCCGCGGCGGGCGCGTCGACGCGCAGGGCACCACGTTCTCCCCGATTCTGGGCCCGGCCCTCAACGGCCAGGGCTTCGCCCTGATCAAGGACACCGACAACGGTGCCTATGACGGGGACCGGGAGCACGACCGGGCGGTCGGCCCGATGCAGTTCATTCCGTCGACCTGGGCGACCTGGGGTCAGGACGGCAACGCCGACGGCCGCAAGGACCCCAACAACATCTACGACGCGGCGCTCGCGGCCGGGCACTACCTCTGCGCCGGCTCCCGCAACCTGTCGCTGACCGCCGACCTGGACCGGGCGGTCCTGAGCTACAACCACTCGGACGAGTACCTGCGTACCGTCCGCACCTGGTTCGAGTACTACAACCGCGGCACCCACGAGGTGCCGGACGGCACCGGCGTCCTGCCGGTCGATACGAGTACGGGAACGCACCACGACGCCGGCCCCCGCACTCCGGGCACCACCACCCCGTCGACGTCGCCGACACCCCGGCCGACGCCCACGCCGACGCCGACCCCGACTCCGACCCCGAAGCCTCCGGTGAAGCCCAGCCCCGGGCCCACGGATCCGGGCACACCGACGACGCCGCCCCCGACGCCCGACCCCACCCCGTCCCCGGTTCTGGCCGGCGTGCAGAACGCGGGTACCGGCAGGCTGACCGCCACGGCGGGCGACGCCTTCGCCGAGCCGGTCAAGGTCCTCGCCAAGAGCAACCTCGGTACTCCGCTCGCCAAGGTGTCCGTGACGTTCACCGTCGTCGGTGACACGGACGCCGTGTTCGACGGAGCGAAGAGCACCGTCACCGTCGTCACCGGGGCCGACGGCACGGCCACCGCACCGGTGTTGAGGGCCGGTGAGAAGACGGGCGGGTTCAGTGTGCGCGCGACGGCCACCGGCACGTCGCTGCCCCCTGTCACGTACCCGGCGACCGTCACCGCCCGGCAGGCCGACGCCATCGCCAGGACGGGCACCGCCGAGCTGACCGCCGTGGCCGGCCAGACGTTCGCCGACGTGACGGCCAAGGCCACGTACAAGGGCGCCGCAGCTGCCCGCGTCGCCGTCACCGCCACCATGATCACCGACGGTGACGAGCCGGTCGAGAGCGACAAGGGCCCGTACTTCACGGACGACGAAGGCGACCCGGTCCGCACGCTCGTGTTCACCACGGAGGCCGACGGCACGCTCACCCTGCCGAAGATCTACGCCGACGGCGCCGCGGGCACGTACAAGCTGCGCCTGACCACCGAGGGCGGCGCCACCGTCGTCATCGAGCTCACGGTCGAGGCCCCTGCCGCCTGACCCACGCACCCCAGGGCCGGTACCGGCCCCCGACAGCCCCTTGGCCGGACCCGGCCAAGGGGCTGTTGTACGTGTTCTCATCTCGCCCCCCGGTTGCTACGGTGCCCCAGCCCTGACGACCCATCAGTTGACTGCTCCCGGGAGGCCGACCATGCGTGCCCTAGCCGCCGCTGCCATCGGACTGGCCGTCGCCCTCGCCCTCGTGCTCACCGTCAGCGCGATCGGCGCGCCACCGGGCGGGACTTCGCCCAAACCCCTGCTGACCACCGTCCCGGGCCCCAAGAAGTAGCCGTCCGCACCGAGAAGTCACCGTCCGCACCACGGAACCCGGACGGAATGCAGAGGGAGGACACCCCATGCGCCGCCGAGCCAGCCTCGTACTCCTGGCCTTCGCCGTCTTCTTCGCCGCGCTGTCACCGCTGTTGCGCTGGTACGCGTTCCCGCGGCTCGCGAAGATCCCGCCGAACCAGTACCAGGAGACGGTGCTGGAGGCGAAGCCCGCGACCCTGCTCGACTACAGCACCCTCACGGCCAGGAAGGTCGACAGGATCACCATCGTGCAGACCCTCAAGGGCAACGTCGAGGAGTCCGAGAAGATCGAGCGCAGCGCCGGCCGCGACGTCGTCGTGTGGGACGCCCTCTCCTATGTGCAGGGCCCCGACGGCAAGATGGTCTCCAAGATCCCCGAGCGCTACATCTTCGACGCGCACAGTCAGGACCCGGTCCACGCCACCGGGGAAATGGTCGACGGCGACCCGGTGAACCGCGAGGGCATCGAGTTCAAGTGGCCCTTCCTCACCGAGAAGCGTGACTACGAGTACTTCGACGCCCAGACCCGCACCAGCTCGCCCATCCATTACGGGGGCACCCGGAACTTCCGGGGCATGGAGGTCTACTACTTCGAGCAGACCATCCCGTGGACCAAGGTCCCCATGCCGAAGACCATGCCGATCAAGGGCATCACCCCGCAGCAGATCGCCAGGACCGGCATGACCCGCTGGTACACCACCAAGCGGATGTTCTGGGTCGACCCCGTCACCGGGGCGCCGGTCAACGGCGAGGAGATCCACAAGGAGGAGATGCGGAACGCGAAGGCGATGGGCATGCCCCAGGACACCGTCACCGTGTTCGCCGGGCACGTGAAGATGCGCGAGGACTACATCGTCTCGATCGTCGGCCTGGTCAAGTCCCAGCGGATGCTGGTCCTGCTGCTGACCTCGTACCTGCCGTGGGGCTTCCTCGTCCTGGGCGGTGTGCTGCTGACGCTGTCGCTGTGGCTGGAGGCCCGTTCCCGGCGGCCGGGCGAGGCGCAGTCGCCGCCCTCGCCCGACCGGCTTCCGGACCCGGCGCCTACTCCCGCCTGAGCCGCGCCTTCGTGAACCGGGTCGCCTCCACCGTCGTCGGGTCCTCGGGCCACGGGTGCCTCGGATAGCGGCCGCGCAGCTCCGCGCGCACCGCCCTGTAGCCCTCCCGCCAGAACGACGCCAGATCCGCTGTCACGGCCGCGGGACGCCCCGCGGGGGAGAGCAGGTGCACCAGAACCGGTACACCGGCCACCCGCGGCGTCTCCAGGAGACCGAACAGTTCCTGGAGCTTCACCGCCAGCACGGGCTGGGCCCCGCCGTACTCCACCCTGATCCGTGAACCGCTCGGCACCTCGATCCGCTCCGGGGCCAGCTCGTCGAGCCGGGCGGCCTCACCCGTCGCCCACGGCAGCAGCCTGCGCAGCGCCTGACCTGCGTCGATCCCGGCCAGGTCCGCGCGGCGCCGGGCCCGCGACAGCTCGGGCTCCAGCCACTGCTCGGTACGGTCCAGCAGTGCCCCGTCCGACACGTCCGGCCACGGTGTGCCGAGTTCCCGGTGGAGAAAGGCCAGCCGTTCCCGCAGTTGCCCGGTGTCGCGGCTCCAGCGCAGCAGGCCCAGGCCCTCCCGCCGCAGACCCTCCACCAGGGCCTCACGGACCAGCGTGGGGTCCGGCCGCTTCAGGGGGTGCGCCGCCAGCTCGATGGCGCCCAGGCGCTCCACCCGGCGGGCCACCACGTCCCGGCCGTCCCAGCGGACCTCCTCGCCCGCGAACCGCAGATGCCCGGCCGCGACGCGGGCCGTGTCCTCGTCGATGACCGCGGCGAGCCGGACCTGCGCCGACGCCGCGTGTGCCGGACGGTCCGCGACCGCGACCGCCAGCCACGGCGCACTGCGCAGCCGCGAACCGTCCCGCAGCTCGGCGCCCGTGCCGGACGCCATCAGGAACGCCCCCTCGCCCCGGGCCCGCGCCACCCGTTCGGGGAAGGCCAGGGCGGCGACCAGGCCGACGGCTGCGTCGTCCGTGCCGCCACTCCCGGCCGCGGTACTCGGGGCGGCGGAGGACAGCCGCCGCACCTCCTGGCGCCAGCGGGCCGCGTAGCCGTCCTTGCCCTGCCGCGCGGTGCGCAACGCGGCGGCCAGATCGTCCCCGTAGTCCCTCGGTGGTTCCTCGCTGAGCAGGGCCACCACCTCCGCGGCCCGGCGCCCGCCGACCTCGGCCGCCCCGTCCAGCAGTGCTCTGGCCAGCCGTGGATGCAGCCCCAGCCGGGACATCCGTACACCGCGGTCGCTCACCCGCCCGTCGGCCTCCACCGCTCCGACCGCCGTCAGCACCTCGCGGGCCGCGGCCATCGCCCCGGCCGGCGGCGGATCCAGCAACGCCAGTCCCGCGGCGTCCGGATCGCCCCAGCAGGCCGCCTGGAGGGCGAAGGCCGCCAGATCGGCCACCTTGATCTCGGGGGAGGGGAACCGGGCGAGCCGCCCGTCCTCGGCCTGTTCCCAGCAGCGGTAGACGGTCCCGGGAGCCTCACGGCCGGCCCGGCCCGCCCGCTGGCGACCCGCCGCCTGCGAGGCCCGCACCGTCGTCAGGGCGCTCAGTCCCCGGGCATGGTCGGTGCGCGGTTCCCGGGCGAGCCCCGAGTCGACGACGGTCCGCACCCCCGGGACGGTCAGGGACGACTCCGCCACCGACGTCGCCAGCACCACCCGCCGCCCCTCGGGCGAACCCGCCAGCACCGCGTCCTGCACCGCGGCCGGAGCCCGCCCGTGCACCTGGAGCACCTCCGCGGCCACGCCGGACAGCTGCCCCGCCACCCGGGCGATCTCGCCGACGCCGGGCAGGAAGCACAGCACGTCGCCGTCCCGCTCGGCCAGTGCCCGCCGCACCACGGCGGCGACGTGGGTCAGCAGCGCCGGATCGACCCGCATCCCGTGCGGCGGACGTACCGGCCGGGCGGGCGGGGCCCACACCACCTCCACCGGGTACGACACCCCCTGTGCCTCGATGACCGGTGCGTCGCCGAGCAGCCGGGCCCAGCCCTGCGCGTCCGTGGTCGCCGATGCGGCGAGCAGGCGCAGGTCGGGGCGGATCGCCTCCCGTACGTCCAGCAGGAACGCGGCCACCGTGTCGGCGTCCAGATGCCGCTCATGGCACTCGTCGATGATCACCGCGTCGACGCCCGCGAGTTCCTGGTCGCGCTGGAGCCGCTGGAGCAGCACGCCGGTGGTGACGACCTCCACCACGGTGTCCGGCCCCATCACCCGCTCCCCGCGCACGGTGAACCCGACCCGTTCGCCCGCCCGCTCGCCCAGCAGCCACGCCATGCGCCGGGCCGCCGCCCGCGCGGCGATCCGCCGCGGTTCGGCGACCACGACCCTGCGCACCGGTCCGTAGCCGGTCAGTCCGGCCAGGACCAGGGGAACGAGAGTCGTCTTGCCCGTGCCGGGTGGTGCGCACAGCACCGCGACCCCGCGGTCGTCGAGCGCCTGCCGCAGCGCGGGCACGGCGGAGCGGACGGGCAGCTGGTCCAGGGCGTCGGTACGGATCACGCCCCCAGTCTCGTACGGAGGGCGCGCCAGGTGGTCACCGGACGGTGATCAGTCCCGTACGCAGACGAAGATCGCGGTCCCCGGGATCAGGTTGCCCCGAAGCGGCGACCAGCCGCCCCACTCCTGGTTGTTCCACGCCGGCCACTCCGGCTCGACCAGGTCGACGAGGCGGAAGCCGCCCGCCACCACGTCCCGGACCCGGTCGCCGAGCGTGCGGTGGTGCTCCACGTACACCGCGTCGCCCCGCTCGTCCTGCTCGACGTAGGGGGTCCGGTCGAAGTACGAGGCGGCGACGGACAGGCCCTCGGGCCCCGGCTCGTCCGGGAAGGCCCAGCGGACCGGGTGCGTGACGGAGAAGACCCAGCGGCCGCCGGGCCGCAGCACCCGGTGGACCTCGCGGAACACCTGGACCGGGTCGGCGACGAAGGGCACCGCGCCGTACGCGGAGCAGGCCAGATCGAAGGAGCCGTCGCGAAAGGGCAGCACCCCGGCGTCCGCCTCGACCAGGGGGATGCCCCCGCCGATCCGCAACGCGTGCTGGAGCTGGCGGTGGGAGAGGTCCAGGGCGACCGGCCGGGCACCCTGCACGGCGAGCCAGCGCGAACACTGTGCGGCGCCCGCGCCGATCTCCAGGATGTCGAGGCCCTTCAACGCCTCGGCGGGGCCGAGCAGGCCCGCCTCGGCTTCGTCGAGCCCCTCCGGGCCCCAGACGAAGCGGTCGTCACCGAGGAAGCCGCCGTGGTCGTTCTGGTACTCGTCCGCGTTGCGGTCCCACCAGCCGCGGCTGGCCCGGCTGCTCTCGGCCTCGCCGGCGGTGCGGCGTGTCGCCTCGGGTTCGACCGCGTAGATCTCTTGGCTCATCGTGTCCGTCGTTGTAGTTTGCCTTCACCCCGTCGTACGCGGTACGTACCAGGGGGACTGTGAGTGCGGAACCCGCGTGTCCGGAACATCTCCGGGGCCGATGTGGCCTCGGTGAACCCGAGTTGTGCCGGGTATGGGCCGTTCCGCCCCTGGTGTGCGCCTTCGCGCATTGACCGTGCCCTGCTGCCCCCGTATGCTACAAGTTGCGCTGCGAGCCTGCGCGCCTCAGACCTAGCAGGCCGCGCTCGCATCTGTATGTATGTCCCCTCGGTTCACGAGAGGCGCCTCCCGGTTCACGGGATCGGCGCTTCCCAGGCTGTCCGGCTTCTGCAGAGGCGATACGGGCTCACGGCGTAGCAGTAACTTCGACTCACTGTCCGTACCGGAGCCCTTTCCCACATGACGAGCAGCACCGAGACCACCGCCACCACTCCGCAGGTTGCGGTCAACGACATCGGCGACGCGGACGCGTTCCTCGCGGCGATCGACGAGACGATCAAGTACTTCAACGACGGCGACATCGTTGACGGTGTCATCGTCAAGGTTGACCGGGACGAGGTTCTCCTCGACATCGGTTACAAGACCGAAGGCGTCATCCCGAGCCGCGAGCTCTCGATCAAGCACGACGTCGACCCGAACGAGGTCGTCAAGGTCGGCGACGAGATCGAGGCCCTGGTCCTCCAGAAGGAGGACAAGGAAGGCCGCCTGATCCTCTCGAAGAAGCGCGCTCAGTACGAGCGTGCCTGGGGCACCATCGAGAAGATCAAGGAAGAAGACGGCATCGTCACCGGTACCGTCATCGAGGTCGTCAAGGGTGGTCTCATCCTCGACATCGGCCTCCGTGGCTTCCTGCCGGCGTCGCTCGTCGAGATGCGCCGCGTCCGCGACCTCCAGCCTTACGTGGGCAAGGAGCTCGAGGCCAAGATCATCGAGCTGGACAAGAACCGCAACAACGTGGTCCTGTCCCGCCGTGCCTGGCTCGAGCAGACCCAGTCCGAGGTCCGCCAGACGTTCCTCACGACCCTCCAGAAGGGTCAGGTCCGCTCCGGCGTCGTCTCCTCGATCGTCAACTTCGGTGCCTTCGTGGACCTGGGTGGCGTCGACGGTCTCGTGCACGTCTCCGAGCTGTCCTGGAAGCACATCGACCACCCCTCCGAGGTTGTCGAGGTCGGCCAGGAAGTCACCGTCGAGGTTCTCGACGTGGACATGGACCGCGAGCGCGTGTCCCTGTCGCTCAAGGCGACGCAGGAAGACCCGTGGCAGCAGTTCGCCCGTACGCACCAGATCGGGCAGGTTGTTCCCGGTAAGGTCACCAAGCTCGTTCCGTTCGGTGCGTTCGTGCGCGTCGACGAGGGCATCGAGGGCCTGGTCCACATCTCCGAGCTGGCCGAGCGCCACGTGGAGATCCCGGAGCAGGTCGTCCAGGTCAACGACGAGATCTTCGTCAAGGTCATCGACATCGACCTCGAGCGTCGTCGCATCAGCCTCTCGCTGAAGCAGGCCAACGAGTCCTTCGGTGGCGACCCGGCCTCGGTCGAGTTCGACCCGACGCTGTACGGCATGGCCGCGTCGTACGACGACCAGGGCAACTACATCTACCCCGAGGGCTTCGACCCCGAGACCAACGACTGGCTCGAGGGCTTCGAGGCTCAGCGCGAGGTCTGGGAGACCCAGTACGCCGAGGCGCAGACGCGCTTCGAGCAGCACCAGGCCCAGGTCATCAAGTCCCGCGAGGCCGACGAGGCCGCTGCTGCCGAGGGCGCTGCTGCCCCGGCCGGCAGCGCTCCGGCTGCCTCGGGCGGCAGCGGTGGCGGCTCGTACTCCTCGGAGTCCGCGGACAACTCCGGCGCCCTGGCGTCGGACGAGGCCCTGGCTGCCCTGCGCGAGAAGCTGGCGGGCGGCCAGAGCTGACGCTCCGACCTTCCGGCCGGTCATCGGCTGAGCTGAGTAGATGACGGTGAGGCCCGCTCCCTTCGGGGGGCGGGCCTCACTCGTTCTCCGCGTCGGGCTGTTACGGAGTGACGGTGATGTTGGTCAGCCCCTTGCCGCCCGTCACGGTGTTGCTCGCGCGGACGGTCGTGGGGCAGCTCGCGCTGTAGTTCGTGACGTTGACGGCCAGTTGCTTGTCGCCCGTCGAGCCGGACAGGTCCGAGGCGTTGTCCTTGAAGACGGTCCCGCAGCCCCATCCGGTCTGCTGGGTATGGGTCTCGTAGCCGTTGTTGGTCGTCCGGGAGCCGTGGTTGCCCTCGACCAGGACGCCGTTGCCCTTCACGTCGACCCAGGAGTCGTCGTAGTTGGCGCCCGTCAGTCCACTGCCGTCGAAGGTGTTCCCGATGACGCGCGCCCCGGTGGTGCCCTCCTTGATGTCGACGTTCTCGCCGCCGACGCCCGGCCCGATGGTGTTGTCCAGGATCTGCACCCGGTCGCTCCGGTCGGAGAGATCACCGGCCGTGCCCACGTAGACGCCCTCGCCCATGCCGCGGCCGTCGTGCCCCGTGTCGTAGATCCGTGAGTTGCGGATGACGCCGTCGCTGCTGGACTTGCGGAAGTGGACGCCCTCCATGTCCAGGTCGTGCACGGTCACCGAGTCGATGACCACGCCGATGGCGGCGTCGGTCATGATGCCTTTCTGGCCGCCCATGACGGTGATGCCCTGCACCGTCCAGTACGAGGCGCCGTTGAGGTGCAGCCCGTAGCCGCCGCCGGCCGTGAGCACCGCCCCCGCCGAGCCGGTCAGGGTGATGCGTGCGGAGACCGTGCCGGGCACGAGTGCCTTGAAGTTGCCGGTGTACGTGCCGTCCGCGAGGTGGATCGTGTCGCCGGGGGCGGCCGCGGTGAGTGCCGACTTGAGCTGGGCGGCGGTGCTCACCTCGATGACCGTCGCGGCCCCTGCCGTACCGGCGCAGGCGAGGGCGAGCGTGCCGGTGGTGAGAGCGGTGGCCAGCAGGGCGGGGAGCAGCGTGCGGGTGCGCATGGGGGTGCCTTCCCGTGAAGGGTTCAGGACGTTCTCGTATATGAATGGGGGGCGAGTGTCTGAACTTGCTGCCCAGTGACGGTAGGGATGGCGTGGCGGCATGTCAAGGTCTGGACCATTGATCGCGACTGCGGTGAACGGGGTGAACACAGAGAAACGTGCGGGATACACGAGTACCTGACGGCCCGAAACACCCCCTTGCCAGGATCCCGGCAACCTCAAGATCCGAAAGCGAGCCGGGACATGACACACACTTCGCAGCAGTCGTCCGCGACGCCGGGCGCGAGCCGCCGCACCTTTCTCCGCAACGTCGGGCTGTCCGGCGGGGCGGGCGCCATGTTCGCCACCATGGGGGCGCTCGGCCTCGCCCCCACCGCCCGGGCGGAAGGCCGCGAACCCGCCTTCCGCGCTCCCAGCAAGGGCGACTTCAACCTGAAGGGGAAGGCCGCCGCCAAGGTGGTCGTCGTGGGCGGCGGCATCGCGGGTCTCGCCACCGCCTACGAACTCGGCAAGGCGGGCTACGACTGCACGGTCCTGGAGGCCCGCGGCCGTACGGGCGGCCGCAACTTCACCGTACGCGGCGGGGATTCCACCACCGACATCCACGGCGTCACGCAGACCGCGCGGTTCTCCGACGGGCAGTACATGAATGCCGGGCCGGGCCGGATCCCGCAGTGGATGGTCACCCTGGACTACTGCCGTGAACTCGGCGTTCCCATCGAGGTGTTCACCAACGTGAACGCCAACGCCTACCTCTTCAACGAGCGCTCGGGCATGAAGGCGCCGGTGCGCTACCGCACCGCCAAGGCCGATGTGTACGGCTACGTGGCCGAACTGCTCTCCAAGGCAACCGACAAGGGCGCGCTCGACCGGCAGATCACCGCCGACGACCAGGAGCGCTTGCTCGACTTCCTCAAGGACTTCGGCGACATCGGCGACAGCCTCGACTACACCGGCAGCCCCCGGCGCGGCTACCGCGTCGACCCCGCTGCCGCCGGCACCCCGGGAGAGGAACTCGGTTCCGTTCCCACCGCGTCCGAGGTCTTCGCCAGCGGTGTGGGACGCTACTTCGCCTTCGAATTCGAGTACGACCAGGCGATGCTGATGTTCCAGCCGGTCGGGGGCATGGACCGGATACCCGCCGCGCTCACCCGGGCCATAGGGGAGCGCAGGATCCGCACCGGCGCGGCCGTCACGGAGATCACCGACACCGCCCACGGTGTCACCGTCACCTATACGCAGTCCGGGCACACCCGCCGGATCGAGGCGGACTACTGCGTAGCGGCCCTGCCCCCCAACATCCTCGCCAGGACCACCCACAACCTGGGCCCGGCCGTCCAGACCGCCCTGGAGTCCTGCAAGCCGTCGTCGGCCGGCAAGATCGGGCTGGAGTACCGGAGCCGCTGGTGGGAGAGCGACCACCAGATCTACGGCGGCATCACGGAGACGGACATGGACCTGTCCCACATCTGGTACCCGTCGTACGGCCACCAGGGCCGGCGCGGCACCCTCATCGGGTACTACAACACCGGCTCCAACGCCGACTCGTACGCGGCCCTGAGCCCGCGCGAGCGGGAGGCGCGGGCCGTCGCGCAGGGCGTGAAGATCCACGGGGAGAAGTACCGTACGGAACTCGCCACGTCCTTCTCCCACCACTGGCGTCAGACCCCGTACCTGGAGGCCTCGTGGCACTCCCTGGCCGGCGGCCCCGACGCCCCGGTCTTCGCACCGCTCAACCAGGCGGCGGGGCGGGTGTACTTCGCCGGTGACTACCTGAGCTACGCGGACGCCTGGCAGCACGGAGCCTTCACTTCCGCCCGGAAGGCGGTCACGGCACTGCACTCGCGGGTACTTGGGTAAACACCGTGTGAAAGGGCACGGGTGGGAATGCCCGTGCCCTCCGGGGCGTTCTTCTTCAGGAACACAAGGAGGAGCGGTAACCGTGCTTGATCCGCAGAGTTTGTACGAATGGGAGCCGAAGGGCCTGGCTGTCGTCGACATGGCGCTCGCCCAGGAGTCGGCCGGCCTGGTCATGCTCTACCACTTCGAGGGATACATCGACGCGGGTGAGACCGGTGAGCAGATCGTCGACGGACTGCTCGAATCGCTGCCCCATCAGGTCGTGGCCCGCTTCGACCACGACCGCCTCGTCGACTACCGCGCACGGCGGCCCCTGCTGACGTTCAAGCGTGACCGCTGGGCGGCCTACGAGACCCCGACGCTCGACCTCCGGGTGGTCCAGGACGCGACCGGCGCCCCCTTCCTCCTGCTGTCCGGCCCGGAGCCCGACGTGGAGTGGGAGCGCTTCGCCGCCGCGGTCGAGCAGATCGTCGAGCGGCTCGGCGTCCGTCTCGCCGTCACCTTCCACGGCATTCCGATGGGCGTTCCGCACACCCGCCCGGTCGGCGTCACCCCGCACGGCAACCGCACCGACCTCATGCCCGGCCACCGCAGCCCCTTCGACGAGGCGCAGGTGCCCGGCTCGGCCGCGGCCCTCGTCGAGTACCGGCTGATGGAGGCGGGCCACGACGTCCTCGGTGTCGCCGCACACGTGCCGCACTATGTCGCCCGCTCCGCCTACCCCGACGCCGCGCTCACCGCGCTGGAGTCGATCACGGCCGCGACCGGGCTCGTCCTGCCCGCCGTCGCCCACTCCCTGCGCACCGAGGCGCACCGCACCCAGACGGAGATCGACCGCCAGATCGACCAGGGAGACGAGGAGCTCGTCTCGCTCGTCGAGGGCCTTGAGCATCAGTACGACGCGGTCGCGGGTTCCGAGACCCGCGGCAATCTGGTCGCCGAGCCGGTGGACCTGCCCTCCGCCGACGAGATCGGCCTCGAATTCGAGCGCTTCCTGGCCGAGCGCGAAGGCGACGGCTGACCCCGGCCGGGCCCACCCCGGCAATGGCGGAGACGGGGCACTAGGCTGCCGCCCATGCTGAAAGTGGGCCTGACCGGTGGTATCGGCGCCGGCAAGAGCGAAGTCTCCCGGATGCTCGCCGGCTACGGAGCCGTCCTCATCGACGCCGACAGGATCGCCCGAGAGGTCGTCGAACCCGGCACCCCCGGGCTCGCAGCCGTCGTCGAGGAGTTCGGCACCGGCATCCTCACTCCCGAGGGGACTCTGGACCGGCCGAAGCTCGGCTCGATCGTCTTCGGCGACAGCGAACGCCTCGCCGTCCTCAACACGATCGTCCACCCGCTGGTCGGCGCCCGCTCCGCCGAGCTGGAACGCGCCGCGGGCCCCGACTCCGTGGTCATCCACGACGTGCCCCTCCTCACCGAGAACGGCCTCGCCCCGCTCTACGACCTGGTCATCGTCATCGACGCCGCGCCGGAGACCCAGCTGGACCGCCTCGTACGCCTGCGCGGGATGAGGGAAGAGGAGGCGCGCGCCAGGATGGCCGCTCAGGCCACCCGGGAGCAGCGGCGCGCGGTGGCCGATCTGATCATCGACAACGACGGGCCGCTCGCGGCCCTGGAACCGCAGGTCCGCTCGGTCTGGGCGGAGCTGACCCGGCGGGCCGCGGCCGGCTGACCCGGGCCGGAACACCGGCAGCCGGGCGGACGTTCACCTGACGGTGGACAAGGGAAGGATGCGACTGTGCCCGAGAGGAACCCCGAAACAGACGTCATCGACTTCCGCGCGGCCGAGCAGCTGCTGGCGGCCCGCGACCCCCGGGGCGCGGTCCAGCTGCTCGACTCGGTGATCGCCTCCCACCCGGAGAACACCGCGGCCCGGCTGCTGCGCGCCCGCGCCTTCTTCGCCGCGGCTCAACTGCGTCCGGCCGAGCTTGAGTTCGAGCTGGTTCTGGAGCGGGAGCCGGACAACGCGTTCGCGCACTTCGCCCTCGCCCGTACCTTCGAGCGCTCCGGCCATCCGGAGCGGGCCACGCGCCACTTCAGGCTGGCGGCGGCGCTCGACCCGAACCCGGAGTACCTGAGGGCGGCCCGCTTCGAAGCGGAGGGATGAGGCGGGTTCCGCGCTCAGTGCCCGTACCGCCGGTGTCCCCCGTGATCGGGTTCGTACGGTGGGACGGTGCGGCCCGGCTGGTAGTGCGGACCCTGATGCAGGCGGTGGACGACCACGACCAGGTCGATCAGCACCAGCACGAGGAGCACCCCGCAGGCCGCCGCCCACCCGGCTCTGCCGGTGAGCGTGAATGCCGTCAGGCCGAAGACGGCCCAGGCCAGGCCCCATAGACTCAGCCAGAGCCGCATCCGCAGAGGACTGCGGGCAGTCGTCGGTTCATTACCGGTACGCATGGCGATCGCCTCACCTACCAGCATGGACCCTCGACGGCGCTCGTGCGGTGACCGGACGGAGAGGAGTGGGGGCGGCCCGTGAACGGCACAGCATGGGGGGACACCGCAGTCCGCAGGGCCCGGGTCCGCGGGTGTCTGCTGGGCGGGGCGATCGGGGACGCACTGGGAAACCCGGTGGAGTTCCTGTCGCTCGCCGGGATCCGCCGGGCGCACGGGGAACAGGGTGTGCGGGGGCTGACCCCCGACGAGGACGGGGTCGTCGGCCGCGTCACGGACGACACCCAGATGACCCTCTTCACGGCCGAGGGTCTGATCCGGGCGAGCTCCCGGGCAGCGGCCGAGGGCAACGGCGGGGCCGAGACGGCGATCATCAAGCACGCCTATCTGCGCTGGCTGGACACCCAGAACCACCCCGCGCCCCCGGCCCGTGGCGGGGACGACCTGATCCGGACCGGATGGCTCAGGCAGCAGCCCTGGCTGTACGCACGCCGGGCCCCGGGAAATGCCTGCCTGACGGGCTTGGCTGCCGGATACACCCCCGATCCGAGGGGTGCGGTCGGCGAGCCGGGCCCCGTCAATACCGGCTCCAAGGGCTGCGGAACGGTCATGCGCTCCGCGCCCTTCGGTCTTACCGGCCCGTCCGCGGCCGACTGCTTCGCACTGGCCGCCCGGTGCGCGCAGATCACCCACGGTCACCCCACCGGCGCCTACGCCGCCGGTGCGCTCGCGGCGATCGTCGCCCATCTGCTGGAGGGCGACTCCCTGCCGGGATCCGTCCTGCGGGCCATGGACCTGCTGGCTCGCCACCCCGGGCACGCGGAGACAACCGCCGCCCTGCGCGGCGCCGTCGAGCTGGCCGCGCAAGGCGCGCCGAGCGCCGGGAAGGTCGAGTCGCTCGGCGCCGGGTGGGTGGCCGAGGAGGCCCTGGCCATCGCCGTGTACTGCGCCCTGGTCCTGCCGGAAGCCGGCCAGGTCGGCGAGTCGCTGCTGCTCTCGGTCAACCACTCGGGCGACAGCGACTCCACCGGAGCGGTCTGCGGCAATCTGCTCGGGGCCCGTCACGGCGACATGCACCTCCCGCCCTCCTGGCTGGTACTCACCGAGGGCCGCGCGGTGATCACCGAGGTGGCCGACGACCTGTCCCTGGAGTTCGAGCACCCGGTCGCGTGGCCAAAGGGCCGCTACCCGCGCTGCTGACCGGGCGGCCGGTCAGCCGGTCAGCAGCCTGGTGCGCAGCGTCTCCACGGTCGCCGCGTCGAGCTTCAGCCCTTCGCGCACGTACGTGTCGAAGTCGCCGTAGATGTGGTCGACCTCGGCGAAGGCCGCGCGCAGCCAGCCGAGTTCGACGGCCTCCGGATCACCGGTGTACTGGTTGCTGGCGAGGAAGTCGGCCTCGACCGTGGCCCGCGGGACGCCGAGCAAGGTGAGCAGGACGGCGGTGCCCCAGCCCGTGCGGTCCTTGCCGGCGCTGCAGTGGAAGACCGTGGCACCCGAGGTGTTCGTGGCGACGGCGGTGACCAGGTCGTGGAACGCGTAGTCGGCGCCGACGAAGTTGACCATGAACGGGTAGCCGATGGACTGGCCCAGGTCGGACGAGCCGGAGAAGAGGCCGGCCGCGATCGCCTGGGTCAGTGTCATCAGGGCCGAGTCGTGGAAAAGGATGCCGTGGCTGAGCGAGACGACGTCGGCGACCTGGTACGCGACGCCGGCGGGCAGCCGGTCCGGGGCGTCGTGGCGCTCCTGGACGTTGCGCAGGTCCACGTCGAGGGTGAGGCGCTGGGAGACCAGCCGCTGCTGCTCGGCGTCGGTGAGGCCGCTCAGCTTGTTGGACCGGTAGACCAGGCCGGAGCGTACCCATCGCCCGTCCGTGGTGCGGTAGCCGCCGATGTCGCGGAAGTTGCGCGCGGAGGCCAGAGACAGGGAGCGGTCGGCGACGACCAGAGGACTGCCGCCGTCCGGGACCAGGCGGAAATACCAGCGCCCGGCGTCCGGGAGAGTCCCGGCGGGGACGGCCAGCGAGCCGCTGCCGGGGGCCGTGCCGAGGGCGATGCCGGTGGTGGCGTCGGGGGAGGTGACGGCGGTGACGGTCACGGTGGTGGAGGGCGAGGTCCAGGAGAGGGTGTGACCGCCGTCGGCCGCGCGGACGGCCCCGGCTGAGGTGAACGGGACGGCGGACTGCGCGGTGGCCACGGCGGCGGGCGGTGCGGCGAGGGCGGACGGGGCCAGGGCCGTACCGGCGAGGAGGGCGGCCGCTACGGCGGCTCCGGCGATGCGGTGTGTACGCATGGTGCTCCTTGTCTGTTCCCTGTCTGTTCCCCGAGGGGAAGGGGTGTCAGGAGGTGGGCGTTGCGGTACACGCAGTGGTGCCGCAGACATCGATGACACGGCCGGTGGTCAGGAAGGTGGCCTTCTGCTGACGGGCGGCGGGCGAGTTGCGGGGATCCTCGTGCGGGTCGTGCCCGTACTGGGGTCCTGCGGGCGGGGTGTTGGTGAGCGGAGGCGTGGGGGTGCCGCTGTCCCAGACGGTCATGGCCGAGCCGCGGTAGGGGAGTTGACCGGCATGGATGCGGCGGATGCCCCAGTACGGGACGGTGTCGGGGCTCCGGCCTGTGGCGAGTGCAGGGGACAGCAGGCGGGCACCGATCGTGCGCGCCTCCACATCGGCCGCCGCGTTCGCGACCTGATGGTCTCCGTACGCGATGTGCATGAGCACCCGGTGGTGGTCGGTGAGGTGTTCCGCGTACGCGTTCGTCTCGCCGCGGTCCCACACCATCTGGAACAGCTGGAGGACGAGTTGCTGGCGCAGTTTGTCCGGGTAGGCGGCGTCCAGGACCTGCTGGAACGGTGCGAAGTCGGCGCTGCGGTTGAGGAGCAGCCCGTAGTTCATGGCGGTGACGCCCAGCACCCCACGCCGGATGTCGGGCGAGGCGGCGATCAGGGCGCCGCCGAGGATGCCGCCCTGGCTGTTCCCGTCGTACGCGAGACCGTGGCGGATGTCGACGAGCGGACGGCCGTCGGCGGTGCGGAACGCCGCGTTTCTGCTCAGCCCCTCGGGGTGCATCAGCGCGCGGCCGAGGAACAGGGCGTTCAGCATGCCCTGTTCGCTGCGTTCGGGGATGGCCGGGAAGAGGTTCGGGTCGGTGAGCGCGCCGAGGACGACGGGGATGTCCTCCGCGGCCATTCCGGCCCAGTCCGTCGCGCAGAAGGTGAAGCCGTGCTCGGCCGCCATGTCCTTGACGTTGCCCGCGCCGACCTCGGAGCGGGAGCCCAGCAGCCCGTGCCCGTACAGGGACGGACGGGAGGGGGCGCGGAAGGCCGAGCGGGGGATCTCACAGCGGAAGGCGGCGAGCTGGGTGCGGTCGGGGAGTCGGCGCGGGACCCCGTCGTGGTCGCGGTTCAAGGCGGAGCCGGGCGGGCCGCCCGGCAGGTTGAGATAGCTCGGTACGGTGATCTCCCCGGTGACCTCGCGGGCGATACGGGGGTCCTGGCCGGCGGTGAAGTCGGTGACGCCGGTGACGGCGAAGCCGGGCGAGCGGTTGCCGAGACGTCGGAACGCGTCGTCGCGGATGGTGAAGAGGTCTCCGGTGAGGCTGCGGGTGGACGCGATGGTGAAGTCCCAGGCCAGATTCAGCCCTTCGTCGGTGACCCCCGCTCCGCGCAGGGCGGCGAGGGACGGGTGGAGCTGGTCCTGGCGGGCGCGCAGCGGGTCGTGGGCGGGCAGCCGCTCGCCGGCGACGGCGGCGAACGGGGCGCCCGCCGGGATCGTACGACCGGCGGTGTCCTTCAGACGGCGCAGGGCCACGGCGTAGTGGTGGCCGTCCCGGAAGTTGCGGGCGGGGTGGATCAGCAGCGCCCGGCGTGCGGGGTCCGTGGCGTTGGCGTCGAGCTCGGCCCAGTACGGCCACCGCTGACCGGTGGTGGTGTCCAGGAGGACGACCGGGGCGTCCCGGTCGAGGGAGCGGCCGATGTCGGTGAGGGGGGCCGCGCCGGTCGACGTCAGGTCCAGGCCGGGCACCTGGGCGATCAGGGCGGAGCCGGGGGAGAAGCCGTCGGACCGGTTCCAGGCGGCCGGGTCGACGGGCAGGCCGGTCATGGCGCGGGGCAGCAGGGCGGAACCGAAGTCCACCCGGCGGCCCGTGTCGGTGTCCGGGGCCGGCCGGGTGTACCAGTCGTTGGGGAACGGCAGCAGACACTCGACGGGTGCCAACGGGTCGCAGCCCCCCTCCGCCGGGTGGTTCGCCGACTCCGCGTGCGCGGGCGGGGCGAGGAGGGCCGCGGCGCCGAGCGTCGCCGCGAGCAGTCCGTGGAGCAGCCGCTGCCGCACGGGTCAGCTCCCCTGGAGGTGTGCGCCGATGATGCGGGCGTAGTTCGCCTCGCCCTGCCGGTTGGGGTGCAGGGGGGCGGCCGCGGCCGTCGGCACGTACCCCTCGACCCACTTGTCCGACGGGGCCCGGCACGAGTCGTGGCCCTGGCTCGGGGTGGCGAGGTCGATGTACTCGGCGCCGTGCGCGGCGCTCTGCTCGGCGATCACCGTGTTCATCCGGTCGACGCTGCCCTGGAGGAAGTCGGCGTCCACCGGGAGCACGGGCTGCAGCGGCCAGCAGCCGCCGGGCTTGATGTAGAGCCCGTAGCCCGTGACGATCACCCGGGCCTGCGGCGACCGCTGGTGGATGCCGTCCAGCACGGCTGCCAGCCGGGGCGCGAACTCCGCGATGCGCTGGGCCACCTGGTCCACCCCGCCGGCCGTCAGCTTGTCCTTGCACGGAGTGGCGGTCGGATCCAGTGTCATGCAGTCCTGGGCGATGCCGACCAGCCCGGCGTCGTTTCCGCCGATCGTCAGGGTTACCAGGTCGGTGTCCGGACGCAGGGCGTCGAACTGGGGTGCCGCCGAGCCCATCGGGATGTCGAGCAGGGACAGTGACTGCTTCTCCGTCATGTGCTGGGACTTGGCCCCGCTGCAGGTGACGTCGCGCAGCGAGGCGCCGATGCTCGCGGCCAGCTCGTGCGGGTAGTTGTGTGTGGAGCGGCCGCAGGCGACCGGGCCCGTGATGTCCGGGATGAGGGGGCCGGAGGCCATCGAGTCATCGAGCGCGACGTAGGACGGCGTGTCGTCGTCTGCCGCCCAGGCACCGGACGCGCCGGTACCGACGGCCAGTCCGGCCAGGGCGAGTGCGGCGACCGATGTCCTGACGGTCCGACAGAATGCTTTGTGGCGCGATGAGTTCACGACGACCTCCAGCGGTGGGGCGAGGCGGGGCATGGTGGGTGACGCCGGTCATCATGCAGACTCGGACGCCGTCGTTTAACTGGTGGGTAACGCAGACTTCCGCGGGGGCTTTTGTGACGTATGACAAAGAGCGGACCGCTCCGAGGGCCGGGCACGGGGGCCGGAACGCCGGTGGGCGGCGGCCGCTGTGCATCGGCGAACGCCCCGTGGCGGCCCAGCTGAGGGCCCGCGCCCCGGCCCTGACCGCCCGCGTCGTCGCCCGGCTGCTCAGCGATCTGCCGGTCTACGCGGAGCTGCCGCACGAGGAGATCGCGGGCGACATCGCGGACATCGTCCAGCACAATCTGCGGCTCTTCGCCGATGTCGTCGAACACCGCAGACCCGCCACCGATGCCGAACTGGCCCAGCAGCGCGACTCCGCGGCCCAGCGCGCCGAGGAGGGCGTGCCCCTGGACGCCATCCTCACCGCGTACCAGGTGGGGATCGCGATGTGCTGGGAGGAGACCGCCCAGGACGCCGGCCCCGGTGACCTGCCCGCCGTCCTGGAGATCATGGACCGCATCATGGTCCTCCAGCAGCAGTTGACCTCCGCGGTGAGCGGGGCGTATCTGGAGGCCCGGCAGATCCTGGACAGCCAGGAACACGGCGGCCGGCACGCCCTGATGGCGGCCCTGCTGACGGGCGAGGACCTGGAACGCTTCACCCGGCGCACCGGACTGCGCCCGGCCGCCCGGTATCTGACGATGACGCTCGCTCTCGGCCCGCACGACGACGAGGTGAGCCAGGCCCCGGGCCCCGGCACAGGGGTGGCTGCCCGCCGCAAGATCCGCCGGATCCGCACGGCCCTGGACCGGTTCGCGGGTACGCCCGCGCTGACCGCCCTCGACGAGACCGGCGGCACGGTCCTGCTGCCCGTGACCGAGCCGCCGCCGTGGAGCGGGCCGCGCGGGCTGTGCGATCTGATCGCCGAAGCCGCCCGGGCCGCGGGGGTTCCGGTCATCGCGGCGGCGGAGACCACGGAACCGGCTACGGTGCCGGCCGCTGTGGCCCGCAACGCCGAGATCGTCGACCTCGTCACCCGGACCGGGCGGCCCGCCGGGCTGTACCGGCTGGCCGATGTCCTGCTGGAGTACCAGCTGAGCAGGCCGAGCGAGGCACTGAACGGGCTCGCGCGGCTCCTGCACCCGCTGGAGGCGAAACCGGAGCTGCTGCACACGCTGGAGACGTACCTGGCGCACGGACTGGACCGCAGGGCTGCCGCGGCCGCCCTGCACGTTCATCCGAACACCGTCGACTACCGCATCCGCCGCATCGGCCGGCTGACCGGCCTCTCCCCGGCCCGCCCCACGGACCTCCAGCACCTCAGCGCGGCGCTGGTCGCCCGCCGTTCGGTGTGAGGCAGGGGAACGCCGGAAGCCGACCGTTCGTTCGGCCGAGTATGAGTGAACGAGTGGTGCGTGAGGGGTATTCAGGGACGGGTCCCGGCGCGATCACCCCGGACGGCTGCGCGGTCGAGCTGTACACGCGACTGGCCGTCGGTGACGAACCGGACGTGATCGCCGCCGCCGTCCCTGCCGGATCGAGCATTCTGGAACTGGGCAGCGGGGCCGGGCGGGTGACGCATCCGCTGGTCGCGCGCGGCTTCGACGTCACGGCGGTCGACGAGTCGCCGCAGATGCTTGAGCAGGTGCGCGGCGCGCGCACGGTGTGCAGTCCCATCGAGACGCTGGACCTCGGTGACGAGACCTTCGACGTGGTCATGCTCGCGTCCTTCCTGGTGCACTCGGGGGACCACCGGGTGCGGGACGGGCTGCTGCGCACCTGTCGGAAGCACGTGCGCGACGGCGGGGTCGTCCTCATCCAGCGCGAGGGGGAGGGGTACCACACGGAACTGCCGCGCGAGCGCGTCCATCCGGCCGGATACACGATCCGGATCGTCTCCTCCGAGCCGGTCGGCGACGGCGTGCACTCGGTGCGCGCCGAGTACGACTTCGAGGACGCGCGGTGGTCGCAGACGTTCCTCGCGCGCCCGCTGTCGAAGGACCAGTTCGAGGGCTACCTGGAGTCGGCCGGACTGCGGGTGGACCGCTACCTCACGGACGACGGTGTCTGGGTGCGGGCCGTGCCCGCGTAACGTGGAAGCCCGGCGAATTCATGGGCCGTGGAGCGATGAGTGGGAGGCGGGAAACCGGTCTGACCTTGTGTGAGCGACACCGCGCACGCTTCCCCGAGGAGACCCTCATGTCCGAGATCACGACGGCCGCGTCCACTTCCACCACCCCCGCTCCCGGCTCCGCCGCAGGCCGCCGAAGCCGAGGTGCCGTCGCGCTGAACGTGGCGCGGTACGTCCTGGCCCTGTTCCTGGGCTTCAGCGGAATCGCCAAGCTGATCGCCCATGAGTCCGCCGTCGAGTCCTTCGACCGGATGGGCTGGAGCCACGGTGCGATGTACGCCATCGGCGGGCTGGAGACGGCCGGGGCGATCGCGCTGCTGATTCCGCTGCTCGCGGGGGTGGCGGCCCTCGCCTTCTGCGGGCTGCTGGCAGGGGCGTCGGTCGTTCAGCTGACGCTGCTCGACCCGCCGAACGCGGTCATGCCCGCCGTGCTCATCGGGGTGATGGCCCTCATCGCCCGGGACCGCCGGGCCGCGACCGCGGCACTGATCGCCCTGGCCCGCCGCCGCGCGTGAGAGCGCACGCGGGCC
Organism: Streptomyces sp. NBC_01013; assembly: GCF_045162765.1. NCBI lineage: Bacteria > Bacillati > Actinomycetota > Actinomycetes > Kitasatosporales > Streptomycetaceae > Streptomyces > Streptomyces sp. NBC_01013. Next base: position 6,343,444 of record NZ_CP108687.1, read on the forward strand.
CGCGCCGGGCGGGTGGCCCGTCGGGGCCACCCGCCCGGCGCCCGTGCGCACGGGCGGATCAGTGGACGGTGGTGAAGCTCCGCCACGGCAGCGCGCTCGCCGCGTTGACGTCGGTGAGCGTGGTCGCGACGTACGTCGTGCCCCGGCCGGTGCAGTTCGGCGTGGTGTACAGGATGATGTCGATCAGCGTCTCGTTGGACACTTCCTTCGCTCCCGCGGGGGCGAGCCGGTGGCACCCCTTCACCGAGGGACTGTTCACCATGATCACGGCGTCCCGCTCGGTCGTGTAGATCACGGGGCCGACAGCGGTCCGGCCCAGGCCCGAACAGCCCGCGACGGTGAGGGTCAGGAGCGCGGTCCCGGCGGCGATGCCGAGACGGCGGCGTCGGTGGTCGATCACGGGCATGGGCAGGTCCTCGTCTGTCTCGTCCGGCTCATCCGTACGCACTCCGTCACGCCACCCCCGTACACCACGGAGGGACGTGCTGACGCTGGTCACCCTGCCCGGTCCCGACAGGCCCGGCATCCGGGAGGCGGCCGGGCGGGGGACAGGGGCGACGGCGGAGGTTCGCCCACTGTCCAAAGGGGGCATACCGTGGTAATAGCGCATGTTTCGGCGTGAAGTCGATGTTCCGGTGCTTCCGGATGGCAGGGGGCCGTCATGGTCCAGGAGTTGTTGATCGCAGCGGTTGCGGCAGTATCCGCAGGTGCCGTCTACACGGCGGCGGCCGCCCGAGTCGTCAAGCAGTACGAGCGGGGCGTGGTGCTCAGGCTCGGCCGGCTCCGCAACGATGTGCGCGGACCGGGATTCACGATGGTGCTCCCCGGTGTCGAGCGGCTGCGCAAGGTCAACATGCAGATCGTGACCATGCCCGTGCCGGCGCAGGACGGCATCACCCGGGACAACGTCACGGTGCGCGTGGACGCGGTCATCTATTTCAAGGTGGTCGACGCGGCGAGCGCGGTCGTCGAGGTGGAGGACTACCGGTTCGCCGTCTCGCAGATGGCGCAGACGTCGTTGCGTTCGATCATCGGCAAGAGCGATCTGGACGATCTGCTCTCCAACCGGGAGAAACTCAATCAGGGTCTGGAGCTGATGATCGACAGCCCCGCGGTCGGGTGGGGCGTGCAGATCGACCGGGTCGAGATCAAGGACGTCTCGCTGCCGGAGACGATGAAACGCTCCATGGCCCGGCAGGCGGAGGCCGACCGTGAGCGGCGTGCCCGGGTCATCAACGCGGACGCGGAACTCCAGGCGTCCAAGAAGCTGGCCGAGGCGGCCTCGGAAATGTCCGCCCAGCCTGCCGCGTTGCAGCTCAGGCTGCTGCAGACCGTGGTGGCGGTGGCGGCGGAGAAGAACTCCACCCTGGTGCTGCCGTTCCCGGTGGAGCTCCTCCGCTTCCTGGAACGGGCCCAGCAGGGGCCGCCGCAGCAGCCGGCCGTGCAGCAGCCGGCGCCGCAGCAGACCGCTCAGCCGGCGCCGCCGTCCGCGGACGACCCTGCGCCGCAGGCGCGGAGCGGATCCGCGGAGCCCGCCCCCTTCGATCCCTCACCGTCGGACCCCGGGCGCCTGCGTCCCGCCACGCCGAAGACCGCCACCCCGGCCTCCGGGCAGCCGCGCCCCACCGGCCCCAAGCCGCTCGCCAGGCACTGACCGGGCGGTCTGCCGGACAGTGTCCCGGTCCCGCTCCGGCCGCCGCCGGACCCCGTACGAGCTGCGGGAACGGCGGCGGCCGGTCCGTTGTCGGACCCCCCGCCTAGACTCGCGAGTCGAAGGGTTTCCGCGCCCGGCCAGGCTGACCAGGCACGGAGGACCGAGGACACACGGCTCATGCGCGGGCCCGGACGGGAAGGGGAGGCCGGTGGGTATCGCACCGCCACCGCAGGACGCGGCCGTCGGCCGCCTGCTGCGCTGCGCTGCGGTCTTCCTGCCCGCCGCGCTCCCCCGCGAGGGGCGGATCGCGTTCTGGGACCCGGAAGGGCTCCCGTTGCCCGGCCCGGGCGACCTGTGGGGACCCGGGGCCGGCGCCCCGGCGAGCCCCGGCGGACCCGCCGAGGCGGACGGCTCCGGCGTGCGCACCTGCGAGATCACCGTCGTCCGGCGCCCCGACGGACGGGGGGACGTCCGCCCGGGCACCGTGCCCGCCCTGCTGCTCCCGTTGACCGAAGCCGTACCCCTGCTGGCCCGCGCCCGCCACCTGCGCTCCGCCCACCCCGCCACCCGCTGCTGGGGCGCCGCCACCCTGCACGCGCTCCACCTCGTCTCCCGCGGCCGGATGCTCCCCGGGCTGACCGCCGACGACCATGACGCCTGGCGGGCCGGCCCGCGTGACGCCGGGGACATCGCCCACCTGCGCGCCGTCGCCGCGGCCATGCCCGCCGAGGGGTACGCGATCCCCTTCCCCGACCGCACGCCCCTCCAGGTTCCCGACCCCGGGCCGCTCATCAGCTCCTTCCTCGACGCGGTGGCCGACACCCTGCCCCGGACCCCCGCGGCCGCCTTCGCCATGGGCGCGCCCTTCGCGGCCCGCGAGGGCCGGCACCTGCCCGGCGCCCGGGAGTGGGCCGTGGAGGTCGCGGCCGGACTGGACGCGGGCGTACGGGTGTCGCTGCGCCTGGACCTCTCGGCGTACGAGCTCTTCGACGCGGCCGGCACCACCGGAGACGTGGCGGACGACGACCCGGGAGACGGCTACGAACCGGCCGCCGCACGGCACGCCGGCGCCGCCGTCGCCCAGGTGCACAGCCTCGCCGACCCCACCTACGTCGTCGACGCGGCCGCCCTGTGGGACGGCACGGCGGGCGAGCCCTTCGGCCCGCGGTCCCGGATCGACGCCGTGCTCGCCCTGCGCCGCGCAGCCCGGGTCTGGCCCCCACTGGAACGACTGCTCGACCAGCCCGTCCCCGACGTGCTGGCTCTCGGCGAGGACGAGCTGTACGAGCTGCTGGGTGCCGGAGGAGCACGGCTGGCGGCCGCCGGGGTCAGCGTGCACTGGCCCAGAGAGCTCGCCCGTTCCCTCACCGCGACGGCGGTCGTGCGGCCCGCACCCGGCTCGGCCACCGACGGCACCTCGTTCTTCGACGCCGAACAGCTCTTCGCGTTCAACTGGCAGCTCTCCCTGGGGGACCAGAAGCTGACCGAGGCGGAGATGGACGTGCTCGCCGAGGCTCACCGGCCCGTCGTGCGGCTGCGCGACCAGTGGGTCGTCGTCGACCCCTCCCTCGTGCGCAAGGCACGCAAGCGGGAGCTGGGGCTCCTCGATCCGGTGGACGCACTGGCCGTCGCCCTGACCGGCAGCACCGAGGTGGACGGCGAGCAGGTCGAGGCGGTGCCGGTCGGGGCGCTGGCCGCCCTGCGCGCCCGCATCGTCGAGGACGACACCGTCATCGCACCTCCGCCCGGTCTCGACGCCACCCTTCGCGACTACCAGCTGCGCGGTCTGGCATGGCTCGACCGGATGACGTCGCTGGGTCTCGGCGGCTGCCTCGCGGACGACATGGGGCTCGGCAAGACGATCACCCTCATCGCCCTCCATCTGCACCGCGCGCACCCCGCGCCCACGCTGGTGATCTGCCCCGCCTCGCTACTGGGCAACTGGCACCGCGAGATCAACCGCTTCGCCCCGGGCGTGCCCGTACGGCGGTTCCACGGCACCGGCCGCAGCCTTGCGGAGCCCGACGGCGGCTTCGTCCTCACGACGTACGGCACGATGCGCTCCAGCGCCGCCGAACTGGCAGCCCACAGCTGGGGGCTGGTCGTCGCGGACGAGGCGCAGCACGTGAAGAACCCGCACTCCTCCACGGCGAAGGCGCTGCGCACCATTCCGTCCCCGGCGCGGGTGGCCCTGACCGGCACCCCCGTCGAGAACAACCTCTCCGAGCTCTGGGCACTGCTCGACTGGACCACTCCCGGACTGCTCGGCCCCCTCAAGGCGTTCCGGGCCCGCCACGCCCGCATCGTGGAGAACACCGGAACAGCCGCCGGGATCGCCAACGACGAAGCGGTGGAGCGGCTGTCCCGGCTGGTCCGGCCCTTCCTGCTGCGCCGCAAGAAGTCCGACCCGGGCATCGCCCCCGAGCTCCCGCCCAAGACGGAGACCGACCATCCGGTCTTCCTCACCCGTGAACAGGCCACGCTGTACGAGGCCACGGTGCGCGAGACCATGGCGTACATCGAGGCCTCGGAGGGCATCGCCCGGCGCGGCCTGATCATGAAGCTGCTCGCCTCGCTCAAGCAGATCTGCAACCATCCCGCGCAGTATCTGAAGGAGGAACCGACCCGGCTCACCGGCCGCTCGGGGAAGCTCGCCCTGCTCGACGAACTCCTCGAAACGATCCTCGCCGAGGACGGCTCCGTGCTCGTCTTCACCCAGTACGTGACGATGGCCCGGCTGCTCTCCGCGCACCTCACCTCGCGCGCGATCCCCTCCCAGCTCCTGCACGGCGGTACGCCGGTGCCCGAGCGGGAACGGATGGTGGACCGCTTCCAGTCCGGCGAGGTGCCGGTCTTCCTGCTCTCCCTCAAGGCCGCCGGTACCGGCCTGAACCTCACCAGGGCCGCGCACGTCATCCACTACGACCGCTGGTGGAATCCGGCCGTCGAGGAGCAGGCCACTGACCGCGCCTACCGCATCGGGCAGACACAGCCGGTCCAGGTGCACCGGCTGATCGCCGAGGGGACCGTGGAGGACCGGATCGGCGAGATGCTGCTGGCCAAGCGGGCGCTGGCCGACGCCGTGCTCGGCACCGGGGAGACGGCGCTGACCGAGCTCAGCGACCGTGACCTCGCCGATCTCGTCTCGCTCCGGAGACCCTCATGAGCCCCCGCCCGCACACTTCCGGCTCGCGCCCGCCGGCGGCCGGGCGGCCCGTCGCCCGGTCCCGCCCGGGCCCCGACGACCTGCGCCGGACCTTCGAGGCCGTGCCGGCGCGCACGTCCGGCGGCGACGAGCCGTTCGCGGACAGCTGGTGGGGCCGGGCCTGGGTGGCGGCGCTGGAGGACCTCTCGATGGACGGCGCGCGACTGGCCCGCGGACGCGCGTACGCGGACAGCGGGAACGTCGCCGCGATCACCGTCACCCCCGGACGCGTGGTCGCGTATGTCCACGGCAGCCGCCCCCGCCCCTACCGCGCCGAGCTCCGGCTGCGCTCGCTCACGGATCCCGACTGGGACACCTTCCTCGACGCGGTCGCGGCCCGGCCCGGCCATCTCGCCGCACTCCTCGCCAAGGAGATGCCGCACTCCCTCGCCGACACGGCGGCCGCCGCAGGCGTCACCCTGCTCCCCGCGGCGGACGACCTCGACCCCGACTGCTCATGCCCCGACCGCGGCTGGCCGTGCAAGCACGTGGCGGCGCTCTGCTACCAGATGGGCCGCCTCCTGGACGCCGACCCGTTCGTCCTCCTGCTGCTGCGCGGCCGGGGCGAGCGCGAACTCCTGGACGACCTGGGCCGGCGCAACGCCGCACACTCCGCGCGCGAGCGGCCCGCGGCACCGGCCACCCCTTCCGTGCCGGCGCAGGAGGCGCTCGCCGACCGCTTCCTGCCGCCACTGCCCGCGCCGTTCGCCGTGGAGCCGCATCCGGGCCGACCGCCCTCGTACCCGGAGTTCCCCGGCGCCCGGGATCCGCTCGCCCTCGACGAGCTCGCCACCGACGCGGCCGCCCGCGCGCACGCGCTGCTGACCACCGGTGCCGACCCGCTGGCCGGGCTCACCGCCTGGCAGGACGCGGTCCGGCTGGCAGCCGCTCGCCCCACGGCCGGCCTCACCGCGACCACCCGGGCCCTCTACCGTGAACTGGCGTCCGCCACCGGCCGCAACACCACCGATCTGGCCCGGGCAGTGGCCGCGTGGCGCCAGGGGGGTGCCGAGGGGCTCGCCGTCCTGGAAACGCCGTGGGATCCTCCGGCGGGCCCCTTCGACCGTGCCCGCCCGGCCCTCGCGGCGGCCGGGTTCCCGCGCTTCCAGCCGTGGCGCAACCACCTCACCCACCCCGGCGGCGCGCTCCAGCTCCGTTTCGGCCACGACGGCCGGTGGTACGGCTACGAGTCCGACCCGGGCGAGGACGAGTGGTGGCCCCGGGCCGCTCCGGACTCCGACCCGGTGGGCGCCCTGCTGGAACTCAGCGGCGGCTGACCGGCGTCGGGCGGTCGGCCGGTGGCGATGCTGTCCTGCCGTCAGCTGTTCAGGAGGATCAGCAGGCCGATCAGCAGTACGGCGACGACGGGCAGCATGATCAGCCCCGCCTTGCGGAACGACTCGTTGTCCTGCTGGGCCAGCCCCCGGCCGGCTCCGTGAGCGGAGGCCAGGTGCTCACCCGCCATGTCGATGAGCCGCCGGGTCGTGAGGAGCGACGGCGACCAGTCGCAGTGCGTACAGACGAGGAAGTCGCGGTACGGGTCGTACCGGAAGTCCCGCTCGATGTTGACCGTGAAGACCTGCCCCTGCACGGTCGTCGCGGTGAAGTGACGTACGGGCGTGCCCATCTGGCTTGCTCCCTGCTGGTCGACGTCCGGTACCCCGGCATCCGGCCGCGGAACAGTACCCGACGGCTCAGGAACCGTTCCGGGCGGGCTGCGCGGCGTCCACGGCGGCAGCGGCGAAACCGGCTTGCTCCGCAGCGGTGCCCGCATCGACACGGCTCCGGCGATCAGGTCGGGCAACAGCATGGGGTCGACACCCTGGGGAAGTGCGCCGTGCGCGGCGGCCCGGGCGAACACCGGCTGCTCGCGCAAGAACCGGTCGGCTCCGCGTCAGGGTTCAGAAGCCGGCCCTCGTGCGCTCCGGGTCAGGGTTCACAAGCCGGCCCTCGTGCGCTCGGCGTCAGGGTTCAGAAGTCGGCCGTCGTGCGCTCCTCCAGCCGCGCCACCGAGTCCTGCGCGTACGCCTTCTCGTAGGCGTTGCGGATGCGCTCGATCTGCGGATCGCGGATCCGGGCCTCGGACGCCGGGTAGAGCAGGGTCAGCTCGTAGCTGCGCTCCCGCTCGATGACCCCGTGGGAGTCCCGCCACTGCCCTCGGCCGTCCTGGATGGTCAGCCCGTTCGGGAAGCGTGGAGTGACCTCGGTGTCGATGAAGCCCAGGAACTGCTGGTCGGTCACATCCGGTCCGCCGTCCGGGCGTTCGGTTCCGAAGAACAGCCGTGTCTCGACGTAGTCCCTGCCCCGCGTGACGGCCACCGCCGCCGGGGCGGCGGCCGCGGTGGAGTCGGTGCCCAGCGTGGCGTACACGACGGGGGTGCCGACTGCCAGGAGCGCGAGGCCGGCGGTGGCGGCGGCGAGCGCGGCCCGACGTCGCGGGCGGTGACCGGCCTCCGCGGATCGGGTGCTGGGCGGGGCGCTCGGGTTGCGGGCACCGGTGAAACGGGGAAGGCGAGACATGGCGAGCCCTTCGTGCCAGGTACGGGGGAGGGGCGCGAATGCGCGGGGCTCACTGTGGCAAGCCGCCCCCACCGGACGCCGACGGAACGGGGGCGTCGCGCGGAAACCACCCGAACGGGCGGGAGCGCACCGGCGCATCGCCCCCCGCCGAGCGCCTCCCGTGCGACAAAAACCGCTGGTGCGGCCCGTGTTGCTCTTGGTAGCTTCCTGGACGTGGCGAAACTCAATCAGATCATCGCAGTGGAGAAGGGCGTCAAGTCCAAGGCTCATCAGGACCTGACGGCGGCGCATCACGGCCTCCAGAAGGCCGGACTGCTGGCCGGGATCTCCCGGACGTACCAGCCGAAGGACGAGGAGGGTGAGCAGCTGCCGCCCGAGTCGACCCTGGTGCAGATCAAGGCCGAGGACGTGCTGCGGGAGACCGCAGCGACCCTCACCCGCCTCTTCGACGTGACCGCCACGAAGGACTGGGCGAACTGCGCGGCCCGCGCCGACGTCTCCGTCGACGGGCGCGTGCTGGTGAGCGACGTGCCGGTGTCGTATCTGCTCTTCCTGGAGAAGCAGCTCACGGACATCAACACCTTCGTCCGCAAGCTCCCGGTGCTCGACGCCTCGGAGGCCTGGTCCCAGGACCCGTCGACGGACTCCTGGAAGACCGAGCCGGTACGGACCCTGCGTACGAAGAAGGTGCCCCGCAACCACGTGAAGGCGGAGGCGACCGAGAAGCACCCGGCGCAGGTCGAGGTGTACTACGAGGACATCCCGATCGGCTACTGGACGACCGTGAAGTTCTCCGGGGCACTGCCCGCGCGGCGGATCAACGAACTGCTCGACCGGGTGGAGAAGCTCCAGCAGGCCGTCAAGTTCGCCCGTGAGGAGGCCAACGGCGTGGACGTCACGGACCAGCGGGTGGGTGATGCAGTCTTCGGTTACCTCTTCGGGTGACCGACCATGGAATCCCCGGCGGCGGTCGACGCGGCCGGGGTGCGCGAGGAGCGCAAAGCTGATACTGAAGTTTGTCGTGACGACGCGGTACAGGTGGAGGTTCGAGTCCTCCCCCCGGCACTTTCGTACCTCCCGTACGGATGCGGGCCGGGGTGGCCCAACTGGCAGAGGCGGCCGCGATCAATCTCAGACTCTTGCTCCAGACTCAGCATGCGCCGCCTATCGCCGGATCAACCGGGCCCGTGCCCGTGCGCGTCGAGATGCCGGTTCGACTCCGGCCCGCGGAGCTTCGGTCTGCGGTCGTCTAAAGGCAGGACGCGGCGACATAAAACTGACACGGGACCTTTAAAAGTGCCGGCGTGCCGTACAGGCGGCAATCACAGGGCTCGGGGGCCGGCTACGCCCCCGGGCCCGCTCCCGTTCCCGGACCCCGCGTCACACCGCCGCGCGCAGGGACACCCCGCGGCCGGCGAAGAAGCGCTCGAACTCGGTCAGGGGAAGCTCCGCCGCCCGGGTCGCGGCCGACGTGCCGGACGGGTTGTGGAAGTGCACGCCCGTCCCGTCGGAGGTGCGGGACGTCAGGAGCACCAGATGACCGCCGCGTCCCGGTGCGGGCCTCTGCGGGTGGCGGATCGCGTAGTGGACCGACGCCATGACCGACCGGCCCTCGTCCAGCAGGTCCAGGATCTCCTCAGGTGCGAGGCGCCGGTGGACCGCGGCGTCCAGGCCGTGCTTCTCGCGTACGTACGAGGCGAAGGGGGCGTACACCAGGCCCCGGATCGCGCCGTCGCCGTCCTCCGTGTACGCGCCGTACCCCAGCGCTCCGTCCCGCAGCGCGAAGAGTGACGGGGCGCCGGCGCCGAGTGCCATGCGCAGGCAGGTCATACCGCACAGATGTCCTGCCCAGCGCGCGTACTCCGCCGGTGAGCTCGCGCCCGAGTCCGCCCAGGCGGGGTCGGACGCCGGGTCGAGCCCCTCCTCGACGATCGGCCCGACGAGCTCGAACGAGGCGAACTGGGTGTGCACGGGGAACTGGCAGGCGGAACAGTCCATGATCCGTCTCCGTTCATCGCCGACAGGCGCTCATTGCCGGTAGCCGGCCAGGAAACGGCCGATGCGGCTGATCGCCGCGTCAAGATCGTCAGCGTACGGGAGGGTCAGGATCCGGAAGTGGTCGGGCCGCGGCCAGTTGAAACCGGTGCCCTGCACGACCTGGATCTTCTCGCGCAGCAACAGGTCCAGGACGAACCTCTCGTCGTCGACGATCGGATGCACCTTCGGGTCGATGCGCGGGAAGGCGTACAGCGCGCCCTTCGGCTTCACGCACGACACCCCGGGGATCTCGTTCAGCTTCTCCCAGGCACGATTGCGCTGCTCGTGCAGCCTGCCCCCGGGCATCACGAGTTCCCGGATGGACTGACGGCCTCCGAGGGCGGCCTGGATCGCGTACTGCGCCGGGGCGTTGGGGCACAGCCGCATGGAGGCGAGCATGGTCAGCCCCTCCAGGTAGCTGCGGGCGTGCTGCTTGGGCCCCGACACCACCATCCAGCCCGAGCGGAACCCGGCCACGCGGTACGTCTTGGAGAGCCCGCTGAAGGTGAGGCAGACCAGGTCCGGGGCGAGGACCGCCACGCTGTGGTGCTCGGCGTCGTCGTACAGGATCTGGTCGTAGATCTCGTCGGCGAACACCATCAGGCCGTGCCGACGGGCCAGGTCGAGGATGCCTTCCAGCACCTCGCGGGGGTAGACGGCTCCGGTCGGGTTGTTCGGGTTGATGATCACGACGGCCCTGGTGCGGTCGGTGATCTTCGAGGCCATGTCGGCGAGGTCGGGGTTCCAGTCCGAGGCTTCGTCGCACACGTAGTGCACGGCCTTCCCGCCGGCGAGCGTGGTCACCGCGGTCCACAGCGGATAGTCGGGGGACGGGATGAGCACCTCGTCGCCGTCCTCCAACAGCCCCTGGACCGCCATCGAGATCAGCTCGGAGACGCCGTTGCCGAGAAAGACGTCGTCGACGCCGATCTCCGTGAGTCCCATCGCCTGATAGCGCTGAGCGACGGCCCGGCGGGCGGACAGGATGCCGCGCGAATCCGTGTAGCCGTGGGCCTGCGGGAGCATCCTGATCATGTCCTGGACGATCTCCTCCGGCGCCTCGAAGCCGAACAGCGCCGGATTGCCCGTGTTGAGCCGCAGCACGCTGTGGCCCGCCTCCTCCAGGGCGTTGGCGTGCTCGATGACCGGGCCCCGGATCTCGTAACAGACCTCGTTGAGCTTGCTGGACTGGCGGAATTCCATGCGGTGCCTCCCCGACCCGATTGCGATACTTGGTTTTACCAAGCTCGGGCTTGGAAAGTCCAACAACATGTCTAGACTGCGTCGCATGCCACGTCAGCAACAGCCCCCGACCCGCCCGGTCCGCCGCCGGAGTTACGACCAGTTCTGTGCCGGCGCCCGGGCCCTGGACGCCGTCGGTGACCGGTGGACCCTGCTGATCGTCCGTGAACTGCTGGCCGGTCCCCGCCGCTACACCGACCTGCATGCCGATCTACCCGGTGTCAGCACGGATGTCCTCGCCTCCCGGCTCAAGGACATGGAGCAGGGTGGGCTGGTCACCCGCCGCAGACTGCCGCCACCGGCTGCTGCCTCGGTGTACGAGCTCACTGAGCGCGGATACGGGCTGCTGCCGGTACTCGCGGCCCTGGCCGAGTGGGGGGCGCCCGCCCTCGGGGAGCGGCGCCCCACGGACGCTGTCCGGGCGCACTGGTTCGCCCTTCCGCTGCTGCGCGCGCTGAACCGCTTCGGGGCGGGGGCTGCTGGCGGTGTGGTCGACGTGCACCTGGACGAGGGCGAGTTCCACGTACGCACGGGGGAGCCGGTGGCGGGGCAGTCGGTCTACGGGGACGGCCCCGCCGCGCGCGCCGATGCGCGGATCGCTCTCGATGCCGAACTCTGTCTCGCGCTGGGGCGCGGCGAGTTGACGTTCGCCGAAGCCGTGCGGGGCGGGCGGATCGAGGTGACCGGCGACGGGCCGCTGGCCGTGGAGCTGCGCCGGGTGTGAGGGGTGCGATGGCGGGATTCGATCGGTCAACTTCTGGGTAGCGTCGGGGCATTTGGGATGTCCGGGACACCGACAGGGAGGAGCTGCCCGTGAGAATCGGCAGACAGCAGGAGCAGCGGAAGCAGCAGGGAGTGCGGGGTCGCCAGGGGCGGCTGGGCAAGGCGCTCGTCATCGGGGGCTGCGTGGCCGCGCTCGGCTTCGTACCTGCGGCGGCCGTCGCCACGCCCGGCAGCGGGGTGAGCGGGACCGTGGTCGCGGAAGGCACATCGGCGGGCAAGCTGAAGGTGAAGACGCCGAAGGGGCGCACCGACGTCACCTTCCGGACGATCACCGTCGAACCGGGTGGCTCCACCGGCTGGCACACCCACCGCGGCCAGCTGATCGCCGTCGTCAAGTCCGGGACGCTGACCCGCACCCTGGACGACTGTACGGTCGAGGTGACCCCTGCGGGCACGTCCTTCATCGAGCCGTCCGGCACCAAGCACCGCCACATCGGGCGCAACCTGGGCAGCGAGCCCGTCGTCCTCTGGGTGACCTACCTGCTGCCCGAGGGCAGCCCGCTCTCCGATGACGCCGATGCCGTGGACTGCGGCAAGGGGAAGTGACCCCGGGGCACCCGCCCTCTGGCGTCCCGGCCGGCCATCGAGCCGCCCGGGCGCCGACCGTCAGCGGGCGAGTGTCTCCCCGTACGCGCCGAGACCGGCGCTCACCAGGCCGTCGCGGAAGGTCAGCACCTCGTACACCCGGCCCCCGATCTGGTTGCGGTAGTCGATCACCACGGTGTCGACACTCACCCGCACGTCCATCACCTCGAACGCGAGGTCGGGGATCAGTTCCAGGCCACGGGTCCAGTACGCGCGCAGCTCGCTCTTGCCGTGGACCGTGCCGGAGGCGTCGCCGGTGAACCGCGCGATCATGGGGGAGCTGAACGTCACGTCCTCGTGATAGTGCGCCAGGACGCGTTCCAGATCGTGGGAGTTCCAGTCGTCCTGCCACTGGGCGGCGAACCTGCGGGCGTATTCGAGATCCATGGGTAGGACCGTAGTGGGCGGTAACGATGGGCGTCGCAGAATTCCGGCGACGGGGGAGCACCATGGACAGGTGCGATTCGAAGCGATCACCTGGGAACGGCTGGCGGACGCGCTGGCCGCGCACGCCGACGCGCTGAAGCCGGCCGACGGAGGGCCCTGGCTCAAGATCGCCGTCGACGGTGCCCCGGCCGCCCGCACGGGCGAGCTGGCCGAGTCGGTGGCCCAGGGACTGCGACTGCGCGGCCGGGCCGTGCTCCCGGTGTCCACCGAGGGATTCCTGCGGCCGGCCAGCCTGCGGTACGAGTACGGCAGGCGCGACCCCGACTCGTACTACGGCAGCTGGTTCGACACCGGAGCGCTGTGGCGCGAGGTCTTCGGTCCGCTGGAGCCGGGTGGCAGCGGGCGGGTGCTGCCCGATCTGTGGGACCCGGCGACGGACCGGGCCACGCGGAGCCCGTACCGGACCCTGCCGGAGGGCGGAGTACTGGTCCTGCACGGACCGTTGCTGCTGGGGCACTGGTTCCCGTTCGACCTGAGCGTCCATCTGCGACTGTCGGCGGGCGCGCTGCGACGGCGCACGGAGGAGGACGAGCAGTGGACCCTGCCCGCCTTCGCCCGGTACGAGGACGAGGCCGCACCCGCGGGGAGCGCGGACGCGGTCGTCAGGGCGGATGACCCGCACCATCCGGCCTGGACCGGACTACGAAAGGACGGGTAGACAGTGCGGCCCCCCTGCTCGGCCGTCGGTGCGGTGTCCGCGCCTGACTGTGCTGTGCTCGGCCGTCGGTGCGGCGCCGGTCCTCTCCGGCCGTCCCTACGGTGCCCGATCCTCCCCGGGCGTCCGTCCGGCGCAGGTCCTACGTGGGGGGCAGGGCGGCCTGCCCCCCACGGTCATGACGGCTTCCGCGCCCGCGCGGCACCCCACCGCCGCGGCCGTCGCATCGTCGGCGCCCGCCAGCCGGGCGGCCAGGAAGCCCCCGTTGAACGCGTCGCCGGCACCGGTCGAGTCCACTGCCGCGGTGACCGGTTCGGCAGGGACGCGGGCGGTGACCGCCCCCTCGGTGGCCAGCATGACGCCGTCCTCGCCGAGGGTGACGACGACCTGACGGACCAGCAGGCTCAACTTCGCTGCCGCGTCCGCCGGGTCCGGGAGACCGGTCAGCAGCCGAGCCTCGTCCGCGTTGGGCAGCAGCAGATCCGCCCCCTCGGTCAGGGTCAGGAACCGGTCCACGCCCAGCTCGGCGAGGAACCCGGTCGAAGCGGGGTCGATGCTCACCGGGATGTTCCGCCGCCGGGCCTCCCGCAGCGCGAGCAGGGCCGTTGCGCGGCTGGTCGCGGCGAAGAGGAGGTAGCCGGACAGATGGAGATGGGCGATGCCGTCGAGCATCGAAGGCGACCAGTCGTCGGGGGAGAGCCGCAGTACCGCCCCGCTGTCGGTGAGGAAGGTGCGCTCGGCGGACGGATCGACGAGCGCGACGACGGTGCCTGTCGGCGCCCCCTCGTCCACCGCCAGCAGCCCGCGCACCCCGGCGCGTTGGAGCAGGTCCCGGTGCCAGTCCGCCGATTCGGAGCCGACGCGGGCCACCAGCCGCACGTCCCGGCAACCCGCACGCGCCGCCCAGCAGGCCGCATTCGCTCCCGCGCCGCCCGCCCGGGTCCTGATTCTGGCCGCCGTGTCCGTGCCGTGGGCAAGCGTTCCGCCGTGCCGTGCCACCACGTCCGTGACCACGTCCCCGACGACGAGAAGGCCGCCGGTCACCGGGCGGCCCAGGCGGTGGCGATCCGCGAGGCGAGCGCCACGTTGCCGCGGACGGCCGCCAGGTTGGCCTCCAGCGAGGCGCCTTCGGTACCCCGCATCAGGTGGTCGAGCAGATACGGGGTGACGGCCTGTCCGGCGATGCCGCGCTCCCGGCACGCGTCCAGCGCCTCGGCCAGCACCCTGTCGTGCAGGACGGGGTCCAGCTGCTCGTCCCGCGGTACGGGGTTGGCCACGATCAGCGCGGCCGCCGGGCCGCCGAGCGCGTCCTGCGCCCCCATCACCTCGGCCACCTCCTCGGGTGACCGCACGGTCCAGTCGACCGGCTCGCCCGAACTGCTCAGATAGAAGCCGGGGAACAGGTCGGTGCCGTAACCGAGCACCCCGACCCCGAGCGTCTCCAGACGCTGGAGCGTGGCGGGTACGTCCAGGATCGACTTCACTCCCGCGCAGACCACGGTGATGCCCGTGCGTGCCAGCAGCCGCAGATCCGCGGACTCGTCCTGCGTCTCGGTCCAGTCGCGGTGTACGCCCCCGAGCCCTCCGGTGGCGAAGACGCGCAGGCCCGCCCGTGCGGCGAGGAACGCGGTCGCCGAGACCGTCGTGGCCCCGCTCGCGCCCGTCGCCACCGCCGGTGCGAGGTCCCGGTGCCCCAGCTTGCGCATCGCCGGGTCCTCGGCGACCCGTTCCAGCTGGGCCTTGTCCAGGCCGACCCGGGCGCTGCCGTCCAGCACGGCGACCGTGGCGGGTACGGCACCGGCTGCCCGCACGATCCCCTCCAACTCCTCGGCGACCCGCAGATTGCGGGGGCGGGGCAGGCCGTGGGCGATGATCGTCGACTCCAGGGCGACGACGGGCCGGTGCTCTGCGAGGGCGTCCCGTACCTCCGCGGAGAGGACGGGCGCACGGGGGCCGGCGGCGAAGGGCTCAGTCAGTGACATGTCCACATCTCTGTCGCGCCCGGGTCGCACTCAAACGTATGCCGTCCGGGCAGCCGGGGATCGCGACGGGCCGCGCCGACGTCGGGCCGTGAAGCCGTCGACTGATCGTGGGCCGCCCGCGGTTCGGCATGTCTACGAGGGGCTGGTTCGTCGGCTACGACCTCATGCAAGCGGCCGGGAGCCGGCATCGGGTGGCAGGTGGCGGCGCGTTCGGCGCTGAATGGGGCGGCCGGAGTGGTACGAGTCCGACGCGTCGGACTCCGGCAGCCCGTCCTGGTGGCGAGGGGTGCGCAGGCGGTGGCTAAGGTGACCGGCCATGACCACATTTGATCAAGCTCCCGCCTCTTTTGCCGTGCACATTCCTGATGCCGTACTCGAACCGGAGCCGCTCGAACCCGGACAGATCGTCTCGGGTGAACCCGAGGTCACCGGCAAGGTGCTGTGGGAGTCGTCCGACGGCAAGCAGGTGCGCGGGATCTGGCAGATCACGCCCGGAGTGGTCACGGACACCGAGGCCAATGAGCTGTTCGTCGTCGTCAGCGGGCGTGCGACCGTGGCGGTCGAGGGCGGCGCCGCGCTGGAGATCGGCCCCGGCGACGCCTGTGTGCTGCGCGAGGGCGACCGCACGACGTGGACCGTGCACGAGACGCTGCGCAAGGCGTACCACATCACCCTCTGAACCGGCCGGGACGGCAGTCCGGCCCCGGGGGGTGACCCCCGGGGCTCAGGCAGTGGCGGGGCGGGCGAGGGTCCGGCGCAGTGTCAGCGCCGCCATCGGCAGCAGCAGGCATGCCCCGGTCAGGTTGAGCCAGCCGTAGCCCGCCTGGGCCACGATCACTCCGGCGACCGCCCCGCCGATGCCCGCCGACGCGTTCATGGCGAGGTCCGACAGCCCTTGCACGGCGGCGCGAGCGGCCTGCGGCACGGAGTCGGTGAGCAGCGCCGAACCCGCGACCAGGCCCGCTGACCAGCCGAGACCGAGCACGAAGAGGCCGGCCGCGGTCCTGCCGTGCGCGGCACCCGCGGTGCCTGCCAGCAGTGCGGCGAGGGCGAGCAGCCCGGCCGCGAGCCCGATGACGGTGAGACGGCCGAAGCGGTCCGCCAGCCAGCCCATCACCGGAGAGAACGCGTACATCCCGGCGATGTGGCCACTGATCACCAGGCCGATCAGCTGGAGGTCCGCGCCGTGGTGCCCGAGGTCGACCGGCGTCATCACCATGATCGAGACCATCGCGGTGTGCGAGACCGTCACGGTCACCAGGGCGAGCCGGGCCATGGGTGAGGCCCGCACGGCCGCGACACCGGCACGCAGCGAACGGCCCCCGGCCGGCCGGCTCTCCTTCGGGGCCAGGGCGCGCGCGGTGAGGAGCGGGTCGGGCCGCAGCAGCGCGGCGACCACGAGGGCGGCGAGCAGGAAGATGCCGGCCGCCCAGACGAACGGGCCGGCCGTCTCCGAGACGGCGGTGCCGCGAAAGACACGGCCTGCGGGGGCCGCGATGTTGGGCCCGAGCACCGAGCCGATGGTGGTGGCCCAGATGACGGTCGAGATCGCCCGGCCGCGCCGGTCGGGCTCGGCCAGGTCGGCGGCGGCGAACCTGGCCTGAAGGTTGGCCGAGGAACCCGCGCCGAACCCTGCCATGCCGAGCAGCAGCAGCGGGAAGCTCTCCACCACGGTCGCCAGCACCACGAGCCCCGCGCCGAGCGCGCCGATCAGATACGCCAGCACGAGCCCGGGGCGGCGGCCCCGCGAGGTCATCAGCGCGGCCAACGGCAGCGACAGCAGGGCCGTGCCGGTGACCGACGCCGTGGGCGCGAGGCCCGAGAGTGCCTCCGAGCCGCTGACGCGTGTCGCCAGCACAGGGGCCAGGGCGATGCCGATGGGCACGCCGAGGCCGCCGAGTATCTGGCTGGCGATGAGCACCGCGGTCGTCCTGCGCCGGAGCCCGGGCACATCGGCTGCGGTGACCGGCCCGCCAGGAATCGGCTCGCCGGGGGCGTCGGAAGCGTCGAGGGTGTTGGTCACCGAGGCAGTGTGCCAGGCGTTCTGCCGGGTCAGAACCCCGCACTCCGTGCGGGATCAGAACAACGGCTGGGGGAGCACACCCTCCAGGGCCAGCAGGTGCCGCTTGGTCTCCAGCCCTCCGCCGAAGCCGCCGAGCCCTCCATCGCTCTCCACCACCCGGTGGCAGGGCACCACCACGGGCAGCGGGTTGGACCCCATGGCGGCGCCGACTGCCTGGGCCGCCCCCGGCTGTCCCACCCGGTCGGCGAGATCCCCGTACCCGGCGACCGCGCCGTACGGCACGCCCGCCTCCAGCTCGCGCAGCACCTGGCGGTTGAAGCCGCTTGTCAGCGACCAGTCCAGGTCGAGCGAGAACTCCCTCAGCGTGCCCGAGAAGTACGCCGCGAGCTGGCGTATCGGCTCGGCGAGCCGGGCGGAGCCCGGGGACTCCACGAGTTCGGCGCCCAACCGGGTGCGCAAGCGGTCCAGCACCCTGTCCCGCACCGCCGGCCGGGCGTGGAAGACCACGGTCACCAACCCGGCCTCGGTCGCGGCCAGCAGGAGCGGGCCGATGTCGCTGTCGACCACGGCCCACTCGACAACCCCGTCGTTGTTCATGGGAACCACCGTACGGCCGCCCACTGACAACGGACGGGGGGCGACGGCCATGGCCGTCGCCGAGCGGTTCAGCCGGTGGCCTCACGCACCACATCGGGGGCGTTGGTGATGATGCCGTCCACGCCGTATGCGGCCACCCGGAGGGCGTGCGCCGCGTCGTTGACCGTCCAGGTGCTGACCCGCAGCGGCTTGTCGTGGGGGCCCTTCAGCGCGTGCACCGTCGCCACGTACTCGCTCGACAGCGAGGTGTGCGCCGGGTTGATCTGGTCGGTGAACTGCGCGTACGCGGGCAGGTCGTCGACGGCCGGGGTGCCGAGGAAGCCCGTGATGACGTCCGGACGCAGCTCGTGCACCGTGCGCACGCTGTCGGCGCCGAAGCTCTGGATCACCAGACGGCCGCGGACATGCCCGCGGTCGAGCCATCCTTCCTGCCGCAGGAGCCGCAGGGTCGCCTGCTCGATTCCGGGATAGACCTCGGGGCTCTTGATCTCCAGGAGCAGGTTCTGGTGGTTGCGCCCGATCCGGTGCAGGTACTGCCGGAGCGTGGGCACCCGGACCCCCTCGTACTCCGGACCGAACCAGCTGCCCGCGTCCAGCCGGGCGATCTCGGCGGCCGTGAAGTCCTTGACCGCCCACGGAGCACGGTCCGGGAAGACCTCCTCGGCATTCGTGGTCCGCCGCAGACCGGTGTCGTGGATGACCACCGGCACACCGTCCCGGGTGAGCTGGACGTCGTTCTCCACCCAGTCGAAGCCCAGGTCTGCGGCCTTGTCCACGGCCGCCAGAGTGTTCTCGGGCGCGTATGCGGAAGCGCCCCGGTGCGCGATGACGAGCGGGTTCCCCGTCCCGCCCCCGGTCACGTCGCTCACGGTCCGGGCACCGGGGGCGGCAAGGGCGTGGGCCGCCACCGCGGGCCGGCCGGCCGTGGCGGCGGCCGTTCGCGGTCCGTCGGTGGTCGGGCCGGCCATCAGTAACGTGCCGGCGCCCAGCAGGGCGGCGGCAGCGACGGAAGCAGTGGCGGTGCCTGCGTACACAGGGACTCCTTGCGTCAGGGGCACGGGCGGTCCGAGGCTCCCGGCCCCGTCTCCGAACGGGGGACAGGTGAAGGACGGCCATGACCTGAACCCGCTCCGGGGACCGGGCAACGGGCCGCTGCCCCGGTCGTTAAAATGCAGCTCTTCTGTTTGTCTGCCGGGCCTTGCGCCTTAGGGTCATCCGAACCCGGGCTTCCGCGAAGGGCGTACGAGCATGCAGGGCACAATCGACGGTTTCGGCTATGGGGCGGTCACTCCCGTGGTCGCTTTCCTCATGGCCTGTCTCGGTGCGGCCCTGGGCCTGCGCTGCACCACCCGGTCCTTGCGCACCGAGCGTTCCTTCAAGGCCGGCTGGCTGGCTCTGGGGGCGACCTCCATAGGCTCCGGCATCTGGACGATGCACTTCATCGCGATGGTGGGTTTCACCGTCGAGGAGGTGCCGGTCGGCTATGACAGGCCGATCACCTTCGCCAGCCTCGCCGTCGCGATCGTCATGGTCGGTGTCGGGATCTTCCTGGTCGGTTATCGCGGCGCCACCCGCATGGCGCTGGTGACGGGAGGAACGATCACCGGACTCGGCGTGGCCTCCATGCATTACCTCGGCATGGCCGGTATGAGACTTGATGGGCAGTTCGAGTACGACACGATCACCGTGTCGCTCTCCGTCGTCATCGCCGTGGTGGCCTCGACCGCCGCGCTCTGGGCGGCCGTCTCCATCCACGGTTTCCTGCCCAGCCTCGGTGCCAGTGTCGTGATGGGAGTCGCGGTGAGCGGCATGCACTACACCGGCATGGCCGCCCTCCGGGTCCACCTCCACCCGGCCGCCCTCCCCGGCGCCTCCTCGGGCTCCGGCGACAGCGCGACCGCACTGCTCGTCCCCATGCTGATCGGACCGGCCTGCTTCCTGGTGCTCGCAGCGGTCGTCGTGATGTTCGACCCCCTGGTGGTCATGGGCACCCCGGACTGGAACGACCCGGCGGCCATCCGTGGGGCCCGGGTCCCGGGGATCCCGGCGCAGCGCCAGGTGCCGCGGTTCGGCACGCATGCGGACCCGGCGTCGTTCCACTCGCACCGCCAGGACTCCGCGCAGCCCCAGGAGTGGTGACCGGGGGCCGCCGCGGGCGCTGACCCGGCCCCGTTGTCAGTGGGGGGTCGTACGGTGGTTGCATGCGGCCCGTTTCGAAGATCGAACGTTCGGTGGCGCCTTTCGAGGTCGTCAGTCCCTACCAGCCCAGTGGCGACCAGCCCGCGGCCATCGCCGAGCTGGAGCGGCGCGTCCGGGCAGGTGAGAAGGACGTCGTGCTCCTCGGCGCGACCGGCACCGGCAAGTCGGCGACCACCGCCTGGATGATCGAGAAGCTCCAGCGCCCCACCCTGGTGATGGCGCCGAACAAGACCCTCGCCGCCCAGCTGGCCAACGAGTTCCGAGAGCTCCTGCCCAACAACGCCGTCGAATACTTCGTCTCGTACTACGACTACTACCAGCCCGAGGCGTACGTCCCGCAGTCGGACACCTACATCGAGAAGGACTCCTCGATCAACGAGGAGGTCGAGCGGCTCCGCCACTCCGCCACGAATTCGCTGCTCACCCGGCGGGACGTCGTCGTGGTCGCCTCCGTGTCCTGCATCTACGGCCTCGGTACCCCGCAGGAGTACGTGGACCGGATGGTCCAGCTCAAGGTGGGCGACGAGTTCGACCGCGACCAGCTGCTGCGCCGCTTCGTCGAGATGCAGTACACCCGCAACGACCTCGCGTTCACCCGGGGCACGTTCCGGGTGCGCGGCGACACCATCGAGATCTTCCCGGTCTACGAGGAGCTCGCCGTCCGCATCGAGATGTTCGGTGACGAGATCGAAGCCCTCTCCACGCTCCACCCACTCACCGGCGAGATCATCAGCGAGGACCAGTCGCTCCACGTCTTCCCCGCCAGCCACTACGTCGCGGGCCCGGAGCGCATGGAGAGGGCGGTCGGCCGCATCGAGAGGGAGCTGGAGCAGCGCCTCGCCGAGCTGGAGAAGCAGGGCAAGATGCTGGAGGCCCAGCGGCTCCGCATGCGTACGACGTACGACATCGAGATGCTCCGCCAGATCGGTACCTGCTCCGGCGTCGAGAACTACTCGATGCATTTCGACGACCGCGACCCCGGCACCGCACCCCACACCCTCCTCGACTACTTCCCCGAGGACTTCCTCCTCGTCCTGGACGAGTCGCATGTCACCGTTCCGCAGATCGGCGCGATGTACGAGGGTGACGCCTCCCGCAAGCGGACCCTCGTCGACCACGGCTTCCGGCTGCCCTCCGCCCTGGACAACCGCCCGCTGAAGTGGGAGGAGTTCCTCGGACGGATCAACCAGACGGTCTACCTCTCGGCCACCCCCGGCAAGTACGAGCTCTCCCGGGGCGACGGCTTCGTGGAGCAGATCATCCGGCCCACCGGCCTCGTGGACCCGGAGATCGTCGTCAAGCCCACCGAGGGCCAGATCGACGACCTGGTGCACGAGATCCGCAAGCGCACCGAGAAGGACGAGCGGGTCCTGGTCACCACCCTCACCAAGAAGATGTCGGAGGACCTCACCGACTACTTCCTGGAGCTGGGCATCCAGGTCCGCTACCTGCACAGCGACGTGGACACCCTGCGCCGTATCGAGCTGCTGCGTGAGCTGCGATCGGGCGAGTACGACGTCCTGGTCGGGATCAACCTCCTGCGTGAGGGACTCGACCTCCCCGAGGTCTCGCTCGTGGCCATCCTCGACGCCGACAAGCAGGGCTTCCTGCGCTCGGCCACGTCACTGATCCAGACCGTCGGACGTGCGGCTCGTAACGTGTCGGGCCAGGTCCACATGTACGCGGACAAGGTCACCCCGGCCATGGCGCAGGCCATCGACGAGACCAACCGCCGCCGCGAGAAGCAGATCGCGTACAACACCGAGCGCGGACTCGACCCGCAGCCGCTGCGCAAGAAGATCAACGACATCGTCGCGACGATCGCCCGCGAGGAGGTCGACACCGAGCAGCTGCTCGGCACCGGGTACCGCCAGACCAAGGGGGCCAAGGCGCCCGTGCCCACGCTGGGCATCAAGGCCGGTGCCGCGAAGGGGAAGGCCGCAGGGGACAAGGCGGCGGTCACCGACCGCCCGGCCACCGAGCTCGCCGGGATCATCGAGGAGATGACCGACCGGATGCGTGCGGCCGCCGCGGATCTGCAGTTCGAGGTGGCCGCCCGACTGCGTGACGAGGTGGGGGAGTTGAAGAAGGAGTTGCGCCAGATGCGGGAGGCGGGTCTGGCCTGATCCTGCCGCACGGCGTGTGTTGCAGGACCGACACAAAACGGCCCTCAGCGGCTGCGTCCGTGGTGTGACTGCGTAGGGTGCTGGAAAACCGCGCAAGGACGGTTGCGGGGACAGCGGAGAGGGGACAGCGCGTGACGGTCAATATGACCAAGGGTCAGGCCATCAGCCTGCAGAAGAGCGACGGGGGGACCCTGACCGCGGTACGGATGGGGCTCGGCTGGCAGGCGGCTCCGCGCCGCGGTCTGTTCGGCTCACGCACCCGGGAGATCGACCTGGACGCGTCGGCGGTCCTGTTCGCCGACAAGCAGCCGGTTGACGTCGTGTTCTTCCGGCACCTCGTCAGCGATGACGGCTCGGTCAAGCACACCGGGGACAACCTGGTCGGCGGCGCAGGTTCGGGGGGCGACGACGAGGCGATCCTGGTCGACCTCCAGCGGGTCCCGGTCCACATCGACCAGATCGTCTTCACGGTGAACTCCTTCACCGGCCAGACGTTCCAGGAGGTGCAGAACGCCTTCTGCCGCATCGTGGACGAGACCAACGGCCAGGAGCTCGCCCGCTACACGCTGGACGGCGGCGGGCAGTACACCGCGCAGATCATGGCGAAGGTGCACCGCTCGGGGAGCGGGTGGCAGATGACCGCCATCGGTACCCCGGCCAACGGCCGCACCTTCCAGGACCTCATGCCGGCGATCCTGCCGCACCTGTAGGCGGAGCCGGGCCCTCTGGGTCCGCATCACGACGCGCAGCTCCCGGCGGCATCGGCCGCCGGGAGCTGCACCGCATCGCAGCACGTCAAAGCGCCCGGTGCCGCTGCAGGACGGCACCACAGCAGGCACCGCACCGCACCGGGCGGTTCACGCGCCACGAACGACACCGGCACCGCACCAGGCGGTTCACCGCGCCACGAACGACACCGCACCGCGCAGAAGCAACTCGTCGAGGGGACAGGGCAATGACGGCCGAGCTGGTCCGGGGGCAGAACCACGGCTTGCCCCAGACCCGTCTGGAGATCCGGGTTTCGGCCGGCGCACCCGTCGTGGCCGGTGCCACGCTCGGGGACGAGCGCGGCACGGTGCACGGCGTCGAGTGGATAGCCCATCCCGGGTCGCCGCAGTTGCCGGGGTTGGAGGTGTCCAGGCAGGCCGCGGCCGAGCACCGGCTCGCGGTCGACCTCAACGCCCTTCCCGACGCGGTCCACCGCGTCACGGTGCTGCTGGCGCTGCCGCTGGAGGCGGGCGGCCCGACCCGTTTCGGGGCCGTGGCCTCGCCCTTCGTCGCCGTCACCGGCCTCGACGGCACGGAGATCGCCACCTTCACGCTGACCGGTCTGGACACCGAGTCCGCGGTCGCCGCACTGGAGCTCTACCGCCGGCAGGGGGCCTGGAAGGTCCGGGCGGTCGGACAGGGCTACGCGGGCGGTCTCGCCGCGATGCTCGCCGACCAGGGAGTCGCCGAGGCGGCCGGACTGGCGAGGTCGATCCAGGAAGCGGTCGCTCGCGGTCTGGCCCGCTCGGTGGCCCCGCCCCCACCCCGCACCCCGGAGGGCGACCGGGTCAGACACACCGGGAGCGCGTCGACCCAGGACGGCGGCCGGCCCCAGGCGGCGCCGCTCCCCGGCCCCCAGGACGAGCCACCCGCGCCGACCGCCACTCCGGTCGTCCCCGCCTCACCACCCGAGCCGGCCGCCACCCCGGGTGCCCCTTCCTCACCCTCCGCGGGCAGTCCCATCGACTACGCGCACCCTCGCCGCCAGTCGACGGCTCCCCCGCCTCCGCCGCCCGCCGCGCCTCCCGCTCAGCCCGGCCGGCCCGCCACACCCGTGGCGGGGGACGCGACGGGCTGGTCCATGGACGAGCGCCTCTACAACCAGGTCTGGGGCATGTTCGAGGACCTGGCCCGGGCCACCGCCGCGTACCGCAGCGCCGTCGACTTCGCCGAGTCCCGAATGGACCAGGAGCTGGAGCGGACCCTGTCCGACCCGCGCAGCCGGATCGGCGGCGCGGGCGACCGGGCCCGTGAGCAGGCCCGGGCCAAGCGCGACGAGCTGACCGGCCGGGCCCGCGAGGCACTGGACCGCGACCTCGCCCAGCTCACCGCCGAGGCCGCCGTGGTGGAACCCGCGCTCCCCGCCGCGTACGCGGGCTGGGACAACCCCGTCTGGCACGCCTATCGCGTCCCGATGGAGATCCCCATGGCCCTGCGGATCGGCGACCTCCATCTGCCGGAGAGCAGCGGGATACGCATCCCGCTGCTCGTCCGGCTGCCGCTGGAGCGCGGCATGTGGATCGACAGCGGGCGCACGGCGTCCGAGGCCGCCGCCCTGACCGATTCGGACCAGCTGCGTCGGCTCGCCATGGACAGCGCGGTCCTGCACGCGGCGCGGATGCTCGCCGTCTACCCGCCGAACGAGTTCTCGGTCCATGTCATCGACCCGGCAGGCTCCGCCGCAGCGGCACTGGCCCCGCTGGTCGACGCCGGGGTGCTCGCGAGCCCGCCCGCGTCCGGGCCCGGGGGAGTGTCCTCGGTCCTCGCCCACCTCACCCGGCGCGTGGACCTGGTGCAGATGGCGATCAGGGCAGGCGCCGCCGATTCGCTGCCGCCCGATCTCGACCCGGCCGAGCAACTGCTGATCGTCAATGACTTCCCCCACGGCTTCGACGACCGCGCCGTCACCCAGTTGCGCTATCTCGCCGACGAGGGGCCGTCCGTGGGCGTGCATCTCCTGATGGTCGCGGACCGGGAGGACGCCTCCGCGTACGGTCCGGTGCTCGACCCGCTGTGGCGGTCCCTGCTCCGCATCACCCCGGTCGCCGACGACCATCTGGCCGATCCCTGGGTCGGTCACGCCTGGACGTACGAGCCGCTCCGGACCCCGGCCGGCAGCCGCGTGCTGGAGCAGGTGCTCGACCGTGTGGCGGCGGCGCGGCGCACCGGACACCGCTGAGCCACCGGCTCCTCGATCCGTGCACACCTACTCCGACCTGGCGGTTTGAAGGAGTTTTACCTTCCCCTTTACCTTTTCTTGGTACTCCCTGTACTGTTCTTTGGGCGGAGGGGAGTACTCCCGAACGCGGCGTTCCCGTCAGTACGGACCGTGACCGGTCCCGGGGCGCCGGCCCAGGCGCGCATCCCGTGCGCCCGGGTGGAAGAGACCTCCGGCAGCGACGACGCTGATCAGTAGCCGTAGCGAACTGCCGGAGGCGCAGTGGACGTTTCATGGACCCTCTGGGCGCTGACCATTCTTGGTCTGAGCGCCCTCATCGCCGTCGACTTCTTCATCGGGCGCAAGCCTCATGACGTGTCGACCAAGGAAGCCGGAATCTGGACGATCATCTGGATCGCGCTGGCGGCCCTCTTCGGGCTCGGCCTGCTCGTTTTCGGTGAGAGTCAGGCCTCGGGCGAGTTCTTCGCCGGCTTCATCACCGAGAAATCGCTGAGCGTCGACAACCTCTTCGTCTTCGTGCTGATCATGGCGAAGTTCTCGGTGCCTTCCCACCTGCAGCAGCGGGTGCTGCTCGTCGGCGTGCTGATCGCGCTGGTGCTGAGGGCGATCTTCATCGCCGCCGGCGCCGCGGTCATCGCCAACTTCTCGTGGGTCTTCTACATCTTCGGCGCGTTCCTGATCTACACCGCCTGGAAGCTGATCCAGGAGGCGCGGGCCGACGAGGAGGAAGAGGAGTTCGAGGAGAACCGTCTCCTCAAGAACATCGAGCGCCGCTTCGGTGTCGCCGACCGGTACCACGGCACCAAGCTCTTCATCCGCAACAACGGCAAGCGTGTCCTGACCCCTCTGATGGTCGTCATGCTCGCCATCGGCACCACCGATGTGCTGTTCGCGCTGGACTCCATCCCGGCGATCTTCGGTCTGACCCAGGACCCGTACATCGTGTTCACCGCCAACGCCTTCGCCCTGATGGGGCTGCGGCAGTTGTACTTCCTGATCGGTGGCCTGCTCAAGAAGCTGGTCCACCTCAGCTACGGGCTCTCGGTCATCCTCGGCTTCATCGGCGTCAAGCTGGTGTTGCACGCGCTGCACGAGTCCGGGGTGCACGTTCCCGAGATCTCCATCCCGGTGTCCCTCGGCGTCATCTGCGGGGTGCTCGTGATCACCACGATCACCAGCCTGATCGCCAACAAGAAGACGGCCGAGGCCGAGGCCGCAGCGGAGGCCGGGAAGGCCCAGACTCCCGCAGGCAAGGGCGCCGGCATGGACGCCTGAGCGGAGGCGGGGGGTGTGGGGGCGCGATCCGCGCCCCCACACCCCCCGCCGTCGTCACCAGCCTCGCGCGCGCCACTCGGGCAGTCGCGGCCGCTCGTCGCCCAGAGTGGTGTCGTGCCCGTGGCCCGGGTACACCCACGTCTCGTCCGGCAGTGGGGCGAAGAGCTTGGTCTCCACATCGTGCAGCAGGCTGTCGAACGCCCCGGGGACCTCGAATGTGTTGCCGACCCCGCCGGGGAAGAGGCAGTCCCCGGTGAACAGGTGCGGAGCGCCGTGCGGGTCGTCGTACAGGAGGGCGATCGAGCCCGGCGTGTGGCCGGTGAGGTGGCGGGCGGTCAGGGCGACCTGCCCGACCCGGATCGTGTCGCCGTCCTCGACGAGCACGTCCGTCGGCACCGGAATCCCCTCGGCGTCGAACCGCCCGGCGTAGGTGCGCGCACCGGTGGCCGCGACCACCTCGCCCAGCGCCTGCCAGTGGTCGCCGTGCCGGTGCGTGGTGACGACCGAGGCGATCGAGTCGTCACCGATCAGGCGCAGAAGGGTCCCGGCCTCGCTCGCCGCGTCGATCAGCAACTGCCCTCCGGTCGCCCGGCAGCGCAGCAGATAGGCGTTGTTGTTCATCGGGCCGACCGCGACCTTGGAGATCATCAGGTCCGTCAACTCGTGTACGTCCGCACGTCCGCCGACCTTGACCGTTCCGCTGTACGTCATGCCTCTCAGCCTATAGCGGGGGCAGGACGGGGAGGGTTCCGCCCTCGACGGTCAGGGCGGCCCCGTCGCGCCGCCCGCTGAGCCACCCGAGCAGCTCGGCCGCCGTGCCGCGGACCACGACTGACCCGCCCACCGCGCCGCCGCCGGTCGTCCAGAAGCGGCCGGTGTCGTCCGCTACGCCCGTCGAGACGATCGCGGGGTGCCCGGCGAAGCGCTCGGCCAGAAAGTCGATCCCCCGCGCGGTGTATTCGTCCGGCAGGTCCTCCAGCTCGTAGCCGATCCCCAGGTCCACGTGGTGCAGCTCCACCTCGTTGCGGCGGCGGAAGGGGATCCGGGAGGCCGAGTCCGTCACGCCGTTGCGCAGCGTGACGATGCGCGACCAGTCGGCGGGGGCCGCGGCGGCGCCCGCGAAGCCGGCTGCGCTCGTGGCCAGGTCGGCCAGCTGTTCCGCCTGCGGACGTGGCGCGTCGCGCTCGATGTCGCGGTCGCGGGTTTCGCTGTCTGCGTACATGGGCCGGCCCTGGAGAACATTTACGAGCGCGTCGGCGTTACGTGAGAGGTGCGCGACGACATGGCCCCGGCTCCAGCCCGGGAGGCGCGACGGTGCGGCGAGTGCCGCGTCGTCCAGTTTCTCCGTGGCGCTGAGCAGCCGGTCGGTCGCTTCTCGCAGTGCGTCCAGGTCGTGCGCATGATCAGTCATGGGGCCGAGCCTAGCCTCGCCACTCATTTGGGTGAAGGAGTCATCAGCCGTCCGTAAATCGAATGCGCGTGCTATACGCTCGGAGTCGAAAGCTTCGTACATCGCTGTGGCACCCCCCATACCCTGGGGCAGGGGCTCAGTTCCCCCGCTTCTCTCTAGAAAGGTGCGGACCGGCGTGACCGACCGTCTCATCGTCCGTGGCGCTCGCGAGCACAACCTCAAGAACGTCTCGCTCGACCTCCCCCGCGACTCCCTCATCGTCTTCACCGGGCTCTCCGGGTCGGGCAAGTCGTCGCTCGCGTTCGACACGATCTTCGCCGAGGGCCAGCGGCGCTACGTGGAGTCACTCTCCTCGTACGCCAGGCAGTTCCTCGGCCAGATGGACAAGCCGGACGTCGACTTCATCGAGGGCCTGTCGCCCGCCGTCTCCATCGACCAGAAGTCGACCTCGCGCAACCCGCGCTCGACGGTCGGCACCATCACCGAGGTCTACGACTACCTCCGGCTCCTGTTCGCCAGGATCGGCAAGCCGCACTGTCCGCAGTGCCACCGGCCCATCTCGCGCCAGTCGCCCCAGGCCATCGTGGACAAGGTCCTCGGCCTGCCCGAGGGCAGCCGCTTCCAGGTGCTCTCGCCGCTGGTGCGCGAGCGCAAGGGCGAGTTCGTCGACCTCTTCGCCGACCTGCAGACCAAGGGGTACAGCAGGGCCAGGGTCGACGGCGCGACCATCCAGCTCTCCGAGCCGCCCACGCTCAAGAAGCAGGAGAAGCACACCATCGAGGTGGTCATCGACCGCCTCACGGTGAAGGACACCGCCAAGCGCCGGCTGACCGATTCGGTCGAGACCGCGCTGGGCCTTTCCGGCGGCATGGTCGTGCTCGACTTCGTCGACCTCCCGGAGGACGACCCCGAGCGTGAGCGGATGTACTCCGAGCACCTCTACTGCCCGTACGACGACCTCTCCTTCGAGGAGCTGGAGCCGCGCTCCTTCTCCTTCAACTCCCCCTTCGGCGCCTGCCCCGACTGCACCGGCATCGGTACGCGCATGGAGGTCGACCCGGAGCTGATCGTCCCGGACGAGGACAAGTCGCTCGACGAGGGCGCGATCCACCCCTGGTCGCACGGCCACACCAAGGAGTACTTCGGCCGCCAGATCAACGCCCTGGCCGAAGCCCTCGGATTCCGTACGGACATTCCCTGGGCCGGGCTTCCGCAGCGCGCCAAGAAGGCCCTGCTGCACGGCCACAAGATTCAGACCGAGGTCCGCTACCGCAACCGCTACGGGCGCGAGCGCGCCTACACCACGCCCTCCTTCGAAGGCGCGGTGCAGTTCGTCAAGCGGCGCCACACGGAGGCCGAGAGCGACTCCAGCAGGGAGCGCTTCGAGGGCTACATGCGCGAGGTGCCCTGCCCGACCTGCGAGGGCACCCGGCTCAAGCCGATCGTCCTCGCGGTCACGGTGATGGAGAAGTCCATCGCCCAGGTCGCGGCGATGTCGATCAGCGAGTGCGCCGAGTTCCTCGGCCGGCTGAAGCTGAACGCCCGCGACAAGAAGATCGCCGAGCGGGTGCTCAAGGAGGTCAACGAGCGGCTGAAGTTCCTGGTCGACGTCGGCCTGGACTACCTCTCGCTGAACCGCGCCGCGGGCACCCTGTCCGGCGGCGAGGCACAGCGCATCCGGCTCGCCACCCAGATCGGCTCCGGCCTGGTCGGCGTGCTTTACGTGCTGGACGAGCCGTCGATCGGCCTGCACCAGCGCGACAACCACCGGCTGATCGAGACCCTGGTCCGGCTCCGCGACATGGGCAACACGCTCATCGTCGTCGAGCACGACGAGGACACCATCAAGGTCGCCGACTGGGTCGTCGACATCGGCCCCGGCGCCGGCGAGCACGGCGGCAAGGTGGTCCACTCCGGATCGCTCAAGGAGCTGCTGGCCAACGACAAGTCGATCACCGGGCAGTACCTGACCGGCAAGAGGTCGATCGCGATGCCCGAGATCCGGCGTCCCGTGGACCCCTCGCGTCTGCTCACGGTCCACGGCGCCCGGGAGAACAACCTCCAGGACATCGACGTCTCCTTCCCGCTCGGCGTGCTGACCGCCGTGACCGGTGTGTCCGGTTCCGGAAAGTCGACACTGGTCAACGACATCCTCTACACCCACCTGGCCCGCGAGCTGAACGGCGCGAAGTCGGTGCCCGGCCGCCACACCCGGGTCGACGGGGACGACCTCGTCGACAAGGTGGTGCACGTCGACCAGTCGCCCATCGGCCGGACGCCCCGGTCCAACCCGGCGACGTACACCGGCGTCTTCGACCACGTCCGCCGACTGTTCGCGGAGACGATGGAGGCCAAGGTCCGCGGCTATCTGCCGGGCCGGTTCTCCTTCAACGTCAAGGGCGGCCGCTGCGAGAACTGCTCGGGCGACGGCACGATCAAGATCGAGATGAACTTCCTGCCGGACGTGTACGTCCCGTGCGAGGTCTGCCACGGAGCGCGCTACAACCGGGAGACCCTGGAGGTCCACTACAAGGGCAAGTCCATCGCCGAGGTGCTGGACATGCCGATCGAGGAGGGCCTGGAGTTCTTCGAGGCCGTCCCGACCATCGCTCGTCACCTGCGAACGCTCAGCGAGGTCGGTCTCGGATACGTCAGGCTCGGCCAGTCCGCGCCGACGCTCTCGGGCGGTGAGGCCCAGCGGGTGAAGCTGGCCAGCGAGCTCCAGAAGCGTTCGACCGGGCGTACGGTCTACGTCCTCGACGAGCCGACCACCGGTCTGCACTTCGAGGACATCTCCAAGCTGATCAAGGTGCTTTCGGGCCTGGTCGACAAGGGCAACTCGGTGATCGTCATCGAGCACAACCTCGATGTCATCAAGACCGCCGACTGGGTCATCGACATGGGCCCCGAGGGGGGCAACGGCGGCGGCCTGGTCATTGCCGAGGGCACTCCGGAGTTCGTGGCGGGTGTCCCCGCCAGTCACACCGGGAAGTTCCTCCAGGGCATTCTGGACGCGGACCGGGTGAGCGAGGCGTCCGTACCCGCGGCGCGCAAGCCGGTACGGAAGACGGCCGCGAAGAAGGCGGTGGCCGCGAAGTCCGTGCCCGCGCGGAAGACAGCGACCGCGAAGACCACGGCGAAGAAGGCCACGGCGAAGTCCACCGGGACGGCAGCGGCGAAGAAGCCCGCGGCCAAGAAGCCGGCCCGCGCGCGCAAGGCCTGACACCGGGAATCACGCGGTGCGAGGTGGCGGTCCTCCTGAGGAGGCCGCCACCTCGCCGCGTCCCGCCCCTTGCGAGCTTCGCAGCACCCCGGATAGGCCCTGACCAGGCACGACCGCGCTCGACCGGCCCGCGCGCGGACGCGTCCGTCTCCGCCGGTATCGTCGGTTACGTCACCGCTGTCCTGCCGCCCCGGGCGTGCCGGGCCGCCCTGGCGCCCTCTGCCCCTCTGACCCGTGGAGACCGCATGTCCGGCCAG
Organism: Streptomyces sp. NBC_01013; assembly: GCF_045162765.1. Taxonomy (NCBI): domain Bacteria; kingdom Bacillati; phylum Actinomycetota; class Actinomycetes; order Kitasatosporales; family Streptomycetaceae; genus Streptomyces; species Streptomyces sp. NBC_01013. Next base: position 6,374,612 of record NZ_CP108687.1, read on the forward strand.
CCCACCGCCCGCCGCACTGTACTCAAGGGCGCCGCTCTCGCAGGCGTCGCCGGGCTGGGAGTGGCCGCCTGCTCGACCGACTCGAAGCTGGGGCACGCCCAGACGCCGACCCCCACCGCGCCCGTCGAGCTCGGGGCTCCCGACGAGATCCCTGTCGGTGAGTCCAAGCTCTACCGTGAGCAGCGCGTCATCGTCAGCTGCCCGGCCAAGGGCCAGTACAAGGCGTTCAGCGCCCAGTGCACCCACGCGGGCTGCCTGCTGGACAAGGTCGAGAAGAACGAGGGGCACTGCCCCTGCCACGGCAGCCTCTTCGACACCACGACCGGCAAGGCCGTGCACGGTCCCGCGACCGTGCCGCTGCCCTCTGTCCCGGTCAAGGTCGAAGGCGGAAAGCTGATCGCGGGTCCCGACGCCTGACCCGGCCGCCCCTGAGGTGTCCGCCTCATGCCCGGCCCCCGTCGATGCCGACCGGACCAGGGCGCCCTGCTCCACCGGATCGCCGGGCCGGCGAGCGTGAGAGCGGCCCGCAGCGGCGCTGTTTCGCGACGGGGTCGCAGCGGTGCGGTCGGCGTGACTACCCGCGCGTGTGTGTCTCCGGCAGTGACTCCGGCGGCGTGACCTGATCCCCCGGCCCGACGATCCACCCCAGGCGGGCAGCCCGCCAGCCCAGCTCGATCCGGCTGGAGGCGGCGGCCCGGTCCATCAGCTCCCTCACCCGGCGCTGCACGGTCCGTCGTCCGATCCGCAGCTGTCGGGCGATGCCGAGGTCGGTGAGTCCGGCGAGCAGCAGGGTCAGCAGCTCGATGTCCTCGTCGGCGAGGTCGCACCGCGACTGATCGGCCGTGGGGTGCAGTGGCAGCGCGGACTCCCACGCCATCTCGAACAGAGCGACCAACGCGTCCAGGAGCGGGCCCGCGTAGATGTGAACGACCGTCTGTCTTCGCGACGCGCCGGTGCGAACGGCGAGGAGAGCCGTGGACCCGTCGACGATGATCATCTTGACCGGCACATGGTGAAGGACCCGGGCGCGCTCTCCCGCTTCGGTGTACTGGCGGATCTCCTTCTGTGCCCCGTCGCGCTCCAGGGCCATCCGGTCGTAGACCGTCCGGTACGTCACCCCCGCGGCCAGCCGCTCGAGCTCGACCCCGTTGACGGGCTCGGACACCAGGTACGGCGGGGCGTCGAACCGCACGACCTCCCGGCGCGCCGTGCGCTGGATCTGCTGGTAGCGCAGAGCCACCTCCGCCTCGGAGGTGACCTCGGCCATGCCCTCCGTGCCCTCGGTGCGGGGTGCTCTGTGGTACTCCCCGGCGAGCCGGTCCAGGGCACCCCGGGCTGTCTTCAGCTCATTCATACGCGCCATCAGCAACACCTCCCCCGCTATGTCCGGCGGGGACGGAATCAGCTGTGCCGGCAACTCGTCGGTGACGGTCACCAGCCCCTTCTCGACGAGTCCGTCAACGGCCTCGGCCGCATGCCCGGCGCTGAGGCTGAGGTGGTAGTGGATCCGGTCCGCATCAGCCCGTCCGGCGCGGACGAGCAGTTGGTACACCTGCGACTCGGCGTTGCTCAACCCGAGCGTCTCCAGCATCTGCGCATCTCCCTCAAAGGCTCCGGAAAGGCCCGTCCGCCCGGATCACCTGGCGTCGTAGCGTGTTCGGGACACCTTGTTCCACCCGGGCCGGCGGCATGGCCGCGGGTTCGTGCATCCGTGAACGCGATGACAGTACGGCCCGTTTACGCAGGCAGGGCGCCCGGCGCAGGGAATTCTCCCCGCACCGGGCGCCAGGTTTCCGCCCGACGGACTGATCGTTCAGGACCTCACTTGAGGGCGTAGGCCCGGGTGACGGTCTGGACCGTTCGGCTGCCCGCGGAGTCCCAGACCTCGGTCTTGAGGGTCACGAAGCCGTTGGTGTCGGCCAGCTCGGGGTGCCACAGCAGTGCCTGGAAGGAGTTGTCGTCCTTGCGCAGCATCGCGGCGGACTTCCAGGTGGCGCCGTCGTCGTAGGAGACCGAGACCTTGGCGCCGGCGATCGCGGTGGAGCCGGCCCAGCCCTTGGGGCGTCCCGCGTTCACGGTGAAGGTGTACGGCAGTCCGGCCCGCGCCTGGTTGAGCACGTTCAGCGGCAGGTCGTAGTCGAGCAGGATCACCGGCATGGACTCACAGAACTTGGGCGCGGGGACGAACTCTGTGTCGCAGCCCTTGATGGCCATGGTGGTCGGTGCCGCCTGGCTGAAGTTCCACTCGGTGTGGATCTGCTTGCCGAGCTCGACGCCCGGGAGGTCGGTGGCCAGCTTCTGGTCGAAGACGTACCGGTAGTCCGCCTTCTCCTGCGCCAGCTCGCCGAAACCGGTGATCGGCTCGCCGTTGCGGTAGTAGCTCCAGGTGCCGGTCAGGCCCGACAGGGTGTGGGTGGGATCGTTGTCGGCACCGTTCCAGCCGGGGAGTTTCTGCCAGACGTCGGAGCGGCAGAACAGACACGGCCCGAACTCGTACGGGGACACGCGCATCGGCGCGTCGAACCAGCTCCCGGTGTAGGACTTGCCCGGGGTGAGGTAGGTGGCGCGCTGGCCGTTCATCGTCCAGGTGGAGGAGTTGAAGGTAGCCGACACGCTCGGCTGGTACGTCACCCCGGTGCCTGCGAGGAAGTAGTCGTCGCGGGTCGTGCCCTGGTAGAGGGGCTGGCCGACGGAGCCCGTGGTCGCCTGCAGGGCACCCCAGATGTTCATGTTCTCGGCGCCCAGGCGCCGGGCGCCGTCGGAGTGGAACGTATGGGTGACCTTGGCGAAGTCCTTGACGTCGACGGTCATGGCCAAGTCGGCGGGGATCCGGTCGTCGGTGAAGTGCGGGTTGTAGGTGTAGCCCGACTCCAGGACGCCCTTCAGGTCGATCCGGACCTTGTCCTTGGCCAGCAGAGCCTTGAGGGTTGCGGCGTTGTCGTACGTGGCATGGGCGACCGGGATGGCCTGTCCGGCGAGGACGCCGCTTCCGCTCGGCCCGGGGTTTGCAGGGGCCACGATCACCGCGACGGCTCCGGCAGCCGTGGCCCTGGCCGCCTGGTCGTCCGCCTTGGTGACGTCGGCCACGGAGACCAGAACGGTCTTGCCCTTTACGTCGGTACCGGCGAAGTCCTGCTCGGTGCCGGCGCCCAGGTCGACCAGCTCGGTGCGCTTGGTTCCCTCGAAGCGCTTCGCGTACACCGAGGACTTCAGCGGGACGGTCACGTGCCCGGGGCCCGTCACCTCCAGTTGGACCAGCGGTTCGCGCTGGGCCAGGGCGGTCTCCAGGCGCAGCGCGCCGGTGGTGGCGGCGGCGCTGGGGATGGCACCTTGCCTGAGGTCGGTGAGGTTGAGCAGGTTGGCGATGCCGCTAAAGCTGGAGTAGCCGCCGGCGGTGCCGGGGTCACGGACGATGAACGTGGACACCTGGCCGTTCTCCAGCGGCCGCTTCTCCCCCTTGATCTTCACGCTGAGGTCGGTGGCGGTGGTGCCGTCGACGGTGAGGATCTGGTCCCGGTCACTCACCTCGATGTTCGGCACGCTGAACAGGTCGGCCGCGTAGGAGATCGCTCCCCCGGCAGGGTCCGCCGAGTAGAGCGAGCCCTCGATGGAGTACTTGCCGAGCGGCACCGACAGGGTGGCCGTGCCATTGGCGTACATGGTCTGGCTCTGCCAGAAGTGGTTGTCCATCCCGTGCAGGGTGAACCTGAGCGCACTGGGGGCTTTCCCGAAGCGGTCCGTGACCTTGAGCGTGACGTCGTGCTGCTCGACCGAGGTGACGAAGCCGAGCGCGGCGTGCACCGACTCGCCGCTGTCGGAGGTGGCGGTGACCGATCCGCCGTACTGGCCGGCCTTCAGGCCGTTGTTGTCGAGCGTGACGACGACCTCGGCGGTGCCGCCGGCCGGTACGGTGACCCGGCCGTCGGAGAGGCCCGCTCCCGACAGCGACAGTGTGCCGGACGGGACCGCGGTTCCGCTCGCGTCCTTGGCGTCGGCCGCCACGGTCACCACGGTGTCGGTGGCGGCGTCGTTGTGCAGCGTCAGGGTGCGGCTGCGCGTGGGGTAGGTGCCCTTCTGCCACGGTATGACGCGGAAGTCGGCGGTGCCGGACAGCTCCAGCGTCGGGTCGAGGGCGGCGGGGATGTCGACCCGGCCGTAACCCTGCTGGTAGACGGTCTGGTCGGCAGCGGACTTGGCGTGCGCGGTCAGTGCTTCCTTGATGCGCTGCCCGGTCCAGTCGGGGTGGCGCTGCTTGAGGATCGCGGCGGAGCCGGCCACATGCGGGGTGGCCATCGAGGTGCCGCTGAGCGTGGTGTAGTCGGTACCGACCGGAGTGCCCAGGTTGGTGCCGGCCGCACGAGCGGCGACGATGTCCACGCCCGGGGCGGTGATCTCCGGCTTGATCGCCATGTCGCCGAGGCGCGGGCCCCGGCTGGAGAAGTCGGCGAGCGCGTCGGACTTGTCGACGGCGCCGACGGTGAGGGCCGCGTCGGCGGCGCCGGGGGTGCCGAGGGTGCTCTCACCGGGGCCTGAGTTGCCGGCGGCGATGACGAACAGGGTGTTCGAGGAGGCGCTGAGCGAGTTGACCGCGTTGGTCAGCGCGTCCTCACCCGGTGTGTCGGTCCCGCCGAGGCTCATGCTGACGACATCGGCACCCTGCTCGACCGCCCACTCCATACCGGCCAGGATGCTGGAGTCCGGGCCGTGCCCGCTGTTGTCGAGCACCTTGCCGATCAGCAGGTCGGCGCCGGGGGCGACGCCCTTGTACTTGCCGCCCGAGTCGGCGCCGCTGCCCGCGATGGTGGACGCGACGTGGGTGCCGTGACCGTGACCGTCCTGGACCGTCTGGCCGCTGATGAAGCTCTGGCTCTGGACGATCTCGGACTTGATGTCGGCGTTGTTCAGGTCGGCACCGGTGTCCAGCACGGCCACCTTCACGTCCTTGCCGTCGTACCCCTTGGCCCATGCCTCCGGGGCGCCGATCTGCGGCACGCTCTTGTCCAGTGAGACCTGCGCCTTGCCGTCGTACCACAGCTTGCTCACCCCGGCGGTGCCTGGCGTGACCGCCGGACCGGCGCCCCTGGCAAGCGAGCGGGTGGGCTTGACGGCCTGCCAGAAGCCCTTCGCAAGGCGCTTGTCGACGCGCACCGCGGACAGCCCCAGCCGGGGCATGACCCGCTCGCTGTCGCTGCCCGGTAGGTCCTCGGTCTTCTGCTTCAGGGCAGCGGCGGTCTGCTTCCCCTGGAAGTCGACGATGGCGGGGACCTCGTCGGTCTTCGCGTCGCCGTAGCCGTCCCTGATCATCCGGGTGACGTTGAACAACTCGCCGTCCACCGTGCTGGAGGCGAGGGCGGCCATGGCGTCCTCGGGGTAGACGTACAGGTCGCCGTTCTTTCCGCCGGAGGTCTGGAACGTCTTGGACGTTCCGGTACCGGAGAGGATGTTCACCGACTGCTTGCCGTCCGGCCCGGTAGTCAGCGCGACCTTGTCCCCGGTGACCAGGGTCACCGTGGAGGTGGTGGACCCCTTCTGCTGGGTGGACGGTGCGCCCGAGGCGCTCGGGCCGGCCGACTGCGGCACGGCTGCTGCCGCGCCGGGCAGGCTCGTCAGAGACAGGACGACCGCCGTCGCCACCGCACCGACGGCAGCGCTACGCCGTCGTCTCTCGCGGGTTGTACGCATCAGGACTCCTTACACAGGCTCAACAGGCGTGCGCGTCAGGGGAACTGGTGCTCGGTCACACCACAGTGAACCAACCGAACGTCCGGACGATGCCGCGCACGCCGGAACCTAGTTGCCCGCAGCGCACGAGAACCAGATGCGCCGTGGCGGCTGTGCGTCAGATGGCGCCTTGTCGCCACGCGCGTTCGTTCGCATGCCGGACCCCGCTACGTGAAGGGCCGCCACCCTGCACGGCGGAGGCGTGCCGACACGTGGACCGTGCACCGGCACCGGGGGGCGCCGAGCGTGTCCGGGTCCGGCCGGGAGGACAGCGCCGGTGCCTGGCCGGTCAGGGACCGTCGGAGACGGTTCGAAGGAGAGGAAGTGCGACAGGTGCACTCCGCGTCACGAGCCGCCCGGATCCCGTCACCCGGGCGGAGCGCGCCGGCGGCCGCCGGCGCTCCGGAGAGGAGCAGGCCGAAGGACGGTCCGGGTCCGTCCCCGCGCGGTCCGGACCGGCCATCGCGTCGGCCGTCACCGGGGCACTCCCGGAGCGTGGGCTCCGGCAGCGCAACCGCGGGCCCACTCACCCTCCGCGGTGCCACGATCCTGCGCAGCCGCCGCGGGGCGCGGCGGCCGCCCGGCAACCCGTGCACGCGGCTGACCAGGAGAGCCACGCGCGACAGCGTGCTGTCACTGGGCGCCAGTAGGGTGGGAGACATGGCAGACCCCTCCAGCTACCGCCCCAAGCCGGGACAGATCCCCGACTCCCCGGGGGTCTACAAATTCCGCGACGAACACCGCCGGGTGATCTACGTCGGGAAGGCGAAGAGCCTGCGCCAGCGCCTGGCCAACTACTTCCAGGACCTGGCCGGCCTCCATCCCCGCACGCGCTCGATGGTGACCACCGCCGCGTCCGTGGAGTGGACCGTCGTCTCCACGGAGGTCGAGGCCCTCCAGCTCGAATACTCCTGGATCAAGGAGTTCGACCCCCGGTTCAACGTCAAGTACCGCGATGACAAGAGCTATCCCTACCTCGCGGTCACGCTCAACGAGGAGTTCCCCCGCGTCCAGGTGATGCGCGGCGCCAAGAAGAAGGGCGTGCGCTACTTCGGTCCGTACGGGCACGCCTGGGCGATCCGCGAGACGGTCGACCTGATGCTCCGGGTCTTCCCCGTCCGTACCTGCTCCGCCGGTGTCTTCAAGAACGCCGCCAGGACCGGCCGCCCCTGCCTCCTCGGCTACATCGGCAAGTGCTCGGCCCCCTGTGTCGGCCGCGTCACCCCCGAGGAGCACCGCGAACTGGCCGACGACTTCTGCGACTTCATGGCGGGTCGCACGGGCGCGTACATCCGCCGCCTGGAGAAGGAGATGACGGCGGCGGCCGAGGAGATGGAGTACGAACGCGCGGCCCGCCTGCGCGACGACGTGGGGGCGCTCAAGCGCGCCATGGAGAAGAGCGCGGTCGTGCTCGCCGACGCCACCGACGCCGACCTGATCGCGGTCGCGGAGGACGAGCTGGAGGCGGCGGTCCAGATCTTCCACGTCCGGGGCGGCCGGGTCCGCGGCCAGCGCGGCTGGGTCACCGACAAGGTGGAGAACGTCGACACCGCGGGCCTCGTCGAGCACGCCCTCCAGCAGCTGTACGGCGAGGAGACCGGCGACTCCGTCCCCAAGGAGGTCCTCGTCCCGGCCCTCCCCGAGGACCCCGAGGCGGTCTCCCAGTGGCTGGCCGGCCGCCGGGGCTCCCAGGTCAGCCTGCGCATCCCGCAGCGCGGCGACAAGAAGGACCTGATGGCCACGGTCCAGCGCAACGCCCAGCAGGCCCTGGGGCTGCACAAGACCAAGCGGGCCTCCGACCTGACCACCCGGTCCCGGGCCCTGGAGGAGATCGCCGAGGCGCTCGGCCTCGACACGGCCCCGCTGCGCATCGAGTGCTTCGACATCTCCCACCTCCAGGGCGACGACGTGGTGGCGTCGATGGTGGTCTTCGAGGACGGCCTCGCCCGCAAGGGGGAGTACCGCCGCTTCCAGATCAAGGGCTTCGAGGGGCAGGACGACGTCCGCTCGATGCACGAGGTGATCAGCAGGCGGTTCCGGCGCTACCTCCAGGAGAAGGAACGGACGGGGGAGTGGGAGGAGGGAGCCGCCGCCACGGGCGCCGTCCCGGGCCCCACTGCGGCCGCCCCGCCCGGGGCCGCCGACCCCGCTGTCGTGGGAGCCGTCCCGCCCGGTCCCGAGGCCATCACCGCACCCGGCGCCGAAGCCGTCGGTGTGCGGGAAGCCGCCGCGCCCGCATCCGCCGGCCCCGCACCGGCCGGCCCCGTGGACGCCGAACCCGCCGAGCCGCGTGAGGACGACGGCCGGCCCAAGCGCTTCGCCTACCCGCCGCAGCTCCTCGTGGTCGACGGTGGGCAGCCCCAGGTCGCCGCGGCCAAGCGCGCCCTGGACGAGCTGGGGATCGACGACATCGCCGTCTGCGGCCTGGCCAAGCGCCTGGAAGAGGTCTGGCTGCCCGATGACGACGACCCGGTCGTCCTGCCCCGTTCCAGTGAGGGCCTCTACCTCCTCCAGCGCGTCCGGGACGAGGCACACCGTTTCGCCATCACCTATCAGCGCGCCAAGCGGGCCAAACGCATCCGCTCCAGCCCCCTGGACGCGGTCGCCGGTCTCGGGGAGACCCGGAAGCAGGCGCTGATCAAGCATTTCGGCTCCGTCAAGAAGCTGAAGCAGGCGACAATCGACGAGATCTGCGCGGTTCCGGGGATAGGCCGCAGGACGGCGGAATCAGTGGCTGTCGCCCTCGCCGCGGCCGCCCCGGCCACGCCCGCCGTGAACACGGCGACAGGAGAGATCATTGAAGAGGACGACGGGGGCAGCACGACATGACCGAGAACGAGAATGAACACGGGCACGACCGCACAGACCGAGCAGACGGAGCAGCACACGTGAGTACGGGCACCTCGATCGAGACGGGCGACAGCACGGTGGCCATCCCGGAGCTGGTGATCATCTCCGGAATGTCGGGCGCCGGCCGCAGCACGGCGGCCAAGTGTCTGGAGGACCTCGGCTGGTTCGTCGTGGACAACCTGCCGCCCGCGCTGATCCCCACCATGGTGGAGCTCGGTGCCCGCTCGCAGGGCAATGTGGCGCGGATCGCCGTCGTCGTCGACGTCCGGGGCCGCCGCTTCTTCGACAACCTGCGGGAGTCCCTCTCCGACCTGGAGGCCAAGGGCGTCACCCGGCGGATCGTCTTCCTCGAGTCCTCCGACGACGCACTGGTCCGCCGCTTCGAATCGGTCCGCCGCCCGCACCCCCTCCAGGGCGACGGCCGCATCGTCGACGGAATCGCCGCCGAGCGCGATCTGCTGCGCGAGCTGCGCGGCGACGCCGACCTGGTGATCGACACCTCCAGCCTCAACGTGCACGAACTCCGCGCCAAGATGGACGCCCAGTTCGCCGGTGACGAGGAGCCGGAGCTCCGCGCCACCGTGATGTCCTTCGGGTACAAGTACGGGCTGCCCGTCGACGCCGACCTGGTGGTGGACTGCCGCTTCCTGCCCAACCCGCACTGGGTCCCCGAGCTGCGCCCCTTCACCGGGCTCAACGAGGAGGTGTCCGCGTACGTCTTCGACCAGCCGGGCGCCAAGGAGTTCCTCAACCAGTACACGGAGCTGCTCCAGCTCGTCGCCGCGGGCTACCGTCGCGAGGGCAAGCGTTACGTGACCATCGCCGTCGGCTGTACGGGCGGCAAGCACCGCTCCGTGGCCATGTCGGAGAAGCTGGCCGCCCGGCTCGCCACCGAGGGGATCGAGACCGTGCTCGTACACCGGGACATGGGGCGCGAGTGACCAGTCGCAACATGCGTCTGCGCAGGCTGCGCAGGGGCGCCCCCCTGTCCGGCCGCAAGCGCGGCGCACAGCCCAAGGTCGTCGCGCTCGGCGGCGGCATGGGCCTCTCCGCCTCGCTCACCGCGCTGCGGCGGATCACCGGAGATCTGACCGCCGTGGTCACCGTCGCCGACGACGGCGGATCCAGCGGCAGGCTCCGTGAGGAGCTGGGTGTCCTGCCGCCCGGCGACCTGCGCAAAGCGCTGGCCGCCCTGTGCGGCGACGACGAATGGGGCCAGACCTGGGCCCGGGTCATCCAGCACCGCTTCCAGTCCAAGGGCGACCTGCACGAACACGCGGTCGGCAATCTGCTGATCGTCGCCCTCTGGGAGCAGCTCGGCGACCACGTGCAGGCGCTGGACCTGGTCGGCAAGCTCCTGGGGGCGCACGGGCGGGTGCTGCCGATGTCCGCCGTGCCGCTGGAGCTCCAGGCGCTCGTGAAGGGGCACGACCCGGAGCGCCCGGAGGACGTGGACACGGTGCGCGGCCAGGCCACCGTGGCGCTCACCCCGGGCGAGGTCCAGTCCGTGCACGTCGTCCCCCACAACCCGCCGGCCGTCCCCGAGGCGGTCGCCGCGGTCCTGGACGCGGACTGGGTGGTGCTCGGCCCCGGGTCCTGGTTCTCCTCGGTCATTCCGCATCTGCTCGTGCCCGATCTGCTGGACGCACTGATCGAAACGAAGGCCCGGAAGGTCCTCTCGCTGAACCTCGCACCGCAACCCGGTGAAACAGATGGCTTCTCTCCGCAGCGTCATTTGGAGGTTTTGGGACGACACGCCCCTAAACTCGCCCTGGACGTGGTGCTGGCCGACGAGGCCGCCGTGCCCGACCGCGAGTCCCTCGCCGACGCCGCAAAACGGCTCGGCGCCGCGGTCGAGCTGGCGCCCGTGGCCTCACCCGACGGCGATCCGATTCACGACCCGGAGCTGTTGGCCGCCGCGTACGACCGTATTTTTCGGATGCATGGAAGGATCGGCCCATGGCGATGACGCCAGCGGTGAAGGACGAAATCTCTCGGCTTCCCGTCACCCGGACCTGCTGCAGGAAGGCAGAGGTCTCGGCGATTCTTCGGTTCGCGGGTGGGCTGCACCTGGTGAGCGGCCGGATTGTGATCGAGGCTGAGCTGGACACCGCGATGGCGGCGCGCCGGCTGAAGCGGGACATTCTCGAAATCTTCGGGCACAGCTCGGAGCTGATCGTGATGGCTCCCGGCGGATTGCGGCGCGGTTCCCGCTACGTAGTGCGGGTGGTGGCGGGCGGCGACCAGCTGGCCCGGCAGACGGGCCTGGTGGACGGTCGAGGCCGACCCATCCGCGGACTCCCCCCGCAGGTGGTCTCGGGGGCCACCTGCGACGCCGAGGCCGCCTGGCGCGGGGCTTTCCTGGCCCACGGCTCGCTCACGGAGCCGGGCCGCTCGTCCTCGCTGGAGGTGACCTGCCCGGGCCCGGAGGCGGCGCTCGCGCTGGTCGGTGCCGCCCGCAGGCTCTCCATCGCGGCGAAGGCCCGTGAGGTGCGCGGCGTGGACCGGGTCGTCGTCCGGGACGGCGACGCGATCGGTGCCCTGCTCACCAGGCTCGGCGCCCATGAGTCGGTGCTGGCCTGGGAGGAGCGGCGGATGCGGCGCGAGGTCCGCGCCACTGCCAACCGGCTGGCCAACTTCGACGACGCGAACCTGCGCCGGTCCGCCAGGGCGGCGGTCGCCGCGGGAGCCCGCGTCGGGCGCGCGCTGGAGATCCTCGGCGAGGAGGTCCCCGAGCACCTCGCGGCGGCCGGCCGGCTGCGCATGGAGCACAAGCAGGCCTCGCTGGAGGAGCTGGGCGCCCTCGCGGACCCGCCGCTGACCAAGGACGCTGTCGCCGGACGGATCCGCCGCCTTCTGGCGATGGCCGACAAGCGGGCCCAGGACCTCGGGATCCCCAGCACGGAATCCACCCTCAGCGAAGAGCTGGCCGACGGCCTGGTCGGCTGATTCGCGCACGTGCCGGCGAGCTGCGCCGGGAACGCGCCGCGCACCCGCGGCTGTTGACACTGCGTAGTCGTCGCGGCGGGCGGGCCGGACAACCGGAGGCCCGTACTCCTACTGGGGAGTACGGGCCTCCGCCGGTCCTGCGGCCCTGCTCGATGTCACCCCGAGGGCTTCGGAGAGGTAGGGTCGGAGGCGGTCGGGGACATCCCATACAACTCGCCGGCGTCGAAAACCGGCGTACCTAACGAGGAGATCGGTTCGTGACGATCCGCGTAGGCATCAACGGCTTTGGCCGCATCGGTCGTAACTACTTCCGCGCGCTGCTGGAGCAGGGTGCGGACATCGAGATCGTGGCTGTCAACGACCTGGGTGACACTGCGACCACGGCCCACCTGCTGAAGTACGACACCATTCTGGGTCGTCTCAAGGCAGAGGTGAGCCACACCGCCGACACCATCACCGTCGACGGCCACACCATCAAGGTGCTCTCCGAGCGCAACCCGGCGGACATCCCGTGGGGCGAGCTGGGCGTCGACATCGTCATCGAGTCGACCGGCATCTTCACCAAGAAGGCCGACGCCGCCAAGCACATCGCGGGCGGCGCCAAGAAGGTCCTCATCTCGGCTCCGGCCAAGGACGAGGACATCACCATCGTGATGGGCGTCAACCAGGACAAGTACGACGCGGCCAACCACCACGTCATCTCCAACGCCTCCTGCACCACCAACTGTGTGGCGCCGATGGCCAAGGTTCTCGACGAGAACTTCGGCATCGTCAAGGGCCTGATGACGACGGTCCACGCGTACACGAACGACCAGCGCATCCTGGACTTCCCGCACTCCGACCTGCGTCGCGCCCGCGCCGCCGCGGAGAACATCATCCCGACCACGACGGGTGCCGCCAAGGCCACCGCCCTGGTCCTGCCGCAGCTCAAGGGCAAGCTCGACGGCATCGCGATGCGTGTTCCGGTCCCGACCGGTTCCGCCACCGACCTCGTCGTGACCCTGCAGCGCGAGGTCACCAAGGACGAGGTCAACGCCGCGTTCAAGAAGGCCTCCGACGACGGCGACCTCAAGGGCTTCCTCACGTACACCGAGGACCCGATCGTGTCCTCGGACATCGTCGGCGACCCGTCGTCCTGCACCTTCGACTCCTCCCTGACCATGGTCCAGGAGGGCAACACGGTGAAGATCCTCGGCTGGTACGACAACGAGTGGGGTTACTCCAACCGTCTCGTCGACCTGACCGTCTTCGTCGGCGGCCAGCTCTGATCCTCGGATCGGCAGGCACCTCGATGTGAGCACGGGGCTCGAACAGCGCAACGCAGCGCCGTTCGGGCCCCGTCGCATGCTCCCTCGTACTCCAAGGAGTCCAGACAGATGAAGACGATCGACGAACTTCTCGCCGAAGGGGTCACCGGCAAGCGCGTATTCGTCCGCGCCGACCTCAACGTGCCGCTCAGCGGCACCACCATCACCGACGACGGACGCATCCGTGCCGTCCAGCCGACCATCGAGAAGCTGGCAGCGGCCGGCGCCCGGGTCGTCGTCGCCTCGCACCTGGGCCGCCCCAAGGGCGCCCCGGACCCGGCGTTCTCGCTGGCTCCCGCGGCCGCCCGCCTCGGCGAGCTGCTGGGGACCGACGTGGCCTTCGCGACCGACACGGTCGGCGAGTCCGCCCGTGCCACCGTTGCCGCGCTCACCGACGGCCAGGTCGCCGTCGTCGAGAACCTCCGCTTCAACGCCGGTGAGACGTCCAAGGACGACGCCGAGCGCGGAGCGTTCGCCGACCAGCTGGCCGAGCTCGCCGATCTGTACGTGGGCGACGGCTTCGGAGCCGTCCACCGCAAGCACGCCTCGGTCTTCGACCTCCCGGCCCGGCTCCCGCACGCCGCCGGCGACCTGATCGCCACCGAGGTCGGCGTCCTGAAGAAGCTCACCGACGACGTGCAGCGCCCCTACGCGGTCGTGCTCGGCGGCGCCAAGGTCTCCGACAAGCTCGGTGTCATCGACCACCTCCTGGAGCGCGCCGACCGCATCCTCATCGGCGGCGGCATGGCGTACACCTTCCTCAAGGCCCAGGGCCACGAGGTCGGCAGCTCGCTGCTGCAGGAGGACCAGATCCCGGTCGTTCTGGAGTACCTCAAGCGTGCCGAGGAGAAGGGCGTGGAGTTCGTGCTCCCCGTCGACGTCGTGGTCGCCCCGGCGTTCCCGGACCTCAAGACCAAGGCCCCGGCCCACCCCGACACCGTCGCCGCCGACGCCATGCCGGCCGGCCAGATGGGTCTGGACAACGGTCCGGAGACCAACAAGCTCTACGCCTCGAAGCTCGCCGACGCGGCCACCGTGTTCTGGAACGGCCCGATGGGCGTCTTCGAGCACCCCGATTTCGCCGAGGGCACCCGGGCAGTCGCCCAGGCCCTCGTCGACTCCTCGGGCTTCAGCGTGGTCGGCGGTGGCGACTCCGCCGCCGCGGTCCGCACCCTGGGCTTCGACGAGAACGCGTTCGGACACATCTCGACCGGTGGCGGCGCCAGCCTCGAATACCTCGAGGGCAAGACGCTTCCCGGCCTCGCCGCACTGGAGGACTGACCTTTCATGACCACCCGTACCCCGCTGATGGCGGGCAACTGGAAGATGAACCTCAACCACCTCGAGGCCATCGCCCACGTCCAGAAGCTCGCCTTCGCGCTGGCCGACAAGGACTACGACGCCGTAGAGGTCGCCGTCCTGCCGCCCTTCACCGACCTGCGCTCGGTGCAGACGCTGGTCGACGGCGACAAGCTGAAGATCAAGTACGGCGCCCAGGACATCTCGGCGCACGACTCCGGTGCGTACACCGGTGAGATCTCCGGCCCGATGCTCGCCAAGCTGAAGTGCACCTACGTCGCCGTCGGCCACAGCGAGCGCCGCCAGTACCACGCGGAGACCGACGAGGTCTGCAACGCCAAGGTGAAGGCCGCGTACAAGCACGGCCTGACCCCGATCCTCTGCGTCGGTGAGGGCCTGGACATCCGCAAGGCCGGTGACCAGGTCGCGTACACGCTCGCGCAGCTCGACGGCGCGCTGAAGGACATCCCGGCCGAGCAGGCCGAGACCATCGTGGTCGCCTACGAGCCGGTCTGGGCCATCGGCACCGGCGAGGTCGCCACCCCCGAGGACGCGCAGGAGGTCTGCGGTGCGATCCGCGGCCGCCTCGCCGAGCTGTACTCGCAGGAGCTGGCCGACGCGGTCCGCATCCAGTACGGCGGCTCGGTGAAGTCCGGCAACGTGGCCGCGATCATGGCGCAGCCCGATGTGGACGGTGCGCTGATCGGCGGCGCCGCCCTGGACGCCGACGAGTTCGTCAAGATCGTCCGCTTCCGCGACCAGTGAGTATGCGCTAGCGCGGATCCGTCGTACCCTTGCGGGGGCCGAGGAGGGTAGCCTCCCGGCCCCCGTTGTTCGCACATGCAGTCAGGAATTTTCGGAAAGTAGGGACCAGCCGTGATTTTGGGGTTCGAGATCGCCCTGATCGTCTTCAGCCTGCTGCTGATGCTGCTGGTGCTGATGCACAAGGGGAAGGGCGGCGGTCTTTCCGACATGTTCGGTGGCGGCATGCAGTCCTCCGTCGGCGGTTCCTCGGTCGCCGAGCGCAACCTCGACCGGATCACCGTGGTGGTCGGTCTGGGCTGGTTCGCGTGCATCGTGGTGCTTGGTCTGCTCATCAAGCTGGACAACTGACCCGTCGTACGCGATTCCGGTGAGGGTGTAACTCCAACCACTGGACGCGCGTTGGGCCTTACGTAGACTGGGGCATCTTCGAGCACCATCACGCAGGGAGTTACGACCGTGGCAAGTGGCAACGCGATCCGGGGAAGCCGGGTCGGAGCGGGGCCGATGGGGGAGGCCGAGCGCGGCGAGTCCGCGCCCCGGGCCCGCATCTCCTTCTGGTGCTCGAACGGGCACGAGACGCAGCCGAGCTTCGCCCATGACGCGCAGGTACCGGAGACCTGGGACTGCCCGCGCTGCGGATTCCCGGCAGGCCAGGACCGGGACAGCCCGCCCGACCCGCCGCGCACCGAGCCGTACAAGACGCATCTGGCGTACGTGCGCGAGCGGCGCAGCGACGCGGACGGCGAGGCCATCCTCGCCGAGGCGCTTGCCAAACTCCGCGGCGAGATCTGACACCTCTCGTGCCTCAGTAGAAGCTGTTCACCGGCCGGACACCCCCTGGGTGCCCGGCCGGAGCGCTTCTGCCGTGCCTCAGCCCGCCGTTGTCCCGTCCGCCGCCCTGATCAATTAAGTTGGTGGGGCAGCGGGGAACTGCGGTAACGAGAGAAGTGGGCTGATGTCCGGGATGAACGCACAAAGTCGAACCAGGCTCAACCAGACGCCGGAATGGACCGCGCTGGGAGAGCACCGTGAGCAGCTCGG
The DNA here is from genome assembly GCF_045162765.1 of Streptomyces sp. NBC_01013. Lineage (NCBI taxonomy): Bacteria > Bacillati > Actinomycetota > Actinomycetes > Kitasatosporales > Streptomycetaceae > Streptomyces > Streptomyces sp. NBC_01013. Next base: position 6,390,544 of record NZ_CP108687.1, read on the forward strand.
GACGACCCATCTGCGACAGCTGTTCGCGGACGATCCGGAGCGCGGCACGGGATACACCCTGCGCGTCGGCGACCTGTACGTCGACTACTCCAAGCAGCTGGTCACCGACGAGACACTCCGGTTGCTCCGTGAGCTCGCCGCGGCCACCGGGGTCGCCGAGCTGCGCGACGCGATGTTCCGCGGCGACAAGATCAACACCACCGAGGACCGCGCCGTCCTGCACACCGCGCTCCGCGCCCCGCGGGACGCCGTGATCGAGGTCGACGGCGAGAACGTGGTGCCCGCCGTGCACGCGGTGCTCGACAAGATGGCGGCCTTCTCCGAGCGCGTCAGGTCCGGCGAGTGGACCGGCCACACGGGCCGGCCCATCAAGAACATCGTCAACATCGGCATCGGCGGCTCCGACCTCGGCCCCGCCATGGCGTACGAGGTGCTGCGTTCCTTCACCGACCGCTCGCTCACCGTCCGCTTCGTCTCCAACGTCGACGGTGCCGACCTGCACGAGGCCGTGCACGACCTCGACCCGGCCGAGACGCTCTTCGTCATCGCGTCGAAGACCTTCACCACGATCGAGACGATCACCAACGCCACCTCGGCCCGCGACTGGCTGCTGACCGGCCTGAGGGCGGGTCAGGACGCCGTGGCCAAGCACTTCGTGGCCCTGTCGACCAACGCCGAGAAGGTCGCCGACTTCGGCATCGACACCGCCAACATGTTCGAGTTCTGGGACTGGGTCGGCGGCCGCTACTCGTACGACTCCGCCATCGGCCTCTCGCTGATGATCGCGATCGGGCCGGACCGGTTCCGCGAGATGCTCGACGGCTTCCACCTCGTCGACGAGCACTTCCGGACCGCCCCGGCCGAGGAGAACGCCCCGCTGCTGCTGGGCCTGCTGGGCGTCTGGTACGGCGCTTTCTTCGACGCCCAGTCGCATGCCGTACTGCCCTACAGCCACTATCTGTCCAAGTTCACGGCGTACTTGCAGCAGCTCGACATGGAGTCCAACGGCAAGTCCGTGGACCGGGACGGCAATCCGGTCGACTGGCAGACCGGCCCCGTCGTCTGGGGCACCCCCGGCACCAATGGTCAGCACGCCTACTACCAGCTGATCCACCAGGGCACCAAGGTCATCCCGGCCGACTTCATCGGTTTCGCCGAGCCGGTCGAGGCGCTTCTGCCCGGCCTGGTCGCCCAGCACGACCTGCTGATGGCCAACTTCTTCGCCCAGACCCAGGCCCTGGCCTTCGGCAGGACACCGGACGAGGTGCGTGCCGAGGGAGTCCCCGAGGAACTGGTTCCGCACAAGACGTTCCTCGGTAACCACCCCACGACGACGATCCTCACGGCCCGGCTGACCCCGTCCGTGCTCGGCCAGTTGATCGCGCTCTACGAGCACAAGGTCTTCGTCCAGGGCGCCGTCTGGAACATCGACTCCTTCGACCAGTGGGGCGTGGAGCTCGGCAAGGTCCTCGCCAAGCGGATCGAACCGGTGCTGACGGAGGGCAAGGGCGCCGAGGAGCTGGACAGTTCGACCGCCACGCTCGTCTCCGCGTACCGCGAGCTGCGGGGGCGCTGAGCCCATGGCCACGGGGGAGGGGGCGGTACGGCTGCGCACGCCGGCCCACACGCCGGCCCCGCGGGCCGTCGGCTGGTGGCGGGCGCAGTGGCTGCTGCTGACGGCGTTGCCGGTGGTGGTGCTGGTGGGGCTGGGTACGTTCATCGCACCGGCCCGGTTCTGGCTGCTGCTGCCCGCCGCGGTGCTCGCGGGCCTCGGCATCGGCTGTGCCGTCCTCGTCCCCCTCTGGTGGTTCCGAACCCACCGCTGGGAGGTCACGGACGAGGCGGTGTACGTGCGGACCGGGGTGCTGTGGCAGGAGTGGCGGATCGCGCCGATGTCCCGGATCCAGACCGTGGACACCGTGCGCGGGCCGCTCGAACAGCTCTTCCGGCTTGCCACGGTCACCGTCACCACCGCCTCCTCCAAGGGCGCGGTCCGGATCGAGGGCCTCGACCACGAACTGGCGGCCGAGCTCGCCGAGCGGCTGACCCGCATCACCCAGGACACACCCGGTGACGCCACATGACCACGGCGGACACCGTCCCTGACGGCACCGTCGCGGACGACGGGGGCGGGTCCACGGCGGGGGACTGGCGTCGCCTCGACCGGCGTACGGTCCTGGCCACGGCCCTCGTGACAGCGGGCGTGGCGGCCGGAGCCGCCGTACCGACGACGCTCGGGCTCTCCGGACGGTTCGGGTTCGCCGCCGCCGTCGCCTGGGTGCTGGCCGGCGCCCTCCTGCTGATCGCGGGCAGTGCCGGCGCCGACTACGTACGCCGGCGCCGCACCCGCTACCGCGTCGGTGCCGACCGGGTCGAGCTCCACACCGGCCTCCTGACAGTCAGGAAGCGCTCCCTGGCCCGCGAACGCATCCGCAGCGTCGACCTCACCGCCCACCTGCTCCAGCGCGTCCTCGGCCTGGTCACCGTCCGGATCGGCACCGGTGAGCACACCGGCGACGACTCCACCCTCGAACTCGACCCGGTCCTGCGCGCCGAGGGCGAGCGGCTGCGCCGCACGCTGCTGGAACGCGGTCCCACCGGGTCGTCCGGCAGCCACCGCGAGGGCGAGCTCGTCACGCTCGACCCGCGCTGGATCCGCTACGCACCGGTCTCGTTCGTCGCACCCGCCCTCGGCGGCGCCGCGGCCGGGGCCGTGCTGCAGGTCAGCGACTGGTTCGGGGCACAGGCCCAGGTGATCGAGTGGGTCAGCGACCGGTTCCGGGACTCCTCCCTGCTGTCCGTCATCGTGCTCCTGGCCCTCGCCGCGACACTCGCCGGCGTCGTCGGGGCCCTGGCGCTCTGGATCGAGATGTGGTGGGACTACCGCCTCGAACGCGAACCGGGCGGCACCCTGCGCATCCGGCGCGGCCTGCTCACCTCCCGGTCCGTCTCCATCGAGGAGCGGCGGCTGCGGGGCGTCGACCTCGTCGAGCCACTTGGCGTCCGGCTGCTGGGCGCCGCCCGGGTCGACGCCATCACCACCGGACTGGCCAAGGACGACGAGGAGCAGCGCGGCGACCACAACACCCTGCTGCCCGCCGCTCCCCGTCCGGTCGCCGACGCGGCCGCCGCCGCCGTGCTGCGCGAGACGGTGTCCCCGACCGGGGTCGCCCTGACGGCTCATCCGCCCGCCGCACGCGGCCGGCGACTGCGTCGGGCCTACTGGGCGGTCCTGGTGCCCGTCCTGGTGCTGGCTCTGCCCGGCGCCCTGCTGGAGCCCGTCCTGCTCTGGATCGCGCTCGGCTGCGCGCTCACCGGGCTGCCCGTGGGGGTGCTCCTCGCACGTGACGCGTACCGCGGTCTCGGTCACGCCCTCAGCGGCGGCTACCTGGTGACCCGCTCGGGCTCCCTGCGCCGCTCCACGGCCGCGCTGGAGCGGGCCGGGGTGATCGGCTGGACGGTCCGGCAGTCGTACTTCCAGCGACGGGCCGGGGTGGTGAACGTGACCGCCACGACAGCCGCGGGAGCGGGGGCGTACACGGTGTACGACGCGGACGCCTCCGAGGGGCTCGCCTTCGCCTCCGAAGCCGTCCCGGGACTGCTGGGGCCCTTCCTGGAGCGGGTCCGGCCGGACGAGTGAGCCGGGAGGGCTCGTGCACGCGCAGGCCCGGTCCGCTCCGAGGAGCGAACCGGGCCGGTGGGCAGTACCGCTGACGACAGGTCAGGCGGAGGCCGGCGGGTACAGGGCGCGCGGCAGCTGCGAGGCCGCCGCCGCGTCCAGCAACCACAGCGTGCGGCTGCGACCGTACGCACCCGCCGCCGGGGCCTGGATCTCCCCGGCCCCCGACAGGGCGATGGCCGCGGCCTCCGCCTTGTCCTCGCCCGCGGCGAGCAGCCACACCTCGCGCGCCGCCCGGATGGCGGGCAGCGTGAGCGAGACGCGGACGGGCGGCGGCTTGGGCGCCCCGTGCACACCCACCACGGTGCGCTCGGTCTCCCGGACCGCGGGCAGCTCGGGGAAGAGCGAGGCGACATGGGTGTCGGGACCGACGCCCAGCATCAGGACGTCGAACTCCGGCACCGGCCCGTGGTCCTCCGGACCGGCCGCGGCGGCCAGTTCGGCGGCGTACGCGGCCGCCGCCGCGTCGACGTCCTGACCGTGGGGCCCGTCCGACGCGGGCATCGCGTGCACCCGGGACGGGTCCAGCGGCACCGAGTCCAGCAGGGCCTTGCGGGCCTGCGTGACATTGCGCTCCGGATCACCCTCCGGCAGGAACCGCTCGTCGCCCCACCACAGGTCGAGCCGCGACCAGTCGACCGCGTCCCGGGCGGGCGCTTCGGCGAGTGCGGCCAGCAGGCCGTTGCCGTTGCGACCGCCGGTGAGCACCACCGAGGCGTAACCGCGTGCGGCCTGGGCGTCCACGATCTTCGTGATCAGCCGGGCCGCCGCGGCCTGCGCCATCAGCTCCTTGTCGCGGTGTACGACCAGCTGCGGGACGACGCTCACTTCGACGCCGCCTTCTTGGCCGGCGCGGCCGTCTTCCTGGCAGCCGGCGCGGCCGGTGACGAGGACGCGGCGGCCTTGGGCTTCGCCGCCTCCCCGAGCCGCTCCACGCCGAACTTCACCGACGACTCATAGGTGTTGTCCGGGTCGAGCCGGCGCAGCTCCTCGGCGAGCAGCTCCGCGGTCTCCCGGCGCTTGAGCGCCACCGCACGGTCCGGCTGCCCCACCATGGAGAGCGTGGCCAGCGAACCGTCGGCCCGGTCCAGCACGATCGTGCCGGACTTGGTCTCCATCCGGACGGCGGTCAGACCGGGGCCGCCGGACATGGTGCGCTCGACCGGGACCTGGAGCCGGTCCGCGAGCCACATGGCCAGCAGCTCGCAGCTCGGGTTCTCGGACTCGCCCTCGACCGTCGCCGAGACGACCTCCACGGCCTGCTGGTCGAGTGCGGCTGCCAGCATCGAGCGCCACGGCGTGATCCGGGTCCAGGACAGATCCGTGTCCCCGGGGGTGTACGACTTCGCGCGCACCGCGAGCTCGTCGCTCGGGTGCTCAGCCGAGTACGCGTCCGTGATCCGGCGCTGCGCGAGCGCGCCCAGCGGATCCTTCGCCGGATCGGCGGGCGCCCCCTCGGGCCACCACACCACGACCGGGGCATCCGGCAGCAGCAGCGGCAGGACCACCGACTGGGCGTGGTTGGCGAGTTCGCCGTGGAGCCGCAGCACCACGGTCTCACCGGTACCCGCGTCGGAGCCGACCCGGACCTCGGCGTCCAGCCGTGCGTCGCGCCGGCTGCGCGGCGAACGGCTGACCCGCTTGATCACCGCGATGATCCGCGAGGGGTGCTCGCGCGAGGCGTCACCGGCCGACTTGAGGGCGTCGTAGGCGTTCTCCTCGTCGGTGACGATGACCAGCGTGAGCACCATGCCGATCGCCGGGGTGCCGATGGCACGACGGGCCGACACCAGCGCCTGGTTGATCTTGCTGGAAGTGGTTTCCGTGAGATCGATCTTCATGGCCGGCGCCAGCTCCGTCCGTCTCGTGCGAGCATCTCGTCCGCCTCGGCCGGGCCCCAGGTGCCCGCCGGGTACTGCGCGGGCTTGCCGTGCTTGTCCCAGTACTCCTCGATCGGGTCGAGGATGTTCCAGGAGAGTTCGACCTCCTGGTGGCGGGGGAAGAGGTTGGCGTCGCCGAGCAGCACATCGAGGATGAGCCGCTCGTAGGCCTCCGGGCTGGACTCGGTGAAGGACTCGCCGTAGGCGAAGTCCATCGTGACGTCCCGGACCTCCATCGAGGTGCCGGGCACCTTCGAGCCGAACCGTACGGTCACGCCCTCGTCCGGCTGAACCCGGATGACCAGGGCGTTGCCGCCGAGCTCCTCCGTCGCGCCGGACTCGAAGGGGAGGTACGGGGCGCGCTTGAAGACGACCGCGATCTCCGTGACCCTGCGGCCGAGCCGCTTTCCGGTGCGGAGGTAGAACGGTACGTCCGCCCAGCGGCGGTTGTTGATCGTCAGCTTGATCGCGGCGAAGGTGTCGGTCTTCGACTTGGGGTCGATGCCGTCTTCCTCCAGGTAGCCGAGGACTTCCTCGCCGCCCTGCCACGCGTGCGCGTACTGACCGCGCACGGTGTGCTTGCCGAGGTCGTCGGGGAGCTCCACGGCGGTGAGCACCTTGAGCTTCTCGGCGACCAGGGCCTTCGGGTGGAAGGAGCCGGGCTCCTCCATCGCGGTCAGCGCCAGCAGCTGGAGCAGGTGGTTCTGGATGACGTCACGGGCGGCGCCGATGCCGTCGTAGTAGCCGGCCCGGCCACCGATGCCGATGTCCTCGGCCATCGTGATCTGGACGTGGTCCACGTACGAACGATTCCAGATCGGCTCGAACATCGTGTTGGCGAACCGCAGCGCCAGGATGTTCTGGACCGTCTCCTTGCCCAGGTAGTGGTCGATCCGGAAGACCTCGTTGGGCGGGAAGACGTCGTGCACGAGCTGGTTGAGCTCCTGCGCGCTCTTCAGGTCGTGACCGAAGGGCTTCTCGATGACGGCACGCCGCCAGGAACCCTCCTTCTGGTCGGCGAGCCCGTGCTTCTTGAGCTGCTGGACGACCTTGGGGAAGAACTTCGGCGGCACGGAGAGGTAGAAGGCGAAGTTGCCGCCCGTCCCCTGCGCCTGATCGAGCTCCTGGATGGTCGCCTTCAGGGTCTCGAAGGCATCGTCGTCGTCGAAGTTGCCCTGGACGAAGCGCATCCCCTGGATGAGCTGCTGCCAGACCTCCTCGCGGAACTCCGTGCGGGCATGCTGTTTGACGGCGTCGTGGACCTCCTGTGCGAAGTCCTCGTCCTGCCACTCGCGGCGCGCGAAACCGATGAGCGAGAAGCCCGGCGGCAGCAGGCCGCGATTGGCCAGATCGTAGACGGCGGGCATCAGCTTTTTACGGGACAAATCGCCCGTGACGCCAAAGATGACCAGGCCCGACGGCCCCGCGATACGCGGGAGCCGTCGGTCCTGGGCGTCACGGAGCGGGTTGGCTCCGGGAACACCAGACAAAGTGGTCAGCCCTCCGAAGGGGCGAGGCGCTTGAGCTCTGCCTCGGTCGAGTTGAGCAGGTCGATCCAGGCGGCTTCGAACTTCTCGACGCCCTCGTCCTCAAGGAGCTGGACGACGTCGTCGTAGCTGACCCCGAGCTTCTTGATCGCTTCGAGATCGGCACGGCCCTGGTCGTAGGCACCGGCGACGGTGTTGCCGGTGATCTCGCCGTGGTCGGCCACCGCGTCCAGAGTCGCCTCCGGCATGGTGTTGACCGTGTTCGGGGCGACGAGGTCGACGACGTACAGGGTGTCCTTGAGGGACGGGTCCTTCACGCCGGTGGAGGCCCACAGCGGACGCTGCTTGTTGGCGTGCGCCTTGTCGAGGGCGGCCCAGCGCTCACCGGCGAAGACCTCCTCGTACGCCTCGTAGGCCAGGCGCGCGTTGGCGAGCGCGGACTTGCCCTTCGCGGCCTTGGCCTCGTCGCTGCCGATCGCGTCGAGCCGCTTGTCGATCTCGGTGTCCACGCGGGACACGAAGAACGACGCCACCGAGTGGATCTTGGACAGGTCCAGGCCCGCGGCCTTCGCCTTCTCCAGACCTGCCAGGTAGGCGTCCATGACCTCGCGGTAGCGCTCCAGCGAGAAGATCAGCGTGACGTTGACGCTGATGCCCTTGCCGATGACCTCGGTGATCGCCGGCAGGCCGGCCTTCGTCGCCGGGATCTTGATGAGTGTGTTCGGCCGGTCCACCAGCCAGGCCAGCTGCTTGGCCTCGGCGACCGTGGCCGCCGTGTGGTGGGCCAGACGCGGGTCGACCTCGATGGAGACCCGGCCGTCCTGACCGTCGGTGGCGTCGAAGACGGGACGCAGGATGTCAGCGGCGTCACGCACGTCCGCCGTGGTGATCATCCGGATGGCCTCGTCCACGGTGACCTTGCGCGTGGCGAGGTCGGTGAGCTGCGGCTCGTAACCGTCGCCGTGCGAGATCGCCTTCTGGAAGATCGAGGGGTTGGTGGTGACACCCACGACGTGGCTCTGGTCGATCAGCTCGGCCAGGTTGCCCGAGGTGATCCGCTTGCGCGAAAGGTCGTCGAGCCAGATCGCCACGCCCTCGTCGGAGAGGCGCTTGAGTGCGTCTGTCATGAGAATTGCATCTCCTACTAGTCGTATAACGGCGTCAGCGCGTGACGGCGGCGAGAGATTCCCGGGCGGCGGCCGCGACGGCCTCGCCGGTGAAGCCGAACTCGCGGAAGAGGACCTTGGCGTCGGCCGAGGCACCGAAGTGCTCCAGCGAGACGATCCGCCCGGCGTCCCCGACGAACCGGTACCAGGTCAGGCCGATGCCCGCCTCGACCGCGACACGGGCCTTCACGGACGGCGGCAGGACGCTGTCCTTGTACGCCTGGTCCTGCTCCTCGAACCACTCGACACACGGCATCGACACCACACGGGTCGGGATGCCGGCGGCCTGGAGTTCCTCGCGCGCCTCGACGGCGAGGTGCACCTCGGAGCCGGTCCCGATCAGCAGGACCTGGGCCTCGCCGCCCTCGGCCTCGAAGAGCACGTAGCCGCCCTTGGCCGCTTCGTCGTTCGCCTCGTACGTGGGCACGCCCTGCCGCGTCAGCGCCAGACCGTGCGGAGCGCCCTTGCCGAACACCTTGGTGTAGCGGCGCAGGATCTCGCGCCAGGCGATGGAGGTCTCGTTGGCGTCGGCCGGGCGGACCACGTTCAGGCCCGGGATGGCGCGCAGCGAGGCCAGGTGCTCCACCGGCTGGTGGGTCGGGCCGTCCTCGCCGAGACCGATCGAGTCGTGCGTCCACACGTAGGTCACCGGCAGGTGCATCAGGGCGGACAGCCGCACGGCGTTGCGCATGTAGTCGGAGAACACCAGGAAGGTGCCGCCGTAGATGCGGGTGTTGCCGTGGAGCGCGATGCCGTTCATGGCCGCGGCCATGGCGTGCTCGCGGATGCCGAAGTGGATCGTGCGCCCGTACGGGTCCGCGCCGGGCAGCTGGTTGCCGACCGGGAGGAACGAGGACGTCTTGTCGATCGTGGTGTTGTTCGAGCCCGCGAGGTCGGCGGAGCCGCCCCACAGCTCGGGGACGATCTCACCGAGTGCCTGGAGCACCTTGCCCGAGGCGGCACGGGTGGCGACACCCTTGCCGGGCTCGAAGACCGGGAGCTGGTCCTCCCAGCCCGCGGGCAGCTCGCCCGCGGAGATCCGGTCGAACTCGGCAGCGCGCTCCGGGTTGGCGGTGCGCCAGGCGGCGAACGTCTTCTCCCACTCGGCCTTGGCCTCGCGGCCGCGGTCCAGCGCCTCGCGGGTGTGCGCGATGACCTCGTCGGCGACCTCGAAGGACTTCTCCGGGTCGAAGCCCAGCACGCGCTTGGTCGCGGCGACCTCGTCGTCGCCGAGCGCGGAGCCGTGGGCGGCCTCGGTGTTCTGGGCGTGCGGCGCCGGCCAGGCGATGATCGAGCGGGCCGCGATGAACGACGGACGCTCCGTCTCGGCCTTGGCGGCCAGCAGGGCCTTGTACAGGCCCGCCGGGTCCAGGTCACCGCTGGGCAGCTGGTCGACGCGCTGGACGTGCCAGCCGTACGCCTCGTAGCGCTTCAGGGTGTCCTCGGAGACCGCGGTCTCCGTGTCGCCCTCGATGGAGATGTGGTTGTCGTCCCACAGCAGGACCAGGTTGCCCAGCTTCTGGTGCCCGGCCAGCGAGGACGCCTCCGCGGAGATGCCCTCCTGGAGGCAGCCGTCGCCGGCGATGGCCCACACCATGTGGTCGAACGGGGAGGTGCCGGGGGCCGCCTCCGGGTCGAACAGGCCACGCTCGTAGCGGGCGGCCATGGCCATGCCCACCGCGTTGGCGACGCCCTGGCCCAGCGGGCCGGTCGTCGTCTCGACACCGGTGGTGTGGCCGTACTCCGGGTGCCCCGGGGTCTTGGAACCCCAGGTGCGGAAGGCCTTCAGGTCATCGAGCTCCAGGCCGTAGCCGGCCAGGTAGAGCTGGATGTAGAGGGTCAGGCTGGTGTGGCCCGCCGAGAGTACGAACCGGTCGCGACCGGTCCACTCCGCGTCCGCGGGGTCGTGCCGCATCACCTTCTGGAAGATGGTGTACGCGGCGGGAGCCAGGCTCATGGCCGTACCCGGGTGGCCGTTTCCGACCTTCTGTACGGCGTCCGCGGCCAGGACGCGGACGGTGTCCACGGCCCGCTGGTCCAATTCGGTCCACTGGAGGTCTGTGGTGGTCGGCTTGGTGCTCACCCTGAGTCAGGGCTCCTCTCCACTGTCGTAAACCGGTGACTTTGACCGCACCGGGCATTGTCGAGCCTACCCCCGTCAGGACCCGTGATTTCCGGCTCCTTCCAGGGTGCGGGCGGCCCGTCGAATCCGCCTCCCGTATGAGCGGGGAGGCTCACCGATGGGCTCACTCCGATGAGCGAGCGGGCTCTCCCCTGAGGCCTCCGATGAGCGTCCGGGGTCACTCCTGAGGGCTCCGGTGAGTGCACTGGAGCACACCTGTGCGAGCGGTGCGCGCGCCGCTGCGGGCCGGTCCTTTCCCGGGACTCGCGCGGGCGTTCGCACGTGTGCCGGGGCAACGCCCGGCGCCACATCAACACGACCCCACCCCCGCGAAGGGCGGCCTGTCCCCAACGTCTACAGTGGTCTGGTTCGCGCAAGTCTCTACCGGGCCTTCACTCCCGGAGCTTGCTGGGATTTCTCTGTCAGGGGTGTGCGTGACGGCCGTCGAGTCCCGACCCGCAGGGGTCGCCTTGACTCCGAGCCCGGGGGGCCATCGCCCGTTCGGGGCCCGTGTCAAGGCATTCGTGGCGCTGACCAAGCCTCGGATCATCGAGCTGTTGCTGATCACCACTGTTCCGGTGATGTTCCTGGCCGCTCAGGGTGTACCCGACCTGTGGCTCGTGCTCACGACCACGATCGGCGGATACCTCTCCGCCGGCGGTGCCAACGCACTGAACATGTACATCGACCGCGACATCGACGCGTTGATGGACCGTACGTCGCAGCGCCCGCTGGTCACCGGCATGGTGAGCCCGCGTGAGTGCCTGGCCTTCGGTATCGCCCTCGCGGTGATCTCGACGGTCTGGTTCGGTCTGCTGGTGAACTGGCTGTCGGCGGCCCTGTCGCTCGGCGCTCTGCTCTTCTACGTCGTCGTGTACACGATGATCCTGAAGCGCCGTACCTCGCAGAACATCGTCTGGGGCGGCATCGCCGGCTGCATGCCGGTGCTCATCGGCTGGTCGGCCGTGACCAACTCGATGTCCTGGGCCGCGGTGATCCTCTTCGCCGTCATCTTCTTCTGGACGCCGCCGCACTACTGGCCGCTGTCCATGAAGGTGAAGGACGACTACGCACGGGTCGGCGTCCCCATGCTTCCGGTCATTGCCTCCAACCGGGTGGTGGCCCGCCAGATCGTCCTCTACAGCTGGGTGATGGTGGCCGTCTCGCTGCTGCTGACCCCGCTGGGCTACACCGGCTGGTTCTACACGGCGGTGGCTGTGCTGACCGGCGGCTTCTGGCTCTGGGAGGCGCACGCCCTGCTGAGCCGGGCCAAGTCCGGGGTGACCGGCGGGAAGCTCAAGGAGATGCGGCTGTTCCACTGGTCGATCACCTATGTGTCCCTGCTGTTCGTCGCCGTGGCGGTGGACCCCTTCCTGAGGTAGCGCCGATCCCGTACGACCTGCCGACGGGCGGGGACCGTGGCCCACGCCACGCTCCCCGCCCGTCGCACGTCGACCTACCCATCGGTAGCATCCAGTGCATGGCAGAGACGGCTGAGACCCAGCAGGTGGACGGCAAGCAGGCGGCGCGCGCGGAGCGCAGGGCGGCCAGGCTGGCCAAGCAGATCGGTGCTTTCGCGAAGGCGCACGGCGGAGCCGAGGGGCAGCTCGCCTACATCGGGCAGATGGGCACCCGCATCGTCCTCGTCGGCGAGGACGGCGGCTGGGGCGATCTCGTCGCCCCCTCGTACGCGGTCGCCGAGAGCGCCGCACAGAAGTCCGGGATCACGATGCACGAGTCCTTCGACGGCGAGTTCGCGGCGAAGGTCCACACGGGCCCGTACGAGTGGACCCGTATGGCAGGCATCCAGATCGGCGGCCCGGCGAACAAGGCCTGACAACGGCCCACCACGCATCAGGGGCTCCCCCGCAAGGCGGCGTACAAGCCGTGCGGGGGAGCCCCTGACGCGTGGTGAGGGGTGAGGCCTCAGCCCGCCGCAGCGGGCTCCGGCTGCTCGGCCACCGGGCCGGGCAGCGGGGCGGTGGCCGCCGGCCGCTCGCGCAGCGACAGCAGGACGCGGACCACACCGATCCAGACCAGGCACGAGCCGAACATGTGAGCCCCGACCAGGATCTCGGGGGTGTCGTTGAAGTACTGCACGTACCCGATCACGCCCTGCGCCATCAGGATCGCGAACAGGTCCCGGGCGCGGTGCAGCGGCCCCACGGGCGCGTCGACGGCCTTCAGGACGAACCAGAGCGCGACGGTCAGCGCCACCACGACCCAGGCCAGATCGGCGTGCAGCTGGCTGATCATCTTCCAGTCGATCGGGATGCGGTGGACGTCGCTGGAGTCACCGGCGTGCCGCCCGGCCCCCGTGACCACCGTGCCGACCGCGATCAGCAGACCCGCCGCGACCGCCAGCAGCCAGGTGAGCTGCGAGACGGCCTTGCCCACCAGCGGGCGCGGAGCCGTGTCGCCCTCACCGACCCGCTGCCACGTCACCAGGGCGATCGTGAGCAACGCGGTGGAGAGCAGGAAGTGCGCCGCGACGGTGTACGGGTTGAGCCCAACGAGCACCACGACGCCGCCGAGCACGGCGTTGCCCATGACCACCCAGAACTGCGTCCAGCCGAGCCGCGTGACGCTGCGGCGCCACGGCTTGGCGGACCGGGCGGCGATGATCGCCCACCCGACCGCCGCGCACAGGACGTACGTGAGCATCCGGTTGCCGAACTCGATGGCGCCGTGGAAGCCCATCGCGCTGGTCGCCGTCAGGCTGTCGTCGGTGCACTTGGGCCAGGTCGGGCAGCCGAGGCCGGAACCGGTCAGCCGCACGGCACCGCCGGTGACGACGATGACGACGGACATGACGACGGCCGACATCGCCGCACGGCGGACGGTCCGGGGGGACGGCGTCCAGCGCTCGGCGATGTAGAGGAGCGGGTTCCGCACGGCTTGAGCGACATCGGCTCGGGTCAGCTTGGGCACGCGCACCATGGTAGGCGGCCGCTTGTGCAAGCTTTCACGAGGGGGACGAGTTACCCCGAACCGCCTACGGAGCGCACTCGCCGGCTCACTCCCAGCGGAAGAACTTCGCCGCCGCGCCCAGCCCCAGCACCGTCCACACCGCGAGGATCCCCAGATCGCCCCAGGGCATCGTGGCGCCGTGCTGCAGCACGTCCCTGAGGCCGTCCGAGAGGGCGGCGATCGGCAGCAGACCCAGCACCGACTGCGCCGCGTCCGGGAACTTCTCCAGCGGCACGATGACCCCGCCGCCGACCAGCAGCAGCAGGAAGACCAGATTGGCGGCGGCCAGCGTCGCCTCCGCCTTCAGTGTCCCGGCCATCAGCAGGCCGAGCCCCGAGAAGGCGGCGGTTCCCAGGACGAGGAGCAGCACCACGGCGAACGGGTTGCCGTGCGGTGACCAGCCCAGCGCGAAGGCGATCACGGTCAGCAGCACGACCTGAAGCACCTCGGTGACCAGGACCGCGAGCGTCTTGGCGGTCATCAGTGCCCAGCGGGGGAGCGGCGACGCCGCCAGCCGCTTGAGCACGCCGTAGCGCCGCTCGAACCCGGTCGCGATGGCCTGGCCGGTGAAGGCCGTGGACATCACGGCGAGGGCGAGGATGCCCGGGGTCAGGAAGTCGACCGACTCGCCCGACCCGGTGTCGACGATGTCGACCGCGCTGAACAGCACGAGCAGCAGCGTCGGGATGATCACCGTCAACAGCAGCTGCTCGCCGTTGCGCAGCAGCATCCGGGTCTCCAGCGCGGTCTGCGCGGCGATCATGCGCGGCAGTGGGGCCGCGCCCGGCCGGGGGGCGTACGTACCGGCGCTCATGCGCGCAGCTCCTTGCCGGTCAGTTCGAGGAAGACGTCCTCCAGGGTGTGGCGCTCGACGGAGATGCCGGAGGGCATCACACCGTGCTGCGCGCACCAGGAGGTGACGGTGGCCAGCAGCTGCGGGTCGACGTCGCCGGTGATGCGGTACGCGCCGGTGGCGAGCTCGGCCGCCTCCGTGCCGTCGGGCAGCGCCTTCAGCAGGGAGCCGAGGTCGAGCCCCGGGCGGCCGGTGAAACGCAGGGTGTTCTCGGCGCCGCCCCGGCACAGGGCCTCGGGACTGCCCTGGGCGAGGAGCCGCCCGGCGTCGATGATGGCGACGTCGTCGGCGAGCTCCTCGGCCTCGTCCATGAAGTGCGTGGTGAGGACGACGGACACGCCGTCGGCGCGCAGCTCCCGGACGAGGTCCCAGGTGGAGCGGCGGGCCTGCGGATCGAGGCCCGCGGTCGGCTCGTCCAGGAAGACCAGCTCAGGGCGGCCCACGACGGCCATCGCCAGGGCGAGCCGCTGCTGCTGGCCGCCGGAGAGCCGGCGGTAGGTGGTGCGGCCGCAGCCGCCCAGGCCCAGGCGCTCGATGAGGACGTCCACGTCCAGGGGGTGGGCGTGCAGTTTCGCCATGTGGCGCAGCATCTCGTCGGCGCGCGCGCCGGAGTAGACGCCGCCGGACTGGAGCATGACGCCGATGCGGGGGCGCAGGCGTGCCGCGTCCGCGACCGGGTCGAGGCCCAGGACCCGGACCGTCCCGTCATCAGGGCGGCGGTATCCCTCACAGGTTTCGATCGTGGTGGTCTTGCCCGCGCCGTTGGGTCCGAGGACCGCGGTGACCGCGCCGGCCCGGACGTCCAGGTCGAGGCCGTCCACCGCGGTTCTGCTGCCGTACCGCTTCACCAGGCCGCGGACCTGGACAGCAGGGCCGGAGGGGGGTGGGGCGGGCTCGCTCTTCATGGGCGGTAAGTCTAGGCAGCCGCCCGCGCCACCCCGGGCCGGGGGCTTGATTAGGTGACCCTAAGTGATGGATTCCACCCGTGATCATTCCGGACCGTGGTTGTCAGGGCCGGATGAATTACGCAACAATGGCGTTGTGAAATACGTGGGCGAGACTCCGCAGGAGGAACTCGCGACCGGTGAGCGCTCGACGCGCAACCGGGTCGCGCGCTCCATCCTGGACCACGGTCCGTCCACCGTCGCCGACCTGGCGAAGCGCCTGGGCCTCACCCAGGCCGCCGTCCGCCGCCACCTCGACGCGCTCGTCACCGACGACGTCGTCGAGGCCCGCGAGCAGCGGGTGTACGGGGCACGGACCCGTGGCCGCCCGGCCAAGGTGTTCGCCCTGACGGACTGCGGCCGCGACGCCTTCGACCAGTCCTACGACAAGCTCGCCGCGGATGCCCTGCGCTGGATCGCCGAGACCTCGGGCGATGAAGCGGTCATGGCGTTCGCCCGGGCCAGGGTCGCCGACCAGTCGGCCGCCTACCGCTCGGCGATCGACGCCGCCGAGCCCGAATCCCGCACGGAGGCACTGGCCAAGGCCTTGTCCGCCGACGGGTACGCTGCTACGGCGCGCAGCGCGCCGGGCCCGCAGCAGGGCGAGCAGCTGTGTCAGCACCACTGCCCGGTCGCGCATGTCGCCGAGCAGTACCCGCAGCTGTGCGAGGCGGAGACGGAGATCTTCTCCAGCCTCCTGGGGACCCATGTGCAGCGTCTGGCCACCATCGCCCACGGCGACGGGGTGTGCACGACGTACATTCCGCGCAGTGGCCACCCCACCCCACAGACCACCGATTCAGCAAGCACGGCCGGGAGGAACCCCGCATGACGCTCCCTACGGAGACTGCCCACCCTGAGCTCGATGGCCTGGGCACGTACGAATTCGGCTGGGCCGACTCCGACGCGGCAGGCGCAGCGGCCAAGCGCGGCCTCTCCGAGGCCGTCGTCCGCGACATCTCGGAGAAGAAGAACGAGCCCGAGTGGATGCTGAAGCTGCGGCTCAAGGGCCTCAAGCTCTTCGGCAAGAAGCCCATGCCGAACTGGGGCTCGGACCTGTCGGGCATCGACTTCGACAACATCAAGTACTTCGTGCGGTCGACGGAGAAGCAGGCGGAGTCCTGGGAGGACCTGCCCGAGGACATCAAGAACACGTACGACAAGCTCGGCATCCCGGAGGCGGAGAAGCAGCGCCTCGTCGCCGGTGTCGCCGCGCAGTACGAGTCCGAGGTCGTCTACCACCAGATCAACGAGGAGCTGGAGGCGCAGGGTGTCATCTTCATGGACACCGACACCGCGCTGAAGGAGCACCCGGAGCTCTTCAAGGAGTACTTCGGCACCGTCATCCCCGTCGGTGACAACAAGTTCGCCTCGCTGAACTCGGCCGTGTGGTCCGGTGGCTCGTTCATCTACGTGCCGAAGGGCGTGCACGTGGAGATCCCGCTCCAGGCCTACTTCCGTATCAACACGGAGAACATGGGCCAGTTCGAGCGGACGCTGATCATCGTCGACGAGGACGCCTACGTCCACTACGTCGAAGGCTGCACCGCGCCGATCTACTCCTCGGACTCCCTGCACTCCGCGGTCGTGGAGATCATCGTGAAGAAGGGCGGCCGCTGCCGCTACACGACGATCCAGAACTGGTCGAACAACGTCTACAACCTGGTGACCAAGCGCGCCGTCGCCTACGAGGGCGCGACGATGGAGTGGGTCGACGGCAACATCGGCTCCAAGGTCACCATGAAGTACCCGGCCGTCTACCTGATGGGCGAGCACGCCAAGGGCGAGACCCTGTCCATCGCCTTCGCGGGCGAGGGCCAGCACCAGGACGCCGGCGCCAAGATGGTCCACATGGCTCCGAACACCTCGTCCAACATCGTCTCCAAGTCGGTGGCACGAGGCGGCGGCCGCACCTCCTACCGCGGTCTCATCGAGATCGGCGAGGGCGCGCCCGGCTCGAAGTCCAACGTGCTCTGTGACGCGCTGCTGGTCGACACGATCTCGCGCTCCGACACCTACCCCTACGTCGACGTCCGCGAGGACGACGTGTCGATGGGTCACGAGGCGACCGTCTCCAAGGTCTCCGAGGACCAGCTCTTCTACCTGATGAGCCGCGGCATGACCGAGTTCGAGGCGATGGCGATGATCGTGCGCGGCTTCGTCGAGCCGATCGCGAAGGAGCTCCCGATGGAGTACGCCCTCGAGCTCAACCGGCTGATCGAGCTCCAGATGGAGGGTTCGGTCGGTTAGTACACCGACGACCGGATCCCCCCGACATCTGTCCGACTGAGAAAGCGAGCACTACGACAGCCATGGCTGAGGCTCAGAACATTCCGGCCGGTTCGACGACCGCCGGCTCCATCGCGGTGGCCGCCGAGTCGACCGTCGCCACGCGCATGAGCGCCCCCCCGTCCTTCGACGTCGCGGACTTCCCCGTCCCGCACGGCCGCGAGGAGGAGTGGCGGTTCACGCCGCTGGAGCGGCTGCGCGGGCTGCACGACGGCACGGCCGTCGCCAACGGAGGCGGCGTGAAGGTCGCCGTCGAGGCGCCCGCCGGCGTCACGGTCGAGACCGTCGGCCGCGACGACGCCCGCCTCGGCAGGGCCGGTACGCCGGTGGACCGGGTCGCCGCGCAGGCGTACTCGTCCTTCGAGCAGGCCTCCGTCGTGACCGTCGCCAAGGAGGCCGTGCTCACCGAGCCGATCCGGATCGCCGTGCACGGCGAGGGCGGTGTGGCCTACGGCCACCAGGTCATCGAGCTGGGCGCCTTCGCCGAGGCCGTCGTCGTCATCGACCACACCGGTGACACGGTGCTCGCCGCCAACATCGACTACGTGCTGGGCGACGGTGCGAAGCTGACCGTCGTCTCCGTCCAGGACTGGGACGAGCAGGCCGTGCACGTCGGTCAGCACAACGCCCTGGTCGGCCGCGACGCCTCCTTCAAGTCCATCGTCGTCACCTTCGGCGGCGACCTCGTCCGGCTGCACCCGCGGATCGCCTACGCGGGCCCGGGCGGCGAGGCGGAGCTCTTCGGTCTCTACTTCACCGACAAGGGCCAGCACCAGGAGCACCGCCTCCTGGTCGACCACAACGCCCCGCACTGCAAGTCCAACGTGGCCTACAAGGGCGCGCTGCAGGGCGACGGCGCCCACGCCGTATGGATCGGCGACGTGCTCATCCAGGCCAGGGCCGAGGGCACCGACACGTACGAGATGAACCGCAACCTGGTCCTCACGGACGGTGCGCGGGTCGACTCGGTGCCGAACCTGGAGATCGAGACCGGCGAGATCGTCGGTGCCGGCCACGCTTCGGCGACCGGCCGCTTCGACGACGAGCAGCTGTTCTACCTCCAGTCCCGCGGCATCCCGGCCGAGGAGGCCCGCCGCCTCGTCGTGCGCGGCTTCTTCGCCGAGCTGGTCCAGCAGATCGGCCTGCCTGACGTCGAAGCCCGTCTCCTCGACAAGATCGAGACCGAGCTGAAGGCGTCGGTCTGATGGCCTTCGTCAAGGCGTGCGCGCTGAGCGAGCTGGAGGACGACACCCCGAAGCGGGTGGAGCTCGACGGCACGCCGGTGTCCGTCGTCCGCACCGAGGGCGAGGTGTTCGCGATCAACGACATCTGCTCGCACGCGAACGTCTCGTTGTCCGAGGGCGAGGTCGAGGACTGCATGATCGAGTGCTGGCTGCACGGATCGAGTTTCGATCTGCGTACCGGCAAGCCGTCCGGCCTTCCCGCGACGCGCCCCGTCCCCGTATACCCCGTCAAGATCGAAGGGGACGATGTGCTCGTCTCCGTCACCCAGGAGTCCTGAGTCACCCATGGCAACGCTTGAAATCCGCGACCTGCACGTCACCGTCGAGGCCGACAACGCCACGAAGGAGATCCTCAAGGGCGTCGACCTGACCGTGAAGCAGGGCGAGACCCACGCCATCATGGGCCCCAACGGGTCCGGCAAGTCCACCCTCGCGTACTCCCTCGCAGGCCACCCCAAGTACACGATCACCAGCGGCACGGTGACCCTGGACGGCGAGAACGTCCTGGACATGACCGTCGACGAGCGCGCCCGTGCCGGCCTGTTCCTCGCCATGCAGTACCCGGTCGAGATCCCCGGTGTCTCGGTCTCCAACTTCCTGCGTACCTCCGCCACCGCCGTCCGCGGCGAGGCGCCCAAGCTGCGTACCTGGGTGAAGGAGGTCAAGGAGACGATGGCCGGCCTCCAGATGGACCCGTCCTTCGCCGAGCGCAACGTCAACGAGGGCTTCTCCGGCGGCGAGAAGAAGCGCCACGAGATCCTCCAGCTGGAGCTCCTCAAGCCGAAGGTCGCGATCCTCGACGAGACCGACTCCGGCCTGGACGTCGACGCCCTGCGCGTCGTCTCCGAAGGCGTCAACCGGGTCCGTGAGTCCGGCGAGGTCGGCACCCTGCTGATCACGCACTACACCCGGATCCTCCGGTACATCAAGCCCGACTTCGTGCACGTGTTCGCCAACGGCCGGATCGCCGAGTCCGGCGGCGCCGAGCTCGCCGACAAGCTGGAGAACGAGGGCTACGAGGCATATGTGAAGGGTGGCGCTTCCGCGTGACACAGCTGCCGGGCCTCCTCGACACCGAGGCGATCCGCAAGGACTTCCCCCTGCTGGATCGTACGGTCCACGACGGGAAGAAGATCGTTTATCTGGACAGCGCTGCGACCTCGCAGAAGCCGCGCCAGGTGCTCGATGCCCTCAACGAGTACTACGAGCGGCACAACGCCAATGTGCACCGCGGCGTGTACACGATCGCGGAGGAGGCCACGGCGCTGTACGAGGGCGCCCGTGACAAGGTCGCCGCGTTCATCAACGCGCCCAGCCGCAACGAGGTGATCTTCACCAAGAACGCCTCGGAGTCGCTCAACCTCGTGGCCAACATGCTCGGCTGGGCCGACGAGCCCTACCGCGTGGACCACGAGACCGAGATCGTCACCACGGAGATGGAGCACCACTCCAACATCGTGCCGTGGCAGCTGCTCTCGCAGCGCACGGGTGCGAAGCTGAAGTGGTTCGGCATCACGGACGACGGCCGCCTCGACCTGTCCAACATCAACGAGATCATCACCGAGAAGACGAAGATCGTCTCGTTCACGCTGGTCTCGAACATCATGGGCACGATCAACCCGGTCGAGCAGATCGTCCGGCGCGCCCAGGAAGTCGGCGCCCTGGTCTGCATCGACGCCTCGCAGGCCGCCCCGCACATGGTGCTCGACGTGCAGGCCCTGCAGGCCGACTTCGTGGCCTTCACCGGTCACAAGATGGTCGGCCCGACCGGCATCGGCGTGCTCTGGGGACGGCAGGAGCTCCTGGAGGACCTGCCGCCGTTCCTCGGCGGCGGCGAGATGATCGAGACCGTGTCGATGCACTCGTCGACGTACGCCCCCGCGCCGCACAAGTTCGAGGCCGGTACACCCCCGATCGCCCAGGCCGTGGGCCTCGGCGCGGCCGTGGACTACCTCGCGGCGATCGGCATGGAGAACATCCACCGCCACGAGCAGGCGATCACCGAGTACGCGGTGAAGCGACTGCTGGAGGTCCCGGACCTCAGGATCATCGGTCCGGCCACCGCGGAGGACCGCGGCGCCACGATCTCCTTCACGCTCGGCGACATCCACCCGCACGACGTGGGTCAGGTGCTCGACGAGCAGGGCATCGCCGTCCGGGTCGGACACCACTGCGCACGGCCGGTCTGCCTGCGGTACGGAATTCCTGCGACGACGCGAGCGTCGTTCTATCTGTACTCCACGCCCGCCGAGGTCGATGCCCTGGTGGACGGTCTGGAACACGTCCGGAACTTTTTCGGTTAGACAGCGGCTGAGGGTTGACTGGTGAAGCTTGATTCCATGTACCAGGAAGTGATCCTGGACCACTACAAGCACCCCCACGGGCGCGGCCTGCGGGACGGCGATGCCGAGGTGCACCACGTCAATCCGACGTGCGGTGACGAGATCACGCTGCGGGTGCGCTACGACGGCGAGACGATCGCCGATGTGAGCTACGAAGGCCAGGGCTGCTCCATCAGCCAGGCCAGCGCCTCCGTGCTGAACGAGCTGCTGGTCGGCAAGGAGCTGGGCGAGGCCCAGAAGATCCAGGCCGCGTTCCTGGAGCTGATGCAGTCCAAGGGCCAGCTGGAGCCGGACGACGCGATGGAGGAGGTGCTGGAGGACGCGGTCGCGTTCGCCGGTGTCTCGAAGTACCCGGCCCGGGTCAAGTGCGCGCTGCTGAGCTGGATGGCGTGGAAGGACGCGACGGCGAAGGCGCTGTCCGAAGGGAAGACCGCATGAGCGAGAACGAGACTCTCACCACCAAGCCGGCCTCCGAGGAGGAGGTCCGCGAGGCGCTGTACGACGTCGTCGACCCCGAGCTGGGCATCGACGTCGTCAACCTGGGCCTGATCTACGGCATCCACATCGACGACGCCAACATCGCCACCCTCGACATGACCCTGACGTCCGCGGCCTGCCCGCTGACCGATGTCATCGAGGACCAGGCGAAGTCCGCCACCGACGGCATCGTCAACGAACTCCGGATCAACTGGGTCTGGATGCCGCCGTGGGGCCCGGACAAGATCACGGACGACGGGCGCGAGCAGCTTCGCGCGCTGGGCTTCAACGTCTGAGCACCCCCATACGCGCGTGAACGGCCCCTGGCGCCAGCCGGGGGCCGTTCCGCGTTGTTCGTCCGGCGGCCCCCTGGTGTGCGCCTCCCGTTGGCACGGGAACCGGAACCTACTCCTCGACACCCGCCGACGAGAGGTTCACCGTGCCGCATCTCCCTGTCCTCCGCCACCGCCGGACCGTCGCCGCCGCGGGAGGCGCCCTGACCCTGGCCGCCCTGGGCCTCGGCACCCCTGCCCACGCCGCGAGCTACGGAACGCCGACGATCGCGTTCTCGGCCGGTTATCTCTCCGGCGCCGTCGGCGCCACCGCCGATCCCGTGGTGACGGTCACCGTCGCCCAGAGCGGCGCCGACGCCGGTGCACTCGGCGTGGCCGCATCCGCCAGCTCCAAGGCGTCCGTGGCTGCCACCGGGGACGTCACGGTGACCGGCACCGGCGCCACCCGGCAGCTCCGCGTCGTCGCGCACGCCCGCGGCTACACCGACCTCACGATCAAGGTCACCGGCCTCGGCGGCAAGACCGTCACCAAGACACTGCACTTCGCCGCCTCCGCCGCCGTGCAGAACGCCTCCGACACCCGCTACCTCACCGGATCGTCCGACGCCTCGGCCGCCGTCGACGTCGGGGACGGCTACGCGGTGGTCGCCGACGACGAGTCCAACACCCTGCGCCTCTTCGACCGTTCCTCCTCCGGCGGGCCGGTACGGACATGGGACGTGGCCTCGAAGCTCGGTGTCTCCAAGGAGATCGACATCGAGGGCGCGGCCCGGGTCGGCAACACGGTCTACTGGACGGGGTCGCTGGGGAACAACAAGGACGGCGCGTACAAGTCCGACCGCAACACCGTCTTCACGACCACGGTGAGCGGCTCCGGCGCCGCGACCCAGCTGACCGTCGGCGGCTCCTACAAGAGGCTCCGGGGCGACCTCGTCGCCTGGGACCAGGCCAACGGCAACCGCTACGGCTTCGCCGCCGGGACGGCGGAAGGCGAAGCCCCCAAGCAGATCGACGGGTTCAACATCGAGGGGCTGGAATTCGCACCGGGTTCCACGACGACCGCCTACCTCGGCTTCCGCGCACCGCTCGTCCCGCCGAAGGCGGGCGGCAAGGCGCTGCTCGTGCCCGTCACCAACTTCGACAAGGTGGCCGGCTCCGGAGCGAAGGCGACGATCGGCACCCCGATCGAGCTGGATCTCGGCGGCCTGAGTGTGCGCGACATCCGGAAGAACGCCGCAGACCAGTATCTGATCGTGGCCGGTTCCTGGGCCGCGGACGACAACTCCGACCCGTACGCCCTCTACTCCTGGGACGGCGTCGCGGGACACGCGCCGGTGAAGCGGCTCGACCTGCCCACCGCGGACCCGGGCGGCTGGGAGGCCGTCGTGGACGTGCCGGACATGAACGCGGCCGGTGCGCGGGCCCAGCTGATCACGGACGCCGGGTCGGCCGATCTGTACGGGGACGGTACGGAGGCCAAGGACCTCGACCACGACGAGTGGAAGAAGTCGCGCGCCACCTGGTTCACCGTCAACGGCTGATCGCCCGCGCGGGGAGGGTTCCGGGCGAGGGCGAGGACCCCAAGCCCACCCCCACTCCCACGAAGCCCGGTCCCGAGCCGAACGAACCGGGTGACGGCCCGTCGGCCCCCGTCCCCGAAGAGAGGGGCTCACCCCCCGAAGGCGTGGGTGAGCCCCTCTCGTATCCGCAGGGCGCCTCTTGGCCCGAGTCCTGCGGATGCCGGGTCAGGCCGAGTACTGCGGCGGCACGGCGGCGGCCTCGGCGAGGACCGGGCCGAGGTTCTCGGTGCGGATGCGACGGTCCACGTACAGCAGTCCGGCCACCAGGGGCGGGAAGGTGGCGACGATCAGCTGGGCGACCAGCTGGCCGACCAGCATCGACACCACATAGCCGCTCATCGCGACGATGACCGAGGCCGGATTCGGGTCAGCGCCCAGATTCACCGAACCGAGCATCCCGGAGAACATGCCGAGGAACGAGAACGGCATCTGGATCAGATAGCTCGCGATCCCCGCCATGGCGCCGGCCAGCAGGTTGACCCCGAAGATCCGCCACCAGTCCCCGCGCACCAGGCGGGACGAACGGCGCATCGCCGAGATCGGTCCCTGGTTCTCGAAGACGACAGCCGAGGGGGCCAGGCTGAACTTCACCCAGAGCCAGGTCGCCAGCGGGGCCGTCGCCAGGGCGCCCAGGACGCCGATCAGGATCACGGCGAGCTGCCCGCCGTCGCTGTCCGCGGTGACCGCGGCGATCACGATGGCGAGGAACGCGACCCAGGCGAGCAGCATCGGCACCAGCACGATCAACCAGGTCAGCAGGACCGTCCCGATCACGGCGGGCATCCGGCTCCAGGCCCGTCGCCAGACGGCGGAGAACGTGGTCGGGCGGCCCAGCACCGCCTCCTGGAGGACCGCGGGCACGGCCGTGTACATCATGGCCGTGGAGATCGCCACGGCGATCAGGCCCACCACCGCCACCGAGCCGAAGGCGATGACCAGGGGTACCCAGTCCTCCGTGCGGGGGTTCTCATCGGAGCCGAGCGCCAGCATCCGGTCCAGATGGTCCGAGACGGCCGAGTACGCGATCGCGGCGGCGGCCAGCACCAGGGCCAGTGCCCCGCCGTAAGCGGCAGCGCCGACACCGAACAACTGCTTGCCGTAACGGCCCACGGTGGTGAACGCGCCGCCCAGCAGATCCCCGAGCCGCAGCGGGCCCAGCGGTATCACCCCGGGTTTCGGCGGCATCCAGCCGCCGCCCCAGCCGCCCCAGCCGGGCTGCGCCCCGGGCCCCCCGTTCGGCGCACCCCCGTACGCACCGCCACCCCACCCTGCGTCCTGCGCCACTGCTGCTCCGTCGGGTCAGTCGATCACGAACTGGCATGTACTGGACGGACACGGTAGCGCCCCCGGAGGCCTCCTGGCCCCGGGGACCCCGCGACGGCGATGCGTACACTCGTACACATGGGATACGGACTGCTGGCCGCGGCCATCGCCGCAGAGGTCGCCGGGACCACCGCCATGAAGTACAGCCAGGGATTCACCCGCCTGTGGCCCTCCCTGATCACCGTGGCCGGATACCTGCTGGCCTTCTCGCTGCTCGCCCAGACCCTCAGGACCATGGCGATGGGTACGGCGTACGCGATCTGGGCCGGGACCGGAACCGCCGCGGTCGCCGTCATCGGCATGCTGTTCATGGGTGAGTCCGGCAGCCCGGTCAAGGCGGCGGGCATCGTCCTGGTCATCGCCGGCGTGGTGGTCCTCAATCTGGGCGGAGCCCACTGATGGTGCGCCGGTACGATCCGGAACGGCGCGAGCGGATCATCGACGCGGCGATCCGGGTGGTCGGTGCCAAGGGGATCGCCGGGCTCAGCCACCGCTCCGTCGCCGCCGAGGCCGATGTGCCGCTGGGCTCGACGACCTACCACTTCGCCACGCTGGACGAACTGCTGGTCGCCGCCCTGCGCCGGTCGAACGAGAGCTTCGCCACGCTCATGCGGGGCAGTCGGGCCCTGGACGACCCGGCCGCCGACCTGGCCACCGAACTGGCGCGGCTGCTCGGGGAGTTCTTCGGCGCCGGCCGCGGCCGGGCGGAGCTGGAGTACGAGCTCTACCTCGCCGCCCTGCGCCGGCCGGCCCTGCGTCCGGTCGCCGCCGAGTGGACCGAAGGCACCGCCGCACTCCTGGCACCGCGCACCGGCCCGGCGACGGCGCGCGCACTGGTCGCCCTGATGGACGGGATCTGTCTGCAGGTGCTCCTCACCGGCGGGGACTACGACGAGGCGTACGCCCGGGAGATGCTGGGCCGCATCAGCCAGTGACCCCGTCCTCCGCGACGCCCGGACGCTGAGACCGGTTGGCCCGGGCGGCCTCCGGCTGGTTAGGTTCTGGTCATGACCGACACGACTTCCACCCGCACCACCGGCGCCGTCGCCGCCGGCCTCGCCACCATCGCCGGTGACGGTTCCGTCCTCGACACGTGGTTCCCCGCCCCCGAGCTCACCGCCGAGCCCGGCCCGGCCGGAACCGAGCGGCTCACCCCCGACCGCGCGGTCAACCTCCTCGGTGAGGGCGCCGCCAAGGCCATCGGCGTGGACGCCCGCCGAGGGGTCGAGATCGTCGCCGTCCGCACGGTCATCGGCTCGCTCGACGACAAGCCGCTCGACGCGCACGACACGTACCTGCGTCTGCACCTGCTCTCGCACCGCCTCGTCCAGCCGCACGGGCAGAACCTGGACGGCATCTTCGGCTTCCTCGCCAACGTGGCCTGGACCTCCCTCGGTCCGGTCGCCGTCGACGACCTGGAGAAGGTCCGGCTCAACGCCCGCGCGGAGGGTCTGCACCTGCAGGTCACCTCCGTCGACAAGTTCCCCCGCATGACGGACTACGTCGCACCGAAGGGTGTCCGCATCGCCGACGCCGACCGGGTGCGGCTCGGCGCGCACCTTGCCGCCGGCACCACCGTCATGCACGAGGGCTTCGTCAACTTCAACGCCGGCACCCTCGGCACCTCCATGGTCGAGGGCCGGATCTCCGCCGGTGTGGTCGTCGGGGACGGCTCCGACATCGGTGGCGGCGCCTCCACCATGGGCACGCTCTCCGGCGGCGGCAAGGAGCGCATCGTCATCGGCGAGCGCTGCCTGGTCGGCGCCGAGGCAGGCGTCGGGATCGCGCTCGGAGACGAGTGCGTCGTGGAGGCCGGTCTCTACGTCACCGCGGGCACCCGCGTCACCCTGCCGGACGGTCAGGTCGTCAAGGCGCGCGAGCTCTCCGGCGCCTCGAACATCCTCTTCCGCCGCAACTCGGTGAGCGGCGCCGTCGAGGCCCGCCCGAACAACGCGGTCTGGGGCGGGCTCAACGAGGTCCTCCACAGCAACGACTAGGAGGCGGCGAGCAGCAGTTCCTCGTACGCCCTTCGCAGCCCGTCGGCCGCCTCGCGCCCGGCGGGCTGCAGCGGTTCGCGGACCGGGCCCGACTCCAGCAGGGACTTCGCCGTCACCGTGCCGGGCAACCCGGAGGCCATCATCAGTTCCGTGAGCGGGGCCAGGAGCCCGTTCAGCCGCGCTGCCCCGGCCGTGTCCCCGGCGTCGAACGCGTCCAGGACGGCCCGCAGCGGGCCGGGCGCCACATTGGCCACCGTGCTGACGTATCCGGCACCGCCCACCGCGTACAGCGGAAGATTCAGTTCCTCGCAGCCCGAGTAGTACGCGAGCGAGGTGGCGGCGATCACCTTGGTCACTCCCAGCAGGTCGTACGAACAGTCCTTCACCGCCACGATGCGCGGGTGGTCCGCAAGCCGCAGCAGCGTCTCCGGTTCGATGCGGGTGCCGGTGCGGGCGGGGATGTCGTACAGCATCAGTGGCAGGCCGGTCGACTCGGCGACGCGCAGGAAGTGTGCCTCCACCGCGGCCTGCGGGGGGCGGCTGTAGTACGGGGTGACGACCAACAGGCCGTCGGCGCCCGCCTCTTCCGCCTGCCGTGCCAGTTCCACGGTGTGCCGGGTGTCGGCGGTGCCGACGCCCGCGACCAGCGACGCGTCCGGGCCGACCGCGCCCCGCACCGCGCGCACCAGGGCCGCCTTCTCGGCGTCGGAGGTGGTGGGGGACTCGCCGGTGGTTCCACTGAGCACCAGACCGTCACAGCCCTCAGCCACCAGCCGTGCCGCGTGTGCGGCGGCGGCGTCCGGATCGAGCGCGCCGGTGGCGGTGAACGGCGTGATCATGGCGCAGAGCGTGCGGCCGAAGGGGCGGGGGCGGGAGGATGCGGGCAGCGTCATGTCCGAAGTGTCGACCGCCGAACCGTGAAGGTCCACTTAGTTCTTCTCCGGGTGAAGGTGAAGCAATACTCAACTGACGCGGTGCTCTGCGGTGATCGGCCACACATGCGGGCAGGGCGACGCGGGGCGGGGTGCATGGAGATGCGGACGACGAGGGGCACGGGTATACGCGAGCCGGTCTCGGCGGCGGCCCTGGTCCTCGCAGGGACACTCGGCCTGACCGGGTGTGCGGGATTTCCTCGTGCCGACCGGTGAGGGGGAGGGCAGCGACGTGCGGCTGCTCGACGAGCTCAGCGTGACGGCCTGGCGGACCGTGGCTCCCGAGTGACCGGCGTCAAGGAGCTGTTCAGAGGGCGAGCTTGAAGCCTTCGTGGCTCGCGGCGAAGCCCAGCGAAGCGTAGAACCGGTGGGCATCCACCCGGTCCCTGTTGCTGGTCAGCTGGACCAGCGCGCACCCCCGCCGACGCGCCCGCTCGACGGCTTGCTTCATCAGGTCCCGCCCGAGGCCGCCGCCGCGCCGGTCGGGTCTGATCCGCACGGCCTCGATCAGCGCCCGCTCGGCGCCGTGCTTGCCGAGCCCGGGGATGTACGTCGCCTGCAGGCACCCCACCACCATGTCGCCGTCCGCCAGCACCAGGATCTCGTTGCGCGGATCTCCGGTGATGTCGGCGAACGCCTTCTCGTACGCAGCGTCGACGACCAGCGAGGCGGGGTCGACGACCTTCTCCTCGTCGGCGAGGAGAGCGAGCACGGCAGGCAGGTCCCGGCGGGTGGCGGTACGCAGCATCACGACCCGGATTCTGGCACGAGGCCACTCCGGGCAGCGGCAGCGCCCGGACGAGCACCGCGGCGGCGACGGCCACGCCGCCGACCGCCCGGGGCGTCAGTACCCCGCCGGTACCCCGGCCGCGTGGTTGACCGGCACGGTGTGGGTGACCCAGGCATCGCCCGCGCGCAGATGGAGCAGGAACGATGTCGGCTCGGACAGATAGCCGGGCACCGCGTCCCGCAGCGCCAGGCCGCTCTGCCGGTAGGTGCTCGGCGCCACGGCCAGCACGCTGCCCGCGAAGGCGGTGGTGACCGGACGGTGGAGATGACCGGCCAGGACCCGGGCGACGTTCGGACGGGCGGCGACCACCTCGGCCAGCGCCCCGCCGTCCGCCAGCCGCATCCCGTCCAGAAACGGGATCCCGACCGGCACCGGCGGATGGTGCAGACACACGAAGGCCGGTACACCGGGCCTGCGGGAGAGCACCTCGTCCAGCCACTGCAGCTGCTCCGCCCCCAGCAGCCCCCCGGGGGACCCGGGCACCGCCGAGTCCAGGACGGCGACCGTGAGCGCCGGATGGTCCACGGCGTAGTACGTCTCCTTGCCCCCGCCCACGAACGCCGTGCCCTCGAACACGTCCAGCAGAGCCACCGGGTCGTCGTGATTGCCCGTCACCAGGTGCAGCGGCAGGGGGAACCGCCCGATCACCTCGCGCAGCTGCGCATACACCGCGGGCGTGCCCCGGTCGGCGAGGTCACCGGTGATCACCACACAGGCGGGCAGCGGGTCGAGCGCGAGCACCCGGCGCAGCGCCCGGTCGAGCCCGGCCGCCGGTTCGGCGGCCAGGGCGCCGGTCGTGAGATGGGGGTCGCTGAGGTGCGCCACGGAAAGGGTCATCCCGGCAGCCTGCCCCGCCTCGGGGGCCCGCAACACCGGTCCCGGCCGCCGTATGCAGCGCTCAGCGACGGGCCATGTACAAGCCGAACGCCTTGTGCAGCAGCTTGCTGACCGGATAGTCCCATTCGCCCACGTACTCGGCGGCCAGCCCTCCGGTGCCCGCCTTGAACCGCAGCAGACCCAGCAGGTGGTTGCCCTCGTCGAGGGTGTCGGTGATGCCACGCAGGTCGTAGACCGCGGCACCCCGCTCGTGCGCGTCGCTCATCATCCGCCACTGGATCGCGTTGTTGGGCTGTACCTCGCGCCGACGGCTCGTCGACGCGCCGTACGAGTACCAGACATGGGTCCCGACGGTCAGCATCGTCGCCGCGGAGAGCACCTCCCCGTCGTGGTGGGCGAGATAGAGCCGCATCCGGTCCGGGTCCTCGGCCCGCAGCGCAGTCCACATGCGCTCGAAGTAGCGGAGCGGCCGGGGGATGAAGCGGTCCCGCTCGGCGGTTTCGCGGTACAGCTCGTAGAAGACCGGAAGGTCGTCCCGGCCCCCCTCGACGACCTTCACGCCCGCCTTCTCCGCCTTCTTGATGTTGCGCCGCCACTGCTGGTTCAGGCCGCCCCGGATCTCCTCCAGCGACCGCCCGGCGAACGGCACCTGGAACACGTACCGGGGCTGCCCCGCGCTGAAGCCGTCGGCGTCGTCCGCACCCTGCCGCCAGCCCAGCCGGCGCAGCTGCTCCACCACCTCTGCGGCCCGGGGCTCGGTCACATCCGCCTCGACGTCGCGCAGCCGGCCCGCTGCCGGGTCCGCGATGGCGTCCTTGACCGTCGAAGCCTCCCAGCGGCGGGCGATCACCGGCGGTCCCATCCGTACCGTGAACGCCCCCCGGGCCCTGGCGTGGGCCACCAGCGGATCCAGCCAGGGACGCAGATCGCCCTCGTGCCACGGGATGACCGGGCCCTCCGGCAGATAGGCCAGGTACCGCTTCAACCGGGGGACCGGGCGGTACAGCACCAGCCCGGCACCGGCGATCAGGCCGTCCTCGTCCAGCCAGCCGATGCTCTCCGCGCGCCAGTCGGGCTTCACCTCTCCCCACGACGGGACCTGCATATGACTTGCCGAGCCCCGGCCTGCGACGAAGGCCAGGTGCTGCTCGCGCGTGATCTCCTCGACCCGCAGCGTCATGCGGTACTCCGTTCGTTGTCCGATCCGTCAGCCCAGTGAAGAGTAGGAGGCACCCGGCCGAGCCGGGACGCCCCGTTCGCCGGCCGTGTCGGCGCGGTTGACCTCAAGTGCGCTTGACGTATCAGGGTGGCTGTCACGGGGGCACCGCAAGGGTGCGCCGGTGAGGGGAGCAGTCGTGACAGTGGAGTTCGTGTCCCGGCCCGATATCACCCGTGCGGATGCGGGGCTCGTCAAGGCCAGTACCTGGGACGCCGGTACGCCGGAGCGGCGGCGGCAGGTCGTCGAGGCCATCGGCTCCGCCTGGGGGGCCGGGCCGTGGCCGCACCCGGGGCTGCTCTCGTACAGCGTGTATACGGGGGAGGACGGCGGAACGCTCTTCCACTACGCGCAGTGGACCGGTGAGGAGAGCTACCAGCACTTCGTCCGGGACGGCCAGGACGAGCGGAACGCCGAGATCGACGCGGCCGTACCGGGCATCAGGCGGCGCGGACCGCATACCTACGAGCTCTACCGGTCCACCTCGCCGGGCGGCAGCGAGCCCGGCTGTGTCGTGGTGGTCGACATCGAGTTCGACGGGGCGGACAAGGCCCGCCAACGCGACTGGGTGGACGGCGTGTTCGAAGCGCTGGGTACGGACCCGGCCCCGGCGCCCGGCGGGCTCGCCGGCCACTTCCATGTGAGCACCGACGGGACCCAGGTGCTCAACTACGCGGAGTGGGTGAGTGCCCGGGCCCACATCGAGGCACGGAGGCCGTCCGTCGGACGGTCGCCATCTGTCCCGAGCACCGGGCGGCACCGGGTGAAATGCGTCTAGGCTTGGCAGGCCTGACCCCGTACGCGCCCGGAGCAGTGGCCCCGGCGACGCGTACGCCCCGCACGTTTCGAGGAGAACCCCCTGATGTCCGCAGAGCGCCCCACCCTGCCGCCGGTACGGCTGCACACCGAGGCCGAGCTGGCACGGGACGCGCTCGCCGCGCCGCTGCTCGCCCGCGCTGTCCGGCTCGCCCGCTGGGCCGGCCCCGACACCCGGGTCGGCGCCGGTGGTGAGCTCGTCGAGGCGCAGCTGCCCGCCGCGGCCGGGCACCTGGGACTCGCCGCCGACGAGGACGGGACTGCGGAGGCCAGCGAAGCCTGGCGGCTCGCAGTGGACACCGGGCTCGTCGAGGTCGAGGACCCGGCGCTGGAAGGTGCGGACACCGGTCCTGAGGAGCACGCCGAGGACGCGGAGGGGACCGTCACCGCGGGGGAGAATCTGGCCCTGCTGACCGGCGGTTCACCCCGGGAGGTCCTGGCGATCTGGCTCGACGGCCTGGAGACCGCCCACGCCGACGCCACCGCCCCGGTTTTCGAGGACTTCGCCGACCTCGTCGGCGAGGACGGGTCGATCGACTTCGACGCGCTGGACTGGGATCCGGAGACCGAGGCGGAGTTCCTCGACGGAGTGCTCGGCAACCTCTATCTGCTCACGGCCGGCGAGGGCGCGGGAGAGGAGTTCGTGCCGCTGCCCGCACTGGCCGCCTCGATGATCGTCCCCGACGACATGGGCGAGCCGACCAACGACATCCTGGAACAGGTCTCGGACGCGATGATGCGCCTCGATGACCAGTTCCGGGTCCTCGAACCGATCGGCATCGTCGAATACCGGCCGGTGGACGAGTCGTTGCTGGTCGAGGAGGGCGAGGAGTCCGTGCCGCCGGCCGATGACGACGACGTCACCCGCTACGGCATGGTGAAGCTGACACCGCTGGGCGTCTACGGCATCCGGGCCCGGATGCTGGACGCCGGTGTGGACGCCCCGGCCATCGGCGACCTGGCCGACAAGGGCGCCGATGTACTGCTCGGCCGCATCGCGTACTACCCCGAGGCGGCGGCCCGCGGCGAGATCGAGCTGTGGCTCGCGCGACACGGCGCCGACGGGGCGGCCGGCGAACTCCTGGACGCCGCACGCGGCGAGGACCCGCAGGCACCCCTGCGCCGGCTGCACTGTCAGCAGGCGCTCGCCCTGGTCGGCGCGGACGCCGAACCCGCGGTGCGCGCGGTGCTGGGTGAACCGGAGCTGGGCGGACTCGCCCGGGTCTGGCTCGCCGAGCGGGGCGCCGCCGACGTGCCGGCACCCTCAGAAGCGATGATCTTCTGGCTCGCCATCGACACGATCGCGGCGCAACTGGAGGCGGACGGCGACCTGGACGAGCTCCAGGGCCTGGTCGAGGGCCTGTCCGGCCAGCACAGCGGCTTCTTCGACGAGGCGTGGCGGGTGGAGCACCCGGCTACGGCGGACGTGCTGGAAGCGATGGGGCGGCTGCACAGCGACAAGAAGCAGGCGAAGCACGCCCGCAAGGCCGCCTTCAAGGCCCGCTCCCGGTCCGGCTCCGGCGGTTCCGGTCGCTGAGGACGCGTAGCCGGGCGGAGGCGGAGCCGCAGTGCGCCGCCGAGGATGTTCATGGAAGGGGTTCCCCCGAAGTCGTCCTCAGTTCAACTGATGTTGGCGCAGGGGCGGGACGGTGATCGGGCCAACAACCCGCCCCAGCTGCACCAGGAGTACGTGATGGCCTTCACGCGCAGGGAATTCACCAGACAGTCCGCCCTCACCGGTGCCGGCATCGCCCTCACCGGAACCGTCGCCGCGCTGGCCACCGCACCCGGCGCCCTCGCCGCCGGGGACTCGCAGCACGGCCACGACGACCACGACCACGGCCACGGTCACGACGGGCACGGGCACAGCCACGAGCCCGGTTACGGGCCGCTGCTGCCCGACCCCAAGGGCATACTCGCGCTGCCCGCCGGCTTCTCGTACAAGGTCATCACCCACAGCGGCGTCACCAAGCTGGAGACCGGCGAGTACACCCCCTCCAACCACGACGGCACGGCTGCCTTCGAGGGCGCGCGTGGTGTGACCCTGCTGGTGAACAACCACGAGCTGAGCGGCACCCGGGCCGGCTGGGAGCACCCCGTCCCGCTCACCGACGGCCTGGTCTACGACCCGGTCGCGGCCGGCGGCTGCACCGTCGTGGAGACCCGCCGCGACGGCCGCACCGCCGAATGGGTCGGCATCGCCGGCACCTCCACCAACTGCGCCGGCGGCTCCACCCCCTGGGGCACCTGGCTGACCTGCGAGGAGACCGAGGACAAGGCCGGCAAGAACGGCCTGCTCAAGGACCACGGCTACGTCTTCGAGGTCGACCCGTACGACAAGCGCGCCAACCGCGCCCCGCGACCCATCAAGGCGTTCGGCCGCTACGCCCACGAGGCCGTGGTCATCGACCCCAAGCAGGGCCACGCCTACCTCACCGAGGACGCGTCCGGCCCCAACGGGCTGCTCTACCGCTGGGTGCCGCCGCACGGCTTCAAGCACGGCCGCGGCAAGCTCCGTACGCTCGCCGACGACGCCGGTGTCCTGCAGGCCACCAAGTGCTTCGACAAGAGCGGAAAGTTCGTCGACGACCTCTCGCGTGCCACGCAGATCGGCACCGTGTACGGCGTGGACTGGGTCGACGTGCCCGACCGCGACGCGAAGAGCGTCTCGGTGCGCAAGCAGTTCGGGGACCAGGAGGTCACCCGCGCCCGCAAGCTCGAAGGCATGTGGTGGGGCGACGGTGGCGCCTACATCGTCTCCTCGTTCGCCCGTGCTGAGAGCCCTGTCCAGCACGACGGCCAGGTCTGGTTCTACGACCCGAAGCGCCGCACGCTGACCCTGAAGGTGCTCCTCGGCGTCAATGCCGACCCCTCCAAGGACGGCGCCTTCGACGGCCCGGACAACATCACCGTCTCGCCGTACGGCGGTCTGGTCATCTCCGAGGACGGCGAGGGCGTGCAGCACCTCTTCGGGGCGACCGAGAGCGGCCGCACGTACCCGATCGCGCGCAACGAGCTGAACGCCGGCACGGAGGCCGAGCCCGAGTACAGCGAGTTCACCGGGGTGACCTTCTCGCCCGACGGCAAGACGCTCTTCGCCAACATCCAGACGCCCGGCATCATGCTGGCCATCACCGGTCCGTGGAAGCGCAACCCGCACAAGGGGCAGTAGCCCCCGGCCGGGAGCGGTAGCCGCAGATGCCGTCCACCACGCCCCGCGGGGAAGCGATAACCGCCACATCCGTGGTGGTCCCGCGGGCGCCGTGGGAGGGCCGGTGCCCTTGCCCGAAGCGGGGAGGGACGGCGCACGGCCCCGGAACCTCTGATTACGAATCCGGCATCAGTGCGGCCCCAGGAGCGGTCGGGCATGGCGTCGGGCGTTTCCAGGGCGCATACTCAATGTAATGAAACAGTCAGCCGGATCCCGGCGTCACCTGCCTTCCAGTCCCTTCAACCGCCCGGCCCAGGCGGCCCCACCGGTCGAATTGTTCGATGTGGGCGACAGGGTGTCGCATGACCAGTTCGGACTCGGTCGAGTCCTTGCTGTCGAGGGCGACAACGACGCAGTGCTCATCGACTTCTCGGGGCGACAGGGGAGGATCCTGAGCCCGTACTCCAAGCTGACCAAGCTCTGAGAGAAGCGACGAGCACGCGCCGCGTACGCCGTAGTTCTCTCGCCGACCGCCTTCAGGGGCACCCGCAGCCAGCCGGGTGCCCCTGAAGACGTTTGCCTCCGCTCCTGCGGGGCCTGGGGCCCTTACAAGGCCTGGGCGGCGGGCTTGACCATGCCGCGGACGGTGCGTGACTTCACGAAGTCGCCCATCGCGGTCATCTCCCACTCGCCCGAGAACTGCTTGATCAGCTTCGCCATCATGACGCCGGTCTGCGGCTCGGCGCCGGTCAGGTCGAAGCGGACCAGCTCCTCGCCGGTGGCCGCGTCGATCAGCCGGCAGTAGGCCTTGGCCACCTCGGTGAACTTCTGCCCGGTGAAGGAGTTGACCGTGAACACCAGACCGGTCGCCTCCGGGGGGATCCGCCCCAGGTCGACGACGATCACCTCGTCGTCGCCCGCGCCCTCACCGGTGAGGTTGTCCCCCGAGTGCTTGATGGCGCCGTTCAGGATGGAGAGCTTGCCGAAGTAGCAACTGTCCAGGTGGTTGCGGTTGGGGCCGTAGGCGATCACCGAGGCGTCGAGGTCGATGTCCTTGCCGCGGAAGGCGGGCTCCCATCCGAGGCCCATCTTGACCTGGGAGAGCAGCGGACGGCCACCCTTGACCAATGACACCGTCTGGTTCTTCTGCAGGCTGACGCGGCCCTTGTCGAGGTTGATCTTTCCGGAGGCCGGAGCCGCCGCGGGTGCCGGGGGTGCGACGGGCGGGGCCGGCGGGGCGGCGGCCACCGGGGGAGCGGCGATCCGCGGGTCCACCGGCGCGGCGACGGGGGCAGGGGGCGCGACCGGGGCGGGTGCGGGGGCGGCGGGTTCCTCCACCGAGACGCCGAAATCGGTGGCGATGCCCGC
The DNA here is from genome assembly GCF_045162765.1 of Streptomyces sp. NBC_01013. NCBI lineage: Bacteria > Bacillati > Actinomycetota > Actinomycetes > Kitasatosporales > Streptomycetaceae > Streptomyces > Streptomyces sp. NBC_01013. The sequence continues at coordinate 6,426,300 of NZ_CP108687.1, forward strand.
CAGCCCGTTGGCATAGCCCTGGCCGACCGCGCGGGCCTTCCAGGCGCCGCCCCGGCGGTAGACCTCGATGACCACGAGCGCGGTCTCGGTGCCCAGCTGGGGCGGGGTGAACGTGGCGAGCGCGCTGCCGTCGTCCGCGTTGCGCACGGTGGCGGTGGGCTCGATGCCCTGGAAGGTCTGACCCGCTCCGTCCGGGCTCGCCGTGACGACGATCTTCTCGATGCCGGCCGGCACCGCCGCGGTGTCCACCACGATCGCATCGGGTGCGGTGCCGCCGCCGGAACGGTAGGTCACGCCAGGGCCCGCGGGCTGGTTGTAGAAGATGAAGTCGTCGTCGGAGCGCACCTTGCCGTCGGCGGTGAGCAGCAGGCCCGATACGTCGAGCCGCACGGGAGCGGCGACGTCCACCGTCACGCGGGCGGCGGAGAGGGGGATGTTCGAGCCGGGTGTCATAGCGGTCATGCACGGGGTAACGAATGACCCGGCTTTGCCGTTCCCTTACCTTCGGGCGGCTTCGCCCGTACGGCGGCAGAGGGGGCCCGGGCCGAGTGCGCGGAGGCCCCGTCTCCGGGCGGCCGCCGTATCCGCTCAGTACGGCCAGATCGGCGGGTTGGTGCAGAAGTGACCGCCGAGGTGGGCGTGATCCGGGTTGTCCGGGTCGAGCTCGCCCTGTTCGGCGATCAGCTTCGCCGCGTACTCCTCCGAGTCGTCCTGCGGCGCGTAGCCGAGGGAGCGGGCCGTCGTCAGGTCCCACCACAGGCGGGTGTTGTCCGAGGAGCCGTGGACGACGGTGTGGCCCACGTTCTCGGCGGTCAGCGCGGCGTCGAACAGCCGGGCGCCGTCGGCGGGGCTCATCCAGACGGACAGCATCCGTACGGACGTCGGCTCGGGGAAGCAGGAGCCGATGCGTACGGAGACGGTCTCCAGACCGTGCCGGTCCCAGTACAGCTGGGCGAGGTCCTCGCCGAAGGACTTGGACAGGCCGTAGAAGGTGTCCGGCCGGCGCGGAGTGCCGATGGGGATGAGCGGGTCGCCGGGGAGTGGCCGGGGGGTGAAGCCGACGGCGTGATTCGAGGACGCGAAGACGATCCGCCGCACGCCTTCCGCGAGGGCGGCCTCGTAGAGGTTGTAGGTGCCCTCGATGTTCGCCCGCAGGATCTTGTCGAAAGAGGCTTCCAGAGAGATGCCCGCAAGGTGGATGATCGCGTCGACGCCCCGCACGGCCTCGCGCAGCGCCTCCTTGTCGCCGAGGTCTGCGGTGATCGCGTCCGGCTCGCCCTCGACGGGGCACATGTCGAACAGGCGGAGCGCGTAGCCGTGGGCGGGCAGCAGTCCGCGCATCAGGGTGCCGAGACCGCCGGCGGCGCCGGTGAGCAGGACGGTGCGGGGAGCGGACACGTGGATCTCCTCGGTACGGGGGCGGCTGCGCGTGCCGGGTCCATGGACGGCATTCACATGCGTGGACAAGTTACGGAGCGGTGGGGTTTTGCGTCAAGGGCCCTGGGGTGGGGTGCGCCGTTGTCCGGGGTGCGGGTCCCTGCGGGGTGTGCCGTTGTCCGGGGTGCGGGTTCCCTGCGGGGTGCGCCCCGTCCGGGGCTCGGGGTTCCGTCCTCAATCGCCGGACGGGCTTGAGTGGTGCGGGTCGCTCCGCGGGGTGCGCCACGTTGGGTGGGTGGGGGTGGTGCCCCTCCGGGCACACTCCTCAAAAATGGCGTGTGCACCCGGCCACGCGGGGGACCCCGGTCGTACGCCATTTTCTGCGGGGACTGCCCTGCACGGCCCCACCCTGCATCACTCGCGAGTGCACACCGGCCGTACGACTGCCGCAGACGCAGGGCGGCCGGTCCGGGGCCGTGCAGGGGAGTCCCCGCAGAACGACGAACAGATACCCGGGTCCGCTGCGTACCCGCCGAACGTTCGTCGTCTGAGGAGACGCCCCGGAGGGGCCACGGACCCCCACCACCAGGCCAAAGCGCCCCTACGGGGCACCCGCACCCCACCAAGCCCGTCCGGCGATTGAGGACGGAACCCCCCGCCCCGGACCGGGGCGCAGCCAAAGCCCGGCGCAACGCCCCGCAGACGCACCCGCCCGTCCGGCGATTGAGGACGGAACCCCGGAGCGCGACGGCGGCGCAGCCGAAGGGCCCCCGTTGCCGCCCGCCCAAGGGCCACGCCTTGACCGGGGTCAGCCACTGCTCTAGCGTGAAGGCGTTCATGAATATGGACGTTAATCAGAATTGTGCACGCCTGAAACCGCTCAGGGAGCGCCCGTGACCTCAGCCCCACTTGCCGCCCGACTCACCGCTGTCGCCGGGCCGCTCTTCTTCCCCGTCACCGCCTACGGGCCGGACGGCTCCGTCGACCTCGATGCCTTCCGCGCACACGTGCGCCAGGGCGTGGACGCCGGTGCCGCGGCCGTCTTCGCCTGCTGCGGAACGGGGGAGTTCCACGCCCTGACACCTGAGGAGTTCCGCCTCGTCGTCGCCGCGGCCGTCGAGGAGACCGCCGGTGTGGTGCCCGTCGTGGCGGGCGCCGGATACGGCACCGCCCTGGCGGTCCAGTTCGCGAAGCTCGCCGAGGAGGCGGGTGCTGACGGGCTCCTGGCCATGCCGCCGTACCTGGTCTTCGCCGATCAGGAGGGGCTGCTGGCCCACTACACGGCGCTGGCGGCCGCCACCGCACTGGAGACGATCGTCTACCAGCGCGACAACGCCGTCTTCACCCCCGAGACCGTGGTCGCGCTGGCGCAGACGCCGGGCATCATCGGCCTCAAGGACGGCTACGGCGACCTGGACCTGATGCAGCGCATCGTCAGCGCCGTCCGCACCGGGCTGCCCGGGCAGGACTTCCTGTACTTCAACGGGCTGCCCACCGCCGAGCTCACCGGCCTCGCCTACCGGGGCATCGGCGTCACGCTCTACTCCTCCGCCGTGTTCGCCTTCGCGCCCGACATCGCGCTGGCCTTCTACCGCGCCCTGGAGTCCGGCGACGACGGCCTCGTCAACGCGCTGCTCGACACGTTCTACCGACCGCTCGTCGAACTGCGCGCCAAGGGCCGCGGCTATGCCGTCTCGCTGGTCAAGGCGGCCGTCCGCCTCCAGGGCCTGGAGGTCGGCGAGGTGCGCAGCCCGCTCACCGAGCCGCCGGCCGCGCACATCAAGGAGCTGACGGAGATCATCGGGGCAGGCCGTGCGCTGCTGGAGAGCAGGGGCGCGGAGGAGCACGGGTGAAGACCTCCGCGTTCCTGTATCCCTGGGACATCGTCGGGGACCCCGGCGCGGCTGCCCGCGTCGCGGACCTCGGCGTCCAGCAGGTGACGCTCGCCGCCGCCTACCACTCCACCCGGGCACTGACCCCGCGCCATCCCTCGCGCCGCATCGTCACGGCCGAGCACGCCGCGGTGCTCTACCCGCCGGACGCCGACCGGTGGGCGGGGCGCGAGCTGCACCCGTACGCCCAGTCCTGGGTGGACTCCGGCGACGCCTACGCGGAGGCCGCCGAGGCATTGGCCGGTGCCGGACTCGACGTGCACAGCTGGGTCGTGCTCGCGCACAACTCCCGGCTGGGCGCGGATCATCCGGAGACCTCCGTGGTCAACGCCTACGGGGACCGCTACCCCTGGGCCCCCTGCATCGCCCGGCCCGCGGTACGGGCGTATCTGGTGGACCTGGCCGCGGAGGCGGCGGTACGGGGCGGGGCGGGCGGCACGGAGCTGGAGTCGTGCGGCTGGTACGGCTTCGCGCATCTGCACGCCCACGACAAGATCGCGGGCGTCGGCCTCGGCGACGCGGCGCAGTACCTGATGTCGCTGTGCTTCTGCTCCGACTGCCGGGCCGGATACGGCCGGCAGGGGCTGGACCCCGAGGACCTGCGCCTCGCGGTGCGGGGCGCGCTGGACCCGGTGTGGTCCGGCCCCGGTGCTCCGGAAGCGGGATGGGGCGGCGTCGAGAAGCTGCTGGGCGCGGATCTCGCAGCCGCCACCCTCCGGTGGCGCGCCGAGGTGGCCCGCGGGCTCCAGGAGTCGGTGGTCGCCGCGGTGCGCGCGGCCGCGGATCCCGGATTCCAGGTGCTGCTGCACGCCGACCCCGCGTCGTACCGCTCCGGTGCCAACGTGGGTGTCGACCCGGAGCACATCCTGTCCGTGGCGGACGGTGTGGTGGTGCCCTGTACCGGAGGTGACGCGGCGCGCGAGGCCGTGCTCGGCCCGTTCGCCGGCCGCGAGGGCGTCCTCGCGGCCAACCTCACCGTGGTGCGGGGGATGGGCGGCAGCCCGGACACACTGGAGCGTGACGCCGCCCACGCGGCCTCGCTCGGCGCGAACCAACTGCGCCTGTATCACGCGGGGCTGGCCTCCGGCCCGGACCTGGTGGCGGTCACCGAGGCGCTCTCACGTCTCGGCCGCTGACACCCGCGGGCCGGTGGGGGCCTTCCCCCGCCGGCCCGTGATCAGCGATGCCGCCGTGAACAGCGCCACCGCGCCCACCAGGGGCAGCAGCACCCGTACGTCCACCAGCGCGACCAGCCCCGCGCCGAGCGCCAGCGCCACCGCGTTGGGTGCCATCATCAGCGTGCCCGCTGCCGCCGCCGTCCGGCCCAGGACCGCGTCCGGTGTCTCCCGCTGCACCGCTGTCATCGCGGCGATCAGCACACACGGCAGCCCCGCTCCGATCAGGCCGCACGCCACCAGGGCCACCGTGTCGTACGGCAGCGCCCGCAGGCTCACCGCCAGGGCGAACACGGCGATGCCCGACGCCGTGAAGACCCGTTCCGGCAACCGCCGCAGCAGCGGCCCGGCCAGCAGGCCGATCGTGATGGACCCGATCCCCTGGGCGGCGGAGAGCACTCCGGCGAACGCGGGTGAGCGGTCGAGCACCCTGTCCACGACGGCGTACAGCGTCGCTCCGTTGACGCCCGCACACAGCATCGTGACCGATCCGGCGAGCACCAGCGGCCGCAGCACCGGCGACCCCCACACCTGCCACATCCCGGAGGGCCGCCCGCCCTCGCGGCCCCCTGCCGCCTGCGGCCCGCGCACCGGCAACAGGGCGTAGAGCCCTGCGGCCAGGGCGAAGGAGGCCGCGTCCAGCAGGGCCACCGCGCCGCCCCCGAAGCGGGTGTAGAGCGCCGCACCGGTGAGCGGGGCCACCAGCTTCATCCCCTCGTTCGCCGTCATCCTCAAGCCGTTGAAGTCGCCCACCAGCCCGGCGTCCACGGCCTGGGCGACCACGGCCGACTCGGCGGCGTCCGTCACCACGTAGGCGGTCCCGTACACCAGCAGCACCGCGAACAGGATCCAGATCCGCCCCGCCGAGTCCACCGCCGTCAGCGTGGTCAGCAGCAGGGCCATGACGACGTTCGCGCCGACCAGCAGCGGCTTCCTCGGCAGCCGGTCGGCCACCGCCCCGAGGGGCGGTCCGAAGAGCACCGGCAGCCAGACGGCGAAGAGCGCGAGCGCAGCCAGACTGTCCGAGCCCGTCAGCGACTTGACCCAGATGCCGGCGGCCAGCGACATCGCGGAGCTGCCGAATCCGGACACCACGACCGCCGCGAGGAACAGCCCGGCCGTGCGGTCCCGCAGCACCCGCCCGGTCGCCGACCCTGTCACCGTGCCCATCGAACCTCCCTGACCTGCATGCTCGTTACGCAAACAGGCTGGCCGGTAAGGCCGTTGCGGGGCATCGGGAGGATGGCGTAGGCCGCGCGGCGGGAGTGACCGGGACCCGAGATCGGTGTATGGCACACGTCGTAGTCCGGTGAAGTTCTTCCGTCAGAAGCGTTGACGAAACATTCGTGGCACCTCTAGCTTCATCGCGTCGTACTTCGTACGTCATATATGAGACGCGATACGCGAGATGCGAGAGCCCTTCACTCATGACCTTTGCGCCCACCCCGATTCCGTCCCGCACCCAGTACGTGCTGGAGGCGATCAAGCACGCGATCCTCACGGCGCAGCTGAGACCAGGGCAGGCGCTCGTCGAGACCGAACTCGCCGCACAGTTCGGGGTGTCCAAGACCCCCGTCCGTGAGGCGCTCAAGACGCTCGCCGGAACGGGTCTGGTCGTCATGAGCCAGTACAAGGGCGCCATCGTGCGGCTGGTCGACGCGTCCATGGCCCGGGAGGTGTACGACGTGCGGCTGCTGCTCGAACCGGAGGCGCTGCGCCGCTCCATCACCCGCAAGGCCTCGCTCGACGCGGCGCAGGAAGCCCTGGAGCGCGCCGACTCGGCCGGCGACAAGGCCGACAGGTCGCTCGCCAACCGGGACTTCCACCGGGCGCTCTACCTCCCCTGCGGCAACCCGCTGCTGGCCCGGATGCTCGACGAGGTCCGCGACCAGGCGGCACTCGTGTCGACGGTCGCGTGGTCGGCCATCCCGTCCTGGGAGCGGGAGGCGGCCGAGCACCGGGAGATTCTGCGGCTGGCGCTCGCCGACGACGCCGACGCGGCGGCCGGGGCTCTGCACGACCACATCGCGTCGTTCGTGCGCCGCGCGTTCCCCGACGACGAAGACGGGGGCGGGGCGGCGTGAACCAGCAGCACACCGACGAAAGGCCTGTCCGCATGGACCTCACACCGCTGAAGGCGGCCCTCGCAGATGTCGTGGCCATCCCGGTGACCCCGTTCGCCGAGGACGGCACCATCGACACGGTGGTGCACCGCGCCCTGCTGCGAAGGCTGTTGGACGGCGGCGTACGCATCCTCACCCCGAACGGCAACACCGGGGAGTTCTACGCGCTCAGCCCCGAGGAGCGGCGCGCCGTCACCGAGCTGACGATCGAGGAGGCCGGCGGCCGCGCCACCATCCTGGTGGGCGTCGGACACGACGTGCCGACCGCCGTCGCCGCCGCCGAGCACGCCCGTGACGCCGGGGCCGAGATGGTGATGGTGCACCAGCCCGTCCACCCCTACGTCTCGCAGGACGGCTGGATCGACTACCACCGGGCCATCGCCGAGGCCGTCCCCGCCCTGGGTGTCGTCCCCTACATTCGCAACCCGCACCTCGACGGTGAGTGCCTGGCGGCCCTCGCCGACAGCTGTCCCAACGTCATCGGCGTCAAGTACGCCGTCCCGGACGCCGCGCGCTTCGCCGCGTTCGCCCGGGACGCGGGCCTGGACCGTTTCGTCTGGGTCGCGGGCCTCGCCGAGCTGTACGCCCCGGCCTACTTCTCCGCGGGAGCCACCGGATTCACCTCCGGGCTCGTCAACGTCGCCCCCGGCGTCTCGATCGCCATGCTGGAGGCGCTGCGGGCCGGCGACCATCCAGCCGCCATGAAGGTCTGGGAGCAGATCCGTCGCTTCGAGGAGCTGCGCGCCGACCGGCAGTCCGCCAACAACGTGACGGTGGTCAAGGAGGCCCTGGCCTCGCTCGGCCTGTGCCGCCGCGACGTGCGCCCGCCCAGCCGGGTGCTGCCCGAGGCGCAGCGCGGCGAGGTCGCCGACCAGGTCGCGGGGTGGTCCATATGACCCCCACCGGCCGCATCGCCCCGGAGGAACTGCGCAGCCACCAGTGGTACGGCACCGATGGGCTGCGCTCCTTCAGCCACCGTGCCCGCACCCGTCAGCTCGGCTACCTCCCCGAGGAGCACCTCGGCAAGCCGGTCATCGCGATCCTCAACACCTGGTCCGACATCAATCCGTGCCACGTCCATCTGCGCGAGCGGGCGCAGGCGGTCAAGCGCGGGGTCTGGCAGGCAGGAGGCTTCCCGCTCGAATTCCCGGTCTCCACCCTCTCGGAGACGTTCCAGAAGCCGACTCCGATGCTCTACCGGAACATGCTGGCGATGGAGACGGAGGAGCTGCTGCGCTCCTACCCCGTCGATGGCGCGGTGCTGCTGGGCGGCTGCGACAAGTCGACGCCCGCACTGCTGATGGGCGCCGCCTCCGTCGACCTTCCCGCGGTCTTCGTGCCGGCCGGGCCGATGCTGCCGGGGCACTGGCGCGACGAGGTCCTCGGCTCCGGCACCGACATGTGGAAGTACTGGGACGACAAGCGGGCCGGCCTCATCGGCGACTGCGAGATGGGCGAACTGGAGAACGGGCTCGCCCGCTCACCCGGCCACTGCATGACGATGGGCACCGCCTCGACCCTCACCGCCGCCGCCGAGGCGCTCGGTGTCACCGTCCCCGGCGCCTCGTCCATCCCGGCCGTCGACTCCGGCCACGACCGGATGGCCGCGCAGTCGGGCCTCCGGATCGTCGAACTGGTGTGGCAGCAGCGGAAGCTGTCGTCGATCCTCACCGCGGAGGCGTACGAGGACGCCGTCGCCACCGTCCTCGCGCTCGGCGGCTCCACCAACGCCGTCATCCACCTGATCGCCATGGCGGGCCGCTCCGGCATCAAGCTCACCCTGGACGACTTCGACCGCATCGCCCGCACCGTCCCGGTGCTGGCCAATCTGCGCCCCGGAGGGAAGTACCTCATGGAGGACTTCCACTTCGCCGGCGGGCTGCCCGGGTTCCTGGCCCGGCTGACCGACGTACTGCACCTGGACCGGCCCACGGTCGCGCACGACACCCTGCGCGAACAGCTCGACGGCGCACTCGTGCACAACAGTGACGTCATCCGCGAACGCGACAACCCGCTCGCCGAGGAGGGCGGCGTGGCGGTGCTGCGCGGCAACCTCTGTCCGGACGGGGCGGTCATCAAGCACATCGCCGCCGAGCCCCATCTGCTGCGCCACACCGGTCCCGCGGTCGTCTTCGACGACTACAAGGAGATGCAGCGCACGATCAACGACCCGGCCCTGGCCCTCACCCCGGACCATGTGCTGGTGCTCCGCAACGCCGGACCCAAGGGCGGGCCGGGTATGCCCGAGTACGGCATGCTGCCGATCCCCGACTATCTGCTGAAGCAGGGTGTACGGGACATGGTGCGGATCTCCGACGCCCGGATGAGCGGCACCAGTTATGGGGCCTGCGTCCTGCACATCGCTCCCGAGTCGTACGTCGGCGGGCCCCTCGCGCTCGTGCGCACCGGGGACCCGATCACCCTGGACGTCGAGTCGCGTCTGCTCCATCTCGACGTCCCCGAAGAGGAGTTGACGCGGCGCAGGGCCGAGTGGACCCCGCCGGCCACCCGGTACGAGCGCGGTTACGGAGCGCTGTACCACGACCAGATCACCCAGGCCGACACCGGCTGCGACTTCGCCTTCCTGGCGCGGCCGGGCGAAGTCCCCGACCCGTACGCCGGCTGAACGGCCCCACGGAATTCGGGCGCCCCGCTCTGTTCGGTATGCCGAACCTCATGCGGTAAGCGCTTGCGTACTACACGCATCACCGCGCACAGCTCGGAACGCAGCACCTCCCAGCACCCTCACGCACCACCGTGCACCCCGTACCTGAGAGAGAACGGAGACGTGTCATGGCCCAAGCCGCCGCTGTGGCCACACCGCCCAAGGTGCCCAGGCGCCGCTCCGCGAGTCCCCGCCGACTGCCGTATCTGCTGATCGCCCCCGCGGGGCTGCTGATGCTGGGCTTCATCGCCTACCCGGTGGTCAGCGTCTTCTACTACAGCCTGCAGAACTACAACGTCACCAAGCCGTGGCGGAACGGCTTCGCGGGCTTCGACAACTTCACCCGGATCTTCACCGACGACGACCAGTTCTGGACGACGCTGGGCTTCAGCGCCCAGTGGGTGGTCGTCCAGGTCGCCCTCCAGCTCACCCTCGGGCTCGCCCTCGCGCTGATCGTCAACCAGAGCTTCATCGGCCGCGGCATCTCCCGCGCCATGGTCTTCTCTCCGTGGGCCGTCTCCGGTGTGCTGACCAGCACCATCTGGATCCTGCTCTACAACTCCTCGACCGGATTCAGCCGCTACCTCGCGGACGCCGGGATCGGCGACTACGGCACCTCCGTGCTCTCCGACACCGGAACCGTCTTCTGGGCCGCGACGGTCGCCGAACTCTGGCGCGGAGTCCCCTTCTTCGCCATCCTCATCCTCGCCGACCTGCAGTCCGTCTCCAAGGAGCTGTACGAGGCGGCGTCCGTCGACGGCGCCGGGCGGATGCGCCAGTTCTTCCACATCACCCTGCCCCACCTGCGGGACGCGATCATCCTGTCGACGCTGCTGCGCGGTGTCTGGGAGTTCAACAACGTCGACCTGCTCTACACCCTCACCGGTGGCGGGCCGGCCGGCGAGACCACCACCCTGCCGCTCTATGTCGCCAACACCGGCATCGAGGGCCACGACTTCGGATACGCCTCCGCGCTCACCACCGTCGCCTTCGTGATCCTCCTCTTCTGCTCGATCGTCTATCTGCGCCTGAGCAAGTTCGGAGGCGACCACAAGTGACTGCCGCACTGGCCGAGAAGAACGGCACCGACGCCGCGCGACCGTCCGCCCAGGACAGCGGCCCCCCGGCCGCCCACCGGCGCGCCAAGCCCGGCCGAGAACGCGCCTTCGACGACGTACCGCGCTGGCAGATCTACGTGCCGCTCGGCATCTACCTCGTCTTCACCCTCATCCCGTTCTACTGGATGTTCCTGTTCGCCGTGCGCCCCGCGGGCTCGACGTTGCTGGTGCCCTGGCCGATGACGGGGGAGCACTTCTCCAAGGTCTGGAACGAGCGCAGCTTCGCGGTCTTCTTCCAGAACAGCATGATCGTCGGGGTCTGCACCCTGATCAGCACGACGCTCGTCGCGCTGGCCGGCGGCTACGCCCTCGCCCGCTTCAACTTCAAGATCAAGAACGCCTTCATGCTGGCGCTGCTCTGCTCGCAGTTCATCCCGGGCGCGCTGATGCTCGTACCGCTGTTCGAGATCTTCAAGAACCTCCAGATGATCAACTCCCTGGGGAGCGTGGTCATCGCCGAGACGGTGTTCCAGCTGCCCCTCTCCATCATCCTGATCAGCGGGTTCATCAAGAACGTGCCCACCTCTCTGGAGGAGGCGGCCTGGGTGGACGGCTGCTCGCGCTTCCGGGCCTTCTGTGCGGTGGTGCTGCCGCTGCTGCGCCCGGGACTCATCGCGGTCGGCTCCTTCGCCTTCGTGCACAGCTGGAACCACTTCCTGTTCGCGCTCATGTTCCTCAGCGAGCAGGACAAGCAGACGATCCCGGTCGGCCTGAACACCCTCATCGGCGCGGACAGCGTCGACCTGGGCGCGCTCGCCGCGGGCGGTGTGATCGCCGCGGTCCCCGTGGTGATCGTCTTCGCCTTCATCCAGAAGTGGCTCATCACCGGCTTCAGCGCCGGCGCAGTGAAGGGGTGACGGACATGCCGTCCCTGCCCACCACACCCGTCCCCATCGTCCTCGCAGGCGCCCGCGGCCACGGCCGCTGGCACCTCGCCAACATCCGCCGCCTCCAGCACCAGGGCCTCGTCCGGCTCGCCGGAGTCTGCGAGCTGATGCCCCTCGACGCCGGTGAACTCGACGCCTTCGCCGGTGAACTCCCCGAGCAGTCGGCCGATTTCGGTGCCCTCCTGGACTCCACCGGCGCCCGCGCAGCCGTCATCTGCACCCCGATCCAGACCCACGCCGAACTGGCGCTCACCGCAGCCGGCCGAGGCGTCCACCTCCTGCTGGAGAAGCCGACCGCCGCGACCCGGGCCGACTTCGAACGGATCCTGGCCGGAGTGCAGCACGCCGGGATCGCCTGCCAGGTGGGTTTCCAGTCCTTCGGCTCGCACGCCGTGCCCGCCATCCGTCAGCTCGTGCGCACCGGTGCCATCGGCACCGTCCGGGGCTACGGGGCCGCCGGTGCCTGGGTCCGGGACGAGGCCTACTACCGGCGCGCCCCCTGGGCCGGGCGGCGCCGCATCGGTGACACCGACGTCGTCGACGGGGTCCTGACCAACCCCCTCGCGCACGCCGTGGCCACCGCCCTCGAACTCGCCGGCAGCGGCACGGCCCAGGACGTCGCCGGAGTCGAGACCGAGCTCTTCCGCGCCCACGACATCGAGGCCGACGACACCTCCTGCGTACGCATCACCACCACGGCGGGGGTCCCCGTCACCGCCGCTGTCACCCTCTGCGCGGAACAGGCCGGTGAGCCCTACGTGATCGTCCACGGCGACCGCGGCCGGATCACCTTCTGGTACAAGCAGGACCGGGTCCTCGTCCAGCGCGCCGGACACGGCCCCGAGGAGGCGGTGCACGGGAGGACCGACCTCCTGGAGAACCTCGTCGACCACCTGGTGCGGGATGCCGCGCTCCTCGTCCCGCCGCACCGCACCGGGGCGTTCATGGAGGTCGTCGAGGCCGTGCGGACCGCCGCCGAGCCCCGCGCGCTGCCGGCCGACGCCTGGTACACCGTGCCCGCGACCGACTCCACCGCCCCCCGCCGGGTGGTACGTGGCATCGACGCACTGGTCGAGGCGGGCGCCGACAACCTCACGCTCTTCTCCGAACTCGGCGCCCCCTGGGCGCGCGGGTCCTGTCCAGGGGAGGCCCCATCCGTCCGCCCTCCCACCTCCGCCCCGGACCCGACGGCACCGGACGTCGCTCCTTCTCCCGCGCTGGAATCCCGCACAGGACCTACCACCGAGGTGAGTTCATCGTGACGACCACCGCACTGCTGAGCTGCGCCGGCCGCCCGGTCGGCCGCTACACCTATCTCCCCGCCACCGACGGCCGTCCCTATCTCCATCCGGTCACCACCCTCGCCGGAACGCCCGTCACCGAGGAGCGTCCGGCCGACCACCTCCACCACCTGGGCACCTCGGTCGCCGTCCCGGACGTCGCCGGGCACAACTTCTGGGGCGGCCGTACCTTCGTCCGCGACCAGGGCCCCACCGCGCTCGACAACCACGGGATCCAGCGCCACCTCGGCTGGAAGCTCCGGGACCCGGACGGGTTCGTCGAGGAGCTCAGCTGGGAGGCCGGCGACACCGAACTGCTGCGGGAGCACCGCACGGTCGCCACCGCCGAACTCTCCCGAGCCGCCTGGGCGCTGGACTTCTCCTTCTCGCTCACCAACCGGGGCACCTCGGACCTGTCGATCGGCAGCCCCGCCACCAACGGGCGGCCCGGCGCCGGATACGGCGGCTTCTTCTGGCGGGCGCCCAAGGAGTCCGCGGCACCGATCGTGTTCAGCGAGAGCGGGGAGGGCGAGGAGGCGGTGCACGGGCGGGCCGCCGACTGGGTGGCGATGAGCGGCGACGGCTGGACCCTGGTCTTCGCCGGGGCGACGGAGGAGACCCGCCGGGACCCGTGGTTCGTGCGGACCGCCGAGTACCCGGGCGTCGGTTCCTCCCTCGCCGCCGCCCGTCGGCTCCCCGTCCCCGCGGGTGCGACGATCGTGCGCCGGGTCGTCACCGTCGTCGCGGACGGCCGGCTCGACCGGGACGGGGCCGCCGCGTACGTCCGCCGGGCGGTGACCGCGTGAGCGCCGTCGGAGAGCGCCCCTGGACCGCCGACCTGGGCGACGGCACCTACCGCAACCCGGTGCTGAACGCGGACTGGTCCGACCCCGACGTGGTGCGGGTCGGTGACGACTTCTACCTCACCGCCTCCAGCTTCGGCCGGGTCCCCGGACTGCCGCTCCTGCACTCGCGCGACCTCGTCAACTGGACCCTCATCGGCCACGCCCTGGACCGGCTGGAGCCGGCCGCGGACTTCGCCGTGCCCCGGCACGACTGCGGGGTGTGGGCGCCGTCGCTGCGGCACCACGCCGGGCGGTTCTGGATCTTCTGGGGCGACCCCGACCACGGCATCCAGCAGATCAACGCCGAGGACATCCGCGGCCCGTGGAGCGCGCCCCATCTGGTCAAGGCGGGCAAGGGGCTGATCGACGCCTGCCCGCTGTGGGACGAGGAGACCGGCGACGCCTACCTGGTGCACGCCTGGGCCAAGTCGCGCTCCGGTATCAAGAACCGGCTCACCGGCCACCGGATGAGCCCCGACGGACGGGAGCTCCTCGACGAGGGCAAGACCCTGATCGACGCCGACACGATCCCCGGCTGGTTCACCCTGGAGGGGCCCAAGCTCTACCGGCGTGACGGCGAGTTCTGGATCCTCGCCCCGGCCGGCGGGGTGAGCACCGGCTGGCAGGGCGCCTTCCGCTCCCGGGAGTTCTTCGGGCCGTACGAGGAGCGCGTCGTCCTCTCCCAGGGCCGGACCGAGGTCAACGGGCCGCACCAGGGCGGCTGGGTCACGACCGCGGCGGGCGAGGACTGGTTCCTGCACTTTCAGGAACGCGGGGCGTACGGGCGGGTGGTCCACCTGCAGCCGATGCGATGGGACGCCGAGGACGGCGGCTGGCCCGTGATCGGCGACGGGGGCGAGCCCGTCCCCGTGCACGCCAAACCGGCGGCGCCCGAGCAGTCCGCCGCGGCCCCGGCCAGTGCGGACAGCTTCCCCGGCGGCCGGTACGGCAGGCAGTGGCAGTGGACCGCCAACCCCCGCCCCGGCTGGACGGTCGAGCACGGCGGGGACGGGCTGCGGCTCAGCTGCGTACGGACGGCGTACGCGCACGATCTGCGGGCGCTGCCCAACGTGCTGGTCCAGCGGCTGCCCGCCGAGACGTTCACCGTCGAGGCCGGGCTCGCGCTCGGCAGCGAGGTGGCGGGGGCCAAGGCCGGTCTCGCGGTGCTCGGGGATGCGTTCAGCTGGATCGGCCTGGAGCGGTCGGCGGACGGCGGTGTACGCCTCGTGCACCGGTACGCCGAGACGGTCGCCGAACACGAACGCGACGCCGAACACAGCAGGGCGGCCCCTGACGGCACGGCCCGGCTCCGGATCGAGGTCGCCGCCGGTGCCCGCTGCCGCTTCTTCGCCGACACCGGGGACGGGTCCGGATTCCGGCCCTCGGGCCAGGTCTTCGCCGCGACGCCGTGGCGCTGGGTCGGCGCCCTGCTCGGCCTGTTCGCCACCGCACCACCCGGGACGGGGCCGGCCGGGACGGCCTGCTTCACCGGATTCCGCACCACCCCCTGACCCGTACCGGCCGGGCCGTCCGAGAGCGACGGCCGGCCGGTACCGGAACCACCGAACCCTCACTCATGCGCACGGACCGAGAGAACCGAGAGAGAAGAGCCGATCATGAACATCTCGAAGACGCAGCGGGGGCGTGCCACGGCCGCTGTCTGCCTTGCCGCGGTGCTCGCACTGACCGCGACCGCCTGCGGTGACGACGGCAGCGACAGCGGCACCGAGGGCAGCGGCAAGGGCGAGATCACCTTCTGGGACAACAACGGTGGTCCGCGCACCGCCATCTGGACCGAGATCATCAAGGACTTCGAGAAGAAGTACCCGGACATCAAGGTCAAGTACGTGCCGATCCCGATCGCGGACGTGCAGTCCAAGTACGACACGGCCATCGCGGGCGGCGGCCTGCCCGACGTCGGTGGCGTCGGCACCGCCTACCTCGCCAACATGGTCTCCCAGGAGGCCCTCGAACCGCTCAACGACCGGATCAAGGGCTCCCCCCTCAACGGCAAGCTCGTCGAGGGCATGGTCGCGAGCGTCAAGGACGCCGGCGGCCGGGGCGACGACATGTACTCCGTGCCGACCTCCGCCAACAACGGCGCCCTCTGGTACCGCACCGACCTGTTCAAGGCCGCGGGCCTCGAAGCCCCCACCACCTGGGCCAACTTCTACAAGGCGGCCGAGAAGCTCACAGCCGCCAAGGACAACAAGTTCGGCTACACGATCCGTGGCGGCGCCGGCTCCATCGCCCAGGCGATCGACGCCTCGTACGGCCAGTCCGGCATCACGGAGTTCTGGAGCGGCGACAAGACGACGCTCAACGACCCGAAGAACGTCGCCGCGCTGGAGAAGTACGTGGCGCTGTACAAGAAGACGACGCCCGCCGCCGACGTCAACAACGACTTCACCAAGATGGTCGCCCAGTTCGACACCGGCACCATCGGCATGCTGAGCCACAACCTGGGCTCCTACCAGGACCACCTGAAGGCGCTGGGCAAGGAGAAGTTCGCCGGCATACCGAACCCGGTCGGTGACAGCGGCACCCGGGTCCAGGTCTCCAATCCGGTCGACGGGCTCGGCCTGTTCCGGTCGAGCAGGAACAAGACGGCGGCCTGGAAGTTCATCGAGTTCGCCGCATCGCACGAGTCGAACAGCAAGTGGAACGAGTCCGCGGGCGCCATCCCGGCGAACACCGAGGCCGCCAAGGACCCGTGGATCAGCGCCACCGAGCCCACCGAGCTCGCCGCGAAGTCCCTCACCGACGGCTCCACCAAGATCGTGCAGCTGCCGTACTACCTGCCGGACTGGAACAACATCAGCAAGGCGGACAACGAGCCGGAGTTCCAGAAGCTGCTGCTCGGCAAGGTCACGGCCAAGGCCTTCCTGGACAAGGTGGCGGACGAGCTGAACAAGGCACAGAAGGAGTGGAAGGAGATCGGCAACGGCTGATCCGGTCCCACACCCCGGTGACCGGGGGCCGGCGGCGGATGGGTCGCGTCCCGCCGCCGGCTCCCTCTCCTCCTGCACCACGTACCGCCGTACGCCCGCGTACGCACCGTTGCGCATCCAAGAGAGAGGCAGCTTCACCGTGTCACTCACCCGCAGGCAGACCGCGGCCGCCCTCGCCGCGCTCCCCCTCGTGCTCGCCACCGGCACCGCCGCGGCGGCGCACGGGCCGGGCGGACGCCCCCGCCCCCGCACCCTGCACATCGCCGGCGACTCGACGGCCGCGCAGAAGTACGCCGACGCGGCACCCGAGACCGGCTGGGGCATGGCCCTGCCGTACTTCCTGGGAAGCACCCTGACGGTCGCCAACCATGCGATGAACGGCCGCAGTTCGAAGAGCTTCATCGACGAGGGCCTGCTCGCCGCGCTGCTGGAGGAGGTCCGCGAGGGCGACCTCCTGCTGATCCAGTTCGGGCACAACGACGAGAAGACCGAGGACCCGGCCCGCGGCACCGACCCGTACACCACCTACCAGGACCACCTGTGCCAGTACGTACACGGCGCACGGTCGCGCCGGGCGCGGCCGGTCCTGCTCACCCCGGTGGAGCGCCGCCGCTTCGCCGCCGACGGTACGGCGAAGCCCAGCCACGGCGAGTACCCGGCCGCGATGCGCGCGCTGGCCGCCGAGGAGCGCGTACCCCTGCTCGACCTCCAGGCGCTCACGCTGGCGCTCTGGCAGGAGCTCGGACCCGACGGCACGCTCGGGTACTTCGACTGGCTGGAGCCGGGCGAGTCGCCCAACTACCCCGACGGCCGGCAGGACAACACGCACTTCCGGCCCCGGGGCGCCGTCGAGGTCGCGCGGCTCGTCGCCCGGTCCCTCGTGGCCGGGAAGGTACTCGCCCCGCGCGACGTACGGCGCACCGATTCCGCGATCCCGCTCGAATGGATCACCTGGCCGCAGGCCTGACCCCGGCCGCCCCACCCGTTCCTTCTCGCCTCACCGCACCTCACCTCACCTCATCTCTCCACCGAAGGATCCGCCATGCCCGCACGCATCTGTCATGCCCGCGCCATTGCCTTGGTGATGGGCTGCGCCTCCCTGGCGCTCGCCGTCTCCGTCCCCGCCCAGGCCACCGGGCACCCGGGCGGCCCCGTCCACCACAAGGGCATCGACCGTGCCGTCCTCGCCGAGAACGACGGCTGGGCCGCCGCCGAGGGCTCCACCACCGGCGGTGCCGCCGCCACCCCCGACCACGTCTACACCGTGAGCAACCGGGCCGAACTCATCGCCGCCTTCGAGGACGCGGGCGACGCGCCGAAGATCATCAAGATCGACGGTACCGTCCACGGGAACTCCGACGCCGCGGGCACCCCGATCGACTGCGAGGCGTACCGGACCGACGGCTACACGCTGGACAAGTACCTCGCCGCCTACGACCCCGCCACCTGGGGCCGCGACGAGGTGCCGTCGGGCCCCCTGGAGGAGGCCCGGCTCGCCTCCGCCAAACTGCAGAAGGCCGCGGTGAACGTCTACGTCCCGTCCAACACCACGCTCGTCGGCGTCGGCAAGGACGCGACGGTCATCGGCGCCAGCCTCCAGATCCAGGGCGTCTCCAACGTCATCGTCCGCAACATCTCGTTCGAGGACACCTACGACTGCTTCCCCCAGTGGGACCCGACGGACGGCGACACCGGCCACTGGAACTCCGAGTACGACAACCTCGTCGTCTACGGCTCCGACCACGTCTGGGTGGACCACAACACCTTCAGCGACGGGGACCGCCCCGACGCCGACCAGCCCCGCTACTTCGACGAGCTGTACCAGCAGCACGACGGGCTCTTCGACATCGTCAAGGGCGCCGACCTCGTCACCGTCTCGTACAACGTCCTCAAGGACCACGACAAGACGATGCTCATCGGCAACAGCGACGGCGCCGGCGCGACCGACAACGGCAAGCTCCGCGTCACCCTGCACCACAACCTCTTCAAGGACGTGAACGAGCGCGCGCCCCGAGTCCGCTTCGGGCAGGTCGACTCGTACAACAACCACTTCGTCGCCACCAAGGGCAGCGTCTACGGCTACACGTACGGCATCGGCGCCAAGTCCCAGCTCGTCGCCGAGCACAACGCGTTCAGCCTCGGCGCCGGGTTCGACCAGGCGAAGATCCTCAAGAAGTGGTCCGAGTCCTCGCTCACCGCCGCGGACAACTACGTCAACGGCCGCAGGACGGACCTCGTCGCGGTCCACAACGCCGGCGTCCCCGCGGAGCAGCTCACCACGGGCGCCGGCTGGACGCCGGTCCTGCGCACCAGGGTCGACCACCCGCTGCTCGTGCCCCTGCTCGTCGGTCTCCAGGCAGGTGCCGGCCGGATCCCCGGCGCCTGACGGCCGACCGCCCCGAACCAATGGCTCCCCGTCGGTGCCCGCCCGGCACCGGCGGGGGCCCGCCGGCCCCGTCGCGCACCCCGCGTGAGGAAGTAAGGAAGTACCGCCCATGCCCAGCAGACGCAGTGCCCTGATCCTGCTCGCGGGCGGCAGCGCCGCCCTCGCACTCGGCGCGCCCACCACCGCGCACGCCCACGGCCGGCCCGGCGCACACCGCCCCTTCGGACGCTACGGCTCACCGTCCCACCGCATCGACGCCTCGACGCTGTACGTCGACGCCGGCGGCAGGGGTGACCACACCACCGTCCAGGCCGCCGTGGACGCCGCGACCGGCACGGGCCGCACCCTGGTGATCGCCCCGGGCACCTACCGCGAGACGGTCGACATCCCGGCCGACCGGACCGGACTCACCCTCATCGGCGCGAGCGACGACCCGCACGACACCGTCATCGTGTACTCCAACGCCAACGGCACCCCCCGGCCCGACGGTTCGGGGACGTACGGCACGAGCGGATCCGCCACCGTCACCGCCCGGCCCGCCGGTCTCACCGCCCGCGGCCTGACCTTCGCCAACGACTGGCTCCGCGCCGACCACCCCGAATACACGGGAACCCAGGCCGTCGCCATCAAGGTGCAGGGCGACCGCTCGGCGTTCTACGGCTGCCGCTTCCTGGGACACCAGGACACCCTGTACGCCGACTCCCTCGCCCTCACCGCCTTCGCCCGCCAGTACTACCGCGACTGCTACGTCGAGGGCGACGTCGACTTCGTCTTCGGCCGGGCCACCGCCGTCCTCGACCGCTGTCACTTCCGCACCCTGACCCGCGCCGACCTGGCGGCCGCGCCGTACGGCTTCGTCTTCGCACCCAGCACCGCCGGAGCCAACCCGCACGGCTACCTGGTGCTGCGCTCCCGCATCACCAGCACCGCGCCGGACGGGTACTTCAAGCTGGCCCGACCCTGGGTGCCCTCCTCCGACCTCACCGCACACCCGATGCTGACCGTGCGCGACAGCCGCCTCGACGCCGGGACCGACACGGACGAGCCCTACGGGACCATGTCCGCGGGCTACCCCTGGCAGGAGCAGCGCTTCGCCGAGTACCGCAACACGGGCCCCGGCGCCCGCGTCACCGTCCCCGCCAACCGCCCCCGGCTGACAGCGTCCGAGGCACGCCTGCACACCCCGGCCGGCTGGCTCGGGGACTGGCGTCCCTACGTGTGAGCGGACACCACCTCATGACGGGAGCCCCGCCGAAACGATCCGGCGGGGCTCTCGTCCTTGCGTGTCCGCTGCTCAGCCGTAGGTGATGTCCGAGCTGCTGTACTTGCAGTACGTCCCGTCCGGCCCGCTGCCGGTCTCCGTCGGCTCGTCACCGTCGTCGTTGCCCGTGTAGCGGACGCACGGCTTGATCTTCTTGCTGCTGTCGCCGTGGATCCGGACCGACTTCAGCGTCGCGGTGTCCCCGTAGTTGGTGTTGATCCCGACCAGTGCCTTGCCCGGCGCCGTCACATCGACGTCGCTGACCGCGATCGTGCGCTTGTACTGCTTGGAACAGTTCCCGCAGGACCGGACGAGCTTGCCGAAGTCCGAGACCTGGAACCCGCTGACGGTCAGCGTGCCCGCGCCGTTGAACTGGAAGACCTTGTCGTCGGCCTTCCTGGCACCGCCGCCGGTCACCTTGTACGTGGCGCCGGAGGAGGTGCCCTTGAAGGACGCCGCGTCCTCACCGACGTCCTCCCACCACACGTTCTGGATCGTGCAGCTGCCCTTGCAGTGGATGCCGTCGGCGGCGGGCGAGCCCACGACGACGTTCTTCAGGACCGCCCCGTCGGCCAGTTCGAAGATCGGGTCCTGACCCTCGTCCTGACCGCCGTCGCCCAGGTCCCCGCTTCCGTAGAAGCGCTTCAGCTTGCCGTCGTACGTCCCCGAGACCTTGATGGTCGCCGAGACGGCCTGCGAACCCGAGGGCGTCGGCCACGCGGCGGCCGCGGCAGCGGTGGGGGCCGCGTCGGCCGACTGGACCAGGAGGCCGGTGGTGAGCGCGGCGCCGGTGAGGGAGAGCGCGGTGGCCGAAGCGGCGATCATGCGACGGCGGCCGGTGCGCCGTGCACGGCTGCCGTGCAGTGCGGCTCGTTTCTTCATGTCGTTGTCCCGTTCCTTGGTGGTGGGGGGAGCGTTCGCTTCCTGGTCGCCACCGTGGGGACAAGGGTTGCCGGGTTCCGCCGTCTTCTTCCGGCCGGCTCGGACGGTCAGTGGTTTGGGCCGAAGTAGTCACCCACAGAGGCCCGTTCGCCGGTGGTGCGGACCGCGTGCGCGGTCAGGTAGTCGCCTGCGGCGTCCCGGGCGCCCTCCGCGTGGTTGTACTGCCCGGCGAACATGTGCGTACCGGCGGGCACGGTCCGGCCCGCCCGCAGCGCCCACCGGTAGACGAGGTAGCCGCCGTCCTCCGTCACCGACACGGTGAAGTCCTCCGCGGGCAGCGAGCGCCAGGAGCCGGTGCTGTTCACCCCGCCGGTGAGGGCGATCCGCAGCTCCACGGTGAGCGAGGACAGCGGCTCGGCCGTCCGCAGCGTCACATCGCTCTGCGCCCAGTAGGCGTTGGAGTGCGGGTCCACGGCGCCGTCGGTCCACAACGGCCCGTCCTCCGTGCGCAACGGGCCGAGGGCCGGGGGCGGGGTCACGGACGGGGTGGGGGAGGCCGTCGGCGGCGCGGCCACCCGCTCCCCGTGCGCGCCGCCCTCTCCGGTGGAGGTGACGGCGAACGCGCCGAACGCCAGCACCCCGCAGACCGCGGCCGTCGCCCCCGCGACCCGCAGCCACGACGGCGCGGCGCGCCGCGGACGCACCACCCGGGCCGGCGGCCCGCCCTCGGCCATGCCGCGCTCGACGCGCGCCAGCATCCGCTCCCGGTCGGGGCGGTGCGCCCCGGCGGCCTCCCGCAGCCGCACGGACAGCTCCTCGTCCTTCACCGGTCTCCTCCGCTGGGCTGCGCCGCGACGGCCGCCTGCACACGCGCGGCGGTGGACGTCTCCGGACCCAGCATCCGCTGCAGTTCCGCGACGGCACGCGAGGTCTGGCTCTTCACGGTACCCACCGAGATCCCGAGCACCAGAGAGGTGTCCCGCTCCGAGAGGTCGAAGGCGTGGCGCAGCACCACGCAGGCACGCTTGCGGAACGGCAGTCTGCGCAGGGCCCCCTGGACATCGACGACCGCCGACACATCCGGATCGTCGACCGTGTCCCCGCCGCCGCGGGGTGCCCAGAACAGCGCGACCCGGCGCCGCTCACGCACCGCGCTGCGGATCCGGCTCCGCGCCATGTTGGCGACGACGCCGCGGGCGTACGCCACCGGATGGTCCGCGTTCCTGACCCGGTCCCAGCGGTGCCAGAGCGCCAGCAGGGCGTCGGCCGCCAGATCGTCGGCGGCGTCGGGCTCACCGGTCAGCAGATGGGCCAGCCGCGCGAGTTCGGCATAGTGGGCCTCGAAGAACTCGTGGAACTCGGCGGCAGCGGCATCCGCTCGGTCGATGGATGTGCCCACAGCTACCTCATCTCTGCGCTCGGACCCCGGTGCCTGCGTGGGTCGGGCTGTGTACGTTCCCAGCCGCCGGCCGCGGCGGGCGGGCGGGGCGAGAGCGTACCAGCGCGTCACGGAAGCGCTTCGACTCGGGTACGTACCCCAGTAAGACGTAACACGGCGAAAACCTGAAGGGCCCCGAAGCGACGAACGTCCCGGCGCCCCCGGGAACGGGGTGCCGGGACGTACCTCGCGCCGCCTATCGCCGGAGCGCGGCCTTCATCATCTTCTGGGCGATCGGGGCCGCGAGGCCGTTGCCGCTGACCTCCGCGTCCGCCGAACCCGAGTCCTCCACGATCACCGCGACCGCGACCTCCTGGCCGCTGGAATCCTCCTTCGCGTACGAGGTGAACCACGCGTACGGGGTGTTGCTGTTGCCCACGCCGTTCTCCGCGGTGCCGGTCTTGCCGCCCACCTCGGCCCCGCCGATCCGGGCGTTGGTGCCCGTGCCCTCCTCGACGACGGTCACCATCGCGCTGCGCAACTGCTCGGCCGTGGACGAGGACACGATCCGCTTCATGTCGCCGTCCTCGAAGTCCTCCAGCGTGCTGCCGTTCGCGTCCGTCACCTTGGAGACCATGTGCGGTGCGGCCAGCTCGCCGTCGTTGGCGAGAGCAGCCGAGACCATCGCGATCTGGAGCGGAGTCGCGGTGACCTCGAACTGGCCGATCCCGCTCAGCGCCGTCTGCGCCTTGTCCATCCCGGACGGGTAGATGCTCTTCGAGGCCCGGACCGGCACATCGAGCTTCTCGGTGTTGAAGCCGAACTTCTCCGCCATCGCCCGCACCTTGTCCTGGCCGAGATCGGCGGCGACCTTGCCGAAGACGTTGTTGCACGAGTACTGGAGTGCCACGCGCAGCGTCGCGTTCTCGCAGGGCGCCGAGGCGCTCTCGTTCCTGAGGACCTTGCTGCTCCCGGGCAGCGTGTACGGGACCGGGCTCTTCGTGGGCTCGTCGACCGAGTGGTACAGACCGTTCTCCAGCGCCGCCGACGCCACCACCAGCTTGAACGTGGAACCCGGCGCCAGCGGCTGTCGCAGCGCGCGGTTGACCAGCGGCTTGTCCGGGTCGGCGAGCAGCTTCTGCCAGGTGTCGCCGTCCGTCGTCCCGCTGATGTCGGACGGGTCGTAGGACGGGGAGGAGACCATCCCCAGGATCTGGCCGCTCTTCGGGTCGATCGCGACGGCCGCGCCCTTGTCGTCGCCGAGCGCGTCCTGCGCCGCCTTCTGGACATCCGGGTCGATCGTCGTCACTACATTGCCGGGCGCGTTCCGTCTGCCGGTCAGCGAGTCCAGCGGATTCTTCAGCCGGGTGTCGGTTCCGTCCAGCACCTGACTGTAGATGCCTTCGAGCTGGGTGGATCCGTAGGCCTGCGAGCTGTAGCCCGTGACGGCCGCGTAGAGGTCACCCTTCTTGTAGGTGCGTTTGTACGCGAGGTCGCTGCCCTCCGTCTTCTTCGATCCGGTGACCGGGGAACCGGCCACGATGATGTCCCCGAGCGGCTGCGCGTACTGCGCGATGGTCTTCCGCCGGTTGTGGTCGTCGTCTGCGAGCGCCCGGGCCTGGTACGCCTGCACCCAGGTGGCCCGCCCCAGCAGGGCGAGGACCAGCAGCAGGCAGAAGACCGAGGCGCGCCTGATCGTCTTGTTCATCCCGCTGGAGGGACGAGCGGGAGGCCGCACTCCGTTCCCTGCTGTGCCGCTTCTCACCCATTCCTCATCGAAGCCGTCGATTCCCTCCGGTCAGCCGGGCGTGATGAAACCCGACTCGTAAGCCGCGATGACCGCCTGCGTGCGGTCCCGGGCGCCGGTCTTCGCGAGGACGCCCGCCACATGGCTCTTCGCCGTCGCCGGGCCCACCCGCAGCCGGGCGGCGATCTCCGCGTTGGTGAGCCCGCTCGCCATCAGCCGCAGCACATCCGCCTCCCGGTCGGTGAGCCTGGCCGCCCAGGGCGGCGCGGCGGACGGCTGCCGCTTCCCGTACGCGGCCGCCAGACCCCGTACCGCGGAGGGGAAGAGCAGCGAGTCGCTGCGGGCGACCAGCCGCACCGCCTGGACCAGGTCCTCGGCCGCCGCCCGCTTGAGCAGGAAGCCCGCCGCCCCGGCGCGCAGCGCCTCGTACACATAGGAGTCGTTCTCGAAGGTGGTGACAACGACGATGCGCGGGGCCGGGTCGAGCGTGGCGAGGATCTGCTCCGTCGCCCGGATCCCGTCGATCTCCGGCATCCGCACATCCATCAGCACCACATCGGGGCGCAGTTCGCGCACCACGGAGACGGCCTCGGCGCCCGTCGCCGCCTCGCCGACGACCGTCAGGCCGCTCTCGGCGTCCAGGATGACCCGCAGGGCGGTGCGGACCATGCGTTCGTCGTCCGCGAGGACGATCCGGACCGGTGTGCTCATCGCTGCTCCTGTACGGGGGTGTGCAGGGGGAGGCGGGCGGTCAGCCGCCACCCGCCGTCGTGCGGTCCGGCCTCGGTACGGCCACCGAGCAGCACGGCCCGTTCGGCGATGCCGCGCAGCCCGTGGCCGCCGCCGGGGCGTACCACCGGCGGCCGTTCGGGCAGCGGACTGTCCAGGACGATGCCCAGCTCCCCGGTGCCCACCGTGACGCGCAGCCGCACCGGTTCCCCGCGCCCGCCGTGCCGCAGCGCGTTGCTCAGTCCCTCCTGCACGATCCGGTACGCCTCGCGGGACACCGCCCCGGGGACGGCCCCCGGGTCGCCGTCGGTGGTGTGGGCGACGGGCAGCCCGCAGTGTGCGAGCAGCCCGTCCAGCGCGTCGAGTCCCGGGCCGGACGGTGCGTCCGGCGCTCCGTCGTCCTCCTTGCGCAACAGCCCCAGCACGGTGTCGAGTTCGCCCACCGTGCGTCGGGTCGTCTCCTCGATCGCGGTCAGCGCGGCCCGGACGAACTCCGGGTCGCTGTCCAGGACCCTGCGGGCCGCGCCCGCCTGGAGGGTGACCGCGCTGAGCGCGTGGCCGACGGAGTCGTGCAGTTCGCGGGCCAACCGGTTGCGGACCGCCAGTTCGGCCGCGCGCCGTTCGGCGGCGGCGAGCCGGTCGTCCGGGGTCGGGCCGAGCAGCACCGGCGCCCGGTTCGCCAGGAGCGCCCCGGCCGCCGCCGCGCAGCCGGCCAGGGCGACCAGCATCGCGATCCCGGCGAGCGGTGCCAGGGCCAGGACCCACGTGCGATCCAGCGCCTCGGGCAGGTCCAGCACGGGGGAGTCCCGCTCGGCCGCGAAGAACGGCAGCCCCATGACGCCCACGGAGAACGGCACCAGTGACAGCGTCATGCCGCTGATGACAGCGCCGAGCCCCACGTGCAGGGTGAACCAGGCCGCCGACCGGACCCGTGCCTGCCGGGTCCTTGCGGGCCCGTCCGCGAGCGGCCGGTCCGCCGGCAGACCGCACAGGGCGCGGGCGACGGCCACCGAGAGCGGCCGGGCGAGCGGCACGAGTGCGGTGACCGCGGCCATCGGCAGGGCGTAGGCGAACGCGATCAGTTGGTTGGCCGGCGAGCTGAAGACATTGGCGTCGGGGCGGTACATGCCGACGATCACGGTGCCGACCAGGAAGTACGGCATCAGCAGCGCGCCGCCGATGATCAGGTGCAGCCAGCGCTGCCGGGCCCGTCGGCCGAGCAGCGGCGTCACGCCCGGCGGCCCGCCCGTCCGGTCGCGGCCGAGCGCTCCACCAGGAAGTACGCGCCCAGCGTCATCACCAGCGTCCCGACCAGCATCTGCACAGCGTAGATCAGCACCATGGTGGCAGTGGGCTGATCGGCGAGGTCGTCGACGTCGCTCAGTGAGGCGATGCTCATCCAGCCGCCCCAGCAGGCCGTTGCTCCGGAGCCACCCCAGGCCAGGGTGAGCGGCACCCACAGGGGCAGCGCGGAACTGCGACGGAAGGCCAGGAGCAGGATTCCGGCTGCGGTGACGACGACGAAGAGGGCGAAGACGGCTTCGAGCACCGCGGAGCCGCTCGTGCGCTCCGCGATCCGGCCCTGGTTGAGACCGGCCGTCGAGCCGGCGGCCCAGAGCACATGCAGGGTGCCGGGCACCAGGGCGATCAGCGAGGCAGCGACGGCGGCGGCGCGCAGCGCGGGAGCGGTGGGACTGTCCGGAAGTTCGCGCAGCGTGCCCTGCCAGAGGTGGCCCCAGCGGTCCCGGGCGTACAGCGCGAACAGGGTGCCGAGGGCCAGTCCCTGGATGATGAAACCGGTGTAGACGACGCCGAAGACCCACTCGTCCAGGAAGGGGCGGCCCGCGTCGCCCTTGTTGACGGTCCTCCCGCCCAGGACCTTGACCAGCAGTTGCAGCGGATAGCCGGTCATGATCGGCAGCAGCAGACCGGTCGCCACCCACATCGGCAGGGCGAGCAGCCAGGCGGGTACCCGCCGGCCCCAGCCCTGGGTGAGCAGCAGGGCGATGACCACGACGGCGCTGTCCATCAGGACCGAGGCGCCGTTCGCGACAGCCATCGTGGTGCGGTGGTCGAGGAGCGGGCTGCCGGCCGGGATCCCGAGGCGACTGCCCGTGATCCAGGCGACCTTGAGGACGATGTAGGGCAGGCAGGAGGCGATCGCGAGGGTGCGCAGCGTGGTGCGGAGACGGTCCGTGACCGGGGCGGCGGCTTCCGGCGCGGGGGCGGGTGCGAGAGGTGTCCGTGTCATGGCACCCACGCTGCCGCGCGGCCGGCCCGGGCACGTCCTGCCCGGTGACGATCCGTCTCCGCCATCCGGCGGAGACGGAACGCCGCAGCGGCTCAGACCAGTTCGGGCTGCAGCTCCGGCTGCCGCACCGGCGCGGGCTTCGGGTCCCACTGCCTGGTGGTGCGCACATACGCGTAGATCACCGAGGCCATCGCCAGGATGAGCAGGGGGCCGAACAGCCACGGATGGGCGGCCATCTGCGTCGGCAGGTAGCGGGCGGCCACCAGGATCGCGGCGAAGACCGTCGAGCCGTAAGCGACCAGCTGGGTACCGGAGCGGTCCCAGCCGCGTTCGAGCGAGCGCAGGGCGGTCTCGATCGTGAGGGTGAAGATCACGCCGGTGATGATGTCGATGCCGTAGTGGTAGCCGAAGCCCAGTGTCGCGGCGAGTGTGGCGACCAGCCAGAACGCGCCCGCGAACTGCAGGAACCGGGGGCCCTTGCGGGAATGGATGAAGATCGTGGTGGCCCACGCCGTGTGCAGGCTGGGCATGCAGTTGCGCGGGGTGAAGTCGTCGAACGGCATGTGGTGCGGGCCGCTGCTCGGCGGCATCGTGTCGGGCCACAGATTGGCCGCGGCCCAGTGCCCGCCCTCGGCGCCGTAGGCGAAGACCGGTCCGACGACCGGGTAGATCATGTAGATGGCCGGCCCCAGGAGGCCGATGACCAGGAAGGTGCGCACCAGATGGTGGGACGGGAAGCGGCGGTCGGCCGCCACGTTGCGCAGCTGGTACAGCGCGACGACGACCGCGGCCACCGCGAGCTGGGTGTAGACGGAGTCGAGGAAGAGCTCGCCGCCCGAGCCGGTGGCCCTGACCAGGCGGCCGACCAGCCACGAGGGGTTGCCCAGCGCGTGGTCGGCGGTCGCCACGTACTGGTCGAGCACCAGCGGGCGGGTCTTCGAGGTGATGAGCAACCAGGTGTCGCCGGTCTTGCGGCCGGTCACCAGCAGCAGGCCCAGCCCGACGCCCTTCAGCAGCAGGACGCGTTCCGCGCCGGTCCGGCGGAAGACGGCGAAGGCCGCGCAGCCCAGGATGACCCACAGTGCGCCGTTGCCGAAGGGGTGGCCGTGGGTCACCGGCGCGTCGGCCACCCATCGCACCAGCAGGACGACGAGGTCGATACCGACGGCGATCCCGGTCGCGATGAACCGCTGGCGCCAGGTGAGCACCACCATCATCAGGCCCATGCTGGCGTACAGCAGGAACCCGGAGGCGGGGGCGGATATCGCCTCTCGCGCCTGGCTGGCGATCGGCCCCGGCAGACCGTAGTGACGTGCGGCGATCTCCAGAGCGACGAGGAATCCCAGGCCCACCACCCCCGCCGCGGCCCACAGTGCCGTCTTCGGCCGACGCCAACTACCGGACGTGATGCTGCTGGTTATTCGCGAAAACACCCGCGGTGCTATAGGTATCAAGAGTTTGGCCGATTTGTTAGATGGTGGTGGAGTACGTCACGTCGTGGGTCATTTGTCGTGCCAGAAGGCACGGTTCGCCCGTGCGGTGCGGACGATGAGGTCAATCGCCATGAATTCGAGCATGTTATCGGAGTGGTGTTCGAGGGCCCGATAGTCATGCGGATTCCGCGGCAGGCCGGGGGCCTGTCGCGTGGCACCGGTCGGCGGTTCCTAGCCGGGCAGGGTGAACAGCAGCCCGTCCGTCTCCTCGCCGCGCGCGTGCGCGTAGCCGCGGTCCTCGCCCGTCACCATGAACCCGCACTTCTCCAGCACCCGCCGCGAGCCCGCGTTGTCGGCCGCGGCGCGTGCGTACAACGGGCGTTCGGGTACGACGTCGAGCAGGGCGCCCAGAGCCGCGGTGGCCAGACCGCGGCCCCAGCACGCCCGGTCGATCCAGTACATGACCTGCCGGTCGCCCGGCGTCCCGTACACCCCGGCGCTGCCGACCACCGCCCCGTCGGCGAGCACCGTGCGCATCACGACGGAGGGGTCCGCGAGGATCCGCGCCCAGTGCGCGTCGAACGCGTGCCGGTCGCTCGGGTCCTCACTGGTGAAGGCGGCCGTACGGACCGACTCGGGGTCGGACATCCAGGCGAAGAAGCACGGCAGGTCACTGTCCCGCACCTCGCGCAGCCGGACGTCCACGGTCAGAGCCTCCGGGTGGCGAGAGTCAGCCGGTCCCGCGCGTCGAACAGGGCGTCCTTGACCATCTGCTCGTGCGCCGGCGTGAGCCTGGCGACCGGCACGGAGCAACTGATGGCATCCCGGGCCGGGGTGCGGTACGGGACGGCGACGCCGAAGCAGCGCAGCCCCAGGGTGTTCTCCTCGCGGTCCACCGCGTAACCCTGTTCGCGGATCAGGTGCAGCTCCTCGATGAGCTTCTCCCGGTCCGTCAGGGTGTGCTCGGTCAGCGCGGGCAGCGTCTCGGGCAGCATCTTGCGGACCTGCTCGTCACTGTGGGTGGCCAGCAGCGCCTTGCCGAGCGAGGTCGAGTGCGCGGGCAGCCGGCGGCCGACGCGGGTGAAGGGGCGCAGGTAGTGCTGGGACTGGCGGGTGGCGAGGTAGACCACGTTCGTCCCGTCGAGCCGGGCGAGGTGGATGGTCTCCGTGGTGTCGTCGGAGAGCCGGTCCAGGGTGGGGCGGGCGGCCGCGACCACCTCGTCCCCGTCGATGTACGAGGTGCCGACCAGCAGCGCGCGCACACCGATGCCGTAGCGCGTCCCCGTCGCGTCCGTCTCCACCCAGCCCAGCTCGACCAGTGTGCGCAGCAGCATGTAGAGGCTGGACTTGGGGTATCCGACGGCCTCCTGCACCGCGGCGAGGGAGTGCATGCCGGGCCGCCCGGCGAAGTACTCCAGCAGCTCCACCGTCCTTACCGCGGACTTGACCTGTGCCCCACCAGACTCGGCAACCGACATCGCCCTACGCCCCTTCCAGCCCACTTACGAAACCCTGCGACTTCTTGCCAACACCGAACGCCCGGAAATAGAGTCGCTTCATATTCACGATCAGGAACTCTGTTCAGAATACCGAACAACTTCTGATGTGTGGCAGTGGAGCGGAAGGAAACACGGTGGCAGCAGCACCAGTCTGGAGCGTCGACCCCCGCACCGGGAACCCGCGTGAGCAGGTTGCGGTGGAGGCTACAGCGGAGGAGGTCGACCGCGTGGTCCGGGCCGCGCACGCCGTACGCGCCTCCCTGGCCGACCGCACCGTGCGCGCCGCGTTCCTGCGCACGGCGGCCGATCTGCTCGCCGAGGCCCGTGAGCACGTCATCGAGGCGGCCGACGCCGAGACGGCGCTCGGCCCTGCGCGGCTGACCGGTGAACTCGCCCGCACCGCGGCCCAGCTGCGCGCGTTCGCGGAGGTCGTCGACGAGGGCGCGTACCTCGACATCCACATCGACCACGAGGACGCCACCCGCACCCCGCCGTGGCCCGACCTGCGCCGCTACAAGATCCCGCTCGGCGTCGTCGCCGTCTACGCGGCCAGCAACTTCCCGCTCGCCTTCTCCGTACCCGGCGGCGACACCGCCAGCGCCCTCGCGGCCGGCTGCCCGGTCGTCGTCAAGGCGCACCCCGATCACCCCGCGACCTCCGAACTGTGCGCGTCCATCCTGCGCCGGGCCGCGGCGCAGCACGGACTGCCCGAGGACGTCGTCACCGTCGTGCACGGCTTCGAGGCGGGCGTCGAACTGGTCAAGCACCCCCTCGTCAGCGCCGCGGGCTTCACCGGCTCCATCCGCGGTGGACGCGCCCTGTTCGACGCGGCGGCCGCGCGCCCGGCCCCCATCCCCTTCCACGGCGAGCTCGGCTCGCTCAACCCCGTCGTCGTCACCGAAGCCGCCGCCGCCGAGCGCGGCGAGCAGATCGGCACCGGACTCGCGGGTTCGATGACCATGGGCGCGGGCCAGTTCTGCACCAAGCCCGGTTTCGTCCTGGCCCCCGCGGGCGAGAACGGCGACCGGCTGCTGAAGTCGCTCACCGGAGCGGTCAGCGACACCGAGGCCGGAGTCCTGCTCGACCACCGCATGCGCGACGCCTTCCTCGCCGGAGTGAAGGAGCGGACCGCACTGCCGGAGGTGGAGGCCCCGGTCACCCCCGGCGCGGGCGGTGAACACACCGTCGCGGCCGGCTTCCTGACCGTACCGGCGCAGCTGCTCGCCACCGAAGGACCGCACGACGCGCTCCTGGAGGAGTGCTTCGGCCCGGTCACCGTCGTCGCCCGCTACACCTCCGAGGACGAGATCACCGCGGTCCTGTCCCGGCTGCCCGGCAACCTCACCGCCACCCTCCAGATCGCCACCGAGGAGGCCGACGCCAGCGCCCCGGCACTCCTGGACGCGCTCACCCCGCTTGCCGGACGCGTCCTGGTCAACGGCTGGCCGACCGGCGTCGCCGTAGCCCCCGCCCAGCACCACGGCGGCCCCTACCCGGCCACCACCTCCACCTTCACCTCGGTCGGTGCCACCGCGATCGAGCGCTGGCTGCGCCCGGTCAGCTACCAGACCACCCCGGACGCGCTGCTCCCGCCGGAGCTGCGCGAGGACAACCCGCAGGGCCTGCCCCGCCGTGTGAACGGACGACCCGCATGACCCTGCGACTTCCCGAACTCCCCTTCGGACTGGAGCCGTTCGGTCCCGCCACGGGATGGAACTACGAGGACGGGGTGCTCACCGGCCGCGCGGGAGCCCGGCAGGACCGCTTCGTCCCGCCGGGCAGCGAAGTCCTCGACCCGGTCAGTGACGCGCCCCGGCTGCTGGGCACCGCCCCGGCGGGCGACTTCCAGCTGATCGCCCGGGTGAGGGCCGGCTTCGCCGCCGCCTTCGACGCGGGGGTCCTCTACCTCCACGTCAGCGACCGGGAGTGGGCCAAGGTCTGCTTGGAACTCTCCCCCGACCGCCCCACCATCTGCACCGTCGTCACCCGCGGACACTCCGACGACGTCAACTCCTTCGTCGTGGACGGCGACACCTACTGGCTGCGCCTGAGCCGCACCGGCAACGCTTTCGCCTGCCATGCCTCGCCCGACGGCGAGAAGTGGACCTTCGTCCGCGTCTTCGCCCTGGGAGACCCGGAACGGGCCGCCACCGCGTCCGTCGGCTTCCTCGCCCAGTCACCCACGGGGGAGGGCTGCGAGGTCTCCTTCGACCGGATCGAGTTCAGGCCGACGGGGATCGCCGACCTGCGCGACGGCAGCTGACCGAGTCCGCGTCGATGCCCCGCCCCCGGACACGGGGGCGGGGCATCGACGCGTGTGGACGCACCCCGGCCGAGAGCGCACCGGCCGATCACGGCCGGCCGGTGCCGGCGAAGCGCGGCGGTGCGGCGGGGGCCGACGCCGATCGGAGCGTCGGGCCCGCCGGCGGGCGCGGAAAATGCCTGCCCGCATTCCGCCACCCGTGAGACTCTGCCGACGGTCGACTGCCGAACTGCTGGGGGAGAGACACACCATGGCTGTGCATCTGATCGGGGGTGGCTGGGACGGGGGAGCCGCGTCGCTCGTGTACGGGCCGTTCCTCGCCGAGGCGGGGCACGAGGGCGTGGTGGGGTGCCTGCTGGTCGACGAGGGGGACGGCGACCAGCAGTTCGCGCGCTACGACGCCGCGCTGCGCGGGGTGGCGCCGCAGTGCAGGCCGGTGCCGCTGCTCGTACCCGTGGGCGGGGTGTTCGAGCCCGGGACGCTCGCCGGTCTGGACGGGCTGCTGGTCGGCGGGGGGCTGACGCCCGCCTACCAGGACGTGCTCCGCCCGGTTGCGGCCGCGGTGTCACAGGTACTCGCCGAACGCCCGCTGCCGTACGCGGGTTTCTCCGCAGGTGCCGTTGTCGCCGCGCGCCGGGCCCTGATCGGCGGGTGGCTGGACCGTGGCGTTCCGGTGTGCCCGGACGACGCCGCCGAGGACCTCGACGAGATCGAGGTGCGCGACGGCCTCGGGCTCGTCCCGTACACCGTCGAGGTGCACGCCGCCCAGTGGGGGACGCTCGCGCGCCTGGTCGCCGCCGTCGCCCGCGGTGACACGGACCGCGGTGTCGCCCTCGGTGAGAACACGCTGCTGACCGTGGAGAGCGACGGCCGCGCGGTGGTGGCCGGGGCGGGGCAGGTGCATCTCGTACGGGGCGCGGAGCCGGCCGGTTCGGTCACGGTGCGCGCCTTCCGTGCGGGGGAGGTGCTCACCGCCTGAGAGCAGGGGCCGGGCCCGTTCCGGCGCCGGCCCGTGGGCACGACCTCGCCGGTGTGCGGGGCGGACTCCCTTGACCACGGCCGGACTCTGGCGCGTGCGCGGCGGCGCCCCGCTGCGCAGGGTCGGGCAACGGAGCATCCGCCCACCGCCGTGCGGGCAGGACCGGCCCCTCCCGCCCGCACGGCGGGGGCAACCGCCGACCGGCCGGGGCGCGTCCTCCTCACCATGATCCGAACCGCGACCCCCGCCGATCTCGATGCCATAGTCCGCCTGCACACCGAGGCCCGGGCCACGTACTACAGCGGACACCTCCCCGAGGAGGAGTACGCGGGCGAGGCCGAGGTCGGCCGCAGCCGGGACGGCTGGGCCCGCGCCATCGACCGGGAGGGTGCCACCGTGCTCTGCGCCGAACCGGACACCATCCTCGCCGGCGTCGCGGCCTACGCTCCGCGCGACGGCGTCATGCACCTCTCCCAGCTCCATGTGTCACCCGCCCACTGGCGCAGGGGAGTCGGGACCGCCCTGCACACCGCGTGCGTGGCCGGCTGGCAGCGGGACGGGGTGGCGGACGCCTTCCTGGAGGTGTTCGTCCACAACGTGCGCGCCCAGTCCTTCTATGCCGCGCACGGCTGGACGGCCGACCCGGACCACCCACGGGCGGGCAGCCATCTGGTACTGCGCCTCTCGGTGCCGGCCGCCGCGCAGCCGTAGCGGCGGCCCTGCGCTCCCGCGCCGGCGGAGGCCCGCCCCGAGACGCTGGGACCCGGGTTGGGTCCTGGGGCCCATGACGGAGGGCCCGCGGGTCCGTAGCCTGAGAAGCCGTCATTCTGCCTGCGGGCAGTGCTTGTTGGGGAGCGAAGCATGTCTGCGACAGGTGGCATATCCGCGTACGGAGGTGTAGGGCCCGCTCCCGGGGCGGAGGGCCGGGGGCTGCCGCGCGCCATGGGTGCGGCACGGCTGCTGGTGCACGTCCTCTTCGGCGCGACCCTGCTGGGCGGTGTGGGACTGCTCGGTTCCGCGCTCGCCGCCGACGCGCTGGATGGCGTCGTGGTCGGCCTGCTTCTGTACGGGGCCCTCCCCGGTGTCGTGGGCTGGCTGCTCTCGCGGCGGGTGTGGACCGGCGGCCGGGGCGTATGGGGCGGACTCGTCGCCGTACAGGTGTGGTTGATCGTCGGCGGCGCGGCGAATGCAGCCGACGGGTCGTTGCACGGCTTCACGCAGGTGTTCCTGCCGGTGCTGATCCTGGTGTTCCTGGCCCGGTCGGAGAGCCGTGAGTGGTTCCGGCGGCCGGTGCGCGACCGGGAGGACAAGCCGGACTTCTCGCTCCCTCACATGATCACGTGGCGCCGCGACCGGGGCCAGTCGGCCCTGGAGTACGTGGGGCTGGTCATGCTCGTCGCGGCCATCGTCGTGGCGTTGCTGCTGAGCGGTGTGGGCGGCCCGATGGCGGACCGCTTCCAGGCCGCGGTCTGCTCCGTCACGGGCACGTCCTGTCCTGCGACGGGCGACGGCAGCGGCACGGTGAACGCGGGAGACAGCGCGGGCGGCGCGGACACGGGTGGGGCCGACGAGGGCGCCACCGTGGTCGGCGGCGCTGACGGGGGCGGTGCCTCCGCCGGTACGGGAGGGGCCTCCGCCGGTACGGGCGGAGCCGGTGCGGCCGGCGGTGCGGGCGGTTCTGCCGCCGGTGGCGCGGGCGGCGCCGGCGCGGGGGGTGCCGACGGAACTACGGGTAGTACCGGTGGTGCCGGTGGTGCGGGGGGTGCCGACGGAAGTACGGGTAGTACCGGTGGCGCCGACGGAAACGCGGGCAGCTCGAACGGCGGGACCACGAGGGCGGCTCCCCCGGAGGGCCGGCCGGGTCGGACACCACCGGCGGGCCGGACACGGCGGGCGGCGCGGACTCGGCCGGAGGAGCCGACGCCACCGGCGGTACGGGCGGCCCCGACGGTCCCGGCAGCGACACCTACCCGGAGGACGCGGCCGAACCCGAGGCCGGGTACGACGACATCCCCGCGTCCGGGGAGGACGAGTCGGGGGACTCCGGCGACTCCGACGGCGGTGAGGACAAGGAGGACTGCGGCGGCTGGGGCTTCTTCGGCTGCGCCTGGGACCGGGGCACGCAGGTCGTCCAGGGCGTCTTCGTCGACGGCGTCTGGGGCGATGTGACCGGGGTCATCGACCTCTTCAAGCCCTCGACCTGGTCCGGCATCGCCGACTACGGCAAGCAGCTCGGCAGCCAGTGGATGGACGACTCGAAGGACGCCGCGAGCAAGTGGGGCAAGGGCGACTACCTCGGGGCGATCGGCGACTGGGGCAAGGCGTCGTTCAACACCGTGGTCAAGGTCGGCGACGACATGTTCGTCGGCGACGACGTGCGCGAGCGGTGGAACAACGGGCAGAAGACCCGCGCCGTCACCGACGTCGTGTGGAACGTCGGCTCCCTCTTCATCCCCGGGTACGACGTCGCGAAGGTGATCGGCAAGACCAGCAGGCTCGGCAAGATCGGGAAGATCGCCGCCGATGTGGCGGAGGCCGCCGAGGACGCGGGGGCGGCTTCGCGCCGGGCCCGCAAGGCCGCCGAGGCCGGGGACGTCGACGGCGCCCGCAGGGCCGCGAAGGAAGCCGACGAGGCCGCCGACAAGGCCGAGGACTCGGCCCGGAAGACCGGCTGCTCCCTCGCTTCCGGCCCCGTCAGGACCCGCTACGCAGGCACCGGCGTCGCCGGGGCCGGGACCGGGGTGCTCGCCGCAGGCCCGCCGGACCACGTGATCCTCGCCGACGACGGCTGCGACAAGGCGGCCGAGGCCAAGGCGAAGGAGGCCCGGGACCAGGAACGCGCCGCCTGGACGGACAAGAAGCGCGCCGAGGAGAAGGACCGTGCGGCCAAGGCGCTGGAGAAGAAGAAGCCGTGGCCGGACGCCGAGCGCAATGACACCTCCGACCCGCGGAACTACAACTCGCCCGACTGGGCCAAGGACCTGAAGGACCCGGAGCTCGGTTCGGCCGACGCGGGCGACGGGTTCTGGGGGAGCCGAGACCGCAACCCCAAACCCAACTGGAAGAACGAGTCCTGGCTGCGCTACCAGGAACAGATCACCGGCACCAAGCGCGGCAAGGAGTACATAGTCGCCAACCCCAAGGAGGGCAAGCCTCCGGTGGAGTACGACGGCTGGGACTCCGGCCGGCAGACGTTCCTGGAGGCGAAGAACGGTTACAAGAGCTACCTGTCGAAGGGCGACGGGGGAACGCTCACCCCGTCCGGCCGGGAGAAGTTCGTCAAGGAGGCGACGGAGCAGGTCAACGCCTCCGGAGGGCGTCCGGTCGAATGGCACTTCTCCGACCCGGACGTCGCCAAGGCGGCCCGCAAGGCCTTCCGTGACGAGGGTCTGCCGATCAAGGTCGTCTACAGCAAGCCGAACCCGGAGATGAGCACGAGGAAGCCGGGCGCCTTCGATTAGCCTGGGGCGCGCGCCGATCCGCGCGGGGCGCGGGCGGGACCTACGACGGCTCACGACGGTGGAGGCAGGACATGCGACGTGTGGTGCGGGGCTTCTGGGGACCCCGGAAGGAGTCGCCCCTGGCGCTCGCGGGACGCTGGAAGGCGATGCTGGACGCGCTGCCCGCACTGCTTCCGGAGGCCGGCGCCGCCCCGGCAGGGCAGCCGTGGACCTGGACCCAGCACCACGCGTCCGGCCGCCCCACGGAACTCCGGCCCGACGAGGCGCAGCTGGCAGCCGCGCTGCAGGCCGACCACGACTCCCCGCAGACCTCGGACGGGGCGGGGCTGAGCCTGGCGAGCACGGGCGGGCCGGGCTGGGAGATCAGCGTCTCCGGGCGGGCCGGCGGGGAGTCGGAGTACGTGACGCAGGCCGTCGTGCTGACCGTGCTCTCCCCGGATGACGCCGAGGTGCCCGAGGCCGCACTGCTCGCACTGATCGCGGACGTCTGGCAGCCGGACATCGGTGATGTGACCGACGACGACCTGCTCGACGCCCTGGAGGACGACGCCGGCTACGACTACACCCTCTCCCAGCTGTGCGTCGGACGGCTCGGCTACCTCTCCCCGGGCCGGGCTGCGCTGGCTCCTGACGGGGTGGGCGTGGCCCGCAAGGAGCTGCGGGGCGAGGGAGTGCTCCTCGACATCGCGCCCCCCGGCGACGCCGAGGCAGTCGTGGAGGCCTATGTGCGCCTGCGCGACGCCGGCGCGCTGGAACCCCTTCCCCGTCCGATGAACCGCACCTTCCTGTAGCGGGCGGCGCCTGCGCGTGCGACTGGGCTCGCACGAGCGGGGCCGCTCCTCGGCCGAGGGCGCCGCCGGGGAATGGCGGGCACCCCGATGTGCGTTCCCCCGTGAGCGGAGGGTCCCTCCGTGCTGCGGGAGCAGCCGCACGAGAGCCTGGAGAGAAGAAGAGTCATGCGCGTCGAGATCTGGAGCGACATCGCCTGCCCGTGGTGCTACATCGGCAAGGCCCGGTTCGAGAAGGGTCTGGCCGGGTTCGCCCACCGCGACGAGGTAGAGGTGGTGCACCGCTCCTTCGAGCTCGACCCCGGGCGCGCCAAGGGCGACACGGCGCAGGTCATCGACATGCTGGCGCAGAAGTACGGGCGCACCCGCGAGGAAGCACAGTCGATGGAGGCGAACGTCGCGGCCAACGCGCAGGCCGAAGGGCTCGGCTACCGCACCGAGGGCCGTGACCACGGCAGTACCTTCGACATCCACCGGCTGCTGCATCTGGCCAAGGCCCGCGGCCGTCAGGACGAGCTGCTGAGCCTGGCCTACCGCGCGAACTTCGCCGAAGAGCGTTCCGTCTACGACGACCAGGTGCTGGTCGAGCTGGCCGTCGAGGCCGGTCTCGACGAGGAAGAGGCGCGCGCGGTGCTCGCCGATCCGCAGGCGTACGCGGCCGAGGTGCGGGCCGATGAGCAGGAGGCATCCGAACTGGGCGCCAACGCGGTGCCGTTCTTCGTCCTCGACCGGCGCTACGGGATCTCCGGCGGCCAGCCCTCCGAGGTCTTCGCCCAGGCACTGGAGCAGGCGTGGAAGGACCGCCCGCTGACCGCGATCGGCGGGGACGCGGCGGCCTGTGACGCCGACGGGGCGTGCGAGGTTCCCCAGGCCGGAAGCAACGTCTGAGCCGCTCAGCTGCACACATAAGCATCGCTTGGGTATCCCCCTTAACTCCTGGTGATTGACTATGAGTTAAGGGGGCTTCAGGCTGGGCTCATGATGATCTCTTCGCTCAGTCGCGCGGTGGCCGCCGAGTTCGCGCCGGAGACCGCCTACCTCAACACGTCCTCCTGCGGTCTGCTGCCCCGCCGGACCGTCGACGCCGTGAAGTCGCTCGCCGAGGCGAACGCCACCGGCCGCAGGTCCGGTGCGGGCGACTTCGAGGCGGTGGACCGGGCCAGGGACGGTTTCGCGCGGCTCGCCGGTGTCGACGCCGGCCGGGTCGCGGTCGGCAGCTCCGTCGCCGTGCATGTGGGCCTGATCGCCTGTTCGCTGCCCGCCGGAGCCGAAGTTCTCGCCCCCGAAGGGGAGTTCAGCTCGGTCACCAGCCCGTTCGCGGTCCGCGGCGACCTCAGGATGCGGTACGTGCCGCTGGCGGACCTCGCCGACGCGGTGCACGCCGGTACCGCACTCGTCGCCCTCTCCTCCGTGCAGTCCGCCGACGGCCGGCTCGCCGACCTGGACGCGGTGCGCGCGGCGGCCGCCGCCCACGGCGCCCGTACGCTGCTGGACGCCACCCAGTCGGCGGGCTGGTTGCCGCTGGACGCGGGGGCGTACGACTACACGGTCACCGGCGGCTTCAAGTTCCTGCTGTGTCCTCGGGGTACGTCGTTCCTCACCGTCACCGAGGAGGCGCAGCGGTCGCTCCCGCCGGTCTTCGCGGGCTGGGTCGCCGCCGCGGACTCATGGAACAGCCTGTACGAACCGGTCGGGAAGCTCGCCCCGGACGCCCGTCGCTACGACGAACCGCCCGCGTTCCTTCCGTACCACGGGGCCGAGCACTCTCTCGCGCTGCTGAACGAGGTCGGCATCGACGCCCTCCACGCGCACGCCACCGGACTCGCGGCCCGGTTCCGGGAAGGGCTGGAAGGGCTGGGGCACAAGCCTGTTCCCGGCAGGACGGCCGTCGTCGGGGCGCCCGGACTCGGCGACCGGGCCTCGGAGCTGGAGCGCGCCGGGGTGATGGTCTCCAGCCGGGCCGGGAATCTTCGGGCGGCCTTCCACCTCTACAACACCGACGCCGACGTGGACCGTGCGCTGGATGTGCTCGGGGGCTGAGGCCGTCAGCGGTTCTCCGGGCAGTCCGACGACTCCCGGCAGAGGTTCTCCTCGACCCTGGCCAACAGCCGGGCCAGCTCCTCGCGCTCTCCCGCGTCCAGTCCCGCCAGGGTGTGCTCCTCCAGGTCCGTCCAGGCCCTTTCCACGTCGGAGAGCAGGGCGCAGCTGTTGTCGGTGGCCTCGACCAGGACGGCCCGGCGGTCGGCCGGGTCGGGGCTGCGGCGGACGTGCCCGGACTGCTCCAGGCGCTGGAGCATCTTGGTGACCGTGGAGGGGTCCAGGTCGACCGCCTTGATCACTTCGGACTGACGGACCGCACCGGCGTCCCAGAGGTACATCATCAGGAACTCCTGGCCGGGATAGAGACCCGCGCACTTGAGCAGTCTGCCCGCCGCGATCCGGTGCAGCCGCGCGACCCGTGACACGGCGTGGCTGACCGGACCGCCGCGGGCGGCGCTGGGGAGCTCGGTACAGGCGGGATCGGAGGTCATCGGGGGCTCCTCGGGTGGTGCGGGGGCGGCGGTGCGGCTGCCGGGCGCGGCGTCTCGGCAACTTTACCTTGGTCGGCCAAGTAATGGGCTACAGTGGCACACGTCGCAGATGCTTGGCCGGCCATATAGTTTTGGTTGGCCGACCACATATTCTTCCCAGGGGGCTCCCATGACCACCGCATTCGACGCGTTCGACCTGGCCGGCACACAGCTCGCCAACCGCATCGCGCTGGCGCCGATGACGCGCAGCCGGGCGGGCGGGGGAGGGGTGCCGACGGAGCTGACCGCCGAGTACTACGCCCAGCGCGCCTCGGCCGGGCTCGTCATCACCGAGGGCATCCAGCCGTCGGTCGTCGGCCAGGGCTACCCCGGCACCCCGGGGCTGCACAGCGACGAGCAGATCGCCGCCTGGCGCAAGGTGACCGATGCCGTGCACGACAAGGGCGGCACGATCTTCGCCCAGATCATGCACGCCG
Organism: Streptomyces sp. NBC_01013; assembly: GCF_045162765.1. Lineage (NCBI taxonomy): Bacteria > Bacillati > Actinomycetota > Actinomycetes > Kitasatosporales > Streptomycetaceae > Streptomyces > Streptomyces sp. NBC_01013. Next base: position 6,466,677 of record NZ_CP108687.1, read on the forward strand.
GCCGCATCGGCCACCCGGTCCTGCTGCCCGACGGACTGACCCCCGTCGGCGCCTCCGCTGTCGCGGCCACCGGACAGGTCTTCACCCATGTGGGCCCGAAGGACCTCGTCACCCCGCGGGAGCTGACCGACGCCGAGATCCGGGGGACGATCGCCGACTTCGCCACCGCGGCGCGGGCCGCGGTGGACGCCGGCTTCGACGGAGTGGAACTGCACGGCGCCAACGGATACCTGATCCACCAGTTCCTGGCGCCCAACTCCAATCTGCGCACCGACGAGTGGGGCGGATCGGTGGAGGGCCGGATCCGCTTCGCCCTGGAGACGGTGCGTGCCGTCGTCGCCGAGATAGGTGGCGACCGCACCGCGATCCGTCTCTCGCCCGGAAACCCGTACAACGACATCGACGAGCCCGCGCCGGAGCCCACGTACAGCGCGCTGGTGCAGGCGATCGAGCCCCTCGGGCTCGCCTATCTGCACCTCGTCGAGAGCGTGGCCGACGACCGGGCGCTGACCGAGTCCCTGCGCAAGCAGTTCAACGGGACCCTCGTGCTCAACCCGGCGAGCGAGGGCCCGACCGCACCCGGGGCGCTCGCCCTGATCGAGGAGGGCGTGGCCGACCTCATCGCCTACGGGGCGCTGTTCCTGGCCAACCCGGACCTGCCGGAGCGGCTGAGGGCGGGCGGGCCCTACAACACCCCGGACAGCGCCACCTTCTTCGGGGGCGACCACCGCGGCTACACGGACTACCCGGTGCTGGGGGCCTGACATCCGGCGACAGGGCGCCCGGGAGAGATGGTCTCCCGTGGCGCCCTGTCCTCGGACTCCGGCCCGCTGCCGCGCGGGCAGCCCGGACACCGGCGTGCGGCGGGCCCGCCCCCGGGGCGGACACCGCCGCTTCCTCCAGGGCGTGTTTCGAAAGTCCCGCCTGCTCGGCGACGCCTGGCACGCACGCTCGCCGCGTTGTCGGGGTCGCCTCGATACCCCCAGTACCGGGGCGACCCTCCGCCTTGCGATCGCACGCACCGGACGCCGCCGAGCCCGCCCTCCGGGCGGACGGCGCTACTTTCGAAACAGGCCCTAGCTTGATCTTTAACCTGTGCGGCGTGGACGTGGAGTCGTTGACTTTTTCGTTCGTCGCTTGGCGGAACCTGGTTTGCCGACTGTGTGCACGTCATAGCGGGCAGTGGGCTGGTCGTTCTTGCGGCCGGGTGGGCGTCCTGGACCGGGCCGGGCGGTTTTCGGTGCTCCGGCTGGGCAGGCGGCCTTCGTGCGGAGGTGCCGAAAGTCGCGGCGGACTCGGGCGGGGGTGAGTCTGTCGGGCGGGGCCGGCTTCTCCCACGGCCGTCGGAGGTCTGCCGCCAGTGGGCGTGCGAGCCGGAGCTGAGTGAACGCGGCGACGATCAGCCAGGTCCAGCGATCGGCGGCTTCGGGGCTGCGGATCTTCGGGCAGGTCCAGCCCAGGGTCTGTTTGAAGAGCCGGAAGGTGTGTTCGATGTCGAAGCGTCGCAGGAATGCCTGCCAGAGCAGGTCGACGTCGGCCGTTGTGGCGTCGGTGCCTGACCACCACAGCCAGACCGGCTTCGGTGTCGCGCCGCTGGGCAGGTGCTCGACCCGCAGCCGGATCACGGTGCCCTCGATGACCGGCAGGGCACCCAGCTCGGCGGTCCAGGCCGAGCGGTGGGTCAGTCTCGGGTGGAGCCGGTCCCAGGCCCGTGCGACGGCAGTGCCGTAAAGGCGTGTCGCAGTCACCGTCTGCGCGTCGGGGGCGCCCCAGGTGGCCGGGTCACCGAACACGAACTCGCCGCCGTGACGGGGCGGCCGCCCTCGGAGACGGGGCTCACGGGGTGGTACCGCGCGTCGAAGTACGCGGTCCGAGCGCATCCGGCCCAGCACCTGCACCGGCAGGTCCTTCAGCAGGAAGGCCAGACGTGGCACGTCGTATCCGGCGTCCACCACGATCAGGATCTCCGGGTCGCCGTCTTTCCACTGCCCGGCTGTGATGAGCCGTTCGATGAGCTCGCGCATCTGCCTGGCGGTGACGGTGGCAGCGTCGTCGCCCGGTGCCAGACGTAGTGCGTCCAGTGGTGCGGTCCAGGAACTGCGGCCCGTCTCAAGCGCGCAGATCACCGAGTACGGCCAGCCGGGAACTGGGATGTGCTGGTCCTTGCCCCGGCCGTAGGTATGGCACAGGATTCGCTGCGGTGAGGTGTGGGCGCTGGGCCGCAGCCAGCAGGTGAGGTCGGCGGCAAGGACGAGGCGGCCGTCCGACGCGCGCGGCAGCGGCATCGTGGCGAGGGCCCGTCGCAGCCGGGTGACATCGACCCGGCCTGCGGCCAGGGCGTCGTAGAGCCCGCCGTGTCCCCGCCGGTGTTCGCCGACCAATGACAGTTCCACCAGGGAACGGACCGGCCCGTCCGCGCACAACACCGCGTCCACGAGTTCGAACAGTCCATCCGCACGCCTGGTCAGACAGGAGTAGAACTCACCCCGGAAGCGTGACAGTCCCGCAATCGGATCCTGTCGGACGACGTGATGCGACAGACTCATCCCCACGGCCTTCGTGCTGAGCGTTGTGTGTTCCTTGGTCGGATCACATGCTCAGCCGAAGGCCGCCCGCATGTACCGCAGTTACCAGTCCGAGTGATCAAGTACGAGGACTCGTTCGGGCCCCGAGGTTAAAGATCAAGCTAGGCCTTCTTCAAGGTGAAGTCGGTGGTCACGGTTCCCTTCTTGACGACCTTGACGGTGGCCACGGTCGGGGCGTAACCGTCCTTGGCGACGATCACGGTGAGGGGGTTGTTGCGGGCGTCCAGCCAGAGCGCGTAGTGGCCGTCCTTGTCCGTGATCAGGGTGTACGAGGACGCCCATGAGTCGATCTGGACGGTCGCCCCCTTGAGGGGTGCCGTGGTGCCGGTGGCCGACTTGCCGAGCACCGTTCCGGTGATCTTGCCCCAGGTGTTCGGCGGGGCCACCGTCATGGTGACGGGGACCGGTGCCACCGGGTACGGAGTGGTGGCGGAGATGCCGACCTGGGCCGTGAACTCACCCGGCTGGGTGATCTCCTCGACCGAGGACTTCACCGTCACCGCGACCGAGATGCTGTCCCCCGGAGCGAGTTTGAACTCCGAGTGGTCCAGCGACAGCCAGCTGACGTCCGAACCGCCGGTCTGGTCGTAGCCGGCCAGCAGTTCGACGGCGGTGGCGGGGGTGCTGGGAGCATTGGCGCCACCGACCTTGTAGAAGCCCGGGGCGCCGCCCCCGCGGTAGGTCGCCACGTCCGCGTTGGGCAGGGACGACCAGGACCCGGCTTCCGGGTCGTAGGCGTAACCCGCGTTGGTGAGAGCGCCACCACTGACACCGGACGAGATCAGCAGCAGACCGTTGGCCGCCGTGGAGGACGACGCCCACTGGGTCTTGGGCATGTCCGGCAGGGCCGACCAGGAGTCGGCGGCCGGATCGTAGACGTATGCGGACTTCAGCTCGCCCGCGCTGGTGGTACCGCCGGAGCAGTACAGCAGCCCGCCGATGGCGCCGCACGACTCCCAGGCGACGCTCTGCGGGTAGCTTGCCGCGGTGGACCACGAGTTGGCGGACGGGTCGTAGACCGTCACCGATGTGGAGCCGCAGGCGGTGGTGCAGCCGCCGACGGAGTAGAGCTTGCCGTTCAGGACCGCGGAGCCGGAGCCCGCCAGCGGAGCCGGCGAGGAGGCACCGGTCGTCCAGGTGTTGGAGGCGGGGTCGTAGATCTCCAGCTTGGCGTCCGGGGCCCCACTGGCTCCCCAGCCGCCGGCGATGTACAGCTTCCCGTTGATGAAGCCGCGGGCCGGAGCCTCCCTGGTGTCGGCCGCGTCGGCCAGCTTCGTCCAGCCTTCCGCCGCGTCGTAGGAGTACAGCGACCTGGTGTCGTCCGTACCGTCGAAGCCGAACGCCGAGTAGATCTTGCCGTTGTCGGCGGCGACCGCGTTGTCCATGACGGCTTCGGGCAGATCGGCCACGGTCTGCCAGGCGTCCCCACCCTCGGCCGGAGCGACCGCCGGACCGGCCGACTTGCCGGCCTGGCTCTTCGCCGACAGAGGTGAGTAGTCCCCCTTCGTGCGGATCAGCGGGGCACCCGAGGCGGCGGGCGTGAAGGCGCCGGCCTTCTCGGCCAGCTTGACCGTGGTGTCCGCACCACCGGTGTTCTTGATCGTGACGGTCCTGGTCGCCGAACCGCCCCAAGCCACCGGGGCGTCGACCGCGGCGGGGGTGACCTTGAGGCGCCCGGCCTTGAGGGAGAAGTTCTTGGTCACGGTCGAGTCGGCGGCGAGGGTGACGGCCTTGGAGGCGCTGGTGTACTTCGGCTTCGCAGCGGTCACGGTCTGCTTGCCGACCGGTGCGAAGGCCCAGTAGAAGCCGTCGCCGAGTGCCGCGTCGGCCGGGGTGGCGACCGAGGTCGTGCTCACGGCGCCGTCGCCGGTGCCGTCGAGCGTGCTCCCCGCGATGCCGTCACCCGTGTTGGCGTCGGTGACCTGCCCGACCACCAGACCGCCGGGGACGGCCGACAGACTGCGGGAGCCGACGAACACGTCGTCGACCTGCCACCACCAGCTGAACTTGCCGGTGAAGTGGAACCGCACCCGGACGTCGGACTTGCCCGCGTAGTCGGTGAGCGCAAGGGTGACCTTGGATCCGGTGACGGCGGTGGTGTGCGAGGAGACCGTGGACCAGGTGGTGCCACCGTCCGAGCTCACCTCGACGTCGGCCTTCTGACCGGAGTACGGCTTGTAGCTGGTCCGGTAGCTCAGCTCGGGCAGCTCCGTGCCCGAGAAGTCGTAGGACGGGCTGGTCAGCGTGGAGTTCTGGACCTTCCCGCTGCCGGCCTTGTCGCTGTCCACGATGGCGAAGGCGCCCTTGCCGCCGGTGGTGTTCTTCCGGCCGCCCGGGTCGTCGAACTGCCAGCCTCCCGTGGTGCCTTCGGCGTTGACGACGCTCCAGCCCTCGGGCGCGGAGGTGGTCGAGTCGAAGGGCTCGGTGGTGCCCGTGTCCGCCACCGTGTATCCGGCTGCGGTGCCCGCCCAGGCGTCCACCGGCAGGCTCACGTTGGCGGAGACCGCCGAGTCGCCCACGGTGATGTCCTTGGTGACGCTGCGGTAACCCGGGTAGTTGCTGGTGACCTTCAGGGTGTACGACGTGTCGGACGGGAGGTCTACCGAGTAGGTGCCGGTGCTCGGGTCGGTCTCGACGGGTGCGCCGGGCATCCCGTCGACGGTGACCGCTGCGTAGAGCGGCCAGCCGTGGCCGGAACCGTCGGTGATCTTGCCCGAGACCGTCCGGGTCTCGACCGGGGCGAGCGCGAGGCTCTTGGCCACCGATCCGCCGTCTGTGATCTCGACGCCGGGGAAGGTGGCCGTCCGGTAGCCGTAGGCGGTGACCTTCACGTCGTAGGTGCCGGGCGGCAGGGTCAGCGAATAGGTGCCGTCCGCCTCGGACGTGGCCTGGGAGTCACCCGCGGTGATCTCCGCATCCGCGACCGGGTCACCGGTGGCGCTGCTGGTGACGGAGCCGCTCAGCACGCCGTGCGGACCGTTACGGAACGCCTGCACGCCGTTGGGCGTGCCGAGCCCGGTCGGACCGTCGTATCCCGTACCCGCGGTGCACAGCCTGGCCGGGGTGCAGGTGCCGTTGCCGCCGTCCACGACGTCGTTCAGGCCGCTGCCGCCGGCCGCGTACGGGTACGCGGCCGGGTAGGAGCCCGCCGACGGGGTGCCGGCCGCCGCGTACACACCGGCGATGATCGGTGAGGAGGCGCTGGTGCCGCCGTAGACGGCCCAGCCGTCCCCGCCGTAGGTCTGGTAGACCGAGACACCGGTCAACGGGTCGGCGACCGCGGCGACGTCGGAGACCGCGCGCTTGTCGCAGTCGGTGCTGACGCTCGCCTGCCAGGCGGGCTTGTCCTCGTAGAGCGAGCAGCCCGAGCCAGGGCCGCCGTAGCTGTTGAACCAGACCGATTCGGACCAGCCGCGCGTGGTGGAGGAGTCCTGCTCCAGGGCTGTGCCGCCCACGGAGGTCACGTACTGCGAGGCTGCGGGGTACGAGACGCCGTAGGCGCTGTCGCCCGAGGAGGCGACCACAGCGACACCCGGGTGGTTGTAGTGGGCGTCGAATTCGGTGGTCTCCGCCGGGTCCTCACCACTGCCCGGGTCGCTGGAGTAGCCGGTGCCGTACGAGTTGGAGACGTACTTGGCGCCCTGCGCGACCGCTTGGTCGACCGAGGCGCCCATGTCCTCGAAGCTGGCGGAGTCGGCTTCCACCAGGACGATCTTCGCGTACGGCGCGGCGGCCGAGACCATGTCCAGGTCGAGCGAGATCTCACCGGCCCAGCCGCTGTTGGCCGCCGGGTAGTCGGTGCCGCCGCGCTGGTCGACCTTCTTGAAGCAGCCGTTGTCCGTGGTGCAGGCGGGCAGCCCGTACTGCGCCCGGTAGACGGCGAGGTCCTCCTCGGCGGTCGGGTCGTCGTAGGCATCGACGATGGCGATCGTCCGGCCCGCCCCACCATCGGCCGGCAGGTTGTACGCGCCCTGGAGCGCGGTGGCGCCCCATCCGCTCGGGGTGGCGGCGTCGGGCTGGACGCCCTCCTTGGCGGTCACGTCGGTGCGGCGCAGCGCGAAGCAGCGGACCTCACCCGGCCCGGGTTCGGCACAGGACGCCTCGACGGACGGTTTGGTGTGCACGTCAGCGTTCGCAGAAGCCGCCGCGGTCGCCGCCGGGGCGGTGAGTCCCAGTAAGGCCATGGCTGAGGCGCTGGCGAGGGCGGTCAGCCCAGTCCAGGCCGATCTTCCGCGTCTGGCAGCCGGTCTGGATATGCCGGTGACAGTCAATTGCGTGTCTCCCATGTGATGCACGGGTCGACCACACGCTTTACAGGTCGACGGCGAATTACTTTCGCCGTCCACCACTTAGTCGGTATTCGAGAGGCATATGTCAATGACGCTGTCGTTAAGGATTTATTTCCCTGCGGCCTGAAGGGGGCATTTTCCGGCGAACCGAGAGAAAAGGAATCCCGGTCGCGTTCAGTGGTCTAGGCAACCGGCTGCTCGCCTCCGGTCTCCCTGCGTCGAGGCCGGCTGGGGCGTCGTACGCCTTTCACGCCATTTGGGATGGATTCACCACATGGTGAGGAACGAAAACCCTCGTGGTGGGCGGCCGTGCGCCGCTTGCGGATGAGCGGTGCGTGGCCGGAGGGGGTCCGGAAGCGGCCAGGGCGCCGAGTCCAATTCCAGCCACTTGAGTAGGTCCGTTGATTTCGCCGGTCAGGCGAGACGGCCGCGACCGGCACTTTCGCCGAAGGTGGATGCAAGGAGGCGATCGGTTTTGGACATGATCTGTGCAAGTTGCACGAAAGTGGAGAGTTTCTGCTTGGAAGGTTTATTGGAATAGCGGACTCCGGTCTGATGCTTCGGCGGGGCGATGCGTCGGCCCATGGGAATCTGCTAAACAATAGGGGGTGCGGAGAGGTTTATCCGCGGTGATTCGGTGAAAATACCGGCAGCGCCCGAAGGGTAAACCTGCGCAGTGGCTTCCCGGTCAGCGGGAGCGGGCGCCCGGGTGTTGCGGGGGCTAGGTGCCTGGTAGGCCCGCTGTGCCGGATTTTCCCCACCGTTGCCGCGGCGGCCTGTCCGGGCGTGGGCGTGGGGCCCCCACACCGCTTACAGGTCTAGACCGCATCGGTGAGCGCTCGGGCCTCGAACGGTCCGGCCGCGGACATCGGGAAGTCCGGGGTCCCCTGGTCCGGGCCCCGCGCACCCGGAGGGGTGTGGGGCGATGAGGTGAGCGGAGCCGACGGGCGGCCCGAGCCGCCCCTGAGGGCTGTCCGCAGTTCCTGGGCCCGCCAGGAACTGCGGACAGCCCTCAGGCCGAGTCCCGCCGGACGAGCTCGGTGGGCAGTATCACCGCGGCCGGGTCCTCCCCGCCGATCTGGGCCAGCAGCACCCGTACCATCTCGGTGCTGATCCGGTCCCACGGCTGACGGATCGTCGTCAGTGCGGGCCGGGAGGCGAGCGCCGCGGGGGAGTCGTCGAAGCCGCCCACCGCGACATCCTGCGGCACCCTGCGCCCGGCCCTCTCCAGCGCCACGAGCACACCCTGCGCCATCAGGTCCGAGGCGACGAACACCGCGTCCAGGTCCGGCGCGCGCTTCAGCAGCAGAGCGGCGGCCGTCTCGCCGCCCGCCCGGCTGTAGTCGCCCGGCACGATCAGCGCGTCGTCGGCGGGCAGCCCGCAGTCGGCGAGCATCTCGCGGTAGCCGGCCAGCCGCTCCACACCGCCCGGGGTGTCCAGCGGGCCGCTGACCGTACCGATCCGGCGGCGCCCCGACTCGTACAGGAAACGCACCATGTCCCGGGCGCCGTCGCGGTCGTCGGCCGCCACATAGCTGACCTTCGAGCCCTGCCCGAGCGGCTTCCCGCAGGCGACCAGGGGGACCCCGGCCTCGTGCAGCTGGGCGGCGACCGGGTCGCCCGAGTGGCTGGAGACCAGCAGGACCCCGTCCACGTGGCCGGCGATGTACCGCATGTTCCGGCGGCGCTCCGCCTCCGTACCCGCGATCATCAGCAGCAGCGGGATGTCGTGCGCGGCGAGCGCGCTGGTGCAGCCGCGCAACAGCACATTGAAGTTCGGGTCCTCGAAGAACCGCTCCTGTGGCTCGGTGAGCAGGAACGCCACCGAGTCGGAGCGGCCCGTGATCAGCGACCTGGCGTGCCGGTTCACCGTGTAACCGGTCTTGCGGATGGCGGAGTTGACCGCGTCCAGTGCGGCCGGGCTGACGTTGTGACCGCCGTTCAGCACCCGGGAGACCGTGCCGCGCGAGACTCCTGCCTCGCGTGCCACGTCATGGATCGTCGGCGGCCGGCGGCGTCCCGTACCGGTCTGTTCTGTGCGGCTCATGGTGCGTGATCTCTCATCAAGTAGCTTCCTGGCGGGGCCCGTCAGGACTTTACGGCCCCGGAGAGCAGGTCGAGGCTCCAGAAACGCTGGATGACCAGGAACAGGGCGATCAGGGGAACGATCGCCAGCAGCGCTCCCGTGATCACCAGCGTATAGAGGGCCGGGGTGGTGGAGCCCTGCTGGAGCAGGGTGAACAGCCCCAGCGTGACCGGGAACTTCTCGTCGTCGCCGAGCATGATGTAGGGCAGCAGGAAGTTGTTCCAGATCGCGACGAACTGGAAGAGGAAGACGGTCACCAGACCCGGCAGCATCATCGGCAGCGCGATGGTCCCAAAGATCCGCCACTCGCCACCGCCGTCCATCCGGCCCGCCTCGATCACATCGCCGGGCACGGCGGCGGCCGCGTAGATCCGGGCGAGGTACACCCCGTACGGCGAGAGGATCACCGGCAGCATCACCGACAGGTAGGAGTCGGTCAGGTCGGCCTTCGCCATCAGCAGGTACTGCGGCACGGCGAGGATCACCGGCGGCATCAGCACCCCGGCCAGCAGGATGTTGAAGATGCTCTCCCTGCCGCGGAAGCGGTATACCGCCAGCGCGTATCCGGAGACCGCGGAGACGCCCGTGGACAACAGCGCACCCACACCGGCGTAGAGGGCCGAGTTGGCCATCCACTTCCAGTACACGCCGTCCCGGTAAGCCGAGAGGTCGGCGACGTTGTCCGCGAAGCCGGAGCCGGGCAGGAAGGTGAAGGTGGAGAACAGCTCGCTGCCGGACTTGGTCGAGGCGACCAGGATCCAGGCGACGGGCAGCAGGCAGTAGAGCGCGCCGATCAGCAGGGCGGCGGTGGGCACGAGGGCGAACCGGCGCGGGGCTGCGGGCAGCTGCTTCAGGTGCGGCGTGGTCACGGGGATTCTCCCTGCTTCGTACGGGAGTTGGCTGCCTTGAGGAAGCCGAAGGACAGGGCCAGGGTGACGACGGCGATGATGACCGCCTGGGCGGCCGCCGTGTAGATGTCGTTGTTGACGAAGGCGTCCTGGTAGACCTTCATCAACGGACTCCAGGTGGTGGAGAGGGAGTTGGTGAGCGGCTTCAGCGTCGTCGGCTCGTTGAAGACCTGCAGCGTCGCGATGATCGAGAAGAAGAAGGTGAGCACCAGTGACGGCGCCACCATCGGGATCTTGATCCGGAGCGCGATCTGCCACTGCGAGCAGCCGTCGAGGCGGGCCGCCTCGAAGATCTCGGCGGGGATGGCCCGCAGCGAGGTGTAGATCACGATCATGTTGAAGCCGGTGCCGCCCCAGACGGCGATGTTGGCCAGGGCGAGGTAGAGCGGTCCGCCGTCGAGCAGATCCGGCTGCGGCAACCCCGCCTTGTCCAGCAGGAAGTAGAACGGGCTGACGTCGGGCAGGTAGAGGAAGCCCCACATCAGGGCGGCGACGACGCCCGGGATCGCGTACGGGAGGAAGATCGCCAGCCGGGTGAAACCGCGCACCCGGAGCCGTTCGGTGTCCAGGAGCAGGGCGAAGAGCAGGGCCAGGCCGAGCATCACCGGGACGACGATCGCGCCGTAGCCGAGGATGCGCAGCGCCCCGTGGAGCAGTTCCGAGTCGGAGAGCGCGTCGGTGTAGTTGGCGAACCCGGCCCAGATCTCCTGACGGGCGCCCTTGCCGAGGCCGAGGCCACTGACCTCGGTCCGGCGGAAGCTGAGATAGAGCGCGTAACCGATGGGCAGGGCGAAGAAGAGCAGGAACAGCACGGTGGCGGGGATCAGGAAGGCGTACGGGGCGCTCTTGACCCCGTACGGCTTCCGGCGGCGTGCGCGTGTCACTCGGAGACTCCGAAGCCCTGCTTCTTCAGGTCGGCGACGGTGGCGTCCTGCATCGCGGTGAGGGCCGGCGTGAAGTCCGACTTGTTCTTGGCGGCCTTGGCGAAGTTGTCCTTGAACGCCGTGTACGCGACGTTCACGTTCGGGCCCCAGGCGGCCGGGGCGGTGCCCTTGGCGATCTTCGCGGCCTCGGTGTAGAACTCCGGCTGGTTGGAGAAGTAGGCCGGCGGCTCGGCGAGGGCGCCCCCGGTCTGGGCGGCCGTGGCGGCGGGGTAGATGCCGCTCTCCTTGACCAGTGCGGCGAGCGCGGTGGGGTCGGTGTTCAGCCACTTCGCGAAGGTGGCCGCGGCCCCCTTGTGCTTCGAGTCGTTGGTGACGGCGGTGGAGGACCCGCCCCAGCTGCCGGTGACGCTTTCGCCGGACTTCCACTGGGGGAGCGGGGCCATGGCCCACTTGCCCGCGGTGTCGGGCGCCGCGGTGGTCAGGGTGCCGGGAGCCCAGACCGCGCTGACCCACGCGATCTGCTTGCCCGTGTTGAGCGCCTTGTTCCAGGCCGGGGTGTACATCGGCTGGTTGTCGATGGCGCCCTCCTTGACCAGTCCGCCCCAGAAGCTCGCGACCTTCTGGGTGGCCGGGTCGTCGATCGCGACCTTCCACTTGTCGCCGGAGGTGGTCCACCACTGGGCGCCGGCCTGCTGGGCGAGGCCCGAGAAGAGGCCGGAGTCGTTGGAGGAGAAGGTGGTGAGGTCCTTGTCCGGCGCCTTCTTCTTCAGCGCCCGGGCGGTCTCGGCGAACTCGTCCCAGGTGGTGGGCACGGACAGCCCGTACTGCTTGAACAGGTCCTGGCGGTAGTAGAACATCAGCGGGCCGGAGTCCTGCGGCAGCGCGTACAGGGCGTCCGAGCCCAGCGTCGCCTGCTGCCAGACGCCGTCGGCGAACTCGCCCTTGGCGTCGCCCGCCTCCTTGGATATGTCGGCCAGCACATCGTTGGAGACCAGGGTGGGGAGCGCCTGGTACTCCGCCTGCACCAGGTCGGGGGCCTTGTGCGCCTTCGCCGCGGTGATGATCTTGGTGACCAGGTCGTCGCCCGACGCCTGCTTCTTCACCGTGACCGTGATCCCGGCCTTCTTGCCCTCGCCCTTGTTCCAGATGTCCGCGACCTTGTCCAGGCCGGGGGCCCAGGCCCAGTAGGTGAGCGAGGCGGGGCCGGAGGCGGCCGGGCCGTCACCGCTGTTGTCGTCGTCCGACGAGCCGCAGCCCGTGAGCAGTGCGGTGGCGGCGAGCACGGCGGCCGTGGACGCCGCGACGATGCGGTACTTCATGGATGTCTCCCCTGACGAGAAGCGAGGGTGCAGCGCTGATGTGCGCTGTGAGCGTTCACAGTAGAGAAACGAAACCGACACTTGTCAATGGTTGTTGCTGTGCGGTTATGTTGGCTCTGCGCCACCGAGAGTGTGTGTGCACGTTCCCAGAAGTTGTACCAAAGAGCCCAGGAGACGCCCATGCCGCACACCCCTCGCGCGACTGCCCCGCAGGGTCTGCACCAGCTGGCCTTCGGCGGCGACTACAACCCCGAGCAGTGGCCCGAGGAGGTCTGGCACGAGGACGTGCGCCTCATGCGGGAGGCCGGCGTCACCATGGTCAGCGTCGGGATCTTCTCCTGGGTGCTGCTGGAGCCCGAGCCGGGCCGTCACGACTTCGGCTGGCTCGACCGGCTCCTGGACCTGCTGCACGTCAACGGCATTCGCGCCGACCTCGGCACCCCCACCGTCGCTCCGCCCGCCTGGTTCTACCGTCAGCACCCCGAGGCCCTGCCGGTCAGCAGGGACGGCGTCCGGTACGCCTTCGGATCACGCGGCGCCATCTGCCACAGCAACCCCGACTACCGGGCCGCCGCGGCCGGCATCACCGAACAGCTCGCCCGCCGGTACGGCAGCCACCCGGCCCTCGCCCTGTGGCACGTCCACAACGAGTACGGTGTGCCGGTCAGCGCCTGCTACTGCGACAACTGCGCCGCCCATTTCCGCCGCTGGCTGGCCGGGCGCCACGGGAGCGTCCAGGCCGTCAACGAGGCCTGGGGCACCGCCTTCTGGGGCCAGCGTTACCGCGGTCTCGACGAGATCGACCCGCCACGCACCACCCCCACCGTCGGCAACCCGGCCCAGCAGCTCGACTACGCCCGCTTCGCCGACACCACCATGCGTGAGAACTTCTGCGCGGAGCGCGACATCCTGCACCGGCTCGCCCCCGGCATCCCCGTCACCACCAACTTCATGACCGCGCTCAGCCAGTGCGACTCGGTGGACTACTGGGCCTGGGGACGGGAGGTCGACCTCGTCACCAACGACCACTACCTGATCACCGACGGCCGCCGCACCCACGTCAACCTCGCCATGGCTGCCGACCTCACCCGCTCGGTCGCGGGCGGCGCCCCCTGGCTGCTCCTGGAGCACTCCGCCGGAGGCGTCAACTGGCAGCCCCGCAACCCCGCCAAGCGCCCGGGCGAGATGGCCCGCAACAGCCTCGCCCATGTCGCCCGCGGCTCCGACGGCGCGATGTTCTTCCAGTGGCGGCAGTCCTTGCGGGGCGCGGAGAAGTTCCACTCGGCGATGCTCCCGCACGCCGGCACGGACTCCCGGATCTGGCGCGAGGTCTCCCGGCTGGGAGCCGACCTCGGCCTGCTGAACGAGATCCGCACCACCCGGACCGTCGCCGACGTCGCCATGGTCTGGGACTGGCAGTCCTGGTGGGCGCAGTCCCTGGAGTGGCGCCCGAGCCAGGACCACGACGCCCGTGAGCGCGCCGACACCTTCTACGCCTCGCTCTTCGACCGGCACCTCACCGTCGACTTCGCCCACCCCGACGCCGACCTGTCCGGCTACCCCCTGGTCGTCGTCCCGGCCCTCTACCTAGCGACCGAGGAGACGGGCCGCAACCTCCGCCGCTACGTGGAGGGCGGCGGCACACTCGTCGTCTCGTACTTCTCCGGCATCGTCGACGCCGACGACGCCGTGCACCCCGGGCCGTACCCGGGCGCACTCAGGGACGTACTGGGGCTGACGGTCGAGGAGTTCTCTCCGCTCGCCGAGGGAGGCACCGTCCGCCTGATCACCCCCGAGGGCGCACCCGAGGGCCCCGAGCTGACCGGTGACCTCTGGTCGGACGTGGTGATCCCGCGCGGCGCCGAGACCATGTGGTCCTACGCCGACGGCATCCCGGCGGGCCGGCCCGCCGTCACCCGCAACCGCCTCGGTGAGGGCACCGCCTGGTACGTCTCCACCCGGCTGACCGGCGCCGACCTGGACGCCGTGCTCGACCGGGCCTGCGAGGACGCCCGCATCGCACCCCGCACCGGCCTCCCGTACGACGTCGAGGCCGTCACCCGCACCGGCGACAGCGGCACGTACCTCTTCGTCATCAACCACACCGGGGGTGAGGCCAAGGTGCCGCTCGACGCCCCCGGCACCGAACTCCTCACCGGAGAACCGGCCACGGGCCACCTCGCCGTCCCGGCGGGTTCCGTCCGTGTGGTCCGCCTCGACGGCTGAGGACGCACGACCCCGCTTCCCCCTGCACTTCCCGCGCAACGGTCGAAGGGACATCGACGATGTACGGAACGACGCACGGCAAGAAGAGAGCGGCGGTGCTGGCAGCCTCGCTCTCGGGCCTCCTGCTGGCCGCACTCCCCGCACTCCCCGCCCACGCGGCCAGAGCCGCCGCCGCCCCCGCCAACACCGGTTTCGAGTCCGGCAGCACCGGCTGGTCGACCTACTCGGCCGGCGGCCAGAACGCCGCGTCCTTCACCGAGGCGGGCGGCCACAGCGGTGGCACCCGGCTCAGCCACTGGTCGGCCTCCGCCTACAAGGTCGAGACGTACCAGTACCTCACCGGCCTCACCAACGGCACCTACACCCTGAGCGCCTGGGTCAGGTCGGGCGGCGGCCAGAACTCCGCCTACATCGCCCTGCGCAACTGCGGCAGCGCCGAACAGCGCACCGATCTGCCGCCCACCGCGAACGGCGCCTGGATCCGTCTCGTCACCTCGGTGAAGGTCACCGGCGGCTCCTGCACGATCAGCCTGAACTCGGACGCCCACGCGGGGGAGTGGGCCAACTTCGACGACATCGCCTTCACCCCGGGCGCCACCGGGCTCACCGTGAAGGGCGGTGACCTCTCCACCCTGCCGAAGAACGAGGCGCACGGCGCCGTCTACCGCAGTGCGAGCGGCACCGCCGGCGATGCGATGGGCCTCCTGAAGTCCGCCGGGATGAACTACGTCCGCCTCAAGGTCTGGGTGAACCCGGCCGACGGCTACAACGACAAGGCGCATGTCCTGGCCATGGCCAAACGCGCCAAGGGCCTCGGGATGAAGACCCTCATCGACTTCCACTACTCCGATGCCTGGGCGGACCCGGGCAAGCAGAACAAGCCCGCCGCCTGGGCCGGCCACGGCTACGCCCAGCTGAAGAGGGACGTCTACGACCACACGTACGACGTGCTCAACGCGCTGAAGGCACAGGGCACCACCGCCGACATGGTCCAGATAGGCAACGAGACCAACGCCGGAATGCTCTGGCCCGAAGGGTCGACCGACGACTGGCCCCAGCTCGCCGGACTGCTCACCTCCGGCGCGAACGCGGCGAAGGCCGTCTCCTCCGGTACGAGGGTGGCGCTGCACCTGGCCAAGGGCGGCGACAACGCCGGCACCCGCTGGTGGTTCGACAACGCCGTGGCGCACGGCGTGCCCTTCGACGTCATCGCGCTCTCGTACTACGGGTACTGGCACGGACCGCTCAACGACCTCCAGACCAACCTCGACGACGCCGCCTCCCGGTACGGAAAGCCGGTGATGATCGCCGAGACGGCCTACGCCCACACCCTGGCCGACGCCGACGGCCTGGAGAACAACATCGCCACCGCGGACCAGCTCGTCAGCGGCTACCCGGCCACCCCGGCAGGTCAGGCGGCCAACCTCCGCGACGTGATGAACGTCGTCGAGGCCGTCCCCGGCGGCCGGGGCCTCGGCGCCGTGTACTGGGAGCCGGCCTGGACCGCCGTCAACGGCAGCGGCTGGGACCCGGCCGACCCCGCCTCCGGCAACGCCTGGGAGAACCAGGCGCTGTTCGGATACGACACGAAGCTGCTCCCGGCGGCGTCCTGGTTCTCCCACCGGTAGTCGTCCGGGACTACGGCTGCGGGGTCTCCTCCAACGGGGCCCCGTGCCACTTCCACGACGTCACGCGCTCGCGGCCCGGCAGATCCGCGCGGCCGGTGGACCAGAGCAGGACGGTCCACCGGTCCTCGTCGGCCGGGGCGTCGGGGAAGAGCCGGGCCAGCACTCGGTCGCACAGGTCCCGGGGCGGGGACCAGGAGAGCGACAGACCGGCAGCGACGTCGTGCGTGTGCACGAGGGTCTCCACGATGCCCATCGCGGCGAAGCCCTCCGGGTCGGAGACTCCGTAGGAGTGGAAGGAGCGGACACCGGGTGAGGCCGTCCGCACCATCGCGGCCAGGAGGGCGCCGCTCGCCTCCAGGGTCTGGAGCAGCCCGGCGATTCCCGCCTCCGGGTCCGCGAAGATCGCGTTCCAGGGGCCGCCCTCGCGTTCGGGAGCCCAGCGATAGGGCACATCGTTCTCCAACGAGGGCTTGCGCGGGCCGAGTTGAACGGCGTAGGCGAAGAGGTCGTCGCTCAGGTGCTCCACGGTCTCCCAGCAGTCCCAGGTGAGCGTCCCCGCGGGGATGTGCCAGTCCTCGGCCGGTGACTCCGTGAGCGTGTCCACGGCCAGCCGTACCGCGGCCGTCACATCGTCCGCGGTGACCGGCATCCTCGTCCCGGTCAGCCGCGCCCGCTCGCGCGCACTGCACTCCACGCAGAACTCGTTGCCCTCCGGATCCGCGAGGGTCGCCCAGCCCCGCCCATTGGGTTTGCGGTGGTCGGCGACCAGGGTGGCGCCGAGTGCGAGCAGCCGCTCGACCTCCTCGTCGCGGGTGCGGTCGTCCGGCTGGATGTCGAAGTGGATGCGGTTCTTGACGCTCTTGGGCTCGGGCACGGTGATGAACAGCAGGGCGGCGCCGGGGCTCTCGACCAGCGCCTCGGGGTCGCCGGGGAAGTCGTCGTCGGCGAGGGAAACACCCAGCACCTCGGCCCAGAACGTGGCGAGTTCGTAGGCGTCTGCGCAGTCGACGGTGACGTGGTGTACGTGTGAAGTCATGTGGTCACTGTCTCCGCTGACCCGCCCGCAGGTCCAACGAGTTGAGACGTCGGGGCGCAGCCGCGTCGATCCGGAACCCGTTGCGCACCTGCTCGAAACGGGTCCGCCGTCGATCGCGTACTCAAGTGCCGTCAGCCCTGCCCGAGATCGGCCGGGAGCCGGCCCGCGGCCCGTGGCTCGGTCATTCCCTCTCCTCCCGGCTGTACAGCCGTCGCTTCCTCCCCTCCTTCGCCGGTCCCCAGTAGTCGGCATATTCCTTGTCGTCGACCATGCCGGAAACCCGGAAGATACCGACGCCCCGACTGGGATCATTCACTTCGAGAGAGCGTTGACTGCCCTTTTTGTCAAGGTAATCCACCTTCAGGTGGTATTCGACGTACTCTTTGCCCCGGAGTTTCGACTCCACCGCCATGACGAAACCCTCTCCCGCCTTGAGGACCTGTGACTGACGGGTGAAGTAGGGCTTTCCGTTCTGGGTGAACCGGGGGTACCGGTTGTCCAGGTTCAGCTGGACCGGGACGGTGTCCGACGCGATGCCGCCCAGGGGCTCGATCATCGTGGTGTCGATCGCGTCGGAGCGGCGCGTGACCACGGGGACGATGTCCACCACCCGGACCGGGGAGGCCGATACATTGGTGACGGCGACCTTGTACGCGGTTGTGCTGATCGAGGTGGCCTTGATCTTCCGGAGCAGGCGGTCCCAGGCCTCCGGCGACGTCGCTCCATGGATCAGCATGGCTTTGTCCGCGGCACTGGTCACGCGCTGCTCCGAAACCAGGAACGAGCCGCCCTCTTCCGGTATGACCACCACTTTGACCGGTACCGCAGGCTCCGTGTGCGGTGCTGCCGAAGCCGCAGGCTTCCTATCGTCCGACAGCACGTCGGCGACGATGCCCTGAATCGATGAGCCCAGGCCGGTGATGAAGCTCACGATCACGGCGGATACGCCGGCCAGGACCGATGCGGCGATCACCGTGCGTGCTGAATTCCGGTCGGCCTCCGGCCTTCCCTCGGCTCGACGCCGTTCGGATACCCGCCGAAGGTGTTCACGCTGACTGGTTCGTCGCACCATGCTGCCCCCGCCGTCGGAAAACTCTTGATCCTAACGCGGTTCGCGAGGGCGGCACCTGGATTCTGTGGAGGGCGGAGCCCATGGCGAAGGGGCGGGACACAGTGCTGCGTCCCGCCCCAACCAGCCTCCGTACGGGCCTACTTCACCGGGGTGAAGTCGCGCGCCCCGATGAACTCCGGGCGCCGGATCGGAGCCGCGAAGGGCTCCTGCGCCGTGTTCTCCACGCTGTTGAACACGATGAAGACGTTGCTGCGCGGGTACGGGGTGATGTTGTCGCCCGACCCGTGCATCGCGTTGCAGTCGAACCAGGTCGCCGAACCGGCCTTGCCCGTGAAGAGCTTGATGCCGTGCCGGTCGGCCATCTTCGTCAGCGCCTCGTCGGACGGGGTTCCGGCGTCCTGCATCTGCAGGGACTTCTTGTAGTTGTCCTTCGGCGTCTCGCCCGCACAACCGAGGAACGACTTGTGCGAACCGGGCATGATCATCAACCCGCCGTTGGTGTCGTAGTTCTCGGTCAGCGCGATCGAGACCGAAACGGTCCGCATGTTCGGCAGACCGTCCTCGGCGTGCCAGGTCTCGAAGTCCGAGTGCCAGTAGAAGCCCGAGGCCCCGAAGCCGGGCTTCACGTTGATCCGCGACTGGTGGACGTACACGTCCGAACCGAGGATCTGCCGGGCCCGGCCCACCACGCGCTCGTCGCTGACGAGCCGGGCGAAGACCTCGCTGATCCGGTGGACCTCGAAGACCGACCGTACGGAGTCCGACTGCGGCTCGATGATGGAGCGTTCGTCGGCGCGCACCGCCGGATCGGCGATCAGCCGCTCCAGCTCGGCGTGGTAGCCGGCCACCTCGTCCGGGGTGATCAGCTGGTCGACGGTGAGGAAGCCGTCGCGTTCGAAGCCCTGGAGCTCCTTGGCGGCGACCGGACCCGGTGCGCCCGGCGCGGACCAGATGACCGGGTCCTGGCGGGGAGTGGTCATCTCGGCGGCGCCGCGCGACGGATACAGGTCGGCGCGTACTTCAGTGGTCATGGTGGTTCAGCCCTCCTCGGTCAGCAGCGGGTAGACGCCGTTCTCGTCGTGCTCCTCCCGTCCGGTGACGGGCGGGTTGAAGACACAGACACAGCGGAAGTCCGTCTTCGGACGCATGGTGTGGTGCTCATGGCCGTTGAGCAGGTACATCGTGCCGGGAGTGATCCAGTGTTTCTCGCCGGTCTCGTCATTGGTGAGTTCGGCCTCGCCCTCGACGCACAGGACCGCCTCGATGTGGTTGGCGTACCACATCGACGTCTCGGTACCCGCGTACATCGTGGTCTCGTGGAGGGAGAAGCCCACCTTCTCCTGGGCGAGCAGGATGCGCTTGCTCTCCCAGGTGCCGGAGGCGGCCTTCACATGCCGGTCGGTGTTCTCGATGTCACTGAACGATCGGACGATCACGGTGGGGCAGTGCCTTTCTCTCTACGGTGCTTCTCATCGGGCCCGCCCGGGGCGGCCCCGGGTCAGGCGGTCTCGCGGACGCAGCGGGCCAGCGTGCGCAGGCCCTCGTCCAGCTCCTCGGGGGTGATGGTCAGCGGCGGAAGCAGCTTCACGACCTCGCTCTGCGGGCCGGAGGTCTCCAGCAGCAGCCCCAGCTCGAACGCGCGGGCGCAGACGGCCGACGCGCGAGCAGGGTCGTTGAACTCCAGGCCCCACACCAGTCCGCGGCCGCGGAACTGCGCGCTGTCGTGCTCGCCGCAGATGGCCAGCAGCGCGCTCTCGACCTGCTCGCCGCGGGCCAGCGTCTGCTTCTCCATCTGGCCGTCGGACCAGTAGGCGTCGAGCGCGGCGGCCGCGGTGACGAACGCCGGGTTGTTGCCCCGGAAGGTGCCGTTGTGCTCGCCCGGCTCCCAGATGTCCAGCTCGGGCTTGAACAGGCACAGGGCCATGGGCAGGCCGTAGCCGCTGATGGACTTCGACAGCGTCACGATGTCCGGCGTGACGCCGGACTCCTCGAAGGAGAAGAAGCCGCCGGTGCGGCCGCAGCCCATCTGGATGTCGTCGACGATCAGCAGCATGTCCTGGCGGTGGCACAGCTCCTGGAGCGCGCGCAGCCACTCGGCGCGGGCGACGTTGATGCCGCCCTCGCCCTGGACGGTCTCCACGATCACGGCGGCGGGCTTGTTGAGCCCGGAACCCTGATCCTCGAGGAGCCGCTCGAACCAGAGGAAGTCGGGGACCTGGCCGTCGAAGTAGTTGTCGAACGGCATCGGTGTGCCGTGTACCAGGGGAATGCCGGCCCCGGCCCGCTTGAACGCGTTGCCGGTGACGGCGAGCGAGCCGAGCGACATGCCGTGGAAGGCGTTGGTGAACGAGACCACCGACTCGCGGCCCTTGACCTTGCGGGCCAGTTTCAGCGCCGACTCGACCGCGTTGGTGCCGGTCGGGCCGGGGAACATCACCTTGTACGGCAGGTCGCGGGGCCTCAGGATCACGTCCCGGAACGTCTCGAGGAAGGCGCGTTTGGCGGTGGTCGCCATGTCGAGGCCGTGCGTGATGCCGTCGCGCTCGATGTAGTCGATCAGCGCGCGCTTCAGCACCGGGTTGTTGTGACCGTAGTTGAGCGAGCCGGCCCCGGCGAAGAAGTCGAGGTACGAGTGGCCGTCCTCATCGGTCAGCCGGGCGCCCTGCGCACGGTCGAAGACGGCGGGCCAGCCGCGGCAGTAGCTCCGGACCTCGGACTCCAGGGTCTCGAAGACGCTCAGATCAGGGGGAGTCATGCCGTAGGTCTGTCGGTTGAGGGCGGACGGAGTGATGGTCACAGCGGGTCTCCTGCGTGAGGGGGGTGTGACGAGCGGCGGTCAAGGTGACTACGACGGGCGGCACCCGCCGGAAAGGGCCTGCTCAGGCGTGGAACGGGCCGATGCTGTAGAGCACTTCCGGCAGATGGGTGTCCTCGGGGAACAGGCCGCCGTCGAAGAGCACCTCGCGCTCCAGTGCCACGTCGTGGCGCTGCGCGTAGGAGGTGAAGAGGCGGTCCGATGCCTTGTTGTCCGGGGTGATGGTCGTCTCGACCGAGGCCAGCCCCTGCTCGCCGGCGACGCGGGCGGTCAGGGCGTCCAGCAGCTTCGCTGCCAGGCCGGTGCCCCGATGGCCGTGGTCGACGGCCACCTGCCAGACGACGAGCGTCTCGGGGCGGTCGGGCCTGATGTACCCCGTCACGAAGGCGACCGGGGCGCCGGTCTCGTCGCGGGCGACCACGGAGGTCGCCGCGAAGTCACGGCACCACAGCAGGTAGCTGTACGAGGAGTTGAGGTCCAGGACCTCGGAGTCGCGGGCAATACGCCAGATCGCGGCTCCGTCCTCCACTCGCGGGGTGTCGATGGTGATGAATTCGCTTCGGGCACGTGCAAAATCTGCTGGTGCGGCGGTCATGCGAATTGAATTTACCCAGCAAATTTCTAAATTGCATCGGGCAAGGGGGTTGGGTGGAGCCATTCCCTGTGTTATCACGCGAGCGCGCGCACCGGCGCGAAATCGCTACGCTTTCTTCCGATTTGGGTGGCATTTATCCGGCATAACGCCCCCGCTGTGGAGTCGGTCACAAGGTCGTAACTCTCACGGGACGCAACCGAATTGTGGAGATCGCGCCCTCCGGAAACTGGGGTGTTTAGCCTTCGGGAAACCGGGCAGAAGAATGCGGGGAGCTGCTCTGGATAAGGCGGCTCCCCGCATTTATTGATTACGTCGGAATTCAGGCGCTGGGCCAGGTTTCCGAAACGGCCTTCCGGGCAGCCTCCAGATCGACCTGCCGGCCGGTATCGGCCAGCGCCGCCCCCAGAGCCGCGAGCGAGGACAGCACCGCGCCCCGCGTCGCATCCACCCCGTAGTGATTGACCCGGATCATCTCCTTGGACAGTGCCCCGCCCCCCGCGATCAACGGCAGCGACGGGTCGGCCGCCAACGCCTGTGCGACCAGCCCCGCGGCGTCCACGCCGTCCGGCGTCCGCAGCGTGGTCGCCACCGGGGCGGCGTCCCCTGCCGCGTGCACGTACGGCGCCAGGCCGCCGCCCAGGGCCACCGCGCCGGCCCGGGTGGCCGCGGCCGCGGCGGCGTGACGGGCCATCAGCGCGTCCAGACCCTCCGCCTCGATCCGCTCCACGCAGGCCTCCAGGGCCAGCATCTCCAGCTGGGCCGGGGCATGCAGCAGGGTCCGGCGGCCGCCGTCGATCCAGCGCTCCTTCCAGTCCAGCAGGGAGAGGTAGGACCGGCGCGGAGCCTGGGTGTTGGCGGCGATCCGCTCCCAGGCACGTGCGCTCACCGACACCGCGGACACTCCGGCCGGACCGCCCATCGCCTTCTGTGCCCCGATCACGCACAGGTCCACACCCCACGCGTCCGGCAGCAGCGGCTCGGCGCCCACCGAGGCGACGGCGTCCAGCATGAACAGTGCCCCGTGCGCCCGGACGACCTCGCCGATCTCCGCCACCGGGTTGGTGTTTCCCGTGGCGGCCTCCGCATGCACCAGGGACACGAAGTCGATCTCCGGGTGGGCGGCCAGCGCCTCGGCGACCTGGCCGGCGGTCACGGCCGTGTGGAACGGCACCGCCAGATCGATGACCTCGGCGCCGCAGTCGCGCAGCCAGTTGCCGAACGTCTGCCCGTACGGCCCCGTGACGACGTTCAGCGCCGTCGAACCGGGCCGGGCGCCGCCCCTGATGCAGCCTTCGAGGGGGAGCAGCGCCTCGCCCTGCATGATGACGACGTCCTGCTCGGTGGCGAGGAGACCCGCCACCCGCCGCTCGATCGCCGCGAAGTGCGCGGCGGTGAGAGGGGTCAGGTCGAGGAAGGGGTGCGTCACGGTGGTGCTCTCTTCGGGATCGGGTCGGTGTGCGGACCGGCCTGCGGGCCGGGCCTGCTCCGAGAGTACCGAGCCCCCCTCCGGCGGCCCGGACCCGTCCACCGGGCCGGGCCGGACAGGGCGCGGCGTCCGGCACGGCGCCTCGTACAGTGCTGTTCATGAGTGATCACGAGGCGTCGCGGGTGCTGCATGTGAAGGGGCGGGTGCTCGTTGGCCCCGACGAGGTCAGGGACGAGCTCTGGGCCGTGGGCGGACGGGTCACGTACGAGCGTCCCGCCGGCGCGGACGACGCGCTCGTCGTCACCGGCTGGGCCCTGCCGGGACTGGTCGACGCCCACTGCCACGTCGGGCTCGACCACCACGGCGCCGTCGACACGGCGACCACGGAGAAGCAGGCCCTCGACGACCGGGAGGCCGGCGCGCTGCTCCTGCGGGACGCGGGCTCGCCCGCCGACACGCGGTGGATCGACGACCGCGAGGACCTCCCGAAGATCATCAGGGCCGGCCGTCACATCGCCAGGACCCGGCGGTACACCAGGAACTACGCGTACGAGATCGAGCCGGACGAGCTGGTGGCGTACGTGGCGCAGGAGGCGCGCCGCGGGGACGGCTGGGTGAAGCTGGTCGGCGACTGGATCGACCGCGAGGTGGGCGACCTGACCGCCTGCTGGCCGCGCGATGCCGTCGCCGCGGCGATCGCCGAGGCCCACCGGCTGGGCGCCCGGGTCACCGCCCACTGCTTCGCCGAGGACTCGCTGCGCGACCTCGTCGAGTCCGGGATCGACTGCATCGAGCACGCGACGGGGCTGACCGAGGAGACCATCCCGCTCTTCGCCGAGCGCGGGGTGGCGATCGTCCCCACCCTGGTCAACATCGCGACCTTCCCCTCGCTCGCGCGGGGCGGCGACGCCAAGTACCCCCGCTGGTCCGCCCATATGCGCCGGCTGCACGAGCGCCGTTACGACACCGTGCGCGCCGCGTACGACGCGGGGGTGCCGGTGTTCGTCGGCACCGACGCCGGCGGGGTGCTCGCCCACGGTCTGGTGGCGGACGAGGTTGCGGAGCTCGTCAAGGCGGGCATCCCCGCCCTGGAGGCACTGTCCGCGACGACATGGGCCGCCCGTGCGTGGCTCGGCAGGCCGGGGCTGGAGGAGGGGGCGCCGGCCGACCTGGTCGTGTACGACGAGGACCCGCGGGCGGACGTGCGCGTGCTGGCGGCCCCGCGCCGGATCGTCCTGAACGGGCGCGTGATCGGCTGAGCCGGGTGTCCTCGGCCCGGCGGGCCTGTCCCCGTTCCGGATGCGCCGTGTTGACTGGCAGTTACCCGGAGCGAACCCCGCTCGTTGAATGACTTCCGCGCGCTACGGGTTGCGGCCCGGCCGTGCCCGCCGTTGCCGGTGAAACGGGGTGAACGGGTGAACTCGAGGAACGTACGTGCCGGAATAATCGAATACAAGCACGAAAACCCCCCTTTGGGGTGAACTCACGTCAGGTGTCTGCCAGTTCACCCTCTGTGCGTAAAGATTCACGGAGTCGAGGCCACCGGTGCCCGCGATGTCCCCCATTGGACGGCGCCGGCGGCTCCATGTCTCTTGTGGGGGTTCCACCATCTTGAACAGCAACACCTTCCGC
This sequence comes from Streptomyces sp. NBC_01013, assembly GCF_045162765.1. Classification (NCBI taxonomy): domain Bacteria; kingdom Bacillati; phylum Actinomycetota; class Actinomycetes; order Kitasatosporales; family Streptomycetaceae; genus Streptomyces; species Streptomyces sp. NBC_01013. The sequence continues at coordinate 6,491,178 of NZ_CP108687.1, forward strand.
CTCGCCGCCCTGGCGGTCGCTGCCGCTCCGGTCGCCCTGCTGGCCGCCGTCCCGGCGCAGGCCACCACCGCGACCGCCGCCACGACCACCGGCGGCGGGAAGGCGAGCGCGGTCGTCCTCCGCACCGCACTCGACGTCTCGCTTCTCAACAAGACGATCGATGTGCCGCTCAAGGCCACGCTCAACGAGGTGCAGGCGCCGCGGAGCGCCGAGAAGACCGCGCTCAGCGTGAAGCTCGACGGAGTGGAGGGCGGACATCCGGTCCGCGTGCTGCGCGCCGATGTGGCCACGGCGAAGGCGACCGTCCGCAAGCACCGTGCCGAGGGCTACACCAACGTGGTGAGGGCGCGGCTGCACCTGCCCGGTCTCCCGCTGCTCTCGCTGGTCGAGGTCGAGCAGGTCACCTCCAGGGCGGTCTGCGAGGTCGGGCACAAGCCGGTCGCCGAGTCGAACGTGCTGGGGCATGTGAAGGTCCTCGGCAAGCGCGTCACCCTCACCGCCGCAGGCACCACGCAGATCGAGGTGAAGGGGGTCGGCAAGGTGACGCTCGACCTGTCGAAGACGAGCACCACCTCGCGCACCGCGGCCGCGGTGGCGCTCCAGCTGAAGGTCTCGGTCAACCCGCTCGACCTGAACGTCGCCGACGTGAAGGGCGAGGTCACCCTCGCCGAAGCCACCTGTGAGACGCCGAGGGCGGGCGGCGGCGATCACAACGGCGGTGGTGACAACGGGGGTGGTCACAACGGCGGTGGTGACAACGGCGGTGGTGACAACGGCGGTGGTGACAACGGCGGTGGTGACTATGGTGGCGGTCACAACGGCGGTGGTGACAACGGCGGTGGTGACAACGGCGGTGGTGACAACGGTGGCGGTCACAACGGTGGCGGTCACAACGGGGGCTCGACGGACGGTGGGTCCACCGACGGCGGTTCGAGTGACGGCGGCTCCACGGACGGCGGATCCGGCACCGCGGGTTCCACAGGGGGTTCCACTGCCGGTTCCACAGGGGGTTCCACGGCCGGCTCCACCGGCGGCGACGTGAAGCCCCAGACGGGCACCGGTCACGCACCCCAGGCCACTGACACGGGCGCCGACCTCGCCGAGACGGGCAGCAGCTCCGCCACGCCGTACGTCGCCGGTGGTGCCGCCCTTCTGCTGGCGGTCGGTGCCGGTGCGACGGTCGTGGCCCGGCGGCGTGCGCAGGACTGACGCCCGGCGGGACGAGCCACAGCCCGAGGGGGCGGCCGGGGGGCCGTAGGGGGACGGGGGTGGGGAGCGGTGTTCCGTATGCGGAGCACCGCTCCCCGCTCGGTACGTGTTCTGCTTCGGCCCGTTGGCCGGGCCCGGCAGGGTTCAGCGGCTCACCGCGGACAGCGCCTGGAGGGCCTGGTCGAACGCCTGCAGGAAGCGGTTGGTCGTCGTGCGGTCCCGTACCGCCAGCCGCAGCCAGTCGTCGCCGAGCCCCGGAAACGTATCGCCGCGCCGGGCCGCGAAGCCCAGCATCCGCAACCGCTCACGTATCTCCGCCGCCCGCTCCAGCCGGACCAGCACGAACGGACCCTGCGCCGGCTCCACCACCCGTATCTCGGTGAACTCCCTCAGACCCGCAACCAGATGGCAGCGGTCCACCGCGATCCGGTCCGCTGCCGCGGCCGCCTCGGCCAGCGCCCGCGGCTCCACACACGCCTCGGCCGCCGCCAGAGCCGGGGACGACACCGGCCACAAGGGCTGCGCCTCCTCCAGCGCGCGAACGGTCTCCGGCGCCGCCGTCACATAACCGATCCGCAGTCCGGCGAGCCCCCACGTCTTGGTGAGACTGCGCAGGACCACGAGTCCCGGGATGTCCGTACGGCCGCACAACGCCTCGCGCTCGCCCGGCACCGCGTCCATGAACGCCTCGTCGACCACCAACGTCCGGCCGGGACGCGCCAGTCGCTCCAGCTCGGCCGCGGTGTGCAGCACGGACGTCGGGTTGGTCGGATTCCCGACCACCACCAGATCCGCGTCGGCCGGCACGGCAGCCGGGTCCAGGCGGAAATCGTCCCCCGCCCGCAGCAGCACCCGTCCCACGTCGTGCCCGGCCGCGCGCAGCGCCGCCTCCGGCTCGGTGAACTGCGGATGCACCACGACCGGCCGCCGGGCCGGCAGCGCGCGTGCGATCAGCACGAACGCCTCCGCCGCGCCCGCCGTCAACAGGAGCCGCTCCGGCGGCAACCCGTGCCGGGCGGCGACCGCGGCGCGCGCCGCGCGTCCGTCCGGGTAGGCGGCGAGCGTGCCCAGGGACGCGGCTATCCGCTCCTTCAACCAGACCGGTGGGGTCCCGGCCCGTACGTTGACGGCGAGATCGGTCAGATCCCGTCCCCGTCCCCGTACCTCCGCGTCACCGTGATGACGCAGGTCGTGCGCGCCCGCGCCTGTGGCGTCGGGACTCTCAATGGGAGTGTGCATGACCGCCATGGTGGGGGTGGTGGTGATGGCCGTCGTCGTCAGGGTGGAAGTGCGGCTGCTGCGGCAGTCCCACCTTGTCCTCGAAGCCCGGCAGTGCGATCCGGTACACGCAAGAGTCGCAGTTCATCCGCAGATCGCCCTTGACGGCCTCCCGGTAGCGCTCCATGACCAGATCGAGCAGTTCCTCCGCGGCACCGATCACTTCGGCCGGCCGGACGTCCAGCTCGGGGTGGGCGGCGGCCCACTCCGTGGTCTGATGACGCACACGGTCCGGCAGGATGCCGGTGAAGAGGAAGTACGGCAGAACGACTATGCGCCCCGCACCCAGCTTCACGCAACGGTCGAGACCGGACGGCACATCAGGGGCGGCCAGCGACACGAAAGCCGTCTCCACCCCCGCGTAGCCCCGGCCCTCCCAGAACAGCCGCGCCGCCTTGTACACCTCGGCGTTGGCGTCCGGGTCGGTCGAACCGCGCCCCACCAGAAGGATCGTCACCTCGGACCGGTCCGTGTCGCCCAGCACCTCCTCGACCCGCCGCTCCAGGACCTTGAGCAGCGCCGGGTGCGGGCCCAGCGGGCGCCCGTACGTGTACGAGATGCCCGGGTGGCGCTCCTTCTCGCGGGTCAGCGCCGCCGGAATGTCGCCCTTGGCGTGCCCGGCCGACACCAGCATCAGAGGCACGGCCGCGAAGTGCTTCACGCCCTGCTCGACGAGATCGGTCACCGCGTCGCCGAGCGGCGGCGGCGACAGTTCGATGAAGCCGCCCGCGACGGGCAACTGCGGGTTACGGGCGCCGAGTTCGGCAACGAACTCACGGAAGGCGGCGGCCCCGCCCTCGTCCCGGGTGCCGTGGCCGGCGATGAGCAGTGCGGGCTGGGCGGACGGGGTGTTCACAAGATCTCCTCGGTGTTCCTGGGGGGTGGGGTGCGGGGCGGCGGCCCGGTTCACGGCGCCGCGTCCGGTGCCGGTGCGGCCGTGGCGGACTGCCAGCGGTAGCCGCGTGGGGTGACCATGCGCCCCGCGATCTCACGGGTGGCCGTGTTGCCGACGGTGACGACGGTCATCATGTCGACGGTCGCCGGGTCCAGTGCCGTCAGCGACGTCACCCGGCTGGACTCGTCGGGCCGGGAGGCATTGCGTACGACGCCCACCGGAGTGGCCGGGTCCCGGTGTTCGGACAGGATCGACAGGGCCTTCGGGAGCTGCCAGTCGCGGCCCCGGCTGCGCGGGTTGTAGAACGTCACGATGATGTCGGCCTCGGCCGCGGCCCGTACCCGGCGCTCGATGACCTCCCACGGCGTGTGCAGGTCGGAGAGGCTGATCGAGACGTGGTCATGGCCCAGCGGGGCGCCCAGGATCGCGGCCGCCGCCAGTGCGGCCGTCACCCCCGGCACACCCACCACATCGATGTCGGCGCCCGCCTCCGCCAGCGCCGGGGAGGCCATCGCGTACACACCCGCGTCACCGCTGCCGATCAGCGCCACCGCATGGCCCTTGCGGGCCTCGGCGACCGCCGTGCGGGCCCGCTCCTCCTCGGCCCCGAGCCCCGACTCCAGAACCGTCGTACCCGGCCGCAGCAGATCCCGGATCTGGTCGACGTACTGATCGAGTCCGACCAGTACCGACGCCCGCCGCAGCTCGTCACGGGCCCGCGGCGTCAGCAGGTCGCGCGCCCCGGGCCCGAGCCCCACCACGGCGAGCCGCCCGCGCGGCGCCCGGCGCACCACCGCACAGGTGGCCATCGCCGCGCGTCCCTCGGGCGCCGACTTCCGCTTCGGTACGAGGAGTTCGCCGCCCTCCGCAAGCGCCGCGGCCTCCGCCACCGAGGGCGTGCCGACGGCGGCGAGCGGTGCGTCGGACGGATGGGGCACCTCGATCCGGGCCAGCTGCTCGGCGGGGTACGTCCGCAGCGGCACGCCCAACTCGGCGGCGGCCGCCACGATCCCCGGCTCCCCGGCCTTCGCGTCGACGGTCACCAGCTCCGCGACGCTCAGCGCCGAAAGCCCGGCCTGCGCCAGCGCGTCCCGGATCAGCCCGAGCACTTCGCCGACGGACGCGTCCCTGGACGCGCCGACCCCGACCACCAGCGAGGGCGGCCGCAACACGGCCTCCCGGGAACCGAGTTCCACGGCCCGGTCGCTGAGACGCAGCACCGCGGCACCCGTGCGTCGCGGACCCACGTTCGGCGGTAGCGCGGGCAACGGCCACACCGTGTCCGCCCGAAGCGCCACCGGCGCACCGTCCAGCATCGCCCGCGACACCCCCGCGACATCCCCCTCCACGGGGAGCCCCAGCATGTCGAGGCCGGGCACGCCCGCCGCGTCCGTCGCCGTCGTCACCACCGGCGCCGCACCCAGCACCTCACCGACCGCCACCGCAAGGGCGTTCGCCCCGCCGCCGTGCCCGCCGAGCAACGCCACCGCATGGCGTCCCGCCTCGTCGACACAGACGACACCGGGATCGGCCGACTTGTCCGCGAGCAGCGGGGCGACGAGGCGCACCACGGCCCCCGTCGCCAGGAAACAGACCAGCTGCTCGCACTCGGCGAACGCCCGCCGCACGGCCTCGCGCACCGGGCCGTCGTAGACCACGGCACGGCCGGGCCAGGCCGCGGCCAGCCGGTCACGGGCGACGGCGCCCGCCGCCGTCGCGGAGATCAGGCCGATCACTGGGTTGCTCCTTCACTTGCACCGGCCGTGGGGCGGACGCCCCACAGCAGAAAGACCGGATTGGCCGCAGCGAGCCGGGTCACGTCACCGGGCAGCGGTGCCAGTCGCGAGGACTGCAGCAGCACACCCTCGGGCACGAACCCGGCCGCGGCCAGCACCGACCGCACCGGGCCCACCCGGTCCAGGGCCGCCACCGCGACCACCACGGCACGCCGCGCCCGCCGGGCGCACGCCGTCACGATCGCCGGCAGCTCACGCCCGCCGCCCCCGATGAACACCGCGTCGGGGTCCGCCAGATCGGACAGCACCGTGGGCGCGGCACCGTGCACCGCTCGCACGTACACCCCGTGCGATGCCGCGTTCGCCCGGATCCGCTCGACCCCGTCCACCGTCTTCTCGACGGCCACGGCGGCAGCGCCGAGCCGTGCGCACTCCACCGCGACTGATCCGGAACCGGCACCGATGTCCCACACCAGATCACCCGTGCGCGGCCCGAGCCGGGCCAGTGCCAGCGCCCGCACCTCGAACTTGGTGATCATCGAGTCACGGTGCTCGAACTCCGCCTCGTCCAGGGCCCAGCCGGCCGGCCCGGCGGCCGGACCCGCCATCGTCCTCACCGGCGAGAGCGCCCGTGACTCGTCCAGGCACAGCACCACACTCACCGGATCCGGCCACTGGCGGCCCGCCGCCTCCGCGGGCGTCAGTCGCTCGACGCGTTCGTGCTCAGGGTCGCCGAGCGCCGTCGCGACGACGAGGGTCCGTTCCTGGCTCCCGTACAGCAGTCCTGCCGCCAGCTCCGCAGGCCCGGCCCCCGGCCCCGTCAGCACCGCGACCTTCGGGTGTGCCAAGCACACGTTCACCGCGGTCCGCGGATCCCGCCCGTGCGCGCTGACGACGACCGCGTCGTCCCACGGCAGGCCCAGCCGGGCGAACGCCACCGCGATCGACGGCGCCCCCGGCCGCACATCGAGCGCCGCGGGCCCGAACCGCTCCGCCAGCGCCCGCACGATCCCGAAGAACCCCGGATCACCGGAAGCCAGCACCACCACCCGCGTCCCGTCCTCGGCCAGGTGCTTGCCGATCCGGTCCAGAGCCGGAGCCAGCGGCCCCAGCACCACCCGGCCCGCACCCGCCGGCAGCGCGGCGCCGTCCAGGTGGCGCCGGGCCCCGACCACCAGAGTGGCCCCGGCCAGGGCCTCCACCGCCTCGGCGGCGAGCGGCGCCCCCGTCCCCGCACCGAAGACCCGGATCACGAGCCGGACCGCTGGGCGCGCAGCTCGGCCCGCGCGGCCCTGTCGGCCTTGCGGTATCCGTGGAAGTGCCCCGGGTGGTACAGGTGCGACCTGGTTCCCGACGCCGACAGGGCCGGCCCGACCAGGAACAGCGTGTGCTTCCAGAGCTTGTGCTCCTTGACCGTCGCCTCCAGCGTCTCGATCGTGCAGTGCAGGATGAGCTCCTCCGGCCACGTCGCCTGGTACGCGATCACCACCGGAGTCGAGGTCGGATAGCCGCCCTCCAGCAGCTCCTGCGTCAGCTGACCGGACCGGGCCGCCGACAGGAACAGCGCCATCGTCGTGCCGTGCCGGGCGAACTCCCGGACCTCCTCACCGGGCGGCATCGGCGTCTTGCCGCCGCCGAGCCGCGTCAGGATCACCGACTGAGCCACCTCGGGGATCGTCAGCTCGCGCTGCACGACCGCGGCGACCGCCGAGAACGACGACACGCCGGGCACGATCTCGACCGCGACCCCCAGCTCGCCGCACCGGTCGACCTGCTCCTGGGTGCCGCCCCACAGCGCCGGGTCACCGGAGTGGATCCGGGCCACCTTCAGGCCCTCGTCGGCCGCTCGCCCGTACACGGCGACCACCTCTTCGAGGGACATCTGCGCGGAGTCCAGGATCTCGGCACCCTCCCGGGCGTGGTCCAGGACCTCCGCCTGCACGAGGCTCGCCGCCCAGATCACGATGTCGGCGTCCGCGATGGCCCGCGCCGCCCGGAAGGTCAGCAGATCGGCGGCGCCGGGCCCGGCACCGACGAACGTCACGGTGCCGCGGGTGGGCGCGGCGACTGCGCCGGCTGCGTCGACTGCTTCGGACATGGGACGGTCCTTTCAGGACAGAGAACAACGGGACATGACGGGGGGCGCCCGAAGATGCGGGCACCGGGGTCAATCGGCTAGCAAGAGCCCATGGCGGTGTTCGTCGCGCTCGGCGCGTTCCTGATGACCCTGGTCGGCGGCTGGGTCGCCCAGCGCGTCACCGACCGCCGCCACCTGGTGCTCGGATTCGCCGGCGGACTGATGCTCGGAGTCGTCGGCCTCGACCTGCTGCCGGAGGCCGTCGAAGCCGCGGGCGGCCTCGTGTTCGGCGTACCGGCGGCCCTGCTGCTGTTCGTGGGCGGCTTCCTCTTCGCGCACCTGGTGGAGCGTCTGCTCGCGGTACGCCAGGCAGCACACGGCGCGAGCGAGGAACGGGTGCCCCAGGTCGGACTGACGGCGGCGGCCGCCATGATCCTGCACAGCCTGATGGACGGAGTGGCGCTCGGCGCGGCCTTCCAGGTCGGCGGCGGCATGGGAGCGGCCGTCGCCCTCGCCGTCATCACCCACGACTTCGCGGACGGCTTCAACACCTACACGATCACCAGCCTGTACGGGAACGCCCGCCGCAAGGCCCTGACGATGCTGTACGCGGACGCGGCCGCGCCCGTCGTCGGCGCGGCGACGACGCTCGTGTTCACCCTTCCGGAGGAACTCCTCGGCGGCTATCTCGGCTTCTTCGGCGGCGCGCTGCTCTACCTCGCGGCAGCCGAGATCCTGCCCGAGGCGCACCACGACCACCCGGCCCGCTCCACCCTGCTGTGCACGGTGGCCGGAGTGGGCTTCATCTGGCTGGTGGTGGGCCTCGCGCAGTGAGCGCCTCACAGCTTGCCGCCCCGCCCGCCGCCGCGCGGCGCGGGCGCGATCAGCGTGGAGAGGTACGGCAACGGGCCGTCGGCCAGCTCCGCCGCCGGCCGGATCGACTCCTCCGGCAGCCCGAGCGCCGAACCCCACACCGCGTCCTCGGTGCGACCCGTCTCGCGCAGCGCGGTGGCGACCTCCTCGGCCAGCCGTCCGAACTTGTACGCGACGACCGTCCCGGGCCCCTTCAGGGCCTCCCGCAGCACGCTCGCCCCGGCGGTCACCGGCACCAGTGTCAGCGGCTCGGTGCCTTCGGTCAGCACCGCCCCGCTGCGCGCGGCCAGATCCTGCATCGCCGTGATCCCCGGCACCGTCACCACGGCCGTGCCCGGCAGCAGCTCCCCGATCGTGTGCGCGAGATAGGTGAACGTCGAGTACACATTCGGATCACCGATGGTCGCGAACGCCACCGAACCGTGCGTACGCAGCAGCTCAGCGACCCGCGCGCCCGCCGCGTCCCAGGCAGCCTCCCGGCGCGCCCGGTCCGTTCGCTCGTTGAGCGCGAACACGACCCGCACGATCTTCTCGGACCCCACGTAGTGCAGCACGGTCGCTTCGGCGCGCCCCTGCTCGCCGGTGTCCATCACGGGCACCACGACGACGGCGGCGTCCCGCAGCGCGTTCACGCCCTTGACGGTCACCAGCTCCGGATCACCGGGCCCGACCCCGACCCCGACCAGTGTGTTCATCCCTTGCACCTCTCCACGAATCGGCGGGCAGCACCGGGTGCCGAAGCCCCGTGCGTATGCAGATAACTCGCGTGCACGCCCTGCTGCACGAACCCCTCCACCCGCCGCTCCGGCTGGTGCATGCCCCAGGCCGGCGCGTCCCCGGCGCCGGGCTCCAGCACCGTGCGGTGGAACTCGTGCCCGCGCATCCGCGTCCCCGTGGCGGCGAGGACACTGTCGGAGAGCGCTACGGCGTCCCGGTACCCGAGCGTCAGCCGCTCCGACATCCGCGCCTCGGCGTCCAGCACCCCGCACATCGGCAGCCCGTCCAGCGACCGCGACAGATACAACAGCCCCGCGCATTCGGCGGCCACCGGCGCCCCGGAGGCGGCCAGTTCGGCGACGGCCTTGCGCAACGGCTCGTTGGCCGACAGCTCGTGGCCGTACACCTCGGGGAACCCGCCCCCGATGACGAGGCCGCGTGTCCCCTCGGGCAGCGCCTCGTCCCCGAGCGGATCGAACGGCACGACGGTGGCCCCGGCAGCGGCGAGCAGCTCACCGTGCTCGGCGTAGGAGAAGGTGAAGGCTGCCCCGGAGGCGAGGGCGACGACGGGACCCCTCTTCTTCAGCCCCTCCGGTGTGGAAGCCGCGGAGTCCGGGGCGGGGCCCCGGTCGCGGGAAGCGGCGGGCAGGGGAAGAGACCCGCCGCAGGTCTCCACGGCCTCGGCCGCGCTCCACGCACCCGCACCCAGCTCCGGTGCGGACCGGGCCAACGCCAACAACCCCTCCAGATCACAGCCGGCCACGACCTGCGCCCTCATCGCCGCGACACCGGCCACCGCATCGCCCCGCCGCTCAGCCACCGGCACCAGCCCCAGATGCCGCGACGGGACCGCCACCTGCGCGGCCCGCCGCAGCACCCCGAGCACGGGCACCCCGGACTCGTCCAAGGCCTCCCGCAACAGGGCTTCGTGCCGGTCCGAGCCGACCTTGTTCAGGATCACGCCGCCGATCCGCACCTGTGTGTCCCACGAGGCGAAGCCGTGCACCAGCGCGGCCACGGACCGGGACTGCGACGACGCGTCCACGACCAGCACCACCGGCGCCCGCAACAACTTCGCCACCTGAGCGGTGGACGCGAGCTCGCCCTGCCCCGCCGCCCCGTCGTACAGCCCCATCACCCCCTCGACGACCGCGAGGCCGCATCCCCGCGCACCGTGCGCGAACAGCGGAGCGATCAGCTCCGGCCCGCACATGTACGCGTCGAGATTGCGCCCCGGCCGCCCGGTGGCGAGGGCGTGGTAGCCCGGATCGATGTAGTCGGGGCCCACCTTGTGCCCGGACACGGCGAGCCCCCGCCCGGCGAAGGCGGCCATCAGGCCCGTCGCGACGGTGGTCTTGCCGCTGCCGGACGACGGCGCGGCGATGACCAGGCGCGGCACGTTCACCACTCGATGCCCCTCTGGCCCTTCTGCCCGGCGTCCATCGGGTGCTTGACCTTCGACATGTCGGTCACCAGATCCGCCGCCTCCACGAGCGCGGCGGGCGCGTTGCGCCCGGTGATCACCACGTGCTGGTTGCCCGGCCGCTGACGCAGCACCTCGACCACCTCGTCGGTGTCGACCCACCCCCAGTGCATCGGATAGGCGAACTCGTCGAGGACGTACAGCCGGTACGTCTCGGCGGCCAGATCGCGCTTGACCTGCTCCCAGCCCTCGCGGGCCGCCGCCTCGTTGTCCAGCTGCTGATCGCGCTGGACCCAGGACCAGCCCTCGCCCATCTTGTGCCAGGCGACGGACCCGCCCTCGCCGCTCGCGCCGAGGACCTTCAGCGCGTTCTCCTCGCCGACCTTCCACTTCGCCGACTTCACGAACTGGAAGACCCCGATGGGCCACCCCTGATTCCAGGCGCGCAGGGCGAGCCCGAAGGCCGCCGTCGACTTTCCCTTGCCGATGCCGGTGTGCACCACCAGCAGCGGCCGGTTGCGCCGCTGGCGGGTGGTGAGCCCGTCGTCCGGCACGCTGACCGGCTGTCCCTGTGGCATTACGCGGCCCTCCCGCTGTAGCCCTGAACGTCCTTGACCAGCCCGGCGATCGAATCGGCCCGCAACTCGTCGAGGGTGACGGCGGTGCCGCCCAGCTCGCCGGCGAGGCTCACCGCGAGCCCGAGCCGTACCGGACCCGACTCGCAGTCCACGACGACGGACGCCGTGCCCTCGACCTCGTGCAGCCGCGCCGCTCGCGCGGCCAGCGCCACCGGCTCCGGCCCCCCGGTCGCCCGCCCGTCGGTCACCACGACGAGCAACGGCCGCCGTGAGGGATCGCGCAGCCGCTCCACCCGCAGCACGTCATGGGCCTTCAGCAGCCCGGCGGCCACCGGCGTGCGCCCACCGGTCGGCAGCATCTCCAGCCGGGCGGCGGCCGCGTCCACCGACGACGTCGGCGGCAGCACCACCTCGGCGTCCTTGCCCCGGAAGGTGATCAGCCCGACCTTGTCGCGTCGCTGGTAGGCATCCATCAGCAGCGACAGAACGGCCCCCTTCACAGCGGTCATCCGCTGCCGGGCGGCCATCGACCCCGACGCGTCCACGACGAACAGCACGAGGTTTCCCTCACGCCCCTCGCGCACCGCTTGCCGCAGATCGTCCCGGCGCACCACCAGACCCCGGCCCGACCGGCCCCGCGCACGCTGATGCGGAGCGGCGGCCTGCACGGTCGCCGCCAGATGCAGTTTGGTCAGCGCCCCCTGCGGCCGCCGCGCACCGGTCGTCCGCCCGTGCTCGGTACGGGCCCGGGACCGCCGCCCCGCCGCGCCCTCGCCCAGACCCGGCACGCTCAGCACCTTCGTACGAAACGGCTCACCCGCCCGTACGGGCTGCTGCTCGCCACCGCCGGAGGACTGTCCCTGGCCCGGCTCCCCGCCCTGCTCGGGCACGGACTGCGCGGGCGTGTCGTCGGCCCTGCCATCGGACGGCGGCGGTGTGCCGGGCCCGTCCCCCTGTGGCGGCAGGCCGCCGCCGTCCGGGCCGTCCGGGTCCGGATCGTCACCCTCGCCGCTGTTCTGCTCCAGCGTGTCGTCGAGCTTGTCCTCGTCGAGTCCCGGCGCGTCGAACGGATTGCGCCGACGCCGGTGGGGGAGCGCGAGCAGGGCAGCCTGACGCACGTCCTCGGCCAGCACGTCGGTACGCCCCGCCCAGGCGGCCAGCGCCGTGGCGGTCCTGGCCATCACGATGTCGGCCCGCATCCCGTCGACCTCGAAGGCAGCGCAGGTGGCGGCGATCTGGCGCAACGCGCCGTCGCCGAGGCGCACGTGGGGGAGCAGCTCGCGCGCGGCCACGATCCGGGCCCGCAAGGCGCCTTCCTCGCCGGCCCACTGGGCGGCGAAGCCCGAAGGATCGTCGTCGTAGGCGAGCCTGCGCCGCACCACCTCGACCCGCAGATCGGTCTCACGGGAGGCGGCGACCTCGACAGTCAGCCCGAACCGGTCGAGGAGCTGAGGCCGGAGCTCCCCCTCCTCGGGGTTCATCGTCCCGACGAGCAGGAAGCGGGCGGCATGCCGTACGGAGACGCCTTCGCGCTCCACGTACGAGGCACCCATGGCCGCGGCGTCCAGCAGCAGGTCCACGAGGTGGTCGTGGAGGAGATTGACCTCGTCGACGTACAGGATCCCGCGATGCGCGTCGGCGAGCAGCCCCGGCTCGAAGGCCTTCACTCCCTCGGCGAGCGCCCGCTCGATGTCGAGCGCCCCGACGAGCCGGTCCTCGGAGGCGCCGACGGGCAGCTCGACCGTCCGCGCCGCCCGCGACACGCCGGACCCCGCCTCGTGGGGCCCGTCCGGACACGCCGGATCGGGGGAGTCCGGGGCGCAGGAGAACCGGCAGCCGGGGACGACGGACACCTCGGGCATGAGCGCGGCCAGCGCGCGCACGGCGGTGGACTTGGCGGTGCCCTTCTCGCCGCGTACGAGGACGCCGCCCACGGCAGGGCTGACAGCGTTGAGCAGCAGCCCGAGCCGGAGGTCGTCCTGCCCGACGATGGCGGTGAAGGGGTACGGCGTACTCACGAGGCCTCCTTGGGGGTGGCGGGTTCCAGCAGCTCCGGCGGGCCTTGCGGACCCTGCGGCGACCGGGGAGCGGGGGATCGGGGGCGGAGGCCGCGGTCGGGTGCGCTCACGCGTCCCCCTCCAGTTCGCCCTCGAGCTCCAGATACGTCGCCCGCAGCCGCTCCAGCGTCCGCGCGTCCGGCTCCGCCCAGAGGCCCCGCTCGGCCGCCTCCAGCAGACGCTCCGAAATCCCGTGCAGAGCCCAGGGGTTGGACTTCTGCATGAACTCCCGGTTCTCCGGGTCGAAGACGTACTCCGCCGACAACTTCTCGTACATCCAGTCGTCGACCACGCCGGCCGTCGCGTCGTACCCGAACAGGTAGTCCACGGTCGCGGCCATCTCGAAGGCACCCTTGTATCCGTGCCGCCGCATGGCCGCCATCCAGCGCGGGTTCACGACCCGGGCGCGGAACACCCGGTGCGTCTCCTCGCCCAGCGTCCGCGTCTTCACCTGGTCCGGCGTCGCCGAATCCCCCACGTACGCCTCGGGCGACTCCCCGGTCAGATGCCGCACCATGGCGACCATGCCGCCGTGGTACTGGAAGTAGTCGTCGGCATCGACCAGGTCGTGTTCCCTGGTATCGACGTTCTTCGCCGCCACCGCGATGCGCCGGAACGCCGTCTCCATGTCCCCGCGCGCCGCCCGGCCCTCCAGCCCGCGTCCGTACGCGTAACCGCCCCAGACCGCGTACACCTCGGCCAGGTCCGCATCCGACCGCCAGTTGCGGGCGTCGATCAGCGGCAGCAGCCCTGCCCCGTACGCGCCCGGCTTCGAGCCGAAGATGCGTGCCGTGGCCCGGCGGCGGTCGCCGTGCTCCGCCGTGTCCTCGTCGGCGTGCGCCCGTACGTAGTTGGCGTCGGCCGGCTCGTCCAGCTCCGCCACCGCCCTGACCGCGTCGTCGATCAGGCCCACCACGTGCGGGAACGCGTCGCGGAAGAAGCCGGAGATCCGGACCGTCACGTCGATGCGCGGCCGGCCCAGCTCGCTGACCGGCACCACCTCGAAGCCGGTGACCCGGCGCGAGGCGTCGTCCCACACCGGGCGGCAGCCGAGCAGCGCAAGGATCTCGGCGATGTCGTCGCCCTGGGTGCGCATGGCGGACGTGCCCCACACGGTCAGCCCGACGGACTTCGGGTAGTCGCCCGTGTCGGCCAGGTACCGGGCGATGAGCGAGTCGGCGAGCGACTGGCCGACCTCCCACGACAGCCGGGACGGAATCGCCTTCGGGTCGACGGAGTAGAAGTTACGGCCGGTCGGCAGCACGTTGACGAGCCCGCGCGTCGGCGAACCGGAAGGCCCCGCCGGGACGAAGCCGCCCTCCAGCGCCAGCAGGATGTGATCGATCTCGTCCGTGGTCCGTGCCAGTCGCGGCACGACCTCCTCGCAGGCGAAGCCCAGGACGGCGACGGCGTCCGGGAGTTCGAAGCCCAGCACCTCCCGTACGAGACCGGCCGCGGCGCTCACGTCCCAGCCGCGCGCCTCCATGCCCTCCGCGAGCCGGCGGCACAACTGCTCCAGCAGATCGATCGCGTCCGCGCCCGTCCGGGCCGGGCCGTCCACCAGCTCGCTCAGCTCGGCCGGCACCTTCACGGCGGCCCCGGGCTCGCCCAGCAGCTCCTTCTCGCTGAGCCCGAAGTGCTCGGCGACGGCCGCCCGCAGACCCGGCAGCGCGTTTGCCGTACCACCCCACACCTGCGAGGCGCGCAGCACCGCCAGGACCAGGTTGACCCGCGCCTCGCCGGCCGGGCCACCGCCCAGGACGTGCAGACCGTCGCGGATCTGGACGTCCTTGATCTCGCAGAGGTAGCCGTCGATGTGCATGACGAACGAGTCGAAGTCGTCGTCGCCCGGCTGCTCGTCGACATGCAGGTCGTGGTGCAGCTCCGCGGCCTTGACCAGCGTCCAGATCTGCGCCCGCACCGTAGGTGCCTTCGTCGGGTCCAGATCGCTGACCAGCGCGTACTCGTCGAGCAGCTGCTCCAGCTTCGCCAGGTCGCCGTAGGTGTCGGCACGCGCCATGGGCGGCACCAGGTGGTCGACCACCGTGGCGTGACCGCGGCGCTTTGCCTGGGTGCCCTCGCCCGGGTCGTTGACGATGAACGGGTAGATCAGCGGCAGTTCGCCGAGTACCGCGTCCGGGCCGCAGCCGGCGGACAGGCCGAGGCCCTTGCCGGGCAGCCACTCCATCGTGCCGTGCTTGCCCATGTGGACGACGGCGTCCGCGCCGAACGTGTTCTCCAGCCAGCGGTACGTCGCCAGGTAGTGGTGCGAGGGCGGCATGTCAGGGTCGTGGTAGATCGCGATCGGGTTCTCGCCGAAGCCGCGCGGCGGCTGGATCAGCACCACCACGTTCCCGAACTGGAGCGAGGCGAGGACGATGTCGTCCCCGTCCACGTACAGCGAGCCCGGCGGCTCGCCCCAGTGCTCCAGCATCGAGTCGCGCAGCCCGGGCTCCAGCTTCGCGAACCACTCCCGGTAGTCGGCCAGCGGCACCCGCGCGGGCGCCGCGGCGAGCTGCTCCTCGGTCAGCCACTCCACGTCGTGGCCACCGGCGTTGATGAGGCGGTGGATCAGCTCGTCGCCGTTGTCCGGGTGTTCCGCGACCCCGTATCCGGCGTCGCGCAGGGCGTCCAGGACCCGTACCGCGGAGGCGGGCGTGTCCAGGCCGACCGCGTTGCCGACGCGGGAGTGCTTGGTGGGGTAGGCGGTGAAGACCAGGGCGAGCTTCTTCTCCGCGTTGGCCTTGTGCCTGAGGACGGCGTGGCGCACGGCGATCCCGGCGACGCGGGCGGCCCGCTCGGGGTCGGCGCGGTACACCGGAACCCCGTCCGGGCCCTGCTCCTTGAAGGAGAAAGGCACGGTGATCAGGCGGCCGTCGAATTCGGGGATGGCGACCTGCATCGCCGCGTCCATGGGGGCCAGCGCCGCGTCCGACGCCTCCCAGGCGGCGCGTGAGGAGGTGAGGCAGAGCCCTTGCAGGACCGGCACGTTCAGATCGGCGAGCGCGCCGATGTCCCAGGCCTCGTCGTCGCCCCCGGCGGACGCGTCCGACGCGCGGGTTCCGCCGGCCGCGAGCACCGTGGCGACCAGGGCGTCGGCCCGGCCGAGGAGCTCGTACAGCCCGGCGTCCGCGCCGCGCAGCGAACCGCAGTACACGGGAAGGGCGTTGGCGCCGCGCGCCTCGATCGCGTCGCACAGCACGTCGACGAACGAGGTGTTGCCGGAGAGATGGTGCGCCCGGTAGAAGAGCACGCCGACGGTCGGGCGGCCCTCGGTGAACGCACGGCTGCCGTGCAGGCCCCACTCGGGCATCTTCTGCGGTTCGGCGAAGCCGTGCCCGGTCAGCAGGACGGTGTCGGAGAGGAAGCGGGCCAGTTCGACGAGGTTTCCCGGGCCACCCTCCACCAGATAGCGCAGCGCCTCGGCGACGACGCCGGCCGGTGCGGACGATTCGGCCATCAGCTCCGCGTCCGGCACCGTCTCACCGCCGAGCAGCACGGTCGGGATACCGGACGTCCTCAGGACGGCGAGGCCGTCCTCCCAGGCGCGCTTGCCGCCCAGGAGGCGGACCACGGCGACCGAGGAGCCCTCGATCAGCGCGGGCAGTTCGTCCTGGGCGTCGATGCGGGCCGGGTTGCCGATCCGGTAGGGCGCGCCCGAGGCACGGGCGGCGAGGAGGTCGGTGTCGGCGGTGGACAGCAGCAGCACGGTGCTCAGCGGGGCGGTCAGTGAGGCGTTCATGCGCGTGCTCCAGGTGCTCCGGGGGCGATGAAGGGAAGTCCTGCCGGTGCGCCCGACTCGATGAGTCGCCACAGCGCATCGGTGTCCGCGTGTTCTTCGATCAGGTCGCCGAGGCGGTCGAGCTGTTCCTCCCGCAGCCCGGCGAAACAGGTGTCGGGGGCGGGCACGAAGCGGCGGCCGGCGGCCTTCGCGACCTCGGTCAGGAAGCGGCGGCGGAAGGTGTCGCTCTCCAGCGAGCCGTGCCAGTGGGTGCCCCACACGGCGCCGGACCGGCAGCCGTCCAGGTGCCCGCCCCGCCCGTCGGTGAGGAACGGCTCGCCGCCGCGCACATCCGCGACGCCGTGGTGGATCTCGTACCCCTCGACCGGGGCGCCGAGTGCCTCGCCGACCGGCCGGGCGAGGGTCTTCTCGCGGTCGAACCGGATGCGTACGGGCAGCAGTCCGAGCCCGTCGACCGTTCCCGCCCGCGATTCCACGTCGTCCTCGATGCGTTCGCCGAGGATCTGGTAGCCGCCGCAGACGCCGAGCACCGGGCGGCCCTCGGCGGCCCGCCGCAGCAGCGCGTCGGCGAGCCCGCGCTCGCGCAGCCAGGCGAGAGCCTTCACGGTGCCGCGGGTCCCGGGCACGATGACGAGGTCGGCGTCGGCGAGCTCCTCGGCGCGGTCCACGAAGCGCACGACGACGCCCGGCTCGGCTGCGAGCGCGTCCACGTCGGTGAAGTTGGACATCAGCGGCACGGCGCACACCGCGACGCGCAGGATGTCCTCGCCGTGCGGCGGTGCGAGCACCGACTCGCGCACGGTGCCGCGCAGCGATACCCGCAGACCGTCCTCCTCGTCGATGCCGAGGCCGTGGGCGAACGGCAGCACCCCGTACGTCGGACGTCCCGTCAGATCGCGCAGCATGTCCAGACCGGGCTCCAGCAGCGAGACGTCGCCACGGAACTTGTTGACCAGATAGCCGGCGATCAGCGCCTGGTCCTCCGCCGAGAGCAGCGCCGTCGTACCGAAGAAGGAGGCGAAGACCCCGCCGCGGTCGATGTCGCCGACGACCACCACCGGGAAGCGTGCCGCCCGCGCGATGCCCATGTTCACGATGTCCGTACGCCGCAGATTGATCTCGGCCGGACTGCCCGCCCCCTCACAGATCACTGCGTCATACGTGCCCCGAAGCTGCTCCAGGCAGTCCACGACGGTCGACAGGAGCGACTCCTGCCGGCCGCCGTGGTAGCCGCGGGCGCTCATCTCGCCGACCGGACGCCCCATCAGGACGACCTGGCTGGAGCGGTCGCTGCCGGGCTTGAGCAGTACCGGGTTCATCAGGGCGGTCGGCTCCACCCGGGCGGCCTGGGCCTGCATGGCCTGGGCGCGGCCGATCTCGGCGCCCTCGCGGGTGACGAAGGAGTTGAGCGACATGTTCTGCGCCTTGAACGGCGCCACCTTGACGCCGCGGCGCACCAGCCAGCGGCAGATACCCGCCGTGACGACGCTCTTGCCCGCGTCCGAGGTGGTCCCGGCGACCAGCAGTCCGCCGCTCATGTCGGTCTCCGTCCTGAGAGTCGAGGTGCTGCGGTGCGAGGTGATGCGGGCCGAGGGCCGGTGATCCCTCGCGCGGTGATCCGTCGTGCCACGGCCCCGGCGCCCAGCCGGGCCGCCACGCTCACGCCGAGGGCGAGTGCGCTCACCCGGCGCGACAGCCGTACGGCCCGTTCGATGTCCGCGGGCTCCACCGCGCGGCCCGTCTCCCCGTTGAGGACGGGGCGGTGTTCGACCCGGCCGCCGTAGGCGAGCGTTCCACCGAGCCGCACGCCGAGCGCGCCCGCGAACGAGGCCTCCACCGGGCCCGCGTTGGGGCTGGGGTGCTTGGCCGCGTCCGCTCGCCAGGCACGGACCGCTCGCCGTGGCCGCCCCCCGGCGGTCACGGCGAGCAGGGCCGTCAGCCGGGCACCCGGCCAGCCCGCGAGGTCGTCGAGGCGGGCCGAGGCCCAGCCGTAACGCCGGTAGCGGGGCGACTTGTGGCCGACCATCGCGTCGAGCGTGTTGGCGGCCCGGAACCCGACGAGCCCGGGGACCCCGCCCAGCGCACCCCACACCAGCGCGCCGACCACGGCGTCCGACGTGTTCTCGGCGACGGACTCCACGACGGCCCTGGCGATCTGAGGGCCGTCCAGGGACTGCGGGTCGCGGCCGCACAGATGCGGCAGCCGCTCCCGGGCCAGGTCGAGGTCCCCGGCGGTCAGGGCATCGCCGATGGACCGGGCCTCGCGGCCCAGTGACGTACCGCCGACGACGGACCAGGTGGTGGCGGCGGTCAGGGCGACGGACGCGGCGGGGTGGCGGCGCAGCCCATGGGCGGCCAGGGCAGCACCCGCGGCGGCGCCTCCGGCACAGACCAGGGTGTGGAGTGCGCCCCACCCGCGGTGGTCACGCCACAGACGGCGCTCGACGCCTGCCGCGGCCCGCCCGAAGGCGGCGACCGGGTGGCCCCTGCGGGGATCACCGAGCAGCAGATCGCCGATCAGACCGGCCGTGGCGCCGTACGCGAAGATGCGATCGGCACGCACGGTTCAGCCGGCCGTTGCGCCTCGAAGGACCTTCGTACAGGCAGGTGCTGGCAGGAGCAGCACGGATTCGGACGCACGGCAGCCGGGCATGGCGATATGTCCTCACTCAGGGTCCGCGCCCTGGTTCGACGTGACGGCGACGAGAGTCTCCTGGCTTCCGGATCCGCAGTTCCCCCGGGCCTTCCAGTCCACTTGCGTGGACCGTGACTTCCAGTGGTGGGGGACTGCTCCCCGGTGACAGTGGCGGGACCGCGCCGGATTCGCACCGGCTTCCTCTGCTGTCGCCGTAATGGCTCGGGCAGTCCACCACGCTCTGCGAACGCCCGTCAACTTGCCGTTGACCTGCGGCGGTGCAGTGTGCTGAGACGCACATCGGGCCGGACGCGCACGAGGTGCGTCCGGCCCGATACGGGTGGGAGTGGTGGGCTCAGAGGCGTCCGGGTGACCGCTTACCGGGCGGCCATGCCCCGAAACGCACGCTTCCGGCGTGGTCGTCGGTCACCGACGCTTCGCGTCGGCTCCCTCCTCAGCCTTGGAACAGCAACGAACCGGGCCGCGTCCGCCACCCGATCCGAAGCCGTCCGACAGCCTCTCAGGCGACGATCAGATAGATGCCGTAGGCCACGGCAGCTGCACACAGTCCGAAGCAGAGGTACGCGCCGGCGCGGGCCAGCACGAGCGACCCGCCCGCCGAGCCGCCCTGTGCGGCAGGCTCCGGCTGCTTGGAGAGACCGACGATGCCGAGGGTGAAGAGCCCCACGAGTGCGACGGTGGCGACGAGGGAGACGCCGAAGACGGTGCCGAGGGCTGCCCAGTCGATGTTCATGTGGATGTGTCCTTACCGGAGGCTCTTAGACCGTGGCGGGTCGGGCCGGGTCGGTGACCGGTCCGACCGGGGCCGGGATGGTGGCCATGAGGTCGTGGGTCTGGGCAGCAGCGGTGGGCGGCGGGCTGACGGCCGCGATGGCGGTGGTGACGACGCCCGCGGGCTCGGCGTCCTCACCGGCCGGGGCGACGTCGCCGTGCCCGACGGGCTTGCGGCGGGAGAGCACCCAGATCGCACCGGAGCCCGCGATCAGCAGCGCCGCGACGACCACGACACCCCAGGTGCCCTGCTTGGTGAGGAACTCCGCGCCCGCACCGACCAGCCCGGCGGCCGGGAGGGTCAGGCCCCAGGCGACGAACATCCGGGTGGCGGTGGACCAGCGGACCACACCCCCCTTGCGCCCCAGGCCCGCACCCATGACGGCACCTGAGCACGACTGGGTGGTGGAGAGGGAGAAGCCGAGGTGCGAGGAGGCCAGGATGACGGTGGCCGCACTGGTCTGGGCGGCGAAGCCCTGCGGCGGCTTCAGCTCCGTCAGGCCGCTGCCCATGGTGCGGATGATGCGCCAGCCGCCCAGGTAGGTGCCGAGTGCGATGGCGAGGCCGGCGCACACGATGACCCAGACCGGCGGGTTGGAGCCGGGGGAGAGGACGCCACCGGTGACCAGGGCGAGCGTGATGATGCCCATGGTCTTCTGCGCGTCGTTGGTGCCGTGGGCGAGCGATACGAGCCCGGCCGAGGCGATCTGGCCGGCGCGGTATCCCTTCGCCGTGGCCTTCTCCTGGGCGCCGCCCGTGGCCTTCCCGCCGATGCGGTACGTCAGCTTGGTGGCCAGGAGTGCGGCGACACCGGCGACGACCGGCGCGGCGACCGCGGGGAGCAGCACCTTGGTGACGACGGTGCCGCCGTCGACGGAGGACCAGCCCGCGGACATCACCGCGGCGCCGATCAGGCCGCCGAACAGTGCGTGGGAGGAGCTGGACGGCAGGCCGACCAGCCAGGTCAGGAGATTCCACAGGATGGCGCCGACGAGCGCCGCGAAGATGACCTCGGTTCTGAGCCCGTCTTCATTGATGATCCCGCCGGAGATCGTCTTGGCGACCTCCACCGACAGGAACGCGCCGACGAGGTTGAGAGCGGCGGACATGGCCACCGCTGTCTTGGGTTTGAGTGCGCCGGTCGAGATGGTGGTGGCCATCGCGTTGGCGGTGTCGTGGAAACCGTTCGTGAAATCGAACACTAGAGCTGTCACGATCACAATCGCGAGCAGCAGCGTGATGTGTTCCATTTACCCAGGCAATCGTTCGACGTCAGTGGCAAGTGGACCGTAGGCAATCTGGGTGAACGGAAGATGAACTGAGCAGGGCGTTGCGGTGACCCCAA
Source organism: Streptomyces sp. NBC_01013 (assembly GCF_045162765.1). Lineage (NCBI taxonomy): Bacteria > Bacillati > Actinomycetota > Actinomycetes > Kitasatosporales > Streptomycetaceae > Streptomyces > Streptomyces sp. NBC_01013. Next base: position 6,512,535 of record NZ_CP108687.1, read on the forward strand.
CCGGAGTGCCGTTGCCCTTTTCGTCCGCCGCGTGACGGCGGAGTTCAGGCACGGGCCGGTCTGGGCCCGGAATCCGGGGCCCGGGCGGACGTTCGCGGCAGGGGCGGCAAGGGGTCGCTCATCCGTTGAAAGGATCTTCGTATGAGCGACGAGTGGCGAGAATCGATCGAACGGGCCTGGGGCGGAGTCGTCTCCACTGCCCGCAGGACGGCCTCCGAAGGGCTGGTCGTGGGGACGTCGGGCAACGTCTCCGCCCGGGTCGGATCGACCGTGCTGGTCACCCCGAGCGGAGTGCCGTACGACCGGCTCCGCCCGGAGGACCTGACAGGCGTCGATCTGGAGGGCAACCAGGTCCTCGGCACGATGGCCCCCACCAGCGAACTGCCGCTCCATCTCGCGGTGTACCGGAACACCGACGCCGCCGCCGTCGTGCACACCCACGCGGTGCACGCCACGGCCGTCTCCACCCTGGTCGCCGAGGTGCCGTCGGTCCACTACGCCGCGGCGATGCTGGGCGGCCCCGTACGGGTCGCCGCCTATGCCCGCTACGGCACGGACGAACTGGCCGCGAACATGCTCACGGCTCTGCGCGACCGCACCGGCTGCCTGCTGGGCAACCACGGGACCGTCACCTACGGCGCCACGCTCGACGAGGCGTACGACCGCACCGCCCAGCTCGAATGGCTGTGCCGCCTCTGGCTCGCCGCGAGCTCCGTACCGGGCCGCACCCCGGCGCTGCTCACGCCGGAGCAGCTGGGTGACGTCGGGGAAGCACTGAAGGGGTACGGGCAGCCGCGCCAGGACCGGTGAGGGGCCGGCTGTGTGTCCGTGTCCCTCGCGGCCGGCGGTGAGGGGGTATGGGTCCTGCGCGGCTCGGCGGTGGGCCGGCTGTGTGTCCGTGTCCCCCGTGGCCCGGCGGTGAGGGGGCGCGGGTCCTGTGCGGCTCGGCGGTGGGCCGGCGCGGGTCCTGCGCGGCCCGGCCGCGGGCGGCCCGCCGTCCTCCGCGATCCGCCGTGAGCCGGTGGGAGTCCTCCGCGTCCCGGCCGGGACGCGTCAGACCCCTTCTGCCGTCCGGCCGGCTCACCGGACGGCCCCGCCCACTGGCCGTGGCCGGCGAAGCCCGTGACACTGAAGCGGTGCGCCCCGCTACAGCAACGGCAGCTGCCGTCACCACGATCCTCGGCGTCGGCGCGGCAGCGGTCGCGGCCGGCCGGTACGCAGGCGATGTCGCCCTCAAGGCGCCGCCCGGACGCCCTCTACCCGCCGACCGCCGACTGACCGTCCATGCGACGGCGGCCGGGCAGGTCGCTCTGACCCGGTCCTTCACCTCACTCCGTCCCGGGACCTACGGGCTGGTGGGCGATGACGTCCACGCGGTCGTGGGGCCCGTGATCGAGCAGGCCCACCAGGCCCCCGACACCGTCGTGCGCCGACTGGAACGCGTGAACCGCGGCACCCTGAGCCCCGGCGCCAAGGTGCGCATCACGCCGGAGCTCCACTGCGGCGACCCGGCCACATCCCTCGGCCTCGCCTTCCGGGATGTGGAGATCCCCGGCGAACTCGGCGGCCTGCCCGCCTGGTTCGTGCCGGGCCCGCGCGACACCTGGGTCATCGCCGCGCACGGCCTCGGCACCACCCGGGAACACGCGCTGAACGTGACGGGCTTCCTGCACGGGCAGCAGCTGCCCGTGCTCGACCTCGCCTACCGCGGCGACCCCGGAGCCCCCCGCTCTCCGGACGGCCTCGCCCACCTCGGTGAGTCCGAATGGCGGGACCTGGATGCGGCCATCCGCTTCGCCGTGCGCTACGGCGCCGAACAGGTCGTGCTGTACGGCTGGTCCACCGGCGCCTCGATGGCCCTCCACGCGTGCGTCAACTCCGCGCTGCGGGACCGGATCTGCGGTCTGGTCCTCGATTCGCCGGTGCTGGACTGGCAAGCCACCCTGCGCGCCCTGGCCGCTGCCCACGGTGTCCCCGCCGCCCTGCTGCCCCTCGCCGTACGGGCCGCGCAGGGAAAGACCGGGCTGCACGGAGCCCGGCTCCTGGACGCCTCGCTGCCCCGGACCCTGCACGTTCCGACGCTGATCTTCCACGGCCCCGACGACACCCTGGCCCCCTGGCGGCCGACCCGGGAGCTCGCCGCCCGCCGTCCCGACCTCATCGCCCTGCACGCCGTACCCCAGGCTCCGCATGCGGCGATGTGGAATGCCGACCCGGTCCGCTACGAAGAGACGTTGCGACGCTTCCTCACGCCCCTGATGTGAGCGGATGTGAGGCTTGGGAGGATTGGTCCCGGCCGAAGCCGGCCCGCCCCGAGACCGGTGATCCGGGTTCCGTTTGGGCTTTCGGGCCGTCAGGGGCAAGACTGCTCCCCGTGACGTCCCGTACCCCGCGCGACTCCAGGCTGCGACTTGTCCGCCCGCGACCCCTCGCCACCGCTCGCAAGGCCGTGACCACCCGGCGCACCAGGCCGGCTCCCCGCCCGCCCGAGGGCACCCCGCCCCGGGTGGAGCTGGCCCGCCAGGCCAGGACCGTTCTCGCCGACGCTGTACGGATCGCCCGCTGGGCGGCCGACGGCGCGAGCCCCGGTGCGCCTCCACTCGCCGTCCAGGCCCTTGAACGGGCTGCGACGGCGCTGGAGTTGTCCCCGGCTCAGGTGCGCTCCGGCTGGGACCGGGCCCGGCTCGCCGGACTCGTGGAGCTGCACGGCGAGACCGCACGGCCCGGCTGGCGGCTCCGCGCCTGGGACCGCGACGACTCCGCCGTGCTCCGCGGCTGGGTGGCGCTCTTCGACGCCTGGTCGCTCGTCCACCCCGCGCCCCAGGGCATCGAGTCCACCGCGGTCGCCGAGGCCGTCGAGGCCGTGCCCCAGGTGCTCTCCCTCCTTCAGCTCTCGGCGGGGCCGGTCACGGTGCCCGCCCTCCTGGACCTGCTCGGGCAGCGCGTGGCGGAACTGCACGAGGAACGCTGCGAGGTGCCCTACGGGCCCCAGCCGCTGCCCGCCCCCGCCGAGGCGGCCCCCACCGCCCACCCCGCGGACCTGGTCGCCCTCCTGCTCGACTGGGCCCTGGAGGGGCTGGCCGCCGTCGGCGCGCTCACCCTCGGGCCCGGGACCGCCACCCTGACCCCGCTCGGCAACTGGGCGGTCTGGGTCAAGCTGGAGCAGATCTGCGTCGCCGCCCAGAGCCCGGCCGGGAACATCGAGCAGTCCGCCGCCGACATGCTGCTCGGCTGCGCCCGCCTCACCCCCGGGCCGGCCCGTGCCGAATACCGCGCCTGGCTGGCCGCCCGCCCCGTCGTCAGCGCCGTCGCCGAACTGCTCGGTGTGGCCCGGGGCGAGGATGCGCTGCTGCGCGGGCTCGCCTTCGAGGCGCTCCGCGTCGTCGGCGCGCCCGCCGAGCCCGAGGTGCGCGCGGTCGTCTCCGACCCGTCACTGCGCCCCTACGCGCTGCTCTGGCTCGCGGAGTACGACGGAGCCGACCCCGAGGACGCGCAGGAAGTGCTCAGCCGCGAGGAGGCCACCTGGCTCTGGGTGGACACCGCGGCGGCCGTCGCGGATCACGGCGAGACGGGACTGCTGGTCCGCCACCTCGACTCGGCCGTGCAGGGCACCGTCCCTGCGCTGCTGGACGAGGTACGGGCCGTGGGCCACCCGCGCACCGTCCAGGTGCTGGTGGCCCTGGCTGCCGCGCACCCCGACCCGGCGCTCGCCAAGGCGGTCCGCAAGGCGGCGTTCCAGGTGCACACCGGCGGGTCCTGAACCGGCCCGGCCCGCCCCGCTGCCCGGCGGCCTCCTGCCCGGGTGGCGGGACGTCGGGCGGCCGGCGGGGCGTCGGGCCGGCGGGGCGCCCGCCCCGGTCCCGTCGTCGCCCGGCGCCGGCGGCCGCTCAGCCCGCCGATCCCGGGGCGTACGTCCCGAAGCTCCACACGTTGCCCTCCGCGTCCCGCGCCATGTAGTCCCGGGAGCCGTAGTCCTGGTCGGTGGGCGCCATGAGGATCTCCACCCCGTGTTCCACGGCCCGGGCATGGTGGGCGTCGACGTCGTCGACCACCACGTAGACGCCGGCCGGCCCCGCCCCCTGCATCGCTTTGGCGAAGAGGCCCTCGCGGCCCCTGGAACCGAGCATCACCCTGCCGTTACCGCAGGAGAGCTCGGCGTGCATCACCGTGCCGTCCTCGCCCTCGTACACCGCTTCCTCGGTGAAGCCCAGGCCCTGGGTCAGCGTCTTGATCGCGGCCTTCGCATCGTCGTACAGGATCGTCGGACAGACCGTCGGAACGCCTGCTGTCGCTTCTGCCATCGTGCTCATTCCCTTCGCACGCCCAACCGGGCCCCGGTGGCCCTTGTGTGATCTGCGTCTCAGTCTTGCACCCGGCACCGACAACGCCCTGCGCGAGCCGGGCCCTGCCGTACGCGCGGCTCAGCGGAAGGTGTCGCAGGCGGCCATGTCCCCGCTGCGGAAGCCGGTGCTGAACCACTGCCGGCGCTGTGCGGCCGAGCCGTGCGTCCAGGACTCCGGGGCCACCCGGCCCTGGAACTTCTCCTGGACGCGGTCGTCCCCGACCGAGGCGGCCGCGTCGAGTCCGTCCCGGATGTCCGCGCGGGTGAGCTCGGTGATCAGCGGCCGGCCGGTCGACCCGTCGGGCGTGGTCGTCGCGTGGTGCGCCCAGACCCCGGCGTAGCAGTCCGCCTGGAGTTCCACCTTCACCGCGTTGCTGTTCTCGCCGGTCCGTCCGTCCTGCGAGCGGGCCAGTGTTCCCATCTGGTCCTGCACGTGGTGTCCGTACTCGTGCGCGACGACGTAGGCCTCGGCGAACGGTCCGCCGCTCGACCCGAACGTGGTCCGCAGTTCGTCGAAGAAGCCCAGGTCCAGGTAGACCTGCCGGTCGCCCGGGCAGTAGAACGGCCCCACGGCCGAGGTCGCCGGCCCGCAGGCCGTGCCGACCCGGTCGGTGAACAGGACCGTGCGGGCGCTGCCGTACGTGGCGTCGCGCCGCTGGAACTCCTGGCCCCAGTAGTCCTGCACGCTGTTGACCACCGCGACCGTGCGGCAGTCGTCCTTGGTGTTGGCGTCCCGGCCGGTCCGGCAGTTCTGCTCGACCTGCGCGGCCGAGGAGGCGGTCGCGGTCGTGCCCGAGTCGCCGGAGGAGAGCCCGAGCTGATCGGGGCCGACCCCGAAGAGCAGCCCCAGGATCAGCGCGATGACCCCGGCGATCCCGCCGCCCACGGTGGCCCTGCCGCCCGGGATGCGGCTGCCGCGCGTGTCCCGGACCTCGGACGGGTCCAGATCGGCGTGGTCGTCGAACTGCATGGCACCTCCCCTGCTCCGCTTGCGGCTGCCCGACGACCACCGCCATGCGCCGAGTATCGGATAATTCACACCGCAATGCCCGTTTACGTGCACGTGGGGGAGTGGGCCGGGTGCGCTGGGCGAGCTCGGGGCAACTGCGGTGGGAGCGGGCGGAAGAGTGGTTGGACACCGCCAGTAGACTGGTTCTCATGGCAATTCTCCTTGTGCGTGTGCGTGAGTAACGGCGTCGAGTCGTGAATCGCTAGCCGTTCCTCCGCCGTCCATACCGCTCTGGAGTTTTTCCCCGTGATCACCGCTTCCGGCATCGAGCTGCGCGCCGGCGCCCGCATGCTTATCGAAAACGCCTCGTTCCGTATCGCCAAGGGCGACCGCATCGGCCTCGTCGGCCGCAACGGGGCGGGCAAGACGACCCTCACCAAGTGCCTCGCCGGCGAGGGAACCCCGGCGGCCGGCACCATCACCCGCTCCGGCGAGGTGGGCTACCTGCCGCAGGACCCGCGCACCGGCGACCTCGACGTGCTCGCCCGGGACCGCATCCTGTCCGCCCGTGGCCTCGACGAGATCCTGCGCAAGATGCGGGAGAACGAGGAGCGGATGGCGAACGGCAAGGGCGCCACCCGCGAGAAGGCCATGAAGAAGTACGAGCGCCTGGAGACGGAGTTCCTGACCAAGGGCGGCTACGCGGCCGAGGCCGAGGCGGCCACCATCGCCGCGGCCCTCAGCCTGCCCGACCGGGTGCTCGCCCAGCCGCTGCACACGCTCTCCGGTGGTCAGCGCCGCCGTGTCGAGCTGGCCCGGATCCTCTTCTCCGACGCCGACACCCTGCTCCTCGACGAGCCCACGAACCACCTGGACGCGGACTCGATCGTCTGGCTGCGCGACTACCTCAAGAGCTACCGCGGCGGCTTCATCGTGATCTCCCACGATGTCGAGCTGGTCGAGACGGTTGTCAACAAGGTCTTCTACCTGGACGCCAACCGCTCGCAGATCGACGTCTACAACATGGGCTGGAAGCTCTACCAGCAGCAGCGCGAGGCTGATGAGAAGCGCCGCAAGCGGGAGCGCCAGAACGCCGAGAAGAAGGCCGCGACCCTCAACGCCCAGGCCGACAAGATGCGCGCCAAGGCCACCAAGACCGTGGCCGCGCAGAACATGGCCAAGCGCGCCGACCGGCTGCTCTCCGGCCTGGAGGCCGTTCGGGTATCCGACAAGGTGGCCAAGCTGCGCTTCCCCGACCCCTCGCCGTGCGGCAAGACCCCGCTGATGGCGGAGGGCCTCTCCAAGTCCTACGGGTCGCTGGAGATCTTCACCGACGTCGACCTCGCGATCGACAAGGGCTCGCGGGTCGTCATCCTCGGCCTCAACGGTGCGGGCAAGACGACCCTGCTCCGGCTGCTCGGCGGCGCGGAGAAGCCGGACACCGGCGACATCATCGAGGGCCACGGGCTGAAGCTCGGCTACTACGCCCAGGAGCACGAGACCCTCGACCCGAACCGCACCGTCCTGGAGAACATGCGTTCCGCGGCGCCGGACCTCGACCTCGTCGCGGTCCGCAAGACGCTCGGTTCGTTCCTCTTCTCCGGGGACGACGTGGACAAGCCCGCCGGGGTGCTCTCCGGCGGTGAGAAGACCCGGCTAGCCCTGGCGACGCTGGTGGTCTCCTCGGCCAACGTGCTCCTGCTCGACGAGCCCACCAACAACCTCGACCCGGCCAGCCGCGAGGAGATCCTCGGCGCGCTGCGTACGTACAAGGGCGCCGTCGTCCTCGTCACCCACGACGAGGGCGCGGTCGAGGCGCTCCAGCCGGAGCGGATCATCCTGCTGCCCGACGGCGTCGAGGACCTGTGGGGTGCGGACTACCGGGACCTGGTCTCGCTGGCCTGACCGCCTCGGCCCGGGCGCCGGGGTGAACTCCGGCGCCCGGGCCTCGCGCGGCGGCCGCACTCGGGCCGCCGCGGCCCGCTGATCCACTCGCACTGGATCATTCGGCCTACGCGTGATCCATCATCTGCGTGAGGACGTCTCGTACCTCGGCGCGCCACCCGGCAACTACCTGCCGGGTGCACGCATGAGAGGCCTCGACCCCAGTGCGGCCCTGACCTGGCCGTTCCTTCGGCGCGACTCCCCTGCTGACTCCGCCAGCCTGCGGAATGTCTGATTCCGGTCGTGTCGGTGCCTTCCCTCGGTGCCGATCCGCTCGTACGGACCTTGCCGAATGGGTGGCCAGGACGGCCCCGAGGGGTGATCATGAGAGTCCAGAGCGCACTTCCCACGAGGAGGCACGGGTGGCCGAGACTCTGAAGAAGGGCAGCCGGGTAACCGGCGCCGCGCGCGACAAGCTCGCGGCAGACCTGAAGAAGAAGTACGACTCCGGTGCAAGCATCCGGGCGTTGGCCGAAGAAACCGGCCGCTCCTACGGATTCGTCCACCGGATGCTCAGCGAGTCCGGAGTGACGCTGCGGGGACGCGGCGGAGCGACACGAGGCAAGAAGGCCGCGACGGCCTAGAGGCGGTCGGTGAGCTCGGATCGGAGCGCGGACGCGTTCCGGTGCGTGCGATTCAAGGCGGAGGAGGGAACCAACGCGCAGCGTTGGCGACCTACGACAACGCCGGGAGCGTGCGTGCCGGGGTGCGGCCGCCGGTAAGAGGTCACCCGGCAGTCTCTGGGGCCGTCCGCGGGTCGGGGCAGATCGCTGGACCTGTCCCGGGGCTCACCGGTTTCGGCGGTGACCACCCGGTCGATCGTGCGGTCGACCGGGTGGTTACTGTTCAGTCACTTAGCTCCATGTGCTGACTGAACCCGATCCGGAGGCGCTCCATGACCTCGCTCGACACTGTGCTCGACAAGGACGGCGTACGACTCACCGTCGACGACGCGGTTGCCACGGTGACCCTCACCAATCCGGCCAAGCGCAACGCTCAGTCCCCCGCTCTGTGGCGGGCGTTGACAGAGGCCGGACGGGCCCTGCCCGGCAGTGTGCGGGTCGTCGTGCTGCGTGGCGAAGGTGTGTCCTTCTCCGCCGGACTCGACCGCCAGGCCTTCACCCCCGAGGGGTTCGACGGTGAGCCGTCGTTCCTGGACATGGGGCGCGGGCCGGAGGCCGAGCTCGACGCGGTCATCGCCGAGTACCAGGAGGCGTTCACCTGGTGGCGCCGCAACGACATCGTCTCGATCGCGGCTGTCCAGGGGCATGCCATCGGCGCGGGCTTCCAGCTCGCCCTCGCCTGCGACCTGCGGATCGTCGCCCAGGACGTTCAGTTCGCCATGCGCGAGACCAGCCTCGGACTGGTCCCCGACCTCACCGGCACGCACCCCCTGGTGCACCTGGTGGGGTACGCACGCGCGCTCGAAATCTGCGCCACCGGCCGCTTCGTGTACGCCGACGAGGCGGAGCGCACCGGCCTGGCCAACCTCGTGGTGCCCGCCGCGGAGCTCGAAGGCGCTGCCCGCGATCTGGCCGGCGCGCTGATCGCCGCCCCGCGCGACGCCGTCATCGAGACCAAGGCCCTGCTGAGCGGCGCCGTCTCGAGTACGTACGAGGAACAGCGCGCCGCCGAGCGTGCCGCGCAGGGCCGTCGGCTGCGTGACCTCTCGGGCACGGCCGACTGACCTCACCCCGAATCCGGGCCCCAGGTGCACCGCCCGGGGCCCGGAGCCGTCTCAGCCCGTCGGCGGGACCTGCGCCCCCGGCTCCTCCGTGACCGCCGTCACCAGTACCGCGACCGACGGATGCCCGTCCACCGCCTGTGTCACCGATGCCCGCACCGCGCGGACCACGTCCAGCGCCCGGTGACCGCCGTCCGTCGCCAACTCGATCCGTACGTGGTCCTCGTCCGTGTGCACGGACGGGCCCAGCGCGCGCGTCAGCGTCGCGACCCCCGTCACCCCGGCGGCCGCACGGCCCGCCGCACCTTCCGGCTCTGCCGGGAGCACCTCGGCGGAGGGGGGTCCGGTCCGGTCCGGCGCGGTGTCCGAGTGGAGCAACTGCGTCACCCGGACATCGACTTCGTCGACCACCAGGCCCAGCCGCTGAGCGGCGGCCGTCAGCAGTGCCGCCCGCAGTGCCGCGGCGGCGGCGGGCAGGGGCTGGTGCGTCGTTGCGGCCATGCTGGCCTCCATCCGCAGTGGGCCGGGTGGCAGAGCGCTCGGGGGTGGCGTCACCTGCGGGGCGGGTGCGGTCCCGGCATCGGCCACGTCGATCCGCAACTCCAGGAGCACGGGCCCGGGCCGCCCGCCCACGGCCCGGCGCAGCACGGTGACCGCGGCACGTTCCGAGATCCATGCGCCGTCCGCCGGGCCGCCCAGTGGGAGAAGCCGGCCCAGGCCGAGCCGTTGCCGAACCGCGGCCGTCCATCCTTGGGCCCTCTGTGAGCCGTCAGCCGTCGTCATTGCTCCACCCTGCCGCATCCACGGCGCGAGACCGGGCAAGCGCACTTAATGTGGGCAAGGAAGTCCAATCTGCCCCGAAGGGAAGAACGGCGATGACCGAGACCCCACAGCGGAACCGGCCCGAGAACCCCGACAAGGAATCGACGGGTGGCGACAGCAGGAGCAACTCGCTGACCAAGCGCGGCGGAGGAGACCCCGCCACCCGCGGCCGTACGACGATCGCCGACGGCGTGGTCGAGAAGATCGCCGGAATGGCGGCACGTGACGTGGTCGGCGTGCACGCGATGGGAAGCGGACTCTCGCGGACGTTCGGCGCGGTGCGCGACCGCGTGCCCGGCGGTTCCAAGTCCGTCACCCGGGGTGTGAAGGCCGAGGTCGGAGAGTCCCAGACGGCTCTGGACCTGGAGATCGTCGTGGACTACGGCGTGTCGATCGCCGATGTCGCCCGCGATGTACGGGAGAACGTTGTCGCGGCCGTTGAACGGATGACGGGACTCGAAGTCGTCGAGGTCAACATCGCGGTGAGCGATGTGAAGCTGCCCGACGAGGACGACGACACCGACCAGCCCGAGCCACGTCTCCAGTAGTCCTCCCGTCAAGGCAGTTGAGGAGCGCAGATGAGCATGGCTGTGGTCGGCATGGTGGCCGGCATGGCGCTCGGGTTCGCCGGGTACTTCGGCGGGTTCGGGGCCTTCCTGCTGGTGGCCGCACTGGGGGCGATCGGCTTCATCGCCGGTCGCTTCCTCGACGGTGACCTGGAGCCCGGCGACTTCTTCCGGAGTCGCGATCGCGGCGACCGACGGCGGTGACGGGGTTGCCGGGGGCGGGCGGCCGGGTCGCCGCCGCAGAGCGCGGGGAGACCCGGATCGCCGACCGGGTCGTCGCGAAGATCGCCGCGCAGGCGGCGAAGGAGGCGGTCGACGAGCCCGCCAAGGACGCCGCTTCGCCGCGGGCCACGGTCACGGTCCACCGTGACACCGCCCGCGTACGGGTGAGTCTGGAGCTCGGATATCCCAGTGACCTCGGGCGCCAGTGCGGTGCCGTGCGTCGCCGGGTCGCCGAGCGGGTAGAGGCGTTGGCGGGGATGGAGGTGCCCGAAGTGGCCGTACAGGTCGAGCGCCTGCACCCCTCAGGAGCGAGCCTCGCGGCGCAGGGGAGGATCCGATGACCGAGGAGCGGAACCCGGAACACGGTACGCAGCGTCCGCCCACCACCCGATCGGCCGAGCACGGGGACGTGCTCGCACTCGACCAGTCGGCGTCGTCCGCGGCGTACGACCCGGTCCCGGCCAAGGAACGGAGCGAGGGCGGAGCGAGCCGCTTCTGGTCCGCCCGCCGCATCCCCGCGGGCATCACCGCCGTGGTGATCCTGGGCGGCGCCGGGCTGCTCCTCTACGACGTCGCCGCGGTCCGCGCCGACCACCCGGCGATGCAGTGGCGCCGCTCCCTGGCCGACGAACTGGCCGAGCGCCGGCTGGACGACGTCTGGGTGCTGACGGGCGCCTCGATCGCGGCGGCGGTCGGCCTGTGGCTGATCGTCCTCGCGCTCACGCCGGGCCTGCGTGATCTGCTGCCGATGCACCGCGACCGTCCGGACGTGCGGGCGGCCCTCGACCGGACCGCGGCGGCCATGGTCCTGCGCGACCGGGCCGTGGAGGTCTCCGGGGTGCAGTCGGTCCGGGTCCGGATGGGCCGCCGCAAGGTGGGGGTGCGGGCCGTCTCACACTTCCGTGAACTCGACGACGTGCGGGCCGATCTGGACACCGCGCTGTCCACCGGCATCAGGGAACTCGGACTGGCCAGGCAACCGAGCCTGTCCGTCCATGTCCGCCGTCCGGCGAAGAAGGGGTGAGCGGCGTGCTCAGGACCGTGAACCGGGTACTGCTCGGCCTGGCCGGACTGGTGCTGGTCTGTGTGGGCGGCGGGGTGCTGGCCGCGGCGCTCGGCCTCTCCGTGCCGTCGTGGTGGCCCTGGTACGGCAAGCACGACGTACTGCTCAGTGACGCGGACCGGGACCGCTGGCGCTCCGAGGGCTGGTGGTGGCCGGTCGTGATCGCGGTCCTCGCGGTCCTGGTGGTGCTCGCCCTGTGGTGGCTGCTGGCCCAGCTGCGCCGCGCGCGCCTCGGCGAGGTGCTCGTGGACAGTGGTGACGGCGAGGGCGCGCTGCTGCGCGGCCGAGCCCTGGAGGGAGTGCTCGCGGAAGAGGCGGGCTCCCTGGACGGAGTGGCCCGCGCCCAGGTCGTCCTGACCGGCAGGCGCAGCGCGCCGCAGGCCAGGATCCGGCTGCTGATGGAGCCGCACGCCGCACCCCACGAGGCGCTGGGCCGGCTGACCGACGAGGCGCTGGCCCATGCCCGGGACTCGGCGGGGCTGGACCGGCTGCCGGCCGAGGTGCGGTTGAAGGCGGTCAAGCACCGGGCCGAGCGGGTGAGCTGACGGGCACCCACGACGGACCAGGGCCGGACGATCGGAATCGTCCGGCCTCCGGTTTGCGCGCTGCGGTGGGTGACCTGCTCAGAAGCTGCGCCGGGACCCGCCGTCGACCGGCACCATGATGCCCGTCAGATACGACGCGGCGGGCGAGAGCAGGAAGGCGGCCGTCCGGCCGAACTCCTCCGGAGTGCCGTAGCGGCGCAGCGGGATGGACGCCTCGTTGGCGGCGCGCGAGGCCGCCGCGTCACCGGACAGCGCGTCCAGTTCGCGTACCCGGTCGGTGTCGATCCGAGCCGGCAGCACGCCCACCACCCGGATGCCCCGCGGGCCGAGCTCGTCGGCCAGCGACTTGGCGAAGCCCGCCAGACCGGGTCGCAGTCCGTTGGAGATGGTCAGCCCGGAGATCGGCTCGTGGACGGAGCCGGAGAGCACGAAGCCGATGACCCCGCCCTTGCCGAGCGCCGCGGCCGCCGCCCGGGCCAGGCGCACCGCGCCCAGGAACACCGATTCGAAGGCCGACTGCCACTGGGCGTCGGTGTTGTCCGCGGCGGAGCCCGGCGCCGGGCCGCCGACGCTGATGAGGATGCCGTCGAGCCGGCCGAACCCTTCCTGCGCGGCCTCCACCAGCCGCTGTGCCGCGCTCGGGTCGGCGTTGTCGGCGGCGAGCCCGACCGCGTCCGGGCCCATCTCGTCGGCGGCCTCCCGGACGCTCTTCTCGTCGCGGCCGGTGATGATCACCTTCGCGCCGTCGGCGACCAGCGCGCGTGCCGTGGCGTTGCCCAGCCCCCGGGTCGCTCCGGTGACGATGTACACACGGTCCTTCAGTCCAAGATCCATGGCCCCTATCCTGCCGTGTCACCCCGAGCCGCGTCCTCGACGGTCTGTGCCTCGGCCAGGGCCACCGCCGTGCCGACCAGCCCGATGTGGCTGAAGGCCTGCGGGAAGTTGCCGAGCTGACGCATGCCGACGGTGTCGTACTCCTCGGCAAGCAGCCCCACGTCGTTGCGCAGCGCCAGCAGTTGTTCGAAGAGTTCGGTGGCCTCGTCGGTGCGGCCGGTCATCCGCAACGCGTCCGCCAGCCAGAACGAGCAGGCCAGGAACGCACCCTCGCTGCCCGGGAGCCCGTCGACCGTGGTGCCGTCGGTGCTGTAGCGGCGCACCAGCCCGTCGCTGCCCAGCTCGTCGCGGACGGCGTCCACCGTCCCGATCACGCGAGGGTCGTCCGGCGGCAGGAACCCGGTCCGGGGGATCAGCAGCGTCGCGGCGTCCAGCTCCCGCGACCCGTACGACTGGGTGAAGGTGTTGCGCACCGGGTCGTACCCCTTCTCGCACACCTCCCGGTGCACGGCGTCCCGCATCGCCCGCCAGCGGTCCGCGTCGCCCGGCAGCGAGGGGTTCTCCTCCAGACTGCGCACCGCGCGGTCGGCCGCCACCCAGGCCATCACCTTGGAGTGCACGAAGTGGCGGCGCCGGCCGCGGATCTCCCACAGCCCCTCGTCCGGTTCGCGCCAGGTGGACTCCAGGAAGCCGAGCAGGCTGAGCTGGAGGCTCCAGGCGTGCGGGGCGTCGTCCAGACCCGCCGCCCGGGCCAGCCGGAGCGAGTCGATGACCTCCCCGTACACATCGAGCTGGCGCTGGCGTACGGCGGCGTTGCCGATCCGGACGGGGGCGGAGTTCTCGTAGCCGCGCAGCCACGGCAACTCCGCCTCGGGCAGTCTGCGCTCGCCCGCGAGCCCGTACATGATCTGCAGGTCGGCCGGATCGCCGGCGACCGCGCGCAGCAGCCAGTCCCGCCACGCGGCGGCCTCCTCCAGATACCCGGCCGAGGTCAGCGCGCCGAGCGTGAGGGTGGAGTCGCGCAGCCAGCAGAAGCGGTAGTCCCAGTTCCGTACGCCGCCGATGTCCTCCGGCAACGAGGTGGTGGGGGCCGCCACGATGCCGCCGGTCGGACCGAAGGTAAGCGCCTTGAGGGTGATCAGCGAACGGATCACGGCTTCCCGGTACGGCCCCTCATACTTGCATCGGGCGGACCACTCGGCCCAGTCGGACAGGGTGTTCTCCAGCGCCTCGTACGGGTCGACGAGATCGGGGCGCGGCGAGTGCGAAGGATGCCAGGTCAGGACGAAGGCCACCTGTTCACCCGCGGAGACACTGAACGAGGAGCATGTGGAGAACTGCTGCCCCCAGGTCTTGACGGGCGGTTCGCTGCGCAGCCAGGCGGAGTCCGGGCCCGCGACCGCCACCCGGTGGCCCTGTGATCGGCGCATCCACGGCACGACGGAGCCGAAGTCGAAGCGCAGCCGGATCACCGACGCCATGTCGACGGTGCCGCTGATGCCTTCGACGATCCGCATCACATCGGGCTCGTGGTCGCGCTGAGGCATGAAGTCGATGACCTTGACGGTGCCGGTGCGGGTCTCCCAGAACGTCTCCAGGACGAGGGAGTCACCGGCGTAGGCACGGCGTGTGCAGGTGTCCGCGCCCTTCGGGGCGATGCGCCAGTGGCCGTTCTCCTCGTCGCCGAGCAGCGCGGCGAAGCAGGCGCCCGAGTCGAAGCGGGGCAGACAGAGCCAGTCGACAGAACCGTTCCTGCCGACGAGGGCGGCTGTCTGGAGATCGCCGATGAGGGCGTAGTCCTCGATGCGTGGGGTCACGTTCTGGCGTGTTCCCGAACCTCGCCCCCGTTAAGCAGCCAGGGCGGCAGGAGAGGCGGGAGTCACCCCCGCGGACGCCGATGCGGACGGACCGTCAGGCCTTCGCCGGCTCCGGCTCCGCCGCATCGGCCTGTGCGGTGGCCTCGGCCGCCGCCGCCACCCGGTCCCGCTTCTCCCGGCGGGCCAGCACCACGTAGCCGACCGGGACGCCCGCGGCGAACAGCCACCACTGCACGGCGTACGCCATGTGCGGGCCGATGGAGCTGTCGTCGGGAGCCTCGATCAGTTCGGGGCTGTCGCCCTTCGGCTCCGGCCCGGTCTGCTCGATGTAGCCGCCGAGCACCGGCCGGGAGAGGAGCTTCGCCTGCTGGGCGCTGTTGATCAGCATCACCTGGCGGTCCGGCAGATCCGAGATGTCCTTGATGCCGCTGCTGCCCGTCGTCTCGTCCGCCTTGAGCCGCCCGGTGACGGTCACCTCGCCCTTGGGCACGGCCGGTACGTCGGGGAAGGCGTGCTGGTCGGCGGCGGACGGGACCCAGCCGCGGTTGATCATGACCGTGCCGCCGCCCCTGAGGTCGAACGGGATCAGCACGTGGACGCCGATGCTGCCGTCGGTGGCGGTCCTGCGCCGGACGACGACCTCGTGCTCCTCGTCGTACGTCCCGGTGGCCGTCACCGCACGCCAGTAGTCGGAGCGCGGAACGATGTGCCCGGGGGAGGTGAGCCCGGCGACCGGCACGGGCTTCGCCTTGAGGTTGCGCGAGATCAGGGCGTTCTGCGCGACCTTGTGCTCATGCCGGTGAAGCTGCCAGAAGCCCAGCTCGACCATCGTCGGAATCAGGACGAGGGTGATGAGGGCGAGAATCAGCCACTGCCGGGTCAACAGGAAGCGGTACACCCCATGACGGTACAACTGCGTCATGGGGTGCATTGCGGAGGGGGTGGGGGCAGGGGCGTGGCGCGCGGTGCTCAGACTTTGTCGATGATGCCCACCTTCCCCTCCGCGCGGGCGCAGTGGCCGCCGCAGAACCAGTGGCCGTCGACCTCGACGCCCTGGCCGATGACCTGGACCCGGCAGTGCTCACAGATGGGCGCCATGCGGTGAATGGCGCAGGAGAAGCAGTCGAAGACGTGAATCGCGCCCTGCGCGTGCACTTCGAAGGACATCCCGTAGTCGTTTCCGCATACCTCGCAACGTGCCATGCGCCACAGGGTGGGACGCCGGGGCGGCGGCGGGCGAGCGGCGGGTGGGCGAGTCGCCCCCGGTTCACTCCGATGACGGCGTCGGCCCCGGGATCTTCGCCGCCGCGGCGACGTCCCGCAGAAGATGGGTGAAGGCGCTCTCCTCGAGGATCGGCGTACCGAACGACTTCGCCTTCACCGTCTTCGACGTCGCCGCGTCCGGGTCGTTGGTGACGAGCAGGCTCGTCAGCCGGGAGACGCTCGTCGCCACGTGCAGCCCCGCCTCCACGGCCCGGTCCTCCAGGAGTTCGCGGTCGATCGAGGTGTCCCCGGAGAACGCCACCCGCATGCCCTGCATGAGAGGTTTGTCCTTCTCGTACCGTCCCGGATTCGGATACGGGCAAGCGGGGCGCTTGCGTGAGGGACGCCAGCTGTTCTGCGCCCCGTACGAGGGCTGGTAGCCGATCCGCGGGGTGACGGGGGAGTCCGACCACTCGGTCAGCGGCCGGCACTCCAGCAGCGGCAGCCGCATCCCGCCCCGGGCCGCCGCGTGCAGACTCGGGCGGAACGCCTCGGCGAGCACCCGGGCGTCGTCCAGCGCGTGGTGCGCGCGTTCCTGCACCACGCCGAAGTGCGCGGCCAGCGACTCCAGCTTGTGGTTGGGCAGCGGCAACCGCAGTTCCTTGGAGAGCGCGATGGTGCACAGCCGCTGCTGGACGGGGGCGATGACCGCGGCCCGGGCGTACTCCCGGGCCAGCATCGACCAGTCGAAGGCGGCGTTGTGTGCGACGAGCACGCGGTCGGCGAGCCGCTCGGAGAGCTGGGCTGCGACCTCGGGGAACAGCGGGGCGCCCTCCAGGACATCGCTCGTCAGTCCGTGGATCCAGACGGGGCCGGGATCGCGCTCCGGGTTGACGAGGGTGTACCAGTGGTCCTCGACGTTGCCCTGGGCGTCCAGGCGGTAGACGGCGGCGGAGATTATCCGGTCGTCCCGTGCGAGTCCGGTGGTCTCCACGTCGACGACCGCGTACCCCTGTGGGTAGGCGGTCGGCCACGGTGCTGCGGTCTGGCGGTCGTCGAGCATGGTCACAGAGAATACGGGCCGCCACCGACAGTTCCCTATTCGGTCACCGCTCCCGGGCGGGCGGACCGGCCAGCAGCCCGTCCACCAGGGCCTGTACGGATGTGACGAACAGCCGGTCCTGGTCGACCGGCCGGGCCAGCGCCCTGGCCAGTGCCGGGTCGCCGCCGGCGGCCGACGCGCTCCACAGATCGCCCTCGGCCGGTGACTGGACGGGGGACCGCTCCCGGTTGCGCTCGACGAGGAGGAAGCCGACGGTGTGGAACTGCACCGCCCGCACCGCGGCGGCCGCGCGGGCGCCGCGCAGCCCGGCGGCGTGCACCTCGTGGACGAGCGCCTGCTGGGCCGGCAGGAACATGCGTTCCGTCAGTCCCCGTTCGTGGACCATCGCGATCAGGTGGGGCCGGGCGCGCAGCTCCCGGCGGAGCCCGTGGGCCACGGAGACGATGCGGGTGACGGGGGTACGGCCGGTGGGCCGCAAGGTGCCCATCTCCTGGACGGTGCGCTCGACGAGGGCGTCCAGCAGTGACTCGCGGTTGCCGACGTGCCAGTAGATCGAGGTGACGGCGGTGCCCAGCTCGGCGGCCAGCTTGCGCATGGTGAGGGCCTGCGGACCGTGCTGCCGCACGAGCCCGGCAGCAGTCGCGAGGATCTCCTCGCGGGTCAGCGACGAACGTGCCACCACTCCTCCAGGTGCTGAACTCCGTTACACGCACGGCTATTTACCCTTCGCGAGCTCCGGTGTAACTGTGTTACAGAACCCGGCACGGACAACCGAGAAGGGTGGCACCGCATGGCACGTGTACGGTACGGCGCGCGCACCGAGGCCGAGATCACGGCGGCCCGCGAGGCCCGCTCCCGGCTTCCCGACATCTGGTCCACCGGCGTCACCGCCGTCTGGGAGAGCGACCCGGACGCGGTGGCCGCCGTCCTCCCCCCGCCCCTGAAACCCTCCGCGCGCCCGCTCGTCCGGGCGAGCATCAGCAAGGTCGACCTGACCGGCTACCCCCTCGGCGCGGGCTCCGTCGCCGTCGCCGCCGTCCACGACGGGCACGAGGGCTGGTACCCGCTGGTCATGCCGATGACCCACGAGCGGGCCCTGACGGGCGGCCGCGAGGTGTTCGGCGAGCCGAAGAAGCTCGGCGAGGTGAGCGTGGAGCGCGAAGGGCTCGTCGTACGCGCCTCGCTCGCCCGCCACGGCATCCACTTCATCGAGATCCGCGGCGCGGTCGGGGAATCGCTCCCGCTCCCCGCACCGGCCACCAAGCTCGACTTCTACTTCAAGTTCCTGCCCGCCGCGGACGGCGAGGGCTTCGACTCCGACCCCGTCCTGATCCACTGCACCCGTCACGAGAAGGTCCGCCGGCTGGAGCGGATCACCGGCGACGTGGTGCTGCGCGAGTCCGTGTACGACCCCGTCGCCGACCTTCCCGTACTCCGCGTCCTCGACCTCACCATCGGCGAGAAGACCAGCGACCAGCAGGGCCGGGCCGTGGAACGGGTGAGCGCCGCCGCGCTGCTGCCGTACATCCACCAGCGCTACGACGACCCGCAGCAGATACACGACGGGCCGCCGCGAGGGAGTGTCCGATGAGGCTTCAGGAGGGGCAGGTCGCCGTCGTCACCGGCGCCGCGAGCGGCATCGGACTCGCGATGGCCCGGAGGTTCGCGGCCGAGGGGCTGAAGGTCGTGCTCGCCGACGTGGAGGAGGGCGCACTCGCCAAGGCCGCCGGTGAACTGCGCCGCGAGGGTGCGCAGGTGCTGGGCGCCGTCGTCGACGTCAGCGAGCGCGACTCCGTCACCGCTCTCGCCGAAACCGCGTACGACACCTTCGGCGCCGTGCACGTGCTGTGCAACAACGCCGGCGTCGGCTCAGGAGCCGAGGGCCGGATGTGGGAGCACGACCCGAACGACTGGAAGTGGGCCTTCGCCGTCAACGTGTGGGGCGTCTTCCACGGCATCCAGGCCTTCCTGCCGCGCATGCTGGCGGACGGTGCCCCCGGACACGTCGTCAACACCTCGTCCGGCGACGGCGGGATCGCACCCCTGCCCACCGCGTCCGTGTACGCGGTCACCAAGTCCGCCGTCGTCACCATGACCGAGTCGCTGTACGCGCACCTGAGGGCGCAGGGTGCCCCGGTCGGCGCCTCGGTCCTCTTCCCCGGCCCGCACATGCTGCGCACCGGACTGTGGGAGTCGCACCGCAACCGGCCCGAGCGCTACGCCAAGGAGCGCCCGCGCCGCACCCCGTACCGCAGCCTCGACCAGTGGGAGACCGCCATGAGGTCGGCGGGCCACGAGGTGGAGTTCACCCCCGTGGAGGACGTCGCCGGGACCGTCGTGGACGGGATACGCGCCGACCGCTTCTGGATGCTGCCCGACAGCGAGCACAGCGACCGTCAGATCCGCGCCAGGTCGCAGTCGATGCTGGACCGGGCCAACCCGTCGTACCTGGAGAGTTTCGTACTCGACTGAGGCCCTACGTCCTCTGGAGTGAGCAATGACCGACGACCCGTACCTGATCATCTCCTCCGACTGCCACGCCGGGCTGCCCACCGAGGAGTACCGGCCCTACCTCGACCGCCGCTTCCACCGTGAGTTCGACGACTTCCTGGCCGGCCGGGACCGTCGTCGCGAGGAGATGACCCGCCTCGGCGTACGCAACGAGGCCTTCGCGGACAAGTGGTTCCACGACAACGAGGAAGGACTCAGGGGCGGGTGGGACGCGGCGCAGCGTCTCAAGGAGCTCGACGGTGACGGCGTGGCGGCCGAGGTCGTCTTCCCCGACGCGGACGCCGTCGACAGCCGCACCGCCGCCCCCTTCGGAGTCGGCCTGGGCCTCTCCGGCGACCAGGACCCGGAGCTGGGCATGGCCGGTGCGCAGGCCCACAACCGCTGGCTCGCCGACTTCGTCTCGCAGCACCCCGAACGCCACTGCGGCGTCGCCCTGCTGCCCGTCACCGGCGAGGTCGGCCGGGTGGTCGCCGAGATCCACCGGGCGAAGGAGTCCGGTCTCGGCGCCCTCATGATCCCCTCCATGTGGGTGGACAAGGCGCCCTACCACGACCGCCGTTACGACCCCGTGTGGGCGGCCGCCGCCGAGACGGGCATGCCCGTCGTCACCCATTCCGGCGCGGCGCCCCGCCACGAGTACGGCGACCATCTCGGCATCTACGTCTCCGAGGTCACCTGGTGGCCCTCCCGACCGCTCTGGTTCCTCCTCTGGTCGGGCGCCTTCGAACGACACCCCGGGCTGAGGTTCGGCGTCGCCGAGTCCGGCTGCTGGTGGCTGCCCAACCTCCTGTGGTTCATGGACCGGCTCTACCTCGGCGCCCACGGCGGCAAGAAACTGTCCCCGTTCGCCGAACTGAAGCGCCCGCCGCACGAGTACCTCGACCGGCAGGTGTTCATCTGCGCCACGAACACCAAACGCCGCGAGCTCGCCCAGCGGTACGAGATCGGCGTCGGCAACATCCTGTGGGGCAGCGACTTCCCCCACCCCGAGGGCACCTGGCCGAAGACCGCCACCTGGCTGCGCGACACCTTCCACGACATCCCGGTCGCCGAGACGCGCCTGATGCTGGGCCTCGCCGCCGCCGAGGTCTTCGGTTTCGACACGGACAAGCTCGCCCCGCTGGCCGCGCGCATCGGCCCCACCCCCGCCGACCTGGGCCAGAGCCCGGACCAGAGCGCGGTCGAGGCCTCCTGGGCCCGTTCGCGCGACGTCGGCCGGCACTGGCTGACCGACCACGACTTCCCGGTCCTGGGGGTGTCGTGATGGACCGCTACACCGTCATCTCCGCCGACTGCCACGCCGGCGCCGACCTCCTGGACTACCGGCCGTACCTGGAGTCGAAGCACCACGACGACTTCGACGCCTGGGCCGCGACCTACGTCAACCCGTACGAGGACCTGGTCGCCGACACCGCCGACCGGAACTGGAACTCGGACCGCCGCCTCGCCGAACTGGAGGCCGACGGCATCGTCGCGGAGGTCGTCTTCCCCAACACCATCCCGCCCTTCTTCCCCTCCGCCTCCCTGATGGCCCCAGCGCCCTCCCGGCAGGAGTACGAACAGCGCTGGGCGGGGCTGCGCGCCCACAACCGCTGGCTCGCCGACTTCTGCGCCGCCGCACCGGGCCGCCGCGCGGGCGTCGCGCAGATCCTCCTCAACGATCCGGCCGAGGCGGCCCGCGAGGTCCGCCGCACCCGGGAGGCCGGCCTGACCGGTGGCATCCTGCTGCCCGGCGCCCCGCCGGGCAGCGGCATCCCGGAGCTCCACTCCCCGGTGTACGACCCGCTGTGGGCGGTCTGCGCGGAGCTGGACGTACCCGTCAACCACCACGGCGGCTCCGCCTCCCCGCCGCTCGGCGACGAACCGGCGGCCCGCGCCGTATTCATGGTGGAGACCACGTGGTTCTCGCACCGCGCACTGTGGCACCTCATCTTCGGGGGTGCCTTCCGCCGCCACCCCGCACTGAAGCTGGTCCTCACCGAACAGGGCTCGGGGTGGATCCCGGGCATCGTGGAGATGCTCGACTACTACCACGGCCGGCTCGTCGCGGCGGCCTCCCGGGCGGCGACCGCCGAGTCCAAGTTCGGTGCCGGGCTCGCCGCTTCGATGGGCGCGCCGCCCAGCGAGGTCTGGCGCGACAACTGCTACGTCGGAGCGAGTTTCATGCGACCGCACGAGGTGCCCCTGCGGGACCGTATCGGCCTCGACAAGATCATGTGGGGCAGCGACTACCCGCACGACGAGGGCACCGCCCCGTACTCACGGGAGGGCCTGCGGATCGCGTACGCCGGCCTGCCGCCCGCGGAGATCGCGGCCATGACCGGCGGGAACGCGGCGCGCGTCTACGGGTTCGACCTGCGGGCCCTGGACCGTGTCGCGGCCCTCGTCGGCCCGACCGTCGAGGAGATCGCCGAACCCCTGAAGGAGGTCCCGGCGGACGCGACCAGCCCCGCGTTCGCACCAGGTGGGTCAGTACGCGTCTGGTGACGCCGT
The DNA here is from genome assembly GCF_045162765.1 of Streptomyces sp. NBC_01013. NCBI lineage: Bacteria > Bacillati > Actinomycetota > Actinomycetes > Kitasatosporales > Streptomycetaceae > Streptomyces > Streptomyces sp. NBC_01013. The sequence continues at coordinate 6,534,593 of NZ_CP108687.1, forward strand.
GAGGTGAGACCATCCCCGGGTGACGTATACCCAGGGGCACCACGAACCGCACGGCAACGGCCTGGGCGCGCGGCTGAACTGGCTGCGCGCCGCGGTCCTCGGGGCCAACGACGGCGTGGTCTCCACCGCGGGCCTCGTCGTCGGCGTCGCCGGGGCCACCGGTGACCGCGGCACCCTGCTGACGGCGGGCCTGGCCGGGCTGCTGGCCGGGTCCATGTCGATGGCGGCGGGCGAGTACGTGTCGGTCTCCACCCAGCGCGATTCGGAGAAGGCCGCACTGGCGACGGAGAAGCGTGAGCTCCAGGAGACCCCGGAGGCGGAACTCGCCGAACTCACCGGACTGCTGGAGGGCAAGGGGCTCAGCCGGAAGGTGGCCCGGGAGGCCGCCGTGCAGCTCACCGAACGCGACGCGCTGCGCGCCCACGCAGAGGTTGAGCTGGGCATCGACCCGGACGCCCTGACGAACCCGTGGCACGCGGCCGGCGCCAGCTTCCTCGCCTTCACCGTGGGCGCGCTGCTGCCGCTGCTGGCGATCGTGCTGCCGCCCTCGTCGCTGCGGCTGCTGGTCACCGTGCTGTCGGTTCTTGCCGCGCTGGCTCTGACGGGCTGGTGGAGCGCCCGGCTGGGCGACGCGGCCCCGGCCCCGGCGGTGCTGCGCAACATGGGCGGGGGAGCGGTGGCGATGGCCGTGACGTACGTGGCGGGGGAGTTGCTGGGGGCGGCGGGCGTTTAGGAGCAGACACCCGCTGTTGGCAGAAGGTGCCAAAGGCTGCTGACAAGTTTTCTCGCATACTTGTTGGTAACAACGTCTAGTCCGGGGCCGACCTGCCGCTCTACGGTGCAGGCATGCCGACGAACCTGCCCGATGTAGTGCTCTGGTCCATACCGGCCTTCGTCCTGCTCACCGTTCTGGAGATGGCGCTCCACCACTTCCACCCGGATGAGGAAGCCGCCGGTTACGAGGCGAAGGACGCCACCACCAGCATCACCATGGGGCTGGGCAGCCTGGCCTTCGACCTGCTGTGGAAAGTGCCCATCGTCGCGATCTACACCGCGGTGTACGAACTGACCCCGCTCCGCGTCCCCCTGCTGTGGTGGACCGTCCCGCTCATGCTGCTGGGGCAGGACTTCTTCTACTACTGGTCCCACCGCGGGCACCACGTCATCCGGATCCTGTGGGCCTGCCACGTGGTCCACCACTCCAGCCGGAAGTTCAACCTCTCCACCGCACTGCGCCAGCCCTGGACCTCGCTGACCGTCTGGCCGTTCTACCTCCCGCTGGTCGCGTGCGGCGTCCACCCGGCGGCGCTGGCCTTCTGCTCGTCCGTCAACCTCGTCTACCAGTTCTGGGTGCACACCGAGCGGGTCGGCAAGCTGCCCCGGCCCTTCGAGTACGTACTGAACACCCCCTCCCACCATCGCGTGCACCACGCCTCGCAGGGCGGCTACCTCGACCGGAACTTCGGCGGCATCCTGATCGTGTGGGACCGGTGGTTCGGGTCCTTCACCCCGGAGACGGAGCGCCCCGTGTTCGGGCTCACCAAGAACATCGACACGTTCAACCCGCTGCGGGTCGCCACCCACGAGTACGCAGCCATCGCCCGGGACGTGCGTGCGGCCGGCAGCTGGAGCGAGCGGGCCGGGCGGGTCTTCCGCGGGCCCGGCTGGCAGCCGGCCACGGTCGGGGCGGGCAGGGGCAAGGCCTCCGTGGCCGCCCCCGCACAGGAGCGCACCGGATGAGCGCCGACCGGCTCCCGGACCGGCGCGAACGTCTCGTACGCCTCCTGCTCATCGCCTTCCTCGTCGCGTGCGTCGCCGATCTCGTCGGGGTCCTCGCCGACAGCCGGCCCCTCCACTTCGCCGCCAAACCGCTGCTGATGCCGCTGCTCGCCGCGTACGCCGCGGCCCGGCGGGGCCCCCGGCTGCTGATCGCCGCTCTGCTGTGCGGGTGGATCGGAGACGTCTTCCTGCTGGCCGACGCCGACCTCGCCTTCCTCGTCGGGATGGGCGGCTTCGCCGCAGGACACGTCTGCTACCTGCGGCTCTTCGGAAGGGCCCGCGGCGCCCTGCTGCCCCGCATCGGGTACGCGGTCGTGCTCACCGTCTTCGTCGTCCTGATCTGGGACGGGCTGCCGGCCGGTCTGCGGGTCCCGATGGCGGGCTACAGCCTGCTGCTGACCGCCATGGCCTACCGCTCCGGCGTCCTCGGCCGGTACGCGGCCGCCGGTGGCGCGCTGTTCCTGCTCTCCGACGCGCTGATCGCCACCGGTATCGCCGACTGGCCGCAGCTGCCCGCACCCGGCTTCTGGGTCATGCTCACCTACGTGGCCGCGCAGCTCCTGCTGACCCTGGGCGTCCTCGCCCCGGGGGCGAAAGGGGCCGGGGGGATCTTCGGGGCGTACCGTGAGCGGAGTATCAGCATCTGAGATCAGCAAGGACCCCCACGCATGCGCGCCACCGTCATCCACGCCCCTCACGACATCCGCGTGCAGGAGGTTCCGGACCCGGTGATCCAGCAGCCCACCGATGTGGTGCTGCGGGTCCTGCGGGCCTGTATCTGCGGCAGCGACCTGTGGGCCTACCGCGGTGAGTCCGCCCGGCAGCCCGGCCAGCGGATCGGCCACGAGTTCCTGGGCATCGTCGAGGAGGCCGGTTCCGGGGTCAACGGCTTCGCCGTCGGCGACCTCGTCGTCGCCCCCTTCGTCTGGTCCGACGGTACGTGTGCCTACTGCGCCGAGGGGCTGACCACCTCCTGCCCACAGGGCGGATTCTGGGGCTCGGTCGGCTCCGACGGCGGGCAGGGCGAGGCCGTACGCGTCCCGTTCGCCGACGGCACGCTGGTCAAGCTCCCCGCCGCCGCGGCCTCGGACGATCACCTGCTCACCGCGCTCCTGGCCCTCTCCGACGTCCTCGGCACCGGCCACCACGCCGCCGTCGGCGCCGGTGTGCGGCCCGGCTCCACGGTCGCCGTCGTCGGTGACGGGGCCGTCGGCCTGTGCGGCGTCATGGCCGCCAAGCGCCTCGGCGCCGAGCGGATCATCGCGCTGGGCCGCCACCGGGCGCGCACCGACATCGCCCGCGACTTCGGTGCCACCGACATCGTCGCCGAGCGCGGCGACGCGGCCGTCGCCGCGGTGCGGGAACTCCTCGGCGGCGAGGGCGCCCAGGCGGTCATCGAGGCCGTCGGCACCGAGCAGTCGATGCGTACCGCCGTCGGCATCACGCGCGACGGCGGCTCCATCGGCTACGTCGGCGTGCCGCACGGCAGCGGCACCGGACTGGACCTCGGCGTCATGTTCGACCGCAACATCGCCCTGCGCGGCGGTGTCGCCCCCGTCCGCACGTACATCCCGGAACTGCTCCCCGACGTCCTGTCCGGCACCATCGACCCCTCGCCCGTCTTCGACCTGGAGATCGGCCTCGACGAGGTACCGGCCGGCTACAGGGCGATGGACGAGCGCACGGCGCTGAAGGTCCTCATCAAGCCGTGAGCCACGCGGCCGCGTCCGCTCCCAGGTGGCCCGGCGGACGCGACCAGCCGGCGGGCGCACCGTCGAAGGCGACCGGCGGCAGCGCGTGGCGCAGGAGTCCCAGCGGGCTGCCGGTCTCGGTGAGCCACTTCTCCGGGTCGTACGTGCCGTCCTGCGCCGCCCGGTCCTGCGGTGCCGGGATCTCGTCGGTCAGCCAGGCGGCGGTGCGGGCGAGCGAGAGCGTGGCCAGCCGCGAGCCGCCCTCGTCGTGCTGCTCGGTCAGTGCCCGCAGTACGGCCCCGGCCAGCAGATAGCCCGTGCCGTGGTCCAGTGCCTGGGCGGGCAGCGCTCCCGGCGGGCCTTCGTACGCTCCCGGCCCGGCCTCGGTCACCGCGATGCCGGTGGCGACCTGCACCAGGCTGTCGAAACCGCGCCGCCGGCCCCACGGGCCGTGCCCCCAGGCCGACAGCCTGCCGATCACCAGGCCCGGCCTGCGCGAGGCCAGGGACTCCGGTGTCAGCCCCAGCCGCTCCAGCGCGCCGGGCCGGTATCCGGTGACGACCACGTCCGCCCCGGCCAGCAGCTCGTCGAAGACACCGCGGCCGGCAGCGCTCGTCAGGTCGATGCTCACCGACCTCTTCCCGAACCCCGTGTCGCTGTGCGCGTCCTGGCTCTCCGGGAGCTGCGGGGCGTCGACGCGCAGCACGTCCGCGCCGAGCAGCGCGAGCGTACGGGTGGCCACCGGCCCCGCGAGGACCCGGGAGAGGTCCAGGACGCGCAGCCCGGCAGCGGGCCGCAGCGGTGTGCCGGTGAGCGGAGCGGTCCGGCGCACCGGAGCGGTGCCGAGCCGCTCCCGCTCCACCAGCGGCACGTCGCGTAGTGCGAGGCGGCGCGGGTCGGCGGCCCATTCCCCGGGTGTCCTGGCGGCGACGGCCAGGCCGCCCGCCGCGTACACCGTCTCCTCGATCTCGGCCCCGTGGCGCCCCGCGAAGGACGCGGCCGCGGCATCGACGGCCACGTCGTCGGCGGTGTCCGCGGGCAGTCCCAGCGTGCCCAGCAACCGGGCCCGGTGGTGCGGGTAGTTGGCGTGGGTACGGACCCAGCCGTCGGCCGTGCGCCAGAACCGGGACAGCGGCGCGAAATTGGCCGGGGCGCGGCCGTCGACACGCAGATGGCGCTCGCTGACGAACGCGGTGGCCACCGCCCCGTCGTCGATCGGGACACGGGGTACGGGTCCGCCGGTGCGACGGGCCGCGAGCTCGGCGGCGGCCAGGGAACAGACCGCGACAGCGGCGCGGGCCAGCTCCCGTACGGGCAGCCGGGAGGGCAGCAGCCCGGCCGGTCCCGAGGTCCCGATACGGCCGAGAAGCGCGGGGGCACCGCCGAGAGCGGCCCAGGCCTGCTCGGTGGCGGAGGTGGCGGCAGACGTCATCCCAGCACTATGGCACCGAGCGCCAATCACGGGGTGGGAGCCGCCCGGCGGGAGCCGGGACACGGTCCCCGTACCCCGGCCGGTGCGGGGGCCGGACCGTCCCAGCCCCCGCACCGGCCGGCCGTCACCAGCGCACGGCGTCCAGCGCGTCCACCACTCCGGCTCCGTAGAAGCCGTTGCGGTTCTTGCCGCCCTCGCACACCGCGTCGACCTCGCCGTCGCCGTCGATGTCGTACGGGTCACCGCACGCCGTGGCGTCGGCCTCGACCGTCAGCAGCGCCTTGACCACGGCCGCCGACGCGTGGGGGTGCGTCGACTTGATCAGGGCCACGACCCCCGCGACGTGCGGGGAGGCCATCGACGTACCGGCCTTGTAGCCGTACCTGCCACCCGGCAGGGTGGAGAGGATCAGACCGCTCGTCGCGGGCGGTGCGGGGGTCTGGTAGACCGTCGAGTCGCCGCCCGGCGCCGCCACGTCGATGACGCCGTTCCCGTAGTTCGAGTACGAGGCCTTCAGCCCCTTGGCCCCCGTCGCCGAGACCGTCACGACACCCGGCAGCATCGTCGGTATGTCGAGGCACACCTTCGGGTCGATGGTCCGGGGCACCGGCGTGGTGTCGTTGGGGCTGGACGCGTCCTCGATCGTGTCGGCCGCCAGGTCCTCGGCCGAGTTGCCGGCCGCGGCGACGTTGACCGTGCCCTTGCGCTCGGCGTACCGGGTGGCCCGGGCGACGGCCTCGACCAGCGCACCCTGGTCCGCGTCGTCCTTGCAGTTGTACATCCACGGGTCGGTGTAATAGCTGTTGTTGGTGACGTCCGCGCCATGGTCGGCCGCCCACATGAAGCCGCAGACGACGGCCTCGGTGTAGAAGAAGCCGTCGGGGTTGCCCACCTTGATCCCGGAGATCTTCACACCCGGCGCGACCCCCGTCACCCCGATGCCGTTCTTCGCGGCGGCGATCGTGCCCGCGACGTGCGTACCGTGATCGCTCTCACCGGCCGCCGGCCGCCAGGCGCCGTCCGTGGTGTCCGGGGCCCCGGACACACAGTTCGCCGAGCCGGAGCGGTCGAAGTTCGGGGCGAGGTCCGGATGGGTGTCGTCGACACCCGTGTCGATGACCGCGACCGTGACCTTCGAGCTGCCCAGCGACTTCTCGTGCGCCTTGTCCGCCTTGATGGCCGGCAGGTCCCACTGCAACGGCTCCAGCGGATCCTGGCCCGCGGTCGCCTGCGCGGCCGCGGTCCGCTCCTGCTGCGCCGTCAGCGGCTGCTCGACCCCGATGTCCTTCGTGGCCTGCGGGACGATCGGATTGGTACGGGTGGCGCCCGCCGAGTCGACGCCCTTGACACGGCGCATCGACTGGGCGAACTGAGGGTTCTGCGAGTGGGCGACGATGACCCCGATCCGGTCGTAGGAGGTCACCACCGTGCCGCCGGCCCGTTCGATCGCCTTGCGCACCTGCTTGACGGTGCCGGGACCGCTGCGGGTGTTGATCACGTACGACAGCTTCGGACCGTCCGTCGACACCACCGCCGAGGGCGTGTCAGCCACCGGGGCGGCGGAGGCGGTACCCGTCGGCAGGAAGCCGAGCGAAGCGGTGAGGGCCAATCCGACGGGCAACGTCAGTGCGCGCTTCCGTCCGGATCCCAGATGAGCCATGGGGTCTCCACTTCATCCGTGTCAGTCGACCGGACACGGGCTGTGTCCAGTCGCGTACATGACGAGTGAAGCTATCGCTGATCATCCCCGCTCATCAATGAGTTCGAGAGATCCGGTTCCCACCGGGACGTCCGATGGGGTGACGCGGAGAAGGCGGAAACCGCGGTGAACCGCTTCGCTGCGCGCTGCGTGCCGTTGTCAGGGGAGGCGCACCATCACTCCCCGATATCGAGGTCCCCAGTGAAATCCACCGTCCCCACCACCACCGCACCCGCGTCGCGAGGAGATTCCGTGGCTACCGATGCACCGCCGCCCGAGGGCAGTACGGAGACCGGCCCCGCCCAGCCCACGACCGAGGCGTTCGTCGCGGAGCAGGAGAGCCAGGAATTCGGTGAACTCCGCCGCTCCTACCGCTCGTTCGCCTTCCCGCTGACCATCGCCTTCGTCCTCTGGTACCTGCTGTACGTGCTGCTCTCCAACTACGCCGGCGGCTTCATGGGCACCAAGGTGTACAGCAACTTCAACGTGGCCTTCGTCTTCGGCCTCGCCCAGTTCCTCACCACCTTCCTCATCGCCTGGTTCTACTCGCGGTACGCCAACGCGAAGCTCGACCCGAAGTCCGAGGCCATCAAGTCCCGTATGGAGGCCGACGCATGAGCGCCGCGTACCACTCCCACACCGTCGTGACGCTCGCCGCATCGTCCACCAGCGAGCACCGGCCGCTGATCATCTCGCTCTTCGCCGTCTTCGTCGCCGCGACCCTCGGCATCACCGTCTGGGCCGGCCGTCAGACCAAGAGCGCCTCCGACTTCTACGCGGGCGGGCGCCAGTTCACCGCCTTCCAGAACGGCCTGGCGGTCTCCGGCGACTACATGTCCGCCGCGTCGTTCCTCGGCATCGCCGGAGCCATCGCCCTCTTCGGCTACGACGGCTTCCTTTACTCGATCGGCTTCCTCGTCGCCTGGCTGGTGGCGCTGCTGCTGGTCGCCGAACCGCTGCGCAACTCCGGCCGCTACACCATGGGCGACGTCCTCGCCTACCGGATGCGCCAGCGCCCGGTCCGTACCGCCGCGGGCGTTTCCACCATCGTCGTCTCGATCTTCTACCTGCTCGCGCAGATGGCAGGAGCGGGAGTTCTGGTCTCGCTGCTCCTCGGGATCACCAGTGATGCCGGAAAGATCCTCATCGTTGCGCTGGTCGGCGTACTGATGATCGTGTACGTCACCATCGGCGGCATGAAGGGGACCACCTGGGTGCAGATGGTCAAGGCCGTGCTCCTCATCGCGGGCGCCATCCTGATGACCCTCATGGTGCTGTGGAAGTTCGACTTCAACGTCTCCGACCTGCTGGGCACCGCCGCCGAGAAGAGCGGCCACGGTGCGTCGTTCCTGGAGCCCGGACTCAAGTACGGCGCCACGGGCACCTCGAAGCTGGACTTCCTCTCCCTCGGCATCGCCCTGGTGCTCGGCACCGCCGGCCTGCCGCACATCCTGATCCGCTTCTACACGGTGCCGACCGCCAAGGCGGCCCGTAAGTCGGTCAACTGGGCCATCGGCATCATCGGCGCCTTCTACCTGATGACGATCGCGCTCGGCTTCGGTGCCGCGGCCCTCATCGGCCCGGAAGAGATCAAGGCGAAGAACCCGGCAGGCAACGCGGCGGCCCCGCAGCTCGCCGAGTACCTCGGCGGGGTCGGCAGCACCGGCGGAGCCGTCATGCTCGCCGTGATCTCCGCCGTCGCCTTCGCCACCATCCTCGCCGTCGTCGCGGGACTCACCCTCGCCTCCTCGTCCTCCTTCGCCCACGACATCTACGCCAACGTCATCCGCAAGGGAAAGGCCACCGAGAAGGAGGAGATGAAGGCAGCCCGCTGGGCCACCGTCTTCATCGGCGCCGCCGCGATCGTCCTGGGCGCCTTCGCCCGCGACATGAACGTCGCCGGTCTGGTGGCACTCGCCTTCGCCGTCGCCGCCTCGGCCAACCTGCCGACGCTCCTCTACAGCCTCTTCTGGAAGCGGTTCACCACCCAGGGCGCGCTGTGGTCGATCTACGGCGGCCTCGCCTCCTCGGTGATCCTGGTGCTGTTCTCGCCGGTCGTGTCCGGGAACGCGAAGACCTCGATGTTCAAGGGCGTCGACTTCGCCTGGTTCCCGCTGGAGAACCCGGGCCTCATCTCCATCCCGCTGGGCTTCCTGCTCGGCTGGATCGGCTCCCTGCTGTCCAAGGAGGAGCCTGACAAGGGCAAGTACGCCGAGCTGGAGGTCAAGTCCCTCACCGGCATCGGCGCCCACTGAGAGCACGAGTTCACACACGTTCACACAGGAGAGCGGCACCCACGCCCTCCATCGGCACGGCCGCGTCGTACAGTCCTACGACGCGGCCGCGCCGTTCCTCGTGCCAAACGGGCCCCTCCGTTGTCACAGGTCTCGCGTAGTCTCGGAAGAGTCAGATACCGCAACCGGGAAGTCGCCGGGGGAGGGGGCCCACCATGCTCATCGACACATACGACCGGGTCGCCACCGACCTGCGTGTCTCTCTCACCGACCGCTGCAATCTGCGCTGCACCTACTGCATGCCCGAAGAGGGCCTGCAGTGGCTTGCCAAGCCCGACCTGCTGAGTGACGACGAGATCGTCCGGCTCGTCCGCATCGCCGTCACGCAGCTCGGCATCACCGAGGTCCGCTTCACCGGCGGAGAGCCGCTGCTGCGCCCCGGGCTCGTCTCCATCGTCGAACAGTGCGCCGCTCTGACACCCCGCCCCAGGATGTCGCTCACGACCAACGGCATCGGGCTCAAGCGGACCGCTGCCGCGCTCAAGGCCGCGGGCCTGGACAGGGTCAACGTCTCCCTGGACACCCTGCGCCCCGAGGTCTTCAAGACCCTCACCCGCCGCGATCGCCACCACGACGTCCTGGCCGGACTCGAAGCCGCCCGCGACGCCGGCCTCACGCCCGTCAAGGTCAACACCGTCCTGATGCCGGGACTCAACGACGACGAGGCGCCCGACCTGCTCGCCTGGGCCGTGGACAACGCCTACGAGCTCCGCTTCATCGAGCAGATGCCGCTCGACGCCCAGCACGGCTGGAAGCGCGACGGCATGATCACGGCAGGCGACATCCTCCAGTCACTGCGTACCCGCTTCGCCCTCACCGCCGAGGAGGACGGCGAGCGCGGTTCCGCCCCCGCCGAGCGCTGGCTCGTGGACGGAGGACCCCACCGGGTGGGCGTCATCGCCTCGGTCACCCGGCCGTTCTGCCGCGCCTGCGACCGCACCAGGCTCACCGCCGACGGACAGGTGCGCACCTGCCTGTTCGCCCGCGAGGAGACCGACCTGCGCGGGGCCCTGCGCTCCGAGGCACCGGACGAGGAGATCGCCCGGCTCTGGAAGCTCGCCATGTGGGGCAAGAAGGCCGGCTCGGGCCTCGACGACCCGTCGTTCCTCCAGCCGGACCGCCCGATGTCGGCCATCGGCGGGTAGCGCCGTAAGCCGCTACGCGGGCGGTGAGTCCTGCGACTCCCAGTCGGCCAGCGTCACCACGTCCTTCAGGAAGCCCCGCACCCCGAGGAACGACGAGAGATGCTCCCGGTGCTCGTCACAGGCCAGCCAGGTCTTGCGGCGCTCCGGAGTGTGCAGCTTCGGGTTGTTCCAGGCCAGCACCCATACGGCATCGGCACGGCAACCCTTGGCCGAGCAGACGGGGGCGGTGGCGGCAGCGCTCGCCGTATCGGGACCGGATCCGGGGAAGTTCACGGACTCAACCCTAAGGGCTGACCAGGACGGCGAACCCTGCGGCATCTCCCCGCCGGAGAAATGGCGACGCCGAGCAGCCACGGGGGGAGCTGCCCGGCGTCGGTCCGTCGCTCCGACGGGGGATGCGGAGCGCTCACGAAGTATGTCACGCACACCGGGGTGCGGTGCACTGGAACTTCATGATTGATCTGAGCTTTTCTTGAGCTTGGGCCGCCCCGGGCTCACCCGTGTCCGTTCGGGTCCGGGCTTCGGAAAACGCGTCCGGATTCCGGACCCGGCTCCGCCGGACCGGCCGCGGGCGCGGCACCCAGAACGGGCCGCGTGGCCGCCGGCACGAAGGTCGAGGGAAGCGACGGGCTGTTTTCCCGGCCCGCGTTGGCGATGACCACCGCGACGTACGGGAGGAGAACCCCCAGCGCGAGCGCCACGATCGCCACATGGCGCTCCACGTTCCACAGGACCGCGGCCGCGACCACCGAGACCGTCCGCACGGACATCGAGATCACATAGCGCCGCTGTCGGCCGCGCACATCCTCCGCGAGCCCCTGCCGCGCCCCCGTGATCCGGAAGACCTCCGCGCCGCTCTGCTTCCCCAACACGTTCCACCACCCTTCCCCGAGCTCATACGAACTGGGGGAGACTCTCCGCTCCTGCGCCGGACGCTCCCCGGACCGGACCGGATCCCACGGTACGCCCGGCTTCCCGCCGGTACGAGGCCGGGGCGCGCCGGATGTGTGCACTCCGCCGCCCCTCGCACGTACGGACCTGCCCGACATGCGGCGTACCGGGCCGAGGCCGAGACTGGGCCGTGCGCGACACCGCGTCGCACGAGGAGGCGACATGAGCTGGTTGTGGGCAATCATCGTGGGCCTGGTGCTCGGTCTGATCGCGAAGGCGATCCTGCCGGGGAAGCAGGAGATCCCACTGTGGCTGACGGTCATCTTCGGCATGATCGGCAGCATCCTCGGCAATGCTGTCGCCACCTGGATCGGCGTCAACGACACCAAGGGCATCGACTGGACGCGCCATGTGCTCCAGCTGATCGGAGCCGTGGTGGTGGTCGGTGTCGGTGACATGCTCTGGGCCTCCATCCGGGGTACCAGGCAGAAGACCTGACCCGCGAAGACCTGACCCGCACACGGGACAGCACGACGGCGGGGCACCCATGATGGGTGCCCCGCCGTCGTGCTGCGGCTACGGCTCAGCCGGCCGTGACCTCGATCGCCGCCAGGTTCTTCTTGCCCCGGCGCAGCACCAGCCAGCGCCCGTGCAGCAGTTCCTCGCGGCCCGGTGCGGCCTCGCCGTCGACGGCCTTCACGTTGTTCACGTAGGCGCCGCCCTCCTTGACCGTGCGCCGGGCACCCGACTTGCTCGGCGCCAGACCGACCTCGACCAGCAGGTCGACCAGCGGACCGAGCTCGGTGACCTGCGCGTGCGGCACTTCGGAGAGCGCGGCGCCGAGCGTCGCCTCGTCCAGTCCGCCGAGCTCGCCCTGACCGAACAGCGCCTTCGAAGCGGCGATGACCGCGGCGCACTGCTCCGCGCCGTGCACCAGCGTCGTCAGCTCCTCGGCCAGCGCGCGCTGCGCCGCCCTCGCCTGGGGCCGCTCCTCGGTGACCTTCTCCAGCTCCTCCAGTTCGGCGGGGCTCAGGAAGCTGAGGATGCGCATGTAGCGGGAGATGTCGCGGTCGTCCACGTTCAGCCAGAACTGGTAGAACGCGTACGGCGTGGTCATCTCCGGGTCGAGCCAGACGGCGCCGCTCTCGGACTTGCCGAACTTGGTGCCGTCCGCCTTCGTCATCAGCGGGGTCGCCAGCGCGTGGACCTCGGCGCCCGGCTCCAGGCGGTGGATCAGGTCGAGGCCCGCGGTGAGGTTGCCCCACTGGTCACTGCCGCCCTGCTGGAGGGTGCAGCCGTGGCGCCGGTACAGCTCCAGGAAGTCCATGCTCTGGAGCAGCTGGTAGCTGAACTCGGTGTAGCTGATGCCCTCGTCGGACTCCAGTCGCCGGGCGATGGACTCCTTGGTGAGCATCTTGTTGACCCGGAAGTGCTTGCCGATGTCCCGCAGGAACTCGATCGCGGACATGCCCGCGGTCCAGTCCAGGTTGTTCACCATGACCGCGGCGTTCTCGCCCTCGAAGGACAGGAACGGCTCGATCTGGGACCGCAGCCGCGCCACCCAGGCGGCGATCGTCTCCGGGTCGTTCAGCGTGCGCTCGGCGGTCGGCCGCGGGTCACCGATCTGGCCGGTGGCCCCGCCCACCAGGGCGAGCGGCCGCAGACCGGCCTGCTGGAGCCGGCGCATCGTGAGCACCTGCACCAGATGGCCGACGTGCAGACTCGCCGCGGTGGGGTCGTAGCCGCAATAGAACGTGACCGGGCCGTCCGCGAGAGCCTTGCGCAGTGCGTCCTCGTCAGTGGACTGGGCGAACAGCCCGCGCCACTTCAGCTCGTCGACGATGTCCGTCACGGTTCCGGTGCTCCTCGTGATGTATGGGGATGATGACCCGCTCAGTCTAGGCGGGTCACACGCCCGCACTCACCGAGCTCATGTTGAAGTCCGGGATGCGCAGCGCGGGCATCGCGGCCCTGGTGAACCAGTCGGCCCACTCACGCGGCAGCGTCCTCTCCGTGCGGCCCGCCTCGGTGGCCCGCGACAACAGGTCCACGGGGGACTCGTTGAAGCGGAAGTTGTTCACCTCGCCCACGACCTCGCCGCCCTCCACGAGATACACCCCGTCACGGGTCAGTCCGGTCAGCAGCAGCGTCGCCGGGTCGACCTCCCGGATGTACCACATGCAGGTCAGCAGCAGGCCCCGGCCGGTGGTCGCCGCGACCATGTCGTCCAGGGACTGCTCACCCCCGCCCTCCAGCAGGAGGTTGTCGATCGCCGGGGCGAGCGGCAGTCCGGTCCGGCCGGCCGTGTGCCGGGTCGTCGTCAGCCGGTCGAGCCGGCCGTCCTTGATCCAGTCGGTCCGGCCCAGCGGCAGCCCGTTGTCGAAGACCGACGCGCCGTCCCCGGAGGAGTGCGCGATGACGAACGGCGCGGATTCGAGCCCCGGCGCGTTCGGGTCGCTGTGCAGGGTCAGTGGCAACGGTGACAGGGTCTCGCCGAGACGGGTCCCGCCACCCGGCTTCGAGAACACGGTCCGGCCCTCGACGGCGTCCCGGGCGGTCGCCGACCACAGCTGGTAGATCAGCAGGTCGGCGACGGCGGTCGGCGGCAGCAGCGTCTCGTACCGCCCGGCGGGCAGATCGATCCGGCGCTCTGCCCAGACCAGCCGCTGTGCCAGCTCCGTATCCATCTCGGCCGGGTCGACGTCCTTGAAGTCGCGGGTCGAGCGCCCCGCCCAGGCCGAACGGGTCCGGTCGGGCGACTTGGCGTTCAGCTCCAGCGTCCCGTTCGGCTGGTCGTGGCGCAGCCGCAGCCCCGTGGACGTCCCCAGATACGTCGAGGTCATCTCGTGGTTGGCGAAGCCGTACAGCTCACGGCCCCCGGAGCGGGCCCGGGCGAAAGCGTCCCCGAGCGCGGGGGCGAACGCGGCGAACACGTCCGGTCCCGTCTCCGCGGGCGCGTCCGTGAAGTCGGGGGAGTCCGCCACCCCGGTGACCAGCGGCTGCGCATCCTCGGCCGGGCCGGCCCCGCGTGCGGCGGCCTCGGCGGCCCGCACCAACGGTTCCAGATCGGCCGCGGTGACGGCCGACCGGGACACGACACCCGAGGCGGCACCCTCGGACCCGTCGACGGTGGCGATGACGGTCAGGGTGCGTCCCCGGACCACCCCGTTCGTGGTGAGCGCGTTGCCCGCCCAGCGCAGATTCGCCGACGACTCCTCGTCGGCGATGACCACACAGCCGTCGGCGGTGGACAGTTCGAGTGCGCGCTCGACGATCTCGTGCGGCTTGCTGACGCGGCTCATCGTCCGGCCTCCTGCGTCGTATTGAGACTGTGCCTTCCCGGGGGGCGACCCCCGGACCCCCGGCCGGTTCCGTGGATGCTGCTCATCGTCCGGCCTCCTGCGTCGTATTGAGGATGTTCACGCCTCGGAAGAGGGCGGAGGGACAGCCGTGCGAGACGGCCGCGACCTGTCCCGGCTGGGCCTTGCCGCAGTTGAAGGCGCCGCCCAGGACGTACGTCTGCGGGCCGCCGGCCTTCTCCATCGAGCCCCAGAAGTCCGTCGTCGTCGCCTGGTAGGCGACGTCGCGCAGCTGCCCGGCCAGCCTGCCGTTCTCGATCCGGAAGAAGCGCTGTCCGGTGAACTGGAAGTTGTACCGCTGCATGTCGATGGACCAGGACCGGTCGCCGACCACATAGATCCCGCGCTCCACCCCGCCGATCAGGTCCTCCGTGGAGAGCCCGCCCGGATCCGGCTGCAACGACACGTTCGCCATGCGCTGTACGGGGACGCGCCCCGCCGAGTCCGCGTACGCGCAGCCGTTGGACCGGCCCAGACCCGTCAGCTTCGCGATCCGGCGGTCCAGCTGGTAGCCCACCAGAGTGCCGTCCTTGATCAGGTCCCAGGACTGCGCCTCGACGCCCTCGTCGTCGTACCCGATCGTCGCGAGCCCGTGCTCGGCCGTGCGGTCGCCCGTCACGTTCATCACCGGGGAGCCGTACGCGAGCTTGCCCAGCTGGTCGAAGGTGGCGAACGAGGTCCCGGCGTACGCCGCCTCGTACCCCAGGGCGCGGTCCAGCTCGGTGGCGTGGCCGATCGACTCATGGATGGTCAGCCACAGATTGGAGGGGTCGACCACCAGGTCGTACGACCCCGCCTCGACGCTCGGAGCCCGCATCTTCTCGGCGAGCAGCCCGGGGATGCTCTCCAGCTCCGCGTCCCAGTCCCAGCCGGTCCCGGTCAGGTACTCCCAGCCGCGTCCCACCGGCGGCGCGATCGTGCGCATCGAGTCGAACTCACCGGTCGTCGCGTCCACGGCGACCGCGGTGAACTGCGGATGCAGCCGCACCCGCTGCTGGGTGGTGACGGTGCCCGCCGTGTCCGCGTAGAACTTGTTCTCGTGAACGGTCGTCAGGGAGGCGTCCACATGTGCGACGCCCTTCGCCCCCAGGAGCCGGCCGCTCCATTCGGCGAGCAGGCCCGCCTTCTCCTCGGCCGGTACGCCGAAGGGGTCGACGTCGTACGCCGACACCCAGCTCCGTTCCCCGTGCACCGGCTCGTCGGCGAGCTCGACCCTCTCGTCCGACCCCGCCGCCGCGATCACCTTCGCCGACAGCTTCGCCATGGCGACGGCCTGCGAGGCCACCTTCGCCGCGGCGTCCATCGTCAGGTCCACCCCGGAGGCGAACCCCCACGCCCCGCCGTGCACCACCCGCACCGCGTACCCGAGATCGGTGGTGTCCGACGATCCGGCGGGCCGGGCGTCCCGCAGCCGCCAGGTGGCGCTGCGCACCCGCTCCAGGCGGAAGTCCGCATGCACCGCCCCCAGGGCCCGCGCGCGGGCGAGCGCCGCGTCGGCCAGGGCCCGTAGCGGAAGGGCCAGGAACGACTGATCTACCTCATGGGGCACGGGGCCTTCCCTTCTCCACCTCTGCGCAATGTCTCCGCAGTGAATCACGCGCACCCGGGCCGCCGGGGGCGCTGGCTCGATCCCGCCCTCGGCGGCAGTCGCCGGGTACGGGAAGCCGGGACCGCCCCCTCCGGCAGGTCCACCCACGGGATCATTCCGCGCCGCGACTGCGATCGCGCCCGGACGGCCGGGAGGCCCGGCCGGTCGGTCACTGTAGGAATCCCACAGTGACCGGGGGAAGGCGCTGTCAGGGGCCGATTCCTCGTGGAGCGGGAGGTACCGATAGGTTTTCGAGGTACCAGACCGCTATCGAAAGGGTGATCCGTTGAGCCGCTCGGTTCTCGTCACCGGAGGAAACCGGGGCATCGGCCTCGCCATCGCCCGCGCTTTCGCCGACAACGGCGACAAGGTCGCGATCACCTACCGTTCCGGCGAGCCGCCCGTGGCGCTCACCGAGGCCGGTGTTCTCGCGGTCCGGTGCGACATCACCGATGCCGAGCAGGTGGAGCAGGCCTACAAGGAGATCGAGGAGAAGCACGGCAACGTGGAGGTGCTGGTCGCCAACGCCGGTATCACCAAGGACCAGTTGCTGATGCGGATGTCCGAGGACGACTTCACGTCCGTACTCGACACCAACCTCACCGGCACCTTCCGGGTCGTCAAGCGCGCCAACCGCGGCATGCTGCGCGCCAAGAAGGGCCGCGTCGTCCTCATCTCCTCCGTCGTCGGTCTCCTCGGCTCGGCGGGACAGGCCAACTACGCCGCGTCCAAGGCCGGTCTGGTCGGCTTCGCCAGGTCTCTGGCGCGCGAGCTCGGTTCGCGCAACATCACCTTCAACGTCGTCGCGCCCGGCTTCGTCGACACCGACATGACGCAGGTGCTCACCGAGGAGCAGCGCAAGGGCATCGTGGCCCAGGTGCCGCTCGGCCGCTACGCGCAGCCCGGGGAGATCGCCGCCGCGGTGCGCTTCCTCGCCTCCGACGACGCGTCGTACATCACTGGAGCCGTCATCCCCGTTGACGGCGGATTGGGCATGGGTCACTGATCACCATGAGCGGAATTCTCGACGGCAAGCGCATCCTCATCACCGGGGTGCTGATGGAGTCGTCCATCGCGTTCCACACCGCCAAGGTGGCCCAGGAGCAGGGCGCGGAGATCATCCTGACCGCCTTCCCGCGGCCCACGCTGACGGAGCGCATCGCGCGGAAGCTGCCCAAGCCGGCCAAGGTCATCGAGCTGGACGTGACCAACGCCGAGCACCTGGACCGGCTCGCCGGCCTGGTGAAGGACGAGCTGGGCTCGCTCGACGGGGTCGTCCACTCCATCGGGTTCGCCCCGCAGGACGCCCTCGGCGGCAACTTCCTCAACACCCCGTTCGAGTCGGTCGCCACGGCGATGCACGTCTCGGCGTTCTCGCTGAAGTCGCTCGCCATGGCGTGCAAGCCGCTGATGAGCGACGGAGGTTCGATCGTCGGACTCACCTTCGACGCCCAGTTCGCCTGGCCGCAGTACGACTGGATGGGCCCGACCAAGGCCGCGCTGGAGGCCACCTCCCGCTACCTCGCCCGCGACCTGGGCAAGGAGGGCCTGCGCTGCAACCTGGTGTCCGCCGGACCGCTCGGCTCGATGGCCGCCAAGTCCATCCCGGGCTTCAGTGACCTCGCCGAGGTGTGGAACACGCGTTCCCCGCTGGCGTGGGACATGTCCGACCCGGAGCCGGCCGGCCGTGCCATCGTCGCGCTGCTCTCGGACTTCTTCCCGAAGACGACGGGTGAGATCATCCACGTCGACGGTGGCGTGCACATGATCGGCGCCTGACCGCTCCGCACCACTCCGGCCGCGCACCGCCTCTCCCGAGGCGGTGCGCGGCCGTTTTCCTTGCCCCGCCCGGCCTCTCGGCGCTCAGGTCGAAAAGCTGGTCGATCCACCGCAGAATGTGGAGGAACCGGACTTCTGGTCAGGCTGAAGCCTGTCCGGCGGATCAGGGTCGGATGGGGCGCGGCGACCGGTGCGGTGCACCGCGAGACGTCGGGGTGTCCTCATCGCGGAGGTGTCAGGGCGTACGGGCAGCGGCGAGGTGCCGTGTGCCCGGGCGTCGTGGCCCGGCCTCGATCTGCCGACAGGCCCGAGGGGAGGAGATCGCTGTGCGCGGCACTCGTCACCGAACCCGAACCCTGCTGGCGGCCTCCGCACTCGTCGCCGGGCTGTTCGTGCCCGTCGGCCTGTACGTGGCCGAGCACGTCAGAGCCGCGGGCGCGTCCGAGCCGTCCGCGCCCGAGCCCGAACCCTCCGGCGCCGAATGCCGTACGTCGGTGAAGGGCTCCCGGGTCGTCGCCTACTGCCACAACCCGTACCCCTCGACCGACCGCGTCCAGCTGCACACCGAATGCACCCGCTGGTGGGACATCGACGCCGACTCCAAGCCGGTCTCCGTCGGCCCGGGCCGGACCGTACGGCTGGACGACCGCTGCTGGAAAGAGGTCCGCTCCGCCTGGGTCACCCACGCCGGCGAGAAGAGTGGGGAGAGCCCCTGAGGGCTGTCCCGCGATTCCTTGTGGATCAGCCCTCAGGCCGGGTCCACCAGGCAGCTCAGCGCGTGGCTCGCGGCCTCCGCCGCCGCCGTCTCCGCGTCGCCGGCCCGGATCGCCTCGACCAGCCGGCTGTGGTCCATGTGGTTCTCCGGCCGCAGCTCGTGGCCGATGTCGTCCCGCAGGTAATCCTTCAGCAGATCGCCCAGGTCGGCGTACAGGCCGGTCAGCACCTCGTTGTGCGAGGCGGCGACCACGGCCAGGTGCAGCGTGGCGTCCGCTGCCACGAACGCCTCGGCGTCGCCCGCGGCCCAGGTCTCCTCGCGCCGCCGCATGAGCGCGTCCAGCTGCTTCAGGTCCCGGTCGGTGCGCCGCGCGGCGGCGAGGCGCGCCGCCGACGACTCCAGCGTCGAGCGGAGCTCGGCCACATGGCGCGGATCGGCGGACGCGAACCTGCGGTGCATCACCCCCGCCAGCTCGCTCACCGCCACCACGTAGGTGCCCGAGCCCTGCCGGATGTCCAGCAACCCGTTGTGCGCGAGCGCGCGCACCGCCTCGCGGACGGTGTTACGGGCGACCCCCAGCTGCTCGACCAGCTCGGGTTCGGTGGGGATGCGTGAACCCACGGGCCACTCGCCCGACGTGATCTGGTTCCTCAGCTGGGCAATCACCTGGTCGGCGAGTGCCGAACGCCGCGGGGACGTCAGCGCCATGGTGCTCCTTGCTCGGGTGTGCGGAGGAGTGGCGGGCCGGCCACCCCGCCGTCTCGCGGAGGTATCCGAATCTTCTCAGAGGATTGGACAAGCAATCATCCCATGATTCTATGATGGCCCCATGCATGACGACGAAACCCCTCCCCGCACCCTGACCCGGACCCTTGGTACCGCAGCACCGGCGGCCTCCCGCGTCGAGGTGCCCGCACAGGGCACCGGCCCCGCACCCTGGGTGTTCCGCCTGGTCGCCGTCGGGCTCGTCCTCGCCGCGCTCAACCTCCGCCCGGCCATCACCAGCCTCGGCGCCCTCCTCGTGGAGGTGCGCGACGGGCTGCACATGAGCGGCAGCGTCGCCGGGGTCCTCACCTCCGTGCCGCCGCTCTGCTTCGCGGTCTTCGGTGTCATGGCGCCCCGCCTGGCCCGCCGCTTCGGACCGGGCGCGGTCGTCTGCGCGGGCATGGTCGCCATCACCGCGGGGCTGGTGATCAGGCCCCTCGTCGGTGGTACGGCCGGCTTCCTCGCCGCGAGCGCGCTCGCCCTGATGGGCATCGCCGTCAGCAACGTCCTGATGCCGGTGATCGTCAAGCGCTGGTTCCCGGACCGCGTCGGCTCCATGACCGGCCTCTACTCCATGGCCCTGGCCCTCGGTACCTCGCTGGCCGCGGCCGTGACCGTACCCATGACCGAGGCGATGGGCGGCAGTTGGAAGGCCGGCCTCGGCGTCTGGGCCGCCCTCGCCGCCGTCGCGATCCTGCCCTGGATCCCACTGGTACGGGACCGCGTCGGCGACACCGGGCAGTCCGCGGCCCACCGGCCGAAGGTCCCCGCACTCCGGATCACCCGCAGCCGCACCGCCTGGGCCCTCGCCTGCTTCTTCGGCCTCCAGGCCACCGCCGCCTACATCACCATGGGGTGGATGCCGCAGATCTTCCGCGACGCCGGCGTCTCGGCCGGAACGGCGGGTGTCCTGCTCGCCCTCACCATGGCCATGGGCGTGCCGCTCGCCTTCGTCATCCCGAGGGTCGCCGCCCGGATGAGGAACCAGGGGCCGATCGTCGTCCTCCTCGGCGCATGCGGCCTCATCGGCTACGCGGGCCTCTACCTCGCCCCCTCCGGCGGTGCCTGGGTCTGGGCGCTGCTCCTGGGCATCTCGAACTGCGCCTTCCCGCTCGCCCTCACCATGATCGGCATGCGCTCGCGCAGCGGCGCCGGAGTGGTCAGGCTGTCCGCCTTCGCCCAGTCCACCGGCTACCTGATCTCGATCCCCGGCCCGCTCCTGGTGGGCGTCCTCTACCAGCACAGCGGTGGATGGGGGCTGCCGATCGCGCTCATGGCGGCCCTGATGGTGCCGCAGATGGTGGCGGGCATCCTGGCCGGCCGGGACCGGACGATCGAGGACGAATGCTGAGATGCGAGACTGGAGCCATGTCTCCTGTGCTCGATCCGAATCCCCAGAACGGTCAGAAGAAGCTGCTCCTCGTCTTCGGGACGATGCTGCTGATCACGGTCGTCGTCGGCATCATCGCCTCCATCGCCTCCCCCTGACGCGCGGCTCCCGGTGTGAGGGTGGGGCTGGCCCCACCATCCCTTAGGGGGCCAGGGTCAGGGTGAAGTGGGTGGGTCACCGGATGGGAGCGGCGCCCACCGATCCGTAGGTTCTGGGTATCGGAATCCAGCACCCACGGAGGCGGACATGCCGACCCGTACGCACACCCGCTCGGCCACGGCCGGCGTCGAGGTCCGGCTGCCGTGGTGGGCCGTCGCGCTGCCCGCCGTGGCCTTCGGCGCCCTGCTGCTGCTGATCGCCGGACCGGGCCAGGCACACGCCGCCACGGGCGATCCCGCGGTGGGCCGCTTGCTGGGGCGGATCGTGGAGCTGCTGACCCGCTGATGCCCGGAAGCCTGGGCGGGCGAGCCCTCCAACACCCTGCGCCAGGTGGCACATTTCATGCGAAGCTGAGGTGTATGAGCGTCGATACACCTCGCAAAATCGTCCTTCTCAGGCATGCAAAGGCGGAATGGTCGCAGGACTCCGACCATGAGCGGCCGCTCGCGGAGCGCGGCCGCAAGGACGCCCCCGTGGCGGGCCGCAAGCTCGCCGACTCCGGGATCGTCTTCGACCTGGCCCTCTGCTCGACCGCGGCCAGGACGCGCGAGACGTGGAAGCTGGCCGTGCACGAGATGCCGGAGCGCCCCAGGACCGTGTACGAGGAGAGGCTCTACGAGGCCTCTCTCGGTGAGCTGATCGCCCTGATCAACGAGACCCCCGACGAGGTCCGCGATCTGCTCGTGATCGGCCACAACCCGGGCATGCATGCCGTCGCCGACGCCCTGGCGGGCTCGGCGCAGGGCGACACCCTGGCCCGGATGAGCCACGGCGCGTTCCCGACCTCCGCCTTCGCAGTGGTCGAGATCCCCGGCACCTGGAAGAGTGTGGAGCACGGAGTCGGCAAGCTCGTCGAGTACTGGACGCCGAACGACTGACCGCCCCGGCTCACGGCAGGGCCCGGGTGCGCACGCTCAGGCGTGCGCACCCGGGCCCTGTGTACGTGCCGGGCGCGTGCGTCCCTATTCGACGAGGCCGTCGACGGCCTCGACCTCCTCGCGGGTGATGCCGAGCAGATAGAGGACGGTGTCCAGGAACGGCACGTTCACCGCGGTGTGCGCGGCCTCGCGGACCACCGGCTTGGCGTTGAAGGCGACCCCGAGCCCCGCGGTGTTCAGCATGTCCAGGTCGTTCGCGCCGTCACCGATCGCCACTGTCTGTGCCAGCGGCACCCCGGCCTCCGCCGCGAAGCTGCGCAGCAGCCGGGCCTTGCCCGCCCGGTCGACGATGTCTCCGGTCACCCTGCCGGTGAGCTTTCCGTCGACGACCTCCAGAGTGTTGGCGGAGGCGAAGTCGAGCCCCAGCCGCTCCTTCAGATCGTCCGTCACCTGCGTGAACCCGCCCGACACGACGCCCACTTGGTAGCCGAGCCGCTTCAGCGTACGGATCAGGGTGCGGGCACCCGGCGTCAGCCGGACGTCGGCGCGCACCTTCTCCACCACCGACACGTCGAGCCCCGCCAGCAGCGCCACCCGGGCGTGCAGCGACTGCTCGAAGTCGAGCTCACCGCGCATCGCCTGCTCGGTCACCGCCGCGACCTCGGCCTCGCAGCCGGCGTGGGCCGCGAAGAGCTCGATGACCTCGTCCTGGATGAGCGTCGAGTCGACATCCATCACGACGAGCCGCTGCGCCCGGCGGCTCAGCCCGGCGGAGACGACCGCCACGTCGACGCCGATCCCGGCGGCCTCGACGGCCAGCGCGGTGCGCAGCACCTCGGTCCCGGTGCCGGACACCGCGAACTCGACGGCGGTGACCGGATACTTCGCGAGCCGGAAGATGCGGTCGATGTTCCCGCCGGTCGAGGTGATCCTGGCCGCTATGGCGGCGGTCGACTCCGCGGTGAGCGGGTGCCCGAGCACCGTCACATGGGAACGGCCGTCGCCGCGCGGGCGGTTGTCGCCCGTACCGGAGATGATCTCGGCCTGCAGCTTCAGGGACTCGGCCCAGCTGTGCACGGTGGCCCGGAGGTCACCCTCGGTGGTCCCGCCCGCGGTCGGCGCGGTGACCAGCGCGCACAGGACGATGCGGCCACGGGTGACGACCTGCTCGATGTCCACGACATCGACCGAGTAGGCGGCGAGGGTGTCGAAGAGTCCGGCGGTGATCCCGGGCCGGTCCTTCCCGAAGATCTTCACGAGAAGGGTGGGCGTGTCCGCGTCCCGACGTGACTCAGGAGGCTCAGGAGACAGGAAGGGCTGAGGGGGCTGAGATGCGCTCATGGTGCTCCTACCGTATCGGTCCGCGGTACACCCCCGACGGCCCGTCCCGAGGACCGGACAGCCCGCACCGCGCCCCTGATTCCCCTGTTCGTCATCGGCTGCCCTGCGGCACCACCATTTGTCGCGGTAGGGGGCCGTTCGCGCCAAGTCGTTCGCAACGGTGCGGTCTCGGTTCGGTCAACCTCCCGCCCGGCTTTCGCATCGGCGACTGCTCCTGGAATAGTTCCCCACGATGTTCAGCATCCCTAGACTCCCTGCAACGGGGGTAATTCGGGGGACAACTAGTGGGGCGCGGAGTGCCGGAACTCGTACTGGAATTGAATGGCAGGACCTGGACGCTCGATCCGTCCAGGTCGTACACCCTCGGACGTGATCCGCAGGGCGACATGACGATCGACGACGCCAGAGTGTCGTGGCGGCACGCCACGATCAGCTGGAGCGGCCGCAGTTGGTTCATCGAGGACCACGGGAGCACCAACGGCACATACGTGCAGGGCCAGCGGATCCACCAGATGGAGATCGGGCCCGGCTCCACCGTGAACCTGGGCAACGCCACCGACGGCCCTCGGCTGAGCCTCAGCGGCGCCGGTGTGTACAGCGGGCAGGCCGCCGCGGGTGCCCAGGCCCCCGCCCAGCAGCCGCAGCAGGCCCCGCACCAGCCACCGCACCAAGCTCCGCAGCAGGGGGGACCGGGCGGGCAGCAGCCGCCGGCCCAGCAGCAGGCCTGGCCGCAGCAGCCCCATGTGCCTCAGCAGCAGGGCATGGCAGCGGCACCCCACGGCGGCGGCCCCGGCGGCGCGGCGGGGGCGCCGCCGATGTACGGCGACCGGAGCCCCACCACGTTCCACCAGCTGGCCCTCGGCCGGGTGATGCGGATCGGCCGTGCGCTGGAGAACGAGCTGGTCGTCTCCGACCTCCAGGTCTCGCGCCACCACGCCGAATTCCACGCGACGCCCGACGGCCGTTTCGAGATCCGCGATCTCGGATCCCACAACGGCACGTACGTCAACGGCCAGCCGCTCTCGAAGTCCGGCTCCGCCCTCATCGGCCCGAACGACATCGTCGGCGTCGGTCACTCGACCTTCCGGCTGGTCGGCGACCGGCTGGAGGAGTTCGTCGACACCGGTGAGGTCTCCTTCGCCGCCCGCCACCTCACGGTGACGGTCGACGGTGGCAAGCAGATCCTCAAGGACGTCTCGTTCGGTGTCCCGGAGAAGTCGCTGATCGGAGTCATCGGCCCGTCCGGTTCCGGAAAGTCCACCCTGCTCAAGGCGCTCACCGGCTACCGGCCCGCCAACCAGGGCGACGTCCTCTACGACAACCGGAACCTCTACAAGCAGTTCGCCGAGCTGCGCCAGCGCATCGGCCTGGTCCCGCAGGACGACATCCTTCACAAGGAACTGACCGTCACCCGGGCACTCAAGTACGCCGCCAAGCTCCGCTTCCCCGCGGACACCACGGAGGCCGAGCGCCAGGCCCGGATCCACGAGGTCCTCGCCGAGCTCAAGCTCGACATCCACAAGGACAAGAAGGTCACCTCGCTCTCCGGTGGCCAGCGCAAGCGCGTCTCCGTCGCCCTGGAGCTGCTGACCAAGCCGTCGCTGATCTTCCTGGACGAGCCGACCTCCGGCCTCGACCCGGGCATGGACCGCGATGTCATGCAGCTGCTGCGCGGCCTGGCCGACGACGGCCGTACCGTCCTGGTCGTCACGCACTCGGTCGCCGAGCTGGCCATCTGCGACAAGCTCCTGGTGATGGCGCCCGGCGGTTCCGTCGCCTACTTCGGCCCGCCGGAGGAAGCGCTCAACTTCTTCGGCTACAGCACCTGGGCCGATGTCTTCTCCGCGTTCGAGAACTACCGCGACTACGACTGGTCGGGCCGCTGGCGCGGCTCGCAGCACTACCAGATGTACGCCGCGGACATCGACGCCGTCGCCGCACAGCCCGTGCACATGCCGCCGCACCAGCAGATGCGCCCGCCGAAGCCGCAGGGCTGGATGACCCAGCTGTGGACGCTGATGCGCCGCTACGTCTCGGTGATCGCGTCCGACAAGGGCTTCATGGGCCTGATGGTGATCCTGCCCGCGGTGCTCGGCATCGTCAGCGTGGTCATCCCCGCCGACTTCGGCCTCGCCCCGCCGAAGCCGCCGTCCCGGTTCAACGGCGACGCCGGCACGATCATGCTGATCCTGGTGATCGGCATGACCTTCTCCGCCGCGGCCAACTCCGTACGTGAACTGATCAAGGAACGCGTCATCTACGAACGGGAACGGGCGACCGGCCTCTCCCGCTCGGCCTACCTGATGTCCAAGGTGATCGTGCTCGGCGTGATCACGGCCATCCAGGGCGTCATCATCTGCGGCATCGGCTTCGCCACCCGCGATCTGCCCGCCGAGGGCCTGATCATGCCGCCGGCCGTCGAGCTCTGCGTGACGATCATCGCGCTCGGCTTCACCTCGATGATGTTCGGCCTGGTGATCTCCTCGCTGGTCAAGACCTCCGAGAAGACCATGCCGCTGCTGGTCATGTTCGCGATCGTCCAGGTCGTCTTCACCGGCATCCTCTTCCAGGTCTACGGATCGCCCGGCCTGGAGCAGTTCGCCTGGCTGATGCCGTCCCGCTGGGCCATCGCGGGCGCGGGCTCCACGCTCGACCTCGCCCACCTCATGCCGCCGTGGGACCAGAAGAACCCCACGGACCTGGACCCGCTGTGGGAGCACACGGCCGGCCAGTGGGGGATGAACGTCGCGGTGCTGCTGTTCCTCGGCATCATCTGCGGGTTCGCGGTCGCGCGGCTGCTGCGCCGCCACGAGCCCGAGGTCATGCGCAAGTAGCAGGGCCGGCCCTCTGGGCACGGCAGGACGCCGAAGGGCGGCGCCCCCGCGGGGGTGCCGCCCTTCGGCATGGTCCGGAACGGATCAGTACGCGCTGTTGACGTTGTCGATCGAGCCGTACTTGTCGGCGGCGTAGTTGGCCGACGCGGTGATGTTGGCGACCGGGTCGTACTGGGTGTGGGGGGTACCGCCGACGTGGTAGGCGTCGAACGTCGGCTTGATGATCTGCAGCAGACCGATCGAGGGGACACCGTTGATGGCGTTGATGTCCCAGTCGTTGATGGCGTTCGGGTTGCCGCTGGACTCACGGATGATGTTGCGGTGCAGCCCGTCGTAGGTGCCCGGGATGCCCTTGGCCTTCATGATGGCGAGGGACTCCTTGATCCAGCCGTCCAGGTTGTTCCCGTACACGTGGGTACGGGCCTCGGAGCGGCTGGCGGCGTGCGAGCGGCGCTCGGCGGCGGCCTTCTTGGCCTTCCACTTCGCGGCGGCCTTCGCCTTGGCCTTCTTGGCGTCGGCCTTGGCGACCGCGTCGACCTTCGCCTTCACGGCGGCGGCCTTCTTGGCCTTCGCGGCGTCGATGGCCTTGACCATCTGCTCGGCGGAGGAGTGCTGCTCGATGAGGCTGGCCTGGATGGTCTTGGCCTGCGGGGCACCGGCGGCGGACCCGAAGACGACGGGCGATGCGGAGAGTGCCTGAGGCTCGGTCTCGGCCTCGGCGTTACCCGGCACCAGGGACAAGGAGAGGGCAGCGGCGGCGACGGCGGAGATGCCGGCGACGGAGAGCTTCTGGGTCTTGTTCAGGCGGCGGAAACGGCCGGGAATGCTGGACGCGGTCATATCAGGCGTACCTCTTCGAATCGCGGAAGGCCCTCACGGAGGACGAAGACGGGAGGCGACTTCGCTTCTCCGTCGGGGACGAGTGCAATTGTTAGCGGCCGCAAAATGCCGTGGCAAAGGTGTGACGTACGAAGCCGGGTAGTGGAACACGAGGGCGTTGGAAGCCCCGGATCCGCCCCCATGAGCACCCAAATCGCCCTTATCGCTCCACTAAGTGCGTTCGTAAGTGACGTGGGTCCTATGCGCGGCCTCACATCGAAGGGGCAGCGAGCTCACCATCCGTTGCTCAAGCAATGCGGACTGTGAGGTTCCGGTTGACGGAACTGCCGGTCCGGGCTGCCCGGCCGCAGTCCCGGGCCCCACGGGAAAGCGGCTCGGAGCATGGTCCTAGTCCTGCGGTCCCGTCATGGGCCGCCCTCGGGCGGATACGGGGCGAGGGGCCCGCCGGTACCGTGAGGCCATGAGCCATCGCCCACCCTCGGGCCTCGCCGCGGTGAGTGCCGCGCTGCTCGCCATGAGCCGGCACCTCGAAACGCGGGACGTCCTGAAGACGATCGTCGCGTCGGCCCGCGAGCTCCTCGACGCCGAGTACGCGGCCCTCGGGGTCCCCGACGACCACGGTGGCTTCGCCCAGTTCGTCGTCGACGGTGTCAGCGACGAACAGTGGAAGGCCATCGGCCCCCTGCCACGTCAGCACGGCATCCTCGCCGCGATGCTCCACGAGGCGAAGCCCGAGCGCCTGGCCGACGTACGCAAGGACCCGCGCTTCGAGGGATGGCCGGACGCCCACCCCGACATGTCCGATTTCCTCGGACTGCCGATCAGGGACGGCGACGACACCATCGGCGCCCTGTTCCTCGCCAACAAGCGCTGTCCGAAGCCCGAGGGCACCTGCGGATTCACCGCCGAGGACGAGGAACTCCTGGCGATCCTCGCCCAGCACGCCGCGATCGCCCTCACGAACGCCCGACTCTACGAGCGCAGCCGCGAGCTGACCATCGCCGAGGAACGCTCCCGCCTCGCCCACGAGCTGCACGACGCGGTCAGCCAGAAGCTCTTCTCCCTCCGGCTCACCGCCCAGGCCGCCGCCGCCCTGGTCGACCGCGACCCGGCCCGTGCCAAGGGAGAGCTCCAGCAGGTCGCCGCCCTGGCGGCGGAGGCCGTCGACGAGCTGCGGGCCGCCGTCGTCGAGCTGCGCCCCGCGGGCCTCGACGAGGACGGCCTCATCGCCACCCTCCGTACCCAGATCCAGGTCCTGGACCGCGCCCACACCGCCCGGGTCACCTTCGGGAGCGTGGGCGTACGCGCCTTGCCGGCCGCCCATGAGGAAGCGCTGCTCCGGGTCTCCCAGGAGGCCCTGCACAACGCCTTGCGCCACTCGGGCGCCGGGCACGTCGAGGTCGCCCTCACCCGCCGCGACGGCACCACGGTGCTGCGGATCACCGACGACGGCCGCGGCTTCGAACCGGCGGCCACCCGCCGGGCGGGCAGGCACCTGGGTCTCGTCTCGATGCGGGACCGCGCCGACGGCGTCGGCGGCAGACTCACCGTTGAATCGGCGCCCGGCAGGGGCACCACGATCGAGATGGAGGTGCCCGGTGGCTGACAGGCGCATCAGGGTGCTGCTGGTCGACGACCACCAGGTGGTCCGCCGCGGCCTGCGTACGTTCCTGGAGATCCAGGACGACATAGAGGTCGTCGGCGAGGCGGCCGACGGAGCCGAAGGGGTGGCCAGGACGGAGGAGCTGCGCCCCGACGTGGTGCTGATGGACATCAAGATGCCGGGCACCGACGGCATAGAGGCCCTGCGCAGGCTGCGCGAGCTGGAGAACCCCGCCAAGGTCCTGATCGTCACCAGCTTCACCGAGCAGCGCACCGTCGTCCCCGCCCTGCGCGCCGGTGCCTCCGGTTATGTGTACAAGGACGTCGACCCGGACGCGCTGGCCGGTGCCATCCGCTCGGTGTACGCGGGCCACGTCCTGCTCCAGCCGGAGGTGGCGGGTGCGCTGCTGGCCCAGGACGACCCGGGCACGGGTACGGGCCGGGGGACCACCCTCACCGAACGGGAGCGGGAGGTTCTCGGCCTGATCGCCGACGGCCGGTCGAACCGGGAGATCGCACGGGCCCTGGTGCTCTCCGAGAAGACCGTCAAGACACACGTCTCGAACATCCTGATGAAGCTGGACCTCTCCGATCGCACCCAGGCGGCCATCTGGGCCGTCCGGCACGGGGCAGCGGGCTGAACGGGCGGCCGGAAGAGCGCGTCACCCTCCGGCCCGGGTTTCACACTCCCGTGTGTACGTCACCCGAACGGCGCATCCTCTTTCGGTCAGGGGCGTTCTCCATGACGTGCTGCGGCGGCCGGCCGCAGCGACGCGAGGAGGATCCTGAAGTGAAGAACCTGAAGAAGGCTGCCGCCGTCACCATGATCGCCGGCGGCATCATCGCCGCCGGTGCCGGTGCGGCCTCCGCCACCGGTCACAGCGGTGCCGGAGCCCACGGTGTCGCGGCCCACTCCCCGGGTGTGGCCAGCGGCAACCTCGTCCAGGTCCCGGTCCACGTCCCGGTGAACGTGGTCGGCAACACCGTCAACGTGATCGGCCTGCTCAACCCGGCCTTCGGCAACTTCGGCCTGAACGGCTGACCTGCCGCACTCACGGCGATGCCGCCGGCCGGTCCCGCAGGGGACCGCTCGGCGGCATCACGGCGTCCGGCCCTCGGCGCCTATCGCGCCCGTTCCTCCACATACGCGTTGTACGCGGCCACCTGCGCCCGCCGGGCCACCCGCTCCACCGGCCGCAGCGCCTCCCCCCGCGCCGCCATCTCGGACGCGCTCACCGCACCGCCGTGCCCGTTCTCGTACGCCACCGAGACCAGCAGCCCCACGCGCTGGGCCAGCTCGAGCACCCGCACAGCCCGCGGCGGATACCCCGGGGCGAGCACCTCGCGCCCCCGCTCCGCCCGCGCCCGGTACGCGTCCACCGCCGCTTCGGCCACCGGTCCCGACCCGGCCACGTCGAGTCGCGACAACAGCGCCGTCGCGTCCCGCAGCGCCTCGGCGAGCTCCCGCTCCGCCTCGCCCAGCGACGGCACATCCGCCGGCGGCGCCTCGCGCACCTCCAGGCACCGCCACACCACCTCGACGTGGAGATCCCCGGCGGGCCCCGCCTCCCGCACCTCGGGCACCAGCCCGTACGGCGCACCGAAGGTGACGACGGCCTCCTCGGCCTCCAGCGCCCGGGCGTTGAAATCAGCCGGTCCGCTGAGGCCCAGCGGGTGCCCGGGGACCGGCAGCGCGACCCGGAAGCCCGTCACCCCCAGCCCGCGCAGCCGCCCCAGGGCGAGAGTGAGACCGACCGGCCCCGCCTCACCCGGCAGTCCCTCGACGCGGTGCACCGCGTCCTCCCCGACAATGGCGAGCGCCGCGTCGTCGGGCGACACGAGTCCTGCCAGCAGCGCGTTGCCCCAAGCGGCCAGCAGCCCTGAGCGTGGTTCCGAAAGCATGGCGACAGCCTAGGGGCTGTCCCGTGATCCCCGGCAGACGCACGACGCCGGCTACGGCACCCCCACGTGCTGTCGGCACGTCCGAGCACACCAGCACGCGGACGTCCCTTCGCCCTGCACCGCACCGCGTCCGACGCCGCGCGCCGATCCACCAGGAATCGCGGGACAGCCCTCGGGGACGTACCCGGGCCCCGCCCCCACCCTCCCCGGCCCCGGCCCCGCTCGAGGGGAGAGGGTGCGGCAACCGCACGACGACGGGCCCAGCGCCTGAAGCGCCCGCGCGGTGGCGTAGGTTTTCCCTGGGAGCTGTGCCTACAGGCACGCGACGATCTCGAGACTGCATGGGGAGACAACGCGCTCATGAGCGATGTACTGGAGCTGGTGGACGTATCCGTGGTCCGCGACGGACGCGCTCTGGTGGACGATGTCTCCTGGTCGGTCAAGGAGGGGGAGCGCTGGGTCATCCTCGGCCCGAACGGCGCCGGCAAGACCACCCTCCTCAACATCGCGTCCAGCTACCTCTTCCCCACCAAGGGAAGCGCCACGGTCCTCGGTGAGCAGCTCGGCGGCGTCGGTACCGACGTCTTCGACCTGCGTCCCCGCATCGGCATCGCGGGCGTCGCCATGGCCGAGAAGCTGCCCAGGCGCCAGACGGTTCTGCAGACGGTGCTCACCGCCGCGTACGGCATGACCGCCACCTGGAACGAGAACTACGACAAGGTCGACGAGGACCGCGCCCGCGCCTTCCTCGACCGGCTCGGCATGACCGAATACCTCGACCGCAAGTTCGGCACCCTGTCCGAGGGTGAGCGCAAGCGCACCCTGATCGCCCGCGCCATGATGACCGACCCCGAGCTGCTGCTCCTGGACGAGCCGGCCGCCGGTCTCGACCTCGGCGGCCGCGAGGACCTGGTCCGCCGCCTCGGCCGGCTGGCCCGCGACCCGTACGCGCCCTCCATGATCATGGTGACCCACCACGTCGAGGAGATCGCCCCCGGCTTCACCCACGTACTGATGATCCGCCAGGGCAAGGTACTCGCCGCCGGTCCCATGGAGACCGAGCTCAGCTCCCGCAACCTCTCCCTCTGCTTCGGTCTGCCGCTCGTCGTCGAGCACCACGGAGACCGCTACACCGCCCGCGGACTGCCCCTCGGCTGAGGGGCGTTGCCCGCCCCGACGCCGGACCCGACCGCTCGCGCCCTGTCCGCGGAGGCACCCTCGGTCCTACGATGACCACGTGGACATCGACGCATGGGTGTGGTGGCTGATCGGCGCGGTGGGACTGGGCATCCCCCTCGTCCTGACCGCGATGCCCGAGTTCGGCATGTTCGCCGTCGGAGCGATCGCCGCGGCGGTGGTCGCGGCCCTCGGCGGCGGAATCGTGGCCCAGGTCCTGGTGTTCGTCATCGTCTCGGTGGCACTGATCGCCGTGGTCCGCCCGATCGCCAACAGGCATCGCGCGGACCGGCCCCGACTCGCCACCGGCATCGACGCACTGAAGGGCCGTCAGGCGGTCGTCCTGGAACGGGTCGACGGCAGCGGCGGCCGGATCAAGCTGGCCGGGGAGATCTGGTCGGCCCGCGCCCTCGACGCGGAGCTCAGCTTCGAACCGGGCCAACAGGTCGATGTCGTCGACATCGACGGGGCTACGGCCGTCGTCATGTGACCGAACAGGCCCCACAGCAGC
Source organism: Streptomyces sp. NBC_01013 (assembly GCF_045162765.1). Classification (NCBI taxonomy): domain Bacteria; kingdom Bacillati; phylum Actinomycetota; class Actinomycetes; order Kitasatosporales; family Streptomycetaceae; genus Streptomyces; species Streptomyces sp. NBC_01013. The sequence continues at coordinate 6,566,363 of NZ_CP108687.1, forward strand.
GCCCGTTCTGCGAGACTCGATGTCGATCATCATGGAAACCGGACCGGCAGGACAACCGACCTGACCCACGGCCCATACGATCTCGACCTCGCTCATCGCGATCCGTCGGCAACCGAAGGGCACGAGAAAACGATGCAACCGATCATCATCGTCCTGATCATTCTGGTGGTGCTCGTCTTCATCGCTCTGATCAAGACGATCCAGGTCATCCCACAGGCCAGCGCCGCCATCGTGGAACGTTTCGGCCGGTACACCCGCACCCTCAACGCAGGCCTGAACATCGTCGTCCCGTTCATCGACTCGATCCGCAACCGGATCGACCTCCGGGAACAGGTCGTCCCCTTCCCGCCCCAGCCGGTGATCACCCAGGACAACCTGGTCGTCAACATCGACACGGTCATCTACTACCAGGTGACCGACGCCAGGGCGGCGACGTACGAGGTCGCCAGCTACATCCAGGCCATCGAGCAGCTCACCGTCACCACGCTCCGCAACATCATCGGCGGCATGGACCTGGAGCGGACCCTGACCTCCCGCGAGGAGATCAACGCCGCGCTGCGCGGAGTCCTCGACGAGGCCACCGGCAAGTGGGGCATCCGCGTCAACCGCGTCGAGCTGAAGGCGATCGAGCCGCCGACCTCCATCCAGGACTCGATGGAGAAGCAGATGCGCGCCGACCGTGACAAGCGCGCCGCGATCCTCCAGGCCGAAGGTACGCGCCAGTCGGCGATCCTCACCGCGGAGGGCGAGAAGCAGTCCGCGATCCTGCGCGCCGAGGGTGAGGCCAAGGCGGCCGCCCTGCGCGCGGAGGGCGAGGCCCAGGCCGTCCGTACCGTCTTCGAGGCGATCCACGCCGGCGACCCGGACCAGAAGCTCCTCTCGTACCAGTACCTCCAGATGCTCCCCAAGATCGCCGAGGGTGACGCCAACAAGCTGTGGATCGTGCCCAGCGAGATCGGTGACGCTCTCAAGGGCCTCAGTGGAGCCTTCGGGAACCTCGGCACGGGTATGCCCGGCTTCGACACCGGCGGGAAGCAGCGCCGCGAGGAGCCCCCGGTCGACTGACGTGTACACCCCCTCGTGCATGATCAGTGCACCAAGCACCGATCAGGCACGGGGGGATTCGGTATGACCATCTGGGAGATGCTCGCGGTCTTCGTCGCGGGCGTCAGCGCGGGCGCGATCAACACGATCGTCGGCTCGGGAACGCTGATCACCTTTCCGGTGCTGCTCGCCACCGGCCTGCCCCCGGTCACCGCCACCGTCTCCAACGCGCTCGGTCTGATCCCCGGCTCCATCAGCGGTGCCATCGGCTATCGCAAAGAACTCCAAGGACAGCGCCGACGCGTCCTCAAGCTCGCCGTCGGCGCCATGATCGGCGGTCTCACCGGCGCGACCCTGCTGCTGGCACTGCCCTCCACGGCATTCGAGACCATCGTCCCGGTCCTGGTCGCCCTGGCTCTCGTCCTGGTCATCCTGCAACCACGCATCAGCAAAGCCGTCCAGCGCCGGCGTGAGCACACCGGCACCACCGCCCGCCCCGACGGCGGCCCGCTCCTCTTCGTCGGACTGATGCTCGCCAGCGTCTACGGGGGCTACTTCACCGCCGCCCAGGGGATCATCTACCTCTCCCTCATGGGCATGCTGCTCGACGACACCATGCAGCGACTCAACGCCGTGAAGAACGTCCTCGCAGCGGTCGTCAACAGCATCGCCGCACTCTTCTTCCTCTTCGTCGCGGAATTCGACTGGACGGCCGTCGTGCTGATCGCCGTCGGCTCCGCGCTCGGCGGCCAGATAGGCGCCAAGATCGGCCGTCGGCTCAGCCCCACTCTGCTGCGCGCCCTCATCGTCACCGTCGGCACGGTCGCCATCGTCCAGCTGGTCCTGCGCTGATGCGACGAAGCCCACCTCCTCACGAAGGCGGGCCTCCCCTACGTCACCGGGTGTACGCCGTCTACGCCGCGGACTGCGCCAGCCACTCCGGCAGCGCCGACCTGTCACCCGCTCCCAGCGCCAGCAGCATCGCGTCCGCCGGCGAAGGCACGAACGGCTGCCTCAGCAGCGGCATCCCCGCCTGCTCCGGCGTACGCGCCGCCTTGCGGTGGTTGTCCTCGGCACAGGAGGCCACCGTGTTGAGCCAGGTGTCCTGACCACCCTGGGCCCGCGGCACCACGTGGTCGACGGTGCTTGCCCGCCGCCCGCAGTACGCGCACCGGTGCTGGTCCCGGATCAGCACACCCCTTCTGGACCACGGGGCCTGTCTTCGGAACGGCACCCGTACGTACCGGCAGAGCCTGATCACCCGGGGGACCGGAATGTCAACGGCGGCACCGCGCATACGGAGATCGGGGTGCGACTGCTCGACGACGGCCTTGTCCTGAAGGATCAGCACCACCGCACGGTTCAGCGTCACCGTCGACAGCGGCTCGAAGCTCGCGTTCAGCACCAGTGTGTCCCGCATTTCGCCCACCTCCCGTGTGCCGCCCGCCCCCTGGCAGGCCCGGATCAACTCTGGCCGGGCAGGCCGTGATGGACAACGCAATAAAAAATGCCCTGCCCTGATCTCTCCAAGACCAGGGCAGGGCAAACAGCGGTGGAACCTTTTGCTCTACTCGCTCCCGGCGGGCTCCGCGTACTCACCGATCAGCTGGGCACGGCCCAGCGTGTGGAACCGCAGGTTGAAACCGACCACGGCGGGAGACGCGTCACTGTCGGGACCGAGCTTCTCGCTGTCCACCGCGTACACGGTGAAGACATAGCGGTGGCTCTCGCCGGCCGGCGGGGCGGCGCCGCCGAAGTCCTTCGACCCGTAGTCGTTACGGGCCTGTACGGCACCCGCAGGCAGACCCTCGAACGCCCCGCTGCCCGCGCCCGCCGGCAGCTCCGTGACCGAGGCCGGGATGTCGAAGACCACCCAGTGCCAGAACCCGCTGCCCGTCGGGGCGTCCGGGTCGAAGCACGTCACGGCGAAACTCTTCGTCCCCGCCGGGAAGCCCTCCCACCGCAGCTGCGGAGAGGTGTTCCCCGCCGCGTAGACCTGTGCGTCCGCAAGCACGGCTCCCGGGGCCAGGTCCTCGCTCACCACGGTGAACGGGGGGACCTCGGGATGGAAGTCATGCGGAAGCGGGGCCCTCTTCGGTTCGGTCACGTCGCCACCTCTCCTGATCGGTTCATCTTTCGGGTCTGCCCCCCCGGAAAGACCCTAGAGCCAGTTGCGCTGCCCGCCGACCTGCGCCAGCCACTGGTTCAGGTATGCCGTCCAGTCGGTCCCCTGGAAGTCGTTCAGACCCACCTTGAACGCTCGGTAGGAGTCGCTGCCCTCGCTGAAGAGCCCCGGCTTCTTGTCCATCTCCAGGACGACGTCCATCTCGCGGTCGTCCGCGACGAACGTGAGCTCGACCTGGTTCAGCCCGCGGTACTGCGACGGCGGGAAGAACTCGATCTCCTGGTAGAACGGCAGCCGCTGACGCGTGCCGCGGATGTGGCCGCGCTCCATGTCCGCACTGCGGAAACCGAAGCCCAGCTGCCCGAAGGCGTCCAGGATGGCCTGCTGAGCCGGCAGCGGGTGCACGTTGATCGGGTCCAGGTCGCCCGAGTCCAGCGCCCGCGCGATCTCCAGCTCCGTGGTCACCCCGATGTTCATTCCGTGCAGGTGCTGACCCGCGAACATCGTGATCGGCGTCTCCCAGGGGATCTCGAGCCCGAACGGCACGACGTGTACCGCACCGGCCCGCACCTCGAACGCGCCGCCGAGACGCAGCTTGGTGAACTCGATGTCCTGCTTGGTCTCCTGGTCCTGGCCCTCGACCTCGACCCGGGCCTGCAGGCCGACGGAGAGCCCCTCGACCTGCTGGTCCACGGACCCGCCCTGGATCCGCACCTCGCCCTGAACGACCCCACCCGGTACGACGTTGAGCTCGGTCAGCTCCGTCTCCACCGAGGCGCCACCGGCACCCATGCTCGCGAGCAGCCGCTTGAAGCCCATGTTTTCTCCTCCTTGGTCCTGACCCCTACATACGCGCCATGACCGTAGCCGGTTCCCGGTAACCTCGAACCTCATGATCGATGGCACGGACCGTACGCCGCTGACGCGGGAGTCCTCCGACCGCCCCGTGCTGGCGGAGACTCCGGATCTTCCGGGCCGCGACCGGGTAAGCAGCCCGCCTGACGACCGGATCGGGGCGCGCCCCACCGAGGTGGAGGCATACGCGGGAAGGACCGCCCCCGCTTCCCGTACGTACGACCGCGGCCCGACGCGGCGCGACATCGCCGGATGGCGCAACAGCGCCGGATACGGACGCCCCGGCCACGGGCACGTCTCCCTCCCCGACGGCACGGCAGGACGAGCAGCATGAACACCGTCGATCTCGCTCGTCCCGCCGAAGAAGTCGCGCCCGAGCTGCTCGGTGCCATCCTCACCCACAAGGCCCCCGAGGGAACCGTGAGCATGAGGATCACGGAGACCGAGGCCTACTCGGGTGCGGCCGACCCCGCGTCCCACGCCTACCGGGGCAGGACACTCCGGAACGCCGTCATGTTCGGGCCCGCGGGATACCTGTACGTCTACCGGTCCCACGGTCTCCACTGGTGCGCCAACATCGTCACCGGGCAGGACGGCATCGCCTCCGCTGTCCTCATCCGGGCAGGCAGGGTCATCGAAGGGGAAGACCTGGCACGCGAGCGGCGAGGGAGCAAGGTCGAAACTCCACGTCTGGGGCGGGGTCCGGGCAACTTCTGCCAAGCGCTCGGCATCACGGCTGCCCACGACGGCGCAGCCCTGCTGACAGGCGCCCCGGTCACGCTGTCCGAGGGTGAGCCAGTGCCCGCCGAACTCATCCGGGTCGGCCCCCGGGTGGGCGTGAGCAAGGCCCACGACTGGGAGCACCGCTTCTACCTCGCCGGTGACTCGACAGTCTCGGCGTACCGGCTGAGCCCGAGAGCCAAGCCGTCCGCCGGAGCCTGAACTGCCGTGGGCCCGTCGCGCGGATCGCCCCCACTCCGAGCGCACGCGACCGGGTCCAAGCCCTTGGGGGCCGGCGACCTCCGAACGGGAGCCGCCCTCGTCTCCCAACGTCGATTCCCGGCCCGCGACGACTCAGAACCGGCCAAAGGAACGGCCCGCCTCGCAACGGCCCCGAGATCGGCCGGTCCCTTCGGCGGAACCGACACCATCGCCCACGCGGGTGCGTTCCGTTTCCCACGGCACGGCACCCGCCACCTCGTGACCAGGCGCGCAGCGATCCATGCACGGGAGTCGGCGGTACCGGAGCCGTGCGTCCGTGGTGCTGCCGGACCGCCGGGACGCAAGGGTGCGCCCGTGCCTCATGCACGCACCACGCCATCGGCCAACTTGACTCGCTCATCGGGGGCACCTAATGTAGTCCGGGCCGCTTGAGACGGGTACGGCCTTTGGTTCGGTCCTTCGGATCGCACACCAAGCAACTCCAAGCGGCCAACCACTACCTACGATTCACCCTTGAGGGTGCGAATTTTGGCGTGCCGAAATTCGCTTCCATGACTCGATTATGAGTTGCCGAGGTAATCGGCTAACGTAGTGAACACGCCGAAAGGGAAAGCGCGAAAGCGAATTCCTGGAAAGCGAACCCGCTTCGACCGGGAATCGGACACGAAAGAGTCTGATAGAGTCGGAAACGCAAGACCGAAGGGAAGCGCCCGGAGGAAAGCCCCAGAAAATGTTCTGAGGGTGAGTACAAAGGAAGCGTCCGTTCCTTGAGAACTCAACAGCGTGCCAAAAGTCAACGCCAGATATGTTGATACCCCGACCTGCTTCGGCAGGTTCGAGGTTCCTTTGAAAAGTCCTAACAGGTCTCTGGCCTGGTAGGCAATGCACACAGCGAGGACATAGTGGATGACCGGTCATATTCCGACCTGGTTGTTCCGCTCTCGTGGTGTCCACCCGATTACGGGAAAACATTCACGGAGAGTTTGATCCTGGCTCAGGACGAACGCTGGCGGCGTGCTTAACACATGCAAGTCGAACGATGAAGCCTTTCGGGGTGGATTAGTGGCGAACGGGTGAGTAACACGTGGGCAATCTGCCCTTCACTCTGGGACAAGCCCTGGAAACGGGGTCTAATACCGGATAACACTTTCCCTCTCATGGGGGAAGGTTAAAAGCTCCGGCGGTGAAGGATGAGCCCGCGGCCTATCAGCTAGTTGGTGGGGTAATGGCCTACCAAGGCGACGACGGGTAGCCGGCCTGAGAGGGCGACCGGCCACACTGGGACTGAGACACGGCCCAGACTCCTACGGGAGGCAGCAGTGGGGAATATTGCACAATGGGCGAAAGCCTGATGCAGCGACGCCGCGTGAGGGATGACGGCCTTCGGGTTGTAAACCTCTTTCAGCAGGGAAGAAGCGAAAGTGACGGTACCTGCAGAAGAAGCGCCGGCTAACTACGTGCCAGCAGCCGCGGTAATACGTAGGGCGCAAGCGTTGTCCGGAATTATTGGGCGTAAAGAGCTCGTAGGCGGCTTGTTGCGTCGGTTGTGAAAGCCCGGGGCTTAACCCCGGGTCTGCAGTCGATACGGGCAGGCTAGAGTGTGGTAGGGGAGATCGGAATTCCTGGTGTAGCGGTGAAATGCGCAGATATCAGGAGGAACACCGGTGGCGAAGGCGGATCTCTGGGCCATTACTGACGCTGAGGAGCGAAAGCGTGGGGAGCGAACAGGATTAGATACCCTGGTAGTCCACGCCGTAAACGTTGGGAACTAGGTGTTGGCGACATTCCACGTCGTCGGTGCCGCAGCTAACGCATTAAGTTCCCCGCCTGGGGAGTACGGCCGCAAGGCTAAAACTCAAAGGAATTGACGGGGGCCCGCACAAGCAGCGGAGCATGTGGCTTAATTCGACGCAACGCGAAGAACCTTACCAAGGCTTGACATATACCGGAAAGCATCAGAGATGGTGCCCCCTTGTGGTCGGTATACAGGTGGTGCATGGCTGTCGTCAGCTCGTGTCGTGAGATGTTGGGTTAAGTCCCGCAACGAGCGCAACCCTTGTTCTGTGTTGCCAGCATGCCCTTCGGGGTGATGGGGACTCACAGGAGACTGCCGGGGTCAACTCGGAGGAAGGTGGGGACGACGTCAAGTCATCATGCCCCTTATGTCTTGGGCTGCACACGTGCTACAATGGCCGGTACAATGAGCTGCGATGCCGCGAGGCGGAGCGAATCTCAAAAAGCCGGTCTCAGTTCGGATTGGGGTCTGCAACTCGACCCCATGAAGTCGGAGTTGCTAGTAATCGCAGATCAGCATTGCTGCGGTGAATACGTTCCCGGGCCTTGTACACACCGCCCGTCACGTCACGAAAGTCGGTAACACCCGAAGCCGGTGGCCCAACCCCTTGTGGGAGGGAGCTGTCGAAGGTGGGACTGGCGATTGGGACGAAGTCGTAACAAGGTAGCCGTACCGGAAGGTGCGGCTGGATCACCTCCTTTCTAAGGAGCACTTCTTACCGAGTCCGCTCGGTCAGAGGCCAGTACACCGGCGAATGTTCGGTGCTGGTTGCTCATGGGTGGAACGTTGACTATTCAGTACCTGGTGGTTCAGCCGGGTCGTAAGTACTGCTCTTCGGAGCGTGGAAAACGAACCGATTGAATTCCGGGTACTGGGCGCGCTGTTGGGTGTCTGAAGGTATGGCCGCAAGGCTGCCTTCAAACGCCGGCCCCAGTGAACTCGCCTGTAAGGGCGGGGTGATGGGTGGCTGGTCGTTGCTTGAGAACTGCACAGTGGACGCGAGCATCTGTGGCCAAGTTTTTAAGGGCGCACGGTGGATGCCTTGGCACCAGGAACCGATGAAGGACGTGGGAGGCCACGATAGGCCCCGGGGAGCTGTCAACCAAGCTTTGATCCGGGGGTGTCCGAATGGGGAAACCCGGCAGTCGTCATGGGCTGTCACCCGCTGCTGAACACATAGGCAGTGTGGAGGGAACGAGGGGAAGTGAAACATCTCAGTACCCTCAGGAAGAGAAAACAACCGTGATTCCGGGAGTAGTGGCGAGCGAAACTGGATCAGGCCAAACCGTATGCGTGTGATACCCGGCAGGGGTTGCGCATGCGGGGTTGTGGGATCTCTTTTTCACGGTCTGCCGGCCGTGAGACGAGTCAGAAACCGTTGATGTAGGCGAAGGACATGCGAAAGGTCCGGCGTAGAGGGTAAGACCCCCGTAGCTGAAACATTAACGGCTCGTTTAAGAGACACCCAAGTAGCACGGGGCCCGAGAAATCCCGTGTGAATCTGGCGGGACCACCCGTTAAGCCTAAATATTCCCTGGTGACCGATAGCGGATAGTACCGTGAGGGAATGGTGAAAAGTACCGCGGGAGCGGAGTGAAATAGTACCTGAAACCGTGTGCCTACAAGCCGTGGGAGCGTCGCTGTGTGTGCTTGCACATGCAGTCGTGACTGCGTGCCTTTTGAAGAATGAGCCTGCGAGTTTGCGGTGTGTTGCGAGGTTAACCCGTGTGGGGAAGCCGTAGCGAAAGCGAGTCCGAATAGGGCGATTTAGTAGCGCGCTCAAGACCCGAAGCGGAGTGATCTAGCCATGGGCAGGTTGAAGCGGAGGTAAGACTTCGTGGAGGACCGAACCCACCAGGGTTGAAAACCTGGGGGATGACCTGTGGTTAGGGGTGAAAGGCCAATCAAACTCCGTGATAGCTGGTTCTCCCCGAAATGCATTTAGGTGCAGCGTCGTGTGTTTCTTGCCGGAGGTAGAGCACTGGATAGGCGATGGGCCCTACCGGGTTACTGACCTTAGCCAAACTCCGAATGCCGGTAAGTGAGAGCACGGCAGTGAGACTGTGGGGGATAAGCTCCATGGTCGAGAGGGAAACAGCCCAGAGCATCGACTAAGGCCCCTAAGCGTACGCTAAGTGGGAAAGGATGTGGAGTCGCAGAGACAACCAGGAGGTTGGCTTAGAAGCAGCCACCCTTGAAAGAGTGCGTAATAGCTCACTGGTCAAGTGATTCCGCGCCGACAATGTAGCGGGGCTCAAGCGTACCGCCGAAGTCGTGTCATTCACACATATAGGGCCAACGCCTGTGTGGATGGGTAGGGGAGCGTCGTGTGCCGGGTGAAGCAGCCGCGGAAGCGAGTTGTGGACGGTTCACGAGTGAGAATGCAGGCATGAGTAGCGATACACACGTGAGAAACGTGTGCGCCGATTGACTAAGGGTTCCTGGGTCAAGCTGATCTGCCCAGGGTAAGTCGGGACCTAAGGCGAGGCCGACAGGCGTAGTCGATGGACAACCGGTTGATATTCCGGTACCCGCTTTGAAACGCCCAATACTGAATCAGGCGATGCTAAGTCCGTGAAGCCGGCCCGATCTCTTCGGAGTTGAGGGTAGTGGTGGAGCCGACGAACCAGACTTGTACTAGGTAAGCGATGGGGTGACGCAGGAAGGTAGTCCAGCCCGGGCGGTGGTAGTCCCGGGGTAAGGGTGTAGGCCGTGTGGTAGGTAAATCCGTCACACGTTAAGGCTGAGACCTGATGCCGAGCCGATTGTGGTGAAGTGGATGATCCTATGCTGTCGAGAAAAGCCTCTAGCGAGTTTCATGGCGGCCCGTACCCTAAACCGACTCAGGTGGTCAGGTAGAGAATACCGAGGCGTTCGGGTGAACTATGGTTAAGGAACTCGGCAAAATGCCCCCGTAACTTCGGGAGAAGGGGGGCCATCACTGGTGAGGGAACTTGCTTCCTGAGCTGGGGGTGGCCGCAGAGACCAGCGAGAAGCGACTGTTTACTAAAAACACAGGTCCGTGCGAAGCCGTAAGGCGATGTATACGGACTGACGCCTGCCCGGTGCTGGAACGTTAAGGGGACCGGTTAGCTGACTTTCGGGTCGGCGAAGCTGAGAACTTAAGCGCCAGTAAACGGCGGTGGTAACTATAACCATCCTAAGGTAGCGAAATTCCTTGTCGGGTAAGTTCCGACCTGCACGAATGGCGTAACGACTTCTCGACTGTCTCAACCATAGGCCCGGTGAAATTGCACTACGAGTAAAGATGCTCGTTTCGCGCAGCAGGACGGAAAGACCCCGGGACCTTTACTATAGTTTGATATTGGTGTTCGGTTCGGCTTGTGTAGGATAGGTGGGAGACTTTGAAGCGGCCACGCCAGTGGTTGTGGAGTCGTCGTTGAAATACCACTCTGGTCGTGCTGGATGTCTAACCTGGGTCCGTGATCCGGATCAGGGACAGTGTCTGATGGGTAGTTTAACTGGGGCGGTTGCCTCCTAAAGAGTAACGGAGGCGCCCAAAGGTTCCCTCAGCCTGGTTGGCAATCAGGTGTTGAGTGTAAGTGCACAAGGGAGCTTGACTGTGAGACCGACGGGTCGAGCAGGGACGAAAGTCGGGACTAGTGATCCGGCAGTGGCTTGTGGAAGCGCTGTCGCTCAACGGATAAAAGGTACCCCGGGGATAACAGGCTGATCTTCCCCAAGAGTCCATATCGACGGGATGGTTTGGCACCTCGATGTCGGCTCGTCGCATCCTGGGGCTGGAGTCGGTCCCAAGGGTTGGGCTGTTCGCCCATTAAAGCGGTACGCGAGCTGGGTTTAGAACGTCGTGAGACAGTTCGGTCCCTATCCGCTGTGCGCGTAGGAATATTGAGAAGGGCTGTCCCTAGTACGAGAGGACCGGGACGGACGAACCTCTGGTGTGCCAGTTGTCCTGCCAAGGGCATGGCTGGTTGGCTACGTTCGGAAAGGATAACCGCTGAAAGCATCTAAGCGGGAAGCCTGCTTCGAGATGAGTATTCCCACCCTCTTGAAGGGTTAAGGCTCCCAGTAGACGACTGGGTTGATAGGCCAGATGTGGAAGCCCGGTAACGGGTGGAGCTGACTGGTACTAATAGGCCGAGGGCTTGTCCTCAGTTGCTCGCGTCCACTGTGTTGTTCCCGGGTTGCGAACAGTTATCGCACCGGTTGAACAGCTTCACTAACTTAATTGAAAAGTGTGCTTGTTCGCTAGAACCCGATAGGGTTTCGGTGGTCATTGCGTTAGGGAAACGCCCGGTTACATTCCGAACCCGGAAGCTAAGCCTTTCAGCGCCGATGGTACTGCAGGGGGGACCCTGTGGGAGAGTAGGACGCCGCCGAACAATCTTTGAAGGACCCTTGGTCCCAGCGTTCAACGCTGGGACCAAGGGTCCTTTTTGTTTTCCGAAGCGCGTCGGGTGTCCGGCTGCGCAAGAATGTCTGTAGTACCCGATGACAGGAGCACCACCGATGTCCACCAACTCTCCCGACGATCGTTCGGAGCGCGAGCCGCGTCGCCGGGACGGCGGTGACCGGGGCGGCTTCAGCGGCGGTCGTGACGACCGGTCAGGCGGCCCGCGCCGGGACAACGACCGCGGCGGGAACCGTCGTGACGACAGCCGGCCCACGTCCAGTGGTGGCGGGTTCCGTCGCGACGACAGCCGGCCCAGCAGCGGGGGCGGCGGCTTCCGTCGCGACGACCGTGACAACCGGGATCGCGCGCCGCGTCGTGACGACAGCCGTGGTGGTTCGTCCGGTGGTGGGTTCCGTCGTGACGACAGCCGTGGTGGTTCGTCCGGTGGTGGGTTCCGTCGTGACGACAGCCGTGGTGGCTCGTCCGGTGGTGGGTTCCGTCGTGACGACAGCCGTGGTGGCTCGTCCGGTGGTGGCTTCCGTCGCGATGATCGGGCTCCGCGTCGGGACGATGACCGTGGTGGGCGTCCGAGTGGTGGGTTCGAGCGTCGTGACGACCGGCCGCGTGGCCCGCGTCGCGATGACGACACCCGCAGCGGTGGCTTCCGTCGTGACGACAGCCGAGGCGGCAGCTCGTCCGGTGGCGGCTTCCGCCGCGACGACAACCGTGGCGGCTCGTCCGGTGGTGGGTTCCGTCGTGACGACAACCGTGGCGGCTCGTCCGGTGGTGGGTTCCGTCGTGACGACCGGGCTCCGCGTCGTGATGACGACCGTGGTGGTTCGTCCGGTGGTGGGTTCCGTCGTGACGACAGCCGTGGTGGTTCGTCCGGTGGTGGGTTCCGTCGTGACGACAGCCGTGGTGGCTCCTCCGGCGGTGGGTTCCGCCGCGATGATCGGGCTCCGCGTCGTGATGACGACCGTGGCGGTTCGTCCGGTGGTGGGTTCCGTCGTGACGACAGCCGTGGTGGTTCGTCCGGTGGTGGGTTCCGTCGTGACGACAGCCGTGGTGGTTCGTCCGGTGCTGGGTTCCGTCGCGATGATCGGGCTCCGCGTCGTGATGACGACCGTGGTGGCTCCTCCGGTGGTGGCTTCCGTCGCGATGATCGGGCTCCGCGTCGGGACGATGACCGTGGTGGGCGTCCGAGTGGTGGGTTCGAGCGTCGTGACGACCGGCCGCGTGGCCCGCGTCGCGATGACGACACCCGCAGCGGTGGCTTCCGTCGTGACGACAGCCGAGGCGGCGGCTCGTCCGGTGGTGGGTTCCGTCGTGACGACAGCCGTGGTGGCTCGTCCGGTGGTGGGTTCCGTCGTGACGACAGCCGTGGTGGTTCGTCCGGTGGTGGGTTCCGTCGTGACGACAGCCGTGGTGGTTCGTCCGGTGGTGGGTTCCGTCGTGACGACAGCCGTGGTGGCTCGTCCGGTGGTGGGTTCCGCCGCGACGACAGCCGAGGCGGTTCCTCCGGCGGCTTCCGCGGACAGCGGGACGACCGGGACAGGGGCGGCTACCGCGGGCGTGACGACCGGGGCGGTTACGAGCGACGGGACGACCGGGACCGTGAGCCCATCAAGCGGCTTCCGATTCCTGACGACGTCACGGGTCACGAGATCGACAAGGACGTCCGTCAGGAGCTGATGAGCCTCCCGAAGACGCTGGCCGAGGACGTGGCCAGGAACCTGGTCATGGTGGCCCGCCTCATCGACGAGGATCCCGAGCAGGCGTACGCCTACTCGCGCATCGCCCTGCGACTTGCCTCGCGTGTGGCCGCGGTGCGGGAGGCTGCCGGCTTCGCTGCCTACGCGACCCAGAAGTACGCCGAGGCCCTGGCAGAGTTCCGGGCGTCCCGACGGATGACAGGTTCCGTGGAGCTGTGGCCCGTCATGGCCGACTGTGAGCGCGGACTCGGGCGCCCCGAGCGGGCCATGGCCATGGCAGGTGAGCCCGAGGTTCAGAAGCTGGACAAGGCCGGACAGGTCGAGATGCGTCTGGTGGCTGCCGGGGCCCGCAGGGACATGGGGCAGATCGACGCCGCCATCGTGACGCTTCAGAGCTCCGAGCTCGCGTCCAGCGCCGTGCACCCGTGGACGCCGCGTCTGCGTTACGCGTACGCGGACGCGCTGCTGGCGGCGGGACGCGAGGACGAGGCGCGTGAGTGGTTCGGGAAGGCCCTGGAGGCCGACAAGGACGGCTCGACGGATGCGTCGGACCGTCTGGCCGAGCTGGACGGTGTGGAGTTCGTCGACGCCCTTGGTGACGACGATGACGCCGCCCCCGCAGGCGTCGAGACGCCGACCGTGGCGGATGCGGACGCCGACCTCGACGATGAGGACGACGACGAGGACGACGGTCCCGTCAAGGCGTAACGCATAGGAAGAGGGCGGCACCCGGTGGGTGCCGCCCTCTTCTGCGTTCGGGAGGGATCAGCCGAGCGTGAGGCTGCGCAGGACCAGCCCGGTGGCCGGCTTGGGGCCGAAGGAGGTCGACTTGCGCGGCATGGTGACGCCCTGCCGGGCCAGGTCCCGTACGACTTCCTCGCGGACCGGATGCATCAGCACCGCTGTGGAACCGCGGCGCTCGGCCTGTTCGACGGCGGCCGCCGTGTCGTGGATGTAGGCGATGCGGGCCGGGTCGTCAGGGATCCGCCAGACATGGTCGAGCAGAACCGAGTGCAGGACTGTCGCGTCGAGGGTGCGCCAGGCGGCCGGCCGGTCCGCGGGGACGGTACGGGCCAGCAGGGCCTCGTCCGGACGGTCGACCAGATGGAAGCCGCCGTCGCCCGCGAGCAGGAAGGCGTTGCCCTCGGCCGCAGCCTCGGCCAGCACGTCCAGGGCGTGGGGGAGCGGGCCCTCGACGGAGCGGACGCGGAACAGACCGTCCAGCGAGGCGAGCGCGTCGGCGACGGGCAGCCCGTGCAGCAGGCGGTGAATGGAGCGGACCCGGAGGGGGTATCGGGCCGTGTCGACGAGCAGAACCAGGCCGAAGTCCCAGGGGCCGGGGGTGGTGTGCTCCCGCTGGAGCCGGAGGTAGGTGGCCCAGCGGTGATGGCCGTCGGCGATCAGAGCCTGGCGACCGGCCAGATCCGTTTCGATCTCCGCCCGGTCGGCCGGATCGGTGACCGCCCACAGCCGGTGGCTGTAGCCGTCCTCAGTGGTGGTGGAGAGCAGCGGCGCGCGGTGGACGGTCCGTTCGATGACCGCGGTCGCGCCCGTCGTGCCGTCGGCGCTGCGATAGGTCAGCAGCAAGGGTTCCAGATGTGCCGCGGTGGTCCGCATCAGATCGGCGCGGTCCTCGACGACATGGGCCATCACGTCCTCGTGCGGGAGCACGATGCCGTCGGCGGGTTCCGAGAGCGCCAGGGCGCCGATGACTCCGCGCTGGAGGATGTCGCTGTTGCGTTGCTCGTACACGTACAGCGTCGGTTCGGGGTCCGGGGCCAGGACCCCCTCGGCCAGCCAGCGGCTCAGGGTCGCGGCCGCCTGTTCGTGCCGGGCCGCCGCGGAGTCGGCCTGGGGCAGGATCAGGCGCACGATGTTGTGCGGATCCGCCGATTCCAGGTGGTGCAGCCCGTCGGGGCGTACGACGACGTCGTACGGAGGCGAGGTCACCGCGGCGAGACTGCCGACCTGTTCGGGGACGTAGCGCAGTCCACGGAACGGAATCAGACGCAGTCCCTGGTCCGCCGGGCCTCGTGTGTTCATTTCCGCATCGTATGCGCGGTTCGGCTATGCGCGATGATCGGGGGAGACGCAGGCAATGAGGAGCGCGGGATATGAGTCAGGCGAGCAGGACCAGGCCGAGCGGGAGCAGCACCGCGCTGAACGAGGCGTACGACACGGCGCTGCTCGATCTCGACGGGGTGGTGTACGCGGGCGGACAGGCGATCGACCATGCCGTCGACGCCCTCGGCACCGCGCGGGAGGGCGGGATGCACCTGGCGTACGTCACCAACAACGCGCTGCGGACCCCGGCCGCGGTGGCGGAACATCTGACCGAGCTGGGGGTGCCGGCCGAGGCCGCCGATGTCATCACGTCGGCGCAGGCCGTGGCGCGGCTGGTGGCCGACCAGCTGCCGGCCGGAGCGCGGGTGCTCCTCATCGGTGGCGAGGGGCTGCGGGTGGCGCTGCGTGAACGAGGGCTGGAGCCGGTGGAGTCGGCGGACGACGACCCGGTCGCCGTGGTGCAGGGGTACGGGGGGCCCGACATGACGTGGGGACGCTTCGCCGAAGCCTCGTACGCGATCAACCGCGGACTGCCGTGGTTCGCGTCCAACACGGATCTGACGATTCCGAGCGCGCGGGGGATCGCACCGGGCAACGGAGCGGCCGTGGAGGTCGTGCGGATCGCCACCGGGGCCGAGCCGCAGGTGGCGGGGAAGCCGTTGCCGCCGATGCACCGCGAGACGGTGCTGCGGACAGGGGCCGAGCGGCCGCTGGTGGTCGGTGACCGCCTCGACACGGACATCGAGGGGGCGTTCAACGGGGGTGTGGACTCGTTGCTGGTGCTCACCGGGGTGACGGACGCGGCGCAACTGGTGGCCGCGGTACCCGAGCACCGGCCGACGTATGTGGACGCCGACCTGCGCGGTCTGCTGACCGGTCAGCCCGAGGTGACGCGGACGGACGAGGCGTACGCCTGCGGTGGCTGGACAGCCTCCGTACGCGGCGAGGCACTCGTGTTGGACGGTGACGGGGACGCGATCGACGGTCTGCGGGCGCTGTGCGCGGCCGCGTGGTCGCACGCCGGGGACGGCTCGTGCGCGCTGGACGCAGGGAAGGCCGTCGCCAGGCTCGGGCTGTAGCGGCGCTGCGGCTCGACGGGGGCAGCGTGTTCGGCACCACGAGCATCGCTCTGCCCACCGGGTCGGCCGGCAGCACCTCGTCCTCCGGTGGACCGCCCGGGGGACGGGAGCCGTGGTGACCGGCCCGCGCAGTGGTGCCTACGAGCCGGGGACTGCCCGGGGAGGGCTCGGACTCCAGATGCCCTGCCTGCGGGCGTACTTGGGTGACAAGGGCGTGGCGCCGGAGGAGCTGTGCTTCGGCAACGCGGGAATGATCATGGGCGAGCCGGTCCCGCCCTGGCCCGGTGCCGTTCGGCGGCTGCGCACTCGCCGGCCGCGACGCGGGCGGAGGTGGTCGCGGCGGCCTCCTGAAGCGGCGTCGGCGAGTGGTGGAGCCCGGGTGCGGGAGGCCGGGATCAGTCAACAGCAGGGTAGGCTAACCTAACTGGCGTGTTCGTTGAGAGTCCCCCGGAACCGAGTGCAGGCCCGATAGCCGCACCGGACAGTCTCGCGCCCCCCAGGCGTCATGCGGTGCGCGCCGCCGGGCTCCTGGTGGCGTCGGCCGCGCTGGTGCTTGTGTGCCTGGCGAGTATCGCGATCGGCGCCAAAGGGCTGCCGCTCGCCGACGTGTGGCACGGCCTGTTCCACTACGCGGGGAGTGGCGACGACGTCCTCGTCCGCCAGGTGCGGATTCCGCGGACCGTGCTCGGACTGATCGTCGGCGCCGCGCTCGGGCTCGCCGGGGCCGTGATGCAGGCGCTGACCCGCAACCCACTGGCCGAGCCCGGGCTGCTGGGTGTCAACGCGGGTGCGTCGGCGGCGGTCGTCTCCGCCATCAGCTTCTTCGGCGTCACCTCGCTGACGGGCTACGTCTGGTTCGCCTTCGCCGGTGCCGCGATCGTCTCGGTCGCCGTGTACCTGCTCGGCGGCAGCCGGTCCGCCAACCCTGTCCGGCTCGCGCTGGCCGGAACGGCCGTCACGGCCGCGCTGTACGGCTACGTCAACGCCGTGCAGCTGCTGGATTCGGCGGCGCTGGACCGGCTGCGGTTCTGGACCGTGGGCTCGCTGGCCTCCGCGAACATGGAGACCGTAGGCAAGGTGTGGCCCTTCATCGCCCTCGGCGTGCTGCTCACGCTGCTCATCGCGAGGCCGCTCAACGCACTGGAAATGGGCGACGACACGGCGCGGGCGCTCGGCGCCCATCTGACCAGGACCCGGGTCCTGGCGATGCTCGCGGTCACTCTGCTGTGCGGCGCCGCGACGGCCGCGTGCGGGCCGGTCGTCTTCATCGGGCTGATGATCCCGCACCTGGTGCGCTCGATCACCGGCCCCGACATGCGATGGATCCTGCCGTACGCGGCCGTGCTCTCCCCGGTGCTCCTGCTCGGCGCGGACGTGGTGGGCCGGGTCGTCGCCCGTCCGTCCGAACTGCAGGTCGGCATCGTCACCGCGCTGATCGGCGGGCCCGTCTTCATCCACCTCGTACGACGCAAGAGGATGTCCCAGCTGTGAAGGCCACCCAGGAGGAGACGCCGCCGGAAGTCACGGGAACGGCTCGGTCCGTGCGGGCCGTGCGGACGGCCGGCGGGTACTCGTTCCGGATGAACGTCCGGGCCTCCCTCGTCATCCTGCTGCTCGCCGCCGTGGCGGCGGGCACGGCCGTCGTCCTGATCGGCAGCGGCGACTTCTCGATGACTCCGCGCGAGGTCGTCACGACCCTCCTCGGGCACGGCACCTTCCAGCAGGAGTTCATCGTCACGGACCTGCGCCTGCCGCGCGTGCTGGTCGGACTCCTCGTCGGGGCGGCGCTCGGTGCCGGCGGCGCGGTCTTCCAGACCATCTCGCGCAACCCGCTCGGCAGCCCCGACGTGCTCGGCTTCGGCCAGGGCGCGACCGTGGGGGCGCTCACCGTGATCGTCCTCTTCCAGGGCGGTGCGGCGGCGGTCGCGGGCGGCGCGGTGGCCGGCGGTCTGCTGACCGGGGTCGCCGTCTACCTGCTGGCGTGGAAGCGCGGGGTCCACGGATTCCGGCTCGTCCTGGTGGGGATCGGTGCCGCGGCCATGCTCACCGCCGCGACCCAGTACCTGATCACGAAGGCCAACCTGGTCGACGCGACCCGGGCCGTCGTCTGGATGACCGGCTCGCTCGACGGCCGGGACTGGGCGCAGGTCCGGCCCCTGCTCGTGGTCTGCGCCGTGCTGCTCCCGCTGGTGTTCGCCCACGGGCCCGCGCTGCGGGTGATGGAGATGGGCGACGACGCCGCGTACGCGCTCGGGGTACGGGTCGAACGCACCCGGCTCGTCCTGATGGGCTCCGCCGTGCTGCTCGTCGCCGTCGCCACGGCCGCCGCGGGGCCGATCGCGTTCGTCTCGCTGAGTGCCCCTCAGCTCGCCCGCCGGCTCACCCGCTCCACCGGCCCCAACCTGGTGGCCGCGACCTTCATGGGGGCGGCGCTCCTCCTCGTCGCCGACTGGGTCTCACTGGAGGCCTTCGGCGACCGGCAGCTGCCCGTCGGTGTCGTCACCGGGGTACTGGGCGGCTGCTACCTGCTGTGGCTCCTGGTGTCCGAGCGCAGGGCCGGCCGCATATGAAGGCCGGAGCACGGGGCGCGGAGCGGGCCGACACCGGTCCCGCCCGCCGTCCGCTCACCGAAACCGATCCGACCCACCCCCGGAGTACGACCATGCAGCGCCTCACCGCGGACTCGGTGACCCTCGGCTACGACCAGCGGGTCATCGCGGAGAACCTCTCGGTCGAGATCCCCGACCACTCGTTCACCGTGATCGTCGGCCCCAACGCCTGCGGGAAGTCGACGCTGCTGCGGGCGCTCTCCCGGATGCTGAAGCCGGCCCACGGCCGGGTGCTGCTGGACGGGGAATCCATTCACGGCCTGCCGGCGAAGAAGGTCGCCAGGACCCTCGGGCTCCTGCCGCAGTCCTCCATCGCGCCGGAGGGCATCACGGTGGCGGATCTCGTGGCCCGGGGGCGGTACCCGCATCAGGGACTGCTGCGTCAGTGGTCACCCGAGGACGAACGCATTGTCGAGGAATCGATGGCGTCGACGGGTGTCGCTGCGCTGGGTGATCGCTATGTCGATGAATTGTCAGGTGGTCAGCGTCAGCGGGTCTGGATCGCGATGGCGCTCGCGCAGCAGACGCCCCTGCTGCTGCTCGACGAGCCGACCACGTACCTCGACATCCAGCACCAGATCGACGTGCTCGACCTGTGCGCGGAACTCCACGAGACGCAGGGACGCACGCTGGTGGCGGTCCTGCACGATCTGAACCATGCCGCGCGGTACGCCACCCACCTCGTCGCGATGCGGGAGGGCGAGATCATCGCGGAGGGCGCACCGGGGGAGATCGTCACCGCGGAGCTGGTGGAGCGGGTGTTCGGGCTGCGGTGCCAGGTGATCCCCGATCCGGAGACGGGGACGCCGCTGGTGGTTCCGGCCGCACGGGTGCGCGCTCCGCGGGCGCCGGTGGCCGGGGGCGCGTGACCTGCGGTCACGCCCTGCCCTCGACCGCCCGACGGGCTCGATTCGGCCGGGCGGGCTCGATCCGGCGCCGCCCGGTACGTAACGGACCGTTACAGCAGCGATCTGAGCTTCAGCAGGTCGCGGAAGCCGGCTTCCAGACGGACCCGGCCCGAGCCCCATGCCTTGGCGAAGTTCAGCTCGCCGTCCACCATCGCCACCAGATCGTCCCCGGTCATCGCGAGCCGGATCTCGGCCTTCTCCCGGGGTGGGCCCTCGACCGTGTCAAGGACCTGGATCCGGCCTCCGGCGAGGCGTCCGGTGAACGTCACGTCGAGGTCCTTGATGTGGCAGCTGAGCGAACGGTCGAGCGCCGCCGCGCCGCGCACATCGCCGTCGGCCCCTGCGAGGTTGTCGGAAAGTCTGTCGAGTGCGCTGCGGCACTCTGTCATGGTCGCCATCGTGACCGACGGTACCGCAGCCCTTCGCGGTAGCGTTTCCCGCATGAGCGACTCGACGCCGGGGCCGGACACGGCCGCCGGAACCGCGCCCGGGGAGATGCCGCAGGACGTACCGCAGGAACCGTCCCCCGCCGGGGCGCACGAGCCCGCCGGCCCGGCGCCCCTCGGTGTCGTACGCACGCCCACGGGCCACGCCGAGGTGGACGCGCGGCTGGAGCGTCTGGCCGATGCGGACCACCTCACGGCGGACGGACACGTCGAGGTGTACGAGGATGTACACCGTGGCCTGCGCGCATCGCTGACCGCGCTGGACGCCGGGCCCGCCCCCGCGCCGGTACCCGCCCCGACACCCTCGTACAACAACTCGTACAACAACAGGAGCTGAACCGAACGTGGCAGGAGTGGCCCGTCGCCGCCTCGACGCCGAGCTGGTACGCCGAAAGCTCGCACGCTCACGCGAGCATGCCAGCCAGCTGATCGCCGCAGGACGGGTGACCGTCGGCGGCAACACCGCGACCAAACCGGCCACCCAGGTCGAGACGAGTGCCGCCCTCGTCGTCACCAAGGACGACAGTGACCCCGAGTACGTCTCGCGGGGCGGCCACAAGCTGGCGGGCGCCCTCACCGCCTTCGTCCCCCTCGGGCTGACGGTGGAGGGACGGCGGGCACTGGACGCCGGGGCGTCGACCGGTGGGTTCACCGATGTGCTGCTGCGGGCCGGAGCGGCCCGCGTCGTGGCCGTGGACGTCGGTTACGGGCAGCTCGCCTGGTCGCTCCAGTCCGATGAACGCGTCACCGTCAAGGACCGTACCAACGTGCGGGAGCTGACGCTGGACGCGATCGACGGCGAGGCGGTGGACCTGGTGGTGGGCGATCTGTCGTTCATCCCGCTCGGGCTCGTGCTGCCCGCCCTGGCACGCTGCACCGCCCCCGGCGCGGACCTGGTCCTCATGGTCAAGCCGCAGTTCGAGGTCGGCAAGGAGCGCCTGGGCAGCGGTGGTGTGGTGCGCAGTCCCGAACTGCGCGCCGAAGCGGTGCGGGAGGTGGCCCGGCGGGCCTGGGCACTCGGCCTGGGTGTCCGGGGTGTGACGGCGAGCCCGCTGCCAGGGCCGTCGGGGAACGTCGAGTACTTTCTGTGGCTGCGGGCCGGAGCACCGGAGCTGGATCCCGCAGATGTCGACCGTGCAGTGGCGGAGGGGCCTCGTTGACGACGAATGCGGCACGAACAGTTTTTCTCTTGGCACACACCGGCCGTCCGGCCGCGATCCGCAGTGCCGAGCTCGTCGTCCAGGGGCTGCTCCGCAGCGGCCTGGGCGTGCGGGTCCTGGCGACGGAGGCGGCCGATCTTCCGCTGCCGCCGTCCGTCGGGACGGTCACCGACGCCACACCCGAGGCGTTGAACGGCTGTGAGCTCCTGATCGTGCTGGGCGGCGACGGGACGCTGCTGCGGGGTGCGGAGCTCTCGCGCGCCTCCGGGGTCCCGATGCTGGGCGTCAACCTCGGCCGGGTGGGCTTCCTCGCCGAGGCCGAACGCGACGACCTCGACAAGGTCGTCGACCGGGTCGTCACCCGCGCGTACACCGTCGAGGAGCGCATGACGATCGACGTCCTCGTGCACAGCAACGGCGATGTCATCCACACCGACTGGGCGCTCAACGAGGCGGCCGTGCAGAAGGTGTCGCCCGAGCGGATGCTGGAGGTCGTGCTGGAGATCGACGGCCGGCCGGTGACCGGGTTCGGCTGTGACGGGATCGTGTGCGCGACGCCGACCGGCTCGACCGCGTACGCCTTCTCGGCCGGCGGGCCCGTCGTCTGGCCCGAGGTCGAGGCACTCCTGATGGTCCCGATCAGTGCCCACGCGCTGTTCGCCAAGCCACTGGTCACCTCGCCGACCTCGGTGCTCGCCGTCGAGGTCCAGCCGCACACCCCGCACGGGGTCCTGTGGTGCGACGGGCGCAGGACGGTGGAGCTGCCCGCGGGCGCGCGCGTCGAGGTGCGACGTGGCGCCGTGCCCGTCCGGCTCGCGCGGCTGCACCAGGCGTCGTTCACGGACCGGCTGGTCGCCAAGTTCGCACTGCCGGTCTCGGGGTGGCGGGGCGCGCCGCACTGACCCCCTGGCGGGCTCCCGCGGCGGCGGATCCGACGACCCGACCCCGGCCCGTGTGCGCGCGGGCCGCGAAACCTCGTATGGTCATGTCCGTGTTGGAGGAGATGCGGATACGGTCGCTCGGAGTCATCGACGACGCGGTGGTGGAACTGTCACCCGGTTTCACCGCGGTGACCGGTGAGACCGGCGCGGGCAAGACCATGGTCGTCACCAGCCTGGGGCTGCTGCTCGGCGGACGCGCCGATCCCGCCCTGGTGCGGATCGGTGCCAAGGCCGCGGTCGTCGAGGGCCGGATCACGGTGACCGAGGGCGACGCTGCGGCGTTGCGGGCCGAGGAGGCCGGGGCCGAGATCGAGGACGGTGCGCTGCTCATCAGCCGTACCGTTTCCGCGGAAGGGCGCTCCCGGGCCCATCTCGGCGGCAGATCCGTGCCGGTGGGAGTGCTGGCCGAACTCGCTGACGAACTCGTCGCCGTGCACGGCCAGACGGACCAGCAGGGACTGCTCAAGCCGGCCCGGCAGCGGCAGGCCCTGGACCGGTACGCGGGCGACGGCGTCGCCGTGCCCCACGCCACGTATGCGAAGGCCTACAAGCGGCTGCGCGAGGTGGCCGCCGACCTCGACGAGCTGACCACGCGCGCCCGTGAGCGGGCCCAGGAAGCCGATCTGCTGCGTTTCGGGCTGAACGAGATCGCCGCGGTCGAACCACTGCCCGGCGAGGACACCGAGCTCGCCGGCGAGGCGCAGCGCCTGGGCCACGCCGACGCGCTCGCCTCCGCCGCCGCCCTCGCGCACACCGCGCTGGCCGGCAACCCCGAGGACCAGGAGGCCGTCGACGCGACGACCGTCGTCGCGGCCGCTCGCCAGGCACTGGACGGGGTACGCGCACACGACCCGGCACTCGCCGCACTCGCCGACCGGGTCGGCGAGATCTCCATCCTGCTCGCCGACGTCGCGGGTGAACTGTCCGGGTACGCCGACCAGCTGGATTCCGATCCGCTGCGGCTCGCCGCGGTCGAGGAGCGGCGTGCCGCGCTCACCGCCCTCACCCGCAAGTACGGCCAGGACATCAGTGCTGTTCTGGCCTGGGCCGAGGACGGGGCGGCCCGGCTGACCGAGCTGGAGGGCGACGACGACCGGATCGGCGAACTGACCGCGGAGCGGGACGCACTGCGCGCCCAACTCTCCGGCCTGGGCCAGGCGTTGACCGATGCCCGAACAGCGGCTGCGGCGCTCTTCGCCGAAGCGGTGACCGAGGAACTGGCCTCCCTCGCCATGCCCCACGCCCGAGTCTCCTTCGACATCCGGCAGACCGAGGCGGCGGACGAGGCGTCCGGCATCGAGATCGACGGACGAAACGTGGCCTACGGCCCGTCCGGCGCCGACGAGGTCGAACTCCTGCTGGCCCCGCACCCCGGCGCCCAGCCCCGTCCGATCGCCAAGGGCGCGTCGGGCGGTGAGCTGTCCCGGGTGATGCTCGCCGTCGAGGTGGTCTTCGCCGGTTCGGACCCCGTCCCCACCTACCTCTTCGACGAGGTCGACGCGGGTGTCGGCGGTAAGGCCGCCGTCGAGGTCGGCCGGCGACTGGCGAAGCTCGCGAAGTCGGCGCAGGTCGTGGTCGTCACCCACCTGCCCCAGGTGGCCGCGTTCGCCGACCGGCAGCTGCTCGTCGAGAAGACGGTGGACGGCTCCGTGACCAGGAGCGGCGTCACGGTCCTGGAGGGCGAGGACCGGGTACGGGAGCTGTCCCGGATGCTCGCCGGACAGGAGGACTCCGAGACGGCCCGTGCGCACGCGGAGGAACTGCTGGCCACGGCACGGGCCGACGGCTAGGGCCTCGCGGGGGCGGTCCCGACGTCCGGGGCCGCTTCCGATCTCTCGCGGATTTCACTCGTGCGGGTGGTGCGCCACGCCCGGTTTGTTGCGGTCCGCACCGGCGTACCGGGTCGGTCGTGCCGGAACGTGCGTACGGACTGGCATCCTTGGCGGTGTACATACGGTCGCGGGTGAGGCCGTTACCCCCGACTCGGGATCCCCGGGAGCCATTCAACGTGTCACAGCTGCGTACGGTCCAAGTGCTGGGCGGCGGCAGTGCGGGCAGCAGCGCCCATGTCGGTTCGCTGGCCGCCGGACTGGTCGCGCGAGGTGTGCAGGTCACCGTCTGCGCTCCGGCCGGACTGGATCACGCGTACGCGTTCTCCGCGACGGGGGCCCGGTACACGGCCGTGCCGCGGCGCAGTGACCCCGCCGCCGTCGCCGCGCTGCGGGCCGCCTGCGCGGGTGCCGACATCGTTCACGCGCACGGAGTGCATGCCGCGGTCCGGGCCGCTCTGGCGCTCGGCGGCCGTCAGATCCCGCTGGTCGTCACCTGGCATGTCCGGGCCCACGCCGAGGGGGCGCGCCGACGGATGCTCCACCTGCTGGAGCGAAGAGCCGTCCGAGCGGCCTCGGTTGTGCTCGGGGCGTCGTCGGACCTGGTCGACCGGGCCCGGCGCCGTGGCGCGCGTGACGCCCGGCTCGCGCCCGTGGCCCTTCCCGTGCCGTGTCTCCCCGTGCCGGCGCCCGACGGCAAGGTGCGGGCCGAACTCGGCGCGGTCGAAAGACCGTTGATCATGGCGGTGGGCAGCCTCGTGCCCCATCACGGATACGGCACCCTGCTCGACGCGGCACGGATGTGGCGCCGCCTCGACCCCGTCCCCCTGCTCGTCATCGCCGGCGAAGGGCGGGAGCGGGCGGCGCTGCGGCGCCGGATCAAGGCCGAGGACCTGCCGGTCTCGCTGATCGGCAGCCGCACCGACATTCCCGAACTCCTGGCCGCCGCCGACCTGGTGGTGCTGCCCAGCCGCTGGGAGGCGCGTCCGGTGCTGGCCCAGGAGGCCTTGCGGATCGGCGTGCCGCTGGTCGCCACCGCGGTCGGCGGAGTGCCCGATCTCGTGGGTGAAGCGGCGGAGCTCGTGCCGTACGCCAACCCGGAGGCGCTCGCCCGTGCCGTGGCCCGGCTGCTCGGCGATCCGGCGGAACGCGAGCGGCTGGCAGCCGCCGGTCTCCAGCAGGCGGCGAGTTGGCCGACCGAGGACGAAACGGTCGCTCAAGTCCTCAGCGTGTACGACGAGTTGACCAACCGCTGAGGGTTGCGCCAGGAATTGCGGGACAGTCCTCAGGGGTGGCTGCCACCCGCTGGGGCCGAGGTCTCACGTCGCGTGGCGGCGGGCGCGCAGGGCCAGGCTCAGAGCCAGGACGGCCTGTGGGTCGTCCAGATCGGTGCCGAGCAGTTCACCGATGCGGGCCAGCCGGTTGTAGAGCGTCTGACGGTTCAGATGCAGTTCGCGCGCCGTCTCCGCCTTGCGGCCCGCATGGGCCAGATACGTCTCCAGCGTGGGAAGCAGCGGCGGACGCGAGGTCCGGTCGTGATCGCGCAGCGCGCCGATGGCCCGCTCGACGAACGCCGCGAGGTCAGGATGGTCCCGCAGGCGCCACAGCAGCAGGTCGATGTCGAGCCGGCGGGCGTCGTACCAGGGCCGGTCGTCAAGCCCCTGCGCCGCCGTCGCCGTCTCCGCCGCGTGCCGCAGCCCCGCACCGGCCGCTGCCCAGCCGCCCGCAACCCCGACCACCACGACAGGGGGATGGGACCCCGCCCTTTCCAGACCGGCCCGCTCCACCCCGGCCCGCAGCGCCGCCGCCACCCGGTCGGCCACCGCCGTACGCTCCGTCTCCGTCCGCAGCCCCAGAAGCAGAGGCACCCGGCCCTCCACCGGCCGCACTCCGAGCAGCACCGGCACCCCCACCGAGGACAGCTCCTCCAGGACCGCGCGCGCCAGCAACGCCCAGTTCCCGGAGGGGGAGAGCTCCGGGGCCAGCCGCATCACCACGGGCAGCAGCGGCATCTCGCCCGGCTTGAAGCCCAGCACGCGGGCCTGCGCGGGCGCGTCCTCGGGGGTGATGCGGCCCTCCGCGAGATCAGTGAGGAAGTCGCCCCGGCCACGTGCCGCGAGCTCCTCCTCCTGGCGGGCCTGCATCAGGACCACCGCCAGAATGCCCGCCGCCCGCTCCGCCGCCATCCGGTGCACCGGCACCAGCGGCCCGTCCACCGCCAGCAGGACCAGCCTGGCGCGTACCGACCCCGCCCCCGGTCCGCCGCCCGGAACATCCACCAGCACAGCACCGACGGGCGGCGACTCGCGGGCCGCCCGGCCGCCGCGCATCCCGTCCCACACCTGGAGCGGATCCGCGGAGACCGGGCCCGACTCCGTGCCCGCCGCGTACAGCAGCTGGCCGTCCGCCGTCTCCAGGAAGACCGGGTTGGCCGTGAAATCCGCCAGGATGCCGAGCACCTGGGGCACCCCGCCACCGCCGAGCAGCGCCTGGGTGCAGCGCCGATGAACCTCCTCGGCCTGTTGCAGGAGCGCGTAGTGACCGTTGACGATCTCGGTGTGGATCTCCTCCGTCACCGTCACGAACGGCACCTCGCGGTGCAGCTGGACCAGGGGCAGCCCGGCCGTGCGGGCGGCGTCCACGATCGAGGACGGCAATCTGCTGAAGCGCGGACCGAGCTCCACCACGAGTGCGGCGATACCGCGGTCGGCGAGCCGTCGGACGAACGCGCGCTGCTCGGCGGGACGGGTGCCGAGCCCCAGGCCGGTGGTGAGGAGCAGCTCACCGCCCTTGAGCAGCGACGCGATGTTGGGGACCTCGCCGGCGTGCACCCAGCGCACGGTGCGGCCGAGGCGGTCGGCGCCGGTCACCACCTCGGGGAGGCCGCTGCGCAGCCCCGGCAGCTCAAGGGCTCGCTGCACGGTGATGCCGCCCTGGGTCTCCACTTGGCTCTGGCCTCGCGTTTCGCTTCGGTCGGTCCGGACACTCGCACGGTCGCGGTGGTCCTGGTCAGGAAGGTACCGGCCCCGGGCGCCGGAGGCTTCGCCGGGGCGGCACGCCGTTGACAGGGGCGGCGGCCGCTGCGATCTTGAAAATCCTGTACCGGACGAGGGGGAGGAACCATGGGCGACGATGCGCCGCCGTACGGGGAGCGGGCCGGTGGGGTGGCCGGAGCGGGCGTGCCGCCCGAGGACGCCCTGCCCGGCCCACTGGTCGGCCCCGACTGGCTCGCCGGGCGGCTCGGCTCTCCGGGGCTGCTGGTGCTCGACGCCTCCGTCGGCGCACACCGGGGTTCCCCGCGGAGGATCGTGGGAGCACGTGCGTTCGACATCGACGGGGCGCTCTCCGACCACACGGGGCCTCTGCCCCACACGATGCCCGACGCCGCCCGGTTCACCGACGAGCTGCGCACTCTGGGTCTCCACGACGGCGACACGGTCTTGGTCTACGACGCGGTGGGCATCTACTCCAGTGCCCGGGCCTGGTGGATGCTCCGGGCGATGGGCTTCGACCGCGTCGCGGTGCTCGACGGTGGCCTGCCCGGGTGGGCGGCCGCCGGACTGCCGACGGAGGACGGAGCGCCCGCCGCCCCCGCGGAACGCGGTGACTTCACGGCCGCGCCGCGTGCCGGACTGCTCGTCGGCGCCGACGAGGTGGCGGCCGCCCTGTCCGATCCGGCATCCGCCGTCTTCGACGCCCGGTCCCGGGAACGCTTTCGCGGTACGGCCCCCGAGCCGCGCGCGGGCCTGCGCGGCGGCCATATGCCCGGGGCCGTCAACCTGCCCTTCCCCGAGATCCAGCACGAGGGCCGGATGCGCCCGGCGGCGGAACTGCGCGCCGCGTTCTCCGCTCCGGCGCAGGGCCGGGAACGGTTGGTCTTCAGTTGCGGGTCCGGGGTCACCGCCTGCGTCCTGGCGCTGGGCGCCGCACTGGCCGGGTACCGCGACCTGGCGGTCTACGACGGTTCCTGGAGCGAGTGGGGGCTGCCTTCGGAGCGCCGTCCGGTCGTCGCGGACCGGGCGGCGGAGGCCGGCTGACGACGCTGTCGCGGTGGGCCGCCCGGCCCACCGCGACAGCGTCGTCAGCCCACGTACGCCCCGCTCGCCGTCAGCCGCAGCGCCGTGTCGATCAGCGGCACGTGGCTGAACGCCTGCGGGAAGTTGCCCACCTGGCGCTGCAGTCGCGCGTCCCACTCCTCGGCCAGCAGGCCCAGGTCGTTGCGCAGGGACAGCAGGCGCTCGAAGAGCTGGCGGGCCTCGTCGACGCGGCCGATCATCGCCAGGTCGTCCGCCAGCCAGAAGGAGCACGCCAGGAAGGCGCCCTCGTCGCCCTCCAGGCCGTCCACGCCCGCGTTCTCGCCCGAGGTGGGGTAGCGCAGCACGAAGCCGTCCTCGGTGGACAGCTCCCGCTGGATCGCCTCGATCGTGCCGATGACCCGCTTGTCGTCGGGCGGCAGGAACCCCATCTGCGGGATCAGCAGGAGGGAGGCGTCCAGCTCCTTCGACCCGTAGGACTGGGTGAAGGTGTTGCGCTCCTTGTCGTAGCCCCGCTCGCAGACGTCGCGGTGGATGTCGTCGCGCAGCTCGCGCCACTTCTCCAGCGGCCCGTCCGTGTCGCCGGACTCGATCAGCTTGATCGTCCGGTCGACCGCGACCCAGGCCATGACCTTGGAGTGCACGAAGTGGCGGCGCGGACCGCGGACCTCCCAGATGCCCTCGTCCGGTTCGTCCCAGTGGTTCTCCAGGTACTCGATCAGCTTGAGCTGGAGGCCGGTCGCGTAGTCGTTGCGGGTCAGCCCCGTCATGTGTGCGAGGTGCAGTGCCTCGGTGACCTCACCGTACACATCCAGCTGGAGCTGGCCCGCGGCGCCGTTGCCGACCCGGACCGGGCCGGAGTTCTCGTAACCGGGCAGCCACTCCAGTTCGGCCTCGCCCAGCTCCCGCTCGCCCGCGATGCCGTACATGATCTGGAGGTTCTCGGGGTCCCCCGCCACGGCCCGCAGCAGCCACTCGCGCCAGGCACGGGCCTCCTCGCGGTAGCCCGTGCGCAGCAGGGAGGAGAGGGTGATCGCGGCGTCGCGGAGCCAGGTGTAGCGGTAGTCCCAGTTGCGGGAGCCGCCGATGTCCTCCGGCAGGGAGGTGGTCGGCGCGGCGACGATGCCGCCGGTCGGCGCGTACGTCAGGGCCTTCAGGGTGATCAGCGAGCGGACCACGGCCTCGCGGTAGGGGCCGTGGTAGGTGCACTGCTCGACCCACTCGCGCCAGAAGTCCGTGGTGGCCTCCAGCGAGCCCTCCGGGTCCGGGAGCGCGGGCGGCTCGCGGTGCGAGGGCTGCCAGCTGATGGTGAACGCGATCCGGTCACCCGGGGCGACGGTGAAGTCGGAGTACGTCGTCAGGTTCTCGCCGTACGTCTCCGCAGGGGTGTCGTACCAGACCGAGTCGGGGCCCGCGACGGCGACCGTACGGCCGTCGACCTTGTGCACCCACGGGGTGACGCGCCCGTAGCTGAACCGCATTCTCAGCTCCGAGCGCATCGGCACCCGGCCGCTGATTCCCTCCACGATCCGGATCAGTTGCGGCGCGCCGTCGCGCGGCGGCATGAAGTCGGTCACCCTGACCGTGCCGCGCGGCGTGTCCCATTCCGATTCCAGGATCAGTGAGTCCCCGCGGTAGCGGCGACGGTCCGCCGACGGCGGTTCCGCGCCCTCCGCGCGGGCCGGTCCCAGGCGCCAGAAGCCGTGCTCCTCGGTACCCAGTAGTCCCGCGAATACGGCGTGTGAGTCGAAGCGGGGAAGGCACAGCCAGTCGGCTGTGCCGTCCCGGCAGACCAGGGCGGCGGTCTGCATGTCTCCGATGAGTGCGTAATCCTCGATGCGCCCGGCCACGTGCATCTCCAGTCGAACGGCCATGTCGCCCCGTAGGGCGCTTACTGCGGGTCAAGAGGTCGTTGCAAGGGGTTGATGTGGGGGAACCTGCGAGTTCATACCTCGCCCCGAGCGAGTGTCCGAGCAGGATACGACGCACCCGGGTGATCCGCGCGACGCTCTTGACAACCGAGGTGAGCCGAACGGGTGGGGCGTGAGAGACGTGCGGTGATCCTGTGTGCCCGGTGTGCCGGGAGCGGCCGGAAGCAGGCTCTCCTCGTCGCTGTTACCCTGGTAGCCCGTGGACGGTGGTCGTCAGCGAGAGCAGACGAGGCCCCCGAACCGCAGCGACGGCACCTCCGGATTCTCCGGAAGGGAATGCCGGCACGCACCTCACGATCGCGACCACGGGAGCCCCCTTTGGCTATGCAGCCCACATCCACGACGACCAAGCACATCTTCGTCACCGGGGGTGTCGCCTCTTCCCTCGGCAAGGGTCTGACTGCCTCCAGCCTCGGTGCCCTGCTCAAGGCGCGCGGCCTTCGGGTCACCATGCAGAAGCTCGACCCCTACCTGAACGTCGACCCGGGCACGATGAACCCGTTCCAGCACGGTGAGGTCTTCGTCACCAACGACGGCGCCGAGACCGACCTGGACATCGGCCACTACGAGCGCTTCCTCGACGTCGACCTCGACGGTTCCGCCAACGTCACCACCGGCCAGGTCTACTCGACGGTCATCGCCAAGGAGCGGCGCGGCGAGTACCTCGGTGACACCGTGCAGGTCATCCCGCACATCACCAACGAGATCAAGCACCGCATCCGCCGCATGGCCACCGACGACGTAGACGTCGTCATCACCGAGGTCGGCGGCACGGTCGGCGACATCGAGTCGCTGCCGTTCCTGGAGACCGTCCGCCAGGTCCGCCACGAGGTGGGCCGGGACAACGTCTTCGTCGTGCACATCTCGCTGCTGCCCTACATCGGCCCGTCCGGCGAGCTCAAGACCAAGCCCACCCAGCACTCGGTCGCGGCCCTGCGCAACATCGGTATCCAGCCGGACGCCATCGTGCTCCGCGCCGACCGTGACGTCCCGACCGCCATCAAGCGCAAGATCTCGCTGATGTGCGACGTCGACGAGGCCGCCGTGGTGGCCTGCCCCGACGCCAAGTCGATCTACGACATCCCGAAGGTGCTGCACTCCGAGGGCCTGGACGCCTACGTCGTGCGCAAGCTCGACCTGCCGTTCCGTGACGTCGACTGGACCACCTGGGGCGATCTGCTGGACCGCGTCCACAACCCCGACCACGAGGTCACCGTCGCCCTGGTCGGCAAGTACATCGACCTGCCCGACGCCTATCTCTCGGTCACCGAGGCCATCCGGGCCGGCGGCTTCGCCAACAAGGCCCGCGTCAAGGTCAAGTGGGTCGCCTCCGACGACTGCAAGACCCCGGCCGGCGCCAAGAAGCAGCTCGGCGACGTCGACGCCATCTGCATCCCCGGCGGCTTCGGTGAGCGCGGCGTCATCGGCAAGGTCGGCGCCATCCAGTACGCCCGCGAGAACAAGGTGCCCCTCCTCGGCCTCTGCCTGGGTCTGCAGTGCATCGTGATCGAGGCGGCGCGCAACCTCGCCGAGATCCCCGACGCCAACTCCACCGAGTTCGACGCCGCCACCGCCCACCCCGTCATCTCGACGATGGAGGAGCAGCTGGCGTACGTCGAGGGCGCGGGGGACCTGGGCGGCACGATGCGCCTCGGCCTGTACCCGGCGAAGCTCGCCGAGGGCTCGCTGGTCCGTGAGGCCTACGACGACCAGCCGTACGTGGACGAGCGCCACCGTCACCGCTACGAGGTCAACAACTCCTACCGCGCCGAGCTGGAGAAGAAGGCCGGTCTGGTCTTCTCCGGCACCTCCCCGGACAACAAGCTCGTCGAGTACGTCGAGTACCCGCGCGAGGTCCACCCCTACCTGGTGGCCACGCAGGCGCACCCGGAGCTGCGCTCCCGCCCGACCCGCCCGCACCCGCTCTTCGCGGGCCTGGTGAAGGCGGCCGTGGCACGCAAGACGGGCGCCGAGCCGCGCAAGTAGCCTCATCCCCGCAGGCATTACGGTTGACCGGGGTACGCATCCTTCGAGGACGCGTACCCCGGTCACTGTTTTTCGTGGGAGGACGTAGATGGGTTTCCAGGACACGCCCGAGGAATGGCCGGTCACCGCGACCGAAACTCCGTTCCGGGGCAACAAGACCAGCGTCCGCACCGACGACGTGGAGATGCCCGACGGCACCGTCGCACGCCGCGACTACCAGGTCCACCCCGGTTCGGTCGCCGTGCTGGCGCTCGACGACGAGGACCGCGTCCTCGTGCTGCGCCAGTACCGCCACCCGGTGCGCCAGAAGCTGTGGGAGATTCCGGCGGGGCTCCTCGACGTCCCCGGCGAGAACCCGCTGCACGCCGCGCAGCGCGAGCTCTACGAGGAGGCGTACGTCAAGGCCGAGGACTGGCGGGTGCTGACCGACGTCTACACGTCGCCCGGCGGTTGTGACGAAGCCGTACGGATCTTCCTCGCCCGGGGCATCTCCGAAGCGGACGGGGAGCGCTTCGAGGTCTCCGAGGAGGAGGCCGACATGGAGCTGGCCCGGGTGCCGCTCCAGGAACTCGTGCGGGGTGTCCTCGCGGGCGACCTGCACAACAACTGCCTGGCGGTGGCGGTTCTCTCACTCGCTGCCGTGCTCGCCGGCGACGGGACCGACTCGCTGCGGCCGGCGGAAGCACCCTGGCCCGCCCGGCCGTTCGAGGCCTGACCGCCCGTCGGACGTTCTGGGACGTCGTCCGTACGGGCCCCGTCCGGACACTCCCTTGCATCCCCCGGTCGGAAAAGATGCTGATCCGATCGGGGGACCTCTCCGCCGCGCTCCACCCGGTTCGCCCACCCGCCTGAACTACGCTCTGAATGCCCTGACCGGAGTTCCGGCGGGCGACGCGTGCAGCGAAGTGGAGCGTGGCCCGTGACGGATCAGGCGGTGGACACCAGCGACCCGGCCGAGGCAGCGGGGACCGAGGCGCCGGCCGTCGTCGAACCACCCCGATTCTTCGGGCGCGAGCGCGAGTTGAAGGAACTGCGGGCCGATATCGAGCGGGCCGGACTGGACACCATGGCTGGCCGTAAGAGCGGCCGGGCCCGGGTCCTGCTGATCGCCGGACGCCCCGGCTCCGGCCGTACCGCACTCGCCGCCGAACTCACCCGCCGGCTGCTCGCCACCGGCGACTACCCCGACGGACTGATCCGCGTCCGGCTCACCGAACCCGGCGGCACCCCCGTGCCTGCCGAACGTGCCGCGCGCGAGCTCCTGCGCGGGCTGGACGTGACCGGACCGCCCGGCGCGGACGAGGACGAACTGTCCGAGATGGTCCGCGAGGCGCTCGCCGTACGCCGTGTCCTGCTCCTGCTCGACGACGCGTCGGACGCCGAGCAGGTCGATCCGCTGCTGCCGGACAACCCGGACTGCCTCGTGGTCGCCACCGCGCAGGGCCCGCTGACCGGCATCCCCGGTGTCCGGCCCTGCACCATCGGCGGCCTCGACGCGGCCTCCGCCGTCGAGCTGCTCTCCCGTGCGATCGGCGAGGTCAGGATCACCGTCGACCCGCTGACGGCCGAGACCCTGGCGGAGGTGTGCGGTGGTCTGCCCGCCGCCCTGATCATGATCGGGGGCTGGCTGGCCACCCGCCCGACGGCCTCGGTCGCCGATGTCACCAAGCAACTGCGGGAACTGCCGGACGACACCGAGCAGCCCACCGGCGCCCGTCCGCTGGCCCGCGCCTTCCGGCTGGTCCACGACTCCCTGCCGTCGACCGCCGCCCGGATACTGCGTCTGCTCTCCCTCGCCCCGGCCGGGCTCGCCGACGCCCACACCGCGTCGGCGCTCGCCGGCTGCTCCGTCTCGGCCGCCCGGACCACCCTCGACGACTTCGTGCGGCTTGGCCTGCTGCGCAGCGACGGGGCCGAGGACCCGCAGTACGAGGTGCCCGGGTGCCTCGCGGCGCTGCTGCGGGCGCTGCTGGAGGACCGGGACCGGCCGGCCGAGATCCAGCTCGCCCGGGCCCGGATGCTGGAACGCACCGTGCGCCTGCTCCAGTCCTGCCGCGCGGTCACCGAACCGGAGGGCTCGCCGGCCAGGCGCAAGCTGGCCGGACTGCCACGGTCCTTGCGCTTCCCCGGACCCGATGCGGCCGCCGCCTGGCTGCGGATCCGCAGGCCCGCACTGGTCGCCTCCGCCCGGATCGCCGTCGAGGACGGCGAACTCGACACCCTGGCACGCCGGTTGGTGGCAGCTCTGGTGCGGGCTCTGGCCGTGCACGAGGGCACCGAGGCGGCCGCCCCCGAGCTCTACGGACTGCATGGTCTGGTGCTGGCCGTCGCGGAGCGGCGCGATCTGCCCCGGGAGCGGGCCGCCGCCCTGCTCAATCTCGCCGACCTGGACGCCGGGACGGGCCGCACCCGGGAGGCGCTGGCCCGCTACCGGGCCGCGCTGGACGCCGGACGTGCTGCGAAGGATCCGTACGCCACCGGCCGCGCCATGGAATCCGTGGGCGGCGCCTATGCGGAGCTCGGCGACTTCAATCGGGCCTCCGACTGGTACGGACGGGCGCTGGCCCAGCGGCTCACCCAGGGCGAGCGGGCCGACGAGGCGCGCCTCTACGGGCGGCTCGGCACCGTCCACACCTACGCCGGCCGGTACGGCGAGGCGCTGCGGAACTGGCGGGCGGCGGCGGCCGGCTACCGCAGGCTCGGCGATGTGCCCGCCCAGGCGCGGGCGCTCAGCGAGGTCGCCCGGGTCCAGGAGTACGCGGGCCGTCCGCAGGAGTCGCTGCAGACGTGCCGGGAGGCCGTGGAGTGGGCGCGCCAGGCCAAGGATCTGCGGTTGCAGGCCGCGCTGGAGCTCCGGCTGGCCGACACCCTCGACCGCCTCGGCGACCCCGCGGCTGCGGGCCTGCACAGGGGTACGGCCGAGAGATTGCTGGGCGAGGAGAGCGCAGCCTACGAAATCCGTAGTGCGACGACAGAAAATTAATGCTTTGTAAGGCTGGACAGCGGGAAGCCCTTCATTAGACTGGCTCTGCCGCGGGTGTTCGCGGTGTCTCCATTTACGCTGTGTCTATCCGGGTATGTATAGCTATGTCCGGGTAACCCTCTGAGCCAAGGACCGTGATCGACGTGAAGGTCGGCATCCCCCGCGAAGTCAAGAACAACGAGTTCCGCGTGGCGATCACGCCTGCCGGTGTGCACGAGCTCGTCCGCCACGGCCACCAGGTCGTCGTCGAGGAGAACGCCGGGGCCGGCTCGTCCATCACGGACGAGGAGTACGTGGCCGCCGGGGCGCAGATCCTGCCCTCCGCCGACGAGGTCTGGGCCACCGCGGACCTGCTGCTGAAGGTCAAGGAGCCGGTTGCCGAGGAGTACCACCGCCTCCGCAAGGACCAGACCCTCTTCACGTACCTGCACCTCGCCGCCTCCCGTGCCTGCACGGACGCGCTCCTGGAGTCCGGCACCACCGCCATCGCCTACGAGACCGTCGAGACCGCGAACCGCGCGCTGCCGCTGCTCGCTCCGATGTCCGAGGTCGCGGGGCGCCTGGCTCCGCAGGTCGGCGCCTACCACCTGATGCGTTCTGTCGGCGGCCGCGGTGTGCTGCCCGGCGGTGTCCCCGGCACGGC
The DNA here is from genome assembly GCF_045162765.1 of Streptomyces sp. NBC_01013. Lineage (NCBI taxonomy): Bacteria > Bacillati > Actinomycetota > Actinomycetes > Kitasatosporales > Streptomycetaceae > Streptomyces > Streptomyces sp. NBC_01013. Next base: position 6,601,824 of record NZ_CP108687.1, read on the forward strand.
GGCAGGCAAGGCCGTCGTCATCGGCGGTGGCGTCTCCGGCTGGAACGCCACGCAGATCGCCGTCGGTCTCGGTTTCCACGTCACGCTGCTCGACAGGGACATCAACAAGCTCCGCGAAGCCGACAAGATCTTCGGCACCAAGGTGCAGACCGTCGTCTCCAACGCCTTCGAGCTGGAGAAGGCCGTCGTCGAGGCCGACCTCGTCGTGGGCGCCGTGCTGATCCCCGGCGCGAAGGCCCCGAAGCTGGTCACCAACGAGCTCGTCGCCAAGATGAAGCCCGGAAGTGTACTTGTCGACATTGCAATTGATCAGGGTGGTTGCTTCGAGGACTCGCACCCCACGACGCACGCCGAGCCGACCTTCATGGTTCACGACTCGGTCTTCTACTGTGTCGCGAACATGCCGGGTGCGGTCCCGAACACCTCCACCTACGCCCTCACCAACGCGACGCTGCCCTACATCGTGGAGCTGGCGAACCGTGGCTGGGCGGAGGCGCTGCGCCGGGACGCCGCGCTTGCCAAGGGGCTCAACACCCATGACGGGCAGGTTGTTTACCGCGAGGTGGCCGAGGCGCACGGCCTCGATCACGTCGAACTGAGCACGCTCCTCGGCTGACGGGTCAGCGCCTCCCGTCAACCTCGTGCGTCCGGCCGGACCTTGCCGAGCAAGGTCCGGCCGGACGTGTGCCGGGCCTCCCGGAGGCCCCGCGCAACTCGCCTCGAACGTAACCCTTTAACCGATTCGTGCACCCGCGAAAAGTGCGCCCGGAGGACTGTGTGCCCTTGACAGAGGGGTGTTCGATTGCCGACACATCGGGCCGGGTCCGGCGGATTGTGTTGCTGCGGACCGGTGACACGCCATAGAGTCGCCAATCGTCGGCATGGTGCCACGCTGACCTATCGATAAGTTTCCTGGTCACGTCCAAGGAGGTAAGACGACTTGTGAATGAGTCGACATTTACTCCCGGGGGTGTTCATCCAGGGATGCCTGCACGGGGCCAGAGCCCGAACGGGCTGGAGGCTGTCGGCTCCGTCGCTGTCCGCACCTTCGCCACCCACCAGCACATGACGACAGCCCCCCAGATGATGGACGGCCTACACGTGAACGCCACGGCCGGCAACGAGAGTGGCCGGGACACCGCCCACTTCGCCGACTTCGAGGAAGCGCCCCAGGGGCACTTCTACGACCCAGATGCCGAGTACGAGCCCGATCCGGAGTACGCGGCCACCCTCGCGCCCGACGCCGCCCGGCAGCGCCGTGAGCGGATCGGCCCGACCGGACGGCCCCTGCCCTACTTCCCGATTCCGGGCCCGCTGACCGATCACGGTCCCGCGAAGATCATCGCGATGTGCAACCAGAAGGGCGGCGTCGGCAAGACCACGTCGACCATCAACCTGGGTGCCGCGCTCGCGGAGTACGGCCGGCGCGTCCTGCTCGTCGACTTCGACCCGCAGGGAGCCCTGTCGGTCGGCCTCGGCGTCAATCCGATGGAGCTCGACCTCACCGTTTACAACTTGCTCATGGAGCGGGGCATGGCGGCCGACGAGGTCCTCCTGAAGACCGCCGTACCCAACATGGACCTGCTGCCGAGCAACATCGACCTGTCGGCCGCCGAGGTCCAGCTGGTCAGCGAGGTGGCCCGCGAGTCCACGCTGCAGCGCGCCCTGAAGCCGTTGATGGCCGACTACGACTACATCGTGATCGACTGTCAGCCTTCGCTCGGCCTGCTCACGGTGAACGCGCTGACCGCCGCGCACAAGGTGATAGTGCCGCTCGAGTGCGAGTTCTTCGCGCTGCGCGGTGTGGCGCTGCTCACCGAGACCATCGAGAAGGTCCAGGAGCGGCTCAACCCGGAGCTGGAGCTCGACGGCATCCTCGCCACCATGTACGACTCCCGTACGGTGCACAGCCGCGAGGTCCTCGCGCGCGTCGTCGAGGCCTTCGACGACCACGTCTACCACACGGTCATCGGGCGCACGGTCCGCTTCCCGGAGACCACGGTCGCCGGTGAGCCCATCACCACGTACGCCTCCAACTCGGTCGGTGCCGCCGCCTATCGCCAGCTCGCCAGGGAGGTGCTCGCCCGGTGTCACGCCGAGTGAGTCTGCCCGGGGCCGACGAACTGTTCCGTACCACCGGGGGGATGGGGCTGCAGTCCTCATCACCTGCGGAGCGGCGGCGCAAGGCGAACGGCGAGACCCGGGTACCGGCTCCGGCCGGCGAGGCGGATTCCGGGGACGGCACGCGGGCAGAGGACTCCGAGGCCTCCGCGGCCCCGTCCTCGCAGGAGGAGCACTCCGCTGCGGACGCCGACGCGAACACCGGTGGCTCGCGCACCCGCGCCGGTGAGAGCGATCGCGTCGCGGTGGCCGCACAGGCCGGACGTAGGCCCCAGCCGCCGTCCTCGCAGGAACCCGTTCCCGCCCCCGTCGTCCAGCAGCAGCGCAGACGGGGCGGCGGACGCGGGGCGAACCGGCGGCCCAGCGGCCGGGAGCGTCACGACGAGAAGATCACGGTCTACGTCTCCGCCGAGGAGCTGATGGACCTCGAACACGCACGGCTCGTGCTGCGCGGTGAGCACGGCCTGGCCGTCGACCGCGGGCGGATCGTCCGTGAAGCCGTCGCCGTGGTCCTCGCGGACCTGGAGTCGCGGGGCGACGCGAGCATCCTCGTACGGCGTCTGCGCGGCCGCTGAGGGGTGCGGCGCCGGTAGCCTGCCCGGAGGGCGGCCGTCCGTCGAGCGGCGCGGCCCGTCCGTACGGGCCGCCGCCCGCCGCCCGTGTCCCGTCCCACCCTGGATCTCCATGCCGACACCCGACCAGCCCGCCCGCACCTCCCGCCGTCCCCTGGGCCGCGGGCCGGGCGGCGGACCCCTCCCCGGGGAGCGGCCGGACGCGGAGGGGGCGCCGGCTCAGGTGGCGGACGTGGCCCCCGTGGACGAGGTCCCCGCGGCCGGTGGTGTCCTCGCGGTGCACACGGCCCCGGCGGACGAGGTCCCCGCAGTGCACATGGCCCCCGTGGACGAAGCCCCCGCGGACCGGGTTCCCAGGGGGGAGGCGCCGGCGGACGAGGTCCCCGCGGCCGGTGGTGTCCCCGCGGTGCTCACGGCCCCCGCAGTCGAAGCAGACGCCCCGGGTCCCGTCCCCGCCACGGCCCCCGGCTCCGCCGGCACCCCCGGCGACGGGCGTTTCACTGTTCGGCTGGCGAATTTCGAGGGTCCCTTCGATCTGCTGCTCCAGCTGATCTCCAAGCACAAGCTGGATGTGACCGAGGTCGCCCTGTCCAAGGTCACCGACGAGTTCATGGCGCACATCCGGGCCATGGGGCCGGACTGGGACCTCGACCAGACCACCGAGTTCCTCGTTGTCGCCGCCACCCTCCTCGACCTGAAGGCCGCCCGGCTGCTGCCCACGGCCGAGGTGGAGGACGAGGGCGACCTGGCGCTCCTGGAGGCCAGGGACCTGCTGTTCGCGCGGCTGCTGCAGTACCGCGCGTACAAGCGCATCGCCGAGATCTTCAGCGCCCGCCTCGAAGCCGAGGGCCGGCGCTTCCCCCGTACCGTCGGACTGGAACCGCACCACGCCGCGCTGCTGCCGGACGTCATCATCAGTATCGGGGCCGAGGGCTTCGCGCGGCTCGCGGTGAAGGCGATGCAGCCGAAGCCCAGACCGCAGGTCTACATCGACCACATCCACGCCCCCCTGGTCAGCGTGCGCGAGCAGGCGGGGATCGTGGTGGCGCGGGTGCGCGAAGCGGGGGAGATCAGCTTCCGGGTACTCACCGAGGACGCCCCGGACACCCTCACCGTCGTGGCACGGTTCCTGGCCCTGCTGGAGCTCTACCGGGAGAAGGCCGTCGCCCTGGACCAGGACGAGGCGCTCGGCGAACTCACGGTGCGCTGGGCCGGGGGGACGGACGCGGAGCCCACAGTGACGGACGAGTTCGACCAGGAGACACAGAGCGTGCACGACGAGCGGCAGGACGTGAAGGCATGAGCGAGCAGGACGTCACCGGCTCCGCCGTCGCGGACCTCGATCTCAAGCCGGCGCTGGAGGCCGTCCTCATGGTCGTCGACGAGCCCGCGACCGAGGAGCACCTGGCCAAGGTGCTGGAGCGCCCCCGGCGGGCCGTCGCCGCCGCGCTGCGGGAGCTGGCCGACGAGTACTCCGTCCAGCGCCGTGGTTTCGACCTCCGTCCGGTGGCGGGCGGCTGGCGCTTCTACACGCGCCCGGAGTACGCGCCGGCGGTCGAGGGCTTCGTCCTGGACGGCCAGCATGCCCGCCTGACGCAGGCGGCGCTGGAGACCCTCGCGGTCGTCGCGTACCGCCAGCCGGTGAGCCGGTCGAGGGTCTCCGCGGTGCGCGGCGTGAACTGTGACGGGGTCATGCGGACCCTGCTCCAGAGGGGTCTGGTCGAGGAAGCGGGCGCGGAACCCGAAACAGGTGCGATCCTGTACAGGACGACGAACTACTTTCTGGAGCGGATGGGCCTGCGTGGCCTGGATGAGCTCCCGGAGCTCGCGCCCTTCCTCCCCGAGGCGGACGCGATCGAGGCTGAGACGCTAGAGGGTGTGCCGTCGTTCGATCCGGACGCACCGGACACCCCGGATACTCACGCAGACGACAAGACGGACTTTTGATGCGAAGCAGTGGCAGGAACAGCGGCAGCAGCGGCGCCGGCGGCAGGAGCGGCGGCAACAGCGGCGGCGCCAGGAGCGGCGGCAGCGGCGGCAGGAGCAGCAGGAACAACGCCGGCACCGGCAGGAACACCAACCCGAACGCCCGGACGCCCGGCTCCGGGCGTGACGACAATCAGGAGCAGCGCCCCCGCCGTCCCCGTCCCGAGGAGCGGCGCTACGACGTGGGCAACGACAAGCCCGGCGGCGACGGCGGCACCCGCAAGGGCCGCGGCGCGGCGGCGCGCGGCGGAGCCAAGGGCGGCCCCAAGGCCGCGACGAGCGGTTCCAGGAGCAGCGGCCGGCGGGCCCCGTACGGCGCCCCCGCCCGTCCGCGGGAGCTCGATGCCAAGATCGAGCAGCGCAACCGTGACAGGTACGCGGACAAGCCCGAGATCAAGACGCCCAAGACCCACCCGGGCGCCGAGCAGGAGGGTGAGCGCCTGCAGAAGGTGCTCGCCAGGGCCGGCATGGGCTCGCGCCGCGCGTGCGAGGAGCTCATCGAGCAGTCCCGCGTGGAGGTGAACGGCGAGATCGTCGTCGAGCAGGGCAAGCGCGTCGACGTGAACAAGGACGAGATCAAGGTCGACGGCCTGACCGTGGCGACCCAGTCCTACCTGTTCTTCGCGCTGAACAAGCCCGCAGGCGTCGTCTCCTCCATGGAGGACCCGGACGGCCGCCAGTGCCTCGGCGACTACGTCACCAACCGTGAGACGCGTCTCTTCCACGTCGGCCGGCTGGACACCGAGACCGAGGGCATCATCATGCTCACCAACCACGGCGAGCTGGCCCACCGTCTCACCCACCCGAAGTACGGCGTGAAGAAGACCTATCTCGCGGCCATCCAGGGCCCGCTCCCGCGCGACCTGGGCAAGCGGCTCAAGGACGGCATCCAGCTGGAGGACGGGTACGCCCGCGCCGACCACTTCCGCGTCGTCGAGAACACCGGCAAGAACTACCTCGTCGAGGTGACCCTCCACGAGGGCCGCAAGCACATCGTCCGCCGGATGCTGGCCGAGGCGGGCTTCCCCGTCGAGCGGCTCGTGCGCACCTCGTTCGGACCGATCCCGCTGGGCGACCAGAAGTCGGGCTGGCTGCGCCGGCTCACCAACACCGAAGTGGGCATGCTGATGCGCGAGGTCGGCCTGTAGACCCCCCCCGCAGGGTCGGAGGACCCCGCACACCGCTCACGGCCCGCGGCCGGCTCCTGGATTTCGATTTTCGAACAGGAACCGGCCGCGGGTCTTTTGCTGCCCCCGTTCCCGCTTTATAGTCAGAGTGACTATTAAGGAGGCGGGCGTGAGTCTCGCGGATGTGCTCGATCCCCTGCAGCAACCCCTGGTGACGGTTCTGGACACCCCGGTCAGCTGGACCGAGGTGCTGGGCTTCGGCAGCGGTGCGCTGTGCGTCTGGCTCGTGGCCCGCCAGCACCTCGCCAACTGGCCGATCGGCATCGCCAACAACGTCTTCTTCATCCTGCTGTTCGCCCAGTCAGGTCTGTACGCGGACGCGGGCCTCCAGATCGTCTTCATCGCCCTTGCCGCGTACGGCTGGTGGACCTGGACCCACGGGGGTGGACCAGGGACGGCCGGCCTGCCGGTGCGGCGCACCGCCCGCGCCGAGTGGGCCGGGCTGCTCGCGGCAGGGGCGGTGGGGACCCTCGCGCTGACCGTCCTGCTCGACCGGGCCACCGATTCGACGGTTCCGTTCTGGGACGCCCTGACGACCGCCCTGTCCCTGGCGGCGACGTACGGGCAGTGCAGGAAGCTCGTCGAGTCGTGGTGGCTGTGGATCGCCGCCGACGTGGTCTACATCCCGCTGTACGCGTACAAGGAGCTCTATCTGACCTCGCTGCTGTACGTGGGCTTCCTGACGCTGTGTCTGGTCGGCCTGCGCAACTGGCGGCGGGACCTCACCGTCCGCCACCCCGAGCCCGTGGAGGCCGTGGCATGAAGCGTTTCGCACACGGGCTGGTGCTCGGGAAGTTCTATCCGCCGCACGCCGGCCACCACCACCTCGTCCGCACCGCCAGGGACCGTTGCGAGCGGCTGACGGTGCTGGTCTGCGCCGCCTCGGTGGAATCCGTGCCGCTGGCGGACCGGGTCGCGTGGATGCGTGAGGTGCACCCGGACGTGACCGTGGTGGGCGCCGTCGACGACACCAGGATGGATCTCCACGACCCGGCGATCTGGGACGCCCACATGGCCGTCTTCACCGGGGCCGTGCCCGATCCGGTGGACGCGGTCTTCACCTCGGAGTCGTACGGGGACGAACTGGCCCGCCGCTTCGGCGCCGAGTCCGTCTGCGTGGACCCCGGCCGCACGGTCTTCCCGGTCTCCGGCACCGCTGTCCGCGCGGACCCGGCCGGCTGCTGGGACTTCCTCGAACCGCCGGTCAGGGCGGCGCTCGCCCGCCGGGTCGTCGTCCTCGGCGCCGAGTCCACCGGAACCACCACCCTGGCCCGCGACCTTGCCGCGCACTACCGGCGGCGAGGCGGCATCTGGGCGCACACCGGCTACGTCGCCGAGTACGGGCGCGAGTTCAGCGAGCAGAAGCTCGCCGCGCTGCGCACCCGGTGGCCGGACGCCCAGTGGGAGGACGTCTCCTTCACCACCCACGACTTCCCCCTCATCGCCGAGACCCAGAACGCCCGTGAGGAGGCAGCCGCCCGCACCGGCTCCCCGCTGCTCGTCTGCGACACCGACTCCTTCGCCACGACCGTGTGGCACGAGCGGTACGTCGGCGGCCGCAACCCCCTGGTCGAGCGCACCGCCGACCGGGTCACCCACCACCTGTGGCTGCTCACCGACCACGAGGGCGTCGCGTTCGAGGACGACGGGCTTCGCGACGGCGAGGAGCTGCGGCCCTGGATGACCGATCGCTTCCGGGCCGAACTCACCCGCACCGGAAGGGCGTTCACCGAGGTCACCGGAAGTCGGGAGGAACGGCTGGCCGCTGCGGTGGCGGCCGTCGACGCCCTGCTCGCTGACGGCTGGGACTTCGCCGCACCCCTCCCGGAGCGCCGGTGAACGCCGCCGCACCCGAGGGCTACGACCCGCACGCCTTCGAGCCGTTCGCCGTCACCGTCGACCTCGCCGTCTTCACCGTCCGCGAGTCCCGGCTGCACGTCCTGCTCGTCGAACGCGGCGAGGACCCGTACAAGGGCCACTGGGCGCTGCCCGGCGGCTTCGTGCTGCCGCGGGAGTCCGCCGGGACCGCGGCCCGCAGGGAGCTGGCCGAGGAGACCGGGCTGACCGAGGACACCGTCTCGGCCCTCCACCTGGAGCAGTTGCGCACCTACAGCGACCCGGACCGGGACCCCAGGATGCGGGTCGTCTCCGTCGCCTACACCGCACTCGTCCCCGACCTGCCCGAACCGCGCGGCGGCGGCGACGCGGCCCGTGCCCAGTGGTGGGACGCCGGACGGCTCGGCACCCTCGCCTTCGACCATGACCGCATCCTCGGCGACGCCCGCGCCAGGATCGGCGCCAAGCTCGAGTACACCTGCCTGGCCACCGCGTTCTGCCCGCCCGAATTCACCCTGGGGGAGCTCCAGCAGGTGTACGAGACGGTGTGGGGCGTCGAGCTGGACCGGCCCAACTTCCGGCGCAAGGTCCTCGCCACACCCGGCTTCGTCCAGGCCGTGGAGGGACCACCGCGCCGCACCGGAGGGCGGGGAAAGCCCGCAGCCCTCCACCGGGCGGGCGCCGCCACCGCGCTGCACCCACCACTGCTGCGACCGGAAGGAAGAAGCACGTGATCGTGACCAGGACCCTCACCAAACAGGCCGCCACCGGCGCGCTGACCGGGCTCGCGCTCGGCGACGCACTGGGCTTCCCCACCGAGTTCAACAACGTGCCGTCGATCCTCGCCAAATGCGGGCCGTGGCGCCAGATGCGGCTGCCGAAGCCGGCGTTCGTCACCGACGACACCCAGATGACGCTGGCCCTCGGGCGCGGAATCCGCACCGCCATGGACCGCGGACTGCTCACCCCGCTGCGGCTGGTACGGCCGGTGCGCGACGAGTTCGTCGACTGGTACCACTCACCCGACAACAACCGCGCCCCCGGCCGCACCTGCATGACCGCCTGCCGACTGCTCGACAGCGACCGTCTCTGGCAGGAGGCGAGTCGCACCGGATCCAAGGGCTGCGGCGCCAACATGCGCGTCGCACCCGTCGGACTCGTTCCCGGACTGAGCGAGGAACAGCGCGCCGGCGCCGCCCAGCTCCAGGCAGCCCTCACCCACGGACACCCGACGGCACTCGCCGCGTCCGACCTGACGGCCCGTGCGGTGTACCTGCTGGCGCAGGGCGCGGAACCGATGGGCCTGATCGGGCAGCTGCGCAGCTACGCGTACGAGAACAGCAACCGCTACCTCACCCGCTGGCTCGGCGACCTCTGGCGCCACGCGGGCGACTCCTCCCCGGAGCTGTACATCCAGCGCGGCTGGGACGAGTGCCTCGCCGCGCTGGCCCGCGTCCAGGACGCCCTGCGCCGCCCCTCCCCGGAGACCGACCCCTGCGAGAGCACCGGTGACGGCTGGATCGCCGAGGAGGCCCTCGCCACGGCCCTGCACTGCTTCCTGCTCTTCCCCGACGAACCCGTCACCGCCCTGCGCCGCGCCGCCTGCACCCGGGGCGACTCGGACTCGCTCGGCTGCCTGACCGGCGCTCTGGCCGGGGCGCACCTGGGGTCGGCGGCCTGGCCCAAGGAATGGTCGGAGCGCATCGAGTACCGGAGCGACCTCCTGTCGCTGGGGGCGCTCTGGGACGCTTGAGCCATGCGTACGGACACCACACTCCTCCAGGAGGCCGGACTGCCGGTCACCGACCTCGGCCCGGTCATCGCCGGGGAGCGCCACCCGCTGCTGTTCGCCACGGTCTCCGGGGCGCATCTGTACGGGTTCCCCTCCCGGGACTCGGACGTGGACCTGCGGGGGGTCCACGTCCTGCCCGCCGAGGACCTGGTAGGACTCAGGGAGCCCGAGGGGACCCGCTCGCGGATGTGGGACAGCGACGGGGTGGAGATGGACCTGGTCACCCATGATCTGCGCAAGTTCGTCCAGCTGATGCTGAAGCCGAACGGCTACGTCCTGGAGCAGCTGCTCTCCCCGCTGGTCGTGTACACGACTGCTCTGCACGCGGAGCTGGTCGCTCTGGCCCCGGCCGTCCTCACCCGCAACCACGCCCACCACTACCGCGGATTCGCCACCACCCAGTGGCGGCTCTTCGAGAAGACCGGCGGGCTGAAACCGCTCCTCTACACCTTTCGGGCGCTCCTCACCGGCATCCACCTGATGCGCAGCGGCGAGGTGACGGCGCACCTGCCGACGCTGCTCACCCGGGTGCCGGCGCCCTCCTACGTACCGGCGCTGATCACGGCGAAGGCGGAGGCCGAACACGGGGGAGCGGAGGGAGTGGACCGGGCGACGGTGGTCCAGGACATCGAGTCGCTGCACCGGACACTCGACGGGGCGCAGGCGGACTCGGGGCTTCCGGACGCGCCGAGCGGGTTCGACGCACTGCACGAACTGGTGGTGCGGGCGCGTCTCGCCCCCGCCGACTGAACCGCGCCCCTCTGCCCGGCGTCAGCCGGCCGAACCGTCCCCGGCCGACAGCGCCGCCAGGGCCGACGCCTGCCGGGCGCGGATCAGGAAGTCCTCGACGCGCGCCCGGTCCGGCTGTTCCGGCAGCGGGGAGACGGTGGCCGCCTCGTCGCTCTCCGCAGCCAGACGCGTCATCCGCCGCTCCACCTCCGACCAGGCGACCTCACCCCGCTTGACCGCCAGCAACTCCTCCCGGGCGGCGCCCACGTCGATCGTGAGCTCTCCCGTACGCAGCAGATCCCGGCTGCTCGCGAGCAGCCGCAGCAGATGCATCGCGTGCTTCCAGCGCGGCTCCCCGTACTGCCGTACGTCCGCCTCCAGCTTCCTGCGCTGACCGAGCGCGTAACGGACGAAGGTTCCATGGGCCCGGCGGGACAGGAACGCTCCACGCAGCGAGAGGAGTTCACGCCCGGTCGCGTCGAGTCGCTCCACCAGCGGCGAGTGCAGGCACTCCAGCACATTGGGGTTGGCCCGCAGTGCCAGTTCGCAGAACCGCTCCAGCTCCCAGGAGAACTGCTCCTCGGCCGGGCCGTCGACATGGGTCGGCGGCTTGTCGAACCGCCAGAACAGCGGGGTCGGGGCGAGGAACACCCCGCGCCGGTCGGTGTCGCTGCCGTCCGTGGCGAGCCCGAAGGCACGCGAGCCCATCACGCAGGAGTAGACCGTGTGGTCGCGGACCAGGTCCTCGTCGCCGGGGGAGATCATGCGGGGGAGGCTACGCGAGGGCGGTGCACCCCGCCCGGGTGGCAGCGGATTCCGGTGCGGGCCGCGGTTACGCCCCCGCCGTGTCTCACGGACAGGGCGCCCCGGCGGGGGACGGCACCACCCCTCTAGGCTGAAACGCAAGCGCAGATGCGGCAGGCAGGCACAGGCAAGGAGCACGACGTGGCGGTACGAGCGGTCCGTGGAGCCGTCCAGCTGGAGCGGGACGAAGCCGGGCACATGGACGAGCAGGTCAGCGCCCTGCTCACCACCGTCCTGGAGCGCAACAGCCTGGTCGCGGACGATCTCATCAGCATCTGGTTCACGGCCACACCCGATCTGCACTGCGACTTCCCGGCCGCCGCGGCGCGCGGGATCGGTATCGTCGACGTACCGCTGATCTGCGCCCAGGAGCTGGACATCGAAGGGGCCATGCCCCGGGTGGTCCGGATCCTCGCCCACGTCGAGACGTATCTCGCCAAGTCCGAGATCGCCCACGTCTACCTCGGCGCCACCGCCTCCCTTCGCAAGGACATCGCCCAGTGAGAACCGCCGTCGTCATCGGAACGGGCCTCGTCGGCACCTCCGCCGCCCTCGCCCTCGCCGGGCGGGGCATCAAGGTCCACCTCGTCGACCACGACCCGGAGTCGGCCCGCACCGCGGCCGCACTCGGCGCCGGTACGGACGAGCCGGCCGAGGGCCGCGTCGACCTGGCGGTCGTCGCCGTCCCGCCCGCCCACACCGCGACCGTGCTCGCCACCGCCATGAACAGCGGCGTCGCCCGCGGCTACCTCGACGTCGCGAGCGTCAAGGGCGGTCCGCGCCGCGAACTGGAGGCGCTGGGGATCGACCTCACGCCGTACATCGGTACGCACCCCATGGCCGGCAAGGAGCGCTCCGGCCCCCTCGCCGCCACCGCCGATCTGTTCGAGGGCCGCCCCTGGGTCCTCACACCCACCCGGGACACCGACACCGAGGTCCTCAACCTCGCGCTGGAGCTGGTCGCCCTCTGCCGTGCGGTTCCGGTCGTCATGGACGCCGACGCCCACGACCGGGCCGTCGCCCTCGTCTCCCACACTCCGCAACTGATCTCGTCGATGGTCGCCGCCCGCCTGGAGGAGGCCGACGAGACCGCGGTGCGCCTGTGCGGCCAGGGCATCAGGGACGTCACCAGGATCGCCGCCTCCGACCCCCGGATGTGGGTGGAGATCCTGTCCGCCAACCCCGGCCCCGTCGCCGACGTCCTCGCCGGGGTCGCCACCGACCTGGAGGAGACCGTACGGGCGCTGCGCGGCCTGCAGTCCGCCGACGAGGACAAGCGGCGCGAGGGCACCGAAGGCATCCAGGACGTCCTGCGCCGCGGCAACGCCGGCCGGGTCAGGGTGCCCGGCAAGCACGGCGCCGCCCCCGCCTCGTACGAGGTCGTGGCCGTCCTGATCAGCGACCGCCCCGGCGAGCTGGCCGGGATCTTCGCGGACGCGGGCCGGGCCGGGGTCAACGTCGAGGACGTACGGATCGAGCACGCGACCGGTCAGCAGGCGGGCCTCGTCCAGCTGATGGTCGAACCGAGCGCCGCCCCGGCCCTGAGCGCGGCGCTGCGCGAGCGGGGCTGGTCGATCCGGCAATAGCCCTTGGGGCGCCGGGCCGGGAGGCACTTTTCCACAGGGGTGGTCGGGCCCGCCCCGGCACTCGGTAACCTTGTGTGGGGCGGGTTCGCGCGTCCCGTCCCGCCCACCCCGCGTACCAGGAAGGTGTCCACCACCGTGGAAACCGTAAGCGCCGCCGCCCGGACCGCCCCGGCCGCAGTGATCGTCGCCATCGACGGCCCCTCCGGAACCGGCAAGTCCAGCACGTCCAAGGCCGTCGCCGCCCAGCTCGGCCTGAGTTACCTGGACACCGGTGCGCAGTACCGCGCGATCACCTGGTGGATGCTGAGCAACGGCATCGACGTGCAGAACGCGGCGGAGGTGGCGACCGCGGCCGACAAGCCCGTCATCGTCTCCGGCACCGACCCCACCGGCCCGACGATCACCGTCGACGGCGAGGACGCCTCCGGCCCGATCCGTACGCAGGAGGTCACCTCCAAGGTCAGCGCCGTCAGCGCCGTCCCTGAGGTGCGCACCCGGATCACCGAGCTGCAGCGCACCATCGCGGCCGGAGCGGAGAAGGGCATCGTGGTCGAGGGCCGCGACATCGGCACCACCGTGCTGCCCGACGCCGACATCAAGATCTTCCTGACCGCGTCCCCGGAGGCCCGCGCGGCCCGCCGCAGCGGCGAGGTCAAGGGTTCCGATCTGGCCGCCACCAAGGAGGCGCTGATCAAGCGGGACGCCGCCGACTCCGGCCGCAAGACCTCGCCGCTCGCCAAGGCGGACGACGCGGTCGAGGTGGACACCACCGAGCTGACCCTCCAGCAGGTCATCGAGTGCGTCGTCACCCTCGTCGGGGAGAAGCAGGCCGCGAAGTGACACCTGCCACGGGCGCGCCCACGCTGCGCGGAGCGGCGGTCGGGCGCGGCATCGGGATCGGGCTGATGTACGGGCTCTTCAAGCCCCGTGTCCTCGGTGCGTGGCGGGTCCCCGCCGCCGGACCCGTCATACTCGCGGTGAACCACTCGCACAACATCGACGGTCCGATGCTGATGGGCACCGCGCCCCGGCCCGTCCACTTCCTGATCAAGAAAGAGGCGTTCGTCGGCCCCCTGGACCCGTTCCTGCGCGGAATCGGTCAGCTGAAGGTGGACCGCTCGATCGCCGACCGGACCGCCATCACCCACGCCCTCGGCGTGCTGGAGGACGGCGGGGTGCTCGGGATCTTCCCCGAGGGCACCAGGGGCGAAGGAGACTTCGCCTCACTGCGCGCCGGACTCGCGTATTTCGCGGTACGCAGCGGGGCGCCGATCGTGCCCGTGGCCGTACTGGGAAGCACCGAGCGCCGCGGGCGGTTGATATCAGCACTGCCGCCGTTGCGCAGCCGTGTCGATGTCGTCTTCGGCGAAGCGTTCGACGCGGGCGACGGCAGCGGGCGGCGGACGCGCACGGCGCTGGACGAGGCGACGCTGCGGATCCAGGGACGGCTGACCGGCCACCTGGAGCAGGCCGGGCGCCTCACCGGGCGCACCGGGTAAGACGTGAGTAGTGGACCGCGTGCTGCGTGGTCCATCGATGATGATGCAAAGAGGAACGGACTTCATGAACGACCAGATTCACTCCGGCGGCTCGGACCACGAGCACGGAGCGCTTGGCGATGCCGAGTACGCGGAGTTCATGGAGCTCGCCGCGCAGGAGGGGTTCGACCCCGAGGACGTCGAGGGCGCCATTGGTGAGGCCGGTCACGGACCGCTTCCCATCCTCGCCGTCGTTGGCCGTCCCAACGTCGGGAAGTCGACGCTGGTGAACCGGATCATCGGCCGTCGCGAGGCCGTCGTCCAGGACAAGCCCGGCGTCACCCGTGACCGTGTCAGCTACGAGGCCGAATGGGCGGGCCGCCGCTTCAAGGTCGTCGACACCGGCGGCTGGGAGCAGGACGTCCTCGGTCTGGACGCCTCCGTCGCCGCCCAGGCCGAGTACGCGATCGAGACGGCCGACGCGGTCGTCTTCGTGGTCGACTCCACCGTCGGTGCCACCGACACCGACGAGGCCGTCGTCAAGCTGCTGCGCCGGGCCGGCAAGCCCGTCGTGCTCTGCGCCAACAAGGTCGACGGACAGAGCGGCGAGGCGGACGCCACCGCCCTCTGGTCGCTCGGCCTCGGCCAGCCGCACCCCGTCTCCTCGCTGCACGGCCGCGGCACCGGCGACATGCTGGACGCCGTGCTGGAGGCGCTTCCAGAGGCGCCGGCCCAGTCCTTCGGCACGGCGGTCGGCGGCCCGCGCCGCATCGCTCTGATCGGCCGTCCGAACGTCGGCAAGTCCTCGCTGCTCAACAAGGTGGCCAACGAGGACCGGGTCGTCGTCAACGAGCTGGCCGGTACCACCCGAGACCCGGTCGACGAGCTGATCACCCTCGGTGGCATCACCTGGAAGTTCATCGACACGGCCGGTATCCGGCGCCGGGTCCACCTCCAGGAGGGCGCGGACTACTACGCCTCGCTGCGTACCGCGGCCGCTGTGGAGAAGGCGGAGGTCGCCGTGATCCTGATCGACTCCAGCGAGTCGATCAGCGTCCAGGACCAGCGCATCGTCACCATGGCGGTCGAGGCCGGGCGTGCGATCGTCGTCGCCTTCAACAAGTGGGACACCCTCGACGAGGAGCGCCGCTACTACCTGGAGCGCGAGATCGAGACGGAGCTCGCGCAGGTCGCGTGGGCCCCGCGGGTCAACGTCTCGGCCCTCACCGGCCGCCACATGGAGAAGCTGGTCCCGGCGATCGAGACCGCGCTGGACGGCTGGGAGACCCGTGTCCCGACGGGTCGGCTGAATGCCTTCCTCGGCGAGATCGTGGCCTCCCACCCGCACCCGATCCGGGGCGGCAAGCAGCCCCGCATCCTCTTCGGCACCCAGGCGGGTACCAAGCCGCCGCGCTTCGTGCTCTTCGCCTCCGGCTTCCTGGAGCACGGTTACCGTCGCTTCGTCGAGCGTCGGCTGCGCGAGGAGTTCGGCTTCGAGGGCACGCCGATCCACATCTCGGTGCGCGTCCGCGAGAAGCGCGGCCGCAACAAGTAGGCGACCGATGGCGCCGTCCTGTGCGGAAGGCGCCAGGACGGCGATCAACGGGCGCACCGGACGCCCTCGGGCCAACGGGCACCCAACCCCCGGAGACGCCGGAGTCCGACGGCCGTGCACAGCCCCGGACGCACCGGAGCCCCGGACCGCTCGCTCAGCGAGCGGTCCGGGGCTCCGTCGTGCAGTCAGGCTTCCCGTGAACCCGGCGGCAGCGCCGCGGGCTGCTGGACCCGTCCCGCGTGGCGTCCCACCCGCTGCCACGAGCCGAGGCCGCCGGTGTGGCTGCTCGGGCCGCTCCCGTGGCCGCCCGTCCCGCCGGCGGTGCTCCCTGCCCCACCCTGCGCGGAGTGCGCGGCATGGACACTCAGCGGGGTGCGCGAGCCGAACAGCCCGGCACCGAAGCCCGGCAGACCCAGACTCTCCTCGCCGCTCCGATCACCCGGCAGCGCCCTGAACGACCTGCGGTACTCGGAGTACAGCGCGTCGTAGATCGGGGTGTGGGACGGGCCGCCCGATGGGTCCTGCGCGGGACGCATGGCAGGGATCGGGCTCGGACGCTGGTGGGAGGGGTCGTATGAGTGCACGTATGTGCCAACGACCCCGCCGTCCGTGGGATGCGGGCCCGCGGGAGAAATCGCGCTCCGTCGCGGGCGCGCGGGGGGCCCGGACATGATCAGGTGCCGGCCAGCGGCATGGCCGCCGCGACCAGCAACCCGCGGGCCGCGGCCTTCTCCAGGGCATCGCGCAGCAGGTCCTCGCGGGGCTGCTGACCGATCGAGCCGGCCGGCGCCGCGTAGACCAGCACGGTCTGCGACTTGTTGGCCGCGGTCCGCCAGCCCTCCGTGACCTGAAGGGGCGCGTGGGCCTGCCACCAGGCCACCGGAGCGCCGCCGCCCGTGCCCGGCTGGAGCACCGCGTGCAGCTGCCCCATGGCGAGCAGGATGGACCAGCCGTGCAGCACCTCCGGGACCTGGTCCATCCGGTGCACCGGCCGGAAGCTCTGCTCCAGCAGCAACTGGAGGAACTCGTCGCCGCCGCTGCCGTCGGTGCCGGGGCGGGCGATCGCCCCGGTCGGCTCGACGACCAGGGCCGGGTGGAGTTCGTCGTCGATCAGGACGAGGCCGCTGGTGATGCCGAGCACCGCCTGCTCGGGGGCCTGTCGGCCCTGGTCCTCCTGCTCGCTTCCGGTGATGCTGCGCACGGCCCCCTGGAGCTGCTCCTCGGCCACCTGGACCACCTGTGAGGGAATGCAGGTCGCGTGGGCGAAGGCGAGGACGGCGGTCTCGTCGCCGACGAACAGCACCGTGCTGGTGCGCTCCTGCTCGGAGTCGCCGGGGGTGCGGCAGGAGGTGCAGTCGTAACTGCCGGGGGCGTTGTCGCCGACGAGCAGCCGGTCGGCTTCGGCGTCGCCGATCTCGGCGCGTACGTCCTCGCTGACGTCGAGCATGCGCGGCACGGGTGGCTCCTCGAACTCGGTACGTGCGCCGGGCGGTTCCCGGCTCATGAAGAAGACAACGGGTGAGCCGCTGTCGGGGTCACGCGGGAAGGGGAACGGAATCGAACCGCGACGGGCGCCTGCTCGGTGATACCCGGACAAATGCCGAAGGCCGAAACATGCCGTGCGCGTCCTGGGCATCCGGCCGGGGCGGTGGCGGCGGAGGGCCCTGCCGAGCCCCCGAGGCGCGGCTCCCCTCGGTGCTGTGTCGCCCGGTGGGCCGGAAATGCGCATGCTCCCGGTGTCCGCTATACGGGCAGAAGGGGGGTGGGGGTGGGGCCCGGTGGTGGGATGGTGTGGATATCGTCACCTCCGGATAAGGGTGCGATAAGTAAGGGTGAATTCCCGGTGGTGTGTTCATTTGGGCGCGGTCATTACGCAGCGAAATGGACGTCACCCGGTAGTGGCTATTCCGCTTGTTTTCCGGGTCATTCCGGCCCGCTTCTGTGATCATTTTCGGCGCTGTGTGATTACTGTGCGTCCGGTGCCGAATCATGCGTCCGAACGAATGACTTCGGGGGGAACACGTGTGGTGATCCTGTGACACAAGCGTGACCGGCGAGGTACGTGAGGATGCGGTGTGACCGGGCGGCGCCCCGGCTTCCACCGCTGCCCGGGTCCGCCTACGGTGGAGGGCATGGCACCTGTACCGAACGCCTCCGCCCAGCCGGACGACACCCCCGGCGCCTACGTCGGCCTTGCCGCCGAGACCGCCGAGCGGCGGGCCCGGGAGCGCGGCTGGGACACCGTCAGAGCCCTGCCGCCGGGCATGGTCATCACCATGGAGTTCCAGAGCGGCCGCATCAACTTCGAGGTCGATGCCGGCGTCGTCCGGCGCTGCTGGACCGGCTGACGGCTCCGTCCCGACGCGGCCGTCGCCCCCGTGCATGACTGAAGGCCCCGACTCCGGTCGGGGCCTTCAGCCATGCACGGGGGCGGACGACGCGCACAGGGCCCGCCCGTTCCGCTGGGTCAGCCGCCGGCCACCGGCCTGGCCGGCGAGGCGCCGCCGCGTGGTGCGCGGTCCGCGTGCGGCGGGCGACGGCTGCCGGCCGGGGTGACCGGGCTCCGCTCGGAGCGTGCGGGGTGGGCCGGGTGCGCGGGCGGTGCGGTGTGCGCCCGGGGACGGCCGCCGTTGGCCGCGACCACGGTGGTCTGGTGGCCCCCCACCCCGGACGTCGCCGAGGAAGCGGTCCCGGACGCCTCGCGGGCTGTGCTCCGGGCTGACTCGCCCGTGGCCTGCAGACCTGCCGGCGCGGGCCGGGGAGCACCCGCCGTGACAGGTGCCGGTACCGACGTCCTGCCGCGCGCGCTCAGCCACTCGCGGGCCGCGAAGATCCAGTTCTCGGCCCGGGTGATCAGGGGCTCGACCCAGGGCAGCCCCAGGAGGATCAGCAGCCCCGCCGCCCACCCGAGGACCACGTCGCTGAGCCAGTGCGTACCGAGGTAGACCGTGGTCAGGCCGACTCCGAGGGAGACGAGCGCGGACATGGCCGACAGGTAGCGCCTGGCGCGTGGCGTGGCAGCCAGGTAGGCAAGGATTCCCCAGGTCACCACGGCATTGGCCGTGTGCCCGGACGGAAATATATCGCCGCCGGCGAAGAGTTCCGCCGATCCGATCTGGGTCGCGTAGTGCGGGCCGAGCCGGCCGAGGCCGATCTTGACCGCGCCCACCGTCACATTGAGCAGCAGCAGCGAGGCGCCCAGCGTCAGCAGCGGCCGCAGGGTGTGCTGCCGCCAGGAGCGCCAGCCCAGCCAGCAGGCGACCATGACGGCGGTCGGCCCGCGCTGGCCGAGCACGACGTAGTAGTCGAGGAAGGCGTGGATGCCGGGCCACTGCTGGTACGGCCGGAAGAGCATGACCTTCCAGTCCAGGGCCACCAGCCAGGACGACATGAGCACGGCAATGACGATGGCCAGATAGAACGCCAACGTCCCGCCGAAGAGAGCGATGCGGTGACGGCTCATCCGCGGTGTCTCTATCTTCGGCGGCTCCGGCTCCCGGTCCAGACGGGCAAAGATGTCGGTACGCACCCAATCGACGTTACAGCGAGTGAGTGGGTGACCCGGTCGATCCGGCCGCTTTGTGATGACGATGTGATGTGGACTATGTCTCAGTGCGGCTCATTTTTCCGGGAGTCCGGTGAGTCGGGGCTCGCCCTGTTCCATTTATTCGGCAGGTATTCCGTAAGTGCATTCGGCTATTGACGGAAAAGCGCACCGGATGGCGAAGTGATTTTCTCGCGGGCACCCGCGGAGCCGAACGGACGGTGTCGGTCCGGTTACTGGACGCCTTCGGCGGGCGAGCTCGGGCGGTTGTGTGGCCACTCCCGTCCGTCGTGCGTACGGCAGGACAGCCGGTTGTCGCGGGTCGGGGTAGTGCCTCGGGGGGACCCGGTGCGGGCGGTCGCAGTGGCGTACGACACACTCGGCGGCGTCGGCAGGTATGAGATGGGCCACGTGCGGCCCCGTCGAACTCGCGTACGCTGACGGATCACTCGCCCGTCGATGCCGGGCCCGGAGGGACAGCGGACGCTGAAGCCCCGGGGGGCCTGCCGAGCGCGAGGGACCTTTTGGGAGGTAGATGCATGTCCGGGACGACCACAGCCCGAATCCGTCTGCGCGAAGCCGCCGACGGTGCCAATCGATGGGTCGTCCTGGTCGTTCTCTGCCTCAGCCTGCTGCTCGTGGCACTCGACGCGACCGTGCTGCACGTCGCCGTCCCCGCCGTCACCGAGGATCTGCGGCCCAGCGCCGTCGGTCTGCTGTGGATCGTGGACGTCTACCCGCTGGTCTGCGCGTCCCTGCTGATCCTCTTCGGCACGCTCGGTGACCGGGTCGGCCGCCGGCGCATCCTGTTGCTCGGCTACGCGCTGTTCGGGATCGCCTCCGCCGTCGCGGCCCTGGCCGACAGTG
The DNA here is from genome assembly GCF_045162765.1 of Streptomyces sp. NBC_01013. Classification (NCBI taxonomy): domain Bacteria; kingdom Bacillati; phylum Actinomycetota; class Actinomycetes; order Kitasatosporales; family Streptomycetaceae; genus Streptomyces; species Streptomyces sp. NBC_01013. Next base: position 6,621,881 of record NZ_CP108687.1, read on the forward strand.
CGGGCGTGCTGATAGCGGCGCGCGCCCTGCTCGGCGTCGGCGGCGCGATGATCATGCCGGCGACCCTGTCGATCCTCCGGCAGGTCTTTCCCGACCGCCGCGAACGCGCCGTGGCCATCGGCGTGTGGTCCGCCGTCGCCGCCGTGGGCGCCGCCACCGGCCCGGTCATCGGCGGCTTCCTCGTCGAACACTTCTGGTGGGGTTCGGTCTTCCTGATCAACATCCCGCTGATGGCTCTGATCCTGCCGGTCGGCCGGCTGCTGCTTCCGGAGTCACGCGGCAGCAATGACGGGCCCTGGGACGTGTTCGGCGCCCTGATGGCGGCCGCCGGTGTCCTCGGCGTCGTCCTCGGTGTGAAGCGCGCCGGGACCGGCGAGGGGCTGCTGGTCCCCGGCACGCTCGTCCCGCTGCTGGCCGGGGCCGCGCTGCTGGTCGCGTTCGTCCGCCGTCAGAAGCGCCGGGCGCATCCGCTGATCGACATCGGGATGTTCGCCAGGCCCGCCTTCTCCACCGCGGTGGGCTGCATCGTCCTCGCCATGCTGGCCCTGGTCGGCCTGGAGCTGATCGCCGTCCAGTACCTCCAGCTGGTCCTGGACCTCAGTCCGCTGGAGACCGGTCTGCGACTGCTGCCGCTCACCTTCGCCGCCATGGCCGCGGGGGCCACCGGCTCGTACACCCTGCGCAGGGTGGGTCCGCGCCGGATGGTCGGGTGGGGCTTCGTCCTGACGGCGGCCGCGGTGCTGATGCTGACGGCGATGGGCCAGCACGACCGGCCCGGCCTGCTGACCGTGTCCTTCGTCGTGCTGGGCTTCGGCCTGCAGTCCACGCTCTTCGGCGCGTACGAGTCCATGCTCAGTGAGGCGCCCGCCGACCGGGCCGGCGGGGCGGCCGCGATAGGCGAGACCTCCTACCAGCTGGGCGCCGGCATGGGCATCGCGCTGCTCGGCAGCGTGATGAACGCCGCGTACGCCCCCGGTCTGGCCAAGCTCCCCGCGGAAGGGGTTCCCGCCTCCGCGGGCGCCGCCGCCTCGCACTCGCTCGGCGAGGCCTACCAGGTCGCCGACCAGCTGGGCGGTCCGCTCGGAGCCGTGCTGCGCGCCACCGCCCGGGACGCGTTCGTCGGCGGGCTGCACCTCACCCTGGTGGTCAGTGCCGGTCTGCTGCTGCTCGGGGCGCTCGCCGCGCTGAGGCTGCCGCGCGTGATGGAGTGCGCGCCGCTGCTCTGTGAACCCCGCACGCCCGCGGACGACCGAGAGGTGCCCGGCGCCCGGGACGGGCAGGAGCCGCTGGGTCCCGGCGAGCCCCGGGGCCCGCACGAGCTGCCGGTCCAGGACCGCCCCGAGGTGCTCCTTCGGCTGCCCGCGCGCCGCACGCCTGCCGAGGCGACGGGCTCTGGACGCGCGGCACACTGAGTCGTAACGTCGGCACGGCGCCGTAACTAACACTGCTAGTTTTCGGCGTCCCCACCGACATCGTTACCGTGCGAGCCGCCGGAGGCACCCCCTCATGTCCACCGCTCCGTCCTCGAAACTCCCGCCCTTCGACCCCCGCGACCCGATCGGCATCGACGATCTCCTGGGCGCCGAGGATCTCGCGATCCGCGACACCGTCCGGGTCTGGGCCGCCGACCGGGTCCTGCCGCACATCGCCGAGTGGTACGAGAACGGCGAGCTGCCCGGCATCCGCGAACTGGCCCGCGAACTCGGTACGCTCGGGGCGCTGGGCATGTCCCTTCAGGGGTATGGCTGCGCGGGGGCCACCGCGGTCCAGTACGGGCTGGCCTGCCTGGAGCTGGAGGCCGCCGACTCGGGGATCCGCTCGCTCGTCTCGGTGCAGGGTTCCCTCGCGATGTACGCCATCCACCGCTTCGGATCCGAGGAGCAGAAGCAGCAGTGGCTGCCCGGCATGGCGGCCGGAGAGATCATCGGCTGCTTCGGCCTCACCGAACCGGACCACGGCTCCGACCCCGCCGGCATGCGGACGTACGCCAAGCGCGACGGCGAGGACTGGGTCCTCAGCGGCCGCAAGATGTGGATCACCAACGGCTCGGTCGCCGGGGTCGCCGTGGTCTGGGCGCAGACCGACGAGGGCTCTGCGGGCAGTGGCATCCGCGGATTCGTGGTGCCCACCGATACCCCCGGCTTCTCCGCACCGGAGATCAGGCACAAGTGGTCGCTGCGCGCCTCGGTCACCAGCGAGCTGATCCTCGACGAGGTACGGCTGCCGGCCGGCGCAGTGCTGCCGGACGTCACCGGACTGCGCGGTCCGCTGAGCTGCCTCAGTCATGCCCGCTACGGCATCGTCTGGGGAGCGATGGGTGCCGCCCGGTCCAGCTTCGAGGCAGCCGTCGACTACGCGAGGACGCGTGAGCAGTTCGGGAAGCCGATCGGCGGTTTCCAGCTCACCCAGGCCAAGCTCGCCGACATGGCCGTCGAACTGCACAAGGGCATCCTGCTCGCCCACCACCTCGGCCGCCGGATGGATGTGGGCAGGCTCCGTCCGGAGCAGGTCAGTTTCGGAAAGCTCAACAATGTGCGGGAGGCCATCGAGATCTGCCGCACCTCGCGCACGATCCTCGGCGCCAACGGGATCTCGCTGGAGTATCCGGTGATGCGCCACGCGACGAATCTGGAGTCGGTGCTCACCTACGAAGGAACCGTGGAGATGCACCAGCTGGTGCTGGGCAAGGCGCTCACCGGTCTGGACGCGTTCCGGTAGAGCCGGGACGGCGGCCGGACCGATCCGGTGAGCGCCCCGCTCAGCTCTGGTTGAAGAAGCCGTCGGCCGGCCGGCCGGCGGCTTCGCCGTTGACGACCTGGGTGTCGGCGGGGGTCAGCAGGAAGACCCGGGTGGCCACGCGGTCGATCGACCCGCGCAGCCCGAAGATCAGTCCTGCGGCGAAGTCCACGACGCGCTTGGCGTCGGCGGAGTCCATGGACGTGAGATTCATGATCACCGGGACGCCGTCCCGGAAGAGCTCTCCGATGCTCCGGGCGTCCCGGAAGCTGTCCGGGGTCACGGTGGCGATCCGGCGGCCGGTCTCCTCGGCCGTCTCCGTGGCCACCCGCACCCGCGGATCGGTCACCCAGGCCTGACCGGTCCCGGTTCGCGCACCTTCGGCGTACTCGTCGTCGTCGTAGTACCGCTCGTCGTTGTCCTCTACGAGGCCCAGCCAGGCACTCGCCTTGCGCACCGATCCCATGGACGCCTCCTCTCACCGCGGTTCCTTGGCGTTCCGCATGTCTTTCGTATCCCTATGGTCGTCCATCATGCGGATCGTGCGCCAAGGGGATACGCGGCGCGCAGGGCATTCGTGACGGTACTGGTGCAGAAGATGTGGCGATTCGTCAAGGTTCCTCCTGCATAAGGGGCCTGGAGATAAGAAAATATGGTCCTCCGGTCCGTATGGGTGACATGGGGGACGTACGGGTGAACGGGTCACTCGATACGATGCACGTCGCGCAGGCGCCCGAGCGCCCCGCACAGCTGAACGACTACCGGGGGATAGCCGTGTTCGGAATCGTCAGGCCCTGCACTCACCGCTTGTCCGAGGGGCTCAAGGCCGAGTGGATGGCCCATCTCTGCGGACTCTGTCTGGCACTTCGCTCCGATCACGGGCAGTTCGCCAGAATCGTTACGAACTATGACGGTCTGATCGTCTCGGTCCTGACGGAGGCTCAGACCGCGCGCACCCCCGGGCAGCGGCGGACGGCCGGGCCCTGCCCGCTGCGCGCCATGCGCACCGCCCCGGTCGCGCGCGGTGAGGGGGCCAGGCTCGCGGCGGCCGTCTCGCTGGTGCTGGCCTCAGCCAAGGTCCGCGACCACGTGGCGGACCGGGACGGCCTGTTGGCGCGCCGTCCGGTGGCCGCGGCCGCGCGCAGGGTCGCCGCGGGCTGGGACAGGGCCGGGGCGCGCACCGGCGCACAGCTCGGCTTCGACACCGCGCTGCTCGTCGACGCCGTCGACCGGCAGACCGGCATCGAACTGCTCGCCGGGCCGGGCACCCCGCTGCTGACGGTCACCGAGCCCACCGAGACCGCCACCGCGGCTGCCTTCGCACACACCGCCGTCCTCGCGGGCAAGCCGCAGAACGCCGAGCCGCTCGCGGAGGCGGGGCGGCTCTTCGGACGCCTCGCGCATCTGCTGGATGCCGTGGAGGACCAGGAAGCTGACGCCGCGTCGGGTGCCTGGAACCCGCTCACGGCGACCGGCACCTCACGCGCCGAGGCCCGGCGGCTGTGCGACGACGCGCTGCGCGGGGTACGGCTGGCGCTGCGCGACGCGGAATTCGCCGACGACAAGCTCGCGCATGTGCTCCTGGCGCACGAACTGCGGCGCTCGGTGGACCGGGCATTCGCCACGGACGTCTGCTCCCACCGGGGCGGCGGGCTCCTGACGGAAGCCGGCCATCCGTCAGGAGGACGGCCCGCGGGGTCGTTCGGACCGCCCCCGGGCAATCCGTACGCACCCACGGGCCCCGCCGGTCCCTTCGGGCCGCCGCAGCCGCCGGAGCCCCCGCGCGACCGGCGGGGGCTCGTCATGGGGTGCCTCGTGTGGGCGGGGCTCGCCTGCACCTGTCAGATGTGCTGCGGCACCTTCGACGACCCATGGAGCCGGCAGCGTCGCGAGGGGCTGTGCAGTCAGTGCGACTGCGGGGACTGCTCTGACGCCTGTAACTGCTGCAGCAACTGTGGAGATTGCTGCGACGGCTGCGACTGCTGTGACTGCGGGTGTGACTGCAGCTGCTGACCTCGCGTCACTTGATCTCGGGCGGCGAGATCTGTGAGGTCTCGACGGCCGAGGCGGAGATTCCCCACTTCTTCAGGATGCGGCCGTAGGTGCCGTCCGCCTTGAGATGGTTGACCGCGGCCTGGAAGGCGGGCGCCAGCGGTGTGCCCTTCTTGAAGGCGAAGCCGACGTCGAGACGCTTGAACTCGTTGAGGAATCGCACCCCCTCCTGTTGCCGCACGGCGTAGCGCAGTCCGTTGATGGTCGACATCACCACGTCCGTGCGTCCCTGCTGCAGTGAGGTCCAGACCGCCGACGCGTCGGAGTACGTCTTCACGTCGTACGCCTCCTTGCCGGCCTCGGAGCACAGGTGCCGGTTCTTCTCCAGCGTCACCTCGAACGTGGTGCCCGCCGCGGTGCCGACGGTCAGGCCGCAGAGCTGGGCGAGATCGGTGACCTCGGCCAGTTCGCTGTCGTCGCGGACCGCGAAGCCCTGGCCGTCGTTGAGGTAGGTGACGAAGTCGATCGTCCGGCTGCGTTCGTCGGTCACACCGAAGTTGCCGGTGCCCACCTCGTACTTGCCGCTGCCGAGCGCGGGCAGGATCGCCTCGAACGCGGCGACTTCCCTCTCCGGCTTCAGCCCGAGGACCTTGGCCACGGCGTCCCCGAAGTCGATGTCGGCGCCGGCCAGGGTCGTACCGTCCGCCAGATAGGTCGCGCCGGGCGGGGAGCCGACGCTGGAGGCGATGCTCAGGGTGCCGGAGGAACGGACGCCCGCGGGCAGCAGGGCGGCCGCGGCCGCGTCCTTCTTCACCCCCGACACGACATCGGTGGTCGGGACGGCGTCCCTGGCGGCGGGACCGGCCGCGCCCGCCGGGGCGGTCGCCGGACCTCCGGAGCCGCACGCGGTCAGCGTCAGCGTGGCGGCGGTGATCAGCACGAAGGCAGCGGTGTGCCGGGTACGGGGCATCAGGAGTGGTTCTCCAGTTTCATCGGCCGTGGCCGGGCGCCGGGCAGCGCACAACGGCCCACGGGCGGGGCGGAGGAAAGGCGGAACACGACGGGAGGACCGGTGCGAGGGGAGGGGTGCGGCGTTGTGTACGCGAGGGCACGCAGGGAGAAGAGCTCAGACGCCGGTCACGGCGCGAGCGGGAATGCGGGGCGGAGCAGGGCGAAGGCTCAACAGGAACAGGACCACACGCGACCGAAGTCGATGTGGGAGCGCTTGACCAGCCACTGCTGCGAATGCATGGCCCAAGTGGAACAGGCATCCGGTGGTCCGTCAACTGACCTGAGACGTACGGCTCACAGTATGGACAGGGTTGACAAGCCGCCGTGTGCAGCGCTTACCTCGGGAGGCGGATCGGGCTGAGGGGCCCGCCCCGTCGTGTTCCACCGTTGTGTTCCGTGCCGAGGGCGCGCCCGTGTTCGATCGCCGCATCCACGGAGCCCTCGCATGTCCGCACAGACAGACACCCTCCCGCCGGCCTTCCCCGCCGAGCCGCTCAAGGACAACGATGCCGACCGGCTGCGGATCGTCCCCGCACGGCGGACCGGCCAGTGGACGGCTGCCGTCGCCGTAATCATCCTGCTGGCCCTCGCACTGAACTCCGTCATCCGCAACGACGCCTTCCAGTGGGACGTCGTGGGCGACTACTTCACCACCACGGCGGTGCTGCGCGGCCTCGGGCTCACGCTCTGGCTCACCGCGCTCGTGATGGTGCTCGGCTTCGCGCTGGGGACGCTCCTCGCCGTCCTCAGGCTCTCCGCCAACCGCGTTCTCCAGGCGGTCGGCTGGGGATACGTGTGGCTCTTCAGGTCGACCCCGATCCTGGTCCAGCTGCTGTTCTGGTTCAACATCGGGGCGCTCTACCCGGAGATCCTCGGTGTCCGCACGGTGAATCTCCTCGGCCCCGTCACGGTCGCCGTCATCGGACTCACGCTCCATGAGGCCGCGTACGCGGCGGAGGTGGTGCGCGGCGGCATCCTCTCCGTGGAACGCGGACAGCTGGAGGCCGCGCAGTCGCTCGGTCTCGGCCCGTGGCGGCGGCTGTACCGGATCGTGCTGCCGCAGGCGATGCGCTCCATTGTGCCGCCCGCCGGAAACATGCTGATCGGGACCCTCAAGGGCACCTCGATCGTCAGCATCATCGCCGTACAGGACCTGCTGTACTCGGTGCAACTCGTCTACCACCGCACCTACCAGGTCATCCCGCTGCTGCTGGTCGCCACTCTCTGGTACGTCGTCGTGACCTCGCTGCTCAGCATCGGCCAGCACTACGTCGAGCGGTACTACGCGCGCGGCACCGGGGACGCGCGGTGAGCGCCGTACCGACGCTGGCCGTCATCGGAGCAGGACCCCGTGGTACCGGCCTCGTCGAGCGCATCGCCGCCAACGCCCCCTCGCTGTACGGCGGCCGCCCCCTGGACATCCATCTCGTCGACCCGTACCCGCCCGGCGGCGGCCGGATCTGGCGGCACGAGCAGTCGCCGCTGCTGTGGATGAACTCCATGGCCGAGGACGTCACCATGTTCACCGACGACACCGTCCGCCTGGAGGGCCCCGTGAGACCGGGGCCCGCGCTCCACGCCTGGGCGGCCGACGTGCGCGAGGGACGGACCGAGCCCGGCCCGGATGTCGCCGCCGAACACGGACTCCGCGCCGAGATCGACGCGTTGACCGGGGAGGACTTCCCGAGCCGGCGGCTGCAGGGCGCCTACCTGCGCTGGGTGTACGAGCAGTCGGTGGCCGCGCTCCCGCCCACCGTCACCGTCCACGAACACCGCGCGCGGGCCCTGCGCGTCACCGGCTCCCGCGGCGGCCCCCAGTCCGTCCACCTGGAGGGCCGCGCCGAACCGCTCACCGCCGACCTCGTGGTCCTCACCCTCGGACACCTCGACGCCGAGCCGGACGACGAACAGCGGCGGCTGGCCCGCTTCGCGGACCGGCACGGCCTCGTCCACCTGCCGCCCGACTTCACCGCCGACAGCGACCTGAGCGCCCTCCCGGCGGGCGAACCCGCCATCGTCCGGGGCTTCGGACTCGCCTTCATCGACCTGATGGTGCTGCTCACCGAGGGCCGCGGCGGACGGTACGAGAACGGCACCTACCTGCCCTCCGGGAGGGAACCCGTCCTGTACGTGGGATCGCGGCGCGGCGTCCCGTACCACTCCAAGATCGGATACGTCAGGCCCGGTGAACGGCCACCGCTGCCGCGCTTCTTCGGTCCCGACCGGGCCGATGAGCTCCTGAGCCGAGCCGAGCCGCCCGACTTCCGCCGCGACGTATGGCCGCATGTCGACAAAGAGCTCGGCTACGCCCACTACCACCGGCTTTTCGCCGCCCACCCCGAGCGCACCGCGGCCGACTGGACCGCCTTCGAGGAGAAGTACGCGGCCGCCGACCCGGGCAGCGCCGAACTGAGGGCGGTGGTCGCCGCGGCAGTCCCCGACCCCGCGGACCGGCTCGACCTGGCGGCGCTCGACCACCCGCTGGAGGGGGTCCGCCACGCCTCGTCCGACTCCTTCCAGGAAGCGACGCGCGCCTACATCACCGCGGACCTGGCACGCCGGCACGACCCGGGCCACAGCGAGGACCTCGCCGTCTTCCTCGGGCTGCTGTCCGTATACGGCCAGTTGAGCCGGTTCCCCGACGTCGGGGACTGGTGGCACGGCTTCTTCAGCTACCTCGCCTCCGGGCCGCCCGGCCCCCGGCTGCGACAACTGCTCGCGCTCTCCCGGGCCGGTGTCGTCCGGTTCCTCGGCGCCGGAACGACGGTCGAGACCGACGAGGAGCAGGGCCTGTTCCGGGCGGCCGGCGCCACGGTGCCGGGGGAGCGGATCGAAGCCCGCGCCCTCGTCGAGGCCCGGCTGCCCGACCCCTCGCCGCGACGCACCCGCAGCACCCTGCTCCGGACGCTGTACGCCGACGGGGCCGGCGCCACCGCCGGCGGGCTGCTCGCCGTCGATCCCGACGACGGCCGGGTCCTGGACCGCGACGGCGTCCCGCACCCCCGCCGCTTCGCGCTCGGCCCGCACACCGCCGCCCGCACGAGCGGCGCCTTCACCCGGCCACGCACCGGCGGCCCGGCCTTCAGGCAGAACGACGCCACCGCACGCGCCGCCCTGACCTTCCTGCGCGAGCTCGGCCACGCCGATGGCTGACCGGCGCGCACCCCGATCCGAACGGCCCGAGGACACCACCATGAAGACGACCCGCCGTCCCCCGCACAGCGAACGGGCCGCCGCACCCCGTGAACCGGCCGCACCCATGGTCGACATCCGCGGCGTCCACAAGAGCTTCGGCTCGCTCGACGTCCTGCGCGGCATCGACCTGTCCGTACGCCCCGGCGAGGTGACCGTGATCCTCGGCCCCTCCGGGTCCGGGAAGTCCACGCTGCTGCGCACCGTCAACCACCTGGAGAAGGCCGACCGGGGCTCGATCACGGTGGACGGGGACTTCGTCGGCTACCGCAGGAAGGGCGACAAGCTCTACGAACTCCCCGAACGCGAGGTCCTGCGCCGACGCACCCGGATCGGCTTCGTCTTCCAGAACTTTCACCTCTTCCCCCACCTCACCGTCCTGGAGAACGTCACCGAGGCCCCGGTGGCCGCGCTCGGCCGTACGAAGCAGCAGGCCGCCGCCACCGCGCACCGGCTCCTGGCCCGCGTCGGACTCGACGGCAAGGCGACGGAGTACCCGCGCCGGCTCTCCGGCGGCCAGCAGCAGCGCGTCGCCATCGCCCGGGCCCTCGCCCTCGAACCGAAACTGCTGCTCTTCGACGAGCCCACCTCCGCGCTCGACCCCGAACTGGTCGGCGAGGTGCTGGACGTCATCAAGGACCTCGCGGAACAGGGCACCACGATGATCGTGGTCACGCACGAGATCGGCTTCGCCCGCGAGGTCGCCGACACCGTCGTCTTCATGGACGAGGGACGGATCGTGGAGCAGGGCCCGCCCGCCGACGTACTCGACCGGCCGCGCCACCGACGCACCCGTGCCTTCCTCTCCAAGGTGCTGTGAGACCACCGCACTGCGGCCCCGCCCCGGACCTCGCGAGCCGGGCGCTCCGACGCCACTTCCGCATCCCTTCGAAAGAGCCCGCCATGTCTCACCTCCGCCCCCTCCACCTGGCCGCCGAGATCGGCGGCCCGCCCCGGTACGACCCCGCTCACTACACCGGTCTCGCCCGTCTCGCCGAGCGCGGGGCACTCGACTTCGTCACCCTCCGCGACTCCTTCGCGCGGCCGGGGCCGGACGCGCTCGCCGTGCTCTCCCGGGTCGCGCCGGACACCCGCCGGATCGGACTCGTCCCGACCGTCACCACCACCCACACCGAGCCCTTCCACGTGTCGTCCGCCGTGGCCACGCTGGACTGGATCAGCGGCGGCCGGGCCGGCTGGGGCGTGGACGTGTCGACGACGGCCGCCGAGGCCCGGCTGTTCGGACGCCGCCCGGCCGCGCCCGCCGCCGCACTGTGGCGGGAAGCCGGCGAGGCCGCCGAGGTGGCAGCGCTTCTCTGCGACAGCTGGGAGGACGACGCCGAGATCCGGGATGCCGCCACCGGCCGCTTCCTCGACCGCGACAAGCTGCACTACGCCTCCTTCGAGGGCGCCGCCTTCAGTGTCCGCGGACCAGCCGTCGTGCCCCGCCCCCCGCAGGGCCGCCCGGTCACGGTCGTCGACGGTACGACGGACCCGGCGCGGGAGACCGCCACCCGCCACGCCGACGTGGTGCTCGTACGGGCGGGCACCCCCGAACGGGCCGCCGCCATCCGCGACGACGTCCACCGCCGTGCGGCGGCCCACGGTCGCGACCCCGGGACGCTGCGGGTGCTCGCCGCGCTCAGCGTCGACCTCGGCGACGCCGAGTCGGCCCCGGAACCCGGGCTGGAGAGCGGACCGCCGCTCGCCGGGCACGGCACGTACTACCGCGGCGGTCCGGTCGACCTCGCCGACCTGATCACCCAGTGGCACCGGGCCGGCGCCGTCGACGGCTTCCACCTCACGCCGATCAGCCCCGGGCGTGACCTCGAACGGATCGTCAACGGCACGGTGGCCCTGCTCCAGCACCGCAGCCTGTTCCGCACCTTCTGTCCCGGCGGCACCCTCCGCGAGCACCTGGGTCTGGCACGCCCGGCCAACCGGTACGCCCGCCAAGGAGAACGGGTATGACGGCCGCCCCGAAACAACTGCATCTCGCCGCGCACTTCCCGGGTGTGAACAACACGACCGTCTGGAACGACCCGCGCGCGGGAAGCCAGATCGCGTTCTCCTCCTTCGAACACCTCGCACGAACGGCCGAGCAAGGGCTGTTCGACTTCTTCTTCCTCGCCGAGGGGTTGCGGCTGCGTGAGCGCCACGGCCTCATCCACGACCTGGACGTCGCCGGCCGGCCCGAGTCCCTGACCGTGCTCGCCGCGCTGGCCGCCGTCACCGACCGGCTCGGCCTCGCCGCCACCGTCAGTGCCACCTTCAACGAGCCCTACGAGCTGGCCCGCCGGTTCGCCACCCTCGACCACCTCAGTGCCGGCCGGGCCGCCTGGCACGTCGTCACCTCGTCCGACACCCTCACCGGTGAGAACTTCCGGCGCGGCGGCGGCCTCGATGGGGCCGGCCGGTACGCGCGCGCCGCCGAGTTCGTCGCCACCGCCCGAGAGCTGTGGGACTCCTGGAGCCCCGACGGCACTCCGCGACCCTTCGCCCACCACGGCCGGCACTTCTGCGTGGAGGGCGAGTTCACCGTCCCGCGCTCCCCGCAGGGGCACCCCGTCGTCATCCAGGCGGGGGACTCCCCGGAGGGCCGCGAGTTCGCCGCGTCCGCCGCCGACGTCGTCTTCACCCGGCACGCCACCGCGGAGGCGGGCCGCGCCTTCTGCGCCGATGTCAAGGGGAGGCTCGCGAAGTACGGCAGGGAGCCCGACGACCTGAAGATCATGCTCAGCGTCGGTGTGGTGCTGGGCGACAGCGACGCGGAGGCGCGGGAGCGGGCGGCCGGAATCCGCCTCCAGCAGGTCTCGCCGCAGCACGCGATCCTGGCCCTGGAACAGGTCTGGGGCCGCGACCTCTCCGCGTACGATCCCGACGGGCCGCTGCCCGAGTGCGACCCGGATCCCGGCCCGGCGTCCAGCGGGCGCCGGGCCAGGTACGGCGACCCCCTCGCGGTTGCTGCGCACTGGCGCGAGCTGTCCCGGGAGAGGGGCCTGTCCATCCGGCAGACGGTCATCGCGACGACGGGCCGTCAGCCGTTCGTCGGCAGCCCGCGGACCGTGGCGGCGGAGATGGCCGAACGCGTCGCCACGGGAGCCGCCGACGGGTTCGTCCTCGTTCCCCACCTCACCCCCGGCGGCCTCGACGACTTCGTCGACCGGGTCGTCCCGCTCCTCCAGGAACGGGGGGTGTTCCGCACCGCGTACACCGGCTCCACGCTGCGGTCGCACCTCGGGCTCGCCGAGCCGGTATGGAAAGGTTGACCACATGAGCACGGACGCACAGCAGCAGGCAGCGCGGGACTGGAACGACTGGCACCAGGAGCGGACCGCCGCGGTCGCCGCTCCGTACGGGCCGCTCTCCCTCACCGGAACCCACTGGCTCTCCGACTACCCGGAAGGCCGAATTCCAGCCGTCCCGGGGCACTGGCGGGAGGACGGCGAGGAGGTGGTGCTCACCGCCGGTCCCGAGGACGGCCTGAGCGTCGACGGGAAGCCGTTCACCGGCCAGGTCCGGCTCGGCGCCGACCGCGGCCCGATCGACGGCTCCCGGGTGGCACACGGTGGGCGCAGGCTCGTGGTGCTGAGCCGCGAAGGACTGTGGGCCGTACGGGACTTCGATCCGGACTCCGCGGCTCGCCGAGCCTTCCGCGCCATCGAGGCCACGCCGTACGACCCGCGCTGGGCCGTTCCGGGCCGCTTCCGTCCGTACGAGACCTCGCGCACCGTCCGGGTCGAGAACGCCGACGGTGTCGAGCGCGGGCTGGGGCTGGCCGGGGAGATCGCCTTCGCGCTCGACGGTGTGGAGCACACCCTCCAGGTCGCCGTGGAGAGCGACGGCTCGCTCTGGGCGGTCTTCGCCGACGCCACCAGCGGGGACACCAGTTACCGCTTCCGCTTCCTGCGGCCCGCCGCCCCGGCGGGGGACGGCTCGGTGACCGTCGACCTCAACCGTGCGCTGCTGCCGCCCTGCGCCTTCGCGGACCACTTCATCTGCCCCTTCCCGCCGCCGGGCAACACCCTCCCCGTCGCCGTCGAGGCCGGGGAGCGCAACCGCACCGACGGCTGAATCCGCGCTTCCGCCCCACGCGTCCGGCTCCGGCAGAGCGTCACCCGCCGGGGCCGGACGCCGCACCGCGGAAGCGTGAAGTCCCGCAAGCTCAGGCCAAAAGGCGCTCTTGCGCCAGAAGTTGACGCCTTGAATACTCCCGAGCAGCGCTTGTCAGGGGCACGGCATATCCGGAATACGGACGGCCGCGCCCATGACTGCGCCTCACGGGTCCGACCACCCCACGGGCGGACCCCCGACTCCCCTCGGGAGGAAACAAGTGAGGATCAAGCGCACCACCCCCCTCGGCGGTACCGCGAGACGCACCAGGGCCGTCGCCATCGCCGCAGGTCTCATCGCGGTCGCCGCACTCGCCGTCCCCAGCGCACAGGCCAGCTCCACCGGAACGTACAGCGCGAACCAGCTCTCCGCCGCGAGTGACGCCGTCCTCGGCGCCGACGTGGCCGGTACTGCCTGGAACATCGACCCCGTGACGAAGAAGCTCGTGGTCACGGCCGACAGCACGGTCTCCGCCTCGGAGATCCAGCAGATCAAGGACTCCGCGGGCGTCAACGCGGGCGCCCTGCGCATCGAGCGCACATCGGGGAAGTTCAGCAAGCTGCTCTCCGGCGGTGACGCGATCTACGCGCCCGGCTGGCGCTGCTCCCTCGGATTCAACGTCCGCAGCGGCAGCACGTACTACTTCCTGACCGCCGGTCACTGCACCGACGGCAACCCTCCCTGGTACACCAACTCCTCGAACACCACCTACATAGGCCCGACGGTGGGGTCCAGCTTCCCGACCAATGACTACGGTCTGGTCCGGTACGACAACGCATCCGTCGCCCACGCCGGCACTGTCGGCAGCGTCGACATCACCAGCGCGGCCAACGCCACGGTCGGGATGTCCGTCACCCGCCGCGGCTCCACCACCGGCATCCACAGCGGCACCGTCTCCGCGCTCAACGCCACGGTCAACTACGGCAACGGGGACATCGTCTACGGCATGATCAAGACGAACGTGTGTGCGGAGCCCGGCGACTCCGGCGGTCCGCTCTACTCCGGCTCCAAGGCGATAGGGCTCACCTCGGGCGGCAGTGGCAACTGCAGCTCCGGTGGGACGACGTTCTTCCAGCCGGTCACCGAAGCACTCAGCGCGTACGGCGTCAGCGTCTTCTGACGCGCAGGGTGGCCGGTTCTGTCCCCCGGAACCGGCCCTTCCCTCGAAAGCGCCTGTCGAACACGTCGAGCCCTCGCCCGAATTGCGGGCGGGGGCTCCCGCTGACACCGCGGCTTTTGAGAGGATGTGGCACAGGACGGTCACGCAGGAGCAACGGGGGCGGACGCTGTGCCTCCCGGAGGGACGCCCTCCGGGGACCCCCCCCGGCAGACACCCCAGGGGGTTCCAGGTCCGTGAAACGCATCGGAGTGACCGGTCACCGCAGCATTCCGCAGGAAGCACACGACCATGTACTGGCGTCGATGCGAGCCGCGTTCCGCGGATGTGACGGCTCGGTGGAGGCACTGTCCAGCCTGGCCGTCGGGGCCGACCAGCTCTTCGCCGACCTCGCCCTCGCCCACGGCGCCCAGCTGACCGCGGTCATCCCCAGCGGCGACTACGAGGCGTGTTTCGCCGACGGAGCCGAACTGGCCCGCTACCGGGCACTCAAGGCGCGCGCCGTGCGGGAGGTCAGGCTGGACTACCCGCACTCCACCGACGAGGCGTACTACGCGGCCGGCGCCTACATCGCCGATCACTGCGACCGGTTGCTCGCCGTGTGGGACGGCCTCCCCGCCCGCGGGCTCGGCGGCACGGGGGACATCGTGACGTACGCCCGGGGGCTCGGCCGCCCGGTCACGGTGATCTGGCGCGAGGGCGTCGAGCGGAGCTGACCGCCGTCATGTCGCCGACGGGCGGCGCATGCGCGGCCCGTCCTCACCTGCCCGGCTGCGGGGCAGCGGCAGTCACATCTGGTGCCGGGCGAGCCAGTCGGTGTGCTGGGGCGAGACGATGCGCTCGGTCTCGAACACCGCCCGTGGCCACTGGCGCTCGTTCAGCGTCGTCTCCATCGCTATCTGCATCGACTCCAGATCCTTCTCCACCAGGGAGTGCGCCGAGATCAGCGGATGGTGGCGGCGCATCTCGCACCAGGCGAGACAGGCGGCGGCCGCGGCGGAGAGCACTCCGCTCAGTGCGAAGGACTGGCCGACCGAGAAAGCCCTGAAGAGGGCGAGGAGCAGAGCGAGCGCCGTCAGCGTGGCGATGGCCGTCGACCAGAACAGGGTGGCCCGCCGGGACACCTCCTGGCGCCTGCGGTACCAGCTCCGCTGCTCGATCAGCCGGTCACGCACATAGGTTTCCTTGCGCACGGTGAATGCCTTGTCCCGTAATGCGCGCATGGAATCGGTGATGATTCCGCCGGAATCGGCCGTCCGGTCCCGGGGGTCGGACCAGCCCACCTTGCGGAGCTCCTGCAGCCCCTCTTCGAGCCGGTTGGCGAACACCGCTTCGGGATGCTGTGTGCCGGTATCGAAAGGTGAGCCATGCACGGAGTAACGCCAGCACATCGATTTGATGAACTCTGCCGCGGAGCGATTGAGCTGCCAATGCGACTTGGCTTTCCGTCGCGAGGTGAGGTAGGTGGCGACCAGGACGCCGAGGTAGGCCAACGCTGCCGCGCAGTCCGTGAGTTGGAGTGTGCCCGCCACCTCCGCGTGCCAGGGCAGTGCGGCCGGAACCGTGCCCGCGACGAGCAGGACGAGCTGCCACCGTGTGGTATTCACGGCCTCCCGCTGGCGGGCGATCGCAATGGCGTCCGTGTGGTGAAAGAGCTCCGGCAGATCAGCGTTCCTGAAGACCATGCTCTGCAGTGGTCCGGGAATCGCCGTCATGTTCACTCCCGTCTGCGGTTATGTCGTCACCCCGATGGTGGAACCTATAGTTCCGCTTGATCGCGGCCGATCCCGTTCGACGCTCTTCTTCACGTGGTCTTCGAAGTGGGCGTCCTCGGTTGCATGAGAGTAGAGTCGTGCCGCCGGACACTGCAATGGTGCAGGTGCCAACGCTGGTTTCCTGTCCGGAACCATTCCATCGGAACGAATCCCCTCAAGGACGGCCGTGAAGACCACTGAATCCTCCCTCTCCTTCGCCGTCGCGAAGAAGAGCCGTGTGCCGCTTGCCGCGATCGACGCGCGTGGTGGCGAAGCAGCCAGGAAGCTCGGTCGGGTGCATGTTGCCTCCGCCGGTCGCCCCAGCCAGTCATCCACCTTCAACTCCTCCCTCTGATCCCGCATTACGGATCACTCCTCCGGGACGGCCGGTCTGCCGGATCACCCTTCCGGGCTGGCTAGACTGGTGGAATGACAGGACCCCTGGTCCCTTTCCGCGAAGTAGTCCTCAAGGTTCACAGCAGGTGTGATCTTGCCTGTGACCATTGCTATGTCTACGAACATGCCGATCAGAGCTGGCGAACCCGTCCGAAAACAATCTCTGACGACGTCATTTTCCGGACTGCTCAGCGCTTGGCTGAGCATGCCAAGACACACGCACTGCCCTCCGTGTCAGTAATCCTGCACGGAGGGGAGCCTCTGCTGGCCGGCCCCGCCCGGCTGCGGCGCATCTGCGAAGAGCTGACCTCCGCCTTCGACGGCATCGCCGCACTCGACCTCCGTATCCACACGAACGGTCTGCAGCTCAGCCCGCGCTATCTCGACCTCTTCAGCGAGTACGACGTCAAGGTGGGGATCTCCCTCGACGGCGACCGCGCGGCCAACGACCGGCACCGCCGCTTCGCCGACGGGCGCAGCAGCCACCCCCTGGTGCTCAAAGCCGTCGAGCTGCTCCAGCAGGAGCGTTACCGCCATCTCAACCTCGGCCTCCTGTGCACCATCGACATCGAGAACGACCCGGTCGCCGTACTCGACGCGCTCACGGAGCTCGAACCGCCGCTCATCGACTTCCTGCTGCCCCACGCCACCTGGGACGACCCGCCGCCGCGGCCGGACGGTTCGCCCACCGCCTACGCCGACTGGCTCCTCGCGGTCTTCGACCGCTGGCAGGAGCAGGGGCGCCCGGTGCCCGTGCGGATCTTCTCCTCGGTCGCCTCCACGCTCAACGGCGGCCCCAGCCTGACCGAGTCGCTCGGCCTCGCACCGACCGACCTCGTCGTCGTCGAGACCGACGGCCGGCTGGAGCAGGTCGATTCGCTGAAGAGTGCGTACGAGGGCGCTGCCGCCACCGGATTCGACGTCTTCGCGCACACCTTCGACGAGGTCGCGGCCCACCCCGGGGTACGGGCCAGGCAGCTCGGCCTGGAGGGCGTCAGCGAGACCTGCCGCCGTTGCCCGGTCGTACGTTCGTGCGGGGGAGGCCTGTACACGCACCGCTACGACTCCGCCTCCGCCGGCGAAGGATTCGACAACCCCTCCGTGTACTGCCACGACCTCACCGCCCTGGTGCGCGGCATCGAGGCCCGTACGCCCGCGGACACCGTGGCGCCCGAGGTGGCGGATCCGGCCGAACTGCTCGTGGCCCAGGAGGACCTCACCCGAACCCTGCTGGCACGGCTGCACGCCGACCTGGACGGCATGGGCGGCGAGCGGTGGGCGCGGGCGTGGGAGCTGGCATCCGTGCTGGAGAGCTCGGAGGAGGGGGCCCGGGGGCTGGACGGCGTACTCGCCCATCCGTACACGCGTACCTGGCTGCTCGACGCGCTGGACGCCCTGCACGAGCACCGGCCGGAGGCGGCCTCCGGCGCCGCGGACGGACTGCAGACCCTTCTTGCCGCGGCTGCCGTGCGGGCCGGCCTCGACCTGCGTGTGCCGGCGCCCTACCGGGACGGCGGGCTCGTCCTGCCCACCCTGGGCCGGCTGACGGTCGCCGGCCCGGGGGAGCGTGGCACCGTGCTGCTGCGCGCGGCGGGGGACGGGTTCCTGGCCGGGACCGCCACCGGACCGGCCGAGCGGCGGATCCGGCGAAGGTCCGAACCGGAGCCCGGCTGGCTGCCGGTGCGCGGGTTCGCCCTGCCCGGCGGCCCGTCCCCCGGCCACAGTTTCGTGATCGACGATCTCGACCCGTACCGGGACTGCTTCGGCGCACCCGCCGCGGCCACGCTCGACGCGGTGGCGGCAGGCCGGCTGGGCGCCGCACTCTCCGAGGCCTGGGCGCTGATCGAGGAGCGGGCCCCCGCCCACGGTGCGGGGTCGCTCGACGGTCCGCTCACGTTCACCCCGCTCACCGGCGTGGCACCGGGCGAGCCCTCGGTGGGGCGGCATGGATACGGAGCGCTCGGCATCGGGGCGGACGAGGACGCCGGCACGCTGGCGCCGGCGCTCCTGCGGGGAGTGCGGCGGGCAAAATTCCGGGCACTTGTGGACGTCACGGATCTTTACGCGGCGGACGGCTCCTGGGAACATCGAATGCCCTGGCGGGAAGAATTGGTTCCGTTTTCCCGTCTGCTGGCCGACGTCCATGAACGGCTGGCGCTTGCGGCATTCGATCCCCGATACCGGGACGGTGTGCCGCAGGCGCTCGACACGCTCGAAGGGGCGGCCGAACTCACCGTCGGGGGGAAACGGCTGGTGGCTCTGATGCGAAAGGAATTCTGAATCCAGAATTCCGGTTCGACGGGGAAGTCGGTTGCGGGCTCGGGACAACCGGGAGGAAGGTCGCAGACCGCATGCGCACAGGAGTGTGATCGACGGGACCCGGGAACAGATGACTGAAAAGTGGCGTTGATTGACCGAACGTCATGGGGGTGGAGCAAGGTCCGCTCCGGAATGATGAATTCGCTCGCATTCTCTTCACTCCTCGGGTGCGGGTGCTCACACAGGACGGGGGTCGTGTGCACGCGACGACGCAGCAGCGAGCGGCGGACCATCGGCCGTACTTCTTCTTGAGTTACGCCCACACACCGGGGTACGGCGGTGGAACGGACCCCGACATGTGGGTCGAACGGCTCTTCCAGGATCTCTGCGGCCATGTGATGGCCATGACCGATCTGCCCGCGGGCGCCCCCGCGGGCTTCATCGACCGGGACATACTCTCCGGCGAGGGCTGGTCGGAACGGCTCGGCGAGGTGCTTGCCACCTGCCGGGTGTTCGTACCGCTGTTCTCGCCGCGTTACTTCGCCAGTGAGATGTGCGGCAAGGAGTGGTACGCCTTCGCCCAGCGCGCCATCCATCACCGGGCCCGCTCCAACCAGCCCTCCGAGGCGATCGTCCCGGCGCTCTGGGTGCCGGTGCCGCCCAGCCAGCTGCCCGGTCCGGCCGAGCGATTACAGTTCAACCACCGTGATTTCGGAGACCGTTACGTAAGCGACGGACTGTACGGGCTGATCAAGCTCAAACTCTTCAACGAGGAGTACGAGCGTGCGGTGTACGAGCTCGCCAAACGCATCGTCAGCGTCGCCGACACCGTACGGATCGGCACCGGCCGGCCCGTCGACTACCGGCTGGCCCCCAGTGCCTTCGGCTCGACGGGCGGCGGCGCGGGCGGCCCCCGCCCCATGCAGGTGACCATCGCCGCCGCCACCCGCCACGACCTGCCGGAGGGGCGCAACGCCGACTACTACGGCGACAACCCGCAGGACTGGAACCCCTACCACCCGGACGCCGCACGGCCCCTGGCCTATGTCGCCGAGGACCTGGTGCGCTCCCTCAACTACCAGGCCACCATCGCCTCCTTCGACGAGGAGGCGGGCCTTCCGGTCGGAAAGCAGCCCACCACACCGGAGATCCTCCTCGTCGACCGATGGGCGCTCCAGGACGAGGACCGGTGCAGACGGCTCGCCGCCTTCGACGCGGAGAACCGCCCCTGGGTGACGATGGTCGTGCCGTGGAACCGCGACGACCACGAGAGCAGAGCCGCGGAGGCCGAACTGACCGCCAAGCTCGAACGGACCATGCCGACCAAGATGCGCCAGGGCCGGGCCTACTGCCGTGCCGCCGCCAAGGGCGTACCGAGCATCGAGGCCTTCGGCCAGATCCTGCCGCAGGTGGTCGAGGTGGCCGCCCAGCAGTACCTGAGACACGCGGCCGTCTATCTGCCCGCCACCGGCGGCGGAGGACCCACCGAACGGACTCGCTTGATGGGACCGATGGCGCAGACCCAGTACATCCCCGAGACACATGACGCTGCGACGGATGCGGAGGACACGGATGACGGCCAGTCGTGACGGACGCATCGTCACCTTCTACTCGTACAAGGGCGGTACCGGGCGCACCATGGCCCTGGCCAACACCGCCTGGATTCTCGCCGCCAACGGCAAGCGGGTACTGGCCGTCGACTGGGATCTGGAAGCTCCCGGACTCCACCGGTTCTTCCATCCGTTCCTCGACCCCTCGACCCTCGGCGCCACCACCGGTGTCATCGATCTGATCACCGAGTACGCCTGGGCCGCGACCAGCCCGGTGCAGCGGGCCGACGACTGGCACCGGGAGTACGCGCGGATCCAGCCGCACGCGGTCTCGCTCACCCCCGAGGCACTCGGCTGGGAGTTCCCGCACGGCGGAACGCTCGACTTCGTCTCCGCCGGACGGCAGAACCGCGAGTACTCCGCGACCGTCTCCACGTTCGACTGGGACAACTTCTACGACCGGCTCGGCGGCGGCCACTTCTTCGACGCCCTGCGCGACGACATGAAGGCCAACTACGACTACGTCCTCATCGACAGCCGTACCGGCCTCAGCGACATCGCCGACATCTGCACCGTCCACCTGCCCGACGTACTCGTCGACTGCTTCACCCTCAGCGACCAGTCCATCGACGGCGCCGCCTCGGTCGCCCGCCAGATCTCCGAGCGCTACACCGGCCGTCCCATCTCCATCTTCCCCGTCCCGATGCGGATCGACGAGGGCGAGAAGGAGAAGGCGGACGCCGGACGGGCGCTGGCCCGGCTGAAGTTCGACCGGTTGCCGCGCGACCTGTCGGGGGACGAACTCACCGCCTACTGGGGCGCGGTGGAGATTCCGTACCGCCCCTACTACGCGTACGAGGAGACACTGGCCACCTTCGGGGACGAGGCGGGGCTCACCAACTCCCTCCTCTCCGCCTTCGAACGGCTCACCTCCGTCATCACGGCCCAGCAGATCACCTCGATGCCCCCGGTCGGCGAAGAGGTGCGGCTGCGCATCCGGGACGCCTTCACCCGGCGCAGGCCCGCACTGCCGGCCGATCTCTTCCTCAGCTATGTGGCGGAGAACCGGATGTGGGCCGACTGGATCGAGTCCGTCCTGACGCGGGCCGGCTTCCGCGTCGTGCCCCGCGACGTGTCCGCCGAGCGGGGTCCCCAGGACGCGAAGACCGTCACCACGGAGAACGCGGTCCGCACCGTGGTCCTGCTCTCCAGCGCCTACCTCAAGTCGCAGCGCGCGGTGAGTCTCTGGGACCGGGCTGTCGCCGAGGACCCGGGCGGCGGGCGGCGTCATCTGCTGCCGCTCAGGGTCGGCGACGTACGGCTGTCCGCGCCCTACATCGACCGCAATCCCGTCGATCTGTTCCGGCTCGACGAAGTGCACGCCACCGCCGCCCTGTTACGCGCCCTGGACCGGCCCGTTCAGCTCACCGACGCGGTCTCGCCCGGCCCCCGCTTCCCCGGCACCGTCCCCCGGATCTGGAACGCACCGCCGCGCAACCCCGGCTTCACGGGCCGCTCCCTGGTCCTGGAGCGGATGCGCGACCAGCTCGGCGGCGGGATGGCCGTCGTGCTGCCGCAGCCGCAGACCCTGTACGGGCTCGGCGGCGTCGGGAAGACGCAGGTCGCCCTGGAGTACGTGCACCGGTTCATGGCCGACTACGACCTGGTCTGGTGGATATCGTCCGAGCAGACCGACGACGTGGTCGCCGGGCTCGCCGAACTCGCCGTACGGCTGGGCGCCCAGGGCGGCGACGACATGGCCGCCGCCTCCCAGGAGGCCGTCGATCTGCTGCGCCGCGGCGTGCCGTCGGACCGCTGGCTGCTGGTGTTCGACAACGCCGACGACCCGGAGCGGCTCCGCCGCTACTTCCCGCAGGGCGGCTCCGGCCACATCCTGGTCACCT
This sequence comes from Streptomyces sp. NBC_01013, assembly GCF_045162765.1. Lineage (NCBI taxonomy): Bacteria > Bacillati > Actinomycetota > Actinomycetes > Kitasatosporales > Streptomycetaceae > Streptomyces > Streptomyces sp. NBC_01013. The sequence continues at coordinate 6,643,905 of NZ_CP108687.1, forward strand.
CCCGCAACCAGGCCTGGTCCCAGCACGGCGACGCGCTGCCCGTCGACGTCTTCCTGCGCGAGGAGTCCATCGAGCACCTCCAGCGCCGGGCGCCGGGGCTGAGCGACGAGGACGCCGCCCAGGTGGCCACCGCGGTGGGCGACCTGCCGCTCGCCGTCGAACAGGCGGCGGCGTGGATCGCGGAGACCGCCACTCCGATCGACACGTACCTGGAACAGCTGGCCCAGCAGGCCCCGGAGGTCCTGGCGCTCAACCAGCCGGCCGGATACCCCGAGCCGGTGGCAGCGACCTGGAACATCTCCATCCAACGTCTCAAGGAGCGCTCGCCCGCCGCGGTGCGGCTGCTCCAGCTCTGCGCCTTCTTCGCCCCCGAGCCGATCTCGGGGAACCTGCTGTACAGCAAGGAGATGATCGAGGCGCTCAAGCCGTACGACGCCTCCCTCCAGGAGAAGCTGGTGCTCGGCCGGGTCATCCGGGAGATCGGCCGGTTCGCCCTCGCCAAGGTCGACCAGGTCTCCAACTCCATTCAGGTGCACCGGCTCGTCCAGGCCGTCATCCGGGCGCAGCTCACCGAGGAGGAGCAGCGGGATGCCCGGCACGCCGTCCACCGCATCCTGGCGGGTGCTCGCCCCGATGACGACGAGCCGATCGACAACCCGGCCAACTGGCCTCAGTTCGCCTCGATATGGCCGCACCTGGGCCCGTCCGACGCCCGCAACTGCAAGGAGCCCGAGGCCCGCAGGCTCCTGATCGACCGGGTGCGCTACCTGTGGAAGCGCGGTGACTTCAGGACGGCCACCACGCTCTGCGAGGAGCTGCGCGAGATCTGGCGCGAGACGCTGGGCGAGCGGGACATCCAGTACCTCTACCTCTGCTTCCACCTGTCCAACATCTACCGCTCGCGCGGCCGTTACGTGGAGGCGAAGGAGCTCGACGAGATCACGCTGGCGACCCAGCGGGAGGTGCTGGGCCCGGAGCATCCGCACACGTACATGAGCACCAGCAGCCTGGCCACGGACCTCGGCACCCTCGGTGAGTACACCAGGGCGATCGAGCTGGCGACCGAGGCGACGGACGGGTTCAACCAGATCTTCCACGACTCGCATCCCAGGGCTCTGGCCGCGGCCAACAACCTGGCGTTCACCCTGCGGTCCATCGGCCAGTACGCCAAGGCCCGCGAGATCGACCAGGACGTCTTCGACCGGCGCCGGGAGGTGCTCGGCGAGGAGCACCCGTACAGCCTCTCCTCGGCCATGAACCTGGCCCGCGACCTGCGGGACGTCGGCCGGTACGAGGACTCGGTCGGCATCCTCAGCCGTACGTACGACAGCTACAAGGCCACACTCGGCCGGTCCTTCCCCGGCACGCTCAGCGCGGCCAAGAGCCTGGCGGTCTCGCTCCGGCGGGCGGGCAGGCTGGAGGACGCCCGCCGGCTCACGGTGGCGACCCGGGCCCGGTACCGGGCCAAGTACACCTCCGCCAACCCGGAGTCGCTGGCCTGTGACCTCAATCTGGCGGCCGACCTGTTCGCGGCCGGCGAGGCGACCGAGGCCCGGGACGCCGCCCAGGAGGTCGTCGACCAGTACATGAAGGTGCCGGGCGAGAAGCACCCGTACACCCTGGCGGCGCTGAACAACCTGGGCGTCTACCTCTGGGGGACCGGTGCGGCCGAGGAGGCGGAAGCGGTGCTGACCCGGGTGGTCGCCTCGATGCGCGAGGTGTACGGGCGGGAGCACCCCAACACGCTGTTCAGCGTGATGAACCTGGCCAACGCCACCGCGCAGCGGGGCGATCTCGACCTGGTGCTCAAGACGGAGCGGTCGCTGACGGTGCAGTTCCGGGACGTGCTGGGCGCGCACCATCCGGAGACGCTGGCCATGAAGTCGAACATGGCGGTCACTCTCGACGCGATCGGGCGCAACGACGAGGCACTCCACGTCAGGGCGGAGACGGTCGAGGAGCTGGCCCGGCAGCTCGGTGACGACCATCCGCTCACCCGGATCGCCCGGGACGACCGCCGGTTCCAGCGTGAACTGGAGCCGCAGGCGGTGTGAGTCACGGGGCGGGGAGCTTCCGGCACCGGCCGGAGGCTCCCCGCCCCGCTGTTCAGCCCTCGGAGGTGTCCAGCAGCCAGTTGAGGATGCGGGGGAGTGCGTGCAGCGCGTCGAAGTGTGCGGCCGCCGGTTCCACCACGACGGTGGCGCCCGGGATGCGGCTCGCCAGCCAGCGAGTGTGCCCGACCGGTGAGAAGACGTCCTTCTCGCCGTGCCACAGCAGCACCGGACCGGTGATGTCGGCCGGGTCGAATCCCCACGGGTGACTGAACGCGAGCGCGTCGTCGATCCACCCGTACGCCGAGGTGCGCAGCCCCTCACGGTAGTTGCGCAGCAGCATGGTGCGCACGCCGGCGTCGTTGACCACCATCCGGTCGGAGTCGGTCAGCTCCCGGCGCAGATCGTCGATCAGCCGCACCGGATTCTTCCGGATCACCGCGGACCGCGAGATGAACGACTCCGCGAGCCCGTCGGGGTCGGACCGTGCCGTGGTGTACGCCAGGACATTGGAGGGGGCCATCCCCTCGAACCAGTCGAGGCCCTCGGCGTCCCGGGGAGCCAGCCCGACCAGCGCCGCGGTACGCGTCACCCGCTCGGGCATCAGCGCGGCGCACGCCAGGGCGTGTGACGCGCCACCGGACCGGCCCACCACGGCGAACCGGTCGAGCCCGATGTGGTCCGCGATGGCCCGTACGTCCTGGACGGCGTCGGCGACGCATCTGCCCGGTAGCCGGTCGGAGTCGCCGTATCCCGGCCTGTCGTAGGTGATCAGCTGTGTCTTGCGCTGGTACAGCACCATGCCGCGCGGCGCCGGACCGAGCCTGCTGCCGGGCATCCCGTGCAACAGGAAGACCGGTCTCCCGCGAGGATCCCCCAGACGCTCCACCACCAGTTGCCGCCCGTCGGCCGCGCGCACCCGACTGCGCACTCCGTGCCTCCTCGCGATTCCTGCGGACACGACGTGTCCGGCTTTCCCCGCACCCTCCGATGATGACCCATCAGAGGCGATCCCGGGATGGCGCGTGGGGAGAATCTGGGCGGCCGGCGAAGCACGGCTGCGGTGCGGTTGCTCCGACGTGCGCCGGGGGTCGGATCCACAGGGGCGAATACCGGACAGGACTAGTCCTCACCCGCTGCAGACATCGCGGTTGCTCGGGGTGTTCGCACCCGGAATCGACGAGCTCCGACCTCGGGTAAGTGAACGTGCCGGGAGTGAACGGGTGACGTCGTGTGTGAGTCCGGAAGTCGACCTTGTGTGCTATCTGCCCGGTCGGAATAGTGGGCGCCCCATCCTCCGTGTACGGGCGACCCCACATCATCCGTGCGCGGCCCCACAGGAGGTCGAAGTTGAAGCATCGACGCATGTCCAGGAAGCGCGCAGTGCTGGCCGGGTCGGCCGTGGTCGCCGTGGTCGCGGCAGGAGTGACGTTCCAGAGTGCGAATGCCAGTGACGATGTGCCGCAGTTCACCGCGCGGACGCTCGACGCGGTGACGGCCGGAAAGCTAGCTACCGGTCTGGGCAAGGACCTGGGTGCCGACGCTGCGGGCGCGTACTACGACGCCGGGCGCAAGAACCTCGTGATGAACGTGGTCGACGAGGCCGCCGCCGAGCAGGTGCGGCAGGCGGGCGGCAGGGCCAGAATCGTGCAGAACTCGCTCGCCGAGCTGAAGTCGGCCCGGCAGACCCTGACCGGCAAGGCCACGATCCCGGGCACCTCGTGGGCCGTCGACCCGGTCAGCAACAAGGTGGTCGTCACCGCGGACCGCACGGTCAGGGGCGATGCCTGGCAGAGGCTCAGCTCGGTGGTCGAGGGGCTGGGCGGCAAGGCCGAGCTCAAGAGGTCCGCCGGGGAGTTCACACCGTTCATCGCGGGCGGCGACGCGATCTGGGGCAACGGGGGGCGCTGCTCACTGGGCTTCAACGTGGTCAAGGACGGCGCGCCGTACTTCCTGACGGCCGGTCACTGCACCGAGGCGATCTCCAGCTGGTCGGACTCCCAGGGCGGCGCGGAGATCGGTACGAACGCGGGCTCGTCGTTCCCCGACAACGACTACGGCCTGGTGAAGTACACCTCCGACACCGCGCACCCCAGCGAGGTCGACCTCTACAACGGCTCCGCCCAGCCGATCACCAAGGCGGGCGAGGCGACCGTCGGGATGACGGTGACGCGCAGCGGCTCCACCACCCAGGTGCACGACGGCGAGGTGACCGGGCTGGACGCCACGGTCAACTACGGGAACGGCGACATCGTCAACGGCCTCATCCAGACGACGGTCTGCGCCGAGCCCGGTGACAGCGGCGGTTCGCTCTTCGCCGGCGACACGGCGATCGGCCTGACCTCGGGAGGCAGCGGCGACTGCTCCTCGGGCGGCGAGACGTTCTTCCAGCCGGTGCCGGAGGCACTGGCGGCGTTCGGGGCGGAGATCGGCTGACGCGGGCTCCTGCTCCGGCCGTGACGACAGCGGGCCCGCTCCTTCTCGTGAAGGGGCGGGCCCGCTGCCCGGACCGCTCCTGGTGAGGGAGCGGGCTCGTCCGTGGAGGGCGAGGGGGCCCGGGCCGCCGCCCCGGCGGAAACCCCGTCCCTCCCGGGGGCGGTCCGGTCAGGCGGTGGGGGACACTCTGGCGGTGCCCGCCTTCGCCGGTGCGACGCCGAAGATGTCGACCGCGTGGTAGTACGTCCAGGCCGTGGCGTTGCACGAGGTCAGCGTCGCGCCGGAGTAGGCGGTGCAGACGCGCTTGAGGTCCGCGTAGAGGGCGGAGTCGAGGCGGGCCTTGTTGGCGGAGAACGTACCCGCGGCCTTGTAGTTGCGGTAGCCGAAGTCATGGCGGGCGCAGGCGGTCTGGAACGGGAAGCCGAAGGGGTTGTCGGGCGAGGTGCTGCAGTAGTCCGTCGACCAGTCGAAGCCGTACGCGGACCATGCGCCCTTGTTGTTGCGGGCGGCGTTCCAGGAGTTGTAGCTGGAAGCACTCGTCTGGGTCCAGGAGCTGAGCACCTGGGGCTTGTCCGCGGGAGCCGCCGAGGCGGAGACGGTGGGCAACAGGGCCAGCGGGAGCGACAGGCCGACAGTGGCGAGCAGGGTGGCGACGCGGCGACGCATGAGCAACCTCCATGGGGTGGGGGGAAGTTGGGGCGGCCGTTGACCGGCCGGCCTGCCTTCGCCTCGCGGGGTGGCACGAGGTCGCTCCAGCATGCAGTCATGTACCTGCCATGCCTAGAGGGGTGATCCCCCTACTCTCCGGAAGATCGCCGTAGGGGTCAGCCGCCGCGCCGCTGCCCCAGCAGGCGGGTCTGCTCCCTCTTCAGCTCGGTGAAACCCTTGCGTGCGTACGCGGCTGTCTCCTGGCTGGGGAACGGCACGACCGAGAGGTGCTCGTCGTAGTTGCTCCGCGACCAGCGGGCGGCCGTGATCTCGTAACCCGACACATGGGCGCACAGCTCGAGCAGGAGCGGCGGCATCACCGGCTCGCTCAGGAGGTCGGCGTGGGTGAGGACGAGGTCGCGCATGGCCCGGATGTTCGGGAGGAAGACGGTCGTGACCCACAGCCGCCACTCCGCGAGTTCCTCCTCGGTGGGCGGTGTCCGGTGGGCGAAGGGGGACCTCCCGTCGGGGCGGGCGTTGCGCTCCATGAACGCGGCGAAGATACGGCTGTTGGCCTCCGTGAGGGCGAACAGGGGACCGTAGAAGTCGCTGAGCTGGCGGTTCACGCGGGCGAGGCGTTCTTGGCGCTGCGCGAGGCGCAAACCGTTGAGATAGGTGACGACGTAGCCGACGAACGCGAGCCCGATGGTGACGACCAGTGTGATCATGGGGGTCGATGCTAACGCCGTGGCCCCTGGCCGGGATGGTGCTCGCTACGCCAGGGTCGACCCGGCGCCGCCCGTCCCCGGCCGCGTGGCCGCCGCCGTCTCCGCCTGCTCCGCCTCGTCCGGCTTCCTCCGCATCGCCATCAGCAGGGTGATGACCGTGCCCACCACCGCCCAGGCGGAGAGCACCAGCAGCGGTCCGGTCACCGCGTTGCCCCTGAAGTACGCGATCGAGCGTGCCGTCCAGGTGGAGGCCCCCGGCGGCAGGGCGGGGCCGATGGCCCGCCAGAAGTCCGGGAGCATCGGGAGCGGGAAGGCGCCGCCCGCGCTCGGGTTGCCGGCGATCACCACGATCAGGACGGCCAGGCCGATGCCGACGATGCCGGTGAGCGCCTGAAGGGCGAGCGTGATCATGCCGACCGCGAAGACGGTCAGGGCGCCCAGGCCCGACATGCCCCAGAAGCTTCCGGGCAGGGCTCCGAGGATCGGGCCGATGATGATCGCGCCGCCGATTCCACCCGCGATCGAGTACAGCGCCATGACGCCGGTCCGGATCGCCGCGCGCTGACGGTTGGCGGGACGGCTGCCCGCGCTGATCGCCAGGATCGAGGCGCAGAGATAGCCGCCCACGCACCAGCCCACGGCCAGGTAGAACGAGGAGAGTCCGTCGAAGTCCTGGTTCGAGGCCGGGGCCACGTCCAAGGCTCGTGCCGTGCGGTGCTGGGTGAACTCGACCTTCTTGATGATCTTCGTCAGGGTGGTGGCCAGGACGGTACCCCCGCCGGAGGCGACCAGCACGGTGTCGGTCGTGCCCTTGGGGTTGACGAGCAGGGCGCCGTCGATCTTGCGGTCGAGGATCTGCCGGCGGGCGGTGATCGAGTCGGTGACCGCCCGGGGGTCCAGGGGCCCGCCGGGGAGGTTCTTCAGTTCGGTGACGAGCTGGGCGGACACTCGCTGAGGTGCGACGACGCCGAAGGGGACATCCGTGGGCTTCGGGTTGTGGAGTGCTCCGACATAGGACGCGATGAACAGCAGTTGCAGCGCCAGTACGCCGATGACGAGCAGCGCGGCCCGTGGAGTGACGGCGTTCTTCACCTCGTCAGCGAAAGTCATGCCCCCACGGTCCGGGGTGTCCGGCGTTCACGCAGTCGGGGCCGGGCCGAATGGTTGAAGGGCGGGGGTGGCCCGCGCCCCGGGTATCGTACGAATGTTCGAAACTTGGTCTATGGTGGAGAGCGAGGGGGGTGGCGAGTACGGATTGGTTCAGGAGGTGCAGGTGCCCGGGTTCACGCATCTGCATACCGTTTCCGGGTTCTCCCTGCGGTACGGGGCCTCGCACCCGGAGCGGCTGGCGGAGCGCGCCGCCGAGCGGGGGATGGACGCCCTCGCGCTGACCGACGTCGACACCCTGGCGGGTACGGTCCGGTTCGCCAAGGCCTGCGAGCGGGCGGGGGTGCGACCGCTCTTCGGGGTGGAACTCGCCGTGGTCCCCGCCGGGCGAGCGGAGGGGGACGGGCGTACCTGCCGGCTGCGGACCCCGGTCCGCGGGGGTGCCTTTGTCGATGAATCCGCACCCCGGGTCACCTTCCTCGCCCGCGACGGCGCGCAGGGCTGGGCCGAACTGTGCCGCCTCGTCACCGCCGCCCATGCGGCCGTGCCCGACGGCGGCCGGCCCCTGCTCGACCGGTCCGCACTGCCCGCCGAAGGGCTCACCGTGCTGCTCGGCCCCGCCTCCGAGGTGGGCAGGGCGCTGACGGCCGGCCGTCCCGACCGGGCCGCCGCCCTGCTCGCCCCCTGGCGGGAGGTGTACGGCGACGACCTGCGGCTCGAAGCCGTCCACCACGGCCGGGACGGCACCGGCCCCGGTTCGCTGCGGCTCGCCGCCCGTACCGTCGGCTTCGCTGCCGAGCAGGGGGTGCGGGCCGTGCTGACCAACGCCGTCCGGTACGCCGACCCGGGTCAGGGTCCGGTCGCCGATGTGCTCGACTCCGCCCGCAGGCTCGTCCCCGTCGACCCGCGCCGCGCCCCGCTCGACAGCGGCGAGCGCTGGCTCAAGGACTCCCGCGTGATGGCGGAGACCGCCGAGCGGATCGCCTCCGCCGCCGGACTCGGCCCCGGCGCCGGGGCGCTGCTGCTCGCGGAGACCCGGCGCACCGCCGACGCCTGCGTGGTCGATCCCCAGAGTGACATCGGCCTCGGCTCCGTCCATTTCCCCGAGCCGCACCTCGTCGGCGCGGACCGGCGCACCGCCCAGCGGGTGCTGGCCTCGCGTGCCGCGGCGGGCATGGTGCTGCGCGGCTACGACGGCAGGCGCGAGTACTGGGACCGGATGCACCACGAGCTGGACATCATCGCCCATCACGGCTTCGCCTCGTACTTCCTCACTGTCGCCCAAGTGGTCGACGACGTAAGGGAGATGAAGGTCCGGGTGGCCGCGCGCGGCTCCGGGGCGGGCTCCCTGGTCAACCACCTGCTCGGCATCGCCCACGCCGACCCGGTCGAGCACGGGCTGCTGATGGAGCGCTTTCTGTCCAAGCGCCGCTTCGTGCTGCCCGACATCGACATAGACGTCGAGTCGGCCCGCCGCCTCGACGTCTACCGCGCGATCATCGGCCGCTTCGGCGCCGAAAGGGTCGCCACCGTCTCCATGCCCGAGACCTACCGGGTGCGCCACGCCATCCGGGACGTCGGCGCCGCGCTCTCCATGAACCCGGCCGAGACCGACCGGCTCGCCAAGGCCTTCCCGCACATCCGGGCCCGTGATGCCCGCACGGCCATGGAGGAACTGCCCGAACTGCGCGAGGTGGCGCGTCAGAAGGAGAAGTACGGGCGGCTGTGGGAGCTGGTGGAAGCGCTGGACGCGCTGCCGCGCGGCATCGCCATGCACCCGTGCGGGGTCCTCCTCTCGGATGCCTCCCTGCTGCGGCGTACCCCCGTCGTACCCACCAGCGGCGAGGGCTTTCCCATGGCGCAGTTCGACAAGGAGGACGTGGAGGATCTCGGGCTGCTCAAGCTCGACGTGCTCGGTGTACGGATGCAGTCGGCGATGGCGCACGCGGTCACGGAGGTGAAGCGGGCCTCGGGGCAGGAGGTGGACCTGGACGCCGTGGAGCCGGGTGACCCGGAGACGTACCGGCTGATCAGGACCGCCGAGACGCTGGGCTGTTTCCAGATCGAGTCGCCCGGCCAGCGCGATCTGGTCGGCAGGCTTCAGCCCGCCACCTTCCACGACCTGGTGGTCGACATCTCGCTGTTCCGGCCCGGCCCGGTCGCCGCCGACATGGTCCGCCCCTTCATCGAGGCCCGGCACGGCCGGGCGCCGGTCCGCTATCCGCACCCCGACCTGGAGGGACCGCTGCGCGAGACGTACGGAGTGGTGGTCTTCCACGAACAGATCATCGAGATGGTCGACATCATGACCGGCTGCGGCCGGGACGAGGCCGACCGGGTCCGGCGCGGGCTCTCCGACCCCGAGTCGCAGGGCCGGATCAGGCTCTGGTTCGCCCAGCACGCGGCGGCGCGCAAGTACGACGCGGAGGTGATCGCCCGTGCCTGGGAGATCATCGAGGCGTTCGGCAGCTACGGCTTCTGCAAGGCGCACGCGGTGGCCTTCGCCGTACCGACGTACCAGTCGGCCTGGCTGAAGGCGCACCACCCGGCGGCCTTCTACGCCGGGCTGCTCACCCATGACCCCGGGATGTACCCGAAACGGCTGCTGCTCGCGGACGCGCGGCGGCGCGGGGTGCCGGTGCTTCCGCTGGATGTGAACCGGTCGGCGGCCACCCATCGAATCGAACTGGTGTCTGACGAAGAAGAGAGGGGAGGCACCTGGGGGCTGCGGCTGGCGCTCTCGGACGTCCACGGGATCAGTGCGGCCGAGGTCGCCCGGATCGAGGCCGGGCAGCCCTACACCTCGCTGCTGGACTTCTGGCAGCGGGCCCGGCCGGGGAAGCCGGCCGCTGAACGGCTGGCCCAGGTCGGCGCACTGGACGCGTTCGGCGCCAACCGCCGCGATCTGCTGCTGCACCTCTCCGAACTCCACCGCGCCCAGCGCGGCGCGGGCTCCGGCGGCTCCGGCGCGCAGCTCCCCCTCGGCGGCGGGCACCGCACCCGCTCCATCGGCCTGCCCGACCTCAATGAGGCGGAACGGCTCAGTGCCGAACTGGGCGTGCTGAGCATGGACGTCTCGCGCCATCTGATGGGCGATCACCACGCCTTCCTGAAGGAGCTCGGCGCGGTCTCGGCCAAGCGGCTGCGCGAGGCGCGGCACGGGGACACCGTGCTGGTCGCGGGCGCCAAGGCGGCCACCCAGACCCCGCCCATCCGCTCCGGCCGTCGGGTCGTCTTCACCACCCTGGACGACGGTACGGGCCTGGTCGACCTGGCCTTCTTCGACGACAGCCATGCCGCCTGCGCGCACACCGTCTTCCATTCCTGGCTGCTGCTGGTGCGCGGGGTGGTGCAGCGGCGCGGGCCGCGGAGCCTGAGCGTGGTCGGCGCGGCCGCCTGGAACCTCGCCGAGCTGGCCGAGCTGCGGCGCACCGGTGGGCTCGACGCGGTCGCGGCCCGGCTGGCGGAGGTGCCCGCCGAGGCGGTTGCTCCGAAGGAGGAGGCGCCCGCTGCCGACGGCGGCCGCCGGATCCGGATGCCCACCGGATACGAGATGAATCCCTGGTCCGACCTTCAGCCGCCCGGCGAAGGGGCACCCACCGGAAGGAAGCTGTGGCACCAGAGCCCAGGGAGCGCGGGATGAGCGAGCAGCCCGGAATCCTCTGCCTGCGATTTCGCCGGGTCGGCGGCGGCCTCCCGGACGGCGCCGGCTATGCGGGACTGCTCGCCCTGCTCGGTTCGTTCACCCCGCTCATCGAGGCGGCGCCGCCCGACGGCGCCCTCGCCGATGTCCGGGGCGCACTGCGCTATTTCGGGCGGGACGTGACGGGGCTGGCCTCGGTGATCCGGGTCCGTGCCCTGGCCCTGCACGGTGCGGACTGCGCGATCGGGGCCGCCGAGAACCCGATGCTGGCCCGGATGGCGGCGCGGCAGGCCGCGCCCGGGACGACCTTCGTGGTGCCCGTCGGCGAGGCCGCCGCCTTCCTCGCGGACCGGCCGGCGGCCGCGCTGGACGGCGTCGGGGCGGCGACGGCCCGCACCCTGTGCGGATACGGGCTCGACTCCGTCGGCCGGATCGCGGCCGCCCCGCTCGGCACCCTGCAGCGGATCACCGGGGTGCGGACGGGGCGCGAGCTGTGGGAGCGGGCGCACGGCATCGACCGTACGACGGTCGTGCCGAACGCCGCGGCGCGCTCGCTCGCCGCCGAACGGACCTTCCCGCGCGACGAGCTGGACCGGGAGCGGCAGCGGCGTGCGCTCATGTCGCTCACCGAGGAGCTGGGCGCGAGGATGCGCGGCGAGGGGCAGGTGTGCCGCTCGCTCGCGGTCTCCGTGCGCTATGCCGACCGGACCGGCTACTCGACGCTGACCCGCAGTCGTACGCTCCGCGAGCCCACCGCGCACTCCGCGGAACTCACCGCACTCGCCTACCGGATCCATGACTCGTTCGCCCTGCAACGGGCCCGGGTGCGGGGGATCGCGCTGCGCGCCGAGGGGCTCGGTGACGCCGGGCGGGCCGCGCACCAGCTGACCTTCGACCCGGTCGACGAACGGGCGCGGCGGATCGAGGCGGTCGCGGACCGGCTGCGGGACAGATTCGGGCCGCAAGCCGTGATGCCGGGGCGGCTCGCGGCCTGAACTGCCCGTGGGGGGACCGTCCTGAAGCTGTGACGAGTGCCGGGCCAGTTTTTACCGACGCGTAACTTCCCAGCCCACCTTACTCATGCGTAATTTGGCATGAGCACGTAGAACGTCGTCAGAACTTGTGGTCCGGGCCGCAGGGTGCACAGACACCGCAATTCCCTTGAGCCGCAAGGAGACCACACGATGCTGCCCTGGACCCGTGCGCCGCGTACCCCACGTGCGCGGACCGCTCTCGCTGCACTGCTCCTCGCCGTCGCCGCAGTCGCCACCCCCACGGCCACTGCCGCCGCAGCAACCCCCACCGCCGCCACGGTCACCTCCCGTGGCTGGAACGACTACTCCTGCAAGCCCTCCGCCGCCCACCCCCGGCCCGTCGTGCTGGTCCACGGGACCTTCGGGAACTCGGTCGACAACTGGCTCGTCCTCGCGCCCTACCTGGTCAACCGGGGCTACTGCGTCTACTCGCTCGACTACGGGCAGCTCCCCGGCGTGCCACTCTTCAACGGCCTCGGCCCGATCGACAAGTCGGCCGGGCAGCTCGCCACCTTCGTCGACAAGGTGCTCGCCTCCACCGGGGCCCCCAAGGCCGACCTCGTCGGCCACTCCCAGGGCGGCATGATGCCGAACTACTACCTGAAGTTCCTCGGCGGAGCGGCCAAGGTGAACGCCCTGGTCGGGCTCGCGCCCGACAACCACGGCACCACCCTCCTCGGCCTCACCAAGCTGCTGCCGTACTTCCCCGGCGCCGAGGACCTGCTCAACGCCGGCACGCCCGGACTCGCCGACCAGGTGGCCGGATCGCCCTTCGTCACCAAGCTCAACTCGGTTCCCGACACCGTGCCCGGCGTGCACTACACCGTCATCGCGACCAGGTACGACGAGGTCGTGACCCCGTACCGGACACAGTTCCTGGACGGGCCGGACGTACGCAACGTCCTGCTCCAGGACCTGTGCCCGGTCGACCTGTCCGAGCACGTGGCGATCGGGACCATCGACAGGATCGCCTACCACGAGGTGGCGAACGCCCTGGACCCGGCGCACGCCTCCTCGACCACGTGCGCCTCGGCCATCGGGTAGGGCCTTTCGTCCGGACCGGGCGGGAGCGGAGTCAGCGCCGGGCCGCTGCGGCGGACCGGCGTCGGACCGAGGCCAGTAGTGCGGTCGCACCCAGTGCGATGGCGGCCGCACCACCCATGGCCCAGTAGCGCGTGGCGGCGCTGCCTCCCGTCTCGGCGAGGTTGTCCACTCCCGCGACGGGGGCGTCACCGGACGCGCTGTCCGGCTCCGGGGCGTTGGCCCCGGTCCCGGCCGTACCGGAATCCGCAGGACCGGCCGCCTCGGTGACGGCCGCGCCCGTATCGGCGTCGTCGTCACCGTGGCCGCCGTGCTCGACCGAGGACTTCTCCGCACCCTCCGCGATCTCCTGCTCGGAGGGCGCGGACGCCGACGGGGCGGGAACGGCGGCGACCGAACCGCTGCCGCTCGTACCGTTCCCGCTCGTACCGCTCGCGCCCGCACCGCCGAAGACCACGTCCGAGCAGGCGTAGAACGCCTCCGGGGAGTCCGACCGCTGCCAGACGGTGTAGATCAGCTGGCGCCCCGAGCGCTCGGGAACGGTGCCGTCGAAGACGTACGAACCGTCCACCAGCTTCGGATCGGTGGCCTCGGCGAACGGCTTCTCCTCCAGGTCCGACCACTTCAGCGGCTTCGACGGGTCGTAGCCGGCGGTGGTGAGATACAGCGCGAAGGAACCCTTGTGCGGGGCGGTGGCCCGGAAGCGGAAGGTGTGGGAGCCCGCCTTGAGATCGGTGGCCGGCCAGTCGGCGCGCGACAGATCGAGCCCCTTGAACTTGTCGTTGCCCGCGCTGCACAGCTTGCCGTCCGGAATCAACTGCCGGTGATTTCCGGCCGCATTGGCGATGTTGACGCCGTTCCAGTCATACAGTGCCTGAGTGCCGCCCGCCGCGACCGCGGCCACACACGCGGCGGACCGCGGGTGTTCCGGGCCCTCGGCGAAGCAGGCCGAGACCCGGCTGACCGGATCCGTCAGTGAGCCGTGCGCCGAGGCCGGGGCGGCGGCCAGAACGGTGAGGACGAGCGGCGTCGCACCGAACGCGGCGACGGCGGCGGCCCTGCGGCGGGCGGGAGTGATGGCGGGCATGGCGGGGGTACTCCTTCAGCGGTTCACGAGGGTGGGCGAGGCGTCCCGGGAACAGCAAGCTAGCCTCCGCCCGGCCCCGGAAAGCCCGTGCGAAGGGGCTGCTGACGATCGTTATGACGCCCTTAAGGAGCCGCTCACGAACGCTTAAGAGCGGCCGCCGGCGGGCCTGCTGCCGCCCTTCCCCACGGACATCGCCGCCGCTTGTCAGTGGCAGCTGGCACGATCGGTCCATGACGACGATCGACTGGGATTCCGCCGCCGGTTCCTTCGACGACGAGCCGGATCACGGTCTGCTCGATCCCGTGGTCCGGCACGCCTGGGCGCAGCGTCTGGAGAGCTGGCTGCCCCGGGGGCGGTCCGAGGTGCTCGACCTGGGGTGCGGCACCGGAAGCCTGGCTCTGCTCGTCGCCGGGCAGGGCCACCGCGTCACCGCCGTGGACCGTTCGCCCCGCATGGTCGAGCAGGCGCGCGCCAAACTCGCGGGTACGGGGACCGAGGTGCTCACCGGGGACGCGGCCGCACCGCCGGTCGGCAAGCAGCGGTTCGACGTGATCCTCGCCCGGCACGTGGTGTGGCTGCTCCCCGATCCGGCCCAGGTCCTGCGCCACTGGTTCGGTCTGCTGCGGCCCGGCGGCAGACTGGTACTGGTCGAAGGCGTGTGGAACGGGGTCGGACTCTCCACCGGGCAACTCACCGCGCTGATCGCCCCCTTCACCGAACGCATCCACCACGAGCGGCTCTCCGGCGACCGAGACCTCTGGGGCAAGGAGGTCGACGACGAGCGCTACGCCCTGGTGGCGCGTGCCGAACCCCCGCGCAGGCACACCGAGGTCGTCGATGTGCATCTGATCCTGCGCCGCGGCCCCGACGTCCTGCTCGCCCGGCGGGCCGGCACGGGGTATGCGGACGGCCTGCTGCACGCTCCGTCGGGACACGTGGAGGACGGCGAGGACGTCCGCGCGGCGGTGATCCGCGAGACGGCCGAGGAGATCGGGGTGGCGCTCGAACCGGGGGAGCTGCGTACGGCCCTGGTCATGCAGCACCGGGGGCCGGGCGGCAGCCCCCGGACGGGCTGGTTCTTCGAGGCGGCGTACGACCCGGACCGGCCCCCGTACAACCGTGAACCGGACAAGTGTTCCGAGCTGGAGTGGTTCCCGCTGGACGCCCTGCCGGACGACATGGTCGCCTACTGCCGCGCCGGCCTCGACGGCTACCGGGCGGGGGAGCACTTCCTGGTCCACTGGCACGAGGACGGCGACGCCGTCGCGTACGAACCACGGGGCGTGCGGCGGGCCGTCCCGCTGCCCGTCGGCGGGGTCCGCACCGGGCGGCTTCACCACATCGAGCTGTGGGTGCCCGATCTGGGAGCGGCGGCTCCGGGCTGGGGCTGGCTCCTCGGCGAGCTGGGTCATGTCCCGTACCAGCAATGGGCGCACGGGCGCAGCTGGCGGCGGGGCGACAGCTACGTGGTGATCGAGCAGTCGCCCGACCTCGCCCCCGGAGGGCACGAACGACGGCGTCCCGGGCTCAACCACCTGGCGTTCCACGTCGAGGACCGGGCCACTCTCGACGCACTGGTGGCCCGGGCCCCGGAGCACGGCTGGCGGCAGCTCTTCGCGGACCGCCATCCCCACGCGGGCGGTGACGGGCACATCGCCGCGTATCTGGAGGACGTGGCGGGGTACGAGGTCGAACTGGTCGCCGGGGCCTCGCACACCAGCCCCCCGCCGCCGGCTCCGGCGCCCCACACCGATGGATGGGCATGGCGCCGGGACTGAGCCCTCCCCGCGTGTTCCGCGTGAGGCGGCGCGTCCACGCAGCCCTCAGCGCATCTGTGCCGGGTCGCCCCGCAGCGTTACGGGGCAACCCGGCAGACATGCCCTAGAGGGTGCGCTCCAGGCGGTCCGCCATCAGCCGGACGAAGCGCGACGGGTCGCCCAGCTCGCCGCCCTCCGCCAGCAGCGCCAGATCGTGGAGGAGTCCGGCCGTTTCCTCCAGACCGGTGAGGGCGTCCTCGCCGCGTCCCGTGTACGCGCGGTTGAGGCCGGTGACCAACGGGTGCTCCGGGTTGAGCTCGAGGATGCGCTTCACCTGGGGGACGGGCTGCCCCATGGCGCGGTACATGCTCTCCAGGGCCGGTGTCACATCGTGCGTGTCCGAGACGATGCAGGCGGGCGACACGGTCAGGCGCGAGGAGAGCCGGACCTCCTTGACGGTTTCGCTCAGCCGGTCCGTCATCCAGGTGAGCAGCTCCGCGTACTCCTGCTGCCTGTTCTCCCGCTCGGTCGCGGCCTCCTTCTTCTCCTCCTCCGTGCCGAGGTCGACCTCGCCCTTGGCGACCGACAGCAGCTTCCTGCCGTCGAACTCGGGCTCCGCCTCCACCCACACCTCGTCGACAGGATCCGTCAGCAGCAGTACCTCGACGCCCTTGGCCCGGAACGCCTCCATGTGCGGGGAGTTCTCGATGGCCTCCCGGGACTCGCCCGTGAGGTAGTAGATGTGCTCCTGACCGTCCTTCATCCGCTCCACGTACTGCCGCAGCGTGACCGGCTCGTCCTTGTCGCGGGTCGTGGCGAAGGAGGCGACACCGAGGATGGCGTCGCGGTTCTCGAAGTCGCTCAGCAGCCCCTCCTTGATGACGCGGCCGAACTCCCGCCAGAGCGTGGCGTACCGCTCGGGGTCGCCGGACATCATGTCCTTGACCGTCGACAGCACCTTCTTCGCCAGCCGCCGGTGCATCAACTGGATCTGACGGTCCTGCTGGAGGATCTCCCGCGAGACGTTGAGCGAGAGGTCCTGCGCATCGACGACACCCTTGACGAAGCGCAGGTACGACGGCATCAGCGCTTCGCAGTCGTCCATGATGAAGACGCGCTTCACATAGAGCTGGATGCCGCGCTTGTACCCCTGCATGAAGAGGTCCTGGGGCGCGTGCGAGGGGATGAAGAGCAGCGCCTGGTACTCGAAGGTGCCCTCCGCCTGGAGCCGGACGGTTTCGAGCGGGGCGATCCAGTCGTGGCTGATGTGCTTGTACAGCTCGTGGTACTCGTCGTCCGTGACCTCGTCGCGCGAGCGTGCCCACAGGGCCTTCATCGAGTTGAGGGTCTCGGGCTCGCGGTCGGTGCCGCCGGCCTCCTGCCCCTCCCCGGCATCCGTGCCGGTCGGCTCCGGGGCCATCCGCACCGGCCAGGTGATGAAGTCCGAGTACCGCTTGATGATCTCCCTGATCTTCCAGGGAGATGTGTAGTCGTGGAGCTGGTCCTCGGAGTCCTCCGGCTTGAGCCGCAGGGTGACCGTGGTGCCCTGGGGAGCCTCGTCGACGGCCTCGACCGTGTAGGTGCCCTCACCGGTCGATGTCCAGCGGGTGCCCTGCTCCTCACCCGCGCGCCGGGTCAGCAGCACGACCTCGTCGGCGACCATGAAGCTGGAGTAGAAACCGACACCGAACTGACCGATCAGGCCCTCGGCCGCGGCACCGTCGCCGGCGTCCCTGGCCTCCTTGAGGTCCCGGAGGAACGCGGCCGTTCCCGAGTTCGCGATGGTGCCGATGAGCTGGACCACCTCGTCGTGCGACATCCCGATGCCGTTGTCCCGCACGGTCAGCGTCCGGGCCTGCCGGTCTGTTTCGAGCTCGATGTGGAGGTCGGACACGTCCGCGCCGAGCGCGTCGTCGCGGAGCGCTTCGAGTCGCAACTTGTCGAGCGCGTCGGAGGCGTTGGAGACGAGCTCGCGCAGGAACACGTCTTTGTTCGAGTAGATCGAGTGGATCATCATCTGCAGAAGCTGGCGGGCTTCGACCTGGAACTCGAACGTCTCAGTGGGCATAGTCCGTGCATCCTTCTCAGGTCACCGGGCGGGCAACGACCTGAGCACTCTAACGACCTTGTCCGCGATCGGCAGCGGGAGGAGGAGCGGTGACGGGTCCTTCGAACCCAGGGCGGGGGTCCCAGGTGCCGCGACGCCGCTGCCACGCGCGGGTGGGACCGTCAGGGACGTACCGTGATCCCCGGCCGGCGCACGACGACAGCTACGGCACCTCGCCGTGCTGTGCTGCCGGAACGCCCGAATGCTTCCGGGGCGCGGGCGTCTCTCCGCCGTGCGATGGACCTCAGCCGCCCCCGCGCGCTGAGCCACCCGAGATGACGGGACAGCGCTCAGATCAACTGAGCGTCTGCGCAGGGGTGTTCCGGAGGTACGGCCAGCAGCCCGGCCAGACCCTCCGCGCGGGCGAGCCGTTCCAGGCCGTCGAGGGCGCGCACGGCCTCCCGGGCCGCCGCCGGATCGCGCCCGGCCAGTCCGCTCTCCTCGAATTCGTCCTCGTCCAGCCGGAGCACCGTGGATCCGTCCGCCGACACCCACAGGTCGAGGTCCAGGTCCTCGACCAGCAGCACCCCGTCCCGAATCTCCGCGGGACGGGTGATGTCGCAGTACCAGCCCTTGAGCACGCCCGCGCCGGTGCGTACCTCCTTCACCGCGAACCAGCGGTCGCGCCAGTAGTGCTCGGTGAACACGTCGCCCGGCTCGAACCGCACGAAGCCGAAGTCACGGACCCCGGGCGCGGCCCACGGAGCGCGCACCGTCACCCGGGTGCCGTCGTCGTGCACCAGCACCGCCGGATAGGCGATCTTGGTCCGGCCGCCCTTCACCAGTGTGACCGTGAGCGAGGACTCAGCCGAACGTACGGACATGGCGCACCTCCGTGGCACAGATTTCGTAACCGAACCACCTGTTGATCGCCAGCATCGGGCCGTTCTCGGCGTCGTTGCCGGTATAGGCGTCCGTGTACCCGGCTGCGCGCGCCCGGTGCAGGGAGTCGTTCTTCGCGAGCTTGGCCAGCCCGCGGTTGCGGTACGCGCGACGGGTGCCGGTCATCCCCGACCAGTAGCGGTCCACGCCGTCGGTCTCCGCCGCGCTGAAGGCCGCCACCGCGCCGTCGGCCACGACGACGGAGGTGAGGTGATGGTTGAGGCCGGGATTGCGCCAGGTCTCGTCGAGCCACTCCTCGTAGTCCGAGAGCTGGGCCGGCGTGTCGCTGGGCTCGTCCGCGGTGGTCTCGGCATCCGCCTCGAAGAGCGGGCGCGGGTCGTCGGCGAAGTCGGCGCCGGTGCGCAGTTCGACACCGACGGGCAGCTCCTGACGGGGCGGCAGCGTGCCGTGCGCCAGATCGAGATGGAGGAAGTGTGCCGGCCGGCTCGGCGCGTAGCCGTGCTTCCCGGCGAACGCCAGGTCGCCGGGGGTGTCCAGGACCCAGGTGTAGACCGTGGTCGCGCCGGCCATGACCAGGTGTTCCTCGGCCGTGCGCAGCAGCAGCGTGCCCGCCCCCCGGCCGGTCCGCTCCGGATAGACGTACGGATTGCAGAACGCCTGCCCCGGCTCGGGACTGTCATGGGCCAGGCCCGCCTGGGCTGTTCCGATGATCTCGCCGTCCTCCTCCGCCACCAGCATCCGGTAGCGCTTGTCCGGATGGGCGGTATCCAGGTCGAAGACCACCCTCTCCGGGGTCGTGACCATGAACGGGAGCGCGGCGCGCCGTACCCGCACCCATTGCGGGGCGTCGGTGGGCCGGAAATCGCGCACGAGGACAGTCATGTCCCGGACCGTACCCGCGGGGCAGGGCCGGGCGCCCCCGAATATTCCGGGGGTGGGGGAGAATGCGGCCGTGACTCTGAAGATCGCTGTTGACCCGGATTCCGGCACCGCCCCGTACGAGCAGCTGCGCACGCAGATCTCCGAACTGGCCCGCTCCGGCGCCCTGCCGGTCGGCTACCGGCTTCCGACCGTGCGCGGCTTCGCCGAGGAGCTGGGTCTCGCCGCCAACACCGTCGCCAAGGCGTACCGCGCGCTGGAGGCGGACGGGGTGATCGAGACGCGGGGGCGCAACGGGACGTTCGTCGCCGCCGCGGGCGACGCGGCCGAACGCCACGCGGCATCCGCCGCCCGCGAGTACGCGGAGCAGGCCCGGCGGCTGGGGATGTCCCGGGCCCGGGCGACGGAGCTGGCCCAGGACGCGGTGCGGGCGGTGTACGCGGGGTGAGGTGAGGGCTGCTCCGGGCCCCGGGTGCGGGTCCCGGCTGCGGGTCTCAGAGGTACAGCCCCGCGTCCGCCCCCGAGTCCTGCTTGGGTACCGATGCGGGGCCCGTGCCGCGGCGCAGCGCGTACAGCTCCGCCAGGGTCGTGCCCTCGCGGGCGGCGTCCCGGCCCAGGCCCTGCTCCGTGCCGAGCCAGGCCACCGACTCCTTGCGGGTCAGCGGGCCCACCTCGATGCGGGCCAGGCAGCGGCCGGGCCGGACGACCGCCGGGTGCAGCCGCTCCAGGTCCTCGTTGGTCGTCACGCCCACCAGCACGTTGCGGCCCTGGCCCAGCAGCCCGTCCGTGAGGTTCAGCAGCCGCGACAGTGCCTGGCCCGCCGTGTGCTTGGCCTCGCCCCGGATCAGCTCGTCGCAGTCCTCCAGGAGCAGCAGCCTCCAGCGGCCCTTCGCGCTGCCGTCGTCCTCGCCGATCGCGATGTCCATCAGGTAGCCGACGTCGTTGAAGAGCCGCTCGGGGTCGAGCACGCAGTCGACCTGGCACCAGTCCCGCCACGACCGGGCCAGCGTGCGCAGGGCGGAGGTCTTGCCCGTCCCGGGAGGGCCGTGCAGCAGGAGCAGGCGGCCCGCGATGTCGTCGGGGGTGACCTTCATCAGCCGGTCCATGGCATCGGCCACGGGAGCGGTGTAGTTGGGCCGGACCTCGTCCCACGTGCCGGCCGCGATCTGACGGGTCGTGCGGTACGGGCCGCGTCTCGGCGACACGTACCAGAAGCCCATCGTCACGTTCTCGGGCTGGGGCTCCGGTTCGTCCTGGGCGCCCTCCGTGGCCTCGTCGAGCACCTTCTGGGCCAGTTCGGCGCTGGTCGCGGTGACCGTGACGTCGGCGCCCCGGTTCCACCGCGAGATGAGCAGTGTCCAGCCCTCTCCCTCGGCGAGCGTGGCGCTGCGGTCGTCGTCCCGGGCGGCGCGCAGCACTTTCGAGGCAGGAGGAAGGAGCGTGGCGTTCGTCCTGACGCGGTCGAGGGACGCGCTGTGCGAATACGGCTGCTCGCCCGTCGCGAAGCGGCCGAGGAACAGCGCGTCGACGACGTCGGCCGGGGAGTCGCTGTCGTCGACGGTGAGCCGGATCGGCAGAGCGGACTCGGGGTTGGCAGGCATGTCGCCCATGATCCGGCACGGCGGCGGCCGGTGCACCCGTGTTTCGCCACCTGCCCCGTCCTGAGCCCGCACGACCGCTAACGCCTCATGGCGGTCCTGGCGGGCCGATATGACCGAAAGTCAGGGGCGGCGGACGAAGCCTCACCGATGGACTTGGCATGGACACTTCCGAAAGCGCCTCCACTGCTGCTACCACTGAGTACGCAGAGATCCTGCTGGTCGGTTCAAGGGAGATTCCATGAAAATATCCAGACTCGTGGCGTTCTCGTCCTCGCTCCTGCTCGGTGCCGTCATCGCCCTGACCGGGGCGGCGACCGCGAACGCCGCATCGTCTGTACAGGCCGTCGACTACGTCGCCCTGGGGGACTCCTACTCCTCGGGGGTCGGCTCCGGCAGCTACATCGGCTCCAGTGGTGACTGCAAGCGCAGCACCCTTGCCTACCCCTCGCTCTGGGCGGCCGCCCACGCGCCCGCCTCCTTCGCCTTCACCGCCTGCTCGGGAGCGCGCACCGGTGACGTGACGGCGAACCAGCTCGGACCGCTCACCTCCTCGACCGACTTCGTCTCGATCTCCATCGGCGGCAACGACGCCGGATTTGCCGATGTCATGACGACCTGTGTCCTCCAGTCGGAGGCCACCTGCCTCAACCGGATCGCCACCGCCCGCAGCTACGTGGACTCCACGCTGCCCGGCAAGCTCGACTCGGTGTACGACGCGATCAGCGCCAAAGCCCCGTCCGCCCACGTCGTCGTCCTCGGCTACCCGCGCTTCTACAAGATCGGCGGCAGCTGCGTCGTCGGTCTGAGCGACAAGGTGCGCACCGCCATCAATGGCGCCGCCGACTACCTCAACACGGCCACCGCCAAGCGTGCCGCCGACCACGGCTTCACGTTCGGCGATGTCGCCGGGCAGTTCACCGGGCATGAGATCTGCTCCGGGAGTGCCTGGCTGCACAGCCTCAACTGGCTCAACATCGGTGAGTCGTACCACCCCTTCGCCGCAGGGCAGTCCGGTGGCTACCTGCCCGTCCTCAACGCGCTCGACTGACGGCGGGTACGCCTGATCGCCGCTCCGGGGGCCGTTCCCCGGGCCGCCCGCCGGTGTGGAGCCCGCGATGCGGGGACCGCGCCGGGGGCGGGCCCCCGACCGGCCTGATCCGTCCGGACGTTGACGATCTGTCCAACTCGCCCCGGAATCGGGCAGATTCACGGACGGGTCGTCAACCTCCGTATGTGTGTGCTCAATCCTGTGCCCGGGATACACGCGTGTCGCCGAGGGGCGATAGGGTTAACCTGCCCGGGCCGGGTGCCCTCGTACGGGTGGGGAGTGACATGGAACAGATAACGGTGCGCAGCAGGCCGCGTGTGCCTGCCATTACATGCGGGAGCGGTGCGACGAGTTCGCGCCTCGACCGCCATCTCGCAGTGCTGGGCGGCCCTGTCGTCCCGCAGCGCGAGTCCGCTGAGGCGACGCTGCTGATGCTCGAGCTCACCTCGCGCGACGCCGCGCACACCCGCCGGAGCAGGAGCGCGCGGGTCTCGCTCTTCGCCCCGCTGCGGCGGCTGCGGCGCTCGCTCTTCGGCAGCCGCCGCTGACCCGACGCCCCGGTCCCGGCACCGCGCTGCTGCCCGCTCTTCCGTCATCCCCGGAGCCGGCAGTGGCGCGTCGCCATGTCCGCACGGCCCCCAGGGGCCCGCATCCGGGTGGTGCCGGGGTCGTGGCCGCGTGCGGGTTCTGCCGGTGACACGGGTGCCGAGGTAATTCGGCGCCGAAGTACTTCTACACTGTCGGCATGCCCGAGAAGCGAGCCGCGCGCCTGAGCCCCGACGAGCGAAGGGCGCAGCTGGCCGCGATTGGCGTGGACATGCTTATCGATCGCTCGCTGGACGAGCTCTCCACCGACGATGTGGCGCGCCGCGCCGGCATCTCGCGGGGGCTGCTCTTCCACTACTTCGACTCCAAGCGGGACTTCTACCGCTACGTGGTGCAGCAGGAGTGCGACGACTTCGCCGCAGCCACGGAACCGGACCCCTCGCTGGAGCCCGTCCCCTGGCTGCGGTCGTTCATCGCCGGGTTCGCGGCGTACGTCACGGAGCACCGCAAGGTCTATCTCGCCCTCGTCCGCGGCGCCGCCGGCAGTCATCCCACCGTGGAGGACATCGTCGAGTGCACCCGTGACACCCTGGCCCGGCGGGTGCAGGAGGGGCAGCGACGGCTCGGCATGCCGGATTCGCCGCGGCTGCTCGTCGCCGCCCGGGCCTGGATGGCCTTTGCCGAGGAAGCCGTCACCAGCTGGCCGCTCGACTTGCCGGATGCGGTCGATGAACTCGGTGCCTTTCTGGAGTCGAGCTTCATCTCCCTGCTGGGCACACTGGACCGGCCCGTCGCGCTGCCCGGCTGAGCGGCGCGCTCCCCCTCATTCGCCGCCGCGTGAGTAGCGCCGTACGGACAGCGGGACGGCGACCGCGAGCAGCGCGGCCGACCAGAGCAGCGTCCCGGCCACCGGGTGGGCGACCGGCCAGGCGGCGTCGGTGACCGGCGCGGCATTGCCGAAGAGGTCGCGGGCGGCCGCGGCGACGGCGCTGATCGGGTTCCACTCCGCGAGTGTGCGCAGCCACCCCGGCAGGTTGTCGGTCGGGATGTAGGCGCTGGACAGCAGCGGCAGGATGAACGTGGAGGCGCCCAGCTGTCCTGCGGCCTCCTCGTTCCGGATCACCAGCCCCAGCCAGCAGCCCACCCACGAGGTGGCGAACCGGAACAGGAGCAGCAGCCCGAAGGCGCCCAGCGCGGCGGCCGGGCCGCCTTCGATCCGCCAGCCCACGGCGAGCCCGACCAGCATCAGGGGGACCAGGCCGACGGCCGTGGTCAGCACATCGGCCGCGGTCTGGCCGAAGGGTACGGCGGACCGGCTCATCGGCAGGGTGCGCAGCCGGTCCATCACCCCCCGGTGGCAGTCCTGCGCCGACTGGAACATCCCGGTCATGATGCCGTTCGCCGCGGTCGCCGCCAGCAGCCCCGGCACCAGGAAGGCGCGGTACTCCTGGCCGGGGACGGCCAGGGCGCTGCCGAAGACGTACCCGAAGAACAGCAGCATCGTGATCGGCATGGTCTGGGTCAGGATCAGGACGCCCGGGGCCGCCTTGATCCGCTGCAGATGGCGGCCGAGGACGGCCAGACCGTCGGCGACCGGGGTGTTCGTGGGCCTGGTGGCGTCCGCGGTCCGCCGTTCCGTCACGATTGCGTCGGTGCTCATGCTGCCGTCTCCTTGATGGGGGTGCTGCGGCCGGTCAGGCGCAGGAAGACCTCGTCGAGGGTGGGTGGTCGCAGGCTGGCGTCGATCACCGCCGCGCCCGCCGCGTCGAGCTCGCGGACGATCCGGGGCAGGGTGAGCGAGGGGTCCGTGGCGACCGCGCCGACCGTGCGCCGCTCATGGTCGAGCACGGGCGCCGCGCCCGTCAGATGGTCCAGGACCGCCGCGGCCGGCCCGAGCGCGGAGGCGTGGGCGACGACGACCTCGGCGTAGCTGCCGATCCTGGCCTTCAGCTCGGCGGGGCTGCCGCTGTGGGCGGCCCGGCCGCTGTCGACGAGCACGATGTCGTCGGCCAGCTGATCGGCCTCCTCCAGGTACTGCGTGGTGAGCAGGACGGTCGTGCCGCGGCCCGCCAGTTCCCGTACCGCCGCCCAGATCTGATTGCGGCTGTGCGGGTCGAGGCCGGTGGTCGGCTCGTCCAGGAAGAGCACCTGCGGCCTGGC
The DNA here is from genome assembly GCF_045162765.1 of Streptomyces sp. NBC_01013. Taxonomy (NCBI): domain Bacteria; kingdom Bacillati; phylum Actinomycetota; class Actinomycetes; order Kitasatosporales; family Streptomycetaceae; genus Streptomyces; species Streptomyces sp. NBC_01013. The sequence goes on from NZ_CP108687.1 coordinate 6,668,621, forward strand.
CAGCAGGCTGGCGGCGAGATCCAGGCGGCGGCGCATTCCGCCCGAGTAGGTGCGGGCCGGGCGGTCGGCCGCCTCGGTCAGCTCGAAGCGTTCGAGGAGCTCGTCGGCCCGGGTGCGGGCGGCGGCGCTCCGGTACTTCAGGAGCCTGGCGAAGAGCCGGAGGTTCTGCCGGCCGGACAGCTCGCCGTCGACGGAGGCGCTCTGCCCCGTGACGCCGATGGCCGCCCGTACGGCCGCCGCCTCACGCACCACGTCGTGGCCCGCGATCCGGGCGCTGCCGGCATCGGGGGTGGTCAGCGTGGTGAGGACGCGGACGGCGGTGGTCTTGCCGGCGCCGTTGGGCCCCAGCACCCCGCAGACGGTGCCTTCGGCGACGGCCAGATCGAGGCCGCGCAGCGCATGGACGTCGCCATAGCGCTTCTCCAGACCTTCACTAAGTACAGCGTACGTAGTTGTCATGCCGCAACGGTACCGCACTACGTACGGTGTACGTAACTACCATGGTGGTCGAGGTGATGATCAATGGTGGGGCGACCCGCTGTACCGGAAGTGATCTGGGCGCGCCCCGAGCGTGCGGGCCGTGGCCCCAAGCCCGCGTTCAGCCGTGCGGACATCGCGGCGGCGGCCGTGCGTATCGCGGACGCGGAGGGGCTCGACGCGGTGTCGATGAGGAAGGTGGCCGCCGAGCTCGGCTGCGGCACGATGTCGCTCTACAACTACGTGCCCCGCAAGGAGGACCTGCACGAGCTGATGCTCGACGCGGTCAGCGCCGGGTACGACTACCCCGAGCCCTCCGGCGACTGGCGGGCCGACCTGCTCGCCCTCGCCCACCAGGCGCGGGGGATGATGCGCCGCCACACCTGGGTGCCCCGGCTGATGTCACCGGTGTACGGATTCAGCCCCAACGCCCTGCGCTACCTGGAGTACGCGCTGAGCTGCCTGGACGGGGTCGAGGCGCGGTTCGGCGAGAAGATGGAGCTCATCGCCATGGTCAACGGTGTGGTCACCACCTACACCGCCAACGAGATCGCCACGGCGGAGCGCAGCCGGTCGCTGCCCTGGTCCGAGGAGCAGGAGCAGGCCGCCCGCACCGGGTATCTGATCAGCCAGATCATGACCGGCAAGTACCCGCGGATGGCTGCCGGATTCGCCGAGGACCCCGGGCCCATCGACCTGGACGGGGTGTTCGACCGGGCGCTCGCCCGGGTGCTGGACTCGTTCGGCCGCACGTAGGGCGTGCGCTCGGGCCGGCCCGGGTCACAGCAGCGCGAACTGGCCGTCCGGGCCCTCCTCCTGGTGATCCAGTACGGAAGCGGGCCGCCGGGCCGCTCCCGCCACCGGCAGTACGCCCGCGGCCCGCAGTTCCCGCACGCCGATCTCCGAGCCCTCCGCCAGTTCCTCCTGCCGTGGCCGCAGCTCGGCGAGCAGGGTGAGCAGCGTGATCAGTTCCAGCAGCTCCGATGTCCACTCCTGCGGCCAGACGCGCGGGCGTACACCCGCCAGCCCCTCCGTCCCCGGCGCCCCCGTCCGGCGCCCGAACCACAGCTCCAGCATCCGCACGCCGCACACCCGGAACTCCCACGCGCCGGCGGGCACCGGCGAGATGCGTCCCGTGCCGAGGCCCAGCGCCTCTTCCCCGGCGTCGTAGGACAGCTCCGACGGTGAGGGCGGGACGGCGGCCCGCACATAGGGGCGGCGCCCGCCCGGCAGCCGGGGCCGCTCCCCGCCGCGTGCCCCGCGCAACTGGAGCCGCAACAGCTCACGGCCCAGCTCCACCCCCGCCCACCAGCGCGCGGAGTCCGCGGGCAGCGGCACCGCACAGCCCGCGGGGGTGCGCCGGGCCGCTGCGAGGATCCAGGCCAGTACTGACTCGGCGGTGACCGCGTCCCCGTGGCGCGCACGCAGCAGGGCGAGCAGCCCGGGGGCCAGATTGGGCTCGGTGCCGCCCGGGCGCCGGTACAGCGGACGGATCCGGCCGGGCCGGCCCGCGGGGGAGTTGCCGTCGGGGAGCAGCGCGGTCACGGAGAGGGTGGGGCCGGTGTCCTGGGGAACCCGGCCGTGCTCGACCACGAAGAGCTGGTGGGCGTCGGCGACCCGCCACAGCTCGGGCCGGGCCGCGTCGATCAGACGGTGGTCGGGGAGCAGCCATTGCTCGTCGAACGGTCCGTGCAGGATCCGCACCGGCTCCGGGCACGGTCCCGGCTCACGGGCGAACCGGCCCGTCCCGGTGGACTGCCCGGGAAGGGCCGCCACCGGAGTTTGCGGAGTGCGGGAGCGGGTGGGTCCGAACAACCGCTCCCGTTCGGCGTCCCCCGCCCGGACGAGGCGTTCCCAACGGGCCCTGAGGGATGCGGCGTCGGGCGCGGTGACCCAGGGGCGCCCGGTCCTGAGCGGACGTACGGACCACGGCATGAGGTCGTCGAGGAGCGGGCCGTGCGGACCCTCGCCGGAGCCGGCCGCTGCCGGAGCTGCCACCGTGTCGTCCTCCCCGTCGCCACGCCTGCCGCCTTCCCCGGCATCGTAACCGCGCCGCCACCGGTCCCGTCAGTGCGCCTGCCGGGACCCGTGGCGGCGGCCGTTGCCGCCAGTGCGTGGGGCGCCCTGCCGGGTCCGGTGGCCGCGGTGGCCGCTGCAGTCAGTGCGCCTCCAGCGTGACCGAGAAGGAGAACCGGTCGCCCCGGTAGCGGATCTGCGCCACGTCGACCACCTGGCCGTCCTCGTCGTACGTCACGCCCGTGTAGTACAGGATCGGGCTGAGCAGCGGGACCCCCAGCAGTTCGGCGGTGGCCGGGTCGGCGAGCCGGGCCTCGACCGTGTCGGTGATCCGGGCGATCGGGACACCGACGCGGTCGCGCAGCACCTTGGTCATCGGCCACCGTTCGAGATCGGTGGGGTCGAGACCGGCCGCGACCTCCGGACGGACCCAGTTCTGCGCCCAGTTGGTGGGTTCGCCGGTGTCCTCGTCACACCGCAGACGCCGGTAGCCCATGACCTCCGGGCAGTCGGGGAAGTGCTCCGCGACATCGCCCGGCACCGGGGAGGGGCCGTGACCGAGCACGACGGTCCGTTCGCCCGACTGCTGGGCGACGATGGCGTCGACGGAACCGAGCAGCCGCACCGGTGACACCCGGCGGGCGCGCGGCTCGATGAAGGTGCCGCGGCGCCGGTGCCGGGTGATCAGCCCCTCCGTCTCCAGTTCCTTGAGCGCCTGCCGCATGGTGAGCACGCTGACGCCGTAGTGCGCAGCCAGCTGCTCCTCGGTCGGCAGCCGCAGAGTGGCGTCCGCGGTCCGGCCCAGTATCGAGGCCCGCAACGACTGCGAGACCTGGTACCACAGCGGGAGCTTGCGGTTCAGTACCAGCGAGTCGGGCGCGAAGGCGGCTCCCGGGGGCGCGGGGGGCTTCAGAGGAGGGTGCGGCACCTGGTCACCTGCATTCGTCGTCGCTGGGACAGGGGCCCGCTCACGGATGGAAGTTGCGGCTCAGACCCTGCCACACATCGTCGTAGCCGTGCTGGAGATGGCCGGCCGTCGCCGCCTGAGCGGTCGCGGTGACGGGCCAGCGGGTCTCGAACATGAAGGCCAGACCGTCGTCGATCTTCTGCGGCTTCAGCTCCGCCGCGCTCGCCCGCTCGAACGTCTCCCGGTCCGGGCCGTGTGCGGACATCATGTTGTGCAGGGAGCCGCCGCCCGGCACGAAGCCCCCCTTGCCGGCCGTCTTCGCGTCGTACGCACCCTCGATCAGGCCCATGTACTCGCTCATGACATTGCGGTGGAAGTACGGCGGCCGGAAGGTCTCCTCGCCCACCAGCCAGCGCGGCGCGAAGATCACGAAGTCGACCCCGGCCAGGCCGGGGGTGTCCGACGGGGAGGTCAGGACCGTGAAGATCGACGGGTCCGGGTGGTCGTAGCTGATCGAGCCGATGACGTTGAACCGGTGCAGGTCGTAGACGTACGGGGTGTGGTTGCCGTGCCAGGCGACCACATCGAGCGGCGAGTGGTCGTACGTCGCCGACCAGAGGTTGCCGCAGTACTTGTTGACCACCTCGACCGGGCGCTCCACGTCCTCGTACGCGGCGACCGGGGCGAGGAAGTCCCGTGCGGCCGCGAGGCCGTTGGCGCCGATCGGGCCGAGGTCCGGGAGGACGAACGGCTGGCCGTAGTTCTCGCAGACGTAGCCGCGGGCGTTGGCGTCGAGCAGTTCGACCCGGAAGCGGACACCGCGCGGGATCAGCGCGACATGGCCCGGTTCGGCGCGCAGCAGGCCCAGTTCGGTGCGCAGCAGCAGGCCACCGTGCTCGGGGACGATCAGGAGTTCGCCGTCGCTGTCGCTGAATACCCGGTCGGTCATGGCGGCGTTGGCGGCGTAGAGGTGCACGGCCATGCCGGTGCGCTGGGTGGCGTCGCCGTTTCCGCCCAGCGTCCACAGACCCGCCAGGAAGTCCGTGCCGGGCGCCGGTTCCGGGAGCGGGTCCCAGCGCAGCCGGTTGGGGTCGGGGACGGTCTCGGTGAACGGGGCGGTGCGCAGGGTGCCGTTGTCGATCCGGACGAACGGCGGATGGGCCGCCGAGGGGCGGATCCGGTAGAGCCAGGAGCGGCGGTTGTGGACCCGCGGTTCGGTGAAGGCCGAGCCGCTCAGCTGCTCGGCGTACAGGCCCAGCGGTGCGCGCTGCGGTGAGTTGCGGCCGTGCGGCAGCGCCCCCGGCACCGCTTCCGAGCTGTGCTGATTGCCGAATCCCGCGGAGTGCGCGAGCCCTTCCGCCGTCTTCCGCGCCTGCTCGATGCCGCTCATATGTGCTCCCGGTGCCTGAGGAATCCTGGAATCCTATGGTCAACCGTAGGAATCGGGCCGCAGGGAGTCAACGGCATTCGTGTGGCACAGGGGGGTTCCAAAAGATGAACAATGCTCTACTCTCCGCCTCATGTCGTGGACACGAAGACTTCTGCTGGTTCCGGCGGCCCTGGTGGCCGCTCTGCTCGCGGCCCCGGCCGCCCAGGCGCACGAGGAGCGGCCCGTCACCCTGCCCGACGGCACCGGCAGCGTCCCCGTGTACCGCACCGGCGAGCCCGATCTCCTGGTCTGCAAGAGCGACCGGGCCGACTTCGAGCACCGGATATCCGGATTCCCCGACGCCCTGCGGAGCAGGAACCTGACGCTCTTCGACCGGTGTCAGAAGTCCGGCTACCGCCACCTCCAGCAGGCCGTCGACGCCGTCACCGGGCCCGGGAAGAACATCGCGATCCTCCCCGGCCTCTACGAGGAGGAGCCGTCGCTGCCGGCGCCGAAGGGCGAGTGCGCCCGGATGAAGGCCCCCAACTCCCAGCTCGGCTACCAGATCCTGAGCTACGCCCAGCAGGCGAAGTGCCCGCACAACCAGAACCTGGTGGCGATCCTCGGCAAGAAGGACCTCCAGATCGAGGGCACCGGCGCCGCGCGCACGGACGTCGTGATCGACGCCAAGTACCAGAAGCTCAACGCGGTCCGCGCGGACGGCTCCGACGGCGTCTACTTCAAGAACTTCACCGCCCAGCGCACCACGTTCAACTCGCTGTACATCCTGGCCCAGGACGGTTTCGTCATCGACGACGTCCTGACCCGGTGGAACGACGAGTACGGATTCCTGACCTTCGCGAGTGACCATGGCCTGTACAAGGACTGCGAGTCGTACGGCAACGGTGACTCCGGCATCTATCCGGGCAGCGCGTCGAACATCAACGACGCCTACGGCTACGAGGTGCCGCGCTACTCGATCGAGATCACCGGCTGTCACAGCCACCACAACATGGTCGGCTACTCCGGCACCGCGGGTGACTCGGTCTACGTCCACGACAACGAGTTCGACCACAACATGGGCGGCGCCTCGATGGACAGCGCCTTCCCCGGCCACCCCGGCCTGCCGCAGAACCACGCCCGCTTCGAGCGCAACCTGATCCACGACAACAACGCCGACTACTACCCGTACGTCGCCGACGGCACCTGCGCCAAGCCGCCCGTCGAGCGCGGTTACGAGGACGGGGTGGTCTGCCCGCAGATCTCGATGCCGCCGGGCACCGGCATCATCACCGCGGGCGGCAACTGGAACCTCTACGAGAACAACTGGGTCTACGGGCAGCAGCGTGCCGCCTTCTTCCTGAGTGCCGTACCCGCCTTCATCCGCGGCGAGGGGGCGCTCGGCAAACAGACCGACACCTCGCACCACAACCGGTACGCGAACAACCACCTCGGCACCGACAAGCAGGGCCGCTCGCGCCCCAACGGCACCGATGTGTGGTGGGACGGGCAAGGGGCCGGCAACTGCTGGCAGCCGGACACGGGCGCCTCCACTCCGCGCTCCCTGCCCGCGTGCGGGACGGGGCGCGGCGCCGTCACCGGCAGCACCGACCGGCTGGTGGGTGAGCCGGTCAAACTGGCCCAACTGCTGGTCTGCGCCGACTACAACGTGCAGGCGCGCCGACTGCCGGCCGGGTGCGACTGGTACGGGGCGCGCGGCATCGAGCGCATCGAGGTACAGGCCGCCCTGGGCATCGCGGTGGTGCTCGTGCTGGTCGGCGGGGTGCTGTGGTGGCGCAGGATGCGGTCCAGCAGGCTCGCGACGGCGGCCACGGCCCTCGGCCTCATCGGCCTCGGACTGGACGTTGCCGGGTCGACGACGGGGCTCGCCGGCACCTACGTGCCCGCCCTCGCGCTGCTGCTGACCGGGCTCTGGTGGACGGGGATCGGACTGGTGCTGCGCAGGCGGCGGCCGGGGCTGGGCTGGACCACCGTTGTGCTGGGCGGTCTCACCCTGCTCGACGCGCTGGACAAGGGCGTGTTCATGATCCCGTGGATCCCCCTGAGCCCGGCCTGGGTGCGGGGGCTGCTCGGCCTGGTGTGGGTGGTGTGGGCGGTTGTCGCCGCCGCCCGCCACGGCGAGCGCGCGAAGGGGACGCCGGACGCGGCGGCGGACAAGGGAGGGGCCGAGACCTCTGCTTCGGACCCGCATCCGGTCTCGGGCCCCGAAGGCGCGTCGGCTCCGCGGGAGCCCGCCCCACCCGTCTCACCCACCCCGCCGGCCGCCGGCCCGAACGGAGAACCGTCGTGAACCGCAATCCGGACCAGGCGTGCGCGCCGGTTCGCCGGCGAGGGCCCGCTGCGGCACTGGTCGTCATCGCCCTCCTCCTGGGGGCGGGTGCCTGCGGAGGGCGGGCCACCACCCACCACAAGCCGGGCACCAGCCATGAGCAGGCCACCGGCAGCAACGGACGGCTCCTGACCGCGGACGACGGGTCCGGCAGCCGACTGCGCCAGGTCGACGCCCAGGGGGCACCCGAGGTGGCCGTGGCCGTTCGGCCCGACTCGGAGGACGGCTGGAACGTCCACCTCACGGTGCGGAACTTCCGGTTCACCCCGGACAGCGTCGGTGGCGCAGCGCTCCTCGGACGGGGGCATGCCCGGCTCTTCCTCGACGGTCACCCCCTCGCCCGTGTCTACGGCGGGTGGTTCCACCTACCGGAGTCGCTCCTGCGCGCCGCCGGGGGCGGCACCCGCCTGACCGCCCGCCTCTACGCCGACGACCACACGGCCTGGGCGGTCGATTCCGCTCCGGTCCAGGCCGGCGCCACGCTCGGCGGGGCCCCTTCGGCATTCACCCCCACCCCCACCCCCACCCCCACCCCCGGCACCACCGTGGAGATCTCGATCCGCGACGGCAAGGTCAGCCCCGCCCCCGGGCGCACCGAGGTCACCAAGGGCCGCACCGTGCGCCTGAAGGTCCGCAGCGACAGCGCCGACACCCTTCACGTCCACGGCTACGACAAAGAGGCGCGGCTGCCCGCCGGCCGGGCCGTCACCCTCACCTTCACCGCCGACCGCACCGGGCTCTTCGAGGTCGAGACGCATGAGTCCGGCCTCCTCCTGACCCAACTCGTCGTACGGTGACGGGCCTCGACGACTCCCGTGCCGTGAGCGTCCTCGCTCACGGCATCGGCGCCCAGCACGACCTGCCGCTCTCGCCCTTCTACGCCTTCGCGGGAGCCTTCGCCGCGCTCTTCGTCTCCTTTCTCGCGCTCGGTCTGCTCTGGTCGTCCTCCCGGTTCCGGGGCGACCGGGCGGGCCGCCCGCTGCCGGCCGGTGTCCAGCGGGTGGCCGACGCCCCGGCCACCCGCATCGCGGCCCGTGCGCTCGGCCTGGGCGCCGCGCTCCTGGTCGTGCTGCACCTCCTCCTCGGCCCGGCCGACCCGGAACGCAATCCGGCGCCCGGCGCCGTCTACGTACTCCTCTGGGTCGGACTCGTCCCCGCCTCGCTGCTGTTCGGGCCCGTCTGGCGGCTGCTCAATCCGCTGCGGACCCTCCATCTGCTCGGCTGCCGGGTGCTCGGGCGCGACCCGGCCGCCGGCCGCCGACTGCCCCCACGTCTCGGGACGTGGCCCGCCGCAGCCGGGCTCCTCGCCTTCACGTGGCTCGAACTCGTCGCTCCCGACCCCGCCTCACCCACCGCACTGCTGGTCTTCCTCGCCCTCAGCTCCGCCGCCCAACTCACGGGCGCCGTCCTGTACGGGGCCAGTTGGTTCGGCCACGCCGACGCCTTCGAGGTCTACTCGGGCCTCCTCGCCCGTCTCGCACCGCTCGGCCGCAGGCCCGCCGACCGCCGCCTCGTCCTGCGCTCGCCGTTCAACGGGCTCGACGCCACACCCCAGCTCCCCGGACTCGTCGCCACCGTCTGCGTGATGCTCGGATCCACCGCCTACGACGGGTTCTCCGACGCGCCCTCCTGGATCACCACCGTCCAGACCTCGGCCCTGGGCCGCACCACCACCGCCACCCTCGGACTCCTGGGCGCCGTCGCCCTGGTCGCCACCCTCTACGCCCTCTGTGCCGGTGCCACCCGGCTCCTCTCGGGCCTATTGCCGCACCCCCTCACCGCCTTCGCGCACTCCCTCGTACCGATCGCCCTCGGCTATCTCGTCGCCCACTACTTCACACTCTTCGTCACCGAGGGGCCGCGTACCGTCATGGTGGCACTCGGCTCCGACGACCCGGCACCGCCCGAACCGCCCCTGGGGCCGGGCGGTATCGCCACGCTCCAGGTCGTCGCCATCGTTCTCGGCCATGTCCTCGGCGTCGTCGCCGCCCACGACCGCTCCGTCAGGCTCTTCCCGCCGGGACGCGCCGTCGCAGGTCAGCTGCCGCTGCTGATCCTGATGGTCGCGTACACGATCGGCGGACTGGCACTGCTCATCGCCTGACGAGGGGGGCGGGACAGCCCATAGCCAGGGCGTGTTTCGAAAGTCCCGCCTGCTCGGCGGCGCCCGGCGCGCACGCTCGCCGCGTTGTCGGGATCACCCCGATACACCCGGTATCGGGGCGACCCTCCGCGTTGCGATCGCACGCACCGGACGCCGCCGGGCCCGCCCTCCGGGCGGACGGCGCTACTTTCGAAACAGGCCCCAGGCCGGGCCGTTGTCTGCGGGCCCCACCCGTGCCCCCGGCAGAGGAGGCCCACGGCATCATGGAACCCGTGCCCCATGCGAACACGAACCTCCGCCGCGCCCCCGTGCAGCAGCGCAGCGCCGAGCGCCTCGCCCGGATACTCGACGCCTGTGCCGAACTCCTCGACGAGACCGGTTACGAGCAGCTCTCCACCCGGGCGGTGGCGGCGCGTGCCGGGGTGCCCATCGGTTCCGTCTACCGGTTCTTCTCCAACAAGCGGGCGCTGGCCGACGCCCTGGCCGGCCGCAACCTGGACAGTTACGCCGAGCGGATCACCGCCCGGCTCGTCACCATCCCGGCCGGTGACTGGCGCCATGCCATCGACGCCGTGCTCGACGAGTACCTGGCGATGAAGAGTTCCGTCCCCGGCTTCTCCTTCATCGACTTCGGCGCCCCCGCACCCGACGACGACCCGGCCGACGACGCCAACCGGCGCGTCGCGGGGCGGCTCACCGACCTGCTCGCCGGCCACCTGGACCGCGACCCCGACGACGCTCTCCTGCGTTCCATCCTGGTGTGCGTGGAGGCCGCCGACGCGCTGCTCCAACTCGCCTTCCGCACCGACCCGTCCGGCGACCGGGCCATCGTCGCCGAGACCCGTGTCCTGCTCCAGGCCTACCTCGCGCGGGTGCTGGACTGAGACCGCCCGGAGGCCGCGGGCCCCGGGCCGGGGCCCGCGGTCGAGCCGTACCGATCCCGGGGCAACCTTCTTCCCCCGCATGTCTCCCCAGCGTGCGTACCGGTCGGTATGCTCGGCCGTGCTTGGCCGGGCTCCGCCGTGTCCGCGCCACCGCTGCCGCCGCCCCCGGGAGGGCCCCATGCCGCACGACCCCAGCAGCTCCCGTACCGCCCTGCGCATCTGCCCCCTCTGTGAAGCCACTTGCGGGCTCACCCTCACCATCGAGGGGACCAGGGTCACCGGTGCCCGCGGCGACCGGGAGGACGTGTTCAGCAAAGGCTTCATCTGCCCCAAGGGTGCGTCGATCGGCGGGCTCGACGAGGACCCGGACCGGCTGCGCACTCCCCTCGTCCGCAAGGACGGAGTCCTGACGGAGGCGAGCTGGGGCGAGGCGTTCGACGCGATCGCCCACGCCCTGCCGGCTCTCGTGGGGGAACACGGGCCGCAGTCCGTCGGCGTCGTCCTCGGCAACCCCAACGTGCACACCATGGCCGGTGCGCTCTACCCGCCTGCCCTGCTCGCCGCCCTGCGCACCCGGGCGCTGTTCACCGCGAGCACCCTGGACCAGATGCCCAAACACGTCTCCAGCGGACTGCTCTTCGGCGACCCGAACGCGATCCCGGTGCCGGACCTCGACCGCACCGACCACCTGCTGATGCTGGGTGCCAACCCCCTCGAATCCAACGGCAGCCTGTGCACCGCCCCCGACTTCCCCGGCAAGCTCAAGGCACTGCGCCGCCGCGGCGGCAGCCTCACCGTCATCGACCCGCGCCGCACCCGCACCGCGCGCCTCGCCGACCGGCACGTGGCCATCCGGCCCGGCACCGACGCCCTCCTGCTCGCCGCGATGGCCCACGTGCTCTTCGAGGAGAAGCTCACCGACCCCGGCGCGCTCGCGGACCACGTCGAGGGGATCGGTGAAGTCGCCGACGCGGTACGTGACTTCACGCCGGAGGCCGTCGCCGCTGCCTGCGATGTGGATGCCGGGACCATCCGTACCCTCGCCCGGGAACTCGCGGCCGCCCCCACCGCCGCCGTGTACGGGCGCATCGGCAGCTGCACCGTCGAACACGGCACCCTCGCCAGCTGGCTCGTCGACGTCCTCAACGTCCTCACCGGCAACCTCGACCGCCCGGGCGGCGCCCTCTTCCCGCTCTCCGCGACCGCCCGCGCCCCGCGTCCCGCCGCCCCCGGCAAGGGATTCGCGCTCGGCCGCTGGGCGAGCCGGGTCTCCGCTCACCCCGAGGCCAAGGGCGAACTGCCCATCTCCGCGCTGGCCGAGGAGATAGAGACACCGGGCGAGGGACGGATCCGCGCCCTCATCGTTCTGGCGGCGAACCCGGTGCTCTCCGCGCCCGACGGTGCCCGGCTCGACGGTGCGCTGGCCGACGGGCTCGACTTCATGGTGAGCGTCGACCCCTATCTCAACGAGACCTCCCGCCACGCCGACGTGGTGCTTCCCCCGCCGCCGCCCTCGCAGAGCGCCCACTTCGACTTCGCGTTCAACGCCCTGGCCGTGCGCAACCAGGTCCGCTACACCCGCCCCGCCGTGCCCCTGGACGACGGCCGGATGGACGAGGCGGAGATCCTCGCCCGGCTCGTCCTCGCCGTCTCCGGGATGCACGGCGCGGAACCGGACGCCGTGGACACCATGATCATTGACCGGGCCCTCGGCAAGGCGGTCGCCGACCCGCTCTCGCCCGTGCACGGCCGTGCCCCCGCCGACATCTCCGCCGCGCTCACCGGCCGCACCGGAGCGGAGCGACGCCTCGACCTCATGCTCCGGCTCGGCCCGTACGGCGAGGGCTTCGGCACCGACCCCGACGGCCTGAGCCTGGAACGACTGCTCGCCCACCCGCACGGCATCGACCTCGGCCCCCTCGCTCCCCGCGTCCCCGAGGTCCTCACCACCCGCAGCGGGCGCGTCGAACTGTTTCCCGCACCTGTCGCAGCCGACCTGCCGAGGCTGCGCCGCGCCCTCGACGGCCGCAGGGACCCCGAAGCGCTCGTCCTCGTCGGCCGCCGCCATCTGCGGTCCAACAACAGCTGGCTGCACAACGTCGCCGCACTCCGCGGTGGATCCAACGTCTGCACCCTCCAGATGCACCCCGAGGACGCGGCACGCCTCGGACTGAGCGACGGCGCAACCGCCACGGTCACCGCGGACGGCGGCGAGCTCACGGTCCCGGTCGAGGTCACCGACAGCGTGAGGACGGGCGTGGTGAGCCTTCCGCACGGCTGGGGGCACAACCGCCCCGGCACCAGGATGGCCGTCGCCGCCGAGCAGCCCGGCGTCAACGTCAACCAGCTCCTCGACGGCAGCCGCCTCGACCCGCTCTCCGGCACGGCGGTACTCAACGCCATCCCCGTCACCGTGGCGCCCTCGCGTTGACCTGGGGTTTTGCTCGTATTGCTCACATGTCAACGTCTTGTTAACGCCATGTGGGGCGCCCTAACGTCGTCCGCACCGCCGGCTCCGGCGGGAGTTCAAGGGTGAACGATAGGTATCCATATGCTGACCATCCTCGGCTTCGCCATGATTGCGACCTTCCTGGTCCTGATCATGATGAAGAAGATGTCGCCGATCGCGGCGCTCGTCCTGATCCCCGCACTCTTCTGCGTAGCCGTGGGCAAGGGTGCGCATCTAGGCGACTACGTCATCGAAGGCGTCGGCAATCTGGCGCCGACCGCCGCCATGCTGATGTTCGCGATCGTCTACTTCGGCGTGATGATCGACGTCGGACTCTTCGACCCGATCGTCCGCGGCATCCTGCGCTTCTGCAAGGCGGACCCGATGCGGATCGTGGTGGGTACGGCGGTGCTCGCCGCCATCGTCTCGCTGGACGGGGACGGCTCCACCACCTTCATGATCACGGTCTCGGCCATGTATCCGCTCTACAAGCGCCTGAAGATGAGCCTGGTCGTGATGACCGGGGTCGCCGCCACGGCGAACGGCGTCATGAACACCCTGCCCTGGGGTGGCCCCACGGCCCGCGCCGCCACCGCCCTGAAGCTGGACGCGGGCGACATCTTCGTCCCCATGATCCCGGCGCTCGGCGTCGGACTGCTCGCGGTGATCCTGCTGGCCGTCGTCCTCGGCCGCCGCGAGCGCAAGCGGCTCGGCACGCTCACCCTCGACGGGGCACCGGCGACCGAGACGGTCACGGAGACGGAGCAGGTCCTCGTCGCCGCGGGCGGCGGCAGTGGCCGGCCGTACGGGAGCACCGGCGGCGCAGGCGTGGGCGGCACGGACTCCGAGGACGCCGGGAAGGCGGACGAGGGCTTCAAGGGCCTGGACCCCCACCGCGCCACCCTGCGGCCCGGGCTCTACTGGTTCAACGCGGGGCTCACCATCGCCCTGCTCACCGCGATGATCATGGAACTGATGCCGATCCCGGTGCTCTTCCTCCTCGGTGCGGCCCTCGCCCTCACGGTCAACTTCCCCCACATGCCGGACCAGCGGGCCCGCATCGCGGCCCACGCCGACAACGTCCTCAACGTCTCCGGCATGGTCTTCGCCGCCGCCGTCTTCACCGGGGTGCTCACCGGCACCGGCATGGTCGACCACATGGCCGACTGGCTGGTCGGCGCGATCCCGGAGGGCATGGGACCGCACATGGCCCTCGTCACCGGCGTGCTGAGCATTCCGCTCACGTACTTCATGTCCAACGACGGCTTCTACTTCGGCGTCGTGCCCGTGCTCGCCGAGGCCGGCGCCGCACACGGCGTCTCCCCGCTGGAGATCGCCCGTGCCTCCCTGGTCGGCCAGCCGCTGCACATGTCGTCCCCGCTGGTGCCCGCCGTCTACGTCCTCGTCGGCATGGCCAAGGTCGAGTTCGGCGACCACACCCGCTTCACCGTCAAGTGGGCCGCGATCACCTCGCTGGTGGTGCTCGGCGCCGGACTCCTGTTCGGGATCATCTAAGAGTGTCCATGACCGACACCACCGGGCCCGGCCGGAGCTGGCTGCTGCGCCTCGTCATCGCCTTCGCCTTCGCGCAGGGGGCGGTGTCGATGGCGCGGCCCGCAGTCTCCTACCGGGCCCTGGCGCTCGGTGCGGACGAGCGTGCGATCGGCGTCATCACCGGGGTGTACGCGCTCCTGCCGCTCTTCGCCGCCGTCCCGCTGGGGCGCCGGACGGACCACGGCAGATGCGCACCCCTGCTGCCGATCGGCGTCGTGCTGATCGCCGGGGGCTGCATGCTCAGCGGCCGGGCGGGCTCGCTGAGCGCGATGGCGGCCTGGAGCGGGGTCATGGGGCTCGGCCACCTCTGCTTCGTGATCGGCGCCCAGTCGATCGTCGCCCGACAGTCCGCCCCGGCCGAACAGGACCGCAACTTCGGCCACTTCACCATCGGTGCCTCCCTCGGCCAGCTCATCGGCCCGATCGCTGCCGGGTATCTGATCTCGGAGCGCGACGGCGCCATGGGCCGCACCAGCGCCCTCGCCCTGACCGTCTCGGCGGTGGTCGCCGCCCTCTCCCTCGGCTCCCTCTGGCGCATCGAGCACCGGACCGCCGCCGCACACCGTGGCAGGGCCTCGGACGCCAAAGTGCCCGTCGGCGGCATTCTGCGTACCCGGGGCGTTCCCGCCGGCATCTTCATCAGCCTCGCCGTGCTCTCCGCGACCGACATCCTCACCGCCTACCTGCCGGTCGTCGGGGAACACCGCGGCATCGCCCCCGCCACGGTCGGACTGCTGCTGAGCCTGCGTGCCGCGGCCACCATCGCCTGCCGGCTGGTGATGACCCCTCTGCTCCGGGCCCGGGGCAGGGCCGCACTGCTCACCTCCACCTGTCTGACGGCCGGGGTGCTCTGCGCCGCCATCGCCCTCCCCGTCCCTGTGGGGGTGCTGGCCCTGATGCTCGCCGTCCTCGGTTTCTGTCTCGGCGCGGGCCAGCCGCTGTCGATGACCACCGTGGTCCGGGCCGCCCCCGCTGCCGCGCGCTCCACCGCGCTCGCCCTGCGCCTGACCGGCAACCGGCTCGGCCAGGTGGCGACTCCTGCCGCTGCCGGGCTGGTCGCCGGAGTCGCGGGGACCGCGGCGCCGTTCGTCATGCTCGGCGTACTGCTGGTCGCGGCGGCGGGCCTGGGCGCACGCGGCGAAGGCGGCCGCACACCTCGCCGGGAGGGGCCGGACCCGGATCGGGCGGTGCCCGCGGACGGCCCCGCGCGGACCGGCCTCAACCGGAATCCCACCTGACACTTACGTCCCTGCACTACCAGTACGGTGCAACCTTTGCGCGAGTCATTCCCTCACCCTGCGCAGTGGGTTAATTTCAGGCCACTACTGCCGCTCCCCACCGCTCCACCTTCATCCTCCCGGGCGGAACCACATGACTCGCGCCATCACTCTGAACAACGTAAGCAAGGCCTACGGACGCTCCCCGCGTGCTGTCGACCGCGTCTCACTCTCCATCGACCCGGGCGAGTTCGTCGTCCTGCTGGGCCCTTCGGGGTGCGGCAAGTCGACCGTGCTCCGCATGATCGCCGGCCTGGAGGACGTCACCGAGGGCGAGATCCTGCTCGACGGTGAGCCGTCCGAATTCCTCACACCCCGCGAACGCGGCATGGCCATGGTCTTCCAGAACTTCGCGCTCTACCCGACCATGACCAACCGGGCCAACATCGGCTTCCCGCTGAAACTGGAGAACCCGCGCCAGGACCACAACGAACGCATCGAGAACACGGCCAGGATGCTCGGCATCGAGAGCGTCCTGGACCGGTTCCCCGGCCAGCTCTCGGGCGGTGAGCGCCAGCGGGTCGCGATGGGCCGCGCGATTTCGCGCCAGCCTTCGGCGTTCCTCATGGACGAGCCGCTCTCCAACCTCGACGCGAAGCTCCGCAACCACCTGCGGGCCGAGATATCCCAGCTCACCAAGGAACTCGGCGTCACCACGGTCTATGTGACGCATGATCAGGCGGAAGCCATGTCGCTGGGCGACCGGGTCGCCGTGATGCGCGGGGGAGTGCTCCAGCAGGTCAGCCCGCCTCGCGAGGTGTACTCCCTGCCGGAGAACGTGTTCGTCGCCGCGTTCATCGGAACTCCGCGGATCAACCTGCTGCAGGCCGTCGTGCACGCGCCTCTGGAAGGGCGGATGTCGATCGACCTCGGCCGTCAGCGTCTTCCGCTGCCCGAACCCCTCAGCCCCGACCATCAGTTGCTGCGCATCCAGCAGGGCCGGCGCATCATCGTGGGACTGCGCTCCGAGGCGGTCCGGATCGCCCCGCCCAGCCAGGCCCGACCCGGCGAGGTCGCGCTCAGCGGCATAGTCGAGCACGTCGAATACCAGGGACACGAGGCGCTGGTCCACCTCAACACCGGGTCGCAGCCCGCCGTGGTACCGGACCTGGAATCGGCCCGCCCGGACCGTGGCACCGTGCGCAGGCGCCGTGGCGCCGGGGGCGGGGTCGGCGTCCTGGAACGCCTCAGGGAGCGCGCCACCGGACAGGCCGGCGCATCCGTCGCCGTCCTCGACGAACCGGGATTCGAGCCGCTGCCGCCAGGTGTGCGCAGCCCCGACCGCCCCGCGGTCACCTCCAGCGACCTCGTCGTGCGCACTGGGCCCGACATGCGACTGCGCACCGGGGGCCAGGTTCCGCTCCTGGTCGACCTGGCGCACCTGTACGTCTTCGACCACCGGGGCCGCCGGATCTGCCCGCTGCCGAAGGACGTGCCGGGACTGGAGGTGTAGGGCGACGGCTCCGGGGCCCGTCCGCCGAGCCGCCTCCTCCCGCGGCCTGACCGGGTCGCGGCGGCGGCGGACGGGCCCCGGCACGTGACCGACGTCTCTGGCGCCTGAAAACTAACGGCGCTAGTTTAGGTCGCGGACGACCTCGTCCGTCACCGCGTCCGGGAGGAACAGCCATGAAGGCCCATGACGGTATGTACATCGGCGGCGCATGGCGGCCCGCCGCCGGAACGGACACCATCGCGGTGGTGAACCCGGCGGACGAACAGGTCATCGCACACGTCCCGGCGGGCACCGCCGAGGACGTCGACGCCGCGGTACGGGCCGCCCGCGCCGCGTTCCCCGGCTGGGCCACGACCCCGCCCGCCGAGCGGGCCGCCCGGATCGGCGCGCTGCGCGATGTGCTGGCCGCGCGCAAGGACGAGATCGCCGAAACGGTCACCGCCGAGCTGGGGTCCCCCCTGCCGATGTCGCAGATGGTGCACGCGGGCGTGCCGGTGCTGGTCGCCGGTTCGTACGCCGAACTGGCCGCGACGTACGCCTTCGAGGAACGCCACGGCAACTCCACCGTGTTCCTGGAGCCCGTCGGAGTGGTCGGCGCGATCACGCCGTGGAACTACCCGCTGCACCAGATCGTCGCCAAGGTGGCCCCCGCCCTCGCCGCCGGCTGCACGGTCGTCCTCAAGCCCGCCGAGGACACCCCCCTCACCGCGCAGCTCTTCGCCGAGGCCATCGAGGAGGCCGGCCTGCCCGCCGGTGTCTTCAACCTGGTCACCGGCCTGGGCCCGGTCGCCGGACAGGCACTCGCCGAGCACGAGGACGTCGACCTGGTCTCCTTCACCGGCTCCACCGCGGTCGGCAGGCAGATCGGTGCCACGGCGGGCGGCGCCGTCAAGCGCGTCGCGCTGGAGCTCGGCGGCAAGTCCGCCAACGTCATCCTGCCCTCGGCCGATCTGGCCAAGGCGGTGAACGTCGGCATCGCCAACGTGATGTCCAACTCCGGGCAGACGTGCAGCGCCTGGACCCGGATGCTGGTGGACGCCGAACGGTACGAGGAGGCCGTCGCCCTCGCCGCCGCGGCCGTCGCCAAGTACGTACCCGGCGAGCGGGTCGGTCCGCTGGTCAACGCCAAGCAGCAGGCCCGGGTGCGCGGTTACATCGAGAAGGGCATCGAGGAGGGCGCCCGCGTCGTGGCCGGCGGCCCCGACGCGCCACTGGCCACCGGGTACTACGTCAGCCCCACCGTGTTCGCCGACGTCACCCCTGACATGACCATCGCCCAGGAGGAGATCTTCGGCCCGGTCGTCTCGATCCTGAAGTACGAGGACGAGGCCGACGCGCTGCGCATCGCCAACGGCACCGTGTACGGGCTCGCGGGCGCCGTCTGGGCCGCCGACGACGCGGAGGCCGTCGCCTTCGCCCGCCGGATGGACACCGGTCAGGTCGACATCAACGGCGGCCGCTTCAACCCGCTCGCCCCCTTCGGCGGTTACAAGCAGTCCGGCGTCGGACGCGAACTCGGTGCGCACGGTCTCGCCGAGTACCTCCAGACCAAGTCCCTCCAGTTCTGAACCGCTCTGCTCTCCCGTACCCCCGCTCGTCCGTGTCCCCGATCAGCAAGGAGCCAGTCCGTGGTCCGCGCCGCCGTACTGTCCGCCGTCGGAGCTCCGCTGGAGATCACCGACATCACCCTGCCCGAGCCCGGCCCCGGCCAGGTCCGCGTCCGTCTCGCCGCGGCGGGGGTCTGCCACTCCGACCTCTCACTGTCCAACGGCACCATGCGGCTGCCCGTCCCCGCCGTCCTCGGCCATGAGGGAGCGGGCACCGTGGTCTCGGTGGGCGAGGGCGTCGGCCACCTCGCCCCGGGCGACGGCGTCGTCCTCAACTGGGCGCCGTCCTGCGGCAGCTGCCACCACTGCGGCATCGGCGAGGTCTGGCTCTGCACCAACGCCCTGGCCGGCGCGGCGAACATCCACGCCCGCACCGCCGACGGCACCGAACTGCACCCCGGACTGAACGTCGCCGCCTTCGCGCAGGAGACCGTCGTCGCCGCGAACTGCGTCCTGCCTGCACCGGACGGCATCCCGCTCACCGACGCGGCCCTGCTCGGCTGCGCGGTGCTGACCGGCTACGGGGCCGTCCATCACAGCGCCCGGGTCCGCGACGGCGAGTCCGTCGTGGTGTTCGGCATCGGCGGCGTCGGCCTCGCCGTGCTCCAGGCCGCCCGGATCGCGGGCGCCTCGAAGATCATCGCGGTGGACGTCTCCCCGGAGAAGGAGGAGCTGGCACGCAGGGCCGGTGCCACGGACTACGTGATCGCCTCCGCCACCACGCCCCGCGAGATCCGGGGGCTCACCGGCGGCCAGGGCGCGGACGTGGCGGTCGAGTGCGTCGGGCGGGCCGCCACCATCCGCAGCGCCTGGGAGTCCACCCGACGCGGTGGCCGCACCACGGTCGTCGGCATCGGGGGCAAGGACCAGCAGGTGACGTTCAACGCCCTGGAGATCTTCCACTGGGGCAGGTCCCTGACCGGCTGTGTGTACGGGAACAGCGACCCGGCCCGCGACCTGCCGGTGCTGGCCGACCACATCCGGGCGGGCCGCTTCGACCTCTCGATGATGGTCACCGAACGGATCGCGCTGGACGGAATCCCGGCGGCCTTCGACAACATGATCGCCGGCAAGGGCGGCCGGGCCCTGGTGGTCTTCTAGGGCGTGTTCGAAAGTCCCGTCCGGCCCGCGACGCCTGGCACGGCGCCTCGCCGCGTTGTCGGGATCGTCCACGTACGCCCCGTACGAGGACGACCCTCCGCCTTGCGAGGCACCGCACCGGACGCCGCGGGCCCCGCCCTCCGGGCGGACGACGCTACTTTCGAGACACGCCCCAGACGCTTTCCGGGCCGGTCTCCGACCGGCCCGCGGTGAGCAGCCGGGCCTCCGTCTCGCCCTGCTCGAACAGGCGGGAGGCCGGGCCCACGATCAGCGGGTCCGGCTCCCCGGCCACCGTCCCGTCCTTGTCCGGGTAGTCGAAGCGGTGCAGGACGTGCCGGATGGCCTCCAGCCGGGCCCGCTTCTTGTCGTTGCTCTTCACCACGGTCCAGGGGGCGTCCGCCGTGTCGGTGTGGAAGAGCATCAGCTCCTTTGCCTCGGTGTAGGCGTCCCACTTGTCGAGCGACGCGAGGTCGACCGGGCTCAGCTTCCACTGCCGCACCGGATCGGTCTGCCGGGTCATGAACCGCTTGCGCTGCTCGTCGCGCGAGACGGAGAACCAGAACTTCACCAGGTGGATGCCGTCGCGGGCCAGCATCCGCTCGAAACCCGGGGCCTGGTGCATGAATTCGAGGTACTCGGGCGTCGAGCAGAACCCCATCACCCGCTCCACACCGGCCCGGTTGTACCAGGACCGGTCGAACATCACGATCTCCCCGGCAGCCGGCAGATGCGCCACGTACCGCTGGAAGTACCACTGGGTGCGCTCGCGTCCGGTGGGCTTCTCCAGCGCCACCACGCGCGCGCCACGGGGGTTGAGGTGCTCGGTGAACCGCTTGATGGTGCCGCCCTTGCCGGCGGCGTCGCGCCCCTCGAAGAGGATGACGAGCCGTTCGTCGTGCTCCTTGACCCAGTGCTGGAGCTTGAGCAGTTCTATCTGCAGGGCGCGCTTGGAGGTGTCGTACGCCTTGCGGCCGAGCTTGGAGGTGTACGGATAGTCCTCGCGCCAGGCGTCGGCCGCCCGGCCCTCGGGCGTCACCAGCTTCACCGGTTCGTCTGCCCTCTTCGCCTTCTTACGGCCGGTCCGCTGCTTGGCGCTCCGCGTCATGAGGGGGTCCTTCCACCTGCGGGGCCGGAATCTTCCGCGTCGCACCAGTCTGCGGACGCTTGCGGGAGACCGCCACCCCGGCCAGACAGAGCAGCCCGCCGCACACGGTGAGCAGCGCCGGCACCTCGTCCAGCAGCAGCCACGACATCAGCACCACGAGCGCGGGCACCGCGTAGGTGGTGGCGCCCATCCGCCCCGCTGTGGTGCGGGCCAGCGCGTAGGCCCAGGTGGTGAAGGCCAGTGCGGTCGGGAAGAGCCCCAGGTAGACCATGTTCAGGGTGGCCGACAGGGGTGCGTCGGCCGCGTCGGAGATCAGCGCACCGGCGAACGGCAGACACGCCACGGTGCCGACCAGACAGCCGAACGTGGTGATCTGCAGGGCCGAGCCGTGCCGCAGCGCCGGCTTCTGGCCGACGACGCCACCGGCGTACGCCACCGCGGCCAGCAGGCAGAGCAGCACGCCCAGCACCGAGGAGCTCCCGTGGCCCGACATGGAGAGTCCCACCACCGCGGCCCCCGCGAAGGACACGCCCATGCCCAGCAGCAGCCGGCGCGGCAGGCCCTCGCCGAGCAGCCGGGCGCCGAGGAGGGCGATCAGCAGGGGCCCGATGTTCACGACCATCGCTGCGGTGCCCGCGTCCACCTGCTGCTCACCCCAGTTGAGCACCACCATGTACAGGCCGAACCACAGCAGCCCCGACCAGAGGATCCCCGGCCAGGCGGCCCGCGACGGCAGTCCCTCCCGGCGTACGAGCAGGAGGGTGCCGAGCGCCAGGGAGCCGGCCAGCAGCCGTCCGAGGGCCAGGGCGCCGGGGGAGTAGGCCTCGCCCGCGCTGCGGATGGAGACGAAGGCGGAGGCCCACAGCACCACGGTGGTGCAGGCGGCGGCCGTGGCCCGCCAGTCACGGTTTTCCGGGGGTGCGGCGAAGGAGGGGAGCGTCGTCATGGACCTGACCGTAGAGCCAGGACGGTTCGGTGCCCACCGAATAGTTGGCGCTCCGGCCAGGGCGTCTCTATCGCGCGTCCTGTGCGGGCGGGGCGTACTGGAGGGCGAGCCCGTCGATCAGCGCGCGCAGGCCCGTCTCGAACGCTCCTTCGTCGACCTGCTGCCGCCGCTCCGCCAGCAGATGCGCCTGGCCCAGGTGCGGGTAGTCGGCCGGGTCGTACGCCGTCTCGTCGTCGACGAAGCCCCTGGCGAACGACCCCAGGGCCGATCCGGTGATGAAGTAGCGCATCAGCGCGCCGATGTAGGTGGCCTGGGCGGGCGGCCAGCCGGCACGGACCATCGCGCCGAAGACCGCGTCGGCGACCCGCAGCCCGGCCGGGCGGCGGCCGGGGCCTTGGGCGAGCACCGGGACGATGTGCGGATGCGCGCTGAGCGCCGCACGGTAGGAGAGGGCCCAGTCATGCAGCGCGGCCCGCCAGTCCCGGGCGTCGGATTCGTCGAACATCGACAGATCGACCTGTGCGGAGACGGCATCGGCGACCGCGTCCAGGATCTCGTCCTTGTTGCGGAAGTGGTTGTAGAGCGACGGCCCGCTGACCCCTAGCTCGGCCGCGAGGCGGCGGGTCGAGACGGCGTCGAGCCCCTCGGCGTCCACGAGGGCGCTCGCCGTCTCGACGATGCGGTCTCTGCTGAGGAGGGGCTTGCGCGGGCGGGCCATGCGGCACATAGTAGGCCCTGCGCCCCTAAAACTAGCAGTGCTAATTAAGTGGAGAGTCGAAGGATGAACCTGGAGCTCAGCGAGGAGCAGGAAGCCGTCCGGCAGCTCGCCAAGGACTTCGTCGCCCGTGACATCGCCCCGTATGTCATCGAGTGGGACCGGGCCGAGAGTGTCGACAAGTCGATCGTGAGGAAGCTGGGCTCCCTCGGCTTCCTCGGGCTGACGGTCCCCGAGGAGTACGGCGGCTCGGGCGGCGACCACCTCGCGTACTGCCTGGTCACCGAAGAGCTCGGGCGCGGGGACTCCTCGGTGCGCGGCATCGTCTCCGTCTCCCTCGGGCTGGTCGCCAAGACCATTGCCGCGTGGGGCGACGAGGAGCAGAAGCGGCAGTGGCTGCCCCGGCTGACCTCCGGTGACGCCGTCGGCTGCTTCGGCCTCACCGAGCCGGGTACGGGATCGGACGCCGGGAATCTGGCGACGAGGGCCGTACGGGACGGCGGTGACTACGTCATCAACGGCAGCAAGATGTTCATCACCAACGGCACCTGGGCCGATGTGGTGCTGCTCTTCGCCCGGACCAACGAGACTCCCGGCCACAAGGGCGTGTCCGCCTTCCTGGTCCCGGCCGACGCCCCCGGGCTCACCCGGCGCACCATCCACGGCAAGCTCGGTCTGCGCGGCCAGGCCACCGCCGAACTGGTCCTGGAGGACGTCCGCGTCCCCGCATCCGCCCTCATGGGTCCGGAGGGCAAGGGCTTCTCCATAGCCATGTCCGCACTGGCCAAGGGGCGGATGTCGGTCGCGGCCGGCTGTGTCGGCATCGCGCAGGCGGCCCTGGACGCGGCCGTGGGGTACGCGGGCGAACGCGAGCAGTTCGGCAAGTCCATCGCGAGCTACCAGCTCGTCCAGGAACTCATCAGCGACATCTCCGTGGACGTCGACGCCGCCCGCCTGCTGACCTGGCGGGTGGCCGACCTGATCGACCGAGGTGAGAGTTTCGCGACCGCCGCCTCCCAGGCGAAGCTCTTCGCCTCCGAGGCCGCCGTCCGCGCCGCGAACAACGCCGTCCAGGTCTTCGGCGGCTACGGCTACATCGACGAGTACCCGGTCGGCAAGCTGCTGCGGGACGCCCGGGTGATGACGCTCTACGAGGGCACCAGTCAGATCCAGAAGCTGATCATCGGCCGCGCCCTGACGGGCGTCTCCGCCTTCTGAACACCCGCGCGGCCCGAACTGGCGTCTGAGTACCGGCCTGAGTACGAGAGCGGATGTGGTGTGTGCCACATCGCCCGATGCTGGGCGGCATGAGTGAGACCACATCGGTAAAGCAGCAGAGCACCGCCGCCTTCTACGGCCAGGCCGTCGCGTCCTTCGGGATCGCGATGGGGTCGGTGACCCTCGGGATCTTCTTCCTCGACGCCGACGTCTGGGTGCGGGCCTTCCTGGCCATCGGCGTCCTCTACCTCGTCACGTCCGCCTTCACGCTGGCCAAGGTGGTCCGGGACCGGCAGGAGGCCGGTCAGATCGTCAGCCGGGTCGACCAGGCACGGCTGGAGAAGATCCTCGCCGAGCACGACCCCTTCCAGAAGCTCTGACGAACGGATCTCTAAGCGCTTGCTCAGGATCGGGGTATGGTGTTCGTCCTGCTGACTGAGAGGGGCGACCGACGATGAGCACGGCGGAGGAGACCGACGGCGAGAACACGCCGTGGGCCGAAGTGACGCCCGAGGCCGCCCGGCGGCTCCTCGTCGCAGCCGTCGACGCCTTCGCCGAGCGCGGGTACCACGCGACCACCACCCGGGACATCGCGGGCCGCGCCGGAATGAGCCCTGCCGCGCTCTACATCCACTACAAGACGAAGGAAGAGCTGCTCCACCGGATCAGCAGGATCGGGCACGACCGGGCCCTGACCCTTCTGGAGTCTGCGGCGGGCAGCGACGGCACGGCCACCGAGCGCCTCGCCGGCGCCGTGCGGGCCTTCGTCCGCTGGCACGCCGAGCGGCACACCACCGCACGCGTGGTCCAGTACGAGCTCGACGCGCTCGCCGAGGAGCACCGCACCGAAATCGTCGAACTGCGCCGCAGGAGCGACGCCGCGGTGCGCAGGATCATCGGTGAGGGCGTGGCGGCGGGGGAGTTCGACGTCGCCGACGTGCCCGGCACCGCGCTCGCCGTTCTCTCGCTCTGCATCGATGTGGCGCGCTGGTTCAACGCGCAGGGCAGCCGCACGCCGGACGAGGTGGGCGAACTCTACGCGGGCCTGGTGCTGCGGATGGTTGCGGCCGGGCGCTGACGCCCGCGACCGGCCGCTGTACGGGGTGGGGCCCGGCCCCCCGCGGGGTCTGGGCCCCACTCGCGTACGGCTCAGAAGTAGTAGCGCGACACCGACTCGGCGACGCACGCCGGCTTCTCGCCGCCCTCGCGTTCGACCGTGACGACGGCGGTGACCTGCACGCCGCCGCCCGCCTCCTCGACGTTCTTCAGGACAGCCGTCGCCCGCAGCCGGGAGCCCACGGGCACGGTGGAGGGGAAGCGGACCTTGTTGGTGCCGTAGTTGATGCCCATCTTGGTGTTCTCGACCTGCATGACCTGCGGTACGAGCGCCGGCAGCAACGAGAGCGTGAGGTAGCCGTGCGCGATCGTCGTGCCGAACGGCCCGGCCGCGGCGCGCTCGGGGTCCACGTGGATCCACTGGTGGTCGCCGGTGGCATCGGCGAAGAGGTCGATCCTCTTCTGGTCGACCTCCAGCCAGTCGCTGTGTCCCAGCTGCTCGCCCACACCGTCCCGCAGCTCCTGCGCGGACGTGAAGATCCTCGGCTCTGCCATGTCCCTGGTCCCTGCCTTCCCACTCTCGACCGTGTGTCTAAGCGCTTGCTCAGCATGGTTGGCGGGTGCGTTCCTGTCAACGACGGACCGGCCGGGAACGCGCCGCGTAGGGTTCGACGAGTGCCCCAGATCCCACAGAAGCTCCATGAACTCACGGTCGGCCAGCTCTCCGCACGCAGCGGCGCCGCGGTCTCGGCCCTGCACTTCTACGAGGCCAAGGGCCTGATCAGCAGCAGTCGTACCAGTGGCAACCAGCGCCGCTACACCAGGGACGCGCTGCGCCGGGTGGCCTTCGTCCGTGCGGCGCAGCGGGTCGGCATTCCGCTGGCCACCATCCGTGACGCCCTGGCGGAGCTCCCGGAGGAGCGCACCCCGAACCGGGACGACTGGGCCAGGCTCTCCGCGGCCTGGCGGTCCGAACTGGACGAGCGGATCCGGCAGCTGGCCAGACTGCGCGACCACCTCACCGACTGCATCGGCTGCGGCTGTCTGTCGCTCGACACCTGTGTGCTCTCCAACCCGGACGACGTCTCGGGCGACCGGATCAGCGGTTCGCGTCTGATGCCGGAGCACAAGGCCGCGAACGGGGCCGAGGGAGGGTGCTGATCGTCCGGCCGGGCCGGGGCGCCCGTCCGGCGGCTCCCCCGCCGGGCAGGTGCGCGCCGTTCCTCAGGCGATCGTCGCCAGGTCGCCGAGCCGGGTGCGCCGGGCCTTCGCCAGCGCGTCAGGAGTGAGCACGGGCTGCGGCACCACGATGCCGCACCCGGTACAGACCGGCCCGGACCACGGTTCGCTGTCCAGGTCCTGCCGCCAGGCGATGCGGGCCTGTGCGCACACCGGGCAGTCGGTGCCCGGCTCCGACTCCAGGGCCGAGATCAGCCGGGCCAGCACGTCGGCGAGCGGTGCCGCCGGGTGGACCGCAGGGTCCTCGCACCGTGCGACCCCGTTCCCGCCCCAGGTGCACCGGTGCCAGTCGTCGAAGGCGGCCGGCCGGCGCAGTCCCTCGTGCTTCTCCCGTCTGCGGCGCTCGGCGAACCCCGCTTCGTAACCGAGCCAGACCGCCCGTGCGGTCTCCAGTTCCTCCAGGGCCCGCATGAGCCGCGCCGGGTCGGGTGACCGGTCCTCGGGGCCCATTCCGTGCCGGGCGCACAGATGGTCCCAGGTCGCCCGGTGACCGTACGGTGCGAAGCGTTCCAGGCATTTGCGCAGCGAATACCGCCGCAATGCCAGATCGCTCCGCGGATCGCGGACCTGTCTCGCCAGACTCCGGAAACCGGCCATGGCGCCGCCACCTCCGTCGCTCGTACTCCGTCGCCCGCACTTCGGCGTCAGTGAGTGGACGTACGCCTGCCCGAATCGGCTCCATCCAAAGATCGATCCGTCCACTTAGTGAGATGACGGACCGTCAGGCGCCAGATGTGGCGATTCGGAAAAGGTGACCGATGTTCACCTTACCCGCGGGTCATACCGTCGGTAACCTCCGGCGCATCGGCCTCTTCGAGGAGCACGCATGCCCCCACGCACCCGCATGTCCGTACCCACCGGCAGGACGCGAGCCGCCACGGTCGCGGCCGTTCTCGCCCTCGGCTCGTCCCTGCTGGCCTCCGCACCCCATGCGGGCGCCGCCGAGGCGGACCCCGTCCCCGTCGTCGACTACTGCCAGGGGCAGTGCGACGACATCCTGCCGCCCGGCGAGAACGGCAACGCCACTCTCGTCGAGATCCTCGGCAACAAGGCGTTCGGCACCCACCCCGCGCACAGTGACGACCAACTCGACCGTTACGACGGCCTGGTGGCCGGGCACACCGGCCTCACCGACCAGAAACTGAACGACTTCTTCAACGACGCCTCCTTCGGCGTCGCGAAGGACCAGGTCGAGTCCGTCACCGCGCCGCGCGACGACGTCACCATCACCCGCGACAAGGTGTCGGGCGTCCCGCACATCAAGGGCACCACCCGCTACGGAACGGAGTTCGGCGCCGGCTTCGCGGCCGGCCAGGACCGGCTCTGGCTGATGGACCTCTTCCGCCACATCGGACGCGGTGAGCTGACCTCGTTCGCCGGTGGCGCGCTGGCCAACCAGGGCCTGGAGCAGCAGTTCTGGCCGCAGGCCCCGTACACCGAAGCCGACCTGGAGGCCCAGGTCGACTACATCAGGACACATGAGGGCGCCCGCGGCGAACAGGCCATGGCGGACGCCCAGGCCTACGTGGACGGCATCAACTCCTACCGGGAGAAGTCGAAGAAGGGCCGCTACTTCCCCGGGGAGTACGTCCTCACCGGCAAGATCGACGCCATCACCAACGTGGGCGAGATCCAGCCGTTCAAGCTGACCGACCTGATCTCGATCGCCTCCGTCGTCGGCGGCCAGTTCGGTGGTGGTGGCGGCGGCGAGGTGCAGGCCGCCCTGTCCCTCCTGTCGGCCCAGCAGAAGTACGGCGTCGCCGAAGGGACCAAGGTCTGGGAGTCGTTCCGCCAGCGCAACGACCCCGAGGCCGTGCTGACCGTGCACGACGGCACCTCGTTCCCGTACGCGAACAAGCCCGACAAGGCCGTCGGAACCGCGCTCCCCGATCCCGGCTCCGTCACCACCGAGCCGCTGATCCACGACCGCACCGGCTCCGCGGGCACGAACACGAAGGCGCCGGTCAAGGCCCCGGCCACCCTCAAGAAGGCCCAGGGCATCTACGACGACGGGGTGATCCCCGAAGGATCGCTCCCCGGTTCCGGCTCCGGCGCGCAGAAGCGCGGCATGTCCAACGCCCTGCTGGTCTCCGGCAAGCACACGGCGAGCGGCAACCCGGTCGCCGTGTTCGGCCCGCAGACCGGCTACTTCGCCCCGCAGCTGATGATGCTCCAGGAGCTCCAGGGGCCCGGCATCAGCGCCCGCGGTGTGTCCTTCGCCGGCGTCGGCATGTACATCCAGATGGGCCGCGGCCAGGACTACGCCTGGAGCGCCACCTCGGCGGGCCAGGACATCACCGACACGTACACCGTCGACCTGTGCGAACCCGACGGCTCCACGCCCACCAAGGACTCCACGCACTACCTCTACCGCGGTGCCTGCACCGCCATGGAGAAGCTGGAGCGCACCAACTCCTGGAAGCCCACCGTCGCCGACTCCACGGCGAAGGGCTCCTACCGGATGCAGGTGTGGCGCACCGGCTACGGCATCGTCACCCACCGTGCCACGGTGGGCGGCAAGCCCGTCGCGTACACCACGCTGCGCACCACCTACCGGCACGAGGCCGACTCGATCATCGGCTTCCAGATGCTCAACGACCCCTCCTACGTCACCGACGCCGCGTCCTTCCAGCGAGCGGCGAGCAACATCGACTACGCCTTCAACTGGTTCTACGCCGACTCCCGCACCGCCGCCTACTACAACAGCGGCATGAACCCGGTGCGCGCGGCCGGTGTCGATCCGGCGCTGCCCATCAGGGCCGAGAAGGCGTACGAGTGGCAGGGCTACGACCCGGCGGCCAACACCGCCGCCTACACCCCCTTCGCCGAGCACCCGCACTCCAGCGGCCAGGACTACTACGTCTCCTGGAACAACAAGCAGGCCGAGGGGTACGCCTCCGCCGGCTTCGGGCTCAGCGCGGTGCACCGGGCGGACCTGCTCGACGACCGCGTGGCGAAACTGGTCGAGGAGGGCGGCGTGACCCGGGCCTCCCTCACCCGCGCGATGGCGGACGCCGCGCTCACCGATCTGCGCGGCGAGCAGCTGCTGCCCGAGCTGCTGAAGGTGATCCGTACCCAGCCGGTCACCGACCCGGAGCTGAACACGGTGGTCCAGCAGCTGGATTCCTGGCGGGCGTCGGGCGCCCAGCGCAAGGAGAGCAGCCCGGGCTCGCACGCCTACACCAACGCCGACGCGGTACGTGTCATGGACGCCTGGTGGCCCAGGCTGATCGAGGCGGAGTTCAAGCCCGGGCTCGGCGACGACCTCTACGGGGCGCTGACCGCCAACCTGGCCACCGACGAGTCCCCGGCGGCCAGCCACGGGCCGAGCGGCGCGCACAGTGGTTCCGCGTTCCAGTACGGCTGGTGGGGCTTCGCCGACAAGGACCTGCGCCAGGTGCTGGGGCAGCCCGTCAAGGGGCCGCTGGCCAAGTCCTACTGCGGCAGCGGTGATCTGAGCGCCTGCCGCACCGCGCTGCTGATTTCGCTGAAGCAGGCGGCGGCCGTGCCGGCGGCCGAGGTGTACCCGGCCGACGACAACTGCAAGGCCGGCGAGCAGTGGTGCACCGACTCGATCATCCACCGGGCGCTGGGCGGGATCACGCAGAAGGCGATCCACTGGCAGAACCGCCCGACCTACCAGCAGGTGGTGGAGTTCCCGGCCCACCGCTGAGGGCTGTCCCGCCAGGAGTCGCGGGACAGCCCTGAGGGCTCCTGTCCGGATCAGGCCGGCCCCGGCGTGATCCGGACGAGAGGCCCTGGGCCTGCCCGCCCCGGCCGGGGATCGAGGACGGAGCCGTTCGGCAGGGCGGGCCCGCGCGCACGGTTCACCCGTGCACGCGGGCCCGCCCGCATGCTCACCGGTACTGCAGGTACCGCTTGCGCACGGCCCGGAACGCGGCCAGGTCCTGCGCCCACGCCCCCACGACCTCATCCGTGTCCGCCCCCGCGTCGATCATCGTGCGGACCCGGGTGTTGCCGGTGAGCTTGTCGATCCAGTTGTCCGGCCGCCAGGCGAAGCCGCTCCACGTCCGCTTCGCCGTCACGAGGAGCGCGATCCCGGTGCGCACCGGGTCGAAGACCTCGCGGTCCTGCACGTGCACCTGCACTCCACCGACCGTCTTCCCCTGGAACTTGGAGAACGTCGGCGCGAAGTACGCCTCGCGGAACGCCACTCCGGGCAGGTCCAGCGCGTTGGCCGCGGCCGCCCAGGTGTGGTCGACGCCCTCCGCGCCCAGCAGCTCGAAGGGACGCGTCGTGCCGCGTCCCTCGGAGAGGTTCGTGCCCTCGAAGAGGCAGGTGCCCGAGTAGACCAGCGCGGTGTCGGGCGTCGGCATGTTGGGACTCGGCGGCACCCACGGCAGCCCGGTCGCGTCGAAGAAGTCCGAGCGCGACCACCCCGACATCTTCACGATCTCCAGCTCGGCAGGACGCTCCGCGAGGAACTCGGCGTTGAACAGCAGCGCAAGCTCGGTGACCGTCATGCCGTGCGCCTGGGAGATCTCCCGGCGCCCCACGAAGGTGCCGAACGCGGGGTCGAGCACGGGCCCGAGGGCCGCCCGCCCCGTCACAGGGTTCGGCCGGTCCAGCACCACGAACCTCTTCCCCGCGAGGGCGGCCGCCTCCAGGCAGTCGTACAGCGTCCAGATGTACGTGTAGAAGCGGGCGCCCGCGTCCTGGATGTCGAAGACGATCGTGTCCACGCCGGACGCGGTGAAGACGTCCGCGAGCGTCTGCCCGCTCTTCAGGTACGTGTCGTAGACCGGCAGCCCGGTCGCGGGGTCGTCGTAGCGTCCCTCCGAGCCGCCCGCCTGCGCGGTGCCGCGGAAGCCGTGCTCCGGGCCGAAGACGGCGGTCAGGTTCACGCGCTCGTCCGGGTGCATCACATCGACGATGTGCCGGACGTCGGAGGTGATGCCGGTGGGATTCGTGACGATGCCGACGCGCTGCCCCTTCAGCAGCGTGTAGCCGTCCGCCGCCAGCCGGTCGAAGCCGGTACGGACCCGGCCGTGTCCGGCGCCGTGCCCCTTGCCGGGGGAAGGGAGGGCGCCTGCGGGCCCGGCCGAGGCGGCGGTCGCCGCGAGAGCTCCCACCGCACCGCCGGCGGCCAGCAATCCACGTCTGGACAGGCTCATTCGGCTACCTCCATGATCGCGACGTCTGTCATGGTCACGCACGCTAGCGCGCGTGACGGCCGGGGGGAACGAGCCGGACGGGACGGCTGCGCACGGAGTGGCGGATGACTCGCGCCGACCCCTTCCCCGGCGACATACCGACCGGTTAGTCTGCCGGTGCAGTCGGCTGAGAGAGGCGGGACCGATGAGTACGGTGCAGGGCGCGGGCGTAGTGGTCACGGGAGCCGGAGGCGGCATCGGAGCCGCGCTGGCCCGCAGATTCGCCGCCGAGGGCGCACGGGTCGTGGTCAACGACCTCGACGAGAGCCGCATCAAGGCCCTGGCCGAGGAGATCGGTGGCACCGCCGTCGCCGGCGACGCCTCACGGATCGTCGAGGCCGCCCGGGAGGCGCTGGACGGCACGGTGGACGTCTACTGCGCCAACGCGGGCCTCGCCTCGCCCGGCGACGTCTTCGCCGACGAGCAGGTCTGGGCCGCCGCCTGGGACGTCAACGTCATGGCGCACGTCCGCGCGGCCAAGGCGCTGCTCCCGGACTGGCTGGAACGCGGCAGCGGCAGGTTCGTCTCCACGGCCTCCGCTGCCGGTCTGCTGACGATGATCGGCGCGGCGCCGTACAGCGTCACCAAGCACGGCGCGGTCGCCTTCGCCGAGTGGCTCTCCCTCACCTACCGTCACCGCGGAGTCAAGGTCCACGCGATCTGCCCCCAGGGCGTGCGTACGGACATGCTCACCGCCGCCGGGTCGGCCGGGAAGCTCGTCCTCGCCCCCAGCGCGATCGAGCCCGAGGACGTGGCCGACGCCCTCTTCGACGCCATGGCCGAGGACCGCTTCCTCGTCCTGCCGCACCCCGAGGTCGCCGGGTACTACCGGGCCCGCGCCAAGGACACCGACCACTGGCTCGGCAACATGAACCACCTCCAGCAGAAGTGGGAGGGGGCCGGCGCATGAGCGAGTCGATCTACGCGGCCAAGCCCTGGCTCCACCTGCTCAGTGAGGCGCAGCGGGCCCCAGTGGCCCCCGCCGAGACCCTGGTGCATGCCTTCCGTGAATCCGCGGCCCGCACCCCCGGACACCCGGCGCTCGCCTACTTCGACGGACGCCTCACCTACCGTGAGACGGACGAGCTCTCCGACTCCGTGGCCGGGCATCTGGCGGCCCGGGGCCTGGAGCGCGGCGAGCGGGTCGCGATCATGCTGCAGAACTCCCCGCAGTTCGTCCTCGCGCTGCTCGGTGCCTGGAAGGCCGGGGCGACGGTCGTCCCGCTCAACCCGATGTACAAGTCCGCCGAGGTGGGCCACGTGCTGAAGGACGCCGACGTCACGGCACTGATCTGCTCGGACCGGGCCTGGGAGGCGTATCTGCGGGACACCGCGGCCGGTGCCCCGTCCGTCCGGATCGCCCTCACCGCCTGCGAGCTGGACCTCCAGACGAAGAACGACGAACGGGTGCTGAACTTCGAGCGGCTGCCGGCCGCCGATGACGCCGACGACCTGGTGTCCGTCGCCCGGCAGGGCCTCACGGCCCCCGCGGACCGGGACCTCGGCGCCGCCGACGTGGCGCTGATCAGCTACACCTCCGGGACCAGCGGCACCCCCAAGGGCGCCATGAACTCCCACGGCAACATCATGGTCAACGCCGAACGCCAGCGCACCGGCCATCCCATCGCCGAGGGCTCGGCCTACTTCGCCCTCGCTCCGCTCTTCCACATCACCGGCATGGTCTGCCAGCTGGCCGCCTGCCTCGCCAACGCGGGCACGCTGGTCCTGGCCTACCGCTTCCACCCCGGCGTCGTCCTCGACGCGTTCGCCGAACACCGCCCGGCCTACACCGTCGGCCCGTCGACCGCCTTCATGGCGCTCGCCGCGACTCCCGGAGTCACGCCCGATCACTTCGCCTCCTTCGAGGTGATCTCCTCCGGCGGAGCACCGCTGCCGCCCGCGCTCGTCGAGAAGTTCCGGGCGGGCTTCGGCCCGTACATCCGCAACGGCTACGGCCTCACCGAGTGCACCGCACCGTGCGCCTCCGTGCCGCCCGAGCGCGAGGCGCCCGTCGACCCGGTCTCCGGCACCCTTTCGGTCGGCGTGCCCGGCCCGGACACCGTCGTGCGGATCATCGACGAGAACGGGGCTGACGTGCCCTTCGGCGAGCAGGGCGAGATCGCGGTGCGCGGCCCCCAGGTCGTCTCCGGCTACTGGCGGCTCCCCGAGGCCACCGCCACTGCGTTTCCCGACGGCGAACTGCGCACGGGAGACATCGGCTTCATGGACCGCGAGGGCTGGCTCTACGTCGTCGACCGCAAGAAGGACATGATCAACGCCTCCGGCTTCAAGGTCTGGCCGCGCGAGGTGGAAGACGTCCTGTACACCCATCCCGCCGTGCGTGAGGCGGCCGTCGTCGGTGTCCCGGACGCCTACCGGGGCGAGAGCGTCCGCGCCTACGTCAGTCTGCGGCCCGGCTCCTCGGTCGAACCCGGCGAATTGGGTGCGTACTGCAAGGAACGGCTCGCCGCGTACAAGTATCCGCGCGAAGTCGAGATCCTGACGGAACTTCCCAAGACCGCAAGTGGGAAGATCCTCAGGCGGGAACTGCGTTCACCCCGCTAGGAGCGGTTCACGTACTGCACGGAAGGAAGGTGGCGGCTATGGCCAAGGCGACGGACGGGAGCGGTACCCCCGTCCCCCAGAGGCTGCTGGCCGCCGCCACCCGGCTCTTCGCCGAGCAGGGGTACGACCGCACCTCGGTCCAGGAGATCGTCGAGGCAGCCGGCGTCACCAAGGGCGCGCTCTACCACTACTTCGGCTCCAAGGAAGACCTCCTCCAGGAGGTCTACGCCCGGGTGCTGCGGCTCCAGCAGGAGCGGCTCGACGCCTTCGCGGACGCCGACGCCCCCGTCGAGCAGCGGCTGCGCGAAGCCGCTGCCGACGTGGTCGTCACCACCATCGAGAACCTCGACGACGCCTCGATCTTCTTCCGCTCCATGCACCACCTGAGCCCCGAGAAGAACAAGCAGGTACGGGTCGAGCGGCGCCGCTACCACGAGCGTTTCCGCGCGCTCGTGGAGGAGGGGCAGCGCAGCGGGGTCTTCTCCACGGCCACCCCGGCGGACCTGATCGTCGACTACCACTTCGGCTCGGTCCACCACTTGTCGACCTGGTACCGGCCGGACGGCCCGCTGACCCAGCAGGAGGTCGCCGACCACCTAGCCGACCTGTTGCTGCGCGCGCTGCGGCCGTAGGGAGCTCTCTCAGGACCCGCTGCCGGCCAGCCGGCCCAGCAGTGCCTCCGCCGCCGGATTGCGCGGCCGGGGCGCCCGGCCCGCCAGCACCACGGTCCGGCCCGGTTCCGGCTGCCGGATGCTCACGCACGGCAGCCCGGCCTCCTCACCGATCCGGCGCGGCACGATCGCGACGCCGATGCCCGCCCGCACCAGGTCCACGAGCAGCCGGATCTGCGTCACGTCACAGGTGATCCGGCGTTCCAGACCGCAGTGCGCGGCCAGCCGCCGCACCGCCGTCTCCAGACCGGTCCCCGCGCGCAGGTCCACGAACGGCTCTTCGGCGAGGTCCTTGATCAGGGTGCGCCCGGCCGTCGCGAGCCGGTGGCCCGGCGCCGTGATCAGCACCAGATCCTCCTGCCATGACGCGAACGCCACGATTCCCTCCGGGAGTTCGGCCCCGTCCGGCGCGAGATAGGCGAGGTCCAGCTCGCCGGTGCGTACCCCCGCGAGCAGTTCCGGGGTCGTCGCCTCGCGGAGCGAGATCTGCACCCCCGGCCACAGCCGGTGGAACGAGGCGAGCTGGGCGGCCAGGTCCACGCAGGTGAGCGTCTGGATCGTGCCGATCCTCACCCGCCCGGTGGCCAGCCCCGAGACGGCGGCCACCGCATCACGGGCCGCGTCCGTCCCTGCCGGCACCGTCCGGGCCGACGGCAGCAGCGCCCGCCCCGCCTCGGTCAGCACCACCCGGCGGCCGGTCCGCTCGAACAGATCGGCCCCCAGCTCCCGTTCGAGGTTGCGGACGGAGGTGCTCAGCGCGGACTGCACGATCAGTTCGGCGCGGGCGGCGGCGGTGAAGCTGCCATGCGTGATCACCGCCATGAAGTGGCGGAGCCGGCGAATCTCCATCCATCTACGGTAGCGATCCCAGCCGGCGAAACCATCTGTTGGACCGAAGCCGGTGGCGGGGCGAAGCTGGATACATGGCGCACATCCAGGTTTCGACGCGTGTCCCCGCTCTGTGGAAAGTGGCCTACGGGCCGCACCGGCCGTGGGTCGTCCGGGCCCTCGCCCGGTGCCTGCTGCGGGTGAGGGCCTTCGCCCGTGAGCTGGCCCTGGCCGACCACGTACCGTACGGCGGCTACTGAGGCGGTCGCGGGAAGGGCTCGAAGGGCCCGAAACGTGTTGGTGGGGCCGCGGAGTGCCCGGTTAGCATCCGACGATGCGGACGCCGGCCGACGAAGAAATCCGAGCCCTGGGCCCACTGCTCGGGCACGAGGACCCCGCCCAGCGTCATGCGGCACTGGTCCGCCTGGCCGAGCGCGTCACCGGGAGCCCGTCGTCCGACGACGGCGAGGCGGAGGTACTCGCCGGGCTGCTGCCCATGTCACTCACCGGACTGCCGGAGGCCGACCTGCTTCTGGCAGAGCTCTACGAGCGGCTCGGCCACCACCTGCGCGATCACCCCCGGCCGCCGTGGCGCACGGCCGCTCGACTGCCCGCGCGGGTACGGATCGCCTGGCTGCGCGCCGATGTGCTGCACGATCCCGAGGTGCTCGGCGAGGAGGCTCCGGGCGAGCTCCTCTACCAGGCCGTGAGGGGTGTGGAGATCACCGGCGCGTCCCGGCCGGCGCTCCTGCTGGACATGCTGGCCGGCAGCGGTGATCCGGTGCTTCAGGCAGAGGCGCTGCGGCTGGCCCGGCAGGGACTGCACGCCGGACTTCTGGCCCCCGCCCTGGTACGGGAGAAGCTGGTTGCTCTGCTGGGAGCCGCCGGAGGCCCCGCCGTCGCGGGCGCGCTGGGCGGTCTCGCCGAACCGTGGACGGCGATGGACCCGTTGCCGCCCGGCCTCTTCCTCCCCTTTCTCTTCCGCGACCACGTGCCCGGCCCGGCGGCGGAAGCTGTGCCGGAGCGGCCGGCAGAGGCGTCGGCCGCCCTCGCGGCCGCCGCCCGTCACGGCCACCGGGACGTGCTGCGCCGGGTCGTCGCCGACCCCGCACTCGCGCCGGGCCTTCGGCGACAGGCGATGGAACTGCTCGGCGAACTGGCGGACCGCGACGACATCGGCGAGCTGACGGCCCTCGCCACCCGCGATCCGCTGCTGCTCGGCGGCCCGGCCGTGGCCTGCCTGCGCGGCCTCCACCGCCGCGGGCACTTCCCGGACGGCCCCTCCGTCCGCACCGTCATCGACCTGGCCCTGTCCGATCACTCGATCCGGCCCGGCGACGTGGCGACGATCCTCTACACCTCCCGTCAGGAGATGCTCCGGGCCCTGACGGACGTACCGGCCGACGATCCGGGCTGGCCGCGACGGCTCGCCCTGCTCGTCGCCCTGGCCCGGCAGGGGGCCACGGACGTCCCGATCGGGGAGGCCGTCGCTCGCGTACTGCCCTCCGCTCCCGCACCCGTGCCCTTCCTCGACGCGATCCGCGCACTGCGCCACGCGGACGCGGAGGATGCCGTGATCGCCCTGCTGCCCTCCGTACCGGCCGCGGCCCTGAACACCCTGGAGGCGATCGGCGGTGAACGGACGGTGCAGGCCCTGACCGCAGGCCTGGGCCTTGCCGGGGACCGGACGGTGCCCCACCTGCACTCCGTACGCGACCGGGCCCTGGAATTGGTGTGGCAGCTGAACCTCGACCCGGCGCGGCGCCGCGCCCTGCTCGCACGGCTCGACCCCCTCGACCTGCCGCCGCGCATCGCAGCCGGGCTCGGCGGACCCGACGCCCGCGAGATGGCCCTGCTGAGCTCCCACCTGGACCCGGACGAGCCGGCCTCGGCCCTGTGCCGGCTGGCGGCCCACGGGGACGCCGCCACGCTTCCCGTCATCGCCGACCTGCTGCTGCGCGTCGTGGCGGGGCAGGCCGCGGCGAGGAACCCGGACTCCGCTCCCCGGACACGGGAGCACGGCCGGCCGGCCGGCGAGCCCGCGGTACCGCAGGAAGTCCTGGACGCCGTGGGCGCCCTGGGCCGCCGGCTCCACGCACAGGGCGCGATCCGGCCCGTCTGTCTGCTCGACGCAGCGGACGCTCGGGAGGCCGGACACGCGCTGGTCGCGACCCTGGCGCTGGACCTGCTCGACCGCCCCGGACTGTCCGACGACGAGCAGGTGATCCTGGCCGAAGTGCTGCTCAGGGCCCCCTGGGCGGGCGTCCGCGCGCGGGCGCACCGATTGCTGCGCCACCGCGACCGGCACGTACGCAAGCACGTCATCGCGCTGTTCGCCCACGATGCCGCCGGTGAGGACGCCCAGGCACTCGCGGCGACACTGATCGTGCTGACGAGAGCCCGGGACATCCAGACCGTCCGGCAGGCACTGCTCGCCCTGGGCCACGCCCGGGCCCACTGGGCGAGTGCCGCGATCTCCGCGTGCCTCGGCCATCCGAACATGAACGTCAGGAAGACGGCGGCGCAGGTGCTGGTCCCGGCGGCCGCACCGGCGGCGCTCCCCATGCTCCTCACCCGGCTCGGGCAGGACAGCAACCCCGGTCTGCGCTCAGCCCTCGTCGCGGCTCTGCACGCCGTGCTCGGCGACGCCTATGCCGCCACCCTCGTGGCCGCTGCCGAGCACAGCCGGGACGATGCCGGCCGGTGCCTGCTGCTGGAGGGTCTCGACGGCGTCCTCACCGCACGCTCGGTCCTGGCACTGGACGAACAGAAGTCATCAGTGGCGCGTGACCTGCTCACACTGGTGGCGACCCGCCGGGTCGCCCTGGCCTCCGGCACCGTCCGGGAGCTGGCCCCGGCGATGGCCCGGTACGGGATACCGGTCGCCCAGGAGCCACCGGCGGCCGGGGCAGCGGACCGGGACATCGAGGCTCTGCTCACCAGGGGCTGGGACCCGGGGACCGCGCTGCGGCTGGCCCAGCGGGACGAGCCGCTCGGCCCCGCCTCGAAACGGTTGCGGCCGATGGCGAGCGGCTGGCTGGCGCTGGCGGGCTCACCGCCGCAGTCCCGGGACAAGGCGCTCCGGAACAGGGCGGTGGGGTTCGCGCTGAGGCTCTGCGTCGAGCCGTGGAGCGCCGAGGAGCTGACAGCGTTCGCGCGGTCCGCCCCGCTCCTGCTGGACGCGCTGGCCGACGCCCGGGACGGGGACCGGCACGATCTGATCGCCGCGCTCGAAGCGGTCGCCCCGATGCTGACGGCAGCCGCGAAACCGGCCGCCATCGCCGCCGTACGGGCCCTGGATCCCGCACCGGCCATGCCGAGCCGGTCCACGCTGCCCCTGCTGCGCCGACTCGGCGCGGTCACGGTCCGCGCCGATCTGGACCGGGCCCTCGCGGACGCCCGGCTCGGCGCCGACCCAGGGCGGGCCGAGACCGCCGTGCTCCGGGACGCCTTCGCCGTACCGGAGCCCGACGCGACCGCGTCCGTGTCCGCCGCGGCCCTGGGCCGGCGGGCCCAGCCGGCCGAAGTGGTCAGGGCACCGGGCCCCCTCGCGGAGTTGCGCCGTGCGGACGACGGCACGGTCACCTCGCGGGACCGGCTGGCCGCGCTGATCGAGGCCCACCGTGGCGCCGGCCCCGTGGCCGGCGCCGCCCTCGTCGACCGGATGGCGCGGCTGCAGCCCGTGGACGCGCCGCCCTGGACCATCGCGGAGACCGCCGCCGTACCGGAGCCGGCCGCGCGCCGGGTCCGTGCCGACGACCTCGACCAGCCGCGTTCGGCGGCCCTTCGGGAGCGGCTGCTCACCATGCTGGGGTCGGCCGAGGCGGAGAGCCGGCAGACCGCGGCGGAGGCGCTGGCGCGGTGGCCCGAGCCGGAGACCCGCCTGGCGGTGCTCCGGGCATACCTCCGCGGCCGCGTCGACCTGCCTGCCGGAGCGGACCTCACCCGTGCGCTCGGCACCATCGACGAGACGGAACTCCGGGGCGACGGCATCGTGCGCGAACGGGTGGCGCGCGCGGCCGGCGGGCTCGACCCGTGGGAGACGGCACGGCTGGTCCCGCTGCTGCTGGAATGGTGGGAAAAGGCGCCGCCCGCCGTGGCCCGGGCCGCCCGGGACACGTTGCGCGCGTACCCCGCCGACGCGCTGGCCGAAGCGCTGGGGGACCGACTCGACGCCGGGGCATGGGGCTTCCTCGACCTGCTCGTCGCCCGCCCCCTGCTGCGTACCCAGGCCCTGACACGGACCTGCCGGCGCCTGCGAACGGAAGGGCGCGCCGAACTCGCCGACCGGCTCCGTCTCGTGGAGGGACCGTTGCGGGGTCCGGACGCCGGACTGCAGGACGCGGCGGCCGTGGCCGCCCTCCGTGACCGAGGTACGGCCGTCCCCGCCGCGAGGGGGCACGGCCCCACCCGGCAGGAGCTGCTGGACCTGGCCGCGACGGGCACGCCGGAGCAGATCTGCCGGGCGCTGACGGAACTGGCACAGACGGACCCCGGCCCCGCACCCGACCAGGACCGGCAACTCCTCGACCTGCTGGACGGACTGCTCACGCACCCCAGGCCGCGCGTCCGGCTGCGCGCCCACCGGACCTCCCGGGCGTTGCTGGGCCGGGCGACCCATCTGCGCCACACCGAACTCCTCCTGGACGACCCCCGTCCGGACGTGGTGCGCATGGCGGTCCGGACGCTCTGCCGGGCGGGCTGGGAGCCGGCGGTCCCCACGGTGACGACCCTGCTCGGGCACCCGCGGGCCGTCGTGCGCGAGGCGGCCGCCGAAGGGCTCGTGGAGCTGGGCGGGGCGGCCGTCCCCGTACTCCGTCACGCCGCCGCCCGTGCCCGGCCCGACCGTCGCTCCCGGTACACGGACGTACTGGACCGGATCGGGGAGGGCGCACCCTGACGTGACCCGCCGCCCCGCCCGGCCGCCGGCCACCCCTACAGGTACTTCTTGATCTCCCGCCGCGCCAGTGACCGCTGGTGCACCTCGTCCGGGCCGTCCGCCAGCCGGAGCGTCCGGGCCGCCGCCCACAGTTCGGCCAGCGGGAAGTCCTGACTGACCCCGCCCGCACCGTGCAGCTGCACCGCCTGGTCGAGGATGGTGACCACGGCACGCGGGGTGGCGATCTTGATGGACTGGATCTCGGTGTGCGCACCGCGGTTGCCGACGGTGTCCATCAGCCAGGCCGTCTTCAGCACCAGCAGGCGCAGCTGCTCCACCGTGACCCGGGCGTCCGCGATCCAGTTCTGCACGACGCCCTGCTGGGCGAGCGGCTTGCCGAAGGCGGTCCGGGCCACCGCGCGCCGGCACATCAGCTCGATGGCGCGCTCGGCCATGCCGATCAGCCGCATGCAGTGGTGGATGCGGCCCGGGCCCAGTCGCGCCTGGGCGATGGCGAAGCCGCCGCCCTCCTCGCCGATCAGGTTCGTGGCGGGCACCCGCACGTTGTCGAAGACCACCTCGGCGTGACCGCCGTGGGAGTGGTCCTCGTAGCCGTACACCTGCATCGCGCGCTTCACCGTCAGGCCCGGGGTGTCGCGCGGGACCAGGATCTGCGACTGCTGGCGGCGGATGTCCTCGCCGTCCGGATCGGTCTTGCCCATCACGATGAAGATCGCGCAGTCCGGGTTCATCGCCCCGGAGATGTACCACTTGCGGCCGTTGATGACGTAGTCATCGCCTTCCCGCGTGATCCGGGTCTCGATGTTGGTCGCGTCCGACGAGGCGACCTCCGGCTCCGTCATCGCGAACGCGGACCGGATCTCACCGGCCAGCAGCGGCTCCAGCCACTGCTTCTTCTGCTCCTCGGTGCCGAACTGGGCCAGCACCTCCATGTTCCCGGTGTCAGGCGCCGCGCAGTTCAGCGCGGTCGGCGCCAGGTGAGGGGAGCGGCCGAGGATCTCCGCCATCGGGGCGTACTGCAGGTTGGTGAGCCCGGCGCCGTACTCGGCGTCCGGCAGGAAGAGGTTCCACAGCCCCTGCCGACGGGCCTCGGCCTTGAGGTCCTCCACGATCTTCGGGGTGTCCCACGGCGACGCGAGCTGTGCGCGCTGCTCCTGCTCGGTCTGCTCGGCCGGGTAGACGTGTTCGTCCATGAAGGTGAGCAGCTTGGCGCGCAGCTCCTCGGTACGGGCGTCGAATGCGAAGTCCATGGGGTGGGTCAGCCTTCCTGGAGGGTGGTGAGGCCGTGCTCGATGAAGACGGGGACGAGGTCGCCGATGCGGTCGAAGCCGCCGCCGACCGTCTGACCCAGGGTGTAGCGGTAGTGGATGCCCTCCAGGATCACGGCGAGCTTGAACCACGCGAACGCCGTGTACCAGGAGATGCCGGAGGCGTCCCGGCCGGAGCGGGCGGCGTAGCGCTCGATCAGTTCCGCGGGGGAGGGGTGGCCGGCCGCGCCGCTGGTGGTGGAGACCGGGGACTGGGGCAGGCCCAGGTCGGAGCTGTACATCACCAGCAGGCCGAGGTCGGTGAGCGGGTCGCCGAGCGTCGACATCTCCCAGTCGAGGACGGCCTTGATCTCGTCGTCGGACCCGATCAGCACGTTGTCCAGGCGGTAGTCGCCGTGGATGACCGTGGGGTCGGGGGAGTCGGGCAGGTGCCGGCCGAGCGCCGCGTGCAGCTCGTCGATGCCGGGCAGTTCGCGGTTGCGGGAGGCGTCCAGCTGCTTGCCCCAGCGGCGCAGCTGCCGGTCGAGGAAGCCCTCGGGGCGCCCGAAGTCGCCGAGGCCGACGGCCTGCGGGTCCACGGCGTGCAGGTCCACGAGGGTGTCGACCAGCCCCAGCACCGCCTTGCGAGTGCGCTCGGCGCCCAGCGGGGCGAGCTGCTCCGCCGTGCGGTACGGGGTGCCCTCGACGTACTCCATGACGTAGAAGGGGGAGCCGATGACCGAGTCGTCCTCGCAGAGCAGGATCGGTTCGGGGACCGGGACAGCCGTGGGGTGCAGTCCGCTGATCACCCGGTGCTCGCGCTTCATGTCGTGCGCGGTGGCCAGGACATGGCCCAGGGGAGGCCTGCGGACCACCCACCGGCCCGTGCCGTCGGTGTCCGTGACGACGTAGGTCAGGTTCGAGCGGCCGCCTTCGATGAGCCGGGCATCGAGAGGTCCGCTCACCAGACCCGGCCGCTCGCGGTCGAGATGTCCGCGCAAGCGGTCCAGATCGAGACCTGGCGGGTGGACTGGGCTCATCGTGCGCACCTCCGGGGTGGAAAAAGACCGACCGGCCTATGACGTCGGTGTTCATGATGCCGACCAGTCGGTATGTCGTCCAGTGAACTTCCGGAACGGAATGTGTGACTCCGGTCCGAATGGCGGGCGAGCCCTGGCGTTCAGTCGCATGGATGAATAGAGTTCACGTATGAATACAGACTGGCTG
Organism: Streptomyces sp. NBC_01013; assembly: GCF_045162765.1. Taxonomy (NCBI): domain Bacteria; kingdom Bacillati; phylum Actinomycetota; class Actinomycetes; order Kitasatosporales; family Streptomycetaceae; genus Streptomyces; species Streptomyces sp. NBC_01013. Next base: position 6,711,060 of record NZ_CP108687.1, read on the forward strand.
ATCGACGAAGTCCGGCTCACCCCGATCCTCATCGCCGACCCCCCGCTCCTCAACACCCAGGGCGTCCATCAGCCATACACCCCCCGGCTCATCGTGGAAGTCGTCACCCGGGGCGGCGTGACCGGCATCGGGGAGACCTACGGCGACGGCAAGTACCTCGAACTGGCCGAGCCCCTCGCCACGGCCCTGGTCGGACGGCCGGTCAGCGATGTGAACGGCCTCTTCGCCCTCGCCGACGAGGTGTGCGGCGATTCACGCGCGGCCGACGAGCGGGTCGACGCGGGCGGACTGCGCGGCGTCCAGACCGCGGACAAGCTGCGTCTCTCCGTGGTCTCCGGCTTCGAGGTGGCCTGTCTGGACGCCCTGGGCAAGACCCTCGGCCTGCCCGTGCACGCACTGCTCGGCGGCAAGGTCCGCGACAGCGTCGAGTACAGCGCGTACCTCTTCTACCGCTGGGCCCAGCACCCGGACGGCGGCGAACGCGACGACTGGGGCGCGGCCGTCGATCCGGCCGGAGTCGTCGCCCAGGCCCGGCGCTTCGCCCGTGACTACGGTTTCTCCTCCTTCAAGCTCAAGGGCGGCGTCTTCCCGCCCGACGAGGAGATCGCCGCCGTACGCGCCCTGGCCGAGGCGTTCCCTGAGCAGCCGCTGCGCCTGGACCCCAACGGCGCCTGGTCCGTCGAGACCTCGCTGTACGTCGCCGAGCAGCTCAAGGACGTACTCGAATACCTGGAGGACCCGGCGAGCGGCACGGAGCTGATGGCCGCCGTAGCGGCCGGCACCGACGTACCACTGGCCACGAACATGTGCGTCACCACGCTCGCCGAGGTTCCGGAAGCCTTCGCCCGGGACGCCGTCCAGGTCGTCCTCTCCGACCACCACTACTGGGGCGGGCTCCACCGCACTCGCGAACTGGCCGGGATCTGCCGCACCTTCGGCGTCGGTCTCTCGATGCACTCCAACACCCACCTCGGGATCAGCCTCGCCGCGATGACGCACGTCGCCGCGACCGTGCCCAACCTCGACTACGCCTGCGACAGCCATTACCCGTGGCAGGCCGAGGACGTCATCACCGCCCGCCACGTCTTCGCCGGCGGCCGCCTCACCGTCTCGGACGCCCCTGGCCTCGGCGTCGAGCTCGACCGCGAGCGCCTCGCGGTGCTGCACCGCCGCTGGCTCGACGACGACGGCACGATGCGCGAGCGCGACGACGCCGCGGCCATGCGCAAGGCCGAGCCGGGATGGGCGACGCCCGCGATCCCGCGCTGGTGACGGCCGGCGGCCGAGCGGAGGGCCGGGACGACAGCGCCCGGCCCTCCGCGAGACCCCGCACCGTTCAGTCGTCCCAGCCCTGCGCCGCCGCGAAGGCATCGCCGTATTCGGCCGACCAGCGGCCCAGGGCCCCGATCGGTTCCAGCAGAGTCCGGCCGAGTTCCGTCAGCGCGTAGTCGACCCTCGGCGGCGCCTCCGCATACGCCCGCCGCTCCACCAGGCCGTACCCCTCCAGCCGGCGCAGTGTCTCGGTCAGCACCTTCGCGCTGATCCCGCCGATCCGCGCGCGGAGATCGCCCGGGCGGCGCGGCCCCTCGCTCAGCGCGTGGATGACCACGGCGTTCCACGTGTGCGCGAGCAGATCGAACCCGAGTCTGGCCCGGCAGTCCGCGAGCAGTCGTTCCACGGTTCCCCCTCCCACGGCGCCCGTTGGGCACCGAATGGTGAGCAACGGATCTTCTACCGTCCTGTCCATCGGCACGACGCTACGTCAATGACGGTGAAGGAGACGGACATGCGCATCGGCATTCTCGGTACGGGGAACATGGCGGACGCGCTCGGTACCCAGTGGATCCGGGCCGGGCATCAGGTCATGTTCGGCGGGCGCTCACCCGACCGGGCCCGCGCGTTGGGACGGCGCGCGGGAGGCGCTGCGGGAACCCTCGCGGACGCCGTCGCCTTCGGCCCGGTGATCCTTCTCGCGCTGCCCTTCGACGCGGTCGCCGGCGTCCTCACGGAGCTGGGCGCCCGGGACGGGACGCTGGGCGACCGCCTGCTGATCGACTGCACGAACGCGGTGGGGCCCGGGTTCGTCCTCACCACCGCGGGCGGCCCCGGTGCCGCCCGCACGATCGCCGACGTCACCGGAGCCCGCGTCGTCAAGGCGTTCAATCACCTGCCGGACGCGGTGTGGCGGCTCACCCCGCCCGCCTTCGCCGACGGCCCGGTCGCCGTGCCGCTGTGCGGGGACGACGAGGAGGCGCTGACGACCGTGGCGACCCTGGTGCGGGACCTGGGCTGCGTTCCCCTGACGGCCGGCGGACTCGACCGGGCCGCGTACCTGGAGGCGACCACGGCGTTCCTGATCGGGCTCTGGCACTCCGGCCACGACCCGCGCACCCTGCTGCCGCCCGTCGAAGCCGCCACGGCCTGACTTGCGCCTCCCCCGGCCTGCCTCGATGGTCGGAGGATGAAGGCGATCAGTTACAGCGGGTACGGCGGGGCCGACGTCCTGGAGTTCGGGGAGCGCCCCGACCCCAAGGTCGGCCCCGACACCGTCCTGGTGAAGGTAAGGGCCGCGGCGGTCAACCCGGTCGACCGTGTCGCGCGTGAGGGACACCTCGACGCCGTGCTGGATGCGGTCTTCCCGGTGATCCCCGGCTGGGACGTCTCCGGGGTCGTGGTCCAGCCCGGCATCGCCGTCGACGAGTTCGCCGTCGGTGACGAGGTCATCGGCTACGTGCGGGAGGACTTCCTCAGCCGGGGAACCTTCGCCGAGTACGTGGCCGCGCCCGTGCGCACCCTGGCCCGCAAGCCGCTGAGCCTCAGCTTCGAGGAGGCGGCGGGCCTGCCCCTGGCCGGTCTCACCGCCTACCAGGTGCTCTACCGCTCGCTGCGCATCCGCAACGGCGACACCGTCCTCGTCCATGCGGCGGCCGGCGGCGTCGGCTCGATGGCCGTGCAGATCGCCCGCCACACCGGATGCCGGGTCATCGGAACGGCGAGTGAGCGCAACCACGACCATCTGCGGCAACTCGGCGCGGAACCCGTGGCGTACGGGGACGGGCTCGCGGACCGGCTCCGGGCGCTGGCCCCGGACGGGATCGACGCCGCGTTCGACACCGTGGGCGGAGATGCGCTGCGGGTGTCCGCCGAGACGCTCGCGCCGGAAGGGCGCCTGGCGTCCATCGTGGACGACGAGGTGTTCTCGTACGGTGGCACCTACGCCTTCGTGCGGCCCGATGCCAAGGACCTGGCCCATCTGGCGGAACTGGCCGAGCGCGGCATCGTCTCGGTCCATGTGGACCGGGTGTTCCCGCTGGCCGAGGCCGCCGAGGCTCATCGGCTCAACGCGGAGGGCCGCACCCGCGGGAAGATCGTCGTCACCGTGGACTGGGAGGCACCGGAGGCCTGAGCGCCGGCGGCCGGGTCCCGGCCCGCAAGCCGCGGAAGCCTTACCCGGACTGCCCGTTCAGAACAGCATCGCGGCGGCGAACACCGCCAGCGCGACCGTGCACGCCGCGGCCGTCAGCGCCGCGCGGGGCCCGAGAGGCCGCGGGCGCGCGGTCCCCATGCCCTGCACCCGCCGGTTCGCGACCCGCAGGAAGCCCAGCCAGGCCAGCGCACTCAGTGACAGGGCGATGACCCCGGCCGGGGTGACGCCACCGTGCAGCGCCTGCTTGCCCGCCAGCAGCGCCACCACCGTGCAGGACAGCGTCGTACGCCGCCAGGCCAGCCTGGTCCGCTCGGGCTGCAGCCCCGGGTCGCGCTCCGGCGCGGTCACCGGCCCTCCCAGCCGAACAGGACCACCACCACCATGGCCACCGCCACCACCGCGACCGCCAGACTCAGCAGCGTCGGGAAGCGTGACACCGGCAGGTCCTCCCCGCGCCGCATCGCCCGCTCGCACCGCACCCAGTGGTTGACGGCCCGCAGCGCGCACAGCACACCGGCCGCCAGCAACGCGAGCGCCAGCCCCGCGCGGACGCCCCATGCCAGCTCGGGCAGGAACTGGTCGACCGCGAAACCGCCGCCGATCAGTGCGAGAGCCGTCCGGATCCAGGCGAGGAACGTCCGCTCATTGGCGAGCGAGAAGCGGTAGTCCGGAGTGTCGCCCTCTTCGCGGATCCGCTGCGGCGCGAACCACAGCCGCAGACCCTGCACAAATTCCTTCACGTACGGACCTTAACCGCCGCTTTGGCGCGTATCTCAGCCCGGTTCAGGATGCTGCCCGGTACGCCCGGAGCCGCCGGTAGCTTTCCAGACCGTCCGGCACCCACTGCCAGTCGCCGAGCCGCTGCTCCAGCTCCGCGTCCGTGAGGAACGTGTGCCAGGCGACCTCCTCCACCTGCGGCTTCACCGGCAGCTCGCACCGCACCCGGTAGACGTACGACCACCAACTGTGGCCGCCGCCCTCGTAGAGGAACCTGAACAGCGGTTCCGGACGGGGCAGGCCCGTGACGCCCAGCTCCTCCTCGGCCTCCCGCAGAGCCGCCTCGTCATAGGACTCACCGGCACCGACCACCCCGCCGACGAACATGTCGTAGTGGGACGGGAAGACCAGCTTGGTGGCGGTCCTGCGGTGCACGAAGATCCTGCCGTCGGCGTCCCGCGCCTCGATGAAGACGCAGCGGTGACGCAGGCCCCGCGCGGTGGCCTCACCGCGCGGCGCCTGCCCCACGACGACATCGTTCTCGTCGACGATGTCCAGGATCTCGTCAGAAGGTGTCATACCCCTCATCCAACAGCAGCCCGCGGACACCGAGGTGACGGACTGCCCTCAGTGAGGCTGGAGGCTCTGCGTTCGCCGTCCCCCCACCGGCCCCTCCGGCATCGCGGGGTGCAGGCCCAGCAGTACGATGCCGGCCACGATGGCCGCGAGTCCGGCCGCCTGCCAGGCCAGGGCGCCCGTATCGGTACGCACCTGGTCGCCCAGGAAACCGATCCCGCAGGCGATCCCGGCCAGCGGCTGGGCCGCCGTCAGGGCCGGCAGGGACATCCGCAGCGGGCCCGTCTCGAACGCGCTCTGTACGAGGATCAGCCCCGTCACCCCCAGCGCCAGCACCGCGTACGGCTGCCAGCTGGTGACGAGCGCCGCCCAGCCCCCGTCCGAGAGCCGCTCCCCGCTGACCCGGGTGAGGGCGTCCTGCAGCCCGTACAACAGACCCGCCGCCACCGCCAGCAGCGCGGGGGAGACCCCCGACCGCGACCGTTTGGCGAATGCCGTCAGCAGCAGGGCCAGGCCCACCACCACGCCGATCACCAGCCAGTGCCGCAGCGGACTGGACACCGCCTGACCGCCCTTCGGCTCGCCCGCCACCAGGAATGCGGCGACCCCGCCGGCCAGCAGCCAGAGTCCGGCCCAGCCCTGCCGGCCCAGCCGCTGTCCGGTGCGGTGACGGGACAGGGCCATCGCGAAGAGCAGATTGGTGGCCAGCAGCGGTTCGACGACGGAGACCTCGCCCTTGCCCAGGGCCAGGGCGCCCAGCACCATGCCGCAGACCATCAGTCCGATCCCGGCCAGCCAGCTGCGCACCCGCATCAGGTCCAGCAGCAGCCGGGGCGAGAGGTAGTCGCTCCTCGGGGCGTGGCTGGCGGCGGCCTGCTGCAGCACGAAGCCGAACCCCAGGCAGCAGGCGGCGCTCACGGCGAGCACGAGGACCAGCACCGACACGCTTCTCCACCCCAAGTCAGGCCGGAAGAGGGTGATTTGTTTCGACGATAGCGCCTGGGGGCCGCCGGTGCGGCCGCAGCGCGGCCGACCGGGCGGTTGACGCGGGGACGGCCGGTGCCGAAGATCTGACGCACGAGTAACTTCGCGAGCGGCCGCCCGGGTGACGTGCGGTCTCTCCGCCGGACCGCGGCCCGGTCGCCCCGACAAGGATGGAACCCATGGCGTACGACGCTGATGTGATCGTGATCGGGGCGGGACTCGCGGGGCTGGTCGCCACCGCGGAGCTCGTCGACGCGGGCCGGTCGGTCATCCTGCTCGACCAGGAACCCGACCAGTCGCTCGGGGGCCAGGCGCACTGGTCCTTCGGCGGCCTCTTCCTCGTCGACTCGCCCGAACAGCGGCGCATGCGGATCAAGGACAGCCATGAGCTGGCCCTCCAGGACTGGCTCGGCACGGCGGGCTTCGACCGCAAGGAGGACCACTGGCCACGGAAGTGGGCCGAGGCGTACGTCGACTTCGCCGCCGGTGAGAAGCGCTCCTGGCTGCACGCCCAGGGGATGCGGTTCTTCCCCGTGGTCGGCTGGGCCGAGCGCGGCGGCTACGACGCCAACGGCCACGGCAACTCCGTACCCCGCTTCCACATCACCTGGGGAACCGGCCCCGGCGTCGTCGCCCCCTTCGAGCGCCGGGTGCGCGAGGGCGTCGCCAAGGGGCTCGTCAGCTTCCGCTTCCGTCACCGCGTCACCGGCCTCGGCCGTACCGGGGGCGCCGTCGACACGGTGAGCGGCGAGATCCTGGCACCCAGCGACGCGGCCCGCGGCACCGCGAGCAGCCGGGACGCGGACGGCACCTTCGAGCTCAGGGCCCAGGCGGTGATCGTCACCTCCGGCGGCATCGGAGGCAACCACGACCTGGTACGCAAGCAGTGGCCCGAGCGGCTCGGCACCCCGCCCGCGAAGATGCTCTCCGGCGTTCCCGCCCACGTCGACGGGCTGATGCTCGGCATCACCGAGGAGGCGGGCGCCCACCACATCAACCGCGACCGGATGTGGCACTACACCGAAGGCATCGAGAACTGGAACCCGATCTGGGCCAAGCACGGCATCCGGATCCTGCCCGGCCCGTCCTCCCTGTGGCTGGACGCCCGCGGCAAGCGGCTGCCCGTCCCGCTCTTCCCCGGCTTCGACACGCTCGGCACCCTCGAACACATCATGCGCAGTGGCCACGACTACACCTGGTTCGTCCTGGACCAGAAGATCATCGGCAAGGAGTTCGCCCTCTCCGGCTCCGAGCAGAATCCCGATCTGACCGGTAAGTCCGTCCGGGGCGTGATCGGGCGGGCCCGGGCGGACGTGCCGGGACCGGTGAAGGCGTTCATGGACCAGGGCGCGGACTTCGTCGTCGAGAAGGACCTCGGCGCCCTGGTCCGCGGCATGAACGCCCTCACCGGCGAATCCCTCATCGACGAGGACGACCTGCGCCGGGAGATCACGGCCCGTGACCGGGAGATCGCCAACCCGTTCACCAAGGACCTCCAGATCACCGCGATCAGGGGCGCCCGCACCTACCTCGGCGACAAGCTCATCCGTACGGCCACGCCGCACCGCATCCTCGACCCCAAGGCCGGTCCGCTGATCGCCGTCCGGCTGAACATCCTCACCCGCAAGTCGCTCGGAGGGCTGGAGACGGACCTGTCCTCCCGGGTCCTCACCGCCGACGGCAGCCCACTGGCCGGGGTGTACGCGGCCGGCGAGGCGGCCGGGTTCGGCGGCGGCGGGGTGCACGGCTACCGCTCCCTGGAGGGCACCTTCCTCGGCGGCTGCATCTTCTCCGGCCGGTCGGCGGGCCGGGCCGCCGCCGAGGCGGTCGGCTGAGGCTGTCCCCTCCCCGGTCCGCAGGACGGGGACGGGGGCGGCCCCCGTTCGGATCAGGCGGGGCGGTCGGCCGGGCGTCGTCATTCGGTGCCTGAGCGCGTCCGTCCGGTGGGGTTCGGGGCGAGGAACCGTGCAGGGGCGTCGAATGCGGGCATGGGAAGGAGATGCCAGGAGTAGCCGAGCCCGTGATCAAACTCGTCCGGCGCACCACCGAACCCGTGGGGGCCCAGACCCTGCGTTCCACGGGGGCGGCGGTGATCGCCTATGCCGTGGCGACGGCGACGCTGTCCCAGCCCGCGCCGCTGACGGCCCCGCTCACCGCACTGCTCGTCGTCCAGGTCACCCTCTACGCCACCCTCACCACGGGGATCCGGCGCGTGAACTCCGTGATCGTCGGCGTGCTCATCGCGAGTGGGTTCAGTTCCCTGGTGGGACTGTCCTGGTGGAGCCTCGGGCTGACGATCTTCACCTCGCTGATCATCGGCCGGCTGGTCCGGGTGAACGAGTTCGTCCCCGAGGTGGCGATCAGCGCCATGCTGGTGCTCGGCGTCGCGCAGGTCGCCGACACCGCGTGGGAACGCGTCTTCGAGACGTTGATCGGGGCGGGCGTCGGGCTGCTGTTCAACCTGCTGTTCGCCCCGCCCGTGTGGGTGCAGTCGGCGGGGACGTCGATCGACGGTCTGGCCCGGGAGATGGGGGAACTCTTCCGCGACCTGGGAGATGACCTGAGCGGCCGGGTCACCGTCGAACGGGCGGCCGAACGGCTGCACCGGGCCCGCCGCGTCGACCACGACATCGTGGCGGTCGACGCCTCGCTGCGGCAGGCCGAGGAGAGCCTGATGCTCAACCCGCGTGTGCGGCAGGGGCTGCTCTACCGAGTCGTCCTGCGGACCGGCCTCGACACCCTGGAGATCTGCGCCGTGGTCCTGCGGGTGCTGGCCAGGACGCTGACCGACCTGGCCAAGGAGCGGGTCGACGAAGCGCTCTTTCCCGCAGAGGTGGCCTCCGGGCTCACCGAACTGTTCGGGCAGATGGCCGGTGCCATCGAGAGCTTCTCGCTGCTGATCACCACCCCGGTCGCCGCCAGTGCGGAGGACGCCGAGACGCGGCTGGCCGAGGCGCTGGCGACGAGCCGTGCGACCCGCGACCGGGTGGCGGACATGCTGCTGGCGGCGGTCCAGGAACACCCCAGGAAATGGCAGCTGCACGGGGCCCTGCTCGCGGAGGTCGACCGCATCCTGGACGAGCTCGACATCGAGAAACGCACGGAGCGCCTCGGCAAGGAGCTGGACCGCCGCTCGGGCGAGATGCACGAACGCCACCCCCGCCTGCTCGCGGTCAGGCGTCGCCTGGGCCTCACGGGAGAAGAGGGCCGGGGCCGGGCCGCGGCCGACGACGGCGGGATCTGAGGGCGGGGACCGTCACGCGGGTTCGATGAGTTCCACCACCCGGAACCGTTCCGCCACGACCAGTGTGTCGTCGTCGACCGTGAACTCGGGGTCGCCGAGCGCCTCCCGCATCTCGTCGCTGTGCCAGAAGCGCTCGTGGCCCGCCCGCCACCCGGCCACCGAGGTGTCGCCCTCTCCCTCGTCGAGCACATGCTGGATGTCGACGTCACCGAGCCGCAGGATCCGCACCTCGGTGATCTCCAGCACCGCGACCTCCCGCCCGTCCGAGTCGATCAGGGCGGACCGCTCACCCACGGGCGGCGGCTCCTCCTTCTCCACCTGGTACTCCACGAGCAGTCCGGTGGTGGACACCTTCCGGCCGTCGAGCACCGCGCGCACGAGCCGATCGCGCAGCGGACCGGGGAAGACGAGGATGAAGGGCTTGAGGGCTTCACGGTTCGGCATGGCGCAAGTCTGGCATCCGCGGTCCGCGGGCGGGCAGAATCTGACGGGACGGTGACGGAAGGCCGTCGCCCCTGGCGTCCGGCGCCCCGGAGTGCTCGAATCGCTGCGTGAACAGTTCCCCTTCCGACGCGGAGCCGGACAAGGAGCCGCCGGGCCCCGATCCGGACGGCACCGGCACCCCCGTGGGCCGCCGGCTGGTGCTGACGATGCTGGGCCTCGGCGCCGCCGGGCTCGTCGCCGCCCCCGTACTGCAACGGACCCTGGAGACCGGCCTGGGCGCGCTCTCCGACAAGGACCCCACCGGACTCACCGGTCTGCTGCCCAACGGCGGTGGCTTCCGCTACTACTCCGTCGCCTCGTCCGTACCGAAGAAGAGCTCTGCCGACTACCGGCTGACCGTCGACGGTCTGGTCGACCGCCCGGCCGCCTACACCCTGGACGCCCTGAAGCGGATGGAGCAGACCCGCATGGTGCGGGACGTCCAGTGCGTCACCGGCTGGCGGGTGCCCGAGACCCCCTTCGAGGGTGTACGGCTCTCCGCGCTGCTGGACGCGGCGGGCGTCCGGGCCGGGGCGAAGGCCGTCCGTTTCACCTGCTTCGACGGCACCTACAGCGAGAGCCTCACCCTCGACCAGGCCCGCCGGGCCGATGTGCTGGTCGCCCTGCGGATGCAGGACCGGCCGGTTTCCCACTCCCACGGCGGCCCGGTCCGGCTCTACGTGGCCCCCATGTACTTCTACAAGTCGGCGAAATGGCTCTCCGGGATCACCGTCACGGACTCCGTACGCCCCGGTTACTGGGAGAAGCTCGGATATGACGTCGACGCCTGGGTCGGCCGGTCCAACGGCCGCGACGATGCCCCCACCACCTGAAGCGGCCGGCCGGGTACGGCGTTTCAGCGGTCCGGTGCGCTGGGTGCACCGCACCACGGCCGGGCTGATGCTCACGTGCGTGGTGTCGGCGGCCTGTCTGTACGTGCCGCAGCTCGCCGAACTCGTCGGGCGCCGCCATCTCGTGGTCACCGTGCACGAGTGGTCCGGGCTGCTCGTTCCCGTACCGCTGCTGGCCGGGCTCGCCTCGCGGTCCCTGCGGGCCGACCTGGGCCGGCTCAACCGCTTCGGGCCGCACGACCGGCAGTGGCTGCGGGCGGTACGCCGCCGTGACCACCGCCCCGCGTCCCGCCCGGCCGGGAAGTTCAACGCCGGACAGAAGCTGTATGCGGCGTGGATCGCGGGAGCGGTGCTCGTCATGACGGGCACCGGCCTGCTGATGTGGTTCACCGGTCTTGCCCCGCTGATGTGGCGGAGCGGTGCGACGTTCGTCCACGACTGGCTGGCGCTCGCCATCGGCATCGTGCTGGGCGGACACATCGCGAGGGCGCTCGCCGACCCGGAGGCACGCCGTGGCATGCGCACCGGGTCGGTCGAGCGCCGGTGGGCGCTTCGCGAGCACCCGCTGTGGCGGGAGCCGGGGGACGGCTAGGGCGTGTTTCGAAAGTCCCGCCTGCCCGGCGACGCCTGGCACGCTCGCCGCGTTGTCGGGATCACCCCGATACACCCGGTATCGGGGCGACCCTCCGCCTTGCGATCGCACGCACCAGACGTCGCCGGGCCCGCCCTCCGGGCGGACGGCGCTACTTTCGAAACAGGCCCTAGAGGATCAGGGACAGCAGCATGATGAAGGCCAGCGAGACCACGGAGATGATGGTCTCCATCACCGACCACGTCTTCACCGTCTGCCCGACGTCCATCCCGAAGTACTCCTTCACCAGCCAGAACCCCGCGTCGTTGACGTGGCTGAAGAAGAGCGAGCCCGCACCGACGGCGAGGACCAGCAGGGCGGCGTGCGAGGTCGACATGTCGGCCGCCAGCGGGGCGACCAGACCGGCCGCCGAGATGGTGGCCACGGTTGCCGAACCTGTCGCGAGGCGGATGCCCACGGCGATCAGCCAGCCGAGAAGCAGCGCCGGGATCGACCAGTTCTCGGAGAACTCCAGGATCATCTGACCCACACCGGCGTCGATCAGCGTCTGCTTGAAGCCGCCGCCCGCGCCCACGATGAGCAGCACACCGGCGATCGGCGCGAGGGACTTCTCCACGGTGGAGGAGAGCCGGCTCTTGGTGAAACCGGCCGCCCGGCCCAGCGTGAACATGCCCACGATGACAGCCGCGAGCAGGGCGATGAGAGGCGAGCCGATCACGTCGGTGACCCGCTGGAGACCCTGCTCCGGGTCGTCCACCACGATGTCGACGAGTGCCTTGACCAGCATCAGGACGACGGGCAGCAGAATCGTCGCCAGGGTGGCGCCGAAGCTCGGACGGCGGTCCAGGTCCTCGGACGGGCGCTGCGGGATCATCTTCTCCGGCGCCTTGATGTCCACCCAGCGGGCGGCGTAGCGGGAGAAGACGGGACCGGCGATGATCACTGTCGGGATCGCGATCAGGACACCGAGGGCCAGTGTGACGCCCAGGTTGGCGCCGAGAGCGTCGATCGCGACCAGCGGGCCGGGGTGCGGCGGGATGAGCCCGTGCATCACCGAGAGCCCGGCCAGGGCCGGAATGCCGATCCGCATAAGGGAGTAGTTGCCGCGCTTGGCGACGAGCAGCACGACCGGGATCATCAGCACGATCCCGACCTCGAAGAACAGCGGCAGCCCGATGATCGAGGCGATCAGGACCATCGCCCACGGCATGGCCCGGTTGCTCGTCCGCGCGAGGATCGTGTCGACGATCTGGTCCGCGCCGCCGGAGTCGGCGAGCAGCTTCCCGAGGATCGCGCCGAGCGCGATGAGGACGCCGACACCCGCGACGGTCGAGCCGAGGCCCGTGGTGAAGCTCGCTATCGTCTTCGCCGGTGCGGCGCCGGCGAACGAACCGAGCGCCAGCGAGCCGATGGTCAGCGCGAGGAACGCGTGCATCTTGAACTTGGTGATGAGCAGAACGATGACGGCGATGCCCGCCAGAACGGCGATGCCCAACTGCGCGTTGCCGGCCGAAGTGATCGGTTCGACGGCGTCCGCTGCCAGCGTCTCGACGCTGAGACTGGTCACGGTGATGATCCTTAGGTATCGAGCCGGCGCAACGCGGCGACGGCTCGCTGGGTGATTTCCTCGGGGGTGCCGGACACGTCCACGGCGACGCCCGCCTCGTCGTCCTCCAGGGGCTGGAGGGTGGCGAACTGCGAGTCGAGGAGCGCGGTCGGCATGAAGTGGCCCTTGCGGGCCGCCATCCGTTCCTCGATGAGCGAGCGGTCGCCGCTCAGGTGAAGGAAGACGACACCGGGGGCCTCGCTGCGCAGCCGGTCGCGGTAGGCGCGCTTCAGCGCCGAGCTGCTGACCACGCCGCCGAGCCCCGCCCGGCCGTGTGCCCACTGCCCGATCGCGTCGAGCCAGGGCCACCGGTCCGCATCGTCCAGCGGGACGCCGGCCGACATCTTGGCGATGTTCGCCGGGGGATGGAAGTCGTCGCCCTCGGCGTACGGAACGCCCAGTTCGGCGGCGAGCAGGGGACCGATCGTGGTCTTGCCGGTCCCTGCGACGCCCATCACCACGACGACGTGGGGGGTGCTCATTACGGTGCCTCGCTGTCTTCTTCGATGTCGCCCTCGACATCGGTCCGTCGCGCTACTGAAACCCATACGTACGACTTATTCAAGATGGTGTGACATAAACGTCGTACTTTTTGTTCCGGCGAGACACCGCAGGGGCTTCCCGCAGCGGTCGCCTCCGGGTGCCCCCGTACTCTTGGCCCATGACCACACAGGGCCAGGGGCTGCATACACATGTGCTGGACGCCCTGGGTCTGGAGATCGCCGCGGGTGAGCACCGGCCCGGCCAGATCCTGCGTACCGATGAACTGGCCCAGCGCTTCGACGTCTCCCGCACCGTGGTGCGCGAAGTGATCCGGGTCCTCGAGTCCATGCACCTGGTCGAGTCCCGGCGCCGTGTCGGCGTGACCGTACGTCCGACCGAGACGTGGAACGTCTACGACCCACAGGTCATCCGGTGGCGGCTGGCCGGCGCCGACCGCCCGCGGCAACTGCGTTCGCTGACCGTCCTGCGCTCGGCGATCGAACCCGTCGCCGCCTCGCTCGCCGCCCGCAACGCCACTGCCGAACAGTGCGCCGAGCTCACCGAACAGGCCCTCGGCATGGTCGCCACCTCGCGCGGCCAGCAGCTTGAGGGGTACCTGGAACACGACATCGCGTTCCACCGGATCGTCCTCAACGCCTCCGGCAACGAGATGTTCGCGCGCCTGGGTGACGTGGTCGCCGAGGTCCTCGCGGGACGCACCCATCACCAGGTGATGTTCGAGGACCCCGACCCGGCGGCCGTCACCCTCCACGTCCGGCTCGCCGAAGCGGTGCGCGAGGGCGACGCGGCGGCGGCGGAGCGGCTGACGAAGGAGATCGCGGTCGGCGCCCTGCACGAACTGGACGTGCTGGCGCCCTGATCCGGCTCGTCTATGACCTGACGTGCTGCAGTCGCGCGGCAGCCGCGGCGAGCACCATCTCCAGCGCCGCCGGATAGCCGCTACGGCTCATCTCCGCGACGAGTACCGCCGCGGTCGCCGCGATGTTGGGGTGCGTGTCGGCGGGCTGCCGGGCGTAGACATCGGGCCAGGCCTGCACCTCCATGGCCCTGGCCTGCTCCGGGAGCGCCAGCGTGGAGGCGTCCAGCGCCGCGAACGACAGGGTCTGGTCGACGAAGACGTGGTAGACCCGAACCGCCTCGGCGTCCGGGAACCCCGCCCCCCGCAGCACCCCGAGGATCGCCTCCACCGACCGGATCTCGTGAGTACGGCCGGTCACCCGCGCGCAGGTCAGCAGTGCCGCTTGGGGGTGGGCCAGATAGTCCGCGTGCATCCGCAGCCCCAGCGACCGCAGGTCGGCCCGCCAGTCACCCGTCGGCCGCCAGCTGCGCAGCGTCCGCCCGATCAACTCGTCGGCCACCGCCAGCAACAGCTCGTCCGTGTCGCGGAAGTACCGGTAGAGCGCGCTCGGATCGCACCCCAGGGCGGCGCCCAGCCGGCGCACGGTGAGCGCCGCCGCCCCGTGCTCCGCGATCAGCCGGAGCGCCGTCTCCACGATCAACTGCTCCGAGAGGACCGTGCCCTGCTTGGTGGGGCGTCGGCGGCGCCGCTCGCCCTCCGCCACCACCCGCTCGCTCGCGTTCATGCCGGGCACCTTATGACAACGGCGTTGACGCAGGGAACCCCCAGGGAGTTCGATGTGCCGCCATCGGGGCCGAAAAGTGCCCCTCGGTGAAGGAGCGACCGTGACGTCCTCTCGTACTCCCAACGGCGACGAACCACCCGGACCGGCCCAGGCACCCGACGCCCTGCGCAGAAGCCTCGGCGTCGTGGACGGGTTCGCCATCGCGGCCTCGTCGACCGCGGCGACCACCAGCATCGGCATCGGGCTCGGCGTCACCGCGGGCGCGGTCGGCCTGCACCTGCCGATCATCATGCTGCTGGCCTTCCTGCCGATCCTGGGCATCGCCGGCGCGTACTCCCGGCTCAACCGGGTCGAGCCGAACATGGGCAGCGGCTACGTCTGGGTCGGCCGCTCGCTGAGCCCCTGGCTCGGCTTCCTCGTCGGCTGGATCGGCATCGTCTCCACGATCGTCTTCCTCGCCTACACCACCACCGTCACAGGCTCCGCCCTGCTCCAACTCGCGGGTGAGAGCGGACTGCATGAGCTCTCCGGGATCAGGCTCGACCCCGATTCCACCGCCCAGTCGACCGCGCTCGGCATCGTCGTACTCGTCGCCGTCACCTTCACCGCGGTCACCGGCCTGCGGTCGGCCGCCAACCTCCAGAAGTACCTTCTCGTCTTCGAGTACGTCGTCCTGCTCGGCTTCTGCGGATACGGACTGTTCGCCGGCACACACCCCTTCAGCCTCGACTGGATCAACCCCTTCACGATCCCCTCAGTGGAGCAGCTCGCGCAGGGGCTCCTGCTCTCCGTCTTCTGCTTCTGGGGATTCGAGTCCACCTTCAGCGTCACCGAGGAGATCCGGGACCCCCAGGACGCCTCCAAAGCCGGGCTCATCACGCTGTTCACGATGCTGGGCCTGTTCCTGCTCGGCTCCTTCGCGTTCCAGCGCGTCCTGTCGCTCGACGAGCTGACCGGCCACGGCGCCCAGGGGCTCACCTACTTCGGTGACCGGCTGGCCGACCAGCCGCTCGCCGCGCTTCCGTTGATCGCCCTCACCCTCTCTGCGGTCGCCTCCCTGCAGTCCGGGGTGATCCCGACAGTGCGCGGCATGTTCGCGATGGGCCGCGACCGCACGCTCGGACCCCTCTGGACGAAGGTCAGCCCGCGGTACGGAACGCCCGCGGCGGGCACCGTGGTCGTCGGCTGCGTGGCCGCCGCCATCGCCGTGCTCTCGCTCGTCCTGCCGAAGGTCGGCGACCTGATCCTGGCGTCCGTGAACGCGATCGGCGTCGTCGTCGCGCTCTACTACGCCCTCACCGCGCTGGCCGCGGCGGCGCGCTTTCGCGGCGCGTTCCGGGAGAGCCGATCCCTGGCCGTGCGGGCGGTCGTGCTCCCCGTCGCCAGCGCCGGCGTCCTGCTCGCGCTCGGCGGCTACCTCTGCTGGACCTTCGCCACCTCGGCCGACCACTTCGAGGTCAGTCCCGACAACGGCTGGTTCATGCTCCTCTGCCCGGCGGTCATGCTGCTGACCGGTGTCGTCGCGGCGGGCTGGGCCAAATGGGCCAGGAAGTCCCCCTACTTCGTCACCGGCCTCTCCGTGGCGCCGGACGCGCTCGCGGAGCCCGTCCCCGGCCCGGCCTGACACCCACCCACATCCAGCCCCACCCCCGCCCGACGGAACGGAACCACCATGCCCCGCACCCCCGCCGATCTCGTCTTCACCGGCGGCCCCGTCCACACGATGGACGCCGCCCGCACCCGCGCGACCACGGTCGCCGTCACCGGCGACCGGATCACCGCCGCCGGCCACGACGAGGTACGCGAACTCATAGGCCCCCGGACCGAGGTCGTGGACCTCGCCGGACGCCTCCTGCTTCCCGGCTTCCAGGACGCCCACATCCACCCGGTCACCGCCGGGCAGGAACTCGCGCAGTGCAACCTGACGGACGCGCAGGACGCCACCGCCACCATCGCCGCCGTACGGGCCTACGCCGACGCGAACCCGGACCGCGAGTGGATCACCGGCGGCGGCTGGTCCATGGACGCCTTCGAGGGCGGCGTCCCCACCCGGCAACAGCTCGACACCGCCGTACCGGACCGCCCCGCCTACCTGGTCAACCGCGACCACCACGGCGCCTGGGTCAACAGCCGGGCCCTCGCCCTCGCCGGGATCACCGCGCAGACCCCCGATCCGGGCGACGGCCGCATCGAACGCGACAGCCGTGGCGAACCCATCGGCCTCCTCCAGGAGGGCGCCATGGACCTGGTGGCCCGCCACGCCCCGCGCTCCACCGCCGCCGACCGGCTCGCCGGCCTGCTCCGTGCCCAGCGCCTGCTCCACGCGCACGGCATCACCGCCTGGCAGGACGCCATCGTCGGGGTCTACGGCTCGATGGACGACGTGTCCGACGCCTACCTGACGGCGGATCGCGACGGTTCACTCACCGCCCGCGTCACGGGAGCCCTGTGGTGGGACCGCGAACGCGGTACCGAGCAGATCCCCGGACTCGTCGCCCGCCGCGAGGCGCTGACCGGCAGGAACTTCCGCGCCGGATCGGTGAAGATCATGCAGGACGGGGTCGCCGAGACCGGCACCGCCGCCCTCCTCGCCCCGTATCTCGACGTCTGCGGCTGCGCCACCGCCAACAGCGGCACCAGCTTCGTCGACCCCGCCGAACTGAGCCGGTACGTCACCGAACTGGACGCCCTCGGCTTCCAGACCCACTTCCACGCCCTGGGCGACCGCGCGGTGCGCGAGGCCCTGGACGCCGTCGAGGCCGCCCGCGCCGCCAACGGGCGCACCGACACCCGGCCCCACCTCGCCCACCTCCAGATCGTCCACCCCGACGACATCCCCCGCTTCCGTTCCCTCGGAGCCACCGCCAACATCCAGCCGCTCTGGGCCGCCCACGAACCTCAGATGGACGAGCTGACCATCCCCTTCCTCGGCGACGAACGGGCCGCGCTCCAGTACCCGTTCGCCGCACTGCTGCGCTCGGGCGCGACCGTGGCCGCGGGCTCGGACTGGCCCGTCAGCAGCGCCGATCCGCTGCACGGCATCCACACCGCGGTCAACCGTGTCGCGCCCGGTGGCGACGGTCCGGTCTTCCTCCCCGCGCAGCGCATCTCCCTGACCGAGGCGCTGACCGCGTACACGGCGGGTTCGGCGTACGTGAACCACCTGGACGACACGGGCAGCATCCGGGCCGGAGCCCTGGCCGACCTGGTGGTCCTGGACCGTGATCCCTACGCCGCGCCGCCGGAGGGGATCGCCGACGCACGGGTCCTGGCGACGTACGTGGGCGGCCGCCGGGTGTACGGGGACTGACCCGGCAACGTGCCGCGGCCGCACGGTGGTGCGCCCGCGGCGCGCTCCCGCGGCTCCCTCGCACCGCGTACGGTTGTTCGTGATCGATCTCAGGAAAAGTCGCAAAAGGGAGACCACGGGAATGGCGCAGCACGTACAAGGGGTCATCGCACCGGGGAAGAACGAGCCGGTACGGGTCGAGACGATCGTGATTCCGGACCCCGGCCCCGGTGAGGCCGTGGTGAAGATCCAGGCGTGCGGCGTCTGCCACACCGACCTGCACTACAAGCAGGGCGGCATCAACGACGAGTTCCCGTTCCTCCTCGGCCACGAGGCCGCGGGCGTCGTGGAGTCCGTGGGCGACGGCGTCACCGACGTCGAGCCGGGGGACTTCGTCGTCCTCAACTGGCGTGCCGTGTGCGGACAGTGCCGGGCCTGTCTGCGCGGCCGCCCGTGGTACTGCTTCGACACGCACAACGCCAAGCAGAAGATGACCCTCCTGGACGGCACCGAGCTCTCCCCGGCCCTCGGCATCGGCGCCTTCGCCGAGAAGACCCTCGTCGCCGCCGGCCAGTGCACCAAGGTCGACCCCGAGGTCTCCCCGGCCGTCGCCGGACTCCTCGGGTGCGGCGTGATGGCCGGCATCGGCGCCGCCATCAACACCGGCCAGGTCGGCCGAGGCGACTCGGTCGCGGTCATCGGCTGCGGCGGTGTCGGTGACGCGGCGATCGCGGGCGCACGACTGGCCGGCGCGGCGAAGATCATCGCCGTGGACATCGACGACCGCAAGCTGGAGACGGCGAAGGAGATGGGTGCCACGCACACCGTCAACTCCCGCTCCAACGACCCGGTCGAGGCCATCCGCTCGCTCACCGGTGGCAACGGCGCCGACGTCGTCATCGAGGCGGTCGGCCGCCCGGAGACGTACAAGCAGGCCTTCTACGCCCGCGATCTCGCCGGAACCGTCGTCCTGGTGGGCGTCCCCACCCCGGAGATGCAGCTCGAACTGCCGCTCCTGGACGTATTCGGCCGCGGCGGCTCGCTCAAGTCGTCCTGGTACGGCGACTGCCTGCCCTCACGCGACTTCCCGATGCTCATCGACCTGCACCAGCAGGGCCGGATCGATCTCGGCGCGTTCGTCACCGAGACCATCGGCCTCGGCGACATCGAGCAGGCCTTCGCCCGGATGCACGACGGTGACGTCCTGCGCTCGGTGGTGGTCTTCTGATGACCGCCCGCATCGACCACCTCGTCACCTCCGGCACGTTCGCCCTCGACGGGGGTGAGTGGGACGTCGACAACAACGTCTGGATCGTCGGCGACGACACCGAGGCCGTCGTCATCGACGCCGCCCACGACGCCGCCGCCATCGAGGCCGCACTCGGCGGGCGTACGCTGCGCGCCATCATCTGCACCCACGCGCACAACGACCACATCGACGCGGCCCCCGCACTCGCCGACGCCACCGGCGCACCGGTTCTGCTCCACCCCGACGACCTGCCGCTGTGGAGGCAGACCCACCCCGACCGCGCCCCGGACGGCGAACTGGCCGACGGCCAGGAGCTGCGGATCGCCGGGACGACCCTGAAGGTCCTGCACACCCCGGGCCACGCCCCGGGAGCCGTCTGCCTGTATGCCCCCGAGCTGTCCACCGTCTTCACCGGTGACACGCTCTTCCAGGGCGGCCCCGGCGCCACCGGGCGGTCCTTCTCGCACTTCCCGACGATCGTCGCCTCGATCAGGGACCGGCTGCTTGCCCTGGAACCGGACACCGCCGTCCGCACCGGGCACGGTGACTCCACCACCATCGGCGCGGAGGCCCCGCACCTGGACGAGTGGATCACCCGCGGCCACTGAAGCCCCGTTGCGTCACTCCGGCCACGCGGAGAGCCGCAGCCCGCTCTCGAAGCGGTGCGGCTCTCCCGTGACCGGATCGGTGAACTCCAGAACCCTGGCCACCAGTTGCAGCGGGTGCGCGAAGTCGTCCGGCGCGCCTTCCGCCTCGACGACGGGATAGACGGGGTCGTGGACGAGCGGCAGCCCGAGGCTGTTCATATGGACCCGCAGCTGATGCGTGCGTCCGGTGGCGGGCAGCAGCCGGTACCGGCCGAGCCCGCCCCGGTGTTCCAACAGCTCGATCCGGCTCTCGCTGTTCGGCTCGCCGGGCTCCTCGCGGGCCGCGATCACCCCGCGCTCCTTCACGATGCGGCTGCGCACGGTGCGAGGGAGGACCAGCGCGGGGTCGTACGGTGCCACCGCCTCGTACTCCTTGCGCACCAGGCGGTCGCGGAACAGCGTCTGATAGGAGCCGCGTTCCTCCGGCCGTACGACGAGGAGGACGAGCCCCGCGGTCAGCCGGTCCAGCCGGTGGGCGGGCTGCAGCAGCGGCAGCCCCAGCTCGCGGCGGAGGCGGGCGACCGCCGTTTCGGTGATGTGCCGGCCGCGCGGCGTCGTCGCCAGGAAGTGCGGCTTGTCCGCGATGACCAGATGTTCGTCCCGGTGCACCACCCCGACCGGGAAGGGCACGGGCTCCTCCGGCGCGAAGTCCCGGTGGAACCAGAGGTACCGGCCCGCCGCGTACGGCTCGTCGCCCGTCACGGGACCCTGGACGGAGACGAACCGGCCCCCGGCGAGCATCGCGTCGACCCGCTCCGCGCCGATCGCGTCGGCGAACCGTGCCAGCAGATGATCACGGACCGTCGGCCACCGGCCGTCCGGATCCTCCGGGAGCCGCACCCGCACCGGATCGACCCCCTCGCGCTGGGGCAACGGCGACTGCGGAGGCTTCGCGCGGCCCCTCATCGGGGGCCGCCGGACGCCCTGGTGCTGGTTCTCATGGTGCCGGGCATTTTTCCACAGCCACGGAGGACCACGGCTACGGCCGGTACGGCTCAGCCCTTGGGGAACGTCAGCTTCAGGGGCCCGCAGCCGATGCGTTCGGCCTCCGCAGCGGCGTAGTCCGGCAGCAGATCACGGGCGAGCGTGAAGTCCCCGTCGCCCGTCCCGCGCAGCTGCTCCACCACGAAGACCACCGGACCGGTCTGGCAGACCGCCCGGAACACCGCCCGGTTCCCGCCCGTCCTTCCGTATCCCGTGGTGCCCTTGACGGGCGCACCGGAGCGGAGCACGTCCCAGGAGTAGATCTCGGTCAGCGCCGGGTCCACCACCGTCGTCAGTCGCAGCGAGGCCTCCCGGAACGAGCTGCCCGCCTCGCAGACCCGGGCGGGGCCGCCCTCGCCACCGACACGGGTCTGCCGCAGCTCCTTGCGGTACGCCGCGGGAAGGGCGAAGCCCTTGATACCGCAGAAGGCGTTCGCCTCGGCGTCCTGCCAGGTCACCGGGGCAGGCAGCTGGTGCGGTGCCCGGTAACGCCCGGAGCAGTCGAAGGACCGGATGACCCCGTTGGCCGCCTCGACCAGAGCGTCGGCCAGAGCGGCGCGGTCCTCCCGTTCGTACTCCGACGAGATGTCCTGGTCCGCCCGGCCCATGCCGATGTCCACGACGGTCGGCCCGCTGAACTCGCTGCGTCCCGTGCAACTCTGCGGCAGCGCGAGCCAGCCGCGCGAACCGGACGTCATGCCGGGCAGCCCGTTGCCGAGCGGGACCATGCCGGCCGCGAGGAACTCCTGCGGCCATCGCTGTCCGTCGGTGCCCCTGAGGCCGTCCAGCCGGTGCACCTTCAGGGTCACCTGCCGGCGCGCCCGGTCGTCCCGGTAACTGGTGATGCGGCACTGGCCGAACGACAGCCCGTCGCCCTGCGGATCGGTCCGCAGGGTCTGCTCCTCGACCTCGGTCCTGCGGTCGCCGAACAACTCCGACATGGTGGAGTCACCGAGCGAGTCCCAGCAGGGCGCGGGCCCGAACAACGGGAGCGTGTCCGTATGCCAGGCCACCGCTCCGGCCCCCACGAGTGCCCCGGCCAGCGCTGCCGCGGTCACGGCCCGGGTCGTACGGCTGCGCAGCAGGCGCCGGATGAGGGAGGGCCTGGCCGCTTCGGGAGCGGGGCCGCGGGGGTGGGCGCTCTCGGCGACCGTGCCGCCGGCGACGGCGGCTTCCGGTCCGGCCCCGGTCCGGGTGTTCACCACGGACTCGTCCTCACTCACGCGCCCTCACCGCCCGTGCATCCGATGCGCTTGCCGACCGACTCGGCGAAACGGTCGAACACCCGCCGGTCGTCGGGACGGCCGCGGCCCTTGAGGCCGGTGTCGACGTGTCCGTAGAACACCGTCGGCCGTCCGGCGCAGTCGGTACGCAGCAGCCCCTGGGCGGACCCTTCCGGGAGACCGTCGAACAGCGCGACCATGCGCGGTCGGCGGGCCATCACGTACTGCGCGGACGGCTCGTCGGGCATCCGCAGCGTCTTCCACACCACGGAACACGTCTGCAGTCCCGCGGTGACCGTGCCCACCTGCTGCTCGTAACGCGAACCCTCGCCGAAGTCGAAGGTCATCCCCGGGATCCGGCACAGCGGTGACTGTGCCCTTTCCCCGTCCTCGGCCACGGTCACCACCGGAGAGGTCGTCCGCAGCGGCCGGCCGGGTGCGCACCCCGCCTTCTCCATCGTGGTGCCCGCGGCGTCGAGCAGCATCCGGCCGACCTCCTCGACACTGCCGATCGTGAACGGCACGGCCACCTTGCCCAGATGACCGTCGCCCGTGCTCTCGCTCCGGATCGTCACGACGGACGGCCTGCCGCCCTCCGCGTCGCACGCCTCGGGCAGCACCAGCATGGCCCTGTCTGCGGCGACCAGACCGTCGAGCCCGTCGGGCAGGGGAGAGGCCGCGCCGTTGAAGTACTGGGCTATCCAGGCCCGGCGCTCCTTGGCTCCGGCGGGGACGGGGCCGTACTCCAGGGTGATCCGCTCCTCGAATGTGAGCGGCTCGTCCGAGTCGTCGTCCTCGACCTCCGAGGTCACGGCCAGTGAGCAGGAGGCGTGGGCCCGGCCGGCCGAGGGCGGGGCGGATTCGGTGGCCTTCCGCTCGGACCCGGACTTGCCGAGGGCTTCGTCACCGAGGAAGGAGGGGCCGCTGTTCTGCTCCCAGGCACCCCAGCAGTAGTTGTCCCGGAAGGGCCAACTGTCCGTCGCCCACAAGACGGTGCCGGACACGAGCACCGCGCCGGCCACCACCCCGGCGAGGACCGTGGTCCGCCGCCTGCCGCCGCTGCCCATGCCATTCCCCCTTGCGCACCATGAAGATCACAGCGAAACGCCGATGCTACGTCGTCACCAGCCGTGGCCGGCCGGGGGGTTGAGGAGCGGAACCAGGGGAAGGTGCGCACAACTTCCCCTGATGAAAGGATTCAACGCGCGAGTGGCCGGGGTAGAAAGCGCTTGCGCGATGTACGGGACCGCCCGTACCGCACCCGCATCCCCGAAGGAGCCCCGCCGTGCCCCCTGCGCGCAGAACCGCCCCGGCCCTCCTGGTCGCCCTGGCGGCCGTAACCGCCTTCGCCGCGCCCGCTCACGCCCGAGCGGCGCCGGCGGGCGTGACCCACGGCGCGCCCGCCCCCGCCGGCTGCACCGGAACGGCCCCCGTGGTCTGTCACTTCGACGTGGGCCCCGGCACCTACCGCGTCACCGCGCGCATCGGCGGCGCCGTCGAAGGGCGCACCACGGTCACCGCAGAGACGCGGCGCACCATGCTCGGTGAGACGCCGACCGCCGCCGGGCAGCAGGTGATCCGTACCTTCACGGTCAACGTGCGCGAGCCCGAGGGCGAGCCCACCGGGGCGACCGGCAGCCCCGGTCTCGACCTCACCTTCGCCGGCCCTGCCCCGGCCCTCGCAGGCCTGCGGGTGGCGCCGGCGACGCGGATCCCGCAGCTCTTCCTGATCGGCGACTCGACGGTCTGCGACCAGCTCGGCAGCCCGTACACCGGGTGGGGGCAGGAGCTTCCGCAGTATCTCCGAGCGGGCGTATCCGTGACCAACTACGCGGACTCCGGCGAGAGTTCGCAGACCTACCTCGATCAGCCCCAACTCTTTGCCACCGTCCGCCCACTGATCCGCCGGGGCGACACCGTGCTCATCCAGCTCGCCCACAACGACAAGCAGACGACCGAGGCGGACTACCGCGCCAACCTCACCACGATGATCGGGGCGATCCGTGCCGAGGGCGGACGGCCCGTGCTGGTCACCCCGATCGTCCGCCGCTGGTTCAACGCCGACGGCACACTGGACAACGGCACCGCGCTCCTGGTCAACGGCCTCGGTGTCGACCTGCCCGCGCAGATCCGCCTCCTCGCCGCCCGGCACGACGTGCCGCTCGTCGACCTGACGGCCCTCACCCGGCATCGGGTCGAGGAGCTGGGCCCGGACGGCTCCAAGGCGCTCTACCTCACCGACGAGAAGCGCGACAACACGCACACCTCCGAGCGTGGCGCCACGGAGTACGCCGGCATGGTCCGCGACGCGCTGCGCGACCAGCACCTGCTGCCGGGGCGCCTGTTCCGTTGACCCACACCCCGCCCTGCCCCGGACGGAGCCGGGGCAGGGCGGGGAATCAGCCCAACTCCGAGAAGACGAACGAGAACTCCGCCGGCGCCGCGTTCAGCCGGTGCTCCGGCAGCACGCCCGGCCCGCAGGACTGCGAGCCGATGCCCTGCACCGCGTGGTCCAGGTTGACCCAGACGTGGTCCCCGGCCACCAGATCCGGCACGTGCTCCGCCGCGTCCAGCTGTTCACTCGTCCAGCGCCGCGCGGTGAACCAGAACGGCGTGCCACCCTCCGCCCGCAGCCCCGCCCCGCCGGTGTCCGTCAGCTCCACCCAGCGGACGTCCACCCGGGCGCCGTTCTCCTGCGGCCTGACGTAGGGGGTCTGGAGCGCGTCCACCTCCCTCTGCCACTGCCCGAGCATCGCGGCGGCCCGGGTGTCCGGGTACGCCTCACCCGGCCCGCCGCCGTACCACCGCGCACCGCCGTATCCGGCGGGCAGCCCGAACCGGATGCCGAGCCGGGGCAGCGGCACCCGCCAGTCGCCCTCCGGCACCACGGACACCGTCAGCCCGATCCGGTCCCCGGCGGCCGTCCACCGGTACGTGGTCCGCAGCCCCACGTCCCAGCCCGCCGGGGCCACCCGGGTCCGCACGGTCAGCGCGTCCCCGTCCGTCTCGACCGCGTCGACGCGGTGCCGCATCCGGTGCAGCCCCCACTCCCGCCAGCGCAGCCCGTACCGCTCGTCCGGCTGCCACGGAGCCCCGTTGTCGTTGTCGGTGGGCGCACGCCACACGTCCAGCCGCAGCCCCTCCAGCGGAACCTCCCCGATCCGCACCGGAGCCCCGGTCGCCGCGTCGAAGACGCCCGGTCCGAGCGTGATCACGCCGTCCGACCGCACAGGCCGCTCACCGGCCGCCGGCGGCGGGGTGGCGGGCGCACCCGTCTCCACCTGGCCCCAGGCCACCACGTGCCCGCGCTCGCCCCACGCGGTGTCCTCGGCGAGCACCGCCCGTACCGTCCACAGACCGTCGCCCGCGGTGTCCGGAGTCACCTCGGCCGATGCGCCGGGCGCGAGCTCCGGCACGGCCAGGGTGCCCGAAGCCACGACGGTTCCGTCCACCTCCCGCGACCAGACGAAATCGAGGTGTTCCAGCCCGGCGAAGTCGTATCCGTTGGTGACCGAGAACGCACCGGCCACGGCGCCCGGGCCGATCCGCACCGGCTCGATGACCTTCTTGTACTCGACGAGTCCCGGGGAGGGAGTGCGGTCCGGGAAGAGGAGGCCGTCGCAGACGAAGTTGCCGTCGTGCAGCTCCTCGCCGAAGTCCCCGCCGTAGGCGAATCCGTACTCGGGATGGGTGAAGCCGTGGTCGATCCACTCCCAGACGAAACCGCCCTGGCACCGCTCGTACCGCTCGAAGAGCCGCTGGTACTCGCTCAGGCCGCCCGGCCCGTTGCCCATGGCGTGCCCGTACTCGCACATGACGAACGGCATCGCGCGGCGCCGGGCGTCGAGCTCCGCGTCGGTCAGCGGGTCCTCCGCCCGCTTGCCGATGAGTTCGACCTCGGCGTGCGTGGGATACATCCGTGAGTACAGGTCGACGTCCTTGCACGAGAGGTCCCCCTCGTAGTGCAGCAGCCGCTCCGGATCCCGCCCCCTGATCCACTCGGCCATCGCGGTCAGGCCGCGGCCCGAGCCGCACTCGTTGCCCAGCGACCAGATGATCACCGAGGCGTGGTTCTTGTCGCGCTCGACCATGCGGGCCGCCCGGTCGAGCAGTGCGGGGGTCCACCGCTCGTCGTCGACCGGGTTGCCCCGCCAATCCAGGTCGACGAAGCCGTGTGTCTCCAGATCGCACTCGTCGATCACCCACAGCCCGAGCTCGTCGCACAGGTCGAGGAACGCGGGGTGCGGCGGATAGTGGCTGGTCCGCACGGCGTTGATGTTGTGCCGCTTCATCAGCACCAGGTCGCGCCGCATCGTCCCCGCGTCGACAGCCCGGCCCGTCTCCGGGTGGAACTCGTGCCGGTTCACCCCGCGGAACAGCAGCCGCCGGCCGTTGACCTTGATGACGCCGTCCTCCACGGCGACCGTGCGGAAGCCGATCCGCAGGGGCGTCCGCTCGCCGTCCGTGACCAGCTCGGCGTCGTACAGCCGGGGTGTCTCGGCGGTCCACGGCTCGACCGGCAGCGTCACGGACTCGCCCGCGGCGACGTCGACACCCAGCTCGGGCACCAGGACCCGGCCCTGAGCGCCCTCGCACTCCACCCGCAGCGTTCCGGAGCCCTCGTGGTGGTCGTAGCCCGCATGCACGAAGAAGTCCCGGGCGGCGCCCCGCGGGCGGTGCAGCAGGGTGACCTCGCGGAAGATGCCCGGCAGCCACCACTGGTCCTGATCCTCCAGGTAGCTCCCCGACGACCAGGCGTGCACGCGTACGGCGAGGACGTTCTCGCCGGGGTTCAGCAAGTCACCCACGGCGAACTCGTGCGGCAGCCGGGACCCCTTGAACTCGCCCAGCTCCCGCCCGTTGAGCCAGACCCGGGCGCAGGACTCCACCCCTTCGAACCGGAGCACGAACGCGCCGTCCTGCGGCCGGTCCGCAGAAAGAGTGAACGTCCGCAGATGGTCGCCCGTCGGGTTCTCGGAGGGCACCCGCGGCGGATCGACGGGGAAGGGATAGACGACGTTCGTGTACGCGGGAGCGCCACCGGCCCCCTGGAGCACCCAGTGACCGGGCACCGAGACCGTCCCCCATGCCGAGGCGTCGAACCCCGGCCGGGCGAACGACTCGTCCTGGGTGCCGGCCCCGGGCGAGAGCCGGAACGCCCACTCGCCGTTCAGGGACATCCGCCAGGCATCGGACGTCGCGAACCAGGACCGCGGTGCGAGTCCGCCCGAACCCGGGCTCGGGTCCTCGTACCAGGGCAGCGTGTCGGTGTCGGTGCGGCTCATGGTTCTCCTCGCTCGGAATCACCCTTCTGGGAGGCGACGTTAGCCAGGAATGAACCGTTTCAACAAGGGGTCGTGGAGGGTGGGGCACCCGGCGGGGCCGGTGATCGGGTCGAGGGGGTGCCGGTGCGTTCCGGCGCGTGAGCCGGTGCCCGTCGGGTTCCGTGCAACGCAAAGTGCCGGTCAGGATCTCTCCTGACCGGCACTCTGCTCTGTGTCCGAGGGGGGACTTGAACCCCCACGCCCGATAAAGGGCACTAGCACCTCAAGCTAGCGCGTCTGCCATTCCGCCACCCGGACTAGGTGTCTGTCTCGCGGGCCCGGCCCGTTCCGACGTGGAAAACCATAGCAAACATTGGGAGGTGCTCGATCACCCCCGGTCGGCGTGACGGGCGTGTGACGGGAGGCGGGCGGCCTTGGGTACGTGGGCCGGGCGCGGGAGGATGAGGGGGAGCACCACAGCGACAGTGGAGGAACCAGCGTGAGTGAGACCAAAGCGGGCAGGACCGGCTCGGGTGTGAGCGCCGAGAGCGAGGTCGTCGACCTCTGTCGTGACCTGATCCGGATCGACACCAGCAACTACGGGGACCACTCGGGACCGGGCGAGCGGGCCGCCGCCGAGTACGTTGCGGAGAAGCTCGCGGAGGTCGGGCTGGAACCGCAGATCTTCGAGTCCCACAAGGGCCGCGCCTCCACGGTGGCGCGGATCGAGGGCGAGGACCCGTCCAAGCCGGCGCTGCTGATCCACGGGCACACCGACGTCGTTCCGGCCAACGCGCACGACTGGACGCACCACCCCTTCTCGGGGGAGATCGCGGACGGCTGCGTGTGGGGCCGGGGCGCGGTCGACATGAAGGACATGGACGCGATGACCCTGGCGGTCGTGCGCGAGCGCATGCGCAGCGGCCGCAAGCCCCCGCGCGACATCGTGCTCGCCTTCCTCGCGGACGAGGAGGCGGGCGGTACGTACGGGGCCCGGTATCTCGTCGACAAGCACCCGGACCTGTTCGAGGGCGTCACCGAGGCCATCGGGGAGGTCGGCGGCTTCTCCTTCACGGTCAACGAGAACCTGCGGCTCTACCTCGTGGAGACCGCGCAGAAGGGCATGCACTGGATGCGGCTGACCGTGGACGGCACGGCCGGCCACGGTTCGATGACCAATGACGACAACGCGATCACCGAGCTGTGCGAGGCCGTCGGGCGGCTCGGGCGGCACAACTGGCCGGTGCGGGTGACCAAGACCGTGCGCTCCTTCCTGGACGAGCTGTCCGACGCGCTCGGCACTCCGCTCGACCCGGAGGACATGGACGCCACACTGGCCAAGCTGGGCGGGATCGCCAAGATGGTCGGCGCGACCCTGCGCAACTCCGCGGCCCCCACCATGCTCGGTGCGGGCTACAAGGTGAACGTGATCCCGGGGCAGGCGACCGCGCACGTCGACGGCCGCTTCCTGCCGGGGTACGAGCAGGAGTTCCTGGCCGACCTCGACAGGATCCTCGGCCCGAGGGTCAAGCGTGAGGACGTGCACGGCGACAAGGCGCTGGAGACCGACTTCGACGGCTCGCTCGTGGACGCGATGCAGATCGCGCTCAAGGCCGAGGACCCGATCGCGCGAGCGGTCCCGTACATGCTCTCCGGTGGTACGGACGCCAAGTCCTTCGATGATCTGGGCATTCGCTGCTTCGGATTCGCCCCGCTCAAGCTTCCGCCGGAACTCGATTTCGCGGGCATGTTCCACGGTGTGGACGAGCGCGTCCCGGTCGAGGGGCTGAAGTTCGGTGCGCGGGTTCTCGACCGTTTCATCGACCACAGCTGACGCCTCGCTCTCGTAATCGCCAGCCTGTACGTATCTAACCGGAACGAGTGAAAGGGGTGGATCGCTCGTAGCCCCATTACTTCTTCCTCGTTACAGGTGGTGCGGTCCGCGGCTGGGACCGCATTTGCCAACTAGGAGGAATAATGATCAAGAAGATCGTCGCCGCTGCGGCTGTCACCGGTGGTCTGGTGCTCGCGGGTGCCGGCATGGCCGTCGCCGACTCGGGCGCCCAGGGTGCCGCCATCGGCAGCCCCGGCGTGCTCTCGGGCAACGTCGTTCAGGTTCCCGTCCACGTTCCCGTGAACGTGTGCGGCAACACGATCTCCGTGATCGGGCTGCTGAACCCGGCCTTCGGCAACACCTGCGTCAACGCCTGACGTTGTGCGTCAACCCGTAAGGGTTTGAGCCCGCTCGGCCCCGGAACGCACTCCATGTGCTCCGGGGCCGTCGGGTCCTTTGCCCCCGCACGGTCAAGTCCGGGGGTATTCCGGAAGGTAGAAGGCAGGAATCAACCTATGCGACAGGTCACGCGTAAAGGCCTGATCACCATGGCGGCTGCGGGCGGCGTGCTCGCGCTCAGTGGCGGTTACGCGCACGCCGACGCGGGAGCGGCCGGCGGCGCATCGAATTCCCCGGGGGTGCTTTCTGGGAATTCGGTACAGATCCCCGTCGAGGTGCCGGTCAACGTCTGCGGCAACTCCGTGAACGTCGTGGGACTGCTCAACCCGGCGATGGGCAACGCCTGCGGGAACGGCTCGCACGGTGCGGCCGCGGGCCATCACGGTTCGACCGCCGGGTCCTCGGGCAGCCACGCCTCGGACAATGGGCGGGCTTCGGACGACCGCGGTCAGGGGATGCGGGCGGGCACCGGGAAGCACCGGGCCGCCGGCAGCGACAACGGGGGCGGGGCGACCGCGGAGGGGGTCGCGAAGGGGTCGCCGGGCCTGCTCTCGGGCAACCAGATCCAGGTGCCCATCGACATTCCCGTGAACGCCTGTGGGAACAGCGTCACCATCGGTGGCCTGCTGAACCCCACCTCCGGCAACACGTGCGAGAACGACAGCACGCCGCCGGTCGTCCCGGAGACTCCCGTCACCCACGTGACACCGCCGACGCCCGGGCCGCGCACCATCCCGAACGCGCCCGAGCCGCAGACCCTGCCGGCGAGCACGCCGCAGCTCGCGCACACCGGGGCGGGCGGGCTCGACCTGCTCATCCCGGCGAGCGCGGGACTGCTGCTGGCCGGTGCCGGCACGGTGCTTTACCGCCGCGCCAAGGCCGCCGCCTGACGGCAGCAGGCAGCACGGCGAAGGGAACGGGCCCCGCGACAGCGGGGCCCGTTCCGTTTCACCAGGTGGCCCGTAGCTGGCGGATGATCCGCCGCCGCAGCCGCACCCGGCGGCTGCCGTCCAGGCGCAGCGTCAGTCGGTCCAACTCCCAGTGCCCGTACTCGGCATGGTCGGTCAACAGGCGGGCCGTCTCCTTCCGGGACACCCCGCGCGGCACGTACACGTCGACAAATTCGTATTCCGGCATCGCATCTATTGTGCGGGCAGAGCCCGTGTACGGATAGCGTCTGCCCTATGTCTGATGCTGCGCAGCCCACCGCTGCCGAGGTACGCGCCGCCGCCGATGCGGTGAAAGCCGCGATCGACCACCACCTCGCGGCGGTCGAACGCCGGTCCGGGGACGACGACCCCGCTGTCTACGACGCGTTCAACGCACTGGCCGCTGCGGCGGAGGTCTACGACGAACTCCTCTACGACCGCCATGACGAGGTCACCCCCTTCGAGATCCCGGGGGTGGAGGACTCCCTGCCGCCGTACAGCGGCCCGGAGGAGCCGAACGCGCTCAGTGTGCTGATCCGCCGCGACTACGCCGTGGTGGAGCCACAGCGGCTGCTCGCTCAGGCCCAGCGCCTCGCCGATGTGGATCCCGAGGACCGCGGCGGCGAGAGTGCGGCCGTGGTCGGCAGCAGTGTCCATGCGGCGCTGGGGGTGATCTTCGGGGAGTACGAGGCGGACGAGATCGCCTCCCGGCACACCGAGTTCGGTCTGGAGGAGGGCGATTCCACGCTCTGGGTCGCGGCCGCGGACGAGCTGCCGGAGCCGGGGGAGTGGCTCGGCGCCCCGTTCGACGACGCGGACCCGCAACTGGTGGTCTGCCGCTTCGACGTCAGTGCCGTCTTCGACGAGGACGGCCTGGACGAGGAACTGCACGGTCTGACGCGGGACCGGACCTGACCCCGGCGGCTCGCCGACCCTGACGGTGTCGTACCGAGGGGCCGGGCAGACGCGCGACGCGGCTGCCCGGAACCTCGGGCGTCAGCCGTCGGACGCCTCCAGCAGCGCGCGCAGCCGGGTCGTGCGCTCCTGGGCTGGGGACTGGGCCACGGCACGGGGCAGCGCCTGGTCGACGCCGTGCACCACGGACAGATGCTGCTCTCCCCGGCTGAACGCGGTGTAGACCCAGGGGCGGCTCAGCCCCTGAGCCGCGTCACCCGGCAGGACGACGACGACCGCGGGCCAGCGCATCCCCGCCGCCTGGTGCGCACTCAGCGCCCAGGCGTGCCGGACGGAGGCGGCCACCCGCTCCTGCGGTACGACGACGGGGCTCCCCGCACAGTCCAGGTGCAGGCCCTCGGCATCGGCCGAGACGACCGTGCCGGGCACGGTCCTGCCCGGTGCGGGGACGTGCGCCACCCTGTCCCCGGGATCGAAACCGCCGAAGCGGCCGGGGCCCGGGTTGAGCCGCTGCTTGAGCGCGTCGTTCAACGCCCGGGTGCCCGCCGAGCCGCCGTGCCCGACGGTGATGACCTGGGTGTCCGAGGACGGCACCCCGATGGCGCGCGGTACGGAGTCGGCGACCAGCTGCACCGTGCGGTGCACGGCCTCGCCCGCGTCCCGCACGGGGACGATCACGACCTCCTTGCCCGGCGCCTCCACCTGGTTCAGCTCCCCGATGCCGATGCCGGACACCAGCTCACCGATCGGCCCCGGGTCCGGGGTGCGGGAGACGACCTGCGGGCAGGCGTGGGCGGCCAGCACATCGGCGAACACCCGTCCCGCACCGGCCGACCCCAGTACGCCCGGGTCGCCGCTGAGCACCAGACGGGTGCCGTCGGCGAGGGACTCCACCAGCATCGCGCCGGTCTCGACGTCCAGCTGCGGGGCGTCCAGCACGACGAGCAGGTCGAGGGCGAGCGCCCCCTCCTCGTCCCGCCCGGGGCCCTCCGCGCCCGAGAGCAGCCCGGCGAGCGTGACAGCCGGCACTGGGTCGTCGCCCGGGGTGCCCAGGACACGGGCCAGCCGCAGCCGGCCGTCCATGCTGTGGGTGGCGCCCACGGCCCGCAGACCGAGGGCGCCGGCGGCGGCGATCAGTGCGGCGGGTTCGGCCCGTGCCGCCTCGCCGCCCGTGTGCGCGACGAGGCCGTGGGCCGCGGCCGCGCGGATCAGTTCGGCTGCCGAGGGGGAGGGGGCCGCAGCGGCGGCGTCCGACCAGTCGGCGTCCTTCTCGCAGGCGTTGACCAGCCGGGCGAGCCCGTCGGCGAGGCTCTCCTCCGCCAGCGCGTACCGGTCGAGGCCGAGGAGGACCTGCACCGGCTCCTGATCGGCCGCCGGCTCCGCGTCTTCGTCGCCCGCCTCGCCGGATTCCGCGTCGGTCTCCTCGTCCGCCGGACCGTCCTGGAACACCAGGACGACGCCTTCGGCGATGGCGTGCTGCACCGCGGCGTCCGGGTCGGCCACGGCCCGCCCGGCGAGCGCGGTGCGTACCTGGTCCGCATCCAGCGCGGTGTGGCCCTGCAGCGCGGCACGCTCCAGCAGCCAGCCCACCAGGGCCGCGGTGCGCCGCTCGTCGTCGGGTCCGCATCCGGCGCCCAGCAGTGCCCGGGCGAAGCCGTCGGCCTGCTCCGGGCCGACGCCAGGAACGGACAGCAGCTGCCAGGGGTCCTCCCGCAGGGCCTGAGCCGCCTGCGCGCCCAGGGTGGCCGTCGCAGGGCCTGCCAGAGCCTCCGGAACCCCTCCCTCGGTCAGCACGGCCGCCGCGGCCGCCACGGCCTCCGGCGACGCGCCCTGGGGCGTGTGGACGGGCTCGGGAGCCCGCTCGCGCACCGCGGCCGGGGCGGGGACGCTCCGGCGGGCGGGGGAGGGGGCCGGGGAGTCGAAGAACGTGGCGCTGGGCTTCTCACCGCTCTCCACCGCCCGCACGGCGGCCAGCAGATCGGCCGCGGGGCCGCTCAGCTTCGCACCTGCGGCGATGGGGCCCTCCTTCTCGGCCTTCCGCTTCTCGATCCGTTCCCGAAGCTCGCGCTGGGCTGCCAGCTCCGCCTCCGCTTCGGAGGGGGCTGCGGAAGCGGCGGCCTCGCCCCCGGCGCTTCCGTCCGCGCCCGCGACGGCGTCCTGCGAGGCGGCCGCAGAGGTGTCAGGACCATCCACCGTGCCCGCGTCGGAGGTTGCGGCCGTCGCCTCGCCGGAGGCGGACCCCGCGTCCGGGGTTTCTCCCGTGCCCGCGTCGGAGGCCGTGCCCTCGTCGGCGGCTTCCGCTGCGGCCCCCTCGGCGGGCGAGGGCGCGGTGGCGGGCCCGTCCGCGGCGACGTCGTCGTCGTCGGTGGCCGAGGGGCCGGGGGATTCCCCCCGGGGAAGCGCAGTCACAGCGTGCTCCAGTCCTGATCGGGATAGCGGTGCACGGGCGCCGACACATCGTCGAGCGCCTGGCAGATCTCGTCAGGAAGACTAAGCGCCTCCACTGACAATGCCTCGGTGAGCTGCTGCGCGTTGCGCGCGCCGACGATCGGGGCCACCACTCCCGGCCGGTCCCGCACCCAGGCCAGCGCCACCTGCAGCGCCGTGGTGGACAGTCCCTCGGCGGCCGTCGCCACGGCGTGGACGATGCGGCTCGCCGGGTCGTCGAGATATGGCTCGACGAAGGGGGCCAGCAGCTCGGAGGCGCCGCGCGAGTCCGCCGGGGTGCCCGTGCGGTACTTCCCGGTGAGCACGCCCCGGCCCAGGGGCGAGGACGGCAGCAGCCCCACCCCGAGGTCGAGCGCGGCCGGCAGCACTTCGCGTTCCACGCCCCGTTGCAGCAGCGAGTACTCCATCTGCGTACTGGCCAGCCGGGTCCGCACCCCGGGGGAGGCGAGCTGCCAGGTCGCGGCCTTGGCCAGCTGCCAGCCGCAGAAGTTGGAGACCCCCGCATACCGGGCGCGTCCGCTGGAGACCGCGATGTCCAGCGCCTGGAGCGTCTCGTCCAGCGGGGTCATGGGGTCGAAGGCGTGCACCTGCCACAGATCCACGTAGTCCGTACCGAGCCGTGCCAGCGAGGCGTCCAGGGCGGCCAGCAGATGCCCGCGGGAGCCGTTGAACCTGCGGTACGGGTCGGCCACGCTGCCGGCCTTGGTCGCGATGACCAGATCGTGCCGCGGCACCAGGCCCCCCACGAGCTGCCCGAGCAGATACTCGGCCTCCCCGCCGCCGTACACGTCCGCCGTGTCGACCAGGGTGCCGCCCACCTCCCAGAAGGCCTTCAGCTGCTCGGCAGCGTCGTGCTCGTCGGTGTCCCGGCCCCAGGTGAGGGTGCCGAGCCCGATCCGGGACACTCGAAGGCCGGTGCGGCCGAGATGCCTCTGCTCCATGGGCGCTGAGATTACTGGCCGGAGCTCCACACGTCGCAGGCCTGTGGACAACCGGGGCCCGGGTGGCCCCTGCCGCATCGCCTTCGCGCGCGCTAGAGTCCGGAACACAGGGACGTTACTGATCAGTAAGGGGAGCGGCTATGCGGCTCGGCATCAATCTCGGTTACTGGGGTGCGGGAATGGACGGCGACAACCTCGCCGTCGCGCAGGAGGCCGACCGGCTCGGCTACGACGTCTGCTGGGCGGCCGAGGCGTACGGCTCCGACGTGCCGACCGTGCTGTCCTGGGTCGCCGCACAGACGGAGTCCATCGACGTCGGTTCCGCGATCATGCAGATCCCGGCCCGGCAGCCCGCCATGACGGCCATGACCGCGGCCACCCTGGACTCCCTCTCCGGCGGCCGCTTCCGCCTCGGCCTCGGAGTGTCCGGACCGCAGGTCTCCGAGGGCTGGTACGGCGTCAAGTTCGACAAGCCGCTGGCCCGCACCCGGGAGTACGTCGAGATCGTCCGCAAGGCGATGGCCCGGGAGCGGCTCTCGTACGAGGGGCAGCACTGGACGCTCCCGCTGCCCGGTGGTCCGGGCAAGCCGATCAAGCTGACCGTGCACCCCGAACGTGAGCACATCCCGCTCTACATCGCCGCGATCGGACCCAAGAACCTGGAGCAGACCGGCGAGATCGCCGACGGCGCCCTGCTCATCTTCCCGTCCGCGGACCACCTCGAGGACACCGCGATGACGTATCTGCGGGCGGGGCGCGAGAAGGCCGGAAAGACGATGGACGGCTTCGACGTCTGCCCGACGCTGCCTCTCGCCGTGGGCGACGACATCAAGGGCCTGGCCGACATGTTCCGGCCGTACACGGCGCTGTACGTCGGCGGAATGGGCAGTGCCAAGCAGAACTTCTACAACCAGCTCGCCCAGCGCATGGGGTACGAGAAGGAAGCGGCCGAGATCCAGGAGAAGTACCTGTCGGGCGACAAGGCCGGTGCGTCCGCCGCCGTACCGCATCAGCTGATCGACCAGACCACGCTCCTGGGGTCGGTGGAGCGGATCGCCGACCGGATGCAGGCCTACGCGGCGGCGGGCGTCACGACCCTGACCCTGGCCCCCGCGGGCTTCACGCTCGACGAGCGGATCGCCGCTCTGCGGGCCGGCACGGACGCGCTGGAGCGGTCCGGGCTCGCCTAGGCGTACTGATCAGGACCCCCGCGCTGACAAGGCTCGTGATCAACATGGATCAGGGCGGGCTCCGGGAGCCCGGCCTGATCCGTGGGAGGCCCCAGTTCTCCTGGTCTCTCTGGGCAGTACTACGGCCGTGGTGGGGGCTCGGGGGTCCTCCCCGCCACGGCCGTCATGGGGAACAACGCCGGCGGGGCAGCCGGGTTACGGGTGGTGAGGAAACGGTTCGCCGGGGCGGGGCCGCCGAGGGGCGGGTCCCCCGTTCGGCCCAGTGGGAGATCGCTCCTGTTGCCCGGCGGGGCCGGGCGCACTTGACTGTCGCTCGGCGGATGCCGGCACGGAGGTGGCAGTGATGCTCTCGGCAAAGAACCTGTTCCAGGAGATTCTCGACGACGACGAGTCGTTCCGGCTGTTCTGCTCCATCGCGGCGAGCGGGGAATCCCAGGGAGGCTGGGAGAACGGCCGCATCGCGGCCCTCGTGCCCGCGAGCCAGCGCGCTCTCGCGCCGAAGATCGCCCGGCACGGTGCCGACGAGGACAAGCACGGCCGGATCTTCAACGCCCTGCTGCGCAAGCGCGGGCTGACGGCCGTCCCGGTCCCGGACGAGACCGACTACACGATGCTGCTGGAGAAGCACGGCATCGGGCTCGCCCACGAGCAGCTGGGGCGCGAGGAGCGGCTCACCGAGCGCGACATCATCACGTACCTCGCCCACAGCCGCGTGACCGAACAGCGTGCGTCCGAACAGATGCAGCTGCTGCGGAAGTACTTCGCCGACCACCCCGACCTGGGCCGCGCGGTCAGGATGATCTCGAACGACGAGGACAACCACCTCGCGTACTGCCACGAGGAGCTTCTCCGCTTCGCCGCGGCCGGGCACGGCCGGACGATCCAGCACATCCTGCGCGAGTGCGCCCTCGCCGAGATCCGCGTGTACCGCGACGTCAGTCTGGCGGTGATGGACCACATGGGCCGCGTCCTGGGCTGGTCCCGGGCGAAGGCCGCGCTGCTGGCGGCGGGGATCCACGCCGTCCACGCGTACGAGCGGCTGTACGGCTGGCGGCGCATGGTCAGCCTGGCGCCGCCCGAGCGGCGGGACGCGCTGGGTGGGCCGGCCGTACCGGCACCCGAGTTCGCCTGACGGGGACGGCCCCGCCCCCGGCCGGTCAGAGCCAGCCGCGGCGCTTGAACTGGCGGTACAGACCGACGACCGCGCCCGCCATCAGCAGCAGGACCGCCGGATACGCCCAGATCCACCGCAGCTCCGGCATGTGCTCGAAGTTCATGCCGTAGATCCCCGCGACCATGGTCGGCACGGCGGCCATCGCCGCCCAGGCCGAGATCTTGCGCATGTCGTCGTTCTGCCGCACCCCCATCTGCGCGAGATGCGCCGACAGGATGTCGGACAGCAGCCGGTCCAGCCCCTCCACCTGCTCGTTGGCGCGCGTCAGGTGGTCCTGGACGTCCCGGAAGAACGGCTGCGAGTGCTCGTGGACGAACGGCACCCCCGCGCTCGCCAGCCGGGCCATCGGCGCGGCCAGGGGAACCGTCGCCCGGCGGAATTCCAGCACCTGCCGCTTGAAGGTGTAGATGCGGGCCGCCGTGTTCTTGGAGTCGCCCGTTCCGGTCGGGGCGAAGACCTGTGTCTCCAGCTCCTCCAGGTCGACCTGGAGCTCACCCGCGACATCGATGTAGTGGTCCACGATCGCGTCGCTGATCGCGTACAGGACCGCCGTGGGCCCGTGCTTGAGCACATCGGCCTCGGCCTCCAGACGACGGCGGACCGCGGCCAGCGGCGCCCCCTCACCGTGCCGGACCGTCACCACGAACGAGTCGCCTATGAACACCATCAGTTCGTCCGCGCTGACCGTGTCGCTCTCGTGCTCGTACACGATCGGTTTGATCACCGCGAACAGTGAGTCGTCGTACACCTCCAGCTTCGGCCGCTGGTGCGCCGCCAGAGCGTCCTCCACCGCCAGCGGATGCAGGCCGAACTCGCTGCTGACCAGCTCGAACTCCTTCTCCGTGGGCTCGTGCAGGCCAATCCACAAGAACGCGTCGCCGCTGGCCCGCGCCTCGTCCAGGGCGTCGGAGAAGTCGGAGGGGCCGTCGGTGCGGCGTCCGTCCCGGTAGATGGCGCAGTCCACAATCACGGCGCGCATTCTGCCCTGCTCGGGTCCCCGACGCACGTTTTGCGGGGGGCGCGGCCTACGCTGGCCGGTATGCCGACCCTGATCCTCGTCCGTCACGGACGCTCCACCGCCAACACGTCCGGGGTGCTCGCCGGCCGCACCCCCGGTGTCGCGCTCGACGAACGCGGCACCGAGCAGGCCGCCGCACTCCCCGGACGGCTGGTCGCCCTTCCCCTCGTCGCCGCCGTCAGCAGCCCTCTGCAACGCTGCCGCGAGACGCTCGCGCCGCTGCTGGACGCCCGGCCCGAGCTGCCGCTGCACACCGAGGAGCGGATCAGCGAGTGCGACTACGGGGACTGGTCGGGGCGCAAGCTCGCGGAGCTCACAGAGGATCCGCTGATGGCGGTCGTGCAGCAGCACCCGTCCGCCGCCGCGTTCCCGGGCGGCGAGTCGATGCGGGCCATGCAGGCACGCGCCGTCGACGCCGTACGGGACTGGAACGCGAGGATCGAGGCGGAGCACGGCGAGAACGCCGTCTACCTGATGTGTTCCCACGGGGACATCATCAAGTCCCTCGTCGCCGACGCCCTCGGCATGCATCTGGACCTCTTCCAGCGCGTACACGCCGACCCGTGCTCCGTCACCGCGATCCGCTACACCAGGCTGCGCCCCTTCCTGCTGCGGCTCGGCGACACGGGCGACCTGGCCTCGCTGACCCCCCGGGAGCCGGGGCCGGACGCGAGTGCCGGGACGGGGGCGGCCGCCGCCGGCGAAGGGGACGCGGCGGTCGGGGGCGGCGCTGGGGCGCCGTGATCGCTTCGCGCAGTAGGGTGGACGCGCCGTAGGCCCCTCAGGGCGTGGACTCTCCCGAGCCCCGGCCGACCCTCATATGCCGTCAATTTTCAAGGGAGACAGGACGTGTCCCGTCAGGTGTTCCTCTACGACCCCCCGGACCGTTTCGTGGCCGGTACGGTCGGGCTGCCTGGACGTCGTACGTTCTTCCTGCAGGCATCCTCAGGCGGACGTGTCACCAGCGTGGCCCTGGAGAAGACCCAAGTCGCCGCGCTCGCCGAGCGGGTCGACGAACTGCTGGACGAAGTGGTGCGGCGCACCGGCGGGAACTCCCCGGTGCCCGCCGTGGCCCCGATGGACGTGACCGACACCGCTCCGCTCGACATCCCCGTCGAGGAGGAGTTCCGGGTCGGCACCATGGCCCTGGCCTGGGACGGCGAGGAACAGCGCATGATCGTCGAGGCGCAGGCGCTGGTCGAACTGGACGCGGACTCCGTCGAGGACCTCGCCGAGGCCGAGGAGCGGCTGCTCCAGGACGAGGAGAACGGCCCGCCGATGCTCCGGGTCCGGCTCAGCGGAGCGCAGGCCAGGGCGTTCGCCAAGCGCGCCCTGGACGTCGTGAACGCCGGCCGCCCCCCGTGCCCCCTGTGCAGCCTGCCGCTCGATCCGGAAGGACACGTATGCCCGCGCCAGAACGGATACCGCCGCGGAGCATGACCGAGGACGGGCTGATCACCCTGCTCGGCAAGGGGCGGCTCACGGTCCTCGGACAGGTCCGCGGGGCATCCAACGCGGTGCTCTACTGCTCGGTCGCGTACGAGGGTGAGCAGGCGCACTGCGTCTACAAGCCGGTAGCGGGCGAGCAGCCCCTGTGGGACTTCCCCGACGGCACCCTCGCCCAGCGCGAGGTGGCCGCCTACGAGGTCTCCGAGGTGACGGGGTGGGGCCTGGTGCCCCCGACCGTGCTGCGGGACGGGCCGTACGGCCAGGGCATGTGCCAGCTCTGGATCGAGGCCGCGCCGCAGGACGAGGACGCCCCCGGCCTGCTCGCGCTCGTCGAGGACGAGGAGCCGGGCGACGGCTGGAAGCCCGTGGCCCTCGCCGAGGTGGGGGAGGGGAAGACGGCCCTGCTGGTGCACGCGGACGATCCACGGCTGCGCCGGCTCGCGGTCCTCGACGCCGTGATCAACAACGGCGACCGCAAGGGTGGCCATCTGCTGCCCTCGCCCGACGGCCGCCTGTACGGCATCGACCACGGTGTGACCTTCAACGCGGACGACAAGCTGCGCACCCTTCTGTGGGGCTGGGCCGGGGAGCCGCTGACGGCGGAGGCCGTCGGGGTGCTGGACCGCCTGGCCGCGGAACTGGAGCCGGGGGCCGCTCTGGTCACCCGGCTGGGGGAACTGATCACCGGCGCCGAGATCGACGCCCTGCGGGCCAGGGTGGCGGCCCTGCGGGACACGGGGCTGCACCGTGAGCCGAGCGGCGAGTGGCCCGCCATCCCGTGGCCACCGGTGTGATCCAGCCGCTGTGACCGCCGTGGGGCCCCGGAGCCGGCGGGGAATGCATCTTCCGGGCTGGGACGCAAGAGTGCCTGTTCGGTCAGGATGCCCCCTCCGGTTCGTATCCGGAAGCCGCGTCCGGTTACGCTCGTGGCATGCATGCCTGGCCCGCTTCTGAGGTCCCCGCCCTGCCTGGCAAGGGCCGCGACCTTCGGATCCACGACACCGCGACCGGCGGACGGATCACCCTTGACCCCGGTCCCGTCGCCCGCATCTATGTCTGCGGCATCACGCCGTACGACGCGACCCACATGGGTCATGCGGCGACCTACAACGCGTTCGACCTCGTTCAGCGCGTGTGGCTCGACACCAAGCGGCAGGTTCACTATGTCCAGAACGTGACCGACGTGGACGACCCGTTGCTGGAGCGGGCCGTGCGCGACGGGCAGGACTGGACCGAGCTCGCCGAGCGCGAGACGGCCCTGTTCCGTGAGGACATGACTGCCCTGCGCATGCTCCCGCCGCAGCACTACATCGGAGCCGTCGAGGCGATACCCGGCATCGTGCCGCTCGTCGAACGGCTGCGGGACGCGGGTGCCGCCTACGAACTCGACGGCGACGTGTACTTCTCCGTCGACACGGACCCGCACTTCGGCGAGGTCTCCAACCTCGACGCCGAGGCGATGCGGCTGCTCTCCGCCGAACGCGGCGGAGACCCGGACCGTCCGGGCAAGAAGAACCCGCTCGACCCGATGCTCTGGATGGCCGCCCGCGAGGGCGAGCCGAGCTGGGACGGTGCCTCGCTCGGTGCCGGCCGGCCCGGCTGGCACATCGAGTGCGTGGCCATCGCCCTGGACCACCTCGGCATGGGCTTCGACATCCAGGGGGGCGGCTCCGACCTCGCGTTCCCGCACCACGAGATGGGTGCGTCGCACGCCCAGGTGCTGACCGGCGAGCACCCGTTCGCCAAGGCGTACGTGCACGCCGGCATGGTCGCCCTGGACGGCGAGAAGATGTCCAAGTCCCGGGGCAACCTGGTCTTCGTCTCGGCGCTGCGCCGCGACGGCGTGGACCCGGCGGCGATCCGCCTCGCCCTGCTCTCGCACCACTACCGCTCCGACTGGGAGTGGACCGACCAGGTGCTCGCCGACGCCGTGGCGCGGCTCGCCCGGTGGCGCGCCGCCGTCTCCCGGCCCGACGGGCTGTCCGCCGACGCCGTGGTCCAGGAGGTCCGCGAGGCCCTCGCCGACGACCTCGACGCCCCGACGGCGCTGGCTGCCGTGGACCGCTGGGCCGAGCGGCAGACCGCCGAGGGCGGGACGGACGAGGGGGCGCCGGGAATCGTCTCTCGCACCGTCGACGCCCTGCTCGGTGTCGCTCTGTAACTGCCCGCGGGATCACATCCGTTCACCGGCCCCGAACTTCTTGATGAAGTTCGGGGCCGGTTCCGTTTTGTCCATGGTCAAATGCTCGATGCTGCGCTAAAAGCGCTCTATGCAATCATCAACGCGCATCAGAGGGGCAGTAGTCGCCACGCTGCTGGGGCTGCTCACCGCGCTGGCGGGACCGGGCAGCGCGCGGGCGGCGGACCCGGCCGGACCCGCCGGCACGACGGTCGGCGATCTCACCGGTTTTACGGCCGACGGGCCCGTGTACCGGCTGAGCGCCGGGGCCGCCAAGGCCCGCGTCAGCTTCGTGTCCGACGAGAGCTTCCGCATCGAACTCGCCCCGGACGGCACCTTCGAGGACCCCGCGGGTGACGCCATCGTGCTGCCGCAGGGCACCCCGCCCCGCACCCGGTGGAAGGAGCGGAGTGACCGCTACGACCTCTCCACCGGCGACGTCACCCTGCGTGTCTACAAGTCGCCCCTGCGGTTCGCCCTGTACCGCGCCGACGGCAGTCAGGTCTGGTCCGAGGCGAAGGGGCTGAGCTGGGACGGCGAGAAGACCACGCAGACCCTGGCCCGCGGCGCCGACGAGCAGTTCTACGGCGCCGGCATGCAGAACGGACGCGGCAACACCTCGCACCGGGACAAGACCGTCGAGGTCGGCGTCGACTACGACTGGGACGACGGCGGGCATCCCAACTCGGTGCCGTTCTACCTCTCGACGGCCGGCTACGGGGTCTTCCGCAACACCTTCGCACCGGGTACCTACGCCTTCACCGATCCGGTGACCACCACCGAGCAGGAGCAGCGCTTCGACGCCTACTACTTCGCGGGCGACAACGCCAAGGACGTCATAGGCCAGTACACGAAGCTCACGGGCAAGCCGTTCATGCCGCCGGTGTACGGACTGGAGATGGGCGACTCCGACTGCTACCTGCACAACGCCAACCGCGGTGAGCGCCGCACCCTGGACGCGCTGAAGGTCGCCGACGGCTACGTCGAGAACGACATGCCCAACGGCTGGATGCTCGTCAACGACGGCTACGGCTGCGGATACGAGGACCTCGCGGCGACCGCCAAGGGCCTGAAGGACCGCGACATGCAGCTCGGGCTGTGGACCGAGGACGGCATCGACAAGATCGCCGACCAGGTCAAGGCCGGTCAGCGGGTCGCCAAGCTGGACGTGGCCTGGGTCGGCGAGGGCTACAAGTTCGCACTGGACGGCTGCAAGGACGCGTACAAGGGCATCGAGGACAACAGCGACGCCCGCGGCTTCACCTACGCCCCCGAGAGCTGGTCCGGCGCGCAGCGCTGCGGTGTCCAGTGGTCCGGTGACCAGTACGGCACCTGGGACTACATCCGCTGGCAGATCCCGACCTACGCGGGCGCCACGATGTCCGGCCTCGCCTACACCACGGGCGACGTCGACGGCATCTTCGGCGGCAGCGCCAAGACGTACACCCGTGACCTCCAGTGGAAGATGTTCCTGGGCACCACGATGACGATGGACGGCTGGGCGGCCAGCGACAAGCAGCCCTTCCGCTACGGCGAGCCCTACACCTCCATCAACCGCGACTACCTCAAGCTCAAGGAGTCGCTGTTGCCCTACCAGTACTCCTACGCCCACGAGGCGACGAAGACCGGCGTCGGCATGGTCCGCCCGCTGGCCCTGGAGTACCCGGACGACCCGAAGGCGGGGACGGACGCGGCGAAGTACGAGTTCATGTCCGGTGAGGACTTCCTCGTCGCCCCCGTCTACCAGGACAGCACCGAGCGCGTCGGCATCTATCTGCCGAAGGGCACCTGGACCGACTACTGGAGCGGCCGGACGTACGAGGGACCGGTCACGGTCGACGACTACAGCGCCCCGCTCGACACCCTGCCGCTGTTCGTCAAGGGCGGTGCCGCCGTGCCGATGTGGCCCGGCATCCGCTCGTACAAGGACCGCACCGCCACCTCTCCGCTGGCCTGGGACATCTACCCGCAGGGCCGTTCCTCCTTCACGCTGTACGAGGACGACGGCGTGACCCGGCAGCACCGCGACGGCGCGTACGCCACCCAGACGGCCGACGTCCGGGCACCGGCCAGGGGTGCGGGCGATGTCACCGTGAACATCGGGGAGAGCGAGGGCGAGTTCACCGGGAAACAGACCACCCGCCCGTACGAGTTCAGCGTGCACACGGGTTCCGCGCCGAGCGCGGTGAAGCTCGCCGGCAAGCTGCCCCGGCTGGACTCGGCCGCCGC
This sequence comes from Streptomyces sp. NBC_01013, assembly GCF_045162765.1. Classification (NCBI taxonomy): domain Bacteria; kingdom Bacillati; phylum Actinomycetota; class Actinomycetes; order Kitasatosporales; family Streptomycetaceae; genus Streptomyces; species Streptomyces sp. NBC_01013. The sequence continues at coordinate 6,754,988 of NZ_CP108687.1, forward strand.
GTACGCCTCGGCCACGCAGGGCTGGTGGTACGACCGAGACGACCGCGGTGGAGTGGTCAAGATCAAGACCGTACCGCTGTCCACCGGCAAGAAGTTCTCCGTGAAGCTGGAGAACACCAGCGCGGTCGGCGGGCGCGACGCCGCCGCGGCCGCCGCCCTCTCCGCCCCCCGGGGGCAGGAGATCGGCGCGGGCGCCACGGGTACCGTGGCCGTCGACGTCACCGCCGGCACGGCCGACGTGACGGACGCCGTGATCTCGCTCGACGTCCCCGAGGGCTGGCAGGCCACGCCGGCCGCGGCCGTGGACCGGATCCCGGCGGGCACCACCCGGCGCGTCGAGGTGCAGGTCACCCCGGCGAAGGACGCCGAGGCGGGGGAGGCCCGGGTCACCGCGCTCACGCGCTACCGGGCGGCGGGCGAGTCCCGCACGGCGCTCCAGCGCTTCGCCACCGCCGTGATGCCGGCGCCGCCGACCGGTGACGCATGGGCGAGCGACCTGAAGTGGCTCACCTCGGCCAACGGGTACGGACCCGCGGAGCGCGACCGCAGCAACGGCGAATCGGGCGCCGCCGACGGACACCCCCTGACCCTGGCCGGGAAGGTGTACGAGAAGGGGATCGGCACCCATGCCGACTCCGACATCGAGGTCTATCTGGGCGGGCACTGCTCGAAGTTCACCGCTGACGCCGGGATCGACGACGAGATCAACGGCTACGGCGAGGTGGCGTTCTCCGTAGAGGCGGACGGCAAGGTGCTGTGGACCTCGCCGAAGGTGACCGGGGCGTCGGCGACCGTGCCGGTCGATGTGCCGCTCGACGGCGCGCGGCATGTGCGTCTGAAGGTCACGGACACCAACGGGTCCAAGACCGGTGACCACGGGGACTGGGGCGCCGCGCGCTTCGTCTGTTCCTGAGTGGCCGCGACGCAGCAGGGGAGCCGGGCGGGTTCGCACCCGTCCGGCTCCCCGCTGCCCGGATCAGTCCTCCGACGAATCCTCGGAGGAGTCGTCGGGCGGTTGCGGTGGGCCGTCGGCCGGCCCGGGACTCTCACCGGAACCGCTGCCGGTGCCGCCCACCGGCCCGGGGCCGGTCTCCGGCCGGGACGGCTTCGGCGGCCTGGTCCGGCCGCTCGACGGGTCCCGCAGGTACGAGCCCTCACCGCTGTCCGTCGCATGCCCTCCCGGCGCCTGACCGGGACCGGGATCCCGGCGCCGGAGATAGCGCTCGAACTCCCGGGCGATGGCCTCACCGCTCGCCTCGGGCAGCTCCGCGGTGTCCCGGGCCTCCTCCAGCGTCTGCACGTACTCCGCCACTTCGCTGTCCTCGGCGGCCAGTTGGTCGACCCCGACCTGCCAGGCGCGTGCGTCCTCGGGCAGTTCACCCAGCGGAATGCGCAGCCCGATGAGGTCCTCCAGGCGGTTCAGCAGCGCCAGGGTGGCCTTGGGGTTGGGTGGCTGCGAGACATAGTGCGGCACCGCCGCCCACAGGCTCACCGCGGGCACGCCCGCGTGCGTGCACGCCTCCTGGAGGATGCCGACGATGCCGGTCGGCCCCTCGTACTTGGTCTCTTCCAGGTCCATGGTCCGTGCCAGATCCGGGTCGGACGTGACACCGCTGACCGGCACCGGCCGGGTGTGCGGGGTGTCGCCGAGCAGTGCACCCAGCACCACGACCATCTCGACGCCCAGTTCATGGGCGAAGCCCAGGATCTCGTTGCAGAACGAGCGCCAGCGCATCGACGGCTCGATGCCCCGGACCAGGACGAGGTCGCGGGGCTTGTCGCCACCGATGCGGACGACGGAGAGCCGGGTGGTCGGCCAGGTGATCTTGCGCACCCCGCCATCCAGCCAGACCGTCGGGCGGTTGACCTGGAAGTCGTAGTAGTCCTCGGCGTCCAGCGCCGCGAAGACCTCGCCCTTCCACTCCCGGTCCAGGTGCGCGACCGCCGTGGACGCGGCGTCACCTGCGTCGTTCCACCCCTCGAACGCGGCCACCATGACCGGGTCGATCAGCTCGGGAACCCCCTCGAGCTCGATCACCCAGGCCTCCTTCCGAAGTTCCCTTGCGTACGGAACAACCTTACGGCTTCCGGCCACTCCAGCCGCAGCCCTTGCGCACGGTGGGGTGAACCGGGGCCGCCGAGGCGCACCACCGGCCGAAACAGCACCTCGGTCGGGCGATACATCCGAGCTGTGTGGGGTCAATTCGCGCTCGGCTCTGGACGTTGGCCCCTTCAGGGCGCTATACATCGGATGACCAGAGCAGAGGTCCGATGTTATTTCCCCTGGGGGCGCACATGAGTCAGACCGTCACGGATTTCGAGGTCCACGACATCCGTTTTCCGACCTCGGAACAACTGGACGGCTCGGACGCCATGAACCCCGACCCCGACTACTCGGCCGCTTATGTCGTCCTGCGTACCGACGCCGCGGACGGCGAGGGCGAAGCCTTCGAGGGGCATGGCTTCTGTTTCACCATCGGACGCGGCAACGAGGTCATGGCGGCCGCCATCGAGGCACTGCGGCCCTACCTGATCGGTCGTCCGGTACCCCGGACCGCGGCCGACCTCGGCGAGCTGTACCGGGACCTCACCCACGATTCGCAGCTGCGCTGGCTCGGCCCCGAGAAGGGCGTGATGCACATGGCGGCCGGAGCGGTCGTCAACGCCGGCTGGGACCTGGCGGCCAAGCACGCGGGCAGACCCGTCTGGCAGTTCCTGGCCGAGATGACCCCGGAGGAGCTCGTCTCACTCGTCGACTTCCGCTACCTCACCGACGCCCTCACCCCCGAGGAGGCGCTCGCGATCCTGCGCTCCGCCGAGCCGGGCCGGGCCGGGCGCGCCGAGCGGCTGCGCGCCGAGGGATACCCGGCCTACACCACGTCGCCCGGCTGGCTCGGCTACTCCGACGACAAGCTGGTCCGACTGGCGAAGGAGGCCGTCGCCGACGGCTTCACCCAGATCAAGCTCAAGGTCGGCGGTGACATCGGCGACGATGTCCGCCGGCTCGCCCTCGCCCGGGAGGCCGTCGGCACCGGTGTACGGATCGCGGTCGACGCCAACCAGCGCTGGGACGTCCCCGACGCGGTGGAGTGGATGACCGCGCTCGCGCCGTACGACCCGCACTGGATCGAGGAGCCGACCAGCCCCGACGACGTCCTCGGCCACGCCGCCGTACGCGCCGGCCAGCCGGTCAAGGTCGCCACCGGCGAACACGTCGCCAACCGCGTCGTGTTCAAACAGTTGCTCCAGGCCGGAGCCGTGGACTTCGTCCAGATCGACGCGGCCCGTGTCGCCGGCGTCAACGAGAACCTGGCCATCCTGTTGCTCGCCGCCAAGTTCGGCGTGCCCGTCTGTCCGCACGCGGGCGGCGTCGGACTGTGCGAGCTGGTCCAGCACCTCTCGATGTTCGACTACGTGGCGGTCTCGGGTACCTGGGAGGACCGGGTGATCGAGTACGTCGACCACCTGCACGAACACTTCGTCGACCCCACCGTGATCGAGTCCGGCCGCTACACCGCTCCGGTGGCGCCGGGCTTCTCCGCCCGGATGCACCCCGAGTCGATCGCCGCACACCGCTATCCGCAGGGCCCCGTATGGCAGGCCCGCCGTACCGATGAGGAGGACGGCCGATGACCGGCACACGTGAGTTCGAGGGGATGAACGCCCTGGTGACGGGCGGCGCCTCCGGCATCGGAGCCGCCGTCGCGACCATGCTGCTGGCGCGCGGGGCACGGGTCGCGATTCTCGACCGGGAGACCGCGGGCGCCCCCGACGGTGTACTCGCCCTCGAGGCGGACGTCTCCGACGACGACGCCGTGCGCGAGGCGGTCGGCCGGGCCGCCGCCGAACTGGGCTCCCTGCACACGCTCGTGTCGAACGCGGGCATCGGCTCCATCGGCACCGTCGAGGACAACGACGACGACGAGTGGGCCCGGGTCCTGGACATCAACGTCCTCGGCATGGTCCGCACCGCCCGGCACGCGCTGCCGCACCTGCGCAGGGCCGCGGCCGAGCGTCCGGGTGTCGTATCGATCACCCAGACCTGCTCGATCGCCGCGACCGCGGGGCTGCCCCAGCGCGCCCTGTACAGCGCGAGCAAGGGCGCGGTCCTCTCCCTGACCCTGGCCATGGCAGCCGACCACGTCCGGGAGGGCATCCGCGTCAACTGCGTCAACCCGGGCACCGCGGACACCCCGTGGATCGGCCGGCTGCTCGGCCGGGCGCAGGACCCGGCAGCCGAACGTGCGGCCCTCAACGCCCGGCAGCCGCTGGGCCGGCTGGTCTCCGCCGACGAGGTGGCTGCCGCCATCCTCTACCTCGCCGGCCCCGCCGCGGCCTCCGTGACGGGCACGGCGCTGGCCGTCGACGGCGGAATGCAGGGCCTGCGCCTGCGCCCCGCCGACAGCTGACCGGGGACGCGGTCCGGACTCGGACGGCCGGCACCGCACCTCTCGCAGCATCCGCACCACGCACGCCCGCAAAGCCATGATCCTTCGAGCCGGTACTCCACAAAGGAACGGGACACCAATGAGAGTGCGTACGACGAGTGCGGCGGCCTGCGCCGTACTGCTGGCCGTCACTGCCCTCGCGGGCTGCAACCGCGAATCATCGGACGACGGTGCGGGTGGCGGCAAGGTCGGCATCGACCTGCCGCGCAGTGACAGCGACTTCTGGAACTCCTACCAGAACTACGTGGAGAAGGGGGTGAAGGGCGGCGAGGTCAAGGCACTGCCGCTGACCAACTCGCAGAACGACATCGGCAAGCTGGTCGCCAACGTGCAGACCTTCACCGACCAGGGCGCCAAGGCCGTGGTGATGGCCCCCCAGGACACCGGGGCGATAGCCGAGTCGCTCAACACGCTGAACGAGAAGAAGATCCCCGTCATCAGTGTCGACACCCGTCCCGACAAGGGCGACATCTACATGGTGGTGCGGGCCGACAACAAGGCCTACGGGACGAACGCCTGCAAGTACCTGGGCGAGCAGCTGAAGGGCAAGGGCAAGGTCGTCGAGTTCCAGGGTGACCTGGCCTCGATCAACGGCCGCGACCGGTCCGAGGCCTTCAAGGCCTGTATGGACAAGGACTTCCCGGACATCAAGGTGTTCGAGCTGGCCACCGACTGGAAGGGCGACGTCGCCTCCGCGAAGCTCCAGTCCACCCTGGCCGCGCACCCCGACATCAACGGCATCTACATGCAGGCCGGCGGTGTCTTCCTGCAGCCCACCCTGGCGCTGCTGGAGCAGAAGAAGCTGCTGAAGCCGGCCGGTGACCCGGGCCACATCACGATCATCTCCAACGACGGGATCCCGGAGGAGTTCGACGCCATCAAGGCCGGGAAGATCGACGCGACGATCTCCCAGCCGGCCGACCTGTACGCGAAGTACGCGCTGTACTACGCCAGGGCGGCCCTGGACGGCAAGACCTTCAAGGAAGGTCCCACCGACCACGACTCGAACATCATCAAGATCCCGAACGGCTTCGAGGACCAGCTCCCCGCTCCCCTCGTGACGAAGGACAACGTCGACGACCCGAAGCTGTGGGCCAACCAGCTGGAGAAGAAGAGCTAGTCATGGACCAGGCACCACCACCTGCCGTACAGGCGGAAGGCGTCGTCAAGCGCTTCGGGCCGACCGTGGCGCTCGACGGGGTGAAGCTCACGGTGCGGCCCGGTGAGTCGCACGCACTCGTCGGACGCAATGGCGCGGGCAAGTCGACGCTGGTCAGCGTACTGACCGGACTCCACAGGGCGGACGCGGGCACGGTCATGTTCGGCGGGGAGCCCGCCCCCGTCTTCGGGGACACCACGGCCTGGCAGTCGAGGGTCGCCTGCGTCTACCAGAAGTCGATGGTCGTCCCCGACCTGACCGTCGCCGAGAACCTCTTCCTCAACCGGTTCGACGACAAGTCCCGCTGGATCAGCTGGGGGAGGCTGCGCAGACGCGCGGAGCAGCTCCTCGCCGACTACGGAGTCCAGGTCGACCCGAACACCCGGGCGCGGGATCTCGCCGTCGAGCAGCGGCAGTTCGTCGAGATCGCCCGCGCGCTGTCCTTCGGCGCGCGGCTGATCATCCTCGACGAGCCGACCGCGCAACTCGACGCCCGCGGCATCGGCCGGCTCTTCGACAAGCTGCGCGAGCTGCAGGAGCAGGGAGTGGCGTTCCTCTTCATCTCCCACCACCTGCAGGAGGTCTACGAGCTGTGCACGGCGGTCACCGTCTACCGTGACGCCCGCCACGTGCTGACCGCCCCGGTCGCCGACGTCACGAAGACGGAGCTGGTGGCGGCCATGACGGGTGAGAAGTCCGGCGGCGCCGTCGCCTGGCACGCGGCAGCCACCGCCACCCCGCCCGAGGCGTCGGCGGAGCCCGTCCTGCGGACCGAAGGGCTCACCCTGGAAGGGCGGTTCGAACCGCTGGACCTCCAGGTGCGCCCCGGTGAGGTCCTCGGTCTCGCCGGCTCCGCCGCCAGCGGCAACACAGCCCTGGGCGAAGTGCTGGCGGGCATGCGGAAGGCGGGCGGCGGGACGGTCCGGGTACGCGGACAGGCCGTCCGCTCGGGCAGTGTGCCGCACGCCCTGGCCGCCGGGATCGGCTACATCCCCGAGGACCGGCACGACCAGGGCCTCGTCCTGGAGCGCAGCGTCGCCGAGAACGCCACGCTCACGGTCACCGACCAGCTCGGCCCGTGGGGGACCGTACTGCCGTCCCGTACACGGGAGTTCGCCCGGGGCATGATCGAATCGCTGGACATCAAGACCCAGGGGCCCGAGCAGCCCGTCTCCGGGCTCTCCGGCGGCAACCAGCAGAAGGTGGTGGTCGCCCGCGCACTGGCCCGCAGGCCCAGCGTGCTGGTGGCGGTCCGGCCCACCGCGGGCGTGGACATCAAGTCCAAGGACTCGCTTCTCGGGGTCGTACGGCGGGTCGCCGACGAGGGCAACGCCGCAGTCGTCGTCTCGGACGAGCTGGATGATCTGCGGGTCTGTGACCGGGTCCTCGTCCTGTTCCACGGGCGGATCGTCGCAACATTCGCAAGCGGGTGGCCGGACGGGGAACTCGTCGCCGCCATGGAAGGTGTGGGGGAAAGGGAATGACCGGCACGATACGGCCGTCCACGGCCGAGGACGTCAACGGGGCGCTGAAGGGCGGTGCGGGTGACGACAGCCCGCTGAGCCGGCTCAAGCTGATCCGGTGGAGCGACTTCTCCCTGGTACCGGTGATCCTGGTGCTGATGCTGATCGGCTTCATCGTCTCGCCGGTCTTCCTCACATCCGACAACCTGATCAGCGTCGTCCAGCAGTCCTCCGAACTGAGCCTGCTGGTCCTGGGCCAGGCGCTGATCCTCATCTGCGGCCGGATGGACCTCTCGCTGGAGTCGACCATCGGCATCGCGCCGGTCGTCGCCATGTGGCTGGTGCTGCCCTCCGAGGGAGGCCGCTTCGCCGGCCTCGGAGTGCTCCCCACCTGGTCGGCGATCCCGCTCTGTCTGCTGGTCGGGCTCGCGATCGGGGCCGTCAACGGTTTCCTGATGCTGAAACTCCGGGTCAACGGCTTCATCGCCACGCTGGGCATGCTGACGATGCTGCGCGGCCTCCACATCGGCATCACCGAGGGCAAGTCCATCACCGACGTCCCGGAGTCCTTCCGCTACCTCGGCAAGACGTCGTGGTTCGGCGCACCGGCCGCGGTCTGGATCTGCCTGCTCCTCTTCGCCATCGGCGGCGCAACCCTCGCCTGGCTGCGCCACGGGCGCTCGCTGTACGCCATCGGCGGCAACCCGGAAGCGGCACGCGCCGCGGGCATCCGCGTCGACCGGGTCACCTGGATCGTGCTCGCCGTCGGCGGTCTGCTGGCGGCGTTCGCCGGCATCCTCTACACCGGCCACTACGGGGCGGTCGCCGCGACCCAGGGCGACGGCTGGATCTTCCAGGTGTTCGCCGCGGCAGTGATCGGCGGCATCAGCCTCAAGGGCGGTCGCGGCACGCTGTTCGGTGCGCTGACCGGCGTCCTGACGCTGCAGCTGGTCGTCAACGTCATGACGCTCGGCGGCGTCCCGGCGCTGTGGAACCAGTTCCTCAACGGCGCGATCATCATCGTCGCCCTGGTCATCTCCCGCTTCGCCAGCGGCGAGAAGCAGGACTGACCCTCTCGGTCCCCTCACGCCGGACGGGCTGTTCCAGCCCGTCCGGCGTCCGAGGGCCGGGGTCCGGGGCAACGCCCCCGGGTTTACAGCGTCGACCGAAGCCACTGCTCCACGCTCGCCACATGCACGGTCGCCCAGGCGCGCGCCGCCTCCGCGTCGCGGTCCCGCAGCGCCGAGACGATCGCCCGGTGCTCGTGGAGCGTGCGGCTCACCGCGTCCTCCTGGGTCAGACCGCGCCAGACCCTTGCCCGGGTCGTCGGGCCGGACAGTCCGTCGAGCAGCGAGCAGAGCACCGAGTTGCCGGACGACTGCACGATGCCGCGATGGAACTCCAGGTCGCAGGCCACCAGCTCCTCGACCGAGGGGCGCTCGCCCAGGGCATCCAGCTGGGCGCTCAGCGCGTCCAGCTGCTCCTCGCTGATCCGGCTCGCCGCCATCGCGGTCGCGGCCGGCTCCAGGATCCGGCGGACCGCCAGGAACTCCAGCACCGTGTCGTCGCGGTGGAAGTCCACCACGAAGCTCAGCGCCTCCAGCAGCAGCTGCGGATCGAGACTGGTGACGTAGGTGCCGTCGCCCTGGCGCACATCGAGAATGCGGATCAGCGACAGGGCGCGCACCGCCTCCCGCAGCGAGTTGCGGGACAGGCCGAGCTCCGCGGCGAGTTCGCTCTCCTTGGGGAGACGATCGCCGGGCCGTAGCGCACCAGAGACGATCATTCCCTTGATCTTCTCGATGGCCTCGTCAGTGACAGCCATGGGCGACCTCCAGACATCCGATGTATCGGACCATTATGCGTCCCCGCGGACAGCCGGAACGCCCATCGGGCCAACCCGGCGCCCCGCTCGCCCGCGCGACCCGCGCCGTTCGCCCGCTGTGTCCCACGGAGTCCGAAACCGCACCGGGTGAATCGGCGCACGAAAGAGGGGGCGACGCCCGGTCGGCGCCGCCCCCTCTCCGGTGGATCAGCTCTTGCGGGCGTCCAGCACCGACTCGACGCCGGCCCGGATCTCGTCCGTCGCCAGACCCCGGATCGTCAGCGTCGTCCTGCGCCGCAGCACGTCGTCCGCGGTCTCGGCCCACTCGTGGTCGCGCGCGTAGGCGACCTGCGCCCAGATCTCCGGCGCGTCGGGGTGGATGCGCTTCGCGAGCTCCGGGTTCTCGTTGGCGAGCCGGGCGATGTCGAAGGACAGCGAACCGTAGTGCGTGGCCAGGTGCCGTGCCGTGTCCGCCGCCATCCGCGGACCGGGGGTACCGCCGTCGATCAGGAGCCGGTGCGCCACCGCGTTCGGGTTGGCGATACCGGGCAGCGGAAGCTTCCTCGGCAGCCGTGCCATCGGCTCCATGTCCTCCGCGAGGGGGTGCCCGGGGAGCGCGGCCAGCTTGTTCATCACCGTACGGCCGATGTGGCGGAAGGTCGTCCACTTGCCGCCGGCGACCGACAGCATTCCGCCGCGGCCCTCCGTCACCACCGTCTCGCGCTTGGCCTTGGAAGTGTCACCGGGCCCGCCCGGCAGCACCCGCAGTCCCGCGAAGGAGTACGTGATCAGATCGCGTGACAACTGCTGGTCCTTGATCGAGAACGCCGCCTCGTCCAGGATCTGCGCGGTGTCCTTCTCGGTCACCGCGACGTCCGCCGGGTCGCCTTCGTACTCCTCGTCCGTCGTGCCGAGCAGCAGCATGTCCTCCCACGGCAGGGCGAACGTGATCCGGTACTTGTCGATGGGCGTGGCCAGCGCCGCCTTCCAGGGGCGGGTGCGCTTGAGCACCAGGTGCGCGCCCTTGGACAGACGTATCGAGGGCGCCGCGTTCGGGTCCTCCATCTTCCGCAGGTGGTCGACCCACGGCCCGGTGGCGTTCAGCACCAGCCGGGCGGTCACACCGAACTCGGTGCCGTCCGTACGGTCCTGAAGGTCGGCGCCCGTGACCCGGCCCCTGGTGAACCGCAGCCCCGTCACGGCCGCGTGGTTGAGGACGGTCGCCCCGGCCTCGACGGCCGCGCGGACCGTCATCAGCGCCATCCGCGCGTCGTTCATCTGGTCGTCGCCGTACACCGCGACGGCCTTCAGGTTGTCCGTACGCAGCTCGGGCACATCGCGCTGCGCCTTCGCCGGGCTGATCACATGCCCGACGCCGTCGCCGAAGGCGGACAACGCCGAGTACGCGAACACACCCGCGCCGAGCTTCGCCGCGCCGTGCGGACCGCCCTTGTACACGGGGAGGTAGAAGGTGAGTGGGTTGGCCAGGTGCGGGGCCACCTGACGCGATACCGCACGGCGCTCGAAGTGGTTCTCCGCCACCAGCTTCACCGCGCCGGTCTGCAAGTAGCGCAGACCCCCGTGCAGCAGTTTGGAGGAGGCGGAGGAGGTGGCGCCGGCGAAGTCGCCGGCGTCCACCAGGGCCACCCGCAGCCCGGACTGCGCGGCATGCCAGGCAGTGGAGATGCCCAGAATGCCGCCACCGATCACCAGGAGGTCGTACGTCGCCTTGGAGAGCTGCTCCCGGGTCTCGGCACGGCTCGGAAGGGAGCCGGAGGCCGGATGCGTCCCGAGGGCGGGGACGCTCTGCAGGGTGGTCATGTTGTCTACTCCTCGTCGTCCAGCCAGCCCATGGTCCGTTCCACGGCCTTGAGCCAGCTCTTGTACTCGCGGTCGCGGGTGTCCGCGTCCATGCGGGGGGTCCACTCGGCGGCCCGGCGCCAGTTGGCGCGCAGCGCGTCGGTGTCGGGCCAGAAGCCGACGGCCAGGCCGGCGGCATAGGCGGCGCCGAGGCAGGTGGTCTCGGCGACCATCGGCCGCACCACGGGTGCGTCCAGGAAGTCGGCGAGGGTCTGCATCAGCAGGTTGTTGGAGGTCATTCCGCCGTCGACCTTGAGTGCGGTCAGTTCGACGCCGGAGTCCTTGGTCATGGCGTCGCTGATCTCGCGGGTCTGCCAGGCGGTGGCCTCCAGCACGGCACGGGCGATGTGCGCCTTGGTGACGTAGCGGGTGAGGCCGGCGATGACACCGCGGGCGTCGGGGCGCCAGTACGGGGCGAACAGGCCGGAGAAGGCCGGCACGAAGTACGCGCCGCCGTTGTCCTCGACCGACGAGGCCAGGGTCTCGATCTCGGCCGCGGACTGGATCAGGCCCATCTGGTCGCGCATCCACTGCACCAGCGAACCCGTGACGGCGATCGAGCCCTCCAGGGCGTAGACCGGCTTCTTGTCGCCGATCTGGTAGCCGACCGTGGTCAGCAGCCCGTTGTAGGAGTTGACGGGCGTCTCGCCGGTGTTCATCAGCATGAAGGTGCCGGTGCCGTACGTGGACTTGGCCTCGCCCTCGGCGAAGCACGTCTGACCGAACAGCGCGGCCTGCTGGTCACCCAGCGCGGAGGCGACCGGCACGCCGTCGAGCACGCCGCCCCTGGCGTTGCCGTACACCTCGGCCGAGGACCGGATCTCGGGCAGCACGGCCGCCGGGATGCCCATGGAGGTGAGGATCTTGTCGTCCCACGCCATGGTGTGCAGGTTCATCAGGAGCGTGCGCGAGGCGTTGGTGACGTCGGTGACGTGCACGCCGCCCTCGGTGCCGCCGGTCAGGTTCCAGATGACCCAGGAGTCCATGGTGCCGAAGAGGATGTCGCCGCGCTCGGCGCGCTCGCGCAGCCCCTCGACGTTGTCGAGCAGCCAGCGGACCTTGGGGCCGGCGAAGTACGAGGCGAGCGGCAGCCCGGTCTCGCGGCGGAAGCGGTCCTGGCCCACGTTGCGTCCGAGCTCCTTGCAGAGCGCGTCGGTGCGGGTGTCCTGCCAGACGAGGGCGTTGTGGACGGGCTCACCGGTGTGCTTGTCCCAGAGCAGGGTGGTCTCGCGCTGGTTGGTGATGCCGATCGCCTTCACGTCGGCGGCGGTGATGCCGGCCTTGACGATGGCGCTCGCCACGACCTCCTGGACGTTCTCCCAGATCTCGGTCGCGTCGTGCTCGACCCAGCCCGGCTTCGGGAAGATCTGCTCGTGCTCCTTCTGGTCGACGGAGACGATCCGGCCGTCCTTGTCGAAGACGATGCAGCGGCTGGAGGTGGTGCCCTGGTCGATGGCCGCGATGAACGGCCCGGTGCCGTGGGTGCCGGTGGTGTGTGCGTCGGTCACGGTGTGCTCCCGGAAGTCTGTGTGGTCTTGGGGGTGACGGCTCTGGGCCCTGTGGCTCACGCGAAGGCGAGGTTGTAGAGCCCGCCCGCGATCGCGCCGCCGATGAGCGGTCCGACGACGGGGATCCAGGCGTAACCCCAGTCGGATCCGCCCTTGTTCGGCAGCGGAAGCAGCGCGTGCACGATACGCGGACCGAGGTCGCGAACCGGGTTGATCGCGTAGCCGGTCGGGCCGCCGAGCGAGAGACCGATGGAGACGACCACAAGAGAGGTGATCAGCGCGCCGAGCGTGCCGAGACCGTTGCCGTCGTTGTTGAGGCCCTGGGTGAGGATGGCCAGGACCAGTACGACCGTGGCGATGATCTCGGTGAGGACGTTCTGTACGGCGTTGCGGATCTCGGGACCCGTGGAGAAGACGCCGAGCACCGGCCCGGCGTTGGGGGCGGCGGCCTTGTCGACCATGCCCTCCTCACCCGAATGGGCGCTCAGGACCTCCGGATCCGTGAGATGGGCCCGGAACTGTCCGTAGTAGGCCACCCAGACCAGCGCCGCGCCGATCATCGCGCCGAACAGCTGGGAGACGAGATAGAGCGGAACATCGCTCCACTCGGTTCCGCCCTCGATCGCCAGACCGATGGTGACGGCCGGGTTGAGATGCGCTCCGGATACGCCACCGACCATGTAGGCGCCGGTCAGTACCGCGAAGCCCCACCCGAAGGTGATGGCGAGCCAGCCGGCGTTCTGTGCCTTCGAGTGCTTGAGCGTGACGGCGGCACAGACACCGGCGCCGAGCAGGATGAGTACGGCGGTACCGATGGTCTCGCCGATGAAGATGTCGGAGCTGGACACCCGCGACTCCTTTGTCCTTCGTCCAGGGAAGCCGAACCCCGGGTCCCTCCGGTGGTCCGCGCCCTCATGTGAGGGCGTTGCCGGCCTTGGCTCTGTCACACCCTAACGCGTATTTCCGTTAGGCGTTCGACAATGCCGACCGGTGAACGGCAGTGTTTCCCCCAGGTGAAGGAGGCGTCAAGGGTTGTGTGTTCTATAACTCGATCGTTACCGATCGTCCCGCAGGGATCTCAGAACCGCCTGGCGCCCAGATCCCGGGAGACCGCGCGGGCACAGTCCCGCACCGCCGCCACCAGCTCGGGCCGCAGTTCACCGTCCGCGCACACCCGTTCCACCGCGCCGGTCACGGCCACGGCGCCCACCGGCATCCGTCGCCGGTCGTGGATCGGGGCGGCCACCGCGGCCACGCCTTCCCAGGTCTCCTCGACGTCGGCCGCCCAGCCCCGGGCGCGGATCAGGTCGAGCATCGACTCGAACTCCTGCGGATCGGTGACCGTGCGCGGCGTGAAGGACTGCCGCTCCGCCTCCAGGGCCTCCGTGTGGGCCACCGGGTCGTAGGCGGACAGGACCTTGCCCAGGGCCGTGGAGTGCAGCGGCTGCATGGCCCCGACCTCCAGGACCTGGCGACTGTCATCGGGCCGGAAGACGTGGTGGACGATCAGGACGCCCTGCTGGTGCAGCACGCCGAGGTGGGCGCTCTCCCCGCTGGAACGGGCCAGGTCGTCCGTCCAGACCAGCGCGCGGGCCCGCAGCTCGTGGACGTCCAGATAGCTGTTGCCCAGACGCAGCAGCTCGGCCCCCAGCTGATAGCGGCCGGACGCCGCGTCCTGCTCGACGAAGCCCTCGTGCTGGAGCGTGCGCAGGATTCCGTGCGCGGTTCCCTTGGCCAGGCCCAGGGAGGAGGCGATGTCGGACAGTCCCAGCCGCCGCTCGCCGCCCGCCAGCAGACGCAGCATCGCGGCTGCCCGCTCCAGCGACTGGATGTTCTTGGCCATCGCGCCGTACTCCTCCACCTCGGTTCGACAATGCTGAACAGTATCGGTCCATGCCGACCCGTGCTTGATCGCAGGGGAATTCTGCGGCACCCCGGGATGCCCGGGCGACCGCCCGCACGGCATGCAGTCCGATTCGTGGGACAGAGTGACGCCCCGGGACGCCGCCCGGCTACCCTGGCCGGGTGCGCCTTCCGCCGAAGCCGCAAAGCCGACAGCCGTCGCATCCCAGGGAGTACATCCATGGCCTCGTCGCCGACCCCTTCCGCCGACAGCCGGAACCGAGCCGCAGCCCTCCGCGAGGCGCTCGCCACCCGAGTCGTGGTGGCCGACGGTGCCATGGGCACCATGCTCCAGGCACAGGACCCCACGCTGGAGGACTTCGAGAACCTCGAAGGCTGCAACGAGATCCTGAACCTCACGCGCCCCGACATCGTGCGCTCGGTGCACGAGGAGTACTTCGCCGTCGGCGTGGACTGCGTCGAGACGAACACCTTCGGCGCCAACACGGCGGCCCTGGGCGAGTACGACATTCCCGAACGCGTCCACGAACTTTCGGAGGCCGGCGCGCGCATCGCGCGTGAGGTGGCGGACGAGTTCACCGCTTCCACGGGGCAGCAGCGCTGGGTGCTCGGATCGATGGGTCCCGGGACGAAGTTGCCGACGCTGGGCCACGTCCCCTACCTCACGCTGCGCGACGGCTTCCAGCAGAACGCCGAAGGTCTCATCGCGGGCGGTGCGGACGCGCTGATCGTGGAGACGACGCAGGACCTGCTGCAGACGAAGGCCGCGGTGCTGGGCGCCCGGCGGGCACTGGAGGCCCTGGGCAGCGACCTGCCGCTGCTGTGCTCGCTGGCGTTCGAGACGACCGGCACGATGCTGCTGGGCTCGGAGATCGGCGCCGCTCTGACCGCGCTGGAGCCGCTCGGTGTCGACATGATCGGGCTGAACTGTTCGACCGGCCCGGCGGAGATGAGTGAGCACCTGCGCTACCTCACCCGCCACTCCCGCATCCCGCTGCTCTGCATGCCGAACGCCGGGCTGCCGGTGCTCACCAAGGACGGCGCCCACTTCCCGCTCGACCCCGAAGGGCTGGCCGACGCGCAGGAGACGTTCGTCCAGGAGTACGGGCTGTCCCTGGTGGGAGGCTGCTGCGGTACGACGCCGGAGCACCTGCGGCAGGTCGTGGAGCGGGTCCGGGGCGCTGTGCCGTCCGCGCGCGACCCGCGCCCGGAACCGGGAGCGGCGTCGCTGTACCAGACGGTCCCGTTCCGGCAGGACACCTCGTACCTGGCGATCGGTGAGCGTACGAACGCCAACGGGTCGAAGAAGTTCCGCGAGGCCATGCTGGAGGCACGCTGGGACGACTGCGTGGAGATGGCCCGTGACCAGATCCGCGAAGGCGCGCACATGCTCGACCTGTGTGTCGACTACGTCGGCCGCGACGGTGTCGCGGACATGGAGGAGCTGGCCGGGCGCTTCGCCACCGCCTCCACCCTCCCGATCGTCCTGGACTCCACGGAGCTGCCCGTGCTGCGGGCCGGACTGGAGAAGCTCGGCGGCCGCGCGGTCCTCAACTCCGTCAACTACGAGGACGGCGACGGGCCCGAGTCGCGCTTCGTGAAGGTCACCCAGCTGGCCGCCGAACACGGCGCGGCACTGATCGCCCTGACCATCGACGAGGAGGGCCAGGCCCGTACGGTCGAGCACAAGGTCGCCATCGCCGAGCGGCTCATCGAGGACCTGACCGGCAACTGGGGCATCCAGGAGTCGGACATCCTCATCGACACCCTGACCTTCACGATCTGCACCGGCCAGGAGGAGTCCAGGGGCGACGGCATCGCCACGATCGGTGCGATCCGCGAGCTGAAGAAGCGCCACCCCGACGTCCAGACCACGCTGGGCCTGTCGAACATCTCCTTCGGCCTCAACCCGGCCGCCCGGGTCGTGCTCAACTCCGTCTTCCTCGACGAGTGCGTCAAGGCCGGGCTCGACTCCGCGATCGTGCACGCATCGAAGATCCTGCCCATCGCCCGGCTGGAGGAGGAGCAGGTCAAGGTCGCCCTCGACCTGATCTACGACCGCCGCGCCGAGGGCTACGACCCGCTGCAGCGGCTCATGGAGCTCTTCGAGGGCGTCAACATGAAGTCGATGAAGGCAGGCAAGGCCGAGGAACTCCTCGCCCTGCCCCTGGACGAGCGCCTCCAGCGCCGCATCATCGACGGCGAGAAGAACGGCCTGGAAGCCGACCTCGCCGAGGCGCTGAAGGACACGCCGGCGCTCGACATCGTCAACAACACCCTCCTGGAGGGCATGAAGGTCGTCGGCGAGCTGTTCGGCTCCGGTCAGATGCAGCTGCCGTTCGTGCTCCAGTCCGCCGAGGTCATGAAGACCGCGGTGGCCTACCTGGAGCCGCACATGGAGAAGTCCGACGCGGAGGGCAAGGGCACCATCGTCCTGGCGACCGTGCGCGGCGACGTCCACGACATCGGCAAGAACCTCGTCGACATCATCCTGTCCAACAACGGGTTCAACGTCGTCAACATCGGCATCAAGCAGCCCGTCTCCGCGATCCTGGACGCCGCCGAGGAGCACCGGGCCGACGTCATCGGCATGTCCGGCCTCCTGGTCAAGTCCACCGTGATCATGAAGGAGAACCTCCAGGAGCTCAACCAGCGCAAGCTGGCCGCCGAGTACCCGGTGATCCTGGGTGGCGCCGCCCTCACCCGCGCCTACGTCGAACAGGACCTCCACGAGATCTACGAGGGCGAGGTCCGCTACGCGCGCGACGCCTTCGAGGGCCTGCGCCTGATGGACGCCCTGATCGCGGTCAAGCGCGGCGTCCCCGGAGCCACCCTCCCCGAGCTCAAGCAGCGCCGCGTCCCCGCCCGCGACACCGCCGTGCTGGAGGTCGACGAGCCCGAGGAGGGTGTGCGCTCCGACGTCGCCGTCGACAATCCCGTCCCCACCCCGCCGTTCTGGGGGAGCCGGGTCGTCAAGGGCATCCAGCTCAAGGAGTACGCCTCCTGGCTCGACGAGGGCGCCCTCTTCAAGGGCCAGTGGGGCCTCAAGCAGGCCCGGGCCGGTGACGGACCGACGTACGAGGAGCTCGCCGAGACCGAGGGCCGGCCGCACCTGCGCGGCTGGCTGGACAAGCTGCACACCGAGAACCTCCTCGAAGCGGCCGTCGTCTACGGCTACTACCCCTGCGTCTCCAAGGGCGACGACCTGATCCTGCTCCACGAGGACGGCTCCGAGCGCACCCGCTTCACCTTCCCGCGCCAGCGCCGCGGCCGCCGCCTGTGCCTCGCGGACTTCTTCCGCCCCGAGGAGTCGGGCGAGACCGACGTCATCGGCCTCCAGGTCGTCACGGTCGGCTCGAAGATCGGCGGCGAGACGGCCAAGCTCTTCGAAGCCAACTCCTACCGCGACTACCTGGAGCTGCACGGCCTGTCCGTCCAGCTCGCCGAGGCCCTCGCCGAGTACTGGCACGCCCGCGTCCGCTCCGAGCTCGGGTTCGCGGGCGACGACCCCGCCGACGTCGAGGACATGTTCGCCCTCAAGTACCGCGGGGCCCGCTTCTCCCTGGGCTACGGAGCGTGCCCGGACCTGGAGGACCGGGCGAAGATCGCCGACCTGCTGCAGCCCGAGCGGATCGGGGTCCACCTCTCCGAGGAGTTCCAGCTCCACCCGGAGCAGTCCACCGACGCGATCGTCATCCACCACCCCGAGGCGAAGTACTTCAACGCGCGGTAGGTCTCCCTTCGACGCGCCGTAGCGGCAGGAGTCGTACACTGGTCGGTCCAGTGCAGGCCGGTCGCCCTTCCTCCGGGAATGGCGGCCGGCCTTCTCGCCCCTCATGGAAGGTGTGCCGGATGACCAGTACGATCCCCGCGTCCCCGACCCGTACGGCCGAGGGTGCTGCCCTCCAGGCCGTCTTTCTCGATATGGACGGCACCCTGGTCGACACCGAGGGCTTCTGGTGGGACGCCGAGGTATCGGTCTTCGCGGATCTGGGGCACCGGCTGGACGAGGCGTGGAAGGACGTGGTCGTCGGCGGCCCGATGACCCGCAGCGCCGGCTACCTCATGGACGTCACCGGCGCGGACGTCACCCTCGACGAACTGACCGTGCTGCTCAACGACCGGTTCGAGAAGCGCATCGCCGACGGAGTGCCGCTGATGCCGGGCGCGGCACGGCTGCTCGCCGAGCTCGCGAGACACGAGGTTCCCACGGCCCTCGTCTCCGCCTCCCACCGACGGATCATCGACCGGGTTCTGGACTCGGTGGGCCGTCACCACTTCGCGCTCACCGTCGCCGGCGACGAGGTCGTCCGCACGAAGCCACACCCGGAGCCCTACCTCACGGCCGCGGAGGGCTTCGCGGCCGATCCCCGGCTCTGTGCCGTCATCGAGGACACGGCGACCGGCGTGGCGGCCGCGGAGGCCGCGGGATGCCGGGTGGTCGCCGTGCCGTCCGTGTCGCCGATCGCCCCGGCCGCCGGCCGCATGGTCGTCGGTTCACTCGAAGAGGTCGATCTCGCATTTCTCAGGCGCCTAGTCACTGGTACGCGGT
The DNA here is from genome assembly GCF_045162765.1 of Streptomyces sp. NBC_01013. Classification (NCBI taxonomy): domain Bacteria; kingdom Bacillati; phylum Actinomycetota; class Actinomycetes; order Kitasatosporales; family Streptomycetaceae; genus Streptomyces; species Streptomyces sp. NBC_01013. The sequence goes on from NZ_CP108687.1 coordinate 6,773,666, forward strand.
GATCCGCGCACCGAGAGTGTTCCTGTGAATGAACGGAAAAGCTCTCGCAAAAAACCGTGCGTTTTATGTCGCACCTCTGTGCCGGTAAGGCGAGTGCATGTCAATGCGTAAGGGTGTTCGGTGCGTGACCTTTGTCACTCATTCGCTGCTACACGGTTCCCTGGAATCCGCCGTGACGCCTGCTGCGCGTACCCAAGTGTCCCGATTGATGAATCCGTGTACGAATCATTCCAGGGACGGTAAATCGGCTCTTCGCTGGAGATCCGAGCTCTTTGATTAGCGTGACGCGGTACCGGTCCGGCGAAACCGGCGGCGCCTACTAATGTCGTTTTCTCCATGACCGCATGAGGGAGAACGTCCACGATGAACCGCAAGACTCTGGTGCTGCCGGCCGTCGTCGGCCTGCTCGCCCCCGTACTCGCCGCCTGCGGCGCGTCGGACGGTGGGAGCGATGGCAACGGCGCCATCGTTGTCGGCACTACGGACCAGTTCGTCACCTCGAAGGACGCCCCCGCACCTCTCGATCCCGCCATCGGCTACGAGGCGGGCGTCTGGAACGTACTGCGGCAGACGGTCCAGACCCTGATGCACGTCCCCCGCAGCGGTGGCCAGCCCACGCCCGAGGCCGCCGAGAGCTGTCTCTTCACCGACACGGCGAACGAGAGCTACCGCTGCAAGCTGCGCAGCGGCCTCACCTTTGCGGACGGCAGCGCGGTCACCGTCGACGACGTCAAGTACTCCATCGACCGCGTGCTCCGGATCAAATCCACGAACGGGCCGGTGGCCCTGCTCAACAACATCGACACCGTCGAGACGATGGGTGACCGCGAGGTCGTATTCCATCTCCGGACACCGGACGCCACCTTCCCGTACAAACTCGCGACGCCGCCCGCAGGAATAGTCCAGCGCGACAAATACCCGGCGGCCGCGCCCCGCAGCGGATTCCAGGTGGACGGTTCGGGCCCGTACACGATGAAGCCGGAAGTGAAGAACGGCCGCGTCGAGAAGGTCGTCTTCACGAGGAACCCCCGCTACAAGGGGGACCTCAAGGTAGTGAACGAGAAGGTCGAACTGGATTCCTTCCCCGATGCCGGCGCCATGGGTAAAGCGCTCACCGGGAAGAAGATCGACATGATGACGCGCACCATGTCACCGAAGCAGGCCCAGCAGATGGTGGAGCACCCCGAGGACGGCATCAAGCTCACCGAGATGCCCGGTCTCGCCATCCGCTACCTCGGTTTCGACACCAAGGACCCCGCCGTGAAGAACAAGGCGGTCCGCCAGGCCATGGCCCAGATCATCGACCGCGGCCAGATCGCGAGCGAGGTCTACGGCACCACGGCCGAGCCGCTGTACTCACTGATCCCGTCCAGCATCACCGGACACACGAACTCGTTCTTCAACAAGTACGGCGAACCCAGCGCCGCCAAGGCCGCCACGATCCTGAAGAACGCCGGGATCCACACCCCGGTGACGTTCACCCTCAACTACACGAGCGACTACTACGGCGAGGCCACCGCCGACGAGTTCGCGACGCTCAAGCGGCAGCTCAACAGCACCGGACTCTTCGACGTGACCGTCAAGGGCACCCCCTGGGCGAAGTACCGTCCCGCGGAGCTGCGGCGCGACTACGCGGTGTACGGCATGGGCTGGTTCCCCGACTTCCCGGACCCGGACAACTACACGGCGCCGTTCCTCGACAGGGACAACTTCCTCAACTCGCCGTACCGGTCGGCCGCGGCCCAGAAGACACTCATCCCCGAATCCCGCCGCGAGGCCGACCGCAGCGCCGCCGCCAAGACCTTCCAGCAGCTCCAGGACATCGTCGCCGAGGACGTGCCCGTCCTTCCCCTCTGGCAGGGCAAGCAGTACGTCGCCTCGCGTGAAGGTCTCACCGGCGTCGAATGGGCGGTCACCTCGTCCGCCGACATCCACCTCTGGGAACTCGGCACCAGCTGATCGGCCGCCCCGGCCGCCCGCCCTCCGCAGGGTCACTGGGCGCCGGGGCGCACCAGTCCGCTCTCGTACGCGTACACCGCCGCCTGCACCCGGTCGCGCAGCCCCAGCTTCGTCAGCACATGCCCCACATGTGTCTTGACCGTGGTCTCGCTGACGAACAGATCCGCCGCGATCTCCGCATTCGACAATCCGCGGGCGACCAGCTTCAGGACCTCCACCTCACGGTCCGTGAGGGTGTGCAAGGTGTCCGGCACCGGCTCCTCGCCGGACGGGAGATGGTCCGCGTACTTGTCGAGCAGCCGGCGCGTGATGCTCGGAGCGAGCATCGCCTCGCCGCCTGCGACCACCCGGATCGCCTGCACCAGCTCATTGGCCGGGGCGTCCTTCAGCAGGAAGCCACTGGCGCCGGCGCGGAGCGCCTCCACCACGTACTCGTCGAGATCGAACGTGGTCAGCACCAGGACCTTCGCCGGGCCGTCCCGTCCCGGACCGGTGATCTGTCGCGTCGCCTCGACACCGTCCATCCGCGGCATCCGGATGTCCATCAGCACGACATCGGGCTGCAGGGCCCGCACCTGGTCGAGTGCCTGGAGACCGTCACCGGCCTCGCCCACCACCGCGAGATCGCCCTCCGCCTCCAGGATCATCCGGAAGCCGGTGCGCAGCAGCGGTTGGTCGTCGACCAGCAGGACGCGGATTGCCACGGGATCTCCTCAATGTCCTTCCAGGGCCTCAGGCCGGCCGGCCTCAGCCCGGACCGGGTCCATTCTGCCCTGGACATCCTGCGTCGATTCCGTCGGCCGCACCGACAGCGGATACACCGGGGGAGTCCCCCCGAATTCGGGACAGAGTGCCTGATGGTCGCACCAGCCGCACAGCTTCGTCGGCCGGGGCCGCCACTCGCCCGTCTCCGTGGCCAGCGAGATGGCATCCCACAGCGCCAGCAGCTTGCGCTCCACCCGCTCCAGGTCCGCGACCACCGGGTCGTACGTCATCACGTCGCCGCTGCCGAGGTAGACGAGCTGGAGCCGGCGCGGCACCACACCCTTGAGCCGCCAGATGACCAGCGCGTAGAACTTCATCTGGAAGAGCGCGCCCTCCGCATACTCCGGACGCGGCGCCTTTCCCGTCTTGTAGTCCACGATCCGGACGTCGCCCGTCGGAGCCACGTCGATCCGGTCGATCACCCCGCGCAGCCGCAGGCCCGACTCCAGCTCTGTCTCGACGAACATCTCCCGCTCGGCCGGCTCCAGGCGCGTCGGATCCTCCAGCGAGAACCAGCGCTCCACCAGCCGCTCCGCCTCCGACAGCCACCGCGCGAGCCGCTCGCCCTCGGGGTCCTCGGCGAACAGCTCCGACAGCTCCGGCTTCGACTCCAGGAGCCGGTCCCACTGGGCCGGGATCAACGACGTGGCCCGCCCCGGCGTGCGCTCCGCCGCAGGATTGTCGAAGAGCCGCTCCAGCACCGCATGCACGAGGGTGCCCCGGGTAGCCGCCTCACTGGGCTTCTGCGGCAGCCTGTCGATGACCCGGAAGCGGTAGAGCAACGGGCACTGCATGAAATCGCTCGCCCGCGACGGCGAAAGGGACGAGGGCGGCTGAGGCGGCCGCGGTACTGAGGTCATGACGAAGACCCTACGACCCGCCACTGACACCAATCGGCATACCATCGACCACAGACCCTCGAACACTGCATGATCGTGCCGAAACGGCACCGACCGAAGGGACCTCGTGGACGAGAGCGGCAACAGCGGGCAGCCGCAACCCGGCCCAGGGGGCACGGCCCCCGGCGACGGCCCCGACAAGGGCACACCGGGACGCAAGGAGGAGCCGGGAGGCGGCATCCTCATGGGCCGCCCCTTCGGAGTGCCGGTCTACGTGGCGCCCAGCTGGTTCGTCGTGGCAGCCCTGATCACCTGGGTCTTCGGTGGCCAGCTCGACCGTGTCCTGCCCGACCTCGGCGCGGCCCGCTACCTGGTCGCCCTCTTCTTCGCGATCGCGTTCTACGCCTCCGTGCTCGTCCACGAACTCGCACACACGGTCGTCGCCCTGCGCTACAAGCTCCCGGTCCGGCGTATCCAGCTCCAGTTCTTCGGCGGCGTCTCCGAGATCGAGAAGGAATCCGAGACCCCCGGACGCGAGTTCGTCCTCGCCTTCGTCGGCCCGCTGCTCTCCCTCGTACTCGCGGGCGTCTTCTACGTCCCGATGAAGCTCGTCGAAGCCGGCACCGTGCCCGGCGTGCTGCTCGGCGGACTGATGATCTCCAACCTCATCGTCGCCGCGTTCAACCTGCTGCCCGGCCTCCCGCTCGACGGAGGCCGGATGCTCCGAGCCGTGGTCTGGAAGATCACCGGCCGTCCGATGAGCGGCACCGTCGCCGCCGCCTGGGTCGGACGCGCCCTCGCCGTCGTCACCCTCATCGGACTGCCCCTCCTCACCCACACCGGGGCGCTCGGGAGCAGCAACCGCGAGATCAGCGGCATGGACACCGTCACCGACGCCCTGCTCGCCGCGATCCTCGCCGCCATCATCTGGACCGGCGCGGGCAACAGCCTGCGCATGGCCCGGCTCCGCGAGCACCTCCCCGACCTGCAGGCCCGCACCCTCACCCGGCGCGCCGTCCCGGTCGAGGGCGACACCCCGCTCTCCGAGGCCCTGCGCCGGGCCAACGAGGCGGGCGCCCGCGCCCTCGTCGTCGTCGACGCGACGGGCTCGCCCCAGGCGCTCGTCCGGGAGGCCGCCATCGTCGGGGTCCCCGAACACCGCCGCCCCTGGGTCGCCGTCAGCGGCCTCGCCCAGGACCTCACCGAGGGCATGAAGGTCTCCGCCGAGCTCGCCGGTGAAGCCCTCCTGGACCGCCTCAAGGCCAGCCCCGCCACCGAGTACCTCGTCGTCGAGGACACCGGTGAGATCTACGGAGTGCTCTCCACCGCCGACGTCGAGCGTGCGTTCGTCGCCGCCATGGCCCGCCCCACCGCCTGAGAGGCGCTCCGCCCCCGCCCGGGCGGGCGGTCGGCGCCCCGGGAAACACCGGTACGCTGGTCACATGTCTGAACCGACCGGTGCCGCCCGCCGACGCGGGCCCTTCAAGGTCGGGGACCAGGTCCAGCTCACCGATCCCAAGGGACGCCACTACACCTTCACGCTCGAAGCCGGAAAGAACTTCCACACCCACAAGGGTTCTTTCTCGCACGACGAGCTGATCGGTGCTCCCGAGGGCAGTGTTGTCCGTACCACGGGAAACGTCGTCTATCTGGCGCTGCGCCCCCTGCTCCCCGACTACGTCCTGTCCATGCCCCGCGGCGCCGCCGTGGTCTACCCCAAGGACGCGGGTCAGATCCTGGCCTTCGCCGACATCTTCCCCGGCGCCCGCGTCGTGGAAGCCGGCGTGGGATCCGGCGCACTCTCCACCTTCCTGCTCCGCGCCATCGGCGAACAGGGGATGCTGCACTCCTACGAGCGCCGCGAGGACTTCGCCGAGATCGCCCAGCAGAACGTCGAGCGCTACTTCGGCACTCCGCACCCCGCATGGCAGCTCACCGTCGGCGATCTCCAGGACAACCTCACGGAGACCGACGTGGACCGCGTCGTCCTGGACATGCTCGCGCCCTGGGAATGCCTGGACGTCGTCTCCAAGGCGCTCGTCCCGGGCGGCATCCTCTGTGCGTACGTCGCGACCACCACCCAGCTCTCGCGGACGGTCGAGTCCATCCGTGAGATCGGCTGCTTCGCCGAACCGCAGCCCTGGGAGTCGATGATCCGCAACTGGCACGTCGAGGGTCTCGCCGTGCGCCCGGACCACCGCATGATCGGCCACACCGGATTCCTCGTCACCGCCCGCCGGCTGGCCGACGGAGTCCAGCCCCCGCCGCGCCGCCGCCGGCCCTCCAAGGGCGCCTACGGCGAGGACTACACCGGCCCGGGCAGCCAGAGCGGCTCCGCCCGCGACTGAACCACGGCGCAGCCGCTCCGGCATGCGCAGACCGGCGCCGCCGCGGAGTTCCCGGACCGACCCGGGAACTCCGCGGCGGCGCCTTTCCGTTGCCCGGGAGCGGGCGCCGGACGCAGAGCAGGATCTGTGACGACCCCACCGTTCCGCTGCCGTGTGAGGTGTGGCACGATGCTGGCCACCCCCACCCCGCCGCCGACGTCCCGCCGACGGCACCGCCTTTCCGGCATTCCGTACCACAGGAACCACAGGAGACATCCCGCGTGCAGACCTCCGTGCTCCCGGACCTCGCGCACACCGACACCACGCCGATGCACTGGCTCGCCACCGCCGCAGCCATGGCCGCCGTCGTCGCGGCAGCCGGTCTGCTCCAGCCCGACGCGAGCGCCTCGGCCTCCACTCCCCACCGCACCGCGGCGCAGCACGGAGCGGCGCCCCAGGCTGCCCCCGACCCGGCACAGGCGGACTTCCCGCTGGACTGCGGCGGGGCGGGCCACACCGTGGCCAAGGAGGTCCCCGGCGACCTGGACGGCGACCGCCGTCCGGAAACCGTCGCGGTGGTCCACTGCACGGCCGGATCCGGCACCCCGCCCAGTGGCGTCTACGTCCTCACCCGGGGAAGCGGTGCCGCACCACGGATCGTCGCGACCCTGGTGGACCCCGTCCAGAGGATGAGCGTCGGTGACTTCGCGGTGCGTGACGGCGTCGTCTCCGCCACGCTCCTCGGCTACTCCTCGCCCGAGGTGCCCTCCTGCTGCCCCGACGAGCAGGAAAAGGTCACCTGGCAGTGGCAGAACGGCGCTTTCGTGCGCAGCAGCCAGTCGGAGGACCCGGCCGGCGCCGGCGTCTGACCGTCACCGGCGCGTGGCAGGCGTCCTCTTCGGGGCCGCGGTATCAGGCGGCCTCGGGGCCGAAGACCTCGACCCTGTCCGAAACCCGCCGTACGTGAATGCAGTCGCCCGGGCACTCCTTGGCCGAGTCGACCACGTCCTGCAGGAGCGGCAGCGGGACGGGCGTGGTGGCCCCCTTGTCCTGGAGCAGTTCGTCCTGATCGCTCTTCACATACGCGAGACCGTCGATGTCCAGCTCGAACACCTCCGGCGCGTACTGCACGCAGATGCCGTCTCCCGTGCAGAGGTCCTGGTCGATCCAGACCTCCAGGTCCTGCGTCTCGCTGCCGGTGGGAGCGTCCTGCTGCACGGTCATTTCTCCTGCCGTTCCTGCGTATCCGAACCAAAAAAAGCCAACTCTGGTGGCTGTTGAACAGTTCGACGATACAACCGGCCGCTTTCCGATGTTGAAGGGTGGGTATTCCCCTGACACGAGGGAGAGCGCAAGGGTGAAGATCGGACACACCCCAGAGTCTTTGTGATCTAGGGGTTTCAATCATCACCCACCCAGGTAGGGTCAGGAAGCGTCCAGCTCCCCTTGGAGGAGGTGAGGACCGTGGCAGCCCACGACGACGACATCAACCGCGGCATCCGGCCCGGGCGGGGGTCCGAAGACCCAGCCGGCCAGGTCGCCTATCTCGAGCAGGAAATCGCCGTCCTGCGACGTAAGCTCGCCGACTCTCCGCGTCATACGAGGATTCTCGAAGAGCGGATCGTCGAGTTGCAGACCAACCTCGCAGGCGTGTCCGCTCAGAACGAGCGGCTCGCCGGCACACTCCGCGAGGCCCGCGACCAGATCGTGGCCCTCAAGGAAGAGGTCGACCGGCTCGCACAGCCGCCGGCCGGCTTCGGTGTGTTCCTGCAGGCGAACGAGGACGGCACCTGCGACATCTTCACCGGGGGCCGCAAGCTCCGGGTGAACGTCAGTCCCAGCGTCGAGCTGGAGGATCTCCGGCGCGGCCAGGAGGTCATGCTCAACGAAGCGCTCAACGTGGTCGACGCCATGGAATTCGAGCGGGCCGGGGACATCGTCACCCTCAAGGAGATCCTTGAGGACGGCGAACGCGCCCTGGTGGTCGGGCACACCGACGAGGAACGGGTGGTGCGGCTCGCCGAGCCGTTGCTGGACATCACCATCCGCCCCGGCGACGCCCTGCTGCTCGAACCCAGGTCCGGCTACGTCTACGAAGTCGTGCCCAAGAGCGAGGTCGAAGAGCTCGTCCTCGAAGAAGTCCCGGACATCGACTACAACAAGATCGGTGGACTGGGCGACCAGATCGAGCTGATCCGCGACGCGGTCGAGCTCCCCTACCTCCACCCCGACCTCTTCAAGGAGCACGAGCTCCGGCCACCGAAGGGCATCCTGCTCTACGGTCCGCCCGGCTGCGGCAAGACACTCATTGCCAAGGCGGTCGCCAACTCCCTTGCCAAGAAGGTCGCCGAAGTCACCGGCCAGCCGGCCGGGAAGAGCTACTTCCTCAACATCAAGGGCCCGGAACTCCTCAACAAGTACGTCGGCGAGACCGAGCGCCACATCCGCCTGGTCTTCCAGCGTGCTCGCGAGAAGGCGAGCGAGGGCACCCCCGTCATCGTCTTTTTCGACGAGATGGAGTCCCTCTTCCGTACCCGGGGATCCGGCGTCAGCTCGGACGTGGAGAACACCATCGTCCCCCAGCTGCTCGCCGAGATCGACGGCGTCGAGGGCCTGGAGAACGTCATCGTCATCGGCGCCTCCAACCGCGAGGACATGATCGACCCCGCGATCCTGCGACCGGGCCGCCTCGATGTGAAGATCAAGATCGAGCGTCCCGACGCAGAGGCGGCGAAGGACATCTTCGCGAAGTACCTCACGCCCTCGTTGCCCCTGCACGCGGACGATCTGGCCGAGCACACGGGCTCCAAGGAGGCCGCGGCCCACGCCATGATCCAGTCGGTCGTCGAGCGGATGTACACCGAGTCCGAGGAGAACCGCTTCCTCGAGGTCACGTACGCCAACGGCGACAAGGAGGTCCTCTACTTCAAGGACTTCAACTCCGGCGCGATGATCCAGAACATCGTCGACCGGGCCAAGAAGATGGCCATCAAGGCATTCCTCGAGCAGGGCCAGAAGGGCCTGCGCGTCTCCCACCTCCTCCAGGCCTGCGTGGACGAGTTCAAGGAGAACGAGGACCTGCCGAACACCACCAACCCGGACGACTGGGCCAGGATCTCCGGCAAGAAGGGTGAGCGGATCGTCTTCATCCGCACACTCGTCACCGGAAAGCAGGGCGCGGACACCGGTCGTTCCATCGACACGGTGGCGAATACCGGGCAGTACCTCTAGGACAAGGACCGGCTGCGGATGCCCGGCCGGGCATCCGCAGCCGGTTGCTTTCCGGACAGCTCCGACGACACCGCAGTAATGACGTAATTGATCTCCCCACCGGCGCAGAGGCGCTCTAGGCTCTGGCGTACCGCCCGGTCGCGCAGTGCGGGAACGGGCGAACCGCGCACGCACCGGAAAAGCAGCGGTACTTGAGCGCCGCCCCCGGAAGGGAGCGCCGCCGGGCAAGGAGGGCCGCATGACCGTACGGCGAGTAATGGGCATCGAGACCGAGTACGGGATCTCCGTGCCCGGCCACCCCAACGCCAATGCCATGCTCACCTCGTCCCAGATCGTCAACGCCTACGCGGCGGCGATGCACCGGGCGCGCCGCGCCCGCTGGGACTTCGAGGAGGAGAACCCGCTGCGCGACGCGCGAGGCTTCGACCTCGCCCGCGAGACCGCCGACTCCAGCCAGCTCACCGACGAGGACATCGGCCTGGCCAACGTCATCCTCACCAACGGAGCGCGGCTCTACGTCGACCACGCACACCCCGAGTACAGCTCGCCGGAGATCACCAACCCCCGGGACGCGGTCCTGTGGGACAAGGCCGGCGAACGCATCATGGCCGAGGCCGCGGAGCGCGCGGCCCAGCTGCCGGGCGCCCAGCCGATCCATCTGTACAAGAACAACACCGACAACAAGGGCGCCTCGTACGGCACGCACGAGAACTATCTGATGAAACGCGAGACGGCGTTCTCCGACATCGTGCGCCATCTGACGCCGTTCTTCGTCTCGCGGCAGGTCGTGACCGGCGCGGGGCGGGTCGGAATCGGCCAGGACGGCCACGAGCACGGGTTCCAGATCAGCCAGCGCGCCGACTACTTCGAGGTCGAGGTCGGGCTGGAGACCACCCTCAAACGACCCATCATCAACACGCGCGACGAGCCCCACTCCGACGCCGAGAAGTACCGCCGGCTCCATGTGATCATCGGCGACGCGAACCTCTCGGAGATCTCCACCTACCTCAAGCTGGGCACCACCTCGCTCGTGCTCTCCATGATCGAGGACGGCTTCATCAATGTCGACCTGGCCGTCGACCAGCCGGTCCGCACCTTGCACCAGGTCTCGCACGATCCGGATCTCCAGCAGCTGATCACTCTGCGCAGCGGCCGGACACTCACCGCTGTCCAGCTCCAGATGGAGTACTTCGAGCTGGGCCGAAAGTACGTCGAGGAGCGGTACGGGGCGGATGCGGACGAGCAGACCAAGGACATCCTGATCCGTTGGGAGGACACGCTCAACCGGCTGGAGAACGATCCGATGAGCCTGTCCCGCGAGCTCGACTGGATCGCCAAGCGGGAGCTCATGGAGGGCTACCGTCGCCGCGACAACCTCGACTGGGACGCCGCCCGCCTGCACCTGGTGGACCTGCAGTACGCCGACGTACGGCCCGACAAGGGTCTGTACAACCGTCTGGTGGCCCGGGGCAGGATGAAGCGCCTGCTGGACGAGAACGAGGTCGAGAAGGCCCGTACGGCGCCTCCGGAGGACACCAGAGCGTATTTCCGCGGTCGCTGTCTGGAACAGTACGCGGACGACGTGGCGGCGGCCTCCTGGGACTCGGTCATCTTCGACCTGCCGGGCCACGACTCCCTTCAGCGGGTTCCCACCATGGAGCCGCTGCGGGGCACCCGTGACCACGTCAAGGCCCTCCTGGACCGCTGCCGCACGGCGGAAGAGCTGGTCCGGGTGCTCGCGGGCGGCTGAAAGGGCCGCCGACTGGGAATCATTCCGATGACCTCCGGACGTTGAGACAAGTACCGGGCCAATGTCGGACCCCGTAGGTAGGGTCTGATCAAGTGCTTCGAACCGAGCGGGGTGAGCTATATGGCGACCAAGGACACCGGCGGCGGACAGCAGAAGGCGACGCGCTCCACCGAAGAGGTCGAGGAGCAGGCGCAGGATGCGCAGGGCTCCGAGGACCTCAAGGAGCGACAGGAGAAGCTGAGCGACGACGTCGACGACGTCCTCGACGAGATCGACGACGTCCTCGAGGCCAATGCCGAGGACTTCGTTCGAAGTTTCGTGCAAAAGGGCGGACAGTAGGGGCGATGCCCGAGTCGCGTGAAGTGAAGTGGTGCTCCGGACGTGAGAGAGAGTCACCACTGCCTTCTTTCGCGTCGGACAGGAACCGGCGCGACGGCCTTCAGTCGCGGTGTCGGGAGTGCGTGGCTGCTTACGGCGCCGCGCATGACCGGCGCCGCCGGGCAGCTCGAGGCAAGCCGGGGCGAGAGCGTGTGCACGTTCCGCAGGGGCACAGGGAGTGTCGGACGTGTGGCGAAGTCAAGCCGCACGGCGAGTGGCACCGCAGCGCGACTGCCCCTGACGGCTCGGCGCCGCGCTCCAAGGCGTGCAAGTCGGCTCGGGGGCGCGCGGGTCACCTCAAGCGCCAGTACGGCATGACCGAGACTCAGCGCGATGACATGATCTCGTCGCGGTCGGGCGTCCGCACGATCCGCCTGACTGCTCCCGCCGTTCATGTGGATCACTGCCGCGATGCGGGTAGGGTCCGAGGCGTATTGTGCTTCAACTGCGATTCGGCCATCGGCACGTTGGGAGATGATCCCGACACCTTGCGCAGGCTGTCGCTTACCTGGAGGGAAACGCGTGGAAGCCAACACTCGTAGCACCGGGCGTCTACCAGCTGCCTTCCTGACGCCCGGGTCCTCTTCGTTCATGGACTTCCTGTCCGACCAGTCGCCCGGGATGCTCCCGGGCAACCGGCAGATGCCGCCCATGAAGGGGGCCATCGAGGCGCCGCACGGCACCACGATCGTCGCGGCGTCCTTCCCCGGCGGTGTGGTCCTCGCCGGTGACCGGCGGGCGACCATGGGCAACATGATCGCGCAGCGCGACATCGAGAAGGTCTTCCCGGCCGACGAGTACTCCGCGGTGGGTATCGCCGGTACAGCGGGTCTGGCCGTGGAGATGGTCAAGCTCTTCCAGCTGGAGCTGGAGCACTTCGAGAAGGTGGAGGGGGCGCAGCTCTCCCTGGAGGGCAAGGCGAACCGGCTCTCCACGATGATCCGGAGCAATCTGGCGATGGCCATGCAGGGTCTCGCCGTGGTGCCGCTCTTCGCTGGCTACGACGTCGACCGCGAGCGGGGCCGGATCTTCAGTTACGACGTCACCGGCGGCCGTTCCGAGGAGCACGGATACGCATCCACCGGCTCCGGCTCGATCTTCGCCCGTGGCTCGATGAAGAAGCTCTACCGCGAGGACCTGACGGAGGAGCAGACGCTCACGCTGGTCGTGCAGGCGCTGTACGACGCCGCGGACGACGATTCGGCGACCGGCGGCCCGGACGTGGCCCGTCGTATCTACCCGATCGTCACCGTCATCACGGACGAGGGCTTCCGGAAGCTGACCGCGGCGGAATCCTCCGAGATCGCGCGCTCGATTCTGGAACGCCGGATGGAACAGCCCGACGGCCCGCGCGCCGCGCTGCTCTGACCGCCCGTTCCAAGGCTTCTCCTTCGATGCTCCCGCCAATGACAGAAAGGGACGGATAGCCGGTGTCGACGCCGTTCTATGTCTCACCTCAGCAGGCCATGGCCGACCGGGCGGAATACGCCCGGAAGGGCATCGCCCGTGGTCGCAGCCTGGTTGTGCTGCAGTACGCCGACGGCATTGTGTTCGTCGGCGAGAACCCGTCCCGTGCGTTGCACAAGTTCAGCGAGATCTATGACCGGATCGGTTTCGCCGCCGCCGGCAAGTACAACGAATACGAGAATCTCCGCATCGGCGGTGTGCGTTACGCCGATCTGCGCGGATACACCTATGACCGCGACGATGTGACGGCGCGTGGACTGGCGAACGTCTACGCGCAGACCCTCGGCACCATCTTCTCCAGTGCGGCCGAGAAGCCGTACGAGGTGGAGTTGGTGGTGGCCGAAGTGGGCGCCGGGCCGGAGGGCGACCAGATCTACCGGCTGCCGCACGACGGCTCGATCGTGGACGAGCACGGCTCGGTCGCGGTCGGCGGCAACGCCGAACAGATCAGCACCTTCCTGGACCAGCGCCACCGAGACGGGATGACCCTCGCCGAGGCGCTGAAGCTGGCGGTGCAGGCGCTGTCCCGCGATCCCAACGGCAGCGAGCGGGAGATCCCCGCGGAGCGGCTGGAGGTCGCGGTCCTGGACCGTACGAGGCCGCAGCAGCGCAAGTTCAAGCGGATCGTCGGTCGGCAGCTGGCCCGGCTGCTGGAGGCGGACGGCGCCGGTTCGACGCCCACCGACGCTCCTTCGGACACGGAGGACGGCGAGGGCGCGGACACCTCCGCGACTACGACGGATGCCGGCAAGAAGGGCGGGAAGGCAGCCACTTCCGAATCCTCCGATGCCAGTGGTTCCAAGGATTCCACCGACTCCGGCGGCGACGTGGAGTAGCAGGACTCCCGGTCTCCGTGCCCCGGTCCGCCGTTTCGGCGGACCGGGGCACTGTCATGTGGCGTGGTGGTCGGGCGCGGGCGCGGAGGAGCCGCGGATCACCAGCCGCACCGGCAGGCTGCCGGGCTCGGCCGGCCTGCCGTCCAGTACGGCCAGCAGCGCGCTCATGCCGCGCTCGCCGACCTGCTCGGCGGGCAGGTGCACGGTGGTGAGTTCGGGTTCGACGGCCGTGGCCAGAGCCAGGTCGTCGAAGCCGGTGACGGAGAGGTCGTCCGGAATCCGCATCCCGAGCCGGCGCGCGGCCTTGCAGGCGCCCGCGGCCAGGATGTCGTCGTCGCAGACGATGGCGGTGGGGCGGGGCCCCGGGGCCGCCAGTGCGCGTTCTGTGGCCTCGCGGCCGGCCCGCACGTCCAGCGCGGCCGGGACGGAACGGACATCCGTTCCGGGGACACCGCCCAGGACTTCGTGCAGGGCCCGGGCGCGGACCGCGAACGTCCAGGAGTCGACGGACGACGCGAGATGCACGAAGCGGCGGTGGCCGAGGGAGAGCAGGTGTCGTGCGACCTGGCGCATCCCGTCGGCGATGTCGAGGTTGACCCGGGCGGCGGGACCCGGCGCCGCCGGGTCGCTGTCGAGCATGACCAGGGGGAGCCCGGCGCCGTTGAGGGCGCCGAGTGCGTCGGCGGCCATGGAGGAGGCGATCACCCCGTCCAGCGCGGCGCGTGCCGAGGCGAAGGGGTCCCGGGCCGGGCCCGTGCCGTCGGGCGAGGGGTAGAGGACGACACCGAAGCCGTGCTCGGCGGCGACGGCGGCGGCGCCCGTGTAGACCCGGGCGAAGAACTCGTTGGTCAGTGCGGGGACGACGAGCAGGGCGGTCCTGGTGTGACCGAGGCGCAGATTGCGGGCGGCGAGGTTGGGCCGGTAGCCGAGGTCGCGGGCGGCGTCGCGCACCCGGCCGGCGGTGGTCTCGGAGACCCTGCCGCGCCACTTGTCGCCGAGCACCAGGGAGACCGTTGCCTGGGAGACGTCCGCGGCTCGCGCCACGTCGCGACTGGTGGGGCGGGGCGGGCCGGGTGCTGCTGGGCTGGTCACGCGGGCCTCCGGGCCGGTCTGGGCAGGCGCAATGGAGTGGACCTGCGGACTGGCTCATGGTACGTATGAACGTGGAAGTTATACGTAAAACCTCGGGGTGGCCCCAACGGCACTCCACACGGAAGGGCGGGACATGGCCGCGGGATATCTGGACATCCTCCGGGCGCGGCATGCCGCTCGGCTGCTGACCGGCACCCTGGTGGGCCGGCTGCCGAACGGCACCGCCCCCATCGCGATCGTCCTGTTCACCCGCGCGGAGGGCGGCAGCTACGCCCTCGCAGGCGCGCTCGCCGCGGTGTACGGGCTGGGCACGGCGGTCGGACAGCCGCTGCTCGGCCGTGCCGTGGATCTGCACGGCCAGCCGCGCGTCCAACTGCCCGCCGCCGTCCTCTCCGCCCTCGGGATGGCCCTGCTCGCCGTAGCGGGATTCGGGTCGCTGCCGCTCGCCTACGCGGCCGTGGCCGTCGCCGGGGTGGCCACACCGCCCCTGGAAGGGGGCCTGCGGGCGCTGTGGCCGAG
Source organism: Streptomyces sp. NBC_01013 (assembly GCF_045162765.1). Taxonomy (NCBI): domain Bacteria; kingdom Bacillati; phylum Actinomycetota; class Actinomycetes; order Kitasatosporales; family Streptomycetaceae; genus Streptomyces; species Streptomyces sp. NBC_01013. The sequence continues at coordinate 6,788,829 of NZ_CP108687.1, forward strand.
CGTGCTCGGCAGCGAGGACCGGGTGCACCGGGCGTACGCCATGGACGCGGTCGCGCAGGAAGTCATGTTCACCGTCGGACCGTTGCTGGTGACCGTGCTGGTCTCCCTCTGGTCGCCCGCCGCCGCACTGCTCGTCATCAATCTGATTGGGGTGCTGGGGGCGCTCTCCGTGGTGCTGTCCGAGCCGTCGAGGGCCTGGCGCTCGGCGCCGCGCGAGGCGCACTGGCTGGGCGCGCTGCGCTCGCCCGGGCTGTTGGCGCTGCTCGGGTCCTTCTTCTTCGTCGGACTGGCGCTGGGATCCATCACGGTGGCGGGTGTGGCGTACGCCGACGACCAGGGCCAGGAGTCGGTCTACGGCTGGCTGATGGCCGCTCTGGGCCTGGGGGCGCTGATCGGAGGCGTGGTGTACGGGGCGCGGCAGTGGTCGGGGCCGCCCGAGCGCAGGCTGCGGGTGATCGTGGCGCTGCTGGCGCTGGGCTATCTGCCGCTGACGCTGACGCCGGGTGTGGTGGCGATGACCGTGCTGGCCGCCGTCGCCGGAGTGTTCCTGGCTCCCGCCATCGCCTGCTCGTTCATCGTCGTCGACCGGCACGCCCCGAGGGGCACCGTGACGGAGGCGTTCTCCTGGCTCGTGACGACGTTCGGGGTGGGCGCGGCGGCGGGCACGGCCGTGGCGGGCCCGGCCGTGGAGCTGGGCGGGACGGCGTGGAGCTTCGCCGTCGCGGGGGCCGGTGGAGTGGCGGCGCTGCTCGTTCTGCTGGCCACCGGAAAGGTCCTCGCAGCTCCCGGGCGTAGTGCTGTCGCGGTGCGAGGATCGGAAAATGATCGAAACGGTGCTGTCGAACCCGGTTTCAGCTCGGGCCATCAGGCGTAATGTTCAGTCATGGACCGCCGCATTTTCGGGCTGGAGAACGAGTACGGCGTCACGTGCACGTTCAGGGGACAGCGCCGACTGTCTCCTGATGAAGTGGCGCGCTACCTCTTCCGCCGTGTTGTGTCATGGGGCCGCAGCAGCAATGTCTTTCTGCGGAACGGCGCCCGCCTCTACCTCGACGTGGGATCGCATCCGGAATATGCAACCCCCGAATGCGACAACCTGACCGAGCTGGTCACCCACGACAAGGCCGGCGAGCGCATTCTCGAAGGCCTGCTTGTCGACGCCGAACGCCGCCTGCACGAGGAGGGAATCGCGGGCGACGTCTATCTCTTCAAGAACAACACCGACTCGGCGGGAAACTCCTACGGGTGTCATGAGAACTACCTCGTGGCCCGGCACGGAGAATTCTCCCGGCTCGCGGACATTCTCATTCCCTTCCTCGTCACGAGGCAGCTGATCTGTGGCGCCGGCAAGGTGCTGCAGACCCCGCGGGGCGCGGTCTACTGCGTCAGCCAGCGTGCCGAGCACATCTGGGAGGGCGTCAGCTCCGCGACGACGCGCTCCCGTCCGATCATCAACACCCGCGACGAACCGCACGCGGACGCGGAGCGCTACCGGCGCCTCCACGTCATCGTCGGCGACTCCAACATGTCCGAGACGACGATGCTCCTCAAGGTCGGTGCGACCGACCTGGTGCTCCGCATGATCGAAGCGGGCACGGTGATGCGGGACCTGACCCTGGAGAACCCGATCCGGGCCATCCGCGAGGTCAGCCACGACATCACGGGGCAGCGCAAGGTCCGCCTCGCCAGCGGCCGCGAGGCATCCGCCATAGAGGTGCAGCGCGAGTACTACGAGAAGGCCGTGGACTTCGTGGACCGCCGCGGCATCCGCACGGGCAACGTCGAGAAGGTCCTCGAACTGTGGGGCCGTACGCTCGACGCGATCGAGGCCGAGGACCTCGACCGGATCGGCACCGAGATCGACTGGGTCATGAAGTACAAGCTCATCGAGCGGTACCGGGCCAAGCACAACATGACGATGTCGAATCCGCGGGTCGCCCAGATAGACCTCGCCTACCACGACATCCACCGCCGCCGCGGCCTGTACTACCTGCTCGAACGCAAGGGGCAGGCCGCCCGTATCTGCAACGACCTGAAGATCTTCGAAGGCAAGTCGGTGCCTCCGCAGACGACCAGGGCGCGGCTGCGGGGCGACTTCATCAGGAGGGCGCAGGAGCAGCGGCGGGACTTCACCGTCGACTGGGTGCACCTCAAGCTCAACGACCAGGCGCAGCGCACGGTGTTGTGCAAGGACCCGTTCCGATCCGTCGACGACCGAGTGGAGAAGCTGATCGCGGGTATGTGAGCCGGCGCAGGACGCGCCTCGGCTCTTGAGCGACTCGGGCCCCGTACGTTCCTCGTACGGGGCCCTGCGCACGCCCTAGAGTGTCGGGGACCCCCTGGGGCTGTGTCCCAACAAATGTGTCGTCTGAGATCTGAGGAACCAGTGCGCCGACTTGCCGGCCTTCTCGTCGTCCCCCTGCTGCTGGTGTCAGCGGCCTGCGGTAGCGACGACAAGGGCTCCGACTCCGCTTCCACCTCCGCGTCCGCCCCCACGAAGGGCGGGTTCCCCGCCATCACCGCGGGCGCGAAGTTCGGCGAGAAGCCCACTCTGGCCAAGGGCACGGGAACACCGCCCAAAGAGCTGAAGACCAAGGTCGTCAGTGAGGGGGACGGTGCCACGCTCAAGAACGGCGACGCGATCCAGGTCAACTACCTGGGGCAGGCCTGGGACTCCGACAAGCCGTTCGACAACAGCTTCGACCGCAAGCAGCCGTTCGATCTCACGCTCGGCGCCGGCATGGTCATCCAGGGCTGGGACAAGGGCCTCGTCGGACAGAAGGTCGGCAGCAGGGTCGAGCTGGTCATCCCGCCGGACCTCGGCTACGGAGCGCAGGGCCAGGGCGACATCAAGCCGAACGCCACGCTCGTCTTCGTCGTCGACATCCTGAAGGCGAAGCAGATCCCGGCTTCCGCCAAGGGCACCCCGGTCGCCCAGGACAACGTCGACCTGCCGAAGGTGGGCACGAACACCGACGGCAAGGCGCCGACCCTGACGATCCCCAGCAAGGTCGCACCGCCCAAGAAGCTGGTCTCCAACTACGTCCTGGAGTCCAAGGGCGACGTGGTCAAGGAGACCGACACGGTGGTCGTGAACTACGTCGCCAAGCTGTGGAAGGACGGCAAGGAGTTCGACAACACGTACACCACGGGCAAGACCGCTTCCTTCCCGCTTGCCCAGGTCACCCTCAAGGGGCTCAAGAACGGCCTGATCGGCAAGAAGATCGGCAGCCGCGTGCTGCTCGTCATCCCGCCGGACCAGGGCCTCGGTGACAAGGCGCAGCAGTCCGTCCCCGCGAACTCCACGCTCGTCTTCGCCGTGGACATCCTGGCAAAGATGTAAGACTGTCCCGGTTGCCCAGTTCATCATTTAGAGGAGCAAGTCAGTGAGCATCGAGAAGCCCGAGATCGACTTCCCGGGTGGCGAGCCGCCGGCCGACCTGGAGATCAAGGAGATCTGGGAAGGCGACGGCGCCGTGGCCCAGGCGGGCCAAACCGTCTCCGTCCACTACGTGGGTGTGGCCTTCTCCACCGGCGAGGAATTCGACGCCTCCTGGAACCGGGGCACCCCGCTCCAGTTCCAGCTCGGCGCCGGTCAGGTCATCAAGGGCTGGGACCAGGGCGTGCAGGGCATGAAGGTCGGCGGCCGTCGGCAGCTGACCATCCCCGCGCACCTCGCGTACGGTGACCGCGGCGCCGGCGGCGGCTCGATCGCCCCGGGTGAGACGCTGATCTTCGTCTGCGACCTGGTCGCCGTCTGATCCCGCGCCCCGCGCTCCGAGGGCCCGTGCCGCAAGGCACGGGCCCTCGCTTTTGTCCGGACACCCCGGAGCGGTACGGTCGACGGTCGTAGAGCAAAACAGAAAGGGCGTCGATGGCGATTGCCAAGGCCGAGCGGCTGATGAACCTGGCCCTGTGCCTGCTGGGAACCCGGCGCCCGCTGAGCAAGCGCGAACTGCGCGGTTCCATCGAGGCCTACCTCGAAGCGGGTTCCGACGACGCCTTCAACCGGATGTTCGAGCGCGACAAGGACGATCTGCGCGAGCTCGGTCTGGTCATCGAGACGGTGGAGAACCTGGACGGTGACACCGGCTACCTCGCCCGCCGCGACAGCAACCGGCTGCCCCCGATCACGCTGGACGCGGAGGAGGCCGCAGCCCTCGGACTGGCCGCCAAGGTCTGGCAGCAGGCCCGCCTCGCCGGCGCCGCCAGCGGAGCCCTGCAGAAGCTGCGGGCCGCGGGCATGCCGGAGGCCGAGGACGCCTACGAGGTGCACAGCGCCCTCGAACCCCGTATTCCGGTCCACGAAGCCGCGTTCGAGCCGCTGATGCTGGCCTGCCGCGACCGCCGGCCGGTGACCTTCGACTACCGCAAGGCCAATGCCGCGCGGCCCGAGCAGCGCCAGGTCGAGCCGTGGACGCTGGAATGCTGGCGCGGCCATTGGTACCTGGCCGGCTGGGACCGGGAGCGGGGTGCGGAGCGGGTGTTCCGGCTCTCCCGGATCTCGGGCAAGGTCCGTTCCCGGGCCGGTGCCTTCACCGCCGAGGTGCCCGATGTGGTCACCGTCCGCGAGACCGTCGAGAGCTGGGCGGGGGAGACGGCGACGCGCACGGCGCTGATCAGGCTGCGGGCCGATTCCGGCTACCCGCTGCGGGCCCGGGCGATATCGGTCCGGGAACTCGGTGACGGGTGGGAGGAGTTGGAGATTCCGTACGGCCACGGTCTGGACGCCTGGCTCGTCGAGTTCGGCCCCGACGTCGTCGTACAGGAACCTGCGGATCTGCGGGCCGACGTGGTGGACCGGCTGCGCGCCGTGGCCAAGGACTGAGGGGACCGTATTCATGGCCACGAACGCCATCGACCAGACCCGCCGGATGCTCTCCCTGGTGACGTATCTGCGCGAGCGCCCCGGCGCCCATGTCCAGGACGTCGCCCGGGCCTTCGGGATCACCGAGGACGAGCTGATCTCGGACCTCGACGTCCTGCCCATGTGCGGGACCAGCTTCCGGGGCGGAGACCTGCTGGACATCGACACCGACGGCGACCGGATCTGGTGGCACAACCCGGACGATGTCGCCGAGCCGCTCCGGCTCGCGGCCGACGAGGCGACGGCCCTGCTGGTCGCCGCCCGCGCCGTCGCGACACTGCCCGGACTGCGCGAGAGCGACCGGCAGGCGTTGCTGCGGGCCACCGCCAAGCTGGAAGCGGCCGCCGGTGAGGTGGGGGCCGCGAGTTCCCGGCTCTCGGTCACCTTCGAGTCCGAGGGCGGGGTCTTCGCCGACGTGGACCGGGCGATCTCGGAGCGCCGCCGGCTCTGGCTGCGCTACTACTCGCCCGCGCGTGACGAACTCACCGAGCGCGAGGTGGACCCGATCAGGCTCTTCGCCGTCGGACACACCTACATGGAGGCCTGGTGCCGGTCATCCGAGGACCGGCGTACGTTCCGCCTCGACCGGGTCGCGGAGATCCGGCTGCTCGACGAGCCGGCCGCGCCGCCCGAGCTGGAGCTCCGGGACCTTTCGGAAGGGCTGGTCCAGCCCGCCGCCGAGGACCCGGAGGTCGTGGTCGAGGTCGGACCCGGCGGACGCTGGGTCGCCGAGTACTACCCGCACGACAGCGCCGAGGAACTGCCCGACGGCGGCCTGCGGATCACCCTCCGCACCCCCGACCCGGCCTCTCTGCGCAGGCTCGCACTCCGGCTGGGCGGGGAGGGGCGCATCGTCTCGCCGCCGGAGCTGGCGCGGAGCGCACAGACCGCGGCCCGGGCGGCGCTCGCAGCGTACGACGGCCTGGCCTGAGGGGAGACCTGAGGAGATATGGGCAATATGTCTGTGGTGTCCGGTGTTTCCGACGTGCCCACCGTGGTCGTTCCCGACTCCGTGTGGTTCAAGGCCGCCTGCCCGGAGTGCCGCGCGCGGTTCGAACTGGCGGCGGCGGAATTCCGTCTCGCGATCGGCGCGAGCAACCGGACCACGTTCTACTCCTTCACATGTCCCGCGTGCGACACGTCCGTCCGCCGGCCCGCGGGGGAGCGGATAGTGGAACTCCTCACCGGCGGCGGTGTACGCACGCTGCGCCTGCACACCGGTGCCTGAGACACCACTCCACTCCGGGACCTTCGGACACTAGACACATCGAGGCTCTGCGCATGTTCTGGCCCATGCTCGCCATCGCCCTGGGATTCCTCGGGATCGCCGTCCTGGGCGTGCTGGCCATCAAGGTCTTCGTCGAGGCCCAGCGCCTCGGCCACCAGGTGACACGTACCACTGAGCGCATCAACCGGGCCGCCGAGGACCTGGAACGCGCGGCCACGAATCTCGCCGCAACCGGCGAAACGCTGCGCTGACGGGGCCTGTTCGATCCGGGTGGGCGCGGCCTCCTTTTTCTCAGTGGCGGGGGGTACGCTGCTGGTGACGGCCCTGCAGGAGGTGCGGGCCGCTGTGGAAAGTATGCATAGGCATTGCCTCGCGTTTACTCCCGCGGGTTACGATCGCTCCCAGCGAAATGGTCGGACGTGTGTCCGATCAAGGGCAGCGAGCCCACCTCCAGCCGCCTCAGCGAGAAGGAAGCACATCATGGGCAATCTGAAGCCTCTCGAGATCGTTCTGATCATCGCTGTCATCCTGCTGTTGTTCGGTGCCAAGAAGCTTCCCGACATGGCCCGTTCCCTCGGCAAGTCGGCCCGCATCCTCAAGAGCGAGGCCAAGGCGATGAAGAAGGACGACGAGCCGGTGGCCACCACGGACACGGTCGCCGACCAGGGTGCTCAGCAGCCCGCCGCTGCGCGCACGATCCAGGCCGCTCCCGGTGATGTGACGAGCTCCCGCCCGGTGAACGAAGCGAAGCCCACCACCCAGAGCTGATCGCTGACGGGTCCTCCCGGAAGCTGTCGCACGAGACGAGGGAAGTGGGTTGCTCAAGTCTGCCCGCAAGCAGGAGAAGGACGGCGAGGGGCGCATGCCTCTCGCTGATCACCTGCGTGAGTTGCGTAACCGACTGCTGATCGCGGTCGTGGCGGTCATCGTGATCACGTCGGTCACGGCCTTCTTCTACCAGGACCTGATCGACTTCCTGATCCGGCCCATCCTGGAATCGGTCGGCTGCACCGACGGCCGGAAGATCCAGGCGAACGGCCGCCCCTGTGCCGAGATGACGGTGAGCGGTCTCGTCGCTCCCTTCTCGATCGCCCTCAAGGTCTCCCTCATGGCGGGCGTGGTGTTCTCCACCCCCGTCTGGCTCTACCAGCTCTGGGCGTTCCTGGCACCGGGTCTGCACAAGAACGAGAAGAAGTACGCGCTGACCTTCGTCGGCGCCGGTGTGCCGCTGTTCCTCGTGGGGGCGGCGCTCGCGTACGTCCTGATGCCGCAGACCGCAGAGGTCCTGATCGGCTTCACTCCGGCCAACACGACCAACCTGTTGCCCGTGGACGACTACCTCAACATCATCACGCGCATGGTGATCGTGTTCGGGCTCGCCTTCGAGCTGCCGCTCCTGCTCGTGCTGCTGAACTTCACCGGAGTGCTCACGGCCAAGCGGCTCGCGTCCTGGTGGCGCGCCATGGTCATGGGCATCACGGTCTTCGCCGCAGTGGCCACCCCGACGGGCGACCCGCTGACGATGATCTCGCTGGCGGCACCGATCGTGCTGCTGTACTTCATCGCCCTCGGCATCTGCATCGCCAACGACCGGCGCAGGCGTCGCGGCAACCCCGACGCCGACCTCGACGACGACGAGGCGTCGGACCTGGATCTCACGCCCGCGGACATCGGCGAGATGGAGAACGTGTCGGCCTCGCTGCCGGCGCAGGCGGACGGGGAACCGGACGGCGGACGATCGGCCCGGCGAGACGGTTACGACGACATCACCTGACCTTGTAAGGTCCCCCGGGTGACCAGCGAGATCACCCTTTTCGTCAATCCCACCGCAGGACGCGGCCGGGGCGCGCACGCCGCGCAGCCGGCCGCTTCCGCGTTGCGGGACGCCGGATTCTCCGTCCGCACGGTGCTCGGTGAGGACGCGGACGACGCGTTGCGGCGGGCCCGAGAGGCGGTGGCCGGGGGGACGGGTGCGCTCATAGCCGTCGGGGGGGACGGGATGATGTCCCTCGCCCTCCAGGCAGTCGCCGGGACCCTGACTCCGCTCGGTGTCGTCGCCGTCGGCACGGGCAACGACTTCGCCCGCGCCCTCGGCATGCCGATACGGGATCCGGCCGCGGCGGGACGACTGGCCGCCGAGGCGCTCAAGGGCGGTGCCGTCCGCGACATCGACCTCGGCCGGGTCGGTGAGCGCTGGTTCGGTTCCGTGCTCGCCTCCGGCTTCGACTCCCGCGTCAACGACCGCGGCAACCGGATGCGCTGGATCGGCGGCCGGTTCAAGTACGACCTGGCGATCCTCGTCGAACTCGCCGCCTTCAAGCCCATCACGTACCGCATGAGCCTGGACGGCGGACCGTTCCGGGAGGTCGAGGCGACACTCGTCGCCGTCGGCAACGGATCGACCTACGGTGGCGGCATGCGGATCTGCGCGGACGCCGTCATGGACGACGGCCTCTTCGATGTGACCGTCGTCGGCCCGTGCAGCCGCGCCACGCTCCTCAAGGTGTTCCCCAGGGTCTACAAGGGGACGCACCTGAGCCACCCCGTCGTCACCGTGCACCGGGTCTCCTCCATCGCGCTCGAAGCGGTCGGTGTCACCGCCTACGCGGACGGTGAACCGCTCGGCGCGCTGCCACTGACGGCGACCTGCGTACCGGGTGCGGTCCGGGTGCTGGGCGCCGGTGCTCCCACGGGAATTTAAAGATCGCATCACTGTCGGAGGCGGCGGGTAGGCTCGTGGACAAGATGACAGAGGACCTCTCACCAGCTGAGCGATACCAGGCTTCCAGAATCCGAGCCGCCGAGCAGGCGACCGCGCTCGGACCGTTCCGCGAGATGTACGAGTTCGATCTGGACCCCTATCAGATCGAGGCGTGCAAGGCGCTGGAGGCCGGCAAGGGCGTGCTCGTCGCGGCGCCTACGGGTTCGGGCAAGACGATCGTCGGCGAGTTCGCCGTGCATCTCGCCCTGGCGCAGGGCCGCAAGTGCTTCTACACCACGCCGATCAAGGCCCTGTCCAACCAGAAGTTCGCCGACCTGGTCAAGCGCTACGGCGCCGACAAGGTCGGCCTGCTGACGGGGGACAACAGCGTCAACGCCGACGCGCCGGTGGTCGTCATGACCACCGAAGTGCTCAGGAACATGCTGTACGCGGGCTCCCAGGCGCTGAACGGACTCGGATACGTGGTGATGGACGAGGTGCACTACCTCTCCGACCGCTTCCGGGGCGCCGTCTGGGAGGAAGTGATCATCCACCTCCCCGAATCCGTCACCCTCGTGTCACTGTCGGCGACGGTGTCCAATGCCGAGGAGTTCGGCGACTGGCTGGACACCGTCCGCGGCGACACCCAGGTGATCGTCTCCGAGCACCGGCCGGTCCCGCTCTGGCAGCACGTGCTGGCCGGCCGCCGGATGTACGACCTCTTCGAGGAGGAGAGCGACCACGGCGGCCGCGGCTCCGGACGCCGTGAGGTCAACCCCGACCTGGTCCGGCTCGCCCGCATGGAGAACCAGCGCGGATACAACCCGCGCGAACGCCGCCGCGGGAAGATGGTGCGCGAGGCGGACCGCGAGCGCGAGCGGCGCCAGCGCAGCCGGATCTGGACACCGTCGCGGGCCGAGGTCATCGACCGGCTCGACGCCGAAGGGCTGCTGCCCGCCATCACCTTCATCTTCAGCCGGGCCGGCTGCGAAGCCGCAGTGCAGCAGTGCCTGCATGCAGGGCTGCGGCTCAACGACGAGGACAAGCGCCGGCTGGTCCGGGAAATCGTCGAGCAGCGCACGGCGTCCATCCCCGGCGAGGACCTGCACGTCCTCGGCTACTACGAGTGGCTCGAAGGCCTGGAGCGGGGCATCGCCGCGCACCACGCCGGAATGCTGCCGACCTTCAAGGAGGTCGTCGAGGAGCTCTTCGTGCGCGGCCTCGTCAAGGCCGTCTTCGCGACGGAGACCCTCGCGCTCGGCATCAACATGCCCGCGCGCTCGGTCGTCCTGGAGAAGCTCGTCAAGTGGAACGGCGAGCAGCACGCCGACATCACCCCCGGCGAGTACACCCAGCTCACCGGGCGGGCCGGCCGGCGTGGCATCGACGTCGAGGGCCACGCGGTGGTCCTCTGGCAGCGCGGCATGGACCCGGGCGCGCTGGCCGGACTCGCGGGCACCCGGACGTATCCGCTGCGCTCCAGCTTCCGCCCCTCGTACAACATGGCGGTCAACCTGGTGCAGCAGTTCGGGCGTCACCGCTCGCGCGAATTGCTGGAGACGTCCTTCGCCCAGTTCCAGGCGGACCGGTCGGTCGTCGGGATCTCCCGCCAGGTCCAGAAGAACGAGGAAGGCCTGGAGGGCTACCGGGAAGGCATGACCTGCCACCTCGGTGACTTCGAGGAGTACGCGCGGCTGCGCCGCGATCTCAAGGACCGTGAGACGGAGCTCGCCAAACAGGGCGCCTCACAGCGGCGGGCCGCGGCATCGGCGTCCCTGGAGAAGCTCAAGCCCGGCGACGTCATCCACGTGCCCACCGGCAAGTTCGCCGGTCTGGCGCTCGTCCTCGACCCGGGGCTGCCGGCCGGGCGCACCAATGGGCACGGGCACCGCGGGCTCGAATACCACGACGGGCCACGGCCCTTGGTGCTGACGGCGGAGCGTCAGGTGAAGCGGCTGGCCTCGATCGACTTCCCGGTGCCGGTCGAGGCGCTGGAGCGGATGCGCGTCCCGAAGTCGTTCAACCCGCGCTCGCCCCAGTCGCGCCGCGACCTGGCGTCCGCGCTGCGCACCAAGGCCGGACACATCGTGCCGGACCGGCACCGCCGCGAGCGGTCCGTTGCCGCGGACGACCGCGAGATCGCGCGCTACCGGGCCGAGCTGCGCGCCCACCCCTGTCACGGGTGCGACGAGCGCGAGGACCACGCGCGATGGGCCGAGCGCTATCACCGGCTGCAGCGGGACACCCAGCAGCTGGAGCGCCGGATCGAGGGGCGGACGAACACGATCGCCCGCACCTTCGACCGGATCGTGGCCCTGCTCACCGAGCTCGACTACCTGCGGGGCAGCGAGGTCACCGAGCACGGGCGGCGGCTGGCCCGGCTGTACGGCGAACTGGACCTGCTGGCGAGTGAATGCCTGCGGGCAGGCGTGTGGGAGGGCCTCAACCCCGCCGAACTCGCGGCATGCGTCTCGGCCTTGGTCTACGAGGCGCGGCAGTCGGATGACGCGGTGGCGCCGAAGCTGCCGTCCGGCCCGGCGAAGACCGCGATGGGCGAGATGGTCCGGATCTGGGGGCGGCTCGACGCCCTGGAAGAGGACTTCAAGATCAACCAGGCGGAAGGGGTCGGCCAGCGCGAGCCCGATCTCGGGTTCGCCTGGGCGGTGTACATGTGGGCGTCCGGACGGACGCTGGACGAGGTGCTGCGCGAGGCGGAGATGCCGGCGGGGGACTTCGTGCGGTGGTGCAAGCAGGTGATCGACGTGCTGGGGCAGGTGGCTGCCGCGGCGCCGCGCGAGGGTAGTTCGGTCGGAAGGAACGCGCGGAAGGCGGTCGACGAGGTGTTGCGGGGCGTGGTGGCTTACAGCTCTGTGGGGTGAGGCGCGGTGCGGTGCACGGTGCGTTGCCGTGGCCGGACCGGGTGCGCCTGGCCGGGCCGGTACCCGTGTCATGGAGCCGGACATCGGCCGGGCCCGCGTTCAGCGGGTCCGGCCGACGGTGGTGCTTCCTCCTGTCATACAGGGCTAAGGCCTTTCGTTCGGATCGTGCCGGCCTCGCAGGGCCCGGCCTGATCCGAACGAAAGACCCTAGGTGCGGCCCTTGGTGCCGCTCTTCATCGACGCGCCGGCGCAGACCAGCCCCAGCAGCACGGCCAGGCCGCCGATGATGACGTTGTTGAGCACGACGCCCATGTCCGGGCTACTGCCCACCACCCAGGGCGAGATGATCATCCATGCGCCCATCGCACAGATGGCCCAGCTCAGGCCGTACATCCGCTGGGGCATCACGGTGAATCCCAGCCCCAGCACGGCGATCGCGATGCCCATGATCAGGTTGTGCGTCACGAGAGGCGCCTGGGACGTCGTGAAGTGCAGCACCCACGGCGAGATGGCACAGTACAGACCGACCAGGAACACCGGCCCGTCCACGAGCGCCACGTCGCGGCCACCCAGCATCCGGTCGTAGCGGTCCCGCATCTCGGAGACGTCGGGGTGTCCGGCCATGTCATGGCCGGTATGCGAGACGTTTGACATGAGTTCGTCTCCTTCGATCCTGCAGACCGAGCCCTCGGTTGATCCGATATGTGGCCTGCTATGCCATTCTGCTCTTATCTGTCGCTTATGTGTAGATTCAAGGCAGCTGAATATCCGCAGGATCCGCATCGGTCCACCCGCGCTCCAGCCGCCCGGCGAGCGCGACCAGATCCGGGGTGCGCAGCACGCGTTCGCCGGACCCCGGCAGAGGGACGTGCAGGAGACCGGTCCAGCGCGACGGGATGGCTCCGAAGCCGTACACCGCGCCCGCCAGGGCCCCCGTCACCGCCGCCACCGTATCGGTGTCGCCACCCGCGTCTATCGCCGATGCAAGTGCGTCCTCGTACGACCGGGTCGTGCGCAGGGCCCACAGCGCGGTGCCCAGGCAGGGCCACACCGCGCCGTTGAACTCCGTCGCCAGGTCCGGATGCCAGGCGGGTGCGAGAACCCCGGCCCAGCGCTCGCGGTGATCAGGGTGGACGGCGGCCAACGCGCCCGGGACAGCCGCGAGCGGGTCGGCACCCGACAGTGCGACCCGGATCAGCTCGTGCAGCACGGCGGTGCCCTCCCAGGCCGCCCGGTCGCCGTGCGTCAGCGCGGCGATCCGTCGGGCGGCGTCCATGGTGGCGGACCGTGCGTCCGCCTCGGGCTGCCCGGCCGCGGCGAAGTACACCGCGGAGCCGGCGGCGCGCATCAGTGAACCGTTGCCCGCCGCCCGGCCGTTGACCTGGAAGTGCAGGGCCGCAGCGATGTCCCAGGGGTCACCGCTGGTCAGGACGGCCTCTGCCTGCAGGCCTATGTCCTTCGGCTCGCCCGCCGCCCACCGCCGGAAGCGGTCGAACAGGTCGGGCAGGTCGAGACCGCCGCGCTCCAGCAGGGACTCCGCGACGAGGACGGCCATCTGTGTGTCGTCCGTCGCCTCGCCCGGGTCCCAGCCGCCGCCCCCGCACATCGTGCCGACACCGTCCGGGAAGCGGGCCGTGCAGACACCCGCCGGACCGAACTCGAACGGCGCGCCCAGCGCGTCGCCCACCGCCGATCCGACCACCGCGCCCGCCGCCCGGTCCTGCCTGTTCGCCGATTTCATCGGATCAGCGTACGGAGGGGTCCGTCCGGGGCGGGCGCGGGAGGCTGCTACTTGGCCGGCATCAGCACCGTGTCGACGATGTAGACCGTCGCGTTGGCGGTCCGGACGTTGCCGCAGACGACCTTGGAGGAGTTGTTCACGGTGTACGCCATGTCCGAACCGGACGTCGTCAGCTCGCTCTTCTCCAGGGTGTCGAAAGATCCCTTCTCCAGCTGCTCAGGCGTCAGCTTCTGGCCCACCACGTGATAGGTGAGCACCTTGGTGAGCGCGGCCTTGTCGGCGAGGAGCTTGTCCAGGTCGGCCTTCGGGACCTTGGCGAAGGCGTCGTTGGTCGGGGCGAACACCGTGATGTTCTGTGCGTTGTTCAGTGTGTCGACCAGGCCGGCCTTCTTGACCGCGGTGACGAGTGTGGACAGTGCCGGATTGTTCGAGGCGGCCGTGGCGACCGGGTCCTTCGCCATACCGTCGAAGGAGCCCGCGCCGTCCTTCGGCACCGTCGAGCAGGCCGGACCGAAGGGCTCGTTCATGGGAGTCGTGGCGTCGGCGGGAGTCGAGGCCTTGTCCGATGCCTTCGCCGAGCTCGCGGAGGAGCCGGACGCGCTGTCCTCGGAGTCGCTGGAGCAGGCCGTCAGGGCCAGGGGCAGGACGACCGCGGCGGTGAGCGCGACGGCGGCGCGACGGGCGTGGATGACCTTCATGATGTTCTCCTGGTGCAGATGGGTGACGCACGCGTCACTTTCGGTGGTTGGTGGTTGGTGGTTGGTTGAAGGTGTGTGGCGTGCGGAGTGGGAGCCGGTCTGTGGGCAAACGTGCGCGGGACCGTCGGCTCAGGACACGTCGACCACCACGGAGTGCCAGCCGGTCGCCCCGTTGGGTACGGTGCCGACGCGCCGGCCGGTCTGGGTGGCGCCGGTGCGGTCCGTCGCCCGGACCTCGAGGGTGTGGTTGCCGGAGGTGGCCGGCCAGTCCCACACCCACTGGCGCCACGTGTCACGGCTGTCCTCGGCCGCCAGGCGCGCGGTGTTCCACGGTCCGTCGTCCACCCGGACCTCGACCCGCTGGATGCCGCGGTGCTGGGCCCAGGCGACCCCGGCGACCGGGATCGTGCCGGCTTTGGGGGAGGCGAAAGGGCGGGGTGTGTCGATGCGGGACTCGGTCTTGACGGGGGCCTGCGGGGACCACGACCGCTTGACCCAGTAGGCGTCGTAGTCGTCGAACGTGGTGAGTTCGATGTCCTTGATCCATTTGCAGGCCGACACGTATCCGTACAGGCCGGGGACGACCATCCGGACCGGGAATCCGTGTTCGAAGGGCAGTGGCTCACCGTTCATGCCGAGGGCGAGCAGTGCGTCGCGTCCGTCCATGACGTCCTCGACCGGGGTGCCGATCGTCATGCCGTCCACGGAACGCGACACGATCTGGTCGGCGGCTCCGCCCCGGGACGGGGGCTTCACCCCGGCTTCCCGCAGCAGACCGGCAAGTCGCACGCCGATCCACCGGGCGTTGCCGACGTACGGCCCGCCCACCTCGTTGGAGACGCAGGCCAGGGTGATGTCGCGCTCGATGATCTCCCGTCGCAGCAGATCCTGGAAGCTGAGCGTCATGGGCCTCGTCACGCCCTTGCCGTGGATCCTCAGCCGCCACTCGCCCGCATCGACGCGGGGCACCACCAATGCCGTGTCCACCCGGTAGAAGCTCTTGTTCGGGGTGACGAACGGGCTCAGGCCCCGGATTCTGAGATCGGCGCCCGCGGGTACGGCCGGCGCCGCCGAATCGGGTACCGGCAGGACCAGGTCGCGCCGTGAGGCGTCGGCTCCGGCCTGCACGGCGGAGGTGAGACGGCGTCCCAGGAGTCCGGCGCCCGCCGAGGCAGCCGCCGCGACGCCGGCCGCGACGACGAACCCCCGCCGGTCGAAGGTGCCAGGAGCCGGCTCCCCGCCCTTCCCGCCAGCCGCGGGGGAGGGGCCGGGAGCCGGTGTCAGTCGTCCGGCCAGGACATACAGGACTCCCGCTGCCACCACGGCACCCACCAGCGAGGGCAGGGCGTCGGACGGACCGCCCTCCGGCCGGCCGACCGCCGAGACGGCCCCGACCACCCCGAAGACCAGCACGGCCGCCGAGCCGAGCAGCCGGTGCCGCAGTGCCAGAACCCCGACCGCCATGGCGAAGACCGCCAGCAGGGCCAGAATGCCGAGCTGCAGAACCAGCTTGTCGTTCGTGCCGAAGTTCCGTACGGCGAAGTCCTTGAGGGCCGGGGGAGCACGGTCGATCACCGCACCACCCACGGCCGCGACCGGACCCGCCTCGGGACGGACGACCGCCGCGACGAGCTCGGCGACGGCGAGGGCGCAGAACCCGGCGATCACACCGCTGAGCGCGGCGGCGGCCGCACGCGTCCAGCGGGACCTCCGGGTCCCGTGGGCCCCGTTCCGCGGGTCGTTCTGATCTTCACTCACGATCGGGATTCGTTCCCCGATGCCCGGAGGATTGGTCGGTCATCGGAATGAATGTGAAACAGTCCCGGCCGAACGGCCGTACCGGGGCCCGTCCGGCCTACGCCGGCGGCAGATGCATCAGGGCCATCGGCGCCGAGGTCGGCTTCGCCGAGCCGCCCGCTGGTTCCACGGTGACGCCCATGCCCGTGGCGCCGTCCACCGGACCGTCGAGCAGGGCCGCGTACGTCGTCGGCGAGCCGGCCGAGGCCCGCATCAGACCGGCGGGGCGCATCGCGCCGTCGTCGTCGAACCACAGCTGGTACACCTTGCCGCCGGGTGCCTCGGCCAGCCCCGAGGCCAGGAAGACGGCGCGGTCCTGGCTCCTGGAGACCACCACGGTGCCCGTCGCGCCGTTCGTGAGCGGGCCGGACCGCGACTGAGCGTCGGGCGCGGTGAGGACCCGGGTGAGCTGGTCGTTGCGCTGTTGCGTGGCCCGGGCCTCCTTCCGGGCGTCCTGCGCCTCCTGGTGCTGCCACACCGCCACGCCACCGAAACCGGCCGCCGCGGCCAGGCTCGCGGCGAGCGTGAACGCCGGCCACCGCCGGGCCCGCACTGCGGCGCCAGACCCGTCGCTCCCGGCGCGGGCACGACGGCCGGCGGACGGCGGCTCCTGGCGTACGGTCGCGATCTCCCGCAGCACCCGCTCGCGCAGCTCCCGCGGCGGCGCGGCGGAGACGGCGAGCCCGAGCCGGGCCGCGGTCTCCGTGAGCTCGCGCACCTCCACGGAACAGGCCTCGCAGTCGCTCAGGTGCCTCTCGAACTCCCCGCGCTCGGACTCCGGCAGGGCGTGCAGGGCGTAGGCCCCGGTCAGTGTGTGCAGTCCGGCGTCACTCATGCGCTCACCCCGAGGCAGTCGCGCAGCCGGATCAGCCCGTCGCGCAGTCGAGTCTTGATCGTTCCGAGCGGCACGGCGAGCAGTTCCGCCACTTCGCGATAGGTCAGGCCGCGGTAGTACGCCAGGGTGACGGACTCCCGCTGCAACTCGGAGAGCGTGCGCATGCAGCGGCGCAC
This sequence comes from Streptomyces sp. NBC_01013, assembly GCF_045162765.1. Lineage (NCBI taxonomy): Bacteria > Bacillati > Actinomycetota > Actinomycetes > Kitasatosporales > Streptomycetaceae > Streptomyces > Streptomyces sp. NBC_01013. Next base: position 6,805,751 of record NZ_CP108687.1, read on the forward strand.
CTGCTCGCGCTCCAGCCGGGTCTCCACCTGTTCGGTGACGTGGTCGAAGGCCGGGGTTCGGTCGAGCAGGGCGGCCTTGTGCTCCCGGGCTGTCGATGCCTCGACCGAGCGCACCCGGTCCACCGCCCGCCGATGGGCGAGAGTCAGTACCCAGTTCATGGCGCTCCCGCGAGCGGCCTGGAAGCGCGGCGCCGTCCGCCACAGCTCGACCAGGACCTCCTGCGCCACCTCTTCCGACTGGGCCGGATCACGCAGGACGCTGCGCACCAGTCCGAGCACGGGCCCGCACACCGCCTCGTACACCTGGGAGAAGGCGTCCTGATCGCCCCGGGCGACCATCCCCAGCAGTTCCTGCAGATCGGGCCCCACCGAAGGGGGTCCGCTGATGTACACGGCTTCTTTCACGCGGGCGTCCTCCCAGGGTGCTCATCGGTCTCGCTAGGTGATTCGGAGCCGGTGGCGGCGCGGATTGGTCAGAGCACGAGATCCTTCCACGTCCTGGCAAATTCGCGATACATCGTGGTTGACGACACTGAGGCCTCGCGATATGTTCGGTCACGAGTATTCGACGACGAGGTGAGAGGTGGTGGGTGTCGTGGCCAAACGGCGCAAGCTCGGCAATCCGCTGGCGCTCACGGTGATGGTGCTGCTCGCGGAGCGGTCCATGCATCCGTACGAGATCGCCCAGACCCTCCGCCGGCGAGGCAAAGAGCACAGCGTCAAGATCAACTTCGGCTCGCTCTACACCGTGGTCCAGAATTTGGAGAAGCACGGCTATGTGGAGGTCACGGGCGTGCAACGGCAGGGCAACCGCCCGGAGCGCACGCTGTACGGCATCACCGAGACCGGGCGCGCCGAGATGCTGGACTGGCTGTCCGACCTGATCGCGGTGCCGGCCGCGGAATTCCCCGTCTTCGACACCGCCCTGTCGCTCCTGCCGGTGCTGCCGCCGGACGAGGTGGCGGAGCTCCTGTCGGACCGGGAACAGGCCCAGAGCGTCCGCGCCGCGGCGCTCCGCGGTGTGCTCGCCCAGCTGGGGAATCTGCTGCCCCGGGTCTTCGTCGTGGAGAGCGAGTACCAGCTCCACATGATCGAGGCGCAGTTGGAGTGGATCAGGGGTTTCCGCAAGGAAATCGCCGACTCCGCCATCAGCGGAATCGAGGAATGGAAGGCATTCCACGAGACCGGTGAGGTGCCCCGGGACTGGCAGGACCTGGATGAGCAGGACATCGTCCTCGACCCCGGACACACCGTGTGACGGAGGGGGCGGACCAATGAAAGAAGACCCCGGCGGGAGCTGTTGGAGCAGCACCCGCCAGGGTCTCGAACCCCGGACCGGACAAGCCGTGAGGCACGCCAGGCGATCGAGGTGCGGCACACCCAGGATAGCCCGGCACTCCTCACGCGGACCGGCTCGGCCCAGCGGGCACCCACGTGCCCGGCCGACCACCACAGGAGAGCTCCGTCATGAGCACCCGTGCGCCCGCCGTCCAGGCGCGGCAACTGATCAAGACCTATCCAGGTGACGTCACCGCACTCAGCGGGATGGACCTCACCGTCGCCCCCGGCACCGTCTTCGGGCTCCTCGGGCCCAACGGCGCAGGCAAGTCCACCACCGTCAAGATCCTCACCACCCTCGCCCGCCCGGACTCCGGCACCGCGTCCGTCGCCGGACACGATGTGCTGCGCCACCCCGACCGGGTCCGCCGGGCCATCGGCGTGGTCGCCCAGAAGTCCGGCGCCGACCCGGTCGCCACCGGTCGGGAGAACCTGGTGCTCCAGGGCCGGCTCCACGGAATGCGCGGCGCCGCCGTCCAGTGCCGTGCCGATGAGCTGCTGGACCGCTTCGACCTCGCGGACGCAGGGAAACGCCAGGTCAAGGGGTACTCCGGCGGGATGCAGCGCCGACTCGACGTGGCGCTGGGCCTGGTGCACCGTCCCGAGGTGCTCTTCCTCGACGAGCCGACGACGGGCCTCGACCCGGAGGCGCGTACGGCCATGTGGGAGGAGATCTCGCGGCTGGCCGGCGACGAGGGCCTGACCATCGTGCTGACCACGCACTACCTGGAGGAGGCCGACCGGCTCGCTGAACGCATAGCGATCGTCGACCGCGGCCGCATCGTCGTCGAGGGCTCCCCCGACGACCTGAAGGGCGAACTGAGGGGTGACGCGGTCCATGTGGAGCTGCGCGCCGAGGGCGACCGCGAGGCCGTCACGGCTGCACTCGCCGGACTGCCCGGTGTCTACGAGGTGCTCGTCGACGGCCGCCGGGTCAGCGTCCGGGCCGAGGACGGGGCGGCCGCCGTCCCGGTGCTGCTCGCCGCGCTGGAGCGGGCCGGCGCGGCCGTGGCCGCCGCCACCGTCGCCCGCCCCTCCCTCGACGACGTCTATCTGAGATACGCCGGCCGCCGGTTCTCCGAGGCGGAGGCCGCAGGCCCGCCCAACGCCCCCGCACCGGCCGCCGCAGGAGGCACCCGATGAGCAGTCGAGCAGTCGCCCAGACCTGGTACATGACCCAGCGTCAGCTGATGGCGATCCTCAGGCAGCCGGTCTTCCTGGTGATCTCGCTGATCCAGCCGGTGATCTGGCTGTTCCTGTTCGGCAACCTCTTCAAGAAGGTCGTGGAACTCGGCGGCTTCGGCACCACGTCCTACCTGGACTACCTGATCCCCGGCATCGTCGTGATGAGCGCCCTCGGATCAAGCATGTGGGCCGGAATGGGCACCCTGGAGGAGATCGAGCGCGGCACGCTCAACCGCTTCCTGACGACGCCCGTCAGCCGCAACGCGCTGATGAACGCCAACGTCGTGCAGAACGGCATCAGCACAGCGGTGCAGTCGGTGATCATCGTCCTGCTCGGCTGGGCCGCGGGCGCCACCTACCCGGGCGGAGCGGGCGGGCTGCTGGTCCTGGTCCTCGCCTCGATCCTGCTCGGTACGATCTTCGGCGCGCTCTCCAACGCCCTCGGCATGCTGGTCCGCCAGCGCGAGTCGATCATCGGCATCAACACCTTCCTGCTCCTGCCGCTGACCTTCCTCTCCACCTCCTTCATGGCCCCGAGCCAGATGCCCTCCTGGATGCGTCACATCGCCGACTTCAACCCGGTCAACTGGGCGATGGTGGCGGGCCGCTCGGCGCTGACGGCGGACCCCGACCAGAGCCTGGTGCTCAGCCGCGGGGGAGCCCTGCTGGTGCTTGCCCTGATCGCGGTCCGGTTGTCGACGCGCACCTTCCGCTCGTACCAGAAGTCCGTCTGAGGGGCGGTCCCTCAACGGCGCGTCACCGTGTTGCCCGTCCGGCCCGGGAGCCCGCTCCCGGGCCGGGTTCCGCGCGCCCGGACCGCGCGCAGGGCCAGGAAGAGCAGCAGCCCGAAAGGCGAGAGCAGAATCGTCAGCACCAGCAGCGGGCCCATCACATACGGCGAGATCCCCAGCCGGCGGCTCTCCAGGAACATCCACTGCCCCAGCAGCAGGTCCCAGGCGATGACCTGCGCCCACACCGCCCCAGCCCCGTTCGCCAGCACGGTCAGATCGCGGAACGCGTCGATGTCAGGGCTGCTCACCGCCGTCCAGAGCTCGGGAAGCACCGGAAGGGCCATCGCCAGGTAGACGGCAAGCACCGGCAGGACGGTCAGCGGCGAGGCGGCAACCCTGGCGGTGACCGCCCGCCCGGGCAAGAAGATCATGAGCAGCCAGAACGGCGCCGCCAGCGCGAACGAGGCCTCGAAGAGGGCACCGGTCATGACACGAGCTCCTTCTCGACGACGGGAGTGGTGTGCCTCCCGGAGCGCGACCGCAGTGCGCCGTACGTGCCGGCGGCGGTGGCGGCCAGGACGAGCGCGGCGGCGGCGAGCGTCGCACCGTCCGGGCCGGTCAGCGGCTGGCCACGAAGTGCCTGCCAGGCGACCAGGGCAGTGACCGCCCCGTAGGCGCCCGCCGCGACAAGGACCAGACGCAGCCGGACCTGGGGGTCACGCAGCCGGGCGAAGCGCGGCGCCAGCGCGACCAGCGCCAGCAGGAACAGGGGGAGCAGTTGGAGTGCGTGCATCCCGACGAAGTGCGGGATGCGCAGATCGCCGCCGGTCGTCGACCAGCCGGTGAGTGGCATCGAGGGTCCGCCGTCCGGTACACCCACGGCGTGCGCACCCACCACATCGGCGGTGTCCAGGTTCCCGGCCGCCCTCTGCCCCGCCGATGGCTGCGTCATGAGGAAGCCGAAACCGGCGCCCACCAGGGCCAGGAGAACGCCCGAGCGGATGGCCCAGGCGAAGGCGCGGTCCGCGAAGCGGGCGCGCAGCAGCAGGATCGCGACGACCAGGGTGCCGGCCCACAGGATGACCACGGTGGCGCCCATCGCGGCGAACAGCGAGGAGTCGAAGGGTGTGGCGTGGTTGAAGTGGCTGCGCTTCCCGCGGACGACCTGCAACGTGATGATCGCCATCTCGACGAGGCTGGCGAGCGCGATCACGGTCCCGGCCCACCAGCCGGTGCGCCGGCCCCGGGTGAGGTGCGCCAGCATCCAGGCGAGCGCGAGGGCGTACACCACGAACGAGACCGCGAACTTGAAGGGTTTGAACCAGATCGCCGCGCCCGCCAGGACCCGGTCGTCGGCCAGGAGGCCCACGCCCGAGACGACCGTCATCACGGCCATGGCGACGGCGAAGAGGACTAACGGGCGGTGCCAGGTGCGCCAGTGCGGCATGTGATCCCCAAAGACATTATGGATAGTGGCGCTCGCCACTATCTGATAGTGGAACTATCTATGATGGGATGCGGGTTGGCAAGCGGTCAGAGGGAGAACACGCAGTGCGCATCGGCGAGTTGAGCCGGAGGTCCGGGGTTCCGGTCCCGACGATCAAGTTCTACGTACGGGAGGGGCTGCTGCCTGCCGGGCAGCTGACCAGCCCCAACCAGGCCCGCTACGACGACGGGCATGAGCGGCGGCTGCGGCTGATCCGCGCGTTGCTGGACGTCGGCGGGCTCCCGCTGTCGGCCATCGGGGAGGTGCTCCGGGTGATGGAGGACCCGCGCCAGCCGCTGCACGACGTGATGGGCGCGGCCGCCAAGAGCATCGCGCCGATGTGGGGCGACGACGCGGACGCCGAGCTGGAGGACGCCCGCGAGGACGTGGCCGGACTGCTGGAGCGCCGGGGCTGGCTGTCCGGGGCGCGCAGCCCGGGTGGCGAGTCCCTGGCCGAGGTGCTGGTGGCGCTGCGCCGGGCGGGCCACGGCAGTTTCGTCGAGCTGCTCGACGACTACGCGGCCGCCGCCGAACAGGTCGCGCGGGCCGATCTCGACTACGTCGGACGCCGGGTGGCGCGGGAGGACCTGGTGGAGAGCGTGGTCGTCGGCACGGTGCTCGGCGAGGCGATGTTCGCCGCCCTGCGGCGGCTCGCGCACGTCGACGCGTCGGCGCGGGCCTTCGGTGAGGAGGCGAACGGCTGAGCCGTCGGCGCCGAGCCGGGATGCGGAGTCAGTGCCTGGCGCACATGGCCGTGCCCCGGTCCACGGACCGGGGCACGGTGTGATGGAGAGTCAGGGCCTACGCGGCGCTCTCCTGCTCGCGCTCCACCTGCTCGTTCCACTCGCGCTTGACGGAGCGCCACGCGTCGTCGTTCTGGCCGAGCCGCCAGTAGCCGGAGATCGACAACTGCGGCAGGGGGATCCCGCGGTCGAGCCGCAGATGGCGGCGGATCTCCTTGACGAAGCCCGCCTCGCCGTGGACGAACGCCTGGACGTCGCCGGCGGGGAACTCCAGCTCCTTCACCGCGGCGGTGAGCGCCTCGCCCACGGGGCGCCCGCCCCGGTGCAGCCAGGTGATCCCGACGCCGTCCGGCGCAGCGATCTTCTGTTCCTCCGCGGCGTCCGCGACCTCGATGAGCGCGTGCACGACCGCGCCCGCGGGCATCTGCTCCAGCGCCGCGGCGATGGCCGGCAGCGCGCTCTCGTCGCCCACCAGGAGGTGCCAGTCGGCCGAGGCGTCGGGGCCGTAGCCGCCGCCGGGGCCCAGGAAGGTCACCTGGTCGCCCGCCGCCGCGCGTGCCGCCCACGGGCCCGCGAGGCCCTCGTCGCCGTGCACCACGAAGTCGATCGCCAGCTCCCGGGTGTCCGGGTCCCAGGAGCGCACGGTGTACGTACGCGTCGTGGGCCAGAGCTCGCGGGGGAACTCTTCGCGGATGCGGGCCATGTCGTAGGGGTGTGCGTAGTCGGCGCCCTCGGGGGCGAAGCACAGCTTGACGTAGTGGTCGGTGAAGCCGGACAGCGTGAAGCCGGCGAGACCGTCGCCGCCGAGCACCACCCGGATCATGTGCGGGGTGATCTGCTCGGTGCGCAGAACCTGCGCACCCTGCGCCTTGGGTGCCCGCCGCGCCGGTCGTTCTGCCACGAGGTTGTCTCCCTGCTCCGGATACCGGACCGGTGGCCCATACACGGGACCATCGGCCTTAGGGTCACCTAACCTAACACTTCAGGAGGTCAGTGTGGAGAGCAGGCGCTGCAGTGCTCCGCCCAGTCCCCACTGGTCCGCAAGCGCTTCGAGCGTCGCGGGATCGCGCGGTTCCCTGGGCAGAGCGGGGTCGAACTCCGGCAGTGGTACGTCACCCGCGACCCGGACCACGGTCGGCGCGACGGCCACGTAGTCGCGGGCCTCGTCGAGCCGCTTGCGCTGGGAGGGCGTCAGCCTGGCGGCCGGATCGTTGACCGCCGCCATGATTCCGGCCAGGTCGCCGAACGCGTCCAGCAGCTTCGCCGCTGTCTTCTCGCCGATGCCGGGGACGCCGGGCAGTCCGTCGCTCGGGTCGCCGCGCAGCAGGGCCAGGTCGACGTACCCGGAGCCGTCCACCCCGTACTTCTCGCGGAGCCAGGCCTCGTCCGTCACCTGGAGGGTGCCGACGCCCTTCAGCGGGTAGAGCACCCGGATCTCGCGGGCGTCGTCCACCAGCTGGTAGAGGTCGCGGTCGCCGGTGACGATGTCGACCGGGCCGGCTGCCAGGCCGGTCAGCGTGCCGATCACATCGTCGGCCTCGTATCCCGCGACGCCGACCCGGGCGATGCCCAGGGCGTCGAGAACGTCCGCGATGACCGGCACCTGTGGGGCCAGTGTGTCGGGGGTCTCCTCCTCGTCGGGCAGCCCCGCGCCCGTCTCCACGGCGACGCGGTGCGCCTTGTACGAGGGGATCAGGTCCACCCGCCACTGCGGCCGCCAGTCCGCGTCCCAGCAGGCGACCAGGTCGTCCGGCCGGTGGTCCTGCACGAGCCGGCCGATGAAGTCCAGCAGCCCGCGCACGGCGTTGACCGGTGTCCCGTCCGGTGCGCGCACCGAGTCGGGCACCCCGAAGTAGGCGCGGAAGTAGAGGGAGGCGGTGTCGAGGAGCATCAGGCGTCGCGTCACACCCCGATGATGCCGCACCCCACCGACAGTGGCCGCCGCGGACGCGGTTCCCGTACCCGGGACCGGTCCCCTGTGAACTGGGTCACTCCTGCGTTTGCTTCGTATAAGCGGGGGCAGGCGCGGCACCGGAGCGGACCACGTCCCGTTTTCGACCGGTGCACGTGCCATGCGGACCGAATCCGCACCGCTCCACGGTCTGCCGGAGGGGGTGGCAGACCGTTTTTCGGTTCAACGCGTGAGGTGTATGTGTCAAGGCTGCAAGCCGAACACTTGTACAAAGTTTTCGGCAGACGACCCGTTCAAGCCGTGCAGAAGCTCGAGAGCGGCACGGACCGCGACGCACTGCGCGCCGACGGAACGACCGCCGCGGTGATCGACGCGTCATTCACCGTGGAACCGGGCCAGATCTTCGTCGTGATGGGCCTGTCCGGGTCCGGCAAGTCCACGTTGCTCCGCATGCTCAACGGGCTGCTGGAGCCCACCGCCGGCAAGGTGCTCTTCGACGGCCAGGACCTGACTGCCCTGAGCCCCGCCGAGCTGCGCCACGTCCGCTCCACCAAGATCAGCATGGTGTTCCAGCACTTCGCGCTCTTCCCCCACCGCAGCGTCCTGGAGAACGCCGCCTACGGCCTCGAGGTGCAGGGTGTGCCGCGTGCCGAGCGCAACCGCCGCGCCACCGAGGCACTGGAGCTGACCGGCCTCGCCGGCTGGGAGAAGTCCTGGCCCGACGAGCTTTCCGGCGGTATGCAGCAGCGCGTCGGTCTGGCCCGCGCGCTCGCCACCGACGCCGACCTGCTCCTGATGGACGAGTCCTTCAGTGCGCTCGACCCGCTGATCCGCCGCGACATGCAGGACCAGCTCCTGGAGCTGCAGAAGCGGCTGAAGAAGACCATCGTCTTCATCACCCACGACCTCAACGAGGCCATGCGCCTCGGCGACCGCATCGCCGTGATGCGCGACGGCGAGATAGTCCAGCTCGGCAGCGCCGAGGACATCCTCGTCACCCCGGCCAACGACTACGTCGCCTCCTTCACCCAGGACGTCGACCGTTCCCGGGTGCTGACCGCGGGCGCCATCATGGCCGAGCCGCACACCGTGATGGGCACCACGACGGACGACGGCAAGGAGCTGCGTACGCCCGCCGACGTCCTTCGGGAGGCGCCGGCCACCGTCGCCGAGTCCACCCCGATCATCGAGCTGTTCACTCCCTGCTCGCAGAGCGGGGTCGCGGTCGCCGTGACCGATGACAAGGGCAAGCTCGTCGGCGTCGTGCCGAGGGCCCGGCTGCTCGCCGTGCTCGGTGAGCCGATGACCCCCGCCGAGGCTCCCCAGGACGCCCCGGCCGCACTGAAGAAGGTGGCCAGTGTTTAGGCTCCACCTGGGCGACTGGGTCGACTCCGCCGTCGACTGGCTCCAGACCCACCTGGCCTGGCTCTTCGACGCCATCAGTTCCGTCGTGAGCGGCATGTTCGACGGCATCGCCGCCGTACTCTCCGCCCCCGCCCCCCTGCTCTTCGCGGGCATCGTGGCCGTCATCGCCTGGTGGCTGCGCGGCCTGCTCGCCGGTGTGCTCGCGTTCGTCGGCTTCGCCCTCATCGACTCCATCGAGTTGTGGGACGAAGCGATGGACACCCTCACCCTGGTGCTCGTCGCGACCATCGTGACGCTGGTCCTGGCCGTCCCCCTCGGTATCTGGGCATCCCGCTCGAAGACCGTCAGCGCGGTGACCCGGCCGGTCCTCGACTTCATGCAGACCATGCCCGCCATGGTCTACCTGATCCCCGGCGTCATCTTCTTCGGCGTCGGCGTGGTCCCCGGCATCATCGCCACCATCATCTTCGCGCTGCCCCCGGGCGTCCGGATGACCGAACTCGGCATCCGGCAGGTCGACGCCGAACTCGTCGAGGCGGCCGAGGCCTTCGGCACCACCTCGCGCAACACCCTGCTGCGGGTGCAGTTGCCGCTCGCCCTGCCCACGATCATGGCGGGCATCAACCAGGTCATCATGCTGGGCCTGTCCATGGTGGTCATCGCCGGCATGGTCGGCGGCGGCGGCCTGGGCGGCTCCGTCTACCGCGCCATCGGCAACGTCGACGTCGGCCTCGGCTTCGAGGCGGGCATCTCCATCGTCATCCTGGCGATGTACCTGGACCGCATGACCAGCGCCCTGGGCCGCGAGGTCTCGCCGCTCGCCCGCCGCGCGCTCGCCAAGGCACAGTCGATGACCGGCGGACTCAAGGTGTGGAACCACCGCCCGCAGCCCGTCGTCGCCGTGGTCGGCATCGTCGTCCTCGCGCTCGTCGCAGGCGGCGCGGGCCTGTTCGGTTCTTCGGACGCGGACGGCACCGCGAGCTCCGACCCGAAGAACATCGGGGCCGGCAAGAAGATCAGCATGGGCTACATCCCGTGGGACGAAGGCATCGCCTCCACCTTCCTGTGGAAGGAACTGCTGGAGCAACGCGGCTTCGAGGTCGACGTCAAGCAGTACGAGGCCGGCGCGCTGTACACCGGCATGGCCGGTGGCCAGATCGACTTCGAGACCGACTCCTGGTTGCCCGTCACCCACGCCGCGTACTGGAAGAAGTACAAGGACCGCCTGGAGGACATGGGCTCCTGGTACGGCCCGACCTCCCTGGAGCTCGCCGTCCCCTCGTACGTGAAGGGCGTCGACTCGCTCGACGACCTCAAGGGCAAGGCGTCCGACTTCAAGGGCAGGGTCGTCGGCATCGAGCCGAGCGCCGGTGAGACGGGCCTGCTCAAGGACAAGATCCTGCCGGGCTACGGCCTGGACAAGGAGTACAAGGTCGTCGACGGGTCCACCCCGTCCATGCTGGCCGAGCTGAAGCGCGCGTACGCCAAGAAGGAACCGATCGTCGTTCCTCTCTGGTCGCCGCACTGGGCGTACAACCAGTACGAACTCACCAAGCTCAAGGACCCCAAGAACCTCTGGGGCAAGGGTGACGGCATCCACACGCTGACCCGCAAGGGCTTCGCGGCCGACAACCCCGAGGTCGGCAACTGGCTCAAGAGCTTCAAGATGACCGAGGACCAGCTCACCAGTCTTGAGGCGCAGATCCAGAAGAGCGGCTCCGGCAAGGAGCAGGAGGCTGTCCGGACCTGGCTGAAGGCCAACCCCGGCGTCGCCGACAAGTGGACCCCGGTCAAGAAGGCCGCCACGTCCAAGGGCGCGAACGGCAAGGACGAGCGCGACCGCGCCGTCGAGATGGCCTGGTTCCCCTGGGAGGAGGACATCGCCGCCACGTACCTGTGGAAGGCCGTCCTGGAGGACCGCGGTTACAAGATCAACCTGAAGCAGTTCGAGGTCGGCCCGATGTACGCCGCCATGTCCCGCGGCCAGATCGACGTGCAGTTCGACGGCTGGCTTCCGTACACCCAGAAGAACTACTGGGAGAAGTACGGCAGCAAGCTGACCGACATCGGTTCGTGGTACGGCCCCACCTCCATCGAGATCGCGGTACCCGACTACGTCAAGGACGTGAAGTCGCTGGCCGACCTGAAGGGCAAGGGCGCGCAGTTCAAGGGCCGGATCGTCGGCATCGAACCGGGCACCGCCACGATGGAGAACCTCAAGAAGAACGTGCTGCCGACCTACGGTCTGGACGGCGAGTACAAGGTCGTCGACGGCTCCACGCCGGCCATGCTGGCCGAGCTGAAGCGCGCGTACGCCAAGAAGGAGCCCATCGCCGTCGTGCTGTGGACCCCGCACTGGGCGTACAGCGAGTACAAAATGACCAAGCTCCAGGACCCGAAGAAGGCCTTCGGTGACGGCGACCGGCTGCACACCATCGCCTCCAAGGCGTTCCCGGAGAACTATCCGCAGCTCACCAAGTGGTTCAAGGACTTCAAGCTCGGCGAGGACCAGCTCGCCGGCCTGGAGAACCAGATCCAGAAGCGCGGCGCGGGGCACGAGGAGGAGGCCGTGAAGGCCTGGATGGACAAGAATCCGGGCATCGCGGACAAGATGGCTCCTCAGCAGTAGCAGCGGCGGCCCCTCACCAGGGGCGGCGGCACGCGAAAGGGTGGGCACCGCCGAGGGCGGTGCCCACCCTTTCCGGCTGTCCGGACGACTCTTTCCCGGCCGACCTCGCGCAACGGAGTGCGTAAGGTGCTCGCAGCCGGAAGGATGGCGAGTCGGGAGGGAGCCGGACATGGACGACAAGGAAACACTCCGGGTGGGCGCCGCGGTCCGCCGACAGCGCAGATCCCTGGGACTCACCCTGGCCGCTGTCGCCTCGCGCAGCGGCCTGTCCGTGCCGTTCCTGAGCCAGATCGAGAACGAGCGGGCCAGACCCAGTCCCCGTTCCCTGGACCGGGTCGCCGAAGCCCTGGAGACCACCACCGCACGCCTGCGCGCCGCCGCGGACTCCGCACGGGCCGTCGACGTCGTGCGCGGCGGGCCGGAGGACGGCGTCCGCAGGGTGGTGCGCGGCCGTCATCAGCTCAGCGCCCTCGAATTCACCGGGGAACTCGACCTCGGGCGTGAGTTCCAGCACCGCAACGACGAGGTGATGTACGTCGCGGAGGGCGCCGCCGAGGTCGAGGCCGAGGGGCAGGCCTACCGGCTGGAGCGCGGCGACACGCTGTTCCTCTCGGGCGGGGTGCGCCACCGCTGGCGGGCCACCGTGCCCGGTACCCGCCTGCTGGTCGTCGCGGTCGCCGAGCACATCGACGCGACCTTCGATCCGCGGCGCTGAGGCGCCCCCGGCGGGGCAACGCTCAGGCTGCGGGGGCTGCCGCCGGTGCAGGCCCCTGGGGTGCTGCGAGCAGCACCCCGCTGAGCAGCCCGCGCACCGTGCGCGCCCCGGCCACCGCCCAGGCCGCCACCAGCAGCACGTAGAGCGCGACAGCCAGCCACGTGAACGCGGTCAGACCTGTGTGCCGGGCCAGACCGGCAGCCCCCGTCACACACGTACCGACGGGGAAGGTGAAGCCCCACCACGTCATGGCGAACGTCATCCCGCCGCGCAGCGCCCGCACCACGAGGGCGACGGACAGCGCCAGCCACAGCAGGGCGAACCCCATGACCGGCACCCCGTACAGCACCGCGAACGAGCCGAGGGCCGAGGCATAAGGAGTCCTGATCGCGCCCGGCGCCACATCGGCCAGCGCGTTGACCGCGGTCGTCGACTGGCCCAACGGGCCGAGCACCAGGAACAGGGTGGGCGTCAGTACGAGCGGCAGCGGACCCCGGTGGACCAGCCGGGCGAAGATCAGCGGCAGCATCACCAGCGTCGCCAGCAGGCTCAGCCCGAACATCGCGTAGCAGGCGAGCAGCAGCCCCTCCCGCCACTGCCCCTCGGGCAGCTCCGGCACCAGCAGCGGCCCGAGTGCGGCCGACACCATGGGCGCCACCACCGGCAGCAGCCACACCGGGGAGGCGGTGCCGGGCTCCGGCCGGTGGCGCACGATCATCAGGTACGGAATCACCACGGCGGCGGCCAGCCCGGTCAGCGTGCCCGCGGTGTACAGCAGCACGTTCAGGGTCAGGGCCGCCTGATGGCCGATCACGTCCTTGCCCACCACCATCCCGGACCCGCCGACGGCCAGCAGGGCCATCGAGAGGCAGCCGTAGAACGGCGCGACCGCCGGATCCAGGAGATGGGCGCGGGCCTGGTCGCGATGGGCCGCCCAGTGCCCGGCACGGGCGGTCAGCACGACGGCGAGCAGGACCGCGGCGAGTACCCACACCATCGCGCAGGCCGCCCGCAGCCCGGGGACGTGCACGGGCAGCGCGACGCCCGCACTCGCCACGATGGCGGTGCCCATGACGGTCGCGTACCAGTTGGGGCCGAAGTGCCGCAGGGCCGGCCGCCGGGCGGCGGCGGAGTACGGGGGAGCGGTGCGGATCTGCGGAAAGATGGCCATGCCATTGATTCTCGGCGCCCGGATCGTCCCCCGCCAGGGAGCCCGGGCCTATGAGGTCATAAGGTGAACTTATGACCAGCGACGCGCCTGCACTCCTCTCCCACCGGGTTCCCGATCTCGGCGCACTGGAACTGCTCCTCGCCGTCGCCCGGCACGGCAGCCTCGGACGGGCAGCCCGTGACGTGGGCATCACCCAGCCCGCCGCCAGCAGCCGTATCCGCTCGATGGAACGGCAGCTCGGCCTCGCCCTCCTCGACCGTTCGCCCCGGGGCTCCCGCCTCACGGACGCGGGAGCGCTCGTGACCGACTGGGCGCGCCGGGTCGTCGAGGCCGCCGAGGCGTTCGACGCCGGCGCCCAGGCCCTGCGGGACCGCCGCGACTCCCGGCTGCGCGTCGCAGCGTCCATGACCATCGCCGAGTACCTGCTCCCGGGCTGGCTGATAGCCCTGCGCGGCGCACGGCCCGACACCGCGGTCTCGCTGCACGCCGGCAACTCCGCGGTGGTCGCGCAACGCCTGCTGACCGGCGAGGCGGATCTCGGCTTCGTCGAGGGGCTGTCCGTACCGGAAGGGCTCGACGGCACCGTCATCGCGCACGACCGCCTGGTCGTCGTGGTCGCCCCCTCCCACGCCTGGGCCCGCCGCCGCGCCCCGCTGACTCCGCAGGAGCTGGCCGGGACGCCACTGATCCTGCGCGAGCACGGCTCCGGCACCCGCCAGGTCCTGGACGCCGCACTCGCCGTGCACGGGGGGCTGGCCCAGCCGCTCCTGGAACTCTCCTCCACCACGGCGGTGAAGGGGGCGGCGGAGAGCGGCGCCGGACCCTGTGTCCTGAGCGAACTGGCACTCGGCGAGGAACTGTCCGCCCGGCGCCTGGTCAAGGTGCCGATCGCCGGGGTCCGCCTGCGCCGCCAGCTCCGCGCCGTCTGGCCGTCGGGTCACCGGCCCACCGGCCCGGCCCGTGACCTGCTCTCCCTGACGCAGTCGAGCCCGGCCGGCGACTGAGGAGCCCGGCGCCCGCAGCCGTCGGAAATCCGCTGGTGCCCCCTCCCTCCGAGCGGGAAGGATGGGCGCATGACCGTGACCGCACCGCCCGCCACGGGTGTCCGCCACCACTGGGCCGACCTGCCGGACACCGTACGCAACGCCGTCCAGGACATCCTCGGGGCACCGGTCGTCGAGGTCCGCAGCCAGAGCGGCGGGTTCTCGCCCGGAGTCGCCGCGCGGGTCCGGCTCGCCAACGGCGGGCGCGCCTTCGTGAAGGCCGTGAGCGCCGAGGTCAACCCCGACAGCCCCGAGCAGCACCGCGCCGAGGCCCGGAACACCGCGGCGCTCCCGCCCCACGCCCCCGTACCGAAGCTGCTCGGCTCGTACGACGACGGCATCTGCGTCGCCCTCGTCCTGGAGGACATCGAGGGCCGCCAGCCCCGCGTCCCCTGGGACCCGGCCGAGCTGCACCGCGTCCTGACGGCCGTCGGCGACCTGTCGCACATCCTCACCCCGGCCCCGGTCGACGCTCCGTCCGCCGCCGCGGGCAAGACCACGATGTTCACCGGCTGGCGGACCCTGTACGCGGCAGGAGACACCACCCGGCTCGACCCCTGGGCGGCCCGTCGGCTCGGCGCACTCGCGGAACTGGAGTCCGGGTGGGCCGAGCTCGCCGAAGGCGACAGCCTCGTCCACGGCGACCTGCGCGCCGACAACATCCTGCTCACCGAGGACCGCGTCGTCTTCGTCGACTGGCCCCACGCGATGCGGGCCGCGCCCTGGTTCGACCTGTTGGCGATGCTGCCGTGCATCGCGGCTCAGGGCGGCCCCGACCCGGAGGCCACCTTCACCGCCCACCCGCTCGGCCGGGAGGCCGATCCGGCCGGGGTCACCGCCGTACTCACCGCCCTGGCCGGCTACTTCGTCGCGCACTCGCTGCGCGCGGACCCGCCGGGCCTCCCGACGCTCAGGGCGTTCCAGGCGGCCCAGGGCGCGGCGGCCCTGGGGTGGCTCCGCAGCCGGCTCGACGGGTGACCGGTCGCGGCCGCGGACCGCACCCTCACCGCCGCGCCACGTAGTAGACGTTCAGGATGTCGCCCTCGACCCGCTGGGTGTCGATCCGGCCGAATCCCGCTTCGCCGAGCATCCTCCGGGCGGACTGCTCACCCCACACGGTGCCCAGACCCTCACCGCCCTCGCCCAGCGAGACACTCATGCAGTAGAACACCGAGAACGTGTACAGCGCGGGGCCCAGCGGGTGTTCGATGTTGTCCTCCAGGCGGCTGGACGCCGCGATGTCCCCCATCAGGAACGTGCCGTCCTGTGCCAGGGAGGCGGCGACGGCGGCCAGCGTGCGCTCCGGCCGGGCCAGGTCGTGGATGACGTCGAACGCCGTGATCAGGTCGTAGGAACCGGACACCTCGGCGCAGTCGCCGATGTCGAAGGCGGTGTTGGTGAGCCCCAGCGCGGCGGCCTCGGCGCGAGCGGCGGCGATGCCCTCCTCGGACATGTCGAGCCCCTGGAAGCGGCTCGCCGGGAAGGCACGGGCCAGGACGTTGACCGCGTGACCGTGGCCGGTACCGATGTCCAGCACCTCGATGCCGTCGCGCAACCGCTCCGTGAGACCGGGCACCAGCGGAACGATCCCGTTGACCAGGGCCAGGTCGAAGACCTCACCGGACTCCTCCGCCTGGAGGCTCTGGAACCGCGGATACGCCGAATACGGGAGCCCGCCACCAGTACGGAACGCCTCCAGCACCTGCTGCTCGACCTCGCCCATCATGCCGAAGTCCTGCGCGATCCTGGCCAGGTTGTCGGGCCCGGCCGCCCGCGTCAGTGAGGCGGCGTGCTCGGGCGGCAAGGCGTAGGTGCGCTCCTCGGGTGCGTAGTCGACGACGCCGCCGACGACCATCGCGCCCAGCCACTCCCGGACGTACCGCTCGTTCAGACCGGCGGCCTGCGCGATCTCCGCACTCGTGGCCGGGGCCATCGTGGCCATCGTGTCGAACAGGCCGCTCTGGTGACCCAGGCCCGCCATCAGACCAAGGCAGGTGTCGTTCACCACCTGAAGCATGCGGCCCGCGAACACCTCCTGCTTCACTGCATCCGGTGCTGCGACAGACATCGTTCCTCCTCTCGTCATCGGGCCACGGGACGGAGGGGCGGGCAGACGGCCGGTCGCGCTCACGACGGGCGGCCCGACGGGACGGCGACGGATCTTCTCCTGTACGCCACGCTACGCCGCAGGGGAGCGGGCGGCCGCCCGGGGCGGCCGCCCGCTCCCCGTGGGACCACCGAACGCCCCGAGCACGCACCGCCTCAGCCGGCCGTGGAGGCCGCCGCCACCAACGCCCGCATCACCCGCACGTCGTCCCCCGCCTCCGGATGCCACTGCACCCCGAGGACCCACCCCGCACCGGGGAGCTCGACCGCCTCCACCGTCCCGTCCGCCGCGTGCGCCGAGGCGACCAGGCCCGCGCCGAGCCGGTCGACGGCCTGGTGATGGTAGGTGGGCACGTCGCAGGCCCCCGGCACCACGGAGGCGTAACGCGTACCGGGCACCGGTGCCACCGCGTGCGTGCCGAAGACCCCCGTCGCCCCGTCCGGCCCCGCGTGCCCGTCCAGATGCTGCGTCAGCGTGCCGCCGAGCGCCACATTGAGCAGCTGCATCCCGCGGCAGATCCCGAGCAGCGGCGTGCCGGACTCCAGCGCCGCCGCGATCAGCGCCGCCTCCCAGCCGTCCCGCTGCGGCGCGGGCGGCCCGCAACGGGGGTCGCGCTCCGCCCCGTACCGCGCGGGCTCCACATCCGGCCCGCCCGCCACCACCACCGCGTCGAGCCGGGCCACCAGCGACGCCGCGAGCTCGGGCGCGTCCGGTGGCAGCAGCACGGCTGCCCCGCCGGCCTCCCGGACCAGCCGGGCGTATCCGGCGGGCAGCAGCGTGGCCGGCAGGTCCCAGACCCCCCAGCGCGCCGACGCCTCCAGGTAGGTACTGATCCCGATCAGCGGACGGTTCATCCAACGCCTCACTTCACTCGCACGGCACGCGGAACGAACCGGCACCGTATCCAAATCCCTTGCCCTGCCCATAGATTTGGATCATCTGTCGGCCCGCGAGGAGAGGATCCATCCGTGTCCGACCGAACAGCCCCGCTCGCCGTCGAGGAACTCCGCCTCCTCGTCGCCGGCGGTGAGATCGACACCGTGGTCCTGGCCTTCCCCGACATGCAGGGGCGCCTCCAGGGCAAACGCTTTGCCGCCGCCTTCTTCCTCGACGAGGTCGTGGGGCACGGAACCGAGGGCTGCAACTACCTCCTCGCCGTCGACACCGACATGAACACCGTCGACGGCTACACCATGTCCTCCTGGGACCGCGGCTACGGCGACTTCGCCATGCACCCCGACCTCAGCACCCTGCGGCGGGTGCCCTGGCACGAGGCCACCGCCATGGTCACCGCCGACCTCACCTGGGCCGACGGCTCACCCGTCAACGCCGCGCCCCGCCAGATCCTGCTCCGCCAGCTGGAGCGCCTCGCGGAGCACGGCTACACGGCCCACGTCGGCACCGAGCTCGAGTTCATCGTCTTCAAGGACACCTACGAACAGGCCTGGGACCGCGGCTACCGCGACCTGACCCCGGTCAACCAGTACAACGTCGACTACTCCGTCCTCGGCACCGGCCGCGTCGAGCCCCTGCTGCGCCGCATCCGCAACGAGATGGCGGGCGCGGGCCTGACCGTCGAGTCCGCCAAGGGAGAGTGCAACCCCGGCCAGCACGAGATCGTGTTCCGGTACGACGAGGCGCTGGTCACCTGCGACCAGCACGCCGTCTACAAGACGGGTGCCAAGGAGATCGCCGCGCAGGAGGGCGTCGCGCTCACCTTCATGGCCAAGTTCAACGAGCGCGAGGGCAACTCCTGCCACATCCACCTCTCCCTCCGGTCCACCGGTGAACCCGGCCGCAGCGTCATGGCGGACACCGACGGGTCCATGTCCCCCGTCATGCGCCACTTCCTGGCCGGCCAGCTCGCCGCCCTGCGCGACTTCTCCCTCCTCCACGCGCCGAACATCAACTCCTACAAGCGCTTCCAGCCCGGCTCGTTCGCCCCGACGGCCGTCGCCTGGGGCCACGACAACCGCACCTGCGCACTGCGCGTCGTCGGCCACGACCAGTCCCTGCGACTGGAGAACCGGCTCCCCGGCGGTGACGTCAACCCGTACCTCGCCGTGGCCGCACTCGTCGCGGCGGGCCTGTACGGCATCGAGCACGCACTCGAACTGCCCGAGCCCTGCGAGGGAAACGCCTACGCCGCCGCCTACGACCACGTCCCCACCACCCTGCGGGAGGCGGCCGGGCTCTGGGAGCACAGCGAGATCGCCCGCGAGGCCTTCGGTGACGAAGTCGTCGCGCACTACCGCAACATGGCACGCGTCGAACTCGACGCCTTCGACGCCGCGGTGACCGACTGGGAGCTCCGCCGCTCCTTCGAACGCCTGTGAGGGCCCCCTTGATCCGTGAGCACCAGGTACTGAACCCGGCGACGGAGGAACTCCTCGCCACCGTCCCCGCCACCACGGCGGCCGGGGTGCACACCGCGGTCACCCGCGCCGCCGCGGCGCAGCGGGCCTGGGCGGCACTCGCCCCCGGGGACCGGGCCCGGCTGCTGCGCCGGTTCGCCGCCGTCGTCGACTCCCACGCCGAGGAGCTGGCCCGGCTGGAGGTCCAGGAGGCCGGGCACACCATCGGCAACGCGCGCTGGGAGGCGGGCAACGTCCGCGATCTGCTCGACTTCGCCGCCGGGGGAGTCGAGCGGCTCAGCGGCCGGCAGATCCCCGTCCCCGGCGGCATCGACATCACCCTGCTCGAACCCCTCGGCGTCATCGGGGTGATCGCCCCGTGGAACTTCCCCATGCCGATCGCCGCCTGGGGGGCCGCCCCCGCACTCGCCGCAGGCAACGCCGTCGTCCTGAAACCCGCCGAGACCACCCCGCTGACCGCACTCCGGCTCGCCGAACTCTCCCTGGACGCGGGCCTTCCCGAGCACCTCTTCCAGGTGCTGCCGGGTGCGGGCGACGAGGCCGGCAACGCGCTGGTCGAGCACCCGGGAGTCGCCAAGATCGTCTTCACCGGCTCCACCCGGGTCGGCAAGCAGATCATGGCCAGGTGCGCCGAGCGCGTGAAGCGGATCACCCTCGAACTCGGCGGCAAGAGCCCCAACATCGTCTTCGCCGACGCCGACATCGAAGCCGCGGCGGCCGCCGCCCCGCTGTCCTTCCTGGACAACGCCGGCCAGGACTGCTGTGCCCGGACCCGGATCCTCGTCCAGCGCTCCGCGTACGACCGCTTCCTCGAACTCCTCGCCCCGGCCCTCGCCGCCGTCGTGGTCGGCGACCCGGCCGACGAGAAGACGCAGATGGGCCCGCTCATCTCGCGGACGCAACTGGACCGGGTGCGCGGGTACGTCCCCGAGGACGCCGCCGCGATCCGCGGCAGCGCGCCCGAGGGCCCCGGATTCTGGTTCCCGCCGACCGTCCTCACCGGCGTGACCGCGGACGCGCCCGTGGCCACCGAGGAGGTCTTCGGACCGGTCGCCGTCGTCCTGCCCTTCGAGGACGAGGCGGACGCCGTCCGGCTCGCCAACGCCACCGACTACGGCCTGGCCGGATCGCTCTGGACCCGCGACGTGGGGCGCGCGCTGCGCGTCGCCCAGGCCGTCCGGGCGGGCAATCTCTCCGTCAACTCCCACTCCGCGGTCCGCTACTGGACCCCGTTCGGTGGGTTCAAGCAGTCCGGCCTCGGCCGCGAACTGGGCCCGGACGCCCTTACCGCCTTCACCGAAACCAAGAACGTCTTCCTCAGTACGGAGGCCTGAAACGGTATGACCACGGACCACGGGAACATCTGTCGCCGCCTCGTCGGCCGTACCGCCGTCATCACCGGCGCCGGCAGCGGCATCGGCCTGGCCGCCGCCCACCGGCTCGCCTCGGAAGGGGCGAAGGTGGTCTGCGGCGACATCGACGAGACCGCCGGCAAGGCCGCCGCCGAAGCGGTCGGCGGCACCTTCGTACGCGTGGACGTCACCGATCCCGGACAGGTCGAGGCCCTGTTCAGGACGGCGCAGGACACGTACGGCTCCGTCGACGTCGCCTTCAACAACGCCGGTATCTCACCGCCCGACGACGACTCCATCCTCACCACCGGGCTGGAGGCGTGGAAGCGCGTCCAGGACGTCAACCTCACCTCCGTCTACCTGTGCTGCAAGGCGGCCCTGCCCTACATGCGGCGTCAGGGCCGGGGATCGATCATCAACACCGCCTCCTTCGTCGCCAGGATGGGGGCGGCGACCTCGCAGATCTCGTACACCGCCTCCAAGGGCGGCGTGCTGGCGATGTCGCGCGAACTGGGCGTCCAGTTCGCCCGCGAGGGCATCCGGGTCAACGCCCTGTGCCCGGGGCCGGTCAACACCCCACTGCTCCGGGAACTCTTCGCCAAGGACCCGGAGCGCGCCGCCCGCCGGCTCGTGCACATCCCGCTCGGCCGGTTCGCCGAGGCGTCCGAGATCGCGGCCGCCGTCGCGTTCCTGGCGAGCGACGACTCCTCGTTCGTCAACGCCACCGACTTCCTCGTCGACGGCGGCATCTCCGGTGCCTACGTCACACCGCTGTAGGGGAGGGCCCGGAAGCCGGGAGGGCGCTGAAGCACCCTTCTAGAGTGGAGCCATGAGCAACGCGACGCCGCCCGGCTGGTACCCGGACACGGCCGCCCCCGGTCACGAGCGGTGGTGGGACGGGACGGCCTGGACCGGTCACACCCGAACCCACCCCGCCGCGACCCAGCAGTCCGGTCCCGGCCGGGGAGCCGGAGGAGGCGGCGGCACGGGCGCCAGGACCGTCGCGATCGTGGCGGCCGGTGCGGTGGTCGTCGCGGTGACCGTGGCGGGAGCGGTGCTGCTCAACAGGGGCGATGACACCGCGCCCACCACGACCCGGTCGGGCAGCTCGGCCCCGAGCCCCGCCGACACCGCCGCCGACGCGAAGCCCGACGACGGCCCGTCGCCCGAAGGGGCACCGGCCGACGAGGACCCCGCGGTCCTCGTCGACCAGCTCAACGGCATCACCCTGCCGATCCCCGACGGCTGGGAGCGGCCCGAACGCACCGCTGGGGAACTGCTCACGATCCACACGACCGACTCCTACGACTGCCCCGGGGCCTCCTCGTCGTTCTGCTACCACGGCACGGTGACCACCCGCACCCCGGGCGGCACCGACGCCACCACGCCCGAGGCGCTCGCCAGGGAGGACATCGGCGCCGCCGCGGACCGGGCGTACGAGGAGGACGTCGTCGGCCGGCGCATCCACGGCGGCATCGTCTCCCACCGGCAGATCGCCGCCGGGCCGGTCAGCGTCGCCGGACGCACCGGATACCGGGTGCGCTGGCGGGTCGTCACCGCCGAGGGGCCGGGCGGCTACGTCCAGTCCCTCGTCTTCCCCTCGGCCGTCGGCAGCGAGTCGCCCGTCGTCGTCCGCTACGCCTTCGACGCCGGCCCCGACGGCCCGCCCCTCGCCCTCATGGACACGCTCACCGAGGGCATCCGGCCGATCGGCGACCGTGGGACCGGCGGGGGCGTCGGCAGCTCCATCGCCCCCTGAGGCGCCGTGGATCGCCCGCTCAGAGGAAGGTGCGGCCCTCGCCCCGGTACGTCGGCACCGTCGCCGTCACCCGGTCACCCTCGATCAGCTGAAGCTCGTCGAACCGCTCGCACAGCTCACCGGCCTTCGCGTGCCGGAACCACACCTTGTCCCCGATCAGCAGATCGTCGGCCGGGGCGCCGAGCAGTGGGGTCTGCACCTCGCCGGGGCCCTCCTGCGGGTCGTAGCGCAGACCCTCCGGGAGGTACGGGACCGGCAGCCGGTCCGCGCCCGCGGCCCCGGAAGCCGGGTAACCGCCACCGAGCACCGTCACCACGCCCACCCCGGGCCTGCGCACCACGGGCTGGGCGAACAGGGCCGCCGGCCGCGCCGTGAACGAGGTGTAGTTGTCGAACAGCCGCGGCACGTAGAGGCCGGAACCGGCCGCGATCTCGGTGACGGCGGCCTCCGCCGCGGTGTGCTGCACACTGCCGGTGCCGCCGCCGTTCACGAACTCCAGGTCCGGCGCCACGGCCCGCACCGCCCGCACCACCTCGGCCCTCCGCGCCGCCAGCTCCCGACGGCCCGTGGCCTGCATCAGCCGGATCGCCCGGGAGCGCAGCGGCCGTCCCGCGACCGAGTCACCCACCCCGGCGATGTGCCCCTCGTACGCCATGAGTCCCACCAGCCTGAATCCGGGCCGGCGGGCGACGGACCTGGCCAGCTCCGCCAGCTGGGCGGGGGAGCGCAGCGGCGAGCGCAGGGCGCCGATCCTGACCCGGCCGCCGAGCATCCGCAGCGAGGTGTCCAGCTCCAGACAGACCCGGATCTCCTCCGCGCCCCCGGCCCGCGCGGCGTCGATCAGCTCCAACTGCGCGTGGTCGTCCACCATCACGGTCACGGCGGCGGCCAGCTTCGGGTCCGCTGCCAGCTCAGCGAAGGCCGAACGGTCGGCTGACGGATAGGCCAGCAGAACGTCCTCGAACCCGGCGCGCGCCAGCCACAGCGACTCCGCGAGCGTGAACGACATGATCCCGGCGAATCCGGGCCGCGCCAGGACACGCTCCAGCAGGGCACGGCAGCGCACCGATTTGCTCGCCACCCGGACCGGCTTTCCGGCCGCACGCCGTACGAGATCGTCGGCGTTGGCGTCGAACGCCTCCAGGTCGACGACGGCGATGGGGGCGTCGAGATGGGCGGTGGCCCGGTTGTAACGGGTCCGGTCAGCGGCACGGGCAGTCATGGCCGCAGCTTGCCAGACGGTTGTACCGCTGGGTAGGGGGACGATCTGCGCAGATCGGCACCCAGGGCCCGTCCGGCGTGGCGGCCCGCTCCCACCACGCCCTCCCCAGCCCGTAGAGTGACCGGCACGCGGCGAGCAACGGCCCTGCCAGTGCGGCCGGTCCGCGTGCGGTACGGAACGGACCAGGGGGGGCGGATGAGTACCGAGGCGCAGCGCGCTCCCGTCCCGCCACGCCCGACCGCCCCGCCACAGCCTCTCCCGGAGCCGGCCGACCGGGGAACGGGCACCGCCGTCCCGCCCCGCCCTGTCACCCCGCCGCGGAGCGATCGCGCATCCGCTCCTGCGGCGAGCGGCCCGGCGCCGGCCGCGCCTGCTGCCCCACCACGACCCCTCTCCCCGGCCGCCACCGAGCCCTCGCCCCCCGTGGAGACGACCGCCCGCCTGCGCCCCGTGCCCCCCGGCCCGCCCGTTGAGGCGCCCGTCCCCACCGGGGCACCGGCGTTCCCGCCCGTCTCCTCCACCGGCGCCCCGGCGTCCCTGCCCGGTACGCCCCCGGCGGCGACCCGGCGGCGTCCCGTGGGCGCCGTCGAACTCGGCGGCCCGCCGGCCCGGTTCGGGGCAGCGGTGCCGTACCCGTACCGGCCCCCGCACATCCACCCCCCGGCCGAGACGCCGGCCGAGACCACCACCCGGCTCCGGCCCGTGCGGACCCGGCACCCCTTCAGGACCGCGGCCGCGGCGGTCTGTGTCGTGCTCGGACTCGGGCTGATCGGCGGGGCCGCCACCGGCAGCTGGCTCATCAGCGACTCGTCGGCCGATCCCGCGGCACACAGCGCCTACACCGTGGGCCGCGAGGCCTGGCACAGCATCCCGGTCGACACGCTCTTCCCCCGGACGCTCAAGGGCGACGGCGCGGGACCCGGCGGCGCCGACCGTGTCTGGACGAGGATCGCCGTGGCCCCGGACAGCGGCTGCACGGGCGCACTCGACCCGCTGCTGCTCAAGACCCTTCGACCGGTCGGCTGCGCCCGACTGCTCCGCGCCACGTACACCGACGCGACGAGCAGCAGCGTCACCACGGTCGGACTGGTCTTCACCGAGGGTGACACCGGGGCGATGCGGGCGCTCGGTTCCCGCTACACCCGTGAGCACCTCGACGCGCGCGCCGACCTGATGCCCCGTACGTACGCCGTGAAGAACAGCCCCGCCGCAGGATTCGGCGACCGGCAGCGCGCCAGCTGGACCGTGCACGTACTGACGGAGGTGCCCGTCGTGGTGTTCGCCGTTTCCGGCTTCGCCGACGGGCGCAAGGTCACCGACCCGCAGCCTGCCGAGAAGGCGATGGCGGTGGACGCGACGACCGCGGCAGCCCAGGCCGGACTCGGGTACGAGGCCAAGGGCGTGGCCGACCGGGTCGAGCGCGGACTGCGCAGAACCGTCGCCGATCTCACGGAGAAGCCCGAATGA
Source organism: Streptomyces sp. NBC_01013 (assembly GCF_045162765.1). Taxonomy (NCBI): domain Bacteria; kingdom Bacillati; phylum Actinomycetota; class Actinomycetes; order Kitasatosporales; family Streptomycetaceae; genus Streptomyces; species Streptomyces sp. NBC_01013. Next base: position 6,830,351 of record NZ_CP108687.1, read on the forward strand.
GCCGCCGCGTCCGCCCCCGCAGGCTCCTCGGCGCGGTCTGCGCCGCCACCGCGTTCGCGCTGCTGCCCGCACCCCCTGCCGGAGCGGACACCATCCGGGCCCAGCAGTGGGGCCTGGACGCCCTGCACACGGACCGGGCCTGGCAGACCACCCGAGGCAAGGGAATCACCGTCGCCGTCGTCGACACCGGGGTCGACGGCAGCCTGCCCGACCTCACGGGCCAGGTGCTCGACGGCAAGGACATGATCGGTTTCGGCGCCGGGCGAGGCGACCGGTCCTGGGCCAGGCACGGCACCGCGATGGCCGGGATCATCGCCGGCCGGGGCCACGGCAGCGATGGGGACGAGGGGGTCATCGGCATCGCGCCCGAGGCGAAGATCCTCCCCGTCCGGGTCATCCTCGAAGCGAGCGACCCCGCCCGCGCCAAGGCCCGCAAGTCCCGCGGGACCGCCCTCGCCGACGGCATCCGCTGGGCCGCCGACCACGACGCCGACGTCATCAACCTCTCCCTCGGCGACGACAGCGCGTCCGCGCACCCCGAGCCCGGTGAGGACGCCGCCATCCAGTACGCACTGAAGAAGGGCGCGGTCGTCGTCGCCTCTTCCGGGAACGGGGGCGAGAAGGGCGACCACATCTCGTACCCCGCCGCCTACCCGGGTGTGATCGCGGTCGCCGCGGTCGACCGGTACGGCACCCACGCCTCGTTCTCCACCCGCCGCTGGTACGCCACCGTGAGCGCGCCCGGGGTCGACATCGTCGTCCCCGCTCCCGACCGCAAGTACTACGTGGAGTGGGGCACTTCCGCAGCATCGGCGTTCGTCTCCGGCGCGGTCGCGCTGGTGCGTGCCGCCCATCCGGGCCTCTCGCCCGCCCAGATCAAGAAGCTCCTCACGGACACCGCCCGCAACTCCCCGTCCACCGGCCGCGACGACGCCCGCGGCTACGGAATCGTCGACCCGGCCGCGGCCATCGAAGCGGGCGCCTCCCTGCGCCCCGGCGGGCTGCGCGCGGACTCCGCCGCGGCCGGCTACCGCAAGCAGTACTTCGGCTCCGGCCCCACCCCGCCCCGTGCGGACGACGGTCCCGCGGACTGGCTGGCCCCGGCGGCGGGCGGCATCGGCGCGATCCTGCTGGCCCTGGCCGTCGTCCTGTGGCGCGCCCGCAACGGCCGCTCGCCCTTCCCCCGTCGCTGAACGGCCCTCACCCCGCGGCGCCGGCCCGCACCACGGCCACTGCGGCCTTCGCCGCCGCCTCGACGAGCGCGATGCCCGACTCCTTGGTCCGCTGACCACCGGAAAGCACCGCCACCAGGTAGGTCCGGCCGTCCGCCGTCACCTGCCCGATGCTGTTGATGTTCCACAGCCCGGTGGCGGTGCGCGGCATCCAACCGTTCTTGAGCGCCCACGCGCTGCCCGCCGCCGACACCCCCCACTGCTGGTCGGCCTCGACCTGCGCCATCAGCCCCCGCACACAGGCCCGGGACTCCTCGCTCAGTCCGGCGTCCGCGTCCGTGCCGAACACCGCCTCCAGCAGCGTCAGCTGATCGGCGGCGGTGGTACGGGTCAGACCCCAGGCCTGCGCGGCCGTCGTCGAGGTGAGACCGAGCCGTTCGTTGGCGGCGTCGAGCCCGGCGGCTCCGCCCACCGCCGCCAGCAGCGCGGTGGCGGAGTCGTTGTCGCTCCGCTCGATCATCGCGACGGCGTGGGCGTGCTCGCCCGTGGTCAGGGCCCGCTTCTCGTCCTGGGCCCGGAGCAGCAGCGCGGCGAGAATGTCGACCTTGACGATGCTCGCGGTGTCGTACGTGGCGTCCGCGCCCCCGTACACCGCACGCGTCCTGCCCGCGCTGTCCAGCACGGCCACCGACAGCGCCGCCGTGCCCGCATCGGCCAGCAGGGGCTCGACGGCCGCGGCCAGCTCCGTGTCCCGTTCCACCGTCGGCTCCTCGCTCGCCGCCGCGACCGGAGCGGTCGCTGCCGAGGGGACGGACGATACGGAAGCCGCGGCTGCGGGCGCGTGACCGGCCGGCCTTCCGGCCAGATACGCGCCACCGGCAGCCGAGCCGGCCAGGACGACCGCGGCCGCCACGGTCGCGGACAGTGCGGATCTGCGGATTCTGTGTCGGGACATGGCCCGGACGCTAGGAACCGCGGCTGAGAGGAGGCTGAGCCCGACCTGTCGACGGGATGAGAATGCCCAGGCACTAGGCTCGCCCTGTGGCGCAGAAGAACATTCCGGACCCCGGATACTCCGACGACGACGGTACGGCCGACCCCGCTCTGACCGCGGCACTCGCCGCCTGGGCCGAGGACCGCAAGGCCGTCGGCGCGGTACTCGAAGCCCTCAGGGGGGCCCGCCTCCTCGTTCCCGTGGTGGCCGTCCTCGGTGAGGTCGAGGAGGACGAGAACGGGCTGCGCCGCGAGAAGACGAGCGACATGGCGGTCCCCACCCTCCAGGCCGGCGAGCGTCGCGCCCTGCCCGCCTTCACCTCCACCGCCTCGCTGGCCCGTTGGGACCCGCAGGCCCGCCCCGTCGCCGTACCCCTGCACCAGGCCCTCCAGGCCGCCGCGCACGAGAAGGCCGACACGGTGGTGCTCGACCTCGCCGGGCCGGTGGCCTTCGAGCTCAGCGGGTCCGCACTGCTCGCCCTCGCCGAGGGCCGTACCAGCGCCGACCCGCTGGACGATCCGGCCGTCATCGCCGCGGTACGTGACGCTGTCGCCGCGGAGCCGGCGGTGCTCCGCGCCCACCTCGGGCCGGGTCGCGCCGACGGCACGCTCGCCCTCGTCCTGACGGCGGACGCCGATCCCGCCGAGGCGGCGGGCCGGGTCGCGCAGGCGCTGGCGGCGCACGAGGTACTGCGGGCCCGGCTGAACCGCGGCCTGGACCTCGCGCTGCTCCCGGCCGACGCGCACACGCCCGGTGAGGCCCTGTTCACGCGCTGACCCGATCTGTTCCCCGCCCCCGAAGCGACCGCAGGCCGAAGTGCCGCCTGGGGAATCGGACGATCGCGGCGCTCGCGCACCGGCCGGCCCCCGTCGCGCCCTGGTGGCAGGGGGAGTCCGGTCCCGCCCCGCACGACGTGAGCCCGCTGCCCGGTTCGGGCAGCGGGCTCACGGTCGGAAGAGGCGGAACGAGGGGCGAGGAAGGCAGAGGGGCGGGATCAGCCGAAGACCGGGCCGGTGTACTTCTCGCCGGGGCCCTGGCCGGGCTCGTCGGGCACGAGCGAGGCCTCGCGGAACGCGAGCTGCAGGGACTTCAGGCCGTCACGCAGCGGCGCCGCGTGGAAGGAGCTGATCTCCGTGGTGCTCGCGTCCAGCAGGCCGGCCAGTGCGTGGACCAGCTTGCGGGCCTCGTCGAGGTCCTTGTGCTCGTCGCCGTCCTCGGTCAGTCCGAGCTTCACAGCGGCGGCGCTCATCAGATTGACCGCGACCGTCACGATCACCTCGACCGCGGGCACCTCCGCGATGTCGCGGGCCATCTCGTCGAAGCCGGGGGAATCACTGGTGGGGGTCGCGTCACTCATGCGCCATACGATAGGCCCCCGGCACGGCCGCTTCTCCTGCGGGAGTGCGCGCGGCCACCGGTTAGCGCACGCCCCGCCGAGCTGCTAACCTTGTGTAACGACCGGCTGGGCATCTATGTGCCCGGCCCACAAGTGGAGGCTCCGATCTCCCACCTGGCCGTCCTCAGGACGGCGGGTCACCGGTCAGGTGGCGCCCATCGTTCCGTACGGACGATGGAGCCGCCCGATGCGCCCCGCGGTAGATCGCGGCGGTGTTCCGGTTGTTCAGGAGCCCCGCCTGTGTCCCGTCGGGGCATTTTTCATGGTCCCGCACGGTTGGTCTGTCGAAACAGACGTTACGTGGCTGTCTGCCAGGCGGTCACGTGGTGCTACCGAGGAGGATCCATCAGCGCCGAGCCCCGCATCAACGACCGGATTCGCGTGCCCGAGGTGCGACTTGTCGGTCCCAGCGGCGAGCAGGTCGGGATTGTTCCGCTTGCCAAGGCCCTGGAACTCGCACAGGAGTACGACCTCGACCTGGTCGAGGTGGCGGCTACCGCCCGTCCGCCCGTGTGCAAGCTCATGGACTACGGGAAGTTCAAGTACGAGTCGGCCATGAAGGCCCGTGAGGCGCGCAAGAACCAGGCGCACACGGTCATCAAGGAGATGAAGCTCCGGCCGAAGATCGACCCGCACGACTATGACACCAAGAAGGGTCACGTCGTCCGGTTCCTCAAGCAGGGCGACAAGGTCAAGATCACGATCATGTTCCGTGGTCGCGAGCAGTCCCGCCCCGAGCTGGGCTTCCGACTGCTCCAGCGTCTCGCTTCGGACGTGGAGGAACTCGGCTTCATCGAGTCCAACCCGAAGCAGGACGGCCGGAACATGATCATGGTTCTGGGCCCGCACAAGAAGAAGACCGAAGCCATGGCCGAGGCCCGCGAGGCCCAGGCCGCCCGCAAGGCGGAGCGTCAGGGGTACACCCACGACGACGACGCCGAGGCTGCGGACGAGGCTGTCGAGGCTCCGGCCGAGGCGACCTCCGAGGCTCCGGCCGAGACACCCTCCGAGGCGTGACCTCCGGGGGCTGCCATCCAGGCGCCCCCGGGTCCACCCGGAGTCCCACCAAGATCTGACGCCCCTGCAGTCCGGTGCCCGCACCGAGAGGGGCGCCACTGACGAGGAGAGAACGGCGCGATGCCGAAGAACAAGACGCACAGCGGTGCCAGCAAGCGCTTCAAGATCACCGGCTCCGGCAAGGTGCTCCGGGAGAGGGCCGGCAAGCGCCACCTGCTCGAGCACAAGTCGTCCAAGAAGACCCGCTCGCTGACCGGCACGGTCGTCGTGGCTCCGGCCGACGCCAAGAAGATCAAGAAGCTTCTCGGCAAGTGAGGCCGTCGTCCCCGGTGACACCGGGGACGCGCCCTCGATCCGACCGGGACCAATTCGTTTCCGGGCCGTGTGAGTACGACCACGGCCCCGCTACAAGGAGTTAACAAGTGGCACGCGTCAAGCGGGCAGTCAACGCCCACAAGAAGCGCCGGGCAATTCTCGAGGCCGCCAGCGGTTACCGCGGTCAGCGCTCGCGCCTGTACCGCAAGGCCAAGGAGCAGGTCACCCACTCCCTGGTCTACAACTACAACGACCGCAAGAAGCGCAAGGGCGACTTCCGTCAGCTGTGGATCCAGCGCATCAACGCCGCTGCCCGCCAGAACGGCATGACGTACAACCGCCTCATCCAGGGTCTGAAGGCCGCCAACGTCGAGGTGGACCGCAAGATCCTGGCCGAGCTCGCGGTCAACGACGCCAACGCGTTCGCCGCCCTCGTCGAGGTTGCCCAGAAGGCCCTCCCGAGCGACGTCAACGCCCCGAAGGCCGCCTGATCCAGGCAGTACTTCTTGGCTTTTGAGCCGGACCCGCAGGCGCACGTCGTCTGCGGGTCCGGTGCGTTCACCACCCGGACCTTTTCGTAACGCAGAGAGGCTCGCCGCCGACATGGGCACCCCCGAACTGATCTCCCCGCGATCGCCACGGGTCGCCGCCGCCCGGCGGCTGGCCAGGCGCAACTTCCGCGGCAAGGAGCGCAGGTTCATCGCCGAGGGGCCGCAGGCCGTCCGCGAGGCCGCGGACCACCGCGGCAGCGACGGCGAGCCGACCCTCGTCGAACTGTTCGCCACCGTCGAGGCCGCCGAGCGCTACGAAGCGATCGTCGACGCCGCCCACGCGGCGGGAGCCCGAGTGCACCTGGCCGACAGCGAGGTCCTGGCCGACGTCTCGCAGACCGTCACCCCGCAGGGCCTGATCGGAGTCTGCCGCTTCCTCGACTCGCCGTTCGCGTCGGTCATCGCCGCACGGCCGAAGCTGGTCGCCGTCCTGGCGAACGTCCGGGACCCCGGGAACGCCGGTACGGTACTGCGCTGCGCCGACGCCGCAGGCGCCGACGCGGTCGTCCTGACCGACGCCTCCGTGGACCTGTACAACCCCAAATCCGTGCGCGCATCCGTCGGTTCGCTCTTCCACCTGCCCGTCGCCGTCGGCGTGCCCGTCGAGCAGGCCGTGCAGGGGCTGCGGGATGCCGGTGTTCGGATCCTCGCGGCCGACGGCGCGGGCGAGGACGACCTCGACGACGAGCTCGACGCCGGCACCATGGGCGGTCCCACCGCCTGGGTCTTCGGCAACGAGGCCTGGGGCCTCCCCGAGGAGACCCGGGCGCTGGCCGACGCCGTCGTGCGCGTACCGATCCACGGCCGGGCGGAGAGCCTCAACCTGGCCACTGCCGCGGCCGTCTGCCTGTACGCCTCCGCGCGCGCCCAGCGTCCACGCCGCAGCGCCGGCTGAACCACCCGCGCCACCGCTTTTGGCCCAGGGCCCCCGCAGGGTGTCGCTCCGCCACCGGCGACTAGGGCCTGTTTCGAAAGTAGCGCCGTCCGCCCGGAGGGCGGGCTCGGCGGCGTCCGGCGCGTGCGATCGCAAGGCGGAGGGTCGCCCCGATACTGGGCGTATCGGGGTGATCCCGACAACGCGGCGAGCGTGCGTGCCAGGCGTCGCCGAGCAGGCGGGACTTTCGAAACACGCCCTAGTAGGGTGACGAACTCGGGGGCCCACTGCACCTGTTCGAGAGGTGGGTACGGGAATATGGCTGTCGGCATGAGCGGACCGCGGGAGCGCGCGGAGGCCGTCGTGCGCGCCGCCGAGGACCCGGACGGCATCACCGTCGCGGGGAGCGGAGCCGGTCCGGCGCTGGATCCGGATGACCTCCCCGACGGGCTCGTCGTCGCGGACGAGACCGGCCGGATCATCTGCTTCAACTCCGCCGCCGCACGGATCACCGCCGTGCCCAGGGCCGCAGCACTCGGCCGCCCGCTGGAACACGCGCTGCCGCTGGAGGACCTCAAGGGCCGCCGCTGGTGGGAGCTGACCGACCCCTACGGCGGCCTCGCCACGCGCGTCGGGCAGCCCGAACGCAACCTCCTGCTGCCCGGTGGCCGCGAGGTCCTCGTCTCCGCCCGCTACGTACGCGAGAGCCCTACCGGCCCCGTGCACCGGCTGGTGATCAGCCTGCGCGGCACCGAGGCCCGCCGCCGCAACGAACGCAGCAACGCCGAACTCATCGCGACCGTGGCCCACGAGCTCCGCTCGCCGCTCACGTCCGTGAAGGGCTTCACCGCCACGCTGCTGGCCAAGTGGGAGCGGTTCACGGACGACCAGAAGCGGCTGATGCTGGAGACCGTCTACGCGGACGCCAACCGGGTCACCCGCCTGATCACGGAGCTCCTGGACATCTCCCGGATCGACTCGGGACGTCTGGAGGTGCGGCGCCAGCCCGTCGACCTCTCCGCCGCCGTCGAGCGCCACATCCAGGCGCTCACCGCATCCGGCCAGGACCCCGGCCGGTTCCTCGTCCGTACCTGCCAACCGCTGCCCACCGTCTGGGCCGACCCGGACAAGGTCGACCAGGTGCTCGGCAACCTGCTGGAAAACGCGGTGCGCCACGGCGAGGGAACCGTCACCATCGAGGTGGCACCCGCACCGGCGAAGAGCGACGAGAAGGGAACGGCGGTCACCGTGAGCGACGAAGGCCCCGGCATCCCCGAGGAGTCGATGGGCCGTGTCTTCACCCGCTTCTGGCGGGGGAGCAAGCGCGGCGGCACCGGCCTGGGCCTCTACATCGTCAAGGGCATCGTCGAGGCGCACGGCGGCACGATCGCGGTCGGCCGCGGCCCCGGGGGCGGCGCCGAGTTCCGATTCGTCCTGCCGGTGAGTACGCCGGCGTATATGAAGTAGAGGGGTTCGCGGAGCGGCCCACGGGCGCCCTGTGCATCCTGCGGCCCGTAGACTCGACCTTTGGCACCTTTGTGTCCTCCAGGCGTCGAGCGGGACCACGGGGGTCCGGGGGTACACCCCGGTCAGCGCAGTACCAGCCAATCGGAAGTACGGGAAGAGATGTCGGCACCGAACAAGTCGTACGACCCAGTCGAGGTCGAGGCACTGAAACCGGAAGAGATCGAGCGCATGCGGGACGAGGCGTTCGCCGCCTTCGCCGCCGCGGGCGACCTCGACGCGCTCGCCCAGGCGAAGACCGCGCACACCGGTGGTACCTCGCCCCTGTCGCTCGCCAACCGCGAGATCGGCGCGCTGCCGCCCCAGGCGAAGGCCGAGGCCGGCAAGCGCGTGGGCCAGGCCCGCGGCGCCGTGGGCAAGGCCCTCGCGGCCCGCCAGGCGGAGCTGGAGGCGGAGCGGGACTCCCGGGTCCTGGTCGAGGAGGCGGTGGACGTCACGCTGCCGTACGACCGCACCCCGGCCGGCGCCCGCCACCCGCTGACGACCATCATGGAGCGCGTCGCCGACGTCTTCGTGGCCATGGGCTACGAGATCGCCGAGGGGCCCGAGGCCGAGGCCGAGTGGTTCAACTTCGACGCCCTGAACTTCGTGCCCGACCACCCGGCCCGGCAGATGCAGGACACCTTCTTCGTCGAGGGCGCCGACGGCGCGAAGAACGACGAGTCCGGTGTCGTCCTGCGCACGCACACCTCGCCGGTCCAGGCCCGCACCCTGCTCGACCGCGAGCCCCCCGTCTACGTCGTCTGCCCCGGCCGGGTCTACCGGACCGACGAGCTCGACGCCACGCACACCCCGGTCTTCCACCAGATCGAGCTGCTCGCCGTCGACGAGGGCCTCACCATGGCCGACCTGAAGGGCACCCTCGACCACATGGTCCAGGCGCTCTTCGGCCCGGACATGAAGACCCGGCTCCGGCCGAACTTCTTCCCGTTCACCGAGCCGTCCGCCGAGATGGACATGGTCTGCTACGTCTGCCGTGGCGAGTCCGTGGGCAACCCCGACCGTCCCTGCCGCACCTGCGGCAGCGAGGGCTGGATCGAGCTCGGCGGCTGCGGCATGGTCAACCCCAAGGTGCTCATCGCCTGCGGCGTCGACCCCCAGAAGTACAGCGGATTCGCCTTCGGGTTCGGCATCGAGCGGATGCTGATGTTCCGCCACAACGTAGAAGACATGCGAGACATGGTCGAAGGCGACGTCCGGTTCACCCGGCCCTTCGGGATGGAGATCTGATGCGCGTCCCGCTTTCCTGGCTGCGGGAGTACGTCGACCTGCCTGCCACCGAGACCGGCCGTGACGTACAGGCCAAGCTCGTCGCCGTCGGCCTGGAGGTCGAGACGGTCGAGCAGATCGGTGCCGGCCTCAAGGGCCCCCTGGTCGTCGGCAAGGTACTCACCATCGAGGAGCTGGAGGGCTTCAAGAAGCCCATCCGCTTCTGCACGGTGGACGTCGGCACCGCCAACGGCACCGGCGAGCCGCAGGAGATCGTCTGCGGCGCCCGCAACTTCGCCGTCGGCGACAAGGTCGTCGTGGTGCTCCCCGGCGCCGTGCTGCCGGGTGACTTCGCGATCGCCGCGCGCAAGACGTACGGCAAGACCTCGCACGGCATGATCTGCTCCACCGACGAGCTCGGCATGGGCGACGACGGTACCCACGGCATCATCGTGCTGCCGCCGGAGCACGAGGTCGGCACCGACGCGATCGAGCTGCTCCAGCTCGTCGACGAGGTCCTCGACATCGCCGTCACGCCCGACCGCGGCTACTGCCTGTCGATGCGTGGCGTGGCCCGTGAGACCGCCATCGCCTACGGCCTGCCGCTGCGCGACCCGGCCCTCCTGGACGTGCCCGCGCCCAACGCGTACGGCTACCCGGTCAAGATCTCCGACCCGATCGGCTGCTCCCGCTTCACCGCGCGCACGGTCGTCGGCCTCCAGCCCGAGGCCCGGTCCCCGATCTGGATGCAGCGCCGGCTCCAGAAGGCCGGCATGCGGCCGATCTCCCTCGCCGTCGACGTCACCAACTACGTGATGCTCGAACTGGGCCAGCCGCTGCACGCCTACGACCGGACCCGCATCGATGGTCCGATCGGGGTGCGCCGCGCCGAGCAGGGCGAGAAGCTCACCACCCTCGACGGCACGGTCCGTGTCCTGGACGCCGCCGATCTCGTCATCACCGACAACCGCGGGCCGATCGGCCTGGCGGGCGTCATGGGCGGTGCCAACACCGAGATCGCGGACGCCGCCGAAGGCACGCACACCACCGAGGTGGTCATCGAGGCCGCGCACTTCGACGCGATCTCGATCGCCCGGACCGCGCGCCGCCACAAGCTGGCCTCCGAAGCGTCCAAGCGCTTCGAGCGCGGCGTCGACCCGCAGGCCGCGGCCGCTGCCGCGCAGCGCACCGTCGACCTGCTGGTGCTGCTCGCCGGCGGCACCGCCGAGGCCGGCGTCACCGAGGTCAGCGCGCCCTCCGGCCCCCGCACCATCACGATGGCGGCCGACCACCCGGACAAGGTGGCCGGCGTCGCGTACGGCCGCGAGACCGTCGTGCGCCGCCTCCAGGAGGTCGGCTGCGACGTCTACGGGCAGGACGAGCTCCTCGTCACCGCCCCCTCCTGGCGGCCCGACCTGAACGAGCCGAACGACCTCGCCGAAGAGGTCATCCGGCTGGAGGGTTACGAGAACCTCCCGTCCACGCTCCCGACGCCGCCGTCCGGCCGAGGCCTCACCGACCGCCAGCGACTGCACCGCAGGGTCGGCCGGGCTCTCGCCGGCGCCGGCTACGTCGAGGCGCTGAACTACCCGTTCACCGGCGAGGCGGTCCTGGACCAGCTGGGCCTGGACGCGGACGACGCCCGCCGCCGCACGGTCAAGCTCGTCAACCCGCTCTCCGACGAGGAGCCGTCGCTGCGCACCACGCTGCTGCCGGGCCTCCTCGGCGCACTGCGGCGCAACGACGGGCGGGGCAGCCACGACCTCGCTCTCTTCGAGACGGGTCTCGTCTTCCGGCCCACCGGCCAGGAGACGAAGCCGGTCCGGCTGCCCGTGGACCGGCGACCCTCCGACGAGGAGATCGCCTCGCTCGACGCGGCGCTGCCGCGTCAGCCGCGTCGCGCCGCGGTCGTCCTCGCGGGCGCCCGCGAGCAGGCCGGCTGGTGGGGCAAGGGCCGCCCGGCAGACTGGGCGGACTCCGTCGAGGCCGCCCGGGCCATCGCCCGCGAGGCCGGTGTCGACCTCACGGTCCGCGCCGATCAGCACGCGCCGTGGCACCCGGGCCGCTGCGCCGCGCTGTACGTGACGGTCAACGGCGAGGAGACCCTCTTCGGGCACGCCGGCGAGCTGCACCCGCGCGTCATCAAGGAGCTCCACCTGCCCGAGCGCACCTGCGCCATGGAGGTCGAGCTCGACGTCCTGGAGCAGGCCGTCGACGGTGCGCTCCAGGCTCCGCGGATCTCCACCTTCCCGGTGGCGACCCAGGACGTCGCACTCGTCGTCGACCAGGACGTCCCCGCCGCCGACGTGGAGCACGCGCTGCGCGAGGGTGCGGGCGAACTCCTGGAGTCGCTGCGGCTGTTCGACGTGTTCACGGGCGAGCAGATCGGCGCCGGCCGCAAGTCCCTGGCGTACGCACTGCGTTTCCGTGCCGCGGACCGCACGCTGACCGTCGACGAGGCGAGCGCCGCCCGTGACGCGGCGGTGGCACTGGCCGCCGAGCGTACGGGGGCGGTGCTGCGCGGCGCGTAACAGCGCACCCGCACAGTGAGGAGGGGCGTATCCGGCCACCGGATACGCCCCTCCTGTGTGCTCGCCCAGAGGCGGAGGACCGCACGCGGACTCCGGCCCGGCCCCGGGAACCCGGTTCCCGGCCGATTCCGCAGAAACCCTCCGATCCGTGGGCAGTGGGTCGTGCGTTCCGGCGCCGTCCGCCCTGCCACGGAGTGTCGGGCAGGTCGGCAGAGCGGACGGCGCGGATGCGGGTCGTCGTGCTGTACGAGGGGGAGCAGACGACCCGGCCGCCTCTTGCGAGGCACTCATTCAAGCGATCCGCGGACCGGTACGACAGAGTGCGCAGCGGGACGGTTCGGGCATTCCGTTCACACCCCGTGTGAATCGTGCTCCACTGGGGCGACACGTCCTGGCGTGCCGATCCACCGGAGGGGGCAATGGGGGCAATGGAGCCCAACACTCTGCTAGAGGCTCTGATCGACGAGGCGGGTGTCTCCCGGGCCGGGCTCGCCGCACACGTGAACCAGGCCGGCCGCACCCGGGGCCTGTGTCTGCGGTACGAACACACCGCCGTCGCCCGCTGGCTGAAGGGCCAGCGCCCGCGCGGCCAGGTGCCCGACCTGATCTGTGAGGTGCTGGGCAACCGCCTGAGCAGGGCACTCTCGCTCCATGACATCGGCATGGCGGCCCTGGGCGGCCACCCGCCCGCCCAGGGATCCTCGCTCACGGGATTCGTCGAGCGGGCCACCGCCCTGTGGCGCTCCGACGAACAGCAGCGCCCGCATGTCGTCGCCGCTCCGGCCGTCACCGGAACCACCGCGGTGATGCCGGTCTGGGAGTGGGAGAACCCGCCGGAGGACACCGATGTGTCCCGTACCGGCCCGCACCGCGTCGGCCCGGCCGACATAGCAACCCTGCGGGCCGCCCGTGCCCACTACGAACTGATGTACCGCAAGGCGGGCGGGATCGCGACGCGTTCGCGCATCGTCGGGTTCCTCAACACGGAGACGGCCCCCCTGCTGCGCGGCGGCTACAGCGATGCGATGGGGCGTCAACTGCACCGCGCGACCGGCGGTCTGGTGGCCGTGGCGGGCATCTGCGCGTACGACTCCGACGCTCACGGGCTCGCCCAGCGCTACTTCCACCAGGCGCTGCGGCTGGCCAAGGCGAGCGGGGACCGGGGGCTGGGCGGTTACGTGATCGCACTGCTGGTGAACCAGTCGCTCTTCCTCGCCGATTTCCGGCAGTCCGTCGCCTTCGCCGAGGCGGCACTGCGGGCCGCCGGACGCGACATCACCCCCGCGCTGGCTGCCGACCTCCACGCGATGCAGGCCAAGGCGTACGCCCGTCTCGGCGACGGACCGAGCGCGTTGAGGTGCATCCGGCGCGCCGAGTCCGAGGCAGAACGGATCCGGCCCGGTCAGGAGCCGGACGAGACGGGGTACGTCCAGCCGGGCCTGATCAACGTCCAGGTGGCGGAGGCACTCCTCGGCCTCGGGGACCTGTCGGCGGCCAGGGAGCACGCCGCGGCGGCGGTGCGGACTCCCGCGCACGACCGGGGCCGGGTCCACCGGCTGGCGATGCTGACCACGATCGAGTTGCGCCGGGGCGAGGCCGACCGGGCCGCGGTCACGGCGGCGGAGATGGCGGAGGGCGCGCGGGGCATGGAGTCGCAGCGGTTGCGTGACCGGTTGCGGTCGGTTCGGGAGCACCTGGTCGCGAGCGGCAGCGCGGAGGCGGAGCGCGCCGCGGATCTCGTCGACAGTGCTTTGCGCGTACCGCTGTAAGCCGGGGTCTGCTGCGATATGGCCACCTACTAGTCAGAAGGTGGCAGAACTATGCAGTGGACGAACCTGAACGAACAGACTGTGTATGAGAATCGCTGGTTCCGGGTCAATCTGGCCGACGTCGTGCTCCCCGACGGTCACCACCTCGACCACTTCGTGATCCGGCTCCGCGCTGTCGCGGCGGCCACCGTCGTCAACGAGGCCAACGAGGTCCTGCTGCTCAGGCGGCACCGCTTCATCACCGACAGCTGGGGCTGGGAGCTCGCCGCCGGCGTCGTCGAGGACGGAGAGCAGCCGGCTGCCGCGGCCGCCCGGGAGATGGAGGAGGAGACGGGCTGGCGTCCCGGCCCGCTGCGCCCCCTGCTGACCGTCGAGCCGTCGAACGGGCTCACGGACGCCCGGCACCACCTCTACTGGGGCGAGGAGGCCGACTGGACGGGCCACCCCGTCGACGCCTTCGAGTCCTCGAGCCGCGAGTGGATACCCCTCAAGCTGGTGCCCGACATGATCGCCCGCGGCGAGGTCCCCGCGGCGGGGATGGCCGCAGGGCTGATGATGCTGCACCACTTACGGCTGGGCTGAACCGCCTCCGCCCACGTGCGAGGGGCCGCGGGCCCCTCGCACGTGGGCGGCCGGTCTCAGGCGTACGGGTAGAAACCCGAGCCGGTCTTCCGGCCGAGCCGCCCCGCGTCGACCATCCGCTGGAGCAGCGGGGGAGCGGCGTACAGGGGCTCCTTGTACTCGGCGTACATCGAGTCGGCCACCGAGGCCACCGTGTCGAGCCCGATCAGGTCGGCGAGCTTGAGCGGGCCCATCGGGTGGGCGCAGCCCATCTCCATGCCGTTGTCGATGTCCTCGCGGCTGGCGATACCCGACTCGAACATCCGGATCGCGGAGAGCAGGTACGGGATCAGCAGAGCGTTCACGACGAAGCCGGAACGGTCCTGGGCGCGGATCGGGTGCTTGTCCAGTATGTCCTGCACCATGGCCTCGGCGCGCTTGACCGTCTCGTCCGACGTGGTCAGTGCCGGGATCAGCTCGACGAGCTTCTGCACCGGGGCCGGGTTGAAGAAGTGGATGCCGATGACCTGGTCCGGACGGGAGGTCGCGACGGCCAGCTTCACCAGCGGGATGGATGAGGTGTTGGAGGCGAGGATCGCGTCCGGCCGGGTCACCACCTGGTCCAGCACCTGGAAGATCTCGGTCTTGACCTGCTCGTTCTCCACGACGGCCTCGATCACGAGATCGCGGTCGGAGAACTCGCCGAGGTCGGTGGTGAAGCTGAGACGGCCGAGCGTCTCGTCGCGCTCCTCCTCGGTGATCTTGCCGCGTTCGGCGGCCTTCGAGAGGGAGTTGTGGAGCCGGGTGCGACCGATCTCCAGCGCCTCGCCGGTGGTCTCGGCCACCTTGACGTCGAGGCCGCTGCGGGCGCACACCTCCGCGATGCCTGCGCCCATCTGGCCACATCCCACCACTCCGACGCGTGCAATGTCGGCCATAGAGTCCGTCACCTCGTGCCTTTCGCTGTTCTCCGTTCGGCGGCTTCCGTCTGATTCCGGGCTCCACCACGACCCCACGACGTTACTCCGCGCCTCGGGGTGACCGGCAAATGGGGGGCGGCGTGCATGTGCCGGTCGCCCTTCCCGGGGATCACGGGCCGGGGCGGGCATGCTCGGTCTCACGCCCGGATTCCGGGGCTGCGGACACGTGAGGAAACGGCAGGTACGGCGAAATGCGGCACATGGACCGACGGAAGTTCGTGACGGGGGCGGCCGGAACGGTCGCGGGGGTGATCGGATCGGCCGCGGTGGCGGGTGACGCCGTGGCGGCCCAGCGGGGTGGTGGTCCTACGGGCCGGCCAGGAGGACCCCGCGATGTGCAGCGGCGCGAGCTCCGGGGCATGTGGGTGGCCACGGTCGCGAACGTCGACTGGCCGTCGAAGCCGGGTCTGTCGGCCGCGGCACAGCGGGCAGGGCTGATCTCGTACCTCGACGAGGCCGTCGCCCGGCGGTTGAACGCGGTGATCCTCCAGGTCCGTCCGAGCGCCGACGCGCTGTGGCCGTCGCCGTACGAGCCGTGGGCCCAGTGCCTCACCGGCGTCCAGGGCAAGGACCCCGGCTGGGACCCGCTGGGCACGGCCGTCAAGGAGGCACACAGCCGCGGTCTGGAACTGCACGCCTGGTTCAACCCGTACCGGGTCGCCAACCACACCGACCCCTCCCGGCTGTCCGCCGGCCACCCCGCGCGACTGCACCCCGAGTGGGTCCTGCCGTACGGCGGGAAGCTCTACTACAACCCGGGACTGCCCGAGGTCCGCGCGTTCGTCCAGGACGCGATGCTCGACGCGGTCCGCCGCTACGACATCGACGCCGTCCACTGGGACGACTACTTCTATCCGTACCCGGTGGCGGGCCAGACCTTCGCGGACGGTGCCGCGTACGCGAAGTACGGGGCGGGATTCCCCGACCGTGCCGCCTGGCGGCGCTCCAACACCGACAAGCTGGTCCGGGAGATGTCGGAGCGGATCAAGGCGCTCAAGCCGGCGGTCCGCTTCGGCATCAGCCCGTTCGGTGTGTGGCGCAACGCCTCGACCGACTCGCTCGGCTCACGGACCCAGGCCGGTGTGCAGACCTACGACGATCTGTACGCCGACACCCGCGGCTGGATCAAGAAGGGCTGGATCGACTACATCTGCCCGCAGCTGTACTGGAACATCGGCTCCGCGGCCGCCGACTACGCGACGCTGGTGCCCTGGTGGGCCGAGACGGTCCGGGGCACGGGCGTGGACCTGTTCATCGGCGAGGCCCTGTACAAGGCGGGCGACCCGGCCCAGTCCGCGGCCTGGCAGGACCCGGCGGAGCTGTCCCGCCATGTCGACTTCGCCGCCGCGTACGACCAGGTCCGCGGCCACGCGTACTTCTCGGGGAAGAGCGTGGTCGCGGACCGGATCGGCGCGATGGACCGGGTGGTGGCTGACCACTACCGTTCGCGGGCGCGCCCGCCGCGCTGAACCCTTACGTGCCCGGGTCCCGGCTCCGGTCGGCGGTGTGCTGGACGACGCTGTCGGGGCCGGGAGCGAGCAGGTGTTCGTGTCCGTCCTCGAAGCGGACGCGGTACGGGGGAGCGCCCCCGTCCCCGAGCACTTCGACGATCTCTGCGACCCGGTCGTGCTGCCCCACGGTCCTGCCGTGCGTCAGCAGCCGGTCGCCCGTGTGTGCCTCCATCGGGAGTGACCTCCTCACGGGTGGCGTTCCATGTCGACAAGTCTATGACCGGCCGGCTCCGGCGCGCTGGGTGACGGCAATGCAGACCAGGACACCGACCGCCGCCACCGGGGCCGCGGCAGTGATCTCCTCGCCGAGCAGCAGGAACGACCAGGCGAGGGTCAGCAGGGGCTGCGCGAGCTGGAGCTGGCTGGCCCGCGCCACGCCGATCTCCGCCATTCCGCGGTACCAGACGTACAGGCCGAAGAAGGTCGAGGCCACCGAGACCCAGACCAGTCCGATCACCCCGTGCGCGGACCACCGCACCGGCTCGTACGGCAACGCCACCGCGGCCCCCGCCATCGCGAGCGGCACGGTGAGGACCAAGGCCCAGCCGGTCACCTGCCAGCCCGGCATCACCTTCGCCAGCCTGCCGCCCTCGGTGTAGCCCGCCGCGCAGACCAGCAGTGCGCAGAACAGGTAGAGATCCCCGGCCGACAGATCGCCACCGCTCTGCAGCACGGTGAAGGCGATCACGACCGCCGCCCCGGCGAGTGCCGCAGCCCAGAACGCACGGGGCGGCCGCGATCCGGTGCGGACCGAGGAGAACAGCGCGGTGGTCAGCGGCAGGAGCCCGACCACCACCGCCGCGTGCGAGGTCGTCGACGTCCGCAGGGCCAGCGTGGTCAGCAGCGGGAACCCCACGACCACTCCGCCCGCCACCACCACGAGCCCGGCCCAGTGTTGCCGTGCAGGCACCCGCACCCGGGCCGCAAGCAGCACGCCGCCCGCGATCGCCGCGGCCAGCAGGCTGCGCAGCGCGACCAGGGACCAGGGGCCGAAGCTCTCCAGGCCCCAGGCGGTGGAGGGGAACGTCAGCGAGAAGGAGACCACTCCGAGCAGGGCGAGCAGCGTGCCGTTGCGGCCCGCCGGGCGGGACCCGGGCTCCGGGGCCGCCGGGGGGCCGGTCTGTGCGGGGCCGTCCGCCGCCGGTCCGACCGCTATCGTGGACGTGGTAGTAGCGCTATCCTTTGCCGTCATGCAAGAGCGTAGCAGTGTCGCCCATCTGGTCCTGGTGCTCCGTGGTGAGCTGAACCGCTACTCGCCGGGTGAGAAGTTGCCGTCCAGTCGCGCTCTCGTCGAGCGGTTCAGGGCGAGCCCCGTGACCGTCTCGCGGGCGGTCGCGCAACTTGCTGCGGAGGGCCTCGTCGTCACCCGCCCAGGATCCGGTGCGTTCCGGGCGCAGCCGCGTACCGAGGTGACTCCGCCCGCCGACACCTCCTGGCAGGAGGTGTCGCTCAACGGCGACGGCGGCCCCGAAGTAGTGCCCCGGACGGTCGACGCGTCCGGCCTGCTGGTCACCCTGACGCCCCCGCCCACGGGGGTCATCGAGTTCAACGGCGGATACCTGCACAGCTCGCTCCAGCCCGAGCGGGCCATGGCGGCAGCCCTCGCCAGGGCGGGCCGCCGCCCCGGTGCCTGGAGCCGCCCGCCCACCGACGGGCTCACCGAACTGCGCGCCTGGTTCGCCCGCGAGATCGGCCCCGCACTCACCGCGGCCGATGTGCTGATCACCGCGGGTGGTCAGAGCGCCCTGGCCACCGCGCTGCGGGCGCTCGCCCAGCCGGGCGCGCCCGTCCTCGTCGAATCACCCACCTACCCCGGCATGCTGGCGGCCGCACGGGCCGCCGGCCTGCGGCCCGTCCCCGTCCCCGTCGACACCGACGGCGTACGGCCCGAACTCCTCGCCGCCGCCTTCCGGGCCACCGGCGCCCGCGTCCTGGTGTGCCAGCCCCTCTTCCAGAACCCGACGGGCGCCGTCCTCGCCGACGGCCGGCGCGCCGAGGTCGTCCGGATCGCCCGGGAGGCGGGGGCCTTCGTCGTCGAGGACGACTTCGCGCGCAACCTCGTCCACGACGACGCCGGCCCGCTCCCCGCGTCGCTGGCCGCCGACGACCCCGACGGAGTCGTCGTCCACGTCTGTTCGCTGACCAAGGCCACCTCGCCCAGCTTCCGGGTGGGCGCACTCGCCGCCCGGGGGCCGGTCCTGGAAAGGCTGAGGGCCATCCAGGTCGTGGACAGCTTCTTCGTCGCCCGGCCGCTCCAGGAGGCCGCGCTGGAGCTCGTCGGCTCTCCCGCCTGGGGCCGTCACCTGCGCTCCGTCTCCACGGAGCTGCGGATCCGCCGCAGTGCCATGATCACCGCGCTGCGCCAGGAGCTGCCCGGTCTCGCACTGCCGCACCTTCCCGCGGGCGGCGGCAGCCTCTGGCTGCGCCTGCCCGATTACGGGGCCGGTGCGGACGAGTCCGCCATGGTCGCCGCGGCCCTGCGCGCCGGTGTCGCCATCGCGCCGGGGCGGCCCTACTTCTGTGCCGAACCGCCCTCGCCCCACGTCAGGCTGAGCTTTGTCGCGGTCGCCGGCATCGCCGAGATCGCCGAAGGGGTGCGGCGGCTGTGCACTGCCTGGGAAGGCATGCTCGACACCCCTGCCGATAGGGTCCGGCCATGACCGAGACGCCTCAGGAACGCTACGAGATCTCGCCCGACCCCGCCCGTCTGGACGCCGCCCGGATCCACAACTGGCTGTCCACCGACACCTACTGGGCCAAGGGGCGGACCCGGGAGCACCAGGACCGGGCCATCGCCGGGTCGCTCAACTTCGGCGCCTACGACCTCGCGTCCGGCGAACAGGCCGGATACGCCCGCGTGGTGAGCGATCTCGCGACGTTCGCCTGGCTCTGCGACGTGTACGTCGACCCCGCGGCCCGCGGGCAGGGCCTGGGCGGAAGGCTCGTCGCGGCGGCGCGCGATCAGCTGAGGACTTACGGTGTCCGCAGGTTCCTGCTCGCTACGGCCGATGCCCACGATGTGTACGCGAAGGCCGGTTTTCGGCCGCTCGACAACCCGGACCAGTGGATGTGTCTGCGGTTCGCCTGAAGGGGAACCACCTGCGGCGGCACTCTTGACCTGTGCGGCGATCGGCTCCACGATCGCGCCCATGAGTGTTCGAGTCTCGCTCGTCGCCGCGGCCCGCAGTTCCTCCCTGCTCGGCGAGCGCTTCGACGACGACCGGCCGCTCGACGAGGCGGGCTGGCACGAGGTGCAGTTCGCCGCCCCGTCCCTGGTGCCCCTGGGCGCGGCCGAGCTGCGCTACTGCTCACCGACCGCCCGGAGCCGTGCCACCGGGGCGGCCCTCGGCTTCGCGCCCCTGGTCCAGCCCGCACTGCGTGACTGCGACATGGGGCGCTGGAGGGGCTGCACGCTCTCCGACGTCACCGCGCGCGAACCGGCTGCCGTGGATGCCTGGCTGGCGGACCCGCGCTCGGCGCCGCACGGTGGCGAGCCCCTGATCGCGTTCATCTCCCGCATCGGCAACTGGCTGGACACCCGTCCCGCCTGCGACGGATCCATCGTCGCCGTCGCCGAACCCGCCGTCGTCCGGGCTGCCCTCGTCTATGCGCTGAAGGCCCCGCCGTCGACGTACTGGAACGTCGACGTCCGCCCGCTCTCCACGATCACGCTGACCGGCCTGCCGCGCCGCTGGAGCCTTCGCCTGGAGGCCGGGGCCCGCTGACCGAAGCCGCCGCGAGCGGCGCGGGCTCGGCGCGTGCCACACCTTCCCCCCGATCCGACCAGTCGGTATGTTGACCGGGAACCGAGTCCGACCAGACGTGTCCCAGGCGAGGGAGGCCCCGTGCCCCAGATCGACGGCCACTGCGACGAACGATTCTCCGCGGTGCGCAACGCGTTCGAGGCGAATTTCCGCGAGCGCGGCGAACTGGGCGCGGCCGTCACCGTCCTCGTCGACGGCAGGCCCGTCGCCGACCTCTGGGGAGGCTGGGCGGACGGTGCACGCACCCGCCCCTGGGAACAGGACACCCTGGTCAACGTCTGGTCCACCACCAAGGGGCCGATCGCGCTCTGCGCCCACATCCTCGTCGATCGCGGCCTGCTCGACCTCGACGCCCCGGTCGCCGCGTACTGGCCGGAATTTGCCGCAGCGGGCAAGGAGGCCGTTCTCGTACGGCATCTGCTCTCCCACCGCGCCGGCCTCGCGGGCCTGCGCGAGCCGCACACCCTGGCGGAGCTCTACGACTGGGAGCTGACGACCGCACGGCTCGCCGCGACCGCACCGTGGTGGGAGCCCGGCACCCGGTCCGGCTACCACGCCCTGACGTACGGTTTCCTGGTCGGCGAGGTGATCCGGCGGGTCAGCGGATCGCTGCCGGGGGAGTTCCTGCGGCGGGAGGTGACCGGCCCCCTCGGCATCGACTTCACCGTCGGCCTCCCGGAGAAGGAGGCGACGCGCGCCGCCGAACTCGTCGTCCCGAAGGCGGACCGGTCCCAGCAGGCGGCGCTCTTCGCGCAGTTGGAGCCGGTCGCCGTGGCCTCGCTGCTCAACCCGCCCACCGGCGCGGCCGCCGCCAACACCCCGGAATGGAGGGCGGCCGAGATCCCTGCGGCCAACGGCCACGGCACGGCCCGAGCG
The DNA here is from genome assembly GCF_045162765.1 of Streptomyces sp. NBC_01013. Lineage (NCBI taxonomy): Bacteria > Bacillati > Actinomycetota > Actinomycetes > Kitasatosporales > Streptomycetaceae > Streptomyces > Streptomyces sp. NBC_01013. Next base: position 6,851,395 of record NZ_CP108687.1, read on the forward strand.
GTCGCCGCGCTGTACGGAATCCTCGCGGGGCGCGGCAGTGCGGACGGGCTGCGGATCCTGTCCCAGGAGGCCGCCGAGCGGGTCCGCGAGGGCCAGGGCAGCTGCCGCGACCTGGTGCTGGGGGCGGGCTTCACCCACGAGACCGAGATCGCGCTCGGCCTGTGGCTGAGCGGTCCCGACGCCGGCTACGGACCCAACCCGCGGGCCTTCGGCCACGACGGAGCGGGCGGCTCCTGCGGCCTGGCCGACCCGGAGAACGGGATCGCGCTGGGCTACGTCATGAACCGGATGGGCCCGCACATCGCGAACGACCCGCGCAAGACGGCACTGGTCGAGGCTGTGTACGCGTCGCTGTGACCGTCCTCGTTCCGGGGCCGTCGGTCACGGGGCCGTCGCTGGCGGGGCCGACTCGCCCTCCGTGTCGATGTGGGGGAGCACCCGGTCCAGCCACCGGGGCATCCACCAGGCACTGCTGCCCAGCAGCGTCATCACCGCGGGCACCAGCAGCAGCCGCACGATGGTGGCGTCGACGAGCACGCTGACCGCCAGCCCGAGCCCCAGCATCTTGACCACGATGTTGTCGCTGATGACGAAGGCGGCGAAGACGCTGACCATGATGAGCGCGGCGCAGGTGATCACCCGTGCGGTGATCTCCAGACCGTGTGCCACCGCGCCCTTGCTGTCCCGGGTACGCAGCCAGGCCTCGTGCACCCGGGAGATCAGGAACACCTCGTAGTCCATGCTCAGGCCGAAGACGATGGCGAACATCATCATCGGTACGTAGCTCTCGATGGGCACCGTTCCGGAGACTCCCAGGGAGGGCCCGCCCCAGCCCCACTGGAAGACAGCCACCACCACTCCGTACGAAGCGGCGATGGAGAGCAGGTTGAGGACAGCCGCCTTGACGGCGACGAGGACGCCACGGAACACGATCAGGATGATGACGAAGGCGAGCCCGACCACGACCGCGATGATCAGGGGGAGCCTGCTGGAGATGATGTCCAGGAAGTCCTCCTGCGCCGCGGTCGTACCGGTCACATAGGCGGAGGCCTTGGTGCCGGCGATTCCCTGCGGCAGGACATCGTCCTTGAGGCGGTTGAAGAGGGACGTCGTGCCCGCGTCCTGCGGGGCCTCCTTGGACAGGGCCGTACCGACGAGGAGCGCCCCGTCGTCCGTCGGCTGCAGCGGACTGACACTGGCAGCGCCGGGCACGTCCGTGAGCGCCTTCTGGAGACTGTCCGCGAGTGCCGAGCGGTCCCCACCGGGTACCGACTGCTGATCGACGACCAGCGTGAACGGGCCGTTCGCGCCGGGCCCGAAGCCCGTGGAGATCAGGTCGAAGGCGCGCCGGTCGGTGAAGCTCGTCGGATCGGCTCCGTCGTCGATGTGCCCGAGCCGGATGGAGAACAGCGGGATGGCGAGGACCCCCACCACGACCAGCCCGGCGAGCAGGAACCACCAGGGCCGCCGCTCCACCCGTTGGGCGTAGCGGTGCCAGCCGCCCTCCGTCGCTGCGCCCGGGCCGGCCCCGCCCTCGGCGACCGGCGGGCGCACCCGGTAGCGGTCGATCCGCCGGCCGATCAGGCCGAGCAGCGCCGGGACCAGGGTGAGCGCACCGACGACGGCGGTGATCACGGTTACCGCGGCGGCTGCCCCCAGCTTGCCGATGAAGCTCACCCGGGAGACGTACAGACCGGCCAGCGCCACGATGACGGTGCAGCCGGAGACCAGGACGGCGCGTCCACTGGTGGCCACCGCCCGGCCTGCGGCCCGCACCGGATCGGCGCCGTCCATCACGAGCTGACGGTGCCGGGTGATCAGGAAGAGCGCGTAGTCGATGCCGACGCCCAGGCCGATCATGGTGGCCAGCGTGGGTGAGACGCTCGCGAAGGTGGTGGCCGCGGCCACCAGCGCCAGGACGCTCAACCCGACGATCACGCTGATCAGCGCCGTGATCAGGGGAACGCCGGCGGCGATGATGCTGCCGAACCCGACGAGCAGCACGACCACCGCGACGGCGAATCCCACGGCCTCGCTGGTGAGGTCCTTGGTCTCGGGCCGGGCAAGCTCCCCCAGCGGACCTCCGTACTCCACCTGCACGCCCGCGGACCGCAGCGGTTTCACCGCTGCGTCGACCTGGTCGAGATAGGCGTCGTCCAGCGAGGTGGGGTTCACGTCGAACCGTACGGTGATGTATCCGGTCATGCCGTCCTTGGACAGCGAGGTGGACGACGCGGAGGAGGACGAGGGCAGCGGGTTCTGGGCGGACAGCACGTGCGGCAGCTTCTGGAGGTTCGCGACGACCTGGTCGACCTGGCTCTGCACCGCGGTCAGTGGCTTCTTCGCATCGTGCAGGACCACCTGTGCGCCGGTGCCGCCCGCGGCCGGATCGTGGGCCTTCAGGAGTTCGGCGCCGGTGTTGGACTGGGTGCCGGGCAGGTTGAAGTCGTCGGAATACGTCCCTCCGTACGCGTTCTGCAGGACGTGCAGCCCGCCCAGGGCGACCACCCACAGCACGATCACGACGACGAAGTGGCGCGCGCACCATTCGCCCAGCCGCAGCAGCCACCCCCTGCCGGAACGTGCCGGAGGTGCGTACGTGCTGCTGCCGCTGGGCGGGACCATGCGCTCTCCCGGAGAAGGGGACCCGCGGTTCGGTCGGGCGTCACGCGCCCATGGGTCCACTTCGAGAAGGTAGGGGCCGGGGTCGGACCCATGGGCCGCGACACGTCCGGCGGACCGCCCGTTCCGCCGCACGGCCGGTAGGCGCAGGTGGACGGCGCGGCCGTGTCGCGGGCCGCACCGCAAACCGTCCCGGTCCGGCCGGAGCTTCTGCTGCGCGTCGACTCAGGGCGTCTGCTGCGTGTCGACGACGAGGGTGAGCGCCTCGGTGATGGCCGTCTCCGCGGTCGCCTTGTCGAGCCCGAGGCCGGTCAGCAGCCCGGCGCCGTCCTCGTGCTCCAGCAGGGCCAGCAGGATGTGCTCCGTGCCGATGTAGTTGTGCCCCATCCGCAGAGCCTCCCGGAACGTGAGCTCCAGGGCCTTGCGTGCATCGGCGTTGTACGGGATGAGCTCGGGGAGCTGCCCCTCGACAGCCGGCGGAAGCGCCTGTTCCGCGGCCTGGCGGACGGTGTCCAGGGCGACACCCTGGGCCTTGATGAACGCCCCGGCGAGAGCCGTCGGCTCGATGAGCAGCCCCAGCACGATGTGCTCGGTGCCGATCTCGGCGTTGCCGGCGGCGCGGGCCTCGTTCTGCGCGGCCATCACGACGTTCTTGGCGCGCGGTGTGAAGCGGCTGAAGCCCTGACTCGGGTCGAGGGCGGACAGCTCGCCGGGGTCCTTGGCCACGAACCGCTTCTGGGCCGCCTGCCGGGTCACGCCCATGCTCTTGCCGATCTCGCTCCAGGAAGCACCTGAACGCCGTGCCTGGTCCACGAAGTGGCCGATCAGATGGTCGGCGACGTCGCCGAGGTGGTCCGCCGCGATGACGGCGTCCTGAAGCTGGTCGAGGGCGTCGGGGTGGACCTTCTTGATGGCGGCGATGAGGTCGTCCAGACGGACGGGCTGCGTCATGCCTACGGGGTTCGTCATGTGTCAACGGTAGGTTGACAGTGGCGAGGTGTCAACCGTCGGTTGACACGCATGTCCCGTGCCCGTTCAGGCATACGAGGCTTCCGGTGGTATCCCCACGCCGTCCGGGAGCGGCGAAGCGCTGCGGAAGCGTCGGAATGCTGCGGAAGCGTCGGAATGCTGCGGAAGCGTCGAAACGCTGGGGAAACGACGGAACGCGCCGGCCGACGTTGTGCGTCGGACGGCGCGTTCCGGTGGGCTGCTCCGCGAACGGACCGGGGTCAGAGCGTCCCGGAGTCGGCGATGGTGACCTTCGCCTTGGTGCGGCCGCTCTGCGAACCGAGACCCTCGATCTTCGTGACCAGGTCCATGCTCTGCTGGTCGGCGACCTCGCCGAAGACCACGTGCTTGCCGTCCAGCCAGGACGTCACGATGGTCGTGATGAAGAACTGCGAGCCGTTGGAGTTCGGGCCGCTGTTCGCCATGGAGAGGAGACCGGGCTTGGTGTGGGCCAGCTTGAAGTTCTCGTCCTCGAACTTCGCGCCGTAGATGCTCTTGCCGCCCGTGCCGTCACCGCGGGTGAAGTCGCCGCCCTGCAGCATGAACTCGGGGATGACGCGGTGGAAGGACGAACCCTTGTAGCCGTAGCCCTGTTCGCCGGTGGCCAGCTGGCGGAAGTTCTCCGCGGTCTTGGGAACGACGTCGTCGAACAGATTGAAGACGATCCGCCCGGCGGGCTCGTCGTTGATGGTGATGTCGAAGTAAACCTTGCTCGTCATGGAACCATCCTGACATCTGCCCGCCCGGCCCCGACGAGCGGGCGCGTACAAACACCGCTCACGGGTGACCGGTCCGGGGCATGTGGTGGCCCCCCGCCTGGGCCCCGGCCCCGTCGCGCCTGTGCCCTCACACCCCGGTGCTGCCGATCCGCTCCCGCAGCAGGTCGGCGTGACCGCTGTGGCGGGCGTACTCACCGATCATGTGCGTGTAGATCCATCGCAGGTTCACCTCGCCGCCCATGAAGGGCGCGGTGTCCTCCAGCGACCGCGCCGCACAGTTGGCCCGGGACACGGTGATCTCCTCCTGCCAGCGCGCGCGGGCTTCGGCGAAGGCTTCCCTGCCGGAGAGCGCGAAGCCCCCGTCGTGGCCGCCGGGGCCGGCCGGTTCGTCGTGCGCCGGGGGGACGTCCTCGCCGGTCAGTACCCGGCGGAACCAGTTCCGTTCGACCTCCGTGAGGTGCTGGACCAGTCCCATCAAGGTCAGCGACGAGGGCGCCACGGAGGCGTGGCGCACCTGCTCGTCGGTGAGGCCTTCGCATTTCATGGCCACGGTGGTCCGGTAGAAATCGAGCCAGGCGGCGAGATTGGCCCGCTCGTCCGCGTTCAGGGGCGGCATGGGGCGTGCGATGTCCGTCATGACAGCGATGCTGCCAGGAGGGTCTGACAAGGGAGCCGCTGCGACCCACGCCGCCAGGGCTTCGCCCTACGGCCTGCGTCGGGGCTTGCCGCGCTTCGCCCCGGCGGACCCCTTGGCCCCGCGGGCGCCGCCCTTCGCCCCCTTGGACCCGCCGGAACCGCCGCGCGGGTTCCTCGCCGAAGCACCCGCAGCGGGCTTGCCCCGCGCGCCCCCGTCGGTGCGCTTCGACTTCGGCTGCTCCGCGGGTGCCGTACTGCGGCCCCGTGAACTGTTCACGGTCCGCCCGCGGACGATCCCGATGAAGTCCTCCACCAGGTCGGTGGTCCGGTCCTCGGGCCAGGACAGGGCGATCCGCGATTCCGGCGCGTCCGACAGCGGGCGGTAGGTGAGGTCCTTGCGGTGGTGCAGGCGGGCGAGCGACTGCGGGACGACCAGGACACCCACCCCGGCGGCCACCAGCTCGACGGCGTCCGCCGTCGTGGCCGGGCGCTCGATCGCGGGCCTGCCGGGAAGTTCCTCCCAGCCGAGGGTGTCGTCGAGCGGGTGGAGCACGATGTCGTCGGCCAGTTCCGCGAGGGAGACCTCGTCGACGGCCGCCGCCACATGATCCTTGGGGATCACGACGACGGTCTGCTCGGTGTAGAGCGGAATGGCGCTCAGGTCCGTCCCGTCGACCGGCAGCCGGACGAACCCCGCGTCGGCGCCGCCGGCGCGCAGCAGGGCCGTCGCCTCGGCGGCGGGCACCGCGACGAGAGCCAGGGGAGTGCCGGGCAGGCGCTCGTTCCAGATCCGCACCCACTTGGTGGGCGTCACTCCGGGGACGTACGCGAGCCGGAATGAAGAGGATGCTTCCGAGCCTGTCACCCCGCCAGGTTACCGGTCGTGGTCAGAGGCGGCGCACACGCTCGATACTCTTGACACCATGACGTCGCACCAGACCACCCAGACCATGAAGCCCGCAACCGCGGCGAAGAAACTGGGTGTGTACCTCGAGGCCACCCCCACCGAGTTCCAGGAGGGTGTCGTCTCGCGCGCCGAGCTGGCGGCCCTCCAGGCCGATCCGCCCGAGTGGCTGCAGGAACTGCGACGCAGTGGCCCGCACCCCCGCCCGGTGGTCGCGTCCAAGCTGGGCGTCTCCATCTCCGGCCTCGCCCGCGGGGGAGTCACGGACGCCCTCACCACGGAGCAGATCGAGGCGCTGAAGCAGGACAACCCCGAGTGGCTGCAGAAGGAGCGGGCCACGCAGGCGGAGGTCCGTAAGGAAACGGTACGCATCAAGGAGCGGAACGCGGAGCGCAAGGACGCCTCCCAGTAGCGCCTGGGGGCTGCCCCGAAGACACCTTCGCATGGGTGGCTTGCACCCCCTCACCTTCCGGTGACGGGGTGCAAGCCACCCATGCGTCGTTTCCGGGCGGGAGTCGCCGGCCCGAAATCCGGGTGACGCCCTTCGGGCCCCCGCGTACCTTGGTCCGCATGGGAACGCTGTGATCACCCCGCCCACGACCGTGTAGAGCCCAGCTCCGCCGTCGTGGTGCCGATTCGTACGCGAATCCGTTCTGTCGGCCCGGCCGGGAACAGGGGCTCATCCATGCACCCAGCACACTCCGCACAACTCTCTCTGCACGGCGTCACCAAGCGTTACGGTGAACGCACCGTGCTCCGCCAGATCTCGTTCAGCCTCGCGCCCGGTGAGAAGGCCGGCGTGGTCGGCGACAACGGGGCCGGCAAGTCCACCCTGCTCCGCCTCCTCGCGGGTGAGGAACGGCCCGACGCCGGCGAAGTGTCGGTGACCGCTCCCGGCGGAACGGGATATCTCGCCCAGACGATCGGGCTGACTCCGCAGGCCACCGTCCAGGACGCGGTCGACGCGGCACTGGGCGAACTGCGCACCCTCGAATCCGAACTGCGCCGGGCCGGGGCCGCGCTGGCCACAGCACCTCCCGGCCCGGAGATGACGGCCGCCCTCGCCGCGTACGCACGCCTGACCGAGCGGTACGAAGCGCGCGACGGCTACGGCGCCGACATCCGGGTGGACACCGCGATGCACGGGCTCGGTCTGCCGTGGCTGTCCCGGGACCGGCCGCTCGGGACGCTCTCCGGCGGCGAGCGGTCCCGGCTGGCGCTGGCCGCGACACTCGCGTCCCGCCCGGAACTGCTGCTGCTGGACGAGCCGACCAACGACCTGGACGACCAGGCGGTCGGCTGGTTGGAGGACCACCTTCGGGCCCACCGCGGAACGGTCGTCGCGGTCACCCATGACCGGGTGTTCCTGGAACGCATCACCCCCACGGTCCTGGAGGTCGACAGCGGACGCGTCTCCCGTCACGGCAACGGCTACGCCGGATACCTCACGGCCAAGGCCGGCGAGCGCCGCCGGCGCCAGGAGCGGTACGCCGAGTGGCAGGCCGAACTCGACCGTGGCCGCCGACTGGCCGAGTCCAACGTGGCCCGACTCGACGCCATTGCGCGCAAGATGCCGCAGGCCGCTTTCGGCTCCGGGGCGTTCCGCGCACGTGGCCGCGCCCATGGTGCGATGAGTCGTATCCGCAACGCGAAGGAGCGGGTCGAGCGGCTCACCGCGAACCCGGTGGCACCTCCGCCGGACCCGCTGTCCTTCACGGCCCGCATCGCCACGGCGACCGGCCCCGGCGATGACCCCGCCGCGGTCATGGACGGTGTGGTCGTCGAGGGCCGGCTGAAGGTGCCGGGGCTGTGCATCGGCCCGGCGGAGCGGCTGCTGGTCACCGGGCCCAACGGCGCCGGCAAGAGCACCCTGCTGCGGGTCCTGGCCGGGGAACTCCGGCCGGACGCGGGCGCGGTGGGATGCGCAGGGCGGGTGGGACACCTCCGGCAGGAGGAGACACCCTGGCCGCCGGCCCTGACCCTGTTGGAGGCCTTCGCACACGGCCGCCCGGGCGACCGGGACGAGCACACCGAGAGGCTGTTGTCGCTCGGCCTGTTCGAGCCGGACGAACTGCGGACGCGCGTCGGGGACCTCTCCTACGGCGGGCGGCGCCGCATCGAACTCGCCCGGCTGGTCAGTGAGCCGGTGGACCTCCTGCTGCTGGACGAGCCGACCAACCACCTCTCGCCCGCGCTCGTGGAAGAACTGGAGGAGGCGCTGGCCCGCTACGCGGGAGCGCTGGTGCTGGTCACCCACGACCGCCGGATGCGCTCACGGTTCACCGGCACGCGCCTGGAGCTGAGGGAGGGCGCCGTCACCGGCACGCCCTGACCCGGCCGGCGCCACGGCGCCGGCCGTCCGGGATGCCCCCACCAAGGGCTGTCCCGCAATTCCTGGCGGGCGCACGACGACAGCTACGGCGCCTCGCCGCGTTGTCGAAAGCCCGAATACACCGAGTATGCGGACGCCTCTCCGCCTTGCGATGCACCGCATCCGATGCCGCGCGCTGATCCACCAGGAGTTGCGGTCAGCCCTTAGGGTGACGCCCATGCTGGAGGGGATCGACGACATCGACTGGGCGGCACTCGAGCACGCCTACGGACCGGCGGACGATGTTCCCGCTCTGCTGCGGGCGGCCGGATCGACGGACGCCCGGGACCGCGACGAGGCGGTGGACGAGCTGTACACCTCCCTGTGCCACCAGGGTTCCGTCTACTCGGCGACGGCGCCGGCCGTGCACTTCGTCGCGCGGCTCGCACGGGACGGCCCCGGACGCCGCCTGCCGCTGCTGTGGTTGCTGCACGGCGCGGCCGACGGGGCGGGCCCCGAACGGCAGCAGGCGCGACGAGCGGTGGCCACGGCCCTCCCCGCCCTTCTCGGGCTCGCGGCGGACCGTGATGCGGACGTCCGGCGCGCCATGGTGTGGATCGTCGCCGCCTGCGAGGAGGCCTCCCTGCCGCTGCTCCCGCTGCTGCGGGCCCGGCTGGAGACGGAGGAGGACGGCGAGGTGCGGGCGGATCTCGTCACCGCGCTGGGCCTGCTCGACGTCGCGCCGGAGATCGGCAGGGCCCGCAACCAGTGCCTGCTGTCCGCTCCGGAGCCGTCGGTGCGCAGGGCCGCGGCGACGGACCTGCTGCGGACGTCCTCGCTGCCGCTGCCGCTCGCCCTCGTGGAATCGGCCCTCGACGCCCGGGAGGCCGCGCCCGGCGACGACGACACGTTCCACCCATGGCCTGCTTCCCATGTCCCGCTGAAGCAAAGGCTGTTGGACGACCCGGATGCGGCCCTGCGTGCCGTCGAGCGGGGACTGCCGATGGCCTGGGAGCTCACCGAGACCTGGCGGGACCGCGAGAGGGACGTCCTGCCGTGGCTCGCGGATGGGGCGAAGGACTCCGAGGACCTGTGCCGGGTGGCCCGCGCGGGTGCTGCGATGCCGGGTGGGGAGGCGGCTCCGTGGCTCGACTCCCACCTCCGGTCCGACGCGACCGAGATCCGGGTCGCGGCGACCCTTGCCGCAGTGCGGCTGCGCGTGCCCGGCGCGCTCGGCCTCGTCCTGCGGCTGATGGACGAACTGCCGGAGGCGGCGGCCTCGCTGCGGCTGACCCCTCTCGGCACGCCCGGCACGGTCGTGACGGCTGCGGTGGAGGTGTTCGGTACGGCGGCCGAACCGGTGGCCCGGCGGGTCGCGGCCCGGCCTCGCGCCGAGTGGCTCGACGCCCTGCTTCCCTTTCCCGGACTCGCTGCCGACTGCGTCGACGACCTGGTCGGACTGCTGCCCGCTTCGGCCGGGGTGCTGGCCGTCCTGGGACCGGCGGCCGGCCGGGCGGCGGCACGGGCCCTGCGGGCACGGGCCGCGGCGGGTGACCTTCCGGCAGCGCTGGCGCTGGTGCGGGTCGACGGGGACGCCGGGCCTGCGGTGCAACTGGTGAACGTGATGCCGGACGTGGTGGCGCGACGTGCGGCGGCGGTCCGGGTGGCGAGCGAAATCGGTCCGTCGGCACGTGAGTTGCTTCCGCTGCTGGAAGAACGGCTGAGGGCGCCGACCCAGGAGAGCCGGGCGGACGCGGCTGCCGCGATCTGGCGGGTCACGGGCCGCACGCACGACACGGTGCCGGTGATCGCGAACAGCCTCTCCCGTCGTGGTGACCTGTACGAACCGCGCCTCGGCGCGCTGCGTGCACTCACGGCGATGCGCCTGCTCCCGCCTGCGGCCCGTCCCGCGGTCGAGCACCTCGTCTCCTCCCCGCGCCGTGTCGTCAGGGCCCTTCTCTGCGACGGCACGCCCCACCCGGATGTCGTGGCGAGGGAGCTGGCACGGGAACTGCTGGCGGCGACAGGCTGAAGGGATGGGGGGCGCCGGTCCGCGGGACCTCGGCGCGAAGCGGCAAAGGTGGCGGCGGGCGCAGGGAAAGCCCGAGAGAAAAGAAGAACGAGAAGAGCGAGAACGTCGAGAACGCTCAACAAGAAAGGCAAGGAGGTTTTCCCACCCCTTGCCTTTCTCAAGATATAGCGCACCGGGGGGCTTGCGGCAAGGCCCCCGGTATACCGCAAGATGATCGACCGCGGCCGGAACCAACGGAATGGGCGAGGGCGCGGTCTGCGCATTCAGGTCGAAGCACGGGCCGTGCGGGCCCGGCCCGACCGTCGGTGGGACCGGCGAACGGACGCGGACGGGCGGCACGGACCGTGCCGGAGCGGCAGGCCGAATTCCGGTCTCTTGAATGTGGATGGGTGTTTCGATGATTGACGTGATCGTGGTCGGCGGCGGCCCGACCGGACTGATGCTGGCGGCCGAGTTGCGGCTGCACGGTGTGCACGTGGTTGTGCTGGAGAAGCTGACCGGCCCGACGGGGGAGTCTCGCGGACAGGGTCTGCACGCGCGCAGTGTCGAGATGATGGACCAGCGCGGCCTGCTCGAACGGTTCCTGGCGGTGAGTGAGAAGTTCCAGGTCGGTGGTCTCTTCGGCGGCATCGCCACGGCGTGGCCGGAGCTGCTGGACACGGCTCACCCGTACGGAATCGCCACTCCGCAGCCGGTCACCGAGCGGCTTCTCGAAGAGCGTGCTGTCGAACTCGGGACCGAGATCCGGCGTGGCTGCGAAGTGGTCGGGTTGAGCCAGTCCGAGGACGGGGCCGATGCCGGCGTGACCGTCGAACTGGCGGACGGCACCCAGCTGCGCTCGCGCTACCTCGTCGGGTGCGACGGCGGCCGCAGCGCGGTGCGCAAGCTGCTCGGCGTCGGTTTCCCCGGCGAGCCCGCCACGGTCGAGACACTGTTGGGGGAGATGGAGGTGACCGAGGATCCGGAGAAGATCGCCGTTGTCGTCGCGGAAGTACGGAAGACCCAGCTGCGGTTCGGCGTCGGCCCCTCCGTGAACGGGGTGTGCCGCGTCGTGGTGCCCGCCGACGGGGTTGCCGAGGACCGTACGGCCCCGCCGACCCTGGACGACTTCAAGCAGCGGCTGCGGGCGGTCGCGGGCACCGACTTCGGGGTGCACTCGCCGCGTTGGATGTCCCGGTTCGGCGACGCCACCCGGCAGGCCGAGCGCTATCGCGTCGGCCGGGCATTCCTGGTCGGGGACGCGGCGCACATCCATCCGCCGACCGGCGGACAGGGTCTCAACCTCGGCGTCCAGGACGCCTTCAACCTCGGCTGGAAGCTGGCCGCCACGGTCGCGGGGTGGGCCCCGGAGGGGCTGCTGGACAGCTACCACGCCGAACGGCACCCGGTGGGCGCCGCCGTACTGGCCAACACCCGCGCGCAGATCACGCTGCTGGGGACCGACCCGGGTGCCACCGCGCTGCGTGAGCTGTTCACCAAGCTGATGGGCTTCGAGGAGGTCAACCGGTTCGTGACCGGGATGATCACCGCAGTCGACGTCCGCTACGACTTCGGCGAGGACCACGAGCTGGTCGGCCGCCGGTTGCGGGACGTGGAGCTGAAGGACGGGCGGCGCCTCTACTCCCTGATGCACGAGGGACGCGGGCTGCTCCTCGACCGGACGGGCCGGCTCTCGGTGGCCGGCTGGGCGGACCGGATCGATCACGTCGTCGACCCCTGCGAAGGAGGCATCGGCGGGGAGCCGGGCGTGCCCGCGGTCCTGCTGCGCCCGGACGGCCACGTGGCATGGGCCGGTGAGGACCAGCAGGAGCTGCGCGACCGGGTGCTCCGGTGGTTCGGCGCTGCCACCGGCTGAGCGCGGTTTCCGAGGCTCTCGCCGGCGAGGCGCAGCTGCTCAGCCTCACGGGCCGCGCGTCACGGGGCGGCGGCCGGCCACGCCCGAACGGCGTCCCCCCGCCACCGTGCGGGCGGGGACGAGACGCCGTCGGGTTCGCGCAGTGCGTCAGGAGGCGACGAAGCGCGCGATCTGGCCCAGCACGATCGTGTCCGTCAGGTACCCGATGTGGGTCTGGCAGAGCACGTTGTTGTTCGTCGCGCCGCTCAGTCTGGTGCTGGTGTACGGGAGGATGATGCCGTCGCACGCCGAGTACCAGGTGGCGTACTTGGTGTCGCCCGGTGTCTCGTCACCGGAGGAGATCTGGGAGATGAACGACGAGCCCGGGTACATCTGCTGACAGGTCGTGTAGATCAGGCAGGCACCGGCGAAGGTCGTTCCGTGGTTCGCGCCCGCGATGGAGGCCAGGTGGCTGACGCTGGTGTTGCCGCCCAGGACCTTCAGGTAGTACTGGCTGACGAGGCCGCCCATCGAGTGGTTGACGATCGCGACCTTGCTCGCGCCGGTCTGCGACTTCACGTTGTTGACGAAGGTGGCGAGGCCCTGGGCGTTGGTGACGTTGTTGCCGTACGAGTTGTACTCGTAGGCGAACAGTTTGGAACCGGACCAGCCGTTGAGCTGGAAGACGCTCTTGGCAGTGACCCAGTTGGAGGCGTTGCCGGTGTACCCGTGGACGAAGACGACCGGGGTGCTGGTCGACAGCGGCGTCACGGCCGCGGCGGTGGCGGTCTTCGCGGCCGGCGCACGGTCGGCGGCGCCGGCCGCCGACGTCGAGCCGAACAGGGTGAACGCGACCGTGACGGCGGCGAGAACGCCGAGAAGCCGACGGGGTGAACGACGACGCATGGGGCACTCCTGACAGGGGTGTGGGGATGCGGGGGTGCGGATGCCTGCTCCGATCAGGGTCGGGGCGCGGGGCGCGGGCGGCATCGGCGAATTCACCGGTGTTGGCGAGCGCCCCGGGGCCCGCCGGGAACACTCCGGTGCCCGGCGCGCACGGCCGACCGGAGCCGGGTGGTACGTCGACGGGCCGGCCGGACCGGAAGGACGAGGAGGGCGAACCTCCTCGGGCGCCCTTGCGCACCGGGGTGCGCGCCGCACACGCCGAGCGCCGCGAGGGATCTGTTCGGCGGGTCAGGCGCCGTAGCGGGCCGAAGTGAACAGGCGCAGGAGGTACTTGAGGGGAAGCACGGCGAGCCAGGTCCACAGGGCTGCCGGGGGCGACACCGTGTAGGCCACGGCCACTGATGCCGCGGCGACCGGGACGGTGGAGGCCAGATCGATGACGCCGTCCCAGGTGGCGCGGTCACCCAAGGGGAACGCCCTCCCGCGCGGACGGCGGCGCGCGAGGAGGAACAGCGTCAGGTGCAGCAGGCCGATAACGGCGATGGTGACCGCGTACACGGCCACGGCTGCCGGGTAGCTGCCCCCGTATTCCGAGAGCACCGATGTCGGGAAGGGGAGCAGCGCCACCAGGCCCAGCCCCGCCAGGGTGACCCGGACCATCAGGGTGTCGCACCGCCGGACCTGGTGCAGGATCGACCGCTGGTCGCGCCAGAAGCCGGCCAGTACGGCAAAACTGAGCGCGTACGCGCCCAGGCTCGGCCACACCCCGGCCAGGGCGGCCTCGAAGCCCGCTTCGTCCAGCGCCGGAGGGATGGTGATGTCCAGCACGAGCAGCGTCATCGCGATCGCGTAGACCCCGTCCGACAACGCCACGAGCCGCTCCGTGCTCCCCGCCTCCTCAGCGGCCCCACCGGGCTCGGCCGGCACGTCCCCGCTCACCTTGGCCATGCCGCCCACCCTGACCGAGACCCCCCGCCCGCCCTGCGGGCCACGCCTCCGGATCCCCCGTGCCCCCCGGCGCCTCGTCCGAACGGCCCAGAGTGGAGAGGTGTGTGCCGTCACACCTCCGGAGTTCCATGGGCCGGCCACGACCCTGAAGGGCCGCCTGGAACGCCGGATCTCCACAGACTTACGCCGGATGATCGCAACTCTTTGCATAAAAGTGCAGAGATGCGTATAGTCATGCCATCGACGAGGAGGATTTTCGATGGTGGTACGTGCAGCGGTGGCAGGGGCGAGCGGATACGCCGGCGGGGAACTGCTCCGCCTTCTGCTGGTCCACCCCGAGGTCGAGATCGGTGCCCTCACCGCGAACTCCAACGCGGGCCAGCCGCTCGGCACCCTGCAGCCGCATCTGCGGCCCCTGGCCGGCCGGGTACTCCAGCCGACCACCGCCGAGGTGCTCGCTGGTCACGACGTGGTCTTCCTGGCCCTGCCCCACGGGCAGTCCGCCGCCGTGGCGGAGCAGCTCGGTGACGAAGTGCTCGTCGTCGACATGGGGGCCGACTTCCGGCTCAAGGACGCCGCGGACTGGGAGAAGTTCTACGCCTCGCCGCACGCCGGGACCTGGCCCTACGGCCTGCCCGAGCTGCCCGGTGGGCGCGCCGCGCTGGCGGGGACGAAGCGGATCGCGGTGCCCGGCTGCTACCCGACCGCCGTGTCGCTCGCGCTCTTCCCGGCGTACGAGGCCGACTTCGCCGAGCCCGAAGCCGTGATCGTCGCCGCCTCCGGGACCTCCGGCGCGGGCAAGGCGGCCAAGCCGCATCTGCTCGGCTCCGAGGTGATGGGAAACATGTCGCCGTACGGTGTCGGTGGTGTCCACCGGCACACGCCCGAGATGATCCAGAACCTCAGCGCCGCCGCCGGCGAGGCTGTCACCGTGTCCTTCACCCCGACCCTCGCGCCGATGCCCCGCGGCATCCTCGCCACGTGCAGCGCGAAGGCGAAGCCCGGCGTGAGCGCCCAGTCGCTGCGCGCCGCGTACGAGAAGGCCTTCGCCGACGAGCCGTTCGTCGATCTGCTGCCCGAGGGGCAGTGGCCCGCGACCGCCGCCGTGTACGGATCCAACGCGGTGCAGATCCAGGTCGCTTACGACGAGGCCGCCGGCCGGATCGTCGTGATCAGCGCCATCGACAACCTCGCCAAGGGAACCGCGGGCGGGGCCCTGCAGAGCATGAACATCGCCCTCGGACTTCCCGAGGACACCGGACTTTCCACGATCGGAGTGGCACCGTGAGCGTCACGGCAGCACAGGGATTCTCGGCGGCGGGCATCGCCGCGGGGATCAAGGACAGCGGCAACCCGGACCTGGCCCTCGTGGTCAACAACGGTCCGCGTCGCGCCGCCGCGGGCGTCTTCACCTCCAACCGTGTCAAGGCCGCTCCCGTCCTCTGGTCGGAGCAGGTCCTCAAGGGCGGCGAGGTCACCGCCGTCGTCCTCAACTCCGGCGGCGCCAACGCCTGTACGGGACCCCAGGGCTTCCAGGACACCCACGCCACCGCGGAGAAGGCGGCCGAGGTCCTCGAAGGCCACAGCGCAGGTGAGATCGCCGTGGCCTCGACCGGGCTCATCGGCCTGCTGCTTCCCATGGACAAGCTGCTGCCCGGTATCGAGAAGGCGGCGGCAGCCCTGAGCGAGCACGGCGGCGAGAAGGCCGCCATCGCCATCAAGACCACCGACACCGTCCACAAGACGGCCGTTGCCGGCGGCGAGGGCTGGACCGTCGGCGGCATGGCCAAGGGCGCGGGCATGCTCGCCCCCGGCCTGGCCACGATGCTCGTGGTGCTGACCACCGACGCCGACGTAGCCGCCCCCGCACTCGACGCCGCGCTGCGCGACGCCACCCGGACCACCTTCGACCGGGTCGACTCCGACGGCTGCATGTCCACCAACGACACCGTGCTCCTGCTGGCCTCCGGGGCCAGCGGCATCACCCCGGAGCAGGGGGAGTTCGCCGAAGCCGTACGGGCCGTGTGCGACGACCTCGCCCGGCAGCTGATCGGCGACGCGGAAGGTGCCTCCAAGGACATCCGGATCGAGGTCGTGAACGCCGCGACCGAGGACGACGCCGTCGAGGTGGGCCGCTCCATCGCCCGTAACAACCTCCTCAAGTGCGCCATCCACGGCGAGGACCCCAACTGGGGCCGGGTGCTGTCGGCCATCGGCACCACGAAGGCGGCCTTCGAGCCGGACGAGCTGAACGTCGCCATCAACGGCGTCTGGGTCTGCAAGAACGGGGGAGTCGGCGAGGACCGCGATCTCGTCGACATGCGCTACCGGGAGGTCAAGATCACCGCCGACCTCGCGGCAGGCACCGAGTCGGCCGTCATCTGGGCCAACGACCTCACCGCGGACTACGTCCACGAGAACAGCGCGTACAGCTCATGACCGTCGCGCGGAAGCACACCGCACTCCCGAAGGCGCAGATCCTCATCGAGGCACTGCCCTGGCTGACCCGGCACAACGGCAAGACCGTCGTCATCAAGTTCGGCGGCAACGCCATGATCGACGAAGAGCTGAAGGCGGCCTTCGCCCAGGACGTCGTCTTCCTGCGGCACGCCGGCCTCAAGCCCGTCGTCGTGCACGGCGGCGGCCCGCAGATCAGTGCCCAACTCGACAAACAGGGCCTGGTCAGCGAGTTCAAGGCCGGGCTGCGCGTCACCACGCCCGAGGCGATGGACGTCGTACGGATGGTGCTCGCCGGGCAGGTCCAGCGCGAGCTCGTCGGCCTGCTCAACCAGCACGGCCCGCTCGCCGTCGGCATGACCGGCGAGGACGCCCACACCATCACCGCGACCCAGCACCGCCCCGTGATCGACGGCGAGGCCGTCGACATCGGCCGGGTCGGCGAGATCACCGCGATCGACACCGGAGCCATCCAGGCGCTGCTCGACGACGGCCGCATCCCGGTCATCTCCTCCATCGCCCGCTCGGCGGAGGACAACCACGTCTACAACGTGAACGCCGACACCGCGGCCGCCGCACTCGCCGCCGCGCTGGACGCCGAGACGCTGATGGTCCTCACCGACGTCGAAGGCCTCTACGAGGACTGGCCCAACAGCGACGACGTGATCAGCCGTCTCACCGCCACCGAGCTGGAGAAGCTCCTGCCGGAACTCTCCAGCGGCATGGTGCCCAAGATGCAGGGCTGCCTGCACGCCGTGCGCAACGGCGTGGAGACCGCCCGCGTCATCGACGGCCGGGTCCAGCACTCGATCCTGCTGGAGATCTTCACCGACGAGGGAATCGGCACGATGGTCGTGCCCGACGCACAGGGGGAAGCATGACCAACGCCGAGCTCTCGCAGCGCTGGCAGCACGCGCTGATGGACAACTACGGCACCCCGAAGCTGTCCCTCGTCCGCGGCGAAGGCGCCCATGTGTGGGACGCGGACGGCACCCGGTACCTCGACTTCGTCGGCGGCATCGCGGTGAACGCGCTGGGCCACGCCCACCCCGCGGTCGTCGGGGCGGTCTCCGCGCAGATCGCCTCCCTCGGCCACGTCTCCAACCTCTTCGTCGCCGAGCCGCCCGTCGCCCTCGCCGAACGGCTGCTTCAGCTCTTCGGCCGCAGCGGCAAGGTCTACTTCTGCAACTCGGGCGCCGAGGCGAACGAGGCCGCGTTCAAGATCGGACGGCTGACCGGCCGCACCCACATGGTCGCCACGGACGGCGGCTTCCACGGCCGGACCATGGGGGCGCTCGCGCTCACCGGTCAGCCCAAGAAGCGCGAGCCCTTCGTCCCGCTGCCCGGGGACGTCACGCACGTCCCGTACGGGGACGTCGAGGCGCTGCGGACCGCGGTGACCACCGACACCGCGCTGCTGATCATCGAGCCCGTCCAGGGCGAGAACGGTGTGGTCGTGCCGCCCAAGGGCTATCTGGAGGTGGCCCGGGAGATCACCCGGGCCACCGGCACGCTGCTCGTCCTGGACGAGGTGCAGACCGGCATCGGCCGGTGCGGCACGTGGTTCGAGCACCAGGCTCACCAGGGCGTGGAACCCGATCTGGTCACCCTCGCCAAGGGGCTGGGCGGCGGACTGCCGATCGGCGCCACGGTGGCGTTCGGTGCGGCGGCCGATCTGCTCGGCCCCGGTCAGCACGGCACGACGTTCGGCGGCAACCCGGTAGCCTGCGCCGCCGGTCTCGCGGTCCTGGACACCCTGGCCGCCGATGGCGCGCTGGACAACGTGAAGCGGCTCGGCGAGCGGATCCGCGACGGCGTGGAGGGCCTGGGGCACCCCCTGGTCTCCCACGTACGCGGCTCCGGTCTGCTGCTGGGTATCGTGCTCACCGAGCCCCTCGCAGCTCAGGTGCAGCAGGCGGCTCAGGGAGCCGGACTCCTGGTGAACGCGCCCGCCCCCGACGTCGTACGGCTGATGCCGCCGCTGATCATCGGTGAGGCGGAGGTGGACGCGTTCCTCCAGGCGCTGCCCGGGGCCCTTGAGGCGGCCTACGGAGAGGGACACACCGGAGAATGAGGCGACGACGATGACCGAGGCGCAGGAATCCGAGCACGGCGGACCGTCCGTGCCGCAGACCCGCACCGCACGCCACCGCCGGATCGTGGACATCCTGAACCGGCAGCCGGTGCGCTCGCAGAGTCAGCTGGCCAAGCTCCTCGCGGACGACGGGCTGAGCGTCACCCAGGCGACGCTCTCCAGGGACCTGGACGAGCTGGGTGCGGTGAAGATCCGCAACACGGGCGGCGAGCTGATCTACGCGGTGCCGAGCGAGGGCGGATTCCGCACCCCGCACGCACCGCTGGGCGGCTCCGCCAAGGAGGAGCGGATGCGCCGCCTCTCCGCCGAACTGCTCATCTCGGCGGAGGCCTCGGCCAACCTCGTCGTGCTGCGTACGCCCCCGGGCGCCGCCCAGTTCCTCGCCTCGGCGATCGATCAGGCCGAGCTGCACGACGTTCTCGGCACCATCGCCGGCGACGACACGCTCATGCTGATCAGCCGCGATCCGGCCGGGGGGCAGGCGCTCGCCGACCATCTGCTGCGGCTTGCGCAGAACGAGCGCTAGAAGACGGACCAGGATCGTGTCGAGGGGCTGTCCGGCAGGCGACCGGGCAGCCCCTCAACGCCGTGCGGGGCTGGAGCCAGGCGTCGTTGTCGGTGGTGCCCCGTATTGTTCAGCCGGCGGTGAGGCCGGAGAACGCCTCGGTCGTGAGCTCCTGGAGCTCGGCGAGGGGTACGTCACGGAGATGCTGCGTGAGCCCCCACCGATGACCGAAGGGGTCGAGCAGCTGGCCTTCCCGCTCGCCCCAGAAGGTGTCGTTCAACGGGCGGATCACGGTGGCTCCGGCACCGACGGCCCGCTGCCAGGAGTCGTCGACGTCGTCGGTGTGCAGGTAGATGGCGCCATAGGTACCGCCGAAGTGCTGCGGCCCGTAGGACTCCATCTCGGGGAACTCGTCGGCCAGCATCAGGGTGAGCGTGCCGATGCGCACCTGGACGTGGATCAGCCGGCCGCCCGGTACCACCAGCCTGGTGAGTTCCACGGCTCCGAACGCCTGTTGGTACCAGGCGGATGCCTCGTCCGTGCCGCGTACGGTCAGGTGCAGGGTGTGGGCATTGAACGACATCGGTAGTTCCTTTCCGAGTTCTGCGTCCGGCCGGTGCGCACACCGCATCGCGCTGTGCGAACGGCCCGGCCGATCGACGGTTTCGCACCGGGAATTGTCAGGTTCGAGGGGCGCGCCCCCCTCAACTGCTCCATGACCGCAGCTTGTCCGGGTTGCGAATCGCCCAGATACGCCGGATGCGGGACTCGTCGATGTCGAATGCGTAGACGGTCAGCACCTGACTGCCGTTCACCGCGACGAGGCCCGGCTGCCCGTTGACGCTCCGCTCAAGGAGGTCGAGACGGCCGGCAAGGTCCGCCAGCCGCACCAGGAACTCCGCCACCCGAACGTGGCCCTGGACCGGAACCGGCGAGGCCATCGCGCGACCCCCACCGTCGGCGATGGCGACCACCGAAGGGTCGAGGACGCGTACCAGGGCATCCACGTCCTTGGCCTGCCACGCCTGCCGGAACTCACCGACCAGGGCGGAACGCCGCAGCGTCTGTGCACCGCGGGCGCGGGCGGCCGCCACGCGTCGACGACCCGACGAGGCGAGCTCCCGGCAGGCCCCCGGTGTGCGGCCGACGATCTCCGCGACCTCGCTGAACGGCACCCGGAACACATCGTGCAGCATGAAGGCGACCCGCTCGGCCGGCGTCATCGCGTCGAGCACCACCAGGAACGCCATCTCGACGGACTCGTCCAACGTGATGTGGTCGGCGGGGTCGCCCGCCGTCGATCCGTGGGAGAGGCGGCTCCACTCGGCCCGCGCCGGCAGCGGCTCCGGAATCCACTCGCCGACGTACCTCTCCCGCCGCGTACGTGCGGAACGGAGCTGGTCCATGCAGATGCGGCTCACGACGGTGGTCAGCCAGGCTGCGGGGTTCGCGACGGCCGCCCGGCGCTCCACAGGCTGCGCGAACCAGCGGGCGTACGCCTCCTGGACGGCGTCCTCCGCCTCGGTCAGCGAGCCGAGCAGCCGGTAGGCGAGATTGGCCAGGTTGCGCCGTTCGGAGAGGAGTGGCTCGTCCTCAGGACGCGCCGGGGCTTCCTCGTTTTCGCCTGTGATGTCCATTCGGTCAGCGCCTTCCACTCGTCACCTACGAATCCTCCCGCCGGATACGACGGATCAGGGGCCGCAGACGTCAGGCGAGGACGGTGGCCCGGCTCCTGACATCGGGACCACTACACATCGGCGTGGAGGTGGACACGGCGATCGACCGCAAGGCGCTGGAGGGCCCGGTGGCCCCGGCGCGGATCACGCAAAGCCGCGTTCCGCTCGCCGCCGGACGGGAGCGGCGAGGACCGGCTGCCGGGCAGGCTCACCTTTCGCGGATGTCGGCACTACGTCCCACGCGTTCCTGAGCCGACCGAACGGGTGCATCCTCCACGAGTCTCCCGGGGCCCGATCAGTACCGGGTGATCGCGGTCGGACCCGAGCGGGTCCCGATCGCGATATGCGGACGGCGGGCCGGATCGACCCAGGCCAGGATCCGGTGCATCGCGGCCGCCGGCACGGAGACACAGCCGGCGGTCGCACCGCGCCCGTTGACGTGGAGGAAGATCCCCGCACCCCTGCGCCGGACCGGCCGGTCGTAGTTGAATCCCACGACGAGTGCGTGGGCGTACTGCGCCGGGTATGCGATCAGGTGCTCGGCTTCGGCCGCACGGCAGTCGGCGGGGCGCGGTTCCACCCACCGGTTGTAGTCACGCGCCGCGTTGTCCTGACACCACCACGACCGGTCGCCGACCCGGCGGTACGGATAGCGCGTCCCCGGCGGGGCCGCCTCGACCCCGAAGGCGTACGGCAGGTCGTACAGCCCGGTGGGTGTCGTGTTCGTCCCCTGCTTGCGCGCATCACCCTCGGCCAGCCCGTTCGCCCCGAAGCGGGCGGGTGCCGATCCGGCCGCCACCCAGCGGGCCCTCCGCAGGCTCCACCAGGTGACCGTGCCCGTGGTGGAGCCGGTGCCGGACGCCTCGGCCGTGATCAGCTGGCTCCCGCCGCCCGTGTCGGCCAGCCGCCACGGCAGGGGCGCGACAGCCGGGGGACGGGCCCCGAGCAGGCCGGCGAGAGCGAGCAGGACCGAACCGGTCACCAGGAGTCTGTGCATGCCCCGGACCGTAGTCCCGCCACCGCCGGGCCACCTGCCGGCCTGCTCCGTACGGCTCAGGCGCTCAGGACGCGGGCGGCATCACCGGCAACGGGAGCGGCAGCCCCGGCAGACCGTCGATGCTGGACGCGATGTGCTCCTTCTTCTCGAAGTAGGCGCTGAGCGAGGCGTCGTCCTCCCGGGCGAAGCGCTGGCCGTGCAGGGCCCGGTCCTCGTCGTAACTCATGAAGGGAACGCCGTATCCGCAGGTGTCCCGGATCAGTTCGGCCGTCACCACGATGATCGCCCGCAGTCCGTGCCGGGACGGGTCCACCTCATCGAACCGCGCGAGGAGCTCCGGGAAGCGGGGGTCGTCGCGGAAGACCGGCTCACCGCGGCCGTGCACCCGCACGATGTTCGGCGGTCCCTGGAAGGCGCACCACATCAGGGTGATCCGCCCGTTCTCGCGCAGATGCGCCACGGTCTCCGCGTTGCTTCCGGCGAAGTCCAGATACGCGACGCGCTGCTCGTCCAGCACGGTGAACGAGCCGCTGACGCCCTTGGGGGAGAGGTTGACCGTGCCCTCCCCGTCGAGCGGCGCTGTCGCCGTGAAGAAGATGTGCTGCTCCTCGATGAAGGTGCGCAGGCGTCCGTCGATGCGGTCGTAGGTTTTTCCCATGGCTCGATTATCCGGTGTCTACTCCCGCCGGGGCGGGGGCATTTCAAGCGCTGGGACGGATGTACCCGGCAGCCCGGAGCAGCCGCTGCGCCGCCACCCGCACCGCCCGCGGCCGGTCCGGCGTATCGCGCTCGGACAGCCCGTGGTCCTCGTCCCGCATCGACGCGATGGCCGTTTCGGCGCAGAGGTCCCGCAGGGGCGCGTCGCCGGAGCCCGCGGCCAGACGGGCCAGCCGACCCGGAGTGAGGAGGCCGCGGTCGAGGGCGATGCGGTGGGCGAACCGACGAGTGGCGCGGTCCTCGCTCGCGAGCAGGGCCTCCAGCTGCGCGGCGGGGCCTTCGCGCAGCCTCCGGCCGAGCAGGTCCACCGCGAACCGGCCCTGCTCGCGCCGGACCAGCAGCATGATGAGTTCCGCGTGAGGGACGAGCGCGGACAAGGTCACCTCCGACAGCATCGCCCGGGCCCGCTCGCGTACCGGGGCCGCCCAGTCCGCGCACCGCACGATCAGCAGCGGCAGCAGGGCGGGGGAGCCGGGCACCAGGTCGAGGGCCGCCGCACGGATCCTGCCGTCCTGGTGGCACAGGGCGATGACGCACGTGAACTCACTGGTCGCGGCCCCGTCGCAGGGACGGCAGCGGCGCGTTCCAGTCCCACCGAAGCCGCCGCCCTCCCGGTGCGACGTACGCTCCGAGGTCCTGGGGCGGCAGGTCGCGCATCGCGCGGTCGAGCGCCGGCCAGGATGCGGCCGAGGTGTGCTCGAACGCCTCGTGCAGGGATGCGCCGCCGGCCAGGCGCCGTGCCGCCGTCCAGGCCTCGTTCATGGTGCCCCCCGGGTGTACCGAGTGCCGACCGTACCGGGGGCGGCGCGGCAGGGCACCCCAATTGGCCGGCGGTCAGCTTTGACAAAACATGCAGAGGACCGCATAGTTATGCCTGATAGTGATCGCGGCAGTGGCTGCACCATGGATCGCGCCGTGAGCAGGGCATCCGTGACCGAGTGGGTCGCACTCGCGCGGGGAAGCGGTCGCACATCCACCCCTGGTTCTTCCGAGGAGCACGCAGTGAGCAACGGCAACGGCAACGGCGACGTACGTCTGTGGGGCGCCCGCTTCGCGGACGGTCCGGCCGAGGCGCTGGCCAGGCTGTCGGCGTCCGTCCACTTCGACTGGCGGCTCGCGCCGTACGACATCGCCGGATCCCGCGCCCATGCGCGCGTCCTCAACAAGGCGGGCCTGCTCACCGAGGACGAGCTGAAGCGGATGACCGCCGGGCTCGACCAGCTGGAAGCCGATGTCGCGGACGGCTCCTTCACCGGCACGATCGCCGACGAGGACGTCCACACCGCTCTTGAGCGCGGGCTGCTGGAGCGGCTCGGCCCCGACCTCGGCGGCAAGCTGCGGGCCGGGCGGTCCCGCAACGACCAGATCGCCACGCTCTTCCGGATGTACCTGCGCGACCACGCCCGCATCATCGGCGGCCTGATCGCCGAGCTCCAGGACGCCCTCGTCGGCCTCGCCGAGGCCCACCCGGACGTCGCCATGCCCGGCCGTACACATCTCCAGCACGCCCAGCCGGTGCTCTTCGCCCATCATGTCCTGGCCCATGTGCAGTCCCTGTCCCGGGACGCGGAGCGGCTGCGTCAGTGGGACGAGCGGACCGCGGTGTCCCCGTACGGCTCCGGAGCGCTCGCCGGCTCCTCGCTCGGGCTCGACCCGGAGGCGGTGGCCGCCGACCTCGGGTTCGAGCGCGGCTCGGTGGGCAACTCCATCGACGGGACGGCCTCGCGGGACTTCGTCGCCGAGTTCGCGTTCATCACCGCGATGATCGGCGTCAACCTCTCCCGGATCGCCGAGGAGATCATCATCTGGAACACGAAGGAGTTCTCCTTCGTCACCCTCCACGACGCCTTCTCGACCGGCTCCTCGATCATGCCGCAGAAGAAGAACCCCGACATCGCCGAACTGGCCCGGGGCAAGTCGGGGCGGCTCATCGGCAACCTCACCGGACTGATGGCCACGCTCAAGGCGCTGCCGCTCGCGTACAACCGCGACCTTCAGGAGGACAAGGAGCCGGTCTTCGACTCCTGCGACCAGCTCGAAGTCCTGCTCCCCGCCTTCACCGGCATGATGGCCACGCTCACCGTCAACCGCGCGCGCATGGAGGAGCTGGCCCCGGCCGGTTTCTCGCTCGCCACCGACATCGCCGAGTGGCTGGTCAAGAAGGGCGTGCCGTTCCGTGTGGCCCACGAGGTCGCCGGTGAGTGCGTCAAGGAGTGCGAGAGCCACGGCATCGAGCTCGACGAACTGACCGACGAGCAGTTCGCGAAGATCTCCGAGCACCTCACCCCCGAGGTCCGCACGGTCCTCAACGTGGCCGGCGCACTCGCCTCCCGCAACGGCCGCGGCGGCACGGCCCCCTCGGCGGTCGCCGTCCAGCTGGCCGAGGTCAAGGCCGACCTGGCGACGCAGCACACCTGGGCAGCGGCCGGTAAGTAGCCGGACGGGCATCGCGGGCTAGGTTGGGGGTAGTCGAGATTCCTGCCGACGACGAGGAGCCCGCGATGCCGTTCGCCCGACTGACCAGTGCGACCACCCCGACCGCCCACATCGGGCTCGGCCTGGCAGCGGTCGGCCGGCCCGGCTACATCAATCTGCACCGCGACCGCGACCTGCCCGGCGAGCGCACAGTCGACGCGCTGCGCGCCCGTACGCACGAACTGCTGGACGCGGCCTACGCGCAGGGCGTCCGGTACTTCGACGCCGCCCGCTCCTACGGCCGCTCCGAGGAGTTCCTCGGCGAGTGGCTGACCTCCCGGCCCGAGGTCCGCGACGTCGTCGTCGGGAGCAAATGGGGCTACACCTACACCGCCGACTGGAGCGTCGACGCCGAGTCGCACGAGGTCAAGGACCATGCCCTCGGTACGTTCGAACGCCAACGCGCCGAGACCGCCGCCCTGCTCGGCGACCGGCTCGACCTCTACCAGATCCACTCGGTGACCCCGGACAGCCCGGCGCTCGCCGACAAGGAACTGCACGCCCGGCTTGCGGCGCTCGCCGCCGAAGGGGTCAGCGTCGGCCTCTCCACCAGCGGACCGGACCAGGCCGACGCGATCCGGGCCGCCCTCACCGTCACCGTGGACGGCGAGCCCCTCTTCCGTACGGTCCAGGCCACCTACAACGCCCTGGAGACGTCTGCCGGACCGGCGCTCGCCGAGGCCCATGCCGCCGGACTCACCGTCATCGTCAAGGAAGCCATGGCCAACGGCCGGCTCGCCGGCACGGAGGCCCCCGCCGTGATGCGTGAGATCGCCGACGAGGAGGAGCTCGGCAGCGACGCGGTCGCCCTGGCGCTGGTGCTGCACCAGCCGTGGGCCGGCGTCGTGCTCTCCGGCGCGGCGACCGTGGAACAGCTCGCCGGTAACCTCCACGCGGCCGTCCTCGACCTCGACGAGGAGCGGCGGGCCCGGCTGGACGCGCTCGTGGAGGAGCCCGAGGCGTACTGGCGGCACCGCGCGACCCTCCCGTGGAGCTGAGCCCCTTCCCCACTCCTGTCACATCGGCCGGGCCCGCTACGTCAGTGTGATGACGGCACACGACGCAGGAGGACGGCTGTGGACGGAAACGAGTTCCTGGCGGCACGCTTCGAGGAGAACCGGGCCCGCCTCAAGGCGGTGGCGTACCGGATGCTCGGCTCCGACAGCGAGGCGGAGGACGCCGTCCAGGAGGCCTGGATCCGCCTCGGCCGGTCCGACGGTGCGGCGATCGACAACCTGGGCGGCTGGCTGACCACCGTGGTCGGCCGGGTCTGCCTGGACATCCTGCGCTCGCGCCGCTCCCGCCGCGAGGAACCCCTGGAAGCCGGCGCGGCGGAGGCCGGCGTGCCCGGCCGGACCCTTGGTCCGCAGCCCGGAGCCGACCCGGAGCAGCAGGCGCTGATGGCCGACTCGGTGGGCCTCGCGCTGCTCGTCGTGCTCGAAACGCTGGACCCGGCCGAGCGTCTGGCCTTCGTGCTGCATGACATGTTCGCGGTGCCCTTCGACGAGGTCGCCCGGATCCTGGACCGCACCCCGTCCGCCGCCCGGCAGCTCGCCAGCCGGGCCCGTCGCCGGGTGCAGGGCGCCGATCCGGTGCCCGACCCCGGCGCGGCCCGTCGGCGGGAGGTCGTCGACGCCTTCCTCGCCGCCGCCCGCGGAGGCGACTTCGACGCGCTCGTCGCCGTGCTCGACCCGGATGTCGTGGCCCGGTCCGAAGGCGCGGCCGGAACCGCCTCGTTGGTACGCGGGGCCGCGAACGTGGCCCGGCAGGCGATCATGTTCGCCCCGTTCGGCCGGTCGGCGCGTTTCGCCCTGCTCGACGGCGCGCCCGCCGTCGTCTCCGAGGTGGAGGGGCAGCGCTTCTCGGTCATGCGGTTCACGATCGAGCGCGGAAAGATCGTCGAACTGTTCGTGATCAACGATCCGGCGCAGCTGCCGGGGCTCGACCTGACCCTCCTCGGCGACTGAGCGGATGCGGCGGGGGAGCGGTCAGCCGGTCGTTCCCCGGCCGTCCGCCCACCCGGCCAGCGTGTCGAAGTCGGCCCGCTCCAGGCCGCACCGCGGGTCTATCCGCAGCAGCAGGCTCTCGGCGCCCGCCCCGTGCTCCGCCACCCACGCCCGGTCCCGGTCCGTGATCTCGTCGTCGATCCACGCGAACGGCCGTCCGGCCGCGTACTCCACGATGTAGTGCGTCTTCCAGTACGTCCCGTCCGGTGCGGCGACGTGCATGACCGGCCAGTCGATGTACGGCAGAGCGGGCAGTCCCAGATGCGGGCCGATCCACTCGTTCGCCTCGTCCTTCCACGTGGTCGCCCAGACCAGCTCGTAGCGGTCGGCGAGCGCGAGGAGTTGCTCGCCGTGCCCCGGGTTGAGCAGAACGGGCAGTGCCGGGCCGCTGGTCCACCCTGTCGGGCGCATGCGGTGCCTGGTGTATCCCTGCGGCGCGCGGCGGTGGGAGAGCGCTGCGTACGGATTGAGCGGACCGTCGATGTCGATCAGCAGCAGCGGCTTCATGCCAACATGGTCCTCCGGCCGCGGTGGGCGGCGCGAGCCGATTTCCGGTGAGACGTTGACGTCTCAAATGGGTTAGTGTCGTCTCATGACTCTTGATCGTGAGCAGGTTCTGCGCAGCGCCGCCGCCCTGCTGACCCGCAAGTCGACGGCCACCATGGACGAGGTCGCCAGAGCCGCAGGCATCGGCCGAGCCACCCTGCACCGGCACTTCGCCGGGCGGGACGCCCTGGTCAGGGCGTTGGAGGAGCTGGGGATCCAGGAGTTCGGAGCGGCACTCGACGCCGCGGCACTGGACGAGGGCACCTCCCGGGAGGCGCTGCGCCGGTTCGTCGACGCGATTGAGCCGAGTGCCGGGCTCCTGTCCTTCCTCGTGACCGAGAATCAGCTCTTCGAGGGCGACGAGCAGAACGACGGCTGGGACAGGCTGGACGCCCGGGTGGCCGCGTTCTTCCGGCGCGGCCAGGAGCGTGGCGAGATCCGTATCGACCTGACCCCGGCATGGCTGACCGAGGCGCTCTACGGGCTCATCAGCAGCGCCGCGTGGGCCGTTCAGGCAGGGCGGGTGGCCGCGCAGGACTTCTCGCACATGATCGTCGAGTTGCTGCTCGGCGGCGCAAGCCGGAGCGTGGAGCAATGAGCAGCATGGAACAGCGACCGGAGCCCTCGCCCGAGCTGTACCGTCCCGGGCGGTGGATCGCGCTGGCCGTGCTGGTGCTCGCCGTGCTGCTGGTGGCCGTCGACGCCACGGTGCTGGGACTCGCGACCCCGTTCCTGAGCGAGGACCTCGAACCGACCGGCACCCAACTGCTCTGGATCGGCGACGTCTACTCCTTCGTCATCGCCGGGCTCCTGGTCTCGATGGGCAGCCTCGGTGACCGCATCGGCCGCAAGAAGCTGCTGCTGTGCGGAGCCACCGCGTTCGGCGCGATCTCGGTGCTGAACGCCTACGCGTGGTCGCCGGAGATGATGATCCTGGCGCGGGCCCTGCTCGGTGTCGCCGGCGCCACCCTGATGCCGTCCACCCTCGCCCTGATCCGCAACCTCTTCCACGACGCCCGTGAGCGGAGTCTGGCCATCGGCATCTGGGGGGCGATGGCCTCCGCCGGTGCGGCGGTCGGGCCCGTGGTCGGCGGATTCCTCCTGGAGCACTTCTGGTGGGGCTCGGTCTTCCTGATCAACCTGCCGGTCATGGCGGTGCTCGTCGTCGTCGGCATCAAGATGATCCCCGAGTCCAAGAACCCGGCGCCCGGACCGTGGGACCTGGTGAGCGTGGGGCTCTCGCTGGTCGGCATGATCGGGGTCGTCTACGCCATCAAGGAACTCGCCGCCCACGGCGGAAGCTGGGAGGTCGCGCTCTCGGGCTTCGGCGGCCTGGCGGCGCTCGTCTGGTTCGTACGACGGCAGTTCCGCCTCCCCGCCCCGCTGCTCGACATGCGGCTCTTCCACCACCGGGGCTTCTCCGGCGCGGTGCTCGCCGACCTGCTGACCATCCTCGGCCTCTCCGGCCTGGTCTTCTTCCTCTCCCAGTTCCTGCAACTGGTGCAGGGGCGCGGGCCGCTGGAGGCCGGGCTCGCCGAACTGCCCGCGGCCGTCGGAGCGGTCACCGCCGGTCTGCTGGCGGGAACCACGGCCCGCCGCTTCTCCGTACGGTCCGTGGTGGCCGGCGGTCTCGCCGGGATCGGCCTGGCGCTGGCCGCTGTCGCCGCCGTCCACAAGGACACCGCCTACCCGCTGATCGGCGCGCTCCTGCTGGTCGTCGGGGTGGGCGCGGGCTTCGCCTTCACCGTCACCTCCGACGTGATCCTCTCCAGCGTCCCGAAGGAGCACGCCGGCTCCGCGTCCGCGGTCTCCGAGACGGCGTACGAGCTCGGCGCCGCCCTCGGCATCGCCCTGCTCGGCTCCATCGTCACCGGCGTCTACCAGGGCTTCACCGCCCCCGCCGGAACCCCCGCCGACGTCGCGTCGGCCGCCCACGAGTCACTCGGCGGCGCGGTGGAGGCGGCCAAGACGCTGCCCGAGCACGAGGCGACGACCCTGGTCTCCGCCGCCCAGGACTCCTTCGTCGACGGGCTGGGGGCCGCATCGGCCATCGGCGCGGTCGTCCTGCTGGCGACGGCGGTCGCCGCCTGGTTCCTGCTGCGTGGTCAGGAGCTGGAGGAGGGCATCGTGCACGACTGAGTCGTGCGGGGAGCGGACATGCGGAAGGGCCCGTACGGGGGTACGGGCCCTTCCCGGGTTCGTGCGCCGCGCCGTCGCGCTCCGGCTCAGGCGGCCTTGGCCTTCGTCGCGTACATGTCGACGTACTCCTGGCCGGACAGCCGCATCACCTCGGCCATCACCGAGTCCGTCACCGCACGCAGCACATAGCGGTCGCGGTCCATGCCCTCGTAGCGCGAAAACTCCATCGGCTCGCCGAAGCGGACCGTGACCTTGCCGGGCCGCGGCAGACCGGAGCCGCCCGGCTGCAACTTGTCCGTACCGATCATCGCGAAGGGCACCACCGGAGCACCCGTCATCAGAGTCAGGCGCGCGATACCCGTGCGGCCCCGGTAGAGGCGGCCGTCGGGGGAGCGGGTGCCCTCCGGGTAGATCGCGAAGGCCTTCCCCTCCTCCAGCACCCGGCTGCCCGTCATCAGCGCCGCGACACCGCCGCGTCCGCCGTCCCGGTCCACCGGGATCATGCCGACTCCCGTGAAGAACCAGGCCATCAGCCGGCCCTTGAGTCCCTTGCCCGTGACGTACTCGTCCTTGCCGATGAAGAACACCGGACGGTCGCAGCAGATAGGCATGATCATCGAGTCGATGAACGTCAGGTGGTTGCCCGCCAGGATCACCGGCCCGGACCCCGGAACGTTCTCGATGCCCTCCATCCGCGGACGGAACATCAGGCGCAGGATCGGTCCGAGCACTGCCTTGATGAGTGCGAGTCGGGACAACGGTTCCTCCGGTGTAGTGGCCGGGCCGGCCGAGGCGACGGATTGAGAGGGTCCATGCAGGTGAGGACGATACTCGTGGGTACCCGCTGATCGCACATCGGGTTCACGCAGTGGATACGCAGTGTTGACGTGTGTTTGCGCCATGTTCGCCCGGATGGCGCCGTCCGGACCGCGTCGCTGCCTACGCTCGGTCCGCGCCCGACAGGTGCCGGACATCACAAGCGAGGAGCATTCATGACAGAGCGTGCGCAGGCCGGTCCCGGACGACGGACCATCATAGGCGTGGGGGCCGCCGCACTCGGCACCGCCGCCCTCGGCGTCACCGGAACGGCGCAGGCGACCGGGAAGCCCGCCGGGCACGACGGCCACCGCCTCGACCTGCCGGTGCCGACGGTCATCGGGCACCGCGGCACCAGTGGCTACCGTCCCGAGCACACGATCGGCTCCTACCAGCTGGCTCTCGACATGGGTGCGCACATCATCGAGCAGGACCTGGTGCCGACCAGGGACGGCCACCTCGTGTGCCGCCACGAGAACGACATCACCGCCACCACCGACGTCTCCGCCCACCCGGAGTTCGCCGGCCGCCGGACGACGAAGACGGTCGACGGTGTCGCCCTGACGGGCTGGTTCACCGAGGACTTCACGCTCGCCGAGCTGAAGACGCTGCGGGCCAAGGAGCGCATCCCCGGCAACCGCCAGAAGAACACGCTGTACGACGGCCGCTGGGAGGTCCCCACCTTCGAAGAGGTCCTGCGCTGGGCCGACCGTGAGGGCCGGCGTCGCGGAAAGCCCGTCTGGCTGTACGTCGAGACCAAGCACCCCACCTACTTCCGGGGCCTGGGCCTCGGCCTGGAGGAGCCGCTCGCCAAGCTGCTGCGCCGCTACAACCGGCACCGCGCGCAGTCCCCGCTCATCCTCCAGTCCTTCGAACCCGGCAGCATCCAGCGGTTGTCGAAGCTCGTCGCCACCCCGCGCGTCGTGCTGCTCTCGGGCACCGGTTCCAAGCCCTGGGACTTCGTGGTGTCCGGCGACCCGCGCACCACCGACGACCTGGTCAAGCCCGCCGGCCTCACATGGCTCGCGTCCTTCGCCCAGGGCATCGGTCCCACCCTGGACCTGATCGTCCCCAAGGACGCCTCGGGCCGGCTCACCACACCCACCACCCTGGTGCGGGACGCGCACGCGCAGGGCCTGATCCTGCACCCGTACACGATGCGCAACGAGAACAGTTTCCTGCCCGCCGACTTCCGCCGCGGCACGGACCCCAACGCCTACGGGGACGCATTCGGCGCCTTCGCGGCGTACTTCGCCACGGGCATCGACGGGATCTTCTCCGACAACCCGGACACCGCGCTGCTCGCGGCGGCGGACTTCGCCGGGAAGTAGCGGCCTCTCGCCTCCGTACGGAGCGGTGTCCGGCTCTCCGAGGCGTCAGCACCCGGCCGGGGCGTGCCCCGGTCGGGTGGTCCCGGCAGGTTCGGCAACCGCCGTCCGGTATACCGGGTCGGGTGGGGGTGTGACGCTTCTCGATCTTCCCCGGGCGCTGCCCGTTCCGACAGCCGCTGCCGTCGTCCGTGCGCTGTATCCGCTGGTCGGAGCCGAGGCGACGGCCGAGGCCACGGCATCCGCCACCGGCGCCGCCGTCGACCGCGCCGATCTCGAACAAGCCGTCTGGCTGCGGCTGCTGGAACGGCTGGCGGACCGGGGGCTGCCCGCGGACCCCGCTCGTTGGGTGCGGGACACCGTCAGGGCGGAGGCCCGCCGGGCCCGCCGTACCGCCAGGCGCGAGCGCCCCTACCGTGACGAGCGGGCCGCCGACCTCTCCGGCTGCCCGGAGCGGGCCGCCCTCGGCGCCGACCAACGCCGGGTACTGCACGCCGCGGTGGACCGGCTCCCCGGCCGCTGTGCCCGCCTGCTGCGGGCACTGCTCTCCCCGGGCGATCCCACCTACCGAGAGATCGCAGGGGAGTTGGGTATGTCACAGGGCAGTTTGGGCCCGATCCGTTCCCGATGCCTTGGATGTCTGCGCAGAATGCTGGCGGCGGAGGTTGTAGCTCCTGAACTGCGGGGAATGGAGCGGTAGACAACCGGCGGATCAGGTGAGCGAGAGGCATGCGCAGATGGGCATGAGCGTGATCATCTCGGCGGCGAAGGCACAGGACGCCGAACAGGTCTTGAAACTCCAGTACCTCTGTTTTCAGCGCGAGGCGGAGCTGTACGGGAACTACCGGATCGACCCCCTCGTCCAGACCCTCGAATCGGTGCGGGCCGAGATCGCCACGAATCTGGTGTTCGTGGCGCGGCTCGGTGAGGAAGTCGTCGGTTCGGTGCGCGGGTCGGCGGAACAGGGCGGCACCGGACAGATCGGGAAGCTCTGCGTCCACCCCCGGCTCCAGGGGCACGGCCTCGGCGCCCGCCTGCTGGGTGCGGCGGAGGCCGGACTGGCCGACCAACGGTCGGCGACCCGCTTCAGGCTGCACACCGGACACCGCAGCGAAGGCAATCTGCGGCTCTACCGGCGCGCGGGCTACGCCCCCGTCGGCAACGCCACCGGTCAGGACGGCGTCCTGATGATCCTGCTGGAGAAGGAGGCCTCGGCGCACGCCTATGTGACGAGCGCCTGAGGACCGTCCCGGCGGGACGCGGAGTTACGCGGTCCGCGCGCGGCGCAGCCACATCATCCCGGTGACCGGAAGGATCACCGGGATGAACAGGTAGTCCCGGCCGAAGTACGACCAGACCGTGGCGTCCGCGAACGCCGAAGGCTCGACCAGTGTCCACGTTCCGACGATCAGCACACCGGCGAGTTCGGCGGCACAGCACACCAGCGCCGTCCGCCGCGCCTTCTCGCCGCCACGCACCAGCGAGTAGGTGATGAAGCCGTACACGGCCGCAGCGGCGGCTGACAGGACGTAGGACAGGGGGGCCTTCCCGAAGTCCAGGACCATCTGGACGATCGCACGGGACGCCGCCGCCACGGTGAACACGCCGTAGAACCAGACCAGTACCCGCCCGGGGCCGGTGCCCAGATCGAAGGGCTGCTTCTCGTCGGTTGCCGCCGCGGGGGTGCGATCGGTGTCGGTCACGGTCAGTTTCCCCAGATGTCGTAGAGCCGTACTTCGAGAACGGCCAGCACGACCGCGCCCGCCGCCACCGTCACCGAACCCCACCGGGTCCGCTCGCTCAGTGACAGGAAGCCCGCCGCCGGTACGGCGAGGAAGGCCCCGATCAGATACGCGATGAAGATGGTCATGCCCTGTTCCGGCCGCTCGCCGCGAGCCAGCTGCACGATCCCCACCACCAGCTGGCCGAGTGCCAGAGCCGAGACCACGGCCATTCCGATGAAGTGCCAGTCCTTGGTCGGCTGGTCCCGATAGGCGGCGAATCCGCACCAGGCGGCTAGGGCGAGGGCGGCCACGCCGACCGCGATCGTCAGGGCGTCAAGCATGAGCCGAGGGTATTACGGGCCACGGGTCCCGCTGCGTGCGCCCCCGGGACCGCGCGCCCCGGCCGGTGGAGACGGAGAGCCGCGCCGGTCCTCCGCCGCGGGTGGGCGGTCGTGGCGCGGGTCGTGGTCTTGACCACACCTTCCCATGCCCCCGGCCGGTGAGGGCTCCTCCCGGTTCGGTGCTGCTCCCTGCGTCTACGCAGGTCACAGAGGTACGGCCGTGGACCTCCCCAGCCCGCCGGGCGGTCGCGCCGCACCATCCACGGCTGTCCGCTATCCGGACAGCCGGTCCGGCGGCAACCTCACGTCTGTTTTACTTGGCGCATGACCACGACGAGCAGCCGCATCCTTGCGACCGAGGCGATCACGACGCCCGGTGCTCGTTGTATGTGTCGAATGCGCGCCTTCTGAGGGCCCACGCCTGAGCCTCGCGCCCCGAAGCGAGACCGAGCCCGAGCCGTCCGCACCCAGCGGAACGCGTCTCCCCGGCACGCTGCCCGGCGGTCACCGCCGTGTCCGGCCGTGCCGGGACCCCCGCTCGGAACGTCCGATCGAAACGTCCGGACAGTCTCACCGGACGAATGCCCCGTGCCCGGCGGACCCCGCGCCGCGCACTCGACAGTGACGGAAACCCCTGTGATCACCACTACGGGCCTCACGAAGGTCTACCAGTCGCGCGACCGCGAGGTCACCGCTCTGGACGGCGTCGACCTGCATGTTCGCGAGGGCGAGGTGTACGGCGTCATCGGGCAGAGCGGCGCCGGTAAATCCTCCCTCATCCGCTGCGTCAACCTGCTGGAGCGCCCCACCTCCGGAACCGTGACCGTGGCAGGCCAGGACCTCACCGCTCTCGCGGGCCGCGGCCGCCGGGCCGGAAGGGAACTGCGCGAGGCGCGCAGCCGCATCGGCATGGTCTTCCAGCACTTCAACCTGCTGGCGTCCCGCACCGTCCAGGGCAACGTGGAGCTCCCGCTGGAGATCCTCGGCGTCACCGGCCGCGAACGGTCCCGCAAGGCGCTCGAACTCCTCGACCTGGTCGGCCTCGCCGACAAGGCCAAGGCCTACCCGGGCCAGCTCTCCGGCGGCCAGAAGCAGCGCGTCGGCATCGCCCGCGCACTCGCCGGCGACCCCAAGGTGCTGCTCTCCGACGAGGCGACCTCGGCCCTGGACCCCGAGACCACCCGCTCCATCCTCCAGCTGCTGCGCGACCTCAACCAGCAGCTCGGCCTCACCGTCCTGCTCATCACGCACGAGATGGACGTCGTCAAGACGATCTGCGACTCCGCGGCGCTGATGCAGAAGGGCCGCATCGTCGAGTCCGGAACCGTCGGCGACCTGCTCGCCACCCCGGGCTCCTCACTCGCCCACGAACTGTTCCCGGTCGGCGGCAGCGCCTCCGGCCCCGACCGCACGGTCGTCGACGTCACCTTCCACGGCGACGCCGCCGGCCGGCCGGTGATCTCGCAGCTCTCCCGTACGTACAACATCGACATCTCGATCCTGGGCGCCGCGATGGACACCGTGGGCGGCAAGCAGATCGGCCGGATGCGCATCGAGCTGCCCGGCCGGTTCGAGGAGAACGTCGTTCCCATCGGCTTCCTGCGCGAACAGGGGCTGCAGGCCGAGCTCGTCGAGGGCACCGACGCCGAACCCGTCATCATTCCCGCACCGTTCACCAAGGAGGTGGCGAAGTGACCTGGTCCGAAATGCAGCCGCTGCTGACGCAGGGCACCGTCGACACCCTCTACATGGTCCTGTGGTCCGCCGTCGTCACCGTCCTGGTCGGACTGCCGCTCGGCGTCCTGCTCGTCCTCACCGACAAGGGCGGACTGCTGCGGAACACCCCGGTGAACAAGGTCATCGGCGTGATCGTGAACATCGGCCGCTCGCTGCCGTTCATCATCCTGCTGATCGCACTGATCCCGTTCACCACCTGGGTTGTCGGCACCTTCATCGGCCCGACCGCGATGATCGTGCCGCTGGCCGTCGGCGCCATCCCGTTCTTCGCCCGGCTCGTCGAGACGGCTGTGCGTGAGGTCGATCACGGACTCGTCGAAGCCGTCCAGTCCATGGGCGGTTCCATCCCGACGATCGTCCGCAAGGTGCTGCTGCCGCAGGCGCTGCCGTCCCTCGTCTCCGGCGTCACCACCACCGTCATCGTGCTCATCGGCTACTCCGCGATGGCCGGCGCGGTCGGCGGCGAAGGGCTCGGATCCAAGGCCGTCACCTACGGATTCCAGCGCTTCGACAACCAGTTCATGCTCATCACCGTCGCGTTGCTGATCGTGATCGTGACCGTGATCCAGCTGATCGGCGACGGGGCCGTGCGGCTCCTGGCCCGCCGCGGCCGCGCCACCTCCTGAGACTTCTCCTCCCCGAGCCCGCACTCCTTGTCCGGGCGCACCACCATCACCACCTGAAAGAGGCACTCTTCGTGCGTAAGAACATCAAGATCACCGCGGCTGCCGCCGCCACCGCCGCCCTCGCCTTCGGCCTCACCGCTTGCGGCACGGACTCCGACCCGGCGTCCAAGAGCGAAACCGGTGCGGGCGCCGACACCTCCAAGGCCCTCGTCGTCGCAGCGTCCCCGACGCCGCACGCCGACATCCTGGGCTTCGTCAAGAAGAACCTGGCAGCCAAGGCCGGCCTCAAGCTGGAGGTCAAGGAGTTCACGGACTACGTCCTGCCGAACACCGCCACCGAGACCGGCCAGGTCGACGCCAACTTCTTCCAGCACCAGCCCTACCTCGACGACTTCAACAAGAAGAACAACACCCACCTGGTCTCCGTGGGCACCGTGCACCTGGAGCCCCTCGGCCTCTACTCCAAGAAGCTCAAGGAACTGGGTGACATCAAGCCCGGCCAGACCGTCGCCGTACCCAACGACACCACCAACGAGGGCCGCGCGCTTCAGCTCCTCGCCGAGAACGGCCTGATCACCCTCAAGGCCGGCGTCGGCACGAGCGCCAAGCTGAGCGACATCACCGACAAGAAGGGCCTGGAGTTCAAGGAGCTGGAGGCCGCAACCGTCCCCCGCGCCCTGAACGACGTGGACGCCGCCGTCATCAACGGCAACTACGCCATCGAGGCCAAGCTCAAGCCCAGCGACGACGCCCTGGTGCTGGAGAAGGCCGAGGACAACCCGTACGCCAACATCATCGCCGTGAAGAAGGGCAACGAGAAGGACCCCCGCGTCGAGAAGCTCGTGAAGCTCCTCCACTCCGACGAGGTCAAGAAGTTCATCGAGGACCGCTACCAGGGCTCGGTCATCCCTGCCTTCGGTACCGCAGCCAAGTCCTGACCCCGGCGCGGCACTTGTCCGCGGAGCCCCGCACACCCCGCCCGGGTGTGCGGGGCTCCGTCGTGCCGACCCGGCCATGCACAAGGTCCGGCCGATGCTGCATGCTGTGCCTTTACACGGTCTTCGGCATGGAGCTGCGCATGACTTCCACCTTTCCGGACATCTCCATCAGCACGGACCGGTTGGTGCTGCGCCCGTTCGACATGGCGGACATCCCCGCGTACATCGAGATGATGAACGACGAACTCGTCGTCGCCTGGACCGAGGCACCTCATCCCTACACCCAGGTCGACGCCGAACGCTGGGTCCGCAGGATCGCTCCCGCACAACGCACCAAGGGCGACGGCATCGTGCTCGCCGTCACCGAGTTCCTCACCCAGCGCCTCGTCGGGTCGGTGCGGTTGCGCAACACCGACTGGCGCACCCGCGCCACGGAGGCCGCCTACATCACCGCCCCCTGGGCGCGGGGCGAGGGCTATGCCACCGAGTCGGTCCTGGCCCTGGCCCAGTGGCTCTTCCGCGACCAGGCCTTCGAGCGCATCGAACTGCGTACCGCCGCCGACAACACCGCCTCCCAGCAGGTCGCGCAGAAGCTCGGCTGCATCAGCGAGGGAGTCCTGCGCAACGCGCGCATAGCCCGCTCGCAGACCGAGGACGGAGGCTGGACCGACATCAGGACCGATCTGATCGTCTGGGGCCTGCTTCCCGAGGACCTCGAAGGGGTGGCCGAAGAGCTCGCCGACGCCGGTGGATACGGCACCTACAACGACTGGAACTGACAGCATTCCGCGAATGCTCCGACTTTCCCGGGGCACCGACACCACCTCACAGGTCCGGACCGGGTAGCCTCACCCTGCTCGACCGCGGGCGACCAGCCCCACCTGCGACAACTCCAGGAGACTGACGACAGATGGCCGACCGGGTCACAGTGATCGGCTGGGACGGCTCGCCACTGACCAGAGCGGCCACGGCCGCGCTCTCGGCTGCCACCCTCGTCGCCGGAGCCGCCCACCACCTCGCCCTGCCCGAAGTCCCGCAGGGCGCGGAGCGGATCCGGCTCGGCTCCGTCGATCTCGCGGCCCGCCGCATCGCGGGCCACCGCGGCAGCGCCGTCGTCCTCGCCGACGGAGACCCCGGATTCTTCGGTGTCGTGCGCACCCTGCGCGCCCCCGAGCACGGCCTCGAAGTCGAAGTGGTACCCGCCGTCTCCTCCGTCGCGACCGCCTTCGCGCGCGCCGGCATGCCGTGGGAGGACGCGCAGACGGTCGTCGCCCACCCCCGCACCCTGCGCCGCGCCGTGAACGTCTGCCGCGCCCATCACAAGGTCGCCGTCCTCACCTCGCCCGGCGCGGGCCCCGCCGAACTCGCCCTCCTGCTCGAAGGCGTCCACCGCACCTTCGTCATCTGCGAGGAACTCGGCACCGACCGCGAACAGGTCACCGTCGTCACCTCCGACGCCGCCGCCGACCACGTCTGGCGCGACCCCAACGTCGTCCTCGTCATCGGTGGAGGCCCTGAACAGCGGGCCGAAGGAGCCTGGATCGCCGGCCGCCATCCCGCCTACCCCCAGGGTGTACGCGGCTGGGCGCTGCCCGCCGACGCCTACCCGGGCGCCACGACGGACACCGTGGGCCGGAGCGGGGAGGGCGAGGCCCCCGGGCTGCGTGCCGCCCAACTCGCCCACCTCGGACCCCGGACCGGCGACCTGCTCTGGGACATCGGCTCGGGGAGCGGGGCGCTGGCAGTGGAGGCGGCCCGATTCGGCGCGGCGGTCCTGGCCGTCGACAGCGACCCGGGCGCCTGCGCCCGCACGACTGCGGCGGCCCGGGCGTTCGGAGTCCAGCTCCAGGTCGTCGAGGGCCGGGCTCCGCACGTGCTGGAACGGCTGCCCGAGCCCGATGTCGTACGGATCGGAGGCGGCGGCGCTCCTGTCGTCATCGCCGTCGCCGACCGCAGGCCGGAGCGGATCGTGACGCACGCGTCGACCCGGGACGAGGCCGAGGCGCTGGGCGCGGCTCTCACGGAGAACGGATACACGGTCGCCTGCTCCCTCCTCCAGTCCGTCGAACTCGACGCGGCTGCATGGTCGGAGCGCGAACGCACGGTCGTCTTCCTGCTGTCCGCACTGCGTTCGGACCTTGCCCCCTGACCCGGTCGGCATGCGGTGCGAGGTAGGCTGGCCGATCGTTGCACCGCGCCCGGACGTTCGTCGCTTCGTTCGTCAATGTCCGGAAAAGGGGACTGTTTTGACCCCCGTTGTGGTACGGCAGGACCGGGGGACGCGCAACGTGGCGTAGTCCACAGCGAACCGCGGCGAAATGACCTGCCGCGGCGGCGAACGGCCGCGAGAATGCAGTATGTCCGCGACCGAATCGTGCCGCGCGGCGCGCCCGCTCGTTCCATGGGACGAGCACCGGCGTGCCGTGTCCGGCCGTCCCGGGCGAAGGGCCGAAGGAGCACTGACGATGGGCGAGGGGTACGCATGAGTGACACCGGCCAGATCCCGGTCGAGGGACTGCCGGAGAGCGCAGGCATGGTGGAGCAGACGGGCATCCCCGCCCCGGACGCTTACACCTTCCTCGACCCCTCCGAGCATGCGCCCGAGGATGACGACCTCCTGTTGATGCCGAGCCCCCAGGGTGCCTGGAGCGAACCCCAGTCCGGCGCCGCCCCGCTGACCGAGCAGGGCGGTGGGTACCACTCCGGCCACGCCCCGCAGGCCCAGGGCGACGGTGGGGCGCAGGGTCCCGTCCAGGTCCAGGCCCCGGCCTACGCCATGCAGCAGGCCGCCGCCGAATCGCTTCAGGAGACCGGCCAGGGGACTCATGAGTCCGGCGGCCGCGACTCCGGCCACGTCGACCTCGGCGGCGTGCGCATGCCGCCGCCCGCACCGGTGCAGGCCCAGGCTCCCGCGGCCCAGACCCAGACCCAGACCCAGACCCAGGCACCCGCGCGCCGCCCGCTGCACCGCGGCCCGGCCTCCGCCGAAGTCGGCCCCTCCTATGGTGGTACGTCCGGCGGCGTGGTCCGTTCGCTCGCCGACCGGGGCCCGGCGGGCTCGCCCCAGCCGCAGGACCGCTCGCAGACGCAGGCAGCCGCGCAGACGCAGGCAGCCGCGCAGGCGCCGGCCCGGCACGCCGGCCCGGTCACCGCCGAGCCCGAGTACTTCGATCTGCCGGCCGACGAGGTGGCAGCGTTGCCGGGCCCGCAGCTCGGCGAGATCCCGCCCCAGGGCGGGGGGCAGTGGGCCGCCCGGACACCCCAGCAGGTGCCGGTCGCCGCTCCTCCCGTCGCAGAGGCGGAGCCGTCGGCCCCGGAGCCGACGGCAGCAGAAACGGTCGTCCCGCAGGCTGTCGTCCAGCCGGCTGCCGTCCCGGAGGCGGTGGCCGAGGAGTCCGTCGCCGAGGAGCCCGTGGCCGAGGTGCCGACGGAGATGCCCGCGCCGGTCGCACAGGTAGCGGAGCCGGTCGCAGTGGAGCCCGTGACCGCGCCGGCCGAGGAGCCCGTTCCCGCACCGCCGGCGCCCGAGGTGCCCGCCGAGGCCCCCGACGAAGCCGCTCGGACCGAGGTGCAGGCGGAGAAGGCACACCTGTACGCCGTGCCGGAGGCGGACGCGCCCGCCGACGCCGTCGCGCTCCCCGCGGCGGTGCCACCGGCCGAGGCCGCCCCTGTTGAAGAGGCAGTCGCCGAAGCCGCGCCTGCCGAAGCCGCGCCCGAGGGTGCGCTCGTCGAGGACGCGGCCGTGGACGCGCCGCTCGCCCCGGTCGTGCCCACCGAGCCCGGACCCGCCCTGCACGCGCAGGCCGGGGAAGTCCCGGTCGAGCCCGTGGCGGCCGTGCAGCCGCCGGTGGAGCCGGTTCCCGAGGGAGCTTCCCTGGGCCGGTTCGTCCGTGTCGCGGGCCCGCTTCCGACCACTCCGCACCTGGCTCCCACTCCGGTGGCAGAGCCCACGGCGGAGCCCGCGCCGGAGGCCGGGACCGTCGTCCGGACCGTCGCGCCGGAGCCCGTCGTCGCGCCGGAGGCCTCGGAGGCCCTCGTCGCGCCGGCGCCCGTGGTCGCGGAGGCCTTCGCCGAGCCCGAGCCGGAGCCCGAGCTCGTCGCGCCGGAGCCCGTGGTCGCGCCGGAGGCCTTCGCCGAGCCCGAGCCCGTCGTGCCCGAGGCGGAGTCCGGCCCCGAGGTCATCGAGACCCCGGACCTCACGGTCGGCCACGCGGAGCCGGTAGGACCCGAGGCCGCCGGGCCCGCGCCGGAGGCTCCGGTCGCCGAGCCCGTGGAAGCCGCCGAAGCCGCAGCTCCCGCGACGGCCGACGAGCCCGAGGCCGTGGAGGCCACGGCCACCGAGGCCGAGGACGTACCCGCCGCCTCGCCCCCCGCCCCCGGCTACGACGACGCCGAGCGCGAGGCCGTACTGCGCGTCATGCGCGAGCGGCGCGACATCCGCAACGGCTTCCGCAGCGACCCGATCCCGCACGAGGTGCTGCTGCGCGTCCTGGAGGCCGCCCACACGGCGCCCAGCGTCGGGCACTCGCAGCCCTGGGACTTCGTCGTCATCCGTTCCGCCGAGACCCGCCGTTCCATGCACGAACTGGCGCAGCGCCAGCGCGAGGCCTACGCGAAGTCGCTCCCCAAGGCGCGGGCGAAGCAGTTCAAGGAACTGAAGATCGAGGCGATCGTCGACACCCCCGTCAACATCGTCGTCACGGCAGACCCCACCCGTGGAGGCCGCCACACCCTCGGCCGGCACACCCAGCCGCAGATGGCCCCGTACTCCTCGGCCCTCGCCGTCGAGAACCTGTGGCTCGCGGCCCGGGCCGAAGGCCTCGGCGTCGGCTGGGTCAGCTTCTTCGACGAGCGCGAGATGGTCCGTGCCCTGGGCCTGCCCGAGCACCTGGAAGTCGTCGCGTACCTCTGTGTCGGTTACGTCGACGAGTTCCCGGAGGAGCCCGAGCTGATGCAGGCGGGCTGGTCCAAGCGCCGTCCGCTGTCCTGGGTCGTCCACGAGGAGACGTACGGCCGCCGTGCCCTGCCCGGTGAGGAGCCGCACGACCTGCTCCAGGAGACCATCTCCAGCATCCGGCCGCTGGACGCCAAGGCGCTCGGCGAGGCGTGGGAGCGTCAGAAGCGGATGACCAAGCCGGCCGGTGCGCTGGGCATGCTGGAGATCATCTCCGCGCAGCTGTCCGGGCTCTCCCGGATGTGCCCGCCGCCGATCCCGGAGCCCGCGGCCGTCGCGATCTTCGCGGGCGACCACGGGGTGCACGCCCAGGGCGTCACGGCCTGGCCCCAGGAGGTCACCGGCCAGATGGTCGCGAACTTCCTCAGCGGTGGTGCGGTCTGCAACGCGTTCGCGGCCCAGGTCGGTGCCGAGGTGTGCGTCGTCGATGTCGGCGTGGCCTCGGAGCTGCCCGCGCAGCCCGGCCTGCTGCCCCGCAAGGTGCGCGCGGGGACTGCGGACTTCACGACCGGCCCCGCGCTCACCCGCGATGAGGTCCTCGCGGCGATCGAGGTCGGCATCGAGACCGCCCGCGACCTGGTCGCAGCCGGCAACAAGGGCCTGCTGACCGGCGAGATGGGCATCGCCAACACCACGGCGTCGGCCGCCCTGATCTGTGTGTACACGGGGATGGACCCGGCCGAGGTGACCGGTCGCGGTACGGGCATCAACGACGAGATGCACGCCCGCAAGGTCGATGTCGTGCGACGCGCCCTCGATCTGCACCAGCCCGACCCGGCCGACCCGATCGGCGTACTGGCGGCCGTGGGCGGCCTGGAGCACGCCGCGATGGCCGGGTTCCTGCTCGGCGGGGCGTCGCTCCGTACGCCGGTCATCCTCGACGGTGTGAGCGCCGGCGCCGCGGCCCTGGTCGCTCGCGCCATCGCGCCGGAGGCCCTGGCCGCCTGCATCGCGGGCCACCGCAGTGCCGAGCCCGGCCACGTCGCCGCGCTCAACAAGCTGGGCCTGCGCCCGCTGGTCGACCTCGACCTCCGCCTCGGTGAGGGCACGGGCGCGCTGCTGGCGCTGCCGATCGTGCAGAGTGCGGCGCGCGCGATGCACGAAGTCGCTACGTTCGACTCGGCGGGAGTCACGGAGAAGTAGCTCCCACTCATCGATCGCCGGAGGGGCTTGTGATTCCAGCCCCTCCGGCGATGGGTGCACGGGGTCCGGGGCGGCGCACCCGGGGACGGGAAGGGGCGGGAGGGGCAGGGGGCAAGGCAGCCGCAGGCGCCCATGCCCACAGCCGCAATCCGCCCCCGCTCACCCACCCCGTATCGTGGCCCCAGCCCCAGCCCCAGCCCCAGCCCGCCCCCCCACAACACCGCACGTCATAGCCGCTCCACCGCCGCAGCGGCCGCAGCCCCCGCATCGCACGAGGAGCCCGCACCGCCATGGCCGAGCACGCCGATCACCCCGCCTACCCCGTCGGACTCCGCCTGAGCGGGCGCCGCGTAGTCGTCGTCGGCGGCGGTCAGGTCGCGCAGCGCCGCCTCCCCGCTCTCATCGCGGCAGGCGCCGACATCATCCTCGTATCGCCCACCGCCACCCCCTCCGTCGAGGCGATGGCGGATGCCGGCGAGATCCGTTGGGAGCGCCGCCCTTACGCAGACGGGGACCTGGCCGACACCTGGTACGCCCTCATCGCGTCCGACGACACGGCGGCCAACGACGCGGCCTCCGCCGAGGCCGAACGCACCCGCACCTGGTGCGTCCGCAGTGACAAC
Organism: Streptomyces sp. NBC_01013; assembly: GCF_045162765.1. Lineage (NCBI taxonomy): Bacteria > Bacillati > Actinomycetota > Actinomycetes > Kitasatosporales > Streptomycetaceae > Streptomyces > Streptomyces sp. NBC_01013. The sequence goes on from NZ_CP108687.1 coordinate 6,895,158, forward strand.
GCGGACGCCGCCACCGCCTGGACCCCCGCCACCGGCCGCAGCGAGGGCGTGACCGTGGCCGTCCTCACCGCCGACGCGCACGGCCGCGACCCGCGCCACTCCGCCGCGGTCCGCGACGCCATCGTCGAAGGCCTGCGCGACGGCACTCTCGCCGCCCCCCACCACCGCACCCGGGCCCCCGGCGTCGCCCTGGTCGGCGGCGGTCCCGGCGACCCCGATCTGATCACCGTCCGCGGCCGCCGGCTCCTCGCCGAGGCAGACGTCGTCATCGCGGACCGGCTCGGACCGCGCGACCTGCTCGACGAACTGCCGCCGCACGTCGAGGTGATCGACGCCGCCAAGATCCCGTACGGCCGCTACATGGCGCAGGAGGCGATCAACAACGCGCTGATCGAGCACGCCAAGGCGGGCAAGGCCGTCGTCCGGCTCAAGGGCGGCGACCCGTTCGTCTTCGGCCGCGGCATGGAGGAGGCCCAGGCACTCGCCGCCGAAGGCATCCCCTGCACCGTCGTGCCCGGCATCTCCAGCTCCATCTCGGTGCCCGGCGCCGCCGGAATCCCCGTCACCCACCGCGGTGTCGCCCACGAGTTCACGGTGGTCAGCGGCCACGTCGCCCCCGACGACGAGCGCTCGCTGGTCGACTGGGAGGCACTCGCCCGGCTGCGCGGCACCCTGGTTCTCCTGATGGCCGTCGACAAGATCGGCGCCATCGCCCGTACGCTCATCGCCCACGGCAGGTCCCCCGAGACCCCGGTCGCTCTGGTCCAGGAAGGGACCATGGCCGCCCAGCGCCGCGTCGACGCGACGCTCGCGACGGCCGCCGAGCGGGCCGTGGCCCATGACGTCCGCCCGCCCGCCGTCATCGTCATCGGTGATGTCGTGGCGGTGGGCCCGGCATCCGCCGCACGCATCGCAGAGTAACCATCGGTAACGGACCTTCTCCAGACCGTTGGCACCACACACCGGACAAGGCAGTATCAACCTGTGGCTGATCTCATCACCGTCGACGACCCCGACGACCCCCGCCTGAGCGACTACACCGGTCTGACCGACGTCGAGCTCCGGCGCAGGCGAGAGCCCGCCGAGGGCCTCTTCATCGCCGAGGGGGAGAAGGTGATCAGACGCGCCAGGCACGCCGGGTACGAGATGCGCTCCATGCTGCTCTCGGCGAAGTGGGTCGACCTCATGCGCGACGTCATCGACGAGGTTCCGGCGCCCGTCTACGCGGTCAGCCCCGAGCTCGCCGAACGCGTCACCGGCTACCACGTGCACCGCGGCGCCCTCGCCTCCATGCAGCGCAAGCCCTTGCCGACAGCCGACGAACTGCTCCGCACGACGCGCCGCGTGGTCGTCATGGAGGCCGTCAACGACCACACGAACATCGGCGCCATCTTCCGCAGCGCCGCGGCGCTCGGCATGGACGCCGTGCTGCTCTCCCCGGACTGCGCGGACCCGCTCTACCGGCGGTCCGTCAAGGTCTCGATGGGCGCCGTCTTCTCCGTGCCCTACGCCCGCCTCGACACCTGGCCCAAGGCCCTGGAGACGGTACGGGAAGCGGGCTTCAAGCTGCTCGCGCTGACTCCCGACGAGAAGGCCAGCAGCATCGAGGAAGCCGCGCCGCACCGGATGGACCAGGTGGCCCTGATGCTCGGAGCCGAGGGCGACGGGCTGTCCACGCAGGCCCTCGTAGCCGCCGACGAATGGGTGCGCATCCCGATGGCCCACGGCGTCGACTCGCTGAACGTCGGCGCGGCCGCGGCAGTCGCCTTCTACGCGGTTGCCACCGGACGCCCGGAGAGTTAGCCCCGGGCCGGGGGCTGCTGCTCGCTCTGCCCCTGGCTCTGACCCGCGCCGAGCCCACGGGCCGGCCCCTGGCAGCCCTGAGCTGCCGCGATACCCAGCGCCACCAGCAGCGTCACCACCACGAAGACCACCAGCCGCTGACGCAGCAGCCGCGGATTGGCGGGACGCCGGCCGGTCGAGGTCGAGCGTGTGCCGGGCCGGGTGCCCGGCCTGCCGTTCGTCCCCGGCGCGCCCTGGGACCGCTTGCCCGAACGCGTCGTGTTGCGCGGCTGCTGCTGGGCGGGGCGCGAACCCCCGGTGCGCGGCGACGCCGGCCGGGGTGACGCCTGCTGCCGGCCCTGCGGCCGCGACAACGGTGCGGGGCCGGGCGAGCGACGCGTCTGCTGCTCCGTGTACGGGCCGTCCAGACGCCCGGTCGGCCGGTCCGCCTCCTGCGCCGAACGCTGGGCGGGCGGGCGGCCCTCGTGGAGCCCCTGTGCCTCCCGCGCCGCGATCTCCTTGAGCCGCATGGAGAGTTGCAGCGTGCTGGGCCGCTCCTCCGGGTCCTTCGCCAGGCAGGCGCTCACCAGCGGAGCGAGCGCGTCGTGCACGTCGTACAGCTGCGGCTCCTCGTGCACCACGCGGTAGAGCATCACCTCGGAACTGCCGTGGCCGAACGGCGAATCGGCCATGGCCGCGTACGCCAGCGTGGCACCGAGGGAGAAGACGTCCGTCGCCGGCGTCACCGCCGCACCCCGTACCTGCTCGGGCGCGAGGAAGCCGGGCGACCCGACCGCCGTCCCGACGTGCGTGAGCGTGGAAGCACCGGTCGCCCAGGCGATTCCGAAGTCGATGATCCGGGGGCCCTTGGGGGACAGGAGGATGTTCGACGGCTTCAGGTCACGGTGGACGACCCCGGCCTCGTGCACCGCCACCAGGCCTTCGGAGAGCGCCGCCCCGATCGAGGCCACCTCGGCGGCCGACAGCGGGCCCTCCTCGGCCACCTTGTCGTGCAGCGAGGGCCCCGGAACGTACTGCGTCGCGAACCACGGGCGGTCCGCCTCCAGGTCGGCGGCGACCAGCCGTGCCGTACAGCCGCCGCGGATCCGCCGGGCAGCGGACACCTCGCGCGCGAACCGTGAGCGGAACTCCTGGTCCTCCGCCAGGTCGGGGCGGATCACCTTCAGCGCCACCCGCTGGCCCCGCCGGTCCGAGCCGAGGTAGACCACCCCCATGCCGCCCGCCCCGAGCCGCCGGTGCAGCCTGAACGAGCCGACGACACGCGGGTCCTCGCGCCGGAGCCGCATCATCGCCATGTCTGCCCATCCCCGCTGCCTGGTCCGCCTGACGAGGCACAGCTTACGTACCCGCCGCCCGGGGCGCTCAGAGGCCGCGCCCTCGCCGGAGAATCGATTGTCAGTGCCGGGTGGGAAACTTGAGGAGTGGTCAGGGAGCCGCGGATCCATGCTCCCCGGCCCGTGCGAGATCTCAAAGGTCCGTCGCAGAAGGGGGATTGGATCAGTGAAGGGCGATCGAGTCGAGATAGTCGTGGACGCCGGAGACACGACCCGAACCTACGAAGTAGTGGCCTCCAGGGCAGGGCGCAGAGTGGAGACCGCGGTCCGCCGAGGGGTGGTCGAAGTGAGTGAAGTCACCCGAAACGGCTCCGTGGTGCGCACCGCTCGCTTCATGGCGACCAGGGTGCTCGCCCTGGTCGAACAGCCGGTCCCCAGGGAGGACGGCTCCGAGCGTCCCCTCCGGGATGACCCCAACGTGCCGTAGGCCCGTCTCCACCCAGGGGAGTACGCCGACTACCCACGGCTCATCCTCCGGGAGGCCCGGCAATCGGTACGCGGGCATGACGCCGCCCGCCTCCCGGATCCCTAATGTTGAAGTCAAGCGGCGGGCGTCGCACTCGTCCCCCGAGGTCAAACGCCCGCCGCCCCACATCAGGTCAGGAGAGGAATCATGGCGGACACGGCAGCGCGGACGATGATCCGCACGCAGGGACGCAGGGCCTATGCCTCGTTCGGCAGCCGCCCGTCGTCCGGCAAGCGTCGCCACCCGCTGGTGGCGACGGCCATGGTTCTTCCTCTGGCGGCCCTGCTCGCAGTCGTCTTCGGCGGCTGGGAGGCAGTGGTCACACAGGCGTCGTCCGTGGGCGTGATGCTGGGGCGCTGAGCGGCGCCCCGGGTCCGGAAGAGCGGTCCGGACCGGGACATCCGGCCAACAACCCCGTGGGGACGGGGGTGCGGCGGACGGCAGCGTTTGTCCGGTCAGCTGGGGAGCTGACCGGACATCGCGCTGTCCGGGGCCATACGCGCCCCCGTGTACCGGCTGCCCGACGCGCTCGGTGCCCCCGTGTACCGGCTGCCCGACGCGCTCCGTGCCCCCGTGTACCGGCCGCCCGACGCGCTCCGCGTACGCTCTGCGGCGGGCGCGGCGCCGGCCGTCCCGCCGATCCTGTGCTACCGGGGGAGTCCGTGACCACCGCTGTCGTCCGCGCGCTGGGCGCCCTCGCCCACGAGGCGGCCCACGCCCGCTCCGGGCCCCTGTGCGACTGTCCGCCGCCGGCTGTGCTCGCCGACCGGGCGGACGGCACCGTCGTCCGCTGCGGCCCTGTCGTCGCCAAGGCGCACGCCGCCGGCACGGACACCGCCGCACTGTCCGCACGCCTGGGCCTGGCGGCCGACCCCGGTCTGACGGGCATCCTGCTCGCGCCGCTTGCCGTACGGGCCGTTGCGGGCCCGGCGGCGGGCGGCGGCGCCTCGCCGTACCTCACCGAACTGCACGGCCGTCCGGTCACTGCCTGGCCGTACGGCGAGCCGGTGGACCCGGGGGACCCGGACGAGGCGCCGTGGGAGGAGACGGCCGTCCTGCTGGCCCGGCTCCACCGCACCGGGAGCCGTACGGACCTGACCGCACCGGGTGATCCTCCCGCGCCGCCCCCCATGCGCGGCCCGGCGAAGGCCGCGCTCGCCGTGGCCCGGATGTGTGCGGCCCGGCCCGGCGATCCGGTCACGGACCCCGTTCTCGTCGCCTGGGGCGGGCTGCCGCCGTGGGTGCGGGGCGAGGCCCCGGCTCCCGCCCACCGCGCGCGCACCCTCTGCCACGGCGATCTGCACCTGGGCCAGCTCGTCCGGCACCCCTCGCCGCACGGCCCCTGGCTGCTGATCGACGTCGACGACGCGGGAACCGGCGATCCCGCATGGGACCTCGCGCGCCCCGCCGCCTGGTACGCGGCCGGACTGCTGCCCCCCGAGGTGTGGTTCCGCTTCCTGGGCGCCTACCGGGACGCGGGTGGCCCCGCGGTACGCGCCGACGGCGACCCGTGGCCCGAGTTGGAGCTCGCCGCCCGCGCCCTGACCGTACAGACGGCGGCGCTCGCCCTCGCCAAGTCCGTGGCGGAGCACCGGGCTCCGGATGAGGTGGAACAGGTGATGATCGACACCTGCGCCCGAATTGCCGCTCTCCCGCCCGAGTTGGCCGCCGAACACTCGTCGTAGGGTGAACCGACCGCCGCCGGGCATGCATTCCGGCGACGGCTAACCGACGGCGAGGAGTGAGCCCGAACATGCAGTGTCCCAAGTGCCACGCACAGATGCACACGTACAACCGCAACGGCATTCAGATCGAGCAGTGCAGCGGCTGCCGGGGGATATTCCTGGACTACGGCGAGCTGGAGTCCCTGACCCGCATGGAGTCGCAGTGGACCCAGCAGGCTCCCCCCGCGCCGCCCGCCCCTCAGGCCTACCCCGCAGCCCCCGCGCCCGCCTGGGGCGCCCCGCAGCACCACGGTGGACACCACCAGGGCCACTACCGGCAGAAGAGCTTCGGCCGGATGCTCTTCTCCTCCTGATCCGGAAGCCCCGTGCCGCGGCCCTGACGGAACGAGTCCGGGCCGCGGCACGGGTGCGCGGAGGAACGACGAAGCCCCGGTCGTCGAGACGACCGGGGCTTCGGGCTGTGCGCGATACTGGGATTGAACCAGTGACCTCTTCCGTGTCAGGGAAGCGCTCTCCCGCTGAGCTAATCGCGCAGGGTGAACCTGCGTGTACTGCGTGCGCGATACTGGGATTGAACCAGTGACCTCTTCCGTGTCAGGGAAGCGCTCTCCCGCTGAGCTAATCGCGCGGGGGTCCTTGCGGACCGGTGGACGATACTGGGATTGAACCAGTGACCCCTTCCGTGTCAGGGAAGTGCTCTCCCGCTGAGCTAATCGTCCTTGGAGGTGGAGACGGGATTTGAACCCGTGTAGACGGCTTTGCAGGCCGTTGCCTCGCCTCTCGGCCACTCCACCAGGGGCGGGGGTTCGGGAAGATCCCCCACCTTCTGCGAGCGGACGACCAGGTTCGAACTGGCGACCTCAACCTTGGCAAGGTTGCGCTCTACCAACTGAGCTACGTCCGCTTGTCGGTTCCGGTTCACTTGCGCGTCCCGGCGACGTGTTGAACTCTAGCGGATTCCGGGGCCAGTACAAAAACGCGTTTGTGCAGCGTGCTGAGGTGCGCTCGCCCCGGCGCAGGTCACCGCACGCCGACCTAGACTCGCCGACGTGCACGACCTCGCTCCCATGGCCCGCTTCGGCGGCCTCGTCGCCTCCGATCTGCAGGATGTGACCAGTGATCCCGCAGCCCTCGACTCGTCCGGCTTCTGGGCGGTGTCAGCCGATTTCGAGGGCCGGCTGACCTGCGCCCGTTTCGCCACCGTGCGCACCGCGTCCGTGCCCGCCCCGGTGCCCGGCGCCTGGCGGGGCCCCGCCGCCGGTGACTGGACGTCCTCCCTCGACCGCGCCGCGTACACCGCGGGCGTACGGCGCATCCGCGCGTACATCGCGAGGGGCGAGGTGTACCAGGCCAACCTCTGCCGCGTGATGACCGCGCCCTTGCCCGATCCCGCCGCGGCAGACGTGGACGCCCTCACCGCACTGCTGGCGCGCGGCAACCCGGCCCCGTACGCAGGAACGATTCGGCTGCCCGGCCACGGCGTGGAGATCGCGACCGCCTCGCCGGAGCTGTTCCTGCGCAGGGACGGCCGTGCGGTCGAGTCCGGACCGATCAAGGGCACCGGCCGCACCGAGGCCGATCTGCTGGAGAAGGACCACGCCGAGAACGTGATGATCGTCGACCTGGTCCGCAACGACCTGGGCCGGGTCTGCGACACCGGATCGGTCACGGTGCCCGACCTCTGCGTCGTCGAGAAGCACCCGGGCCTCGTCCATCTCGTCTCCACCGTGCGCGGACGCCTCGCCGACGGTGCCGGCTGGCCGGAACTGCTCGCCGCCGCCTTCCCGCCGGGTTCGGTGACCGGGGCGCCCAAGTCCAGCGCGCTGCGGATCATCGAGGAACTGGAGACCGCCGCGCGCGGCCCGTACTGCGGAGGCATCGGCTGGGTGGACGCCGACCGGGCCACCGCCTCCCTCGCCGTGGGCATCCGCACCTTCTGGACCGACCGCACGCCCGACGTACCGGTGCTGCGGTTCGGCACCGGCGCCGGCATCACCTGGGGCTCGGATCCGGAACGCGAATGGGACGAGACCGAACTGAAGGCGTCCAGGCTGCTCGCGGTAGCGTCGGGCGCATACGAAGCAAACGGAAGGACCGCACCATGAAGATCTGGGTCAACGGGGGACTGCGGGCCGCCGATGACGCCCGGGTGTCCGTGCTCGACCACGGGCTGACCGTCGGCGACGGCATCTTCGAGACGGTGAGGACCGCCGACGGCAGGCCCTTCGCACTCACCCGTCATCTCGACCGGCTGACCCGCTCCGCCCTGGGCCTCGGCCTGCCCGCGCCCGACCTGGACGAGGTGCGCCGCGCCTGCGCCGCCGTCATCGAGTCCAACCCGGCCGCGCTCGGCAGGCTCCGCATCACCTACACCGGCGGGATCTCGCCGCTCGGCTCCGACCGCGGCACCGCGGGCCCCGGACTGGTCGTCGCCCTCGGCGAGGTGAAGCGCCGCCCGGACACCACGGCGGTCATCACCGTTCCCTGGACGCGCAACGAGCGCGGCGCGCTCACCGGGCTCAAGACCACCTCGTACGCGGAGAACGTCGTCGCCCTCGCCCGCGCCCACGAGCAGGGCGCCTCCGAGGCGCTGTTCGCCAACACCGTCGGCAGGCTCTGCGAAGGCACCGGCTCCAATGTCTTCGTCGTGCTCGACGGCCGGCTGCACACACCGCCGGTCGCCTCAGGCTGCCTGGCCGGGATCACCCGCGCACTGGCGGTGGAGTGGACGGGGGCGCAGGAGACGGATCTGCCGTTCGACGTGCTGGACCGGGCCGAGGAGATTTTCCTGACCTCCACCCTCCGCGACATCCAGGCGGTCCACCGGGTCGACGGCCGGGAGCTGCCCGGATGTCCGGGCCCGGTGACCGCCAAGGCCATGCGCGTGTTCGACGAGCGGGCCGGCGACGACCTGGACCCGTGACCCGGCGCCCGACCACCGCCGCAAAAACGGATGACGTGTGCTCGGACAGGGGATAGAAATCCTCTGATGACCACGACACTCCGGCCGTCCGGGCCGATCCAGCCAGGCGCCGATGGCGCACAGAGCCGCGCGTACGACGTATGCGACAACGGGCGCCCCGTCGGTGCCGTCGAAATCGCCACGGACCCGGGCGCGGACGGCGGGACCGGTGTGCTGCGGTCCCTGCGGATCGACGAGCCGGTCCGCCGGCGCGGCCGCGGCACCATTGCGGCGCTGGCGGCCGAGGAGGTGCTGCGGGGCTGGGGCTGCACTCAGGTGCGGGCGGACGTCGCCGCCGACAACACGGGTGCTCAGCGGCTGAGCGCCGCGCTCGGCTACACCGAGCGCAGCCGGAACATGATCAAGCGGCTGCCCGCCGAACCCCCGGTCCTGCCCGGCGGACTCACCGCACGCCCGATGACACCCGAGGAGTTCGCCGCCTGGGAGGCCGGCGCGATCGCCGGGTATGCCAAGAGTCTGGTGACGCGCGGCACCCCGCGGGAGTCGGCGCTGCGGGCGGCCCGCGCCTCGCACGCCAGGCATCTGCCCCAGGGCCTCGCCACCGAGGGTGCGCAACTGCACCACCTCATCCACGAGGACGAGAAGGCCGGGTTCCTCTGGGTGACGCGGTTCGAGATGCACCCCGGCCAGGTCATCGGCTACGTCTTCGACGTCGAGGTGGACGAACGCTTCCGGGGGAGGGGGTACGGGCGGGCGCTGATGCTCCAGGCCGAACGCCTCGCTCTGGCGGCGGGCGACACGTGGCTCGGCCTGCACGTCGTCACGGCGAACACGCCCGCGCTCCGGCTGTACGAGTCGCTCGGCTACGAGCCGACGCAGTACAACCTGGCAAAGCCGCTCTGACCCGCCGCGCGGCGGCCGCCCGGGGCGGCCGGCGCCGCGCAGGCGGGCGGCGCGCCACGGAAACGGCGCCCCAGCCCGCACCGCTTGGCGGTCCGGGGCTGTGCCGCGGCCCGCGCCCCGGCCCGATTCCCGTCCTCAGTCCTGTTCGGCGAGCAGCCGGTCGGCGATCGCCTCGATCCGCTCGCGCAGTCCTTCCTGGCTCTTGCCGCCGTCCAGCCGCTCGCCACCGATCACATACGTGGGCGTGCCCGTGACACCGATGGCCTTGCCCTCGGCCTGGTCGGCGTCGACGATCAACATGTGCCGGCCGTCGATCAGGGCGGTGTCGAACTCCTCGGCGTCCAGACCCAGTTCCCCCGCCACCTCGACCAGCAGCGGCTCGCCGGTGCGGCCGAGGTCGGCGGTGCGGGCGAGTACCGCCTCGATGTACGGCCAGCCCTTGCCCTGCGTCACGGCCTCCTCGGCGGCCTGCGCCGCGGCGTAGGCGTGCTTGTGCTTCTCCAGCGGGAAGTGCCGCAGCCGGATGTCGATCCGGTCGCCGTACCGGGCGCGCAGGGCGTGCACATCGGTAAGGGCCTGGTGGCAGTCGGGGCACTGGAGCTCGCACCAGACGTCGAGGACGACCGGGGCTGCGGAGGTGGAATCGCTCATGGGGCCAGTCTCCCAGGGCGGACGGGGGCCCCTCGACCGGCATCGGCGGTGCCGACGGGGCGTGGCCTGCCCCGTCCCCGGCGCGGGACGTACGGCACCTGGGGAGGATCCCGGCCCTGAAATGTCCCTGATGTGGGCTGGGAGCATGGCCGCCCGCCCGGTCGCCGGTGCAGGATGGAAGGGACGTTTCCCCTGCGCCTGGAGGCACCGATGCTTGCCGAGACCATTTGCTCCGCGGTGTCCGCGGCGGGCCTGGGCATCGCCGCCGTCACCGCGTACCGGAAGCGGTTCCTCGCGGCGACCAGGATCGCCGCCTACTCCCTGGTCCCGATCGGGCTGGTGCTGACCGGCGTCGTCGAGTGGGTGTCGGACATCGCCTTCAAGCCGAGCGTCTGGCTCGGCTTCGGGGTGCTGGGGGTGGCCTGGCTGTTGTTCATGACCACGCGTGCGATCGAACGCAGAGGCGGTGGCACCCGCAAGGAGCGCAAGGCGGCGGTGCGGGCGCCGCAGGGCGACGCGGTCGCACCGGCCGCCTCCGCCCCCTCGCTGGGGGCGGGCGCACCGGCCGCCGAGCCCCGCCGGAAGCCGAAGAAGGATTCGGCCTCCGCGGGGCCGGGGGACGACTTCAGCGACATCGAGGCCATCTTGAAGAAGCACGGCATCTGAGGGCTCGCCCCGCTGCGCGGACCCCGCCCGTATGAATCGATTCAGGGATGATCCTTGACGACCTTCGGCCCCGAGGGCTAGCGTCCCGACCGGATTGAAACAATTCATTCACTCCGTCCGTACGATGGGGTGACGCCGCTTGACGAGCGCGGCCGGGGCAGTGGGGCAGGACTAGTGGCGCGTGTGGCAGGGATCAAGGATGTGGCCCGGAAGGCCGGCGTCTCCGTGGGCACGGTCTCCAATGTGATCAACCGCCCCGAGGCGGTGCTGCCCGAGACCCGGTCACGGGTGCTCGCCGCCATCGAGGAGCTCGGATACGTCCGCAGCGAGTCGGCCCGCCAGCTCAGGGCCGGCCGCAGCCGGATCATGGCGCTCCTCGTCCTGGACATGGGCAACCCCTTCTTCGTCGACGTGGCCCGCGGCGCCGAGCGAGCCGCCCGTCAGGCAGGCCTGGGCGTCATGGTCTGCAACAGTGGCCAGAGCCCCGCGGAGGAGGCCGAGTACCTGGGCCTCTTCGCGGAGCAGCGGGTGTGCGGCGTACTCGTCACCCCGGCCGACGCGACCGGCCGCAACCTCGACTCCTTCAGCCGTCACCGGATTCCCTATGTCCTGGTGGACCGGGTCGCCTCCGGTACGGGCAGTTGCGCCGTCTCCGTCGACGACGTCCGGGGCGGCGCACTGGCCGTCGGCCACCTGGTCTCGGCCGGGCACCGCTCGGTGGCCTATGTCAGCGGCCCCGGCGACCTGCACCAGATCAGGGACCGCCGCGAGGGCGCGCTGTCCGCCCTCGCGGAGGCGGGGCTGCCCCCCGCGGCGCTGGTCGAGATCCCGTCCGAGCGCCTCGACGTGGCGGCGGGCCGTGATGCCGGGGCCCGGCTGCTCGGGCTCGTCCCGCGTCCCACCGCCGTCTTCTGCGCCAACGACCTGCTGGCCCTGGGCGTACTGCAGGCTCTGTATGCGGCCGGGGTGCGGGTGCCGCAGGACATCGCCATCGTCGGGTACGACGACATCGAGTTCGCCGCCGCCGCAGCCGTACCGCTCACCTCGGTCCGCCAGCCCGCGGCCCTGATGGGCCGGTTGGCCGCCGAACTCCTGCTGGAGGAGGCGGACGACGAGGGCGGCGCCCACGAGCACCGCAGCGTCGTTCTCCAGCCGGAACTCGTCGTCCGCGCGTCGAGCTCCACACCCCGCTGAGCCCGGCCGCCGGCCCCTTCCCTTCCGTCACCTGCCGTCGGCCCTCTTCTGCCACCTTCCGCCGTTCCTTTCCGCATGCCCGAAATGGAGACGCCGTGTCCCTGTTCGACCTGCCCCTGGACCAACTCCGCACCTACCGGCCTGAGTCCGGTGAACCCGACGACTTCGACGCCTTCTGGCGCCGCACTCTGGACGAGGCCGCCACACACCCGCTCGACGCCGAATTCCACTCCTACGACTCCGCGTTGAGCAATGTCGACGTCCATGACGTGTCGTTCGCCGGCTGGGGCGGCCATCGCATACGTGCCTGGCTCAACGTGCCCGCCGGGGCCGAAGGCCCGCTGCCGGCCGTCGTCCACTACCTCGGCTACGGCGGCGGGCGCGGGCTGCCGCACGACCACCTCGTCTGGCCCGCCGCCGGCTGGGCCACGCTGGTCGTGGACACCCGCGGCCAGGGCGCCGTCAACAGCCACTCGGCGGGCTCCACCGCCGACCCGCACGGCGGCGCCGGCCCGCAGTCGCCGGGCTTCATGACCCGCGGCATCCTCGACCCCGACGACTACTACTACCGCCGGGTGTTCACCGACGCGGTCCGTGCCGTCGAGGTTGCCCGCGCCCACCCGTCCGTCGACCCCGACCGGATCGTCGTGCACGGCGGCAGCCAGGGTGGCGGCATCGCCCAGGCGGTGGCGGGGCTCAGTCCCCACGTCAGGGCGGCGCTCGTCGACGTACCGTTCCTGACCCACTACCGGCGGGCCGTCGAGATCACCGACGAGGACCCGTACCAGGAGATCGTGCGCTTCCTGGCCACCCAGCACGGCGCTGCCGACCAGGTGTTCCGGACGCTTTCCTACTTCGACGGGATCAGCTTCGCCGCCCGGGCCGACATACCGGCGCTGTACTCCGTGGCCCTGATGGACCCCATCTGCCCGCCGTCCACGGTCTTCGCCGCCTACAACAACTGGGCGGGCCCCAAGGAGATCGAGGTCTACCCCTGGAACGGTCACGAGGGCGGCGCCTCGGTCCACCGTGCCGCACAGCTGCGCATGCTGCGCGACCTGGGCTGACCGGGGACGAGGGCCGGGGGTGCGGGGGGTGGAGCTCCGGAAGCCTGAGGGCGGATGGAGCTCCGCAGGGCCGAGGGGGCAGCGGTGCCCGAAAGCCTGACGCGTGATCGGACGCCGGAGCGATTCGGTCCACCCTGGAGGGAGTGAACTCCCGTCACGAAAAGGTGTGTTGATCGCCAACAGGGCACGGTCTGCGTCATGATCGTCCCGAGATGGTGGACACATCCCGGGGCGATGTCCCCGCACCCCCCGCCGAAGAGCCGCGTGGCTGCCTCTTCGCGCTTTCCCAGCCCCCTCTGATGATCTTCCTCACGGTGATCGGCGGCCTGCTGCTGATGGCCGCGTTGCATGATCTCTTCGTGTTGTGAGGCGTCAGCCGGCCGCTTCCCTGCGGCGCGCCCGGTACGCGGCGACGTGCAAGCGGTTACCGCAGGTGCGGCTGGAGCAGTAGCGGCGGGAGCGGTTGCGCGAGAGGTCGACGAAGGCGTTCCGGCAGTCCGGCGCCTCGCAGCGCCGCAGCCGCTCCGTCTCGCCCGCCACGATGATGAACGCGAGGGCCATGCCGCAGTCGGCGGCCAGGTGGTCGGCGAGCGAGGCGTCCGGCGCGAAGTAGTGCACGTGCCAGTCGTAGCCGTCGTGGTTGCTGAGCTGCGGTGTGGTGCCCGCGGCGGCCACGAGCGCGTTGACGAGCGAGGCGGCGACCTTGGCGTCCGTGGCGGCGAAGACCTCGGCGAACCGTGCCCGAACGTCGTGGACGGCTCGCAGGTCCTTCTCGTCGAGCTCGTTCACGCCGCTCACCCGGTGGCGCGAGGCGAACGCGTACAGCGCCTCGATGCCGCCGAGCGCATCGGCCGGCGAGCCCCTCCCGGGCTGCTCGCTCTCCGGCGCGGTGTTCACCAGATCGACCACCGTTTCGAGGGCGATCCGGGTGTCGTGGGGGATCAGCACGCTTCCGCTCCCTGGCCTCCGGCGGGCGGGGCGACCGCCGATGGCGGCTGACTCTACTGGCTCACCCCGGGCGCCCCGGGGCCCGAGGGGCCTTTGGGGCCCCGGGGGCGTACCAGGCGCCCCGTATGGGCAGGGGGCGGCTCCGCGGGCGCCAGGCGGGCGTGTGGGGCCTCGACGGGTGCGAGGAGGCCCCCGGGGGAACGCGGACCGGCGCCGTCACCACGGTGGTTTCCGTGGTGACGGCGCCGGTGTCGGCCGTATGAGGTTGTCCGCGCGACGCCATCTCCCCGAGTCGGACGGCGCCGTGCAGTTCTCGGCCTGGCTCAGCTCTCGGCCAGGATGTGCGACAGCTCCGTGTCGAGATCGAAGTGACGATGCTCGGTCCCCGGCGGAACCGCGGCATCGGTCCTCTTCAGGAACGATTCCAGGGCTCGTGCCGGGGCCTCCAGAAGGGCTTCGCCCTCCGGGGAGCTCAGTGCGATACAGACGACGCCCTGGCCGTGACTACGGGATGGCCAGACGCGGACGTCTCCGGTGCCGGTGGGCCTGTGCAGCCCCTCGGCAAGGAGGTCGCGGGCGAAAACCCACTCGACCGTCTCCTCCGCTCCGGTATGGAAGGTGGCGTGCACGGCATAGGGATCGGCCGTGTCATACCGCAGGCCCGCGGGTACAGGCAGTGAGGACTCGCTCGACACAACGAGGCGCAGGTGCAGCTCGCAGCTGACCGTGGTGTTCATAAGCGCCAGGGCCTTTCGCTCAGTGTGCGCTCGGGGATTCGCACGTCGGCGAAATCGACATGCCACCTACGGTGGCGTTGTAAACCCCTCTGACCGTTTTGTGATCCTTCAGGTAGCTCGTACAGCGGTGAGTAACTTTGGGTGATGCGGCCATTCCGGTGACGAGGAGCGTTCCGGTAGGTTGGGCGCCATGAATGCGGAGAGTGACGAGCGGGACGGGGCTGCCGCACCGGCGGAACCGGCGCCCGCGGCGGGGGAAGCGCGCACGAGCGTGACGGGGGACGTCACGGAGGGTGTGTCGAAGGAGGACCGGGAGCTCGGCTCCAGGGCGCCGGGGTTCATCAAGGCGTCCAGGACGCTGCACCTGAGCTGGCAGGTCGGCGTGTTCGTGGTCGGTCTGGCCGTGGTGGCGGCCGGCATCGTCATGCTGCCGCTGCCGGGCCCCGGCTGGCTGGTGATCTTCGGTGGCATGGCGATCTGGGCGACGGAGTTCGTCTGGGCCCAGCTGGTGCTGCGGTGGACGCGCCGCAAGGTCACCGAGGCCGCCCAGCGTGCGCTCGACCCCAGGGTGAGGCGGCGCAACATCGCGCTCACGGTGATCGGGCTCGTGATCATCGCGGTGCTGGTCGGGATCTACGTGTGGAAGTTCGGAATCGTCATGCCGTGGAAGATCAACGAGTGAGCCGGTGATGGTCGGGGGGCGCCGCTGACATGGGGTAATGTTTGGCGTGCGCCCGGGCGATTAGCTCAGTGGGAGAGCGCTTCGTTCACACCGAAGAGGTCACTGGTTCGAACCCAGTATCGCCCACCCCGGACCGACGGCCCGGAAGCTTCTTGAAGCTTCCGGGCCGTCGGCGTTTCCGCGTGCCCCATTGAAGCGCTTCGATCGATTTTCGTCCCAGCCATTGACGTCGCCGGTGCGGCTCCTTACTTTGACCCGGCAAGCGCTTTCTAAAACGATTCAATCAAGCGTAGGGGCGAACTATGTCTCGGAACCAAGGCATGGACCGGCGGCAGATGCTGAAGCTCGCGGGCTTCTCGGCTGCGGGTCTCGGGCTGACCGCGGCCGGCTGCGGCTCGGGCGGCGGCTCGAACGGGCCGGTCACCATCCGGCATGCCTGGTGGGGCGCCGACGACCGGGCGAAGAAGGTCCAGGAGTGCGTCAAGCTCTTCGAGAAGAAGCACCCGAAGATCAAGGTGAAGACGGACTTCCAGCAGTACCCGGACTTCTGGAAGAAGTTCAACACCCAGGCGGCCGGCGGCAACCCGCCCGACGTCATCCAGAACGCGGTCACCTTCCTGCGCAAGTACGAGGCGAAGAACGTCCTGCTCGACCTCAACCCGCAGGCGAAGAAGGGCAACCTCCAGCTGGAGGGCTTCCGCGCCGGTCTCGAGAAGTTCGCCGAGATCGACGGCAAGCTGCTCGGTGTGCCGGTCGGCAGCAACTCGATGTCCCTGGTCATCGACGAGAAGGTCTTCGAGAAGGCCGGCGTCGACCACCGCCTCGGCTGGACCTGGGACGACTGGTACGCGGGTCTGCAGAAGATCAAGTCCGGTCAGGGCATAGCCGGCGACTCCGGCCCGCACGGCGTCATGTACCTGTACGACCTCGTGCTGCGGCAGAACGGCAAGGCGTTCTTCACGGAGGAGGGGATGGGCTTCGGCGAGGCCGAGCTGCTCCCGTACTGGACCGAGGCACTCGCCCGGGTCAAGTCCGGGATCTACGCCGACCAGAAGAAGGTCGAGCAGATCAAGCCCGCCTCCGCCCTCGCCAAGGGACTCTCGGCCGGCGAGTTCACCTGGGACAACTTCTCCGTCCGCTACAGCGCGGAGGGCAAGAGCAGCTACAGCCTCGCGCCCATCCCGAGCACCGACGGCAAGAAGACCGGCCAGTACCTCGGCTCGCTGATGCTCAGCGGCACAGCCCGTACCAAGCACCCCGCCGAGGTGGTCACCTTCATCAGCTTCATGACCCACGACCCCGCGGTCGCCCGCATCATGGGCTACGACCGCGGAGTCCCCGCCACCACGGCGCAGTTCGAGGCCTTCCAGCCCACCGACGCCCCGAGCAAGGCGATCGGCGCCTACGAGACCGAGATCGCCAAGGCCGGCGTGCTGGAGCCCATCACCCCGCACCCGGCCGGCGCCGACGTCGTCGAGGCGGCGTTCCTGCGCATCGCGGGCGACATGTCCCTGGGCAAGGCCTCACCGGAGGACTCGGTCAAGCAGTTCTTCTCCGAGGCGAAGACCGCCCTCGCCTCGAACTGAGAGGAATGACGCGGTGACTCACATCCAGACCTCCACGAGCGGCCCGGTCCTCGACGAGGACCTCGCCGCCGTGGAGCGGAGCGGCCCGGGACGCAAGACCCGCCCCGCACCGCAACCGCGGGGCCACCGCGAGAATCTGACCGGCTATCTCTTCATGTCGCCCTGGATCGCGGGCTTCCTGTTCCTGATCGCCGGACCCATGGTGTTCTCGCTGTACCTCGCGTTCACCGACTACAACCTGTTCGACGCCCCGAAGTGGGTGGGGCTGAAGAACTTCACCGACATGTTCGCCGACCCCCGCTGGCGCCAGTCGGTCAAGGTGACGTCCTGGTACGTGGTGATCGGCACGCCGATCAAGCTTGCCGCCGCGCTCGCCGTGGCGATGCTGCTGGCCCAGAAGCGCTGGGGGCAGTCCTTCTACCGGGCGGCGTTCTACGCCCCCTCGCTGATCGGTGCGAGCGTCTCGGCCGCCATCGTCTGGCGCGCCCTGTTCTCCGACGACGCCGTCGTCGACCGGGGGCAGCAGTTGTTCGGCATCGACGCGGGCGGCTGGATCGGCGACCCACAGATGATCATCTACGCGCTGGTGGCCCTCACGGTCTGGCAGTTCGGCGCCCCCATGGTGATCTTCCTGGCCGGGCTCAAGCAGGTCCCCAGGGAGCTGTACGAGGCGGCGGAGGTCGACGGAGCCGGCCCCTGGCGCAGGTTCTGGAGCATCACCCTGCCGATGATCTCGCCGGTGCTGTTCTTCAACGTCCTGCTGGAGACCATCCACTCCTTCCAGATCTTCGGGTCGGCCTACATCGTCAGCAACGGCAGTTGCGGGCCTGCCGACGCGACGCTCGTCTACACCTGTTACCTGTACGACCAGGGCTTCGCGAACAGCCGGATGGGCTTCGCCTCCGCCATGGCGTGGCTGCTGCTCGTCGCCGTGGGCCTGGTCACCGCCGTGCTGTTCTGGTCCCAGAAGCGCTGGGTGCACTACGAGGAGGGTGGCCGATGACCCCGATGGACACCACCGCCGTACGACGCCGGCTCCCCGGCTCCCTCGCCTGGCACATCGGCGCACTCGCCATCCTCGCGGTGGTCCTCTACCCGGTGGTGTGGACGATCGGCGCCTCGTTCAAGCCGAGCGAGGACATCGTCGGCGCGCTGAACCTGTTCCCGACCGACCCCATCACCGACAACTACCGGCGGCTCGCCGACGGCATCGCCGACATCCCGATCTGGAAGTTCTTCCTGAACTCGGCCTACGTCTCGGTCGGTTCCGTCATCGGAGTCGTCCTCTCCTGCTCGCTCACGGCCTACGCCTTCACCAAGGTCCGCTTCGCGGGGCGCAACGCCATGTTCGCCATCATGATCGGGACACTGCTGCTCCCGTACCACGTACTGATCATTCCGCAGTACGTGATGTTCCAGAAGCTGGAGCTGATCAACACCTTCACTCCGCTGCTGATCGGCAAGTACCTCGCCACCGACGCGTTCTTCGTCTTCCTCATGGTCCAGTTCATGCGCGGACTGCCCAAGGAACTCGACGAGGCCGCCCGGCTCGACGGCTGCGGGCACCTGCGGATCTACTGGTCGATCGTGATGCCGCTGTGCCGGCCCGCGCTCATCACCAGCGCCATCTTCACCTTCATCCAGGCCTGGAACGACTTCATGGGCCCCCTGCTGTACCTCAACGAGCCGGACAAGTACACCGTCTCGATGGGACTGCGGATGTTCATCGACCAGGACGCGGTCGCCGACTACGGCGGCATGATCGCGATGTCACTGGTGGCCCTGCTGCCGGTACTGGCCTTCTTCCTGGCCTTCCAGCGCTACCTCATCGACGGCATGGCCACCTCCGGCCTGAAGGGCTGAGCACCCCGTGGCGACGAAATCCGGCACCGCACCCAGGACCTCCTTCGTCCGGGAGCGATTCAGCGTCTTCTCCGAATGCCTGCTCACCGGCGTGTGGATCACCGTCGCCGCCCTGCCGCTCATCACGTTCCCCGCGGCCTTCGCCGCGGGGAGCCGGCACCTGCGCCGGTACCTGGCCGGCGAGAAGGGCGGCGTGCGGGAGTTCGCCGCGGACGCAGGTGAGGCGTTCCGCAGCGGCTGGCGGATCTCCCTCCTGTGGTGGGCGGCACTCGCGCTGCTCGCCTTCGACTGGCAGGTCGCCCGGTCCGGCCTGCTGCCGGGCGGCCGTCCGCTCATCGCCGTGAGCGTGCTCGGACTGCCGGCCGTCGCCGTCTGGGGACTGCGTACGGCCGCCGCCTGGCAGCCCGGGACCCCGTGGGCGCAGACCGTGCGGGCCGCCGGCCGCCGGACGTTCACCGACCCTGCCGGATCACTGCTGCTCGTCGGCGGATTCGTCGCCCTGGCCCTCGCCGCCTGGCAGATTCCGCCCCTGGCCGCACCCGCCCTCGGCTGCCTCGCGGCGGCGGCGGTCGCCGCCGACCGTCGCTGACCGGGCGGACGCCCCCCGAACCACCACGTCCCACCACGCGTCAGCGTGCGATCAGTCATGCCCATTTTCGCCACGAATTGGAGTCGTGATGTCCCCGATCCCCCGCCGTACCGTTCTCAAGGCCGCCGCCGTCGCCGGTGCGGCCACCTCCTTCTCCTGGGTGCTGAACGGCACCGCCCGGCAGGCGGCCGCCGCCACCGGCGAGGCCGCCGAGGGCCCCGTCGAGATCGGCTGGCTGGAGGAGGACGGCCTCGGCGCCGCCCCCGGATCCACCTTCGGCGTCCCCTGGGCCAAGGGGCGCTACCCCGCCGACCAGAAGTTCGCCCTCGCCGCCGCCGACGGCAAGGACATCCCCGTCCAGACCTGGGCCACCGCCAAATGGCCCGACGGTTCCCTCAAGTGGACCGCACACGCGGTCGGCCCCGAGGCCGCCGGCGCCAAGAAGTTCACCCTCACCACCGGCGAACCCGCCCCCGCCGCCCACAAGGTCACCGTCAAGAACAGCGGCGGCTCGATCACGGTCTCCACCGGCGTCATCACCGCGAAGATCGGCAAGACCGGCTCCTCGCTCGTCACCTCCCTCACCCGAGGCTCCACCGAGATCGCCCGGAACGGCCGCCTCGTCCTGATCCGCCAGGGAGAGATCGAGGACGGCGACCAGGGACAGCAGAAGTACGAACGCTTCGAGAGCGCCATCAGCAAGGCCGAGGTCGAACAGAGCGGACCCGTCCGCGCAGTCGTCCGCATCGACGGCAAACACCGCCACGGCAACCGCTCCTGGCTGCCGTTCTCCGTCCGCCTCTACTTCTACGCGGGCGCCGAATCGTTCCGCATGATGCACACCATCACCTTCGACGGCACCCAGGAACCCGGCAAGGCGAGCGGTGACTTCATCCGCGGCCTCGGTGTCCGCTTCACCGTCCCCATGCGCGACGAGACGTACGACCGCCACATCCGCATCGGCGGCGACGAGGCCGGCATGCTCCGCGAAGCCGTCAAGGGCATCACCGGACTGCGCCGCGACCCCGGTGCGGCTGTCCAGGCCGCCCAGTTCGAGGGCACGAAGCTGCCCGACCCGGCCACCTGGGACCAGCGCGTCACCACCCGGCTCCCGCTCATCCCCACCTGGGGCGACTACACCCTCAGCCAGCTCTCCGCCGACGGATTCTCGCTGCGCAAGCGCACCAAGAAGGGTCACGGCTGGATCGCGGCCGGCGGCGGACGGCGCGCCTCCGGCTTCGGTTACGTGGGCGGCGCGAGCGGCGGACTCTCCTTCGGGCTGCGCGACTTCTGGGAGAAGTTCCCCGCCCAGCTCGACATCCGCGGCGCGGACACCGACGCAGCCGAGGTCACCCTCTGGCTCTGGTCGCCGGAAGCGGAGCCGATGGACCTGCGCTTCTACCACGACGGCCTGGGCCAGGACACCTATGCCGAACAGCTCGAAGGCCTCAACATCACCTACGAGGACTACGAGCCCGGCTTCGGCACCCCGTACGGCATCGCCCGTACCAGCGAACTCGTCTTCTGGGCCAACGACTCCACCCCCAGCGCCGAGGCCCTCGCCCGGCAGACCCGCACGGTGCGCACCCTTCCGCAGCTCGTCGCCCCGCCGTCCCAGCTCATCGGGGCGGGCGTCTTCGGCGGACTCTTCTCGCCGGTCGACCGCTCCACCCCCGCCAAGGCGAAGATCGAGGACCACCTGGACTTCCTGTTCACGTACTACAGGGACCAGGTCGAGATGCGCCGCTGGTACGGCTTCTGGGACTACGGCGACATCATGCACTCCTACGACCCCGCCCGGCACCAGTGGCGCTACGACGTCGGCGGCTACGCCTGGGACAACTCCGAGCTCTCGCCCGACCTCTGGCTCTGGTACGCCTATCTGCGCTCGGGGCGCGCGGACATCTTCCGCTTCGCCGAAGCCATGACCCGCCACACCGGAGAGGTCGACGTCTACCACCTCGGCGACTGGGCCGGCCTCGGCACCCGTCACGGCGTTCAGCACTACGCCGACAGCGCCAAGCAACAGCGCATCGCCAACACCACCTACCGGCGCTTCTACTACTTCCTCACCGCGGACGAACGCGTGGGCGATCTGATGCGCGCCAACGTCGACTCCGACGAGACCTTCCTCGGCCTGGACCCGCTCCGCAAGATCCGCACCGAGCCCTACACCCCCGACCGGCACGCCCTGTCCGTCGGCTTCGGCACCGACTGGAGCGGACTCGTCTCCGCGTGGCTCACCGAATGGGAGCGCGGCGGCCCGCAGGCAGAGAAGGCCAAGGCGCGCGTGCTCGGCACCATGGAGACGATCGCCGCCCAGCCCAACGGATTCGTCCAGGGCAGCGGTCTCTACGACCTGGACACCGGGAAGTTCGCCGTCGCCACCGAGCCCGTCGTCAGCGTCTCCCACCTGTCCGGGGTCTTCGGCCTCAACGAACTGTGTGCCGAACTCATCGGCCTGATCGACATGCCGGAGTTCAAGGAGGCGTACCTCGACTACTGCCGATACTTCAACGCCACCAAGGCCGAACAAGCCGCCCGCTACGGCTCCAACTTCGGCAGCCTGCTCCTCTTCCAGGGCCACTCACGGATGGACGCCTACGCCGCAGTGCAGACGGGCGACGAGAAGCTCGCCGCCCGTGCCTGGGAGAAGTTCTACAACAGCGACGGCTACAAGGAATCCGCCCCCTGGAAGACCGAGAAGGTGAGCGGCCCGGTCACCACCGTCCCGGGCAGCGAGGCCAACTGGGTCTACACCAACGACACCGCGCTGTACGGACTCGCCGCGATCGAGAACCTCGCACTGGTCGGTGACCACATGCCGGCCTGAGGCCCGTGAGGGCGCCCCGGGCCGGCATGCGTCGGATCACCGCATCCGGCCCAGGGCGTTCCTCAGCCGCCGGGCGTCACGCAACCGCTTCTCGTACGTCGCCCCCACCGCCAGCAGCAGCACCCCGGCCAGTGCGGGCGCCACCCAGCGCGGCATCGCACCCACGACCTGCACCACGTACGGCGCCAGCTCGTGCAGCGCGTCCAGCGCCAGCACCGCACCGCCCAGCACCAGCAGCGCCTGGAGGCGGAGCCGCGCTCCGAGCAACGTGATCACCAGCGCCGCCACCCCCAGCGACAACGGCCGCAGCCAGTGCGGGTCGCCCCAGGCGGCGATGAGCGCCGGCACCAGCGTCACCGCCAGGCCCGCCCCGTACGCCGTCCACGACGACGCCGAAGGATCGCGACGACGCCGCAGCACACCGATCACGAGCGCCGGCACAGTCACCGGCAGCGTGTACGCCTCCGGGGACGACACCCCGGACGCCGACAGCCGCACCCAGGACGCCAGGACGAACAGCCCCGTCGCCAGATACCCGGCCACCGCACGGCGCTCCGGGCGCAGCGCCGTACCCGCGGCCAGTACCCCGCACAGAGCGAGTACCAGAGCCAGGAACGGAGGGTCGCCCAGGGCCGCCACGACGGCGGCGAGTCCCACCGCCCCACCGGTCAGTTCGAGCGGCAGCGCCACCGGGCGCCCCTTCAGCCGCGCGCCCAGCCCGGCCGTCACCGCGGGGACCAGGAGCAGCACGGGCGCGGCCTCGTACACGGCGAGCCCCATCGACGCACCGAACGCGGCGGAGAGCACCGCGGCGCAGACCACCGCCGCGCACGCCAGGACCGCCTGCACCGTCACCGCAGCGCGCGACGGGCCGCCGGGCGCGTCCAACGCGGCCGCAGCGGCGGCGCACATCAGCAGCAGGGCGCCGAACACCGCATAGGTGGCGGGCTCCGAAGCCAACGACAGCAATGCCACGCCCACCGCACCGACCGACGCGCAGGCCCATGCGGTCACCGCCACACCCGTCATCCCGGCGCGCAGCGCACCCACCGCGAGAGTCAGAACCCCCGCGACGAGCACCGACTGCAGCGAAACGGCCTCCGTGTGCGAGACGTTCAGGGCGGGCGGGAGCACCGTCAGCCCGGCCCATCCGGCCACCACGGCCGACGCACCGGCGACAGCCCGCCACACGGGGCCCGGAGACAGTGCAGGCCCCGCCCATCGCGCCATGGCCTCCCAGGACCGGTACACAGCCCCGAGCGCCGCAGCGACCATCAGCAGCACCACAGGAGCCGCCGCCATCTCCTGCCACGGCAGCCCCGCAGCCCCCAGCGACGACCGCACCCCCTCGTGGGGCGCCCCCGACCACAGCCGGCCCAGCTGGGACACCGGACCCACCAGCACCACCGCGACCGGGGCGGCCGAGAAGAGCACCGACGCGGCCGCCACCGCACCCGCCGCCCACGCCAGACCCTGCGCGGCCGGACGCCCCAGCGGAGCCCGTACGCCCAGCAACAGCAGCCCGCCGGACACCAGATACACCGGCACCGCCCAGCCCCCGGACATCCCCGCGGTCAGGACCCCGCCCACCGCGGCGACGGCGGCCAGTCCGGCCACCACACCGCCGGCAACCGCGAGCGCCACCGGCGCTCGCCGGGCCCCCGCGAGAGCGATCACCGCACCGGCCAGGAGCAGCGCCGCCGGCGCCGACGCTCCCGCCGGACCTCCTGCCGACAGCGACTTCACCAGAGCCAGCAGCAGCCCCGTACCACCGGTGACCCAGAGACCCGCACCGGCAGTGGCCCGGACCCCAACGCCCTTGCACCACACCGCGATCGCACAGTCCGCCGCCGCCGTCGCCAGGAGTGCGACGGAGAACACCAGGGCGTCCGCCTCCGCGGCCCACGCCCACAGCAGAAGCGGTAGTTGCGCACTGACCACGGCCAGAGGCAGCGGCAGCCGCAACCGGTCCAGCAGCAGACCGTAGGCCCCCCAGAGCACCGCCAGCACGGCCGAGGCGGCGGCCGCGTACCCGAGGCCGCCCACGTCCGGAACCGCGACCAGATACAGGGCGACGGCGTCCAGAACCATCAGTACCGAGGCCAGAGCCCCGAGTGCCTCCGCCGTGGCGGACAGGCCCCGCCGAAGGAGCACCGCGGGCGCGGTCAGTGCCGCGACCGTGACGGCGGTCAGAACCGCGGAGCGGCCGCCGATCCCCATCTGACCCCAGCTGACCAGGGTGAACGCGATGGCGGCGATCGTCAGCAGCAGCCCCCCGAGGGTGAGCAGTACGTTCTGCGCACTACGGGTACGGACCGGGGGAGAAGGCGCCGTGAACGGTGGCGCGGGAAAGGCCGGGGCCCCGGCCCGGGCCGGAGGCCGTGTGTGCGGCGCGGCAGGCATCGGGCCGGGCGCCTGCAGCACGCTCAGCAGCCAGGTGCGACGGGTCAGCAGCTGCGAGCGGCGCAGGTCGAGCCGGGCGAGCTCATGGTCGAGGATGACCAGTTCCTCGGCGGGTGGCAGCACATGTTCCATGGACGCGAGTGTGGTGCCGGCCACCGGATCCGACATGCGCGCACGTACTCAGATCCCCGGCTGAGTACGCGCATCCTGGGGACATGGACTGGAATCACTACCGATTTGTCAGCATGTGGGACCTGCCCGCCCCGCCCCATGTCGTCCACGCCCACCTCGAACGCGTCGAGCACTACCCGCAATGGTGGCCGCAGGTCCGCGAGGTCACCCCCCTCGACGACACCTCCAGCACCACCCGGATCCGCTCCTTCCTCCCCTACGACCTCGTCACGACCATGCGCGAGCGCCGTCGCGACGCGCCCCGCGGCGTACTCGAGGTGACGCTCACCGGTGACCTCGAAGGCTGGGCGCGCTGGACCGTCCGTGCGCACGGCACCGGGAGCCGTGCCACGTACGAACAGGAGGTCGTGGTGCGCCGGACGTTGCTGCGGGTCCTCGCGGTGCCGGGACGGGCCGTGTTCCGGGCGAATCACACCCTGATGATGCGGGCCGGACACCGTGGTCTCACGGCTCGGCTGGAAGCGGTTTGAACCACACCCGCCGAGCCCTGTATGGTTCAACCCGTTCCCGGGCGATTAGCTCAGTGGGAGAGCGCTTCGTTCACACCGAAGAGGTCACTGGTTCGAACCCAGTATCGCCCACCCCGGGAGAGGCCGGTCCGTCAGCAACACCGACGGACCGGCCTCTGCGTGTCCTCACGCGAATGCGCCGAGGCCGCTCACGCCGCGGCGCGCAGCTCCGGACGCAACGGCCAGGCCGGATCCACCGTCTCCGGAGTCCCGCTTTTGGCAAACCACGCCTGCAGGCCACGTGCCTGCGCCGCGTGCCACACCGCCTGGAGCGTGTGCAGCTCCGCGGGCGTCAGCCGCTCAAGACGGGTGGAGAACCTCCGGCCCACCGCCCGGACCAGCTCCAGCGACGCGGCCGCGTCGGCTGCCGCGTCATGGGCCCCGTCGAGCACCACCCCGTACAGCTCACAGAGGTCGGTGAGTGTGCGCCGCCCCTTGCGGTAGCGGTCCAGGTGCTTGTCGAGCACCCGCGGATCCAGCACGCACAGTGAGGCGTTCTCCAGATAGCCACCGAGCGACGACGCCCGGTGCCGCCTCAGCTCCCGGTCCAGCAGCGTCAGATCGAACGGCGCGTTCATCACGACCAGGGGCCTGCCCGCCGCGCTCTGCTCGGCCAGCGCCCTGGCTATCTCCTCGACCACCGGCGCGGGCCACCGCCCGTTGCGCTGGAGGTGGTCGTCGGTCAGGCCATGGATCTCCGTAGCCCCCACGGGCACCGGAATACCCGGATTCACCAGCCAGCGGGTGACACGTGGCCGCCCCCCGGCACTGTCCTGGACGACGAGCGCGGCCGAGACGATCCGGTCCTGCTCGACGTCCACTCCCGTCGTCTCGGTGTCGAAAGCGGCCAACGGCCCCTCATACCAATAGGTCATCCCCGAACTCCTCGCGCCCGAGCGGCAGATGGTGTGATTCCTCTGCCCGGTTCGGTGATACCCGCACCCTTTGCCTGATACGCCGTTTGGAGGCCGTCCTGTGCGGTGACAACACAGGTGACGGGGCCGGAAGTTGAGATGCCGCCGCGTCCAACTCACCCATCGGCACAGCCCGGAAGGCAAACGGAGCCATGGCGCTCGCGCAGCCCGAACCGAGTGGGCTGCTGCCCCAGCGGACCGCACCGCTGCGCGGCGCACTCGCCACCACCGCCTGCATGGAGACCCTCCAGGTGGGCTACTTGCACGCGGTCGCGGCCGCGGCGGGGTGCTCCCTGTCGCAGCCCTTCCCCGACAACGGCATCGACTGGCACGTCAGCCACGGAGCCCCGGGTCACGTCGTCGACGACGAGGTCACCATCAAGGTCCAGCTGAAGTGCACCTACCAGATACCGCCCCGGCCACCCGGCCCCACCTTCGCCTTCACCCTCGACAACGCCCACCTCGTGAAGCTCGCCCGGACCCCCGTGTCCGTGCACAAGATCCTCGTCGTGATGCTCGTGCCCCGAAGCCAGGACGACTGGCTGCGCGCCGGACACGACCGCCTCGACCTGCGGCACTGCTGCTACTGGACCAACCTGGCCGGTCACGCCGTGACCGGCCGGCACCGGACGACCGTGCGGATCCCGACCTCGCGCATCTTCGACGACCGAGCGCTCTGCGAGATCATGACCCGTGTCGGGGCGGGAGGGAGACCCTGATGCACCGGCCGATGGACGAGTCCGTCAACGAAGTGTTCCCGTCAGCCGTCCGACCCCACCCCGCCGAACAGGCGGGTCCCTGGCCCACCGGCTCACCTGCCGGAGGCCTCCCCGACCCCGCCCGTGTCGACCCCACGGTCCTCGGCGTCCTGCTCGCCCGGCACGGCTGGCTGCGGCGGGGCGGAGCGCCCGGGCGCTACAGCCGCTGGACCCCGCCCGGCCCGCCCGGCGGCTCCACCAGCCTGCTCGTGCCGGACACCACCGCCTATCCCGACAGCGAGGACCTGCTGGGGGAGGCCCTTACCGCCCTCGCCCGCAGCGCCGCGCCGTCCGCCCGCGAGGTCCTGGTCTCCCTCGCCGTCCCCAGCGACGAGATCCGCTGGTGGCGCGACGTGCCCGAACCGGCCGCCGGAGCCGCCGGGGCGGCCGGCTGGATGGGAGCGGAGCAGTTGCACGGCGCGGCCCGGCAGATCCTGCTGGCCGGCGCACTCGCCGTCCGGGGCCGGGCCGGCTACCACGGTGCCCGTCACCGCCGACGCGCCCTGGCGACCCTCGGCACCGTCCTCATCGGCCCCGGGCCCGGCGGCCGCGACCTCACCGCATTCGTCCCCGTGGAGGCGGGCCGCCCCCTCGCCATAAGGCTCTACCAGGCCCTGCACGCCGCCAGGGAGGCCGTCGACTACCAGCGGGCCACCGGCGGCATGGAGGCCTTCGACACCGCCGTCGAGGCGGGCGTCAGCCGCGAACTGACCGAGGCGGTCATCGCCCTCGTCCGCGGCTCGGAGGGGGCCCGGGTCGCGCTGGACTGGGCACCCGCCGCAGGAGTCCCCGCCGGCTGCCCCGCACACCCCGAACCGGTCGAGTTCTCCCCGGGCGACCTGCCGGCACTGCGGCTGGCGGGCGCCCGCTACCTCAGGGACGAGCCCGCGGCGACGGTGCGGATCACCGGCGCGGTCGTCCGCATGCGCCGCTCCGGACCGCGCGGAGCCGGAATCGTACGGCTGCGCGTCCTGGCGGGCGCCGAGGTGCCCCACGTACGGCTGGAGCTCGACGAAGAGGCCTACCGGATCGCCGGCCAGGCCCACCTCGTGGGGCTGCCGGTGCGGGTGGAGGGCCGGCTGGAGAGCCGGGGCGGCTTCCGGCGGCTGACCAGGACCTCGCAGGTGGTCCCGGTACAGGTCGACGAGGAGGAACGGGACCGGCTGATGAAGTCGCTCCAGGAGAACGTCGACTATTTCGAGGAGGCGTGCACGGGGGAGTAGCGGGGCGGAGGCGGCCCATTTCGCTAAGGGGGCCGTCGGCTCGGTACGATTCCCCTTGCGTCCGCCATGGGAATGCGGGTGCGCCCCCTGAGTCAGGAGAGACCGGTGTCAGACGTCCGTGTGACCATCCAACGCGATTCCGAGCGGGAAGAGCGCGTGGTGACGACGGGCACTACGGCAGCCGAGCTCTTCCCCGGCGAGCGCACCGTCGTCGCCGCACGCATCGCAGGTGAGCTGAAGGACCTCGCGTACGTCGTCGCCGACGGCGAGACCGTCGAGCCCGTCGAGATCTCGTCCGAGGACGGCTTGAACATCCTGCGGCACTCCACCGCCCACGTGATGGCCCAGGCCGTGCAGGAGCTCCACCCCGAGGCCAAGCTGGGCATCGGCCCGCCGGTCAAGGACGGCTTCTACTACGACTTCGACGTCGAGAAGCCGTTCACGCCCGAGGACCTCAAGGCCATCGAGAAGAAGATGCAGGAGATCCAGAAGCGGGGCCAGAGGTTCTCCCGCCGTGTCGTGACGGACGAGGCGGCCCGCGAGGAGCTCGCCGAGGAGCCGTACAAGCTGGAGCTCATCGGCATCAAGGGCTCCGCCTCCTCGGACGACGGCGCGGACGTCGAGGTGGGTGGCGGCGAGCTGACCATCTACGACAACCTCGACCCGAAGACCGGCGACCTGTGCTGGAAGGACCTCTGCCGGGGCCCGCACCTGCCGACCACCCGGTTCATCCCGGCGTTCAAGCTGATGCGGAACGCCGCTGCGTACTGGCGGGGCAGTGAGAAGAACCCGATGCTGCAGCGCATCTACGGGACCGCCTGGCCGACCAAGGACGAGCTGAAGGCGCACCTGGAGTTCCTGGAGGAGGCCGCCAAGCGCGACCACCGCAAGCTCGGCAACGAGCTGGACCTCTTCTCCTTCCCGGACGAGATCGGCCCCGGCCTCGCCGTCTTCCACCCCAAGGGCGGCGTCATCCGCCGTGCCATGGAGGACTACTCGCGGCGCCGCCACGAGGAGGAGGGCTACGAGTTCGTCTACTCGCCCCACGCCACCAAGGGCAAGCTCTTCGAGAAGTCCGGCCACCTGGACTGGTACGCCGACGGCATGTACCCGCCCATGCAGCTCGATGACGGGGTGGACTACTACCTCAAGCCGATGAACTGCCCGATGCACAACCTGATCTTCGACGCGCGAGGCCGCTCCTACCGCGAACTGCCGCTGCGCCTCTTCGAGTTCGGCACGGTGTACCGGTACGAGAAGTCGGGCGTCGTGCACGGTCTGACCCGCTCGCGCGGCTTCACGCAGGACGACGCCCACATCTACTGCACCAAGGAGCAGATGGCGGAGGAGCTCGACAGGACGCTCACCTTCGTCCTGAACCTGCTCCGCGACTACGGTCTGACCGACTTCTACCTGGAGCTGTCCACCAAGGACCCGGAGAAGTTCGTCGGCTCGGACGAGATCTGGGAAGAGGCCACCGAGACACTGCGACTGGTCGCCGAGAAGCAGGGCCTGCCGCTGGTACCGGACCCGGGCGGCGCCGCGTTCTACGGCCCCAAGATCTCCGTGCAGTGCAAGGACGCCATCGGCCGGACCTGGCAGATGTCGACCGTGCAGCTCGACTTCAACCTGCCGGAGCGCTTCGACCTGGAGTACACCGGCCCCGACGGCACCAAGCAGCGACCGGTCATGATCCACCGCGCCCTGTTCGGTTCCATCGAGCGCTTCTTCGCGGTGCTCCTGGAGCACTACGCGGGTGCGTTCCCGGTGTGGCTGGCGCCCGTCCAGGCAGTCGGCATCCCGATCGGCGACGCGCACATCCCGTACCTCCAGGAGTTCGCTGCCAAGGCCCGTAAGCAGGGGCTTCGGGTCGACGTGGACGCCTCGTCGGACCGGATGCAGAAGAAGATCCGCAACCAGCAGCGGGCCAAGGTGCCGTTCATGATCATCGCGGGTGACGAGGACATGGCCAACGGAGCCGTCTCCTTCCGCTACCGCGACGGTTCGCAGGAGAACGGCATCCCCGTCGAGGACGCCATCGCCAAGATCGCCAAGGCCGTGGAGGACCGCGTCCAGGTCTGATCCGTGACAGGCAGGGCCCCCGCCGAGCTACCCCCTCGCCGGGGGCTCTGTGTCGTCCTCCCGGCGGAACACCTGGATCAGCCACGACGAGAACGAACCCGTCACCGCCCCCAGCAGCGCCAGCCCGCAGGCCATCAGCCCCGCCGCGACGACCCGCCCCCACGGTGTCACCGGCACGGCATCCCCGTACCCCACCGTCGTGAGGGTGGCGCACGCCCACCAGACCGAGTCACCGAAGGTCCGGATCGAGGCGCCCGGAGCGTCGTGCTCCTGGTGGTAGACCGCGAGGGCGGCCGAGAAGCCGAGCAGCAGAGCCGTCATTCCGGCATACGACATCACCCGTGCGTACAGGCTCAGCCGCGGCTCGCCGTGGCGCTTCTGTACGGCCGTGTAGACCTTGACCAGGCGCAGCGGGCGGAGCAGTGGCAGCAGGAGGACGATCGTGTCGAGCCAGCGCACCCGGACGAAGCGGTGGCCCAGTCCGCTGAGCCGGATCCGTACGGCGTAGTCGGCGACGAAGAGCAGCCAAGTGGCGGCGACCAGGGTGAGGGCGAGGTCGTGCCAGGGTTCGGCGTCGTGCGGGGCGAGGACGCGGACCGCGTAGCCGAGCAGGAAGAGCAGCGAGGCAGCGAAGAGCGGTACCTCGGTGCGCTGCTCCCACAGGGTCAGGGCGGGGGAGGGCCGGGCCGGGGTGCGGTCGCTCATCGGGCCAGCATCGCTCCGAGCGAACGGGATCGGCCCCGGCGACACGCTTCGCGTGGGCTACGCAATATGCTGACCGGCATGACGAGTGAGCCGGAGCAGCAGATCGGAGTGGGAACGCCCGATGCGTTCCAGCGCCTGTGGACGCCCCACCGGATGGCGTACATCCAGGGCGAGAACAAGCCGAGCGGCCCGGAGGCCGGCGACGGCTGTCCGTTCTGTGAGATCCCCTCGAAGTCGGACGAGGACGGTCTCGTCGTCGCACGCGGCGAGCAGGTCTACGCGGTGCTGAACCTGTATCCGTACAACGGCGGGCATCTGATGGTGGTGCCGTACCGGCATGTCGCGGACTACACGGAGCTGGACGGTCCCGAGACGCTGGAGCTCGCCGACTTCACCAAGCGTGCGATGACCGCGCTGCGCGCGGCGTCGGGGGCGCACGGTTTCAACATCGGGATGAACCAGGGCGCGGTGGCGGGTGCGGGTATCGCCGCGCATCTGCATCAGCACCTCGTGCCCCGCTGGGGTGGTGACACCAACTTCATGCCGGTGGTGGGTCACACCAAGGTGCTGCCGCAGCTGCTGGCCGACACCCGCCTGATGCTGGCCGACGCCTGGCCGCGCGCTGTCTGATCCCGCGTTTTCCTTCCTTCGCGCAGGGCGCCCCTTCCGGGGCGCCCTTTGCGCGGGCTCTCGGGGCGCCCCTTGCACAGGCTCTAGGCGTCGTACAGGTCGGCCTTGCGCGGGGTGGGGTCCTGGACGAGGCCGCTCAGTATCGACGAGCGGTTTCCGAAGCGTTCCGTGTCCACGCCGTTCTCCTCCAGGACCTTCATGGCGGCGCTGTGCACGACCCGAAGGACCGGTGTGGCGGCGCGCATTGCGTCGTCGGCCATGAAGCGGTGGCGCCACGGCTTCTCGGCCCAGGCGTGCCGGAGCCCGAAGGGCTCGGGCAGGGCGATCTTTCCGCCGAGGTAGTCGAGGAGCGGCGGGTACCAGGTGAAGGGCGCGCGCAGGGCGAGGCGGACGACTTCCCTGGACTCGACCAGTGCCAGCGTGATGTCACGGGTCTCCCAGAACTTGACGGTCTTGTTGACCGTCCTCTTCTTGGCGGCCGGCTTGCTGGTGAACAGGGAGTGGACGGGTCCGAGGGCGTGTCCGGTGACTTCGATGCGCAAGGTCTCGAACAGCACCGTGACGGTGATCATCATGGTGATGACCAGTTGGCCGTCCCAGAGGGTGAACTGGACGCCCAGGTAGTGACGGTCGCCGCCGCCGAACTGCTGGTGGTTGCAGATCCGCTGTATTTCGTGGGGCTTGACCTGGAAGGTGGCGACGTCCTCGCCCTCGGGGCGGGAGACCGCGTCGGCGTTCTCCCCGACGGGCGACACGATCCAGTGGGTGACCGAGGGGGTGGGGAAGCCGCCGGTGTTCAGCGGGCCGCGCTCCAGCATCTTGAGCTGGTCGTGGATGACACGTACCAAGTCCCAGCTGCGGAACTGGTGGAACTCCTTGCCGGGTTCCTTGGACACGAGGTCCTCGGCGAGCTGCCAGCTGCCCCAGCGGGTACCCATGCCGAGGATGCCCTTGGGGCCGGCGTAGAAGACGGAGTTGGACTGCTGCTCGGCGGAGAGCTTCTCCAGGCCCTGGCGGAGCGCCTCGCGGGCGGTCTCGTTCGGGTTCTTCGGCACGGCTTCGGGGATCTTGGCGATGACCCCGCCGCCGTCGAGGAGCCCTTCCCAGCGGGCACGCATGTCCTGGGCGGAGGCTTCGGCGATCCGTTTGGCGATCAGCCAGCCGATGACGGGGGCCACGATCATCGCGCGCAGGTACAGCCCCAGAAGTCCGGTGAGGGGCATTTTGATCAGGAAGAACAGGGCGGCGATGCCGATGATCGGCAGCAGGGCGTTGCCGATGACGGAGAGGCCCTTGTCCTTGGTGCTCGCGAGGCCGTCGCGGAGGCGGAACACGATGACCCACAGCAGCATTCCGGGCAGGAAGGCGAAGCCGAACAGGGCGGTCACGGCCGTGAGTTTGCTGTCGCGGGCCTTGCGGAGGCGGGTCGCGGAGAGGCAGTGCTCGACGACGGTCTGGGGGTCGCTGCCGAAGGACTGGATGAGGGCCTTCCGCGCGCCGCCCAGCATGCGTTCCTGAACGGCGCGGGAGAAGGCCTCGCCGAGGTTGGGTTTGAAGTAGTCGGACTTGAAGAGCTTCGAACGCCCTTCCTTCACTTCGGACTTGTGCCATTCGCTGTTGGCTTTGAGGATTTCCTCCACCGGGCTGTCGCGGTACGCGGCAGAGGCGAGGGCGTTGGTCGCCACCGCCGCTCCTGCCGCCCCCTGGAGCGGAATCTGCGCTCCGGGAGAAAAATCGAATCCGTTGCTGGCCACTGTCGCCCCCACTCGCCACCGAGGAACCGCTCCTGCGGCTGTTTCCCAACTGCCGGGCCCGGCACACTTTCTGAGCTGGGAGCACAGCGTATCGTCCGGATCGGTACCCCGTCCGGCCCTGTGGACAACGACTGGCAGTGAACGGCTTACGCGCCCCTTGCTCCGTTGACCGGTTGTTCGTGGAGCCGGTCGGCGAGCTGCGGGGGCATGGGTTCGTGGCGGGCGTAGGAGCGGTCGAAGTGACCGGTTCCGTGGGACAGGGAGCGCAGGTCGACGGCGTAGCGTCCGATCTCCAGTTCCGGGACCTCGGCCCGCACGAGGGTGCGTCCGGCGCCGGACTGTTCGGTACCCGTCACCCGGCCGCGGCGTCCCGAGAGGTCGCTCATGACCGGTCCGACGTAGTCGTCGGGTATCAGTACGCGGACCTCCGCCACGGGTTCGAGGAGCTTGATACGGGCGTCGCCCGCGGCCTCGCGCAGGGCCAGGGCGCCCGCGGTCTGGAAGGCGGCGTCGGAGGAGTCCACGGAGTGGGACTTGCCGTCCCGCAGGGTGACACGCACGTCGACGAGCGGATGTCCCGTGGTGAGGCCGCGGGCTGCCTGGGCGCGGACGCCCTTCTCGACGGACGGGATGAACTGGCGGGGTACTGACCCGCCGACCACCTCGTCGACGAATTCGATGCCGGAGCCGGGCGGCAGTGGCTCGACGTCGATCTCGCAGATGGCGTACTGGCCGTGGCCACCGGACTGTTTGACGTGGCGGCCGCGGCCCGTGGAGGGCCCGGCGAAGGTCTCGCGCAGGGCGACGCGGTGGGGGACGGCGTCGACCTGGACGCCGTAGCGGGTGCGCAGCCGGTCCAGTGCCACGTCCTGGTGGGCTTCCCCGAGGCACCACAGGACGACCTGGTGGGTGTCCTGGTTCTGTTCCAGGCGCATCGTCGGGTCCTCGGCGACGAGACGCGCCAGGCCATGGGACAGCTTGTCCTCGTCGGCTTTGCCGTGCGCCTCGATGGCGAGTGGCAGCAGGGGGTCGGGCATGGTCCACGGTTCCATCAGCAGGGGATGGTCCGGGGCGGACAGGGTGTCGCCGGTCTCGGCGGTGTCCAGCCGGGCGACGCAGGCGAGATCGCCGGCGACGCAGGCCGTGAGGGGGCGCTGCTGTTTGCCGAAGGGGGAGGAGAGGGCGCCGACGCGGATCTCGGTCTCATGGAGGGGCCGGGCCTCGTGCCCGGGGTCGTCGAGGCCGTGGCCGGATATGTGCACCGTGTCGTCGGGCCGCAGGGTGCCGGAGAAGACGCGTACCAGCGAGAGCCGGCCGACGTAGGGGTCGGAGGCCGTCTTGATGACTTCGGCGGCCAGCGGGCCCTGCGGGTCGCAGTCCAGGGCGGGGAGCGAGGTGCCGTGCAGGGTGGTCACGGCGGGCAGCGGGCGTTCGGGCGGGGTGGGGAAGCCGCGCGTGATCAGGTCGAGGAGTTCGACGTTGCCGATGCCTTGGCGGGCCCCGTCGGCGGCCGGGGCGGCGGTGAGGACGGGGTGGAAGGTGCCGCGCGCGACGGCGCGTTCGAGGTCGTCGACGAGTGTCTCGATATCGATCCCGTCCCCGCCGAGGTAGCGGTCCATCAGGGTCTCGTCCTCGCTCTCGGCGATGATCCCTTCGATCAGCCGGTTACGGGCGTCGGACAGGGGCTTCTGCTGGGACTCGGCGGGCGGGTGCTCCTGCCGTTCCCCGCCCGAGTAGTCGAAGATCCGCTGCGTGAGCAGTCCGGTGAGCCCGGTCAGTGGGGCGTGTCCGTCAGCGGCCTCGGGACCGTGCACCGGCAGGTAGAGCGGAAGTACGGCGTCGGGGTCGTCGTCGCCGAAGACCTCTCCGCAGATCCGCGTCATCGCGTCGAAGGAGGTGCGCGCGGTGTCCAGGTGGGTGACGACGATGGCGCGCGGCATGCCGACCGCCGCGCACTCCTCCCACACCGCGCGGGTGGTCCCGGCGACGGCCTCGGCCTCCTGGGCGGCCGAGACGACGAAGAGAGCCGCGTCCGCCGCACGCAGACCGGCCCTGAGTTCCCCGACGAAGTCGGCGTATCCGGGACTGTCCAGCAGATTTATCTTGACTCCGTCCCATTCGACCGGGACGAGCGAGAGCGAGACCGAGCGCTGCCGGAGATGTTCGATCCCGTCGTGGTCGGAGACCGTGGTGCCGTCCTCGACCCTGCCTGCCCGGTTGACCGCGCCCGCGGTCTGTGCCAGAGCCTCGACGAGGGTGGTCTTGCCGGATCCGCTGTGGCCGACCATCACCACGTTCCGGATGGCGGAGGGATGGCCGGCCGTCGCTGCTCCTGTGGCGGCCCCGTTGTGCGTGTGTGCCTTGTCGCCCATGACGCGTGCCTCCCGGATGATGGCGCCGGGCGGGGGGACCGCCGGCGCGGGATGGGGAGCGGTTGCGCGGGCACGGGGGAGCCGCCGCTGCGGCTACGGCGACGCCCGCGGTAGTTCCGAGCTTGGCACTGTGTCCGGGTTGCGTCCATACGCCGTACGTCGTCGCGCGGGGCCGGGACCCGCGATCCCGGCGTCCTCCAGGGTGCCCGGACAGTGGATCCCGGCGGTCGTGACTACGATGGGCCAGCCGGTGGCCGATGGGGCCATGCGGCCCACCGACCCCTCGGGAAGGCCATGCTGAACAAGTACGCGCGTGCATTTTTTACGCGTGTCCTCACGCCGTTCGCCGCACTGTTGCTCCGTCTCGGCGTGAGTCCTGACGCGGTCACTCTGATCGGCACGGCCGGGGTGATGGCAGGTGCGCTGGTCTTCTTCCCGATGGGGGAGTTCTTCTGGGGCACGATCGTCATCACGATCTTCGTCTTCTCCGACCTCGTCGACGGCAACATGGCGCGGCAGGCCGGCATCTCCAGCCGCTGGGGCGCGTTCCTCGACTCGACGCTCGACAGGGTCGCGGACGGGGCGATCTTCGCCGGTTTCGCGCTCTGGTACGCGGGCAGCGGTGACGACAACATCCTGTGTGCCGTCGCGATCTTCTGCCTGGCGAGCGGCCAGGTGGTCTCGTACACCAAGGCGCGCGGGGAGTCGATCGGACTGCCGGTGGCGGTCAACGGGCTCGTGGAGCGTGCCGAGCGCCTGGTGATCTCATTGGTGGCTGCCGGACTCGCGGGTCTGCACACGTTCGGTGTGCCGGGCATCGACATCCTGCTGCCGATCGCCCTGTGGATCGTCGCCGTGGGCAGCCTGGTGACGCTGGTGCAGCGGGTCGTGACCGTGCGCCGCGAGTCCGCCGAGGCCGACGCGGCTGCCGCGGTGTCGGCTGCGGCTGACCGGGGGAGCGAGGCCACGCAGTGAGCGACGCGCCCGGGGGCACGAAGCCCGGTCCCAAGGAGCGGCTGAGCGACGGGTTGTACGGGCTGGGCTGGGCCGCGGTCAAGAAGCTGCCGGAACCGGCCGCACGGGCGCTGTTCCGCACCATCGCCGACCAGGTGTGGAAGCGGCGCGGCAGGAGCGTGCTGCGGCTGGAGTCGAATCTGGCGCGGGTCGTGCCGGACGCGAGCCCGGCCCGCCTCGCGGCCCTGTCCAAGGCCGGGATGCGCTCGTACATGCGCTACTGGATGGAGTCGTTCCGGCTGCCCACCTGGACCCCGGAGCGGATCAAGGCATCCATCGACGTGACGGACGCGCACCGGCTGACCGAGGGGCTCGACGCGGGGCGCGGGGTCATTCTCGCCCTGCCGCACCTGGGGAACTGGGATCTGGCGGGGGCGTGGGTCACCACGGATCTGAAGGTCCCCTTCACGACGGTCGCCGAACGGCTCAAGCCGGAATCGCTGTACGACCGGTTCGTGGCCTACCGCGAGGGTCTGGGCATGGAGGTGCTCGCGCACAACGGCGGCACCGCGTTCGGAACCCTGGCACGCCGGCTGCGCGAGGGCGGCCTCGTCTGTCTGGTCGCCGACCGCGATCTGTCGGCATCCGGCGTCGAGGTGACGTTCTTCGGCGACACGGCACGGATGCCCGCAGGACCGGCGCTCCTGGCGCAGCAGACCGGCGCGCTGCTCTTGCCGGTCACCCTCTCCTACGACGACACGCCGGTGATGAAGGCGCGGATCCATCCGCCCGTCGACGTACCCGGCTCAGGTGACCGCGGCGAGAAGACGTCCTCGATGACACAGGCCCTGGCCGACGCGTTCGCCCTGGGTATCGCCGAGCACCCGGAGGACTGGCACATGCTGCAGAGGCTCTGGCTCGCCGACCTCGGCCCCCGCGGAGACTAGGGCCTCGTTCGGGTCAGGCCGCGGCTCGCGGGCTCCGGCACGTGTACCTGCCGCGCTGTCGCCGGTCGCCCACGCTCCGCAGTGACCCCCTCCGCCGCCTTGCAACTGCACGCGCCGGACCCCCGCTCCCTGATCCGGCCTGACCCGAACGAAAGGCCCTCGCAGTGAAGATCGGCATCGTCTGCCCGTACTCCTGGGACGTCCCCGGCGGCGTGCAGTTCCACATCCGTGATCTGGCCGAGCACCTGATCCGTCTCGGCCACCAGGTCTCCGTGCTCGCCCCGGCCGACGACGAGACGCCCCTGCCGCCGTACGTGGTGTCCGCGGGCCGGGCCGTGCCCGTCCCGTACAACGGGTCCGTCGCCCGGCTGAACTTCGGCTTCCTGTCCGCGGCGCGTGTGCGGCGGTGGCTGCACGACGGCACGTTCGACGTGATCCACATCCATGAGCCGACTTCACCGTCCCTGGGTCTGCTGACGTGCTGGGCGGCGCAGGGGCCGATCGTCGCCACGTTCCACACGTCCAATCCGCGCTCGCGGGCGATGATCGCCGCCTATCCGATCCTGCAGCCGGCGCTGGAGAAGATCAGCGCCCGTATCGCGGTGAGCGAGTACGCGCGCCGGACCCTGGTCGAGCACCTGGGCGGCGACGCGGTGGTCATCCCCAACGGGGTGGACGTCGGGTTCTTCGCCGCGGCGGAGCCCAGGCCCGAGTGGCAGGGCGGCACGATCGGCTTCATCGGGCGCATCGACGAGCCCCGCAAGGGCCTGCCCGTCCTGATGCGGGCGCTGCCCGCGATCCTGGCGGCACGTCCGGACACCCGGCTGCTGGTGGCGGGACGGGGTGACGAGGAGGAGGCCGTCGCCTCGCTGCCGAAGGAGATGCGCGCGCGCGTCGAGTTCCTCGGCATGGTGAGCGACGAGGACAAGGCGCGGCTGCTGCGCAGTGTCGATGTGTACGTCGCGCCCAACACGGGCGGCGAGAGCTTCGGCATCATCCTCGTGGAGGCCATGTCGGCGGGCGCACCGGTGCTGGCCAGCGATCTGGACGCGTTCGCGCAGGTCCTGGACCTGGGCGCGGCGGGCGAGCTGTTCGCCAACGAGGACGCGGACGCCCTGGCGCGGGCGGCGGTCCGGCTGCTGGACGACCCGGAACGGCGCGCCGAACTGCGCGACCGCGGCAGCGCGCACGTGCGCCGCTTCGACTGGTCGACGGTCGGGGCGGACATCCTCGCGGTGTACGAGACGGTGGCGGACGGGGCCGCTTCCGTGGCGGCGGACGAACGCCCGGGGCTGCGGGCCCGGTTCGGGCTCGCCCGGGACTGATCCGTTCCCGGGACGGCTCTCCCGCCGTCAACGGGGGCCGAGTGGTGCCCGGTCGCCGGTAGCCTTGCCGCCCGTGACCGAAACCCTCATCTGGACCGTCGTCGTGATCGTCGCGATCGGCCTGTACCTCAGCTGGACCGCCGGTCGTCTCGACCGGCTGCACACCCGGATCGACGCGGCCCGCGCCGCCCTCGACGCCCAACTGCTGCGCCGCGCCTCGGTCACCCAGGAACTCGCCACGTCCGGTGTCCTCGACCCGGCCGCCTCCCTCGTGCTGTACGAGGCCGCGCACGCCGCCCGCCAGTCGGAGGAGGAGCACCGCGAGGTCTCCGAGAGCGAACTGAGCACCGCCCTGCGCGCGGTGTTCGGTGAGCGGGCCCAGGTCGACGCCGTGAAGGAGATCCCGGGCGGCGAGGAGGCCGCGTCCGAGCTGGCTGCGGCCGTACGCCGGGTCCCGATGGCGCGCAGGTTCCACAACGACGCGGTGCGGGCGGCGCGGGCGCTGCGCCGCCACCGCACGGTGCGCTGGTTCCGGCTGGCCGGGCACGCCCCGTTCCCGCTGGCCTTCGAGATGGACGACGAGCCGCCGGTCGCCCTCGCGGACCGCCCGGTCAGCTGACGGCGGTGGCGCGGGCACCGCGGGCCCGCGCTTGCCGTGCGGCGGGAACGAGCGATCCACCGGCCCCCCATTGGCCCTTGCTGCGGCACCGCTCGTCCGTGCCTGCCCCGTAGCGCGCCAAAATGATCCACCGGCCTTCCATTGGCCCTTGCTGTGGACTGGTGCCGGAGAGTTTGCTCGGTAGTGCATCCCCCAGCACGTTCAGCACCCTTTTCCCCGAGTGAGGTCGATCCGTGTCCACGAACCCCGGTACCCCGCAGTCCGCCGACGCCCCCGCCACCGGCACCGCCCGCGTCAAGCGCGGCATGGCCGAGCAGCTCAAGGGCGGCGTGATCATGGACGTCGTCAACGCCGAGCAGGCGAAGATCGCCGAGGACGCGGGCGCCGTGGCCGTCATGGCCCTGGAGCGGGTCCCGGCCGACATCCGCAAGGACGGCGGCGTGGCCCGGATGTCGGACCCGAACATGATCGAGGAGATCATCGAGGCCGTCTCCATCCCGGTGATGGCGAAGTCCCGCATCGGACACTTCGTCGAGGCCCAGGTCCTGCAGTCCCTCGGCGT
The DNA here is from genome assembly GCF_045162765.1 of Streptomyces sp. NBC_01013. Taxonomy (NCBI): domain Bacteria; kingdom Bacillati; phylum Actinomycetota; class Actinomycetes; order Kitasatosporales; family Streptomycetaceae; genus Streptomyces; species Streptomyces sp. NBC_01013. Next base: position 6,935,037 of record NZ_CP108687.1, read on the forward strand.
CGACTACATCGACGAGTCCGAGGTCCTCACCCCGGCCGACGAGGTCAACCACAGCGACAAGTTCGCCTTCACCACCCCGTTCGTGTGCGGCGCCACCAACCTGGGTGAGGCCCTGCGCCGCATCGCCGAGGGTGCGGCCATGATCCGCTCGAAGGGCGAGGCCGGCACCGGCAACGTCGTGGAGGCCGTCCGCCACCTGCGCCAGATCAAGAACGAGATCGCCCGGCTGCGCGGCTACGACAACAACGAGCTGTACGCCGCCGCCAAGGACCTCCGCGCCCCGTACGAGCTGGTCAAGGAGGTTGCCGAGCTCGGCAAGCTGCCTGTCGTCCTGTTCTCCGCCGGTGGCGTCGCCACCCCCGCCGATGCCGCGCTGATGCGCCAGCTCGGCGCCGAGGGCGTCTTCGTCGGCTCCGGCATCTTCAAGTCCGGCGACCCGGCCAAGCGCGCAGCCGCCATCGTGAAGGCCACCACCTTCTACGACGACCCGAAGATCATCGCGGACGCCTCCCGCAACCTGGGCGAGGCCATGGTCGGCATCAACTGCGACACCCTGCCCGAGGCCGAGCGCTACGCCAACCGCGGCTGGTAGTCACTGATGAGCGACACCCCTGTGATCGGCGTCCTGGCACTCCAGGGCGACGTACGGGAACACCTGATCGCCCTGGCCTCGGCGGACGCCCTGGCCAGGCCGGTCCGGCGTCCCGAGGAACTCGCCGAGGTCGACGGCCTGGTCATTCCCGGCGGCGAATCCACCACGATGTCCAAACTGGCGGCCCTCTTCGGCATGCTGGAACCGCTGCGCGAGCGGGTGCGGGCCGGTATGCCGGTCTACGGCACCTGCGCCGGGATGATCCTGCTCGCGGACAAGATCCTCGACCCGCGCTCGGGCCAGGAGACGGTCGGCGGCATCGACATGATCGTGCGGCGTAACGCTTTCGGGCGGCAGAACGAGTCGTTCGAGGCGGCCGTCGAGGTCGCCGGAATCGACGGCGGACCGGTCGAGGGCGTCTTCATCCGTGCCCCCTGGGTCGAATCCGTGGGAGCCCAGGCCAAGGTGGTGGCGGAGCACGGTGGCCACATCGTGGCGGTACGGCAGGGAAACGCCCTTGCCACGTCATTCCACCCGGAACTGACCGGGGACCACCGGGTTCACGCGTACTTCGTCGACATGGTGCGCGCAGTCAGCTGACTCGACCCCGGTAGGATCTCTCGGGTTCGTACGGAATTTGGTGACGCGAAGGAGAAGGCAGATGTCCGGCCACTCTAAATGGGCTACGACGAAGCACAAGAAGGCCGTGATTGACGCCAAGCGCGGCAAGCTCTTCGCGAAGATGATCAAGAACATCGAGGTCGCGGCCCGCACCGGCGGTGCCGATGTGTCCGGCAACCCGACCCTCTTCGACGCCATTCAGAAGGCCAAGAAGAGCTCGGTCCCGAACAAGAACATCGACTCGGCGGTCAAGCGTGGCGCCGGTCTCGAGGCCGGTGGCGCCGACTACGAGACGATCATGTACGAGGGCTACGGCCCGAACGGTGTCGCGGTGCTCATCGAGTGCCTCACCGACAACCGCAACCGTGCGGCGTCCGACGTCCGCGTCGCGATGACGCGCAACGGCGGCTCGATGGCCGACCCGGGCTCGGTCTCGTACCTGTTCAACCGCAAGGGTGTCGTGATCGTCCCCAAGGGCGAGCTGGGCGAGGACGACGTGCTCGGTGCGGTGCTCGACGCCGGCGCCGAGGAGGTCAACGACCTCGGTGACACGTTCGAGGTGCTCAGCGAGGCCACCGACATGGTCGCGGTCCGCACCGCGCTGCAGGACGCCGGCATCGACTACGACTCGGCCGAGGCCAACTTCGTCCCGACCATGCAGGTCGAGCTGGACGAAGAGGGCGCGCGCAAGATCTTCAAGCTGATCGACGCGCTGGAGGACAGCGACGACGTGCAGAACGTCTTCGCCAACTTCGACGTCTCGGACGAGGTCATGGAGAAGGTCGACGCCTGAGAGGCTGCCGGGAGACCTGCGCAGCGTTCCATGGACGGGCCGACGGGGACACACCCCGTCGGCCCGTCGCATTGTCAGTGCGAGCCGATAGCCTGCGGGAACAGTTGACCGATAGGCAGGGAGGGGGCGAACCGTGCGGGTACTCGGCGTGGACCCCGGGCTCACCCGGTGCGGAGTCGGAGTCGTCGACGGTGTCGCCGGCCGGCCCCTGACGATGCTCGGCGTCGGAGTCGTGCGCACACCGGCCGACGCGGAGCTCGGCCACCGGCTGGTGGCCATCGAGCGCGGCATCGAGGAATGGCTCGACGAACACCGGCCCGAGTACGTCGCCGTGGAGCGGGTGTTCGCCCAGCACAACGTCCGTACGGTGATGGGCACCGCCCAGGCCAGCGCGGTCGCCATGCTCTGCGCCTCCCGTCGCGGCATCCCGGTCGCCCTGCACACGCCCAGCGAGGTCAAGGCCGCCGTCACCGGCAGCGGACGCGCGGACAAGGCACAGGTGGGAGCCATGGTCACCCGGCTCCTGCGGCTGGACGCCCCGCCGAAACCGGCGGACGCCGCCGACGCCCTCGCCCTCGCGATCTGCCACATCTGGCGCGCCCCCGCGCTCAACCGCCTCCAGCAGGCGCACGCGGCCGCCGCAGCGGCTGTCCGCACCCCGCGCACCCCGCGCACCGCAGCAGCCCCCGTCCGGAAGGTCCCCCGATGATCGCCTTCGTCAGCGGCCCCGTCGCCGCGCTCGCCCCGACCACGGCCGTGATCGAGGTCGGCGGCATCGGCATGGCCGTCCAGTGCGCTCCGAACACCCTCGCCGGCCTCCGGATCGGCAAGGAGGCCAAGCTCGCCACCTCCCTCGTCGTGCGGGAGGACTCGCTGACGCTCTACGGCTTCGCCGACGACGACGAACGGCAGGTCTTCGAGCTCCTCCAGACCGCCAGCGGGGTCGGACCCAGGCTCGCCCAGGCCATGCTCGCCACCCACAGCCCCGACGCCCTGCGCATCGCCGTGGCCACCGGCGACGAGAAGGCGCTCACCGCCGTGTCCGGCATCGGCAAGAAGGGCGCCCAGAAGCTCCTGCTCGAACTGAAGGACAGACTCGGCGAGCCGGTCGGCGCCCACATCGGCCAGCAGGGCATCGGTACCGCGGTCTCCGCCGCCTGGCGCGACCAGCTCCACGCCGCGCTGATCGGTCTCGGCTACGCCACCCGCGAGGCCGACGAAGCCGTGTCCGCCGTGGCACCGCAGGCGGAGGCGGCCCTCGCGGAAGGCTCCCAGCCGCCCGTGCCGCAGTTGCTGCGCGCCGCCCTGCAGAGCCTCAACCGCGCGCGCTGAGCGGATCCGGGCCCACACACCCCTGACGCCAGGCCCGGCACCCCACGGGCCGGCACCGAAACACCCGAGGCGGGACTGACGAGATGAACTGGGACGAGACCGGACCCGACACCGACGAGCTCCTCGACGAGCGCCTCGTCGACGCCGGCGCGGACGGTGAGGACACCGCGGTCGAGGCGGCGCTGCGCCCCAAGGACCTCGACGAGTTCGTCGGCCAGGAGAAGGTGCGCGAACAGCTCGACCTCGTCCTCAAGGCGGCCCTCGCCCGCGGCGCCACCGCCGACCACGTGCTGCTGTCCGGAGCCCCTGGCCTGGGCAAGACCACCCTCTCGATGATCATCGCGGCGGAGATGAACGCGCCGATCCGGATCACCTCCGGCCCCGCCATCCAGCACGCGGGCGATCTGGCAGCGATCCTCTCCTCCCTCCAGGAGGGCGAGGTCCTCTTCCTCGACGAGATCCACCGCATGTCCCGGCCCGCCGAGGAGATGCTCTACATGGCCATGGAGGACTTCCGGGTCGACGTGATCGTCGGCAAGGGCCCCGGGGCCACCGCCATCCCGCTGGAGCTGCCGCCCTTCACCCTGGTCGGCGCGACCACCAGGGCCGGACTGCTGCCGCCCCCACTGCGTGACCGTTTCGGCTTCACCGGTCACATGGAGTTCTACGCCCCGAGTGAACTGGAACGGGTGATTCACCGCTCGGCCGGTCTCCTGGACGTGGGGATAGACGTCGAGGGCGCCGCCGAGATCGCGGGTCGCTCGCGCGGCACGCCCCGTATCGCCAACCGGCTGCTTCGCCGCGTCCGGGACTACGCCCAGGTCAAGGCCGACGGCAGGATCGACCGGGAGATCGCCGCCGCGGCGCTGAGGGTCTACGAGGTCGACGCCCGCGGGCTGGACCGGCTGGACCGGGCGGTGCTCGGCGCCCTGCTCAAGCTTTTCGGCGGCGGCCCGGTCGGCCTGTCCACGCTCGCGGTCGCCGTGGGGGAGGAGCGCGAGACGGTCGAGGAGGTCGCGGAGCCCTTCCTCGTACGCGAAGGACTGCTGGCCAGGACGCCGCGGGGGCGGGTCGCCACCCCGGCTGCCTGGGCCCATCTCGGGCTCGTGCCGCCACAGCATGGCGGAAAGGGACAACAGGGCCTGTTCGGGGCGTGATGCATCACAGGTTGGCCCACAGAGGAACCACGGTGCCATGCTGGGCGTTGTTCCATCGATGCGGACTCGCTTAGACTCCGCCGATGCCGCCCTTAAAGGTCGGTGTACCCACCCCCGTAGACCAGGCCGCCTTCCAGCGCGGTCGTGCGAAGGAAAATCGTCCCGTGAATCCCGTGACTCTCCTCCCCTTCATCGTGCTCATCGGGGCCATGTTCCTGATGACGCGGTCCGCCAAGAAGAAGCAGGCGGCGGCTGCGAACATGCGCAATGAAATGCAGCCCGGCACCGGCGTCCGGACGATCGGGGGCATGTACGCCACCGTCAAGGAGCTTCACGACGACACGGTCCTCCTTGAGGTCGCCCCCGGCGTCCACGCCATCTACGCGAAGAACGCCATCGGCGCCGTCCTGGACGACGCGGAGTACAACCGCATCGTCCACGGCGACGTGGAGGAGCTCGACGTCGACGGCACGGTCGTGCCGGACGACGCCTCCTCGCTGACCGAGACCGCCGACGAGGACACCTCGGACGAGGCGAAGACCGACCTGGTCAAGAAGACCGGGACGGACGACGCCGAGCCGGCCGACGACAAGGCCGACAAGAAGTCCGAGGGCAAGGCCGACGGCGAGACCGACGCGAAGTAGCACACGACCCGGGGATGCCGTGAGCCCACAGGCATCCGGCCATCCCCGGACCGTGCGGTCTTCTGCGGGGGCGGGTCCCCACTAAACTTCGTGGCCGCTCGGGCGCGTACCCGGCGCGGGGCGGTTGGACAGGGAGAAACGAGAAGGTGGCAGCACCGAAGAAGGGCCGAGGACCGGCCGGCGGTCAGGGCAGGCCGGGGCGTTCCCTGGCTCTGATCCTGATCGCCATGGTCGCTCTCACCGGCGGGATGTTCCTGGCCGACCAGCCGACGCCGCGACTCGGCATCGACCTGGCCGGCGGTACGTCCATCACGCTGGAGGCGAAGGCCGAGCCGGGCCAGGAACAGGCGGTCAACAAGACCAACATGGACACGGCGGTCCAGATCATGGAACGCCGCGTCAACGGTCTCGGTGTTTCCGAGGCCGAGGTCCAGACCCAGGGCGATCGCAACATCATCGTCAACATCCCCAAGGGCACGAACTCCGCCCAGGCCCGTGAGCAGGTCGGCACGACCGCCAAGCTCTACTTCCGGCCGGTGCTGACCGTCGCCCAGGGAACGCCGACGCCCACGCCGAGCGCCTCGTCCACCGACAAGGCCAGCCCGTCCGCAAAGCCGAGCGCCTCCGCTTCGGACAAGGCGAGCAGCCCGTCCGCGAAGCCCGGCGCGAGCGCCACCACGCAGGGCCGCGCGGTCACCGGCGCTCTGAAGGCCGACTCCACGCCCACGCCCAAGGCCAGCGCGACGCCCAAGGCCGCCACCACGCCGGAGGCGAGCTCCACCCCGACCGCCTCCGCCGCGGAACAGGCGGCCGCCGCGGATCTGCAGAAGAAGTTCGCGGCGCTGGACTGCTCCAGCAAGGCCTCCCGCTCCAAGGCGAGCCAGGGCACGAAGTCCACCGACACGGTCGTCGCCTGTGAGCAGGACGGCAGCGCGAAGTACGTCCTCGGCCCGGCCGAGGTGTCGGGTACCGACGTCGACAGCGCCAAGGCCGCGATCAACCAGCAGAGCGGTCAGTGGATCGTTCAGATGGAGTTCACCAGCGGCGGCGCCAAGAAGTTCCACACCACCACGGGCAAGCTCGCCCAGCAGCAGTCGCCGCAGAACCAGTTCGCCATCGCACTCGACGGCGAAGTCGTCTCGGCTCCCTCGGTCAGTACGGCGCTGAGCGCCAGTGCCGAGATCTCCGGCAGCTTCACCCAGCAGTCCGCCGAGGAACTGGCCAACGTGCTCTCCTACGGTGCGCTGCCGCTCTCCTTCCAGGAGCAGAGCGTCACCACCGTCACCGCCGCCCTCGGTGGCGAGCAGCTCCGCGCAGGCCTCATCGCCGGTGCCATCGGCCTGGCCCTCGTGGTCATCTACCTGGTGGCGTACTACCGCGGGCTGGCGTTCATCGCGCTGCTCAGCCTCCTGGTCTCCGGCATCCTGACCTACACGATCATGTCGCTGCTCGGCCCGGCCATCGGCTTCGCGCTGAACCTGCCCGCGGTCTGCGGCGCCATCGTGGCGATCGGTATCACCGCCGACTCGTTCATCGTGTACTTCGAACGCATCCGGGACGAGATCCGCGAGGGCCGCACGCTCCGTCCGGCCGTCGAACGTGCCTGGCCGCGTGCCCGGCGCACCATCCTCGTCTCCGACTTCGTGTCGTTCCTGGCGGCGGCGGTGCTCTTCGTGGTCACCGTCGGCAAGGTCCAGGGCTTTGCGTTCACGCTGGGCCTCACCACTCTTCTCGACGTGGTCGTGGTCTTCCTCTTCACCAAGCCCGTCATGACGCTCATGGCGCGCACGAAGTTCTTCGCCAGCGGTCACCCGTGGTCCGGACTGGACCCGAAGCGGCTCGGCGCCAAGCCGCCGCTGCGCCGTTCGCGCCGTGTCAACGCCCCCACCGACCCGAAGGAGGCGTGAGATGTCGCGACTCGGCAATCTCGGCGCCCGTCTCTACCGCGGCGAGGTCGGCTACGACTTCATCGGCAAGCGCAAGATCTGGTACGGCGTCTCGATCCTGATCACCATCACGGCCATCGTCGGCCTGGCGGTCAGCGGCCTGAACATGGGCATCGAGTTCAAGGGCGGAGCCGTCTTCACCACCCCGAAGACGAGTGTCTCCGTCAACAGGGCGGAGGAGCTGGCGTCCGAGTCCTCGGGACACCAGGCCATCGTCCAGAAGCTGGGCAACGGCGGTCTGCGCATCCAGATCACCGAGGTCGACACCGCGAAGTCCGACCAGATCAAGAGCGAGCTCTCCAAGGGCCTCGACGTCCCGACCGAGAAGATCGCCGCCGACCTTGTCGGCCCCAGCTGGGGTGAGCAGATCGCCAACAAGGCATGGACCGGCCTCGGCGTCTTCATGGTCCTCGTCGTGATCTACCTGGCGATCGCCTTCGAATGGCGGATGGCCATCGCGGCCCTCGTCGCGCTGATCCACGACATCACCATCACGGTCGGTGTCTACGCGCTGGTCGGATTCGAGGTCACCCCGGGCACCGTGATCGGTCTGCTGACGATCCTCGGTTACTCCCTCTACGACACGGTCGTCGTCTTCGACAGCCTCAAGGAGGGCACGAAGGGGATCACCAAGCAGACCCGGTGGACGTACAGCGAGATTGCCAACCGCTCCATCAACGGCACGCTGGTCCGATCGATCAACACCACGGTCGTGGCCCTGCTGCCGGTCGCCGGTCTGCTGTTCATCGGTGGCGGTGTCCTCGGCGCCGGCATGTTGAACGACATCTCGCTGGCCCTGTTCGTCGGTCTCGCCGCCGGTGCGTACTCCTCGATCTTCATCGCCACTCCGCTGGTCGCCGACCTCAAGGAACGCGAACCGCAGATGAAGGCGCTGAAGAAGCGGATCCTCGCCAAGCGCGCCGCGGCCGCCGCCAAGGGTGAGCTCAACGAGGCCGAGCAGGCGGACGAGCGGTCCCCCGAGGAAACCGCGCCCGCCGGTGCGGTGGTCGGCCAGCGCCAGGAGCCTCCCAGGGGCCACGGCCGGACCCCGGGGAAGCGTCGATGACCAGCACCACCGAAAGCACCAGGGCCCTGCTGCTCAGCCGGATCCGTGATGTGGCGGACTACCCGAAGCCGGGCGTGATGTTCAAGGACATCACCCCGCTGCTGGCGGACCCGGTCGCGTTCACGGCGCTCACCGACGCCCTCGCGGAGCTGTGCGTACGGCACGGCGCCACGAAGGTCGTCGGCCTGGAGGCCCGCGGGTTCATCCTGGCCGCGCCGGTCGCGGTCCGGTCCGGCCTCGGCTTCGTCCCGGTCCGCAAGGCCGGGAAGCTGCCGGGGGCCACACTCGGCCAGGCGTACGAGCTCGAGTACGGCACCGCGGAGATCGAGGTCCACGCGGAGGATCTGTCGGCCGACGACCGCGTCATGGTCATCGACGACGTCCTGGCCACCGGCGGCACCGCCGGGGCCTCGCTGGAGCTGATCCGGCGGGCCGGTGCCACGGTCGCCGGCGTCAGCGTCCTCATGGAGCTGGGATTCCTCGCCGGCCGGGAACGCCTGGCGCCGCACCTTCGGGGTGCCCCGCTGGAGGCCCTGATCACCGTCTGAACGGCTGCCGGACGGCAGTCCGCACAGCCCCCGCACACCGCGACGGGCACCCGGGAACAACCGGGTGCCCGTTTCGCGTTGCGAGGGCTCTCACCGTCCCCGGGGGAGCTCCGGCCGCAGGGTCGATACGATGGCCCTTCCGGGTGTCCGGATCCGCACGAGGAGCGCTCTTGCCAGACGAGGCCCAGCCAGTCGCCGCCCCGCAGCCCGACAAGCCCGCGGCGGCCCCAGCCACGCCCGCGAAGCAGCAGCCCGCGGAGAAGCCGAAGCCCCCGGCGCCCGAGCCCGGCACGGGGCCCGCCCCCGCCGAGGCGAACGGACCCGTGCCCGCTTCCCCCGCGCAGCCGGCCGTCCCTGTCTCCCCGCCCCCCACCGCGCCGAAGCCGCCCGCCAAGCCGGCGGCGGCCGCCCCGGCAGGCCCGGTGGCCCGTAGCGGCGGCTCGTCCAACCGGGTCCGGGCCAGGCTGGCCCGCCTGGGCGTCCAGCGCTCCAGCCCGTACAACCCGGTACTGGAACCGCTGCTGCGTACCGTCCGCAGCAACGACGCCAAGATCGAGTCGTCCACGCTGCGCCAGATCGAGAAGGCCTACCAGGTCGCCGAGCGCTGGCACCGCGGCCAGAAGCGCAAGAGCGGCGACCCGTACATCACCCATCCGCTCGCCGTGACGACGATCCTGGCCGAGCTGGGCATGGACCCGGCCACTCTGATGGCAGGGCTGCTGCACGACACGGTCGAGGACACCGAGTACGGCCTGGACACCCTGCGCCGCGACTTCGGCGACCAGGTCGCCCTGCTGGTGGACGGCGTCACCAAGCTGGACAAGGTCAAGTTCGGCGAGGCCGCGCAGGCCGAGACCGTACGCAAGATGGTCGTCGCCATGGCCAAGGACCCCCGGGTCCTCGTCATCAAGCTCGCCGACCGGCTGCACAACATGCGCACCATGCGCTATCTCAAGCGGGAGAAGCAGGAGAAGAAGGCCCGCGAGACGCTGGAGATCTACGCACCCCTGGCCCACCGCCTGGGCATGAACACCATCAAGTGGGAGCTGGAGGACCTCGCCTTCGCGATCCTCTACCCCAAGATGTACGACGAGATCGTCCGCCTCGTCGCCGAGCGGGCGCCCAAGCGCGACGAATACCTCGCCATAGTGACCGACGAGGTCCAGTCCGACCTGCGCGCCGCCCGTATCAAGGCGACCGTCACCGGACGGCCGAAGCACTACTACAGCGTCTACCAGAAGATGATCGTGCGGGGCCGGGACTTCGCCGAGATCTACGACCTGGTGGGCATCCGGGTGCTCGTCGACACGGTCCGCGACTGCTACGCGGCGCTCGGTACGGTGCACGCGCGATGGAATCCGGTCCCCGGCCGGTTCAAGGACTACATCGCGATGCCCAAGTTCAACATGTACCAGTCGCTGCACACCACGGTGATCGGTCCCAGCGGCAAGCCCGTCGAGCTGCAGATCCGTACCTTCGACATGCACCGCCGTGCCGAGTACGGCATCGCCGCGCACTGGAAGTACAAGCAGGAAGCCGTCGCGGGTGCCTCCAAGGTGCGCACCGACGTCCCCAAGAACACCGGCCGCGGCCAGGACACCGTCAACGACATGGCGTGGCTGCGCCAGCTGCTGGACTGGCAGAAGGAGACCGAGGACCCCAGCGAGTTCCTGGAGTCCCTGCGCTTCGACCTCTCCCGCAACGAGGTCTTCGTCTTCACGCCCAAGGGCGACGTCATAGCGCTTCCCGCGGGGGCGACACCGGTCGACTTCGCGTACGCCGTCCATACGGAGGTCGGCCACCGGACCATAGGGGCACGGGTCAACGGGCGGCTCGTACCGCTCGAATCGACGCTCGACAACGGCGACCTGGTGGAGGTCTTCACCTCCAAGGCGGCGGGCGCCGGGCCCTCCCGCGACTGGCTCGGCTTCGTCAAGTCGCCGCGTGCCCGCAACAAGATCCGGGCCTGGTTCTCCAAGGAGCGCCGCGACGAGGCGATCGAGCAGGGCAAGGACTCCATCGCGCGGGCGATGCGCAAGCAGAACCTGCCGATCCAGCGGATCCTGACGGGCGACTCGCTCGTGACGCTCGCCCACGAGATGCGCTACCCCGACATCTCGTCCCTCTACGCCGCGATCGGCGAGGGACATGTGGCGGCGGCCGGCGTCGTGCAGAAGCTGGTGCAGGCACTCGGCGGCGAGGACGCGGCCAACGAGGACCTCGCGGAGAGCTCCCCGCCCTCGCACGGACGCAACAAGCGCCGTGCCAAAGCGGATCCGGGTGTGGTCGTCAAGGGTGTCGACGACGTCTGGGTCAAGCTGGCCCGCTGTTGTACGCCCGTGCCCGGCGACCCGATCATCGGCTTCGTCACGCGGGGCAGCGGTGTCTCCGTGCACCGCGCCGACTGCGTGAACGTGGACTCGCTCTCGCAGCAGCCGGAACGGATCCTCGACGTCGAGTGGGCGCCCACGCAGTCCTCGGTGTTCCTGGTCGCCATCCAGGTCGAGGCGCTGGACCGGTCCCGGCTCCTGTCGGACGTCACACGGATCCTGTCCGACCAGCACGTCAACATCCTGTCCGCGGCCGTGCAGACGTCCCGCGACCGGGTGGCCACCTCGCGCTTCACCTTCGAGATGGGCGACCCCAAGCACCTCGGGCACGTCCTGAAGGCCGTACGGAGCGTTGAGGGCGTCTATGACGTCTACCGGGTGACTTCGGCCCGCAGGCCGTAACAGCGAGCCCGGGGGACGGCCCCGGACATGGAGTGGCCCCCGGTACGCGTCGCGTACCGGGGGCCACTCCATGTCAGCCGCAGCCCGGTCAGCCGCCGAACTCCTCCAGACCCTTGAGGGCCTGGTCCAGAAGCGCCTGCCGGCCCTCCAGCTCACGGGACAGCTTGTCGGCGCGGGCGTTGTTGCCCGAAGCACGAGCGGCGTCGATCTGCGAACGCAGCTTGTCGACGGCGCCCTGGAGCTGCCCGGTCAGACCCGCCGCACGCGCGCGTGCTTCCGGGTTGGTCCGGCGCCACTCCGACTCCTCGGCCTCCTGGAGCGCCCGCTCCACCGCCTGCATCCGCCCCTCGACCTTCGGGCGGGCGTCACGCGGCACGTGGCCGACGGCCTCCCAGCGCTCGTTGAGGGCCCTGAACGCGGCCCTGGCCGCCTTGAGGTCCTTCACCGGCAGGAGCTTCTCGGCCTCGACGGCGAGGTCCTCCTTGAGCTTGAGGTTCTCGCCCTGCTCCGCGTCACGCTCGGCGAAGACCCCGTTGCGCGCGGCGAAGAAGACGTCCTGGGCGCCGCGGAAGCGGTTCCACAGATCGTCCTCGGCCTCGCGCTGGGCGCGGCCCGCGGCCTTCCAGTCCGTCATCAGGTCGCGGTACCGGGCAGCCGTCACGCCCCAGTCCGTGGACCCGGAGAGGGCCTCGGCCTCGACGACCAGCTTCTCCTTGACCGCGCGGGCCTCCTCGCGCTGGGCGTCCAGCGAGGCGAAGTGGGCCTTGCGGCGCTTGGAGAACGCCGAGCGGGCGTGCGAGAAGCGGTGCCACAGTTCGTCGTCCGACTTGCGGTCGAGCCGCGGCAGGCCCTTCCACGTGTCGACGAGTGCGCGCAGCCGCTCGCCCGCGGAGCGCCACTGCTCGCTCTGCGCCAGCTCCTCGGCCTCGACGACCAGCGCCTCCTTGGCATGCTTCGCCTCGTCGGTCTGCTTGGCCTTCTGCGCCTTGCGCTCCTCGCGCCGCGAGTCGACCGTCGCGACCAGGGCGTCCAGCCGCTTGCGCAGCGCGTCCAGATCGCCGACGGCATGATGCTCGTCGACCTGCCCGCGCAGATGCTCGATGGCGGTCGTCGCGTCCTTCGCCGACAGGTCGGTGGTCTTCACCCGCCGTTCGAGGAGGCCGATCTCGACCACAATGCCCTCGTACTTGCGCTCGAAGTAAGCCAGGGCCTCCTCCGGAGAACCGGCCTGCCACGATCCGACGACCTGCTCGCCATCGGCTGTACGCACGTACACGGTGCCTGTCTCGTCGACACGGCCCCACGGGTCGCTGCTCACAGCGCCTCCTCCACCTGATGCCCGTGAGGGGGTTCGCCCCCCTGGCATCGTCCACAGTTTCCTGGGGCGGGCAGCGCCCGCCCTGCACAACGCCAATCTAGGCGACGGGCCGCCCGGCTGTCCGCACTCAGCGCGGCTGAAATTGGACCGGCCGGCACATGGGAGGTGGCGCCCCCCATGTACCGGCCGCTCCCGGCCGTCCGCACCGAGCGGCTGCCGGGCAGATCGTGCCGGGCCCGCCGGGGGGTCACGTCTTGTCGACGCCCGCCTTCGAGATGTTCACCGGCTTCTTCGGCGCACCGTCGGCGGCGCCGCCGGTCACACCCGCCTTGCCGATGGCTTCGACGGTCTTCAGGGAGTCCTTGTCCATCGTGCCGAACGGCGTGTAGCTGGGCGGCAGTTTGCTGTCCTTGTAGACGAGGAAGAACTGGCTGCCGCCGGTGTGCGCCTGACCGGTGTTGGCCATCGCGACCGTGCCGGCCGGGTAGGTCACCCTGCCGTCGGCGCCCGCCTTGCCCAGTGCGGTCAGGTTCTCGTCGGGAATCGTGTAGCCGGGACCACCGGTTCCGTCGCCCTTCGGGTCACCGCACTGCAGGACGAAGATGCCGTCCGTGGTCAACCGGTGACACTTGGTGCCGTCGAAGAACTTCTTGTCGGCGAGCGACTTGAAGGAGTTCGTCGTGTGCGGGGTCTTCGCCGCGTCCATCGCGAACGATATGTCGCCCTGGCTCGTCTTGAGCGACATCGTGTACGTCGACTTCTTGTCGATCTTCATCGCGGGCTCGGGCACGGTCTTCTCGCTCGCCGTGGGCGAGGGCGACGCCGGCGGGCTCTGACTCGCGGCCGCGTCGGCCTTGTTGTCCTTGTCGTCGTCGCCGCTGGTGGCGAAGTACGTAGCACCACCGATGACCGCCACCACGGCCACCGCGGAGGCGATGATGACCGTCAGCCGCCGGGTCCTGTGGCGGGCCTCCTCCCGGCGCTGCTGCTGCCGCTCGAATTTCTCCCTGGCGAGCTGCCGCCGCCGCTGATCGCTGCTGACCACCGGGTGATCTCCTTGTACGTCGTGTGATCGGGCCTGGGTTGCCCCGTACCGTATATGGGTTAGCTGTGGAATGAGGAGCGCCGGTAGGCTCTGAACTGCTGCGACCTCGCAGCCGACCTCCCTCGTCGGACGACCACTAAGGACGATCGTGCTCATTGCCGGGTTCCCCGCCGGGGCCTGGGGGACCAACTGTTACCTGGTCGCCCCCGCCGCAGGCGAGGAGTGCGTGATCATCGACCCGGGCCATCAGGCCACCTCAGGGGTCGAGGAAGCGCTGAAGAAGCATCGGCTGAAGCCCGTCGCCGTCGTCCTCACCCACGGCCACATCGACCATGTCGCCTCGGTCGTCCCGGTGTGCGGCGCGCACGACGTACCCGCCTGGATCCACCCCGAGGACCGCTACATGATGAGTGACCCGGAGAAGGCCCTCGGCCGCTCCATCGGGATGCCGCTCATGGGCGAGCTGACGGTGGGGGAGCCGGACGACGTCAAGGAGCTGAGCGACGGCGCGCAGCTGCTGCTCGCGGGCATGGAGTTCGGCGTCTCGCATGCGCCCGGCCATACCAAGGGGTCGGTGACGTTCAGGATGCCCGAGGCCGCGGAGGTTCCGCAGGTCCTCTTCTCGGGCGACCTGCTCTTCGCCGGCTCCGTCGGACGCACCGACCTGCCCGGCGGCGACCACGCCGAGCTCCTCGAGTCGCTGGCCCGTGTGTGCCTGCCGCTCGACGACTCGACCGTGGTGCTGTCCGGCCACGGCCCCCAGACGACCATCGGCCGCGAGCGCGCCACCAATCCGTATCTCAGCGGTATGGACGCGCCCCGACGAGGAATGTGACGAGAGCGAACACCGTGAGCACCTTCAAGGCCCCCAAGGGCACGTACGACCTGACCCCGCCCGACTCCGCGAAGTATCTCGCCGTGCGCGAGGCGATCGCCGCACCGCTGAAGAACTCGGGTTACGGCTACATCGAGACCCCCGGTTTCGAGGATGTGGCCCTCTTCTCCCGCGGTGTCGGCGAGTCCACCGACATCGTGTCCAAGGAGATGTACACCCTCACCACCAAGGGCGGCTCCGAGCTCGCCCTGCGTCCCGAGGGCACCGCTTCCGTGCTGCGGGCCGCCCTGGAGGCCAACCTCCACAAGCTCGGCAACCTGCCGGTCAAGCTCTGGTACTCCGGCTCGTACTACCGCTACGAGCGACCGCAGAAGGGCCGCTACCGCCACTTCTCGCAGGTCGGCGCCGAGGCGATCGGCGCCGAGGACCCGGCCCTGGACGCCGAGCTGATCATCCTGGCCGACCAGGCGTACCGCACCCTGGGGCTGCGCCAGTTCCGCATCCTGCTGAACTCGCTGGGCGACAAGGAATGCCGGCCCGTCTACCGCGAGGCGCTCCAGGGCTTCCTGCGCGAGCTCGACCTCGACGAGGACACCCGCCGGCGCATCGAGATCAACCCGCTCCGGGTCCTCGACGACAAGCGCCCCGAGGTCCAGAAGCAGCTGGCCGGCGCCCCCGTCCTGCGCGACTACCTGTGCGACGCCTGCAAGGCGTACCACGAGGAGGTCCGGAGCCTGCTCAACGCCGCAGGCGTCGTGTACGAGGACGACGAGAGGCTCGTCCGCGGCCTCGACTACTACACCCGCACCACCTTCGAGTTCGTCCACGACGGACTGGGCTCGCAGTCCGCGGTCGGCGGCGGCGGCCGGTACGACGGCCTCTCCGAGATGATCGGCGGTCCCGCGCTGCCGTCGGTCGGCTGGGCACTCGGTGTGGACCGCACCGTGCTCGCGCTGGAGGCGGAAGGCATCGAGCTCGAACTCCCCTCCACCACCAGTGTCTTCGCCGTACCGCTCGGCGAGGAGGCGCGACGTGTGCTCTTCGGCGTCGTCACACAGCTGCGCCGCGAGGGCGTGGCCGCGGACTTCGCGTTCGGGGGCCGCGGTCTCAAGGGTGCGATGAAGAGCGCCAACCGCTCGGGAGCGCGCTTCACCATCGTGGCCGGCGAGCGTGATCTGGCCGAGGGGAACGTGCAGCTCAAGGACATGGAGTCCGGCGAGCAGACGGCCGTGCCGCTGGCCGGGGTGGCCGAGGCGGTCCGCACACGCCTCGCGTGAACCCCTCCTGTCGCGGGCGGGCCGTACCGCCCGCGACAGGAAGCACCCAACAGCGGTTCGTGGAAGTCCCGTTCCCTCCTACCGTCAACCCGGCCGGTGCGCATTCATACTGCCGGGCGATTCCGGTCCGCGGGCGGACACCACACCAACGGGTGGACCGGATCCGGCCCGAGGCCGTGGGCACGGCCCCTCATCACGGCGGTGTCTGCCCGGCACCCCTGATTCCGGACCGTGTGAGGCCGCGCCCGTACGCGCATCTTTATGTTCATCGAACAGAAGACCGGCGCGCCCGTGCGGCACAATGACCGTGCCCCAGCAGGCCACTCACTGACGGAACGGCGATATGACGACTGCAGCGGTTGACCATCCCTCCTCCGACCAGGACGAGGACGGCGGCAAGAGGACCATCGGCGGCAGTCGCGCGCTGGCACTGCTGCTGGTGATCACGGGTGCTGCCGGACTCCTCGCCGCGTGGGTCATCACCATCGACAAGCTCAAGCTGGCGGAGGACCCCACCTTCGTTCCGGGCTGCAGTCTCAACCCGGTGGTGGCGTGCGGGAACATCATGAAGAGCGACCAGGCCTCGGCCTTCGGCTTCCCGAACCCGATGCTCGGCATGGCCACCTACCCCGTGATCATCGGGATCGGTCTGGCCCTGCTCGCCGGAGCGCGCTTCCGCGGCTGGTACTGGCTGGGGATGAACGCGGGCACGCTGTTCGGCGTCGGCTTCTGCACCTGGCTCCAGTACCAGTCGCTGTACAACATCAACTCGCTCTGCCTGTGGTGCTGCCTGGCCTGGGTCGCCACGATCCTGATGTTCTGCTACGTCACCACGCACAACATCAAACACCGGATCATTCCCGCGCCGAGCTGGCTGCGCAACGGCCTCACCGAGTTCCACTGGGTGCCCCCGGTCCTGTGGATCGGGATCATCGGCATGCTGATCCTGACCCGCTGGTGGGACTTCTGGACCAGCTGACAGGCGCGCTCGCCCCCGCCGGCCCCGGCCGGGATGTCAGTGCCGTGACATAGGCTTCAAAACGTGGAGCCCGACCTCTTTACCGCAGCTGCCGAAGACCGCCAGGAGAAGGACCCGTCCAGCAGCCCCCTCGCTGTCCGGATGCGTCCGCGTACCCTCGACGAGGTCGTGGGCCAGCAGCATCTGCTCAAGCCGGGCTCGCCGCTGCGCCGCCTCGTCGGCGAGGGGAGCGGGGGACCGGCAGGACCGTCGTCGGTGATCCTCTGGGGCCCGCCCGGCATCGGGAAGACGACCCTGGCGTACGTGGTCAGCAAGGCCACGAACAAACGATTCGTCGAGCTCTCCGCGATCACCGCGGGCGTCAAGGAAGTACGGGCCGTCATCGAAGGGGCCCGTCGCGCCACCGGTGGCTACGGGAAGGAGACCGTCCTCTTCCTGGACGAGATCCACCGCTTCTCCAAGGCGCAGCAGGACTCCCTGCTCCCGGCCGTGGAGAACCGCTGGGTCACGCTGATCGCGGCGACCACCGAGAACCCCTACTTCTCGATCATCTCCCCGCTCCTGTCGCGTTCGCTGCTGCTGACGCTCGAGTCGCTGACCGACGACGACCTGCGCGACCTGCTGTGCCGGGCCCTGACCGACGAGCGCGGACTCGGCGGCGCGGTGACGCTGCCCGAGGACGCCCAGGAGCATCTGCTGCGCATCGCCGGGGGTGATGCGCGCCGGGCGCTGACGGCGCTGGAGGCGGCGGCCGGTGCGGCGCTGTCCAAGCAGGAGGAGGAGATCACCCTCCTCACCCTGGAGGAGACCGTCGACCGGGCGGCCGTGAAGTACGACCGGGACGGCGACCAGCACTACGACGTGGCGAGTGCGCTGATCAAGTCGATCCGCGGCTCGGACGTGGACGCTGCGCTGCACTATCTGGCCCGGATGATCGAGGCCGGGGAGGACCCCCGGTTCATCGCCCGCCGGCTGATGATCTCGGCCAGCGAGGACATCGGTCTCGCCGATCCCACGGCGCTTCCCACCGCGGTCGCGGCCGCCCAGGCGGTCGCGATGATCGGCTTCCCTGAGGCGGCACTCACCCTCAGCCACGCCACGATCGCGCTGGCGCTCGCCCCGAAGTCCAACGCGGCGACGCTGGCGATCTCCGCGGCGCAGGACGACGTCCGCAGGGGACTGGCAGGCCCGGTCCCCGCCCATCTGCGCGACGGCCACTACAAGGGCGCCGCCAAGCTGGGCCACGCGCAGGGCTACGTCTACCCGCACGATGTCCCCGGCGGCATCGCCGCTCAGCAGTACGCCCCGGACGCGGTCCGCGACAAGCGCTACTACCGGCCCACCCGCTACGGGGCCGAGGCGCGGTACGCGGATGTGGCGGACCGGGTCCGCGAGCGTCTGGGGCACACGGAAAGCGGCGGCACGGGCGCACCGGACAGCGCGTAGGGGCCGGACTCAGTGCGCGGCCGCATCGAAGAGGGTGCGCATCGCGTGGCGCAGTTCCACCACATCGCGCACCGGCTCGGGGAACTCGAAGCGGGCGTCGAAGCAGGGCCCCTGCCGCTCGAAGAAACGGACCCGCAGCCCGAGACGGTCCAGCGCGACCGGTACGACGAACGGCGGCGCAGCGGTCCGGGCGGCCCGCTCGCCGAGCAGCCCGCACAACGTCTCCAGCCGGTCTCCGTGTGCCGCGTGCAGATGCTGCAGCAGCTCCGCCTCGTGGGCGACGAGCGGGTCGGCGGCCGCGTCCCGCAGCTCCTCCGGCTCGACCGTCTCCGCACCCCAGAGGTCCTCGACGTAGGCCTCGCCCGTCTCCAGCCGCAGCAGCATCCGGCCGGGGCCCGCCATCCCGGGCACGGACGTGAGCCATCCGCAGACGCGGGCCCGGCCACGGATGCGGTGGGGTACGGCGACGGGGGCGACGTCCGTGATCTCCAGCACGGCCGCCAGCTCGTCGTCCTGCGCATGGGTCGCGGCCCGCACAGCCGGGGAGCCGGCGGGAAATTCGAGGAACAGGTCGCCGTCCGGACCCACGGTCCGGGACAGCGGCATCAGCTGGTCCGAGCCCGCCCTTTCCAGCCCGGGTACGAGCAGCACCGCGGAGCAGGTACTCTGTACGAGAGTTCGTGTGCGCTCGGCTGCTGACGGCATCCGAGTGTTTTCAAGCCCGCTGGGACGCGGCTGACCACGATCTGATCGGTCCTCCGTCGTATCGACGCCTTCAGTTGCGTCGACGCTGTCAGTGCTGTCCGTGACGTGTGTGGTGTTCCCAGGGCGAGACATGCGATCTCCTTGAGTAAGGTGAGCCTAACCTAACCTACAACGGAGGTCTGGAGAACGTGCCTAATCAGTCGCGTCCCAAGGTCAAGAAGAGCCGCGCGCTCGGCATTGCGCTGACGCCGAAGGCCGTCAAGTACTTCGAGGCGCGCCCCTACCCGCCGGGCGAGCACGGCCGTGGCCGCAAGCAGAACTCGGACTACAAGGTCCGTCTGCTCGAGAAGCAGCGTCTGCGCGCCCAGTACGACATCAGCGAGCGCCAGATGGCGCGTGCCTATGACCGTGCCAAGAAGGCCGAGGGCAAGACGGGCGAGGCGCTCGTCGTCGAGCTCGAGCGCCGCCTCGACGCGCTGGTCCTGCGTTCTGGCATCGCCAAGACGATCTACCAGGCGCGCCAGATGGTCGTCCACGGCCACATCGAGGTCAACGGTGGCAAGGTCGACAAGCCGTCGTTCCGTGTCCGTCCCGACGACATCGTGATGGTCCGCGAGCGCAGCCGCGAGAAGTACCCCTTCCAGGTTGCCCGCGAGGGTGGTTACGACACCGACGGTGAGACCCCGCGCTACCTGCAGGTGAACCTGAAGGCCCTGGCCTTCCGCCTTGACCGGGACCCGAACCGCAAGGAAATCCCCGTGATCTGCGACGAGCAGCTCGTCGTCGAGTACTACGCCCGCTGATTCAGGCGTAGCCGCTCCACACCGGCGCTCAGGCCCGCCCCTCCCCGATCGGGGAGGCGGCGGGCTTTCGCGTGGCAGGGGAGGGCGAGCCGGACGCCTCCCGCCGTCGCTCGCCGGACCGGCCCGACAGGGCCCTGGCCACCACCGCGTCCGTGCCGAGCTTGCGGCCTGCCCCTCGCTCCGACACGTACAGCGCCTCGCCCAGCTCATGGCGGGCCAGTTCCTCGCACCGGGCCCGGGGCCTGCCGTAGTGAGCCGATCCGAACAGCGGCAAGCCCACCGACGGCCAGATCCGGTCGGCGGCCCCTTGCAGCAGAGCCGCCTCCGCCGCGTCGCCCTCGACCACCGTGACGAGTGCCAGCAGCTCCAGGCTGAGCACGGTGCCCAGACGGTCGTGGAACGTGTGACTGATGGCCAGCGACTCCCCGAGCAGTTCCCGGGCCCGGCCGGCGAGACCCCCCTGGAGTGCGGCGAAGCCCAGTACGTACAGCGCGTAGCTGAGCGCCCAGCGCTCCCCGTGGTCCTCGCAGATGTCCCGGACCTCCTCGCAGATCACGACCGCGCCGTCCAGATCCCCCTGGAACCCGACCGCCATGGCCAGCTCCACCTGGGCCATCAGCACATTGCTGTTCAGCTCGCCGAGCTCCCGGTAGCGGCCGAGGGCCTCCTGCAGCAGATCGTGGGCGCGTGGCATGTCGTCCGTGACCAGGGCCAGACAGCCCGTGCGATGCACCGCGTACGCCGAAGCGACGGTGTCACCCGCCAGGTCCGCCTCCTCCCGGCACTCGGTGAGGGCCGAGATCGCCCCCACCGGATCGCCCTGGAGGACCGCGACGTACCCGAGCACCCACAGTGCCTTCAGCCGCGAGGTGTCGTACGGCGTCTCCTCCTCCCGTACGTGCTCCAGCCAGTGCCGCCCCTCCGAGAGGCGTCCGCAGCCGACCCACAGGAACCAGAGCGTGCCCGCCAGGTACTGCGCGAGGTGCGCCTCATCGGGGCTCTCCAGCGAACACTCCATGGCCCGCCGCAGATTCGGCAGCTCACTTTCCACCCGAGTGGCCACCTCCGCCTGCCGCGGGCTGAACCAGTCGAGCTCGCACCAGGTCGCCAGCCCCAGGAACCAGTCCCGGTGACGGCGGCGCAGCCGGTCCGTGTCGCCCGTGGCCGCGAGCCACTCGGCGCCGTACTCCCGCACCGTGTCCAGCATCCGGTAGCGCGCCCCGACGGCCGCCTCCTCCCGCAGGACCACGGACTGCGCCAGCAGCCCGGACAGCACGTCCAGCACCGAGTCGGCCGGCAGATCGGGGCCGCTGCAGATGTACTCGGCCGCCTCCAGGTCGAACTGCCCGGCGAAGACCGACAGCCGGGCCCACAGCAGCCGCTGCTCCGGGGCGCAGAGCTCATGACTCCAGCCGATCGCTGTACGGAGCGTCTGGTGGCGGGCGAGCGCGCAGCGGCTGCCGCCGGTCAGCAGCCGGAAGCGGTCGTCCAGCCGTTGCAGCACCTGCTCCGTCGACAGGGCGCGCAGTCGGCCGGCCGCCAGCTCCAGTGCGAGCGGAATACCGTCGAGGCGCCGGCACAGCTCCAGGACGGCGCCCTGGGTGCGCTCGGTCAGCCGGAACTCGGGCTGCACAGAGGTGGCCCGCTCGGCGAAGAGCAGCAACGCGTCCTCGTCATTCATCGTCGCGAGCGGGTAGCCGCTCTCACCGTCGAGGTCCAGCGGCAGCCGGCCGGCGGCCAGCACCCGCAGCCCCGGAGAGCGGCGAAGCAGATCCCGTACCAACTCCGCACAGGCGTCGACCAGATGCTCGAAACCGTCGATCACCAGAAGGAGACGGCGCTCGGCACAGTGTTCGAGGAGTGTCGAGCGGGGTGGCCGGCTCGTGTGGTCCGTGAGACCCAGCGCGTCGACCAGGGCGTGCTCCAGAAGCGCGGGATCGTGGACCGAGGAGAGCTCCACCAGCCAGACGCCGTCGCAGTACCGTTTCTCCAGGAGCGCCGCGACCCTGCTGACCAGCCGGGACTTGCCGACCCCTCCCACCCCGACGACGGTGACGAGCCGCGACTCCTCCAACAGCTCGACCACGTCGGCCAGCTCGCCGTCGCGCCCCACGAACCTGTTCAGCTCCGCCGGGAGATTGCCACGGCGACGGGGCGCGGGCTCCTCGGGGGAGGCGGCCGGGTGGCCGGGGTCGTCGGGGGACGGAAAGGGGCGCTGAGGGCGTCGCATGAAACACGCAGAGTACTGGCCCGAAAGCGCTCCGTACAATCTCGTTGCGGGAACTCCTGCTGGGGCGGCCCGCAATGCGGTACAAGGCGTGAGCCCTGGCGCGATAGGCTCGGGGAACGGTGACCGGCCGCCGCGACGGCCTCGCCGAACAGCAGGAAACAAGACAGACAGACGACAAGCCAGAGAGCGGTGCACTGTGTCCGGTGGTGAGGTGGCCGGGATCCTGGTGGCCGTCTTCTGGGCGATCCTGGTTTCGTTCCTCGCCGTCGTGCTGGTGAGGCTCGCCCAGACGCTCAGGGCGACCACGAAACTCGTGGCGGACGTGACCGAACAGGCCGTCCCGCTGCTCGCCGACGCCTCCGCGACCGTACGCTCCGCGCAGACACAGCTCGACAAGGTCGACGCCATCGCGACGGACGTCCAGGAGGTCACCTCCAACGCCTCGGCGCTCTCCACCACCGTCGCCTCCACGTTCGGCGGCCCGCTGGTCAAGGTCGCGGCGTTCGGGTACGGGGTCCGGCAGGCCATCGGCCGCAAGGCGGACCCCGAGCCGGAAGCGCGCTCCCGGCGCGCGGTGATCGTCGGCCGGACCGTGCCGTCCGCGCGCGCCAGGAAGCGCAACGGCAGAAACTCCCGCGGATCGAAGGACTGACGCAGCGATGTTCCGCCGTACGTTCTGGTTCACCGCCGGCGCAGCCGCCGGTGTGTGGGCCACCGCCAAGGTCAACCGGAAGATCAAGCAGCTGACCCCCGAGAGCCTCGCGGCGCAGGCCGCCGACAAGGCGGTCGTGGCCGGTCACAAGCTGAAGGACTTCGCCCTGGACGTCCGTGAGGGCATGGCCAGACGCGAGGCCGAACTGGGCGAGGCGCTCGGGCTCGAAGCGCCCGTCGACCCCGATCTCCCCGTGCGGCGCCACCTCACCGTCGAGGCGGCCGAGCGCGAGGCGCCCCGCAGCCTTCCCCCCACGTCACGCACCTACAACTCGTACAACCGGAATGAGGACCACTGATGGAGTCGGCAGAAATTCGTCGCCGCTGGCTGAGCTTCTACGAGGAGCGCGGTCACACCGTCGTCCCTTCGGCGTCGCTCATCGCGGACGACCCGACTCTGCTGCTGGTCCCGGCCGGCATGGTGCCCTTCAAGCCGTACTTCCTCGGCGAGGTCAAGCCGCCCGCCCCGCGCGTCACCAGCGTGCAGAAGTGCGTCCGTACGCCGGACATCGAAGAGGTCGGCAAGACCACCCGGCACGGCACGTTCTTCCAGATGTGCGGGAACTTCTCCTTCGGCGACTACTTCAAGGAAGGCGCCATCGAGTACGCCTGGGAGCTGCTCACCAGCTCCGTGGCGGACGGCGGCTTCGGCCTCGACCCCGAGCGTCTGTGGATCACGGTCTACCTCGACGACGACGAGGCCGAGCAGATCTGGCGCGACAAGATCGGTGTCCCCGCCGAGCGCATCCAGCGCCTCGGCAAGAAGGACAACTTCTGGTCCATGGGCGTCCCCGGCCCGTGTGGCCCCTGTTCCGAGATCAACTACGACCGCGGCCCCGAGTTCGGCGTCGAGGGCGGCCCGGCCGTCAACGACGAGCGCTACGTGGAGATCTGGAACCTGGTCTTCATGCAGTACGAGCGCGGCGCCGGCGACGGCAAGGACGACTTCCCGATCCTCGGTGACCTGCCGTCCAAGAACATCGACACCGGCCTCGGCCTCGAACGCCTTGCGATGATCCTCCAGGGCGTACAGAACATGTACGAGACCGACACCCTGCGCGTCGTCATGGACAGGGCCACCGAGCTCACCGGCGTGCGCTACGGCGCCGCCCACGGCACGGACGTCTCACTCCGCGTGGTCGCCGACCACATCCGCACCTCCGTCATGCTCATCGGCGACGGTGTCACCCCCGGCAACGAGGGCCGCGGCTACGTGCTGCGCCGCATCATGCGCCGGGCCATCCGCAACATGCGGCTGATGGGCGCCACCGGCTCGGTCGTCAGCGAGCTGGTCGACGTCGTGATCAACACGATGGGCCTGCAGTACCCCGAGCTGATCACGGACCGCAAGCGGATCGAGACGGTCGCCCTCGCCGAGGAGGCCGCGTTCCTGAAGGCCCTCAAGGGCGGCACCAACATCCTGGAGACCGCCGTCACCGAGACCAAGGCCGCCGGCGGCCGGGTCATCGCCGGTGACAAGGCGTTCCTGCTCCACGACACCTGGGGCTTCCCGATCGACCTCACCCTGGAGATGGCCGCCGAACAGGGGCTGTCCGTGGACGAGGACGGATTCCGCCGCCTCATGCAGGAGCAGCGGGACAAGGCCAAGGCCGACGCCAGGGCCAAGAAGACCGGTCACGCAGACCTGTCCGCCTACCGCGAGGTCGCCGACAACTCCGGAGTCACCGAGTTCACCGGCTACCTCGCCACCGAGGGCGAGTCGACGATCGTCGGCCTCCTCGTCGACGGTGTCTCCTCGCCGGCCGCCTCCGAGGGCGACGAGGTCGAGGTCGTCCTGGACCGCACCCCGTTCTACGCCGAGGGCGGCGGCCAGCTCGCCGACCAGGGCCGTATCCGGCTCGACAACGGCGCCGTCATCCAGGTGCGCGACGTTCAGCAGCCGGTCCCCGGCGTCTCCGTGCACAAGGGCTCGGTGCAGGTCGGCGAGGTGACGGTCGGGGCCTCCGCCTTCGCCGCCATCGACAACACCCGCCGACGCGCGATCGCCCGCGCCCACAGCGCCACCCACCTCACGCACCAGGCACTGCGCGACGCGCTCGGCCCGACGGCAGCCCAGGCCGGTTCGGAGAACTCCCCGGGCCGTTTCCGCTTCGACTTCGGTTCGCCCGCGGCCGTACCCGGCACGGTCCTCGTCGATGTCGAGCAGAAGATCAACGAGGTCCTCTCGCGGGAGCTCGACGTCCAGGCCGAGGTCATGTCGATCGACGAGGCCAAGAAGCAGGGAGCCATCGCCGAGTTCGGCGAGAAGTACGGCGAGCGGGTCCGTGTCGTCACCATCGGCGACTTCTCCAAGGAGCTGTGCGGCGGCACGCACGTCGGCAACACTGCCCAGCTCGGTCTGGTGAAGCTGCTCGGCGAGTCGTCCATCGGCTCCGGCGTGCGCCGCATCGAGGCCCTCGTCGGCGTCGACGCGTACAACTTCCTCGCCAAGGAGCACACGGTCGTCGCCCAGCTCCAGGAGCTGGTCAAGGGCCGTTCCGAGGAGCTCCCGGAGAAGATCGCCTCCATGCTCGGCAAACTGAAGGACGCCGAGAAGGAGATCGAGAAGTTCCGCGCGGAGAAGGTCCTGGCCGCTGCCGCGGGTCTGGTCGACTCCGCCAAGGACGTACGGGGCGTGGCCCTGGTCACCGGCCAGGTGCCGGACGGCACGTCGGCCGACGACCTGCGCAAGCTCGTCCTCGACGTCCGCGGGCGCATCCAGGGCGGCCGTCCGGCCGTCGTGGCCCTGTTCACCACGGCCAACGGGCGCCCGCTGACCGTCATCGCCACGAACGAGGCCGCCCGCGAGCGCGGCCTCAAGGCCGGCGACCTGGTCCGCACCGCCGCCAAGACCCTCGGCGGCGGTGGCGGAGGCAAGCCGGACGTCGCCCAGGGCGGCGGACAGAACCCGGACGCCATCGGCGACGCCGTCGCCGCTGTCGAACGCCTCGTCACCGAGACGGCGTGACACCGGACATGACGCAGATGCGCCGCGGTCGCCGACTGGCGATCGACGTCGGGGACGCCCGGATCGGGGTCGCCTCGTGCGACCCCGACGGGATCCTTGCCACACCGGTGGAGACCGTGCCGGGACGCGACGTCCCGGCCGCCCACCGGCGGCTCGGACAGATCGTCGCGGAGTACGAGCCGATCGAGATCATCGTCGGCCTGCCACGGTCCCTGGGCGGTGGCGAAGGGCCGGCCGCGGCCAAGGTCCGCGCCTTCACCGATGTGCTCGCCCGTGCGGTTGCACCCATTCCGGTGCGATTGGTGGACGAGAGGATGACCACAGTGACGGCCAGTCAGGGGCTGCGCGCATCGGGCGTGAAGTCCAAAAAAGGCCGATCCGTCATCGATCAGGCTGCCGCTGTGGTGATCCTCCAGAACGCTCTGGAGTCCGAACGGGCCTCGGGCAATCCGCCCGGCGAGGGCGTCGAAGTGGTTGTCTGATCGCGATACGGTAACGTTCCGCGCGATGCGGCGGGGTTCGAACAAACACCGCACAGCAAAGAGACGGAACGTCGTCTCGCGGCTCAAGGGGATCGATGACTGAGTATGGCCGGGGCCCCGGCTCCGAACCGTGGCATCCCGAGGATCCCCTGTACGGGGACCAGGGGTGGGAGGGCCGGCGGCCTGCCCACGGCCAGGGCCAGTACGGCGGCCAGCAGCAGCAGGACCCGTACGCCCAGCAGCAGCCGCAAGACCCATATGCCCAGCCGCAGGACGCTTACACGCAGCAGCCGCAGGACCCTTACGCGCAGCACCAGCAGCAGCACCAGCAACAGCAGCACCAGCAACAGCAGCACCAGCAACAGCAGCACCAGGACCCGTACGCGCAGCAGCATCAGCAGGCGCAGTACCAGCAGCAGCCCCCGTACGGTGCGCAGCAGGACCCGTATGCCCAGCAGCAGCCGCCCTACAGCGGCGGCTGGGACACCGGCCAGCAGCCGGCGGCGCCCTACGACGGCCAGCCCGCCGCCGGGTACGGCTACAGCGAGACGAACGACTACTACGGCACCCCCGAGGCGTATCCGCCGCCGCAGCCCCCGGGCCGCCGCGAGGCGGAACCCGCACCGGCCCCGGCGCAGAACCCTGACTGGGACCCCGAGGTCCAGCCCGAGGAGACCCACCCGTTCTTCACGGGCGCGGACGACGGCAAGGCCAAGGACGACGACGAGTACGACGACGACCCTCGTGAGTCCCGCCGCGGGAACGGGGACGGCGAGCGCCGCGGCAAGGGCAAGAAGAAGAAGGGCCGCAGCGGGTGCGCCTGCCTGGTCGTCTCCCTCGTCCTGGCCGGCGGCCTCGGAGGAGTGGGCTACTTCGGCTACTCCTTCTACAAGGACAAGTTCGGCTCCGCCCCCGACTACGCGGGTAGCGGCTCGGGATCGGTCGAGGTGGAAATCCCGAAGGGCGCGTACGGGTACGACATCGGCAACATCCTGAAGAAGGCGGGTGTGGTCAAGAGCGTCGACGCCTTCGTCTCCGCGCAGAACGAGAACCCCAAGGGGAAGTCGATCCAGGCCGGGGTCTATCTCCTCCACGAGGAGATGTCGGCGTCCGAGGCCGTGAAGATGATGGTCGACCCGAAGAGCCAGAACCTTCTGATCATTCCCGAGGGCTCCCGCAATGTCGCCGTCTACGCGAAGATCGACGCGAAGCTGGACCTCAAGAAGGGCACCACCGCAGCCGTAGCCGCGTCCAAGAAGGCCGATCTGGGCCTGCCCGGCTGGGTGGCCAAGAACAAGGACATCAAGGACCCGCTGGAAGGATTCCTCTACCCGGCCGCATATCCGGTCACGAAGGAAACCAAGCCCGAGACGATCCTCAAGAAGATGGTCTCGCGGTCCAACGAGGAGTACGAGGATCTCGACCTCGAAGGCACCGCCAAGAAGTACAACCTGGACGGTCCGTGGCAGGTGCTCACCGTGGCCAGCCTGGTCCAGGCGGAAGGCCTTACGCATGACGACTTCCGCAAGATGGCCGAAGTCGTCTACAACCGCCTGAAGCCCGACAACGTGGCGACGAACCGCAAGCTCGAATTCGACTCCGCGTTCAATTACCTCAAGAACCAGAGCGAGATCAAGATCAGGTCGAACGAGATCCGGACCAACCCGGATCCCTATAACACCTATTACCACGCCGGTCTGCCTCCGGGCCCCATCGGCAACCCCGGGGACGAGGCCCTGCGCGCGACCCTGAGTCCCACCTCCAGCGGCTGGATGTTCTTCATCTCGCTCGACGGCAAGAAGACCCAGTTCACCAAGACGGCCGCGGAGCACGAGAAGCTCAACAAGAAGTTCAAGGAACTGCATGGGCTCGACTGACAGGCGTCACCGGGCAGCCGTTCTCGGCTCGCCCATCGCACACTCGCTCTCCCCGGTCCTGCACCGGGCGGCATACGCCGAACTCGGCCTCGACGGCTGGTCGTACGACCGGTTCGACGTGGACGAGGCGGCGCTCCCGGGCTTCGTCGAGGGCCTGGATTCCTCCTGGGCCGGGCTCTCCCTCACCATGCCGCTGAAGCGGGCGATCATGCCGCTGCTGGACTGTGTCAGCGAGACCGCGGCCTCGGTCGAGGCGGTGAACACGGTCGTCTTCACCGAGGACGGCGGGCGTACCGGCGACAACACGGATATTCCGGGCATGATCGCCGCGCTGCGCGAGCGGGGTGTCGAGAAGACCGAGTCCGCCGCTGTCCTCGGCGCCGGGGCCACCGCCTCGTCCGCTCTCGCCGCGCTCTCGCAGATCTGTACGGGACCCGTCACGGCCTACGTCCGCAGCCGCGAGCGCGGTATCGAGATGCGCGGCTGGGGCGAACGGCTCGGGGTCGACGTGCGGATCGCCGACTGGGCCGAGGCCGAGCAGGCACTGCACGCGCCACTGGTCATCGCGACCACGCCGGCCGGTGCCACGGACGCGCTGATGGACGCCGTTCCGGAGCGCCCGGGCACGCTCTTCGACGTGCTGTACGAGCCCTGGCCCACCGGACTCGCCTCAGCCTGGGCGAGCCGTGGGGGCGCAGTCGTCGGAGGTCTTGACCTCCTCGTCCACCAGGCCGTCCTCCAGGTCGAGCAGATGACGGGCCGCTCGCCCGCGCCGCTGACCGCCATGCGTCACGCCGGCGAACAGGCGCTGACCGCCCGCTGACCGCCCGGCCGGCCCGGCCGGTCCGTCCGTCTGCTGGACCGGCGGCGGGTCGGGAGGCCCGGTCGTGGGAGGATCGAGGGCGGCGGGCCAGGGCCGCGCACCCGGTCGCGCCGATGCAGTTACAGGCGCGAGCATGAGGAGCACCGTTGAGCAGGTTGCGCTGGCTGACCGCCGGAGAGTCGCACGGCCCCGCACTGGTGGCGACGCTGGAGGGTCTTCCCGCCGGTATCCCCGTCACCACGGAGATGGTGGCGGACGCGCTCGCCAGGCGACGGCTCGGATACGGGCGCGGCGCCCGGATGAAGTTCGAGAAGGACGAGGTCACCTTCCTCGGCGGGGTCCGGCACGGCCTGACCATGGGCTCGCCCGTCGCCGTGATGGTGGGCAACACCGAGTGGCCCAAGTGGGAGCAGGTCATGTCGGCCGACCCGGTCGACCCCGAAGTGCTGGCCGCCCAGGCCCGTAACGCCCCGCTGACCCGCCCCCGGCCCGGCCACGCCGACCTCGCCGGCATGCAGAAGTACGGCTTCGACGAGGCCCGGCCGATCCTGGAGCGCGCCAGCGCCCGGGAGACCGCGGCGCGCGTCGCCCTCGGCGCCGTGGCCCGGTCGTACCTCAAGGAGACGGCCGGCATCGAGATCGTCAGTCACGTCGTGGAACTGGCCGCGGCCAAGGCGCCGTACGGTCTCTACCCGGTGCCCGCCGACGTCGAGAAGCTCGACGCCGACCCGGTGCGCTGCCTCGACGCCACGGCGAGCAAGCAGATGGTCGCCGAGATCGACCAGGCCCACAAGGACGGCGACACGCTCGGCGGTGTCGTCGAGGTGCTGGCCTATGGAGTGCCGGTCGGCCTCGGTTCGCACGTGCACTGGGACCGTCGGCTCGACGCCCGTCTCGCCGCCGCGCTCATGGGCATCCAGGCCATCAAGGGCGTCGAGGTCGGCGACGGCTTCGATCTCGCCCGGGTGCCCGGCTCGCAGGCGCACGACGAGATCCTGGTGACCGAGGACGGCATCAAGCGCGCCTCCGGCCGCGCCGGCGGCACCGAAGGCGGTCTGACCACAGGTGAGCTGCTGCGGGTCCGGGCGGCGATGAAGCCGATCGCGACGGTGCCGCGTGCACTGGCCACGGTGGACGTGGTGACCGGTGAGCCCGCCAAGGCGCACCACCAGCGCTCCGATGTCTGTGCCGTTCCGGCCGCCGGCATCGTCGCCGAGGCGATGGTCGCACTGGTCCTCGCCGATGCGGTCGCGGAGAAGTTCGGCGGCGACAGCGTCGCCGAAACCCACCGCAACGTCCAGTCGTACCTCGACCACCTCCAGATCCGATGAGCGGTCCGCTGATCGTCCTGGTCGGGCCCATGGGCGTCGGAAAGTCCACGGTCGGCGAGCTGCTCGCCGCCCGGCTGGGCACCGGCTACCGGGACACCGATGCCGATGTCGTGGCCACGGCCGGCAAGCCCATCTCCGAGATCTTCTACGACGAGGGCGAAGAGCACTTCCGCGCACTGGAGCGGGCGGCCGTGCGGGCCGCGGTCGCCGAGCACGGGGGAGTCCTCTCGCTCGGCGGCGGCGCCGTCCTCGACGAGGCGACGCGCGCCCTGCTGGCCGGTCACGCCGTGGTCTACCTCTCGATGGACGTCGACGAGGCCGTCAAACGCGTCGGGCTCAACACCGCCCGCCCGCTGCTCGCCGTGAACCCGCGCCGGCAGTGGCGCGAGCTCATGGAGGCCCGCCGCCACCTCTACACGGAGGTGGCCCGCGCGGTCGTCGCGACCGACGAGCGCACACCGGAAGAGGTCGCCCAGGCGGTCCTCGACGCACTGGAACTGCCGGACGCACCGTCCGGCCGGGAGAAGCGAACGATGACCGACCAGACCCCCACCCGCGTCCAGATCGCCGGCAGCGCGGGCAGCGACCCCTACGAGGTCCTGATCGGCCGGCAGCTGCTCGCCGAGTTGCCCACGCTCATCGGTGAGCGCGCCCAGCGCGTCGCGGTCCTGCACCCGGAGGCGCTCGCCGAGACCGGCGAGGCCGTCCGCCAGGACCTCGCCGACCAGGGCTACGAGGCCATCGCGATCCAGCTGCCCAACGCGGAGGAGGCCAAGACCGTCGAGGTTGCCGCCTACTGCTGGAAGGCGCTCGGCCAGACCGGTTTCACCCGCACCGACGTCATCGTCGGCATCGGCGGCGGCGCCACCACGGACGTCGCCGG
Source organism: Streptomyces sp. NBC_01013 (assembly GCF_045162765.1). NCBI lineage: Bacteria > Bacillati > Actinomycetota > Actinomycetes > Kitasatosporales > Streptomycetaceae > Streptomyces > Streptomyces sp. NBC_01013. Next base: position 6,966,181 of record NZ_CP108687.1, read on the forward strand.
CTTCGTCGCCGCCTCCTGGCTGCGCGGGGTGCGCTGGATCGCCGTACCCACGACCGTGCTCGGCATGGTCGACGCGGCCGTCGGCGGCAAGACCGGCATCAACACCGCGGAGGGAAAGAACCTCGTCGGTGCCTTCCACCCTCCGGCCGGCGTGCTCTGCGACCTGGCCGCGCTGGACTCGTTGCCGGTCAACGACTACGTCTCCGGCATGGCGGAGATCATCAAGGCCGGCTTCATCGCCGACCCGGTGATCCTCGACCTCATCGAGGCGGACCCGCAGGGTGCGCGCACACCGGCCGGACCGCACACGTCCGAGCTCATCGAGCGGGCCGTCCGAGTCAAGGCCGAGGTCGTCTCCAGCGACCTCAAGGAGGCCGGACTCCGCGAGATCCTCAACTACGGGCACACGCTGGCCCACGCGATCGAGAAGAACGAGCGCTACAAGTGGCGCCACGGCGCCGCCGTCTCGGTCGGCATGGTCTTCGCCGCCGAACTGGGCCGCCTCGCCGGACGCCTGGACGACGCCACCGCCGACCGGCACCGCGCCGTCCTGGAGTCCGTCGGCCTGCCGCTCACCTACCGTGGCGACCAGTGGCCCAAGCTGCTGGAGAACATGAAGGTCGACAAGAAGTCCCGCGGCAACCTGCTGCGCTTCATCGTCCTGGACGGCCTCGGCAAGCCCACCGTCCTGGAGGGCCCCGACCCGGCCGTTCTGCTCGCCGCCTACGGGGAGGTATCGGCGTGAGCCGCCGGGTGTTCGTCCTCAACGGACCCAACCTCGGCCGTCTGGGTTCCCGGGAACCCGACGTCTACGGAGCGACGTCGTACGCCGGACTCGTCGACACCTGCCGCACCCTCGGCAAGGAGCTCGGTTTCGACGTCGACGTCCGGGAGACCAACGACGAGGGGGAGCTGATCCGCTGGCTCCACGAGGCCGCGGACGGTTCAATTCCGGTCGTTATCAACCCGGGTGCCTTCACGCACTACTCGTACGGGATGCGCGACGCGGCCGCCCAGCGCACCGCTCCGCTGATCGAGGTGCACATCTCGAACCCGTACGCACGGGAGGAATTCCGTCACAACTCCGTGGTCGCACCGGTGGCCACCGGGACCGTGGCCGGTTTCGGCATCGGCTCCTACCGTCTCGCCCTGCGCGCCCTCGCGGACGAACTGACGGACTGACCCACGCGGGCACCGGGTGGCCGAGTTGGCCGACCGGGCACTGTGGACCCTCCCCGGCCGTTCCCTCCGTGGCGGCCGGGGAAGGTACGGTTGCCGTTCCACCAGCGCCAGTTGCCTGTACGAGACGGAGTGCCACCCGATGCAGCACGCAGTGGGGGCCCCGCTGCCGCCGCCCCAGGGACCCGGAAACGGACCCGTCGGCTGGTCGCACCAGGCCCAGCACCCCGGCCACCCGGTCCCGGGTCCCGCCGGCCCGCCCGCTCAGCCCCCGGCCGGTCACCCGGGCCCGCCGCCCGCCGCGCCACCCGCCCCGCAGGGCCAGGGCGGCCAGGGCTGGACCGGGACCGCGCTGCACCAGGCCCCCGCCCCGGTCTCCAGGGAGACCACCGGGCACATCCAGCTGCCGCCCGGCGGGCCGGTACCGCTGCCCGCGCCGCCCGCCGAGCCCGGCACCGGGAACGCGACCCTCGCTGTGCTCCTGATCGGCCCGGCAGGCGCCGGGAAGACGACGGTGGCCAAGCTCTGGGCGGCCCGCCGTCGCGTCCCGACCGCCCACGTCAGCCTCGACGACGTCCGTGAGTGGGTCTGCTCCGGCTTCGCGGACCCGCAGACGGGGTGGAACGACCAGTCGGAGGCCCAGTACCGCCTGGCCCGCCGCACCTGTGGCTTCGCGGCCCGAAACTTCCTGGCCAACGGCATCTCCTGCATCCTCGACGACGCGGTCTTCCCGGACCGCCCCGTGGTCGGCCTCGGCGGCTGGAAGCGTCATGTCGGCCCCGGCCTGCTGCCCGTCGTCCTGCTGCCGGGCCTGGAGATCGTCCTGGAGCGCAACGCCGCCCGCAGCGGCAACCGCCGCCTCTCCGACGAGGAGGTCGCCCGGATCCATGGCCGGATGGCCGGCTGGTACGGCTCCGGCCTGCCGATCATCGACAACTCCACGTACGACGTGGAGACCACCGCCCGCGTCCTGGACGACATACTCGCCCGCTCCATCGCGAGCCCCCCGGCCTGGTGAAACCGGCGGCCGGCGGCGCGTGCCCGCGGGCGGAGCCGGCCTGGTATCCCGGCGGCCGGCGGCGCGCGCCCGCAGGCCGAGCGGCGGGCGCCCCCCGGTCGGATGCGCTGACCGCGCGGGCCCGGGCCCGCGCTCGTACGCTCGATGCATGTCAGAGGTGTACGCCGTCCGCCGCGGGCTGCTCCGCGACCGGTGCGCCGCAGTCGGATCCGCGGCCGCCCTGGTCTCCCGCCCCGCCAATGTCCGCTACCTGGCGGGCGGAGCGCCCCCGGGTGCCGTGCTGCTGCTCGGCCCCGACGAGGACGTCCTGCTCTGCCCGCGCCCCCCGACCGGTGATCCGGCCGACGGCCGCACCGACGAACAGCTGCGGGTGGACCTGCTGCCGGTCACCGGCGGCGATCCCGTGGTCGCCGCCGCGGATCTGGCCACCGCCGACGGGGCGGAGTCCCTGGCCGTCGAGGAACACGACCTGACGGTCGCCCGCCACCGGGCCATGGCCTCGGTCGCCCCGAAGCTCCGGCTGGCCGATCTCGGTGCCAACGTCGAGCAGCTGCGCATCGTCAAGGACGAGGAGGAGATCGGCTGTCTGCGGATCGCCGCCGAGATCACCGACCAGGCGCTGGGCGAACTCCTCGAATCGATCCTGGTCGGCCGCACGGAGCGGCATCTCGCACTCGAACTGGAACGCCGTCTGGTGGACCACGGTGCCGACGGCCCCGCCTTCGCGACATCCGTCGCCACCGGCCCCAACTCCGGCCGCGGCCGTCACCGGCCCTCGGACCGACGGGTCGAGGAAGGAGATTTTCTCTCCGTCTGCCTGGGCGCCAACTACCGCGGATACCGGTGCGAGGTCGGTCGCACCTTCGTCATCGGAACGGCCCCGGCCGACTGGCAGATCGAGCTCTACGACCTGGTTTTCGCCGCTCAGCGGGCCGGACGTGAGGCACTGGTGCCCGGCGCCGCCTACCGTGACGTGGACCGTGCGGCCCGTCATCTCCTGGAGTCGGCGGGCCATGGTGAGGGCCTCGCACCCTGGACCGGGCACGGGGTCGGGCTCGAAATCGACGAGGACCCGCAGCTGGCACCTGCAGCCATGGGTAAACTGGACGCTTGTGTGCCGGTCACCGTCGAACCGGGGGTCCACCTCCCGGGCCGGGGCGGGGTCCGGATCGATGACACGCTCGTCGTGCGCCCCGAGGCGGACGGCGGACCCGAGCTACTCACCATTACGACCAAGGAGCTGCTCGCGCTCTAGGGGACTCCTCGCGGAGACTCCGGCGCGCATCCTTGGCCGTCCACCAGCTTCAGTCCAGGAGATTCCGCAACCGTGGCTTCCACGAACGACCTCAAGAACGGCCTGGTGCTCAAGCTCGACGGAGGCCAGCTCTGGTCCGTCGTCGAGTTCCAGCACGTCAAGCCCGGCAAGGGCCCGGCCTTCGTGCGCACCAAGCTCAAGAACGTGCTGTCCGGCAAGGTCGTCGACAAGACGTTCAACGCCGGCGTGAAGGTCGAAACGGCCACCATTGACCGGCGCGACATGCAGTTCTCGTACATGGACGGCGAGTACTTCGTCTTCATGGACATGGACACCTACGACCAGCTGATGGTCGACCGCAAGGCTGTCGGCGACGCCGCCAACTTCCTGATCGAGGGCTTCACCGCCTCTGTCGCCCAGCACGAGGGCGAGGTGCTCTACGTCGAGCTGCCGGCCGCCGTCGAGCTCGTCATCCAGCACACGGACCCGGGCGTCCAGGGCGACCGGTCCACCGGTGGCACCAAGCCCGCCACGCTGGAGACCGGCTACGAGATCGGTGTCCCCCTCTTCATCACCACCGGTGAGAAGATCAAGGTCGACACCCGCTCGGGCGATTACCTCGGCCGGGTGAACAGCTAACCGTGGCTGCCCGGAATACGGCCCGCAAGCGAGCCTTCCAGATCCTCTTCGAGGCCGACCAGCGCGGTGAGTCCGTGCAGACGGTCCTCGCGGACTGGGTCCGGCACTCGCGGTCCGACACCCGTCAGCCGCCGGTTACCGAGTACACGATGGAGCTCGTCGAGGGGTACGCGCAGTACGCGGACCGGATCGACGACCTCATCGTCACCTACGCCGTGGACTGGGAGATCGACCGCATGCCGGTCGTCGACCGGAACATCCTGCGGCTCGGTGCGTACGAGCTGATCTGGGTGGACGCGACGCCGGACGCGGTGGTGATCGACGAGGCGGTGCAGATCGCCAAGGAGTTCTCCACCGATGACTCCCCGTCCTTCGTGAACGGCCTGCTGGCCCGTTTCAAGGACCTCAAGCCGAACCTTCGCCGGGAGCAGTAGCCCCGACGGTGTTCTGCCGCCGAAGGGCCCACGGTCGCAAGACCGTGGGCCCTTCGGCATGTCCGGCCGGGGACGGGGCCGGGGACGGAGGACGGCCCGGAAAACGGAAACGCCGGGCCCGGCGGGGCGCCTGAAGGGCCCCGCCGACCCGGCGGTACGTTTCTGCTGGGGTGGTCAGCCCTCGTCGTGAGCGACCGCGCGGCGCGCGTCGGCGTCCAGGACGCCCCAGCTGATCAGCTGCTCCGTGAGCACGGACGGCGACTGGTCGTAGATCACGGCCAGCGTGCGCAGGTCGTCCTGGCGGATCGAGAGCACCTTGCCGTTGTAGTCGCCGCGCTGGCTCTGGATCGTGGCCGCGTAGCGCTGCAGGGGTCCGGCCTTCTCCGGCGGGACGTGGGCGAGGCGCTCGAGCTGGAGTACGAGCTTCGGCGGCGGCTCGGCTGCCCCGCCGGGCGTGGTGCCGGGCAGGAGCTCCTGCACCGGAACGCCGTAGAAGTCCGCCAGCTCGGCAAGGCGCTGCACGGTCACGGCACGGTCACCGCGCTCGTACGAGCCGACCACGACGGCCTTCCAGCGGCCCTGGGACTTCTCCTCCACGCCGTGGAGGGAGAGGCCCTGCTGGGTGCGGATGGCGCGGAGCTTGGCCCCGAGCTGTTTTGCGTATTCGCTGGACATAAGGCTCCCCGGACGCTGGAACATTGTGCGGCTCCGCCGCGTGGCTGGTAACTCACTGTGAGGTTACGCAGCGTTACTTGGGTGCGTCAAGCTGAATGGTCCGGACCGGTACCTCCCGGGGGTGGGGGCAAGGGGCCTGCTCAGGCCCTGGTAACGTGGATGACGCAATTTCGACGTCCTTTAAGATCCGTCCCGAGAGGCGGAGAAGGAGGTCCGTTTCTTATGGACGCACAGCACGACGCCACCGGCAATGCGGCACGCCCCGTTCTCGAGGCTCCCGACATCGCCCGAGTACTGACCCGCATCGCCCACGAGATCGTCGAACGCGCCAAGGGCGCCGACGATGTGGTGCTTCTCGGCATCCCGACCCGGGGCGTCTTCCTCGCCCGCCGGCTCGCCGACAAGCTCGAAGAGATCACCGGCCGGAAGATGCCGGTCGGGTCGCTCGACATCACCATGTACCGCGACGACCTGCGGATGCGCCCGGCGCGTGCCCTGGCCCGCACGGAGATCCCCGGTGAGGGCATCGAGGGCCGCCTGGTCGTCCTCGTCGACGACGTCCTCTTCTCCGGCCGCACGATCCGCGCCGCACTCGACGCGCTCGGCGACATCGGCCGGCCCCGCGCGGTGCAGCTCGCGGTCCTCGTCGACCGAGGACACCGCGAACTCCCGATCCGTGCCGACTACGTCGGCAAGAACCTCCCCACGTCGCTGCGGGAGACGGTCAAGGTCCAGCTCGCCGAGGAGGACGGCCGCGACGCCGTGCTGCTCGGGGTCGAGCAGGCCGCCCCGGCGGTCGAGCGCTAGCTGCCCTTCCGTACGGCCCCCGTGCCGTACGACGGCTTCCGCACGCCCGCACGCCTGAATCCTCCAGCCACCCGGAGAACACCCAGATGAAGCGCCACCTCATCTCGGCCGCCGACCTCACCCGCGACGACGCCGTCCTGATCCTCGACACCGCCGAGGAGATGGCCCGGGTCGCGGACCGGCCGATCAAGAAGCTCCCGACCCTGCGCGGCCGTACCGTCGTCAACCTCTTCTTCGAGGACTCGACGCGTACCCGCATCTCCTTCGAGGCAGCCGCCAAGCGGCTGTCCGCCGACGTCATCAACTTCTCCGCCAAGGGCTCCTCGGTCTCCAAGGGCGAGTCACTCAAGGACACCGCCCTGACCCTGGAGGCGATGGGCGCCGACGCCGTCGTCATCCGGCACGGCGCCTCGGGCGCCCCGTACCGCCTCGCCACCTCCGGCTGGATCGACGGCGCCGTCGTCAACGCCGGCGACGGCACGCACGAGCACCCCACCCAGGCCCTCCTGGACGCCTTCACCATGCGCCGCCGGCTGGTCGGGGCCGACTCCGGCCTCGGCAAGGACCTCGACGGCCGCCGCATCACGATCGTCGGCGACATCCTGCACAGCCGGGTCGCCCGCTCCAACGTCCACCTGCTGACGACCCTCGGCGCCCATGTGACCCTGGTGGCCCCGCCCACCCTGGTCCCCGTCGGCGTCGAGCAGTGGCCCTGCGACATCAGCTACAGCCTCGACGAGGTGCTGCCGAAGTCGGACGCTGTGATGATGCTTCGTGTGCAGCGTGAGCGGATGAACGCCGCGTACTTCCCGACCGAGCGCGAGTACTCCCGCCGCTACGGCCTGGACGGCGAGCGGATGGCGAAGATGCCCGGGCACGCCATCGTCATGCACCCCGGCCCGATGGTCCGCGGCATGGAGATCACCGCCGAGGTCGCCGACTCCGACCGCTGCACGGTCGTCGAGCAGGTCGCCAACGGCGTCTCGATCCGCATGGCCGTGCTCTACCTGCTGCTCGGCGGTTCCGAGCCTGCCGCCCCCGCCCGTACCGAGGAGAACAAGTAACCATGAGCAAGATCATTATCCGCGGTGCGAAGGTCCTCGGCGGCACCCCCCAGGACGTCCTCATCGACGGCGAGACCATCGCGGCGGTCGGCACCGGACTCGACGCCGGCGACGCCACCGTGATCGAGGCGGCCGGACAGATCCTGCTGCCCGGCCTGGTCGACCTCCACACCCACCTGCGCGAGCCCGGCCGGGAGGACTCCGAGACCGTCCTGACCGGCACCAAGGCCGCCGCGGTCGGCGGCTTCACCGCCGTGCACGCCATGGCCAACACCTTCCCGGTCGCCGACACCGCCGGAGTCGTCGAGCAGGTCTGGCGCCTGGGCAAGGAGTCCGGCTACTGCGACGTGCAGCCCATCGGCGCCGTCACCGTCGGCCTGGAGGGCAAGCAGCTCGCCGAGCTCGGCGCCATGCACGATTCGGCCGCCGGAGTGAAGGTCTTCTCCGACGACGGCAAGTGCGTGGACGACGCGGTGATCATGCGCCGCGCCCTGGAGTACGTGAAGGCGTTCGACGGGGTCGTCGCCCAGCACGCCCAGGAGCCCCGCCTCACCGAGGGCGCCCAGATGAACGAGGGCATCGTCTCGGCCGAGCTCGGCCTCGGCGGCTGGCCCGCCGTCGCCGAGGAGTCGATCATCGCCCGCGACGTCCTGCTCGCCGCGCATGTCGGCTCCCGGGTGCACATCTGCCACCTGTCGACCGCCGGCTCCGTCGAGATCGTCCGCTGGGCCAAGTCCAAGGGCTGGAACGTCACCGCCGAGGTCACCCCGCACCACCTGCTCCTCACGGACGAGCTCGTACGGTCCTACAACCCCGTCTACAAGGTGAACCCGCCGCTGCGCACCGAGGCCGACGTCATGGCCCTGCGCGAGGCCCTCGCCGACGGCACCATCGACTGCGTCGCCACCGACCACGCCCCGCACCCGCACGAGGACAAGGACTGCGAGTGGGCCGCGGCCGCCATGGGCATGGTGGGCCTGGAGACCGCGCTCTCCGTCGTCCAGCAGACGATGGTGGACACCGGGCTGATCGACTGGGCCGGCGTCGCCGACCGCATGTCGTTCCGCCCCGCGGCCATCGGCCGCCTCGACGGACACGGCCGGCCCGTCTCGGAGGGCGAGCCCGCCAACCTCACCCTGGTCGATCCGGCATACCGTGGGGTCGTGGACCCCGCGGGCTTCGCCTCCCGCAGCCGCAACACTCCGTACGAGGGGCGCGAGCTGCCGGGCCGAGTGACCCACACCTTCCTGCGGGGCCGTGCCACGGTCGTCGACGGGAAGCTCGCGTGACAAGTCTCAGCCCCACCCATCAGCTGTACCAACTGGCCGCCGAGCAGAAGTCGGCGGAGGTCACCGACTGGTCCGCCCGCATCAGCTGGGTGATCGGACTGATCGTCCTCATCGCGTTCGTCTACTGGCTCATGCGCCAGGGATGGAAGTGGCGCGGCAGCCTCCAGTCCGGTCTCCCCGACCTCGCGACCACCCCGGACGGCTTCGCGGACGGCGAGAGGCTGCTCACGCTGACCGGGCGCTACCACGCCTCGACGACGGCCGGGCAGTGGCTCGACCGCATCGTCGCCCACGGCCTCGGCACCCGCAGCCGCGTCGAGCTCACCCTCACCGAGCAGGGCCTCGACGTCGTACGCCCCGGCGCGACGGACTTCTTCGTCCCCGCCGCCGACCTGCGCGAAGCCCGGACGGACAAGGCACTCGCGGGCAAGGTCCTGCCCGAGGGCGGCCTGCTGGTCATCACCTGGGCGCTCGGCGACCAGCTGATCGACTCCGGATTCCGTTCCGACCACTCGGCCGAGCACGCCGCCTGGGTCGAAGCCGTCAACCACCTCACCAGCACTACGGAAGGCACCGCACGATGACGATCTCCACCCGGGGAGCGGCCAAAGCTCCCGCCGTACTCGTCCTGGAGGACGGCCGCGCCTTCCGCGGCCGCGCCTACGGGGCTGTGGGGGAGACCTTCGGCGAGGCGGTGTTCTCCACCGGCATGACCGGCTACCAGGAGACGCTGACCGACCCCTCGTACCACCGCCAGGTCGTCGTGATGACCGCCCCGCACGTCGGCAACACCGGTGTGAACGACGAGGACCCCGAGTCCAAGCAGATCTGGGTCGCCGGCTACGTCGTCCGCGACCCCGCCCGGGTGCCCTCCAACTGGCGCTCGCGGCGCTCGCTCGACGAGGAGCTCGCGAGCCAGGGTGTCGTGGGCATCAGCGGCATCGACACCCGCGCCCTCACCCGCCACCTGCGTGAGCGCGGCGCCATGCGCGTCGGCATCTTCTCCGGGAACGCGATCGCCGACGAGGGCACGCTCCTCGCCCGGGTACGCCAGGCCCCCGAGATGAACGGCGCCGACCTCTCCGCCGAGGTCGCCACCAAGGAGACGTACGTCGTCCCCGCGATCGGCACCAAGAAGTTCACCGTCGCCGCGATCGACCTCGGCATCAAGGGCATGACCCCGCACCGGATGGCCGAGCGGGGCATCGAGGTGCACGTCCTGCCCGCCACCGCCACCCTGGAGGAGGTGTACGCGGTGCAGCCCGACGGGGTCTTCTTCTCCAACGGCCCCGGTGACCCGTCCACCGCCGACCACCCCGTCTCCGTCATGCAGGGCGTCCTGGAGCGGCAGACCCCGCTCTTCGGCATCTGCTTCGGCAACCAGATCCTGGGCCGCGCGCTCGGCTTCGGCACGTACAAGCTGAAGTACGGCCACCGCGGCATCAACCAGCCCGTGCAGGACCGCTCGACCGGCAAGGTCGAGGTCACCGCGCACAACCACGGCTTCGCCGTCGACGCGCCGCTCGACAAGGTCTCCGACACCGCCTACGGGCGCGCCGAGGTCTCCCACGTCTGCCTGAACGACCAGGTCGTCGAGGGCCTCCAGCTCCTCGACCGGCCGGCGTTCAGCGTCCAGTACCACCCCGAAGCAGCCGCCGGCCCGCACGACGCCGCGTACCTCTTCGACCGTTTCGTTTCCCTGATGGAGGACCAGCGTGCCTAAGCGCTCCGATATCCAGTCCGTCCTGGTCATCGGCTCCGGTCCGATCGTCATCGGTCAGGCCGCCGAGTTCGACTACTCCGGCACCCAGGCCTGCCGCGTCCTCAAGGCCGAGGGCCTGCGCGTCATCCTGGTGAACTCCAACCCGGCGACGATCATGACCGACCCGGAGATCGCCGACGCCACGTACGTCGAGCCGATCACCCCCGAGTTCGTCGAGAAGATCATCGCCAAGGAGCGCCCGGACGCGCTGCTCCCGACCCTGGGCGGCCAGACCGCCCTCAACACCGCGATCTCGATGCACGAGAACGGTGTCCTGGAGAAGTACGGCGTCGAGCTCATCGGCGCCAACGTCGAGGCCATCAACAAGGGCGAGGACCGCGAGCTCTTCAAGGGCGTCGTCGAGGCCGTCAAGGCGAAGATCGGCTACGGCGAGTCCGCCCGCTCGGTCATCTGCCACTCCATGGACGACATCATGAAGGGCGTCGAGACCCTCGGCGGCTACCCCGTCGTCGTCCGCCCCTCCTTCACCATGGGCGGCGCCGGCTCCGGCTTCGCCCACGACGAGGAGGAACTGCGCCGCATCGCCGGACAGGGCCTCACGCTCTCGCCGACCACCGAGGTGCTCCTGGAGGAGTCCATCCTCGGCTGGAAGGAGTACGAGCTGGAGCTGATGCGCGACAAGAACGACAACGTCGTGGTCGTCTGCTCCATCGAGAACTTCGACCCGATGGGCGTCCACACGGGTGACTCGATCACCGTCGCCCCGGCGATGACGCTCACCGACCGCGAGTACCAGCGGCTGCGCGACGTCGGTATCGCGATCATCCGCGAGGTCGGCGTCGACACCGGCGGCTGCAACATCCAGTTCGCCATCGACCCCGCCGACGGCAGGGTCATCGTGATCGAGATGAACCCCCGCGTCTCGCGCTCCTCGGCGCTCGCCTCCAAGGCCACCGGCTTCCCGATCGCCAAGATCGCCGCCAAGCTGGCCGTCGGCTACACGCTCGACGAGATCCCCAACGACATCACCGAGAAGACCCCGGCCTCCTTCGAGCCGACCCTCGACTACGTCGTGGTCAAGGCCCCGCGCTTCGCCTTCGAGAAGTTCCCCTCCGCGGACTCCACCCTCACCACCACCATGAAGTCGGTGGGCGAGGCCATGGCGATCGGCAGGAACTTCACCGAGGCCCTGCAGAAGGCGCTGCGCTCCCTGGAGAAGAAGGGCTCGCAGTTCGCCTTCACCGGCGAGCCCGGCGACAAGGCCGAGCTGCTGGCCGAGGCGGTCCGGCCGACCGACGGCCGTATCAACACCGTCATGCAGGCGATCCGGGCCGGTGCCACCCAGGAAGAGGTCTTCGACGCCACGAAGATCGACCCCTGGTTCGTCGACCAGCTCTTCCTCATCAAGGAGATCGCCGACGAGATCGCCGCCGCCGACAAGCTCGTCCCCGAACTGCTGGCCGAGGCCAAGCGGCACGGCTTCTCCGACGTCCAGATCGCCGAGATCCGCGGCCTGCGCGAGGACGTCGTCCGCGAGGTGCGGCAAGCGCTCGGCATCCGGCCGGTCTACAAGACGGTCGACACCTGCGCCGCGGAGTTCGCCGCCAAGACGCCGTACTTCTACTCCTCCTACGACGAGGAGAGCGAGGTCGCGTCCCGCACCAAGCCCGCGGTGATCATCCTGGGGTCCGGCCCCAACCGCATCGGACAGGGCATCGAGTTCGACTACTCCTGCGTCCACGCCTCCTTCGCCCTGAGCGACGCGGGCTACGAGACCGTGATGGTCAACTGCAACCCGGAGACGGTCTCCACCGACTACGACACCTCCGACCGCCTGTACTTCGAGCCGCTGACGCTCGAGGACGTGCTGGAGATCGTGCACGCCGAGTCTCTCGCGGGCCCGATCGCGGGTGTCATCGTCCAGCTGGGCGGCCAGACCCCGCTGGGCCTGGCGCAGGCGCTCAAGGACAACGGCGTGCCCGTCGTCGGTACCTCCCCGGAGGCGATCCACGCCGCCGAGGACCGCGGCGCATTCGGCCGCGTGCTCGCCGAGGCCGGCCTGCCCGCCCCGAAGCACGGCACCGCCACCACCTTCACCGAGGCCAAGGCCATCGCGGACGAGATCGGCTACCCCGTCCTCGTGCGCCCGTCCTACGTCCTGGGCGGCCGCGGCATGGAGATCGTGTACGACGAGACGCGGCTCTCCTCGTACATCGCCGAGTCCACCGAGATCAGCCCCACCCGGCCGGTCCTGGTCGACCGTTTCCTCGACGACGCCATCGAGATCGACGTCGACGCCCTCTACGACGGCACCGAGCTCTACCTCGGCGGCGTCATGGAGCACATCGAGGAAGCCGGCATCCACTCCGGTGACTCCGCCTGCGCGCTGCCCCCGATCACCCTCGGCGGCTACGACATCAAGCGGTTGCGCGCCTCCACCGAGGGCATCGCCAAGGGCGTCGGCGTACGCGGACTGATCAACATCCAGTTCGCCCTGTCCGGCGACATCCTCTACGTCCTCGAAGCCAACCCGCGCGCCTCCCGTACCGTCCCCTTCACCTCGAAGGCGACCGCGGTCCCGCTCGCGAAGGCAGCCGCCCGCATCTCCCTGGGCGCCACCGTCGCGGAGCTGCGCGAGGAGGGTCTGCTGCCGAAGCACGGCGACGGCGGCACCCTGCCGCTCGACGCGCCGATCTCCGTCAAGGAGGCCGTCATGCCGTGGTCGCGCTTCCGCGACATCCACGGCCGCGGCGTCGACACGGTCCTCGGCCCGGAGATGCGCTCCACCGGTGAGGTCATGGGCATCGACTCGGTCTTCGGCACGGCGTACGCCAAGTCGCAGGCCGGCGCCTACGGCCCGCTGCCCACCCAGGGGCGCGCCTTCATCTCGGTCGCCAACCGCGACAAGCGCTCGATGATCTTCCCGGCCCGCGAGCTGGTCGCCCACGGCTTCGAGCTGATGGCCACCTCCGGCACGGCCGAGGTGCTCAAGCGCAACGGCATCAACGCGCGCGTCGTGCGCAAGCAGTCCGAGGGCGAGGGCCCGAACGGCGAGAAGACGATCGTCCAGCTCATCCACGACGGCGAGGTCGACCTCATCGTCAACACGCCGTACGGAACCGGCGGCCGGCTCGACGGCTACGAGATCCGCACCGCGGCCGTCGCCCGGTCCGTGCCCTGCCTCACCACGGTCCAGGCGCTCGCCGCGGCCGTCCAGGGCATCGACGCCCTCAACCACGGAGACGTGGGCGTACGTTCCCTCCAGGAACACGCGGAGCATCTGACCGCAGCGCGCGAATAGCAGCCCAGAGGGGGACACCGGAAACGGTGTCCCCCTCTTCGCGGGAACACCGGTGCGCGGGAACACCCGTGCGCGACACCGCCGCTGCGTGAGAACCACGATGCGCGACCCCGAAGCTCCGTGAGAACACCGAGGACACCCCCGATGTACAAGTTCTTCTTCCAGCTCGTCTTCCAGCGGATGGACCCCGAGCAGGCCCACTACCTGGCCTTCCGCTGGATCCGCCTCGCCGCCCGCACCCCCGTCCTGCGTACGTTCGTCGCGGCCGCGCTCGCCCCCCGCCACAAGGAGCTGCGCACAGAGGCCCTCGGCCTGCGGATGCACGGCCCCTTCGGCCTCGCCGCCGGCTTCGACAAGAACGCCATCGCCATCGACGGCATGGCGATGCTCGGCTTCGACCACGTCGAGATCGGCACCGTGACCGGAGAGCCGCAGCCCGGCAACCCGAAGAAACGCCTGTTCCGCCTCGTCGCGGACCGCGCGCTGATCAACCGCATGGGCTTCAACAACGAGGGTTCGGCCGCCGTCGCCGAACGCCTGGCCGCCCGCAACCCGGTCTTCCGGACCACCGTGGGCGTCAACATCGGCAAGACGAAGGTCGTCCCCGAGGCCGACGCGGCCGCCGACTACGTGAAGTCCACCGAGCGCCTCGCCGCGCACGCCGACTACCTCGTCGTCAACGTCTCCTCGCCCAACACCCCGGGACTGCGCAACCTCCAGGCCACCGAGTCGCTGCGCCCGCTGCTGACCGCCGTGCGCGAGGCGGCCGACCGGACCGTCACCGACCGCCGGGTCCCGCTGCTCGTCAAGATCGCCCCCGACCTCGCGGACGAGGACGTCGACGCCGTGGCCGACCTCGCCGTCGAACTGGGCCTGGACGGCATCATCGCCACCAACACCACCATCGCCCGCGAGGGCCTGGGCCTGAAGTCCCCGTCCTCTCTGGTCGAGGAGACCGGCGGACTGTCCGGCGCGCCCCTCAAGGAGCGCTCCCTGGAGGTCCTGGGCCGCCTGTACGCGCGCGTGGGCGACCGGATCACGCTCGTGGGCGTCGGCGGCATCGAGAACGCGGAGGACGCCTGGCAGCGCATCCTCGCGGGCGCCACGCTCGTCCAGGGGTACAGCGCCTTCATCTACGAGGGCCCGTTCTACGCCCGCGCGATCCACAAGGGCCTGGCCGCGCGCCTGGCCGCTTCCCCGTACGCCACCCTCGCCGACGCGGTCGGCGCGGAAACCCGGAAGGCCGCCCGATGACCCAGGAACCCTTCGGCGCGCGTCTGCGCCACGCCATGGACAGCCGGGGACCGCTCTGCGTCGGCATCGACCCGCACGCGTCCCTGCTGAGCTCCTGGGGGCTCGGCGACGACATCGCGGGCCTGGAGCGCTTCACCCGCACGGTCGTCGAGGCACTGGCCGACCGGGTCGCCGTCCTCAAGCCGCAGTCCGCGTTCTTCGAGCGCTTCGGCTCGCGCGGCGTCGCCGTGCTGGAGAAGGCCGTCGAGGAGGCCAGGGCAGCCGGTGCGCTGGTACTGATGGACGCCAAGCGCGGTGACATCGGCTCCACCATGGGCGCCTACGCCGCGACCTACCTGGACAAGGACTCGCCGCTGTTCTCGGACGCGGTCACGGTCTCGCCGTACCTCGGCTTCGGCTCGCTGCGGCCGGCGCTCGACGCCGCCGCGATCTCCGGTTCGGGCGTGTTCGTGCTGGCCCTCACCTCCAACCCGGAGGGGGCCGAGGTGCAGCGCGCCACCGCGGCCGACGGGCGTTCGCTGGCCCAGGTGATGCTCGACCACATGGCCGCGGAGAACGACGGGATCACCCCGCTCGGCTCGGTCGGTGCGGTGGTGGGAGCGACGCTCGGCGACGCCGCGGCGAACCTCGCGATCAACGGGCCGCTGCTCGCGCCCGGCATCGGCGCCCAGGGCGCCACGCCCGCGGATCTTCCGGGTGTCTTCGGCGACGCGGTCGGCAATGTGGTGCCGAGCGTGAGCCGGGGCGTGCTGCGCCACGGTCCGGACGCGTCAGGGCTGCGCGAAGCCGCCGAACGGTTCGCGGACGAGGTCCGCGCGGCCGTCTCGGACGGCTGACACTGCCACGTAACAGGCTGTTGACGGAATCCTGACCAAAAAACTCAGGTGTTATGCCAGGAATGTCCTGGTCGGCTAAGGCTGACCAGGACTTTTAGTCCGTTCTCGCTGACTCCGGCGGCCCTGGCCGCTAGTCTCCGTCGAGAGCCAACGAGCACAGGTTGTTCGCGGCTCACCAGGTGAGGGGCGAACCAGCTGCCTCACCGGTCCGTATCCGACAGATCGACATCCGAGGTGACGTAGGCGTGGCTCTTCCGCCCCTTACCCCTGAACAGCGCGCAGCCGCGCTCGAAAAGGCCGCCGCGGCTCGCCGGGAGCGGGCCGAGGTCAAGAATCGACTCAAGCACTCCGGCGCCTCCCTCCATGAGGTCATCAAGTCGGGCCAGGAGAACGACGTCATCGGCAAGATGAAGGTCTCCGCCCTGCTGGAGTCCCTGCCCGGCGTGGGCAAGGTCCGCGCCAAGCAGATCATGGAGCGGCTCGGCATCTCCGAGAGCCGCCGGGTCCGGGGTCTCGGCTCCAACCAGATCGCATCCCTGGAGCGTGAGTTCGGCGGCAGTCCCGCCTGACGGTCTCAGGCACTCCTGAGAACCGGGATAATCGCTCCATGGTTGCAACATCCCGGGGGACGTCCCCCGTACCCCCGGACGTACGTCCGCGGCTGACCGTGCTCTCCGGCCCCTCGGGGGTCGGCAAGAGCACGGTCGTCGCGCATATGCGCAAGGTCCACCCCGAGGTATGGCTCTCGGTTTCGGCGACGACCCGCAAGCCCCGCCCCGGCGAGCGCAACGGTGTCCACTACTTCTTCGTGGAGAACGAGGAGTTCGACAAGCTGATCGCCAACGGCGAGCTGCTGGAGTGGGCCGAGTTCGCCGGCAACCGCTACGGCACGCCGCGCCGTGCCGTGCAGGAGCGGCTGGAGGCCGGTGAGCCGGTGCTGCTGGAGATCGACCTCCAGGGCGCCCGGCTGGTCCGGCAGTCCATGGCGGACGCCCAGCTGGTCTTCCTCGCGCCGCCGAGCTGGGACGAGCTGGTGCGCCGGCTCACCGGCCGCGGCACCGAGGCGCCGGAGGTGATCGAGCGCCGGCTCGGCGCGGCGAAGGTCGAACTCGCTGCCGAATCCGAGTTCGATACGACGCTCGTCAACACCTCCGTCGAGGACGTGGCACGTGAGCTGCTAACCTTGATGCTGGAGGCTTCCGGCCACCGTGCCGGCGGCCAGTGAACGCACCGACACGGGGGCACCGGCCACAAAGCCCCTGACTGTCAAAGATTTCTTTGATCTTCACCCCCTTCGGAAGGCAGAGAGTGTCCTCTTCCATCACCACGCCCGAGGGCATCATCAACCCGCCGATTGATGAGCTCCTCGAAGCAACCGACTCGAAGTACAGCCTCGTGATCTACGCCGCCAAGCGCGCGCGCCAGATCAACGCGTACTACTCGCAGCTCGGTGAGGGACTCCTCGAGTACGTCGGTCCGCTCGTCGACACCCACGTCCACGAGAAGCCGCTTTCGATCGCGCTCCGCGAGATCAACGCGGGCCTGCTCACCTCCGAGGCCATCGAGGGCCCCGCGCAGTAAGCAGGAAATCGCACTTCACCACAGGCCCGGCGGTCACGACCGCCGGGCCTGTGGCGTGCCCGGGGCGACGGACACGCGCCCGCGGCGGTGAGGCAGCATGGGGGACGTACGGAGCGCGTACGTATCCGAGTGCGGGGAGACGCAGTGGACAAGCCGAAGGTCGTCCTGGGGGTCAGCGGGGGCATCGCCGCGTACAAGGCGTGCGAGCTGCTGCGCAGGCTGACGGAGTCGGGTCATGACGTACGGGTCGTCCCGACCGAGTCGTCGCTCCACTTCGTGGGGGCCGCCACCTGGTCGGCGCTCTCCGGCCACCCGGTCTCCACCGAGGTCTGGAACGACGTCCACGAGGTCCCGCACGTGCGGATCGGACAGCACGCCGACCTCGTCGTCGTCGCCCCCGCCACCGCTGACATGCTGGCCAAGGCGGCCCACGGCCTGGCCGACGACCTGCTCACCAACACCCTGCTCACCGCCCGCTGTCCGGTCGTCTTCGCGCCCGCCATGCACACCGAGATGTGGGAGCACCCGGCCACCCAGGAGAACGTCGCCACCCTGCGGCGCCGGGGCGCCGTCGTCATCGAGCCCGCCGTCGGACGCCTCACCGGCGTCGACACCGGCAAGGGCAGGCTCCCCGACCCGGCGGAGATCTTCGAGGTCTGCCGCCGCGTCCTGTCCCGCGGCCCCGTCGCCCCCGACCTCGCCGGCCGGCACGTGGTGATCAGCGCGGGCGGCACCCGTGAACCGCTCGACCCGGTCCGGTACCTCGGCAACCGCTCCTCCGGCAAGCAGGGATACGCACTCGCCCGCACCGCCGTAGCCCGGGGCGCCCGGGTCACACTCGTCGAGGCCAACACCGGACTGCCCGATCCTTCCGGTGCCGACATCGTCCGCGTCGGCACCGCGGTGCAACTGCGCGAGGCCGTGCTGAAAGCGGCGGCGGACGCCGACGTCGTCGTGATGGCGGCGGCCGTCGCCGACTTCCGCCCCGCCGAGTACATGACGGGGAAGATCAAGAAGAAGGACGGCCAGGAGCCCGCGCCGCTCGCCCTCGTGCGCAATCCCGACATCCTCGCCGAGGTGGCGGCCGACCGCGCCGCGCCCGGGCAGATCGTCGTCGGATTCGCCGCCGAGACCGACGACGTCCTCGCCAACGGGCGGGTGAAGCTCCGGCGCAAGGGCTGCGACCTCCTGGTGGTCAACGAGGTGGGGGAGCGCAAGACCTTCGGCTCGGAGGAGAACGAAGCGGTCGTGCTCGCGGCCGACGGGAGCGAGACTCCGGTGCCGTACGGGCCCAAGGAGGCGCTCGCCGACACGGTCTGGGATCTCGTGTCGGCGCGTCTGGGGTGAATTTCTCGTGTCGTCGCCCCGGTCGTCCGACCCCTTGCGACACGGGCGCGGCGGGCGCGGGGGCGGAGATTGCGGGGCCTCCGGGTGGCGGTGGGGCATGTCACAGATCTCCCAAAGGGCGAGACACGTTGTCCGGCAGCCGGAGCCGACCGATAAACTGGTCCAGGTTCGTACCGGGCGCAGCTCCCGGGCCGTCCGCCAAATGATCAGCCAGCAGCCGCTGCAACCCCAGGGAGCGATGTGTCCCGCCGTCTCTTCACCTCGGAGTCCGTCACCGAGGGTCACCCCGACAAGATCGCTGACCAGATCAGCGACACCATTCTCGATGCACTCCTCCGTGAGGACCCGACGTCGCGTGTCGCCGTCGAGACCTTGATCACCACAGGTCTGGTGCATGTTGCGGGTGAGGTCACGACCAAGGCCTACGCCCCGATCGCACAGCTCGTGCGCGACAAGATCCTCGAGATCGGCTACGACTCCTCGAAGAAGGGCTTCGACGGCGCCTCCTGCGGTGTCTCGGTGTCCATCGGCGCGCAGTCGCCCGACATCGCGCAGGGCGTCGACACCGCGTACGAGAAGCGCGTCGAAGGCGACGAGGACGAACTCGACAAGCAGGGGGCCGGCGACCAGGGCCTCATGTTCGGCTACGCCTGCGACGAGACGCCCGAGCTGATGCCGCTGCCCATCCACCTCGCGCACCGGCTGTCGCGCAGGCTGTCGGAGGTCCGCAAGAACGGGACGATCCCGTACCTGCGACCCGACGGCAAGACCCAGGTCACCATCGAGTACGACGGCGACAAGGCCGTCCGTCTCGACACGGTCGTCGTCTCCTCGCAGCACGCCTCCGACATCGACCTCGACTCGCTGCTCGCTCCCGACATCCGCGAGTTCGTCGTCGAGCACGTCCTGAACCAGCTGATCGAGGACGGCATCAAGCTCGACACCGACGGCTACCGCCTGCTGGTCAACCCGACCGGTCGTTTCGAGATCGGCGGCCCGATGGGCGACGCCGGCCTGACCGGTCGCAAGATCATCATCGACACCTACGGCGGCATGGCCCGCCACGGTGGCGGCGCCTTCTCGGGCAAGGACCCGTCGAAGGTGGACCGTTCGGCCGCGTACGCGATGCGCTGGGTCGCCAAGAACGTCGTCGCGGCGGGCCTCGCGGCCCGGTGCGAGGTGCAGGTCGCCTACGCGATCGGCAAGGCCGAGCCGGTCGGCCTCTTCGTCGAGACCTTCGGCACCGCCTCGATCGAGACCGAGAAGATCGAGCACGCCATCGGCGAGGTCTTCGACCTCCGCCCGGCCGCGATCATCCGCGACCTCGACCTGCTGCGTCCGATCTACGCCCAGACCGCCGCGTACGGCCACTTCGGCCGTGAGCTCCCCGACTTCACGTGGGAGCGCACCGACCGCGTGGACGCGCTGCGCAAGGCCGCGGGCCTGTAGGGCGCGTTTCGGAAGTCCCGCCTGCCCCCGCCCTTCCGGGCGGACGGCGCTACTTCCGAAACCCGCCCCAGACCTGCCGGCCGCCCCTCCCGGGGCGTCGTACGTATGCCGGAGCCCGGATGCCGTCATGGTGTCCGGGCTCCGGCGCGTTCGTGTCCAGGTACGGCCGGTCCGTCCTCCCGGCCGCCGCTGACCGGCGGCCTCGGTTGTCAGTGGTGTCTGGTAGGAATTTGGCTGTGAGCAGCGACGACAAGCGGTCCGACGAGCCCGGTGCCGGGACACCGGAACAGCTTGCGCTGATCCGGGAGACCGTGCGCCGGGCCGACGTGCCGCGCGCCAAGCCGCGGACCTGGCGCGGGGCCGCGCTCGCCAAGGAGCTTCCCGTCGCCCGCGTGCTGGTCAACAAGGGGGCGCTCCACCTCGACCAGTACTTCGACTACGCCGTGCCCGAGGAGCTCGACGCCCAGGCGCAACCCGGCGTGCGGGTGCGGGTGCGCTTCGGGGCCGGGGGGCGCAACGTCCGGGGAGGCCGCCGCGAGGGCGGCGGCCTCATCGACGGCTTCCTCGTCGAGCGGCTGGCCGAGTCCGACTACAGCGGGGCGCTGGCCGCGCTCGCTTCCGTCGTCTCGCCCGAACGCGTCCTGGGCCCGGAGCTGCTCGGACTCGCCCGGGCCGTCGCCGACCGGTACGCGGGCAGCCTCGCGGACGTCCTCCAGCTGGCGGTGCCGCCGAGGAACGCCCGGGCCGAGGCCAAGCCGTCGCCGGACCCGCTGCCGCCGCCCCCGCCGCCGGCCCCCGGTACCTGGCAGCGGTACGCGCAGGGCCCCGCCTTCCTGTCCGCGCTGGCCGAGGGTGGAGCGCCCAGAGCCGTGTGGACCGCCCTGCCCGGGCCGCATTGGCCGCAGGAGATCGCCGCCGCCGTGGCCGCGACCCTCGCCTCGGGCCGCGGCGCGCTGGTCGTCGTCCCCGACGGGCGGACCGCCGGCCGCGTCGACGCGGCCCTGACCGGGCTGCTGGGGGAGGACCGTCATGCGACTCTGACGGCCGGCTCGGGGCCCGAGAAGCGCTACCGGGAGTGGCTTGCCGTGAGCCGCGGATCCGTCCGGGCCGTCGTCGGGACCCGGGCCGCGATGTTCGCCCCCGTCGCCGATCTCGGCCTGGTCGCGATCTGGGACGACGGGGACTCCAGCCACAGCGATGACAACGCCCCCTTCCCGCACGTCCGCGAGGTGCTGGAACTGCGGGCCGCGCACGGCCGGTGCGCCTTTCTGCTCGGCGGCACGAGCTGCACCGTGGAGGCGGCGCAACTGGTGGAGAGCGGCTGGGCACTGCCGCTGCGCGCGGAGCGGGAACAGCTGCGGCTGGCTGCGCCCCTGGTCCGCACCGTCGGAGACGGCGAGCTGGCACGGGACGGCGCCGCCCGTCAGGCCCGGCTGCCGAGCCTCGCCTGGCAGACCGTGCGCGACGGACTGCGCACCGGACCGGTGCTGGTGCAGGTGCCGCGCCGCGGCTACGCCCCCCGGCTGGCCTGCGAGCGCTGCCGGGAGCCCGCACGGTGCCGGCACTGTGCCGGGCCCCTTGAGGCACCCGACCAGCAGGATCTGAACTGCGCCTGGTGCGGTCGCGCCGAGACGTCCTGGCACTGTGTCGCCTGCGGCGCGCGTCGGCTGCGGGCGCAGATCGTCGGCGCCCGCAGGACCGCGGAGGAGCTCGGCCGGGCCTTTCCCGCCGTGCCGGTGCGGACCTCGGGCCGCGACCACATCCTGGACTCGGTGCCCGACCAGCCCGCGCTGGTGGTCAGTACTCCGGGCGCCGAGCCGGTCGCCGAAGGCGGATACGCGGCGGCGCTGCTGCTGGACGGCTGGGCGATGGTCGGCCGCCCCGACCTGCGGGCCGGCGAGGAGGCACTGCGCCGCTGGACGGCCGCCGCCGCACTGGTACGGGGGCAGCCGGAGGGCGGCACGGTGGTGATCGTCGCCGAGCCCACGCTGCGGCCCGTGCAGGCACTGGTCCGCTGGGACCCGGTCGGACACGCCCGCCGTGAACTCGCGGACCGGGCCGAGCTGGGCTTCCCGCCGGTGTCCCGGATGGCGTCGGTGACGGGGACGGCTGAGGCGCTCGCCACGTTCCTCGCCGCCGCGGAGCTGCCGCCGGACGCCCAGGTGCTCGGCCCCGTGCCGGTCCCGGGCGGCGAGCCCGGACGGCCCCGCCGGTCCTCCGAAGCACCTGTCGGCGAGGCCTGGGAGCGGGCCCTGATCAGGGTGCCCCCGGGCAGCGGAGCGGCGCTGGCCGCCGCGCTGAAGGGAGCGCAGGCCGCACGGATGTCCCGTGGGGGCGGCGGGGGCGCGGTCCGGATCAGGGTGGACCCGCCGGACATCGGGTAGCGATTGGTTGCGTTGCCGGGGTTCGGGGCGGGGGGTTCCGTCCTCAATCGCCGGACGGGCGGGTGCCCGTGCGGGGCGTTGCGCCGGGCTTTGGCTGCGCCCCGGTCCGGGGTGGGGGGTTCCGTCCTCAATCGCCGGACGGGCTTGGTGGGGTGCGGGTGCCCCGTAGGGGCGCTTCGGCCCGGTGGTGGGGGTCCGTGGCCCCTCCGGGGCGTCTCCTCGAACGACGAACGTTCGGCGGGTACGCAGCGGTGCCCGGGTATCTGTTCGTCGTTCTGCGGGGACTCCCCTGCACGGCCCCGGACCGGCCGCCGTGCGTCTGCGGCAGTCGTACGGCCGGTGTGCACTCGCGAGTGATGCAGGGTGGGGCCGTGCAGGGCAGTCCCCGCAAGAAATGGCGTACGACCGGGGTCCCTCACGTGGCCGGGTGCACACGCCATTTTTGAGGAGTCTGCCCGGAGGGGCACCACCCCCACCCACCCAACGTGGCGCACCCCGCAGGGGACCCGCACCATCAAGCCTGTCCGGCGATGGAGGACGGACCCCCGCGCCCCGGAAAGGGCGCACCCCGCAGGGGACCCGCACCATCAAGCCCGTCCGGCGATTGAGGACGGACCCCCGCGCCCCGGAAAGGGCGCACCCCGCAGAGGACCCGCACCATCAAGCCCGTCCGGCGATTGAGGACGGACCCCCGCGCCCCGGAAAGGGCGCACCCCGCAGGGGACCCGCACCATCAAGCCTGTCCGGCGATTGAGGACGGACCCCCGCGCCCCGGAAAGGGCGCACCCCGCAGAGGACCCGCACCATCAAGCCCGTCCGGCGATTGAGGACGGAACCCCACACCAACAGCACCCCGCCCCGCGTCCGACGATGTGGCCGGGCCCGGCACAGGTGTGCGGGGCCCGGGAAGGGTCAGCCGTTGCGCGGGCCCGGAAAGGCGCCCGGGCGCAGGTCCTCGCGCAGCGGCGGGCGCTCCGCCGTCGGCTGCGGGGGCATCGAACGCGCCGCCGGGACGGAGGGCAGCGGGGCCGCCGCGGAAGCCCCGGGGAGCGCCGGCACCGGACGCTGCGTCACGACGTCGGCCGCTCCCTCGGGCGTCACCGGCTGGGGAGCGGCGCGCCGTGCACCGTAGCGGCGGTGGACAGCCTGCTTGGTGACTCCGAGGGCGGAGCCCACCGCGTCCCAGGAGAAGCCCAGCGAACGGTCGAAGTCCACCGCAGCGGTCACCAGGGTCTCGACGCTGTCCCGCAGTTCCTGGGCCAGTCTGACGGTGGGGGCCGGGGCCCTGCCGTAGACGACGAAGCCCGCGGAGGGGCCGGAGCGGCGCGGACGGTAGACGTTGCCCAGTTGGGCGGTGAGTGTGCGCAGTGCGTCCACCTGCCGCCGAACCCGCTCGATGTCCCGCACCAGGAGATGCAGGCTGGCCCGCGCTTGGGCGTCGTGGGTTGCGTGGTCGGCCATGAAGAAGCCTCTCGAACCGGCGTTGAAAGGGATCGGGCCGCACCAGGGCGGCTCGCTTCGGTCAATCTCTCTTGACCAACGCCTCACCGGGGGATCTGGTCACGCTCCGGGGGCGTACACGCACATGCAAGGGGCGCGCAGCCGTGCGTACGCCCCCCAGCGCTCTTCCGGCCTCCGGGCCCATAGACTGGTGCGTTGCTCGTCACCGTAACGTTTCGGCCTGAGAGGCAGTCAGCCACCCATGAAGCTCGTCTTCGCAGGCACCCCCGAGGTAGCCGTACCCGCACTGGACGCCCTGATCGCCTCCGGTCGCCATGAGGTGGCTGCGGTCGTGACCAGGCCCGACGCCCCCGCGGGACGCGGTCGCCGACTGGTGGCCAGTCCCGTCGCCGAGCGGGCGGAGGAGGCCGGCATCGAGGTGCTCAAGCCGGCCAGGCCACGGGACGAGGACTTCCTCGCCCGGCTCCGGGAGATCGCGCCGGACTGCTGCCCCGTCGTCGCCTACGGGGCGCTGCTGCCCAGGACCGCGCTCGACGTCCCGGCGCGGGGCTGGGTCAACCTCCACTTCTCACTGCTGCCCGCCTGGCGCGGCGCCGCACCCGTCCAGCACGCCGTCATGGCGGGCGACGAGGTGACGGGGGCCTCCACCTTCCTCATCGAGGAGGGGCTCGACTCCGGACCGGTCTACGGCGTCCTCACCGAGGAGGTTCGGCCCACCGACACCAGCGGCGATCTGCTCACCCGGCTGGCCTTCGCCGGTGCCGGGCTGCTCGCCGCGACGATGGACGGCATCGAGGACGGGACCCTGCACGCCGTGCCGCAGCCTGCCGAGGGCATCACCCTCGCACCGAAGATCACCGTCGAGGACGCTCAGGTCCAGTGGTCGGCGCCCGCCCTGCGCGTCGACCGGGTGGTCCGCGGCTGCACCCCGGCCCCCGGTGCGTGGACCCTCTTCCGCGGGGAGCGCCTCAAGCTGATCCAGGCCGTGCCCGTCGTGGACCGGGCCGATCTGGCGCCCGGCGAGCTGTCCGCGGCGAAGAACAACGTGTACGTGGGGACCGGATCGCATGCGATCGAGCTGCTCTGGGTCCAGCCGCAGGGCAAGAAGCCGATGCGCGCCGCGGACTGGGCACGCGGAGTGCGTATCGTGCCGGGTGAGCTCGTGGGCAGCTGACGGTCTTCGCGGACCGGCGGAGCGGGCCGGGGACGTAGGCTGGGGCGGTTCGCCCCCTCACCATCAGCGGAGCACCTTTCACGTGAACGACCAGCCGCGTCGCCGTCCCGCCAAGCCGCACCGCCGCCCGCAGAAGGACCCGGTCCGGTTCCTCGCCTTCGAGGCCCTCAGGGCCGTCGACGAGCGCGACGCGTACGCCAACCTCGCCCTCCCCCCGCTCCTGAAGAAGGCCAGGGCCAAGGGCGACTTCGACAACCGGGACGCGGCGCTGGCGACCGAGCTGGTCTACGGGACGCTGCGCCGCCAAGGCACGTACGACGCGATCGTGGCCGCCTGCATCGACCGGCCGCTGCGCGAGGTCGACCCGCCCGTCCTGGACGTCCTGAACATGGGCGTGCACCAGCTGCTCGGCACCCGCATCCCGACCCACGCCGCCGTCTCCGCGAGCGTGGAGCTGGCCCGGGTCGTGCTGGGCGAGGGGCGTGCCAAGTTCGTCAACGCCGTCCTGCGCAAGGTGTCCGCCCACGACCTCGACACATGGGTCGCGAAGGTCGCCCCCTCGTACGAGGACGACGCCGAGGACCACCTCGCGATCGTGCACTCGCATCCGCGCTGGGTCGTCTCCGCCCTCTGGGACGCGCTCGGCGGTGGCCGCGCGGGGATCGAGGACCTGCTCGAAGCCGACAACGAGCGGCCCGAGGTCACCCTGGTCGCCCGCCCCGGCCGCTCCACCACCGATGAACTGCTCGATGCCCTCGGCGTGGAGAACGGCCTGCCGGGCCGCTGGTCCCCCTACGCCGTGCGGATGGCCGAGGGCGGCGAGCCCGGCGCCCTGACCGCCGTGCAGGAAGGCCGGGCCGGTGTCCAGGACGAGGGCAGCCAGCTCGTGGCCGCCGCCCTCGCCAACGCCCCCCTGGAGGGCAGCGACACCCGCTGGCTCGACGGCTGCGCCGGCCCCGGGGGCAAGGCCGCCCTGCTGGCGGCCCTCGCCGCCGGTCGCGGTGCCGCCCTGCTGGCCGCCGAGAAGCAGCCGCACCGGGCCCGCCTCGTCGAGCGTTCGCTGGCCGGCAACCCCGGCCCGTACCAGGTGATCACCGCCGACGGCACCCGCCCGCCGTGGCTGCCCGACACCTTCGACAGGATCCTCATGGACGTCCCGTGCTCGGGCCTCGGTGCGCTGCGCCGCCGGCCGGAGGCCCGCTGGCGCCGTCGCAAGGAGGACCTGGAGAGCTTCGCGCCCCTCCAGCGCGGACTGCTGCGCGAGGCGCTGAAGGCCGTACGGATCGGCGGCGTCGTCGGATACGCGACGTGCTCGCCGCATCTCGCCGAGACCCGGGTGGTCGTCGAGGACGTGCTCAAGGGCCGCGGCGGGGCGCCCGTCGAAGCCGAGTGGGTGGACGCCCGGCCGCTGATGCCAGGGGTACCCGCGCTGGGCGACGGGCCGGACGTCCAGCTCTGGCCGCACCTGCACGGCACGGACGCGATGTACCTGGCCCTGCTGCGCCGCACCGGCTGAGCACCCCGGATACGCCGGGCCGGGGGCGAAAAGGCAGGGAATGCGCGAACTGTAATGATCCCGTGAGGCTTTGGAGCGCACCGAAGCGGGGAACTGCCCCGGAACATGGCAGGCTTGACCCCATGGCCCAGATCAACCCCAGCATTCTTTCCGCCGACTTCGCACGTCTCGCCGAGGAGGCACAGGCCGTCGAAGGTGCGGACTGGCTCCATGTCGATGTCATGGACAACCACTTCGTGCCCAATCTGACGCTCGGCGTCCCGATCGTGGAATCGCTCAGCAGGGCCACCAGCACGCCGCTGGACTGCCATCTGATGATCGAGGACGCCGACCGCTGGGCCCCGCAGTACGTCGAGGCGGGGGCGGGCTCCGTCACCTTCCACGCGGAGGCCGCGGCGGCCCCCGTGCGGCTCGCGCGGGAGATCCGGGCCAAGGGCGCCCGCGCGTCGATGGCACTCAAGCCGGCGACGCCCATCGAGCCGTACGAGGACCTGCTCCCCGAGCTCGACATGCTGCTGATCATGACGGTGGAGCCGGGCTTCGGGGGTCAGTCCTTCCTCGACATCATGCTGCCGAAGATCCGCCGCACCCGTGAGCTGATCTCCAGGCACGGCCTCGAACTGTGGCTCCAGGTCGACGGGGGTGTCTCCGAGTCCACGATCGAACGGTGCGCGGAGGCGGGCGCGGACGTGTTCGTCGCCGGTTCCGCCGTGTACGGCGCGAAGGACCCGGCCGATGCCGTCCGGGCACTGCGCGCCAAGGCCGAGGGTGCCATCGCCTCGGCGGGGTGGGCGTGCGGCCACTGACGCCGATGACGGCGCAGGCACCCGCTCCGGTCCCCGGTCGCAAGTCGGATGGGC
This sequence comes from Streptomyces sp. NBC_01013, assembly GCF_045162765.1. Taxonomy (NCBI): domain Bacteria; kingdom Bacillati; phylum Actinomycetota; class Actinomycetes; order Kitasatosporales; family Streptomycetaceae; genus Streptomyces; species Streptomyces sp. NBC_01013. The sequence continues at coordinate 6,993,427 of NZ_CP108687.1, forward strand.
CAAGTGCAGATGAACGCGGTCCGACGGGACCGATCAAGGATCGCCGTATCTGACAGGATGAACGGCGTATCGAGAGCGTGAACAGCAGTGAGGAGAACGCGGTGTCTGCAATGTCGGCGGGCCGGTCCGCCCTGCGGATGGGGCCCGCGGAGCTGGTGCAGGCGGCGGCCATGGCCCGCCGCTTCTACCTCGAGGGCAAATCCAAGATCCAGATCGCCGAGGAGTTCGGCGTCAGCCGCTTCAAGGTGGCCCGGGTCCTGGAGACGGCTCTGGAACGTGACCTCGTACGAATCGAGATCCGGGTCCCCGCGGAGCTGGACGCCGAGCGCTCCGACGCGCTCCGCGCCCGCTACGGGCTGCGCCATGCGGTCGTGGTCGAGTCCCCGGCGGAGGAACAGGACGATGCCGCCGACCCGGAGAACCTGGGCGAGGTCGCGGCCGACCTGCTCGGCGAACTGGTGAACGAGGGCGATGTGCTCGGGCTCGCCTGGGGACGGTCCACCATCCACATGGCGGCGGCCCTCGACCGGCTGCCCCCTTGCACCGTCGTGCAGCTCACCGGGGTGTACGACGCGGGAACGGCCGAGCGCGGCTCGGTCGAGGCCGTGCGGCGGGCCGCGCAGGTCTCCGGCGGCGAGGCCCACCCGATCTACGCGCCGATGCTGCTTCCCGACCCGGCGACGGCCGCCGCGCTGCGCCACCAGACGGGCATCGCGCGGGCCTTCGAGTACTTCGACAAGGTGACGGTCGCGGCCGTCTCCATCGGTTCGTGGGAGCCCGGGATCTCCACGGTCCACGACATGCTCTCCGACGCTGAGCGCGAGCACTACGCCTCGCTCGGTGTGGCCGCCGAGATGTCGGCGCACCTCTTCGACTCGGACGGGCGGCGGGTCGGCCGCGACCTGGGCGAGCGCTGCATCACGGTCGAGGCGGACCGGCTGCGCCGGATCCCCGAAGTGGTGGCTATCGCCGGCGGTCAGCGCAAGGCCGCGGCGATCGGGGCCGTACTGCGGTCCGGTCTCGTCACCAGCCTGGTGACGGACACCGCCGCGGCCGACTACCTGCTGACGGACTCCGCCGCGCCGCGCCGCCCCGCACTGGAGCGGGCCGACCCCGACGGGGACTGAGCCGGGACGTGGAGGAGGGGCGGGCGGTGCTGACACCGCCCGCCCCTCCTCCACGTCCCGCCGGGCCCGTCAGTCCCGCCCGACGCCCAGGACCGTGGACTCCAGATACTGCTCCGGCTCCTTGTACTGGCTGACGTCGGCCGGGTTGTAGCGCGGCGTCTGCCGGGACCAGTCGAGGTTGCCGCGCATCCAGCTCCGCATCCCGTCCAGATACGGCTCCAGCATCCGGGTGAGCTGCGGGTAGACGCTCAGCAGCTCGGCCTCCGCGGTCAGGAAGCGCTCGGTCTCCGTGGCAATCTCCGCGCAGACGTGTTCCAGTGCCTGCTGCTTGCCGAGACCGCGGTGGTGGCGCACGAGGTGGACGAGGTTGTGGATCTCGCCGAGCACCTGTTCCTTCTCGTACGAGTACACGTCGTTCGCCCAGCACACGACGTTGCACGACGCTTCGAGCGCGGTGATGAAGCGCGGATCGTTGTGGATCGACTCGGGCGCCTCGATGCCGGCCACGATCTCTATCAAATCCATGCAGACGTGTATCGCGCCCGTGTGGCGGCGCTTCTCGATGTACGTCGCCTCGGACGGAACCACGCCGTCCGCACGGTTGCCGGCCTCCCAGGTGGTGGCCGTCCTGAGGTACGTGATCAGGTGCCAGGCGAAGCGCCGCCGCCAGTGCGCGGCGGCGGCCGGCGTGGTGCGTTCCCACAGGTCCGTCAGGGCGACGACCGCGGCCGGCAGCCGCTCGTTGGCCAGGGTGCCCGTGCCGGCGCCCTCGACCACGGACTGCATCAGGGCGACGACGTCGCGTACCCGGTCCGGGCTGCGGCCCAGATGCCCGTCGTCGAGCTGGTCGTCGACGAGGAACAGCCAGACGAACCAGTCGGCGACGAGGTCCAGGTTCTTGCTGTCGGCGGTCGGATACACCATGCCGACGAAGGCGCCGAAGTCCGCCTGCTCGAAGCGATCCCTGGCTGAATCCCGGTGCACCAGACCGGTGTTGCGGGTCCAGCTGTCGAGATGCTCCCTTACGTGCCCGACGTGCGGATTCGTCCGCTGGGGGAACGGGCAGTAGATGTCCGGCAGTTCATGCTCCACGGGCGGGTCGTCATCCTCTCCGGTCATGTGTGCGGCGGGAGTTGCGGCCGCACCACCTTGATGCTCCGGGGCGTCGTGTGACCCGCGGGACCTGCGCGTTTGAAGCTACCTGACCCCAAGTCACCAGGTCCAGAGAAGGTGATCACGAATGGTTCGGGCACCCGTCGGGTAGGGTCCGTGGGCAAGGCAGGTTCCACTTGCCCGGGACTCCCGACCTGTTCCTCGGAGGAACATACGAACGCGGGAGTCATTTGCTGTGTCTTCGTGGAAGCGACCTGCGCCATTTCGTATGAAAACATGAGTGTTATGCGTTTTCTTGAGCCCGGCACCGGTCGATACACAGAGTCCCCCTCCGTCCCGTACGACCTCACGTACGACGACGTCTTCATGGTCCCGGGCAGGTCGGCGGTCGGATCCCGTCAAGGGGTCGACCTGTCCTCGCCCGACGGCACCGGCACCACCATCCCGCTCGTCGTCGCGAACATGACGGCCATCGCGGGCCGCCGGATGGCCGAAACCATCGCCCGTCGCGGTGGGCTCGTCGTCATCCCGCAGGACATCCCGATCGAGGTCGTCACCGAGGTCATCAGCTGGGTGAAGACGCGCCACCTCGTGCTCGACACCCCCATCGTGCTGGCCCCCGGCCAGACGGTCGCCGACGCCCTGTCCCTGCTGCCCAAGCGCGCCCACGGCGCCGGGGTGGTCGTCGACGGTGAGCAGCGCCCCGTCGGCGTGGTCACCGACCACGACCTGACCGGCGTCGACCGCTTCACCCAGCTCTCCGAGGTCATGTCGAAGGACCTGGTGCTGCTGGACGCGGACATCGACCCGCGTGACGCCTTCAACAAGCTCGACGGCGCCAACCGCAAGCTCGCCCCCGCGGTCGACGCGGACGGCCGGCTCGTCGGCATCCTCACCCGTAAGGCCGCACTGCGCGCCACTCTCTACACGCCCGCCACCGACGGGGCGGGCAGGCTGCGCATCGCGGCCGCCGTCGGGATCAACGGCGATGTCGCGGGCAAGGCCAAGCAGCTCCTCGACGCCGGCGCCGACACGCTCGTCGTCGACACCGCGCACGGCCACCAGGAGTCCATGATCAGCGCGGTGCGTGCCGTCCGGGCACTGGATCCGCAGGTGCCGATCGTCGCAGGCAACATCGTCGCCGCCGAGGGTGTGCGCGACCTCATCGAGGCCGGCGCGGACATCATCAAGGTCGGTGTCGGGCCCGGCGCCATGTGTACCACCCGGATGATGACGGGCGTGGGCCGGCCGCAGTTCTCCGCCGTCCTGGAGTGCGCCGCCGAGGCGAAGAAGTACGGGAAGCACGTGTGGGCCGACGGGGGTGTCCGCCACCCGCGCGACGTGGCCATGGCGCTCGCCGCCGGTGCCTCCAACGTGATGATCGGCTCCTGGTTCGCCGGGACGTACGAGTCGCCCGGCGACCTCCAGCAGTCCGCCGACGGTCGCTTCTACAAGGAGTCCTTCGGCATGGCGTCCGCGCGCGCCGTGAAGAACCGCACATCCGACGAGTCGGCGTACGACCGGGCCCGCAAGGCGCTCTTCGAGGAGGGGATCTCCACCTCGCGGATGTTCCTGGACCCCTCCCGCCCCGGCGTCGAGGACCTGGTCGACTCGATCATCGCGGGCGTCCGTTCCTCCTGCACCTACGCCGGTGCGGGCTCCCTCGCGGAGTTCGCCGAGAAGGCGGTCGTCGGCGTGCAGAGTGCCGCCGGGTACGCGGAGGGCAAGCCGCTGCACGCCAGCTGGAGCTGATCGCCCGCCTCGCACCGACCGTGCCCCTTCCGGCTGTCTCGCAGCCGGGAGGGGCGCTCGCGTTTCCGGGCAGCGGAGGGCCGGGACACGGCCGGAAACCGTGCCCGGGGCGGGCTGGGATCCATATCAACTCGCTGGAAAAATAAGTAATATGAATCCCACTCAGCTGCCCGCCACTCTGCGGTAAGGGATCTCATGTCCTTCTTCACTGACCTGGCCCATCAGTACATCGACGGCGAGTGGAGGCCGGGCAAGGGGTCCTGGGACATCATCGACTTCAACCCGTACGACGGGGAGAAGCTCGCCTCCATCACGGTCGCCACAGCCGATGAGGTGGACCAGGCCTACCGTGCGGCCGAGACGGCTCAGCAGGCGTGGGCGGCCACCAACCCGTACGCCCGGCGAGCGGTGCTGGAGAAGGCCCTGCGCGTCGTCGAGGAGCGCGAGGAGGAGATCGGTGACGCGATCGTCGCCGAGCTCGGCGGCACTCGGCTGAAGGCGGCCTTCGAGCTGCACCTGGCCAAGGAGTTCCTGCGCGAGGCGGCCCGGCTCGCGCTGCGTTCCACCGGGCAGATCCTGCCCTCGCCCACCCCGGGCAAGGAGAACCGCGTCTACCGGGTGCCGGTCGGCGTGGTCGGGGTCATCAGCCCGTTCAACTTCCCCTTCCTGCTGTCCCTGAAGTCCGTGGCGCCGGCCCTGGCGCTGGGCAACGCCGTGGTGCTCAAGCCGCACCAGAACACCCCCGTCTGCGGTGGCACCCTGGTGGCCAAGGTGTTCGAGGACGCCGGACTGCCCGCCGGTCTGCTGAACGTCGTCGTCACCGACATCGCGGAGATCGGTGACGCCCTGCTGGAGCACCCGATACCGCAGGTCATCTCCTTCACCGGCTCCGACAAGGTCGGACGGCACGTCGCGACGGTGTGCGCGGCGAACCTCAAGCGCTCCGTGCTCGAACTCGGCGGCAACAGCGCGCTGATCGTCCTCGACGACGCCGACGTGGACTACGCCGTCGACGCGGCGGTGTTCAGCCGGTACGTGCACCAGGGGCAGGTCTGCATGGCGGCCAACCGGATCCTCGTCGACCGCGCGGTGGAGAAGGAGTTCACCGAGAAGTTCGTCGCGAAGGTCGCCTCCCTGCGCGTCGGCGACCCGGCCGACCCGGCGACCCAGATCGGCCCGCTGATCAACTCCACCCAGGCCGAGGCCATCTCCGCCCTCGTCGACCAGACGGTCGAGGCCGGTGCGACGGCACTCCTGCACGGACGGGCCGACGGGAACGTCGTCAGTCCCTCCGTCCTCACCGGGCTGGCCGCCGATTCCCCCGTACTGTCCCAGGAGATCTTCGGCCCGGTCGCGCTCCTCGTGCCGTTCGACGGCGAGGACGAGGCGGTCCGGATCGCCAACGACACCCCGTACGGGCTGAGCGGCGCCGTGCACACCGGCAACATCGAGCGCGGCGTGCAGGTCGGGCAGCGCATCCGTACCGGCATGATCCACATCAACGACGGCACGGTCCACGACGAGCCGATCGTCCCCTTCGGCGGCGAGAAGAACTCCGGGCTCGGCCGGCTGAACGGCGACTCGATGCTGGAGGCCTTCACCACGCAGAAGTGGATCTCCGTACAGCACGGGCGCTCGCAGTTCCCCTTCTGATCCGGCGCCACCTGCGCTGAGCGCGCCCTGCCGGGCGGGCCCATGGTCTACTTCCGGGGGCGGCACCGCCGCCCCCGGAACAGCCGTGCCCGGCCCCACCAGGGCCCCGCCATCGCAGAGAAGTGACCCGTACGACGTGCGACTGAACGACCTCGACGAACGCATCGTCCACGCCCTCGCCGAAGATGCCCGCCGCTCCTACGCCGACATCGGCTCGATCATCGGGCTCTCCGCACCCGCGGTGAAACGCCGGGTGGACCGGCTGCGCGCCGAGGGGGCGATCACGGGTTTCACCGTCCGGGTGGATCCGGCGGCGCTCGGCTGGGAGACCGAGGGGTACATCGAGATCTACTGCAGCCGCAACACCTCACCTGAGTCCATCAAGCAGGGCCTCGCCCGGTATCCGGAGGTCGCCTCGGCGTCCACGGTGACGGGGGAGGCCGATGCGCTGGTCCAGGTCTTCGCGGCGGACATGCGCCACTTCGAGCAGGTGCTGGAGCGGATCGCGGGCGAGCCGTACGTCGAGCGCACGAAGTCCGTGCTGGTGCTTTCGCCGCTGCTGCGGCGGTACTCGTCGGGGTCGCCGGGATAGCGGCGCGGCCGTCCGAGCAGTGCGGCAGGAACACCGGCCGGTGCCTCAGGGACAGCCGGATCCTCCGGCGACGGTTCCGTCCTCGAACGCCGGACGAGCCGGCTGCGCCCACACCGTGCAATGAATCGCCGCGACCGGCTGATCGGACGCAACGAATCGACGGTCGATGCGCAACGCTCGCGCCTTGTCCGGGGGGAATCGCGGAACGTACCGTCAATACGTCCCCGCCCCGCCCGCATCGTCCGAGGTCAGCCATGCCGCCGTTGCGCACCGCCCTGCTCCAGAGCTCCGGATGTCCGGGCTCGGTGGCCCGGAACATCGAGGCCCTGGAGAGTGCCGCCGCGCGCGCCGCGGCGAGCGGCGCCCGGCTGCTCGTCTGCCCCGAGATGTTCCTGACCGGGTACGCGATCGGGGACGACGTGCCCCGGCTGGCCGAAGCCGCCGACGGGCCCGCCGCACAGGCCGTCGCCGAGATCGCCCTCCGGCACGAGATCGCCGTCCACTACGGCTATCCCGAGCGCGACGGCGAGGCCCTGTACAACGCCGCACAGCTCATCGGGCCCGACGGGACCGCGCTCGCCAACTACCGCAAGACCCATCTCTTCGGCGACTTCGAGGAGCAGTGGTTCACCCCGGGTGACCAGCCGGTCGTCCAGGCCGAGCTCGACGGTGTCCGCATCGGCCTCCTGATCTGCTACGACGTCGAGTTCCCGGAGAACGTACGGGCGCACGCCCTGGCCGGCACCGATCTGCTGCTGGTTCCCACCGCGCTGATGCACCCCTTCCCGTTCGTCGCGGAGTCCGTCGTCCCGGTCCGCGCCTTCGAGAGCCAGCTGTACGTCGCCTACGCCAACCGCACCGGCACGGAGGGCCCCTTCGAGTTCGTCGGACTGAGCGCTCTCGCCGGCCCCGACGGCACGGTCCGCACGCGCGCGGGACGCGGCGAGGAACTCGTCATCGGTGACGTCGACCCCGGCCTCCTGACTTCTTCCCGGGCGGGCAACCCCTACCTCCGCGACCGCCGTCCCGGCCTGTACGGCTCCCTCGCCTGAGTACGCCGCCCCGCTCACCCACCTCTTTTCCCCGCAAGGAGTCCGTACCCCATGACGTCCACGGTGCCCCCGGCCGTCCCGCACACCGACGCAGCCCCGCCGATCACCATGTTCGGGCCGGACTTCCCGTACGCGTACGACGACTTCCTCGCCCACCCCGCCGGAATCGGGCAGATACCGGCGACCGAGCACGGCAGCGAGGTCGCCGTCATCGGCGGCGGGCTCTCCGGCATCGTCACCGCCTACGAGCTGATGAAGATGGGGCTGCGGCCCGTCGTCTACGAGGCGGACCGCATCGGCGGACGGCTGCGCACCGTCGAGTTCGACGGCTGCACCACGGACGGCGAACCGCTGACCGCCGAGATGGGCGCGATGCGCTTCCCGCCGTCGTCGACGGCCCTCCAGCACTACATCGACCTGGTCGGACTGGAGACGAAGCCGTTCCCCAATCCGCTCTCCCCGGTGACCCCGTCGACCGTCGTCGACCTCAAGGGTGAGTCGCACTACGCCAGGACCATCGACGACCTCCCGCAGGTCTACCGCGACGTGATGGACGCCTGGAACGCCTGTCTGGAGGAGGGCGCCGACTTCTCCGACATGAACCGGGCGATGCGCGAGCGCGACGTGCCGCGGATCCGGGAGATCTGGGCCCGGCTCGTCGAGAAGCTCGACAACCAGACCTTCTACGGCTTCCTCTGCGACTCCGACGCCTTCAAGTCCTTCCGACACCGCGAGATCTTCGGCCAGGTCGGCTTCGGCACCGGCGGCTGGGACACCGACTTCCCCAACTCCATCCTGGAGATCCTCCGCGTCGTCTACACCGAGGCGGACGACCACCACCGTTCCATCGTCGGCGGCAGCCAGCAGCTTCCGCTGCGCCTGTGGGAACGCGAACCGCAGAAGATCGTGCACTGGCCGCTCGGCACCTCGCTGGCCTCCCTGCACGAGGGAGACCCGCGCCCCGCCGTGACCCGGCTGAACCGCACCGCCGGCAACCGGATCACCGTGACCGACGCCACCGGCGACATCCGGACCTTCCGGGCAGCCGTCTTCACCGGACAGTCCTGGCTGCTGCTCTCCAAGATCGCCTGCGACGACGCGCTCTTCCCGATCGACCACTGGACGGCGATGGAGCGTACCCACTACATGGAGTCCTCCAAGCTGTTCGTCCCCGTCGACCGGCCGTTCTGGCTGGACAAGGACGAGACCACCGGGCGCGACGCCATGTCGATGACGCTGACCGACCGGATGACGCGGGGCACCTACCTCCTCGACGACGGCCCGGACCGGCCGGCCAGCATCTGCCTCTCGTACACCTGGTGCGACGACAGCCTGAAGTGGCTGCCGCTGTCCGCGAACGAGCGCATGGACGTCATGCTGAAGTCGCTCGGCGAGATCTATCCGAACGTTGACATCCGCAAGCACATCATCGGCAACCCGGTGACCGTCTCCTGGGAGAACGAGCCCTGGTTCATGGGCGCGTTCAAGGCGAACCTGCCCGGTCACTACCGCTACCAGCGCCGCCTGTTCACCCACTTCATGCAGGACCGGCTGCCCGTCGACAAGCGGGGTCTGTTCCTGGCGGGCGACGACATCTCCTGGACGGCCGGCTGGGCCGAGGGGGCCGTCCAGACCGCGTTGAACGCCGTCTGGGGCGTGATGACGCAGTTCGGCGGTGCGACCGACGGCACCAACCCCGGCCCCGGCGACCTCTTCGACGAGATCGCCCCGGTCGAACTCCCGGAGGACTGAGCGCTGTTACGCGGGCCGGCAGACGCTGCGCTGCCGGCGCAGGCCCGAGATCCCGACCTCCATCACATCGCCCGGGCCGAGGTACGGGAAGCGACCGGACAGGGCCACGCCCTGTGGCGTACCGGTGTTGATGATGTCGCCGGGTTCCAGCACCAGGTACTGAGAAAGATGGTGCACCAGATGCGCCACGCTGAAGATCATGTCCGCGGTGGAGGAGTCCTGGCGGGGCTCACCGTTGACGAAGCTGCGCAGCCGCAGCCGCTGCGGATCGCCGGCCTCGTCGGCCGTCACCAGCACCGGGCCCAGCGGGTTGAAGGTCGCGCAGCTCTTGCCCTTCGACCACTGGCCGCCCGACTCCTCCAGCTGGAAGGCGCGCTCGGACACGTCGTTGCTGACCGCGTAGCCCGCGATGTGGGCCGCGGCGTCGGCGGGGGAGCCGAGGTAGGAGGCGCGGCGCCCGATCACGACGGCCAGCTCCACCTCCCAGTCGGTCTTCTTCGACCCGCGCGGGATGAGGACGTCGTCGTACGGACCGACCACCGTGTTCGGTGACTTGTAGAAGAGGATCGGCCGCTCGGGCGGCTCGGCACCGGACTCCGCGGCATGGGCCGCGTAGTTCTGCCCGATGCACAGGAGCGCGGAGGGCCGGGCCACCGGGGCGCCGACGCGCTGTCCGGTGATGTCGGTCTCCGGGAGCCTCGGTTCGGCGGGGATCAGGTGCGGGTTGTCGGCCAGCGCAGAGAGGAAGGCGCCGTCGATGTCGTCCGTGACGCCGGACAGGTCGTAGTGGCGGCCCTCGGGGCTGACGGCGACCGGGCGCTCATGGCCCGGCTCGCCGATGCGCATCAGTCGCATGGCGGTGAGATCTCCTGACGGGTACGGGGTCCTGTGGATTCAGTGCAGCCGGGTGAGAGCATCGGCGGTGACCGCGTGGACCGGCGGACGTCCGGCCAGCAGCCGCAGCACCTCGTTGACCGCGCTGGTGCCCAGCCGCTGCCGGCACTCGACGCTGCCCGCCGCCTGGTGCGGGGTCAGCAGCACGTTCGGCAGCGCGCGCAACGGGTGGTCGACGGGCAGCGGTTCGGCGTCGAAGACGTCGATCGCCGCGTCGAGCCGCCCCGAGGCCAGTTCGGCGAGGAGCGCGTCCTCGTCGACCAGCCACGACCGGGCGGTGTTCACCAGACCCGCTCCGTCCGGCATCAGGGCCAGCTGCTCGGCGCCGATCATGTGACGGGTCTCCTCGGTGACCGGGGCGTGCACGGCCACGATCCTGCTGCGCGAGAGCAGCGTCTCCAGCGGTACGGGCGTCACGCCGAGCGCCGCGGCCTCGTCCCCGGTAAGGAACGGGTCCGTGACGCTCACCCGCGCCCCCATCGCCCGCACCAGACGGATGTATGCGCGGCCGGTCCGCGAAGCGCCGATCACACCGATGTCGCTGCCGTGGATCTCATGGCGCGGCGGGGCCTCGCTCGCCGCCGCCCACTCCAGCCCGCCGTGCAACGCGTGGTCGAAGCGCTGGATGCGGTGGAGCAGCGACAGCGTGAAGGCGAGCGCCACCTCGGCGACGGGGCGGGCCATCTCGTCACCGGCCTGCGTGACCAGGATGCCGCGCCGGAACACGTCCTCGGTGACATAGGGGGCGACCGCCGAACCGGTGTGCGCCACCAGCTCCAACCGGTCCGCGTGGGCCAGCAGTCCGGCGTCCACCCTGGGCGCCCGCCACGCGGTGATCAGCGCGCGGGCGCCGGGCAGCGCGGCCGCGACCGCCGCCCGGTCGAAGTGGTCGTCGACGACGATGAGTTCGGCCGCCCGCTCCAGCTCCTGCCACACCTCGGCGGTGAAGAACTGGGCGCGCAGGCCCGGCGGTACGGCGACGACGACCCGTGAGGAGCGGTCGGCGGGTTCAGGAGAGCCAGGCATCGAGGTGCTCCGCAACGAAGGCGTCATCGGTCAGCCAAGGGTAGGACCCGGCCACCCGGGTGATCTCGTCGGACTGGCCGGGGGAGAGCGTCTCGGCCGGGTCCAGACAACGGATGTTCGCCAACAGGCCCTGGCGGCGCAGCACCTCGTGCACCCCGGCGATGCAGCCGCGGAAGGCGCCCCGTACGTCGAAGACCGCACTGTTGGCGTCGGTGAGCTCGGAGCGCCGGGCCAGACAGCGGACCATCGCCGCGTGGTCGCCGGCACGGGCGCGCCGGACTTCGTCGAGCAGGGTCACGGCCGAGCTCGTCCATACCGCCCACTGGCCGAGCAGCCCGCCCGCGAACCAGCGCGGGGTGCCGGTGGCCGTCTCGTACGGCGTGAGCAGATCACCGATGATGTCGTCGTCGTTGCCCGTGTACAGGGCCACTTCGTCGGCCCGGTCCGCGGCGGCCACCGCCCGGACGACGTCGGCGGTGCGGTAGCGGTCGAACGGGGCGATCTTCACGGCGACCGTGTGCGGCAGGTCGGTGAACGCCGACCAGAAGCCCGGCGACAAGTACCGCCCGCCGACGGCCTCCTGGAGGTAGAAGCCGATCACCGGCAGCACCTCGCCGACCGCCCGCGCGCGTTCCAGCAGCCCCTTCTCGTCCGCACCGGGCACGGCCGGGCTGAGCAGCACCGCGTCGTAGCCGAGCGCGGCGGCGGTCTCGGCCTCGGCGACGGCCTGGGCGGTGTATCCGCAGGCCCCGGCCACCTTCACGAACGGCCGGCCGGCCTCCGCGTCGATCGTCTCGGCGGCGAGCTCCAGCACGGGCTTGAACAGGCCCACCTCCCGCTCGCGGATCTCGAACTGGGTGGTGTGCACGGCGACCGCGGCGCCGCCCGCGCCCGAGGCGAGGTAGTAGCGGGTCAGAGCGCGCTGCCGGCGTTCGTCGAACGTGCCGTCCGCGTGCAGCGCGAGCGGATGGGCGGGGATCGCCGCGCCGTGGGCGAGCAGTTCCAGCGCGGGTGTGGACAGGAGGGAGGGAGTGGACATGGGGTGGATCAGAACCTTCCGTCACGTACCTGGAACTTGGTGGGCTTGCCGGACAGCGGCAGCCCGCGGCGCAGCCAGTCGGCCTGCCACTCGACGAGGGTGCGCAGCGCGACGTCCGGATAGCCGAAGAGAGCATGGCAGCGGCTCGCGTCGGAGAGCAGCGCGGTGGGCGCCTCCGCCCCGGTGAGGAGCGGCTCCTTGTCGAACTCCTCGCCGAACCACTGGGCGATGCGGCGCACGGAAGCGGTCTCGGGGCCGGTGAGGTTGAGGGTGAACGCCTCGCCGTCGGTGGCGTGCAGCAGGGAACGCAGGGCGACCTCGTTGGCGTACCCCTGCCACACCACGTTGGCGTGACCGGTCGTGATGTCGACGGGTTCGCCTGCCAGGACCCGGTGCGCGATGTCGGCGAGGACGCCGTAGCGCAGATCGACGGCGTAGTTGAGGCGGATGTTGGCGACCCTGGTGCCCCGGGTCAGCGCCGCGTGGGCGAAGATCCGCTCCCGGCCGAGGCACGACATCGCGTACTCGCCGACCGGCCCGACCGGGTCCGTCTCGGTACAGCCGCCGGAGGAGACGGGCACCAGCGGATACACGTTGCCGGTGGAGAACGCGGCGATCCGCGCATCCGGCCAGCGCCCGGCCACCCGGTCCGGCATGGCCGCGTTCACCGCCCAGGCGTGCGAAGGCGCCCCGGCGGAACCGAACTTGGCGCCGACCATGAAGACGATGTTCCCGGCGTCGGGCAGACCCGCCAGATCGGCGGCGGGGTCCATCAGGTCGAAGGCGACGGTCCGGACCCCGGACGCCTCCAGTTCCGCGGCGGCGGACGGGTCGGACCAGCGGGAGACCGCGTACACGGTCACGTCCGCGCGGCCCGCCGCGTCCAGCGCCCGGCGTGCCAGCCGGCACAGGCTCGGGCCCATCTTGCCGCCCGCGCCGAGCACCAGCAGATCGCCTTCGGCACGGGCGAGATCGGCGACGAGCGCGGGGGAGGGGGTGGCGAGCCGCTCTTCGAGCGCGGCCTCATCGGTGAACATGTGTGGCTATCCCTTGATTCCGGACGCGGTGACGCCCTCGGTGAAGTAGCGCTGGCCCACCATGTACGCGGCGAAGATGGGCACGAACGCGATGACGGAGCCGGAGAGCACCACGTTGAGCGGCACGTTCTGCTGCTGGAGCGAGGCGATGCCGACGGTGAGGGTGCGCATGTCGGTGGACTGGCCGATGACCAGCGGCCAGAGGAAGTCGTTCCAGTGCCAGAGGAAGACGAAGACACCGAGCGTGGCGAGGATCGGCTTCAGCAGCGGCAGCACGATCCGGTGGAAGATCTGCCACTCGTTGCAGCCGTCGAGCCGGGCCGCCTCGAACAGTTCGTCCGGCAGCCCCTGGATGAACTGCCGCATCAGGAAGACCGCCTGGGCGTTGGCCAGCGTCGGCACGATCAGACCCCAGTACGTGTCGACTCCGCCCAGCTTCGCGATCATGGCGAAGGTCGGGATCATCGTGACGTGGTACGGGACCATCACCATCGACAGGAACGACCAGAACATCGTCTCGCGGCCCGGGAAGCGCTTCTTGGCGAAGGCGTACCCGGCGAGCGAGGCGAGCAGCAGCACGCCGACGACCGAGACGACCGAGTAGACGAGTGTGTTCAGCAGCCAGCGCGGCACGTCCTGGGCACCCATGACGGTGTCGTACGCCTCGCCGGTCAGCGGCCAGGGCAGGAGACTTCCGGGGAAGTCGACCGCCGCGGACGGCTTCAGGGAGAGCACGACCATCGCGTAGAACGGGAACACCGTCACGAGCGCGGCCACGGTCAACAGCACGCCGCGCGCGATCCGCCCGGTGCGGGTGGCACGCATGCCGTGCGGGACGGTGTCCTGCTCGGAGAGCTTGCGCAGCTTGCGTTCGGCGCGGCGCGAAGCGCGGTCCCGGGGCGCGGGCGACCGGCCGGCCGGCTCGGCCTTCGTCTCTGCGGGTGCTGCGGTCATGGTCACTGGTCCTTCCCGATCACGAGCCGCTGGATCACCGCGACCACCACGGTGAGCACGAAGAGCGCGACACCGATGGCGGAGGCGTAACCCAGGTCGAAGTACTTGAAGCCCGCGTCGTAGAGCTGGAAGACGAGCGTGTAACTGGCGTTGGCGGGCCCGCCGCCGGTCATCGTGTACACGGCGTCGAAGACCTGGAACGAGGCCGTCGTCTCGATCACCGCGAGGAAGAACAGCGCCGGCTTGAGCTGCGGCAGCACGATGTACCGGAAACGCTGCCAGGGCCCGGCCCCGTCGGTGAGGGCGGCCTCCTCCAGCTCCCGCGGGATGTCCTGCATCCGGGCGAGCAGGATGAGCATCCCGTAGCCGAAGCGGGACCAGACGCCGACGATCGCGAGCGCGGGCAGCACCAGCACGTCGTCGGAGAGCCAGGAGCCCTCGGACATCCCGAACCAGCCCATCAGGCTGGACCACGGGCCGCCGGTCGAGAAGATCCACACGAAGACGGTCGCGGCCAGCACCAGCGAGGTGACGACCGGCAGGAAGAACACCGAACGGAAGAACCTGGCCCCACGGAACGCGCGCCGCGTGATCAGCGCCAGGGACACCGACGCGATGAGCGTGCCCGGCACGGCGAGCACGGTGTAGAGGACGGTGACCTTCAGCGCCTGCCAGAACAGCGGGTCGGCCCACAGGCGGGTGAAGTTGTCGAGCCCGATGAAGCTGCCGCCGCCGGTGAGGGAGTAGTCGGTGAAGCTCATCAGCACGCCGGCGACGCCCGGACCGAACCGGAAGGCGAGGAAGAGCAGGAAACAGGGAAGGACGAAGAGCAGGCCGATCCGGGCCTCGCGGCGCGCCTGCGGCCCGCTGCGACGGCCCCGGCGGGTGGGTTCCGCGACGACTGCCACGGGGATCTCCTTGCGGTACGGGGGAACTGCGGGAGGTCGGGGGAGTGCCCCGGGGGTGCGGGGCCGGAGTCCGGCCCCGCGGTCTCGGTCAGCGGCCGAGCATCGCCTGTGCGGCCTTCTGCGCGGCGTCCAATGCATCCTGCGGGCTCTTCTTGCCGAGCAGAGCCGCCTGGATCTCCGGTGCGAGGAGACCCTGGACCTCGCGGGCCTTGTCCTGCAGCGGGCCCACGTCCATGCTCGGCAGCGTGGCGCCGACCGCCTTCTGGAGCGCGTCGCCGGGGTACAGCTCGCCGCCGGAGGTGCGGGCCGGGAAGAAGCCGGCGGCCTTCTGCAGACCTGCCACGTTCTTCGACTCGGCTACGAAGTTCAGCCAGTCGCCGGTGTTCTTCCTGTCGGCGCCCTTGAGCATCGAGAGGGCGCCCACGGTGCCGTAACCGACCGAAGCGGACTCCTTGAGCGGCGGCTGGACGACGATGTTCTCCTTGCCCCAGAACGGCTCGACGTCCGCCGGGGTGTTCTGCCAGGTGCAGGCGACCTTGCCCTTCGCCGTCGGGGTCTGCTCCAGCTTGGGCGTGGTCGTGACCAGGTCCTTGTCGGTGTAGCCGCCGTCGACCAGCTTCTTCAGATACGTGAGCGCCTTGACGCCGGCCGCGTCGTTGAAGGTGACGTTCTTGCCGTCCTCGGAGAAGACGTCGCCGCCCGCCTGCCACAGCAGCGGGTAGAACGTCATGTTCAGCGTCTGCTGGGTGTCACCGCTGTAGCTGGTCGCGTAGTAGCCCTTCTCCTTCAGCTTCGGGGCGAGCGCCTCCAGGTCCGCCCAGCTCGTCGGGTAGGCCTTCTCGCCGACGGCGGCGAACACGCGCTTGTCGCAGATCAGCGGGTTGGCGCTGGTCAGGATCGGGGTGGCGAGCGCCTTCCCCCCGACGGTGACGGACTTCAGCGCGAAGTCGGTGTAGTCGGACTTGGCGTCGGCCGGCATGTATGCGTCGGCCGGGACGATGCTCCTGGCGTACTTCGGGAGCTGGTCGGGGATCAGATAGACCGCGTCCGGGCCCTTGCCGGAGGCGATGGCGGTGGCCAGAGCGGTGTCGCGGTTGGCCCACGGGAAGGTCTCCACCTTCACCGTGACACCCGCGTGCTCCTTCTCGAAGGCCTTGACGAGGCCGTCCCAGTACGCCATGTTCTTGGCCTCGTCGAAGATGACCGGGTAGGTCCACATGGTGACGGTGCTGCCGTCGTCGCCGCTGCCGGAACAGCCGGCCAGCACACCGGCGGCGAGCGCGGTGGCCATCACGGGCACGGCCAGGGCACGGACTTGGGAACGGCGGGTGAGGAGACGGGACATGAGGGGGTCCTCCGAGGACGTGAGGGTGGTTCGGGAAGAAGTCACTGGGCCGGGACCGTCTGGACGGTGCCGGTGTGCCGGGCGCGTTCGGCGGCGAACGCCGCGAGATGACTGTTGAGCGAGGTGGCGGGGCCGGACCGGACGGCCCCCGGTTCGCCGGTGGCGACGGCGGTGACGAACGCCTCGACGAGGGCGGCGTCCCCGCCGCCGTGCCCGTCGGCCGCGTTCGACCCGGACGCCCCGAGTTCGTGGACGACCGACTCACCGGTCCGGAAGTCCTGCACCGTGACCCGCTCGCCGTCGCCGATGAGCCAGCCGTGCGAGCCGAAGATCCGGGTCTGCCGGTGGGTCTGCTCGGTGAACGCCACCATCTGGAAGGTCGCGGTCACCCCGTCCGTCAGCTGCATGGCGAGCACCTGGTGGTCGACCACGTCGTTGTCGCCGCGGTAGGCACAGACCCCGTAGGGGCCCTCGCGCAGCGCCTGTACGAGACCGGCCTCGTCGGTCGCCCCGGTGACGTGCGTGACCGGCCAGACCGGGCCCTTCTCGCGCAGCGTCGGCATGTACAGCTTCAGCGCGCTGTACGGGCAGTCCGGCTCGACCGCGCAGTCGAGGCAGCGGTCGGCGGAACCGGCGGGGGCGTTCTCGGGCCGGAAGTGCTTCAGCCCGCCGAAACCGGTGACCTGCTCGATCCGGCCGCCCATGACGTACGTGATCCAGTCCAGGTCGTGACAGGACTTGGCGAGCAGCATCGGGGACGAGTCCTTCTCGCTGCGCCACGGACCGCGCACATAGCTGTGGGCGTAGTGCCACCAGCCGACCGGCTCCAGATGGTCGATCGAGACCAGCTGCCCGAGCACACCGGAGTCCACGACCTCCTTCACCAGGTCGGTGTACGGGGTGTACCGCATGACGTGGCAGACCGCGAAGAGCACCCCGGTCCGCTCCACGCCCTCGACGATCCGGCGGGTCTCCTCCTCGGTCGGGGCGAGGGGCTTCTCGGTGAGGATCGCGTAACCGGCCTCCGCCAGGGCCAGCACCGGCTCCACATGGAAGCGGTCCTGGGTGGCGACGATCACGGCGTCCGCGATCCGGTTCTCGGCGAGCGGCCGCCAGTCGTCGAACTCGGCGGGCGCACCGGCGGCGGCCCGCGCGGCGGGGCGCGGATCGGCGACGGCGACGAGCTCGGCGCGATCGGGGTGCGCCTTGATCCACTCGGCGTACGTCAGACCGCGGTTGCCGGCGCCGACGAGGGCGACCCGTACGGGCCGGCCGGTGATCGGGGTGTGCGTGGACACGGGGAGTCCCTGGTATTCGAAGGGGGATGTGGTCAGAAGCGGAGCGTGGCCGCGGTGTGGGCGACACGGTCGCCCTCCTCCGGCACCGCGGTGCGCTCGGTGCCGTCCTCGACGCAGCCGGTGTGCAGCAGATGACCGGCGCCGCCGAAGGCCGCGGGCCGCAGTTCGAGCCGGCCGCCGGTGAAGGTGCAGCCGGTTGCCCGGTAGCGGTTGGTGCCCTCGGTGAGCAGCACGTGGGCGGTGCCCTCGGCGGGGGCCGAGTCGAGGCCGCTGAGCTGCCAGTCGACGGTGCGTCCGGAACCGGTACGGGCCAGGAGGGCGCCGTCCTTGTTGGTGCCGCGCAGGCGCGTTCCGTCGATGCGGAGGCGTTGGTCCTTGGCCGAGGTCAACTTCGGCCCGGTGTCCTGCAGTTCGCCGCCCAGGACGGTGATGTCGGCGTGGGTGAGCGAGACCGGGGCGGTGTCCTTGGAGCCGGTCAGCGTGCACTGGTCGACGACGAGTGGCCCGGTGCCGTTGAACACCGCCGCGTCGACACCCTTCAGCGTGGTGCGCCGGAGGGTGAGCGGGGCGGTGACGTTGGCCTGGGTGATCTCCGCACCCGCCGCGAAGGCGAACGAGGAGTCCGCGATGACATTGGGGCGGGCGGAGAGATCCGAGGCCCGGGACACGATCAGCGGACCGGTGGCCGTACAGCCCCGCATCTGCACCCCGTCCGCGTTGACCCAGAGCATCCCGGAGCCGGCCAGGGACTTCTTGCCGATGACCAGGACGTCCTCCAGCGTCAGATCGGTGATCTTGACGCGGGCCACGAACCAGGAGCAGGCGTGCCGCCGTACGGTGATGCGCTTGGCCCTGCCGCCCCAGGCCGCACCCGAGTTGGCGAAGGTCATGAGGCCCGAGTTGCCGGTGTAGACGAGGTCGTGCTCGAACTGGCCGTGCGTCACGAACGGGCCCTCGTCGTCACCGTCGCCGTGGCAGTTGGTGACATAGCAGTAGGCGGATGCCGTGAAGTCGTTGAGGTGACGGGCGTTGGAGGTGTGACAGTCCTCCACGTGCCCGTACAGGCAGTAGATCTGCTGGGTGAGGTAGCCCGCGCCGCCGTAGGTGACGGACTTCGGGTTGGTGAGCGAGCACTGCTCGGTGCGGTAGTACGTGCACCAGCGGCGCATCACCACCGGCCAGAAGGTGCCGACGGCCTCGATCCCGGAGACGTCGCAGCGCACCGCGTACTCGTACGCGACCGGGTGCGAGCCGGTCATCTCGTCCTCGCCCCAGCCCTCGAAGATCATGTTCCGTACGTGGGCGCGCTCGACGGGCTCGATCCGGGTCCAGGTCAGGGTGCGGCCGGCGGCCAGGTCCCAGCCGATCTGGTAGTTGACCCGGATGTGCGCCGCGTCGACGACCTCGGTGACCTGGACCAGGCGCTGGATCTCCTTCTCGTACTTCCCCGCCAGGGCGTCGACTTCCACGGCCCACCACTGGCCGACGGCGAACTTCGCCGAGTCGCCGACCTCGAATACGTCCGAGAGGTCCGGCATCGCCGTGCTCAGACTGTGTTCGACGGTGGTGTCGGTGGGGGTGCCGCGGAAGGAGAGGACGGCGCCGAAGGGGTTGTCGTGGGTGTTCTTCTCGATGTCTTCGGTGTGGATGTGGTGTCCGCCGAAGTCGAGTTCGATGTCGGAGCGGCTGAACAGGTGGCGTTTGGTGAAGTGGAGGTCGGTGTGGGCTTCGATGCGGTGGACGCTGTGGTCGTTGATCATGGCGTCGAGTGCGGTGTCGGCGGGGGTGCCGGCGTCGAAGTGGCCGAAGGTGCGGAAGTCGAGGGTGCCGGTGTGGAGTTGGTGCCAGCGGCCGGTGTTGGTCGTTTCGTCGGGGGTGATGACGGTGCCGCCGTTGTGCGGGGCGGTGGATGTCTTGTCCCAGCGCAGGGCCATGGTGCCGCCGTCGCCGGGGGTGCGGTAGCCGGCGACGAGGGCCTGGGTGCCGTCGTCGAGGGGCTTGGTGTTCAGGGCGCGCAGGGCGGCTACCGTGTCCAGGCGCAGGAGCCCGCCGGAGTGAGCGGGGGCGGCCTGCGCGGTACCGGCGGCGACGGCCGAACCGGCCACGACCAGACCGGCCAGACCCGAAGCCCGCAGAAGATTCCGGCGGGACGATGCAGGGGTGCTGTGGTGCGGAACGCTCATGCGGACTTCGCCTTCCGAGAAGTGCGACGAGTGAGGAAGCGTTCCTGCGGTGGACTGCCATGGGGCGGATGGCTGAAAAGGGTTCGGTCCTCGGATGTTCACGGCGCGATGGGCAGGCGCCGGAAGCGGACCGGAAGGGGTAAATCGTCGGTGACGGTGGAAAGTCACCTCGGTTGGCAGGGAACCTACGGCGGGTGAAGTCGATCGGTCAAGACCCGATTCCGTCGGAATGTGATGTGTCGGGGTCCGGGGCGTCGGGGTCCGGGTCCTCGACCCAGCCCAGCGAGACGCTGATCCGGCGGGCCGCGTCCCGGACCTGGCCGCCCAGTTCCTGGTAGCGCCAGGCCGGCAGGCCGAGCTTGAGACCAGTGATGGAGACGGCCCCCGCGCACACCGACCGGTCGTCGAAGACCGGTGCGCCGATGCAGATGATGCCCTCGGCGTCCTCCTCGTCGTCCAGGGCGTAGCCGACCCGGGCGATGTCGCGCAGGTGGGACAGGAACGTCGCCGGATCGGTGATCGTGCGCGACGTGCGCCGGGGCAGCCCGAACCGTTCGATGACCGAGGCGGCCTCGCTCTGCGGCATCGCGGACAGCAGCGCCTTGCCCAGGCCCGTGCAGTGCGGCAGCTCGCGCTGGCCCATCCGCAGATCGAGCCGGACGCGCTGGTCGAGCTCGACCTGGTCCACCACGACCGCGTGGCCGTCCTCGGGCACGGCGAGCCGGGACGCCATGCCGGTGCCCCGGGTGAGATCGCGCAGGACGGGGTGGGCGACGCCGCGCAGGGAGACCTGGGACCTGGCGCGGTCGCCCAGCCGGGCCAGGCTCATGCCGAGCCGGTAGCGGCGGTTCATGCCCTCACCGTCGTCCGAGACGAGGCCGTACGCACGCAGGGTCTGGAGCATGCCGAAGGCGGCGCTCTTGGAGATGGAGCAGGCCTGGCCGACCTCGGTGACACTCAGGCCGTTCCCCTGCGAGGGAGCGGCGAGTGCTTCGAGGATGTCCGCCGCCCTGGCCACGCTCTTGACCCAGTACTTCGGCTCTTCTGGGGCAGAACTGTTCGTCATAGCAGAACAGGGTAGTGCCTTCGGTCGTGCGGAGGGCACCTCCGATTCAACAATGCCCCGTCAACGGTGCCTTTATGGAGCGGGAGGGGGTTGACCGGCTTTGGGGGCGGACGTAATATCCAGGCACTGTTCTGCTCTACAGAACAGCGTTCTGAAAATGCGAGACGCACTACCGAGCACCACGGATCACCCCTCTTCCTGCGGCGACTGCCGGGCGGATGGCGCCAGGGACTCACGGGCCGGGCAGGGCCCGCGAAAACCGACGACTTTCGACGCAAGGAGCAAGCACCATGAGCTCAGGCCCGGTAGGCAACGAATCCGGAGCCCGACTCGCCGAGCGCGCCCGCCAGGTCGTACCCGGCGGCGTGAACAGCGGTCAGCGCAGCGTTCCCGGACTGACCGACCTGGTCGTCACCGGGACCGACGGCGCACGGTTCCGTACCGCCGACGGACGCGAGTACACCGACTTCCACTCGGCTTTCGGCCCGCCGCTGCTCGGCCACAACGACCCCGACGTGGCCCGGGCCACCGCCGAGGCCGGCGCGACGCTGGGCCACATGGGCGTCGGCGTCACCGAGGGCGAGGTCCTCCTCGCCGAGCAGCTCACCGAGCTGATCCCCTCGATCGAGAAGGTGCTGCTCACCAGCACCGGCAGCGAGGCCACGTTCCACGCGCTGCGCGTCTCCCGCGCCGCCACCGGCCGCCGCCTGGTCGTCAAGTTCCAGGGCTGCTACCACGGCTGGCACGACGCGGTCAGCCTCAACGTCATCTCGGATCCTTCGAAGGTCGGCGGCCACGACCCGATCTCGACCGGCATTCTGCCCGAGGTCCTCGAAGCCACGCTCGTCCTGCCGTTCAACGACAGCGAGGCCGTCCGGCGCACCTTCGCCGAGCACGGCTCCGACATCGCCGCCGTCATCGTCGAGCCCGTCCCGCACAACGTCGGCGCGCTCCTGCCGTACCAGGAGTTCCTCACCACGCTGCGCGAGGAGACCACCAAGGCGGGCAGCGTCCTGATCTTCGACGAGGTCATCACCGGCTTCCGCCACGACATCGGTGGCTGGCAGAAGATCTCCGGCGTCACCCCCGACCTCACCACCCTCGGCAAGGCCATCGCCAACGGCGCACCCGTCGGTGCGATCGGCGGCCGTGCCGACCTGATGGACCTGTTCTCCACCCGTCCCGGGGCCCCCGCCTTCTTCGCCGGCACGTACAACGGTCACCCGTCCGTCGTCGCGGCCGCACTCGCCACCTTGCGCAAGCTGCGCGAGGAACCGGTCCACGACCACGTCTTCCGGCTCGGCGACCGTGTCCGCGCCGAATTGTCCGGCCTCTACGAGTGCCTCGGCGTCCCCGCCGTCGTCACGGGCTACGGCTCCGTGTTCGTCAGTTACTTCATGCCGGGCGAGGCTCCTCGCACGTACGCGGACCTGCTGAGCAACGACGCCTCCCTGTTCGTCGGCTACCGCCGAAAACTCCTCGACCACGGCCTGTTCGAGCTGCCGCTCAACCTCAAGCGCAGCCACATCAGCTACGCGCACTCCGACGCCGACGTGGACCGCCTGATCGAGGGCACCGAGGCCGCGGTCAGGGCCGTCCTCGCCGACGGCGGCGCCCGGGACCTGGAGAACACCTCGACCATGGGTGGAGCGACCCGCTGATGCTGACCGTCAACCGCACCCGCCCCGCCGGCCCCGCCGGACGGATCACCCGAGTCGAGACACTGATGCTCGGCACCTCCTGGCGCGACTTCGGCTACGTCAGGGTCCACACCGACGAGGGCCTGACCGGCATCGGCGAGATCACCCACCCCTACCGCGTGAGCGAGGTCTGCGCCCTCACCGAGGCACTGGCCGGTCGGCACCTGATCGGCGCCGACCCCTTCGACATCGAGGAGCTCTGGCTCCGCGTCTACCAGGGCGACTTCCTGCGCGGCGGCGACATCGGCGGCATCGCCCTGTCCGGTCTCGACCAGGCGATGTACGACCTGATGGGCAAGGCGCTCGGCGTTCCCGCGTACCGGCTGACCGGCGGCGCGTGCCGTGACGACGTCCGGGTGTACGCCAACGGCTGGTACACCGGCGAACGCGAGCCCGGGACCTTCGCCGCCAAGGCGAAGGAGACCGTGGCCAAGGGCTACACCGCCCTCAAGTTCGACCCCTTCGGCCCCGGCCTGCACGAGCTGGAGCGCGCCGAACTGCGCCGCTCCGTCGACCTCGTCGCCGCGGTCCGCGAGGCGATCGGGCCCGACATCGACCTCTTCATCGAAGGCCACGCCCGCTTCGCCATGCCGACCGCCGCCCGTCTCGTACGGGAGCTGGAGCCCTTCGACATCGGCTGGTTCGAGGAGCCGATGCCCTGGACCCACATCGAGCGGTACGCGGAACTGCGGCAGCGCGCCACCTTCCCCATCTCCGGCGGCGAGCACTTCCACAACCGCTACGAGTACAAGCAGCTCTTCGCGACCAACGCCGTCGACATCATCCAGCCCGACCTCTCCATGGCCGGCGGCTTCACCGAGGTACGGAAGCTGGCCGCGATCGCGGACACCCACGGCATGCTCGTGGCCCCGCACAACTCCAACTCCCCGCTCTGCACCACCGTCTCGGTGCACGCGGCGCTCGGAATCCCCAACTTCAAGATCCTCGAAACCTTCGACGGGCTCCTGGAGCCTTTCGTCTTCGACGCCCTCAAGGGCACCCTGCCGATGGAAGACGGCCGCATCGGCCTGCCGACCGCCCCGGGGCTCGGCGTCGAGCTCGTCGACGAGGTCTTCGAGGAACACCCGCCCAGCCACCGCTTCTGGAACATGTTCGCGGACGGCTGGGAGAAGCGGAACCGCACATGATCGTCGACGTCCACTCGCACCTCTTCCGCCACAGCCACGACTTCACCGACCCGTTCATGTCCGACTCCGCCCGCGCCCACGCGGGCGAGGTCGACCTCACGGTGAAGTGGGAGGAGTACGCGGCCACCGCCCCCGAGTCCACCCGCACGATCGTCGTCGGCGGCAAGGCCCGCCGCAGCGGGCTCTGGGTCGACGACGCCGCGGTGGCCTCGTACGCCGGAGCACATCCCGACCGGCTGATCGGCTACCTCTCGCTCGACCCCACCCAGCCCGGCTGGCAGGACGAACTCCGCTACGGCCACCAGGAACTCGGCCTGCGCGGCATCAAGCTGATGCCGATGTACGCGGGCTTCGACCCGGCTGCCGAGGAGTACGACGAGCTGTACACGTACGCGGAACGGAACGGGCTTCCGCTCCTGGTCCACACCGGCACCACTTTCGTCTCCAGCGCACCGCTGGAGTGGGCGATGCCCCGGCACCTGGACGCCGTCGCCATCCGCCACCCGGAACTGCGGATGGTCCTCGCCCACCTCGGCCACCCCTTCGAGGGCGAGTGCATCGCGGTCATTCGCAAGCACCCGCATGTGTACGCCGACCTCAGCGCCCTGCACTACCGGCCGTTCCAGCTCTGGCACAGCCTCCGGCTGGTCCAGGACTACGGGGTCTTCCACAAGGTGCTGTTCGGCAGCGACTACCCGTTCACGACCGTCGACGACTCCGTGAAGGGGCTGCGGGAGATCGCCCGGATCCCCGGCATTCCCGGACTGCCGCCGCTCGACGCGGACGCTGTCGAGGAGATCATCCACCGGCCCTCACTCGATCTCCTCGGCCTGAACGGCTGACCGGGCCGCTCCCCCCGATCTGCGGACCGGCGCCCGGGCCACCCCCGGTGCCGGTTGCCGGTCCGTAGCCGGGCCGCCGTGCTTCCGCCCTGTTGTGTTCCTGCGCGGCGGCCCACCACTCGCTCTGTCGTCCCTCCTCGTCCCTCCTCGTCCGAAGGAATCCCGCGATGACCGCAGCCGTCCCGCCCCGCGGCACCGACCGCTTCGACCTGACCGGCCGCACCGCGGTCGTCACCGGGGCCGCGCGGGGCCTCGGCCGGTCCTTCGCCGTCGGGCTCGCCGAGGCGGGCGCCGATCTGATCCTGGTCGACCTGCCCGGAGCCGAGGGCGTCGCCGAGACCGCGGCGGCGGTCGAGGCCCTGGGCCGGTGCTGCCGCACGTACGGACAGGACCTCGCGGACACCGAGGCGCTGGCAGGCTTGGTCGACACCGTGCGCGCCGAGGCCGGGCCGCTGCACATCCTGGTCAACAACGCGGGCACGGCGGCCCTGGAGCGCTTCAACGAGATCACCCCGGCCAGTTGGTCGCACATCATGCGGGTCAACGTCGACGCCGTGTTCTTCCTCAGCCAGCGCATCGCCGAGCACATGACGGCCGACGCCGTCGCAGGCCGCATCATCACCATCACCTCGAAGAACGCCCTGGTGGCGGAGGCCGGCCTGGCCCACTACAACGCCTCCAAGGCCGCGGCCCAGCTGCTCACGGAGACCCTGGCCGTCGAGCTCGCCCCGCACGGCATCACCGCCAACACCCTCGCCCCCGGCATGGTCGAGACCCCCATCGACGATGAGTTCCCCTTCGACCGGAAGGCCTTCGAGTCCGCGTACCGCGAGCGCATCCCGCTCGGCAGGTACGCGCAGCCCGAGGACTGCGTGGGCGCACTGCTGCTGCTCGCCTCGGACGCCGGGGCGTACATCACGGGGGCACGGCTCGTCGTCGACGGGGGAGTGCTGGCCGACCAGATGCCGCGGATGCGCTTCATGCCGCCGTACCGCACCACGATCTGACCGCGACCGACCGGCAGTCGGTCTCCACCGAGCACGCATCGACAACGCGAGGAGTGCCTCCGTCATGTCCGTCAATGCTTCGTCCCGCCGCAACGTGCTGCGGGCTTCGGGTCTGGCCGGTCTGGTCGTGGCCGGTTCGGCCGTCGCCGCCGGTACCGCGCAGGCCGCCCCCGCTCACTCCGGCGGGCTCCTGCGCCTGGACACGGTCGCCGCCCTGCGCGCCCTGAACACCAAGCCCCTCGACGACGGCACCCAGGCCCTCGTCGCCGGCTACCGCACCCCCGGCGACGGCGGCACCATGGCCCTGCGCTGGGACAAGACATCCACCGCCCCGCACAACGGCGGCACCGTCATCACCCCCGACGAAACGACCAACACCGGCCGCTGGCACCAACTCCACACCGGCACCCTCGACTTCCGCACCTTCGGCCACTTCGACGCCGGCACCCCCGCCGACACCGCACTCGACGCCATGATCAACGACCACAGCGTCCACCGCATCGAAGCCCACACCGACCTCCACTTCACCAAACGCCACCTGTTCAGCCGCTCCGACATCGAACTCGACTTCGGCGGACACCACATCCACACCGAAGACATCGAGAAGAACACCCACGACAACCCCTTCGGCGCCGTCCTCTCCTTCCGCGGCACCCCCACCGACACCACAGTCCGGCACACGCTCTCCGCCACGGTCATCGAACTCACGGACACCTTCCCGGTCCCCGACGCCAAGGCGTTCGAGGTCGGCCAGTGGTGGGCCGTGCAGGTCGACCCCGTGGCGGGCGGCGGCGGTGACGAGCGCGAGCTGCAGAAACTGGTCGAGATCACCGAGATCATCGACGCGGACCACATCAGGATCGGCTACCTCAACGGCTGGGAGCTCGCCGCAGGCCGGACCCTCACCTGGACCCGGATCGAGCCCGTCCGCAACACCCACGTCCGCAACATGGTCTTCGAAGGCGCGGGACCCGACGAGTACACCGGCTCCCACCCCGTCAGCTTCGAGTACGCCGTCGGCTGCGACGTCTCGGGCATTCACGCCACCGGCACCTTCTGGCCGGTCATCATGCGCCGCTGGTGCACCCGCTTCCGCACCGAGGACTGCTCGCTGAAGAACCCGCCCACGGTCGAGTACGGCGGCGCGGGCTACCTCACCCAGCAGATCTACTGCCTGTACGGACGCGTCGCCGACTGCACGACCAGCAATGTGCGTCACCTCAACGACCTCACCGCCTCCGCCTACTGCACCGTGGTGAACTGCCACGGCGACGGCGACGACGCGGGCGGCAACCCCTTCACCACCCATGGCCAGTACGAGCACGACCTGCTGTTCGACGGCAACTCGGGACTGATGGACATCGCCAACTCCGGTTCGCAGTGGGGCATCTCCGCCAAGCGGATCACCGTACGCAGACACGTGTGTTCCTGGTTCACCGCGAACACGAAGATCACGGATCTGACCCTGGAGGACATCACGGTGATCGCTCGCCCCACCTTCGACCAGGCGGGCACCCTCACCGTGAACGCCGACGGCGCCCAGGTGCGCGGCTGCACCGCGAAGACCTTCGCCGTCGCCCAGCGCTCCGCCCGCTCCGGCCGGCCGACCACCGTCAGCGACTGCTCCTTCGAACCGCCCGCCGGCGCGGTCCTCGTACAGACGCCGGTCACCACACCGGTCCACTTCGTACGCTGCACGTTCCGGGGCGTCGACGGCGTGATCCTGCGCGGTGCGGGCCCCGTCCGCTTCACCGACTGCACGGTCACCGGCACCGCGGACGCGGCCCCGCTCTCCGTCGGTTCCGCGGACGTGCGGATCGTCGGCGGTACGTACGAGAACACAGGCATCGAGCTCAGCGGCGTGCGCGACCAGCGGATCACCGTGACCGCAGGCGCCCGGTTCACGGGCAGCAACAAGGCCAAGGCCCTGCTCGGCCGCGCGGCGGGACCGGGGGAGGCGACCTGGGACATCAACGGTCTCAGCAGCACGGCCGCGGGGGCCGACACCGCGCACATCCGCATCGCCGAGGGCACGAACCGCTACGCGGCCACGGGCAGCCGCTTCACCGGCGGCACCCTTCACCTCGCCCCCGACGCAATCCGGTCGGCCCTGCACACCGCCTGCGTCGAGGACGGCACGCGGCGCAGCGCGATGCCGCCCGCGGGGGACACGGTGCGCACGGGCGGGAACCTCGTCCTGTGAGCGCTGTCGTCCGCACGGCGTCGCCCGCCGACGATCCCGCCCTGGCCGCCCTGTGGAAGCGCTGCTTCGCCGCCCCGCACCTCTCCGACCTGCACGCCCTCGATCCGGAACGCCACCGCCACACCTTCGTCGCCGAGAACGCCGAGGGGGACGGGATCGACGCGGTCGTCGTCTACGTACCGAGGCTGATCCGTGACGCGACGGGCACCCCGCAGCGCGTCGGCGGCATCGGCAGCGTGGCCACCCGCCCCGAGGCCCGGGGGAGGGGGCTGATCAGGCTGCTGCTCGCGGCGGCGGAGCGCACCATGACCGCCGAACAGTGCGCATGGTCCCTGCTGTTCACCGGCACACCCGGCGTGTACCGGAGCTCGGGCTGGAAGGAGTTCGAGAGCACGTACACCGAGGGGGTGGTCGCCCCCTCGGCCGCCCCCGCCGCCTTTCCGGTGCGCGGCGCGACCCCGGAGGACACCGGGGAGGTGGCAGCCCTGCACCACGCGTACAACGTGAGCCGGCCGCTCACCTCGCTGCGCGAACCCGGTGACTGGGCGGTGCGGGTGACCGCCTGGTACGGCCCCGCCGAGCCATCGCTCGTGGCCGTGGACCCCGTCTCCGGCGCGGTCACCGGCTGGATCGTGGCGCAGCACGCGGGGGACTGCGTGGAGGTGCGCGAGTTCGCGGGCGCGATCGACTGCCTGGGGGCCCTGCTCTGCGCCGTCGGTTCACGCGCCCGGGCGGCGGGGCTGACCCGGGCACGGGTCCGCATCCCCGACGCCCCGGAAGTGGCGGCTGCCCTTCCCGCCCTGCTGAGCGATGCCCGGCAGGTGACGGAACACACGGGGATGGCCAAGCCGTTGCGCGCCACGGCCGCGTCCGTGCGTTCCACGGTCACGGCGCCCGGCGCAGTCCACTGGTACGGCGACTGCTTCTGAGGGGGCCGAGCACATGGCATCCCGATCACGAGGTCCGCAGTGGGGGTGTGCGGGTCGATTCCGGCGGCTGCAACGGCGCGACGGCGTCGCTCACCCCCGATGACGCCCACCGGGCGCCCCGGGCACGGGAAGGTCAGGACCCGGAGGCCGGCGGCTCCTTGTCGTATTCGGACGTGCCGGAGTCCAGCAGGGGCTCCTGCGTCTTCAGGTGAGCCGGGGCGAACGCCCGCAGCACGTGATAGCCGGTGATCACCACGATGGTGCCGAGCGCGATCCCGCTGAGCTCGAAGTTGTCGGAGATCTTCAGACTGACCCCGCCGACGCCGATGATGATGCCCGCGGCGGCCGGCACCAGATTCAGCGGATTGCGCAGATCGACCTTGGCGTTGAGCCAGATCTGGGCGCCGAGCAGGCCGATCATGCCGTAGAGGATCACGGTGATGCCGCCGAGTACCCCGCCGGGGATGGCGGCGACGACCGCACCGAACTTCGGGCACAGGCCGAACAGCAGCGCGAAGCAGGCGGCGGCCCAGTAGGCGGCGGTGGAGTACACCCGCGTCGCGGCCATCACTCCGATGTTCTCGGAGTACGTCGTGTTCGGCGGGCCGCCCACGGCGGTCGACAGCATCGAGGCGGCGCCGTCCGCGGCGATGGCGGTCCCCAGCTTGCCGTCCAGGGAACGGCCGGTCATCTCGCCGACGGCCTTCACATGACCGGCGTTCTCGGCGATCAGCGCGATGACGACGGGCAGCGCGACCAGGATCGCCGACCACTCGAAACTCGGGGCATGGAACGACGGCAGCCCGACCCAGTCGGCCTTGCCCACCCCCGACAGGTCCAGCCGCCAGTGGTCCACGGCCTCGGTGCCGCCGGCGGGCGAGTGGATCTTCCCGAAGACGCGGTCCAGGACCCAGGACAGGACGTAACCGAAGACGAGACCGAGGAAGATCGCGATACGGGAGAAGAAACCGCGCAGACAGACCACGGCCAGACCGGTGAACAGCATCACGAGCAGGGCGGTCCACTGGTCCTGCGGCCAGTACGTCGATGCGGTCACCGGTGCCAGGTTGAACCCGATCAGCATGACGACGGCGCCGGTCACCACCGGCGGCATGGCCGCGTGGATGATCCGCGCGCCGAACCGCTGCACCGCGAGACCGGCGAGGAAGAGCACCGCGCCGACGACGAGCACCGCGCCGGTGACGACGGCGCTGCTGCCGCCACTGGCCCGGATCGTCGCGGCGACGCCGACGAAGGAGAGCGAGCAGCCCAGGTAGCTCGGCACCTGACCGCGTGTCGCCAGCAGGAAGATGGCCGTGGCGACACCCGACATCATGATCGCCAGGTTCGGGTCCAGGCCCATGAGGACCGGGGCGACGAACGACGCGCCGAACATGGCGACCACGTGCTGGGCACCGAGCCCGAACGTCCGGGGCCAGGAGAGCCGCTCGTCCGGGCGGACCACCGCGCCCGGTGCGGGTGTCTTCCCGTCGCCGTGCAAGGTCCAGCGCACGCCGAGGCCGCCCATGGTTGCTCCCTGTGTGTTGATGCGGAGGCCGGTGCCTCGTCGGGCACGGCGCCACCGCGGAAAAGATCAGCGCCATGCTAGTGCCGGAACGGGACGCCCTTTCGGCCGGGCTCCGCGCCTGCCGGTCGGTCCGCCGCACTTCAGGGGCGCGGTGCGGCCGCCGGCTCGCCCGGGACGCCTGCGTCCGGGGACGCCACGGACTTGCGGTCGCCCGCCCGCAGCACCCCGGCGCCGAGCACCAGTCCGAACGCCAGCACCGACACCACGCCGAACGAGACGACGAGCGAGGTGGCCTCTGCCAGGGAGCCGATGGCCGAGGGGGCGATGAGCCCCGAGGTGTACGTGATCGTCGCGACGCCCGCGATCGCCTGGCTCGGATTCGGGCCGCTGCGCCCGGCCGCCGCGAAGGCGAGCGGCACGACCACGGCGATGCCGAGCCCCATCAGTCCGAACCCGGACATCGCCAGGGCCGCGTTCGGGGCGGTGACCACCATGACCCCGCCGGCCGTCGCGAGGACGCCGCCGGTCCGCACCGTCCGTACCGCACCGAAGCGGTCGACGATCCGGTCGCCGGCGATCCGGGCGACGGCCATGGTCAGGGCGAACGCGGTCGTCGAAGCGGCTGCCAGCCCCGCCGAACTGTCCAGCACGTCACGCAGGTAGACCGCCGACCAGTCCAGGCTGGCGCCCTCGGCGAAGACCGCGCAGAAGCCGACGGCGCCGATGATCAGCGCCGACTTCGGCGGCAGGGCGAAGCGCGGCGGCGGCTCCTCGTCCGGTTCGCTGCGCAGGTCCAGCACCCGCTGACAGGCGATGAGGCCCAGGGCCGTGAGGACGAGGGCGGCGATCATGTGGTGCAGCCGGGCATCGGCCCCCAGATGCGCGGCGACGGTGCCCGCCGCCGAACCGATGAGGGCCCCGACGCTCCACATCCCGTGCAACCCGGACATGATCGACTTGTCCAGGCGGTTCTCCACCTCGACGCCGAGCGCGTTCATGGCCACGTCCGACATGCCCGCCGACGCCCCGTACACGAACAGCGCCGCGCACAGCGTCAGCAGGTTCGGGGCCAGGGAGGGCAGGATCAGAGCCAGGGTCCACATGGCCAGCAGCCCGCGCAGCGCGGTCCTGGCGCCGAAACGGTGACTGACCGTTCCGGCGAGCGGCATCGCGAGCGAGGCGCCGATCGCGGGGAAGGCCAGGGCGATGCCGAGCTGTCCGGCGCTGACCCCGGCATGGTCCTGGATCCAGGGCACCCGGGTGGCGAAGCTGCCGGTCACCGCCCCGTGCGCGGTGAAGACCGCGGCGACGGCATACCTGGCCCGCCTCACCTCTTGTACTCCGAAGACCGTAGCCGTGGAATCCGTCGTCATGCCGCCGTGCCCTCCCCTGGGAATCCTCTGTTCGCGACGCTCCCCGGCGTCGTCCGTCACGATGCGGGGAGTAAACTATCAGGAACCCTGCCTGATAAATAGACCGCACGGTCCTCGCCGCAGCGGTGATCTGGAAGGATCCCGGCATGCCCGCATCACCGAGCACCGCCCGGGCCATCAACGACCGGCTCGCCCTGCGCCTCCTCCAGCAGGACGGCCCGCTGACGGCCACCCAGTTGAAGACCCTGACCGGGCTCTCCCGGCCCACTGTCGCGGACCTGGTCGACCGGCTGCAGGGCGCGGGCCTGATCCAGGTGGTCGGCGAGGCCGGGGCCGACCGCCGCGGACCCAATGCCCGGCTCTACGGCATCGTGGCCGACCGTGCCCATCTGGCCGGTCTCGACGTACGCACCGACAGCGTCGCCGTGGTCGTCTCCGACCTGCTGGGCGTGACCCTCGCCGAGGCGACCCTGCCGATCGGGAGCGATACGGCCGCCGACGACGCCGTGGAACAGGCCGTCGCCCTCCTGGAACGCACCGCACGCACAGCCGGCCCGGCACCGCTGCACAGCGTCGGCGTCGGCGCCCCCGGCCTGATCGATCCGGTCACCGGTGAGTTGCGCGACACCACGGGTCTGCCCGCCTGGCATCGCCGACTGGTCCGGGCGCTTCAGCAACACTTGCCCGCGACCGTGCTCGTGGAGAACGAGACCAATCTCGCCGCCGTCGCCGAACATCGTGTCGGAGCCGCCCAGGACCATGAAACCTTCGTCCTGCTCTGGCTGGGCCACGGCGTCGGGGCGGCCGTGATGCTGGACGGGAAGCTGCGCCGCGGCGCCTCGGGCGGTGCGGGGGAGATCGGCTTCCTGCCGGTGCCCGGCACGATCGGTATCCCTTCCGCCGTCAACTGCGACGGCGGCTTCCACTCCCTCGTGGGCTCGGCGTCGATCGTCGAACTGGCCGCCGCCCACGGCATCACCGCACCGGCCGGGGAACAGGAGCCCGGCGCCGCGGTCGCCGTCCGCGCGGCGCTGGCGGGGGAGGGCGACAGTGAGACCTTCCTCAACACCCTCGCCGACCGCCTCGCCCTCGGCGTCGCCGCCGTCGCCTCGGTCCTCGACCCGGGCTGTGTCCTGCTGGCGGGTGAGGTCGGCCATGCGGGCGGCGAGGCGCTGGCGGCCAGGGTCGAGGACCGGCTGGCCAGGATGTCCCCGCTGCGCACCGAAGTCAGAGCCGGCCGGCTGGGCGGCACCGCGGTCCTGCGCGGCGCCCTGCTTTCCGCCCGTGAGGCAGCCCAGGACGCGTTGTTCGCCCCGGCGGTGTGAGGGTTTCTGCTCGTGCGGGTGCCCCTGCGGGGCGTTGCGCCGGGCTTTTGGCTGCGCCCCGGTCGGGGCGGGGCCCTCGGCCGGGCGGGCGCGCGGGGTTCCGGGGCGGGGGGTTCTGTCCTCAATCGCCGGACGGGCTTGGTGTGGGGTCCCCTGCGGGGTGCGCCCGGTCCGGGGTGGGGGGTTCCGTCCTCAATCGCCGGACGGGCTTGGTGGGGTGCGGGTGCCCCGCAGGGGCGCTTCGGCCTGGTGGTGGGGGTCCGTGGCCCCTCCGGGGCGTCTCCTCAGACGACGAACGTTCGGCGGGTACGCAGCGGACCCGGGTCGATGTTCGTCGTCCTGCGGGGACTCCCCTGCACGGCCCCGGACCCGGCCGCCGTGCGTCTGCGGCAGTCGTACGGCCGGTGTGCACTCGCGAGTGATGCAGGGTGGGGCCGTGCAGGGCAGTCCCCGCAAGAAATGGCGTACGACCCGGGTCCTCCGCGTGACCGGGTGCACACGCCATTTTTGAGGAGTCTGCCCGGAGGGGCACCACCCCCACCCACCCGACGTGGCGCACCCCGCGGAGCAACCCGCACCACTCAAGCCCGTCCGGCGATTGAGGACGGAACCCCGCACCCGGACAACGGCGCACCCCGTGGGGCACCCGCACCCCGGACAACGGCGCACCCGCAGGGACCCGCACCCCACAGGGAACCCGCACCCCGGACAACGGCACACCCCACGGAGGACCCGCACCATCGAGCCCGTCCGGCGATTGAGGACGGACCCCCGAGCAAACACACCCCCGCCCCCCCCATCCGCGTCCGAAAACGCCCTTGTCACAGCCCGTTTGTGAGCCACTCCACAGCGTTCACCCGTATGGGTCACCGCCGCTCGTGGCACACTGATCGTGTACCAGCAGCAGCGCACTCCGGGGTCGGTGCAATTCCGAACCGGCGGTTATAGTCCGCGACCCGTCCGCATCCAGCGGCCGGTTGACCAGGTGAGATTCCTGGACCGACGGTTAAAGTCCGGATGGGAGGCAGTGCGCGGCGGGCCGTTTCGCGGGTACGCCGCCGTCGGCGGATGGTTTTCGGGCGACCGATCCATCCGTTTTTCGGGCATTCGGCGTCCCAGTTCCGCGTCCCGCTTCATCTGTCGTCATCGACAGGCCCCGGAGTCCGTGCCCGAAGAGGCAGGAGGACCCGGTGGACACCGCAGCCGACACGACCGCCATGCGCCGAGCCATCACGCTCGCCGCCCGTGGTCTCGGCTCCACCAGCCCGAATCCGGTCGTCGGATGCGTCGTCCTCGACGCGACGGGGCACCCCGTCGGTGAGGGCTTCCACCAGCGCGCCGGAGGGCCGCACGCCGAGGTCCACGCGCTGCGTGCGGCGGGTGCGAAGGCCCGTGGCGGCACCGCCTACGTCACCCTCGAACCCTGCAACCACACCGGCCGCACCGGCCCCTGCGCGCAGGCTCTCGTCGAGGCCGGAATCGCCCGTGTCGTGTACGCGGTCGGCGACCCGAACCCGCAGGCCACCGGTGGTGCGGACACCCTGCGCGCCGCCGGGATCACAGCCGAGCAGGGCCTGCTCGCCGAGGAGGCCGAAGCGGTCAACGCCGCATGGCTGACCTCGGTGCGTCTCGGGCGGCCCCACGTGACCTGGAAGTATGCGGCGACCCTGGACGGCCGGATCGCGGCCGCCGACGCCACCAGCCGCTGGATCACCTCCGCCGAGTCCCGCGCCGATGTCCACCGGCTGCGCGCCGAAGCAGATGCCGTCGTGGTCGGCTCGGGGACCGCCCGCACCGACGACCCCCAGCTCGGTGTCCGGGGCGTCGACGGAGTCGTCCAGCCCCTGAGGGTCGTCGTGGACACGCGTGCCACCGCCGTACGGCCGGGCGCCCGGGTCCTCGACGCCTCCGCGCCCACCGTGGTCGCGGTCGCCGAGGGCGCCGACGCCCGCCACCTCCCCGACGAGGCCGTTCTGCGGTTGCCGCGCGCGCCAGGCGGTCCCGGACTGGACCTCTCCGCGCTCCTCTCCGCCCTCCACGGACGCGGCGTCCGCTCCGTACTCCTGGAAGGCGGCCCGACCCTGGCCGGCGCCTTCGTCGCGGCAGGACTGGTCGACAAGGTCGTCGGCTACCTCGCCCCCGTACTCCTCGGCTCCGGCCCCGCGGCCCTGGCCGATGCCGGAATCTCCACCATCGCGCAGGCGTTGCGCCTCGATGTGACCGACACCGCTCGCATCGGCCCCGATCTGCGCATCACCGCCGTCCCCGGCCCCGCCCGGAAGGAAATCTGAGTGTTCACCGGAATTGTCGAAGAACTGGGTGAGGTCACCGCCGTCGAGAAGCTCGACGACGCCTCACGATTCCGCCTGCGCGGTCCCGTCGTCACCGAGGGCGCCAAGCACGGCGACTCGATCGCCGTCAACGGCGTCTGCCTGACCGTCGTCGACCTCGGCGAGCACGAGTTCACGGCCGACGTGATGGCCGAGACGCTCAACCGCTCCAGCCTCGGTGCGCTGGCGACCGGCTCCCGGGTCAACCTGGAGCGTCCCATGGCACTGGGCGGCCGGCTCGGCGGGCACATCGTCCAGGGCCACGTCGACGGCACGGGCCGCATCGTCGAACGCACGATCTCCGAGAACTGGGAGATCGTGAAGATCTCCCTGCCGGCTGACCTGACCCGCTACGTCGTGGAGAAAGGGTCGATCACGGTCGACGGAGTGAGCCTGACCGTCGTGGACGCCGGCCCCGACTACTTCACCATCAGCCTCATCCCCACCACCCTTGCCCTGACCACGCTCGGCATCAAGGAGCCCGGCGACCCGGTCAACCTGGAGGTGGACGTCATCGCGAAGTACGTCGAGCGGCTGCTCGGCAACTCCACGCAGGAACCAGGGGAGTCGGCGAAGTGAGCGCCCTGCACTGGCTGAACTCGGAGGCGTTCACCGTCTTCGAGCAGCACATCATCTGGTCCGACATGATCGGCAACACGATCGGTCTGATCGCCCTGACCCTGGGCTGGCTCCGCTCGATCTGGACCTGGCCCGCCCAGCTCCTGTCCGGCGCGGTGCTGGTCGCCGCCAACGTCTCCGTCCACCAGGCGGGCAGCGTAGGCAAGCAGGTCGTGGTCATCGCCGTTGCCGTCTGGGGCTGGCAGCAGTGGTCCCGCGGCCGGGAGCAGGCCCAGGACGGCTCCATCGCCGTACGGTTCGCCACCTGGCGCGAGCGCGGCTACCTGCTCGGCGGCGCCGCCCTCGGCACCCTCGCGGTCGGCGGCCTGTTCACCGCGTTTCCCTCGCTCTCCTGGAGCCCGTGGGCGGACGCGTACATATTCGCCGGAACCCTCGTGGCGATGCTCGCCCAGGCCCGAGGCATGGTCGAGTTCTGGTTCGCCTGGCTCCTCGTCGACCTGGTCGGCGTACCGCTCAACTTCCACAGCGGTCTCGCCTTCTCCGGTCTCATCTACGTCGTCTACGGGGCCCTCGTCCTGTGGGGCATGCGCGACTGGTGGCTGCGGACGCGGACACCCGCTCTGAAAGGAGCCACGGCATGACTGCCCAGCCCACCTGGTTGCACCGCGATCACGAAGCCGAGGACCTCTCCCTCGACCCCGTCGAGCAGGCCATCCGTGACATCGCCGCCGGCCGGCCCGTCGTGGTCGTCGACGACGAGGACCGGGAGAACGAGGGCGACCTCGTCATCGCCGCCGAGAAGGCCACGCCCGAGATCGTCGCCTTCATGATGAGTGAATGCCGCGGACTCATCTGCGCGCCCATGGAGGACGACGAGCTCGAACGCCTCGAACTGCCGCAGATGGTCGACCACAACACCGAGTCGATGAAGACCGCCTTCACCGTCTCCGTCGACGCCTCGGCCGCCCACGGCGTGAGCACCGGCATCTCCGCCGCCGACCGGGCCACCACGCTCCGCCTGCTCGCGGGCGGCGCGGCCGGTCCCGCCGACTTTGTGCGTCCCGGCCACATCTTCCCGTTGCGGGCCCGCTCCGGCGGGGTACTCGTGCGCAACGGCCACACCGAGGCCGCCGTCGATCTGGCCCGGCTCGCCGGCCTCCGGCCCGCCGGGGCGATCGTCGAGATCGCCGGGGAGGACGGCGTCATGCTGCGCCTGCCCCAACTGGTGCCGTTCGCCCGCAAGCACGGGCTGACGATCATCTCCATCGAGGACCTGATCGCCTACCGCCGTACCTCCGAGCCGACCGTCCGCCGTGAGGCGGAAGTGCGGCTGCCCACCAACTTCGGCGCCTTCACCGCGTACGGCTACCGCTCCATCGTGGACGGCGTCGAGCACGTCGCACTCGTCCACGGAGACATCGGCGACGGCGAGGACGTCCTGGTCCGGGTCCACTCCGAGTGCCTGACCGGCGACATCTTCCAGTCCCAGCGCTGCGACTGCGGCCCCCAACTGCACGCCTCCATGCGGCGCATCACGGACGAGGGCCGCGGCGTCGTCGTCTATCTGCGCGGCCACGAGGGCCGCGGCATCGGACTGCTGTCCAAACTGCGCGCGTACGAACTCCAGGAGCGCGGCGTCGACACCCTCGATGCCAATCTGGAGCTCGGCCTCCCCGCCGACGCGCGGGACTACGCGGCCGGTGCGCAGATCCTCAAGGACCTCGGCGTCCGCAGCCTGCGGCTCATGACGAACAACCCCGAGAAGACCGCCGCGATCCTGCGGCACGGTCTGGCCGTCACCGGTCGTGAACCGATGCCCGTCCAGGCCGGCGAGCACAACCTGCGCTACCTGCGTACCAAGCGTGACCGCATGGGTCACGACCTGCCCTGGCTCGACGCCGCCACCGCGTCGACGTGCGGCAACCAGTAACCACCAGGCCATTACCCCGTCAGTTGAACGAGCTGTAGGAGAGACATGAGCGGCAAGGGCGCACCCGAACTGTCCGTACGCAACTGCGGTGACCTGCGCGTCGCCGTCATCGCGGCACAGTGGCACGAGAAGGTGATGGACGGACTCGTCGACGGCGCGCTGCGCGCGCTGCACGAGCTGGGCATCGACGAGCCGACCCTCCTTCGGGTCCCCGGCAGCTTCGAGCTCCCCGTCGTCGCCAAGGTGCTGGCCGGCCGCGGTTACGACGCGATCGTCGCCCTCGGCGTGATCATCCGTGGCGGTACCCCGCACTTCGAATACGTGTCCCACGGCGTCACCAACGGCCTCACCCAGGTCGCGGTCGACACCGGTGTCCCCGTGGGTTTCGGTGTCCTCACCTGCGACACCGAGGAGCAGGCCCTCGACCGGGCCGGCCTGGACGGGTCCAACGAGGACAAGGGGCACGAAGCGGTCACCGCGGCCGTCGCCACCGCCACCACACTGCGCTCGGTCAGCGAACCCTGGCGCTGAGTGCGGGTCCGGGACCCCTTATTCTTGAGGACATCATGGCGAACAAAACCTTCGAAGAGCTCTTCGCCGAGCTGAAGCTCAAGGCCGCCAACGGCGACCCCTCCACCTCCCGTACCGCCGAACTGGTGGACAAGGGCGTGCATGCCATCGGCAAGAAGGTCGTCGAGGAGGCCGCCGAAGTCTGGATGGCCGCCGAGCACGAGAGCAAGGACGCCGCCGCCGAGGAGATCTCGCAGCTGCTCTACCACGTCCAGGTGATGATGGTCGCGCGCGGAATCTCCCTGGACGACGTCTACGCCCACCTCTGAGCACGACCCCGCACACGTCCGTTCGTTCCAGTCACCCCTTTCGCAAAGGAAACCCGACCTCATGCTGCGCATCGCCGTCCCCAACAAGGGTTCACTCTCAGGGCCTGCGATGGCGATGCTCCATGAGGCCGGGTACCAGCAGCGAAAGGAGTCGAAGGAGCTCGTACTCGTCGACCCCGAGAACCAGGTCGAGTTCTTCTACCTGCGTCCCCGCGACATCGCGATCTACGTCAGCTCCGGGCGCCTCGACATCGGCATCACCGGGCGCGACCTGCTGCTGGACAGCGGCGCCGATTCCGAGGAGATCCTCCAGCTCGGCTTCGCCCGTTCGACCTTCCGCTACGCCACCAAGCCCGGCACGGCCGCGGGTCCGCAGGACTTCGACGGTCTGACGATCGCCACCTCCTACGAGGGCATCGTCGCCAAGCACCTCGCGGAGGTCGGTGTGAAGGCCTCCGTCGTCCACCTCGACGGTGCCGTGGAGACCGCCATCGAGCTCGGTGTCGCCCAGATCATCGCCGACGTCGTCGAGACCGGCACCAGCCTGCGCAACGCCGGACTCGAAGTCATCGGCGAACCGATCATGAAGTCGGAAGCGGTCGTCATCCGCCGCACCGGCGCCCCGGACGACGACCCCAAGGTCCAGCAGTTCCTGCGCCGGCTCCAGGGCGTCCTGGTGGCCCGCAGCTACGTGATGATGGACTACGACTGCCGCGTCGAGCACCTGGAGCGCGCTGTCGCCCTCACCCCGGGCCTGGAGTCGCCGACCATCTCCCCGCTGCACCACGAGGGCTGGGTCGCCGTCCGCTCCATGGTCGCCGCCAAGGAGGCGCAGCGGATCATGGACGACCTGTACGACCTCGGCGCCCGCGCCATCCTCACCACGGCCATCCACGCCTGCCGCCTCTGACGGCCGGAGACGGAAGAAGCGCATGCC
The DNA here is from genome assembly GCF_045162765.1 of Streptomyces sp. NBC_01013. Classification (NCBI taxonomy): domain Bacteria; kingdom Bacillati; phylum Actinomycetota; class Actinomycetes; order Kitasatosporales; family Streptomycetaceae; genus Streptomyces; species Streptomyces sp. NBC_01013. The sequence continues at coordinate 7,032,888 of NZ_CP108687.1, forward strand.
AGCCCCCGCACTCCCCGCCCTGCCGGTCACCTTCCGGCCCACCCTCACCCGGGTGGTCCTGCTGAGCGTCGGGGCGGCGATGTTCGCCGTCATCACCGTCGTCGCCTTCACTCTGGAGCAGCTCAGCGGGGGAGAGCGGGCCAGCTTCGTCTTCACGGCGCTGCTCTTCTTCGGAGTCCTGGCGCTGCTCAGCCGCCCCAAGATCGTGGCGGACGACAGCGGGGTGACCGTGGTCAATCTCACCCGTACCCGGCGGCTGTCCTGGGCGGAGATCGTCCGCGTCAACCTGCGGGCCGGCGACCCGTGGGTCTTCCTCGACCTCAGCGACGGGACCAGCATGCCCGCCCTCGGCATCCAGCCCGGAATCGCCAAGCAACAGGCCATCCGCGACGCCCGCGTGCTCCGTGCCCTCGCCGAGAACCGCGGCACCGGCAAGGACATCGGCTGAGCCCCCTGCCCCGCACGGCCTCTCGTTGATTACTCTGGAGAGTGGCGGCGCCCTGTGCGCCCCGCCCCGCACCAGAGGTCTCCGAGGCCCGCGGGGCTTTCCTGCGACCCAAGGAGTGACTCCCTCCAGCAATGGACGGATCGTCCGGTAGTACCTGCGCCGCCCCTTCTGTGGAGGCGGCGGCATGACCACCCCCCTGCTGCTGCTCAGTGCGGCATTCCTTCTCATCCTCGCCAACGGGTTCTTCGTGGCAGCCGAATTCGGGCTCGTCACCGTGGAACGGGCGGACGCCGAGCGCGCCGCCGCCGAGGGCGACCGACGGGCCCGAACCGTCGTCGACGCCCTGCGCGAACTCTCCTTCCAGCTGTCCGGCACCCAGCTCGGCATCACCATCACCTCACTGGTGGTCGGCATGCTGGCCGAGCCTGCACTCGCCCAGCTGCTGGAAAGCCCTCTCTCCCTGACCGGTCTGCCCGACGGCGCCGTCCCCGGCATCAGCGTGGTCGTCGGCATGCTGCTCGCGGCCGCCGTCCAGATGGTCATCGGTGAGCTCGTGCCGAAGAACTGGGCGGTCTCCAAGCCGCTCCAGGTAGCGCGGTTCGTCGCCGGACCCCAGCAGGGCTTCACCCGGGTCTTCCGCCCGGTGATCGGCCTGCTGGACACCGCCGCCAACCGGCTGGTGCGGCTCCTGGGCGTCGAACCGGCCGAGGAGCTGGCGTCCGCCCGGACGCCGGGGGAGCTGGTATCCCTCGCGCGGCACTCGGCCGAGGCCGGCGCCCTCGAACAGGACACCGCGGACCTCTTCGTGCGGACCCTGTCGCTCGCCGGGCTCACCGCCCAGCACGTGATGACCCCGCGCGTGAAGGTCAGTGCCCTCCAGTCCTCCGCGACCGCGGAGGACGTCCTCAACCTCACCCGTGCCACCGGCCTCTCCCGCTTCCCCGTCTACCGGGAGCGCATCGACGAGGTCGTCGGCATGATCCACCTCAAGGACGCACTGGCCGTTCCCGCCCAGGAGCGTCTGCGCACCCCGGCCGGCCGGATCGCGGTGCCGCCGCTGCTGGTGCCCGAGACCCTGCCCGTGGAGCAGCTGCTCCAGCGGCTGCGCAACGAGCAGCCGATCGCCGTCGTGGTCGACGAGTACGGCGGCACCGCCGGTGTCGTCACGCTGGAGGACATCATCGAGGAGCTCGTCGGCGAGGTACGGGACGAGCACGACGCCGAAGGCGCCGACCGTCCCGAGCTCGCCGCCGCGGCCCCCGAGGACGGCCGGCCCGCCTGGGACGCCGAAGGCAGCTGCCGGGTGCTGACGCTGCGCCGGATAGGCCTTGACGTACCCGACGGCCCGTACGAGACCGTCGCCGGGCTGGTCGCCGACCTGCTCGGCCGGATCCCCGCCCCCGGCGACCGGGCCGAACTGCCCGGCTGGCGGATCGCCGTCCGCCAGGTCGGCCACTACCGGGCCGAGAAGGTCCGCTTCGTGCGTCTGGCCGAGTCGCCCGCACCGGCCGACGCGCCGCGGGCGTCCCGCAGGGTCCTGGAGGCTGCCCGGTGAGCCTGATCCAGTTGATCTTCGCGGGACTCCTCGTCCTGGCGAACGGCTTCTTCGTCGGAGCGGAGTTCGCTCTCGTCTCGGTACGCCGAAGCCAGATCGAACCCCTTGCGGCAGCAGGGTCGAGCCGGGCCCGCAAGGTGCTGTACGGCCTGGAGAACCTGCCGCAGATGATGGCGGCCGCCCAGTTCGGCATCACCGTCTGCTCGCTGACGCTCGGCGCCGTCGCGGAACCCACCGTCGCCCGTCTGCTGGAGCCGGTCTTCCACACGGTGCACCTGCCCGAAGGACTGATCCATCCGCTGGGCTTCGTGCTGGCGCTGGTCTTCGTCGTCTTCCTCCACCTCGTGATCGGCGAGATGGTCCCGAAGAACCTGGCGATGGCGGCGCCCGAGAAGACCTCGATGTGGCTCAGCCCCGGCCTCGTCGGCTTCGCCCGTCTCTGCCGTCCGGTCACCTCGGCGCTGGGCGCCTGTGCCCGGCTGGTGCTCAGGCTCTTCGGTGTCGAGCCGAAGGACGAGGTGGAGGCCGTCTTCACCAGCGAGCAGCTCAACCGGCTCGTCGAGGACTCGGGGCAGGCCGGACTCCTGGAGCCGGAGGCACAGGAACGGCTGGAGGACGCCCTGGAGCTGGGCAGCAGACCCGTCACCGACGTACTCCTGCGCCGGGCGAACCTGGTGACGGTGGATCCCTCCGTCACTCCGCGCCGGATCGAGGAGCTCACCGTACGGACCGGCTACTCGCGCTTCCCCGTCTGCGCGGAGGGCGGCGGCCCGTTCATGGGTTACCTGCACGTCAAGGACGTCCTCGACCTGGAGGACGGTGAGCGGGCCGTCCCGCAGCACGTGTGGCGCCCGATGGCGACCGTGCGGGCCGAACTGCCCCTGGACGACGCCCTGACCGTGATGCGACGCGCGGCGACGCATCTGGCGCAGGTCGCCGACGCGTCGGGCCGCGTGCTCGGTCTCGTCGCCATGGAGGACGTACTGGAAATGCTGGTCGGAGAGGTACGGGACCCGGCCCACCGCGTCTCGGAACCGCGCCGCACAGAGGAACGGCGGGCCGGCTCGGACGAGCTGTCCGCCATGGTCGGCTGAGGGACAGCCCTTGGCGCATACCGTCCCCCTGCCGCCGGGAGCCCTGGCTCCCGGCGGCAGGGGCACGGGACCGCCTCACATCTCCGGAGGCTCCTGCCGGCCCCGGCCCACCGGCCCCCGCCCGGAAAGCACCTCGCCGTACGCCTGCATCAGATCCGGCAGGCGCAGTGTGGCCAGATCGTCGCGCGTCGGCACCGTCGTGTATCCGGAGAGCCGCAGATCGCGGTAGGCGCAGCTCTTCTCGTACAGCGTGCGCAGGAAGCGCCCGTTGCCCAGCTCGTCGAGCCACCCCTGGTCGACGACATGGCCACTGATGGACCGCAGCTCCTCCAGCGACTCCTCGTCCCACGCGTCCCCGTTCTCCGCGGCCAGCACCTCACCGATGGACGTGAGCTCCAGCGGCCGGTAGCTGGGGAAGTCCACCCGGGTGGTGAAGCGGGAGGAGAGCCCCGGATTGGTGGACAGCAGCCGGTCCATGCCCTCCGGGTAGCCCGCCAGGATGACGACGAGATGATCCCGGTTGTCCTCCGCGCGCTTGAGCAGGACCTGCAGGGCCTCGTCACCGTACGCGTCGCCCTTGCTGTACCCGGTGTTGGAGAGGCTGTAGGCCTCGTCGACGAAGAGCACCCCGCCCAGCGCCGAGTCGATCAGCTCATTGGCCTTCACCGCCGTCTGGCCCAGGAACTCGCCGACCAGGTCCGCCCGCTGGGCCTCGACCAGATGGTCCCCGCCGAGCAGGCCCAACGCGTAGAACACCCGGCCCAGAATCCGGGCCACCGTCGTCTTGCCCGTCCCGGACGGCCCCGAGAAGACGAAATGCCGCTTCGGCGGCTGTACGGGAAGGCCCTGGCCCGCCCGCAGCCGCGCCATGTTCAGCTGCGCCGACAACGCCTTGACCTGCCGCTTCACCGGCTCCAGGCCGACCATCCGCTCCAACTCCGCCAGCGCCTCGGCCAGCAGTACGGGATCGCTGGGCCCGGCCGGGAAGGGCTGCGCCGCGGACTGACCGGGGAGCGCGGTCCTCTGCCGGACCCCGCCCGGCGGCGGTGACACCCCGGTGCCCGGCAGATCCTGCGCCTCGACCCCCGGCCGCAGCTCCCTGCCGTCCACCAGATCGGTGCCCAGCAGCGAGTCGCCGTCCGGCTGGGCCTCGGCGAACGCGCCGTCGGCTCCCAGACCGGTCAGCGACACGGCAGCCAGGCCGGACGCCTCCTCGGAGCCGTCCAGCCCGTCGTAGTCCGCGATCGCGGCCAGTCGTGCCGAGGTGTCCATGAACGCCGGGTCGATCCGGTGGACCGCCCGGTACAGAGGCAGCGCGGCTGCGCTGCGGCCCGTGCCTTCGTGCGCGCGGGCCAGCCAATAGCGCAGTTCCTTGCGCTGCGGCTGCTCACTGCGGCAGCGCATGAGAGCGGTGGCAAGCAGGGGTTCGGCCTGCCCGTACATCTCCAGCCGTACCCGCGCCATCCCGCCGAAGAGGCCCGCCTCGATTCCCAGCAGCGGATCTTCGATCAACTGTTCGGTGTGACGTACGAGTTGCTCCCAGTCCTTGACGAGGTAGGAGCGGCAGGCGTGGAGGAAGCGGACCTGCGGGTCGGCGTCCACCGGTGGCAGGCCGGCCAACGCCCGGTCGAGCTCCGGGACATGGCGGCCGTCCAGCCAGTGCGAGGCGTGCGCGAGCAGCAGGTCGCGGGGGCTCTCCAGGACCGGCTGCACCCACCAGCCGAGCCAGTACCAGGAGTTGAGCGTACGACGATGCCGCCCGCGCTGATCCCCGAAGCGCTCGCGGTGGCGGTACATCTGCAGCAGCGCCGTCGTCGTGTCGATCCTCAGCGCGTGGAGGCCGAGCCAGGCGTCCGCCATACCGGGATCGAGGCGCACGGCGGCCCTGAACTCCTCTTCGGCCTGCGGATAGGCGCCCATCGTGTAGGCGTCCATGCCCCGCAGCCACGCGAGGTCGGCCGGGGCCTGTGCGCCCTGCGTCCCGCTGTCCATCAGGTCCCCCACAAACCGTGCCCCCAGGATGTCCCGCCGCACGACAGGCCGCCGAGGCGCGCCGAATCGCTGTGCCGTGGACGGGAATTGACCGCACCGAGAGGCATCGTACCTGCGCAGGGAGTGTGCGACTAAGGGCGCCGCAGGCCGAAGACGGGCCGTGACCCACGGTAAGCGGAACGGGGTGCGGTGAGGCCGGAAAGCGGGTTCGAGCGCAGAGCGAAGCCCCCGATCACGGGGGAACAACCGGGGGCTTCGCGTCTGCGGGGGCTCCGAAAAGCCGCACATTGAGAACGTAAGACCTGTACCGCCCTCGGGTCAAGCAGAGTTGAGGCACTGCCGCCCCGATTTCCGACTGCTCAGTATGGAGGGGTCGAGTGGTCACGGTGGGTGACGGAATGGTTCATTCCTGCTGTCGCACGTGCCCCCTCCAGCCACTCGTACCCCACAGGCAACTGGCGTACCAGGACATCGGCCCAGGGGCGTGAGGGATCGGCCGAGAAATGAGCCGCCTCGGCGGCCGTCCACCCGTCCCAGAAGGCGCTCAGCGCAGGTCCGTCCCGTCGCCGGCCGCGCTCCCAGGACTCCGCGGGCGGCAGGTCCATCCACAACAGGTGTGCGAGGGAGGGACGCAGCGACTGCCGTCCGGCGCCGACGCCCTCGATCAGGACCAGGGGAGCCGGGGCCAGAGTGCGCGGCCGGCCGAAGCCGCGAGCTGTCCAGTCGTACGGCGCGTAGCGGGCGGTCTCGCCGCGCGACAGCGGTCCGGTCACCTGCTCCCGCAGCCTTCCGGTCCAGCCGAACAGTTCCTCGTGGGTGGCCAGATCGTCCAGATGCAGTACGGGGGCGTCGCCGAGCTTCACCGCGAGCCGTGCGGCGAAGGTGCTCTTGCCCGATCCGGCGTGACCGTCCACGGCGATCAGCCGAACCGGGCCGCAGGACGGCGGCAGGGTGCGCAGCCGCGCGGCAAGGCGAGAGAGGTCGTTCATGGCCCCAGCCTACGAGCCGGCCCGGTCGGCAGCGCGAAGCAGCCGCAGGTCACGCCAGTGGTCCAGACCCATATTGGTCCGTGGGCGCGTGCCGAATCGCTGGCCGAACCGGGTCACGACCGGCAATAGTTGGCGCACTGTCGTGCACCCGCAGCGCCATTCCGCTTACGACCGGGAGTCTCGCCCATGCCCAGTCCGACTTCACGCAGAACCGTGCTCACCGCCGCGATCGCGGCAGCGGCCGGCGCCGGAACGGTGTCGTCCGCCGCTTCGGCGTCGGCCGCGGCTCCACCCCGAAACCGGCCCGACGCACCTTCGGCGACTGCCTCGCTCGTGGACAACCACGCGTGGACCACGTACACCGACTGGCGCTGCGGTTCCGGCGCCGGGACCCGTGCCGTCGCCGGCCGCCGCGCGGGGCTGGTGATCGGCCACCCGCTGGGGCGGACGGACTACACCGACCCGCACACCGGAACCACCGCGGCGTGGGACTACGCCACCTGGACCTCGCCGGTCCACCGCTCCACCGTCCCGGCCACCGAGGTGATCGCTTCCTGGAACGCGGCCACGCCCGCCGGTACCTGGATCCAGATCGAACTGCGGGGCGCGTACTCGGACGGCACCGAGACCCCTTGGTACGTCATGGGCCGCTGGGCCGCGGGTGACGGCGACATCCGCCGCACCTCCATCGACGACCAGACCGACGGCAAGAGCTCCATCTGGACCGACACCTTCGCGGTGGACGACGCGGCGAGCGGTCTGCGCCTGTTGTCCTACCGGCTGCGGCTGACGCTGTACCGCACCCCCGGCACCCGGCTCACTCCCACGGTGTGGCGGCTGGGCGCGATGGCCTCGGACATTCCCGACCGGTTCACCGTGCCCGTCTCCACCCCCGGCCTCGCCCGCGAACTGCCGGTGCCGCGCTACTCGCAGAACGTGCACGTGGGGCAGTACCCCGAGTACGACAACGGCGGCGAGGCGTGGTGCAGCCCGACCTCCTCGCAGATGATCGTCGAGTACTGGGGCCGCAGGCCCAGCGCCCAGGACCTCTCCTGGGTCGAACCGGGTCTGGAGGACCCGCAGGTCTGCCACGCGGCGCGCTTCACGTACGACAATCAGTACGAGGGCTGCGGGAACTGGCCGTTCAACGCCGCGTACGCGGCCACGTACGAGGACATGAGCGCCGTGGTGACCCGCCTCGGCTCGCTGAACGACGTGGAGACACTGATCCGGGCCGGCATCCCGGTCATAACGTCGCAGTCGTTCCTCAAGACGGAACTGACCGGTGCGGGCTACGGCACGTCCGGCCACCTGATGACGGTGATCGGCTTCACCGAGGACGGCGACGTGATCGCCAACGACCCGGCGTCGCCGAGCGACGAGGCGGTGCGGCGTGTCTATCTGCGGCACGAGTGGGAGACGATCTGGCTCCGCACGAAGCGCTACAACGCCGCCGGCAATGTGTCGTCGGGTACGGGCGGGGTCTGCTACGTGTACTTCCCCGCCCACCCGGCCCCCGCCCAGCGCCGCGCTCTGCGGTCGCTCGGTCTGCTGTGAGCACGTAGGACCCACGGCCGCCTCGACGACCTGAAGGTGGTGACCGCCACCGCCGTGTGCGAGGCGGCCGGAGCGCTCCGGAGGGCGCGGAACGGATGCGGCCCCGGGTGGGTGCCGATGCTCTGAGAGGGGACCGGCAGGCTCCGCCCGCCCCATGGCATGCGCGCCCGGCCGCGCGGCGGCGCCCGGCGACCTCGTGGATGCATCCCGGCCACGGCGGGCGGGTCCGGCCCGGGCCGGGGTGCACGCCGGCTCACTGCCGCCGCGGCGGTGGGGCCGTGCTCGCGCGCATGACGAGGCGGGTGGGGACCAGCGTCGTGCCGTGGTCCGGCCCGCCACGGCGCATCTGGTGCAGGACGCCCTCCACGCAGCGCCGGCCGACCTCGCCGAAGTCCTGGTGGACGGTGGTCAGCGGCGGCTGGAAGGAACCGGCTTCCGCGATGTCGTCGAAGCCGACGACGGACACCTCCTCGGGCACCTTGCGGCCGCGCTCGTTCAGGGCGCGCAACAGGCCGAGTGCCATCTGGTCGTTGGCCACGAACACCGCGGTGCAGTCGGCCTGTTCGGCGAGGTGAAGTCCTGCCCGATAGCCGGACTCGGCCGACCAGTCGCCCCGGACGATCTCCGGCGCGGTCCGGCCGGCACGGTGGAGCGCGGTGCGCCATGCGTCCGTCCGGCGCTGCGCCGCGTACGACTCCTCGGGTCCCGCCAGGTGCCAGACCGTTTCGTGGCCCAGGCCGAGAAGGTGATGAACCGCGTCGCGGGTGCCGCCCGCCTGGTCCGTGTCCACCACCGCGTACCGGTCGCCGGCGTCGGAGTCCGCCACCACGACCTTCACGTGCGGCGGAAGCGAGAGGCGGGCCTCGTCGAGGAGATGGACCTCCATGATGACGATGACCGCGTCCACCGCCAGCTCGCCGAGCCTCGAGAAGGCGCCGCGTACCTCGTCCTGCGTGGGGACGGCGACCGGCAGCAGCGTGACGGCGTATCCCTCGTGAGCGGCCGACGTGGCGATGGCCTCCAGCGTCCGGACGTTGCCCGTCGTGGAGAGGGTGAACGTGATGACGCCGATGGTGCGGAACTCGCCGCGCTTGAGGGCGCGCGCGGCGCTGTTGGGGCGGTAGCCGAGATCCTTCATCGCCGCGAGAACCTGCTGCCGGGTCTCCTCGTTGACACCGGGGAAACCGTTGGACACGCGCGAGACCGTCTGGGACGAGACCCCGGCGAGGTGGGCGACGTCCGCCATGGACACGGACCTGCGGCCGCGCGAGGTCCTCGTCGCCGGAGCCGGTCCGCTCCGCTCCGGCTGCGGTCCTGGGGTGTGTTCGCCTGGTCCGTCCACCGGTTCCCTCATCGAGTGCCGCCCTTTCAGAGCGGCTCTTGACCGCTCATCTGGAGGCAGTGTAGACATGCCGCCACCGAATGTTTACGCAAACATAACGCCTGGCCGGCGGAATGATCCAGCCGGGAACCGGCCCGGAACGTTTGCGTGAATCCCGGTTTCGGTTGGGTGAAGCAGGAGCGAGGGGCGCGAGATGACGACGCTGCAACCGCCGGCGGCCGCAGTGGCCGACCCGGCCGGGCCACCGGTGCGCAGGACGCACCGTTCGTGGACGGGATGGGGGTTCATCGGCCCCTTCGTCCTCGTCTTCGCGCTGGTCTTCCTGGCACCCCTCGCGTACTCGGTCTACCTGAGCCTCTTCCGTACGCAGCTCATCGGAGGTACCTCCTTCGTGGGCCTGGACAACTACCAACAGGCCCTCCAGGACAGCCAGTTCTGGGAAGGCGTGCTACGCGTCGGCCTGTTCCTGCTGGTCCAGGTCCCGATCATGCTGGGTATCGCCCTGCTCGTGGCGCTCGCGATCGACAGCGGCCGCCTGTTCGGCAAGGACTTCTTCCGGATCGCCGTCTTCCTGCCGTACGCCGTGCCCGCCGTCGTGGCGACCCTCATGTGGGGCTTCATGTACGGGCCCCGCTTCGGTCTCGTCGGTGACATCAACGACGCCCTGGGCGCGAACCTGCCCGACCCGCTCTCCTCCGGCCTGGTCCTGGCGTCCATCGGCAACATCGTGACGTGGGAGTTCGTCGGTTACAACATGCTGATCTTCTACTCCGCGCTGCGTGTCGTCCCGCATGCCCTGTACGAGGCCGCGGAGATCGACGGCGCGGGTCAGTGGCGGGTCATCTCGGCGATCAAGCTCCCGGCGATCCGGGGAGCCCTGGTCATCGCCACGATCTTCTCGGTCATCGGCAGTTTCCAGCTCTTCAACGAGCCCGCCATCCTCCAGAAGCTCGCGCCGAACGCGATCACCACCGACTACACCCCGAACTACTACACGTACTCGCTGTCCTTCTCCGGTCAGCAGCACAACTACTCCGCGACGGTCGCCATCGTCATGGGCGTCATCACGATGGCCGTGGCCTATGTCGTCCAGCTGCGCGGCATGCGCAAGGGAGCGTGACCCCGATGAGCAGCACCGCCACCGCCCCGCGTCCGGTGAAGCCGCCGAGGTCAGCCGCCCCGCGTCTGCGCACCCAGCGCCGTGCGCACGCACCGGGCCGGCCACGCCGCAGCGTCCTGCTGACCGCGCTCACCGGCGTCGTCCTCCTCTACAGCCTGCTGCCGCTGGTGTGGCTCGTCATCAGCGCCACGAAGTCACAAGCCGGGCTCGCCCGTTCCTTCGGCCTGTGGTTCGACCGGGACTTCGACCTCTGGGACAACATCAGCGGTACCTTCACCTACCAGGACGGCGTCTTCGGCCGCTGGCTCCTCAACACCCTGCTGTACGTGGTGGCGGGCGCGGGTGGTGCGACCCTCCTGGCCGTGCTCGGCGGGTACGCGCTCGCCAAGTTCCGGTTCCCCGGCAAGCGTGCCGTGTTCGCGGTCGTCATCGGGGCCGTGGCGGTACCCACCACCGCGCTGGCCGTGCCGACCTTCCTGATGTTCAGCAAGATCGGGCTGACCGACTCCCCGTGGGCCGTCATCATCCCCTCCCTGATCTCGCCGTTCGGTCTGTACCTGATGTGGGTGTACGCCACCGACGCGATCCCCGCCGAGCTGATGGAGGCGGCCCGCATCGACGGCGCGAGCGAGCTGCGCACGTTCTTCCAGGTCGCCCTGCCCCTGCTCGCGCCCGGCACGGTCACCGTCCTGCTCTTCACCACGGTCGCGACCTGGAACAACTACTTCCTGCCGCTGATCATGCTCAAGGACCCCGACTGGTATCCGCTGACCCTCGGCCTCGACGCCTGGAACAAGCAGGCGGCCACGGCCGGTGGTGAGGCCGTCTTCAACCTGGTCGTCACCGGCTCGCTGCTCACCATCGTGCCGCTCGTCGCGGCCTTCCTGCTCCTCCAGAAGTTCTGGCAGTCAGGCCTGTCCGCCGGAAGCGTCAAGGAGTAGCGCAGCCGGGACCGGCCTCCCCGCAGTACCCCCGGCCAGGTTCCGCATCTGCGGGATCCGCACGGCCGTGCATCCGTAAGTCCTGTCGAACCACGAGGAAGTGGAAGTACCGCCATGCCCAAGCACTCCCGCCGCCTGTTGCGCGGCCTCGGTCTCGTCTGCGCTCTGGCCCTCGCGGCGACCGCCTGCGGTTCCGACGACGACAGCGGTGGCCACAAGCAGGTGGGCGCCGGCGACCTGCAGACCGCGTTGAAGAACGGCGGCAGCGTCACGGTGTGGGCCTGGGAGCCCACGCTGAAGCAGGTCGCCGCCGACTTCGAGAAGAAGTACCCGAAGGTCGACATCAAGCTGGTCAACGCCGGGACCAACAACGACCAGTACAAGGCGCTGCAGAACGCCATTTCGGCGAAGAAGGGCGTCCCGGACGTCGCGCAGATCGAGTACTACGCGCTCAGCCAGTACGCCCTGACGAAGTCCGTCACCGACCTGAAGGCCTACGGCGCCGACAAGCTGGCCGGCTCGTACTCGCCGGGTCCGTGGAACTCGGTACAGACCGGGGACGGCATATACGGCCTGCCCATGGACTCCGGCCCCATGGCGCTGTTCTACAACAAGAAGGTCTTCGACACGTACGACATCGCCGTGCCGACGACCTGGGACGAGTACGTCGACGCCGCCCGCAAGCTGCACAAGGCGGACCCGAAGGCCTACATCACCAGTGACGTCGGCGACGCCGGTCTGACCACCAGCCTTCTGTGGCAGGCGGGTTCGCATCCCTACAAGGTCGACGGGACCGAGGTCGGCATCGACTTCGGCGACGCGGGAGCCAAGAAGTTCACCGAGACCTGGCAGAAGCTCATCGACGAGAAGCTCGTCTCGCCCGTCTCCGGCTGGAGCGACGACTGGTACAAGGGCCTCGGCGACGGCACCATCGCCACGCTGCCGACCGGCGCGTGGATGCCGGCGAACTTCGCGTCCGGCGTGAAGGGCGCGGCCGGTGACTGGCGCGCGGCCCCGCTGCCGCAGTGGACGAAGGGGGCCGACGCCTCCGCCGAGAACGGGGGCAGCTCGCTCGCGCTGCCCGAACTCGGCAAGAACAAGGAGCTCGCCTACGCCTTCGTCGAGTACGCCAACTCCGGTGCCGGTGTGCAGACCCGGATCAAGAACGGCGCCTTCCCGGCCACCACGAAGGACCTGAACGACAAGGCCTTCCAGGAGACCGCGTTCCCGTACTTCGGGGGGCAGAAGGCCAACAAGGTCTTCGCCGACGCCGCGAAGGCCGTGCCCGCCGGCTGGAACTACCTGCCGTACCAGGTGTACGCCAACTCGATCTTCAACGACACCGTGGGCAAGGCCTACGTCTCGGACACCAAGCTCGGCGACGGGCTCAAGGCGTGGCAGGACGCGTCCGCCAAGTACGGCAAGGAGCAGGGCTTCACCGTCGAGAAGTAGCCCACCCCCGCGACACGACCACGCATCTCTGGAAGGACCTGCATGACCTCCCCCCGCACCTCTCGGTTCCCGTACGCGAAGGGGCCGGACGGCATCCGTCGGCTCGGCTACGGCGCCGACTACAACCCCGAGCAGTGGCCGCGGGAGGTGTGGGAGGAGGACGTCCGGCTGATGCGCGAGGCCGGGGTCAACATCGTCTCCCTGGCCATCTTTTCCTGGGCCCGGATCCAGCCCACCGCCGACACCTGGGACTTCGGCTGGCTGGACGAGGTGATGGACCTGCTGCACGCGGGAGGCATCGGGGTCGACCTGGCCACGGCCACGGCCTCACCGCCGCCGTGGCTGACCACCGCGCACCCGGAGATCCTGCCGGTGACCGCGACCGGCGAGACCGTGTGGCCGGGCGCCCGCCAGCACTGGCGGCCCACGTCCCCCGTCTTCCGGGAGCACGCCCTGCGTCTCGTCCGCGAACTGGCGACGCGCTACGCGGACCACCCCGCCCTCGTCGCCTGGCACGTCAGCAACGAACTGGGCTGTCACAACGTCTACGACTTCTCCGACGACGCCGCGGACGCGTTTCGTGCCTGGCTGCGCCGCCGGTACACCACGCTGGAGGCCCTCAACCACGCCTGGGGCACCGCATTCTGGTCGCAGCGCTACAGCGACTGGGGCCAGATCCTGCCGCCGCGGCTGGCCGCTTCGCATCCCAACCCCACGCAGCAGCTCGACTTCAAGCGTTTCTCGTCGGATGCGCTCAAGAGTCACCTGCTGGCCGAGCGCGAGCTCCTCGGCGAGCTCACCCCGGAAGTGCCCGTCACCACCAATTTCATGGTGATGAGCGGTATCAAGGCAATGGACTACGCGGACTGGGCCGATGCCGTCGATTTCGTGGCCAACGACCACTACGTGGTCCCCGGGCCGCAGGACCGTGACGAGTTGTCCTTCTCCGCCAATCTGACGAGCGGCATCGCGGGGCACCGGCCGTGGTTCCTGATGGAGCACTCCACCAGCGCCGTGAACTGGCAACCCGTCAATGTGGCCAAGCGGCCGGGCGAGCTCGCCCGCGACTCGCTCCTGCACGTGGCGCATGGCGCCGACGCCGTGTGCTTCTTCCAGTGGCGCCAGTCCGCGGCAGGCGCGGAGAAGTACCACTCCGCGATGGTGCCGCACGCCGGTGCCGACAGCGCCCTCTTCCGGGCGGTGGTGGACCTCGGCGGGACACTGGAGGCCCTTGCCCCGATCGCGGGCACCGAGCGTGAACCCGCCCGGGTGGCCGTCCTCTTCGACTGGGAGTCGTGGTGGTCCGCAGAGCATGATTCCCACCCCACCTCACGTCTCGACTACCACTGCGAGGCCCTCGACTGGTACTCCGCACTGCTGCGCCTGGGCATCCGCGCGGACATCGTGCCCGCCCACCGCACCGACATCTGCGCCTATGACGTCGTCATCGCCCCGGTCCTGCACATGGTGTCGCAGGAGGTCTCCAAGAACCTCACCCGGTACGCCGAGAACGGCGGCCACCTCATCACCACGTACTTCTCGGGCATCGTCGACGAGAACGACCACATCTGGCTCGGCGGGCACCCCGGCGCGCTGCGTGAGCTGCTCGGCATCCGGATCGAGGAGTTCGGGCCGCTGCTGGACGGTGAAACCGCCGACCTCGTCCTCGAAGCGTCCGACGGCACCGCCACCGGAAGTCTGTGGACCGACCGGATCGACGTCACCGGGCCGGACGTCGCGGTCCTCGCGCGCTACCGCACGGGTGCGTACGCCGGGCGGCCGGCGGTCACGCGCCGCAGCACCGGCGGCGGCACGGCCTCCTACGTCTCCACGCGCCTCGGCGTCGAGGGTCTCGCAGGGCTGCTGCCCACTCTGCTGGCGCCGGCGGAGGTCGCGAGTGAGCTTCCGGAAGCGGCACGTGGGCTCGTGGAGCTCGCGGTGCGCCGCGACGCGCACCACCGCTACCTGTTCCTGGTCAACCGGGGCGGGACGCCGGTGGACCTGCCGGCGATGGCCGGTGAGGTGCTGGTCGGCCCCGCTGCCGACGGCGGTCCGGTCCTGGCGCCGCACGAGGTCGTGGTCCTGCGGCAGCAGGCACCGGGGAGTGTCGGCGCGGAGCACGGTGACTGCACGGGGTGACGCCCGCCGGAGTCCGGGGCGAAGGGGCGCACGGGTGAGCTGCCGTCCCGGGCAGGCGCTCCGACACGACGGGGCCCTGCCGCTGTCCGGACCGGGACGGGCGAGGCCCCAGTGTGGCGCGGCGGTGTGGTGTCGGGCACAGGCGACTTTCTCGGCCGGCCGGCCAGTCCGCCCCGCCACCGCGCCGTACCGGGCCCGGTGGGGGGCGGGCGAACGCTGTCGCCGTCAGGCCGCCGCGGGGGCAGTGACGCAGATCTCTACCCCGCGGGTGCATCCGGCTGGCACTGTGGTCGGGTCCTCGGGGGACGCCGACTGCCGACCGACCGAACGAGATGCCATGACCGCGACTGCTGCCGCAACCACCACCCCTGCCCGCCGCCGCGCACGGACCGGCGGGCCCGAGGACGGCTCCAAGCTGCTGGAGAACGTCCTGGGCTGGACCCTCGTCATCGTCATCGCCATGTTCGTCACGCAGCTGGGCCTCATGTGATCCGGGTCCGTCGCCGGACGTGACGGGGGCGGGGAGCCCGCCCGGCTCCCCGCCCCCTCATGCCTGCCGCGCCGGAGTCAGCCGATCGCCTTGATCAGCTCCCCGTCCGTGGTGTCACCGCTGAGCTCCCAGAAGAAGGTGCCGCCCAGGCCCTGCTGGTTCTTGTACGCCATCTTGGTGCCGATGGTGGCGGGGGTGTCGTAGCTCCACCAGTTGGTGCCGCAGTGCGCGTACGCGGTGCCGGCGACGGTGCCGGTCGCGGGGCAGCTGTTCTTGAGGACCTTGTAGTCCTCGATCCCCGCCTCGTACGTACCGGGGGCCGCGCCGGTCGCGGTGCCGCCGGGTGCGTCCTGGGTGACGCCGGTCCAGCCGCGGCCGTAGAAGCCGATGCCGAGCAGCAGCTTCGAGGCAGGCACGCCCTGCGCCTTCAGCTTGTCGATGGCCGCCTCGCTGTTGAAGCCCTCCTTGGGGATACCCGTGTAGGAGGTGAGCGGGGAGTGCGGGGCCGTCGGACCCTTCGCGTCCCAGGCGCCGAAGAAGTCGTACGTCATCGGGTTGTACCAGTCGACGTACTTCGACGCGCCGCCGTAGTCGACGGCGTCGAGCTTGCCGCCCTCGGAGCCGTCCGCACTGATCGCCGAGGTGACCAGATTGTCCGTGCCGAACTTGGAACGCAGCGCCGAGAGCAGGTTGCCGTACGCGTCTCGGCCGCTGGTGTCGCAGGTCAGACCGCACGCGTTGGGGTACTCCCAGTCGATGTCGATGCCGTCGAAGACATCGGCCCAGCGCGGGTCCTCCACCAGGTTGTAGCAGGACTCGGCGAACGCGGCCGGGTCCTGAGCGGCCTGACCGAAGCCGCCGGACCAGGTCCAGCCGCCGAACGACCAGATGACCTTCAGGTCGGGGTGCAGCTTCTTCAGCTTGCGCAGCTGGTTGAAGCTGCCGCGCAGCTCCTGGTCCCAGGTGTCCGCGACCCCGTCGACCGACTGGTCGGCCGTGTAGGCCTTCTCGTAGTCGGCGTATGAGTCGCCGACCGTGCACTTGCCGCCCTGGACGTTGCCGAAGGCGTAGTTGATGTGCGTGAGCTTGTCGGCCGAGCCCGAGGTCTCGATGTTCTTGACGTGGTAATTGCGCTGGTAGACACCCCAGTTGGTGAAGTATCCGACCACCTTGCTGCCGGCCGCTGTGGGGGCGGCCGGTGCTGCTGCCGGTGCGGCGGCCTGCTGGGCGGCGGGGGCCGCTCCGGCGGACCCGGCGCCTGCGACACCCAGCAGGGCTGAGCCCAGGGCGGCGGTACAGGCGGCAGCGGCGAGCGCCCGCATGCGGGCTCCCGGGCGATGCGGTCCGGTCATGGTTGCTCCTCGTGGGGGAGGGGACGTGCCAGTGGACGACCGGCTTCCGGCGCGCGTGCATTTTTGGCATGGACGCGGAAAGCTGGTTCGTCGAAACCGTAGATGGACTAGACCAGTTGGGTCAATGGTTCGGACCAACTCCCGTGATCGTCCCCGCCGCCGCCGCTGCTTTCCGGGCGTCCTCTGTCAACCGGTGACGGATACCGTCCGATCGGGCATACTCAAGCCGCCACAGCCGCCGGCCTGCACCTCTCGTAATCCGGGAGGGCAACATCGGCTGGGCAGCAGTGTTTTCCGGGCATCGTCCGGAGATCCCCCGGCGGCGCCGCTCACACCCCGCGCGTGCGACCGCCGCAACGCCCGACAGGGAGGAGAGCGCCGTCATGTCCGACCGTGCCCCGCAATTGGTGGAACGCCGTCTGCCCACCGAGGAGTCCAGGCAGCTCATCGCGCTCGTCCGCGACATCGCCCAGCGGGAGATCGTGCCGAGGGCCGCCGAAGAGGAGGACGCGGGCCGTTTTCCGCGCGAAGTCTTCACTCTGCTCTCCGAGTCCGGCCTGCTCGGCCTGCCCTACGACTCCGCCCATGGCGGCGGGGACCAGCCGTACGAGGTCTACCTCCAGGCCCTCGAGGAGCTCGCCGCCGCCCGGCTCACCGTCGGACTCGGCGTCAGCGTCCACTCCCTCGCCTGCCACGCGCTTGCCGGCTACGGCACGAAGGACCAGCAGACCGACCACCTTCCGGCGATGCTCGGGGGCGGCCTGCTGGGCGCCTACTGCCTCTCCGAGCCCGCTTCGGGCTCCGATGCCGCCTCCCTGCGCACCAAGGCCGTACGGGACGGTGAGGACTGGGTCATCACCGGCACCAAGGCCTGGATCACCCACGGCGGCATCGCCGACTTCTACACGGTCCTGGCCCGTACCGGCGTCGAAGGCCCCCGGGGCATCACCGCCTTCCTCGTCCCGGGCGACGCCCCCGGCCTGAGCGCCGCCGTGCCCGAGAAGAAGATGGGGATGAAGGGCTCGCCCACCGCCCAGCTGCACTTCGACGGAGTACGGGTCTCCGACGCGCGACGGATCGGCGAGGAGGGGCAGGGCTTCGCCATCGCCCTGTCCGCGCTCGACTCCGGCCGGCTGGGCATTGCCGCCTGTGCCATCGGCGTGGCCCAGGCGGCGCTGAACGAGGCCGTCGCCTACGCCACCGGGCGCGAGCAGTTCGGCCGTCCCATCGCGGACTTCCAGGGGCTGCGGTTCATGCTCGCCGACATGGCCACCCAGATCGAGGCGGGCCGCGCGCTCTACCTGGAGGCCGCCCGGCTGCGCGATGCGGGGAGCCCCTTCTCCCGGCAGGCGGCGATGGCCAAGCTGTTCTGTACGGACGCCGCGATGCGCGCCACCATCGACGCCGTCCAGGTGCTCGGCGGATACGGCTACACGCTGGACTTCCCCGTCGAACGGCTGATGCGCGAGGCGAAGGTGCTGCAGATCGTCGAGGGCACCAATCAGATCCAGCGCATGGTCATCGCCCGCCACCTCGCGGGTCCTGAGACGCGCTGACCCGCAGGGGCCGGTCCGACCACACGGGCGTCGTCATGATCCGGTTCCACTCCTGGTCATGGCGGCCCGGCAGGGTCCTGCCGGTGCTCTCCCAATGCCCTAGCAGCGACCGGTAGATGGGCGGATCGGTCGAGTGGGGCGCCGAGCGTGCCGCCGGACGGGACGGCTCCGACGGCGCAGGTGAGGTGCGGGACCGCGGAACCGATTCTTCGGAGGCCGGAACAGCGAGGCGTCGGCGACCGGGACCGGCCGGGGAGTGCAGCAGGGTCATGCCCGGCCAACGGTGTGGAGCCGGGCCGGGTCACTGTCCAGCTGATTCGAGCGCCAGTTCGTCAGGTCCTCTCGGCGTGCCTCACCGGACCGGGCCGGCGGGGCGGCCGGCTGCCCGGGTCACGGCGCCCCTGCCGGGGCGTGGCGCGGGCAGTCCGTCCTGGTGCCCCCGGCGGCTGCGGTCTCAGGCCGCGTCGCGACGCAGCTGGTGCGGCACCCGAAGCGGGCGCGAGCCGGCCCCGCCGGCGTGCGAGAACGGCTGCATCCTCCAGTCGAGCCCCTGGGGGAGCGTCAGCAGGAGGGCCGTCTCCTGCTCCTGGGCGTCCGCCGACTCATCGGCGGGCCGGGCCTTGGACGCCGCGCGGCCGGTACCGGCACACACCGTCAGGACGAACGGGTTCCACGGAGTGGGGCACAGCGCGTGCTCCGGCAGTACGTCCTCGTCCGCCAGGAGCGCGATGGGCTGTGCGCAGTCCGGGCAGATGACCCGGTACATCTCGAACGTGTCGTACGCGTCGGGAGCGGTGTCCTCGAAAGGATCAACGGGCTCCGGTTCGGTACGTCCGGTGAGCTTCAGGCTCTGCATGGGAAATTCCCCCCTCGGGTGGGCCGACAAGGCGCCGCGGCCTCGACCACAGCAAGCACTTCCCGCCGGGCATCCGGCGTAACCGCGAGGGACGCGGCTACCGGCGCGTAAACCTGTGGCATTCGTCACACGCCCCGTGCAGGTGCCCTTCACCGCCCCTCCACGGCTGTGCCTGGAGGGCGTGGGGCCATAGATTGATCCATATGGAGGAGCTGGACCGTCAAATCGTGGAGTTGCTCGTCAAGGACGGGCGGATGAGCTACACCGACCTGGGCAAGGCCACGGGCCTGTCCACGTCGGCCGTTCATCAGCGCGTCCGCAGGCTGGAGCAGCGTGGGGTGATCAGGGGCTATGCCGCGGTCGTCGACCCCGAGGCCGTCGGCCTGCCGCTGACCGCGTTCATCTCGGTGAAGCCCTTCGATCCGAGCGCTCCGGACGACATCGCGGAGCGGCTCGCGGGCGTCCCCGAGCTGGAGGCCTGCCACAGCGTCGCCGGCGACGAGAACTACATCCTGAAGGTGCGGGTCGCGACCCCGCTGGAGCTGGAGCACCTGCTCACCCGGATCCGCTCGCTGGCCGGGGTCTCCACGCGTACCACCGTGGTCCTCTCCACGCCCTACGAGGCCCGCCCGCCGCAGATCTGACGGGCGCGGCCGTAAGGGGGGTCGCGCACCGCGCGGGCCCCGGCAGGCGGGAGACTGGTCCTCATGACCGAGAGCACCGCCCCCCAGAGCGAACACCGCACCGTGCTGCTGCGCGGTGGAGACGTCCACAGCCCCGCCGATCCCTTCGCGACCGCCATGGTGGTCGAACGGGGGCATGTCGCCTGGGTGGGCTCCGAAGGGGCGGCGGACGCCTTCGCGAGCGGCGTCGACGACGTGATCGACCTCGACGGAGCCCTGGTCACCCCCGCGTTCACCGACGCTCACGTCCACACCACATCCACCGGTCTGGCACTCACCGGCCTCGACCTCTCCGGCGCCCGCACCCTCGATGAGGCCCTCGGCCTCGTACGGACGTACGTGGCGGCGCACCCCGCCGACCGGGTGGTTCTGGGGCACGGCTGGGACGCCACTCGCTGGCCCGAGCAGCGCCCGCCCACGCGCGGCGAGCTCGATGAGGCGGCCGGCGGCCGGCCGGTCTATCTGCCCCGGATCGACGTTCACTCGGCGGTCGTCACCACGGCGCTGCTCGACCTCGTCCCCCAGGCCACCTCGATGGCCGGCTACCGGCCCGACGCGCCGCTCACGGGTGCCGCCCACCACGCGGTGCGCGCGGCCGCCCACGGTGCCGTCTCGCCGCGTCAGCGCGCCGACGCCCAGCGTGCCGCGCTGACCCACGCGGCGTCCCTCGGAATCGGTACCGTCCACGAATGCGGTGGCCCCGACATCTCCGACGAGGAGGACTTCACCTCGCTGCTGAAACTGGCGGCCGGGGAGCCGGGCCCGCGGGTCTTCGGCTACTGGGCACAACAGGTCCGTGACGAGAAGGACGCACGCCGTGTCCGGGAGCTCGGCGCGGTGGGGGCGGCGGGGGACCTCTTCGTCGACGGATCGCTCGGTTCGCACACCGCCTGTCTCCACGAGCCGTACACCGACGCGGCCGTCTCGGGCACCGCCCATCTGGACGCCGCGCAGATCGCCGCCCATGTCGCCGCCTGTACCGAGGCCGGGCTCCAGGCGGGCTTCCATGCCATCGGCGACGCGGCGCTGACCGCCGTCGTCGACGGCATCAGGGCGGCGGCCGAGAAGGTCGGCCTCGGCCGGGTGCGGGCCGCCAGGCACCGCGTCGAGCACGCGGAGATGCTCACGCCCGAGACGGTGGCCGCTTTCGCCGAACTCGGTCTCACCGCCTCGGTCCAGCCCGCCTTCGACGCCGCCTGGGGCGGTGAGGGGGGCATGTACGCCCGCAGGCTGGGAGCCGGGCGGGCGAGGACCCTCAACCCGTACGCGGCGCTTCTGCGGGCCGGTGTGCCCCTCGCGTTCGGCTCCGACAGCCCGGTGACCCCGCTGGACCCGTGGGGGACCGTGCGGGCCGCCGCGTTCCACCGGACGCCCGAGCACCGGATCTCGGTGCGGGCGGGCTTCACCGCCCACACCAGGGGCGGCTGGCGGGCCGTCGGCCGCGACGACGCGGGCACTCTGGTGCCCGGTGCCCCGGCCGACTACGCGGTCTGGCGCACCCGCGAACTGGTCGTCCAGGCCCCTGACGACCGGGTGGCGCGCTGGTCGACGGACCCCAGGTCGGGGACGCCCGGCCTGCCCGATCTCAGCCCTGGTGGTGAACTCCCGGTCTGCTTGCGCACGGTGGTCTTCGGACAAACTGTCTACGTGCGACCGAACGAGTGACGTGGGGAAATTTCGTACCGCCGATCGAAGCTGTCCTCTTTCTGCCGCGACCTGGGGATCTTCGGGACTGACCAGGCAAGTTCGGTAAACGATGCAGGTCAGGCGACTATTGACAGAATGCGCCCACCGGCCGGTAGGTTCGGCCGAGTCCACCACAGGACGTCCGACCGGTTAAACCTCCACGCAGTCGTCGAACGCCGCTGGGTCATGAGGTGGTGTGCCGCACCGGCGCACCACCACTGACAGCCAGGTTCAGCGCCCGCGCCTCGGGGGCGAGGGAAGGTTTCAGCCGGGCGGAGGGTGCGACCCGGGTGGGGCCCGGACGTTCAGTAGACAACGGCTCTAGGTCGATCCGCAGCCGGCGGGTCCCAGGTCGGCCCGAAGGGCGCCGGGCCCCGATCCGCAGTTCTGTCCGTACTTCCGCGCTTCTGTCCCTCGCCGCATCCCACGCCGCCCGACCGGGTCGGTCGGCGTTCCCGCCGCGCTCGATATGGTGTGCACCTGCGTACGGACTTAAGGGGCAGTAAGTGAACGACGGCGGTCAGAGGCGATACGGCCCGCTCGGCAGAGCACTGGTGATCATTCCGACCTACAACGAGGCCGAGAACATCAAGCCGATCGTCAACCGGGTGCGCGCCGCCGTGCCGGAGGCCGACATCCTGGTCGCCGACGACAACAGCCCGGACGGCACCGGCAAGCTCGCCGATGAACTCGCCGCGACCGACGACCAGGTCCACGTGCTGCACCGCAAGGGCAAGGAAGGGCTCGGCGCCGCCTACCTCGCCGGCTTCCGCTGGGGCATGGACCACGACTACGGCGTCCTGGTCGAGATGGACGCCGACGGCTCCCACCAGCCGGAGGAGCTTCCCCGCCTGCTCACTGCCCTCAAGGGTGCGGACCTGGTGCTCGGCTCCCGCTGGGTCCCGGGCGGACGGGTGGTCAACTGGCCCAAGTCCCGCGAAATGATCTCCCGTGGCGGCAGCACGTACTCCCGGCTGCTGCTCGGCCTGCAGACGAGGGACGTCACCGGCGGCTACCGGGCCTTCCGCACTGAGACGCTGCAGGGCATCGGCCTCGACAACGTCGCCTCGCAGGGGTACTGCTTCCAGGTCGACCTGGCCCGCCGCGCCATCGATGCGGGCTTCCACGTCGTCGAGGTCCCGATCACCTTCGTGGACCGGGAGGTCGGCGACTCCAAGATGAGCCGCGACATCCTGGTCGAGGCGCTCTGGCGCGTGACGGCCTGGGGTGTCACCACGCGTACGAACCGGGTGCTCGGCCGCCGGACGACCTGACCCGGAGCGGGACCGGCCACCGCCAGCCCCTTACCCCGTTCGGACGCCGGCCCAGGCACACTGGGGACATGACGACCGGCACACCGCCCCCGACCGCCCGCAAGCGCTCGCGCGCCCGGACCTTCGTACCTCTCGCCATCGCCGCCTGGGCGGTGCTGGAGATCTGGCTGCTCACCGTGGTGGCGGACGTGGCAGGCGGGTTCACCGTGCTGCTGCTCCTGGCCGCGGGGGTCGTCCTCGGTGCCGTGGTGATGAAGCGGGCCGGCCGTCGCGCCTTTCGCAATCTCACCGAGACGCTCCAGCAGATGCCGGGACAGCCGGGTGCCGGCGGGTCCTCGCCCGCCCCGCAGAGCACTCGGGGCAACGGCTTCCTGATGCTTGCCGGTCTCCTGATCATGATTCCGGGGATGATCTCGGACGTGGCGGGACTCCTGCTCCTGGTACCGCCGGTCCGGTCGGCCCTCAGCAGGTATGCGGAGCACTCCCTGGAGCGGCGGATGCGGGCGGCAGGCCCCGGCAGTCTGTCGGACGCCTTCCAGCAGGCCCGTATGCACCAGCCGGACGGAAAGGTCGTCCAGGGTGAGGTGATCCGGGAGCGGCCCGCCCGGCCCGACGACACCCCGCGCCCGCCCCTCACGCCGTAAGGCCCGGCCCATCAGGCCCGGCCCATCAGACCCGAAGCCCTTCCGGCCGAGCGCGCCGGACCTGCAAGGCCAGCACCGAGCGGCGTCTGCCACGCCGGACCTGGCAAGGCGAACCAGGACCGGCGTCTGTCGCGCCGGACCTGGCGAAGGCCAACACCGACCGGCGTCCGGGGGTCCTCGACCGTGCCCGGCTGCCGGGGGCCGAGCACGCCGGAGGGGCCGGCTCCAGCCCCCCGGCAGCCCACACCGAGCCCACGCCGCACCCCCGCAGTCGGCCGCCCGAGGCCCACGCACAGAGCCGCGGGCCGCGACACACAAGGTGTCGCGGCCCGCGGCTCTGTCTCAATGCGGTGCTACGCGGTCAGGCAGACTTCCTGCTGTCCCGCGGATGCACGGCGATATTCATGGCGCCGGAGCGCAGAACCGCCAGCCTCTCGGCCAGCACCTCTTCCAGCTCCTCGCGTGTGCGCCGCTCCATGAGCATGTCCCAGTGCGTGCGCGCAGGCTTGCCCTTCTTCTCCTCGGGGCCATCCCCGTCCACCAGGAGTGCCTGGGCGCCACACGCCTTGCACTCCCACTCCGGCGGAATTTCCGCCTCTACCGAGAACGGCATCTCAAATCGATGTCCGTTCTGGCATGCGTACTCCACCGCCTGGCGCGGGGCCAGATCGATGCCGCGGTCCGTCTCGTAGCTGGTAACCACGAGTCGCGTGCCGCGGAGAGCTCGCTCACTCATGAATCGTGCCTCCCGGGCTTGTCGCCCACAGGACAGGTGTCGCTGTCGTCGTCATCCGGTCAACGTCCGGTCGACGGCAAAGATTCCCGTTGCCGGTCATGCGTCGCCCGTCGCGCCCGTTGCTTTTCAGGTTTGCGAGTGTTCACGTACCCACCAATGCCCGGCTTGTCACATCTGGCGGAAGTTGTCACCCAACGGTTTGGATTCTTCCACTCGCAGTAACGGTCCTCCGGGCAGGCCAAAGGCGTACACTACCGGCCTTTTACTTCAACGTCTAAATCCGTTCGGGAACAGGATTCCCGGCCGCCGCCACCGCCTGCCGTACCGGCACCCTCGCGAGCAGCACGGAACCGACCACGAAGAAGACCACCAGCGAGATGATCGCATCCCGATAACTGCCGGTCAGCTGATACGCGAGCCCGAACACCAGGGGCCCCAGCCAGCTCAGCCCGCGGTCGCTCATCTCATAGGCGGAGAAGTACTCGGCCTCCTTTCCGCGGGGCACCAGGTGCGAGTAGAGCGAGCGGGAAAGCGCCTGGCTGCCGCCGAGGACGAGGCCGATCGCCGCGGCCAGCGCGTAGAAGAAGACCGGTGACCCGGACGGCAGGAAGTAGCCGGCGACGAGGATCAGCGTCCAGACCACGAGTGACCCGAGAATCGTGTGTTTCGCACCGTAGGCCCGGGCCATCCGTCCCATCCCGAGCGCCCCGGCGACCGCCAGCACCTGGACCAGCAGCACCGCCGTGATCAGCGTCGTCTGACTCAGGCCCAGTTCCTCGGAGCCGTACACGGACGCCTGGGAGATGACGGTCTGCACACCGTCATTGTAGACGAGGTACGCCAGCAGGAAGGAGAGGGTGAGAGGGTGGCGGCGCATGTCGCGCAGCGTGGCCCTCAGCTGCCGCCATCCGGAGCCGACCGGCTCGCCGCCGCCCGCCTTGATGCTGCGGTCGCGCAGCCGCCGCAACGGTATGACGGTGAAGGCGCCCCACCAGACGCCGGCCGAGGCGAGACAGATCCGTACGGCGTCCGACTCGGAGAGACCGAAGGAGTCGTGGCCGGTGTAGAGGATCAGGTTGAGGACGAGTACCAGCGCCCCCGACGTGTAGCCGAAGGCCCAGCCCCGGGACGAGACGGCGTCGCGTTCCTCGGGCCCAGCGATCTGCGGCAGGTAGGCGTTGTAGAGCACCATCGACACCGAGATCGAGGCGTTCGCCACGATGAGCAGGAACACGCCGAGCAGGTAGCGGTGCCCGTCCAGGAAGAACATCGCGGCCGTCGCGGTCGCGCCCGTGTAGGCCGCTGCCGCGAGAAGGGGCTTCTTGCGGCCCGTACGGTCGGCCGCCGCGCCCACGATCGGCATGAGGATCACCGCGACGACGAGTGAGGCCGAGACCGCGTACGCGAACAGGGACCCGGCGCGGACCGGGATGCCCAGCGGATGGACGTAGCCGTCGGAGTCGGCGGCGGCCTTGGCGACCGACGTCAGATACGGCCCGAGGAACACCGTGACGACGCTCGTCGAGTAGACGGAACAGGCGAAGTCGTAGAAGTACCAGCCGCGTTGCTCGCGGCGTCGCTCGGCGGGGTCTGCTGCCCCGGCAGCCGTAAGGTCCGCCGGCTCGGCGGTCTCGGCGCTCATGGCGCACCCCTCGTCTCTCCCCGTGGAGACGTCACCGGCAGCCGGCGTCAGGCCCAGGCCCCCCGCTCGCTCAGCACCGTGCGCAGCGTCTCGATGTGATCGGTCATGATGCCATCCACCCCGAGGTCCAGGAGCGCGGCCATCCGCTCCGGTTCGTTCACCGTCCAGACGTGCACCTGGAGTCCGCGCGCGTGAGCCTCGCGTACGAAGCGCCGGTCGACGACCCGGACGCCGCCCTGGCTCTCCGGGACCTGCGCGCAGACCGCGCCGGCGCGCAGCGCCGCCGGGATGCCGTACGAGCGCAGCCGCAGCCCGAGGACGCCGCGGACGCCGTAGGAAGTGGCGAGCCGCGGGCCCGCCAGGCGGTGCGCCCTGGCCACCCGCGCCTCGGAGAACGAGCCGACGCACACCCGGTCCCAGGAGTTCGTCCGGCGGATCAGCTCCACGAGTGGCACGAGCGCGCGCCCGGCCTTGATGTCCACGTTCCAGCGGGCGTCGGGGAACGACTCCAGCAACTCCTCGAACAGCGGCAGCGGCTCGCGCCCTGCCACCCGGGCCCGCCGTATGGCGCTCCACGGCAGCTCCGCTATCCGCCCGCGGGCGTCCGTGACCCGGTCCAGGGTGGAGTCGTGGAAGGCGACCAGCCGGCCGTCCGCCGAGGCGTGCACATCGGTCTCGAAGTAGCGGTAGCCCGCGTCGGCGGCGCGGCGGAACGCGGCTGCCGTGTTCTCGATCCCGTCCGCCGCACCACCGCGGTGGGCGAACGCGAGCGGTCCGGGGTGGTCCAGATAGGGGTGGTGTACAGAAGTCACTGCGGCAGTATGGCCTGCCCGGATGTCCGCACGGCGACCGTGGTGTCACCGCTGTCCGTGATCGCGAAGAAGCGCAGGAAGAACTGGGCGAGCGGGCCGATGGCCAGGGCGTAGAGGACCGTGCCGGCGCCGAGGGAGCCGCCGAGCAGGAACCCGGTGACCACGACCGCGACCTCGATCGCCGTGCGGACGAGGCGGATGGACCGGCCGGTGCGCCGGTGGAGCCCGGTCATCAGTCCGTCCCGGGGCCCGGGACCGAACCGGGCGGCTATGTAGAGCCCCGTCGCCACGCCGTTGAGCACGATCCCCGCGACCATCACTCCGGCCTGCGCGGCGAGCCCGTGCACGTCCGGGACGAGGGCGAGCGTGCCGTCCATCGCGAGACCGACGACGAAGACGTTCGAGACGGTGCCCAGGCCCGGCCGCTGCCGCAAGGGGATCCAGAGCAGCAGCACGATCGCACCGATGATGATCGAGACGACCCCGATGCTGATCCCGGTGCGCTCGGCGAGGCCCTGGTGCAGCACCCCCCAGGGCTCCAGGCCGAGGCCGGCGACGACCAGCAGCGCCGAACTCGCCCCGTACAGCGCCAGGCCCGCGTACAGCTGGATCAGGCGCCGGGTGAGGTGAGCCCCGCGCGGCGCGGCGGTGATGGACAAGTGGTGCCCCCTGGTGTGGTGGTCGTGGACTGCTGCATGTCACTCTGTGGCAGGGGATTGGCTGCCAACTATGGCCAATCCGAGGAAGGTGGACTGATTCTCATGGCGCAGTGGACTTCGGCCGTCGGTGCGGCGCAGCTCGCCCGGCAGCTCCACGCCCAGCAGCCCCGGCCCGCGGGCCCCGGCACCCGCAGGCCGCCCGCATACCGTGCGCTCGCCGACGGTATCCGGCTGCTCGTCCTCGAAGGCCGCGTCCCCGTCGCGGCCCGGCTGCCCGCCGAGCGGGAGCTGGCACTCGCCCTCTCCGTCAGCCGTACGACCGTCGCCGCGGCCTACGAGGCGCTGCGGGCCGAGGGCTTCCTGGAGTCCCGGCGCGGAGCCGGCAGCTGGACCGCGGTTCCGGCGGGCAACCCGCTGCCCGCCCGCGGACTGGAACCCCTGCCGCCCGAGGCGCTCGGATCGATGATCGACCTGGGCTGCGCCTCGCTGCCCGCCCCCGAGCCGTGGCTGACCCGGGCCGTCCAGGGCGCCCTGGAGGAGCTGGCCCCCTATGCGCACACCCACGGCGACTACCCGGCAGGCCTCCCCGCGCTGCGGCAGATGATCGCCGACCGGTACACCGCCGGCGGCATCCCGACGATGCCCGAACAGATCATGGTCACCACGGGGGCGATGGGTGCGATCGATGCGATCTGTCACCTCTTCGCCGGCCGCGGCGAACGGATCGCGGTGGAGTCCCCGAGCTACGCCAACATCCTCCAGCTGATGCGGGAGGCGGGGGCACGGCTCGTGCCGGTGGCCATGGAGGAGGGGCTCGGCGGCTGGGACATGAACCGGTGGCGCCAGGTGCTGAGGGACGCGGCCCCCCGGCTCGCGTACGTCGTCGCGGACTTCCACAACCCCACCGGCGCCCTCGCCGACGAGGACCGCCGCCGCGCGCTGGTGGACGCCGCCCGCTCGGCCGGCACGGTCCTGGTGGTCGACGAGACGATGAACGAGCTGTACCTGGACGGCGATGTGGACATGCCGCGCCGGGTCTGTGCCTTCGACCCGGCCGGCAGTACGGTCCTCACCGTCGGATCGGCCAGCAAGGCCTTCTGGGCCGGCATGCGCATCGGCTGGGTCCGGGCCGCGCCGGACGTGATCCGCAGCCTGGTGGCAGCCCGCGCCTACGCGGACATGGGGACCCCGGTCCTCGAACAGCTGGCCGTCAACTGGCTGATGCGCACCGGCGGCTGGGAGCAGGCCGTGCAGATCCGCCGGGAGCAGGCGCGGGACAACCGGGACGCTCTCGTCGCGGCGGTACGCCGGGAGCTGCCGGACTGGGAGTTCGCCGTGCCGCGGGGCGGACTGACCCTCTGGGTGCGCACCGGCGGGCTCTCCGGCTCGCGGCTCGCGGTGGCCGGGGAGCGGGTCGGGGTGCGGGTTCCTTCCGGACCCCGGTTCGGGGTCGACGGGGCCTTCGAGGGCTACGTACGGCTGCCGTTCACGGTCGGCGGGCCGGTGGCCGACGAGGCCGCCCAGCGGCTCGCGGCCGCCGCCCGGCTGGTCGGTTCGGGGGCGGGCGCGGGAGCGGAGACGCCCCGCACGTTCGTGGCCTGAGCGCCTGACGCACATGGCGCGGGGCCCGGGGACCCATGGGTCCCCGGGCCCCGCGCCACAGGTCCGGGTCAGTCGCTGAGAGCCAGGCCCTCGACGGCGACGGAAGCGGTCACGGTCTCCGCCATCACCGGATCGGGCATGCTCGCCTCGACCGCCGTCCGCCGCTCGGGCAGCAGGTCGAGCACGGCCCGGCGCTGCGCCTCGCTCGTCGCGTCGTCGTACGGATCGGGCGTGGCGGGCACCTGGATGCGCAGCACCTGGCCGGTCCCGAGCCGCGCGTACCCGCGGCCGGGCGGGACGTCCGGGGTGGGAGTGGTGTGCGGTTCCAGTCCGAGGACGGACTCGATCTGGCCGGGCGAGCAGGGCCCGAGTACGACCCGGGCCCTGGTGTGGGACCGGACGGTGTCGCTCAGGCCGTCCAGGCTGTCGAGCTGTTCGGTCATCACCACGGTGACGCCTGCGGCGCGGCCGTGGCGCAGGGGCACCTGGAGCAGCTCCTGCGGATCGCGTCCGCCGTCCGCGGCGGCGAGGTGGCCGAGGGCGCTCGGCCGGTCCAGCAGGATCCATAGGGGGCGACGGGAGTCCTCGGGGACGGTGTGACCGCCCTGGCGGGCCCGGTTGGCCTCGATCAGCCTTCGCTCCGTCTCGTTGGCCGCCCATTCGAGGGTGGACAGTGCCCCGTCCAGTCCGCATTCGACCGCCAGGACGCCTTCGCGGCCGGTGAAGCACGCGTACTCGCCGGTGCCGCTGCCTTCGATGATCAGGATGTCGCCCTGCTGGAGCGCCTGGAGAGCGACGGAGCGCAGCAGCGTGGTGGTGCCGCTGCCGGGCTGTCCGGCGATCAGCAGGTGCGGTTCGGTGGAGCGTGCGCCGGTCCGCCAGACGACCCCGGGGGCGTCCCGGGTCCCGTCGCCGTCGCTCACCGGCACCGTGCGCTGGACCGCGTCGTCGTCGGTGAACCCGAGGACGGTCTCGCCGGGAGCGGTGACGAAGCGCTGGGCGGTGAGAGAGGTGGGCAGGGGGGCGAGCACGTTCATGACGAGTTGGTTGCCCTCCTCGTCCCAGCTGAAGCGGTACTCCCGGCCGCGGCCCGACTTGGCGTGCAGCAGCTGCTCGATCCGGGCCCGGGACGCGGCCTCGCTGTCGGTGAAGTAGGCGGGGTACGTCACGCGGAGACTGCTGACGCGACCGTCGCCGTCGAACTCGTACCCGCTGAAGACCTTGTCCCAGTCGCCGCCGTGGGCGAACAGCGGGCTGGGGTCGTCGGCCGTCGAGAAGTACGGCACGAGCGCCTCGTACAGAGCCTGCAGGCGCCCCGCCTCCGCCTCGTCGGGGCCGGTTTTGACGGGTGTGCGTTCCCGCCCCTTCCATGCGGCGGCGCCCATCACCATGACGAGGGCCAGCAGGGGCCCGTAGGGGATGAGCGCGACCACGAGCACGCAGGCCGCGACGAGGAACAGCGTGGGACCACGCCGGTCCTTGGGCGTCGCGGCCCACTTCTGCCGTCCTGCACCGGCCAGCAGCCGCAGACCACGAGTGATCGTGATCAGCGGATGGAGCACGTCGGTGGCACTGTCGGCGGCCGTGCGCGCGAACTCGCGACTGCGAGTGATCGAAGCGCTGCCGCTGCTCAGAATGCGGGGGAGTGGTCGCCGGGCCACGTCGGTCTCCTGAAGGGGGTGGGAGCGGTAGCGGAGGTCAGAACTTGATCCCGCCCAAGAGACCGGCGAGGCTCGCTCCGCCCGCGGTGATGCTCGGTGCGATGGCGGTGCCGGCCAGGTAGAAGCCGAACAGGGCGGTGACGAGGGCGTGTGATGCCTTGAGGCCGTCCTTCCTGAAGAACAGGAAGACGATGATGCCGAGGATGACGACGCCTGACATGGAAAGGATCATGAGTGGTTCTCCTGGTTGGGGGGACAGTCACCATGAGTCCTTCCAAGCTCACCGGAAGTATCTATATGATAAAAGCTGCAATTGGGTGAAAAGTCGTTTTTTTCACTGAACTGGCGGACAAGCGGGCGTGGGCGGAAGGGGTTTGCGGAGTCGAACCCCGCCCGTCGTCACTCGACGTGATCATTTGCCATGGGCGGGCCGCCTCATGTGCACGCTCGGGCAGTACCCTGTCGATTCACTCGTACGGCCCACGCGGCGCACGCCGCGGCTGGCCGGCCTCAGCACCAACGGTTAAAGGAAGGCGGTCCCCCGATGAGCGAAACCCCTGATCCCGAGGTGGTCGAGCTGGCGACCAAGGTCTTCGACCTGGCCCGTCACGGCGACGCCGACGCCCTCGCGGCCTATGTCGACGCCGGCGTCCCGGTGAACCTGACCAACGACCGGGGTGACTCGCTGCTGATGCTCGCCGCCTACCACGGGCACGCCCCCTCGGTCATCGCCCTGGCCGGTCGTGGCGCCGACCCGGACCGCGCCAACGACCGTGGGCAGACACCCCTCGCCGGAGCCGTCTTCAAGGGGGAGGACGCGGTGATCAAGGCGCTGCTCGAAGCGGGGGCCGATCCGGCGGCCGGAACGCCGTCCGCGCTGGACACGGCGCGCATGTTCGGCAAGGCCGACCTGCTGGAACTCTTCGGAGCCCGTTGAAGGGGCTTCGCCGTAAATGTGGTCGCGGTGGCGAAATGGCTGGGTCATCATGACGTCGCGGGCCCGATTCGGGCCACCGACGAGAGGCGGGAAGATGGTCTGCACCAGGCAGAAGACGGCGGTCGGCCGATCATGTTGCTGCGCGGTCTAGGGGGCGTCTCGTCCCTCAGAGCCGGGGCTGCGACGCCTGGCACGGCGCCTCGCTGCGTTGCCGAACCGCCCGAATCGCTCCGCGATGAGGGCGTCCCGGCGCCTTGCGACGCACCGCACCGGACGCCGCGGCCTGTCCGGCCCTGATCGACGAGACGCCCCCGGTGCCCACCCGGCACGTGGAACTGCACAGTCCCCGGTTGCGTCGACAGCTTGATGTGAGGCTTTTCCCATGTTTGATCCGTTCATAGCGCCGAGCGGCACCCTGCTCGGCCTGCTGCAGAGGGGTCGCGGCGACGGCACGCTCCACGCGCTCGCCGCACCACGCCCCGAGGCCCTGGCGGCTCTCAACCACTGCGTCCTGAGCGACCCCCGTCACGACTGGCAGGTCGAGAACCGCTCCCTCTACTACGCCCGCCTCTACCTCGACCTCGACGGCGGGGTCGAGGAGATCGAGCGGCACCTGTACGACGCCGACGATCACCTCGACACGGACGATTCACGCACCGGCCTGGCCTTGGCGGTCCTCGGACACCTCGCCTCCTACGGCCGCGACGACGCCCTGGCCCTGCTGCGGAGCTACGCGGCGACCGGCTCCAACTGGGCCTGGGCCCTGGACGAACTGGCGCTGCGTGACGACGACGCCGGGCTCCGGTCCCTCGCCGTTCCCGTGCTCGCCCGGTTCCCGGAGAACGCCGAGGGCCGCGCCGAGCTGGCCTCCACCGTGCGGGACGCCTACGAGCCGCGCCCCTGGCGGCTCTGGGCCGACGATCCGCGTGAATCGGTCGGCGGCCGGGTGCGAGCCGCCTCCGAGCAGGGCTCGTTCGACCGCTGGCAGCGGCAGATGCGACCCGGCGGACCTCGCCCGGGATGGAGCGTCCAGGCGGTCTTCGACTGGGCCCAGGAAGGGCTCGACCGCGGCAGCGTCCTTCACGTGCCGGCCGCCCGTTGCCTCTCCGCGGTGGCGGGGCCCGAGGACCGGCCCATGATCGTCGAGGCCGCCCGCAACGGTTCCGAAGGCGCTCGCTGCGCTGCGTTGCACTACCTCGCCGCCGAGGTCCGCGACCCGGCCGTGCTCGACCTGATCGAGGCCGCGACGGTCGGCGCCTCGCGCACCGTCGCCGAAGCGGCCGTCGCCGCCTTCGAGCGGATGTGCGGCGAACCTGCCGTGGAACGTGCGCGCCGCTGGGCCCGGCGGCCCGACGCGCTGGGGACATCGGCGGCCGGTGTGCTGGCCGGTCGCGGTGGTGTGCAGGACGCTCCGCTGGTCCTCGGCGCCCTGCGTGACGCCGTACGGGGCGAGGGTCCGGACGCGCCTCGCCTGTGGTCCCTGGTCGACGGTGCCGGCCGGCTCGGCATCGCCTGCGCCGCACCCGTGCTGCGCCACGTCTACCGGGAGACGTCCTCCTCCCATCTGCGGGGCAGGGCCGCCCGGGCCCTCGCCGCCACCGACCCCTCCTTCGCCACCGGCTTCGCCGTCGAATGCCTGTGGGACTGCGAGGAGACGACCCGCGAGGTCGCCGCACGCCACGCCGAGACCGGAGACATCAGGGTGGCCGAGCGCCTGCGCCGGCTGGCCGCCGATCCGGCCGAGGAGGCCGAGGTGCAGTCGGCCGTACGCAGCAGGATCGGACCGGACGCACCGGCGGTCTGACGGCGCGGGAGCACGGCGTCCCGGCCGCGCCGGGGCACTGCCCCACCGGATCCCTCGCGTTCCGCACCCCTCACGACGGGCCGCGCGCCACTATGGAGGGATGAGTGGACGCTGGGAGTTCTGGATCGACCGAGGCGGTACGTTCACGGATGTGGTGGGCCGCGCCCCCGATGGACGGCTGGTCACCCGCAAGCTCCTCTCGCACGACCCGGACCGCTACCGGGACGCGGCCGTGGCCGGGATCCGGCTGCTGCTGGGGCTCGGCCCGGACGAACCGGTGCCCGCCGAGCGGGTCTCCGTAGTCAAGATGGGCACCACCGTCGCCACCAACGCCCTGCTGGAGCGGCGCGGCGAACCCACCGTCCTCGTCATCACCGAAGGCTTCCGGGACGCCCTGCGCATCGCGTACCAGAACAGGCCCCGGCTCTTCGACCGCCGCATCCTGCTTCCGGAGGCCGTGTACGAGCGGGTGATCGAGGTTCCCGAGCGGATCGACGCCCGGGGGCGGACCGTCAGGCCCCTGGACCGGGCCGCGGTCGCGGAGCGGCTGCGAGCCGCGCGCGAGGACGGCCTGAGCAGCGCGGCCGTCGTCCTCATGCACGGCTACCGCCACCCGGACCACGAGAAGGCGGTCGCAGCCGAGGCCCGGGCGGCAGGTTTCACCCAGATCAGCTGTTCCCACGAGGTCAGTCCCCTGATCAAACTGGTGCCGCGGGGCGACACCACCGTCGTCGACGCCTACCTCTCGCCGATCCTGCGCCGGTACGTCGACACGATCGCCGCCGAGCTCGACGGCATCCGGCTGATGTTCATGCAGTCCAACGGGGGCCTGCGCGAGGCCGCCCACTTCCGCGGCAAGGACGCCGTGCTGTCCGGGCCGGCCGGCGGTGTCGTCGGCATGGCCCGCACCTCCGCGCAGGCCGGATACGACCGGGTGATCGGCTTCGACATGGGAGGCACCTCCACCGACGTCTCGCACTACGCGGGCGAGTTCGAACGCGAACTCGGCACCGAGGTGGCTGGCGTGCGGATGCGCGCTCCCATGATGAACATCCACACCGTCGCTGCCGGAGGCGGCTCGGTCCTGCACTTCGACGGCCGGCGCTACCGGGTCGGCCCCGACTCGGCCGGAGCGGTACCGGGCCCGGCCTGCTACCGCAGAGGCGGGCCGCTGACCGTCACCGACGCCCAGGTGATGCTCGGGCGGATCCGGCCGGCCCACTTCCCCGCCGTCTTCGGCCCGGACGGCGACCTGCCCCTGGACGCGGACATCGTGCAAACCCGCTTCGAGGCCCTCGCCGACGAGGTCGCACGGGCCACCGGAACAAGGCACACGGCTGCCGCGACGGCAGCCGGGTTCCTGGAGATCGCCGTCCTCGGCATGGCGAACGCGGTCAAGAAGATCTCCGTGCAGCGCGGGCACGACATCACCCGCTACGCCCTCACCGGCTTCGGCGGCGCCGGCGGGCAGCACGTCTGCGCCGTCGCCGACGCCCTCGGCATCGACACGGTCCTCGTACCCCCGCTGGCCGGTGTGCTGTCCGCCTACGGCATCGGGCTGGCCGACGCGACCGCCATGCGCGAACAGTCCGTCGAGGCGCCCCTCGGCGCCTCCTCCCGGGAACGCCTGGGCGAGGTCTGCGACGCGCTGGCCGACCGTACCCGGGCCGAACTGCGAGCCGACGGCGTCCCGGACCGGGCGATCAGCACCCGGGCGCGCGTGCTCCTGCGGTACGAGGGAACCGACGCGAGCCTCTCCGCGGACCTCGGCACGGTGGCCGCCATGACCGAGGCGTTCACGGACGGGCACCGTGCGCGCTACGGCTTCACGATGGAACGGCCCCTCGTCGTCGAGGCCGTCTCGGTCGAGGCAACCGGCACGGCGGGGGAGCAGGCGGCAGCGCCGCCTCCCCGGGCGGAGCGGGGCGAGGCCACCTCGCCGCAACCCCATGACACGGCACGTATGTTCGCGGAGGACCGCTGGCAGGACGCCGCCCTCCACCGCAGGGCGGACCTGCGGCCGACGGACACCGTGCCCGGTCCGGCCGTCATCGCCGAGGACAGTGCGACCACCGTCGTCGACCCCGGCTGGCAGGCCGCCCTCACCGCCACCGGCCATCTGCTCCTGACCCGCGCACGCCCGCGCCCCGCGAGGCAGGCCGTCGGCACCCGGGTCGACCCCGTCATGCTGGAGGTCTTCAACAACCTCTTCATGTCCATCGCCGAACAGATGGGCGTGCGCCTGGAGAACACCGCCCATTCCGTCAACATCAAGGAGCGGCTCGACTTCTCCTGCGCTCTCTTCGACGCGGACGGCAACCTGATCGCCAACGCACCGCACATCCCGGTGCACCTGGGCTCGATGGGGGAGTCGATCAAGGAAGTGCTGCGCCGCGACGACGGCACGATGCGGCCCGGCGACGTGTACGCCATCAACGATCCGTACCACGGAGGGACGCACCTGCCCGACGTGACCGTCGTGACACCGGTGTTCGACCAGGCGGCCGGAGTTCCCCCCACCCTGAGGTTCCTGGTGGCCTCGCGCGGACACCACGCCGAGATCGGCGGCATCACGCCCGGCTCGATGCCGGCCTTCAGCCGGACCGTCGACGAGGAGGGGGTGCTCTTCGACAACTGGCTCCTGGTGCGGGACGGCACCTTCCGCGAGGCCGCGACCCGCGAACTGCTCGAATCCGCCGCGTACCCCTCCCGGGATCCGGACACCAACCTCGCCGACCTGCGCGCCCAGATCGCCGCCAACGAGAAGGGCATCGCCGAACTGCGCCGCATGGTCGAGCAGTTCGGCCCCGACGTCGTCGACGCCTACATGGGCCACGTGCAGGACAACGCCGAGGAGTCCGTGCGCCGCATCATCGCCGGGCTCCACGACGGTCACTGCCGGTACGAGACCGACAACGGAGCCGTGATCGAGGTGACGCTGACCGTGGACCGGGACGCCCGCAGCGCTGTCGTCGACTTCACCGGAACCTCACCGCAGCAGCCGGGCAACTTCAACGCCCCGAAGTCGGTCGTCATGGCCGCCGTTCTGTACGTCTTCCGGACCCTGGTGGCCGACGACATCCCGCTCAACAGCGGCTGCCTCACCCCGTTGGAGATCAGGGTCCCGGAGGGCTCGATGCTGGCACCCGTCCACCCCGCGGCCACGGTCGCCGGGAACGTGGAGACGTCGCAGGCCGTCACGGGAGCGCTGTACGCCGCCCTGGGCGTCCAGGCCGAGGGCTCGGGCACCATGAACAACCTCACCTTCGGCAACGAACGGGTGCAGTACTACGAGACCGTGGCGAGCGGCTCGGGCGCGGGCGAGGACTTCGACGGCACGGACGCCGTACAGACCCACATGACCAACTCGCGGCTCACCGATCCCGAGATCCTCGAATGGCGCTACCCGGTGCTGCTGGAGAGTTTCCGGGTGCGTGAAGGGAGCGGGGGGACGGGCCGCCGTCACGGCGGGCGTGGAGTGGAACGCCGGATCCGTTTCCTCGAACCCGTCACGGTCGCCCTCCTCACAGGGCACCGCCGCGTTCCGCCGTACGGCATGGCGGGCGGCGGCCCGGGCGCCCTGGGCAGCCAGCACATCGAGCGCGCCGACGGGGGGCGCATCCTGCTCAAGGGCTGCGACACAGCGGATCTCGGCGCCGAGGACGTATTGGTCATGCGCACGCCGGGCGGCGGGGGGTACGGAACCCCGCCCGCAGAGCCCGGGATCGGCTCGCGGCAGGGCCGTCCGGACCCGCACGGCGGGGCATGACCGACTCCGGGGCAAGCGGCCGCTTCTGCGCCGTTTCGACCGTTGTCAGTCCGAGGACCTAATCTGTGCAGCGTGACTTCGCCTGCCTACACGGAAAACGCTGCGCCCCAGCTCAGCGCGGGGCCGCGGCCCGCACCGGGCCCGGCCGCCGACGAGGGGCTCTCGCGGCGGCTGCGCGCGCTCGCGTGCACGGCGCCGCTGCACGACCTCGACGTGCGCAAGGCGAACCTGGCCGGGGAGTACACGGTGTACGCGATGGCGGAGGTCGCGCTGGCGGCCATCGACCATGTCACCCTCAACATGGACTTCGACACCGGAGCCGACCACGACCAGATAGTGGCCAGGCTGCTCCCGCGCGTCGCCGCGCAGGCCCCGCGCCGCCCCGTCGCCGAGCACGAACGGGTCGCCCGCTGGGTCCTGGAGAACCTGATCAACGTCGGGAGTGTGGACCGAGGCTTCCGGGCGGTCTACGGCACCTTCGGACCCGACGGCGTCTACGTCCGCCGGGACTACGACTTCAAGCTGATCGAGGAAGTCCCGGGATACGGCGGCAGCGTCTACCTGCGGGCCACCGACGAAGCGGTCAACGTCCTGGTGGGTGCGCTCGACACGGACGTCACCAGCGCCCAGATCGCCGCCGAGGTGAAACTGGAGGTCCTGATCAGCCGGGGCCGCCTCGCCGACGCCCAGCTCGCCGCGGAGCAGGCCCGCTACCGGACCGTGCAGTACGCGGAGACGCTCCGCAAGACGCTCGACGCGACCCGGCGCAACGTCCGCGCGGTCGACTGGCTCAACGCCGTGCCCGACATGATCGCCGAGGCACTCGACCACGTCGCCGACCGCTACCGCCACGAGAACGCGATCCTCACCAACATCCGCAAGGCCAGGGACGAGGCCGAGGAGCCCGAGCACAAGAGGCGCGCCGCCGAGCTCGTCGACATCGTCAAGGACTGCATCCGCCGCCACACGCAGCTGCAGTCCCGACTCCTGGAGGCCGGACCGCTGTTCCGCGCCGAGCAGGACCGCCAGGCCTTCGCCGCACCGGCCGCCCGCACGGGACTCGACCTGTACGGACAGCTCCTGGCCCCGCTGCTGCCGCTCCCCGTCGAACAGGCCATCCGGGCCACCGACGCGTTCTTCGCCCACGGCACAGGGCTGCGCACCCCCACCTCGGTCCGGGTGGGCGACCTGGTCGACATGCTGCTCACCCCGCCGGTCGAACGGGAGCACCTGGGCGCCGAGATGCCCGAACCGGACCTGATCGCCACCCCGGACGACAGCCGGTTCAGCGAGGAGCAGCTGGCGTCCGCGATGGAACTGCTCGACCTGGAGCACGACGCTCCGCGCCGCCTCTCCGGACTGCTGGCCGAGGCCCGTCGGCGCGACGGGGAACTGCCCTACCTGGTCGCCCTGCTCGCGGTGCACGCCGCCAGTCCTCCGGTCGGCACCGCCTACCGCCAGGGTGAGCGCCGGCTGCTGTTCTCGGTGGACGACGGCACCCAGCTCGACGACCCGGAGTTCGGCGGCGCCGACCTGATCGTGGGCACGGCCCTGCTGGACGCCGTCGGCATGGCGGCGGACCGCTCGGAGGCGACATGAGGACGCTCCGCCGCGCGCCCGTGCACCGGACTCCCGAGAGATCGGGCGCCGCCCCGCACGGCGCAGCCACCGGGAGCCGGACCGGTCACCCCGCGGCCGCCCCGCACGGCGCGACCACAGGTACCCGGACCGGACACCCCGTACCGAAGACTTACCGCAATGAGGAGCAACCGTCGTGAGCGACCACCGCGCAGAGCACACCGACGCGTGGAGCGACCCGGCCGCCGCGCACCCCGCCGAGCGCCCGGCGGCCCCCGCCACGATCACCCCGGCCGATGCGGCGGACGCCTCCCGGCTCGTCGCCTTCGGGCTCCAGCCCAAACTGCTGCCCGCCCGCGACGCCGAGTACGCCGAGCTGCTCCGCCGCTACCGGGAGGAGCCGGCCTTCGCCCGGCTCGCCGACGCCGTGGCCACCGGGCTCGGTCTCGTCGTGCTGGAGGTCTCCACCCGGGCCGGCATGGCCGTCACGGCGGGCGAGGACTCGGTCTTCGCCGTACGCATGGGCGACTACGCCCGACGGGCCTCCTCGGACGCCGCAGACCGCTTCCTCCACGGACTCGCGCACCTGGCCGTCGCCGCGATGGCCTTCCCGCGCCCCGAGGACCTCGCCGACGACGCGTACATCGGCCGGATCACGGTCAACGGCGTCGACGCCTTCGTACGCCAGGCCTGCCACCGCCTGGAGGAGCGCGCGGAGGAACACGGCGACAACACCGACCCTGCCAGCGAGGCCCCCGGCCTGGAGGCGGGCTGGCGGATCTACGCCCGCCGCAGCGCCACCGGCGCGACGAAGGACGCCAGGCGGCTGGCCGGATCCACCACCGGCATCGTCGGCAAGGCCGTGGCCTTCCTCACCGACTCCGGCTTTCTCCAGCGCACCGGGGACGACGCCGGAGGCGCCTTCCGCACCACCGCCCGCTACCAGCTCCAGGTCCGCGACATGGCAGGAAGCGCCGCCATGGCCGAACTGCTGGAACTGGGCGTGGTGCCGGTCACCGACGGATCGGCCACGCTGCTGCCGCCGCCCGACCCCGACGACCTGGAGCTGGCGGCCGACGCCGGCCTGCCGTTCCACAGCTGACCGGCCCCACGACCGGGGCCGCCACCGACCGCCCCGCCACCGACGTCTCCCTCCCGCTGCCTGAACGACGAGAGTCCGCCGCCATGTACGAGCTGTCCCGGGTCCGCCTCTATTCCATCGGACCTGCCGGCGCGCGCTACGCCGACACCGTGCTCGACCTGCGCGGGGTCGGCGAGCCCGTGCCCCACCCCGCCCCGGCCCAGGCGGAGTTCTTCGAGGAGGAACCGGTCGGGCCGCCGCGCCGGCCTGCCCCGGCGGGGGTGCTCTTCCTGGAGAACGGCGGCGGCAAGTCCGTACTGCTCAAGCTGATCTTCTCGGTGATGCTCCCCGGTCATCGCAACACCCTGGGCGGCGCCAGCTCCGGCGTCCTGCGCAAGTTCCTGCTCGCGGAGGACTGCGGTCACGTCGCGCTGGAGTGGCAGCACACGCTGACCGGCGAGTGCGTGGTCGTCGGCAAGGTCAGCGAGTGGCGCGGCCGCCAGGTCTCCAACGACCCCAGGAAGTTCGCCGAGGCCTGGTACTCCTTCCGCCCCGGCCCCGGACTCAGTCTCGACTCGCTGCCCGTCGCCGAGGCCACGTCGGTCGGCCGCCCCGCCGAAGGCGTCTCCGGCGCCCGCGGCAGGCGTCGCACCATGAAGGGCTTCCGTGACGCGCTCACCGAGGCGGGCAAGTTCTACCAGCACCTCGACGTGCACTGGGAGGAGATCCACGACCGCTGGAACGAGCACCTCGGCGAGGTGGGTCTTGACCCCGAACTCTTCCGCTACCAGCGCGAGATGAACGCCGACGAGGGCGAGGCGGCCGGACTCTTCGCGGTGAAGAAGGACTCCGACTTCACCGACCTGCTGCTGCGCGCCGTCACCGACACCCGCGACACCGACGGACTCGCCGACCTGGTCAGCGGTTTCGGCAACAAGCTCGGCCGCCGCGCCGAACTCACCGCCGAGCGCGACTTCACCGCCGGCTCCGTGGACCTCCTCGGCCGCATCGTGGAAGCCGCCGAGGCGCGTTCCAGGACCCGCGACATCCACGCCGGTGCCGAGCGTCGCACCCGTACCCTGGCCCGCCGGCTCTCCACCCGCGCCGGCCTGGAACGCGGCCGGACCGCGGAGCTCGCCCAGGAGGTCACCGGCGCCGCCCACACCGTCACCGGCGCCGAGGAGACCCGCAGCCGCCGTGCCCTGATCGCCGCCGAACTCGCCTACCGGCACGCCTCCCTGGCTCTCACCGCCGCCGAGAAGGGTGCAGCCGCCCAGCGCCGCGAACTCGGCGACGCCCGCACCCTGCACTCCGCCTGGCAGGCCGCCGAGGCCGTGCTCCGCCACCGTGCCGCAGCCGACCGCTCCGCGCGCGTCGCCGTCGCCATCCGTGAGGCCGAGCGCGATGCCGCCCCCGCCCTGGCCGCACGCGCCACCGCCGCGGCCGATCTCGTACGGGCCCTGCACACCGCCGCCGAAGCGGGCGAGCGTGTGGCCAACGAGGAGGAGGAACGCTCCGACACCCTCCAGACCGCGGGTGAGGCCGCCCACCGGGACGCCACCACCGCAGCCACCGAGGCCCAGCGCGCCCGCAGCGAGGCGGGCCACCTGCGTCAGCGCCTGGCCGAGGTGGAGCAGGAGACCGCCGAGGCCGTCCGGGCGGGCTGGCTCGACGACACCGCGCCCAACGCGGACCCGGCCCGCG
The DNA here is from genome assembly GCF_045162765.1 of Streptomyces sp. NBC_01013. NCBI lineage: Bacteria > Bacillati > Actinomycetota > Actinomycetes > Kitasatosporales > Streptomycetaceae > Streptomyces > Streptomyces sp. NBC_01013. The sequence goes on from NZ_CP108687.1 coordinate 7,074,043, forward strand.
CCGCCCTTGCTGCGAACGATGCCGAGCACTCCGCGGTCGCCGCCTGGGACACCGCTCGCGAGGCTGCCGGGGCCGCGGCGGACCGGTCCCGGCAGGCCGCCGCCGCCGAGAGCCGGGCCGAACTCGCCGCGGCGCGGGCCGCCGACGGCGCACGCGCCGCGGAAGGGGCCTACGAGGCCGAGCTGAGGGCCGCCGAGTCCATCGCCGCCGAGCACCGCCTCGCCGACCTCCTGGGCCTGCCCACCGCCGGAGGCGTTCCCCGGCCGCGGCAGGGCGCGCCGGGCGCACAGGACGGTGCCCAGGACCAGCAGCAGTACGACGAGGGCGCGGCTCCGGAGCACGGCGACGCCGCGGACGGGACCGAACCCTCCGTCCACGGAGCCCTCACCGCCACTGCCGCACAGCCCAGGTCCGTCGAGCAGCCCCTCACCGCCGACGAGTTCGACCGCACGGCCGAGGAGCTGCGGGACCTCCTGGACCAGGGGGTGGCGGCAGCCGAGCGGCGTCTCTTCGAGCTGCGCACCGCGGCCGCCGACGACTCCCGCATCCTGGGCGCGCTCGGCGACGGCGGACTGCTGCCGCCGGGACCCGACGTGCTCGCCACCGTGGAGTATCTCGGCGAACACGGCATTCCGGCGCTGCCCGGATGGCGCTACCTCGCCCAGGCCGTCGACCCCGCTGACCACGCGGCCGTCCTGGCGGCCCGCCCCGAGCTCGTCGACGGCGTCGTCATCACCGACCCGGACGCGCACGCGCGCGCCCGTGAGGTGCTCGGCGCCGCCGCCCTGCTGCCGCGCTCCGCCGTGGCCGTGGGCACCGCCGCCGCGCTCCTGGCCCCCGTGCCGGACCCTGCCGCGGGCTCCGCCGCGAGCAACGACGGGGTGTTCCTCGTCCCGCCGAACCCGGCGATGCACGACGAGCACGCCGCCGACGAGGAACGGCAGGCGCTCAGGAGCCGGGCCGCGGCACGCGACGAGGACATCCGCACGCTCGCGGCCCGCCTCGCCGGGGACCGTTCCCTCGCCGCCCGGATCGGCTCCTGGCGCGCGGACTGCCCGCCCGGCATGCTCACCGAGCTCGCCGAAGCCGCCCGCACCGCCCGCGCGGCCGCCGGGACGGCCGAGGCCGTCCTCGCCGAGGCCCGCACCGTGCGGGCCGAGGCCGACGAGGCGGCTGCGGACACCGCCCGCGTCCGCGACGAACGCCAGGAGGCCGCCCAGCGTGCCCGCCGCGCCGCCGACGCACTCGCGGGACTCGCCTTCCGGCTCCGCGAACGCGCGGGCTGGCAGGTGAAGCTGCGCGAACTGGTCGACGAGGCAGCCGAGTCCGAGGCCCGGGCCACCGTCTGTCTCGAACGTGCCCGCGCCGCCGACGAGGACCGCAGGGCCGCCCAGCGCGCCGCCGACGACGCCCGCCGCACCGCCCGCGCCCTGCGCGCCGAGCGGGCCGAGATCGCGGGCGCTCCCGAACACCTCCCGGAGCCCGAAGCGGGAGCCACGCGGCACACGCTGCCCGCCCTGCGCGAGGCCTACCGGGCGGCTTCCCAGCTGTACGAGAAGGTCGGAGTCGGCGCCGACCTACGTGCCGAGCAGGCGCGCGCGGAGAGCGACGAGAGCGCCGCCCTGGCCGAACTGGACCGGCTCACCAACAAGGTCCGCACCCGGGCCGCCCAGCTCCTGGAAGGCACGGACGGCGCCGACGGGCCCTCCCGGCAGGCCGCCGCCGCCCGCGCCGAGTCCCTGGTCCAGCTCCTGGAGACGCGCGCATCGGCCGCCAGCGAGCAGCTGGGCCGGCTGCGCGGCGAGGCCGAGCGGCTCGCCCCTGCCGACGGGGAGAGCCTGCACACCGAGCTCCCCGACGACCAGGTTCCCGCCGACGCCGAACAGGCCCAGGCGTTGCTGCGCACCGCGACGTCCGAGCTCGCCGCGGCGACCGCCGCACTGGACACCGCCCGCGCCGCCCACGCCGAGCTCCTCCATGCCCACCGCACCGCCGAGGACTCGGCAGGCGGCTTCGACGAGACCGCCGCCCTGCTGCGCGACCTGCTGCGAGACCACGGCGCCGAGGACGACCCGGAGACCCCCGAGCCCTATCCCGGCAGCCTGGAGGAGGCCAGGCAGTCCGCAGCCGAGGCCCGTCGTTCGCTGCGAGGCTGCGCCGCCGACCTCTCCGCCGCGGAAGCGGCCGTCCGGGAGGCGAGCGACGTACTGGTCCGCCACGCCAACTCCACCCGCTACGAACAGGTCCGCACGCCGGCCCGCCAGCAGATCCGCGAACTCCCGGCCGCGGCGCTGCCCGAGCACGCGCAGAAGTGGGCGACGGCCTTCGCGCCCCGGCTGCGGGTCCTCACCGACGAACTCGCCCAGCTGGAGCGCAACCGCGACTCCATCGTCGACCGGCTGCGCGGCCTGGTGGACTCCGCGCTCACCACGCTCCGCTCCGCCCAGCGGCTCTCCCGGCTCCCCGAGGGCCTGGGGGAGTGGTCCGGCCAGGAATTCCTCCGGATCCGCTTCGAGGAGCCCGACCAGGCCACTCTCACCGAACGCCTCGGCGACGTCGTCGACGAGGCGACCAAGGCGGCCCTGAAGAAGAACTCCGACCTGCGCCGGGACGGGATGTCCCTGCTCCTGCGCGGCGTGCAGGCCGCGCTGGAGCCCCGTGGCATCGCCGTGGAGATCCTCAAGCCGGACGCGGTGCTGCGCGCGGAGCGGGTGCCGGTCGGGCAGATGGGCGACGTCTTCTCCGGCGGTCAGCTGCTCACGGCCGCCATCGCCCTGTACTGCACCATGGCCGCCCTGCGCAGCAACGACCGCGGCCGCGACCGGCACCAGCACCGCCATGCGGGGACGCTGTTCCTCGACAACCCCATCGGCCGCGCCAACGCCACCTATCTGCTGGAGCTCCAGCGCGCGGTCGCGAATGCGCTGGGCGTCCAGCTGCTCTACACCACGGGTCTTTTCGACACGACCGCGCTTGCCGAATTCCCGCTGGTGATCAGGCTGCGCAATGACGCCGACCTGAGGGCCGGGCTGAAGTACATCAGTGTCGAGGAGCATCTGCGTCCGGGCCTGCCCCAGCAGGACCCTGGTGGCGAGACGGTGCACGGAGAGATCACCGCCACCCGCATGTTCAAGCGGTCCGTGCCGACGCCGGATGTCCCCGCGGCCCGGACCGGGGGCGAACCCCGCAGCACGCCGGAACGCGGCACCGCCCCGTAGGCCGAGGGGCGGGGGCAGGGGCGCGGGTCAGGCCCGGGAGAGGCGGCGGCCCGCGTCCCGCCGCCGTATCCGCGCTCCGTCCCGCTCGGCGGTCCGCGCCGCCCGCCTGGCCCTGCGCCGCTCGCGGCGCAGTTGCCGGGCCGAACTGCTGGGCACCGACACCACGCCGTTGCGCTGGTTCCACACCTGCCGGGTCACCCATACGTCCAGTACCGACCACGTGGCGACGACCGTGCTGCCGACACTGCTCAGCACCATCGGGAAGGCCAGCCAGGAACCCGCCAGCGAGGCCAGGAACGCGACCGTGGCCTGGATGAGTGTCAGCGACATGATCAGTACGGCCCGCACGGCGGCCGTGCGTACGGGATCCGGCATCCGCCGGCGCGTGGCCGGCTCCTCGACCCAGAGCGGCTGCCGAGGCAACTCCTGCCGTTCTCCGCCCCCCTTGACCGGGGTGCTCTTCTCCTCCATCGCCGTCCGGGCCGGTGGTACCTCCACCGCGCCATAACGCTCCTGCGTGTCCAACGACCTTCAACTCCCCACCGCTGTCCGACTTCAGGGTTGCTGCCCCGGATGCACCCTTTCTACGCGGACGGGTCGCCCCGTCCTGCCCAGTGCACTCCTCAAGCTCTCCTGCCCCCGTACGGACAGACGAGTGCCGGACGGCGAAGATTCCCCCGGATCGGCACGGAAGGGAGAGTTCCAGCCAACCGGCAAGGGGAGGAATATGCCGCTCTGATAGGCGCCTTCTGTCGCATTCGCGAATTTCATCTCCCGAAATACCTGGACAACTCATGGTCAACTCTCGGTAGGGCGGCCGAAAATCGTCCGGACGCGCCTTCGAGTTGTCTGTGTGTCGGTAGTAGGCTCGCGCCGTTTGTTGACGGAACACCATCCCCGCCCCGCGGGGCCGAGCTGGGGGAGGCCATGCGCTTTCGCGGGAAGTCCATCCGCAGGAAGATCGTGGCGTTGCTTCTGGTGCCGCTCGTCTCCCTGACCGCACTCTGGGGCTTCGCCACCTACCTGACAGGGCGCGAGGCCGGCCAGCTGCTGAGTGCGAGCACCGTCGTGGAGAAGGTCGGCCACCCCCTGGAGGAGACCGTCAGGGCCGTCCAGAACGAGCGCCGCCAGACCCTCGTCTTCCTCGCCGACCCGAGGGCCTCCGATGCCCTGCCGATCCTGCGCACGCAGCGCGCGGTCACCGACCGGGTCGTGGCGCGCGTGACATCGAGTGCGCAGCAGAAGGACATCCGCGACGCACTGCGCCCCGACGCCGAGACCCAGCTCGGCGCGATCCTCGGGGCGGTCGACGAACTCGACGCCCTCCGTGACTCCGTCGACCGGCGCACCATCGGCCGCGCCAAGGCGATGGACTACTACAACCGCCTCATCGACCCCTGCTACCGGTTCCTGAACGGACTCCACACGATGGAGAACGTGTCCATGGACAAGCAGGTCCGCGCACTGACCGGCGTCTCGCGCGCCCGCGAGATGCTCTCCAGGGAAGACGCCCTGGTCGCCTCCGGACTCCTGGCCGGGCGGTTCACCGCCCCCGAACTCCGGCAGGTCTCCGACCTCGTGGCCAACCGGAAACTGCTCTACGAGATCAACCTCCAGGTGCTCCCCGCGTCCGAGCGCCGCCGCGTGGAGCAGTACTGGTCGGGTCCCGACAGCGAACCGCTGCGCACCGCCGAGGACAAGCTCATCGCCCAGGGGCCCACCCGCGACTCCCGGTCCGTGGACACCGCCCGGTGGCAGGAGGTGGCGCCGCCGGTCCTGGACCGGCTGGCCAACGACTCGACCGAGATGAACAACCGCTTCCAGGACCGCGGCAGGCCTGCCGGTTACGGCGTCCTGATCAAGGCGGGCGTCGCCGGCGTGCTCGGGTTCCTGGCCCTGCTCGTCTCCGTCTTCGTGTCCGTACGCATCGGCCGCGAACTCGTCCGCGACCTCTCCCGGCTGCGCAAGGACGCCCACGAGGTCTCCGGAGTGCGGCTGCCGAGCGTGATGCGCCGCCTCGCAGCGGGCGAACACGTCGACGTCGAGACCGAGTCCCCGCACCTCCAGTACGAACGGGACGAGATCGGCCAGGTCGGGCAGGCGCTCAACACACTGCAACGGGCAGCGGTCGAGGCCGCCGTCAAGCAGGCCGACATGCGCCGCGGCGTCTCCGAGGTCTTCGTCAACCTCGCCCGCCGCAACCAGGTCCTGCTGCACCGCCAGCTGACGCTCCTCGACACGATGGAGCGCCGCACCGAGAACACCGACGAACTCGCCGACCTGTTCCGCCTCGACCACCTCACCACCCGAATGCGCCGCCACGCCGAAGGGCTGGTGATCCTCTCCGGAGCCGCCCCCTCCCGGCAGTGGCGCAAGCCCATCCAGCTCATGGACGTGGTGCGCGCGGCCGTCGCCGAGGTGGAGGACTACGAACGGATCGAGGTCCGCCGGCTCCCGCGTATCGGCGTGGGCGGCCCCGCCGTCGCCGACCTCACCCATCTCATCGCCGAACTCCTGGAGAACGCCTCGGTGTTCTCACCCCCGCACACCGCGGTTCAGGTGCACGGCGAACAGGTGGCCAACGGCTTCACCCTCGAAATCCACGACCGAGGCCTCGGGATGCCCCCCGAAGTACTCCTGGACGCCAACCTCCGGCTTGCCGAGACCCCCGAGTTCGAACTGTCCGACACCGACCGGCTCGGCCTCTTCGTCGTCAGCCGGCTGGCCCAGCGCCAGAACGTCCGCGTGTCCCTCCAGACCTCTCCGTACGGAGGCACCACAGCCGTCGTCTTCATCCCGGCGGCCCTGCTCACTGACGCCCCCGACTCGCACGGCACCGGATTCCGCCTCGACCGCAGGTCGGAGAAGGCGATCGCCAGCAGCAGGCCGGGCAGCGACCAGGGGCAGGACCGGGGACACGGCACGCCGGACCGCGGCCTCGGCGCCGGCCGCACGCAGGACCGGGGCAGCCTGTCGCCGGTCCCCAGCGGGCTGGTGGACCCGGCCCTGCTGGACGGTCCGGTCGAGCTCGAAGGGCCGGTCCCGGCCGTGGACTTCGACCGTGACCCGCTCCTGGAAGCCGTCGCCGGCCGGGGGGCGGACCCCGTGCTCGACCCCATCGCCGACCTGGACGACACCGAGAGCGAACGCGGCGGCATCTTCCGCTCCCGCGAGCTCCGGCGCGACGGCGACCGCGAGCAGCACCAGCAGGCCGCCGACCGGGCGGCGGAGCCGAACGGCGTACGAGCCCTGCGCCCGGACGGAACGCGCCCGCTGCCCCGCCGCAATCCGCCCACCCTCGTCACCGACCGCGGCCGCCGCGTCGACGAAAGCGGCCGCGCGCACCCCACGACCGCCGAGCCGGAGCCCGCCTCCTCCTCGGCCCGGCCCCGCGCGACCGGCCCCGTTCCGCATGAGGACCGGCGTCTGCCCACCGGGCCCCGGCAGCCCTCCGGCTTCAGGAGGCCCACCGGGCCCGCCGAAGGCACGCCGTCGGTGCCGGCGCCCCGGTCGTCCGCATCCGCCGCCCCGTCCCCGTCGGCCGCTCCCGACACCGTGGGCGGACTGCCGCGCCGGGTCCGTCAGGCCAGCCTCGCCCCGCAGCTCCGCGAAGGGTCGCGTGCGGCCGGGCCGGAACCGGTGGAGAGCGTCGAGGACATCGAGCGGGACGCCGACGAGGTACGCAACCGTATGGCCTCGCTCCAGCGCGGCTGGCAGCGTGGACGTCTGCAGAACGCCGAGGACGTGACCGGCCCCGGCGATACAGCACAAGGAACCACTCCGGGAGGGGACGGTCCATGACCGCACCGCACGCCTCAGCACTCAACTCCGCACGTCAGGGGTCGGGTGAACTCAACTGGCTCCTCGACGAACTCGTCGAGCGCGTCGCCAGCATCCGCAAGGCGCTGGTCCTCTCCAGCGACGGCCTCGCCACCGGCGCGTCCAAGGACCTGACCAGGGAGGACGGCGAGCACCTGGCGGCCGTTGCCTCGGGTTTCCACAGCCTCGCCAAGGGCGTCGGCCGTCATTTCGACGCGGGGCGGGTCCGTCAGACCGTCGTCGAACTCGACGAGGCCTTCCTGTTCGTCACGGCGGCCGGTGACGGCAGCTGTCTCGCGGTACTGGCCGACTCCGACTCGGACGTCGGGCAGGTGGCGTACGAGATGACGCTGATGGTCAAACGCGTGGGAGCCCACCTGGCCAACGCGCCCCGGACGACCGGTCTGTCCTCCGGAGGGTGAGTGGATGGGATGAGCGCCGACACCTCCCGTACTCCTCGGAGCCCCGGCGACCCGCAGTCCTCGCGCTGGTACGACGCCGACGCGGGGCCGGTGGTCCGCCCGTACGCCATGACCAGGGGACGCACCAGCAGCGCGTCCCGTCACCGCCTCGACCTGATCGCGATCGTCATGCCGGAACCCGCGGCCGACGACCCCGGCAGGGACCAGATGCTCTCCCCGGAACACGTGGAGATCGTCGAACTCTGCAGTGACATGCCCCAGTCGATCGCCGAGCTCGCGGCCGGTCTGGACCTCCCCGTCGGGGTGGTCCGGGTCCTGGTCGGTGACCTCGTCGAGGACGAGCTCGTGCACGTAACCCGTCCCGTTCCGCCGGCCGAGCTGCCGGACGTGAACATTCTTCGCGAGGTGATCAATGGCCTTCGGGCGCTCTAGCCGCAACAGGCGGCCCGTTGAGCCCGTTACCCTGAAAATCCTGGTGGCGGGCGGCTTCGGAGTGGGCAAGACGACCTTGGTGGGCGCGGTCAGCGAGATCAGACCTCTGCGCACGGAGGAGAGACTGAGCGAAGCGGGACGTCCGGTGGACGACCTGAACGGTGTCGAGGCGAAGACCACGACGACCGTGGCGATGGACTTCGGGCGGATCACCCTGCGCGAGGACCTGGTGCTGTACCTGTTCGGAACCCCGGGGCAGGACCGCTTCTGGTTCCTCTGGGACGAACTCGCCCAGGGCGCGCTGGGGGCCGTCGTCCTCGCGGACACCCGCCGGCTGGAGGACTGCTTCGCGGCGGTCGACTACTTCGAGCGCCGGGAGATCCCGTTCGCCGTGGCCGTCAACTGCTTCGAGGGGGCCGACCGGTTCCCCACCGAAACCGTGCAGGCGGCACTGGACCTGGATCCGCAGGTGCCGGTGCTCATGTGCGACGCGCGTGACCGTTCGTCGGTACGCGACGTCCTGGTGGCGGTCGTCGAACACGCGGTGGCCAGGGTGGACCGGCTCCGCGAGCCCGCCACGACATAGGGGGACGCCGCAGCGGGACGCGGCCCGTACCCCCGCCGACAGGGGTACGGGCCGCGCGTCGATGGGCAGCAGGGATGCGGGGCTCCCCGCTACGCCTCCCCGCCGGCGCCCTGGTCCTGCCAGCCGAAACTCCGCTCCACCGCCTTGCGCCAGCGGCCGTACTCACGCTCGCGGTGCTCCGCTTCCATCCGGGGCTGCCACTCCACGTCGCGCTGCCAGTGCGTCTTGAGCTCGTCGAGCCCCGACCACACCCCGGTCGCCAGCCCCGCCGCGTACGCCGCGCCCAGGCAGGTGGTCTCCGAGATCCGCGGCCGGATCACCGGCACCCCCAGCACGTCCGCCTGATGCTGCATCAACAGCTGGTTGGCCGTCATGCCGCCGTCCACCTTGAGGGTCGTGATCGGCACCCCGGAGTCCTGGTACATCGCGTCGACGACCTCCCGCGTCTGCCAGCTGGTCGCCTCCAGAACGGCGCGTGCCAGATGCGCCTTGGTGACGTAGCCGGTCAGCCCGGTGATCACACCCCGGGCGTCGGAGCGCCAGTAGGGGGCGAAGAGCCCGGAGAACGCGGGCACGATGTACGCCCCGCCGTTGTCCTCGACGCTCGCCGCCAGGGTCTCGATCTCCGAGGCGCTCCCGATGAGCCCGAGCTGGTCCCGGAACCACTGCACGAGTGCTCCGGTGATCGCGATCGATCCCTCCAGACAGTAGACGGGCGGCTCGTCGCCGATCCGGTAGCCGACGGTGGTGATCAGCCCGTTCTTGGACGGCACGGGCCGGCTCCCGGTGTTGAGCAGCAGGAAACTGCCGGTGCCGTACGTGTTCTTGGCCGTGCCCGGTTCGTAGCAGGCCTGCCCGAACACCGCCGCCTGCTGGTCGCCCAGGGCGGAGGCCACCGGTACCCCGGCGAGTGCGCCCACGGCCGTTCCGTACACCTCGGACGACGACCTGATCGCCGGAAGCACCGCCTCCGGGATGTTCATCGCGGCCAGGACGGAACGGTCCCACTGGAGCGTCTCCAGGTCCATCAGCATCGTTCGTGACGCGTTGGTCACGTCCGTGACGTGGACGCCGCCCGCCGTGCCGCCGGTGAGGTTCCAGATCAGCCAGGAGTCCATCGTGCCGAAGGCGATCTCGCCCCGCTCGGCCCGTTCGCGCAACCCGGGAACGTGGTCCAGCAGCCAGGCCGCCTTGGGGCCGGCGAAGTAGCTGGCCAGCGGAAGGCCGGTGGTGGCACGGAACCGGTCCTGCCCGTCGGTGCCGCCGAGCTCGTGGCAGAGGGCGGCGGTACGGGTGTCCTGCCAGACGATGGCGTGGTGGACGGGGACCCCGGTGGCCCGGTCCCAGAGGACGGTCGTCTCGCGCTGGTTGGTGATGCCGAGCGCGCTGAGCCGGTCGGCCCGCAGACCGGCCCGGTCCAGGGCACCGGCGACGACGGCCTGCACGGTGGCCCAGATCTCCGAGGCATCGTGCTCCACCCAGCCGGGCCGGGGGAAGATCTGCCGGTGTTCGCGCTGGTCGACGGCGACGACCGCACCGTCCTGGTCGAAGATGATGCAGCGGCTGGAGGTGGTGCCCTGGTCGATGGCGGCGACATACCTGCTCGTCATGACTCCCCTTGTCCCTCGGGTACCTGTGGCCGAGGCCTCAGAACGCGGCGTTGAACACGACACCGCCCAGCAGCCCGCCCACGAGCGGCCCCACGACCGGTATCCAGGCGTAACTCCAGTCGGACGTACCCTTGTTCGGTATCGGAAGCAGCGAATGCACCAGCCGGGGGCCGAGGTCCCGGGCCGGGTTGATGGCGTATCCGGTGGGCCCGCCGAGCGAGAGTCCGATGCCCACCACGAGGAGGGACACCAGGAGTACGGAGATCCCGGAGCCGTAGATGCCGGCGCCGGCCCCCGCGACCGGGCCGATCCCGATCCCGGCGTTCTTCCCGAAGGCCAGGATCGGCAGCACCAGAGCGGTCGTGGCGATGATCTCGGTGACGAGGTTGGCCACCGGGTTGCGGATCTCCGGAGCGGTCGCGAAGATGCCGAGCGTGGGCCCGGACGTGTCCTTGTCGGCGTTGGCGCGGAACTGCGCGTAGTACGTCAGCCAGGCCAGCACCGCACCGATCATGGCGCCGGTCAGCTGGCCGGCGATGTAGAGCGGAACCTTGTCCCACTCACCGGTGTCGACGGCGATGCCGACGGTCACCGCCGGATTGAGATGTCCGCCCGACAGCGGGGCGGACGTGTAGGCCCCGGCCAGCACTCCGAAACCCCATCCGAAGGCGATGACGACCCAGCCCGCGGCCCTGGCCTTCGAGTGGTGGAGTGTGACGGCGGCGCAGACGCCCGCGCCGAAGAGGATGAGGATGGCCGTGCCGAGGACTTCCCCGGTGAAGATGTCTCCATTGCTCATGACGCTCCCGGTGGTTGTCCGGCGGGTTTCGCCGGGCGCTTCCATGGCATCGGAGGCCGGGGGGCGGGGAGGATCCGTTTCCCCGGCGACCGTGACGAGCGTGGGACGATCAGCCGGCCGCCGCGGTGTGGAGGACGGCATCGGCTGGGAATGGAGTGTTCACCGGGCTTGATGGCTCGTCAAGGAGCCTGACAACAAACGCTGTTGGCGGCATGTGAGGGGGGCGGAGTCGCTGTTTCGGTGCGCCGCCACGACTGCGGGGGCCGTGACCGGACAGCTCCTGGTCCGCCGTGAATCCGGCCCCTGCCCCGGAATCCGGCGTCCCCCGCCGTGCCGCGCAGCTGCCCGGCCGGCCCGCGGGCCTTGCGCGATCCGGGCCGGTACCACCTCGGCGGAGGAGGCGAGCCCGCCGCCCCGGTTCACCGGAGCGCGCCTGCCGAGCGTCGTCGCGGCGCCGGGGCGGGGTCCAGCACTCCCGGCCATGGACTCGACCGCCATCCCGACCATGCGCTCCCGATGCCGGTCCCGCGCGCCGTCCGTCCCGCTACGACCATCCTCTCGGCCGCCGACGCCAGACGGACGTCAGAACCCTGCCACCGTCAGCTGTGATCGGCGAGCCACTCGGCAGCGGTATCGGCGAGCTCGCGGTCACGGCCGGCCAGCATCATCCCGATCATCTGCGCGTCACCGCGCAGCGACCACGCAGGATGGCCGAAGGTGGCCGGGTTGTTCTTCTCGATCAGGAAATGGGCGGGCCAGGCGGTGCCGTACCCGATCAGCGGCAGCGCCGCCACGTATCGCTTCCGGCCGCGCGCCAGTCCGTAGGCGGTGATCGCGAGACCGGTCAGGGTGCCGGTCAGATGGACCCAGCGGGTCGCGGCCCGGGAGTGCATGGCGACGTAGTAGGGCCAGAACTCTTCGTACGAATCGAACGTCTGCTGAGACATACGGGCACCGTAATGGCTGGATCGGCAACCGGATACGCCCGGCCGGCGTCCGAGAAGAAGGAGCGGGTGGCCGGAACCCACGGGGGTGGTCCCGGTCGCCCGCTCAGTGTTCGCCGACGGGCTTCAGTGGCCGGCTACGGACCTGCGGGCGACCGGGAAGTCGAAGTAGGTGTCCGGGAACAGTTCCGGCTTGAAGGTGTAGTGCCACCACTCCTCGGCCAGATTCACGAATCCGGCATCGGTGAGGGTCTTCTTGAGGAACTGGCGGTTGGCGCGCTGCACGCCCTTGATCCGTGGGTCGTCGGTGTGCGAGAGCGTGTCGAAGCAGTCGAAGCCGGTTCCCATGTCGATCGAGTTGTCCGGGAAGCGGTCGGCCTGAGGGGCGTAGCACGGCACCAGCTTCTCGCCCGGGACGTAGGGCCTGGTCGGCAGAGCGGGCAGCCGCACCAGGGTCAGGTCCACCGTGCTGCCCCGGCTGTGCCCGGACTTCTCGGCGATGTAACCGTCCGCGAACAGGCGCGTCTTGTCGACCTTCGGATAGAACTCGCCCTTCATCGTCTCGTCGTCGAGATCCTTCGCCCAGCGCACGAAGTGGTCGACGGCCCGCTGGGGGCGGTAGCAGTCGTACACCTTCAGGGAGTACCCCTGAGCCAGCAGCCGGACCTGGGCCCGGTGCAGGGCCTCGGCCGCGGGCCGGGTCAGGATGCACAGCGACTGACGGTATCCGTCCACCGGAACACCCATGAAGTCGTGCCCGGTGGGGTAGCGCATTTCCTGGATGATCGTGGGATCGACCGTGCGCAGTGCGACGAACTCCCCGGGAGCCTTCGGCTCGGGCTTCGCCTGCGCGGCCGGAGCGGCGACGGTGACGGTGAGCAGGGTGGCGGCTGTCGCTGCCAGGACACGGAAAACGGAACCAATACCTGTCATGAGCACATCCTTCACCAGTCCGGCTGTCCCGGGAGGACGATCGGATACAGTCCGCACGTGTCCGCACGTGTCCGCACGGGCGAGCCGGCCTGCCGGCGCACGACCACGAGGAACGGAGGAGGCCGTGAAGGACTCCCACTGCGGCAGTTGCGGAACGCCGTACCTCGCACTGCCGACCCCGGACACCTGGCCGCGCACCTGCACCGCCTGCGGCGCCACCGCCTACCGCAACCCGCTGCCCGTCGCCGTCGCCCTGCTCCCCGTCACCGGCGACGAGGGCACCGGGCTCGTCGTCATCACCCGCACCATCGAACCCTGCCTCGGCGGCACCGCCCTCCCCGGCGGGTTCATCGACCACGCCGAGGACTGGAAACACGCGGTCGTACGCGAACTCCACGAGGAGACCGGCATCGAGGCGGACCGCGACGACGTCCGCCTCGCCGACGCCCTCAGCGACCCCGACGGGCACCTGCTCCTCTTCGGGCTGCTCCCCGCACGGCCGGTCGCGACGCTCCCGCCGACCGTGCCGACCGACGAGACCTCCGGATACGACGTACTGCACGCCCCCCGAGCGCTCGCCTTCCCCCTCCACACCGAGGCGGTCCGCTCCTATTTCACCGGCCGCTACGCCTGACCGCGCACCACCCCGCGCTCAGAGCCCCCGCACCCGGACCGGACAGTCCACCAACCCCTCCTCGCCGTCCCGCTCCACCACGACCCGGCCGCCCGCGAGCCGCGTCGTGTACCGCTCGACCACCGCGGGGTCCCAGCCCTCACCCACGTCACGCACCACCGGGCCGGCCCCGCTGCGCCCCGCCGCCGGAGCCCACACCTCCAGTTCCAGCCCGCCGTCCGCACCCCGCACCGGAATCACCGAACCGGCCCGCGCCAGCACCGGCACCCGTGACAGCGGCGCGTCGACCACCACCTGCCCCGGCCCCTCGTACACCGCACCGCTCACCGTGTCGTACCAGCGCCCCGCAGGCAGCCGGACCGCCCGCTCCTCGACGCCCGGTTCGAGCACCGGCGCCACCAGCAACGCATCCCCCAGCAGGAACGCGTCCTCGCACGCACGCAGAGCCCGGTCACCGGGCGCCGCCCACCACAGCGGACGCACGTACGGGGCCCCGGTCAGCCGGGCCAGCTGCGCCAGCGTCACCCAGTACGGACGCAGCCGTTCCCGCTCCACCAGCACATCCCGCGCAGCGTCGAGCACCTGCGGCCCGAACTCCCACGGCTCCCGCCGCCCCGCGTCGACCGCCGCATGCGTACGGAACAGGGGAAGATACGCCCCCAGCTGGAACCACCGCAGATAGAGCTCCGGCGACGGCGAACCGCCGAATCCGCCCACATCCGGCCCCGAATACGGCACTCCGCACAGCCCGAGACCCAGCACCAGCGCCAACGAGGCCCGCAGCCCGGGCCAGCCGGTCGTCACGTCACCCGACCAGGTGCCCCCGTACCGCTGCATCCCCGCCCAGCCGGACCGCGAGAACAGGAACGGCCGCTCCCGGGGTCGCAGCCGGCGCAGCCCCTCATACCCGGCACGCGCCATCGCCAGGCCGTACACGTTGTGGGCCTCCCGGTGATCGCCGCCGCGTCCCTCCAGCGAATGCCGGGACGAGCGGGGAAGGGTCGGCTCACCGAACGCCGTGAACGACACCGGCTCGTTCATGTCGTGCCAGACACCGGAGAAGCCCTGCGCCAGCCGTTCCTCGTACAGTCCGCCCCACCACTCGCGCACCTGCGGATCGGTGAAGTCCGGATACACGCACTCACCCGGCCACACCTCGCCGCGCACCGTCCGCCCCCGGGCGTCCCGGACGAACGCGCCCGCATCACCCAATGCCGCGCCACTGTCGAAGACCGCGTTCCCCGGCGCCGCCGCCACCGCCGGGTCCACGATCGACACCAGCCGCACCCCGTCCTCGCGCAACTCCTCCGCCAGCCCCGGCAGATCGGGGAACCGCTCGCGATCCACCGTGAACACCCGGTGCGCGTCGAAGTGGTCGATGTCCAGATGCAGCCCGGACAACGGCAGCCCCCGCTCCCGGTACCCCGCGACGACCCGCCGCACCTCGCGCTCGCTCCCGAACCCCCACCGCGCATGCTGCGGACCCAGAGCCCACGACGGAGGCAGCGCCGGCGCGCCGGTCAGAGCCGACCAGCCCTGGAGCACCCGGGCCGGTGTGCCCACGACCACCCAGCAACGCAGCGGCCCCCCGTCCATCCGCACCTCGCACGTCCCCGGCCGGTCATGACCGGAGCCCGCACCCTCCTCGCCCTCGCACAGCGCCACCCGCCCCGGCCAGGAGTTGTCGTGGAACACCAGATGCGTTCCCGCGTCCGAGACCACCACCTGCACCGGCATCGTCAGATACAGCGGATCGTCCTGGGGCCCGAACCGCCCGCCCGGATCGGTGTTCCACAGCCCGTACACGCCGTCCCTGAGCCGGGGACCCGCGGCACGCCCGCCCAGCCCGAAGAACCGCGCGTCCGCGGGGACCTCGGACCGTTGCACCCACCGCGCCGGACCACCCGCCACCGGCTCCCACCACCGGGGCGGCAGCTCCCGCCTCAGCACCACCCCGCCCGGGGTCCGCAGCTCCACCGCACCGTGGCGCGACACCACCACCGTCAGCCGCTCCGACACCACCTGCCACCCACCGTCCTTGTCCGGCTCCAGCACGGCCCGTTGATCGGCGTCGGGTGCAGCATCCGCCAGCGCGTACGACGGCAGCGGCTCGGCGCCGTCCCACCCCCAGAAGACCGCCCCGCCCACCGCCACCCGGATACGCAGTTCCGAACGGGCGAACCTCACCGTCCCGCCCCCCGGCTCCGGCTCCGCACCCACCACGGCCCCCGGCACCCGCGCCCGTTCCGGACCGCGCGCCGGCAGCGCCCGCGCATCCGCCCGCGCCCGCCGCCACGCCGAGCGCACCGTACGCAGCCCCTGCTTCGAACCCACCAGTTTCACCGAGCGCACCAGGTCACGACCGTCCATGCGGCTCACCCTGCCACCCGGTGATCCGGTAGCGGGTTCTGTTCAACTTCCGTTCACCCGGGGCCGGCCGGGACGGGGCGTGGCCGCACCACATATCAGGACACGCGACCATGGGGGGCCAACCCTGGTGCGAAAGACGATCACATGGCATCGTCCGTGGAGCCGCCTCACGCGCACACCCCAGCCCGTGCGCGCGACACACGCACACACCGCGTACCCGTACAGCCAGGGAGCCGCCCCATGACCTCAGCAGCCGACGAAGCCCCCCTGTGGCAGCCCGGCCCCGACCGCATCGCGGCCGCAGCCGTCACCCGCTTCCAGAGCTGGGCGGCCGAGCACCACGGAGCACCGGCCGAGGGCGGCTACGCGAGCCTGCACCGCTGGTCCGTCGACGAGCTCGACACCTTCTGGAAGGCCGTCGCCGAATGGTTCGACGTCCGGTTCTCCACCCCGTACGAGACCGTCATCGGTGACCGCGCCATGCCGGGCGCGCAGTGGTTCCCCGGCGCCACCCTCAACTACGCCGAACACGCGCTGCGCACAGCGGAGGACCCCCTTCGCGCCGATGCCCCGGCGCTGCTCCACGTCGACGAGACCCATGCCCAGACCGCCGTCTCCTGGTCCGCACTGCGCCGCCAGGTCGGCTCCCTCGCCGCCGAACTCCGCGCCCTCGGCGTCACCCCGGGCGACCGCGTCAGCGGCTACCTCCCCAACATCCCGCAGGCGGTCGTCGCCTTCCTCGCCACCGCGGCCGTCGGCGGCGTCTGGACCTCCTGCGCCCCCGACTTCGGCGCCCGCAGCGTCCTCGACCGCTTCCAGCAGGTCGAACCCGTCGTCCTGTTCACCGTCGACGGCTACCGCTACGGCGGCAAGGAGCACCACCGCGCGGACACCGTCGCCGAACTGCGCCGTGAACTGCCCACCCTGCGCGCAGTCGTCCACATCCCGCTGCTCGGCACCGACGCCCCCGAAGGCGCCGTCGAATGGTCCGCCCTCACCGAAGCCGACACCGAACCCGTCTTCGAGCAGGTCCCCTTCGACCACCCGCTGTGGGTGCTCTACTCCTCCGGCACGACCGGCCTCCCCAAAGCCATCGTCCAGTCCCAGGGCGGCATCCTGCTCGAACACTTCAAGCAGATCGGCCTGCACTGCGACCTCGGCCCCGAGGACCGCTTCTTCTGGTACACCTCCACCGGCTGGATGATGTGGAACTTCCTCGTCTCCGGCCTCCTCACCGGCACCACCCTCGTGCTGTACGACGGAAGCCCCGGCTACCCGGACATCAGCGCACAGTGGCGCGTCGCCGAACAGACGGGCGCCACGCTGTTCGGCACCTCCGCCGCCTACGTCATGGCCTGCCGCAAGGCCGGCATCCACCCGGGGCGGGACTTCGACCTCTCCCGCATCCAGTGCGTCGCCACCACCGGCTCCCCCCTCCCGCCCGACGGCTTCCGGTGGCTCCACGACGAAGTGGCCGACGAGCTGTGGATCGCCTCCGTCAGCGGCGGCACCGACGTCTGCAGCTGCTTCGCCGGAGCGGTCCCCACCCTCCCCGTCCATATCGGCGAACTCCAGGCCGCCTGCCTCGGCACGGACCTCCAGTCCTGGGACCCGGCGGGTGCCCCTCTCACCGGAGAGGTCGGCGAACTCGTCGTCACCAAGCCCATGCCGTCCATGCCGATCCGCTTCTGGAACGACCCGGACGGCAGCCGCTACCGGGACAGCTACTTCGAGACGTACCCGGGCATCTGGCGGCACGGCGACTGGATCACCATCACGGACCGGGGCTCCGTCGTCATCCACGGCCGATCCGACTCCACCCTCAACCGGCAGGGCGTCCGCATGGGTTCAGCGGACATCTACGAAGCCGTCGAGCGCCTGCCCGAAATCCGGGAGTCCCTCGTCATCGGCCTGGAGGAACCCGACGGCGGCTACTGGATGCCGCTGTTCGTCCACCTGGCCGAAGGCGCAGCACTGGACGAGGCCCTTCGCGACAGCATCAAGCGCACCATCCGCGAGAACCTCTCGCCGCGCCACGTCCCGGACGAGGTCATCGAGGTCCCCGGCATCCCCCACACCCTCACCGGCAAGCGCATCGAGGTTCCGGTCAAGCGCCTGCTCCAGGGAACCGCACTGGCCAAGGCCGTCAACCCCGGCTCGATCGACAACTTGGAACTTCTCCACTTCTACGAGGAACTGGCCCGCAAGCGCCGCTGACCGAGGTGACTGTCAGTGCTCGTGATTACCCTGAGTGAGCAATGTTCGACAGCGCACTGGGGGAATCATGGCGCAGACCAGGAACAAGCGGTCCACCGTCCGCGGCCGGGCCGGCACCACCATGCGACGCATGCTGCGCCGCGAAGCACCGAGCACCATCGGCCTCCTCACCGATGAACAGGACTTCGCGGCGATGCGCCGTTACCGCACCTTCGTCTTCGACGACCACTCCGTCTATCTGCAGCAGGTGGAAGGCCTGCTCAGGGCTCTCGCCGTACAGGGCATGCACACGACGGTCGCCCTCTTCGACCCCGAGGAGTACGCGGAGTTCTGCGCGGAGTCGGGAGTCGCACCCGACACCCCGGCGGGCCGCAGCCGCTTCACCGCGGAGGTCGCGGCCAGCGGCGCCACCGTCGCCTACACCGGACAACCCATCGACACCCTGATCCCGCTGCTGGTCGCCCGAGCGGTCCGGCAGGCGACCTGGGAATACGCCACGATGCTCCTGGCAGGGCTCGGGGACTGCGCGGACTGCGGACAGGACATCGGCCGGGCCGCGTTCGACCGCGCATCCCACCTCCTGCTGCGCACCCTGGAGGCTGCCGGCCCCGGCACGCACCATCTGGTCTGCAGCACTCCCACGGAGAACGAGCAGCTCCTTGCCGCGCTGCACACGGAGCGCGACATCGCCGGCCCCGCGCACCTCGACTCGGCGGAAGGGGCCGAATTCGTGACCGTGCTGGCGGTCGGCATCGCGCTCGAACGTCATGGGGGCGTGGTCCTGCGGACCACTGCCCCCGGGGTCGCGGAGCGTGTCCACGGCTGGCGCCTGACCGGCGGCAGCCTCGTCCCGCTCACCGCAGGGGAGGTGTTCAGCGCCTATTGCACCGACGCCGACACCGGTGAGCCCGTCTCTCCCGAATCCGGCGTGGAGTACTGCGCAGGCTTCGACATCGGCGCCGACGAACCGGAGGCGCACCGCTGACGCAGGGAGGGGCTCCCTGCCGGCCACGGCGGGGAGCCCCTCTTCACACGCACGGACCGGGTGGCCCCGCGTGATGCCCTACTCGCCCGACAGCACCGCCTGCGCGGCGACGCGGGCTTCCTCGGCGGAGTCCGCCGCACGTGCGGCCGACGCGGCACGCTCGCACTGGGCGAGCGTGTACTTCGCCAGCGTGCTGCGTACGTAGGGGATGGACGCCGCACCCATCGACAGCGACGTCACACCCAGACCGGTGAGGACGCAGGCGAGCAGCGGATCAGCGGCGGCCTCCCCGCACACACCGCAGCTCTTGCCCTCGGCCCTGGCGGCATCGGCCGACATCGCGACCAGATCCAGCAGCGCGGGCTGCCACGGGTCCTGAAGCCGGGACACCGCACCCACCTGACGGTCCGCGGCGAAGGTGTACTGCGCCAGGTCGTTGGTGCCCAATGACAGGAACTCCACCTCCTGCAGCACCGAGCGGGCCCGCAGCGCGGCCGACGGGATCTCGACCATCGCGCCGAACTTCGCCTGCAGGCCGGCCGCCCGGCACGCGTCGGCGAACGCCTTGGCATCCGCACGGTCCGCGACCATGGGCGCCATGACCTCGAGGTAGACAGGGAGTCCCTCGGACGCCTTCGCGAGGGCGGTCAGCTGGGTCTGCAGCACATCGGGGTGATCCAGCAGACTGCGCAGCCCACGCACGCCCAGTGCTGGGTTCGGCTCATCGGCCGGAGTCAGGAAGTCCAGGGGCTTGTCCGCCCCGGCATCCAGCACCCGCACCACGACACGGCCTTCGGGGAACGCCTCGAGCACCGCGCGGTACGCGGTGATCTGCTTCTCCTCGGAGGGCGCCTGCTTGCTGTCGTCGAGGAACAAGAACTCGGTGCGGAACAGGCCGACACCCTCCGCGCCCGCCGCTACGGCAGCCGGCACGTCGCTGGGCCCGCCGACATTCGCGAGGAGCGGCACCTTGTGCCCGTCGGACGTCGCGCCCGGACCGGTGGAGGCCGACAGGGCCGCCTTGCGTGCGGCGGCAGAGCTCTCCAGCTCCGCCCGCTTCTCGGCGCTCGGCTCGACGAAGATCTCGCCGGTGCTGCCGTCCACGGCGATGACCGTGCCCTCCGCCAGCTCGCCGGCGCCGGGGAGTGCCACGACAGCGGGCACGCCGAGCGCCCGCGCAAGAATCGCGCTGTGGCTCGTCGGGCCGCCCTCTTCGGTGACGAAGCCGAGGACCAGCGTCGGGTCGAGCAGTGCCGTGTCGGCCGGAGCCAGGTCGCGTGCGATCAGCACGTACGGCTCATCGCTGTCCGGCACACCCGGCATCGGCACGCCGAGCAGGCGGGCCACGATCCGGTTGCGCACATCGTCGAGGTCGGCGACACGGCCGGCCAAGTACTCACCGGCACCGGCGAGCAGGGCGCGGTATGAGGCGAACGCGTCGTACACACCGCGCTCGGCGGTGCTGCCGACAGCGATGCGCCGGTCGACATCGGCCATGAGCTCGGGGTCCTGGGCCATCATCGCCTGGGCTTCCAGCACGTGCTGGGCCTCGCCGCCGGCCAGGTTGCCGCGCGCGACGAGGTCGGCCGCCACGGCTTCCACGGCCTGCCGGGCCCGCCCCTGCTCGCGCTCGGCCTCCTCAGCCGGAATCTGCTTGGCCGGCGGTTCGAGCACTGCCGTGCCCATGTGCCGTACCTCGCCGATCGCCACACCGTGGCTCACGCCTACGCCTCGCAGCGTTGTCTGCATTTCACCGTCTCCGGTTGTGCGGCGGCAGGTGCCCCCGCGATGGATATCCAGTCGGCTGGGACTGAGCCGTACGCGTTACTGCCAAGCGAACAGTGTGTCGCCGACCTTCACGTCGCCGTCCTCGATGACCTCGGAGAGCGAATCGGCCGTCGCTTCCAGCGCGACGACGGGGCACACGGGCGACTTGCCGGCCGCCTCGACGGCAACGGGGTCCCACCGGACGATGCCCTGGCCGCGCGT